>NZ_CP172424.1:5837500-9772342 GCF_044570075.1 Bradyrhizobium sp. YCK136
TCGGCGACTACTATTTCAGCCACCTCCCAACCGACGTACAGTTGCTCCGCGATCTCAGCAAGATCGCCGGCGCCGCGCACGCTCCCTTCTTCAGCGGCGCCGAGCCGACGCTGATGGGAATGGACTCTTGGACCGAGCTGTCCAACCCTCGCGACATCGGTAAGGTGTTCGACACGCCGGAGTATGCCGCATGGAAGGGGCTGCGCGATCAGGACGACTCGCGCTATCTCGGCCTGTGCATGCCCCGCGCGCTCGGCCGCCTCCCCTACGGCGCGAAATCGGAGCCCGTGGAAGAGTTCGCCTTCGAAGAGGAGACGGACGGACACACCGGCGATAAATACGGCTGGATCAACGCCGCCTACGCAATGGCGGTCAACATCAACCGCGCCTTCAAGGAATTTGGCTGGTGCACGCGGATCCGCGGCGTGCAGTCCGGTGGCGAAGTCATCAACCTGCCGACGCACACATTCCCGACCGATGACGGCGGCGTCGACCTGAAATGCCCGACCGAGATCGCCATCAGTGATCGCCGCGAGCACGAACTTGCAAAGGCGGGCCTCATCCCGCTGATCCATCGCAAGAACACCGACAAGGCCGCCTTCATCGGCGCCCAGTCACTCTACAAGCCGAAGAAGTACTTCGGCGAAAAGGGCGTGGATGCCACCGCGTCCGACAACTTGTCGTCACGACTACCTTACATGTTCGCAGTGTCCCGCTTTGCCCACTATCTGAAGTGCATGGTTCGCGACAAGATCGGATCCATGAAGGAGAAGGATGAGCTGACGATCTGGCTGCAAACCTGGATCAACGAATACGTTGATGCCAACCCAGCCCTCTCGTCAGAAGCTCAGAAAGCGCGCAAGCCACTGGCCGCTGCGAAGGTTGAAGTCATCGCAAACGAGGAGAATCCGGGATATTACAACGCGCGCTTCTTTCTTCGTCCACACTTTCAGTTGGAGGCGATGGACGTCGGCCTCAGCCTGGTTTCACGCCTACCCGGCCCCGCTTCCTGATGCCGCAACATCGCAACCGTAACCACGCAGAAATTTGAGAGGACTACGCTATGGCTGTCGACATCTTCTTGAAACTCGATCCGATCAAGGGCGAGTCGCTGGACGACAAGCACAAGGACGAAATCGATATTTTGAGCTGGTCTTTCGGCGAAAGCCAGTCAGGCACTTTCCACAGCGGTTCGGGCGGCGGCGCCGGCAAGGTCAGCGTCCAGGATCTCCACTTTACGCACTTCGTCGACAAGGCCACGCCGGAGCTTTTCAAGGTCTGCGCGAACGGCAAGCACATTGATACGGCGATCCTCACGGTCCGCAAGGCGGGCGAAAATCCGCTGGAGTATCTCAAGATCGAGATGAAGCACATCCTAGTCACCAGCGTATCGACCGGCGGATCGCACGGTGAAGATCGCCTCACCGAAAACGTGAGTCTGAACTTCGCGAAGGTCAAGATGACCTACAAGACCCAGACAGAAAAAGGCGGCGCTGGAGCTGCGCCGGTGTTTGGCTGGGACGTTCCCGCCAACAAGGAATGGGCCTGATTGTCGGCCCTACCTGGCGCCGGTTGCGATAAGCGCGAACCGGCGCCAGGCGATGCGATTGCGGTCGCAAGTCTCGACTTGACCGGTTGCGGGCCCGACCGCCTGCTGAGGCGACATCATCCCGGAGACCAGCTATTGCTCCGCGAAACAGCATAGCGAGCCGGACATCTTGGGGACAGTCAATGACCATTGCTCCAAAGAGGGATCGGCTCTCTCCCCCATTTATGCTGGCCTTTCGCTCCGCTCATGAAGCACGCGATGCGCGCAAGAAGCTCAATCTGCGCGATGAATTCGGTGAGCGGATCATTGCCGGGCGGCGCAGCGCAGGCCGCTTTCCGATCTCGGAAACGTTGTTGCGGCGGGAGGTCTCCCATGACCTTGAAACGCTCCTCAATACCATTGCTCTGGAATCGACCTTGGATCTGAGCGGGCGGGATAGCGTTCGAACCTCGATCCTGAACTACGGCTTCCCCGATATCGCCCACCGTTCGATCGACGAGGTCACGGACGACGAACTCACCGGCGCCCTGCGCGAGACTCTGACGACGTACGAGCCAAGACTCGATCGCAAGACGATCCGGGTCCGTCGCGACGGCTCGGTCGGTCCTGAGCAGCTGAAGCTGCGCTTCATCGTTCACGCCGACCTCAAGGCAGAGCCGCTCAACGTCCCCGTGGAATTTGTCGCCGACGTCGACCTCGACAGCGGCGACATCCAAATCAATCGACTTTAGCATGAATCGCGAATTCCTCGATTTCTACAATCGTGAACTGTCATTGCTGTACGAGCAGGCAGGAGATTTCGCCGAAGAATATCCTGGCATCGCAGAGCGCCTCGGCGGCCTCATCCGGGACCGCTCGGACCCGATGATCACGGGACTGTTGGAAGGCGCCGCGTTTCTTGCCGCCCGCGTTCAGCTCAAGCTCAAGCACGAATTCCCGGAATTCACTGCAAACCTGCTTGAGCAGCTGGTACCCAACTATCTTGCGCCCACACCGTCGGCGATGCTCGTCACGGCACGGCCACCCTACGCCGACCCAGCGCTGCGCGACGGCAAGAAGATTGTACGCGGCGCCTATTTCGACGCGACCTACCGCGAGAGAGAACGAAGTCTTTCCTGCCGATTTCGACTTTGCCGCGACATCGTGCTCTGGCCGTTCGACGTCACCAGCGCAGAGTATTTCTCCACAGCGGGCACTCTGCAGGCGCTCGGGATCCCGGTCGGAGGCGACGTCATCGCGGGGCTGAAGCTGTCGCTGACCCATCGTACCGCAGCCCGGCTCGACGAGGAACTACCGGACGCAGAGGCCCGAGCCAAGCCGGAAACCTGGTTCGCAGGCTGCCGCGTGAGCGAACTTTCGATCTACCTCTCAGGCGCTGAATCCGACGCCATCGCGCTCTACGAGCAATTGATCTCGAATTGCAAGGGAGTCTACTTCCGGCATCTCGACGACTTCGGCGATCCGGTGGTGACTCGTGCGCCCCATGATTGCGTGCAGCAAATTGGCTTCGACGAAAACGAGTCGCTGTTCCCTAACGACAATCGGATATTTCGCGGCTCGGAGCTGCTGCGAGAATATTTCATGTTTCCGCGCAAGTTCCTCGGCATAAACCTAACGGGACTACGCAGCGTGATGTCGCGACTGCGCAGCAAATCGATCGATATTGTCTTCGCTTTCGATGAACACAATTCGCGGCTGGCTGCCTCGGTGCGCCCCGAGACCTTCAGGCTCTATACTGCACCGGCGATCAATCTGTTCGAGAAAACGAGCGATCGCATTCCTGTCAAGTCGAATACTTACGAGTACCATGTGGTGCCAGATCGCAGCCGCTATCTGGAATACGAACCGCACCAGGTGCTCGAGGTCTACGCGCACCTGCCGGCAGAGAAGGATAAGCGGCCCGTGCGCCCGCTCTATTCGGCCGCCGTCGACCGGACCAGCGGATCGGTCGACGGGCTCTATTTCACCGTCCGCCGCTTACCCCGGCGCCGCACAGTAGAGGAGAAGACATACGGTACTTCCTCAGACTACACCGGAACGGACATGTTCCTGTCGCTGCTTGAGCCCGGCGAATTGAGTGGCGGAGGCTCCGTCGCCGAACTGAGCGTCCGGGCTCTGTGCTCCAATCGCCATCTCACCGAGCACTTGCCGGTCGGCCAGGGCGGCGCCGACTTTCGGCTGCTGGACGATACCTCCCTTGATCTGATGTGTGTCGCTGGTCCCACGCCACCGCGTGAGCCGGTGGTTGCCCAACTGCGCAGCCGCAGCGAAATCGCCAACAGTGGGATTGTCAGCTGGCGGCTGATCAACATGCTCAGCCTCAACTATCTTGGCCTCGTCGAACGCGGTGGCGGCAAGAACGCCGGAGCGCTGCGCGAGATGCTGGCCTTGTTCGCCGATCAGTTCGACGACGCCACGGAGCGCAAGATCCGCGGCGTGCGCAGCATAGAAAGCCGACCTGTCGTACGGCGCGTGCGCGAGCGCACGGGTAGCGGCGCAGCACGGGGCCTGGAGATTACCGTTACGCTCGACGAGAAGGCATTTGAGGGCAGCGGCGTGTTTTTGCTCGGGGCAATACTGGAGCGCTTCTTCGCCGACTATTCGGGCTTCAACACCTTCACTCAGACGGTCATCTCGACGCCGGAGCGCGGCGAGATCATGCGGTGGCCACCGCGCATGGGCACGCGGAGACCGCTATGACGCTGATCGACCAGATGAAGGCCGAGCCCTGGCGCTTCGATTTCTTCCATACGTTACGCCAGTTCGAGCGCGCCAACCCGGATCGACCGCGGATCGGCGACAGTGCCGCGCGTCGCGACGAATATATCGACCTCGGCCAGGTGCCTTATCTGGAGTTCCCCGCCTCGAACCTCGCGGCGGTGGACGACCAGGGTGCCCGGCTCAGGATACTCGTCAAATTTCTCGGCCTCCTGGGCCCGCAGGGCGCCCTGCCCCTTGCCACCACCGATGAAAGCCTCAGCTGGTGGCTGATGCGGGATGACGCCTTCCCCCGCTTTCTCGACCTCCTCAACGGACGCTTCCTGCAACTCTTCTTTCGTGCCTGGGCCGACGCGCGCCCGATCGCGCAGCATGACCGCCCGGCGGACGATCGCTTCATTGCCTATGTCGGCTCCTTCGCCGGCTTGGGCTCCGATGTTTTCGCCGATCGCGATGCGGTTCCGGACATGGCGAAGCTCAGCTTCGCTGGACTGGTCGCGCCCAGGGCGAAGTGTGCATCACGATTGACGCGGTTCCTGCAAGGACTGTTCGACGTCAAAGTCGAGATCGACGAATTCGTCGGCACCTGGCTCTCATTCGACCCAAGTCACTGCAGCCGGCTCGGCGGAACGCATGCGAGGCTCGGCCAGGACGCCCTTCTCGGCTCGCGTGTGTTCAGCGTCGAGGACAAGATCAGAGTTCGGGTCTTTGTCAGAACTTTTGCTCAGTACGAACAATTCCTGCCGACCGAAACACCCAACCTGTCGGCGCCGCTGGCCGACGCCGTTCTCTTCTATATCGGCGACGAATTGGAATGGGAGGTCGAGCTCGCCATTCCGGCGGGAGAGGTCGTCCCGGTCAGGCTTGGACAGAGTGGGCGACTTGGATGGACCACCTGGGTCTCGCCGAACTGGGCCTCCACAGAAGAATATCGCCGCGATGCCCGCTTTCAGCTCGGCGAACGATTGAGAGCCCGCCGGAGTGCCGCAGCCAATGCCGCGGCGATTTGAACCTATCCATCGCGCTGATCGCCTAATGCTATGGAATTTGAGGCAATTTCCGCATGATGGCACGCATCCGCGGAGGAATTGAGCAGGAGGAGCCGCCGTGACCGACATCAGCATTGAAGCTGTAACGGGCAAGCTGAACCGGGCCGGCTATGATGCCCTCTTACAGGCCCTGCGCCATGCAAAGAGCGCCGGCAATCGCAACGTCGAGCTTGCGCACTGGCTGTTTCATATCCTGCAGCAGGAACGCAACGATCTCAGCCTCTCGGTCGATCATTACAAGCTCGACCGGGCACGCTTGTTGTCGGACCTTGCCGCCGTGATCAATGGCTTTCGTAAGAACGAAACCGACATGCCGGGCGTCGCCAATTCGGTCATCGATCTGCTTGATCGGGGCTGGCATTATGCCACGCTCTTCTTTGGCGAGACCCAGATCCGCACCGGTCATCTGCTTGTGGCAGGCCTGAAATCGAACGATATTCGTCGCACGCTGAACAACCTCTCGCAGGAATTTTCCAAGGTCAACGTCGACGCACTGGCCGCGGAGCGTCGCGCCGTCTGGGCCGGCTCCGACGAGGAGACCATGCGACCGATGGACGGTTCGGGCCTGGTCGGCGCCGTCACGGAAGGCGCGGCCCAAGCGGGTCCCAAGGGGACGACGCCGCTCGACCGGTTCTCCCAGGATCTCACCGCCAAGGCCAAATCGGGCGAGATGGATCCGATCCTTGGTCGGGACGAAGAAATCCGCCAACTGATCGACGTGTTGATGCGTCGGCGGCAGAACAATCCAATCCTCACCGGCGAGGCTGGCGTCGGCAAGACCGCAGTTGTCGAGGGCTTCGCCCAGCGTATCGCCGCCGGCGACGTGCCGCCACCGCTCCGCGGTGTAAGGCTTTGTGCGCTCGACATCGGCCTGATGCAGGCCGGTGCCTCCATGAAGGGCGAGTTTGAGCAGCGCTTGCGGTCGGTGATCGACGAGGTCCAGAGCTCACCCACCCCCATCATCCTGTTCATCGATGAAGCCCACACACTGATCGGCGCCGGCGGCGCGGCCGGCACCGGTGATGCAGCCAATCTCCTGAAACCTCCCCTTGCGCGTGGCACGCTGCGCACGATCGCCGCCACCACGTGGGCAGAATATCGCCAGTATATCGAGAAAGATCCCGCGCTCACACGACGCTTCCAGCCGATCCAGATCGATGAACCCGATGTGGAAACCTGCTGCATCATGCTGCGCGGACTCCTCGGTCCGATGGAGAAGCACCACGGCGTTCGCATCTCGGATGCCGCGATCGTCGCAGCGGTCAACCTGTCCCACCGCTACATTCCTTCACGGCAGTTGCCCGACAAGGCGGTCAGCCTGCTTGATACCGCCTCGGCGCGCGTGGCGATCAGCCAGAGCGCGACTCCGGCCCTGATCGAGGATGCACGCGTTGCGATTGCCGCCCGTGAAGCTGAGCGATCAGCACTCGTCAGCGACAGCGATCTTGGGATTGAGGACGACGAGCGCATCGTAGCGATCGACAACGACATCGCAGCATTGAAGGACAAGCTGACGAACCTCGAAGCCGATTGGGCCGCAGAGCAGGAGCTCGTCAAGGACATCCGGAGCATTCGGGAGATCCTGTCCGAACCGATGGAAGGCGACGATCCGGCTGCCAGGCGCGCGGAGCTGCGCGGCAAGTTCGACACGCTTGAGAGCATCAATCCGGAAAAGCGGATGGTCTATGCCCATGTGGACCAGCAGTCGGTGGCGTCCGTTGTCTCTGACTGGACTGGCATCCCGGTCGGCCGGATGATGCGCGACGAGATCGAAACCGTGCTGAAGCTACCGGAGATCCTCAACCGCCGCGTCGTCGGCCAGTCCCATGGGCTGACGATGATCGCCAAGCGAATCGAGACCAGCCGCGCCAAACTGGACAACCCGTCGAAGCCGATCGGCGTGTTCATGCTGGCTGGTCCATCCGGCGTGGGCAAGACTGAAACCGCCCTGGCGCTTGCCGAGACCCTCTACGGCGGCGAGCAGAACATGATCACGATCAACATGTCGGAGTTCCAGGAAGCGCACACCGTCTCGACCTTGAAGGGAGCGCCTCCCGGCTATGTCGGCTATGGAGAAGGTGGACGCCTCACCGAGGCTGTCCGGCGCAAGCCCTATAGCGTCATCCTGCTCGACGAGGTCGAGAAAGCTCATCCCGACGTCCACGAGATCTTCTTCCAGGTGTTCGACAAGGGAACCATGGAGGACGGCAACGGGCGGCGGATCGACTTCAAGAACACGTTGATCATCCTGACCACCAACGTCGGCACCGATCTGATCATGGGCCTCTCGCGAGATCCAAAGTATCGCAGCGAACCGGAAGAGCTCGCCAAGATGCTGAGGCCGGAATTGCTGAAGGTGTTTCCGGCAGCGCTGCTCGGACGCATCGTCTCGATACCGTACTTCCCGCTATCCGACGAAATGCTCGCCGGGATCGCTCGGTTGCAGCTCGACCGGATCGGACGACGCCTCCGTGACAACCATAACGCGGCATTCAGCTACGATGACGCGGTCGTGGAGCACATTGTGTCACGTTGCAACGACCCGGACTCCGGCGGGCGAATGATTGACAACATCATCACCAACACCCTGCTCCCGGAGCTGTCACGCGAATTCCTCAGCAAGTCGCTTGCCAAGGAAGAAGTCAAGCAAGCGCGGGTCTCGATCGAGAACGACAAGTTCGCATATTCGTGGAGTTGAGGACGATGAACATTCAAACCGAGCATCGCCACCCGAGCACCGGTCCCACGCCATACGACGAGGTCTACTACCCTGGCCACGTCTACGGGCTCACTCATCCGAACCATCTCGCTACCATTGCTGCCGTCTACGGCATGCAGGCGGCTCCGGTCGAGCGTTGCCGGGTGCTCGAGCTTGGCTGCGGCGTTGGCGGCAACCTGTTGCCGATGGCCTTTCAATATCCAAACAGCGAATTCGTCGGTGTTGACCTGAGCGGCGTGACGATCGAGCGCGGCCATCGAAATATCGCCACATTGGGCCTCAGCAACATCAAGCTCCTGCACTGCGACATCATGAATGTCGACGAAAGCTTCGGGCAATACGACTACATCATAGCGCACGGCGTGTATTCCTGGGTTCCGCCGGCGGTGCGCGAGAAGATGATGATGATCTTCAAGCAGAACATGGCTCCGCGCGGGGTCTGCTACGTCAGCTACAACGCGCACCCGTTCTCGCATCTTCGCGACCTGGTCCGCGACATGATGCGGTATCACACCCGCCGTCTCACCGACATGAAGGAGAAGGTAGGACAGGCCCGCGCGATCTTGAAGTTCCTGAGCGACGGCTCGAAGGCCAACTCGGTGCACGGCGCAGTTATGCGCGACCAGTACAACCGCGTCCTCAAGTCCCCCGACGAGCTCTTATTTCACGACGATCTCGATGATGGCGCCGAGGCCTTCCTGCTGCATGAGGTTGCCGAAGACGCAAGCCGCCACGGCTTGCAATATCTGAGCGACGCTGATTTCTCGCGACGCTATCTTGCCGGCTATTCCGAGGAGGTTCGCGCGACGCTGCAGCGTTTCCCGGAGAGCGAGTTCATGGCGCGCGATCAATATCAGGACTTCATCGACGGCAACGGCTTTCGGCGCACATTGCTCTGCCACGACAGCATTTCGCTATCCCGCCAGATCGACCTCGATTTCGTCACCAGGTTCCATTTGCTGAGCACGACCAACCCGGTTGACCCCGACGCCTGCGTGACCGACGATTCCGCGATGGAATTCGAGAACCAGGACGGCAGCAGGGTCACGGTAACCAATCCGCTCTTGAAGGCTGCGTATCTATGTCTCGGCCGGTCCTGGCCGCGCGCATTATCATTTGGCGAGCTGCTCGATGGCGCCCGCGCGCTGCTGGGCGGCCGGCACACGGATGATGCCGAAAAGGTGCTGACGGAGGCAATGTTCATCCTGGCTTGCAGCGGCGAAGTCTCTTTCCTGCTGTCGCGCCCATTTCTGTTGAAGGAAGCTACCGAGCATCCGCAGGCGAGCCTGCTCGCACGAAGACAAGCGCAAACAGGTCCGCTCGTCACCAACCTCCTCCACCAGACGGTACAGTTGGAGGACGACCGGACCAGGGATTTTCTGCAATTGCTCGACGGTGCGCGGACCATCGACCAGATCACGGCCGAAATGACCGAAAAATTCGGCCCGACCATCCAGGTAGACCAGAAGGATAGTGCCGGGAAGCCTGCCGATCCGTTGTTGCTGTCAACGCGAGAAAGTGTTCAACGCTCGCTTGCGATGGTCGGCAAGCTGGGCCTGCTGGTCGCATGACGCGCTCAAGTGCGTCGGCTCCGTTGGCGATGCACGGCAGGAGTTGGAAGCTCCTGCCATTTCCTGAAACGGATGCGGCCCCCGTCACTCTAGCCGTCGTGGGTATATTGTTGGCCGAGGAGCCATCCCGTGAGAATACCGCCGGGTCCGCTGGCATAGACCGGATCGAGGCCAACACCTGCACGCAGCATCTTCCATTCATGCTCGCCGACCCAGGGAATCCCGGGATCGCCCTTCTGATACTGGGACAGCAGCGTTCGGGCGACCTCTGCGGCATTGGCGTAGATCGGCCCGTTGGCCCAGCGCGGGCGGGGCAGGCCTGTCATGCGGCAATAGAGCGCCGTGCAGACGTACGCAGACGCCTCTTCCGCATTGGCATCGAGGCCGGTACGCAACAGATCATATGCCGCATGCAGGCTTTCGTGGACGATATAGGCCTCGTCCAGCCGCCCCGTCGCCGACACGACCTCCAGCGTGTTCGCCGCAACCGCTGTGCCGTCCGCCCTGGTTCTCGCGACATCGTTGTATTGTGCAGCAACGCCTGCCGCGAGATCCGTCGGAGGTCTGACGGTGACCTGCCCCAACCGGATAGCGCGGGCGACGTGATGGAACGTTTGCGGCGCAATCGTCACATGGCTGCCGCGGATCGGAAACCGGAACCGCATGCGTGCGACCGCCGGGCCACTGAGTACGTCTAACACCCTGCTCCGCAGTGACATTTGATCGTCCTCGTTGTTCACACTACCCCACGGATGGTGGTCGCCATTTCCGATCGGCAGGTTCAAACAGTCACGGCGCTGGCGCGCCAGGAATTCGAATGACCTGGGCCGGGCGGCAGCTTGATCGAGCGAGCCGGCATTGAACCCGAGCCCGTTCGGGTGAGACCAATCTGAGGCAAGGATTGGCTCGGAGGGCGTTCCATGACGACGACTGATCCGACGACGACCGACACTTACCGGAAGATCGCGGCGCGACTGACCATGCTTCGGCCGCAGATCGATTTGAAGAATTACTTTGCCGGCCCCAACCCGGATGTGCGCCTTTATGACGAGAAGCCCTACATCCGACACCAACTCGAGAAGTATGGTGTCGCTGCCGCGACGACCACGCTCGATGGCGTCACCTTCCTGCCCAAGGACTGGGAAGAGCTGATCAAGAAGCTGCGCATTGCCAAGACGACGGACGGATTCGACGCATTCGCCGAAGGGCAAAGCCCGGAGAAGGCGTCGCATTGGGCCCTCGATCTGTCGATGGCGGCAACGATCGGCAAGGGGTTTCGGGAGATCTGGCGCCCAAAGCTGTCCGACAAGCCACTCTCAACGCGGGATCTTCCGGGCCGCCACGGCTTCGGGCTCGGGCGCGACCGCGGACAATGGAGCGACGCTTACAGCTCGCAATTCGGCAAGGACCCGCAGCCCCAGGACATCACCTCGCTGCATTTCGCCGTAGCACCCGATCGGGTGAACGTGCACATCGACGAAACAGGCTTCGTGTTCGAGGGCGTGGACGGTGCGCTTACGGTCGGGCCGAACTTCGTGCATCACGCCGGCAATGAACTGTTCTGGAAGAGCAACAAGCATATACCGCAATGGGCCGCGGAGCACATCGATCTGATCCTGCCGAACAGCGCGAACGACTTTTCGCGCGTGGGCATTTCGGTCGACATGTACCAACGCAAAGACTTGCGCGTTACGGTCACCGGCTCCTGCGGAATTTTCGGTGGTTTCGAGTGCTCGGGAACGGTGAGCATCAGCGGAACGCATGATCTGCTCGGTTCGAAGTCGAAAGGCAGGCGCTAAAGCGGATATTGCTCGTTCGGCATTGCTCCGTGTCTACGCCTCCAAGCTACGAATGAGGCTCCTCGATTTGCCACTGCCAGTCCGTGGCTCGGATGAATGGAACTATCGAACCGCCTCGAGGTAGCGGCGACCACGGTATTGGTGGCGAGACCGCGTAGTTCCGCAGGAACCAGCAGGGGGGAGATCTCACATTGCCGAACCAGGAAAGGCCCTTGAAGCCTATCGTCGAAAGCTATGTACCGCCAGCAGGAATCCGGCATGCGGTGACGGCAGGCGAGACCTGGATATCCCTCGCCAAGCGGATCGGCATCGACCCTTGGGACCTCATCGAGTTCAATTTTCCGGGCATCAAGCTCGTCAAACAGCGCGATTTCCAACAAGCCACACGGCAGGTGAACTGTAAGCGACGTTCGCGTCCCATTCGCAAAGGTTTGGCGTGGGGATTGCAGTCTGTTGATCAACGTGTTTGCAAATCGTTGGCGGGGGGTATGGAGGCGGCAACGACGGAGAATTACGAGGTGCGGCCGAACGACCAGGGCAGGAGCTCGTCGATCCGGGACTGCGGGTGACCGGTTGCGATCGCTTTGAGCGTCGCTTTCATCCAGACGTAGGGCTCCACGCTGTTGATTTTGCAGGTGGCGATGAGCGAAGCTATGCGCGCCCATGAACGACCACCTTCGTCGTGACCAGCAAATAAACTATTTTTACGCGTCAGAGTCAGCGGCCTGATTTGATTTTCGACGGGATTGGTGTCCATCTCAACGCAACCATCGTCGAGAAACAAGGTGAGGCCATCCCAATGGTTCAGGAGATAGGCGATCGCCTTGCCCATCTCGCTGCCCGGCGACAGGCGAGCGGCTTGCTCGCGCAGAAACCTCTCGAGTTCAGCGACGAGCGGCCGTGATCGCTCGTTACGGGTCGTTTGCCGAGCCGGGGCGTCGGCGCCACGGATCTCCTTCTCGATCGCATAGAGTGCGGCGATGCGCGCGAGAACGGCTTCGGCGATGGGTGAGCCGGCTTTCGGAGTCGCTGCGATGATCTTGCGCCTTGAGTGGGACCAACATGCGGCCAGCCGCAGCGGCACGCCGCCTTTGCGCTTGGGCCGTGCGAGCCGATGATAGCCCTGGTATCCGTCGACCTGAAGGATGCCGTCGAAGCCCTCGAGGATGCGCTCAGCATGGTCACCACCGCGTCCTGGCGCGTAGTGGTAGACCACGATTGGTGGATCAGCGCCGCCGTGGCCGCGATCGTCGCGCAGGACAGCCCACAGATAGCCGGTCTTCGTTCGGCCCCGGCCCGGATCGAGCACAGGCGCCCTGGTCTCGTCTATGAACAAGCGGCCCGATTGCTTCATCACGACGCTCATGCGCTCGACCAGCGGCGCGAGGTGGAAGGCGACCGTTCCCATCCAGTCTGCCAGAACGGCGCGATCGATGAAGATGCCATGCCGAGCCAGAACCTGCGACTGACGATAGAGTGGCATGTGCTCGCTGAACTTGGCGACCGCCACCTGCGCCAGCAGCGCCTCGGTGGGGATGCCACCCTCCACGAGATGGGCGGGCGCCGGCGCCTGAGCAACACCGGTGCAGCCCTTTGCGCAGGCGTAGCGCGGTCGCACCGTCTCGATCACACGATACTGGGCGGCCATGACATCGAGACGGCGGGAGCGATCCTCGCCGATCTGGACCATCCGGCCGCAGCCGCAGGGACACTCGAGGTTCTCGGGTTCGATCACCTGCTCGATGCGCGGCAGGTGCGCGGGAAAGGCACGGGCAGCGCGCCTGGTCCGGCGGCTGGACGGCGCCGTGCCGGCGCGGCGCGCACGATCGTCCTGGCGTTCCTGGACTTCGGCGATGGCAATCTCGATGTCCTCGAGAACCAGTTGCATCTGATCGGGATTGAACTTTTCCGAGCGTTTACCGAAACGTGCGCGCTCGTACTCCTTCACGAGCAGTTCGAGGCGTTCGACGCTCTCTTTGGACGCAGCCAGTTCACTCTCGACATGAAGGCGCGCCGAGCATTCATCGTCTGCGCGACGACGCTCGGCTTCAATCATCGCTTCCTGCGCGCGGAAGAGCGCGCGCAAATCGGCGGGCAGCGCTGCAAGACGGGCGGGATCAAAGGGGGACGGCGGCACATCCGCAAGCTATCATCCCAAAGCCCCGCGCGAAACAGGTTGTCGGGTCTGAGTCAGTTCGCCGCAGCTGGCGTCGCGACAATCCGTTCGCCCACTCGCTTCCAGTTCAGCCCTTCAAACGAGGGGATTGAGGAATGTCCCTGATAGTGAGTCTGACGAATCATTTCCGGAGGTGGTCGAGGTTCGGGACCCCCACCATCCTTTGTGGGGGCGCTCATATCGAGTGATTAGGAAGATCGGTCAGCGAGGCCGAGGCATTCCCGCTTCGTATGAAGTTGAGTATCGCGCAGGAAGCAGTCTTCTGATTCAAGCAACCGCAATCGAATATTATGAGCAAGAGGCAAATCAGATTAAGCTGAGTATGGAGGCTCTACTCGAGCTTTTATCGACAGCGGATTGTCCCGACGCACATGAGCATGGATCCAGCCGATCTTTGGTCGACGCTGACGCCCGCGCTCCGACGCCAGATCGTCGAAGACGTCGCCGCAATTTTGGCGGAGATCCCTCATGAAGTCCGAGCTGGTCACACCAAGCCACTTGGCGCGCAAAGCCGTAGTCTACATCCGGCAGTCGACGCCCCATCAGGTCGTAAGCAATCAGGAGAGCCTGCGCCTTCAATACGCGCTTCGCCAGCGCGCCCGCGAACTCGGATGGCGTGAGGCGGCCATCGACGTGATTGATGCCGATCTCGGGTTGAGCGGCGCGTCTATAGCACAGCGTAACGGCTTCAAGGAACTCGTTGGCCGTGTTGGCCTGAGTGAAGTGGGACTCATCCTGTCGATCGACGTGACCCGCTTGGCGCGTAATTGTACCGACTGGTATCCGCTCCTGGATATCTGTGGTCTACGTGGCTGCCTGATCGCCGACCGCGATGGTGTCTATGATCCGGGCACTCCCAACGGACGGTTGCTTCTCGGGCTGAAGGGTTCGATCTCCGAGCTTGAGCTACATACGATCCGCAGCCGGCTGACCGCCGGCCTGCTGGCCAAAGCCGAACGCGGCGAACTTGCGGTTATGCTGCCAATCGGGCTGATGCGGGACCCGAGCGGTGTGGTCGTTAAGGATCCCGACATGGCCGTGCAAGGGCGGCTCGGTCTCGTCTTCCAGTTATTCCTGCAGCTGCGCAGCGTTGCCAAGGTCATGCGAGCGTTGAACGAGCGTGACCTGGAACTGCCGCGTCGTGATCGATATGGCGATTTGTGCTGGACGCGCGCGACGCTGGCTGCCGTCGCGGCGATCTTGAAGAACCCCGCATACGCGGGCGCCTTTGTCTATGGACGAACCCGCTTCCGGCCGCCGAAGCGGGAGGGGGCCCTGCCACAAAAGGCTCCGCGGCCGATGGAGGAGTGGCGGATCGTCGTTAAAGATCGATATCCAGCCTATATCGACTGGCCAATTTATGAAAAAATCCGATCCGTCATCAGAGATAACCGAGCCGAATACATGCGCATCAAAACCCGCGGCGCGCCTCGCAATGGCGAGCTCCTGCTCCACGGCATTGCCTGGTGCGCACGATGTGGCCATAAGATGTACGTCCGCTACAAGGGCGGCGGCGAATATGTATGCAATCACCTGCGTACCCAGGAAGGTCAGCCAACCTGCCAACACATCCGCGCCGCCCATATCGATGCAGCCGTTGGCGACGCATTCCTAACCGCACTAGCGCCGGCCGAACTCGATGCCTTGTCGCGCTCCCGCCGGGTGCAGCAGCAGACGAACAATGCGCTACGCTCCAGTGCAGAACGAGAGCTCGAGCGCAAGCGATACACGGCGGCGCTCGCCGAACGGCAGTTCAACCGAGCTGATCCAGATAATCGGTTGGTCGCCTCGGAACTCGAGCGTCGATGGGAAGCGGCGCTAAACGACGTGCGCGCCGCCGAAGAGGCGCTTGCCCGACAGACGCCGCCCAAAGCCATCACACAAGTGGCCATAAGCAAGGAGCTCAACGACAAGGTCATCAGCCTCACCGGCCGCCTCCCGCAGATATGGGGTGACGAGACTATCTCGGATGCGCATCGCAAGGCGTTGTTGCGATGTCTCATCGAAAAGGTCGTTCTCGACCGCGGTGAGCGCGACTTGGCCCTGGCTAGGATCGTCTGGCGGGGAGGCGCCGTGACGGAGCTCGAAGTGAAGATGAGCGTCAACTCCGTCACCAGATTGACGCGAGGCACAGAGATGCGGGAACGCCTTCTGACGCTCGCTCGCGACGGCGTCCCAGACGACAAGATCGCCACAATCCTTACTCGGGAAGGTCACCGCTCTCCCCGTTGCGCCGATAAGGTGCTGCCTATCACCGTTGGGCGGCTCCGTCGTGCCGCCGCCATCAAGGTAACTGCCCAGCGCAGCCGATGGGAGCATGACGACTCATACCTCAGCCCGCCCGAACTGGCCCGAAGGCTCGAGATTCCAGTAAACTGGCTCTATGTTCAGATCCGAACCAAGCGTTTGCTAATTGATCGCCAGCCCAGCGGCGCCTATCTCTTCCCGAATACACCATCCGTTCTTCACGCCATCGGAGACCTTCGAAACCACGTCATCGCGCAACTTGATCTAAGAATCTGTCAGCCTAACAAGGAGGGGCATCAACATGGGTGATCGAACAGCGCTTCGAACTGCACGCGCGTCAGATGCATGACGCCGTCGCTGATCTGCGGCCACTCGAAACGACCATCGCGGCCAAGGCGCTTGTAGACCAAAACGAGGCCCGTGCCGTCCCATAGCAAAATCTTCAGCCGGTCGGCGCGCTTCGAACGAAAAACCACGATCAGGCCCGAATGCGGATCGAGCCCAAGCGTGTTTTGCACAAGACCGGCCAGCGCGTCGTGCCCGCACCGGAAGTCAACAGGACGCACAGCAAGCACAATCCGCAGTCCCTGCGCCGGAATGATCATGCGCCGCGCTCGATCGCAGTCACGATCTCCGCGATCCGCACCGCCGACACGTCCGCATCCAGGCGGACCGAAACCTTGCCAATCGTAATCTCGACGGGCCCCTCGCTCTTGCCTGACGCCACTGGATCGCTCAGCTCGATCGACACGAAATCCGCCGCGTCGTCCGTGACCAATGCGAGCCGGCCAGCACGCGCCAATCTGCGCCACGTCGTCAACTGCTGGGCCTTCACACCGTAACGCCGTGCGACATCACATACCCGGGCGTCGGGCTTCATGCTCTCGAAAACAGCGCGCCCCTTGATCTCCGCAGACCATAACCGGCCTCCAGAACGCGTCCGGCGCGTAAGCTTCCCCACAAAGCCAGCAGCTTCGGCTTCCTCCCCCGATTGTTCCATCGCCTTCAGTCTCCTCTCGGCTCTCTGACAAGCCAAGGATCGCAGAGCGAAAGCCGAAGCGAAACCAGTCAATCAAATGGGAGAAAAGCTCCGCTTACGGTGAACTGGTACCTGGCCGAGTATGTAGGCTGCCGCGCGATGTCGCCCGACCGCCAGAATTTTGCGTTTTCATCCGGTACGACCGGCGGGAAAGGTGGATGGCGAGGGGGATTCATCTATCTGCCGCCAGGTACGCCGCCTCCCCCACCGATTGCGCCCACTCCACCGGTTGCGCCCACCCCAGCGGCTCCGACCCCGCCGGAATGTGGAGGAAGCCGACCCGACTTCGCGCGCGTCCTAGACGTCAGCGAACGGGATTTCGCGCGCAACGTCTTTGGCCCGACGTTGCCGCCATGGGAGACCATCGCGATTACCAATGGCCTGGGAGCAGGCGGAAGACCGTGGACGAACGATGGACCATTCTTTAGAGGAAGCAATCCCATGGTGCCGAGCATGCGGTATGCCATCAATCTTGGCAATGTCGCGTTCAGTAACCTGGCATCGCCTAGCCCCACCTTCGGCCTCTTGTGCGACGACTTCGGTCGCATTTGCGACCTCTTCGTGCACGAAATGACCCACGTGTGGCAGGCGTTCAACGATTCAAACTGGACAATGGCACGCTCCTTCTGGGCGCAGACGGTCGGTGCCGGCTACGACTACACGCCCGGGGATAGCTGGGACTCATACAACGTCGAACAACAGGCACACATCGTCGAAGATTGGCACAAGTACAAGATTAGTTCTCCGATGCTTGCCGAAGAACGGTATCCGTATGTCCGGCTCGTGATCCGCTCTGGACGCCTCACTTTTCCTCGCGGGCTGGATCTGGTGGCATTGAAAAAGGACCTTCAAGATCTGCGCACAAGGCACCTGGACTAGAATCCGCAGCAACGGCGTGGTCGGGAGTCTACTTAATGATGCACCAACACACCGAGAATTCGACGCGGTGCGGTAGCGCATTCTTCCTCTCGAGAGCGCTTTTCCGACTTGTCCAGCGTGCTGGTCAGCTTCGCAGCGCAAGCACACGGAGAAGAATTGCGCGGCCGCCATGCGACAGGCGATCGTGAAACAGTTCGGAGAGCCGGTCTCCACGCTTCCGCACCGAGAACCTCTTCCGGAGCTCATAGGCGCGAGACAGCGAGCAATAGAGAAAATCACGACGTAGCCGGCGCAGGCGGCTGCCATAACCTCTAACATCGGTGCTCGCGTAGGCCTCCATCAGGGTGCGTATCAAATAGTCATCGCTCGGATCAACGTAAGCTTCGTGGGAAACGCTCGATGATCGCATGGATACAGGTTCATCGCTCGACAGAAATAAGTTCCTGCGGATCAGCCCATCCGACACGCCGGTCGCCTCTTTAGCGAACTTTCCATAGTTCACAAAAGGCAGCGCAGCGAGTTGCCGGCGCAGACTTTCGAGCGTCGCCGACGGGATCCGCACGCCATTGCCCGCGCTGGTGTCGAGCTTGTTGGCGCGCACCGTGGCGTAGAGGTCGCACCAGAATTTGTCCCAGGGGGCGGTGCCGTTGCGGTTAGACGACGGATTCCTGCGAACGCTATATGTCGTTTGAGTGAGGTAGGCCGCCAGTTCGCCCATGTGGCGCGTAACAGCGCCGTCAGGATCATAGACGTCGATCATGGCGTGGACGCATTCATGCAGGAGTAGCGCCCGATCGCTATCATTTGCGGGAGGCGACTTCTTCTGCGTCAAGAGAATATCCGTGGCCTGATCGTAGAAGGCGAGATCCTGAGTGCCGCCCTTCACCAATATATTACCGACACGAATGTGATCGCGAACTGTCGTCAAGTATTCGCCCTTGATATGGATCTTGTCGACGTAAAACTCGATGCCAAGCGCAACCGAGTCGCTGAGTGTGTCCAGGACGTCGCCTTCGGTCAGTGGCATGACCTACCTTCCTTGCGTGGTTGAGCAATAGTCGTCCGACTACGCTCCGGCAAAAGAAACGGCAGGTTACTCCTAACTGGACTTCGGCCGGTGTAGTCGGGAAGATTTGCCGGGATTCTCCTTCACGTGCGGCCCGCATCCAGCCGGGAGCGTATGATGTTCCCCGATGAAAATCGGCAGTTGTGTTGCTGCGTTTCCATGTGTCGCCAACGCCAGGCATGGTTCCGTCGAAGAGCAGGCGGCACGCATCGCCAGTATACCTAATGAACCGCAACTCGTCATCGGTGGTCTTCATGATGCGCCCGCCGTGGCTCGCAATCGTTGAGTCTACGACGTCTTGGCAGACGGTTTTCTGCGTCGCTAGCGCGCCGCGCCCGTCACCGCCATAAGGCGTGAATAGCTAACGGCATCCGCAGTCAGAATAGCTTCCACTCCACGTACAACTCGCTCGCCCTCGCAACCACCAACGAAGTCCAGACCGCAAAATCGACGCCAGCGCATTGCCCCGCATGGCTAATTTCCAGTATGTTGCTGGCTCAACCGGCGAGCAATGGTCACGGATAGTTATCCCCGGCGCGGTGGTCCGGGCTCGACACTATCGTGATCTAAGGTTTGGAAAAGCTATGGCAAGCTTCGCTCAGTTCTTGCAGGATTCTGGTGTGTACGCGGCGCAAAGCTTCATGATCGTTCCTCGGGAGGCTTCAACTTGGTCTGCCTGCGCGACAGCAAGGACGTTCACCTATCGTATGATCGCGACCGGTTACAGGTTGAGGATGTGCGCTTCGAGCAAGTCGAACGCGTCGCTCAGGAATACATCAACAGTCGCTATGGAGAGCAAAAAGGTCAGGAGCGCGATGATCAATTGCTGCGCCTGCGTACAGCGCTGTATGGCACCGCGCGACTGGATGGCAGTGCGCGCGGCCTCAAGGTCGTTGCCAAAGGTGTAGGTATTCCGGAACTCAAAGCCGCGCGCGGCAACACGGCCATCAAGTTGGAGGTCGCCATTCTGCAGCGCAAAGACTTCACGATCGCGTTCAGATTTCTCAAGCAGCTCGATCAGTCAGGCAAAGTCATCAACGCCACGAAATGGACGCCGGATGACGTGCCCTGGTTCCTCACCAGGCTGAACTGGGTCTTCGGGGCTCAGACGAACATCTTTTTCACGCTGGTCGATGCCAAATGGATTACGGTCCAGAAAGCCTTAGGACCAAAAATCTCGCGGGATGTTTTTCGAAAGGATATCGCACCATTGAAGAGGCACGGCGCCGATCTCACCTGCTTTCTGGTCGGTGATTATGCTGCAATGGATACTGAGGCGGCTGGGGAGTATCTACCTGATGAGCAGGTATTCGTGGTTGTTGACCAAGGTAATCCACCCGTGTTCGATCTTGGCGAAGCGTTCATTGGTGTAATGGCGCACGAGATCGGGCACTTCTTGCACCACAAACGAAACATGCCCGGGAGTGGACACCATAACCGAAGCGGTATTTTGCTTGCCAGTGGCATGGAAAGCTTGTCCTTGGATAAGCAACTCGTCACCAACTTCAACGCATGGTGAGAACAATCATTCTCGGCATCCCTTCAGCACGTTGAGGCCGCGCGGGCCTCGCGGTCGTAATCCGTCGGTAATGTCCGCCTGCGATGCGCGTTACTGCAACATCGTCTAGGCCACCAATATCGCTGCACGGAGCCTGATGCGAGTACTGATCGTCGACGATCATCCCATCATCATAGCTGCTTGCCAGGCCTTGTTTGCCGACGAGGCAGGCTTCATCGTCACAGGAGCGGCAGATGCGGCCAGTGGATTGGCGTCCTTTATTGCCGGACCTCCTGAGGTCTGCGCCATAGACATCAACCTGCCATCCGTCTCCGGCATGGAGCTCGCTCGACAGATCTTCGGAAGAGATGCCGAAGCGCGCATCGTGATGTTTAGCGTCAACGACGATCCTGTATTCGTGGCAACCGCGATCGACATCGGCGTCAAGGGGTACGTTTCCAAATCGCTGCGTTTTCTTTGAGGCAACACACTTTGCATCGACGCTTCCCAGTCAATGCGAAAGAGACGCCGTGTCCGCGAGACGCGGCAAGTTTCAGTGAGGGAAGACTGGCACAATCCGAAGCGGGAGTGGGCCGTCGCCGCTGATCCTTCGCCGGCGCGAAAGCGATCACCTGCCGCTCACAACCGCGATTACCATTTCAATGCCGCCGTGCGCACGGGATGGTCCCAGAGCGCGGTCGTCTCAGCATCGAGCAGGCTGACGGTGAGCGAGCACCCGGCCATGTCCAGCGAGGTGACGAAGCCGCCGACCAGCGAGCGAGCGATGCGCAAGCCGCGCTTCTCGAGCATCCGGCGCGCCGCGTTGTACATCAGATAGAGCTCGATCGTTGGCGTTCCGCCAAATCCGTTGACGAGCAGGAGGGCCTCGGCCCCGTCGCGCGCGTCGAGATCCTGCGCGATCGCCGTCGTCATCTCGTCCGCGATCGCGTCTGCCCGCTCCAGCTTGACGCGGCGGCGTCCAGGCTCGCCGTGAATGCCGACCCCCATCTCCATCTCGTCCTGGCCGAGCGAGAAGGTCGGCGTGCCCGCAGCCGGGACCGTGCAGCTCGTCAGCGCCACGCCCATCGAACGCGTGCGCACGTTGACGCGCTCGCCGAGCGCAACGCAGCCTTTGAGGTCGGCGCCCTTCTCGGCCGCCGCGCCGACGATCTTCTCCACGATGAGCGTGCCAGCCACGCCGCGACGCCCGATGCTGTGGGTCGAGTTCTCGACCGCGACGTCATCGTCGGTGACGATGGTCGCTGTGAGCCCCTCGGCGATCTCGGCCGCCATCTCGAAATTCATGCGGTCACCCGCGTAGTTCTTCACGATAAACAGCACGCCGGCCTCACCCGAAACCGCCTGAGCGGCCTCGACGATCTGGTCCGGCGTCGGCGACGTGAAGACCTGTCCCGGGCAGGCGGCGTCGAGCATGCCATAGCCGACGAAGCCCGCATGCAGCGGCTCATGCCCGCTGCCGCCGCCCGAGACGAGTGCGACCTTCTTCGGGTTCAGCTCACGGCGCCGCACGAATTTCCGCTCCGGCCCAAGCGCGACGAGATCGGCATGCGCGGCCGCAAGTCCGTCGAGGCTCTCCGCAAGCACGCCGTCGACCGAATTGATGAACTTCTTCATTGTCTCCTCCCCGCTTCTTCCCTTTGGCCTCACGCCTTATTTTTCCCGCATGATGGCAATCAAGCGCCGCGCGAATTCCTGGAGCAGCGCATCGAGCTCGGCGTTCCGCTTCGCACTGCCGAGATCTGGCAAATGCAGCGTCAAGGTCCGCTCATGCGATCCTTCGGTCAGTCGGCCGATCCGGCGCGGATGCGCGCGTGCATAGGCGCGAAGAAAGGCGGTCTTCGCCTGCGGAGGGAAGTGGCAGACATCGAAGATCGTATTGAGATGTTGCACGGGTATCGGCACCGGATAGGCGGGATTGCTGATCTGGCTGACGAAGCTGCGGTTCTTCCCAATGGCATGCGCCAGACGCAGCCGCATGCCCGAGGGGCGGCTCTCCAGCACTTCCTTGAAGATGCGCTTGTAAACTGCAACAGCGCCGGCTTCTGCCGGCTCATCGATCGCCGTGTCAGTCAAGGCCCCCTCCGCTGCTCAGCCGGTCGATCGTCTGCTTGATCTGCGCGAGCGCCGATGCATTCACAGATAGCTCGCGCAAGCCGCAATTCAGCAATGCGGGAAGGCAGCGCGGATCGCTTGCCATGTCGCCGCATAGGCTGACGCTGATCGCGGCGCGCCGCCCATGCTCGGCGGTCCGCGCGATCAATTCGAGCACCGCCGGATGCAGCGGGTCCATCAAGGGGGCAAGCGCTCCATTGGAACGATCGCAGGCGAGGACATATTGCGCGAGATCGTTCGAGCCGATCGAGAAGAAGGACGTCTTGAAGCTCGTAATAGCCAGGGCCGCCGCCGGGACTTCGACCATGATTCCCAGCTCGGGAAGCATCGCGGCAATGCCGTCCGCCTGCAAGCGCTGCACGACATCGGCAAACAGCTTCCGCCCCGCCTCGAGCTCAGCCGCAGACGTGACCATCGGAAACATGACCTTGAGGTTTCCGCGCACGGCGGCCCGTGCCAGCGCGCGGAGCTGAATGGCAAAGATCTCGGGCCGGGCCAGGCAAAGCCGCAAGCCCCGAACTCCGAGGAACGGATTGGCTTCGCCGTCCAGCGTAAAGCCGGCGACCGGCTTGTCGCCGCCCGCGTCAAACGTGCGAATGGTGACCGGGCGCTGGTCGGCCCAACGCAGCACCGCATCGTAAGCCTGAAACTGTGTCTCCTCATCGGGCAAACTGCCCCTCTCCGTCAGCAGAAACTCGGTGCGCATCAGGCCGATCCCATCGGCATATTGCGCGTCGGGATGCTCGAGATCGTCGACGCGCTGGATGTTGATAAACAGCTTGATCCGCTCGCCGCGCCATGATGCGGTGGGCCGCCGCAGGATCGCACGGGCGGACGCCCTGCTCTTGCGATGGCTTTCGCGCCGCTTCTCGAACAGGCGAACCTGCTCCGCGCTGGGATCGAGCTCGAGCGTCGCGCCTTCACCATCGAGCAGCGCGTTGGCTCCGACGTCCGGAATGGCGCCGAGTTGCACGACCATGGGAATGCCCCGCGCGCGCGCCAGCATCGCGACGTGGCTCGTGGGACTGCCACGCAAGAGCGCCAGACCGCCGCCGCCGGACCAGTCGATCTCCAGGAATCGCGAGGGCGGCAGATCGTCGGCGCAGACGACGGCGCCGCTCGGAATCTCCAGCGCCGGGCCCCCATCGCCCCGCAAAATGTTGATCACGCGGTCGCGCAGGTCCGCGAGGTCCGAAGAGCGCGCCTTCAGATATTCGTCCGCGGCTGAATTGTAGTCCGCGATCTGCGCGTCGAGCGCCGAACGCCATGCGACATCCGCCGGATCGCCATCGCCTATCGATGCGAAGATCGCTTGGATGAAATCCTCATCCTCCAGCAGCGCGACCTGGAATTCGAGAATCTGTGCAGCCTCGCCGCCGGCGATCCCGGCGAGATCCGCGATCTGCCCGCTTGCCGCGTCAATCGCAGCACGAAGAGCAAGCGCCTCTTCAGCCAGGTTGCCCGCGACACGCTCGCCGTTGTTGTCCGCGCCGACCCGGACGAGCGGGCCATGGGCAAAGCCGATCGAGGCGGTTCTGCCGCGGTAGGCCAGTCCTGTCGCGCTACCCTGCATGCTGCTAAGCCCCGTCCGGAAAATCGGTTGCGATCAGGTCGACCAGCGCCGCAACGGCGGCTTCCGCATCACTGCCGGACGCCCTGATCTCGATCGTGCTGCCGTGGGCCGCACGCATCGCCATGATCTTGACCACGCTCTTGGCATTGATCCACTCGGCCGCGCCTGCGACCCGCACGGAAATCTGGGCCTGGAACTTCTTGGCGAGCTTGGTCAGCTTGACCGCGGGGCGCGCGTGCATGCCAACCGCGTGCACCAGCCGCACATTTCCGGTGAAACTCTGTCCGTCCGCTTTGTCCAGCATGCTCATCTTCCATCATCGCTTCGCCGACGTCTCAGTCGGCAGAGAGTTCCTCGGCCACGGCCTTGACCTGGGCCAGTGAGCTGCCGCCTGCGGCCTCGGTTGCCGCCATCACGGCGCCCTCGACGATCGGCGCGTTGCATACGACAACGAGATCGCGCCGCGCAGGCTCCAGCATCTCGACCGCCATTTCGCTGTTGGTTTCGGCACCGCCGAGGTCGACGAGGATTGCGACGCCCTTGGCAGACCAGGCATCATTAATGGCGTCGATGATCAGGGAGACGCTGGTGCCCAATCCGCCGTCGGGATTGCCGCCGCAAAAAGCCACCTTGACCTCGCTGCCGACCATCTGCCGCACCATGTCGGCGGTGCCCTTGGCGATGTCCTTCGAGTGCGAGACGATCACAATACCCACAGTGTCGGTCATTGCTGTCCCTCCAGGCTCGCGCAGACCGCCTGCACGAGTACGCAGCTCGAGCGGGCGCCGGGGTCGACGTGCCCGACGCTGCGTGGCCCGAGGAACGACGCCCGCCCCTTGGTGGCCTGCATCGGCGCGGTCCGCTCGACCGCCTCGGCAGCGGTGGTCCGGACGCGCGCGATTAGATCCGGCTGGCCGGCCGCCGTCTTCAGCGTTTCCAGGACGGGAACAAGCACGTCGAGCATCGTCTTCTCACCGGCCTGCGAGCGGCCACGCGCGCTCACCGCGTTCACGCCACTGCCGAAAACGTCCGCGAGGTCGTCCGGCAAGTGTTTGTCGTGCGAGAGCGCTTCGCCGGCGGCGAGGAAGAAGCTCCCGTAAAGCGGCCCGGACGCGCCGCCGACCGTCATCACCAGGGTCTTGCCGATCATCTTCAGCGCCTCGTCGAGCGGTTGCGCGGAGATCGCATCGAGCTTGCCCAGAACCGCTTCGAATCCGCGCTTCATGTTGATTCCGTGGTCACCATCGCCGATCGCCTGATCCAGGCGCGTCAGCTCCGGCGCACTGGCGATGACCTGCTCTGCGGCCACCTTGATCAACGACTTGAACGTCCCAGGTTGCAGCGACATCGACATGATCCTCTAGAGAATCATCGCGGGGATGCGTCGCCCCGCGCGATCGAAACAGAGCGGATGTACCACGTGCAATTCGACCTCCTGACCGGCCTTTAGCGGCTGCTGATGCGGATCCGCAAGCGTCACCAGCATTTCGCCCTTATAGTCCAGATGAACGTGATTCTGTTCGCCGAGGTGCTCGACCCGGTGGACGCGGCCGACCATCCGTCCGCCATTGCGCGCACCGACCTTCAGATGCTCGGTACGGATGCCGACGGTCTCCGTTTCCGGCGGCACCGACACGTCGGACAAGAGACGTGCCGGAAGGAAATTGATCTGCGGCGTACCGAGACGCGAGGCGACATAGGAGCTGGAGGGGCTTTCGTAGATCTCCCGCGGCGTGCCGAGCTGAAGGAGCTGGCCATCCTTGATCACGCCGATCCGGGAGGCCATGGTCATAGCCTCGACCTGGTCGTGGGTCACGTAAAGGATAGTCGCGCCAAGCTCGAGCTGGATCCGCTTGAGCTCGAGACGCAGCTCCGAACGGAGCTTCGCATCCAGCGACGAGAGCGGCTCGTCCATCAGGTAGATCGCGGGATCTCGAACCAATGCGCGGCCGATCGCCACCCGCTGCATCTCACCGCCGGACAGGCGGGTTGCACGGTTGTTCAGCTTGCTTGCGATATGCAGCAGCTCCGCCGTCTGTTCGACACGCTTGCGGATGATGGGCTCGGGCACGCGCCGCGCGGGCGAGCGTAGCGGGAATGCCAGATTGTCATAGACAGTGAGATGCGGATACAGCGAGTACTGCTGGAAGACGAAGGCGATATCGCGCGATCCCGGCGGATCATGCGTCACGTCATGGCCGTTAATCATGACCGAACCGGTGTCGGGGCTCTCGAGCCCGGTGATCAGCCGCAGCGTCGTGGTCTTGCCGGCGCCGCTCGGCCCAAGCAGGACCAGGAATTCCCCGTCATTGATCGCCAGCGAGAGCTCGCGCACCGCCTCTATTGTGCCGAAGCGCTTGCTGATGTTGCGCAGACTGACGTCAGCCATGGCGCGGGCTCCCCTCATTGGCGGTCCGGATCGCCATGCCACTGCCAACATCGAACAACGCCAGTCGTTCGGAATGGAATTCGAGACCGACCGTCTCGCCGATCCGCACCGACGCGCTGGAGGGCAGCCGGGCAGCGACGCGTCCATGCGCCGTGTCGACCGTGACGATCTGCGTCGTGCCGAGATATTCTGCGCCGAACACCTCGCCGCGGACGGGTGCTGCATCGGCGAAACGGATATGCTCCGGGCGTATCCCGAGCGCCAGCGGGGCGCTCGCGCGATCCTCGCGGATCTCAGGGACCGCGATGCTGGCATCATGGAAGGCGATGGCCCGATCTCCGGATCGTAGGCCGCCCTCAAAGCGCAAGAAGTTCATCGACGGCGAGCCGATGAAATCGGCCACGAACATGCTCGCGGGCCGGTCATAGATCTCCTGCGGCGAGCCGATCTGTTCGACGCGCCCCTTGTTCATGACGGCAATCCGGTCCGCCATTGACATCGCCTCGAGCTGGTCATGTGTCACGTAGACCGTAGTTGCACCAATGCGATCATGGAGGTCGCGAAGCTCGCCGCACATCAGATGCCGAAACTCGGCGTCGAGCGCCCCGAGCGGCTCGTCCATCAGGAAGGCCTTGGGCCGCCGGACCATAGCGCGCCCCAGCGCCACGCGCTGGCGGTCGCCACCCGACAGCTTTGACGTCTTGCTCGACAGGAGACGCTCGATCCGCAGGAGCCGCGCCGTCTCCTGCACGCGCTCGCGGACCGCACGCCGGCCCATGCCCTGGCACCTCAGGGGAAAGCCGATATTGTCGGCAACATTCATGTGCGGATAGAGCGCGAAAAGCTGGAAGACGAAGGCGATGTCGCGGGCCGCGGCACGGCGGAACGTCACGTCCTCGCCGTCGAGCAGGACCTTGCCCTCGGTCGGCAGCTCGAGGCCCGCAATCATGCGCAGCGTGGTCGTCTTGCCACAGCCGGAGGGCCCGAGCATCGCGAAAAAGGTGCCGTCGTCGATCGTGAAGTTCGAGCCTTGCACGGCCGTGAACTGATCGAACGACTTGCGCAGGTTTTCGACGCGAATTTGTGCCATGTTGACCGCCCTATTCCGGAAAATGGCTCACGATCACGTAGCCGACCGTGCCGATGAGGATCGTCACGAAGGAATAGCTGTACAGATCAATCGTCCAGGGCTGCACCAACATGATGATGCCGCCTCCGATCAGGGTCATCGCGCCGGCCTCCCAAGGCCCACGACGGAACCAGCGAGACACTCCGCCCTTGGCAACCGCAGAACCGCTCATTTGCGCACAGCTCCGAATGTGATGCCGCGCAACAGGTGTTTGCGCAACAACACGGTGAACAGGACGATCGGGACAACGAACAGCGTGGTCGCGGCAGCCACCGCCGGCCAATCCTGCCCGCCCTCGCCGATGATGAATGGGATGAATGGCGGCATGGTCTGCGCTTCGCCGCTCGTCAGGAGAACCGCGAAGGCGTATTCGTTCCACGAGAAGATCAGGCAGAAGATCGCGGTTGCCGCAATTCCCGTGACGGCCTGCGGCAATACCACCTTGCGCAGGGCCTGGAGTCGCGTGTAGCCGTCGACGAGAGCGGCCTCCTCATACTCGCGCGGGATCTCGTCGATGAACCCCTTGAGCAGCCAGACCGCGAGCGAGACGTTCACGGCGGTGTAGAGCAGGATCATTCCGAGCCTGGTGTCGGTCAGATTGAGCTGGCGGTACATCAAATAGATCGGGATCGCGACCGCGACCGGCGGCATCATTCGCGTCGAGAGGATGAAGAACAGCAGGTCGTCAGCTAGGGGAATGCGAAAGCGCGAAAAAGCGTAGGCCGCGAGCGTGCCCAGAAACACGGCCAGGAACGTCGAGCCGAACCCGATGATCAGCGAGTTCACGAAGCGCGGCACGACCTTCGATGGTCCGGCAATGACCATGTCCCGCTGGCGCACGAGCTTGTCGTACCACGTCTCCGGCGGCGGCAGCTTGGCGATGAAGTCCGGCGTCTGGCGGGTGCGCACGGTGAAAAGGTTCACATAGCCTTCGAGGGTCGGCTCGAAGAGCACCTTGGGCGGATAGGCGATGGCGTCGCTCTGCGACTTGAATGCGGTAGCGACGATCCAGAGTAGCGGCAGGATCGTGATCACGGCATAGAGAATGACGAGGCCACCTGCCACGGCCTTCGAACGCGGCGAGGCTTCGACGATGGAATGAGCGGTGGACTTGGCCAGGACTGACTTGGCGAGTGCGGCGGTCATCGTTGCTTCACCTTGTTGAGCGCTTTGACGTAGATGTTGGCGGCACCGAACACGGTCACGAACAGGATGATGGCGAGCGCAGAGGAATAGCCGGTGCGCCATTTCTCGAATGCCGCGCGCTTCAGCGTGATCGACACGAGCTCCGTGGTCGATCCCGGGCCTCCCGACGTCAGGAGGTTGACCATGTCGAACATCTTGAAGTTCTCGATTGCGCGGAACAGCACGGCGAGCATCAGGAACGGCACCGTCATCGGCAGCGTGATCGACCAGAATTGCCGCCAGGGCGAGGCGCGATCGACTTCGGCCGCCTCATAGATGTAGTGGGGAATGGAGCGAAGCCCGGCGAGGCAGATCAGCATGACGTAAGGCGCCCACATCCAGGTGTCGACCAGTACGATGGTCCAGGACGCGAGCGAGACCTGTCCGGTCATGCTGAACGAGCTCGGCGGCACCCCCGTGAACAGGCTGATCACGTAGTTGAAGGGCCCGATCTGCGGCTGCAGCAGCAGCGTCCAGAAGTTGCCGACCACCGCCGGCGACAACATCATCGGCAGCAGGATGATCGTGGTCCAGAAGCTGTGACCGCGAAACTGGCAGTTGATCAACAGCGCCAGGCCATAGCCGATGACCACCTGTAGTGCCACCGACCAGATCACGAATTGCGCCGTGGTCTGGAGCCGGAACCAGACGTCCTCGTCGGTGAGGATGTCGGTGAAATTGTCGAGCCCGACGAACCGCAGCGGCAGATAGGACATGCTGAGGTTGAGGCTGGTGAAGGACAGCCGGATCATCCACACCAGCGGAAAGATGTTGATCGCCAGCAACAGCGCGATCGTCGGCGCAACGAACAGCCACGCAATGGTGCGGTCGGAAAGGCCGCGCACGCGCCGTGCGTCGCGAGATTTGGCGGGCTCGCTCATGCCGGCAATCGTGGCATCATCAGGTTGAAGGATCGTCGTCATCTGGTCCATCGGCTGGCTGGTTCGGTTTCCCCGGGGGACACCCCCGGGGAGACCGGTTCAGTTGATGCGAGCGCCGCGCCTATTGCGACGCGACCTGCTTGACCTGCTCCTTGAAGACCTTGGTCCAATCCTTGACCAGGAGATCGAGCGCCTGCTGCGCGGTGCCCTTGTCGGCGACGACGTAATCGTGCACCCGCTTCTGCATGTCGAGTAGCAGTTGCGCGTAGGACGGCTCGGCCCAGAAGTCCTTCACGATTCCCATCGACTCCAGGAATTGCGGCGCGAACGCCGCGCTCTTCGGGAAGTCGGGCGCATCGACCACCGCTTTCAGGGCCGAGTAGCCGCCGAGCTGCCACCATTTCTGCTGCACAGCGGGCTGCGCGAACCATTTGATGTAGGCGAGCGCGTCGTCCTTGCGGTCGGAGGTCGCCACCACGGAGATGCCCTGTCCACCAAGCTGCGTGAAGTGTCCATTCGGGCCGGCCGGATTGACGAAGAATCCGATCTTGTCGCCGCCGACATTCGGATCCTTGTAGAGGCCGGGGAAGAAGGCGAACCAGTTCATCTGCATCGCCACCTGGCCGGACTTGAAGGCATCGAGCCCCTCCTGCATGTAGGCGTTGGTCATGCCCGGCGCGGTGCAGCACTTGTAAAGTTCCTTGTAGAACTCGAGCCCCTTGGCCGCCTCGGGTGAATTGACGACGCCCTGCATCTGATACGGCTTCTTTGGATTGTCGTAGCTGAAGCCGTAATTGTAGAGCACGTTGGTCACGCCCATGGTGATGCCTTCCGAGCCGCGCTCGGTGAAGATATAGGCGCCATAGACCTTCTTGCCGTCGATCTCGCGGCCCTGGAAGAACTCCGCAATCTGCTTCAACTCGTCATAGGTTTTCGGCGGCGCCAAGTCGCGGCCGTACTTTGCCTTGAAGGCGGACTGAATCTCGGGCCGCGAGAACCAATCCTTGCGGTAGGTCCAGCCTACCGCATCGGCCATAGCCGGCAGCGCCCAATAGTTCGGCGAGTTCTTCGGCCACTGCGAGTAGCCGACGACCGTCGCCGGGACGAAGTCGTCCATCGATATCTTCTCCTTGTCGAAGAAATCGTTGAGCTTGACGTACCACTTGTTCTCGGCGGCGCCGCCGATCCACTGGCTATCGCCGATGATCAGGTCGCAGAGCTTGCCGTGGGAGTTGAGCTCGTTGAGGAAGCGATCGGCATAGCTCGTCCACGGGACGAACTCGTATTTCATCTCAATGCCGGATTGCTTGGTAAAGTCCTTGCCGAGCTCGACCAGCGCATTGGCCGGATCCCATGCCGCCCAGCACAGCGTAAGCTGCTTGCCCTGAGCTGCGGCTTCGCCTCCGCCAAATATCCCCAGCAGCGCCGTCCCGAGGACCGTGGTTGCCGCCGAGCTTCTTAGCCAATTGAATGTCCGCATATCCGTTTCCTCTCTCGTTGAAGCATCCAACCCGCTCGGCGCTCCCTGCCGGAACGACGCCAAGATCCTGAAACCGAGTTTGAGGAGCGATGAGTGGAGAACGAGACGGACCATTTCCGGAAACGGGTCCGGAAGGGCTTGGGCTCCTCCCACACATCGGCTCGATGCGTGATGTTTAGTTTTTTTTATAAGACTAAACGTATTACTAAATTTTGGAAGCCGTCAAGCCGGTTTGTCGCTGGCCTGGCGAAAAGATTCGCGACGTTCGCGCGCGCAAGCGGGATGTTCGCAGCGCAGCAAAATGCCTGGATTTTGTCGAAATCTTCGATTGCCGATCTGGCGCCGCGGAGCAATCCAGCCCGCCTGGATAACCGGCGAGCCAGAAGTTGGCCATCGCCAAGTATGTTTAGCAAATGGCTTTACTGAACGTTCAACAAAGCGATTAAGAGCGTGAGCAGTCTCCTCATCGGCCGAAGTCTGCCATCGCCGCGGACTACACCTGTTTCGCCCCAGAAACGACCTCGCCAAAGCGCAGCTAACGCTATCGAACTCAAGCATGGGTGCAGCAAGTTCGACCAGCGGGGCTGCACGGAGCGAGATGAGAGGGTGGCGCCTCATGTTTCCAGCAACTGGTGCTGATCGTCAGCACCCACCTATCTCCCCTGCCCTCGGAAACAATGGGCATGCTCTTCCGCCGACCCGAGGCAGCCCAATCTCATCTCACGAGGTCTGCTCACATTGGCTGTGTCGAGATTTTTCTTGATCTCCCGGTGCATACGCCGCCTTCCAAGCAATTGAAGAACTTGAACTCTCGCTCCAATCGATCATGGGCCGATTTGAGCTAGGTACAGCAACACACTAGCAACTTGTCAGGCTTGGCTCGATTTGTGCCAAGTTAGGCAACTGATCGCATGACGGCCTGTTTCGGCCGCGGTGCGACGGACCGAGTGGCGAATGAAGCCGGCGCATGAAGTCGGCCGTTGCCGTCCTCGGGAGACACCGGCGCGTCGCTGTGCCTCGCCGAGATGTTGACGATCTCCAGCGAGGTGTCGCGGTACATATCGGCGAAAACCGACAGCGTAGTTTCGACCTTGAGCCAGCGGTCCTGCCGCACCGCGCCTGCTGCGGCCCTGCTGCGCCTCGATGACGCCGTCGGCTGAAAGCAGCTCGACGGCCTGCCGGATCGTGACGCGTGACACGCCGAACTCCGCGGCCAGCTCCTCGTTGACCGGGAAGCGAAAGCCTTGGGGCCGGATGCCATGCTTAGACTGAGCAAGACTAAGAAGCCGGCACTTAGTCTTGCTGACCCCGGGCGGCAAAGAAGCGCCAATTAACGATCTGCGAAGTCATCGATAATGTGCCGCAGGTGCGGTCGATCAGCATGCGCAACCGTAGTGTTACGTGGTCCCGACGGAGTACCCCTCTTGGGCCGTTGCCCCGACCGAGATTCCTAGCGAGCATCGCGATGTACGAGAAGCAGGAGCTGCGCGATTGCTCGTCTCACATTTCAAACGAATCGCCGACGCGGGGATGCGCACAGCGTTTTCCAGCCGGATTGGGATTCTTACGCTGATCCATACGTGCGAACGCCCCTGTGCCGCGGGCGACTGTCGGGTTCGATCTCTGAAGGGACCTTACTAAAGCAAGAAACGTTATTGGAAAATCATAAGCCGTGCGCGGTCGTCAGGAGGCCGAGCACGAACGGGGCAGGAGTTAATGGCGTCGGGATCTTTTCACAACAGGCCAGAGTTTCTTCTGGCGGCGGCGCGTAGGCGCTGAACGGGCGCTCATTGCCGGCGCTCTCCTGTGAGTTGCTCTTCGAATGCGATTGCACCTGCTCTGCATCGGCAGAGTGGAGTGTGTTGTGAGCAGCGCCTTATTCACCTCGACGTCTTTACGAGCCGCCGGCTGGTCTGAAACTAATTCTCGCCTCAAGGACAATTCGAGTTCATCTCGACCATCGGATCTTTCGGTCGAGCTGTCTATGGCAGTTGCGATTGCCTCCCGGGTGACGGCGGCTCCGGTGATCGATTCAACCGATCTGCAGACCTCGTCGAGCGACGGCGCACCTTCGCTATCTCCTCGTCAGGACACGACTGCAGAGTTCTGGGCCGCTTCAAGGTCGCCCGAATCCGTCACGTTGCTCACCCGTGTTCGGGTTGCTCCCAAATGACTTTCATATTCTACGCGTTTTGAGGTCGAAGACATGGCTACTCAGGCAACCGGCGGCGGCAGCACCACTTCATTCTCCAACACACCTCAAGCGACGAACGATATTTTTACGAGTGGCCTGACCGCCGCCGGTGTATCCATTTCGCTGACGGAGGATAACCTTCAGCCTGTCTTTTTCGATGTCATGGGAAATGACCTTGGGGGCAATGCCAAGACCCTCTTTTCCATCGACAACGGCATTAATAACAGCGGCGCCATGAGCGGCTATAGTGCGGCTGATTTGCTGACTCAGGATACCGCGCGCGTCGAAGCCACCAGCAGCGATACAAGCTTGAATGGCGCAAAAATCTGGATCACGGCGGATGGTAAAGTCGGGTATGACGCGTCAGCATTAAGCGCTCAAGTCGCTGCCCTGTCAGCAGGGGATTTTTTTACAGATTCATTCATTTACGCTATCCGACTTGGCAATGGGACGCTGAGCTGGGCGACCGCCACAGTGAGAATTGCCGGGGTCAACGATGGCCCCGTTGCAGCGGCCGACACAAGTGCGGTGAAGGAAGACACCGCGCCGAATTCAGTCAGCGGCAACGTACTCATCAACGATACCGACGCCGATACGCACGACAGTCATAGCGTCACGGCCATCAACGGCTCTGCCACCAAGGTCGGTGCTGATGTGGTCGGCACCTACGGCACGCTGCACCTCAACTCCGATGGCACGTACACCTATACGCTCAACAATGCCCAGGCCAATGTGCAGGCGTTAGCGGCAGACCAGCTGGTTTACGACACTTTCAGCTACACCAATTCCGACAATCATGGCGGCTCGTGCACTGCCAACCTGACCATCACGGTTACCGGCACCAATGATGCGCCGGTGATCACCTCGTCGGCGCAGAGCGGCCTGGCGGCGGAGTGGGCGGATCTGTCGGCGGCCGAAGGGTCCAACACGCCGCATACCGCCTCCGGCGCGGTGACCTTCACCGACGTCGACACGCTCGACAGCCACACTGCGAGCTTCGCTCCCCAGGGCGGCGGCTATCTCGGCAGCTTCACGCTCAATACCACCAACCACGATACCGGCAATGGCGGCTCGATCGGCTGGAGCTTCTCGGTTGCCGACGACGCCATCGATTATCTGCAGGCCGGCCAAACCCTGACCCAGAAATACGACGTGACGATCTCGGATGGCCACGGTGGCACCGCGGTGCAGACCGTGACAGTGACGATTGTCGGCACCAACGATGCGCCGGTGATCATCTCGTCGGCGCAGAGCGGCCTGGCGACGGAGTGGGCGGATATGTCGGCGGCCGAGGCGGCCAACACACCGCATACCGCCTCCGGCGCCGTGGCCTTCACCGACGTCGACACGCTCGACAGCCATACCGCGAGCTTCGCGCCGCAGGGCGGCGGCTACCTCGGCAGTTTCACGCTCGATACCACCAACCACGACACCGGCAATGGCGGCGCGATCGGCTGGAGCTTCTCGATCGCCGACGGCGCCGTCGATTATCTGCAGGCTGGCCAAACGCTGACTCAGAAGTACGACGTGACGATCTCGGACGGCCACGGTGGCACCGCGGTGCAGACCTTGACAGTGACGATTGTCGGCACCAATGACGCCCCGGTGATCACCAGCGCCACGCAGTCCGGCACCGTGTCGGAAGGCGACGACCTCCCGGCCGCAGCGCACACCGCAACCGGCCACGTCACCTTCTCCGACGTCGATGCCAGCGACACCCACACCCACTCGGTCAGCGTCGCTGCCGCCCACGGCACCGCCACCGTCGATCCCGACGGCACCTGGCATTACACCGTGCTCGACAGCGGCGCCGTCGACGCGCTCGCCGCCGGCGAGCATCTCGCCGACAGCTTTACGGTCGAGGTCGACGACCACCATGGCGGTCTCGCCACCCAGGTCGTGTCGATCGACATCACCGGCACCAATGACGCGCCGATGATCACCAGCGCTGCGCAGTCCGGCACCGTGTCCGAAGGCGACGACCTCCCGGCCGCAGCGCAGACCGCCACCGGCCAGGTCAGCTTCTCCGACGTCGATGCCAGCGACACCCACACGCTCTCGGTCAGCGTCGCCGCCGCCCATGGCACCGCCACCGTCGACCCCGACGGCACCTGGCATTACACCGTGCTCGACAGCGGCGCCGTCGACGCGCTCGCCGCCGGCGAGCATCTCGCCGACAGCTTTACGGTCGAGGTCGACGACCACCATGGCGGTCTCGCCACCCAGGTCGTGTCGATCGACATCACCGGCACCAATGACGCGCCGATGATCACCAGCGCTGCGCAGTCCGGCACCGTGTCCGAAGGCGACGACCTCCCGGCCGCAGCGCAGACCGCCACCGGCCAGGTCAGCTTCTCCGACGTCGATGCTAGCGACACCCACACGCTGTCGGTCAGCGTCGCCGCCGCCCACGGCACCGCCACCGTCGATCCCGACGGCACCTGGCATTACACTGTGCTCGACAGCGGCGCGGTCGATGCGCTCGCCGTCGGCGAGCATCTCGCCGACAGTTTTACGGTCGAGGTCGACGACCACCATGGCGGTCTCGCCACGCAGCAGGTCACGATCGACATCACCGGCACCAACGATGCGCCGGTCATCACCTCGTCGGCGCAGTCCGGCACTGTGTCGGAAGGCGACGACCTCCCGGCCGCGGCCCAGACCGCCATCGGCCAGGTCAGCTTCTCCGACGTCGATGCCAGCGACACCCACACGCTCTCGGTCAGCGTCGCCGCCGCCCATGGCACCGCCACCGTCGACCCCGACGGCACCTGGCATTACACCGTGCTCGACAGCGGCGCCGTCGACGCGCTCGCCGCCGGCGAGCATCTCGCCGACAGCTTTACGGTCGAGGTCGACGACCACCATGGCGGCCTCGCCACCCAGCAGGTCACGATCGACATCACCGGCACCAACGATGCGCCGGTCGCGGTGGCGGACACCGACAGCGGTCTGGAAGACAGCACCATCACCGGCACGGTCGCGAGCAATGACAGCGACATCGATGACGGCGCGGTCCTGACCTACGCGCAGACCAGCGCGGTCGCCGGCCTGGCACTGAACCCGGACGGCAGCTACAGCCTCGATGCCGGCAATGCCGCCTACCAGCACCTGGCGCAGGGCGCCACCACCGACGTGGTGGCGAACTACACCGTCACCGACGAGCATGGCGCGACCTCGAGCGCGACGCTGACCATCACGCTGACCGGCACCAACGATGCTCCGGTCGCGGTGGCGGACACCGACAGCGGCCTGGAAGACAGCACCATCACCGGCACGGTCGCGAGCAACGACAGCGACGTCGATGACGGCGCCACTCTGAGCTACAGCCTCGATGCGGCAGTCGCCGGCCTGACGCTGAACCCGGACGGCAGCTACAGCCTCGATGCCGGCAATGCCGCCTACCAGCACCTGGCGCAGGGCGCCACCACCGACGTGGTGGCGAACTACACCGTCACCGACGAGCATGGCGCGACCTCGAACTCGTCGCTGACCATCACGCTGAGCGGCACCAACGATGCTCCGGTCGCGGTGGCGGATACCGACAGCGGCCTGGAAGACAGCACCATCACCGGCACCGTCGCGAGCAATGACAGCGACGTCGATGACGGCGCCATTCTGAGCTACAGCCTCGATGCGGCGGTGACCGGGCTGACGCTGAACCCGGACGGCAGCTACAGCCTCGATGCCGGCAATGCCGCCTACCAGCACCTGGCGCAGGGCGCCACCACCGACGTGGTGGCGAACTACACCGTCACCGACGAGCATGGCGCGACCTCGAGCGCGACGCTGACCATCACGCTGACCGGCACCAACGATGCTCCGGTCGCGGTGGCGGACACCGACAGCGGCCTGGAAGACAGCACCATCACCGGCACCGTCGCGAGCAATGACAGCGACGTCGATGACGGCGCCATTCTGAGCTACAGCCTCGATGCGGCGGTGACCGGGCTGACGCTGAACCCGGACGGCAGCTACAGCCTCGATGCCGGCAATGCCGCCTACCAGCACCTGGCGCAGGGCGCCACCACCGACGTGGTGGCGAACTACACCGTCACCGACGAGCATGGCGCGACCTCGAGCGCGACGCTGACCATCACGCTGACCGGCACCAACGATGCTCCGGTCGCGGTGGCGGACACCGACAGCGGCCTGGAAGACAGCACCATCACCGGCACCGTCGCGAGCAATGACAGCGACGTCGATGACGGCGCGATCCTGACCTACGCGCAGACCAGCGCGGTCGCCGGCCTGACGATCAACGCGGACGGCAGCTACAGCTTCGATGCCGCCAATGCGGCCTACCAGCATCTGGCGCAGGGCGCCACCACCGACGTGGTGGCGAACTACACGGTCACCGACGAGCATGGCGCGACCTCGAACTCGACGCTGACCATCACCCTGACCGGCACCAACGACGCCCCGGTTGCGGTGGCGGATACCGACAGCGGCCTGGAAGACAGCACCATCACCGGCACGGTCGCGAGCAATGACAGCGACGTCGATGATGGCGCCACTCTGAGCTACAGCCTCGATGCGGCGGTGGCTGGCCTGACGCTGAACCCGGACGGCAGCTACAGCCTTGACGCGGCCAATGCCGCCTACCAGCACCTGGCGCAGGGCGCCACCACCGACGTGGTGGCGAACTACACCGTCACCGACGAGCACGGCGCCAGCGCCCCCTCGACGCTGACCATCACGCTGACCGGCACCAACGACGCCCCGGTGCTGAACGCCAATGGTGGATCGCTGCCTTACACCGAGAACCAGGCGGCGACGGCGATCGACACCGTACTAACGGCGTCGGATGTCGATAGTGCGAATCTGACCGGGGCGACGGTGTCGATCACGGCCAACTTCACGTCCGGCCAGGATGTGCTCGGCTTCAGCAATCAGAACGGCATCACAGGCAGCTACAACGCATCGACCGGCGTGCTGACGCTGACCGGTTCTGCGACTGTCGCCCAGTACCAGGCGGCGCTGGAGTCGGTGACATACTTCAATTCGAGCGACAACCCGTCGGGTACGACCCGCACCATCAGCTATCAGGTTGATGACGGCCAGACGGCAAACCACGCCAGCAACATTGTGACTTCGACAGTGGCGGTGACGCCGGTCAACGATGCGCCAGTGGTCGTCGCTGGTCATACGCTGAACTACACGGAAAACCAGGCCGCCACCGCGATCGACCCGGCGCTGACGCTGTCCGACGTCGACAGTGCCAATCTGTCCTCGGCGACGGTGCAGATCACCGGCAACTACGTCACCGGCCAGGACGTGCTGGGCTTCACCAACCAGAACGGCATCACCGGATCGTTCAACGCGGCGACCGGGACGCTCACCTTGACCGGTTCATCCAGCGTCGCGAACTACCAGACCGCGCTGGACTCGGTGACCTACCTCAACACCAGTGACAACCCGTCGGGCGTGGCCCGCACGGTCACCATCATCACCAATGACGGGACCGCCAACAGCGTGGCCGTGACCGACGCGATCAACGTGACGCCGGTCAATGATGCGCCGGTGGGCGTCGCTGGTCATACGCTGAACTACACGGAAAACCAGGCCGCCACCGCGATCGACCCGGCGCTGACGCTGTCCGACGTCGACAATGCCAATCTGGCCTCGGCGACGGTGCAGATCACCGGCAACTACGTCAACGGCCAGGATGTGTTGGGCTTTACCAACCAGAACGGCATCACCGGATCGTTCAACGCGGCGACTGGGACGCTCACCTTGACCGGTTCATCCAGCGTCGCGAACTACCAGACCGCGCTGGACTCGGTGACCTACCTCAACACCAGTGACAACCCGTCGGGCGTGGCCCGCACGGTCACCATCATCACCAATGACGGGACTGCCAACAGCGTCGCCGTGACCGACACGATCAACGTGACGCCGGTCAACGATGCGCCGGTGGTCGTCGCTGGTCATACGCTGAACTACACGGAAAACCAGGCCGCCACCGCGATCGACCCGGCGCTGACGCTGTCCGACGTCGACAGTGCCAATCTGTCCTCGGCGACGGTGCAGATCACCGGCAACTACGTCACCGGCCAGGACGTGCTCGGCTTCACCAACCAGAACGGCATCACCGGATCGTTCAACGCGGCGACCGGGACGCTCACCTTGACCGGTTCATCCAGCGTCGCGAACTACCAGACCGCGCTGGACTCGGTGACCTACCTCAACACCAGCGATAACCCGTCGGGCCTGGCCCGCACTGTCACCATCATCACCAATGACGGGACCGCCAACAGCGTGGCCGTGACCGACACGATCAATGTGACGCCGGTCAACGATGCGCCGGTGGGCGTCAACGACACCGGCTCGGCCACCGAGGCGGGCGGCACCGGCAATGGCACCGCGGGCTCGAACGCGACCGGCAACGTGCTGACCAACGATACAGACGTCGACAACACCAACGCATCTCTGGTGGTATCGGCGATCCGCACTGGGGCGGTCGAAGGCTCCGGCACGGCCGGCACGCTAGGCTCCAGCCTAGTGGGTGCACACGGCACGCTGACGCTCAACGCCAACGGCTCCTACACCTATGTTGTGAATGACAGCGACTCGGCGGTGCAGGCGCTCAACAGCGGCCAGACGATTACCGACAGCTTCAATTATGCCGTAAAGGACCCGGGCAATCTCACCGACACCGCGGTGCTCACGGTCACCATCAACGGCGCCAACGATGCGCCGGTGAATACGGTGCCCGGTACGCAGGAGGTGGTACAAAATACCAACGTGACATTCAATGGCGCCAAACTCATCTCAATCTCGGACGTTGACGTAGGCGCTGGGACCGAGACAGTGACGCTGTCGGTCGCGCACGGCACGCTGACGCTATCGGGCACCACCGGCCTCTCGTTCACCACCGGCGACGGTACGACCGACGCGACCATGACCTTCTCCGGCACGGCGGCGAACATCAACAACGCCTTGAATGGTCTTCTCTACAATCCAACCGACACTTTCGTCGGCGCCGATACTTTGACGATCACGACGACGGATCAGGGTGGATTGAGCGATAGCGACACCGTTACCATCAATCAGGACAGCCCTAACCCGGGTACGCTGACGACGAGTTCGACCGACGTCATCTTCTACGCCAGCGGCACGAACACGGTAAATGCAACCAATCTGACCTTGAACGGTACAGATAGCATCACCGGCGGAACCGGCACGGACACGCTCATCGTCACCGGCGGCTCCCCTGGACCATTCACATTTGGGAATGGCGTGGGAAACCTCTTTCTCACAAATTTTGAAGTTTTCAAACTGGTCGACACCAACAGCGGAAATCATACCGACAACGTAACGTTCCTTTCAGCTTTCCAAAATAATGGGGCACTGACCGTCGACGCGACTGGTATCGGTGGCAATGGAAAGCTCAATTTGGATGCAAGCGCAGTCACGTCCGGAGCTTTCATTGTTATCGGCGGAGACAGTGACGACACTCTCAAGACTGGTTCCGGCGACGACACCCTCACCGGCGGCTTGGGTAACGACACCCTTACCGGTGGTGCTGACAACGACACGTTCAACGTCAATTCTGGCACTGACAGCGTCACCGATCTTTCAGGGAATGATGTCCTTGTCATAAGCGCAGGGGCCACGGCCAACGCTACCGTCACTGCAGCCTTTACGGCCACGTCATCGACCAGCAACGCTGGTACGGCAAACCTGAGCAGCAACGGCTTTGCCGTTGACTTGAGCGCGGCGACCGGCGCCAACGGCTTTACAGTCACCAACACCGGCGCAGCGGCGGCCATCACCGGTTCAGCACAGAATGACACGCTGATCGGCGGCTCCGGAAATGATACGCTTGCCGGCGGCTCCGGCGCCGACAGCATTACTGGAGGCAGCGGCGCTGATACAATGACCGGCGGAGCCGGTAGCGACACGTTTGTCATTAACAGCGGACAATCTCTCGGCACCGTTGGGGGCTCCGGGGATGCCGGCACGATTTCCGGCTATGACGCGATCAACGACTTCGCCACGACCGGCACCAACGACATCCTTGATCTGCCGGTCACCAACGTGACGGCCAATACTGCCGGCACTAACGGTACTGACTCCACGTTGACCATTTCCGGTCAGACGGTGAAATCGCATGCCATCACGAACGGCGTCATCACATTCGATGATGCCAATGCCTTTGCGTCAGCACTAACCCTGACGTCCACCGCTAACGTCGCAGCCGTCGTGCAGTACCTTCACAACAACGATATAGCCACCGGCACCGGCGCAGCGGTTGCTTTTGTCGCGAACATCGCCGGAACTGCCCATAACTATGTCTTTGAGCAGGTCGGCACAACTCCGAACGCCGCTAGCGACATCCTGGTCGATCTCGTAGGGGTCACCCTGACCAACATCAGTCAGGCACATCTCGCTCCCGCAGGCATTGCCGGCGAAGCCATCAACCTTGGACTGACAAACCCGGTGGATCACGTTGGCACGGTCAGCGTCAGCGTCAGTGGCATTCCGGCGGGTTGGACGCTGAGCGAGGGCACCGACAACGGCGATGGGACCTGGTCGGTGCAGACAAACGATGTCACCGCACTCACTATCACCACGCTTGATGATTACGCGGGCGCGGTGTCGCTGCATATATCGCAAACTTGGACGGATTCTACGGGCGGCACCGGGTTGGCCATGATCGCCGACAACGTCGAAGCCTATGGACAAGGCTCCCCAATCTTCGCGCTCTCAGGCGACGACAACCTGACCGGCTCCACCGGCGACGACTTGTTCGTGTTCTCCCAGCCGATCGGGCATGACGTGATCTACAGCTTCGACGCTGCCTCGGATCAGATCGATCTGATCGGCTACGCCAACTTCACCGGTTTTGGCGACATCCAGGCGCACATGGCCAACGATGCTGCCGGGGATGCAGTGATCACGCTCGCCGATGGCCAGTCGATCACACTGAACGGGGTCGATGCGTCTTCGCTCACTGCTGATGACTTCGTCTTCGATCACACGCCGGTCACCGAGAATCCAGGCCACATGGTGATCAGCGACGGGGCGATCCTGCCGCTATCCGGCATCATCGACAACACCGGCACCATTGAGTTGAACTCAACCGGAAACGAGGCCGATCTGCAGTTGATCGAGCTTGGCATCACCCTGCAGGGCGGCGGCCATGTTGAACTTACCGACAGCAGCGAGAACGTGATCACCGGAACGGTCGCGGACGTCACGCTCACGAACGTCGACAACACCATCGCCGGCGCGGGACACCTTGGGGATGGAGTGATGACCCTCGTCAATGAGAGTACCATTATCGCTACCGGCACCAATTCTCTCGACATTGATACCGGGACCAACGCCATCACCAACTCCGGAACCTTCGAGGCAACCGGCGCCGGCGGGCTTGTCATCCACAGCGATGTCATCAATACGGGCGTGTTGTGGGCCAACGACGGCGACGTCACGATCGACGGCAACGTCAGCGGCAACGGTTCAGCGCTGATCAGTGGGACCGCGACGTTGGCGTTTGCACATGCTTCGGCGGAAAATACCACGTTTGCTGCAGGCGCAACCGGAACCCTCATCCTTGGCGATTCCTTCAACTTCTCAGGGACCGTGTCCGGGATGACCGCAGACGATCATATTGATCTTCTCGACTTCAACTTCGCTAGCGCGCCGACGCTGAACTACACCCCCAACGCGGACAGCAGCGGCGGGACTCTGAGCATCACCGACGGAGCCCATACCGCCAACATCGCTTTGTTGGGTACGTTTGATCCCACCGGCTTCCAGATCGAGGCGGACAAGACGACCGGAACGTTGGTCAGCTACCACGATTTCCATCTGGCCTAAAGGCGGGTTAATCGCGATCTTCGATGGAGCGCATCCTCATCGCGTATATTCGGAGCGAATGCCAACTATTCGCCCCGGCAGTAAGTCCGCTGCTTACTTCAACCAGTTCCGCACGGTGTCCACGTCCAAGACAATGCCGTGCTTGGCGAGGTCGTCGGCAATTTCCTGCGGCACGGTGCGGCGGCCTAGTTTTGGATCAAGTTTGTAGCTAGGACGGAGAAGAATGGCCGCTCGAAATGGAGCGCAATATCGATCGCAACGGAGCGTCCAAGCCACGCGTGGTCCGGAACGTTCGCACGGGCGCGCTTCACGAAGGCAACGTCTTTCTTCCTTCCGGTGCGGCGCTGGCCGCTCTAAAAGTCGTCGAAATCTCGCCCTTTGTCGTCGTGCAGCATCGGACCGTAGATGCTTTCTTCGGAGCCCGGGATATCGATCGCGTCGAGGTGCTTTCGATAAAATGCCACGGGCCCAACGCCACCGATGACCGCGTAGGCATATTCCGCTTCACGCATGCCGCGCAGGGTGGTGAAGAGGAGCGCCTCGCCAATGCCCTGCCCACGAGCAGCCTTCGCTACTCCCGTCGGACCAAAGAAGCCGCGCATCGAGCAGTCGGCGCAGGCGAAGCCCAGCAACTCGTTATGCCGCACAGCGATCCAGACCATGACCGGGGAGCGCGTGAAGGCGCGTGTCGCTTCGCTCACCCAGGGATTGTAGAAATGCCTCTCAATCCAGGGAAGCACGATATGCGCCTCCGCAGCCATCGCGCGACGAACCGTGATCCCGTGGGAAGCGATCTTCTCCTCGGTCCGAACGTCGGGAAGATCGTAGAGGCGGACGAGGAGGTCACTCATGGATGGGCCTTTCATTGAATGAATGACGGGTGGTTGCACGCCGATGAGACCCAGGAGATCGATCAGTTACGGACATACCTTCCGGTCCGATTCATGAGTACGCGCTCCAGATGACGATGATGGGCGTATCGAGCCGCCTAGTGGTTGTCCGGCGCGGGCTCATTTTCGGGGTCGACATGGTCATCATCCCAATTGTCGCGCCAACCGGGCGGATTGCCGTCGTCCTCCCAGCGATGGTCGTTCCAACGGTCGGCTTCGCCGTAGAAGCCATAGTCACGATAGTAGTCACGCCAATAGCTGCTGAGGTTAAACGTTACGACGGAGATTTCCGCCTGCGCCGCGTAGGCAGGAACGTAGACGCGGCGCGCTTCGTGAACGAACTGAACATGCGCTCCCGACACCCAGCCGCGAACACCAGATGCGCTCACGTCGCACCAAGTATAGCGTGCCAGGCATCCGTGAATCGTCAGCGATGAACCGGCCATCAACCTCCCGACCGCGGGAAATCGAACACTCGGTCCGGACCGCACGTTGAGATTCACGCCGGAATATCCGTCGTTTGTTCCGGCATGGCCCTCGCCAGCAAAGGCGATCAGGAGCAGCATGGTTGCATAGACAATGGGGCGATTTTTCATAGTTTCTCCAATGGAAAGTATCGAAGTGGCACGCCAGGTGGGTTGCGGCCCGGCCACCGTCTCGCTCCCTGCGCATTGCCTCGCGGCTGTTGACGCAGAGTCGAGGCCAAGTTGGGATTTGGTGGAGGACTTCACGCTGAAGCCACTGTTGTGGAAGACGTCGCAGGCGATGATGCGACCTCACATCTAAATGCCGGGGCTATCGCGCAGCCCGAGTCCATATTTCGCTCCCACACACCGAACCGGCGCACCCCCGCACTTCCAGTCGTGCTGCATCAAGCAGGGTAACTGTGCTGGCGTAGCTCTTGCCGTCATCCGCGTTATAGACTCGCCCCGACCATGAGTTCGATGTGGAGGGCAGCATATCGAGGAAGAGCTGAAGCCCCACGATGCGATGCGTTCTGAGAGACGGATCCGGGTTCTTGTCGTCTGTCTGAGGTTTGCCTGTTGCGCTATCGATCGGCTGCTTCAGCCACACGACCTTGCCGCATATTGCCGCGCCGCAGGGCTTCACCACCACCTTGGCGTCGCCCGCCTGAGTCAGCCAGGCTCCAAAGGGACCGGTTCTCGGCATGGTGCGTCCTGCCGCGACGTCGCGCGCGAAAACGAGCGCAATAGCGAAGACGAGCGTAATAGCCAAAACCACCGGAAGTCCGTAAATGGCGGTGCGAACAGGGTCGATGCGCATGCGAAATGGTCCTTACAGAGCGTCGCGGCGATCCAAGAGCGGCTTCGGCTTCCACCAGCCCGCCGGGCAGGGCCGGTATGCCGCGTCATCGCTGGCAACGGTCGATCGACCATGGAGAATTGATGGAGACTTGGTGGAGAAGGCCTGTAATAGGTCGACGGGACTCTCACCCTATGCCAAGAGACCCCATCCAGTGACGCCTGACCTCGTGTTCCGATGAACGCCCTTATCCTCATTGCCGAAGATGAACCGCAGATCTGCGAAATTCTCGACGCCTATCTAACGCGTGAGGGCTTCCGCACGGTCCGCGCCGGCGATGGCCGAGCCGCACTCGACCTGCACCTTGCGCTGAAACCGGACCTCATCCTTCTCGACGTGACGATGCCCCGCCTCGACGGATGGGAGGTGTTGGCCGAGATCCGCCGCCGGGGCGATACACCCGTCATTATGATCACTGCGCTCGACCAGGATATCGATCGATTGCAGGGACTGCGCATCGGGGCTGACGACTATGTCGTGAAGCCGTTCAATCCGGTCGAAGTGGTTGCTCGCACCAAAGCGGTATTGCGGCGGGCTGGCCGGTCAAGCGCCGGCGGCATGCTGCGCGTCGATTGCGTTGCTATTGATCTCGATGGCCACATGGTAAAGGTCGAAGTGGATGGAACGGCACAACCACTGCCGGTCACACTGACCGAATTTCGTCTCCTGGCTCACATGGCGCGAACACCCTCCAAAGCCTTCACGCGAAGTGAACTGGTCGATGCTTGCCTGCCCGGCAGCGACGCCCTCGAGCGGACGGTGGACAGCCATATCAGCAATCTTCGCAAAAAGCTGGACGCGGCCGGCGCGCCTGGCATGCTGTCCGGTGTTCGCGGCATCGGCTATCGTTTGGCCGCGATATGAAGCGGTATCGCCTAAGTCAGCAGATCATCGTCTCAATGAGCGTCGTGGCGACCATCGCGATGCTGATCGTCTTCGTCGGTTCATTCGTCTTCTATGGAATTTATCTAAGCTATTTTCCGCCACCACCCGGGCCGCCTCCCCTTTTGCCAGAAGCGCCGGACTTGGTGATGATCGCAGTCTTCCTTCTTGTCGGACTGGCCCTTGCGATCGTTGTCGCGCTCCGGCTGACGAAACGAATCCTGGCTCCGCTGAACTCCTTGGCGGAAACCGCGCGCAAAATAGCTGCAGGAGACCTGTCAGCGCGCGCGTCCCCCGGCGATCGGTCGCTCGGCGAGACGGCTCATCTGGTAGCCGATTTCAACGCGATGGCACAGAGGCTGCAAGATAACGCAGACGACATGATCGCTTGGAATGCCGCGATCGCACACGAGCTCAGAACGCCCCTCACGATCCTGAAGGGCCGGCTACAGGGCATCGCCGACGGCGTTTTCACGCCCGATGAAGCGTCAATCGGAAATCTGCTGCTGCAGATCGACGGGCTCTCGCGGCTCGTCGACGATTTGCGTACAGTCACGCTGGCCGATAGCGGGCGCCTGGATCTTGGGAGAGGGCCGGTCGCGCTCGCCGCGGAAATTCAAAACGTCGCCGACCTGCTGGAGCCCGTGCTCGCAAACGCCGGATTCTCGCTCGAACTCACGCTGGCAGATTTGGTCGCTCTCGGCGACGGGATTCGCATTCGCCAGGCGTTGCTCGCCCTTCTCGATAATGTTCAACGCTACGCGAAGCCCGGCCGTATCGAACTCTCGACTCTGAAGTCTGGCAACTCCGCCATCATTCGCGTCGAGGATGACGGTCCCGGAATGCCGCCGGAGTTTGCCAAGCGGGCATTCGATCCGTTCGCACGTGGCGCCCTATCGCGCTCGCCACGTTATGGCGGATCTGGGCTGGGCCTGTCCATCGTTCGCGCCATCGCCGAGGCACATGGCGGACGTGTCGCGTATCGGACATCCTCACGCGGAGGCGCCATTTTTGAGATCACACTTCCGCTTGAGGACCATGAATCCAATGTTGCACCCGACGCGTCGATTCAAACCTAACATGTCTCGCGCACCAAGCGGGAAGAACCGACTTCACGGATGTTCACCCCCCTACCGACATTACTTGAACCGCGCCCGTTGCCCGATGTGCTGGTGTGGACGGCCTCTCATCCCCACGGTTCTATGGCGCTGTCAGCGTCACAACTAGATGAGAGGAAAGTCTGATGAATCTTCCTGTTCGCATCGGTATGGACACTTCCAAGTCGGTTTTCCAGCTTCATGGTGTTGATGAGAATGAGGTGGTGGTGGTCCGCCGCCAGTTCCGGCGAGCCGAGATGATCCGCTACTTCGAGCGGCTTCCACCGGTTCTCGTCGCCATCGAGTCCTGCGGCAGCTCGCATCATTGGGCGCGCCTGCTGCAGTCGTTCGGTCACGAGGTGAAGCTGATCCCCCCTCAGTACGTGAAGGCTTACGTGAAGCGCGGCAAGAACGACGCGGCCGATGCCGAAGCGCTGTGCGAGGCGGTCACCCGGCCGAGTATGCGGTTTGTACCGATCAAATCGAGGGAACGGCAGGCGGCCTGCATGTTAATGACTGTGCGGGAACGCCTGGTCAGCGTGAAGTCGCAGCTTTCCAATGCTTTCAGGAGCTATGCGGCTGAATTTGGCATCGTCGGCCCCGCCGGTCGGCAGAATGTCGCGCAACTTATCAAACGGGTACTCGAGGATGACAGCTTGCCGGAAATGGCAAAGGATCTCTTCCGACTCCAAGCAGAGGAATATGCCGCGGTCGAAGCCCGCCTGGCAAAGATCGAAGCCAAGCTGATGAGGTGGCACCGCGACGATGATGTCAGCAGGCGGATCGCGACGATTCCCGGCGTCGGTCCGATTGGGTCGTCCATGCTAAGCATGAAAGCGCCGCCGCCCGAGACCTTCAGATCGGGTCGCGACTTTGCGGCGTGGCTCGGGCTGACACCTAAGGATCATTCAACTGGCGGCCGGCAAAGGCTTGGCGGCATTACAAAGGCTGGAGATTCTATACTGCGATCGACGTTGATCGTCGGTGCGACCGCACTGCTGAGGCATATTCGAAAGGGCCGTCATAAGCCCACACCATGGCTCGCTTCGCTGCTCGAGCGAAAGCCGCCAAAGTTGGTCGCGGTGGCCTTGGCCAACAAGTTTGCCCGCATCGCTTGGCGCTTGATGATATCGGGCGGCGTGTACAAGCAGCCGGTAGCCGTCATGCCGACTTGATCTGAAATCGGCCCGCGAGCAGGTTGCTCGGCGGATTGCCCACGAACTTGCAGGACGCAGTAGATGGAAGGACCGATCGGTCGATACGCGCGAGCTTCCGAAGATTACACTGGCAACAAGAATGTCGCCCATGTGCTTGGAGCGCGCGTAGCGAACACCATCTCGGCCAGCGGGCTTTGTCCGCGCAAACAGGCCGGACATCTGATAGCAAGCGATCTGGCCAAAAGTCTGCTACAATCCTGACAAGTGGGGGGCCGTCCACATCTGCATTCTAGACCGTTCCCGGCAAGGAGCCTAAAGCATGATTCACGACGTTGCCCCAACGAACGATAAGTATCCGGCGGCACTGCGGATCCTGCACTGGGTGCGCGCCCTGCTGACCTTGGGCCTCATCGCGGCCGGCTGGATGATGACCGTGCTGGCTGATACCGTCACGGAGAAATTCACCCTGCTTTATCCCTGGCACAAATCCTTCGGCGTGCTGGTGTTCCTGATCGTTCTTGCGCAGCTTGCGATCCGCGCGATGTCACGCCTGCCCGGACCGGCGCCGCTCCCCGCCCAGGAGAGACTCCTGTCGCAGGCCGTGCACGTCGCGATGTACGCGCTGCTGCTGCTTGTCCCGCTAATGGGCTATGCGATGTCCAGCTCTTTCACCGACAGCGACGGGGTGTCTTCTTCGGCATCCACCTTCCTGAACTTCTGCCGAAGGATGATGATCGATTCAGACTGTTCCAGTTTTTGCACAAGACCCTCGCCTACAGCCTGCTGGCTCTGGTCATATTGCACGTCGCCGGTGCGTTGAAGCACCGCTATTTCGACAAGGACCGGCGCACCGACGTTCTCCCACGCATCATCTAATCCGGTTGCCGACACTGCGCCGAAATTACATCTTCAAACCCGCTTTCGGTCCTTCACAGTCGGAAGTTCATCGCGGATGTCGGCAACGCTCCGCGGACCAGTGACCGGACGGTGATCTTGGTCCGCCGCCCGGATCGCCGACCTCATCGCCCGCAGGCGTTCCCGTGCCCGACTGGTAGGTCCAAGAGAACCACTGGCACCAGCGGCAGTCGCAGACGGTGCGCGACTGTTAGCCGGTGAAGACTGTCCATCACGCACAGGGCGTCCTTCGAATTTGCGCGTGGAGCTCCGCTACCCTGTCGGGATCTACCTCTTCGGTCGGGACAGAGCACGTTGGCGGAAGAAGGCACACTTGCACATCGGCCAGCCTGCTTTTTGTCAGCAGGATCCGAAGCGTCTCACCGCTCTGTGAGAGCAGCGATTACATGTCGACGGTCATCGACAGCAGATACGTGCGCGGTGCTCCCAGGAAGAACGTTCCGAATGAGGCCACGCTGGACCAATAAGTCGTACCGGTCACGTTCTGGATGTTCGCGCGGAACACCGTCTTCCTGCCGTTGATCGCCGTCGTGTAGCGGGCGCCGAGATCGAGCCGCGTCCAATCCGGGATCGGCTGCTTGTTGTCCGCATCGACGAACTGCCGGCCTGTATAGATGACGGCGCCATTCAAGGTGAGCCCTCTCGCCCACGGGAGATCCCACTCGGCTCCGACATTGGCCTGCACGTTCGGAACGCCGATCGGCGTATTGCCCACACGTGACGTGATGGCGGACTTCGTCAGGGTACCATCCAGCAGCGAAACGCCCCCGAGGACGCGAACATCGGGCCTGAGCTCGCCGAAGACGTTGAATTCGAGCCCGCGCACCTGCGTTTCGGCAGTCGCCCCGAAGCGCCCGGCCAACGTTTCGCCGCTCGCCTTCGATATTTCGAAGGCGCTGAAGGTGGTTGCGACCCGCCCGAAATCCACCTTGACGCCGGCCTCGTACTGTTTGGCGATGTAGGGCGGGAGTATCTCGCCGCCATTGGAAACACCCGTCTGCTGCGGCGCTATATCGCCCTTGCTTAGACCTTCGATGTAGTTTGCATACAGGGAGACGTTGTCTCGGGGCCGGACGACGAGGCCGACCACGGGAGTGGTCGCGCTCTTGTCGTAGGAGTTCGCCAGCGTTCCGACATTGGAAACATAGTTGTTCGCCTCGACGCCCTGGCGCCGGACACCCAACGTCAACAGGACACGCTCGTCGAGAACGGACAAGGTGTCGGCAATCGATAGCCCTGTGAGCTGACTGTCCGAAAGCCGAGGGCGTCCTGCGATCTCGTTTGCGAACTGAGTTGGCGCGACTGTCGGACTATAGATGTTCGACGTAACCAGCGTGCCATTGGTAAGCCGCCGGTACAGTTCGTCGTGATAGACCGAGGCCTGGAAGGTGACGGCATGACGAACGAACCCGGTATCGAAGCGGGCCCGGACGCCGCCATCATATGTATGTCGATCGATGCTGAGCCCGAAGAATTGGGGCGTCGAGGTCGTGTCGCCCCTGGTGTTGGTGATCGTCGGAAGACCGAAGAATCGCTCGACATTGGTCCGCGAGCCGCCCACGTCGGCGAACAGCGTAACCTGATCGGTTACATCGTATTCGTTGCGCCACAAGACCGATTGGTCGTTGATGCGCGACCATTCCCAGGGCTGCGTCACGTTCAGCCGGCCGTCCGGCGCCTTTGGCACCGGCACGCCGGCAGCCATAAGGAACGGACGTGACGGAGCATCGAACCGATCGGTCTGGGCGATGAGGTAGAGCCAGGACCTGTACCGTTCGCCCTGATAGTCGAGGGCCAGCGACCCGACCCCGGTCGTTTCGGACTGGCGATCGATGGGCGTGTCGCCGTCGCGCAGGCTAACGCTGGCGCGTACGCCCCATTCCTTGCTGTCGCCGTAACGCCTCGCAACATCCCAGTGACCGCCAAACCGTGCAGCCGAGCCGTAATCCACGATGAAGCGCGTCAAATCCTCTCCCGCGCGTTTAGGCACGACATTGATAACGCCGCCGACGCCGCCATTGGGCGCGATGCCCGAGAGCGCGGCTGAGGGACCCTTGAGCACTTCGATGCGCTCGACGTAATCCGTAAAGATGCGGTATGTCGGCGCGATCCCGTACAGGCCCTCGAAGGCAAATTCACCGTTATTGCCTTCGTTGACCGGGAAGCCACGGATGTAAAACGAATCGAGCACACCGCCCGTTGGATGGGAACTTCGTACGGAAAGATCGAGGATCAAGGCGTCCGCCCCCGTCGCTGCCTGCTGATCGCGAATGAATTTGTCCGTGTAACTCGTTACGTTGAACGGTGACTTCATCGTGCCGGTGTTTCCGAGCAGTCCTAGTCGCGCGCCTTGAGCGACCTGGCCGCCTGCGTAGGCGGGCACGACACCCGACCGCGACGGCTGCGACTGCGCAGCGACAGCTTCGGCTTGCAGGGCACCAGGCGCCGTGACGCGCCGTGAAGTTGATCGAACCCGAGACGCATCTCGTTTGCTCGGCGTGCGATGGATCGTCTGTTGCGTTGGAGCATCGACAGTAACGGGTGGAAGCGAGTTGGCGCCTTGCGAGGTTTTGGATTGAGCGGGCGATTCGAACCACGCCAGCAACATCACTCCACCTAGCAGTGTCGCACCAAAGCGAGCTGCCGTCCCAACCTCAACTGCACGTCGCATTTCCAGAAAGTCCCTCAACAGCAACACGTCGCCCAACGTGAAATGGCTCCACGCTCGACCTGCAACGATCATGGATCCAAGATCGGCTCGCCGCGTCCGCGCGCGGCCGACGCTTATCGCTTGTGATTCAGCTCCTCCGCGGACTCGCATTCAGATCAGTTGCCTGCGTTTATATCGGCAACGTCCGATTGCTCACTATCTGCATCGCTTCTCTAGTGAGACGCTATCGTCACCGCAACGCAAATGCGTGCGGTGCGACTTAGAATGCCTCGATCATTGACGACTCGAGCCAGTTGGCCTGCGTTTGGAAAACTTCCAAAGGCGCTTTGACGATCCCCAGCTCATTAATGCGCCTCCGATCCCACGATTTCTTTGCGCAGCATGCGCACCGATCTGGATCTCCCAGACCCGACGGACTGTTATTCGCGCGACCGAAAAGCCTGCCACCTCGGCACTTGCCTCGGAAACGAGGAATGTGATCGATGCTGGATTCGACTCCAATAGATCAAGGAAAGAAACAACCGTTGCTGCTATCGGATCACGATTGGGGCGCGATGGCGCAAAATCGAAGAAGGCATTTGAGCAATAGACCTCTATAAGACCAATCTGTGTCGGAGCGTTGCGCTTTCAAGGGCTTCACGACTGTGCAAGGAGGTAGGCGAGAAGCGTGCGAATACGTCATCATGATCGCTCACGACGCGAAGAGTTTTGTTGACGCCGTCCGTGATCATCCGGACGGCGTCAGGCGCGACGCCGAACCAGCCGGCGATGAGTACGGCAAAGGGTGACACGCTAGAAGTTCCATCTTATGAATTTTTCTGTTGCATAGAGAGTTGATAGAATCGGAGAGTATGGAGTTCTTAGGTCCGCCAGGTTGCCTACTGTCTCCGTACGAATGGCATCTGCCCTGAGGACGCCAATGTCGATCAGCCTTGAGGTCGACAATGTCTGGGTCACGTCGTGAGCACTCTGCCGAAGTGATCGGTCAGAGGCGTCCTCCAGAGTCTCCTTGTCGTAGGCGCCGAAGATATCGCGCTCACCGAGCAGTAACCGGATCGCCTCCTGGAGTGCAGATTTTTCGCGTCGCTCGTCGGCCGCCGCGGTCAGCAACGCCGCCGCAAGCGTTTCGTCGAACTAGGGAAATACTGGCCAGAACCCACACGAAAGCAGTAGCGGCGCTCGCTTGATGACTGCCAGCCGCGCGGAGCTACCGAGGTATCCGGTATCGAGCTCGCCAATGAACACATCCGTGCGGGACGAGAATCTACAGAAGCCGGATCGGCATTAGCGGTGCCGTCAATAAGCTTCCAAGTCTGGCCCTGACGCCATTTGGGCGCAGGTCCGATGATTCTGCACCGACCAATCTGGCTTGAAGCAGATTATTCCGGAGCCAACGGGAGCTGATCGAACACCCGATCCGAATAGGCGAGGATGGCCTTAAAGGCCCGCATCGGCACGGCTGACTAAACATGGAAACGGCAAGCAGAGCAAGGAATCACAGCCCTGCTACCACAGCAAAGCCATGTTCGGCGGCTTGGAGCGCCTCGGCGATGTCCGCCTCGGTGTGCGCGGCGCAGAGGAACATGTTGTGCTTGGGATGGAAGTAAACGCCTCGCCCCAACATCGCGCTGCAGAAGGCCGAACCCTTCCGGTAAGCCGGATCCTGGTCGAACAGGAGAGTCGGCATCTGCGCAGGCCCCGATTGGCGAATTGACACGCCGAACTGGCGCGAACGTGTCTCAAGGCCCTCACGCAGCATTTGCCCGAGCTGTGCAAGACGGCTCGGCACATTGTCCCTGCGCACGATCTTCAACGTCGCCACGGCGGCAGCCATCGCGACAGCGCCGGCCCAGAATGACCCGGTGACAAAGACCTGGGACGCGGCACCGCGGAGCCAATTGGCTCCGGTGACAGCCGCCAGGGCATAGCCGTTGGCGATCGCCTTGCTCCAGGCGGACAGGTCGGGGCGGACACCAAGCCCTTCCCAGCTCCCGGCAGCGTTCAGGCGCAAGCCTGCGCGGACTTCATCAATGATCAGCGCAGCCCCTCTGTCGTCGCAGATGCGGCGTGCCGCATGCGCGAACTCCACGGTGGGAAGTTCCTGGTCGAGCCCGAGATCGTGGCGGTATGCCGAGATCAGGATGCCGGCGAGATCGTCGCCGGCCGCCTTTGCCGCCACCTCGAGACTCTCGACATCATTGAAAGTGAAATATGCGACATGGGCGCGATCCTCTGCAGTCACACCGAGCAACGACGGGGAGCACCACGGCACAGCACCATGATAGGCGCCCTTGGCGACCAAAATCTTTCGCCGGCCCGTTGCTGCCCTCGCGATGGTGACGCAGGTCGTAGTCGCGTCGGTGCCGTTCTTCTGGAATTGCGTCCAGTCGGCGTGACCCACCATATCCACGACGAGCTCGGCCAGCTCGACCATGACTTCCGCCGGGCCGTTCAGACAATCCCCCTCACGGCGCTGACGCTCGGCAGCCTCCTCCACTTCGGGATGATGGTGGCCGAGCAGATTGGGTCCCCAACTGCACATGAAATCCACGTACCGGTTACCGTCCACATCCCAGAGCACCCCGCCCTCGCCGCGCCGGAAGAATTGCGGATAACCGTCCGGCAGCTTGGCCGCGTGGAGGTGCCCCCACATCCCGCCCGGCACGACCTTCTCCGCGCGTGCGCGCAGCGTGGTGTCCCTTGTTCGGTTCAATCCCGGCATGACGGCCCTCTCCAACTCTAAGATGATATATCATATATTATAAAGTGAATTGCAAGTGGCTGTCTCCCTATGCCGATGTGGAGCAACCCGACCACAAGGAGTGACCTCCTTTCGGCGGAATCGGCGCCGGCGGCAATGATTTCGGCAAATCTGCTTGCCTATATTATATATAAAGTGGATTCGAGCGGTGGCGGGGTTGGCACAAACGGCCAAACCGTTGCGAGGGACCGAAATGACTGACGTGGAACAGAAGCCTGGCGAGAGCGGAGTTGGTCCCGTCGCCCGCGATAGCCTGACAAGCCTTGTCTACAACAACCTGCGACAGGCGCTGATGGAGGGCCGGTTCTGGCCGGGCCACCGCTTCAAGATCCGCGAGCTCGCTGCGACGATGAACGTGTCGGAGACACCCATTCGCGAGGCATTGATGCAACTCGTGCGCGGGCGCGCCCTCGAGATGCAGGCTGGCCGTTCGATCATGGTCGCTCACATGACAGCCAAGCAGTATATCGAGCTCAGGACCGTGAGGCTGTTTCTCGAAGGCCTCGCCGCGGAGCACGCCACGACGCGCATTTCCGAAGCAGGCATCGACAAGATGGAAGCAATCCATCACGAGTTGATCAGCGCCGAAAAAGAGCGCCGGTGGTCGGACGCGGTTCGCGCCAACTGGCAATTCCATCGCGGCCTGTACGATGGATCTGGACTTCCCGAGGTGCTTGCCATTCTCGACGATATCTGGATGCGCAACGGTCCCTTGCTGAATTTTCACTATCCGCACGCGCCACCGATTTATCCGAACGAGCATCAGCACTTGTCCGTGCTCAACTATTTGCGACAACGCCGTCCCGATAAGGTGCGGGAAGCGATCCAGGCCGACATGATGGAGGGCGGCCAAAACCTCGTGCGGCTCCTGGAAAAGCATGGCGGCACCCGCAACATGACGCCTGGGGAGGATTGACCTCAGCGGCGCATCTTTCGCGCCTCCTTCACAGCGCCGATGATCGCGCGATGGGTTCAAACTCCGCGATGTCGGTTGTGCGTGGCGCCGGCTGTCGTTCACGCGTGGCTTGCCCGATCACGCCCTCTCCTCTCGCGGCACAGCAGGCGTCGACGACGTGAACCGGTCGAGAATGTTTCGGGTGATCCGCTGCGTGAACGGGTCGCCGCGCTTTAGCCCCATCACCCATTCGCAGGTCGCAGCGGTCAGAACCTCGCCCTTGCCACGGGTCATGTGCACCATCATGCCCGATCCGTATTTGTAGCGGGCAAGTCCCTCCGGCGTGATTTCGCCGGTAAGACATTCCACCAGGCCCTCGTGATCGCTGCTGCGCACGTAGTAGCGAAAGCCCTCGCCTTGCGGCTCGTCCTCGGCGAGGACGGCAGGTGCCATGGCCAATATCTCGATGGTCTCGGGCTGCCCGTCGGCGGGAACGGGAAACGGACGGCCGTTGCGGAAAGTGTAGTCGAGTCCGTCGACCTCGTAGGCAAAGATGTGCTGCTTGTCGCCGAAGATGTCGGCATAGTGCAGCCCGGTGCCGGCGAAGGCCCAATGTTCGGGGCGATAGACCGTAAAGCCCTTTTGGCCGTTCGGTGCAAAACCTCCCCAGGACGCATAGAGGCCGTGTGCGCCGTTCACACCCACTGTCGAGGCGCCGGGCCAACGCACGTTACGGTCTTCCCAGGCCGACGTCATGAGATGCGTCCTGCCCGTGCCGGCGATGGGATCCTTGTGGATCGCCTTGAACTTGTGGCAGACCTGCCGCTTGCCATCCTCTTCAAGCCGTATCTGCCACAGGAAGTTGGCACCGAAACGCGCGAGCCGTCCGCCGCTTTCCACATAGCGCTCGATCGCCTCACGCATCTCCCATGTCCAGTACTCGTCATGGCCGATGATCGTCACGCAAGGATAGCCGTCGAGCAATTCAGGCTTGTAGTGGAGATCGGTCTGGGTGATCATGTCGAGGGCATAGCCTTCCTTCTCCGCCCACAACACGAAATGACGATCGTACTGGGCCCAGCCAGCCGCCGCGTAATACTGGCCAAAGCCATTGGCAAAGGCCCACTCCTTCATCGGATAGCGCGGGGCATCGCCCATCTCGGGCGCAGGATCGGCGCAGATGCGGGGCGCACCTGCGGGGAGCCAGACCATGCCGCGGGTCCATGGTCGCTCGAGCGACAACACCGGCGACGGCTCGTCCCGGCCCGGACCTTCGACGCCGAAGTAGTGATTGGCACCACCGAAATCGTTGTAGGCAGTCCAGGTACCCGTCGGCAGGATCATCAGGATCTTCGCACGCCGTGTCCTTTCCACTGGGCGCACGACGAAAAAGTGATGCTGGACGAATCGGCCGCCATTCGCCCGCTCGCAGGACGAGATCACGCGATAGAACCCGGAGCGCAGATCGGACGGCAATCTCCACCGGTGCGTGACCGGCCAGTTACATCCATTGCGGTAGGCGTCCGGTGGCGTGGGTGCGAACACACCGTCCAGTGCATCGACCTCATGCACCATTTCCGGCTCAAGGCCATCGCGATAGACCTGCAACCGCCAGGTCTTCGCCGTCGCGCTGGAATGGAAGGCAACCTCCCCTCCCGGATCGTAAGACATCGCGTCGGTATAGGTGTACACCTCCGGCACTTCGGGGTCTTCGCGCGGCGCTTCGTACCAGGGCTGGCTACCCCAATGCTCGTCCGCATGCATCGGGCGCACCTTTCGCGGCCCGACGTTTTGGCTCCCAGTTCCGGAGATTGGAAATGGCGCTTGTCAGTCATGGGAGATCTCTTCTGATCGAAGCCGTGTCCGTGCCCTAAGCCTGGGCGGGGATGACGAACGGCGCCGGATCAAGGAACCGTGTCACGACATTCAGGGTGATAGCGCTGATGTTGTTGTCGTAGTTGTTGTGGCCCAGCGACATGCCATAGGTGATCGAGCCAGTGGCAAATACCGCACCGCCATTGGCGGTTTCGAAGAACACCATGTCGGCGCGGACCAAGGCGTTCTGGGTGCCGTCAAGCCCGTCAACCACGGTACGAAACTCTTCCGGCGTCGGGAGCGCGCCTGCCCCCAGACCTTCGGAGGTCGCAATCCGTAACGCGTGCCGCGGCGTTCCCAGATCGAGATCGTAGCGGTCGATCTCGCTACCGACCGCACCATTGTAGCGAAAGCCGAAGTCACCGAGCTTCTCGTCGCGGTCCACACCCTCGAAGATGAAGGCGGCGCGCGCGTCCTCGCTCTCGGCCGTGCGCAAATAGTAGCCGCAGGTGTCGTTGATCATCGCCGAAAAGCCGACGCCCACGAGCTTCTGCGGTGCAAAGCCGGAGTGCCGCCACAACGAGCCCGGCTCGCCGGTGCCGGCAAGATGAACCTCGCCCGGCTCCGACTCCCAGGTCCGCGTTCCGGCCATGCCGCGGCGGACCTCCAGCGCCGCGGGCGCGGCCGGATGAAAGCCGCAGCGCCAGTAGAACGCATTGCCTCCCATCGAGATGTGCCGCCCCCCGGCGTTTTGGTGCGCCATGATCGCGTTCATCATGCTGAAACTGTAGTATTCGGGATGGGTCGGCGTCATCACGACCCGATAAGGCGCGAGCGCCCGTGCCCCTTCGCGATCGAGCTCGACATCCGTGATCAGATCGTAGGAAATCCCTTTCTCCTCAAGCCAATCGAGGATGTGGGTGTCGTTGATCAGATTGAACCAGTAGCCCCGCGGGCGCATGTTGAGGATGGGCCGCAGCCAGGAGCTGTAGGCGCGCCCCGATCCGTCGACATGGCAATCATAGGTCGATTGCCCGATCTCCGGGTTCTCCTGCATAAAGACGTCGTCCTGCGGCAGCCACAGGACGTGCTCCATCAGAGTCTCGAAGTGAACCTGATAGAGCCGCAATGCACTGTTGGCATAAGCCAGATAAGTCGCCACCGAAGCGACGATGACGAAATCGGCTCGCCTGGACTTCCTGCCGGGGGTCACGAAGAAAGTGACATAGCTTTCGCAGTTCGCCTCAGGGTCATTCCCGCCAGGCGTCAACCGCAGCGCATAGACGCCCGATCGCCAATCGGCCGGCACATCGAGCGCGCACGTGGTCTGCCACCCGCAATCGTAGATGTCATCGCTGTGGAAATGGATCGCCGCATATTCGCGCGGCGAGAGCCGCCAGTCATGGACGCTCCCCGACCAATGAAAGCCGGTGACGCCCCTGCGGGGCAGCTGGCGCAGGCTGCCGTGCAGACCGTTGGGCGACAGGTCCTTGACAGACAGCGTCGAGATCCCGTCCGCAAAATCCCAGAAAGCGACAAGGCCGGCCTCGGTCGCACCTGTCCGCGGCTGGCAATCGAACACGCGCAGCGCCTCCGCCTCCAGCGGACGCGAGAAGATCCGCGGCGCCTCGATCTTGCCGTCGAAATGAGACGCGTATTGCTGCTCCCCGTTCAGATGATGGGCCGCAATCAGGAACGGCAATCCCGAGTCGAGCGCAAGCGCCAGCGGCAGAGCGAATGATTTCGCGTGGGCGACCGTCGGCTGAACGCCATTCGCCGGAACGATCAACGACAGCGTTGCCGATCGCCGTACGAGATCGATCGCGACCGATACGAACGCCCAGACGCGCTGTCGCAGTTTCGCGTCGAGGGTAAAACGGGCCGACGCTCCGGTTGACCGGCCGAGGACCAGAACCGGGCATCCTTCCTCATCAAGCTCGAGAGCGTAGCCGCGCCCCGAGGCCTCGCACCAATTGCCCATCACGGCCTTGGCATTGTCGGCGATGCGCGTCGGACAGACGTAGGCGCCGAAGCACCAGTGTCCCCCGGTCGGAGCGAGAGCGCCATCGTGCTCGACGATCGCGTTGGATCCCGGCCGGATTGGCTGATCGAGACAGGCGTGCTCGCCGTCGACGTTGCTCGTCATCACCTCGTATTTGAAGCCCGGACCGTTGACATCGACATCGCCGCAGCGCAACCGCAGCACCTCGACCTTCACGTTCGGCCGCTTGCTGCTCAACTGGAAGCGGACCGTCTCGCCTGCTGGAACGCTGATGCGGTCCGGATAGCCGAGATACTCGTTCGTCCTATAAATCACCCGAAACCTCCGCAGGCAGCGTCGCGCCAGTCATTTCCTGCCAACGCAGCTTGAAAACATGCCACTCCGCTTCAGCGAGAGAGGTGAAGACGCGATCATCGACGAAAGGCATGGGATCGCCCCGCCGCTTGGGGATACACGACAGCCGCCAGGCCCTGCCCGGCTCGAGCACGATCAGGACAAGTCGCCCTTCCGGCCTGCCCCATCGCATCCGCGCCAGCAGCTTGCGGAGCTCCGGACTGTGCACACCGAGCGGGCTCGCGCGGAATTCCTCTACGAGATCGAGCCTGCTCGGATCGATGACGTAGCGCATCGCACTGGGGTCACTGGTGTGATCCATGGTCCGTCCTCATCTTGCGAACGCGAAGCCGCGGGAGACGCTGTCGCGGCTCAGCGCGTCAGCCAGGCCATCCACCGCTCGCGCAATTCGTTGCGGTGCTCGCCGATCCAGGCGAAATCGGGTTTGACCAGCTTTTCGTAGTTTTCCGGCGAGGTCGCATAGAGATTGCGCTCTTCCGGCTTCAGCAACTCGATGGCCGACTTGCTGGCAGTTGCATAGTTGACGGCCCGCATGAACGGTACGTGGGCGTCGGGGCTCGCATAGAAGAAGTCGAGATAGGCCATGGCCGCGTTGAGGTCCGGCGCGCCCTTGAGAACAGCCATATAGCCGGTGTCGCGAATGGCCTGATCCCAGGACATGGCGACCGGAGCGCCCTCTTTCACGACGGCGAGCGCGCGTCCCGAATAGCTCATGGCCAAGACCACCTCGCGGCTGCGCATGATCTGCTGCACCTGATCGCCTGTTTTCCACCAGACGGAGACATTGGGACGAATCTCGTCAAGCTTCTTGTAGGCGCGATTGAGATCGAGCGGAAAGAGCTGGTCCGCCTTGACGCCGTCGGCGAGGAGCGCGGCCACGGGCACCCACCAGTCGCTGTCGCCGGTATCAGGCAGGCCACGAGGTCCGGGGAATTGCTTGACGTCCCAGAAATCGGCCCAGGTCTTCGGTGCCTTCTCCTTGAACGCCTCGGTATTGTAGGTGATCAGCATGCCTCCGGTCGTGCGAGCGACACCGTAGGGCTGGCAGGCATCGGAGACGCCGAACTTCTGGACGCTCGGCAGCTTGGCGCAGTCGATCTTCTCGAGCATGTCGGTGCGCCCGACCAGATCTGGACCGGTTGCCGTGACGATGTCGAACTCCATCTTGCCGGTTCGTTGCATTGCCTTGGCGCGCGCCCACTGGTCGGGAACTTCGACCGCGACCGGGACGACCTCGACATTCCTGGCCTTGTTGAAGGGCTCGTAGAAGTATTTCGCCAGCGTGTTGCCCATCAGACCACCGGTCGTGGCAATCACCAGCTGATCTTCGAGCTTCTGAGCGGCAGCCGGCAACGTTACAGAAAGAGCGGAAGCCAGCGCAAGCAGTGCTGAGGTCCGCTTCCAGGTCTTCTTCGACATCGACGTTCTCCTCTTTGAGCTCTCATCCGGCGCTTGACTGAGTCTTGCTGCGGGACCTGAGTGCATGGCCTCCCAGCAAGATCGCGATGGACAGGACGATCAGCAGCGTCGCGATCGCAGGAATTATGGGTGTCAGATTCTGCTCGATGTCCTCGAACATACGACGCGGCAGCGTCTTCTGGCGTATGCCGGACAGGAAGAACGACACGACGGGTTCGTCGAAGGAGATGATGAAGGCAAACAGCGCGCCGCTCGCAAGACTCGGCAGGACCAGCGGCAGCGTCACGAAGCGAAAGGCCTGAAAGCGCGTCGCACCGCAGCTCATCGCCGCCGCTTCGAGATTGGCGTCGACGCTGCCCAGGGCCGCCGCCATCGTGAACACGACGAACGGCAGGGTCAGAACCGTATGTGCAAGCACAAAGCCGGGAACGGTTCCCGAGAGACCGATCGTCTGGAAAAACAGGTAGAGACCGACGGCGAGCGCGATATGCGGCACGATGATCGGCCCTATCAGGAGGATCTGGAACAGGGTCACGAGCCGGCTGCGACCACGGACCATGGCATAGGTGGCTGCGGTTCCGATCAGCGAAGCACAGGCTGCCGTCAGAAGCGCCACTTGCACGCTGAGCCAGGTGGCCGCACGCCACTGCCTGCTGTCGAAATACTCGGCGTACCATTTCAAGGTGAAACCGGTCGGCGGGAATGCCAGGTAGTCGTTCTGGCTGAACGACATTGGAATGACGATGACGAGCGGCACAATGATGAATGCCAGCACAGCATAAACATAGGCGCCCAGCACGAGGGAACCTCGGTCGGTCGGCGGTTTCACGAGGCGCTCCCCATCAGCCGGTCGAAACGCAACGTCTTGCTGAACACGATCGCGAGCAAGGTCACGAAGAACGTCAGCCCCCCACCAATGCGGCGGCGAAGGGCCAGTCAAGGACCTCGCGGATCTGCTTTGACACGAGGGTCGAGATCATCATCTCCTGCGGTGAGCCGAGAAGCGCGGGCGTGATGAAGAAGCCAAGCGCCGTGAGAAACACCAGCAGCGATCCGGAAACGACGCCCGGCAGGCTCAATGGAAGAATGACTTCGAGAAAGGTCCGCAGGCGCGTCGCGCCGAGCACGGCGGCCGCCCGCGCATAGTCGTTCGGAATGCTGCGCAAGGCGCCGTAGATCGGTAGGATCATGAACGGCAGCAACACGTGAGTCATGGCGATGACCACCGCGCTCTGGGTGTAGAGCAGCTTGAACGGCTGCGAGGTCAGGCCGAGGGCCATCAGCGCCGAGTTGATCAGCCCATTGCGCTGGAACAGGAAAGACCAGGCGGCGGTGCGCACCAGTACGCTCGACCAGAGCGGCAGGATCACGCAGACCGCGACAAGGGCGGCGGGCGCCCCCTTCGTCCGGCTCATATAGTAGGCTACCGGGAAGCCGAGAACCGCGGATAGGGCTGTCACGAGCGCAGCAGTCCAGAGCGTGCGCATCAGGACGCGCGCGTGAACCGGGTTGTCGACGACGCGGGCGTAGTTGTCCAAAGTCGGATGCGGCTCCAAGAAGCTGATCAGGAGGAGCTGCGCAATCGGATAGATGAAGACGAAGGCGATGACGGCGAAGAACGGTAGCAACAGCAGCAGCGTCGACAGGCCGCTCAGCCTGCGGCCATCGGAGTACCAGAACTGCGATCGCACCTCCTTCGTCATCACCGCTTCCCTCGGTAGAGCAGGATCGCCGCCGCAGGCACGGTGAAGGACGCAACGTCTCCGGGAGCCAGGGAGCTGAGCTGCGATTCGCCCGGAATGCGCGCACGCACCTCGGTGCCATCCGGCAGGCGGCCAATCAGGAGCATGGCTGACCCCGCATAGACGATGTCGCTCAGCGTGACGTTGACGATTTGCCCTGCCGCACTCGCGCCGAGCCGTAGCCGCTCGGGCCTCACGGCCATCACCGCGGCTTCGCCGGCCTTCACTGCATCGACCGCCGCGGTCGCCGGCAGTTGCCACGTCTCACCCCATGGCAGCCCCACCGAGACAACGTCGCCGACGCTTTCGACCGTGACGTCAACGAAATTCATCTCGCCGATGAAGCCGGCAGTGAAGAGATTTGCGGGCCTCTCGTAGAGTTCGCGTGCCGGCCCGATCTGCTTGATCTTACCATCCTTCAGGACGGCGATCCGGTCGGCCATGGTCAGGGCCTCACTCTGATCGTGAGTGACGAAGATGACGGTAACGCCGAGCTCGGCATGCAGGCGCTTGATCTCGAGCTGCATGTCCTCACGCAGATTCTTGTCGAGTGCGCTGAGTGGCTCGTCCATCAACAGGACGCGCGGCTGATAGACGATGGCACGCGCGAGCGCCACGCGTTGCTGCTGGCCGCCGGAGAGCTCGTTGGGACGACGGTTGCCGTAACCGCCCAGACGCACCGTTTCGAGCGCAGCTTCGGCGCGCGCATGACGCTCGGCCTTCGGCAGTCCACGCATCTTCAGAGGAAAGGCGACGTTGTCCAAGATCGTCATGTGCGGGAACAGCGTGTAGTTCTGAAAGACCATTCCCAGGTTGCGCCTGTTCGAGGGCACATAGGTGAGGTCTTCGGAATCCACTTGGATGGTGCCGCTTGTCGGAAACTCGAACCCCGCAACGCTCATCAGGATGGTGGTCTTGCCGGAGCCGGAAGGTCCAAGCAAAGCGATGAATTCGCCGGCGGCAATATCGAGATCCACGCCGTCGACGGCAAAAACCGGGCCGAAGCGTTTTTCCAGACGGCTGATGCGGATGGATGCGCCCGCTGTTGCCGGTGTGGTCGATGCAGCCTTCACGAAGATCTCGTTTCCCATCTGTCCGCCTGGTACGACGCGGGAGGCAAATGCCCCTTACACTGATGCCGGGGACCTCGATCCACGGCGGCTGCTCTCGATATAATATTTGATATATCAGGCTATCGCGCAATAGAGCGCGCGACAAGGGCCATTTGCGCGTCGAGCATCGGCTTGCCGCCGATGGTTCTCGCGCCCTGAGCTGCGGCCTGTTCCAGAAGCCGGGTCACCTCGGGGGTGACGATGATGTCGCTGACGGCGGTCGCGGGACCCACTCCCTCGATATCGAGCGGCAGAGGGTCATCCGTCTTCATGCCGAGCGACGTCGTATTGACGATGAGGTCGAACGCGCGTGCCTCCGCGCGCCCGGCATTGACCTTCGTCTCCGGATAGCGCCGTGACACCGCCTCGGCGAGCGCATGCGCCTTCGCTCCATCCCGATTCATGATGGTCAGTTCGCGTGCGCCGGCCTCGGCCAGGCCGAATGCGGTTGCGCGCCCCGCACCGCCTGCTCCGACCTGGAGCACTTTCCGGCCACGAACCGCAATCTGATGCTGCGCAAGGCTGGCGACAAAACCCCGCGCGTCCAGATTGTCGCCGATGAGGCGTCCGTCAGCCGTTCGCTTGACGAAATTGACGGCGCCGATGAGCGCCGCCGTCGGCGTCGTCTCATCCAGATGTTCGATCACGCCTGTCTTGTGCGGGATCGTGACACCAAAGCCGACGACATTGCGCATCAGCCTGACGCTCGCGAGAACTGCCCCCAGATCGGCCGGCAGCACATGAAGCGGCGATACCGCCACGTCGTCGTCGATGGACTGAAAATAGGTGTTCAAGACAGCGCTTGCGCGAACATGGTCGACCGGGTGCGCCAGCACGAACATGATCTTGGTCTTGCCGGTGATCTCCATGGGCCCTCCTTCGATCAGGCTGGTAAAGCAACTCGGCCGTAGCTCGCATAGCGTTCGAGCACCCGCGCCATTTCATCATCGGGAAGGATCGTCGGCGCGCCGGCCTGACAGGCGAGCAGATACTGCCTGGCAAGAGTCTCAAGCTTTACGGTGAGATCGAAAGCCGCCTGCAGGCTTGCGCCCGCGGCGATCATCCCGTGGTTGGCCAGCAGGCAGGCCTTGCGCTTCCGAAGCGCGGCGACCGCGCCTTCGGCGAGCGCTCGTGTTCCAAATGTCGCGTAGGGAACGCACGGCACGTCGTTCCCGCCAAAACCGGCGACCATGTAGTGGAACGCCGGAATTGGCTTCGCAAGACATGCCAGCGCGACACAGCAGTCGGCATGTGTATGTACGACCGCATTCACGTGCGGATAGGCCTTGAGGATGGCGAGGTGCATATGCCATTCGCTGGACGGCAGGCCGCCGCCGAGCACGGTTCCGTCGTGCTTCAGCCGCACCAGGCGATCGGGCGTCGTGTTGCCGCTGTTGCCACCACTCGGCGTGATGAGAATGTCCTCCCCGAGGCGGCAGCTTACATTGCCGCTGCTGCCGTGATTGAACCCCTTCTTTTCAAGCGTCTCGACGATGTTTAGCAGCGATTGCCTGGTTTCGAGCTCGTTCAATTGGCATCCTCCGGATTCAGCATCGATTTCAGCGTCGTCATGAACAGGTCGACCGGCCCGAGCTTGCCGGACTTGAGGCAAAGGGCGATCGGATCCGCGTCGTCGGTCGTGGCCGTGCCGATGCCCGGGCCGCCATAGGGGCCAACCCGCAGGCTTCGAATGCCAAGGTGATCAACGATCGAACCCGAGGTCTCGCCGCCGGCGACGACGAAGCGGCGGACTCCGGCACCACGAAGAGAAACAGCGAGACGGCCGAGGATGGTCTCGGCAAGTTGCGCAGCACCTTCGCGCCCATATCGCTCCTGGACCATTTTGACGACTTCGGGAGACTCCGAGGTTGAGATGGCGATAGGCCCGTCCTTCAGCCGCGGTCGCGCCCAGTCGAGCGCCACCCCGACTGCTGACCCGACATCGTCGGCCGCCAGGAGATTCATCCGAAGCACTGGGCGGTGTCGTTCGAATTCGGCGAGTTGCTCGAGCGTGCGTTCCGCGCAACTGCCGGCAAGAACCACCCCGCTGCCATCCACTGCGGGCAAGCGCGCCCGGTTGCTCGTTGGGGCGACGAGCCCCTGCGCCTTCCAGATCGCAGGGTAGTGCTGAACGATAGTTGCGTTGCCCGTCATCAACTTCCAGTCGGAAGTCAGCTCGGCGAGCACATCGAGATCGCGATCATAGATCGCATCCGTAATGAAGTAGCGAACACCCTGCCCGGTCGCGGACGCGATAGCCTGCTCCAAATGTGCAGGGCCGGCACTGACCAAAGGATGGGCAAGAAGGCCAACCCTGGTTGGCGTCTGCCTCTGCAACACGCGAACGAGATCGGGATCCGTCATCGGCGTCAGCGGATCGTTGCGCTTCGGCGAGTCCGAGATCAGCTCGGTCCCGAGAAAGAGATGGCCGTTGTAGACGGTGCGACGAAGCGAGGGAGAGGCGGGGCAAAACGCAGTGTGGTCCGCGCCCGTGAGCTGCATCAGCATGTCCGCCACGGGACCGATATTGCCGCGGTCGGTGGAATCGAATGTCGCACAATACTTGAAGAAGATCTGACGCGCGCCACGCGCGAGCAAAGCCCGCGCCGCCTTCCCGCTCCTGGCAACAGCTTCGTCAGCCGGGATGACGCGCGTTTTTTGCGCAACCACGATGGCGGGGATGTCGCCGATCGTCGCAACAAGTTCGGGGTCGGTGACAAACGCGCAGTCGATACCGGCAGCGATGAGCATGGCGGCGGTCTCCATACCGCCGGTTAGATCGTCCGCCACCCCCCCAAAAACTGGTTTCATGATGCCCTTACACGATTTCACACCACCGCGCCAGCATTGATACATGATATATCAAATAAACAATAGAGCTTGGCGCCGCGATATTGGTCCGAGCGGACGCTCGGCGTTCCTTCGTCCGGCATTCGACCGGTGGGAAGATACCGTCTTCGAATTAGCCGTTCTGGTCCTCTCGGAACGGCGGCCCGTCGCCGACAACGCCTCGCCGACGGCGCGGCCAAACGGCGGCATCGCCTCGTGCGCGATGCGGCGGACCGGGATCGGGCCGCTTCGGCCGTGCAACGGGCCGTCGAAATCCAGATCGGTCTCGAGCTTGAGAAAGTACGGCAGCACGTCCGCCCAGCCCCAGCCTCGCGCTCCGAGATCGCGCCATTCGTCATAGTCGCGCGGCAAGCCACGATTGGCCGACTGCACATTGATACTGGAGCCGCCGCCCATCACCGGCCCTGCTCATAGACACGGGCGACCGGCTTGCTCCCGGCGGCATGTCCATTCCGGCTTCGATCAGGAGAACGCGGCGGTGCCCATCGGCGGAAAGCCGGTTAGCGAGCACGCAGCCCGCCGCCCCGCCGCCGACGATCAGGTCGTCTAATGCAGTCCATCCATACCCGTCTCGTTGCGCAATTCGATGGATCGGCGCGGCCGGGTGCAGCCGCGCCGATTTGGCCTAGCGGAAATTGCCCTTGGTCTCCGGGATCACGATCGCGCCGATCAGATAAATCACGAACACGCCGACCGCGAAATAGGCCAACGACATCGGAATCTCCGCGGGGCTGCCGCTCACCAGCGAGACGAAGGTCGGCATCATGCCGCCCAGCGCAAAGCCAATGTTCCAGGACAAGCCCGTGCCGCTCGCGCGCAGCGCAGTCGGAAAGCGCTCGTTCAGGAAGATCAGCACCGGCGCATAGCCGGCATTGCCGATGAAGGCGATTGCCAGCGCGTAGACCGTGATCTGCGTCGTCTCCTTTGTCGCAGCGAGATTGAGATAGCACAGTGGCAGCAGCACTGCCGCCAGTGCGCCGATCAGAAGGAACGTCTTCTTGCGGCCGATGCGGTCGCTCAGCGCGCCGACCAGCACCGCAGAGAAGAACGCCGACACGCTCGCGCCCATCAGGATCAGCGACGAAGTCTGGTTCGGGACCGCGTTGATGACCTTCAGGAACCTCGGCAGGTAGCCCGAGGTCAGGTAATAGCCGGCTCCACCGCCGAAGGTGATGAGCAAATTGACCAGCAGCACGCCGCGATACTGGCCGGAGAACACGTCCTTCACCGGCGCCTTCGAGACCTTCGCCTGCTTGTTGCCCTGCTGGCGCTTCAGCTCCTTGAAGTACGGGGATTCCTCGAGGTTCCGGAAGATGAACCAGCCCAGCAGCGAGCTCAGCAGGCCCGAGAAGAACATGAAACGCCAGCCCCAGACCGCGAAGGCATCGCCGGGGAAGACCGAGGACGTGATCAGGAAGATGAAGGATGCGAGCAGCGCACCGATGCCCGCGCCGCCGCCGCCGACCAGGCCCGACATCGCGCCGCGCCATTGCGGCGGCACGGACTCGGTGCCGATGGTATGGGTGGACGCCACGACGCCGCCGACGAAGATGCCCTGGATCAGCCTCAGGATCAGGAACATGATCGGCGCGATCACGCCGACTTGCGCGATGGTCGGCAGCAGGCCGAACGCCGCCGTGCTGAGGCCGACGCCCACAATGGCGATGAGCATCGCCTGCTTGCGGCCGTGCACGTCGGCATAATGGCCGAACACCGCCGAGCCGAGCGGCCGCATCAAAAGCGTGACCGCGAACGAGCCATAGACCGCGGCCAGCGAAAGCGCGGCATTGCTCGACGGAAAGAACAGCGCGCCGACGACCGGCGCCACGTAGAGCAGAATGAACAAATCGAACAGATCGAGCGCCCATCCGAGCACCGATGCGATGATCGCATTGACCATCTGCTTGTTGTCAGCCGATGCCTGTGCACCGGCGACCGGCATATCCATCTCAGCCATGCTGTTTTACCTCCCCCGTTTGAAGGCCGCGGTCCGCGCCATTGCGAACCGCGGCATTGCGCTTGCGTCGCGTCTCAGCGGCCGACGAATCTCGGCGGACGCTTGGCGTTGAAGGCCTCGACGCCCTCCTTGAAGTCTTCCGACTGGCGCAGGCGGCTGTAGCAATGGCCTTCGAGCTCGATGGCGATGGCGAGCGTCGAGTCCTCGGTGTCGTTGAGGAGCTTCTTGGCGGTGCGCTGCGCCAGCGGCAAGAAGGTACGAAGCTCGTCGACGAGCTTGTCGGTCGCCTTCTCCAGCTCGGCATCCGGCACGCATTCGGTGGCGATGCCCCATTCATAGGCCTGCTTGGCCGAGATGCGTTTGGAGCGCATCACGATGTCCTTGGTGCGGGTGACGCCGACCATCTTCTGCAGGCGGGCCGAGCCGCCCGAGCCCGGGATCTGGCCGAGCTTCTGCTCCGGGAGCGCATATTGCGTGGTCTCGGATGCGATGCGGAAGTCGCAGGCCAGCGACAACTCGAAGCCGACGCCGAAGCAATAGCCGCGGTTGGCGACGATCACGGGCTTGGCGCAGCGCGCGGGCGCGGCGATGTTCCAGGCGAGCCTGGAGACATGCTCCGGGCTTGCCTCCATGAAGCCGCCAATATTGCCGCCGCTAGAAAAATGCTCGCCCTCGCCGCGCACCACGATGACGCGCACGCGCGGATCCTCATCCAGCGTCTCGAAGGTCAGGCGCAGCTGGTCGCGCTGCGGCATCGACACGACATTGTAGGGCGGCCTCCCTAAGATGATGTCGGCGCGCTCATGCGCCTCGTCGATTTCGACCTTGAACGCGTCGAGCTTGGCGAGCCGGGGATCGGAAAATGTATAGGGTGACGGCATTTTGGCTTCCTTCTGTTGATGGCCGATTTTTCAGGCCGCGTCCGACGGCGGCAGGCGCTCGGCCTCGTATTCTCCGGCGACGAGCAGCCGCCGCAGCAGCTTGCCGACGGGTGATTTCGGGATCGCGTCGACGAAGACGTAGCGGCGCGGCCGCTTGAAATTGGCAAGGCCCGAGGTGCGGCAGAACTGCTCCAGCTCTCCTTCCGACACCGCGCGATTGCGCTTGACGAAGGCGGCGACGATTTTGCCCCATTTTTCGTCGGCGACACCGACCACGGCGACCTCGTCGACATCAGGATGCAGCGACAGGCAGCTCTCGATCTCGACCGGCGAGACGTTCTCGCCGCCGGTGATGATCATGTCGTCGACGCGGCCGGTGACGAACAGGTCGCCGTCGGGATCGACGTAGCCGGTGTCGCCCGTAAAGTACCAGCCCTCGCGCAGCGACTTGGCGTCGGCTTCGGGACGGCGCCAATAGCCTTCGAAGGCCTCGTCGCCTTTGAGCGTGGAGATGATCTCGCCCTCCTCGCCGACCGCGGCGATATCCGCGACCGACTTCGCGCCGATGCGCACGACCTTGACGTGCTGGTTCAATCCCGCCTTGCCAGCCGAGCCGGGCTTTGCGGCCGCGTTCTGGTCGATCGTAAACGTGTAGATCTCGGAGCTGCCGTAGTGATTGACGAACAGGTCTGGCTTGAACGCCTCGTTCAGCTTCTTCAGCAGGCCATCGGTCATCGAGGCGCCGGCGAAACCGAGCTTGCGCACGCTGGAGACGTTGGTCCCGGCAAACGTCTCGTGATGGACGAGGTCGTGATAGAGCGTCGGCACCAGATAGAGGTTGGTGATCTCCTCCTTCTCGATCAGCGCCAGCGCCTGGCGGCTGTCATAGCGCGGCAGGCAGATGAACGTGCCGCCGATCAGCGACATCGCCAGCAGCGAGCGGACGCCCATGGTGTGGTAGAGCGGCATGACGCCGAGCGTGCGCTCCCCGCGGCCGTAGAGATTCTGCGCGACATGGGCGATCGCTGCGGCCCGCTCGGCGCGGTGCCGGCGCGGCACGCCCTTTGGCCGAGACGTCGTGCCCGAGGTGTAGAGCATGATCGACCAGGCATCGGCACCGACACGCGGCTCCGCGTCGGGCGCGCGGTCCTTGATCAGGTCAGAAAAGCTGGTGGCCTCACCGGTCCCGGGATCGACGGACACGCGCAGCAGCCTGCCTGCCAGCGCCAAACCCTGCACGGCCTCGGCAGAGATGTCCTGATGGAAGACCGCGCAGGCCTCGGCGTTCTCGATGCAATAATCGAGCTCGTCGGCCTTGGCGCGCCAGTTGATCGGCGTGATCACGAGGCCCGCGATCTGGCAGGCCCAGTGCAGCGTCGCCGCCTCCCAGCGGTTCTGCAGCAGCGTGACGACGTGATCGCCGGGCTTGAGGCCGAGGCGGTCGAACGACGCCACCAGCGCGGAAATCTTGTCGTACCATTGCCGATAGGTCAGACGAAGGTCGCCGTCGACCAAGGCAATCGCATTGGGATCGCGCGCGGCGCTGGCCATGAAGCTGCTGGCGAGATCAAGCATCGGACGTCTCATTTTTGGATGAAGCGAGTTCGGCGGCGGCTTCGAGCGCCGCCTGGATGATTGGGGTGTAGCCGGTGCAGCGGCAGATATGCCCGCTGAGAAGATCCCGGATCTCCGCCTCGGTCGGCGCCGGGTTATTCGCGAGATAATGGTCCAGCGACATCAAGATGCCGGCGGTGCAGAAGCCGCACTGGAGCGCGTGGTTGCGGCGGAAGGCCTGCTGCAGCACGCCAAGCCGATCGGCCGACGGCGCGAGCCCTTCGACCGTCTTCAGTTCGCAGCCATCGACTTGCGCCGCGAGCGTCAGGCACGACCGCGTCAGCATGCCGTCGACGACGATTGTGCAGGCGCCGCAGACACCGTGCTCGCAGCCGACATGGGTGCCGGTCGCCCCCAGCTGGTGGCGCAGAAAATCCGAGAGCAGCATCCGCGGCTCGGCCTCGCCCTCGACGGGATTGCCGTTGAGCGCGAAACGGACGGCATGGCGGCGGTCCGCCTTGAGACGGGTCATTGCAGCACCTCGCCGATCAGGTCGCGGCCTATCATGCGCACGAGGTCGCGGCGGTAGCGCGCGGTCGCGTGGACGTCGTCGTGGGCGCCAAGCTCGTAAGCGAAGGCGTTGAGGGCGTCGTCGAGCGCGGTCCCATCGAGCCGCGGCCAATCGCGCGCGGTCGGCACATCCGCGACGCCCCCGACAGCGAGGCGCACACCCGTTGGCGTCTTCATGGCTGCGCAGGCGACGATCGCGAAATCACCGTGCCGGCGCGCGACCTCGCGGAAAGCGACGCGCGATCCCTTGATGACAGGCAGCGATATGCTTTCGATCAACTCATCATCAGCGCGCGCGGTCAGCATCATGCCGGAGAAGAAGTCCTTTGCCGCCACGCGGCGGCGTCGTTTAGCGTTGCGCAAGAACACCTCACCGCCAAGCGCGACCAGCGTCAGCGGCATCTCGGCGCTGGGATCGGCATGCGCGAGCGAACCGCAGATGGTGCCACGGCTGCGGGTCTGCATGTGCCCGACCCAGGGCAGCGCCAGCGCCACCAGCGGCAGGGTCTCGGCAAGATCTGGCCAGGCCAGGAGATCGGCCTGGCGTACACCGGCGCCGATGACGACGGCGTCGCCCTTCCGCTCGATCTGGCGCAGCTCCCTGAGGCGCATGATGTCGATCAACAGTTTTGGCTTGGCAAGGCGCATGTTGGGCATCGCCATCAGTGACTGCCCGCCCGCGAGCACGCGGGCATCGCCGCCCTGCTGTGCCAGTCCATCAAGGACATCACTGATGCTCTCGGCGCGGAGATAGTCGAATGCGGGCGGCTTCATCGGCGCCCCCCGAACAGGCTGGCCAGCAACGCGAACAGCGAGAAACCTCCGCCCTCCGCGCCACCACCGCCGGCCTTGCGGGCCAGCGCGGTGAAGAACTGGCCGATGATGACGCGCGTCGCGCCATCGAGCAGCCGCCCGCCGATGCTGGCGACCTTGCCGCCGATGGCAGCGTCATAGCTGTAGGTGAGCTTCGTTCCGCCGTTGCCGTCGGGCGCGAGCGTGATGCGTCCATCGGCGCTGCCAAAACCCAGCGCGCCGCTGGCACCGCCGCGCAAGGTCACTGCATGCGGCGGATCGAGATCGAACAATTCCACATCGGCACGATAGCGGCCGGTGACGGGGCCGATGCCGAGCGTCACGTCGGCGCGAAAATGCGTCTCGGTGACCTTGTCGACGCTCTGGCAACCGGGAATGACCGATTGCAGCGTCGCGGGATCGAGCAGCATGGCCCAGACCTGCTCCGGCGCGCTCTTGACCGAGGCCTGCCCCTCGCCGCGCAGCCGCCGGTCGCCTTCGCGCACGGGCGCTGCGGTCGCACCGCCTGCTGGCGGCGGCGGCTCGGCGCCGCGCACCATCTCCGCAAGGCGCGCCGGCACCAGCGGCAAGGTGATGTCGGCAACGCCCAGCGCATCCGCGACCGCATTGGCAAGGCACACCGGCGTCGACATGCAATTGCCTTCGCCGACGCCCTTGGCGCCGAGCGGGGTGAACGGCGACGGCGTCTCCATGTGGATGATTTCGGGCTCCGGCACCTCGGTCGTGGTCGGCAGCAGATAGTCGGCGAACGTTCCCGTCAGGAAGCTGCCGTCCTCGGCGTAGGCATATTCCTCAAAGAGTGCGGCACCGAGCGCCTGAGTAAAGCCGCCGCGGATCTGGCCGTTGACCATGCCGGGATGCAAAATGGTGCCGCAATCGTGCATGGTGACGTAGCGGTCGATGCGCGTCTCCAGCGTCGTGCGGTCGATCTCGACGCCGCAGAAGTCGAAGATGAAACCGTGGCAAAGCGAGGAATTGATGCGGTCCTCATCGTCCGGCGGTGTCAGCTCCGGCGGCGTCCAGAACACAGTCTCGCGGATGGTCTGGCCTGCGTCGTCGGGTAGCGAACCCGGCGACCAGTGGCTGAGCGCGGCGACGCGCGAGAACGCGATCCGGTTCTCGGGATTGTGTTTTGATGCGACGAATCCCCGCGCGAACACGATGTCCGACGCCTCGACGTTCAACTGGCTGGCGGCGATGCGCGCGAGCTTGCCGGCGACGCGCTCGGCCGCAATCTTCGCGGTGCCGGCCACCGCCGCCGCAAAGCGGCTCGCATAGTTTCCCGATGCGATCGACCAGGCGTCCTTGGCGGTGTCGATCTCGGTGTTGACGCGGATATCCCTGGGCTGGAGGCCAAACACGTCGGCAACGACCTGCGACAGCACAGTACGATGGCCTTGCCCCTGCGGCACGGACGCCACATGCACCGTGACGCTGCCGACCGGATCGAGCCCGACGGTCGCGGTCGCCCGCGCGCCGTTCTTCGGTCCGGCCTTGCGGCGCTCGGCCGCCGTCAGCACGGTGGTGATGTAGCCCATGTTGGAAACGCTGGGCTCGACTACCGCGGTGAAGCCAATGCCGTAGAGACGCCCCTCTGCCCGCGCCTCGTCGCGCCGTGCTTTCAGTTCGGCAAGCCGGCCCTGCTCGACCGCGCGCGCGATCGCTTCCTGGTAGTTGCCGGAATCCAGGAGCGCGCCCATCGCTGTTCGATAGGGAAACGCGTTCGCCTCGATCAGATTGCGCTTGATGACGTCGAGCGGATCGAGCCCGAGGCCGATCGCGATGCGCTGCACCAGCCGTTCGAGCGCGAAATAAACCTGCGGACCACCAAAACCGCGGTTGAGGCCGGTCGGCGTCTTGTTGGTGACGACGACGCGGTTGCGGACCTTGACGTGGCTTATGTCGTAGGCGCCGGTCAGATTGCCGTGCATGCGATAAAGCGTCGCCGGCTCGGGCGCGCGCAGATGAGCGCCGCAATCCTCGACCTGGTCCCAGTCGAGCGCGAGGATCTTTCCATCGACGCCAACCGCCGCCGACAGCGTCGTCGCGCGATTGGTCGCCGACACCGAAGCGGTAAGATGCTCGAGCCGGTCTTCGATCCATTTGACCGGCTGCCCCGTGACGCGCGCCGCCGCGGCGATCAGCACGATATAGGGAAACACGCCCTGCTTGACGCCAAAGCTGCCACCGGAATCCGGCGGCGTGCGCAGCCGTAAGCGATTGCCCGGCACTTTCAGCGCACGCGCGATCACCGTGTGGATGCTGAACGGGCCCTGGAAATTGGCGAGCACCTCGAACGCGTCCTCGCCCGCATCGTGCGAGGCGACGACGCCATAGGTCTCGATCGGCGTGCAGGAGTTGCGGGGATATCGGATGTCGATGGAGAAGCGATGCGGCGCATCCGCGAAGGCTTCTTCAGGATCGCCGTAGCGAAATGAGCGGTCGCTGGCGAGATTGCCGGGAAAGCCGTCATGCAGCACCGGCGCCCCCGGTGCGATTGCACCAAGCGGATCGACGACGGCGCCGCGCGGGCGATATTCGACGTTGATCAGCTCGGCCGCATCCTCGGCTCGGGCGCGGTCGGTGGCCACGACCACAGCAACCGGCTCTCCGACATAGCGCACACGGTCCGTCGCGATCGGCCAGCATTCGACCGGCGCCTTCACGCCGACGACCAGGCTTGTCGTGACGGCCTTGACGTCGCTGCCGGTCAGAACCGCGGCAACGCCCGGCAGGCGTTTTGCAGCTTCAGCATCGATGGAAAGAATGTCGGCATGCGCGTGCGGCGAGCGCAGGATGGTCGCGTGCAGCGTGCCGGGCTGGACACCGAGATCGTCGATGAAGCGACCGCGGCCAGAGAGCAGCGCGGCGTCCTCGACGCGCTCGATCGAGCGCCCGACCCACGGCTCATCGCTACTTCCCGAATTTGCGGATTTGACCGCCTGCAACATGTCCCGGCATACCTCCCGACGCGTTCTCTGACGCGACGGTGACACTTGTCAGGACAGGGGCTGCGCGGGCCATACCGCCCGCTCTCACGACTTACCAGATCGTCTCATTCGAGCGCGTGCAGCGCAATATCGGCCGCTAGACTCAGCCCGCAAGACGCGAGACGTTGCGAAACTCGCGCGGGCTGACGCCGGCATGGTCGCGGAAGAAGCGCGTGAAATGCGCCGGCTCCGGAAAGCCGAAGCGCTCGCTGAGCTCGCCGAGCGGCGTGTCCTCGCGCATGACGGCATCGAGCGCGCTCCATGCGGACGACGTTGAAATAGATTTTTGGCGAGACGCCGAGCGAGGTCTCGAACAGGCGGAAGAACTGCGCGCGCGAGAGCCCTGCGCCCTTCACGAACTGATCGACGCTGCCATAGGAATCCTGCACACGCATCGCGTCCATCGCGCGGCGGATGCGCCAGTCGCAGCTCACCGCCCTCATGCCGCGGATCGAGGTCGGGAAGCTGCGCCAGGGCGTGAAGCGTTCGATCACCGCGATCATGAGATCCGACAGTGTCTGCTCGTGGGTCCGCACCGCGTCCGGATTCGCCATCATTTCGGCTGCGAGATGCAGCGTGAGCTGGCGGATGCGCGGCGACACCTCGCCCGAGGGGCGTTCGAAAAAGCCCGGCGCGCCGCTCGCGGCCCATCCGGGTCGGAACTCCTTCAGCCATTCGGGCTCGATATAGAGCGCCATGATGAGCGTGCGCGGACGGCTGGCGTCGTGCACATAGGCGTGCGGCTTCCAGCCGTCGACCAGCACGGCGGCCATGTCCGTGAGCGGCGTGACCTGATCGCCAACCAGAAACTGGGTGTCGGCGCCCTCGACCTTGAGCAGGACGTGGCAATGATGATGGGCGTGACGGACCAGCGAACGATCCATGTCGAGCAGAGCGACCCTGCCGAAAGCGCCGTGAGCGATGCGCAGGGCCGTCGACATCAGTTCCTTCCTCCCAGCGTTGCGCTGCAAAACGATTGGCTAGCTGGCGCGGCACTATAAGCGGCGTCAGCTACATATTCCAACCGCGCAAACGGACGCAAGTTGCCTTCTCGCGGTAATCGGCTCATGCGCGCGCCCCCGCAAGCAACCGCGCGACCGCGGCGCTGGGATCGGCCTGCAAGGCCGTGGCGAGATCAACCTCCTCCTCGCCCTTGACGCGAATGCGCTTGAAGGCGAGCTCGGGGGCGCTGACCGGCGCGGTCGCGTCCAGGCCCATCTTCGCGCTGATGCCATTATCGGTGGTCGGATCGAGCTTCGAGCCGAGCGCGCCCGAAACGACCATGAGATCGCGATCGGCCTGGAAGCGCGTCGCCACCGCCCATTCGATCTCCTCGGACGAGGAGATGTCGACGTCCTTGTCCACCACGATGACCTGCTTGATGTCGTAATGCGCGCCGAAGGCACACATCATGACGTTCTTGGGCTCGCCGTCATTGGCCTTGTCGATCTTGATCGCGAGATGATAGCGGCAGGTGCCGCCGCGAGTCAGGCGGACGTCGATCACGCCAGGAAAGCTGCGGCGCAGATGCTGCAGCAGCGTAGCCTCGCGCGGCACGCCGCCAAGGATGAGATGCTCGAAACCGCCGCCGACGATGGTGTGGAAGATCGGCGCCTTGCGATGCGTGATCGCATCGACCTCGATCACCTCGCGATTGGCGCGCGGACCGTAATATTGGGGGAATTCGCCGAACGGGCCTTCCGGCTCGCGCACGCCCTGCAAAATCCGTCCCTCGATCACGATCTCCGCATGCGCGGGCACGCGGACCGAATTGGTGCGGCATTTGACGACGTCCACCGGCTCGCCCAGCAGAGCACCGGCAATCGCCATTTCGTCCTCGTCGAGCGCAGCGATGGCTTGGGATGCAAGCAGCAAGGCTGGATGCGCGCCGATGACGATCGCGATCTCCAGCGCCTGGCCCAACTCTTCCGCGAGGCGGTAATAGGAGAATGTATGCCGCGGCAGCAGCAGCACGCCGATGCGGTTCTTGCCAGATATCTGGCAGCGGTGGATCGAGACGTTCTGCACGCCGGTCTTGGGATTGCGGGCGATCAAGAGGCCCGCGGTGATGTAGGGGCCGCTGTCGCGCTCATTGTGCTTGGGGACCGGAAGCTGGCGCAGCAGATCGATATCCTCATGCACGACCTCCTGCACGGGCCCGCTCGCCACTTCATGTGTCGGCAGCGGATGGCTCGCGGCAGCGAGGAGCCGCGGCAGCAGCTGGTCCTCGGTGACGCCGATGGACTCTGCGACCCAGTCGCGGCCGGCAAAGAGGTTGGCGACGACCGGGATCGCGTGCCCGTCGGGGCGCGGAAACAGCACGGCGCTGTCGCGCTCCAGCCGCTTGGCGATGGCGGCGAGCTCGTCCGCTAGCGCAACGCCCTCGTGCGCGATCGCGAGCTTGCCGCGCTCGGCGAGATAAGCGAGCCAGGCGCGCAGATCGGCGGGCGAACCCTTCCTCGCAACATCTTCCATTCGCATACGGGTCTTTCCTTGAGGTCTCAGGTCAGGGCGCGATCTTGCGCAGCGACGGCGAGCGGCGCTTGAGCGCCTCGTCCTCGCCCCAGCGGCGCACGACGCCAATATCGATGTCGTAGAGGTCGAGCACGCGGCCGACCGTGTGCTCGACCATGTCGTCGAGGCTTTCGGGCTTGGCGTAGAAGGCCGGCACGGGCGGCGCGATGATCGCGCCCATCTCCGAGAGTGCCGTCATCGTCCGGAGATGCCCGGTGTGCAGCGGCGTCTCGCGCACCATCAGCACCAGGCGCCGGCGCTCCTTGAGCACGACGTCGGCAGCCCGTGTCAGCAGTGTCGTGGTCACACCCGACGCGATCTCGGACATCGAGCGCATCGAGCACGGCGCCACGATCATGCCCGCGGTGCGGAACGAGCCGCTGGAGATGGCGGAGGCCATGTCGTCGATCGCATGGTTGACATTGGCGAGCGCCCTCACCTCCGCGATCTTCAGGTCGGTCTCATAGGCAAACGTCTGCTCGGCGGTCTTCGACATCACCAGATGCGTCTCGACGCCGGCATTGCGCAGGAGCTGGAGCAGGCGCACACCATAGGTGACGCCCGAAGCGCCGGAAATGCCGATGATCATCCGCTTGGGGCTGACGTCCTGCATATCTTTGGTCTCGCTCCCTGGGGCACGCGCCCCTCGATCAGCAAGACTAGTACCCACTTTTCTTGGAACGTGAGTCGTGATTCAAGGTCGGGATGATACCCGAAGCAAGAGAAGTCCACCTTTCGAGGAAAGATCGCAAGGTGCTTGAGGCGTGCTGTCGCTCACCGGTGACGTTGCAGCGCGATTTGAAGCGGGCGCGGATAGTTCTGTTGGCGGCGGATGGGCGCAGCACCCGGTCGATCGCCAAGGAAGTTGGGGTCCAGCCGCGGATTGTCAGCCTTTGGCGGCATCGCTATGCCGACCATGGCCTTGAAGGGCTGCAAGACAAGCCGCGGCCTGGCAAGCAGCCGATCTATACGAAGACGACCGACAAGCGGATTCTGAAGCTGCTGGATAAGCCGCCACCGCAAGGGTTTGCGCGCTGGACCGGCCCCCTGCTGGCCGAGGCGCTGGGCGATGTCGATGTCCAATATGTCTGGCGGTTCCTGCGCAGCCACAAGATTGACCTGGTGGCTCGCAAGTCCTGGTGCGAGAGCAACGACCCGAACTTTACGGCCAAAGCCGCCGATGTTGTCGGCCTCTATGTCGCGCCGCCGGCGAAGGCCATTGTGCTGTGCGTGGACGAGAAGCCCTCGATCCAGGCTTTGGAGCGAGCGCAGGGTTATCTGAAGTTGCCCAATGGCCGCGCCTTGACCGGCCAAAGCCACGATTACAAGCGGCATGGCACCACAACATTGTTTGCGGCGCTCGAAGTCGCCACCGGAAAGATCATCGCGACCCATTCAAAACGCCGGCGCCGCGTCGAGTTTCTCGATTTCATGAACAGCGTCACCGCGGCTTTTCCGAACCGCAAGCTTCACGTCATCCTCGACAACCTCAACACCCATAAAAAGAACGAGGACTGGCTCAAGGCCCACCCCAACGTGCAATTTCATTTCACGCCGACAAGTGCGTCATGGCTCAATCAGGTCGAAGTATGGTTTTCCATCTTGCAGGGGCAGTCGCTCAGCGGCACCTCCTTCACGAGCCTCAAGCAGCTTCAGGAACACATCGATGCCTACGTCAACGCATACAACGACAGAGCCGAGCCCTTCGTCTGGACCAAGAAAAAGGTCCGTCAACGCCGTTTCAAAGGCCGCCGTATCACTCAGCTCTGATTCCGGGTACTAGGCAATCACAACCATCATCACAAATAATGATTGATTATATATTCGATCACCTGAGATGATGGCTCGCGAGCAGGATCAGCGACCGAAGGATAGCCCCGTGGAACTCAGGCAGATGCAATATTTCCTGTGCCTGGCCGAGGAAAAGAACGTCACCCGGGCCGCGCGCCAGCTCAATATCGTGCAGCCGGCGCTGAGCATGCAGATCGCCAAGCTCGAGGCCGAGCTCGGGCAAAAACTGTTCGACCGCAGCGTCCAGGGCATGACGCTGACCAGCGCCGGCGAAGCGCTGGTGCGGCTGACGGCGCCGATCGTGCGCGATGCCGAATATGCCCGGCAGGAGATGGCACAGCTCGGCGGGCGCATCTCGGGCCGCGTCTCGGTCGGCCTCATCACGTCGGTGGCGCAAAGCACGATGGCGAGGTCGTCGGCGACCGTCGCCAGCCGCTATCCCGAGATCACGCTGTCGGTCTGCGAGGGCTACACCGAGACGCTGGTCGACTGGGTCAACACCGGCCAGCTCGATTTCGCGTTGATCAACGTGCCGCGCCGCAGGACTCCGCTGGCCGCGCATCACGTCATGGACGAGGAGATGGTGTTCGCCTGCCGTAAGGACGGCCCGATCAAGCCGCCGGCAAAACTGCGTTTCGACCACATCGCCAATGTCGACCTCGTGCTGCCCTCGAAACGGCACGACCTGCGGCTAATCCTGGACGAGCACGCCGCCGCCGTCGGCATCGACCTGAGGCCGCGTCTCGAACTCGACACCCTGCCTGCGCTCTGCGATGTGATCGCCACCACGGATTTCGCAACCGTGCTGCCGACCATCGCACTCCGGCAATCGCTCGCGAGCGGAGCCATCCGGGCGCATCGCTTCAACGAGCAACGGATCGTGCGCTCGATTGCCTGGGTGCATCACCCGCGGCGAACGGTGTCGGTCGCGGCGAAGGCCGTGCTCGACGTCATCAGCCGCGACCTCGCGCAGGCCGCCGCCGTGGCAAAGGAGTTCGTGGAGCCTACCTCCGGTGGCACAAGCTCGTCCTCCCGAAAAAGGCGCAGAAAGCCGCGGCGGAAAACGATCTCTTAGATGCAGGATTTCGGCTCGGACAAGATGTCGCGCCCGCCGCAAAATGAGACGGGTTGGTAAGTTTTGAGACCAGCCGGCATGGCAGTCGCATCAAGCCGCTAACTACGGTCCAGGCGCAATAATCGCGACCTGGCGCTCATCCCCGACGGCTCTTGTCACGGACGCTCCCTGGCCTCGCAGAACAAGACACAGTCGGGAGATTCAGTCCGAGATGACAAAGTTCGGTCGCAGCAAGATCACGGACATTTCTCAGCGGCAGAGCGAGGGATTTCATCCTCACCGGAGGTCGCTGCTCGCACTCGGCGGTGGTGCCCTGCTCGCAGCCGCGGGGATGCAGGCTGCGAACGCCCAAGACTATCCCGCCCGACCGATCCAGGTGCTCGTGCCCTTCGCCGGCGGCAGCGCCAGCGACGTGATCACCCGTATCCTGCTCAACCGCATGTCCACGTCACTTGGACAGGCCTTCGTGGTCGACAATCGTCCCGGCGCTGGCGGCAATATCGGCACCGCTGCCGCGGCGCATGCTGCACCTGATGGCTACACCTTGCTGATGAGCACCTCCGGCCCGCTGGCTGCGAACAAGGCGCTCTACAAGGACCTCCCCTACGATCCGCTGAAGGACCTCGCCCCGATCGGCCTGTTCGCGACGCTGCCGAATGTCATCGTGATCAATTCGAAGCTGCCGCCGAAATCGCTGCGCGAGCTGATCGACTACGCGAAAGGACATCCTCGCGAACTGAACTACGGGACGGTCGGGGTCGGCTCCTCGCAGCATCTGGCGGCCGCCTATTTCGAGCAGCTCACAGGCACCGAGCTCACGCACGTTCCCTACCGCAACATCGCAGCTTACACGCCGGACTTCATCGCAGGGCAGGTCCCGCTCGGATTCCAGCTCCTGCCGAACGTCCTCGGCCTGATCAAAAGCGGCGATGCGCGCCCGCTCGCGGTGGCCAGTGACAAGCGCATGACGGCGGTGCCTGATGTCCCGACTGCGGCCGAAGCCGGCCTGAAGAATTACGAGAGCGCCGCCTGGCTTGCGCTTCTTGCGCCGGCGAACACCGATAGGGCCGTCGTCGACAAGCTCTACAAAGCGATGGTCGAAGCCGTAAACGATCCGAAGGTGCGCGCTCTCTTCGTCGAACAGGGCGCCGAGCCGCTGGTGATGGATCCCCAGGGCCTGAAGAATTTCATGACCTCGGAAACGACGAAATGGATCGGGGTCATCAAGAAGATCGGCATCGAGCCGATGTGAGCCAAGCTCTTGTGTAGAAGACCTGCCCGCATTGGCTGTCGTCAGGTTTTTCTTGATCTCCAGGTGCACACGTCGTGCACATGCCGCCCTCTAACCAGTTGAAAAACACCATCGCTCCAGTCCATCATGCGCGCTGCGGCAAATTTTCGGTCTAACGTATTCATTTTATTGAGGTATTTTAACTCAGATCAGTCCTTCATGTGATTGGACCGGGAGCGGGAGTGCACACGTCACTCGTATGGCGTATGTCAGAGATCCTTGAGAACGATGGGCTTCGGTTATACTCATTCAGCGATGTGAGTATAATTCGCATGCTTATGCTGCGCCGATTCAATCGCGGGCCATTCATTAACCGGCCAAACCCGGATTTCGCTCTCATATTTAACGGCTGGCACGCAAGTGCTAACGAAACACCGTCATGCGCCGAATGAATACGAACGAACTCGAAAGGCAGGCAAAGGGGGTGGCCGCCCTGATGCGCATGCTTGCCAATGAGCATCGTCTGCTCATCGTCTGCAAGCTCGTCGAATATGGCGAAATCAGCGCGAGCGCGCTTGCCGAGGATGTCGGCCTTTCCGCTTCGGCCCTATCGCAGCACCTTGCAAAGCTGAAGACACAGCGCATCGTCGCCTGTCGGCGCGATGGTCAGACGATGTGGTACCGTGTCGCAGACCGGAGGATCGAAGAGCTGTTTTCAACGCTGCACAGGCTCTTCTGCAAGACACCAAAACGGTGACCTGTGATCTGCTACATCCGCTTCTGCTCAGCTTCCACAGATTCGATCCACCAGAAGAACAGTCCGGCGCCGACTGCAAGAGCGGCGAACCAAATGATGTCCGGGATGTTCGTCACGTCCGGAAGGCGGACTTTGCCGAGCGCCCAGACGTTGAGCACGTGCGCTTTCAGCCAATCGAAACTCAGCGCGTAAAGGATAGCACCGGCAACCATGCCGAGCGCGCCGACCAAGGCATGGATGCTGCCGGTGGCGATGGCGCCGAGCGCCGTTCCCGGGCAATAGCCATAGACCACCATGCCGATACCGAACAATGCGGCGCCGAGCGCGATCGCCAGCATGTTGGCATCCTTCACATAGTACTTCGTGTTGCCGGTATCGACGAGCAGCAGCACGCCGATGCCGCCGACGACGATCGCCGTGCCCATCACCTTCAGCACAGTAAAATCGCGCAGGCGAAACTGGTTCTCGATCACATTACAGTTCGTCACCTTGCCACGCTGCAGCAGGAAGCCGAAGGCAGCGCCCATTAGCACGGGGCCAAGGATTGTCATCATCGCGGTCATCTCGATTCCCTTCACCGTTTGCGGAACATGAGCGCGGAGATACCGAGTCCTGTGGCGAACATCACCGCCAGGAACAGCCAGCTCGACACCGCGAGCTGCAAACCGCCGGAAATGCCGTGTCCGCTTGTACAGCCGCCGGCAAGCCGTGCGCCGTACATGATCACGATGCCGCCGAGGAACGCGCCGACAAAGCGCTTGGCGATCGATGGTCCGAACCGCTCCTTCCAGACTTCCGGCACGAGCTCGAGCCGCCACGTGCCCGACATCACTGCGGAGAGGAATGCGCCGAGCGGGATGCCGACGAGGAACCAGACGCCGTAGTCCCACTTCAGCGGCATGCTCTTCCAGTAGGAATTCTGCGCCACAGCCTCCGGCCCGATCACCGGGACGGCGAACAGCGAGGCGACGCGCGAATAGGCGGTGGTGACGCCGAGCGGATCGCCGAACACTGCGAAGGCGATCCAGCTCAACAGCCCGATCCCGGCGCCGACGAGATAGGGCGACCAGTCGATGCGCGCAGTGCGCGGCGCTTCGCGAACGTAGCTTTCCGTGATGGTGGTCATGTGCGTTTCCCCGAGGGCGGCGCGCCCGCATTGTTGCGGCGCAATCGGCCCGCATTTGCGAAAATCATATTCAAAAAATGTAATTTAGCAAACCATAAAATATCTGATCACGCGCCCGCTGCGGGCGAGCCAGCGGCCTGCTGCGGTTGTGGCGTACCGGCACGGTCGACGAAGAGGTCGGTGAGCCCAGCCCCGAGCCACATGCCGCCGAGCACGAGCCAGGCGGTGAGCGCGAATATCGAGGCGCCGGTCACGCCCGCGCCGACCGCGCAGCCGCCGGCGAGCATCGCGCCGAAACCCATCAGCACCGCGCCGAGCAGATAGCGCCGCATGCCGAGCCCGTCGAAAAACCCCTCGAGCTTCAGCTCATGCGCGCTTGCCGCAGCGACGAACGAGCCGAGAAACACGCCGGGAATGATGCCGAGGTCGAAGCCGAGCCGGATCTGCGAGCTGTTCAAGACCAGCATCAGCAATTCGGCCGACGGTCCGCTGAAGGTGAGGCTTTTCAGCGTCACCGGTGCGAAGGAGGCCTGCGACAGCTGGTAGGTGAAGAGCCAGCCGGCGACGACGGCTACGCCCGTCGCCAGCGCGGCGAAGATCAGCCGGCGCGGCAAATGGCTGCGAAAGGCGAAGGTGAGCCCCGCGATCAGCCATAGTCCACCGAAAGCGAGCTTCTCGGGCGTACCGCCGCCGAACGCCGCCATGATGTCGCGCGACGGCCCGCCGTCGACAAGCCACAGATTGCTCACCCACTCGCGCGCAGGCGACAGCAGGCCGCGATAAGAAGCCTGCGCCGTCACCGCAAACACCAGGCCCGACAGCAGCGCCCTGAGATTGCCATTGGCCGAGAGCACGAGCAGCCGGCTGGCACAGCCGCGGGCCAGAATCATGCCGCAGCCGAACATCATGCCGCCCACGAGCGCACCGGAGATGCTGCCCTGCTGCGCGAGCTGGCGCGCCTCGGAGACGTCGAGCAGACCGAGCGCGACAAAGGCCTGCGTGCCCACCAGCGCCGCGGCAAAGGTCAGGAGCCAGACCGCAAGGCGCGGGCCGCCCTCGCCGCGGGAGAACTCGACGGCGGCGGCGCGCAGGCAGAAGCGGCTGCGCTGGGCGAAGAATCCAAAGACGCCGCCGACCAGAAGGCCGCCGAGCCATGACAGGCGGTCTTCCCCCAGGAGATCGATGAGTGTCGTCAGCACGGCCGCCTCAGTGTTCCTTTGAGGTCTGCCAAGTCTATCGCTCGCTGCGGTCGCGCCGTATGAGCCAAATCAAGGCCCGGCCGCATCGGCGCCACGCCTGCTCAGGGCCGCAGATAGGCATATCCCTGCTGTTGCAGCTCGGCGAGCCGCACCACGCCGCCCTTCTCGGCTACCACGAAGCCGGGCGTGAGGTCGTCGAGCTTGACCCCCTGCGCCTTCATGGTGTTGGCGCAGGCATCAAATCCGACGCCAGCGTCGGCGAGCTTCTTCATCATCGCAACGGTGTGATCTTCGGCGGCGAGCGCGTGGAAGGCGCGAAGCGCGGGCCCATGCACGACCAGCCTGATATCGGCCTTGCCGGGGCCACCAACGCCATCGACATGGTTCTGGAGGTTGCCCAGAACGAAGACGACGCGGTCGGCATCGGCGAGGTGATAGACGACGCGCTGTCGCGCCGGTGTTTCCGTCGCCGCTGCCGCTTCGCGCACGGCAAGAGCACCAAATAGTCCGGCAAGGCTCGCGCCAAGCATGGATCGACGCTGCATGGTCCCTCCTAACGTGTCTGCTTGATGAATTCGGCGATACGATCGGCAGCATCTTCCGCGAACAGGTCGCGGAAGAAGTGATCGGCGTCCTCGATTCTATCGAGCTGCACCCTGCCGCCGCTCGAATCGGCAAGCGGTGCAAAGGACGCTACCACGTCGGGCACGACCGTATCCTTGGTCGCGGCGAGCACCAGCACAGGGAGCTTGAGCCGCGCCACGAGCGCCGCGGCGTCCTGGCCGGTGTCGGCGGCATAGAAGGAGGCAAAGGCGCGCGCCGTCACCACCGCGTTGCGGCAATAGATGAAGCCTGGCACGTCCATCCACTCGCCACCGCGGCCCGCCGCGACGGTCCTCGTCGCCTGCTTCATGAACGGTTCGAGCGGCTTGCCGTAGGTCTGGGCATAGGAGGCGCGCAAGTCGGCCTCGGCTTTCGCCGTCACCGGCGCCAGCAGCACGGCACCCGCGACCGGCGGGGGTTCGCCCGCCGCCAGATAGCGCGCGACCTGGTTGCCGCCGCGCGAGTGACCGAGGGTGAAGACGAACCGCGACATGCCCCTCGCCTTGGTCACCCAGGCACCGATCTCAGCAACCGCATCGTCAACGACATAGTCGTGCCGCACCGCGCAGTCATACATGCCCTTGCGGCGGTCGAGCCCCAGCGACAGGGTATGGGCGAGCGAAGCAATGCCGCGCTGCTCAAGCGCCTTCGCGACGCCCTGAATGACTTCCATGTCCTTGTGGGCGAGCGTGCCGTGGGTCATCACGACCAACGGCGTATCCGGTCCTATCAAGGCAGGTGTGCGCAGTGTCGCGAGGGTCGAGCGGCCGCCGGCCGACAGTTCGAGCTCCTGCTCGGCCGCGCCGGCGGGCGGCGCGAGAAGGAGCAAGACAGCCAATCCCATCAACCATCGCATCGGCGGCTCTCTCCTTACGGTCGGACAATCGTCCAGTTCTTTTCCGCAAGATCCATCAGTGCGGCAACACCAACCCGGGTGACGCTGATGCCCTCGATCAGCGGCGGTCGCCTGCCTTCCTTCACCGCAAGCGTCTCCAGGGTATTGCCGCAGGCGATGAAGCTCACATTGGGCATCGATTTCAGGAAATTCAACAGGCGCTCCTTCACCGGCGAGCGGTCGTCGAGCAGCATGTCGAGGCCGCCATTGAAGGCAACCACCACGATCTCGACGTCGTCGCCCTGCCCGGAATAATGCCGCGAGACGTTCGCCGCAACATCGAGGACGGCGCGCATCTTGGCCGGGTCGTCGTCGCTGATCTGCAGCGCGAGCCGGTGCGGTTCGGTCGCCCGGGACGGAGCGGCCGGACTTGTCATGATGAAGGCGGCAGCGAACAAACTGCGAAGCAACCCACGGCGGCTCGCCCGGCCGCGGATCATTCCACGCCCCGCGACTTTCCGTCCTTGGTATCCTCAGGGGTCACGTCGATGACGGCAGCGCGCGCGGTGATCTTCACCGGCTCGATGCAATCCCTCATGCAGGGGTCCTTCTGCCAGAACGATCTCTCGCTCGTCGCCCGATCGTCCATCACAAAGCCCTGCTCGTTCGGCATCTTGATCGTGGCAAGGTTCTTGTTGGTCAGCTCGAAATTCTGGTCGGTGACAACGTCGTTCAGGTACAGGACGTAGGCGACCAGCGCATAATACTCGTTGACCGAGAGCGACTCCGCATTGCCGTAAGGCATGGCGTGACGGACGTAGTCGAACACGGTCGAAGCGTAGGGCCAGTACGAGCCCACCGTCTTGACCGGATTGTCTGATGTCAGCGAACCCTTGCCGCCCGCCAGCACTGGCCAGCGGCCGTTACCCTCGCCGAACTCGCCGTGGCAGGTCGAGCAGTTGTCCATGAAGAGCTTCTCGCCCTGGGCGACCGTGCCCTTGCCCTCCGGCAGGCCCTGACCGTCGGGCCGCACGTCGATATCCCAGCCGCGGATTTCCGCCGCGGTCGGCGCGCGGCCGATGTGATAGCGCGGACCGGCTTTGGCATCGGTCTTCTGCTGCGCGAGCGCGGGTGCGCACATTGCGCAAATGAGCAGTGCCGCGGCAGCAAACTTAAGCGACTTCGACATTCTCGACCTCACCATTGGCCTGCACATGCCAGGTCTGGATGCCATTGTTGTGATAGATGGAGTTGACGCCACGGATCTTGCGCAACTCGGCCTTGCTCGGTTGCACGTAGCCGGTCTCGTCCTGCACGCGCGATTGCAGCAGCAGCGGCTCGCCGTTCCAGTCGAACTCGTAGTAGAAGCGCGTCAGTGCCTTGTCGAGCACGGGGCCGTCGAGCCGTGCCGGCCACCAGTTGCGGCCGCCATCGAGCGACACGTCGACGCGCCTGACCTTGCCGTTTCCGCTCCAGGCCAGCCCGGAGACGATGGTGAAGCCCTTGCCGTGCCTGATCGGCGCCTGCGGACTAGGGCTCGTGATCACCGACTTGGCGTCCATCGACCAGGTGAACCGACGTGCCTTTCCGTTGGGCATCAAGTCGGTATATTTCGATGTCTCCTCGCGGGTGTGCCAGGGCTGATCGCCGACCTTGATGCGGCGCAGCCACTTGACCCAGAGATTGCCCTGCCAGCCCGGTACCACGAGCCGCATCGGATAGCCCTGCTCGGGATAGAGCGCCTCGCCGTTCATCTTGTATGCGATGATGCAGTCGTCGAGCGCCTTCTCGATCGGCAGGCTACGATCCATCGCGGCCGCATCGGCGCCCTCGACCAGCAGCCACTTGCCGTTGGTCTTGACCCCTGCTTCTTCGAGCAGCGTACGCAGCGACACGCCGGTGTACTGCACGCAATGGATCATGCCGTGGGTGAACTGACAGCCATTGAGCTGCGCGCCGCGCCACTCCATGCCGGAATTTGCTGCGCATTCCATGAAGTGAATGCGGTTGACGCGCGGATAGCGCTTCAACTCCTCAAGCGTGAGGATCAGCGGACGCTCGACGAGCCCATGGATCATCAGGCGATGATCGGCCGGATCAATCTCGGCGATGCCGCCATGATGCCGCTCGAAGCAGAGGCCGTTCGGCGTGATGATGCCTTCGAGCTCGTGCAGCGGGGTGAAGCTCACCGAGGACTCGCGCGAGGCGGTCAGCCATTCGACGTCGCGCCGGATGACATCCTTCTCGAACTTCGAAGGCCTGCCGTAGGGGCGCACGGCGACGCCCTCGCCGAGCGACTTGGTCCATTCCGGGACGTTGGGAGGCTGGTTCGCCGGATTGCCGCCGCCGGCCAAGGCCGGCTTCGCGAGCACCGACGCCGCAACGCCGGCGCCAGCGGCCAGGAAACTGCGTCGGGATTGCTGGGGACTGTCCATCTTCGACATCGCTTCTCACGCTCCCGTCACTTTGACAGCTCTGTTGGGTTCGAGGCGAACCGTCTTCTGTCGGGTCAGATAATTGGCCACGACCTCCCAGATCGGCGGCCCTTCGGTCCCTTCGTTGACGCTGGCCCAACCTGCGACCTGATATTCCCTCGCGGGATCGATCGGCGCACCGGTCTTGAGCAGCTGCATATCCGAGATGCGGCTGCCTTGCGGCTTCGCGATATCGATCGCATAGGACAGACCGCCGATGCGCACCATGTCGCCACCCTGCTGATAGTAGGGATCGACGTTGAAGAGATTGTCGGCGACGTCCTCGATGATCTCCTTCAACCGCGAACCCGTCATGCCCATGCGATAGACCGCCGGATAGGTGATCGCGGTCGCGTTGGTGACGTCCTCGAAGGTGATGTCCTGTCCCGGCAGCACGCTTGTGCCCCAGCGGAAGCCCGGCGAGAGCGCGATCTCGGCGTCGCGCTCCTGCAACAGGGCCTGGCAGATCAGGTCGTCGAAGGTGCCGTTGAAATTGCCTCGCCTATAAAGCAGCGAATCCGTCTTACCGAGCACCTTCGATAGCTCGGGCGCGAAGGGCTTGCGTACCTCGGCGATCTTCGCGGCCATCTCGGCATCCGCCGCGATCACATCGGAGAACAGCGGGATGAGCTTGAAGCTGTAGGCCTTGACCTCGCCGTCGCGGACGTCGAGGTCGAGCCGCGACACGAACTTGCCGGACGAGCCCGACGCGATCAGCAGGGTCTTGCCGACCTTGACCGCTTCGGGCAGCGCGTCATGGGTGTGGCCGGTCAGGATGATGTCGATGCCCTTGACGCGGGAGGCCAGCTTGCGGTCGACGTCGAAGCCGTTGTGCGAGAGCAGCACGACGAGCTGCGCCCCGTCCTTGCGCGCTTTGTCGACCTGGGCCTGCACGTCCTCCTCGCGGACTCCGAACGACCAGTTCGGGATCATCCAGCGCGGATTGGCGACCGGGGTGTAAGGGAACGCCTGGCCCAGCACCGCGATCTTGACGCCACCGCGCTCGATCATAGTCGAAGGCTCGAACGCCGCCTCGTTCCACTCGGTATCGCGGATGTTGAGGCCGAGGAAGGGGAAGCCGAGCCCCTCGATCGCCTGCTTGACCCGCTCGGTGCCGTAGGTGAATTCCCAATGTCCGGTCATGGCGTCGGGCTTGAGCAGGGCCATGCAGTCGATCATGTCCTGGCCCCGCGTCTTCAGCGAAGACCACGAGCCCTGCCAGGTATCGCCGCCGTCGAGCAGCGCGACCTTGTCGCCGCGCTCGGCGCGGATCGCCTTGATCACGGTGGCGGCCCGATCGAGCCCGCCGATCTTGCCGTAGGTCTTGGCCAGCGCCTCGAAATCCTCCGACGTCAGTGCGTACGCGGCCGAAGAACCGGGTGCGATGCCGAAGCGGGCGAGAAACTCCTTGGCCGTCACGTGCGGCGGCAGCCCCTTCGCCTCGCCGACGCCGAGATTGGTCGAAGGCTCGCGGAAGTAAAGCGGCATGAGCTGGCCGTGAATGTCGGTCACATGCACCAGCGTGACGTTACCGAGCGGCTCGAAGGCCAGCAATTCCTTCTGGGTCAGGCGCTGCTGGGCGAACGCCCGGGTCAGGCTCGAACCGGTACTGGTCGCCAGTGTCGCCGTTGCTGCAGCAACCTGGATGAACTCGCGACGAGAGATCATGCGCAATGCTCCTGCAGGCTCATCGTTTCAATTGCGCACCGAGGGCGTCTCGACCGGCAGCCCGATGCCGCGCCAGGCGACATAGAGCTCAAGCGCGAGAAACTCGTCGGAGAGCGGCTTGAACGGCTCGGCGCGTACATCGAACATGCAGCCTTCGAAGCGCTCATGCAGCGGCACCAGGCGCTGGTCGCGCAACCGATAGGTCGGAAAGCCGTTGGTCTGGCCCTGGCTGAGAAAATCGGCGCGCATGAATTTTCCGTTGTTGCGCTCGTGGCACGACTCGCAGGCCAAATCGAGCTGGCCGTAGCGCGTGTAATAGATCTGCTTGCCGCGCTCGAACCAGGGCGACATCGGACCGTCGGTCTTCACCGCCACCGGCATACCGTGCGATTGGTATCGCACGAAGGTGGTCATGTCGGTCAGTTCCTGGGACTTGAATTTCCAGGGCTCCGCCTTCATGTGCTCGGTGCGGCAGATGTTGATGCGCTGCTCGAGATTGACCGGCCTCTTCCGCTTGTCGTCCCATTTCGGTATGGCGGCTCCGACGCCCTTCATGCTCGTTTCGGCCTCGCCGTGACAGCTCATGCATGACTTCCCTTCGCTGCCCTCCGCCCTCTTCCAGACGTCGGCGGCACGCTCCACCGCCAGAAAGCCGGGGTTCTCCAGGTCGTCGTCCTGCAGCGCCCGCGTTTCCTTGCTGCGGAACTGGTAGCCGGAGACGATCGTCTTGAAGACGTGTCCAGGCGGCGCGGAGATGCCTTTGCGTTCGGTCTCCTGCGCGAAAGCACGCGTCGCAAGCGATGCGACCGCGACGATCGCAACGGCGAGTCCAACGTATCGCGAAAGCATCCGCTGTCTCCCTCGAAGCTCTCCGGCATTACGCCTTGAGCGCGATCTTCTCTTCGGCCGTGATCACCGAGCCGTCGTCATCGGTCCAGGAGAACTTGAAGGTCCCGGCTTCCTCCACCTTCGCATCGAACTGGATGTAGGGGTTGGCCGAGATCGCTGGCTCGAGCGCGCAGGCGAAGACCGGCTTGCCGTTGAATTCGCAGGCAAACCTGTTGATGATCCTGCGCGGGATGGGCTTGCCTTGCGCGTCCTTGCGCTGGCCCGATTCCATGACGTGCGAGACCAGGGTCTTGATCTGGATGACCTCGCCCTTGGCCGCCTCCTTGGGAAGCTTGATGCGTGGTTTGTCTGCCATTGTTCTCTCCTTGCGCCCTAGCCGCCGCAGCCGCCGATCGTTACCTTCACGGTCTTCTGCTCCGTGAACAGCGCGCCGTCGCTCATCTTCGCGATCGCAACCACGTTCTGCGTGGCCGCGAGCCGGATCCGGATCGAGGCCTCCGCCTTGCCCGAGACCGGTGTGAACATCAGCGTCGCGACGCCGGCGTTCGGATTGCCGTCGGCGAGAATCATGACTTCCTTGACGTAGGATTCCGTGGTCATCGGGCTCTCGACCGTGAGCGACAGCGGCACGGTATTGCCATTCTCCGCGATCTCCGGCAGGTCGAGCGCGATCTTGCCCTTCACCGGCTGCTTGCCGCCGGTGAACTTCTCGATCCACTTCGCGGCGTCATTGCTCACTTCGGCATCGGCCGCCATCGGCATCAGGGTCAGCATGACGAAGCCACCCCCGAGCGCGAATGCCTGCCGTCGATTGATGGCTTTCATTCCAGATCCTCCTCGCCGTCAGTTGAGCGTCTTGAGATAAGCGACCACGTCCTCGACCTGCGCGGCCGACAGAATCGACTTGCCGACGAACTCCGGGCGCACACGGCTCAAGCCGTCGCTTTTGAAGAACGCCGGCATGACCGTGTCGGTGAAGATGCGCTTGGGATCGGCGACGATGAGGCGCAACTGCGCCTCGCTGTAGCGGCCGGCGACGCCGTCGAGCGACGGGCCGAACTCGCCGTGGAATTCCTCGGATTTCAGGCTGGTGACCTGGTGGCAGGCGAGGCAATTGCCCAGCGTGCGCGTCAGGAACACCTTCTTGCCGGCATCGGGATTGCCGGGTGCGCCGGTCAGCGATTTGGGCAGAGCGTCATTGACGACGTCGAGCTTGATCGGCTCCTGCGCGCAGGCGCTTCCGGCCGAAAGACATAGCGCAAACGCAGCCGCGAGCGAGCGCCGCATGTTCCCTACCCTTGATGGCGAGGTGACGCCCGCCTCGTTTGCGATGGACTCACAATCCATCAAATTCAGCTATTATGATATGTTAATATAAGGAGCGGCGTCAAGACAAATTCGCAGGGCCGGTGTCGGCTAGCCGTTTGTGGTAAGAAAATCCCGGAACGAGCCGCGCTCGTAAGCCCGCTCCCGCACGAAGCGAAACATCGCCAGGAAATGCTGCGGCTTGAGATAGCCGGGTGCCCGCGCCACCTCCCGTGCCATCGGCTCCTTTGCCTCAATGCCGTTGGACGGTGGAGGAAAGAACTGGAATGTCGGGGTGAACCTGATCCCGTATTTCTGGGCCAGATCCTTCTCGGACAATTCCTGGCGATCGAAATCCGTAACCTTGCGGGAGCCGATCAGATTGAGCTGCAACACCTCGAAATTGTCGCGAATGTAGGTCGTGATCGCCGCATCGGCAAAGTTTACCAGATGCGTCTCACGGCAATAGGGGCAGCCGCGCAGCTCCCACATGATCGCAAGGCGCTTGCCGCCGGCGGCAGCGCCTTCGAGGTCCTCGCGCAGATCGAGGAAGCTCTGCAGAAACCAGGGCTCGTGATAGAGCCCATCTTCTCCAAGGGCCGGCTCAGCGGCCGCCTCGCCACGGCGGGCGACAAGAGCCGCGCCCGATGCCAATGCGAGAAAGCCGCGTCGCGTCAGCCAGCCGGGCGACGTCAGGGATTTGTGCTTTGGAAGGATCTTGCGCATCGGTCACTTTCATTATGATATTCATATCTACGAATGTGACAAGGATTTCCGATCTTGCGCTGCATCATCACCCTGTTGGCATGGCTGACGTCGAGCGCGCTCGTTCTCGGCGCGGAGGCCGGCAAACCCACGGATTTCGTATCGGTGATGGGGCCGATCATGGATAATCTGCGCAGCGCGGCGAGCTATGCGCGCACCGGAAGCATCGCGCTGGCACAGATGGAGACCGACGCGGCGGCGGCCACGTGGAAACGGCTTGAGCCAAGCGCGTCCGGTCCCCTGCCCGCTTATGCTCCGGCCGCACTGGCGGAATTTCTTGGTGACGGCGGTGAACGGCTCGCGGCCGCAACGCGCGCGCTGGACGGCGGCGACAATGTCGCCGCCGGTCGCGAACTGCTTGCGCTGCGCAGGTCCTTTCATGAACTCAGGCGTCGTTCGGGCCTCTACGATCTCGGCGACTGCGTATTCGAGATCGCGCCGGCCATGGAAAAGCTACGGGTGGCGGCCACGCGGTATGGCCAGCAGCCGGCGCAGGCATACGCCGAGGAAACCGTTGCCGCCGCAAGTGCATTCCGCGATCGTCTGCAGCGCTGCAACGAATGGGCAAGCACCGAGATCGCCGGACAAGGCGAGTTCCGCCGCCTCATAGACGGCGCGATCGCGAGCAGTGGAGAGATCGCCCATGCAGCGATGGCCGGCGAAGGGCCGCTCGTGCATCGTTACCTGATCGAACTGCAGTCCTATGCCCAACTGCTCGATTTCCGCTACGGCTAGTACCCGGAATCAGAGCTGAGTGATACGGCGGCCTTTGAAACGGCGTTGACGGACCTTTTTCTTGGTCCAGACGAAGGGCTCGGCTCTGTCGTTGTATGCGTTGACGTAGGCATCGATGTGTTCCTGAAGCTGCTTGAGGCTCGTGAAGGAGGTGCCGCTGAGCGACTGCCCCTGCAAGATGGAAAACCATACTTCGACCTGATTGAGCCATGACGCACTTGTCGGCGTGAAATGAAATTGCACGTTGGGGTGGGCCTTGAGCCAGTCCTCGTTCTTTTTATGGGTGTTGAGGTTGTCGAGGATGACGTGAAGCTTGCGGTTCGGAAAAGCCGCGGTGACGCTGTTCATGAAATCGAGAAACTCGACGCGGCGCCGGCGTTTTGAATGGGTCGCGATGATCTTTCCGGTGGCGACTTCGAGCGCCGCAAACAATGTTGTGGTGCCATGCCGCTTGTAATCGTGGCTTTGGCCGGTCAAGGCGCGGCCATTGGGCAACTTCAGATAACCCTGCGCTCGCTCCAAAGCCTGGATCGAGGGCTTCTCGTCCACGCACAGCACAATGGCCTTCGCCGGCGGCGCGACATAGAGGCCGACAACATCGGCGGCTTTGGCCGTAAAGTTCGGGTCGTTGCTCTCGCACCAGGACTTGCGAGCCACCAGGTCAATCTTGTGGCTGCGCAGGAACCGCCAGACATATTGGACATCGACATCGCCCAGCGCCTCGGCCAGCAGGGGGCCGGTCCAGCGCGCAAACCCTTGCGGTGGCGGCTTATCCAGCAGCTTCAGAATCCGCTTGTCGGTCGTCTTCGTATAGATCGGCTGCTTGCCAGGCCGCGGCTTGTCTTGCAGCCCTTCAAGGCCATGGTCGGCATAGCGATGCCGCCAAAGGCTGACAATCCGCGGCTGGACCCCAACTTCCTTGGCGATCGACCGGGTGCTGCGCCCATCCGCCGCCAACAGAACTATCCGCGCCCGCTTCAAATCGCGCTGCAACGTCACCGGTGAGCGACAGCACGCCTCAAGCACCTTGCGATCTTTCCTCGAAAGGTGGACTTCTCTTGCTTCGGGTATCATCCCGACCTTGAATCACGACTCACGTTCCAAGAAAAGTGGGTACTAGCTCAGCCGATGGTGGTCAGCCCCGGAAAACGCTCCAGCAGCCACTCTGAAACCGCCGGCATTAGACCGGTCAAGAACATCAGGCCGGTCGCGACTAGAAAGACGCCCATCGTCTTCTCGACCAGGCCAAGATGCCGGCGCGCGCGGCCAAGCGCGACAATGAACCTACCGGTGAACGCGGCCGCGATCAGGAACGGAATGCCGGTCCCGATTGAATAGGCGAAAAGCAGCAGGGCTCCTCGTCCAGTCGTGTCCTCCGAGCCTGCCATCAGCAGGACAGCGGCGAGAATGGGGCCTGCGCAGGGCGTCCAGCCGAACGCGAATGCCAGGCCCATGACGAAGGCCCCCGCCACCCCGGCCGGCCGGTTGTCGACCTGCACCGTCGCACTGCGATAGAGCAGCGGAATCCTCAGCACACCTAGAAAATGCAGGCCCATGACGATGATCAGGCCGCCGGCGACGATGCCTAGCGTTGAGAGATGCTCGGAGATGAGGCGTCCCGCGAGCGAGGCGGTCGAGCCGAGCGCGACGAAAACCAGCGAGAAGCCCGCCACGAAAGCGAGTGCGGAGACCAGGATGCGCGGCCGCAGGTCGGGCTTGCCACCGGAGAGATCGTTGACCGAGACGCCGGCCATGTAGCAGAGAAAGGGCGGGACCAGGGGCAGGATACAGGGCGACAGAAACGACAACAGCCCCGCGACAAAGGCCGCCCCCAGCGTGACGTCCAAGGTCATTGCGTCTCATCCCTAGAACATATGCGAATTTAATGATATAAAGCGCCAAGGAAGTCCAGAGGTCCGTTACGCAGGATGAACAGAATCATCACCTGGCTCGCAGTCATTGTCGCGCTCGCGCTGTCCGCAACGGGATCGCGCGCGGCCGAGCTCGTCATGTTCGAACGGGCCGGCTGCGTATGGTGCGCACGCTTCAATGCCGAGATCGCGCCGATCTATGGCAAGACCGAGGAAAGCCAGATCGCGCCGCTGCGCCGGGTCGACCTGAATAGGCCCCTGCCCGCCGACCTCGCCGGAATCGATCCCGGCGCCTTCACGCCGACCTTCGTCGTGGTAAAAGAGGGCCGTGAGATCGGGCGCATTCGCGGTTATCCGGGGGATGCCTTCTTCTTCGGCCTCCTGGACCGGATCCTGTCCAGCACAGGATCCGAACCGGGCAGGTCGTGACTGCTCTCAAGGATTTTACTCAGGGGAATTTGAGACGATGCCACTGCCAAAGCTGAAGGAGATCGAGGGCTCCGCCGAGCTCGAGCAGATGATGGAGAAGGCACGCGAGGCGAGCGACATGCTCAAGGCGCTATCGCACGAGTCCCGCTTGCTGCTGCTCTGCATCCTCGCCGAGGGCGAGAAATCGGTGACCGAGCTCGAGCAGTTCCTCGGCGAACGGCAGTCAACCGTCTCCCAGCAGCTCGCGCGGCTCAGACTCGATCGGCTGGTCACCACCCGCCGCGACGGCAAGGCGATCTACTACAGCCTCGCCAACGAGGACGTCCGCAAGATTCTCACCGCCGTCTACGACGTGTTCTGCGAGCCGGTGCGGCGGCGCCGCCGGTAATTTTCCGCTCTGGATTTTCGCGCCTTCCCGGCGCAGACTGTCTAACAAGCAGAACGAACATCCCCGGGAGGAATGCTAGGCCCTTCGACCATAGCGTTTGCATGCGGGCTTGCCGCCGGTGCCGTGCTCGGCGTTTCCGGCCGTGCGGGCCGCTTCTGCACGCTCGCAATGCTCGAGGATGCGTTCTTCGGATCGGATTTTCGCCGGCTCAGATCCTTTGCTCTGGCCGCGGCGGTCGCCCTGCTTACGACCCAAGCGCTGGCCGAGTTCGGCATCATAGACCTGTCGCGATCGATCTATCTCACAGCATCGATCGGCCTGGGCGGCGCGATCATCGGCGGGTTGATGTTCGGCGTCGGCATGGCGCTGGTCGGCACCTGCGGTTTCGGCACGCTGGTGCGCGTCGGCGGTGGCGATCTGCGTGCCATCGTGGTCTTTCTCGTGCTCGGCCTGTCCGCGCTCGCGACTATGCGCGGCATCACCGGCATGCTCCGCGTGAAGCTGATCGAGCCATTGTCGGTGCGCCTCGCCGAAGGCAACAACCAGACTCTGACTTCACTGTTCGGGGCCGGCAGCACGACGCATGCAATCCTCGTCGTGTCGATTGCCGCCGCGCTCGCTTTCTGGGCACTCGCGGATGGCCGGCTGATCCGGTCGCCGCGACTATTGGTTTCCGGTCTTGCCGTCGGCGCCGCGATTGCGTTCGGATGGTTCGCGACGGGGTGGCTCGCGGATGACGAATTCGATCCCGCGCGCGTCTCCTCGCTCACCTTCGTTGCCCCGCTTGGCGACACTATCCTTTACATTGCCACCTTTTCCGGCGCGCGGTTGAACTTTGGCATCGGCTCGGTCGCCGGCGTCGTCGCCGGCTCGTTTGCGGCCGCCATGCTCGGGCGCGGCTTTCGCTGGGAGGCTTGCGACGACGCCCGTGAATTGAAGCGTCACATGAGCGGCGCGCTTCTGATGGGGATAGGCGGGATCATGTCAATGGGATGCACCATTGGCCAGGGATTGACCGCATTCTCAACACTCGCTCTCTCGGCGCCGATCACAATGCTGGCGATTGCCGTCGGAGCGCGGCTCGGGCTTGAGTTCACGATGACGGGCGAGTGGCTGCCAGCAGTGCGCAAGCTGTTCGGCGTCTCGACGTAGTGGAAAACCACCGCTTCTGCACCGAAGCATTTTCCGCCCCACTCAACTCTCGCGAACGTGCGCGGCGGGATGAAAAGCGGCAGACGCGTACCATTCAACCCGAATAAAAACCGTCGCCGTCAATGGGAGCCGTGTCGATCAAGCTCATCGATGGGAGCCGGAAACAATTCCCGGATTGATGCCGACGACGTTCAACCCGCACAGACTTCCCAAACTACCGACACGCTCCCACTGATTGGTACTGCGTCCAGAAGTACATTGACCAGGCCGACATGCTGGCTTGTCCGACGTTCATGGCGATCGGCGTCATCATGTGGAGACGAAATTCGGCTTCGTAGCGAGGGGCCGTCGCCGCGGCAGATCGGCAGCGCGCCAGCTTCCCTCTCGGATATCACTCCTTGGCGCCAGCAGCGTGCGTCGGGCCGCGCTCTACCCCACGATTACCAGCGCGAGCAGGCCGGAGCCAAGCAAAGCGACGCCCGCGAGCGTAACCGCCAAGAAAGCAAGAGATGTGAATTCCTCACGCATGGATGTGTGGCCAAGGATTCACCACGCTCCGACCATCACAAGAGTGGCGATGCTCAAAGCCGAGCAGCACAGAATGATGACTGGCGCGACTAAATTTTGGCCCCGTGGGTCGGTCAAAATCCCCCGGGTATGGTCACTTGAAACTCCCCCACCTGATGATCGCCGTCAGCGCCGCTGAACAGCAGTAGCCGGTCAGGCAGGACGTTTATGTTCGACCCCTTTAGCCAGCAAGGGGCCGGGGAGTTGAACGTCTTGAAGCGACATCTGCAAAGCACCGTACTTACATTACTTGATCGCAACACCAGCCAGCGCGAGATTCACCGGCTGACGGGTGTCGATCGCAAGACGATCCGGCGTTATCAGGCGCTGCGGGCCGGTGCGGAGGCAAATTCCCCCGGGGAAGTGACCACCGGCTCGGTGAGCGCGGACGGCCAAATTCCTCCACCCCGACCACCGGCTTTTGGGACATCGGAAGCGACGGTCACCAGCAGCCTGGCCCGTTCGGCTTGCGAAGCGCATCGGACGTGGATCGAAGAACAGGTCCGGCTGAAGCGGAACGCGCAGGCGATTTACCAGGACCTGGTTGATCAATTTGGCTTTCCGTCCAGCTACCAGAGTGTCAAGCGGTTTGTGCGCCGGTTGCGGCACGCTGATCCTGAGCAGTTTGATCGTCTTGAGTTCCTCCCCGGCGAGGAAGCTCAGGTCGACTATGGCGAGGGCGCGCCGACGGTTGATCCGAAGAGCGGGCGGTACCGTCGTCCCCGCCTGTTCGTGATGACGCTACGCTACTCGCGGCGCAGCTTCCGGCGGGTAGTCTGGAAGTCCAGCCAACAAGTCTGGGCGCAGCTCCACGAAGAGGCGTTCCGGTATTTTGGCGGGGTCCCCAGCTATGTCGTGCTCGACAACCTGAAGGAAGGCGTCCTCAAGCCGGATTTGTACGAGCCCCAGCTCAACCCGATTTACAGCGCGATGCTGGCTCATTACGCCGTGGTCGCCGATCCCGCGCGCGTGGCCGATCCAAATCGGAAAGGATGCGTCGAGAATGCGATTCAACATACCCAGGGCACTGCGCTGGCCGGACGGCGCTTCGAGACGCTGGAGGCGCAAAACGAGTTCTTGAGGCACTGGGAGGAGAACTGGGCTTCCAAACGCATCCACGGCAGCACGCGCCGTCAGGTCGAGGCGATGTTCCAGGAAGAGAAGCCGCACCTGCGGCCGCTGCCTGTCGCTCCCTTCCGCATCTTCACCGAAGTCGTCCGGACTGTCTGCGACGACACCACCGTACGCGTCGACAACAGCTATTACGCCGCGCGGCCCGCGCCGATCGGCAGCCAGGTCGTCGTGCGCATCTACACCACCACGATCGAGATCCGTGATCGCCACACCCGTGCGCTGCTGCGTGTTCATTCCCGGATGGCGCACCCCGGTTCTGTCGTCCTGCCGACCAGCGAACGGCCGTTCAACCCGTCGCGGCAAACCGCCGTGCTGCTGGCGAGCGCCGAGCGCATCGGACCGCAGACCAGGGCCTTGTGCCAGCAGGTGTTCGACACCGAAGGGCGCCCCGGACAGCGCGCGATGTGGGGCATTGTCGGGCTGGGCCGGAAGTACCCGGCGCGGCTGGTCGAGCAGGCCTGCGCGCACGCCATCGACAACCGCATCTACCGCTACAAGCACGTGCGTGCGACCGTCGAGCGGTTGTTCGAACAGGCGATCGAGCAGGTTGGAGTGACGCCACAGCCGGCATCGCCGCTCACCCAGGATCATCCGCTGATCCGTACCCCCGCGGAATACGGCGACCTCTTCAGCCGCGCTGTGCGGCGCGACGCCGACGACAATGGTCGGCAGGCCGAGGCTCACGACGATCACGCCACGGCAATCCGCGCTCGTGTCGCCTGCGCAACCCCGGCCAACTCCGGCGCCACGAGCGCTCCCGCTGCACCTTCTCACCTTAAACTGGAGACCTAGCCACATGATGACCATGCCGGAAATTGAGCGTTGCCTACGACAGCTGCGCCTGTCGGGTGTCCGCGACACGCTGCAGACGCGCGTGCTCCAGGCGCAGGGCGCCAACCAGCCCTTCCTCGAGACCTTCTCCCTTATCCTGCAGGATGAACTGGACCGTCGTCAGTCCCGTCTTATCGAGCGGCGATACCAGCAATCCGGGCTCGACGAAAAGCTGACGCTCGCCGAGTTCGACTGGTCCTTCAATCCCAAACTGCCACGTCAGACCTGCTTCCAGCTCCACACCCTGGCGTTCATTGCCGCTGGCGAGAACGCTCTGCTTGTTGGCAAACCTGGCACCGGGAAGTCGCACATCGCCAAGGCGATTGCCTATCAGGCGATCCTGCAAAGCCACAAGGTCCAGTATCTTGAGACCGACGACTTCTTCCACCGCTACGCCCTGAACTCTCCGGCACAACGCGAGGTCCGGCTGCGAACCATCATCGACTGCGATCTCCTCGTGCTGGACGATCTATTCCTCGCACGCGCCATCCCCGACGACGCCGGCACTTTGCTGCAGACCCTGATCCATCAGCGTTACAAACTGCGCCGCAGCGTCATCGTCACCTCCAATCGCGTCGTGCAGGATTGGGGGGCATACCTTGGGGACAACACTATGAGCACGACGATCCTCGATCGCCTTATGCATCATTGCCATCTGCTTGAGTTCGACGGACGCAGCTATCGGCTCAAAGAAGCCGCTGAAGCTCTTGCCCGGGAAACAAACTCAAACTAACAGTCCCTTGTCCTGCCTCGCGGGTGGAGGAATTTGACTGACCACACCCGGAGGAATTTGAAGTGACCCGCGGGGTTTTGGTGAGATCGCATTGCTGGCTCTCCCGGTTAGAAGACTTTGAGACACTAACTCGGCAATGTGTTTCCCTGACTTCGAGGTTGCTGGAAAGTGGTTTCAATCCGATGTTATTTGTTTCGTCTTCGCGCGGGCGAATGAAGTCTCCTCACGGGTTCGCGAACGCGAAACGGAACCAGAGACCGATTCTCCCAATCTCGGATCAAACCGCAGGATGACGCCTCGTCCGGGTTGATTTTTGACAGACACAGATGTTCCGAGGCCTCGATCTGGCCGTGCGCGTCTTTAGGGTGAACCGTCGTGCGCGGCCCCGCGCCCAGGGCTGGCGCGACTGAGATCATCTGCGGATGTCCCGGTTCGATGCTGCTGCCCTTTTCCTCAATTGACACAGGGCTCGCTTATCGGCACGGTTTACGTCCATATCCATGCTGGAATGATTTGCAGATCCGGCGGCGTCGGCCCGCAAACGCGCAGCGTGCAACACGACCGCCTCATTTGATGCTCCGGGCGGAACAACCGCTGAAGTTGGTAGATGGCTCCATCGAGAACGGATACGGGCCGGCTTAATCACCAGATGGAGGATGATCCGTCCCGCCCTCATCCGCACGCCGCCGCTCATCCACCGGCTGACGATCACGTCGCCGAGGACCGAGGGCCGCAGCCACGCACCGATCACGGCAACAGTGCGCCCATAATTCACCCGCCTCACGAGGCCCCCGCCTTGTCGTCCGCGCACTTCGGTTCCGGGCAGGAGGAGTCCGGACATGTGACAGCGATCGCGAATTGGATGCAGCGAGGACGCCGCATCTGGCGCGGGCACCTTCAACGCGATCAACTTCCCGAGGCAACCGGAGGGTCGATGGGAAACATCGAGCGCTGGTTGCTCGCGTTGCTGAGCGTTCTCGTCATCGTGAGTTGCGTCTGCGCGACCATTGTCTTGATGCAGGCCACGGCGCTCAAAGCGGAGATCGCCACGCTGCAACGCGAAATCATCGCGCTCAAGCTACGCGTAGCCAGGCTCGATCAGATCGCAAGCGCCAATGAGGCCCGCGACAAGCCAAGCACCGAAGCACCCAAGCCGCCGGCCGAGAATCGCCCCGACCAAACTGCTCTCGTCCTGTCGCGCGAAGAGATTCAGCTGATCCGCGACTACATCAAGCCCGCCCCGGTTGCGGGCTCCGCGACCGAACAGATCAAGGTCGGCGATCCCGTCACGGGAGAAACAATCCCGTTCCCCTCTCCGATCACGGAGAAGGTCCGCAAACTACTCGGCGCGAGATTTACCATCCGCAACGGCGTGATCGTCATCACCCGAATCGGCAGCCGTCACGCTGATGTTGTGATCGGGCCCAATTGATGAGAGGCCGCTCACGCCACGTGCAGCCTCCCAAAGCACGTTAGCGTGCATATCCGACCAGCATCCGCCCTTTGCTGGTAGTTATTCCACCTATGGCTGATTATTCGGCGGCCTTTCAATGAACCGACGGCTACCATTGAGAAGCTCAAGGTTATTGGCGATAACCGGGTTACCCGGATCTAGCGAATAGGCTTTTTCAAGCTTCCGTCGCGCCGCATTCAGATTGCCGCGCAGCATGTACGAATAACCCTGATCATTCAGGATCTGAACGGTCTCGCCCCCGAGCCGAATCGCCTGGGCATAGGCCTGATCAGCCAGGTCAAAACGACGCAGGCGGTCATAGCTTGCCGCGAGCCCAACCCAGGCCGTCACGTCCTTCGGCGATTTCTCGACGGCGTCCTTGAAATAGCGCTGGGAGATCCCGTAACTGCCGCGGTTGAAATGCTCCAGCCCCAGCCGCACGGGCTCGTCCGAAGGATAATATTTGACGTCGGTCGGCTCCTGCACGGGGTCTCCGCCCGGCGGCTCCACGGGAGCGACGATCGCCGCGTCTCTCAGCGTGGTCTCACACCCCGCAAGGCCGGTCGCCAACCAGCAACAGGTCAGCATAAAGATGATGCGCCGCATAAATCTTGTCCCCGCCCGGCCCATCGGAATCACTGAAATATCATCGTTGAATTACCCAAAGCTCAGGCCCCTTGGCCCCTTTACCTGCTCGGTGCGCCGCCGACCGGCACCGATACGCCACTGGCCGTTCCAGGCGGCAATCCTTCGATGTTGACGTTCTGCGTCGGCGTCGTCCGCACGCCCAGTTGCCTCGTCGCATCGCTGATGTCGGGAAGCTGATCCACCGGCTGTTGTGTCTTGCCATAACGAGTCACGGCGGCGCCAACGCGCCGAGCGTCGTACGCGATCCTGCGGTCACCGACGTTTCGCGGCCATGGATGGATCGTATGGGTGACGGCGTTGACCTGCTTGGCATCGCCGGCGGTCATCGTGAGGGTATCGGAGCGCTGGAAATAGCGGTCCATCTCGTCATGACCGGCGAGGCCGTAACATCCCCCGAGCAGCAAGGGCGCGAACAGAACCAGACACCTTATGGTCATCTCTCGCTCCTAGTTGAGGGTCTTTACGACCGGCTGGTCGACAACGGCGGCCGGGGGTGGAACGGGCGTCCGGAGCTCAGGAGCGATGATGTGGCCGTACGGGCCCTTCACGTCGCCGCCGGAATTGACGTAATCGTTGTAGCGCTTGCGGACTTCCATCTGGCCATTGAGGAAGAAGTCGACGTCATTGGCCGGAAGACGGGAGTCGAGCGGAGATGCCAGTTGCTGACCGGGCGCCGCCGGCGCAACCAGGCGCGGCGTGACGATGATGACGAGATCCGTTTCCTGCTGTTGGTACGACTTGCTGCTGAACAAGCTTCCGATCACCGGCACCGAGCCGATCCAGGGCAATTGCGAAACGTCCTGGCGGTTGCGGGTCTGGAGCAGGCCGGCGATCGCAAAGCTCTGGCCGTCGCGCAGCTCGACCGTGGTCCGCGCGTCGCGGCGGGTCAGCGCCGGAATGATCGTCCCCGCAATCTGCACCGCATTGGCGAAATCAAGCTCGCTGACCGACGGCTCGACCCGAAGGTTGATCACGCCGCGCGAGAGAACGGTGGGCACGAAAGCCAGCTCAACGCCGAACTTCTTGAATTCGATAGTCACGGTTGGCACGAGGCCAGCGGTACCGGCCGTGGACGCCACAGGCACTGGGAATTCACCGCCGGCCAGGAAGCGGGCGGCATCACCGGACAGCGTGGTCAAGTTCGGCTCCGCCAACCGGCGAGCCAATCCCTTGGTTTCCAGCGCCGAGATCAACAAGTCCACCGAGCCGCCATTGCTGGTTCGGATGATGCTGGTCAACAAGCTCCCAAACGGGGCCGGGGCGACACCGCCCGCAGTGCCAATGAGCGTACCCAATGTTCCAAGCACCGGCAGGCTCCCCGTCGGCGGCGTGCCGACAGGAGTCCCACCCGCGCCGAGGGGACCAGTGGCGGTATTGAGACCCCCAATCGGTCTTCGACCGGCGGCGGTGACACCGCCCTGCCCGGTAATACCGACGTTGGTGCCATTGGCATTCGCCGCATAGAGGTTGACGCCGAGATCTCGGCCGGCGTCCCGGTTGACCTCGAGAAAGCGCACCTCGAGCATCACCTGCTGCGGCGCCGCGACGCTCATCGCGTTGACGACAGTTCCACCTTTCGCAACAGTGCTGGTAGCAATTGCCATGGCCCGCTCGGCCGCAACCGCATCGACGGCGGTTCCGCTCAGCACCACCTGGCCCTCGGAGGCCGAGACGCGAACACCCTGCATGCCGGTGCCGGTCCGGATGTTCTGCTGCAGATTGCCGGTGTCGATCACGACCTCGACGTCGAGGATCCCGATCTGCTTCATCGAGCTGTCGAACAAAATGACGTTGGTAGTGCCAGTCTGCTTGCCCTGGACATAGATCAGGTGATCGCTCAGCGACTTCACGTCGACGATGTCAGGCGAGCCCGCGACAATCGTCGCAAAAGCCGTATCGACCTTGAAGGTGCGTGACTTGTTGACGACCACCTTGACCCGCTGGACGTCGTTCATTTCGCTGACGAAGACGCCGCCGCCAGAGGAGCCGCGCCGATCTGCGGCCGTGGCGCTGTCAACGGAATTGAACAGGGCAAGCGTGGCGCCGAGAGCCATCACGCCGAAGGCGGGAAGCCCCCCTACCGTCTTACCTGAAACGCGACCGCCACCCATTCGAGTCCCCCCGCCGCGATCCGCGGCAATCCCCCGCGAATCTACGTGCTCGACGCCCCTAACAGTTCCCTCCGCGCACCACGTCGCAGAGTTTACATTCCATCCGATTACAAATCGTTATTACGTATTTCCAAGATCACACCCCTCATTCAGCCTCCTTGCAAGAAGAGAGGCTTACCGCACTGCGGCAACAGCTGAGAAAACTCTCCGATGTTGCCAGCCTGCACCACTTTTCCCCGTTTGCTTGGAACCCTCCTGCTGCACAAGCGCGCAGGCGCCCCGCTTTGGCGAGTTCCTTGGCAATTTTCGGAAGATCCGTTCGGACAACCGCGACTCACGCTTCCTCTTGCCGAAATCCAGACGCTTTCTGGAATGGTTGCCTGGTTCCACTAAAAGGGGATTGTGGTGGACGCGCTCGGCGCGTTCAACGCCGTGCCCCAGATCGGCATCAGCATGTTGAAACTCGGCTGCGATGCCGTAACCGTCAGTGCGGAGGCTCCAGTCGTCGTGTTCAGCGCCGGCGAGAGACCGCCGCGATACAGGAACGGCGCCGCGTTCTGCTTGCCGGTTGGGGACAGGGGATCGCCGGTGCAGGACGGCGACTGAGGCGGGCTTTGAAGCACGGCAGGCGTGTAGCAGTTGATCATGACCGCCCGGGCGCCGGCGCTCGCGAGCATCCGCAAAGACTGCATCGTGATTGCATAGCGTCCAAGATCGAAGATGGCGAAGATCAATGTGAAGAACGACACGAAGACGAGGATAAATTCGAAGGCCGCGAAGCCGCGATTGTCGAGCTTCCTCATCATTGCACCAACGCGACAACTTGAGTGTGAACGATGGTGGCCGGATCACACCCCTGCGTGCTCAGGTAGCCGCCACCGCTCATGTCGAGCGTTTTCGCGATCACTTGTGAACAGGTCGTATTGGTACTGGCAGTCGTTCCGGCCCAGCTAACGTCGACGTGGGGGAAGTACACGGTCCCGCCCAGGCTAACCAGACCATTACCGTTTATGGTGACCTTATTGCTGGTCTTGTTCGGAGCCTGATCATCAATCAGGACGCCATTCAGATCCGACGAGAAACTGTTGGTCGCAGGTGCGGAGAGGTCAACTGTGCCCCCGGTGATGGAAAGCTTCGTGTCTCCGAGCAGTACGAGGGTTACGCCTGTCCCTTTCAGTTGTCCGCCGGTCATCTTTATAGTTGCGTTGTAGAAGAAATATGTTCCCGGGTCCAAAACGTACTTATCCCCGTTCGACACCGTGAAGTTACCGTAAGCTCCACTCCCCGCGCTATTCGGCGCGCAATGCTTCCACCCATCCGCCTGAACAGGACATACCGGGTTTGTATTGCCAGTCCTGCTGTTGAACGATTTGGTGTCCAGTTTGCTGAGCGGATTGTTTGCGTACGGCATGAAATAATTGTGCGGCACGCTGACATTGCTACAGGAGCCTGAGGGGGTGCAGCCACTTGCACCATAAATGGCCCATCCCGAACCGGTGAAGGACGGAGTGCTGGCAAGTTGAACACTGGTGTCCGACATTATCGCGCAGCCAGTTCCGTTGTTGCTGAGGTTACCAGCAAGCTTGAGCGCGCCCGAGTCGGGTCCAAGCGCCAAGGCGCACACCTTGGTCGGCTGCTGGACCAGCGCAATGGCTTGGGAGGGGATGTTGACGGTCGTCAAACCCAGCACTGCCGCCAGGTAGGCGGGCTGTTGCTGGCTGACCCTGGCGCGAACGGCGTTGCCGACGCCCGCGGCCGGCGTTGTGAACGTACCGGCATTGTAATCGCCGATATCGATCTGCACTGCCCGCGAGATTCTGCTCGGAAGGCTCGTCGCACAATTGGTGCCCGGATAGGCGGTGTCGCCAGCGTTGCAGAACGCGTTCTGTGCCGCGAATTGCTTGCCGCGATAATCCACTGATTGTGCATCGCAGGCCGCATTGGCAATATTGCATGAAAGCCGCAAGGCGCCCGAGTAGGCGGCCGCGTCGGCGGCGTTCTGCGTGTGCTGCTTGGTGACGTACCACGATCCCGCCTCGGCCCCGAGTGCGACCACGCCGATGAGCGGCACAAGGGCGATGACTGTTACGAATGCGACCGAGCCTCGTCTGGAACGGAGCAGATTGCGCATGGAAGCACCTACTGGAAGCGTTCAGAGGAAGGCAACGTGTACGTACAACTGCTGGGGCACAGCACCGATCTCAAGACAATCGGCGCCAAAGTGACCGTCGTCGAAAATGTGATGTACTTGGGAGAAGCAATATTGCCTGGCGAGCAGGTAGCGCCTGCATCACCGCATTTAACCTGGATGTTGCCGATCGTATAACCGGCGACTGTCGTCTGTAGCCCTGACCTCCAGGTCACCGTGCCGTCGGGGCCGAGCGGATTGTAGTATTGGACATATTGCCCGAAGCTGCGCAACGCCGACCAGGCAGAGATAAACCGGAAGCTGGCAGCGGCCACGTCGGCGAGCGGCATGAGCAGGAACGACACCAAGAAAATGTAGACGATGATTGTCTCGAACGCGACGGCGCCGCGTTGATCCGTGATAAAAGGCTTTTTACGACACGCGCGCCTGCCTCGATCGTTACTCGCCACTTCCGATCGCCGAGTCCGGGCAGCGATTTGGACGATCTCCATGACAATTCGGCCACGCATAGCCACTCACCAAATATAAGGGACCATTCGCCAACGCGACGCTTCGTAGCTGGAATACTCCGGGCAAGTGCGTCGAAGCAGGTCCTCCTCGTAAAGAATTCGGCATACCTGGATGCTGATATGCAGGACCAGCACGATCACCGTGACCGGTGTCAGGTATTGCAGCACGACGCCCAGCACCACGATTTCTTCTGCGGCATAGAGCGGGTGCTTGATCCATCGATACGGACCGGTCTGCACCACCGAACGCGCCTGTGGCACCAGACTGAACGATCGACCTAGATGCCGGATAGTGACAAGCATCATGATCGTGCCGACCAGCACGCAGGCTGTCGATGCTAGGTTTGGCAGCGTTTCGTCGGTCTTGCCCAGGAAGCTGATGGTCCATGGCAAATAGCTGCCGACGAACGCCGCTATTCTTGGAAGCAGGCCATCTGCGTGCGCCTTTGCCGGCGAGCGGGTCATGATCAACAGCGCCAGGAGCACGTAGAAAATGCCAAGGCAAAAGCCCGACAGAAGCGATGGCCATGGATCGGCAAGCGACGACCCAACCTTGATGGCGACGCAAAGTGCCAGCAGCATGAACCACAGGCTGCCGAACAGTTGCATGATCCGATCGTAAGAACAGTTTTTCGACAGGGCGACTGTGCTCATGGCTACTTCCCGAAGCTGGCGAACGAACGCACGAGGTGCAGAATGGGACTTCCTCCCATGATGACGAACATGGCCGGAAGCAGGAACAGCACCATCGGGATGGTCAGCTTGGCGCCCAACTTGTGCGCCCTTTCTTCGAGCTTGGTCATACGTTCCCGCCGCAGGTCGACGGCGATACTGCGTAGCGCCTGGCTCAACGGCGTTCCGTATTGCAGGCTTTGGCTGATCATTGTGCCGAACCGGCGAAGCCCCTCTGAGGTAGCTGCCAAATTATCGAATGCGTCGATGCGATTCGGCAGCATCCGCAGATCCTCAAGGAGACGGTGCAACACCCAGGCCATGGCGGGATTGGACGGTTTCATCTCTTCCGCGACACGTCCCAGCCCGCCCTCCATGCCCATTCCCGCTTCGCTGCACACAACCAGCAAATCAATCATGTCCGGCGTGCCTTGCCGAATGGCGGCATCAAAACGCCGTTTCATCACCGACAGAATCAAGCGCGGCCCCATAATTCCGACCACCACGCCCATGAGCGTGAAGATCACCACATCGGCAAGTGCCCTTCCCGAAAGCTTCGCAAGAAGCAGCGCAATGACCGGGAACAGGAACATGCTGACGACCTTGACGCCGATCCAGGTCGGCAAGGTTCGATGATGATTGAAACCGGATGAGTGAAGGATCGTTCGCAGCTGATCCAGATTCTCCTCGGCGTAGAAGCGCCGATACCGCATGCCGAGCCATGAAAACCAACCGGTCACGTCCTGGAAGGGTGCTGACCGGTAAGGCATGCCCAGCACGGCGTTTGACACCCGTGTATCCAATGCACGGACGTGCATCTCGCGGATGATCAACACACAGGTCGCCGTCCCAGCTGCCAACGCGAGAGCCACCAAACTGAGACCAAAGGTCATAGTTCTGTTTCCCGTCTGACCATCCAACTTATCACCAGGTGCCCGACAAGCACTGAGGCCACTGCGTAAGCAAGGAGCTTGTTTCCAGTCGGATCAGAGAACAATAGATCGACATTCTGCGGATTGGCCGTGTAGAGCACCCCACCCGCAATCACGGGCGAGATTGCGAGTGCTCGTGAGGAAAAGATCACCTCTCCTGCCAGTGCCTTGGCGCGAGCCGCCAGCGCAACACGCTGACTCACGGTGTCTCCCAGCGTCTGCAAGGTTTCGGCCAAGCTGCCGCCTGACTTCAATTGGACTGCGAGTGTCACCGCAAACATCGCATACTCCGCCACTTGCGATCGCTGATAGACTGCTTCGACGGCCTCCTCCGGAGCTCTCCCCAGATTCATTTCGCTGCATACGATGGCAAACTGCCCAGCCGTTGGTTGCGGCATCTCGCGCGCGATGGTGCGAAATGCTTCATGCACAGGCAGACCCGATCGAACCGTACCTGTCACCAGCTGGATCGCGTCAGGCAGCTGTCGAAAAAGTTGAACGGCGAAGCGACGTTGCTGCAATCCGAACAGACCTCGCACGACCACCAAGGCAGCAATTGCAGCTACGACAGACGCGTAGAGAATGGAGAATCCCAGCTGGCCGTTAGCATAAAAGATTGCGGCTACCGTGATGGCGGCGGCAACTAGCACATACGCCGGATGCCAGGTGTGAACCATCTCGGGCCTGTAATTGGCCAGGCGGCGGAGAAACAGGGACCGGGCTCCGGTCTCCGACCGGCGAATGGATGGCAGGTTGGCCGGATGGGAGGCCGGTAGAGCTATCGCCAGTTGGCGCTGCATGCGTCGTTCTCGACCATCGAGCCACAACGAACTGACTGCCGCGCACATCGCGAGTGCCAGAACAGCGAAGATCACCGACTCCGATATCATATTTCCCTCACGGCCTCGGCCCAAGCGCGATCAAGCCCGAAATAGACAAGACGGCTTTTGAATTTCGGGACTGCCAGGGTGGACCTGTAGGTGCCCGATATCCGCCCGTGCTCATCCTCTTCGTGGTACTCGAAGGCTGCGATGTCATTGGTGGTGATCACGTCCCCTTCCAGGCCTATCACCTCGCTGATCTGAATAATGCGACGCTGTCCATCGCGCATGCGTTCGACTTGCACGATGATATCCAGCGCAGCGACGATCTGGGTTCGGATGGCCCGCGACGGCAGATTGACCTGTCCCATCTGTACCATGTTCTCGATGCGGGTCAGGGCATCGCGGGCGCTGTTGGCATGGACCGTGGAGATCGAACCATCATGGCCGGTGTTCATTGCTTGCAGCATGTCAAACGCTTCAGCACCGCGCACCTCACCCACGACGATCCGGTCAGGACGCATGCGCAGGGCATTCCACAAGAGATCGCGTTGTGTCACCAGCCCCGTGCCTTCGAGGCTGGGAGGCCGGGTCTCGAGGCTGATCACGTGCGGCTGCTGAAGCTGCAACTCGGCCGCATCCTCGATGGTGACGACGCGCTCGCTGTGATCGATGAACTGGCTCATGGCGTTGAGCAGCGTCGTTTTGCCGGACCCGGTGCCGCCCGAGACCAGAACATTGAGCCGAGATCGGGCGGCAATCTCCAGCAATTGTGCGACGGCCGCGGTCATTGAGCCGTTTTCGACCATCCCGGCGAGGTCCAGACGGCGGCTCGGAAATTTTCGGATCGAAATGCAGGGGCTATGGATCGCCAGCGGCGGAAAGATGATGTTCACCCGGCTGCCGTCCGGCAAGCGGCAATCCACCATCGGACTGGATTCATCGATGCGCCGACCAACTTGCGCGGCGATTTTCTGCGCCACCGATGCAATGTGATCATTGTCGCGGAATCGCACCGCGACCCGCTCCAGCTTGCCGGCTCGTTCGACATAAACGTTGCTCGGTCCGTTGATCATGATGTCGTTGATCGATTGATCGAGCAGAAGCGGACGCAGCGGCCCGTAGCCGGTCATGTCGTCCGCAATCTCATCCGCCAGTTGAAGCTGTTCACGCCCCGAAAGCTCGAGCCGTTCCTCGTTGGCGATTCCATGGATGATTTCCTCGATCTGCCGCCGAAGAACATCGCGCGAAACAGTCGCGGCCACCGCTGGCTCAATCTGCTCGATGACCCGCTCGCGGAGCGACGCTGACATCAGGGGCTGCGGAAGCGAAGGTTCGTGCCTGGGCCCGGATGCAGGCAAGCTCGGCATCGACGCAGGCAACGGCGTCAATGCAGGCAAACGAGCTGGCGTATCGTCGTCGCGCCTACCAAAGATCTTCATAGTCCGAGCAACCTCCTCACCCATCCCTTTCGCTCGACGCCGAGCCCCGTGATCTCCCGTACGATCGGGGCGAGGTGACGTCGCAGTCCTGATACGTGCTTCAGCGCTGGAATTCCGAGATTGACAGCCTGGGTCATTCCCTTTCCGAGATCGGGAACCACCATGTCCGGCTCTGCGCCCAGAGCCTTGACAATCGTAGCCCTGGGAAGGCCCCCGGGCCGACCGGCGCGGTTGAGCAAGGTGAAGACCCGATCCTTCCCGGCAATGTTGGTGACGGCGGCGCGCAGTGCATGGGCATTGCGAAGTCCGGTTACCTCGGCTTCCAGCAGCACCAGCACGTGACGAGAAAGAGTGATCACCGGATGGATGGACGGCGGAAACGGGACCGGAACATCGACAACGATGTAATTGAACCGCTGGCGGAGCAGGCCCAACACGTGCCTCACGCCCGCTTCAGTGATGTCGAGCTGCGCATCCAACTCCTCATCGGCGGAAATCAGGCAAACCCGCTCGTTGACCTCGATTGCGGCGCGCTCGAGGAACAACGTGTCCGCCCGCATCGGGTTCTCCAATGCGATGCGCAGCCCTGGTCCGGGCTGAACACCCAGCATCACCGCCGTTTCGCCGCCTTGCAGATGAAGGTCGAGCAGCGCGACCTTGGCCTTGGTGGTCTCGGCAAGCTGCAGCGCGAGATTGATGGCGATACTCGTTGCGCCGGCACCACCCTGCGCACCACAGATCGAGATCACATGTCCGCCACGATCAACCGAACCGTGCGTCACGTCGCCAAGCAGCTTCGGGCGGAGCTGGTCCAGCACCATGTCCCGCGTGAGCGGCCTCGGCAGGTACTCGGTCAAGCCGAGTTCCATAAGCTCGCGGTAGAAGGTGATCTCCCTGCTCTCACCGATCAGAGCCACCCGGACATCGGGTGGGCAGACGCCGGCCAGCCTTGCTAGTTCGTCAAATGGATCATCGATTCCACTGATGTCCGCCACCAATGCGAATAATTCGGTGTCGGTTTCGAGCATCCGTATCGCATTGCGGATCGTGCCACGCTTGATCGATATGTTGCTGCCCTCGAGGCCCTTGCGCAGCGCCGCAGCACTAAGCTCGTCGTTTACAAAACAGACGATCCGGTTGCGTGCTACTACCGATGGAGCTTCTTCAGGCGAACTGACGACTGCAATGTTAACGCTCATCAACGTTTCTCCAGCAACTTGCCTGCCTGAACCACCATCGTCGCACCCCGGCGGGAAACTTCCGACCCATCGCAGTTGACGATGGTGTCGCCGTCGCCGGTGTCCTGTCTCTTGACTGAGTATTGCTTTGTCTGTCCGCCAGAATGAACGACTATCGCTGCAGTCCGGCCGGCAATTGCGTTCTGGCGGGCGATTTCCGGCGACACATCGCAGCTGGACATGGCGCCAGTGTCCACCGTATCCCACTGTTCGACTGCTGCCCGTACAGCCAGGGAGAGCGTACCGATCTGCTTTGCGACCGTGACCTTCTTGACCTGGTCTGGCGCAAGCTCCAACGAAACAGTTTGCGCTTGCTTGCCGGCCACCGAGGTTATGGTTCGCCCGCCTTGCACAATTTCCTGGTCAATCGCAATGACTCGAACATTTGCCAGAACGGTTTCGCTCATGGCCCGACGCGCGGGATCTGCCTTCTCGAACACCTGGGTCAGTAGGACATCGACATAATCACCCGGCCTGATCAGCCCCGAGACGCCGGACTCCTCGTCCACTTTGATGCTGATCGCACGGCTATCCGGTGCCAGGACGCTGGCCAGGAAACCCCGATCTCGCGGTCGCAATACGTCCTGCAAAGTGATCGGACTGCCAGCGTCGACGAACTTGCGAACCAGAGAGCCGGGAAGTCCGGCCTTCGAGTCGGACGTTTCAAGAATCGCCCCTGCCGGAAGCCGCTCAGGCGGCACCGAGCGTACTACGAAATCTTCTTCGCGGGCCAATGTACCTTTCGACAGCGGACGTGCCGCAACAAAATACCCGACAGTCGAAGGAGGCGCCGGCCCCTGCTCCATGACCGCTACCGGAACCTGCTTCGGCAGGTTCATGTTGTAGGCAATCAACCCGAACGCAGTGGTTGCGAGCAACAGCACCAGGATGATTGAGAGACGCAACGCGGACGACATGTCAAAATCCTTTGCTCAAGATGGTCCAGATGCCACCGCACGCTATGGCTACGCCGTAAGGCAGGGGAGCGTGTCGCACGTGGCGCCACCGCTCGATCGCATAGACGCGGCGTGCGAACGACGATCCGACCGGCGCCAGCTTCGGATATGGCAGGACGCGCATCATCAGATGCACAAGGGCAAGAACGCCGCCGGCCAACGTGGTTGTCGTCAACAACTGCATCACACCTGCCAGTGGCAGACCAATCGACAAAGCAACCAGCAACTTGACGTCGCCGCCGCCAATCCATCCGCGCTGGTAAATCGTGAACAGCAGCAAGAACAGGATCGTCGTGGCAATCAGCGATTCGACGAGCTGCATCGGGCTGGCAAGTTGACCGGCGATCCCAAGGAGCGCCAGCACCAGGCAGATGTCATTGCGGATCAAGCGGGTCGCGACATCGAGCGTTGCGACATACAGCAACAACAGAATTTCCAGTATCGAGGCTATGTAAGAAATCCAGCTCATGAAAATGCATGCCTCAAAGAGGAGGAAGGCACACCAAAAATGGAAGGAGCGCATTCAAGAGGGGGACACGTTCCGATGCCCCCCTCTGGCTTCAGATGGCCGTATCAAACAGCCGCAGTGAAAGCGTTGGTGATAGCGGTGATCCCGCCCCCCAGCGCCAGCCCGATCTGGCCGGCAGCTCCGCCACCGAACACAGCCGAGACTGCGCCGATGATGCAAACTGCGACGATAATGTACTCGAACGACACCACGCCGTCCTGGTCCGTGCGCAGACGCTTCAACGCTTCTCTCGTCTCAATATAGTACGTCAACATAGGAGGATCCCTTCCTTGGAGATGACAGACTTCGGAATGTTCGTTGGCGAAAAACCCCTGCGCCAACTGGATTCTTTTATAATGTTCGCTCGGAGGGTTTCGCGTGCTCCATAGAGGGGTGATGCGGAGCATAAGGGGTACTCCTCGCTCGATTAACCATTTCGCCGAGTGGCCGGCGTTCGGTCGACGCGCGACAACGCGCTGGCGCTTGCCGATCGCTCAGCCATCGTGGGCCTGACGATGCACGGCGTTGTCGATCGCAGAGAGAGCGTTGAGGAGTTGAACGCAATCGCGGACTGAGGGCGCTATTCAGCCGCCAATGTCGGTGCGCTCTGTTCTACCGATCGGCCGAATCCAGCCATTCCCGACCTTGAATAGCGGACAGCACCGAGATGACCAATCGCCGGCACTTCACACGAAGCACGGACAGCAGCTAGCCTACGCATTGGCGGACGTAATAGCCGTTGACCCGTATCCACTGGCAGGGGCTTGGCCGAGGCTCCTTGATGATTGTGTAGCCGTGGTAGTCGATGTTGGTTGGTGCGGTCAGGCCACGCCAGAATACTGCATTCGCGCTGGACGAGCTCAGGGTCATCGCTGCCCAGAGACAGGCCAGGGCGACACAGAATGGAAAGAGTGTTCGCATCAGCGTCTTCCGGTTTGGAATTGATTACCGTAGCTCGCTTATCCTGACTGCTCCCAAAGACGCTCGCAAGTCCGATCGCGACATGACGCGAGATGTGATCCGGTCTTGCGCAGGACCGGCGACAGCACCATTTCAAAACCGCCTCATCTCATCGTAATCGTGATTGCGCTGAGATTGGCGGCGAATTCCATGCCCGCCTTGGGACCTTGCAGCACGATCGTGACGCCCTTTTCGTTGCGCAGGTGAGCGCCGTTGATGCCGCCGACGAGGGCGGCTCCGCCGCCGACGGAGGTGTAGGTGCCGGCGAAATCGCGCACCTCTCTGATGCCTGACGCCCGCCCCGCCAGTCGCCCGACGGTTGCGCCGGCGGTGATGCCGAAGCTCAGGCCCGACACCCTGAAGGGATAGACGCGCCCTCGATAGGTCAGTACCCCGCTGCCGGCGCCACCGCCGATCAGCAATCCCGCCTTCACGATTTTGACCTCGACGTGACCACTAGCTTGCGCATGTGACGGCGTGGCGGGAATGATGAACGCGAGCAACGCGATTGCTGCCAGGTACCGGGCAATCCAACGCAGCCACGCTCGCCTGCTGCTCTCAGGGTTTTGCGGCATCGACCTTCTTCCAGGTCTGGTCCGGATCGAACAGCGTCGTGCGCTGGGCGATAGATTCGGTGCGCTCTCCCAAGTCCTTCTGGTAGACGGTACCAGCGTGATTGACCAGGAAGGTCATGACGCCGGAATTGCCGTATTCGGCTGGCCAGGCGATCAGGGCGAAGCCACCGATCATCTTGCCCTTGACGACGTAGTTGAGAGCACCGCCGGGCGCATCCGCCCCTTGCCCCTTCAGGATACGGAAATAGTATCCATGATATGGGCTCGGCTCTACACTTCCGGCCTTATAGCCTTCGGCCGAGGCTTCCGCCGCCAGTGCACCGAGTGGGCTCGGGTCGCTATCGTCGCGCCAGAACAGGCCGTCCTTCTTGCCCGGGCTGCTGACGATGCGTTGCGCGTAGACGCCCACGCCCTCGCCGCGATCCTTGTCGGCATATTCATTCTGGGCATCGACATAGGCGAGCGCAGTCTGGATCGCGTCGAGCTCGTTGCGGCCGATGCGACGATAGAGAACCTCGATCCGTCCCTCGGCCGTGTCGAACTCCCAGCCGCTCTTTGCATTGACGAGTGGAATTGGGAACGGGAAGTCGTCCGGCCCCAGCATCAGCGTGGCCTTCTTGTTGCCTTCCGCCTTGATCGAATGCTTGGCATCATACATCGACGTGAAGCGCTGGCGTATGTCTGCATCGGCGACCTCGTCGCCGGACGAGACGATGTCGTCAGCAGCCCTGCCGAGCACCTTGAGAATATCGGCCGGACCTCCCTTGACCGCAGAGGCAAGCGCTGCCGCTGCATCCTCGGGCGTAGAAAAGGATTGCTGCGCGGGCGCCGTCGAACTCAGCAGTACCAGCGCCATGATGCCTGGCAACGCCGCGCGATGAAGTGACTTCAGAACATTCATGGCGCGACCTCCGCAGGGATCCTCGCACCACGGGCGAGCCAATCGCTGTAGGTTCGGAATTTCAATCCGAGCTTGTCGTAGTGGACAAGCAGATAACCGTCGTTGCCGCGGGTCACCGCCTCCGGCTTCACGCGTTCGACCTCCTGCGCCATGACACCGACATAGGCCTTGTGGCTGCCGAGATAGCTGAAGCGGTAATAGCCGAGGCCGTTGGCGAGATAGCCGAGCAAGACGACATCGTGCTTCAGCGCAATGTCGGAGCGCCGGCCGCCGCCGCCTCCCCGTCCGCCGCCGCCTCCTCGGAAGCCGCCTCCGGCAGACATGCCGCCACCGCCACGCCCGGCGAAGCTCGCCCCACCGCCACCGCGGGGCATGCTCGCCATACTCGACCGCCCGCGGGCGGAGGCCGCTGCAGCCGCCCGGCCAGAGGAAACGTTCATGGCACCGCCGCGGCTACCTCCACCACCGCGATTGGCAGACGCTGCGCGGTTGCCGGCACCAGCGCCGCCGCGGTTGGCGGCCTTGGCGCGGTCACCACCGCCCTTGGCTCGATCGCCTCCGCCCTTCGCACTCCCCTTGGCGCGGTCCGCAGCGCCGGCGCGATCGCCGCCACCGGGCCGGTCCCGCGTACCCGCGCGGTCGCCGGTGCGGTCACCCGCTCGATCTCCTGCACGATCAGCGGCACCGGCGCCCGGACGATCCTTGAGTACCGGCTGGCCGTCGCGGCCGCGAAAATCCATCCGGTCCGCGGCGCCCGCCTTCAGATTGTTGTTGCCAAAACGCTGCTGAACATTGGTGTTGTTGTAACGCACGCCCTGGCGGTGCGCCGGATTGTGCTGCCAGCCATTTCCGATGTTGGTGGTCCGGTGATTGACATAGACGTTGCGGTTGCCCCAGTTGCAGCCGCCGCCCCAGTAATTGCCCCAGCGTCCGATCGCCCAGGCGGTCCCAAAAGCGAGCCCCCCCGCGATCACGCCTGCGCCGATATAGGACGGATACCCGAAGTAATAAGGTGGGTAGTCCGCGTAGGGCCAGGCCCCGTAAACGGTGGCCGGCTCGTAGTACGGCACGTACATCGTTCCCGGCTCGGCCGGCTCGATGACGACCACCTGCTTGTTTTCCTGCGTCTGAACACTGACCTTCTGCTGTTTGGTCGTAACGAGCTTCTTGTTGTCATAGGCCTTGGTGCGCAATCGCTGGATCGCATCCATCACGTCCGGCTGCTGCGCGAGCACGGCATCACCCAGGCTCTTGGTCCAATCGAGCTTGTCACTCATCATCGTCAGAACGTCCGCCGTGCTGGCGAGCGCCTTGACGCTGTCGTCCCAGGCCTGCTTCTCGACCTCGGTCTTGAGCGCATCGCCCTTCAGCGACTTGTGTTCCTTGAGCCAGCGATCGGCCTGCACCACTTCCAGCGGATAGGTCGACGCGGCCAGCACATTGGCCAGCAGCTCGTCAGGATAGAGCGCGATCGGCGCCACCAGTGCTTCGAGCTGCTCGGGCTTCAGGAGCTCGGCGCTTGGCGCCTGGCTTGCCGCTTGCGGCTGAGCGGTTGGAGCAGCAGGTTTGTCGGCCGTCTGCGCCGAGGCGACGGACGGGATGGCCATCAACAGCGCAAGCGCGATCACGGTCCTGGCACAGCGAAGCATCACATCCTCCATCGGAGTCACAATTTGGAGGATCGGTCCGCGGCCCGACCGTTCTTTGACAAAGATCAAGGGAAATGGCTGCGTCCCGGCTGCGCTAATCGTGCTGCTGCAACGCGAAAGCCTGGCGCGCGATCGGGAGCTTGATCTTGAACAGCGTCCCGCCGGAGGGCGCGTTCGCGGCGGAAATCGTGCCGTGGTGCGCCTCGACGATGGTGCGGGCTATGGCCAGGCCCATGCCCATGCCCTGCGGCTTGGTGGTGAAAAATGGATTGAAAATGCTCTTGAGATCATCCGTCGCAATGCCGGCGCCGGTGTCGCCAACCCGGATCTCCGCCCAAGCACCGGAAACGTTCGTCGTTACGTTGATTTCGCGTTTGCCTGTCTGAATTTCGGACATCGCGTCCAAGGCGTTGACAACGAGATTGAGAACAACCTGTTGCAGGTGAATCGGATCGCCCCGGACACGAAGTTCGGCCGTCGCCGGAAGGTAGTTCAACACGACGCCGCGTCCCTTGGCCACATCTGCGACGAACCCGATGACATCCCGCACGGTATTGTTTAGTTCAATGTCTCGAATTTCAAAGGGCGTTTTTTTCAGCATGCTGCGCAGCCGTCGAATCACTTCGCTTGCCCGCTGATCGTCGCGCCTGATGTCGGCCAGGATGGCTCTGAGTTCATCGAGGTTCGGCGAGGCGCTCTTCAGCATGAGCTCCGCCGTCTCGGCGTTGGTCAGGATCGAGCCGAGCGGCTGGTTCAGCTCGTGCGCGATGGAGGTCGTCATCTCCCCGGCGGCCGCATAGCGGCTGAGATGCGCGAGCTCCGCCAGGCGCTGCCGCGACTCGACGTCCGCCAGACGGCGCCGGCGACGTTCGTGGAGTAGCCCGCTGATCAGCCCGGCCTGGACTAGGAACGCTGCTGCGATCATTGCCATTTGCCAACGATATCTTTCCCAGAGCCCCCGCTCGCGAAATAGAACCTCGCTTCCCGTCGGCAAATCGCTCTCGCTGATGCCCCAACGCTGCATCTCGCGCCAGTCGTATCTCGGCGCGGCAAATCCGATCGGTTCGATCTTGATGTCGCCCGGCTTTTCGCCCGCGAAGATGCGAAGCGCCGCGCTGACAGTCGCCTTGCTGGACTCGGATATCGAGTGCATCGGGCCGCCGACGGTCTCGCGGCCAAAAAATGCTTCCTGATAGGAGAAGATCGGCCCGTTGGCGACCGCGTGCAGCCGGCGCAATGCTAGATCACCTTCGTGGGCGACGCCGACACCATCGACCGACATCAGTTGCCAGAACAGCACCGTATGTGGAGGCAGCGTGGAGGCGCGCTTCAATATCTCCTCAAACGACAGGTCTGCGTACCAGATTAATTCGAACCGGTCCTCGAAGGGCTTAGCCTCCCGTTTGACTTCGTCGAGCCAGAACTTCTCCAGCGGCGAGGCGCCAATGACGACGGCAACGGTCCGGGTTTCCGGCAACACCTGAAGAATGCTGCCGAAGAATGCTGTGAAGTCGTTGCGAACCGGAATGACGACATCGTTTTGGGTCAGTGCCCCCCGGTTCACCAGCCGCTGCTCGACCGCCGTCATCACCAGCGGTGTATCCGGGAAGAGCTGCTCGCGATATTTCTGAACGAACCGCGCCGCCGGCGCTCCGAGGCTCATCACGAGGTCGGGCGGACTGGCCCGGTAAAGCGAGCGCAGATAATCGACGAACGGCGCCTCCGGTCCGGGACTGTTGAACCGCGCTGAGAGAAGCGTGTGCTCTTGGATGTCCAGCGCAAACGAGGATTGCTGTTCGAACTCGGCCTTGATGCTCCGGGCATATTCGCTCCAAGGACGAAAATCCCGGCCGAAGGAATGGAGCAGCAGGAGCCGTTTTGGCTCGTTGCGATCGGCGGCAAGGGCCGCCGGCACCATTGCGCCCCAGACCAGCAAACACAGACTGAGACGTGCAACGATGATCGGCCAGCTTGACTTGATCGGGGCCATAGCGATGCGCCCGCTCATGCTTTCTCCACGAGAGTAACCGCCTCCCGGCCACACTCTAGCGCAAATCGTGCAGGCGCCAATCTTCCTCGCGCCATCGCATCAGCAGCGCGTTGTGACCCGGGCGTAGGCGTCCACGACCTGCACGCAGGACGAGCCATAATAGGCTCCCGCCGCACCCGCCGCTGCGCAACAGCCACCGCCAGTCGGGTCGTTCGACGGGCCATCCCGGCATAGCTCATGGGGGTCAGCGGCCACCCTACTCTTGCCTGCGCCTCTGAGAAGAGGGCGCCGTCAGCGAGACGGTTTGTCCCATTCATGGACAATCCCGCGGCAAGGGCGAGTGCCGCGGACGCGCAAACGATGAATTTGCGCGACTGGGTCATTTCTTCGCTCCTGACGGTGTGCCCGGTGTAATTTCGTCGAAATCGGCCATGGCAGCGGAGTCAAGGTCGACCTTGCTGGCGCCCGCGGGGGGCTCGCCGCATCAATGTCCGCTCAGAACGAGCGTCTTGATCGGCAGCAGCAGCGCCTGGATACGTAGCAGCAGCGCGTGCACAAGGCCGACGCCATCGACCACATGCAGCGCGATCTTGCGGAAGGTGCCTGTGTCCTTTGCGCTGATCTCCTCGTGATTGCTGGTATAGGCGTTGACAATGCAGCTGCTGCCCGCCGTCACGCCATCAAGGCCGCCGTTGTAGAGCGGCTCGAGATAAACCAGGATGGTGCCGGGCCGCGCGATGTTCTGCGGATCGATCAACTGTTCGCCGGAGCGGAACTGTCCGGCCGCGATGTAGTCCTGCACCGTCGTCACAACCATCGGGATGATCACCCAGGGCTTCGAGATGCAGGTGGCTTCGGCCAGCATGCCTTCCTTCATCACCTGCGCCTCGATCTGGCCGAAGCCCGCCTGTAGGGCCCCGCGGCCGGCGCCTTCCGGGATCAGCACGCCGGCCGGCCGCATCAACTGGTTGACGACGTCGCCGGTGCGAACCAGGAACTGCTCGACACGGCCGTCTACGCCGGCGCGAACGACGGTTTTGTCGAGATCGACCTGGGCCTGAGCCAACGCCGCTTCGGCGCTCGCCTTCTGCGCCGGAATGAGCGTCGAGACCTGCAAGGCCGCCGATTGCTTTACGGCTGTCGCCGCGTCAACGCCGGCCTGGCGCTGATCGACCAGCACCTGAAGCTTCTCGATGTCGCGCTGCGGCACGATGCCGGGATTGCGGCGCTGAAGGTCGGACTTGGTGTCGAGCTCATCCCTGGCTTGCTGATAATTGGCTTTGGCCTCCTGGATCTGAGCTTCGGCCCTGACCACGTCGGATTGCGCCGCCAACATGGACGCGTCGACCTCGGCGACCTTGCGCGCGGCGGTCTCGAACGCGGCCCGCTGCCTGGAGCTGTCGAGCGTAAACAGCACGTCACCCTGCTTCACCGGTTCGCTGAAACCAACCTTGACCTCGGCCACCCGCCCCGCCCCTTCGGGCAGGATCGGCACGGTGCGGAAATAGAGCGCGGCCGACGTAGTGGAAGGATGGAAGTAGAAGATCATGGTGATGAGCGACACCGTCAGCATCAGGCAGCCCGTGATGCCCCATCTCAGCTCGTACCAGATTGAGAAGAAGGTGATCTCCTTGCCGAAGCGCTTGCCCTGGGCATAGCGGCGGTAGAGATAGTCGGGCAGGATCGTGAGGAGAGAGCAGAACATGAGCTCAAACATGGCTGTGCTCCTTCTCCTTCGCGGGACCGGATTTCCCCGTCGGCGGTATACCGGCCCCGGCGTCCGATCGGGACTCGGCCACCACGTCGCCTGCTTCGCCCGGCGTTGCGTCAGCAATCCTCTCAACGGAGCCGGCAATGCTGCGCAGCGGCGTGCCGAAATCGGGGAGATCAATCAGCGCAAGCAACAGGCCCGCCACCCAGAAGATATGCATATGGGTAAAGAGCGAGATCAGGCCGAGCACGGCTACGAATTCGAATTGCAGCTTCTGTGACTTGTGTGCCATCCGCTCGGGCAGGCTGTGCAGTTTCCAATAAAGCGTGCCAACCCAGAGCACGGTACCGATCAGGAAGATGCCCATCACGACCATCAGCGTGTCCACCCCGCTTCCCGGCGCGAGATAGAACGGCAGATGATGCGGGGCCATCGGATGAAGCTGCTCGCTCAACGGTCTCTCCCTTTCGGCCCGCGTGTTCACGTCAATGCGGCGAATGCAGTGTCGGTACCGGGTCTCGCAATTGCTTGATCTGAATCAACGGACCTGGAGCGGCCCTACCTAGCCTCGCCTGAAAGCCGACGCGCAACAGCCCAACAGGAGCCGCCCGCCATGCCCGGCATCGATGACCTCATCCCCAGTGCCACGCAGATCCGCAAGGAAGCAGCCGTCAAGGAGGCCGAGAAGGCGGACGAATATGCGCGGCTTGCCGCCGCCGCCGAAGCCGAGAAGCGGGCCCTGATTGAACGCCTCAGCAAGCCTTCTGGCAAGACCGAAGAGGAGAAGGTCAAGCTCGCCTCGACCATCATCCAGCGTGCGGTGCGAAATGGCTTGACCGAGGTTCAGGTCTATCGCTTCCCCAACACGCTATGCACCGACAAGGGCCGCGCCATCAATCAGATGGAGAAGGGCTGGGAAAGCACGTTGACCGGCATCCCGAAGGAAATCTTCCAACTCTGGACCGACCATCTGAAGCCACGTGGCTATCGCATCGCCTACCAGATCATCGATTTTCCCGGCGGCGTGCCGGGGGACATCGGCATCACGATTTCCTGGGGTGATTGAGCGCGGGACCGCCAGCTGAGACCTGACGGCGAAAGGGCGAGCATGGCCAAGGACAAGCCTGCCGAGCGGATGAAGCGCAAGGACTACGAGAAGGAATTGGAGAAGCTCCAGGTCGAGCTGTGTCATCTCCAGGACTATGTCCGAGCGAACAAGCTACGGGTCATCATCCTGTTCGAAGGCCGCGACGCCGCCGGCAAGGGCGGTACGATCAAGGCCATCACCGAAAAAGTCAGCCCGCGCGTGTTCCGCGTGGTTGCATTGCCGGCGCCATCCGACCGAGAGAAGACGCAGCTCTTCTTCCAGCGCTACATGCAGCAGTTTCCCGCCGGCGGCGAGATCGTGATCTTCGACCGGAGCTGGTACAACCGCGCCGGCGTCGAGTATGTGATGGGGTTCTGCACGCCCGCCGAGCACGAGCGCTTTCTCTCGCTCTGTCCGCAGATGGAGAAATACGTCATCGACGGCGGCATCATCCTGATCAAGATCTGGCTGGAAGTGGGGATGGACGAGCAGGAGCGCCGTTTCAGGGCCCGCATCGACGATCCGGTGCGGCAATGGAAGTTGAGCCCGATGGATCTGGAATCCTATCGGCGCTGGTACGACTATTCGCGGGCCCGCGACCTGATGCTCAGGAAGACGAGCACCAAGCACGCGCCATGGTACATCATCCGCTCCGACGACAAACGCCGCGCAAGGCTGAATTGTATCGCACATGTGCTGAAGTCAATTCCCTGCAAGCGCATCAAGAAGGACAAGGTCAAATTGCCGAGGCGCTCGGACAAGGGCCGCTACAATGACCAGGCAAGCTTGCGCGGGATGAATTTCGTCGCTGAACGATATTGACGAGGATCGGGCCGCGCGATGATGCGGCCCGATCGCTCGACGCCGGAACCCTCACCGCTGACGGACCACCGTCCCGACCGTCAGCAGCGCGTTCTCAGTATCGATACTGGTTAGGATACTGCGGACAGACCCAATTGCCGTAGGTGTCCTGATAACAGCCATTGTTGTAGTTGTTGTTGTAGTATCCATAGGCTCCGATTGCGGCGGCCCCGGCGGCGGCACCGTAGGCTGCGCCGCGGTAGCCGTAGCGGGGATAACCGGCGACCGGGCGGCCTGGCCGACCGGCAACGGGGTAACCTGGACGGCCCGGACGACCGGCGATCGGATGGCTCGGTCGTGGGCCTCCGACGCGATAGCCGCGCCCGCCACCGCCGTGGATCCGTCCGGCGTGAACCGCGCCGCCACGATAGCCGCCACCGTGAAAGCCACCGGCCCGCATGCCTCCTCCACCGCCGCGATAACCGCCACCACCGCCGCCACGACGGGCGTAGGCATCATCGGGGATGAGAGTAGCGGTGAGAAGAACGAACGCCGCAACAGCTGCGAGAAGATAACGAAGCATGGCTAGTCCTCCCTCGATATTAGGGTGCCGTGATCCGCCCTTCGACGATGCCTCGCGAAATCGCGGACGGCACCCAAATGGCAATATGTCCGGCGACTCCCTGGCTCGACCTCGATCAGGAGGGACGCCGCCCCTCGACCGCGCGCATCGCGCCGCGCTGAGGCGGCCCGATCGCTCCGCGTCTATTTCAAACGTATGGTCACACCACCCACGGCAGCTGACACTTCGGCGCCGACCTTCGGACCGCTGAGCTGTAGGATCACGCCGTTGGCGTTCTGCAGTTGAACGGCTCCCGCACCCGCCGCAATGGCGCCGCCCGCTCCGCCCACCGCGTAAGAGCCCTCGATGGATGCCGGTCCCCTCAAATTGAGGGCGCGGCCAACCAGCTTGGTGGTCGAGGCGCCGATCGTGAAGCCGACGCTCATGCCGGATACGGTAAAGGGATATTTCTTACCCCGAAGGAGCAGAACACCTTCGCCACCGCCGACGCCGACGATGAAGCCACCCTTGGTGAAGACGACTGCCACCTGCCCGGTCTCGGCATGCGTCGGCGTGCTGGAACCGAGGGCTCCGGAAAGGAGAGTGGCGAGCGCGGCGCAAGCAGCAAGTCTTTTCATGTCTGTTGTCCCTTGAATGAAGATGCCGCGCTATTGCGCCAGGATCATCGCGAAGTAACCGAATACCGTGAGCAGGATGCCCGAGACGGCGTAACCGACCGGGAAGCCAATCCAGGGCACTGAGCTCTGGATCTCGACCGCAGCCTCGCGACACGGCCCCGAATGCGAACGAGCACCGGCGACGCCGCCCATCAGCACGGCCGGGTTGATCTTGAAAACGTGGAAGCCGATCGCCCAGACGATGAAAGGCGGGATCGTACAGGCGATAAATCCGACGATGAAGATCTTCAGCGCCACCGCGCCCGTAAGCTGGGCCAGCAAGCCCGCGCCTGCATTAACGCCGACAATGGCGACGAAGACGACGAGGCCGAGGTCCTCGAGCACATTCCGCGCCGCATTCGGCGTGTTGCCAAAGAAGCGCAACCGGGAGACCAAGGAGGAGACGATCACGCCTGACAGCAGGAGGCCGCCGGCATTGCCGAGGCCGATCTTGGCGCCGAAGGCCGGAAACTCGATCATGCCGATCAAGAAGCCGATGATCATGCCGACGGCGAGCGTCAGGAGGTCGGTCGAGGTGTTGGTCCGCGCAATGCGCCCCCACATCTCGCCGAGCTCGTTGACGGCGGACTTCAGGCCGACCACCGAGACGATATCCATCCGCTGGAGCTCGGTCTTCAGACCGGCCGGGATTGCAACGCCACCACGCTCGACCTTGGTGACCTGCAACTGCCCAGCGATCGCCGTCTCGCGGAAGGATTCGAAGGTCCGTCCGACCATGTTCTTGTTGGTGATGAGAATGTCCGCCTGATCCATGGGAATGCCCAGCACCTTGGCATCCGCAACCTCCGGCCCGATCAAGCCCATCTTGTCGGTCAGATGCTCGGTCGAGCCGCCGAGCGCGACGACGTCGCCCTTCTGCAGCACGAGGTCGGGATCGGCTCCCAACAATTCGCCGCCACGCGCCACGTTGACGATGCGGTACTCGGGATTGACCTTGCGGAATTTGGCGATGCTCGTGCCGAATTGCGCCGAGTTTTCGAGCCGGTAGGCGCGCAGTCCGAACTGCCGATAGCCAGTGAGGCCTCCGCCCTCGAGATCCTTGACGCCAAAATCCTGCTCGTACTTCTTGGCTGCGGCCTTGGCGTCGACACCCCACCAGCGCGGCAGATACTTGCAGATCAGGATGATTCCGACGGTGCCCCAGATGTAGGTGATGCCATAGGACAGCGCGATCATGCCGGACGCCTCTTCGGGCTTCATGCCCTCAGGCAGCTTGACCACACCGGAGGTGATCGCCTGTTCGGCCGAACCGATCGCGGCCGACATGGTCTGAGAACCCGCCAGCATGCCGCCGGCCGCTCCGGTCGGCAATGCGAACAATTTCGCTCCGAGCACGACAAGCGTCAGTCCGATCACGCTCGACACCACCGCCAGAATGCAGAATTTGAGCCCGTCACCCTTCAGACTGTTGATGAAGGACGGTCCCACCCGCAGGCCGACTCCATACATGAAGAGATAGTAGAAAAGGCTCTTGGCGAAATTGTTCAACTCGAGCTTGACGCCGTAAGTCGAGGCCCATACCGACAGTCCCGCGCCGACCACGATGGCGCCGGCGACCATGCCGAGGCCGTAACCCTTGATGCTCGCCCGCCCGATGTAGACTGCGACGCCGACGACGAAGAACAGCAGCAGATACGGATTCTGCTGCAGGAAGGTAAAAAAGCCCTGCATGTTCGTCCCCTGTTTATGAGGCGGCCTTCAACTTCGGCTGCGCGCCGGGCTTGGGCCTGCCGATCTTCGCCAAGGCTTCGGTCCGCACGAGCTTCAGGCCTTCCTTGGCGTCATAGCCATGGATTTCCTTCACATCGAGCTTGCGCATGAAGTCGATGGTTTCCTGGGTGATGACCTGACCCGGCACCATGATCGGGAAGCCCGGAGGATAAGGAATCACGAAACTAGCGGAGACCAGGTCGGGACCGGCCTTCAGGCGCCGGTCGATCTCGGGATCGGCGAGCCGGATGTACTCGCATCCTGCCGCGTCATAGGCCGCGTAGAAGCCACTGCGGATATCACCTTCGTTGGTTTTGGCGCCGGCATCGCCGCGGAAACTCTGGTGGAAATGCGAGAAGTTCGGCAAGTCGGGCACGTCGGTCATCAGGCTCTTCACCCGCGCCTCGAAGGTCTTCTTCGCATTGGCTCCGCCTTGGGTCAGGCCACGGTCGACCTCACCGGCGATCTCCGCCAGCACCCTGACAAGATGTGCCACGTCGCTGCGCGTGTTGTTGATGTTGGACTGGAGCAGCACCGAGTTGCGCGAGGTCTTGTTGACCTGGATGTTGTGGTCGTTCGCGAGGATGCCCTTGAACTGCGTGCCGTCGAAGCCGGCCGTGCCGCACACCAGCGTCATGCGGGTTGGATCGAGGCAAAACTCGTCATCGTCCAGGCTCTTCAGGGCACTCGCCCAGTTCGTTCCGGCCGCCAAATAGTCGGTAAACCCGCTTTGCCGGTATTGTGCCGGCACCATGGCGTCGGCACCGAGGATACGGAAATATCTCGAGATGAGCGGATTGGTGTTGACTGCCTGTCGGATGGCGAGCGCGATCTCGATCGCATTGGCCACGAGACCGTAACCCTCGAGCTCCATCTGGCGCCGCGAGACGTCCAGGCTCGCGATCAGCTGCTGGTTCGGACTGGTGGAGGCGTGCGTGAACACGGCTTCCTTGAACTGCTGCTCCACCGTGTGGAATTCGACGTCCTTGACCGCCAGCATCGAGCCCTGCCGGATCGCCGACATCGACTTGTGGGTCGAATTGGTCTGGTACACGCGAAGACGAATCTGGCGCGGATCGGGGATCAGCCGGGTCTTGAGCAGCACCTGGTCCGACGGATTCTTGCCGAGCTCGGCCTGCTGCGCCTCGTAGGCCGTAACCGATTTCGGGTCGTGCATCCAGGCTTCGATCTCGCTAGCGGCGCCCATCGCGGTGCGCCGTCGCAGGAACGGCGAGAAGCGCGCGAAGCCGAACCAGGCCTCGTCCCACAGGAAGATCAGGTCGGGCTTGATGGCGAGGCACTCCTCCATCACCCGGCGGGTATTGTAGATATGACCGTCGAAGGTGCAGTTGGTCAGATCCAGCAGCTTGACGCGGTCGAGCCGGCCGTCGGCCTTGGCGCTCAACAAAGCCTGCTTGATGGTCTTCAGCGGCACGGCGCCGTACATCGAATATTCCGTCATCGGGAAGGCTTCGACATAGAGCGGCTGCGCGCCGGCCAGCACCATCCCGTAGTGATGCGATTTGTGGCAATTGCGATCGACGATGGCGATGTCGCCCGGTCCGATCAGCGCCTGCACCGCCATCTTGTTCGACGTCGAGGTGCCGTTGGTCACGAAGAACACGCGATCGGCGCCAAGTGCGCGTGCGGCCTTGTCCTGCGCCTTCTTGATGTTGCCGGTCGGCTCCAACAGGCTGTCCAGGCCGCCGGTGGTCGCGCTGCTTTCGGCCAGGAACAGGTTCAGGCCGTAGAACTCGCCCATGTCTCGGATCCAGTCCGACTTGAAGACCGATTTGCCGCGCGCGATCGGCAGCGCATGGAACGTTCCGATCGGACGCTGTGCATATTTCTTGAGATTGTCGAAGAACGGCGTGTCATAGCGATCCTGCACCCCTTCAAGGATCGAGAGATGCAGTTCGAGCAGCTCCTCGACCGAATAGAAGATCCGGCGGACGACGTCGGCCTCGGGATTTCCGGCCATCTCCTCGACATTGCGATTGGACATCAGGTAGAGGTCGAGCTCGGGGCGGACCCGCTTGATGATATGGGCGAGCCGCAGCGCCGAGGCATCGGACTCGTCTTTCAATCCGGCCGACGCGGTCATCGCGCGGAGTACGGGCGCGTCATGGCGCGAGCGCAGTGCAAAGCCTTCGTTGATGACGACGGCTGCAAGATTGGGGTTCAGCATAGCGGCGCAAAAAGCGTCTTCGAGGCTGCCGACGATAACCGGTTCATAGGCAAACTGATCAACCGGACGCCGAAGCTTGCGCCATTCGTTGGCGAGCGCGGGCCAACTTCCGGACGTGAGGCCGGTGACGATCAACGTCTCGAAATAGGGACGGCGCGCCGCGTGCGGACCGAACATCTGCGGCACCAGATCGGGCGTCTCGCCGTTGCCTTCGTCATTCGTATTCCAGTCGCCCGCATGCTGACGGAACGATCTCGTCGTCAGAGCCTGCGCCAACCGTGTTGCGAGCGCCAGCGAAGTCGCCGCATCACCAGTCGTGGCTGCCTCCCGCAAGGCTGCCATGAGCTGCAAGCCAGGATAGCCGTGAAATTCCTCCGTCACGGAGAGATCGGCCAGCGCAGCGTCATACTTCGCACGGTCTCCGCCACGGGACCATGCTTTGGCCGCGTCGACCAGATCGCGCCAATTGTCCGCCCGTCCGCCGGGCCCGGAGAAGAACTGATCGATGCGCTGCTGCGCAGGCTTGGCGTCCTTGGGCATGTCTCTCCCCATCCTTGGCTCTTGAGGCGAAGGTGATGGCGGATCGTGGGTATCGCGCGGGAGAGCTCCATTGATCCAAGTCAACGGTCGCGCATGAAATCAGTCGGCCTGCGAGCAGCGTGCACGCTTCGCGATGCAACACGGACGCGCGACTGAACGAAAGTCGCGCCGGAGATCGGCAAATGTCCCGGGCGCTATCTGGCCTGGTTGTCGCCGAGCACGTTGTCGAGCGAGCGCAACCATTGCCCGCTGTCGGTCCTCTCGGCGAGCCCCTCGGCGCGCAGCAAATCGCGCAATTGCGCATGCGCGCCGGCGATGCAGAACGCGACATGGCGTGACGCAAGTTCGTCGTGGAGATTCCGGAGCATATGCGCGCCGGCCAGATCGATGTAGGGCGACGCCGAGAGGTCGCAGGCAACGAGCCTGACATCCGACGACCTCTGGAGCGCATTCAGAACGACGTCCAGGATCATCTCGGCATTAATATAGAGCAGCGAGGCTTCGGGGCGGAACGCGATGATTCCAACCAGCGGCTCCACGTCCTCGTGCCTGGCGCTGTCGGAGTACCGGCCGCTGCCCGGGAGCCTGCCGAGAAATGCCACATTCGGCTGTGACGCGCGCGCCAGCAGCAGGAAGATGGAGGCGATCGACGCCAGCAGGACACCTTGCAGGATGCCGAGCAGCAGGACGGATACCAATGCGATCACCGCCGCGTAGAAATCGATGCGGCTGACGCGCCACATCCGCGCCAACGTACGGATGTCGACGAGCCGGTACACGGCGGCAAAGACGATGGCGGCCAGCACCGCCTTGGGCAGATTGGTCAGTAGCCCTGTGAAGAACAAGAGACACAGCGCCAGCGTCCCAGAGCAAATGACCAGCGCCAACGGTGTGCGGGCACCCGCGCTGTCGTTGACGGCGGATTGCGACAACCCGCCAGCCACAGGATAGCCATGACCTAAGGCCGTAGCGAGATTGGCCGCACCGAGGCCCAAGAACTCCTGCCTGACGTCAAGGCTGTCACCATGCTTGGCGGCGAAGCTCCGAGCCGCCGAAACACCCTCTATGTAGGCGAGCAGCACACATCCGGCGGCAAGCGGAAAGAGATCGTCGAACTCCAGCAGGCCGAACGTGGGCAAGCCAGGCACCGGCAGGCCCTGGGGGATTCTTCCCGTCACGGGCACGCCGAGAGCCGGCAGACCGAGCGCGGTTGCCACCGCGATCGCCAGCGCCACAACCGCGATCCCGACCGGCCTACCGGGGAGCAGCCGCTCGCCGGTCAGCAGAAGCAGGAATGCCACCAGACCGACGGCGAGCACCAGCGGATTCACGTCACCGAGCTGCCCGGCGAGCTCAATGCCGCGTTCGAAGAAGTCATGGCCTCCACCGGCAACACCGAACAGGCTCGGCAGCTGGCTCATGATGATGGTGAGCCCGGCGCCAGCCTTGAAGCCGACGAGAATGCTGTCGCTGACCAGACGGACGAGGACGCTGAGCTTGCACAGCCAGGCGATGAGGCACAACACCGCGACCGCGAAGGCAGCAAGACTTGCAATTTGCCCATAACGCACCGGATCGCCCGCGGCGAGCGGCCCTACCGTGCCCACGATCATCAGCGAGATTGCCGAAGTCGGGCCGACCGCAAGCTGGCGCGACGAGCCCAACAAGGCGTAACCGAAGCCGCCGAGCATGTAGCCGTAGATCCCGACCTGCGGCGGCAGCCCGGCCAGCGCGGCGTAGGCCAGCGATACCGGAATTGCGTAAGCGGCAAGCGTGACGCCGGCGACAGCATCCGATGGCAACCACGACCTGCGATAGGTCGCAAGCCAGCTCGACGGCGGAAAGTACCGCAACCAGCTCCCCTGCAGCCCAGACGGGGCGCTCATGCGCGGGCCTCGCTGCGATCCACCTCGCAGCGCAGCAACACGATCAGCAAGGCGATCACGGGCATGCCGAGCGCCAGGTTCGGAAAGGACTTTGTCGCGAAGGCCCCGACCGCCGCTCCCACGCCGAACATGACGCACAGCGCTGCAAACATGCCCGAGCGGCGAAGCGGTCCCGGCGGACCTCCGCCGACGACCGCCGCAAACGCGCCCTCAATCGCCTGGCGCATGTTACCGGTGATCATCACCGAACTGTAGACCACGCCTTCGACCTTGGTGAAAATTGCGGTCTGCATCGCCGCGACAAAGGAAATGCCCAGCGTGCCCGCAAGATCGGGCAGCCGGTTGTGCAGAATTCCGATTGCGATCAGAAGCAGTATCTCGATCAGCGTGCTGATGACACTGGCCCGATCTCCCGTCGCGTGGCGCAGCCATGCCGCAACCAGGACACCGATCGCAAATGACAGGATCGGCGGCACGAAATGGAGCGCCGCGGCCCAATTGCCCACCGAACCATAGACCCAGAGCAGGACCAGATTGGCGGTCTGGGCATTCGCCATGACGCCGTGGATCATCCATGTGTAGGCGTCGAGATAGCCGTCGGCGAAGGCGAGCAGCAGCGCGACCTCAAGCGCCTCATTGCGCCGCAACGATGCGCTCGCAGCTAGATCCAGAGTGCTCATGGCGCGGACTTCGGATGTCGCAGATCCTGCATCGGCCAAAAGACGCCGCAGCGAGGATGGCTTGGGATTGATCTAAATCAAGCAGTCGCCCGGTTCCCGGGCGCGAATTCGACATCAATCATTGCGCCCGGGAATTTGCGATCATGGATACTGTCAGGTGGATCATTTCCACCGCTCCGGAGATCTTCCTGCTGCTTGCGGTTGCCATTGGCACCATGCTTGGACGCGTCAAGATCCACGGCTTCGCGATCGGCACCACGGCCTGCATCCTGATCGCGTCCGTCCTGATCGGACAACTCGGCACCTTTACGTTCCCCGCGCTGCTGAGGATCGTGCTGTTCAGTCTCTTCGTATTCACGATCGGTTACAAATCCGGACCGGAGTTTTTCGCCTCGTTGAGTGTCCGCACCCTGGCCCAAGTTGCCATGGCGCTCGTGCTCGGCGGGACTGGTCTCGTGATCGTGCTGGCCTTTGCGTTCGCCTTCAAGCTCGATCCCGGCACGGCATCCGGGCTTGCGGCTGGCGCGCTGACGCAGTCTTCCGTGATCGGCACGGCCTCGGGCGCGCTGGCGCAGCTCGGATTGCCGAAGACCGTGCTGGAGCAACAGGAAGCGAATATCGCAGCGGGATATGCCGTCACCTATGTGCTCGGCTACATTCTGACACTGCTCTACGTCCCCTTCGCGGCGCCGAAACTGATGGGGGTCAATCTCAAGGACGAGGCGAAAAAGCTCGAGGTCGAGCTTTCAGGTGGCGCGCCGCCGAAGACCGAGAACCTATCCTATCGCAAGTTCCAGGCTCGCGCCTATCGCGTCACGGCTGCGGCCGGCCGAACCGTCAAGGCGATCGAGGAGGACATCGGCAGCCGCACGGTGATCGAACGGATCGTGCGCCAGGGCGCCGATATCGAACCGCGTCTGGACACCGTGCTCGAGGCTGGCGACGACATCGTCATCGCCGGTCGAACTGCCGCCATTGTCGCCGCCAAGCCGATCATCGGCACCGAGATCGATGCCGACGAGATCCTGAAGGCGATCCCCGGCAATGTGCTTGACGTGCTGGTGGACAACCGCAACCTCCACGGCCGATCCATCCGGGATGTGGCCGATCGCATCGGCGGCGATGCACGCGGTGTGTTTTTGCGCGCCCTGACGCGGCATGGGCGCGAAGCCCCGCTGAGCGCGGACACGCGTGTCTATGTCGGTGACGTCATGACGCTGGTCGGCAGCACCCGCAACATCGAGCGCGCGGCGAAGCAGGTCGGGCAGATCGTACGCTCCGGCGACCGTACTGACATTGCCTTCCTTGCGGCGGGTATTGCCGCCGGGCTGCTGGCCGGGCTCGTCAGCTTCAAGGTCGGCGGCATCGCGCTGACGCTCGGCGGCGGTGGCGGCGCACTGATCGCGGGTCTCCTCTGTGGCTGGCTGCGCTCGCGCCGGCCGACGATGGGCGCAATGCCGCCGGCCGCGCAGCAGACGCTGAGCGATCTCGGCCTCGGTGGATTCATCGCGGCGATCGGCCTGGCCAACGGTCACGCCGCCTGGGTCGCGATCCAGGCGCACGGCCTGTTGCTGGTCGGCATGGGCCTCGTGGTCACACTGGTGCCGCTGGTCGTCGCGACGCTGTTTGCCTATCACGTCCTGCGCATGAACCCGGTCATCACCTGTGGAGCCCTCGCCGGCGCCATGACGGTCGATGCAGCCGTGACCGGGGCTTGCGAGATCGCCGAGAGCCAGACGCCGGTGCTCGGCGTTGCCGTGCCTTACGCCGTCGGCAATGTGGTTCTGACCGTGCTCGGGCCGATTATCGTAGCTTGCACCTTTGTTGGCTGAGGGAGGACGAAATGCAGCCACGGACATGGATCCAGCCGCTACTGGTGGTCGTGCAGCTGCTTGCGTCCTCCTTGATTGCACCGTCATGGGCCGACAATGAGGCCGCGTCGCGCCGCATCCAGGAGGAAGTGTGGGCATTGCCGTTACCGTTGCCGATGTTCGCCTATGTCGTTCGACCCGTCGGCGATGGCCCGTTCCCGCTCGCAATCATGAACCACGGCGTATCGCTCGACCCTAAACAGCGCAGCTTCTTTCCACTCGTCGAGTTCCGCGACGCGGCGAAATGGTTCGCAAGGCGCGGCTACTTCGTGGTCGCTCCCGTCGGCACCGGTTACGGCGCCTCAGCCATCGATATTCCCGAACGCGGACTCTATGGACCGTTCTTTTCCAAGGTCGGCAAGTGCTCCAATCCCAATTTCCATGACGCCGGCCTCGCGGTGGCACAGGTCGACCTCTGGATCATCGATTTCCTGGCTGCCGAAAAACGCATCACACCGAAGGATGTCGTCGTTGTCGGTCAGTCTGCGGGCGGCTGGGCATCCATCGCGCTTTCCAGCATGAACCCGCCGCAGATCGGAGCGATCATCACCTTTGCCGCTGGCCGCGGTGGGCGTGTCGGCGGCAAGCCGAACAATAATTGCGCCCCGGATAAACTGGTCGAGGCGACGATGGATTTCGGTCGCACCTCCCGGGTGCCGATGCTGTGGATCTATATCGAAAATGACACGTTCTTCGGCCCCGCGTTGTCGAAGCGGATGCATGAGGCCTTCACCTCGGCCGGGGGCAAGGCGCAATACCATCTGGTTCCGCCGTTCGGCGATGAGGGGCATTTCTTCGTCGGCTCGCCGGATGCCATTCCGATCTGGTCGCCACTCGTGAGCAGATTTCTCGACGAAATCAAATAGACGACGCGCTCGATTTCCGGAGGCGACACAATGGCACGCTCACATCGTCAATCCATCCGGATGACACGCAATCACGCGACCGCGCAGTTCGCGCTTCTGCTGCTCGTCGCCACCACCACCATGCCGGCCTCCGCCGAGATTTCACCGCGGGGGCAGCGCATGGCGAATGATATCAAATACGGCGACTGGCGAAAACTATGCTTCAAGCCGGGCGGCGCCAAGACCGTGTGCCGGACCTCGATCACCGGCACGTTCGACACGGGGCAGACGGCGGTTCGGTTGGACTTGATCGAACGTGAGGGCGACCGCACGGCACGGCTCCAGATGTTCGTGCCGGTCGGCATGTTTGTCCAGGTGCCCGTCAAGCTCACGGTCGACAAAGGCAACACCTATGCCGTACCGTACACATGGTGCCTGAACAACGCCTGCATAGCCGCCGATGTGGCAAAACCCGGCCTGATAAGGGAGATGGAAACGGGCAAGACGCTCGCGCTGGAGGTTGTCGACCCCAACATGCTGTCGGTTACCGCCTCCCTGCCACTTGCTCAGTTCGCATCTGCTCACAAGGGGCCGCCGGCCCAAACGTTCGACCAGCAGATCGACGAATAGCGCGCAGCTGACTTGTCCAGCCTAGCTGCCCCAGGCTCTCTCCACACATCGATGAGCGAGGCCGCGGCAAAGGGCTTGGTCAAATAGGCGATGCATCCCGATGCAATTGCCGCCGCGCGGCTTTCGTGAGTGTCGTTGCCGGTGACAAAGACAATCGGAACCTGGACCTGCTGTTCCGCAAGCCAGCGTCGCAAATCAATTCCAGATTCTCCATCCAGATTGATATCCAGAATGATACAGAATGCCTGCTGAAAGTTGCCATGATTTACCAGCGCCTCGGCGGATTCGAACAGCTTTGCCTCGAAGCCGTGCTCCTGCAGCAGCCGCTTCATGCTCCTGCGCATGGAAGGGTCATCATCGACAACGAAAATGGACTTGCGGCGCTGCAAGTGGCTCAACTCCATACAGGGAAAGCTTGGCAGAACACGATGGACTTGCGTGAACGCGTCAAGCGCCTCGCGGTTCTTCGTCTCCCGGGGAGCCAACACGTCGGCTTGTTGAAATACCCCTCTCAGGGAGATTTCCATTGACCTTTGGTGCAAGTCACAGGGGGAACCTGCGAACTAGTTATCGCCTAGCCGTGTGAGCCGCTCTCGGGATCCAGCATACCAAGCAGCTGCGCCGTTGAAACCAGTTCCGCGAGCGAGCTCACCTGCATCTTCTCCATCACCTGGTGTCGATGTGCTTTGACCGTGCGTTCGGTCGTTCCCAATTCATACGCGATCTGCTTGTTGATCTTCCCACGCACAATGAGGTCAAACACCTGCCGCTCGCGTGGCGTCAGCGACGCGACATGAGCGCGACGCGAATCGAGCCGGCTGCGCAGCCCGCGCGCGGTCTCCTGTTGTGACAAGGCCCGCTCGATCGCTTCAATCAGTTGCCCCGACGATACCGGCTTGGTCAAGAAATCCTCGGCGCCGGCCTTGATCGCCCGCACAGTCGTCGCGGTATCGGCGTGTCCGGTGAGAAACACGATCGGGACGGTCGATCCAAGCTCACTAAGACGTTTCTGTAGATCCGGTCCGCTCAGGCCCGGCATCTGCACATCGAGGAGGATGCAGCTCGGCAGCTCATCGCGGGGCAGATGATCGAGCAGGTCCTGCGAGGATGCATAGGTCGCGACGTCGTAGCCCGCAAGTTTAAGCCGACGCTCGATCGCTGTTCGAAACGAGGCATCGTCGTCGACCACGTGAACAAGGCCGGGCAATGGACCCTCTCTGCTTCCTGCAATCTGCTTTAACCGCTTACCTAACACCTGGATGGGCTTGAGCTCTAGCCATCCCGTTAATGCCGAAGGTTTCGCAGGCCGGAGTTTGTGGCGCGAAGCTTGATCCGACGCAGGAGCCCGCTCTTCTCATTCCGCGCATCCATCCCACCGACCTGTCCCTTGGTACAATGAACCATGAGACAATGGTGAAGAATACGCCGTTAGTCGTAAACCGACCCGAGCCGGAGTGCGACATCGGCGGCACCTCTCCTGGCGAAATATCAGCCTGGCAGACCAATTCAGCGATCAGTTGAGGAGTTGGGCCTATGTTTGTTCGCATCACGACAGACGCGTCTCCCCGCCCCAATTCGCTCAAAGACCTCGGCATGACGAGCGATTCAAATCCAATCGTCAGTTTAAACGAATTTACATATAAAAAGGGCACTGAGATCTACGGCGAGAAGGAACCTGCAGATTACGTCTACCAGGTCAAGTCTGGTGCAGTGCGAAGCTATAAACTCCTGTCGGACGGTCGCCGGCAGATCGGCGCCTTCCACCTCGCCGGAGACATTTTCGGACTTGAGAACGGCAGCGAGCATCGGTTCACCGCCGAGGCGATCGTGGATACCACCGTCCGGCTGATCAAGCGGCAAAGCCTGGAGCTGGTGGCGGAGAGCGACGCGATGGTCGCGCGCAACTTGCTCAACATGACGACCAGCAACCTGCAACACGCAGAGGACCACATGCTCCTGCTCGGCCGGAAGACGTCCTTGGAGCGCGTCGCCGCTTTCCTGCTCGAAATGGACAAGCGGCTCTCCGGGGTCAATGTCATGGCACTTCCGATGTCCCGGCGCGATATTGCCGATTACCTCGGCTTGACGCTGGAGACCGTCTCGCGGGCGATATCGCACCTTCATGATCTCGGCGTCCTCGGCTTCATCGGCAATACCCAGCGCCAGATCGTGCTGCTCAACCGGCAGCAGCTCGCCAGTCTCGACCTGCAACACTGAGCGCCTGAGAGCGGGCACTTACCTGCGTCTTGGCTGCCGCAGAGTGGCCTTGTCGGCAAGCGGTAAAAGCTGCACACCACACTGGCTAGCGCCAATGTTGCAGTCGATCCATGGAACTGCCATTCGTCAGCATCAGATCACCTGCCGTCCGGCAGCCTCGTCACTCCGAGATCGTCGAGCGTCTTGCGCAAGACCTCGAACAGGACTGCGGTCGACCAGCCGAACATCAAGATGCCGTTCATCGCGGTCATCGGACCCGTCAGCCGCCACGCCTGTATGGGCGTGATGTCGCCGTAGCCCAGCGTGGTGTAGTTGACGAAGGCGAAATAGATCAGGTCGCTGCCCGCAGGCGCGGCACCGACCAAGGCATAGGCCAGCGCCCAGACCAGAACCTCCATCGTGTGCGCCACCATCAGCGCCGACGCTGTTGCGACCATGACGGCCATCAGATGCAGCCGCGGCCACGCATCATGCCGCAGCCCGGCTGTGCGGGCGATACCGATGGCTCCCACCGTCACCAGGGCGTGGATCATGATGTTGATGACGCTGACGATCGCGCCGACGATGAATTGAAGCGCCATTGTGCTCGCATGGGCAAGGCGGACGGCTGTTCATCGCCTCACGCCTGGGTTCAGTCCATTCAGTTTTTGGGCGTGAACGCGCCCGTCGCCGCCTTCATGGCCGACTCGCCCATGCTCCTGGCCTGATCGGTCAAGGCCTGCATCTGCCCCTGAAAGAATTCGGACTGAAGCTTGAGCGCGTCCTGAACGTCCTTGGCTTGAACGAGCTTGTCGCCAAAGTCGAACGTCGCGCTGGCGTTGCGCTGCATGAAACTGCAAAACTGCTTGGCCTGGTCCGCGATCGGTAGCGGCGAGGAACTGAGTCCCCTCTCCAGCAGCTCAAAATACTCCGCATTGGCCTTTCGCAACCGCACAAGCGCTTCGGTGAGCATACCGCGGATGTTCTCGGCGGATGGATTGATCTCTGCCATGACGTTACTCCCTCTGATTATGCCGCGAGCCCCCCGAACCAGGCGCCGAAATAGCCGGCGTAGAGGGCCGGCACTTCCAGGTTCATCGAATGTCCGATGTTTGGGACGACCACGAGCCGGCAATCCGGCATCGCCTCGGCCATGGCGCGCAGGTCGGCGGGCGGGATCCAACCGTCCCTTTCCCCCCACAGCACCAGATGCGGATGCCGGATCTCCGACATACGGCGCTCCAATTCCCTGCTCTCCCGCTCTCGGGTGAGATTGACCGGCGTTCCGATCCAGATGCCTTCGGAGACGCCAAAGGTCTGCTCGATGACCCGGTCGAACAGCGCCTCGATTTCGCCGAGCCCTTCACGGAAGCGCGGGATCGCGTTCGGGGCCATGCTATCCGGCACGAACAGCGAGGACGCGGCTGTCGCCATCACGGTCCGCGTCAGCTCCTTGCTTGCCATCATCGCCCGGAAGAGGCCGATCTGGTCGGCATTGAAGGACATGCCAAGCGGCGTCACCGGATCGAGCGCGAACACCCGCCCGAACCGTTGCGGCTGCATCAACAGCATACGGGCGGTGATGATGCCACCGGTGGAGTGGGTTGCCAGATGGCAAAATCCGATGTCCAGCGTATCGAGCGCCGTCAGCATGTCGTGCGCGTGCCGCTGCATCGAATAGTTGGAGTAGTCTGCGGCGGGCTTTGGCCGGTCGCTTTCGCCGCAGCCGCGCCAGTCGATCCCGATCACCCGCAGCCCGCTCGGAAACATAGGCGCGGCAAGCTCAATCCAGTCCTTGCTGGCGAGATTGCCATGGATGAAGACGACGGTAACGTCGCCTCGTCCCCACTCCCGCCAGCCCAGCTCGACTTCGCCCGCCCGCACCCTTGGCATGAACCGACCCTACTTGTTGAGACCGGCCGTCGGCGCCGCACCCGGCGGCGTCGGGGCGACCGGGATGGCCGATGCCACGGCGCCCTTGATCATGCGATCGGTGCCGAGCGGCGATGAGGTGTCGACCGTTCCCTTGGTGACGAAGTCCACGACGTCAGCGGAGTATTCCACCGGATTGTCCGTATGGATGAAGTGTCCGGTCTCCGGATAGATCTTGAGCATGGGCCGGTTGCCGGCGTTGGTCATACGCGTCATGAACGGCGTGATGACGTCGCGTCCGAGATCCGTCAGCCCGTTGAATGCGGGCGTCGGGATAAACGGCTCCTTATCGCCGAACGCCAGGAAGATCGGCGCCTTGATCTGGGTGACGCGCTCGTACAGGTTCTTCGGGTCATTCTGCTGCAGTTCCGCCCCGATCGTGTAGATGTCGAAGATGAAGATGTTGCACCACTGATCGAGCTCCTTCGGATTGCCCTTGGTGAGCCCGACGCGCTGCTCGGTGTGTAAGCGGGCGTATTCACTGTCGCTGAAGAAATAGCCGCTCTTGGCCGCCGACACCGCGCCGGTGTCAGCGTCACGCTTCTTGAAGTAGAAGAAGTCGCGGATGTTCTGCTCGCTGCGGGCCTTCTCCGCGGCCAGGATACCGGTCTGGTCCCAGACCTCCTTCCACTTGTCGAAGTCGCGGCCGAGGCCCTGCTCGAACAGCGGCGCCTTCTTGTCCTTGGCGATGGTGATCTCGCGCGGATATTCCTCGAGGCCTGACGGCGCCTCGAGCGCGAGGCCTTGCACCGCGTCGGGCCAGGTCAGGGCATAACCCACCACGAACTGACCGCCGAGTGAGTGGCCGTGATAATAGGCCTTCTTGACGCCAAGCTGATTGACCACGAGGTCATAGATCACCTCGCGCATGTCCTGCATGGTGCGTGCCGGACTTTTGTCGAGATTGCCGGGACCGGACATGCCGTAGTGCGGCAGGTCAGGCACGATCACGCGCAGGCCGCTGCGCAGGGCATACTGCATAACGTTGCCGTAGTGCCCACCGAACGCACCCTTGCCGTGGATGATGACGAGCACCTTCGGATCCCTGTCGGTGCCGGCATACTCATCCATGTAGCCGATCTGCCAGGTGGTGCCGCGCGCGTCCTTGGCATTGGCGTATTTGACCGGGTAGGGATAGGTCACAAAATCCTTCCAGAAGGATTTGTTCGGATCGATTTTCTCTGCAACGCCGGGTACGCGATAGTTCTTGTCAACGAATTTTTGCGCGCGATCGAGCGCCGCGACGTCGTCCATGAAGGCGACGAACTTCGGATCGTTCTTGCGCTGGTTGATGATCGGGAACACCCCGTAGTGTGCGACCGGACTCTCCTGGGCGATCAGGTCCGCGCCGGGCACGCGATCGACGGCCTTCTGCGCCAGCTTGAAGTTCAGCCAGAGATCGTTGGTGATGTGCATCACCAGCGTGCGCGCCTGGATGCGGCCGAGATAGGGATTGATGTTGTGGGTCTCGCCGACCCGGTTGCGCCAGACGAGGTCGACGGCGTCATAGAGCTTGGCGCGATTGACGACGTTCAAACCGGCTTTCTCGTTCGGGGAATCCCAGTAGAAGATCTCAGGCTGCACTGCGGCCCAGTTCTGGGTCGTGCGATAGGAAAAGTCGTAGCCCGTCATGCCCAGAATCGACCAGCCGAAGGCAACGCCCGGCACCGGATGCTTCTCCTTGGGCTGCTTGTAGTAGTCGCCCTTGGTCGCCTGCCAGACGGGATCGGACTCGATCGCAGCCGTCATCATCTGGAACGTCCAGTTGCCGACGGGGTCATCGCCGTCCGACTGCGTGGTGCCGCCGATCGGCATCAAGGCGCTCACATATTCCGGATGCATCACGCCCCAGACATAGGTCTGCGTGCCGCCCATCGAGACGCCGGCGACAAGTGCCACACGCGCAACCTTCAGCCCGTCGCGCAGCAGGCGGTAGTTGGCCTGGACCATGTCGTAGTAGCTGTACTGAGGAAACTTGATGCCGAGGCCGTCCGACGGCTTGCTGGCACCCCAAGTGCCCAGCGGATCGACCATGATGACGTAGTACTTGTCGGTATCGATTGGCCGGCTCGGACCGATGATCGGCACGCTGCCGGACAGCGGAGCACCGACGACCCACTGCTCGTACATGTCGGTGGAATCACCAGAATAGTAGGAATTGATCACGACCGCGTTGGTGATCTCGCCGGCGGCGTTGCGCCGCGCATTGCCGATCGCGATATAGGCGGTACGCAGCTTGCCGGCACCGAGTGATTCCAGGGTGACGCCGCCCTCCCCGCCATTCTCCCATTTGGAGGGATTGTTGAGGTCGTACTTGCCGCCAAGACGGAAGTTGGCGATCTCGTACGTCTTTTTCAACTCGTCATGCTTCACTTGCGAGGAGCGGCGAGTGAAGGGTTGTGCAACCGCGAGCGAGGTGCCGATCAGCAGCAAGAGCAGGCTGATGACGTATCGCCGAATGGCGTATCGGCCGATCATGGCGCGTTCCTCCGGTGATTTTGATCGAACGCTAGGAGCAGGGGCGACGCATCCATTGATATAACTCAACGGAATTCCGAAACTCCGGCGGAGGATATCTGCGCACCGAATTACCAGCCAGCTCGCGCAAATGCCCTTCCTCACCCACGGTCCGTACCGGATCCGCTACGAGCTCGACGGACCCGCTGGCGCGCCGGTCTATGTGCTGGTCAACGGGCTCACGCAATATGCCGAGCTTTGGAATGCCTATCGTGAGGCCTTGGTGGCGCGCCGCTTCCGCGTCGCGACTTTCGATCTGCTCGGCCAGGGCGCCTCCGACAAGCCGGCCCTTTTCATCAGCCAGGACGACCAGGTAACCGCGCTCCACCTGTTGATCGGCGAGCTCGGCGACGGCCCCATTTTCCTCAGCGGCATCAGCTTCGGCGGGCTGATTGCGCTGCGCTACGCCATCGAGCACGGCGAACGTCTCTCCGGCCTTGCGCCGATGAGCTGCTTTGCGGAGCTGTCGCCGCAGCTCCTTCTGCTCGGCAATGCGCTGCGAACCGGGCTGATCCTCGGCGGCACCGGCTATCTCCAGGATCTCCTGCTGCCGATGAACCTGTCCGATCACTGGCTGAAGCCGCTGCTCGACAAGCTCGACAGCGTCAAGCGGCAGGGCTGGCTGGTCAACGACCTGTACGCGCTTCAGAACCTGATGGAATCGTTCCTCGATTTCCAGCCATTGACGCCGCGCCTGTCCTCGATCGCCGTGCCGACAATGATCCTGAACGGCGAGTTCGACTTCCTGACGCCGCGGGCCTTGCACGAGACTCTGCGCGCCGAAATCCCGGATAGTTCGCTCGTGATCATTCCCAAGGCCTATCATGCCTTCACGCTCGAGAAGGGCGCGCTCACCGCCGACCTACTCGCGCGCTTTGCGGACGACGTGCTGGCCGGACGCTGGCAGGGCAACAAGGCCGTCTGGATTGCGCCGGAGGAAGCCGGCGGCGAGCTCACGCCATTTCCCGCCGGCTATGATCATTTGCGGGCCATCCCGGTTCGGGCAGCGCCGCCATGAGCAGATTTCTCGGACCGCTCGATTCCGAAGGCCGCGTGCCGTCGCACCAGCAGACACGCGTAGCCGCATTCCTGATCTCGGCGCACGGCGCCTTGGCGCGGCAGTTCGCAATGGCCTTGCCCATGCGCATCGAGGCTGCCTGGCAGACCGAGTTGAACGCGCAATTCTATCGGGAGTCCGAGATAGTCTCGCTCCTGCAGCGCACGGCCTCCTGGGTGCCCGACATCGCCTTGGGCTACATGGCGGCCTCCTGGGAAACGGCCTGGTTTCCCAAGCCGATCGAGGGGATAACCAATCTACCTTTGGCCCTACCGATCGATCTTGCGACGCTGGCCCACGCCGTTCACGCAGGAATCCGCCCGGCGGCCCTGCTGCCGCTAGGCGCCAATGCCGACGATCCCTTCGTGTCGGCATTGCGCCGCATCGAATTCGAGAGCGGCCGGCTGTTGCAGGCGCAAATTCTCTTCCTGAAAGGCGAGAGCCTCGTGCCGTTTCGAGACGCCGTCAACACGGCGCTTGAGCGGCGCCACGCGGAAGTCCGAAGACTATGGGCGGAAGTCCTTGAGAGCATCGGCATCACCACCTGACGTGGGGACGATGAGAAGCCTTGACGCAGATCAAAGGAGTGCGCCGACCGCGCGCCAACATCGTCTCACCGTCGCCTTCGTTTGATCGCCTTTGCTGACTGGAGTTCCCATCATGAGGGCCGTTTCCGTCGAAGAAGCCGTTGCGATGATCCCGTCCGGTGCGAGCATCATGGTCGGCGGCTTCATGGGCGTCGGAACGCCGGAGCGCCTGCTCGACGAGGTTGTGCGACAACACAAGACCGGTCTCTCGGTTATCAGCAACGACGCGGCGACGCCCGGAAAAGGTGTCGGCAAGCTGTTCGACGCGGCTCTCGTCTCGCGCCTCATTGCGACCCATATTGGCCTCAATCCGAAGGCGCAGCAGCAAATGCTGGCCAATCAGATCGCCGTCGATCTCATCCCGCAAGGCACCTTCGCCGAGCGCATTCGCGCAGGCGGGTGCGGCCTCGGCGGCGTGCTCACACCGACAGGTGTGGGCACCCTGGTCGCCGAAGGCAAGCGCCAGATCGAGATCGACGGCAGGCCGTTCCTGCTCGAGACCGCACTGCGGGCGCAGTTCGCTCTGGTCCACGCTTTCCTCGCCGACTATCTCGGCAACCTCTCCTACGCGCTCACGGCACGCAACTTCAATCCGGTCATGGCGATGGCGGCCGACACCGTGATCGTGACAGCGGAGCACATCGTGCCCGTCGGCGTCATCGCACCCGACCACGTGCTGACACCGGCGCCGCTCGTCGACTACCTCATTACGAACCCGAACGGGTGAAACATGGACGCACAGGAGATCATCGCCCGGCGCGTCGCGCAGGAGCTTCATTCCGGCGACCTCGTGAATCTGGGGATCGGCATCCCAACGCTGGTCGCCAACTACGTTTCGCTTGATCTCAAGGTGTTCTTTCAGTCGGAAAACGGTTTGATCGGCACCGGACCAATCCCCGAGCAGGGGTTGAGCCATCCCCTGCTGACGGACGCGGGCGGGCGCCCGATCAGTGCGCTGCCAGGTGCCAGCACGTTCGACAGCGCGATGTCGTTCGGGTTGATCCGCGGCGGCCATGTCGACGTCACCGTCCTTGGCGGCCTGCAAGTCGATGCGCAGGGCCACCTCGCCAACTGGATGATCCCCGGCAAGATGGTGCCGGGCATGGGTGGGGCCATGGATCTCGTCAGCGGCGCCAGGCGGGTCATCGTCGCCATGCAGCACGCGGCAAAGGGCAAGTCCAAGATCGTCGCCAAATGCTCTCTGCCCCTGACATCGGCGCGACCGGTGCACCTGGTCGTGACCGACATGGCGGTGATCGCGTTCCCCGACGGCAGGGCCACCCTGCTGGAGACCGCGCCCGGCATCAGTGTCGGCGAGGTCATGGCGGTGACGGACGCCGAACTTGTCGTACACGACAATATCCCGGAAATGAAGATCTGAGCAGGTGACCGACATGCGGATATTCAGCGACTTCAGCGAAATCAAATCTGCCGTCGGCACCGAGATCGGCGTCAGCGACTGGGTCGAGGTGACGCAGGATCGCATCAACCAGTTTGCCGAGGCGACCTGCGACCAGCAGTGGATCCATGTCGATCAGGAGCGCGCCAGGAAGGAATCGCCCGGCGGCACCACCATCGCCCACGGCCTGTTGTCGCTTGCACTTGCACCGCTCTTCATTCGATCGGTGATGGGCCTCAAGGGCTTACGCAACACCCTGAATTACGGCGCAGACCGGATAAGATATCTGGCACCGGTGCCAGCGGGCTCGAAGCTGCGCGGTCGTGTCACCGTCGCCGAGGCCGAGGACGTTCCACCCGACGGCCTGCGCGTGAACTACCATCTCGTGATCGAGATCGAAGGCGGCAAGAAGCCGGCCTGCGTCGCCGAGCTGATCGCACTGCACTATCGCTGAGCGGCGCACGAGGCGCCCGTCGTTTTCGTTCAGTCGATGATGTGATATCCACCGTCGATATAGAGCACGCCACCGGTGATCAGCTTGGCGCCGTCGAGTGCCAGAAACGCCGTGGCATTACCGACATCGTCGATGCTGACGAGGCTGCGCACCGGCGCCTTCGATTGAGCCTTGTCCATCAGCTCGTCGAACTCCGGGATGCCCGACGCCGCGCGGGTGGCGAGCGGTCCCGGCGAAATCGCGTGCACGCGGATGCCCTTCGGCCCCAATTCGGCGGCGGCATAGCGAACGGCTGCTTCAAGCGCCGCCTTGGCCACGCCCATGATGTTGTAGTTCTCCACGACCATCTGGCTGCCATAGTACGTCATGGTGAACATCGTGCCGCCGTTCTTCATCAGCGGCTCGGCGAGATGCGCCATGCGCAGGAACGACCAGCAGGAGACGTCCATCGTCTTCAGGAATCCGTCGCGGCCGACATCCACCACGCGGCCGTGCAGCGCCTCCTTCGGCGAGAAGGCGATCGAGTGCAGCAGGAAATCGAGCTGGCCCCATTCCCTCCCGATCCGCTCGAACACCGCCTCGGTCTGCCCCTCCACCATGACGTCGAGCGGCATGAAGATCGGCGCTTCCAGCGCCTGCGCGAGCGGTTCGACGTGCCTTCTGGCGCGGTCGTTCAGATAGGTGACGGCGAGTTCAGCCCCGAGCCCACGAAACGCCCTGGCGCATCCCCAGGCGATGGACTGGTCGTTGGCGACACCGACGATGAGGCCTTTTTTCCCCTTCAGGGCAACCTTGGTATCCGGGAACACGGGAATCATGACACCCTCTCTTGTCTGGGGTTGGTCGATGGCGCGTTGACCAGCAGCGCCAGCGTGTGCTGTGCGATCATCAGTTCCTCGTCGGTCGGCACGACATAGACGGGAATGAGACTGTCGGGACGCGATATCAGCCGCGCGTTGCGGGAATTCTCGGTCGGATCCAGCTTGACACCGAACCAACCGAGCTGCTCGGCCACGCGGGCGCGTATGCTCGCGGAATTCTCGCCGATGCCGGCGGTGAAAACGAAGGCATCCAGGCCCTGCAACGCAGCAGCAAGCATGCCGGCGTTGAGGCCGATCCGATACACGAAATAGTCGATCGCCAGTTTCGCCTTGGCATCCTGGCTGGCCTCGAGCTCCCGCATATCGTTGCTGACGCCGGACAGTCCCTTCAGTCCACAGTCGCGATAGAGGAAGTTCTGCACGTTCGATGCCGACATTCCCCTTTCCGAGATCAGATAGAGCACGACCCCGGGATCGATCTGGCCGGGGCGCGTTCCCATCGGAAGCCCGTCCAGCGCCGTGAAGCCCATGGTACTTTCGACGCTCTGTCCTCCCTTCAGCGCGCACATCGAGGCGCCGCTACCGAGATGGGCGACGATCACCCTGCCCTTCGCAACGCCGGGCGCGGTCTGCGGCAGGGTCTTCGCGATGTATTCGTAGGACAGCCCGTGAAAACCGTAGCGCCGCACGCCCTCGGCGTGAAGCTGATGCGGGATCGCATAGTGATCTGCAACTGCACTATGCGTGCGGTGAAAGGCGGTGTCGAAGCAGGCGACCTGCGGCAAGGTCGGGAAGCCCGCGAGGATCGAGCGGATCGGCGACAGGTTGTGCGGTTGATGCAGCGGTGCGAGGCTGACGAACCGTTCCAGGCGGGCGACGACGCCGTGGTCGATCAGCACCGGCCGGTCATACTCGGGACCGCCATGCACGACACGATGTCCGACGGCGATGGGGTGAATACGAAGCTCGTCCCGCAACCATTCCCCGGCGACGCCCATCGCGGCCGGAACATCGGGGACCGTCTCGATCGGGTAGGCGCGGTCGGCGAGCGGATCGCCATTCGCGCCGCTCGCCCTCAACCGTGGGCGGCTGCCGATGCCGTCCATCTGGCCCTTGAGCTGCCGCCGCAGCCTGCCCTCTCCCTCGACCGAAAAGACCTGGAACTTGACGCTCGAGGAGCCCGCGTTGACGACGAGGATCGTATCCATGATGGTCACGCAGCAACTGTCGGGGCGTGTTGACGCCGGGCATTGGCATAGAGCGACGCCACCGCGCAGGATGCCATGCGCGCCCGCGGCGAGTCCGCCCGTGACGTCAGCACGACGGGCACCCGGGCGCCGAGCACGATGCCGGCGCCGTCGGCCTCGGCAAAGTAGGCCAGATTTTTCGCCAGCATATTGCCCGATTCGAGGTCGGGAACGACGAGGATCTGAGCCCGGCCGGCGACCTCGGACTTGATGCCCTTGATGCGCGCGGCTTCGGGATCAATGGCATTGTCGAACGCGAGCGGGCCGTCGAGCACGCCGCCGGTGATCTGCCCGCGATCAGCCATCTTGCAGAGCGCGGCCGCCTCGATCGTCGAGGGAATCTTGGACGTCACGGTCTCCACCGCCGAAAGGATTGCCACCCGCGGCGTCTTGCCGAATCCGGCCTCGTTGTAGAGATCGATGGCGTTCTGGATGATGTCGCGCTTGGCGTCGAGATCGGGAAAGATGTTGATCGCGGCATCCGTCACAAGCAGGGTTTCGGCATAGGCGGGCACGTCCATCACGAACACATGGCTGATACGGCGTTCGGTGCGCAGGCCGCCGACTTTTGCGGTCACCGCGCGCATCAACTCGTCGGTGTGAAGACTGCCCTTCATGAGCATTTCGCCCTTGGCTGCGTGGATCAGCTCGACACCTTTGGCGGCTGCCTCTTCGCTATGTGCGGCGTTGACGATCTCGAAGCCGGAGATGTCGAGGCCACACCTGCGCGCGAGATCGCCGATCTTGCTCGCGGGCCCGACCAGAATCGGCCGGATGATGCCGGCCTCAGCACTCTCAACGGCGCCGCGCAGCGAGGTTTCATCGCAAGGATGCACCACGACAGTCGGAACCGGCGGCACCGCCTTTGCTGCCGCAATCAACCGGTCATACTTGCTGGGAGACTGCGTTTGCCTTCCTTCGGTTGACATGATCTCGCTCCCAATCCCTCCAGACAGACCTACGATGCCTTCGCCTTTGGATCGAAAGGGGCGACGTTCGATTCCCCTTCACCTGTATCGACGCCGAACAACGTGGCGACGCGCCGCAGGCGACTTGCGCGTTCCCCCGCGATCTCGTTGCTTGCGGAGAGCACCTCGCGTATCGCCGCGAAGGCCGCACGCCGCTGGTTGACATCCTCGGGCAACAGCTTCTGAATGGCTGCCAAGGCACCTTCCCGATCGATCAGCAGCATGAAGAACTGCTCGCGGACCAGCATCTTGAACTTCGGAAGCGTCATTCGCTGTCCACTGTAGTCGCGACGGATCCGGCGCAGCGCCTCAATGCTACGCTCATCAACCATTCCCCGCGCCGACCCGATGTAAAGCAGACTGCGAATGGCCGCCTCGCGCAGGCCGCCCTCGCCGATCCCGGATTTCAGCTGCGCGACCCGCTTCTCCAGCATGGCGCGATGCTCGGCTGACATTTCGCGCCGGCGCGACGGCTCGGACTTCGGATCGATCCCGAGCGCAGTCTGCACCGCTGGCGAGCCATAGAGGTTGAGAAAGATCGCTTCGCTCAATGCCTCCTGTGCGTCACGCCAGCTGTCGAGTGCGTGAACGATCTGCTTGGACATCTGCTCCTGAAACGCAAGGAACGGATTGTCTTGGGCGACCGGCCTGCGATTGTCCTCGATGTCCTCCGCGGCCGACTTCACCGCCGTCATCCACGGATTTTGGCTGCTGAGCGCCTCGTACTGCAGCCGCAGGGGATGCAGGTTGCGCATCGTCTCTGCCATCTGCGGCGTGACCAGCGTCTTGATCCAGGGCTGCACGAACTTCTGGTAGGCGGCAAGGTTAAGCTCCGAGACGCGTTTGGCGGCAGCGAAGCGCCGCTCGTCCTCGGGCGAATTGCCACCCATGGCGCGGATGTCGTCGAGCGTCCGCGCCTCGCAGCGCATCACCCACTGGCCGACCACGAGATCGGAACTCGTTGTCTCCTCACCCTTGGCCTCGAATGTCGCCTCATAGAGCCCCGGCGGCAGCACGTCGATCAGGTCGATGTTACTCGAGAACTCAGCGTGCTCTTTCTTGGCGACGCCGCCGGACACGAAGATACCGAGATGCCCAATGCTCTTGTGGACGGTATAGACGATCGTCTGCCCATAGGCCCTGATCTCATCGACGTCCGCATAGCAATCCAGAATCCAGTCCAGCGCCTGTTGCGGCGGCGTGACGTTGTCGCCCTCCGAGCAGAACACCACGATCGGCGACTGAATATTGCGCAAATCCACCCTGCGGCCGTCGGACATCTCGATCTTGCCGGCGGCGAGATTATTGCCGATGAAGAGCTCGTCGACGATGAACTGGATTTCCTCGGCATTCAGGTTGACATGCCCGCCCCACCATCGCTCGAACTCGAGATAGCGGTTCGCCTCGGTATCGACCTTGGAATAGACGTTGTACTGCTTGGTCCACAGGGTGTTCGATGGATTCTGGTTCTCGAAGTTCTGCACCAGCCAGGCACCGTCGAACTTTCCGGCGCCGAGATCGCTGGTCAGCGCGGTGAGCCAGCTTCCACCCAAAAGGCCGCCGGAATAACGCATCGGATACTTGCCGTGCACGCCCGCCCAATAGGCAAGCGGCGCCCCCGCGATGATCAGCGGCCCGAACAGTTCCGGCCGCAGTGACGCCAGGATCATGACGGCCCAGCCGGCCTGACAATTGCCGATCACGCAAGGCTTTCCGTCCGCGTCCGGATGACGGCTGATGACCTTTTCGATGAAAATGGCTTCGGCGCGCGCGATGCGTTCGATGGTCTGACCGGGCATCGGCTCCGGCAGGAAGCCGATGAAGTAACAGGGATGCCCGGCCTTCATCGCGACGCCGATCTCGCTATCGGCCTTGAAGCCACCGATGCCCGGGCCATGGCCCGCGCGCGGATCGATCACGACAAACGGCCGTCGCTTGAGATCAATCTCCACGTCCTTGGGCGGGATGATACGGACCAGCGCGTAGTTGACCGGCTCGTCCAGCTTGCGGCCGTCCATAATCAGTTCCGCAGCGTATTGCAGGACATGCGGCGCCGTCTGTGCAACGTGCTCCCGGTATTGATCGCCGCGCTGGCGCATGATGTCCAGGAACAGCACACTCCGCTGGCTCGCGTCGACCATGTATTCCACGGCCGAAGCGACAAGTCCGGACAAGGGGCCGCCCGGCAGGTTGGGATTTTCCATTGACATGTTCCGACCTCGTCGTCGCGCGACGCCATCCAAGGCGCTCCGAGGCGTCCGACATTGATTTAGGTCAACGGTCGATGGTCGCCTGCGACGCCGCGCTGGCGCGATCGGTCCTGATCCAGGCCACGGTGAGCTCCCAAGCCACCGACAGGACAATAGGTCCGATGAAAAGGCCGACTATTCCGTGGCCCAGCGTTCCGCCGATCACGCCGATCAGGATGACGAGCGCCGGCGTCGTCAGGCCGCGTCCCATCACCAACGGTTTCAGTATGTTGTCGAGAATGCTGACGATTCCGAGGAACAATGTCAGCAGCACTGCGACAGTGACATCCTTGTCGGTCCAGATCCAGATCATCACGGGGAGCATGATGATGGCTCCGCCGATCTGCACGATGGAGAGCAACAGCACCAGGAGCGCAAGCAAGCCGGCGATCGGAATGCCCGCCAACTTGAAGCCGATACCGGCCAGCAGCGCCTGAACGACGGCGATGCCGATCACACCTTGGGCTACCGCACGGATGGTCGCGCCCGCGAGATCCAGGAAGTGCTCGCTCTGCTCGGGCACGATCCGCGACAGGAAGCTCCTGCCCGCCGCCACGAGCTGCGGTCCATAGGGAAACAGGCAGCCGGCGACGACGACTGACAGCAGGAACTTGATGGTGCCCACACCGGCATCGCCCGCGATGCCAAGGAGCGTACCCGCGAACGGCTTCAGATACGGCGCAATCCGTTGCACGACCGAACGGAGATTGGTCGAGGCTTGATCCCAGAACTCGTAGAGCGGCGTTCCGATCAGCGGCCAGGTCTTGATCGCTGCGGGCGGTGAAGGGATGACCAGATCGCCCGCGGCCAGTTCACCGGCGAAGTCCCTGATCCCGTCCACCGCACCGAGACCTAGCCAAGCCGCCGGCCCGATGACAATGGCGAGATTAATCGCGGTGAGAAGCCCCGCCGCGAGTTTCGCCCTGCCTCCCAGGATTTTGGCGAGCACGAGGAAGATCGGATTGAACGCAACTGCGAGCACGAGGGCCCAGACCAGAATCGTAACGAACGGGCGGATCAGATACAAAGTCCAGAAGATCAACAGAGCGAGCAATCCGAGCCTGATCACGAGCTGGATCACGTCCTCTCCGGTGAGAAGCTGGCGAAGTGTCTTCAAGGCCGTGTCCAGATCTAGTCCAAAGGCAGCGTAGTCGGCGCTTTAGCGTTGCGATCTTGATCTGGATCAAGTACCCGAGCGGATACGGCGATCTGATCGGCTGACGTCGGGCATGATCAGGGCGAACCTGCCTGCATGGGAATCGCGGTGTATCAATACTGGAGCGCTTCCTCTCGCCGCGCCCGGATCGTCGGCAACATGATCAGGAGGATCGCGATGGCGGCCGCGGCCAGCAGGCTCGCCGAGAGCGGCGAAGTCAGCAGCACGGTGGCGTCGCCGCGCGAGAGCACCATGGCGCGGCGGAAATTCTCCTCGATGGCCGGACCCAGAACCAGGCCCAACAGCAGCGGCGCCGCCGGAAGTTGCAGCTTGATCAGAACGTAGCCGAACACACAGAACACGGCCGCCTCGTAGACCTCGAACGTTCCGCTGTTGATGGAATAGACGCCGATCGAGCAGAACACCATGATCGCGGGAAACAGATAGCGGTAGGGAATGGTGAGCAGCTTCACCCACAGCCCGACGAGCGGAAGATTGAGGATCAGCAGCATCAGATTGCCGACCCACATCGAGACGATCAGGCCCCAGAACAGGGTCGGATTCTTCGTCATCACCTCCGGACCCGGGTGGATGTTGTGAATGTTCATGGCGCCCACCATCAGGGCCATCACGACATTGGAGGGAACCCCGAGCGTCAGCAGCGGAATGAACGAGGTCTGGGCGCCGGCGTTGTTCGCGGACTCCGGGCCTGCAACGCCCTCGATGGCGCCCTTGCCGAACTGCTCGGGATGTCGCGACAGCTTCTTCTCCAGCGTATAGGACGCGAAGGACGAGAGCACGGCGCCGCCGCCGGGCAGGACTCCCAGCAGCGTCCCCAGCGCCGTGCCGCGCAGCATCGCCGGCACCATCCGACGGAAGTCGTCGCGCGTCGGAAACAGATTGGTGATCTTCTGGGTGACCAGCGACAGCTTGTCGTCCTGCTCGAGATTCTCGACGATCTCGGCGAAGCCGAAGATGCCCATCGCCAGCGGCACGAAATCGAGACCGTCGAAGAGCTGGGGAACGCCGAAGGCAAAACGCTGGCTGCCGCTGTTCAGGTCGGTGCCGACGAGGCTCAGGAGCATGCCGAGCACGACCATGCCGATGCCCTCGATGAACGGCCCGCTCGACAGCACCGAGGCGAGGATCAGCCCCAGGATCATGAGCGCGAAGAATTCCTTCGGGCCGAACAGCAAGGCGGTCGTGGTCAGCGGGCCCGCAAGGGCCGCCAAGGCGAGCGTTGCCACGCATCCGGCGAAGAACGAGCCGATGGCAGCGGTCGCGAGCGCCACGCCGGCGCGCCCCTGCTTCGCCATCTGGTAGCCGTCGATCGTGGTCACGACCGACGAAGACTCCCCAGGCAGATTGACCACGATCGCCGTGGTCGAGCCGCCATACTGCGCGCCGTAATAGATCCCGGCGAGCATGATCAGCGCGGCGTCCGGTTGCAGCGCATAGGTGATCGGCAGCAGCATCGCGATGGTCGCGAGCGGGCCGAGGCCGGGAAGCACGCCGATCAAGGTGCCGAGCAGGCAGCCGAGGAAGGCATAGAGCAGGTTGGCGGGCTGGGCTGCCGTCGCAAAGCCAATCGCCAGATTGTGGAAGAGATCCATCGATCGGCTCGTTCAGTTGAGGAGAGACGGCCAGACGGGCAGTTGCAGCCCGAGACCGTAGACGAATACGGCCAGACACAGCGCGATGAGCACCGCAGCGTTTGTCAGCGCGCCCATCCAGGTGAACTCGGGGCTGGCCCGGCTCGACACCATGATCAGGACGAAGAGGGCGCCGACCAGACCGAGCGGAAACAGCAAGGCGCCGAACAGGATCACGGATCCGGTGATCCAGGCGAGCCCCTTGAGATCCCAATTGCGCAGCGCCTGCCCGTCCGCGGCCGGCTTCATGGCACTGAGGATCACGACCAGACCGATGGCCGCGAGCACGATTGCGAGCAGGCGCGGGAAATAGCCCGGCCCCATTCGCGCGGCTGTCCCCGCGGGATAGTTCAGCGCCGCCACGAAGAATAAGACCGCAAATGTGAGGAACAGAGCGCCAGACGCGAACGCCCTGTGATTGCGGATCGCCAATCCCTTCACTTCCGTCCTCCTCCCTCTCCCGGTCCCTTGCTCTCCTCGCCGGCACCGGCCTTCGAGGAACGCTCGTCGAGGGCTTCCATCAGAACCGGTACGCCGATCGCGCAGGCATGGACGCCAAGATGTGCAGTCATCTGGAGAACCTGAAGGATCTCCCGCTGGCCGATGCCGAGCCGCAAAGCCCGCCTGATCTGCACCCGCAGTCCATGCGGATTGAGTGCCGTGAAGCAGGCGTTCAATGCGAGCGAGATCAGACATTGCGAGCACTGGTCGAGACCATCCCCGGTCTGCCCGCCCGCGAGGAGATCCAGCAAGACGGCGAAATAGCCGGGATCGCCCCGCAGCCATTGCTCGCAGAAATCGGGCCAATCCCCGAATTGCGCCACATAGGCATCCCGCAGCGCCGTCTGCTCATGCGTCAGTTCGGGATGACCGACCTGAAGCCCCGCGCTCGCCAATTCCTCGGCTAGGATGCCGATGCCGAGATTGCAGCCATCGAGCCCCTGAACCGTCGCGAGGCGAAACACGTCGATGATCTCCCGCGCCGACGCCCCCTCCTGAAGTGCAAGGCGAAGATGCAGCGCGAGGCCGGATCGGAACAGGTGCGTCGCCGATCCGTCGAGCGCGACGTAGATCAGCTCGCGCATCTTGGGCGACAGCGGTCCCTTCTCTGCGGCATAACCCGCATATTTTCCGTATGCGTCGAGAAACGCCGGATCGAGCCGCAGCAGCCCCTCCGTCCAGGGCCGCCAATAGCCCCGCGCCTTGACGTAGGCATCTTTCAGAACCTGCTGTTCCGGCGTCAGATCGGACATCGTAATGGTCCCGTCAGGCAATGTTCGTCAGGGTGATGCCGCCGTCGACGGTGAGCACCTGCGCCGAGATGAAGCCGCTCTCGTCACCGGCGAGGAAGCAGATGGCCTTGGCGATATCGTCGACCGTGCCGAGCCGCCCCAGCGGCGTTCTCGCGACGCGGCGTGCATCGAGTTCGGCGTTACGATTGCGCATCGTTCCTTCGGTCGGAATCGCCGAGGGCGCCACGGCGTTGACGCGGATGTTGCGCGCACCGAGCTCGGCTGCGGCAGCGCGCGTGATGCCCATGACGCCCGCCTTGATGCCGCTGTAGACGATGCTGTTCTTCGCCGAGATCAGGCCGGCCACCGAAGCGACGTTGACGATCGCGCCGCCGCGTTCCGCATCCATGACCTCGGCGGCGGCCTGGATACCCCACATCACCGCCTTGAAACCGATGTTGAGCATGCGTTCGACAGTCTCCGGCGCGATGTCCGCGACCGACTGATAGCGGACCCAGGCCGCGTTGTTGACGAGGATGTCGAAACGCCCCTGCTGCTCCGCCAATCCAAGCACCGCCTGCCGCATGCCGTCGCGGCTCGACACGTCCTGCGTGACGGCTACGGCCTTGCCGCCGGCCGCCTTGATCGCGTCCACCGTGCCATCGACGAATTCCGGCTTCAGGTCGTTGACACCGACGATCGCACCGCGTCCGGCGAGCCGAAGCGCAGTCGCACGGCCGATGCCGTTTCCGGCGCCGGTGACAAGTGCGACGCGCCCCGCGAGCGTCTGATCCCTGGTCTCGGTCATGGTCGTCTCCTTCATGCTTCCGCCTCGGCGAACGGTGCAATTTCCGATACGTAACGGCGGCCGAACGTGCTGATCAGACCGCTGGCATCGCCCTGGGCCTGAAGCGTACGGATGCGGCGCAGATGGCGATGCACCGGCACATCCCATGTGAAGCCCATGCCGCCGTGAATCTGTAGCGCGCCCTCGCTGATCGAGCTGCCATAGGTCGCTGCAGCCAGGAACGCCGCATCGCGCTGGACCGGACCGCCGCCCTCGGACAGGCTGCGCGTGATCGCATGACGGATGCTTTCGAGCCCGAGCTTCTGGCGCGCCAAGGCATGGCGGATGGCCTGATTGTAGGACAGGGCGTGGCCGAACTGGCGGCGCGTCGACGCATGTTCCTGCGCGAGCGCCAGGCATGCTTCGGCCGATCCCAGGATAGCGGCGGCGCGGAGCACGTTGGCGTCCGAGTTGAGCAAATCCCATGTGCCAGCTGGCAGGACGGAGCCGATCGGGACTTCAACTTTCTGGAGCCGCACCACATGCTCCGGCACGGTCAGATCGAGGCCGGCCGCTTCCTCCACCAGAACGCCTTCGGCATCAGTCGGGATCAATGCAGCGGTGCCCGCGTTCATCCGTACCAGGATGTAGTCGACCTTCGCCGCGCAGGCCGCGCGCGCGACCGTGCCGCTCAGCACCTGCAACCCGCCTTCCCGTTCGGCGAAGGCCTCACCCTGCCAGGCGACCGTCGCCAATGTCTCGCCGGAAACGATCGCGGCGGCAAGACGCGTCAGCGACGACTGCAGCAGGCGACCGACGAGGATGGTCTCCAGGAGCGGAAATCCGAGCAATCCCGCATGAGCGGCCGCGATCACCGGCACCGCAAAGCCGAGCGGCAGGGCCAGTCCCCCCACCTCCTCATCCGCGATGACGCCGAGCAGACCGTCACCGGCGAGATTTTGCGCCTGTTCGCGTACAGCCAAGCCTGCACATGCGGTCACGGCGCGTGCCGCGGTTGCCGCGAACTCGTCGGGCTGAAGTCCTTCGGCCATGGTCATCATTGTCCTCTTCGAAAACTGCGCGACTACAATTGCTCACTAGGCAAGATACCCGCCGTCGACGGGCAGGATGACGCCGTTAACATAGGACGCCATCGCCGAGGCCAGAAAGATCACGGGCGCTGCGATCTCTTCGGGCTGTCCCACGCGCTTCAACGGCGTGCGCGCCATCAGGCCGGACAGCCTCGCCGGATTCTCGCGGGTGCTCTCGCTCATTCCGGTCGCGATGATGCCGGGCGCGACGGCGTTGACCCGGATGCCATCAGCCGCGAGATCGCGGGCAAGCGCCTGCGTGAACAGCCTCACCGCACCCTTGGACGATGAATAGCCGAGCGTACCACCCATGCCACCGAAGGCCGCGACCGAGGCAACGTTGATGATGGTTCCCCGCGATTTGCGCAGCGCGGGAATGAACGCATGAACCACGTTGAAGGTGCCGTTGACGTTGACGTCGAACACCTGCCGCCAATTCTCGTGAGCGCGCGGGCTGTCGATCGGCTCGCGGATGATGATCCCGGCGTTGTTGACGACGACGTCGGCGAGGCCAAGCTCCTCGTCGACCCGCCTGGCCACCTCGCCGCAGGCCAAAGCATCAGTCACGTCGAGCGAACAGCCGATTGCCTCCTTGCCTCCATCCCGTATCTCGCGCGCAACGGAATCTGCCCGGTCCTGCCGCAGATCGGTCACGACGACCCTTGCCCCGGCAGCGGCCGCGCCCAACGCGATGGCGCGCCCGATCCCTTGGCCCGCTCCCGTCACCACGACGAGACGATCCTTCAACAAGCCCGCCTGCCCCCGTCCGTCGGACATCACCGGCTCCCTGTTGTTCGCGACGAGGCAATGCGCGGGAAGACCATCACTTGCCTCGCGACAGCTGGAGGATGCGATCGGCGATGATGCCGAGCTGGATCTCGGTCGTGCCGGCATAAATCGTCTCGGCGCGCGCCTGAAGGTAGATGGCTTCGAACCGGCGCCGCGCCACCGTGATCGCCGGGTTCTGCGGCAGCGATGCCTGCGAGAGCAGTTCAATCGCAAGCGCCGCAAAGCGCTGATGCGATTCGCTCCAATAGAGCTTCGCAAGGCTGCCGCGCGCTCCGATCTTGTCGCCGTTGACGAGCGCCTCGACGGCCGTCTCGACATGCGCCTTCAGCACCTCGATCTCGACGGCGACCTCGCCGAGCCTGACGGCGTAATGCCGGTCCGCGACCATTGCCGACAGCGCCGGGTCCGTCTTGCAAGCCGAAATCAGGTGGCGCAGTTCGTTCTCGAAGCGCCAGGCGCGGTACATGCGGTTGGTCGCCCGCTCGATCTCCAGCACGCGGATGGCTGCGGCCCAGCCCTCGTCCGGCGCGCCGATCGCATCGGCCTGGGCCACTTCGACGTCGTCGAAGAAGACCTCGCAGAAGCTCTCGCGTCCGTCGATCGATTTGATGGTGCGCACGCGCACGCCGTCGGCATCGAGCGGCACCGCGAACATGGCAAGGCCGCGATGACGATCCTCCAGCGGACCGGTGCGGGCGAGCACGAGACAGCGTTGCGCCCGGTACGCGCCGCTGGTCCAGATCTTCTGGCCGGTGATCTGCCAGTCGTTGCCATTTCGCGTGGCGCGAGTGCGAAGCCCGGCAAGGTCGAACCCCGCTTCGGGCTCGGAAAATCCCTGACACCAGATGTTGCGCATCTCGAGGATGGCGGGCAGGAACCGCCGTTTCTGCTCCTCGCTGCCGACGGCCAGGATGATCGGACCGGCGAGTTCCTTGCCGATCGAGTTGACGCTCTCCGGCATCGCCAGCGCGCCGATCTCCTGATTGGCGATCAAATGCTCGCGCAAGGAGCGGCCGTGCCCGCCATAGGCCTGGGGCCACGTAATGCCGGTCAGGCCGGCGCGGTACATCGCCGCCTCCCACGTCACGGACTGCTGGAGCGTGGGCGGCGCGAATGCGGCACTGTCGCCGCGGAAGCTGGCGGGCAGATTGGCATGCAGCCAGCGATGCACCGCATCGCGATAGGCCGCGCCCGCCAGGCTCTCGCTCGCGACCGGATACGTCGACACCGCTTCAACTACACTCATCGCCTGCTTCCCGCCTTCGCCATACGTGCCGTCATGTCTGGGCCGCCTGTCCGTTCTTCACTGCGACTTGAGCAGATCGCAGGCGCTCTCCGAGGCCGGCCGCCACGCATCCTCCGGCGCGATCGTGCCGGTGATCTCGTAATAATCGTAGGTGTATTTGGACTCCGACGGAGCCTTGATCCGCGCGACATAGAGCGGACGCATCACCTGGCCGTCAGCCCTGATGCTGACGTTGTTCATCTCGAAATCGTTGATCGGCGTGTTCTTCATCTGCCGCATCACGGCATCGCCGTCGTCGGAGCCGGCGGCGGCCACCGCCTTCAGATAATGCGTGATGGCGCTGTAGGTGGCCGCCTTGCCCTCGTTGAGAAGCTGACCGTTCGTCGCCTCGGCATAACGTTTGGCAAACGCCCGGCTCTCCGGCGTCATGTCCCAGTAGAACGGCGTCGTCAGCCGCACGTTCTGGAGGTCCTTGAGGCCGATGCCATGCGTCTGGCTGATCATGAGGCCGAGGGGAACGAGGAGTTGCGTCCTGGTCAGCCCGAACTCCTGGGCCTGCTTGATCGCATTGGCGAAATCCGCACCCGAATTGGCGAGCGCAATTGCCTTGGCGCCGCTGGCCTGTGCCGTCAGCAGGAATGAGGATAGATCCGACGAGTTGAGCGGATGCAGCACCGAGCCCACCACCTTGCCGCCACCCGCTTGGATGAACTTCGTCGCGTCCGCCTGCCAGGCCTTGCCGAAGGCATAATCGACCGTCAGGAAGAACCAGGAGTCGATACCCTGCGCGAGCAGGGCCTTCACCGTGGCTTTCGGCTGGGCATAGGTATCGACCACCCACTGCGTGGTCATGGGCGAGCATTTGTCGTTGGTGAAGAACGATCCCGCGGTGCCGGCCAGCATGTACGGCTTCTTGCGGTTCTTCATGATGTCTTGCACCGCAAGCGCGATCGACGACGCCGAGCAGCCGACGATGGCATCGACACCTTCATTGTCGACCCACCGCAGCGCAATGGCGACGCCGACATCTGGCTTGTTCTGGTCGTCGGCGATCACGAGCTCGATCTTCTTGCCATTGACCGCTCCACCGAAATCGCCGACCGCGAGTTTGGCGGCCGCGACCGAACCGAGGCCGCAATTGTCGGCATAGGGACCGTTCTGGTCATTCATGATACCAATCTTGACCACATCGCCCGATATGCCCTGCGCGGACACCGGCGCATGCGTCAGCAGCAAGGCAATCATGCCCAGCGCGGCAATCGTCGATCTCATCACTTATCCTCCTGCTTCCTGCGTTTCCTCTGGACCGCTTCTGCGGCCTCTTGTCTTAGAGTTCAGTGTCGATCCTGGCTTGGCCCTTCGCCGTGCGGGATCAGCAGCGCGTCGAGCGCCACGGCTCCCTCGCCTTTGGCGCGTAAGAGCAACGGGTTGACGTCGATCTCCGCGATCGTGTCGGTATGCGCGGCAGCAAAGCGCGACAACGCGGCAACGGCCCGGGCCGCGGCATCGAGGTCGGCGCGCGGCCGGCCACGCGCGCCGTCGAGCACCGCGAACGCCCTAAGCGATTTCAGCATCGCCATGGCCTGCGTCTCGCTGACCGGCGCCATCTGCACGGCGGAATCCTGGAGGATCTCCGCGAAGATGCCGCCGAGACCGACCATCACCACCGGCCCGAACACCGGATCGATGCGGCTGCCGAGGATGAGCTCGGCGACCCCCTTGGCCATCGGCGCCACGATCACACCGTCGATTGTCGCGTTGGGCGCCTTGATGGCGACGCGGTCGAGCATCTTGGCAAAAGCGCGCCGGACTTCGGCTTCCGAGCCAACGCCCACGACCACCCCGCCGGCTTCCGTCTTGTGCGGCAGATCGGGTGAGGTGATCTTTAGCACCACGGGATAACCGATCTCGGTGGCAGCGCGCGCCGCTGCATCCGCATCCTGTACCAGACGCTCGGCCAGCACCGGCACACCGGCCTCGGCAAGTGCGCGCTTGGCGCCGAGCTCGTGGCGGAATGCATCGGCTGCCAGCGGCCCCGCCTGCTCGATCACAGCTGGCGCGTCCTGCGGACGTTTCGACACCGCCTGCAGCCGCACCAAGGCAGCGATAGTTGCGCAGCAGCCATCGAAGCTTTCCACCGTCGGAAAGCCCAGCGCGTGCAGCTCGGTCAGCGCGTCCTCCGGGCCGTCGACGCAAAGGACGATCGGACGCTGGGGGAACTGCGCGCGGATGTTGCGCAGCGTGTCCATGTAGATGGAGCGCAAGCGCGGCAGATGCAGCGAGAACGGCAGCGGCAGGATCACCGTATCGGCCCGATCGTCCGCCACGACGGCCGTCATGATCTTCTCCAGAAGATCTGGGCGGCTCGACATCTGCGCCGTGGTGTCGACCGGGTTGCGGGCCGATGCAAAGGGCACCAGCTCAAGAATCTGGCGCTGCGTCTCCTGGCCGAGCTCCGGCAATGTCAGCCCGACCGACTGCGCGGCGTCCGCGAGCAGCACACCGAAGCCGCCCGACGCCGTGAGAATTGCCACGCCCGGCCCCTTCGGCAGCCGGTCCGGCAGCAGGATCGATGCCGCATGACCGAGATCGATGAGTTCGTCGATGCTGCGCACGCGCACCGCACCGCAGCGGGCAAACAGCGCGTCGAACACCGCGTCCGATCCCGCCATCGCCCCGGTGTGCGAAGCCGCAGCGGCCTGGCCTGCCGCGGACGTGCCGATCTTCATGACGATGACGGGCTTGCCGGCATCGCGCGCCTCTTCAAGTGCGGAGATCAGGCGGCCGGCATCGCGGCACGCCTCGAGGCAGCACAGGATCACCTTGGTGGCGGGATCGCGCGCCATCCAGGCGATACCGTCGGCGATATCGACGTCGCACTCGTTACCCGTGGTGACGAAGCGGCTGACGCCGACGCCGCGCTCGCTGGCGAGCCGCATGGTGTAGCTGCCGAGATTGCCGCTCTGCGACACGATGCCGAGCGAGCCGGCCGCCGGCATGCTGTGCTCGAGCACGATCGAGAACGTCGCGATGCTCTTCTCGGCGACGCTGACCGCGCCAAGACAGTTCGGCCCCAGCAAGCGCATGCCGCTGTTGCGCGCGGCCAGGCGCAGCCGGTCCTGCATCGCGCGGCCCTGCTCGCCGAGCTCGGCAAAGCCCGACGAGAACACGACGACACTGCGGACGCCGCGGGCCGCGCATTGTTCCACGGCCTCGCCGGCGCGCTCCGCATCGACCGCGATGATGGCGAGATCCGGCGCCTCCGGCACTTCGGCGACGGAAGCATAGGCCTTCAGTCCCTGCACCGTCACAGCCTTCGGGTTGACCGGATAGATGCGGCCTGCATAGCCGTGGCGGCGCAACAGGTCGACCGGCCGACCGCCGATCTTGGTCGCCTCCTGCGAGGCCGATGATCGCGATCGAGCGCGGCGACATCAGCGCGTCGAGACCTTCTCCCGGCCGCATCTCAGCGCCCCTTGAACACCGGCGTGCGCTTCTCCAGGAACGCCATCCGCGCTTCCTTGGCGTCCTCGGTCTTGGAGAGAGCCATCGTGATGTTCTGCTCGAAGCGGTAGGCATCGCGCGGCGGCATCAGCTCGACCATGTTCGCCGCATTCTTGGCATATTCCATCGCGATCGGGCTCTTCGAAGCGATCTCGCGGGCGAGCTTCATCACCTCGGGGATCAGGTTCTCCTTGGTCGTACAAGCCTCAATGATGCCGAGGCGATAGAGCTCGGCGGCCGGCACGCGATAGCCGGTGAAGAACATGCGGCGCATCAGGGAGCGGCCGAACAACGTGTTCAGCATGGCGGCACCGCCGGCGAGCCCGACGTTGATCTCGGGCATGCCGAAGACGGCCTCTTCGCAGGCGTAGAAGATGTCGCAGGAAGCCATCAGGCCGACACCGGCGCCGAGCGCAACGCCGTTGATCGCCGCGATGACCGGCTTGGAGCATTCGCGAATGCAATTGCCGGTCTCGCGTGTGATCCGGTTGTGGCTGTGAAACGCGCCGATCTTGGTCGGGTCCGGACGGTCCTTCAGATCCGCGCCGCTGCAGAACACCTTTCCGGCTCCGGTCAGGATCGCGACCCTGGACATCGCTACGCTCGGAAATCTCGTCGAACACGCTCACGATGCGATCGCGCATGGCACGATCGAGCGCGTTCACGGGAGGACGGTTCAGCGTCACCAGCGCGATGTGATCGGACACTTCGAGGGTGACGATATCTCCTGACATGGCTTCCTCCTGGGCTTCTGCTTGTCTTGTGTTTGTCTTGCTTGCTATTCCTGACCGATCGGTCAGCTTTTTGTCGCTGGTAACATCAAGCGCGGCGACTTGCAATATCCTATCGATGTCCTATTGACCGACCGATCGGTCAGTTATTAGATTTCGCGACAAGCAAGAACGACCGTGAGGAGGACTCCCATGCCCAGGATCAGCCGACGCCAGGCGACAACTCTCATCGCCGGCGCCCTCGTCGCCCCGCTTGGCGCGCCTGCAATCGTGAGGGCCCGCGCGTCGCAGATCTTCATCATCGTGCCCTATGCGCCCGGCGGCTCCATCGACAGCCTGATGCGCTCAATCGCGAAGGCCATGGCGGAAACGCTGGACCAGCCCGTCCTGGTCGACAACAAGCCCGGCGCCAACGGTATCGTCGGATCGCAATATGTGGCGCGCGCACCGAGGGACGGATCGGTCCTGCTGGCCGGCGGCACCGGGCCGATTTCGCTGAACGTGCTGCTCCGCAAGAACCTGCCCTACAAGCTCGCGGACTTCGCCTCGGTCGCCATGCTCTGCAACGGGCCGCTGTCGCTGACCGTGAACGCACGGACGCCGGCCGCCGACGTGAAGAGCTTCGTCACCTACGCCAAGGGGCGCGACAAGCCGCTGTTCTACGCCACGCTCGGTCCGGGCAGCGTCACGCATTTGTTCGGGATCATGATGGGCAAGTCGATGGGATTTGCCGTCACCGAGGTTGCCTATCGCAACAATCCGGCCTCCATCATGGAGACACTGTCAGGAGAATGCGATCTCAACTTCGCAACGCCCGCCGCCGTGATCGAGCATGCGCGCGGCGGCCAGCTTCGCATCCTCGCGGTCTCCTCGGACAAGCGCATGACGAGCTTGCCCGAGATACCGACGCTGGCCGAATCCGGCTATCCCGACCTCACGGCATCGTTCTGGACCGCGCTCCACGCTCCGGCGGGCACGCCGCGCGATGTCATCGCGCGGCTGAACGCGGCAGCCAACGCCGCGATGCAGAAGCCCGAGATCGCAAAGCAGCTCGAAACCGATGGCCTGATGGTCGATACCGGCGCGCACCGGAGCGGCTCGACGCCCAATTGACCAAGGACGCCGCGCTCTGGGGACCGGTGATCAAGGCGCAGAACATCGCCCTGGAATGAGGCGTTGCACGCGGTGCCGCCACCGGTCAGCGTGATTTTCGCCGGCCGGCGCGAGGCGGCTCGGCGCCGGGAAGCTCGATCAACTCCCCGCTCCGCAGCCCGTTGAACAGCATGTCGAAGAAGATCTCCGCGATCTGTTCCGGGGTTGCGGATTTGTTGGGATTGTACCAGCGATGCATCCAATTGAGCGAGGAGAGGATCAGCCGCCCGGTCATGGGAACGTCGACCTTGCGGATTTCGCCGGCGTCGATGGCTTCCTGGATCAGGCCGCGCAGAAAGTTCTCGAAACGGTCGCGGCGCGTCAGCCTCTCCTTGTGCCGCCGTCGGTCGGGATCGTTCCAGAAGGCGGTCGTGGAGGCGATCCAGGCCCAGCGATAGCGCCGGAAGTATTCCGCCGTGGCGACCATGAAAGCACGAATCTTCTGCGACGGCGGCCCGTCGGGAATGCGGTCGCGCACGAAAAGGTAGAGTTCGAGCGTCGAGCCGACCGCCACCCGCGCGTAGATCTCGTCCTTGTTGGAGAAATGATGGTAGAGGAGCGACTTGGAGATGCCACAGGCGAGCGCGATGTCGCGCATCGAAGTCCCCTCAAATCCCTTGCTGGCGAACAGCCGCCCGGCCTCGGCGAGGATCTGAAGCACGCGGTCCGAGGCCTCGGCCTGGTTCGCAACGCCATCCTTCATCGTTGACAGTTCGGTCATGAACTCCGCAATCCGTTCGTCAGCCTGGCGCCAACATGAGGGCCTTTAGAATGAAACTAGGTTTTCACGGACCGATCGGTCAAGCCCGGCGATCCCTGCGCGAGGAACCATGAGCGCGGTCCGGATCACGCGAATCGGCACGACGAAGGACCAGCTCGGCGAGAGCCCCGTCTGGGATGAGCGCCGACAGCGCCTCTTCTGGATCGACGCCCTGGCCGGATTGATCCGCGCCTTCGACCCCGTCACCGGCGCGACCGAGCAATTCAGCGCGCCCGCGCCGATCGGGTCGCTGGCGCTGCGGCGCGACCGCGGCGCTGTGCTCGCACTACGCCACGGATTTGCGCGCTACGATTTCGACATGCGCGTGCTGACCGAAGGTCCGTCGATCGGGCTCGACCACCCGAAGGTGCGGCTGAACGACGGAAAGGCCGATCCCTATGGACGGTTCGTGGCAGGCACGATGCACGGCGACCGCGCCCCGGATGAAGCGCCGCTCGGCGGCCTCTACCGCCTGGACGCATCGGGCGCGCTGGAGCTGCTGGAGACGGACCTCGCCGTGAGCAACGGACCGTGCTTCAGCCCCGACGGACGGACGTTCTATCTCGCCGACAGCGCAAGACGGATCATCTGGGCCTATGACTACAGCCAGGATGGCCCCCTCACGAACAAACGCGTCTTCGTCAGCACGGAGGCGCAAGACTCCGGGTGCGATGGCGCGACGATCGATGCGGAGGGGTATATCTGGTCGGTCCTCGTGCGCATCGGCAGGATCGCGCGGTTTTCGCCTGACGGGACGATCGTGCGGACGATCGACATGCCGATCCGCCATCCGACCAGCGTGACGTTCGGGGGAACCGATCTCGATATTCTGTACGTGACATCGATCTCGCGAGCTATGGCGGAATCTGGGTGATGACGGTGTGAGGAAGGCGGCGTATCGAGGCGGGTGACGAGCCTGCCAGAACCTCTCGAGGAGAGCGATACGCCATGACCGAGACTACCAATGTTCTTGCTTTCCGTCAGCCGTCCGCGGTTGATGATCCACTGACCGATATCGTTCGAGCCGGCGCGCGGGACCTGCTTGCCAGGGCGATCGAGATCGAGGTTGGCGCGTTTCTGGCCAGCACGGCCAATCTGACGCTGCCCGACGGTCGAGCGCGCCTGGTCCGACATGGGCACGGTCCGGTGCGCGAGATTGCGACCGGCATCGGTCCGGTGGAGGTCGCTCGTCCCAAGGTCCGCGACCGCGGAGCGAGCGGGCCAGGCGACCGCCTCCGCTTCAGTTCGGCAATCCTGCCGCTATGGGCGCGGCGGACGAAGAGCCTGGATGCCTTGATCCCGGTCCTCTATTTGCGCGGCATCTCGACCGGCGACTTCCAGGAGGCGCTCTCGGCGCTGCTCGGCAAGGATGCGCCGAACCTGTCGCCTTCGGTGATCGCCGGCCTGAAGGCCGATTGGCAGGTCGAGTACGAACGCTGGCAGAGACGCGATCTGTCGGCGCGTCGCTATGTCTACATCTGGGCCGATGGCGTGTACCTGCAGGCCCGCATGGAAGATCACAGCGAATGCATGCTGGTGCTGATTGGCACCACGCCGGAAGGCAAGAAGGAGCTGATCGGCTTCCAGGTCGGCGTGCGCGAGAGCGCGCAGAGCTGGCGCGAACTCCTGATCGACCTGCGGCAACGCGGGTTACGGATTGCCCCGCAACTCGCCATCGGCGACGGCGCCCTCGGCTTCTGGAAGGCACTGGACGAGGCCTTTCCCGGCACGCGGCACCAACGATGCTGGTGCCATAAAGTGAGCAACGTACTCGACAAGGTCGCCAAATCCGTGCAGGGCCCCATGAAGAACGACCTGCGGAACATCTATCTGGCCCCACACCGGGCCGAAGCTGAAACCGCGATCGACGTCTTCGTCGAGAAATACCACGTCAAATACGGACGTGCGGTGGAGTGCCTGATCAAGGATCGCCATGCGCTGCTCGCCTTCTTCGACTTCCCTGCTGAGCACTGGATCCACCTACGCAGCTCGAACCCGATCGAGAGCGTCTTCGCCACGGTGCGCCACCGAACGGTGCGGACCAAGGGATCGCTGTCGCAACAAACTGCGAAGCTGATGGTGTTCAAGCTCATCGACGCCGCATCGAAGACCTGGCGGCGATTGAAGAGCACGAACCAGTTGCCGAAAGTCATCGCCGGTGTAAAGTTCATCGACGGAATCGAAGTCATTCCGAACACTGAAAGCCACGCCGCCTGATCAGGCCGCGTCACCCAAAATCAGCCATAGCTCCGATCTCGCGCAGCCACGCTCTAGGCGATGACCGCCCGGATGCCGGCGGCTTGTTCGCCGTCGAAGGCCTTGGCGTTCGCGGACTGCCGGCGCACCGGTTTGGCCCGGCCTGAGCGGCCCCTCCGCTACTGCGCCGATCTCTTGACCTGCCTTGGCACGTTCTCGGCCATGTAGTCCACGAAGACCCTGATCTTCTCCGGCAGGTAGCTGCTCTGGAGGAAAGTCGCGTAGATTCCTTCGTCGAAGGTGGAGTTCGTCACCCGGAAGCCCGGCAACAGGCGGACCAGGCGCCCGCTCTTCAGCTGTTCCGCCACGGTATAGTCGTCCAACAGGGCGATGCCGTGGCCGGCAACGGCGAGATCGCACAGCACCACACCATTGTTGCTGCCGAAGGACGACGGCACGACAATCTCGCGCAGCCTGTTCCTGCGCATGAACTTCCAGACGACATCATCAGGGCCCATCCAGTAGGTCAGGCAATTGTGGCGGGTGATGTCCTCCGGCTCACGCAATTTCGGCATCCGGCCGACGTAGTCTGGCGAGGCCACGAGAATCCGCTCGCTCCGCAGCAGCCTTCGCTGCATGAGGCCTGGGTCTTTCGCCGCCTGGATCTGGAAATCGACGTCGAATTCATCTTCGCGAAGCTGGGGACGGCGCTCCGACAGGCGCAGCTCCACCTTCAGTTCCGGATAGAGCTTCTGAAAGCCCGGGATCAGCGGCGAGAGCACCCTGATGCCGAACAGCGTCCGCGAGTGCACCCGTAGCGTTCCGCGCGGCGCGGTCTGCAACGAAAGCGCTGCGGCTTCGGCATCCTCGATACCGTGCAGGACCTGCTCGGTCCGCTGGAAGAAGATCTTGCCGGCGTCGGTCAATCCGAGATGGCGCGTGCTGCGGTTCAGGAGCTGCACGCCGAGCTGCGCCTCGAGCTCGCCGATGTAGCGCGACACGGACGCCGGGGAGAGCCCGACACGGCGCCCGGCCGCGGAAAAGCTGCCCTCACGGACGGCACTGACGAACAATTCCATGGCCTGGAGGCGATTCATCGATCTTTTCAGATTCTGCAAAGGACATGCTCAGAATACGTCAATTGTTCGAAAACGCTCAAGCCCGTAGCTTGCTGAGAACGGATCGCAAGAGCGACCACGATCAGGTGGAGGAAGCAACTGATGGAATTCGGCGTATTCATTCTGGCGCAGCAGCGCGGCTATCATCAGAGCTCGCAGCAGGTCATCAACAACGCCGTCGAGCAGACCGTAGCCGCCGAGCAGGCCGGCTTCGATACGGCCTGGTATGCCGAGCACCATTTCAACAATTACAGCCTCTGCCCTTCGCCGCTGATGATGGTCGCGCACTGCGCCGGCCTGACCAAGCGCATCCGGCTCGGCACCGCCGTCTGCGTGTTGCCGCTGTATCACCCGGCGCGGCTGCTCGGCGAAATCGGCTTTGCCGACACGGTCTCGAACGGGCGTCTCGATCTCGGCATCGGCTCGGGCTACCAGAAGTTCGAGTTCGACCGCTTTGGCGTGGACCTCGAACATTCGCACGCGCTGTTCGCCGAATTCTACGACGTCCTTCACGCGGGCATGCAGCAGCGCATCTTCTCCTATTCCGGCGAGCACCTGAAGATGCCGCCGACCGCCATCGCGGTGCGCACGGTGCAGAAGCCGATGCCGCCGATTTGGGTCACGTCCGGCCATGGCGAGACGCTCGGCCGCGCCATTCGCGACAACCACAATCTGTTCGTCACTGCGCTGCTGAACGGCCTCGATGCCATCAAGGCCCTGCGCGAACGCCTCGAAGGGATCGCCGCCAACGAAGGCCGCTCCATCGACGACACGCGCTTCGGCTTCCTGCGCTGCGCCTATGCCAGCGACAATGACAGCGAGATCCAGTCGTATCTGGACAATGCGCGCTTCCAGCGCCGGCTCTCCGAAAGCCTGAAGTTCCGACGCGCCCAGAGCGACGACGGCTATCTGATCAAGGAAGAGGCCGGGCCGAACGACATGAGCCTGGAGACGATGCGGGACAACCTGCCCGTCGGCAGCGTCAACCAGGTGATCGACCGCATGCTGGAAGAGATCAGCATTCTCAGACCGACCCACATCGCGCTTCAGACCCAGCTCGGCGATTTCGACCAGCGCACGATGCTGCGCCAGATCGAGCTATGGGGCAGCAGGATCATTCCCGCGATCCGGAAAGAGCTGAAATCCGGCCGTGGCAAGGTCGCAGGCGAAGCCGTTTCGGCGTAACGCAACCGGCGAGAAGCGAGCCCGGAGGTACGTCATGGGATGTCAGATGTCTCAAATGACCGATTTCCGCTCAGTCGAAGCCGCGGAGTTTCGGCTGGCCATGCGTAACCTCGCGAGCGGCGTCGCAATCGTGGCGACGGGAACAGAGACGGCGCGGCGCGGGCTGACGGTCAGCTCCGTGACCTCGCTGTGCATGGACCCGCCCTGCCTGCTCGTCGGCGTCAATTCGAGCTCCGAAACCCACACCGCCATCCTAGCCAACGGCCGCTTCGGGATCAGTCTCCTCGGCAGCGGGCAGGAAGATCTGGCGCTGCGTTTCGCCGGTGGCGCCAAGGGCATCGACCGCTTCGCGACGGCGCCGTGGGAGCAAGGCGTGCTTGACGTGCCATTGCTCGAGCCTGCGATCGGCGCGCTGGAATGCGTGCTGCACCATCATCAAATGGTCGGCACGCACGGCCTCTTCATCGGCAGGATCGTGGCCACCCGCGGTGGGAACGGCAATCCCCTGGTCAATTTTCAGGGCGCGCTGCGCGCGTTGCCGCAGGGTTAAATGGACTTCAGGCCTGCCGAGGCCGGTACCATCGCGTCCCGGTGCGCCAGAATCAAAGGAGCGGCACCGTGATCATCGAATGCTTCGCCGGCGGCAGCGTCCGACTGGACGAACCGCTCGACTTTCGCAAGTTCAAGCTGGTGTTGCATGCCGGCGCATCGCCGGAAGTGCTGGCCCGGACCGGGATCACGCTTCTTGATGATCGCGATGCGCTCGTCTCGATTGATCTGGTCCCCACCCTGGAGGGCCGCCCCAACGATGCAAGCTGGGATCGGCAATATGCCGAGATGGTAGCCAAGGCCCGCGAGCATGGCTGGATCGATATCCCGCGAAATGCGATCCGGGCCCACGTCGAACCAGCCCTGTAGGCCGCAATCCTTCAGCGCGGAACGACAGCCGTCGCTTCAATCTCGACGCGCGCTGACGGCTCGACAAGACGCACGACCTGAACGAGCGCCATGCTCGGAGAGTGGGTGCCGATCACCTCGCGATAGGCTTTGCCGAGCGCCTTGAGATTGGAGACGTATTCGTCCATGTCCACGACATACCAGGTCAGACGAACCAGATGATCCGGCCTTGCGCCGCCTTCGGCCAGGATCGCGACGACGTTCTCGAGCGCCTGGCGGACCTGCGCAACAAATCCATCGCCAAACCGGCCTGAAACGTCCCAGCCGACGACGCCGCCGGTCACGACGAAGCGCCCGTCGGCCATCATGCCGTTCGCATATCCCTTTGGCTGCGGCCAGCCACCTGGCTGGAGCACCTGCAAACCGTTCGCCATGTCGGGCGCCGCTGCGCCCGGCTGTCTCGTCACACTCATCGGCTTCTCTCTATCGTCTCAGCGCGATTTCAGTAAATCACGCGCCACAATCAGTTTCTGAACCTCGGTCGCGCCCTCGTAGATGCGCAACGCCCGGATTTCGCGGTAGAGGCTTTCGACCACCTCACCTTTGCGCACGCCGCGTCCGCCGAACATCTGAACCGCGCGGTCGATGACGCGCTGCGCGGTCTCGGTCGCCGTCAGCTTCGCCATGGCCGCTTCGCGCGTCGTCGGAAGCTTCTGGACATCGCGGCGCCAGGCTGCGCGATAGGTCAGGAGCGCGGCAGCGTCGGTGTCGGTGTCGGTGTCGGTTGCCATGTCGCCGAGCGCGGCCTGGGTCAATTGGAGATCTCCCAGCGTCGCGCCGAACATGCGTCGGCTGCGCGCGTGCGACAGCGCCTCGTCGAGCGCCCGCCGGGCGAAGCCGAGGGCAGCGGCCGCGACCGACGCGCGAAAAATGTCCAGCGTCTGCATCGCCAGCTTGAACCCGCCGCCCGGCGCGCCGAGGCGACGGCTCGCCGGGATCCGGCAATTGGCAAAGCGCAACGTCGCCAGCGGATGCGGCGCGATGACGTCGATGCGGTCGGCGATACCGAAACCAGGATCATCGGGAAAGACGACGAAAGCCGAGATGCCGCGGGCGCCCGGCGCCTCGCCCGTTCGGGCGAACAGCGTGTAGACGTCGGCAATGCCGCCGTTGGAGATCCAGGTCTTCTCGCCGTCGATGACGTAGTCGTCGCCGTCGGCGCGCGCCGCGCAGGACATCGCCGCGACATCCGATCCCGCCTCCTTCTCGGACAGCGCGAAGGCCGCAAGCCATTCGCCGGAGCGAACCTTCGGCAGCACGGCCTTGCGCAGCTCGGCCGAACCGCCGAGCGCGATCGCACCGGAGCCGAGCCCCTGCATGGCGAAGGCGAAATCGGCGAGGCCGTCGGCATAGGCGAGCGACTCGCGCGACAGGCAGATCGAGCGGGAATCGATCGTTGTCGCATCGCCGTCGGGCGCCGCGACCGCGCAATCGAGCAGGCCCGCCTCGCCCATCGCGCGCACGAGCTTGCGGCAGGCGCCATCGACATCGCGATGATCGATTGTCTCGAGCGCCCCCGACTGCACGAGGCGGTCGAGCCGCTCGCCGATCGTGTGATGGCGCGGTTCGAAAAACGGCCAGTCCAGCCAGTCGCGCTTGATGACCTTTGCCACGGCGCTCATCTGATCCCTCCTCCGCTCACTGCGCGCTAGCTGCCGCGGCGCGCGCCAGATTGCTTTCGTATTGCCCCTTGGCGGACAGATACTGCTTCGGCCAATTGACCGACGTGATGCCGATGCGCGCGGCTTCGTGCAACGTCCAGGCCGGGTCGGCCAGATGCGGCCGCGCAATGGCGCAGAGGTCGGCGCGGCCGGCCGCGAGGATCGAGTTGGCGTGATCGGCCTCGGAGATCGCGCCGACTGCAATGGTCTCGATGCCGACTTCGTTGCGGATCAGGTCGGCGAACGGCGTCTGGAACAGGCGTCCATAGATCGGCCGCTCTTCCTTCCAGACCTGCCCCGACGAACAATCGATCACGTCCGCACCCGCCTCCTTGAACATCGCGGCGAAGATCGCCGCATCGGCCGGAATGTTGCCGCCTTCGGTCCAGTCATGGCAGGACAGGCGCACCGACATCGGCCGATCGGACGGCCACGCCGCGCGCATCGCCTTGAACACCTCGAGCGGAAAGCGCGCACGGTTCTCGTGGCTGCCACCGTATTCGTCCGTGCGCCGGTTGGTCAGCGGCGACAGGAAGCTCGACAGCAGATAGCCGTGGGCGCAATGGAGCTCGAGCCACTCGACGCCGGCCGACGCCGCACGATGTGTTGCCGCGACGAAATCGTCGCGCACGCGGTCCATGTCGCCGCGGTCCATGGCGCGCGGCAACTGGCTGTGGGGCAGATACGGCAAGGCCGACGCGGAGATCAGAGGCCATTCACCGGATTCAAGGGGTTGATCGATCCCTTCCCATGGCACTCTGGTCGCGCCCTTGCGCCCGGCATGGCCGAGCTGGATTCCGACCTTGGCGTGTCCCAGGCTGTGGATCAGGCCAACCAGTCGGCGCCACTGCGCCTCTTGCGCATCGTTCCAGAGCCCGAGGCAACCCGGCGTGATCCGCGCATCCGGCGAAACGCAGGTCATCTCGGCAAAGATCAGCGCAGCGCCACCCATGGCGCGCGCGCCGAGATGGGCGATGTGGAAGTCGTTGATGAGCCCGTCCTCAGCCGAATACATCGCCATTGGCGACACCATGATGCGGTTCGCGAGCGAAAGGCCGCGCACGCGGTGCGGCGTCAGCATCGGCGGCAGCACCCGCTCGCCGTCCTTGACAGCGATGCCCGAGCGCGCGGCGAACCAGCGCTCAAAACCTTCCAGCCAGGTGCGGTCGCGCAAACGAAGGTTTTCGTGGCTGATGCGCTGGGAGCGCGTCAGCATCGAATAGAAGAATTGCGGCGGCTCGAGCGTATCGGCATAGCGCCGGCCGACCACCTCAAACCATTCCATGGCGTTGCGCGCCGCGTTCTGGATGCGCGCCACGTCGACGCGGCGCACCTCCTCATACGCTTCCAGCACGGTTTCGATGCCGGCGCGGCCGTGACCGTGGCGATCGAACTGATTGGCGAGCTCGATGGCGTCGTCGAGCGCGAGCTTGGTGCCCGACCCGATCGCGAAATGCGCGGTGTGCGCGGCGTCTCCCATCAGCACGACATGAGACTTGCCGTTGAACACGCTCCATTTGCCGCAGATCAGGCGGCTGAAATTGAGCCAGGCCGAGCCGCGCAGATGGCGGGCGTTGGTCAGGAGCTTCGCGCCATCGAGCGTCTCGGCGAAGATCTTTTCGCAGAAATCGATCGAGGCCTGCTGATCGAGCTCGCCAAGCCCGTGGGCATTGTAGGCTTCTTCCGTGGTCTCGACGATGAAGGTCGAGGTCTCCGCGTCAAACTTGTAGATGTGCGCCTGGAACCAGCCGTGCTCGGTCCTCTGAAAATCGAACGTGAAGGCGTCGAACGCCTTCTTGGTGCCGAGCCAGATGTAGCGGTTCGGCCGGATCACCATGTCGGGCTGGAATTGCTCGGCATAGCGCGCGCGGATTCTGGAATTGACGCCGTCGCAGGCGACGATCAGGTCGGCCTCGGGAAATTCGAGATCGGACTCGACGTCGCGCTCGAAGACGAGCTCGACACCCAGCACCTCGCAGCGCCTCTGAAGAATATTGAGCAGATGCTTGCGCCCGATACCGATGAAGCCATGGCCGGTCGTGCGCTGGCGCGTGCCCTTGAAGACGAGCTCGATATCGTCCCAGTGATTGAAGGCGTCCTCGATCTCGGTCGCGCTCTCGGGGTCGGCAAGGCGCATCGCGGTCATCATGGCATCGGAGAACACGACTCCCCAGCCGAACGTATCGTAGGGCTTGTTGCGCTCGACGACCGTGATGACGTGCTCCGGATGCCGGCGCTTCATCAGCAGGCCCAGATAGAGACCCGCCGGGCCGCCGCCGATACAGACTATGCGCATGATCCCTCGCTTTCGCGCGCCGCGCCGTGTGCCTGAGCTCTCGCTCGAATTATTTTAAGCATAAAGTATTTTGTCGGCATGGGCCTTGTCAAGGTGGGTTCTGCAAGGAGCCTGGGCGACGCGCCCGGCGCCACCGCGCCGATCTTGAGAAACAATGCAAAGTGGACACGGCAGAGCCAATTCCGAGGCACCCGGGCTCAGCCTTGAATTTACTTTTGGCACGAACTATCTTGCGGGCATCCACGGGAGCTGCACCAGCTTTCATCAGGCCACCAAGCCCGGGAGATTCGATTGGCGCTCGCGAAGGAGTCCACGCCTGTTTCAGCCAGGAATGGAGCGGATCAGGAGGCCGAGTACAGGGCTCAAACGCGAGTCTGGCTCCGGCTGCTCGCCTGCACGACCCTGATCGAGGGGGAGCTGCGGCGCCGGTTCCGTGAAGAGTTCGATTTTACCATGCCCCGCTTCGATGTTCTCGCCCAGCTCGACCGCGAGCCGAGCGGACTCGTGCTGGGAGAGCTGCCCAAGCGCCTGATGGTCTCGGCCGGGAACCTCACGCCGATCGTGGACCGCCTGGTCGCGGATGGATACATCACCCGCACGGCGTCGAACCTCGACCGCCGCGTGCAGATCGTCTGTATGACGGTCGAAGGCCGCAAGACCTTCAGGCGAATGGCCAAGAGCCACGGCGCATGGCTCGCCGAGCTGCTGGCGGATTTCCCGGCGGACCGGTTCGACGGATTGATCGGCGAGCTCGACGACCTCAAGGGCGCCGTCAGGGACGCGCTGCAAAAACCCTGAGCTGACGCGACAGTCAGCGTCGCAATCTTACTCCGGCCGCCTCGCGATCCCACGTATCCGCGGTGACGCCGGCGTCACGCAGCGCGCCCTTCTTGATCTTGCCGTTCTCCGTCAGCGGCATCTGGCTCAGAATGCGCACATAGCGCGGGATGGCGAAATAGGCGATCTGCCCTTCGCAATGCCTGACGATGTCGACGGGCCCCAGCGATTGGCCCGGCTCCAGCAGGATCGCAGCCGCAACCTCGTCCTCACCCAGCTCCGACGGCAGCGGGTAGATCGCGCAAGCGGCGACCGCGGGATGGGACTGGATGGTCTGCTCGACCTCCCAGGATGATACGTTCTCGCCGCGCCTGCGGATCGAATCCTTCATGCGGTCAATGAAGCGATAGTGTCCGTCAGCATCCCGGACGACCCGATCGCCCGAGTGAAACCACAGATTTCGCCACGCCTCGACCGTCTTCTCCGGCATGCCGAAATAGCCGGTGGCGAAAGCAAAGGGCTCTTTTGCGCGAAGCAGCAGCTCCCCGGCCTGTCCGTCAGCAAGCGCTGAATCATTTTCGTCGACGATCCGCGCCTCGATCCCGTTGGCGAGATAGCCCATCGTCCCTGGACGATCGGATGGGATCGTTCCTGCAAACACGAAATTGGTCTCGGTCGAGCCATAGCCGTCGACCAGCGGCACGCCAAATCGCTCGAGGAACGGCGCGTGGATTTGCGGCGGCACGCCGCCGCCAAGCGCAACGCGAAGACGATGCGCCGAATCGTTCGGATTCTTCGGCTGCGCCAGAAGCATCGACGCCATCGCACCGAGCAGATAGCCGACCGTCGCATTGTGCCGTTGCGCGGCGGCCCAGAAGCCGGAGGCGGAGAACTTCGGCTCCAGCACGTAGGTGCATCCGTTCAGGAGCGCCTGGTAGAACGCATTCAGCGCGTTGGTGTGAAACAAAGGCAGCGTCGTGAACAGCACATCGCCCTCGCGAACGCCAAGCGCCCGCGCCGAATAGATGCCCCACCAGAACAGTTGCGCCTGCGGGCAGCACACACCCTTTGCAGGCCCCGTCGTGCCCGATGTGTAGAGGATCGCAACGGTGTCGCCGGGGCGCACGGCGCCCGCCGGGGCCGCGGCTCCGAGAGCCGGCAATGGCAACGCGGAAAGCCCGGCATCGACCGCCCCGCCGGCAGCTCCGACGATCCAGGTCCGAGGCGGCAGCTCGACACCTGCCTCGACACTCTCGATCGCGGCAACGAACTGAGCCTCGACGACAAGGAGCGCGGGACGCGAGTTGCGGAAGATGTGGGAGAGCTGGAAGCCGCGGAGCGCTGTATTGATCGGGACCGCGATGGCCCCGAGCCACGCACAGCCAAGGTAGACCTGTAAAAACTCCGGACGGTTCGAACACATCAGCGCGACCCGATCGCCCGGCTTGATCCCCGCATTGACGAGCGCCTGGGCCGCCGCGGCCGCGATCGCCGCGGTCTGCGCAAAGGTCCAGCGCGTCTCGCCCGCGACCAGCAGGACGCGATCGCCATAGCGTTCCGCCTGCCGCGTGAGGATGGTGGAAAGGATCCGCTCCGACGGTGGAAACGACGTCACCGCGCGCGCCCAGGCCGGCGTCGCGTTCTCCCGTCCGGCCGCTGCGCCGGCGTTCGCCGGCCCCTCGTTTTCCGCCACGATCATGCGTCCGCCTCAGGGCAACAGCTTGTATTTGCCGTCCTCGATCTGGACCAGGATGCGCGAGCGATCGTCGACGCCATGCCGATCAGCCGGCGTGTAGGTGTAGACGCCCTGCGTCCCCACGACCTCCTTGGTCGTGAACAGCGCCTGACGAAGCGCGGTCCGAAATTCCGGCGAGCCGGGCTTGGCGCCGGTTGCCATCGCACGCTTGGCGGCATCGGCGAACACCAGCCAGCCGTCGAAGGAATAGGACGAGAATGAATCCGTCGGCGCCTCGCCGTTGGCCTTCTCGAAGGCCGCACGGAAATCCAGCGCAACCTTCTGAATCGGATTGCTGGCGGGAAGCTGCTCCGCCGCGGTCACCGGTCCGGTCGGACAGATGATGCCGTTGGCGGCCTTGCCGGCAAGACGGAGGAAATCGGCACTGATCATGCCGTGATTGCCGTAGAGCGGCCCCTTGTAGCCGCGCTCGGACAGCGCGATGACCGGCAGCGCACCGGGCGTTCCCGTTCCACCCAGCATGATCGCATCGGGATGCGCGGCGATCGCGCGCAGCACCTGGGCCGTGACCGAAGAGTCCGAACGCGCGTAGCGCTCATTGGCGATCACCTTGATGTCCGCCGACTTGGCGGCCTGCACCAGGGAATCGTAGAAGAGGTCACCTAACGCGTCGGAGAAGCCGATGAAGGCGACGCTCTTCAATCCCTTCGCCTTCATGTTGTCGACGATGCCCTGCAACAGCAGCGGCGTCGGTTGCGGCGTCTGCACGACCCAGGGACCGCCCTCGCCCGGCGGCACCGGCGCGATCGGGGACACCGCGATCATCGGAATCTTCATCTCGATAGCCGCAGTCGCCATTGCGAGCGTCTGGGGCGCACCGGACGTGCCAATGAGGACATCGACTTTTTCCTGCTCGACGAGTTTGCGGGCATTGCGCGCCGACGACGTCGGATCGGAGCCGTCATCGAGCTGGATGACCCGCACCTTCTCGCCGCCGATCTCACCGACATAGGCCTGGCCCGCCGCGATCCCCTTCGCGTTCGGAATGCCGATCGAGGATACCGGTCCGCTGAGACCGGTGACGAAACCGACGAGAATATCGGCTTGCGCAATGTGCGGGACGGCAAGAAGCAACGCAGTGGAGGCCAGCAGACTCTTGATCAAGTTCATGGCACCTGTCCTTCGTGAGAATGTCTTGTTCCGATTGGCAAGCCATGGATTCAGTTCAGGTTGACCAAACCAGCGCGATGACGCGAAGCGGACTGCCGGAGCCGTTCTGGATCTTCAGCGGCGAGGCGACGATGACAGCCCCGGTGGCCGGAAGCTGATCCAGGTTGCACAGGCATTGCAGGCCGTAGCGACCCGCGCCGTGCATTGATGCCATCGGCTCCCCGCATCCGCATGCCGGGGCCAAAGGCCTGCGCGAGGTTGATGAAGCCGAGATAGGCCTGGTCGATCTCGTCCCGTGCGATGCTCGTGCCCCTGCGGTCGAGCAGGCCGCCCGGCCGCACATATTCCGTCGTGTTGACGAGGATATCGACCTTGCCGCCGATGTCGGCGGCGAGATCAGCTGCGGATTTCTCGTCGGCCGCATCAAGGGTCACGATTTCGATCCCGTCCTGACCGCGCAGCAGATTCTCGCCGGCGAAAGGCCGCCATGGTTCGGCAACACCGACAAAGACCGTCTTGGCGCCTGCCGCCTTCAATGCGGCGACGGCTTCCTGGCCTATCACGCTGCGGCCGTTGGTCACGAGCACGCGCCGGAATTTCGGATCGGCCGTCATTTCCCGCCACTGCTTGTCGTCTGCCATGTTGGGAGTCTCCCCCTCGGGATGGGCAAAAGCCACCGCCTGGCCGCTCTTGTCGAGTTGAAACGACATGCGGACGGGCGCGCCCTCCGCGGCGTCGGCATGGAGATGTGCGACGATCGTCGGACCGCAGTCCATCTTGACGAGGCCGATGCGCCAGGGCGCCCGTTCGCGGAAATAGACGTCGCTCGGCACGCGTGCCGTCGTTTCCGCGAGAAGGACGCCTCGTCGTGGCGCATCGGCGAACGCGAGGTTGGCCGACAGGCAAGACGGACAAGCCTCCCGCGCGGGATAGGCGAAGGCACCGCAGGCATCACACTGCTGCAGCATGAAGCGGCCTTCGGCGGCTGCCCGCGTGAACCCATGCGACGTCCTGCTGCGCGGTCGCGGTGGCGAAGCAGGCAGCCGCGTCCGCAGCAGCGGGTTCTTGCGCCGGGGCGGCTTGATCGGCTCTATCATCGCGACGGCCCTGCAAAGATCGCGGCGCCCGAGGCGAGACCGCGGTCGTAATTGATCATACCGAACCCCGAGGCCAAGGCGAGGTTCGCATTCCTGACCTGGGTGGAGCCTGCAGTCCCCAGAACCTGCCGCAGCCCTTCGACGAGGCCGAGATAGGCGCCGGCCGCGCCGGCCTGCCCGGCCGAGAGTTGTCCGCCCGAGGTGTTGTGCGGAAAGTCGCCATCGATGGTGAGATCGTGCTGGCGCACGAACTCGGCCCCCTCCCCCTTCTTGCAGAAGCCGAGATCCTCGAACTGCATCATCGTGATGACGGGATAGTCGTCATAGGTCTGCACGACATCGAGATCATCAGGCTTCACGCCGGCCATCGCATAGAGTTCGCCGATGTCCATCGCCCAGCCGCCGCGCACCTGCATCGGATCGTCGGCGAAGGCATTGTGCCGCTCGATCGTCGACAGCAGTCGCGCCGCAGGCAGCCCCAGCGATGCCGCGGTATCTTCGCGCATGACGAGGAACGCTTCCGCGCCGGCGCAGGGCATCACGCAGTCGAACAGGTGGATCGGATCGGAGATCGGCCGGGCCGCGAGATACTGTTCGAGCGTCAACGGTGCCTTCATCAATGCGTGCGGGTTGCGCAGCGCATTGGCGCGCTGGGCGACCGCGATCCTGCCGACATCCTCCCGCGTGACGCCGAAGGTGCGCATATAGTTGCGCGCGATCAGCGCGAAGCTCGCATTGGCGCCGCCCGCGCCATAGGGATAGACGGCATCCTGGTTGAAGCGCGAGAAATTCTCGAGCGTCAGCCGGAAGGAATCGACGTGGTTGGTGTCACCCGCCACGCACGCCACGATGTCGGCGTCATGGGCCTGAACCGCGCGCGCCGCCTTTCGCAATCCCGCGACCGCGCTGGCGCCGCCGAGCGGGATCGTATCCAGCCATCGCACGCAGAGCCCGAAGTGCTGCGTCAATCCGATCCCGCTGTCAGTCCCCATGGTGAAGCTGGAGACGCACAGACCGTCGATGTCGGAGGCTTTGATGCCGGCCTGCGCGAAGAGAGCGCTGAGCGCACGGCCGATCCACCACTGCGCGCTTTCGATGGAGTAGCGCACATAGGGAATCGTGACGGGAGCCGCAATCACGACGCCGTCGTACGGTGTGCGTAAGGAATTGGTCACCGAGCGCCCGCCTCGTTCATCCGCCTGAGACCACCGTCAGTTTCACGGCAATATTGCCGCGGGTTGCGTTCGAATAGGGGCAACGCTCGTGCGCGCCGGCGACGACCTCTTCGGCCACAGATTTCTCGACACCCGGCAGGTTGACTTTCAGTTCAACGGCGAGCGCATATCCGACGGGGACCGGCCCCATTGCAACCTTCGCGGTCACCGAGGGCTCGGCGGATGGCGCGACCTTGCGGGTGCGCGCGACCAGCTTGACCGCACCGAGAAAGCACGCGGCATAGCCGGCCGCAAAGAGCTGCTCGGGATTGGTGCCCTCGCCGCCGGGGCCGCCCAGCGATTTCGGCACGGACAGCAAGACCGACAGCCGATCGTCAGTGCTGGCGGCCTTGCCATCCCGACCTCCGGTCGCTGTCACCTCGGTCTCGTACAGGATCTTTTCGGGAGTCATCATGGCTGGTTCTCCAAGGCTGGTTCACCGGGACTGGCGGCTGTTGCGGGCGAGAAGTGCGCGAAAATCGTCGCGCGCCTGTGCGCTGGCCCGCTTGAAGCTCGGCCCGCGGCTGGGCTCGGTGCCATTGAGCTTCCGGAGCTGCACCCACATCTCCGCACTCTTCAGGGCCACGGCCGCGCAGTTGACCACGGGCGCGTGGCCGACCTTCAGGCCATGCTCCCTGCCGATCAGGAGGCCCGGCAGCACACCGGCGGGGATCACGACGTCGGCGCCGCGCTCGACCAGCGGACGTGCGCAGGCGACAAAATCCGCGATCATGCGGGCTTGCGCGGCCTGATCTCCGGCGAACGCATCGGCGAAATCCGCCGGCTTGCAGCCAAGGCCCGTCACGTGGACCACGCGATCGCCGAGACCATAGCGCTCGGCCTGCTCGTAATGCCAGACCTCGAAGACAGGATCGAGCGTCACAAGGCCTAATCGCCGGCCGAGCTGCGAGGCCGCCAGCAACGTCGCCTCGCCGGTCCCGATCACGGGAATGTCGAGCGTCGAGCGCAGCTCGTAGAGACCCGGATCCTGGAAGTGCCCCATGACGAAGGCGTCGAACCCGCCCTCCTCGGCCGCGATGCCATTGTCGATCGCCTGGACGGCACAGCGCAATTCCGCAAGCCGCCCGAACTCGCGGTCCGGCGGCGTAATGCCCTCGACATGAACTGTCGTGCCGGATGCGGCGATGTTGTTGAGGTACTCCGACAGCCGCGCCATGTAGGGCGCGTTCACGCTCGCATCAACGAAGCTCTGCCAGAAGATGCGCATCGTCCTTCTCCTCAAGCGGTGATCGGAGGATCGGTCGTCGGCTGCCGATGAATATATTTCAATCATAAACTAATTCGCGCGTCAAATGCACGCCGCGGCGCCGGCGACGGCCACCGCTACGGCAAGGCAGGCACGGCCTTTTCGTCCAATCGAATGGCAAAGAAGCGCCGCGCTCTGGCGAAATTGTATGCAACGACATTTTTTTCTGACAGCACCGTGACACGTGTTGACGGCCCTACCGATAATACTTTAGGCTTTAAGTAATTCCTCGCCGGTCAAGGACCGGTGGCCATGACAATGATGTTGCAGGGCACCGATTTTGAGAGACTCGATCGTGTGGACAGTCGCCGTGCTCGAACAGCCGGCAGCAGCACCGCCGGTCGCGCATCGCGGCAGGGCCAACGACCTTTCATTGCTTCAGAAAAAGCCCGCCCGCATTCGCCGATGGGCTCGTTGTTCGAACGGCAACCAGGGCCATGGCTGCTGACGCCCGCCCGAGCAAACTCTCTTCGGCCGCGCCCGGAATTTGGCGCTGCAGCAATGCTTTCAATCGGTTCGTTCGTCGTTCGGGCTCCCCGCGCGGCGGCATCAAGGCATTCCTATCCAGCATCAACGGAGGAGAACGCAAATGCGCAAGACTCTGAGCCTACTTGCACTTGTCGCCGGCGTCTTCGCAGCCCCGGCTGCGCAGGCCGACATCACGATCGGCTTCGTCACCTCGCTCAGCGGCAACGGCTCGTCGATCGGAATCCCCTATGGGCGGGGCATCAACGCCGCCTATGAATACAAGAAGACCATCAACGGCGAGACCATTCGCCTGATCCAGCTCGACGACGGCTCCGACCCGTCGGCCGCGACCCGCAATGCGCGCAAGCTGGTGGAGGAAGAGAAAGTCGACCTCCTGATCGGCACCGCGACGGCCCCCTCGACCATCGCCATGGCGGCCGTGGCGAGCGAGCTGAAGGTGCCGATGATCGCGGTCTCGCCGATCGCCAAATTGCCTGATACGCCGGAGCAGTGGGTGGTGTCGGTGCCGCAGCCGGCTTCACTCCTCGTCAAGATCGTCGCCGACCGCATGAAGCGCGACGGCATGAAGAACATCGGCTATATCGGCTTCTCCGACGCGTGGGGCGACCTCGTCTACAACGGCGCCAAGGCCGCCGAAGCCGCCGGCGACATCAAGGTCCAGACCAACGAGCGCTATGCCCGCACCGACACCTCGGTCACCGCGCAAACCCTGAAGGTGCTTGCGGCGCGGCCGGACGCCGTGCTGGACGGCGGCTCGGGCACCCAGGGCGCGCTGCCTCTGCTCAGCCTCGCCGAACGCGGCTTCAAGGGAAACACCTACGGTACCGTCGCGCTGGTCAATCCGGACTTCGTCAACGTCGGCGGCAAGGCGGCCGACGGCATTCAGGTCTCCGCGGGTCCCGTGATCGTCGCCGAGCAGCTTCCCGACGAGCACTTTGCCAAGAAGATCGCGCTGGATTTCCGCAGCGTCTACCAGAAGACCCATAACATCCCGACCACGGACGGCTTCTCCGCCTACTCCTTCGACGCCTGGCTGATCTTCGCCAACGCCGCCGAGCGCGCGCTCAAGACCGCCAAGCCCGGAACGGCGGAATTCCGCGCTGCGTTGCGGGACGCGATCCTCAGCACCAAGGAGCTGCCGGGCGTGCATGCCGTCTACAACTTCAAGCCCGGTGCGGTGACCGGCGTCGACGAACGCGCGCTCGTCGTGGTGCGGCTGACCGGCGGTGCCTGGAAGTACGCGCCGTAGTCGGAAGGCGGCAGACAGTCAGAACGGGGGAACGACGTCTCAATGACGAGTGACATCGCAGCCATTCTTGCGATCGACGGGATCGCCACCGGCGCAGTCTATGCGCTGGTGGCGATCGGGACCGTCCTCATCTTCACGGTGACCAGGGTCATCTTCATTCCCTTCGGCGACATCGCCGCGTTCACCGCGCTGACGCTGGCGGCCCTCGATGCGAAGCGCTTTCCGGGCACGGGGGCGCTGGTGGTCATCCTGGCCTGCCTTGCGACCCTGATCGAGATCATCTCGCTGGTACGCGCCGGCGAAACCCGGCTGCTGCCGCGCGCGCTCTTCTTCTACCTCGCGCTTCCGGTGGCCGTGGTTGGCCTCGCCTGGCTGACGATGCGCGCCGATCCTCCGCTCGCCGTCAGGCTCGTGCTTGCCTTGATGCTGATCACGCCGATCGCTCCGCTGCTGGATCGGATCGTCTTCCGCCCCATCGCGGACGGAACGGTGTTGTTGCTCCTGACGGTCTCGGTCGCGCTGCATTTCGCGCTGGTGGGCCTGGGGCTGCTGTTCTTCGGACCTGAAGGCGTCAGAACCGAACCGCTGACGTCGTTGTCGGCCGAGTTCGCCGGCGTGCTGGTCTCGGGCCAGACCATGCTGATCGTGATCGCAGCCCTCGTCTTCAGTGGCCTGCTATTCCTCTTCTTCGACTTCACGCTGGTCGGAAAATCGCTGCGCGCCACCGCCGTGAACCGGACCGGCTCCCGCCTGATGGGAATACGGCCAGCCCGCGCCGGCACGATCGCCTATCTGCTGGGCTCGCTGATGGCCGGCGTATCGGGCATCCTGATCGCACCGGTCAACACCGTGTTCTACGATTCCGGCTTCCTGATCGGCCTCAAGGCCTTCGTCGGCGCCATCGTCGGCGGCATGACCAGCTATCCCGGCGCGGCGATCGGCGCCGTCGGCGTCGGTATTCTCGAAAGCTTCGCATCCTTCGAGAGCAGCGCGCTGAAGGACGTCATCGTGTTCTCGCTTCTGATCCCGATCCTGATCTGGCGATCGCTCGCCTCGCTGCATTCCGAGGAGGAGATCGAGGAATGACGCGCTTCCAAATTCAGCTTGCGGCAATGGCGGCGCTGGTGTGTCTGGCGGTGGCCCCCTTCGTGCTCAGTCCGTTCAGCATCACGCTGATGAACTACATCGGCATCTATTCGCTGGTCGCCATCGGCCTTGCCCTGCTCACCGGTGTCGGCGGCATCGTGTCGTTCGGCCAGGCCGCGTTCGTCGGCGTCGCGGCCTATGCAACGGCCTGGGTCTCCGCGCTGAACGGGTACTCCCCGTGGCTCGGCCTCCTGTTCGGCGTGGCGCTGACCTGCTCGGTGGCGTCCATCCTCGGCGTCGTCACCTTGCGGCTTCAGGGCCATTTCCTCTCGCTCTCGACCGTCGCATGGGGCCTCGCGATCGGCTTCCTGTTCGGCAATGTCGAGGGGCTCGGCCGCTTCAACGGCATCTCGTCGATCCCGCCGATCAGCATCGGATCGATCGCGCTGGTCTCGAGCGCGCAGATCTATTTCCTGATCTGGGGCATCGTCGCCGCCGTCCTGCTGCTCGGATATAATTTGCTGGACTCGCGGCTCGGCCGCGCCATGCGCGCGCTCCGCGGTGGCAATACGCTGGTCGAGAGCCTCGGCATCAACGCCTTCCAGATCAAGCTCGTGACCTTCGTGATCGCGCCCTTCCTGGCCTCGCTCTCAGGGTGGCTCTACGCCCATATGAGCCGGTTCATCAGCCCCGGCCCGTTCGATGCCGGCATGGGCATCGAATATCTGATGATGTCGATGGTCGGCGGCGCCGGCAGCCTTCTCGGCGGCGTCGTCGGTGCCGCCGTCGTCACCCTGCTCAAGAACAGCGTGCAGGACTATCTGCCACTGATCGCCAAGGGCGCCTCCGGTCAGCTCGAGATCGTCGCCTTCTCCGCATTGTTCATCCTGTTCCTGCAATGGGCGCGGCAGGGCATCGTGCCGTTCGTTGCGCGCTTTCTGCCGAAGGTCCGGCGCGATCGGCCGCTGCCGGCGCCGTCCCTGCCCCGCCGCGCGCAGCCGACCCCGGGCGAACTGCTTCTGAAGGTCGATGGTGCCGAGCGGCGGTTCGGCGGCCTCGTCGCCGTCAACAATGTCAGCTTCGAGGTGCGGTCCGGCGAGATCCTCGCCGTCATCGGCCCGAACGGCGCCGGCAAGAGCACGATGTTCAATTGCCTGACCGGCGCGCTGCGGGTCAACAAGGGCGAGATCGTCTTTGCGGGACGCCCCATCACGCGCGACGCGCAATCCCGCATCGTCAAGGCCGGGATCGCGCGGACCTTCCAGCATGTGAAGCTGCGGCCGCGCATGAGCCTGCTCGAAAACGTGATGCTCGGCACCTACGCCCGCACCAGCACCGGCCTGTTCGCCAGCGCCTTCCGCCTCAACCAGCGCGAGGAGGCCAGCGCGCGGCACGAGGCCCTGATGCAGCTCGAGCGCGTCGGGCTCGGCGAAAAACCGTTCGAGCTCGCGGGCAATCTGCCGCTCGGCAATCAGCGCATCCTGGAGATCGCCCGTGCGCTCGCCGCGGACCCGGCGCTGCTGGTGCTGGACGAGCCGGCGGCCGGCCTTCGCCGCCAGGAGAAGCTGCGGCTTGCGGAGCTGCTCAGGTCGCTGCGGTCGGACCACCTGACCATCCTGATCGTCGAGCACGACATGGAGTTCGTGATGTCGTTGGTCGACCGCATCGTGGTGCTCGATTTCGGCTCAAAGCTCTGCGAAGGCGCTCCAGCGGCGATCCGCAGCGACGAGCGGGTTCAAGAGGCCTATCTTGGAGGCGTCGCGTGAGCGAGATGTTTTCGATGACCGACGTGACCGTCTGCTACGACAATGTCGAAGCGGTCCGCAACGTCTCGCTGTCGGTCGAGGAAGGGCAGATCGTCACCGTCATCGGCCCGAATGGCGCCGGCAAGACCACGCTGCTGATGGCCGCCATCGGGCTGCTCGCATCGCGCGGCCGCCTGGTGTTTCAGGGCAACGATATCGGGAGGATGTCCGGCACCATCGCGTCGCTGCGCGACCTCGGCGTGTCGATCCTGCTGGTCGAGCAGAACGCGCGCGCCGCGCTGGAGACGGCCGACTACGGCTACGTTCTCGAAACCGGCGAGGTGGTGCAGTCAGGCCCCGCCAAGGATCTCATCCATGATCCCCGGCTGATCACGGCCTATCTCGGCGGACACTAGGGCCGGCTCTTGCAGGCCGCACAACAAGAAGTCGAAAAACAACCCCATGCACAGTAGCCGGGGACAGCGATATCAATGGCTTGATGGCCCGGTGCAGGGACTGCTGTTTTTTCGAAATCGTTTGACCCGTCGGGCAAGACAGGGGCATGATGCCATCATCCCGGCGGTGGCGCGCGATGCGCCACATTGAATGATTTCACTTCCCACGTACTTGCGAGACGACGGCCCGCTTCGGGAGTAGCAAGCCGAGTTCGCGTGCCTTCTTTCTTACTGAAGTGACATGGCGATCAAGCTCCCGGGCGATGTCTCCGGCGCAGGTTTTCTGACGCGCAAGAGCCGTCAATCGCTGCGCGTCGTGCCTAGACCATTCGCGCGGTTTTGAAAACTTCACGGACCCTCATTCGTCTGAAGCGATGGAAGGTGCGGCGACCTCCCCATCCGAGATGGGCGATATGAAATCTCTGTGCAGGCAAGTTGGTCTTCGGGCGCCATCGAACAGCACGGTGAGGCCCGTGGTACGACGGCTCACGTCAATGACGATGCCGCTCCGGTCAGCAAGCTCCGGGCATCGAACGGCACCAAGCTTGCTCATCCTGAAACGCATACCGACAGCAATTCTGTCGACGTTCTGGTAAATCATTACCGATATCCGGTAAGTAAAAAGTCACAGGTAAAAAAGCAAAAGCTCGAATTAACACGAAACTATACCAGATCGACCATCCGTGCAACCGGCGGACGAAATTGACCGTGAACTCTCGCAAGCAGGCGCGACTTGGCGGCAGCCCAAATCCCGAGCATCCGCTGTTGGACTCTTTCCGGAAGTGCCGCGATGTCGACGTGGGTCCGAAATGTGCGCCAGAACGGATGACCGCCTGTGCGCATCCCAACGTGCCGAGGTCGTTAGCCAAGCGCCTGTCGGGCAGTCCCGACGCAATTCCGTGTAACAAGCTACGCCCGCCAAGGAACAAGTGCCTCCTGTAACAGTTGCCAGCGACGGAACCCGGAGTTGACCTTTGATTTAGACACCACCCGAAATTCGAGTGTCACAGCGGCGCATTTGAGCCGATACAGGTGTTCAACGCGAAATCATTGCGAGACTCAAGATCAGCGAAGGATATGCCATTGCGCGTCTTCATCCTCGCGTTATCAGTCTTGGGAATTTTCTTGGGAATTCTCCTCGGTGCAAATGCTGCCGCAGCCGGTCCGAGCACGACCGACCGCGAACTGATCGCATCCATCGATCCGGCGATCGTTGCCGGTGAGGCAACTCAGGAAACCGAAGATCAGATCGGCCTCAACAAGGGAAAGCGTCGCGACGTGCAGCGCCGGCTGACCGGTCTCGGTTTCGACACCAAGGTCAACGGACGGTTCGACGTGTCGACCCGCGCCGTCATCACGCGCTGGCAGGCGGCACGCGGCTATCCCAGGACTGGCTTCCTGAATCCGCTGCAACATCAGGCGCTACTGACCGAGTCCGCCTCGGCGGCGCATGCCAGCTTCAGCGGCAGCGATAAATCCGATGACGACCGTTCGGCCCGCCGTCGCGCGGGTGCGCACCATCAGCACAGTGGGGGCGGTCCCGGTGGACTGATCGGCGGCGTGCTGGGAGGACTGTTCGGACGCAGGTGACGCCCTGCCCGCTTGACGTCCAGATCCCTGACCGATTCACAGGGAGAGGGCCTGTCACTCGTCCTTCGTCGCCTTGATCAAATTGTCGCGGAGCGTGACGACGCTTTTCTGCAGCCGCGCGAAATCATCCTGCTTGAGCCCGCTCGACTTCACGAGATTCATGTGCATGCCTTTCTCGCGCAGGCGTCGGCCGGCGTCGGTGAGGCTGACGCGCACCTGCCGCTCGTCGGCGGGATCGCGCTGGCGGCGCAAATAGCCCATCCCCTCGAGTTTTTTTAGTATCGGCGTCAGGGTGTTGGATTCCAGGAACATCCTGTCGCCGAGTTCACTCACGGTCTGGTCATCTTGCTCCCACAGCGCCACGATGGCGATCCATTGCGGGTAGGTCAGGCCGAGCTCCTCGAGGCCCTGCCGGTAGGCCCGCCCGTAGGCGAGGTTGGCCGAATAGATCGCGAAGCACAGGAAATCAGCGAGGCTCCGGTCGCCCGCGGCCGGTTCCTGGTTCTGATTGTCTATTGAATTATCTTTGGAATCGGCTCTGAGACCGTTCGTAAGGCTCATTGTGGACGCCCTTTCAGACACAGACATGTGGGGTCTCGCATGCATATATATCGCATCCGATTAAATCGAAAGGGTTGACATCAGAGCCTGGCGGCACTTTATGACTCGCACCCGATTATATCGTATACGGGATAAATTAGGAGAGAACCATGCCAGTCACAAATGCAAACAAGACCACCAGAGCACCAACGATCGACATGAAGCTCGAAGTCGTCGTGATCCCCGTCTCCGACGTCGATCGTGCCAAGGAGTTCTATGCAAACCTCGGATGGAGGCTCGATGCCGATTTCGCGGGGCCTGATGATTACCGCGTGATCCAATTCACGCCGCCCGGCTCCCCCTCCTCGGTCATTTTCGGCAAGAACGTCACCGCGGCGGCACCCGGCTCCGCCCAGGGCCTGTACCTGGTCGTCTCCGACATCGAAGCTGCGCGAAACGATCTGCGCGATCGCGGCGTCGAGGTCAGCGAGGTCTTCCACGCCGGAGGCGACGTGCACACCGGCCCGGACGAACCCTATCTGTTCGGGCGACGTCGGATTGGTGGTGCGGAGCCCGCGCACCGCAGCTATCGTTCGTACGTTTCGTTCCACGATCCCGACGGCAACGGCTGGCTGTTCCAGGAGGTGACCACGCGATTGCCGGGACGCGTCGAGGCAGCAGACACGACATTCACCTCCTCGACCGAGCTTGCGAGCGCGCTCCGGCGTGCGTCCGCGGCACACGGCGAGCACGAGAAGCGGAACGGCGGTCAGTACGATGCGAACTGGCCGGACTGGTACGCCGACTACATCGCCCGTGAGCAGGCCGGCCAGCCGCTCCCGGTCTGAGCCGCGGCTGCGACGTCACCCAACCGAAAGAGTGAGGGAGAGTCCCAATGCGTGCGCAATCAGTTTCTGAAGTCATCAACCCGGACCGGCGCCAGCTCTTGCGTTCCGCCGCGGTGGGAATGGCCGCGGCGGCCGCCGCGAGCCTTTTCCCCGCGCACCCGGCGCCGGCGGCCACAGCTGACGAAATCCGCCCCTTCCGGATCGACGTTCCAGAAGAGGCGCTGATCGATCTGCGCAGACGCATCAACGCGACGAGGTGGCCGGAGCAGGAAACAGTCGCCGACGAATCGCAGGGCGTGCAGCTTGCGATCCTCCGGGACCTCGCGCGCTATTGGGCGACGGACTACGACTGGCGAAAGATCGAGGTAAAGCTGAACGCCCTGCCGCAGTTCATCACAGAGATCGACGGGCTGGACATTCATTTCATTCACGTTCGTTCGAAGCACGAAGATGCGCTGCCGCTCATCGTCACGCATGGATGGCCAGGCTCGATCATCGAGCAATTGAAGATCATCGATCCCCTCACCAATCCCACGGCGTACGGCGCGAGCGCACCGGACGCCTTCCATGTCGTGATCCCGTCAGTTCCCGGTTACGGGTTTTCGGGCAAGCCAACCACCAGCGGCTGGGGCCCTGCCCGCGTCGCGCGCGCCTGGGTCGCGCTGATGAAGCGCCTTGGCTACGCACGCTTTGTCGCGCAGGGCGGCGACATCGGCGCCCTCATTTCCAATGCGATGGCTGAGCAGGCGCCGCCGGAACTGCTGGGCATCCACACCAACTTCCCCGGCACGATTCCGCCGGAGATCACCAAGGCGCTGCAGAGCGGTGAGGCACCCTCCGGTCTCTCGGCCGACGAGCAACACGCCTTCGACCAGGTGAAGGATTTCCGCGCCAAGCATTTTGCCTACGCCGCCATGATGGCGACCCGGCCGCAGACACTCTACGGATTGGCGGATTCGCCGGTCGGCCTGGCCGCGTGGATTCTCGATCACGGCGACGGTGACGCGCAGCCGGCGGCGGCGATCACTTCGGCCGTGCTCGGACGCACCGTCAACGGGCATCCAGCCGGCGCCGTGACCCGCGACGACGTCCTCGACGACATCACGCTCTACTGGCTGACGAACACCGCGATCTCGGCGGCCCGCTTCTACTGGGAAAACAAGGGAATGAGCGCGCTGAACGCGGTCAACATCTCGATTCCCACCGCCGTGAGCGTCTTTCCCGGCGAAATCTACCAGGCTCCGCGCAGTTGGACCGAGCGGGCCTACCACAAGCTCATCCACTACAACAAGGTCGACAAAGGCGGACACTTTGCGGCCTGGGAACAGCCGCAGCTTTTCACGCAAGAGGTTCGCGTAGGCTTCCGGCCGCTGCGCAAATAGATCTGAACATTCTGCCCAAACCAAGGGAGCACGAAATGATCTCCATCGAGCAGAATTCATCACCAAGGAACAAAACATGAGTCAGCGTCTCGACTACAATCAGATTGCACCGGCAGGCGTGAAAGCGCTGGGCGGTGTCCGTGGCTACGTCATGCAGAGCGGCCTTTCCCCTACGCTGGTCGAGCTGGTCTACCTGCGAATTTCCCAGATTAACAATTGCGCGTACTGCCTCGATACGCACACCCGTGACCTGCTCAAGAAGGGAGTGAAGATCGAAAAGATCGCGCTGGTGCAGGCGTGGAAGGAAGCCGGCGCCCTCTTCGACGAGCGTGAACGCGCCGCCCTTGCGTGGGCCGAAACGGTGACGCGCGTCGCGGATACCGGCGTGCCGGATGAAGCCTATCAGGACGCCCGCGCCGTGTTCGACGAGCGAGAACTCGTGGACCTCACGATCGCGATTGGCCTGATGAACGCCTACAATCGCATGGCGATCAGCTTTCGGAACACGCCACAGGCAGCACTCGGGACGTAAGCCCCAGGAGGCGCCGGGAAGTTCTCTGCCGAGCTTCTTTCAGACTCCAGATCAACTTGGCCTGCACGCTGATCGGATAACGGGACGAAAGGACGCTGATCATGTCATACCGGATCAACAACACAACAATCGATTTCTTCGAGATCAACGAAGACATCACGCTCAGAAGAGTGGTTCTGCGTAACCCGAGACCGAAGGGGACCGTTCTCTTTCTGCACGGCTTTCCGGAGACCCTGTCCGCCTGGAAGGACATTGCCGAGGCCCTCGCCGACGACTACGAAGTCCACGCTTTCGATTGGCCGGGTTACGGTCTTTCATCGAGGCCAATGGTCGACAGGTTCTCCTATGCGCCGAAGGACTACGCGCATGTTCTGGATCAGTACATCGTGAAAGCAGGCATCGACACGTCGAGGCTCACGATTTACGCAACGGACATCGGGGCCCTACCGGCACTCCTGCTGGCGGTGGAAAAACCCGATATCGCAAGGACAATCATCGTTGGCGACTTCGCCCCGTTCAACAGGCCGCAGTTCATGTCCGAGAAGCTGCAAAATCTGAAGGCGGGGCCTGCCATGGAGCAGGTCCGCGCCAACATGAACAGCAACCGCGACGAGATCCTGGAAAACATCTTCACAAGAGGCTTGCCCAAGGAAGCGCAGTTCGAAGTTTCGCAGCAGTTTAGGGACGACATGTCCCACGGATGGAGCCACGGCGCGATGACGACCGTAGACGCGTTCTCCCACTACTACTCGCACTTCACGCGAGACCAAGACCACTTCAAATCGCAACTAGCCCGGCTCAAAACCCCGGTGAAGGTGGTTTGGGGCGAGAAGGACCTCTACATCAAGAAGGAGATGGGAATAGAGCTCGCCGCAAGGATCGACGCCGAGTTGGCGCTTCTTCCCGGCATCGGGCACTACCCTCACCTCCAGGACCCGAAGCGCACCGTCGACGAGGTTCGCGCCTCGCTACGCGGCACGTCAACTTGATCTCACCGTGCTCTCGGATCTCGCGGGGGCCGCACGGCCCGCGTCAGCATCGGAAAATGCTTGTTGCCGCCAGCGAATGGCGGGAATTTCACGAAGTCCGCGCGCATGCGCTTGATCACGTCGGAGCCGAGCGCGTGCGCGAGGGATTGCGGGCTGTCGAACACCAGCTTGTTGCGCTGCATGTGCTCGACCCGCTGCGACGGCAGCCGGTCGACCCAATCGATGCGGGTGTAGATCTCGATCTGGCGGACATCAGGGAAGGTCCGCATGATCGCCGGGTGGTGCTCCAGATAATGCAGGTTCCAGGCGTTCATGTCCTCGGCCGGGCCGGGATAGTGCACGAGGTAACTGCACGGAGTTGTCGTTCCTGCCGGATGTTCGGCGACATCGACGGGGAATGACCGCGTCACCATCACCTGATGCGTGACGTACAATCCGGCGAGGCCTGACAATCCGGCACCTGTCGCCAAGCTGGCCAAGACGCCGCCGCGATCCATCGCCGCTTCGCATATGAGCAGGTCGGAAAGCGCAGTTGAAGCGCAAGCACAGGGCCCGAGCCATCGGCTTTGTAGGGATGATCGACCGACTGTTGCAGCGGCGTGAACAGCAGGCCCTCGGTCATCCCAGGGATCGATCCGACCAGCTCAGCGACGGCGGCAACCTCGTCGGAACGAATCCACCGTTCACCAGAAGGATCGGAGAACGTCATGAAGAGCGAGATCATGCCGGCGTTGCCTCAGCGCCCTCGCCCTCGCTCACGTGCGCCATGAGCGCGGCGCGAATGTCATCGGGCCACGGGATCGCATGGTGATCCAGCAGCGAGGTCGCGGCAACGACCTGGCGGGCGCGCCAGCGCATGCCATTCGCGCCCGAGACGACATGTTCCAGATGGAGCGACGATCCGCCGACCCGGGCGATGCGCAATCCGAACGTCAGGCGATCGCCGAACATCGACGGCCGGGAAAAGTCGCAAGTCAGATGCACCGTGGGCGTTCCGATCTTCCGAACCGTGATCAATTCCGGCCAGGGAAAACCGATCTCCGCCCAAAACTCTTCGACGACGCCGTTGAGGATGTTCAGATAGGACGGAAAGTACGCGATGCCCGAGGGATCGCAATCGCCGAACCTCAGCTCGCGATCGAACGAAAACGTCGTCATCAGATCGCGACAACGGGGTGCCTGATGACACCGACGCCGTCGACCCCCGCTTCCACCACGTCGCCCGGCCACAGCCATTCCTGCGGGCTCATGCCGGCCCCGACGCCTTCGGGCGTTCCGGTCGCGATGATGTCGCCCGGCTCGAGCGTCATGCCCGACGAAATGTCCGATATCAGCACCGGGATGTCGAAGATCATGTATTTGGTGTTGGAGTCCTGCTTCATGACCCCGTTCTTGGTCAGCCAGAGCCGCAGGTCATGCGGATCGGGAATTTCGTCCGCGGTGACGATGCACGGGCCGAACGGTGCATAGGTGTCCATGCCCTTGGAAAAGATCCACTGGCCGGCGCGGCGATTGTCGCGCGCGGAAATGTCGATCATCACCGAATAACCGAAGACGTGCTCCATCGCTTTCTCGGTCGCGATGCGCGTCGCGGTCTTGCCGATGATGACGGCGAGCTCGACCTCCCAGTCGAGCTGCTGCGTCATCTTCGCGTTGTGCTGGATCGCCGCGCCCGGGCCGATCACGGAAGTCGGCGGCTTGGAGAAGACGACCGGCTGCTTCGGCAGATCCTTGTCCGTATCCAGGCTCTTGGCGGATTCCGCCACATGCGCGCGGTAGTTCAGCCCGATGCCGAAGATGTTCTTTCGCGGACGCGGGATCGGCGCCTGCAGCTTGACGTCCTCGACCGGAACGGCGGAGCCGGCCGGCAGGCGTCCATTGGTATTGTCCAGGCATTCCCTGAGCGCCGGCAGCAGTGTCACGCTGTTGTCGATGAGCGACAGCATGTCGCTCGGCCATGCAAAGCCTTGCGACGCACCGAGGTGCTCGACGTCCACGACCAATCCGTCAACGAGGACCCCGAGACGGGCACCGCTGGAGCCCAAAGTGTAGGTAACAAGGCGCATGAAGCTTTATCCGGCTCTTTCGTTTGAATTCTGCGAGGGTACGTCAGGCAGCCACTGGCTGGTGGCCGGCATTATCGCCATAGGCCTCTTCACGATAGAAGCCGAGACTTTCGATGACAGGCAGGTCGTTGAAGCAGAACAGGCAGGCGTCTTCGCTCTCCGACGCATTGCCGTGCTCGTGCCAGGCCCAGGAGGGAACGCAGAAGATGTCGCGCTCCTCCCACGCGAAACGCGTGCCGCCGATGATCGAATAGCCTCGGCCCTTGGCGACCTGGTAGATGAAGCTGCCGGTGTGCCGATGCGACTTCGTCTTCTCGCCCGGCCGGAGCAGTTGCATGCTCGCGCCGATCGTCTGCATCACGTGCCCGCCGGTGATCGGATTGACGTAGTTCATGAGAATGCCGTCATAGGGCGAGCCGTCGGTTGCGGCGGCGTATTTCCGCAAGGACTCGTAGGTCGGCTCCCACTCGTATTTGAACATGGGGGAATAGCCCTTCGACCATTTCGAATCCGCCGGCCGCAGCCCGGGATTGCCCCAGGTCTTGGTCATGTCGTCCACGGGATAGCCGGAGTCTTCCTGTTGCACCTTCGGATGGACCGCGAAAAAGTTCGCCTCCAGCGCATTGACGAGCGGGATGTCGAGGCCGTCCTGCCAGATGCAGACCGAGCCGTTGCCGTCGACCCCATGCTCGTGCCAGGTGCCATTCGGCGTCAGCACGAAATCCCGCGCCCCCAGGGTCATCTTGTGGCCGTCGACGATGGTGTAGGCGCCCGCCCCTTCCATGATGAAGCGCAGGGCAGAGGCCGAGTGCGCGTGGGCCGATGCGACCTCGCCGGGGTGCATCACCTGCAATCCCGAATAGAGCCAGCCGACCGCGGCCGAGACGTCGCGGCGGCCGGGATTGTTGAGGTAGATCACCCGTCGTCCCGCCTTCTCCGGCGAGACCAGCTCGACCGAACGCAGCACGTGCTCGCGCAGATCGCTGTAGCGCCAGAGCACGGGAACGGAGGCCGATTGCGGCGCCCATGGCTCGATCTTGTTGGCGACCGTCCAAAGCGCGCCGGCTTCGTACTTTTCGAGATCCTTGTAATAGGCCTTGAGCTCGGGGGTGTCCTCGACATTGGCCCGGCCGATGGTGTTTTCGCGCATCCTATCCTCCAAGTCCTGTCTCGTAGCGTCGTCGGTGCGACGCGTCCCGAGCTTTCATTCCGGTTTGCGCGCGGGCCAAGCGGCGCCAGCGGACGCCGATTGACCCGCAGATCGACGATGTCGTGCATTCGCTGCGGCTTCACGGACCGGTGAAGCCGCCTCGTCCGCTGTCGCGCAGGCGTTGAGATAGACAAATGAAGCCTGGACGGCGGCAGCTCTAAAGCGAGGCAGCTTCAGCATCGGCCCTACCCTGTCGCTGGCTCATGACCGCCTTGCCGGAGAGAAGATCCGCAAGCGTGATAGCATGGCGCGGCGTTGACTTACTTCACATGTAAACGTATGCTATCGCATATTTCTGGAGGGTGCAATGGCTGAACGGTCTTTTGCTCGCGAAGTCGAGGATCTCCGGCTCGGCGACGGCGATACGTTCCGCGGCGAAGGCATCCTCGCCATCACCAAGGCGCTGCTGCAATCCGGCGTCGCCTATGTCGGCGGCTACCAGGGCTCGCCGATCTCGCACCTGATGGACGTGCTCGCCGACGCCAAGGACGTGCTCGACGATCTCGGCGTCGTGTTCCAGAGCTCCGCCAACGAGGCGGCCGCGGCGGCGATGCTCTCGGCCTCGGTGATGTATCCCCTGCGCGGCGCGGTTGCATGGAAGTCGACCGTCGGCACCAACGTCGCCTCCGACGCGCTGGCCAATCTGGCCTCGGGCGGCGTCACCGGCGGCACCATGATCATCGTCGGCGAGGACTACGGCGAAGGCTCCTCCATCATGCAGGAGCGCACCCACGCCTTTGCGATGAAATCGCAGATGTGGCTGCTCGACCCTCGCCCCGACCATGAATGCATCGTCAATTTGATCGAGAAGGGTTTTGAGCTTTCCGAGGTCTCGAACACCCCGGTGATGCTCGAGGTTCGCGTCCGCGCCTGTCACATGCACGGCACCTTCGCCTGCAAGGACAACGTCAAGCCGGCGCATACCATCAAGGACGCGCTCAACAATCCCAAGCGGGACGTCAACCGCATCGTGCTGCCGCCGGCGGCCTATGAGCATGAGCAGGAGAAGATCAAGACGCGCATGCCCGCGGCTGTTGGCTTCATCCGGGACAACAAGCTGAACGAGTGGATGGGACCGAAGCACGGCAAGGTCGGCATCATCATGCAGGGCGGCATGTACAACAACGTGATCCGCGCGCTGCAATATCTCGGGCTGTCGGATGCCTATGGCAACACGCAGGTTCCGCTCTACGTCATGAACGTCACCTACCCCGTGATCGACACCGAGGTCGCGGAGTTCTGCGTCGACAAGGATGCCGTGCTCATCGTCGAGGAGGGCCAGCCGGAATATCTGGAACAGGCGATCAACACGGTGCTGCGCCGCAGGGACATCCAGGCGCGCATCCATGGCAAGGACGTGCTGCCGATGGGCGGCGACTACACCGCGCAGGTCCTGCTCGGCGGCGTCAGGGAATTCCTGGAGAAGACCGAGCCGCGACTGCTCGGCAACCGGCCGCCGGCGCCGGACGCCGCGCCCGTGCTCAATCACCCCGCAGTCGAGAAGCTCAACCAGGTCGTGCCGGCGCGCCCGCCCGGGCTCTGCACCGGCTGCCCGGAGCGGCCGATCTTCGCCGCCATGAAGCTGGTCGAGGAAGAGCTCGGCCAGCACCACGTCTCCGCCGACATCGGCTGCCATTTGTTCTCGATCCTGCCGCCCTTCAATATCGGCGCGACCACCATGGGCTTCGGCCTCGGCCCGGCCTCGACCTCGGCCTTCAACGTCAAGGCCGACAAGCGCTCGATCGCGGTGATGGGCGACGGCGGCTTCTGGCACAACGGACTGACCAGCGGCATCGGCAATGCCGTGTTCAACAAGCATGACGGCGTGTTCGTCATCGTCGACAATTTCTACACCTCGGCGACCGGCGGTCAGGACATCCTGTCGTCGCGCGCGACCAACAAGCGGCGCAAGACCAACAATTCGATCGTGCAGGCCGTGAAGGGCATCGGCGGCCAATGGGTGCGTCAGATCGACCGCACCTATGACGTCGGCAAGATGCGCGACACGCTGAAGGAAGCGCTGACGACCAAGGACGAAGGTCCCAAGGTCATCGTCGCATCCTCCGAATGCATGCTGAACAAGCAGCGCCGCGTGAAGCCGCAGATCAACAAGGCGATCAAGGACGGGGTGCGCACCGTCAAGGAGCGCTTCGGCGTCGACGAGGACGTGTGCACCGGCGACCACGCCTGCATCCGGCTCTCCGGCTGCCCATCGCTGTCGGTGAAGCAGCTCGACGATCCCTTGCGCGATGATCCGGTCGCGGCGATCGACAATTCCTGCGTCGGCTGCGGCAATTGCGGCGAGGTCTCCGAGGCCGCCGTGCTCTGCCCCTCGTTCTACCGCGCCGACGTCATCCATAATCCGACCCGCTGGGACATGTTCAAATCCAAAGTCGCGATGGCCGTGATCGGCTGGCTGCAACGGCGGCGCGATCGCCGGCGTCCGGCGCTCGAGGCACTGGCATGAGGGACGAGACGATCCGGCTGGCCCTCCCCGCCGCGGGCGAGGCAACTGAGCGGCCGATCTCGATCGCGATTGTCGCGATGGGCGGTCAGGGCGGCGGCGTCCTGACCGACTGGATCGTCCAGCTTGCCGAGAACCACGGCTGGGTCGCGCAGTCGACCTCGGTGCCCGGCGTCGCGCAGCGCACCGGCGCCACGATCTACTATATCGAGACGATGCCGCCGCTCGACGGCCGCAAGCCGATCCTGTCGCTGATGCCGACGCCCGGCGACGTCGACGTGGTGATGGCGGCGGAATTCATGGAGGCCGGCCGATCGATCCTGCGCGGCCTTGTGACGCCGGACCGCACCACGCTGATCGCATCCAACCACCGGTCCTTTGCGATCGGCGAGAAGATCGCGCCGGGCAACGGCATCGCCGACGGCGGCGCCGTCACCGGCGCCATCGGGATCGCCGCCAAGACGGAGATCATCTTCGACCTGAACGCGCTGGCGATCGCGCATGGCAGCGTCATCTCGGCCGCGATGTTCGGCGCGCTCGCGGCGGCCAGTGTGCTGCCCTTCAGCCGCGACAGCTATCTCGACGTCATCCGCGCGGGTGGGAAAGGCGCGAAGGCCAGCATCGGGACTTTCGAGGCCGCCTTCGACCGGGTCAAGACCGGCTCACCCGACGTTGTGGCGCCGCCGCAACCGAAACAGGCCGACAATATCCCCTCTCCCGCAACGCCCGATCCGGATCTCGCCGGGCTTGTCGCAAGGCTGACGCAGGAGCTGCCCGAGCCCGCGCTCACCATGGCCCGCGCCGGCCTGAAGAAGGTGGTCGACTTCCAGGACGTCGCCTATGGCACCGAGTATCTCGACATTCTCAGGACGCTGCACGCGGCCGACCGCAGCGCCGGCGGTGCGGCCCGGACCTATGCCTTCACGGAAGCCGCGGCAAAGTACCTCGCCAACGCCATGAGCTATGACGACGTCATCCGCGTCGCCGACCTCAAGACGCGCGCCGGCCGCCGCGCGCGCATCGAGAGCGAGCTCGAGATGTCGGAAGGCCAGGTGCTCCATACCACCGAGTTCATGCATCCCCGCATGGAGGAGGTCATGGGCGTGCTTCCCGCGGGCTTCGGTCGCTGGCTTGGCGAAAGGCCGCGCTTGCTCGGCTGGCTCGATCGCCGCGTCAACCGGGGGCGCCGGGTGCGGACCTACTCGCTGCCCTGGTTCCTGGCGCTTTATCTCGTGGGCGGCCTACGCGGCCTGCGCCGCCGCTCGCTGCGGCACGCCATCGAGACGGCGCACCGGGACGGATGGCTCAAGGCCGCCACCGACGCGGTCGGCACCAACTACCAGCTCGGTGTCGAGATCCTGCAATGCCGCCGCCTCGTGAAAGGCTATTCCGATACTCACAGCCGGGGGCTGTCGAAATTCGACAAGACGCTGGCGGCGATCAAGCTGGTCGAGCGACGCGAGGATGCCGCCGACTGGGCGCGGCGCCTGCGCGAGGCTGCGCTGAAGGACAGCGCCGGCAAGGAGCTCGACGGCGTGATCCAGACCATCAAGACTTTTGCGTGATGCGGGTCGAGCCCAGCACAGGATTGGATTGCCGTTCGGACCGGAGAACGTCAGGATCAAACGGCTTGACTGCGATTCTCAGGTTGCTAATCGGAGCGAAAGACCCGCGATAATCCCTCCAATTGACGAGACACCTTGTCCTCGATGGTCATGCGATGCCGGCAGCACTCAAAGAGAACATTGTTCCCGTCCCCGGGCAGATTGAAACCCGGCTCTGGCTTCAATTGCTGTCGCTGCACGGCGAGCTGTTCGCCTCGCTGAATTCGATGCTGAACTCCGAGTTCGGCCTGTCGCTCGCAAAATTCGACGTGCTGGCCCAGCTCGATCGCTACCGGGATGGGCTTGCGCTCGGTCAGTTGTCGCAAAACCTGAAAGTGACCGGCGGCAATGTGTCGGGCCTCGTGCAGCGTCTTCTCGCCGACGACCTCATCAGCAGGGAGATGTCGAGCGAGGACCGGCGGTCCTTCATCGTGCGCCTGACGCCGAAAGGCGAAGCGCTGTTCAGGAAGGCAGCCGAAATCCACAAGAAGCATCTCGGCAAACGGCTCGAGAAAGTTTCGGCCCAGGAGCTGGATACCGCGCTGTCCGTGCTGAAATCCCTTTCTTCAAAACTTCACACTGACGGCAAGAAGCAAAGTCGCAAGAGATAATGGCCAGAGAATCCAAGAGCAGATGGAAGTCGGGTCCGCCGAGGACCAGGGACCAGCTGCAGACCTACATCCCGTATCTGTTCAACCGGCTCGCCAATCGCTGGAATCTCGACCAGAACCGCGACCTGAGCGAGCATGGCGTCAACAATGTCGTGTTCCGGACGCTGTCGGTGCTGTTCATCTACAAGACCCTCACCGTCAACGAGATCGCCGTTCTCGCTGTGACCGAGCAGTCGACGGCGAGCCGCATGGTCGAATCCATGGTGACGTCGGGCCTCGTCAAGCGCGAGATCGCGGAGGAGGACCAGCGCCGCCGCGTCGTGGGTCTGACGCCTGACGGCGAAGCGCTGCTGCGCAAGATCTGGCCGGTCATGGCGAACAACTATGACAAGCTGATCGAAGGCATCGCCCCTGACGACATCGAGGTCTGCGCGCGGGTGCTGGCCAAGATGGTCGAGAACATCCGCCAGAACCAGATCTGACGTTGTTGCTTGAGCATCTCCGCGCAATCGCGTTCCGCGTTTGTCGCGGGGAAAGCCAGCGGTTGGGGACGCGGTTTCCCTGATGGATACATCCAGCTTCGTTTTGACAGCCTTCCTCTCCAGAAAGTGGAGCAGGATCAAGCAGCTCGACGTGATAAATGGACGCCGAGGATGACCAGGCTCAACGCCAACAAGGTCGCCGGGAAAATATCCTCAGACAGGAAAGCTACGGCGATCACGAGGCTCACCAGCGGCTGGCCAAACTGAAGCGGGGCGATCGAGGTGACGCCACCGTGCTCAAGCGCCCAAAACCACACTGCAAAGCCGATCAGCGTGCAGAAGACGGCCAGGAAACCGAGCGCGCCCCAGACGGCGAACGAGAGTTGACCAAGAGCGGAAGCCAAGGCCGGAAATGCGGGAAGAGTGATCAACCCAGCGAGAAGAAGCGACCAGCAGGTCGCCGCGAACAGGCCGATCCGCGCTGAGAGCCGTGCGCCTGCGACATAGCCAACGCTGACCGTGACCGTACCGGCAAGAACAAGAAGGTCGCCGAAGAGCGTCGGCGCTGCCACGCTTCCGGCAGGGTTGCGGCCGGGAATGAGAATTGCCACGCCCATGAGCGCGATCGCGCTTCCAAGCCACCAGAGCGGCCTTGGCCAGCAGCGGGAAAGCAGGAAATGGACGGTCGCCGTGAAGATCGGAGCCAAGGCAAGGACGAGGGCGGCGTGCGAGGTGCTGGTGCGTGCAATGCCGACGCCCTGCAGGACGAATGATCCGGCGAACCCGACCAGGGCGCTGATCAGCAGCGCGATCCAGCCACCCCGGTCGCTCGGGAGTTCTGGCTTCAATGAGACGGCGATGGGGATGAGAATGGCGGCCGATAGCAACAGCCGCGCCAACCCGATCAACCCAGGTGACAATTCGCGGGCAACGATGGCGGTTGCTGCAGGAGTAGCTCCCCAGATCACGACGGCGACGCCGGCGCCCATGTATGCAAGGCGGGTTTTCGCTGTGGTCATTGCAGAAACCTCGGGGGGCCGGGCTGCAGGCCAAGAAGAGCTGGCCCCGGTTGTTTGGACAGCGCCCCGCTGGATTTAAGTGGATTCCTGCCGGGTTATGCTGAACGCGGGGCTTTACGGTTTTGTCGTTGCGTCGGGAGGGCGTAGCCCGACCAGAGCGACGACAAAACCGTCGGCGACGGTCATGCGGCCATCACCATAGCTTGCGTGCCGAAGTAAGCCTCGTCGGGCGTGCGCCCGTCAAGGCTCGAGTGAGGGCGTCCCTGATTGTAGAAGGCCAGATACTTGGCAATTGACGCTCGCGCCTCGGACACGCTGTCGTAGGCGCGGAGATAAACTTCTTCGTATTTGACCGTGCGCCAGAGCCGCTCGACAAACACGTTGTCGCGCCAGGCGCCCTTGCCGTCCATGCTGATGGCGATCTTCGCGTCCAGCAGCACATCGGTGAACTCGAGGCTGGTGAACTGGCTGCCCTGATCCGTGTTGAAAATCTCGGGCCTGCCGTGCTTCGCCAACGCCTCCTGGACCGCTTCGACGCAGAAGGCCGCCTCCATTGTGATCGAGACGCGATGGGCCAGGACCCGTCGGCTGAACACATCGACGACCGCCGCGAGATAGACGAAGCCACGCCGCATCGGAATGTAGGTGATGTCCATTGCCCACGCATGGTCGGGCCGCTCGATCTTCAATCCGCGCAACAGGTACGGGTAGATCTTGTGACCCGGAGCCGGCTTGCTCGTGTTCGGGCGACGATAGACCGCCTCGATCCGCATGCGCTTCATCAGCGTCGCGATGTGGCGGCGACCGGCGTATACGCCCTCCCGCCGCAGCAACGATCGCAGCATACGCGCTCCCGCGAAGGGATAATCGAGATGCAGCTCATCGAGCCGACGCATCAAGGCAAGGTCCTCGGCCGAAACTGGCCGAGGTTCATAGTAGACCGTGCTGCGAGCCAGCTTCAGGACCTTCGCCTGGCGCACGATAGAAAGATCATGATCGCGGTCGATCATCGCTTTGCGCTCAGCAGGCCCGCCTTGGTGAGCGCGCCGGACAAAAAATCGTTTTCCAACGCCAGCTCGCCGATCTTGGCATGTAACGCCTTCAAATCGACCGGCGTCTCGGCCGATGTCTTGTCATGCCCAAACACGCCGGCGGCGCCTTCCAGGAGCTGGTTTTTCCAGATCGTGATCTGGTTCGGATGAACATCAAACAGCTGCGCCAGCTCCGCCAGTGTCTTGTCGCCTTTGACCGCAGCCAAAGCAACCTTCGCCTTGAATGCCGGAGAATGCGTCCGGCGGCTCTTCTTCGTCATCTTCGCTCCTGATTCGCAGCAAGAATCCTCGCCGCTGTCAGGCAGAAAATCCACTCAAGCTACTGTCCGAATTTGCGGGGCCAGCTCTAAGATGACGATTACCCATTCTCGATCAGCGTTTCTTTGCGTTTGAAATGAGTATGGAGATCCCCCGGCAAGTCGATCATGGGGCTACGTCGCCTGCCTAAACCGCAGTCCACTCCGTTCTGAGGACGGCCATTATCAATTCATCGCGATGGATTCCTCCAAAATAGGCGCTGCCACGTGCGATGCCTTCTGCCTTGAAGCCCACAGCTTCATACGCTCTGCGGGCTCGTTCATTTTCTGGAAAAACGCTTAGCCAAACACGGTGAGCTTCGGTTTCCCGAAAGACGGTGCCAACAACCGCGCGAACGAGCCGCCTCCCTAGCCCCTTGCCAGGGTTCGACACCGCTATCCGTTTCAGACAGGTCACTCTCTCCGGAGCCCCCCAATCCCGGACAATGGCGAATCCAACAGAAGCCGCGCAATCCCTGGCAATGAAATAGGCATAGTGATTGTCATCGATAGCCGCCAGATGCCGCGCCTCGTCCCACCGGCCGACTAGCGTATGGTATCCTTCCGACCGTTCGGTCATCATCACGAATGGCAAATCCGTCTTGAACGCGCGCTCGATCTTAAGGTTCATCATCGGTCCATGCCTTCAAATAGATCGTGCGTCACACCGTCTTCCTCATATTTCCCCTCGGCGCCACTGCCCAGCCGGCAACACGCGGATGCAGATGTAACGCGTCGCTCTGGTTCCGCGGCGAGATCAGAGGGCTCCTTGGTTGGGTCCTATCCGCCGCATTCTTGTCAACCGAAGCTTAAGGCACGACGTCGCTCGTGGCGCGCAAACGCGTGCGCGATTAGCTTGTCCATGAGGTCGGTTTGAGACAAGCCGCTTGCTTCCCAAAGCTTGGGGTACATGCTGCTCCATGTGAACCCTGGCAACGTGTTCGCCTCGTTGACAAAGACTTCATCGCCTTGGACAAAGAAGTCGACTCTGGCCATACCTTCGCAGCAGAGCACGTTGAAGACTTCAACGACAAGTTCCTGAAGACGGCGAGCCTGTAGCAGGGGAAGGTCTGCCGGGATGTGCAGAGCGGCGCCATCGGCGTCGATATATTTTGCCTGATACGAATAGAAGCCGTGCTCGCTCGCGGGAACAATCTCGCCGAGCCCAGACGCTCGAATATCACCTGTCGATTCCTCCAGGACAGAACACTCGATCTCCCGCGCTCCGTTCAGAGCTTGCTCGACCAGGATCTTGCGGTCGTAGCGGAACGCGAGAGCGCACGACGCTGCGAATTCCTCCTCGGACCGCGCGCGGGAGACGCCGACCGATGATTCCTAGATTGGCGGGCTTTACGAACAAATCCGACGTCCCGAGCGCGGCAACTGCCGCAGCGTATTCGATTCGGGACGAGGCAGTCGTTGTTAGGAACGGCACCACGGGAAGGCCAGCGTCGCGCATCAGCCGCTTGGAAACTTCCTTGTCCATCGCCACGGCAGAACCCGTCACCGACGAACCGACGAACGACACGTCGGCTAATTCCAGTGCTCCCTGCACCGTCCCGTCTTCTCCGTTCGGCCCGTGCAAGATCGGAAATGCAACGTCGATACTCCCCGCGTCACTTCCTGTTGGTCCGTCGCAATGAACGAGGCGGCCTCGCCCGCCCGGCACAAGGCCGATCTCCGGTGCCTCGTCCGAAATTGTGAGCGCTGTAGAACCCGTTCCCGCGCCATTCCCTGAATCGCAGGCAAACCAGCGACCATCTCGCGATATGCCTATGAGATAAACGTCATAGCGATCGCTGTTCAGAGCTCGAAGGATATTGGCAGCGGATGCCCTGGAGACTTCGTGCTCAGCCGAGCGCCCTCCAAACAGCAGCCCGACAGTAATCTTACGTCGCTCGTTCGTCATCTCTCCACCGTGTGCTGTCACAAACCAGCATCAGTCGGCTTCGAGCCATGCTCTTGAACCTGGGTCACGGGCGAATAATATTGAGGCGCCTCCTTTCGATCGAACATGCCGTAGTCGCGAGACACGAGATACAATCGGATCGATGTCACGACGCCTGCCAACAAGAATTCCTCTGCCATTCGAAGCCCGTCTGCAAGCGACGATGCCAGGGCCAGGACGATGTATTCTCGCTCGCGAGAAATGCTCGCCAGAATGTCACCTTCAACGCCCGCTTGGATGGGCGAGTTGGCGGTGGAAACGATCATGAATCGTTCTGGCCGCAGAACCGGGTCGTTGTAGCTGTTGGTGGTTTCGAATTGACGCGGAGCGCCGGCTTGAGGAGTCCACTCGCAGACGAGCTGGCCGATGCGCAGGCGATAGTCCTCGAAGTGCAGCTTTCTTCCCGCGATTTGCGCGGCATGATGCTTTGCGTGGGTACGCCATCCGGCAAGGCTTGCCTCATCGCGCCAGTGAGAGTGCGAAAGCACGATGCCTGGCCGACCGACGCTTTTGAAGCGGTCAATGAACAGAAGGCCGGGATTCTTGTCCAATTCGGGTCGTAGACCGGCGGCAATATCGAAATAGGCCTGCTCGTGTCCTGGTCGCGGCATAACTTCGAAGAACAATCCAATCATATCCGCTCCACTAGATTGTCGGGTCTGCATGCACCGCGCGGTTGGAGGTGGGACCGCATATCATCACTCTGAGTTCCGTTCTTGATGCGCCAAGAGCGATCCCGCCGAAGATTAGGCCCATTGCCAGAAACTACGATGCCTCAACGGGGTCATTGAGGCTGATGGCGGCGCTCATGATGCCAACGTCTGGAATCGCAAGTAAACCCTGGGACATTCCGCTCAAATAGCGCGACCAAATTTGCATTTTGCATAAGGTTTCAGGTGGCTCTATGAAAAGGGCCAGTTCTAAAAAATACAGAGAGCCAGAAAGATGCTCTTGCTGGAGGGGACGCTGCTCTTGTCGCCGGGAGTGAGCAGACCTTGTTGCTGCAACTGTCTGGGGGGTGAGAACGCTCATTACGAGCGGACGCCCGACCACCGGCCAATGCCTCCATGTGCCGCGCAGCTTGGCCGCCGATGGCGTCCACGCCCTTCAAGCCGGGGAAACTTACGGCACAACTCTTCGAGGCTGGCGCAATATCGCCCGTTCTAGGGCAAGCTGTTTCACAAATCAAAAGAGCGAGGATTGTTTCTTGGATTTGCGGCATGGAATGAGAGGGAGATCGACCGTGCCGCACGGGTTGTCGACCGGATAATCCGTTGACGTGCACAATGCGGGGCCGTCACGCAGCGCGGAGTGTCGGCCGGATAGCTCCCGCTAGATGACCGTCAATCGGCGGCGTCCGATTTTGCCCGCCGAATAGCGCTTACGGCCCCAGGCCCACGAGGCTGGTACCGCCGCAGACGTAGAGCACCTGGCCGGTGACGAAATCGGAACGTTCGTCGAGGAAGAAGGTGATGGCGTGCGCCACGTCCTCGCGCGAGCCGAGCCGCCCGACCGGGACGTTGCGCGCCATACGCGCCTGCTGCTCGGAGCCCTTGGGAATGACGCCCCAGAAATTGTCGGTCAGGATCGGCCCCGGCGCGACCACGTTCACGGTGATGCCGCTCGCGGCGAGCTCCAGCGCCCAGGTCCGCGCCATGCCATGCACGCCGGCCTTGGTCGCCGAATAGGCCGAGCGCGTCGCCGCGCCCATCGCCGCCCGCGAAGAGACGAACACGATGCGCCCGAAGCGACGCGACAGCATCCCTTCCAGCGCCGCCTGGGTCAGCAGCATCGGCGCGCCGAGGTGCAACTGCGCCAGCATCAGAATGTCTTCCGGCTTCGCGTCGGGCAGCAGATTCGGCAGGATGACGCCCGCATTGTGCACGAGGCAGTCGATGGCGTGATTCCGGCCGATCTCCTGCGCGATCGCGCGCGTCTCCGCGATGTCGGTCAGGTCGGCGCGATAGGCCGCGAGCAGATCATGGGTCCAGTTCGGCTTTTCCAGCCCGACCGAGACCACGCGCTGCCCCTTCTCGACGAGCTTTCTCGCCAGCGCCTCGCCGATCCCCGAATTGCCGCCGGTAATGAGTGTGGTGCGTATCTCGCTCATGATCGCCTCCCTCCCCGCGTCAGACCTGACGCCGCTTGAGGTCGCGGAGGTCGAAGAAGGCGCCATCGCGCATCAACCTTGCGACAAAATCCTTCAGCCCGCCGCGCTGGATCTTCTCGGTCGCGGTCAGCGGCAGGCTGTCGACGAAGCAGATCCAGCCCGGCGCCTTGTAATAGGCCATCTGCTCCAGGCTCCAGCGGACGACGTCCTCGGCGAGCGCGCGGCCGGCGCCGGCCTCCTCGGCGATGATGACGGCGGCAACCTCGTCGCCGCGCACCTGATCGGGCGTCGCCGCAACCGCGGCCTGCCGGATCGCAGGATGGCGGTTGAGGACGGACTCGACCTCGACCGCGGCAATGTTCTCGCCGGAACGGCGGATCACGTTCTTCTTGCGATCGACGAAATGGAGGTCGCCGTCCGCATCGCGCGACACGATATCGCCGGTATGCAGCCAGCCGCCCTCCCACGCCTCGGCGGTGGCCTCCGGGTTCTTCAGATACTCCCGGAAGAAGCCGTAGCGCGGGTCGGCGCCAGCCCGCCGCACCAGGAGCTCGCCCGGCGTCCCAATTGGGGCGTCATTGCCGCTGTCATCAACGATACGAACGTCAACTTCGGGTGCGGGTCGCCCGAAGCAGCTGGTGCCGATTTTGCGCGGCTCGACGTTGGCGGCGATGACGCCGCCGCTGCCCGTCTCGGTCATCGCCCAGGCCTCCAGCAGCGGAAAGCCGAAGCGGTCCTCGAACGGCGAGTGCAGCAGCTTGTCGACGCCGGCACCGAAGCCGAAGCGAACGGTGTGCGCGCGGTCCTGCTCCGACGGCGGCGCGCTCATCAGCATCGAGGGCATGACGCCGAGATAATGCAGGCAGGTCGCGCGGCTGTCGCGCACGGAAGCCCACCAGCTGCGCGGATGGAAGCGATCGAGCATGGTCAGGCTGCCGCCGACCGACAGCATCGCCATCAGCGACACCGCCATCGCGTTCATGTGGAACAGCGGCAGCGGCGTGATCATGCGCTCGCCGTCGGGCTTGAGCGCGATCAGCCCGCCGACGTCGCGATACCAGTTTCCGGAATGCAGGAAATAGGTGTTGGTGAGCACGCAGCCCTTGGGCTGACCTGTCGTCCCCGACGTATAGAGCAGCGCGCATTCGGTCGCGCCGTCACCCGTGCTCGCCGGCCGCACGCCGCCGAATGGCGCGGGCGCGTCGTCCTCGCTGGTCACGACGGGGATCGGCCGACCGGCCTGGCGCGCCGCCGTCTCGACCTCGTCGCGCCGCTCGGCAAGCACGAACGCCGCGTTCATCTCGGAATGCGCGATGATGTATTCGAGCTCGCTCAGCCGCAAATCCGGATTGATCGGCACCACGGAGACGCCGAGCGCGTTGAGCGCGAACCACAGCTCGACGAACACCGGCCTGTTCTGGAGCAGCAGCCCGACCCTGTGGCCTTCGCCGTAGCCGCGGCCCGCGAACGCGGCGCGCCAGCGCTCGACCCGCTCGAGCATGGCGCGATAGGTGATCTCGCCCGCCGCGATGCCGTAGATGGCGGCCGTCTCCGGCAGCACGTTGAGGAAGCCCGCCTCGCCGCGGCGAAGCGCGGTCTCGCGAAAGCGGGCGTAGACTGTGGTCGCAGCGGTCAAATTCGTCTCACATGAAGAGCTGGATGTTGCCGAACGGCGCGTCGAAATTGACGAGATCGACGCGCTTGAGCTTGATCTTCAGGGCATCGCCGACCTGGACGAGATCGTGCGAGGCCCATCCCGAATAGCGCTCCAGCATGTCGCCGCGCGTCTCGGTGTAGATGTAGGACGTCCGCGCCTTGAACACGCCGGCAGCCTTGTCGCACGCCACGATCTGCGGCGCCTGCAAAAGATGATGGCAACGGCTCTTCGGCTTCTGGCTGAAGGTGCGCTCGCCGGCCAGACGCTCGACCCGCACCTTCAGGAGCAGCAGGTCCTCATACATCAGCGACGGCTGGAGCACCGGATCCTGCTGCTGCCATTCGAGCGGCATCCAGTAGCGCCCCTCGGGGTGAAACAGATCGAGCCAGGCCTGCCACTGCATCGTGTCGAGCAGCTCGGCCTCGCGATAGATGAAGTCCGTGATCGTCTTCTCGGTGATCATTCGGCGGCCTCGACACGCTTGTCCATGTCCATGGTCATGAATTTCGCCCAGGCGTGGAACTGGTTGCGCATCTGCCGCTCGGAGGTGCCGTTGATCACCGCCGTGACGTCCTGCTCTTCATGGCTCTCGTAGAGCCGCCGCAGATTGACCCATTGATTGCCGTTGGATTTCAGGCCTTCCTGCGCCCGCTCGTACATTTCGAGGTCGTCGTGGCCGACGATCGAGGTCGGCGCGTTGATGAAGCGGTTGTACATCAGCGCCCGCTCGTAGAGCTTGTCGGGCGCGCCGACCAGGCGATAGACCCAGCTCTCGACCAGCGTCTTGTCGACCGCGATCGGGATGAAGTTGCGCAGGATCTGGACGGCGCCCTTGACCATGATGTTGGGGAAATAGACGGTGTTGTGCCTGACCTCGCCGAGGATCTCGTGCGCCCGCTTCTCGCCGTAGGCCGCGACCATCCGGTCGAGATAGCCCGGGACATCCGAGTAGTTCGAATGGATGGAGTTGGCGACGCCGGTGTGGCCATGGCCGTTCGGCCAGATCCTGATGCCGCTCTGCTCGTAGAACTCGTACGGGCTCATGAAGGGACCGTAGAGCTGCACCGCCATCGGCGTTTCCGTGGAATCGCCCTGCTCGCGCTTCCAGACCTTGACCGCAGTGCCGGCCGAGCTCTCATGCGCCACCATCGGATGGCAGGTGTCGGTCTGGTTCTCGACCAGCATCTTCCAGTTGCAGGTGTGCATGTAGCGGATCGGCGTCGCCATGACGGCGAGCTTCCCCTCCGGCGAGCGGTCGACCATGTTGTCGATGGTCGAAAGGCTCTCGCCGAAATAGTCCTCGAAGGAGACGCCGCTTTCGCTGAGCCGTGCGAAGATGAAGTCGCGATGGATCACGACGTTCTTGACCCTGGACAGCCCCTCATTCGCCTGGGTGTCGCGAAGCCGGTGCCCTCATAGCCCTTCTTCAGCGGGATCGCGAGCAGCGAGCCGTCGGTCTTGAAGGACCAAGCGTGATAGGGACAGCGGAAGAACTTTCCGGTGTTGCCGCAGGGCTCGGAGGCGATCTTCACGCCCTTGTGCGGACAGCGATTGTAGAACACATGGATGGAGCCGTCGGTATGGCGGCTCGCCAGCACCGGCTGGCGGCCGATCATGGCGGTGATGAAATCGCCGGGCTTCGCCAACTGGCTGGCATGCCCGACATAGACCCAGCTGTTCGGGAACAGATGCTCCATCTCGAGCTCGAAGATCTCGGGGTCGACATAGACGTCGCGATGAACCTCAGCCTCGCGCACCAGCGCGGCAATCGCGTGGGCATCCCTTCCGTATTTCGCCATGGCGTCCCTCGCCTCCCTCACAAATCCAGCACCAGACGTTCCGACTTCGCGCGCGACACGCAGATCTGCATGACCTTGTTGGAGGCCTTCTCGTCGTCGCTCAGGATGACGTCGCGATGGTCGGGTACCCCTTCGACCACGCCGCACTGGCAGATGCCGCAATCGCCGCGCTGGCAATCGTAGAGCACGTCGAGCCCCGCCGCCTCCAGCGCCTGGATAATGGTTTGGCCGGCTGCGACGCCGACGACCTGTCCGGTCGATCTGATCTCGACCTCGAACGGCAGGTCGGGTGAAGACGGCTGCTCCGCCTTGAAGAGCTCGTAGTGAATGCGGTCCGCCGAAACGCCCTCGGCATGCGCGGCCGCCTTCACGGCGTCGATCATTCCCGCCGGACCGCAGACGTAGATGTGGGCGTTCGCGGCGGCTCCTTTGAGCGCCGCGGCAAGATCCAGACGGGACTCGTCGCTGTCGTAATGAACGGACAGACCTTTGGCGCAAATGTCCCGCAGATGCGGCAGGAACGCCAGAAGTCCTTGCGTGCGGCCGGCGTAGTGCAGGCGAAACGGATTTGCGCGGGCGGTGAGCTCCGCCGCCATCGACAGGATTGGCGTGACACCGATGCCGCCGGCAAACAGCAGCGCGGGCGCCGGCCCCTCGTGCAGATAACAATTGTTCACCGGCGCGCTTGCCTTGACGACATCGCCGATCTTCAGCGCATGCATGAACTGCGAGCCGCCGGTCGAGGCCTCCTCGCGCAGCACCCCGAGCGCCAGCGCATCCTCGGCAAGACCCGGCAGGGCCATCAGCGAGTACGGCCGGTCGCCTCCGTTCGGGAGCGCCACGCGGATATGTGCGCCTGCCTGCCATGGCGGCACGGGGCCGTCCTCCACGCCAAGCACAAGGCTCCGTACGAACGGTGTCTCCGCGGCATACGACCTGACCCTGAGCTTGAGCGGATGCGCGTCCATTCAGGCATCTCACGAATTATATGAATTTGCATATTTTTAGACATGTAATAATTGGATGTCAATCGGGCGCAAGGGGCTCATGGGGCGGCCATGGCGGGAGGTCCCGGCGCCGGCCGCCTATTCGATCGGCGCCGGCCGCACCAGCTGGAAGAGATCGCGGGGCCTCGCATACCAGCCCGACCCGTGCATGCGGGCAATGAGATCGAGGCCGACCGTATCGATATAGCCTCTCTGTGCATCGATCACGAACTGCTCGGCCACATGAGCACAGACGATCTCGCCGATCACCGCGATCTGCCGGGGCCCGGTCTCGTGAACCGAGAGGGAGCGACATTCGAACGCCACCGGGCACCCCTCGATGAGCGGAGGCGCAACCATCTGCGAAGGACATGTTTGAAGTCCCGCGATCTCCATCTCGTCGACACCGGCCGGAGCATCGACGGCCGTCGCGTTCATGGCTTCAGCCATCTGGTGCGACACCAGGTGAGCGACGAACTCGCCCGTTTCGACGATATTCTGCGCCGTGTCTTTCAAGCCCTTGTTCGGATGACGCAGCAGGCCGAGCACGACCGTCGGCGGTTCATGCCCGAGGACGTTGAAGAAGCTGAAGGGCGCGGCATTGGCGGCGCCGTCCCGGGAACGGGTCGTCACCACGCGATGGGGCGCGGCGTAACGGTCGCGGTGAGAATCTTGTAGCGGATATCCGCCGGAAGCTGGCCCATGTCGAAGAGCATCGGTCCCTCAATTGCGCGCGCGAACGGCGCTGACGGTTGATACTGCCCGCTTCGGTCGATCGTCGACGACGAGCTGGAAAACGTCCGGACGGGAATAGTGCCCCGCGGCGTCGAAATCAAACTTGCCGCGCGTCACCTCGTCGAGCGCAATGTCGGCATACAGGATGGTCTCCCCCTCGAAGCATGGACCCGCCAGCACCTTGCCGAGCGGATTGACGATGGCGCTGCCGCCGCGCATGAGCACGGTCTCGGGATCGGCACCCAGCGCGCACTCGTAGTCCGCCGGGAAGGCGCCGCGCTTGAGATGCTGACAGGCCGTCAGGACGAAGCAGCGTCCCTCCAGGGCGATATGCTGCATGGTCGGAAGCCAAGTGTCGCGATCATCCGCGGTTGGGGCGCAGTAGATGCTGATGCCCTGGCTGTACATGTGCATGCGCAGCATCGGCATGTAGTTCTCCCAGCAGATCACCGCGCCGATATTGCCGAGCGAGGTCTCGAACACCGGCATGGTCGAGCCGTCGCCGAACCCCCAGATCAGCCGCTCGCCCGCGGTCGGCATCAGCTTGCGGTGCTTGCCGACGAGCCCGCGCGCCCCGTCGAAGAACAGGGCCGTGCAGTAGAGCGTGCCCTGCTCTCGCTCGATGCAGCCGATGACCGTAAAGGCACCGGTTGCGGCCGCCGCCGCAGCGATCGTCTCGACCTCCACGCCATCGAGATCGATGGCCGCTCCCAATACGAACGGAACGCCTCGCGTCCTTCGGGCTTGCGCATGCCGACGGGAGCGCCGAACGAATTTCCCTTGGGATAGCCGCCAATGAAGGCTTCGGGGAAAACGACCAGCCTGGCGCCGGCACCAGCGGCCTTCTCGATCAGGGCCGCGGCCTTTTGCGCCGACACCAGCGAGCTTGTCGGATCTGACGCGGCCTGAACGACGGCCGCCTTGTAGGTGTTCGGTCGGCTGCTATCCATCATGTCATCCCGGGCACGGAAACGGAGAGCGGGCCGCTGCCGCGGCCCGCCAGCATGTCATACTCAGTGATCCGTCTCGATTTGCGGCCTGTTCGGCAGCATGATCGATCCGATCACGGCGACGACCGTGCAAATGACGACCGGATACCAGAGCCCCGCAAACACGTCGCCGACCGCGAGCGAAAGATAGGTTGCAAAGAACGGCAGGAAGCCACCGAAGATGCCGGCGCCGATGTGGTAGGGAAACGAAAGTGCCGTGTATCGGATGTTGGCCGGAAACACCTCGACCAGGAACGACCCCACCGGCCCATAGACCATCGCGACGATGACGGTCATGACGACCAGCAGAAAGACGATGTAGGCTGACGACACCTTCGCGGGATCCGCCTTGGCGGGGTAACCCGCCTCGGACAGGGCCTTGCGATAAGCCGCCGCATCGTATCCGGCAATCGTCTTGCCGTTGACCGTCATGGCTACGGCCTGGCCGTCGACCGGGGCGGCATAGCTGAAGTTGATGCCGCTTCCGATCAACAGCTTCTTGGCCTGGACGCAAGGCTTGCCGTGATCGCCATGCGAGCTCAGCAATGCGGCCGCAAGGCCGAACCGGCATGCTTCGCTGGTGGTGTCGGCGTGCACCGTCACCGGCGCGCTGCGCGTCGCAGCCACGAGCTGCGGGTTTGCTGCCTCCAGCAGCGACGAAAACATCGGCCGGTAGCACAGCGCCGAAAGTACGAGACCCGTCATCATCAGCCATTTGCGTCCGACCCGATCGGACAGCCAGCCGAAGAAAACGAAAGCCGGCGCACCGATGACGAGGCCGATGGCCATCAGGGTATAGGATGTCTGCAGGTCGATCCTTGCGATCTGCTGCATGAAGATCATCACGTAGAACTGGCCGGTGAAGTAGGTTGACCCCATCCCCGCGGTCACACCGAACAGCGCGATCAACACCAGGCGAAGGCTGGACCACCGGGCGAAGGTGTCTCTGACCGGGCTCCTGGACAGGCGACGCTCGGCCTTGAGACGCGTGAAGACGGGCGATTCATGCAGCTTGGCTCGGACATAGATCGAGAACGCCAGCATCGCGATCGAGATGATGAAGGGAGCGCGCCATCCCCAGGCCTTGAAGTCGGCCTCGCTCATGACGCTCTGCGTGCCGATGATGACCGCAATGGAGAGCGCCAGCCCGACCGACGATGTGATCTGGATCCAGCCGGTCAGAAGCCCGCGCCGGTCTGGACGCGAATGCTCCGCAACGTAGATGACGGCACCGCCATATTCGCCGCCGACCGCGAGGCCCTGGATCAATCGCAGCATGACCAGCGAGATCCATGCAGCATGACCCACGCTGGCATAGGTGGGCAGGAAGCCGATCAAGGCCGTGCCGCCGCCCATCATCACGATGGTGATGAGGAAGGTATATTTTCGACCGACCAGATCGCCGATGCGGCCGAAGACCACTGCGCCGATCGGCCGGATCACGAAGCCTGCCGCAAGAGCACCGAGCGAAGCAAGCACGGCGGCGGTCGGGTTGTCCGGCGGAAACAATACCGAGCTCATGAACACGGCCAGCGAGCCGTAGATGAAGAAGTCGTACCACTCGAACACGGTGCCGAGGGTCGAGGCGAGAACGACCTGCCGCTCCTCGCTGCGCGTCAGATTCTGGTCGGCGGGTACCGCCGTCGCTCGTGCATCCATCGTCATTCCCCTGTTTGCGCCCGCGGCCAAACCCAGCCCCGCTTCAGGCAATTTTATTTAGTCATATACATATGATATCGTCAAATACAGCAAGCTTGAATATCCGGCGCGACGCGCCCAATAATGCGCCAGCACGACACCCGCCATAACGCCCTGATCTATAAGGATTTTCAGTGAAGAAGCCGCGCCGACCCCGTCCGCCGGATCCGGCGCCCGCATCCGCACGAGGAGCCAAACCCGGCAAGATCACCAAGGCGGAACGGCCCGGACGGCGCGGCATTCAGTCGATCGAGATCGGCTTCAAGATCCTCGACTACCTCAGGACCGAAATGCGGCCCGTGCCGCTGAAGATGATCGCCGCCAACACCGGAATGTCGGCGGCCAACGTCCACTATTATCTCGTGAGCTTTCAGGCGGTGGGCATCGTCCGACAGGAGAGCGACACCGGCTGCTATGCCCTCGGCCCCTACGCATTGAAGCTTGGCATGGCGGCCATCGAGCAATTCGACGTCTTCGCCGTCGCGCGGCCGGCCATGACCGAACTCGCAACGACGATCGGCCACACCGTATTTCTCGGCGTGTGGGGCAATCGCGGACCGACCATCATCTATCGCGTCGAGGGCGGAGCCAGCCGGCCCATCATCGAGCTGCGCGTCGGAAGCGTCCTGAGCCTGCTGCGGTCCGCGCTGGGGCGAAACTTTCTTGCACATTTGCCGCGCTCGCTGACGGGCGAGATGCTGGATCAGGAGCTCAAGGAGGAACGCTCGCGCGAGACGCGGGTCGATGACGCGCCAACCACCAAGGCCGAGGTGGAGGAGATGATGGACACGATCCGGCGCGACGGCATCAGCCGTTGTCGTGACGCGCTGCTGCCGAACTTCACCTCCCTGTCCGCACCGATCTTCGACCAGGGCGGATTCATGATCGCGGCCATCACGATGATGGGACCCATCGGTATTCTCGACGATGACCTGAAAGGTCCGACAGCGACGGCCCTGAGCGCCCACGCGCGCGCCCTCTCCGCGACCGCCGGCTGGCAAGGCGGAGGCTGAACCGCCCTCGCCGGCTCGATCGGGCGAGAGCAGCGGCCGCGCATCAGAGCTCGCAGTTACGGCAGATTGTCCCGCAGAAAAATGTCGATGCGGATGCGTTCCTGGTCGGGGCTGATGGGCTCACCCGAGCAATGCGCGAGCAGGACGCGCGCTGCGGACCGCGCCTCGTGGCCGGGGTCCTGGTTGATGATGGCGTCGAGCGTGCCGCGGACCAAGAAGCGCCGCGTGTGCTGGGTCAGCTCATGGGTGATCCAGACCACTTCGCGCGCGCGGCCCGAGGCCTCGAGCGCATCGGCGATGCCACGGTTCCCGGCGCCGCAGCAATAGATGCCGCGGAGATCGGCATGGCGCGCCAGCAGCGCGGCCGTGAGCTTCCGCGTTCGGTCGCTGTCGTCGCGCCCCTCGATGACCGGGAGCGCGCGCAAATCCGGATACTCGCTGGACAGGATCTGGTGGAAGCCGAACTGCCGCTCGGTATGATCGCGCAGCGACAGCGAGCCCGCGATCACCGCGACCGTCCCCTCGTTGCCGGCGAGGAAGCGTCCCATCAGGGTGGCCGCGGTCCGGCCCGCGGCCGGGTTGTCGATCCCGACATAGTGCAGGCGGCGCGAGCTCGGCGCGTCCGACACCAGGGTCACCACGGCGACCCCGCGGCCCACGAGTTCGTCGATCGCGGCGCGTACCCTCGGATGGTCGAGCGCGATGACGGCGACGCCTTGATAGGTCGGCGACAGGTTTTCCAGCGCGCTGGCCAGCACGTCCGGATCGAACACGTCGACATGGAGAATATCGATGAAGCCGCGCTGGCCGGCGAGCCAGTCCGCGGTGCGCTGGACCTGCTCGGTCAGGTTGGTCATGAAGCTGTTGCTGCCGGTCGGCAGCACGAACGCGAAGCGGAACGTCTGGCCGCGGGCAAGCCGCGCGGCCGCGACGTCGGCACGATAGCCGAGCTTGGCGACCGCGGCCTCGACGCGCGCAACCGTCTTGGCGCGCACGCCCTCGCGCCGGTTGACGACGCGGTCGACGGTGGCGAGCGAAACGCCCGCCGCGCGCGCGACATCCTCGAGCGTCGCGCGAAGCACCGGCTGCGCCGCGCCGGCTGTCATTCGCGCGCCGCCCACAGCATGCCGCGGATCATCAACGTCCGGATCTCAGGGACGTCGAGCTCGTAGGCGCGGTGGCCGAGCGAGGAGTAGAATACCCTGCCCGCGCCGTAGCGCTTCTTCCACACCACCGGCATGACCACGCCCTCGATCCAGGGCGCGTGCTCGCCGGTGAAGGTCGTCGTCGCCAACACCTCGTTGGCGGGGTCGACATGCATGTAATACTGCTCTGAACGATGCTCGAAACTCTTCAGGCCCTTCATGATGGGGTCGTCCGGCTTCGTCAAGTCGACCTTGTAGTCGATGATGTTGCCGGGATGCGCGACCCACTGCCCGCCACACAGGAACTGGTAGTCGACGGAATCGCGGAACGCGTCGCACATGCCGCCATGATGGCCGGCGAGCCCGACGCCGCTGCGCACCGCCGCGCAGAGATTGAGCGCTTCCGCCTTCTCGATCTTCGACATGGTGTAGATCGGGATGATCAACGACAGATCGTGAATCGCTGGATCGGCGAACGCCGCCGTCGTGGTTTCGATCCGCACCTCGAAGCCTTCCGCCTTCAGCCAGCCGCGGATCATCGAGGCACAGAGATCCGGATCGTGTCCCGGCCAGCCACCCCAAACAATCATTGCCTTGCGCATGTTTCTGTCCTCAGTCGATCTGTCCGGTTTCGCGTCCGGCCGGCAGCATCGCCGGCCGCTCGACGCGGCTCTCGATCTTGACGCGCCGCCCGTCGTCGGCGGAGGTCTGGAACGCCTCCATCACCTCCAGCACGTGGAAGGCGAGCGCGCCACTGGCGCGATGCGGCCGGTTGTTCAGGATCGCGGCGGCCATGTCGGCGACGCCCATCGAGCGGAACTCACCGTCGACATGGCCGTGCGTCGGCGGCACCGTCTCCCATTCACCGCCGGTCCTCGCGACCTGCACCTCGCCGCCGAAGCGGTTCGGGTCCGGCACCAGCATGCTGCCCTTGTCGCCATAGATCTCGATCGGCGCGTGCCGGTGCTTCGGGACATCAAAGCTCATCGCGATCGAGACGACCGCCCCGCTCTCGAATTCGAGCGTGCCCGCCACATGGGTCGAGACCTCGACCGGAATCAGCGTGCCGTTCATCGGCTGGCTGGTCACCACGCGCTCGGATTTCGGACGCGCGGTCGAGCCCATCACGCTCGCGACCGGGCCGAGCAGCTGGACGAGATCGGTGATGTAATACGGCCCCATGTCCAGCATCGGCCCGCCGCCGCGCAGGTAATAGAAGCCCGGCGCCGGATGCCAGCGCTCGCGGCCGGGACAGCCGAAGAAGGCGCTGCCCGCAACCGGCGTGCCGATCGCACCGTCGTCGATCAGCTTGCGCGCGGTCTGGTGTCCACCGCCGAGGAACGTATCCGGCGCGCAGCCGACGCGAAGGTTCTTCTGCGCCGCGAGATCGATCACCTTGCGCGCCTCCGCGACGTTGATGCCGAGCGGCTTCTCGGAATGGACATGCTTGCCGGCATTGAGCACGGCGAGGCTGACGTCGGTGTGAGCGAGCGGCACCGTGAGATTGATGACGATCTCGACGTCGTCGCGCCTCAGCAACTGATCGACCCGCATCCCCGGCAGGCCGAAGGCCGCGCCCTGGCGCTCCGCGGCATCGCTGCGCATGTCGGCGAGCGCCTTGACCTCCATGACCGGGAAGCGCTGGGCCGCCTTCAGATAGGCGGTGCTGATATTGCCGCAGCCGATGATTCCGACGCCTATTCTTCTCATTGTGATCTCCGCGAGATTCCGTTCATCCCTTGACCGCGCCTGCGGTGAGGCCGGCAACGATGTGCTTCTGCGCCAGAAGGAAGAGAATGACCGTCGGCAGGATGGTCAGCGTGATGAAGGCCAGGATCAGGTGCCACTCGGACGAATACTCGCCTTGATAAACCATGATACCGAGCGGCCAGGGATAGAGCGCATCGGTGTTGAGCATCACCAGTGGCAGCAGATAGGCGTTCCAGCTGTTGACGAAGGTGATGGTGCCGACGGTGGCAAGGATCGGCCGTGACAGCGGCAGCGTCACGTAGCGAAAGAACTTGATGTAGCTGCAGCCGTCCACCAGCGCGGCTTCGAGCAATTCATAGGGAATGTCCTTGAAGAAGCGCCGCAGCAGCAGCACGCTCATGGCCAGGCTGAATGCGACCTGCGGCAGCGCGACGCCGAAATACGTATCGAGCAGCCCGAGATCGCGCACCTTGATGAACAGCGGCAACACCGCCGTCGCGGCGGGAAACAGCAGGCCGAGCGTCAGGTAGCTCAGCAGCATCGATGAGCCGTAGAACCTGACATGAGCGAAGGTGAACGCGGCCATCGAAGCCACGATCAGGGTCAGCGCCACCGCGAGCGTCGAGATGACCAGCGAGTTGCGGAGCAGCTGCCAGTAGCGCGCTGAGAACAGGATGTCGGCATAGTTCTGCCATTCCCAGTGCCTTGGCAGGCCGAACGGATTGACGCGCAGCTCACCGAGCGACTTGAAGCCGCCGAGCAGGGTCGCGAGCAGCGGCACCAGCACGAAGACGGCGATCACGGCGAGGAACAGCGCCTTGAACAGCACGGCGGGATCGAACGCGGCACGGGTGGTCTCAGTGTTACTCATCGCGCATGAACCATCGCTTGTAGGTGAAGGCAAAGGTCACGCAGATCACGAACAGGATGACGCCGATGGCGCTGCCATAGCCGACGCGCATGCGCGAGATGCCGTTGTTGTAGAGGAAGCTCACCATCGTGTTGGAGGAATCCGCAGGTCCCCCGCGCGTCAGCGGCATCACCAGGTCGAACAGCTGCAGCGAACCGATGATGGCGAAGAACACCGAGAGCCGGATGGTCGGATAGAGCAACGGGATGACGACGTGGCGGAGCGTCTGCGACCGCGTCGCCCCGTCGATGGTGGCCGCCTCGACCAGGCTCTTGTCGAGGCCCTGAAGCGCGGCGATGAACAGCATCATGTGGAAGCCGAAATACTTCCATACGATGACGATCAGCACCGCCAGCATCGCCGTGTCGGTCGAGGCCAGCAGATGCGGCGGCTCGGCGCCGAAGGTGCGCCAGATCGAAGCGACCAGGCCGTAGTCTCCGTCGTAGACGAACGAGAAGATCAGCCCGGTTGCGATCTCGGCCAGGATATAGGGCATGAAGAACAGCATGCGCAGCGCCACCGCCCCGCGAAAGCGCTCGGCGAGCATCAAGGCGAGCGTGAGCGCCAGCGGCAGCTGTATCAGCAGCGAGACCGCGATGATCAGCCCGTTGTTGCGCAGCGCGAGCCAGAAGGCGCGCGTCTCCAGCACGAAGCGGTAATTGTCGAAGCCGATCCAGTTGGTCGGCCGGCCAAAGCCGTTCCAGTTGAAGGCCGAGTACCAGGCCGCCTCGCCGATCGGCACCACCACGAACAGCGTGAACAACAGCAGCGCCGGCGGCAGGAACAGGATCAGCACCGTGAAGCGGCCGTCCCAGCCGGGGGCGCGCACCGCCGTCGGCGAGACCGATGTCTGCGCAACGCCCATCGCCGGCGCGCTCGCGATCGGTCGCGCCACCGTCAGTTACCCTGCTTCCAGGCCGCCTCGATCGCTTTCGCGGCGTCCTGCGGGCTCATGCTGCCGCCGGCGATTTCGGCAGTAACGTCATTGACGACGCGACCGACCGAGGGACCGAGGCTCTGGTCGTAGAAGTTCTGGTGATAGTTCGACTTCGCCAGATTGGCCGCGATCAGCTTCATGAAGGAATTGTTGAGGCCGGCATCCGCGCCCTGCACCACCGGGATGATGAAATTGCCCGCCGCAAGCCGCGTCTGTACGTCCCTGGAGACGAAGTATTTCAGGAAGTCGACCGCCTCCTTCGGCGAGCCCTTGGTGATCAGCCAGCCGGTGATGCCGCCGAGCGTGTCGGTCGGCGCGCCCTTGCCGCCCGAGACGACCGGGAAGTCGAACCAGCAGATCTTGTCCTCGGAGAGGCCCACCTTGTCGGCGGCGAGCGCGCGCTGCAGATGATAGACGGTGCTGATGGCGAGCGTCATTGCCGCCTTGCCGTCGCCGAAATAACCGACCGCCTGCGGATTCTTGAAGCCCAGGAAACCGTTCTGGAACGGCTGAAGATCGACGAGCTGCTTGAACAGCTCGCCGGACTTCTGGAAGGTTTCGCCGGCGAAGCCGCCGTTCTCGCCGCGCAGCGCCGCGTCGAAGGCCGGCTTGCCGCCAATGCGCACGGCAAGATGCGTCCAATAGAAGTGCAACGGCCATTTGTCGGCGCCGCCGACCACGATCGGCGTCACGCCTGCGGCCTTCAACGTCTTGACGGCGGCAAGCAGATCATCCCAGCTCTTGATCCCCGCGGGATCGACCTTCGCCTTGGCCATCAGTTCCCTGTTGCAGAGGAAGCCGACCTGCGACAGCGCGGTCGGAAGTCCATAAACGCGGCCATTGCCGGTGAAGGCAGCGAGCGCTGCCGGCGTCAGGCTGTCGCTGTAACCCTTCACGGAATCAGTGATGTCGTCGAGGACGCCGGCTTCGATCTGCGCCTTCAGGACTCCACCGGCCCAGCTGTAGATGATGTTCGGCCGATCCTTGGATTGCAGGATGGTCGGCAGCTTGGCCTTGTAGGCCTCGTTCTCGAGGAACTGCATCTCGACCTTGACGCCCGGATGCGACGCCTCATAGGCGCGCGCGACCTCCTCCCAGATCTTCACCTGGGCCGGATTGGCCTCGATGTGGAGCCATTTGACCGTCGTGTCGGCTGCGGCAGAGTTGGCCCAAAGCAGGCATGCGGCAGCGGCGAGTCCCAGCTTCCCGAGCAGTCTCATCACATCCCTCCCGATCGGCTCTTATTCTTTGGCTGCAATCCTGCCTTCGATTTTTGAGGTACGCAACTAAAATTCTGATCTATGGACCTCACGGCGATAGCGGCTAAGGTTGGCGGCACAACAGGGCGGCGCCTTGCACCGCCCGCAACACAAGAAAAAGAGGTGCCCATGGCCGCCGTTTATTCCGACCTTGCCGGCAAGGTCGTTCTCGTCACCGGTGGCGCATCGGGGATTGGCGCTGCGATCGTGCGGCGCTTCGCGCAGCAGAAATCCAATGTCGTGTTCTTCGACATCAAGGCCGACGAGGGCCAACACCTGGCACGCGAGCTGTCGGATCAGGATCTGGCTACGCATTTCCAGCGCGTCGACCTGACCGATATCGCTGCGTTGCGCGCCGGCGTCGCGGAGGCGCGCAACGCCCACGGCGCGATCAACATCCTCGTCAACAATGCCGCACATGACGAACGGCACAACACCGAGGAGATGACGCCGGAATATTGGGACGACCGCATCGCGGTGAACCTGAAGCACCAGTTCTTTGCGGCGCAAGCCGTGCTGCCGGACATGAAGGCGGCGAAGGCCGGCGCCATCATCAATTTCGGCTCGGTGTCGTGGATGGCCGGACAGGGCGGCATGGCGGCGTACACGGCCAGCAAGTCGGGCGTCGTCGGCCTCACGCGCTCCCTCGCGCGCGACTACGGTCCCTACAATATTCGGGTGAACGCGATCGCGCCGGGCTGGATCATGACCGAGCGCCAGCTCGAGAAATGGATGACGCCGGCGGGCGAGATCGAACTGCAGCAGCGACAGTGCCTGAAGCGCCGGCTGGTGCCGGACGAGATCGCGAAATTCACCGTTTTCCTCGCCTCCGACGAGGCCTCCGCCTGCACCGCTCAGCACTACGTCGTGGATGGCGGCTGGGTGTGAGATGCCTTGAGGACGGTGGGTGCATCAGGGCGCGGCACGGTCGCCGATTGCACTGCAAAATCACTTGCGCCGCAACATTCAAAAATGAGACTGCCCGTCAAACCGGACACGGCGCCCACGCAGGCACCGCATTCGACTTCAGCTAGCTTCCCTCCAAAGCCGCGGGCCGTTCGAGAGCCACGGGCGTCGCGCCCGGTTCGGCGCGGCAACAAAGCGACGACACAGGGAGGAGCACAATGTCGAAATGCGGTGTGGGACTGCTTGCGCTGAGCAGCCTGTTTCTTTCGAGCGCGGCGATCGCCCAGGAAAAGATCAAGGTGGGCGTGACCGCAACCCTCGAAGGCACCTACACGGTGCTGGGCGAGGACGGCATGCGCGGCCACCAGACGGCACTCAACGTGCTGGGCAAGAAAATCGGCGACAAGGAGCTTGAGTTCATCGTCGCATCGACCGACGCGACGCCGGATTCGGCAGTGCGCGCCGTCCGCAAGCTAATCGAGCAGGACAAGGTGCAGATCCTGCTGTCGCCGCTCTCCGGCGACGAGGGTATCGCGGTGAAGAACTTTGCAAAGACCCATCCCGAGCTGACCTTCATCAATGCGGCATCCGGCGCCCAGGAAACGACCTATGTCGATCCCGCCCCGAACTTCTTCCGCTACAACATGGACGGCGCGCAGTGGCAGGTCGGCCTCGGCAAATACGCCTATGACGACAAGAAGTATCGCAAGATCGCGACCGTCGGCGAAGACTACTCCTTCATCTACACCCAGGTGTTCGGCCTCGTGCTCGAGTTCTGCGGCGCCGGAGGCCAGGTCACCAACCGGCAATGGGTTCCGCTCGGCACCAAGGACTTTGCCTCCGTCATCGCCGCGCTGCCCGACGACGTCGATGCCATCTATCTCGGGCTTGGCGGGGCGGACGCCGTCAACTTCCTCAATCAGTATCAGCAGGCCGGCGGCAGGGCGCATCTGATGGGAGGCTCCATCATGATCGACCAGACCATCCTGTCTTCAAAGGGGAATGCCAAGAACGCGCTGATCGGCACCATCGCTGCGAGCGGCCAGGCCGATACCTGGGAGGATCCGGGCTGGCAGAAGTTCGTGAAGGCCTATCAGGACGCCTTCCCGCCCAACAAGCGTTTTCCAAGCCCGTCACTGCTCGCGACCAATTACTATGGCTCGACAATGGCCCTGATCCTGGCGCTGCGCGAGGTCAATGGCGATCTCAGCGACAACCAATCGAAGTTCAGGACTGCGCTCGCGAAGATCGAGCTCGACGCGCCGAACGGCAAGATCAAGCTCGACTCCAATCGTCAGGCGATCGGCACCAACTTCGTCACCGAAGTCGTCGATGATGGCAAGGGCGCGCTGTTCAGCAAGGTCGTGAAGGTGATCCCGAACGTGAACCAGACGCTCGGCTACGACCCGGCCGTGTTCTCGAAGATCGGGCTGCCGAGCCGCACCGTGCCGGAATGTAAGAAATACTGACGCATCACATCGGCAGCAGACGAGCGGGGAGCGACTTGCTGACGCGGGCGCTCTCCGCTCTTGCAATCTCGGCGGCGTTGTTGAACGCTGGCTGAAAAGACAAGAACATTCGGGAGGGAAGGCATGAGCCGTGCGCTCGCCGTCTTCCACGGCCGGTTCGGTCGGGCGACGGTTTATCAGTTGAACCGCCCTTTCAATATCCACGCGCATCGTGAAGGTCATCTGATCTTCCATGTCGGCGGCATGCCCGCATGCATCGATGTCTCCGCCGGCCACTACGATCTCAACGAAACCTCGGTCGTTGCCGTCAATCCCTGGGAGCCGCACAATTTTCTGCCGACCGACCTCGACGGCGGCGCGATCTTCTTCGTGCTCTATGTCAATCCCGAATGGTTTGCGCCCGATGCATCGGGCACCGACCGGCTGCGCTTCGGCCGCACGCAGTTCAAGCGCACTGTCGCGCTCGACAAGCACATCCGGCGAACAGCCGCCTTGGTGTGCGGCGCACCATCGCTCTCCAGCCTCGATTCCGAGCTCCGGCGGCTGATCGACATTTGCTACGATGAAAGCTGGCAACAGGCGGAGACCGTACGCGATGCGCGGGCGAGCGGCGCCGTGACCGACTTCCGCGTGCGCAAATGCATCAAGCTGATGTCCGAGAGTCCGGGGGCGGAGATGGAGCTCGACACCATCGCGCGCGAGTCCGGCCTGTCGCGACCTCACTTCTACCGGCTGCGTCACGCCGAACCTCTATCTCAACACGCTGATCATGGAACAGGCGCTCGAAGCGCTGGTCGCCAGCGAGGCACCGATCGCCGATATCGGCTTCGATCTCGGCTTCTCCTCGCAGAGCGGCTTCACCCGCTTCTTCGCCGCCAATGTGGGGATGGCTCCGACCGACTATCGTCGCGCCGCCAAGGTCTTGCGCGCCTGACCGCCGCGCGAAAAGATACTCACGATCAAATGTCGCACTTAAAGCCCGGCTAGGATGAGCGCAACGCGACCCCCAGATGGTCGCGACGACGGGAGCGCACGTTCATGGCGAGGCGAGCAGCCGCTGCAAGGCTGTCTGACCTGCATTCGGTGGAGCTTCGGCGCGCCGCCTGGACAAGCGGGCGGCGCAAATGAGCCGTTTCATCGAACGCCATCCCGCCTGGGCGCTGATCTCGATCATCGCGATCGCCATCGCGCTGTGGCTGATCTTCGCAGTCTGGCCGCCGGGCCTCGAAGAGGCAATCGGGCGCAAGCGCGTCTTCCTCAACGCCGTCTTCAACGGCATCACGCTCGGCGGGCTCTACTTCCTCGTCGCGAGCGGCTTCACGCTGATCTTCGGCCTGATGCGCAACGTCAACCTGGCGCACGGCTCTCTCTATCTGTTCGGCGGCTATGTCGGCTACGCCATCAGCACAGCCACCGGCTCCTGGCTCCTCAGCTTCATCGTTGCCTTCGTCCTGACCGCGCTGGTCGGCGTGCTGCTTCAGGTGATCGTGTTCCGGCGCATGGAAGGCCAGGACCTCAGGCAGACCATGGTGACGATCGGGCTCTCGATCGTGTTTGCCGACCTGATGCTCTGGGCCTGCGGCGGCGACTTCTACCAGATCCAGACCCCGAGCTGGCTGATCGGGCCCGTGGATCTGCCGCTGATCACGGCGGTGAAATCCTCGGGCGAGCCGGTCCATCTCCGATATCCGGTGGTGCGGCTGGTGATCTTCGCGGCGTCCGTCGTGATCGGCGTCGGCATGTGGCTCGCGCTCAACCGCACCCGGATCGGCATGATCATCCGCGCCGGCGTCGACGATCGCGACATGCTGGCCGCCACCGGCGTGCGCATCCAGCTCGTCTTCGTGCTGGTGTTCGCGTTCGGCGCAGGGCTTGCCGGCATCGCCGGGGTCGTCGGCGGCACCTTCCAGTCGCTGTCCCCCGGCGAGGACATCCGTTTCCTGCTGGCCTCGCTGGTGGTGGTGATCGTCGGCGGCATGGGATCGATCCCCGGTGCGGCGCTCGGCGCGCTCATCATCGGCCTCGCCGAGCAGCTCGGCTCGGTCTACATCCCGACCTACGCCATCGTCGTGACCTTCCTGATCATGGTGCTGGTGCTGGCAATCCGGCCGCAGGGCCTCCTGGCGAGGCGCTGACATGTCCCTCGCCCACGACGCCCGCGTTACCGTCCGCCCCGCCGCCGTGGCGGAGCGTTCCGCGCGGGCATGGCCGGAGATCGACAATCCCGCCGCCTGGATCGTCGCGGTCCTCCTCCTGATCATGCCGCTGATCGCCAACGGCTTCTTCCTGATCGAGATCTTCGCCACCACGCTGATCCTCGGCATTATCGCGCTGAGCCTGATGTTCCTCGCCGGCTACGGCGGCATGGTCAGCCTGATGCAGCTCACCATCGCCGGCTTTGCGGCCTACATGGTCGCCGTGTTCGGCGTCAGTGCCAACACCAATATCAGCCTCGGCTGGCCGTGGTGGCTCGCGGTTCCGATGGCGCTCGCGCTCGCGACCATCTTCGGCACGCTCGGCGGCGCGCTGGCCGTCCGCACCGAAGGCATCTACACCATCATGATCACGCTCGCGATCGGCGCGGCCTTCTACTATTTCACCAACCAGAACTGGGCGATCTTCAACGGCCACACCGGCATCAACACCGTCGCGACGCCGCATTTCTGGGGCGTCAACTGGCGCGCAGACATCCCGTTCTACTATATCGTGCTCGCGGTTGCCGCGCTGTGCTACTTCGCCGTCGACTACATCTCCCGCGCACCGTTCGGCCTGGCGCTGCAAGGCGTGCGCGACAATCCCCGCCGCATGGCCGCGCTCGGCTTCAACGTCAATGCGCATCGCGTCGCGGCTTACGCCTTCGCGTCCTTCGTCGCCGCGCTCGCCGGCGTACTCCAGGTCTGGAACTACCGCCAGATCTCGCCGGGTTCGGTCAGCGTCGGCGCCTGCATCGACGTGCTGATCATCGCCGTGGTCGGCGGCATCACGCGCCCGATCGGTCCCTTCATCGGCGCACTGATCTTCGTGCTGCTGCGCACCTTCGCGCTCGATGTCCTGATCAAGTTCGGGCTCGACGGCAACCGTTTCCGGCTGCTGATCGGGCTCGGCTTCCTCGCCATCGTATTCTGGTCCTCGGACGGCGTGATCGGCCTGTGGCAGCGCTGGCGCCAGAGCCAGCGCCCCACGACGAGCCGTTCGGGCGGAGCAAGCGGCCATGGATAGCGTCGCCCAACGCCTCTCCGCCGCCGGCGCCGGCGCCGCGCTCGAGCTGCGCGGCGTGACGCGCCTGTTCGGCGCGCTGGCGGCGCTGACCGACGTCACCATTACCGTGCGTCCCGGCGAGCGGCGCGCCGTGCTCGGCTCGAACGGCGCCGGCAAGACCACGCTGTTCAACTGCATCACCGGCGACTTTCCGCCCTCCTCGGGCACCATCCGCTTCTTCGGCGAGGACGTCACCCACTTCCCGCCCTATGAACGCATCCGCCGCGGGCTGCGCCGGACCTACCAGATCTCGGCGCTGTTCCCCGGCCTCACCGTGCAGGACAACGTCTATCTCGCCTGCCGCGGCATCTCGCGCGGACGTTTCTCGTTCCTGCGCCCGGGACAGAACGACGCCCTGATGCACGCAGCCGACAACCTGGTGCAGGCCGTGCACCTGACCGCGGTGAAGGACCAGCGCGTCGCCGAGCTCGCGCATGGCCAGCAGCGCCAGCTCGAGATCGCGCTCGCGCTCGCCGGCGCCCCGCGCTTCGTGCTGTTCGACGAACCGGCCGCGGGCCTGTCCCCGACCGAACGGCAGGAGCTGATCGAGATCCTGACCTCGCTGCCCGCCCATATCGGCTACATCATCATCGAGCACGACATGGACGTCGCCTTGCGCGTCGTCGAGAGCGTCACGATGATGCACAACGGCCGCGTCTTCAAGGAAGGCCTGCCGCAGGAGATCGAGTCCGATCCCGAGGTGCAGGAGCTTTACCTCGGAGGCGGCCATGAATGAGGCCCGCCGCACAGCCGCCGCGCTCGAGGTCCACGGCCTCGACGTCTACTACGGCCACTCGCACGCGCTGCAAGGCGTCGACCTCGCGCTGGAGAGCGGCGTGTTCTCCGTCGTCGGCCGCAACGGCATGGGCAAGACCACGCTGTGCAAGGCGATCATGGGACTGGTGCCGGTCAGCGGCGGGTCGATCCGCATCCGCGGCGAGGACATCACGCGGCGCTCGCCGGCCCACATCGCCCGCCTCGGCGTCGGCTATGTGCCGCAGGGCCGCCGCCTCTGGCGCTCGCTCAGCGTCGACGAGCACCTGCGGCTCGCCGCCAGCATGCGATCCGGTGCCTGGACCGTCGAGCGCATCTACGACACCTTCCCGCGCCTCGCCGAGCGCAAGGACCATGGCGGCGGCCAGCTCTCCGGCGGCGAGCAGCAGATGCTCGCGATCTCGCGCGCACTGCTCACCAATCCGCATCTGTTGATCATGGACGAGCCGACCGAGGGGCTTGCGCCCGTCATCGTGGCGCAGGTCGAGGAAATGCTGCTGCGGCTCGGCGAGGACGGCGACATGGCCGTGCTGGTGATCGAGCAGAACATCGGCGTCGCCACCGCGATCTCGCGCAATGTCGCGATCATGGTCAACGGCCGCATCAACCGCATCATCGATTCGGCACGGCTTGCCGCCGATCGCGAGCTCCAGCAGCGCCTGCTCGGTGTCGGACTGCATGCGGCCCTCGAGCCGGATGTCGACGCGGCCGCTGCCGGCAGTGAGCCGAGGCCGGCCCCGCAGCCCTCGCGCCCGAGCGGGCCGATCCGGATCTACATCTCCAACCCCACCTTGCCGACACGCTGGTCGCAGCCGGTCCCGATCGCGCGGATCGAAGCGGCCGCACGCACGCTTTCGACGCAGGTTTCGCGTCTCGACGAGACCGCGCGGCGCAAGCGCGAGCCGGCGACCGCGCAGGCATCCGGACCGCCGGTGGTGCTGGTCGTCGGCACGCTCGACACCAAGGGCGCCGAGCTGCGCTTCATCCGCGACATCATCACCGAGAGCGGCCTGCGCACACGCCTGGTCGACGTCTCCACCAGCGGCAGGCACGCGAGCTGCGATGTCTCCGCACAGGAGATCGCGCTGAACCACGGACGCGGCGGCTCGGCCGTGTTCGGCCCGGACCGCGGCGCCGCCGTGACCGCGATGGCGGATGCGTTCGCCAACTGGCTGCGGCGGCAAGGCAATATCGCCGGCGTGATCACGGCCGGGGGCTCGGGTGCCGCATCGCTCGTTGCGCCGGGCATGCGTACCCTGCCCGTCGGCGTGCCGAAGCTGATCATCTCCTCCGTCGCCTCAGGCGATGTCGGGCCCTATGTCGGGCCCGCCGACATCACCATGATGTATTCGGTCACCGACGTGCAGGGGCTCAACGCGATCTCGCGCGCGGTGCTCTCGAACGGTGCGAATGCCATCGCCGGCATGGTGAAGGCGCGCCTCGATCAGCGCGAAGCCAGGGAGCGCGCGACCGCCGCCAGCCTGCCGTCGATCGGCATCACCATGTTCGGTGTGACGACGCCGGCCGTGCAGAGAATCGCCGCCGATCTGCGCGAGGATTTCGAGTGCCTCGTCTTCCACGCCACCGGCGTCGGCGGCCGCTCGATGGAGAAGCTGATCGAGACCGGCCAGCTCGCCGGCGTCATAGACCTGACCACGACCGAAGTCTGCGACCTCCTGATGGGTGGCGTGTTTCCCGCGACCGAGGATCGTTTCGGTGCGATCATCCGCACCCGCGCGCCCTATGTCGGCTCGGTCGGCGCACTCGACATGGTCAATTTCGGCGCGCCCGACACCATCCCGGAGCGTTACCGGGGCCGCAAGTTCCACGTCCACAATCCGCAGGTGACCTTGATGCGGACCACGGCCGAAGAGAACGAGCGCCTCGGCCGCTGGATCGGCGAAAAGCTGAACCAGATGGACGGGCCCGTGCGCTTCTTCCTGCCCGAGCGCGGCGTCTCCGCGCTCGATACCCGTGGCCGGCCGTTCTGGGATCCGGATGCCGACGCCGCGCTGTTCCGCACGCTGGAGCGTACGGTGCGGCAGACCGGCCACCGTCAGCTCATTCGCGTCCCCAGAAACATCAACGATCCCGAGTTCGCCTCGACCATCGCAGCTGCGTTCCGAACGCTGTTCGGCCGCACCGGGGCGCGCCGGAGACTAGCGAGGTGACCGATGGCCAGGTTTGAGCGCGCAGCACTCCTGAGGCGATTTCGCGGCATGGCCAGGCGGGGCGAGCCGATCGTCGGCGGCGGCGCCGGCACCGGGCTTTCGGCCAAATGCGAGGAGGCCGGCGGCGTCGATCTCATCGTCATCTACAATTCCGGCCGCTACCGCATGGCCGGCCGCGGCTCGCTCGCGGGGCTCATGCCGTACGGCGATGCCAACGCCATCGTGCTGGAGATGGCCGGCGAGGTGCTGCCCGTCGTCAGCAAGACGCCGGTGCTCGCCGGCGTCAACGGCACCGATCCGTTCCGCGACATGGACGTATTCCTCGACCAGTTGAAGGCGCTCGGCTTCGCCGGCGTGCAGAACTTTCCGACCGTCGGCCTGATCGACGGCGTGTTCCGCGCCAATCTCGAAGAGACCGGGATGTCCTATGCGCTCGAGATCGACATGATCGCGAAGGCGCGCGAGAAGGACCTGCTGACCACGCCCTACGTCTTCAGCGAGAAGGAAGCCGCCGCGATGGCGATCGCCGGGGCCGACATCATCGTCTGCCATCTCGGGCTCACCACCGGCGGCACGATCGGGGCGCAGACCGCGCCGAAATTGCAGGACTGCCCGGCGCGCATCGACACCTGGGCCTCTGCCGCGCTCAGCGTCAATCCGGACATTCTGGTGCTCGCGCATGGCGGGCCGATCGCCGATCCCGCCGACGCCGATTTCATCATGAAGAACACCCGCAACTGTCACGGCTTCTACGGCGCGTCCTCGATGGAACGACTGCCCGTGGAGCGCGCCCTGACGGAACAGGTGCGTCAATTCAAGGCCATCGGCGCGCGATAACGCCTTTTGGGTTCGAGGGAGGACAAGATGTCAGGGATATTGGTCGGCGAGTTGATCCTCTGGCTGATCGTCGCGATCATCGTGATCGTCGTGGCCGTCTACATCGTGAACTGGCTCTACCATCGCTCCTCCAAGGAGACGTCATTCGTCCGGACCGGCTTCCTCGGCGAGCGCGTGGTGATCAACGGCGGCGCTTTCGTGCTGCCGTTCATCCACGACTACACGCCGGTCAACATGAACGTGCTGCCGATGGGCATCGTCCGCTCCCGCCAGGACGCCGTGATCACCCGCGACCGCATGCGCGTGGACATCGAAGCCGACTTCTACGTCCGGGTCCAGGCCACAAAGGAGGCCGTCTCGATCGCGGCCGCCACACTCGGCCGCCGCACCATGGAGCCCGAACGGCTCCACGCGCTGCTGGCCGGCAAGTTCATTTCCGCAATCCGGTCGGTCGCGTCCGAAATGACCCTGGAGGAGATGCACGAACGGCGCGGCGACTATGTCGTGCGCGTCAAGACCAATGCGGCGGAGGCACTTGCCCAGAACGGACTCGAGCTCGAATCCGTCGCGATCACCGATCTCGATCAGACCGATCTTGAATTCTTCAACCCGTCGAACCGGTTCGACGCCGAAGGCCTGACCCGCCTGATGGAGGACATCGAGGCCAAGCGCAAGCTGCGCAACGACATCGAGCAGGACTCGATGATCAAGATCCGCTCCCGCAATCTCGAGGCCGAGCGGCAGGCACTGGAGATCGAGCGCGAGAGCGAGACCGCGCGGCTGGAGCAGGAACGCGACATCGAGATGCGCCGCGCGCTCCAGCGCACGGAAGTCGCCCGCGAACGCGCACTGCGCGAAACCGAGGCCGAACAGGCCCAGATCTCCGCCCGCGAGACCATCGAGCGCGCGCGGATCGCCAATGACCAGGCCATTGCCGAGGCCCGCATCGCCTCGGAGCGCGAGACCCGCCAGAAGGAGATCGAGCGAACCCGCACCATCGAGGAAAAGGAGCTGCTGGCGCGCGAGGAAATCGAGAAGACCCGGATCGCCAACCAGCGCTCGATATGCCTCGGAGCGCGAGGTGCGCCAGCGCGAGATCGAGCGCATGCGCACCGTCGAGGAGGCCGAGATCGCCGCACGCGAATCGATCGAGAAGGCCCGCATCCAGCAGGACCGCGTCGTCACCGATGCCCGCATCGCCAACGAGGAGGAGACGCGGCGCCGCGAGATCGAGCGCACCCGCGCCGTCGACGAGGCCGAGATCGCCGCACGCGAAGCCACCGAGAAGGCGCGCATCGCCCAGACCATGACGGTCAATGTCGAGCGCATCTCCTCGGACGAGCGGACCCGCGCCCTGGAAATCCAGCAGGTCCGCACCATCCAGGAGGCCGAGATCGAGGCGCAGCGCGCGGTCGAGACCGCCCGTATCGCCCGCGAACGGACGTTGGCCGCCGAGCGCATCGCCGCCGAGCAGAACACGCGGCAGCTCGAGATCGAGCGCAACCAGACGCTCGATGTCGCGGGAATTGCGGCGCGCGAGGCGACCGAAGCCTCCCGCATCGCCCAGGAGGAGCGGGTGCGCTCGCTGGAAATCGCCCGCAACCGCGCCGTCGAGGAAGCCGACATCGCCTCGCGCGAAGCGATCGAGGCCGCCCGGATCGTGCAGGAGAAGACCGTTGCGGCCGAGCGCATCTAGGCCGAGCGCGAAACCCGCGCGCTCGAAATCGAGCGCACCGGCGCTCTGGAGGCCGCCGAGCTGAAGCGGCGCGACGCGATCGAGCGCCAGCGCATCGGGGTCGATCTCGCGCTCGAGGCGGAGCGAATCAACTCGTCCAAGAAGCGCGAGGTGCTCAATATCGAGCAGAAGAAGGCGATCGAGATCGCGGATGAGGACCGCGTCATCGCGCTCTCCACCAAGCGCTCGGAACGGATCGACGCCGACCGCCAAGTCAAGCAGGCCGAGATCGTCGCGCGCAAGGACGTCGAGACCACCGACGTGTCGCGCGAGCAGGCGCTGGAAGCGGCGCGGATCGAGCGCCGCCGCGCCATCGAGCAGCTCGAGGTCGCCCGCGTCCAGTCGCTGCAGGAAGCCGAGATTGCCGCGCGCGAAGAGGTGGAGCGCGCGCGGATCGCGTCCGACCGCGGCCTCGATGAGGCGCGCATCGGCCGCGAGCGCGAGCTGCGCAAGCTCGAGGTCAACCGCGAAAAGGACGTCGAGACGGTGCTGATGGAGAAGGCCATCGCGATTCATCAGAAGTCGCTGGAAGAGTCCGCAGCGCGTGCTGCCGCGGAGGAAGCCCGCATCCATGCGACGGAAGCCACCGAGCGCGTCATCACCGCGCGCGAGAGCGAGATCGCAAGGCGGCGCAAGACGGTCGAGGTGCTGCTCGCCGAGAAGCAGGCCGAGGAGACCCGGATCGCGGCCGACGCCGAGCGTGTCCGCGCCACCGTCGAGGCCGAAGCGCAGCGGATGCTCAACGAGGCCGAGAACGTCCTCACGGATCAGGCGCGCTACTCGCTGTTCCGCCGAAAGCTGCTCGACCGCATCGAAGGCATCGTGCGCGAAAGCGTCAAGCCGATGGAGAAGATCGAGGGCATCCGCATCCTCCAGGTCGACGGGCTCAACGGCAATGGCCATGGCGGCAATGGCGGCCGCAGCGCCACCGACGAGGTGATCGACTCGGCGCTGCGCTACCGCGTCCAGGCGCCTCTGATCGATTCGATCCTCGCCGACATCGGCGTCGAGGGCGGCAGCCTCGCCAAGATGCCGGGCCTGATCCGCGAAGCCCGCGACATGCAGGGCATCAAGGAGTCCGCGCGCAAGGGCGGCGGCGACAAGCCAGCCGCCTCCCCGCCTGCGACTGAGGGCGGCGGCGAACCGCCGGCCGAGCGCGGGCCGCGGAAGAAGAGCTGAGGATCGCGTTCATGGCCCGCGTCTACGTCTCCACCGTCGTCAACGCCCGCAACGACCGCGTCTGGGCGCGGGTGCGCGATTTCAACGGCCTGCCGAATTGGCACCCGGCGATCGCGGAGAGCCGGATCGAGGGCGGCGAGCCCTCGGACAAGATCGGCTGCGTCAGGGATTTTCGCCTGCGCAACGGCGACCGCATCCGCGAGAAGCTGCTCGGCCTCTCCGACTACGACATGTTCTGCACCTATTCGATCCTGGAATCGCCAATGGGCGTGGAGAACTACGTCGCCACCCTGCGGCTCACGCCCGTCACCGACGGCGACCAGACGTTCATGGAATGGACCGCCGAGTTCGACTGCGCGCCGGAGCGCGAGACGGAGCTCGTCAACAATATCGGCGGCGGCGTGTTCCAGGGCGGGTTTGACGCGCTGAAGCGCGTGTTCGGAGGCTGACACCCGTGCCGCATATCGTCAAAAGCACGATTTTGGACGCGCCGACCGATGCGGCGTGGTCCGTGCTGCGCGATTTCAACGGGCACGACCGCTGGCACCCGGCGGTTGCGACCTCCATGATCGAGCGTGCGCAGCCCTCCGACAAGATCGGCTGTGTCAGGCGCTTCAAGCTGAAGGACGGCTCCGAGCTGCGGGAGCAGCTTCTGGCGCTGTCCGACCTGGAGCAGTCCTTCAGCTACTGCCTGCTCGATACGCCGGTGCCGATGTTCAACTACGTCGCCCATGTCCGGCTGCTGCCGGTCACCGACGGCGACCGCACCTTCTGGCACTGGGAGTCACGCTTCACGACCAGGCCGGAAGACAAGGATCGCATCACCCACATGGTCGCCGAAGACATTTATCAGGCCGGGTTCGAGGCGATCCGCCGGCATCTGAAGGAGGCCGCATCATCATGGCCGTGACAGTGAAGACGTTCACCAGCGCCAGCGAGGCGGCCGGGGCGCTGTCCTCGGACCGCAGCGCGCGCTATCTCGGCGGCGGCACACTGGTGATGCGCGCGCTGAACGAGGGCGATGTGACGATCTCGACCGTCGTTCGCGCCCACGACCAGGCGCTGACCCGGATCGACGCATCCGGTCCGCGCGTGACGCTCGGGGCCGGGGTCACCTTCGCGCGCATCCTCGCCGAACGGGACCTCGCCTTCCTGCATGCCCCTGCCCGCTCGATCGGCGGTCCCGCCGTGCGCAACATGGGCACCGTCGGCGGCAATCTCTTTGCGCCCACTCCCTATGGCGATTTCACCGTCGCGCTGCTGGCGCTTGACGCCACCGTCGCCGTGCAGGGCGGCTTTGGCGCGCGCGACGTCCCGATCGAAGAGTTCTTGCAGGCGCGCGACCGCCAGGCCGGGACGCTGGTGCTGTCGGTGTCCTGCACCCGGCCGGCCAGCAGCGAGGCCTTCCGCTATCGCAAGATCGCGCGCATCAAGCCGAAGGGCGGCTCGGTCATCACCCTTGCCGCGCATCTGCCGGTCAGCGGCGGCCGGATCGCGGGCGCCCGCATCGCGCTAGGCTCGATGGCGCCGACGCAGATCCGCGCCCGCGCCGCCGAGCGTGCGCTCGAGGGCCGCTCGCTGGATGCCGCGACCATCGCGGCCGCCGCATCCGCAGCGACCGAAGGAACATCGCCATCCGACAACGCGCTCGGCAGCGCCTGGTATCGCCGCGAAATCGTCGGCGTCCATCTGCGGCGTCTGCTGTCCGGCCAGGAATAGATCAAGAATAGACAGGGAATAGGTCGTCATGTCCAAGATACCCCTGCAATTTCGTCACAACGGCCGCGACGTCGCGATCTTCGTCGACGGCGGCACCAATCTGCTGGTGGCGCTGCGCGAGCTGATCGGCGACATGACGCCCAAATTCGGCTGCGGCCAGGGCGGCTGCGGCACCTGCAGCGTGCTGATCGACGGCGAATTGCACCTCTCGTGCCTGACGCTGGCCGAGACCGTCGCGGGCCGCGCGGTCGAGACCCTCGACGGCATGAAGCAGGGCCCGAATTTGCATCCGCTCCAGCGCGCCTTTGCCGACCATTTTGCCGCCCAATGCGGCTATTGCACGCCGGGCATGCTGATGGCGGCAAAGGCCCTGCTCGACCGCAACCCCGCCCCGAGCCGCGCCGAGGTCGTCGAGGCGATCTCCGGCAATATCTGCCGCTGCACCGGCTACGAGCCCATCATCGACGCCATCCTCGCTGCTTCCGGCAGCCGAGCGAGTGCCTGAGGATCCCCATCATGCTGGAACTGCGCAAGGACATCTTCGCCGACGAGCGCGACGATAATTTGAAAGAGATCGGCAAGGGGACGCAGCGCCAGGACATGCTCGGCCACGTCACGGGCACGTCGAGCTATTTCAACGACCACAAACTTCAGGGCATGCTGCACCTGAAGGTCGTCCGCTCGACCGAGGCGCATGCGAGACTGCGCCGTATCGATACCACCGAGGCCGAGCGCTCGGCCGGCGTGCGCCGGATCATCCGCGGCACTGACGTGCCGGTCAATCTCAACACGCTGCTGAGCCTGATCAATTTCGGCAAGGACGACGAGCCTTCGCTGGCGGTCGACAAGGTCCGCTACAAGGGCGAGCCGATCGTCGCCATCGTCGCCGACAGCGAGCGCGAGGCGTTCGAGGCGATTGCCAAGGTCAAGGTCGACTACGAGGTGCTGCCGGCGGTGTTCGACGTCGAGGACGCGCTCAAGCCTGGCGCGCCCGTGGTCAACGAGACCTACCCGAAGAACACATTCACCTATCACGAGGTCTACGATCACCAGCGCTTGCGTTTCGGCGACGCCGATGCGGCGCTCGCCACCGCCGATCACGTGCTGGAGCAGCGCTACCAGATGTCGCCGATCGAGCACGCGCCGACCGAGACCAACGGCGCGATCGCCGCGCCCGACACCAACGGCCGCTACGTCGTCTACACCTCGACGCAGGCGCTGTTCTTCTCGGTCGACACCTGCGCCAAGATCCTGGACGTGCCATCCAACACCTTCCACTTCATCGGCGGCACCGTCGGCGGAGGCTTTGGCGGCAAGGTGGACACGCTGACGGAACCGCTCGCGATCCTGGGAGCGATGCTGACCGGGCGGCCCGTGCGCTACGTGTTCGGCCGCGAGGAGGAGATGCAATACGGCCCGCCGCGCGGCGCCGAGCGCATCTACATCAAGGATGGCGTGATGCGCGACGGCCGCATCGTCGCGCGCAAGATCCGCGCCTATTTCGACAGCGGCGCCTATACGCGGCTGTCCAGCTACGCGGCCGTGAAATGCGCCGCCCACCTGCCCGGCCCCTACACCATCCCGAACGTCTATGGCGACGTCTATTGCGTCTTCACCAACCGGACGCCTGCAACCGCCATGCGCGGCTTCGGCGTCACCGCGATGGATTTTGCCATCGAGTGTCAGATGGACAAGCTGGCAAATCTCGTCGGCATGGACCCGATGGAGTTCCGCATCCTGAACGCCTATCGCGACGGCGACATGAAGGCGCACAGGCGCGAAGCCAAGAACACCGCGCTGATCGAATGTGTTCAGGTTGCGGCCGAAAAGGCCAAATGGCCGATCCGCGACGAGTTCAAGCGCGCGTCCTCGCGCAAGGACGGCGGCGGCAGCCGCGCCGTGATTCCGCCGACACCGACGGATTCGCACCCAAGGCCGGCTGTGGCCGCGCAGCAGCGCACGACCTATGACCGGCTTCCACCGACGGTCACCCGCGAGCCGCCGCGCGAGCCGCCACCACCGGCGCCGCCTCCCCCGCGGCCCGCTGCGCCCTCGCATGGCGCGACCCGTTTCTCCTCCGTCTTCGGCACCAGGAGGCGCTAGATGACCCGGCATCGCGGACGCGGCATGGCGTCGATCAACTATCCCATCGGCATGAATCTCGGCGGCGACCCCAGCCAGGCGCTGGTGCACTCCAATCCGAGCGGCAAGTTCACCGTCGCGCTGTCGTCGATCGACCTCGGCCAGGGCATGAAGTCGGTGACACGGCAGATCTGCGCGGAGACGCTGGGCGTGCCGGTCGAGGACGTCTATGTCGACACGGCCGACTCCGACACCGGCCCGCACTGCATGGGCTCGTTCGCCTCGCGCGGCACCCACCGCGTCGGCAATGCCGTGATGGCCGCCGCCCGCGAGGCGCGCGGCGTGATGATGGAGGCCGCCGCAGAGGAGCTCGAGGTCAACGCCGCCGATCTCGAGACCGACGGGCGCGGCAACATCCACGTCAAGGGCGCGCCGCACCGGTCGATCTCGACCAAGGACGTCGCGATCGCCGCGCAGTTCAAGCAGGGCAAGACCATCTCCGGCCGCGGCATCTTCCTCGTCCCTCTTTCCAACGTCGATCCGGAAACCGGCGAGATGTCGCCGGCAACCTGCTACGCCCATGCCTGCCTGGTCGCCGAGGTCGAGGTGGACGACGAGACCGGCGAGGTCGCGATGGTGCGCATGGACTCCGCCTATGAGCTCGGCCGCGCGCTCAATCCGCGCCTGGTCGAGCAGCAGCTGGTCGGCGGCGCCTGGATGGGCGTCAGCCACGCGCTCTACGAGACGCCTGAGCCCTACTATCCCGATCCCGTTCACGGCCCCCGCGATTTCGTCGAATATCTGATGCCCGGCCCCGGCGATATCTGCCCGCACGACATCGCCGTGCTGGAGCGTCCTGCGCCGGATGGCCCGTTCGGCGCCAAGGGCCCCGGCGAGATGTGCGCCAATCCGGTGCTACCGGCCGTCGCCAATGCGATCTTCAACGCGGTCGGCGTCCGCATCGACGATCTGCCGATCACCCCGGAAAAAGTGCTGCGCGCCATCAAATCCCAGGGCGGCGCGCGACCGCAGGCACGGCGCTAGAGGTCTTGCAATGGCGGTCCGCAGCAACATCGTCGGCATCGACAGCCCCGAAGCGCTGGAGAAGGCGCTGCGCGCGGCCTATTACCTCGCCGACGAGGGGCTCGCGACCGCAGCCTATCTCGGCCTCGCCCTCGGCAAGCCCCTGCTGCTCGAAGGCGCGCCGGGCGTCGGCAAGACCGAGGCGGCGAAGGCCATCGCCGCCGTGCTGGGGCGGCGTTTGATCCGGCTGCAATGTTATGAGGGCATCGATTCGTCCGCGGCGCTCTACGAGTGGAACTACCCGCGCCAGATGCTCGCGATCCGCCAGGCCGGCGACGAGAGCATCGACATCTATGGCGAGACGTTCCTGATCGAACGGCCGATGCTCGCCACACTGCGTGCGCCCGATTCCACCGTGCTGCTGATCGACGAAATCGACCGCGCCGATCAGGAGTTCGAGGCCTTCCTGCTCGAATTCCTGTCCGACTTCCAGATCTCGATCCCCGAGCGCGGCACGGTCCGCGCGGCGGAGCGTCCCGTCGTGGTGTTGACCTCGAACCGGACGCGCGACCTGCACGAGGCCCTGCGCCGCCGCTGCGTCTATCACTGGATCGACTATCCCACCGAAGAGCGCGAGGCGCGCATCGTGATGCTGCGCGCCTCCAGCGTTGCGGAGGCAACCGCACGCGCCGTCGTTGCCGCCGTCGGCAAGCTCAGACGCGAGCCGCTCAGCAAGGCCCCGGGCATCGCTGAAGCCGTCGACTGGGCCGAGGCGGCGACCTTGCTGCACAAGGGCGGCGCGCGCTGGCCCGATGCCTTCAGGCGCTCGATCGGCGTGGCGCTCAAGGACGAGGAGGACCTGCACTTCATCTCACCCCGGCTCGATGCGATGCTTGCGGAGGCAACCGCATGAGTCCCGAACTGCAACTGCCGCAGGCGGCGCGCGTGTTCGTCTCCTTCGTCGCACTGCTGCGCGCCAACGGCTTCGCCGTCGCCCCGGAACAGACCACCGCGTTCCTCACTGCGATCGAGCTGCTCGGCCCGCGCGATCTCGGCGATATCCGCCAGGCGGCGCTGGCCACCCTCGGCCCGCCGCCCGAACGCCGCGCGACCTTCGACCGGCTGTTCGACCTCCATTTCCGCGGCAGCGAGGCCGTCACGCGCGATGACGACGGCGAGGACGACGAGACCGTCCGGCTTCAGGAAGAAGGCCGCGGCGAGGAGGAGCCTCTGCTCTCCGACGACGCCAACGAATCCGGCCTCACCGCGACCCGTACCGAGGCGCTGGTCGACCGCCGCTTTGCGCAACTCTCTCCCGGCGATGCGCTGCGCCGCCTAACCCGCGAAGCGCCGCGGCGTCTGCCCAGGCGACGCGGCCACCGGCGCATGCAGGCCCGGCGCGGTCCGTTCGCCGATCTTCGCCGGACCTTGCGCGATTCCGTGCGCAGCGACGGCGAGGTCCTGCGTCTCGGCCACCTGAAGCGCAGGCAGCGCCCGCGAAAAATTCTGCTGCTGATCGACGTCTCCGGCTCGATGAAGAGCCGCACCGAGGAGAACATGAAGCTCGCCCACGCGCTGGTGCAGGCAGCGCCCAATGTCGAGGTCTTCACCTTCGGCACGCGCCTGACCCGTGTCACCCGCGCGCTGCGGCTCAAGCGGCGCGAACAGGCGCTGAGCGCGGCCGCCCATCTCGTCAGCGACTGGGACGGCGGCACCCGGATCGGCGATGCCTTGCAAGCCTTTCTCGCGGTGCCGCGGTTCGGCGGCTATGCGCGCGGGGCGGCGGTTATCGTCGTCTCGGACGGGCTGGAGCGCGGCCCACCCGACGCGCTGCGCGACGCCGTGGCAAGACTGTCGCGGCGGGCCTGGCGCATGAGCTGGCTGACGCCGCTCGCAACGGGTCCGGGCTTTCGCCCCCAGACCGAAGCGCTCGTCGCCATCGAACGCTTCGTTGACGATCTCGTCGACGGCGGGTCGAGCGCGTCGATCGTCGCGCATGTCCTGGCACTGGGACGAAGGAGAGTTGCGTGACCGAGATTGTCGACGGCCATCATCACATCTGGCGGCAGGCGGACCTGCCCTGGCTGATCGGCCCCATGCAGCCCCGCATCTTCGGACCCTACGAGCCGATCCGGCGCGACTATCCGATCCAGGAATATCTCGGCGATCTCAAGGGCACCGGCGTCAATCGCTCCGTCTACGTCCAGACCAACTGGGCCAACGATCGTTTCGAGGACGAGGCCGCCTGGGTGCAGCAGACCGCGGACGAGCAAGGCTGGCCCCACGCCATCGTCGCCTATGCCAATTTCGCGGTCGACGACGTCCGCCCGCAGCTCGACCGCCTCAAGCGTTACCCGCTCGTGCGTGGCGTGCGGATGCAGCTGCACTGGCACGAGAACCCGCTTTATCGGTTTGCCACCCGGCCTGATCTCTGTCTCGACCCCCTGATCCGCAGCAACGTCGGATACCTCGCCGACTACGGCTGGAGTTTTGATCTTCAGGTGTTCACACCGCAGATGCCGGATGCCGCGCATATGGCCGAGGCCTGCCCGAAGGTGACCTTCATCCTCCAGCACGCCGGGATGCTGGAGGATCTTTCGCCGGCAGGCCGCGCGGCCTGGCGCGCGGGAATGGCACGCCTCGCCGCATGTCCGAACGTGGTGTCGAAGCTGTCCGGGCTCGGCACGTTCATCCACCGCAACGATCCCGCGCATATCGCCGCGGTGCTGACCGACACGGTCGCGACCTTCGGTGCCGAACGCTGCCTGTTCGGATCGAATTTTCCGATCGAGAAATTGTGGACCAGCTATCGCGAGCTCGTTGGCGCGTTTCGCGCGGCGGCCGCTCCGCTGAGTACCGGGCAACAGGACGCGATCTTCAGGACCACCGCGGCGCGCGTCTACCGGCTTTGACAGACAAGAAACGAGACAGGGAGAGACACGGATGGCGCTGGAGATCAAGATCCTGGACTATGGCGATATCGAGCTGGAATCGAGCTTTCTGGTTCTCGGCCGCGACTGCGGCCGCACCCGCCGCGTCCTCACGCTCGGCTTTTTGATCCTCGGCGGCAAATATCCGGTCGTGGTCGACACGGGCTACCGCTCCAACCAGATCATGGAGACGCTGGGCATGCGCGGGCTGCAGTACCACGAGCACATGATCGAGAACCAGCTTGCCCGCCATGGCGTGCGCATGGGCGACGTGCGCTTCGTCTGCCACACCCATCTGCATATCGACCACGCCGGCAAGGACGATCTGTTTCCGATGAACACGACCGTCGTCCTCAATCGCAAGGAGCTGGAATATTCGGTCTCCGGCCTGATGCATCCGCAATATCCGGCGCCCGACATCAAGCACCTGATCGACCGCCTGCACACCAAGAGCGCGCTGCGTTTCCTCGATCTGGAGATCACCGGGCCGATCGAGCTGATGCCCGGCGTCTATTGCGACGCCGCCAACGCCCACACCGAGGGCTCCATGAACATCATCGTCGAGACCGCCGACGGGATCGCCACCATCTGCGGCGACGTGATCTACGATTTCAACGACCAGATCGTCACGCCGTTCAACGAGATTCACGACTGGGAGCCGCGGACGACCGGCAACCACGGCACCAGCAACCGGGCGGAGAAGGCCTCGATCAAGAAGCTGCTGAGCAATTCGCGCTATTTGCTGCCGGTGCACGACAGGCCGGCCAAGATCGAAGGCGGCATGGTCGTCGGCCGTCTGCACGACCAGGTCCCCGGCCCGATCGTGCAGTCGCTGCCCCCGCGCAACTGGTTCCCGGCCTGACGCGCTCGAAGGATCGACCGATGACGCATGTCACCTTGCGAAGTGAGTTCGAGACCTTGATCGATCCCTATGCGCCGGTCGCGCAGGTCGGAACAGGCTTTGACTTCACGGAGGGCCCGATCTGGCATCCGATCGATCACTACCTCCTGTTCTCGGACATGCCTGGCGACGTTCGGCGGCGTTGGGACGCACGGCGCGGCGTGGCCGAGGTCAAGCGCCCGTCGAACAAATGCAACGGCATGACCTACGACGCCGAGCTCAATCTGATCGTCTGCGAGCACGCCACCTCGTCGCTGATCCGCGAGCGGCCGGACGGCCGGCGCGAGGTGCTGGCCTCGCATTTCGGGGGCCAGGAGCTCAACAGCCCCAACGACGTCTGCGTGCACTCCTCGGGCGCAATCTATTTCTCGGATCCCTGGTACGGCCGCATGCCGGTCTATGGCGTCGAGCGGCCGCGGCAGCTTGGCTTCCAGGGCGTCTATCGTGTCATGCCCGGCGGCGAGCCGAAGCTCGTCGTCGACCGCAATCTGTTCGACCAGCCGAACGGACTGTGCTTCTCGCCCGACGAACGGCTGCTCTATGTCAACGACACCGTGCAGGCGCTGATCCGCGTATTCGACGTCAATGCCGACGGCACGCTCTCGAATGCGCGGGTGTTCGCAAGTAGCATCAAGTCCGAGCTCGAGCCTGGCCTGCCCGACGGCATGAAGTGCGACCAGCACGGCAATGTCTGGGTCACCGCACCCGGCGGCGTTTGGGTCTACTCGCCACGCGGCGAACTGCTCGGCAAGGTTCGTGTACCCGAACTCGTCGCCAACCTCGCCTGGGGCGGGCCGGATTTCCGCACGCTCTATCTGACCTCGACGCATTCGGTCTATGCCATCCCGACCAGGGTGGGACCGCGCCACGAGCCCTATATGAGCGGCAGGCGCGGCGGCGGAGGCGCAAGCGCCGGCCCCGCGGCCGCAGCGCCCATCCTCACCGACGGCGAGATGCGGCTCGATCCGCAGCGCTGCGCCATGATCATCCAGGATCTTCAGAACGACGTCATCATGGATGGCGGCGCATTCGACGGGTCTGGCGCGCCCGCTCACGCGAAGCAGCAGCATGTGGTCGAGAATGTCCGGCGTCTTGCCGAGGCCGCGCGGGCGCGCGGCGTCGCCATCATCCATGTCTGGTTCGTGGTCGAGCCCGGCGCCCCCGGCGTGACGCTGAACGTGCCGCTGTTCGAGGGTCTGGTCGACAGCAAGGCGATGGTACGCGGCAGCTGGGGCGCGGCACCGGTCTCGGGCCTGGAGCCCCGGCCCGGCGATTTCGTCGTCGAGAAGATGCGGATGAGTGCCTGGGAGGGCACGCGGCTGGAGACGATCCTGAAGGCCACCGGCCGCGACATGATCATCAACACCGGCGCCTGGACCAACATGTCGGTCGAGCACACCGCGCGCACCGGCGCCGACAAGGGCTATTTCATGATCGTGCCGGAGGATTGCTGCTCGACCATGAATGCCGACTGGCACTCGGCCTCGATCAATTTTGCCATGCAGAACGTCGCCATCGTCACGCGGGCGGATGCCGTCATCAGAGCGCTGGGATGAGCGGTGGCAAAGCTCCTGCACCTCTCCTGCTCGCCGCGCCCCGACTCGGAGTCGAGCGCCGGCGCGCGCGTCTTCCTTGACGGATTTCACAAGGCGGGTCCCGACTGGGACATCGACGTCATGGATCTCTGGCGGGAGCGGATGCCGGAGTTTGGGGGGCCGATTGTCGAGGCCAAATATGCGCGGATGAAGGCCCAGGCCTTCGACGACGCCCAGCGCGACAGCTTTGCCGAGGCCGAGCGCATGGCGACGCGCTTGTCGCTCGCCGAACGCGTGCTGATCTCGACGCCGATGTGGAATTTCGGCATCCCCTACAAGCTCAAGCAGTGGTTCGACATCATCGTCCAGCCCGGCCTTACCTTCCGGTACGACCCGGCGTCGGGCTATCTTCCGCTCCTAGAGGACCGGCCGACCATCGTCATCCTCGCCAGCGGCAGCGACTTCGTCACCGGCATGAATCGCGGCCGCACCGACATGGCGACACCCTATTTGCGCGAGGCGCTGCGTTTCATTGGCATCAGCGACGTGCGCTTTGTGCCGATCGGGCCGACCACCGGCCCGGCGGACCCGATCCTCGCCGCGCGCGAGACGGCGTATCGACGCCTCCGCGAGATCGCCACATGGTTTTGATCGACGCGCCACGCTAGGCGATTGCGAGCGGCGAGAGCGCGGCAGATTTCGCGCGACGGCCGACAAGACTGTCAGCGAAATCGCGACCGCCGCTTCAACGCTGCGGCGGAATCAGCGCACGCAGGATGTCCGGCTTCCAGGCCTGACGCGCGCTGTCGAAGGCCGCGAAATCATGGTCGAATTGCCAATAGGCCCATGACCAGCCAAGCCGGTCGGCGCTTCTCGCCATGAACGACAGATATCTTGCGCGGCTGTCGGATGGCGCACGCTCGTATACCCCGAACTCGCCGAGATAGACGGGGCGCTTCTCCTTCTCCGCCCAGAGATTCATCTTCTCGAAGTCAGCAGCAGCCTTGGCTTCGTCGTCGGGACTGCCCCAATCCAGCGGCCCGATCCGCGAAAACGTCGGGGACCACGGTGCGCCCTGATGCGTGAATCGTATCGGCGCGTAATAGTGAAACGTGACAATCAGGTTCCTGTCGTCGGCCGGCAGAGCCAGGTCGTCGACGGGGATGTCGTCCGTATTGAGAACCGCGGCAATGACCGGCCGCGCCGGATTGGTGCGGCGGATGATTTCAAGACATTCGTTGAGGAGCGAATTCCAGTCGCCGGACGTCATTTGCCCGCCAGGCTCGTTCAGGACCTCGAAGACCAGCGCGGGATATTTTCCGGCATAGCGCTCGGCGATCTGCCGCCAGAATGCCCTGAGCTTCTCGCCGCATTCGGAAACGTCGCGTTGGCAGATATGGGTGTCGTGCTCGTCAACGATCGGAATGAGGTTTCTTGCAAGGACGTCCTCGATGACGGCATCGAGCCGCCTCAGAACGATCTCGTCCAGCACGTTCCCCGGGCCCATGAACTTGAAGCCGAAAAAGTTGATCCTGACGTGCGAAAATCCGGCCTTCCTGATTGCCGTCAGATTGTCCAGGCGGAATGGCGCGTTCCGGCCGCCTTCCCAGATCCCGTCATAGCCGAGAATATTGATGCCGCGCCCCAATTTCGGCAGGTCACGGGAAGCAGCCTGCCCGGCCCCATTGGCATGGAAGCCAAACGACGCGAGGAAAACTGCCGTTGCCGCAAGATTGACGCTTCTCGTCCAGCGAGCGCGGATGGCTCTCATCTTGCTTCCATTCGTTGAGACTAGAGATCGGTCTGCGGCACAGGCCTGCACGTCGCGAAGAAGAACGCCACCAGCAGCACCGACGTGAACATCGTCGAACGAAGGAACGTCGTCTCGGTAAAATTGGTCTGAAAGCTGAGAACGGCAAATCCGATGATCAGCGCGCAGTGCGACCGGTCGATCGCGCGGGCCGAAATCAGATGGAGAACCTTGCTCGAAAACAGCAGGACGCTCGCGGCGAAGAGCGTGTAGCCGAGAAACCCCGTCTCCATCAGGATCGCGATATAGCCGCTGTGATAATTGTCGAGCACCCAGCCATGGTTCTGCTCGAAATAGTCGTAGATCGACGGGATCGTCCAGAAGCCGTTGATCCCGAAGCCGAGCAGCGGCGCGTCATCGAAATGGCTGATGGCGTAATGCCAGATGAACGTCCGCTCGGTCAAATCGACGGACGCGTCGCCGACATGGATCGCGTCATACCCCGTCGCGTAAAAATAGAAGATCAGCGCGCCGGCCAGCAAACACATGACGAACGGCAGGACCGCATAGAGTCTCATGCAGATGACCGACCACATCGAGGTCAACAGCAATGCGCATGCGGCCAGGGCAACGGCACCGGCGCCCCGCGATTCCGACGCGAGGACACATGTGGACGCCAGAACGAAGGTCAGGAGGAAAGCCGGCCACCCCTGCCCCTTCATCTTCAGATAGCAGGCGAAGAACATCAGATACGCGCCGACGAAACCGAGGGTCTGCTTCGATTCATAGACGCCTTGCCATTGACCGTTATGCATCCAGCTGTGGTCTATCCCGATATCGGGTACGGCGAGCGCAACGAAGGCCGACGCGGCGACCAATATGAAAAGGCCCAACGCCGTGGCCCTGACAACCTCGTCCATGTCGATGCGCGTGATGAGACAGAAGGCACCGAAGGTCGTCATCGCGAGCGCCAGGCTCTTCATGATCGCGGCGGCATTCAGGCTGGTCCAGAACACGGAGATGACGGCGAAGGCGTAGAATGCGACCAGCACGATCAGATCGGGATTGAACTGCAAACGCAGGGGCGGACGCACGAATGCGCTGGCGTAGATCAGGACGCCCCACATCAGGACCGCGACAGCCTGCTGCAGATAGGTCAGCTCCGCCGGCAACAGCCCGGTGTTGAAGGTGCCCATCGACGCGACGACGTTGATGGTGATCGAACAGCCAATCGCGGCCCTGGCAATCTTCTCAACGCCAACGCTGCGCGTCTTCCAGATCGCGCTCCCGGGAGCCCCGGAGTCCACCTCGGTCTGTAGGCTGGCCATGATTGACCTTCCTTAAACGCGGTTAATTATTTGCTAGCGCGGCCAGGTCTCCACATCGCAGCCTCCGCGGCCGCGAAGCCTTAAGACTTCGGTAACGATACGAACCCGGCTCAGTCCATTTGATGCAAATCGTACCACCTCGGTATCTCGACCGTCACTCCCCTGCTATAAGCCCTCAGCTCGATCGAGCACTCCCGAATTCCCTGGCCTCCCTGGTTACGCATGAACACGCCCGGCAACACGTTCGATATCGCCGTCGAGCCGGCATTCGACTTCCTGTCGGCGGACTATGCAGAGCTGTTCGACCACTCGGCCGCCACCGCGTTCCAGCATCCGCTCTGGCTGCACAGCCTCTACAGCAGGCTCGCGTCTCATGCGGGAGCAACCCCTCTGGTTGTCGTGGTTCGCTACCGCGCGACGCGCGCCCTTGCGATGGTGCTGCCCCTGCTCCGGATCCGGCGCGGTCCGATACGGACCGTCGAATTCGCAGATCTCCGCGTCTCCGACTATCTGGCGCCGGTTTGCAGTCCGACGGTGTTTTCCGAACTGCTTGGGGATGCGGAGGCATGCGCCCGGATTCGCCGCCTCGTTCGCCCTTTCGACCTGCTCCGAATGACCAAGCTGCCGGACGGGCGGCTGCCGATCGAGAGCCTTCTGGCCGCGCCCCGCCGCGTCGCGATGGACACCAATGCCTACGCGACCGTTCTCGTCGCCCCATTCGAGCAATGGCGGGCCAGTGCGATGGATCGTTCCTATCAGAAGGAGCTCGCAAAGAAGTATCGGCAGCTCCAGAAGAAGGGCGCGCTGAGCTTCTCGTGCTGCAGCGACGGCGCTGCCGTCCTCGAGGCGCTGGACGTAATGAGAAAATTTCGCGGTCCGCGGTTCCAGGCGCAGGGCGACGGAGACCTACTCCAGCGCCCCGCATATTACGACTTCTATTCCGACGTCGCGGTCCGCGGTCTCGGTTCCCTTGCGCGGCTCTATGCCATGAAGATGGATGGCGAGGTGATCGCCGCCGTGCTCGGCTTGCACCACCGCGATAGCTTCCTCGTCATCATGAGTGCCTTCGACATTGCCGGATACAAGAGCCAGTCGCTGGGCGCGCTGATGTTCGAGCAGGTGGCGAAGGACTGCATCGAGCGCGGAGATCAGATGCTCGACTTCACCATTGGCGACGAGCCATACAAGAAATTGTTCGGCGCGCAGGCCTCGCCGATGTGGGCGGTCACGCAGGCCGGCAGCACCACAGGCGCGATATCCCTGTTCGCACTGAAGCAGGCGCCCTGGCTCAAACTTGCCGCGAAGCGAATTTCGGAGGTCAGGCTCTCGCCGACCCGCACCTCGACGCCAACGCGCTGACCGGCGCGAGGCGCTGGCGGGTTTCAGCCCTCAGGCGCGCAGCGCGCTGCGGACCTGCGCGAGCCAGCCCGGCCGCATCTGATCGACCCGATGGGTAATGCTCCGCCGCAGGAAGTGCAGCCGTCGCCGCACGTCCCAGCTGATATCGTCGCGGGACGTCAGCGCCTGGCGGAAGCGCGCCATCTTCAGTGACTGCTGGTCCGCGGCGATCTTGTCGCGATCGGAATAGAACTCCGATATCTTCTCCTTGCCCATGCCTTCGGTCGCAAGCCACCGCGGTGCATATTCGGTGCAGAGACGCTCGACGTCCACCAGCAGGCGGGCGACGCCCGTTCCGGCGGCGGGACAGTTGGTCTGAAACGCATCGCCGATCAGCACGACGCCGGGCTGGAGATGTCCTTCGACGACGGACAGATCCATCACCCAGTTCTGTACCCGATCCGTCACGCGAAAATCGCCGAGATAGGGCTGCAATCCCGGCAGCAGCCGCAGGACTGTCGCCTCCGTGTCGCGACGCAGATCACGCATGACCGGATCGGTCGGGTCGCGGAACATGAAGAGATTGGCCCGCATGCCGGCGGGTACCGGAAACAGGCTGAGATAATCGACGCCGTCGGAGGTGCGCTCGCCGTAACAGGTCAGCGCCTTGAAATCGAACGGCGTGCCGTCACGGCGCACGATCGTGAAGCCGAACGAGACCGAGTGGCCTGCGGCCAGCACGCGCCGCCTGATGCCCAGCTTGTAGCCGAGGGCTCCGGCCATGCCCGTCGCCAGAACGACAAGACGCGCATTGAGGCGGCGCCCGGAGGCGAGCTCGATATGCTGGATGTCGTCGCTACAGGTGACTGCGGTGACCTCGTCGACGATCAGACTGGACGGATCGGGTATCTGGCCACGCGCCATGGCAACGAGACCGGCATAGGGAAGCCCGTAAGCCTGGCCGACGCTGACATCGACCACCTTGCCTTCCCGGACATTGAGCACCTGATCGTATGGACAAGCGACGCTCGCGAGGCCGCGGATGAAGCCCAGCCTGCGGAACATCTCCAGCTGATGGCCGCCGATCTTTTCGACCCGAAACTCGTCCGGATAGACCGCCCGCTTGTCCACCAGCGCGACGCGATGCCCTGCCCGCGCAAGGACAGCAGCCGCGAGCGAACCTGCAAGGCCACCTCCGACAATCGCGACGTCCGCAACGATCGTCGTGGTCGCAGCTGCGGCGATCGGTTCGGTCACGGTGCTATCCGCCGTCATGATCCAGGCTCCCACGGTTAACGGTGGTTCCATTTGCAATTATCCCGCCTGATGTCGCATCGCAGGACCGAACGCGATCATTTCCGTCGATCGAGGTTAACGAACCGAAGACTCGATCTGGCCGGACGATGTTTCGGCACGCGTCTTGCTCCGGATGTTCGACAAGAACCGGTCTTCGGCAACGCCACGGCGGAACGCATGGCTGCTTCTCGTCAGAGCGACATCACGCCGCTTTTCGACGAAGCCGGCCTGCGCTCTAACTGGGACAGCCGGAGCGAAGGTGTCCCACCGTGACGCAGCGGATGTTTCGCCGACATCGGCCGCAACCAACAAGACTCCAGAGGCCCCATTAACACTCGCGGTTTTTCACCATGCTAGGCTGTCACCGCCATCGCAGCGCGTATCTCCAGGGGAAAGTCGTCCCTCAACGTCCATGATCGAATCCATCGTCCAGTTCCTGCGGCGCGACGTGACGCGCGGCGTTGTCGGGACCATCCTCCTCAAGGTTGGCAGCGGCGCGCTTGCGTTTGCGTTGTTCTCGCTGGCGGCGCGAACGATGTCGCCTGATGGATTCGGCATCTTTGCGACCTGGCTTTCCGTTGCCCAGATCGCAGCGGTCGTGGGGCTGGTCGGCCAGGAGTCGCTTCTGGTGCGATTTTTGAACGAGTATCAGGTCGAAGACAGGCCCGACCTCACCAAAGGCGTCCTCCTGTCGAGCTTCAAGATGACCTCCGTCGCGATGCTGATCGCGATCGCCGCGGTCGCGTTGGCCGCGAGCTTGAGGGGCGATTGGTGGCTGCTGATCCTTGCTCTCTCGGCCTACACGGCGGTGAATGCCGGACTGATGCTCGGCAGCCAGATCGCCCGCTCGCTGGTCAGCATTCTCATGGGCGAAGGAAACCGGGAGCTCTTCTGGCGGGTCATCGTCGTCCTGTTTCTGCTTGCCATGTTGTTCGGCCATCGGCAGCTCGATCCCGCCGAGTTGTTCGCCGTGATGACGATCGCCATGTCGGTGGGCCTTGTCGCGCAGGTCATTGCCATTGCGCGAGCCCTGCCGGACTTGCGCAGCACAGCGGCGCGTTACGAGACCTCTCGCTGGAGAGCCAGCGCGCTTCATTTCTGGGTCGCGTCCATCCTGGAAGCGGCCAACCAGTATTTCGACGTCATCCTGGTCTACTGGATGCTGGATCCGGCGACCGCTGGAATCTATTTCGCCGCCTCGCGCCTGGCCAACATCTTCGCCATGCTGTCGGCGGCGCTGTACAGTTTCGGGGCGCGCCGGCTTCCTTCGCTGTACTTCAGCAAGAACCACCAGGAGTTCGGGCGAACGTTGCGGCTCATGGCGGAAGTGACCGCACTTTGCGTGGCCAGCGGACTTCTCCTGATCTGGATCGGCGGCCCCCATCTTCTCAACCTGTTCGGGCCTCATTTCGCCGCACAGCACTGGGTCCTGATCGTGCTCGCGATCGGCACGGCTTTCCAGGCGGCGGGCGGTCCATCCGCGGCGATCCTGCAGCTGACCGGCCATGAGCGCATCTATGTCCCCGTCGTCGCGGCGAATGTCGCACTGCGGCTGGTCGGATTTCTCGTCCTGATTCCCTGGCTCGGCGTGCTTGGCGCGGCGATCTCGGCGACCGTGTCGCTGGCGTTCGCGACCATCGCGCTCAACATCCTCTGTCGCCGGCGAACCGGAGTCGACCCTTCAATTCTCGTGCTTCTGCGCTTCTCGGCATCGAAACGCGGCGCCTTTGCGGTCCGCGGTGCCGACTCCTGCGATTAGGCGTCGATCAACCGGCCAGGCCCAACACTTCGCCCCGACGACGCGCCGCCGACGGATCGGGCGGGACACGATTGATGACGAGCCCGGTCGGCACGCTGCCAAAGCGGGACAGCGCCGCCATTGCCCTGCGCATTGCAGCGGAATCGACCGCGTCTTCGCAAGCGACCAGGACGACCAGATCGGCGTGAGCGGCGAGCGCCGCCGCCTCCGGCTGCAAGGCCAGCGAGGTGGCGTGGACGACGATCAGATCGAACTCCGAACGAATGTCATCCGCGGGCGACGCCTCGAGCCGTTTGCCGGCGCCCAGAAGCGCGTCGACGCTGCGAAAGTCCGCCGTGGTCATGCCGTCCGCCTGCTCCTTGACGAGGCTAACCGCGGCACCACCGAGGTCCGGCTCGACCCGGATCAGGACGCTCAACTTCCCCTTGTTCACCGCCCACCGGTTCAGCGACCGCGCGACCGTATTGCCGCCGGCCCGCTTGCCGACCGACATCACGAGCGCGACCTTGCCCCGGGCTCCCGGCAATTTCTCCAGCCGGTCGAGCAGCGGGCGCAAATGCGGACCGAGATCGAGCGCAGCCGTCGCGGAGACCGGACCTTGCCAGATGTTTCTGGGCACATCGCCCGGCAGCAGGTCGGGAATGCGGGCCCACACGGGCGGGCGTGGCCACGACGCGGGCTGGCGCGGAGCCGGATCGGGGGCACGAACGTCTTCGACGGGCTTGTCCGATCGGCGTCCCGTAGCGGCAACGACCGCCGTCGATGTCAGCAGCGAGCCGATCGCGAGCGCGGCAAGCAGCAAGGGCAGCGGCGGAAGGGTCGAGCGAAGCGGCGGAATGGCGGACGACGCAATCTTGGTCTGGGAGCTCTGCAGGAGACGCTGCTCGTTCGTCGTCTTCGAGCGCGACAGGAATTGTTCGTAGATGTTTCTGTTCGCCTCGGCGTCGCGCTGCAACTCCTGGAGCCTGACCAGAGCCTGACCGTCGACCAGGAGCTGCGATTCAGCCGCCTTCATCTGGCCTTCGAGGGCCTTCTGCTGTTCGCGCTGGGCCTCGTACTCCGACTTTGCGGTGTCGATGCTCTTGGCCCGCTCGACCTCGATCTGCCTGTTGAGATCGTTCAGCTGGCTGTAGGACATGACGAGGTCGGGATGGCGATCGCCGAACACCGCGCGCTTCTGCGCGATTTGATCATTGAGCGCCGACCGCTGCGCGCGCAGCGCGCTCAGGAGATCCTGCTTGGCAGGACCCTCGACATTCGCCTTCACGTCGCGCTGCGCCTGCTCGTAGCGGGCTTTGGCCTCTTCGGTCCGGGCGCGCGCGGCGGCGACCTGCTGCGACAGCTCGGTCACGCGCAATTGCTGGGTCGTGGAATCCTTGCCGGCGTTGACGATCCTGTGCTCGAGCTTGAACGTGGCCACGGCGTCCTCTGACGCCCTCAACCGGTCGTTCAATGTCTTCAGCCGGCCACTGAGCCAGTCGGCCGCCTCGTCGGTCGCATCGGTGCGGTTGCGACTCTGGCTCGCGACGAACGCCTCGGCTATCGCGTTCGCATAATAAGCCGCCCGCTCCGGCCGGTTCGAGGTGAAGCGGATGGCGATGACGTAAGTGAGCCCGCGGCGGGAAATGTCGAGACGGTTGCGGAACCTCTCGAGCAGGCGCGCGGGGTCGGTATGTCCCCCGGAAATGTCCTCGTCATCCCGAATCTTGAGCTGCTCGATCAGCGGCTTGAGAAAGCCGTCGGACTTCGCCACTTCGACCAGGCTTTGCAGCGCGGCGCTATCCTGCCCTATGCCTGGCAGAACGTCCTGATCCGCGGTCACGCGTTGTTCGCGGGGATCGACGACGACCAGCGCGGTCGCCGCAAATCGAACCGGGATCACCAGCAGAACGATGACGCCGAGGGCGAAGATCGCAAGAGCGAGCGCCAGGATACGGCGAGCATTGTCCCGAATGAAGGAGAGCGCGCCTGCGGCAGTGAGCACACTGCCAAGGCGGGCTGCGGCTCCGCCAGCCTCACCGTTCGACGCATCTTGAGTCTGCCACGACGCGGAGACACCGGTCGATCCGGAACTTGTCGGGTCTGCGCGGCGACCGAACGTCATGGACTTTACTCGGATTCAACTGGCAAGCACTGTTCAGTGGCCTGCGCCACCGTAAATATCTATGGTTAATCCGCGGTTACCCGCCTCCGCGCGAAGATGAACAATTGGTTAACGCGCTCGCTTCGCTCCGTCCGCAAACCGCTGCCATTCTCCTGTGAACGATGCTGTTCCGGCGGACAGGGCATTAACTCCGTTTGTTGCTAGCCGGTGTCCGCGCGACGCTCGCATGATAGGTACGGCGTTAAGAAGGTGAACGTTTCATTAGCGGGTCGGGATCCGTGCTGCATTACCAGCCAGGCGCAGAACTGGGCGAGGCACCGAAGCTGCCGTCGACCGCGGCAGCACTCGCAAGTCGGGGCAGCGGCCGACGAAAGCCGCACGTGCTTCTCGTCCAGACGCAAGCCGAGAATGCGGGCGCCCAGGAGATTTCCAGGCTGCTCGGCGCCGGCCTGACCGCGCGCGGCTATCGGGTCACCAATCTGTTCTTCTTCCGCAAATCGGATTCCTTCGACGAGCCTCCCGATACGCTCTACTGCGCATCGCGCCGGCCGGGACACCCGCTGGCCCTGCTGCAAATGCTGTGGACGCTCGGCCGTCATATCAGAACCACCAGGCCCGACGCCGTTCTGACCTTTCAGCATTTCGGCAACGTCATCGGCGCGGGCGTGTCTCGCCTCGTCTGCCGCGCGCCCGTCGTCGCCAATCAGGTATCGTCCGCACTGTCGATGAGCTGGCCGGTCCGCACGGCCGACATCGTCATGGGCAGCCTCGGCTTCTTCGACCGCATCACGCTGAACTCGCTGGACATGCAGCGCGAATATTCGCGCTACCCTGCGGCCTACCGGTCGCGCATGGTGCATGTCCCGCACGGCTTCGACGACAAGGCCCTCACCCTGCCGAAGGAAGCTGCGCGACAGAAGTTCAATCTTCCGCCGGACCGCATATTGCTTGGCTGCGCAGCCAGGCTGCACCCGCACAAGCGGCTCGATGCAGCGATACGCCTGCTGCCGGATCAACCGTCCTGGCATCTCGCACTGGCCGGCCAGGGTGCCGACGAGGTTCGGCTAAGGCAGCTGGCGGATGATTTGAAAGTCTCGGACAGACTGCATCTGCTCGGGGAAATCACCCCGCGCCAGATGGCCGACTTTCTCGCCTGCCTGGACGTGTTCGTATTTCCGACACAAGCCGAGACTTTCGGCCTCGCCGCGGTCGAAGCCGCAAACGCCGGCGTTCCCTCCGTCGTCACCGATCTTCCCGTCCTGCGCGAGGTGCTGTCCTTCGAAGGCAAACCGACAGCACTGTTCGTGGATGCCTCCGATCATGCGAAGCTGTCGGCCGCCGTCTCGAAACTCCTGACCGACCAAACCCTGCGCGACGAACTGCGACAAAACGCCAAAGGCCTGAGGTTGCGGTATTCGGTGGATTCCATGGTTGAGGAATATGTTCGAATTCTCGGCCAAGTCATTTGACCTGATCCGCTGGAATAGATTGGCTCGACATGATCATCGAGTTTCGCTGTGAACGTGAGCATGCGCGGCGGTGGATGCACCGCGAGACGCTGTCGATCGACGGGCGGGACGTTCCGGTCCAGATCGCCTGGACGGCGACGGCGGAGTCACGGCCTGCGGGTCTCGACGCGCTGTTCGCGCTCGAACGCATGGTGTTGCACAAGGGCAAACCCGGCGGTGCCGACGGGCTGAAGATCATTCCCGAGCGGACGCAGGCTCGCACCGGCACGGCCGACGTGATCGTCGATTTCACAGGCGGCGCGCGCGATCGGGACTGCTCGGCTTCGCTGTATCTGCGCCCGCTGTTCAACGGAACTGCAGGAGAAAACGCCGCGCTCGCCGCCATTCTTGCCGGCGACATGCCGGTGATCGACATCGTCAACGAGATCGACGGCGCCGTCCTCGATCGCGGCCACCCGTCGGGAGAAACTGCAGCCGGCCTGAGCGGCGCGCTCGAAACGGTCATGGCGCGAACCCTGACCATGGTGGCGGCAATCCTGTCGGGACGGCCGCGCATTCTGCCACAGCTGTCGCGTCCTGCCGGCGCCACGAACCGACGTGGACCTGTTGGCTACGTCGTGCGCGGCCTTGCCGTCTCGATCGCCAAGGAGATCTATCGCCTCTGCTGCTACGCCCCGCATTGGCATATCGGATGGCGCTTCAATGACGGCGCAGGCGTCTGGCAGACCGGAGATCTCTCCGGGCCCCGCTGGAACGTTCTGGGAGATCCCGGAAACCACTTCTACGCCGATCCCTTTCCCGTCACCTGGCGTGGACGAACGTTCGTCTTTTTTGAAGATCTCGATCACCGGGTCGGCAAGGGAATCATTTCAGCGATCGAGTTCGGTGACACCGGGCCAGTCGGCGACGTCATGCCCGTGCTGGAAGAGCCCTGGCACCTGTCCTATCCGTTCCTGATCGAGGACGACGGCGAGTTGTGGATGATCCCGGAGAGCTCGATCAACGGGGACGTCGACCTCTACAAATGCGTTCGGTTTCCGGACCAATGGGAGCGGCATGCGACGCTGCTTTCGGGCCTGGAGCTCGCCGACGCGACGATCACACGGCACAACGGCCTGAACTATCTGTTTGGCGCCTGGCGCGACGGAGCCGGCGGCTATTCGGATTCGCTTGCGATCTACTACGCCGACCACCTGCTCGGCCCCTGGCTGCCTCATGCCAGCAACCCGGTCCTGATCGATCGCGCGAGTACGCGACCGGCCGGGAATTTCGTCACCATCAACGAAAGACTGTGGCGCCCGGTCCAGAATTGTGCCGACGGATACGGCGCGGCGCTCGCCCTGGCGGGGGTCATCGAACTGTCGCCCACGACATTCAAGCAGATCGTCCGCCACTCCCTGAAGCCGGGACCCGCATGGCCCGGCCGAAAGCTGCACACCCTGAACCGCTGCGGCCGGCTGGAGGTGATCGACGGATCGCGTGTTCAGCCGAAGACGAGCGCCTTTGCGCGTCAATTTCCGTCGCCGGCTTTGCCGCCCCGGACCCGTCCCTCCACAGCCAGTTGAAACAAGTTCCGCGAACGGCGCATCCCTCGTCTGAGCACGAGCGATCTGCAATTCGAGCGGGATTCGTGGCAGACAGGAGCGAGCGACGCCGGTCATTGCCACGACCGGCCGCTCGGAGACTCCATGGTCAACAACACAAGCTCGACGCATCGGCCGTTCGATCCCCGCAGCAAATGGGCCGAACTGTCCCAGGCGGAACGCAGCGCCGCCTATGACAACAATGCGGCGGTCAAGAACAGCCCTGCCCTGATCGCGGAGCGCAACGAAGCTTCCAGCCGGCTGCGCGGTACGCTGAAGTCCCATCTCGATTTGCGTTACGGCGAGCGGGCGAATAACAAGCTCGATCTCTACCCCGCCGCAAAGCCCGATGCGCCCTGCCTGGTGTTCGTGCATGGCGGCTATTGGCAGCGCAATTCGCGCGAGCTGTTCGCCATGCTGGTCGAAGGCGTTGCCGCACATGGCTGGTCAGTTGCGATTCCCGGCTATTCGCTGGCGCCCGAGGTGTCCCTCACCGACATCGTCGCCGAAATCCCGCGCGCGCTCGACTGGCTCGCCGCGCATGGCGCATCCTATGGCATCGGCGGGCCGGTCGTGCTGTCGGGCTGGTCCGCCGGCGCCCATCTCGTGGCGATGGCGCTGGACCATCCGCGTGTCCATGCGGGGCTTGCGATATCAGGCGTCTACGATCTGGCGCCGATCCGCGATACCGGCCTCAACAGCGCGCTGAAGCTGACGGACGAAGAAATCGCCAAGCTCTCGCCGCTTCGCCTGCCCGTGACACAGAAGCGGCTCGACATCGCCTATGGCAGCAACGAACTCCCCGCCCTGGTGCTGGATTCAATCAACCTTCATGAGAAGCGTGCGGCCGCGCAGGCGCCCGGCAAGCTCATTCCGGTCGCAGGCGCCGACCATTTCACCATCCTCGAGGCGCTGCGTCGGCCGGACGGCGCTCTGGTGGAGGCTGCACGCCGGTTGCTGGACTAAAAACGCGAAAACAACCCCATGCACAGTAGAACGCCGTTGTTTCCAAAGGCAAAATCTACGACGCGGATCGTTTTGACTCGTCGGGCAAAACAGGGGCATGATGCCATCATCGCCCCGATCGCCGCTCAGGCTCTTCAACCCAGATTTGCTCTCCCGTGACCTTGACCGGATAGAGCCGCAATGGCGGACTTGGCCAGCCCGCTGTAATCGCCCCGTCGCGCAAATCGAATGATGCGACATGGCGCGGGCACTGCAGCCGCCCCGCTGTCACCTGTCCAAGACCAAGATCGGCCTGTTCGTGGGGGCAGGCACGGTCGCACGCGACGACATCGCCCTCGCTCCAGATCACAAGCATATCGCGCCCGGCAACGCGGACGATCGTCTCTGCCTTCAGGCGACCGAGGTCACAGACCGGAATCCATCCGGGCTCGTCCGAACGGACAACCGGATCAACCACCGAGATAGGCCTTCCGCACATGCTCGTTCTCGATCAGCTCGGTGCCGGCTCCGGACAGAACGATGCGGCCGTTCTCGAGCAGATAGGCGTGGTCGCACATCTCGAGCGCGGCGAACGCGTTCTGCTCGACCAGCAGTACCGTGGTGCCGGCATCGCGAATGCCACGGATGATCGCAAAGGTGCGCTCGACGATGTTGGGGGCAAGGCCGAGCGAAGGCTCGTCGAACATGATCAGCCGCGGCCGCGACATCAGCGCACGCCCGATCGCGAGCATCTGCTGCTCGCCACCGGACAGCGTGCCCGCCGCCTGCCGGCGCCGCTCGGCGAGCCGCGGAAATTCCGTATAGATGCGATCGCGATCGGCCGCGATCTCGCCTGAACCACGACGGAGGTAAGCCCCCATGTCGAGGTTTTCCTCGACGCTCATGTGCGGAAACACGCGCCGCCCTTCCGGACAATGCGCGATCCCGCTCGCCAGCACGCGCGGGGGCCTCGCCCCGGTGATGTCGATGCCCTCGAACCGCATTTGGCCTGCGCGCGGCGGCACGAGGCCGGAAATCGCGCGCAGCGTCGTGCTCTTGCCGGCACCGTTGGCCCCGATCAACGCGACGAGTTGCCCGGCCTTCACGTCGAGCGAGATGCCGCGCAGCGCGGTGACGCCGCCATAGCCGCACACCATGTCGCGGATCTCAAGCACGCGCCGCTCCATGTCCGAGATAGGCCTCGATCACGGCGGGATCGTTGCGGATCACGTCCGGCGCTCCCTCGGCGATGATGCGGCCGTAGTTGAGCACCACGATGCGGTCCGAGACGGTCATCACCATCGGCATGTCGTGCTCGACCAGAAGGATCGTGATGCCGCGACCGCGGATGTCGCGAATGAGCTCGACGAACCGGTGGGTTTCCGAGGCATTCATGCCCGAGACGGGTTCGTCGAGCAGCAGCATCGAGGGTTCCGCCGCGAGCGCCAGCGCAACGCCGACCAGGCGCTGCTCGCCGTAGGAGAGCGAGCCGGCCGCATCGTGGGCACGGCGTTCGAGACCGACCCATTCGATCAGCTCGCTTGCCCGCTGCCGCAGCCTGCGCTCCGAGGCGCGCGCGCCCGGCAGCCCGAGGATGGCGTCGAGCAGCCGGACCCGGCCCTGACGATGCAGGCCGATCAGGAGATTGTCGTACACGGTGTCATTGGGAAACACGCTGGTGCGCTGGAAGGTCCGGATCAGACCGAGGTCCGCGATCTGATGCGGCTTCAACCCGGTAAGCGTCGTGCCCTGATAGGTGACACGGCCTGCGCTCGGCGTCAGAAAACCGGTCATGACGTTGAAGGCCGTAGTCTTGCCGGCGCCGTTCGGTCCGATCAGGCTGACGATCTCGCCCTCGCCCACGGTGAAACTCATGTCGGAGATCGCGACGAGCCCGCCGAAACGGACCGCGACCTGCTCGATCGTCATGGCAACGCTGCGTGCCGTCATCACGCCCGCTCCTTGACGGCGGTTTCAGTGAGCGCCACCGGCGCCAGCGCCGTCGTGCCGCTCCGTCTCCGGCGAAATCGCTGCGCGAGCGACGGCACGATGCCGCGCGGCAGCACGAACAGGATGGCGATCAGCACGCCGCCATAGGCGATCCACTGCGCCTCCGGCGCCATCACCGGACGCAGCGCGACCGGCAGCAGCCCGAAGATCAGACCGCCGACGACGGGCCCCGCCAGCGAGCCCTTGCCGCCGCTGATGACCATGATCACCATGGTGACGGTGTTGATGAAGGCAAACACTTCAGGATCGATGATCCGGATATAGTGCGCATAGAGGCTGCCGGCGGCGCCAGCGATCGCGGCGGAAATCACCGCCGCCAGCGTCAGCGTCTTGGTCACGTCGATGCCGACGGAGACCGCCAGCGTCTCATTCTCCATCAATCCGCGCATGGCGCGGCCGAAATGGGAATGAACGAGACGCGTGATCAGAAGATAGGCGGTGAGAGCCACGACCAGCACGAGATAGTAGTTCTGCATCTTGGTGCGCAGCGTCAGCTCACCGAAGCCGGGCAACGGCAGTGCGATGGAGGGAATATTGGTCAGCGCCAGCGGGCCTTGCGTCAGTTCGACCCAGTTCAACGCGACCAGCCGGACGACTTCGGCGAAGGAGATCGTGACAATGACGAAATAGGCGCCGCGAACGCGGAACGAGAGCAGTCCGACGAAATAACCGCACAGCCCGGCAACCAGGATCGCGAGCACGAAGCCCGCGATGGTCCGCGGCCTCGACCGCCGAGGGCGGCGAGATGCGGAAGATGAAGGGATTTCCGGTCGTCGTGATCTTGCCCGAGGACGAGGTCTCCACCACCATCGGCGTCTCGTATTCCATCAGCTTCGGCATCACCGCGAGCGTCAGGCTCGAGCCCCAGGCGCCCATCAGCACCGGCACCTTGTCGCTGGTGATGAGCTTCTCCGCGACGGCGGCGGCTTCCGTCGGGTTGCTCTTGTTGTCCTCGATCACCAGTTCGATCTTCTTGCCCAAAATGCCGCCCTTGGCGTTGATCTCGTCGGCGGCGATCTTGGCGCCGTTGACGACGTAGGTGCCGGAGGCCGCGAAGGCGCCGGTAAGAGGCTCGTTGACGCCGATCTTGATGGTCTGCGCCCCTGCCGCGCCGCCGAACAAGGCCGTCGCCAGCGCGATTGTCCGAACCAGTCCGAGTGCTCGTTTCATGTTGTCTCTCCAAATCCAACGCTGTTGATCTCTAGGCAGTCCAGCCTTCGTCACTCCGCGGCGCGAGCGCGCCGATCATTCCGCGCCACCTTTTCCAGTGAAGACGCGGCCAAACATGCGCACGAGCCGAGCACGCAAAACGTCCGATGCAAGCGACCAGAAGCTGAGCTCCGCCGGGGCCGCCGCCCCCGACGGCGCGCCCGACATGTGGCGGTCAAGATTTCCCGCGAACTCAGCGACCAGGCGTCTGGCGAGATCGCGCACGAGGCCCGGCCGGCCGACCTGCGCCAGCATGCCCGTGAGCGTGTAGCCGATCGACGGGTCGACCGCGGTCGCCGCGCCGCCATCGAGCGGGATCAGGCGATAGCGGATTTCGCCTTGCGTCGCCGAATGGCTGCGCTGGTCGGTGCCGATGCCGACGATGCGGCCGGAGAGCGTCGCGGGATCGCGTTCGACGCGCGCGGCCCCCTCGAAGCTTGCTGCGATCGGCCCGAGCCTGACGCGGATCACGCCTTCGACATGCTCGGGCCTTGGCGGCGCCGCGAGCGATACGCCGGGAAGGCAGGCTGCAATACCCGCGATATCATCGAACATCGCGAACACTTTCGCCGGTGGATACGGCAGCGAGAAGCGCTGATCGAGAACGGTCGCTGGGGTGAAGTCGGGAATTCTGCCCGGTGCAGCACTCTCTGACACCGGCGCTAACGCCTGTCGCGTAGGCTGCAGCGACTGCCGATCTTGATCGGGTGCGGCTCGCCCCGATCCGGCGGGGCCGAGACTGGTCCGGCCACCGTCGGCCTGCGGCGCAATGTTGCGCGCACGCCTCGTCCCGATCACGGACTGCACGGCGCGCACGATGCCGACATAGCCGGTGCAGCGGCAGAGATTGCCGCTGAGGCCGACGCGAATGCGCCGCTCGTCGGCGTCAGGCAGGCGCAACACCAGGTCGCGCGCCGAGACCAGCATGCCGGGCGTGCAATAGCCGCATTGCAGCGCGTGCTCCCGGGTGAAGGCGGCGCGCAACTCGGTGGTGACCTCGTCCTCGTCGAGGCCTTCGATCGTGGTGATGTCGGCGCCTTCGCAGGCCACCGCATAGGTGATGCAGGAGCGCGCCGGCACGCCGTCGAGCAGCACCGTGCAGGCGCCGCAGACGCCATGCTCGCAGCCGAGATGGGTGCCGGTGAGATCGAGCTTTTCGCGCACGAAATCGGCAAGGCTGGTGCGCGGCTCGGCCGAGACCTCCACCGCACGCCGGTTGACCTGAAGCGAGACCGTGTTCATGCCGCGGCCTCCAGGACGGCGCGCTTCAACACGCTGACATGGATATGGCGCTGCGCGGCATCGTCGATGCCGGCCTTCATCAGAAGAGCGTCGACGACGCGGATGTCGAAACGCTGCTTGTAGTCGGCCGCAATCCGGCCGCCGAACAACCCGGCGGCATCGGTCACGACGATCGGCGCCGTATCGATCGCACCGATCACGATGCGCGCGGTGGCGGTGGCCGGGTCGACCAGCACCGCGCCGATGGCATGGGCGAACTCGCCGGTCTTGCGGCAGCTCTTGGCATAGCCCCAATGCGCGGAGGCCGATCGGGCCGGCACGTGAATCGCCTCGACGATTTCGCCGGCGTGCAGCGCCGATTCTAGCGCACCGACGACAAACGCCTCGATCGCCATCGTGCGCGCACCGGCAAGACTGCGCAATGTCACCTGCGCACCCAAGGCCGCGAGCGCCGAAATCCAGTCCGCGGCGGGATCGGCATGGCTGAGCGAGCCGCCGATCGTGCCGCGGTTGCGCACGGCGCGGTACGCGATGTTGGCCGCGACGCCGCGCATGGCGCCGCGGGTCACGTCGGCCGTGCGTCCGTCCTCGATATCGGCATGCGTCACGAGGGCCCCGAGCACCAGCCCGCCATCGCGAAGCTCGGCCTGCTTGAGCTCGGCAAGCCCGGAGATGTCGACGATCAGCTCCGGCTGCACCAGCCGCAGATTGAGCATGGGCCCAAGCGACTGGCCGCCGGCGATGATCTTCGCCGATCCGCCTGCCGCTGCCAGCATCGACAGCGCCGAATTGAGATCGCGCGGGCGTTCATAAGCGAAGGGCGCCGGTTTCATGCCGCGCTCCTTTCGCCCGCGCGAGCGGCCAGCACAGCCGCGACGACGCGATGCGGCGTGATCGGCGACTGCATCAGCTCGACACCGAGCGGGCGTAGCGCGTCGTTGACGGCATTGGCGATCGCGGCGGGCGGGGCAATCGCACCGCCCTCGCCGATGCCTTTCACGCCGAACTGCGTATAGGGCGACGGCGTCTCCATGTGATCGAGGCGCGCCGCCGGAACCTCGGTCGCGCCGGGAAGCAGATAGTCGGCCAGCGTCGTCGCCAGCGGCTGGCCGGAGGCGTCGAACGGCATCTCCTCGTAGAGCGCGGTGCCGATGCCCTGCGCGAGACCGCCATAGATCTGGCCGTCGACCACCAGCGGATTGACCAGCACGCCGCCGTCCTCGACGATCACGTAGTCGAGGATTTCCACCTCGCCAAGATCAGGATCGACCGCGACGACGGCCGCATGCGCGGCGTAGCTGAACGTCCCGCTGTCGCGCACGGGCTTGTAGCCCTGCGTCACCTCGAGCCCGCCGGGATCGACATCGGCCGGCAGATCCTGCGGGCGGCGATACCAGGTGTGGGCGATCGCCTTCAGACTAACGCTGCCGTTGGCGCCACGCACCTCGCCGTTCTGCAAAACGACCGAAGCCGGCTCGTGCTGCAACAGTTTGGCACCGATGCGCCTTGCACGTTCGCCGAGCTCGCGGCAGGCCGCCGCCACCGCACCGCCCGCCATCACCATCGAGCGCGAGCCCCAGGTGCCGGTCGAATAGGGCGTCATCGCGGTGTCGCCGAGGATGATGCGGATCTTTGCGACGTCTATTCCCAGCATTTCATGCGCGACCTGGGCGAGCGTCGTCTCCATGCCCTGCCCATGCGAATGCACGCCGACACGCAGCTCGAGACCGCCATCCGGCGTCAGCCGCGCCGATGCCTGCTCATGGCCCGGCACCATCGGGATGCCCCAGCCGGCATAGACCGACGTGCCGTGCGCGGCCTGCTCGCAATAGATGGAGACGCCGACGCCGATGCGGCGGCCATCCGCCCTGCCCTGCTTTTGCTTCGCGCGAATGGCCTCGACATCGATCGCGGCGAGCGCGCGGCGCATCGCTTCCGGATAATCGCCGCTGTCAAAATGCTTCCTGGTGATGTTGTCGAACGGCATCTGTTCGGGGCGCACCAGATTGCGCAGTCGCACCTCGCCGGGCTCGAGCCCGGCCTCCACCGCGACGAGGTCGAGCATCAATTCCAGCGCAAAGCAGACGCCGGTGCGCGCGACGCCCCGGTAGGGCAGGATCGGACATTTGTTGGTGGCAACCGAAAAGGTGCGGCAGCGATAGGCCGGCATCTTGTACGGACCGGGCAGGATACTCGCGACCTGCGCGGCCTCGAGACAGGCGGAGAACGGATAGGACGAGTAGGCGCCGGAATCGACCGTCGCCTCGCAATCGATGCCGCGCAAGGTCCCGTCGCTGTTAGCATAGACCGTGATCTTGTAATGATGCTCGCGGCAATTGGAGCTGGCGACGAGATGCTCGCGGCGATCCTCGGTCCAGCGCACGGGGTGGCCGCAGCGCATCGTCAGCCAGGACAGGCAGACCTCTTCAGGCAGCAGAATTCCCTTGTGGCCGAAGCCGCCGCCGACATCGGGCGAGATGACGCGGATCTGGCCCTCCTCCATGCCGAGGCATTCGGCAAGGCCGCTGCGCGTGATATGCGGCATCTGCGCCGCGGAATGCAGCGTGAGCTGGTCGAGCCTGGCATCGAAGGTCGCGACCACGCCGCGGCCCTCCAGCGGCGACATGCATTGCCGCGCGGTGGAGATCTCGCGCGTCACCTTGATCGGCGCGTCGAGCGCTAAGGAGATGTCGACCTCGTAATTGGTCTCGAGGAAGACGTTGTCGCCCCAATGCTCGTGCACCAGCGCCGAGCCCGGCTCGCGCGCCTTCAGCATGTCATAAACCGCGGGCAGCTCCTCCAGATCCAGCGTCACGGAGGCCGCGATGTCCTCGGCCTCGACCCGCGTCGGCGCGAGACACATGGCGACGAGCTCGCCGACCTGGCGCACCTTGCCGGTGGCCAGCACCGGCTGCTCCGAGATCTTGAAGCCCGGAAGTCCTGACACTGCGCGGATCGGCTTGATGCCGACGAGGTCCGCCGCCGTGAACACACTGCCGCGATAATTTTGGGGCACGTGGATGCCGCGGATGCGCGCGTGCGCGAGCGGGCTGCGCACGAAGGCGACATCCTGAAGGCCCGCAAGCCTGATGTCCGCGACGAACTGGCCGCGGCCGCGCATCAGGCGGTCGTCCTCCTTCCGCGGCAGGCGCACGCCGACGCCCTGCCCGGACCTTCCAGAAGGAAACTCTCGCTCGTTGCGCAACTCCGCGCCCTCCTTCACCGCCCGGCCTTACGCCGCGACGGCCTGCGGCAGGATCGGGGCGACCGCGTCGAAGCGCGCGCCGGCACGCAGGCAGAAGGCCGGCTGCAGCAGGCGCTCGGCGATCACCTCGTTGTTCTCGTTGTCCTTGAGGATGAAGCGCCCCTTCTTCTCCGAGAGCACGGAGACGTCGGCGTCCATGCCGACCTTGAGCGCGCCGATCTCCGCGCTGCGGCCGAGCATCTTGGCCGGATTGGCGGTGACCATCGGCACCACCTGCTCGAGCGACAGGCCGAGCGCCATCATCGAGCTCATCGCCTGGACCAGGCTGAACTTGGCCTGCCCCGCGAAGGGATGGTTCTCCTCGTCCTCGTGCTGGTCGGGCGTTCCGGCCGGCGCGGGCACATGGGTGTTGTAGCCGTGGATATCGGCGCCGAGCGTGGTCGGAATGATGCCGGCGGCGATCGCCTTCTTCGCAAGCCGGTACGAGAAATGGCTGCCGTGGCCGACATCGACCTTCAGGCCGCGATCGAGCGCCGCCTGGATCACCGGATGCACCTCGCCCTCGCGGTTGACGAAGCCGCCGGGATGGCGCGTGAAGGGATGGGCGAGAACGTCGCCCTCGCGCAAGAGCGGGATCACACGCGTGAGGATGGTGTCGGCATCTTCGCCATTGGCGCCGCTCTCGGGCAGGCCCCAGAGGCGGCCGAAATGGACATAGACAGGCAGATCGGCGCGCTTGCCGATCTCCGCCGCCATCTCGATGACGCGGATGCCCCAGCGCGCGAAGCCGCCGATCTCGGCATGGGCCTTGATGCCGCGCACGATGTCGAGATTGGCCGTCGCCGCCTTGACGGTCGCATCGATGTCGACGCCGTCGGGGCTATAGAGCTGCGGATAATAATGTCCTTCCAGTCCGCCGACGAGATAGGCCGACAAGAAGGCGTAGACGCGCGAGGCCGAGGGCTCGGCGATGAAATGACGAAACCCGGGCAGCGTCATGCAGGACGGGCCGCCCTGGTCGACCAGCGTCGTCACGCCCGACTGCACGCCGACCATGTCGGGGTTCATGCCGAAGCGGCCCGAGACATATTGATAGACGTGCGCGTGGGTATCGATCAGCCCGGGCAGCACCAGCTTGCCCGTGACGTCGACCACTTCCTTCGCGCTGGTCGGCAAGATGTCCGGCGCGACCGCCGCGATCTTGCCGTTGCGGATCGCAACATCCCTGATGCCGTCCACGCCCGAGGCCGGGCAGATCACGCGACCGCCTCGCAGCAGAAGGTCGAAGCTGGCAGTGACGGAGCTGGCAGTAGAAGGCATGGCGCTCTCCTTGATTTCGTACGGGCGGTTGCCCCGCCCTCGAATTACGAAGCATGCTTCGTATTTTACAAAAGCAAGCTTCGTGCCATGATCTGGCGGTGGCGAGCGCACGAGAATCGAGCTAAGCGCGAGCGAGTTTTTGGGTTGGGAGAGCGTGCATTGCGGCAAGCACAGAAGCGTCGCAGCGGGGGCAAGCACCGCCCCTGGCCATTGTCGCAACGTCCCGGCTATCTGATCCGGCGGCTGCACCAGATTCACGTCGCGCTGTTTCAGGAAGCGTGCGGCGCGTTCGAGGTCACGCCGCTGCAATACAGCCTGCTCTCGGCGCTGGCCGTGCGCGAAACCGCCGATCAGACCACTTTGGCGGCCGATATCGCCCTCGATCGCACCACGACGACCGGTGCGCTGAAGCGGCTCGCTGCACGGAACCTGGTCGAGCGCGCCATTAACAAGGACGATCGCCGCGCGCGCCTGTGCCGATTGACGCCTGAAGGCGCCGCGCTTCTGGTCAAGATCGAAGGCGCGGCGCGACGGGCGCACCGTGCGACGCTCGGCGATTTGAGCCAGCGGGAACAGGCGCTCTTCATCGAAATGATGCAGCGCATCGTGGCCGGCAACCCAAGTCGCGACAGCGCCGCTGCCCTATTCGATTAGAAGCGGCTGCTGCGCTTTGGGGTGGGGCTGCTTAATTTATCATCGTACCGCTGCAGGACCATGCAACGTCTTTTGCCTCTCACCCGCAAGCGCGCGGAGGAGATCAGCGTCTCCCGGGCACGGTGGCGAACCGGCGCGTGAGTTCAGGGCACGCTTGAAATTCCAATGACAATCCGGCGCAAACCTCATTGCATCCGGCATCGGCGCACGCCCTGCTCCGGCGGTTGTGCAACCAATGGCACGATTTATGCTGCAACGATGCGAAGCGTGCTTCGTATTGGGGGATGTCATGACGGATTCCGAACTTCGCGCTGATATTCACAGCATCGAGCCAATTCCCGATGCGGACCGGGACTCGACCGGACCGCAGCAGATGTGGATCTGGGCCGGCGCCAACATCGCGCCGGTCAACTGGGCGCTCGGCGCGCTCGGGATCATCCTGAAGCTTGGGCTGATGGAGACGATCGCGGTCATCGTGCTCGGGAACATCGTCGGCTGCGCGATCTTCGCGACCTTCACCGTGATGGGGCACAAGACCGGCGTCAACCAGATGGTGCTGAGCCGGTCCGCGTTCGGCGTCCGCGGCGCCTACCTGCCCAGCATCCTGATGTTCGTGATGACGCTCGGCTGGATCGGCGTGAACACCTACTTCCCGGTGAAGGTTTCGATCGGAATCCTTGGCCAGTTCGGCGTGCCCGACACCTGGCTGATCGAGATCGTCATCATCACGCTGGTGATGGCGGCGCAGGTCCTGATCGGCGTCTACGGATTCTACGCGATCCGCACCTTCGAGAAATACACGGTGCCACCCACCATCGCCATCATGGTGCTGATGAGCGTGCTGGCCTGGACGCGCCCCGGCGTCGTCAACTGGAGCCTCACGACCTCGCTGCCGCCGGGCGCGCATCTGGCGATGCTGACGCTGCTGATGACCGCGATCGGCGTCGGCTGGGGCATTTCCTGGGTCACCTGGGCCTCCGACTATTCGCGCTTCGTGCCGAAAAGCGTGCCGTCGAAATCCGTCTTCTGGTACAGCTATATCGGCATGTTCGTGCCGACGGTCTGGCTCGGCATCCTCGGCGCGACCATCGCCTCGACCACGCTGGACACCGATCCCGCAAAAATGGTCAGCGCGGTGTTCGGCGGGCCGGTCAGCATCCTCGTGTTGCTGATGGTGCTGCACGGCCCGATCGCGACCAACATCCTCAACGTCTACTCGGCGACGCTGGCGGCGCTGAGCGCGGGGCTGAAGTTCTCGCGCTTCTGGCTCACCGTCATCGTTGGCGTCGCCGGCTATCTGGTCACGCTGTACTTCATCTTCGCGCCGTCCTTCGCCAAGGCGTTCGACAACTGGATGATCAGCCTCTTGTTGTGGATGAGCCCGTGGGCCGGCGTGGTGCTCGCGGACTTCTTCCTCAAGCGGAAGGGCAAGATCGACGTCGCCGAGCTCTATCGCTCGCCGGAGACCAGCGCCTATGGCGACATCAACTGGGCCGGCATGATCGCGTTCTTCGCCGGCCTTGTCGCCGGATGGCTGGTGGAAGACGGCCTGGTCGGCGCGCTTCAGGGGCCGGTCTCGATCAACCTCCTGGGCGGAGCCGATCTGAGCTGGCTTTTCGGGATCGGGGTCTCGGGGCTGGTCTATCTGGCGCTGGGCAAGCACGTCACGTCGCCCTCCTCGATCGTTGCGAGCAGCGCAGGCCGGTGAAGGCATGGACCACATTCTGCGATCCACTCCTGGAAACGTCCAGTGGGGACTCTGGGACGGACGGCTGAAGCCGGTGCTCCGGATCGCATCCGGAGACCGCGTGACCATCGAGACGCTCTCGGGCGAGCCGGACGACCTGCCCGATCCGTCGCTCGGTTTTGATGTCGTGCCCGGACATGCGGAGGTGCTCGCAAGCGCCTTCCGCGGTCCGGGGCCGCACCTTCTCACCGGGCCTGTCTACATCGAGGGCGCCGAGCCCGGCGACGTCCTCGAAGTGCGCGTGCTGAGCATCGAGCTGCGCTGCAATTGGGGCTGGAATCTCCAGGTCCCGGCGCTCGGCACTCTCCCTGAGGATTTCCCCGAGTTCCGCCGCATCCACATTCCGCTGGACCGCGCGCGCAACGTCGCAAAGCTCCCCTGGGGCCAGGAGCTGCCGCTCGCCCCCTTCTTCGGCAATTTCGGCGTCGCGCCGCCGCTCGCCTGGGGCCGGCTGTCCTCGAAGGAGCCGCGGGCCTTCGGCGGCAACATGGACAACAAGGAGTTAGGTGCCGGCAGCACGCTCTATTTTCCGGTCTTCGTGCCGGGCGCGCTGTTCTCCGCCGGCGACGGCCACGCGCTCCAGGGCGACGGCGAAGTCTGCCTGACCGCGATCGAGGCGGCGCTCACCGGCACCTTCGAATTCCACGTCCGCCGCGATCTCCGCCTCACCTCGCCCCGCGCCGAGACGGCGTCCGACTGGATCACCATGGGCTTTGACGAGGATCTCGACGACGCGGCCAAGGCCGCGCTGCGCGACATGATCGCGCTGATCCGCGAGCACAGCGGCCTCAGCGCACAGGATGCCTATACGCTCTGCTCGATCGCCGCGGACCTCAGGGTCACGCAGATGGTCGACGGCAACAAGGGCATTCACTGCGTGCTGGCGAAATCCCGCATGCCGTGCCTCTAAACTTATGGTGCCTCTAGTGCCTCGTCGAGGTGGCACGCCACCCACTGCTCGGGTCCAGTCGTCCGAAGCACCGGCTCTTCCGTGCGACAACGGTCGAACACGTACGGACAACGGGTGTGGAAGCGGCATCCGCTCGGCGGATTGATCGGGCTCGGCACGTCGCCGCCGAGGATGATCGGGTTGCGCTGGGCGCCCGGCTCGGGCAGCGGCACCGCTGAGAGCAGCGCCTTGGTGTAGGGATGCCTTGGCGCGGCAAAGATCTCCCGGCGCGGCGCGACCTCGACGATCTTGCCGAGATACATCAGCGCGACGCGATGGGTCATGTGCTCGACGATGGCGAGGTCATGACTGATGAATAGCAGCGCGAGGCCGAATTTCTGCTGGAGGTCCTGGAGCAGATTGACGATCTGCGCCTTGACCGAGACGTCGAGCGCGGAGACCGCCTCGTCGCAGACGATCAGCTCTGGCTCGGCCGCCAGCGCCCGCGCGATCCCGATGCGCTGGCGCTGACCGCCGGAGAACTCGTGCGGCCGGCGGTTCAGCGCCTCGCGCGGCAGGCGCACGGTGTCCATCAGAGACGTGACGCGCACCTCGAGATCTTCCGCGGATTTGGCGAGGCCGAAATTGCGGATCGGCTCCGCGAGAATGTCGCGCACGTGCATGCGCGGATTGAGGCTGGAGAACGGATCCTGGAACACGACCTGCACGCGCCGGCGCATCTGGCGCATCGTGGCCGGCGCGGCATCGTCGATGCGCTGGCCGTCGAGGATGACCTGCCCCGAAGTGATGTCGAACAGCCGCAGGATGGCGCGGCCGACCGTCGATTTTCCGCAGCCGGACTCCCCGACCAGCGACAGCGTCTCGCCGCGCGCGATCTCGAAGGACACGCCGTCGACCGCATACACCCATTCGGACTTGCGGCCGAACAGGCCCTTGTTGACCGGAAAATGCTTCTTGAGGTCGTTCACCTGGAGCAGAGGAGGACTCATGCCGCGACCGCTCCCTTCGCCGCGTAATGACAGGCCGCGACGTGGCGTGGGCCCTTCTCCTCGAGCCCCGGCGCATATTGGCGGCAGAGATCGGTCGCGAGCGCGCAGCGTCCGGCGAAGACGCAGCCCGTGATCGGCTTGCGGAGATCGGGGACTTGCCCGGGAATCTCGGCCAGCCGTCTTGCGGTGCCTGTCAGCGACGAACCAAGCCGCGGCACGGCACCGAGCAAACCTTGCGTATAGGGATGCCGGGGCGAGCGAAACAGCTCGGCGACCGGCGCCTCCTCGACCTTGCGGCCGGCATACATGACCATGACGCGCTCGGCGATCTCGGCAACGACGCCAAGATCGTGCGTGATCAGGATGATCGCAGCACCGACCCGGCTCTTGAGGTCGAGCATCAGCTTGAGGATTTGCGCCTGGATGGTCACGTCGAGCGCCGTGGTCGGCTCGTCCGCGATCAGAAGTTTTGGATTGCACGCCAGCGCAACGGCGATCATCACGCGCTGGCGCATGCCGCCGGAGAGCTGGTGCGGATATTCGCGCACGCGCCGCTTCGGCTCGGGAATGCCGACCAGCGTCAGCATCTCGATCGCGTGCGCCTCGGCGGCCTGCTTGTCCAGGCCCTGGTGGATCATCAGCGTCTCGCGGATCTGGCGGCCGACGGTCAGGACCGGATTGAGGCTCGTCATCGGCTCCTGGAAGATCATCGAGATGTCGTTGCCGCGGATGGCACGCATCTCGCGGTCGGACAGCTTGAGGAGGTCCTTGCCCGCGAAGCGGATGCTGCCTGCGATCTTGCCCGGCGGCTCCGGGATCAGCCGCATCAGCGACATCGAGGTCACCGACTTGCCGCAGCCGGATTCGCCGACGATGGCGAGCGTCTCGCCCTCGTTGACATGGAAGGACACGCCGTCGACCGCGCGGTTGATGCCGCTGGGCGTACGGAAGTGGGCCTGAAGGTCTTCGACTTCGAGCAGCGCCATCGTGATCAGCCTCGCAACATCAGAGGCTCTTGGCCATGCGCGGATCGAGCGCATCGCGAAGGCCGTCGCCGAGCAGATTCACGGCAAGCACGGTGACGGACAGGAAGGCCGCCGGAAAGAACACGATATAGGGCTTGACCTGCCACAGCGCGCGGCCCTCGGCCATGATGTTGCCCCAAGACGGAATGGTGGGCGGCGTACCCGCACCGATGAAGGACAGGATCGCCTCCGTGATCATGGCGCTGGCGCAAATGTAGGTCGCCTGGACCAGCATGGGCGCGAGCGTGTTGGGAAGGATATGGCGGATGATCATCGGCGTGCGCGTGCCGCAGGCCACCGCCGCATCCACATAGGGCTGCTCGCGCAGCGACAGCACCACGCTGCGGACGAGGCGCGAGACGCGCGGGATCTCGGCGATGGTGATGGCCAGGATGACGTTGCCGACGCTGCCGCGGGTCAAGGCCATCAGCGCGATCGCCAGCAGGATCGGCGGGATCGACATCAAGCCGTCCATGAAGCGCATTAGGATGCCGTCGGCCCAGCGGATGAAGCCGGAGACGATGCCGATGGCAAGGCCCACCGCAGACGCGAACATCGCAACCGACAGGCCGACCGTGAGCGAGACCCGCGCGCCGAAGAGCACGCGCGAATAGATGTCGCGGCCGAGCACGTCGGTGCCGAACCAGTAGTCCGCCGACGGCGCGCGCGTGCGCTTGGCTGGCGCGAGCGCGGTCGGATCGACCGTTCCGAGATAAGGCGCGAAGATCGCGATCAGGACCAGCGTCAGCAGCAGCGCACCGCCGATGGCGACCGTCGGATGACCGCGCAGGAAGCCGATGAAGCCGCGCCGGATCTTGACCGGCCGAAGGATCTCCGGCAGTTGCGGCGCGAGGACTAGACCGGCCGGGAGCGATTGCGGGTTGACGGTGGTGTCGGTCAATAGCGGATCCTCGGGTCAACGAGCGTATAGATGACGTCGATCATCAAATTGACGAGGACGTAGACGAAGCTGAACAGCAGCACGATCCCCTGGATGACGGGATAGTCGCGGCGCAGGATCGCATCGATCGTGAGCCGGCCGAGGCCGGGAATCGCAAACACGCTTTCCGTGACGACGGCACCGCCGATCAGGAGCGCGATGCCGATCCCGATCACGGTGACGATCGGCACCGCCGCGTTCTTCAGCGCATGAACAAACAGGATGCCGCCCTGCCCGAGGCCCTTGGCCCGCGCGGTGCGGATATAGTCCTGCTGCAGCACTTCGAGCATGGTGGCGCGGGTGATGCGCGCGATCAGCGCGATGTAGACACAGCCCAGCGCGACCGCCGGCAAGATCAAGTTCTCCAGCCAGGGCCAAAAGCCCTGGGCAAGCGGCGTGTAGTCCTGCACCGGCAGCCATTCCAGTTCGAGCGCGAAGATGTAGGCAAGCATGTAGCCGACCACGAAGACGGGCAGCGAGAAGCCGAACACGGCAAAGCCCATGATGACGCGGTCGATCAGGCTGCCGGCTTTCCACGCCGCCACCACGCCGAGCGGCACCGCGACCACGATGGTGAGCAGCAGCGTGACGATCATCAGCGACAGCGTCGGTCCGAGACGCTGCCCGATCATCGTCGAGACCGGCAGGTTGGTGAAGATCGAGGTGCCGAGATCACCGTGCAGGATGCGCCAGACCCAGCTTCCGAACTGGATCAGGAACGGCCGGTCGAGACCGAGGCTCTGGCGGATGCGCTCCACATCCTCCGGGCTCGCCTGATCGCCCGCGATCACCACGGCCGGATCACCCGGCGCGATGTAAAGCAGGCTGAACACGAACAGCGCGACGATTGCCATCACCGGCAAGGTCGCGACGATGCGACGGAGGATGTAGGAGAGCATCTGGCTTCAGCGCGCGATCATGCGGATTTCGACACGCCCCAGAAGAACGGCAGCGGCCCCTTGGTGATGCCGGAGACGTTCTTGCGCCACGCGGTGTAGCTCAGGAAGAAGCCGGTCGGCGCGTAGACGACGTCATCGAGCGCCGCCTTGTTGAGGCGGCCGATGGCGGCTTTCTCCTCATCGAGGTTCTTGGCCTCGAACCAGGACGCGACCTCCTTTTCGGTGCCGGGGCTGGTGGGCCAGCCGAACCAGGCCTTGTCGCCGTTGGCGCGAATGGCGGTGTACGGCGCAGGGTTGATGCAGTCCGCGCCCGCATGCCAGGTGTGGAACATGTTCCAGCCGCCCTGTCCCGGCGGCGTCTTCTGTGCACGGCGCGAGCCGACCGTGCCCCAGTCGGTCGAGACGAAATCGACATTCATGCCGAGCTTCTTGAGGAGGTCCGCGGTCACGTCGCCCTGCGCCTTGGTGATCGGCTGGTCCTGCGCCACGAGGCACGTCACGGGCTGGCCGGAATAACCGCTCTCGGCGAGCAGCTTCTTGGCTGCGTCGAGATCGCGCTTGCCCTTCAGGATCTCGCCGCCCGCCTCGGAATAGAGCGGCGTATCCGGCGTGAAATAGCCGGGCAGCGGCTTCCATAACGCGGTGTCGTCGCCGACGATCGCGCGCATGTAGTCTTCCTGGCTCATTGCCATCAGCACCGCGCGCCGCGCCCGCACGTCGTTGAAGGGCGGATACAGGAAGTTCATGCGGAACGAGCCGACATTGCCGAGGGGATCGCCAATGTCGACGCTGATGTTCTTGTTCTTCTTCAGGACCGGAACGAGGTCGGCGATCGGGCTTTCCCACCAGTCGACCTCGCCGTTCTGCAAGGCGGCGGCCGCGGTCGCCGGATCCGGCATCACGATCCATTCGATGCGGTCAACCATGATCTGCTTGCCGCCGGCCAGCCACGACGCTTTCTCCTGCCGCGGCGCGTAGTCGGCGAACTTCTCGAACACCGCCTTCGCGCCGGGCACCCATTCGCCCTTGGCGAACTTCATCGGCCCGGAGCCGACATAGTCGGTGATCTGCTTGAACGGATCGGTCTGCGCGATGCGCTCCGGCATGATGAAGGCGCACGGCGAGTTGTTCTTGGCCAGCGCGTAGAGCAGCTTCGGGAAGGGCTGCTTGAGCACCCATTTGAAGGTGCGATCGTCGACGGCAGTCAGCTCCTGCTGAAGCGCCTTGATCATCAGCCCCATCGGATCGCGCGCCGACCAGCGCGTAAGGCTCGCGACGACGTCCTTGCTCAGCACCGGCTCGCCGTCATGGAACTTGAGCCCCGGCCGCAATTTGAACGTCCAGGTCGTACCGTCGTCGGTGACTTCCTCGGACTCCACCATCTGGCGTTGCGGCTGGAGCGAGGAATCGATGCCGTAAAGCGTGTCCCAGACCAGCGCCGCAGCGTTGCGCACGACATATTGCGTGCCCCAGATCGGATCGAAATTGGCGAGATTGGCCTGCGGCACGAAGCGCAGGGTGCGCGCCGCGGCACCCTGGGCGATCGCCGGGGCCGAAAGGCCGCCCGTCAATGCCAGGCCGCTTGCGCCAGCCAGTCCCTTCAATACGGTCCTGCGATCCATGAAGTCCTCCCAGTAATGCCGTGATGCCGGCCAGTCATTGGCCAAGAGCAGTGAAACCGAAGCCCATTGGCGTGCAAATGGTATGCCAGTAACCAGGCCTTCGCCAGCGGGATCTCATCGTCACTTTTGGTCGATCGAGACCTCAAAGCGCCGCCGCCAGCGTCGGCCCGGTCTCGATATGCGGGATCGCCTCGACCAGCTTGCGCGTGTAGTCGGTCTTCGGATTGTCGAACAGCGCCCGGCTCTCGCCCTGTTCGACGATGCCGCCATTGCGCAGCACGATGGTGCGATCACAGAGCATGCGCACCACGTTGAGATCGTGGCTGACGAACAGCAGCGCGATGTCGTTCTCGCGGCGCAAGCGATCGAGCAATTGCAGCACCACCGCCTGCACGGAGACGTCGAGCGCGGCGGTCGGCTCGTCCAGCACCAGAAGCCGGGGCCGGCAGGCGATGGCGCGGGCTATGCCGACGCGGGCCTTCTGGCCGCCGGAGAGTTGGTGCGGGAAGCGCGGCAAGAGATCGAGCGGCAGCCCCACGCGCTCCGCGCATTCCTCGACCCGCGCGCGCAGCGCGTCGCCCGCCCGCATGCCGTCGAGCCGCATCAGGGGATGGGCGATGCAGTCGAAGGCGGTAAAGCGCGGGTTGAGGCTCTCGTTCGGGTCCTGGAAGACCATCTGAATGTCCTTGCGCAAGGACGAGCGGTGAAAATCACGCGACGCCACATGACCGATCGACTGCCCGTCGAACACGATGTCGCCTTCGCTCGGATCGATCAGGCGGCAGATCATCCGCGACGTCGTGCTCTTGCCCGAGCCGGACTCGCCGACGAGACCGACGCTCTCGCCGCCGGCCATCGTCATCGAGAAGTCCGCGACCGCCGCAGAGCCCTGGTCGAAACGTTTCGCAAGCTTCCGCACTTCCAGCAGCGGCGGCGTACCGTGCGCGGGCTCCTGCCTCGGCATGTTGACAACCGCGGCGTAGCCTTCCCGCTCCTCCTCCGTCACGAGATCCTCGATCCGGGACGTCGCGGTCGGCGATGCCGCAACGAGGCGCCTGGTGTAGGCGTGCTGCGGCGTGGTGAAGAGAGTCCTGGGACTGGCCTCCTCGACGATGCGTCCGCGCTCCATCACCGCGATGCGGCGGCAGTAGCGCGCCGCGAGCCCGAGATCGTGCGTGATCAGGATCGTCGCCATGCCGCGCGCGGCGGCGATGTCCGCCAGAAGATCCATCACCACCTTCTGCGTGGTGACGTCGAGGCCGGTGGTCGGCTCGTCGGCAATCAGCAGTGCGGGATTGCAGGAGATCGCGATCGCGATCATCACGCGCTGGCACATGCCGCCGGAGAGCTCGTGCGGATAGGCGTTCATCCGCGCCTCGGGGTCGCGGATCTGGACCGCGCGCAGCAGCTCCAGCGCCTCGGCGCGCGCGGCGTCCTTCGAGACGCGCTTGTGGGTGAGGATCGCGTCTGCGATCTGCAAGCCGATCGCCCGGATCGGATTGAGCGCCGCACGCGGGTTCTGGAAGATCATGGACATGGCGGCGCCCTGGAGCCGACGGAGATCGTCGCCCCGGAGTTTTGTCACGTCCTGCCCGCGAAACAGGATCTTGCCGCCGGTGACGCGGCCGGCCGCATCGAGCAGCCTTGTCGTTGCGAACCCCGTAACCGACTTGCCCGAGCCGCTCTCGCCGACGAGGCCGAGCATCTCGCCGGCTTCGACGGTGAGCGTGACCCCGCGCACGGCCTCGACCATGCCGCGCCGCGTCGAGAACGAGACGTGGAGGTCGTCGATCCTGAGCAGTTCCTTGCTCATGTGCGCATGCGGGGATCGAGAATGTCCCGCATCCCGTCACCGAGGAGATTGAAGCAGAGCACGGCCAGCATCAGCGCAAGGCCGGGGAAGGCCACCAGCCACCACCGTCCGGTCGAGATGAAGCGCGCGCCCTCCGCGACCATGATGCCCCATTCCGGCGTCGGCGGCTTGACGCCAAGGCCGATGAAGGACAGGCCCGCCGCATTCAGAATGGCCCAGCCGAGGTTGAGCGAGATCTGCACCGCCATCGCCGGCAGGATGTTCGGCAGCAAAAAGCGCAGCACCACCGAAAAGTGGCTCTCGCCGCAGGCGCGCGCGGCTTCCACCCAGCCGACATTGCGCCGGACGTTGACCTCGGCCCGCGCGAAACGGATGTAGAAGGGAAGATTGATGATCGCGGTCGCGATCACGATGTTCTCGATCCGGTTGCCGAGGGCCGCGACCATCGCCATGGCGAGCACGAACAACGGAAAGGCCATCATGACGTCGACGAAGCGGCCGACGCCGCGGTCGAGCCTGCCGCCGGCATAGCCGCAGAACGAGCCGACGACGGCACCGATCAAGAAGGAGATGCCGACCGCGGAGACCGCGATGGCAAGGTCGAGCCGCGCCGCGATGACGAGGCGGCTGAACACGTCGCGCCCGAGCTGGTCGGTGCCGGCGAGATGGGCTGCGCTCGGCGGCTGCAGCGCTTCCGAAACATTGGAGACCACGGGATCGTAAGGCACGATCCAGGGGCCGAAGATCGCGAGCAGGACGAACAGAAAGACGCCGGCCGCGGCGACGGCCGTAAGCGGATTTCCGCGCAGGATCCAGACCGAATGGCGAAGGGTGGCGCTGGTCATTCGATCGACACCCTGGGATCGGCGATACCGTAGCAGACATCGACCACGAGATTGACCAGCACAAAGAGGCTGGCCATCAGCAGCACAAAACCCTGCACCGGAGCATAGTCGGAGGACAGCAGTGCATCGAGTGCGTAGGAAGCCACGCCCGGCCACGAGAACACCTTCTCCACCAGGACATTGGCGCCCAGCATGGTCGAGAACACGATGCCGGCAATGGTGATGACGGGGAGAATCGCATTGCGCAGCGCATAGGTGACGACCACCTTGCGCCACGACAGCCCGACAGAGCGCGCGGTGCGCACGAAATCGCTGCCGAGCGAAACCAGCATCGAGGCGCGCGTGATCCGCGCCAGCGGCGCGATCACGAACAGGGCCATGCTCACCGCCGGCAGGACCAGCTGCTTGCAAGCTGCCCACCAGCCTTCAAAATCTCCTGCCAGCAGGAAATCGATCGAGAGGAAGCCGGTGCGCTGCGGCGGCAGCGAGGTGAAGACGTCGATCCGGCCGGTTGGATCAGGCGCGAGCCCGAGCAGGTAGTAGAAGACGTAGATCAGCAGCAGGCCCGACACGAAGGTCGGCACGCAGACGCCGAGCGCGCAGAACAGCCGCACGCCGTGATCGACGATCGACCCCGGCCGCAGCGCCGCGACGACGCCGAGCGGCACCGCTGCGATCAGCGCGATCAGCAGCGCGGTGAAGGTGAGCTCGAGCGAGGCCGGCAGCCGCTCGCGCAGATCCTTCAGCACCGGCTGCCCGGTCATCATGGAGCGGCCGAGATTGCCGTGGCCGATGTCTGAGAGGTAGAACACGAGCTGCTCCGGCACCGACCTGTTGAGCCCCATCTGCTTGCGGATCTGCTCGATCTCCTCCTTGCCGGCGTTGGGCCCCGAGGCAAAGAACACCGCGGGGTCGCCGGGTAGAACGCGCATCAGAAGAAAGGTGAAGACCAGCACGCCGAACAGCGCCGGCAGCGACGACAGAAGCCGCCTGCCCGCCCGGATCATCGTTGCGCCAAGACCGGTCATCACCTTTCAGAGCCCCTCTCGTTTGCCGATCTCACTTGCGGCTGACGTCGCGATAATCCACCTGGCGGTGGAACTCGTAGGTATAGCCCTCGATCGACGACGCCATCACCGCGTCCTGGTTCGGCTGCCACAGCGGAATCTGCGGCATCTCGCTGAAATGGATCGCGTTGAGCTTGCGGCCGTCTTCCTCGTACTTGGCCTTGTCCGGCTCGAAGCGGGCTTCCTGCGCGATCGCGACGAGCTCGGGATTGTTGATGGAGCTGTAATTCCAGCGCTGATTGCCGGTGTAGAAGTTGCGGTAGAAGTAGTCGGTCGACGGCAGCCAGGCGACGATGCCTTCGGTGAAGAACGGCAGCTTCTTCTCGTTGATCTGCGTCGACATCTGCGCATCCGGCAGCTTCTGAATGTCGACCTTGATCCCGATCTTCGCAAGCGATTCCTTCACCAGCGACGCCATCGGCTCGGCCGTCGAGGCCTGGCCGACGTTGAAGCTGAAGGTGGTCGCAAATCCTTCGGGAAGGCCGGCGGCCTTGAGATATTCGCGGGCCTTGTCGAGATCGGTCTTCACCGGTGCCTGGAACGGATAGATGCCGTTCACAGGCTTGCCATCCGGCCAGCTCGCGCCGAACAGCGGCGCGCCGCGGCCGAACAGCGCGGCCTTGAACATGTCGTCATACGGCAGCGCGAAGGCGATGGCGCGGCGGACATTGACGTTGTCGAAGGGCGGGATCTGGTTGTTCATCGAGACGAAGGTGATCGCATTGTACTGCGGCGTCGAGATCACCCTGAGCTTGCCCTTGGCCTCGAGCGACTGCACGTCGCTGGCCTGGAGATCGACGACGATGTCGGCATCGCCGCGCTCGACCAGGTTGGCGCGGGTCGCCGGCTCCGGCACCGACTGCACGATCACACGCTTGAAGAAGGCGGGCTTGTTGGCCGAGCCGCGGTTCCAGGACTCGTCACGCTTGAGGATCACCTGCTCACCCGGCTTGAAAGTCTCGACCACGTAGGCACCGCTGCCGGCGGTGTGCTCCTTCAGCCAGGCGGTCGCCCAGGGATCATCCGCGGTCGCGTGCTCCTTGGCGATCTTCGAGTTGATGATCATGGGATAGACGGTCGCCAAATTCGGCAGCGCGAGCTTGTCGGGCTTCGGCAGCGTCACCTCGATGGTGAGGGGATCGATCACCTTGAACTGATCGGCCGACGTCAACGAGCCGGTCAGGAGCTGCGCCTTGCCGAGGATCGGCGCGGTGACGCAGCGATCGAGCGACCATTTCACGTCCTCGGCGGTCACGGGCGAGCCGTCCTGGAACTTGGCGTCCTTGCGCAGGCGGAAGGTGAGCTTCAGCCCGTCGGGACTGACGTCGTAGGATTCGGCGAGCTCGCCGGTGATCGTGTCGAGATCGAACACCCATTTGCCGTTGAGCTGCTTGCGGCCGAACGCCACCAGCCGGTCGTAGGTGCTCATGCTCAGCGCGAAGGACTCGCGCGTCGAGCCGGGGATGTTGGGATCGAGCGTGTTGACGGATGCGCCGGTCACATAGCGCAGCGTTTCCGCCCTGGTTTGGGCCTGCGAAGGCGCGTTCGCGATGAGCAGAAGCGCAACAGTGGCAAGCATCGAGGACGCCGGCCTGAAATACACAAAACGCATTCGTTTTTCCCTGAATTTCGACAAGAACGCCAGCAAGGCAGGTTAAGAAACAAGCAAGTTGCGCGCCAGTCTCATGGTGCGCTCATGGGGACGCTTCGTCGCGGCGGCGCATGGATGATCATCGCAATTCCCCCGTCTTTCGCGCCGGCCGCGTGACCACGGCCTGCGGCACGTCATAGGCGCTGAGCGAAGCCCAGTGCCGCGCGATGTCGGCGCGAAACAGGCCGCGCGTGAGGCCGTGCACCAGCTTCGGGACGGCGGTCGTCATAGCGTTGATCGACGATCCCGACGGACCGAAGCTCATGGTGGAGGCGATCGCGAAGAGATGGATGTCGGAAATCCAGGGCGTCTCGCCCGGCACGCGCTCGGTGAAGGCGTAATCGTCGGCGAGATAGGGAAAGCGGCCGAGCCGTTCGTTGCGCTCGCTCGAAGGCGGCTGATAGCGGTCGGCCCAGGTCGCGATGTTGCCGGCGAATGTGGCGAGCTCGCCGCGCCCGGCAAAGCTCATGTCGATGCCGGTGCCGCAGATGACGAAATCAGCACGGATGGCGCCGCGCGGCGTCTGCAATTCGATGCCTTTGCCCGTCTCCCGGGCCGCCTCGACCGGCGCGCCCTCGTGCAATGTGAAATTGGCGTGACGCGCGCAGCGATCATAGGTTGCTTGCGGAAAGCCTTCCCGCATTTCGAGGATAGTGCGCATGAAGCGCCAGCGCCAGGCATCGTCGAGATCGCTGAGATGACGCAGGAAGCCGCGAAAGGTCAGCCACCGATAGGGCTGGATCACCTGGATCTGCGTACGGCGGCACAGCAGATGCACCTCGGCGGCGCCAGCCTCCAGCGCGGTCGCCGCATTGTCGAAGGCGGACGCACCGGCGCCGATTACGGCGACGCGCTTGCCGCGAAGCTTTTCGAAATCGATGTCGTCGGCGACGGTCGCGACCGAACTCGATGGCAGATGGCGGAGCCGTTCCGGGATCATCCAGCCGCCCATCCCCTCCTGCCCCGTCGCCAGCACGATCTTGCGGGCGTAGAGCGTCTCGACCTCTCCTGCCCGTTTCACGCGCGCGGTGAGCAAGCCGTCAGACGTAGGCGCGATCTCCAGGAGTTCGCAAGCGTTGCGCACCGGCAAGCCGACCGTGCGGCGCAGCCACAGCAGATACTCGGCCCAATGGCCGCGTTCGATCAGGCCGAGTTCTTGCCAGCTCTGCTTGCCAAAGCGGGCTTCGTGCCAGGACTGGTAGGTCAGGCTCGGAATGTCGAGGTCGGGACCGGTGTAGTCCTTGGGGCTGCGCAGCGTCGGCATGCGGGCGTAAGTGAGCCACGGACCCTCCATCCCCTCCTCGGCCTTGTCGAGTAGCAGGATGTTGCTGACGCGGGAGCGCATGAGGCCGAAGCCGATGGCGATGCCGGATTGGCCGGCACCGACGATGAGCACGTCCAGCGCCGGTTCGCCATCAGGCCCGATCTTCGGCTCAAGCCATGCCGCGCCCGGATGCGCGATCATGGCGAGATCAGCGCGAACGTCAGCTTCAAGCTCGGTCAGTGCGTCACTCATGCCGCGAGCCAGCCTCCGTCAACCACCATCACGGTGCCCGTCGTGAACGAGGACGCATCGCTGGCGAGATGCAGCGCCGTCTGCGCGATCTCGTCTGCGTGGCCGAACCGCTTCATGGCGTGGCGGTTGCGGGAGGCTTCGCGCACCTCGTCCGAATTGGCGTGACGGGCGAAGCTGCGGCGGAGCATCGGCGTGTCGATCGCGCCGGGCGCGATGGCGTTGACGCGAATGCCGTCGGTGGCGAAATCCACCGCCATCGTCCGCGTGAGACTGACGATCGCGCCCTTGGCGGCGATATAGGCGCTGTTGCCCTTGCCGCCGGCGATGGCGAGCTGCGATGCCAGCGTGATGATCGAGCCGCTGTTCTGCCGCTGCATGTGAGGCACCGCGGCCCGCGCCCACAGCCAGGTGCCGCCGACATTGGCGCGGAACACCGCGTCCCAGTCGTCCGGGCTCGTCGTCAGCACCGTGCCGCCGCAGGAGAAGCCGGCAGCGGTCATGAGGATATCGAGCCGGCCGTGGCGCGCCACGACATCGCCGGCAACAGTCTCGGCCAATGCGGCATCGCCGACGTCCCCGACATGCACCGTTGCCTCACTCACGAGGCCCAGCGTTTCCTGAAGACCCGCGGCATCGCGATCGACCAGCGCGAGACGCGCGCCCTCCGCCGCGAACAGCTTTGCGCTGGCCCGGCCGATGCCCGAGCCCGCTCCGGTGATGATGGCCGTGCGCCCCTGCAGCCGCATGTCAGATCCCTTCCTTGTGCTGCATCCACCAGGCGCTCATCGCTGCGGCCGACTCCATGCAGCCGAACCGGGCGCGCCAGCCGAACTCATCGGCCATCCGCTTGACCGACATCGGCGCACGATCCCCGCCGTGGAGCTTGATGAAGGTCTTCTCTCCGGGTGACGCGAGCCGGCACTCCAGCCCGGGATGAAGGGCTGCGAACGCCTCACCCCATTGCAGCGCGGACCAGGCTGCGCCGCTTGAGATGTTGAAGAGCCGGTGGCGTGGCCGCTCGGCTTCGATCAGCACCGCCACCGCTTCGGCGGCGTCGGGCGCGTAGGTCCAATCCTTGATGCCTGGCGCAGGGAGAAGGGCCGGTTCGCCGCGGGCGAACGCAGCAAGGATCTGGAACTGGAGGCTGGGCGTATCGCGCACCTTCCCGATCCGCTCCCACGGACCGAACACGGCGCTTAACCGCACACTCAGAAAATCGCCTCCCCACAACTCGGCAAGCCGCGCCACGGATCTCTCTGACGTGAATTTGCTGATCGCGTAAAATGAGACGGGATCGCACGGCGTCTCCTCGTCCAGTACCGGATAGCGTTGCCCCGCGGCACCATAGGCCGACGCAGAGGAGAGATTGATCACGCGCCGAACGCCACGGCGGATCGCAGCGCTCAGGATCGGCATCTGAGCCATCACATTGATCTCGAGGATGCTCGAGGTCGTGGTCCGCTCGAGCTGGTCCCCGGCGGTTATGGCAGCGCCAAGGATGATCGCATCAAAGCCTTGCTTTACCAGCGCGTCGATCCTCTCGATGTCCGTGATCTCGCCCTGAATAATCGAGAGCCGCTCCCGGTGGTCAGCAAAGAACCGCTCCGCGCCAGCCGGAAGTTGCTTACGATCATACAGCGTCACGTCATGGCCGCGCGCAAGCAGCACCTCGGCAACATTGAGGCCGACAAAGCCGGTGCCGCCGAAGATGATGATCTTCATCGCACGCAATCCACCGTCACAGCAGCTTCGCCCCGAAATTCCGTTCCGGATCCATGTCCGCGACCAGCCGACCCGTCGGCTTCGCCGCCTCGCCGCCGCTGCGCGCCAGGAATTTTCCGCTGCCGGCGCTCGCAAGACACTTATTGCCGTCGAAGATCACGCGGCCGCGCGACAGCACCGACACCGGCCAGCCCTTCAGCTTCCGCCCGGCAAACGGCGTAAAACCGGCGAGGTCGTGCATCATCTCGTCGGCGATCACGGTCTCGCGGTTGGGATCCCAGATCGCGATATCAGCGTCGGCGCCGACCGCGATCGAGCCCTTGCGCGGGTGAAGGTTGTAGATCTTGGCCGGTGCGGTCGCGGTCAGCTCGACGAATTTTTCAAGGCCCAGCCGTCCCTTCGACACCATCGCGTCGAACAGCAGCGGCAGCCGCAGCTCCAGTCCCGGCAGACCGTTGGCGACCTGCTTGAAATTAGGATTGGGGCCGGCGCGCAGCTTGCCGGTCTCGTCAAAGCGATATGGCGCATGATCCGACGAGATGGTCTGGAGATCGCCGAGCGACAGCGCCTGCCACAGCGCCTCCTGGTCGGCATGCGTGCGCGGCGGCGGGCTGCACATCCATTTGGCGCCGTCCGCACCGGGCTTGTCGAGATCGGCAGCGGTGAGGAACAGATATTGCGGGCAAGTCTCGGCAAAGACCTTGAGCCCCTGACCGCGCGAGTCGCGGATGACCTTGGCGCCTTCGGCGGTCGAGACATGGAAGATCATGATCGGCTGGTCGATCAGCGCCGCCATTCCGATCAGCCGGGTGAACGCCTCGGCCTCCGACACACGGGCGTGGCTGACGGCGTGGTATTTCGGCAGCGTGTAGCCGCGCGCGAGCAGGCGCTTCACCATCCAGGCGATGATGCCGTGGTTTTCGGCGTGCGCGCACAGCATCGCGCCGGACTGGCGCGCGGCAAGGAGGATGTCGAGCAGCGGCTCGTCGTCGACCTTGAGCCGGTCGTAGGTCATGAAGATCTTGATCGACGCATGCCCCTGCTTTACCAGCGCCGGGATGTGCTCCTCGACCGTCTCCCTGGTCGCGTCCGCAATGATCATGTGGAAGGCGTAGTCGATCACCGCGCCCTTCTTCGCCAGCGCGTGATAGTCCTCGACCACCTGCGGCAGCTTCATGCCGACATGCTGGGCGGCGAACGGGATCACCGTGGTGGTGCCGCCGAACGCCGCGGACACGGTCGCGCTCTCGAACGTATCGGCATTCATGATGCCGGCGGCGGACAATTGCTCGATATGGGCGTGGCTGTCGACGCCGCCGGGCAGCACCAGCTTGCCGCGCGCGTCGATCTCGCGCTTGGCGGGAGGAAGGCCCTTACCGATGGCTGCGATGGTCTCGCCAGAGATGGCGACGTCGGCCTCGAAGACGTCAGTCGTGGTCGCGACGCGGCCGCCGCGAATGATCAGGTCGTAGGTGGGTTCAGTCATGAGGCACTCCGTGATAGGCTCAACGCACGTGATCGCAATTTCTTGGAAAGACCATCATGCCCCGGCCGCGCATTCTCGTCATCAATCCGAACTCCAACCCCACCGTCACGCAGGGGCTGGAGGACGCCTTGAAGCCGCTCGATTTCGAGGGCGGACCGGAAGTGGTTTGTCGGACGCTGGCCGAGGGTCCGTTCGGCATTGAAAGCCAGGCCGACGTCGACAGCGTCGCGATGCCGCTGCGCCGGCTGGTGGAAAGCGACAACAGTTTTGCCGCCTTCGTCATCGCCTGCTATAGCGATCCCGGGCTTCAGGTCTGCCGCGAGGGCACCGACCGGCCCGTGTTCGGGATCGCGGAGTGCGGCGTGCTGACGGCGCTGGCGCGCGCCGAAACCTTTGGCGTCATCGCCATCGCCCAGCGCTCGATCCCGCGGCACATGCGCTATCTCAGGCAGATGGGACTGACCGACCGCCTCGCCGGCGAGCGGCCGCTCAACATGAGTGTTGCAGAGACCGCGTCCGGCGAAGGCACGCTGGCCAAGATGATCGACATCGGCCGTGCGCTGCGCGACGAGGACGGCGCCCGCGCCATCGTGATGGGCTGCGCCGGCATGGCGCGCCATCGCCGCCCGCTGGAAGACGCGCTGCGTATTCCCGTGATCGACCCGACACAGGCGGCCGTCACCATGGCGCTCGGAGCGGCGCAGTTCTCGGCTCACTAGGCGTCCTTCAGCTCTTTGGCGTCCTGCCGCGCGCGCCATTGCGCGTGGCTCTCGCGGACCAGTGCGAACGTGTCCCGCTGCGTCGTGTAGAGATTGCCGAACATGCGGCCGATCGGCCGGTAGGCGTCGAGATCGACATACATGTTGGCCTCATCGACGAGGCCCTCGCGGGCGTGAACCCTGAGCACCTCGCCGACCAGTAGCTCGCGATCCGGCGAGAAGTTCAGCACGACATGGCGCCGGCATTCCAGCGCAAAGGGTGCCGCAGCGAGACGCGGCACCTTCACGTCGACCGAGGGAAGCGTGGCGAGCCCGGTCGCAGCGACCTCGCTGTCGCCGGAAGGAAAATCGACCGCGCAGTCGTTCATTGCCCCCGACAGCGCCTCATCCACCATGTGAACGACGAACTCGCCGTCGCGATGGATGTTGCGGGTCGTGTCCTTCGGCGAGTGATCCGGCTTGTGCTGAAGCCCCAGCACGATCAGCGCCGGGCTTTCGGAGAAGATATTGAAGAAGCTGAACGGCGCGGCATTGACCGCCCCGTTCTCGTCCAGCGTCGTCACCAGCGCGATCGGCCGTGGCACCACCACGCCGCAGAGCAGCTTGTAGCGATCGCGCGGATCGAGCTCGGCTAAGGGAATGCCTGATGTGCCCTTGTCGGCCATCAGCGTCACTTTTCCGGCGGCGGCACCGCGCCGGTCTGGCTGGTGATCAGGCCGTAATGCTCGATGCGGCGGTGCCGGGCGAAATCGAAGATCGTGGTCTTGCCGAAGGTGGTGGCATCGAGGTCGCAAGCGTGGACCAGAACCTCGTCGTCGTCAGTCTTGGCCTCGGCGACGATCTCGCCGTTGGGGTCGACGATCAGGCTGCCGCCAAACAGCGGGTGGCCATCCTCATTGCCGGCCTTGGCTACTGCGACGACCCAGGTCGCATTTTGATAGGCGCCGGCCTGCACCGAAAGGCGATTGTGAAACAGGCGCTTCTCGACGCCCTCCTCGCTCTTCTCCGCATTCACAGACGGCGTATTGTAGCCGATCAGCACCATCTCGACGCCCTGCAAGCCCATGACGCGATAGGTCTCGGGCCAGCGCCGGTCGTTGCAGATGGCCATGCCGATGATGCCGCCCAGCTCGCGCCAGACCTTGAAGCCGAGGTCACCAGGCTCGAAATAGCGCTTCTCCAGGTGCTGGTGCGAACGCTTGGTGTCGTATTCCACATGGCCCGGCAGATGGATCTTGCGATATTTGCCGACGATCCTGCCGGACTTGTCGGTGAGGATGGCGGTATTGAAGTGATGGCCGTCCGGCGTCAGCTCCGCATAGCCGAAATTCATCGCCATCTGATGCTGCGCCGCGCGCTCGAACAGCGGTTTCGTCGCCGCACTCGGCATCTCGCGCTCGAACCAGTTGTCGAACTCGGCCCGGTCCTCCACGTACCAGCGCGGAAAAAACGTCGTCAGCGCCAGCTCCGGATAGACGACCAGGTCGGCGCCTTTTGCTTTCGCCTCGTCCATCAGCGCGATCATGCGCTTGACCACGGCCTCGCGGCTGTCGGCTTTCTGAATCGGGCCCATCTGGGCGGCGGCAACATTGACAATACGCATAAGCGGGTTCCTGGTGACCTCTTGGACGAAGCTGAACATCGCAGCCTCAACGATTTGCCGGCGCCGGCAGCATAGCGCAGCCGCGTCCGGAATTTCCAGCCGGGCGCCTTCTCATGCGGTCCGCCCCCATTCGGCGTCCTGCAGCAGTCGCCAGTTGATCTTGTTGCTCGCGGTCCGCGGCAAATGATCGACGAAGATAACGGCGCGCGGCGCCTTGTAGCTCGCCATGACGCCGCGCGCCCAGCCGATGATATCGTCCGCCGACGTCGTCGCGCGCATCGCCTCGTCCAGCACCACCAGGGCCTTGACGGTCTCGCCGCGATAATCGTCCGGCGCCGAGACGATACAGCACTCCCGGATGGCGCGGTTCTGGTACATGGCCGCCTCCACCTCGGCCGGCCACACCTTGAAGCCGCTGACGTTGATCATCCGCTTGAGGCGGTCCACCGCAAAGAAATAACCGTCAGCATCGCGATAGCCGAGATCGCCCGTGCGCAGGAACCGCTTGCCTGAGAGTTCGATGAAGGATTCAGCATTGGCCTGGGGCCGGTTCCAGTAGCCTTGCAGCACCTGCGGCCCGTGCACGACGATCTCACCGACGACGTTGTCGTCCAGGTCGATCAGGCTCTCGGGATCGACGATTCTCGCGTCGGTCTCCTGCACGGCGATGCCGAGACACTGCCGCTTCGGCGCCGCCATCGGATTGAGGTGCGTCGGTGACATGGTCTCGGTCATGCCGTAGCCTTCGACGAAATCGAGACCGAAGCGTCCCTTCAGCCGCTCGGCCACCGCCGTCGGCATCGCCGCGCCGCCACCGGTCAGCACCTTCAGCTTCGCAAAACACCGGTCGCGGAATCGGGCGCTTGCGAGCACGTCGACGATCATGGTCGGGGCCGCGTTCCAGAACGTCACACCATAGGTTTCGAACAGGTCCGGGAGCAGATCCTTGTCCCAGCGCGCCATCAACAGCAGCGTGGCGCCGGCGACGATCGCGGCATTCATCGAGCCCTGCATGCCCGCGACGTGGAACAGCGGCATGAAGCCGGTCATCACGTCGCCGCCATCGAGCCCGTACCAGCGCGCCTGCAAGGCCGCGGTGAACAGCGCGCTGCGATGACTGTGCATGCAGGCCTTGGGCTTGCCTGTCGTCCCCGACGTGTAGGGCAGGATCATGAGGTCGTCCGGCCCGGCGGCCATCGCACCCGGCCGCAAGCCTTGCGCGATCGCGGACGACCAAAAGTGCCAGCCCGGCGACGACGGCATCTCCGACGGCGCTTCGGTCACGCAGGACGGCAGCGTATAGGGCGTGGCGACCGGAACCTCGTCGCGATACTGCGCGACGATTGCATACGCAATGGCATCCCCGACCAGCGGAGCAAACACATCGCTCAGTTCGCTGCCGATGATCGCGACCTTGGCGCCGCTGTCCGCGGCGAGATACGCCATCTCGGCGGTCTTGTTCATGGGATTGACCGGCACGATCACGGCGTCCGCCCGCATCACCGCATAATAGGCGATGACATATTGCGGCGAGTTCTGAAGCGCGATCATGACGCGGTCGCCGCGCTTGATGCCGCAAGCGCCTTGCAGGAAACCCGCCAACGCGTCGACACGCTCACGCAGCTCGGCGTAGCTCAGGCTCGCACCGTAGAACACCGTCGCCGGATGCGACGGCCGGTCGTTCGCCGCGCGTGCCAGCGCGTCGTACAGCGTCCCTTCCGGCATCGCGAGATGCCAGGGCTCATCCACCGGCCAGGCCGGCGAACGACGGGATGCTGCGTGATCTATACTCACCCGTGCTCCTCGTCCGCGACGTCGAGACCGTGGTCGAGCGCATCCAGAAGCTGCTCAGCTTCGCGCTCGGAGATCACGAGTGGCGGCGCCAGGAACAGCGAAGTCTGCTCGCCGCTGGTGCCGATCACCGCGCCGGCTTCCAGCGCCCGCTCCGCCACGCGCGAGGCGATCGGCACCTCCGTGGTGTCGGCATGCCAGGTGCGCCAGTCCGGGCCGTGCAGCTCCACCGTCCAGTGCAGTCCCTGCCCCGCCACGCGCTGCACGCTCGGATGTTTCTGCGCGATCGCGAGCAGGCGGCGGGTGAACAGCCTTTCGAGCTCTTGGACATGCTCCAGAATCTTGTCGTCGCTGACGACCTTCAGATAGGCGCTGACGGCCGCCATGCTGATCGGATGGCCGCGCAGCGTGCCATAGTTCTGCCAGCTCGTGCCCTTGAGCCGCTCGACGATGTCCTTGGACACCACGACCGCGGCCACCGCCGCCGCACCGCCGCCGAGCGACTTTCCGAGCGTCACGATATCGGGGCGGCTCTCCGCGCCCTGAAACGCGAACCAGCGGCCCGCGCGACCTGCGCCGGTGACGACCTCGTCCGCGATCCAGTACGATCCCACCTGCCGCGCGCGGCGCGCCACCTCGTCCTGATAGGCGCCGTCGTAGTAGATGCCGCCTTGGGTGTAGTCGATGATCGTCGCCGCCGTGTCGGAGAGCAGACGCGCGGCATCCGCCAGATATTCGCTCGGCGGCGTATTATTGGCCGGTGCGCCGTAGATCGCGCCATTCGGTGCCGGCAAAATCCGTACTGGCGCCATCGGTGCCGGCAGCTGCGAACCGCCTGAGTGCACCGCGAGCCCGCCATGCCATTGCGGCTGCACCGTCATGCTGCGCGACAGGCCGGTGATGCCATGATAGGCGCGCTCGCGCGTCGCCAATGCAGAGCGCTGCGTCAGCGCCTGGCAGAGCGAAAGTGCCATGTCGTTGGCCTCGCTGCCGCTGATGCAGAAGCGGACCGCACCGACCCAATCCTCTTCGCCCCCGAACGCGGTGGCCATCAGGTCGTCCGCGGCCTGCTCGCGACCGACCCAGGTCCACCCCTCATTCACGACCGGCGTATCGGCCGCACGGCGGATCGCCTCCACCATCGCGGGATGACGATGCCCGAGGCCGCCGCCGGTGTTGCTGCCGTCGATGAGGCGGCGGCCGTCGGACAGGTGGAAGTAGACGCCCTCGCCGCCGACGACGGCCATCGGCGCGGCCTCGCCCGCATTCAGTCCGGTTCGCAACAATCTGCTCATCGCGGGTCCCCTCACTCCGCAGCCGCGGCGCCGTAGCCACCGCCGCCGCACATCTCGATCGTGACGAGATCGTCTTGCTGCAGCACCAGATTTGATTTGCCGTCGATCGCAACATGCGCCCCCTGCCGGATCAGCGAGATACGGCAGGTCTTGCCGGCCTCGCCGCCCTGCATGCCGAATGGCGGAATCACCATGCGCTCGATGCAGGTGGTCAGGTGCATCGACGGCGCCAGGATGCGATAGGTGCGAACCGAGCCGTCACCGCCGCGATGAGCCCCTGCGCCACCGGATTGCCGGCGAATGGCCTGCTGCTCCAGGCGGATCGCGTAGTTCGCCTCGATCACCTCGACCGGCGTGTTCGAGGTGTTGGAGAGATGCACCCGGGTTGCCGACATGCCGGCGCGATTGTGCCGCGCGCCCTCGCCGCCGCCATGGACCTCGTAGAGCATCTTCCATGAACCGTTTTGACGCGGTTCGGCAAAGAACAGCACGCCCGCGGTGGTCGCGCCCCCTGCCGACAGACGTTCCGGGATCGTGTCTTGCATCGCGCGAAAAATCGCATCGACGATGCGCATGGACGTCTCGTGGTTGCCGGCGGCAACCGAAGCCATCCAGCCCGGCTCCAGGATCGAGCCCGGGCGCGTGATGATGGTCAGCGGCCGCAGTGCACCCGCATTCTGGTTCATATCGCGTCCGCTCATGATGCGCGCGGCATAGGCGACGGCCGAGCGGGCCATGAACGGCGTCGTGTTGCAGAAGTTCGAGACGCGGTCGCAGCTTCCGGAGAGGTCGAAGGTCGCCTCATCGCCGCCAATCGTGATCTTGACGTGGATGCGCGCGGGCGCGTTGTTCTCGCTGCCGTCGTCGAGATAATCCTCGCCTTCGTAGACGCCATCCGGCAGCGCGCGCAGCGCCTCGCGCATCTCGATCTCGGAGAGATCGTGCAGGCGCGACTGCGTTGCCGTGAAAGCCGCCTTGCCGTGCTCGCGGCAGAGCTCGACGATGCGCTTCTCGCCGGCCTTGGTCGCCGCGATCTGGGCCAAAAGATCGCCCTCGCAGGACTCAGGATCGCGAACGTTGGCCTTGAGCAGCTGCACGATCGGCGTATTGACGCCGGCTGAGGTTGCGATCAGCACCGGCGGAATGCGCATCGCCTCCTGGAAGGTATCGATGGCCTTGGCGAAATAGCTGCCGGGCCAGGTGCCGCCGATATCCGGCCAATGCGCGAGGCTGACCGCGAACGCGACGATCTCGCCGTCGACGAAGACAGGACGCACGACCTTGACGTCGTTGAGATGGTTGCCGCCGAGCGCGCCGACATTGTAGATCACCACGTCGCCGGCATTCAGGCTATCGCGCGGCATCACCTTCAGCAATTCGGGGATGGTGTAGGCCATCGCGCCGAGATGGATCGGGATGTCGCGGCCCTGCCCGACCAGGCCGCCGCGACCGTCCGTGATCGCGGACGACAGGTCGCCGGCCTCGCGCAGCAGCGGCGAGCGCGCCGAGCGCGTCATCACCAGGCTCATCTCTTCGGCGGCGGCGGACAACCCGTGCCTGATGACTTCGACGACGAACGGATCGAGCTTCATGCCGCCCTCCGCGTCAGGAACAGATTGCCGGCGGCGTCTGGCCTCGCTTGCCAGCCGGGCGGAACCACCACTGTTGACCACGCGTCTTCGATGATGGCCGGACCGCTGACGATTTCGGTCAGTGCAGCGCGGTCGATGATCGCGGTTGCGATCTCGTGGAAGCCGTCGAACGAGCAGGTGCGCCGGCCGGTGGACACCGCGCGGGCCACGGTCGCCGGCCGGCTGACAACGGTCGTCGACGGGCGGCGCGCCTGCACCCGCACGGATTCGATGACGCAGCTCTCCTTCGTCGCATAGCCGAAGAGCTCGTGATGCCGCGCCAGAAAATCCTTCTTGAGCCCGGCCACGTCGAGCGGCAGTGCGAACGGCACCGGAATGGCGTCGTTCTGCGCCGCATAGCGCATCAAGGCCACCAGCTCGACCTGGATCTCTGCCCTGGCGACACCGTTGGCAATCAGCGGCGCCGAGGCATCATCAATCAACGTCCCGATCCGCTCCGACACGCGCGCCAAGTCGATCCCTTCAAGCGCCGCGCGCAGCGTCTGCTGCTGGAGGAAGCTGAAATCGGCGGTAAGACAGCCCAGCGCCGAGAACGCACTCGATGCGCTCGGCACGACGACCGCTGCAATCCCGTAGAGATCGGCAAGACCCGCGGCATGCATCGGTCCGCCGCCGCCGAAGGCGAGCAGCGTGCAATCGCGTCCGTCGATGCCGCGTTCGACCGTGACGCGCCGGAGCGCCCGAGCCATCGTGGCGTTCGCGACCTTGATGATGCCGAGCGCCGTTTCGGTCAGGCTCAGCCCCAATGCCTGCGCGATCGGCGCGATGACGCGCTTGGCGGATTCGATGTCGATGCCGATGCGATCGCCAAGCTTGGTCTCGGGATTGAGATAGCCGAGCACGGCGTTGGCGTCGGTGATGGTGGGCTCGGTTCCGCCGCGGCCGTAGCAGGCCGGCCCCGGCTCGGAGCCGGCGCTCTCCGGCCCGACCGTCAGGCCGCCCGGACCGTTGCGCACGATCGATCCGCCGCCGGCACCGATGGAATGAACCGCGAGCATCGGTTGGCGCAGCGGCTTGTCGCCGAGCATGCGGCCGTCGGTCATCTCGGCCTGGCCGTCCACGATCAGGCACACGTCGGTCGTGGTGCCGCCCATGTCGAAGGTCAGCATGCGCGACGTGCCGAGCTGGCGCGCGATACTGACCGAGGCCGAGACGCCGGCTGCAGGACCCGACATCGCCATCACGAGCGGCCGCCGCTTCACCGCCGAGATCGGGATCATGGCGCCGGCCGAATGAAACACCTGCAGGCCGGCTCCAATCGGCAGCCGCTGCTCCAGCTCGCTGAGATATTCCACCGCGATCGGCATCGCGGCCGCGTTGAACACGGTTGCCGAAGTCCGCTCATATTCGCGGGCCTCCGGATTGATCTCGTGCGACAGCGAGACGTGGGCGACGACGTCCTTGAGCCGCTCGCCGAGAATCTTTTCATGCACCGGATTGGCGTAGGCGTGCAGCAAGGCCACCGCGACGCTCTGAACGCCGGTCTGCTTGAGCCAGGCCACCAGACGCTCGATCTCGGCGTCCTCAAGCGCCTTCAGCACCCTGCCTTCGTGATCGAGGCGCTCGGCGAGTCCAAAGCATCGTTCGGGCGGCACCAGAGGCGGCGATTTCGGGGGAATGTCGAGCCGATAGAGATCGCGGCGGCGATAGCGCGCGATCTCGAGCACATCGGCAAAGCCTTCGGTCGCGACCAGCGCAACCTTCGGCAGCCGGCCCTCGACGATGGCGTTGGTCACGCGCGTGGTGCCGTGGACGAAGCGCTTGACCTCGCTCTTGCGCAGGCCGACGGCCTCGATGGCCTCAAGCATCGCCTGAACGGGCGCCTGCGGGCGCGACGGCACCTTCGCAATCCGCGCCTCCGCGGAGTCGCGCCGGATCGCGATGATATCGGTGAAGGTGCCGCCGATATCGGTGCCGACTTCCCAGTGATGTTCGGAAGAGCTCATGTGCAGGGATCAGCTACGCGTGACGTCCGAACCGGACGCCGGGTCCTTGCCGTTCATCGCAACGTCCAATGCCGAAACCAGAGCGCTCATCATGCATCCCTTGTCATGCCACCGACCGAGAGCGTGCGACAGAGCGATGGGCACGGGATAGGGCCAGAGTTGTCGCAAACCACTAGACCAGCGCGCGACCGGCGCCGTGCGCCACGCCACCTGCTGCACGTTTTGGTGCAGTCGTGCCCGCAGAGAGAGCACGCGAACACGGGCCGGCTCACGCGAGAAACGTGCAGCGCACCACGGAATTCTCCGGGCAAATCGCAACTCCTGCTGCGCTGCAATCCGAACGTCTGAAATCGTCTGTCTAATTTGCAGGCGATCGAACGGCGCTGCGGGATCGTCGGGTGCCTATGAGCTATGCACCACGATCGGCTCTGCCTCTCTTTATTGTACGAACAGTACGAGACGATATTGCCGGGTCGGATGATGCATTGCGGGAGCTGCTGCCGATGCAAGCCGCGATTCTCGCAAGCAGCGGAGATGCATCCTCGACGCGCAGCCGCCCGTATCCGAACACCAGACCTTGCAACGTCGGCTGCTCCAGAAAATTCTGCGACAGCGGCTGCACATGGATGCCAGCCTGCTTCAGGCTTGCAGCCGCTTCGCGGTCGCTCATCCGCGCCCGCATCGCCTCGGTGAACAGCGCCACCAGATGCAGTCCCGTCACCGCCGCGGACACGGTCAGATCGTCAGGCATCAGCGTGGCGATCGCATCGATCAGCGCCTTGCGCCTGGTGGCATAGGCCCGGCGCATCCCGCGCAGGTGCCGCAGCAGATGCCCCTCCCGCATGAATTCGGCGAGCGCGAGCTGACCGACGCCGGAGGTATGGACGTCGATCCGCGCGCGGCCCTTGGAGAAGCCATCGATGAAATGCCTGTTGGCGACGATGTAGCCGAGCCGCAGGTTCGGCATCATGATCTTCGAGAAGGTGCCGAAATAGATCACCCGCCCCTCGCGATCGAGCGAACGCAAGGAGGCGATCATGCTGTCCTGGTGCCTGAACTCCGAATTGTAGTCGTCCTCGATCACCCAGACATCGTTCTTGTTGGCCCAGTCGAGCAGCTCGAGACGCCGCTCCAGGCCCATGCTGACGCCGAGCGGATATTGATGCGACGGCGTGACCACGATCAGCCGGGCACCCGGCGCGCGTCGAATCCCTTCCGAGACCACCAACCCCTTGTCATCGACCGGAACCGGAACCAGCTTGGCGCCGGCCGCCGTGAGCGCCCACCGGGCCTCGACAAAGCCGGGCTCCTCGACCCAGACCTCGTCGCCGGGATCGAGGATCATCCGGCTACAGAAATTGAGCGCCCCCGATGTGCCTGACGTGACGACGACCTCCTCCGGCGAGCAGACCAGCCCGCGCACCGAGCCGAGGAAATTTGCGATCTCGCTGCGCAGGCGCGGATGGCCTTCGGGAGGGAGATCGAGGCACTCCTGCTCCCTCGGATTTTGCCAGGTCTGGCGCAGCAGGCGCGACCAGTCCTTGAAGGGGAACGTCGAGATATCAGGTGCGCCGGGACTGAACTCCGACGGCCAGTTGGTCTCGTAGTCGAACGCCAGCAGTGATTGCCAGCGCTTCGACATATGGGCGGGCACGGCCGCGGGCGACGCCACCGACGGCGGCTCCGCGTGCGGTGTTGCGACTGACGCCACCATGACGCTGCCGCGCGGGGTCGATTCAAGATAGCCCTCGGCGTAGAGCAGATCCCACGCGATCAACACCACCGTGCGCGAGCAGCCCAACTCCCGCGCGATCTCCCGCGAGCCCAGAAATTGCGTTCCGGCCGGAAAAGTGCCGCGCAGAATGCAGCCCCGGATGTGGGCCGCGATCTGCAAGTGCAGCGGCACGGCCGACGTCCGGTCGATATGCATCCCGGCGAGAGATACGCGCTTGTTCGGTTGACGGCTCTTGTCCATCGCGCAGAGGTGATTGTTGGAACGGCCGGCGATCGCCAGTCTCACCTCAGGATGCGTCAAGAGCGGATTCGGGTCCAGCCTCGGTTGGATCGGTCACCCCGACCGTGTGGTAGGCGCGGCCGAAATAGATCAGATTGTCGGTGCAACCGGATCTTTGCAGGGCCACGACGCGGCAGAACAGCACGTCATGCGTACCGACATTGACGATATCGGCAATCCGGCAGTCGAACGCGGCGGAACAGTCGGCCAGCACCGGCGTACCGGTTACGAGTGTCGACCACGCGGCCGCGGCAAACCGTTCCTCGGCGGGCACCTTGCCGCCGAACAGCCGGGACAGCGGCTCATGCCGGGCCGAGAGCACGTTGACGCACACCACCTCGTTGCGCGTCACGCTGGAGTAGGCAGAGGAGCCGCGGTTGATGCAGATCAGAAGCGTCGGCGGATCGTCGGTAACGCTGCAAATGGCGGATGCGGTAAATCCGGCGCGACCCGCGCTGCCGTCTGTGGTCACGATGTTGACGGCCGCGCCGAGACAGGCCATCGCATCGCGGTAATCCTGTGGGGCCACGTCCTGCATCCGCGTCCTCACACCGCAATGCCAGGCGCAAACGCCAGCTCGCGCAGCACCTGGGCCAGCACGGAGGCGCCGGCGGCAACATGATCGGGCTCAGCCCATTCGTGCTCGACATGGCTTGCGCCGTCGCGGCACGGGATGAAGATCATCGCGGCGGGACAGATCTTGGCAAGATGGCGGGCGTCGTGACCGGCGGCGGAGAGTATCTCCATGGCGGAATGCCCCTGCTCGCGCGCGGCTTCCGCAATGCTCGCCCGCAGGCGCGGATCGAAGGCGTTTGACGGCGCATCGACGAGCGGTGTCACCGTGACCGCGCACGGTGCGGCGTTCTGCTGGCAAAGAGCCGCGATGCGCGCGCCCGCGGCATCGAGCACCGCATTATCAGGATGACGCAGATCGATGCTGAAGCTGACGCGCGAAGGCACCACCGACGGCGCGTTCGGAACCACGGCAACGCGGCCGATGGTGAACTTGATGTCGGCATCGACCGTGCCGATCTCGGCATGGAGCGCCGACGCCATCCGCGCAAAGGCCGCGAGCGCATCCCGCCTCTCCTGCTGCGCCAGCGTGCCGGCGTGTCCTTCGGCGCCCTCGACCACCACCTGAAACGTCTTCTTGCCCTGGATGCCCGTGACGACTCCAATCGCGCAGTCGGCTGCTTCGAGCAATGGTCCCTGCTCGATGTGCAATTCGAGATACGCTCCGGCCGCGAAGCCGAGTGGCCTGTGCGGCACATCAGGGAAAGGCTGGTGGAGGCGGTCGAGCGCTTCGCCGACGCTGATGCCGTCGGCATCGCGCGCGGCGCGGATCGCATCCATATTGCGTTCGCCGGTAAAGGCCTCCGAACCCATCATGCCCGGGGCGAAGCGCGAGCCTTCCTCGTTCATCCAGGCGACGACGATGACATCGCGTGCCGGCCTGTCACTTTGCTCGGCGAGCGAGACCGCCGCCTCCAGCGCCGCCATGACACCGGCCGCACCGTCGAATTTCCCGCCGGTCGGCTGGCTGTCGAGATGACTGCCGAGCAGAACCGGCGACGCGGCGCCATCGCGCCCGGCCAGCGTCAGGAACAGGTTTCCCGCGGCATCCGTCGACGGCGTCAAGCCCGCCTCGCGCGCCCAGCCGATAACACGGCGCCAGGCGGCAATCTCGCCGTCACTCAGTGCCTGGCGGTTCACCCCGCCGGCGGGCGTCGCGCCGATCTCGGCGAGCGCCATCAGGCGCGTCCAGAGCCGATCGGCGTTGATCAAGGTGCTCGATCCCATCGACCTACTTCGTGCGCATGATCTGGCCCGGCAGCGCGCGCGGATCGCGCGGCAGCCAGCGCCCGGCCTCGACCTGGGCGATGAACTCGGCAAGCAGCGCGTTGAACGCCGCCGGCTCCTCGAGATTGAGCGTGTGGCCGGTCTTGGGGAAGACCGAGAGACCGCAGGCCGGAATGGTCTTCTTCAGGAAGATGCCGGGCTGGAGACAATGATCGTCCTCGTCACCGACGACGACCAGCGTCGGCACCATCATCTTCTTCAGGCCGTCTTCGAGATCGTAGAAGGACGGCCGCCGTGCCTGGACCCCGCGCATGGTGTTGGCGGCGCCGCGGTCGGAATGGGTGGCAAGGCGATCGGCGAATTCCTTCCAGCCGCGCGGATCCTTGTTCTGGAACTGCACCCGGCTCGCGCCGAGCGCGTAGATCTTCGAAAATTCCTTGGCGCCCTGCTTCTCGAAATTGTCGGCAACTTCGAGCGAGACGCCGCGAGAATATTCTTCGAACTCCTTCTCGCAGCCATAGCCGGCGCCGGCCACCGTGAGCGACAAGGCACGCTCCGGCGTGCGCAGGCCGAAATGCACCGTACAGAAACCGCCCATCGACAGGCCGACGATGTGCGCCTTCTCGATCTTGAGCGCGTCGAGCACGGCGACCGCATCGTCAGCGGCGATCGCCTGCGAATAGGCCTCCACGCTGTCGGGCACATCCGACGGCGGATAGCCGCGCGCGGCGTAGGTGATGCAGCGATGGCGCCGGCTGAAATAGCGCAGCTGCGGCTCCCAGCTTTCGTGATTGCCGCCGAATTCATGGATGAAGAGGATCGGCGTGCCCGCGCCCGCCTCTTCCACATGGAGCTTCACACCGTCTTTGGTGGTGATCATCGTCATCGACATATTCCCTAGAATTGCGGCGGCAGGTCGTTGAGCGTGCGCGCCTGCGCAACCATGTCCGGCAGCAGCGTGCAGAGCTTTTCGACCCACGCCTGCGGCACGGAGGTGCTGATCTTGACGAAGCGGTCGCCGAAGCGCTGCGTATGATACGTGCCCTGGCGGATCATGATGCCCTGGCGGCGATAGCACTCGACCAGCGCCTCGGGACGGATGCCCGCTGCGATGGTCTCCAGCACCAGAAAGTTTCCGTGCGAGGGCATGATCGGCAGCGCCAGCCCTTCGATCGCGGCCGCCGCCTCCTGGATCATCGCCTTGTTGGACCGGTCGGTGCTGCGGACCTTCTTCATCCACTCAGCCTTGACGGAAAGTCCCGCCTGCGCCGCACGCTGGGCGATGACGCTCGCACCAAGCACGCTCGTGGATGTCAGCGCCAGTTCCTCGAACAGGTCGGGCGCTGCGACCAGAGCGCCGATCCGCAGGCCGGCAAGCCCGAGCCATTTCGAAAAGCTGGTCGAGACCACCGAGCCTTGCGGCGCCACGTGGAGCGCCGGGGTGTGGCCGTCGGCGAAATCGCGGTAGGTGCAGTCGTGCACCAGCAGCGCGCCGCAATCGCGCGCAATCGCCGCGAAGCTCTCGATCTCCTCGCGGGTGTAGCGAATGCCGAGCGGATTGTTGGGATCGACGAGATAAATGATCGCCGTGCGCTCATCGACATTCGCCTTCAACGCCTCGGGCGTCAGGCGGTAGTTGCAGGCCGGATCGTAGATCGGAATCTCGATCACCTCGGCGCCCTGCTGGCGCGCGAACAGGCACGGCCATTTCCAGGTCGGATCGGTCGTCACCAGCGTCGTGCCGGGCTTGCAGCGCGCGCGACAGATCATCGCCAGCGCGTTGACGCCGCCCTCGGTCACCAGCGCTTCCGCGCCGGGCACACCGAGGTCGGCGACGATCGCGGCACGCAGCGCCTCGAAGCCGAGCGGCGGGGCATAGGCATTGAACTCGCCAGCCTCGATCGAGCGCAGCATCGCCTCGCGCACGGCGGGGTGGCTCTCGATATGGTTGGTGTTCTGCCCGAGCCAGTAGAGCCCGGGCGTCGCCGAGAGCTCATCGAAATAGCGGTTGCGGAGCAGTGCCGCGGATTGAGGCTTCGACATCGAGGCCTCAGATCACCGAGCCGCGTGCGGCGATGCCGCCGTCGATCGTCACCACGGTGCCAGTGATGTAGCCGGACCTTGGCGAGGACAGGAAGGCGACGAGATCGGCGACCTCCTCCGACGTCGCGGGGCGCTTGCCGGGATATTTGTCGAACAGCTCCTCCCAGCGGCTTTCGTCGCCGAGCATGTCGATCGCCTTGCGCTTCATGATCTTGAGCATGCGGTCGGTGGCAACCGGCCCCGGATTGACCGCGACGACGCGCACGCCGTGATCGAGGCTGCGGCCGCCGAGCGCCTTGGTGAAGGACATCAGCGCCGCGTTGCCGGTCGAGCCCGCGATGTAGCTCGCGTCCCAGTTCTCGCCGGAATTGCCGATGATGTTGATGATGACGCCATCCTTGCCCTTCATGCGCGGATAATAAAGACGCGACAGCGTGATGTAGCCGAACACCTTGAGATCGAAGCCGCGCCGCCAGGCGGCGTCATCGAGGATTTCCAGCGAGCCGGCCGGGATGTCGCCGGCATTGTTGACGAGGATGTCAATGTCGCCGACCTCGGCCGCGAGCTTCTCCATCGCGGCCGTGCTCGACAGGTCGAGCGCGTGGATGGTGATCTTCACGCCAAAGCGGGCTTCCAGATCACGCTTGGCCTGGAGCATCGCCTCGCCATTGCGGGCGGCCAGATGCAGGTGACAGCCCTCCGCGGCGAAGAGCTCGGCCACCGCAAGTCCAATTCCTTTCGACGCGCCGGTGATCAGGGCGGTCTTGTTCGTCAGCTTCAGGTCCACTCCGGGTCTCCAGGATGCAAGCTAGATATACACGGTCTAGCAATTTGCATACCAAGCGACCCGAGGGGGCATTCGAAGGCGGCGAGGAAGTCCAGAAGATTGTCGCCGAGCAGGTTGACGTGGTCCCGCATGGCGCTGTGCGCCCGCTCGGGATCGTGGGCCAGGATCGCCTGCATGATCGCCTCATGCTCGCGAACGGTGTCGGCAATCCGGTTCGGCATGCGCGTCACCCGGCGGCGATACGCCGCCACCTGGTTGCGCAGCTTGCGGGCCTGCTCGGCCAGGAAGGCGTTGCGCGAGGCCTCATAGATCGCTTCGTGAAATTCCTGGTTGATGTCGTAGAAAACATCGATATCGCCGGTTTCACCTGCCGCCACAAGCCGCTGGTGAATCTCGCCAATTTCAGTCCCCCAGGCCGGGGAGACGCGCCTTGCGGCGAGCCGCGCGCAGAGCCCTTCCAGCTCCGCCATGACCTGGAACATCTCGATCAGCGCCTGCGCCTTGATGCTGCGGACCGTCGCCCCTTGCCGGCCGCGCAGTTCGACCAGATTGTTGGCGGCCATCAGACGGAATGCCTCCCGCACCGGCGTGCGCGAGACGCCGAAGCGCTGGGCGATCTCCTGCTCGTCGAGCCGGCTGCCCGGCTCGAGATGCCCCGCCGCGATCGCCCCTTCGAGCTTCTGGCGCAGGCTCTCGGCGAGCGTCATGCCGGGGCCTGCGGCCAGGGTTTCGTGCCCATTTTTCACGCGCTTGCCTCCGGCATGTGCACCAATATCCGCCACCATGTTTCTCCGATATCGATATACGTATACAAAATGGCACCAATCTTCCAGTGAGCCGGCCGATTTTCTGGCGGAGATGCGTGCATCTCCGGGATATCCACCTGCCAACTCGCAAATCTTATGCCTGATTTGCCGCGAAATCGCACTGGCACACGAGTTGCTAAGAGATTTCGACGCGGTCCGCTTTCGTATGCGAATGGCCGCCGCCATTATACAAGGACATCCCGGTGCAGGCTGCCCGCCTCCCCGATCCCGGACCGGCCATCGAGGCCCCTCAGGCTCACCCGAAGCCTGGGCCGCTGCTCGAGCTGCGCGCGATCGACAAGACCTTCGGCTCCGTTGCGGCACTGTCCGGACTTCAGGCGAGCGTCGCCCCCGGCGAGTTCGTCACCGTCGTCGGCCCGAGCGGCTGCGGCAAGAGCACCCTCTTTAATATTGTCGCCGGCCTGGAAGAGCCCGACGCCGGCGGCATCCTGCGCTTCGAAGGCAAGAGCTGCCACGCCGCCGACCTGCTCGGCCGCGTCTCCTTCATGCCGCAGCGCGACCTGCTGTTTCCCTGGCGCAATGTCGTCGACAACGCCATCCTCGCGCTCGAGGTCGAGGGCATGCCGCGCGAGCAGGCGCGCGCAAAGGCGCTGAAGATGCTGCCCGAGTTCGGGCTCGCCGGCTTCGAGAAGCAATATCCCAACCAATTGTCGGGCGGCATGCGCCAGCGCGTCGCCCTGATGCGCACCTTCCTGTTCGAACGCGACCTGATGCTGCTGGACGAGCCGTTCGGCGCGCTCGATGCGCTGACGCGGGCGATGATGCAGCGCTGGCTGCTCGACGTCTGGCAGAAATACCGCCGCACCATTCTCTTCATCACCCATGACGTCGACGAGGCGATCTTCCTCGGCGACCGCGTGCTGGTGATGACCGCGCGTCCCGGCTCGGTGAAGCTCGAACAGGTCGTCGACCTGCCCCGCCCGCGCCGGCCCGAAATCGTCACCTCCCCCGAATTCGTGCGCCTCAAGCGCACGCTGCTCGATGCGATCGAGGAGGAAAGCATGAAGTCGTTCCAATCCTCCATCGCGCAGGAGAAGACGCCGTGAACGCGATGTCAGCGAGAGAGCCCCAAGCCGCACCGCGCGGCATCGAACCGGCCGAGTGGGATGCCCGGGTCAAGCTCGCGGCCTGCTATCGCATGGTCGCCAAGCTCGAGATGGACGACCTGATCTACAACCACATCTCCTTGCGCGTGCCCGGCCACGAGGACCAGTTCCTCATCAATCCCTACGGCCTGCTGTTCGACGAGATCACGGCATCCAGCCTGGTGAAGATCGACACCAAGGGCAACAAGCTCGACGAAACGCCGCATGGCGTCAACGTCGCGGCCTTCGTCATCCATGCCGCGATCCACACCTCGAACCACGACGCGGCCTGCGTGCTGCACACCCATTCCGACGCGAGCGTCGCCGTCTCAGGACAAGAGAAAGGCCTGTTGCCGCTCAGCCAGTTCGCGATGCGCTTCTACGACCGCCAGGCCTTCCACGACTACGAAGGCGTCGCCATCGACCTCGACGAGCAGGTTCGCCTGGTGCGCGACCTCGGCCCGCACAAGGTGATGCTGATGCGCAACCACGGCATCCTCACCGTCGGACGGACGCCGGGCGAGGCCTTCATGCTGCTGTATTATTTCGAACGCGCCGCGCGGATCCAGCTCCAGATGCAGGCGGCGGCCGCAGCCGGCGCCAAGCTGGTGATGCCGCCGCACGAGGTCTGCGAGAAAGCCGCGCGCCAGTTCTGGGAATTGCAGGGCGACATCCTCGTGCCCGGCGAACGCGAATGGCCGGCGCTGATGCGCCAGCTCGACCGCACCGATCCGTCCTACCGCAATTGATTTTCACCGCCTGGAGTTTGACCATGTTGAGCCGACGCCACGCCCTCTCCGTCCTCTCCGCCATCGCACTGGCGACCGGCTCGCTTGTCACGGCCGCGCCCGCCGCTGAATTGCAGAAGGCAAGCCTGCGCCTGAAATGGCTGCCGCAGGCGCAGTTCGCCGGATTCTACGTTGCGGCCGCCAAGGGCTACTACAAGGCCGAGGGCATCGACCTCACCATCAATCCCGGCGGACCCAACCTGCTCACCGAGAACCTGGTCGCGACCGGCGCCGACACGTTCGGTCTCTCCGGCGGCACCGACAGCGTCTTCGCGGCGCGCGACAAGGGACTGCCGATCGTCTGCATCGGCGTGTCGCACCAGATCACCCCGTTCATCTTCGTCACCCGCAAGGACGGGCCGGTGAAGACGATCCAGGATTTCAAGGGCAAGACCGTCACCACCTGGTTTACCGGCGCCAACCATGTGCTGAACGGCATGCTGGCCAAGGAAGGCATCAAGCCGGATGAGTTGAAGATCCAGCCGCAGCAGGTTTCGGTGACACCCTTCGTCGACGGCAGCGTCGATGTGGTCACGGCGACCTATTACAACGAGTTCTACACCATCCAGTCGCGCATGCCGAAGGACAGCCTGAAGACCTTCGTCGCCGAGGACTACGGCATCACCTTCCCGCGCGACACGCTGATCGTGGCCGAGGCGACCGCCAAGGAGAAGCCGGAGCTGGTCAAGGCGTTCCTGCGCGCTTCGCTCAAAGGCTGGAAGGACGCGTTCGCAGACCCCAAGGGCGCCGTCGATACCGTGATGGCCGCGGCCCCGACGCTCGACCGCGCGCAGCAGGAATTCATGCTCACCGAGGTAAAGCGCCTGATGACCGCAGGCGCGGCGGCGAAGAACGGCATGTTCTGGATCGATGCCGACGCGGTCAAGACCGCCCACGACTTCTTCCTGAAGTACGGCGTCATCTCCAAGCCGCTGGATCTTGCCGCCGCGTATGATGCAAGCTTCATCCAGAGCGTTCCGCTGGCGGACCGGCTGCCGTGAGCCGCCCTTCGGCGGCATCGCTTGGCAAGAGCTGGGTTGCTGCGCAGCGCATCGCGATGCCGGCTTCGTTGCGCAAGCTGGTCCGGCTCCTGCTGGGCCTTGCGATTGCGGCGGTGATCTGGGAAGGCTCGGTGCAGCTGTTCGGCATCCGGCCTTATTACCTGCCGCGCCTCAGCACGATCCTGATGGCGATCGCGGCGACGCCTCGCGCCTATGTCGACGGCTTCCTGCGTACACTCGCCGAAACGCTGATCGGCTTTGCTTCGGGCGGGGCGTTCGGCGTGCTCATGGGCGTCGTGTTCTTCCGCATCCGCGCGCTGCGCGAGATGGTGTTTCCGATCTTCGTGGTGTCGCAGACCATTCCGGTCATCGCCTTCGGGGCGCTCGTGGTGCTGTGGTTTGGCAATACGCTGCTCGCCAAGGCGATCATTGCGTTCTATCTGACCTTCTTTCCGGTGACGGTGAACACGCTGCTGGGCCTCGAAACCGTCGATCCCAAGCAGATCGCCCTGATGCGCAGCTTTGGCGCCTCCAACCGCCAGCTGCTGCTCCGCTTGCAGCTTCCAACCGCACTGCCGCAGATCTTCGTCGCGCTGCGGCTCGCCGCATCGCTGAGCCTCGTCGGCGCCATCGTCGGCGAATGGTTCGGCGACACCACCGGGCTCGGCGTGCTGCTGCTCCAGGCCATGTTCACCGAGAACGTCGTCGCGATCTGGGCCGCCCTGCTCGCCGCCGCGCTGCTCGGCACCGGCTTCTATGCGGTGGTCGCCGCGGTGGAGCGACGGCTGGTGTTCTGGAGCGCCGAGCAATGAGCCGCGCGCTTGCCTCACCTTCGCTCGCCGTCCAGCGCGGCATCCTGGGCGCCGTCCTCCTGGTCGCGTGCTGGGAAGGCGCAGCGCGCGGACTGCATCTGCCGGCCTATGTCCTGCCCGCCGTCACCGACATCCTCGCCGGCCTCTGGTCCAAGCGCGCGACGCTCATCGACGCTGCCGGTTACACCCTGCTCGAAGCGCTGGTCGGCTACGGACTCGGATGCCTGATCGGTATCGGCCTCGCCGTCGCAATCGCATTGGTTCCGGCGCTTCGCAGTGCGATCCTGCCGCTGGCCACCGCGATCAATTCGGTGCCCGTGGTCGGCTATTCGCCGCTGATCCTGCTCTGGTTCGGCATCGGCGTCAGCTCGAAGATCGTGATGGTGGCGATGGCGGTGAGCTTCACCATCCTGCTCTCGATGCTGGCCGGGCTCGACCGTGTCGACCGCCGCGCCGTCGATCTCATGAAGAGTTTTGGCGCAAGCCGCTTCGGTGTGCTGTGGCGCCTGCGCCTGCCGACTGCCCTGCCACTGCTGCTCGCGGGCATGCGCGTCTCGACGGTGCGCAGCGTGATCGTCGCGATCGTCACCGAGATGCTCGGCGCGCATGGCGGGCTCGGCTGGGTGATCTACCAGGCCGTGCTCCAGATCGACTTCGTCCAGGTCTGGGCGGCGATCGTCGTCGCATCGGCGGCGAGCCTCGCCTTCTTCGGCCTGATCGGTTTCCTCGAACGCAAGATACTGTTCTGGACATGACGCCATGAAACGACAGATGCATCTCGGCCTGTTCATCCTGGGAACCGGCAGCCACGTCGCCGGCTGGCGCTATCCAGGCGCGGTCGACAGCTTCCAGGACTTTGCAGCCATCCAGCAGATCGGCCGCACCGCCGAGCGCGGCAAGTTCGACCTGATCTTCATGGGCGACAATCTCTATGCCGATGCCGCCGCCCATCCCTCCTACACGCTGCGGCTCGAGCCGCTGACGATGCTCGCCGCGCTCGCGACCTCGACCAGCCATATCGGGCTCGGCGCCACCGTCTCGACCACCTACAGCGATCCGTTCTCGGTCGCGCGCGTGTTCGCCTCGCTTGACCACATCTCCAGGGGCCGCGCGGCGTGGAATGCGGTGACGACGGCCAATCCGGCGACCGCTGCGAATTTCGGCACCACCCATCCCGACCACGCCCGCCGCTACGAGATGGCCGGCGAATTCCTCGACGTCGTCAAGGGCCTGTGGGACGGCTGGGCGGATGACGCCATCGTCGCCGACCGCGCGAGCGGCGTCTACATCGATCCGGCCAAACTCCGCCCGATCGATCATGACGGCGCGTTCTTCAAGGTGAAGGGCCCGCTCAACATCGGCCGCAGCCCGCAAGGCCACCCCGTGGTGCTCCAGGCCGGCGGCTCCGAGGCCGGACAGGCTCTCGCCGCGCGCACCGCCGATATCGTGTTCTCGGTGGTGCAGGATATCGAGGAGGCCAAGGCCGGTTACACCTCGCTGAAGACGCGACTGCCGTCGTTCGGCCGCAAGGCCGACGACGTCACGGTGCTGCCGGGCGTGATGCCCGTCGTCGGCCGCACCGATAGGGAGGCGTTCGAGAAGCTCAACGTGCTCCAGAGCTTTGTCAGCGGCAGCAATGCGCTCGCGATCCTGTCCGATCGCTTCGGCCGGGACATGTCGGCCTACGATCTCGACGGGCCGATCCCGGACATCGCACCGTCCGACAGCTATCACAGTTTCGCCAGCGTCATGCTCGCCAAGGGCCGCCGCGAGAACATGACGCTGCGCGATCTCTACAATCTCACCGCCGCCGCCCGCGGCCATTGGGTGCTGTGCGGCTCGGCCGAGCGCATCGCCGATACGCTCCAGCTCTGGTTCGAGCAGCACGCCGCCGACGGCTTCAACGTCATGCCGCCTTATTTCCACGAAGGGTTCGAGGATTTCGTCGAGCTCGTCGTACCCATCCTGCAGGAGCGCGGGCTGTTCCGCGCGGACTATGAGGGGACGACGCTGCGGGATCACCTCGGCCTTGCGCGGCCGGCCAATCCGTTCTTCGCGGCTTAGAAGATGATGAAGTTAGGTCTGACTGCGAGCCGCGAGGCAGGTACGCTCCCTCTCCCGCTTGCGGGAGAGGGTTGGGGAGAGGGTGTCTCCGCGGTGGGATTCCCCAAGAGGATAGAACCCTCACCCGGCGCAAGTGCGCCGACCTCTCCCGCAAGCGGGAGAGGTGACCGATCCCGCCGCGAGATCGAGTCAACCAAAAGCCATCAGGCTTCAGCGCGCGCCGGCGATCCGCAGCGCTTGCTCGAGTGCCCGCAACTCATTTGAAGTTGCCGGTGGCTGCGGCGGTCGCGCCGCGTCGCATGAAAGACGCCCAAGCAATTTCAGGCAGGCCTTGAGCCGCACCGTCGCGCGTCCTCCCGGCGCATCGCGATAGATCGCGACCGCAAGCGGATAGAGCTTCTCGTGCGCGGCCCGCGCCTGCTCCCAATCACCGGCTTCAGCCGCATTCCAGAGGCTGACGACAAGCTCCGGCACGACGCAGGCAAGGCTGACCTGGCTGCCGGCCGAGCCAACGAGATAGCTCGTCAGCAGGTGCTCATCTCCCGAGCCGAGCACGACGAACTCCGCCCGCAGCTTGCGGATCAGTCGCAGATTCTGTTCGTAAGTCGCGACCTCCCAGCTGCCCTCCTTGATCGCAACGAAGCGAGGGTCGGCAACCAGTTGCTCCAGCAGCGACGATGCATAAGCCATGGCACCCGCACCGACCGGCGCGGCGTAGAGCATCAGCGGCACGGTGGTGGCATCGCGGATATGGCGGTGATGTGCGATGACACAATCATCGGCGTGTGCGAGCGCCCAGCTGTTGGGAGGAAACACCAGAAGCCCGTCCGCGCCCGCCCGCTCCAGCACAGCCGCCTCGCGCGCGGCCTCCAGGCTCGATTCGTGATTGACGCCAGAGACGATCAGGCAGTCTTTCGGAGCGTACTCGCGCGCCAGCTCCACCACGCGCTGTTTTTCGGCGAGCGACAGCACAAAATTCTCACCGGCATGGCCGTTGACCAGGAGGCCATTGATGCCCGGCGTGGACGCGACCGAGGCCACATGATCCGCCAGTCTTGTCTCATCGATCTCGAAATCGGGCGTCATCGGCACGATCGTGGCGGCATGAATGCCGCGAAGGCGATCGCTGAATGTTTGCGTCATCTCGCCGGACACCGCCGCCGCGCCCGCTAGTGAATGATCTGGTCGAGGAACGTCCGCGCCCGTTCGGACTTCGGATGCTGGAAGAACTCCTCCGGTACGGCCTGCTCCACAACCTTGCCCTCGTTCATGAACACGATGCGGTCGGCGACCTCGCGGGCGAAGCCCATCTCGTGCGTCACGCACAGCATGGTCATGCCCTCCTCCGCCAGCTTCTTCATGGTCTCCAGCACCTCCTTGACCATCTCGGGGTCCAGCGCGGAGGTCGGCTCGTCGAACAGCATGATCTTCGGCCGCATGCACAGCGCGCGTGCGATCGCGACGCGCTGCTGCTGGCCGCCCGAGAGCTGCCCGGGAAATTTTTCGGCCTGGTCCGGAATCCGGACTTTTGTCAGGAAATGCATGGCGAGGTCCTTGGCTTCTGCCTCGCTCATGCTGTTCACGGTCATCGGGGCCAGGATGCAGTTCTCCAGCACGGTCATGTGCGGAAACAGATTAAAACTCTGGAACACCATGCCGGTGTCGCGCCTGACCGCGTCGATGTTCTTGCGCTGGCGATCGAGCTCGACGCCGTTGACGTAGATCAGGCCCTCGTCGTGCTTCTCGATGTGATTGATGCAGCGGATCAGCGTCGACTTGCCCGAGCCGGAGGGACCGCAGACCACGATCTTCTCGCCCTTGTCGACCCTGAGATCGATCTGATCCAGCGCGGTGAAGTCGCCATAGTGCTTGTAGACGGCCTCCATGCGAACCGCAGGCACATCGCGGAGCTGCGTTGCACCTTCGACGCCGCTAGCCGCATTCATCGATATCTCGCTCATGCCCGGGCCTCCACGCTCGCCCGCGCAACCGGCGCCCTCGCCGCAACCCGCCTCGACTTCGCAGCGCTGGACCGACCAAAGTGCTTCTCCAGCCGGCGTTGAATCGCATCCCAGACCGAGGTGAGGATCAGGTAATAGGCCGTGGCCGCCGCATAGACTTCGAGGATCTGGAAATGCTCCTGCATCAGCATGTCGCTGCGGCGCATGAGCTCCTCGACCGAGATCACCGAGGCGAGCGAGGTCGCCTTCAAGAGCGAGTTGATGGAGTTGCCGAGCGGCGGGATCATCAGCCGGAACGCCTGCGGCAGGGTCACCCGGCGGAACGTCACCCAGGGCGACAGGCTGAGCGCCCAGGCGGCTTCGCGCTGTCCCGCCGAAACGGCCATGAAGCCGCTGCGCACGATCTCGGCGAGGTAGGCCGCCTCGTTGAGGATCAGGCCGACCAGCGCGCAGGTGATCACGGAGAACTTGATCCCGAGTTGCGGCAAGCCGCTGTAGATCACCACGAGCTGGATCAGCAGCGGCGTGCCGCGGAAGAACCAGATGTAGAAGCGCGACGCGCCCGACAGCACCGGGTTGGACGACATGCGCATCAACGCGATGCCCATGCCGAGGATCAATCCGCCGATGACCGCCGCCACCGTCAGGCCGATGGTGACGAGCACCCCCTTCATCAGGAAGTAGTTGAAGAAGTAGTTGACGGCGGCCGTCGGACTGAAATGGCTCATCGGCTCGTCTCCGTAGGTATCAGGCCGGACCCGGGCCGGCGATCGCAAGCGGCTGATCGGCCGGCATGCTGGTCAGGCCGAACTTGTCGAACAGCGCCTGGTAGCTGCCGTCGGCGCGCATGGCGTTCAGCGCCTTGACGACGGCGTCGACCACCGTCTTATTGCGGAAACCGAGCGTAGTGCGCGCCGTGCCGAGCCCGCTCAATACTTCCTTCACGCGACCGCGGCCGGTGAGATCACGCGCCACGCTGTCGACAAGCAACGCGTTGTCCACCTGGCCGGCCAGCAGCGCGCTGACGACGTTGGTGGCGGTGGGGAAGGTCCGCATCTCGACGGCTGCGCCGCCCTTCGCCACGCTCGCATCGCTGAGCTTCTTGAGCCAATTCATCTGGTAGGTGCTGACCTCGACGGCGGATGTTTTTCCGATCAGATCATTTTCGGTAGCAATTTTTGTGCCGCTGTCGGGCGCAACCACGACCGAAATCGCCTGAATGGCGTACGGCACCATGTACATCAGCTTCGAACGTTCCTCGGTCCAGAACATGCCGGTGTCGATGCCGTCGATGCGGCCCGCGGCCATGGCCGGTATCATCGCCGGAAAATCCATCCGGACGAGTTCGACCGGAAGACACAACCGCTTGCCGAGCTCGGCGGCGAGTTCCACGTTGAGGCCCTGCAACTGGCCGTCCTTGTCGACGAATTGCTGCGGCGGGTTTGTCGGATTGATCGAGAGCTGCAACTTCCCGGGCGCAATCAGATTGTCGTCGGTGATCCCAGGCGTACAGGCCGCATGCGCAGCCGTGGATGCAAGAGCGAGTGCGGCGGCCGCACTCAGGCGAAGCAGTGTCGAGAGCATGTGATACCTCCAGTAAGACGCCAATGACCGATGCAGTCCCTCGCCCGGGATTCCCCTCAATGTTTGTTGGATGCGGCCGGCCGGATCTCACGACACGACAGGCAGCATCGTCTTCGCCCCCTCAAGCCGATCCCGACATCGGCTTGAGCTGGATTCGCATGAAGTTCTTCACCAGGGGCTCGAACGGACCGAAGCCCTTTACCTTCAGGAACTCCGGCGTTTCGAACGCCCATCGTCCCGCGACTTCGTACATGGCCGCGTATTTCGGTCCGTCGCCGATCGAGACGAAGCGCTTTGCGGACAGCCAGCCGGGACAGGCGAGCAAATCAGGGAAATGCCTCTGCTCGTACCAGGCGTTGAACGCGGCCTCGTGCTCGGGATCGATGTCGACCCGCACGATGTGAATGAAGGCTTCGTCGGCCATGGGTTCGTCCCTCACGCCAGACGAATGTCGCCGGTCGCGCGCGCCGCACCGAGCGTCGTTGCGATGGCGTCGCACAACGCCGGAACGACCGGCAGCAGCGGCGGCCGCGGATCGGCGTTACCGATCAAGCCGAGCGCCTTGAGCCCGACTTTCATGCGCGTGTGCATGTCCATGATCGGCGCCGGGCCATAGATCGCGCGGACGATTGGATAGAGCCGCTCGTTGACCGCGCGCAGCGCGGTGAGATCGTCGGCGAGCGCCGCCTGCCAAAGCGCGACGAACAGATCCGGCGCGAGGCTGACGAGACCCGAGAGAATGCCGTCGCCGCCGATGGCGAGCTGCGGCAGGAACCAGTTGAAGTTCGACGGCAGGATCGCAACGGAGGGATCGGCCCGCTTCACCGCCCGGCGATTCTCGTCATAGGCGAAGATGCTGTCGCTGCCCTCCTTGATGGCGATGACGCCGTCAAGCGCTGCGATCTTCGCCAGCGTCTCCGGTGAGTAGCCAAATCCGGACGCCAGTGGATATTGGAAGATCGACACTGGAATGCCGATGGCGGAACTGACCGCCTGCACGAAAGCCACCGGTGCGCGCGAGGTCGCCGATGCACCGCCACCAAGCGGCGCCGGCGGGAACAACACGGCGCAATCGGCGCCGGCAGCTTCCGCGAGCTGCGCCTGATGGATCGCTTCCGCGGTGGAATGCGCGATAATGCCTGAAAGCAGCGGCTTGCCGCCGATGTGCCTGCGCGTCCGCTCGATCACCGCCTGCCGCTCGTCGTCCGAGAGCGACCCGCCCTCGCCGGCATGTCCGTTGACGAACACGGCCGCGATCCCGTCCGGACAGGCGCAATAGTCGAGCACGCGGGCGTAGCCGTCCCAGTCGATCGAGCTGTCGTCCTTGAAGGGCAGCACGGTCGCGACCGTGACGCCGCGCAGGTCAGGTTTCTTCATCGGCTTGCTCATGACGGTTTCCGCCGTGGAAATTTCAGGCTCGCGCGCGCCTTCAGCACTTCGAGGCCGCCCTCGTTGCGGGCGCTCGCCTCCCAGATGATGGTGCGGGTCTCGTCGTGCTGCTCGGCGATCCAGACGTCGAAGGTGAGCGTGTCGCCGTAGAACACCGGGCCGGTGAACCAGAACCGGTCCTCGACAGAGACGCCGATCGTGCCGACCAGCTCGCTGGTGAGGATGCTGGTGCAGAGGCCCGCGACCATGATCCCCGGCGCCGGCCGGCGGCCGAAGCGCGTCGCGCCCGCGTAGACCTCGTCGACATGAACGGGACCGAAATCGCCGGTCGCAGCAATATAGAGCGCACCATCCGCCTCGGTGATGGTCTTGCTGAGGCTGACCCTGTCGTTCACCTTCAGATCGTCGAAGGATTTCGGCTCGTACATGGCTCAGCCCTTCGCGAAAGGAACCAGCGTCGCGGTGCCGTCCACCACGGTCGCCCCGGAGGGCGACAGCGTGCAGGTGACGCGGCAGACCGCGTCATCACCGGCAACCGAGACGATCTCGGCCTTGGCCTCGACGGACTCGCCGACGATCACCGGCGCGGCGAAATTCAGCGCGATGCTGCCGATCCGCCGCGTCGGTCCGCCGAGCTGGCTGAGGCAGGTCGTGGCAAGGCCGCCGACCGCGAGCTCGAAGGCGACCATGTTGGAGGCGCCGGCCTTCCTGGCGCGGACGGCATCGACATAGAGACCGCCGAGATTGCCGCTGATGCCGGTGAACATCGCCTGCTCCGCAACCGTCATGGTCTTGCGGAACGCGAAGACGGCGCCGGGCTTGAGAGGTGCGTGAGACATCGGTCGTTTCCCTAGAGCTGCAAGCCGTTCTTGATGGTGCTGCGCGCCACCAGCATGCGGTGGATCTCGGAGGTGCCGTCATAGATGCGGGTGACGCGCGCGTCGCGATACATGCGCTCCAGCGGCAGGTCCTTGCTGAAGCCCATGCCGCCGAACACCTGGATGGCGCGGTCCACGACGCGGCCCTGCATCTCGGAGGCCGCGACCTTGATCATCGAGACCTTGTCCCGCGCATCCTTGCCCTGATCGATGTCCCAGGCGGCGTTCATCACCATCATCTTGACGCCGAAGATCTCAGTGGCGGAATCGGCGATGAGTTTCTGCACCATCTGGAAGTCACCGATGAGCTGGCCGAACTGACGCCGCTCGCCGGCATGCTTGCGCATCATCTCGAGCGCACGCTGCGCCATGCCGACGGCACGCGCCCCGATATGGGCGAGACGGATCTGGAGCACGCTCTGCATGATCAGCTTGAACCCGCCGCCAACCTCGCCCAGCACGGCCGCTTTCGGAATGCGGCAGTCCTCGAAGGCCAGCTCAGCGTGGCCATAGCCGCGGTGGCCCATCATCGGCTGCGTGCGTGCGACCTTGAAGCCGGGTGTGGTACGATCGACCAGAAACAGCGTGATGCCGCCCCGCGCGCGCTTTTCCTTGTCGGTCAGCGCCATCAGGATCACGTAATCGGCGATGTCGCCGTCACTGATGAAATGCTTGGTGCCGTTGAGCACCCACTGGTCGCCGTCGAGATGAGCGGTCGTGCTGATCGAGGCGGCGTCGGAGCCGGCGCCCGGCTCGGTGATCGCCATGGCGCAGATCTTGTCGCCCTTCACCGTCGGCAGCAGATAACGCTCGACCTGATCGCCCTTGCAGGCCATCAGCATCAGATAGACCTGGCCGAACACGCGGCGGATCAACGCATCGGAGGTCTTGCCGAACTCCTCCTCGACGAGACAATGCTCGACGCAGGACAGCCCGCCACCACCGACATCGGCCGGCATGTTCATCGCATACAGGCCGAGCTTCTGGGCCTTGGCCTTGGTCACCGCCAGCGCATCGGGCGGCACCTTGGCCGTCTGCTCCACGACGTCTTCGAGCGGCTGCACCTCCGTCTCGACGAAGCGGCGGACGGTATCGACCAGCAGGCGCGTATCCTCAGGGATTGAAAAGTCGATCATCGCGCCACTCCCACCGCCTTGCCGGCGATCATCGCGTCAATGTCGGCAGCGCCGTAGCCGATCTCGCCGAGCACCTCGCGCGTCTGCGCACCTAGCCGCTGCGGCACCAGCCGCACCTCCGGCGACCGGCCGTCATAGCGAGCGGGATGCGCCACCATCCGAATTTGCGCGCCGCCGGCACTCTCGGCGCTCTTGAACACGCCGAGATGCTTGAGCTGGGGATCGGCCTCGAGGTCGCGATAATCCTGGACCGGCGCGTGCCAGATCCGCGCCGCCTCGAGCGAGGGCAGCCAATCGGCCGTCGACTTCTGTTTCAGACGCGTCGCGACGATCCGCGTGATCTCCTCGCGCTTCGAAAAACTGTCGGCCTCGCCGAACCGCTTCAACTCTTCGCAGTCGAGCCCTGCCGCGAGCGCCTTGGGCGCCGCCATCGAGATCGCGAGATGGCCGTCGGCCGTCGCATGAATGCCGTAAGGCCCGGGGCTGAACCAGGCGGCAATTCCGGCCGGACCGCGTGGCGTCGGCGACGGCGCGCCATTGAGCCAGGCGGTCAGCGGCTCGACCTGGAGATCGAGGGCGGCCTGATAGAGGTTGACCTCGACGAGCTGCCCCTTCCCCGTCTTGGTCCTGGCAAACAGTGCCGCGAGAATGCTCATGGCATAGAGCGAGGCCGCATGCTGATCGACGATCACCGCGCCGACAGCGGTCGGCTCGCCGTCCGCCCGCCCCGTCCGCATCGCAAGGCCCGACATCGCCTGGAGCAGCAGATCCTGGCCGGGACGATCCTTGTAGGGCCCTTCCGATCCGAACCCGGTCGCCACCGCATATATCAGGCCGGGGTTGATCGCCTTGAGCGTGTCGTAGCCGAGGCCGAGCTTGGCCATGGTGCCCGGCCGGAAGTTTTCCATCACGACATCGGCGGTCGCGACCAGCTTCTTCACCGCGGCGATGCCGTCGGGATGCTTGAGATCGACGGCGAGACTGCGCTTGTTGCGCCCGGTCGCCAGGTGATTGACGCTATCACCCGCGACGAAATGATTGGCCACCGCCCAGTTGCGCTGAAACGCGCCCTCGATCGGCTCGACCGCGATGACGTCGGCGCCGAGATCGGCGAGCGTCTGCGCGGCCAGCGGGCCAGCGAGGTAATGATTGAAGCTGAGGATTTTGACGCCGTCGAGCAGGTTCATCGATCACACCAGGTTTAAGCGGCTGCAGTGGATGCGCCGCGCCACGCGAGACCGAACGACTTGACCAGCGCCAGCGCGGCCGCGTCCTGTGCGGCCGGCAGCGGCAGTCGCGGCGGGCGCGGGCCGCCGACCGCAAGGCCCATATGGCCGAGCAGCGCCTTGCTGCCGGCGACATAGGCCTGGCCGCCGACGAACTCGATCACCGGCAGATATTTCAGGTAGAGCTCGCGCGCCTCCTTGATGGCGCCCTCGTCTGCGACGAGGCTGAAGATGCGCGCCATCTCGGACGGCACCACATTGGAGGCCACCGCGACCCAGCCTTGCGCGCCCTCGACGAAGGATTCGAAGCCGAGGATGCCGCCGAACACGGTCATCCTGTCGCCGCAGAGCCGGATGATGTCGCGCACCCGCGTCACCTCCAGCGTCGACTCCTTGATATAGAGACAGTTGTCGATCTCGGCGATGCGCGCCACGAGCTGTGGCTTGAGATCGACATTGGCAGTCGCCGGATTGTTGTAGACCATGATCGGCAGCGCGATCGCGTCGGCCACCGTCTTGTAGTGATGGACGAGCTCATCGTCGGTCGGCGTCGAATAGAACGGCGGAATGATCATGACGCCGTCGGCGCCCAGCTTTTCGGCACGGCGGCTGAGGCGAACCACCTCGCGCGTATCCTCCGCACCGGTGCCGATCAGCACGGGCACGCGCCCCGCGGCCTGGCCGATGACGACCTCCGCCACCAGCGCCTTCTCGTCGTCGTCGAGAGACAGGAATTCGCCGGTCGAGCCGAGCGGGATTAGCCCATGAATGCCTTCCGCGATCTGCCAGTCGACGAAGGCGCGCAAGGCTGCAACATCGACCTCGCCCGCTGCCGTGAACGGGGTGATCATGACGGTGTAGGTGCCGCGGAACGTCTTCATCAGGGAACTGCCGGGTGCTCGGGTGAATTCAGGCGATGGGTGCTGCCTGCGGAATATCCGCACGCGTTATGCAATCGTTTGCATAAATGGCTCTGCATTGGGCAACACCATCCATTTTTTGAGCTTGATCCGCGTGGAATAAGCTCATAGCGTTTCTGCAATCGATTGCAGTCTATCGGCAGGTTTGATGACCGTCACGCTCAAAGATGTGGCACAGGCGGCCCGCGTTTCGGTCAGTACCGCCTCGCGCGCACTGACGGGAACCGGCTTGACCAGCGAGCGCACGCAGCAGCGCCTGACGCGTATCGCGCGCGAGCTCGGCTATCGGCCGAACCCCATCGCGCGGGGCCTCAAGACCGGACAATCGCGGCTCGTCGCGCTGCTCGTGCACAACCTCACCAACGCCTCGTTCCAGGTGATGGCCGAAGTGGTGCAGGCGCGCCTGAAGGCGCTGGGTTATCAGATGCTTCTGTGCATCGGCGGCGACGATCCGCAGCAGGAGAGCGACACCCTCACGACGCTGGTCGACCACCGCATCGACGGACTGATCGTCGTTCCCACCGGCAAGAACGGCCCGCAGCTCAAGGCGTTGGCGAAGGATGTTCCGATCGTCTGCCTGGTGCGGCGCGACGACGCAACCGATCTCGAGACCGTGCTCGCCGACGATCCGCAGGGCGCCTATCTCGGCACGCGCCACCTGATCGAGCTCGGCCACAAGCGCATCGGGTTGATCGTCGGCCGCCAGGATACGACGTCCGGCCGCGAGCGACTGTCCGGCTATGTCCGCGCGCTGCGCGAGGCCGGCATCGCCAAGGACGACACATTGATTCACGCCGGCCATTTCGTCCCCGAGACCGGTGCGACGGGCTGCCGCAAGCTGCTGGACCTCCCGCGCCCGCCGAGCGCGATCTTCGTGGCCAACCACGAGGCAACGCTCGGCGTGCTGCGCGTGACGGCGGAGCGGAACATCGCGATCCCCGACGACCTCTCGCTGCTCTGCTACGAGGACATGCCGTGGTTCGAATGGCATCGCCCCGCGATCAGCATCGTCGATAACGGCGCGCGCGATCTCGCCAATCTCGCCGTCGACCGGTTGCTGCAACGCATGGATGCGAAGGGCAACGGCAATGACGGCGTTCGCGAATATCGCGTCGGCGCCCGGCTGATCAAGCGCGACTCCTGCCGCCAGTTCGATGCCCCGCCCCCTGCGAGATCCGCGAAGTCCAAATCATCTTCATCCAAATCATCTGCGGCCAAATCCGCGAAGGTCTGATCGATGCCCTATGTCGAAGTGCTCGCCCCGCAAGCCCCAAACCAGCGCAAGGCCGCGCTGGCGAGGTCCGTGACCGACGGCCTGATGTCGGCGTTCGGCGTCACCGCTGATACGGTCACGCTCTATTTCCTGAACATTGCGCCCGATGACTACGCCCATGCCGGCACGTTCGGCGCGCAGGCCACCGGCCAGCGCATATGCTCAAGGTGCACGCGTTCCGCCGCAGCGAGGCCGAGCGCCGCGCCGCCGCCATCGCGCTGACCCGCGGCGTATGCAGCGCCTATGGCGTGCCCGGCGATGACGTCGCGGTCTATTTCCTCGATCGCGACCGCAGCGAGGTCTCCCACGATTCCAAGCTCGCCAGCGACTGACGGGAGCCGCACGCCATGGACCGCTTCTACTCTCAAGACCAGAAAGCCCTGCGCGAGACAGCGCGCCGCTTCGCGGAGGCTGAGATCCTCCCGCGCGCCGCCACGATCGACCGCGAGGACCGCTTCGACCGCACCCTCTACAAGGGCATGGCCGATCTCGGACTGTTCGGCATCTGCCTGCGCGAAGGCGCCGGAGGCGCCGGCCTGGATGCAGTCGCGGCCTGCATCGCGATGGAGGAGCTGGCGCGATGCTCCGGCGCAGTCGCCAATGCCTTCGCGATCCCCGTCGAGGCGGTGCTGTTCTTCGACCATCACGGTACCGACGCGCACAAGGCACTGATCCCGAAAATTCTCAGCGGCGACATTATTCCCGCGACCGCCGTCTCGGAGCCCGACCACGGCTCCGACGTTGCCGGCATCCGCACCCATGCGGTGCGCGAGAGCAACGGCTGGCGGCTCAACGGCACCAAGGCCTGGGTGACGCTCGGCGGTGTCGCCGACCGCATCATGGTGTTCGCGCGCACCGGCAGCGAGGCGGGCCACCGTTCCATCTCCTGCCTGCTGGTCGACGGCGCCCTGCCCGGCATCGCCCGCGGCAAGAACGAGGAGCTGCTCGGCATGCACGGCCTTGAAGATTGCCAGATCACCTTCTCCGACGTGCAGTTGCCGGCGGACAGCGTGATGGGGCCGGAGAACCAGGCCTTCAAGATGGCCATGAGCAATTTCAACTTCAGCCGGCTGATGATGGCCTCGATGGCGCTCGGCATGGCGCAGGCCGCGTTCGAGGACGCCACCGCCTATGCCCGCGACCGCAAGCAGTTCGGCCAGGCCATCATCGGCTTCCAGGCGGTTCAGTTCATGCTCGCGGACATGTCGACCGACATCGCCGCCGCGCGGCTTCTGATCCACCACGCCGCGCGCCTGCACGATGCCGGCGAGCCGATCGCCAAGGAGGCGGCGCAGACCAAACTGTTCACGACCGACATGGCGATGAAGCACGTCTCCAACGCGCTGCAGATCCACGGCGGCAACGGCTATTCGCGCGAATACCGCATCGAGCGGATCTTCCGCGACGTCCGCCTGGCCCAGATCTACGAGGGCACCAACCAGATCCAGCGGCTCATCATCGCCCGCCAGGTCGAGAAGGAGGCTGCGTGATGCGGGGCGTGCAATCATGCTGAGCATCATCACGGCGGCAGAGGCCGCAGGCCTCATCCGCGACGCCGATACGCTGATCGTCGGCGGCAATGGCGGCACGGGCGCGGCCGAAGCCATTCTCGACGCGCTGGAGCGGCGTTTCCTCGGCGGCCAGGGCCCGCACAATCTGACGCTGATCAACATCACCGGCGTCGGCGCCGTGACCGAGAAAGGCCTCTGCCATCTCGCCCATGAGGGCCTGATCGCGCGCGTGATCGGCGGCAATTTCGGCTTGCAAGTGCCGTTCATGCGCCTCGTCCGCGACGAGCTGATCGACGCCTACAATTTCCCGCAAGGGGTGATGAGCCAGCTCTGCCGTGCCATGGCGGCGAAACATCCTGGCGTGCTCACCCATGTCGGTCTCAACACCTATATGGACCCGCGCCAGGACGGCGGCCGCATGAACAAGCGCACCACCGCGCCGCTGGTCGACCTGCTCGAGCTGCACGGCCAGTCGTGGCTGCTCTACCGCGTCCCCGCCCCGCCCGAAGTCGCCATTATCCGCGGCACCTCCGCCGACGAAGACGGCTATGTCAGCATGGAGCACGAGGGTACGACGCGCGAGGATCTTTCGATCGCGCAGGCCGTGCACAATGCGGGCGGCACCGTGATCTGCCAGGTCAAGCGGATCGTAAAGCGCGGCTCGATCCATCCGCAGATGGTCAAGATCCCCGGCTTCCTGATCGACCATATCGTGCTCGAGCCCGATCAGATGCAGACCTACGGCACCGCCTACGATCCGGCGCGCTGCGGTGAAACGCGTGTGCCCGAGGCGATGATCACGCCCGATCCGCTGACCGAGCGCCGGGTGATCGCCCGCCGCGCCGCCTTCGAGCTGCGCCCGCGCGACGTTCTCGGCGTCGGCATCTCCGCGATGATCCCGAACGTCGCGGCCGAGGAAGGCATCTCCGACCTGATCACGCTGACGGTCGAATCCGGCGTGGTCGGCGGCGTGCCGGGCCATGCGCGCGAATTCGGCACCGCGATCAATCCGCGCGTCATCCTCGACCAGGCCTATCAGTTCGACTTCTACGACGGCGGCGGGCTGTCTTGCGCCTTCCTCTCCTTCGCGGAGGTGGACGAGGCCGGCAACGTCAACGTCACCCGCTTCGGCGATCGCCGCGACGGCTCCGGCGGCTTCATCGACATCACGCAGAACGCCAAGCGATTGATCTTCAGCGGCACCATGACCGGTGGCAAGTTCGATATCGGCGTCGAGAACGGGCGCCTTGCGATCCGGCGCGACGGCGCCTTCCGCAAGTTTGTGCCGCAGGTTGGCCAGATCAGCTTCAGTGCGTCGCTTGCCGCGCAGCGCGGCCAGCACGTCAGCTATGTCACCGAGCGCGCCGTGTTCGAACTGGAGAACGGCAGCGTGACCTTGACCGAGATCGCGCCGGGCGCTCGCCTGGAGGAGGACATCCTCGCCCATATGGGCTTTCGGCCGCGCATCAGCCCGCAACTGAAGGACATGGATCCGCGCATCTTCCGCTCCGGGCCCATGGGCATCGCGCAGAGCTTCAAGGCCTTGCCGGCGCGGCCGCGCAAGGTCGCCTGAGGATTGGGCATGGACACCAGCGCCCCGATCAATCTCCGTTACGAGGACATCGCGCTCGGCACGGAGTTCGAGACCGCCGCGCACACCGTGACGGAGGCCGATATCGCAGTCTTCGCCGACGTCACGCGCGACCATCATCCGCTCCACATCGATGCAGGCTATGCGAAGTCGCGCGGTTTTCCCGCGGTGATCGGCCATGGACTGTTCGGCCTGTCGCTGATGGAAGGACTGAAGTCGGAGTTGAAGCTGTACGAGGAGACCTCGGTCGCCTCGCTCGGCTGGGACGAAGTCAAATTCAAAGGTCCTATCGTCGCCGGCGATAGCTTGCGCGTGCGTTTCCGTTTCGTCGAGAAGCGGCCGACCAAAAATCCCGCGCGCGGCATCGTCATCGAGACGCTCGACCTTCTCAACCAGCGCGATGAGGTGGTGACCGCCGCCCGCCACACCTCGCTGATCCTGACCCGGCAGGCCGATCGCGACGCGACGGCGGCCATTTGACGAGACAATGAAGAAGACGTCGGACCGGAGAACGGCTCCTCTGCCACCCACGATTTGATCGGAGTATTCAGATGCGATTTCCCAAGATCTTCTCCGCCTTCGCCCTGCTGATCGGCCTGTCCCAGGCCGCCGGCGCTCAGACCTGCACGCCGAAGGTCCCGGCCTCGAGCCTGATCGAAGCGCCGAAGTGGCAGATGTCGATCAACCCGACGCTGCCGCCGCAGCAATTCGTCGACGACAAGGGAGAGTTGCAGGGCCTCAATGTCGAGCTCGCCCGCGAGATCGCCAAGCGCATCTGCGTCGAGCCGGTGTTTCTGCGCATGGACTTCCCGCCGATGATCCCGGCGCTGCGTTCGGGCCGCTTCGATGCCATCAACACCGGTCTGTTCTGGACCGAGGAGCGCTCGAAGATGCTCTACCTCGTGCCCTACGCGCAGCAGGCGATCAGCATCTACACCGATCCCTCCTCCAGCCTGAAGCTGGAGAAGTTCGAGGATCTCGCCGGCCGCGTCGTGGGCGTGGAATCGGCGACCTACACCGAGCGCAAGGCGCGCGAGTTCAGCACCGCGATGGAGGCCAAGGGCCTGAAGCCGATCGAGCTGCGCACCTTCACCACTGTCACCGCCACCTCAGCGGCGCTGCGTGCCGGTCAGCTCGAGGCCGCGCTCAACATCAACGAGACCGCCAACTCGCTCGAACAGAAGGGCATCGCAAAGATCTGGGTCCGCGACATCGCCGGCACCGACATCACCTTCGCCTTCCGCGACAAGCTGCTGGCCCAGGCCGTTGCCGATGCGCTCACCGCGATCCGCGCTGACGGCACCTATGACAAGCTGTTCGACAAGTTCGGCATGACCAAGCTGAAAACCACGACATTCGCCATCCGCGGCGACGGACCGACGAACTGACGGCGGAGATCGCCGACCCGATGTGATCCTCACATCGCGTGAGGATCACACCAGGCTGGACTTGCCGCGGCTCAGCACCTGGCCCGCGCCCTTGTCGCCGACGATCCTGCCGTGCTCGTACACCACGCGGCCCCGGGCAACCGTGGTGACCGGCCAGCCGGTGACGTCAAAGCCCTCCCACGGCGTGTAGTCTGCGCCGTGATGCAGATCGGCCTGCTGGATCGGCTTTTTCAATTTGGGGTCCCACAGCACGATATCGGCATCGAAGCCGACACCGATCGAGCCCTTGCGCGGATAGAGGCCGTAGATGCGCGCATGGTTGGTCGCGGTCAGCTCGACGAATTTTTGTAGGCTGATCCTTCCCTTCGACACGCCCTCGGAGAACAGGATCGGCAGTCGCGTCTCGACACCGGGGATGCCGTTTGGCACCCAGCGGAACGAGGTGCGCGAATTCGGTGTCAGCTTGCCCTTCGGGTCGTCGTAGCGGAACGGGCAGTGGTCGGACGAGAAGGTCTGGAACACGCCTGATGTAATGCCCTCCCAGATCGCCTGCTGGCTTTCGGCATCGCGCGGCGGCGGCGAACAGACGTATTTCGCGCCAGTAATGTCCATGTTCAGGCCCTTCATGTCGTCGGCCGTCAGCGTGATGTATTGCGGACAGGTCTCCGCATGAACCGGCAATCCGCGCTGCTGAGCCCAACGCACCTGCTCCATCGCCTCGCGGCCGGAGACATGGACGATCATGATGGGGACGCCGACGATTTCGGCATGGCTGATGGCGCGATGCGTCGCCTCGCGCTCGACCGCCTGCGGCCGCGAGACGCTGTGATAATAGGGCGCGATATGGCCCTCGCGCTCCAGCTTGGTGGTCAGGAAGCGGATGGCGTCGTAGCCCTCGCAATGGACCATGACCAGCGCCTCCTCGCGGCGCGCGACGTCGAAGACCTCGAGCAACTGCTTGTCGCTGAGCACGAGGTCGTCATAGGTCATGAACACCTTGAACGAGGTGTAGCCGTCCTTGACCAGGGCCGGCAGCTCCTGACCGAGCACGACCGCGGTCGGATCGGAGATGATGAGGTGGAACGCCGTGTCGATGTAGCACTCGCCCTCGGCGAGCTTGCGGTAGTTCTCGACGCAGGTCCGCAGCGAGGTGCCCTTCTCCTGAAGCGCGAAGGGCAGCACCATGGTGTTGCCGCCGGCGGCCGCCGCGCGCGTCGCCGAGGCGAAGTCGTCGGCCATCACCACGTCGGGGCCGGAAGCTTGCGAGATGTGCACGTGGCTGTCGATGCCGCCCGGCAGTGCCAGCAGGCCCGTCGCGTCGATCTCGCGCGCCGCACCCTCGAGATGATCGGCAATGCTGACGATGCGGCCGTCACGGATGCCGATATCCGCACGAAACTCGTCGCTGGCCGTCACGATGGTGCCGCCGCGAATGGCGAGATCGAGCTGCGTCACTGATGTCTCCGTCACTTGATGGCTGGCATTGTCTGGAATATCCGGCCCCATTCCGCAAGAGCCGCAATGTCGCCGCCGGCAAGGCTCAGGGTCCGCCACAGCGTGACCGCGACCGAATCGAGCACGGCGATATTCAGTTCCCGCTCCAGCGAGGCGGCCAGCGCGGCCCCGTCGAGATTGGTGCAGAGGATGACGATCGCATCGGATCCTTCCGCCGCCACCGCGCGTATCATACCCGCAATCGTCGCCGGCGCGACCTCGCCGAAGGAAAAATTGTCGCGCAGTCCAAGATGCCGCTCGGCACGCGGGGCGATCCCCTCCTCGGCCCACACCTCTGCGATCCGCCGCTGCACGTCGTCCGTATAGGGCGAGACCAGGCCGACGCGTTTGGCACCGAGCGTCCGGGCGGCATCGATGCAGGCGAGCGTCGACGTCGTCGCGGGCACGCCTGTGCGCGCCGTGATCGCCTCACAAAGGTTCCTGTCGCGGCCGATGCCGAGCCAGCTTGCGGACGTGCCGTTCCAGGCGATCGCGTCGACTTTCGCATCCGCCAGCAGGTCCGCCGCCGGCAGCATCACCGAGGCGTCGAACTGGCTCAGCGCGGCGGCGTCCAGCGCAATCTCGGTGACGCGGAAGCGTGAGAAATGCGCGGTGACATCGGCCACGCCACGCAGCATGGCGCTGGTGACGGGCTCGAGCACCGAGTTGGACGATGGCGTGATCATGCCGAGACGCTTGCGCATGACCATACTCTACGACGCCTGCGCGAGGCGCGTCGACTCCTCCCGGATCAGAGCCAGGATGTGGCGCTTCGCGTCGTTGAATTCGGGGCTGGTGATGTCCCGCGGACGCGGCAGGTCGAAATTGACGGCCTCGCGGATCCGACCGGGCCGCTTGGTCATCACCACGATCTTGTTGCCGAGCACCAGCGCCTCGTCGACACTGTGGGTGACGAACACGATGGTGCAGCGGCGCTTCTGCCAGATCGCGACCAGTTCCTCCTGCATTTCGAGCTTGGTCTGGGCGTCGAGCGCCGCGAACGGCTCGTCCATCAGGATGACGCTCGGGTTCATCAGCAGCGCGCGGGCTATCCCGACCCGCTGGTTCATGCCGCCGGACATCTCGGACGGATGATGGTGCTCGAAGCCGCGCAGGCCGACGAGATCGATGAACTCCATGGCGCGGTGGTGCCGTTCGGCCTTGCCGACGCCCTTGAGCTTGAGATGGAACGCAATGTTGTCGATCGCCGTCAGCCACGGCATCAGGGTCGGCTGCTGGAACACCACGCCGCGGTCCGAGCCGGGCCGCTCCACCTGCTTGCCGCCGACCAGCGTGCGGCCGCTCGTCGCCTGCTCGAAGCCGGCGATGATGTTGAGCAAGGTTGACTTGCCGCAGCCGGACGGGCCGAGCAGGCAGACGAAGTCATTGGCCTCGATGTCGAGATTGATGTTGTCCAGCGTCAGGAGATCGCGGCCGCGCCGCTTGTCGGAGAATACCTTGACGATGTTGCGAAGCTCGATTGCCGCCATCAGCCTGCCCTGCCCTGCCCTGCACGGTGGTCGTCTGCTGCCAGCGCAGCGTGCGCGCCATGATCGCCTTGAGGCCGAGGTCGGAGAGATAGCCTAGCAGCCCGATCGAGATCATCGCGGCAAGCACGATGTCGTAGCGCAGGAAGTAGTAGGAATCCCACAGGACGTAGCCGAGGCCGCTCTTCACCGCGACCATCTCGGCCGTGACCGTCAGCATCCAGGCCGATCCGACCGCGATGCGCAGGCCTGCGAAGATCGAGGGCAGCGCCGCCGGCAGCACGATATCGGTCAACATCTGCCGCTGGCTTGCGCCCATCATCGCGCCGGCACGCACGAGATTGTGGTCCACGGTCTTCACCCCGTGAATGCTGTTCATCAGCACGGGAAAGAAGGCGCCGAGGAAGACGAGGAAGATCGCGGGCTTGTCGGCGATGCCGAACCAGATGATGGCCAGCGGAATCCAGGACACCGGCGGGATCGGCCGCAGCATCTGCAGCGTCGGCTCCAGCGTCTTCTCGAACAGGCGCGACCAGCCGATGGCGACGCCAGCGAGAATGCCGAGCGCGCTTGCCAGCGCAAAGCCGCCGAAGACGCGAAGAGCGCTGGCGAGCGCATCGCGCAGCCAGTGCCCCGAATAGGTCTGCGTGGTCTCGTCGAAGCCGAACACCCAGTCGCCGAGCGCATGCAGCACCGCGCTCGGCGCCGGCAGCAGCGCCGTCGGCAGCATGCCGCTGCGGGCAAAGGCCTCCCAACCGGCGATCAGCAGCGCGGGAACGACGACGCGTTCGAGCCCCTGGAACGCCCGTGTCAGCCGGAACGCCGGCTTGGCCGGCGCGGCATCAATAACCGAGGTCATTCTTGGCTTTTCCCGTGGCCTGCTCCAGGAACGAATAGTCCATGTTCTTCTCCGCTTCCGCGGAGACGTCCTTCGCAATGTATTTGAGGTCGCGCATCATTGCGGCGATCGCGAGCGTCTGCGAACGATGGATCGCCGGATCCGGCGAGGCGTTCTTCAGCGCTTCGGTCGCCACCGTCTTGTCGAGGCCGGTGAGCTTGTTGATGACCTCGATCCACGGCCCCTTGTCGGCGATCAGCTTGTTGTCGAGCTCGACCACGGCGCTGACGACGCCCTGGACGCCGGCGCGCTGGCTCGCGATCACGTCGGAACGGGTGACGATCAGGTTGGTGAGATTCCCCGCGGCCTGGTCGTAGGGCAGCACGAAGTGCTTGCCGGCGCCGGCGAGCCGGATCTGCGAGGCAAACGGCTCGACCGAGCAAATCATGTCGACCTCGCCGCGCTGGAGCGCCGCGAGATGGTCCGACGGATTCGGAATGTTGATGAACTGGATGTCCTTGTTCGGATCGACGCCCTGCTTGAGGAACGCGCCGCGCATGTGGATGTCCTGCGCATTGCCGCGGAACGCTGCGACCTTCAGCGGCTGGCCGTCGCTCTTCGCCTTCAGAGCGGTCGTCTTGAAAGTGGTCCAATCCTCAGGGGGAAGGTTCAGTTTCGCGGAGGAGAGACATTCCGAGCCGCCATTGATCTGGCCTGATACGGCGACGACGTCAAAGCCTTTGTCGAGCGCGGTGATGTAGTGGAGGTAAGTGACCTGCGCGACGTCGATGCTCTTCGACACCAGCGCGGTGAGCACGTCATTGCCCGAGTTGAAGCCGGTGGCCTCGACCTCGACACCCTTCGCCATGCCTGCAATCAGCGACATCGGCAGGCAGTGCGCGCATTTGGCGTAACCGAGCTTGATCTTGGCGGTCTGCGCGGAGGCGAGATCGCTGCCACCGAACATCGCCGCCATCACCACGAGGCCCCATCGCAAACTCGTCCGCATCGCTCACTCCGTTTCGAAGGCGCGAGGTCTCGCGCGTCACCAGAGATCATCGGCCGGCCTTTGCGGCAGCGCAACGGGGATTCTGCATGCTGCATACAATTTGCGCGTTGTGCCATTGTTTTCAGCGAGATGCGTCGGTATTTTGGGCAAGTCAAAGGGCTGGAAACGGCTAAGATGAGCGGAAGCAGTGAGGCACGCGTGCAGCAGAAATCGGAAGCGCCGAAGGGACGAAAGTCGCCCAAACTCAAGCGGATGGGCCTGCATGAGCGCGCCGCCGCGCGGATGCGGACGATGATCATCCGCGGCGAGCTGCCGCCGGGATCGCAGACCCAGGAGACCAGGCTGTCGAAAGAGCTGGGCGTGTCGCGCACGCCGTTGCGCGAGGCGATGAAGGTGCTGGCGGCCGAAGGGTTGATCGAGCTACGCCCCAATCGAAGCCCGCGCATCGCCGACATCGCGGTCGACGGCATCTCGGAGCTGTTCGAGGCGCTGTCCGGAATCGAACGGCTGGCCGCCGAGCTTGCCGCGGAGCGCGCCACCGAGCGCGATCTCGCCCGCCTGCGCACGCTTCAGACCCGCATGGAGGGTCATCACCGCAACGGCAAGCTCGACGATTACTTCGCCATCAACGGCGAGATCCACAACACCATCGTCCGCATGGCGCGCAACACGCCGCTGCGCGAGGCGCACGAGACGCTGATCTCCCGCGCCGAACGCGCGCGTTACCTCGCGCTCGGCGCTAACAGCCGCTGGAGCAATTCGGTCGACGAGCACGCCGATATCCTGGCAGCGCTCGAGGCGCGCGACAGCGAAGCGGCCGGCCGCCTGCTCGGCGCCCATGTCCGGCGCACCGGCACTGCCCTGCTCGAAGTGATCGCCGGCTCTCAAGCCAAGCAGACGGCGGCGTGACCATGAAGCTGCTGCTGCTCAATCCGAACACCAGCACCGAAGTCACGCACCTGATGATGGGGGTCGGGCAGCGCGCGGCCTCATCAGGCACCGAGCTGATCCCCTGCACCGCGACCCGCGGCGTGCCCTATATCGCGACGCGGACCGAGGCGCAGATCGGCGGCGCCATTGCGCTGGAGATGCTGGCCGAGCAGCACCGGAACGTCGATGCCGCGATCATCGCCGCCTTCGGCGATCCCGGCCTGTTCGCGGCGCGCGAAACCTTCGACATTCCCGTGGTCGGCATGGCGGAAGCCGCGATGCTGACGGCTTGCATGGCGGGCCGCCGCTTCGCCATCGTCACCTTCGCGCAGGCGTTGGGCCCCTGGTACGAGGAATGCGTCCGCGCCCACGGGCTATGGGAGCGCTGCGCCGGCATCCGCATGCTCGACACGCCGTTCCAGGCGATCTCCGAGGTCGGCACCGAGAAGGAGGATGTGCTGGTCGATCTCGCCCAGCGCGCCATCGTCGAGGATGACGCCGACGTGCTGATTTTTGCGGGCGCGCCGCTCTCGGGCCTCGCCGAACGCGTGGCCGACCGGATTCCCGTCCCCGTCGTCGATCAAGTCGTCGCCTCAGTGAAGCAGGCCGAAGCGCTTCATGCGCTGCGGCTGCGCAAGGCAACGGCAGGCACGTTCCGCCGGCCCGCCGCCAAGCCGACCATCGGTCTTGCCGAGGCCCTCGCCGCCCGGCTCGAGCATCGCGACAGCTGATCAGAGAGGCGGCCGGCGATGCGAAAACCCCAATTCGTTCTCGATGGCACGGCCGAAGGCAAACAAGCGGGATTCGCCGCCGGGCGGCGCGATGATCTGGATGCCGAACGGCAGCTCGTTCACATCCCTGGGTGCCGGCAAGGTCAGGACCGGAAACCCGACCAGCGACACGATGAAGGTGACGGCGAGATAGTCGATCGGCGTCTCCAGCGCGGCGCCGTCGATCGCGGTGACGTCGCTGATCTCGTTCGGCCAGGGCAAGACCGATGCCGCCGGCGCGACCAGGAAGTCGGCGCGCGTGAACAGCTCGCGAAAGCTGCGATAGATCGCCGTGCGCCGCCGCTCGGCGGTGAGATAGTCGTCGGCGGAGAGTGTTGCGCCCGCCTCGATATTCCAGATCACGGTGGGTGTGAGCTCGGCGCGGCGGGTCCTCAGCAACTCGCCAAAGCTGTTGGCAATGTGCGCGGCGCGCAAGGTGCGGAAGGTTTCGATCGCTCCGCCGCAATCGGGCGAGGACGGCACGACATCGACAACACGCGCGAGCGCCTCGCAAGCCGCTGCGAAACGCGCTCGAACGTCGCGCGCAACCGGTGCGACGCCGAAGTCAGGCGTGACGGCGATCCGGGGAGGTCCTGCGATCGCTCGATCGTCACCGACAACGCCGGCCGAGAGCGGATCGTGCGCGTCGCTTCCCGCGCATCCCGACAGCGCAAGCGCGAGATCGTCGATATTGCGGGCGAGGAAGCCGTGGCTGGCCAGCATATCCCAGCCGAGCGGACGGCGCGGCGACGGGATGCGCCCAGGCGTCGGCCGGATCGAGGCGACGCCGCAGAAGCTTGCGGGCGTGCGCACCGAGCCGCCGAAATCGGTGCCGTGCGCCAGCGGCACCATGCCGGCCGCGACCGCAACGGCAGAGCCGCCGGACGATCCGCCGGAGGTCAGCGCGGGATCGAAGGGATTGCGCGTCGGCCCGCGCAACCGGTTGGTACAGACCGCACCGAAGCCGAATTCCGGCGTGTTGGTCTTGCCCAGAATGATCGCACCGGCGCGCCGCAGCCGCGCGACCACGAGATCGTCCTCGGCCGGGACGTGATCGCGGAACAGAGCCGATCCGTAGGTGGTGGTCAGCCCGCCGGTATCGGTGAGGTCCTTGATCCCGATCGGCACGCCATGCAGCGGTCCGATCGGCGCGGGCGCTGCATCGCAGATTCCCGCCGCGCGGCGGGCGCCCTCCGCATCGACCGTGACGAACGCCGCCAATTGGGCATCGAGGCTTGCAATCCGTGCGAGGTGCGCCTCGACGGCGTCACGCGAGGACAGCTCGCCTCTCGCGATAGCGCGCGCAAGCTCCGTGGCCGTGAGGTCGCAAACCGATGTCATCGGCCCACCATGCCAAAACGCGCATCGAAAGGCGAGCGCTTCGGGCACGAGACTTGCTTTCTCCTCTGGAGCAACGGGAGGCAACACCATGGCTGATGCGCCAAGCGGACGTTCGCTCGTCGTCGATGCGGTGACGCACCGCTATCCGAGCGGCGCACTCGCGGTCGAGAACATCAATCTCGACATCAAGGGCGGCGAAATCATCGCCCTGCTCGGTCCGTCAGGCTGCGGCAAGACCACCCTGCTGCGGATCATCGCCGGCTTCATCGCGCAGACGCAAGGGCGCATCATCATCGGCGACGACATCGTCGATTCGCTGCCGCCGAACCGCCGCGCGGTCGGCATCGTGTTCCAGAACTACGCGCTGTTTCCGCACCTGTCGATCAGCGAGAACGTTGCCTACGGGCTCGCCGCGCGCGGCATCGACAAGGCGAGCCGCCAGCGCGAGGCGCAGCGCCTGCTGGAGCTGGTGCAGCTGCCGACCATGGCGGAACGATTGCCGCGGCAGCTCTCCGGCGGCCAGCAGCAGCGCGTTGCGCTCGCCCGCGCGCTCGCGATCAAGCCGTCGATCCTGCTGCTCGACGAGCCCTTTGCCGCGCTCGACAAGAATTTGCGGCTCGACATGCAGATCGAGGTCAAGCGGCTGCAACGCGTCTCCGGCATCACCACGCTAATCGTGACCCACGACCAGGAAGAGGCGCTGTCGATGGCCGACCGCGTCGCCGTGCTGAGCCATGGCAAGCTCGAGCAGTTCGGCTCGCCGTCCGACGTCTACGACCGTCCGCAGACGCTGTTCGTCAATACCTTTGTCGGCTCGACCAATCGCATGCCCGGTGTCGTGGTCTCGGCGGACCGCACCGCCGCAAAGGTCCGCCTCGATGCCGGCGCGGAGATCATCGCACGGCCCGCGGGCGGCGCGCTCGCCGAAGGTGGCCGCGTCACCGTCTGCATCCGGCCCGAGCACCTGCAATTCGTCGGCGACGAAACCGGCTTTGCCGGCGTGGTCGGCATGTCGCTGCCGCTGGGCGCCACCGTCGTGCACGAAGTCACGACCGCCGACGGCTCCGGCGTCAAGGTCTCGCAGGCGCGCATCGGCGAGACGCGCGCGCTGGAGAACGGCGCGGCGGTGCGCCTCGCACCGCTCGCCCCATCGCTCGCCAACGCCTTTCCCGCAACGCTTTAGATCCAGTTCTTGTCCAGAGGGAGTTCCACATGATCATGAACCGCCGAAGCCTGATGACGACCGCACTCACACTCGGCGCCATGAAGGCGTTTCCGGGCCTGAGCTTCGCCCAGGCCCGCCCGCTGGTGTTCGCGACCTTCACCGGAAGCTGGGAGGAGGCGCACAAGGCCGTGCTGGTTCCCGCGTTCCGCAAAGCCAACGCGGACGCCGCGATCGTGCTCGATCCCATGCTCTCGGTCGACCAGATCGCAAAGGTCAATGCCGCCAAGGCCAATCCGCCGATCGACGTCATGCTGCATGATCCCGGCCCCGCCCTCGTCGCGATCGGCCAGGACCTGGTCGAGCCCTATCCGGTCGAGAAGAGCGCCTACTACAAGGACCTGATCGCCGAGGCGCAGGAGCCGATGGGCCCCGCCCCGTTCTTCCAGGTCGTCGGCCTCACCTACAATCCGGAAGCCGTCAAGACGCCGCCGACCTCCTGGGCCGATCTCTGGAAGCCGGAGTTCAAGGGGCGCGTCGGCATCACCAATCTCAACTCGACGCTCGGCACCGGCTGGCTGGTCGAGATCGCCAAGATGCGCGGCGGCTCGGAAGCCAATGTCGATCCCGGCTTCAAGGCGCTGGAGGAGTTGAAGCCCAATCTCGCCGCGGTCGCCGCCAATCCCGGCGCGCTCGCCACCCTGTTCCAGCAAGGCCAGATCGACATCTCGCCCGGCAATTTCAACGCCATCCAGATCCTGAAGGCGCGCGGCGTGCCGGTCGAGTTCGTGGCGCCGAAGGAAGGCGCCATCGCCTTCAAGACCACGATCCACATCGTCAAGAACTCGCCGAACCGCGAGCTCGCCTTCAAGCTGATCGAGGCGGCGCTGACGCCCGAGGTGCAGACCACACTGATGAACCCGCCCTACCTGATCGTGCCCACCAACTCCAAGGTGACGATGGGCGGCGAGATCGCCCGCGTGCTCGCCAAGGACACGGCCGAGCTGAAGCAGAAGTTCGTGTTCCAGGACTGGAAGAAGATCAACGAGCAGCGCTCGGCCTGGATCGAGCGCTTCAACCGCGAGATCAAGATCTAAGAGCTCCAAGGACCTGACGATGGGCGCAGCACCGGCATCACGGGACGTGACCTCCTACGGGATGGGATTGGCAGTGCCGCTGGCGCTGTTCTTCCTGGTCTTCTTCGTGGCGCCGCTGCTGCAACTGCTCTGGCTCTCGCTGCACAACGACACGGCCGGGCTCCATTGGGGGCTCGGCCAGTACCTGCACTTCCTCACCGATCCCTTCAGCCTCGGGGTGCTCGGCTCGACGCTGCTGCTAGGCGCGGAGGTGACGGCCGTCTGCCTCGTGCTCGGCTTTCCCATCGCCTGGCTCTATCAGCGGGTCGGGCCAAAGCTCCAGACCATCATCATCCTGATCGTGCTGCTGCCGCTGCTGACCAGCGTCGTTGTCCGCACCTTCGCCTGGATCGTCATCCTCGGCCGCCAGGGCATCATCAACGCGACGCTGCAATCGCTCGGCATCATCAATACGCCCTTGAAGCTGCTCTACACCCAGTTCGGCGTCGTGATCGCGCTGGCGCAGGTGCAGATGCCGCTGATGACATTGCCGCTGATCACCGCGCTCGGCCGCATCGATCCCAATCTCGACGATGCCTCCTGCTCGCTCGGCGCCGGGAGCTGGCGCACCTTCTTCAGGATCGTGCTGCCGCTGTCCTTGCCGGGCGTCATCGCCGGCTGCACGCTGACCTATGCCGCCGCGATCACGGCGTTCATCACCCAGTCGCTGATCGGCGGCGGACAGATGCTGTTCATGCCGATGTATCTTTATCAGCAGGCTTCCACGCTGCAGAACTGGCCCTTTGCATCCGCGATCTCGATCATCTTCCTGCTCGCCGTGCTCGCGGTCGTCTCCGTCTTCACCACGCTCGGCCGCCTGTCGCGCGGCTATGGAGGCGCGTGATGAGCGGTCGCAAGCGCACCCTGGAGGCGATCAGCTTCGAGCTGGCCATGACCGTGATCGCTGTCATCGCGCTGATCATCATCATCGCGCCGTCGCTGGTGGTGCTGATCGTCTCCTTCACCAGCGGCTTCTCGCTGCGCTTCCCGCCGCCGGGTTACTCGCTGCGCTGGTACGCCGAACTGTGGGAGGCCTGGCAGCTTCACTTCGCGGCGAAGAACAGCCTCATCGTCGCGCTGTGGGCGACGGGCCTGTCCGTCGTCCTCGGCGTTGCCGCCGCGCTTGCGATCTCGCGCTCGCGGACGCTGTCGGCACGACTGCTCGATTCCCTGTTCATGTCGCCGCTGGTGCTGCCGGCGCTTGCCTTCGGGCTTGCCGCCCTGATGCTGTTCTCGCTGGTCGGCCTGCCGGTCTCGCCGCTGACGCTGGTGATCGGCCACACTGTCGTGTGCGTGCCCTATGTCGTGCGCAACACGGTCGCAGCGCTCGCCCAGCTCGAGCCGACCCTGCTGGAGAGCTCGGCGGTGCTGGGGGCGAGCCGGCTCTACACGTTCCGCCGGATCGTGCTGCCGCTGATCCGGCCGGGCATCATCGCGGGTGCCTTCATCGCCTTCATGTCGTCGTTCGACAATGTGCCGGTGTCGCTGTTCCTGCGCGACGCCGCCACCGACATGCTGCCGATCCGGATGTGGCAGGACCTCGAGGGCAAGTTGGATGTCACCATCGCCGCCCTGTCGGGCGTGCTGATCATTGCGACCGTCGCGCTGGTCGCCGTCATGGAGCGCGTCACGGGCCTGTCGCGGCGGCTGACGAACTGATCAGGCGCCGCGGAACAGCGAATACCCCCAGCGCGTGAATTTCAGCGGCAGGTGAAAATGCTCGTCAACGTTCTTGATGCGGAAGCGGAACGGCGTCACCGTGAGAAAACCGTCGCTGTCCGCAAAGAACTCGCCGAGATGAAACAGGACCTCGTACTCGCCGGCCGTCACACCGGCGCCTTGCGCTATGGGGTGATCGAGCACGCCATTGGCGCCGAGCCGCCCGTCGGCGATGCGCGAGGAGTCGGGATCGATGCGCCAGATCTCGACGCGCAGCCCCTGCGCGGGCCGTCCGCTCGCCACATCGACCGCGTGAATGGAAATACCGCCTGCCACAATGTTCCTCCCATGAGCGCAGCGCCATGGTAGACGGAAACACCGCCATCCGGCCAGCACCCGCGTTGCTGCCGGCCCTGGGGGCGATGACCGCGCTTCAGGCCCTCGTCGCGCTCGCCTTGTTCGCGCCCGGCGTGGTCGCGCCCCGCGCCCATATCGAGGTCTGGCAGCTCTCGATGTTCTCCTGCGCGGTGTTCGCCGTCGGTATCCCCGCCTCGTTCTGGGGCGGCGGCTTCATCGCGCGGGTTGGCTCGCTGCGGATCGCGAGCCTCTGCGCGGCGGCCATCGTCGTCAGCATGGCACTGGCTTCGCTCGGATCGAGCGCCGCCCTGCTCGCCGCGGGCCTCTGCCTCGGCCTTGCCATGGGCCCCGAGACGCCGGCAAGCGCAGCGCTGCTGGCGCGGCTGGTGACCGCCGAGCGCCGCGCCTTCGTCTTCTCGGTGCGCCAGACCGGCAACCAGATCGGCGCGGTCTGCGGCTCGCTGGCCCTGCCCGCGATCGCCATCGCGTTCGGGCCGGCCTGGTGCTATGCGGCCGTTGCTGCCCTGGCGCTGTTCGCGATCGCGCTGTTCGAGTGGCTGCGGCCGGCCTACGCCGGCAAGCTCGTCCCGCCCCCAAAGCTCGATCTGCGCGCGCGGCTGGCACTGGTGACCGCGGACCGGCGGATCGCGATGCTGGCGCTGGCATCGATGCCGTTCAGCGCGATGCAGGTGTCGCTCAACACCGTCTTCGTCACGCTCGGCACCCGCGAGCTTGGTCTCAGCCATATCGAGGCCGGCATGGCGCTCGCCTGCGCGCAAGCCGGCGGCCTCGTCGGCCGGCTCGGCTGGGGCTACGTCGCCATGCGCCTCGACGCCCCCCGCGCCGTGCTCATCGTCATCGGCCTCGGCATGGCCTTCTGCGCCGCGCTGCTCGGCCTCGACGGCGGATCGCTCAGCCGCACCTGGCAGTTCGCAGTTGCGGCGCTGTTCGGCCTGACGGCGTCGGGCTGGAACGGCGTCTTCATCGCCGAGATCGCGCGCCTCGCCCCGCAGGACCGGATCGGCGAGACCACCGGCGCGGTGCTGACCGCGTCCTATGCGGGCCTACTGGCGGCGCCGGCCGTGGTGTCGATCCTGGACGGTGTGGCCGGCCTTGGCGCGGCGTTCTTCGCCTTGGCCTGTCTTGCCCTCTGCGGCACATTGGCGCTGATGTGGGGAGGCCATGACAAAACCGACGCATAGTGCGCGCGAGATCGCAGCCGCCGTCACCGCCGGGCGGATGACCGCCGTCGACACGGCGAAGGCCGCCCTTGGCCGCATAGACGCCGCCAAGGCCTTGAACGCAGTGGTCACGACCGATCCCGCACGCACGCTGGCCGACGCGGCGGCGGTCGACGATCGCCTGCGTGCCGGCGAGACAATGCCGCTGGCCGGCGTCCCCATCCTCGTCAAGGACAACATCTGGGCCAGCGGCTGGCGCATCACGCAGGGCTCGCGCCTGTTCGCCGATTTCATCGCGCCACAGGATGCAATTGCGATCGAGCGCCTGCGCAAGGCCGGCGCGGTCATCGTCGGCATTGGCGCAACCTCCGAATTCGCCAGCAAGGGCGTCACGACATCGCCGCTGTTCGGCCCGACGCGGCATCCCCTCGATCCCGCGTTGACGCCGGGCGGCTCCTCTGGTGGACCCGCCACCGCCGTCGCAGCCGGCCTCGTGCCCCTCGCGATCGGCACCGATGCGGGCGGCTCCAGCCGCAGGCCGCCGGCCCATGTGGGCGTCGCCGGCTTCAAGCCGTCCTACGGCGCGATCCCTTATGGACCCGGCTTCGCCGAGCCGTTCTTCGGTCTGTCGGTCATCGCGCCGATCGCCGCCGACGTCGCCGACATCGCGCTGGCCTTCGAGGCCATGGCCGGTGTCGATGCGCGCGATCCGGATGCAGCCGGCATTGCGCAAGAAGCCGAGGACATCGCCGGCCTTCGCATCGCCTTCTCACCGCGGCTCGGGCTCGACGTTGCGGTCGATGACGTTGTCGCCAACGGGCTCGTTTCCGCAGTCGCGCGTCTCTCCGCCGCAGGCCTCAGCATCGCGCTGCGCGATCCCACCTGGCCGGCGGGTGCGACGGAAGAGGCCCTCATGCCGCTTCAGCACGCTGGCCTTGCCGCGCTCAATGGAGACGCTTTTCGCAAGGACCCGACTGTCTTCGACCCTGACATCGCCAGGCAGATCGAGCGAGGGCTGTCCTGGTCAGGCGCGGACGTCGCGGGTGCGCTGGTCGCGAGCGCCGCGATCGCCAATGCATTCGCGGCCTTCTTCGCCGAGGTCGATCTGCTGCTGACGCCGACCGTCCCCTGTGTCGCCTGGCCGTTCACCCAGCTCGGACCCGACACGATCGGCGGCCGCGCGGCGAGCCCGCGCGCGCATGCGGTGTTCACGCCGTTCGTCAATCACGCCCGCCTGCCGGCGATTTCACTTCCCTGCGGCACCGACGCCCGCGGGCTTCCGTTCGGTCTCCAGATCATCGCCCGGCGCGGCCAGGACCGCACGCTGCTGCGCGCCGCGCGGCATATCGAGGCGCAGTTGCAGGCGTAACTTTGCGAGATCGCGACGATTTCGGAATATTCTGTTTTGCCCGACGGGTCAAATCGCGCCGATGCCTGCGTAAGCCGTTGATTCCACTATCACCGGCTACTGTGCATGGGGTTGTTTTCGCACTTTTTGTTTGATCGGACGTCCTAGCTGATGAAAGACAGACGCAACCGCCGCCAGCCGATGACGATGCCGGTGATGGAGAACACCAGTCCGAGCGCGCAGAGGCCCACGATCAGGACATCGCGCAAACGCGGATGCGCCTGCAGGACTGGAAAATCTAGCGTGTGCAGCGCGCCGTAGAACCAGCGATAGGCTCGCCGCGACGCATCCAGCCTTTGCAGCACACGGCCGTCGGCGCTGTCGATGTCGAACCAGAGGCCGCCGCAGCGGGAACGGTAGACGGGTCCACCGGGAACGACGGACTGCGCGGGATAATCGTCGCTATCCGCGAGAATAGACGGCGCATTGCAGGCTGTCGCAAGCTTCGTCACCATGCTCCCGATCACCCGCGCACTGACGATCGGCGCCTCCTCACTGTCGGGCCCAACCACAACCTGTTTCTCGAGACCAATCCGCTCGCGTCGATAGAGGCTGCCGTCAACGGCAAACCATTCGACCTCTCGGGCCGAGGGCGATATTCGCTTCCGTTCCGCCGATGGGGCGGTCGTCCAGTCCGGCGATGCATCGATCACGCCGGCTTCGGCCGGGGTCAGCTGCCCTCGCGAGAACAGCCGGCCGTGATCCATGGAGAGCCATCCACTGAAGATCCACGTCAGCACGAAGACGGTCGCCACGAGGCCGATGATATGATGAAGGGCGTGCCAGCCGCGATAAGGCGAGGAGATCCGGTATCTTCGCATCCTGGACCGCACGATTCCGAGCACTGCACCCAGCATGGCTGCAATCAGCGCCAACAGCGACAGCGTCCAGACCACGCCGTCCCACAGCGCCCAGTTGCTCCTGAGGACCGTCGGATAGATCCAGTGCAGGACGCTGCCGACGAGGTTCCAGCCGCGCTCGCTTCGCGTCGTATCCAGCACAACCTCGCCGGTGCGCGACGAGACGTAGAGCTCCGTTCCGGCCGCGTCGCCGAGCGTTGCGCGAAACAAGGGACGGTGACGGTCAAAGCCGTTCGGCACGCTCCACTGGTCGTAGTCCGCCTGCGCAACGACAGCCGCATGCGCGGCATCGAGCCCGCGCTGGCGCGCATGAGCCCGCACGATGGCGAGCACGACCTCGGGCGACCGCACCGATGCATCCTGCCCGTCGGTCGCGCGAACCGCGCGAAGGCGCGAGGGCCCCGACACGACGTAGACCGGCCCGTCGCTCCGCTGAATCAGGCGCAGGCGCGTAGCATCGGCGATGCCGCTCGCGGCCACGGCATCGGCAACGCCGATCCTCACCTCCGTACGATCCACCGGCGCGAGACCGGCAATCCGCTCCGTTTCCGTCAGCGATGGAAACGGAACGAAGTGCATCACGATTCCCGTCGCGAACCACATCGCGAACAGCAGGCAGAACGCGATCCCGAGCCAGCGATGCAGCAGGACGATCGCACCCATCATGTGGTCAGCGCCCTACCATTTGAATGCGGCCGAGAGTTCATAGGTTCGCGGCGCGCCCAGCAAGATCTGGTCGGGATAGAACGGATCGCCCCATATCGCGTAGCGCTTGTCGGCGATGTTGCGCACGCGGAAGGTCAGGCGAGCCTGATCGACCGCGTTGAATACCGTCTTGGGAATGTCGACGAAGGCATAGACGTCGGCGACGGTATACGCCTTCATCGTCACCGTGTTGGCATCGGTATTGTAGCGGTCGCCGACATGACGGCCGGTGATGCCGACTTCGACCGGCCACGGCGTGAAGAAGCGGTACAAGGCGCCAGCATTGGCAACGATGCGCGGCACGTTCGGCGGCGTGTTGCCCGAGAACGATCCGCCGACGAAATTGTAGTCGGCATAGCGCGCATCGACATAAGCGATGTTGCCCCACAGCCGAAGGGGCTCGATCGGCCGCACCGAGGCCGCGAGCTCGACGCCCTTCGACTCCTGCCGTCCCGCAATATTGAGCGCCTGCCCGCCGGCCGCCGCATAGACGTTCTTGCGCAGGATGTCGTAAGCCGAGAACGACCACTCCGCCCGGTTGTCCCAGAACAGGTGCTTGACGCCGGTCTCGTAGGTCCGCGCGATCGTGAGGTCCAGCGGCTGGGTCGGCAGCAGCAGGAAGATGTTGTTGGCGGAGATATCAGCGCCGGTCGCGTACTGGCTGAAGAAGGTGAGGCCCGGAACGGCCTCCCAGGTGTAGCCGATGCGTCCCGTCACCGGCGCCCAGTCCTTGGTGAACGGAAAGCCCGCGTTCACCAGACCGTTCTCGTCGGTCGAGTTGCGGTCGAGCCCGATATGCTCGACGCGCAGCCCGCCGATCAGCGCGAAGGTCCGCGTCAGCTTCAGCCGGTCCTCGAACGACAGCGCCTCGTTGTCGATGCGCGCGGTCTGCTGCTTGGTCGCGAGCAGTCCGTAATAGCCACGATCGAAATCGACCAGCGGAACATAGTCGTTCGGGAATTTCGCCGCGCCTGGCCTGACGAAGTCGAGATAGCTCGACGACAGCGTCGTGACCAGCCGGTTGTCGAAGCCTGCGATGTTCGTGTCCCAGATCAGGTCGGTGATATTGCCGACAAGGCGCTGGCTGTGCGCGACATAGAAGCGCTCGCGATACACTTGGTTTTTCGTGGAATCGAACGCCTCGATCTCGTTGTTGAACCACGACCGCTCCGCGCCGTAACCATAGGCCTGACTCTTCAGCGTCAGGTCCGGCGCCAGTTTCAGCTCGAAGCCGCCGCGCAACCAGACCTCTTGCGCTACGTTTCGGTTGTCGAGAACGTTGTAGTTGGTGTTGAAGGTGCGGTCGTCGATCGTGACGGCCCCGAGGTCGGTCCTGTTGAAGTAGGTGCCGGAAACAATCCCCGTCGTCGCATGCGAGCCGCTGAAAGCGACCGGCACCAGCGGCGCGCCCCAATAGGCCTTCCCGCGATCCTCGCGGTACTCGATCGCACCCCAGACCTTGAGGCTGTCGGAGATGCGGTAGTTGAGCTGGCCGGACACGTCGAGCGTCTTGGTGTTGGTGTCGTCGACAAAGCCGTTGAGCGAGGAGCGGCTGATGTCGAAGCGGTAGTCGAGGCCCTGAACGTTGGTGCTGCCGCCCGAGCCGTAATGCGCGCGGAACGAGTTCAGGGAGTCGTACGAGAAGTCCGCCTCGTTGCGGATCGCTCCGGTGTGCGGCTGCTTGGTGACGAGGTTGATCGAGCCGCCGGCGGCGCCCTCGCCCGAGATCAGCGAGGCCGGGCCCTTCAGGAATTCGACGGCCTCCAGATTGGCGGTGTCCATGATTCGCGAGGTCATGTTCTGCGGGCCGATCTTGATGCCGTTGTAGAGCGTGTTGATCTGGCTGTTGGTGAAGCCGCGCATCGAGAAGCCTGCCGGCTCTCCCGGAGCGTCGCCGGAGGTGACGCCGACCGCGCCTTGTGCGACCTCGGACACGGTGCGATAGCCCTGCTCGCGCATGGTCTCGGCCGAGATCACCTCGACGGTCGCGGGCGTCTCGCGCACGGTCAGGCCGAGACGCGAGGCGCTCTCAGCCACCGCATTGCTGTTGAGCGGCGTTGGCGCCCCCGCGGCCGGCACGGCGGGCTTGGGCGCCGCCGATGCGACCACTGGCCTGCGTGCTGCTGCGCGGCGCGCACTCTGCGCGTCCCGGGCAGCCGGCTTGGCCGGCTTGCGGGACTGGGCGGGCGACACCTCGACAGGCGGCAGCGGTTCGCGGACCTGCTGCGCCTGCGCGGCGGGCAGATCGGCGACTGTAAACGACGTGAGAGCAGCAGAGGCGAGCAGGAAACGGCGCGACCGTACAATACGGATAGAAGACACAGCGGGACCTCGGTATGACGTCAGTGGCACGTCACAGCGAACGAGGTCTCACCTTTGGCCTTTCAGCCCTCCGATGAAGCCGAATGTCTGTACTCCCCGACCGACATCTTCGCGTGTGACCACGGCTGACGGCAGGTCTCCTGGCTCGCGGGTCGTCACCACTTCGTCGCCTTCCCGGGACCGAGGACCCAGTGGCTTCTGACGAAGGATTATCCGCTTACAGTTGCGGGGGCAGCCGCGGCATTGGGGAAACATCCCCGCACCGCATTCCCTTTTCATCCCCTCTCGGGGGAAACCGTCGCGAGCATCTAGGATTACGATCGAGACAGAGTCAATGTGGCAGTTGCGGCGTTATTGCCTCAGCGACCAACTTCCTTGGAGATAAGCATGGAAGGCGAGACCTTCCTCTGGCTGATACGCCATGCACCCGTCGACGGCGTCGCGGGGACGATTCACGCGCAGGACGCGCCTGCCGATCTCGGCGATCGCGCGCAACTGGAAGCGTTGCGCCAGCGCCTGCCGTGGGACTCTGCGAGCTATGCCAGCCCGTCGCGGCGCACGGTCGAGACGGCGCGCGCATTGGGGCTCGAACCGGAGCTGATGGGCAACTTCAGCGAACAGGATTTCGGCGACTGGACCGGCCGGCGGCATGACGAACTCGCCGCAATGGGCGGCGAAGTCTACGCGCAATTCTGGAGCGACCCTGCGCACCTGAGACCACCGGGCGGCGAAAGCTTCGAGGATCAGGTCGCGCGCGTCCGCCTGGGCCTGTCACGGATCGGCGCCGGGCCAGCAACGCTCGTCGTGCATTCCGGCACGATCCGCGCCGCACTGTGCATCGCGCTGGATCTTGCGCCGCAAGCTGCCCTGCGCTTCGTGATCGATCCGCTGTCGCTCACCAGGATCGACCGGCTCGCGACCGGCTGGCGCGTCGTGTCGGTCAATCAGCGCGTGGTGTGAGCCGGATCAGGCCGGGCGATCCGGCACATTGGCCTGCGCGAAGGTCGCCATGCCGTTGTGAAGCGCACAGGCCGATCGCACCAGCGGCAGCGCGATGGCGGCGCCAGATCCCTCCCCGAGCCTCAGATCGAGGCTGATCAACGGCTGCACGTTCAGGGCGCGAAGCACCAGCCGATGCCCCTGCTCCGCCGATTGATGCGACGGCAGCAGGAAAGGCTGGCATGACGGATTGAGGCGCACGGCGGCCAGCGCCGCGACCGACACGATGAAGCCGTCGATCAATACGGGAATGCGGCGTTGCGCGGCCGCGATGATCGCACCGCAAATGGCCGCGATCTCGAGGCCGCCGACGGCGCACAGGATTTTTTCGGGCGCCGCAGCCGCAACGCCATGGCGCGCAACCGCGGCATCGATCACGCGCGCCTTGTGCGCACGGCCGGCGGCATCGACGCCGGTGCCGCTGCCCGCGATTTCTTCGGCGCTCACGCCGAGCAGACTCGCCGCGATCGCCGCCGAGGTCGTGGTGTTGCCGATACCCATCTCGCCGAAGATCAGAAGATCGGGCTGGCCGGCTGCCGCGCGCGCAACCGCACGCTCGCCGGCCTCGAAGGCGAAGGCCAGCTCTGCAGGCGTGAGCGCAGCCTCGACGCTGAAATCGCGCGTGCCGCTGCGCGGCTTGTCGGTGACGATGCCTATCATCTCGTCTTGCGCCAGTGTGCCGGCGTCAACGACTTCCAGGTGCGAACCCAACTCACGCGCCAGCACCGAGATCGCGGCGCCGCCCGAGGCGAAGTTCGCCATCATCGCGATGGTCACGGCTTGCGGATAGGCCGACACGCCTTGCGCAACGATGCCGTGGTCGCCCGCGAAGATGATGATCGGCACGCGTGCCGCGCGTGGCTGCTCGGTCGCTTGCAGGCCCGCGAGCTCGATCGCGAGCTGCTCGAGCCGGCCGAGCGCGCCGGTCGGCTTCGTCAGTTGCGCCTGCCGCACGATCGCCGCGTCGCGATGGACCGCGGAGATCTCGGGGCACTTATAGTAGACCCATTCGGGGAGCATGCTGCCTCGCTTACGGCCTGCGCTTGAGGATGTAGCAGTCCATGATCCAGCCGTGCCGCTCGCGCGCCTCCTGCCGCAGCGCGGCGATGCGCGGGCCCACCTCGGCCAGCGCGCCGGACATGATGATCTGATCGGGCATGCCGAGATAGGCGCCCCACCAGATCTGGAGCCCGACCGGATCGAGCGACTGAAACGCCGTGCCGCCATCGAGCATCACGACCACGGTGTCTGCGCTTACCGGCCAGCCGCCTTCACGCAAGCGGCGGCCTGTCGTGACCAGAAAGGGCTCGCCGATGTCGTTGAGCGGCAGCGCATGCGCCGCGCACAACGCCTGGATCGACGTGATGCCGGGGATGACCTCGATCTCCGGCAAGGGATCGAGCCGGCCCGCAATGCGCAGCGAGGAATCGTAGAGCGACGGATCGCCCCAGATTAGCAGCGCGACCCTGCCATCCCCTTCGAGATGGCTCGTGATGGTCTGCGACCATTTCGCGGCGACCGCATCGTGCCAATCGTCGACGCCCTTGCGGTAGTCCGCCTCGCCTGCGTCGCGCACGGGAAGATCGAACTCGGCGATACGCGTGTTGTCGCTGGTCAGCGCATCCGCGCAGATCGTCCGCCTGAGATCGGCGAGATCGGACTTTGCGCTCCCCTTGCGCGGGATCAGGACGAGATCGGCCGCGTTGATGGCGCGGGTCGCGGCGTGCGTGAGCTGCTCGGGATCGCCGCAACCGATGCCTATCAGGGAGAGAGTGAGCATCATGTTCGCGAAGGGCGGCCATGACGGCCGCCCTTTCGCTTGTCTCTTAGGCCGCGTTGTGCAGGCGCGGGGTGACGAGGCCGGGCGCGGTGACGCCGCGCAGCGACTTCGCCAGCGCCAGCACGGCGAGATCGGCCAGCGGCTCGATCACGATGACGAGCGCATAGGAGGCCGCGAAGGTCGCAATGTTGACGAGGTTGGTCATGGCAAAACCGGAGCCATAGAGCGCCCAGAACGCCACCCAGCCGATGACGCCGGCCTGATAGGTCGTCGAAAGCGCCAGCGCCTGGCGATACCTGAGATCGACATAGGCGGTGTTGCGGGCAATGATCCGCGTGGCGATCGCCTGGATCGCGAACAGCGGCACCAGCAGCGTGGTGACGTTCATGCCGTATTGCGGCAGGTCGGCCGGCTCGAAGAAGACGCCCTGGAACAGCAGGCCGAGCGCGAGGCCGAAGGCCGCGGGCGCAGCACCGAACAGCAGGAACAAGGTCGAGCCGAGGATGAAGTGCACCTCGGACACGCCGACCGGGAAGTGCGGCAGGATCTCGAAGAAGGTGAACACGAGGCCCGTGGTGGCGAGTGTCCGCGCCGCGAACGACGTGACGCCCTGCTCGCGCACGGTCTCGACCGCAAGCTTCAGCGCAACGCCGCCTGCGGCGATGCCGGTTGCGTAACTCAACACGAGCTTGGCGCCCGTCACGATCCCGGGTTCGATATGCATGGCTCAGTCCTTTCCTGCCGTCACACCCGACGGCCTTGGCCTCAAAACATGCACGGCCGGTCTCCTGGCTCGCGGTTCACTGGGGTTCTCCGGCCTTCCCGGACCTTGCGGCCCAGTGGCGGTTCGGAGCCCCTCACCGCTTACAGTCGCGGGGGCGGCTGGGGTTTTGGGCGCCGCAACTGGGTCCGCCCATCCCCATTCCCGATTATGCTCCGGCGCTTTGCGCCACCTCGAGCACCATGCTTGTCCTGTGTGCCCCTTTCGCGCAGCCTGCGTCAAGGGCCGAACGGCGGCGGTGGCCGTCATGACGGGTATTCTCCCGCCAGTGCGCCAAACAGGATCACGGCGGCCGTCGAGGCAGCCCCGCCCCGCGCAAGCTGCTCGGCAAGCTCGGCAATCGTGGTGCGGACCAGCCGCTCGTCGGGGCGGCCGAGGGATTCGGCGAACAGCGCCGGGGTGGTCGGCGCGAGGCCGTGAGCGATCAATTTTGCGGCAAGCGCCGGAAAGGTGCGGCGGCCCATATAGACCACGGTGGTCGCCTCCGGATCGGCCAGCGCCGCCCAGTTCAGGTTTTGCGGCAGCTCGCCGGTGACGTCGGCTCCGGTCACGAACTGCACGCGACGCGAGGTGTGGCGCCGGGTCAGGGGGATGCCGGCTTGCGCAGCGGCCACGCAGGCCGAGGTGACGCCGGGAACGATCTCGTAGCCGATGCCGGCCTCGCGCAGCGTTTCGAGCTCCTCCTCGAGCCGTCCGAAGATGCCGGCGTCGCCCGACTTCAACCGCACCACGCGCGCGCCGGTCGCGGCATAATCGACCAGCAGGCGGTTGACGTGATGCTGCTTGGTCGAGGGCCGCCCGGCCCGTTTCCCGACCGCAACGAGATTGGCGCCGGGACGGGCGAGATCGAGAATCGCGCCGGACGCGAGGTCGTCATAAAGCACGACATCGGCCTCGCGCAGCCGCGCGGCACCCTTAAGCGTGAGAAGCTCGGGGTCGCCGGGACCGGCGGAGATGAAGGAGACAAAACCGCTCACCGGTCCTCCGCGATCAGATGGAAGAACGTGCCGGTGGCATTGCCTCGGCGCGAACCGGTTTCTGCGATGACCGCACCGGTCGCGTCGTGCACGACCGCGAGCGGCGTGTCGGGCTGGGCGGCAATCGTCGAATAGTGGAATTCGTGGCCGCGCAGGCGCGCGCCGGGGCTATGTCCCGGCATCGGTGCGGCGAGTTCGGCGAGACGATAGCCCAGATGCATGCGGCGTTTGGCAAAGCTCGTCTCCAGGCCGAGCAGGCCCGCCATCTCATGGCGGACACCGTCGGCGTCGGTCAAAGCGGTTCCGAGCACCATATAGCCTCCGCATTCACCATGCACCGGTCGTGTCTCGGCGAAGGCGCGCAAGCCGCTGCGAAAGCGCGCGTTGGCCGCGATCTTCCCGGCATGAAGCTCGGGATAGCCGCCGGGCAGCCAGCAGACATCGGCGCTTGCGTCGGGCGCCTCATCGGCAAGCGGCGAGAAGGTCGAGATGTCGGCACCCGCCGCGCGCCAGGCTTCCAGCATATGCGGATAGACGAAGGAGAATGCCGCATCGCGGGCAAGCGCAATGCGCTGCCCGGGCGGCGTCACGTTCAGACCGTTCGCAGCGGGTTGCGGCGCCCAGGCGGCAGCCGATTGCAGCACCGCATCGAGATCGACATGCTCGGCGACGAAACGCGCGGCCTCGTCGATTAGTTTTCCGATCTCCGCCTGCTCCTCGGCCTGCACCAGGCCGAGATGCCGCTTCGGCAGGCTGATCTCGGCATGGCGCGGCAGCGCGCCGAACACGGCGATACCGGCGTCGTCAAGCGCGCGCCGTACGAGGTCTTCATGGCGCGGGCTGGCGACGCGATTGAGCACGACGCCGGCAAGGCGCACGCCCGGGCGGTAGTCGCGAAGGCCCGCAGCGATCGCCGCCGCCGTCTGCGCCTGTCCCGAGGGATCTATCACCAGCAGCACCGGCCAACCCAGCATCTCCGCAATGTCGGCGGTGGCGCCTGTGCCGGAGACGCCACGCGCGGCGACGCCGTCGAACAGACCCATCGAGCCCTCGGCAAGCACGACATCGGCGTCGGCGCCGCGGCCGACGAGATGCGCGATTCCCCCGCGATCCATCGCCCAGCTATCGACGTTGACGGAAGCGCGGCCCGTCGCAGCGGCATGGAAGGCGGGGTCGATATAGTCGGGCCCGCTCTTGAAACACTGCACGCTCAGTCCGCGATTGCGCCAGGCGCGCGCGAGCGCCAGCGTCAGCGTCGTCTTGCCGACACCGGAGGCAGGCGCGGAGATGACGAGCCCTGCCGGCATCAGGAGGCCTCCGGAAAGCGCGGCTCGGCGCCGACCGGCCGATAGCGGCGGTCGTAGTCGGCGGCATAGAGGCGGCTCTCGTCGAAATCCGCGGCGCCAAGCGTCTTGCCGACGAGAATGAGCGCGGTGCGTTCCATCTCGGCGCCGACGGCGGCATCGAGCGTCGCAAGCGTGGCGCGGACGATGCACTGGTCCGGCCAGCTCGCGCGCCAGACGATGGCGACCGGGCAATCCGCGCCGTAGTGAGGCAGCAGCTCCGCAATCACCTGGTCGAGCAGATGGATCGACAGATGGATGGCGAGTGTCGCACCGGTCGCAGCGAAGGCGGCGAGCTTCTCCCCTTCGGGCATCGCACTGGCGCGGCCCGGCGTGCGCGTCAGCACCACGGTCTGAGCGAGCCCCGGCAAAGTCAGCTCCACCTCGAGTGCCGCGGCGGCGGCCGAGAAAGACGGAACGCCGGGCGTCACGGTGAAGGGAATGTCAAGCGCACGGAGACGGCGGAGCTGCTCGCCCATCGCCGACCAGATCGAGAGATCGCCGGAATGCAGCCGCGCGATGTCCTTGCCGTCCGCATGCGCGGCGGCGATCTCCGCGATGATCTCGTCAAGCGACAACGGCGCGGTGTTGACGATGTGCGCGCCCGGCGGGCAATGCGCCAGCACGCCCTCAGGCACCAGCGAGCCAGCATAGAGGCAGACCGGACAGGCGGCGATCAGGTCGCGTCCGCGCAACGTCAGCAGATCGGGAGCACCCGGCCCGGCGCCGATGAAATGCACCGTCATGCACCGTCTCCTTCCGCGATCGCGGCCGTCGCGGTACGGTCCTGCGAAATCACCCGGGTCGCAATCAATCGGGCGCGAGGGCCGGCCGCGGCGAGCGCCGCGGCTTCGGCGACCGATCCGGTCCCGAACTTTTCCGCGATGAGCCTGGACTGCGTCGGCGTGTCGATGCCGGCCAGCACCTCGGGCGACACCGCCCTGATCGGCACACCGCATTCGCGCGCGAGCTGCTGCAGCGCTTCTACATCGGCCTTGTCGCTGACGGTCGCCACCGCCGCAAGGTCTTCAGCGCCGCCCGCCGCCAGCAGCGCCTCACGCAACGAGGCCAGCGTGACATCCTGCCTGAATCCGAGCCCGGCGACCTTCATCGGACCGCACTCCACTGCACCACGGGACGCGCCGCTTCCCAGGATCGGTAGCGGCCGAGCGGGCCGGCATGGGCGATCTCGACCCGCATCAACTCGCCGCCGTGGCGCTGGTGCAGTTCGCCAAGCAGCGCTTCCGTCTCCAGCGTCACCGCATGCGCAACGAGCCGTGTGCCTGCCCCGATGCGCGACCAGATGGCATCGAACATCGCGCTATCGAGACCGCCGCCGAAGAAGACCGCATCCGGCGCGTCCAGCCCGGCGAGAGCCTCTGGCGCACGGCCCGTGACAACAGCGATCCGATGCGCCAATCCGAACGCCGCCGCATTGCTGCGGATATTCGCGGCGCGATCTTCGCGCATCTCGATTGCCGTCGCCGTCCCGCCGCAAAGCGCCCACTCGACCGAGATCGAACCCGATCCGGCGCCGATATCCCACAACCGTTCGCCCGGGCGTGGTGCCAGCGCAGAAATCGCGAGCGCACGCACCGGCCGCTTGGTGATCTGGCCGTCATGAGCGAAGAGATCGTCGGGAAGTCCCGAGCTGCGAGGAATGCCCTGAGCTCCCTTCGCCTCCACGGCCACCGCGACCAGGTTTCCGGCGAGATCGCCAGTAAAACCATCGGCACGATGTTCCGCAATGCTTTCGCGTGGCCCGCCGAGCGCGGCGAGAGTCCAGAATGCCGAGGCGCCCCATCCGCGCTCGCTCAGCCACTTTGCAAGGTCGCCTGCGGCCTTGCCGTCACGCACGAGGCAAATGATGCGCGCGCCAGGCGCAAGGTGTGGCACGAGGCGCTCGAAGGGCGCGGCGTGGAGACCGAGGCAGACGACGGATTCAAGACGCCAGCCGAGCCGCGCAGCGGCGAGCAAGAATGTCGACGGCGCAGAATGTGCGACCCACTCACCCGCCTCAAGCTTCTCGGCAAGGCTTGCGCCGGCGCCGTGCCAGAACGGATCGCCGGAGGCCAGCACCGCGGTCGGCCGGCCGCGGCGGCTGAGCACGGCCTCCGCATCGAACGGCACCGGCCACGGATGGCCGCGCCCGGTCACACCGGCAAGCGCGAGATGACGCTCACCACCGAAGATGGTTTCGGCCTCACGCAGCGCCTTTCGGCTTGCGTCCGACAGCCCGGCAAGGCCATCTTCGCCGATACCGATGATGGTCAGCCAGGGATCAGCCATGACACGCGCCCTCATTCTGGGCGGAACGAGCGATGCGAGTCAGCTTGCCGCGGAGATCGCGCACGCCAGCATGGATGCCGTCTATTCCTATGGCGGCCGCACCCGTGCGCCTGCCGACCAGCCGCTGCCGACCCGCGTCGGCGGCTTCGGCGGCGTGTGCGGGCTCGCCGATTACATTCGCCGTGAAGGCATCACGCATGTGATCGACGCGACGCATCCTTTCGCTGCCGAGATGAGCCGCAACGCCGTCGCGGCATGCGCGGAAACCGGCACGCCGTTGATCGCGCTCGAACGCACCCCCTGGGCTAAAACACCCGGTGACAACTGGATCGAGGTCGGCGACGTCGATGCAGCGGTCGCCGCTCTGCCCGAGTCGCCGGCAAACGTGTTCCTCGCCATCGGCCGCCAGCACATCGCGCCGTTCGGGAATAAACCGCAGCACGCCTACACACTGCGCTTCGTCGATCCGCCCGAAGCGCCGCTGCCCTTCCCGGCTGACGTGATCGTGTCGCGCGGACCGTTCACGCTTGATGGCGAGCTGGAGATGCTGCGTACGCGCGGCGTCATATGGATCGTCGCCCGCAATTCCGGCGGCGATGGCGCGCGCGCCAAGATCGACGCGGCCCGCACGCTCGGCCTGCCCGTGATCATGATCGCGCGGCCGGAGTTGCCCGAGCGCCAGCGGGTCGAGAGCGTGGCCGAGATCATGCAGTGGCTTGGTCATCGCACCTGCCTCGGCGCATAGATCCAGCGGCCGACACGGCGCGTCTGCGAGTTGCCGACGATCACCAGCGTTCGCATGTCGGCCATCTCGGGCCGCGCCGCGTTGAGCGTGACGGTCTCGATCGTCTCGTCGGATGCGCTGATCGCGCGCGCGAAGATCACGAGCCGCTCGCCGCAGCCGGCGTCCTTCAGCACGGCCAGCGCGCGGCCAAATCCTTCCGGCCGGCTCGCCGAACGCGGATTGTACAGAGCGATCGCGAAATCCGCTTCCGCGGCCAGCCGCAGGCGCTTCTCGATCAGCGCCCATGGCTTGAGATTGTCGGAGAGATTGATCGCGCAGAAATCATGGCCGAGCGGCGCGCCGGCACGCGCGGCCGCCGCCAGCATCGCAGTGATGCCGGGCAGCACGCGGATCGGGAGCTCGCGATATTGCGGCGCCTGCTCGAGCGCCTCGAACACGGCCGATGCCATCGCGAAGACGCCAGGATCGCCGGAGGAGACGACGACGACCTGCCCGCCTTCGGCGGCCAGGCGCAGCGCCTCGCTCGCTCGCGCGAGCTCCTCGCGGTTGTCGGATGGATGCAGCGTGAGCCCCGGTCGCGGCGGCACGCGCGCGACATAGGGCGCATAGCCCAGAATATCGGTGGCGGAGCCCAGCGCGGCGGAGACCTCGGGCGTCACCAGCGCGTCACTGCCCGGGCCGAGGCCCGCGATGGTCAGCGTGCCCGTCATTCGGCGGCGTCCAGATGCCGGCCCTTGCCGTGCACGAGCACGATCGCAAAATAGGGACAGTTGGCGGCATCGATCTCGGCGAGCCGCGCGACGCGCTCGCCCGGCATGGTGCCGCGCTCGACCAGCCAGGCATCGTCCAGCCTTCCGGCGGCGGCAAGCGCGCGGCGCACTTTCGCAAGATTGCGGCCGGTCTTCATGACGACCAGCGCATCGGAGTCCCGCATGCGGCGCTCGAGCTCGTCCTCCGCGAGCGTGCCCATCAGCACCGTCGTCACGTCGTCGCCGAGCGCGATCGGCTGGCCGACGGCATTCCAGCAGCCGACCATGCCGGGAATGCCCGCGATCACCTCGATCTCGACGCGTCCCTGCAAGCGCGTGTGCAGATGCATGAAAGAGCCGTAGAAATAGGGGTCGCCCTCGCAGAGCACGACCACGTCGACCGCGCGCGCCAGCCGCGCCAGGCGCTCGGCCCATTCGTCGTAGAAGCCGGCGAGCAACTGGACGTATTCCGCGCTGTCGAAAGCGATCTCGGTCGTAACAGGGTATTCCATGGGATATTCGGTCACATCGCCGGCGAGCATGCCCTCGACGATGCGGCGCGCCTGACCCGGCCTGCCCTTCTTGCGGAAATAGGCCACGTGCTGTGCGCCGCGCACGGTACGATCGGCGCGCACGCTCATCATGTCAGGATCACCCGGGCCGAGACCGCAGCAGATGATGCGTCCCATGACTATTCGCTCCGGCTCGCCAGCGCATTCACGGCCGCAACGGTGATCGCGGAACCGCCAAGGCGGCCCTCGACCGTCAACGCCGGCACCGGCGGATCGGCCATCAGCGCGGCCTTGGATTCAGCCGCGCCGACGAAGCCGACCGGACAACCGATGATCGCCGCCGGCCGCGGGCAGTCGCGGTCCTCCAGCATGTTGAGGAGATGAAACAGCGCGGTCGGCGCGTTGCCGATCGCGACGATCGCGCCGGCGAGATGCGGCCGCCACAGCTCCAGCGCCGCGGCCGAGCGGGTGTTGCGCATGGATTGCGCCAGCGCCGGGACCGCGGCATCGCCGAGGGTGCAGATGACGGCATTGGCCGCCGGAAGTCTAGCGCGCGTAATGCCCTCGGAGACCATGCGCGCATCGCACAGGATCGGCGCCCCCTTCTGCAACGCTACGCGCGCGGCGGTCGCCATGCCTGATGTGAAGCGGATATGCGCTTCCAGGCCCACCATGCCGGCGGCATGGATCATCCGCACGACGACCGGTTCCTCATCGGGCGTGAAGCGGGCAAGATCGGCCTCGGCCCGGATGGTCGCAAAGGATTGCCGGTAGATCGCCGCGCCGTCGGTCTCGTAGGCATGCGGCATCAGTGCCCTCCCATCAGGATGGAGGGATTGCCGACGATGTCGTCACGGTTCAAGCCGCGCAGGATGGGCTCGTCGCGCGTCGAACCGCCGCGCACGAGATCGAAGCCGGCGCCGGTAGCGACCAGCGTGATCGCGGCCGCACCAGAATGAGCGCAGCCCTTGGCGCAGCCGGAGACGTGAAGTCGTGCGGCCGCGCCGATGTTCGGCGCGAGCGCTGCCGCCAGCGCGCGGGTATCGGCATGCGCCTCGCGGCAACGCGGCGCGCCGCTGCAGGCGATGACACGCAGCGCCGGATCGTAGGCCTCGGTGATGAGACCGGGCGTGGACGGCATGGTCCGCTTGCCCTCGCTCAGAACCATCCGCCACGGCGTCATGCGCAGGGCATGTCCGCAGCCGGCGAACTGGCTGAGCGTCGCATGCGGCATTTGCCCGAAGGCGACGCCGACCATCGCGCCCTGCGGATAAAGGCCGGGGCGCGCCGCAGCCATGATCGGCGCCGGCTCGGCCTCGCCGCGCAACGCGCCAGGCAGGGCTGCGCCAGCGGCAAGATGCGCCGCCATCCGCCCTCGCCCGTCCCGGGCACCGCCTGATGTCACGAACCAGGTTGCGAGCGCTAGGGCGGCGGTCACAGCCTCGCCGCGTCCGACGGAACGGCCGAGGCTGGCGCCATTGGCCCTCACCAGCAGTCCGCCAGCGCCATCACGCTCGATCCGCACATCCGCGGAATCGCCGGCGAGCACGCGCGAAGTGCCGTCATCGATGGCAAAGCCGAATTTCGTCGGAAGCGCGAGCACGCTATTCTCGAGCGCCTCCTCGAGCTCGGCGGCAAGCGCCTCGGTCTCGTCGCCCGCGCGCCAGAACGGCGTCACCAGGATGTTGCGCCGGGACTCGGTGTCGGCGTCGGGATCGAGCAGCGCCAGTTGCGAAAGACCGTCGAGCAGCAGCCGGTGGCTGCCTTCGCTGACGCCTCTGATCTGGAGATTGGCGCGGCTGGTGACATCGATCAGGCCGTTGCCATGGCGTTCGGCCAGATGCGCCAGTCCGGAGATCTGCGCCGCATCGAGCCGGCCGCCGAACGGGCGCACGCGAACCACGAGCCCGTCGCCCGATTGCATCGGCCGCAGCGCGCCGGGGCACCAGCCCTTGACCATGGCCGCGCTCATGACGCCTCCCGCAACGCTGCCGCGATCGAATTGCGACGCGTTCGCCAGAGTGAGGCCTCATGCAGACGGGTGAAGCACGTCTCCATCGCGGCGAGCGCCGCGGGATTCTCGCGGGCCATGAAGGCGCGGACGTCGTCGTTGCCGAGCGTCGCATCGTAGTAGAGATCGAACAGATGCGGCGGCACGGCGCCGGCCAGATGGGCGAAGGCGGCCATGTGCTCGAGTGTCGCGGTGATCTCGGCGGCGCCGCGAAAACCATGGCGCATCATGCCGGCGATCCAGGCCGGATTGGCCGCGCGCGCGCGGACAACGCGTGAGATTTCCTCCGTCAGCGTGCGCGCATGCGGCTGGTCGGGACGCGTCGCGTCGAGATGATAGAGCGATGGTCCCGCCGCGCCGAGATGTGCTGCGGCCGCGGCAACGCCGGCCTCATGCGCGGCATAGTCGGCGGCGAGCAGAAGATCGGTTTCCGGCAAGTCCTGGACGTGGACGAAAGCATCGGCCGACGCGAGCCGCTTTTCGATGCCGGCGCGATCGGGCTTGATCTCGCCGTCGGCGGAGAACGCCCAGGACGACGCCGACAGCCAGGCTTCGCCGGCCGCATCGCGCGTCTCCGCCGTGAAGGCATCAGGGATCGCCGAGAGGCCGACGCCGTATTGCCCGGGACGCGGCGCGAACACGCGGGACGCACGGTGTCGGTACGGATTCTCGTCGCCCTCCTCCTCGCGCGCGGCGAGCGCCTCGGCCGCCGCCTCGAACAACTGGGCGAGGCCGGAGAAGACATCGCGGAACAGGCCCGACAGCCGCAGCGTGACGTCGATGCGGGGACGGCCGAGCTCGGCCGGCGCGATGATGTCATAGCCGGTGACGCGGCCGGAGGCGTGATCCCAGCGCGGCGCAAGTCCCGCCAGATGCAGCGCCATCGCGAATTCCTCGCCGGCGGTGCGCATCGTCGCCGAGCCCCAGAGATCAACCACGAGGCCTTTCGGCCAGTCGCCGTGATCCTGCAAATGGCGGCGAAGCAGCTCTTCCGCGAGCTTGATGCCTTGCGCATGCGCCGAGGGCGTCGGCACGGCGCGCGGATCGACGGCAAACAGATTGCGTCCCGTCGGCAGCACGTCCTGGCGCCCGCGATAGGGCGAGCCCGACGGCCCCGGCGCGATGCGCCGGCCGGCAAGTGCGGCACGCAGCGCGTCCCGCTCCGCTTCGCCGCAGGCGCCGCGGCCGAACACGTGCAGGCCGTCGCCGAACTGGCTTTCCTTGAGATCGCAGACGAAGCGGTCGATCCGCGGGATCGCTTCGGCTGGCGCTGCCGATGCATCGAGGCCGAGATCGTCCTCCAGTCCGGCCACGCGGGCTTCGTCCCGGATCGCGGCGATCAGCCGCTGGCGGCGGGCGGGATCGAGACCATCGGCCGTCGAATATTCGTCGAGGAGCTGTTCGAGCCGGCGCAGGCCATCCGGCACGGCGGACTTTTCGAGCGGCGGCGGCAGATGGCCGATGGTGACGGCACCGATGCGCCGCTTGGCTTGCGCGGCCTCGCCGGGATCGTTGACGATGAAAGGATAAATGACAGGCAGATCACCGATCAGGGCTTCCGGCCAGCAGCTCGATGACAGCGCCACGGATTTTCCCGGCAGCCATTCCAGCGTGCCATGCGCGCCCATGTGCACGACAGCATCGCAGCCCTGCTCGCGGAGCCAGAGATAGAATGCGACATAGGCATGCCGCGGCGTGCGGGCGAGATCGTGATAGTCGGCGTCGCGCGTGGTTGCATCGCCGCGTTCCGGCTGAACCGCGATGATCGACTTGCCGCATTGGATCGCGGCGAAGTGGAACGCGCCGTCGCGGCAGCTCGGGTCGCTCTCCGGCGCGCCCCAGGCTTGCGCGAGATCATCCTGCAAGGATTGCGGAAGACGCGAGAGCGCCGCGCTGTATTCGGCGACGCTCCAGGTGAGTTGCCGCCTCAGCAGCGTCTCACCGAGAGCCTGGACCGGCACGGCATCGAGGCCGGTCCCCGCAAGATCGGACATCAAGGCTTCGACCGAAGCCAACGCGTCAAGACCCACTGCGTGCGCGATCTGGTGCGGGCGGCCCGGATAGTTGGACAGCACGATCGCCAGCCGCTTCTCGCCGGCCGGCTTCACCACGAGCTTCTGCCAGGCCGCGACGCGCGCGGCGATAGCCTTCACGCGCCCTGGATCCGGGCGATGGGCCAGATGCGCGAATTGCAGGTCGGGATCACGTTCCGCAGCCGACTTGAAACTCACCACCCCCGCAAACAGGCGGCCGTCGACTTCGGGCAGCACCACATGCATCGCGAGGTCGCCGGGCGACAGGCCGCGCAGCGATTCCGCCCAGTCCTCGCGCCGCGCGGTGGAGAGCGCGACCTGGAACACGGGACACGATGCCGCATCGAACGGTGTCGTGCCGTCGTCGCCGATCGCGGAGAACGCGGTCGCATTGACGATCGCGGCCGGAGGATTTTCCACGAGCTGGAGCCGCAGCCAGTCCGCGACGCCCGCGGCCTTCAGCGAGGTGACGAACACGCCATAGGCGTCAAATCCCTTCTCGCGCAGCGTGGCAATCAGCGCATCGACCGGGCCGGTGTCCGCGGCGGTCAGGTACGACCGATAAAACGTCACCAGCGCGCGAGGCTTGCCCTCGCCGGCGGTCGGCACGGCGATGACACCGCGCGCGGGCTCGTAAAAGCCCATCTCGGGCACGGTCGTCTCGCCGACGACCGGACCGGCATAGAGTCCCGAGGCCAGCGCAAGTTGCGCAATCGCGGCCTGCGCTGCGACCGGACCGCCGGTGTCGCAGAGCACCTTGAGCCGGCGCAGCGTCGAGACAGGCAGCGTTGAGTATGCATCGAGCCGCGTGTCGTCGCGGCCGTCGGCCGGCAGCACGGCGAGCACGATACCGCGCGCCTGCGCGAGTTGCTGGAGAGCCGCGAGACCGTAGGGCCAATAGGACTCGCCGCCGATCAGGCGGACCAGAATGCCGCGTGCCTGGGCCAGCGTGCGCTCGATGTAGGTGTCGATCGAAAGCGGATGACGCAGTTCGGCGAGATTGGCGAGCCGCAGCGACGGCAGGCTGTCGCGGCCACGCCGCCAGCCGGCCGCGAACGCGGCAAGATCGGAATCCGAATACGAGAGCACCACGAGATCGGCCGGGTCCTGGCCGATGTCCCTTGGCGTCGCGGTCTCCTCGAGACCGCGGCTCTCGCGGAAGACGACGTGCATCAGATGCCAGATCCTGAAAGACCAAGTCCCGCTCTTATCGCGGCCTCGTCGATATCGCCGTGCTCGCCGATCACGACGAGCTTTGACTGCCGCGCGAGCGCGCCCCAGGGCTTGTCGAACTGGTGACGCACGCGCTCGCCGACGGCCTGGAGCAGCAGGCGCATCGGCTTGCCCGCGACCGCGATGTAACCCTTGGCACGCAGCACGTTCTGCTCGCGCGCCAGGCGCTGAACCGAGGCGACCAGCGCATCGACGTCGCCGACTTCCGGAAGATCGATCACGACGGACGCAAAATCGTCGTGCTCATGCTCCTCCTCGCCGTCGTGATGCGACGGGCGCGCGGCAAGATCATTCTCGGCGGCGGCACCGAGACCGAGGATGACGCGCGCATCGATCGCGCCGTCGGTAACGGCAAGCATCGGCACGCGGCGCGGCATCTCGGCGGTGATGGCAGCCTTGGCCGCTTCGAGTCCCGCCGGGCCGGCAAGATCGGCCTTGGTCAGCAGCACGATGTCGGCGCAGGCGATCTGGTCCTCGAACACTTCCGACAGCGGCGTCTCGTGATCGAGATTTTCGTCCGCCGCCCGCTGCACTTCCACTGCGGCCGGGTCCGGCGCGAAACGGCCGGCGGCGACGGCCTCGGCATCGGCCAGCGCGATCACACCGTCAACGGTGATGCGCGAACGGATCTCCGGCCAGTCGAACGCCCTAAGCAAGGGCTTGGGCAGCGCCAGGCCCGAGGTCTCGATCAGGATGTGATCGGGCCTCACCGGCCGCGCCAGCAACAGCTCCATGGTCGGGATGAAATCGTCGGCAACGGTGCAGCAGATGCAGCCATTGGCGAGCTCGACGATGTTTTCCTCCGGGCAATTGGCATCGGCGCAGGACTTCAGAATCTGGCCGTCGACGCCCTCGCTGCCGAACTCGTTGACGAGCACCGCGAGCTTCTTGCCGTTGGGGTTGGCGAGCAAATGCTGGATCAGCGTCGTCTTGCCGGAGCCGAGAAAGCCGGTGATCACCGTGACCGGGACTTTTGCGAGCGAGTTCATTCGGCGGCCTCCGGCACGACGGCAATGGGGGGAATGCGCGCAAGTGACTGCTTGCGGAAGATCTCGGGACGGCTGCGCCAGGGCACGAGGCCGTCGGGCGCGGCCGCATAGGCGGCGGCGCCTGCGATCACGTCGCGCGCGTTGGCATCCGACAGGCGGCCATAGACATAGGACCAGCGGCCGGGCGCACTGAGCGCGACCGAGCAGCCCTGGCTGCATGCGGACAGGCATTCAACGGGAACCACATTGACGCCATCGGGCACGCCGGCGTCGACGATCGCACCGTGAAGGCGCTTGCCCGGCGTGACTTCGCCCTCGCCAAGCGTCTCGCCGGCACGGCAGGTAATGCAGACGTGAAGTGTGACGGTCATCGCCTCTTCCAGAATAAACAGCGGGAGGCGAAGAGGCCCACGAACCGGTCTTGCGAGGGTCCGTTTCCCCGTCGCGGAACACCCCGTCCGCCGGTCCAAAAATCGTCCGCGCTGGCAGGTCTCCCGGCTTGCGGAGCAGGGTTTTGCCCTTCGATCCCCGCCTTCCCGATCCCGTTAGGGATCAGTGGCCTCGGGCATCTCTCCGGTCACGGTCGCGGGGGCGGCTGCATTTTGGACCCAAATCTTGCCGATTCGGACCCTATCGCATTCCCTCTTCGCCTGTCATAGGACAGGAACCAACGCCGGGCCACCATTTGCCCCTGGCCGCCTCTTGTCAAGCCGAAGGACCCCGTCCGATGACGCCTGAACCGGATACCCAAACGGCCGAGGAAACCGACGCCCGCCACGCCGCGAAAATGGCGAAGAAGAAGGCCGCCCGCGACAAGATCATGGCGACCAAGAGCGGCGAGAAGGGCCTCATCATCGTCCATACCGGCGCCGGCAAGGGCAAGTCCTCCTCCGCCTTCGGCATGATCGTGCGCTGCGTCGCCCATGGCTTCCCCTGCGCCGTCGTGCAGTTCATCAAGGGGGCCTGGGATACAGGCGAGCGGCGCCTGCTCACCGGCCATTTCGGCGATCTCTGCCAGTTCCATGCGATGGGCGAAGGTTTCACCTGGGAGACGCAGGACCGCGCCCGCGACATCGCGGCCGCGCGCGCCGGCTGGGAGAAGGCGAAGGAGCTGATCCTCGATTCGAACCTGCGCATGGTCGTGCTCGACGAGATTAACATCGCGCTGCGCTACGACTATCTCGATATCGCTGAGGTCGTCGAGTTCCTGACGACGCAAAAGCCTGCGATGACACATGTCGTGCTCACCGGGCGCAATGCCAAGGACGAGCTGATCGAGATCGCCGACCTCGTCACCGAGATGACGCTGGTGAAACATCCGTTCCGCTCCGGCATCAAGGCGCAAGCCGGCGTCGAGTTCTGAAGACACACGCGATGGCGCGCGCATTGATGATCCAGGGGGCCGGCTCGGACGTGGGCAAGTCGCTCATCGTCGCCGGCCTTGCGCGCGCCTTCACGCGGCGTGGGCTGCGCGTGCTTCCCTTCAAGCCGCAGAACATGTCGAACAATGCCGCCGTGACCGTCGACGGCGGCGAGATCGGCCGCGCCCAAGCACTGCAAGCCCTCGCCGCCGGCGTCGAGCCGCACACCGACATGAACCCGGTGCTCCTGAAGCCCGAGACCGATGTCGGCGCGCAGGTCGTTGTCCACGGCAAACGCATCGCGACCGCGCGGGCGCGCGAATACGCGGCGATGAAACCGTCATTGATGGGCGCGGTGCTGGAGAGCTTTGAGCGGCTGAAGGCGCGCGCCGATCTCGTGCTGGTCGAAGGCGCCGGCAGCCCCGCCGAGGTCAATTTGCGCAAGGCCGACATCGCCAACATGGGTTTTGCGCGCAAGGCCGACGTGCCCGTCGTGCTGATCGGCGATATCGACCGTGGCGGCGTCATCGCCCAGCTCGTCGGCATCAAGATGGTGATCGACCCCGACGATGCCGCGATGATCCAGGGTTTTGTCATCAACAAATTTCGCGGCGATCCCACGCTGTTCGATGACGGCTACAAGCTGATCGAAGCAAAGACCGCCTGGCGCGGTTTTGGCGTGCTGCCCTGGTTTGCGCGCGCCGGCGAGCTGCCCGCCGAGGACGCGCTGGGCCTGAGTGATGCGCGAAAGCCGGGCCAATGCAAGATCGCTTGCCTTGCGCTGTCGCGGATCGCCAATTTCGACGATCTCGATCCGCTCAAGCTCGAGGCGGGCGTCGATCTCGTCATGGTGCGGCCGGGTGAAGCGATCCCTGGCGATGTGCGTCTCGTCATCATCCCCGGCTCCAAATCCACCCGCGGCGACCTCGCCTTCCTGCGCGCGCAGGGCTGGGACATTGATCTCCTGGCGCATTATCGCCGCGGCGGCCACGTGCTCGGCCTCTGCGGCGGCTATCAGATGCTCGGACGCAGCGTTGCCGATCCCGACGGGATCGAAGGCCCTGCCGGCGACACGCCGGGCCTCGGACTCCTGGATGTCGAAACGGTGATGAGTCCGCAGAAGACGCTGACGCGGGTTGCGGCCGTGCATGCGGCGACCGACCAGCCGATCGAGGCCTACGAAATCCACATCGGCCGCACCGACGGGCCCGATCGCGCCCGTCCGTTCGCCAAACTGAATGGCGAGCCTGAAGGCGCAATCTCCAGCGATGGCCGCGTACAGGGTAGCTATTTGCACGGCCTGTTCACGTCGGATGATTTCCGGAAAGCGTTTTTGACCAAGCTCGACATCCCGGCAGGCGACGAGCCCTATCACAGCAGGGTCGAGAGCGCGCTCGATGCGCTCGCCGATCACATCGAAAAGCATCTCGACGTCGAAGGCCTGCTTTCGCTAGCGCGCTAGGACCTCGGCGAGGCGCGTCCATTCGGGCTCGCTGCCCGGAAGTCCGAGCCGCAGCCATGTCGGCTTCTGCACGAAGACGCGCGACCAGATCTGGCCGCGCGCGAGCTTCTCCTGCGCGGCCAGCGCATCCGGCGTCTCGTAGAGACGAAACAGCGGCGTGCCGCCAACGAACCGCCAGCCCTGCGCTCGCGCCATGTCGTCGAGACGGGCACAGTCGCGCACAAGCCGCGCTGACGTGGACTCCGCCCAGGCATCATCACGCAATGCGCGGCAGCCGATCGCGATCGCCGCCCCCGAGACCGGCCATGGCCCCGACATCGCCGCAATCCTGGCGATGTCCGCCGCGCTACCGAGTGCAAACCCAAGCCGCAGGCCGGCCAGACCATAAAACTTCCCGAAGGAGCGCAGGATCAGCAGCCCCGGATGATCCGCTTCCGGCGCAAGCGACAGCTGCGGAACGGCGTCGACAAAGCTCTCGTCGATGACGAGACGGCCGACGCGCGGCAGCAGTGCCAGCAAATCCTGCGGCGTATGGCACCGGCCATCGGGGTTGTTGGGGTTGACGACGATGGCGAGATCCGCGCCCACCAGTGCGTCAAGATCGCCGACCTCCAGGACATCCCAGCCCGCAGCCGACAGGACTCCGGCATATTCGTTATAGGTCGGCGCGAGGATGCGGGCGCGGCCGCGCGGCCCAAACTGCGGCAGCAATTGAATTGCGGCTTGCGCGCCGCCCATCGCGACGAGCGCCGCGCTCGTGCGGTAGGCGTGCTGCGCCGCCTGATGCAAGGCATCGATCTCGGCACGCGACGGCAGCGCGCTCCACGCGCGCATGCTCACCTCGCCCGCCGGATAAGGCAGCCGGTTGATCCCCGTCGAGAGATCGATCCAGTCCTCCGCGCGTCCGCCAAAACGCTGCTGGGCCAGATCGAGATTTCCGCCGTGCTCACGCATGTCCCGTTCTTTCACGCGAAGCTGAGGATCGCAAGGAGGCCGGCGAGCAGCAGCATGGCGCGGCGGTAGACCGTCAGTCCCTCGCTGATGTCAGCGGCGAGCGGATCGCGCGCACCTTCGTTCAGCCAGGGCTCGTTCGTGATGCTGCCGTGGTAGATCCGGGGACCGCTGAGCCGCACGCCGAGCGCGCCGGCCAGCGCCGCTTCCGGCCAGCCGGCATTGGGCGAGCGATGCCGGCGCGCATCGCGCGTCGTGCACGACAATGCTTCCGCCCTGTGCGGCGCCAGCAGCACGAACAGAAACCCGGTCAGCCGCGCCGGAATGAAATTGGCGACGTCGTCGATCCGCGCCGCCGCCCAGCCAAAGGCTTCGTGTCGCTCGCTGCGATGGCCGATCATGGAGTCCAGCGTGTTGATGGCCTTGTAACCCAAAATGCCGGGCAGACCGAACAGCGCGCCCCAGAACACGGGCGCCACGATGCCGTCGGAGGCGTTTTCCGCAAGACTCTCGATCGCCGCGCGCGCGATACCGGCTTCATCGAGCGCCGCAGGATCGCGGCCGACGATGCGCGAGACCGCGTCGCGCGCGCCGGCGATGTCGCCGGCCTGCAAAGGTGCGGCAACGGCGGCAACATGATCATGCAGCGAGCGCAGCGCGACCAGCGGCCAGGCCAGGACCCCCGCCAGCACGATCTGGATCCAGCCCGAGGGGAGCAACGACTGAAGCGCCCAGCCGAGTGCGGCCGAGACCGCGATCACAAGGAACGCTCCGGCAATGCCCGCGGCACGGCGCAGCGCCGGCGGATCGGACCCGCGATTCCAGGCGGTGTCGATGGCCGCGATCAGGCGGCCGAGCCAGGTCACGGGATGGCCGATCCGTGCGAACAGCGGGGCCGGCCAGCCCAACAGGGCATCCACCGCCATCGCCACCGCCATCGCACCCGCAAAGCCCACACAAATCTCCCGTCTCGCTCCGCCCCTGTTGCGCAAGACGGCGGCCGAGCGCAAGCCCCTGGCCACCTGATTTCGGCTTTGTCTTTGGCCCCGTTTGGTGATTAGTGCTGGCCGACAGGAGACTTTTATGGCCGTCATCTTGATCACGGGCGGAGCGCGATCGGGCAAGAGCCGGCGTGCGGAGACGCGCACGCAGGCCTTTCCCGGGCGGCCCGTATACATTGCCACAGCCGAGGCGCTCGACGCCGAAATGGCGGACCGCATCGCAAAGCACCGCGCGCGACGCGGAGCCGACTGGATCGAGCGCGAGGTGCCGCTCGACCTTGTGCAGGCCCTGGTCGAGACCGAGGGCGGCGGCGCGAGACTGGTCGATTGCCTGACGCTCTGGCTGTCCAACCTGCTGCATTCCGAGCGCGACTGGTCGCGCGAGGTGACGCACCTCGCTGAGGTTCTCCCTCGCTTGCGCAGTCCCGTCGTCATGGTCACCAATGAGGTCGGCCTCGGAATCGTGCCCGACAACGAACTGGCGCGCGCCTATCGCGATGCCGCCGGGATCATGAACCAGACATTCGCCGGCGTTGCCGACGAGGTCGAGTTCGTGGTCGCCGGACTGCCGATGAAGCTGAAATGATACCGGGCACCGAGACGATCCGGAATGTCGTCGCCGATCTCAGGATCGCGGCCTCGTTCGTCACGCTCCTGCCGGTCGGATCGTCAAAGCCTGCGGCCGAAGGCGCCATCGCGCGCGCGACCTGGGCGCTGCCCGTCGCGGGACTGCTGGTCGGACTTGCTGGCGCCTTGGTCTACAAGATCGCCAGCCGGCTCGGACTGACGCCGAACCTTGCCGCCCTGCTCGCACTGGCCACGACCGCCCTCATCACCGGCGCGCTGCACGAGGACGGGCTTGCCGATACCGCCGACGGGCTCGGCGGCGGCCAGACGCGCGAGCGCAAGCTCGAGATCATGCGCGACAGCCGCATCGGGACCTATGGCGTCTGCGCACTGATCCTGTCGTTCGGCCTGCGCTGGAGCGCGCTCGCGGCGATCGCCAATCCGTGGCTGGTGACGCTGGCGCTGTGCGCTGCGCATTGCGCAGCCCGCGCGGGCGTGCCGGCGTTGATGTCGCTGGTACCGCCGGCGCGGCCTGACGGCCTGTCGGCAAGCGCCGGAGCGCCGCCGGGCCGCAGCGTCGCCATCGCCTTTGCCGTTGGAACTCTCGCGCTCACCCTCGCACTTGGACCGGGCAAGGCGCTGGTCGGCCTGATCCTGCTGTCGCTCGCAGGCCTGATCCTGGCACGGATTGCCATCCGCCAGATCGGCGGGCAGACCGGCGACATTCTCGGCGCCTTCGAGCAGACCGGCGAAATCGTGATCCTGCTCGTTGCCGCGGCCTTCCAGATGGGACGATGACCTCATGGTCGAGTTCGACGACACCTTCCGCCAACACTTGCGCGAGCTGTTCGTATGGCGTCGTGACGTGCGCCGCTTTCGCACCGATCCCTTGCCGGACGGCGCGGTGGAACGCCTGATTGAGACGGCCTGTCTTTCCCCGTCGGTCGGCCTCAGCCAACCCTGGCGCTTCGTCATCGTCGACGATGCCGCACGGCGCACTGCCGTGATCGACGATTTCAGGACTTGCAGCGGCGACGCGCTGAATGCGTATGCCGGTGAACGCGCCGCGCGCTATGCCACCCTAAAGCTGTCGGGCCTCGAACTGGCCCCCGGCCACCTGGCCGTGTTCGCGGACAAGGCCAGCGACACCGGGCACGGCCTCGGCCGCGCGACCATGCCGGAGACGACCGAGTATTCAGTCGTCGCGGCGATCACCGCAATGTGGCTCGCCGCACGTGCGGAAGGCATTGGCCTCGGCTGGGTGTCGATCCTGCATCCCGATCGCATCCACACCATTCTCGACGTGCCTGATACCTGGAAATTCATCGCCTATCTCTGCATCGGCTATCCGGAAGTCGAATGCGACCAGCCCGAGCTGGAGCAGGCGAAATGGGAGCACCGGCGCAGCACGGACGAATTCACGCTGCGGCGCTAGGGCCGCGCCCTCCTCCGTCATTGCGAGCGTAGCGAAGCAATCCAGAATCTTGCCGCGGAGGTAGTCTGGATTGCTTCGTCGCAAGAGCTCCTCGCAATGACGACGGAGAGAGAGGCAACCTGCCGCTACGACTTGCTGCCGGCAACCGCCGCCACGGGCGCGGCGCTTTCCTGTTTCTGGAACATCAACAGCGGCCGGAAAATGATGCGGCCATAGGCCTCGTAGTGGTTCTGGGTCGAGACCGCCATCTTCAGCGGCGTCGCGTAGTTTGCCTCAAAGGTCATGAACGGCGCGTAGGTCCAGGAGAAGCCGACGCCGACCGAGCCCAGTTCGGTGACGCCGGGGAATGTCGAATATACCGCACCCCAGTCGGTGAAGACGTAGGTGTCAAAGCCCTTGAGCCATGACGACCAATTGTAGTGCAGCTCGGCGTTGAAATAATAGCCGCTGTCGCCGGACGCCGAGTAGGAGGGATAACCACGCACGGTGGTCGGACCGCCGATCGAGAAGATCTGGTCGCCCGGCAGCAGCTTCTCCTGCGTGTACTGCCAGCTCGCAAGCACGTTGGCGCTGAAATTCGCCGGTCCCGCCGCGCTGGTCGCGATCAACGAGCCGGTATAGGTGTTGAACGCGCGGTTGTTGCCGAGCACGTGGTCCTGCCACGCGATGTAGTTCACCGCCGGCGAGACCGTGATCGAATAGCTGTTGCCGGAATTGGTCACCGAAAATCCGGCCGTGGCCTTGTCGTAATGATCGTCGGTGACGGCGACCGTGGCGAAGCGGCTCACCGTCTTGCCCTCGGTCTCGGCGGCGTTGAACAGCACCAGCCAGTTCTGTGTCACCCAGATCGGCTGGCTGAAATTGATCGCGGCCTGGCTGGAGCGTCCGGTGACGTCGAGCGCGACGAACGGTCCCTGGATGATCTTGATCTTGCCTTCGGTGTAGCTGACGCCGACGCGGCCGCCCCAGGGATTGACCGGAATGCTGTAGGCGGCGTTGCCGTTGAGATTGCCGTCGGAGCGCACGCCATAGAAGGTCAGGCGGTCGTCGACGCCGAACAGGCCGTGGCGCTTGTAGAACGTGCCGCCTTCCCAACGGCCGGTGTTCTCCACGCCCTGGTTGTCGACGAAGAGCTGCAAGGTATCGATCGGCGGCTCGATCACAGCGAACTGCAGATCGGTCAGGCCGAAGCTCGTGCCGGGCTGGAGCAGCGCCTTGATCTGCACATCGTTGGTGCGGTTGAACCAGATCACGTCGCGATTGAGCTTTGGAACGTCGAAGACTTCGCCTTCCGGCTCCTTGACGCGCTGAAGGATGTAGTCGGTGCGAGTCTGCTTGTTGCCTTCGATGGTCGTCTTCTGGAGCCGGCCTTCGGTCAGCTTGATCTTGACCACCCCGCCCTTGGCATCCTGATCGGGCAGCGTCGCGATGCCGGTGACGATGCCGCGCGCGGTGTAGACGGCATTGATGTCGGCGACGAGCTGCAACAGCGAGGCGATGTCGACATCCTTGCCGACATATTTCTTCGCGATCTCGTCGAGCTCCGCGGGCGTGATGAACTTCGACGCGTCAAACTCCACCTTGCGCAGGCGGAATTTCGGCCCGCCCGGTTTCAACAGCTGGGACTTCTCCCGCTCGCCGCCAATCACCGCCGGCCCGTTGATCTTGGGCGGCGCGCTCTGCTGTTCGAGCTGCCGGCGCTGCCGGTCGACGTCGTTCTGGATCACGCCGGGATTGATCGACTGGGAGCGCGCGGAGACAATGCAGCAAGCTGCCAGCCCGACCCCCAATGCTGCCCCCAGGATCCGCATCCCGCTACCACGCTTCCGCGAGACGGCCAACGGCCGGCTTCGCTGTTTCAATCGCGGCGTCCTTCCAGCCCTGACGTCCCGTACGCTGCCCTTGGCGGCGCAGCTTGCGCATGTCGCTCAGCCCCTCGATATTGACGGCGGGACCGGAACCGATGGTTTCGACCGGTCGCGGCGTCAGCAGCGCATCGAGACGCGCCTGGCCGGAGAGGCCGAGCAGGTAGAACGTCCCGCCGTCCTTCTTCGCAATCCAGGTTTCGATGCTCTCGCTATCCTCGCCGTCGACGGAAATGTTGCGCACCATGCTGGCGCCGGTGAAGTTGCTGCAGCAGATGTGGTTAGGACCGTAATTGGTGACGGTTGCCGAGATGTCGCCGGTGTAGAACACCACATAGGCATTGCTGACATTGGCGTTGCCGACCTGGCTCATCGTGAACACGCCGTCCGGCTGGTACAGCTGGATCGTCGGCCCGTTGGACGGCGCCAGCGTGCGGTTGTTGAGCAACACCTGCTGCGTGGCGGTGGTGAGCAGGAGCTGGCCCGGGACATAGCCGTTCAGGATCGTCACGGCGTGCGCATCGGTGAAGAAGTTCGCGTCCACCACCTTGAACTGGTTGACGATGATGCTGTCCGGGTCGATCGAGATGTTGGCGGACTTCGCAACGCCGCCGTTGTAGCCGGTGATGTTCATGATCAGCGGGACCGCTGGGTTCGAGCGGATCTGCTCGCCCCTGACGTTGATCGTGTCTGCCGCAAGATCGAGCTCCCTGACGACGCTGACCCAGCCGATCGTCAGGTCACCCGACGAGGTCATCTTGACGGTGTCGCCGCTGATCCGGTCGAACGAGACCGATCCGGCCACCTCGAAATGTGTATCGCCGTGCGCTGAGATTGATCCGCCGCGGAGCGAGCCCGTGTCGGACTTGACGTCGAGGTCACCGGCATCGCCCGGGATACCCGTCGTGGTAAGCTGGCTGAAGACAATGTCGTTCACGGCGTGCACGGTCTGCGTGCCGCCGCTGGTGGCGGTGCCAACAGTGATCCCTCCGGCGGTCGCGGTGATGCCGAGCGTGCCGCCCACGTTGAGATTATCCCAATGAACGACCGTTCCGCCCAGGACCGCGTTGCCGGTCGAGGCTGTGAGGTTATGACCGGTGTTGGTGCCCGCCGCGATCAGCCTGGCCGAGCCGTTGGCCGTGACCGACCCCAGCGTCGGCACGCCACCGGCCATCACCGTCTGCGCCAGGATGAAGCCGTTGTCGGCATTGACATTGATACTGCCGGCATCGCCGGTGATGCCCGTGGCGGTCAGGGCGTTGAACGTCACGTTGTCCCGGGCGTGGATAGTCTGCGCGCCGCCGCTCTGCGCGGTCTGGAAGGTGATGCTGCCCTGGCTCGCCGTCGCGCCCAGCGTCGTGCCGACGTTGAGGACGTTCCAGTTGATCGGGCCGCCGCTGGCCGTCAGCAGCCCCGCGCCGGTCGTTGCGGCGAACGTGTTGCCGGTGATGGTCGTGGCGGCAACCAGGCTCGCCGAGTCATGGGCCGAGACCGAGCCCTGGCTCGTCACGCCGCCCGACGTCACCGTCTGCGCCAGGATGAAGCCGTTGTCAGCGGTGACATTGATGCTGCCGGCATCGCCGGTGATGCCCGTGGCGGTCAGGGCGTTGAGGGTCACGTTGTCGCGGGCGCGGATGGTCTGCGTGCCGCCGCTCTGCGCGGTCCGGAAGGTGATGCTGCCCTGGCTTGCCATCGCGCCCAGCGTCGTGCCGACGTTGAGCGTATTCCAGTTGATCGGGCCGCTGCCGGCCGTCAGCAGCGCCGAGCCCGTCGTCGTAGCGAGCGTGTTGCCGGTGATGGTCGTGGCGGCAAGCAGCGTCGCCGAGCCGTTGGCCGAGACCGCGCCCAGGGTGGTCACGCCGCCTGATGTCACGGTCTGGGCCAGGATGAAGCCGTTGTCGGCAGTGACATTGATGTTGCCGACGTCACCGCTGTTGCCGGTGGTCGCGAGCGACTTGAATGTCACGTTCTGGCTGGCATGAACCGTCTGCGAGCCGCTGCTGTCGGCGGTGCCGATGACGATGCTGCCGTTGTTCGCGGCGGCACTGAAGCTACCGCTCGCGCCGGTCGCGGTGCCCGCCAGCACCTGGTCGAGCGTCAGGCCGCCCGTGCCGATGATGTCCACGCGGCCCTTCACTGCAGACAGCAGGCTCGCCTCGGTATCGGTCAGGGCCTTCAGGTAGATATCGCCGGCGCTCGCGCTCGCCGACAGCCGTGCCGCCCTGAGGGCGAACCGGGTCGTCGCGTTGCCGATGCCGTTGGATGCGCTCAGCGAAACTTCGGCGCCCGAGCCGGACGCGACCAACTTGGTCTGGCCGTCGCCGTTGTCGATGATCGCTCCGAGCGAGGCGACGCCGCCCGCGGTGACGATGATCGAGGGCGCGTTCGGGGCCGCCGCGTAAGACAGCAACGAATTCAGCTGGCCGATCGTCGCATCGCCCGTGGTGGTCACCGAGATCACGCCCGCCGCGTTGATGGCCGAATAGGCGCCCATCGACAGCGTCGCAGCGACCAGCGTCACGCCGCTCGAGCTGCTGGTCGCGACCACCGGCGCCGCGCTGGTGCCGGCGGCGAAAGTCATGCCGCGATTGGCAAGCAGCTGCATCAGGCCGTCGCTGGTGATGCTGGTATTGATGGTGAGCACGCCGCGCGGCACGTTCAGCGTCAGGGCGCCGCCGGCCGTCAGCGCCCCGTAGGTACCGCTCGTGCCGACCATCAGATCGCCGGCGACCGCGAGGATGCTGAGGTCGCCGACCGCCGAGCCGGTCACCGCGCCCGAGATGTTCACCTGCAGCGGCTGGAAGGTCGAGCCGTTGAAGCCGATGTTACCGCCGGCACGCAGATCGAGGTCGGTGCCCAGGATGTGGATCGCCGTCCGATCCGTGAAGTCGGCTTCGGCGTAGATGCTGCCGGCCGCGGCGAGCTGGATCGCATTGCCGGCCGAGATGTTGCCGAGGATGAGATCGCCGGTGGTCTGCTTCACATAGATGCCTTGCGCCGACGAGACCTGGTCGAGCTGGTCGTTGCTCGGATCGGCGAACGCGATCTGAAGCGCGTTGGTGTTGGTCGCGGGATTGCTTCCGGCGGCCCCGGGGGCACCGACACTGCCGCGCTCCGCGATCAGGGTCAGGTTGCCGATATCACCTGATATGACCGGCCCGCTCACATTGGCGAAGATGCTGGTCACGGCGTCGAGCTTGACGTCGCCGCGGCCGGTCACCTGGATGCCGCCAACCTGCGCGGCCGCGATCGGGCCGTAATTCGCGGTGACGCCGCCGAGCGCGAGGCTGTTCTTGCTGCCGAGATAGATGTTCGTCAGCGCCTTGGCCGAGATCGCGATCGGGTTGTCGACGACGACGAGGTTCTGCTGCGACAGGCTGACCGTATAGGTCGTCACATGGGTCGTCGGGTCCGTGACCGCGCCGACGGTGAGCTGGCCGGGACCGGCGGTGGCGAGCAATCCCCTCTGCTCCGGCGTCAGCGACGAGGAATCGACGCTGGTGAAGGTGAACGTCTGGGGCGCGGCCGAATTGCCGACCGAGCCGCGCGGCGCATAGAGCATGATCTGGTTGGCGCTGACATTGGCCACGACGTTCTCGTCGATCGGCGGCGGCGCCGCGCCGACGGCCGACGACGACACGGTGTAGGCGAGCTGGCTCTGCGTCCACTGCGAGCCCGCGGTGATGATGCTGTAAACCCGCTCGGTCGATGCGAGCGTGTAGCTGTAGTTCGCATTGTAAGCGCCAAGCGCCGTTTGAAGCGCCGTGTTGCTCGGCATCCGCTGGCTGGTGGTCGCCACGCCGTCGAACAGCTTGGTGAACAGGGTCGTCGACAGCGAGCTGCCGAACAACGTCGCCAGCGGATCTGCGGGTGCGGTGCCGAGCAATGTCGTCAGCGAGCTCTTGAGCTCGTCGGTGGTGATCTTCCCGAGCAGGAACTGATCCCTCAGGAATCGCGTCGTGGCCTCGACCTGCATCTGCGTCGTCGTGACATTGGCGGGGTCGATGCCGAGCTTGGCAGCCACCTGCGCCCGCAGCACCGTCAGCCCCACCGAGGTCGGGTTGTAGGTGCTGCCGTTCGTGAACGCGATGTTCTTGAGCTGGAAGTAGTCGTTGTAGGCCGACGTCACCATCGACTGGTAGCTGTTGACGGCGTTGGTCGCCGCATTGCCGCTGAGCAGGTCGAGGCTGGCCCAGACGTCCTGCAGATGCTGGCTCTGCGCCTGGGTCAGGCCAACCGCCGCCCGGCCGTTCAGGATGTTGGCCGGATTGTTGTCGGAACCCGCCGCTTCCAGGAAGACCGGGCCGCCGCTCGACTGCACCGTGCCGAGGCGCAGATCGCCCTTGGACTGGACGATGTAGGTGCCGGTCGCCGAGGCGCTGTCGAGAACGCCGCCATCGACCGTGCCGTTGGCCTGAACCGTCCCCGTCGCCTGGATCACCAGCGGATTGATATTGGTCAGGGTGGAGGCGTTGTTGACGACGGCGCTCGTCGCGCCGATCGCACCGGACGTGGAGTTGATCTCGATATTCTTGCCGATCACGACCGGGTTGGCGACGTTGTAGGCGGAAGCCGAGTTGATGTCGCCGGTCGCCGACAGGAAGACGTTGCCCTGCGGCGTGGCGCCCGCGGCATTCACCTTCACCTGGTTGATCGACAGCGCCCCGATGGCCGAGATCGCGATGTCGCGGTCGATCGAGCTCGCGGTCAGGCTGCCGCCATAGAGCTGCACCTGGACGGGCGCCTTGGTGGTGCCGAGCGTGCCGATACCGCCGTCACCCCGAAGCGTCACGCTCGTCCCCGAGATCACCGGGTTGTTGGCATTGGCGCCGACGGTGATCGACGAGTTGGTGCCGGTGGCGGCAAGCGTCGTCGTGCCCTGCTGGTTGTTGATCGACCCGTTGATGACGATGCCGGAGGTCGAATTGACCACGACGTCGCTGCTACTGCCGCCGATGAACTTGATGTTGATCGGGTTCGACGCCTTGACCGTGTTGGTCAGCGTGAGCGTCAGGTGATCATAGATCGCCTGGTACCAGTTGTACTGGGCGTCCGCGCCGCAGCACGCGTTGGAATGGGTGTTGAGTCCAACGGGGCTCCCATCCGGATTCACGCCTCCCGCCCAGTGATAGCTGCCTGTGGCGGTGGTGACTTTCTGATAGTTGCTGCTCTGCGTGCCTGAAACCAGGTTGGTCGAACGGGTCCAGTTCTCGCCGGTGACCTGATTGGGCGTGAAGCTCCAGCCATAGTCGAACTGCGTGCTGGTGGGTAGACGATCCAGCGTCGCGGTGTCGACCCATTGATAGAGCATGTTCTCCTGCGTCGCGTACTGGACGCCCGCCGTACCGGTCCTGGCCGTAAGCATCGACGGATCGATCGCGGCCGCAGTGACACTGTTGGTCTCGTACCGCGACACCTGCTGGCTGCTTGCAGCCTTGGGATCGTAAACCCACCACGTCGTCTTCCCCTTGAGCTGGTCGACGATCTCGACCACGCTCTGGGCAGTGACGCTGGTATTGATGGTGTGACGAGCTGGAGCCCGCTGGTGTTGTTGACGGTGACCGTGCCGGCGCCGCCTTTGATCTCGATGTTACCCTGGGTCTGGGTGTTGTCGGTCGAGGTCGAGATGATCTTGCCGTTGAGGTAGACGTAGCCGCCGGCGCCCTGCGCCACGCCATTCAGGATGAGCTGGTCGGTGAGAGCGTTGTACCTGACCCCGATCTTGGCGTCGCCGCTGGCCGACGCCGTCACGGAGCCCGAGATGTCGTAATAGACGCCGTTCCGCGCATTGGCCTGGGCCGCGGCAAAATCCGCGCCGCCGTTGCGATTCTTGAGGCCGTTGCTGCCATAGATGGCATCGTACGCAGCGGCGCCGATGTTGACCGAGTAGTTGCTGCTCGAGCCGGCCTGGATGATGCCGTTGATGTTGATCACCGACGCCGAGATGATGACCGCCTGGCCGCTGATGGTCCGGGTGGCTGTCGCGGTGGCCGGCGAATCCGCGGTCTTCGGCGTGATCGCATCCGGCTGGATGTTGATCACCTGGAAGAAGCCCGAGCTGTCGCAGGCTGACGCACAGTTGAACGGCGTCTTGTACGGACCGCTATCGGTGTAGACGTTGCGGCCGTCATAAGTCGTTTTCTTCCACTGCGCGAGCACGACATTGGCCGAGTCCTGCGACTGCCCCTCGATGATCTTGAGGGTCGCGATGTCAGGCACGCTGCCGGCATCGGGAGTGCTGGTGTTCCCAGGCGTACCCCTGCCCACCGGCAGGAAGATCGATGAATAGAGGCGAGGTGCCGTCGTAATACGTCATCAGCATGCGCGCGGTGAAGATCGTGCTGGCGTCGGCGTTGCCGACGGGTTGATACACTCCGTGGCTGCCGTCGGTGCAGCAGTAATAGAAATAGGGGTGATCGGTTCCCGAAGCGATATGCGGAGCGGTATAGTAGTCGCCGTAGGCGCCGAGATAGGTCGCCGCCGTCATCACCGCGGTCAGCGTGTCTTCCGGCCTGTTTTCAGTGGTGGCCCATTGCGAGGTGACCGCGCTGCCGCTCTCGTAGAAGCTCCCGATACCGCCGAGGAAGGTGAAGGTGCCTTTGGGCACCACGATCTGGACGGTCGCGGCGCTGAGCGACTGCGATGCGACGACGCTGCCGAGATTGTTGATGATCTTGAGCAGGCCGTTCGCGTTGTTGACGGCGCCATTGAAATAGATGTCGGGCGTGCGGGTCAGCACGTTGCCGTTCTGGTCAATGCCTTGACCGGAGTCAGGATCCAGGCGGTTGTAGGTGGCGGAGACGTCGATGACCGGCGTCGCGCTCGGCATCGCGGTGAAGGTCACATTGGAGTGCGAATCCGGGTCGACATGGTCGATCTGGCGATAGGTGATGTTACCTCCGGTCACATCGGTGACCGTGAGGTTGCCCAGGCTCATGAAGTCGAGGCCCTTGTTCTCGATCTTGATCAAAGGCGAGCTGCGCGCGATGACCGCGGGCGCGGCAGGATTCGTGCCGCTGTTTCCGGTGAGCTTCTGCGCCAGGATCGAGGCGTTGCCGGCGGACACCAGGATGTCGCCGAACGCAAAGGCGTTGCCGGGCGCGTCGGAGGTGAACGGCGCCTGCTTGATCAGCGTATCGATCTGCCGCTGGATGTCGCCGGTCGGATCGGTGCCGGACGGCGACATGCTGGCGGGCGACGTCGGCGTCGCCGCCGCGAGCTGCGCGCGGACCTGCGCCGCGATCAGGCCGGTCAGCGTCGCCAGCTGGCTGACGACGAGATCGTAAGGATTGAAGTTGCCGACGATAGTGTACTGGACCGTCTGGTGGTTCCAGCTCATCACCGAACTGAAGTGGTTGACGTCGGAGACGGACTCGAGGACCGACGAGGAGCCGTTGGTCAGCGTCGAGTCCGGACTGGTCGTGCTCAATGTCGGCGTGGATGCGCCCAGATTGATCGTGATCGTCAAATCGTTGTTGACGCCAGCAACCACCCGGCCGTTGAGCGCGACGTCGCCGGTTCCACTGGTGTGGCTGTGGTTGTCGCTGTTCTTGGCGCTGAAGATGTCGAGATACGGGTTGTAATTGCTGCCGTTGCCGGTGGCCGTGACCTGCCCCTGCGTGCCGCCGAGATAGATGTCGCGCGCGCCGAGAATGCTCGAGGTCGGAGCGAGCGTCAGGCTCGTGGTGTCCTCGGCATTGGCCGTGCCGCGATAGAGCGCGGAGATCGGAACGGCGGTGTTGTTGTAGACGACCGTCGTCGCCGTCGCCTGCACGCTGCTGAAGACGGTGCCGTCACCCGCGAGGCCCGCATAGATGGTGATGTCGCGCCAGGCCACAATCTTCGCGCTGTCGCCGACATTGACGGACTGGTTGGCGTGAACCCAACTGTTGGTGCTGGCCCCGACGCCCGCGATCGCGCCGTATAGGCTGGCGTTGGCGTTGTTCGCCGCCGCCATCTTAGCCGCCGTGCCGATATAGATCTTGCCGGCGCTGAACAGCTCGCGGGCATTGATGTTAACCGCGAGCGTGGCATTCGCCGTCATGTTGGATTCGGCGCCGCCGCCGGCGAAGAAGCTGGCCGTGGCGAGGCTCGCGGTGTCGTTGGCGTTCAGCGTGTTGTAGGCCTCGATATTGATGAACGCCGCCGACGTCCGCGGATCGTCGTTAAGGCTCAGCACCGTGCCGGCACCGATATTGGTGTTGACGTGCTGGGTGACGGTCGAGGTGCTGAGTGCGGCAGCCCCCGAGAACGATCCGCCGGAGCCCGACCGCGCGCCGCCGCCGCCCTGGTTGACGATGTCGTTGGCGATGACGACCATGTTGCCGCCCGCCGAATTGATGATCAGGTGCGTTCCGATCTCGGCAGTGGTGGTCGAGTCGACGTCGTTCTGCGCCTTGCCGGCGGAGACGCCGGCCGTGGAGGCCTGATAGGCGTCACCGCTGGCCACGTAGTTCGTGGTGTGCGTCGCCTTGATCGTGAGGCCTCCGAGATAGATCGTGTCATCCGTCGTGCCGCCGTCGAACCGCGCATTCGTCACGGCGGTCGAGCTGGTGGTGGCGACCGCTGCCGCCCCGGCGTAGGTACCGCCCGCGCCGACCGTCGCGTTGGAGACATTGGTGTCCGTCCCATCCGCCCGGATGGTGAGCTTACCCGTGTAGCTGCCCCGGTTGAGAGCATCCATATCCGCTGGCGCGCCCAGATAGGCGTAAGTCTGCGCGTTCGACGACGTCTGCGCGACGGTGGCGCCGAGCGCCAGGAACCCGCTCGAAATGCCTGTCGCCTCGGCATACTGGGCGCTGTCGTTTTCAGCCTTGATGGACACGTCGGCATTCGGAAGCCGAATCCCCGTCCCGCCATAGGCTTTGACCGTCGCGTTTTCGGAGGCCTTTGCGTAGCTGCCTTGTGCGCCGATCAGCGAGCCGCCGCCACCAGCGAGCGCCTTGGCCCAGGTCGTCGTGCCGTAGATCGGCGTCGTGGTCGTTCCGTTGGTCTGCGTACCGATGATCGGGACGAGCGCCATGGCGGTGACGCCGAGCTTACCGCCCGAGAAGCTGGTGTTGTCGCCGACATCCGCGGTCACAGTGGCTTCGACCGTCGACTGGGCGATGGCAACGCCGACCGCGCCGCCGCCGACCGAAACACCAATCGCCTCGCTCGACAGATTAGGCGTGATCGCAGCCCCCACCAGCGTGCCGTCACCGGTCGCTGACGTGGTGATCGCTGCGCCGGAACCGATCTCAGCGAGCACGCCCGAGTTCTCGTGGGCCTCCGCATCCGCGCCGGTGCCGGAAACGATGCCGCCCGAGAGCGCCGTTGCCGTCGAGCTCAAAATGCCGGCGCCCGAGGCCCCGACACCCAAGGTCGAGGTGTTGATGGTGGCACCGTCCAGCACCCGCGCTGCGACCGAGCTTCTCCGGCTTGCCGTTGCGACAGAAGCGCCGACGGCCACAGCACCGGCGCTCGCACCACCGGTGAAGACGACCTGGCTCGTCGAATCCTGCGCCAGGACGGCGACGCCGTTGCCGCCCGTGCCGGTAATCTGGCCGCCAAGCAGGGCCACCACGGTGTTGCTGACATTGCCGACCGCCACGGCGGCCTGAGCGCCGAAGTAGAGCGCCGCACCACCGGCTATCGCCTCGGTGTCGATGGTTTTTCCGGCATAAGGCCCGTCGGTGGCGTCCTTGGCGATCGCCACGACGTTGACGGCGGGCGCCGAGACAGCCAGAGGCGTACCCGCGGCCACCAGATCGCCGGAGCCGTTGCGTCCGTAGTCACTCAAATTGGCGACCACGGTGCTGTTGACGCTGGTGTAGCCGATGCCGGCGCCAATGCCGAGATTCTTGGCAAAGCCCGCGCCGAGCAGATACATCTTGGCCGCGTTGGCGCTGGTGGCCGAGACGTTGACTTGCGTGCCCGTGACGTTGCCGCCCGCGATCTGGGCGATGACCGCGTCATTGCCGCCGCTCAGGATATTGCTGACGTCGTAGGTCGAGCTGACATTGGCACTGTTCGGATTGCCGGCCGTGCCGCTCGCGACGGCACCACTGCCATGCGTGTTGCTGGTGCCGCTGTTGACGAACGCGATGGTGCCGTTGCCACCTTGGTTGAGCTGGCCGGTCTGCTGGCCCTGCGTGTCGGCGTCCGCGGTGTTGGTGCCGATGATGATGACGCCGACGGTCGCGCCGATGCCGGCGCTGCCGCCGATGCCGGCGGTGACCGCGTAGGACAGCACCTCCTTGGTGCTGAGCGCGTTGACGTTGATCGCGCCTGACGAGTTCAGATTGCTGTTCCAGCTCTCGGCAACGGTCCGGCTCTTGAACACGATGACGTTGGCCGCAGCGCCGACGCCGACCCCTCCTCCGCTGGCGCCGACCGCGAGCGCGCCCGCGATCTCCTTGATCGCGACGTCCTCGTTGGCGTTGACCGTGACCGCGCCGGCCGCACCGCCCGTCACCCCCTGCAGCGTGGTGTCGTAGACGCCGGCGATGGTGTTGTTGTTGGCGACCTCGATGTTCGCCATGCCGGCGATCGCGGCGGTGCCCGTCGAGAGCGCGCCACCGATTGCATAGGCCTCGAAGCGGTTCTTGGTCTTGGCTTCGACGTCGAGCGCACCGCTCAAATTGAGCGCGGTGGTGTGCGCGGCGCCATTGCCCTGATAGCGGAACTCATCGCCGACATAGGCCAGCGTCCGGTTCGAGGAGACCTGGACCAGGAACGCCGCGCCGATCGCGGCCTGGCTGCCATAGGCACCAGAGCCGTTCGCGGAGAAGATGCCGGTGTTGTTGTTGGCGTTGACCGTCAGCGACGAAGCGGTCAGCGCGCCGCCGTCGACATAGGCTTCCATGGTCGCCTGGAAGACGTTCAGGCCGACCGAGCCGCTGTTGAAGCCGATCGCAATCGAGGACGCATCCTGCTCCGCATTGGCCTTCACGGTCACGGCGCCCAACGTCGCGCTCGACGACTGGACGCCGCCGACCGTGGCATTGGTGATATAGGCGAAGGTCTCGCGCGACATCGTCGTCGAGACAATCGTCGCGCCACCGCCGCCGCTGCTGCCGTAGGCGATGCCTGCGCCGAATGCGCCGGAATAGGAGAAGCTCGATGCGGCCACCTCGATCTGCGGCTTGAGCGTAGACGAGGTCAGGCGCGTGTCGATGGACGCGCTGTCGATATAGGCTCGTGTCGCCCCGCTCATCACGTTAGTGATCGGGTTGATCATGATCGAGATGCCGCCACTCGCGGCGACCGACGCGACGTTGGTCACGACAGCCTGGTGCGAGCTCGCGACCACGGCGAGGCCGCGCAGGACGTCCTGGTTCTCGGTGAGGTCGGGCGTGGTGTCGGTCGGCGCGTGGGCCGTGCCGAGATCGAAGGCATGGACGAGGGTGCCGTTGTTGACCGACAGCGTATCGGTGGTGCTGGTTCCCAGCGCGTCGACCTTGGTGTTCACCCCGCTGATATAGGCGGCCGTGGTTCCGGTGATCTGGTTGGTCACCAGCGAACCAGCGCCGCCAGCCGCGCCCTTGCTGATCGACAGGGCGCCGGCGAACACGGCCGCCTTGTCGTTGTTGCCCGCGACCACGCCGACATTGTTGGTGGCCGTGACATCGGCCCCGTTGATGCCGTTGGTGCCGGCGGCAGTGATGTTGGCGGTGACGTTGGTCCCCATCAGATTGGTGGCGACCGAACCGGCGAGGCCAACCTGCGAGGACATCGCAACGCCAACGGCAACGGTCGAAATGGCGGCATTCGAATTCGCACCGACGGCGACACTGCCGGATGCGGTCAGCTTGGAGCCGGTGACGCCGGCGCTGACGTTGTTGGCGATGCTGCTGTAGACGAGCGCCAGACCCGCGGCGCTTCCTTGCGTCGACGCCCCCGCGATGGCGGCGGTTCCGGTGATGCTGGAATTGTCGGTCGCGTTGACGGAAATGTTCTTGGCCGTGACGCTCGATTGCGTCGTGCTGGACAAATTGTTGCCGATGGCCGCCGAGACGGTGTTGCCGATCGAGCTGATCGTCGTGCCGCCGACGCCCGCGAACTGTCCGGTCGCAAGGCCGAAGCCGATCGTGACAGCCTGGATCTTGGAGGAATCGATCGCGCTCACGCTGACATTGCCGTTGCTGCCGGCCGTCATCAGGACGTTGGCGATATAGGCCGAGTGCGTCGTCGCAACGGTGTTGTAGACGATCGAGGCGCCGACATTGTTCTTGCCGGCCTGGATCAGGCCCGCAACGGAGACGATGCTGGCGCCCGGACCGTTGCCCGCGCCGTCATTGAGCGCAGCCGCGCTGAAGTCGATGCAGTTCTGCCCGCCGGTGCCGCCGGCGACCGTACAGGTGTCCGAGGCGAGATGATTGTTGTTCGACTTCTTGACGAGGTTGCCGAGCGCCGTGTCCAGTGCCGACACCGCGCCGCTGTCAGCCAGCACCGTCACGCGGCCGACATTGATGCTCACCGTCGAGCCGCTGTTGATGTAGGCCGTGGTGGTCGGCGTGATCTCGCTGACGACGACCGCGCCGGCGAGCCCGTTGGACCCCGCCCCGCCCGAGGCCGCACCAGCCGCAATCACGCTGGCGCTGTCGGCCAGCACCAACAGGCTGTCGTAGTTCGAGATCCCTGTGCTGCGGATATGCGCGTCGGTCGCGTTGCCGCCGGTGGGATCGCCGATAGACGCATAGGTCAGCCCGATGCCGACGCCGGCCTGGCCGCCCGTAATGTAGAGGGAGCCGCCGCCGATCGCGATGTTCGTGGTCTGGTAGGCGTCGACCTCGAGCGCCCGGTTGACGCCACTCGCCTGCCCCGTGATCGTCGAACTCTCGATATAGGCGTTGGCGCTGTCGGTGATGATGCCGACCGAAGCGGACAGCGACGCCGAATTGGACTTCGATCCCGCCACGCCGATGGCGACGACCGTTTCCGAGCCGCCATTGAGCGCCTGCACGGTCACCGAACTCTGGTTGTTCATCGTGGTGCCGTAGATATAGGCGAGCGTCGCATTGTTCGACATGGCCGCTGCGATCGCGCCGCCGATCGCAGCCCCCGTGGCGGACCCTCCGGCCAGATTGAGCGCCGCCGAGCCCGAACCGTTGTTGAGCATGGTGTCGTTGAGCGCCTGAACGATCGTGTTGGTCAGCACGGCGCCGCTCGTGGTGTACTTGTTGACCGTCGTATTCCTGATGTAGGCGCTGGTGCCGAGCGAGACGTCGCTCACCGACGAGCTGCCGGCGAGATCGAGACTGAAGCCGCTGGTGCTCGATCCCGAGGTCGAACCGATCTTGCTTGCGGCCGTCGCGACGCCACCGGCCCCGCCGGTCGAGGCCGCGCCCGCGGCGTCCGCCTTGTCGGAGAAGCTGGACGACGCCGGATCGGAGACCGATGCCGCGACGGCGGCCGCGGTGATGCGCCCCGAGGTTGTCGCGCTGAGTGTCAGATTGTCGACATTGACCGCCCCGCTTCCGCCGCTGGTGCCAGCGAACGGATCGTTGGCGCTGAACACGCCGGGCCGGATGTCGGAATGGTTGTCGCCGATATAGGCGGAGGTGTCGGTATTTGCGCCGAGATAGGCGACCGACAAGCCGACCGCCGAACCGCCGCTCCCGTTATAGCTCATCGCGCCGGACAGCGTCACGACCGACAGATCCTGCTGCGCCAGGATGCCGACCGTCGGTGCATAGACGGTGGCCTGGCTCGATATCGACGCGTGCGTCGTGTTGTTCAGGAAACCGAGCGAAGTGATGCCATTCAGCGCCAGCGTGCCGGCAGCCTTGCCGGACGACGGTGCGACAGCGACGAACCGGTCTGAAGTGATCGCGTTGACGGCGATGTCGTCCGCCGCACGCAGCGTCGCGCGATCCGAAACGCCGGCGATGGTATTGGTGTTGAACTGGACGAGATTGAGCGCGCCGCCGACGGAGGAGCCGCCCGAGGTGTTGCCGAACAGGAAGCCGAGCGTGCCGACATTGCCGGCGGCGTCGATCGACGCCGTGGTCGTGGTGGCCGCGATTTGGATGCTGGCGTTGTAGGTATGGACGTCGCCATTGTCCATCCCGACCGACCAGCCGGTGCCACTGCCGCAGGCCGCGGTCGCGCAGGTCGCCGTCAGGCTCGCGCTTCCGGCCACCCACGCCGTCGTGTTGTTGTTCACGACGAAATGATTCAGCGAACCGGCGATGCCGATCGTGTCGCCGGCGTCCGCGGTGGCATTGGCGTAGCTGGTCAGGATGTTGCCGCCGACGCCGAGATTGCCGTTGAGGTGGCTCAGCACCGCGCCCAAACCATCCCACTTCAGCCAGGAATTGGTGATCGGCAGTTCGGTGGTGGCATCGACGGCGATGTTCGCTGCGTTGATCAGTGTGCCATTGCCGACATAGGCGTTCGAATTATGCGTGAAATTGCCCCAGGCGACGGCCGCGCTGATCGCGGTGCTCTCGCCGGACACCGGATCATTCGTGATCGCGCTGGACGTCGCATTGCTGCGAACGCCGCGATCGATGACATTGCTGGCAACGGCAACGTTGCCGCTGGCATAGATGCTCGGCGCGCCGCCGCTCGGATTTTGCGCGATCGCGGCGGTCGCGCTCTGGCTGCTGTTGGCCAGCGACAGCGCGCCTGCGACCTTGAAATCGAAGCTCAACGGCATCAGCGAGCCCATATGGTCCCTGATGATCGACGTCGGCGAGGTGACGGCGCGCAGTCCTCGTTCGATCGCCGCGATTAGCGCCGGCAGGCCGGCGATGGACGAGGCCATCGTGGAATTGCTCGTCGTGTCCGACGTCGCTTCAACGAGAGCGGAGCCGTTCATCCGGTTGGCGGTATCGGTTCCGAGCGATGCGCCGAGCGTCGCGGTCACGGACGTCGTGATGTCGCTGATGGCGAACGCCCCGCCGACGGCGCCGCTCGCCCCCGTCCCGGGTGCCGCGACCGACGTTGCGCTGGTCGAGAAGGAATTGTTGTTGATCGCGCGCACCTTCAGGGTGCTGCCGGTCGTGTTCACCAGGCCCGCCGCAATATGCGCGCCGGTCGCGACGTTGGCGGTCGTCGACACTGATCCCTTGGAATAGGCCACCGTCGGGACGATCTGCGCGCTCGTCGATGCCGCGAGGGCAGAGACGGCGATGGTCGCATCGTTGAGCGCCTTGATCTCGAGGTTTCCGCCGGCGTTGACCGTCGCGCCCGAGGCCACGTTGGTCGTGGCGGTGCCGTCGATCTTGCCGACGACCACGCCCGCCGCGACCGGCGTCAGGCTGCCAAGCAAGGTGGAGGCGACCGCCGGATCCGACGCGGTCTCCGTGGCATGCGCGGAAATGGTGACATCGCCGCGGCCGTTGATGTCGGCATGGCTGTTGATGTTGATGGTCGCAGTGGCGCTTGCCGCGACATAGCCGCCATTGAGCCCGAGCAGCGAGGCGGCCAGCGTCGAGCCGACAAGCGCGAAATCACCGGCCACAGAACCGTTCAGGAAACTTGACACGGCGGTCGAGGTTGCGGTGATCGAGATGATGCCGCCGGTGATCTTGCCGTCGACCGTGATCGCCGTCGCGGCAGTGGCCTGGCCGGACAGCTTGATGTCGCTCGCCGTCGCCCTCAGCGTGACGTTGCCGTCGGCGTAGGTGGTCCCGCCGAAATTGACCGACTGGGCCAGGATCTGCGCGCCATTCATGATCTCGATGTTGGGCGCGTCGATGATGACGTTGTTGGCGTTGCCGGTCGAATGGCCGGAGCCATCGAGACGGCGGGCATCGATCATCGCATGCGCGGCGAGCGTGATGGAATGATCCGCCTGGATGAGGTAGTCTGCACCCGCGCTGAGCCCGGCGAGCGCATTAGCGATGGAGCTGTTCGACAGCGTCACGCCGGAGTCGCCCTGGGCGGCATCGCCCACGACCACGTCGGTGGGGTCGATCAGCAGCGTGCCGGCCTTGCCGTTGTCCGCACTGAGATCGACCTTGATGCCTCTCCCGATGTCGATGATCCCGTTCGCGCTGAAGTCGACGAGACCGGCATTGCCCGTCTTCGCGCTGGCGTCGAACCTGGCGCCGCCCGCGACGGTCAGGTTCTGCGCCGCCTTCAGGCGGATCTCTCCGGCATTGCCGTTTGCGCTTGCGATGTTGAGATTGGCTTTCTTGCCGATATCGATGTTCTTGCCCGCATCGACGGTGATGTTGCTCGGCGTCGAGGTCTTGCTCTGCGCGGTCAGACGCCCGTTGACCCTGGCGTTGTTGACCGCGCCGATATGGATCGAGCCGTTGCTGACGGTGATCGCGCTGGCGCTGCGCAGGCCCTTGGAGTTGACGGAGGCCGCAAACTTCGCGGCGTGATCGAGATTGGCGATGTCGCGCTGGGTGGCGCCGCCGACATAGACGTTCTGCCCGGTCAACCGCACGCCATCCTGCGCATTGACCCGGCCGTAGATGCGGATGTTGCCGTCGGGCGAGACCGGGAACGAGCCGGCCATCAGATTGCCGACGGCCGACTGGTTGATCGCCCCGCCCGCGCCGATCAGGCTGTCGGTGAACTCGCGCGTCGGCGTCGAGACGTTGAGGCTGCCGACATTCACCGTGCCGGAACGGCCGACCACGAACCCCTTGGGATCGGCGAAATAGACGTTACCGCCGATCGCACCGTTCATGTAGGAGTTCAGCGTGCCATTGACGTAGACCGGCGCGTCGCGAACGATGTTGACGAGGTTTTGCGTGCCGGTCGGCAGTTGCAGGTTGACGGTGTTGCCCTGCCCGACGCTGAACTGCGAGAACGAGTTGAAGGCGTTGTTGCCGGAGACCGTCGACGTCGTGACGTTGGTGACGCCGCCGGAGGTCTGCAAGGACGTCCCGGTGCGTCCGTCCGGAACGATGACGTTCGCCGTCTGCGCCTGAACGCGGACGCTGAACACCGGCAGGAAGACCATCTGCATCGCGCAGAGCAGCGACATCGAGCGGAAGCGCGCAAGCCCCCGCAGCGTCGTCAGCTCATCGTTGTTTCGCGTCGCAGATGGTCCGCGCATTTCATATCCTCTTCATCGGCATTGGCGCCGATCCACAACCGGGTGGGAGAATGTCGTCGAAGGCGTCCGGCATCAGAACTGGCCGGGCGGCAGCTTGAAGATGTCGGGGCTCTTGGCGTCGGCTACGTAGAACAGCAGCAGGCTGGTCGGGGTCAGCACACGCTGGTTGTTCTCCTTGTTCTCGAACGTGCCTTGGAGCAGCAGGATCACCGAGCGGTCCTTGGCGTCGCTGCCGCGGAACATCACGATGCCGCCGGCAACCGGCATGTTGACCGCGATGGAATCAGGCTTGAAGCCTTCGCCCATGAAATGGGCGCGCAGGATGTTGGCGTTGGAGAACAGCTTTTCCGGCGTTATCGCCGCGTCGGTCCCCTTCGACCAGACGGCGCCCACCTGGATCAGCGACTTGGACTTGTAGCCGAACACGTAGGAAAGCTCGGCGGTACCGCCGTTCGGCAGCAGCTCGGGAACCGACATGAGGATGCTATGCGTCAGCTCGGACGCGTTGTCCTGCGCCTTGATGGCGTCGGGCTTGGCGTTGAAGTCCTTGATCATCGCCGCGCGCACGTCGGCTTCGCCCATGCCGAACTTGGCGGAGCGGAAGCCGTCGATTGACTTTGCCTTGTCGTCCGCGCCGGCGCTCGGCGCCTCGGTCGTGGCCGCCGCCGGGGCGCCGGCCGCCGGAGCAGCCCCAGCCGCAGCAGCCTTCGGGGCTTGCGCCGCCTTCTGCTTTGGAACGGCGCCCTGAGCCGCCACCGGACCTGTAGCCACAAAGGTGAGAAGGCCGACGAGGGCCGGAACGAGATAGATTTTGCGCATCGAGAACCTTCGAAACAACTTGAAAGAACGCTTCAAAAATCGGCAGTCACGAAATCGGCTTCTCCGAACCGCCGTCGCAACCGAGACGGAAAATGTTGCAATGCCATAAGGCGCTACAAAACATCACGGAGCAGACAAGGCTCGAAACAGCGACTCCTCAGCGGCGTAGGAATACGGTATCGGGTTGCCAAACGCTGCGAATGAACATTCACAAGCGCATTTTTTCATCAATTGTGGATGCCGGCGGTTCGCGCTAAGCATCCGCCTTGGGGCAATCATCATGCAAAGAATTTCATGACCGAACGGCCTTCCGCTTTCGCGGTCGATCGCCGCGGGTTCATTCGCCTTGCGGGGACAAGCGCTGCGGGATGGCTCGCGCTCGGCGCAACATCTGATCGCATGCGGATCGTCGCCTCGCTGACGGGATTACCGCTCGACGACGAATTGACCAGAAGGAGCATGACCGACAGCCCGACCTCCCGCCTCGGCGGCCTCATCGTGGGTTTGAGGCAGCGAGGCTGGGTCGAAGGCGTCAACTTCCGCCTCGAACTCCGTTCGACTTTCGGCAGCTCCGATAGACTGAAGACCGCGGTCCAGGAATTGCTGGAGCTGAAGCCGGACGTGATCCTGACCGGCTCGACGATCGAAACCGCGGCAGTCCTGGCAGCTACCAAAACCATCCCGATCGTCTTCGCGACGGCCAACGATCCCGTCGGCAATGGCTTCGTCGAGAGCCTCGCGCATCCCGGCGGCAACGTCACCGGCTTCACCAACAGCTCCGCCGAGATGGGCGGCAAATGGCTTCAGCTCATCCGGGAGGCCGTGCCTGACGTTGCGCGCGTCGGTGTGCTGTTCAACCCGGCGACCACGCCGCGCGGCGGGCGCTTCTTCCTCGACTCCATCGAGCAAGAGGCCGCAGCATGCGGCGTCTCCGTGGTCCCCGCCCCCGTCAACGCGCCAACGGAAATTGACGAGGTCATCAGGCGCCTCTCCGAGCCGCCCAAAGCGGCGATGGTTGCGCTGGTCGACAGCTTCCTCGTGATCCACCGGCAGGCGGTCGTGGCGGCAGCGGCCAAATATCGCGTCCCCACGATCTATCCGTTCCATTATTTCATGGATGCGGGCGGGCTGATGAGCTACGGGCCGACGCTCGAAGTGCGCTCGGCCGACTATGTCGATCTGATCCTGCGCGGCACCAAGGCCGGCGATCTCCCGGTGCAATCGCCACGCAAATACGAGCTGCTGATCAACCGCACGGTCGCCCGTACGCTGGATTTGACCATACCGTTCACGCTGCTCGCACGCGCCGACGAGATTCGCGAGTGAACGAGCAGGTCGACCAGGGACATTTGCGGACGCCTCCCGGCCGGCTGTTCCGCAAATATCTCTACTCGATCGTCGCCCTCGCCTTTGCCGCGCTCGCCATCAACACCGGCTTCGACGTCTGGTTCTCCTATCGCGAGCAGAAGCAGCTCCTCGCGGCAACCCAGCGCGAGCAGGCAGCGTCTGCGGCGATTCAGATCGGCCAGTTCATCGGCCAGATCGAAAACCAGATCAGATGGCTTTCCCGCCTGCCCCCGGAGCTGTCGACGAACGAGGACGAGCGCTTGAACGCGATCCGCCTCCTGCGCCTCTCGCCTGCGATCGCGGAGATTGCCGAGCTCGACGCGCAGGGCCGCGAGCAGGTGCGCGTGTCGCGCCGTGTCGCGGACAGGGTCGGCAGCAAGATCGACCTGTCCGCTTCGCCCGCCTTCCGCGGCGCCAACGAAAGCCGGACCTATTACGGGCCGGTCTACTTCATCGGCGACACCGAGCCGTTCATGACCCTCGCCGCGCGCGGGGTCGGCCGCGGTCCCAATGTGATCGTCGCCGAGGTCAATCTGCGCTTCATCTGGGACCTCGTCGCGGGGATCAGGGTCGGCAACACCGGCAAGGCCTATGTGGTCGACCGCATGGGGCTGTTGATCGCACATCCCGATTTGTGGCCGGCGCTACGCCGCAGCGATCTTTCGGGACATGCCGACGTTCGAGCCGCACTCGATGGCGTCGGGCCGCCGTCAGGCGGCCTGGTCAAGGAAGATCTGTCCGGTCAACGCGTGCTGTCGACCTATGCGACGGTGCCCTCGCTCGGCTGGTTGGTATTCGTCGAGCTTCCGCTCACCGAAGCCTATGCGCCGATCTACGCGTCGATCGGCCGCTCGACGTTTCTCCTGGTCGCTCTGCTCGCCTGCGCGGTGCTGGTCTCGCTCTTTCTCAGCCGGCGCATGACCGTGCCGATCCAGATCCTGACACAGGGTGCGCGCCGGATCGGCAGCGGCGATCTCGGCCTGCGGCTCGCGATCAAGACCGGCGACGAGCTGGAGGCGCTCGGCGACCAGTTCAACCGGATGGCCGCGCACTTGCGCGAATCCTACGCGACGCTCGAGCGCAAGGTCATCGAGCGGACCTCCGAGCTCGAGAAGGCGCGCGACCACGCCCTCGCCGAGCATGACGCGGCCGAACGTGCGCGCAGCATTGCCGTGCAGGCCAACGAGACCAAGTCGCGCTTCCTCGCCGTCGTCAGCCACGAGCTGCGCACGCCGCTGAACGGCGTCATGGGCGTGCTGCAACTGCTGGACGACGGCAGCCTCGGCGAAGCGCAGCGACGCCATCTCGCCACCGCCGCCGCATCGGGCGAGACGCTGATCGCGCTGGTCGATGCCATCCTGGAATATGCGCGTCTGGAGGCCAGCGCCGAAACGCTGGAGACGCGCGACTTCCGTCTCGATCAGCTCATCGAGGCCGCCGCCGATCTGATGCGCCCACAGGCCTTCGGCAAGGGACTGACCTTCGATCTCGCCAGCGACGTGACGGTCAACACGTCCGTGCACGGCGATCCTGTCAGGCTCAATCGCATCCTGCTCAATTTGATCGGCAATGCCATCAAATTCACTCCGCGCGGCGGGATCGGCCTGAAGGCGTCAGCGGAGCAGCACGAGGATCACATCCTGCTGAGCATTACGGTTCGCGATACCGGCATCGGCATCGCGCCGGACATGCACGAGCGGATCTTCGAGGATTTCGTGCAGGCGGACGATAGCATCGCACGGCGGTTCGGCGGCACCGGCCTTGGCCTTGCGATCGCGCGGCGGCTGACGCGCCTGATGCGCGGCGAGCTGACGGTGGAGAGCACGCCGGGCGCAGGCAGCACGTTCGCGCTTGAAGTACCGCTCGGCCTTGCCGCGAGCGGCATCGCGCAAGGTGCGCTTCCGCCGCCGTCGCGGCGGCTTCGCGTGCTGCTGGTCGACGACGATCCGGTCAATTGCCAGGTCGGCGAAGCCATCCTGAACCGACTCGGCCATCATCCCACCATCGCCAGAAACGGCGCGTCGGCCGTCGCACTCGCCCGCGATCAGGCGTTCGACATCATCCTGATGGATCTGCACATGCCCGACATGGACGGCGTGGAGGCGGCCTCGCAGATCGGCAAGCTCGGTCTGCCGAGCATGCCGCGCATCATCGCCGTGACCGCCGACGTCTCGCGCAGCGCACGCGAGCGGCTCGCCAGTGCAGGGATCTCCAAGGTTGTCGGCAAGCCGATCCTGATCAATGCCCTGCGCGAGGCGATCGAGGACGATCCGCCGGACCAGCCGGCAGAAGTGCGGCTCGCCGCAGGCGCGTTGATCGACCGGCATTTCCTCGACGACCAGAAAGAACTGCTGGGCGCCACGCAGATCGCCAAGCTCCACCAGCTTTTGCGGCAAACGAGCCAACAACTGATCGAGGACATCGCCGAGGCTGCGGCGATCGGCGATCACCTGCAGCTGGCGCGATCCGCACACCAGCTTGGCAGCGCGGCGAGCGCGCTCGGCCTCGTTCGCCTGTTCGAACGCTGCCGCGAGGTTGAGCTGGCGGTAGCCACGATGTCCGCATCCGAATGCCACGGTGCCGCCCGCGAACTTGCCGCCCTTCAGAAAGCTTCGATGAGCGCGCTGGACGAATTGCTTCTGCCCGTCGAACAGCGTTCGGTCAGCTAGCCGCGGCGCGGCTGCGTACGCCCGCCTCATCCTCCCGTCCAAACCGCTCGACCAGAAAATCAATGAACAGCCGTACCTTCACCGACAAATGCCGCGTCGGCGGATAGACCGCATAGAGCGCGAGCGGCGGCGCCGAATAATCATCCAGCACCGTCAGCAACTCGCCCTTCCGCAAAGCGTCGGCGGCGATGAACTCCGGGAGCAGCGCGAGCCCCCTGCCCTTGATCGCGACGTCGCGCAGCACTTCGGCGTTGTTGACGCAGAGCGACCAGGTCGGCTGGATCCAGTGATCGCCATCCGCGCCGGTAAGCTTCCACTGATTGCCGGTGAGCAGGAAGCCGTAGGTCAGCGACGCATGCTCGCGCAGATCCTGCGGATGCTTTGGCGTGCCGTGCCGCGCGAGATAATCGGGCGAGGCGCAGATCATGCGCGCCACCGGCGTGATCTTGCGCGCGATCAGGCTGGAGGATTCCAGTTCGGCGATCCGCAGCGTCACGTCAAAGCCGTCCTGGACCGGATCCAGCAGATCGTCGCTCAGCACGATCTGGAGCTGAAGCTCGCCAAAGCGCGCCATGAAATCGGCGAGCACCGGCCCGAGCCGCATGGTGCCGAACGACATCGGCGCGTTGACGCGCAGCAGCCCGCGCGGCGCGGACTGGGCTTGCGCCACCGCCTGGTCCGCGGCCTCGATCTCCGAGAGGATCACGACCGCGCGCTCGAAATAACGCTGGCCGTTCTCGGTCGGGCTCGCGTGGCGGGTGGTCCGGTTCAGGAGCTGGACGCCGAGGCTCTCCTCGAGGTCGGCGATGTATTTGCTGATCGCCGACCGCGACAGCCGTAGCTGACGGCCCGCCTCGGCAAAACTGCCGCTTTCGACCACCTTCACGAAGGCCCGGAGGCTAACGACCTTATCCAAGCTGCCGCTCCAGCGATTGTTTCCAAATCGTAGACATAGACGTCATATTTGCATGGATTGTCTCCAATCCAAAGCGGAACGATATTTCCGGCCAGAGCAAGACTGCTCCCCGAATTTGGAGGACGACATGTCTGGACTGCACCACGTCACCGCGATCGCCGGCGATCCCATCAGGAATTTCGGCTTTTACATCAGGGATCTCGGCCTGCGCTTCGTCAAGAAGACGGTCAATTTCGATGATCCCGGCACCTATCACTTCTATTATGGCGACGAGACCGGCCGCCCCGGCACCATCCTGACCTTCTTCCCCTGGGCCGGCGTGCCGGCTGGGCGCCGCGGCGTCGGCGAAACCCATCAGACCGCCTTCCGCGTGCCTCAGCGTTCGCTCGGCTACTGGACGCAGCGCTTCACCGAGAAGGGCATCGCCTATGAAGCCCTGGAGAAGCGCTTCGGCGAGTCCGTGCTGCCGTTCACCGACCCCGATGGCATGGCGCTCGCGCTCGTCGGCGTTCCCGGTGCCGAGAACGAGCCCGGCTGGAGCAATGGCGACGTGCCGGCCGAGCATGCGATCCGCGGCTTCCACGGCGTGACCTTGCTGCTCGACAGCGCGGCGAAGACGGCCGCCGTCCTCACCGACGTATTCGGCTTCAAGGAGACGGGACGCGAGGGCTCGGTGATCCGCTTCAAGGCGCCGGGCGATGCCGAGGGCAGCGTCGTCGACATCTACGAGGCCAAGGGCTTCTTGCGCGGCCATCAGGGCGGCGGCTCGGTGCACCACATCGCCTTCCGTGCGGCCGATGACGCCGAGCAGGGAGCGATGGCGCAAAAGCTCGTCAGCAATCACGGCCTGCACCCGACCGAGCAGAGGGACCGCAACTACTTCCGCTCGATCTACTTCCGCGAGCCCGGCGGCGTGCTGTTCGAGATCGCGACCGATATTCCCGGCTTCGCCGTCGACGAACCCGTTGCGACGCTGGGACGCGACCTGAAGCTGCCGGCCTTCCTCGAAGCGCATCGCAAGCAGATCGAGGGTGTGTTGCCGAGCCTGGAAGAGAGCGTGTCATGACCGAGAGTGCATTCATCCATCGTTTCGAGCCCGCGCGCGACGCGGGCTCGGCCCCGCTCCTGCTGCTGCACGGCACCGGTGGCGACGAGAACGACCTGCTCGGGCTCGGCAAGATGATCTCGCCCGGTGCCGCCCTGCTCTCGCCGCGCGGCCGCGTGCTCGAGCACGGCATGCCGCGCTTCTTCCGCCGCCTTGCCGAGGGCGTGTTCGACGAGGACGATGTGCGCCGGCGTGCGCGCGAGCTCGGCGATTTCGTTGGCGAGGCGCGGCAGCGCTACGGCATCGCCGCGCCGGTTGCTGTCGGCTTCTCCAACGGCGCCAACATCGCAGCCGCGCTGTTGCTGCTGCAGCCGGGCGTGCTGGCAGGCGCGATCCTGCTGCGCGCCATGGTGCCACTGTCAGATCCGCCCAAGGCCGAGCTCGGCGGCAAGCCCGTCCTGCTCCTGTCCGGACAGGCTGATCCGATCGTGCCGGCGAGCAACTCGGCCCGGCTCGCAGCCCTACTGTCGCAAGCAGGCGCCAGCGTGACCCACAAGGTCCTGCCGGCGGGCCATCAATTGTCGCAAGCCGACGTGACGCTCGCCCGCGACTGGATCGGCAACGTCGCCGCGGAAGCGGCCTGATCCCAAAGCGGCGCACCGCCTCACCGCGGTGCGCCGCTTCGTTATATCCGAGCGACCTTCCGCCGCATCTGCGCAATCGGGCACCACCCTGCCGGAAATTTCCGCTTGCTCGTTTCCGCGCGATTTGGGACAAGGTTCCGAAATATGGAACTACCTTGGACCGACCTGCATGAGCGCCCTCACCAACGCGATCGAGATCCTGCGCTGCTTTTCCAGCGCGCGGCCGGATCTGTCGTTCGCGGACGTGATGGCGCTGACGGGCAAGCCGAAGAGCTCGACCTCGCGGCTGCTGCGCTCCTTGCGCGACTGCGGTCTGCTCGAGCAGGACCCGCACACCCGCCGCTACCGCCCCGGCCTCCTCACCTTCGAGCTCGGCCGGCTGCACCGCGCCCATGACGATCTCATCAGCATGGCCGAGCGCGAGCTGCGCGAGGTCTGCGCGCGCACCGGCCACACCGGCTACATCGCCGTGCTCGACGGCTACGAGCAGGTCGTGCTCCGGATCGTTCCGGGCTCGAATCCCCTGCGTGTCGTCAATCCGCCCGGCCAGCGCACGCCGGCGCTCGCCACCTCGAACGGCCGCGCCATGCTCGCCCGCCTCGCCGACGAGGACGTCCGCGCGCGGGTGCCTGCGACCTATCCAAAGCTGCCGCGCAACTCGCCGCAGAACTTCAAGCAGCTGATGGCGCGCCTCGACGAGATCCGCCGCACCGGCGTGTCCGAGGCGGCCGATGAATCGATCGAGGGCGTCGGCTCGCAAGGCTTTGCGCTGAAGAGCGGCGAGACCGGCGAGATGATCGGGATCGCGGTGTCCTATTCGGTGCAGGCGACCACTGCCGCCGAGCGCGCCAATGTCCGCCGTGAGCTGGCGGCGATGGCCGCAAAATTGCGGCGCATGACCGGCGATCCGCTCGACCAGGATACAGCGCGCGTTCAGACGGGGACGCGATGAGCAGCGCCACCACCCAGCGCCCCAACGGCCTTGCGCTCTTCATTCTGCCGAGCGCGCTGCTGTTCGCCCTCTTCTTCTTCCTGCCGATCGGGCTGATGGCGCTGATGAGCGTGCTCACCGGCAATCCGGTGGTGGCGCCGAAGGTCGCCTTCACCACGCGCCACTACGCCCGCATGATCGACGATCCCTTTTATCTCGAGGTGATCTGGACCACGATCTGGATCGGGCTCGTAACCACGCTGGTCGCGCTCGCGATCGGCTATCCGCTGGCGCACTGGATGGCGCGCATCAAGAGCCGCACCGGGCACGCGCTGCTGCTGATGGCGGTGCTGGCGCCGATGCTGACCGGCATCGTGGTGCGCACCTTCGCCTGGATGACGCTGCTCTCCGACAAGGGCGTCGTCAACCAGACCCTGATGTCGCTCGGCGTGATCAGCCAGCCGCTCAAGCTGATGTACACCGAGACTGGCATCGTGGTCGGTCTCGTCCACATCTACGTTCCGTTCATGGTGCTGACGCTGACCGGCGTGATCGGCCGCATCGACGAGCGGCTGGAGCAGGCCGCGGAAAATCTCGGCGCGAGCCCCTTGCGCGCCTTCCTCGAGGTGACGCTGCCCTTGAGCCTGCCCGGCATCCTCGCCGGCTCGCTGCTGGTGTTTGCGCTGGCGATCAGCGCCTATGTCACGCCAATCCTGCTCGGCGGCTTCCAGATCATGACGCTGCCGATCCTGATCTACCAGCAGATCTCGGCGAACTTCAACGTCGGCTTCGCCGCCGCGCTCGGCATCATCCTGCTGATGATCTCGCTCGGGCTCGTCGTCGCCTATAACCGCGCGCTCGGCCTCGTCTCCGGCCAGCGCGAATTGCAGTGAGGCCGACGATGCAAACCACCGCCTCGCACAGCCCATCGCTCGCCGCGGCCCGGCAGGCAGCTCCCGCGCGGACGACGGGAAGCGTCAGGCACTACGGCCGCTATCTCTATCTCGCCGGCAACATCGCGATCCTGATCTTCCTGCTGGCACCGATCGCGATCGTCGTCGTGTTCGCCCTGAACCCGACGCCGTTCATCCAGTTTCCGCCGGTCGGCGTGTCGCTGCGCTGGTTCGAGAAATTCTTCGCCTCGCGCGACTTCATGCATGCGCTCGGCTTCAGCCTCGAAGTCGCGGTCCTCACCACCATATCGGCAACGATCCTCGGCGCTTCCGCGGCGCTCGCGCTCGCGCGCGGCAATCTGCCGGGCACGCGGCTGATCGTCGCGACGATGCTCTCGCCGTTGATGCTGCCGGCGATCCTGACGGGCCTTGCACTGTTCCAGACCTACGTGCTGCTCGATGTCGGACGTCCGACCTGGGGCCTCGTTGCCGGCCATACGCTGGTGACGCTGCCTTACGTGGTGCGCACGACGCTTGCCGTGTTGCATAATTTCGACCTGCGCCTCGAGGAAGCCGCGCGCAATCTCGGCGCAAGTCCCTTGCGCACCTTCTTCGAGGTGACGCTGCCCCTGATCAAGCCGGGCGTGCTGGCGGGGGCGATCTTCGCCTTCATCGTCTCGTTCGACCAGTTTCCGGTGTCGCTATTCCTGGTCAGTCCGGGCAACGAGACGCTGCCGGTCACGCTGTTCAACTATCTCAAGTTCGATCTGGACGGCACCATCGGCGCCGCCTCGGTGGTCTCCATCGTCCTCGCCTTTGTCGTCGTCATCGGGCTCGACCGCACGGTCGGCCTGCGCTCCTACGTCAAATTGTAACCGCTCATTGCACCGAAGGAATCGAGACATGATGAAAGCTCTGGGATCCTCACGGCTCAGCCGCCGCCGCTTTCTGACCGCGAGCGCCTCGCTCGGCATCGGCACGATCGCCGCACCCTATGTCGCGCGCGCCGACGATCCGACGCTGCGCATCACCGGCTGGGGCGGCAAGTGGGGCGAGATCATGAAGGCCGAGATCGGCCCCGCCTTCGAGAGCGAGTTCAAGTGCAAGCTCCAGACCGACTCCGCCTTCCCCTATCTGCCGAAGCTCCAGGCAAGCTCGCGCTCGGCGCCGATCTACGACGTGCTGCACACCAATTCCAATGAGCAGTGGGCGGCGGCCGAGATGGGCCTGGTCGAGCCGAAGATCGATCCCAAGCTCGTCCCGAACCTTGCCGACGTCTACCCCTACGCGATCAGCGACAAGATCGTCGGCGTCTCGATCTTCACCAGCGCCATCGGCCTTGGACTTCGCACCGACAAGGGCTACGGCAACATCACCTCGTGGAAGGAGCTGTGGGACGCGAAATACAACGGCGTCCGCGGCGGCTACGTCATTCCCGTCAACAGCCTCGGCCAGGCCTTCCTGATGATGTGCGGTACCCTGTTCGGCAAGGGCCAGACCGATCTCGACGCGGCCTATGCCGCGCTGGAGAAGCTCAAGCCGATCAAGATCGTCGATTTCACCGGCGCGATGGAGAAGATGCTGCTGTCCGGCGAAGTCGGCCTCTGCGTCATCCACGATTCCGGCATCTACCGCTATGACGGCCAGAACCAGCCGACCGATTTCGTCTCGCCGAGCGAAGGCGTCTTGTCGCTCGAGCAGGTCCTGACCATCACGCCCGGCAGCAAGATGAAGGAGCTTGCCAACGCCTACGTGAACTACATGCTGCGCCCGGAGGTGCAGAAGCGCCTTGCGGAGACCGTGTGGTATTCCCCGGCCAACAGACGCGTGAAGCTCGACGCCAAGTATGACGCCAAGCTGCTCACCACGCCCGAGAAGGTCTCGAAGCTGATCCAGGTCGACTGGAAGTGGTACAACGAGCGCAAGGACGAGATCGACCAGCGCGTCAACCGGATCTTCCGCGCATGAGCGCATCGATCGAAATCGCCGGCGTCAGCAAGGTCTATGACGGCGGCGTGCGCGCGGTGGACGCGGTCGCGATGGACATCAGGCAGGGCGAGTTCTTCTCCCTGCTCGGCCCGTCCGGCTGCGGCAAGACCACGACGCTGCGCATGATTGCCGGCTTCGAGACGCCGAGCGCCGGCGCGATCCGCGTCGACGGCGCCGACATCACCCATGTGCCCGCGCACAAGCGCGACATGGGCATGGTGTTCCAGAACTACGCGCTGTTCCCGCATCGCACCGTCGCCGAGAACGTCGCCTTCGGCCTGCGCATGCGCGGGCTCGACAAGGCGAGCATCGCAGCCAAGGTGAAGGCGGCGCTCGCCATGGTCGAGCTGTCCGGCCTCGAGGACCGCCGCCCAGCCCAGCTCTCCGGCGGCCAGCAGCAGCGCGTCGCGCTTGCCCGCGCCATCGTGATCGCACCGCGCGTCCTGCTCTGCGACGAGCCGCTCGGCGCGCTGGACAAGAAACTGCGCCAGCAGATGCAATTCGAGCTCAAGCAGCTCCAGAAGAAGCTCGGCCTGACCCTGGTCTTCGTCACCCACGACCAGGAGGAGGCCCTCGCAATGTCCGACCGCATCGCCGTGATGAACGGCGGCCGTGTCGAGCAGGTCGGCACGCCGACCGAGATCTACAACCAGCCCACGACGCGCTTTGTCGCCGACTTCATCGGCGACACCAACATCTTTCGTGGCGAGCGCACCATGACGAGCGCGGGCGGCCCGGCGCTCGACGCCGGCAAAGGCCTGATCCTGGCGCTGCCGTCCTCCGAAGCGCAGGGCACCGGCGTTCTCTCGGTCGCTCTGCGCCCCGAAAAGATTCGCCTCATCCCGCGCACTGACGCCACCGCAGCCGGCAGCTCCGCCCACGGCATCGTCGAGAACACCAACTTCCTCGGCGGCGCGGTGCTCTACCGGATCACGCTCGAGGGCGGCCATCGTGTCCTCGTGCAACAGCCCAATGCAGGCACGAGCCGCCTGTTCGTTCCCGGCAACGGTGTCACGCTCCACTGGACGCCGGCCGATCTCGTCGTCTTGAAGGACTAGCCATGAACATGCCATTGAAGCACCAGCGCATCGGGGTGGTCGTGATCGGCCAGAGCCCGCGTCCCACCGTCGCCTCCGAGATCGCCGCCGTGCTGTCGCCGGGCATCGAGATCGAGCTGCGCGGCGCGCTCGACGGCATGAGCCGCGCCGAGATCGACGCCATCCCGCCGATGGACGGCTACGACACGCTGTTCACGCTGCTGCCAAACGGCGACGGCGTCACCATCAGCAAGAAGGAAGTCGAGCGCCGCGCGAGCCAGCAGATCACCCGCTTCAAGCACGAGGGCGTCGGCGTGACGCTGATGGCCTGCACCGGCAAGTTTCCCAACCTCGCGGCGGATGGCCTCGTCATCCTGCCCTCGGCCATCCTGCACAATCTCGTCGAGGCCGTGCTGCCGAAAGGCCGGCTCGGCGTGTTCTCGCCGCTGCCCGAGCAGACCGTACTGATCGACAAGAAATGGCAGTGCGACGGCGTCGAGGTCGTCGGCATCACGCTGCGACCCGGTTCGAGCGACGCCGTCGTCGACGAAGCCGCACGCACGATGGCGGACCTCGAGCCCGATCTCGTGGTGATGGATTGCATCAGCTACACCAGCGCCAACAAGGCGCGCGTGCGCACGGCCTATCCGGGTCCCGTGATCCTCGGCATTGCCGCCGCGGCCCGCATCGTCGAGGAACTGGTGTCGTGAGCAAGGTGGAATTGAAGACGATCAGCCTCGAGGAGATCGAGGCGCTCGCGGTCGGCGCCTGGATTCTCGGCACCGGCGGCGGCGGCAGCCCTTATCTCGGCCTGCTCAATCTGCGCCGACTCTACGCCGAAGGCCATCGTGTGCAGTTGATGTCGCCGCTCGATCTCGACGACGAGGACTGGGTCGCGGTGGTCTCCAACATGGGCGCGCCGCTGGTCGGACAGGAGCGCCTCGCGGACAGCCGCAACATCGCGCGCGCCGTGCGGATGCAGGAAGAGATCAATGGCATCAAGTTCCGCGCCGTGATGTCGGTCGAGATCGGCGGCGGCAACGGCGTGCAGGCGCTGATGGCGGCCGCGCATCTCGGCATTCCCGTGGTCGACGCCGACTGCATGGGCCGCGCCTTCCCCGAGGCGCAGATGACCTCGGTCGCGATCGGGGACCTGCGTCCCTATCCCTGCACCCTCCACGATCCCCGCGGCATCGAGGCCGTCGTCACCAAGGTGCCGAGCTGGAAGTGGATGGAGCGGGCGAGCCGCAAGATCTGCGTCGAGATGGGCTCGATCGCCTCCACCAGCAAGGCGCCGCGCACCGGACGCGAGGTGAAGGACTGGGGCATCCACTTCACGACCACCAAGGCGATCCGCATCGGTCGCGCCGTGCAGGAGGCAAATCGTCGTCACGAGGATCCGATCGCCGCGCTGCTTTCGACCGAAGGCGGCAAGAAACTCTTCACCGGCAAGATCGTCGACGTCGCCCGGCGCACGACGGAAGGATTCTTGCGCGGTTCGGCCATGGTCGACGGCAGCGACGCGGATCGCGGCACAAAGCTAACACTCTCGTTCCAGAACGAATGGATCGTGGCCTGGCGCGGCGAGGAAGCGATCGCGACATCGCCCGATCTGATCTGCGTGCTCGACAGCGTCAACGGCCACGGCGTCGGCACCGAAACGGTGCGCTATGGCCAGCGCGTCACCGTCGTGGCGCTGCCGGCGCCGGCCGTGCTGACGAGTCCCCGGGGTCTCGAATTCGTCGGCCCGCGCGCCTTCGGCTACGACCTCGACTACCGTTCCCTCTTCGCGCCCGCTGAGGCAGGAGCTTAAGATCCCATGAAGCGTATTGGCATCGATGTCGGCGGCACCAACACGGACGCCGTGCTGATCGTCGACGAGAAGGTCGTCCATTCCGTCAAGCGTCCGACCACCGCCGACGTGACCTCGGGCATCCTCGACGCCCTCAAGGCGCTGCGCGCCGAGCCCGCCGCCGCGGTGAAGGTCGATGCGGTCGTGATCGGCACCACGCACTTCATCAATGCAGTGGTACAGCGCCGCCATGTGCAGAAGATCGGCGCGATCCGCATCGGCATGCCGGCAAGCGCCTCGCTGCCGCCGTTCTGCGACTGGCCGACGGATCTGGCCAGCCTCGTCAACGGCGAGATCTTCATGCTGGAGGGCGGCCACGATTACGACGGCCGCCCGTTCATGCCGCTCGACACCGCCAGGCTGAAGGAGGCCGCGCGAAAAATCAGGGCCAAGGGCCTGCGCTCGGTCGCGGTGTGCTCGAGCTTCTCGCCGCTCGATCCCTCCTGCGAGACGACAGCGCGCGAAATCCTCGCGGAGATCTGTCCCGACGTCGCGGTGACGCTGTCGCACGATCTCGGCCGCATCGGTCTTCTGGAGCGCGAGAATGCCGCGCTGCTCAATGCCTCCCTGCACGATCTCGCGGTCACCACGGTTGCGGCCTTCCGCAAGGCGATCGCCGACAGCGGCATCGACGCGCCGCTGTTCCTGACCCAGAACGACGGCACGGTGATGCAGGCCGAGATCGCCACTGCCTTCCCGGTGATGAGCTTTGCCTCCGGCGCCACCAATTCGATGCGCGGCGCCGCCCATCTGTCCGGCCTCGACGACGCCATGGTCGTGGATGTCGGCGGCACCACAAGCGACATCGGCCAGCTTCGTCACGGCTTTCCGCGCGAGGCCAATGCCGTGGTCGAGGTCGGCGGCGTCCGCACGCTGTTCCGGATGCCCGACCTGCTCTCGATCGGGCTCGGCGGCGGCAGCCATGTCGACGAGGACCCGGTTCGCGTCGGCCCGCTCAGCGTCGGCTACCGCCTGACGTCGGATGCTCTGGTGTTCGGCGGCTCGCGCCTCACCGCCACCGACATTGCGGTGGCCGCAGGTCTCATCGACATCGGCGACCGCTCGCGCGTCGCCAAACTGCCAAAGCGCCTGATCGAGGCCGCGCTGCGCGATGCCTGGCGCAAGCTGGAGGAGGACATCGACCGCATGAAGACCGAGGCCGGCGACGTACCGCTGCTCGCGGTCGGCGGCGGCGCCTTCCTGGTGCCGGACCGCCTGCCCGGCATCTCCGAGATCGTGCGCGTACCGCACGGCGACTGCGCCAACGCGGTGGGCGCCGCGATCGCGCAGGTCAGCGGCGAAGCCGACCAGGTGTTCCGCGACCTCAGCCGCGAGGACGCGATCGCAGCCGCGCGCGACATCGCGGCGGACCGCGCGGTGCAGGCAGGTGCGGCACGCGACAGCCTCAAGACCGTCGATGTCGAGGACATGCCGATCGCCTATCTGCCCGGCAACGCGCTGCGCGTGCGTGTCCGTGTCGCCGGCGCGATCGCCGATCCGGATCTGCCGGCGGCGGCGTAGCGGATGCGGGCCGGGAGCCCGGCACGACGACCTCGCGTGTCGGCCTCCACCCCTGTCAAAATAAAACTCGAAAACAACCCCATGCACAGTAAGCGACGTTCGCGTCCCATTCGCAAAGGTTTGGCGTGGGGATTGCAGGCTGTTGATCAACGTGTTTGCAAATCGTTGGCGGGGGGTATGGAGGCGGCAACGACGGAGAATTACGAGGTGCGGCCGAACGACCAGGGCAGGAGCTCGTCGATCCGGGACTGCGGGTGACCGGTTGCGATCGCTTTGAGCGTCGCTTTCATCCAGACGTAGGGCTCCACGCTGTTGATTTTGCAGGTGGCGATGAGCGAAGCTATGCGCGCCCATGAACGACCACCTTCGTCGTGACCAGCAAATAAACTATTTTTACGCGTCAGAGTCAGCGGCCTGATTTGATTTTCGACGGGATTGGTGTCCATCTCAACGCAACCATCGTCGAGAAACAAGGTGAGGCCATCCCAATGGTTCAGGAGATAGGCGATCGCCTTGCCCATCTCGCTGCCCGGCGACAGGCGAGCGGCTTGCTCGCGCAGAAACCTCTCGAGTTCAGCGACGAGCGGCCGTGATCGCTCGTTACGGGTCGTTTGCCGAGCCGGGGCGTCGGCGCCACGGATCTCCTTCTCGATCGCATAGAGTGCGGCGATGCGCGCGAGAACGGCTTCGGCGATGGGTGAGCCGGCTTTCGGAGTCGCTGCGATGATCTTGCGCCTTGAGTGGGACCAACATGCGGCCAGCCGCAGCGGCACGCCGCCTTTGCGCTTGGGCCGTGCGAGCCGATGATAGCCCTGGTATCCGTCGACCTGAAGGATGCCGTCGAAGCCCTCGAGGATGCGCTCAGCATGGTCACCACCGCGTCCTGGCGCGTAGTGGTAGACCACGATTGGTGGATCAGCGCCGCCGTGGCCGCGATCGTCGCGCAGGACAGCCCACAGATAGCCGGTCTTCGTTCGGCCCCGGCCCGGATCGAGCACAGGCGCCCTGGTCTCGTCTATGAACAAGCGGCCCGATTGCTTCATCACGACGCTCATGCGCTCGACCAGCGGCGCGAGGTGGAAGGCGACCGTTCCCATCCAGTCTGCCAGAACGGCGCGATCGATGAAGATGCCATGCCGAGCCAGAACCTGCGACTGACGATAGAGTGGCATGTGCTCGCTGAACTTGGCGACCGCCACCTGCGCCAGCAGCGCCTCGGTGGGGATGCCACCCTCCACGAGATGGGCGGGCGCCGGCGCCTGAGCAACACCGGTGCAGCCCTTTGCGCAGGCGTAGCGCGGTCGCACCGTCTCGATCACACGATACTGGGCGGCCATGACATCGAGACGGCGGGAGCGATCCTCGCCGATCTGGACCATCCGGCCGCAGCCGCAGGGACACTCGAGGTTCTCGGGTTCGATCACCTGCTCGATGCGCGGCAGGTGCGCGGGAAAGGCACGGGCAGCGCGCCTGGTCCGGCGGCTGGACGGCGCCGTGCCGGCGCGGCGCGCACGATCGTCCTGGCGTTCCTGGACTTCGGCGATGGCAATCTCGATGTCCTCGAGAACCAGTTGCATCTGATCGGGATTGAACTTTTCCGAGCGTTTACCGAAACGTGCGCGCTCGTACTCCTTCACGAGCAGTTCGAGGCGTTCGACGCTCTCTTTGGACGCAGCCAGTTCACTCTCGACATGAAGGCGCGCCGAGCATTCATCGTCTGCGCGACGACGCTCGGCTTCAATCATCGCTTCCTGCGCGCGGAAGAGCGCGCGCAAATCGGCGGGCAGCGCTGCAAGACGGGCGGGATCAATGGGGGACGGCGGCACATCCGCAAGCTATCATCCCAAAGCCCCGCGCGAAACAGGTTGTCGGGTCTGAGTCAGTTCGCCGCAGCTGGCGTCGCGACAATCCGTTCGCCCACTCGCTTCCAGTTCAGCCCTGCTATGGCAACTCGATCGCCGTATTGCGGTCTTTGAGGTCCCCGCAAGCCGAACCTCGCAGGCGGCGAGAAGGGAAAAGCCGCAGCGCCTCCGTCGTGCCGCCGCCATCAAGGTAACTGCCCAGCGCAGCCGATGGGAGCATGACGACTCATACCTCAGCCCGCCCGAACTGGCCCGAAGCAGCAAAGCGCCAAGCGTTGCCAAGTAGGATGGCAGTTCGCGATCAGGACGCGCGTTGATATTGGCGACAAACGAGGCGACCGCGTTCTTGAGATCGCGTCGGTCCAGATGATCGAAGGCCCGTTGCTTGCAACGCTCGACATATTTATCGCGCGCCAGCTCAATGAGCAGGGAACGTACCATCGTCTCCCCCAACCGATGACTGTTTTCAATCGTTGGGGAATTGGAACGGACCAGGCTTTTTCCGTCTGTTCGAAAAGCGACAAACGGATCTCTTTTGATCGCAAGTGTGGGAATTGAGATACAGGCCGCTCGTTGATGGCAACGCAGCGGTGCGGCCTGAGCGGCCGGATCGGAGATGAAGCGGATCGTCACCTTCGACAGCTTGATCGCCGAGGCGTTGCGGTAGTCGGCCCATTGTTGAGCGTGATCGAGGAGCCCTTGGCCCAAGCGCCGAGCTGGTACGGCCCTGTCCCGACCGGCTGCGTGACGTTGGTCGCCGCGCCCCTCGCTCGCGACACACCCTCGCGGGACTATTTGCGCAACATTGACCCCGACGACATCGAGACAAACAGCGGGAAGCCGAGAACTTGAAATAAAAAGTGAAAAGAAGAGCGGGGATATTCCTCAAAGCTGACTTGATTTCTCTCTCCGCTCGCTTTCCTGGCGCAACTAATTGATGAGTAAGCAGTGATGACTGATCAGCAATTAGCCCTGGAAGCGATTAGCGACGCGCAACTCATACTGGAAGAATACCTTCAGCCCTGCCCCAAGGATAATGCGCTTATCCTTGAAAAGTTGGTGGAAGTCCTCGAACGGCCTGCCTTGATCGTTGCCGTAAGTCGATTGCAGCAACAGGGCAATTGAGCGCGTCCATGAGCAAACCCCTTCGATCGTTTGCTTTAACCGTTTGCATTGCTGCGCTCTCATTGCTCGAAATGACCAGCGTGCATGCCAAGCAACAATGCAGCACCGCAATGCCGCCAAATCCGCAAGGGCAATGGTGGTCTTATCGTCTCATTGACGGACGAAAATGCTGGTACGCGGGTAAGCCCATGCTGTCGAAAGCATTGCTGGAATGGCCTATGGAGCGGTCCCCCCAACTCGGTGCTCGCGGAGAAGCGACAGGCATTGTCATAGCTAGCAAGCCCGGCAATCCCCTGGATGCACGAGCGTTGGCACTGAAAGAGGGCCCTGACACTTTTGAAGAGCGATGGCGTGCCAGGATCATCTCCAGCTCAAACACAGGGCATGACTGACCGATACTAACGACCTAAGCGATCCTGCATACCGCTTATCGCGGGCGAGGACTTTCGACTGCCTGTTCGCGGCCGTGCGCTTGGTTACATCATGCAATCACGCGCCTGAGTTCGTCCAGAACAACGCCCCTCCGCAACTCGTGCGCAGCAGCCGTCAAATGAGAGCCTACGATCAGACCGAGCCGCCTTAAAGTCAGGAGAGCAACGGGGTCACACAGCTCGATAGAAAGTCCGGCTCCCAAGGTCGCAAGGGCGCGTTGCTCATCCGCGTCGAGATCAGTCCACAAGATGCCTTCCATCAAAGCACCTAAAAATTGTTCCCAAGGGTATCTCAAAACCCAAACGCGTGCCTGATCTGCCGCAGCATGGCCATGGCCGCGTCGGTGTACCGACCGTTGGTTAGGTATCGATCCACTTGCGCTGTGCTAATCAGCGCCACAACTGCCAGAGCTATGGCGGAATCTGGGTGATGACGGTGTGAGGAAGGCGGCGTATCGAGGCGGGTGACGAGCCTGCCAGAACCTCTCGAGGAGAGCGATACGCCATGACCGAGACTACCAATGTTCTTGCTTTCCGTCAGCCGTCCGCGGTTGATGATCCACTGACCGATATCGTTCGAGCCGGCGCGCGGGACCTGCTTGCCAGGGCGATCGAGATCGAGGTTGGCGCGTTTCTGGCCAGCACGGCCAATCTGACGCTGCCCGACGGTCGAGCGCGCCTGGTCCGACATGGGCACGGTCCGGTGCGCGAGATTGCGACCGGCATCGGTCCGGTGGAGGTCGCTCGTCCCAAGGTCCGCGACCGCGGAGCGAGCGGGCCAGGCGACCGCCTCCGCTTCAGTTCGGCAATCCTGCCGCTATGGGCGCGGCGGACGAAGAGCCTGGATGCCTTGATCCCGGTCCTCTATTTGCGCGGCATCTCGACCGGCGACTTCCAGGAGGCGCTCTCGGCGCTGCTCGGCAAGGATGCGCCGAACCTGTCGCCTTCGGTGATCGCCGGCCTGAAGGCCGATTGGCAGGTCGAGTACGAACGCTGGCAGAGACGCGATCTGTCGGCGCGTCGCTATGTCTACATCTGGGCCGATGGCGTGTACCTGCAGGCCCGCATGGAAGATCACAGCGAATGCATGCTGGTGCTGATTGGCACCACGCCGGAAGGCAAGAAGGAGCTGATCGGCTTCCAGGTCGGCGTGCGCGAGAGCGCGCAGAGCTGGCGCGAACTCCTGATCGACCTGCGGCAACGCGGGTTACGGATTGCCCCGCAACTCGCCATCGGCGACGGCGCCCTCGGCTTCTGGAAGGCACTGGACGAGGCCTTTCCCGGCACGCGGCACCAACGATGCTGGTGCCATAAAGTGAGCAACGTACTCGACAAGGTCGCCAAATCCGTGCAGGGCCCCATGAAGAACGACCTGCGGAACATCTATCTGGCCCCACACCGGGCCGAAGCTGAAACCGCGATCGACGTCTTCGTCGAGAAATACCACGTCAAATACGGACGTGCGGTGGAGTGCCTGATCAAGGATCGCCATGCGCTGCTCGCCTTCTTCGACTTCCCTGCTGAGCACTGGATCCACCTACGCAGCTCGAACCCGATCGAGAGCGTCTTCGCCACGGTGCGCCACCGAACGGTGCGGACCAAGGGATCGCTGTCGCAACAAACTGCGAAGCTGATGGTGTTCAAGCTCATCGACGCCGCATCGAAGACCTGGCGGCGATTGAAGAGCACGAACCAGTTGCCGAAAGTCATCGCCGGTGTAAAGTTCATCGACGGAATCGAAGTCATTCCGAACACTGAAAGCCACGCCGCCTGATCAGGCCGCGTCACCCAAAATCAGCCATAGCTCCAACTGCCACCGTAAAGCCCTTAAACATTGGGCCTCTCCTGAAAGAGACCGCCAACCGGGCGTGTCGAAATATCCAACCGTTCTTAGAATACGCTGCCGCGCATGGCGACGAGCTATATGCAAATGGTGACAGTGACGGGTAACCAGTTCCTTAACGAGCGCGATGTCTGGATCGGCGCGCCGTGGGCTGAGGCCAGGGCTCTAGAGACCGCCACCGGATGGTCGGCTTAAAATCGCGCTCTCCGCGAATTCATCTCGCGAGATTCGTGTGCGGAGACAGACCCCTCACCTTGCGAGTCAGTGTCTACCGGCGTCGCCGCCCTCTCCCACAAGGGGAGAGGGCACAGCAACGGGCAGGGCGCGCCTCGAACGACGAGGGTGCCCCCTACTCCCAATACCAGGTCGAGAAATCGTTCTCGTATTGCGGGACGTCCTTCCAGACGCCTTTCAGCTTCTTGGCTGTGATGGTGATGAGCTGCGGCTGGTACATGTAGGCGGAGACGGCGTCGGTGGCCAGCATGCGCTGGGCGTCGCCGAGCAGCTTGGCGCGGGCGGCCTCGTCGGGCGTGGACACGATCTGCTTGTAGAGCGCGTTGAACGCCTCGTTGTTGTAGCCGAGATAGTAGTCCGGCTCGGTGATCTTCACGAGGTCGAACGGCTCAACATGGCTGACGATGGTGAGGTCGAAATTGTGCGGACCATTGCCGGCGAATACCTGCGACAGCCATTGCGCCCATTCGACGTTCTCGATCTTGGCGATGATGCCGACCTTGGCGAGCTGGGCTGCGACGATCTCGCCGCCCTGCCGCGCATAGGACGGCGGCGGCAGCTTCAGCGACAATTCGAGCGGCGTGGTGACGCCGGCCTCGGCGAGCAGCTTCTTGGCCTTCTCGGGGTCGTAGGGGTTGATGCCTGTCGTGTCGACATAGCCGAGCGATCCCGGCACGTAGAAGCTGCCGATCGGCGTGCCGAAGCCGTCGACGGCACCGTCGATCATGGCCTTGCGGTCGATCGCGGCGAGGATGGCGCGGCGGACGCGGACGTCATCGAGCGGCTTCTTGCGCTCGTTGATCGCGACGATGGTCTTGGCCTTGGAGCCGCCGACCAGAACCGTGAAACGCGGATCGGCCTTGAACTGGGCAATGGTGCGCTGGGCCGCGACGCGCGGGAAGGCATCGACGTCGCCGGAGAGCAGCGCCGCGGTTTGCGCCGCCGGATCGGAGATGAAGCGGATCGTCACCTTCGACAGCTTGATCGCCGCGGCGTTGCGATAGTCGGCCCATTTGGTCAGGGTCATCGAGGAACCCTTGGCCCAGGCGCCGAGCTGATACGGCCCGGTGCCGACCGGCTGCGTGACATTGGTCGGCGCGCTCTTCGGCTCGACGATCGAGCCGCTCGCCTGCCCCAGCAGGAACGGCAGGTTCGGCTCGGAATTCTTCAGGGTGATCACGACCGTGTCGGCGTCGGGCGCGGCAACGGACTCGAAGCTCTGGAACAGGCTCTTGTCCTTGTTGGTGCTGGTCGGCACCGCGTTGCGCTCGAACGAGAACTTCACCGCGGCGGAGTCGAACGGCTCGCCGTTGTGGAACTTGACGCCCTTGCGCAGCTTGAAGGTGTAGGTCTTCAGGTCGGGCGAAGCGGTCCAGCTCTCCGCCAGCAGCGGCGAGGTGGTGCCGTCCTCGTTGATCTTGGTCAGGGTCTCGTAGATGTTGTAGAGCGCGACTTCGGCGATTGCGGCAGCGGCCGCGTTGGTGGGATCGAGACCCGGCGGCTCCAGCGCCATCGCCATGACGACGCTGTCCTTCTTGCTTTGTGCCAGCACCGGCAGCGGCGCCGCGACAAACGCGGCAGTGAGTGCGACGATGGATAGTTTCCTGAACATGCGTAACTCCCCTGCCTTCTCAATTCCCAGTCTACGCCAATCCTGCGCCCGAGACTAACCCTCCGCAGCGGGCGGCGGCAACGCCATCACGGCCTCCGCCTTGTGACAGGCGGCAAGGTGTCCCTCGCCCACCTTGCGTAGCTCAGGCAGGGCCTCGCGGCAATGCTGGTCGGCGAGCGCGCAACGCGCGACATAGGGACACCCCGTGGCGGCCGCCGATTGCGAGGCGATCGCCTGGGCCCCGCGCCGGCGCCGGCCGCCGCCCGCGCGCGCCCGCGGCACGGCATCCAGGAGCGCCCGCGTATAGGGATGGGCGCAGCGCTCGAACAGATCCTCCGGCCGCCCCTGCTCGACGATCCGGCCGAGATACATCACCGCGACCTCATCGCAGAGATAGTCGACGACGGCGAGGTCATGGCTGATCAGGACATAGCTCAGGCCGAACTGGTCCTGAAGGTCCTGCATCAGGTTCAGGACCTGGGCCTGCACGGAAACGTCAAGCGCCGAGACCGGCTCGTCGGCGACGATCAGCTTAGGCTGGGTGATCAGGGCGCGCGCGATCGCGATGCGCTGGCGCTGGCCGCCGGAGAATTCGTGCGGATATTTGTCCATGTCGGCATCGCGCAAGCCGACCTGGCGCAGCACCGCGGCGACGCGTTCCCGGAACGTGGTGCGATCGGCGCCGTCCAGCACGGTCAATGGCTCGGCAACGATGCGCGCGATGGTCTGGCGCGGATCGAGCGAGCCGTAAGGGTCCTGGAACACTATCTGGAAATCGCGACGCGCACGGCGCAGCTCGTCGGCCGGGAGGCGGTTGAGGTCGCGGCCGAGCAGCGCGACCTGCCCCGACGTCGGCCGCTCCAGCGCCATCACGACGCGCGCGAAGGTCGACTTGCCCGAACCGGACTCGCCGACGATGCCGAGGCTCTTGCCGGGCAGGACCTGCACGCTCACGCCGTTGAGCGCGCGCACCTGCCCGGGCGGACGGAACAGGCTCTCGCGCGGCAGCATGTAGCGCTGCTCCAGATCCCTGACGTCGAGAAGAGGCGCGGTGCTCATGCGGACAGGGCTCCGACATTCTCGGCCATCGAGACATCGGTGCGCACGCAGCGCACGACATGACCGGGTCCGACCTCGACCATCGCCGGCAGCGCGGCGCGGCACCGATCGATCACGAGCGGACATCGCGCGGAGAAGGTGCAGCCGGCCGGAAGATCCGCGAGCTCCGGCACGGTGCCCGAGATCGTCTTCAGCCGCGTCCCCTTGCGCGCGCCGAGCTTCGGACGGGCGCGGAACAGGCCTTGCGTATAGGGATGGCCCATGCGGCGGAACACCTCGTCGGTCGGCCCGCTCTCGACCACGGTGCCGCCATACATCACCATCATGCGCTGCACGTTCTCGGCGATGACGCCAAGATCGTGCGAGATCAGGATCATCGACATGCCGCGCTCCTCGACGAGATCGGCGATGAGGTCGAGGATCTGGCCCTGGATGGTGACGTCGAGCGCCGTGGTCGGCTCGTCCGCGATCAACAGGTCGGGCTCGCAGGCGAGCGCCATCGCAATGGTGATGCGCTGGCGCTGGCCACCGGAGAACTGGTGCGGATAGGCATCGACGCGCCGCGCCGGATCGGGCAGCCCGACGCGGTCGAGCAAGGCGATCGTCTCCTTCCGCGCCTGCGACGCCGAGTAGTTCTTGTGACGCCGCAGCGGCTCGGCGACCTGGTGGCCGATCGTGTGCATCGGATTGAGCGCGGTCATCGGCTCCTGGAAGATCATGCTGATGCGGTTGCCGCGCAGGCGGCAGTAATCCGCGTCCGCAAGCCCGGCGAGCTCGCTGCCATCGAGCTTGATGCTGCCGGTGACGACGGCGCTGTCCGGCAACAGGCCCATCAGGGACATCGCGGTCACCGACTTGCCGCAGCCGGATTCGCCGACGAGCCCGAGCGTCTCGCCGCGCTTGAGCGAGAAGCTGACGCCGCGCACGGCCTGCGCAGGCCCGCGGCTGGTGTTGAGACGAACGCCGAGATTATCAACCTCGATCAGCGGCATGGTGGAGCGCTCAGCCATCCTCATCGCTCCCGCGCCAGTCGTGGATCGAGCAGATCGCGCAAGCCGTCGCCGAGGAGATTGAGGCCGAGCACGGCGACCGCGATGGCGGCCCCCGGATAGACCGCGAGCATCGGCGACTGGAACAGCAGGGTCTGCGCATCGTTCAACATGCGGCCCCAGGATGGCTGCGGCGGCTGCGTGCCGAGGCCGAGATAGGATAGTGCGGCTTCCGCGAGAATCGCGAGCGCGAACTGGATCGTCGCCTGCACGATCAGGATCGACAGGATGTTGGGCAGCACGTGCTCGATGGTGATGCGGAATTTTCCCTTCCCCGACGCTCGCGCGGCCAGCACGAATTCGCGCGCCCAGATCGCGTTGGCCGAGCCGCGCGTCAGCCGCGTCAATGTCGGGATCTGGAAGATGCCGATCGCGACGATCGAGGTCACCATGCCCGGCCCTACGACCGCGGCGAGCATGATCGCGGAGAGCACGGCCGGAAAGGCGAAGGTGAAGTCGGAGAAGCGCATGATGATCTCTTCGGTCCAGCCGCGCCGCGCCGAGGCGATCAGGCCGAGACAAACGCCGAAGGTGAGACCTATGCTGACCGCGATGATGCCGACCATGATGGTGGAGCGGGCGCCGGCGAGCAGCAGCGAGACGATGTCGCGGCCGAAGGAATCGGTGCCGAGCCAGTGCGCCGCCGATGGCGGCCGGAGCTTCGAGGCGATGTCGATCTCGTAGGGCGACCAGGGCGTCCAGGGCGTCCAGACCAGCGACAGCAGCGCCGAGGCGAGCACCAGCAGGCTCAGCGCGCCGCCGAGGACAAAGCTGCGATGGCGCAGCGCACGGCGCCAGAACGTGCGCGCGGGCAGCGGACGCGTGGCGACTGCTGCGTCAATCGGGGTGGTCAGCGGCGCGCTCACAGGTCGTGAACCTTGATGCGGGGATCGATGAAGGCATAGAGCACGTCGACCACGAAATTGACGATAACGACCATGGTTGCCAGCAGCATCACGCAATTGCGCACCACGATCAGGTCGCGGTTGGCGATCGACTGGAAGATCAGGCGGCCGAGGCCCGGCAGGTAGAACACGTTCTCGATCACGATTGTGCCGGCGAGCAGGTTGGCGAATTGCAGGCCCATCACCGTCATCACGGGGATCATGGCGTTGCGCAGCACGTGGCGCCACAGCACCTCGCGTTTGCCGAGCCCCTTCGCCCGCGCCGTCCGCACGAAATCCTCGCGCAGCACTTCGAGCACGGCCGAGCGCGTGACGCGGGCGAGGATCGCGGCCTGCACCACCGCGAGCGAGATCGCCGGAAGCAGCAGCGACTTGACCCCCAGCCAGATGCCGTCCTCCCAGCCGGCGAAGCCGCCCGCCGAGAGCCATTGCAGCCGCACCGAGAACAACAGGACCAGCAGGATCGCGAACCAGAAGTTCGGCAGCGCGATGCCGACCTGAGTCAGCGACATCACGCCGACATCGCCGAGCTTGTTGTGGTTGGCGGCGGTGTAGATGCCGGCCGAGAGCGCCAGCGTCACCGTGATCGACATGGCCATGATCGCGAGCGGAATGGTCAGCACCAGCCGCTCCGCGATCAGGCTGGCGACCGGCGTGCCGTAGACATAGGAGTTGCCGAGATCGCCGACGAGCAGGCCCTTGATCCATTGCAGGTAGCGAACCGCCAGCGGCTGGTCGAGCCCGAGCTTGACGGTGAGCGCGCGCACCGCGTCGGCCGAGGCATCGGCGCCCATTAGCATCTGCGCGGCGTTGCCGGGAAGCGCATCCAGCACCAGGAAGATGATCAGCGACGCGCCGACCAGCGTCGCCAGCAAGGTCAAGACACGTCGGAGGACAAATACGCTCATGCGCGCCCGGTTTCAAAGCTCATCCGCGGCACGATCAACATGTCCGGACGGCGGACGCAAGTCCTTTGCGCGCAAGTGCTTTGCTGCATGCGCATGTCGTTATTCCGGCCAGCGGGAGAGAAGATTGGAGGACGCCTCGAACAGCGCGCTCACGCGCAGCAATTCGGCATCAGCCCGGAAGCGGCCGACGAGCTGAAGCCCGATCGGCAGGCCGTCGCGGCCAAAGCCCGAGGGCAGGCTGACGGCGGGATGCCCGGTCATGTTGAACGGCATGGTCCAGGGGAACCAGTGCGGCCGGACGCTGTCGAAATGCCGACCGTCGATCTCGATGGTGCCGAACAAATCCTGCTTGATCGGCAGCGCGGAGCGCGTGAGCGTCGGCATCGCCAGGAAGTGGCCGCGCGCAAGCAGGGATTGCACGCGGCGGAACAGCGCGGTGCGCGCGAACATCGCCTCCTGGTAGTCAACGCCGCTGACCTCGGTGGCAAGCGCGAGCTGCTTGAGGAACGCCTCGCTCAGCTCGTCCTTGTGCTCGGCCGCGAGTTTTGCAAAGCGCGTGCGCCAGACGGTGTGGTTGATGGCGCGCCAGATCGGCTCGATGTCGAAACCCTCGCCGGAGAATTCCTCGAGCTCGGCACCGAGCCCGGCCAGCCGGTCGAGGCTCGCCCTGAAGCTGGCCGCGACCTCGGCGGACACCGGACGGCCCGGCGGCGTCAGGCAGTACAGGATCCTCTGCCCGCGCAGATCGCCGCGCGGGGCGGCGGTGCCAACGAAGTCGGATACGGGAACGCCGATCGACCAGGGATCGCAGGGGTCCTCGCCGGCCATCGCCTGCATCATCAGCGCGGTATCGGCGACGGTGCGCGTCGTCGGCGTGACATAGGTCTGGTTGCCGAACACATCCAGCGCCTGGCTGTGCGGGATGATTCCGTTGCTCTGCTTCAGGCCGACCACGCCGTTGCAGGCGGCGGGGATCCGCGTCGAGCCGCCACCGTCGGTCGCGACCGCGAGCGGCGCGATGCCGCTGGCCACAGCAACCGCCGCGCCGCCGCTGGAGCCGCCGGAGGAGCGGCAGGCATCCCACGCATTGCGGGTGCGGCCGAACAGCGGCGAATCCGTCAGGCACTTGCTGCCGAATTCCGGCGTCGTGGTCTTGCCGATCAGGATCGCACCCTCGCTGCGCAGCCGCGCGACCGCCACCGCGTCCTCAACTGGCACATTGTCCTTGTAGGGAACGGCGCCGAAGGTGGTCTTCACCCCCTTGGTGTTGACGATGTCCTTGACGGTGTAGGGGATGCCATGCAGCAGGCCGAGCGGCTCGCCGGCCATGACCCTGCGCTCGGCGGCGCGCGCGGCCGCCATCGCCTCGTCGCCGCAGATCGTGATGAAGCAGTTCAACTGGGGCTGGAGCGCCTCGGCGCGCGCGAGCACGGCCCGGGTGATCTCGACGGGCGAGATCCGCTTGTCGGCGATGAGGCCGCGCAGTTCGGTTGCGGACAGCAGGCAGGGATCGCCGTTCATCGTCATATCACGCTCCGAAGCCGGCCACCGTTGGCCAAGGCATTAGACAAGCCATTGACAGCCAGAATGACAGTTTTGTTAACTCGCCGTCCAATACGATTTTGGTCGCCAACCCATACGTTTTCGGTATGCCAATGGATCTTCGTCGGCTCCGCTATTTCGTCGCCGTCGCCGAGGCACGCAGCGTCGGCAAGGCCGCCGAGCGGCTGCGCATGGCGCAGCCGCCGCTCTCGGTCCAGATCCGCAAGCTGGAGGCCGAGGTCGGCGCGCCGCTGTTCCGCCGCGGCACCCGCGGCATGGACCTGACCGAGGCGGGCCAGGCGCTGCTGGTGCGCGCCAGCGAGGCGCTGGCGCTGGCGTCCGACGGCATCGAGGCCGCCCGCGCGGTCGCATCGGGCAAGCGCGGGCGGCTGTCGGTCGGCTACATGTTCGTGCTGGCCAATGCGATCCTGCCGCGGCTGATCCCCGAGCTGCGCCGCTCGGTTCCCGGTGTCGACCTCGACTTCGCCGAGCTCAGCGCATCGACACGCGAGGCGCGGGTGCTCGATCGCAGCGTCACGGTCGCGCTGTGCATGCCGGCCATCAACCATCCCGAGATCCAGGTGGCGCGGATCGGTGCACAGCGCTTCATGCTGGCGATGCCGACCAGCTCGCCGCTCGCCCGCCTGGGCTCCGTGCCGATGGCCCGGTTGCACGGACGTCCGCTGATCGCGCTGCCGCATCCGGACCATGGTCCCGCATCGTCCGCCGTGGTCCCCCTGCTGCGCCGGCACCAGGTGGTGATGCCGATCGCGAGCCGCGTGGAGACGGTGCATTCGGCGATGAGCCTGGTGCTGGCGGGCGAAGGCCTCGCGATCCTGCCGGCCTGCGCGCAGCTCGGCGCCCCGCGCGGCATCGTGTTCAGGCCGCTCCGCGATGCCACCGACTCCCTCGACATCGCGGTGTGCTGGCGGCGGGATTCGCAGAGCCCGCTGAACGGAACCTTCATCAAATGCGCCGAGAAGGCCGTCGCGCGGATGTGACGCGGCGCTACGGGCTCCAGGTGATCTCGTGGCTCCAGGGCGGATCGGCGCCCGGGCGGGTGCAGGTGAGACCAGCGCAATTGGCGGCAAAGGACAGCGCGCGGCGGAGCTCGTCGGCATTGATGACTTTCAGCTGCTGCCGCGCCAGACGTCCCTGCTTGTGCAGGGCGAACAGCAGCGCCGCCTGAAAACTATCGCCGGCGCCGATGGTGTCGGCGACCGCGACCTTGGGCGCGGTGACCTCGATCTGCCCTGCTCCCGCGTGCCACGCGATCGCGCCGTTGTTGCCACGGGTGATGACGACGAGGCTCGTGCCCTGCCCGAGCAGCGTGCTCGCGCGCTGTTGATAGGGCTCGTCGCCGAAGAGATAGGCGAAGTCGACGTCCGACATCTTGATGAGATCGGCGCTATGCGCGAACTCGGCCATGCGGGCGAGATAGGCCGGCTTGTCCTTGACGAGGTTGGGGCGGCAGTTCGGATCGAACGAGATGGTCGACGACATCCGCGCGTCCGCGATCAGGGCTTTCGTTTCGGCGGCGCCCGGGTCGTTGACCAGCGTGGTCGAGCCGACATGGAGGACTTCGACCGTATCGAAGGGAATGGACCCGCGCCGGTAGGTCCAGTTCCGTGTCGCCGTCTCGGCATCGTAGAAGGCGTAATGCGACTCGCCCGCGACGATGCGCACGAAAGCGAGCGTGGTCTGGTGATCGCTGCGGGTGGCAAGGCCGAGCTCGACATGCGAGGCGGTTGCGTGATCGGCGATCATGCGGCCGAACAGGTCGGTCGAGATGCCGCCGACGAAGCCGGTCGGTGCGCCCAGCCGCGCCATGCCGATCGCGACGTTGAGGCAGGAGCCGCCGACCGCGGGCATCACCGCCTCGCGTCCGTCGGCATTTCGCGTCGGCACGAAATCGATCAGCGCATCGCCGCAGGATATCAGCATTCGTTTCAACCCCGAATTCAGTCCTTTGCGATGTCGCGCATCGCGGCCCGGCTGCCGCGATCGACCTCGCGCAACAGCTTGTACACGTCGCGCTTGCGGGCGTGGAAGGCGGCCATGTCGGGCGCGGTCGGCTCGCTCTTCCGACCCAGCGCCGACATCTTGGCCATGGTCTCGCCGATCGAGGCACAGGCGCCGCCGGCCACTGCCCCGAGCATCGCGGCGCCGAGCAGCACCGGCTCCCTGGTCTGCGGCAGTGCGACGGTGAGGCCCGTGGTGTCGGCCATGATCTGGCGCACCAGCGGACTGCGGCTGGCGCCGCCGCCCATGATCATGATGCTGGAGCGGACGCCATGCGCGGCAAAGGCCTCGATCACCTCGGCAAGCCCGTAAGCGAGCCCGCAAAGGCCGGCGACGAACAGCCGCTCCATAGAAGCGACATCGATGTCGAGATCGAGGCCCGCGATCACCGCGCGCGTATCGGGGTCAGCGTAAGGCGAGCGGTTGCCGATGAATTCGGGCAGGACGTGGACATCGCGGGCGAGCAGCGCGGCGCGGCTGGCATCACCGGCGCGCGCGATGATGCGGCGCTCGAGGAAGTCGATGAGGTCGAGGCCCTTGTTGCGCGCAGCCGCGCTCGCCTCGGCAAAGCCCGGATGCGATTTGAGGAGATGGTCGATCGCCGCGCCCGCCGCCGACTGCCCGCCCTCGTTCAGCCAGAAGTCCGGCACCATGCCGGAATAATAAGGCCCCCACACGCCCGGCACGAAGCACGGCTCCTTCGTCGTCGCCATGATGCAGGCCGACGTTCCCATGATGTATGCGAGGCGATCGCTGACATCGGTCGTTGCGCCCGAGCCGTCGCGGCCGCCGATCGCGCCGATGCCGCCGGCATGGGCATCGATCAGGGATGCGCCGACCGGCGTACCCGGCGACAGGCCGAGCTCAGCGGCGGCCGTGCGGGTGAGGCCTGCGCCGAGCCGGGTGCCCGGCGCGACGATCTCGGTGCCGATGCGGGCGTATTTCTCGCTGACGAAGTCGGACAGCCCGATGCGCTTGAAGAATTGCGCGCTCCAGCCGCCACCGTCATGGGCGAGCTAGTTCCACTTGCAGGTGACGGTGCAGGTCGAGCGTTGCAGTGAGCCGGTCGCGCGCCAGGTCAGGTAATCTGCCAGATCGAAGAAGTGGCCTGCGGCATCGAAGCTCGCGCGCAGATGGCGCTTCAGCCACAACAGTTTTGGCATCTCCATCTCGGGCGAGATCGAGCCGCCGACATAGCGCAGCACCGCATCCTCGGTCTCGTTGATCAGCCGCGCCTCGGCGGTGGCGCGATGGTCCATCCAGACGATGACGTTGCGCTGCGCCTCGCCTGAGGCGCTGACGGTGAGCGGCTCGCCCTGGCGGTCGAGCACCACGAGGGAACAGGTGGCGTCGAAGCCGATGCCGCCGACGCTGTCGGGCGCAATGGCAGCTTCCGCCATCGCCGCCCGCACGGATTTTGCGCAGGCCTCCCAGATGTCCCGGGATGACTGCTCGACGATATCGCCGGCCTCATGCCAGATCCTGATCGGGTGCCGCGCCGTCGCCAGCAGCGTGCCGGCCTCGTCGAACACCCCTGCCCGCGTGCTGGTGGTCCCCACGTCGACGCCGATATACGCTCGCGGCATTGTCGCTCCCGGTCGCTCTCGTCAGTTTTGACGGTAAGCCTACCAGCAAGTGTAGCCGCCATCCACCAGCACGATGCTGCCGGTCATCAGGCTCGCGGCTTCCGAGGAGAGGAACAGCACGACGGAGGCGATCTCCTCGACCTGCCCCATCCGCGCCATCGGGGTTCCGCCGATCCAGGCGTCGTACATTTTGGGATTGCTCTTCACGAAGGCGTTGAGCGGCGTCTCGATATAGGTCGGCGCCACCGCGTTGACGCGGATGCCGCGCGCGCCCCATTCGGCGGCGAGCGACTTGGTCAGATGGTGCACGCCGGCCTTCGACGCATTGTAGAAGCACTGCTCCTGCGGCTTGTTGACGATGAAGCCGGACATCGAGCCCACATTGACGATGGCGCCGCTTTGCGCCTTCAGCATGTGCTTGCCGAACTCGCGGCAGCACCAGAAGGTGCCGTTGAGGTTGACGTCGATGACGTTGAGCCAGTGCTCGTCGGTCACGGTCTCGGCCGGCGTCTCGCTGCGGGCGATGCCGGCATTGTTGACGAGGATGTCGACCTTGCCGTGGCGGGCGACGAGGTCATTGGCGACCTCGGCGACGCGCCTGGTATCGGTCACGTCCATGATCGCGGTCTCGGCGTCGAACCCCTTGGCTTTCAGGCTGGCCTTGGCGCTGTCGGCGACCTTGCTGTCGCGGTCGCCGATGACGACCCTGGCGCCGGCTTCGGCGAGCGCCTCGGCGCAGGCGAGCCCAATGCCCTGCCCGCCGCCGGTGATGAACGCGGTCTTGCCGTTCAGCTTGAATTTTTCCAGGTACATGTTGGTCTTTCCGTTCTTTGCCGTTTCTTGTCAGCCGCGAAGCGCGTTGCCGCTCGCATCGAAGCGGTGGATCCGCGCGGGGTCCGGCACCAGCGACACGTGATCGCCGGCATGCAGGCTCAATTCGCCGATGTAGCGCGCGGTCAGCATGCCGAGCGGACCGGCATCGACGTAGAGAAAGGTGTCGCTGCCGAGATGCTCGGCGACCGCGATCGTCCCCTGCCAGCCGCCGGCGCCGTCGCGCTCGATCCTGAGGTGCTCCGGCCGCACGCCGATCGTGGCCGCGCCCTGCTGCCTGGCGAGTTCGCCGGTGACGAAGTTCATCTTGGGCGAGCCGATGAAGCCGGCGACGAAGAGATTGGCAGGCTTCTCGTAAAGCTCCAGCGGCGAGCCGTATTGCTCGATCTTGCCGCCGTTGAGCACGACGATCTTGTCGGCCATGGTCATGGCCTCGACCTGGTCATGGGTGACGTAGATCGCGGTGGTGCCGAGCTGCTTCTGGAGCCGCGTCACCTCGATGCGCATCTGTACGCGGAGCGCGGCATCCAGGTTCGACAGCGGCTCGTCGAACAGGAACGCCTTGGGCTCGCGCACGATGGCGCGGCCGATCGCGACGCGCTGGCGCTGGCCGCCGGAGAGCTCGCGCGGTTTGCGGTCGAGATAGGGCCTGAGGTTCAGCGTCGCGGCGGCGGCCTCGACCTTGCGGTTGATCTCGTCCTTGCGCAGGCCCGCCATCTTCAGGCCGAAGCCGATATTGCCGCGCACGCTCATGTGCGGATAGAGCGCGTAGGACTGGAACACCATGGATAACCCGCGCTTGGCGGGCGGCGTGTCGACGACGTTCTTGCCGTCGATCAGGATCTTGCCGCCGGAGACGTCCTCGAGGCCGGCGATCAGCCGCAACAGCGTGGTCTTGCCGCAGCCGGAGGGACCGACGAACACCACGAAGGAGCCGTCGGCAATGTCGAGATCTGCGCCCTTGATGATGTGCACGGGGCCGAAGGATTTCTGCACGTCCTGAAGTGTGATCTGACCCATGATCCGGCAGCCCCTCTACTTCACCGCGCCGAAGGTCAGCCCGCGCACGAGCTGCTTCTGGCTGAACCAACCGAGGACGAGAATGGGCGCGATCGCCAGCGTCGAGGCCGCCGACAGCTTTGCCCAGAACAGCCCTTCCGGGCTCGAATAGGAGGCGATGAACGTGGTGAGCGGCGCGGCGTTCGAGGTCGACAGGTTCAGCGTCCAGAACGCCTCGTTCCAGGCCAGAATCAGATTGAGCAGCAGGGTCGATGCCCCGGGATCGCCATCGGCGTCAGCACGTAGACCAGCTCGCGGCCGATGGTGGCGCCATCCATGCGCGCGGCTTCGAGGATGTCGCGCGGGATCTCCTTGAAATAGGTGAACAGCATCCAGATCACGATCGGCAGATTGCCGAGGCACAGGATGAAGACGAGGCCGATGCGGGAATCGAGCAGGCCGAAGGTCTTGTAGATCAGGTAGATCGGCACCAGCACGCCGACCGGCGGCATCATCTTGGTCGAGAGCATCCAGAGCAGGATGTCCTTGGTGCGCTTGGTCGGCGCGAACGCCATCGACCAGGCCGCCGGGATGGCGATCAAGAGCGCAATGAGCGTCGAGCCGCCCGCGATGATGACCGAGTTCATGGCGTGGTGCAGATAGTCGCTCCGCTCCTGCACGGTCGCGTAATTTTCGGTGGTCCAGTGGAAGAACAGGAAGGACGGCGGAATGGCGAAGGCCTCGAGCTCGGTCTTGAAGCTTGCCAGCACCATCCAGAGGATCGGGAAGAAGATCAGGAAGCCGAAGAACCACGCCCCGATCGTCGAGATCACCACCCGCTGCGTCGTTGCCATCCGCGCCATGATTCAGGCCTCCAAATTGCGGCCGACGATGCGGACGAGGAAGAAGGCGACGACGTTGGCGATCACCACCGCGACGAGGCCACCGGCGGAGGCGCTGCCGACGTCGAACTGGATCAGCGCCTGCGAATAGATCAGGAAGGCGATGTTGGTGGTCTGCAGGCCCGGCCCGCCGCCGGTGGTGACGAAGATCTCGGCGAACACGGTGAGCAGGAAAATGGTCTCGATCAGGATCACCACGGTGATGGGACGCGCCAGATGCGGCAGCGTGATGTAGATGAAGGCCGAGACGGCGCTCGCGCCATCCATTTCGGCGGCCTCCTTCTGCTCCTCGTCGAGCGATTGCAGCGCGGTCAGCAGGATGAGCGTCGCGAACGGCAGCCATTGCCAGGCGACGATCAGGATCACCGCGAACAGCGGCACGTCGTTGAACCAGTCGATCGGCGTCAATCCGAACAGCTTGGCGAGCCAGGCGAACAGCCCGGACACCGGGTGCATCAACAGGTTCTTCCAGACCAGCGCGCTCACCGTCGGCATCACGAAGAACGGCGCGATCACCATCAGGCGCACGATGTTGCGGCCGATCACGGGCTGGTCCATCAGCAACGCCAAGGGAATGCCGAGCAGAATGGTCATGGCCAATACCGAGCCGACCAGCACCAGCGTGTTCTGGAGCGACGCGAGGAAAGCGGGATCGGTGAGGAAGTAGCGGAAGTTTTCCAGCCCGACGAATTCTTCCGAGCCGGGATCGAGCAGGCTGTAGTGCAGCGTCGAGAAATAGATCGTCAGCGCGAGCGGGACGATCATCCAGATGAAGAGCAGCCCGACGGCCGGGGTCAGGAGCGCGCGCGCCAGAAACTGCGTCTGCCGGGTTGCCATCCCTGACTTCTCCGCTTGCCGAAAGAAGGCGGCCATCCATCCGGGGCTGGGCTGGAGGATGGCCGCCAGTTTGAGCTCAGGAGGGAGAGCTCGGGTTCACTTGATGTAGCCGGCGCGCTTCATCTCGCGCTCGGTCACGGATTGCGCGGCGGTGAGCGCGGCATCGACCGTCATGGAGCCCGAAAGCGCCGCCGAGAACTGCTGCCCCACCTGGGTGCCGATGCCCTGGAATTCGGGGATCGCTGCGTATTGCACGCCGACATAGGGCACCGGCTTCACCGTCGGCTTGTTCGGATCGGCGGCGTCGATCGAGGCCAGCGTCAATTTGGCGAAGGGCGCGACCTTCAGGTATTCAGGGTTCTGGTAGAGCGAGGTGCGCGTGCCCGGCGGCACGTTGGCCCAGCCCTCCTTCGAGGCCACGAGTTTCGTGTAGTCCTTGCTCGTTGCCCAGGCGATGAACTTTTCGGCCGCCTCCGCCTTCTTCGAGCCGGCAGGGATCGCGAGATTCCAGGCCCACAGCCAGTTGGCGTTCTTGCCGAGCCCGGTGTTGGGCGCAAGCGCAAAGCCGACCTTGTCGGCGACCTTGGAATCCTTGGGATTGGTGACGAAGGACGCCGCCACCGTCGCATCGATCCACATCGCGCATTTGCCGGCGTTGAACAGTGCCAGGTTCTCGTTGAAGCCGTTGGAGCTCGCGCCGGGAGGGCCGGCGTCCTTCATCAGGTTCACATAGGTCGTGAGCGTCGTCTTCCATTCCGGCGTATTGAACTGCGGCACCCACTTCTCGTCGAACCAGCGCGCACCGTAGGAATTGGCCATCGCGGAGAGGAACGCCATGTTCTCGCCCCAGCCGGCTTTGCCGCGCAGGCAGATGCCGTAGACGCCCGCGTTCTTGTCGGTCAGCTTCTTGGCGGCGTCGATGACGAAATCCCAGGTCGGCTTCTCCGGCATCTTCAGGCCGGCCTTGTCGAACAGGTCGGTGCGGTACATCACCATCGAGCTCTCGCCGTAGAACGGCGCGGCATAAAGCTTGCCGTCGGCAGAGACCGCGTCCTTGATCCTGGGCAGCAGGTCGGCGACGTCGTAATCGGCGCCGAGATTGGCGAGCGGCACCAGCCAGCCCTTCTTGGCCCAGATCGGCACCTCATAGGTGCCGATGGTCAGCACGTCGAACTGGCCGCCCTTGGTGGCGATGTCGGTGGTGACGCGCTGGCGCAGCACGTTCTCCTCCAGCGTCACCCATTTCACGTTGATATCGGGGTTCTTCTTGGTGAATTCACCGGTCAGCCCCTGCATGCGGATCATGTCGCCGTTGTTGACGGTGGCGATCGTCAGGGTGGTTTCGGCCATCGCGGGGATGGCCAGCAGGACGGACGCGCCGCAGACGGCGCCGAGGACGTGTTTCACGGTGACCTCCCTCAAACTCGCGCTTTGAGCATATGCCCACGCGTTGGGCGTATGTTCAACTCACGGACGGAAGATTGTCAAGCAGGCGCGCAGGCGTTTGGGCAACTTCTGAGTGCTGCGATGCGGGAGGGGGCGGGAGGTCGTGCTGCGACGGTAGTTGTTCGGAACGGGCGCCGCGGCCTGCATCACCTCTCCCGCTTGCGGGAGAGGTCGTATCGCATCGAAGATGCGATACGGGTGAGGGTTCTCTCCTCTTGGGGAGCCCCACTGCGGAGACACCCTCTCCCCAGCCCTCTCCCGCAAGCGGGAGAGGGAGCGCAGCTCCGTTGCCGCTACAGCGAACGGCCTACCGCTCCAGGATCGCCCTGGCCGTCGCCTCGTCGGTGATCAGGCCGTTGATCAGGCCCCCGCTCAACGCCGCCGCGATCGCCGGGACCTTGGCCGCGCCGACCGCGGCGCCAATGGTCGTGGTCTTCGCCGGCACTTCCGGCGGGATGCTGGTGAGGCGTTTGTTGGTGCCGGCCTTGAGCAGGCGACCCTTGGCGTCATAGGCCCAGCCGGTGATCTCGCCGATCGCCCCCTGCCGCATCATCTCGAACAGTTCGTCGCGGGTGACGAAGCCGTCGATATGGACCTGCGCCTTCTGGTCCATCTGGCCGATGCCGACGAGGCGCAGATCCGCCTTGGCCGCGACCGCCTTCACCTTGGCGATCGGCTCGATGCGCACCATCCTGTTGCGCTCGTCCTCCGACGACATCAGGAACGGCAGCGGCATCGGGTAGTGCCGCGCCCCGGTGCGGTCGGCGAGCCGCCCGACGGTGTCGTAGAAGCTCGCCGAACCGTCGGCGGAGATGTTGCCGACCAGCGAAACAATCTGGTGATTGGGCCGGTCGATCGGCGTGACGCGCTCGACCGCGGCGCGCACCGCCCGCCCGGTGCCGAGCGCGACGATGACGGGCGTTTCGGAGCGCAGCGTGGAATCGAGCAGGTTGGCGCAGCGCTCGGCAATGCCGGCGGTCGCCTGCGGCGCGGCGGGATCTTCTGGCACCACCTCGCAATGGACGAGATCGAACCGCTCCTTCAGACGCGCCGCCAATTCCATGCAGGCGGCGATGGGATGTTCGAGCCGGAAGGTGATCAGCCGCTCGGCAAGGCAGAGCGAGACCAGCCGCTGCGCCGAGGCGCGCGAGACCTGGAGCATTTTTGCGATCTCGTCCTGGGTGTGGCCGGCAATGAAATAGAGCCAGCCGGCCCGCGCGGCGTCGTCGAGTCTCGACTTGTCGTTCTCGGCGGCCATGCGGGCTCACATCTCCCAGAAATCGCTCATGCGCGCGAAGACCCGATCGGCCCCGGCGGCGGACAATATAGCCCGGCCGTCGCGGGCGCGATAATGGCTGCCGCCGACAAATCCCCATACGGTCATGCCGGCCGCCCTGCCGGCCTGCACACCGCTGACGCTGTCCTCGATCACCAGCGTGCGCGCGGGCTCCGCGCCCATCTGCGCCGCCGCGTGAAGAAAGAGATCCGGCGCCGGCTTGCCGTGCCTGACCATCTGCGCTGTGTAGAGCCGCGCGCCGAAATGCGCCCGAAGGCCGGTGACATCGAGCGAGAGCGAGACACGGTCGATGTCGCTGGACGAGGCCACGCAGAACGGCGCGGCGAGCCCGGAGATCACCGCCCCTACCCCGGGGATCGGCTCGAGCGAAGCAGAGAACGTCTCCAGCACACGCGACTTCAATCGCGGCAGGAAGCCATCCGGCACGACCTGCCCGAGATCACGGTAGTGCTGCTCGATCGCCCTGGTGCTGCGCCCGAGAAACAGCTCGAGCGCCTGCTCCTCGCTGAGCGCGAGGCCGAATTCGGCCAGCACCTCGGACAAGCACCGGCAGCTCAAGAGCTCGCTATCGACGAGCACGCCGTCACAATCGAAGATGATGAGATCGGGTTTTGGCCGGCCTTGGTCCATTCGGACATTCGATCATATACTCATCGCATGAGCAATAGCTCAGGCAAGAACGCGGTGCCGCGGCGTTCCCGCCTCAATGCGCCACCTGCCGGTAGATCGCCGGCAGCGCCGCAGGCAATCGCTTGATGTTGCCGACGATCGCATAGCCGCCGCGCCCGAACAGCGTTGGAAAATAGGATTGCGCGGTCGCGTCGACCGTCACGCCGAAGACGGCGATGCCGAGCCGGCGCGCTTCCTGCACGGACTTCCTGGTGTCCTCGACCGCAAAGCGCCCCTCGTAGTGATCGACGTCGTTCGGCTTGCCGTCGGTGAGGACGAGCAGCAGCTTCTTGCGCTGCGGCTGGCGCGCCAGCTCGGCCGAGGCGTGGCGCACTGCGGCGCCGATCCGCGTATAATAACCGGGCTTGAGCGCGCCGATGCGGCGCTCGACCAGTCCGCTCATCGGTTCGCCGAACGCCTTGATCGTTTCGAGCCGCACCCAGGACCGCCGGCGCGAGGTGAAGGTCAGGATGCTGTGGTGGTCGCCGCAGGCCGACAGCCCGTGTGCGAGCACGAGCAACGCCTCCTTCTCGACGTCGAGCACGCGATAGCCGTCAACCCAGGCATCCGTCGAGAGTGAGACGTCCGCGAGCAGCGTGACGGCGAGATCGTGCCCTTGCGGCCGCATCGCCATGTGGACGCGATCAAGACCCGCGCCATTGCCGCCGGCGCGAAGATCGCACCGCGCGCGCACGAGCGCATCAAGATCGAGATCGTGTCCGTCGGCCTGCGCACGCATCAATTCGTGGCGCGGCCGCAGGATCTCGAAGCGGCGGCGCACCTGGCGGATGTGGCGGCGCATCGTCTCGTCCGGCGTCCAGCTCTCACCTCGCTCGGAGGCCGCGCCGGCGAGCACGCGGCAATGATCGGACAGATAGGAGCTGCTGCGATAATCCCATTCGGGATAGGTCAAATCCGCGTTCAGGCGCGAGGCGTCGAGGGCTTCCGGCGGCAGGTCGAGATCGAATTTGAAGCGGCTCGCCGGCTTGCCGCTGCGGCGGCTGAGCGTGATCTCCTCGAGATCGTCGGCCGCCTTCTGTGCGTCTTCATCATCGCTGTCGTCGGCCGGGCGATCGACATTGACCATCTCGGCCATCGCGAGGATCTTTTCGAAGCGGTTGAGCACGAAGGGATCGCGGCGATTGGCGCCGTCCTCGCGCTCGCGGACGGCGAAACGCTTGCGATTGTCCTGGGCTGCGGGCTCCGCGCCATCAGCGCACTCGTCCTCGCCGGCATGCGCGGGCGACAGCTCGCGCGTCCAGCAATCGCCCCAGAGCGGGCAAGGCAGGATCGAATGATAGCCCGGCGGCGCCTTGTCCGGCAGCGGCTCCGTTCCCATCATCGCCGGCCATAATTTGCCCGCGGGCGCAGGTCCCGCTCCGAGCAGGGCGAGAACGATCTGCTCGATCTCCTGCTCGATGCGCGGCAACGGACGCCGCGGCCGGGCCGCGGCGGTTGCCGCGGCAAGCTGCGCGTAATCGGCGACGAGCCCGGGAAACTGCGTGAGCACAAAGACCGCCGTTTCGGCGGCGCGGCGCAGCACCAGCAGATCGCGCCTGAGCGGATCGGCCTCCACAATCGTCTCGATCGGCGCGACCGCGAACCATGCCGCGAGCCAGCGATAGAGGCATGCGTTGAGCTCGCGGTCGGGAAAGATCGCGATGCGATCGGGCAGGAAGATGGTTGCGGCGTCGCGGCCCGGCTGCTCGAGACGCTCGTCGCCGAGGCCGATGCGTTGCCGCCAGCCGAGCCGGTGCCCGGACTTGCGGGCGCCGGCGCTTGCGATCTGCACGCCGGCCTCGCCACCGAGCGCACGGAACATCACCGCGATCCGGCCTCTCACCTCCGAAAGCGACACCGCGTGATCGGCGTGAACCGGATAGCTCGCGGTGCCACCAACCATCCGGTGCCAGGCACGGCCGACCGTTTCCTCCAGTTCGAGGAAGTCGAGCATGGGCCCGTCCTCACCCGATCACGGCGCGCGCGACGTCGAGCAGCGCGGCCTTGACGTCGGAATCGTCGGTCAAGGGCTCGATCATGCCGGCCAGCACGGCGTCGGCGATCGGCGTGCCCGCGGCGATCAGGGTCGCGCAATAGACGACGAGGCGCGTCGAGACGCCCTCCTCCAGATCGTGCCCCCTAAGTGCGCGCAGCCGCCCGGCCAGCGCAACCAGCGGCCGCACGCGATCCGGCGGCAGCCCGCTCTCGGCGGACACCACCGCGATCTCCTGCTCGGGGGCTAAGAAGCCGAACTCGATGGCGACGAAGCGCTGCCGCGTCGAGGGCTTCAGCGCCTTGAGCAGCGTCTGGTAACCGGGATTGTAGGACACGACGAGCATGAAGCTCTTCGGTGCCGCCAGCTCCTCGCCGGTGCGCTCCAGCGGCAGGATGCGGCGATCGTCGGTGAGCGGATGCAGCACCACGGTGACGTCCTTGCGCGCTTCCACCACCTCGTCGAGATAGCAGATGCCGCCCTCGCGCACCGCGCGCGTCAGCGGACCGTCGGTCCATACGGTGTCGCCGCCCTTCAGCAGATAGCGGCCGGTGAGATCGGCGGCGGTGAGATCGTCGTGGCAGGCGACGGTGTGAAGCGGCAGTCCGAGCCGCGCCGCCATATGCGCGACGAAGCGCGTCTTGCCGCAACCGGTCGGCCCCTTGAGCAGGACCGGAAGCTGATGACGCCAGGCGTGCTCGAACAGCGCGCATTCATTGCCGGTTGCGACATAGGCCGGCAACGCGGGCGCCGAGGTCACCGTGTGAAGGGCAGGTTTCATGATGTCTCTCCGGACTTTCCAGGAAGCAGGCGGCCGCGGCGAACCGCGGCCGCCATTTGCGTTTACTCAGCCGGCTGCAGCGCGGCGGGCACGGTCGCCTGCTTCTCGCGGCCCGGCACCAGCACCGCCCAGACGAACATCAGCGCGGAGATCGCGACGAACACGCCGGAACCGAGCCGGACCCAGTAGAACATCGCGAGCTGGTCCTGCACGTCCATGTAGCTCTGGCCGAGCACGCGCTGGAGGTGGACCTGGACCACGCCGGCGAAGGTCAGCGCAAAGGTCATGGTCATCATGGCCGTGCACATGATCCAGAAGCTCGTCATGCTGAGCCACTGGTTGTAGGGCGCGCGTCCCTTCAGCTGCGGGATCGCATAGGCCATCACCGACAGGTTCAGCATCACATAGGCGCCGAAGAAGGCGAGATGGCCGTGCGCGGCGGTGACCTGGGTGCCGTGGGTGTAGTAGTTCACCGAGGACAGCGTGTGCAGGAAGCCCCAGACGCCGGCGCCGAGGAACGCCATCACCGAGCAGCCGACCGACCACAGCAGCGCGGCGCGGTTCGGATGCTTGCGGCCGGCCTTCCAGGTCATCTGCACGGTGAAGATCACCATGGTGAAGAACGGCGCGACCTCGAGCGTCGAGAACAGCGAGCCGATCCACTGCCAGTAGCCGGGCGCGCCGATCCAGTAGAAGTGATGGCCGGTGCCGAGGATGCCCGAGAACAGGGCAAGGCCGATGATGACGTAGAGCCACTTCTCGACCACCTCGCGGTCGATGCCGTTGAGCTTGATCATCAGGTAGGCGAGCACGGAGGCCATGATCAGCTCCCAGACGCCTTCGACCCAGAGATGGACGACGTACCACCAGTACATCTTGTCGACGGCGAGGTTCGCCGGATTGTAGAACGCGAACAGGAAGAAGATCGCAACGCCCCACAGGCCGAACAGCAGGATGTTGGTCACCGTGGTCTTGCGGCCCTTGAGCGCCGTCATGGTCACGTTGAACAGGAACATCAGGCAGACCACGACGATGCCGACCTTGATGATGAAGGGCTGCTCGAGGAATTCGCGGCCCTCGTGGTAGTGGAAGAGATAGCCGACCACGGCGACGCCGGCCGCGCCGAAGAACATCCAGAACTGGATCTTGGCGAGCAGCGGGCTGTACAGCTCGGTCTCGGTCTCTTCCGGGAGCAGGAAGTAGGTCGCCCCCATGAAGCCGATCAGCGACCATACGATCAGCGCGTTGGTATGGATCATCCTGACGATGTTGAACGGCAGGAGGGTCGACAGCGTGTTGGGCAGGACGTAGATGGTTCCGGCGAGCAGGCCGAACAGGACCTGGGCCAGGAACAGCGTCAGCGCGCCGTAGAAATACAGCATCGCGACTTTCTGGGTCTGATATTTCATCTCGGTTCTCTCTGTCTTGAAAGAGGATTAGCGGCGCTCAACCGGCCTTGTTCGGCGGCCAGTCCTGGCGCTTGATCGCGCTCACCCATTGCAGGAAGTCGGCAAGATCGTTGAGCTCCTGGTCGGTCAGGTTGAACTGCGGCATCTGCCGCCGGCCCTCGGCGCCCGACGGCTGCGACTGCATCCAGGCCTTCAGCGTTTCGCGCGCGCTTGCCGGATCTTCCTTGCCGCCCCAGCGATCCCAGACGTTGCCGACCTCGGGCGCGAAATAGGCGCCCTCACCGAGCAAGGTGTGGCAGTTGATGCAGGAGTTCTTCTCCCAGACATGCTTGCCGCGGGCGACCGACGACGTCAGCGTCGACGCGTCCGTCGAGGTCGTGGCCATGTAGTAGTGGCTGTGCGCCGTCAGCCCTATGAAGATGGCGAAGAAAAAAGCCGAGCCGCCGTAGAAGACGTTTCGAGCGGCCGACTTGGTCAGGCGTTCAGCCATTGCCAATCCTTTCCGGTTGATTCCTGTCGAGGTCCGATGCTGTGATTTATTGCCGCTTCGCGCGGCCGGTTCTTTGTCAGGGCGCAATGAGCGCGTCAGATCAGGGCGACGACGGCCGACACGGACCAGGCAAAGAGCACGACGATGACGACCCAGGCGCTCACGAGGCCGCGCCAGAGCGCCGGCGCGGCGCGGAGATCGAGGAAATCGAGCACGATCCGGCGCCCCTTGAGCGCGGCGAAGGCCAGCAGCAGGGCGTTGCCGAGCAGCGGACGCGTCACAAGGGATGGCACCAGGACGGTCGCGAGCGCGAGGCCGATCAGCACGATCCATGTGAGGTCGAGACGATCCGGCATCATCAGCGCACCAGATACAGGATCGGGAACATGACGATCCAGAGCAGGTCGACCATGTGCCAGAAGGCGGTCCCCGTCTCGACGCCGATCACCTCCGCCCCCCGGGAAACCACGGCCAGGATCACGATGCCGAGGCCGACATGCAGGAGATGGAAGCCGGTGAGAAGGAAGTACAGCGTGAAGAACGGGCTGGTCTCCAGCCCGTTTCCCTGCGCGATCTCGCCGGCATATTCGAGCAGCTTGATCGCGATGAAGACGCCGCCGAGGGCCATGGCACCGAACAGCCAGCCGCGCGCGGCCTGCTTGCGGCGAGCCCGTGCGGCGGCCGTGCCGCGGGCGGCGGCCCAGCCGCTGGTCACCAGGACAACGGTATTGAGCCCGGCGAGATGCGCATCGAGCGTGGCCTGTCCGGCCGCGAACATCACGGGATGAACGGCGCGGGCCACGATGAAGGCGCCGAGGAACAGGCCGAACGCGGCCAGCTCGCTGAAGATCAGCACCCAGATCATGGGATCGCCGGGGAGATCCTCGAGGATGCCCCAGCCGGTTCCCTGTTGTTCGCAATCGGTTGCCGACATCTGCCTTCCGGATCAGGACACCGGACAGACTTAGCTGACCCGCCCCGATCCGAGTTTGTCGGCGGACAAACTGGTGGATTGCGCCGGCTTGTTTGCGCCGACGCAACGTCCGCCCGCCCGGATCACGGTAGGAACCGCCTCAGGATTTCAGGGAGCGGCGAGCAACGACATGAGCGATGCACAAATCGGGCTGATGACCGCGACCCCCATCATCATCGCGTTCGCCATCGCGCTCAGGCGCATGGGGGTACTGTCAACCGTGGCGACCGTCTCGGCGGTCAGCCTCTCCGTCGCCATCGCGGCGGTGCTGTTCACCACGCAGTAGCGGCTGCCGTAGGGTGGACGCGTGCCCACCACTTCTCGCGCGATCGTGGAAAGGTGGTAGGCACGGCGCTTACGCGCCTTTGCCGACCCTACAACAGTCCACTCACCGCCGCTGATTATACACGTCGATGCACACCGCTCCCAGCAGCACCAGGCCCTTGATGACCTGCTGATAGTCGATGCCGATGCCGAGGATGGACATGCCGTTGTTCATCACGCCCATGATCATGGCGCCGACCACGGCGCCGCCGACGCGGCCCACGCCGCCATAGGCCGAGGCGCCGCCGATGAAGCAGGCGGCGATGACGTCGAGCTCGAAGCCCAAGCCCGCCTTCGGCGTTGCGGTGTTGAGGCGCGCGGCGAAGACGAGGCCGGCGAGCGCGGCCAGCACGCCCATGTTGACGAAGGTGAGGAAGGTCAGCCGCTCGGTCTTGATGCCCGACAGGCTTGCCGCCTTGGCATTGCCACCGACCGCGTAGATCTGCCGCCCGATCACGGTGCGACGGGTGACGAAGCCGTAGAGCGCGATCAGCGCGCCCATGATCACCAGCACGTTGGGCAGGCCACGATGCGAGGCGATCAGATAGGTGAAGTAGAGCACGGCGCAGGCCAGCAAAATGCTCTTGCCGAGAAAGAAGGCATAAGGCTCGACCTCGATGCCGTGCGACTGCTCGCGCGACCGGCCCTTGGCGCTGACATAGACGAGGCCGAGCGCGAGCACGGCGCCGATCAGCATGGAGGTCGGATGCAGCGTGCCGGCCTCGGGCAGTATCTCCGGAATGAAGCCCGAGGACAGTTTCTGGAAGGTCGCCGGGAACGGCCCGAGCGACTGGCCCTGCAACACCGCAAGCGCAAGACCCTTGAACACGAGCATGCCGGCCAGCGTCACGATGAAGGACGGGATCTTGAAATAGGCCACCCAATAGCCCTGCGCCGCGCCGATCGCCGCGCCCAGCAGCAGGCAGGCGATGAAGGCCAGCGTGTAGTCGACCTTGTACGTCACCATCAGCACGGCGGCCACCGCGCCGACGAAGCCCGCGACCGAACCGACCGAGAGGTCGATATGGCCGGTAACGATCACCAGCAGCATGCCGAGCGCCATGATGACGATGTAGCTGTTCTGGAGCACCAGGTTGGTCAAATTGAGCGGCTGCAGCAGCGTGCCGCCGGTCATGACCTGAAAGAACAGCATGATCGCGATCAGCGACATCAGCATGCCGTAATTGCGCAAATTGTTCTTGATGAAGCTGCCGTGCCGGCGCTCCTCGGGCAGCGAAACCGTCTTGTCGGTCATGGCTGCAATCCTCCCATCTCCGCGGCCTCAGGCACGCCGTTTCCGTTGCTTCTCTGGTTGCGCATGATGGCGCGCATGATCTTCTCCTGCGTCGCTTCCGTGCCGGAGAACTCGCCGACGAAAGCGCCGTCGTTCATCACGCAGATGCGGTCGCAGATGCCGAGCAGCTCGGGCATCTCCGAGGAGATGACCACGACGCCGCGGCCGGCCTCCGCAAGCTCGTTGATGATACAGTAAATCTCGTATTTGGCACCGACGTCGATGCCCCTTGTCGGTTCGTCCAGGATCAGCACCTTGGGGTCGGTCATCAGCCATTTCGACAGCACTACCTTCTGCTGGTTGCCGCCGGAGAGCTGGCCGGTCTCCTGGTAGACGTCGGAGCAGCGGATGCGCATGCGGTTCCTGTAGTCGCTGGCGACCTTCAGCTCGGCGATATCGTCGATCACCCGCCCCGGCGCGACCTGGTCGAGACTGGCGAGCGTGATGTTCTTGCGGACGTCGTCGGCGAGGATCAGGCCGAGCTGCTTGCGGTCCTCGGTGACATAGGCAAGGCCGGCGTCGATCGCGGCGGCGACGCTCGGCAGCACGATCTCCCTGCCCTCGAGCCGGATATGGCCGCTGATATTGGTGCCCCAAGAGCGGCCGAACAGGCTCATGGCGAATTCGGTGCGGCCGGCGCCCATCAAGCCGGCGATGCCGACGACCTCGCCGCGCTTCACGCCGAAACTGACGTTCTTGATGACCTGCCGCTCGGGATGAATGGGGTGATAGACCGACCAGTTCTCGATGGCGAGCACGGGCTCGCCGATCTTCACGCTGCGCTCGGGGAAGCGATGGGCGAGATCGCGGTTGACCATGCTGCGGATGATGCGGTCTTCCTGGATCGGCTCGGCACGGCAGTCGATGCTGTCGACGGTGCGGCCGTCGCGCAGCACGGTGATGTGGTCGGCGACCTTGGCCACCTCGTTGAGCTTGTGCGAGATCAGGATCGAGCCGATGCCCTGCTCGCGGAACGCCATCAGGCGTTCGAGCAATGCGGCACTATCGGCTTCGTTGAGGCTCGCGGTCGGCTCGTCCAGGATCAGCATCCGCACCCGCTTGGACAGCGCCTTGGCGATCTCGACCAGCTGCTGCTTGCCGACGCCGAGGTCGGTGATCAGCGTATCCGGCGATTCCCTCAGGCCGACCTGCGCCAGCAGCTCGCGGGTGCGCCGGTACACCTCGTCGCGGTCGATCACGCCGAATTTCGACGGCGGATGCGACAGGAAGATGTTTTCGGCGATCGACATCAACGGGATCAACGCCAGCTCCTGGTGGATGATGATGATGCCGAGCGCCTCGGAATCGTTGATGTCGCGGAAGCGGCGCTCCTCGCCCTCGAAGATGATGGTGCCTTCGTAGCTGCCGTGGGGATAGACGCCGCTCAAAACCTTCATCAGCGTGGACTTGCCGGCACCGTTCTCGCCGACAAGCGCGTGGATCTGCCCGGCGTGAACCGAGAAATTGACGTCGCGCAGCGCCTGGACGCCGGCAAAGCTCTTGCTGACGTTGCGCATCTCCAGCATGGCGGTCATGGCTTTGGTGTCCTAAATCGCGGTCGTTCCGGGGCGCCCGAAGGGCGAACCCGGAACCTCGAGATTCCGGGTTCGATGCTACGCATCGCCCCGGAATGACGGAACAAGAACGTCTACTGGAACTGCGATTTCTTGTAGTAGCCGCTGTCCACCAGAACCTTCTCCCAATTGTCCTTGTAGACCACGACCGGCTTGAGCAGATAGGACGGAACCTTCTTGACGCCGTTCTCATAGGTGTTGGTGTCGTTGACCGTGACCTGCTTGCCGGCGAGCGCGGCGTCGACCATGTCGGCGGTCACCTTGGCGAGATCGCGGGTGTCCTTGAAGATGGTCGAATACTGATCGCCGCGCAGCATCGCCTTGATCGAGGGCACCTCGGCATCCTGGCCCGAGATGACGGGCATCGGCTGGTCGGCGCTGCCATAGCCCACGCCCTTCAGCGAGGAGATGATGCCGATCGAGAGGCCGTCATAGGGCGACAGCACGGCGTTGACCTTCTTGTTGCCGTAGTAGGCGCTGAGCAGGTTGTCCATGCGGGCCTGCGCGGTGGCGCCGTCCCAGCGCAGGGTCGCGACCTTGTCCATGCCCATCTGGCCAGACACGACGACGAGCTTGCCGCTGTCGATGTAGGGCTTCAGCACGCTCATCGCGCCGTTGTAGAAGAAGTAGGCGTTGTTGTCGTCGGGCGAGCCGCCGAACAGCTCGATGTTGAACGGACCCTTGCCGTCCTTCAGGCCGAGACCCTGCACGAGCGACTCCGCCTGGAGCACGCCGACCTGGAAATTGTCGAAGGTCGCGTAGTAGTCGACGTTCGGCGTGCCGCGGATCAGGCGGTCATAGGCAATCACCGTGATGCCTTTTGCTTTCGCCTGCTTGAGCACGTCGGACAGCGTGGTGCCGTCGATCGCGGCGATCACCAGCGCCTTCGCGCCCTTGGTCACCATGTTCTCGACCTGCGAGAGCTGGTTCGGGATGTCGTCCTCGGCATATTGCAGGTCGGTGTTATAGCCGCGCTCCTTCAGCACCTTGACCATGTTGTTGCCGTCGTCGATCCAGCGCGCCGACGATTTGGTCGGCATGGCGATGCCGACGGTCGCCTTGTCCTGCGCGGAGGCGGTGACGCCCGCGGCCATCGTCGCAGCGCCGGCCAGCGCCAGCGCGAGGAATGTCGTCTTCAGTTTCAGCATGCTTCACTCCCTTGGGTGTCAGACTGTTTTTCGTGTCGTCGAGAACGTTCGTCGTGTGCGGCTCCGAGCCTCCTATGCGAGCTTGACGTCGGGCTCCGCGCGACCGCGCGCGGATGCCTCCAATAAAAACGTGCAGCCGGCTTGCGGATCGGCAGCGCGTGCCGCCGCGTCCATATCCTGCCAGGCCGAGGTGACGAGGAGACGCGACAGGTCAGGGCCGACGAAGGCCGGGCAGCTCGCCTGCCTGGCCGGCACACTCAGCGAGCGCAGGCGCTCGCCCTGCGGAGAGTAGACGTCGATCCGGCTCGCGCCCCAGCACGCATTCCAGATCTGCCCGTCGGCGTCGCACACCGAGCCGTCGAGGCCGCCGATGCCGGTGTGGCGGAGCAGCACCTCCGGCTCGCCGCGCGGCAATCCGGTCGCGGGATTGAGCGGGACGGCGTAGAGCATGGCGCGCGGGGTGTCGGTGAAATAGCCGGTCGCGCCATCCGGCGAGAAGCAGATCGAGTTGGGAATGCTGATGCCGGGAAACAGCGTCGAGATCTTGCCGCGATGGAGCGCGTAGATCGCGCCCGCCTTCGGCTCGGCCTTCTTGCCCATGGTGCCGATCCAGAACGTGCCGGACTGGTGCACGCGGCAATCATTGGAGCGCGTCGTGGGATTGTCGGCTTCGAGCGGGCAGAACAGCGTCATCGCGCCGTCGGCGAGACTGCGGATATAGAGGCCGTCTTCCGCGACGATCAACTGCCGATCGGCATCGATGCGTCCGAGCGCGCTCGCCATCCGGCCGAGCGCGTGGACGCGGATGCCCCCGCCGCCGAGATGCGCCTCGAACAGGCGTCCTTCGCGGATATCGAACCACCAGGCGGTATCGGTGGTGACGTCATAGGTCGGCCCTTCGCCGAGATGACATTGCTCGGCGGAGAGCACGGAGGTCGGCACTTCTTCCATCATGGCGCCCTCACTGCAAAGCGATAGACGGTGTGATGCCGGTAGATTCCGCCGGGATCGAGACGCGGGCTCGGAAAATCCGGCCGGTTCGGCGCGTCAGGCCAGATATGCGGCTCCAGGCACATGGCGTCCGATTGCCGGATCAGCTTGCCGCCCTTGCCCGAGATCGTGCCGTCGAGATAGTTGCCGGAATAGACCTGGATGCCGGGCTGATTGGTGAACAGCTCCATGATGCGTCCCGAACGCGGCGCCTCCAGCCGTGCCGCGAGCGCGAGCTTGCCGTCGCGGCCGAGGCAGTAGGTGTGGTCGTAACCCCTGCCGCTCTGCAATTGCCGATCGTTTTCGCGGATGCGCTCGCCTACGGCATGCGGGTTGCGGAAGTCGAACGGCGTGCCGACAACGCTGCGCGGCGGCTCCGGCAACGGAATGGCGGTGGGATCGATCGCGAGGAAATGCTCGGCTGCGACCGTCAGTCTGTGGTCGAGAATGGACGTGCCTGATGTCGCGCCTTCGAGATTGAAGAAGCTGTGGTTGGTCAAATTGACGATGGTCGGCCGGTCCGTCCGCGCCTCCATCATCAGCGACAGCTCGGCGGGGCCGGTGACGCGATAGGTCAGGCGCACATCGAGCCGGCCCGGATAATTCTCCTCGCCGTGCGGGCTCGTATAGGTGAGCGTCACCGCGGGCTCGGCGCCCTCTTCGATCCCGGCGATCGCCCAGAGCTTGCGGTCGAACCCGTCGAGGCCGCCATGCAGCGCATTCGGGCCATTGTTGACGGGAAGCTGCACCGTCTCGCCGTCGAGCGAGAACTGTCCCCTGGCGATACGGTTGGCGTAGCGGCCGACGGTGGCGCCCAGGAATTTTCGTTCGGCGAGATAGCCGGCGAAGGCGTCGTGGCCGAGCACGACATCGTCGTAGCCGCCCTTGGCGTCCGGCGCGATCAGCGCCTGGATCACCGCGCCATGGGTGATGATACGGGCTTCAAAGCCGCCCTCGCCGCGCAGCACGATGCGCTCGACATTGCGGCCGTCCGGCAGCGTTCCGAAGACGTCTTTTGTTATTTTTGAGCCAGCCATGTTCAGTCCACAAACGGTTCGACGATCGTGCGCCTGCCGAGCAGGAAAGAGTCGGCAACGAGACGCAACGGCGCCAGATCGACATCGCTTGCGCCGGTCGCCGCGAGTTCGACAAAGCGCCGGTACAGCTCGCGATATTCCTGATCGGGCGCCTCGGCAATGGCCTTGCCGTCGACAGCCATCCGACGCCCGCCGCCGGACAAATTCATCCGGCCCTGATCGGTTTCCACGAGGATATCCCAGCTCTGCGGCCCGGTCTGGCGGAAGTCGAATTCGGCGGTGACCGGCAGGCCGCCGATATCGGTCAGCGTCAGGTTCGCGGCAATCGGGGCCTGGCAGTTGGCCGGAAAGGCAAGCTCGGCCGCGGTGACGAACACCGGCTTGGGCAGGATGCGGGTCAGGATCGACAGCGCATTTATGCCGGGATCGAACACGCCGAGCCCGCCCGGCTCCCAGATCCAGGCCTGGCCGGGATGCCAGACGCGGACGTCTTCCTTCCAGTTGATGTGCACGGACTTGATCCGGCGTGTCGCCAGCCATTCGCGGGCCGGCTCGACCGCCGGCGCATAACGCGAATGCCAGGTCGCAAACAGCGTGCGCCTGGCATCGGCCGCCATCGCGATCAGCGGATCGAGCTCGGCAACGCCGGTGCCGGGCGGCTTCTCCAGCATGACGTGCTTGCCGGCGGCGAGCGCCGTGGCGGCCTGGGCGCGCCGCACCTGCGGCGGCGTGCAGAGCGAGACCGCGTCGATCGCCGGGCCCTTCTCCAGCAGCTCTTCGATGGTAGCAAAATGCGGCAGCTCCGGCAGCGAGGCATTGCGACTGGCAACAGCCGCGAGCGTCGCGCCCGGTACCGCCGCGATCGCACCGACATGCTGGTCGCGCGCGATCTTGCCGAATCCGACGATGGCAATGCGAAGGTCGGTCACGCTTATTCTCCAGTATCGGCTGACGGCAGCACCTCGGCCGGGGCGGTCTCGATCACCGTATCCTCGTGGCGGCTCATGCCGTTGTGAATGACAAAGACCATGGCCTCCGATGCCGCCTCGGCATCGCCGGCCGCGATCGCGTCGACGATCTTCTGATGCCAGAGCAGCACGGCGTCGCGGTCCTCCGGCTCGACCGGGGCGCTGAGCAGGAACGAGGTGCGCAAGGCGGCTTCGATGACATGCCCGATCGAGCGCATGAACAGATTGCCGGAGGCCCGCGCCACGGCAACGTGAAGCGCGAGGTCGGCATCGGCAAAGCCCACCGAGTCGGAGGCTTCACGCCGCATGCGCTCCATGCTGCGCCGGAGCTCGGCGACGTCCTCCTCGGACCGCTGCTTCGCTGCGAGCTCGGCCGCGCGCGGCTCGACCGCAAGACGAATCTCGGCGAGGTCGTTGAGGAAGCGCTTGTCGATGCCGGCGTCGAGATGCCAGGCCAGCACGTCTGCATCGAACATGTTCCAGGCCGCGCGCTCGCGCACGACGGTGCCGACGCGGGCCTTGGTGGTGAGCAGGCCCTTGGCCACCAGCGTCTTCACGCTCTCCCGCAGCACCGGCCGCGACACGCCGAACATCGCGATCATCTCGGCATCGCCAGGCAGGCGTGTCCCCTCCGCGTAACGGCCGGCGATGATGTCGACGCCGATCGAGCGGGCCACCTCCGCGTGATTGGAGTGGGCCCGGCGCGTCGGGATGACGACAATGCGCGAGGTCATGTGGCAGCTCCCGCACTCTTGGCCGCGGGCCGGCGCGCGAGCGCGACCAGCCCCTGCTGCAAGGCGATGAAGGCGAACAGTAGCACGCCGGTCGCGATCTTGGTCCACCAGCTCGACAGCGTCCCGTCGAAATTGATGTAGGTCTGGATCAGGCCCTGGATCAGCACGCCGAGGAAGGTGCCGATCACCGAGCCCTGCCCGCCCGTGAGCAGCGTGCCGCCGATCACGACGGCGGCGATGGTGTCGAGCTCGACGCCGACGGCGGACAGCGAGTAGCCGGCGCTGGTGTAGAAGGAGAAGACGATGCCGGCGATGCCTGCGAGCAGGCTCGACAGCATGTAGATCTTCACCGTCATCTTGCCGACCGCAACGCCCATCAGGCTTGCGGTGCTCCGGCTGCCGCCGAGCGCATAGACATTGGCGCCGAACCTCGTGAGATGCAGCAGCAAGGCGCCCCCGATCACGATCACGAGCATGATGATCGCAATCGCGGTCAGCCGCCCGCCGCCGGGCATCCGCAGGGCGAAGTCCGACACGGTGGAATAGACCGGCGCGGTGATCGGGACCGACTCCGTCGAGAGCAGGAAGCTCGCGCCGCGGGCCAGGAACATCCCCGCCAGCGTCACGATGAAAGGCGGCAGATCGAAGACATGGATGACCGCGCCCATCGCCGCACCGAACGCCGCCGAGAGCGCGAGGATGGCGACGAAGGCGACCAGCGGCGGCACGCCCCAGCGTTCGATCGCGAGCGCGACGAAGACGGTGGTGAAGCCGATCACCGAGCCGACCGACAGATCGATGCCGCCGGAGATGATGACGAAGGTCATGCCGGTCGCGACGATGCCGAGAAAAGCGTTGTCGGTGAGGAGATTGCCGACCACGCGGGTGGAGGCGATGTTGGGGAATTGCATGGCGCAGAGCGCGAAGCCCGCGACGAGCACGATGGCCGTGATCAGGACGGGCGGCAGGCCTTTCATGCTTTCGCCCTCCGCAGCCGCGCCGCGATACCGGCAAGCCCCGAGAATTTCGGCGATTGCAGCAGCAGAACCGCGAGCACGACCACCGCCTTGACCAGCAGATTGAACTCCGGCGGATAGCCGGACAGCAGGATCCCGGTGTTCATGGTCTGGATGATCAGCGCGCCGAGTACGGCCAGAACGAGGCTGAAGCGGCCGCCGAACAGCGAGGTGCCGCCGATCACGACGGCCAGGATCGCATCGAGCTCGAGCCAGAGGCCGGCATTGTTGGCATCCGCGCCCATGATGTCGGCGGCCGCAATCACGCCGGCCAGCGCGGCGCAGACGCCGCACCAGACATAGACCGAAAGAATCATCGCGCGGGTGCCGACGCCGGCAAGCTCGCTCGCCCGCGCATTACCGCCGGTCGCCTCGATCAGAAGCCCGAGCGCCGAGCCGCGCACCACCGCGCCGGTGAGGATCAGCATGACCAAGGCGATCGCGACCGGCACCGGCAGGCCGAGGATGGCACCGTTGCCGAGCCAGACCAGGTCGGGCGAGGAAAACGTCACGATACGTCCCTCGGTGATGAGCTGGGCGATGCCCCGCCCCGCCACCATCAGGATCAGCGTCGCCACGATCGGCTGCATGCCGAGCACCGCGACGAGAAAGCCGTTCCACAATCCGCAGACGAGGCCGGCGCCGAGCGCGGCCGCCAGCACGATCGGAAGCCCGTGGCTGTCAGCGAGGCTCGCCGCAATCGCGCCCGAGATCGCCATGATTGCGCCGACCGAGAGGTCGATGCCGCGCGTCGCGATCACCAGCACCATGCCGAGCGAAAGCAGCGCCACCGGCGTGCCGCGGTTGAGCACGTCGATCAGGCTGCCGAACAGACGGCCGTCCTGAAGGCGCAAATCGAAGAATTGCGGCGACACCACGCGGTCGACCGCGAGGATGACGATCAGTGCGAGGATCTGGGCAAGGCCGCGGCGCGGCAACAGCGCTATCATGCCCGCCCCTCATGCGCTGTGGCGGCGCCGTCGGCCGCGATGGCCGCGAGAATGTTGCCGACGTCAATCGCCTCGCCCGCGAGCTCCTCGATATGGGCGCGGTCGCGCAGCACCACGACCCGATCCGAATAGGTCACGATCTCGTCCAGCTCCGAGGAGATCACGAGCAGAGAGAGCCCTTCGTCGCAGAGGTCGCGGATCAGGCGGATGATCTCGGCATGCGCGCCGACGTCGATGCCGCGGGTCGGCTCGTCCAGCACCAGCAGCCGCGGCGAGGTCGCGAGCCAGCGCGCCAGCAGCACTTTTTGCTGATTGCCGCCGGAGAGCAGGCCCACCGGGCGCTCCGGATCGGACGGACGGATGTCCAGCATCCTGACGTAGCGGCGCGCGATCTCGTCCTGCTCGCGGCGCGACAGCGGGCGATGCAGCCCGCGTTTGGCCTGAAGCGCCAGCACGATGTTCTCGCGCACGCTGAGCTCGGCGACGATGCCGTCGGTCTTGCGTTCCTCCGGGCAATAGCCAAAGCCGTGGCGCACGCCGTCGCGCGGCGAGTGCAGCCGCACGGGCGCGCCTTCAACCTTCGCCTGCCCGCGATCGGCGCGCTCGGCGCCGAACACCAGCCGCGCCGTCTCGGTGCGGCCCGAGCCGAGCAGGCCGGCGAGGCCCACGACCTCGCCATGGCGCAGCTCGAGATTGAACGGCGCGACATAGCCGGATTTGCCGTAATTCTCGAAGCTCGCGCAGATCTCGCGCGCCTGATGCTCGCGTGTCGCCGCCCGCGCGCCGGTGGTCTCGGCCAGTTCGCGGCCGAGCATCATGCGGATCAGCTCGATCCGCGGCAGCGAGGCAGTCTCGCGCTCACCGACCAGGCGGCCGTTGCGCAAGACGGTGATGCGGTCGGAGATCTCGTAGACCTGGTCGAGGAAATGGCTAACGAAGACGATGCCGATGCCGCGCCCCGCGAGCTGGCGCATGATGCCGAACAGGATCTCGACCTCGTGACGATCGAGGCTCGCGGTCGGCTCGTCCAGGATCAGCACGCGCGCGGACAGATCGACGGCGCGCGCAATCGCGGTGACATGCTGGACGGCGACGGAATAGCTGCCGAGCGGCGCTGATACGTCGATGTCGAGGCCGAACTCCGCGAGCAGCGCTTTGGCGCGGCGGCGCATCTCGCCGTCGCGCACGATGCCGAAGCGCATCGGCTGGCGGTCGAGAAACCAGTTCTGCGCCACCGAGAGATTCGGCAGCAGATTGACCTCCTGGTAGACCGTGGCGATGCCGGCCTGAAGCGCGGCCTTGGCCGAGCGCGGCGCGACCTCCTCGCCGCCGAGCCTGACGATGCCGGCGTCGCGCGGAAATACGCCCGTGACGACCTTGATCAGCGTGGACTTGCCGGCGCCGTTCTCGCCGAGCAGCGCATGGATCTCGCCGGCGCGAAGCGTGAAGTCGACCTCCTGCAACGCACGCACAGCGCCGAAGCTCTTGCTGATCCCGCGCACCTCCAGAAGGGGCGGAGCAGGATCGGGGCTGTTCTCCATAGCGACCTCACTCCCACCGGCGTCCGCTGATGCTGCGGACACCCAGCCTATTCGTTTGCGCAGCGGTGCCGAAGGGGGTGCCGGACCACAAATGGGCGGTCCGGCACGGCGCCCGCCTCAGTAACCGAGGCCCTTCTTGCTGTCGTAGCTGCGGATCATCGGCCGCGGTATAGAGCCTGGACTCGGTCTGGATCCACTTGGGCGGAACAGTGCCCTTGTCCTTGAAGGCCGCGATGGCATCGAGCGCGGGGCCCGCCATGTTCGGCGTCAGCTCGACCGTGGCATTGGCTTCGCCGGCGGCCATCGCCTTGAAGATATCGGGAACCGCGTCGATCGAGACGGTGAGGATCTCCTTGCCGGGCTTGAGGCCGGCTTCCTTCATCGCCTGGATCGCGCCGACCATCATGTCGTCGTTGTGCGCGTAGACCGCGCAGATCGACTTGCCGCCGCCTTCGGCCTTGATGAAGCTCTCCATCACCTCCTTGCCCTTGGCGCGGGTGAAGTCGCCGGTCTGGCTGCGCACCACCTTCAGGTTCGCGTGCTTGGCGATGGCAGTGTCAAAACCCTTCTTGCGGTTGGCAGCGACGCTGGCGCCGACCGTGCCCTGCAATTCGACGATGTTGCAGGCCTTGCCGCCGACGGTCTTGGCCAGCCAGTCGCCGGCGACCTCGCCTTCGTGCACGCTGTCCGACGTGACGGCGGTGAGATAGAGTTCCTTGCCGGAGGGATCGATGTCGCGGTCGAGCAGCACGACCGGGATCTTGGCCTCCTTGGCTTCCTTCAGCACCGAGTCCCAGCCGGTCGAGACGACGGGCGCGAGGAAGATCGCATCGACGTTCTGCGCGATGAAGGAGCGGATCGCCTTGATCTGGTTCTCCTGCTTCTGCTGGGCGTCGGCGATCTTGAGATTGACCTTGCGCGGCCTCCTGCTTGGAGACCGAGGTCTCAGCCGCGCGCCAGCCGGATTCCAATCCGATCTGCGAGAAGCCGATGGTGAGCTCGGCGGCATTCGCCGGCAGCGCGAGCAGCAACGCGGCCGTGGCGCTGGCTGCAAAGAGGGCTTTGAGGATCATCAGGCGTGTCTCCCAAGAAGTGATCTTGTGTTTATCTCAGGCGCCGATTGGTAGCATGACACCTGCGAACCGTCCTTTGCGGACGGCGGGAGGCGCTATTTCACGGAAGATCGGTTCCGACTAGTCATATTATCTGACTATTTGGAGGAAACGCGCGTTGGCGGACTGGGTGGCTCTATGACACACCCAGCGCGATTTTGTTCCAGCGATGCAACGAGGAGATGAAGGTGCGCTCCCTCGCCCCGCTTGCGGGGAGAGGGTTGGGGTGAGGGCGCTCGCAATGACGATGTGTGGAGCTCGGCGTAGGTCGACCAAATCGACTCGCGGAGACTCCCCCTCACCCGGAATTCGCGCTTCGCGCAAATTTCGGCCTCTCCCCGCAAGCGGGGAGAGGCGAAAAAGAAGCTAGATCAGCTTCCGCTGCGCGAGGTTCTTCATCAGCGCACCGATGCCAAACGTCCACGGCTCGCACTCGTCGCTGGTGCGCATGCGGTTGACCAGCTTGCCGAGCTGGGGCGCGGCGATGGTGACGATGTCGTCGCGCTTGTGGGTGAAGCCCTGCCCCGGCGCATCGCGGTCCTTGACCGGCGCGAACATGGTGCCGAGGAACAGCACGAAGCCGTCAGGGTATTGATGGACCTTGCCGATGGTCTGTTCGACAAGGTCGGTCGGATCGCGGCTGATCTTGCTGATCGAGGAATGGCCGTCGAGGATGAAACCGTCGGTCCCCTTCACGTTCAGGCTGATGTCGAGCTTGCGCGCGTCGTCGAGCGTGAAGGTGTCGTCGAACAGGCGCAGCAGCGGACCGATCGCGCAGGACGCGTTGTTGTCCTTGGCCTTCGAGAGCAAGAGCGCCGAGCGCCCCTCGAAGTCGCGCAGATTGACGTCGTTGCCAAGCGAACCGCCGACGATCTTGCCGCGGCTCGAGACGAACAGCACGAGCTCCGGCTCGGGGTTGTTCCAGGTGGACTTCGGATGCAGGCCGGCGTCCATGCCGGTGCCGACCGAGGACAGGGTCGGTGCCTTGGTGAAGACCTCGGCATCGGGACCGATGCCGACCTCGAGATACTGGCTCCAGGCGTTCTGATCGATCAGCACCTGCTTCAGGTGCATCGCCTGGTCCGAGCCCGGCTTGAGCTTTGACAGATCGTCGCCGATCAACCGCGTCACCTCTTTCCGGATCGCTTCGGCCGAGGCCGGATTGCCCTTGGCGCGCTCCTCGATGACGCGCTCCAGCATCGAGATAGCGAAGGTGACGCCGGCCGCCTCCAGGGTCTGGAGATCGACCGGCGCGAGCAGCCACGGCTTCTTGGGGTCACGTCCATCGGGGGCCGTATTGGCCACGATGGCGTCGAGATCGCCGATGCGCTCACCCCTGGTCGCGGCGAGCGCCTTGGCCGGATTGTCCTCTTCGCAAAGCGCGCTGACGGTCGGAAATTTGGCGGTGACGTCGTAGACACCGTCGCCGCGCACGGCGACCACGGCGGGACCGTTCGCCTGCGGCAGCCAGACGCGGCCGACCAGCGTCCCCTTCGTTCCATCTTCGGGGAGAAGGTCTTTAACGGACAGTGTCGTCATGGCCGGCGTCCTCGCTGTTTTTCGGACCGGCCGCGTTCGAACGGCAGGCCGATCCCATTGGCGAAGACCAATAAACGTCTGGCAGGGGAAGTCCAGACCGGCAGCGAAGAGCCGCTATGCCCCTGCGCGCGCCTCTATGCGCCTGCGCGCGCTTTGCGGGCCGCGATCTGCTGGAGTGCCCAGCGTGCGTTCTTGCGGACATCAGGGTCGGCATCGTCGGCGATGACGGCGAGGAACGCCTCGCCGTCGGGATGGGCGATCTCGCCGAGCGCGGCGGCCGCCTCCTTCCGCAAATTGGCCTGGTCATGGTTGATGCAATTGCCGATCGGGCGCACCGCGCGCTCGATCTTCATCCTGCCGAGGCTGCGGATCGCCTTCAGCCGCACCTGCCAGAATTCGTCGCCAAGCGAAGCCACGAGCTGGTCTGCGGCGAGCGAGCCGTTGACGTTGAGGCCCAGCGTTTCGGCCGCCATCTCGCGCACCATCCAATCGCTGTCCTTCAGCGCGCGTGTGATCGTCTCGGCGGCCGGCTTCATCTGCGAGAACGCCAGCGCACTCACGGCGGCGCGGCGCACATGCGCATCAGGGTCGTTGATCAGCGCGGTCAGCGCCGGGATGGATTCTTCCAGCTTGAGGAAGCCGATCACGCCGATCGCCTGCACGCGTACGGCGGCGTCAGTGTCCTGGAGCGCTTCCAGCGCCGGCTTCAGCGTGTCCTTGCAGCGCAATTCCTTCAGCGCGCGCAGCGCGCCCATGCGGACGAAGGCGTGGGCGTGCTTGACCAGCGGCAGGATGATTCCGGCACAGGCCGGATCCTTGAACTCGGCCATGCTGTCGGCAGCGGCCGACGCCACGATTCTCTCAGGGTCGACCAGCAGCTTGACCAGCGCGCTCGCGGCCTCCGGCCCGTCGAACTCGCCGAGCGCTATCGCGACCTGCTGGCGTACGCCGGCATCGGGATCTGCGACCATGTTGGCGAGATGCGCAACCGCCGCCGGATCGCCGGAATGACCGAGCGCGATGATGGCGACGCGGCGCTCCGCGGGATCGGCGGCCTGAAGCCGCTCGTCGGCGTCTTCGAGGTCGTCATAGGATTCGAACGGGCTCGACATGATCACCTCAGCAGATAGGGAATGTTGACGGTGACGGCGCCGGTCGGGCAATCGGCTTCGCAGGGCATGCAGTACCAGCACTCGTCATAGGCCATGTAGGCCTTGTTGGTCATCTCGCTGATGCGGAGCACGTCGAGCGGGCAGACGTCGACGCAGACGGTGCAGCCCTTGTCGGCGATGCATTTGGCGTCGTCGACGACCACCGGAACCGATGTCTGATAGGACGCGAGAGGCATTTTATGTCTCCTGTTGCTATGGTCTGGTGGATCAGGCGGAGGCGCGGATGCGCTGCTTGTCGTAGAGGTCCTTCTCGTCGTCGGCGATCGGCACGACGTAGGGCTCCACCGCGCGCTTCTCGCTGGTCATCTTGCCGTCCTGCTTGGAGAGCAGCGTGTGGCAGAACCAGTTCTCGTTGTCCTTCTCCGGGAAATCCGTGCGCCAGTGATAGAGGCCCCAGCGGCTCTCCTCGCGGTAGAGCGAGGCATGCACCGCCATGTCGGCGCAGTCCATGATCGACTGCACTTCGAGCGCGCGCAGCAGCTCGTGCGCGTTGCGCGCGATCATATGTTCCTGCATGTCCTGCCGCGCCTCGGCAAGGCGGCGCATGCCGAGCTCGTACTTGCGCGTGACTTTCGGCGGCTGGAGATAGTCGTTGACCAGGCGCCGGCTCTTGTATTCGACCTGGTTCGGCGGAATGCCGTCCTCGCGCTTGGTCGGCGCCATCACGCGGTCGCGCTCCAGCGCGACATCGGCGGCGTCGAACTCCGCAAAGTCGTGGCTGTCGGCGAACTCCATCGCGTCGATGCCGGCGACCGAGCCGTTGGTGAAGGCGCCGAGCATGTAGTTGTGCGGCACGCTCGCCATGTCGCCGGCGGCGTAGAGGCCGGGCACGGTGGTGCGGGCATTGTCGTCGACGAACACGCCGGAGGCGCTGTGGCCGGAGCAGAAGCCGATCTCGGAGATGTGCATCTCGATCGATTCGCTGCGGTAGTCGACGCCGCGTCCCTGCTGGAACAGGCCGCGCGTCGGACGCTCGACCTTGTGCAGCGTGGATTCGATCTCCGAGATGGTGTCGGGGTGAAGATGCTTGAGCTGGAGGAACACCGGCCCCTTGCCGGACAAGAGCTCATTGTAGAACTCCAGCATCATCTGGCCGGACCAGTAGTCGCATTCGATGAAACGCGAGCCTTCGTTGTTGGCGGTGAAGGCGCCGAACGGACCGGCGACATAGGCGCAGGCCGGGCCGTTATAGTCCTTGATCAGCGGATTGATCTGGTAGCATTCGAGGTTCGCGAGCGCCGCGCCGGCGTGATAGGCCATGGAGTAGCCGTCGCCGGAATTGGCGGCGTTCTCATAGGTGCCGAACATGTAGCCGGAGGTCGGCAGACCGAGGCGGCCGGCGGCGCCCATGCACAGGATCACCGCCTTGGCCTTGATGACCAGCATTTCGGCCGTTCGCGTGTTGACGGAGATCGCGCCGGCGATGCGGCCATCAGACGATTTCAGCAGCCGCGTCGCCATGTAGCGGTTGGAGATCAGGATGCGGGCACGGCGGAGCTGACGGTACAGCGCCTTCTTCACGGTCTCGCCGTTCGGCATCGGCAGCACATAGGTGCCGATGTGATGCACCTTCTTGACGGCATAGTCGCCGTTCTCGTTCTTCAGGAAGCGGATGCCGAAACTGTCGAGCTCTTCGATAATCTTGTAGCAGTTCTGCGCGTATTTATAGACCGCCTTCTGGTCGACGATGCCGTCATTGGCGATAGTGATTTCCTTGGTGTACTGCTCCGGCGTCGCGTAGCCGGGGATGACCGCGTTGTTGAGCCCGTCCATGCCCATGGAGATCGCGCCGGAGCGCTTGACGTTCGCCTTCTCGAGCAGGACGACATTGGCCTTCGGATTCTTCAGCTTCGCCTTGAGCGCCGCCATCGGGCCGGCCGTGCCGCCGCCGATGACCAGCACATCGCAGGAAACCTCCGAAAGTCCGTCGACGATCTGATCTAGTACCCACTTTTCTTGGAACGTGAGTCGTGATTCAAGGTCGGGATGATACCCGAAGCAAGAGAAGTCCACCTTTCGAGGAAAGATCGCAAGGTGCTTGAGGCGTGCTGTCGCTCACCGGTGACGTTGCAGCGCGATTTGAAGCGGGCGCGGATAGTTCTGTTGGCGGCGGATGGGCGCAGCACCCGGTCGATCGCCAAGGAAGTTGGGGTCCAGCCGCGGATTGTCAGCCTTTGGCGGCATCGCTATGCCGACCATGGCCTTGAAGGGCTGCAAGACAAGCCGCGGCCTGGCAAGCAGCCGATCTATACGAAGACGACCGACAAGCGGATTCTGAAGCTGCTGGATAAGCCGCCACCGCAAGGGTTTGCGCGCTGGACCGGCCCCCTGCTGGCCGAGGCGCTGGGCGATGTCGATGTCCAATATGTCTGGCGGTTCCTGCGCAGCCACAAGATTGACCTGGTGGCTCGCAAGTCCTGGTGCGAGAGCAACGACCCGAACTTTACGGCCAAAGCCGCCGATGTTGTCGGCCTCTATGTCGCGCCGCCGGCGAAGGCCATTGTGCTGTGCGTGGACGAGAAGCCCTCGATCCAGGCTTTGGAGCGAGCGCAGGGTTATCTGAAGTTGCCCAATGGCCGCGCCTTGACCGGCCAAAGCCACGATTACAAGCGGCATGGCACCACAACATTGTTTGCGGCGCTCGAAGTCGCCACCGGAAAGATCATCGCGACCCATTCAAAACGCCGGCGCCGCGTCGAGTTTCTCGATTTCATGAACAGCGTCACCGCGGCTTTTCCGAACCGCAAGCTTCACGTCATCCTCGACAACCTCAACACCCATAAAAAGAACGAGGACTGGCTCAAGGCCCACCCCAACGTGCAATTTCATTTCACGCCGACAAGTGCGTCATGGCTCAATCAGGTCGAAGTATGGTTTTCCATCTTGCAGGGGCAGTCGCTCAGCGGCACCTCCTTCACGAGCCTCAAGCAGCTTCAGGAACACATCGATGCCTACGTCAACGCATACAACGACAGAGCCGAGCCCTTCGTCTGGACCAAGAAAAAGGTCCGTCAACGCCGTTTCAAAGGCCGCCGTATCACTCAGCTCTGATTCCGGGTACTAGGGTCCAGACTCAATTGAGCCAATATGCGACGAGAGCGGCGAGATGAACAGCGGCCAAAAAATTACGGGCGAGCTTGTCATATCGCGTGGCGATGCGCCGGAAGTCCTTGAGCCTGCAAAAGCAGCGTTCGATGACATTTCGTCCTTTGTAGGCGCGTTTGTTGAAGCGATGGATGACGACACGGTTAGATTTATTGGGGATTACGGGCTTGGCGCCACGACGAATGATTTCGCCGCGAAGCTTGTCGCCATCATACCCTTTGTCGGCGAGGAGCACGCTCATGGGTGGCGCGAGCGCCAGGACATCGGGAGCCGCAGCGATATCGGCATCCTGGCCTGGAGTCAGATGCAGGACGACCGGCCGGCAGAGCGGATCGCTCAGCGCATGGATTTTTGTCGTGCGGCCTCCGCGCGAGCGGCCGATTGCTTGATTGTGCTCCCCCCTTTTCCGCCGGAGGCACACCGGTGAGCTTTAATCGAGGTCGAGTCGAGCGACAGTACGACGCCGTCTTCGCCAGGCTTGGCCAGCGCTTCGAAGATTGCGCACCATCGTCCTCGCTTGGCCCAGCGATTGAAGCGATTGTAGATCGTCGTGTAAGGGCCGTATTCACGTGGACAATCACGCCATCGTGCACCCGATTGCAGCATGTGAATGATGCCGCTGACGATGCGTCGGTCGTCGTCCCGATCCGGCCCCGTCAGTCCCCTCGGCAGATGCGGTTCGATACGCGCCCATTGCCTGTCGTTCAGCCAAAACAAACCAGCGCGCATTCTCTCGCCCCCGAATCAACACGTAGGCAAGAGAATCACGTGGCGCTATTTAGGTACAGACCCTAGTGCCATCGCTTGCTCCTGGTTCGCCGATAGCCGGCGCCTTTGCATCAGATTTGTTCAGGCGACGTTCCGGCGATAGCAATTAGTTGTCGCCGGGCCGCGATTTGCGCCTCAGCGCTCGACAAAGGCCTTTTCGATCACGAAATGGCCGGGCTGGCTGTGATTGCCCTCGACAAAGCCGCGCGCGGAAAACATCGCAGGGAGCTCCTCCAGCATCGCCGGGCTGCCGCACAGCATGATGCGGTCGGTCTCGATATCGAGGCCCGGCAGCCCGATGTCGTCGAACAGCTGGTTCGAGGCGATCAGATCGGTGATGCGGCCGCGGTTCCTGAATGGCTCGCGGGTCACGGTCGGGTAGTAGACGAGCTTGTCGCGGATCAGGGGACCGAAGAATTCGTGGCTGCGCAGGCCTTCGACGAGGTGCTCGCCATAGGCGAGCTCGGAGACCTGGCGGCAGCCATGGGCGAGCACGATGGTCTCGTAATTCTCGTAGACGTCAGGGTCCTTGATCAGGCTGGCGAACGGCGCAAGCCCCGTGCCGGTCGAGAGCAGCAAGAGGCGCTTGCCGGGAATGAGGTTGCCGGTGATCAGCGTGCCGGTCGCCTTGCGGCCGACCAGGATGATGTCGCCTTCCCTGATCTTCTGGAGGCGCGAGGTCAGCGGGCCGTCCTGCACCTTGATCGAGAAGAACTCGAGCGCCTCCTCGTGGTTGGCGCTCGCCATGCTGTAAGCCCGCATCAGCGGCTTGCCCTCGACCTCGAGGCCGATCATGGCGAACTGGCCGTTCTGGAAGCGGAAGCCCGGATCGCGGGTCGCGGTGAAGCTGAACAGGGACTCGGTCCAGTGGCGGACCGACAACACCGTTTCCCTCTGAAATGCGCTCATGGTCTCTCCTTGGCCATCGACGACGCCCAAGGTTTCGGAGCGAGGAGAGTCCGGCAATTCGGAAGTGAAATTCCCGGTCGATTAGTTTCACATTTCGCGGGCGGTGACTGAAGAGGAGGCAGCGAAGGTCAGGCGAGCGCACGCGCGCTGGCAATTAGTTGCTATCGCAGTGGCGTCACAACGACGTAGAGAGGAGTCGGAGGTTCGTCATGACCATGACTTTGGTGGCACCGACCGTAGCCGTCTACGAAGCCAGCGCCGATCTCGCCGCGCTCCTCGTCCGCACCACGCAGGACGATGCGTTAAGCCTGCCCGCCGAAACACTCCGCCTCTCCTGCAAATGCGCCCACTGCACCCGCGCCCGCTTCGACGGCCGCTTCCCGGACGCGTTTCCGGGGATTGCCATCACCGAGATCGGCGATCTCGGTTACGGGCTGAACATCTCATTTTCGGATGGGCACAACCGGGGGATCTATCCCAAGCCGTATCTGCTGAGCCTGGCGGGGCGCTGACCCAACGATGTCGTCCTGGCGAAAGCCAGGACCCATTACCCCAAGAGCAAGTTGCAAAAGCGGGCTGTGGCAACATGGCCGCGCAACAACGCACACGTGTGGTAATGGGTCCTGGATCAGCGCTCCGCTTCGCTCGCTTGTCCAGGACGACGATGTTGGTGAGGCACGCTAGCCAAGCCACAAATTCCGCTGTCATTCCCCGCGAAGGCGGGGAATCCAGTACGCCGCGGCCTCTCGATAACCCATTGACGCCTCTGGAATACTGGATCGCCCGGTCAAGCCGGGCGATGACAGCGGAGTGAATCTGGCACGGACATTGCTCCTCTTTAGAGCGACTTGAACGTTCCGGAGGCAGGTGATGTTGCAGGCGGCCAATGTGGTTCGCGGGGCTGTTCCCCCGGCAGTCCGGCCTGCCGGAAGCTCCTCGCTGCTGCTCACCGAGAACCAGCAATGGATCGGCGGACCGCCGGCGCTGATGGACAAGCTGACGCCGCGCGAGCGGGAGCTGGTGCTGAAGCAGGGGCGCCGCAAGGTGCTCAACCGCGGCCAGACGCTGTTCAGCCAGGGCGGCAAGCATGACGGCATCTGGCTGATCGAGAGCGGCCGCATCCGCGTGTTCTACACCTCCCCGCTCGGACGCGAGATCACGCTGGCCTATTGGCATGTCGGCAATTTCGTCGGCGGGCCGGAGGTGTTCGAAGGCACCGTGCATCAATGGTCCGGCGTCGCATCCAGCAATTGCAGCGTGGTGCACCTTCCCGGAAAGGAACTGCCGTCCCTTGCCGCAGAGATCCCGAACCTTGCGATCGGCCTGATCGAAGGTCTCACCTTCAAGGGCAAATGCTATTCCGCGCTGGCGCAGATGCTGGGAACGCGCTCGATCACCCAGCGCCTTGCGCATCGCTTGCTGCATCTCGTCGAGCTCTACGGCGTCGATGATGCGGACGGCCGGGTGATCGCGGCCGCCTTCACCCATGCCGACATCGCCCACATGGTCGGCGCCACCCGGCAATGGGTGACGATCAGCCTGAAGCGCATGCAGGAGAAGGGAATCGTCGTGACCAAGCGCTCGCAGATCGTGGTGTGCCGGACCGACGTGCTGGAGGAGATGCGCGGCCAGGCGTCCGATTAAGGAAGCCTGCGGCCAGGGCCGGTGCACAGGCAAGCGGCTTTATAGTGCAGGACTGCCCAAGGAGTATGCAATCAGCTTTTCCCGGCAACTAATCGACTGCGGCGCTCATTCCGGATTTGCCCTGTCCAGGCCCTCACCCAATCATGGCAACCACAGCACATCCAACCGAATGAGGATGAGAATGGTCCGCCATCTTCCCACGCTCTCGATCGCGATGTCGGTGACGTCGCTGGCGCTGATCCTCGCGCAGCCGGCTTCGGCGGAAACCGTGACGCTCGGCATCGGAACGCAGGACACCACGACCAACACGGTGACCGCCGGCGTCGTGATCCGCCAGCTTCATCTCCTCGAAAAATATCTGCCGAAGGACGGCAAATACGCCAACATCAAGTTCGAGCTGGAGTGGCAGAACTTCACCTCCGGCCCGCCCGTCACCAACGCGATGATGGCGAACAAGCTGCAGATCGGCATGATGGGCGACTATCCGCTGATCGTGAACGGCTTCACCTTCGAGAGCAATCCGGAGAGCAAGAGCCGCCTGATCGGCATCGCCGCCTACAGCCTGTCCGGCTCCGGCAACGGCCTCGTCGTCCACAAGGACTCGCCCTACTACGACCTTGCCGATCTCAAGGGCAAGCTGGTCAGCGTGCCGTTCGGCTCCGCCGCGCACGGCATGGTGCTCAAGGCGATGCAGGACCGCGGCTACGCATCCGACTTCTTCCAACTCGTCAGCCAGAGCCCGGAGGTCGGCTCGACCAATCTCCAGGAAAAGAAGATCGACGCGCATGCCGACTTCGTCCCCTTCGCCGAGCTGCTGCCGTTCCGCGGCTTCGCGCGAAAGATCTTTGACGGCGTCGAGACCAATCTGCCGACCTTCCACGGCATCGTGGTCCGCACCGACTTCGCCGAGAAATATCCTGAAGTCGTCGTCGCCTACTTCAAGGCGCTGATCGCCGCCAACCAGTGGCTGCGCGACGATCCCAAGCTTGCCGCCGAGAAGATCCAGGAATGGACCGGGATCAACAAGGAGGTCGTCTATATCTTCCTCGGCCCCAGCGGCAACATGACCACAGACCCGACGATCAAGCCGGCGCTGATCGATGCCGCCACGACCGACGTCAAGGTGCTGCAGAACCTCGGCCGCATGAAGGAGTTCGATCCGAAGAAATGGGTCGACGACAGCTACATCCGCAAGGCCTATGCCGAGATGAAGCTCGACTACAATGCGCAGCTTGCGAGCACCAAGAACTACGAAATCTCGGGCGAAGACAGCTTCTGCAAGAGGCCGATCACCGATCCGCGCAAGGCCGGCGAGGTCTGGGTGGATGAAGCCGGCATCCTGCCGTTCGCGTCCGCGGCCTGCACGTTAGGCGCCTATGCCGACTTAAAGGCCAAGGGCAAGAAGATCAACGTCGCCTACGTCTTCGACACCACCCGCGGCATCAAGCTGTTCGCCGACCAGGCCTTCTTCGCGGTCGGCGATGGCGACGTCGCGCCGTTCCTGCTGAAGAAGGATGCCGAAGCCCATGCCGCCAAGATCGGCGGCAAGGTGCTCGGCTTCGACGATGCGGTGAAGGCGGCGGTCGGCGGAGGCAAGACGTGAGCAGTCCCGCCCTCGTCAGACAGTCCGAGGACAGCATGCCGGCAACAACTGCAATGGCTGAGGCGGGCCCCATGCCCGCCGTCACGCCGCCCCAGACACCGCACTCCTTCGGCACGCTCGCGCTGCGCTGGTATCGCCTGAACCAGGGCCGGCTGCGCGCCACCGCGATCGGCATCGCCTCGCTGATCGCGTTCCTGCTGGTCTGGCACCTGCTCACGACCTACCGCGTCGTGTTCTTCGTGCGCTTCACCAACGTGCCCTCGCCGCTCGCGGTCTATGCCAGCTTCACCAAGGCGATCCACGATCCCAAGTTCCTGATGCACATCGTGCTGAGCTGCCGGCGCATCTTCATCGGCTTCTCGCTCGCGGCCATCGTCGGCGTGCCGCTCGGCCTGATCATGGGCCGTTTCAAGCTGGTCCACGAGATCATCTTCCCGGTCGCCGAGGTGCTGCGGCCGATCCCGGCGATCGCCTGGGTGCCGATGGCGATCATGCTGTGGCCGACCAACGAGCAGAGCATCGTCTTCATCACTTTCCTCGGCTCGTTCTTTCCGATCCTGGTCAACACGCTGCACGGCATGTCGCTGGTCGATCCGGTGCTGGTGCGCGCCGCGCAGTGTCTCGGCGCGCGCGAACGCTCGATCTTCCGCGAGGTGTATTTCCCGGCCTCGCTGCCGCACATCTTCACCGGCCTCACAGTCGGCATGGGCGTCGCCTGGGTGTCGCTGATCGCCGCCGAGATGATCTCGGGTCAGTACGGCATCGGCTACTTCACCTGGGAGGCCTATTCGCTGGTCCAGTATGCCGACATCGCGCTCGGCATGATCGCGATCGGCGTGCTCGGCCTCGGATCGAGCCTGCTCATCAGGGGCGCGGGACAATTGGTGATGCCGTGGAGGTCGACATGAGCGAGATGCTCGCGAACCCGTCGAAGGGCCATATCGAAGTCCGGAGCTTCTCGCTCAGCTATGACAGTATCGAGGGACCGGTTCAGGCCGTCACCGATACGCAGATCGATGTGAAGCCCGGCGAGTTCGTCTCGATCGTCGGTCCCTCCGGCTGCGGAAAGTCGACGCTGCTCAACGCGGTCGCGGGATTCCTCAAGCCCACCACAGGCATCGTCACCGTCGACGGCGAGCGCGTCAACGGCCCCAGCGCCGAGCGCGGCATGGTGTTCCAGCAATATTCGCTGTTTCCCTGGAAGACGGTGCGGGAGAATTCGAGTTCGGCCTGAAGATGCGCGGCATGGCGCGCTCCCAGCGTGAGCGCGCCGCGCGCACGCTGCTCGGGCTTGCCGGGTTGGAGGCCTTCGAGAAGCATTATCCGGAAAAGCTCTCCGGCGGCATGAAGCAGCGCGTCGGCATCGTCCGCGCGCTCGCGACGGGACCGAAGGTGCTGCTGCTTGACGAGCCGTTCGGCGCGCTCGACGCGCAGACCCGCGTCATCATGCAGCAGATCCTCACCAACATGTGGCAGCGGCTGAAGATCTCGGTGCTGTTCGTCACCCACGACATCGACGAGGCGATCTTCCTATCCGACCGCGTCTACTGCATGACCGCCCGCCCCGGCTCGATCAAGGCGGAGATTCCGATCCCGCTGGAGCGGCCGCGGCAGCAAGCGATGATGATGTCGTCGGAGTTCTTGGGCCTGCGCCGCGGGCTGATGTCGCTGATCCGCGAGGAAAGCCTGAAGGCGATGGGCGGCGAGATCACCGACATGGGCATGCAGGGGCTGAACATCGAGCTGCACGGGCATTCGCTGGCAGATGTGATTTAGGCGCAGCTAGCGCTCTTACTTCCCTTCTCCCCTTGTGGGAGAAGGTGGCGCGAAGCGCCGGATGAGGGGTTCTATCCGCGAATGACACCGTGAGAGAAGTACTCGTGGAGACAACCCCTCACCCGTCTCGCCGCTTTCGCGGCGAGCCACCCTCTCCCACAAGGGGAGAGGGTCAGCACCGCCATCGCGGCAAGATCACTTAAACCAATGCACCAGCGCGATGCTGATGCCGAGCAGCAGCATCAGCGACAGCGTCACCGCAGCCGTCACCCGTCCGCCGACATTGGCGAGCACGCGGACGTCGACGCCGAGGCCCAGCGCCGCCATCGACACCACCGTCAAAAAGCTGGTGATCTTGGTCACCGGTCCGACCACCGTGCTAGGGACGATCTCCAGCGAGCGCAGCGTCGCCAGCGCGAGGAAGCCGAGGATGAACCACGGGACCAGGCGGAAGAAGCCGACATTGGTCTTCTTGGCGTCGCTCTGCCAACGCGAGGCGACCAGCGACAGGCCGACGACGACCGGTCCGAGCATCAGCACACGCATCAATTTCACCAGCGTGCCGATCTGCGTCGAGACGAGCCCGGCCGGCACCGTCGCCGCGAGCACCTGCGGCACCGCATAGACGGTGAGGCCCGCGAGAATCCCGTATTGCGTAGCGGAGAGTTGCAGCAGCGGGATCAGCAACGGCAGGCCGAGCACCATCATCACGCCGAGGATCGCCGTGAAGGAGATCGAGGACGCGATCTCGTCGTTGTTGGCGCCGATGATCGGCGCCACGGCCGCGATCGCGGAATTGCCGCAGATCGAGTTGCCGCAGGCGATCAGGATCGACAGCCGCGTCGACAGGCCGAGCAGCCGGCTGAGGCCGAAGGAGACGCAGAGCGCGATGACGACGACCGCGGCGATCGATGCGAGCAGCGCGATGCCCGAGGCGGCGATGGCCGCGAAGCTGATCGAGGCTCCGAGCAGCATGACTGCGACTTCAAGCAGCTGTTTTGCGCTGAAGGCGATGCCGGCCTGCCAGCGCGGCGCGGGCTTCCAGAAGCTGCGCAAGGCCATGCCGAGCAGGATCGCCATCACCAGCGCCTCGACATAGGGATGCTCGAACACGCCCAGTTCCGCCCGCTCCAGCAGGGCGGAGACGCCGGCGACGGCAATGCAGAGGAGGATGCCCGGAATCAGCGCCGCAATGCGGCTTATGGCGGTGGCCGGCTTGGCATCGGCCGGGCTGGATGCTTGATTCTGCGACACAAATCTCTCCCAGAGGAGAAAGATTTATACGCAGCACGATCCAATTGGGAAATAAGTTTTCGACATATCAGGGCCGAGGGAAGTTCTGTCCTCGACCCGGAATAAACCGGCTCAGAAGATCAGGTTTTTGGCCAGCGAGGCGACGCGGCTGAAGCCGTCATAGATGCCCGGCTCAAAGAAGGCCGCGCGCGCCAGCACGATGCCCGCGACTAGCGACCAGAACAGCGTGGTACCGGCCCGCAACAGGAGCTTCGAGGCGCGCGACTTGGGCTGGGTGTCCGTCGCGGACACCAGCTGCTCGCCGAAGGGTTCAAATCGAGTGCGTTCCATAGCTTGCGCCAATCCATCAAATTCTGAACGGAATGTCGTCGTTTCGGCCCCAAACGGCAATGGAAGCGATTGGCGTTTTTGCGCCTCGACGGGGAAACTCCTTCCGTCGGACACCCCCGGGACAATAGTTTTCTTCTTCCGGCCTATTTGGACACCGGCGCCCAGGCTAAAGGGCCAGATAACGCCGCCGGATCGCCTCGTTGGCCTTCAGCTCGTCGATTCCGGCGGCATAGACGATCTGGCCCTTGTCGATCACCGTGGCATGGCTCGCCAGGCCAAGGCAGAAATGCATGTTCTGCTCGGCGATCAGCACGGTCGAGCCCAGCTGGCGGAGCTGGCGCAAAAGCTCGCCGATCCGCTGCACGATGATCGGCGCGAGCCCTTCGCTGGGCTCGTCGAGCAGCAGCAGCGCCGGATTGCCCATCAGCGTGCGCGCGATCGCCAGCATCTGCTGCTCACCGCCCGACAGGCGTCCGGCGATGCGATGGCGCAGCGGCTCCAGCAGCGGGAAGACTTCATAGATGCGCTTGATCGGCCACTCGTCCTGGCCTTCCGGCCCCTTCTTGCGACCGATGACGAGATTGTCCTCGACCGTGTGCTCCGGGAAGATCTGGCGGTCCTCCGGCACGAAGCCGAGCCCGGCGCGGGCGATATGGTGCGGCTTCCGGCCGGATATCACCGCGCCGCGCAGGCTGACCCTGCCCCGCCGCGGCGGCGCCAGGCCCATGATCGCCTTCATCGTCGTCGACTTGCCGGCGCCATTGCGGCCGAGCAGCGCCATGGTCTCGCCCTGCCGCACGGAAAGGCCGACGCCGAACAGGATCTGGCTGGTACCGTAATAGACGTCGAGATCGGCGACCTCGATGATGGCTGCGCTCATGCGGCCGCTCCCGCATGTTCGGTGCCGAGATAGGCCTCGATCACCGCGCTGTTGTTGCGGATCTCGTCCGGCGTGCCGGTGGCGAGGATGCGGCCATAGCAAAGCACGACGATCTTCGGCGCGATCTTGAACACGATGTCCATGTCGTGCTCGATGAAGACGACGGTGATCTTTTGCGTCTCCCAGAGCTCGCGCACCTTGTCGATCATGCGCCAGCGCTCCTCCGGGCCCATGCCGGCGGTCGGCTCGTCCAGCAGCAGCACCTTTGGTTCGAGCACGAGCGCCAGCGCGATGTCGAGCAGCTTCTGATCGCCATGCGACAGCGTCGCCGCGGTGCGGTTGCGCTTGCCGGACAGGCCTAACAGCTCCATCACATGCTCGGCGCGATCGCGCGTCTCGGGCAAGGGAAAGCGCTTGTGCAGCACTGCGGAAGTGCGCTGATCGGCGCTGACCGCGGCGAGCATGGTTTCCTGCACCGTCAGCGATTTGAAGATGCTGGCGACCTGGAAAGCGCGGCCGATACCGTGGCGCACGATCTCCGGCGGCGAACGCCCGGCGAGATCGACGCCGTTGAGCAGGACCTCGCCGGAATCCGGCCTCAAGGCGCCGGTGATCAGGTTGAAGAAGGTGCTCTTGCCGGCGCCGTTCGGGCCGATCACGGCGGTGAGCGAGCCATCGGGGAAGTCGAGCGTGACGTCGTTGGTCGCCTTCACGCCGCCAAAGGACTTTGCGAGGTTGCGGATCTCGAGCATCGCTAGCGCCCCTCGCCTGTCTCGCGCCGTTGACTGCCATCGTCATTCCGGGATGGTCCAGGACCGGACCCGGAATCTCGAGATTCCAGGTTCGCACTTCGTGCGCCCCGGAATGACTGCCCGGTGGATACACCTGACATCGCTAGCGTCCCTCGCCGGCGTCGCGCCGGTGTGCGAACCATTCGGCGACGAAATCGAGCAGGCCTTTACGCAGGCCCAGTGCGAAGAACAGGATGACCACGCCGAGCACGATGCCATGGTACTCGGTGAACCGCGTCACGGTGTCGTTGAGCAGCAGCAGCAGCACGGTGCCGACCATCGGCCCCAGGAAGGTCGAGACGCCGCCGAGCATGTTGATGAAGATGGCTTCGCCCGAAATGGTCCAATAGGCGAATTCCGGATAGGCGCCGGAGACGAACAGCGCCATCACCATGCCGCCCATCGCCGCGAACAGCGCCGCCAGCACGAACACGGTGAGCTTTGCGCGCCAGACATCGATGCCGAGGAAGCTCGCGCGCGCGGCGTTGTCGCGGATCATGCGCAGCGTGTAGCCGAACGGCGATTGCGCGATCTGGCGCATCGCGAGCAGGCCAAGGACGAGGAGCGCGCAGCTCGTGACATAGAGATGGACGTGGTTCGACAGATCGATGCCGAGGAACGCGGGACGCGGGATGCCGCCGCGCAGGCCCTGGTCACCACCGGTGAAGGACGCCCAGGACAGGATGGTCGAGTGGATCAGCATCTGGAACGCCAGCGTGACGAAGGCAAAGTAGATCTCCTTCAGCCGCACGCAGATCGCGCCGATCACGGCGGCGATGAGCGCCGTGATCACCAGCGTCGCGACGAAGGCGACCGGAATGGGCAGGCCAAGCTTCTGCATGATCAGGCCGAAACTGTAGGCGCCAAGGCCGAAGAACATGCCGTGGCCGAACGAGGTCAGCCCGGTGTAGCCGACCAGGAGGTTGAGCGAGGTCGCGAACAGGCCGTAAGCCGAGCACCGGATGACGAAGTCGAGCAGCGCCTTGCTGCCGGTGAAAAGCGGCAGGCTCGCCAGCACGGCGAAGGCGATCAGCGCGATCAGGACGTCGCGGTAGCGATGAAGTGCCGCGCCGCTGCGCACCGGCGCCAGCGTCTGCGCGCGTCCGGCCTCCAGCTCGGTCATGCCGCCTCCTTGCCGAACAGGCCGGTGGGCTTGGAGACCAGCACGATCACCATGAACAGGTACATCAGGCCTTCCGTGAACAGGGGAAAGCCGAGCGAGCCGAACGAGCGGATCAGGCCGATCAGCAGCGCGCCGATCAGGGCGCCCAGGACCGAGCCCATGCCGCCGATCACGGTGACGATGAAGGATTCGATCAGCACCGAGAATCCCATACCGGGGGTCAGCGACCGCACCGGCGCCGCGAGCGCACCCGCAAGCCCCGCCAGCATGCCGCCGAGCGCGAACACGCCGCCATAGATCAGGCCAGTGTTGATACCGAGCGCCGACACCATGCCGGGATTGTGCGCGGCGGCGCGGATCACCTTGCCAATGCGGCTGCGCGACAGCCCGATGCCGAGCACGATGGCCGCGACGAGCGCGACGCCGATCAGCAGCAGGTAATAAGGCGGCACCACGCCGCCGGCGATGAACAGCGGCATCACCTGGAACGCCGCGGGCATGCCCATCGACTTGAACTCGGGGCCCCAGATGATGCGCACGACATCATCGAAGATCAGCACGAAGGCGTAGCAGACGAGGAGCTGCATCAAGACGTCGGCGCCATAGACGCGGCTCATGAAGACGCGCTCGAAGATCAAGCCGAGGATGGCGGTGCCGCCCGCACCGGCCAGCATCGCCAGCGCAAAGCTGTCGGTGAGATGATAGGCCGTCATCGCAAAATAGGCGCCGAACATATAGAAGGCGCCGTGGCTGAAATTGACGACCTTGAGCACACCGAAGATCAGCGTCAGCCCGACCGCGACCAGAAACAGCAGCATGCCGATGATGAGGCCGCTGGTGGTTTGCGTCACCAAGCAGGCGGAGCTGGAGAGGCAGCCGGCGAGCGCGTCGAGATCCACGGGAGCACTTTCATTGCAGCGCGCCGGACCTGGCGCGGAGAATCAAACGAAACAGGCGGAGACGGTTGGCCGCCTCCGCCTCGCGCGCGGTCAGGTGTAGCCCTTGCTCTTCTTCCACTCGGCCTCGAGCTCGAAGATCGTCTTCCAGTCACCGGCCTTGACCTCGGGCACATAAGGCTCCTGCGGGATCGTGGTGCCCCAGCCGATGGCGTAGCCGACGAGGGTGTGATCATCGCCGCGCATGGTCACGGTGCCGTCGGCGCCGAACGGGCACTTGATGGTGAGGCCGGCCAGCACCTCGGCGATCTTCTTGCCGTCGGTGGAGTTCGCCTTCTTGGCGGCTTCGGCCAGGAACATCACCGCGGTCGCGTTCTGCCACGACCAGTTGGTCGGGTACTCGTTGTACTTGGACTTGTAGGCATCGCCCCAGGCGGCATTCTCCGGCGTGGTCGGGAAGGTCTTGATGTAGCGGTTGCCGGAGTGGATGCCCTTGGGCAGGTTCTTCACCACCGTGAGCGCGGTGTAGTCGGCCATGTTGACCGCGAACACCTCCATCTGGCTGAACATCGCGTAGATGTTGGCCTGGTCGATGTACGAGGTGAGATCGCCGCCCCACAGGCAGGAGTACAGCGCCTGCGGCTTGGCCTGGAGGATCTTGGTCACCACTTCGGTGTAGTCGGGCTGGAACAGCTTTGGCCAGGACTCGCTGATGACCTCGACGTCCGGCGCGAAGCGCTTCAGGTATAGCGTGAACTCGCCGGTGGTGTCGCGGCCATAGGCATAGTCCGGCGAACAGGTCGCCACTTCTTCAGGCCCTTGGCTTTGGAGATCGCCGCTGCATAACTGCCGCCGACGATGGAATCGTGGATGCCCTGGCGCACGCAGCGGAACGCGTTCGGGATGTGCTGCTTCGGATCGGCGGTGAGCGAGGATGCCTCCGAGCAGGTGTGGACGCAGAGCACGCCGAGATCGCGCGCCACCTCGTGCACCGCGAACGATCCGGACGAGGCCTCGCCAGATCAGCCATTCGCAGCCATCGGTGTTGACGAGCTCGCGCGCGACGCGCGCGGCTTCCTGCGGCTGGCCCTTGGAATCGCGGATCACCATCTCGATGGGACGCCCGGCAAGGCCGCCGGCGGCATTGACCTTGTCGACCTCGAGCATCACCGCGTTGCGCGAGGACGTGCCGAGCTGCGCCACGCGGCCCGACAGAATCGTCGGCATGCCGACCTTGATGGTCTTGGCCTGGGCGCGCGCCACCCAGGGCGCTGCAACACTCATCGCACCGGCGCCCATCAGCGCCAGCGTTGAACGGCGGCTGATGCCCGGCGTGCGGGTTCTCGTCATTTTTCCCTCCCTCTGTCGGGTCGGCGTTTCCAAATCCCTGTCGGAGATCGTCTCGTCTCCGTGTTCCCAAGGATTTCAGAGGTAGGGGGGTGACGTCAAGCCAAAGATGAATTACGAGTCAGAATTCATCAAAGAGGACATGAGGCCGCAACCGGCCCAAAACCCGCACAATGATCAACCTGTCGAGCTTTATCGCCTTTCATGCCCGGCGCACGCCGGAGCGGCCCGCGCTGAAATACCGCGGCGAGGAGATCTCCTACGCCGTCTTCGACGCGCGCATCCGGAAAGCGGCCGGCTGGCTGGCCGCGCAGGGCATTAGCGCCGGCGATGTCGTGGCCGTGCTGATGAAGAACAGCGCGGCGTTCCTGGAGCTGGTGTTCGCCACCAGCCATCTCGGCGCGGTTTTTCTGCCGATCAACTTCCGCCTCTCCCTTGACGAGGTCGGCTACATCGCCGGCAATGCCGGCGCGCGCCTTCTGATCGTCGATGAGGAATTGGCCGCGAACGCGGCGGGCGCGAAGATCGTCGTGCTGGACGAAGCCGCCCAGCAGAGCGTTACGCGTCTCGCGGGCGACGCTGCGGCTGCGCCAATGCACGTCCGCGCGCCGTCCGACCTGATGCGGCTCATGTACACCTCGGGCACGACCGACCGCCCCAAGGGCGTGATGCTGTCTTACGATAATTTCTACTGGAAGTCCGCCGACCAGACCATCGCGCTGGGTCTCAGCGCCGAGACGCGCCTCCTCGTCGTCGGTCCGCTCTATCACGTCGGAGCACTCGACCTGCCCGGCATTGCCGTGCTCTGGCATGGCGGCTTGATCCGCATCGAACGCAATTTCGAACCGGAGACCGCGCTTGCAGCGATTGCGGAGGACAAGCTCAACGCCGCATGGTTCGCGCCGGTCATGACCACGGCGATGCTCACCTGCCCCACCCGCGATCGCTACGACGTCTCCAGCCTGACATGGGCGATCGGCGGCGGCGAGAAGACGCCGGAGCTGCGCATCCGCGCCTTCTCGGAATATTTCCGCAATGCGCGCTACATCGACGCCTATGGCCTCACCGAGACCGTCGGCGGCGACACCTTCATGGAGGCCGGCCGCGAGATCGAGAAGATCGGCTCGACCGGGCGCGCCATCGCCCATGTCGAGATCGAGATCCGCGACGAGGACGGCAGGACGCTGCCGCCGAACGTCAACGGCGAGATCTGCCTGCGCGGGCCGAAGATCACGCGCGGCTACTGCAAGGACCCGGAGAAGACGGCTGCGGCTTTCTTCGGCGACTGGTTCCGCAGCGGCGACGTCGGCTATCTCGACGACGAGGGCTTTCTGTATCTGACCGATCGCAAGAAGGACATGATCATCTCCGGCGGCGAGAACATCGCCTCCTCCGAGGTCGAACGCGTCATCTACGAGCTATCAGAGGTGCGCGAGGTCGCGGTGATCGGCCTGCGCGATGCGCGCTGGGGCGAGCGGCCCGTCGCCATCGTCGTGCTGGCGGAAGGTGCGAGCCTCGAGCTCCCTGCCCTTACCGAACATTGCCGCGCGCGGCTGGCGAGCTTCAAGGTGCCGAAGCAGCTCGTCGTCCGCAACAGCCTGCCGCGCAACCCGAGCGGAAAGATCCTCAAGCGCGTGCTGCGCGCCGAGCTGGAGACGTCTGAATGACGCAAGCGAATGCCAAGGTCACAAAGCTCAACCGCGTCGAGCGCAACGCCTGGACCAAGCAGAAGATCTTTGACGCCGCGACCAAGGTCGTCGGCAAGCATGGTTATGCCGAAGCCTCCGTCGCCCGCATCACCGAGCAGGCCGGCGTCGCGCAAGGCACCTTCTACAATCATTTCGAGAACCGCCAGGAGCTGCTCGACCAGCTGCTGCCCAAGATCGGCCTCGACATGGTCGGGTTCATCCGCGCCCGCACCGGCAATGCGCACGCGGCGCGGCAGGAGATCGAGCGCTTCTCCGCCTTCTTCGACTTCATCCGCGAGGTGCCGGAATTCCTGCGCATCCTCAACGAGGCCGAATTTTTTGCCCCGATCGGCTACCAAAAGCATCTCGACAACATCTCGGTCGCCTATGTGCGCATCCTGCGCCGCGCCCGCCTTGCGGGCGCGATCGAGGATTACAGCGACGAGGAATTCGAGGCGATCGTCCACATGCTGATGGGCGCGCGCGGTTATCTCAGCCGCCGCTACTCCTATTCGGAAGGCGGCGTCACCGCCGTGCCCGACCACGTCATCTCCGCCTATCGCAAGCTGATGACGCGCGGCCTGTTCAGTTCATCGGGAGATCAGGAAACGCCATGAACATCGCATCTCCCCACCACCCGCTCGATATCGCCTCGGCGATCGCGGAAGGCGACATCCGCTGCCTCCTGATGGTGCTGGTGCACATGACCGGCGAGGCGCGCTGGCTCGAGCCGCCGTACTTGCCCAAGCGCGACATCCGCCTCATTCCCGATCCCGAAGCCGGCGTGCCGAAGGAGATCCAGGACGAAATCCGCGCCGCGGTGGTCAACCTCTTCGCCAATGGCTCACCGCAGCCGGTCATTACCGACCCCGGCGAAGAGCTGCTCTTGAAGATGATGCGCGCCTGCCTCGGCGAGAACGTCGCGCCGGAATATGCGCCCCTGATGCGCGAGGAGATGGGCTTTGTGCCGCGCGAGACACGATGGACGACGCGTCCTTCCGACGACAAGCTCGCGGAGCAGCACGTTCTGATCGTCGGCGCCGGCGTCTGCGCCATTGCGCTCGGCGTGGCGCTCGGTCATCTCGGCATCCCCTACACCATCGTCGAGAAGAACGACGAGCTCGGCGGCACCTGGTGGATCAACCGCTATCCCGGCTGCGGCGTCGATACACCGAACCATTCCTATTCGTATTCGTTCGGCTCGCGCAACGCATGGACGCGGTACTTCTGCCAGCGCGAGGAGCTGCTCGGCTATCTCCTGAAGGTCGCCGATGAATACGGCATCCGCAAGCATCTGCGCGTCAACACCGAGCTGACCTCGTCGCGCTGGGACGAAGGCAAGAAGCGCTGGATTTCCACGCTCAGGACCAAGGACGGAGAAGAGACCTTCGAATCCACCGCGCTGGTCAGCGCGATCGGCCAGCTCAACGATCCCTCCCGCGCGCGCTTCAAAGGCGAAGAAAGCTTCAAGGGCACGATCCTGCATTCGGCGCTATGGTCCGGCGATATCGATCTGGACGGCAAGCATGTCGCCGTGATCGGCACCGGCGCGACCGCGATGCAGCTGGTGCCGGCGATTGCCGGCCGTGTTGCCTCGGTCACCGTCTATCAGCGCAGCGCGCAATGGGCGCGGCCGGTGAAGGGCTATTCCGACCCGATCAGCGAGGGTGCGCGCTGGCTGCTGGCGCATCTGCCGTTCTATGTGCAGTGGTATCGCTTCAACATGTTCTGGCGCTATGGCGACGGCCTGCTGCCGTTCCTGCGCAAGGACCCGGCCTGGCCGCATCCGGAGCGCGCCGTCAACAAGGGCAACGACCGCCACCGGCAGGAGCTGACCGACTTCATCCTCACCGAGCTGAAGGACCGCCCCGACCTGATCGAAAAATGCGTGCCGACCTATCCGCCTTACGGCAAGCGCATCCTGCTCGACAACAACTGGTTCAAGACGTTGACGCGACCGAACGTGGAGCTCGTCACCGACGCGATCGACCGTTTCGACCAGGGCGGCATCGTCACCGCGGACGGCAAGCACCGCCCCGCGGATATCATCGTGGTCGCGACCGGCTTCAAGGTCACGGAGATGGCGGCGCGCCTGAACATCAGCGGCCGCAACGGCAAGAATTTGCGCGAGGCCTGGGGCAACGACAATCCGACCGCGTTCCTCGGCCTTACCGTGCCTGATTTCCCCAACTTCTTCTGCATGCTCGGCCCGAACTCAGGTCCCGCGCATGGCGGCAGCGTCATCTTCCAGTCGGAGTGCCAGAGCCGCTACATCTCGGCGTGCCTGGCCGACATGATCGCGCGCGATGTCGCAGCGATCGACGTCCGTCCGGACGTGCTCGACGATTACGTCCGCAAGGTCGACGCCGAGCACGAGGGCATGATCTGGACCCATCCGGGCATGACGACTTACTATCGCAACTCAAGCGGCCGCGTGTTTTCCGCCATGCCCTGGCGCTTCGTGGATTACTGGCGCATGACGCATGATCCGGATCTTGGGCAGTACAGGCTGACGAAGGCGTAGAGTTGATGGCGCCCACAACGTCGGCGCACCCTCTCTCCACGTCGTCATTGCGAGCGCAGCGAAGCAATCCAGAATCTTTGCGTGGAGATACTCTGGATTGCTTCGCTACGCTCGCAATGACGGAACTGGCGGCCCGTCTACGCCGCGAGCCCGGTCTCCACCGGAGCGAACTCCAGCCCGAGGCTTTCCGCGACCGCCTTGTTGGTGATGCGGCCACGGTGGACATTCAGGCCGTTGCGCAAATGCGGGTTCTCCAGCACCGCCGTAAAACCCTTGTTCGCGAGCATCAGGCCGAACGGCAGCGTCGCGTTGTTCAGCGCCTGGCTCGACGTGACAGGCACCGCACCCGGCATGTTGGCGACGCAATAATGCACGACGCCGTCGACCTCGTAGGTCGGGTCCGTGTGCGTGGTCGCATGAGAGGTCTCGAAGCAACCGCCCTGGTCGATGGCGACATCGACCAGCACCGCGCCCCGCCGCATCGATTTCAGCATCGCGCGCGTGACGAGTTTGGGCGCGCTCGCGCCCGGCACCAGCACCGCACCGATCACGACGTCGGCGGCAAAGACCTCCTCCTCGACCGCCTCGATGGTTGAAAAGCGGGTGCGCACCCGTCCGAGAAAGACATCGTCCAGCTCGCGCAGCCGGGGAATCGAGCGATCGATCACCGTGACCTCCGCGCCAAGGCCCGCGGCCATGCGCGCGGCCTGTGTTCCCACCACGCCGCCGCCGAGCACGACGACCCGCGCCGGCTGCACGCCGGGCACGCCGCCCAGCAAAAGCCCGCGACCGCCGGCCGACCGCTTGAGCGCGGCGCCAGCGGCCTCGATGGCGAGGCGGCCGGCGACTTCGCTCATCGGCGCAAGCAGGGGGAGGTGACCGGCCGCGTCGGTGACGGTTTCATAGGCGATCGCCGTACAGCCGGAGGCGAGCAAGCCCTTGGCCTGTTCGGGGTCCGGTGCAAGATGGAGGTAAGTAAACAGGATCTGGCTTTCGCGAAGCTGGGTCCATTCGCTCTTCTGCGGCTCCTTCACCTTCACGATCATGTCGGAACTGGCGAAGACGTCGCGGGCGCTCCCGGCGATCTCCGCCCCTGCCCGCCGATAGACCTCGTCAGAAGCACCGATGCCGCTGCCAGCGCCTGTCTCGACCGTCACCTGATGCCCGGCCGCGACATATTCACGGACCGCGCCCGGGGTGAGCCCGACGCGATATTCCTGCACCTTGATCTCCTTGGGCACACCGACACGCATCCTGGGCTCCTTCCAACGTCTTGATTCACCTCGCCATGGTAGCGACGGGTCCAGTTTGGTTTCGTGCAAATATCAGCTAGTTTCGCGATCTCCGCGCCGGTTTCCGGCGCCGAAGTGCCCTTTCACGCTGGAAACGAAACATTGGCCCTCGACCGGAAAGACCTCGCCATCCTCGCGGAACTCACGACCAACGCGCGGGCCAGCCACACCGAGCTTGCCAACAAGGTCGGACTATCCAGCACGGCGCTGGCGCGGCGGCAAAAGGCGCTGGAGGACGACGGCTACATCCAGGCCTATCAGGCCGCGCTCGACCTGGCGCAGTTCGGCCTCACCACGACGGTGCTGGTGCGCATTGCGCTGGAGAGCCAGAGCGACGAGGCGCTGAAAGCGTTCGAGGCGGAGGTGGTGAAATGCCCCTCCGTCGTGCGTTGCTTCCTGATGTCGGGCACCGACGACTACATCCTGATCGTGCTCGCGCGCGACATCGAGGATTTCGAGCGCATCCACCGCACCGAGCTGTCGCGATTGCCGCGCGTCGCGCGGGTGCAATCGAGCTTCGCGCTGCGCGAAGTCGTCAACCGCGCCGTGCCGACGGTGGTGTTCAGCGAGGCCAAGCGGTAACGGACTTCTCCCTCTCGCCGTTCTTACGGGAGAGGGCTTGGGGTGAGGGGCTGCACCCACAAAGGCGGTGATAGTCGGACTCGCGGAAGCTCCCCCTCACCCGGATTGCTGCGCAATCCGGCCTCTCCCCGTAAGCGGGGAGAGGCGAAACGCCAGCCGCACATCCTGTCATCCAACTGTCATCGAATGTGCCGAGAGCTGTGTCTCCAGTACATTCGGGACAGACAATGGACTATTTCAAGCGCTTCAACTTCCTGTTCGCCGCACCCGTGTTCGACGCCGACGACCTCGAAGGCGTCCGCTTCAACCAGATCATCGAGGAGATCCAGCGCTCCGGCTTCGAGGTCGTCCGGGCCCGCAAGCTGGAGGACGCGGAGATGGCGGTGCAGACCGACGCCGCGATCGGCTGCATGGTGGTGGACTGGGGCAAGAAGGGCCTGGAGGGCAAGACCTCGGCGCTGATCAATTTGATGCGGCGCCGCGGCCTCGACTTCCCGATCATCCTCCTGATCCGGCGCAAGCGCTTCGAGGATTTGCCGGTCGAGGTGCTCGACTTCATCGACGGTTACGTCTTCCTCTCCGAGGAGACGCCGACCTTCATCGCCAAGAACCTGATCAGCCGGCTCAAGCAATATGCCGAGACGCTGAAGACGCCGTTCTTCGGCGCGCTGGTCGACTATGCCGAGGAAGGCAACCAGCTCTGGACCTGTCCGGGCCACAATGGCGGCGTGTTCTACAATCGCAGCCCCATCGGCCGGGTGTTCGTCGAGCATCTCGGCGAATCCGTGTTCCGCGACGACCTCGACAATTCCGTGCTCGACCTCGGCGACCTCCTTACCCATGAGGGCCCGGCGCTGAAGGCGCAGAAGGAGGCAGCGGCGATCTTCGGCGCGGAGAAGACCTATTTCGTGCTCAACGGCACCTCGACCTCGAACAAGGTCGCGCTCGGCGCGCTCGTCACCGACGGCGACCTCGTGCTGTTCGACCGCAACAACCACAAGGCCGCTCATCACGGCGCGCTGATGATCAATGGCGGCATCCCGGTCTACGTCCCGACCATCCGCAACGCCTGGGGCCTGATCGGCCCGATGCGCTGGGACATGCTCGACGAGAAGGCCCTGCGCGAGGCGATCCGCAACCATCCGCTGGTTAGGGATCGCGACGCCTGGCGCAAGGAACGGCCGTTCCGCGTCGCCGTGGTCGAACAGTGCACCTATGACGGCTCGATCCACAGCGCCGAGATGATCCTGAAGCGCATCGGCCATCTCTGCGAGTACATCCTGTTCGACGAGGCCTGGGCCGGCTTCATGAAATTCCACCCGCTCTATGCCGGCCGTTTCGCCATGGGGCTGGCGAACCTTCCCCCGGAAGCGCCCGGCATCATCGCGACGCAGTCGACCCACAAGCAACTCGCGAGCTTCTCGCAGGCCTCGCAAATCCACATCAAGGACCGTCACATCCGCGGCCAGAAGCGGCGGGTCGAGCACCGCCGCTTCAACGAAAGCTTCATGCAGCACGCTTCCACGTCACCGTTCTACCCGCTGTTCGCATCCCTCGACGTCGGCGCGCAGATGATGAAGGGGCGCTCCGGCGAAGTGCTGTGGGACGACACGATCCGGCTCGGCATCGAGCTGCGCAAGAAGATCCGCGCGATGCGGCGTGAGTTCGAGGAGAAGGAGCAGAACCCCGATCGGCGCTGGTTCTTCGAGCCCTTCGTCCCGGATCGCGTCGCCATCCCCGACGTCAGCCGCCCCGGTGCCGCCCACAACGTCGCCTGGGAGACGCTATCCACCGACGAGCTCGCCACCAATCCCGCCTTGTGGCAACTCTCTCCGGATACCAACTGGCACGGCTTTCCCGATCTCGCGGAAGGCTTTGCCATGACCGATCCGAACAAGCTGACGCTGCTCACGCCTGGCTTCGATCGCACCACCGGCGCCTATGCCGAGCACGGCATCCCCGCCCCCGTCGTCGCGCAATATCTGCGCGAGAACCGCATCGTGCCGGAGAAGAACGACCTCAACTCCCTGCTCTTCCTGCTCACTCCCGGCGTCGAGGCGAGCAAGGCCGGCACGCTGATCTCCGGCCTCGTCGCCTTCAAGAGGCTGCACGACGACAATGCGTTGCTGGCGGACGCAATCCCGGAATTCTACCAGCGGCGGCAGGCGCGCTATGCCGGCGTGCGGCTGCGCGATCTCTGCGGCGACATGCACCGTTTCTTCCGCGCCGCCGATGTCAGCGCGCTCCAGGCGCGGCAGTTCATGCCCGAGCACATGCCTGAGATCGCGATGTCGCCCCGCGATGCCGCCCGCTATTTGTTCCGCAACGACGTCGACTATCTGCCGATCGAGGCGATCGCGGGCCGCATCGCCACCACGCCCTTCGTGGTCTATCCGCCCGGCATCGCCACCATCGTGCCCGGCGAGCGGCTGACGGAACGCGCCAAGCCCATGGTCGACTATCTCAAGATGTTCGAGACCTGCTTCAACACGTTCCCGGGCTTCGACGTCGAAATCCAGGGCGTCTACAAGGAGATCGATGCCCAGGGCCGTATCGGGCTCTATACTTACGTCGTTGCCGAGTAGGTGCCGATGAACGAAACAGCCGCAATCCGCGCGGATGACGAGCCGGTCCAGGTCCGCCCCTCGCGCGAGAGCGATGTCGAGGCGATGCTGGCGATCTACCGCCATCATGTCCGCAACGGCGTGCCGCGCGATGTCGAGGGAACCGGCGCGCCGGAGCCGGACGATCTGCGCGACCGGCGCAAGAACCTGAAGCAGACCCGCCTGCCGCATCTGGTCGCGACCTATCGCGGCGAGGTGGTCGGCTACGCCTATGCGGTGCTGTTCCGCAAGCGCCCGGCCTATCGCTACACCGCCAAGCACTCGATCTACGTCCACCACGCGCATCTCGGCCGCGGCGTCGGACGGCTATTGCTCCAGGAGCTGGTCGATGTTTGTGCGGCGGCCGGCTTCCGCCAGATGATCGGCTATATCGACGCCGACAACGCGCCCTCGCTGGCGCTGCACGAAAAGTTCGGTTTCGCGCGCGCCGGCCTGCTCTGCGGCGTCGCCTACCGGCACGGCCGCTGGTCCGACACCGTCATGGTGCAACGCTCGCTCGGCGCGGGCGCAACCGCGCCGCCGCCGGCAACGGCACCCGGCCGGTAAGCCTTACGAGGGGAAGTCGGCCGGTCTGACGTGGATGCGATCGGCATGCAGCGACCAGTCACACAACGCCTGGTCCTTGCAAAACCGCGCCTTCGCCCGTTCCCTGGCCTCGTCCTCGTCGGCGGCGTCGATCTCGAGCGTGCCCTGGCAGACCTCGATCTGCCGGCCGTACTCCCCGAGCACGTCCTTCATGAACCTGACGACATAAGTGGACATGGGACCTCCTGCTGCCTCGGCAGCACTCTAATCCCATTTACCCGGTTTCGGGGAGGCAGATTTTGACCGGGATCAAGGCCGGCAACGGTTCCCGCCGCCGGTCCAGGCGCCGGTTCGATCCGTCTGCCGCCCCGCCTTCCCAAAGCCTCGCGGAAGGCGCGCGCGACACCGGGCGCACGGGCCGACGTCAACCATTACGTCTTGATATCGAGCAGCGACTCTGTCGTCTCGGCGTAGGCTTGAATGACCTTCGCATTGGCAATGAAGCTGTACTTCGCGGTCGCCAGTTCAACGAATTCGTTGGCGAGATCGACATTCGGCGCTGCGACCAGGCCGTCCTGGTTTGCGAAGGGAGCGCTCGGATCCGACTGTGCGATATAGCTCGGCGAAACCGCCGACACGGTCGCGACCGTACCGCCGGGCGTCGAGCCGCTCGATTGGGAGACCTGATCGACGCGCAGCGGCACATAAGCCGCGGGAAAGGTCGGAGCAATGCTCGAACTGCCCGCACCGGCCGATGTGCTCGATCCGCCTGACGCTGGCAGCGGGCCGGTCGTGTTGACGTTGGCGATATTGCTCGCGGCCACGTTCACGCGCAGGCTCGCCGCAGAAAGTCCGGACGTCGCAATCGAAAATATGCTCATGGCCTTTCATCTACAGGACAAGCAATACGCGTTCCCTCACGCAATCGATAAGATGCGCCACTTTGTATTTTCATCGCGGTAACCAATGACTGGAGCGCAATCAAACGTCGTGCGCGTCCCTACCCGGGCATCACGCCGAACGCCTGCTTGAAGCGCTCGGCGTAGCGCGGCCAGACCTCGGGATTGATGATGCGCGGCGGGCGCTTGCCATCGAGCGTGTCCAGCACCTGCTCGGCGGCGATGCGGCCCATGTTCTGGCGCGCCTCGGTCGTCACGCCCGCGGTATGCGGGCTCGCCAGCACGTTGTCGAACTGGAGCAGCGGATGCTCGGGCGGCGGCGGCTCCTTGGACCAGACGTCGAGACCGGCCCCCGCAATGCGCTTGTCGCGCAGCGCCTGGAGCAGCGCGTCCTCGTCGTGGATGAAGCCGCGCGCGGTGGTGATGAAATATGCATGCGGCTGCATCAGCGCGAATTCACGCACGCTGATCATGTTGCGGCTGCCCTTGTTGAGCGGGCAGGAGATCGAGACGAAGTCGGCGCGGCGCAGCAGCTCGTCGAGCTCGACCTTCTCGCCGCCGCGCTCGGCCATCACTTCGGCGGTTAGATACGGGTCATAGGCCAGCACCTTCATGCCGAGCAGGCCCTTGCACAGCGCGGCGATGCGGCGGCCGACATTGCCGAGGCCGATGATGCCGACGGTCTTGTGCTCGACCTCGTTGCCGACGAGGTCGTTGCGGTTGACGTCGCGCTCGCGGCGCAAGCGACGGTCGGACTGGATGATGCGCTTGGACAGCGTCAGCATCATCGCCAGCGCGTGCTCGGCGACCGAATGGGCGTTGCCGCCGGACTGGTTGACGACCAGCACGCCCGCATCGGTACAGGCTTCGACGTCAACGGGATCGAAGCCCGCGCCGTTGCTGGAGACGAGCAGCAAATTCGGCGTCCGTTTCAGGAAGGCGGCATCGACATGGAAATGCGGGGCGAGCTCGTCGCGGGCCGCGCCGATCTGGTAGACACGGGCGGCCGAGACGATCGGCGCATAGAAGTCTTCGGGGCTCTCGTTCTCGATGCGGTCGAGCCGGACGTCGGGTCGCGCCTTGAGGATGTCGATATAGATCGGATTGGCCAGATATTTGACGTAGAAGACGCGCTTGTTGTTGACGGACATCAGGACCCTTCCGGCTCTCTCGAGGAGGCCCACAAGGTCAGCGCGGCGCGCGCCCGTCCATGCCTTCCTCCCAATTTCTCATTGTCGCCGCTTATGACATGGCGGTGCCGGCCACGGCAGGCCGCCTGGCGCAGATCACGGTGCCGGCCCGGACATGTTGACAATCCCGCGGCCTGCGTCAAGTTCGGCGGATCGCCGCGACGGCCAGGGCAATGGCAAAGACCAAGAAGCATGCGCGGCCCAAGGAATACGCCAAGGGAGAGCGCAATGGCGATTGCGGAACAGCAGACCTCGACGCAGGGGTCCGGCGACGGGAGCTGGCACGGCATCGTCCTGCAGACCCTGAAGCGGAACGAGATCAGCCTGATCCCTTACGTGCCTGACCGCGTGCTGACGCCGCTGATCAAGAACCTGCATGCCGATCCCTTCTTCACCACCTTCGCCACCGCCCGCGAGGAGGAAGCCGTCGGCATCGTCTCGGGCGCCTGGATGGGCGGACGGCGCGGCGCGGTGCTGATGCAGACCTCGGGCTTTGCGACGCTCGCCAACGTGCTCGCCTCGCTCGCGGTGCCCTACCAGATCCCGCTGATCATGTTCGTGTCCGAGCGCGGCACGCTCGGCGAGTTCAACTACGGCCAGTCGCTGGTCTGCCGGACCATGCGCCCGGTGCTGGATTCGCTGGCGCTGGAGCATCACACCATCACCCGGCTCGACGAGCTTGAATTCATCGCCGACCGCTCGATCAAGCAGGCGATCACCACGCAAGCGCCGGTGGCCCTGATCCTCAACCCGCTGCTCACCGGCGGCAAGGTCTTCGACAAGTGAGGCCGGCCAAATGAGTTCAAACATGAACACGCGCAACACCAAGGTGATGAACCGCTTCGATGTCACCTCGCGCCTGATCGCAAAGCTCAAGCACGAGGAAGCCGTGATCGGCGGCATCGGCAACACCAATTTCGACCTCTGGGCCGCCGGCCACCGCCCGCAGAATTTCTACATGCTCGGCAGCATGGGGCTCGCCTTCCCGATCGCGCTCGGCGTTGCGCTGGCGCAGCCGGAGCGCCGCGTCTTCGCGCTCGAAGGCGACGGCTCGCTGCTGATGCAGCTCGGCGCACTCTCGACGATCGCGATGTTGAAGCCGAAGAACCTGATCATGATCGTGATGGACAACGGCATCTACCAGATCACCGGCGCGCAGCCGACGCCGGCAGCAAGCGTGGCTGACATCGTCGGCATCGCGACCGCTTCGGGGCTCACCAACAGCGCTTGGGCCGCGGACGAGGAGGATTTCGAGCGTCTGGTCGAGGAGGCCATGTCGGCCCCCGAGCCGAGCCTGATCGCGGTCCGCATCGACGACAAGCCGGGCGTCGGCACCACCCGGCGTGACCCCGTGCAGATCCGGGAGCGATTCATGCAGGGCCTCGGCGTGCGCGAACCACTTTAACGTTTCGTCATTAACTACACGGCGATCTGATCCGCAGCCCGCGCAGGCCCTGCAAAACCGTGCTAAGCGGTGCGGATGTCCATTTATGTTCGCGCCTTTGCCTGGCTGCTCGCCGTCGCCGTGAGCTTTGCAACCCTCGGTCCGCCCGGCCTGCGCCCCCATTTCCAACCTCGGCCAGGACGGCGAGCATGCGCTCGCCTTCATCCTGGTCGGGCTGGCCTTCGGCCTCGCCTATCGGAAGCGACGCCTGGCAGCGGCGGCCGTCTCGGTCATCCTGATCGGCCTGCTCGAGCTGATGCAGTTCTGGACGCCGGGACGCCATGCACGGCTGGAGGATTTTCTGGTCGATGCCGCCACCGCCTGCGCCGGCTTCGCGCTCGCAGCCGCAGCCGATTGGGTCATGACACGCCTACGCCCCAGCGTATCCGTCACAAGCGAAGGCCCCGCGGAATGACGCTCCGCAGGGCCCGTTTTCACGGTCAGTCGATGATCTTGACGACGCGGCGCGTCCGCGGGACGCGGCGGTCGTTCACGACCGCATAGCGATATTCGGTGTAGTTCGGCACGGGACGCAGCACCACGGTCGGGGGCAGCGGCTCGCCGACCACGACGCGCTCGTGGATCACGACAGAGTCATCGCGCGGGATTCCGCCCAGGATCGCATTCGGGATTTCGAGGCCGGCGCCGACGGCCGCACCGACGGTGCCGCCGACCATCGCTCCGACCGGGCCACCGATATCGCCGCCCGCGCGTGCGCCGTTCCTCGCGCCCTCTTCGGTCGTCGACTGAGCAAAGGCCGCACTCGACGCCAGCAGGGACGCGGCAGCCAACGAAATCGCAAGACGGGTTTTCATGTGCTTATCTCTCCAGTGATTGTCATGCACTCCCAACCCGCGGGAGCGGACCATTGTTCCGGTTCCCGCGCGACGAAAGACAGGTCAAATCTGGAGAGCGTTCCTGCGTACACTTACGCAGCGGCGATCTCGTGCCCCGCCATCAGTTCCAGCGCGCGCACCATCGCCGAGTGATCCCAGCCCTTGCCGCCATGCGCGGTGCAGGATGAGAACAATTGTTGCGCCACCGCTGTGCTCGGCAGCGACAGTCCGAGCGAGCGAGCGCCTTCGAGCGCGAGATTGAGATCCTTCTGGTGCAGCTCGATGCGGAAGCCGGGATCGAAATTGCGCTTTACCATGCGCTCGCCATGCACTTCGAGAATCCGCGACGAGGCAAAGCCGCCCACCAGCGCCTTGCGCACCAGCGCCGGATCGGCCCCGGCCTTCGATGCGAACAGCAGCGCTTCACTCACCGCCTCGATCGTCAGCGCGACGATGATCTGATTGGCGACCTTCGTGGTCTGTCCGTCGCCATTGGCGCCGACATGCGTGATGTTCTTGCCCATCCTGTCGAAGATCGGCTTCATGGTGCCAAAGGCCCGCTCCGGCCCGCCGACCATGATGGTGAGGCTCGCAGCTTTCGCCCCGACCTCCCCGCCCGATACTGGCGCATCGAGATAGTCCGCACCCAGCGCCTCGATCTTCTTGGCAAACTCCTTCGTCGCCAGCGGCGAGATCGAGCTCATGTCGACGACGATCTTGCCCTTGGAGATGCCGCTCGCGACGCCGTCCTTGCCGAATAGCACGGCCTCAACATGCGGCGTATCCGGCACCATGATGATGACGGCATCCGCCTCCTCCGCGACCTCCCTGCCCGACTTGCAGGCGATGCCGCCCGCCGCGATCAGCTCGGGCGGCACCGGCGCAACGTCGTGCAGGAGCACGCGATGGCCCGCGGCCAGAAGATGGCCGGCCATCGGCCGTCCCATGGTGCCAAGTCCGATAAAGCCGATGTCGATCATGTCAAATCATTCCTCTTTGTTCAGGCTAAGTCGATCCGCGGGCTCGGTGCACCTCTCCCGCTTGCGGGAGAGGTCGGCGCGAAGCGCCGGGTGAGGGTTCTGTCCGCATCGGGATTATCGACGCATCTCACGGGCCCCGTTGCGGAGGCACCCTCACCCCAGCCCTCCCCCGCAAGCGGGAGAGGGAGCGCACCGTGACCGTGGCTATGACTACGTCTCGAAGGTCTGCGCCGCGTGCCAGGACAGGCCTTCCAGCGTCGTGGTGCGCGGCTTGTATTCGCAGCCGATCCAGCCGCGATAGCCGATCGCGTCGAGGTGGCGGAACAGGAAGGGGTAGTTGATCTCGCCGGTGCCCGGCTCGTGACGGCCGGGATTGTCGGCGAGCTGGACGTGGGCGATCTGGGGGAGATATTCCTGCATGGTGCGGGCGAGATCGCCCTCCATGATCTGCATGTGGTAGATGTCGTACTGGATGAACAAATTGTTCGACCGCACCTCGGAGATGAGCTGCACCGCCTGCTCGGTGCCGTTGAGATGGAAGCCGGGAATGTCGAGCGTGTTGATCGGCTCGACCAGCAGCCTGATGTTCTCCCGCGCCAGCGTCGAGGCGGCAAAGCGCAAATTGCCGACGAGGGTCTCGTTGAGTTCGCGCGGATCGGCATCGGCGGGCGCGATGCCGACGAGACAGTTGAGCTGCTCGCAATCGAGCGCCTTGGCATAATCGATGGCGCGGAACACGCTGTCGCGGAATTCGGCGGTGCGGTCTGGCAGGATCGCGATGCCGCGCTCGCCCCCGGCCCAATTGCCGGCCGGTAGATTGTGCAGCACCTGCGTCAACCCGTGGGCCTCGAGCTGCTCTCGGAGCTGCGCCTTGTCGAAATCATAGGGGAAGAGATACTCGACCCCGGCAAAGCCCGCCGCTTTCGCCGCGGCGAAGCGGTCGAGGAACGGCATCTCGTTGAAGAGCATGGTGAGGTTGGCGGCAAACTTCGGCATGATGCTGTCCCCTATTCCGCCGGCTGAAGCACGCCGGGCCGCTTGGTCCCGACCTCGTCGAGGGCCAGGTCCAGCACCTCCTCGAACTCGACGATGTTGTCGATCTCCGTCCCCATCGCGATGTTGGTGACGCGTTCGAGGATGAACTCGACCACCACGGGCACGCGGTGCTTCGCCATCAGCTCGCGCGCCGTCGCAAACGCGGCCTGCGAGTCCTTGGGATCGGTGACGCGGATCGCCTTGCAGCCGAGGCCTTCGGCGACGGCGACATGGTCGACACCGTAGCCGCCGAGCTCGGGCGCGTTGATGTTCTCGAACGAGAGCTGGACGTGGTAGTCCATGTCGAAGCCGCGCTGGGCCTGGCGGATCAGGCCGAGATAGGAATTGTTCACGACGACGTGGATGTAGGGCAGGTTGAACTGCGCCCCGACCGCGAGCTCCTCGATCAGGAACTGGAAATCGTAATCGCCTGACAGCGCGACGATGTCGCGATCCGGGCAGGCCGCGCGCACGCCGAGCGCCGCGGGCAGCGTCCAGCCCAGCGGCCCCGCCTGCCCCGCATTGATCCAGTTGCGCGGCTTGTAGACGCCGAGGAACTGCGCACCCGCGATCTGCGACAGGCCGATCACGGTGACATAGGTGGTGTCGCGGCCGAACGCCTTGTTCATCTCCTCGTAGACGCGCTGCGGCTTGATCGGGACGTTGTCGAAATGGCTCTTGCGCAGCATCGAGCGCTTGCGATCGCGGCAGGCCGCGGGCCACGCCTGGCGCTCGCGAAGCCTGCCTGACCGACGCCACTCCCTGGCGACGGTGACGAAAAGCTCGAGCGCGGCCTTGGCGTCCGAGACGATGCCGAGATCGGGATTGAACACCCGCCCGATCTGCGTCGGCTCGATGTCGACATGCACGAAGGTGCGGCCCTTGGTGTAGGTCTCGACCGAGCCGGTGTGGCGGTTGGCCCAGCGGTTGCCGATGCCGAGCACGAAATCGGATTCGAGCATCGTGGCGTTGCCGTAGCGGTGACTGGTCTGAAGGCCGACCATGCCGGCCATCAGCACGTGATCGTCGGGGATCGCTCCCCACCCCATCAGCGTCGGCACGACCGGCACGTTGGCGATCTCGGCGAATTCGACCAGGAGGTCCGAGGCGGCCGCGTTGATGATGCCGCCGCCCGCCACGATCAGCGGCCGCTCGGCCGCGTTGAGCATCTCCAGCGCCTTCTCGACCTGCTTGCGGGTCGCGGCCGGCTTGTAAACCGGCAGCGGCTCATAGGTCTCGTCGTCGAACTCGATCTCGGCGAGCTGCACGTCGAGCGGCATGTCGATCAGCACCGGCCCCGGCCGCCCTGAGCGCATGACGTGAAACGCCTGGCTGAACACCCGCGGCACCAGCGCCGGCTCGCGCACGGTGACCGCCCATTTGGTCACGGGCTTTGCGATCGACTCGATATCGACCGCCTGAAAATCCTCCTTGTAGAGCCGCGCCCGCGGCGCCTGCCCGGTGATGCAGAGGATCGGAATCGAATCGGCGATCGCCGAATAGAGCCCGGTGATCATGTCGGTGCCGGCCGGCCCCGAGGTGCCGATGCAGACCCCGATATTGCCGGCCTTCGCCCGCGTATAGCCCTCGGCCATGTGCGAGGCGCCCTCGACATGACGCGCCAGGATATGGCGGATCGAGCCGCGCTTCTTCAACGCCGAGTAAAGCGGATTGATCGCGGCCCCTGGAACACCGAAGGCAGTCGAGATGCCTTCCTTCTCCAGAATTCGCACGGCCGCATCGATAGCTCGCATCTTCGCCATATCGGACCTCGCTCGAGTTGCGTCAGCGAGCGAGATCATCGGGCGCGCAAGGTGCGATCTCAACGAGATCGATTTTATTTTCCACGATGCGGCAGCCGTGGAAAAATCGTGGGTGTGTCAATCAGTTAGATCGAGATATCCGTGAAAGCGCTTCACTCGAACAGCGGCGCCAGCTCCATCTGCGGCACCAGCACGAGGCCCTTGTCGGTGATGCGAATTTCCGGAATGACCGATAGCGGAATCAGATTGAAGCCCATGTAGGGGATGGTGCAACCGGCTTCCGCCCATTCCTTCTTCAGCACCTTGACCTCCTCGGCCACCTCCGTGACACGCTTGTCGGACAACAGTCCCGCGATCGGCAGCGGCACCAGCGCTCTCACCTTGCCGTCGGCGACGACGCAGACAGCGCCCTGGTGCTCCTTGATCGCCGCGATCGCGACCTGCATGTCGGGTTCGTTGGTTCCGGCAACGATGATGTTGTGGCTGTCGTGCCCGACGCTGGAGGCGACCGCACCACGCTTCAGGCCGAAATCCTTGAGCAGGCCATAAGCAACGTTGCCGGCCGATTTGCCGTGGCGCTCGACCACGGTGACGAAGCACAGGCCGTAGCGTGCGAACAGCGTCGGCCAGTCCTTGGCCGGCTCGATTGCGACTTTCTCGTGGATCAGCGTGATGCCCGGCAGCGCGGTCTTGATGGCGTTGACGGTGCAGGCTTTCGCCGGCAGCTCCGGCGTCAGCTTGACCTTCTCCGGGAGCTTCACGGTCGCATAGGCCGCCTTCGGATATTGATAGCGCTGCGACAGCGCCTGATCGAGCCGAGGCGTGATCTTGCCGTGCTCGACCACAAGCTCGCCGCCATACCAGGTGCATTGCGGCTTGAGCTGATCGTCCATCAGCACGAGATCGGCGCGGCGGCCGCCACCGAGCCCGCCGATATCGCCCTCCATGCCGAAGCGGGTGGCGCCGTGCAGCGAGCCCATCGACCAGGCCTGTTCGGGCGACATGCCCGCCTTCACCGCCTCGCGCACCACCCAGTCGAGGCCGAACAGCAGGAGATCGTCGGCGTCGCGGTCGTCGGTGCACACGGCGGTGCGCTTGTGCGAGGCCCCGAGCTCGGTGATCGTCCGGATCGCCTGCGGCAGCGAGTGCCAGGGCGTGGTCGGCGGGCCACCGCGCAGGAACACCCAGACGCCGGCGTCGAGCAGATCGTCGGCGATGTCGCGGTCGATCGCCTCATGGGTGTCGGTGACGCCGCTCGCCGCATAGGCCGCGACGAACTCGCGGCCATAGACGTGGCCGGACACCGGGCGTCCGCGCTTCAAGGCGGCGGCGAGGATGGCGTGGCTCCGCTCGTCGCCCATGGTCACCGGCATGAAATCCATCTTCTCGCCGAGCGCCACCGCCTCGGGCCAACGGTCGAACAGGCCGGCGATCTTGTCCGGCGTGAGGTCGCCGCCCGCCGTCTCAAGCTCCGCCGACGTGGCCGGGACGGTCGACGGCACCGTCAAAAAGATCGAGAGCGGCGCCTGCCGCGCGTCCTCCAGCATCGCCTCGACGCCGGCGACGTCCATGACGTTGCCGATCTCGTGGCTGTCGCAGAAGATCGTGGTGGTCCCGTTCAGCAGTGCGGCCTCGGCATAGGCGCAGGCTGTGACCATCGAGGATTCGATGTGGATATGCGGATCGACCAGCCCCGGCGCGATGATGCCGCCGGCCGCGTCGTAGAGGGCAACGCCGCTCCACGCCTTCCTGGCCGTTCCAGCCGGCTTGACCGCGGCGACACGGCCGCCCGTGATCCAGACCTCGCGGTTCGCGTGGATACGCTCCGAATAGGTCGAAAGCACCCGGGCGCCCGTGACCACGAGATCCGGCGCGACGCGCGCGGAGGCGACATCGGCCAGACGCCGGGTCATCGAATGCAGTGGTGCGACGGCGAAGCGGGTAAGTCTGGTCATCGGGACCCTCGCATGGCGTTACGGCCCAGCGATGGTTACGCCCCGCGCCATGGCGGGCAAGCGCAAATATAACGGCAGGCCCTGCTTACGCCTTAGGCGCCGAGCCGCCCGCCGCCGCCCTTGCAGGCCTGCGCGGGTTCCGCCTTCTCGGCGGCGCTGCGGCGGCGGGCTTGACCCGAATCCGCATCGAGCGGCCCTTTGACTCGTCGATCTCGAATGAGTTGGTCTTGCGCACGAGGTCGCTCAGCTTGCGGAACCCAAACGTCCTCGGATCGAAATCGGACGCCAGATTGGCGAGCTGCCGTCCGACTTCCCCGAGCGCGACCCAGCCGTCCTCGCTCTCCATCTGGGTGATGACCTTCTTGATGATGGGGGTCGCTGCATCAGGCGGCTGAAGCGACGTCGATCTTGCGGCGGCGTCCTGGTTGGTCGTCGGGGCGGCAAGCAGGTTCTCGGTGTAGACGAACCTTCGGCAGGCCTGCCTGAAGCTTTCCGGCGTCTTCTGCTCGCCGAACCCGAAGACGTCGACGCCCTGTTCCCGGATGCGGGCGGCCAGACGGGTAAAGTCGCTGTCGGATGACACCAGGCAGAAGCCGTCGAACCGGCCGCTGTGGAGCAGGTCCATGGCGTCGATGACCAGGGTGATGTCGGACGCATTCTTTCCCGTCGTATAGGCGAATTGCTGCTGCGGGATGATGGCGTGCTTCGACAGAATATCAGCCCACCCCTTGGACCGCGAGCTGGAGAAGTCGCCATAGATGCGGCGAACGCTGGCCTCGCCGATCTTGGCAATCTCCTCGAACAGGCCATCCGCAATCTTTGCGGAGGCGTTGTCGGCATCGATCAGGACGGCGAGACGGGGCGAGCGAAGTTCCGACGGCATGGCGTTTCCTCAACGAGCTGGACGCAGCATTCAAGGACGCGCGCGCCGGGACGGCTAGTCCTCATTCGCCTTGAAGCGCCCCATCCCCTTCAGCACGAACGGGGCCAGCAACGCAACCAGCGCGATGACGAGCAGCGTCGCCGAGATCGGACTCTGGAGCAGCGTCATGGGATCGCCGAGGCTGATCGCAAGCGCTCTGCGCAACTGGCTCTCGGCGATCGGGCCGAGGATCAGGCCGACAACGACCGGCGCGATCGGAAAATCGAACCGGCGCATCAGGAAGCCGAGCACGCCGAAGCCGGCCAGCATCGACAATTCGACCACCGACGGCTTGGCCGCGATGGTGCCCATGGTCGCGAAGACGAGGATGCCGGCATAGAGCCATGGCTGCGGGATCGCGAGCAGCCGCACCCACAGCCCGACCAGCGGCAGGTTGAGCACCAGCAGCATGCAATTGGCGATGAAGAGGCTCGCGATCAGGCCCCACACGAGGTCAGGCCGCTCGGCGAGCAGCAGCGGCCCCGGATTGAGGCCGTATTGCTGGAAGCCCGCCAGCATCATCGCGGCCGTCGCCGAGGTCGGCAATCCCAGCGTCAAGAGCGGCACCAGCGTGCCGGCGGCGGAGGCATTGTTGGCGGCCTCCGGTCCCGCGACGCCCTCGATCGCACCCTTGCCGAATTCTTCGGGATATTTGGTCAGCCGTTTCTCGGTCGAATAGGACAGGAATGTCGGGATCTCCGCGCCGCCCGCCGGCAGCGCGCCGATCGGGAAGCCGAACATGGTGCCGCGCAGCCACGGCTTCCACGACCGCTTCCAGTCTTCCTTCGTCATCCACAGCGAGCCGCGCACCGGCTCGAGCTTCTCCTCGGTGTGGTGGCGGCGCGATGCGACGTAGAGCGCCTCGCCCACCGCGAACAAACCGACCGCAAGCGTCGTCACCTCGACGCCGTCGAGCAGTTCGGGGACGCCGAACGCCAGCCGCGCCTGACCGGTCAGCTTGTCGATGCCGACGAGGCCCAGCGTCAGGCCGATGAACAGGCTGGTGAGGCCGCGGATCGGGGAATCGCCGAAGGTCGCCGACACCGTGACGAAGGCGACGCACATCAGCGCGAAATAGTCCTCGGGGCCGAAGCGCACGGCGAAATCGACCAGCCACGGCGCGAGAAAGGCGAGCCCGATGGTGGCGATGGTGCCGGCGACAAAGGAGCCGATCGCGGAGGTCGCGAGCGCCGGCCCGCCGCGGCCGGCCTTGGCCATCTTGTTGCCCTCGAGCGCGGTCGCCATCGAGGCGCTCTCGCCCGGCGTGTTGATCAGGATCGCGGTGGTCGAGCCGCCATACATGCCGCCATAATAGATGCCGGCAAACATGATCAGCGAGCCGCCGGGATCGAGCTTGTACGTGACCGGCAAGAGCAGCGCGACCGTCAATGCCGGGCCGATGCCGGGCAGCACGCCGACGGCGGTGCCCAGGAATACGCCGATCAGCGCATAGAGCAGATTCATCGGCTGGACGGCGACCGCCATGCCGTGCGCCAGCGCGGCGAAGGTGTCCATCACAGCAGTCGCTCCAGGGGGCCAGCGGGAAGGCTCAGCGTCAACAGCCGGTCGAACGCGAGATAGATGAGGGTCGACATCACGAGCGCGATGACGGAATCGACAAGGACGGCACGGCGTCCGAACGCCGCCGACGTCGTGACGAACAGCGCCGACGTCGCCAGGATGAAGCCGCCGCCGAAGCCGATGATGGCGATCAGCAGCGCAAGGCCGACGAGGATCAAGACCACAGGCACGGGATCGGCGCTCTCGCGCGCCGGCAGGTTCCCGCGCAGCGCGTCGACGAGATTGCCGATCGCGAGCAGCGCGAGGCCAGTGGCGATCACGACCGGCATCGCCTCCGGCCCCATCCCGTACATCGCGGTGGATTGCAGGCCGCGCGCGTCCCAGACCAGCACCCCGGCAAGACCTGCGAGCAATGCTGCGATGACGATGCCGGCGCGATCGACGCGCCGCGGCGGCTGGGCGGGATCGCCTGAGGTCATGACTTGACCAGGCCGACCGACCTCAGCACGTCGGTGACGCGCACCGTTTCCTTCTTCAGGAAGTCGGCGAAAGCGTCGCCGCCGAGATAGGCGTCCTCCCAGCCCTTCTGATTGAGGATGTCCTTCCAGGCGTCCGACTTCACCATCTTCTCGACCGCATCGCCTAGGGTTTTGCGCTGCTCCGCGGTGATGCCGGGAGGCGCGACCACCGAGCGCCAGTTGGCGATCACGAGGTCGATGCCCTGCTCCTTGAAGGTCGGGATGTCGCTGCCCGCGATGCGCTTCTCCGAGGTCACGCCGATTGCGCGCAGCTTGCCGGATTTGATCTGCCCTTCATATTCGCTCATCCCCGAAATGCCCGCGGTGACCTTGCCGCCGAGGATCGCCGCCAGAGACTCGCCGCCGCCGGAGAACGGGATGTAGTTGATCTTCTTCGCATCGGCGCCGACGGCGCCGGCGAACAGTGCCGCCATGACATGGTCGACGCCGCCGGCCGAGCCGCCGGCGAAGGTCACCTTGGCGATATCGGCCTTCACCGCAGCGGCGAGATCCTGCGCCGTCTTGATCGGCGAATTCGCGGGCACCACGATCACCTGGATTTCCTCGGTGAGGCGCGCGATCGGCGTCACTTGCTCGAGCGTCACCGGCGACTTGTTCATGGCGAGCGCGCCGACCATGACGAAGCCGTTGACCATCAGCTGGTTGCCGTCGCCCTTGGCGCCGTTGACGAACTGCGCGATGCCGACGCTGCCGCCGGCGCCAGGAACGTTGGTGACCTGCACGCTGCGCGCGACGCCCGCGGCGACAAGCGCCTGCTGCATCGAGCGCGCGGTCTGGTCCCAGCCCCCGCCCGGTGCCGCCGGCGCCATCAGCTTGAGCTCGAGCTGCTGGGCAAGGCTCGGCGTGGCTGCCGCAAGGGTCAGCGCAACGGCTGCGCCGACAAGGCGCGCGGGAAATCGAAACATGAGGGCATTCTCCAGGCTCGTGCGGACGTTGCTGATCAGCTGCCGCATTGTGTCGTTTGGTCGCATATCAGCCAAAACGGCCGATGCTGTCCAGCGACGGCGCCGGTGATCCTTCAGCGGGAGTTCGGCATCACCCCGCCGAGCGCAACCGTCAGCTCACCGGCGACATCGCGCACAATTCGCCCGATTTCCGGCAGCCTGTCGTCGGTCAGACGGCTGGTCATGCCGGAGACGGAGATCGCCGCCAGCGGCTCGGCGCAGTCGTTGTAGACGACTGCGGCAATACAGCGCAGGCCCATGCAGGCCTCTTCGTCATCGATCGCAAAGCCCTGCTTGCGGATCGTCGCGAGCTCCTTGAACAGGTCGCTCGGCCGCACGATCGATTTCTCGGTCAGGCGTGGCATGCCGTGATGGCGGATGACGGCGCCGACGTCCTCGTCGGAATAGGTTGCGAGCACCGCCTTGCCGACGCCCGACGTCACCATGGCGACGCGGCCGCCGACCTGGGTCAGCGAGCGCATGATCTCGCGGCTCTCCATGCGGGTCAGCACGATGATGAACTCATCGTCGACGACGGCGAGATTAGCGGTCTCGCGGGTGAGATCGCGCAGCTTGCGCAAATAGGGAATCGCCTGCGTGGAGAAATTACGCCGCCGGGCAAAGCTCGCGCCCACCGTGAAGCCGCGCACGCCGACATGCCATTTGGATTCGGCGCGGTCGAACTGCACGAAGCGGCGGCTTTCCAGCGTTGCCAGCAGGCGATGGACGGTGGAGGCCGACAGGCCGGTGCGCACGGCGAGGTCGCTGAGGCGATAGCCCTCGTCGTCTTCGGCCAGCGTCTCGAGGATCGACAGCGCGCGGTCGACGGACTGCACGCCGCCGTCGCGTGCGTCATGGTCGGCCTCCGAAGGCGACCTGGGCTCGAGCGATTTGCGCCGGATCACGTTCTTGCTCATCGCGACCTGCCGCTTGTGCATCCGTCATTCCGGGATGGTGCGCCGGGACTGCGCGCAGCGCGGGCCTGGCGTACCAGACCCGGAATCTCGAGATCCTCAGGTGCGCAAGTGCGCACCATAGTTCGACGCTTCGCGTCGCCCCGGGATGACGTCAGAGATAACGCTCAGAGCAGCCCTGCCCCGCGCGCCCACTTGTACTTGGCACCCAGGACCTCGACCGGCAGTTCGGTCGAATAGGCGTAGGCCGGGATGCCGTTCTGGTAGAGATATTCGGCGGCTTCCTCGACCTCGACGTCGCCGGCGAGCGAGGCCACAATCGGCTTCACGAAGCCCTTGGCCTCCATCTCCTTCTTCACCTCGACCATGTTGCGGGCGAACACCATCGGCGGGGTGACGATGGTGTGCCAGTAGCCGAGGATCAGCGAATGGATGCGCTCGTCCGACAGGCCGAGCTTCACCGTGTTGACGTAGGTGATCGGCGGCTCGCCACCGGTGATATCCACAGGATTTCCGGCCGCGCCGAACGGCGGGATGAACTTGCGGAAGGCCGCATCCAGATCCGGCGGCATCGACATCAGCGACAGGCCGTTGTCGACGCAGGAGTCCGACAGCAGCACGCCCGAGCCGCCCGCACCGGTGATGATCAGCACGTTCTCGCCCTTCGGCGTCGGCAGCACCGGCACGCCGCGGGCGAATTCGAGCAGCTGGCGCAAGCTGCGGGCGCGGATCACGCCGGACTGCGCCAGGACGTCCTCGTAGATCTTGTCGTTACCGGCGAGCGCGCCGGTGTGCGAGGACGCCGCCTTGGCGCCGGCCGAGGTGCGGCCGGCCTTGAGCACGACGACCGGCTTCTTCTTGGAGACGCGCTTGGCGGCTTCCGCGAAGGCACGGCCGTCCTTGAGGTCCTCGCAGTGCTGCGCGATCAGGTTGGTGTTGGGATCCTGCTCGAAGAAGGCGAGCAGATCGTCCTCGTCGATATCCGACTTGTTGCCGAGGCCGACGATCGCCGAGACGCCCATCTTGGCCGAGCGCGAGAAGCCGATGATGGCCATGCCGATGCCGCCCGACTGCGACGACAGCGCCGCGTGGCCCTTGACGTCGTAGGCGGTGCAGAAGGTCGCGCAGAGATTGGCCGGCGTATAGTAGAAGCCGTAGATGTTCGGCCCCATCAGGCGGATGTCGTACTTCTTGCCGACCTCGACGATCTCGGCCTGCAGCTCCGGCGCGCCGGCCTCGGCGAAGCCCGACGGGATCAGCACCGCACCCGGAATTTTCTTCTCGCCGCATTCGGTCAGCGCAGCAGCCACGAACTTCGCGGGAATCGCGAACACCGCCGTGTCGATCACACCCGGCACGTCCTTGACGCTCTTGTAGGCCTTGTAGCCGAGGATCTCGGTGGCCTTGGGATGGATCGGATAGATGTCGCCCTTGTAGCCGCCGTTGATGAGGTTCTTCATCACGGAGTTGCCGATCTTGCCGTCCTCGGCGGAGGCGCCGACCACGGCGACCGCCTTCGGCTGCATGATGCGGCTCATGGCAGCTACGATCTCTTCGGTCGGGCGCGGCTTCGGCTTGGGCACATAGGCGAAGTCGACGACGATACGCACGTCGGCCGCAATCGCGCTCTTCGCCGTCGCGAACACCGGATTGAGGTCGAGCTCGACGATTTCAGGGAAATCGGTGACGAGCTGCGAGACCTTGACGATGACGTCGGCAAGCGCCGTGCGGTTCACGGGCTCGCCGCCGCGCACGCCCTTCAGGATCTCATGGGCCTGGATGCCGTCGAGCATCGAGAGCGCGTCTTCCTTGGTCGCGGGCGCGAGGCGGAAGGTGATGTCCTTCAGCACTTCGACCAGCACGCCGCCGAGGCCGAAGGCTACCAGCTTGCCGAACGAGCCGTCGGTGATCGAGCCGACGATGACCTCAGTGCCGCCGGCCAGCATCTGCTGCACCTGGACGCCCTCGATCTTGGCATCGGCCTTGTACTTCTTGGCGTTGCCGAGAATGGTCTCGTAGGCCTTCTCGGCATCCTCCGCCGTCTTGAGGCCGACGATGACGCCGCCGGCTTCGGTCTTATGGAGAATGTCCGGCGAGACGATCTTCATCACCACTGGGAAGCCCATCGAGGCGGCCATCTTGCCGGCCTCGCCTGCCGACCTTGCCACGCCCTCCTCCGGCACCGGAATGCCGTAGGCGTCGCAGACCAGCTTGCCTTCCGGCGCCGTCAGGCTCGTGCGGTTGTCCGCCTTGACCTGGTCGAGCACCTTGCGGACGGCATCTTTGGAATTGGACATGTGGCTTCTCCCTTGACCTGGTTCGTTCTTTGCAAAGCGCGCGTATTGCGGCTGCCCGTGATGCTTGCCATTCGCCGCGCTCTGTTCCATGCGGCGGAACGGAGTGGCATAAAGCCCGAGATTACTCCGCCCGCTTGGATCAAAAATGGCTGGCGATGGCATTTGGTATGCCAGAAGCCAATTTGTCAAGCTGCGGCGCCCCTGGAACGCCGCAAAAAATAGGCAGCTTGACATTCTGGCATGTGGTATGCCAAAAACTTTCCCGTTAATAATCCTGTAAAAGACGACTCCCACTGGAGGAGATTCGTCGTGTCACTGCGGAAACCAACCAAGGCGTTGCCGAACATGGCCGAGGCAGATATCGCAATCGTTCGTATTGCCCCGGAGAGCAGCTTCAAGAACAAGGCGTATGACGCCTTGAAGGAAGCCATCCTCAAGATGGACATCTACTCGACGCCCGAGCCGGTGATGCTCGACGAGCGCGCGCTGTCCGAGCGCCTGGGTGTCAGCCGCACACCGATCCGCGAAGCGATCGCGATGCTCGAGCAGGACGGATTCGTGAAGACGGTTCCGCGCCGCGGCATCATGGTGGTGCGCCGGACCAAGAGCGAGATCGTCGACATGATCCGCGCCTGGGCGGCGCTGGAGAGCATGGCGGCCCGCCTCATCACCACCACCGCGCGCAAGAAGGACATCACGGCGCTGCGCGACTTCTTCAAGGACTTCGGCAAGGACCGCCTGCCCGAGGATCACGTCGAGGAATATTCGCGCGCCAACATCGCCTTCCACCAGGCGCTGATCTCGCTGTCGGAATCCCCCGTGCTGGTCGATCTCACCAACGACCTGCTGCTGCACGTGCGCGGCTACCGGCAGCTGACCATCGGACGCAAGGACCGCACCGCGACCTCGCTGCCCGAGCATCTCGGCATGATCGAAGCACTGGAAGCGCGCGACACCGAGCTCGCCGAGAAGCGCGCCCGCGACCACACCCTTGGCCTTGCCGCTTACGTCGAAGCGCACGGTCAGGAACTCTTTACCTAGCAACGTTCACCAGAAGGGCGAAACATTCGCCCCAGTATTGAGACCAGGGAGACAAGGCCCATGCTGAACACCGCGACCAAGTCCGAGGCACCGGGCACCGAGCAGGAATTGACGGATGGCTTCCATCTCGTCATCGACGCGCTCAAGCTGAACGGCATCAACACCATCTATAATGTGCCGGGCATCCCGATCACGGACTTGGGCCGCATGGCGCAGGCCGCAGGCATTCGCGTGATCTCCTTCCGCCACGAGCAGAACGCCGGCTATGCCGCGGGCATTGCCGGCTACCTCACCAAGAAGCCCGGCGTCTGCCTCACGGTCTCCGCGCCCGGCTTCCTCAACGGTCTCACCGCGCTCGCGCATGCGACCACCAACTGCTACCCGATGATCCTGGTCTCGGGCTCCTCGGAGCGCGAGATCGTCGACCTCCAGCAAGGCGACTACGAGGAAATGGACCAGCTCGCGATTGCGAAGCCGCTGTGCAAGGCGGCCTATCGCGTGCTGCACGCCCAGGACATCGGCATCGGCTTTGCCCGCGCCATCCGCGCCGCGGTCTCGGGCCGTCCGGGCGGCGTCTATCTCGACCTGCCGGCCAAGCTGTTCGGCCAGGTGATGAACGCCGAGGCCGGCCAGAAATCACTGGTCAAGGTGATCGACGCAGCACCCGCGCAGATCCCCTCGCCCGCGTCGGTCAAGCGCGCGCTCGACGTGCTCAAGGGCGCAAAGCGTCCGCTCATCATCCTCGGCAAGGGCGCGGCCTACGCGCAGGCCGATGAGGAGATCAAGAGCTTCGTCGAGAAGAGCGGCGTACCGTTCCTGCCGATGAGCATGGCCAAGGGCCTCCTCCCCGACACGCATCCGCAGTGCGCCGGCGCGGCTCGCTCGACGGTGCTGAAGGAATCCGACGTCGTCATGCTGATCGGCGCGCGGCTGAACTGGCTGCTCTCGCACGGCAAGGGCAAGAGCTGGGGCGAAGCGCCCAAGAAGTTCATCCAGGTCGACATCGAGCCGCGGGAAATGGACTCCAACGTCGAGATCGTCGCGCCCGTCGTCGGCGACATCGGCTCGGTCGTCTCCGCCTTCAATCAGGCGATGGCTTCGGGCTGGACCGCCCCGCCGGCCGACTGGACCAAGGCGATTTCATCCAAGCGCGAAGAGAACGTCGCCAAGATGGCGCCGAAGCTCATGAACAACAAGTCGCCGATGGACTATCACGGCGCGCTCGGCGTGCTGAAGAACGTCATCAAGGATCATCCCGAGGCGATCCTCGTCAACGAAGGCGCCAACACGCTCGACCTCGCCCGCGGCGTCATCGACATGTACAAGCCGCGCAAGCGTCTCGACGTCGGCACCTGGGGCGTGATGGGCATCGGCATGGGCCAGGCGATTGCGGCCGCGCTGGAGACCGGCCACCCCGTGCTCGCGGTGGAAGGCGACAGCGCATTCGGCTTCTCCGGCATGGAGGTCGAGACCATCTGCCGCTACAACCTCCCGATCTGCGTCGTCATCTTCAACAATGACGGCATCTATCGCGGCACCGACGTCAACAGCGTCAACGCGGATCCCGCGACGACCGTGTTCGTCAAGGGCGCGCGCTACGACAAGATGATGGAAGCCTTCGGCGGCGTCGGCGTGAATGCCACCTCGCCCGACGAGCTCAAGCGCGCCGTCAACGAGGCGATGGCTTCACGCAAGCCGACGCTCATCAACGCGGTGATCGATCCGGCCGCAGGCTCGGAGAGCGGCCGCATCGGCAATCTCAATCCGCAGAGCGTCCTGCAGAAGAAGAAGTAAGTCCTCCCCTTCAACCCATTACTCCCTGCGGGTGCAGGGGCAGACAGAGTATATACGGAGCAATACGATGACCAAAGCGCTCACGGGCGTTCGCATTCTCGACTTCACCCACGTCCAGTCCGGACCGACCTGCACGCAGCTGCTCGCCTGGTTCGGCGCCGACGTGATCAAGGTTGAACGCCCGGGCGTGGGTGACATCACCCGCGGCCAGTTGCAGGACATCCCGAACGTGGACAGCCTGTATTTCACCATGCTGAACCACAACAAGCGTTCGATCACGCTCGACACCAAGAACCCCAAGGGCAAGGAAGTCCTCACCGAGCTGATCAAGAAGTGCGACGTGCTGGTCGAAAACTTCGGCCCCGGCGTGCTCGACCGCATGGGCTTCCCCTGGGAGAAGATCCAGCAGATCAACCCGAAGATGATCGTCGCCTCGATCAAGGGCTTCGGTCCCGGACCGTACGAGGACTGCAAGGTCTATGAGAACGTCGCGCAGTGCACCGGCGGCGCCGCCTCCACCACCGGCTTCCGCGACGGCCTGCCGCTCGTGACCGGCGCGCAGATCGGTGATTCCGGCACCGGCCTGCATCTGGCGCTCGGCATCGTCACCGCGCTCTATCAGCGCACGCATTCGGGCAAGGGCCAGCGCGTCACCGCCGCGATGCAGGACGGCGTGCTCAACCTCGCCCGCGTCAAACTGCGCGACCAGCAGCGCCTCGCCCACGGCCCGCTTAGGGAATACAGCCAGTTCGGCGAGGGCATTCCGTTCGGCGATGCCGTGCCGCGCGCCGGCAACGACTCCGGTGGCGGCCAGCCCGGTCGCATCCTGAAGTGCAAGGGCTGGGAGACCGATCCCAACGCCTACATCTACTTCATCACCCAGGCGCCGGTCTGGGAGAAGATCTGCGACGTGATCGGCGAGCCGACCTGGAAGACCGACCCGAACTACGCCAAGCCGGCGGCCCGCCTGCCGCGGCTGAACGAGATCTTCGCCCGCATCGAGCAGTGGACGATGACCAAGACCAAGTTCGAGGCGATGGAAATCCTCAACAAGGACGACATCCCCTGCGGCCCGATCCTGTCGATGAAGGAGATCGCCGAGGACCAGTCGCTGCGCGCGACCGGCACCGTGGTCGAGGTCGACCACCCGACCCGCGGCAAGTACATCTCGGTCGGCAACCCGATCAAGCTGTCGGATTCCCCGAGCGACGTGCAGCGCTCCCCGCTGCTCGGCGAGCACACCGACGAGATCCTGCGCAGCGTGCTCGGCTTCTCGGATCACCAGGTCGCCGACATCCACAAGTCCGGCGCGCTCGCCCCGCCGCAGAAGCAGGCCGCCGAGTAAGCGGTTCGACCAGAGACACGAAAGGCCGCCGGTTTCGGCGGCCTTTTTGTTGGTGGCGAGAGGGACTGCATCCCGCAATCGGCACGCTTGCTGCGATGAACCAGCCGACACCGAATTGAGGATGGGTCCGGGGGAACAAATGCGGCCGCCGGCCGTTATTCTTTTGCCGGCGCGCTCGCGGAAATGCGAGCGAGCCGCCTCCACAGCGAGTGACCAGGCGCCTCGCAGAATACCTGTCCAACGCTGAAGAATTGTCCTCCTCGTCCCGAGGGTGACAAGTCGACCCATCTCAGCTTGCGAGCGGGAGGCGTCGCGTCCAGCACTTGCCGGGACCACGCCCGTTGATCAAACGAGGTCGATATGTTGAGACATCAATCCTCTGATCGCGCCAAGCGTGAAGCCAACAAGGCGTTCAAGCCCGCCAACACGCACAAGCCGATGAGCGACTATGCGAAGGACCAGCACGCCCTCAACGAGAACCGTGAGCGGCTGAAGGCGGAGCGATTGGCCCGCGAGACCAAGCCGAGTGATCGCTCCGAATAGGGGCGGCTGAAGGGGCGCGTCACGATCGGCGCCCGCGCCTGGCCTATAGCATCGAGAGCACGACGATCCCGTCTTCAAGTTCGCCGGACGCCAGCCGTATCCGCGCGATACGCTCGAACTCGGTCCGGTACTTCTGAAGATAGCTGAAGGCCTGTTTCTGCGTCTGAAACGTGGTGGCAAGCCGGCACATCTGACGACCCGCGCCAAGCGCGAGGAAAAAGGTGATTGTGCCGCCGCCATCCGGCTTGATCCTAGGCACGATCCGCACTCTTTGGCATGTGACCGGCCCTCTCGGAAATGATCGTCGGCGCTATCGAGCCCGACTAGAGCCTTTCCCGTTCCGATGGAATCGGAACGGGGCTCTAGATTCTTGTCTTGACGCGTTTTCCTGCCGCGAACCGGTATCCACTTCGCTCGAAAACGCTCTAGCGCGGCGATTTCCGCGCGCGCTTCTTCGGCACAGGCGCTGGCAACGACGCGCGAATATCCGCGTCGGCCGCTTCCTTGGCCTCCCGCAACTCGCGTAGCCGCGCCATGTTCTTGCGGAGTTCGGCGGACTGCCGTTCGGCATCCGCCATCGCGCGCGCGCCCTCTTCAGCCGCCAGGCGTTGGCGGTTGGAACGCGCGATGCCTGCGGGCGAAGGTTCTGCCGATTTCCTGGCGCTCATCTTCCACCCTGCTTGGCAACGGACAAAACCCGCTCAATCCAGGGATCGAGCGGGTCGCATGGCCGTTTCAGTACATCCGTGAAACGGCACTGGAGAGCTTAGGCCAGCGAGAGATTCTCAGCGCTGACCTTGCCCCGCATCTTGTCGGTCTTGGCCTCGAAGTTGACCTTTTGGCCCTCGGCGAGACCCGAAAGACCAGCCCGCTCGACCGCGCTGACGTGAACGAACACGTCGTTGCCGCCGTCGTCGGGCTGAATGAATCCAAAGCCCTTCTGGCCGTTAAACCACTTCACTGTACCTGTCGGCATTGTTCTTCTCCAAAGCGCGCATGCGCGTAACCCGCGTGACGCTCACGCAGAATCGATTCAATTCGTCGATGTCTCTGGAAAAAGGAGCCCGCGGGCGCATTCAACAAGGCACAGCGGCTGAACGAATGGCGAGAGGCTATACCCCATCACGGTCAGTTACAAGGCTTGGACCGGATTTAATTGCGCGCCGGCTCCGGCGGAACGGTTGAAGCTCGCGACACTTCCGGGCGAACAACGTGTCTTAGTAGACATACACGCCACGGATTTGTGGGATGCTTCCTCATCACCGCCCGGCCCGTGGCTTCTACCGGTGATGAGAACGCCAGTCGCGCTCCCGCCCCCATCCGAACAAGGGGAGCACTTCCATGGAACGGCGTCGCTTCAAACAAAGTCAAACTCTGAAACAGCGGCTCGTCAATGAGGTCGGCCGTCTGCGCGACGAGGCCCGCTTACTCCCTCCCGGCCGGCGCCGCGAGATGCTGCTGCGAAGGGTGCGGCAGGACGAGACGGCCATCCAGATCGACGCGTGGCTCAGCTCTCCGGGCCTGAGGGCGCCGACGTAACGCAGCGATATCGGGGTTTCGCGGGATAGAGCTGGTCAATTCGCCGCGGTGAAAAGCCGCCCGGTCGAATCCCGCCGGAACGTCAGTGCAGATGCGTGGGCAGAATTGCGGCAACGCCGCAGGATATCGCCGCAGTGTGGAACATACGGCCAGCCCCCCTCAAAAAAATCGGGATGTCCTGTCGGGTCAACGACGTCTTGCTCGTCCTCGTATCATGAACGGGCAACAGACGTTGATGTCGCGCCCGCCAATGCAAGAGGATGAATGAACATGCCCAGCACTGTCCGCCTGCACCGCGTTCTCACGACCAGCCCCGAGAAAGTCTATCGCGCCTTCCTCGAGGCCGATGCGCTGGCAAAATGGCTTCCGCCGAACGGCTTCACCTGCACCGTGCATCATTTCGAGCCGAGGGTCGGGGGCACGTTCAAGATGTCGTTTCGGAACTTTACGACGGGCAACAGCCACGCCTTCGGCGGCGAATATCTCGAGCTCGTTCCCGGCGAACGCCTACGCTACACCGACAAGTTCGACGACCCCAATCTGCCCGGCGAAATTCAGGTGACCGTGCTGCTGAAGAAAGTCTCGGTCGGCACCGAGGTGGACATCACGCAGGCCGGCATTCCGGACCTCATCCCGCCCGAAGCCTGCTATCTCGGCTGGCAGGAATCGCTACGGAATCTCGCGAAGCTCGTCGAGCCCGACATCAAGCAATAGCAATGACCGGGTGGGGAGCTTCCTTGCGGCCGATCCTTCGAGACGCCCGCTTTGGCGGGCTCCTCAGGATGAGGTCGTGCTTCGCGGCGAAGTCTTAGTCCCTCATGGTGAGGAGCGCCGCCTCACGGCGCGTCTCGAACCATGAAGGCCGAGGGTGCCCTACCCGCCCGCCTTCGGCGCCAGCCCACCGTCTGCGGTCCAGCGATCGGGATCTGGACTGTGTCCGATCAGCGCGAGGCCGTAGGCGATCGACTCGAACTGGTCGCCCGACATCAGCCGCTCGGCGCCGAACCGGTCGGCGAACAGCTTTCGGACGCCGGGGACGAACGATGTGCCGCCGGTCAGAAACACCTTCTCCACCTCGCGCGCGGTGATGCGGGCTTCGCCCAGCACCTTGTCGACGGTCGCCCCCAGCCTGGCGATATCGTCGGCAATCCAGGATTCAAAATTCTTCCGCGTGATGGTCGAGCCGATGTCGACGCCGCCGCCCTTGAAACGGAAGTCCACCTGATCCTGCGCCGACAGCGCGACCTTGGCGTTCGACACCGCGCGGTACAGCGAAAAGCCGAGGTCGAGATCCACGATGGTGATGAAATCCTCGAGCAGCTCCGGCTTCAGCGCGCTGCGCGCAAGCTCGCGGAGCTCGCGCAGATCGCCGTTGCTCTTCATCATCGCGAGCTGATGCCAACGCGCGAGGTTGGTGTAGTGGCCGCTGGGAACCGGGAGCACCTTGTCGAACGAGCGGAAGCTGGAGCCCTTGCCGAGCCGCGGCGAGACGACGTGGTCGACGATGCGGTAATCGAACGTATCGCCCGCAATGCCGATGCCGGCATGACCGAGCGGCTCGGCGCGCAAGGCGCCGCCTTTGCGCGAGAAGCGCATCACGGAGAAGTCGCTGGTACCGCCGCCGAAATCCGCGACCAATACGGTGGCATCGCGCTCCAGGCGGCGGGCGAAGGAGAACGCGGCGCCCACGGGCTCGTAGACATAGCGCGCGTGGCCGGCGCCCAGGCGCTCGAACGCGGCCCGGTAGCGCTGCATCGCCAGCGCCTCGTCGGGATTGCCGCCGGCGAAGCGCACGGGACGACCGACCGTGATCGTTGACGTCTCGAAGCCGAACCGGTCGCCGCCATGGCGCGCCAGCGTCCGCAGGAACGCCGCCAGAATATCCTCGAACTTGAAGCGCTGCCGGAACACCTGGGTGGTGTTGAAGCTGCTGCTCGCGGCGAAGGTCTTGAACGACTGGAGGAAGCGGTAGACGTGGCGTCCTTCGAGAAACTGCTCGATCGCCCACGGGCCGCCCTCGGCCTGGGCGCCGGCTCCCGGCCGGTCCTCCCAGAAGCACAGGGCCGACACAAAGACGCTGTGTCGCTGTCCGCCGTGATCGAAGCGGATGGCCTCGACCCGGCGGTCGTCCGCCGCGAGGGCGACGACCGTATTGCTGGTCCCAAAATCGATGCCGATCGAGACGGCGGGCGAGGCGCTCGACATGAACCACTCTGACAGATGATTGGAAGGGGGCAGACCACTAGCGGCTTTGACTTGCCGTGCCAAGACCCGGCCCGCGGCTTGCCCCCGCCGGAATTCGTGCCCGTGGGGCGACCGTTTAAGCCAGTTGCGGCGGCAAACTGGGGCATTTCGGAGCCGGCAGCTCGTTTCGGCCGCCCTTCCAGCAATTTTAAGCCCGGTACGGTCCCTTTAACGGAATATTATGTTGCAATGCGGGATGGCGCATGCTGCTATGCAATGGCATGCATGGACATTGGCATCTGGTATACATAAATTCCCTTTCGAAATGAGACAGCGCTACTGACCGTCTCAAGAAAGGAATTCCGATGTCCAAGACCGCTTCCGTCGCTCTCGCCCCCTCCTCCACCCTGTTCGCGCGTTTCATGGCCGCGGTCGACCGCTTCCTGATGGCCAGCGCCGAGATCTCGAATCACAACGGCGACCTGCCGCGTTTCGGCCTGTAAGCGCGCGCTTCCTGCGCCGCGGAAGCCGCACGCCGGTTTCACAGGTGTCGACATGCTACTTTTGATGAATGGCCCCGCAGGACGGGGCCATTTCTACTTGTGCTGTCCTGAGTCACTGCCGCGGCCGGAGAAGGGTCCTGCGGCATTTGCGCACGGTGACCGGACCAGCGCTTGAACCTTGGCATAATGAATACAAGAATGCCTCTCCAGCGCTCGCAGAAAAATTAGAGGCGCCACGGGAGGCTTTATGACGGACATGGTGCAGGCAACGGCCCCTACAACCGCGCGCGTTAGCGACACGTATCGCTGGGCGCAATTGGCGATCGGTGTAGCGGCGATGGTGATGATCGCCAACTATCAATATGGCTGGACGTTCTTCGTCCCCGACATCCAGAAAAAGTTCGGCTGGGATCGCGCGTCGATCCAATGGGCCTTTACTCTCTTCGTGCTGTTCGAGACCTGGCTGGTGCCGGTCGAAGGCTGGTTCGTCGACAAATACGGTCCGCGCATCGTCGTGCTGGTCGGCGGCGTGCTCTGCGCCATGGGCTGGGCGATCAACGGACAGGCCACCACGCTCAACGGCTACTATCTCGGCATGATCATCGCGGGCATCGGCGCCGGCGGCGTCTATGGCACCTGCGTCGGCAACGCGCTGAAATGGTTTCCCGACAAGCGCGGTCTCGCTGCGGGCATCACGGCGGCCGGCTTCGGTGCGGGCTCCGCGCTGACCGTCGCGCCGATCCAGGCCATGATCAAGGACAGTGGCTTCCAGACCACCTTCCTGTATTTCGGCCTCGGGCAAGGCCTCATCATCTGCATCCTCGCCTTCTTCCTGCTGGCGCCGAAGCCTGGCCAGGTGCCGGTCGTCGTGGCGAACGCCACGCTGGTGCAGACGCGTCGCAACTACCAGCCGACCGAGGTGCTGCGTCAGCCGATCTTCTGGCTGATGTACTTCATGTTCGTGATCGTCGGCGCCGGCGGCCTGATGGTGACGGCCAATTTGAAGCCCATCGCGGTTGACTGGAAGGTCGACAGCGTTCCGGTGACGCTGATGGCGGTGACGATGACCGCGGTGACCTTCGCAGCCACGATCGACCGCGTGCTCAACGGGCTGACGCGTCCGTTCTTCGGCTGGATCTCCGACATGATCGGCCGCGAGAACACGATGTTCATTGCCTTCGGCATGGAAGGTGTTGGCATCTGGATGCTCTACCTCTGGGGCCACGATCCCATCTGGTTCGTGCTGCTCTCGGGCTTCGTGTTCTTCGCCTGGGGTGAGATCTACTCGCTGTTCCCCTCGACCTGCACCGACACGTTCGGCGCCAAGTTCGCGACCACCAATGCGGGCCTGCTCTACACCGCAAAGGGCACGGCCGCGCTGCTGGTTCCGATCGCCAATTACATGCAGCAGTCGTCAGGGACCTGGGACAGCGTGTTCATCATCGCAGCCGGCGCCAACATCATGGCTTCGGCGCTGGCGATCGCGGTGCTCAAGCCCTGGCGCAAGGTCGTGGTAGCGAAGTCCACGGTCTGACGCGCTTCACCACACTTCATTCCGACGGGACGCCCGGCCTCATGGCCGGGCGTTTTCGTTTTGAGGATTCGGAACCCGTGTCCGAACGGAACTGCCGATTTTGTAACGGGCAAGCCAAGATTGGGCTTGCATTCTGGGATATGGTATACCAAGCTTTGGGCCGCGCTTGCGACGATAAGCCACAATATTTGCGACATCAGGTCATCTTGGCAACCGGTGTCGACCAGACAAGCGCGTTGGGAGGTTCTTGATGATTTCCAGCACGGACGGCGCCGTCACGGCCGCGCCTCTTCGCACAGGTTTCCGTTGGTTCCAGCTTGCCATGGGCATCGTCTGCATGGCGATGATCGCCAACCTGCAATATGGCTGGACGCTGTTCGTCGATCCGATCGATGCGGCCCACCATTGGGGACGCGCCGCGATCCAGCTCGCTTTCACCATCTTCGTCGTCACCGAAACCTGGCTGGTGCCGGTCGAGGCCTGGTTCGTCGACAAGTACGGCCCCCGCATCGTCATCATGTTCGGCGGCGTGATGATCGCGCTGTCCTGGGTGCTCAACTCCTACGCCGACTCGCTCACCCTGCTCTATGCGGCCGCGATCGTCGGCGGCATGGGCGCGGGCGCCGTCTACGGCACCTGCGTCGGCAACGCGCTGAAATGGTTTCCCGACCGCCGCGGCCTCGCCGCCGGCGCGACGGCCGCCGGCTTCGGCGCGGGCGCCGCGCTCACCATCGTGCCGATCGCGACCATGATCGCCGCAAGCGGCTATCAGAGCGCGTTCTTCACCTTCGGCATCGGCCAGGGCCTGATCGTCTTCGTGCTCGCCTTCTTCATCCAGCCGCCGCGGATCTCGATCCCGCCGAAGAAGAAGCAGCTCAACCTGCCGCAGACCAAGATCGACTTCACCCCGCCGCAAGTGCTGCGCACCCCTATTTTCTGGGTGATGTACCTCGTCTTCGTCATGGTCGCTTCCGGCGGCCTGATGACCGCGGCGCAGATCGGCCCGATCGCACACGACTTCAAGATCGCCGACACGCCGGTGACGCTCGCCGGCTTCCAGATGGCGGCGCTGACCTTCGCGATCTCGCTCGACCGCATCTTCGACGGGTTCGGACGTCCGTTCTTCGGCTGGGTCTCCGACACGATCGGCCGCGAGCACACCATGTTCATCGCCTTCGGCACCGCCGCAGTGATGCTGCTGACGCTGTCGGCCTACGGCCACGTTCCGATCGTGTTCGTGCTCGCGACCGCCATTTACTTCGGCGTGTTCGGCGAGATCTACTCGCTGTTCCCCGCGACCTGCGGCGACACTTTCGGCTCGAAGTTCGCGACCACCAACAACGGCATGCTCTACACCGCGAAGGGCACCGCCTCCCTGCTCGTTCCGCTCGCAAGCGTGATCTCGGCAACGTACGGCTGGAAGGCCGTGTTCGTGGTCGCTGTCGCCTTGAACGCGACGGCGGCGCTGACGGCGCTGTTCGTGATCAAGCCGCTGCGCCGCTCCTTCATCCTCGGCAAGGAAGCCGAGAGCGCAAGCCCTGCAACGGGCGACGCCAAGACCGAGACGGCGTGACAAGCCACACACTTTGCACGGTTGAAAAAGGGGCGCAGAATGCGCCCCTTTCTTTTTGGCCAAGGTTTTTTGGCCGAGGCCGGAGGCACCGCAAACGTCAATAATGCTGTCGCAAGATTTTTCGGATCCGCCAAATCCAACGCTTGACGATTGGCATTATGTATACCACACTTACCTCGTCATTCACCTAGGGAGGTTGCAATGCTGGTCGGAGACATTCTGCGCAAGAAGACGCCGCGCGTTGTCACGGTGCGAATGAACGAAACGGTGGGTATCGCCGCCAAGCTGATGCGCGCCAACAACATCAGCGCCCTCGTGGTGAAGGACGTGGTCCGCTCCGAGGGCAACACCGCGGTCGGCATGTTCACCGAGCGCGACGTGGTGCGCGCCGTCGCCGAGCACGGCGCCAATGCCATCAACGTCAAGGTCTCGCAGCTCGTGTCGGTGCAGCAGCTCGTCTCCTGCACCTCGAGCGATACGATCGAGCACGTGCGGCATCTGATGAACCGTCATCACATCCGCCACCTGCCCGTGATCGACGATTACAGCCTCATCTCCGTCATCAGCATGCGCGACATCGCCGCTGCCGTTGACGAGGCGATCAACGGCACGCCGCAAGCAGCAGCTTAAAGCGCCACGACCCTTCCCCTGCGACTACCGGCCCCGGCTCGGATCCCACCGCGCCGGACCGGATCCTTCGTCCCAAAATTCCGGTCACCCGCGAGGATTTCATGAAGATCTGCATCTACGGCGCCGGCGCAATCGGCGGATATCTCGGGGTTCAGCTGGCGCGCGCCGGCGCCGACGTCAGCCTGGTCGCACGCGGCGCGCATCTCGCCGCGATGCGCGAGCGCGGCCTGACGCTTCTCGCGGGAGACGAGACGCACACCGTGCATCCGCGCTGCACCGACGATCCCGCCGAGCTCGGCGTGCAGGACTACATCATCATCACGCTCAAGGCGCATTCGATCACCGGCGTGATCGAGAAGATGCAGCCGCTCTTGGGCCCGCACACCCGCATCGTCACCGCGGTCAACGGCATCCCCTATTGGTACTTCTACAAGCACGGCGGCAAATACGAGAATTCGACGCTGGAGAGCATCGACCCCGGCGGCCGGCAATGGCGCGAGATCGGCGCCGAGCGCGCCATCGGCTGCATCGTCTATCCCGCCACCGAGATCGAGGCGCCCGGCGTGATCCGCCACGTCTACGGCAACAACTTCCCGCTCGGCGAGCCCTCCGGCGAAATCACGTCCGACGTGCAGCGCCTCGCCGATCTCTTCGTCGCCGCCGGCCTGAAGGCCCCGGTGCTCGACCGCATCCGCGACGAGATCTGGCTCAAGCTCTGGGGCAATGTCTGCTTCAACCCGATCAGCGCGCTCACGCACGCAACGCTCGACGTGATCTGCACCGATCCGGCCACGCGCGCGCTGTCGCGCGCGATCATGGTGGAGACGCAAGGCATCGCCGAGACGTTCGGCGTCAAATTCCGCGTCGATGTCGAGCGCCGCATCGAGGGCGCCCGCAAGGTCGGCGCGCACAAGACCTCGATGCTCCAGGACCTCGAGCGCGGCCGCCCGATGGAGATCGACCCGCTCGTCACCGTCGTGCAGGAGATGGGCCGCCTCACCGGCATTTCCACGCCCGCACTGGACTCGGTGCTGGCGATGGTGACCCAGCGCGCCCGCATCGCCGGTCTCTATGACGGCGTCTCCGCGCCCACCGATCCCCGCGCGCTGGCGGTGGCGTGATGACCGGCGAGATCAGGAAATGGCTGCGCTTCCGGAATAATGGCGCGACCGGTTTCGGCACGCTGACCTCATCCGGCATCAGCGTGCACGAGGGCGAGATGTTCGGCCGCCATGCAGCTACCGACAGGACGCTGGCGCTGTCGGAGGTCGAGCTGCTCGCACCCTGCGCACCCAGCAAGATCGTCGCGCTCTGGAACAACTTTCACGCGCTCGCGGCCAAGCTGAACCAGCCCGAGCCGCCGGAGCCGCTCTACCTGCTGAAGGCCACGACCAGCATCGCGGCCCCCGGCGCGGTGATCCGCCGTCCCTCTTATTACGACGGCAAGACCACCTATGAGGGCGAACTCGGCATCGTCATCGGCAGGACCTGCGCCCGCGTCTCGCCTGGTGAGGCCGACAGCTTCATCTTCGGCTATACCTGCGTCAACGACATCACCGCCAACGACATCCTGACCAGCGATCCCACCTTCCCGCAATGGGCCCGCGCCAAGGGCATCGACGATTACGGCCCGTTCGGCCCCACCATCGCGACCGGCCTCGATCCGGCCAAGCTCGTGGTCCGCACCATCCTCAACGGCGCGGAGCGGCAGAACTACCCGATCTCGGACATGATCTTTGGCGCGCAGGAGCTGGTGAGCAGGATCTCCCACGACATGACCCTGCTCCCCGGCGACCTTGATCGCGGTCGGCACCTCGGTCGGCGTCGGCGTGATGAAGGAGCCGGTGAATACGGTCACCGTCGCGATCGACGGGATCGGCGAATTGACCAACGAGTTTCGGTTGTAGCCCTCCGTCATTCCGGGGCGCGCGTAGCGCGAGCTATGATGCGCAATTGCGCATCTGAGAATCCATAACCACGAATGCAATTTGGGTGAGGGATTACGCGCCACGTCGATCTCGCTCCACAACTGCTGCCTGTGGCTATGGATTCCGGGCTCGGCGCTACGCGCCGCCCCGGAATGACGACTGAGGACTGGCCAGCGCCCCACCTCGGGAAAATCCGGCAACCTTCCGCGCCGCCCTCCACCAATCGGCCGACGCCGATCGCTGTGGATCGCGCTCGCTGACACGTCCGGCAAGCCGCGCGCCCCTTGATCTCGGTTCCGCTCTCCAATAGCAATCATGGCAAAAATGTGTGCCGGCGTGAGGAAGTCACGATGTGGCTGTTTTTCCTGGTTGCCTGGTTCGTCCTGCTCGCTGCCATCGCGATCTTCGCCCAGCAGGCGTCCGGTTACGACGTCACCCACCTGCCCGCCTTGTTTGCGGGCCTTCCCATGCCGCAGCGCATCGCGACCGGCGCGCTGCTGGCCGTGGCGCTGGCGCTGATCGGCGCAACCGCCTTTCGGCTCTCGCGCCAGGATCGGCGACTGGGCAAGCTGCGCGACCGCCTGAAGAAGACCCGCGAAGACGTCGTCGTCGCGCACGCCCTGCAAAACCACCTCGACGCCACCGTCCAGCACCTGATCGAGAGCGACCCGAGGGAGGCCGTCTCCGCCCTCCACGACAAGCTTGGCGAGACCGAGCAGCGCGCCCTGCTCCAGCAGGGCCGCAACGAATCCACCGACATGCACGACCAGCTCGCCGAGATCCGCCGCCGCCAGCAAGGCCTGCGCGAGATGGTCGGCAAGGTCGCCGAGCAGCGCCGCGCGGTCGAGCCGATTTTCACCGAGATCCGCGACCGCCAAAATCAGCTCGAACGGTCGCTCCACGACCTCGAGACCGACGACCGCAAGAACAACCTCGCCGACCGGCTCAAGGACATCGCGCACGACATCTCGGCGCTGCTCGCGCGGGTGAACACGGTCCAGGACACGTTTGCGACCCTGAACCAGTACAAGAAAGATCTGGCGAAATCCCACGCCGAGCTCATGCCGCTGCGATCGACGGACGCCGGTATCAACGCGCTGATCAGCGAGCTCGGCCTCAGCCACGACCGCCTCGCCAAGAGCATCGACGAGCTCGAGACCGGCGGCGAAGCGCCGCTCGGCACCCGCGTCGAGACGCTGTCGAAGAACAGGATCGAGATCGAGCAGCGCCTCGCCCGCATCGACGACAGCTTCAACATCCTCAAGACGATCCGCCTCGACTTCGAGGAGCTCGGCCAGCGCCAGGCCCAGCTCGAACGCTCGCTTGCGGAGATCGAGACCGATCCCGACGGCACGACCCTCGTCGACCGCCAGAACGCGCTGAACGATTTCGTCATCCAGTCGCGCCAGCGCCTCGGCGCGTTGCAGGAGACGCTGGCGACGCTGAACGCCTTCAAGACGGACTTGTCGAAGTCTCAGGCCGACCTCGTCCCGCTGAAGGCCCCGGTGTTCGGCATCGAGGCGCTGATCGCGGAAGTCGGCACCACCCGCGACCTGCTCGCCAAAACCGTCGGCGAGATCGAGGCGAACGGCGGCGTGCCCCTCGCCTCGCGCGTCGACGCGCTGGCGAAAAGCAAGCGCGACGTCGAAGACCGCCTCGCCCGCATTTTCGACAATTTCAATGCGCTCGATGCCTTGCGCAAGGACATCGGCGGCATCTTCTCGACGATCAGGAACAGCCTGAACCGGATCGGGTGAGGAAACGCTCGCGGCCGTGGACGCTGCCGAAACATCCAGACACATCACATCTCCGCGCGCCCGACATATGCCGCCAACATGTCCCGCGCGCGCCGCAACTTGGACGCATTCGGCCGCCCTTCTGTGAGGCGTGTCTGGGGGCACGGCACTGCCGTGTTTGGACCAAACCTTCAGGGGTATGACTGTGAAGAAGATTGTATTTGTTCTGGGTGCGACGCTTGCTCTGGTGACGGCTGCGAACGCTGCCGATTTGCCGCGCCGGCAGCCCGTGCCTGTCTATCCGGCGGAGCAGGCGCCGATCGGCAAGATGCCGATTGGCAAGAGCCCGGTTGGCAAGGCCCCGATCGGCAAGGCGCCCGGCCCGGTCGCGGCGCGCTACTGACGCACGGCGACATACGCGCAGCATCTGCGTAAGCGGCCGACAGTCGACGGGGCACAGCGTGACGAACAAACCTGATCGATCGGGATCCTGCATCCTTGCGGGGTTCGCGCTCGCGGCGATGATCGCGTGCACGACGCCCTCGGCCTCGGCCCACGAAGCGAACAAGCGCATGGCCGACGCCAATGCGCTTGCGACGACCGACACCGCATCGCGACCGGCGCCGCAGTCGCGGCGGCCCGTCGCGCGTGCGGAGAAAGGCCCCTACTACGTCGACTTCCGCGCCCGGACGGCGGCGAGCTGGGGCCACGCCTTCGTCTGGTACGGCAAGACCAGCGAGCGCGCCGTCGAGGTCGCGGGCCTGACGCCCGCCGGCGACACCCTTGCTTACGTGCTCGGTCACCTCACCTGGGTGCCGTCAGAGACCGGCGCGAGCTACGGCGATCTCGATCCGGAATATCTGACCGCGAGCTATCGCGTCTATCTGAACGAAGCCGACGCCAAGCGCGTGTTCGCCTACATCAAGAAATTGCAGTCGAGCTCGCCGGTCTGGAACGCCGAGACCACCAACTGCACCGGCTTTATCGGCGACATCGCCGAGTTCATGGGCTTGAAGGTCCCCTATCGCTGGCAGCGCCCGGAGAACTTCGTCAACAGCCTCAAGGAAATGAACGGCGGCCGCCAGATGGTGCGGCTGTCGGCGGAGTAGCCGAAGCCTCAAAGCCCTTGCGGGCGACGACATCTCGCGAACATTCGGGTCCCGTTATCACCCCCTCGCTGTCATTGCCCGCGAAGGCGGGCAATCCAGTATTCCAGAGGCGGCGCGGTAACACGAAGACGCCGCGGCGTACTGGATGCCCCGGTCAAGCCGGGGCATGACAGCGTAGGGTGGAGCGGCACCTCGCCCGTCGGGCAAGACACCCCGCACAAATCTCCCGCCTCGCCTGTCAATCCGCCGCCGCAGATATATTCCACTTTACCGAAATTCGGATTTATCGTACACACGAAACACCCTGGCCCGAGACAAGGGGCGGATCGCGATCGTCACGAACCGCGGGCCGGGCAGCGATGGACGCGACGGCGTCGGGCGCGGGCAGCATTGCAGGGCGGGAAACAGTGAGCAAGGAGCGCTCGCACGAACGACACGGCGCCGGCAGCGTCTTCGCATGGCTTCGGGCGCGAGCACACGCCAGCTCTCGAAGTCCCAGCGAGGACGTGCGCGGACGGCGAAGTCGTGTGGTCCTGACGCCCGGGGTCTGTGCGTCAAGTCTTGTGGTGATATGCGCGGCCCGACCGGACCGCGTGCATCAGCCATCCGCAAGGCGATGGGGGCAATAGTGCATCGCTCCCCGGGGAGAGCACGAAGTAAGCCGTAACCCATCGCGCAGGGAAGGCCGGGCGTCCGGCGAGACCTGTGGTCCACCCCGTGTGCATCTTTTGTAGCGCACGGACTTGCGGGTGCCAGCCGCGCCCGGCCTTCCCTGCGCCCTTGTTCCGATGAGGGCAATGCGATGAAGCAGAGCTCGGGCGGACCATGCCGCGAGAAGGCGAAGGTGTGCCTTGCGGTATGGGAGCGAGTTGCGGCCGCGAGCTTAATTTTATGACGGTCATGACGGGACGAATACTGCAGCCCCCCAATTATCCGTCCCACGGAATCCCCCCGCCTCCCGCATGATCGCCCCGCCCTCACCGCACGCCGGCGCAATAGACTTTTGCCGACCTGGGCGGCATCCTGCCGCCATCAATCGATAACAGGGCCTGCCGCGCAGGCGGGGGAAACGCATCATGTTGCAGACACGGTTCACCAGGCTCGTCGGCGTCGAGCACCCGATCGTCCAGGGCGGCATGCAATGGGTCGGGCGCGCCGAGCTGGTCGCCGCCGTTGCGAATGCCGGCGCGCTCGGCTTCATCACGGCGCTGACCCAGCCCACGCCCGAGGATCTGACCAAGGAGATCGCGCGCTGCCGCGACCTCACCGACAAGCCGTTCGGCGTCAACCTCACCATCCTGCCCGCGATCAAGCCGCCACCCTACGCCGAATACCGCGCCGCCATCATCGAGAGCGGCATCACGGTGGTCGAGACCGCCGGCAACAAGCCGCAGGAGCATGTCGACGAGTTCAGGAAGCACGGCGTCAAGGTCGTGCACAAATGCACCAGCGTCCGCCACGCGCTCTCGGCCGAGCGCATGGGCGTCGACGCCATCTCGATCGACGGGTTCGAATGCGCCGGCCATCCCGGCGAGGACGACACGCCCGGCCTGATCCTGATCCCGGCCGCCGCCAACAAGGTCAAGATCCCGATGATCGCCTCCGGCGGCTTCGCCGACGCGCGCGGCCTCGTCGCGGCGCTGGCGCTCGGCGCCGAGGGCATCAACATGGGCACCCGCTTCATGGCCACCAAGGAGAGCCCGATCCACCAGTCCATCAAGGAGAAGATCGTCGCCAATGACGAGCGCGAGACCGAGCTGATCTTCCGCACCATGCGCAACACCTCCCGCGTCGCCAGGAACGCGGTCTCGACCAAGGTCGTCGCCATGGAGAAGGAAGGCGCCAAGTTCGAGGACATCCGCGAGCTCGTCGTCGGCGCCCGCGGCAAGATGGTCTATGCCACCGGCAACTCCGACGAAGGCATCTGGTCGGCCGGCCAGGTCCAGGGCTTGATCCACGACATCCCGAGCTGCGCCGAGCTCGTCTCCCGCATCGTGTCCGAAGCGCAAGCCATCATCAGAAGCCGGCTGGAGGGAATGATCGTTCAGCCGCAACGCGAAGCGGCGGAATAATTCGCTGAAGTGATTTGAACACGACGCCCGCCACGCCGAAGGTATGCTCCCTCGCCCCGCTTGCGGGGAGAGGGTTGGGGTGAGGGGGAGTCTCCGCGCTGACGGTGACAATTGGACTCGCGGAGACTCCCCCTCACCCACCGCGCGTTCCGCGCGTCGGCCTCTCCCCGCAAGCGGGGAGAGGCGAAGAACGGCACCGCTCTTCACCTACAAACTCAATTGAGCTCCGAGGTAATGCATGAAGGCTTACGTCTACGGCCCTGAGGGCGCTAGGATTTCCGACGTCGCTCAACCAAAACCTAAGGGCACACAGGTGCTCGTCCGCGTCCGTGCCTGCGGCTTGAACCGTGCCGACACCGGCATGCGCAAGGGCCACGCCCATGGCGCGGCCGGCGGGGTCGGCACCGTACTCGGCATGGAATGGGCCGGCGAGGTCGCCGAGCTCGGACCGGATGCCAGGGGCGTGAAGGTCGGAGACCGCATCATGGGCTCGGGCGGCGCGGCGTTTGCCGAGTACACGCTGGCCGATCACGGCCGGCTGTTCCGCGCGCCCTCGAACATGAATTTCGAGGAGGCCGCCACCCTTCCCGTCGCGCTCGCGACCATGCACAACGCGGTCGTCACCGTCGGCGGCGTGCAGGCGGGCCAGAGCGTGCTGATCCAGGGCGCCAGCTCCGGCGTCGGCCTGATGGCGATGCAGATCGCCAAGCTCAAGGGCGCCAAGCTGGTGATCGGCTCGTCGACCGACGCCTATCGGCGCGGCCGGCTGACGGAGTACGGCGCCGACCTCGCCGTCGACTCGTCCGATCCCAAATGGGTCGAGGAGGTGCTGAAGGCGACGAACGGCGATGGCGTCGATCTCATCGTCGACCAGGTCTCCGGCAAGGTCGCCAACCAGAACCTCGCCGCCACCAGGATCAAGGGCCGTATCGTCAATGTCGGCCGGCTCGGCGGCACCCATGCCGATTTCAACTTCGACCTGCACGCCGCGCGCCGGATCGACTATGTCGGCGTCACCTTCCGCACCCGCACCATCGAGGAAGTCCGCGAGATCTTCGAGGAGGTCCGCAAGGACATCTGGGGTGCGGTGGAATCGCGGAAGCTGCAACTGCCGATCGACAGGGTGTTTGCATTCGCCGACATCGACAAGGCGTTCGAGCACATGGAAGCGAACAAGCATCTGGGGAAGATTGTCGTGACGGTGTGAGGGTGGCCGTCATTCCGGGCGGCTCGAAGAGCCGAACCCGGAATGACATCGTGACCGCTCCTGCAACTCACTAGCGACTACTCCTGTGGATCATCGCTTGATGTCCCGCGCCGGGCTGCTAAATCCCCCGCCATGACCTCCCAGCACAACAAGACCTCGGTCGCGGCCATCTCGATCTTCGCCAGCGGCGGCATGGCGGCGGCGAAGTTCGTGGTCGGCGTGGCGATCGGCTCGCTCGCGCTGATCTCGGAAGCCCTGCACTCCTCGGTCGACCTGGTCGCAACCATCATCACCTGGGCGGTGGTGCGGGTGTCCGACAAGCCGGCCGACGACGAGCATCACTACGGCCACGGCAAGCTGGAGAGCATCTCCGCGCTCGGCGTCACCGCCCTGCTCTACGTGCTCGCCGGCGGCATCCTGGTCGAGGCCTACAGCCGGCTGCGCGAGGGAACCCCGCCGCCGACCATTTCGGCCATACCGTTCGTGGTGCTGGTGATCGACATCGTCGTCAACCTGTGGCGCGCCCGCGCCCTGCACCGCGCCGCGCGGGAGACGCGCAGCCAGGCGCTCGCCGCCGACGCGCTGCACTTCGCCTCCGACGTCATGGGCTCCTTCGCCGTGATCGTGGGCCTGATCCTCGCCGCTCTCGGCTTCTGGTGGGGCGACGCGGCGGCTGCCGCGGCGGTCGCGGTGATGATCGCAGCGCTCGGCCTGCGCATGGCCGGCTCGACCGTGCAGACGCTGGTCGACCGCGCGCCGGAGGGCGCGCAGGAGAAGGCCACGGCCGCGATCCGCAGCGTCCCCGGCGTGATCGGCGTCGAGCGGCTGCGGGTGCGCATGGTCGGCGCGACCACCTTCATCGACACCATCGCAAAGGTGCCGCGGACCTATCCAATCGACCGCGTCGAGGAGATCAAGCGCAAGGTGCAGGCCGCCGTCGACAAGGCATTCGGCGATGCCGACCTCACCTTCACCCCGGTCCCCGTCGCCCGCGACAACGAGACCGTACGCGACCGCATCATGGTGATCGCCCGCAATTCGAGCCTCGCCGTCCACCACGTCACGGTGCACGACCTCGGCGCCAAGCTGATCGTCAGCATCGACCTCGAGGTCGACGCCGGCATGCGGCTCGACGCCGCCCACGACGTCGCCAACACGCTGGAGCGGAACATCCAGGAGGAGTTCGGCGCCGACGTCGAGGTCGACGTCCATATCGAGCCTCTGGAACCGGAACTGCCGTTCGGCGTCGATGCCACGCCGGAACGGGTGCAGACCATCGCCGCCGCGTTGGCCGAATTCGCCGGCGAGGGCGAGATCCACGACATCCACAATGTGCGCGTCCGCAACACCGATGCCGGCGAGATCGTCAACTTTCATTGCCGCGCCACGCCGTCGATGAGCGTGATCAAGGTGCACGAGCATGTCGACGCGATCGAGCGCGCGTTGCGCCGCGCGTTCCCGAGCGTGAAGCGCGTGATCAGCCACGCCGAGCCGCCGCGCACGTGACGCAGAATGTGCGAGGAGTCACACGTTCTCGTTTCGGACTCGTCACGCACGTGAGTTTGCGGGCACGCGACGCGCAAACTGCTCATTGGATAAGAATAAATTCGCGTTAACGATTCGTTGACTCTCGACAGCCCGACAAAACTGGATTCAAATCGGTGTGATTCGGAAGCGATGTGGGGCTGCTTCCGAACTCAAGTTGCAAGCAAGTTTTCCAGGGGGCCGAAGGCATGTCGCGTGCAGACGCCGCGAACGCGTGCGTCCAATCCGATTCGATCAAAGGATTGGCGCAATCGATCGCGAAACCTGCCTATCACCGGCTGCTGATCGCGGAGCCGGCGCTGCGTCGCGCCGTGCCGACGCTCATCATCGCGTTCCTGATCACGATCTGCCTCGGCGCGTTCGTGCAGGTCGTCGACCAGACGCGCCAGAAGCGGCTGGTGATCCGCCATGACATCTCGGCACTCGCCGATTTGCTCGCCGAGCGCATCGACCGCCTCACCACCTCGCGGCAGGAACGGCTGAAGAACATCGAGAACATGCCGACGCTGCTGCCCGACCTGATCCCGTCCTGGGGCACGGCCACGGGCCGCCATGTCATCGTCACCTCGGCCGGCGTCGACCGCCGCATCCTCGCCCGCATTCCCGTCGACAGCGATCCCTCAGGCAACGACCGCCTGCTCGATTCCATCACCACGGCGCAGTTGCTCGCGGCGCCGCCGCGCGACGGCAACATCTCCGACATGACGCTGCCGAACGGCAACGCCGCGATGGCGATCTCGCGGCAGATCAAGTCGCTGCCCGGCTTCGTCACCGTGATCCAGGAGCGCAACGAGCCGATCTGGGGCTCGGACGCCGCGCTCTCGGTGACGCTGTCGGCCACCACCGGCTTCGTCGTCCTGATCCTCGGTTTCGCCTTCCACTGGCAGTCGACCCGCGCCCGCGAGGGCGATCTCATCAACGACGCGGTGCGCGGCCGCATCGACACCGCGCTCAACCGCGGCCGCTGCGGCCTCTGGGACTGGGACCTGTCGCGCGGCCGGATCTTCTGGTCGCAGTCGATGTTCTCGATGCTGGGCCTCGACGGCCGCAACGAGCTCCTGACCTTCGGCGAGGTCAACGCGCTGGTGAAGTCCGACGACATCGACCTGTTCGAGATCGCCGACCAGCTCATCTCCGAGAAGATCGACCACATCGACCAGACCTTCCGCATGCAGCATGTCGACGGTCACTGGATCTGGCTCCGTGTCCGCTGCGAAAAGACGAGCGGTGCGACCGACTCCAGCGTTCACCTGATCGGAATCGCCGTCGACATCACCGAGCAGAAGAGCCTCGCCGAGCGCACGGTGGAAGCCGATTTGCGCCTGCGCGACGCCATCGAGACCATTCCGGAGGCCTTCGTGCTGTGGGACGCGAGCGACCGCCTCGTGCTCTGCAACTCGCACTTCCAGCGCCTGCACAAGCTGCCCGACAGCGCCGTCATTCCCGGCACCTCCTACGAAACCGTGCTCGAGGTCGGCCGCATGCCGGAGGTGCGCACCCGCCACAACGAGACGGCTGCCCAAGGCCCGGGCGCGCGCACCTTCGAGGCGCAGCTCGACGACGGCAGCTGGCTGCACATCAGCGAGCGCCGCACCAAGGACGGCGGCTACGTCTCGGTCGGCACCGACATCACCCGCATCAAGGAGCACGAGCAGAAGCTGGTCGACAACGATCTGCGCCTGCGCGCCACCGTCATCGACCTGAAGCGCTCGCAGGCCGCGCTCGAACGCCAGACCAACGAGCTCGCCGACCTCGCCGAGAAGTATCAGCGCGAGAAGACCCGCGCCGAGGAAGCCAACCAGACCAAGTCGAAATTCCTCGCCAATATGAGCCACGAGCTGCGCACGCCGCTCAACGCCATCATCGGCTTCTCCGAGATCATGGGCTCGGGCCTGTTCGGCGAGCTCGGCAGCGAGAAGTACCAGGAATATTGCCAGGACATCCTGACCAGCGGCCACTACCTTCTCGAAGTCATCAACGACATCCTCGACATGTCCAAAATCGAGGCCGGCCGCATGAAGCTCGACATGGAGGAGCTCGACCTCGCGCGGACGCTCGCGGAATCCCTGCGCGTCGTCTCCGGCCGCGCGCAGGACAAGCACCTGACGCTCGATGCCGATATCGAGAAATCGATCTCCGTCGTCGCCGACCGCCGCGCCACCAAGCAGATCATCGTCAACCTGCTCTCGAACGCGGTGAAGTTCACGCCCGACGGCGGACGCATCGTCGTGCGCAGCCGGCAGCTCGACGACAGGATCGTGCTGATGATCGCCGACACCGGCATCGGGATCGCCCCGCACTCCCTGGCGCGGCTCGGACGCCCGTTCGAGCAGGTCGAGAGCCAGCTCACGAAGACCTATCACGGCTCGGGGCTGGGCCTCGCCATCGCCCGCTCGCTGGCGCAACTCCACGGCGGCTCGATGCGGCTGCGCTCGAAGATCGATGTCGGCACCGTCGTCCGCGTGACGCTGCCGCGCGACGCCGTCAAGGCGGCGTCCGGGATATCGGCCGCGGCCTGAAGCTACAATTGCAGCGTCGGCGCGACCTCGCGCGCGACATTGACCAGCGCCGCGATCAGCGGCGTCATCGGATCGCGCTGCGGGATCACCATGCCGATGCTGTAATTGACCTCGGGGTCGACGATCGGGATCGAACGCACAGTATCGGACAGGCCAAGCGTCTCGGCGAGCTTGGCCGGCATCACGCTCGCCCAGCGTCCCGTCTTCACGTGCGTGAACAGCACGAGCAGCGAGTTCGAGGTCAGCGTCGGCGTCGCCTCCGCGCCGACCGAGCGCAGCGCGCGGTCGATGATGCGGCGGTTCTGCATGTCGGGCGTGAGCAAGCACAGCGGCACCTGCCCGACCTCGGTCCAGGTCACCGTCTCGCGATCACCGAACATCGCATCAGGCGCGGTGAGGAGGCGATAGCTCTCGTTGTAGAGCGGAATGGTGCGCACCTTGCCGATCGGCTCGTTCTCGATATAGGTCAGCCCCGCGTCCACCTCGAGATTTTCGAGCAGCCCGAGCACCTCCGATGACGTTGTGGACTGGATGCGGAAGCGCACCTCGGGATGCCTGGCGCGGAACGGCGTCGTCAGCGCGGCAACCATGCCGAGCACGGTCGGGATCGCCGCGATGCGGATCTCACCGGAGAGCTTGTCCTTCAGCGAGTTGATCTCCTGGCGCATCGCGCGGGCATCGCCAACGATCCGCCGCGCCCAGTCCAGCGCCCGCTCGCCCTCGGGCGTAAAGCCCTGGAAGCGGGACCCGCGCTGGACCAGCATCACGCCGAGGATCTCCTCGAGCTGCTTGAGCCCGGTCGACATCGTCGGCTGGGTGACCCCGCAGGCTTCCGCCGCGCGTCCGAAATGCCGTTCCTTCGCCAGCGCCAGCAGCAGTTCAAGCTTGTCGATCAACCGGACGTCCCCTCGAATTCTGTCGTGGCATGCAAGCTAGCACGGCAGGTCCTTGCCAACACGGAAAAACCGGCAGGCGAAATGCGATTAATTGCACTTCCGTATCGATCGATTGCATCCGCCAATCGATCTGAATTCGCAATCGCAGCATGAGACAGCTTTATTGATCTTCGAATGATTCCAAATAGTTTGCGAGGCAGGAACGCTCAGGTTGAGAACAAAGAATGACAGCGACTTACGAGCCTTGTTACGAGCCTTGGGACGAGACGCGCGGCGCCGAGATCATCGCCGAACATGCAAGGCAGGAGGGCGCGACGCTGGTCATCCTGCATGCGCTCCAGGAGGCGTTCGGCTACGTGCCGGAGGCCGCCATTCCCATGGTGGCGCAAGCGCTCAATCTGTCGCGCGCCGAGGTGCATGGCGTATTCACGTTCTATCATGATTTCAGGCACAAGCCGGCCGGCCGCCACGTGCTGAAGCTTTGCCGCGCCGAGGCCTGCCAGGCTGCGGGCGGCGATGCGCTGGCCGCGCGTGCCGAGGCCAGGCTCGGCGTGTCGCTTGGCAACACGACGGCCGATGATCGCGTCACGCTGGAGCCGATCTACTGCCTCGGACTCTGCGCGACCGCACCGTCCGCGATGCTCGACGGCCGCCTCGTCGGCCGGCTCGACGAGAAGCGTCTCGATGCGCTGGTTGCGGAGGCACAGCGATGAGCATGCGTCTCTTCGTCTCACGCGACGCGGGTGCGTTGGCCGTCGGCGCCGACGAGGTTGCGCTGGCGCTGGAACAGGCTGCGGCCAAGCGCGGCGTCGCCGTCGAGATCATCAGGACCGGCTCGCGCGGCATGTACTGGCTGGAGCCGCTGGTCGAGGTCGCGACGCCGCAGGGCCGGATCGCGTTCGGTCCGGTCACCGAGGCCGATGTGCCCTCCCTGCTCGACGCGCTCGCCAGCAATACGCCGCATCTGCTGCGGTTAGGGGCGACCGACGAGATTCCCTGGCTGAAGCGCCAGACCCGCCTCACCTTCGCCCGCTGCGGCGTGATCGATCCGCGCTCGCTCGAGGACTACCGCGCCCACGGTGGCTACAAGGGCCTGGAGCGCGCGCTGTCGCTCGGCTCGGAGGCCATCCTCACCGAGGTCACGGCATCGGGCCTGCGCGGCCGCGGCGGCGCGGGCTTTCCGACCGGCATCAAGTGGAAGACGGTTGCCCAGGCCAAGGCCGACCGCAAGTTCATCGTCTGCAACGCCGATGAGGGCGACAGCGGTACCTTCGCCGACCGCATGATCATGGAAGGCGATCCCTTCCTGGTGATCGAGGGCATGACCACCGCCGGCATCACCGTCGGCGCGACCAAGGGCTACATCTACATCCGCAGCGAATATCCGCACGCGGTCGAGGCGATGAAGGCCGCGATCCAGGCTGCGAAGCGCGGCGGTTATCTCGGCGACAAGATCGGCGGCTCGACCTACAGCTTCGACCTCGAAGTCCGCGTCGGCGCCGGAGCCTATGTCTGCGGCGAGGAAACGTCGCTGCTGGAGAGCCTCGAAGGCCGCCGCGGCATCGTGCGCGCCAAGCCGCCCCTGCCGGCCCATCACGGCCTGTTCGGCAAGCCGACCGTGATCAACAACGTGCTGTCGTTCGCGGCGATCCCCTTCATCCTCGCCGAAGGCGCCAAGGCCTATGCCGATTTCGGCATGGGCCGCTCGCGCGGCACGATGCCGATCCAGCTCGCCGGCAATATCCGCCATGGCGGCCTGTACGAGACCGCGTTCGGCGTGACGCTGGGCGAGCTTGTCGACGACATCGGCGGCGGCACGTTCACGGGCCGCCCGGTCCGTGCGGTGCAGGTCGGCGGGCCCCTTGGCGCTTACTTCCCCCGCGCGCTGTTCGACACGCCGTTCGACTACGAGGCCTTCGCTGCGCGTGACGGGCTGATCGGCCATGGCGGCATCGTCGTGTTCGACGACAGCGTCGACATGCGCAGGCAGGCGCGCTTCGCGATGGAATTCTGCGCCGTCGAATCCTGCGGCAAGTGCACGCCCTGCCGGATCGGCTCGACCCGCGGCGTCGAGACCATCGAGAAGATCATCAACGGCGAACGCGTCAGCGAAAACCTCGCGCTGGTCGAAGACCTCTGCAACACCATGAAATTCGGCTCGCTCTGCGCGCTCGGCGGCTTCACGCCCTATCCTGTGCTCAGCGCATTGAAGCACTTCCGGGAGGACTTCGTCCCGGCGCCGACCACGCTTCAGGCCGCGGAATAGGGAGAACGACAATGTCTCTGATCGAAGAAATCGACTTCGGCACGCCGCGCGCCAAATCGGAAACGATGGTGACGCTGACCATCGACGGCAAGGAGATCTCGGTGCCCGAGGGCACCTCGATCATGCGCGCAGCGATGGAAGCCGGCCACCAGATCCCGAAACTCTGCGCGACCGACATGGTCGATGCATTCGGCTCCTGCCGCCTCTGCCTCGTCGAGATCGAGGGCCGCGCCGGCACGCCGGCATCCTGCACTACGCCCGTGATGCCGGGCCTCGTCGTGCACACCCAGACCGACCGGCTGAAGAAGCTGCGCAAGGGCGTGATGGAGCTCTACATCTCCGATCACCCGCTCGACTGCCTCACCTGCGGCGCCAACGGCGATTGCGAGTTGCAGGACATGGCCGGCGCCGTGGGCCTGCGCGACGTGCGCTACGGCTACGAGGGCGAGAACCACGTCTTCGCGAAATCCAACGGCGAGGTCAACGCCGCCTGGATGCCGAAGGACGAGTCCAACCCCTACTTCGCCTACGATCCCTCCAAGTGCATCGTCTGCTCGCGCTGCGTCCGCGCCTGCGAGGAGGTGCAAGGCACCTTCGCGCTGACGATCTCGGGCCGCGGCTTCGACAGCCGCGTCTCGCCCGGCATGAGCGAGAGCTTCCTCGGCTCCGAATGCGTCTCCTGCGGCGCCTGCGTGCAGGCCTGCCCGACCGCGACGCTGACCGAAAAATCCGTCATCGAGATCGGCCAGCCCGAGCATTCGGTCGTCACAACCTGCGCCTATTGCGGCGTCGGCTGCGCCTTCAAGGCGGAGATGCGCGGCGAGGAAGTCGTGCGCATGGTGCCGTACAAGGACGGCAAGGCCAATCGCGGCCATTCCTGCGTCAAGGGACGCTTCGCCTGGGGCTACACCAACCACAAGGAACGCATCCTCAAGCCGATGATCCGCGAACGGATCGAGGATCCCTGGCGCGAAGTGTCCTGGGATGAGGCGTTCTCCTTCGCCGCCGCCAGGATGCGCGGCATCCAGAACAAGTACGGCCGCGACGCCATCGGCGGCATCACCTCGTCCCGCTGCACCAACGAAGAGACCTATCTGGTGCAGAAGCTGATCCGGGCCGGTTTCGGCAACAACAATGTCGATACCTGCGCCCGCGTCTGCCACTCGCCGACCGGCTATGGCCTGTCGCAGACCTTCGGCACGTCGGCCGGCACCCAGGACTTCGACTCCGTGGAGAACACCGACGTCGCCGTCGTCATCGGCGCCAATCCGGCCTCCGCACACCCCGTCTTCGCCTCGCGCCTGAAGAAGCGCCTGCGCCAGGGTGCCAAGCTGATCGTGATCGATCCGCGCCGCACCGAGATGGTGGAATCGCCGCATGTGAAGGCGCTGCATCTGCCGCTGATGCCCGGCACCAACGTCGCGGTCGTCACCGCGCTGGCGCATGTCATCGTCACCGAGGGCCTCGTCAACGAAGCCTTCGTGCGCGAGCGCTGCGACTGGACCGAGTTCGAGGAATGGGCCGCCTTCGTCGCCCAGCCGAACAACAGCCCGGAAGCAACGGCGATCCTCACCGGCGTGGACCCCAAGGCGCTGCGCGAAGCGGCCCGCATCTACGCCACCGGCGGCAACGGCGCGATCTATTACGGTCTCGGCGTCACCGAGCACAGCCAGGGTTCGACCACGGTGATCGCGATCGCCAACCTCGCGATGGCGACCGGCAATATCGGCCGTCCCGGCGTCGGCGTGAACCCGTTGCGCGGCCAGAACAACGTGCAGGGCTCCTGCGACATGGGCTCGTTCCCGCACGAGCTGCCCGGCTACCGCCACATCTCGGGCGATGCCGTGCGCGACCAGTTCGAGGCGCTCTGGAACGTCAAGCTCAATCCGGAGCCGGGCCTGCGTATTCCCAACATGTTCGATGCCGCGATCGAGGGCACTTTCATGGGCATCTATGTGCAGGGCGAGGACATCCTCCAGTCCGACCCCAACACCTCGCATGTGGTGGCGGCGCTGTCGGCGATGGAATGCGTGATCGTCCACGACCTGTTCCTGAACGAGACCGCGAACTACGCCCACGTCTTCCTGCCCGGCTCGAGCTTCCTCGAGAAGGACGGCACCTTTACCAACGCTGAACGCCGCATCCAGCGCGTGCGCAAGGTGATGACGCCGAAGAACGGCATGGCCGACTGGGAAGTCACCATCGGCCTTGCCAAGGCCATGGGCTTCGAGATGAACTACAGCCACCCGTCCGAGATCATGGACGAGATCGCGGCGCTGACGCCGACCTTCACCGGCGTCTCCTATGCCAAGCTCGACGAGCTCGGCTCGGTGCAGTGGCCGTGCAACGAGAAGGCGCCCGAGGGCACGCCGGTGATGCATATCGACGGCTTCGTCCGCGGCAAGGGCAAGTTCATCGTCACCGAAAATGTCGCGACCGACGAGCGGACCGGCCCACGTTTCCCGCTGCTGCTCACCACGGGGCGCATCCTCAGCCAGTACAATGTCGGCGCGCAGACAAGGCGGACCGAGAACGTGGTCTGGCATGCCGAGGACCGGCTGGAGATCCACCCACACGACGCCGAGCAGCGCGGGGTGCGCGACGGCGACTGGGTGCGGTTGACGAGCCGCGCCGGCGAGACCACGCTGCGCGCGGAGATCACCGATCGCGTCGCGCCGGGCGTCGTCTACACCACCTTCCACCACCCGGACACACAGGCCAACGTCATCACGACGGACTATTCGGACTGGGCGACCAACTGTCCCGAATACAAGGTCACGGCGGTGCAGATCTCGCCGTCGAACGGCCCGTCCGACTGGCAGAAGTCCTATGACGCGCAGGCGCGGCACTCCCGCCGCATCGCGCCCGCCGAGGCTGCGGAGTAAGCGCATGCACGTGCCGGTCCAGGCCATCGACCGCGAGATCTGGCGCCACAGCGTTGCGTCCGAGGGCACGCGGCTGATCCCCGAGGAGACGCCGCTGGCGCTGACCTACAATGGCGGCACCTATGCCGTCATGATGGGGACGCCGCAAAACCTCGAGGACTTCGCAGTCGGCTTCAGCCTCAGCGAAGGCATCGTCAGATCGGTCGACGACATCCGGTCGCTCGAAATAGTCCGCCTCGACGACGGCATCGAGCTGCGCATGTGGCTTGCGCCGGACCAAGCCGCGCGCATCAGCGAACGGCGGCGTCATATCGCCGGCCCGACCGGCTGCGGCATCTGCGGCATCGAGTCCATTGCCGAAGCCGTGCGGCCTGCGGCCGTCGTGCCGCCGGGGCAGACCTTCACGCCCGAGCAGATCATGACGGCGATGCAGGCCATCGCGCCGCTGCAATCGATCAACATGCAGACCCGCGCCGTTCACGCCGCCGCGTTCTGGTCTCCTGCCGGCAACATCGTCGCGCTGCGCGAGGATGTCGGCCGCCACAACGCGCTTGACAAGCTTGCCGGTGCGCTGGCGCGCAGCCGGACGGATGCGCGCGGCGGCATGGTGCTGCTGACGAGCCGCGTCTCGGTCGAGATGGTGCAGAAAACCGCCGCGATCGGCGCCCCGCTGATGGTCGCGGTCTCCGCGCCGACCGCGCTCGCGGTCCGCACCGCGGAAGCCGCCGGCATCACGCTGATCGCCATTGCCCGGCAAGACGGGTTCGAAGTGTTCACGCATGGCGGCCGCATCGTCGCCTGCCATGCTACGGAGGTTGCCGATGTCGCCTGACCGCCTGATCTACATGGCCAACCAGATCGGCAGGTTCTTCCAGAGCCAGGGCCACGACAAGGCCGTGCCGGGAATCGCCGAGCATATCAAGAAGTTCTGGGATCCCCGGATGAAGCGCGCGATCTTCGCCCATCTCGACGCCGGCGGCACGGGCCTGGAGCCCAATGTCCGCGAGGCCCTCACCTCGCTGAAGCCGGCGACGTCCCTTCCAGCAACGCCCTGAACACGCGCCGCACCTCGCTCTGCGTCTCCTTCACACGCGCCTCCAGCGACGAGAAATCCGGCGCATCGCCGGCACGCGCCATCACGCGTTGGAGATCGGTGCCGGCGGTTTCCGGCTTGAAGCGGTCGCTGACGCAGAGCCGCAGGATCTGCGTCAGGTCGTGATAGAGCCGCGCTGCGGCACGCAGGATCTCGGCCTCCGACTGTGGCAGCACGCCGAGCCTCGCCGCATTGTCCAGCACCTGAAGCGTGCTGACGTCGAGAATATCGGGCTTGTGATGGGCATGCACGAGCTGGAGATATTGCGCGATGAAATCGATGTCGATCATGCCGCCGGCGGCATATTTGAGATCCCAATAGTCGGTCTCGCCCTTCTCCTGCGCGATCGCGCGCCGCATGTCGGCGACGTCGTTGGCGATGGTGGCAGGATCGCGGCGGCGGGTCAGGACATCGCGGATGACGCCCGCGATCCGCTCGCCGAATTCAGCCGATGCCGACACCACGCGGGCTCGCGTCAGTGCCATGTGCTCCCAGGTCCAGGCCTCGTTGGCCTGATAATCCGCGAAGGAGGCAAGGCTCGAGGCCACCGGGCCGGCCCGCCCCGACGGGCGCAGCCGCATGTCGATCTCATAGAGCACGCCGTAATTGGTGCGCGTCGTGAAGGCGCTGATCAGGCGCTGGGTGAAGCGCGCGAAATAATGCGCGCCCTGAAGCGATTTCGGCCCGTCCGAGTCCGGATTCTCGCTGTCGAAATCGTACAGCAGGATCAGGTCGAGATCGGACGACGCGGTCATTTCGCGGCTGCCGAGCCGGCCCATCGCGATGATCGCCGTCTCCTGCCCCTTGATCCGGCCGTGCTGGGCAGCAAAGCGATCGGCAACGAGGTCATGCACTGTGTGGACGACGCCTTCGGCGACGTCGGCAAAGGCCGTGCTCGCCTGCTGCGCCGAGACCGTGCCGGAGAGGATGCGCGTGCCGATCAGGAACAGGCTCTCCTGCCCGAACAGGCGCAGGCGATCGAGGAATTCCTCATATGAGGCGGCATCCTGCACGGTGGCGGCGAGCCGCCCCGACAATTCCCGCCTGTCCGGCATCGCGCCGAAGAAGCGCGGATCGATCAACCCATCCATGAGCTGCGGCTGCCGCGCCAGCATCTCGCCGAGCCGCGGCGCCGCGCCCAGCACCAGCGCCACGAGCGCGACGAGATCGCGGTTCTGGCCAAGCAGCGTGATCAGCCGGCCGCCACGCTGGAGCGCCCCAAGGAATTGATCGAACGCCACGACGGCGCGGTCCGGCTCCTCGGCGAGGGCGAGGCCGTCGATCAGGGCCGGCACGAATTCGATGAAGGCGCTTCGCGTCGCCTCGTTGCGGAACACGCGATAGTCGCCCGTGATCCAGTCGCGCACGGTCTGCGCCACGGCGGCAGGCTTCTTGAAGCCGAGCGTCGTCAGGTGCTGGAATAGGCGCGGATCGTCGGGACCTGCACTGTAGTCGAGCGCCGGCAGCTTTGCCGTGCCGGTCGGGTCATCGCCCTCGAACAGCTTCTCGTAGTGCCCCTGCACGATCTCGAGCTGCCGCAGCAGGTCGCGCGCAAAGGCCTCGCGATCCGGATAGCCGAAGAACCGGGCAAAGCGCTCGACCGCTTCCCTGTCGTCGGGCAGCGCATGGGTCTGCTCGTCGGCGACCATCTGGAGGCGATGCTCGACCCGGCGCAGGAATTCGTACGCCCTGGCGAGTTCGTCACGCGCCGCAAGGGTGATCCAGTTGCTGCTGGCGAGCACATCGAGCGCGGCGAGCGTCGGCCGCACCCGCAATTCCGGATGGCGGCCGCCGGCGATCAACTGCTGGGTCTGCGCAAAAAATTCGATCTCGCGGATGCCGCCGCGGCCGACCTTGACGTTGTGGCCTTCGACCGCGACCTCACTCTGGCCGCGATAGGTCTGCATCTGCCGCTTCATGTCGTGGACGTCGGCAAGCGCGGCGAAGTCGAGATGCTTGCGCCAGACGAAGGGGGCGATCTCGGCGAGCAGCGCCTCGCCTGCCCTGGCATCGCCGGCACAGGCGCGCGCCTTGATCATCGCGGCGCGTTCCCAGGTGCGCCCTTCCCGCTCGTAGTAATGCAGCGCGGCGTCCCGTGAGATCGCCACCTGCGTCGAGGACGGATCGGGGCGCAGGCGCAGATCGACGCGGAAGACATAGCCGTCATAGGTACGCTGCTGGAGAATGCGCGCCATGCCTTGCGTCACGCGGACGAAAAACGGCTGCGGCTCGATATCCGGCGCCAGCGTCGTGGCGTCAGGGTCGAAGAACACGATGAGGTCGATGTCGCTGGAATAGTTCAGCTCGCCCGCCCCCATCTTGCCCATCGCGAGCACGATCAGGCCGCAGCCCTCTTCCGGTGCCTCGGGATTAGGCGGGAAAAGCTTTCCTCGTGCGGCTTCCTGCCGCAGCAGGTACTGGAGCGCCGCCTGCACGGAGGAGACCGCGACATCGGTCAGCGCCGACGTCACCCGCATCACCGGCCAGACCCCGCCGATGTCGCACAACGCGGTCAGGAGCGCCGCCTCCGCCTTCATGCGGCGAAGCAGCCGCATCACCTCGGCCTCGTCAGGTGCCGCGAGCACCGCGCCCCTCGCCTCCGCGATCAGTGCGGCGAGATGAGTATCCGGATCGCATTCGAGCAGCCGGATCAGGCGCAGCGGATCGGCGCGCACCAGATCGAACAGATAGGGCGAGAATTCCGCGATGCCGACGAGGATATTCCGGCCGAAGGGCTGAACCAGCAGCGCTTCGAGACGAGCCGATTGTGCCGGCTCGAGCTCGGCCAGCCAGCTTTCAAAACGTCGTTCGTCGGTTGTGGAAGCGGCAATATGGGGAGCCTCCGCGAAGCGTGCGGCCAGGCTCTCACCATGCTTGTCCGCGTTTCCCGGCGCGGAGTGGTTCATGCCACCTTCTGTGGCACATCCGGTATTGGAGGAGCAACCCTGTCGCCCGCGCCCGCGCGCGCCGGCAGCACCAGCGTGGCGACGAGGCCGGGATGGGCATCGCCCAGCCGCAATTCTCCGCCATGGAGCGTCGCAACTGCGGAGGCAAGGCTGAGGCCGAGGCCGGAGCCCGGCAGCGTGCGGCTAGCTTCAAGCCGGACGAATCGTTCGACAGCATGTTTGCGGTCGGCTTCCGGAATACCGGGGCCGCGATCGGTGACGCTCAGCAGCACCTGGTCGCCCTCGCGCTTCGCCTCGATCATGATCTGCCCAGAGTCCATGCTGACCACGGTTCCGCCGGCCTGCGTCACCGGCTTGCCGTATTTGATGGCATTCTCGACCAGATTGGCGAGCGCCTGGCTGATCAGCTCGCGGTTGCCGTGAACCGGCGTCGGATCGGCCTTGACCTTCAGGGTCATGCCGTCGTCTTCAGCCAGCGGCTCGTAGAGCTCGTGGATGCCGCCCGCGACATCGGCGGCATCGAAATCGTCCATGTTGCCGCGCGCCTGGCCGGACTCGGCGCGCGCGATCATCAGCAGCGCGTTGAAGGTGCGGATCAGCCCGTCGGATTCCTCGATGGTCCGCTCCAGCGCGGCGCGGTAGTCGGCCTCGCAGCCGGATTTCGCCAACGCTTCCTCGGCGCGGTTGCGCAAGCGTGTCAGCGGCGTCTTGAGATCGTGGGCGATATTGTCGGAAACCTCCTTCAGCCCCGCCATCAGCGCCTCGATGCGCTCCAGCATGGCATTGAGGTTTTCGGCGAGGCGGTCGAGCTCGTCGCCGCTGCGCCCCACCGGCAGGCGCTCGCTGAGATCGCCGGTCATGATGCGGTGCGCCGTGCCGCTCATCGCGTCGATGCGCCTGAGCACTCTGCGCGCGACGAAGACGCCGCCGCCGAGCCCGAGCACGACCACGATCAGGACTGACCATTGCGCGGCCTTGGCGACGATGCCGAACAGACGACGCCGCTCGGCGAGGTCGCGGCCGATCAGCAGCCGGAAGCCGTTTTCGAGCTCGGTGACGCGCACGAGCGCGCGGTGATCGCGCTCGTCGGCGTCCTCGATCCGCCGATAGGCCGTCTCGGTCCAGCCGCGCGTTGCCATCACGCCCGGCGCCAGCGAGCCGACATTGCCGGCCACCGCCTGCCCCGTCGGCGTCGTCACGAGGTAGAGATTGGCGCCCGGTCGCAGCGCCCGATACTCGATCGCGCGCACGAGGCCGACGAGGCCGCGGCGGCCGTAGATCTCGTTGATCTCCGAGGTCTCGGCATTCACCGTCTGCGTGATTTCCTCGGTGATGAGCCGCCGCGTATTCCAGGCGAAATAGGCGAGCAGCGAGGCTGCGAAAATCGCGAACAGAAACAGGTAGACCAGCGTCAGCCGGAATGCCGTGGTGCGGATCAGTTTACCGAATGCCGTCACGGATCATATACCCGGCGCCGCGGATCGTGTGCAGCAGCGGCCGCTCAAAACCCTTGTCGATCTTGGAGCGCAGCCGCGAAATGTGCACGTCGATCACGTTGGTCTGCGGATCGAAATGATAGTCCCAGACGTTCTCCAACAGCATGGTGCGCGTCACCACCTGGCCGGCGTGCTTCATGAGGTATTCGAGCAGGCGGAATTCGCGCGGCTGAAGCGTCAGTTCATCCTTGCCGCGGGCAACGCGATGGGAGAGCCGGTCGAGCTCGAGATCGCCGACACGATAGAGCGTGTCCTCGGCCGGGCCGCCGCGGCGGCGCGACAGCACCTCGACCCGCGCCAGGAGCTCGGCGAACGAATATGGCTTGGGCAGATAGTCGTCGCCGCCGGCGCGCAGGCCCTTGATGCGGTCGTCGACCTGCCCGAGCGCGGAGAGAATCAGCACCGGCGCGGTGTTGCCCTTGTCGCGCAGCGCGCCGATCAACGACAGGCCGTCGCGCTTAGGCAGCATGCGGTCGACCACCAGCACGTCGTAATCCCCGTTCTCGGCCATGGCGAGGCCTTCCTCGCCGTCGGGGGCGTGGTCGGCAATGTGTCCGACTTCGCGAAACGCCTTCACGAGGTAGTCGGCGGATTCGCGGTCGTCTTCAATGATGAGGAGGCGCATCGTGCGTTCGGCGGCGGTCAAGGAGGTCACCTTCTCTAAACATGGCGCGAGCGGCAATCGCATGCAAGCCGAGTGGGAGAGCCTCGGGTCGAGAAAAAGGCGGGCGGTGAAGCTGGGGGGACCTCACCGCCCTAGGCCTTCCGACGGAGGGGGGCGTAATTCCACCGGAAGGTAGATTGGGGAAGCGAATGTTACGCTGCTCCCCCGAAGGGCGCCGGCGGCTGGGGCGACTGATGCCGGCGACACCCTTCATTGCGTAGCCTCCTGACGCTTACCCCTTGGCGAGGGGAATCGCGACGAAGCGCGACTGGCCGCCGCTCTTCACGCGCATCAGGACGCTGTTCTTGTTGTCGGTCCGCGCCGTGTTGATGGCCTCGCGGACATCGCCGGCGGTGCTGACGCTCTTGCCGCCGACTTCGAGAATCACGTCGCCTTCCTTGAAGCCGCGTTCGGCCGCGGCGCTCTTCGGATCGACTTCGGTAACCACGACGCCTTCCTTGCCGGCGCCTGCCACGGAGTTCGCGGGCGCAACGGTCATGCCGAGCTTGGGCACGTCGGTGCCCTTGGTCGCGCCCTTGCCGCTGTCGTTATCGGTATCGGCCTTGGCCTCGACCGTGTTCGGCAGCTGGCCGAGGGTGAGGTTCACGACCTTGTCCTGGCCCTTGTGCAGCACGTTGAGCTTCACGATCGCACCGGGCGCCATGCCGCCGATGGTGCGGGCGAGCTCGCGGGCGTCCTTGACGGATTCGCCGTTGACCGAGGTGATCACGTCGCCGGACTCGATGCCGGCCTTCGCCGCCGGACCGTTCGCCTGCGGCTCCGCCACCAGCGCCCCTTCGGCCTTCTTCATGCCGAGGCTGTCGGCGATATCCGACGTCACCGGCTGAATCTGCACCCCGATCCAGCCGCGGCTGACCGAACCCTTGTCCTTGAGCTGGGCAACAACCGTCTTCACGGTGTTGGCCGGGATCGAGAACGCGATGCCGACACTGCCGCCGGAGGGCGAGTAGATCGCGGTGTTGACGCCCATCACCTCGCCGTCGGTGTTGAAGGCCGGACCGCCGGAATTGCCCTTGTTCACGGGCGCGTCGATCTGGATGAAATCGTCATAGGGACCGTTGCCGATGTCGCGGCCGCTGGCCGAGACGATGCCCGCGGTCACGGTGCCGCCGAGACCGAAGGGATTGCCGACTGCGAGCACCCAGTCGCCGATCCGCGGCTTGCCGTCGGCAAGCTTTGCGAACGGGAAGTTCGAGCCGCCCTCGACCTTGATCAGGGCAAGGTCGGTGCGCTGGTCGGTGCCGATCACCTTGGCGGTATAGGTCTTGCCGTCGTCGGTGGTGACCTCGACCTTGTCGGCGCCGTCGACCACGTGGTTGTTGGTCACGGCAAAGCCGTCAGCCGAGATGAAGAAGCCGGAACCCTGGCCCTGCACGACGCGGCCACGGCCGCCCTTCATGCCCGGGATGCCATCCGGACCGCCGAAGCGCCGGAAGAAGCGCTCCATCGGCGAGCCCGGCTGGAACGGCGAGGAGGAATCGTCGCCGTCATCGTTGCTCGCGGTCTTTTCCTTGATGTTGACCTTCACCGAGATCACCGACGGCTTCACGCGCTCGACGATGTCGGCGAAGCCGACCGGGCGTTCAACCTTCCGGACCTCGTTGTTGACCTGCGCATGCGCCGGGCTCGAGAACAGGTCGGCCGGCGACACCGACGGGCTGAAGCCGTAGACGGCTGCGCCGAAGCCGGCGACGACCGAGGCCATCAGCGCGATCTTGCGCGCGGAGAAGACCGACCGGCGCGGCTGCCGGTAGGACGGAAGGTTCGAAAGGTCGGGACGTTCGGTCATGCAGAGCTCTCCAGGGCCTTGAAATCCATTTGGTGCGGGATGGCAGCACCTTACGGACCTGAAGATGGGGGCTCGCGCCTTACCGTGCGCTGGCGGCGGGGTTAAACTTTCGTAATAAGGGGCGGCGTTGATGCGGCAGTTTAGCGCAGACCGAAAATTGTGGTCTTACAGGAACTTATTCGAGTTCCGGTGACCGCCTCCCCGGCGAGGTTTTAGGCGACCTCAGCTTGCCCTGACGCTGACGATGAACTCGTCGACTTCACGCTTCAGGGTCTCGGCCTGCTGCGACAGATCCACAGCGGAATCCCGGGCCTCGGCCGCCATGCGACCGGTCTCGGCGGAGGTCGAGGTGATCTGGGCGATGTGGTTTGACACGTCGAGCGTACCGCGCGCGGCGTCCTGGACGCTGCGCGAGATATCCTGGGTGGCGTTGCGCTGCTGGGCAGTGTCGACCTCGATGCCGGACATGATCGACGAGATCTCCGACAGCGTCTTCGAGATGCCGTCGATCGCCCCGCGCGTCTCCGCGGTGATGCCCTGGATGCTGGCGACATGGGAGGTGATCTCCTCCGTCGCCTTGCTGGTCTGGTGCGCGAGGCTCTTCACCTCGGAGGCGACGACGGCAAACCCCTTGCCGGCCTCCCCCGCCCGCGCCGCCTCGATGGTGGCGTTGAGCGCCAAAAGGTTGGTCTGCGATGCGATCGCCTGCACGAGCTGCACGACCTCGCCGATCTTGTCGGCGGCGTCCGACAGCGTGTGGATGGTGTCGCGGCTCTTCTCGGCTTGCGCCGCCGCGCCCTCGGCGCGCTGGGTCGCATCGGTGACGCGTCGGCTGATCGTGCCGATCGAATTCGTCATCTCCTCGGCGGAGCCCGCGACCGTCTGCACGCTGGCGCTGGCCTGGCTCGCTCCGCTCGCCACCGCATTGGCCTTGGTGCTGGTGTCGTTGGCCGTCCGCGACAGCGTCTCGGCATTGCTCTTCAGATGCACGGCCGACGAGGCCACGCTATCGACGACGCTGGCAACGAGATCGTTGAAGCGCTTGATCCGGGCGTCCAGGAATTTCGACCGCTCGGCCTGGTGCTGCGCTTCACGCAATTGCTGCTCGGTGAGGCGGCGCCGTTCGAGCCCGTTGGTCTTGAAGACCTCCAGCGCGCCGGCGAGCAGGCCGATTTCGTGGTGCCGCCGAGCCCCGGCACGGGGGTTTCGAACTTCTGGTCGGCGACCTCGCGCATGGCATGCACGATCGCCGCGAACGGACTGAGGATGCCGTTGCGCACTGCAAACCAGGTCGTGAGGCAGATCGCGCAGGCGACGACCGCAATCACACCGCAGGCGATTAGGAAGTAGGAGAATGCGGCCTGTGCCTGCTGGTAGATCTGCATCGCGTGATCGCGTGCGGGCCCGCTCAGCGCAGCAAAGTCCGACGACAGGCTGGTGATCTCGTTGTTGAGATAGAGCACCGCGACGAATCCGGTGCCGCCGCCGATGCCCAGCAGGAACAATAATGCAGCGACGACGGCGCCGACCAGGAAGCGGATCGTCAGATTGCTGTTCGCGAACATTGGGGAACTCAGAGTCTGGAATCAAATCTCGGGACAAGCTTCCAGACAAAGGTCAACATAGCATGAAACACCCGGCGGCGGCCGGCAGATTACGTATCAATACGTAGCCGGGAGGATTTCACGTCGCTAGGACGATTTGGCCTCGTCCGACATCAATGCCGCGAGTCTCGCCTCTTCATCGGGCGTGAGCGGCGGCGCAGGTAGGTCTGCACCGCTCCGCGAGCGACGCCGGATTTGCAGCCACAGCGCCAGGCCACCGCCGGTCAGCAGCAGGGGGCCGAGCAGCCACAGCAGCAAGGTCTGCCGCTCGAAGCGCGGCTTGAGCAGCACGAACTCGCCATAGCGCGCGACCAGGAAGTCGAGCACCTGCGAGTTGCTGTCGCCGGCCGCGATGCGCTCGCGCACCAGGAGCCGCAGGTCGCGCGCCAGCGGCGCATCGGAATCGTCGATCGACTGGTTCTGGCAGACCATGCAACGCAGCTCGCGCGACAGGTCGCGCGCGCGCGTCTCCTTCGCCGGATCCGACATGATCTCGTCGGGCTGCACGGCATGCACCGCGGGCGAAGCCAGCAGCGCAAGCGCGACGAACGCGGCCATCATCCGGCGCATCGGATCACTCCGCCGGCTGCAGGCGCTGCTTGGCCCGCGCCGGTTTTGGCGCGCCGACCCGCAGGCGGCGATCGGACAGCGACAGCACGCCGCCGAAGGCCATCAGCACCGGACCCCACCAGATCAGCAGCACCAGCGGCTTGTGATAGACCCGCACGGCAATCGCGCCCTCGGCATTGGCATCGCCCAGCGAGATGTAGAGCTGGCTCGCCCCGCGGGTCAGCAGCGCGGCCTCCGTGGTGGAGGAGCCGCGGGTGGTGAAGCTGCGCTTGGACGGCGTCATGACGCTCAGTGTCTCACCGTCGCGGCTGACGTTGAACTCGGCGATCATCTCGCGGTAGTTCGGGCCCTGACGCTGAAACAACCCGTCGAGCTTCACGTCGTAGCCGGCGACATGGGCGATGTCGCTCTGCTTCATCGTCGCGATATATTCGCTGTTCCAGGTGATCTCGCAGACGATCCCGATCAGCGCGACGCCGAGGCCGGCATGCGCCAATGCCGCGCCCCAGGCCGAGCGTGGCAGGCCGCGCGCCCGCTGCAGCGCTGTTGCGAGCGGCAGACGAACCAGGCCCGTCCGCTCGACCAGATCGGTGACGGCGCCGGCGATGACGAAGACGCCAAGTCCGATCGCGAGCGGTGCGAGCGCGCTGCCGCCACGCGTCCAGGCCCAGACGATCGCGACTACAACGAGCCCGGCAACGCCGGCCGCGAGCAGCCGCTGGGTGACGCCGAGCAGATCGCCGCGCTTCCACGCCAGCATCGGCCCGAACGGCACGGCGAGCAGCAACAGGGCAAACAGCGGTGCGAAGGTGAGGTTGTAGAACGGCGCGCCAACCGACATCTTGAAGTCGGCGAGCATCTCCATCGCCAGCGGATAGAGCGTGCCGAACAGCACGACCGCGCAGGCGACGGTCAGCAGCAGATTGTTCAGCACCAGCGCGCCCTCACGCGAGATCGGCGCGAACAGGCCGCCCTGCTTCAACGAAGTCGCACGGCCTGCGAACAGCGACAGGCTGCCGCCGATGAACAGGCAGAGGATCAGCAGAATGAACACGCCGCGGGTCGGATCGGTGGCAAAGGCATGCACGGAGGTGATAACGCCCGAGCGCACCAGGAAGGTGCCGAGCAGCGATAGCGAGAAGGTCAGGATCGACAGCAGGATGGTCCAGACCTTCAGCGCGTTGCGCTTCTCCATCACCAGCGCCGAATGGAGCAGCGCCGTCCCGGCAAGCCACGGCATCAGCGAGGCGTTCTCGACCGGATCCCAGAACCACCAGCCGCCCCAGCCGAGCTCGTAATAGGCCCAGTAGGAGCCCATCGCGATGCCGAGCGTCAGGAATATCCAGGCAACCAGCGTCCACGGCCGCACCCATCGCGCCCAGGCGGCGTCGATCCGCCCCTCCATCAGCGCCGCGATGGCAAAGGAGAACGAGATCGAGAATCCGACATAGCCGAGATAGAGCATCGGCGGATGCACGGCGAGACCGATGTCCTGCAGCACGGGATTGAGATCGCGTCCCTCGATCGGCGGGTTGGCGATACGCAGGAACGGGTTCGAGGTCACCAGGATGAAGAGATAGAAGGCACTGGCGATCCAGGCCTGCACCGCGAGCACATGCGCGCGCAGCGACAGCGGAAGATTGTTGCCGAACGCCGCGACCAATCCGCCGAACAGCGCCAGGATCGACACCCACAGCAGCATTGAGCCTTCATGGTTTCCCCACACGCCGGTGATCTTGTAGAGCAGCGGCTTCATCGAATGCGAATTCTCGTAGACGTTGGCGACGGAGAAATCCGAATTCACATGCAGCATCACCAGCGCCACGAACGAGGCGCCGACGAACAGCAGCTGCGCCAGCGCGGTGGAGCGCGCCACGCTCATCAGCGCATCGTCGCGCAGCCGCGCGCCGATCAACGGCACGATGGATTGGATCAGTGCCAGGCCGAGCGCCAGCACCAGCGCGTAATGCCCGGATTCCGCGATCACCGCACCGCTCCTTGCGGGTTGCCCTGCGCTGTCGTGGCCGCAGGCTTGACGCCATCAGAAGCCTTGCCGCCGTAATCGTCTTTCCAGTGCCCCTGCTTCTTCAGGGCATCTGCGACGTCCTTGGGCATGTAGGTCTCGTCGTGCTTGGCAAGCACCGTGTCGGCCTTGAACACGCCGTTAGCATCGAGCGCGCCTTCGGCGACAACGCCCTGCCCTTCGCGGAACAGGTCGGGCAGGATGCCCTTGTAGGCGACCGGCAGCTTGGCGTTGCCGTCGGCGACCTCGAAGCTCACCGCGAGATTGTCGCCACGCTGGAGCGAGCCCGGCTGCACCAGGCCGCCGAGGCGAAACCGCTTGCCGGCCTGAACGTGCTTCTCGGCGACCATGGTCGGGGTCGAGAAGAACACGATGGAGTCGCGCAGCGCGTTGAGCACCAGCGCGGCGGCGAGCGCGAGCACGGCGAGTGAGCCGCCGATGATGGTCATGCGTCGCTGCTTGCGGGTCATGGCGTATCCGTTCTCTCGTCTCGTCCTGACATCGTCATCCGTCGAGCCCGAGAGTTTTGAGGCCTTCATTGAGCTGGCGGAGCCGTTCGGTATCCTTGGCGACCGCTTGACGGGCATCGCTCGACGCGCCGACCGCCTTGTCGCGATCGCCCATCACGAGATAGGCACGCACGAGGCGCAGCCAACCCTCGACGTCGTCGCTGTTCTGCTTCAAGCGCGTCGCCAGTCGCTCGACCATGCCGCGGACCATGGCGCCGCGATCGCCCTCGCTCATGTCCTTCGATGCGGCGATCGTCTCATCGGACAGTGCCGGCATCGTGCCGCCGCCGACCCGCACCAGCGAGGACTGCACCAGGGGCCGCCACGGCGCATCCGCCGGAGCCTTGGCCAGCAGCGCGCGCCAGATGGTGGCGGCATCGTCCTTGCGGCCGTCCTGCTCGGCGGCGAGACCGAGGAAGTAGTTCGCCTTGGGATCGTCTGCGTTCAGGGCATGCGCCCGTTCGAACTCGGTCTTGGCCTCGGCGGTCACCACGCCGCCCGCAGCGGCCGAGATTGCTTCGCCGAGATCGGATCTGCGCTCCGGGCTCTCACCATTGTAGGTAATCGAGTTGCGATAGGCCCGCACCGCATCGTCGAAGCGGCCGAGCCGCTCCAGCACCGGCGCGAGCACGTTCCAGCCGCGTCCATCGGTCGGATTCTTTTCCAGATGTTGCTCGACCTGCACGACGAGGTTCTCCAGAGATCCCGCCATGCCGGAGCCGGACCCGCGCTCCCGCTGCGCCAGCGGAAAGTCCTGAAGCCGGGGTGAGCCGAGCGGCATGTAGACGCCGATCGCAACGAGCGGCAGACCGACAAGCGCCAGCACCGCTGCCGCGCGGCGCCATTTGAGGCTCGATTTGGGCTCCGACACAGGCTCGCTGCCGGCGGCAGCGAGCAGCCTGCGGCTGATCTCGACACGCGCAGCCTCGGCTTCAGGCGCAGCGATCAGTCCCGAGGCAAGGTCTCGCTCGATCTCGGTCAACTGGTCCTTGTAGACGACGACCTCGCTGCCCTGATTTTGCGCGCGCGCGCTGCGGCCGAGCGGCCAGAGCACGGCGAAAATCGCCGCGACCGTCATCAGCGCGAACACGAACCATAACGTCATCTGGCAAGCTTCCGGCAGCGCGCCACCCGCGCCCATAGGTGGCTTTACACCACGGCCGGACGATGCGGCAATTGACAATTGTCAATTCGGCGCGACCGGCCACAGCCCCGAAACGGCGAAAATCCAACGGCTTAGCCGATCTCGAAGTCCACACTTCGAGCCGCGTCCTCGCCGTGACCGTTGAGGGCCTTCAGGAAGTATGTTCCCGGCTCGATGGCGTCAGGCAATCTGATGCGCAACGCTCCGACCGGAACCGGAGATGCAACCCTCGTGACCGTCTCAGGCAGTTGCCGACCGCTTGCCTTCTCGACCAGCACCACCTTCGCGCCGACCATCAGTCTTTGATATTTGGCAACAATGACGCGGTTCTCGATTTCGATGGAGCTGATAACGGGTTTCATGCGCCCACAAATAGAATTCCCCGGACTTGCATCGGGACCGTAGGGCCCGTCACCGACAGCTTCAACCACAAATTGTGATCACAAAAATATGCGCTTGAATCAGCTTGCGCGCGACGATTTGCGCTCGCCCGTGAGTGCGTTCTCCGCGGCGCGGCTCATCAGCGAGGCGTAGTCATCGCCGAACAGCACCTGGCAGAAGCGAATCGCAGCCTGCACCTGCTGTTGCCGATAGGTGCGGACCTTGAGATCGGCGGCGCGCAGCGACTGCACCAGCTGCTCGGTCGAGCGCTCGACATATTGCTGCAGGTCGGAATAGGTGCGCAGCGTCACCTCGTTGATCGCGAGCTCGCTGGCGTAGTTGCGGCAGGTCGCGACGAAATCGATCAGCGCCGCGGTTTCCTCCACCTCGGTGCTGTCGATCCGCGCGCCCGGCGGAATGTCCTTCTCGGGGCGCTGGCGCAGGATCCGGCGAACGCGGCCGGGAACGCTGTCGATCTCGGATTGCAGCGCATTGGAGATATCGGCCCGGATCGAGGTCAGTTGCTTACCCCAGGCGGAATCGTTGCGCAGGTCGAGCTCGGTGCGCAGGCCGCGCACACCGTCGTGCAGCGCCTTGAGATTATCGGCGACGTTGTCGAACTGGCCGCGCTTGATGTCCATGCGCAGGATCGCGGCGACGCAGGACAAATCGTGCAGGGCGATCGTGACGGCGACGCCATAGGGCGTTGCCGCCACGCGGATCTCGTCGTCCGATGCGGCAATCTTGATGGCGAGGCGGATGATCTGCCACGGCGCGGTCATGCGCTGCACGACGATCGACAGCGCGAAGGGCAGCATCTGCGGCGTCTGGAGGACAGGGATGTTGAGCGCCGACGTCACCGAGGCGATCTGGGAGTCGCCGAAGGCGCGCAGGAAGCGCGGCAGCTTCTCGTTCAGGGTGGCGATGGCCTCTCGGACCTGGAGTACCGCTCCGACCGAATAGAGGTCCTCGATCACGTTGGGCGGGCCGACGCGGGCCAGCGCGCGCGACTTGTCGCCGCCGCCCGGCCCCGTCAATTGGAAGATGGCGTCCGCAGCCACCGCCTGGAGCTTCTGGGCGAGCGCTTCGACCTGCCCCGCACTGTCAGCGGCCGGCATGCGCGCCAGCGCCGCCTCGAATTCGTTCAGCTTGTCCGGAGCACCGTCACAGCCGAGCCATTGCCAGATCGGATGCAGCGAGGAGCGGCGGATCTGTCCGACCCGGATCGGGGCGCCCGCCTCGACGAGGAACGGTTCCAGCACCTGGAACAGGAGCCGCGACAGGTCGTCCGTCCGCGGGGGTGGGGTTTCGTCGGCCTCCGTCTTGCGGACGATCCTGCGCAGCTGCTCGAGCACGAGGGTCGCCACAGCCGTGTCCTGGCCGCGCTCGAGCGCGCGCTCGAACTCCCGCATCAGCAGCGCCTGCGACTGCGGCGGGAGCTGCGCGAGATATTCCCTCAGCCGCTCGATCGATGTCTGGCTCATGCGCCCAGGTAATGCACGGTAAAGTGGCGGACATGGGATGCGTCCGAGCGCGATCATAGAAGGCTGCGCCTTAAGAAGCCGTTGAGGACGTTGGCCCGAATCCTCCCGTTTGCTTGCGGATCGGCCGTCCCGGAACCAAAAAATCCTGTTGAAACAAAGGATTATATTCCGGGGAGGACCAACTCGGCCCGCAAGCCGCCGATTGGCGCGGCGCCGAGGGAGAGGCTGCCGCCATAGAGCGCGGCAAGGTCGACCACGATGGAAAGCCCGAGCCCCGAGCCGGGCTTGGACTCGTCGAGCCGCTGGCCTCGCCGGGAGACCTGGGTGCGCTCCGCCTCCGACAGGCCGCGGCCGTCGTCGTCGACAATGATCCTCAGGCGCGGACCGGCGCCGGCCTTATGCGGCACTTCCACCAGCACCTCGATGAAGACCCGGGAGGCCGCCCATTTGCAGGCATTGTCGACGAGATTGCCGACCATCTCCTCCAGATCCTGCCGCTCGCCCCGGAATTTTGCCGACGGATCGGCCTTGGCCTCGACCATGATGCCGCGGTCGCGGTGGATCTTCTCCATCGTCCGCCGCAGCGCCTCGATGGCGGGTGCCACCTCCGTCACGGTCGCGACGACCGAGACGCGCGCGGCGATGCGCGCCCGCTCCAGGTGATGGGCGACCTGGTCGCGCATCACGTCCGCCTGCTCCATCACCTTGGCCGCGAACGGATCGGCAGCGTGAACGCCGGCTTCGTTGACGATGACCGAAAGCGGCGTCTTGATCGCATGGGCGAGATTGCCGACATGGGTGCGCGCGCGCTCGACGATCTCGCGATTGGCATCGATCAGCGCGTTTGTCTCGCGCGCGAGCGGCGCGATCTCGACCGGGAATTCGCCCTCGAGCCGCTCTGCCCGCCCGGAGCGAATGTCGGCGATCGACTCCGAGATGCGCTTGAGCGGCGCGAGGCCGAAGCGGACCTGGAACACCGTGGTCAGGAGCAGCACGATGCCGAGCGCGGTGAAGGTGCCGCCGAGGTAATAGTCGAAGCTGCGCGTCTCGTCGAAAATCTCGCTGTCGTCGCCGGCGACGCTGACCAAATATTTGCCGTCGGCGCCGAGATCGACCGGCCGTTCCACCATCCGCAGGTTCTGCCCCTCGGGACCATCGACATAGCCGAGCCGGATGCCGGCGGCGGTGAGCTCGGCACCGTGCTCCTCCAGCTTCGGCAGCTTCTTGTCCCAGAGCGAGCGCGAGGAGCGCACCTCCGGCTTTTCGGTGTCGGTGCGCGTGATCTGCCAATACCAGCCGGACAGCGGCAGCTCGAACAGGGGCTCGCCGAGCGACTGGAACTGGCGGTCCGGGGGCTCGTCCGGGGTCGCGACCTCCGCGATCAGCGTGCGGAGATAGAGATTGAGCCGGCGGTCGAAGGCGCGTTCGGTCGCGTTCTTGTAGACCGACGACAGCACCACGCCGGTGATGGCCAGGATCACCACGAGCCACGCCGTCGCCGACAGGAACAGGCGGTTGGCAAGCGAGCTAGCGGGCATCGGAACGATCCCGGGAGGCGCAGGATGGCAGGGCGTCGGACGTCATAACCGGACCAAGGCCCCCTGTTCGGCCTCCCGTCAAGCCCGCAACGCCTCAGGCGCCCGGAGCGGGCGGCGGGGTCAGGAGATAGCCGAGGCCGCGGACGGTCTGGATGATGTCGACGTCGAGCTTCTTGCGAATACGGCCGACGAAGACCTCGATGGTGTTGGAGTCGCGGTCGAAGTCCTGGTCGTAGAGATGCTCGACCAGCTCGGTGCGGGAGACCACGCGTCCGGAATGGTGCATCAGGTAGGCCAGAAGCCGATATTCGTGCGAGGTCATCTTGACGGGATTGCCGGAGACGCTGACCCGGCCGGTCCTGGTGTCGAGCGTGACCGGGCCGCAGCTGAGTTCGCTCTGGGCATGTCCGGTGGAGCGGCGCAGCAGCGCGCGGATGCGCGCCAGCACCTCCTCGAGATGGAACGGCTTTGCGACATAGTCGTCGGCGCCGGCATCGAAGCCCTGGACCTTGTCGCTCCAACGGTCGCGCGCGGTGAGGATCAGGACCGGCATGGTGCGGCCGTTGCGGCGCCAGGCCTCCAGCACCGAGATGCCGTCCTTCTTCGGCAGGCCGATGTCGAGTACGACGGCATCGTACGGCTCGTTGTCGCCGAGATAGTGCCCCTCCTCCCCGTCGAAGGCGCGGTCGACGACATAGCCGGCGTCCGTCAGCGCCTTGGTGAGCTGGCGATTGAGATCGGGGTCGTCCTCAACAACGAGCAGGCGCACGCTTCTCTCCAAAGATAGGCCGCATGAACAACAGCCTCAGATGAGCAATTCCGGCGTGAACTGAATATGAACGCGGGGAACCGGCCGCGTTACTTTTTGGTCATATACGCCCTGTCACGCGCCGACGCGACTGCGCCCGCCAGGCTGCCGGACGAGCCGGCGGCATGGCGGGCGCAATGTGCCGCGTTACGCGGCGAGTCGGAAGGCCCGTGACGTTCGGATCCGGCTGTCAGGTCCGGAAGAATACGAACCAGATGACGGCGAGGATCAGGATCGCGAGCCCGGTCGAGATGGCGAGCAGCGCGGCCACCGACGGCCCGGGTTCGCCCTGGCGCGCCTCGGTTGCAGTTTCGACGATCTGATGCTGGTCTCGCGTGGTTGCCATGATGCCCTCAATCTCTGCGTGTCGCCTCCGATGACCGCGACCGCCTCACGGCCCTGTGTCCTGAGGCAACGCCCGATCCGATACGATGTTCCGGCTTTTGCCGCGGGCTCGGGCAGCAACCGGACGCGGGGCGGCTGGTTAACGCAGTTGCAAGATTCCGCACCGCGCCGTGTTTGATTCGGTGTTCCCCGATGGTATTCTCATAAGTCTGTCCCCGTTGCGTTTGGAGTAGCCCATGGCCCCCCGCGCCAATTGGAAGGGTTTTTTGCGTTTGTCGCTCGTGACCTGCCCGGTCGCGCTCTATCCGGCCACTTCGGATACCGAGAAGGTCTCCTTCAACCAGATCAACCGCAAGACCGGCCACCGGATCAAGTACCTCAAGGTCGACGCCGAGACCGGTGACGAGGTGACCTCCGAGGACATCGTCAAGGGCTACAAGGTCGACACCGACACCTATATCGAGGTCACCAAGGACGAGCTCGACGAGATCGCGCTCGACTCGACGCACACGATCGAGATCGACGAATTCGTGCCGAAGGCCGACATCGACAACCGCTATCTGATCCGCCCCTATTATCTCGTGCCGGACGGCAAGGTCGGCCACGACGCCTTTGCAGTGATCCGCGAGACCATCCGCAGCATGGACAAGGTCGCGATCGGCCGCGTGGTGCTGACCAACCGCGAGCACATCATCGCACTGGAGCCGCTCGAGAGCGGCCTGATGGGCACGCTGCTGCGCTACCCCTACGAGGTCCGCAGCGAAAAGGAATATTTCGACGACATCCAGGACGTGAAGCTGACGAAGGACATGCTCGACCTTGCAAAACACATCGTCGAGAAGAAGTCGGGAGCGTTCGAGCCCGAGCTGTTCGAGGACCATTACGAGGCCGCGCTGATCGATCTCATCAACAAGAAGCGCTCGGGCGCCCCGATCGCGGCCAAAGCGGCGCCGAAGACGGGCGGCAACGTCATCAACCTGATGGACGCTCTGAAGAAGAGCCTCGCGAGCGAGAAGGACGCTGCTCCAGTGGCGAAGGTCGTCAAGGAGACCGTCAAGGGCAAGAAGCCGAAGAAGCGCGTCGAAGGCCAGCGCGAGATGCTGCTGCCGATCGCCGGCAAGGGCGGCAAGGAAGCTGCGGCGAAAACGGCCCCCAAGGAAGCCTCGAAGAAGGCCGACAAGCCGGTGCGCGCGCCGGCGCGGGCGAAGAAGGCCGGTTAGCGGCACGCCGCTTACGATCGCGCCGTGATGTCTCCCCTCGCCCGTCGGCCGGCCTGACATGCCCTGGTCGGCGGCGTTCGACGATCCGATCTCGCTGCGCAACGGGCGCAAGCTGCGGACGCTTCAACAGGCGGCCGATCACATCATGCAGCTGCCCGAGGACGCGCAGCACGCGAGCCACTGGCAGACCGCGATCGAGACCCTGATCCACGCGGCCGAGACGGGCGGCGGCTGGACGATGTTCGCCCGCATCGCGATGTTGCGGGCGCTGAACGCGGACGTCAGTCGCAAGTAAGCCCCACCTGGCGCGGTGGCGCTTGCAGCATTCGCCCTCCCTCGCCCCGCCGAGACATAGCCTCAACAATCGGTTAAGCGGCGCCATCGCCTTCGGCGCCCTCCGGCGAGGCAGCAAGTAATCCTACGGAAGACAAAATTAACCCTCGATTCCCATTGCGCACCACAAGGTCGCGCGGTCGATTGAACCAGGGTTTGCACGCGGTGCAGCAGCAGGACGCCAGAAAGAACTACATCGGCCTCGTGAACGACACGAGCGAGGACAAGCGCCTTGCAGACAGCGCGGCGCGGTCACAGCCGCGCGTCATGAGCTATCTGGTCGGACGCCTCGCAGCGGCGCTGAGACGCCCCGGCAAGGCCCCCCTGGACGCGCGATCAAGTCCTGAAAGCAACGACGCCGTCAAATCCACCCGAGTTGGGTGACGAAACCTTAAGTCAATGAATGCCAGCATATAAGGCCTGAGGTCGGGACCGCCCCGCCAGCACTTTGACGCGCGCCCTGCGAAATTTAGTGAATCAATTTACCATTCCGAAAACGGCGCCAGCCTACGTTGGACGGATGAACGGGAGTTGACGATGGCATTGCTCAAGTCCTTTCTTGCCGATGAAAGTGCAGCCACCGCTATCGAGTATTGCCTGATTGCCGCCGGCATCGCGCTCGTGATCGTCACGGTCGTGAACAACACGGGCAGCGCGCTCCTGAACAACAAGTTCAACTCGATCGACGCGGCCACGAAGTAGGCCGCATGCCCCGGCCCGAAGTCACCTTCCGACATCGGCGAGACCGTGCCGGCACGCAAGGCCCGCCGGCGTAACAGACCATGATCTGGGTCAACAGCACCAGGGCGGCGACGGCTAAGCATGGAGGCCGAGCTTCCTCCCTGTCGGCCCGTCCATGCACCCAGACCTCCCCCACTCCCAACTGAAGATCCGCCGCGTTCGCCTCGATACCGGCCGCGAGAACGTCGTCGTCATCTCCAGGCAATCGAAGGCGCTGCGCGCAGAGATCTTCCGCGGCTTCAGCCGCGTCGAGCTCCGTCTCAACGGCAAGGTGCTGCTGGCGACGCTGCTGATCACTGACGACGACACTTTGGCCGCCCAGGACGAGATCGGCCTCTCCGAGCCCGCATTCCGCCGTTTCGCCGAACCGGTCGGCACGCTGGTCGCGGTGACGCCCGCCACGCCACCGGAGAGCCTTGAAGCGGTGCGTGCGAAGATCCGCGGGCGAACCTTGAGCCAGGCGGAGATCGGCGCGATCATCAACGACCTCGCGCATTATCGCTACTCCGACATGGAGATCGCCGCCTTCCTGATCGGTTCGGCGAGCTTCATCACCAGCGACGAGCTCCTGGCCCTCACCGGGGCGATGGCCCAGGCCGGCACTCAACTGGTGTGGCCGGACCCTGTGGTCGTCGACAAGCACTGCATCGGCGGCATTCCCGGCAATCGCACCTCGATGGTGGTGGTGCCGATCGTCGCCGCGCACGGCCTGCCGATCCCCAAGACCTCCTCGCGCGCCATCACCTCGCCCGCCGGCACCGCCGACACGATGGAGGTTCTGGCGCGGGTGAATGTCGGTGTCGAGGAGATGAAGGCGATCGTCTCGTCCTGTAACGGCTGCCTGATCTGGGGCGGCCACGTGAACCTGTCGCCTGCCGACGACGTCCTGATCTCGGTCGAGCGACCGCTGAGCCTCGATACTCGCGAGCAGATGGTCGCCTCCATCATGTCCAAGAAGATCGCGGCGGGCTCGACGCATCTGCTGATCGACATTCCGGTCGGGCCGACCGCGAAGGTCACCGGCGCCGTCGAGGCGATGCGGCTGCGAAAGCTGTTCGAATTCGTCGGCGACCGGTTCGGCCGCACGGTCGAAGTGATCACGACCGACGGCCGCCAGCCGATCGGCAACGGCATCGGGCCGGTGCTCGAGGCCAACGACGTGATGGCGGTGCTCGGTAACGATAAGGATGCCCCGCGCGACCTGCGCGAGAAATCACTGCGGCTCGCCGCCCATCTCTTGGAATACGATCCGAAGCTGCGCGGCGGCGCGGGCTACGCACGGGCGCGCGAATTGCTCGACAGCGGCGCGGCGCTGAAGCAGATGCAGAAGATCATCGACGCCCAGGGCCCGTCGACATGCAGCACCGAACTGGGATCGCTCAGCTTCGACATCAAGGCGGCGCATGACGGCACGGTGTCCGCGATCGACTGTCTGCGGTTGAACCGGCTCGCCCGCACCGCCGGCGCGCCGCTCGACAAGGGCGCCGGCATCCGCCTGTTCAAGAAGATCGGCGACCACGTCGAGCAGGGCGAGCCGCTCTACCGCGTCTACGCCTTCGATCAGCCGGAGCATGATCTCGCAGCCTCCGCCGCAGCGGCAGGGAACGGCTACACCGTCGATGGTCACGACGCGCTCCCGGGCAAGACGGCGTCGTGAGCATGATCGCGTTCCAGACCCTGCCGTTCGGCACCGAGGCGGCGAAGCGTCTCGCGGCGCGGCTTGGGCTTGCCTGCGACGAGATGACCCTGCACCGCTTCCCGGACGGCGAGCTGCGCGTCACGGTCGCGCCCGCGGCCGACACCACCATTCTCTATGCCGCGCTCGATCAACCCAACGACAAGCTGATCGCCCTGCTGTTCGCCGCAGAGGCGCTGCGTCGCGGCGGCGCAAAGCGGCTGGTCCTGGTCGCGCCCTATCTGTGCTACATGCGGCAGGACATTGCGTTTCATGCGGGCGAGGCCATCAGCCAGCGCGCCATGGGCACTCTGCTTGCGACGATCGTCGACCGCGTCGTCACCGTGGATGCGCACCTGCACCGCACCCCCGACATCGCCGCCGTGTTTCCCGGCATCGAGGCCGAGAACCTGTCCGCGATGCCCGCGATTGCGAACGCGCTTGTCGCGGCCGGCATCGATCCCGCGACCGTCGTGATCGGCCCCGACGCCGAATCCGAGCCCTGGGTGAGAGACCTCGCGGGACGGCTGGACTTGCAGCACACGGTCGCGCGAAAGCTCCGGCGCGGCGATCGCTCCGTTGAGATCGATTTTGCCGACGCCGCCCTGCTCGCGGGACGGCCGGCGCTGATGGTCGACGACATCGTCTCCTCCGGGACGACGCTGATGATCGCGGCGAAAACATTGCGAGCGATGGGCGCAAGCGCCGTCGATTCGATCGTGACGCACGCGCTGTTTCCACCCGCGATGAGCGCCGCATTCGCCGACGCAGGCATCCGCTCCATTCGCTCGAGCGACAGCGTGCCACATCCGACCAACGCGATCTCACTCGACGAAATTCTGGCCGCGGCTCTCAAGCGCGAGCTCAACCCGACACTTCCGCCGGAGACGACGACATGAGCGTGACTGTTCGATTCTGCGGCGCCGCCCGCACCGTGACCGGCTCGAGCTACCTGTTCCAGACCGCGGCCGGGCGCTTCCTGGTCGACTGCGGCCTGTTCCAGGGACAGAAGACGCTCAAGGCACTCAATTACGGCGCCTTTCCCTTCCGCCCCGCCGACATCCAGGCGGTGCTGCTCACGCACGCCCATATCGACCACAGCGGGCTGCTGCCGAAACTCGTGCGCGAGGGTTTTGACGGACCGATCCTGGCGACGCGCGGCACCATCGACCTCTGCTCCTGGATGCTGCCGGACGCCGGCAGCATCCAGGAGTCCGAGGTCACGCAGCTCAACCGGCGCAACGCGGCACGCGGTCGGAACGAGGTCGAACCGATCTACACGCAGGCCGATGCGATCACCTCGCTGCAATCGTTCCGCCCGGTCGACTATGAGCGCTGGACCGACGTGATGCCCGGCGTTCGCGCGCGCTACTGGAACGCCGGCCACCTGCTCGGCTCCGCCTCGATCGAGCTGGAATTCGGCCGGGACGGCCGGGAACGCCCGTTGCGCGTCCTGCTCTCGGGCGACGTCGGGCCGGAAGCTAAACTGCTCCAGCCCGATCCCGAGGCGCCGGTGGACCTCGACTACGTCATCTGCGAATCCACCTATGGCGACCGCGTGCGCCCCGTCACCACGCCCGAGCAGCGCCGGCAGCATCTCGCAAGCGAGATCCGCGATGCCGCCGCGGCCAAGGGTGCCCTGCTCATCCCCGCCTTCGCGGTCGAGCGGACCCAGGAGCTCATCGTCGACATCGTCCACCTGATGGAGCGCGGCGAAGTTCCGGCAGCGCCGATCTTTCTGGATTCCCCGCTCGCGATCCATGCCACCGAAGTCTTCCGCGAGCATGCCGCGAGCCTCGATCCCGGCGTCGACGTCGACCGCCTGCTCAACTCGCCGCATCTCAAATTCACCGAGACGGTTGCCGAGAGCAAGGCGATCATGCGCCTGACCGGCTTTCACATCATCATCGCCGCCAGCGGAATGTGCGACGCGGGCCGCATCCGCCATCACCTCAAGCGCTGGCTGTGGAACGAGCGCGCGACTGTGCTCCTCTCCGGCTTCCAGGCGCACGGCACGCTCGGCCGCTTCCTCCAGGACGGCGCCAAGGCCGTGCGGATCCAGGGCGACGAGATCAGGGTCGCTGCGCGCATCCGGATGATCGACGAATATTCCGGACATGCCGACGCCGCCGGCATCGCCGGCTGGATCGCGGCGCGCCGCCCGATCGCCCGCGGCCTGTTCCTCACCCACGGCGAGCAGGATGCAATCGCCGGGCTTGCCGAACGGCTGGGCGAACGTATTGTCCCGGCCGCAAAGATCTATCAGCCGGTGCTCGACGACATCTACGAGCTCGAGGCGCCCGAGCCGCGCGTGCTCGACGTCGACCATCGCCGCCGGCTGGCGCCCGAGGCCGTCACGCATCTCGACTGGCACAACGAAATGTCGGAGCTGATGCTCGACATCAGCGACAAGGTCGCAGCCGCCGCCGACGACCGCGCCCGCGGCGTCATCATCCGCAGGCTGCGGCGCGCGCTGCAGGAGAATGAGTAGAGCGACGCGGAATGTCGCCCTTGTCGGAAAGGGGCTAAAACGCGCGCGAATACAACGCGCGAGCCGTTTCCATTCGTCCGCTCGTGGTGAGGGCACGTTGCATCGTGATCCAGCTCAGGAGTGCGATCGCCAGACCTGCGGCCACATCGGAAAAGTAATGGCTTCCGTCCACCGGCGTGGCCGCAATCATCGCAACATTGAGCAGCACGGCGATCCAACCCACATATCTGACCGGCCAAAGCGCCAACAGGAAGAGAAGTCCAAGCGCGGCGTGCAAGCTCGGAAAGCTGATGATCCCTTCGGCGCCTTCCGCGACCAGATGGCGTAAGGTCCCGTCCCGCAACCCAAAGAATACGGGAAGCGGCAGATCTCGCGTCATCGGCACGATGGCGGGAGAATCGACTGCTGACAGATGCAGATGCCCCCAAACACCCTGCGCCGGCATAAAAGCGGAAACGCCGATGGTCAGAAGCGTCGTCAGAACGAAGCTCAGCATGAAGATGCGCAATCGCAGGGCATGGCCCGCCGCGGCCAATACGAGGACGACGGCCGTCGTTTGCACGGCAAAGCTCGCATACGCACCCGCCAGGATCCTATGCAGAAGCGGCGCAGCATTCATCGCCGCAAGCCACGCCATCCAGTCAAAGCCAAGCCGCTGGTCCAGTACGGCGAACTCGCTGTCCCACAGCGGAAATGCAGCGCTTGCCGCGACGTATGACAGCGGAGCTCCCACCGCCGCAAATGCGACGACCTGGGCGGCGCTGACCAGCGCATCGGCGAGAGCCGCGTCCCTTCTGATGGTCGCATAGAACCAGCCCATCAATACGAGCAGGCCGGCAACGAGGGCGGGTTTCCAGAATGAAAGCCATTCCATCTGAAACGGCCCAAGCGTCGACGCGATCAACACAGCGCCGGCCGAGGCCCCGATCGCGATCCAGACGACACGATCGGCACGCTTCAATTGGACAAGGTGGATATCTGGCAGACTCAGCCTGTCTGGCATGGGGGCATCCGATCGCCGGCCTGGTCACCACGGCCCTGTCGCCACGCTAGCGAGGCAAAATTGAGCCTGCGTTAACGCAACAACACGAACACGGCGGAATTTCCTTTTCATTAGTGCTGTGCCGACGGCAACGGCACCCTACTGCCGCGTGACGTTTGATCTTTACGATGTTCGCGTTATGGCGTTGTGTCGTGCAATTGCACCTTTGCAGAGCGTAGGCTCGAACTCCGGCGGCCCGATCACATGGCTTCTTCCGACAGGCCGACCTTGACGATCCGGGCTCGTCTTGGCTCGGACCGATCGGTGACGATCACCGTTCTTGGAATGCTCGCGGCCGTCTCGTTTCTTCCGGTGCTGCTGACCCCTATTCCCGCGATGGTCGATTATCCCAATCACCTCGCCCGCATGTATATTTTGAGCCAGAGCGGCACTCCCAACGCCAATCCGCATTACGAGGTGGCCTGGGCGTTCTATCCCAATCTTGGAATGGACCTGCTGGTCCCGCAGATGGCGCGGCTGATGAGCGTCGAGAGCGCCACACGGCTGTTCCTGCTCCTCAGCCAATTGTTGATCGTAGGGGGCGCGCTTCTGCTCGAATGGGCCCGCAAGGGACGTGTTCATCTCGCCGGCTTTGCGGCGCTCGCTTTCCTCTACTGTCTGCCGTTCAGCTGGGGCTTCGTCAATTTCGAGTTCGGACTGGGCCTCGCCCTCTGCGGCATCGCCGTCTATCTGATGCTGGCAGAAGGCCCATGGCCAGCGCGCTTCGCCGTCAACGCGATCTTCGTCGCTGCGCTGTATGCGGCGCATTTCTTCTCCCTCGGCATCTACGGCGCGACGCTGGGCCTCTTCGAGCTCTGGCGCATCCGCCACCAGGGAATATCGTACCGGGTCGCGGCCGCGCGGCTTGGCGCGTTGGCCATACCAGCGCTCGTCCTGTTCGCCATCATGCAAGTGACTGCAGGCTCGATCGGAAGCGAAGGCACGAGCTGGTTCCTCGGATTCAAGCCGATCTGGCCGCTACGCATCATGAACGGCTACAGCTTGACGGTATCGGCAATGACCGGACTGGCGCTGATGATCTCGCTGCTTTTCGCCGCAAGACGCGGCGTTCTCAAGCTCGAGCCGGCCGGAATCTGGCTCGCGATCGGCTTTGCGCTCCTGTACCTGGTCATTCCCTCGAAGCTGTTCGGAACCTCGTTTGTCGACCTCCGCGTGATTCCCGCCGCGGCCCTGATCCTGCCGGCCTTCTGCTCGCTCTCGCTGCCCAGCCGTGCCTGGGGAATGGCGGCCCTCGCTGTGATCAGCGGAATCACCCTGATCAATCTCGCCGTGGTCCTCGCGGTGTGGCAGCCTTATCGCGCCGACTATGCGGCTATCGTCGCGTCATTCCACAAGATCGATCGCGGCTCACGCGTCCTCATTGGCAGCACGGGCGACGCTGGAGACCCGCCCTTCGCCGACCTCACGTCCTATCCAATGTTCTATGCGCCGACGCTGGCCGTGCACTATGCCAACGCCTTCGTGCCCAATTTGTTCACGGAAGCGGGCAAGCAGCCAGTGCGGGCACGCGAGGCCGTGCGCCGTCTTGCAGTTCTGTTGGCGGCGGATGGGCGCAGCACCCGGTCGATCGCCAAGGAAGTTGGGGTCCAGCCGCGGATTGTCAGCCTTTGGCGGCATCGCTATGCCGACCATGGCCTTGAAGGGCTGCAAGACAAGCCGCGGCCTGGCAAGCAGCCGATCTATACGAAGACGACCGACAAGCGGATTCTGAAGCTGCTGGATAAGCCGCCACCGCAAGGGTTTGCGCGCTGGACCGGCCCCCTGCTGGCCGAGGCGCTGGGCGATGTCGATGTCCAATATGTCTGGCGGTTCCTGCGCAGCCACAAGATTGACCTGGTGGCTCGCAAGTCCTGGTGCGAGAGCAACGACCCGAACTTTACGGCCAAAGCCGCCGATGTTGTCGGCCTCTATGTCGCGCCGCCGGCGAAGGCCATTGTGCTGTGCGTGGACGAGAAGCCCTCGATCCAGGCTTTGGAGCGAGCGCAGGGTTATCTGAAGTTGCCCAATGGCCGCGCCTTGACCGGCCAAAGCCACGATTACAAGCGGCATGGCACCACAACATTGTTTGCGGCGCTCGAAGTCGCCACCGGAAAGATCATCGCGACCCATTCAAAACGCCGGCGCCGCGTCGAGTTTCTCGATTTCATGAACAGCGTCACCGCGGCTTTTCCGAACCGCAAGCTTCACGTCATCCTCGACAACCTCAACACCCATAAAAAGAACGAGGACTGGCTCAAGGCCCACCCCAACGTGCAATTTCATTTCACGCCGACAAGTGCGTCATGGCTCAATCAGGTCGAAGTATGGTTTTCCATCTTGCAGGGGCAGTCGCTCAGCGGCACCTCCTTCACGAGCCTCAAGCAGCTTCAGGAACACATCGATGCCTACGTCAACGCATACAACGACAGAGCCGAGCCCTTCGTCTGGACCAAGAAAAAGGTCCGTCAACGCCGTTTCAAAGGCCGCCGTATCACTCAGCTCTGATTCCGGGTACTAGATCCTTAACAGTTGCGGCAAGGCCACCTTAACCACCCACGGATTAGGCTTCCGCCCCTGCAACCGAGTTGGACCCTCTCGCATGGCGGCCAGTTTCAAATCGATCCGCTACAGCCTCGTCATCCCCGTGTTCAACGAGGAAGCCGTGCTGCCGATCCTGCTGCGCCGGCTCGACCTGGTCTTGTCCCGGCTCGACGGGCCCGCAGAGGCGATCTTCGTCGACGACGGCAGCAGCGATTCCAGCTCTATCGTGCTACGGGCGCTCGCCACGCGCGACCCGCGCTTCCGCTATATCGGCTTGTCGCGAAATTTCGGTCATCAGGTCGCCATCACCGCCGGCATGGACGCCGCGCAAGGTGAAGCGATCATCGTCATGGATGCCGATTTGCAGGATCCTCCCGAAGTGATCGAGCAATTGATCGCAAAATGGAAGGAAGGCAACGACATCGTCCACGCCCGCCGCCTGTCGCGCGACGGCGAAAGCCGATTCAAGCGTTCGACCGCACATCTCTTCTACCGGCTCCTCGGCAGGATGTCCTCTGTCGGCATCCCCGCCGATGTCGGCGACTTCCGCCTGATCGACCGCAAGGTGCTCGACGCACTTCGGCAGATGCCGGAGCAGGACCGCTTCGTCCGCGGCATGATCGCCTGGCTCGGCTTCCGGCAGGCCGAGGTCACCTTCCATCGTCTCGAGCGCGCGGCGGGCGAAACCAAATACCCGCTGTTCAAGATGGTGCGGCTCGCGATGAACGCCGCGCTTGGCTTTTCGGATCTGCCCTTGCGGCTTGCCATCTGGTGCGGATTGACGGTCTCCGGACTCGCACTCCTCTACGGTGGCTGGGTGATCCTGTTGTGGCTCAGCAAGGATAGTCATCTCGTGACCGGCTGGTCCTCGACGATCGTCGTCGTGTCCCTGCTGTGCGGAATCAACATGCTGATGACGGGCATCGTGGGGCTTTATGTCGGCCGCATCCATGCCGAGGTGAAACGCCGCCCGCTCTACGTGGTGCAGACGCGCGCCGGCTTCGATCGCAGCGAGGCGCCGGCCGCGGCACCCGCTATCCACGCCGTCAACGAGTGACCCGGCGCATGACCGAGCTCTTCGACGGCTATCACGACAACTACCGTGACGTGGTCCAATCATCGATCGACTTTTCGGGCTTGCCGCATCATTTCTTCATGCGCGCCAAGGCCGATCTCCTGCGCGATCTGATCGCGGAGCGGCTCGACGCAGAGCGGCCCGAAATGCTGGACGTCGGCTGCGGCGTCGGCAGCCTTCATCCCCTGCTGCACGGCATGGTCGGCCGCTTGAGCGGTATCGACGTGTCTTCGGCCAGCCTGGCGCAGGCTCGCGCCGACAACCGCGGGGTCGACTACCGTGAGTTCGACGGCCGCAGCTTTCCTTTCGACGACGCCAGCTTCGATCTGGTCACGGCCGTCTGCGTGATGCACCATGTCGTGCCGGCCGAATGGGCGCAGTTCATCGCCGAGATGCGGCGCGTGACGCGCCCCGGCGGGCTCGTCTGCGTGATCGAGCACAATCCGTACAACCCGCTGACACGCCTTGCCGTTGCGCGCTGTGAGTTCGACCGGGACGCCGTCCTGCTCAGCGCCGGCACGGCCCGAAAGTTGATGGCTGCGGACGGTCTACGCGAGATCGGCTCGCGCCATTTCCTGCTGCTCCCCTGGGACACCAAACCGGCGCGGCGCCTGGAAGGTGCCCTGAGCGGCGTGTCGCTCGGAGGCCAATACGCGGCCTTCGGGACCGCTTGACTTATCTCTGCGGCGCATCTCGCCGCTTGTGCACGACCGCCACATCGTCGCTGTAGACGCGCTGCCACTGGGGCAGCCGGTCGAGCATCGCGACCGCCGGCGTCCGCGGTGCGAGCAGCGTGGCGCCGATCTTGTATTCATCGAGCAACTTGAGAAAATCTCCGAGGTCGACCAGCGCTACGGCGCGGTTGTAGCGGTCGATGAACGGTCCCCCGTACAGCTCGCCGCGACCATCGATAAAGGTGGGAATGCCGGCGAAGATCAAATAGCCGCCGAAGGAATAATCGTTGAGCACGGGCCCCGCCCTGGCGAGGTCGGCCTGAGCGATGGCAGCCTGAGGGGTGATGATCGGAGCCGGCCGGATGTCATGCGCCAGGGCCGCCGCGCTCACCGCGATCAACCCGGCGAACGCGGCCAGAGTCAAACCGCGCGACGAGCCGGCCGCATCGTCGCCGGTCGGTCCGCCGAACTTCCGACCCAGCGGAGCCGCGAGGTAAAGCGGCGCCAGCATGGCCAGCAGATCCGCATTGCGTATCTGGGCCAAAGCGAAATGGAGCAGGCCGATCACCACCAGGGCCCGCACGAGCGGCAGCGTCACGCCGCGCGAGAGCGCAAAGATGCCGGCAAGCAGCAGCAGTTCGAAGCCGCCGATGCGGCTGAAATCCTGCGGCCGCCATTCCGAGATCCAGGCCAGCGCGGGGCCGAGGCCGAGTGTCGTCAGCGGCATCAGCAGCGGTTCCGGCCCGTAGGGCGTCAGGCAGGACGCAGCGAGCGCGAGCGCCGCGAATGGCAGCCATCGCAACAGCACGTGCGACCATCCGCTTCGCCCCTCACGCAGCAGCGCCTCGAGCACCGCCGGGCCGATCAGCCCAAGCGCCAGCACCACGCTGCCGTGCAGATTGGCCCACAGGACCAGCAGCGGCAGGGCCCAGTAGGGCGGAGCCCCCCCACGATCCATACAGCGCACCAGGGCAGCGGCCCAAGTCACCATCACCGGCAGCACGAGGACGTGTGGCCGCGCCAGCATATGCGGCGCCGACAGGATGACGGCCGCGATCACCATGAGCAGCGTCAGGGTTGGCGAGAGCTCGCGCAGCAGGAAGAACGTCAGCAGGCCAAAGGCGAGCGCGATCGCCGCGGCGGCGACGACGACGACGCCCGGCCAGCCGGACAGCGCGTAGACTCCGGCGTAGACCATCTCCGAGAGCCATTCGAAGGTGATCCAGGGCGCGCCGTGCATCGAAAAGGAGAAAGGGTCGCTCGCCGGCAGGGCGCCATGCGCCATGATCCAGCGCCCGACCTCGATGTGAGAATAGCTGTCGGGATCATTGAGCAGCCGCTGTCCGAGGATCAGCACCGTGGCATAGACGCCAAGGCTCACCAGCCAGGGGAGCGCCGCACGCGCCGAAAACGGTTGAACCTCGCTGTGCACGACCTGCTCACTCATGGCGAGCGCAACTTAAGGCCCAAGCGTTAAATTCTTCTTTGGTGCTCACCGCGCTGGTCCAGCGCAGGGCGGGCTGGTTACGGTTTGTGAACCATGTTCTTGACGCTGGGCGGACGCATCCTACCGGCCGCGAAGATCGATCAGCCGGTAATGCCGCGGCTCTCCGGAAAATCAAGCTGTTCTCAAGACAAACAAAAGCCCTCCCGAAGGATTCCACCAAGCTGGAACTTGCATCTCGGCCTACAGCCGTCGTCCGTTCACCCCGGTGGCATCGCGAAACGCGTCATGATCCTGCCATACGGTCCGTTCCGACGATGACGCGAGCGAGAAGCGCACATGGCTGTCACAGCAAACTTTTCCGCCGGAATTCTCACCACCTTTGGCAACGGCCAGAACAACACAATCGCGTTGGGCCGCAATGCGGCCGGAACGATCGTTGTCAACGGCGGCGCGGTCGCGATCAAAGGCGGACCCGCGACGGTCGCCAACACCAAGTTGATACAGGCCTTCGGCCAAGACGGCAACGACACCATCACGATCGACGAGAGCAACGGCGCGATGCCTGCGGCGAATCTGTTCGGTGGCGCCGGCAACGATACGCTGACCGGCGGGTCCGGCGGCGACATGCTGTTCGGGCAGTCCGGCAACGACACGCTGCTCGGCAAAGGCGGCAACGATCTATTGTTCGGCGGTGCCGGCAATGACGTGCTGATCGGCGGCGACGGCAACGACCAGATGTTCGGTGAGGCCGGCAACGACCGCATGATCTGGAATCCCGGGGACGACAGCGACCTGATGGAAGGCGGCGAAGGCATCGACACCGCCGAGGTGAACGGCGGCAACGGCAGCGAGACCTTCGCCATCACGGCCAACGGCACGCGCGTGCGCTTCGACCGCGTCGACCCCGCGCCGTTCTCGCTAGACATCGGCACCACAGAAAACCTCGTAGTCCATGCCAATGGCGGCGACGATGTCATCACCGCCAGCGGCAATCTCGCCGCGCTCATCAATCTGACGATCGACGGCGGCGCCGGCAATGACACGATCCTCGGCGGCAACGGTGCCGACCACCTGCTGGGCGGCGACGGCAACGATTTCATCGACGGCAACCAGGGCAACGACACCGCCATGCTCGGCGCCGGCAACGATACCTTCCAGTGGGACCCGGGCGACGGCAGCGACAAGGTCGAAGGACAGGCCGGAGCCGACACCCTGCTGTTCAATGGTTCGAACATCGGTGAGAACATCGTTGTTTCCGCTGGAAATGACGGACGCACGCTGCTGACCCGCGATGTCGGCAACATCACGATGGACCTGAACGGCATCGAGACCATCACGATCAATGCGCGCGGCGGCAGCGACAACATCGTTGTCAACAATCTCGCGGGAACCGATGTCAAACAGGTCAATGTCGATCTCGGATCGACCGGGACCGGGGACGGCGCGGCCGATACGGTGACGCTCGACGGCACGAGCGCAGCCGATACGATCCAGGTGTCCGGCTCGGGCACGTCAATTTCGGTCACAGGATTGCCCGCCGCTCTCGCCATTACCAACGCGGAAGGCGCAAACGACGCGCTCGTCATCGACGGCCTCGGCGGCAACGACACGATCTCGGCGGCGACGCTTGCCGCGGGGGTCGTGCACCTGACGATCGACGGCGGCGCCGGCAACGATACGATCGTTGGCAGCGCCGGCAACGACACACTGATCGGCGGCGACGGCAATGATTCCGTCGTCGGCGGCCGCGGCGACGACCTCGTGCAGCTCGGCGCCGGCCGCGACGTGTTCCAGTGGAATCCGGGCGATGGCAGCGACACCATCGAAGGCGGCGCCGGTGTCGACACGCTGCAGTTCTCCGGTGCCAACATCGCCGAGAACCTCACCATAACGGCGAACGGCGATCACGCCCTGCTCACGCGCGACGTCGGCAACATCACGATGGACCTGCACGGGGTCGAGCACGTCGATATCCACGCGCTGGGCGGCGCCGACCATGTCGTGGTGGGCGACCTGACCGGGACGGATGTGACGCGGGTGAACATCGACCTCGGCGGTTCGGCCGGAACGCCGGACGGCGCCATCGACACCGTCACGGTCGATGCGACCCAGGGTGCCGACACGTTCGGCGTCGCAGGCAATGCCGGCGGCGTGACGGTCTTCGGCCTCCACGCGGCCACCAACCTGGCCTCCATGGACGCAACCGATCAACTGACACTCAATGGCCTCGGCGGCGACGACGTGATCGATGCGAGCGGGCTTGCGGCCGGCGTGCTGCAACTCACGATCAACGGCGGACTTGGCAACGACACCATCCGTGGCAGTCAGGGCGACGACTTGATCAATGGCGGCGACGGAAACGACGTCGCGCTGATGGGTGCGGGCAACGACACCTTCGTCTGGAATCCAGGCGACGACAACGACACGATCGAGGGCCAGGGCGGCACCGACACGCTGCTGTTCAACGGCGCCAACATCGCCGAAACCATCAACATCTTCGCGAATGGAGGGCGTGCCGAGCTGACGCGGGACGTCGCCTCGATCACGATGGACACGCACGGCGTCGAGACGATCGCGTTCAATGCCCGCGGCGGCGCCGACACGATCAATGTCGGCGACATGAGCGGCACCGACGTGACGGAGGTCAAGATCGATCTGGGCGGCGTTCCCGGCACCCCTGGCGGCGACGGCGCGGCCGACAAGATCGTGATCAACGGCACGGGCGGGGACGACGTCATCTCGCTTTCGCTCAACAGCAATGGCGCGCTGGTGATTGACGGTCTCGCAAGCCAGATCGTGATCGAGAACTTCGACTTCAACGACACCATCACCATCAACGGTCTCGGCGGCGACGACGTGATCGAGGCGTCGGGCGTCGGCCCCGGCGGGCCGCACCTCATTTTCGACGGCGGCGCCGGCGACGACCTGCTCCTCGGCAGCGCGGGCAACGATACGCTGCTTGGCGGGCTCGGCGACGACGTGCTGATCGGCGGCGGCGGCGTCGACGTGCTGGACGGAGGGCCCGGCGACAACGTCGTGATTCAGTCGTTGCTCGCCCATGCGAGCATCCACTCGGGGACGCTGATCTGAGCCGACGATCGCGGTCGCCCGGCGATCGTGTGTTTTGCCTGTCGGGCGCAGCCCGGATGGCGCGGAAGGCAATAGCGGGCCCGCGAATCGATGCGGTCGTGTCCCGGATTGGGCCGCTCACCATCCGGGCTACGGCGCTTTGACGGCCATGTGAGTCCTGATACTCTGCACGCCGTCGTGGCTCGGCGGGCCATGCCATCGATCGTTGAACCAGAGCTGCCGAGAGGATGCGAATGAGAAGCGTGACGCTCTTGGCTCTCGGCTTCATGCTTGTCGGCGCATGGTCGTACGACAGCGCGAGAGGCCAGACTTCGGTCGCGCCGCCGGTTTCGCTTGCTCCACCCAAGGAATCGCCGCCGCGGGCGAGCGCCAAGAATTCCCCGGCAGCGTCCGACAGGGGATCGTCGACACCAGCGACTGGCGGCGTCCCACAACCGCCGAATTCTGCCGCCGACTATGACGGCTTTAGCGCCGTCGACGACAATGATACCCCGGAGCCGGTGACGCGCCCCATGACGTCGCGCGCAGCAAAGGGCTCCAAGCCCAATCCGGATACGGCGCAGCAATCGATCGATCAAGAAGATGAGGCGTTAAAACGTAAGCTGACGATCTGCAAAAACTGCAAGTAGAGGCCACAGCACCGAAGCGCTGATGCAATGGCCTTGCGGGTCCGTGCGGCTGGACGCCGGCGCTGCATACCTGACCTACCGCCTCCTTCGCAGTCCCGCGCTTTACCCTTCCCCAAATTCCTGATCCTCTCTCCCTCAATCGGCCGGTGAGACGCCATGAAGCTCGGCACCGCCATTGCGGAAATCATGAGGCGCGAGGGCATCGAGATCCTCTGCGGCTATCCGGTCAACCACCTGATCGAGCATGCGGCGAAGGCCGAGATCCGTCCCGTGATGGTGCGGCAGGAGCGCGTCGGGATCCACATGGCGGACGCGATCTCGCGCGTGACCTCGGGACGCACGATCGGCGCGTTCTGCATGCAGCATGGGCCGGGCGCGGAAAATGCAATGGGCGGAGTCGCGCAGTGCTTTGGCGAATCCGTGCCCGTACTGGTGCTGCCGATGGGCTATCCGCGCCGGCTGGCGCACATCGAGCCGAACTTCAATTCCAGCGAGGCGATGAAGCCGTTCGCGAAGTCCTCGGAGCCGATCATCCTCGCGGCGGAAGTCGCCAACATCTTCCGCCGCGCCTTCACGAAGCTCAAGAACGGCCGCGGCGGACCCGTCATCGTCGAAATCCCCTCCGACATGTGGAACGAGGAGGTCCCGGAGCCGCTGAACTACACGCCGGTGCTGCGCACCCGCTACGGCGCCGATCCCGTGCATGTGAAGGAAGCGGCCGCCCTGCTCGTCAACGCCAAACGGCCGGTGATCTATGCCGGCCAGGGCGTGCACTATGCGCAGGCGTGGCCGCAACTGAAACGGCTCGCCGAGCGGCTCGCCATTCCCGTCACCACCAGCTTGGGGGGCAAGTCGTCGTTTCCGGAGACGCATCCGCTCTCGCTCGGCTCCGGCGGCCTCGCGGTGCCGCGCGCGGTTCCGAAGTTCCTCAGCGAGGCCGACGTCATCTTCGGCATCGGCTGCTCCTTCACCGAGACCAGTTTTGGCGTCGCGATGCCGAAGGGCAAGACCATCATCCATTCCACGCTCGATCCGAACCATCTCAACAAGGACGTGGAAGCCAGGATCGGCCTCGTCGGCGATGCCGGCCTCGTGCTCGATGCGCTGCTGGAGGAGATCGGCAAGACCGTCACGAAGGATCGCGATGCCTCGGCCGTCGCGGCGGAGATCGCCGCCTCTCACAAGGAGTGGTTGGCAAAGTGGATGCCGAAACTCGCCAGCAACGACGCGCCGCTGAGCCCCTATCGCGTGCTGTGGGACCTCCAGCACACCGTCGACATCAGCAACACCATCATCACGCACGATGCCGGCAGCCCGCGCGACCAGCTGTCGCCGTTCTGGAAGGCCGTGGAACCCCTCTCCTATCTCGGCTGGGGCAAGACGACGCAGCTCGGCTACGGCCTTGGCCTCGCGATGGGCGCCAAGCTCGCAAAGCCCGACAAGCTCTGCATCAATGTCTGGGGTGATGCGGCGATCGGTTTCACCGGCATGGATTTCGAGACGGCGGTGCGCGAGCGCATCCCGATCATGTCGATCCTGCTCAACAATTTCTCCATGGCGATCGAGCTGAAGGTGATGCCGGTCTCGACCGAGAAATATCGCTCGACCGACATTTCCGGCGACTATGCCGCGATGGCGCGCGCCTTCGGCGGCTATGGCGAGCGCGTGACCAGACCAGAGGACATCATCCCGGCGATCAAGCGCGGCATCCAGAAGACGAAGGAAGGCGTGCCGGTGCTGCTGGAGTTCATCACCAGCAAGGAGACCGAGGTGTCGCGGCCGGGCACGTGAGGCAGCCCGGTCTCGGCGGCAGGGCCGCGGGCGCTGGCTCCGGCCGCAGGAGATGTGATAATCCGGCCGGGTGCGGCGCCCGTCGCGACACCAGGCCGGATTGCGAATGACCACGCCTTCTAACGATGTCGCCGGGATCGACGAGCTCAAACGGCAACTGCAGTCGGCCGCGGCCGAGAATGCGCGGCTGCGCGATCGGCAAAGCGCCAGCGCCGAGATCCTGCGCACCATCGCGGCATCTCCCTCGGATACCCGGCCGGTGCTCGCTGCGATCGCGTCCAGCTCGAAGCGCCTGCTCGGCGGCTTCTCCGCCACCGTGCTTCAGTTCATCGGCGACGAGCTGCACCTCGTGGCGTTCACGCCGACCAGCCCGGACGCGGACGAAGGGCTGAAAGCATCGTTCCCGCGCCGGATCGAGGATTTTCCGACCTTTGCCCTCGTTCGCGGCGGCGAGACGATCCAGTTTCCCGACAGCGAGGCCGAGCACGTCCCGGAGCTGAACCGCAATCTGGCGCGGCTGCGCGGCTTCCGCAGTGTGCTCTTCATGCCGCTGATGAACCGGGGCGCGGCGGTCGGCATGATCAGTGTCACACGCGCCGAGCCCGGCGCGTTCGCGCCCGATCTCGTACAGCTACTCCAGACCTTCGCCGACCAGGCCGTGATCGCGATCGAGAATGCGCGGCTGTTCAACGAGACGAAGGAAACGCTGGAGCGCCAGACCGCGACCGCCGACATCTTGAAGGTGATGGCCGGCTCGCCCTCGGACGTGCAGCCGGTGTTCGACGCCATCGCCGCCAACGCCAACCGGCTGATCGGCGGCTTCTCCACGGCGGTGCTGCGCTATCTCGACGGCGCCGCGCACCTTGCGGCGTTCACGCCGACCGATCCGGTCGGCGATCGCGTGCTCCAATCCTCGTTCCCGGTGCCGTTCGCACGGTTTCCGCCCTACCCGCTTGTGGCCAATGGTGCGGCGGCGCAATTGCCCGACACCGAGCTCGAGCCGGCCGCACGCGACATCGCGCGCGCCCGCGGCTACCGCAGCATGCTGTTCGCACCCCTGATGAGCGAGGGCGAGGCGATCGGCGTCATCATCGCCACGCGCCGGGAGACCGGCGCGTTCGGCGAGCACCATGTCAGGCTGCTCCAGACCTTCGCCGACCAGGCCGTGATCGCGATCGATAACGCGCGGCTGTTCAACGAGGTGCAGCAGCGCACGAATGAGCTCACCGAAGCGCTCGAGCAACAGACAGCGACAGCCGAAGTCCTGAGCGTCATCTCCAGCTCGGGCGGTGACCTCGTTCCGGTCTTCGATGCGATGCTCGCCAAGGCGATGCAGCTTTGCGGCGCCAATTTCGGCGTGCTCAACACTTTTGACGGCAAGTCGTTCCACAGCGCTGCGACCTACGGCTTGCCGCCCGCCTACGACGAATACCGGCGCATGCAGCCGCTCGAATACGGCCCGGGCACGGCGCCGGCTCGCCTGCTGCTGGGCGAGCCGTATGTCGAGATCGACAATCTCGACGATACGGCGGCCTATCGAAGCGGCGACGCCAATCGCCGGGCATTGGTCGATCTCGGCGGCGCGCGCTGCCTGCTGACCGTGCCTCTGATCAAAGACGACCGCGTCGTCGGCAATGTGATGATCTTCAGGCAGGAGCAGCGCCGATTCACCGACAAGCAGATCAGGCTGCTCCAGCAGTTCGCCGCGCAGGCCGTGATCGCCATCGAGAATACCCGGTTGCTCCGCGAATTGCGCGGGAGCACCGAGGAATTGACCGAGGCGCTGAGACACCAGACCGGCAGCGCCAACATCCTGAAGGTGATCGCGTCCTCGCCGACCGATGTCGGACCGGCTCTGAAAGCGATCGTCGAGAGCGCCTGCGAGCTCTGCGATGCCTATGACGCCGCCGTAGCGCTGAAGGACGGCGACAGCTTGCGCTTCAGCGCCCACCATGGGCCGATTCCGATCAACCTCGAGAAATGGCCGATCAATAGCAACTGGACCGCGGGCCGTGCCTTCGTCGACCGGCTTCCCGTGCATGTCGCCGATCTCAGCGAGAGCGATGAGTTCCCGGAAGGACGCGCACACGCGCTGCGCATGGGCCACCGCAGCATTCTGAGCGTGCCTCTGTTGCAGGAGAACGAGAGCATCGGCGCGATCGTGCTCCGCCGCAACGAGGTGCATCCGTTCACCGACAAGCAGGTCGCTCTGCTGCAGACCTTTGCCGACCAGGCCGTGATCGCGATCGGCAATGTGCGGTTGTTCGAGCAAGTGCAGGCCCGCACCCGGGAGCTTGCAAAATCGCTCGACGACCTGCGCGCCGCGCAAGATCGCCTGGTGCAGACCGAGAAGCTTGCTTCGCTGGGCCAGCTCACGGCCGGCATCGCGCACGAGATCAAGAACCCGCTGAACTTCGTCAACAATTTCGCGGCAGTTTCCGCGGAACTGATGGACGAGCTGAACCGGTCGCTTGCGGACACAAAGCTCACCGACACGACCCGCGAGGAGGTCGACGAACTGTCCGGAATGCTCAAGGGCAACCTGCAGAAGATCGTGCAGCACGGAAGGCGCGCCGATTCCATCGTCAAGAACATGCTGCTGCATTCGCGCGAGGGCGGCGGCGAGCATCGGCTGAGCGACATCAACGCGCTGGTCGAGGAGAGCCTCAACCTCGCCTATCACGGCGCGCGTGCCGAGAAGCCGCTCTTCGACGTGACGCTGAAGAGCGAGCTCGACCCGGCGGCAGGTTCGGCAGAGGTGTTTCCGCAGGAGATTTCCCGGGTGCTTTTGAACCTGATCTCGAACGGCTTCTATGCGGTGACCAAGCGCCAGATGGGCAGCGGCGCCGCCGGTTACGAGCCGGTGGTGATCGCCACGACGCGCGATCGCGGCGATAGCATCGAGATCCGCATCCGCGACAACGGCACCGGCATCGCGGACGAGGTGAAGGAGAAGATGTTCAATCCGTTCTTCACGACCAAGCCGGCCGGCGAAGGTACCGGTCTCGGGCTGTCGATGAGCCACGACATCATCGTGAAGCAGCACGGCGGCACGATCGACGTCACGACAGAGCCCGGCAAGTTCACGGAATTCACGATCCTGCTGCCGCGCAAGAGCAGCTTTGCGGAGAACAACAAGAAATAGCATCACCCCGGAGGATGTCTTGAAGAGTCTCGCGTGGTTCATTCGGCGACAACTCCTCTCGCTATCAGGTATCGGCCTCATGCTGGGCGCGCTGTTCTTCGCGGCCGCGCTGACGCCGACGCTGATCCCGCGCAGCTATCTCACGCAAGGTGCCCTCGCCGGTGGCTGCTTTGCGATCGGCTATTTCGCCGGAATCCTGTGGCGCCGGCTGTGGCATTATCTCGAACTGCCCGAGCCTTCGGCGCGGGCGCGATCGATCGCGAATGCGCTGGCCGCAGCAATCTGCCTGCTCATCGTCATCATCTTCCTGTGGCGCGCCGCCGAATGGCAGAACTCGATCCGCACTGTGATGAAGATGGCGCCGGTGGAGACCGCCCATCCGCTCAAGGTCTGCGTCATCGCCCTGATCACGTTCGCAGTGCTGCTGGTGCTGGGGCGGCTGTTCGCGGTTGTCGTCCGCTTCCTCGCTACGCGCGCGAGGCTCGTGATTCCGCGGAAGGTCGCCAACGTCCTCGGCGTGCTGGTCGCAGGCCTGCTGTTCTGGTCGATTGCCAGCAATGTCCTGATCCGCACGGCGTTCAACGCGCTCGACTCCTCCTTCCGCGAGCTCGACGCGTTGCAAGAGCCCGAGCGGCCGCAACCGGCCGCCCCGGATCAAACAGGAAGTTCTGCGTCGCTGGTGAAGTGGACGGAGCTCGGGCGCATGGGGCGCAGATTCATTGCCTCGGGTCCAACCGCAGCGGAGATCAGCGCCGTTACGGGAGGGCCTGCGCATGACCCCGTGCGCGTCTATGTGGGCCTCGCTAGCCGCGACACGGCGCAGGCGCGCGCCAAGCTTGCGCTCGAGGAGCTCAAGCGCCAACACGGCTTCGAGCGAAAGATTCTGATCGTCATTACACCGACCGGCACCGGCTGGATCGATCCGTCCGCGATGGACACGGTCGAATATCTCCATCATGGCGACGTCGCGAGCGTCGCGATGCAATATTCCTATCTCAACAGCCCGCTGTCATTGATGTTTCAGCCCGAGTACGGCGCGGAGGCGGCGCGCGCCCTGTTCACGGAGATCTACGGCTACTGGACGGGCTTGCCGAAGGACAAGCGGCCGAAGCTGTATTTGCACGGACTGAGCCTCGGCGCCATGAACTCGGAAAAATCCGCGGAACTGTTCGAGACGATCGGCGATCCCATTGCCGGCGCGCTGTGGAGCGGGGCGCCGTTCGAGAGCCGCATCTGGCGCTCGGTCACCACGAACCGCAATCCGGGTACGCCGGCCTGGCTACCTGAGTTCCGCGACAGCCGCTTCGTCCGCTTCATGAACCAGAACGGACCTACGGTGCCAGCAGATGCGCCCTGGGGTCCGATGCGCGTCGTCTATCTGCAATATGCCAGCGACGCGATCACCTTCTTCGACTACCGCGATGCCTATCAGGCTCCAGCCTGGATGAGCGCACCGCGCGGACCCGACGTGTCGCCCGAGCTGCGATGGTATCCGATCGTGACGATGCTGCAGCTCGCGCTCGACATGGCGGTCGCGACCAATACGCCGATGGGCTTCGGCCATGTCTACGCGCCCGAGCACTACGTCGATGCCTGGGTGGCGGTCACCGATGTCCGTGATTGGTCTACCGACGCGCTGGCGCAGCTCAGGGAGCAGCTTGCTGCGAAAGCGCGGAAGACCGGCGCAGGCAATGCCGACGATGATCGCGATCGCGGCGGCTAATCGCTACTCCGCCATCTCCACCTGCTGCGTGACGGTCGGGCCGGCCAGCGGCCGCTCCTCCATCATGATCAGGCAGAGCGAGGCGGTGGTCATCAGCGCGGTCGCGGCGCCGAAGACGTAGCGGAACGCGTGCCGCATGTCGTCGGCGGGGATCGCGGGGATGCCGCCGGCCGCGTGATGCTCGCCCGCGAGCGGAATGTCGGTGCCGAGCGCGATCAGCAGGATAGCGGCGAAGGCCGCGACCGTGAACGAGGACATCAGCGAGCGGAAGAAGTTCATCGCGCCGGTGATGGTGCCGACCTGCGGACGCGCGACCGAATTCTGCAGCGAGACCACGCAGACCGGGAAGGTCGTGCCGAGCCCGAGCGCGAACGCGGCCATCAGCGTCAGCAGGCCCCAGAGCGGCAAGGTGGTGAGCGTCAGGCCCAGCGCGCAAATCGCGGCCCAGGACGTGCCGACAATGGCGACGCGCTTGTAGTGCTTGGCGCGCGCCATGGTGCGGCCGGCGATCGCCGCGCCGCAGGTCGAGACCGCCGCGAGCGGAATCAGCGCAAGCCCCGCCTCGCTGGCGCTGAGATGGTAGACCGACTCGTAATAGAGCGGGAGCTGCACGGTGAGGCCCGTGATCGCGCCGAGCCCGCAGCCGCCGGCCGTCAGCGCGAACGGCGCCACCGATCCCGTCAGCAGCTTCAGCGGCAGGAACGGCTCGTCGGCGCGGCGCGCGTGCCAGACGAAGGTGACCGCGAGCGCGACAGCGCCGCCCACCATCGCAAGCACGGTCGGCGAGAGCCACGGATAGCGCGTGCCGCCCCAGGTCAGCACCAGCATGAAGACGACCGCGGAGGCCATCAGCAGAATGCCGCCGAGCCAGTCGACCTTGCGCTTGCGGTGGAACACCGGAATCTTCTTCATCTTCGGCAGCAGCATCGCGATCGCCGCGGCGGCGAGCGGCAGATTGATCCAGAAGATCATCGACCAGTGCAGATGCTCGGCGAACACGCCTCCGATGACCGGGCCGAGGATGCCGCCCACCATCCAGACGCTGGAGAAATAGGCCTGGTACTGGCCGCGCTCGCGCGGGCTCACGACGTCGGAGATCACCGTCTGCACGACAGGCATGATGCCGCCGCCACCCAGTCCCTGGAGACCGCGCGCCAGGATCAGCATCGGCATGTTCGGCGCGATCGCGCACAGCACCGAGCCGGCGACGAACAGGCTGAGCGAGATGATGATCATGACGCGGCGGCCGTAGATGTCGCTCAGCGTGCCGAACACCGGTGCGACCGCGGTCGAGGCGAGCAGATAGGCCGTGATGACCCAGGACAGATTGGAGACGTCGTTGAACTGGCGCCCGATGGTCGGCAGCGCGGTCGCGACGATGGTCTGGTCGAGGGCTGCCAGAAACATCGTCAGCATCAGGCTGAACACGATGGTGCGGACCTCGTCGGAGGTCAGCGGCACCGGCGGCGCGATGGACGGCGCGTCATCGACGCTGATGACCTCGCTCGGAAGGCGGGACAGCTCTTCGGCAATGTCGTCGGGCAACGCCTGGATGTCGGCAGAACTGCTCTGCCGGTCGAACTTGTTCATCTCGATCGGAAGCCGTGAGGCGGCGCAACGCCGCGAAGGATTCGTTCTATGCAGTCCAATGTAGACAGCAAAGTTCTTCCCAGGCAGGCACCGCGGCGCATGGGTGCATCCCGCCGCCGGGTCATCCCGAACACGTGATCCGTGCGGCGGATCAGTCCTTCGGACGTCGCTTCAGGCGTGCCCGTTTCGGCAGCAGGGCCGGCCATTGCACGATGTGGTCCTCGAGGTCCGCGTCCGGGATCTCCTCCTCGCTGCCCTCGACCCGGCCGCGCACGGAGACGCCCGCCTCATGCACGGTGTTGGGATCACCCGATACCAGCGGATGCCACCAATAGAGGTCGCGGCCCTCGGCGACGAGCTTGTAGCCGCAGCTCGGCGGCAGCCAGTTCAGGGTGCGGACATTAGCCGGGGTCAGGCGGACACAGTCCGGAACCTTGTCGGAACGATTCGGGTAGTCCTTGCAGCCGCAGGTCCCGGCATCGAGCAGCTTGCAGCCGACATGGGTGAAATAGATGTCGCCGGTGTCCTCATCCTCGAGCTTGTTCAGGCAGCAGCGGCCGCAGCCGTCGCACAGGCTCTCCCATTCGGCCCCCGACATCTCTTCCAACGTCTTGGTTTTCCAGAAGAATCCTTCCCGGCCAGAAGGTCGTTTGGGAGCTGCGGTCATGCGCCTCAACAAGAGTTCGAAAGAGCTACGGTTAACCCATCTAGGCCGTGTGCCTGCGATGCTGCAAGCAACGCCCCCGGGAGGCCCGTAATGACCCGGGGTCAATTAGGCCTGTTGTTCAAAATCGCGAGCCTGACCATTGGTTTATAGGCCCTGCTCGGCTAGAAGGAACAGCAAGTCCCCAAAGGACGCGAACCGGGCGCCTTGGGTTTGCCGCAACATTCCCTCAAGACGTCTCGATGCCGCCCCGGCCGGGTGCTTGAACGGTTTCGAACCGAGCCTCAAGGGTTCTAGGTGCGCCAGATCATACCACCGCATTGGAAGCAGAAGGTCCGGAATTTCTTCCTGGATCTCGATGCGCGCATCGACTCCTCGCTGTTCTCCTCGGCCAAGGGCATCCGCGAGCTCTACGAGCGCTACTCGACCTTCATGGACCGCTTCTATGTCGGGCGGTGGAAGCGCTGGGTGTTCATCGAGCCGCTGTCGGAAGCCGCGACCCTCGGGCTCGGCGGCCTCGTCGTGATGCTCACGCTCGCCATCCCCGCCTTCCGCGAGACCGCGGACGAGGACTGGCTGAAGAAATCCGACCTCGCGGTGACCTTCCTCGACCGCTACGGCAACCCGATCGGCAGCCGCGGCATCAAGCACAACGACTCGATCCCGCTGGAAGATTTTCCTGACGTGCTGATCAAGGCGACGCTGGCGACCGAGGACCGCCGCTTCTACGAGCATTTCGGCATCGACATCGCCGGCACCGCGCGCGCGCTCGTCACCAACGCCCAGGCCGGCGGCGTCCGGCAGGGCGGCTCCTCGATCACCCAGCAGCTCGCCAAGAACCTGTTCCTGAGCAACGAGCGCACCATCGAGCGCAAGGTCAACGAAGCCTTCCTCGCGGTCTGGCTGGAATGGCGCCTGACCAAAAACGAGATCCTCAAGCTCTATCTCGACCGCGCCTATATGGGCGGCGGCACGTTCGGCGTCGACGGCGCGGCGCATTTCTACTTCAACAAGTCCGCGCGCGACGTGACGCTGGCGGAGGCTGCGATGCTCGCCGGCCTGTTCAAGGCGCCGACCAAATACGCCCCCCACATCAACCTGCCTGCCGCGCGCGCCCGCGCCAACGTCGTGCTCGACAACCTCGTCGATGCCGGCTTCATGACCGAGGGCCAGGTGTTCGGCGCCCGCCGCAACCCCGCCTTCGCGGTCGACCGCCGCGACGAGGCTTCGCCGAACTACTATCTCGACTACGCCTTCGACGAGATGCGCAAGCTGGTCGACACCTTCCCGAAGTCCTACACCGAGCGCGTCTTCGTGGTGCGCCTCGCCATCGACGCCAACGTGCAGAAGGCCGCGGAAGACGCCATCGAGAACCAGCTGCGCCAGTTTGGCCGCGACTATCACGCGACCCAGGCGGCGACCGTGGTGTCCGATCTCGACGGCGGCATCCGCGCCATGGTCGGCGGCCGCGACTACGGCGCCAGCCAGTTCAACCGCGCCACCGACGCCTATCGCCAGCCCGGCTCCTCGTTCAAGCCCTACGTCTACACCACCGCGCTTCTGAACGGCTTCACGCCGAACTCGATCGTGGTCGACGGCCCGGTCTGCATCGGCAATTGGTGTCCGCAGAACTATGGCCATTCCTATTCCGGCGCGGTGACGCTGACGCAGGCGATCACGCGCTCGATCAACGTGGTGCCGGTCAAGCTCTCGATCGCGATCGGGCAGAAGGAGCAGCCGAAGGCGCCGAACCCGGCCAAGATCGGCCGCGCCAAGATCGTCGAGGTCGCCCGCCGCTTCGGCCTCAAGGCGCCGCTGCCCGACACGCCGTCGCTGCCGATCGGCTCGGACGAAGTCACCGTGCTCGAGCACGCGGTTGCCTACGCGACCTTCCCCAATCGCGGCAAGTCGGTGACGCCGCATTCGGTGCTGGAGGTGCGCACCGGCGCCGGTGATCTCGTCTGGCGCTGGGACCGCGACGGCCCGAAGCCGAAGCAGGCCATTCCGCCGAACATCGCCGCCGACATGGCCGGGATGATGAGCCACGTCGTCAGCGAAGGCACGGCGCGCCGCGCCGCGCTCGACGGCATTCCGACCGCGGGCAAGACCGGCACGACCAATGCGTATCGCGATGCCTGGTTCGTCGGCTACACCGGCAATTTCACCTGCGCGGTCTGGTACGGCAACGACGACTATTCGCCGACCAATCGCATGACCGGCGGCTCGCTGCCGGCGCAGACCTGGCATGACATCATGGTCGCGGCGCATCAGGGCGTCGAGGTCCGGGAAATCCCCGGCATCGGCATGGGCCAGAAGCTGCCGCCGCAGCCGATGGCCGCGCAAGCCAATGCAGCGCCAAAAGTGCTGGAGACCAAGCCCGGTCCGCCGCCCGTGCTGACCAAGCGCGGCGCCGACATCCTGGTGCGCGTCGAGAAGCTGCTGGATGACGCGGCCAAGACCGCGAACAAGTCGGCCGCGAGCGACGGCAAGCCCGCCAGGCCGGCCTCATCGACAAGCGCGCTCGCCTTCCCGCAGAACTATGCGGAAGAGAATGCGAACGCATCCGCCCCGCGTAAGAACTGATCGAAACCCGTGCGGCTGATCCTGACCACATTGACTGCCCTCCTGCTCGCGACCGTGGTGGGCGTCGGCGCGACCTGGATGACGACGACGCGCGGCACCGAGATCGGCGCGCTGACCATCGGCCCCTGGACCGCGCGCCCGCGCACCGGCACCGCCGACGTCGACCCCTATTCGCGCGCCACCATCGTGCGCAACGGCGAGCTGCCGATCGGCACCGGCGACGGGGTCGCCTTCACCGCCACCGCCGACGACAAGAAGAAGGCGCTCGACGGCCGCTGCGATGTGATCGTCTCCGGCGTGACGCCGCCGGCGCGGTTCTGGACGCTGACGCTGTACGACCGCAAGGGGCATCTCGTCGCCAATTCGCTGCAGCGCTACGGCTTCACCAGCCAGGAGATCGTGCGGCAGTCCGACGGCACATTCGAGATCCGCATCGCCTCGCGCTCGCGCTCCGGCAACTGGCTGCCGACCGGCGGCATCGAGCGCTACGCCCTGATGCTGCGCCTCTACGACACCCCGGTCGGCGTTGCGACGCGCACCCAGCGCGATGCGCCGATGCCGACGATCTCGACGGTGGGCTGCTCATGATCCGGCTCGCCTTCACCATCGTTGCCGGCGTGGTGCTCGGCCTCGTCGTCCATCTCGTCAGCGTGCTGGCGCTGCCGCGCATCGCGACGCAGGACGCCTATTCGCGGCTGACGCCGATGACGAAGCTCAACGGCGTCACCCAGCTTCCCCTCGCCGATCCCAACACCTCGCCGATGCCGTTCATGGACCCGGCCTTTGCGCTGGCGATCTGCCGCTACGACCTGTCGGGCGGGCCGATCAAGCTCACCGTCCCCGTCAGCCAAGCCTACACCTCGGTGTCGTTCTACACCCGCAACGAGATCGCCTATTACGCCATCAACGACCGCTCCGCGGGCAAGAAGGTGATCGAGCTCGACCTGATGACGGAAGCGCAGCACAACGAGCTGCCCGAGGACGAGGAGATCACCGCGGCCGACCGCCTGATCATCGATTCCCCTGCTACCACCGGCCTGATCGTGATGAAGGCGCTCGCCGCCGAGCCGGGCCTGATGCCGCAGGCGCAAGCGACGCTTGCGGCCGCGACCTGCGCGCCGCAGACCGAGGTGCCGGCCAAGGCCGAGACGCCGCGCGGACGGCGCTGAGCACGGCCGTTTCGGACAGCTCAAAACAAAAACCTGAAAAACAACCCCATGCACAGTAGCGGGGCATTGAAACTGTTAGCTAATTTAAGCGACCCATCAGCAGCCGCGCGACCTCAGCCACGCGACCATTTTTGCCGCCTTTGACTCGTCGGGCAAAACACTGGCAGAATGGCAAGATCGAAAAGTTCGTAACACCCGCGCGGAGCAATCCGCCGCGGGTGTTTTCATGTCGGAGCCTAGAATTAGATTTAGGGCGTGGACTCATTAACCCGCAGCCATAGCCTGATTGACGCAAGTTGGACGAAGGCGAGGTAATTGGCGGCAACGGCAAGTGCATCTGTTGGGCAGCATGGGCTTGATGGCGGTCCATTCATTGTCGGTGAGTTCATAGCGCATGATTCGAGCCCCCGGTTTGGGAGTTTGAATCATAGGCATCCGGCCAAGCTCAATGCCCTTCGCTCCGGTCTGGGCACCGGCGCTATTGGGGCAAAGCCAAAGCGGTCATCGGCGGGCACAGGAAGGCGTTGATCAAGCGCGAACGTGTGCTCGCACTTGATCCGCCACCTTCATTTCGTTGGCAACAACCTGCGCTTCACTTCGCGGCAGCACCGGTAGTCGTTTGCTTCGCAACGTCGCTGGCTCTTTGATAGCTCTCGATGACAGCCCCATAGTTCGGTGCAACCAGGGCGTACAGCTTTGCGAGTTCAGCGGCCTCTGGACGGTTCCAGGTGCGATGCGCTTCGGACAGCACCGCGTTCGTGGATGTGGGGATTACGCCCGCTTGGATGAAGCGGGCGACTGTCGTGCGTGACGTCATCTCGCTCGGATCGCCTGACGCATCGATCACGGCATAGACTTTGTAGCCAGCTGCTTTTGCATCTAAAGCCGGGAACATTACACAGATGCTCGTCCAGACGCCGGCCATGATCAGGGTCTTTTTTCCGGTGACACGCACTGCCTTGACAAAGTCTTCGTTGTCCCAGGCGTTCACTTCTCCTTTACGTCCAACGTAGATTGCATGGGGCGCGAACTGTTGGATTTCCGGCATGAGCGGTCCGTTTGGCCCATTTGGTTCTGACGCGGTTGTTATGACAGGAATCTTCAAAAGGGTCGCGAGTTTCGCCAGCATTACTGTGTTCGACCGCAATTCGGCGACGTCGATGTCCTTCACTGTCTGAAACAAGCCGGACTGGTGATCCAACAACAGGATGACGGCGTCCGACGCGTCGAAGAGTGCAGCGCCTCCGCCTGTAGGCAACACGCTTGCACCTTGCGTGGGACGATCCGATTGGGCGAACGCGCTTGAAGTCGGCGATAGAACCAACAACGCGAGAGCAGTGGCAACTGCACCCGGAAGAAGTTTGGAGAAGACTGACATGGCGGTTTCCTCTTGGTGGCTGCGTCAAAGAGGCCGCACCCTTTGATCAGGGCGTTCTTCAGGAAATTGTTGCTTCGCCTGATGAGGGAGGAGATCAAGCCCAGCGGCTGCACCCAGCCGCGGATATTGGCCGCCTCACACAAAACAGAACCATCTGCCTACCGGACAACCCTTGATTTGGATCAAAGGACGTAATTCAGGGGCCGCTTCATGATCTGTAGCCACGACTGGTTGCGCAGTACCGACAGGATGTCGATCCACGTTCTGTGTACGTAGCAACGCTAGTGAGGATCTCCCAAGCGCTCCTATCCGGCGCTCGCTCGTCACCCCGGCCAAGCCACACCTGCCGGGCCGATGTTCAGTCCCGCTTCTTTTTGCAATAATCGAAAGTGCGGACACCTTCCGGATTGTCAGGCCGTTCAAACACCTCCGGATGTTGCAGGCTGCGCGCGGCGTCGTCGTATCCGGCTCGCCAGTGCTCTTCCATGGTCCGGCGGGAAAATTCATAGTCCTTCGAAGTTCCTTCGTAAATTTTCGAATGATAAATCAAGTGAACGATGTTGTAGACTTTCTCGTCAGCTTCCTTGGCAAGAATCTCCACTTCGGGCATTGCCCGCAGGTCGTCAGGCAGGTGGCCAAGAACTTCCCTAAAAGTCCTGCGTAGCATCTGGGCATACTTGAATTGGTTCGTCGCCGCACGAGTGCGGCTCGAATATTGGATTTCCTTTTGACGCACTTCCGCTTCCTGCAAATTACTCGGGAGTTGTCCGTCCGCGCTCCACAAATCGACCTGAAAGGCAAGCGTGTCCCGATGGGGCCTATTGTCCAGCATCCACTGCAACGGCGTATTGGATACAAGACCGCCATCCCAGTAATACTCGCCATCGATCTCCGTCGCAGGAAAGCCGGGCGGCAGCGATCCACTGGCGACGATGTGGGCCGGTGTGATGCGATGGGTGCTGTTATCGAAGTAGATGAAATTGCCGGTGCGGACATTTACCGTAAGCGACGTTCGCGTCCCATTCGCAAAGGTTTGGCGTGGGGATTGCAGTCTGTTGATCAACGTGTTTGCAAATCGTTGGCGGGGGGTATGGAGGCGGCAACGACGGAGAATTACGAGGTGCGGCCGAACGACCAGGGCAGGAGCTCGTCGATCCGGGACTGCGGGTGACCGGTTGCGATCGCTTTGAGCGTCGCTTTCATCCAGACGTAGGGCTCCACGCTGTTGATTTTGCAGGTGGCGATGAGCGAAGCTATGCGCGCCCATGAACGACCACCTTCGTCGTGACCAGCAAATAAACTATTTTTACGCGTCAGAGTCAGCGGCCTGATTTGATTTTCGACGGGATTGGTGTCCATCTCAACGCAACCATCGTCGAGAAACAAGGTGAGGCCATCCCAATGGTTCAGGAGATAGGCGATCGCCTTGCCCATCTCGCTGCCCGGCGACAGGCGAGCGGCTTGCTCGCGCAGAAACCTCTCGAGTTCAGCGACGAGCGGCCGTGATCGCTCGTTACGGGTCGTTTGCCGAGCCGGGGCGTCGGCGCCACGGATCTCCTTCTCGATCGCATAGAGTGCGGCGATGCGCGCGAGAACGGCTTCGGCGATGGGTGAGCCGGCTTTCGGAGTCGCTGCGATGATCTTGCGCCTTGAGTGGGACCAACATGCGGCCAGCCGCAGCGGCACGCCGCCTTTGCGCTTGGGCCGTGCGAGCCGATGATAGCCCTGGTATCCGTCGACCTGAAGGATGCCGTCGAAGCCCTCGAGGATGCGCTCAGCATGGTCACCACCGCGTCCTGGCGCGTAGTGGTAGACCACGATTGGTGGATCAGCGCCGCCGTGGCCGCGATCGTCGCGCAGGACAGCCCACAGATAGCCGGTCTTCGTTCGGCCCCGGCCCGGATCGAGCACAGGCGCCCTGGTCTCGTCTATGAACAAGCGGCCCGATTGCTTCATCACGACGCTCATGCGCTCGACCAGCGGCGCGAGGTGGAAGGCGACCGTTCCCATCCAGTCTGCCAGAACGGCGCGATCGATGAAGATGCCATGCCGAGCCAGAACCTGCGACTGACGATAGAGTGGCATGTGCTCGCTGAACTTGGCGACCGCCAGCAGCGCCTCGGTGGGGATGCCACCCTCCACGAGATGGGCGGGCGCCGGCGCCTGAGCAACACCGGTGCAGCCCTTTGCGCAGGCGTAGCGCGGTCGCACCGTCTCGATCACACGATACTGGGCGGCCATGACATCGAGACGGCGGGAGCGATCCTCGCCGATCTGGACCATCCGGCCGCAGCCGCAGGGACACTCGAGGTTCTCGGGTTCGATCACCTGCTCGATGCGCGGCAGGTGCGCGGGAAAGGCACGGGCAGCGCGCCTGGTCCGGCGGCTGGACGGCGCCGTGCCGGCGCGGCGCGCACGATCGTCCTGGCGTTCCTGGACTTCGGCGATGGCAATCTCGATGTCCTCGAGAACCAGTTGCATCTGATCGGGATTGAACTTTTCCGAGCGTTTACCGAAACGTGCGCGCTCGTACTCCTTCACGAGCAGTTCGAGGCGTTCGACGCTCTCTTTGGACGCAGCCAGTTCACTCTCGACATGAAGGCGCGCCGAGCATTCATCGTCTGCGCGACGACGCTCGGCTTCAATCATCGCTTCCTGCGCGCGGAAGAGCGCGCGCAAATCGGCGGGCAGCGCTGCAAGACGGGCGGGATCAAAGGGGGACGGCGGCACATCCGCAAGCTATCATCCCAAAGCCCCGCGCGAAACAGGTTGTCGGGTCTGAGTCAGTTCGCCGCAGCTGGCGTCGCGACAATCCGTTCGCCCACTCGCTTCCAGTTCAGCCCTTCAAACGAGGGGATTGAGGAATGTCCCTGATAGTGAGTCTGACGAATCATTTCCGGAGGTGGTCGAGGTTCGGGACCCCCACCATCCTTTGTGGGGGCGCTCATATCGAGTGATTAGGAAGATCGGTCAGCGAGGCCGAGGCATTCCCGCTTCGTATGAAGTTGAGTATCGCGCAGGAAGCAGTCTTCTGATTCAAGCAACCGCAATCGAATATTATGAGCAAGAGGCAAATCAGATTAAGCTGAGTATGGAGGCTCTACTCGAGCTTTTATCGACAGCGGATTGTCCCGACGCACATGAGCATGGATCCAGCCGATCTTTGGTCGACGCTGACGCCCGCGCTCCGACGCCAGATCGTCGAAGACGTCGCCGCAATTTTGGCGGAGATCCCTCATGAAGTCCGAGCTGGTCACACCAAGCCACTTGGCGCGCAAAGCCGTAGTCTACATCCGGCAGTCGACGCCCCATCAGGTCGTAAGCAATCAGGAGAGCCTGCGCCTTCAATACGCGCTTCGCCAGCGCGCCCGCGAACTCGGATGGCGTGAGGCGGCCATCGACGTGATTGATGCCGATCTCGGGTTGAGCGGCGCGTCTATAGCACAGCGTAACGGCTTCAAGGAACTCGTTGGCCGTGTTGGCCTGAGTGAAGTGGGACTCATCCTGTCGATCGACGTGACCCGCTTGGCGCGTAATTGTACCGACTGGTATCCGCTCCTGGATATCTGTGGTCTACGTGGCTGCCTGATCGCCGACCGCGATGGTGTCTATGATCCGGGCACTCCCAACGGACGGTTGCTTCTCGGGCTGAAGGGTTCGATCTCCGAGCTTGAGCTACATACGATCCGCAGCCGGCTGACCGCCGGCCTGCTGGCCAAAGCCGAACGCGGCGAACTTGCGGTTATGCTGCCAATCGGGCTGATGCGGGACCCGAGCGGTGTGGTCGTTAAGGATCCCGACATGGCCGTGCAAGGGCGGCTCGGTCTCGTCTTCCAGTTATTCCTGCAGCTGCGCAGCGTTGCCAAGGTCATGCGAGCGTTGAACGAGCGTGACCTGGAACTGCCGCGTCGTGATCGATATGGCGATTTGTGCTGGACGCGCGCGACGCTGGCTGCCGTCGCGGCGATCTTGAAGAACCCCGCATACGCGGGCGCCTTTGTCTATGGACGAACCCGCTTCCGGCCGCCGAAGCGGGAGGGGGCCCTGCCACAAAAGGCTCCGCGGCCGATGGAGGAGTGGCGGATCGTCGTTAAAGATCGATATCCAGCCTATATCGACTGGCCAATTTATGAAAAAATCCGATCCGTCATCAGAGATAACCGAGCCGAATACATGCGCATCAAAACCCGCGGCGCGCCTCGCAATGGCGAGCTCCTGCTCCACGGCATTGCCTGGTGCGCACGATGTGGCCATAAGATGTACGTCCGCTACAAGGGCGGCGGCGAATATGTATGCAATCACCTGCGTACCCAGGAAGGTCAGCCAACCTGCCAACACATCCGCGCCGCCCATATCGATGCAGCCGTTGGCGACGCATTCCTAACCGCACTAGCGCCGGCCGAACTCGATGCCTTGTCGCGCTCCCGCCGGGTGCAGCAGCAGACGAACAATGCGCTACGCTCCAGTGCAGAACGAGAGCTCGAGCGCAAGCGATACACGGCGGCGCTCGCCGAACGGCAGTTCAACCGAGCTGATCCAGATAATCGGTTGGTCGCCTCGGAACTCGAGCGTCGATGGGAAGCGGCGCTAAACGACGTGCGCGCCGCCGAAGAGGCGCTTGCCCGACAGACGCCGCCCAAAGCCATCACACAAGTGGCCATAAGCAAGGAGCTCAACGACAAGGTCATCAGCCTCACCGGCCGCCTCCCGCAGATATGGGGTGACGAGACTATCTCGGATGCGCATCGCAAGGCGTTGTTGCGATGTCTCATCGAAAAGGTCGTTCTCGACCGCGGTGAGCGCGACTTGGCCCTGGCTAGGATCGTCTGGCGGGGAGGCGCCGTGACGGAGCTCGAAGTGAAGATGAGCGTCAACTCCGTCACCAGATTGACGCGAGGCACAGAGATGCGGGAACGCCTTCTGACGCTCGCTCGCGACGGCGTCCCAGACGACAAGATCGCCACAATCCTTACTCGGGAAGGTCACCGCTCTCCCCGTTGCGCCGATAAGGTGCTGCCTATCACCGTTGGGCGGCTCCGTCGTGCCGCCGCCATCAAGGTAACTGCCCAGCGCAGCCGATGGGAGCATGACGACTCATACCTCAGCCCGCCCGAACTGGCCCGAAGGCTCGAGATTCCAGTAAACTGGCTCTATGTTCAGATCCGAACCAAGCGTTTGCTAATTGATCGCCAGCCCAGCGGCGCCTATCTCTTCCCGAATACACCATCCGTTCTTCACGCCATCGGAGACCTTCGAAACCACGTCATCGCGCAACTTGATCTAAGAATCTGTCAGCCTAACAAGGAGGGGCATTTTCGAACTGCACGCGCGTCAGATGCATGACGCCGTCGCTGATCTGCGGCCACTCGAAACGACCATCGCGGCCAAGGCGCTTGTAGACCAAAACGAGGCCCGTGCCGTCCCATAGCAAAATCTTCAGCCGGTCGGCGCGCTTCGAACGAAAAACCACGATCAGGCCCGAATGCGGATCGAGCCCAAGCGTGTTTTGCACAAGACCGGCCAGCGCGTCGTGCCCGCACCGGAAGTCAACAGGACGCACAGCAAGCACAATCCGCAGTCCCTGCGCCGGAATGATCATGCGCCGCGCTCGATCGCAGTCACGATCTCCGCGATCCGCACCGCCGACACGTCCGCATCCAGGCGGACCGAAACCTTGCCAATCGTAATCTCGACGGGCCCCTCGCTCTTGCCTGACGCCACTGGATCGCTCAGCTCGATCGACACGAAATCCGCCGCGTCGTCCGTGACCAATGCGAGCCGGCCAGCACGCGCCAATCTGCGCCACGTCGTCAACTGCTGGGCCTTCACACCATAACGCCGTGCGACATCACATACCCGGGCGTCGGGCTTCATGCTCTCGAAAACAGCGCGCCCCTTGATCTCCGCAGACCATAACCGGCCTCCAGAACGCGTCCGGCGCGTAAGCTTCCCCACAAAGCCATCAGCTTCGGCTTCCTCCCCCGATTGTTCCATCGCCTTCAGTCTCCTCTCGGCTCTCTGACAAGCCAAGGATCGCAGAGCGAAAGCCGAAGCGAAACCAGTCAATCAAATGGGAGAAAAGCTCCGCTTACCATTTACCGCACCCACACTAAACCGCATGCGCTTTGAATTGATGCAATCGAAGTCAACCAAGCGTTCAAGTGTGTTCCTCAACGGAGCGACATCGTAGTAACTGACGGCAGCGGCCGTTTCAGCGGGCCAGAACAATGGCGGAAGCATTCGAGGAGTGAAGAAATGCGGCGCGCCAAATAGCAAGGTACCAAGTGACCGTGTCTGATTGACCAGACGCCGCGTAGGTTCGTCGGTGATCTCGACGGACTTCAAATAGGGGACGCCCAACGGTGGTGTGCTGACGGCTTCCCAAAATTCTCGTAGTTTCCCGACGCGCTTTTCCCGGACATTACCGGCGATTAGGGCGGCATTCACCGCGCCTATCGAAATGCCAGCGATCCAATCCGGGTCGAGGTTGGCCTCGGTCAGGGCTTCATAGACTCCTGCTTGGTAAGCACCGAGGGCGCCCCCACCTTGCAGGAGAAGCGCTATTCGTTCGAACGGTGGGCGCTGTTTCGCTCTGATGAACGGCCGCTCGGTCTCTGACGTGCTCGTCATGGCAGTCGTCCTTCGATGTCGCATTAGCCACGGAACATGGCGGCATGATCCCGTGCGAATTCGGGGAAAGTGCGCGGCGGCCGGCCGGTCAGGTCGGCGACTACGCTGGTGATCGTCACGGTCTTTCCGCCCGCTCGCTGATAAGCACTGATGGCGAGGGCGCTTTCGAGGATGGCCGGTGGATAGCCCTCTCGCTTTCGACGCGCCCGTGCGTCATCCGGAGTCTCGTCAATAAAGCGGAGCGGCTTGCCAATCGTATTGCTGATGATTTCTGTTGCCTGACGGTAAGACAGCGCCTCGCTGCCGGTAACCACGTATATCTGGCCCCGATGTCCAGGTTGAGTAAGTGTGACGACGGCGACCGCGGCGATGTCTCGGGCATCGATGTAGGGGATCAAACCGTCGCCCGAAGCCGAATAGACCACGCCGTCGTTGATGATGTATTGGGTCTGGGTCAGCAGGTTCTGCATGAAATGGTGAGGTCGAAGAATGGTCCAATCCATTCCCGATGCCTGCATCTCCTGCTCGATCTGATAGTGCCAAAGGCAGATCGGCGCTAACGAGTGGTCCGTGGCGCCGAATGCCGACAGCTTCACGATATGCGTGATCCCGGCGGCCCGTGCTGCCTCGATGGCGTTGTGCTGCTGCGCCACCGTGTCTTCGCCAATACTCGAAACAAGGAATAACGTGTCCGCGCCCTCGAATGCGGCGGGCAATGTCTGGCTTCGCGAGATCTCCGGTCACCCATGTGATACCCGGCAGATTTGGCACCTTTTGGGGATTTCGGGTCATTGCACGTGCGGCAACGCCCTGTTGCGACAGCATTCGCACGATATCGCCGCCGACCATGCCCGTACCTCCAGTTACCAGAATCATGCATGCCTCCTCTTGTTGGCAGCGTGAAAGTGGAGCGGTAGCGCGACTGTCATCCAAGGCACACGCGCTCATACAGATTTCGAAGGATCATGGCTGTCGCGCCCCAGATTTTGCGACGACCGAATTGCATAGTGTAGGACTCGAGAGGGAAGCCGTTCCAATCGAGGATTTCACGCTTGTGATTTTGTGAGGTCATCAAGTCAGCCAGCGGCAGTTCGAAGGCATCCTCGACCTCGTCGCGATTCAGCCGAAGTGTGAAGCCAGGCAACACGAGCGCCAGCACCGGCAAAATCCGATGGCCGAAGGGCGTTATGTGAATGTCGAGATAGCCGATCGGCTCAACAAATTTCCGTGCAAGCCCTATTTCTTCCTCGGACTCGCGTAGGGCGGCGGCCATCGGGCTGGCGTCGCCGGCATCGATCTTGCCGCCGGGAAACGAAATCTCCCCCCCATGATCGTTGAGACGTGCCGTGCGCCCGGTAAACAGGACGCCCGGCTCGTTACGTTGGACCACCGGGACCAGCACCGCCGCTGGCCGGATCGGCCTCACGGCCGCAATAGCGGCAAGCAAAGCAGGATCGGCATTATGCGCGTCGGAGCGCGCAATGGCGTCCGGGTTGGTCAGCGCTGCCGGCACATCGAACGTCAGCCTCTCTTGTGCGCGGGAAAGGAATACTGACCCAGTGACGAGGCGATTGTCGTGGTCGGTGCCGTCGGTCATTGGCATCACCCGGCGACCTGTTTCCGACCGCTTGCCGGCACCGCGAAGTCGATGATCGGTCCAAGCGGCACCACACCCGTCGGATTGATGGTCGTGTGGCTCTCGTAGTAATGCCGCCGGATGTGGTCGCGATTAACTCTTTAGATCAAGGGTCCTCTAATGCAGATCGGTTCGGATCAACGAGCGTAATGCTGTTGTACGACCCGCGATTGGAGGAACGCACGATGATCGACCTCTCAAAGTATGGTGATCATGCGGCGCTCGTCGGCCGCATTCTGTATGCATCGATGTTTCTTCTGTTCGGTTACGGAAAGATAACAGGCTTTGCCGGCACTACTAGCTATATGGGTTCACTTGGACTCCCTGCGCCCGCACTGTTCACTCTGCTCGCCATCATCATTGAGATCGGCGGTGGCTTGTTGATACTGGTTGGCTATGAAACTCGGCTCGTGGCTCTCGGGCTCGCGATCTACACCCTGGTTTCTGCGTTTATCGGGCACTTTCAACTCAGCGACTTTAATCAATTCCAGCATTTCATGAAGAACATGGCGATCGTTGGCGGCTCGCTGGCGTTTGTCGCGTTTGGTGCTGGCAGTTATTCGCTTGACGCGAAAGGATCGCCGCAAGTGCGGTCAGTCGCGTAAGAGACGAACCGAACGGGATCACGTGCTATGGGGCTAGTGCACCGGCCGATGCCGACGATCACCCAGCCCAGCGCCAAGGAACTTTGGTGGCGCCCGCTACTAGGAGCACTGTTGACCCGAACCCCCTAGGCAGGGCTGCCAACCCTACAAGGAGTGGCGACTCTGGACAGGAGTAGTTTTGCTTGCCCTGCCCCATCTAATCTCTATAGCGCGCGCCAACGACCAAGCGGCACCACAGAGTATCCAAGAAGTGGGCGCTGACATTCGTCGCAACCGGCTCGCCCATCAATACTTCCGTTGTTGGCCCATCGCGACATACTGCGCTGCCGCACGAACTTGGTCCTACGGTAGCAAAGCCGACGTAGTCACCAGTCATATGATGCGGCTGGGTTTATAGGTACACGGCCTTGGATGCCAGGCTCCCGCAAGCATACGAATTCGCAGTCGCGTGCCGCCATCTTCCTGAAACCTGACGCCGCTCCCGATCAATGAATGATCTGGCCGAGGAACGCCCTCGCCCGCTCCGTCCTCGGCGCGCGGAAGAAGGTTTCGGGATCGGCCTCCTCGACGATCGAGCCGCGATCCATGAAGACCACCCGGTCAGCGACTTCGCGGGCAAAGCCCATCTCGTGCGTGACGCACACCATGGTCATTCCGTCGCGCGCGAGCTCCACCATGGTGTCGAGCACCTCCTTGACCATCTCCGGATCGAGTGCGGAGGTCGGCTCGTCGAACAGCATGATCTTCGGCTGCATGCAGAGGGCGCGGGCAATGGCAACGCGCTGCTGCTGGCCGCCGGAGAGCTGTCCCGGATATTTGCTCGCCTGGTCGTGGATGCGTACCTTGCGCAAGACGCCGATCGCACGCTCATGCGCCGCCGCGCGCGACAGACCGCGCACCTTGATCGGGGCCAGCATGCAGTTCTCGACGACCGAGAGATGCGGAAACAGGTTAAAGCTCTGGAACACCATGCCGACCTCGCGGCGGACGTCGTTGATGTCGCTCATCCGGTCCGACAGCTCGATGCCGTCGACGACGATGCGGCCGCCGTCATGCTTCTCGATGTGGTTGATGCAACGGATCAGCGTCGACTTGCCCGAGCCCGAAGGTCCGCAAAGCACGATCTTCTCGCCTGCCCTCACGCTGAGATTGACGTCACTCAGGGCCGTGAAGCGGCCGAACCGCTTCACCACGTTTTCTACGGTGACGATGGCCGCGGATCGGCTCGTCTCGTTCGCGGCAATCTCCCGAACCATCTTCGTCTCCCCAGGATTTTTCATCGGCGTGCTCCGGCGATGGCATAGCGCTTGCGCAGCAATGCGACGCCTTGCGATGCCGCCGAACTGATGGCGAGGTAGACCACGACGACCACGAGATACATCTCGACGAGACGACCGTTGAGCTGCGCGAGCTTCGAGGCCGCGCCGAGCAGGTCGGTGAGCGAGAGCACGTAGACCAGCGAGGTATCCTGGAACAGGATGATGGTTTGGCTCAGGATGATCGGGCTCGCCACGCGGAGCACCTGCGGCAGGATCACGCTGCGATAGGTCTCGAAGGTGGACAATGCGAGCGCCTGGCACGCCTCGAACTGTCCGCGGTTTACCGCACGCAATCCGACGCGAATGATCTCCGAATAATAGGCCGCCTCGAACAGGCCGAAGGTGATGAAGGCGGTCCAGGTGGCGCCGATCGGAATCGGGCGACCGTTGCCGGCGAGATGGCCGAGCACGATCGGTACCAGGAAGAAGAACCAGAACAGGACGAGGATCAGGGGGATCGAGCGGATCAGGGCGATGTAGCCGCGCACGACCTTCCCGATCACCGGCACCTCGAAGTGCTGCAACAGCGCAAGGCAGGTGCCCAGGATCATGCCGACCACGAAGGCCACCGCGGTCAGCGCCAGCGAAAACAGCAATCCGGACCAGAGATAGGGCCACGCCTGCAGAACAATCGAGAAATCGAGGCTGTTCATTTCACGACCTCCATCCCTGAGGGCAACGAGCCGGCCTGCTCGACGTCGTCGGCCAGGCTCGGCTCGATCGCATCCTCCGCACGCCCTGTGCCCGGAATGCGCACGGCCCTGTCGATCAGCGCCATCCCCTGATAGGCGATCAGCGCCAGCGCGAGATAGATCAGGGTCGCGGCGCCGAAAGCCGTGAAGGTCTGGAACGTCGCCTCGCTGATCTGGCGCGCCTGAGCCGTGAGCTCCATCAGCCCGATCGTCAGTGCGACCGAGGTGTTCTTGTAGATGCCCATCACCTCGCTGGTGAGGCTTGGCACGATCAAACGCAGCGCCTGCGGCACGATGATATGGCGGTAGGTCAGATAGCCCGTGAGTCCGAGTGCGCTTGCCGCCTCGGTCTGCCCCTTCGGCAGGGCCTCGATCCCGGCCCGAACCTGCTCGGCGATCCGGGCCGCGGTGTAGAGGCCGAGGCACAGAAGTGCGGGGACGAATGATCCCCAGGGCGGCGGAATCTGCTTGATGGCATTTCCGAGCGTGACGGGAAGAATCTCCGGCAGGACGAAGTACCAGAGAAACATCTGCGCCAGGACGGGGATGTTGCGGAAAATCTCCACATACAGGCGCGCAAGCGCAGCGATGGCCCGGTTCTGCACGGTGCGGCCGATCCCGACGACGATCCCGATCGCAAAGGCAATCCACCAGCCGAAAAACGCCAGGGCCAGGGTCCAGCCGAGGCCCGACAGAAGCCAGTCGATGTAGCGCTGGCCATCCGCCGTCTGTTCAAAGAGCACCGCGAACATGGCGAACCTCGAAGCTCCGGATACAAGAGAGGATCAGCGTGCGGAAAGATTCCGCGATATGGTTCTCCGACTAATCGACGGCATCGCTGGGATGCGCGATCCGTTCCTTCAGTTCGTCGGTCAGCGGAAAGGCAAGATTCTCGCCCTTTGGCGGAATCCCCCGCGTGAACCACTTCGCGTAGGTCTTTTCGAACTGCCCCGACGCCATCTGCTTCGACAAGACGTCGTCGACGAGCGCCTTGAAGCCGGCATCGCCCTTCGTGAACATCAGACCATAATAGATCTTGGCATAGCCCTCGGGGAGGAAGATCAGCGCATCCGGTTTCGGCGCTGCGGCCTTGAGGCCGGCAAGAAGGATATCGTCCTCCATGAAGGCGGCCGCGCGGCCGGTGTTGAGCATCAGGAAGGATTCCGCATGGTCTTTCGCCTGGACGATGTTGAATCCGAGCTGCTCCTTTGCATTCACGCCTTGCGCGAAGCCGACGGCATTGGAACCCTGGGTCACGACGATCGTCTTGCCCTTGAGATCGCCGGCCGTCTTCAGGCCGCTGTCCGCCTTGACCAGCCAGCGCGGCTGGCTGACGAAGGTGGCGACGGAGAACGAGACCTGCTCCTGCCGCTTCCTGTCGTTCGCCGTGCCGCCACACTCGATGTCGACGGTGCCGCTTTGGATGAGCGGGATCCGGTTGGACGAGTTCACCGGCGTATAGTTGACGGCGAGATTGGGCAGGCTGAGCTCCGCCTTGATGCGCTCGACGATGCCGGCACAGAGGTCCAGTGAAAAGCCGATCGGCTTTTGATCGGGACCGAGATACGAGAACGGAATGGAGGCCTCGCGGTGACCGATGGTGATGGCACCGCTCGACTTGATCTTGGCGAGCGTGGGACTGTCGGCCGCGATCGACGGCCCAGCGAGGGTGCCGACGGCCGCAAGGCCGATTAGGCCGCCCCATACACGCGCAAAACTCGTCATGTGCATCTCCCCTCCGAAGAACAGCCTAGGCGGCCCTGGACGACGGCTTCACGCCGCGCCGCTTGATGATGTCGATCAGGCGATCGACATCGGCGAAAGTGTTGAACATCCCGAACGACACGCGAATGCCATCGCGCTCCGGCGACACGCGCACACCGTTCTGCTCGAAATGGCCGAGCCATTCGGCGGCGCGAAGCGCGATGACGTAGATGTGCGGCGCGCGGTGCTGCCGATCGCGGGGACCGACGAGACGAACGTCCAGCGCGTCGAGCCCCGCGATGAGATGATCGCCGAGATCGAAACAGTGGTTCTGGATGTTCTGCACGCCCAGGGCCTCGATCATGTCGAGCGAGGCACCGAGCGCGTGGATCGCCGGAAGATTGAAATTGCCGAGCTCGAAGCGGCGCGCGCTCGTGGCGAGGTCGAGCTGGTCGGGCCGGGCGATGAGATCGGCCGGGACCTCCGCAAGGCTGGCGGCGGCGAGATAGGCGGGCTCGAGCTCAATCCTCGATTTGTCCCAATACAGCAGCCCAAGCCCTTGCGGCACGAGCAGCCCCTTGTGACTGCCCGACCCGATGAAGGTCGCCCGCATGGCTTTCGCATCGATCGGCACGACGCCGATCGCCTGCATGACGTCGACGACGAAATAGAGCCCCTTCTCGTCACAGAGGGCGCCGACGCTTTCGACGTCAAAACGATGACCGGCGTGGAAGGTCACCTGCGACATCGAGATCGCCCGCGTGCTCGCGTCGATGTGCGGACGAAGGCTGTCGGCGTTCACGATCTCCGTCATCGGCACGAACTCGACCGTCACGCCCTTGCGCCGCAGATTGAGGAACGCATAGGCGTTGTTGGGATGATCGCCATGGATCATCAGCACCTTGTCGCCGGCGCGCAGGGGCAGCGCGTTGGCGGCAATGTTCATGCTTTCCGAGGTGTTCTTGGTGAAGGCGATCTCGTCGGCCGCTACGCCGAGAAACCGCGCCAGCTTCTCGCGGGTCTGCTCGACGCGATCGAGCCACACGCTCTTGGGGCCGGCCGTCTCAAGGCCCTCGCGGAGGAAGAGATCGATCGCCGCCTTGACCGGGCGCGCGAGCGGCGTCTGGAAGCCGGCGTCGAGATAGGTGATGCGCTCGACAGCCGGAAATTCCTTCCGCACGGCACCGACGTCGTAATGGCGAGACATCCCACTCTCCTGATGAGCGCGCCCGGCAGGGCTCTGGCTGCGCTGCACAAATCCTGATCACCTTTCGGCGACGCCAACGATATGAGCAATCCGTCGGTACGGCCAAGAATAATTTTCATATTTCAATAGTATTTATTCCGAAAAATGATAATTATATGGATGTCACGCAAGGATGAGTAGATGCCGCAAACCAGTTCCGACGGACCGCTCGACCGGGCCTTCGCCATCGTTGGCCATGTCGCCGGTCAAGTCAGAGCTGTCTCGGTCGCGGAAATCGCCAACGCGCTGGCTCTCCCGCTGCCGACGGCGCATCGCCTGATCGGCAATCTGGAGCAGCGCGGGCTGCTTCAGAAAGCCCTGGGAACGAAGCGCTACGTGGTCGGCAACCAGCTGGTCACGCTGTCGGCCAAGGTCATCGGCGCAGCTTTCCGCACCGCGCGCCGGCACGCCGTGCTCCGCGCAGTCGCGGCCGAAATCGGCGAGCAATGCGAGATCGGTGTCGTGCGGGACAATGTCGTCGCCTACGTCGACAGCGTCCGCGTGTCGCAACCGCAGGGGCTCCAGTTCAATCCGGGCGAAGCGGCACCGCTCCACTGCACGTCGACCGGCAAGATCTACATGAGCCGATTGCCGGAGCGAGCGCGCGAGAAGCTGTGCCGCGCACTCACGCTCACCAAATACACCGAGACGACGATCGTCGACGTCGAAAGCCTGATGAAAGTCCTCGACGAGACGCGCAAACGCGGCTGGGCCAAGACCAACGAAGAGTACGTGCGAGGGGTCGTCGGCTGCGCCGTTCCCATCCTGTCTCCGGATCGCGAACTGATCGCGTGCCTCGGCGTCTCCGTTCCCGTGGCCCGCGTGAGCTTCGCCGAGTTGGATCGGTTCATCGCTCCGCTGCAGAAAGCCGCTGCGCTGCTGTCGGAGACCATCCTCCAGGCCGACGATGACGGCGCGAGCGAGCATCAGAGACGTTCTAGTCCTGCCCGTTTGATTGTCCGCTTCCGGCCCCCGTCGGCGCCGCTCCGCGCCCACAGCAGCGCGAGCGGCCCCAGCGCGATGCCGGCGGCGAGGACGATGAACGCCAGCAGCCAGCCGGTCGCGCTCTGCGGGCCTCCGGCCGCGTCGAGCGCAGCGCCGGTCCCCCACGCGCCAACCGCTGACAGGCCGAAACCAACCGTCGAGTGCAAGGCGAGCGTCGCGCCGCGATGTTCGGATGCGGCGGCGGCCGACATGCCCGCGGTCAACGCGCCGGAATCGGCCGGCACGGTCAGGCCATAGAGGAGCAGCAGCAGTGCGAGCAGCCATGCCGGGGCCGTCGCGTTGAGGCCAATGACCAGCGCGACGCAAGCCGACGCGATCATCACGATCGTGATCGCGCGATGGCGGCCGAATTTCAGCGCCGCCTCGTTGCCAAGGATGCTAGCGAGCATCGAGATCACCGCGAAGCAGAAGCTCAGCACAACAGGGCTCAACCAGGCCGGCGCGCCCTGATGAGCGACGACGAAGGTCCAGAACCCCACCAGCCAGGTGCGGATGCCGTAGAGCTCGAAGCAGTGCGCACCATAGCCGAGGATGTATCCGAGCGCCTCGCGGTTGGCGAAGACGGGAGCGAAGTTCAGCAGACGCCCGGCTTTCGGCACGGGTCGCCGAGGGTCGATCAGGAGGCACGCGCCGACCATTGCGACCGGACCGAAGCCGGTCACAACGAAAGCCGTCCGCCAGCCCCACCTGTCGGCGATCAGTTGCGCCACCAGGAACGAGAGGCCGACACCCACCGAGAAGCTCGACGTGTACAGCGTGACGGCCCGCGAGGTGTCGCCCGCGGGAAGCCGGTCGGTCAGGGCTTTCAGGCCGGGCATGTAGGTGCCCGCAAATCCGAGCCCTGCAAGCGACCAGATCGCCGTGCCCGACCAGAACCCCTGCGCGAACATGCCGAACGCCGCGGTGGCGAGCCCGCTGACGATCGAGCCCCAGAGCAGGACCAGCCGCGCATCGATCCGGTCGGTCAGCGTCGTCAGCACCGGCACTGCGAGCATGTACCCGAACGCATAGCCGCTTGCCATCAGACCGCCTTCGGCCGCGGAAAGTCCCCACGCCGGCATCAGGTGCTGCGCCAGGTTCGCGGACAGCGTCACATGCGGCAGCAAGTTGCCGACCTGGCCGATGCACATCACCGCAATCAGAGACCGGCCGCTCAAGCTTCGAATTTTGCCCTCCATTGCGGGGAAGACAGCGCCGGGGTTGGCAGGGTGCCGAGCGCCGGTCCTTCGGCGAGCGGGTGCGGAGCGGAGTGCCTCATGAGCAGCCACACCCCGAAGCGCCCGACGTCTTCGCGGTTTCGTCGGCGGCGCAGCAGGCCGACGAAACGTCCTTCGCCGGTCCGCCGCAGCATCCCGACGCGGCGGCAGCGGTCTCAAGGCCGCCGCGCGTACAGACGCCGGTCTCGGGCAACACAAGCTCGACTCTCGCCGCGGCGCGCTTGTCGCCGGCGATATCGGCCACGATCGAGCGGACCTGCTCATAACCCGTCATCATGAGGAAGGTCGGGGCCCTGCCATATGACTTCATGCCGGCCAGGTAGAAACCCGGCTCATCATGCGCGAGCTCGCGGGCGCCGTGCGGGCGCACCGTGCCGCAGCTATGTTCGTTGGGATCGATCAGCGGCGCCAGCGCGACCGGTGCCTCGATGGCGGGATCGAGCCGCAGGCGCAGCTCGGACAGGAACGAAAAGTCGGGACGGAAACCGGTCGACACGATCAATTCGTCCACGATCACGTGTCGCGCACCGCTCAAGGCGCCGGCGGCGATCTTGAGCCGGCCCTCGGAGTCCGAAAGATGCGAGACGCCGAATTCGGTCTCGATCCTGATCTTCCCGGCGGCAACGAGCGCGGCGAAGGCGCTGCCGAGCTCGCCGCGCGCGGCCAGCTTGTCGTTGCGGCCGCCGCCGAAAGCCTTGGCGGGATCGGCGCCGCGCAAGAGCCAGACCGGTTGCGTACCCGGCACCTCGCCCGCGAGATGCACGAGATCGATCAGCGTGCCCACGGCGGAATGGCCGGCGCCCAGGACGGCAACGGTCTTCCCGGCATATCTGGAACGGGCGGCGCCTCGCACATCCGGCATGCTGTAGGCGACGCGGCCGGCGCACTCGGGCTCGCCGATCGCCGGCAAACCGTTGCTCCCGGCCGGATTGGGGGAGAACCATGTGCCTGACGTATCGATCACAGCATCCGCGCGCAGCACTTCGGGGCCGCTGCCGTTCCGGTAGCGGATCTCGAACGGCGCCTGCTCGCGTCCCCTGGTCCTGGCCTTGTCGAAGCCGACACGGCTGATCGCCGAGACGCGGCTGGAGGTCCGGATCGCCTCACGCAGCGGCGTTCGCGTCGCAAGCGGCGCGAGATATCGATCGAGCAGCTCGCCGCCGGTCGGATAGGACTGAGGGTCCGGCGAATTCCATCCCGTCGGCGCGAGCAGACGCGCGGCGGCCTTGTCGATGTTGTACTCCCACGGCGAGAACAGCTGCACGTGCTGCCACTGGCGGATCGCATGTCCAGCCTCCGGCCCGGCCTCCAGCACGACGGGCGACATGCCCCGTGCGAGCACATGCGCGTCCGCAGCGAGGCCGACGGGCCCTGCCCCGACGATAGCTACCATCTTCCCATCACGCATCTTGTCATCCTATAATTCTAGAAATTTCGAATAACCGAGCCGAAAAAATCAGGCCGCCGTCCGGGCGCCCTTGCATCCGGCTTCGTCCGCACAGCACTCCGCCGCGAGGAAATCGACTAGGCCCCGCATCAAGTCATAGTTCGCGTGACAGACCAGGGTCGTCGATTCGCGGACCTGGCTGATGAGTCCGACCGCGACCAGAGACTTGATGTGATGCGACAGCGTCGAGGCCGGGATCTTCAGCTTGTCCTGCAAGCGGCCGACGGGCATGCCCGACCGTCCGGCCCGGACCAGGGCCCGATAGATCTGAAGCCGTGTCCGGTTACCCAGGGCTTCCAGGCGTGCTGCTGCGTCGTCGATCTTCATGACGAGACAATGCACCGAGCCGCCGGCGCGGTCAACTATATTTCTAGAATATTGGAAATACAGTTGAGACCGCTCCGGCGGAGGCTGGCATCAACAGCACTTTCCGTTCTGCTGGATCGGCGGACAAGGGACCGATCCGTACGAACAAAAGACGCAGCAATCGCCGCTCTTGGGCTTGAGCCGGGCCCCGCACCCCTTGCAATCGTAGAAGAACTGGCAGGCGTCAGTCGGCATGGTCTCGGCTGACGCGTGATGACAGACCGGACACGTAATAACCGATTGCGTTTGCATTGCCGGCTTTCCTCGATCGACAAGACCCATTCTAGTCGTTTGGCGCCAACGCGCCAACAAAGGTCGTGTTACTTTCGGAGCCCGATCTCCATCAGACCATAAAACTAGCATTATAGTTGTAATTACCTAGGGCTTGCGGTATCGTAGAACCCATGAACCGGAAAATCGCTGCGCGCTGTCTGGCGGAACTAGGCAATTTGACGCGCCTGGACATATATCGGCTGCTGGTTCGAGCCGGGCCGCCCGGCCTTAGCATCACCGATATCCAGACCCGCCTCGACGTACCGGCCTCGACGCTCGCCTTTCATCTCCGCGGGCTGGTCACCGCTGGCCTCGTCGCACAGGAAAAAAACGGGCGCACGGTGATCTGCCGCGCTCGATACGATCGCATGGACGGAGTCATCGCGTTCTTGCGCGAGCATTGCTGCGAGGGATTTGCGAGTGACGCGCCGGCGGCGGCGACACGCCGGGCGAGTTGATCAGATGCGGATGGTGAGCCCCCGAACGTCGGCTCTCCATTATGGCTGGATCGTACTGGGCGCGGGCACATTCGGCTCGTTCATGACGCTGCCCGGCCAAACGGCAGGCGTTTCCGTTTTCTTCGACCCCATCACCGCCGATCTCGGAATCTCTCGCACATCGGCCTCAATCGCTTATGCAGTGGGAACGCTTGCGGGAATTGTTGCACTCACCATTCTGCCGGTTGCGGCTGCCCTGTTTCGCGATCGGCCGGAGAAATACGGCCTCAGCACGGACGCCGGGCTGCCGCCGACTACGCAAGATCTACGGGAGGAGCCTTCGTTTACGCGCAAGCAGGCGCTCCGTACCGGCGTATTCTGGCTGCTGTGCGCGGCAGGCTTTCTCACCAATGCCATCGGCACCGCGCTCTTGCTCAATCACTTCTCAATCATGCGGACGGCCGGGATCGCACACAGCGACGCGCTGCTACTGCTGTCGCTTCTTGCCGGCGTTCAAGCCGTTGCGACACTCGGCACCGGATTTCTGGTGGATCGCTATGAACCCCGGCACCTGGTTCCGTTCGCGATGTTCATGCTTGCGCTGGCGACGGCTCTTCCGGCGTTTAGCAGCGGCGTCGCCATCAGTGTGCTGTACGCGCTCAGCCTGGGAGGGGCGTACGGTTCGCAGCAAGCCATCAACGCCGCCGGCTATGCGCAGTATTTCGGCCGCGACCATCTCGGCGCAATCAGGAGGGCGTCGTTCGTCTTCGGCATTGCCGGCGCAGCATTCGGCCCACTGCCTTTCGCGGCAAGCGTCGATTGGGCCGGAAGCTATGCGGCCGTCCTGATCGGTTGCTGCATGCTTTGCATTGTCTGCGGCGCCGGAGCATTCGCCGTCAAACGACCGTTCTCGTCGGCCGATCCGATGATGAACTGCAAGATGGGAGCAACGCCATGACAGGCGGAGAAACGACCATCGTGGCTGGCATCGAAATTCCTTCGACCGACGCCTTCTTTCTGGCGGTGGTCCTGGGACTGCATATTCCCCTGGGCCTTGCGTGCGTTGCGATCGGCGCAATCGCGATGTTGAGTGAGAAGCGTCGCGGGCGTCATTCGAGACTTGGGACGACCTATTTCTGGTCACTGCTGGCGCTCGTCGCGTCCGCGACGTTACTGTCACTTATGCGCTGGGCCGAAAACTATCACTTGTTCGTACTCGGTGTGTTGTCATTCACTTGCGCCTGGATCGGGCGCACCGCGCTCCGGCGCCGCTGGTGGTATTGGGTCAGGCTGCATATAGCTGGGATGGGCCTGTCGTACATACTGGTGCTGGTTGCTTTCTACGTAGACAATGGAAGGCAGCTTCCGCTTTGGAAGGACCTGCCCCATTTCATGTACTGGCTGATACCGCTGGCCGTTGGTATTCCGCTTATCGTTCGCGCGCTTCTGTGGCCGCCGTTGGCACCCGCCCGCCATGATTTCCACTTGATGCGGTAATTTGCGATGCGCGCCAATCGATGCCCTCAAGCCAATGCGGCCGAATAGCTCCTTCCGACGCTTGACGGGCCCTCCGGATTTCGGATTGACGAGCATCTAATAATTCCATAAATCTGGATATATGGAAGCTGAAGAAGCCGTTCTCGCCCTCGCGGCGCTGTCCCAATCGACCCGTCTGGAGGCCTTCCGGACGTTGGTCAAACATGAGCCCGATGGCCTTGCGGCAGGCGACCTCGCGCGCCAGCTGGAAGTGCCGCCCAACACGCTTTCGGCCCATCTGTCGATCTTGACGCGCGCGCGCCTCGTGACCTCCGAGCGGCGCAGCCGTTCGATCGTCTATCGCGCCAACCTCGCCGAGTTTCGCGACGTCGCGGTTTTCCTGCTTCGGGATTGCTGCGGCGGGCGACCGGAAGTTTGCGAGCCGGTCGTCGAAAGCCTCCAAGCCTGCTGCTCTCCAAAGCGAAAGGGGCGTATCCGTGCCTGATCGAATCTACAATGTCCTGTTCCTGTGTACCGGCAATTCGGCGCGCTCGATCCTCGCCGAGTCGATCCTCAGGAAGGACGGAGCCAGCCGCTTTCAGGCATTCTCCGCCGGAAGCACCCCGAAAGGCTCGGTCCACCCGCTGGCGCTGCGCACGCTGGAAAGCATGGACTATCCCACCGACGGGATGCGCTCGAAGAGCTGGCTGGAGTTCGCTGCTCCCGATGCGCCGGTGATGGATTTCGTCTTCACCGTTTGTGACAATGCCGCCGGCGAGGCCTGCCCCATCTGGCCGGGGCAGCCGATGACCGCGCACTGGGGTATCGAGGATCCCGCCGCAGCCGAGGGCACCGATCTTGAGAAGCAGGCGGCGTTCGTCACAGCGTTCCGCTACCTCAAGAATCGGATCGATACCTTCGTGAACCTCCCATTGAGAAGTATCGACAGGCTTTCACTTGGCACGAAGCTGCGCGAGATCGGCCGCGCCGAGGGCGCAGCACGTCCAGCGCCAAAGGCCGGCTGATGGACACGTTCGACCTTTCCCGACGCCTGGTCGCCGAAGCGCTCGGCACCGGCATTCTCGTCGCCACCGTCGTCGGGTCCGGCATCATGGCCGAGACGCTGACCAAGGACGTGGCTCTTGCGCTCCTCTGCAATACGTTGCCGACCGGGGCCATTCTCGTTGTCCTGATCACCGTGCTCGGTCCGATCTCCGGCGCGCATTTCAATCCGGCAGTGACGCTGGTCTTCACCGGCAAGCGCGAGCTGCCGGCGAATGAAGCCGCGCTATACGTCATCGCTCAGATCGTCGGTGGCGCGATCGGGACGATTGCGGCGCACCTGATGTTTGCGCACCCCGTGATCGACCTGTCGATGAAGGTCCGGACCGGCGGAGCGCAGTGGTTCGCGGAAGCCGTCGCCGCTTTCGGACTGATCGTCACGATCCTCGCCGGCATCCGCTTTCAGCGCGCGGCCATTCCCTGGCTGGTCGGCCTCTACATCACGGCCGCATATTGGTTCACCGCATCGACGTCGTTTGCAAATCCGGCGGTCGCAATTGCGCGTTCGCTCACGAACACCTTTTCCGGCATCCGGCCCGTCGATCTTCCCGGGTTCATTCTCGCGGAGCTCTGCGGAGCGATCGCAGGCATGCTGCTGATGAATTGGCTGCTCGGGCGCGCCGAAGTGCGCGGCCCGGTTGCTGTTGCGGAGACCCGATCATGAGCGTCACGATCTATCACAACCCGGATTGCGGAACCTCGCGCAACACGCTCGCGATGATCCGGCAGAGCGGTGCCGAGCCCACCGTTATTGAATACCTCAAGACCCCACCATCGCGCGAAACGCTCAAGCAACTTATCGCAGCGATGGGAATATCGGTCCGCGCATTGCTGCGCGAGAAGGGGACCCCCTATAAGGAACTCGGCCTCGCCGATCCCAAATGGACGGATGATGAACTGCTCGACGCGATGATGGCACATCCCATTCTGATCAATCGTCCGATCGTGGTGACGGCGAAGGGCACGCGACTGTGCCGGCCATCCGAAGCCGTCGTCGACCTCCTGGACAATCCCCTCGGCCGGTTTGTGAAGGAGGACGGCGAGGTGATCGAAGCCAGGTAGGCACGAACGAAGAACGCATTTCGCCCCGACGGCCCGATCAGAGACCGATACAGATCGGACATCAGTTCTTCGTACTCGCCGTCTTGTCGAGCGCGGCACGCACGCCATTGGCGAGCTTGATCGCGTCGTCGTTCGCCCAGAAGTGCATGAAGAAAAGGCGCGGCTGCTCGTCCAGCATGTGGCTATGAAGCGCCGTTACGGAGATGCCATGGGACCGGAGCGCCATGATCACGGGATTCACCTCGTCGCCGATCAGCACGAAGTCGCCGGTGATGGCCGCCCTGCCGCCGCCGGTCGGCTGGAAGTTGACACCGGTCGCAACGCCCATGGGCCCGACGGGACTTAGCTGCATTCCGTGCTCGGTGATCGGATCGCGGCGGGGAACGTTGAACTGATAGACGCCGCCGTTGGCCTGCCCCTTGACGCCGATGATCTGATCGAGCTTGGCCGTGTCGAGATCAATGGCAGGCGGCGGGACCGCCGGAGCCGGCGCCGACATAGGCGTCTTGCTCTCGGCAAGCGCGGTCCTGATGGCGGTCGCGATCTTGAGCGGATCACCGTGCCCAGCCACATGCATGTAGAATGTCGCCGGAACCGCGCCGAGCAGATGGTTGTGAACAGCCGTAATCTCCAACCCGCTCTCGATCATCTTCTGCATGACCGGGTTGATTTCCGATTCGAGCAGCACCAGATCGCCCATTGCCATGACGGCGCCATGCGCGGGCTTGAACGCGACCCAGCCGCCCAGCGCCAGCGAAGGCTTGATGGTGACGCCGTCGAGCGTCACCGTGAGGTCGGTGCGGGGAAAGCCATAACGATGCACGTCACCGGCGACGGCCGGCTTTCGGCCCAGCGCATCATCGACCTTCTGCCAGTCGACATCCTGCGCGTGAGCGGTCGCGATGAAGCATGCGCCGATGCCCATCAGCGGCAGAATTGCACTTCGCATTGATCTGCTCCCTCGAGCGAAATCCGGTTTCCGGAGTTCAGTTCTGCTCTTTGATCTGGCCGGCACCGTCGATAAGGAGCCGCACCGGCTTGCCGTTCTTGACCGCCTTGGCGGTCGTCTCCCCTCCGCCGTCGACTTGATCTCGCTGACCTGCGTGTAGCCAGCCGCCTGGATCCTGGCGATCAACTCGTCTTGAGTCAGTGCGCGTGCGGTCGGCACGCCAGCCGCGATCGCCAGAAACAGGAAGGTGAGAAGGATTGTCCATGTTCGCATGGTCGTTCTCCCGGTCATGTCCCGCCCCAGGTGAAGTCCGCTTTTGCGACGCTGCCCTTCCAAATGGCGCAGATCGAGAGGTCACGCCCCTGACGCAGGTCCGCCGGGACGCCCTTGTCGGTATGCGCGCCGACAGGCTCCGGCGCGCCGCGCGGGAGCGATGAGCCGAAACGATCTGTCGGATGAATTCGGAGTGTGGGGTGACATGCTGCGCCCTTGGTGACGATCAGGACGCGATTCTTGGGCATGACGCCTCACGGGGAGATCGCACATCCCCGTTGCCTGAAATAGAAAACCCGGAACGCCGAGCTGTCAACCTGCGCGTCGCGCGAAAGCACCGGGCAGGCCCCGGGTGGAACCGCGCGACCGTCTTGAAAGCCGAGGCCGATCTCACGTAAGGTCGTCCGCATGGGGGCAATGCAGACCCCCCATGAGACTTCGGTCCAAGCTCTGCGCAGCACGCACTTCGTGGAGCTTGCGCATGGATACCGAACAACACTTTCCTCTCCGATCCACCGTTGCCATCCTCTCACGCGGCGATGCCGCCGCGCGGGCGGATGCCACACCGCAGAACAGCCGCTTCGTCCGCGTCTTCGAGGCACTCGCCGCCGCCGGCATCGAAGCCCGGCCCGTCATCTACGACGAAACCTTTGCCGACGCCGTCCGCGATCAATTGCTTGCGGTCGACGGCGTGCTCGTCTGGGTCGACCCGATCCATCAAGGCAAGACACGCGCTGACCTCGATCCCCTGCTCCGCGACGTCGCGGCGCGAGGGCCATGGGTGAGCGCGCACCCGGACGTCATCCTGAAGATGGGCGTCAAGGAAGTCCTTTACAGAACGCGCCACCTGGGCTGGGGCGCCGACACGCATCGCTACGACACGGCCGCAAGCTTCCGCGCCGAGTTTCCGTCGCGCCTTCAGACCGACGGACCGCGCGTGCTGAAACAAAACCGCGGCAATGGAGGCCAGGGCGTCTGGAAAGTGGAGGCCATTGCAGAGGCGAGCGCCATGGTTCGCGTCCTCCATGCAACGCGCGGCAGCCTGCCTGAGGACATGCCGCTCGATGCCTTCATCGCCCGGTGCGAACCCTATTTCGGCTGGGGCGGCTGCATCATCGATCAGGCATTTCAATCGCGCCTGCCCGACGGGATGATCCGCTGCTACATGAGCGGCTCCAAGGTCGCGGGCTTTGGCCAGCAACGGATCAAGGCCTTGATCCCGCCGCCGCCGGAAGGCCCCGATGCAGCGGAGGCGCAACCCGGCCCGCGCATCATGCACGGACCCGATGCTCCACCGTTCCAGGCGCTGCGAAGATCGATGGAGAACGAATGGACGCCGCAGATGATGGACACGCTCGACATCGATGAATCCTCGCTGCCGGTGATCTGGGACGCGGACTTTCTCTACGGACCTCGCAACGCGGCAGGCGCCGACACATACGTCCTGTGCGAGATCAACGCGAGTTCCTGTTTTGCGATTCCCGACGAGGCACCTGCGACGATTGCGCGGACGGTGAAGCACCGCCTGCTGACAACCCAGGAGGCCGGCTCCGGCAGATAGGAGAAGACGGCACCTGATGGAGGCCGCAGCAGCGGCGCTGCGGCCTCCCCTGGATCAGATCTTCGGGATCTTCGCCCGCTCGACCACGCCCGACCATTTGGTGATCTCGGTTTCGATCAGCGCCTTCATCTCCGCCGGCGAGCCGCCACGGACCTCGCCGCCGACGGCCGTCTCCAGACGTTGCCTGAGGTCTGGGTCCTTGAGCGCATCGAGCGTCGCTGCATTGAGCGCGGCGATGATGGCGGGCGGCGTTCCCTTCGGGGCCAGCAGGCCGGCCCAGGTGCGCACGTCGTATCCCTTGATGCCGGCCTCCTGAACCGTCGGGACGTCAGGCAATAGCGCAGTCCGCGTCGGCGAGGTCACCGCAAGGCCGCGGATCGCGCCGCTCTGGATTTGCGGCGCGAGCAGGACCGGCGTGCCGACGATGACCGGAACCTCTCCGCCGAGAAGCGCGGTGACGGACTGCGAATCGCCGCGATACGGCACATGCACGATCTCGATGCCGGCCGTTGCATTCAGCAGCTCGCCCGCAAGGTGATGCGTGCTGCCGAAACCGACCGAACCGAAGCTGAGCGAGCCGGGCTTCTCCTTCGCCATGGCGACGAGCTCGCCCAGCGACTTCGCCGGGTAGTCACTGCGCACGGCAATGACGAGCGCGTAATAGACCAGCGTCGAGATCATCTCGAAACTGTCCGCGGGCTGGTAGGCGAGGCTCTTGTAGGTCGCCGCGGAAATCGCGTGGGCGCCTGTGACGAGCCCGAGCGTGTAGCCGTCAGGCGCCGCCTTGGCGACGGCATCCGCCGCGAGGTTGCCGCCGGCGCCCGGTTTGGCCTCGACGATGATCGGCTGCCCGAGCCGCTTCGCGAGCCCGTCGGCGATGATGCGCGACAGCGTGTCGGCCGCGCCGCCTGCGGCAAATCCGTGCAGCAGGCGGATCGGGCGCGACGGATAATTGTCCGCAAGTGCCACTGTGCCGGCGGCGAGAAACCCGCCAAGCAGAAACGTTGCCGCAGCAAGCCGTCTCATCCATCGCATGGATGCGTTCTCCCTTTTTTGACCGTTCTATCGTTGGCCGCAGCGAAGGCGGCGTTCTCCGGGCCGGGCTGCCCAACGGGCGAACCCGGCGCATTCAGGCGATGGCGGCATGCTCCGAACGGGCGCCCGGGCGAAGTTCGGCGTGTGATGTCATCGTGCCGTCCATCCCCTCATGGCGTCATGATGATCTTGCCGAGCGCCGCGCCCTGCTCGAGCAGCGCGTGGGCCTGCCTGACCTGGTCCAGCTTCAGGACCGCCGAGACGGCCGGCTTGATGGCATTGCGGCTCAGGGCCTCGATCACGCTGCGCATCAGGGCGCGGCGGCCGTCGCGATCGTGGTCGTAGATGTGGAAGGAGAAGCAGCGCACGGCGGGACAGATGTCGAGGTGATTGCGCATCGCCGCCATCAGGTTCTCTTCCGGAAGGCCCGCGAAGGCGTTGTAGGAGAGCAGCGTCCCCCATTTGCCGAGCGCGCCGAGATAGGCGGTGAACTCCGGCCCGCAGACGTGATCGAGCACGAGGCCGACGCCCTCGCCGTTGGTCAGCTCGCGGGTTCGCGCCACGACATCCTCGCGGCGGTAGAAGATGATGTGATCGGCACCGTTCGCCTTCGCGAACTCCGCCTTCGCTTCGGTCGAGACCGTGCCGATCACGGTCATCTGCGCGAGCTTGGCGAGCTGCACCAGCGCGGTGCCGACGCCGCCGGCCGCGCCGATCACCAGCACGCTTGTCGGCGCGCGCGGGTGGCGGCATTCGTGCAGGAGTGCGTAGGCGACCTGATAGTTCGACAGGCACACGGCGGCTTGCAGATCGACATGGTCGGGCAATGCGTGAACGGCGTCCGCCGGGGCAACCACGTAGTCGGCGTAGCAGCCGCCACGTTGCGACAGGTCGCGCGCACTCAGCAGCACCTTCTGGCCGACGGCAAGCCCCTCCACGCCGGGCCCGAGCGCGGAAATGCGGCCCGCGACGTCATTGCCGGGATTGGCCGGCAGCGGCGGCATCCATTTGTAGACGCCACGCCGGATCAGCGCGTCGGGCTGCCCGACCCCGAACGCCTCGGCCCGGATCTGCACCTGCCCGGCGCCCGGCACGGGCACCGGAAGCTCGACCAATTCGAGTGCATCCGGCCCACCCGGCTGACGCACCAGCACCGCCCTCATGATTTCGCCTCGCCTCCCCAAACTGCATTTTCGAAAATAATACTGTTTACGAAAATTATTGCAAGGCGGTCGTTGCGCGAGGATATCTCCTGAAGTGGAATTGGCCGGCGACGATTCATCGGGACGAGGAAGATAGGAAATCGCCGTGATCCTGACGCGCGCCGGCTGGAGTCGCAGTCATTCTCGAAAATAACACGCCAGCCGGAAAAAGCCCGTGCGCCGTTCGGGCTTGCGAGGGCGGCCGGCGGCCGCCTCACGCGCGCGCATCGGGGGACCTAAGGCGTCGGACGTCTGCGCGCATGAAGCCTTGACGGGTCCGGCGCGCACTCAGTGCGTCCCGCACCGGCAGTTCTCGTAATCGACGGGATCATGGCTGTTGACGATCCTCACGCGGTCGCCGTGGTCGAGCTTCAGCGCGCGCAGCCGCGCCTGGTTGGCGATCCGCTGCGTGCGGTCCATGTCGGCGCGGCGCTGGAAATAGCCGAGCACCAGCGGCATGCGCGGGGATGCCGCGAGCTGGCCGTGATGGAAATAGCTGTCGCCGGCATGCAGGAGCCATGTGTCGCCTGATCGGACCGCGATGCCGCAATGGCCGAGCGTATGGCCGGCGAGCGGGATCATCAGGATGTCCGCCTCCTTGTCGCCGAGCGCGCGCACGCCCTTGAAGCCGAACCAGTCTTCGCCGGCTTCGCCATAGAACGTCCAGCTCGGACCATGGCTCCACTGCCCGGTGACATAACGCCCTTCCGGCGGCGCCGGCTTGCGCTGCACCGCCATGTCGTATTCGGCGCGATGGACGTGGATCGCGGCATGGGGAAAGTCGGGCACGCCGCCGGCGTGATCGCGATCGAGATGCGTCAGCAGCACGTGGCGCACGTCTTTGGGTGAATAGCCGAGCGCCTCCACCTGCTCGAGCGCCGTCTCGGACGGATCGAGCCTTGGCGCGGTCTGGCGCAGCCATCGCCGTCCGAGCCGGTCAGGGGCTGCGATATCGCCAAGCCCGATGCCGGTATCGACCAGGGCAAGCCCGCCACCCGTTTCGACCAGCAGGCAGTGGCAGACCATGCGGGCGCGCTGGAACAGGCCGCCGGTGCCGTTCACCAGGCGGCGGCCCATCGGGCACATCGTCCCGGTGTTGAGATGATGGATTTTCATGGAGGACCTCGCCCGTTGTGAACAGGGCGTTCTTGTCATCGTCCGATCCATAGGTAAAATATTGAATATTGATCATATCTCTAGGCTCATCCTATGGACATCCGCGAACTCCGCTACTTCGCCGCCGTCTATCGCGCGCGCAACCTGACCGCCGCGGCGCGGGCCTGCTTCGTGTCGCAGCCATCGATCTCGACCGCGATCACCAATCTGGAAGCCGAGCTCGGCACCACGCTTTTCATCCGGCACAAGAAGGGCGTCGCGCCCACCGCCTCGGCCGAGCAGTTTCACGCGCTGGCCCGCCGCATCATCGACGAGTCGGACGCCGCGCGCAGCCTGTTCAGGAAGCCGGCGACCAGGACCACGGTCACGCTCGGCCTGATGCGCACGCTCGACGTGCCCCGAACGATCGCGCTGCTGAAGCCGCTGACGGCGCGCAGCGACATCGCGCTGCGCCTCGTCGGCAGCGACGAGCGCGCCGATGCGCGGATCATCTCGAAGTCCATGCTGCGCGCTGACGAGCATTTCGTCGCGCTGTGGAGCGAGCGCTATGTCGCCGCGCTGCCGCCGTCGCATCCGCTGACGCTGAAGGAGAAGCTCCGTGCCGCCGATCTCGCCGGCGCTGCCATGATCGACCGCTGCCATTGCGAGCAAAGCCAATTCTTCGGCCGCGCCGCGCAGCGGCGCCAGACCGCGGCGATCGCGCAATCGGAAGACTGGGCCATGGCGCTGGTCGCCGCCGGAATCGGCATCGCCATCGTCCCCGAGGGCGTGGCGAAGGGCAATCCTGACGTCGCGGTGCGTGAGATCGAGGTCAAGGTCAAGCGCGAGGTCGGCCTCGCCTACCGCGCATCAGTGCCGCTGGCGGACGCGCTGAAGGATCTTGTCGGGAAACTTCAGAAGCAGCGGCGGAAGCCCGATCGGACTGCGCGCCAGCGCAGTGTGCGCAAGACGCTCAGCCCTTCGAGATGACCGCGCGGCCGTAGGGCGGCTGCGCCTGGACCGGCGGGTTGGCGGTCTGGGCCGCGAGCTCGCCGATCAGGCGGTCGGCGTCGGCGGCCATGCCGTCGGGCGCCTGGATCACCAGGCGCTCCAACGCCCAGCGATAGGAGGAGACGCGCTGCTCCAGGCACTGCTGCACCCACTGGATGATCAGCGAGTTCTCCTGCATGCGCGCGACCGCATCGTCTCTCTCCTTCGGAGAGAGGACGGAGACGCGCGCCATGCTGGCATCGCGCTTCCTGTCGAGGTCGATGACCTTGATCGCGGAGGCGAAGAACGGCTCGAAGCGGGTGGTGTCGTTGCGCACGTCCTCGATCAGCTGCGCATAGCGCGAGGAGTGCGAGCGGTGCGGCTCGTCGATCAGCGTGCGCCCGTACATGGTGCGGTCGAACACGACCTTCTGCCGCCACGGTGACGGCAAGGCCTTGTAGTCGCCGAACACGCTCTTCCATGCGGGGCGCGACAGCGGCGGCTCGATCAGGGGATAGGCGAGGTCGCGAAGCTGGCGCTCCTCGTCGGTGAGCTGGAATTGCGACGGCCTCAACCCGACGCTGCCGGTGGCCTCGGTGCCGAGCCAGCGATGCATGTCGTCGCTGCGCATATCGGCGCGGGTGCGGCCGAAATCGCCGCCGCTACAGGCCCCGAGTGCCGCGCCGAGCAGCGCGAGCAGGACGGCCGATACGAAGGGCCGGATCTGGTGGATGGTGTCCGGCATTGCAAAAGCCGGATCTAGCGGCGACGACGACGGCGCCCCGGCGCTGTGCCCGCTTCCGGCCCACGATCGCCGCTGGTTTCATCCGCCTCGCGCTCGATGCGGATCACGGGAAGGATCAGAATCGTTCCCATGTCCGCGCGCGGTGCGACGTCCCCCGACGAGCCTACCCGGCGACCGGCCGGAAATTCGATGATGGTCCCCATGTCAGCTCTCTTCAATTGCCGCGCGACCGAATGCGCCCCTGCAACATGCGGATCATTAAGATCAGCTCATGGTTAACGGGGTGTAAAGATGTGCTCTGGACCGTAACCGCACGGAACCCGCCGCGCCGTCCCGTTGCGGCACGACAATGCCTTGAATTGCGGGGGCGGCTTCACGCCTCGTTTTCCTTAACGAGGCTTTAAAAGAACCTGCGCTAGGCTCACTCGCAAGTCTCTTTTCCGAGTTGCGTACGCCTCCATGACCAAGTCGCTGTTTCCCGGATTCGACGGGCTGATGACCCTCTCCCGTCGCGAAGGCGTCGATGTTCGCCCGACGCTGCTGCGCGTGCTGACCGACCTCTATGTCCAGACGCGCGTCCACAGCGAGGACGAACAGCGGCAATTCGTCGAACTCGCCACGCGACTGATCGACCAGGTGGACGATGCGACGCGCGCCGCCGTCAAGGCGCGGCTTGCGGTCTATCCGCAGACGCCCGTCCCGATCCTGCAGAAGCTCGGGCTGGTCGCCGCCCAGGAAGGCCGCAGGGTTCCGCTCGCGCGCGAAATCGCGGCGCCCCCGCCCGCGCCCTCCCCGGTCCGCGCGCCGACCGAGGCCGAGCAGCGCATGGCCTCGAACATGGCGATGCAGCCGACGGACGCCGCCGAAATCCACGACATGTTCTTCGGCGCCGATGCGTCCCAGCGCGCGCTGATCCTGCACAATCTGGAGCAGACGCCGCTGAAGGCCGCGCCGCGGATTCCGACCGTGCGCGCCAAGCGCGCGATCCAGATCCTGGAGATGGCGGCGATCGCGGGCGACGTCGAGAATTTCACCTACGAGCTCGGCGACAGCCTGATCCTGCCCTCGCGCGTCGCGGCAGAGATCGTCGACGATCCCGGCGGCGAAGCGCTCGCGGTCGCCGCGCGCGCGCTCGACATGCCGAGCCCGAACTTCCAGCGCATCCTCTTGTTCTTCAAACCGGAGATCGGCAACTCCGTGAACAGCGTGTACCGGCTGTCGCGGCTCTACGATCGCCTCGGCGAGCGCTCCGCGCTGGTGATGCTGGCCGCCTGGCGCGGCTCCACGCTCGCGGTGACGCGGGCAAAGTATCAGTCGTCGCTGCACGATGGCGAACGCCAGCGTGCGCGTGCGGGCGCAAGCCAGACGCGGCCCGGCGTGCAGCCCGGCTCCAGCCCAACGGTGCGGACCGGCACCGGCGGGTCGTCGGATCACTAGTCAGGTCTTCGCCAATTCCAGGAAGTGCCGCCCGGCGCGGTCTTCGGTCTCGACGATCCAGGCATCCGAATCGAAGCGGATTTCCTTGGTCAGCCGTTCCTCGACGGCGGGCTCCGGCAGCGGCTGCGATGCAACCGGCACGAAGAAGCGGTCGACGGGCCGGCCGTCGTCATAGACGGTCTGCGGCGCCGGCACGTAGAGCATCGCATTGCCGTCGAGCAGCGACACCTTCACGAACACCGCGCCCGCCTCCTCGGCGCCGCGACGGCGCACCGCCCCGAACACGCCCTCGCTCTGGCACCGGCGCAAATAAGCCGCGACCCATATGTTGGATTTCAAACGCATGAGTCGGACGATAGGCCAGTACGACGCGTCCCGCCAGTCTCGGCGCGCGCTCGCTACGCCTTGCCTGCACCCTGTCCGCCGCCGATCTGGCGTGCGACGAGATATGACAGCGGCATCGCAAGCGCAAACCCGATGGCCGCGGCATAGGGGATGTTCTTGATCGCCTCCGCGGCAAGGCTCGGCACCATCAGCACCACGATCAGGCTGACGCCCGCCAGCACGGTACCCAGCATGATCCAGACGAGAATCGAGACCTTGAACATGATGACCTCTCTTCCTTGATGAGGATGAGCGATCATCTTCCCTGACGCCGCCGACAGTCATTGATCCCGGACAAATCAAGCCGGCGCAGGGCTGGCATCCCCTTGCGGATCACGCGCGGCCAATTGATCCGCGTCAATGACGACGACTAATGTCGCTATTCGACGGGATGACCGATCGCGGCGGCGAGCTCGCGCAGCAAGCGATCGGACACCTGGCCGGTGACCTGCATCTTGTGCTCGCGCTCGAATTTCTGGATCGCGGACTGGGTCTCGCCGCTCATCGCGCCCGTGACCTTCAAATTGCCGTAGCCGTATTCGGACAGCGCGCGCTGCACGCCGGCGATACGCCGTACGGCCGGGCTCTGCTGCGCCGGGATCGGGGCCGGCGGACGCGCGACAGCAATGGACGGCGGCGTCGAGGTCGTCGCCTTGACCAGATTTGTCATGGGATCGCTGGCCGAGCGCGGCGTCGATGCGGTCGCCTCGACCGGCTTCTCCGGTGCCCTCTCGGCAACTCTCTCGACAGGCTTGGGCTCGACAGGCCGGGGCTCTACGGACTTGGGCTCGGCGCGGAACTCCGTTGCTCTCGGCTCGAGCGGCGAGGTATCGGCGCCGACGGGGCGCGGACGCGGCAAGGGGTTCGACAGCGACACGGACGACGGCGCGGGAAGGTTGATCACGGTGCCGAACATCGGTGCCGGATGCCTTCCGGTCTGGAGGAACAGCGCATTGGCAACGATCGCGCTGATGGCGGCAACGGCGACGAGGCCGGCCAGCGTATCCTTGGGACTGTGCAGCAGCACGCGCATCACGAGGTTGCGCTCGGTCTCGACGTCGACAGCCGCAGCCTTGGCGCCACGACGGCGCGGAGCAGCTTCGCCCTTTGCAGACTTCTTAGGCACTTTTCTTCACCAGAGCAGGTTGGTCCTGAAGTTGGTCGTGATGTTGGTCGTGATGTTCCTGGCGCGGCACCGGCGTCAAAGTCGCGATCTTGCTCTCGGCCGGCATTCTATCGGCAGGTTTGGCTTGCGGCGACGTGTAGACCAGCGGCAGCTTGACGGTGACGGCGGTGCCCTCGCCGAGCCTGCTTTGTACCGTCAAATCGCCGAGATGCAACGCCACAAGACTCTTCACGATCGAAAGTCCGAGTCCGGTGCCTTCGTGACGGCGCTGATAGGTCTTGCCGGCCTGGAAGAACGGCGCACCGATACGCTTGAGGTCGTCGGGCGCGATGCCGACGCCGGTATCGCTGATACGCAGCGTGAGGTGCGACCCCGACACCGCGGCTGATACGGAGACCTGGCCGCCGCGCTCGGTGAACTTGATGGCGTTGGCGACGAGGTTGAGCACGATCTGCTTGAAGGCTCTGGGATCGCCGGTCATGACGGGCAGGTCCTGCGGCGCGTCGGTGATGAGGTCGATGCCGTTCTCCCGCGCCTTCAGCGCCAGCAGATTGCAGCAATGCATGAGCGAGGCGCGCGGCGCGAACGGCTCCGACGCAATCTCGAAATTGCCCGATTCCATCTTGGACATGTCGAGGATGCCGTTGACCACCGACAGCAAATGCTGGCCGGAATCGTTGATCAGTTGGGCATATTCCTTGCGCTGGGCCGCACCCAGCATCAGGGCCTGCTCCTGCGCGATCATGTCGGAGAAGCCGATAATGGCGTTGAGCGGCGTGCGCAGCTCGTGGCTCATGGTGGCGAGGAAGCGCGTCTTGGCGGCGTCGGCCGCTTCGGCGGCGCTGCGGGCCTGATCGAGCGCCTGCTCGGAGAGCTTGCGATCGGTGACGTCGCGCATCACGGCGACGACCTCCGTCTCGCGTGCGACATCACGGTCAATATCCTGGCGGCCGAGATCCTGGTCGAGCGGCCGGCAGCGCATCTCGACCCAGATGAAGTCAACCTGGCCGCGCTCCGAGCCGGTCGGTTCCCGCCGCAGCCGGAACTCGACGCTGCGCACATTACCGCGCGCGGCATCGGACAAGGCGGTGAGATAGGCCGGCCGGTCGGCGACATGGACGCGATCGAACAGACCGTGGCCGTGCAGCTGCGCAACGGGCATTCCGAGCATGGCCTCGGCGGCCGGCGAGATGAACTGCACCGCGCCGTTGCGCCGATGCCGCGAGATGACGTCGCTCATGTTGCGCGCAAGCAGGCGATAACGCTCCTCCTCGCGCGACAGCAGCGCAACGCCGGTGCGTGCGAGCGACTCCGCGCCGAAAGCGAGGCCCGCAGCATAGAGGGTGGCCGAGGCGACGCCGAACGCCATCAGCAGGCTACGCTCCGCGGCACTCGGCGCGTCCAGCGGCAGCCAGCCGAGCTGGCCGACGAAAATTAGTATCCCCGCGCAGGAGAGCGCGAGCAGCGAGGCAAAGGCGGCGACGCGGCGCGAGGCCGACAGCGCAGCCTCGAGGGGAACGACGATCAGCCACACCGCAGCGAATGATTCGATGCCGCCGGTCGTGATTGCGACCGCCATGATCAGGCCGGCGAGCGCCAGCGACGACAGCACATGCGCGCCTTCGTAGCGGCCGGTGCGCGACAGGAACCAGGACAACATGATCGGCGCGATCAGCCAGGCAAAGGCCGCGACCTCGACCGCGCTCGGTGCGCCACGCATGGCGAGATAGATCGGGAATGCGGCAAACGCTGCCAGGCTGCCGAGCAGACGCGGCGCCATGAAGGCACGATGGCGCGCTCGCGTCAGCGCGTCGTAACGCGCGGAGGGATGCAGCAGCGCATCGAGACAATCGCGGATGATACTCAAAACTGTCACGGGTCTCGCGCTTCGGCTCATTCGTCGGAGAGACGCGCCGGAACGCCTCCTTGTCGTTGAGCCACCGTGTCAGAGCGACCTTAAACGAGTGCTAAGGCGGCGCGGCCCGGCGCCGGACACCGTGTCATCGCGGAGCTTTTTAGACGATTTGACGACGTCTTCGGCGAGGATGGTGAACACAGGGTTTCACCCCGGCCCGCATGGTTTCGAATTGGTAGATACCGAAGACCGCAGGATCACGGGGGCACGGCATCAATGAAAAATTTACGAGGCCGCCATTTTCGAAGTTTTTTGCGTAAAAATTCCGCGAATTAAGCTCAAGGCAATCACTTGCGATTTATCGAGAGTTGCTAGGTCCGACGCGCTCTGCGGAAATCGCCGCGGCGGGATCTAACATACAGGTCGATAAGATGCGCTTTCTGCTCCGCATCACATTCTGGCTCGGGCTGGTGCTGGTGCTCCTGCCGCGGGACAAGACGCCCGAATCGGAGAAGCTGCCGCAGATCGGCGCCGCCGACGCGGTGCAGGCTGCGACCGCGGCCGTCTCCGACATGACCCAGTTCTGCAAGCGCCAGCCGGCGGCGTGCGAGGTCGGCGGACAGGCCGCGTCGATCATCGGCCAGCGCGCCCAGGACGGCGCGAAGAAGATCTATCAGATCATCAACGACAAGAAAGAGCAGATCACCAACGAGAAGAACGAGAAGAACGAGAAGAGCGACAAGAAGGCGCCCGACCACACCGGCTCGATAGCACTGGCCGGCGAAGGCGACACGGCTGGGAGCGAGGCGCCGCGCGACACCCTGACCCAGGACGACCTCGCGCTGGAATGGCGCGGACCGGGGCTTGCGAATTAGCCCCCAAACCCTATCGATTTCACGGCTTCGCGTCCTTATATTGGGCTGAACGGGAACGATAGGCCAGCATGACGACGATCGACGAAATCAGGGACAATTTCGAGATTCTGGACGAGTGGGACGACCGCTACCGGTACGTCATCGAGCTTGGCCGCACCCTGGAACCGATGCCCGAGGCCGAGCATTCGGCCGCCAACAAGGTGAATGGCTGCGTCAGCCAGGTCTGGCTCCAGAAGCTGGTCGAGCGCGATGGCGGCGCGCCGATCCTGAAATATCGCGGCGACAGCGACGCTCATATCGTGCGCGGCCTGGTCGCGATCGTGCTCGCGCTCTATTCGGGCCGCACGCCGCAGCAGATCCTCGCGACCGACGCGATCGCGGTGTTCGACGAGTTCGGCTTTCGCGATCACCTGACCCCGCAGCGCTCCAACGGCCTGCGCTCGATGGTCGAACGCATCAAGACCGACGCGAAAGAGGCGCTGGCGGAAGCCACCTGAAGACCCTCAAGTTTCGTAGGGTGGGCAAAGGCGCACTTGCGCCGTGCCCACCATCTATCAACAATTGTGAGCCGGATGGTGGGCACGCTTCGCTTTGCCCACCCTACGAGATTCGAGGCCGGCTCTACTTCCGCTTCCGCTGCTGCTGTCCCAAACCCATCTGCTTCGCCAATTGCGAGCGCGCCACCGCGTAGTTCGGCGCGACCATGGGATAGTCGGCCGGCAGGCCCCATTTCTCGCGGTACTGCTCGGGCGTCATGTTGTACTGGGTGCGCAGATGGCGCTTCAGCGACTTGAAGCGCTTGCCGTCTTCCAGGCAGACCAGATAGTCCGGCGCGATCGACTTCTTCAGCGACACCGCCGGCTTGGCCGGCTCGAGCGGCGCCGCCTCGACGCGGCCCGACGAGACCCGCACCAGCGCGCCGTGCACCTGGCTGATCAGGTTCGGGATCTCCGCGGCCGGCGTCGGGTTGTTGCCGAGATAGGCCGAGACGATGCTCGCTGTCAGCTCAATGAAATTCTTAGCCCCGGCATCCGACATGGGCCCGACCTTTCTCCACCTTGCGTCTCACGGGAGAGACGACTTCGAAGTATTCCGTGTCAACAATACGTTCGGCCAAAATACAGGACTGACGACTATGGGCTGATGACTGGCGAAGTGACAAGAAAGCTGGCGCTTTACTTGGCCCCGGCAGTCCTCAGGAGCGCTGGTCAAGATGCGCGCGCAACTCGTCGATCGAGGCAAAGCGCATCATGCCTTCCGGCATCTGCGCTTCGATCGAGCCGTCGGAATAGAGCGAATAGGCCATGCCGTCGACGACACCGGATTTGAGCACGGTCACGGGCGCCTGCTCGACCGCCGGCTCCGACTCCGGCTCGGGTGCAGGCGGCGGGGTAGCCTCGACAAAGGTCGAGGGCGAGCGCGGCGGCGGGCGGCGCGAGGCGGCCGGCGGTTCCGGCGGGCGCATACGATCCGGCTTCGGCCAGGCGTCGTCGAAGCTTGCAGGCGGCGTGTCCGGGCCGGCAGGCGCCGCGGGCTCGGCATGCGGCGGCGGGCCCTCGGAGGCCTTGGCCTCCGCACGCTCGCGTTCCTTTCGCGAGGTCGAGGCGAACAGCAGGTTGCGCCGGCGCGGCGCTTCCGGAGCTGCGGGCGGCGCCGGAGGTTCCGGCTCCGGTGGCGGCTCGACGCGCGGCCGCTCGCGCATCGGTGCCTCGCCTTGCCATGGCGGCGGCGCGGCCGGCGATGGCGGGGCCGTCGGCTCGGCGCGCTTCGCCGGAGCAGGCTCGGGCGCAGGCGCGCCGGGCAGCGCGAGACCCGGCAGCACGGGCCTGACGCGCGCTTCGGACGGTGCGGCGGCACCGGCCAGCCGGCGGGCGATGCCCTTCAGTTCCAGCACCACCAAATGGAGGCCCGCCAGTAACATTCCGGAGCAGACGCCGATCGTGCCCGAGATTATGAGGGTACTGCCGAGGCTGAACTCCCTGACGGTGAAGCCAAACAGGATCGCAAGGAGGCCCGCCAGGACGGCGACAATCCCCGCGATCAATAATGCCAACGTCATCGAACTCACCCCCGGCCGCGCATCCATACGCGACACACGCCACGATACCGTCTTCCTGTGTTGCTCGCCAACGACGAATTGCGATCAGCGTTCCTAAAGGGAAGGAAATCAGGGACTTATTCACATTCCCTTCAGCTACGGATCGCTACTGCTAGAGTGCTCTTGAGTTTCTGGATTTGCTGCGTCGCATCAGGAATTTAGCCATAATGCCCAATTACTTGGTAATGGAACTGCGCTATACGGAGTCCGGGGAGCAGGCCCGCGCGCACCAGCAGGGCCGAGAGGGGATTCCGGGTCACCAATAGCCATGACATCCATCACGACTTCGGCGATCGACACGCCTCTGCGGCGCTCGGTCGAACGGACTTGCGACGATCTCGCCATGCTGGTGCTGGCCGCGGTCGCCGTCATCGCAGGCTTGACCTTCCGCGATTACGGGCTCGGCTGGGACGACTACACCCACGCTGAATATGCCGATCTGTTGCTGCGCATGTTCGGTTCCGGCTTCAAGGACACCGCGGCGCTCTCGTTCGCCAACCTCTATATGTATGGCGGCGGCTTCGACATGGTCGCGGCCCTCCTGCACAAGGTCATTCCGCTCGAGCTGTTCGAGACGCGCCGCCTGGTCGGCGCGATCGTCGGCGTGATCGGGCTTGCCGTGACGTGGCGGCTCGGCCGCCGCATCGGCGGGCCGCTCGCGGGCCTCGCTGCGCTGCTTCTGCTCGCGCTCTGCCCGATCTTCTACGGCCACATGTTCATGAACCCGAAGGACGCGCCCTTCGCGGTCGCCATGATCATCCTGATGCTGGGCCTCGTCCGGCTCGCGGAGGAATATCCGCAGCCTTCGCCGCGCACGATCCTGATCGTCGGCTTAGGTGCCGGCCTGTCGATCGGCTGCCGCATCCTCGGCGGGCTTGCGCTGGTCTACGCCCTGATCGGCTTCATCCCGCTGTTCCTGGAGGAACTGCGCACCGAAGGCGTTCGCGAGGCGGCCCGCCGCTTCGCCCATGTCGTCTACCTGCTGCTGCCCGGCCTGGTGTTCGGCTATCTCGTGATGGGCCTGATCTGGCCGTGGTCGATCATGGAGCCCGGCAATCCCTTCGAGGCGCTGACCTACTTCTCGCACTTCTTCGAGAAGCCCTGGAAGGAGATGTTCGACGGCGCGATCGTGTCGGTCCCCGACATGCCCTGGTCCTATCTGCCGACGCTGTTCGCGCTTCAGTTGCCCGAGGTGATGCTGGTGCTGATGACCGGCGCCGTGGTCAGCACCTTCGCGCTGCTGCCGCGCGGCGAGGTTCCGGCCCGCCGCAAGACCATCCTGCTGATGCTGACGCTCGCCGCGACCCTGCCGCTCGCGATCGCGATGGTGAAGCGGCCCGCGCTGTACAACGGCATCCGCCATTTCGTCTTCGTGATCCCGCCGATGGCAGTGCTCGGCGGCGTCGCCTTCGCCTGGACCATGGAGCGCCTGCGCGCCAACCACCGCACCTGGCAGCCGGTCGTGCTCGCCACCTTCTGCTTTGGCCTCGCGCTCCCGCTCGCCGAGATGATCCGGCTGCATCCCTATCAATACACCCACTTCAACCACATCGCCGGCACGGTGCGCGCCGCCGACGACCGCTTCATGCTGGACTATTGGGGCCTCGCGCTGAAGCAGGCCTCCGACGAGCTGCGCGAGCAGCTGGTCGAGCGCCAGGAAGTGCCGCCGCGCAACCGCATATGGAAGGTCGCGGTGTGCGGTCCGCAGCGTCCGGCGCAGGTCGCGCTCGGGCCCGACTTCACCATCGGCTGGGACTCCAATGCCGCCGATTTCGCCATGACGCTCGGCGAGTTCTACTGCAAGGGCCTGACCGCGCCTGTCATGGTCGAGATCAAGCGCGACGACGTGGTGTTCGCCCGCGTCTACGACATCCGCGGCAGCAGCATTTCCAGCCTGCTCTCGATCCCGGCACCGTAAGATCATTGTCCGATCGGACGGCCGCGTAGACGAAACGTCGCGTCGGACGGTTCTGAAATCCGGAACCTCAAACGCACACTCCATGCGGGCGACGCTGAACTGCCGCGCTTTGAGCGCCTTGCCGCCGACCTCACCCGAGACTAGGCTCTCGCTCCGCAACAACGAGGTTCGGAGAGATTTGCCATGTCACCAGCGGAAGCGCGCCTGAAGGAAGTGCCGTCGAACATGGCGGAGGCCGAGTGGCAGCAACGGGTCAACCTCGCCGCCTATCGCCTCGTCTCGCTGTACGGCTGGGACGATCTGGTCGACACCCACATCTCCGCCCGCGTGCCCGGCCCCGAGCATCACTTCCTCATCAACCCCTACGGGCTGATGTTCGACGAGATCACGGCCTCGAGCCTCGTCAAGGTCGACCTGCACGGCAACCAGCTCTCCGAGAGCGAGTACAGCATCAACCCGGCCGGCTTCACCATCCATTCGGCGATCCACGAGGTGCGCGAGGACGCGATCTGCGTGCTGCATCTCCACACCCTCGACGGCACCGCGGTGTCGAGCAGCGCCGAAGGGCTGCTGCCGCTGAACCAGACCGCCCAGCTCGTCACCCACGACCTTGCCTATCACGACTATGAAGGCATCGCGCTCGACCACGACGAGCGGCCGCGGCTGCAGAAGGACCTCGGCGACCACAACCACATGCTCCTGCGCAACCACGGTACGCTGACGGTCGGCCGCTCGGTCGCCTCGGCCTTCGAGCGCATGTATCACCTCGAGCGCGCCTGCTCGATGCAGGTGCGCACGCGCGCGCTCGGCACGCCGGTCTATCCGGTCGAGGAGATTGCGATCGAGAAGAACACCGAGCTGCTCGCCAATCGCGACCGCGCCGAGCTGCGTGCGACCAACCTCGTCTGGCCGCCCCTGCTGCGCAAGCTCGACCGCGAGCTGCCGGGCTATCGGTCTTTAGATTTTCGGGATTTCGTGTAAGGTAGCTCTCAACTACCTCTGCACGTTCTGGAATGAAACGCCGCCCAATTCCGGGCGGCGTTTTTATTTGGCCCCGCTGTCATTGCGAGGAGCTCTTGCGACGAAGCAATCCAGACTGTTTCCGCGGAGGGATTCTGGATTGCTTCGCTCGCAATGACGAAGATAGAGATTTCGTAGGGTGGGCAAAGCGAAGCGTGCCCACCCCTTCGATCGCAATCGCGGAGAGATGGTGGGCACCGCGCGCGAAGAGCGCGCCTTTGCCCACCCTACGGCACCGTGTGCTACTTCACCTCGGCCAGCGCGGCGAGGATGCGCGCCCAGGAGCGGATCCCCTTCTGGAAGCTGCGGAGGTCGTACTTCTCGTTCGGCGAGTGGATGTTGTCGTCATCCAGGCCGAAGCCGACCAGCAGCGAGTCCAGTCCCAGCGTGCGCTTGAAGTCGGCGACGATCGGGATCGAGGCGCCCGAGCCCATCAGCACGGTCTCCTTGCCCCATTCCTCGGTCAGCGCCTTGCTGGCGGCGGCGAGCGGCTTCATGTTCCAGTCGAGCGCGACCGCGGGCGCGGCGGAATGGTCGCCGAACTCGACCTTGCAGTCGCCCGGAAGCCGTGCCGTCACGTAGTCGCGGAAGGCCTTACGGATCTTTGCGGGGTCCTGTCCCTCGACCAGACGGAACGAGACCTTGGCGGACGCATGCGACGGGATCACCGTCTTGGAGCCTTCGCCGATATAGCCGCCCCAGATGCCGTTGACGTCGCAGGTCGGACGCGAGGAGGCCTGCTCGATCAGGAGCCGGCCCTTCTCGCCGGCCGGGATCGACAGGCCGATCGGCTTCAGGAACATCTCCGGCGTCAGGTTGAGCTTCTTCCACTGCTCCAGGATATCAGGCGGCAGGTCCTTCACCCCGTCATAAAAGCCGGGGATGGTGATGCGGTTATCGTCGTCGAACAGCCCACCGAGAATTTTCGTGAGCACCCGGATCGGGTTCATCGCGCTGCCGCCGAACACGCCGGAATGCAAATCGCGATTGGCGGCGGTGATCTTCAGCTCTTCATAGAGCAGGCCGCGCAGCGACGTCGTGATCGCCGGCGTGTTGCGGTCCCACATGCCGGTGTCGCAGACCAGCACGTAATCGGCTTTGAACTCGTCCTTGTTGGCCTCGATGAAGGGCACGAAATTCTTCGAGCCGACCTCCTCCTCGCCTTCGATCAGGAAGGTGACGTCGATCGGCAGCGAGCCCGTCACCTTCTTCCAGGCGCGGCAGGCCTCGACGAAGGTCATTACCTGGCCCTTGTCGTCCTCGGCGCCGCGGGCGACGATGATCTTGCGGCCATCGGCATGATCGGTGACGGCAGGCTCGAACGGCGGACGGTGCCAGAGGTCCAGCGGATCGACCGGCTGCACGTCGTAATGGCCATAGAAGATCACATGCGGCCGCCCGCCCGCTCCGGTCTTGCCGACGATGGCGGGATGGCCGGCGGTCGGCCTCACTTCGGTGGCGACACCCAGGCTCGCGATATCCTTGGCGAGATGCTCGGCCGCGGCCTTGCAGTCGTTGGCAAAGGCCGGATCCGCCGAGATCGACTTGATCCGCAACAGCGAGAACAGGCGCTCAAGGCTGTTGTCGAAATCCTTGTCGATGTGGTCGAGCACGGATTGAAGCTGGGCATTGGCCATGGTCGGATTCCTGACTTTCGAGTCTCAAGATGGCTTCTCAAGAGGTCTTGGGTTTCAAGAGATCTTGGGTTTTAGCGCTGCCGCGGCGCCGGAGCCAGCCGCAACCGGCGGATGCCGGATGTGCCATGCGAGGCTCCCCGCGAGGATGGCTGTGGCGAGGAGGTTGTTGCCCCAGGCCTGGAAGGCATTGGGAAACCACGGCAGTGCCAGCAGCATGAGACATCCGGCCGCGCCGAGGGCAAGCCAGGTTCCCAGCCGCACATTCGCCCGCTCGTCGAAGGCGGCGCGATGCATCAGCACCGTCATCGGGAAGAACAGCCACATGAAGTAGTATTGCCGCGCCAGGGGCGATGCCACCGTCATCAGGCAGAACAGAATGCCGAGCTCCTCGGCATCCGAGCGCGCCGTTCGAAGCCGTTGCGGCGGCATGACCGCGACGAAGCCGAGCCCGAGCAACGCCGACAGCGCTAGCACGATCCAGTTCGCTGTCCTGTAATCGACGTCGATGATATTCATCGTGCGCGGCGGCTTGCTGGGATCCTCCTGATTGTAGTTGATCGGACGAACCAGGCGGTGCGTGACGGCAATGATGGATTGGTTGACCCACGACCAGTTCTGGTCGTCGCGCTGGCCAAAGCCCTTTTCCGAGCTCGCCCCGACCATGCCCTGATACCAGGTCGCAAGCTCGGCCGCGTTGCGCTCGAAGCCGCGAATGGGCGCCGGCACAACATAGGGAAGGATGCCGGTGAAGGCGACCGTAGCGACGGCAGCCGCCCACTTCCGCCGCCAGACCAGATAGGGCAGCACCGCAATCGGAAACACCTTGATGGCGGTGGCGAGCGCGAACAGCAAGCCCGCGAGCCAGACGCGCTGATGCTGCAAGCACCAAAAACCGTAGAGCATCATCGCCAGCAGGACGAGGTTTGGCTGGCCGAGGTCGAACATGTCGAACACGAAGGTCACGGTGACGAAGGCGGGCAGTGCCTCCAACCAGGGACCGGGCTTGCGGCCCGAGCCGGTCATGACATTGGAGAGTGTCCCGGTGTACCACCACGCCAGCGCATTCAGGACCGACAGCACGATGTAGAGCGGGATCTTGCCGAACCAGCTCGGGATCGCCAGCAGGATCGCCGGCAGGGGTGGATAGATGAATTCGAACGGATAACGGAAGTCGCTCGGATAGAGCGAGCCACCATGCAGCACCTGCTGCCCGGCCCAATACCAAAGCGCATAGTCCTTGGTCTTGCCGTGGCCGAAAATCTCCGGGCCGAGGACGTCCGCGGTCAGGATGAAGCAGCAAAAGAGGAAGAGCAGGTCCAGCGGCGCGCGCAGCGACAGGCGTCTCGGCGCATCAGGTTTGGCTAGCGGGTCGGTTGAGGTCACAATAGGGTCCAGTCCAGCGTCGACATAGCACGTAGCAGACCGACGAACGGTTGGAGAGCACCTCACCTGAAATTGTACCCGTGGCGAGGCGGCCGCGCCAGCGCGCGGATTGCCTCCAATCGGGCTTTCTGCCTACCGACGCAGCAAGCCGCCGAGCGCGCCGCGAACCAAGGTGCGGCCGATCGAGCCGCCGAGCTGGCCGCCGACCGACTTGCCGAGATTGGCGGCCATCCCTCCGATCACCTGGTTGGTCACCGATCGCGTCACGTCGCGCGCAATGACCTGGCCGGCCGACAGGCGGCCGCGCTTGACATTGGTGCCGAAGATGGTGCCGACGATCGAGCCGATCTGGCCGAGGATGCTGCCGCCTCCGCCCGCCGGAGCATCCGCCGTCGCCGCGGTGCCGGCGATGCGCTTCTGGATCATCTCGTAGGCGGACTCTTCATCAACGGCGGTGTCGTATTTGCCCTTCACCGGGCTCGCATCCATGATCGCCTTGCGCTCTTCCGGCGTGATCGATCCGATCCGGGCCGACGGCGGCCGGATCATCACCCGCTCGACCATCGCCGGCGTGCCGTTGCCTTCGAGGAAGGACACCAGCGCTTCGCCCTTGCCGAGCTCCATGATCACCTTGGCGGTGTCGAGCTTCGGGTTGGGCCGGAAGGTCTGGGCCGCGGCAGCGACCGCCTTCTGGTCGCGCGGGGTGAAGGCGCGCAGCGCGTGCTGCACCCGGTTACCGAGCTGACCGAGCACGCGGTCGGGCACGTCGATCGGGTTCTGCGTCACGAAGTAGACGCCGACGCCCTTGGAGCGGATCAGGCGGACCACCTGCTCGATCTTGTCCATCAGCGCCTTGGGCGCGTCGTTGAACAGCAGATGCGCCTCGTCGAAGAAGAACACCAGCTTCGGCTTCGGCAGGTCGCCGGCCTCAGGCAGCTCCTCGAACAGCTCCGACAGCATCCACAACAGGAATGTCGCGTAAAGCCGCGGGCTCTGGAGCAGCTTGTCGGCGACGAGGATGTTGACCATGCCGCGGCCGTCGCGGTCGGTCCTCATGAAGTCCTTCAGCGTCAGCGCCGGCTCGCCGAAGAACTTGGTGGCGCCCTGGTTCTCCAGCACCAGGAGCTGGCGCTGGATGGTGCCGACGGTGGCCTTGGTGACGTTGCCAAAGCCCTGGGCGGCCTTGCGGATGTCGGCAAGCGGATCGTCGGCGGCGTCCGGCCCCTTCTTGCTGCTGTCGGGCACGATGGCATCGAGCAACGCCCGCAGATCCTTCATGTCGATCAGGACAAGGCCGTTGTCGTCGGCGACACGGAAGGCGACGTTGAGCACGCCCTCCTGCACGTCGTTGAGGTCGAGCATGCGCGCGAGCAGAAGCGGCCCCATCTCGGTGACGGTCGCCCGCACCGGGTGGCCCTGCTCACCGAACACATCCCAGAACACCGTCGAGAACTGGTCGGGCTGGAACGTCAGCCCCATCTCGGTGGCGCGCTTGACGATGAAGTCCGCGGGCACGCCGACCTCGGAGATGCCGGAGAGGTCGCCCTTGATGTCGGCCGCGAAGACCGGAACACCGGCGCGCGCAAATCCCTCTGCCATGACTTGCAGCGATACCGTCTTGCCGGTTCCGGTTGCACCTGTGACGAGGCCGTGGCGATTGGCGAGCGCCAGCGTCAGCCATGCCTGCTCGTCTCCCTTGCCGACGAAGATCTTGTCGTCGGTGTCGCCGAGCTTGCTGTTCTGTGCGGTCATTATTCTCTCTGATCCGTCTGCCGTATTTCGCGTATTGAAACTCAAATGCCAGTTCCGTAGTTTAACGCATGTCGCGCGCCGATTGAAACCGTTCAACGCGACCTGATCATGCGACATTGTCGGAAAACAAGTGCACGACATCCGCCGAAAGTAGGAACTGCGCGTTCGCACCGCGGTAATTTACTGCTGATTTCGTCTCCGCTCTTGCATCGCTGCAACACTTTTCGCGCGTTCTAAGCTGAATCGCATGTTCGCCTCCGTTCATAGCTTGTATTTCACACCACACCGGCTCAAGATCATTTTGAAAACAATACTCCGGCATGTGAACCGGCTGAGGGGCAGGCCATATGGACGAGCTGATCGGGCGGCTGGCGACGAACGCCAGCATAGATAGTGCTGTCGCTGAAAAGACGGTCGGCATTATCCTGGGCTTCCTTCGCAACGAAGGCCCTTCCGAGAACGTCGAAGCCCTGATCAATCATATTCCCGGCGCGGAAGCGGCGATCGCGGCGTCCAAAAGCGGTGGCGGACTGTCGCGGCTGATGGGCGGCGGCCTGATGGCGGTTGGCACGCGCCTGATGGGCTTGGGACTTGGCATGTCCGAGATTCAGACCATTGCTCGTGAACTTTTTCGCTTCGGCCGAGACAAAATCGGAGCGGATCAGATGGGCAAGATCATCGCAGGGACGCCGGGCCTCAGCCAATTTACCTGAGCTACGCTTTTCATATCGAGCATCATGACATATCCGATTTCCGAGATTGAGGGCCTGCCGGCCTTTGCCGCCAACAAGTTGAAGGCGCAAGGAATCCGCACGACGGACGCGCTGCTCGAGGCGGCCTCAACCGTGAAGGGCCGCAAGGCGCTGTCCGCCAAGACCGGCATCAGCGAGCAGCAGCTTCTGGAATGGGCCAACGTCTCCGACTACATGCGCATTCCCGGGATGGGCCGTGCCAAGGTCGGCCTGGTCCGTGCCGCCGGCGTCACCACCGTGCGCGAGCTCGCCTATCGGAATCCGGCAAGACTCGCCCAGAGCATGCGCGAAGCCAACGAGAAGAAGAAGCTCCTCCGCATCCTGCCCTCGGAGAAATCGGTCGGCGACATCATCGCCAAGGCCAAGAAGCTGCCGCCGAAGATCACGTATTAGGCCTGCTCACCGCATACGAGCTGACGCCACACCTTCGCCGGGACGACACCGGGGGTAAGAGTGGACGGCTGTCTCAACAACGTTATTGCGAGCGCAGCGAAGCAATCCAGACTGCCGCCGCGGAAAGAATCTGGATTGCTTCGCTGCGCTCGCAATGACGGAGCGTGGGCAAGAGCAACGTTCCCTCACTGGCCCCGGAACGGATCGGAGCGACCGGATCGCCCCCAATCCCGTCTTGACTCCCCCTCCCCGACCGCGCACATCCACGCGCATGAATGCCTTGCCATCCCCTTCCGTCCCGCCGGCCGGCTCGGCCGGGCGTGACGTGCTGCGGACACTGCTGGAACGGCCACTCCCGGCGGTGATGGGCGTGCTCAACGTCACCCCGGATTCCTTCTCAGACGGCGGCGATTTCATCGCGCCCGACCTGGCGCTCGAACGGGCCCGGGCGATGATCGCCGATGGCGTCGACATCATCGACATCGGCGCGGAATCCACCCGGCCCTACAAGGGCGCCAAGGCAGTCACGGCCGAGGACGAGCTTGCCCGGCTGAGGCCGGTGCTATCGGGCGTGGTTGCGCTCGGCGTGCCGGTCTCGATCGACAGCATGAAGGCGGAGGTGGTGGCCTTCGCGCTCGACCAGGGCGCGGCGATCGCCAACGACGTCTGGGGCCTGCAACGCGATGCCGGCATGGCGCCGCTGGTGGCCGCTAGAGGCGTCCCCGTCATCGTCATGCACAACCGCGAGAGCGTGGATTCCGCCATCGACATCATCGCGGACATGAAGGCGTTCTTCCTGCGCTCGCTGGATATCGCCGCCAGGGCCGGCATCGCACGCGACAAGATCGTGCTCGATCCCGGCATCGGCTTCGGCAAGACCGCCGAGCAGAGCATGACCGCGCTGGCGCGGCTGCGCGAATTCGACATGTTCGGCCTGCCGATCCTGGTCGGCGCCTCGCGCAAGCGCTTCATCGCCTCGGTGTCGCCGTCGGAACCGAAAGAGCGGCTCGCCGGCTCGATCGCGGCGCATCTCATCGCCACGCAGCGCGGCGCCAGGATCATCCGGACCCATGACGTCGCCGAGACCTTGCAGGCCCTGCGGGTCGCGAACGCAATCGAGAGCAAGCAATGACCGATACGATCTTCGTGACCGGCCTGTCGATCCACGCTCGCCACGGCGTGATGGATCACGAAACCGAAGTCGGCCAGCGTTTCGTGATTGATCTCGAGCTCTATACCGACCTGTCGGAGCCTTCGCGCACCGACCGGCTCGCCGATACGGTGTCCTACGCCGAAGTCGTGGCGACCACGACGGCGGCGTTCAAGAACACCAATTACAAGCTCTTGGAACGCGCCGCCGGCGCGGTGGCCGACGCCATCCTGTCGCACTTCCCGCGCATCCGCGCCGTGAAGATCACCGTGCACAAGCCGCATGCGCCGATCGCGGCGATCTTCGACGATGTCGGCATCATGCTGACGCGCTCGCGGCACCCTTGATATGGCAAGCGTGCTGATCGCACTGGGCGGCAATGTCGGCGATGTCCGCGCGACGTTCGACAGGGCGATCGCGCACATCTGCGGCATGGCACAGGCCGCGCTGACCGCGCGCTCCTCGGACTATGCAACGCCGCCCTGGGGCGATGAGGAGCAGGATCCCTTCATCAATGCCTGCATCGAGATCGAAACCGGCCTCGATCCGCACGCGCTGCTGTTCGTCCTGCAGAAGGTCGAGCAGAAATTCGGACGTACGCGGGCCAAGGAGCGGCCCTGGGGGCCGCGCACGCTCGATCTCGACATGATCGCCTATGACGATGTCAGGCTGCAGAAGCCCGACCTGACCTTGCCGCATCCGCGCCTGTTCGAGCGCGCCTTCGTGCTGGTGCCGCTGGCCGAGATCGCGCCCGACCGCGTGATCTCGGGCATTCGCGTACGTGACGGGCTTTCCAGCGTCTCGACGCAAGGCATTGAGCGGCTTCCGGATACCGGTTAACCAAAAACAACCGTTTGCAGGGACGGTCCGCCGTGGCAATTTCGCCTGCGAACAACAAGATTTTCGGGAGCCCCTCGCCGCATGACCTCCGTGACTGACGACCTGCCGCTGGCGGCGGATTTTCCCAAGGCAACGGTCGAAGACTGGCGCAAGCTGGTCGATGGCGTGCTCAAGGGCGCGCCGTTCGAGAAGCTGGTCGGCAAGACCTATGACGGCCTGAAGATCGATCCGCTCTATCCGCGCGCCAGGGGCGTTGCGCCCGTGGTCGGACGGGCTGCGGCCGCGCCGTGGCAGATCATGCAGCGGATCGACCATCCCGACGCGGCGGCCGCGAACGCGCAGGCCTTGCAGGATCTGGAGAATGGCGCGACCGGGCTCGCGCTGGTGTTCGCCGGTGGCAATGACGCCCACGGTTTCGGCCTGGAACCGACAGCCGACGCGATCGCAAAGGTCTTAAAGGACATTCATCTCGATGCCGGCATCGGCATCGAGCTTCAAATCGGTCCGCAATCGCGGATGGCCGCGATCCATGTCGCGGAATATGTAAAGAGCAAGGGCCTCGATCCCGCGGCCTGCGACATCCGCTTCGGTCTCGATCCGCTCGCCGCCTGCGCGGTGTGGGGCCACAGCCCTTACACCTGGGAGGAGATCGCTCCTGCCCTCACCGGCGCGATCAAGGGTCTCGCCGCGCTCGGCTTCAAGGGGCCATTTGCGTCCGCCGACGGACGCGTGATCCACGATGCCGGCGGCTCGGAAGTGCAGGAGCTCGCCTTCGTGCTCGCCTGTGGCGTCGCCTATCTTCGCGCGATCGAAGGCGCCGGCGTTCCGCTGGAAGCCGCGCAGGGCATGGTCTATGCGCGGCTCGCCGCGGACGCCGACCAGTTCCTGACCATGGCAAAATTCCGCGCGCTGCGGCTCTTGTGGGCGCGCATCGAGACGGCATGCGGACTGACGCCGAAGCCGTTGTTCATCGCCGCCGATACTGCCTGGCGCATGCTGACGCAGCGCGCCCCCTATGTGAACATGCTGCGCGCGACCATGGCGACGTTCGCGGCGGGGCTTGCCGGCGCCAACGCGATCACGGTGCTGCCGCACACGCTGGCGCTCGGACTACCCGATCCGTTCGCGCGGCGCGTGGCGCGCAACACGCAACTGCTGCTGCTGGAGGAGAGCAACCTCGCCAAGGTCAGCGATCCCGCGGCGGGCGCAGGCGGCATCGAGACGCTCACGGCACAGCTTTGCGAGGCGGCCTGGGCGCTGTTCCAGGAGAGCGAGAAGGCCGGCGGCGCCTTTGCCGCGCTTCAGCAGGCCCTGTTCCAGAGCAAGGTCGCGGCCGCCCGCAAAGCGCGCGATGCCAACATCGCAAAACGCCGCGACGTCCTGACCGGCGCGAGCGAGTTTCCGAACCTGCATGAGCGCGAGACGGCGGTGCTGAAGACGACGCCGGTCGCGCTCGCACCCTACGGCGAACAGAAATACAAGTTCGACGCGCTGCCGCCGATACGACTGGCGGAACCGTTCGAAGCGCTGCGCGACAAATCCGACGCGGCGTTGAAGGCGCGCGGCGCGCGGCCAAAGGTGTTCCTGGCCAATCTCGGCACGCCCGCCGATTTCACGGCGCGCGCAACTTTTGCGAAGAGCTTCTTCGAGGCCGGCGGCATCCAGGCCATCGACAGCGAGGGTTTTGCCGATCCGGCCAAATTGGTCGCCGCGTTCAGGGCCTCCGGTGCAGAGCTTGCCTGCCTTTGTTCCAGCGACAAGGTCTATGCGGAACACGCCGAAGCCGCGGCGAAGGCCCTGCAAACCGCAGGCACCAGACATATCTATTTGGCAGGCCGCCCGACCGAGGCCGAGGCAGGTTTACGGGCCGCCGGCGTCACGGGTTTTGTCTTCGCCGGGGGCGATGCGCTTGCCACGCTGCAAGACGCCTATCGACGGATGGAGCAGGCATGACCGAGCCAGGCAAACCAGTTCTCACCGGCGGCTGCCAATGCGGCGCCATCCGCTTTGCGGTCTTGGCAGCGCCGGCGAAGATCAGCATCTGTCATTGCCGGATGTGCCAGAAGGCGACCGGTGCGCCGTTCGCCTCCTATGCCGACATCGAGAAGGGTGATTTCGCCTGGACCAAGGGCACGCCCTCTGCGTTCCGCTCCTCGTCCATCGCGATGCGCGATTTCTGCGCCGCCTGCGGCACGCCGCTGAGCTTCCGCCGCATCGACGGCCCGCGCATCGAGATCATGACCGGTACGTTCGATCGTCCGGATCACGTGGTGCCGACACGGCAATATGGAACCGAATCCCGCCTCGGCTGGGTGGTCGGGATCGCCAATTTGCCGAGCCAGACCACGCAACAGAATTACGGGCCGGAGAAGATGGCGACCATCGTCAGCCATCAGCATCCGGACCATGATTGAGCGTCTATGATATGGTCGAAACCATGAGCCGCATTCCCAATTTCGCCGATGTCGCCTTCGAGAGAGCAACCACCGCCGCGCCGGCCGGCAGCGCCGAGCCGTGGCTGACGCCCGAGGGCATCCTGGTGAAGCCCGCCTATGGCGAGGCCGACCTCGCCGGGCTCGATTTCCTCGAGACTTATCCGGGCATCGCGCCCTACCTGCGCGGCCCCTACCCGACCATGTATGTCAACCAGCCCTGGACCGTCCGGCAATATGCCGGCTTCTCCACGGCGGAGGATTCCAACGCGTTCTACCGCCGCAACTTAGCTGCCGGACAGAAGGGCCTCTCGGTCGCCTTCGACCTCGCCACCCATCGCGGCTATGACAGCGATCATCCGCGCGTCGGCGGCGACGTCGGCATGGCCGGCGTGGCCATCGATTCCATCTACGACATGCGCACGCTGTTTGCGGGCATCCCGCTCGACCAGATGAGCGTGTCCATGACCATGAACGGCGCGGTGCTGCCGATCCTCGCGCTGTTCGTCGCCGCCGCGGGCGAACAGGGCGTGCCGCCGGAAAAACTCTCGGGCACCATTCAGAACGACATTCTGAAAGAGTTCATGGTGCGCAACACCTATATCTATCCGCCTGCGCCCTCGATGCGGATCATCTCCGACATCTTCGCCTACACCTCCACGAAGATGCCGAAATACAATTCGATCTCGATCTCCGGCTATCACATGCAGGAGGCCGGCGCGACGCAGGATCTCGAGCTCGCCTATACGCTCGCCGACGGCGTCGAATATTTGCGCGCCGGACTTGCCGCAGGCCTCGACGTCGACCGCTTCGCGCCGCGGCTGTCGTTCTTCTGGGCGATCGGCATGAACTTCTTCATGGAAGTCGCCAAGATGCGCGCCGCGCGCCTGTTGTGGGCGAAGCTGCTCAAGCCGTTCAACCCGAAGGACCCGCGCTCGCTGTCGCTGCGCACGCATTGCCAGACCTCGGGCTGGTCGCTGACCGCGCAGGACGTCTTCAACAACGTGATGCGCACGACGGTGGAGGCGATGGCGGCCACGCAAGGCCACACCCAGTCGCTGCACACCAACGCGCTCGACGAGGCGCTGGCCCTGCCAACCGATTTCTCGGCCCGCATCGCCCGCAACACCCAGCTCTTCCTCCAGCAGGAGAGCGGCACCACCCGCATCATCGATCCCTGGGGCGGCTCGTATTATGTCGAGCGCCTGACGCGCTATCTCGCCGCGAAGGCGTGGAGCCACATCCAGGAGGTCGAGGAGCTCGGCGGCATGGCGAAGGCCATCGAGGCCGGCGTGCCCAAGCTGCGCATCGAGGAGGCTTCCGCCAAGACCCAGGCCCGTATCGACGCCGGCAAGCAGGCGGTGATCGGCGTCAACAAGTACAAGCCGACCGACGAGGCACCGATCGATATCCTCAAGGTCGACAACACCAACGTCCGCCGGCTCCAGATCGACAAACTGACGCGGCTGAAGTCCGAGCGCAACCAGAAGGACGTCGATGCCGCGCTCGCCGCGCTGACGCGCTCGGCCGGCGAAGGCAACGGCAACCTGCTCGCGCTCGCCATCGACGCGGCGCGGGCCAAGGCGACCGTCGGCGAAATCTCGGACGCGATGGAGAAGGTGTTCGGCCGGCACCGCGCCGAGATCAAGTCCATCACCGGCGTCTACAAGCGGGAGGCGTCCAGCATGGGTAACCGGGTCGAGAAGGTTCAGGCGCTGATCGACGCCTTCGAGGAGGCGGAAGGCCGCCGCCCGCGCATCCTGGTCGCCAAGATCGGCCAGGACGGCCACGACCGTGGCCAGAAGGTGATCGCCTCGGCGTTCGCCGATATCGGCTTCGACGTCGACATCGGGCCGCTGTTTGCCACCGCCGATGAAGCGGCGCGACAGGCCGTCGAGAACGACGTGCACATCCTCGGCGTCTCTTCGCTTGCCGCGGCCCACCTCACCGCCGTGCCTGAACTGAAGGCCGCGCTGAAGAAGCAGGGCCGCGACGACATCATGATCATCGTCGGCGGCGTGGTGCCGCCGCAGGACTACGAGGCGCTCTACGCGGCCGGTGCCGAAGCGATCTTCCCGCCCGGCACGGTGATCGCCGACGCCGCCGAGGAGCTGATCCGCAAGCTGAACGCCCGGCTCGGGCATAGCGAGGCGGCGGAGTAGATGCTACGCTGGCCGTATCACCGGTCGGGTTGTCTTCATGACACGTGATGAGATCATCGCTGCGATCCGCAAGAACGCCGATGCCATCAAAGCCAAGGGCGTCTCGAAGCTCGCCATCGTCGGCTCGCGGGCCGACGCCGACTATCGGCCGGACAGCGACATCGATGTCCTGGTCGAGGTCGAACCGGAGGCCTCCTTCTCGCTGCTCAACCTGATCGACGTCGAGCAGATCATCGAGGACGCGACCGGCTTGCAGGCGCAGGCGACTGTCCGGCGCTCCGCCTCCCCCCACTCTGCGCAGCAGATCGCAGACGACATCCTCGAAATATTCTGACGCTCACGTAAGGAGCACTCCCCTTGAAGTTCATGATCGGTTTGAGCGTCGCCATGGCGCTTGGCGCAACGTGCGTGATCTCCGCCTTCGCCGCGGATCCAAAGCCCGACGCCGTCGTCAAGACCAAGAGCATCGAGGCGCGCGTCTTCCTCGACGACAGGATCAAGGCGGATGCAGCGCTCGCGGCGGATTGCCTGGCCGAAGGCAGGAAGTGGCTCGACAAGAACGCGGCCGAGGCCGCCGCCGAGCGCAAAGAAGATCCGCAGTTCTTCAAGGACGGCGGCTGGGACTTCGAGCGCAAATATGCGATCCGCTCGGTCGTTGCCGACCGCTATGCCAGCATCCTGCGCAACGACTACATGGACACCCACGGCGCCCATCCCAATTCGGACGTGAACACGATCCTCTGGGACAAGACCGAGCGCAAGCGCATCTCGATCCGCCCGTTCTTCAACGAGACCGCCGATGGCGGCCCGACCATGAAGGCGATGGTGAAAGCCGTGATCGCCTCGCTCAAGGCCGAGAAGAAGAAGCGCGACACCAGCGAGACTGCAACCGACGAGTGGTTCAAGAGCGTGGAGCCGAGCCTGCTCAAGATCGGCGCCGTGACGCTCGCCCCGTCGACCGAAGCCGGCAAGAGTTCCGGGCTCACGTTCCACTATCCGCCTTACGCGGTCGGTCCCTACGCCGAAGGCGAATATGTCGCATTCGTGCCGTGGGAGATGCTGAAGCCTTACCTCACCGCGGAGGGCACGCGGATCTTCGGTGGCGCACGGCCGAAGGGCGATGCGGAGGAGCCGCAATGATCGTCGTGTGAGCAGCGACACATTGCTCACAGCGCTCTGGTAGCGCTACCTTGCAGCCGCGCTGCAAAGCTGACTAGAATGCCGTCATTAAGAGCGCCCGGTGTTACGGGCGCCGCTGGGAGGCATTCATGTCCAAGATTACGCGCCGCGCTTTTGCGGCTTCATCCGCCGCGGTTGCGGCGTCCGCCGCATTCGGTCTCACGCCCGCCCGCGCCCAAGCCTATCCGGCGCGGCCGGTCACCGTGATCGTGCCCTGGGGCGCCGGCGGCGGCACCGACGCGACTGCGCGCATTGTCGCAGCCCTGCTGGAAAAGGACCTTGGCCAGCCCTTCAACGTGGTGAACCGCACCGGCGGCTCCGGCGTGGTCGGCCATACCGCGATCGCGACTGCGCAGCCCGACGGCTACACGATCGGCATGCTCACGGTCGAGATCTCGATGATGCACTGGCAGGGCCTCACCGAGCTGACGCCGAAGAGCTACACCCCGCTGGCGTTGATGAACGAGGACCCGCCCGGCATCCAGGTCTCCTCCTCCTCGCCCTACAAGACGGTCAAGGACCTTGCCGAAGCGATCAAGACCGCGCCGCCCGGCAAGTTCAAGGCCTCGGGCACCGGCCAGGGCGGCATCTGGCATCTGGCGCTGGTCGGCTGGATGCAGGCGATGGGCCTGCCCGCCAACCAGGTCGCCTGGGTGCCGTCGAACGGCGCCGCGCCCGCGATGCAGGATCTCGCCGCCGGCGGCCTCGACCTCACCACCTGCTCGGTACCGGAAGCGCGCGCCATCATCGAGGCCGGCAAGGCCAGAAGCCTTGCCATCATGGCACCGGCGCGCAACCCGATCTTCCCGGACGTGCCGACGCTGAAGGAGGCGATGGGCATCGAATACGCGACCGGCGCCTGGCGCGGCATCGGCGCACCCAAGAACCTGCCCCCGGAGCTCGCAACGAAGCTCACCGCGGCGCTGAAGAAGGTCTACGACTCCGCCGAGTTCAAGGACTTCATGAGCAATCGCGGCTTCGGCACGGTGTGGGGCGATGCCGGCCAGTTCGCTGGCTTCATGGACAAGGGCGACGCCCAGATGGGCGAAGCGATGAAGGCCGCAGGTTTGAGCAAGGCGTGAACCTTCACCTCTCCCCGCGTGCGGGGAGAGGTCGAATTCGAGCTCCGCTCGAATTCGGGTGAGGGGGGTCTCCGCGAGTCCAACTCTCACCGTCCGCGCGGAAAGTCTCCCTCTCCCCGTAAGAACGGGGAGAGGGAGAAGAAACCCCACAGGACTCCTCCCATGCGTCTTCCCGACTCCGTCACGGGCTCGTTTCTCGTCGTGCTCGGCGCGGCCGCAGCCTATGGCGGCTACATCCTGCCACCGGTGCCGGGGCAGCCGGTCGGCCCCAACGTGTTTCCGCTCGTGATCGGCACCGGGCTTGCGCTGTGCGGGCTCGCGATCGTGTTCGGCATCGGCCATTCCTTCGAGGAGGAGGAAGAGCTGATCCCGCTGGAGGGCGGCCAGGCAGCAAGCCCGCCGCCGCAGGGCAAGCTCTACGGCCTGCGTGCGCTGCTGCCGCCGGCGCTTTTGCTGTTCTACGTCGTCGCCGCCGACCGGCTCGGCTTCATCATCACCGCGGCGATCATGGTCTACGTGACCTCGACCGCGCTCGGCGCGAAGTGGAAGCTGGCGCTGCCGCTCGCCGCGCTGTCGCCCTTCGCCATCCACCTCATCTTCGGCAAGCTGCTGCGCGTGCCGCTTCCTGCCGGCCTGCTGCCGACGCCCTGGTGATCCATGCTGAAGACCCTGATTGAAGCGTTCGCGCTGATCTCCACCTGGGAGGTGGTCATCGCGATGTTCGCGGCCTCCGTGTACGGCCTCGTCATCGGCTCGCTGCCGGGCCTGTCGGCGACGATGGCGACCGCCCTGCTCGTCCCCGTCACCTTCTATCTGTCGCCGATCGCCGCGATCGCGACCATCGTCGCGGCGTCCTCGATGGCGATCTTCTCAGGCGACATTCCCGGCGCCCTGCTGCGCATTCCCGGAACGCCCGCGTCCGCCGCCTATGCGGACGAAGCCTATGCCATGACGCGCAAGGGCAAGGCCGAGCTGGCGCTCGGGGCCGGCGTCTGGTTCTCCGCGGTCGGCGGCATCGCCGGCGTGCTGTCGCTGATGATCTTGGCGCCGCCGCTCGCCGAGGTCGCGCTGTCGTTCTCCACCTTCGAATATTTCTGGCTGGCGCTGCTCGGCCTGATGTGCGCCACCCTGGTCGCGCGTTCCTCGCCGGTGAAGGCGATCGCCGGCATGTTCCTCGGCCTGCTCGTCTCCTGCATCGGCATCGAGAATCCGGGCGGCGTGCCGCGCTTCACCTTCGGCATCACCGACCTGTTCGGCGGCATCGAGCCGATTCCGGCGCTGGTCGGCGTGTTCGCGGTGGCGCAGGTGATGCGCGCGATGCTGACGCCGGAACCACCTCCACTGCCGCGTCGAAAATTCGGAAGCATCATGGCCGGCCAGTGGAAGCTGACCAGGAAATACCATTGGCAGATGACGCGCGGAAACATCGTCGGCATCATCATCGGGGTGCTGCCCGGCGCCGGCGCCGACATGGCCGCCTGGGTCAGCTACGCGATGTCCAAGCGCTTCTCCAAGGAGCCGGAGAAATTCGGCACCGGCCATGTCGAGGGCCTGGTCGAGGCCGGCGCCAGCAACAATGCCAGCATCGCCTCGGGCTGGGTGCCTTCGCTGCTGTTCGGCATTCCCGGCGACACCATCGCCGCGATCGCGATCGGCGTGCTCTACATGAAGGGGCTCAATCCCGGCCCGACGCTGTTCACCGAGAAGGCGTCGAGCATGTACGCGATCTACCTGATGTTCATCATCGCGAACATCCTGATGATCCCGCTCGGCATCGCCATGATCAGGATCGCCGCCTACATCCTGCTGGCACCGCGCTCCGCCATCATGCCGATCATCATGCTGTGCTGCGCGGTCGGCTCGTTCGCGATCGGCAACAACATGTTCGGCGTCGTCACCGTCGCCGCCTTCGGGGTGATCGGCTACGTGATGGAGGCGAACGGCTATCCCGTCGCCGCGATGGTGCTCGGCATCGTCATGGGCACCATGGTCGAGCAGGCCTTCGTGACCTCGCTGATCAAGTCCGACGGCAGTATCCTGCCGTTCTTCGAGCGCCCCGTCGCTGCCATCCTCGCCGCCATGGCGATCGGCGCACTGCTGTGGCCGGTGATGGTATGGGTCTGGCGCAAGGTGAAACCGGTGCAAACGGCGGCAGCAACATCCCGGTGATAGGGGGCGGGCGGCCCTCGCCTGCCCCGCCGGGGCGTTGTAAAGCAAGGCATGGTTGAGAAGAAGGCTTCACTGGACATCAAATCCCTCGCCCGCGATCTCCGCTCCGGCAGTCGCGCGGCCCTCGCCCGGGCTATCACGCTAGTGGAGAGCCGGCGCGGCGACCACCAGGCGCTGGCGCGCGAGCTGGTGCAGATGCTGCTGCCTGACACCGGCAAGGCGTTTCGCGTCGGCATCACCGGCTCGCCCGGGGTCGGCAAGTCCACCACCATCGACGCGCTCGGCACCTATCTGATCGAGCAGGGCCACAAGGTCGCAGTGCTCGCGGTCGATCCGTCCTCGGCGCGCAGCGGCGGATCGATCCTGGGCGACAAGACGCGGATGGCGCGGCTATCGGCGTCGGATGACGCCTTCATCCGCCCCTCGCCATCCTCGGGCACGCTCGGGGGCGTCGCCGCGAAAACGCGCGAGGCGATGCTGCTATGCGAGGCGGCCGGCTTCGGCGTCGTGCTGGTCGAGACCGTCGGCATCGGCCAGTCCGAGACGGCGGTCTGCGACATGACCGACTTCTTCCTCGCATTGATGCTGCCCGGCGGCGGGGACGAGCTCCAGGGCATCAAGAAGGGCCTGGTCGAGCTCGCCGACATGATCGCGATCAACAAGGCCGACGGCGACAATCTCAAGCGCGCCAACATCACCGCCGCCGACTATCGCAGCGCGCTGCATATTTTGGCGCCGCGGTCCGAGCATTGGCACCCGCCGGTCGAGACCTATTCGGCGCTGACCGGCGACGGCATCGCAAAGATCTGGCAAAAGGTCCTCGATCACCACAAGGCGATGAACGCGTCCGGCGATTTCGCCGCGCGCCGGCGCGAGCAGCAGGTGAAATGGATGTGGTCGATGCTGGAGCAGCGCATGCTGGCGCGGCTGCGCAGCGAGGCATCGGTCCGCACGAAGGTTCGGAAGATCGAGGCCGAAGTCGCCGACGGCCATCTCACGCCGGCGCTCGCCGCCGAGCAGATTCTGGGGCTGCTGCAATGAGCCAGAAGCTCCGCGTTCTCCTGACCGGCTTCGGTCCCTTCCCCGGCGCGCCCTATAACCCGACACAGCCGCTGGTGGCACGGCTGGCGCGGCTGCGCCGCCCGGCACTCGACGACGTCGAACTTGCGACCCACATTTTCCCTGTGACCTATGCCGCCGTTGACCGGCAATTGCCGGAGGTGCTCGCGGCGCAAAAGCCCGACGCGCTGCTGATGTTCGGCCTTGCGGCGCGGACCTCGTACCTGCGCGTCGAGACCCGCGCGCGCAACGCGGTCACCATGCTCTGGCCCGATGCCGCGAACACGCGCTCGAGCAAGCGCGGCATCGCCGGCCATGCGGATGCGATGCTGTTCGGCCCGCACACCGCAAGGCTGCTGCGCGCCGCACGCCTCACCGGCATCGATGCACGCGCCTCGCGCGATGCCGGCGCCTATCTCTGCAACTACTTAAGCTGGCGCGCGATCGAGAACGCGAGGGACGGCGGGCCACGGCTGGCGGCGTTCATCCATATTCCGCTGCTTGCGCGCAGCGGTACAGTGCGGCTCAAGGGTGCGCCACGGATCACGCTGGAGGAACTGGTGGATGCCGGGGAAGCCATGCTGATGGAAATGGTGCGATTGGCCCGGAAGGCCCGCACTTCGTAGGGTGGGCAAAGGCGCACTTGCGCCGTGCCCACCTTCTCTTTCAATCCGGGTGACAATGGTGGGCACGCTGCGCTTTGCCCACCCTACGGCACCTCGCTTTGCGTAAACATTTAACCCTACCGCGAACAATCCTCATCGCCCCGGCCGCCGTGCGCCATTTCTGCGCTACCTAACCGCTGCGGACACTTCCCGCGTCCGCCGGAGGACGCATCCATGGACCTCAACCGGCGTCATCTCATCGGAGCCTCGACCGCCGGCATCGCCGGCGCGCTGGCCATGCCGGCCGACGCTGCGCGCGCGGCGCCGCTGACGTCGCTGCTCGGCCGCGATGCCACGCAATATGGCGTGCGGCCCGGCAGCAGCGAGGACCAGACCCGCGGACTCCAGCGCGCCATCGACGAGGCCGCGCGAGCGCAGATGCCGCTGGCGCTGCCGCCAGGCGTCTACCGCAGCGGATTGCTACGGCTGCCGAACGGCACACAACTGATCGGCGTGCGCGGCGCGACGAAATTCGTCTTCACCGGCGGGCCGTCGGCGATCCAGAGCGACGGCGCCGATGCGATCGGCCTTTCCGGCATCACCTTCGACGGTGGCGGCATCCCGCTGCCGACACGGCGCGGACTGATCCACGTTCTCGGCGGCCGCGACGTCCGCATCACCGATTGCGAGATCACAGGCTCCGGCGGCAGCGGCATCTGGCTCGAGCAGATCTCAGGCGATATCTCCGGCAACATCTTCACCAGCATCGCGGTGACGGCCGTGGTCTCGTTCGACGCCAAGGGCCTCAGCGTCGCCCGCAACACCATCATCGGCACCAACGACAACGGCATCGAGATCCTGCGCAGCGCGATCGGCGATGACGGCACGCTGGTCGCAGACAACCGCATCGAGGACATCAAGGCCGGCCCCGGCGGCTCCGGCCAGTACGGCAACGCCATCAACGCCTTCCGCGCCGGCAATGTGATCGTGCGCGGCAACCGCATCAAAAATTGCGACTATTCCGCGGTGCGCGGCAATTCCGCCTCCAACATCCACATCACAGGCAACAGCGTCAGCGATGTGCGCGAGGTCGCGCTCTATTCCGAGTTCGCGTTCGAGGCGGCGGTGATCGCCAACAACATTGTGGACGGCGCCGCCGTCGGTGTCTCCGTCTGCAATTTCAACGAGGGCGGCCGCATCGCGGTGGTCCAGGGCAACATCATCCGCAATCTGATCCCGAAGCGGCCGATCGGCACCGCGCCTGACGACGATGCCGGCGTCGGCATCTACATCGAGGCGGATACCTCGGTGACCGGCAACGTGATCGAGAACGTGCCGTCCTACGGCATCGTCGCCGGCTGGGGCAAATATCTGCGCGACGTCGCGATCACGGGCAACGTGATCCGCAAGGCGCTGGCCGGAATCGGCGTCTCCGTGGTGCCGGGCGCCGGCACCGCGCTCGTCAACAACAACATGATCTCCGAGACCCCGCGCGGCGCCGTGGTCGGCCTCGATCACGCGCGCGCGGTGACGGCGGATCTGGCGGCGGACGGCGCGCAGCGCTTTGCGCAGGTGATGGTCGGCGGGAACGCGGTGCGGCGGTAGATGCGCGGCAGCGGACGGGCCGTTCATCCTTCGAGGCTCCCCATGGGACGCGTTGCGTCCCATGCCTCACACCTCAGGATGACGGGTTTGAAAAGGCGCGGCCGCCTCACCTTTCCTCTTAGAACGTATTCCGCAGCAGCGGGTATTTCGCTTCGATGCCGTCGAGGCTGAGGGTGAATTCGACGACGCGCTCGGGGGCGGCGACGATTTCGTCCGCCGGGGGCGAGAATTGCTGCAGCAGCGTTGCCACCGCGGCAGGCGCCTTCACTGCAGGTGCGGCAACCGATGCTATTGCAGCGGGTTCGGCGAACGGCGACCTCACGGGAGGCGCGGTGGGCGGCGCCAACGCAGCAGGCGCTGCGGACGGCGGCCTCACGACAGGTACCGTCGGCAGCGCCCTCGCCGCGGGAGCCTTGAGCGGGGGGACGGCGGCGGGTGCAGTGAACGATGCCACCGCAGCGGGCGCCGCGAGCGGTGCGCTGGGAGCGAGCGGCACGAGCGGGGCTTCGGTCACCTCGGCGAGCACATTCGGCGTGGGGGCGAGCCTGACCGGCACGGCGGTCTCGGGGGCGATGTGGACCGCCTTCGGCTGCATGGTCTGGGCCTGCTGCTCGCGCGGCGCCCTGCGGGGCATCGTCGCCGGCGACCAGCCGAATGCGGGGGTGACGCTCGCGGCCGCCGCGGCAACGTCCCCGCCGGTGGCGATGGCGCGCCAGGTTTGGACGGCGCGCTTGGCTTCCTGGATGTTTTCGAGGAATGCGATCTCGGAGTGATAGCGGCGCCAGCGTCCGGTCTCGAACATTTCGGAGAGATGTTGCAGCCGCTGTTCGGCGAGAACGCACCAGCGTGCCGCGATCTCACGGCTACCAGCCGCGCCGCGAACAAGATCGCGAACAGACTCTTGGCGATGTGTCATGGACCAGCCCGTCAGGAGAAAAATACGGACGCGGGGGACGCAACGCACACGAATCAATTTAGACGCGACATGAATATTTTGTGGAAAAGTTTTGACTTGTCCAGCAACGACACCTCGTTCGTCGTCAAAGACCGTAGTCGTGCGGAGATTTGCTGTGTTTTCGAGTCAAGCTTCGCACAAGCATAGCGGGAGTGCGGGATGCCGGCCGACCGATGGCGATGAACGCAAGCGCGATCGCTCTACCGGAAGCTGATCTCAAACACGGCTTCAAGGAATCGGATGCCCCGAAAAGAAAAGACCCGTCCGGGGGGACAACCGGACGGGTCGAGCCATATGGGCGCTTGGGGTGGATGGGCGCTCGCGCCTGATATGACTGATGGGGAGGGATGACCGCTCCCACATAATTTGGTCGTGGCAGCCGGCTGAACGTTCAATGCGGCGTTCGATTATTTAACCTTCGGCCCGCGCGCAAAGTTGTCGCAGCGCCTATCGCGTCGCCGGCCTATCCACCTGAGAAATCGTGGATTTATCATTCGAGCTCGACAGCGAGGGCTGCTCGATCGCGCGGATGCCGGGCTCGTCGCGACGTGGCTGCCCATCTTCACGTTTTGTTGTACCGGACGCGGCCGCAACCGGCGTCGCGCTGTCGGCGGGAACAGCCATGACCGCGGCAAACGCATCGGCCTCGCCGTCGCCGAACAGATCATCACGCCCGGGTGAGCCGAGATCGCGCGCGGTCTTCGCAAGCGTCATGCGCAGCGCCTCCGGCTTGAGCGCGTAGTTGCGCTCGAGCAGCAGCGCCGCGACGCCGGAGACATAGGCCGCCGAGAACGAGGTTCCCGACGTCATCTGGTATTTGCCTTCCGGCGCCGGCAGGAAGATGTCGACGCCCGGCGCCGCCAGCGCGATGTAGTTGCCGCGGTTCGAGGCGGTGAACAGCTTGTCCTGCTGGTCGGTCGCGCTGACCGCGATCACGTTGGGATTGGCGGCGGGATAGAGCGGCGGCGATTTCGCACCCGCATTGCCGGCGGCCGCGATCAGCACGAGGCCGCGCGCCGCGGTCGCCGCGATGGCCCGCTCGATCACGGCATCCTTCGGACCTGCAAAGCTCATATTGACGATCTGCGCGCCATGCTCGGCGGCGTAGTTCAACGAGCGCAGGATGATATAGGACGAGCTCTCGGCGCCACCCGTGGTGCCGCCGAAGGCGCGGATCGCGATGATGCGCGCCTCGGGCGCGCTGCCCATCAGCCGGGCATGCGCCACGATCGCCCCGGCGATGCCGGTGCCGTGAATATGCGGGCCCTCGGCGCTGCCGAGCGCGTCGAAATTGTCGGCGATGGAATTGGCGAGCTCGGGATGTTTGGCGTCGATGCCGGAGTCGATCACGGCAACCGTCACGTTGGCGCCGTGCGCCAGCGTGTGCGCCTGCGGGAGGCGGAGCTTTCCCAGCACATATTGCGCGGGATCGCCCTCGGTCGGCACGGAGGATTTCTGGTCCTGGAGCACGTAGCGGAAGTTGGGCTGGACCGAGCGCACGCTACCGTCGGCGGCGAATTCGCGCCGCACCGTCTCGGCGGGCCGGCCGTCGGTGATGCGGAACAGGCCGAAGGTCGCCCCGATCAGCGGGAAATTCTCGGACGCGACGCGCGCGAGGCCGTGGCGACGCGCGAGCTCATCGGCTTCGGTCACCGATAGCGCGCCGTCGATCTCGGCGACGAATTCGCCTGCGAAGATGCGCTGGTTCAGGGCGACGGGCGTGTTGTTGCCGCGCCCCTTGCCCGCGCTCTTCTTGCCGGACTTGCCGGCGCCGTCACCGCCTGTATTTGGCTGCGCCAGGCATTCGCCGTCGGCGTCGCGGTACGGTGCCGTGCAGGACGGATACAGGTTCGGCGAGTAGCGCGCATAAGGCAGCACCGGCGCCGGCCCGATTCGGGGCGTAGAGATACGTGCGGTCGTCATCGTGCGCGGGCCGCGATCAATGCTTACCGCCCGCGCAGCAACGTTGGGAGAGATGGTCGGCGTGCGCGAGGGAACGCTGATCGTGGGCGTGCGCATGATCGCCTGCGCCTGCGCAACCTCGACGCCGAGACTGGCGGCGAGCAGGAGCGCGGCTCCGACCGACGAAGCGTAGGCCCCGGCTCGCGACTTACTCTCGGACTTGCGCGTCATCGGTTCAGCGGCGCCTTACGGCGCCGCGACGGCGAGGTTGACGAACTTCTCGCGCTGCATCCTGCCGAGCAGCGAGGCGAGTTCGTCCTGGCTCATCGCCTTGTCGAACTGGAGGCGGAACATGCCGCCCTTGGCATCCCCGATGATCGAGGCCTGGTAGCTGTCGAGCAGCGCCGTGATGTCGGCGACCCGCGCCTCGGGCGTGAAGCGCACCAGCGCGCGCGCCGGCGCAACGGCAGCGCCAAGCTCGCGCGTGATCGGCGCGCTGGTCGAAAGCGAGGCGGTCTGGAAGGTCGTGGGCTGGGTCTTCATCAGCACCGCGCCGATGATGCCGGCCTGGAGCACGAGCGCGACTGCACCGAGGCTCGCCGACCAGGCCAGGGTCCGCGGCGACAGGCTCGCGAAGAAGGTCGCGATGCGCGCCGACAGCGGCAGCGATCCGGTCTCACGCGCCGGCTCGGCGTCGATCGCGCCGAACAGCTTCTGCATCGCGCGTGCCGACGGAGCCCCCAGGCTCTCGTTCAGATGGATGGTCTCTTCGTACTCGCCGCGGATCGCGGCATATTGTTTCGCGAGCTCGGGATCACGCGCCAGCGCGTCCTCGACGCGGCGGGCGTCGCGCGCGTTCAGCGTGCCGGCCGCGTGCCACGGCAGCAGCAGTTCAATCTCACTGGGCTCTTGCTCCAGCATCTTTTTGCTCAAAGCCATCATGGCCAGCCTCGCTCAACGCCGGCTGCCTTCAGCAGTTCGGCCAGTTTCTTGCGCGCATAGAACAAGCGCGTCTTTACAGTGTTCTCCGGTATCCCGACGATTTCGGCCACTTCTTCCACGGACTTCTCGTGGTAGTAGACGAGATCGACGATTTCCCGGTGTTCCGGCGAGAGGCCTGTCAGACACTCCCGCAACGCTTCACTGGTATCCTTCTTCTGCACCACCGTTTCCGGATTGTCGGACGTATCCTCAATCGCGTTCGCGGCGTCTTCGTCCAACTCAAAGTCCTTCCTGCGCCGGAGCGCCGAGAGGGCCTTGAATCGGGTAATGGCCAGCAGCCAAGTGGAAACTGCGGATCGACCCTCGAACTTGCCGGCTTGACGCCAGACGTCGAGAAACACCTCGCTGATGAGGTCTTCCGCCGCCTGCTCGTCCCGTACGAGCCTGAGGCCGAACCTGTAGACCCTGACATGGTGCCGCCCGTACAGCACCTGCATGGCAAGCCGGTCACCCTGAGCGATCCTGGCGATGAGGATCTCGTCCGAAGCCGCCTGTGTCACGCTCAAAGGCCGTCTCGCAAGGTTGGTCGGGTCGATGCAGCGGACGGTTCGACGGCAGGTGCAAAATTGTTCAACCTACCGCAGTCATACGGGAGCTTGTGTGCTCTACCCCACATACGCGGATTTTTCCTGTCCCGCCCGTGCGGGTCGGCCGTTTGGATCCAGATCGGTAACATAATACTGCAACATTTCCCTGCGGAACGCCTGCCCGGTCACGGGCGGGCCGACCAAGTTCGGTTCCATAGCAGTCCTGCACGACGTATGTCTCACGAAGGCCTGCTTTGGCTCGACCGCATCGCAAACGATGCCTAATCGCCGGCAAATTCCCCCAGCGACCGACATCACCCTGTTCTGCGCTGCACGGTTCGGATTCGCTTTCAAAGGATACCAAACCTAAAGGCTTGCCACGTAGATTTTTGGGCTGACATCCACCATTGGCGGGACCATGAACACGGCCGCGACGTCCTTTCCGGAGAGGAATGCCGCTGAGGTCGCGGAACTCGTTCTCGCGCCCGAGGCGGCGGCCCCCGAAGTCCGGGAGCGCCGGGCCCGGCAGCGCCGCCAGATGTATGTCGGCCAGGTGGCGAGCTACTCGCTCGGCGCCTCGGTCCTGCTGATCTACGCCTATGACGGCGCGATCTCGGTCGACATTGCCTCGCTGTTCTGGTTCGGCGGCCTCCTGATCATCGGCACGTTCACCGTGCTGTCGGAAGCCGGCATCGGCGACAGATTCACCGACCACTACCTCACCGTCTTCCAGATCTCGGCGCATATGGCGCTGCAATTCGTGTTCCTGCTGTCGGTCCCGACCATCGGCATCGCCTTCATCTGCGTGCTGTTCCTGATCTTCGCCTTCGGCACGCTGCGCATGACCTCGGCCCAGGCGATGATCACCTGGACACTCGCGGCCATCGGCCTTGCCGCCGTCTTCCTTGCCTCCGACCTGCCGATCGGCATGCCCGTTGCTACCCGGCTGCAGCGGACCGCCTCGATGCTGTGCTTCGTGCTGGTGATCGGCCAGTGCGCCTTCCTCGGCCTGTTCGGCGCCACGCTACGCAAGATCCTGTACCAGCGCAGCATCGAGCTGAAGGCTGCCTATCAGCGCATCGAGGAACTGGCCGAGCTCGACGAGCTGACCGGCTCCTACAACCGCCGCTGCATCATGCGACTGCTCGACGCCGAGATGGACAAGTCGCGGCGGGCATCGACATCTTGCGCGATCGCGCTGATCGATCTTGACTGGTTCAAGCGCATCAACGATGCCCACGGCCATCCCATCGGCGACGAGGTGCTGCGCACCTTCGCGATCACCATATTCGCCAACATCCGCCCGACCGACTGCTTCGGCCGCTACGGCGGCGAGGAATTCCTGCTGTTGCTGCCGGACACCGACGGCGAGGCGGCCTCGCGCATGCTCGAGCGCTTGCGCAGCATCGTCGCCGATCTCGACTGGAGCGCATTCTCCCCCGGCATGCGCGTGACGATTTCCGCGGGCGTCGTGACGCTGCGCGACGTTGATACTGCCGACACGTTTCTCGCGCGCGCCGACAGCGCGCTCTATTCAGCCAAGGCGCAAGGCCGCAACCGTATTGCAACGAACTGACCAACCCATTTTCTCCGGCACGTGAGAAGCCGCCGCCGGACCAAACGCTCCAGGACAGGGCAATGATATCCAGATCCGCCAGACCATCCGAGAACCTGCTCGAGGAATTGCAGGCTGCGCTCTCGCACGGCACCGTTGTGCGCCGGGTCGAGGCGCTGCGCCGCGTCACCGATCTGTTCGTGGGCAATGCAGTGGATTACTCCGACGAGCACATCCGCGTGTTCGACGACGTATTCCAGTGCCTGATCGAACAGATCGAGACCTCGGCGAGGACGCTGCTCGCCGACCGCCTCGCACCGATCGCGGCGGCACCGCCGAAGATCATCCGCACGCTCGCGCTCGACGAGGTGATCGAGGTCGCAGGACCGGTGCTGTCGAAATCGGAACGGCTGGACGAGGCGACCCTGATCGAGATCGCGCGCACGCGGGGTCAGGCGCATCTGAAGGCGATCTCGCTGCGGCGGGTGCTGTCGGCAGCACTCACCGACGTGCTGGTGACGCGCGGCAACGAGGACGTCGTGCAATCGACCGTCGGCAATCCCGGCGCACAGCTCTCCGAGGACAGCCTCTCCGACCTCGTCACGCGGGCCGAGCGCGATGACGACCTCGCCACATGCATCGGCCTGCGGCCCGACCTGCCGCGCCATCACTACCTGAAGCTGGTCGCGAAGGCGTCCCTGAGCGTGCGCAGGAAGCTCGAGGCCGCGCATCCGGAGCTCGCGGACGAGGTGTCGAGCGTGGTCCAGGAAGCGGCCCAGCGGGTCCGCGCCGCGGCCATGACCCGGCAAACCGAGATAGCGCGCGCGCTGGTGAAGTCGCTCCACGAGGACGGCCGCCTCAACGAATTCCAGGTCACCGCGTTCGCCGAGCAAGGCAAGTTCGACGAGACCAATGCGGGCCTCGCGGCGCTCGCCGGCGTTGCGGTCGAGACCGCCGAGAACATGATGATCGAGAGCCGCACCGAGGGCGTGATGATCCTCGCCAAGGTCGCGGGCATGTCGTGGGCGAGCGTGCGCGCAATCATCGCCCTGCGCGAAAAGCTCTCGGGCGGCTCGCAGACCGACATGCTGACGCTGCGCGATACCTACGAGGCCCTGCGCTCATCGACCGCGCAGCAGGTGCTGCGTTTCCACCGCATGCAGCACGGCACGACGCCCGCGGCCTAATACCGCAACACCCTCGCCCCGAGCAGCGCTCCGATCGCGGCTACCAGCGCCGTCGCGATCGTGTACCAGGTCGCGACGAACAGCGGCGAGTCGTCGGTGCAGTGCGAGGCGTAGAGCGTCGCAGCGAGCCCGGCCGACACCAGGCCGGCGAGCGCACCGGCGAGCGCGGGGTGCGATGGCGCGCCGTGGCGCAGGCCGAACAGCGCCCCCGCCAGCAGCGGCAGCGACATCGCCGGGATCGCCAGCAGGCAAACCCTGGAGTTCTTGCCCATCAAGCGCATCGACATCGGCATGGCCGGCGCCATCATCGTCTCGCCGCCGATCGCGACCGCAAGAAGGCCGACGGGAAGCAGCAACAGCCAGCCCCAGCCGCGCAGCAAGGCCTCGGGCCGCGACAGATGCAGGCTGACGATGATCGCGGGGATCGCGAGCGACAGCGTCACCGCGAACTTCATGTCGAAGAACGGGTTGTGCATGGCGCTCATCACGTCGGGCCGCACGCCGAGGAACGTCGCGAAGATCAGGATCGACAGCGGCGCGGCGACCAGGAGCGCCATGGTCAGCACGGCGCCGACGCGCGGGGTGCGATGGGCGTTGTCGGCCGCAAGCGAGCGAATGAGTTGATCGGTATCCATGACTAGTGGTCCCGCAGTTTGGCCGTGAGCGCCGCAAGTCCGCGATGCAGCGCGACCCGTACTGCGCCCTCGCTCATCGAAAACTTTGCCGCCGTGTCCTTGATCGACGCGCTGTCGACCGCGATCGACTGCAACACGTCGCGCTGGCGCTGCGGCAGCGTGTTGAGCTGCGCCGTGACCTCGCCCGCCGAAGCAGTCTCCTGCGGCGTCTCGCCCGGCAGGGTCTCGGCGAAATCATCGATGTTGACGAAGACCCGCCGGCCACGTCGTCTTAGCGCATCGATCAGCTTGTTGCGGGCGATCGCGAACAGCCAGGGTGCGAAGGGGGCTTCGCTGTCCCAGGTGTGCCGCTTCAGATGCACCGCCAACAGAATCTCCTGCACGATATCCTCGGCCTGGTCGGGAGGCTGGCCGGCCCGCGCCAGCCCGCGCCTCGCGGCAGCGCGCAGCACCGGCGTGACCGCCTTCAACAGGCGATGATACGCCGCATCATCGCCCGCCATGGCCGACCGCATCAGGCCGGTCCATTCGTCCTCACGTCCGCGCACCCGCGCCCTCATCATGCAATTCGGCCGCTCTTTCAATTTGTTACGCCGGCACCGGTACGATCACGGTTTCGTGATAGATGCTGTGCCACCGTCCAATGCGGCCGTGGAAATCCGCGACGGCTCATAACACCGATCGGTCCCGTCCGCATCCGGCGGCCGGCCCCGGAGGGGGCGGCTTGCCCCGTTTTTGCCCGGTCTAGCCCGAAGATTCCCATTTTTTGCCCCGCTATCGTCACGCCACGGCGTCTCTGTTCGGTCCGGGCATGGGTGGATTGGGGAGATCGTCAACATGATCAAAGCCAGCGGGCGCGCTGCCCTGATTCTTTTGGCCGGGCTTTTCCTGCTGTTCGGAGGCGCTGCACAGGCGGCGCCGAGTTCGGCTGCGAGCAGCCCATCGGACAGCGCAGGCAAACAGGCTGATGCAGTCCAGCCGAGCAAGCACCGGCGTCACTCTGCGCGCCGCACCAGCAGCAAGACGGCGCAGAAGTCCTCCGACGACAAGGCCGGCAAGACGGACGCTGCGGCAAAGTCCGACGCGGCCAGGGCTGACAGCAAGGCCGACAACAAGGCTGGTGGCGATGTGCCGGCCTCGAGCCAGATGCCGCCGGAGGTCGCCAACGCTAAGGCTCAGCTCGCCGCCGCCGATACGCCGCCCGCGGCTGCGGCCTCCGCGATGACGGACCGCGCCAACGACAACGTCCAGGCAGCGGCCGATAATACCGCCGCCCCGAATGCCGAGAGCCAGGTGGTGGCGCCCGACCAGCTCAACGATCTCGACCGCGCCCTGCAACAGGACAGCCCGCCGGCGCAGAAGCAGAACGCGGTGATCGCCGCAACCGACGCGCAGCCGCGACCCGCGCCGGTGATGGCGAGCAGCCACCAGAGCTCGGCCTGGGACCAGAGCTCCCTGATCGGCAAGATCTTCATCGGCGTCGGCACGCTGCTGACGCTGGCCTCCGCCGCGCGGATGTTCATGGCCTGATCTCTTGGCCTGAGTTCTTGGCCTGATCTTTTGGCCTGATCTTTTGGCCCGACGAACCTCGCCCGGGACGCGCAGTTGGCTGCACGTCCCGGGCGGCCTTGTTCCGGCAGCTTTTCGGGGCCCCTTGAAGCCCACTGCGGCAGCAGGCACATTGCCCGCCCAATCAAAAGCGTGGGTGGAGCATGAGCACGTTCGAACACATCATCGTCGAAAGCCAAGGCGCGGTCGGCATCATCAAGCTGAACCGGCCGAAGATGCTCAATGCGCTCTCCTTCGGCGTCTTCCGCGAGATTGCGGCCGCCGTCGACGATCTCGAGGGCGATGATACCATCGGCTGCATCGTCGTGACCGGCAGCGAGAAAGCCTTTGCCGCCGGCGCCGACATCAAGGAGATGCAGCCGAAGGGCTTCATCGACATGTTCTCCGAGGATTTCGCCGCGATCGGCGGCGACCGCGTCGCGCGCTGCCGCAAGCCGACCATCGCCGCTGTTGCGGGCTACGCGCTCGGCGGCGGCTGCGAACTCGCCATGATGTGCGACTTCATCATCGCCGCCGACACCGCCAAGTTCGGCCAGCCCGAAATTACGCTCGGCACCATTCCCGGCATCGGCGGCACCCAGCGCCTGACCCGCGCGATCGGCAAGTCCAAGGCGATGGACCTCTGCCTCACCGGCCGCATGATGGATGCGGCGGAAGCCGAGCGAAGCGGCCTTGTCAGCCGCATCGTGCCCGCCGACAAGCTCATGGACGAGGTGATGGCGGCCGCCGAAAAGATCGCGTCGATGTCACGGCCCGCCGTCGCCATGGCCAAGGAAGCGGTGAACCGCGCCTTCGAGACCACGCTCGCCGAGGGCATGAGCGTCGAGCGCAACCTGTTCCACTCGACCTTCGCGCTGGAAGACCGCTCCGAGGGCATGGCCGCGTTCATCGAGAAGCGCAAGCCGGTGAACAAGAACCGCTGAGGCGGCACCTGGTCAGGCCGGTGTAAGGCTCTGACGCTTTCCCGCACAACCCCTGTGACGCGCCTGCAACAAGCACGGAATACATGGGGGTTTTCCCCGCGGCAGTTTGCCTGCGGGACCCCGGCTGGTTAAACAGTTAAGAGGCCACCGTCGGCGGGGGCGGACAGCCGGGGTTTAGCGGGATTACATGATTGGGCGTGCCGCGAGAGTTGGTCGCGTGATGACGCGGCATCGATCGGGCGTGGGTCCTGTGCTTGCGACATGGACCGCGCTGGCGCTCTGTTGCGCCCTGCCCTCGGCCGCCGGGGCCGAAGCCCTGCCGGAGGCGTTGGCCAAGGCCTACCAGACCAACCCGCAGCTCAATGCCGAGCGCGCGCGGCAGCGTGCGACCGATGAGAACGTGCCGCAGGCGCTCGCCGGCTACCGGCCGCAACTCGTTGCAAGCCTCAGCGCCGGCTTGCAGTCGGTGCGCAACCTGTTGCCCAACAACACGATCCAGACCGCCAATCTGACGCCATGGGTCATCGGCGTCACCGTGACGCAGACCCTGTTCAACGGCTTCCGCACCGCCAATAACGTGCGGGCCGCCGAGCTCCAGGTGCAGTCGGGCCGCGAGGCGCTGCGCAATGTCGGCCAGGGCGTGCTGCTCGACGCGGTCACCGCCTACACCAATGTGCTGGCGAATCAGTCGCTGGTGGAGGCGCAGCGCTCCAACGTCGCCTTCCTGCGCGAGACGCTTTCCGTCACCCAGCGCCGCCTCAACGCCGGCGACGTCACGCCGACCGACACCGCGCAGGCCGAGGCCCGTCTCAACCGCGGGCTCTCCGACCTCAATGCCGCCGAAGTCGCGCTCGCGGTGAGCCAGGCAATATACGCGCAGGTGATCGGCAATGCGCCATCGCAGCTTCGGGCCGCCGAAGTGGTCGACCGCTATCTGCCGAAGAGCCGCGAGGATGCGCTGACAATGGCGATCCGCCAGCATCCGGCCGTGATGGCGGCAGGCTTCGACGTCGATGTCGCCTCCACCAACATCCGCGTCGCGGAAGGCGCCCTGCTGCCGAGCGCCAGCATCCAGGGCAGCGCCAGCAAAAGCCGCAACAACGACCCGACACTCGGCACCTTCGCAGAGGACCAGGCTTCAATCGTCGCCAGCGTCACCGCGCCGATCTATGACGGCGGCCAGGCCGCCGCGCAGACCCGGCAGGCCAAGGAAGTCACCGCGCAGAGCCGGCTTGTGCTAGACCAGGTGCGCAATCAGGCCCGCACCGCGGCGGTCAGCGCCTGGGTTGCCAATGAAGGCGCCAAGATCGCGGTCTCGGCCTCCGAGTCCGAGGTGAAGGCGGCGACCGTCGCGCTCCAGGGCGTGCAGCGCGAGGCCGCCGGCGGACAGCGCACGACGGTGGACGTGCTGAACTCGCAGGCCGATCTGATCCAGGCCAAGGCCCGTCTGATCGGCGCGCTGCGCGACCGCGTGATCGCCTCCTACACGCTACTCAGCGCCGTCGGCCATCTCGACGTCAAGACCTTGAGCCTGAACACGCCGGACTACCTGCCGGAGGTGCACTACCAGCAGGTCCGCGACGCCTGGCACGGCCTGCGCACGCCGTCGGGGCAGTAGTTTCAATCTTTTGGCCGGTGCCATGAAGAGCCGCCGCATCCATCTGATGGGAGCTTCGGGGTCCGGCGTGACGACGCTCGGCCGCGCGCTTGCCGGGCGGCTTGCGCTTCCGCATCACGACAGCGATGATTATTTCTGGCTGCCGACCGCGCCGCCCTACCAGACGACGCGCCCCGGCGCGGAGCGCCTGCGCCTGATGCGCGAGATGTTTCTGCCGCGTCTCGATTGGGTGCTCAGCGGATCGGTCACCGGCTGGGGCGAGGAACTCGTTCCGTTGTTCGATCTCGTCGTCTTCGTCACCGCACCGCGCGAAATCCGGCTGAAGCGATTGCGCGCCCGCGAGGCCGCCCATTTTGGCGTTGAGGCGGTCGCGCCGGGCGGCTGGCGCCATGACGAGACCGAAGCCTTCGTCGAATGGGCCTCCCATTACGAGGCCGGTGATCGCGAAGGCCGCAATCTTGCAAAGCATGAGGCCTGGCTCGCGGGCCTGCCCTGCCCGGTCGTGCGCGTTGACGGCTCACACCCGCTTGCGAACCTTGTCGAGCAGCTATGCAGCGAAGCGGAGCGATTGCCGGGCTGATGTGATACTATTTCGGTTCAACCTCCAAATAACGAAGCAGGGAGAGAAACCATGCTCGACCGACGCAGTGTCCTGCTTGCCTCACTTGCCGCCGGAGTAGCCATGACCAGCAAAGCCCACGCCCGCGCGTCGCAGCCCGCGACGCCGGTCAATTTCGACGTTCCGGCGCATGCCTGCGACTGCCACACCCACATCCATGGCGATCCCGAAAAGTTTCCGTTCTTCGCAGGCCGCGTCTATACGCCGGAGCCGGCGAGCCCTGAAGAAATGGCCGCGCTGCACAAGGCGCTGCATATCGAGCGCGTGGTGATCGTCACGCCAAGCGTCTACGGCACCGACAATTCCTCCACTCTGTTCGGCATGAAGGCGCGTGGCGGAACCGCGCGCGGGGTCGCCGTGATCGACGACAAGACGACCGACGCGCAGCTCGATGCGATGCAGCAGGAAGGCTTCCGCGGCATCCGCATCAACCTTGCGACCGGCGGCATCAGCGATCCCAATGTCGGCCGGGCCCGCTTCACTGCGGCCGTCGAGCGCATGAAGGCGCGCGGCTGGCACGTGCAGCTCTACACCACGCTGCCGATGATCTCGGCGATCAAGGACCTGGTGCTGGCCGCGCCCGTGCCCGCGGTGTTCGATCATTTCGGCGGCCTCGAGGCTTCGCTCGGGCTGGAGCAGCCGGGATTTTCCGACCTGGTCGCGCTCGTCAAATCCGGCAAGGCCTATGTGAAGATCTCCGGCGCCTATCGCTCGTCAAAACTCGCGCCGGACTATCAGGACATGGTGCCCTTTGCGCGCGCGCTGATCGAGGCCAATCCGGATCGCATCGTCTGGGGCACCGACTGGCCGCATCCGGATTCGAGTCATGTCGAGGGACGGAAAGCCACCGACGTCGCGCCTCTCTACCAGATCGATGACGGCCGCCTGCTCAACCAACTTCCGGTGTGGGCACCGGATGCGGATGTGCGCAAAAAGATCCTGGTCGACAATCCGGGGCGGCTCTACGGATTCTGAGTCGCGACGGCCGCCCGCGATCAGCGCGCACGGCGGGAGAAGAAGGAGATCAGGACCGGCAAGGTCACCAGGATCACGACCGGCGCCAGCATCATGCCGGTGACGACGACGACCGCGAGCGGCTTCTGCACCTGCGATCCGATGCCCTCCGACAGGGCAGCGGGCAAGAGGCCGACGCCGGCGACGACGCAGGTCATCAGCACGGGCCGGAGCTGAAGCTCGCCGGTGCGGATCACCGCGCTCACGCGGTCCATGCCTTCCTCGATGAGCTGGTTGAACTGCGACAGGATGATGATGCCATCCATGACCGCAATGCCAAACAGCGCGATGAAGCCGATCGCCGCGGAGACGCTGAACGCCGTGCCGGTGATCAACAGCCCGAGCACGCCGCCGAAGATCGCCATCGGGATCACGCTCATCGCGAGCAGCGTGTCGGTCATCGAGCCGAAATTGAACCAGAGCAGAACACCGATCAGCGCCAGCGAAATCGGCACCACGATCGACAGGCGCCGGATCGCGTCCTGGAGATTGCCGAACTCGCCGACCCAGTCCATGTGCGCGCCGGGCGGCAGTTGCACCTGGTCGGCGATCTTCTGCTGCGCCTCGCGGATCGCGCTGCCGAGATCGCGCTCGCGGACCGAGAACTTGATCGGCAGGTAGCGCTCCTGCTGCTCGCGGTAGATGTAGGCCGCGCCCGAGACGAGGCTGATGGTGGCGACCTCGCTCAACGGGATCTGCGTGACGGTCCCGTTCGGCCCCGGCGCACCGATCCGCAAATTCTGGATCGCCTCCGCGCTCCGGCGGTATTCCGGCGCAAGCCGAACGATGATCGGGAAATGGCGGTCGCTTCCGGGCTCGTAGAGATCGCCCGCGGTGTCGCCGCCAATCGCGACCTTGATGGTGGCGTTGATGTCGCCCGGTGCGAGGCCGTAGCGCGCGGCCTTGGCGCGGTCGATGTCGATCTGGATGGTCGGCTGCCCGAGCGATGTGAACACCGCAAGGTCGGTGACACCCTGCACCGTCGACAGCACCTGCTTGATCTTGTTGGCGGTGTCGGTAAGCGCCTGCAGATCGCTGCCGAACAGCTTGATCGAGTTCTCGCCCTTCACGCCGGAGACGGCCTCGGAGACGTTGTCCTGGAGATATTGCGAGAAGTTGAACTCGACGCCGGGGAAGCGGTCGTCGAGCTGCTTGAGCAGTTGCGCGGTCAGCTCTTCCTTGTCACGCGTGCCGGGCCATTGGCTCACGGGCTTGAGCGGCGCGAAGAACTCGGCGTTGAAGAAGCCGGCCGCGTCGGTGCCGTCGTCGGGACGGCCGTGCTGCGACACCACCGATTCCACCTCGGGCCGGGCGCGGATCACCTTGCGCATCTCGTTGACGTAGGTGTTGCCTTCCTGGAGCGAGATGGTCGGCGGCAGCGTGGCGCGGATCCAGAGATTGCCCTCTTCCAGCTTGGGCAGGAATTCGAGGCCGAGCAGCCGGCTGAGCGCCACCGTCATCAGCACGAGGCCGACCGCACCGCCGAGCATGATGCCGCGATTGGCGACGGCCCAATGCAGCACCGGCATGTAGATCCGGTGCAGGATCAACATGACTTTGGTCTCGGTTTCCTCGACATGCGCGGGCAGGATGATCGCGGACAGCGCCGGCGTCACCGTGAAGGTGGCCAGCAGCCCGCCGGCAAGCGCATAGGCATAGGTGCGCGCCATCGGTCCGAAGATGTTGCCTTCGACGCCGGAGAGCGTGAACAGCGGCAGGAAGGCCGCGATAATGATGGCGGCGGCGAAGAAGATCGAGCGCGACACGTCGGCCGCGGCGCTGAGGATGGCGTGGCTCTTCATGCCGAACAGCGTCTCGGACGACATGTGCTCGGATTCGGACACCGGGGTCGTCTGCGTCAGGCGGCGGAAGATCGCCTCCACCATGATGACGGTGGCATCGACGATCAGGCCGAAATCGATCGCGCCGACCGACAGCAGGTTCGCCGATTCGCCGCGCAGCACCAGGATGATCACCGCGAAGAACAGCGCGAACGGAATGGTGGCGCCGACGATCAGCGCGCTGCGCAGGTCGCCGAGGAAGATCCACTGCAACAGCACGATCAGCAGAATGCCGACCACCATGTTGTGCAGCACGGTGTGGGTCGTGAGCTCAATCAGGTCGCCGCGGTCGTAGATGCGCTCGATGCGCACGCCGGGCGGCAGAATGCTGGAGTTGTTGATGGTTTGAACGAGCTGGTGGACGCGCTTGATGGTTGGCGAGCTCTGCTCGCCGCGGCGCATCAGGACGATGCCCTGCACGATGTCGTCGGCATCGTCGATGCCGGCAATACCGAGGCGAGGCCTCTGCCCGACCGTGACTGTGGCGACGTCCTTGACCAGCACCGGGTTGCCGTTGGTCTGCGAGACCATGGTGTTGGCAAGGTCGTCGATCGAACGTATCAGGCCGACGCCGCGCACCACGGCCGATTGCTGGCCGATATTGACGGTGTTGCCGCCGACGTTGACGTTCGCATTGCCGACCGCCTGGAGCAGTTGCGGCAGCGTCAGGCCGTTGGCGACGAGCTTGTTGAAATCGACCTGGAGCTCGTAGGTCTTGCTCTTGCCGCCCCACCCGGTGACGTCGATGACGCCCGGCACGGCGCGGAAGCGGCGCTGGAGGATCCAGTCCTGGATCGTCTTCAGGTCGAGCACGCTGTAGTTCGGCGGGCCGACCAGGCGGTAGCGGAAGATCTCGCCGATCGGGCTGAGCGGCGAGATGTGCGGCTGCACATTGCCCGGCAGCGGCGCGAGCTGCGCCAGGCGGTTCAAGACCTGCTGCAACGCCTCGTCGTAGGTGTAGGCGAAGGAGAACTGGAGCTTGATGTCAGAGAGGCCGTAGAGCGAGATGGTGCGGATGGTCGTGAGGTTCTTCAGACCCGCGACCTGGGTCTCGATCGGGATCGTGATGTAACGCTCGATTTCCTCGGCCGACAGGCCCGGGCTCTGCGTCACGATGTCGACCATCGGCGGGGTCGGGTCGGGATAGGCCTCGATATTGAGTTGGTTGAACGCGATCAAGCCGCCGATCAGCACGGCAACGAACATGCCGACCATCAGGTAGCGCCGGTTGACGGCAAGGGCGACGAGACGATCCATTCAGGTCTTCAGTTTGTTTTCAGTTTTTGGGTCGTCGATCAGCTGCCGGACGCCGCGCGGTCGATGAACAGGCTGCCCTTGGTGACGATCTGCTCGCCGGGTTGCAGGTTGCTCGTGACTTCGACGAGGTTGCCGTTGATCAGGCCGATCTTGATCTGGCGCAGCTCGACCGACTTGTCTTCGCGCGCCACCCAGATGCGAACCTTGTCGGCTTCATAGATCAACGCCTGTTTCGGCACCGCAGGTGCCGCGCGGTCGCCGGCCGAATAGATCGTGACGTTGGCGAACATTTCCGGCTTGAGCACGCCGTCCTTGTTGTCGATGGTGGCGCGAACCAGCAGACGGCGGGTGCTGGGATCGATCGCGGCGGCGACGTAGTTGATCTTGGCGGTCAGCGGCCGGCCCGGCAGCGCTATCACGTTGACGGTGATGTCCTGCCCGATGCACACAGCGGCCGCATCGCTCTCACGCACGAAGGCGGTGAGCCAGACCGTGGAAAGGTCGCCGATCACGAAGACCGGATCGCTGGCGCCGGAATTGACGTACTGGCCCGGGCCGATCTTGCGCTGCACGACCGTGCCGGAGATCGGCGAGTAGATCGTGATCTCCCGATCGATGACGCCCTTGTCCTGGAACGCCTTGATGGTTTCGTCGGTGAAGCCGAGAATCCGCAGCTTGTTGCGTGCGGCTTCCAGCGCCGTCGCCGAGGAGCGCATGTCGTTCTGCGCCTGGACCTGGGTGGCTTCCGCCTGCTGATAGTCCTTCAGCGGAATGGCGTGGCCCTCATAGAGATCCTTGGCCCGCTTGAACTGGATGTCGGCAAGATCGATCGCCGACTTCGCCTTGTTCTGCGAGGTCATCGCCGCGATGAAATCGTTCTGGGCCTGCACGGTGTCGGCGGCCTCGATCGTGAACAGCGGTTGACCTTGCTTCAGCATCTCGCCGGGCTTGGCGAGCAGCTTGGTGACCCGGCCCGCATAGGGCGAGAACACCGGCGTCGAGCGGTCCTCGTCGACCGCGACCTTGCCCTCGGTGACATATTCGGCCCGGAAGGTCTTGGCCTTGACCGGCTCGATCGTCAGGGTCGCCCATTCGGACGGGGTCGGCGTGAAATTCTGCGCATTCCTGCGCGACTGGCTGGAGACCTCGGAATGACTTTTTTCCTTGGTCCCCGCATAGAGGAAGCCGTAGGCACCGGCGCCGGCGAGTGCCAGTAAAACTACGGATGAGATCACCCGCTGTTTTGTAAGCACCTGCAATCGCTTGGTATTTTCAACTACCATGGGGCCCGGTCATGTCTGCGACGATCTCGGCAAACAATTGCCTCATCGGTCGCGCTAATAGTGCCGAATTCAGATTTCAAACAACCTAAAAAACGCCCGGCACCTTTCCGTTTGCGTTAAAATTTTGCGACGCGTCAGCTCCAAGTAAGCCAAGTAAGCTCAGTGTCAGCTTCTCACCGGCCACTGTGCCGGATGACTGCCGAGCGGCATCGCCGGACGGCTCCATTGCGCCGGCGTTCTCGACAGCAGCGCCGAATGGCGCACCGCTTTCAACGTGCCGAAGCCAGATGGCATGCTCTCGATGAACGCTGCATGTACAGCCTCGCCCGTAAGATCCGGGGTGTCCAGTCCGCCGTCGAGCCGGCCGAGATTCCACAACCAGCGGCCGGTCTGCGCCAGCGACACGCGCACGTGCCAGCTGCCGCCTTCGCGGGCCTGGCGCGCCCTGGCCATCATCGCGCCGAACGCCATGAGATAGCCGGTGGCGTGATCGAGTATCTGTGCCGGCAATTCCTTGGGACCGTCGATGCCGGCGGCCTTCCCCTCGGCATGGTTGAAGCCGGTGGTGGTTTGCACCAGAGAGTCGAAGCCGCGCCGCTCGGCCCAGGGTCCGGCATGACCGTAGGCTGACAGAGTCACGTAGACGATGCCGGGATTGATCTTCGCTGCCTCCTCGGGCGAGAAACCCAGAGCTGCGAGCGCGTGCGGGCGATAGCCTTGCGAGAAGATGTCGACGTCCTTCAACAGCGCACGCATCTGCGCCCTGCCCGCCTCGCTCTTCAGCTCGATGAAGGTGGTGAGCTTGCCGCGGCCGGTGTCGATGGTGAGCCAGGGAATGGCGGGCAACTCAGGTCCCGAGACCAGGAGCACATCCGCACCGTGCGCGGCGAGCGTGCGGCCGGCGACGGGGCCCGCGATGACGCGGGAGAGATCGAGCACGCGGAGGCCGGCGAGCGGGCGATCGCCTTCAGGCCACGGCTTTGGCGGGGCCTCGCCGATCTTCTCGATCGAGATCAACGGCAGTTCGGCGAGCGCACGTGCCTGCGGCAGTGCGGACCACTCGTCGTGAGAGCGCATCAGGGCAACGACGCCGCCGGCAGCGTAGGCCGCGGTTTCGAAATCCTCGCCCTTCCACCGCATCAACGCGGCCTGGACCTTCTCGCGCTCCGCCTCGCAAGCCAGCACCTTGCAGACCGCGTCGCGGTGATGCGGAAAGTTGGTGTGGCAGCGGACGAAGCAGCCATCGCCTGTGCTGTAGACGCCGGCGATGGCGTCGCTGGCCGGTGGCGGCGGCTTGTCGTCGAGCCGCAAATAGCGCTCGGAACGGCATTCGGCCACGGCATGGCGCATGTCGACATGGACGTCCTGCACCTCGCCGCTGCGCAATCGCGTGATTTCGGCGGCAGCAAGGCCCGCGGCAGCGATTGTGGTTTGGCCGGCGACAGCGACACGAAACGAGGACGGGATCTGCGGCTCTTCGCCGGTCAGTCGCACGCGTGCAAGCGCGGCCTTATCGCCGCCGGCGGAGGTCCAGATGCCCTCGAGAATATCGGCAGGGCTTTGCATGGCCGCTTCTCTCCCTTTCGGGTTGTTGTTTTGCGTACGATCCTTCCGGAAAACCGCTGCGCACTTTTCCGGATCATGCTGTACTTTTCGCGACCATGTCATGATCGCAGAAAGGAATGCAATGGCCGCCATCGATCCCCTTACCGCCGGCGCCGTGTTCATCGCAACGGCGGCCACCGACGCGGTCTATGTCATGTTCACCTCCGCCGTGATCGCGCGCAAGCGCGTGCCAGCGGCGAACTGGAGCGCGGTCTGGTACCTGCTCTCCTCCTACGCGGTGATCAGCTACACCGAAAACGCCTTCTATGTCGCTTTCGCGGCGCTCGGCTCCTGGGCCGGCGCCTACGTCTCGCTGACTTACTTGCACCGCCCGCCCGGCGGCCCGCCGGTGGGGGCGGCACCGGAGTGAGGTCGTCGCCGCAGGCGAAGCAACTAACCACACGCTCGGTGTCGTCCTGGCGAAAGCCAGGACCCATTACCCCGGTCGAATGTTGTTACAGCACGTCTTGGCCACAACATCGCACAGCAGCGCAAGTTCGTGGTAATGGGTCCTGGCTTTCGCCAGGACGACATTGGAGGAGGCACTGCGCTTCGTTCGCGACGACGGCGCGCGACCAACAACAAGGAAGACAAAACAATGGATCTCGGTCTCAAGGGAAAGAACGCCATCGTGCTCGGCGGCACGCGCGGCATCGGGCGGGCGATTGCGGCGACGCTGGCCGGCGAAGGCGCCAATGTCGCGGTGTGCGCGCGCAATGCGGATCAGGTTGCCGCCACCGTCACTGAGCTGAAGACGAGCGGCATCCGCGCCACCGGCAGCCCGGTCGACGTCACCGACGGCGCGGCGTTGAAGTCCTGGGTCGAGGGCGCTGCAAAGGAGCTCGGCGGCATCGACATGCTGTTCTCCAATGCCGGCGCGATGGCGCAAGGTCAGGATGCAGCGTCCTGGGAGCAGAACTTCCGGCTCGACGTGCTCGGCGCCGTGCATGCGTTCGATGCCGCGCGACTGTTCCTCGAGGCGAGCGGCGAGACAAGCGGCGACGCAGCCTTCGTCATCATCGCCTCGATCTCGGCGGCACAGGCCGATCTCGCGAGCTCCTACGGCCCGATCAAGGCGGCGCTGATCCACATGGCCAAGGGGCTGGCGCGGCAATATGCGAAGAAGAAGATCCGCGTCAACGTGGTCTCGCCCGGCACCGTCTATTTCAAGGGCGGCGTCTGGAACACGATCGAGCAGAACATGCCCGAGCGCTACAAGGATGCGATGAAGCGCAACCCTACCGGCCGCATGGCAACGCCGCAGGAGATCGCAAGCGCGGCGGTGTTTCTGGCCAGCCCGGTGTCGGGGTTCACCACGGGATCCAATCTGGTCGTGGACGGCGCGATCTCGAACCGGGTGAATTTTTGAGGGGCACGCTGTCATCGCCTGCGAAGGCGGGCGGTCCAGTATTCCAGAAACAGTGCGGCTAGAACCGAGAGGCCGCGGCGTACTGGATACCCCGCCTTTGCGGGGTATGACGACTGAGAGTGAGGCGCGATCGCTTCAACAAACTCGTCATTGCGAGCGCAGCGAAGCAATCCAGAATCTTTCCGCGGCAACAGTCTGGATTGCTTCGCTACGCTCGCAATGACGGCGTGGCAGCATCCCGCGCGACAACCTCAATGAAAATCCCGCGACGGCGGCAGGATGCGGACGTTGCGGGGGTGACGGATTTTCTGTGCCGGAGCATCCGCGTGGTCGCGACGGTCGTCGTTGAGCGGCTCGATCAGGGCGGCGCCTGATGGCACCGGATGCCTGCGGGTCAAGGCATCGTTGGCCAGTCCAATCAGATCGTGCGAGCGGTCGACCATGCGCTGGGCGATGAGATGCGTCACCTTCTCGGGGCTGCTCTGGATATAGCCCTCGACCAGGATGAGGCGCGCGCCCATCACCTCCTTGCGGTACTGCTCCATGATCTTGGGCCACACCACGACATTGGCGATGCCGGTTTCGTCCTCCAGCGTCATGAACACGACGCCGCTGGCGCTGCCCGGCCGCTGCCGGACCAGCACCACGCCGGCGCAGCGGACGCGCCGCCGCTCGTTCTGATGATTGACGTCCTTGCAGGCGACGACGCGATCGCGCGAAAACATCTCGCGCAGGAATTCCATCGGGTGGCCCTTCAGCGATAGCCGGATAGTCTGGTAGTCCGCGACCACCTGCTCGGGGCGCGGCATCAAGGGCAATGGCTTTGCATGCTCGTCGGGCTGCTCACGGGCGGTGGCGACCTCGAACAGCGGCAACGGCACGTCATCTGGCAGCCGCCGCACCTGCCACAGCGCCTCGCGGCGATCGAGCCCGAGCGAACGGAAGGCGTCGGCATCGGCGAGCAGGATCAGCGCGCGCTTGGGCAGGCCGGTGTCGCGGGCGAAATCTTCGAGCGAGGTGAAGGGACGGCGGTTGCGGGCGGCGACGATGCGGTCGGCCCAGTCTAACGCTCCGCCGTCATTCCGGGGCGCGCCTCTTGGCGCGAGCCCGGAATCCATACTCCCGATCGTGGTTATGGATTCCGGGCTCGACGCTGACGCGTCGCCCCGGAATGACAGCTGGGAGTGTTTCAGGCGCTCCTCATCCTCGTCCAGCCAATGAAAACCGTCGATCTGGCGGAAGCCGAGGCGTACCGCGCGGTATTTGCCGCTCCCCTGCTCCAGCGTGTTCTGTGCAAAGCTGTAGGACACGTCGATGTCGCGCACCTCGACGCCGTTCTTGCGGGCATCGCCGACGATCTGCGCCGGCGCGTAAAAGCCCATCGGCTGCGAGTTCAAGAGGCCGCAGCAGAACGCATCGGGATGATGATATTTCAGCCATGACGAAATGTAGACGAGCTGCGCAAAACTCGCGGCGTGGCTCTCCGGAAAACCGTAGGAACCAAAACCCTTGATCTGGTCGAAGCAGCTTCTGGCGAAGTTGGGATCGTAGCCGCGCGCGACCATGTTGCCGATCAGCTTGTCTTCGTATTTGCCGATGGTGCCGACATTGCGGAAGGTCGCCATCGAGCGGCGCAGGCCGTTGGCCTCCTCGGAGGTGAATTTGGCCGCCTCGATCGCGATGCGCATTGCCTGCTCCTGGAACAGCGGCACGCCCTTCGTCTTGTGTAGCACCTTGTAGAGCTCGTCCGCGGGACCATGCTCGGGCGATGGCGAGGGATAGCTCACCTTCTCCTGGCCGTTCCGTCGCCGCAAATACGGATGCACCATGTCGCCCTGGATCGGCCCCGGCCGCACGATCGCGACCTCGATCACCAGGTCGTAGAAGGTCCGCGGCTTCAGGCGCGGCAGCATGTTCATCTGGGCGCGGCTCTCGACCTGGAACACGCCGAGCGACTCCCCGTCACACAGCATGTCGTAGACTTTGGGATCGTCCTGCGGAACGCTCGCCAGAACCCAGCGCTCGCCCTTGTGGTCCGCGATCAGATCAAAACATTTGCGGATGCAGGTCAGCATGCCCAGTGCAAGCACGTCGACCTTCATCATGTTGAGCGCGTCGACGTCGTCCTTGTCCCATTCGATGAAGGTGCGGTCGTCCATCGCGGCGTTGCCGATCGGCACATAGGTGTCGAGCCGGTCCTGGGTGAGCACATAGCCGCCGACATGCTGGGAGAGATGGCGCGGGAATTCGATCAGCTCGGTCGCAAGCTCGACCGCGAGGTTGATCATGGGGTTTTGCGGATCGAGCCCGGCCTGCTTCACCTGCATGTCGTTGAGGCCACTGCCCCAGCTTCCCCAGACGGTGTCGGCGAGCGCGGCGGTGACGTCCTCGGTCAGGCCCAGCGCCTTGCCGACGTCGCGGATGGCGCTACGCGGACGATAATGGATGATCGTGGCGATGATCGCGGCGCGGTGACGGCCATAGCGGCGATAGACATATTGCATCACCTCCTCGCGCCGCGAATGCTCGAAATCGACGTCGATGTCGGGCGGCTCCAGCCGCTCCTTGGAGATGAAGCGCTCGAACAAGAGATCGACCTTGGTCGGGTCGACCGAGGTGATGCCGAGCACGTAGCACACCGCTGAATTCGCCGCCGATCCCCGCCCCTGGCACAGGATGTTCTGGCTGCGCGCATAATGGACGATGTCGTGCACGGTGAGGAAGTAGTGCGCGTATTTCAGCTCGGCGATCAGCGCGAGCTCTTTCTTGAGCGTAGCACGCAGCTTGTCATCGATCTTGCCGGCGAAATATTTATCGACGCCCGCCCAGGTCAGGTCCTCCAGATGCCCTTGCGCGGTCTTGCCCGGCGGCACCGGCTCGTCCGGATATTGATATCTAAGCTGGTCGAGCGAGAAGTCGATCTTGTTCGCAAAGCGCATGGTCTCCGCGATCGCGTCGGGGAAGTCACGGAACAGCCGCGACATTTCGCGCGGAGTTTTGAGAAAGCGCTCGGCATTGGCCTCGAGCTTTCGTCCGACCGCCTCGATCGTGGTCTTTTCCCGGATGCAGGTGAGCACGTCCTGGAGGGGACGGCGCACAGGATCGTGATAGAGCACCTCGTTGGTCGCGAGCAACTGCACCTTTGCCGTCGTCGCGAGATCGTCGAGCCGCGCCAGGCGGCGTCGGTCATCGCCGCGATAGACCAGGCTCGCCGCCAGCCACACGCCCTCGGCGCGGGTCGCTTTGAGCTTTGCAAGGACATCCAGCGCCTGCGCCGGCTCGAAGCGATGCGGCAGGGTCAAGACCAGGAGCTGGCCTTCCGAAAACGCGAGGAGATCGGAGAGGGTGAGACGGCATTCGCCCTTCTCGATCCGCGTGACGTCGTCGCCGCGCTTGCCCCGGGTCAGGAGCTGGCAGAGCCGGCCATAGGCCGCACGGTCGCGCGGATAGACAAGAATGTCGGGCGTGCCGTCGATGAAGACGATGCGCGCGCCGATCAGCAGTTTTGGCTTGTGCAGCACCTTGTCATTGTCGAGCTCCTTGTAGGCCCGCACCACGCCGGCCAGCGTGTTGTGATCGGCAATGCCGATCACGGGAATGCCGAGGATGCTCGCCTGATGCACATAGGCCCGCGGATCCGAACCGCCCCGCAGGAAGGAGAAATTGGTAGTGATGCCGATCTCGGCATAAGCAGGCGTGTTCATGCGAAGAGACCGTGCACATACCAGTTGGGAGGAGCGGGCTTGCCGTCGGCGTCGAACACCTCCCCCTCGTAAAGACCGTCGCGAAAAATCCAGAAGCGCAGGCCTTCGGCATCCTCGATGCGGAAATAATCCCGCGTCAACTGCTTGCCGTCCTGACGCCACCATTCCATCGCGATGCGCTCGGGCCCTTCCACCCGCACCACCGCGTGTTTCGCGCGCCGCCAGGTGAATTGATGCGGCGGACCATCCGGCACGGTCGCGAACGGCACTGTGACCGGCTCCGGCTTGTCGAACAGCCGCAGGGGGCGCAGCGGCGGCTCGCCCTCGGCGCGCGCCGGCCATTCGGCCTGCATGGCGGCGGCAAGGTGATGCTGCGCCGGCGCGGCCAGCACCGCACATTCAGGGACATGCGTGTCCTGCGGCAAGTGCACGACGACGCGCTTTCCGCCGATCCGCGCCGCGATGCGGTCGATCAGCGCGGCGAGCTCGTCATTGTCGTGGACATGGGCGTCGAGATCGCGCTGCTCCTGCACCACGATCTCGGTGCGGCTCGCCGACAGCCGCACCATGTCGAAGCCGAAGCCGGGATCGAGGGGATCGGCGAGCGCATCGAGCCGCTCGCGGAACAGGCGGTCGATGACGGCGCTTCGCGTCACCGGCCGTCCGGTCTCGACCATGATCGCGCGCACCACGCCGTCGGTGCGGAAGAAGGCGGCTTCCAGCCGCCGCGCGCCCTTGCCCTGCTTCTCCATGGACGCGATCAACGTGTCGGCGAGCCGCGACAGCGTCATCGCGATCATCGTGTCGGTCGCGATCGGCTCGGCAAAGCGCTTCTCTACGATGTAGTCAGGCAGCGGCTTTCGCGGATTGATCGGCGCATCGCCCTGCCCCAGCGCATGCGCGAGCAGCGTGGAGAACCGCGCGCCGAACCGCGCCGTGATCTCGTGGGCGCCGCGCGATGCGACATCGCCGATGGTCTTCAGGCCGGCACGGCGCAGGCCGGTGGTGATGGCCTCGCCCGCGCCGAGCGCGGACACCGGCAGCCGGCTGATCGCCTCCGCCTCCCCGCCATCGACGACGATGGTGCCGGAGACCTGGCGCGTCAGCGTCCGCGCGCAGACCGAGGTGCCGGCAATCGCCGCGCTGACGGCAAAGCCTTGTCGGCCGAGCGCGCGAATGAGCGTCTGCAACAGCGCGGCTTCGCCGCCGAACAGATGCGCGCAGCCGGTGATATCAAGGAACAGCCCGTGCGGCGGATCGAGCGCCACTAGCGGCGTGAAACGGTCGCACCAGTCGGCGATGTCGCTCAGCGTCTTCGCATCGGCGACGACATCGGCATCGAACACCCGCAAGTCCGGGCACATCGCCCGCGCATTGGCCAGGGGCTGGCCGATATGCAGGCCCAGCCGCGACGCCGCATCGTCAAGCGCATGGATCACCAGCGCATTGGTCTCTTTGATGACGACGATGCTGGGCTCGTCTTTTTGTTTTGACGCGTTTTCTTCACGCGAACCGGTACCCACTTCGCTCGAAAACGCTTTGGTCTTACCCAGCCCGCCGTTGAAGAACCGCTGGATCCGGTCGATGGGCAGGCGCGGCAGCCACAGGCTGAGAATACGTCGACGGTTCACTGAACTGGCACTCATCACATTTCCATTCCATGATCCACCGGCCGCACGGGCCATGACGATTGCGCAACAGCTCGGCATCGAAGCGCGGCGCGCCCCAGGCATTCCACATCGTGCCCGGCGGCGAATGCGCCGCGCGCAGCATCCATCTGGTCTCGGCAGTCGAGGGCAGCGGCTGCGCGGCCATCCGCAACAGCAGGCCGGTGACGCCGGAGCCTTGCGCGGCCAGCGTCAGCTTGCGGCTCGCCACGAGATCGAATTGCCGCGTCTCGCCCCAGAGCTCGAGCACGACCGCGCCGAGCGCATCGCAGGCCAGTGCATCGGCCGAAGTGCGCAGCGCACCCTCCACATCGGCCGCGCGCACCATCACCACGCGGCGCGGGTCGAGGCCGAGCTCGGCGAGCCCGCTCATCGACAGCGCGCCGGCTTCCAGTTCCGAAAAATCCTGCCGCACCCACAACAGCGGCCGGCGCGCGGTCACGCGTCCCGCAACGCCCATGACAAACCCGGTCGCGGCGGCGCCCTGGCGCCCCTCGCAAAACACCTCGTGGATCGCCGCGCGCGCGAGCCCGCCCTTCAGCGCGCTGTCGACCTCGCCGTGGCCAAGCGCGACGCGATCATGCTGATGCACGACCTCCGCCGTCTCGATGCGCTCGATCTGGCTGCGCAAGGTCGCAAGCGCGCTTGTGCGTGCGCCGCTCATATACGCCGCTCCTTCAGAGGTGATTGCCGGTGGCTCTCAAAAAGAGAACCAGCGGCTGGCTCATTTGTTCATGATATGTTCTAATATAAAGCTAACGGCGCGCCTGGAGTCAATCGAATTGGCGCGCCCATGGATTCATGAGCGGAATCAAGAGGATTCGAGTGCCATGTACCTCGTCACCCTGGACAGCGAGACCGATTTCGACGGCTGGCGTAAAGCCGCACGCGCATTCGCGCTGCACCACGTCGCCCCAGCGGACGTGGTGTGGCACGTGCAAGGCCAGACGAAAGACCAGATGCCGCCCGGCCTGTCCGAAGCGCCGAGCCTTCCGCCGATCGAGACCGAGAGCACGTTCACCGTGCCGGCCAATTTCATCGAGCTTGCCCGCATCGCGATCCTGCATCGCGAGGGCGAGCGTTTTGCGCTGCTCTATCGCCTGCTCTGGCGGTTGAAGGCCGATCACGACCTGCTCGTAACGATGAGCGATCCCGACGTGGCGCAGGCAACCGCGATGGCTGGCAGCGTGCAGCGCGATGCACAGCGGATGCGCGATCTCGTCCGCTTCCGCGAGATCGGGCGCGAGCAGAAGGCGCATTACGCCGCCTGGTTCGAGCCGGAGCATCACATCGTCGCATTCGCCGCGCCGTTCTTTGCGCGTCGTTTTGCCGACATGCCCTGGTCGATCCTCACGCCTGACGTTTGTGCCCATTGGAATGGTCACGCGATCTCCTTCACGCCCGGAATCAGCCGGACGGAGTGGCCGGCACCAGGCCGCCTGGAGGAAACCTGGCGGCGCCATTTCCAGCCCGGCCGGCTGATGACGACCGACGCGCCGGTGAAGCGCCGGAGGAACCTCCAGGACGCATCGGTACTTGGATCGATACTTGGGACCCTTGCTCGCCGATGCCGAACGCTGGACCGGCGGACGGATCTCCCCACGTCCGGAAGCCATCATGGGACACAAAGCCGCCGCCAACGATCTCGAAGCGCTCCGCGAGGAGGCCGCGCATTGCCGTGCCTGCCCGCTCTACAAGGACGCGACGCAAACCGTGTTCGGCGAAGGCCCGAAAGACGCCACCATCATGCTGGTCGGCGAGCAGCCCGGCGACAAGGAAGACCTCGCCGGCCATCCCTTCGTCGGACCGGCCGGGCAGATGCTCGACCGCGCGCTGGAGGAAGCCGGCGTCGACCGCAAGAAGGTCTATGTCACCAATGCGGTGAAGCACTTCAAATTCGTGCCGCGCGGAAAGATCCGCCTGCACCAGAAGCCGGCAACACCGGAAATCAAAGCGTGCCGGCCATGGTATGAGCGGGAAGTTGCGGCAATCCAGCCCGAGCTCATCGTCGCGATGGGCGCCACCGCCGCGCAAAGCGTATTCGGCAAGATCACCCCAATTGGCAAGACCCGCGGCCGGCTCATCGACCTTCCCGACGGCCGCAAGGCGCTGGTGACGGTGCACCCGTCCTATCTGCTGCGACTGCCCGACCCGGAAGCCAAAGTGCTGGAATATCAGCGCTTTGTCGAAGACCTGAAGATCGCCGCCAGCCTGCAGAGGAAATCCGCGCGCGCCGCCTAAATACGGGCGGGAAAACGCCTTTCAACCACCGCTTGTCATCCAGCCTTCAAATCCATCGCGGACAATACCCTTACCTGAAAGTTAAGGGGCGTCCAGACATGACCGATGTAGCATTCGACCGCGCGGTAGCCGATCCCGCGCCGATCCAGCCGGCCTCGCGGCCAAATCTCGACAAGGGCTTCAATCCGCTGACGATGATCCTGTTCTTCGGCATCCTCGCCGCGGGCCTGCTGTTCGTCGCCTACAGCATCTATGCCGACGTCAACGCGACCGGCACGCGGGTCACGACCTTCCTGCCCTACATCCTGCTGTTCGTCGCGCTGCTGATCGCGCTCGGCTTCGAATTCGTCAACGGCTTCCACGACACCGCCAATGCGGTGGCGACCGTGATCTACACCCATTCGCTCCCGGCTGAAGTCGCCGTGATGTGGTCGGGCTTCTTCAACTTCCTCGGCGTGCTGCTGTCCTCCGGCGCGGTCGCCTTCGGCATCGTCTCGCTGCTGCCGGTCGAGCTGATCCTCCAGGTCGGCTCCAGCGCCGGCTTCGCAATGGTGTTCGCGCTGCTGATCGCCGCGATCCTGTGGAATCTCGGCACCTGGTATTTCGGCCTGCCCGCCTCGTCCTCGCACACGCTGATCGGCTCCATCATCGGCGTCGGCATCGCCAACGCCGTGATGCGCGGCCGCGACGGCACCTCGGGCGTGGACTGGAGCAAGGCTACCGAGATCGGCTACGCGCTGCTGCTGTCGCCGCTGGTCGGCTTCGCCTGCGCCGCCGTGCTGCTGCTGGTGCTCAAGTTCATCGTGCGCAACCCGGCTCTGTACGCCGCGCCCGAAGGCAACAAGGCTCCGCCGCTCTGGATCCGCGGCCTCCTGATCCTGACCTGCACCGGCGTCAGCTTCGCGCACGGCTCGAACGACGGCCAGAAGGGCATGGGCCTGATCATGCTGATCCTGATCGGCACCGTTCCAACCGCTTACGCGCTCAACCGCGCTCTGCCGGAATCCCAGGTCGCCCAGTTCCAGAAGACCTCGGAGGCCGCCGCCAGGGTGATCTCGGCCAAGGGCGCCGGGCACAGCATCATCGGCGATCCCCGTCCGGCGGTGACGCAGTACATCGCGCTGCATCAGATCAACGAGGGCACCTATCCCTCGCTCGCCGTGCTGGTGAAGGATGTCGGCGACCAGGTCGCCAAATACGGCACGCTGAACAAGGTGCCGGCGGAAGCCGTCGGCAACACCCGCAACGACATGTACCTGACCTCGGAAGCGATCCGCTTCCTGATGAAGGACAAGGAGAACGATCTCAACAAGGACGAGGTCGCGACCCTGAACGCCTACAAGGGCTCGCTCGACGCCGCCACGAAGTTCATCCCGAACTGGGTGAAGATCGCGGTCGCCATCGCGCTCGGCCTCGGCACCATGATCGGCTGGAAGCGCATCGTCGTCACGGTCGGTGAGAAGATCGGCAAGACCCATCTCACCTACGCACAGGGCGCCTCCGCCGAGCTCGTCGCCGCCGCCACGATCGGTGCCGCCGACGTGTTCGGCCTGCCGGTCTCGACCACCCACGTGCTGTCGTCCGGCGTCGCCGGCACCATGGCCGCGAACGGCTCGGGCCTGCAGATGGCGACCATCCGCAACCTGCTGATGGCCTGGGTGCTGACGCTGCCCTGCGCGATCATGCTGTCGGCCACGCTCTACGTGATCTTCTCGCGAATCTTCTGAAGACCTCTCCTCTCCCTCTCCCCGTTCTTACGGGGAGAGGGTTGGGGTGAGGGGCTGCCTCCGCGATCACGGTGAGAGACGGACTCGCGGAGAGTCCCCCTCACCCGGATTTTACGCTTCGCGAAAAATCCGACCTCGCCCCGCAAGCGGGGCGAGGTGAAGGACGCCGCGTCTACGACGCTGCGAGCGACTCCTCGACCAGCTTGACCCAGTAGGACGTGCCGAACACGATCGCCTCGTCGTTGAAATTATAGGCGGGGTGATGCAGGCCGGCGCTGTCGCCGTTGCCGCAGAAGATGAAGGCGCCGGGGCGCGCTTCCAGCATATAGGCAAAATCCTCACCGCCCATCAGCGGCGGCATCTCGTGCACATTGGCTTCGCCCGCGACCTGCCTTGCGATACGCCGCGCCACCTCGGTCTCCGCGGCGTGGTTGTTCACGACGGGATAGTTGCGCTTGTAGTGCAGGTCGATCTTCGCGCCGGTGATCTGCGCCACGCCCGCCACCACTTCGTGCACGCGCTTCTCGACCAGCTTGCGCACGTCCGGCGACAGCGTGCGGATGGTGCCCCTCAGCGTCGCGGTCTGCGGAATGACGTTGCGGGCGTTGCCGGCGTGGAATTCGCAGATCGAGATCACGGCCGATTCCAGCGGATCGACGCTGCGCGCCACGATCGACTGCAACGCGGTGATCACCTGCGCGCCGACCAGCACGGAATCGATGCATTTGTGCGGTCGCGCGGCATGGCCGCCGAGGCCCTCGATCATGATATCGACCTCGTCGGTCGCCGCCATGATCGGGCCCGGCCGGATCGCGAACGAGCCGATCGGGATGCCCGGGCCGTTATGCATGCCGTAGACCTGCTCGATGCCGAAGCGCTCCATCAGCCCGTCCTTGACCATGGCCGCGCCGCCGGCACCGCCCTCCTCGGCCGGCTGGAAGATCACGACAGCATCGCCGGCAAAATTGCGGGTCTCGGCGAGGTAGCGGGCCGCCCCAAGCAGCATCGCGGTGTGGCCGTCATGGCCGCAGGCGTGCATCTTGCCCGGATTCTTCGAGGCGTAAGGCAGGTTGGTCTGCTCCTCGACCGGCAGCGCGTCCATGTCGGCGCGCAGGCCGATGGTCTTGAGCCCTTCGCCGGCTGGCTTGTTGCCCTTGATCACGCCGACCACGCCGGTCTGGCCGAGGCCGGTCACAACCTCATCGCAGCCGAATTCACGCAGGTGGTCCGCGACGAATGCTGCGGTGCGGTGAACGTCATACAGCAATTCGGGATGCTGGTGGATGTCCCGGCGCCAGGCCTGAATATCGGGTTGAAGGTCGGCGACGCGGTTCACGATGGGCATGGATGGTCTCAAGCTTTGTTGGGAATACAGGACTGTCTACCATGCAAGCCGCAGTCCACCTAACCGCCGCGGATCGGGGGGAGCCCTGCCCTCTCGTCATGGCCGGACTTGTCCCAAACCGCTGCGTCTGCCTATTAGGACGGAACATCAAGTGACCATCCGGGTGGAAGCAGAATGCCAAGGCGGCTCGAAGGTGAGTTTGACTACATTGTCGTCGGGGCAGGCACGGCAGGATGCATTCTCGCCAACCGCCTATCGGCCGATCCGAAAAATCGCGTCCTCATTCTCGAAGCCGGCGGCGACGACAACTGGATCTGGTTCCACATTCCGGTCGGCTACCTCTTCGCGATCGGCAATCCGCGCTCGGACTGGATGTTCAAGACCGAGGCCGAGCCGGGCCTGAACGGCCGCGCGCTGGCCTATCCCCGCGGCAAGGTGATCGGCGGCTGCTCGGCGATCAACGCCATGATCTCGATGCGCGGACAGGCCGCCGATTACGACCATTGGCGCCAGCTCGGCATGACCGGCTGGGGCTATGACGACGTGCTGCCGCTGTTCAAGCGGATCGAGGATCACTTCCTGGGCGCGAGCGAGCATCACGGCGTCGGCGGGGGCTGGCGCATCGAGGCGCCGCGGCTGTCGTGGGAGGTTCTCGATGCCGTCGGCGATGCCGCAGAAGAAATGGGCATCAAGCGCATCCCGGATTTCAACACCGGCGACAACGAAGGCACCAGTTATTTCCACGTCAACCAGAAGCGCGGCCGGCGCTGGTCCTCGGCGCGCGGCTTCCTCAAGCCCGCGCTGAACCGGCCCAACCTGCGGCTCGAGAAGCACGTGCTGGTCGACCGTCTCATCATCGAGCAGGGCCGCGCCGTCGGCGTGCGTTTCGTCCAGAACGGCGAGATCATCGAAGCGCGCGCGAAGCGCGAGGTGATCCTGTCGGCCGGCGCGATCGGCTCGGTGCAGGTGCTGCATCGCTCCGGCATCGGGCCTGCCGACTGGCTGTCGCCGCTCGGCATCGACGTGATGATGGACAAGCCCGGTGTCGGCCGCAATCTGCAGGACCATCTCCAGCAGCGCGCGATCTACAAGGTCGAGGGTGTGCGCACGCTGAACGAGACCTATTACAACCTGTTCCGCCGCGGCCTGATGGGGCTCGACTACGCCTTCCGCCGCCGCGGGCCGCTGACGATGGCGCCGTCGCAACTCGGCATCTTCACGCGTTCCGATGCGACGCGCGCACGCGCCAACATCCAGTTCCACGTACAGCCGCTGTCGCTCGACAAGTTCGGCGATCCCCTGCACCGCTTCCCCGCCATCACCGTGAGCGCCTGCAACTTGCAGCCAACCTCGCGCGGCACCGTGCGGCTGCGCTCGGCGAGCCCGGACGAGAAGCCGATCATCGCGCCGAACTACCTGTCGACCGACGACGACCGCCAGGTCGGCGCCGACGCCATCCGCACCACCCGCCGCCTGATGCAGCAGAAGGCGCTGGCAAAATATCACCCGAGCGAATATCTGCCCGGCCCTTCCGTCGGCGACGACGATGCCTCGCTCGCCAAAGCCGCGGGCGATATCGGCACCACCATCTTCCATCCCGTCGGCACGGCGAAGATGGGCGCGGCGAACGATCCGATGGCGGTGGTCGACGAACGCCTCCGCTTCTACGGCCTCAGCGGCCTTCGCATCGTCGATGCCTCGATCATGCCGACGATCACGTCGGGCAATACCAACACGCCGACCGCAATGATCGCCGAGAAAGGTGCGACGATGATTTTGGAGGATGCGAAGTAAGTCAAACTTCCAGTCCTTAGGTCGGATGATTTCGTTTTTGACTTCCCACGTCATCGACCGCCCGTCGGCCTGCAGGTATGAGGGCCAGGCGCAGCGCGGACAGGCGTCTGCGCTCTCAGCGGGTGACGCAAGACGAGGAAGCAGAAAATGAATTTGAACGAGCTTGCCGATCGATATGTGGCTGTGTGGAACGAGCGGGACTCTGAAAAGCGGAAGCGACAAGTCGCGGAATTATGGATTCCGCAAGGTGAGCACTATGTCGAGTCGCGCAAGGTCGTTGGGCATGATGCGCTCGAGCTGCGCATCATTGAATCGCACAACGAATTCGTGCGCGATGCGGGAAATCGCTTTCGCGCAGTGCCCGGCGCTCGCCGGGAAGGCAACGTGGTGGCATTCTATTGGGAGATGTTGCCAGCCAACGCGGATACCGTGCTGGGCAAAGGCCTGGAATTCGTTGTCGTCTCGGATGCTGGAAAGATAGTCCAGGACTACCAGTTCTATCCGGCCTGACAGGCCCGCATCGCAATGTCCGACGACACGAAGGCGGAGTGATTCATGCCCGTTTCATATGCCATCGAGTTTCAAGTTGTCCCCGGCAAGCGGGAGGAATTTCTGGAGCGCCTCTGTGAAGTCCTGGACGCGATGAAGGTCGAGACGACATATTGTGAGGCGGTCCTGCACCAGGATCCGACGTCCGAAAACCACTTCATGCTCTACGAGACGTGGGACAACCACGATGATGTCGTCAACGTGCAACTAAACCGTCCCTACCGGCACGCGTGGCATGATGCTCTCCCGAGAATACTGGCGAGTGAGCGCAAAATCGGCGTGTGGGAACCAATCAGGGCGGATCCGAAGCGCTCCCCGAAGACCAGATGACCTCGTGGAGAATCGGGCGGCGCTATCTGCGCATGAGCACGTGCTCTCTGGCGCCTGCCCGTCCCCTCTCGACAGCGACCGGCGATGCCTGATCGACAAGCTCCGACTGCATCAGGTTTGCAAGCTCGATCGTACGGTTGTCTGCCGGAAACAGCATTTCGAGGGCGAGTTCGGCCAAGGTGATGTCAGTGGCGGTGCCGAAGACGGTCACGGTATTCAGAAAGGACATGGTGCCGAGGCGCGTCGTGATACGCAGCGGGGTGGCTAGCCGCTCGGACTGCTCGAAGCCCATGCTGGTGGTCGAGTCTGACGGGGCGGGATACGCTGCGACCTCTGCGAGCAGATTTTGCAGCCAGGGATCGGCCCCGGCCTCGATCTGCTGACGCAACACACTCAAGCAATAGGCGCGCCATGCCGCGAGGTTCAGGATTCGCGGTCCCATGCCTGCCGGATGCAGCATGAGACGCATCGCGTTGATGGGTGGCTCTAGGAGTGCTTCCGAACATCCTTCATAGAGCTGGGGAAGCGCGCCATTTGAAAGCACCACGTTCCAGCGCCGATCCACTGCGAAGGCGGGAAAGGGCTTGTGCGCCTGGAGAATGCGATCCATCGCCGCCCTTGCTGCTTCGAGGCCGTCGATCGACGTCTCCTCGTACGCTGGCGCAAACCCCGCCGCGAGCAGCAATCTGTTGCGATCCCGAAGCGGAACATCGAGAAGGTCTGTCAGACGGTTGATGATGGCCCGGCTTGGTTGCGCTTTCCCGGTTTCGAGGCATGACAAATGCCGGGTTGAGCTATTGGCCGCGAGAGCCAGATCGGTCTGCGTGAGGCGTCGCCGCTCGCGCCAACGCCTCAAGAGGATCCCGAAAGGAAGCTGGTGTGCTGTCATGGGGCCAGCCTAGCTTTGAGCCCGGCCATAGAAAATGACCTCCGAGGTCAAGATTTCCATGCTTTCCAAGTCGCGGCACCTTCCGACTTCACGAAATCGTCATCCCATCCAGGAATAAACCCCGCCCTCCCCCAATCACCTCCCCGAAGCCCAATTCCGGGCGAAGTGGAGACGTTGCGATGAGCGGACACGATCACGGGGATGACGGCGTCAACCGCCGCAAGGTGCTGGAATGCATGACCTGGGCCGGCACCGGGGTGCTCTGGACCATCACGGGCGGCGTGCCGCGCTCGCTCGGCATCATCGATTCCGCGCAAGCCGCCACCGCGGCCGCGCCCGGCATGACCTTCCTCCAGATCAGCGACAGCCATGTCGGCTTCGACAAGCCGGCCAATCCCAACGCGCTCGGCACGCTGGAGGAAGCCATCAACAAGATCAACGCGATGCCGGCCAAGCCGTCGTTCATGATCCACACCGGCGACATCACCCATCTGTCGAAAGCCGCCGAGTTCGACAATGCCGAACGCATCATCTCGCAGACCAAGCTCGACGTGCACTACGTCCCCGGCGAGCATGACTTCATCGACGAGGAGGTGAAGCTCTATCGCGAGCGCTACGGCCGCGGCACCAAGGGGCACGGCTGGTACTCCTTCGATGCCGGCGGCGTGCACTTCGTCGGCCTCGTCAACGTCGTCGACCTCAAGGCCGGCGGCCTCGGCAATCTCGGCGCCGAGCAGCTTGCCTGGCTGGAGGACGACCTGCGCGGCAAGTCGAAATCGACGCCGATCGTGCTGTTCGCCCACATCCCGCTCTGGACCGTCTATCCCGAATGGGGCTGGGGTACCGAGGATGGCGGCCGCGCGCTCGAATACGTCAAGGGCTTCGGCTCGGTCACCGTGCTGAACGGCCACATCCACCAGGTAATGCAGAAGGTCGAAGGCAACGTCACCTTTCACACCGCGCGCTCGACCGCCTTCCCGCAGCCGGCGCCGGGGGCAGCTCCTTCGCCCGGACCGATGAAGGTCGAGGACGCAAGGCTGCGCTCGATGCTCGGCGTCGCCAGCATCAACTTCAAGCAGAACGAGCAGCGGCTCGCGATCATCGACACGCCGCTCCAAGGCTGAATCCAAGGTTGAATGGAAGCTGACAATGAAGACACTCAATCGCCGCGACTTCGGCGTCGACCTCGGTCTCGCTCTGGCCGCGGCCGTCCTGCTGCCCGCAACAACCGCCCGGGCCGACGACATGGACGTGCACATCGACAATTTCGTTTTCCAGCCGGCCGAGCTCAAGATCAAGGTCGGCGCCACCGTGACCTGGACCAACCGGGACGACATCCCGCACACGATCGTCTCGGCCGGCAAGTTCAGGTCCAAGACCCTGGACACCGACGACAAGTTCTCGTTCACCTTCACCAATGCGGGCGACTACAAATATTTTTGTTCGTTGCACCCGCACATGACGGGGGTGATCAAGGTTGAGTAACGTCTCCAACCAAGGCATCAACGTCTTGCCCGGCCGGTGGTCCCACGCCGGCCGGGCTCGTGTGCGTTCCGTCACACACAGGGACGGAACGAAGCCACAGGCAGAACAAGAGGCAAAGCGAGGAGCGATGCCCGCCACCGACGATCTGCAGAAGGCGCAGCGCTTCCGCGAAGCGGCGCTGCCCTATCTCGACGACGTCTACACGCTCGCGCGCTATCTGCTGCGCGACGCCTCCGATGCCGAGGACGCCGTGCAGGAGTGCTATCTGCGCGCGCTGAAGCACTTCGACAGCTATCGCGGGCCGGCGATGAAGCCCTGGCTGTTCGCGATCCTGCGCAACGTCTGCAACGCAGAATATGCGCGTCGCGCGCACAGACCCAGCGCGATCGAGGATACGCCCGGCGCCGCCGAGCACACGCCGATCTGGCAGGAGACCGGGGCAAGCCCGGAAACCGAAGTGCTGCGCAGCCGCGATGCCGGCGCCATCCGCAAGCTGATCGATGCGCTCGCCGAGCCGTTCAAGGAAACCTTCGTGCTGCGCGAGATCAACAACCTGTCCTATCGTGAAATCGCCGAGGCCGTCGGCGCCCCCGTCGGCACCGTGATGTCCCGCCTCGCCCGCGCCCGCGCCATGCTGCGCGCGGCCTGGACGGCGGAAGAGGAGCATCCAAGATGACCTGCGACGAGGCAAGAATCCTGCTTCACGCACTGATCGACAACGAGCTCGATGCCGGCCACGCGCGTGAAGTCGAAGCCCATATCGCCGGCTGCCCGGCCTGCGCCGCGGAGCTTGCGGCACAACGCGAGATGCAGCGCGTGCTCGCCGACACCGATTTGCGCTACACCGCACCGGCGAGCTTGCGCGCCCGCATCGAGGCCTCGATGCCTCAGCCGCAGCGCCTGCAACCGACCCGCCGCTCCGTGTTGCGCGGCTTTGCGATGGGCTCGGCGGTCTCCGCGCTCGCCGCCTCCGGCGTCGTCGCCGTGGTGCTGCGCCAGGACGACCAGCAGCGCATCCTGTCGGAGGTCGTCTCCGCCCATCTGCGCTCGCTTCAGGCCGGCCATCTCACCGACGTGATCTCGACCGACCAGCACACCGTCAAACCCTGGTTCAACGGCAAGCTCGACGTCGCCCCGCCCGTGATCGACCTCACCGCGCAGGGTTTTACGCTGGTCGGCGGCCGGCTCGACTATATCGACGCCCGCGCCATCGGCGCCGTCGTCTACCGGCGCCGGCAGCACGTGATCAACCTGTTCGTGTCGCAGACCTCGAGCACCGAACACCGGCCGCCGAAGACCCAGACCATGCAGGGCTTCAACTGCCGCCGCTGGGGCGATCGCGGCCTGAATTTCTGGGCGGTCAGCGATCTCGGCGCCGACGAGCTGGCCGAGTTCGTCGACAAGTTCGGGGCGGCGATGAAGGTGAATGTGGAGGGGTAGCTTCTTCAGTCAAGGTGACGCTGGAGATCAAGCGCTCGCACTGCCACGACAAATGCCACCATCAGGATCGACGCCATGGCGGCAACCATGGCCGCGATCCTGAAGCGCTTAAGGTACATCAAGCAGGCCTCGGACAGAGCAGGCTCGTAAGGAAGGTGCACTGTACGCATGGACGCACGTATGGCGGTGAGAGGTCCGACTATGTGGGGTTTAGGCACCGATCGCTTGTAACTATCATAGCTGAGCCAAGCGAAAGAGACGGATATCGCGAACGTCAGAAATAAGAGAACCGAGACAAGCGCAATCATCGATCGCATAGAACGAGATCTCTACCCTTGCCCGCATTGCGCGAGGCCAAGCGCTTCCGCAAACTATATCGATAACGCGGACGGTGCCTAGGCCGACCTTCGCACCGCGTTGTCCACCAGCGTCTTGCCGAGCGACCAGATCGCACCGGGCACCTTGTGGCTGCCGGCGATGACGTCGTCGAAGGCGCGCTCGATCCAGCCGCAGTCTTCCTCGGTGATGGTGAGCGGCGGCAGCAGCTTGATGGTGTGGCTGCCGTGGCCGGCGACCTGGGTGAGGATCTTGTGATCCTTGAACAGCGGCACGGTGATGAGCTGGCAGAACAGGCCCTTGTTGGCGGCCTCCAGCACGTTCCAGGACGCCCGCAGGCGCAGCGACTTCGGCGGGCCGAACTCAACGCCGATCATCAGGCCCTTGCCGCGCACTTCCTTCATCAGCTCGTAGCCGGGCACCATGCGCGTCAGCGCAAGGCGCAGCTCGGCGCCGCGCTTGGCGGCGGACTCGATCAGCTTCTCGGACTCCATGACATCGAGCGTGGCGATGCCCGCGGCCATCGCCAGATCGTTCTTGGAGAAGGTGGAGCCGTGCACCACCGCGCGATCCATCTGGTTGAAGATCTTGTCGAAGATGCCCTTGCGCGTCAGCACCGCGCCGACCGGCACGTGGCCGCCCGACAGCGACTTCGACAGCAGCACCATGTCGGGCTCGACGTTCCAGTGCTCGACCGCGAGGAAGCGGCCGGTGCGGCCCATGCCGGTCTGAATCTCGTCGGCGACGAACAGCGTGCCGTATTTCTTGCAGAGCGCTGCCGCACCGGGCAGGAACTCGTCGGTGGGCATGTTGACGCCCTTGCCCTGGATCGGCTCGACGACGAAGGCCGCGACCTCGCGCGAGGCCAGCGCCTTTTCGAGCGCGGCGAGATCGTTGAAGGGGACCGGGGTGCAGCCGGGCAGCAGCGGCTCGAAACCGGTGCGGAAGTTCGAGTCACCCGTCAGCGACAGCGCGCCATAGGTCAGGCCATGATAGCCGTGGGCGCAATAGACGATGCCGGGACGGCCGGTGGCGCCACGTGCGAACTTGATCGCGGCCTCGACGCATTCCGCCCCGGAATTGGCGAAGAACGCCTTGTCGAGATAGGGAACGTATTTCAGGAGGCGCTCGGCGAGCACGCCGGCGAGCGTCGAGACGTCGAACTGGACGAGGTTGGGCAGGTCGGCATCGAGCACGCTCTTGAGCGCATCGCGCATGACCGGATGATTGCGCCCGATCGCAAACACGCCAAAGCCGGACAACAGGTCGAGATAGCGCGCCCCGTCGCGGTCGTAGAGGTACTGCCCCTGCCCCTTCTGGAAGCCGACGTCGTAGCCGATGGTCTTGAGAACCCGAACGAACTGCTCGTTCAGATACCGATTATGCAGGGCACTGCGCTGGGCCTGACGGTCCGCGAACAGTTGAGACATGTCTGGATTTGGGCTGTGCATCCGCTACATACTTCGGTTGAGGGCCGTCTCGTCAACTGGAAACGGACCGTTACAGAAAACGGTCTGTGCGGCCTTTTGCCCTTTTTCGGACCATCTTCGCAAGCACAGCTTTAAACCATGTTGCACTGCCAAGGAACACTCATGCGTTTGGCCCTTTACACCGGAATTATACTGGCTGGCGGTTACGCCTGCCTGACTCCTGCTCTCGCCGCCGACCCCACCGGCGACTGGCGGGTCGCCGACGGCGTCGCCAACATCCGTGTCGCCCAATGCAATGGCAGCATGTGGGGCGCGGTTTCCTGGGAAAAGCAGCCTGGCGGCCGTGACGAGAACAACCCGGATGTCTCGAAACAGAACAGGCCGACGCTGGGCATGGCGACCCTGATCGACATGAAGAAGAAGCCCGGCGTCGATCAGTGGGAAGGACAGGTCTACAACGCGAAAGACGGCCAGCTCTACAGCGCGACCATCACTCCGGCCGGTACCGACCAGCTTGAGATCAAGGGCTGCGTGATGGGCTTCCTCTGCGGCGGCGAAACCTGGACCCGGGTCGGACCGCCGATCCCCTTGAGCCCCGCCAACGCCATGGCCAAGGGCGCGCCGAAGCCCACCGGCGCGGCGCCGAAAGCCCAAGGCACTGCACCACCCCAAGGCACAGCGCCCCAAGGCACGACGGGCGCCACAGCGCCTGCGCCCGCGCCGGCCCCGAAAACCGCCACGACGGCCAAGCCCGGTCAGAAGGGCGCCGCCGACCCCGTCGGCGACATCTGCCTACTCCCTGAGATTGCGGGGCTTGCCCATTAGGGCCGGCTGGAACAGCAGCACGGCGGCGAGCGTCGTCACCAGTGAGAGCGCCAGCAGCTTGCCCATGCTGGACGTGCCGGGATGGCTCGACAGCCACAGGCTGCCGAACGCCGTCGCCGTCGTCAGCGCGCTGAAGAAGATCGCGCGTGTCAGGCTGGTCTGAAGCAGGTTTGTTCTGCCCGAGCGCCAGGCCACGACATAGTAGATCTTGAAGGCAACGCCGACGCCGAGCAGCAGCGGGAACGCGACGATGTTGGCGAAGTTGAGCGGCAGGCCGATCAGCACGCAGATCTCGAGCGTGACCGCGCCGGCAACCAGGAGCGGCACCAGCGTCATCAGCACGTCCACGAACCGGCGGAGCGTGATCCACAGCAGAAGGCCGATCACCAGCAGCGCGTAGACGCCGGCGTGGATGAACGCCTTCACCACGGTGTCGCCGGATTTCAGGATCGAGACCGGCCCGCCGATCGCGGTCGGCTCGGCAACGAGCACCGCCGCCGCAAATCTGCGCAGGGTGTCGTTGTCGTTGGGATCGCCCTTGGGCAGCGCCTCGACGCGGATGATGCCGTCCTTGCTCTTCCAGGCGCTGACCAGATCGGGCGGCAATGACTTCAGGGTGACCGGCTCGGCCTGCATCGCGTTCCTGAGCTGGTCGAACACGATCTTCATCGGCGTGACGAACACGTCCTGCGCCTTGTTGCGCATGGCCTCGTCGGCATTGGCGAGCTTCTCGAGCGCGTCCGCAAGGCGGCGCGAGGCGACCGCGCCCGGCCCCTTCGCATCGCCGGCGGTCCGGCGCAGATTGTCGACCGAGGATTTCAGCGCATCGACGTTCTCCTTGTCCGACGGCGCGGCATCGATCTGGTCGGGATTGAGCGCGGGGTTCAGCACCTTGGCGCCCTGTGCGATCAGCTTCAGCTTCGGCTGCTGGTCTTGCGGCACGAAGCTGTCGAGCGACATCACGCGCAGCACCTCCGGCACCTTCTCCAGCTTCGCCTCGACCTGCCGTGCCTGCTCCTCGGACGTCGTCATCACGTTGATGGCATTGGCACCGGTGTTGGGATCCTTGCGCAGGTCGAGGAAGGTCGCGATCGATTCGGCCTTCGGGTTGCGCAGGTTCATCGGGTTGAAGTCGAACTTCATGAAATAGAGCAGCGGCAAGCCGGCGAGCGCGAGCAGCAGCGTGCCCCCCACCACCAGCACACGATGCTTCTCCAGGAAGTGATCGAGCGGCGCCAGGAAGGCGTAGCCCACGGGCTCCTTCTCGCCGGGTGGGTTGAGCAGCTTCAGCATTGCCGGCAGAACGGTGATCGAAGAGAGGAAAGCCACCAGCATGCCGACGCCGGCGATCTGGCCGAGCTCCGCGATGCCTTGATAGTCCGTAGGCATGAAGCAAAGGAAGCCTGCCGCGGTCGCCATCGCCGCAAGCGACAGCGGCACCGCAGAGCGCTTCGCTGCCAGCACCAGCGCACCCGAAAGGTCGTTGTGCTTGTAGCGCTCCGAGCGGTAGCGGACGCTGTACTGGATGCCGAAATCGACGCCGAGGCCGACGAACAGCACCGCGAACGCGATCGACAGCAAATTGAACGATCCGACCATCATCAGGCCGGCGGCGGTCGTGATGGCAAGGCCGACGAAGAGATTGACGAACACCGCGAAGATGATCTTCGCCGAGTGCAGCGCCAGCCACAGGATCAGCAGCACGACGAGGACGGTGCCGACGCCGTTGACGACGGCGCCTTCCTGGACGGTGGCATATTCCTCATTGGCGATCGGCACCGGGCCGGTCAGTCGCACCCGCGCCTGGTATTTGGTCGCGAAATCCAGATCCGCCGCAGCCTTGCGGATCGCGTCGGTAGCGCCCTTGCCGGGCTCCAGCGCGTTGTAGTCGAGGATCGGCTTGAACTCGATGAAGGCGCGCTTGTCGGAATCCGACAGCGGCTCGTCGCTGACGAGTTCGCGCCACGAGAAGCTCGCATTGCCCTTGTTGAGCACGGTCTCGACCGTCTGCGCGATCAGGTTGAAAGGCCGCGCGGTATTGTCGAGCTTGACCTGGCCGCGCTTGACGCCGGCAAGTCCCGTCTCCAGCGCGCCGGTCAGGCCGCGGATCGAGGGGTCGCCCGCCATGATCTCGATCAGGGGCGCCGCCGATTCGAACTCGCCGGTGACCTTGGCGACCTCCTCGGTCGGCAGGAACAAGAGGCCGTTCTTCTCGAAGAACTCGCCGGTGCCGAGCTGCTGCATCGACTGGAAGTTGGTCTTGTCGTCCTTCAGCTTGGCAAACAGCGCGTCCGATGCCGCGGTCGCCATTTCCGGCGTCTTTGCCTCGACCACTGCCGTAATCGTCGCGTCGCGGTCGAAGGCGCGGTCGAATTGCTGGTCGCGCTGGCGCCAGTCCAGATTCTGGGCAATCAGCGAGTTGATGTCGGTGTTGATGGCGAAGTGCTTGGACGTGTAATAGCCGGCCCCCACCGCAAGCAGGAGCCCGAGAACGACGACGAGGGAGGCAAACCGGGTACAGGCCCTGACGATGGCAACGACTACGCTTTGCAGCACATCTTTTCTTTCTGGTGTTAACAGCTTGCCGAAAACGCCCGCTGTTTATCGGAGTTCCCGGGCGAAACCTATTGCTGTTTTAAGTGGCTCTCGCCGCAAGAAGGTTCGAGGTAAACGGCGCGGACCGTGGCAAAATCATGCGGGGCGGTCGGTATAGCCGGGGAGTTGAGGCGGGAAAGTGACGAAGGGGTGAGCACAAATGTCGCCATTTTGCTCATCGCAATTTCCATACTATAATACCCGGCGGGGAACCAAAGGTCTATCCGACCTTTCCTTTCTGCCGATTTTTTGACACAAAGTATTGCGCCTCCATGCGCCGGAGCCCCGACGGGGGTGGGTGGCTACCGCGTGCGCGAAACCAATGGTGCGGATATTGCAACTCATTGGTCAGTATCGAGGTGCCGCCGGGAACTTTGAAGCGGATTGGTGCAACTTGCGTGATGGGCGTCCTATGGAAGTTTATCTAGCGCAACCGCGCGGTTTCTGCGCGGGCGTGGTGCGGGCGATCGAGATCGTGGAACGGGCGCTGGAGAAGTTCGGCCCGCCCGTCTACGTGCGCCACGAGATCGTGCACAACAAATACGTGGTCGAGAGCCTGAAGAACAAGGGCGCCATCTTCGTCGAGGAGCTGTCCGAGGTTCCGCCGAAGGCGGTGACCGTTTTCAGCGCCCATGGCGTCGCCCGCAGCGTCGAGGAAGAGGCCGCCGCGCGCGACCTTCCGGTGCCCAATGCCACCTGCCCCCTGGTCACGAAAGTTCACAATCAGGGGAAGCGCTATATCACCAAGGGCCGCACCCTGATCCTGATCGGCCATGCCGGCCACCCCGAGGTCGAGGGCACGATGGGCCAGGTTCCCGCCCCCGTGCTGCTTGTTCAAAGCGTTGAAGAGGTTAACGCCCTCACGCTGCCGGCGGATACGCCAGTGGCCTACATCACCCAGACCACCCTGTCGGTGGACGACACCAGGGACATCATTTCGGCCCTTCAGGCCCGCTTTACAGATATTCAAGGCCCGGATATCCGGGATATCTGCTATGCGACACAGAACCGCCAATCTGCGGTAAGGGACTTGAGCAAGCTGGTCGACGTGATCTTGGTGGTGGGCGCTGCCAATAGCTCGAACTCGAACCGGCTCCGCGAAATCGGCACTGAAGCCGGTGTCGCGAGTTATTTGATTGCCGACGGCAGCGAGCTCAATCCGGAGTGGTTGAAAGATGCCAGGACCGTCGGCGTCACGGCCGGCGCCTCGGCGCCCGAGGTACTCGTGGATGACGTGATCGAAGCGATGCGGCGGATCGGACCAGTCAAGGTCCAGGTGCTGCCGGGCCGCGAGGAAAACATCGAATTCCGGCTTCCGGCCGAACTGGCTGCGAGCTGACCCACCCGAATTTCAAGCCCAGAAAGAAACGTGTAATGGCTATCCCCTTCTTCAAGGAAATGCGTATCGGCGGCTATTTGCTCAAGCAGAAACTGCTTGGCCGCAAACGCTATCCGCTCGTGCTGATGCTGGAGCCGCTGTTCCGCTGCAACCTCGCCTGCGTCGGCTGCGGCAAGATCGATTATCCGGATGCGATCCTGAACCGCCGCATGACGGCGCAGGATTGCTGGGACGCGGCCGACGAATGCGGTGCGCCGATGGTCGCCATTCCCGGCGGCGAGCCGCTGATCCACAAGGAGATCGGCGAGATTGTGCGCGGCCTCGTCGCGCGCAAGAAGTTCGTCTCGCTCTGCACCAACGCGCTGCTGCTCGAGAAGAAGCTCGATTTGTTCGAGCCCTCCCCGTATTTGTTCTTCTCCGTGCATCTCGACGGCCTGAAGGACCATCACGACAAGGCGGTGTCGCAGAAGGGCGTGTTCGACCGCGCCGTCTCCGCGATCAAGGCGGCCAAGGCGCGCGGCTTCACGGTCAACGTCAACGCCACCATCTTCGACGGCCATCCGGCCGAGGAGATCGCGAAGTTCCTCGACCTCACCGTCGAGCTCGGTGTCGGCGTCTCGATGTCGCCGGGCTACGCCTATGAGCGTGCGCCGGACCAGGAGCACTTCCTCAACCGCACCAAGACCAAGAAGCTGTTCCGCGACGTCTTCGCGATGGGCAAGGGCAAGAAGTGGAACTTCATGCATTCCGGCCTGTTCCTCGACTTCCTCGCCGGCAACCAGGAATACGAGTGCACGCCCTGGGGCATGCCCGCGCGCAACATCTTCGGCTGGCAGAAGCCCTGCTATCTGCTCGGTGAAGGCTATGCCAAGACCTTCAAGGAGCTGATGGACACCACGGACTGGGAGACCTACGGCACCGGCAAGTACGAGAAGTGCGCCGACTGTATGGCCCATTGCGGCTACGAGCCGACCGCGGCGACCGCAGCGCTGAACAACCCGCTGAAGGCGATGTGGGTGTCGCTGCGCGGCGTCAAGACCTCTGGCCCGATGGCGCCGGAGATCGACATGAGCAAGCAGCGCCCGGCGCAGTACATCTTCTCGGAGCAGGTCCAGAAGAAGCTCTCCGAGATCCGCAAGGACGAGGCCGCCGCCGCCGAGCAGAAGGCCGCACGGAAGGCCTCGACGGCGGCGTAAGCGAGAACAACGCCACGAACGAAAAAGGCCCGGTCGCCAATGGCGACCGGGCCTTTTCTTTTGTCAGATCGAGACGCTCAGACCGTCTCGGCGACCAGCGCCTCGCTGTCGACCAGCTCGGTGCCGATCAGGAAGTCGCGGCAGCCGCGCAGGGAGCGCAGCGCGCGGTTGAAGTCGATGCCGGTCGAGACCAGGGCATGCAGCGTCGTCGGATTGCGCACGATGCCACGCAGGACGGCCGCGAGGTCGATCTGGCCGTTCGGCTTGATCGCGGCGCGGGCGAGCGCCGGCAGCGCGCGATGGGCGGGGTCGCTGATGACGCGGACCGCGGCAAAGGGCAGCCCCGCCTCGGCGGCGTAGGCGGCCGCGATGTGGCTTTCCATGTCGACGGCGGAGGCGCCGGTCTCCGAATGCAGCGCCGCCTTGCAGGACCGCCCGGTGACCACTTCCTCGGCGCCGGCGAGGCTGCCGCGCACGACACGGCGGCGCCCTGACGTCAGGCGGTCGATCAGGTCGTCGCCGAGCGATAGGCCAGCGGCCCAGCGGGTGTCGCCTGACAGCACCTCGGTCGCCAGCACGACGTCGCCGGAGCGCAGCGTCGGGTCGAGCCCGCCGGCCACGCCGAACGAGATCACGCCGCGAATCGTCTCAGGATCCACCACGGTCAGGAGCGCCCGCAACTGGGTCGGGCTGCTGGACGAGCAGATGACGGCCATTCCGGGGCCGGCCGCGATGCGGGCCTCCTGAACCAGACCGGTCACAATGAGTATTGGCCGCGGATCAATGGCATTGCCCGCGGTAAGATAGTCCCCCGTCCCCAAAGTCACATTCCGACCCCTACCACCCTGCTGTTGGTGTTCCGCAAGTTCCGGTACCGCGCCAGCGCCCACAGCGGGAAGAACTTCGAGTAACCATGATACCGTAGATAGAATACACGGGGAAAGCCTGTGGCGGTGTACCGCTGCTCGTCCCACAGTCCTTTTTCGTTCTGTGTTGCAATCAGGTACTCCACCCCGCGGGCGACGGCCGGGTGATCAACCTCGCCTGCCGCCATCAGGGCAAGCAAGGCCCATGCCGTTTGCGAGGCGGTCGAGGGGGCGGCTTCCCAGCCCTTGTAGTCCAGCCGGTAGCTGACGGCGTCCTCGCCCCAGCCCCCGTCCTTGTTCTGGATCGAGGCCAGCCAGGCCGCGGCTTTCCGAATCATCGGGTCGTCGTGGCGGACGCCGGCCATGTTCAGGGCGCAGAGCACAGACCAGGTTCCATAAATGAAGTTCATGCCCCAGCGGCCGTACCAGGACCCTTCCGGGTGCTGGGTCTTGCGGAGGTAGGCGACCCCGTCGGCCACATGCTTGCTGGTCTTGGCGGTCTCGCCGAGCTGGGCCAGCATCGAGACGCAGCGCGCGGTGACGTCCTCGGTCGGCGGATCAAGCAGCGCGCCATGGTCCGAGAACGGGATGTTGTTCAGGTAATATTCGAGGTTGTTGACGTCGAAGGCGGCCCAGCCGCCGTCGTCGCTCTGCATGCCCTCGATCCACTCCCGGCCACGGTCGATCGCGGAATCATAGCCGGTGACGCCGTGCTCCCGGCGCATCCGGTCCATCGACATCACCACGACCGCGGTGTCGTCGAGATCGGGATAGTAGGCATTGTTGTACTGGAACGCCCAGCCGCCCGGGCGCACGTCGGGCCGCTTCACGGCCCAGTCGCCCTTCACCTCGAGCTCCTGCTTCGGGATCAGCCAGTCGAGGCCATGCTTCGCCGCAGGCACGGCCTTGTCGCCGCCGGCCTCCAGCAGCGCGTGGGCGGTCAGCGTCGTATCCCACACCGGCGAGACGCAGGGCTGGCAATAGGCCTCGTCGTCGCCGATCACGAGCAGCTTGTCGATGCCCCGGCGCGTGAACGCGCGCGGCGGATAGTTCTCGTCCTTGCCGAGCGCGTCGTACATCATGACGAGGTTGGCCATCGGCGGATAGATCGCGCCCATGCCGTCCTCGCCGTTGAGCCGCTCCTCGCTGAAGGCGAGCGCGGTGTCGATGGCGCGCTTGCGCAGGCTCTTCGGAAACAGCGGCTCGATGACGCGCAAGATCGCATCGAGCGAACGGAACAGCAGGAACCAGGCCATGCTCTGGTGCGGCGCCTTCGCGGTCATGCCGATCGAGCGCGGATCCTGGAGAAACAGCTCGTCGATGCCGACGCCCTTCGGATTCTTCGCGCGCGGCTTGAGCGCGGCGATGACCATCAGCGGCACCATGGTGGTGCGCGCCCAGTAGGAGATCTTGTTGATGTGGAACGGCGACCAGAACGGCAGCAGCATGATCTCGATCGGCAGAACCGGCACCGCGCGCCAGGTCACGATGCCGAACATCGCGAGCATGAAGCGCGTGAAGACGTTGCTGTGAATGGCGCCGCCGCGGGCGTGGATCGCCTCGCGCGCACGCACCATGTGCGGGGCGTCGATGGAATCCCCGATCATCTTCAGCGCGAAGTACGCCTTCACGCTGGCGCTCATGTCGAACTCGCCGTCATGCACGAGCGGCCAGCCGCCATGGGCGCCCTGCACGCGACGGAGATAATTGCCGATCTTGGCCTCGAGCACGGTGTCGACCGGCTCGGCGAGATAGTGGCGCAACAGAACGTATTCGGCCGGAATCGTGCAGTCGGCCTCGAGCTCGAACACCCAATGGCCGTCGGATTGCTGGAAGCCGAGGACGCCTTGCGTGGCTGACGCAATGCTCGATTCCAAGATCTCCGATTCCGAGATCTTGCATTCCTTGGCTTCGCGGGCGGTCGCGTTCACGGAATCCATCTGGCTCGATTACTCCGATAGTTGATGTGAATTGACCGGGACAAATTCCCGTCAGGGCCGCTGTGCGGCCAGCACCAGATCGGCGGCGCGATCACCGGACCGGACCGATCCCTCGATGGTTGCAGGCAATCCCGTAGCAGTCCAGTCGCCGGCGAGGAACAGGTTTTTCAGCGCGGTGACCGGCCCCGGACGCAGGGCATTCTGCGCCGGCGTGGCGGCAAAGGTGGCGCGCCGCTCGCGCACGATCTGCCAGGGAGGCAGCTCGCCGGAAACGCCGCCTGCCTCGCAGACGTTGTTCCAGATCGCTTGCGCGAGTTCCTCGCGCGGCATGTCGACGAGACGGTCGCCGTTGCTGATGGTCACCGAAAGCCGGTTCGGGAACGCGAACAGCCATTCCACGACGCCGCCGATCACGCCCAGGATCGGCGGCGAACCCGGCGGCGGCTCAAAACGGAAATGTGCATTCACGATGGCGCGGAATTCGGTCGGCGTCTTCAGGCCCGGCAGCAGGCTGGCGGCGGCACGCGGCGGCACCGCCATCACGACGACATCGCCGTCGGCGAGCTGGATCACGTCCTCGCCGCCGAAATTCAGCGCGCCGGCCTTGCCGTCACTGGTCACGAACGCGCGCAGCTCATGGCCGAGCTGAACCGAGTGGCCGCGCTCCTGCAAGAACTTCACGGCGGGCTCGATCAGCACGGCGCTAAGGCCGTCGCGCGCGATCAAGGGACGGCAAGCCTGTCCGCCGGCAAGCAGCGTCTCGCGCACGATCGCGCCGGCGAGCCCGGCCGAGCCCTCGGGCGGATCGACGTTGAGCGCGGCGAGCAGCAGCGGCTGCACCAGGCGCTGATAGAGCACGCCTTCGGTAGGAATGGACTTGCCGACCAGCGTCTCCTCCGAGGCCCAGATCAGCGGCGCCAGCTTGAGATAGTCGGTGAGGCCTGTGTCGGGAACGCGGCGGCTCTCGTCGAGCACCCAGGTCGGCAGCCGGCCGGTGCCGAGATCGATCTGCCAGCGCTGCCCGGTCTTGATATCGACGAAGGGAAACTGCGCGCTTTCAGGGCCGACCAGGCCCGCCTCGGTCCCGATCGAGCGCGCGTAGGCGCGCGCATGGCTGTTGCCCGACAGCAGCAGATGATTGCCGTTGTCGATGGTGAGGTTGGTTGCGCCGTCGAAATAGGAACGGCAGCGGCCGCCGGCCTGGTGCGTCGCCTCGTGCACGGCGACCTTGAAGCCGGCATTGGCGAGCCGCACGGCGGCGGAGAGGCCGGAAATTCCAGCGCCGATGATGTGAGCTGTGTTTTGCATCAGATGAAAGCGTAACGGAGCAGGATCAGGATGCGTGTGACCTTCGACACACGCACCGGCTCGCGCGGCGCGTTGAAGCCGCGCGCGATCAGGAGGTCCAGAATGGAATGATAGTATTTCGACATGATCCGCGGCGCACGCACGGTGCGGCGCTTGTTGCGGTTCATGATCTCGTCCGACTTCTCGAAATGCACCTTCGCACGCTGCGCCAGCGGCAGGCAGACCTTCGGCAGCGCGCGTTCGGCGATGACGCGGTTCGGGTCGTTGGAGGTGATGCCGGCATGCAGCAGCGCTTCGCGCGGCAGATAGAGCCGGCCGAGGCCGGCGTCCTCGTCGATGTCGCGCAGGATGTTGGTGAGCTGAAGCGCGCGGCCGAGATGATAGGCGAGCTGGATGCCGTCCTCTTCGGGCAGGCCGAACACCCGCACCGACAGCCGCCCCACGGCGCTGGCGACCCGATCGCAATAGAGATCGAGCGTCGCCATGTCGGGCGCGCGGATGTCCTGCGGCACGTCCATCTCCATGCCGTCGACGATGGCCAGGAAATCCTCGCGCTTGAGCCCGAAGGTCCTCACCGAGGCGACGTAGTCCTTCAGCCGCGGCGGCGGATTGCCCTGATAGAGCGCGTCGATGTCGGTGCGCCACGCCTGAAGCGCGGCGAGCCGCTCCTCGCGCGGGCCGTCGGAATCGGCGATGTCGTCGACCTGCCGGCAGAAGCTGTAGATCTGGAACATCGCTTCGCGCTGGTCATGCGGCAGGATGCGCATCGCGGCGTAGAACGAGCTGCCGGATGCGGTCGAGCCATAACTGGCGCCGGGCGAGGTCGCCTCAAGCGTCATGTGCAGTCCCCGGTCTGGAAATGGCCTTGCGTCCGATCGCGCGGCGGCCGACTTCGCCGATCATGCCGGCGAGGCTGAAGGTGAGGAGCTCGAACTTGTTGAGATGCACGCGCTCGCGCAGGGGATCGCGCACCTTGAGCAGGCGCACGATGCGGTCGGCATAGGCCTGGATCACCGCGACGTCGATGCCGAGGCGGAAATCCCGGATCTCCGCAGCTAACGACCTGCCCTCGTCGAGCAGCGCTTCGTTGCGCGCGGCGAGCGACTGCAGGCAGGCCAGCATCGCCGGCGGCGACTGGGCAAGGCCGAGCTGCTCGACCGAGGCGCCGCTCGCGGCCAGCGCATCGCGCGGCAGATAGACGCGGTTGAGCTCGCGAAAATCCTTGCCGCAATCCTGGAGGTGGTTGTTGATCTGGAGCGCCGCGCAAAGCGCGTCCGACGCGGCCCAGGTCGAGGTGCTCTCGCCGTGGACGTCGAGCATGAAACGGCCGACCGGCATCGCCGAGTAACGGCAATAGTGGATCACCTCGTCCCAGTTCTCGTAGCGCAGCTTGGTGACGTCCATGCGGAAGGCGATGAGCACGTCGAGCGCGTGGCGCGGCGCCATGCCGCGCTCGGCCAGCGCGCGCCGCAAGACGACGGCTTCGGCCTGGGTGTCGCCCTTGCCGAGCAGCTCCGCCTCGAGCAGATCGAGATAGGCGAGCTTCTGGTCGCCTGGCAGCGTCGCGTGGTCGGCGATGTCGTCGGCAGTACGGACGAAATTGTAATACGCCAGGATCAGCGCGCGATGACGCGGATGAATGATCCAGGACGCGACGGGAAAATTCTCGTCGCGGTCACCCTTGCCGGATCGCAATTCGCTCGCAGAGGTCATCGAGGGCTGGTTTACAATCGTTTGGACAGGAAGAGCTTTTTCGCTCGCGCGGGCTCGTGCCGGCGATGCCGCCGCGGCCCCCATATAGGGGAATACGGCCGCAAAACCAATCCTGTCTCTCGAAGGCTGCCCTGCGGATCCGGCCTGAAAAAGGCGGCCCCGGGGCCGCCCTTGTGGGCCAGTGGCCGAGCTTACTGGTTGTGGTTCTTCAGAACTTGGTCGCAGGCCTGCGAGATCTTGGTCCGGTTCTCCTTCAGGCAGGCCAGGATGGTGAAATCGCCCTGATCGATGACCGGACGGCAGAACTTCTGCACATCGCGCGTGCAGGCCTTCTGCTCGGAGTCCGTGCCACGCCCTTGCTGGGCAAATGCCGCCGTGGAAAGGGACGCCGACAGCAGGGTGAGAGCGACGAGAAGCTTACGCATTGTATTCCTTCATTCTGACGGCAGAATCGCACCAATCCCGGACAGCACAGGGCGGACGACCGGAACGGAATGTTCTGATGGCAAGTCGCCGCGGAGCGTGCGGCCTCGGAGAAGGCACAAGCACTGGCAAATGCGGCCAAATTGGCGCCACACCCACCAAATCAGGTCTTCCCTGCGCCTTCATTGGCAGATGTAAGAGTTTGATACTACGTCATAATTCAGGCGGCCCGCATTTTGCTGCACGCCTGTTGCAGAGCTGCATCGCTCAACCCCTCCGTTTCGGCCGGAAACATGCCGAAACATGGGAAATCGCAGCCGCCGGGCATGGCGCAAAGCCTCATGAACCGCCATCTCTGGCGGCCAGGCTTTGAACCTGACACGGGCTCGAAGCACTAAACCTTCGATGTGGCGAGACGTCCCGATCTTGAGCGGACGTCGTTCCAAAACGGGATATTTGTGATGAAATTCTTTGGGCGATCTGGACTGGCAATCAAGGCGGCCGGCATCGGGGCGGCGCTGCTCTTCTCGGTTTCGGCAAGCCACGCACAGTCGTCCGGACCGTTTGCCGGTTTTGACGGCGCGTGGACCGGCACCGGCACGGTGTCGCTGTCCGACGGCTCCACCGAGCGCATCCGCTGCAAGGCCGACTACAAGGTCGCCGGCAGCGGTCTCAACCTGAAGCAGGCGCTGCACTGCGCGTCCGACAGCTACAAGTTCGACCTCACCAGCGACGTGACGAGCCAGGGCGACCGCATCTCCGGCAACTGGAGCGAGGCCAGCCGCAACATCTTCGGCAATCTCCAGGGCACCGCCGGCGGCGGCCAGATCGAGGTGTTCGTCGAGGCCAACGGCTTCGCCGCCAACCTGTCGCTGCGCACCAACGGCACCAAGCAGACGGTGCAGATCAGCTCCAAGGGCGAGATCCGCGGCGTCAACATCACGATGACGAAGGGCTGACGCCCTTCCCGCGTCGAGAGGAACACGCCCCCGGTTCTCGCGAGCCGGGGGCTTTTTGCTGACATTGTTGCGGATATGGACCCAATTCGCAGACATCTGCTCAAGGCCGCCGGCCTTTTCGTCGCCAGTCGCGCCTTCGCAAATGACCAGCAGGGAACGAGCATGCAGCCTTCATCCGTGAAGCCACGTCACGTGCTCTGCTTCCTCGGCAAGGACGACAGCCTGCTGCAGCCACCGAAGGCGGTGGCCAGGACGATCGCGGATTTCAACTTCGAGATCGACCGCACATATTCGCAAGCCAAGCCCGATCCGCACATGGAGCGGTCGTTCGGCGTGTGCTGGGACCGATTTTTCCCAATGCATGGTCTGCCGCCGACGAAGCAGCCGTGGCCAACCACAAATCGGTGCTCTACGTGCTGAGCCCGCCGATGGACCAGCAGAAGACGGTCGCCTATTCGGCAGCGGCCTTGCGCATCGTCGAGGAGATGATCGAGGCCAGTGCCACCGCCGTGAAGGGCGAAAGCGCAGGCGTTGCCCACGGGCTTGCGCGATGGCGCAGTCTCGCCGATCAGGCACGCACAGGCGCAAAGACGAGCGAGGGCCTCGGCATGACGCTCGCCCTCGCGAAGGCCTGTCGTCTTGCCTTCGCCAAGCGCCCGCTCGGCGGCGATCGCTATTACGAGACCGTCGGCTATCACCTCCTCGGTTTGCCGGAGGTCTATGTCGCGAAATCGCGCGGCAACGAATGGTCCGCGGTGATGCTCATGGAGGAGATCGCAAACGCGATGGCCGAGCGCGGCATCGACGCGACGCTGCGCGATCGCAAGCTTACGCGCTCGCGGGAACAGGACTACGCCGAGGACGACTTCAAGTTCAACCCGTACGGCATCATCCGCATCGAAGCCTGAGCACAGGGCAGCGTTCGCCGCCCCGCGCTTAGATCGCGCGCTTGTCCGCGCCCTGAAGCTTGGCGTGCAGGTTGATCAGCCACATCGCCGTCGGCCGCAGGATGAAGAGGTCGGCGACGAGGGCCATGACCATCGAGAAGGCGCTGAGCCAGCCGAACAGCCGCAGCGACGGCAGGTCGGAGAACACGGTGACGACGAGGCCGCAGGCCAGCACCACCGTGGTCAGGATCAAGGCCGGTCCGACCAGCACGGTCGCCCGCTCCACCGCGAGCGCCGAGCCGACGCCCGGCTTGCTCTCCAGCCTCAAGCGATTGAGGAAGTGGATGGTGGCGCTCAATCCCAGGCCGAACGAGACGGTGAGCGCGACGACGCTGGCGAATTGCAGCCCCTCGCCCATCGCCCACAGCACCGTCCCCGACATCACGACAGGGAAGATGCCCGGCAGGATGCAGGCGAACATCACCACCCAGGAGCGGAAGGCGAGGCCGATGAAGATCGCGACCAGCGCGAATTCGACGGTGAGTCCGCGGTTCAGCTTCTCGATCATGCTGGCGGAATTGCGCGCCGCGATGGCGGCAAGGCCCGTCACCGCGACCTCGTAGCCGGGATGCTTCTTGCGGACGGCGTCGAGCTCGGAATCGAGCTTGTCCACGATCGGCAGGAGTTGGCTGGAATCCTTGTCCGGCACGCGGCCTGCGACCACGACCGCATCCTGCTCGGCGTCGATGAACCGCCGCACCAGATGCTCGGGAATGACACCGATATATTCCTTCAGCGTCGCAACGTCGGCGCTGCCGGCCTTTTCCGCGAGCCAGCGGCGCAGGGTCTCGACCGACCAGACGTTGCCGACACCGGCCGCCTTCTCCACGGTCGCATGCACGTCGGCGATCGTCTGCAGCGTCTCCGGCGAATAGAGCGATTCACCCTTGGGGAACTGGACCAGCACGTTGACCGGGTTGGCGCCGGTGAGCTTGGCGTCGAGCCGGTCGCTGGCGGCGACCGCCTGGCGCTTGTCCGGCACCTGGTCGGCAAGCCGGTAGCGCGGCTCCAGATTGGCGTAGATGACGCCGAGGCCGCCGACGAACAGCACCGCGATCAGGCTGAACAGGCCTGGCCGGCCGACCATGCGCACCGCGATCCAGTAGCAGAAATTGCGTAGCGCCTGGACGCCGGCGTCCGCCCCCTGGAACTTGACCGCGAAGACCTTCTCGTTGCGCACGAACAGCACGCCGAACACCGGCACCAGCGACAGCACCGCGACCAGCGCGATGATGGTGGCGGCGAGCCCCGCCTCGCCGAACTTGCGGATCAGGTCGGAGCTGGAGAACTGGAGCGCGATGAAGGAAATACCGGCGGTGCCGTGCGTCAGCACGCAGGCGGGTCCCACCACGAGCACGGCGTTCTTGAACGCGGTGAACTTGTCCTGGCCCGCGATCAGCCGGTCGCGCGCGGCGAAAGTCAGCTGCATCGAGTCCGAGAAGCTGATGACCATGATGAGCGGCGTCATCACGTTCAGAAACATGTTGAGATTGAAATTGGCCCAGCCGAGCGCGCCGAGCGCCAACAGGATCGCGATCATCGGCGGGAACGCGGCCGCGATCATGAACGAGATCTTGCGGAAGAAGATGATGGCGATGACGCAGCCGGCGAGAATGCCGAGGATGTTGTAGGTCAGCCCGTCGCGCTCGACCGCGTTGCGGATCTCGAGCTGCATCACCGGCACGCCGGACAGCTGCACGTTGAGCCCGGTGTCGCCGAGATCCTCCTTCATCAGCGCGCGGATGTCGGCGACGGTCTTGGTCAGCTTGCTGGAGGCGACCACCTCCGGATCGAGCGACAGCACGATCAGGGCCAGCGTGCCGTCCTCCGACAACAGCTTGCCGCGGATGATCTCGTTGTTCTTGACGGTTTCGATGAACTTGTCATAGGCCGCGCCCTCGGGCAGCTCGGGCGGGAACAGCGCCGCCGGCAGCTTGCCCGGGGCCGGCGCCTGGCGCGCCGAGAACAGCGAGACCAGCCCGCGGGTGCCTTCGACCAGCTGCATGTCGGTGATGAAGTCGCGCAGCTTCTCGAGGTTGTTCCGAGCCAGGAGGTTCTTGCCTTCGACCACGACGAGGACGTCGAACTCCTCGGCCGGAAACTTCTTCGTCACCTCTTCGTACTGGTGGAATTCGCGGGTGTCGGAGCGGAACAGCTGCGACAGCGAATCGTCGATCTTGATCCGGTGGATGCCGAATACGGCGCCCACGATCAGGACGAGCAGGACGATGCAGGAGACGATCGGCGCCCGGACGGCGATCAGCCCGATGCGCTCCAACCCGAAGGCGATGGAGGACGCGGGTCCCTGCTCGACCTTGTCGACATGAACCTCACTCTCGCTGTGCTTTTCGAGCATGCCTTATCCAGTTCCTAAATCGGCTCGGTCTGTGAGCTTATTGCGCTCCGCGAACGGCTTGAAAACGCCATACCAATGGGAGGCTTGCCCCTTGAAAATGCGCGGAAAATCGCCGCGAGGGGTTTAGCAGGTCCATAGCCTCCCTCGCAAGCAGGCGAAGTGTGGCCAAACCGATCAAGATGTGGCGATTTTGCCGGAATGCCCGTTATTCGGGCAAGGACGTGCCAATTCGACGCGGCGCCCGGTCCGCGCTCTCGTCTTTCAGCGCGACGCCGGTGACCTCCCTTGCCAGCCCCTCCCGGAGGAGCCAGGCGATCTTGAAGGCGGCCTCGTCATTGCTCAACCCAGCGTGGTGGATGTTCGACACGCAATTGCGCTCGGCATCGGTGCGGCCCGGCGTCGGCGCGAAGGTCAGATAGGCGCCGAGGCTGTCGGGCGCGGACAGGCCGGGTCGCTCGCCGATCAGCGTCACGACCATGCGCGCGCCGAGAATGGCGCCGATCTGATCGCCGAGCGCGACGCGCGCGCCGGAGGCGACGACAACATGGCCGAGCGCGACAACATCGTCGGCTGCGAGCAGCGGCAGCAGGCGCGTCACCAGCGCCACCGCATGGGCGTGGACCGCCGCCGCCGACAGGCCGTCGCCGATCACGATCGCAAGCTGGCATGGCCTTGAGGCAATTCGCGCCAGAGCCTCGATTGAGCCGGCATCAAGCTGCCGCCCCAGATCCGGCCGCCGCAGATAGTCCCTGCGGTCGGCCGCCCGGCTCCTCGCCTCGGTGACGGCGAGGCCGAGCGCACCGAGATCCGCGAGCAGCCGCGGTACGTCGAAGACTGCATGCACGGCATCGCGGGCGCGGGCGTGGTCCAGCGTGAAGTCGAGCAGCGCGCGTGTCGGCACGCTTGCGCCGCTGCGGCCGAGTGCAACGCGCGCAGGCGTGAACGACCGCAGATCGAGGGTCGGGCGGCGCGGGACGGCCGGATCAGACATGTTGCGTCATTCGGCGGGAACGGAAGCCTCGCGCAGCCGGATCGAATAGTTCGAGGCGTTCTGCTTGCCGCTGGAGGCCGCGCGGGCAAAGGTGATGAGATGGTGCGCGATCAGGGTGCAGCCGATCAGGCCTTCGAGGTCGCCGCGCTTGATGCGACCCAACGCGAACTTCCAGAACACGCGCCTGTAGTCGCCGAGCACGCCGACCTTCCAGAAGATGTTGCGCAGCATGACGAGACCGCGCCTGATGTTGGGCCAGGTCTTCATCTCGTCCGCCACCGGCATCTTGAGACGATGAGGATAAACGTGGTCGCATTGATACTGGAAGCGCGCGAACACCTTCTCGGGCTCGTAGGCGACGCCCATGGCGTGCTTCCAGGATGCGACGACGTCGTCATAGGGCAACAGGAAGTCGACGTTGGAATCGCGGCCGTCGTCCTCGATCAGGCGCCCTTCCCGCTCCAGACGGTCCCACAGCGGCGTCTTCGGCAGCGCCTGGAGCAGGTTGATCGTGAGCAGCGGAATCCGGGACTCCTCGACAAAGGCGAGCAGCGCCTCCGAGGTGTTCGGCTTGTCGGTGTCGAGCCCCATGATGATGCCGGACACCACCTCCATGCCGTAGGAGTTGATGGTGCGCACGCCCTCCAGGATCGGGACCATCATGTTGTGGTCCTTGTGCATCGCCTTCAGCGCATCGGGATCGGGCGTCTCGATTCCGCAGAAGATGGTGATGAAATAAGCCTCGCGCATCTTCTCCAGGATCTCGGGGCGCTTGGCGATGTTGAGCGTCGCCTCGCAGGCGAGCCGCACCACGTAGCCGGTCTTCTTCTGCCATTCGATCAGATGCGGCAGCAGGTCCATCGCCGCCTTGCGATTGCCGATGAAATTGTCGTCGACGAAATAGACCGTGTCGGTCATGCCGCATTCGCGCAGGCGATCGAGCTCGGCGATGATCTGCTCCGGCGACTTGATGCGCGGGTTGCGGCCGTAGAGGCCGGGGATGTCGCAGAACTCGCACTGATAGGGACAGCCGCTTGAATACTGGATGCTGCCGAGGAAGTATTTCTTCACGTCGGCAAGCTCGTAGGCCGGGATCGGAAACTCCGTCATCGGCACCCGGTCCTTGGTGGTCAGCACCACCTGGGTCTCGGGGCGCGAGATGTCGCGCGACAGAATCTCGATCAGCTGGTTGGTGGCGTCGCCGAGTTCGCCGACATGCAGATAGTCGAAGGACGGATAATAATCCGGGCAGGCGCTGACGGAGGGCCCGCCGAGCGCAACCGGGAGATCGAATTCATGGGCGCGGCGGCAGATGTCGTTCATCTGCTGGCGCTGGATGTGCATGCCGCTGACGAAGACGACTTCCGCCCAGCCGAACTCCTCTTTCGTGGTGCGGCGCAGGTTCTCGTCGACGAACTTGACCTGCCAGTCCTCGGGCAGATAGGCCGCGAGCAGCAAAAGCCCCTGCGGCGGCATGAAGGCGCGGACGCCGTCGGTCAGCGGATAGGAATGCTCGAACGTACCGAACGACGACGTGTAACGCGGAAACACGCAAAGAATCCGCCGCGACGTACCGTTGCTTTCAGCTCGCATCAAAGCTCCCCCGCCACGCTCGACCTGGTTGCGGAAATTGCCAGCCAGACACATAGCGTAATGCTGTCGCCGGAATTTCTCAATATTGTGGCGTGAGCTTAATTCCGAGAGCGGCCAATGGTTTCCGGGGGCGAGCTGGCGCCTCTCTCACCTCAGGCGATCAGCCGGGAGGCAAAATCGGGCAGCAGGCCTGCATCGCCGGCAAGGCGGAAATCGGCGCCCACGATGCCCGACTGCGCCAGCCAGTCGTCGAATTCCGGCGCGCGGCGCAAACCGAAGACGTCGCGGACATAGAGCGCGTCGTGAAAAGACGTCGACTGGTAATTCAGCATGACGTCGTCGGCGCCGGGGACGCCCATGATGAAGGTGACGCTGGCGGCGGCGAGCAGCGTCAGCAGGTTGTCCATGTCGTCCTGGTCTGCCTCGGCGTGGTTGGTGTAGCAGATGTCGACCCCGAGCGGCAGGCCGAGCAGCTTGCCGCAAAAATGATCCTCCAGCCCCGCCCGGATGATTTCCTTGCCGTCGTAGAGATATTCCGGGCCGATGAAGCCGACCACGCTGTTGACCAGCAGCGGGGCATAGGCGCGTGCGACCGCATAGGCGCGCGCCTCGCAGGTCTGCTGGTCGACGCCGTGATGGGCATTGGCGGACAGCGCCGAGCCCTGGCCGGTCTCGAAATACATCACGTTCTGCCCGACCGTGCCGCGCCGCTGCGACAGCCCGGCCTCCTGCGCCTCCCGGAGCAAGGCGAGATCGACGCCAAAGCTACGGTTGGCGGCCTCGGTGCCGGCGACCGACTGGAAGACGAGGTCGACCGGCACGCCCTGCCCGATCAGCGACAGCGTCGTCGTGACATGGGTGAGCACGCAGCCTTGCGTCGGAAGCTTCAGCCGCGCGATGATCTCGTCGAGCAGGCGCAGCAATTGGGCGATGACGGTCGGGTCGTCGCTGGCGGGATTGATGCCGATGCAGGCATCGCCGGCCCCCAGCAGGATGCCGTCGAGGATCGAGGCGGTGATGCCCCTCGCGTCGTCGAACGGATGGTTGGGCTGGAGCCGCGTGCTCATCCGCCCCTTCAGCCCGATGGTATTGCGGAAGGCGGTGGTCACCTCGCATTTCCGCGCCGCCAGGATCAAATCCTGGTTGCGCATCAGTTTCGAGACCGCGGCCGCCATTTCCGGCGTGATACCGGGGGCGAGCTTGCGCAGGATCTCGGGCGTCGCCGCGTCCGACAGCAGCCAGTCGCGGAAGGCGCCGACCGTGAGCGAGGCCACCGGCGCAAAGGCCCTTGCGTCATGGCTGTCGATGACGAGGCGGGTGACCTCGTCGGTCTCGTAGGGGATGAGCGCTTCCTGCAAGAACTGTCCGAGCGGAACATCCGCGAGCGCCATCCGCGCCGCGATCATCTGCTCGGCGCTGGCAGCGGAAATTCCGGCCAGCCGGTCGCCGGAGCGCGGCGGCGTCACCTTGGCGAGCAGGTCGCGCAGATCCGGGAAGGCATAGGTCGTGGCGTCGATGGTATGGCGATAGACCAAGGTCCCCTCCGGGGTTCGTCGGCCAAAGGCCGACTCCAGGACTATCCTGAAACTATACCTTCGGATCAAGACGCTGAAATAACTTACCTTTCTTTCGACCAAGGACAAAGGCGCGTTAACGCCGCGTCCATCTTCATTCTGCATAGTTTTGCATAGATTTTTACACGACCGCGCTCACCGGCCGCCTCAGGCCATTCGGGCCCCTGAAAACCATGACCATCGACCAATCTGGGAATGCCGCCGGCCTGGCCGGCCGCTTCACGCTTGCCACCAAGCTCTATGCGATCTTCGCGCTGTTCGCACTGCTCACGGCGGCGATTGCGATGCTGTCCGACTACAACAGCCGCCGCAGCGCCGACCTGATCAGCGCGATCGAGACGGCGAACGCGGCCGCGCTGAACGTCGAGCGCGTCAACTCGCTGGTCTATGCGGTGGTGATGGAATCGCGCGGCGTCTACATGTCGACGGAGCCTGCCGTCGTGAAGAAATACGGCGAGGGCCTGCTCAAGTTCAACGCGCAGATCCTCGACGTCGTGAAGCGCTGGGAAACCATCGTCAGGGACGACGATGCCGAGCAGTTCGCCACCTTCAGGAAGCGCATCGAGCAGTTCGTCGAGTTTCGCAAGGAGCTGGTCCGCCGCGGCGTCGAAATCAATGCGGCCGCGGGCCGCGAATGGGGCGACAACGACGCCAACCGCGCCGTGCGCTCGGCGCTGAACAAGGATCTCGAGGCACTGTCCAAGGTCTATGCCGAGCGCGGCAAACAGATCGCCCGGCAGACCGAGACCAACCGCACCCTGTCCTTCGTCCTGACCAGCCTTGCCGGCGTGGCGCTGGCGCTCGTCGTGATCGGCATCGTCATCATCGCCCGCTCGATCGCCCGGCCGCTCGCCTCGATCACCGCCACCATCAAGCAGGTCGCCGATGGCGCCGAGAACGTCGTGGTGCCGTACGGCAACCGCGCCGACGAGATCGGCGGGCTGGCCCGCGCGATCCAGATCTTCCAGGACGCGATGGGGCGCAACCGCAACCTCGCCTCGCAGGTCTCGCAGGATTCCGCCGCGCGCGAGCAGCGCGCCCGCCATATCGAACGATCCGTCGAGGAGTTTCGCGACGCGATCGGCGCGATCATGCGCGGCCTCGGCGACAACGCCTCGGTCATGCGCGAGACCGCGCAGACCATCACGCGCGTCACCGCGGATGCAAGCAACCGGGCCGGCATGGCCGCAAACGCCAGCCAGCAGGCCTCGCACAACGTCACGGCGGTCGCAGGCGCGGCCGAGGAGCTGTCGGCCTCCGTCGAAGAGATCGGCCGGCAGGTCCGGCAGAGCGCCGGCGCGGTCGAGCAGACCGGCCAGCGCACCGAGAAATCGATCTCGGAGATCGAGAGCCTCGCCGCCGCCACTCAGCGCATCGACGGCGTGCTCAACCTGATCCAGGCGATCGCAGAGCAGACCAATCTGCTCGCGCTCAACGCCACCATCGAGGCCGCCCGCGCCGGCGACGCCGGCCGCGGCTTTGCCGTTGTCGCGCACGAAGTGAAAGCGCTCGCAGGCCAGACCGCCAAGGCGACCGCCGAGATCGGCGAGAACGTCTCCATGATCCAGGCCTCCACCCGCAACGCGGTCGATGCCGTGCGCGAGATCGGCGGCGCGGTGCGCGAGATCAACGAGGTCACCTCGGCGATTGCCGGCGCCGTCGGCCAGCAGGACCAGGCCACGCGCGAGATCTCCTCCAACGCGCAAAGCGCCGCCCAGGGCAACGAGACGCTGGTCGCCAACATCACCTCGCTGCGCGACGCCATCGGCGAGACCGATACGGCGGCATCCTCCGTGCTGACCGCGGCGAGCAGCCTGACCGCGACCGCGGAGACGCTGTCGCGCGAGGTGGAGAAGTTCTTCCAGAACCTGCGGTCGGATGCCCGCGCGGCCAGGGCGGGATAGCGCGCCTTTGCCGGCGTGAAGCCGGCGGTGGCACGCCCCAGACAAAAAACGCGAAAACAACCCCATGCACAGTAGCCGGGGACAGTTTTTTCAATAACTTGGCCGGCGGCGCGACACCTTGCGGATTTTACGAAGTCGATTTGACTCGTCGGGCAAAACACCGGCATGATGTCACCATGGCGGCGGTGCAGTTCGCCGAACCGTACCCTTCCGCCCCGAAGATCGACCTCTTCGTTGACGAACCTCGCGAGGAGACCATCGAGACGTTTCCACCGTCCCGAACGGCCGTGCTCTCCCTCTTTGTTCAGCCAACCGGTCCGGGGATCCAATCGTCGCCGGAAAGCGGCCTGACTGTTACGTCGGGAATGACCCCGAGCTCCAGGCTCGGATCGAAATGGCGCATCGTCCGCTCATTGAGATCAATGATGCGGCCAGGCCTGAGCGGCCCCACGTCGTTTATCTTGACGATGACCTTCTTGCCTGCGGCCTCGACGAGAGCATATTTCGGCCGAGCGCCAAATTGGACCCCACCAAATTTCTGACGCAAACTCGTCTTGATGGCAGCCGTCCACAGCGAGGGATCATAACGCTCGCCCGAGGCTGTGCTTGGGCCGCCCTCCTCCTTGCCGGGCTTGAACGGATTGTACATGGATGCTGCGCCAACGATCGCATCCCCAGAGGCGGCATTGACGATAGCGCTTGAGTGAGCTCCACCCGTTTCACTTCGAGCAGCGGTAACAGAAACGGCAAGCGCAACCACGGCGCCGCAAATTGCGGCGCTCGAGCGGAACACCATTATATCTCCTTTGATTTTCTCGATCGTCCGGTTCCGGATGCCGCAAGACATGGACAAGCGAACGCTGAAGCGTTCAGGAACTTGCGCCAATCTTTTGCGGATTCGAGCCAACCCCTGGCTACGGAACCGTTGTGGGAACCAGAGCGGTCCCACGGAGTGTTTTAATTCTCGCCGTCTAAGACAGGGATTGCGTCAGCAGAATGACCGACGAGAGCCACCGCTAAATAGCGCGGCCGTGTGAGTACGGCGGTAAAAGTGCGCAGTATCGAGCTTGCAATCCCGAGGAGTCCCGTGAAGGGATCGTGCAGCTCCAAAATCAAGAAGATCGCGCAGGCAAACAACCGCGCGCATACAAACAACGAGATCGCGACGACCTGGGGGTATTGACGCGCTCCCGGCCTGGCGTCGATGCCAAAACCGGATCGAGAGAAATCAACTGGGCAAACGACTTTGGCCCACTGCCAACTTCCAATTGATCGATCAGACGACGGAGATAATGCCGGGCATCACCCTGATCGCTCTGATCTCCGATCTTCCCGGGACGAAGGAACTCAAGGAACTTTCTCTTGCCGTGAACACGCCGGATGGTGTGGTTCTTGTGGTCGGCTGTTCGCATCCCGGAATCGAACGCATCGTAGAGGCCGCAACAGTCATCAATCCGAAGATTCATCTCGTTGCCGGCGGCTTCCACCTTGTGGTTGCCACCGACGACGCCATCGAGAAGATCGTGATCGCCCTCAAGGACAAGTTCCGGGTCGAGAACATTGCCCCCGGTCACTGCACGGGTGAACCGACGTTTGCGGCGCTGAAGAAGGCATTCGGCGCGCGATACATCTATGCCGGTCTCGGCACATCGCTGGTTATCGGGCCCGACATCAATTCCAACGTCCGGCGTGGCGAGGCGCCGGCGCTTGACGATTTCGCGGTCTATCGCAAGCTTGCCAGTCGCGAAGACTGATTTCCCGCGGAAGAGCGGCGCTGCCATCGGCCGATCAAGTCGAAATCGGGGAGCAACTGGGTTAGTTCACGGCGCCCGGGTCGTCACGCCACGCCCACCCCGCCTGATCAACTCCTTGCCGACCGCGGCCAGATGCACCTGGTCAGGCCCGTCGCCGATGCGGATGAAGCGGGCGTAGACATAGGCGCGGGCGAGGAAGGTGTCCTGCGAGACGCCGGCGGCGCCGTGGATCTGGATGGCGCGGTCGATGACGCGGGCGGCCATGCTGGGCACCACGATCTTGGCCGCGGCGATCAGGTCGCGCGCCGCCTTGTTGCCCTCGCGATCCATCTTGTCGGCGGCCTGCAGCGTCAAGAGCCGCGCCTGCGCGATCTCGCAGAAGGAGTTGGCGATGTCCTCGCGCACCGAGCCCTGCTCGGCGAGCGGCTTGCCGAAGGCTGTGCGCGAGACCGCACGCTGGCACATCAATTCCAACGCACGCTGGGCGCAGCCGATCAGGCGCATGCAGTGATGGATGCGGCCGGGGCCGAGCCTCCCTTGCGCGATCTCGAAGCCGCGGCCCTCGCCGAGCAGGATGTTCTCCGCGGGCACGCGGACGTTGTCGTAGACGATCTCGGGATGGCCGACCGGGGCGTCGTCATAGTCGTAGGTCAGCATGTCGCGGACGATGCGCACGCCCGGCGTCGCCTTCGGCACCAGGATCATGGATTGCTGACGATGGCGGTCGGGATGATCGGGCGCGGTCTTGCCCATCACGATCAGGATCTCGCAATCCTCGTTCATCGCGCCCGACGTGAACCATTTGCGGCCGTTGATGACGTAGCTGTCGCCGTCGCGCTTGATCTCGCACTGGATGTTGGTGGCGTCGCTGGAGGCGACCTGCGGCTCCGTCATAGAGAAGCGGAGCGGATGCGCCCCTCCAGCAGCGGCGTCAGCCAGCGCTCCTGCTGCGCCGGCGTGCCGTAGTTCGCCAGCACCTCCATGTTGCCGACATCGGGCGCCGAGCAGTTGAAGACCTCGGGCGCCCAGAGGATGCGGCCCATGATCTCCTTTACGGGCGCGTATTCGAGGTTGGTCAATCCGGGTCCGTGCTCGCCTGACAGAAACAGGTTCCAGAGCCCCTGCTCGCGCGCCAGCCGCTTCAGGTCCTGGAGAATTTGCGGCGTCTTGTAACGCGTGGCTTCCGGTTTCACCTGCTCGTAATAGAGCTCCTCGACCGGCTCGACATGCGTCCGCATGAACCGGCGGACGCGCTCCTGGAGCTCCAGCGAACGGGCGGAGTGTTGAAAGTCCATCTGCATCCTCCGGTTCGCTGTGGGCTAGTATCGTAGGGTGGGCCAAGCGAAGCGTGCCCACCGCTTCTGTTGCAGTGTTGGATCGGTGGTGGGCACGGCGCAAGTGCGCCTTTGCCCACCCTACGATTCCGAACTCGCGGAGAGGGAAGAGGGTGCACCGTCTCGGTCTCCCGCTCGCTTCTCCGCGCGTCAGGTCCCGCGCAACAGCTCGCTCGCCACGACCCAGTCGTTGCCGTCGAACTGGAGCATATAGCCGTCCTTGATGGGGCGGAAATCCTGCGGCGTGGTGTTGAGCGTGATGCCGGGCATCAGCAGCGACAGCGGCACGCTCTTTAAGTTGGCCGCCTGCGCCATGATGTTCTCGCGCGTCAGATTGTCCTTGCACTGCCTCAGCAGGACCACTAGGGCCTCGGCGACGGTGTAGCCGTAGAGACCGGCGACATTGTTGATGTCGGCATTGGGCAGGCGCTTCTTCATGAAGTCGATATAGGCCGTCATCGCCGGATCGTCCTTCGGCGCCTCGACGAACGGCTTGAGCGAGCCGAGCGACAGCACGCCCTTGCCGGCATCGAGGCCGGCCGGCACCATCACGGTGGCCTTGTTGGCGCAGCCGCTGGCGATGAAGCGCTGCGGCTGCCAGCCGACCTCGTGCGCCTTCCGGACCGCCTGCGCGCAGGCGCGCGGCGTCACCGAATAGATCAGGAAGACATCGGCCTTGGTGTTGGCGAGCGTCAGCACCTGGGAATCGACGGTGGGATCGGCGACCTCGAAGCTCGAGGCCATCGCGATCGCCTTGTCGGCGTCAGCGCCGAGCGCTTCCTTGACGCCGCGCAGATATTCCTTGCCGGCGTCGTCGTTCTGATAGAGCACGGCGAACCGCGCATTCGGATTCTTGGCGCGGGCATAGGCGACGTCGATCGCGGCCTCGCTGGTGTAGTTCGGCGCCCAGGGCAGCGCCATCGACCACGGCATGTTGACGGGATCGTTCCACTTCGAGGCGGAGCTGATCAAGAAGAGCTGCGGCACCTTGTTGCTGTTGAGATATTTCGCGATCGCCGAGCTCGGCGCCGTGCCCATGGTGGCGAAGATGAAGGCGACGCCGTCGCTCTCGACCAGCCGGCGCGCCGCCTCCATGGTCTTGGGCGGCGAGAACGCGTCGTCGAGCGAGATCAGATTGAGCTTGCGGCCGTTGACGCCGCCCTTCTCGTTGACCTCGTCGAAATAGGCCGCGATGACCTTGCCGGTGATGCTGAGCGGCGAAGCCGGCCCGCTATAGGGCATGGTGTTGCCGATCTTGATCTCGGTGTCGCTGACGCCGGGACCGTAGATTTCTGTGCGGAAGCGGGCGTGGACAGGGAGGCGACAGCCAATGCTGCGGCCAGGGCCAAAGCGGCTTTCATGGTTTCTCCCCGATGATTATCGCCGCGCGACGCCATCAGGCGAACGCGCGACGCGCTGCTTTTTGTCAGCGCGTCAGATCACCGGAGTTCCGCAACACGGTCTTGCGTCGAGTTGCTGGTTAGCTAGTGTGGCGCCGCCGCAGGCTGAAGCCCAGGCTGACCCAGCCCGCGCCCGCCATGATCAGGTCGATGCCGAGGAACAGGCCGAGGATGTAGACGCTGTTGACCGGCCAGCGCGCCAGGATCAACAATCCGAGCAGCAGCGTAATCACGGCCGAGAGCGCCACCCACACCCACGGGCTTTCGCGCTTCATGCTGAAGGCGAGAAACAACCTGACCGCGCCGGAAGCGAGCAGCGAGGCGCCGAGGAACAGCGTCAGCAGGACGGCGGCGAACAGCGGATTCTCGAAGGTCAGGAAGCCCGCGACGACGTAGAGCACGCCGAGCAGGGCCCAGATCAAGAACTTGCCCCAGCTCTTCATCTGGAACGCCCCGATGATTTCGGTGACCCCGGCCACGATCATCATCGCACCGACCACGATCACGCTCGCCACCGTCGCCATGACCATGCTGCCGAGCGCTACGAAGCCGGCGACGAGATAAACGACACCGAGCGCGACGATCCATCCCCATTTGGCATGCAGCGCGGTGATGCCCGAGCCGAGACTGGGATGGTGAGACGTATCCGAAGCACTTGTCATGGCGGCCACTCCTGCATGCGAAGCCCGCGGGCACACGCCAGACTAGCACGCACCGCACCCGGGCAACAGCCAGCAGAGCAGCCTTCACCGGCAGCAACATTGACGCAAATCAAGATCGAATGCGGCGCTTCAGTCCGGAATGCTGAAATAGAACGCCGCCCCCTTGCCCACCTCGGCGCTGGCCCAGATGCGTCCGCCATGGCGTTGCACGATGCGCGATGCGATCGAGAGGCCGATCCCCGTGCCCTCGTACTCATCGGAATCGTGAAATCGCTGAAACGCCGCGAACAGCTTGTCGGCCTGCTGCATGTCGAAGCCGGCGCCGTTGTCGCGCACGCAATAGACCGTTTCGCGCCCTTCGGTCCAGCCGATCACCGTGACCAGCGGCTTCTCCCGGGTGCGGGTGAACTTGAACGCATTGGAAAGAAGATTGACGAGCACCTGCCGCAGCAGTGCCTGATCGCCGACGCATCCGGGAATTTCGCCGACATGGACGAAGACCCCACGGCCGGCATGCTGCCGGCGCAGTTCGTCGACGACCTCGCCGACGAGTGCTCTGGTATCGACCGGCCCCTTCGACAGCGGCTGGCGGCCGAACCGCGACAGGCGCAACAGTCCGTCGATCAGGCGCTGCATGTGCTCGCCGCTTGCCAGGATGGCGCCGGCCAGCTGCCGCGGCTGGTCCGGCCATTGCGCGGAATGATCCTCGATCAGCGTCTCCGCATAGCCGACGATGACCGAGAGCGGACCGCGCAGATCGTGCGCGACGGAATAGGCGAATGCCTCGAGCTCCCGGTTGGCGGCTTCGAGCTCGAGGGTCCGCTCGCGGACCCGCAGCGCCAGCTCCGCATTCTCCAGGTGCAGGCGCCGCACCGCGAGCGCGCGCTCCAGCACGGGAATGACGACGCTGAGCTTGAACGGCTTGAGAATGTAGTCGAGCGCCCCCGCCTTCATGGCCTCGACCGCCGTCGCGATGGTGCCGTCGCCGGTCATGATGATGCCGACCAGATGCGGATCGATCTCCCGCGCGGCCCGCAGCAGCTCGATGCCGTCCATGCCCGGCATCATCAGGTCGGCGAGCAGGAGGTCGCATTTCGTGCGCTGCAGCTCCGCCAGCGCGGATCTGGCGTCGGTGAAGCCGACCGCATCGTAATCCTCGACTGGCAACGTGTCGCACAGCGCCCGCATCTGCGCAGCCTCGTCGTCAACCACCAGGATGCGGGCCTTTGACTTTGCGGTCGGCATTTCCTATTCGCTCACCTCTATCGCACCCTGTGCGCGGCCGGGCTCGCAGCATTGCGCCAGCGTTTCCCTCAATTCGCGAAGCTTCGGCGGCTTGCTCAGGAGGCAGTCGACATGGGCCGGCATGTCATCCTCGGACATCAGGCGCTTGCCCCATCCGGTCAGCATGATCACGGGCGTGGCGGGCGACGCGGCCTTGATCGCGCTCGCCACCTTGCGGCCGTCGACATCAGGCATGCCGAGATCGGTGATCACGGCGGCGAAGGTCTCGCCGCGCGCGGAGGCGGCGCGGAACGCGGCGATGCCCGCGACGCCGTCATTGGCCGTCGTCACGACGTGCCCCTCCGCCTCCAGCGTATTGCACAATGATTTCAGCAGGAGCGGATCGTCGTCGACCAGCAGCAGCCGCAGCCGGGAGAGCCTCGCGGAATCGAGCCTGTCCTGCGACGGCGTGGCCGGCGCCGCCTGCGGGACCGGAAAATTCAACGACACAATGGTGCCGCGACCGACGGCGCTGTCGATCTCGATCTCGCCGTTGTGCCGCCGCAGGACGCCGTAGACCATCGCGAGGCCCAATCCGGTTCCGCGCTCCCCCTTGGTCGTGAAGAACGGTTCGAGGCAGCGCCGGCGGGTCTCCTCGTCCATGCCCAGCCCGTCGTTACCGACCTCGACCCGCACCTGGCCGTGCCCGTCCGCGCCGCCGGCAAGCCTGGTGCGCAGCGTCAGCGTGCCGCCGCCGGGCACCGCATCGACGGCATTGAAGATGAGATTGATCAACGCTTCGCGGATTTCGCTCTCGATGCCGGAGATCGCAGGCAATTGCTCCGCGAGCTCGGTGCGCAGCGCGATCACGGTTCCGCGAAGCTGCGGCATGTCGCTCCACCGCGCCCGCGTGAGGTCGACGACCTGCTGCACGAGCTGGTTGAGATGAACCGGCATCAGCGTCAGTTGCGGCTCTCGCTGGCGGTAGAACTCGCGCATGCGCGCCACGGTATAAGCCACGTCCTCGACCGCCCGCTGGATCGTCTCCAGATAATCGCGCGTGCGCGCACTCAGGCCCGGCTCCCGTTCCAGCAGCGATTGGGTGTAGAGCGACACCGGCGAGAGCGCATTGTTGATGTCATGGGCAATGCCGCTCGCCATCTGCCCAAGGGCGCGCAGCCGCTCCTGCTGCATCACGGCCTGCTGGGTCTGCCGCAGATCCTCGTAGGCCTGTTGCAGGGCGCCATGGAGCTGCGCCTGATGGGCGGCGAGCGCGACGTGCTCGCTCAATTGCCGCAGGAACTCGCATTCGCCGCTGCTGAAGCTGTCCCGCTCCTTCCGCGCCGCGACGAGGACGCCGAACACCCGGCTCTCCACCTGGAGCGGGGCCAGCACCATCGCGCGCAGCCCGCCCCGCGCGAGTCGGACCGGGAACGGAAAGGACGACCGCGTGATGTCAGGCTCATAGACGAGCTGACCCATCACGCAACGCGAAAGGCCGTTCTCGTCGATGTCGATCCGCGACCGTTCGGGCATCGCTAGCTCCATGGCCAGCGCACCGCTCTTGATCCCGACGCATTCCACCGTCAGCACGTGATCGACCGCGTCGTGAAAGCACAGGCAGCCGAAATCCACCGGCAACTGGTCTTCGAGACTGCGAACCACCACCTGGAAAATGCTGTTGAGATCCTGCCGCTCGCCGATCGCGCGAGTGATCTGGTGCAGCAGGCTCAATCGGGCGAGTTGCGCCTGGGCCTTCTGCTCCGCGTGCCTGCGCACGAGAATTTCGGATTCCAGCGCAAGATTGGACGCTGCAAGCTGTGCGGTCCGCTCCTCGACACGCACTTCCAGCTCCTCGTTCAAGCGCGCGAGCTGGGCTTCCGCCCGCATCCGCTCCAGCATGTCCGACGAGGCCATCCGCATCATCGAGAGCAGCAGGACGAGGCGCCCGGCGACCTTGCCGAGGTGAGCGACCATCGCCTCAGTGTCGTGCGGTGCCTGCGAGTAGAGCATCGCGACGTGGCCGAGCAGAACGACCGCGCCCATCAGGGCCAGCGGCCCGAAGATGCGGTCGGTCGCTCGCAGCCGCCAGCACAGAACGCAGGTGATTGCCCACAACAGCGGCGCCACGATCAACACCGGACGGGTGATATCGAGCAGGCCCGGCGGGCGATATGGCGGAAGGCGCTGGAAGATCGCAATCAGCAGCACGGCGACGACGGCCATGAACAGTGCAAAGGCCGGCATCCCGACCCGATCCCGCCGCGCCGACCAGATCGCGGCGAGAATTCCGATCGCGAGGATGTGGGCCGCCGGCGGCCATGTCGCCGGCCGGAGAAATTCCCGCAGCTGCATGACGAACGCCAGCGACCCCGACCATTCCACGATCACCAGCACGTGGAGGAACTCCAGGACGAAGGTCGCGCCGAAGGCGATCGCGAGCCGCTTGGACAGCGGCTGTTCGATGCGCGCGCCCATATCCCAGAGCAGCAATGCCAGCAGCCCCGTGATGAGGGTGATGCTGGTGTCGAGAATGGTGTGGAGTTCCGGATAGTTCTGTCGTCCGGCGCCGAGCAGAAACACGCTGCCAATGCCAAAGGCGATCAGGACGCCCGCGACACTGAGCGATCGATTTGCAGTGCTGGCCCCGCTGTCCATATCGCTATCTTTGAGAAGGGACGGCTCGAATCGAACGTCAGCGATGTTTCCGCCCTTTTTGCAGCGTATGCAATCTATACGTGCAGCAACCGCGAGGGAAGCGGCAGAGCCGCGGCTGCTCGCCTGCGACGATCCGGCAGGTGAATTGGCGCGCCGGGGGCACCGCCGGAGCGACGGCGGCGGCTCACAGGCCCCGCCGCTCCATGTCGAGCTCGGCCTTGAGGCTGTCGAGATCGCGGTAAATCGAGGCGACCGCAAGCACGCGGCCGGCCTTGCGGTACTTCAGCAGACAGTCCATGCCGGCAATGCTGCCGTCGATCACGATGTCGTCAAAACTCTCGGCGTGGCCGACATAGTTGATCGGCACATCGTAGTGCTGGCTCCAGAAGAACGGCACGGCATCGAAGCGTTCGCGCCGGCCCAGCATGTTGCGCGCCGCGGTCTGGCCCTGCCGCTCCGCGACCACCCAGTGCTCGACGCGGATGGTTTGCCGCGAATGCGGATCGGGCCAGCGCGCGATGTCGCCAGCCGCAAAGATGCCGGCGATGCTGGTTTCGAGATATTCGCTCACGCTGACACCGCGATCCGCCGCAAGCCCCGCCTTCTCGGCCAGCGCAAGGCGCGGCTTGACGCCGATGCCGACCACGACGAGGTCGGCCTCGATGACGCCGCCGCTCTTCAGCGTCGCGCGCGTACCGTCGAGCCTCTCCACAGTGTCCCCGAGGTGGAAGTTGACGCCATTCTCTTCATGGAGCGCGCGAACGAAATCGCCCATCTCCGGTCCGAGCACGCGCTGCATCGGCCGCTCCTCCGGAGCGACCACATGGACCTCCAGCTTGCGTGCCCGCAACGAGGCCGCGACTTCGAGGCCAATGAAGCTGGCGCCGATCACCAGCACGCGCCTCGCGCTGCCCGTGGCCTTGATGATGGCCCGGCTGTCGGCGACAGACCGCAAGGTGTGGACATGGGGCTGGTCGGCACCGGGAATCTGCAATTTGACCGGCTCGGCGCCGGTCGCGAGCAGCAGCCGGTCGAACGGCAGTCTGTCGCCATTGCCCAGCGTGACGCTGCGTGTCTTCGCATCGATCGCGGAGACATTCGTGTTCAGCCTGAGATCGATGCCCGCGTCCCGATAATAGTCCTCGCCCCGCAGCGGCGGCCAATCCTCCGGTGCGTTGCCGGCAAGATAGTCCTTGGAGAGGTTCGGCCGGTCGACCGGCATGGCGCCGTCATCGCTGAGCATGGTGATGGCGCCGGCAAAGCCCTCGCGCCGGAGCATCTCGGCCGCCGCGAAGCCGGCCGCGCCGCCGCCGACGATGACGAATTTCTCGGGCGCCGGCGCGCTGCGGGCCGTCGGCTTCGGTGCCTCACGCTTGCGCTGAACGATGATCCTGTCCTGGTCCCGCGTCACCTCCCATACGGCCAGCGCGCTCAAGGCCGGCGGGCGCGTCGCCTCGCCCGATCGCAAGGAGAAACAGGCGTGATGCCAGGGACAGCGGATGGTGTCGTCCACTACCAGGCCTTCGGCGAGCGGGCCGTGATAATGGCTGCAGGCGGGTTCGATCGCGAAGACCTCGCCGCCCGCCTGGACCAGCAGCACATCTTCCGCGCCGACATGGCCGAGCAGCTTGCCGTCCCTGAACGCGGTGAGCGCCACGCCTTCGGTCAGATCCGGTCCGCTGGGCTTGCTTTCCTCGCTCATGGTCATCTCCCTCGCAACTCAACGCGCAGCTCAGGATTGGACGGCGGGACCGGCGAAAAGTTCCCGCGATCGCTAAAATCAGGACCCGGCAACCGCCTTGCGCACGTCGGCCACGGCCTGCGCCCATTCGGCCGGCCGCTCCTGCGCAGGTTATGACCGGCGCCTGCGAACACGCGCCGCTCGAAAAAGCCCTCGAACTTGCGCGCGTGATGGGCGGTGCCGGTATCGACGCCGTCGCTGTCGCCGTCGATTGCGATCGTCGGGACGCGGATCGGCGGCTGTGCCGCAAGCTTTTCCTCGATCCCGGCATAGGCGGGATCGCCCGCGACCAGCGCGTAACGGTGGCGGTAGGAGTGGATCACGACCTCGACGAAATCGGGATTGTCGAACGAGGTTGCGCTCCGCTCGAACGTCGCATCGTCGAAGGCCCATGTCGGCGACCACATCGACCAGAGCTGGCGGGCGAAGCCGCGCCGGTTGCGCTCCAGCGCGCGGCGGCCGCGCTCGTTGTGGAAGAGATATTGATACCAGAGCGCCGCCTCATGCGCCGGTGCCGCGGGCTCCATGGCGTGGGCGATGTCCTGGATGTTGTAGGAATTGCCGGAGACGAGCCCGACAACGCGCGCGGGGTGCAACGCCGCAACCACGCAGGCCGCGCGGCCGCCCCAGTCATAGCCGCCGACGACCGCGCGTTCGATGCGAAGCGCATCCATGAAGGCCAGAAGATCGGCGCCCAGCGCCGCCTGCTCGCCGGAGCGCAGCGTTTCCGGGAAACGAAACCGCGTCGGCCCGTAGCCGCGCAGCCAGGGCACCAGCACCCGCGCGCCGGCCTGCGCGATGATCGGCGCAGTCTCGGCATAGGCATTCACGTCGTAGGGGAAGCCGTGGCCCATGATGCAGGGCCAGCCGTCTGGCGCGCCGTATTCGAGATAGGCGATGTCGAGGACATCCGTAGTGATGGTCTTTTGTTGCATGATTTGCTTACGGATTTGGGACTTCGTAGCCCGGATGGGGCGCAGCGCAATCCGGGGACACCTGCATCCGCGAATCCCGGATGTCGCTGCGCTCCATCCAGGCTACAACGGGGCTATTTCTGCGGGCCCGACAGCGAGATGTCGCGTTCGGCGCGGAACACGTTGCTGTAGAGGTTGGCGATCCACTGCCGGCCGATCTCGGTCTTGTTGAGGTAGCCGATCTCGGTCTGGATATGCGGTGCGACGCTGTTCCAATAGAACTGTGGATAGCGGTTCACGATGTCGGCGGGCGAGTCGTAGCCGAGTTGTCGGTTCATGCCGACCTCCTCGAACTCGTAATAGAGCGCGTTGGCCTTGCGCAAATAGTTGGGATCGCCGAGCTGGCCGATGAAGTCGGCGGCGCGCAGGATCGAGGCCTCGTCGTCATAGTCCTGGCCTTCCCGGGCCGGAAACCGCGTGCCCTCGATGGCGCGGGCAATGCGTTCCGGATCGAGTCCCGGAATATGTCGCAGCCGCCGCGTCACGTAAAGCTTCGACCGATCGACGTGATACATCATCAAGCTGGCATCCGATGCGCCGCGCGGCAAACAAATCTTGGTGTCGGCCGCATCGATCACGAAGCCATCGACGTCATCCTCCTCGAACAGGCCGCGCACATAGCCGATGTCGTGGGCAAGGCAGGCGATCAGGATATGGACGTAATCCGCGGCCGACAGATGCGTATGAAGACTTCGGCCACTGAGGATGGAATGGCCGGCCAGCGTCACCAGCATCGTATGCTCGATATTGTGATAGAGCGCATCGCTATTGCCGATGCATTCCATCGCGGTGCGGGTCGCGCTCTCGACGATACTTGCAGAAGTCTCGTCGTACCGGCGACGCATGAACGTACCGAGCAACTTCTCCAGGGATTCGGCCGCCAGCCTCGGTAACGTGATCATGGATGCAGCCCCGCTTGTCGGTGGTGTTCCACGCCAACTCCCCACGTCTCATTCATGTCCTCGACGCAAAGGCCAGCATAGCCCATCTTTTGCCGGGTGACCAAATCCCGGAACAAAAATACGGAAATATGTTGCGTTGCGCGCTGCGACATCGCGTTTGCGGTCACGGCGCGATACACCCGGGGCGGGCCCGGCAGGACTGCGGCCGCCCAACACAAATCAAATTCGCTTTATCGGATGTTGACAAGAGACCACGGGAACGGGCCGCCGCCTGGCGCATGCGCCGGCATCGTCCTGGACGGCGGAGACCCGCAGTCATTCCACCAGCAGCACGTCGACGGCGACGCCGAGCTTCTGCTTCGGCGAACCGACGATAATGCCATCGGCCGGGGAGACGTCGGAGAAGTCGCGCGCGACCGCGAGCACGATATGGTCGCCAGCGACCAGAAGATCGTTGGTCGGATCGAAATCGACCCAGCCCAGCTCCGTCCCGCACCACAGCGACACCCAGGCGTGGGTGGCGTCGGCGCCTTGCAGCCGCGGCTGACCCGGCGGCGGGATGGTGCGCAAATAGCCGCTGACATAGGCCGCCGGCAGGCCGAGCCCGCGCAGCCCTGCGATCATCACATGGGCAAAGTCCTGGCAGACGCCGTGCCGCTTGTCGAAGACCTCGTTGAGCGGCGTCGAGATCACCGTCGCCTTGGGATCGTAGCGAAACTGGTTGCGGATGCGGTGCATGAGATCGACCGCCCCTTTGAGGATGCCCTCGCCGGGTGGAAAGCTCTCCGCCGCATAGGCGCTGACCGGACGCAGCACCGGCACCAGCGGACTCGCAAAGACGTAGCCGACCGGGGATGACGGCCCGAGGCTGGTTGCCTCGAATGCGATGTCGCGGATGCTCTCCCAGGCCGGGCTGACAGCATCGCGCGCCGGCGGCTGGCGCGAGACGGCGACGCGCGAGCGCGAGTCGATGCGCAAATTGCGATGCGCGGCTTCGATCACCACGCTCTCGGTCAGCGTGCCGAAGAAGTCGCGGCGGATATTGCGCTCGGACGGGCGCGGACGGATCTCGACCTGGTGCGAGATCAGCTCCTGGCCGCTGCCGCTCTTCGGCTCCAGCCGCAGCGTGCAGCGGGCGAAGCTGACCGGACTCTCGTATTCGTAGGTGGTGACGTGACGGATGTCGTAGATCACCCCACCCCCGTCAGCTTTTCCGGCCGGCTGGCATTGGGGCCATGCGGGAAGTAGTGCAGCCCGATCGCCTCGGCGAGGCTGAGCAGATCCTGCTCCAGCGAGAACAGCGTCTTGACCTCGAGCTTCTCGGCCTCGGCCGTCGCCAGCATCGCCTGCACCGCCACCGCGAGCCGTTGCGGCTGCTCGATCAGGCCGTGCTCCTTCAGGCTCGGCAGCGCCGCGATGTGCTCGTTCAGCGTCGCCACCTGGAACGCGACCGAACGCGGGTTGAAGCCGTCGAGCACCGCGAGGTCGCGCACCGGCGCCAGGATCGGCGCCAGCAGATAGCGCGAGCGGTAGGTGATCTGGGAATCCACCAGCGTCAGCAGGATGTCGAGATCCTCGTCGCCGGCCTCGTCATAGGCGAACTGGCGCGCGAATCGCGCCGTGTTGATGGCGCGCTCGGTGCGGCGGCCGATGTCGAGGAAGCGCCAGCCGGCGGCGCGGTTCATGTTCTCCTGCGCAAGGCCGGCAAAGCTCGCCAGTTCCTGCAAGGTCAGCTCGGCCGCGCTCAGCACGCTGTCGTCGTCCTCGACCTCGTAGGCGAGGCGCTCAGCCATCTCGGTGATGACCTGCCAGGCATCGGGCGACAGCCGCTCGCGCAGGGAGGTCGCGGTGCGCTGCGCCGCGCGCACCAGCGACAAGGCCGAGCCGAAGCGCTCCGCGCTCTGCAACGCCTCGGCGGCGATCCGCCCGGGGGCCGCGCGCGAGGTCTGCGAGATCGCGCCCCAGGCCACCAGCAGGCGCTGGATGCGTTCGGCCGATTGCAGCGAGGCCGCGGTGCCCTTGTTGGGCCCGCTCGGCGAGCCCAGCGCGCGCACCAGCCGCAGGGTCGCCTCGGCGCGCTCGAGATAGCGGCCGAGCCAGAACAGATTGTCGGCGGCGCGGCTCGGCAGCACGCCGGCGATGCGGCGGATCCGCACCTTGTCGGTCGCGGGCAGCAGCGTCGCGGTCGAGACCTGCTTGCCCGAGACGACCCAGACGTCGGCGGCGCGGGCGCCGTCGCCCATCGACACCGCGCGCGCATCGGCCTGCTCGGCGATGCGGCAGAAGCCGCCGGGCATGATGGCCCAGCCGTACGGCGTGGCGGCTGCGAACACGCGCAGCACGAAGGGGCGCGGCGTGATCTGGCCCTGCTCCCACACCGGCATGGTCGAGAGCCGCACCACCTCCTGGCCGACATAGTCCATGCCGCGTGCGCCGATGGCGTCGATCAGGCGCTGGCGTCCGGCGGCGTCGAGCTCGCTCGCCAGCACCGGACCGTTGCTGTCGAAGCCGGGAACGCCGCGGCGGTAGGCGCCCTCGATCGCGACCTCGTCGAGCCGCGACAACACCTCGTCGCGCGCGATGCGCTGGCCGCACCACCAGGTCGCGATGTGCGGCATCTTCAGCTCTTCGCCGAGCAGGCGGCGGCTGAGCGCCGGCAGGAAGCCGAGCAGCGCCCGCGCCTCCAGCACGCCGGAGCCCGGCATGTTGGCGACGACGACGCCGTCCTTGCGCAGCACGTCGATCAGGCCGGGCACCCCCAGCCGCGAAGACGCATCGAGCTCGAGCGGATCGAGCGAGTTGGAATCGACGCGGCGGAGCAGCACGTCGAGCCGCTTCAGGCCGGCGACGGTGCGGATGTGGACGCGGTTGTCGCTGACTGCGAGATCGTCGCCCTCGACCAGGAGGAAGCCGAGATAGCGCGCCAGCGTCGCGTGCTCGAAATAAGTCTCGCTGAAGCTGCCGGGCGTGAGCACGCCGATCCTGGGCTCGTCACGGTCGGCGCGTGCGCGAAGACTGTCGCGAAACGCCTCGAAGAACGGCGCGACGCGCGGCACGTTCATCGACTTGTAGAGATCAGAGAAGGCGCGCGAGAGCACCAGGCGGTTCTCCAGCGCATAGCCCGCGCCTGAGGGCGCCTGCGTGCGATCGCCGAGCACCCACCAGCGACCGTCGGGCCCGCGGCCGACATCGGCGGCGTAGAGCGAGAGATAGCGCCCGCCCGGCGGCGGCACGCCGCAGACGGGACGGAGATATTCGGGACTGCCGGCGATCGCGGCCGCCGGCAGCGCGCCTTCCGCGACCAGCCGGCCCTCGCCATAGATGTCGCGCAGCACGAGCTCGAGCAGCTCGGCGCGCTGGGTGATGCCGTCGCAAAGCTGCTTCCAGTCGGCCTCGTCGATAAGCAGCGGCAGATGGCTGAGCGACCACGGCCGGTCGGCACTGTCGCCGGGGGCGCGGTAGGTGACGCCGGCCTCGCGGAGGTGGCGGTCGGCCATGCCGAACCGCCGCTCGATCTCGTCGGGCGCAAGCGCGCCGAAGGCATCGAAGAAGCGGCTCCAGACCGCGCGCGGGGCGCCGTCGGGCCCCAGGAACTCGTCGGGAATGCCGGGCAGGCGGCTATAGTCGCGGACCCATTGCGCGAGCCGGCGCTGGCTTTGCGCCTTACCCGCCTTGTCGTCCTCTTCGGCTGCGCCCTCGCCCATGCGCCTCTCCCTGCCCCACCCTCATACTCATTGCAGGAGCGGGGTTCGCAAGTCGAGGGTCAGCGGAAACTCATTTGTGCGTTCCTCGGGCGGCGGCTGCATCGGCCCCGGCGTATGGCCATGGTCCTGGAAGCGCGCCAGCCGCCGCGCCTCGGCCTCATAGGTGTTGACCGGCTTCGTGTCGTAGCTGCGCCCGCCCGGATGGGCGACGTGATAGACGCAGCCGCCGCGCGAGCGGCCGTTCCAGGTGTCGATCAGGTCGAAGGTCAGGGGCGCGTGAACCGGAATGGTCGGGTGCAGGCCGGAGGCCGGCTGCCAGGCCTTGAAGCGGACGCCGGCCACGGCCTCCGAGGAGCGACCGGTCGAGGTCATCGGCAGGCGGCGGCCGTTGCAGGTCACGATGTGGCGGCCCTCGACGAAACCCTCCGCCTTGACCTGGAGGCGCTCGACCGACGAGTCGACATAGCGCACGGTGCCGCCGGCCGACCCCTCCTCGCCGAGCACATGCCAAGGCTCCAGCGCCTGGCGCAATTCCAGCGTCACGCCGCCATGATGGACGCGGCCGAAGGCGGGGAAGCGGAATTCGAGCTGGGCCAGATACCATTCCGGCTCGAACGGATAGCCGAACTGCTTCAGCTCGGAGAGCACGTCCAGGAAGTCTTCCCAGATGAAATGCGGCAGCATGAAACGGTCATGCAGCGCCGTGCCCCAGCGCACGAACTTGCCTGCCTGCGGCTCGCGCCAGAACTTTGCGATCAGCGCGCGGATCAGGAGCTGCTGCGCCAGCGACATGCGCGGATCGGGCGGCATTTCGAGCGCGCGGAATTCGACGAGGCCGAGCCGCCCCGTCGGACCATCGGGCGAATAGAGCTTGTCGATGCAGATCTCGGCGCGGTGGGTGTTGCCGGTGATGTCGACGAGCAGATGCCGGAACAGCCGGTCCACCAGCCACAGCGGCGTCTGGTAGCCCGGCGGCGGCACGTGCGAGAGCGCGATCTCGAGCTCGTAGATGCTGTCGTGCCGGGCCTCGTCGATGCGCGGCGCCTGGCTGGTCGGGCCGATGAAGAGGCCGGAGAAGAAGTAGGACAGAGACGGATGCCGCTGCCAGTGCAAGACCAGACTCTTCAGCAGATCGGGCCGGCGCAGGAACGGCGAGTCCTGAGGTGAGGAGCCGCCGACCACGACGTGATTGCCGCCGCCGGTGCCGGTGTGGCGGCCGTCCACCAGGAAGCGGTTGACGCCGAGGCGAACCTTCGCCGCGTCCTCATAGAGGCCGGAGGTGATGTCGACCGCGTCGCGCCAGCTCTTGGCCGGCTGGATGTTGATCTCGATGACGCCGGGATCGGGCGTCACCTTGATGACCTCGATGCGCGGGTCGAACGGCGGCGGATAGCCCTCGACATGGACCTGGAGCTGCATCTCCTCGGCGGTCGCTTCGAGCGCCGCGACGAGTTCGAGATAATCCTCGATCCGCTCGACCGGCGGCATGAAGGCGCAGAGCACGCCGTCGCGGACCTCGACCGACATCGCGGTGCGCACCGGGATCGACGTGTTGAGATGCTCGGGCGCGACCCGCGGCGGCGCTTCCGGGCGCGCCGCGAGGGTGAACACCGGCAGCTTGCCCCGCGCCTCCATCGGGTCGCGCTCGATGATGTAGGGATATTGGTTCGGCGGGACGTAGCCGAGCGAACCGATCGGCAGACGCAGGCCGAGCGGGGAATCGCCCGGCGTCAGGAACAAATGATTGCGCCGCAACGTCCAGCGCTCGCTGCGCCAGCGCGGCGGCGCGTTCCAGCGCTGCACCGGCAGCACGAAGCCGCGCGGGGTGTTGAGGCCCTGCTCGAACACCCGCGCGATCCGCGCACGTGCCTCCGGATCGGACAATTTGGAGTCGGTCGGATCGACGTTGACGGGAAGCTCGGCCTCCTTCTGAAGCCAGAGTGCGGTGTCTTCATAGGCCGGCATGATGTAGCCGGGATCGAGCCCAAGCCGCAGCGCCGCGCCCTCCATGAAGGCCTCAGCGTCCTTCGCCCGGGCCGGCCGTGGATTCTCGATCTTGGCGATCAGGTCAACATTCTTCCAGATCGGCACACCGTCCTTGCGCCAATAGAGGCCGAAGGCCCAGCGCGGCAGGCTCTCGCCCGGGTACCATTTGCCCTGGCCGTAATGCAGAAGCCCGCCCGGCGCGAAGCGCGTGCGCAGGCGGCGGATCAGATCGTCGCCGAGCGCGCGCTTGGTCGGGCCGACGGCCTCCGTGTTCCACTCCGCCGCCTCGAGATCGTCGACCGAGACGAAGGTCGGCTCGCCGCCCATCGTGAGCCGCACGTCCGCGCTCGCGAGATCGCCGTCGACCTGCTCGCCGAGATCGTTGAGCCGCGCCCAGGATTCGTCGGAGAACGGCTTGGTGATGCGCGGCGCCTCGCGGATGCGCTTCACGCTCATGTCGAAGGCAAACTCGACCTCGGCAAAGCCGGCGCCGCCGGAGATCGGCGCGGCCGAGCGATAATGCGGCGTGGCGGCCACCGGGATATGCCCCTCGCCCGCCAGCATGCCGGAGGTGGCGTCGAACCCGATCCAGCCCGCGCCCGGCAGGTAGACCTCGGCCCAGGCGTGCAGGTCGGTAAAGTCGTTCTCGACCTCGGGCGGTCCCTCGATCGGATCGATGTCGGGACGGATCTGGATCAGGTAGCCGGAGACGAAGCGGGCGGCGAGCCCGAGATGACGCAGCGTCTGGATCAGGAGCCAGGCGGAGTCGCGGCACGAGCCGGCGCCAGAGGAGAGCGTCTCCTCCGGCGTCTGCACGCCGGGCTCCATGCGGATGATGTAGCGGACGTGCTTCTGAAGCTCGCGATTGAGATCGACCAGGAAGTTGACGGTGTTCGGGGCTTCATGCGGGATCGTGTCGAGAAATTTCGCGAACAGGCGATCCGGCTTGACGGTCTCGAGATAGGGCGCCAGCTCCGTCTTCAGGTCCTTGGGATATTCGAACGGGAAGCTGTCGGCATAGGGCTCGACGAAGAAGTCGAACGGGTTGACCACGGTCATCTGCGCCGTGAAATCGACCTCGAATTTCAGCTCGGTCGTCTTCTCCGGAAAAACGTAGCGCGCCAGCCAGTTGCCCTGCGGATCCTGCTGCCAGTTCACGAAATGGTTGGCCGGCGTGACCTTGAGCGAATAGCTCAGGATCGGCGTGCGCGTGTGCGGCGCCGGCCGCAGACGGATGGTCTGCGGGCCGAGATCGATCGGGCGGTCGTATTTGTAGTGCGTGACGTGGTGTAACGCGACGTAGATCGACACGGGGTACGGTGCTCCAGCAGCTTTTTTGAGCAGAACACCTGACGTCAGTGCGATCAAGCACTAACAACGGGCAGACCGTGCCTAGGAAGTATCCGTCGTTGCCCCGTAGGCCTGGACGGAGCGAAGCATAATCCGAGCTACACGGGCAGTATCGTAGGGTGGGCAAAGCGAAGCGTGCCCACCGCTTCCGTCGTGTGGATCGATGGTGGGCACGGCGCAAGATCGCCTTTGCCCACCCTACGAACGTGGATGCCCGGGACAAGCCCGGGCATGACGACCTCTTGTAGGGTGACGCTACGCCGCCGAGGTCAGCCGCTGCAGGAACTGCGTGACCTCGCGCTTGAGCGTCTCGACCTCGCCATGGACGCGTTCGGAGGCGCTGTTGACGCGGCTTGCAACCCGCCCCGTGTCGGCGGCGGCCTCGCTGATGCCTGTCACGTTGGAGGAGACCTGGGAGGTGCCGGCCGACGCCTCCTGGACGTTGTGGGCGATCTCGCGGGTGGCAAGACCTTGCTGCTCGATCGCGGTCGCGATCGAAGCGGTGATCCCGTCGATCTCGGCGATGGTCTGCGCGATCGCCTCGACCGCTGCGACCGAATTGGTCGTCGATTGCTGCATCTCGCCGACCTTGGCGCTGATCTCCTCGGTCGCCTTCGCGGTCTGGTTGGCGAGGCTCTTGACCTCGGAGGCCACCACCGCGAAGCCGCGACCGGCCTCGCCCGCACGCGCCGCCTCGATCGTGGCGTTGAGCGCCAGGAGGTTGGTCTGCTCGGCGATCTCGCTGATCAGCTTGACGACGTCGCCGATCCGCATCGCCGCATCCGCAAGCGTGCGGATCTCGCTGCCGGCGCGATTGGCTTCGTTCACGGCGCGTCCGGTGCTCGCGGTCGAGCCGGTCACCTGACGGCCGATCTCGGCAATCGAGGACGCAAGCTGTTCGGCTGCGCTGGCGACGGTGGCGACGTTGCGCGAGGCATGATCGGACGCGCTGAGCACGCCGGAGGTCTGCCGGCTGGTCTTCTCGGCCGCCGCCGCCATCTGGCCGGCGTCGGATTCGAGATCGGTCGCGGCACCCATGAGGGTGCCGGCCACCTGGTCGAGATGCGTGCCGAACTGCTGTGCGAGGTCCGCGATCTCGACGACCCTGCGGCCGAGACTGTCGGTGCCGGAATTGATGACGGCGGCCGAACGGCGGAACGAGCCGGGCAATCCGCGCGCCAGGATCTTGCGGAAATACTTGCCGCGGCTGGCATACTCCATCGACGCCGAGGCTTCACGCAGATAGGCGTCGGTGATGTCGAGCATGTCGTTGACCGACTTCTGGATAGCGCCGATCCGCCCGGCCTGACGGTCGCTCAGGATGCGCGCCTCGAGATCGCCGCGCGCCGCCTTGCGGCAGACATCCGCGACCTCATCGACGGCCACCGCCGTGCGACGCTGGCACCAGACGGCATAGCCGAGCAGCGCGACCGTCGCGCCTGACAGCGCCGCACTGATGATTCCAGTCACACCGAGAAGCGAGAGTCCGAAGGCAACGACGGCGAGGATACACGCGAGCGCGGTCGCTCCCTGCGCCTTAGAGAGAGAGCACAAATTCATCGTAACCGACACCTTGTTGCTTGAGCAGGCCGACCATCGCATCGAAGCTCGCATGCATGCCGTCCTTGGCATTGGCATGCCGCGCTTCTTCCGCGCACAGCGTCTTGTAGATCGGCTTGATGCGCTCGACCTGCGCCGGATCCGGCTTGCGACGGTTGGAGTGATAGCCGACGATATTGCCGCGCTCGTCGAACGTCGGCGTGACGTGGGCGAACACCCAGTAATGAGTGCCGTCCTTCGCCAGATTGACGACGTAGGCGAAGATCTCCTGCTTGGACTGAAGCGTGTCCCAGAGCAGCTTGAAGACGCAGCGCGGCATGTCGGGGTGGCGGATCAGGCTATGGGGGGCGCCCATCAGCTCGGCATAGCTGTATTTCGCCATGCGGATGAAAATGTCGTTGGCGTAGGTGATGCGGCCCTTGAGGTCGGTCTTCGATACGATCAGCTCCTCCTCACCGAGGAGATTTTCCACGCCAGTCGGCCGTATCGCACGCGTCATCGTTGACGACTCCTCACGAAGGGCAGCGCCCTCGAAGGAGTCGCCCGCATCACCTCACGATTACGGTGCGAAATGTTAATCCCGAGTGACCGCAGGAGCTCCTGCGGTCATATGACACCTACGTATGACTACTTAGGTGTCCGCGTCCTGCAGCGAGGTGCATCAGCACCGCTACATCGTCGCGCCCAGCACCCAGGGCGCGAACTCGGCGCCGCCGAAATCGAAGCTCTCGCTCTTGGTCGGCTGTCCCGAGGCCGTCTTGAGGATGAGCTCGAAGATGCGCTGGCCGCATTGCTCGACGCTCTCCTCGCCCTCGAGGATGGTGCCGCAATTGACGTCCATGTCCTCTTCCATGCGCTTGTACATGGGCGTGTTGGTGGCGAGCTTGATCGACGGCGCCGGCTTGCAGCCGAACACGCTGCCGCGGCCGGTGGTGAAGCAGACCAGATTGGCGCCGCCGGCGACCTGCCCGGTCGCCGCGACGGGATCGTAGCCGGGCGTGTCCATGAACACGAAACCCTTCTTGGTGATGGGCTCGGCGTAGCGCAGCACCTCGACGAGGTTGGTGGTGCCGGCCTTGGCCATCGCGCCGAGCGACTTTTCCAGGATGGTGGTGAGGCCGCCGGCCTTGTTGCCGGGGCTCGGATTGGCGTTCATCTCGGCGCCTTCGCGCTCGGTGTATGCATCCCACCAGCGCATGAGATCGACAAGCTTCTCGCCGACCTCGCGGCTGACGGCGCGGCGGGTGAGCAGGTGCTCGGCGCCGTAGGTCTCCGGCGTCTCCGACAGGATCACGGTGCCGCCGTGGCGCACGATGAGATCGCTGGCGGCGCCGAGCGCCGGGTTGGCCGATACTCCGGAATAGCCGTCGGAGCCGCCGCATTGCAGGGCGACGGTGAGCTCGCTTGCCGGCACCGTTTCGCGCTTCACCTTGTTGGCGTCGGCGAGCGCCTCGCGCACGAAGGCGATGCCCGCCTCCACCGTCTTGCGGGTGCCGCCGACCTCCTGGATGTCCATCGCGCGCAGGCGGCCGGCGAGCTTCTGCTCCTCCATCAGGCCGCCGATCTGGTTCACCTCGCAGCCGAGGCCGAGCACGATGACGTGGGAGAAATTGACGTGGCGCGCGTAGCCGCCGAGCGTGCGGCGGAGCAGCGCCAGCGGCTCGTTCTGCGTCATGCCGCAGCCGGTCTTGTGCGTCAGCGCGACCACGCCGTCGACGTTGGGGAAATCGGCCAGCGGGTTGTCGCCGCTGAAGGGGTTCTTCTTGAAGACGTCGGCGACGAGGCTCGCGACATGCGCGCTGCAATTCACCGAAGTGAGGATGCCGATATAGTTGCGCGTGGCGACGCGGCCGTCCGGGCGGCGGATGCCTTCGAAGGTCGCCGGCAGGTCGAAGTTCGGCGTCGGCTTGACGTCGGCGCAATAGGCATAGTCCTTGGCGAAATCGCCCATGCCGCAATTCTGGGTGTGCACGTGCTGGCCGGGCGCGATCGGCACCGTGGCAAAGCCGATGATCTGGCCGTAGCGCTTGATCGGCTCGCCCACCGCGATCGGCTTGATCGCGACCTTGTGGCCGGAGGGAATGCGTTCGACCGTCGTCACGCCGTCGGCCACCGCTGTTCCAGGCGGCAGGCTGGCGCGCGCGATCAGCACGCCATCATCGGGATGCAGGCGGATGGCGGGGCTGATGGTCATCAGAGGTCTCCTTAGGTCTTCAACGTATCGTGCCCCGGACGCTGCGCAGCGCGAAGCGTTGCGCTGCAGATCCGGGGCCCAGTTGTTACGTCATGTACTTCACTGGCTTCTGGGTCCCGGCTCTGCGAAGCGGCGCTAGGCGCCGCATCGCGTCCGGGACACGAGAGATTAGGCCTTGCCGCCCGAATCCTTGCGGGTCGCATTCACCTGCATCTTGGCATAGGTGGTCATCAGGCCGACCTCGTTCGAGAGCGTCACGAGCTTGAAGCCCATGTTGATGGCGCGCGCCGCGCCTTCGGCGCCGCTGCAATGGATGCCCGGGTTGAGGCCCCGCTTGCCGCACTCCTTGATGATCTTCTCGTAGATCGCGAGGATCTCCGGCTCGCTGCGGTCGAGCTTCGGCTCGAGACCGTAGGAGAAGCCGAGATCGGACGGGCCGATATAGACGCCGTCGATGCCCTCGACGTCGAGGATCGCTTCCATGTTCTCGACCGCGGTTTTGGTCTCCATCATCGGCAGCAGAATGGTGTCGGCGTTCGCCGTCTTCTGGTAGGAGCCCGCGGTGCCGTACATGCCGGCGCGGATCGGGCCGTTGGAGCGGACGCCCTGCGGTGGATATTTCGAATAGGAAACGAGGTTCCTGGCCTCCTGCGGCGTGTTGACCATCGGGCAGATCACGCCATAGGCGCCGCCGTCGAGCACCTTGCCGATGATGCCGGGCTCGTTCCAGGGCACGCGGACCATCGGGGTCACCGGATGCTTGTCCATGGCCTGGAAGCACTGCACCATCGACAGATAGTCCTGCACGCCGTGCTGCATGTCGACCGTGACGCTGTCGAAGCCGCATTGCGCGATCATCTCGGCCGAGAAGCCGGAGGGAATCGCGAGCCACGCGTTGACCACGGCCTTGCCCGACTTCCAGATTTCCTTGACCTTGTTCGCCACGTTGCCTTCCTTCTTTGTTGTTTGGGCCGTCGTCACCATGACGAGCGCCGCGACAGCACGGCCCCGCTGTTAGCGCGAACCGGAGCGCCGCGCTACGCTCGCAATGACGCAAGACCTATGCAGTCGCCCTCTGGATGCTGCCTTCGCTGACGCCGACCTCGCGGGCGGTATTCACTATCGCCGCCCGGGTGTCATCCGGCAAGGGGATGCCGTTTTGGGTGCGCTGGATGCGGGTTTTCCGCCCGGGATCGCCGGGAATCAGCACCTGATCGAGCCCTGCTACCGGCTTGAAGTCGACATGGCGCAAGACCTCTGCATCGAACACATGGTAGGTATCGACCACCTTGGGGATCGACAGGGAAGGCCAGCATGCGGTCGGCAAAGCGCCGGCCGCAGGAGGTGGCCCCGGTTCCGGTCAGCGCGCCCCTGGCCCTCACTCCTCGGCACTTGCCGCGTTGCCGGCGCCGAGCCCCGCAAGACTCTGTTCGAGTTCGCCGAGCATCTCCTGCAATTCGGCGAGCTTGCGGGCGCCGAAGCGGCTGGTGATCTCGGCGTAGATCGCCTCCGACGTCGGCGCGACAGAGGCCATCAGCTTCACGCCCTCCTTCGAGATCGAGACCATGCTGCGGCGCTGGTCCGCCTTCGCAGTCTTGCGCTCGATCAGATTGCGCGCCTCGAGATCGCGCAGGATGCGCGACAGGCTCGGCCCGAGCAGAAACGCCGTGCGCGCGAGTTCCGTGACCTCTGCGGCGTCGATGGCCGCCAGCGCACGCAGGATGCGCCATTGCTGCTCGGTCAGGCCGTGCTCGCGCAGCGAGGGACGAAACTGCCGCATCACCGCCTCTCGCGCGCGCAAGAGCGACATCGGCAGCGAGCGCGAGAAATCGCGCATCGGAACCTGCCGTGCGGCAGGCGCGCTAGCGTTGGCGGGATCAGCCGGTCTCTTCGTCATGACGCCCTTTCAAGCCGCAAAATGTTTGCAGTGCAGCACGGCCAGATTCTGTTTGACGCATTCACTTAACATGTTAAGTATCTCCCCGCACCACGATTTGTCAGATCACAGATGGCGCTTTCCAACGACGATATCCGAGCTTGCGCGAGACGTCTGCACCAGGCGGAGAAGACCCGTACGCAGATCCGGCAGCTCTCGCAGGATTTCCCTGGCATCACCATCGCTGACGCCTACGCGATTCAGAAGGCCTGGGTCGACGTCAAGATCGCCGAGGGGCGCCTCGTCAAGGGCCACAAGATCGGCCTGACCTCGAAGGCGATGCAGAGCGCGCTCAACATCGACGAGCCGGATTCCGGCGTGCTTCTCGACGACATGTTCTTCGCCGATGGCGGGATCATTCCGACCGAGCGCTTCATCGCGACGCGTGTCGAGGCCGAGCTCGCCTTCGTCATGAGCAAGCGCCTCGCCGGCCCCGACTGCACGATGTTCGACGTGCTCAACGCCACCGACTTCGTGGTGCCGGCGCTGGAGATCCTGGACACGCGGATCGAGCGCGTTGATCCCAAGACCAAAGCCACGCGAAAAATCTTCGACACCATCGCCGACAATGCGGCGAATGCCGGCATCGTGCTTGGCGGCCGGCCGATCCGCCCGCTTGAGGCCGATCTGCGCTGGATCGGCGCGCTGTGTTTCAAGAACGGCCAGTTGGAAGAGACCGGCCTTGCCGCGGGCGTGCTCAATCATCCCGCCACCGCCGTGGCCTGGCTTGCCAATAAGATCGCGCCGCTCGGCCTTGCGCTTGAGCCCGGCCAGGTGGTGCTCGCCGGCTCCTTCATCCGCCCGATCGAGACCCGCAAGGGCGACACAATTCAGGCCGATTATGGCGCCTACGGCTCGGCGAGCTGCTACTTCGCCTAGGCGAACAAAAAAGACAGGGAGTGAAACCGCCATGCCGCATTTCACGATCGAGTATTCGGCCAATCTCGACGGCCGCCTCGACATCGGCGCGGTCTGCGAAGTGGTGCGCAAGGCGGCGGTGGAGACCGGCATCTTCCCGCTCGGGGGCATCCGCGTCCGCGCTGTCAGGTGTGAGCATTATGCGATCGCGGATAGCAGGCAGGACTACGGCTTTCTCGACATGGTGCTGCGCATCGGTGAGGGCCGCGACCTCCCCACCCGCAAGACAGCCGGCGAGCACGTCTTCCAGGCCCTCTCGCGGCATCTCGATCCCGTCTTCGCCGCCAGCAAGTTCGCCCTCTCGTTCGATATGCAGATCAACGACAAGGACACCAGCTGGAAGCGCAACAACATCCACGACGCCCTGAAAGTGGAGGCCACCCATGGATAAGCCCACGCCGAAAGCCGATGTGTTCCAGGCCAACCGCGACCGCGTCGCGCCGCTCTTGAAGACGCTGCGCGCCGACGGCATCGGCCACATGATCGACGGCAAGATCGTCCCCTCGATTTCAGGCGAGACCTTCGAGACCAAGTCGCCGGTCGATGGCGCTGTGCTCGCGAGCGTTGCGCGCGGCAATGCCGAGGATATCGATCGCGCGGCAACCGCCGCAGCGCTCGCCTTCAAGTCGTGGCGCGAGATGGGGCCCGCGATGCGGAAGAAGCTGCTGCATCGCGTGGCTGATGCCATCGAGGACAATGCCGACGACATCGCCGTGCTGGAATGCATCGACACCGGGCAGGCCTATCGCTTCATGGCCAAGGCCGCGATCCGCGCCGCTGAGAATTTTCGCTTCTTCGCCGACAAATGCGCTGAAGCCCGCGACGGCCAGAACATGCCGAGCGATGAGCACTGGAACGTCTCGACCCGCGTGCCGATCGGCCCGGTCGGCGTGATCACGCCGTGGAACACGCCGTTCATGCTCTCGACCTGGAAGATCGCCCCTGCGCTGGCCGCCGGCTGCACCGTCGTGCACAAGCCGGCGGAGTGGTCGCCGGTGACGGCCGCCATTCTCGCAAGACTTGTCAAGGAAGCCGGTGTGCCCGACGGCGTGCTCAACACCGTCCACGGCTTCGGTGAAGAGGCCGGCAAGGCGCTGACCGAGCATCCCGCCATCAAGGCGATCGGCTTCGTCGGCGAGAGCGCGACGGGCTCGGCGATCATGGTTCAGGGCGCACCGACCCTGAAGCGCGTGCATTTCGAGCTCGGCGGCAAGAACCCGGTGATCGTGTTCGACGACGCCGATCTCGACCGCGCGCTCGACGCCGTCGTATTCATGATCTACTCGCTCAACGGCGAGCGCTGCACCTCGTCAAGCCGGCTGCTGATTCAGCAAAGCATCGCGGAGAAGTTCGTGGAGAAGCTGACCGCGCGCGTGAAGGCGCTGAAGGTCGGCCATCCCCTCGACCCCTCAACCGAGATCGGACCGCTGATCCACGAGCGGCACCTCGCAAAGGTCTGTTCTTATTTCGACGTCGCGCGCCAGGACGGCGCGACCATTGCGGTCGGCGGCAAGGCCTATGACGGACCCGGCGGCGGACATTATGTCGAGCCGACGCTGGTCACTGGCGCGCATGGCAAGATGCGCGTCGCGCAGGAAGAGGTGTTCGGCCCCTTCCTCACCGTGCTGCCCTTCAAGGACGAAGCCGATGCGATCGAGGTCGCCAACGATATTCGCTACGGCCTGACCGGCTATGTCTGGACCAACGACGTCGGCCGCGCATTGCGCGTCGCCGACGCGCTGGAGGCCGGCATGATCTGGCTGAACTCGGAAAACGTCCGCCATCTGCCGACGCCGTTCGGCGGCATGAAGGCCTCAGGCATTGGCCGCGACGGCGGCGACTATTCGTTCGACTTCTACATGGAAACCAAGCACGTCTCGCTGGCGCGGGGCACGCATAAGATTCAGAAACTGGGAATTTAGGGAAACGGTCATTCCGGGGCGCGAAGCGAGCCCGGAATCCATTCATCCACCAACTCTGCTGCGCGATGGATTCCGGGTTCGGCTCTGCGAGCCGCCCCGCAATGACAGGACCGAGGGGAAACGCCAATGCCGGTACCGCAACATATCTTCGAGCCGCCCTTCAACATCATCCGTTCGAGCCACGTCGTGCTCGACGTGACCGATCTGAAGCTCAGCCGCGCGTTCTACGAGACCACCGTCGGCCTGCATGTCGAGGATGCCGACGACAAGGTCGTGTATTTGCGCGCGGCCGAGGAGCATCAGCATCACTCGCTGGTGCTGCGCAAGGCGGCGGCTCCCGCCTGCGCCCGGCTCGGCTTCAAGGTCGGCAACGACAAAGACCTCGACAAGGCCGCCGCGTTCCTCTCCGAGAACAGCCTCGCCTACGCCTTCGCCGACCAGCCCTTCCAGGGCCGCACGCTGCAATTCACCGATCCCTTCGGCTTCCAGATCGAGCTCTATGCGGCGATGGACAAGCGGCCGCATCTGCTTCGCCGCTACGACCTCTACCGGGGCTGCCACCCGCAGCGGCTCGACCATTTCAACGTCTTCGCCGCCGAGGTGCAGGACACCGTGGACTTCTATGCGCGGCTTGGCTTCCGCCTCACCGAATATGCCGAGGAGGACGGGCCGAACGGGCGCATCGCCGCCGCCTGGATGCACCGCAAAGGCAATGTCCACGACTTCGCCATCACCAACGGCAAGGGCCCGCGGCTGCATCACTTCGCCTATTGGACGCCGACGGCGATGAACATCATCCATCTCTGCGATGTCATGGCCTCCTCGGGCTTCGTCAAGAACATCGAGCGCGGCCCCGGACGCCACGGCATCTCGAATGCGTTCTTCCTCTACGTCCGCGACCCTGACGGACACCGCCTCGAGCTCTACACCAGCGACTATTTCACCGGGGATCACGACCATGAGCCGCTGCGCTGGTCGCTGCGCGATCCGCGCCGCCAAACGTTGTGGGGCGCACCTGCCCCGCGCTCCTGGTTCGAGCAAGGCTCACCCTTCACGGGCCAGACCGTGCGCGAGCCGAAATTCGTCGCCGACGTGCTGGTGGCGGATTAAGCGAGGAAGCTCCCTCGCCTCGCCACCTATTCCGTCAAGGGTGAACCCAGGTACGGCGCCGTCCTCGAGGGCGGCATCGTCGATCTCTCCGCGCGCTACGCCAAGGATTATCCGACGCTGCGCGAGGTGATCGCCGCCGGAAAGCTCGTCAGCCTTGCTGAGGAAGCCGCGGGCCGCACGCCGGTTCACGCGCTCGGCGAGATCACCTGGCTGCCGCCGGTGCCTGCGCCGGAAAAGATCATCTGCATCGGCGTCAACTATCCCGACCGCAATGCCGAGTACAAGGACGGCCAGGACGCGCCGAAATATCCGAGCATGTTCATGCGCTCGCCCCGCTCGTTCGTGGGCCATGATACGCCGCTGGTCCGTCCGCGCGCCTCCGCGCAGCTCGACTATGAAGGCGAGATCGTGCTCGTCATCGGCAAGGCCGGCCGGCACATTCCGGAAAGCACCGCGCTCGACCACATCGCCGCCCTCACGCTCTGCAACGAAGGCTCGGTGCGCGACTGGCTGCGCCACGCCAAGTTCAACGTCACGCAGGGCAAGAATTTCGATTCCAGCGGCAGCCTCGGCCCGTGGCTGGTGCCTTACATGCGGGAATCGCAGATCGCCGACATCAGGCTCACCACACATGTCAACGGCGAGCTGCGGCAGGACGACCGTACCAGCCGGCTGATGTTTCCGTTCCGCTATCTCATCAGCTATATCTCGACCTTCGCAACGCTCGTTCCCGGCGATGTCATCGTCACGGGCACTCCGACCGGCGCCGGTGCGCGGTTCGATCCGCCGCGATACCTGAAGCCCGGCGATGTGATCGAGATCGAAGCCGAGGGCATCGGGCGCCTGCGGAACGGCGTCGTCGACGAAGCCTGACCAACGATTGAAATGGAATAGCAGAATGACCACCCTCACCGGCGGCGAAGCGATCGTAAGTGGCCTTGTTGCCCATGGCGTCGATACCGTGTTCGGCCTGCCCGGCGCGCAAATCTATGGCCTGTTCGACGCCTTCCACCAGGCGCAGCTCAAGGTGATCGGCGCGCGGCACGAGCAGGCCTGCGGCTACATGGCGTTCGGTTATGCGCGCTCCAGCGGCAGGCCCGGCGTGTTCAGCGTGGTGCCCGGCCCCGGCGTGCTCAACGCCAGCGCGGCGCTGCTCACCGCATACGGCTGCAACGAGCCGGTGCTATGCGTCACCGGCCAGGTGCCGACGCAGTTTTTGGGCAAAGGCCGCGGCCATCTGCACGAAATGCCGGACCAACTCGCGACCCTGCGCACCTATGTGAAATGGGCCGACCGGATCGAAGCGCCCGGCAACGCGCCAACCACCGTGGCGCGCGCCTTCCAGGAGATGGCATCGGGACGGCGCGGGCCCGCCTCGGTTGAAATGCCCTGGGATATCTTCACCCAGCGCGCGGACACGGCTGCGGCGCAGGTGCTGGAGCCCCTGCCCGCACCGCTTCCCGACCCCGATATGATCAAGCAGGCGGCCGCACTGATCAAGGCGAGCAAAGCGCCGATGATCTTCGTCGGCAGCGGCGCGATCGACGCAGGCGAGGAGATCCTCGAGCTCGCCGAGATGATCGACGCGCCCGTGGTCGCGTTCCGCAGCGGCCGCGGCATCGTCTCCAATGCGCACGAGCTCGGCCTCACCATGGCCGCCGCCTACAAGCTGTGGCCGAACACCGACCTCATGATCGGCATCGGCTCGCGGCTGGAGCTGCCGACCATGTCGCGCTGGCCCTACCGCCCCGACGGGTTGAAGAGCATCCGCATCGACATCGATCCGGTCGAGATGCGGCGCTTCATCTCGGACACCGCCATCGTCGCCGATGCCAAGGCGGCGACCGCCGATCTCGCCGCCGCCGTCAGCAAGGCGGGCTACAGCAAGACCACCGGCCGCCGCGGCGCGATCCGCGAGGCCACCGCAGCGGCGCAGCAGGAAATTCAGCGCATCCAGCCGCAGATGGCGTATCTCAACATCCTGCGCGAGGTGCTGCCGGCGAACGCGATCGTCACCGATGAATTGTCGCAAGTCGGCTTCGCCTCCTGGTACGGCTTCCCGATCTACGAGCCGCGCACCTTCATCACGTCAGGCTACCAGGGCACGCTCGGCTCGGGCTTTCCGACCGCGCTCGGCGCCAAGGTGGCGAACCCGGACAAGCCGGTGGTGGCGATCACCGGCGACGGCGGCTTCATGTTCGGCGTGCAGGAACTTGCCACCGCCGTGCAGTTCAACATCGGCGTGGTGACACTGGTGTTCAACAACAACGCCTATGGCAATGTCCGTCGCGACCAGCGCGAGCGCTTCGACGGCCGCGTGGTGGCGTCGGATCTGGTCAACCCGGATTTCGTCAAGCTCGCGGAATCCTTTGGCGTGGCGGCGGCGCGCGTCACCGCACCGGACCAGTTCAAGGCGGCGATGGAGAAGGCGCTTAGCCACGGCGGGCCGTATCTGATCTCGGTCGAGGTGACGCGGGACTCCGAAATCAGCCCGTGGGCGTTCATCCACCCGCCGAAGCCTTGAGGCCGGGCGCGCCCTGAAGTCGCGCCGCCGCGATCACCAACAGGCCCGCGCCTGCGACCGACCAGCAGGCGACCGGGGCCCAGTGCAGCAGCGGCGCGTACTCGGGCATTTTCTGCAAGCCGCCGGCGACCGCCGCCATCCGCGCGAAGGTGCCGAGCGCCAGCGCCGAGAACACGAGGCCGGTGACCTTCCCCTCCGCACCGGTCGAGCCGATCGCCAGCGCGGCCGAGATCGCGCTCATCAGCATGCAGCCCCAGGCCGCGCCGGCGAGAAACTGCGCGGCGATCAGCGTGTTGAGGCTGCCGGCAAGCTTCGCCGCCGCGATCGCGACCGCTCCAAGCAATCCGGCGGCGCCCATCACAATCAGGCCGCCACGGTGCTTGACGACGAGGCTCGCCGGAAACATCGCGATGTTGAAGCCGATCCAGAACACCGGCATCAGCCATTGCAGCTCGTCCGGCTTGGCGAACCGCAGATAGAACGGCGCGCTGTTCATGGCGAAGTGCAATTGATAGCCGAGCGCGAGCGCCACCATCGCGACGATGAAGGCGATCGGCACCAGGCCAAGCGGCTTGGCCGCCTCGGCCGGCGTCGGCGGCGAGGTGTCGCGCGCCACATCGTACTCGATCCGCGACAGCCCGAGCGCCGTCAGCAGCAGCACCGCGCCGGAGATCACGAAGGGCAGCCGCGCGTCGTGCTCGCGCAGCATCACGCCGAGATAGGGCGAGACGGCGCCGGCGAGGCCATAGCCCAGCATGGCCAGCGCCGCGAGAAACGGCACCTGCGGCCTGGCGCGGTACTTGCCGAGCAAGGTCAGCGGCGGCGCGCGCAGGGCCGACGACGTGACCGACCAGACCACGATCAGCGCGATCAACCCTACCTGCGCACCCGCGCCGACCCCGGCCACGAAAGGCAGCGCGACGAAGGCCGCGCACGAGATCGCCGCGAGCACGCCGACGAACAGGCCGAGCCGCCCGACGACGGGCGCGATCCTGTCGGCCGCAATCCCCATCGCGGTATCGGCGATGGTGAAGATGGCCTGGTCCAGCATCAGGATGAAAATCACGACCGCCGGCGCGAGGCCGACATCCGCCGCGAGCCTTGGCAGGTAGACGACGTAGGTCGTCCAGCCCAGTGTGAACACCAATTGCAGCACGGCGAGATAAAGTCCCGTGCGAGCCGCGTTTGCGCTCGCGCCAGTCGAGACCTGTGCAGTGGTCATGTCGCCGCCTCCCCCTCGCCGAAGCTTAGACGACAGACTGGCCCTAAGGAAATGCTTCAGAGCACCTTGCGGAAGGTCAGATTGATGCGCTGCCGTCCGAGCAGCGCGTGCTCGCCGTCGGCGAGCGGCGCCACGCCGTGATAGGCGAGCCGGCTAGCCCCGCCCCAGACCACGACGTCGCCATGGACGAGCCGGAAACGGCGCGGCTTGTCGCTGCGCGCCATGCCGCCGAACAGGAAGGTCGCGGGCAACCCGAGCGAAACCGAGACGATCGGCGCGGCGAAATCCAGCTCGTCCTTGTCCTGATGCAGCGACAGCCGCGTGCCCGGCTCGTAACGATTGACGAGACAGGCCTGGGGCGAAAAGCCGTCAAAACCACCCTGCTCCGCCGCGCGGCGGGCGAGATCGCGGAACACCAGCGGCATCGCCGGCCATGGCGCGCCGGTTCGCGGATCGATCGGGTCGTAGCGATAGCCGGTGTGATCGGTGATCCAGCCGCGCTCACCGCAATTGGTCATCGCCACCGACATCTGATAGCCGCCGGGCGTGGTCATCCGCCGGAATGGCGATTGCGCCACGACGGCGCGCACGGCGGCAATCAGCTCACTCTCGATCGGCCTGACGAAGCCGCGCAGCAAGACGGCGCCGTCGGCGATCTCCTCGCGCGAGGGCTGCGCCTCGGCAACGCTATCAAACAAATCCGACGTCAACGCCTGCGCTCATTTGGCATCATGAAAGATCACACCCAGCGTATGGCGTTGGCCGGACCTGATACGGCTGACGCCATGGCGGAGGTTAACCCGATAGGTGCCGCGTGTCCCCTGCACCGGGCGGTGATGCACAGCGAAGGCGACCGCATCGCCCTGCGCCAGCGGGACCACCTCGGCGCGGGACTGCATGCGCGGGCGCTGCTCGGTCAGCACGAACTCGCCGCCGGTGAAGTCGCGTCCGGGCTCGGAGCGCAGGATCGCGACCTGGAGCGGGAACACGTGCTCGCAATAGAGGTCCTGGTGCAGGCAGTTGTAGTCGCCCGCCTCGTATTGCAGCAGCAGCGGCGTCGGCCGCGCCTGCCCCGCCTCGTGGCAACGCTTCAGGAACGCCGCGTGCGCGGCGGGGTAGCGAATGTCGATCCCCATCGCTTCGTTCCAGCGATTGGCGACGCCTTGCAGGTGCGCATAGAGCGCCGGGCGCAGCTGCGCGATGAGATCAGGCAGCGGATAGGAGAAGTACTTGTACTCGCCGCGGCCAAAGCCGTGGCGGCCCATGACGATGCGGCTGCGGAAGTGCGCGTCATCGGGATAGAGCGCGGCGATGGCGCGGCATTGGTCCGGCGTCAACAGGCCCTTGAGGACGGCGCAGCCCTGGATATCGAGTTCTCCGGTGATCCGGGGCCAGTCGAGGGCATCGACCTGGGAGGCAACGTCAGTTCCGGATTCAGTTGCGGCAATACGTTTGGCGACGCCCATGGCTCATCCTATCCAGTCTCCGTCATTCCGGGGCGCGCCCTCTTGGGTGCGAGCCCGGAATCCATCAAGCCGCAGAGACTGCGGATGAATGGATTCCGGGCTCGCGACGTCGTCGCGCCCCGGAATGACGGAGGTCGTGTCGCAAGTCCTGACGACCGTAACCACCCGATTTCCGACTGCCTCCCCGTCATTGCGAGCACAGCGAAGCAATCCAGAATCCCACCGGGGAACCAGTCTGGATTGCTTCGTCGCAAGGGCTCCTCGCAATGACGGTGGAGAGCCTCAGCCCCTCACCGGCAACGTCACCACGTCGTACCCATGCCTGATCGTCCGCTTCAGCACGGGGTCTTCCAGCTCGAAGTCGAACCGGTCGGCGGGGCGGATGCCACCTTTGGCCGCAAACGTGCCGCCGAACATGGCGCAGCCGTCGGGGAACCTGGTGCCGTCGAAGCCGCGCGCGATCAGGTCGGCGACGGGGAGCATCGCGTCGAGCGTGCCCTCCTGGTAGAGCACGCGCTCGCCCTTGATCGTGGCGTAGGAACGCAAAATCATCCTGTCCCAGTGGCCGATGACCTCCTCGAGCTCCCACAGCACTGACGCAATCGGCTTGTCGCACATCTGCTTGGAGACTGTGACGTTGTAGGCCTCGACCTTGCGGTCGGTGTGATCGGAGCCGCAGCCGACGAAGATGCGGCCCTGCCAGCCGATCAGCACGAACTCGACCTCGCCGGACGAGTCGCCGCCGCAGCACTCGATGCGGTCTTCCATGGTCAGCCTCCGCGCCGAGGCGCGGTAGTAGATCGGGGTCGAGGCCGGCGGGGCGATGCCCATCTCTTGCAGCTCGGCGATGTGCTTGTCGCGCGCGACGGGATCGCGGCCGGTCCAGCCGGCGATGACCATCTGGTCGATCGCCAGCGTCAGCGGCGTGGTGGCGTCCTGGGCATCGACGGTGAAAGTCAGGTCAAACACGAATTACGGCCTCCATGCCGGCAGCAAGTTCAAAGATACGGCGGTCCGATCCGCCCGCACCCGCCAGCATCAGGCCGACGGGAACGTCGCCCTCGCGATGTGCGGGCAGCGAGATGGCGCAGCCGTCGATCATGTTGATCAGGGTGCAGTTGCGCAGCGCGCGCAGGTTCTGGGTGGTGAACGCCTTGTCGTCGGCAAGGTCGGCAATCTTCGGCGGGGTGTTGGCGGTGGTCGGCAGCACCAAGGCGTCATAGGGGGCGATGTGCGCATTGACGCGGGCGATCAGCGAGCGGCGCTCGTTGAGAAGATCGATGTAATCCGCCGCGCTCTGCGCCTCGCCGCGCATGATGCGCACGGAGACGCGGGGATCATAGACGTCCCCCTTGGTCGTGATGAGATAGCGGTGCCAGGCGTAGCTCTCGGACGCGGCAAAGCCGCCCTTGGCGTTCATCGGGCCGATATCGTGGAATTCGGCCATCTCGATGCGATCGATGATGGCGCCGTGATCGGCCAGCGTTTTCAGCGCGCGCTCGAACGTCTCGGCCACAGCCTTGTCGAGGTCGTCGAGCGCAATCGTGGTCGGCACCGCCAGCCGCATGCCCTTCACCGGGCGCGGCCTCAGCGCGACGACCGGCTCGTTCGCGAGCACGGCGTCGAGTATGGCACAGCAGCTGACCGATCGCGCCAGCGGCCCGATGCTGTCGAGCGAGACCGACAGCGGCACCGCACCGTCGAGCGGCACGCGACGCTGCGTCGGCTTGTAGCCGACGATGCCGTTGAAGGCGGCCGGAATCCGGCAGGAGCCGCCGGTGTCGGTGCCGAGCGCGCCATGCGCCATGCCGTCGAGCACGGAGACCGCCGCGCCCGAGGACGAGCCGCCTGGCACGTGGCCCTCGGCCCGGTTCCAGGCGCCCTTCGGCGTGCCGTAATGCGGATTGATGCCGATGCCGGAATAGGCGAACTCGGTCATGTTGGTGCGGCCGATCAGGACGAAGCCGGCCTTGCGCAGCCGCTCGACCGTCGCGGCGTCGTGCTCGGCCGCCGGGGAATCGTCGAGCGCGCGGGAGCCGGCGCGCGTCACCTGGCCCTTGATGTCGAAGAGGTCCTTGATCGAGATCGGGATGCCGGCATAGCGCGACGGTGCGGCCTTGACCTTGCGCAAGGCGTCCATCGCATCCGCCGCCGCGAGCGCGGCGTCCTTGTCGACGTGGATGAAGGTGCGCTGGCCCTCGCCGGCGGGGTCGGCGATCCTGGCGAGACAGGCCTCGACCAGCTTGCGGGAGGTGGTGCGGCCGCTTTCGAGGTCGTCGGCGAGCTTCGCCAGTGTCGGAAAATCGGGCATGTCTGTCTCACGGAATATTTGCGCGCGCAATCTATAGCGCTGCTTCAGTTCGACACAAGCATTGTGCGCATGATGGCATGCATGCGCATTGCTGGACCGTTGACGCGCCATGGTCGATTGTCGCATCAAGGTCGAAGCAGGCAGGCACAAAGGCCTGCCGCCCGGGAGGACCCGCCGACATGGCCGAACCGCAGCGCGCGCGACCGAAACCGACGCCGGAGACCCAGCATTTCTGGGACGGCACGAAAGCGGGCGAACTGCGCCTGCAGCGCTGCGACGCCTGCGCACATGTCTACTTCCCGCCGCGCCCGTTCTGCCCGTCCTGCGCCTCGCGCAAGGTCAGCATCTTCAAGGCGAGCGGCAAGGGTTTCCTCTACAGCTACGTGATCAACCACCGTCCCGCCGCGCCCGGCTTCACGCCGCCTTATGCGATCGCCGTGGTGGAGCTTGCCGAGGGACCGCGGATGATGAGCAACATCATCGACTGCCCGCAGACCCCGGAAGCGCTCGAACTCGACATGAAGCTCGAGGTCGCCTTCCAGGAGCTCGACGACAAGATCACCCTTCCCGTCTTCCGTCCGGCGAAGGGGTAAGCCATGCGCAGCAACCAGGTCGCCGTCGTCGGCGCGGCCGAGACCACCGAGCTCGGAATCATCCCCAACGCCTCGCAGCTCCAGCTTCACGCGGACGCGGCGCTCAATGCCATCGCCGATGCCGGGCTGAAGCTCTCGGACATCGACGGCTTTGCCACCGCGGTCGAAACGCCGCAGCAGGTCTGCCACTATCTCGGCATTAGGCCTACCTGGGTGGACGGCACCTCGGTCGGCGGCTGCTCCTTCATGCTGCATGTTCGTCATGCCGCCGCGGCGATCGAGGCCGGCCTGTGCAAGACCGTGCTGATCACGCATGCCGAGAGCGGCAAGTCGATGATCGGCAAGCTGCCGCGCTCGACGCCGGCGGACAGCCTCAACGGCCAGTTCGAGGCGCCCTATTACCCGGAATCAGAGCTGAGTGATACGGCGGCCTTTGAAACGGCGTTGACGGACCTTTTTCTTGGTCCAGACGAAGGGCTCGGCTCTGTCGTTGTATGCGTTGACGTAGGCATCGATGTGTTCCTGAAGCTGCTTGAGGCTCGTGAAGGAGGTGCCGCTGAGCGACTGCCCCTGCAAGATGGAAAACCATACTTCGACCTGATTGAGCCATGACGCACTTGTCGGCGTGAAATGAAATTGCACGTTGGGGTGGGCCTTGAGCCAGTCCTCGTTCTTTTTATGGGTGTTGAGGTTGTCGAGGATGACGTGAAGCTTGCGGTTCGGAAAAGCCGCGGTGACGCTGTAGTGGGTACTATGGCGTCTATGGCCCGCCCAGCATGTTCCCGATCCCCGTGCTGCGCTTCATGAAAACCTACGGCATCACCCACGAGCAGCTTGCCGCGGTCGCAGTGGTGCAGCGGGAATGGGCGGCGAAAAATCCGCGCGCGATGATGAAGGACCCGATCACGGTCGCCGATGTCCTCAATTCGCGCATGATCGCCTATCCGTTCCGCCTGCTGCAATGCTGCCTCGTCACCGACGGCGGCGGCGCGCTGATCCTGACCTCGGCGGACCGCGCCAGGGATTTCCCGCGCAAGCCCGTCTACATCATGGGCACCGGCGAGAGCGTGGAAACGCCGATGGTCAGCCAGATGGAGACGTTTAATTCCTCGCGCGCGTTCAAGACCGCGGGTCCCCTCGCGTTCAAGGAAGCCGGCATCGCGCACAAGGACGTCGATCATCTCATGATCTACGACGCGTTCGCGCATCTGCCGCTGTTCGGCCTCGGCGATCTCGGCTTCATGCCGCATGAGGAGACAGGAAGGTTCATCGCCGACGGCAACACGCGGCCCGGGGCTAAGCTACCGCTCAACACCAATGGCGGCGGTCTCTCCTACATGCACTCGGGCATGTACGGCATGTACGCGCTCCAGGAGAGCGTGCGCCAGATGCGCGGCATCGCGCCGGCGCAGGTGCCGAACGCGAAGATTTCGGTGTGCCATGGCGTCGGCGGCATGTTCGCGGCATCGGGCACGATCGTGTTTACGAACGAGAGGTAACGCACCGTCATTCCGGGGCGCGCGCAGCGCGAACCCGGAATCTCGAGATTCCGGGTCTGGTGCTTCGCACCATCCCGGAATGACGGGCATAACAGGAGGCACCCACATGACAAAATCACTGCAAGACAAGGTCATCATCGTCACCGGCGCAGGCCGCGGCATCGGGCGGGAGATCGCGCTGCTCTGCGCGGCGGAAGGCGCCAAGGTCGTCGTCAACGATCCCGGTGTCGCCGCCGACGGTGCCGGCTCGAGCGCTTCTCCCGCCGAGGAAGTCGTCGAGGAGATCAAGAAGCGCGGCGGCGCGGCGGTTGCCAATTTCGAGTCGGTGGCGGAAGCGATTCCCGCCAGCAAGATCGTGAAGACCGCGACCGATCATTTCGGCCGGCTCGACGGCGTCGTCAACAATGCCGGCATTTTGCGCGACATGATCTTCCACAAGATGAGCGTGGAGGCGTTCGAGGCCGTCATCAAGGTGCATTTGATGGGCTCGTTCTATGTCAGCCACGCCGCGGCGCGGATTTTCCGTGAGCAGGAGTCCGGCTCCTTCGTGCACTTCACCTCGACCTCGGGCCTGATCGGCAACTTCGGCCAGGCCAACTACGCCGCCGCCAAGCTCGGCATCGTCGGCCTGTCGAAGTCGATCGCGCTCGACATGGGCCGCTTCAACGTCCGCTCCAACTGCGTCTCGCCGTTCGCCTGGACCCGCATGATCGGCACCATCCCGACCGAGACCGAGGCCGAGAAGGCGCGCGTCGAGAAGATTAAGCAGATGGGCCCGGAGAAGATCGCGCCGGTCTGCGCCTATCTGCTGTCCGATGCCGCCAAGGACGTCAGCGGGCAGATCTTCGGCGCGCGCATGAACGAGCTGTTCCTGTTCAGCCAGAACCGCCCGCTGCGCTCGGTGCATCGGAGCGAGGGCTGGACGCCGCAATCGATCGCGGAACACGGCATGCCGGCGCTGAAGGGCTCGTTCTACAAGCTCGACCGCTCCGCCGACATCTTCCCCTGGGATCCCGTGTAAGGATCCGTCCATTCCGGCATCCCTGCCCTGCGATCTCTGGTTGTCTCGATCAGAGATCGCCCCGGTTTACGCCCGATTGCAGGCGGATGCTGTCCTCCCAACAAAACTTTGGGAGGAAACCATGACAAGAATACTGACCAACTCCGACGATACGACTGCAAGCGAGCGTGGCGGTCTCGGCCGCCGTACTCTTCTCAAGGGCGCGGCCACGGTGGCCGCAACCGCCCTGCTCGCCTCGCGCGCTGACGCCCGCGAGTTCGGCGCCAATGCCGAGCCGCAACGCTATCCCGACCCTGACATCATTGCCATCGACCCCAAGCGCTTCAAGGCCAAGGTCGGCAACACCGCGATCAAGCGGCTCTATACCGGCTGCCTGTGGGCGGAGGGACCGGCGTGGAATGCGCAGGGCCAATATCTCGTCTGGAGCGATATCCCGGCCAACCGGCAGCTGCGCTATCTCGACGACGACGGGCACATCTCCGAGCAGTTCCACAAGCCGTCGAACGAGGCCAACGGCAACTCGTTCGACACTGAGGGCCGCCAGATCAGCGCCGAGCGCACCCGCCTCGTCCGCTACGAGCATGACGGTTCGGTGACGACGCTGGCCGAGCAGGCTGGCGGCAAGCCGCTCAACGGCCCCAACGACATGGTCGTGCACCCCAACGACAAGGCGATCTGGTTCACCGATCCCGGTTATGGCGCGATCAGCATCTACGAGGGCAAGGTTGCCAATACCGGCTCGTTGCAGCCGTATCAGAAGGAAGCGGTCTATCGTCTCGACACGCAGACCGGACAGGTCGCGAAGGTCGCCGACGAGCCGTTCAAGCCGAACGGCATCGCATTCTCTCACGACTACAAGAAGCTCTATGTCTGCGACACCGGCATCACGCATTATCCGCAGGCGGAGAACGTGGTGTGGTCCTACGACATCGACGGGTCGAAGCTGTCGAACCCGAAGCGGCTGATCGACATGAAGCTCGACGGCAAGTCAGGCTTCCCCGACGGCCTGCGGGTCGACACCGAGGGCAACATCTGGGTCGGCGCCGGCTGGGTCGGTCCGGGCTATGACGGCGTGCAGGTGTTCGCACCGAACGACGGCGCGCGCATCGGACAGATCCTGCTGCCCGAGACCTGTGCCAATGTCTGCTTCGGCGGCAGGAAGAGGAACCGCCTGTTCATGACCGCGAGCCAGTCGCTCTATGCGGTCTATGTGGAGACACAGGGGGCGCATTTCTGTTGATGTGTGCGCCGTCATTCCGGGGCGGCTCGCAGAGCCGAAATCTCGAGGTTCCGGGTTCGCCCTTCGGGCGCCCCGGAACGACGGCTGAGGTTAGCCCGTATTCCTCAGCCCCGCAGAGATACCGTTGATGGTCAGCTGAATCCCGCGCAGCACCTGTTCGTCCGGGTTCTGCGCGCGGTGTTCCTTCAAGAGCTCGACCTGCACGTGGTTGAGCGGGTCGAGATAGGGGAAGCGGTGACGCACGGAGCGTTCGAGCAGCGGGTTGCCTTGCAGCAGCCGGTCCTGGCCCATGATGTCCAGCAGCGTCTCGATGCAGGAATGCCATTCGCGGCGGATGCGGCCGAAGATTTTTTCGCGCAACGCCTCATCCGGTACGAGCTCGGCATAACGCGAGGCGATCGCGATCGAGCTTTTGGCGAGCACCATGTCCATGTTCGACAAGAGCATGCGGAAGAACGGCCATTCCTTGTAGAGCTCTTTGAGGAACGGCATGCCCTGTTGCGGATGCTCGGCGATCCATTGCTCGACCGCGGTGCCAAAGCCGTACCAGCCCGGCAGCATCAGGCGGCATTGCGCCCAGGAGAACACCCAGGGAATGGCGCGAAGGTCTTCGATCGCGCGGGTCTTCTTGCGCGAGGCCGGGCGGCTGCCGATGTTGAGCGTCGCGATCTCGTTGATGACGGTCGAGGCCCAGAAGTAATCGACGAAACCGTCGGTCTCGTAGACGAGGCCGCGATAAGCCCTAAAGGCGAGACTCGACAATTCGTCCATTGCAGTGAGGTATTCGCGGCGCGGCGCGCTCTGGCGCGGATGCAGCAGGCTCGCCTCCAGCGTCGCGGCGGCGAGGATCTCCAGATTGTTGCGGCCGACTTCGGCGTTGGAATATTTCGACGAGATGATCTCGCCCTGCTCGGTGATGCGGATCTGGCCGTTCACCGCGCCGCCGGGCTGCGCGATGATCGCGTCGTAGCTCGGCCCGCCGCCGCGGCCGACCGAGCCGCCGCGGCCGTGGAACAGGCGCAGGCGCACGTGATGGCGCTCGAACACGTCGACGAGGTTGATCTCGGCCTTGTAGAGCTCCCAGCCCGAGGTGACGAAGCCGCCATCCTTGTTGCTGTCGGAATAGCCGAGCATGACCTCCTGCACGCTGCCGCGGCTGTCGACCAGGCGGCGGTAATCGTGCAGCGACAGCATGCGGTCCATGATGGCGCTGGAGGCCTGCAGATCCTCGATGGTCTCGAACAGCGGCACGATGTTGATCGCGCTGCGCCCGGAGGGATGGACGAGGCCCACCTCCTTGAGCAGCACAGCGACCTCGAGCATGTCCGACATGCCCTTGCACATCGAGATGATGCATTGGGGGATCGCGTCCGAGCCGAACTTCGCATGCGCCTCCGCGGCGGCGTGGAAGACGTTGAGCTCGCCCATGGTCTCGTCGCTGTACTTGACGAACGGGGACACCAGCGCGCGCGTGCTGCGGAGTTCGTTGGTGAGCAGCGAGATGCGCGCGTCCTCGCCGAGCGCGAGATAGGACATGCCGGGGTTGGCGGCGTCCATCAGCTCGGCGATGGTCCGCTCGTGCACCGCCGAGTTCTGGCGGATGTCGAGCCGCGCCAGATGGAATCCGAAGCAGTCCACCGCGCGGCGCAACAGCCGCAGCCGGCCGCGGGCGATGACGCGGGCGTTGTTGGAGATCAGCGAGCGGTGCAGCACGTCGAGATCGGCTTGCAACTCCTTGACGCTCTCGTAAGGCCTGCCCTTGCCGACCGGCCGGCGCGTGATCTCGACCTCGAGCGCTTCAGCCGTCGCCGTCAGGCGCGCATAGATGCCGGAGACCGCGAGGCGATACGGCTCGCCGCTCCGGTGCGGCGACGTATCGGGTGAGCGCTCCGCCAGCGTGCGCAGCTCCTCCGAGACGTCGGCGAGATGGGCCGCGATCGACAGCTCGGAGCCGAGCACGTGCAGCTCGTTCAGGTAGAACTGCATCACCCGGCTCGACTGCAGCCGCAGCGTGCCGCGCATCACGTCGGCGGTGACGAAGGGATTGCCGTCGCGGTCGCCGCCGATCCAGCTGCCCATGCGCAGGAACGAGGCGAGCTCGCCGGCCGCCTGCTCGCCTTCCTCCTCCAGCCGGTCTTCCAGCACGTTGACCAGCCGCGGCACCTCGCGCAGGAACGTGTAGTCGTAGAAGGACAGGCCGTTGGCGACCTCGTCAAGCACGGTGAGCTTGGTCCGGCGCAGCAGATTGGTCTGCCACAGCGTCAGCACTTCGCGGCGGAGCTGCTCGTCGCTGGCGGCGGCTTCGTCCTCGGTCAACGCGACGCGCTCGCGGCGGTCGAGCAGGCTAGCGACCTCCATCTCGCGGTCCATGGTGCTCTTGCGGCGGACCTCGGTCGGGTGCGCGGTCAGCACCGGGCTGACGAGCGCGGTCTTGAAGAAGTTGCGCAAGGCGTCAGGGCCGATGCCCGCGGCCTTGGCATGGGCCAGCGTGTCCGCCAGCACGCCGGAGCCGCCGATCTTGGCCGCGGTGCGGGCGCGCATCTGACGGATGTTGTTCTGGTCCTCGGCGATGTTGGCGAGGTGGGAGAAATAGCTGAAGGCGCGGACGATCCGCACCGTCTCGGAGGTCGACATGCTGTCGAGGATCTGCTCGAGCTCGCGGCGGGCGAGCCGGTCCTCGTCGCGGTGGAACCGGATCGAGGTCTGGCGGATGCGCTCGACCAGGTCGAACAAGTCGGCGCCCTCCTGGTCGCGCACCGTGTCGCCCAGGATGCGTCCGAGCAGGCGAATGTCGTCCCGCAGGCGGGCATCCGCCTCCAGCGCCTGGACGTCCTCCGGGCGATTGGGGCGAGAATCTGCGGCGTCGGATGGTAATGTCTGGAAGGACATGGCTCGCTCCCCTGGTTCGAGCTCGCTTGACTGCCCGGTTCAGCCGAGTGTGCAAGTTTTTTGCCGCAGCGCAAGGTGAAGTTGGGGGCGGCGCACACTTGGGGTGTTACTTGGGACCGGGACTGCCGCTAGGCCGGCACGATCACCTTGCCGATCGGCCAGAGCGCGATGCCGGCGAGCTTCAGATGGGCCCAGGCGAAGGGGATGCCGATGATGGTGATCGCCAGGACCAGAGCGGTCACGAGGTGGCCGAGCGCCAGCCACCAGCCGGCCAGCACGAACCAGATGATATTGCCGATCACGCCGAGCGGGCCGGTGCCGATATCTTCGACACCCGTGACCTCGTAGCGGCTGACCGCTTTCGAGCCGAACGGCAGCAGCGTGTAGACGGCGATGTTGAACGCCGCCCGCGCCCAGGGCAGGCCAATGATGGTGATGGCCATGATGATGGCGGCGACCAGCCAGCCGAACGCCATCCAGGCGCCGCCGATGAGGATCCAGAGCAGGTTGAGCAGGATGGAAACGGGGGCCATGGGACGATCCGTGGTCAATGACGCATCTCTATAGCACGACTTCCGAGGTCATAGTCCATGACGTCGGCTGCGTTCGGCACGCAGCGATGTGCCGACAAATCCAACATCCTCGATTCCCCGCGAAATCTCCTTCGCGCAGAGCCAAAGCGTCACCGCGGCGGCGCCAACGGCGGCCAGCCCCGAAATGAGAACAGGATTGGGGCAGAAGATGACGAGAAGATTGTCGAGCGGAACGGAGCCAGTTGGCCAGCGTGGGCTGCAGGTAGATGCCAAAGCCCCACCGGAAAGCATCACGGCCGCAGCGTTCGCTCCGGCCAGAACCGTCACGACGATCGCGAGGCCTTTCTTCATGGAGAGGATGAGATCAACCATCTTCACGACGGCACAACATGCGGCCACGACGACGAGGGCCGCGCCCCATCCGGCGCCCCCGGCGGCGATCGCCTGAGCCTGGCCGCGCCAGGCCCACAGTGCGGCAACGCAGGCAAGCAGGGTGAGATTGACCTTTACCGCTTCCGGAAACTTGCACCGAAGCACATGGATATTCGCCTTCTCGATGAGGTCCAGCAATGCGCAGGCGATCAAGCCAGCTGCAAAACCACCAAGATGGACACCCCAGTCAATCCGTGAATTGCCGAACGCAAACGCGATGTTCAATCCGATGTTGATCGCGAAGAAATCGAACCCGACATCGAGCTTGCCGAGAATCCACAGGCAAAGCAGCGCGCCCAGAATGCCCGATGTGGCGCCGGACGCGCCGACCGTCAAATAGGGCGTGGAATGAATGCCATTGCCGATGACGGCGCCGAACACCATCGCGCAGAGGTAGATGATGAGGAAATAGGCCGGTCCCACCCGCCGCTCGAGATGCCCGCCCCACAGCACCAGACACAACATGTTCATCGTGAGGTGGACGAAATTGACGTGCAGGAAGCCATAAGCGAGCAGTCGCCAATACTCATGCCGCGCGATTGCGGTCGTGTACATGCCCCCGTAGCGATACAGCAACTCCGCCGGCGCCGACGGACCGCCCGCCTGGATGAAGCAAAACCCCGACGTGAGGACCGTCACCGTCATCAGCGCGTAGACGGCCGCATGAGGGACTTCGAAGAAGCTGGCGCGGAATGAGGGCATAGGTGATCGCAAGCGGCTGGAGCGGGACCGCCAATCTAGCCGAGCCGATCCATAATTGCCACTCTTGCGTGTGCCATCCGACCTGGCCTACCGCCCCTCGAACTTCGGCTCGCGCTTCTCCATGAAGGCCTTCATGCCCTCGGCCATGTCCTGGGTTTTGAACAATGGCAGGAGTTGGAGATAGACGTGGTGGACGTGGTCGGAGAAGTTCTCGTTGAGGCCCATCCGCGTCATGCGCTTGGAGGCTTGCACCGCGAGCGGCGCGTTGGCGGCGATTTCGCGGGCAATCGCAGTGGCGCGGCTCATCAAGTCGGCGTCCGGCACGACCTCGTTGGCAAGGCCCCAGTCCAGGCACTCGCGTGCGCTCAGCGTGCGGCCGGTGAAAATCAGCTCGGAGGCCTTGGCCCAACCGAGCATGCGTGGCAGCAGCCAGGTGCCGCCGGATTCCGGTACCACGCCGCGCTTGACGAAGGCTGCGGCGAGTTTTGCGGATTCCGCCATGATGCGGATGTCGCAGCCGAGCGCGGTGTCCATGCCGTAGCCGGCGGCGCCGCCGTTGACGGCACAGATGGTCGGCTTGTCCATCGCCTGCAAGACCGTCGGCGGTGTGTTGCGCAGGTTGATCGTGGTCGGAGAGGACGCCGCGCTCAGGCCATTGCCGTCGCGCTCCTTGCGCAGGTCGAGACCCGCGCAGAATGCCCGCCCCTTGCCGGTGAGGATCACGACGCGGACGTTCTTGTCCTCATTGGCCTCGGTCAAGAGCCGCGCCAGATCGTTCAGCATCGGCCCGGAGATCGTGTTCATGCGCTCCGGCGCATTCAGCGTGATGGTCGCGATGTGATCGGCGACTGTGTAGAGGACTTCGTTTGCGGCGTCGGTCATGACTAATGTTTCCCCGTCCTGTGTCTCGTAGCGTGGGCAAAGGCGCGTTTGCGCCGTGCCCACCATCAGCAACCTCGTTTGTCATGGTGGGCACGCTCCGCTTTGCCCACCCTACGGGTTCTCGTCGAGTTGTCAGATCTTTCGCCCCGCCTGCTCCCAATAGGGATCGCGCAGGCGGCGCTTGAATATCTTGCCGGAGTCTTCGCGCGGCAGCCCGCTGCGGATCTCGATGTGCTTGGGCACCTTGTAGTCGGCGAGCGAGGTCTTCAGCCGCGCGCGGACATCCGCGGCATCGAGCGTGATGCCGGCTTGCGGCTCGACCACCGCCATCAATGCCTCGCCGAATTCGGCGTCGGGGATACCGAACACCGCGCAATCATGCACGCCGGGCACGGCGTGCAGCACGGACTCGATCTCGGCCGGATAGATGTTGACGCCGCCCGAGATCACCATGTCGCGCTTGCGATCGCAGATGAAGACGTAGCCGTCTTCGTCGATGTAGCCGACGTCGCCGGAGGTGATGAAGCCGTCACGGTCGATCTCGGCGCGCTTCTCCGGCTTGTTGTGATAGGTGAAGTTGGCCATCTCCGCCATGCGGGAATAGATCTCGCCGATCTCACCCACACCCAGCACGCGGCCGTCCTCGCCGAGGAAGCGCAGCTCGGCGCCGGGAGAAATCTTGCCGACGGTGCCGGGCTTCTTGAGCGCGTCCTCGGAGGTCGCAAAGGTGACGGCGCTGGATTCGGTCGAGCCGTAGAATTCGTAGATCACCGGCCCCCACCAGTCGATCATGGCGCGCTTGACGTCGGCCGGGCAAGGCGCTGCCGCGTGGATGATATGGCGCAGCGAGGAGATATCGTACTTCTTGCGCACCTGTTCCGGCAGCTTCATCAGGCGGATGAACATGGTCGGCACCATGAAGACGGTGTCGATCCTGTAGCGTTCGATCAGCTCCAAAAACTCTTCCGCCTCGAAGCGCGGCATCAGCACCAGCGCGCCGCCGAGTTTTCCCGCGCGGATGCCGAACGAGTTCGGCGCGGAATGATAGAGCGGGCCCGGCAGGATCGCGCGGGCGCCGGGCTTCAGACCATAGATCATCGCGCGCATGCGCTCGCCGGCGGCCTGCAGCTCCGGCGTCGGCGCATTGCGCCGCACGCCCTTGGGATGGCCGGTCGTGCCTGACGTATAGATCATGCTCATCGGCTGCGGCACGATTGGACCGTCATAAGGCTGATGCTGCGCGAGCCAGGATTCGAAATCGATCGCGAAGGCCGGCGTTGCCAGATGATCCGGATCGATCTTGTAGTTGGACAGGATCTCGGGCGGCGTCGGCACGCTGAGCACGGCGACGCCCGATGGAATCGCATCGCGCAGCGCGTGCAGCATGTCGGCATGCCCGATCAGCACGGACGTGCCGGTGTCGTTGAGGATGTAGTTGATCTCTTCCGGCTTGAAGTGCCAGTTGATCGGCACGCCATAGGCACCCAGCCGCATCGCGGCGTAGGCGGCCTCCAGGAAGGCGATGTCGTTGCGCATCAGCATGCAGACGCAATCGCCCGGGCGGACGCCGATCTTGCTGAGGCCGTTCGCGATGCGGTCGGCGCGATTGGCGACCTCGGCGTGGGAACGGCGGCGGTCGCCGGAGACGATGCCGAGGAATTGGGACGTTTCGCTCATTGTTGTTTTTCTTTGTTGTGGTTAGTGGCCGTCATTCCGGGGCGATGCGCAGCATCGAACCCGGAATCTCGAGGTTCCGGGTCTGGTCCTTCGGACCATCCCGGAACGACAGAGAACTAATCCGCAAACTTCGGCGCGCGCTTTTCCAGATTGGCACGGACCGCCTCGGTCTGGTTCGCACTACCGATCAGCTTCTGCTGCTCGACGGACTCGGCCAGCAGCGCCGGGCCCGGATCGACCGAGAGATTGTTGAGCAGGCGCTTGGCGGCGCGGATCGCATCGGGGCTCTTGCCGGCGATCTCGCGCGCCACTTCCAGCGCGACCGCCCGCGGATCGTCGCAGATCCGCGTGGCAAGGCCGTAAGCCATCGCCTCCTGCGCGGAGAAGATGCGCCCCGTATAGGTGAGATCGCGCAGGATGTCGTCGCGCACGAGACTGGCCAGGATCGGCGTGCCCGCCATATCAGGCACGAGGCCCCATTTGATCTCCATCACCGACATCCGCGCATCGGGGGAGAGGAAGCGCATGTCGGCACCGAGCGAGAGCTGGAAGCCGCCACCGAAGGCAACGCCATGCACGGCCGCGATTACGGGAACAGCAAGCTGGCGCCATCCCCATACCGCCTGTTGCGGAACGTTCGCCTGGCCATGCGTGCGCTTGGTGAGATCGCGATTTTCGCCACCCGGAATTCCGTTGCCGCCCTTCTCCTTCATGGCGGCAAAACGCCCCATGTCGAGGCCGGCGCAGAAGGCCCGGCCTTCGCCGGACAGCACGACGACGCGGACGCTCTTGTCCTTCGAAAGCCGGTCTGTTGCGGCAACAAGGGCCTCGAACATGGCCTGATCGAGCGCGTTCATCTTGTCCGCGCGCACCAGGCGCACGTCGGCGACGCCTTCCGAGATCGAGATCGAGACGCGCTCTTCCATGGATGAATTCTCCCCTGTTCTTGTTCAGTGCCGCTTTACAGGAAGCCGGCGGCCGGATTTAGTCAAACGATCAATTAACCGACAATCCCTACGGGGGAAACACCCATGTTCAAGGAAAATCTTCTGGCCGGCCGGCGCATCCTCGTGACCGGCGGCGGCACCGGGCTCGGCAAGTCGATGGCGGCGCGCTTCCTCCAGCTTGGAGCCGAAGTGCACATCTGCGGCCGACGCAAGATCGTGTGCGACGAGACCGCGACCGAATTGATGGATCTTTATGGCGGACGCGTCACCAGCCACGGCGTCGACATCCGCAACGCGCTCGCGGTCGAAGAGATGATCGAAAACATCTTTCGCGAAGCGCCCCTCACCGATCTCATCAACAACGCCGCCGGCAATTTCATCTCGCGCACCGAAGAGCTGTCGCCGCGCGGCTTCGACGCCGTCGCCAACATCGTCATGCACGGCACGTTCTACGTGACGCATGCGGTCGGCAAGCGCTGGATCACCTTGAAGCAGCCGGGCAACGTCGTCTCGATCACCACGACCTGGGTGCGCAACGGCTCGCCCTATGTGGTGCCGTCGGCGATGAGCAAGTCGGCGATCCACGCCATGACGATGTCGCTTGCGACCGAATGGGGCCGCTACGGCATCCGCCTCAACACGATCGCGCCCGGCGAAATCCCGACCGAGGGCATGAGCAAGCGCATCAAGCCGGGCGACGAGGCCGGCGCGCGCACCAAGGCGATGAACCCGATGGGCCGCGTCGGTACCATGGAGGAGTTGCAGAACGTCGCCGTGTTCCTGATCTCCGGCGGCTGCGACTGGATCTCCGGCGAGACCATCGCCATGGACGGCGCCCAGGCGCTCGCGATGGGCGGCAATTTCTACCAGCTCCGCGACTGGAGCGACGACGACTGGAAGGCCGCGCGCGAGAGCATCATGGCCCAGAACGAGAAGGACCGGGCGAAGCGGGGGTAGCCGCTCTCTCCGTAGTCGTCCTGGCGAAAGCCAGGACCCACTACCACCGAATGTCGTTTGGCGAAGATTGGTCATGACCGGTCTTCGCCAAATTGCGTTTTACGGCTATGGGTCCTGGCTTTCGCCAGGACGACGGCGGGGCTCCTCCATCTTGTCTTCACCCGCGGATGACGCCACACTCCGCGGTATAAGAACAAGACGTCACGGGAGGAACATGTCCACACAGCCATTGGCGAATCTCGCCGACATGGTGCGCGAGCGCGCGACGAGTCGCGGCAATGCCACCGCCTACGAGTTCGAGGGCCGCGTCACCAGCTTTGCCGCGTTCGACGCCAGGACCAACAAGGTCGCCAACGCGCTGATCGCGATGGGCTTGAAGAAAGGCGAGCGCATCGCCTATCTCGGCAAGAACAGCGACTTCTATTTCGAGCTGCTGATGGGCGCGATGAAGGCCGGCGTGGTGATGGCGCCGGTGAACTGGCGGCTTGCCGGGCCCGAGGTCGCCTTCATCGTTGGCGACTGCAATGCGCCGGTGCTGTTCGTGGGACCGGAGTTCATCACACTGGTCCGTCAGATCAAGGATCAGATTCCGGGCGTGCGCACGATCATCACGACCGAGGGCGGCGCCCCTGAATGGCGGGATTTTATGGCCTGGCGCGATGCGCAGAGCAGCGACGATCCGAAGGTACCGATCGATACGAAAGACATCGCGATCCAGCTCTACACGTCAGGCACCACGGGCAAGCCGAAGGGCGCGATGCTGAGCCACGCGAACTTCCTCAACCTGGTGCAGACAGGCAACGCCGCGGACAAGCCGGAGTGGAACCGGTGGTCGACCGACGACGTGTCGCTGGTCGCGATGCCGATCTTCCACATCGGCGGCTCGGGCTGGGGCGTGATGGGTCTCTATCACGGCGCCCGCGGCGTGATCGCACGCGAGTTCGATCCGACCAAGGTGCTGGATTTCTTCGAGCAGTCGGGCATCACGAAGCTCTTCATGGTGCCGGCAGCGATGCAGTTCGTGGTGCGGCAGCCGCGCGCGAAGACGGTCGATTTCTCCAGGCTGAAATACATGCTGTACGGCGCCTCGCCGATTCCGGCAGCGCTGCTGAAGGAGTGCATCGAGGTCTTCAAATGCGGCTTCGTGCAGATGTACGGCATGACCGAGACGACAGGCACCATCGTCGCGCTGCCGCCGGAGGATCACGTCGAGGGGCTGGAGCGGATGCGCTCGGCCGGCAAGGCGCTCCCCGGTGTCGAGATCGCCATTCTGGATGCGGACGGCAAGCCGCTGCCGCCGCGCCAGGTTGGCGAGATCGCGACGCGCTCGAGCTCCAACATGGCGGGCTACTGGAATTTGCCGGAGGCGACCGCGTCGACGCTGCGCGGCGACGGCTGGCTGCGCACGGGCGATGCCGGCTACATGGACGAGGACGGCTACCTCTATATCCACGACCGCATCAAGGACATGATCATCTCCGGCGGCGAGAACGTCTATCCGGCCGAGGTCGAGAGCGTGCTATGCGATCATCCAGATGTCGCCGAGGCCGCCGTGATCGGCGTGCCCGACGATAAATGGGGCGAAGCGGTGAAGGCAATGGTGGTGATGAAGCCCGGCAAGCAGGCGACCGCGACCGACATCATCAACTTCACCCGCGAGCGCATCGCCGGGTTCAAGACGCCGAAGACCGTGGAGTTTCTGCCGGCGCTGCCGAGGAATCCGAGTGGCAAGATTTTGCGACGGCAATTGAGGGAGCCGTATTGGGCCGGGAAGGATCGGCGGGTGAACTGATCGCGCGATGCCGTAGGGTGGGCAAAGGCGCAACGCGCCGTGCCCACGGTCTCGTTTCGTATTCGAGGGATCGTGGGCACGCTTCGCTTCGCCCACCCTACGACAGCCGTGCAAGCCTCAATGCTTCCCCGGTCCCATATATCCGAACAGGAACCCGGCCACCTTGCGCATCTGGATCTCCTCGCTGCCTTCCGTGATCCGGTAACGGCGATGGTGCCGATAGATATGCTCGAACGGCTTGTGGCGTGAATAGCCCATGCCGCCGTGGACCTGCATGGCGCGGTCGGCGGATTCGCAGCAGAGGCGGTTTGCCCAGTAGTTGCACATCGAGACACGGTCGGAGAGCGTGCGCTCGATCTGCTCCTCGGTGAGCTTATCCATCTCCCAGGCGGTCTTGCGGATCAGAAGGCGCAGCATCTCGGCTTGCGTCGCGAGCTCGACCAGCGGGAACTGGATCGCCTGGTTCTCGGCGAGCGCCTTGCCGAATGGTTTTCGCTCGCGCGCATATTTGACGCTTTCATTGATGCAATAGACGGCGGCGCCCAGCGAGCTCGCCGCCTGACGGATGCGGTTCTGGTGCACGAAGCACTGCGCCAGCGACAGGCCGCGGCCGACCTCGCCGAACAGCGCATCCTCGGGCACGAACACGTCGGTGAAGCTGACGCGGGGATGATCGGTCGGCATGTTGAAGGTCCACATGTACTCCTCGACCTTGACGCCGTGGCTCTTGGCCGGCACCAGGAAGCAGGTGATGCCGCGCGCATCGCCGTCATTGCCCGAGGTGCGTGCGAACAGCGCGCAATGCGTGGCGACGTGCATGCCCGTCGTCCACATCTTCTCGCCGTTGATGATCCAGCCCTTGACGTTGTCGCGGGTCGCCGGCACCGCACGTGTCTCCATGTGCGTGGCATCCGAGCCGTGATGCGGCTCGGTGAGGCCAAAGGTGATGCGGTACTTGCCCTTGATCGAGTCGTCGATCATCGCCTTCTGGTCGTCGCGACCGTAGCGGTCGAGCATGGTGACGACAGGGAAATTGCCGACGATGGAATGCTCGTTCTGAAGGTCGTTGTGCAGGCCAAGGCCCTTGGCGGCAAAATGCTCGCGGATCACCGCCATCCAGAGGTTGGAGCCGTCCTTGCCGCCATACTGCTTCGGCACCGGGAAGCGCAGGTGCCCGGCGGCGTCCGCGAGATCCTTGGCCTTGCGCAGCAGCGCCTCCCATTCGTGCCGCGGCAGGCCGCCGTTCTCGAAATCGGTGCGCGCCCATTCGCGACGATGATCAAAGAAGCGGATGTTGTCGTCGGCCGCTTCCAGCGGCTTGATCTCGCGTTCGATGAAACGGTCGAGCTCTCCGAGATAGGCGACGAGATCTGTTGGCAATGAGAAATCCACGGCTCTCTCCCGGATGATTTTTTCGTTTTGCGTTAAGGCGCTAAGCACGCTTTTGCTTCGCACGATTAAGGTGAGAAGAGCGCGCGCAAGTCAAGCAAGCCGAGGCGTGCCGGCTGCGCAAGGCGCATTGCGCAATTCGATGGTGCCCCGGCGCTTGTGCACGCTAGTATGACGACAATATTCCTTCAGGAGAAAAAGCGGGAGCGAGCGATGGAGCTAAAATTTTCCAAGGTGGAACGCAAGGGACCGATCACGATCGTCACGCTGTCGCGGCCCGAGGTCTACAATGCGCTGCATACCGACGCGCATTTCGAGCTCCAGAAGGTGTTCGACGATTTCTCGGCCGATGCCGAGCAATGGGTCGCGATCGTCACGGGCGCCGGCGACAAGGCGTTCTGCGCCGGCAACGACCTGAAGTGGCAGGCGGCCGGCGGCAAACGCGGCTGGGACAAGGGCGGTTTTGCCGGCCTCACCTCGCGCTTCGACTGCGACAAGCCGATCATTGCCGCCGTCAACGGCGTTGCCATGGGCGGTGGCTTCGAGATCGCGCTGGCCTGCGACCTGATCATCGCCGCGGAGAACGCGACCTTCGCCTTGCCCGAGCCGCGCGTGGGCCTCGCCGCACTCGCCGGCGGCTTGCACCGGCTGCCGCGGCAGATCGGGCTGAAGCGCGCCATGGGCATGATCCTCACCGCGCGCCATGTCAGCGCCAAGGAGGGTCATGAACTCGGCTTCGTCAACGAGGTGGTGCCGCAGGGCGAGGCCCTTGCAGCCGCGCTGCGCTGGGCGGAGATGATCACCAAGAACTCGCCGATGTCGATCCGCGCTTCAAAGCAGGCGATCCAGAAGGGGCTTGGCGTCTCGCTGGAGCAGGCGATCGAGGAGCAGCGGGAATATCCGGCGGTGAAGGCGATGGTGGCCTCGCAGGACTACATCGAGGGCCCGAAGGCGTTCTCGGAGAAGCGGCCGCCGAAATGGGTGGGGAAGTAATCCCTCCTGTCATTCCGGGGCGCGCCGTCAGGCGCGAGCCCGGAATCCATCGGGCCACGGCGACCGCGGATAAATGGATTCCGGGCTCGTCGCTTCGCGACGCCCCGGAATGACGAGGAGAGTGTGGCGCACCACTGCATCAACGCCGTCATTGCGAGCGCAGCGAAGCAATCCACACTACCTCCGCGGGGACACTCTGGATTGCTTCGTCGCAAGGGCTCCTCGCAATGACGGAGAATGTAGCGCCGCCTACCCGCCACGCCCCAGCTCGCGCTTGTACGACGCATAATTCGGCTGATCCACCGCAAGCTTGTCCATCGTGGTCGCCCACAGATGCTCGGCGAGGCCCGGCGTTGCGATATCCACCTCGCCCCTGGCGATACGCTCGGCCAGCACGCGGTTGAGGTCCGTCACCGAGCCGTCAATGCCGAGCAGTGCACGCAGCCGCTCCACCTCTTTCGCATCGCTCCCCTCCTCCTGCGTCAACTGCCGCGTGACGAGGTCGAGGATGTTGATGGCGACGCGCAGCTTGAAGGCCTGGTGGCCGGAGATCAGCGGTGCGATGTCGCTGCGGAGGAAATCGGCGACTGACTTGGTCAGCTCGACCGGTGTCGGTTCGTCCTGCATGAGTCACCTCCCGCGCGGCGCCAAGAGCCGCAACAGATCGATCTCGGTCTCGGAGGCGCGACGCCCGATCATGGCGCGCTCCATGGAATGGTCCGGTCCTTCGCGGAACCGCTGCATCATGCCGCCGCACATGATGCCCCAGCGCAGCGTGCCCATCACTTCCCAGAATCTTACGCGCGCAGGATCGACTTTTCGGCCTGCCGCTTCGTAACCCGCGAACAATTCCTCGCGAGTGCCAAAACCGCCGACGGGCTTGTCGATCTCGCCGAACCGCCAAGAGTTAACGCAGACCCAGCCAAGATCCTCCATGGGATCGCCGAGATGGGCGAGCTCCCAGTCGAGCACGGCGCGGACGCCGTCGGGGCCGATGATGAGATTGCCGTTGCGGAAATCGCCATGCACCAGCGTCTCCTCGGCCGAGGGGCCGGGATCGTGGTCGCGCAGCCAGCGCAGCGCCAGCTCGAACACGGGCTTGGGCCAGTTCAGGCTGCGATAGTCGCGCTCGAACTCGCCGATCTCCTTCGCTGCCGTCATGCGCCGGAGCTCAGGCAGCTTGTCCAGCGGCAGCCTGTGCAGGCCCGCAAGCACGCCCCCGATCTGCCGCGCGAGATGCGGCCGTGCCGACGCGAACTCGTCGTCGCGCAGGATCTTGCGCGCGATGGTCTCGCCCTCGACCCGCTGCATGATGAAGCCGGTGCCGAGATCGTCCTCGGCCGTCAGGACATGCATCACGCGCGGCGACGGCACACCGGCTTCATAGGCGAGCTGCATCAATTGCGCTTCAGCGCCGAGCCCCGCCGCGCGCGTCGGAGCCGCGCCATAACCCTTCGGTGAGCGGCGCAGGATCGCACCGATCGGCCCGTCGGGATGCACGATGTCGAAGCGCCAGGTTTCCTGGCTGGCACCGCCGGACAGCTTGGCCGCGCCGGTGACGCCGGTCGCCCCCTCGCACCAGCGCCGAACGCTGCGGGAGAGTTGCGCTTCGATCATTTGCCCTTGAACTGCGCGGGGCGCTTCTCCAGGAACGCGCCGACGCCTTCACGGAAGTCCTGCGTGTCGCCGGCGCGAAGCTGGCACTGGAACTCGAGATTGAGCTGATCCTCGAAGGAATTTTCCGGGCTGTCCCAATAGAGCTTGCGGATCAGCGACAGCGCGACTGTCGGGCCGCTGGCAAGCTCGCGCGCCAGCTTCATCGCCTCCTCCATCAGCACGCCGTCATCATAGACGCGATTGACGAGGCCCCATTCCAGCGCCTTCTCGGCCGGGAGCCGCTCGCCCATCAGCGACAGCTCGATCGAGCGGGCCCGACCAATGAGCCGCGGCAGCAGCCAGGTCGACCCGCAATCCGGCACGAGGCCGATGCGGCGGAACGCCTGCAGAAAGTAGGACGAGCGCGCGCACAGGATCATGTCGCCGAGCAATGCGAAGCTCATGCCGGCGCCGGCGGCAGGGCCGTTCACCGCGGTGACGATCGGGCAGTGCAGATTGCGGATGCGGCGCAGGAACGGGTGAAAGCCGGTCTCCAGCGTCAGGCCGGCCTTGGTCTTCTTCGACTGGTTGTTGCGGCCCTGAAGATTAGCGCCAGTGCAGAACGCCCGCCCCGCGCCGGTCAACACGACGCAGCGCACCTCGTCTTTCTTCTCTTCGATCGCATCGAGCGCCTCGGCAAGGCCACCCAGCATGTCCACGGAGACCGCGTTCATCACCTCCTGATGGTCGAGCTTGAGGATCGCGACCGAACCATCGAAATCGAGCGTGACGTGTTTGAACTGCATGGTTTCCTCGTCAGTTGCGGCCTGCGACAGTTTCGCAGACCGGAACTACTTTTGCCGGGGCGCATATTTGATTTTTGGCGCGGTCTTGTCCATGGTGATCGGAGCATAACAAGCAATCTTGCGCGCAGCGGCTGGTGCGCGTCATGCCAGAAAGTCTTGCCAAAAACGGGAAACGCGCCATGAACCTTTTCGACCTCTCCGGCCGTGTCGCCGTGATCACCGGCGGCAATGGCGGCATCGGGCTCGGCATCGCGCAGGCACTGGCCGGCCAGGGCTGCAACGTTTCGATCTGGGGCCGCAATCCTGACAAGAACAGAAGCGCTGCCGCGAGCCTGGCGGGACTTGCCGGCAAGGTGGATACCCGCGTCTGCGACGTCACCGATCCGGCATCGGTCAATGCCGCGATGAAGGCCACGCTCGACACCTTCGGCCGGGTCGACGGCTGCTTCGCCAATGCCGGCATCGGCGGCGGCGGCCGGCGCTCCTTCATCGAGCGCACCGAAGAGGAATGGCGCACGATGTTTTCGACCAATCTCGACGGCGTGTTCCACGCGTTCCAGGCGGCCGCCAGACACATGACCGACCGCGCCAATGCCGGCGATCCCTTCGGCCGGCTGGTCGCGACCTCGAGCCTCGCCTCGATCTTCGGCACCGCGCGCAACGAGCACTATGCCGCGACCAAGGCTGCCATCAACGCGCTGGTGCGCGCGCTCGGCGTCGAGCTGGCACGCCACGGCGTCACTGCGAATGCGATCCTGCCCGGCTGGATCAAGAGCGACATGACAGCCGGCCTCATGGCCAACGACAAGTTCGTCGCCAATGTGATGCCGCGCATTCCGCAGCGTCGCTTCGGCGAGGCCAGCGATTTCGGCGGCATCGCGGTGTATCTGATGAGCAGGGCGTCGTCGTATCATACGGCCGATACGTTCGTGATCGATGGCGGCTATACCGCGTTTTGACATCTCGTAGGGTGGGCAAAGGCGCTCTTGCGCCGTGCCCACCAGAAATACTTTCGAAGGCCGTGGTGGGCACGCTGCGCTTTGCCCACCCTACGGCTTCTCGTTTTGTGAGCGCAGAGGGGACAGGGCGAATGTTTTCACACATTATGATCGGCACCAACGACCTCGACAAGGCGAAGGCTTTCTACGACCAGCTGCTCAGCACGCTCGAGGTGCGGCCTGCACGGGTCGACGGCCATCGCATCTTCTACATCACCAAGACCGGCGTGTTGTCGGTGACGAAGCCGATCAACGGCGAGCCAGCGACCTGCGCGAACGGCGGCACCATCGGCTTTGCCGCCAACTCGCCTGAGCAGGTCGACAGGTGGCACGCGGCCGGCGTCGCCGCCGGCGGAACGCCGATCGAGAATCCGCCCGGCATCCGCGAGGGCGCGGGGAACAAGCTTTATCTCGCCTACTTGCGCGATCTCGACGGCAACAAGATCTGCGCGATGCACCGGATGCCGAACTGATTGCCCCAGGACGCTGTCATTCCCCGCGAAGGCGGGGAATCCAGTACGCCGCGGCTTCTCCGTGAGTCGCTGACGTCACGGAGTACTGGATCGCCCGGTCAAGCCGGGCGATGACAACCGTGAGTGCGGCCCGCGCCTGCCACCTCACTCCGTTCAAACAACATTTCAAACGCCCTCGCGATATTCCATCGCGTGGCATGGCTCGCGTGAAAAATGCGCGCTCGCACTTTGGCCACGCTGCGACTATTCTCGCGTTCAGCACGAACTCAGCGCCCCCGGGAGGAACAATGACAAAACACACCTACATTCCCCGCACCACCAACTACACGCTCAATCCGGGCGACGAGCTCAACGACCTCCGCATGTCGGATCAGGTTCGCCCGCTCTACGATCACGTCAGGAAGTTCATCCGCGACACCGTCGAGCCGATGTCGATCGAGTTCGCCAAGGCCGGCGAGAGCAAGGAAGACCGCTGGAGTTTTACGCCGAAGCAGCTCGAAGTGCTCGAGGTCGCCAAGAACAAGGCCAAGAAGGAAGGCCTCTGGAACTTCTTCCTGCCCGATGACGAGACCGGCCAGGGCCTGAAGAATCTCGACTATGCCTATATCGCCTCCGAGCTCGGCAAGAGCCCACTGGCCTCCGAGACGATGAACTGCTCGGCGCCTGACACCGGCAACATGGAGGTGCTGGAGCGCGTCGGCACCAAGGAGCAGAAGGAGAAGTGGCTGAAGCCGCTGCTCAACGGTGAGATCCGCTCGGCCTATGTCATGACCGAGCCGAACGTCGCCTCCTCCGACGCCAAGAACATCTCGACGACGGCCAAGCTCGTCGGCGACGAATGGGTCATCAACGGCGAGAAGTACTACATCTCCGGCCTAGGGGATCCCCGCTGCAAGATCCTCATCGTGATGGTGAAGACCAACCCGGATGCGGCGCCGAGCAAGCAGCAGTCGCAGATCCTGGTGCCGCGCGACACGCCCGGCGTCGAGGTGCTCGGACCCATGTACGTGTTCGGCCAGGACCACGCCCCGCGCGGCCACATGCACATGCGCTTCAACAATGTGCGCGTGCCGAAGGAGAACATGCTGCTCGGCGAAGGCCGCGGCTTCGAGATCTCGCAGCTCCGCCTCGGCCCGGGGCGCATCCATCACTGCATGCGCACCATCGGCAAGGCCGAGAAGGCGCTCGATCTGATGGTGCAGCGCGGCCTGACCCGCGAAGCCTTCGGCAAGAAGATCGCCCATCTCGGCGGCAACATGCAGATCATCGCGCAGGCGCGCTGCGAGATCGAGGCGATGCGGCTGATGGTGCTGAAGGCGGCGAAGGCCATGGACGTGCTCGGCAACAAGGAAGCCCGCGTCTGGGTCTCAATGGTGAAGGCCATGGTGCCCGAGCGCGCCTGCAAGATCATCGACCAGGCCATCCAGATGCACGGCGCCACCGGCATCTCGCACTGGACCCCGCTCGCCGAGATGTACCAGGACGTGCGCCACCTGCGCTTTGCCGACGGTCCGGACGAGGTGCACTGGATGGTCGTCGGCCGGCACGAGCTGAGCATGGCCTGAACTCTATCCGTCCCTCTCTCCGTACTTGCGGGGAGAGTCCCGTAGGGGGGGCAAAGGCGCGCTCTTCGCGCGCCGTGCCCACCGTCTCGGCTCTTCGCATGACGTGGTGGGCACGCTCCGCTTTGCCCACCCTACGAAGCTCCCCGCACGCAGGGAGAGGCGAAGACAGCGACACCTACGTCGCCGGCGCGAGCTTGTCCTGCGTCTTGGTTTCGAAATCGGATGCGTCGTGGCGCTCGTGGAGCTGGCTGGCAGGGTCGCCGGAGACGCGGTTGACCATGCGGCCGCGCTTCACGGCCGGACGCTTGGCGATCTCGTCGGTCCAGCGCTGCACGTTCTTATAGTCCTGCACCGAGAGGAATTCGCCGGCGCCGTACACCAGCCCCTTGGCGAGCGCGCCATACCAGGGCCACACCGCGATGTCGGCGATGGTGTACTCGCTGCCCGCGAGATATTCGTTGTCGGCGAGGCGCCGGTCGAGCACGTCGAGCTGGCGCTTGGTTTCCATCGCAAAACGGTCGATGGCGTATTCGATCTTGGTCGGCGCGTAGGCGTAGAAATGGCCGAAACCGCCGCCGAGGTACGGCGCGCTGCCCATCTGCCAGAACAGCCAGGACATCGCTTCGGTGCGGGTCTTGATGTCCTTCGGCAGGAAGGCGCCGAACTTCTCGGCGAGATAGAACAGGATCGAGCCGGACTCGAACACCCTGACCGGCTCGGGGCCGGAGCGGTCCATCAGCGCCGGGATTTTCGAGTTCGGATTGATGTCGACGAAGCCGCTGCCGAACTGGTCGCCGTTGCCGATCCTGATCAGCCAGGCGTCGTATTCGGCCCCCTTGTGGCCGAGCGCCAGAAGCTCCTCCAGCATCACCGTGACCTTCACCCCGTTCGGGGTCGCCAGCGAATAGAGCTGAAGCGGATGGCGGCCGACCGGCAGCTCCTTGTCGTGGGTGGGGCCGGCGATCGGGCGGTTGATGCTGGCGAACTGCCCGCCATTCTCCTTGTTCCAGGTCCAGACTTTGGGCGGCACGTAGGCGGGGACGTCAGTCATGCGGGGCTCCGGCGGAAAGATGCGCCTGCATTAATTAGCCCGCGAGCGGCCGATGACAAGCCCTGCCGGCTCTGCGTCCGGCGCGGGCCTCACGCCGGTGTCATGCATCCGGCCTAACCCGTCACCAGCCTGCGCGGCTGCTCCGCCCGTGTCATCACGAACCCCTCATACCCCTTCCCCGCGACCTCGTCGCAGATCCGCCGGTAGACGCCGACGCCGCCGATATAGGGCATGAAGATGCGCGGCTTGCCGGGGATGTTGGCGCCCATGTACCAGGAATTGGCCTGCGGATAGAGCGTGCCATGGGCAACTTCGTTGACGTGCGCGACCCACTTGTCCTCCGCCCCTCCGTCCGCCTCCATCGTGGCGAGGCCCTGCTTGCGCATGTGGAGGAGGCAGTCGGCGATCCAGTCGACATGCTGCTCGATCGACACGATCATGTTCGACAGCACCGACGGGCTGCCGGGCCCGGTGATGATGAAGAGATTGGGAAAGCCTGCGCTCATCAGGCCGAGATAGGTCTTGGGGCCCTCGGCCCATTTCTGGTTCAGCGTCCGCCCGCCGCGCCCGCGAATGTCGATCCGGGCGACCGATCCGGTCATGGCGTCAAAGCCGGTCGCCATCACCAGCGCATCGACCTCGTGATCTGCCCCCGCGACACGGACAGCGTTCGCGGTGATCTCCTCGATCGGATTGGTCTTGATGTCGACCAGCGAGACGTTCGGCCGGTTGAAGGTCGCGAAATAATCGGTGTCGATGCAGATGCGCTTGGTGCCGATCGGATGGCTGTTCGGCTGGAGCAATTCCGCAGTGCTGGCGTCCTTGACGATCTCGGTGATCTTGCCGCGCACGTAGTCGGCGGCGGTGTCATTCGCGGCCAGATCCAGGCCGAGATTGTTGTAGGCGTACATGAAGGTGAGCCCGCCGCGATCCCAACGCGCCCCGTATTTGGCGCACCTCTCATCCTCGCTGTCGTCGAGAGCGCCGCGATCGGGCTGCTCGGCATAGATGCCGTTGCGCGCGACCTCGCGGGCGAAGCGACGGATCTGCGGATAGTTCTCCCGGAACGCATTGCGTTCCTCGTCGGTCAGCGCACCGTTGCGGGCGGGAATCGAGAAATTCGCGGTGCGCTGGAAGACCGTGAGATGCTTTGCCTGCTCGGCAATGATGGGCGCCGACTGGATGCCGGATGAACCGGTGCCGATAAGGCCAACGCGCAAGCCCGTGAAGTCCACGGGCTCGTGCGGCCAGTTGCCGGTGTGGTAGACGGGACCTTTGAAGTTTTCGAGACCCTTGATGTCGGGCTTGCGCGCGTTCGACAGGCAGCCGGTGGCGAGCACGACGAACTTCGCTTCGACCGTCTTTCCGCCGGAAATCGTCACCGACCAGCCATTGGTCTGTTCATCGAAGACAGCGCGCTCGACGCGCGTGTCGAACTGGATGTCGCGGCGCAGATCAAAACGATCCGCGACATGGTTGGCATATTTCAGGATCTCTGCCTGCGGCGCGTAGCGCTCGCTCCAGTCCCATTCCTGCTGGAGCTCATCCGAGAACGAGTAGGAATATTGCATGCTCTCGACATCGCAGCGCGCGCCCGGATAACGATTCCAGTACCAGGTGCCGCCGACATCACCGCCCTGCTCGTAGACGCGCGCCGAGAAGCCAAGCCCGCGCAGCCGATGCAGCATGTACATGCCGGCAAAGCCGGCGCCGACGACGACCACGTCGTAGGCTTCGCTGGCCTTGGCCGGACTCGATTGCGCTGGCGACATCGGTTGGCGCTCCCTCGTTGTTGTCTGTTGTTGTTCGCCAGCATTCTCTCACGTCGGCCAAAGCGCAAGAGGCTCATTCGCGGCCGCAGCTCCGCTTATTTTGCGCGACGGAATGGCTCCTCGCGTGGCGTGGCGCCTATACGCAAGATGCGCGGCGAAATCCGGCTTGGCATCGCCGGCGACGATGGGCTAGCGTCGCACGGCCTTCGCCAAGGACAACAAGAACGCAAAGCAATAACAGCAACGCGACGGCCGCCGGGAGAGAGCCATGAAATCGCCGATCTGCGACATGCTGGGCATCGAGTTCCCGCTGCTCGCCTTCAGCCATTGCCGCGACGTCGTCGCCGCCGTCAGCCGCGCCGGTGGCTTCGGCGTGTTAGGTGCCACCGTGCACACGCCTGATACGCTCGAACGCGAGCTGAAATGGATCGACGACCACGTCGACGGCAAGCCCTACGGCATCGACGTGCTGATCCCCGAGAACATCTCGACGGCGGGCGAGAAGGACGTCACCTGGAAGAGCCTGGAAGCGCGCGTGCCGCAAGAGCATCGCAACTACACGCGCGACCTCCTGAAGAAGTACGACATCGAGCTGACGACCTCTGACGTGGCCGACAACCAGCCGCAGCCGTTCGACGGGAAGACGGCGCTTCAGCTGCTCGAGGTCTCGTTCAATCATCCGATCAGGCTGATCGCGAACGCACTCGGCGTGCCGCCGAAAGCGATGATCGAGATGGGCAAGAAGCACGGCGTGCCGGTCGCAGCTCTCGTCGGCGCCAAGGAGCACGCGCTACGCCAGGTCGCGGCGGGCGTCGATATCCTCGTGGTCCAGGGCACCGAGGCCGGCGGCCATTGCGGCGAGGTGTCGACCATGGTGCTGGTGCCGGAGGTGATCAAGGCAATCAAGAAGATCCGCGACGTGCCGGTGCTGGCGGCCGGCGGCATCATGACGGGACGGCAGATGGCGGCCTGCATGGCGATGGGCGCGGCCGGCGCCTGGACCGGCTCGGTGTGGCTCGCGACCGTGGAAGCCGAGACGACGGAAATCTTCCGCGAAAAGATGATCGCTGCGTCCTCGCGTGACGCGGTGCGCTCGAAGGGACGCACCGGCAAGCCCGCACGGCAGCTCCGCTCGGTCTGGACCGATGCCTGGGACCGCGCGCCGGAAAGCCCGGGTGCACTGCCGATGCCGCTGCAAAGCATCATCAGCCGCGACGCCTTCAATTCGATCGACCGCGCGGCGGCGGCTGGCAACGCCAAAGCGCGCGATCTCGTCAGCTACTTCGTCGGCCAGGGCGTCGGCCTGATCGACAGCGTGAAGTCGGCGGGCGCCGTGGTGCAGGAGTTCAAGGAAGAGTTTGCCGAGGCCGTCGAGCACATGAATGCGCTGGTGGCGGAGTGATTGCCCGCGGCCCCTCCTTCGAGGCTCGCCAAGCGCCGCAGGCGTCGCTCGGCTCGCACCTCAGGATGACGCTTTCTCCGTAGCCGTCACCCTGAGGTGGCCGCTTCTTCAGCGGCCCTCGAAGGGCGACGGCGTGCCCGAGACTTAAACCGTAAAGCAAGAAGAAATGACCAACATCCCCGAAGACCGCATCCCCGTCATCGTCGGCATCGGCGAGATCGTCGACCGCCCCAAGGAGATCACCGAGGGCCTCGAGCCGCTCGATCTGCTCGAACAGGCGCTGCGACGCGCTGAAGCGGATGCCGGGGCAAAGCTGCTCGGCGAGGTGCAGTCGCTCGACGTCGTCAACTTCCTGAGCTGGCGCTACCGCGACCCGGAAAAGCTGCTGGCGCAGCGGCTCGGGATCACGCCTTCGCATTGCTATTACGGCCCGGTCGGCGGCGAGAGCCCGATCCGTTACATCCACGAGGCGGCAAAGCGTATCGCGCGCGGGGAATGCAGCGTTGCCGCGGTCTGCGGCGCGGAGGCGCAGTCGACCGCCACCAAGGCCGAGCGCGCCGGCGCAAAGCTGCCATGGACGCCGTTCGCGCATGATGTCGAGGAGCCCAAGCGCGGCGCGGCATTCCAGAAGCCGCTGGCCGTGAAGCTCGGCGTGTTCCGGCCCGTCACGGTCTATCCGTTCTACGAGGCGGCCTCGTCCGCGCATTGGGGCCAGACGCCGCGCGAGGCGATGGCGGAGTCAGGCACACTGTGGTCGCGCTATTCGGAAGCCGCCGCGCAAAATCCGAGTGCCTGGCTGAAGCGACGCTATGCGCCGGAGGAGATCACGACGCCGACCGCGGACAACCGGCTGATCGCCTGGCCCTACAACAAGCTCATGGTCGCCAATCCCAGCGTCAACATGGGTGGCGCGCTGCTGCTCACCAGCCTTGCCAAGGCGCGCGCGGCCGGCATCGCGGAAGACAAGCTCGTCTATCCGCTCGGCGGAGCCTCGGCGGAAGAGCCGCGCGACTACCTGCTGCGCGACCAGTTCTACGAGAGCCATCCGCAGAACGCGGTACTGAAGGCCGTGATGGATATCGCCGGCGGCGACGGCAAAAAATTCGACGCAATCGAACTCTATAGCTGCTTCCCCTGCGTGCCCAAGATGGCGCGGCGGACGCTGGGCCTTTCCGCCGACGTGCAGCCGACCGTGACCGGCGGCCTCACCTTCTTCGGCGCGCCGCTCAACACCTACATGACGCATGCGGCCTGCGCGATGGTGCGGCGCCTGCGCGATGGCGCCAGGCTCGGCCTGCTCTACGGCCAGGGCGGCTTCGTCACCAAGCATCATGCGCTGGTGGTTTCAAAGGCGCCTCCGCGCGAGGCGCTGGCGCAGGAGACGAGCGTGCAAGGAGAGGCCGACCGCAACAAGCGCGCGGTGCCGGACTTCGTCGCGGAAGCCTCAGGCAAGGGCAAGGTCGAGAGCTTTACGGTGCTCTACAGCCGCGGCGGGGATGTCGAGCACGGTGTGGTGATGCTGCGCACGGAGGATGACCGCCGCACGCTGGCGCGGATACCCGCGGGCGATAGCGCGACGCTGGCGCATCTCCTCAACATGGATCGCACGCCGGTCGGCTCGCTTGGCGAGATCGCGATGGCCGGCGATGGCGTACCGGAGTGGCGGGTGGCTTAGCTCTCGTAGGGTGGGCAAAGGCGCTCTTGCGCCGTGCCCACCATTTTCTCTGCGATCACTTTGCCGTGGTGGGCACGCTTCGCTTTGCCCACCCTACCGGACTCTTCGAGCCGCCCCGGAATGACCATGCCACTCATCAGCTCTTCGGCGCCTGCTTTTCCGACGCGGTGGCCGGCTTGCCCCTGGCGCCGGCGCCAACCACGCGGACCTGATCGCCGTCGGACAGGCCGTCCGGCGGGGCGGTGATGACGCGGTCGTCCGGCGTGATGCCTGATGCGAGCTCGATTTCCTTGCCAAGATCGCGCGCGATCGTCACGGCCTTGAACAGCACCTTGTCGTCCGCACCGACGGTCGCGACACGCAGGCCGCTGCCGTTGAAGATCAGCGCGCTGGCGGGAATGCTGAGCGGCGCAGAGCCGCGCTGGAGGCTCAACTTCACGCTAGCATAGCCGCCGGGCATCAGCTCGCCCGAGGAATTGTCCAGGCCAAGCTGCATGCGCGTGGTGCCGGAGGCAACGTCGACGGCCTGCGAAGACGCTTCAACCGTCGCCTGGAAGGTCCGGTTCGGATACTCCGGCAGCGCGATGGTGGCCTTTGCGCCGATCTTGATGGCCGGCACGTAATTCTGGCACGTTGACATAGACGCGCAGCTTGGTGATGTCCGAGACCACGAACATTGCCGGGCCCGAGCCGCCGCCGGCATTGATCAGCGCACCGACGTCGGTATCGCGCGCCGTGACCACGCCGTCGAACGGAACGGTGATCTTCTTGTAGCCGGCCAGTGCTTCCAGCCGCTCGACATTGGCCTGCCCCGAATGCACCGCGGCGTTCTTGTTGGAAAGATCGGCGGTGCGCTCGTCGATCTCCTGCGCGGAGACGAAGTTGGAGGCGACCAGCGTCTTGCGCCGGTTCAGCGTTGCCTCCGACAGCCTTGCGCTGGCCTGCTGGCTGGCGAGGTCGGCGCGGGCTTGCAAGAGCTGCTGGTCGAGGTCGGGCGCCTCGATCTCGGCAATCACCTGCCCGGCCTTGACGCGCGCGCCCATGTCGGCGCTCCAGCTCTTCAGGTAACCCGACACGCGCGCGAAGATCGGGGCACGGTAGTAGGCCTCCAATCGGCCCGGCAGATCGAGGGTGGCGTTGAGCGCCTTGGCGTTGGGCTGGGTCACCGCGACGCTGGGAACGGCCTGATCGTCGGTCCAATCCTTCAGCTTGGAGCCTTGCTCCTCGCGCGCGCGGATGCCGGTGCCGACGACAAGGCCTGCCGCAATCAGCGCCACCACGCCGAAGATGCCCAGTTTCCGGTGCGACACCGGGGAGCGGGATTCAGTGGGCGACATGCGGAGTCTCCAAGGGGGCGGCGGCTTCGGCGCCTTGTTTCTTGTGTACCATGCTGAACACCACGGGAACAAACATCAGCGTGGCGAAGGTTGCAAAGATCAGGCCGCCGATCACGGCGCGGCCGAGCGGCGCATTCTGCTCACCGCCCTCGCCGAGGCCCAGAGCCATCGGCGCCATGCCGATGATCATGGCAAGCGCGGTCATCAACACCGGGCGGAACCGGACGAAGCCGGCTTCGAGCGCAGCCGCAACGGGATCGCCGAGCTCCGCGTAGCGCTCGCGCGCAAAGGAGATCACGAGCACGCTGTTGGCGGTGGCAACCCCCATGCACATGATGGCGCCGGTGAGCGCCGGGACCGACAGCGTGGTCTCGGTCATGAACAGCATCCACACGATGCCGGCGAGCGCGGCCGGCAGCGCCGTGATGATCACGAACGACGGGTCGGACCAGGACTGGAAATTCACGACGATCAGGAAGTAGATCAGCACGACGGCGCCAAGCAGGCCGAACAGCAGGCCGGTGAAGGCGCTGTTCATGGTCTGCACCTGGCCGAGCAGCACGACGGAAGATCCCTTCGGCACCTCCTTCGCGGTGTCGGCGATCACCTGGCGGATGTCGGCGGCAACCGCGCCGAGATCGCGGCCCGAGGTCGTAGCGAAGATCTGCACCATCGACTGGATGTCGTATTGCGACACCACCGCGCTCGACGTCGAGCGCTTGATGTCGGCGATGCCGCCGAGGATCGGCGACTGCGCGTTGCCGGTGGCGGTGATCGGCAGCGTCTGCAGCGCGCCGAGCGAGTCGATCTGGTATTGCGGCGTCTGCATCACGATCGAATAGGACACGCCGTTATCCGGATTGAGGTAGTAGGTCGGCGCCACCTGCGAGGAACCGGCAAGATTGACCACGAGACTGTTGGTGACGTCGCGCTCGGTCAGGCCGACATATTGCGCACGGGTACGGTCGACATCGATATTGAAGGTCGGGTTGTTCGGCGATTGCTGGATGCGCGCATCGGCAACGCCGGGAATCTTGCGGACCTTGGCCAGCAGATTGTTGGCGTAAGCGAAGTTGGCACTGATATTGGCGCCGCGGATCTGAAGGTCGATCGGCGCCGGCGCACCGAAGTTCAGGATCTGGCTGACGATATCGGCCGGCAGGAACGCGAAGCTGACGCCGGGGAAGAGCCGCGGCAGCTGCTCGCGCAGCACCTTGACGTGCTCTTCGGTCGGCTTGTGGCCTTCCCTCAGCTTGATCTGGATGTCGCCGTCCTGCGGGCCGATCACGCCGGTGTTGTTGTAGGTCATGTTGATGCCGGAGATCGGCATGCCGATGTTGTCGGTCATGGTCTCGATCTCACCCGGGATCAGCTTGCGCACGGCCTTCTGCACGTCAGCGAGTTGGTTCGCGGTCTCCTCGACGCGGGTGCCGACCTGGGTGCGGACATGCATCAGGATGTTGCCAGCATCGACCGCGGGGAAGAAGTTGCGCCCGAGGAACGGCACCAGCGCAAAGGACGCACCGACCACGCAGAGGAAGCCGATCACGAACACCGCGCGATGCGCCAGCGCCAGCCCAAGGAAATCATGGTAGCCGCCGCGAATGCGTTCGAAACGCTTCTCGAACCCGCGCTGGAACCAGACCAGCGGATTGCGCGACTTCGGCGGCTCGCCTTCGTGATGGACGTGCGCCTTAAGCAGATAGTTCGCCATGGTCGGCACCAGCGTGCGCGACAGGATGAACGACCAGATCATCGCGAACATCACCGCTTCGGCCATCGGCACGAACAGGAAGCGCGCGACACCGGTGAGGAAGAACATCGGCACGAACACGATGCAGATACAGAGCAGCGAGACGAAGGCCGGCGTGACGATCTGGTTGGCGCCGTCGAGGATCGACTGCTCGACCGGCTTGCCCTGCTCCAGATGGTAGTTGATGTTCTCGATGGTCACGGTGGCGTCGTCGACGAGGATGCCGACGGCGAGCGCGAGACCGCCGAGCGTCATGATGTTCAGCGTCTCGCCGATCGCCGAGAGCATGATGATGGCGCCCAGCACCGACAGCGGGATCGAGACCGCGATGATGATGGTCGAGCGCCAGCTGCCGAGGAACAGCAGGATCATGACGCTGGTCAGCAGCGCCGCGATCACGCCCTCGAAGGCGACGCCCTCGATCGCGCCGCGAACGAACACCGACTGGTCGCCGATGAAGCCGATGAAGCCGATCTTCAGCGCGTCCGGGAGCTGGTCCTTGACCTCGATCACCTTCTGCTTGATGCCGGCGATGATATCGAGCGTCGAGGTCGCGCCCGCCTTCAGCACCATCATTAGCACCGAGCGATTGCCGTCAACATGAACGATGTTGGTCTGCGGCGGATTGCCGTCGCGGACGGTCGCGACATCGCGCACATAGACCATCGCGCCGTTGACGGTCTTGATTGGGAGGTTGCCGAGCTCGTCGATTTTCAGCGGCGAGTTGTTGAGCTGGATGTTGTATTCGAAGGTGCCGATCTTCTGGGTGCCGACCGGCGTGATCAGGTTCTGGGCGGCCAGCGCGTTGGCGACGTCCTGGCCGGACAGGCCGCGGGCCTGGAGCGCGGTCGGATCGAGGTCGATCTGGACCTGGCGCTGCTTGCCGCCGAACGGATACGGAATCGCCGCACCAGGCACGGTGACCAGCGGGGTGCGCAGATTGTTAATGCCGATATCGGCGAGGTTCTGCTCGGTCAGGCCGTCGCCCGACAAGGCCACCTGGATGATTGGCACGGTCGAGGCGGAGTAGTTCAGGATCAAGGGCGGCGTCGCGCCCGGCGGCATCTGCTTGAGCAACGTCTGCGAGATCGCTGTGACCTGTGCGTTGGCAGTGCGGATGTCGACGTTCGGCTGGAAGAAGATCTTGATGATGCCAAAGCCGTTATAGGAGTTGGCGACGATATGCTCGATGTCGTTGACCGTCGTCGTCAGCGCACGCTGGAACGGCGTCGTGATGCGGCCGGACATCTGGTCGGGCGGCAGGCCGGTGTACTGCCAGACCACGCCGATCACGGGAATGCGGATGTCGGGGAAGATGTCGGTCGGCGTCCGCAGGGCCGCCAGCGGTCCGATGATCAGGAGCAGGAGCGCGAGCACGACAAACGTATAGGGTCGGCTCAGGGCAATACGGACCAGAGCAATCATGCGCCAGGCAATTCCAGGTCAGGCAGGGATACGGAATCCGCCCCCACGGGGATCCTATTTCCCCTTTACCTGAGCACCGTCGGAAACGCTAATCACCGGCAGCTTTCCTGCATTCACTTCCCTGCTACCGCACTGCGAAATCGGCATCGCAGCTATGCGGCCGCACGCGTCACGCTGCGCGGACGGAGTTCAGGAACTTGCCGACCTCGAGCTTGAGGCGGTTGGAGTCGCGGGACAGCATCTGCGCCGCCGACAGCACCTGCGAAGACGCCGATCCGGTTTCGGATGCGCCGCGCTGGACGTCGCCGACATTGGAAGACACCTGCTGGGTGCCGTTGGCCGCCTGCTGCACATTGCGGGCGATCTCCTGGGTCGCCGCGCGCTGCTGCTCCACGGCTGCGGCGATCGCCGAGGATATTTCGGAAAGACGCGCAATGGTGCCGGAGATTTCGCTGATGGCGCCGACCGATTCCTGCGTCGCCGCCTGGATGCCGCCGACCTGCTGGCCGATCTCGCCGGTCGCCTTCGCCGTCTGTTCGGCGAGCGCCTTGACCTCGGAAGCCACAACCGCAAAGCCGCGGCCGGCCTCGCCGGCACGTGCCGCTTCGATCGTGGCGTTCAACGCCAGGAGATTGGTCTGGCCCGCGATGGCATTGATGAGCTCGACGACGTCGCCGATCCGAGAGGCCGCCCGCGACAACTCGCTGACGCGTTCGGTGGTGGCGTGCGCCTGGCTGACGGCCTCGCTCGCAATCCGGGTGGCATCCTGCACCTGGCGACCGATCTCGTGGACCGACGACGACATCTCCTCGGCGGCCGATGCCACCGAATGGACGTTGGTGGAAGCTTCTTCCGAGCCGGCTGCGACCACCGTCGCCAGTTCCTGCGCCCGGCCCGCCGTCGAGGACAGCGTCGAGGCCGACGCCTCGAGCTCGGTCGCAGCTGACGACACGGTCTCGACGATCTCGCCGATCGCGGCCTCGAAGCCGTCGGCAAGTTTGGTCATGCCGGCCTTGCGCTTGCTCCTCGGCGCGGCGCTGCACCGCCTGGACCTCGTCGCGGCTGAAGCGGATGATGGTCTGCACGGTCTGGAGGTTGCGCAGCGCCTCGCCGATCTCGTCGTCGCGTTCGATGACGATGCGGTTGTCGAGCTTGTCCTGCACGAGGTTGAGCATGGTGTCGTTGAGGTGCCGCATCGGGCCCTGGATCGCGCGCATGGTCGCAAGGCCGGCGAAGCCGACGATGGCGATGCCGACCAAGGCCAGCAGCGTCAGAACCAGGCTGGTCGAACCGCCGGTGGAGAGCGCGCCGCCGATGCCGAGCGCCAGCATGAACAGCGCCTGGAGCGTCATCGTCGTGACCAGGCGCGCCTTCAGCGTCCCGGTGAAGACGCTGAAGCGGTCGAGCAGCGAGCGGCGGCGGATGATGCCGGCATCGACGCGATAACCATGCGGCTTTTTCTCGCGGATCGCGGCATAGACCTCTTCGGCAAGCTTGCGCTGGTCGGCCGGCAGCCTGGTGCGGATCGAGGTATAGCCGGTGACCTGGCCGTTCTCGCGGATCGGCGAGGCTGTCGCCAGCACCCAGTAGAAGTCGCCGTTCTTGCGGCGGTTCTTCACCGCGCCGAGCCACGGCTTGCCGGCCTTCAGCGCGTCCCAGAGATTGTCGAACGCCTCCGGCGGCATGTCGGGATGACGGACGATGTTGTGCGGCTGGCCCATCAGCTCGGCCGACGTGAAGCCGGCGGCGGCGAGGAAATCCTCGTTGAAGTAGGTGAGCTTGCCCTTGAGGTCGGTCCGGGAGACGATCAGTGTCTCGTCACTGACCGGATATTCGACATCAGTGACAGGAAAATTCTTGCGCATCGAAGCCCCCAAAGACCGAATTCAGTCTGAAATCATTCCAATCAGGACTGCCGCAGCGCGAGACCGCCCTCGCCCAATTCTTGAAAATCCGCTTTAACCATCGATGAAACGATCTGTCCGCAAGACTACGGGTGCCCCTCGTAACGCCACCTAAAAGCGACATCATGCTACCGGAAGAATGAAAGGAGCGATGTTTTTGGCGCCGCTCCTCACTCGATCGACGGGTTGTGCGAGGGTCTACGCGGCGCGGACGTTGGTCAGGAACTTGCTGACCTCGTTCTTGAGCCGGCCCGAGTCGTTCGACAGCATTTGCGCCGCCGACAGCACCTGCGAAGAGGCCGTGCCGGTCTCGGTCGCGCCATGCTGCACGTCGGTGATGTTGGAAGAGACCTGCTGGGTTCCTTGCGCCGCCTGCTGCACGTTGCGGGCGATCTCCTGCGTGGCCGCGCCCTGCTCTTCCACCGCGGCGGCGATCGCCGACGAGATCTCCGACAGACGCTCGATGGTCGAGGAGATTTCCTTGATCGCGCCGACCGAGTCGTTGGTCGCAAGCTGGATGCCGGAGATCTGCTGGCCGATCTCGCCGGTCGCCTTCGCGGTCTGCTCGGCGAGCGCCTTCACCTCGGAGGCCACCACGGCGAAGCCGCGGCCGGCCTCGCCGGCGCGTGCCGCCTCGATAGTGGCGTTCAGCGCGAGCAGGTTGGTCTGGCCGGCGATGGTGTTGATCAGCTCGACGACGTCGCCGATGCGGGCGGCCGCCCTGGAGAGCTCGCTGACGCGCTCGGTGGTGGCTCGGGCCTGGCCGACGGCGTCGCTCGCCATCCGCGCCGATTCCTGCACTTGACGGCTGATCTCGCCGACCGAAGAGGCCATCTCCTCCGTTGCCGAGGCCACCGACTGCACGTTGCCCGATGCCTGGTCTGACGCCGCAGCGACGACCTTGGTAAGCTGTTGCGCCCGTTCGGCGGTCGAGCTGAGCGTTCCGGCCGAGGATTCCAGCGCACCGGACGCGGCCGACACCGTCTCCACGATGCCGCCGACCGACGCTTCGAAGCTGTCGGCCAGCTCGTTCATCGCGCGCCGGCGCTCGCGGTCGGCAGCCGCCTGGTCCTGGGCACGCTGCTCGATGCTGCGCTTGATGTCGCCCTGCATCGACCTGAGCGACGTCGCCAGCCTACCGACCTCGTCGGCCTGCTCGATCCCGAGCTGCTGATTGAAATCGCCCTTGGCGATGCCATCGGCGAAATTGGCACAATCCTGGATCGGCCGCGCGATCTTGCGTGCGGCGAACGAGATCAGGAAGATCGCCGCCAGCACGATGACCAGGCCAACGCCGAGCTGCCAGAACGTGTTCGAGGTCGCACGGGCACTTAGCGAGGCGTCGAGTTGCCTTGCAGACGCAAGCACCACGTCGCGGGGGATCGAGATCACGATCGACCAGGCGTTCTCGGTGAGCCCGAAGCGGATCGGCGCATAGATGTCGATGTTGGCGAACTTCGGATCGTCCTGCACCGTGCCCTTGCCGGCCTTGACGATGGCGAGGCTTTCACTCCAGCGAGCGTCGGCCTCGGAGGCGTTCTTGCCGATCACGTCCTGATTGGCGCTGTTGGCGACGGTCAGCCCGGTGTCGTTGAGGATCGCGACCTTGCCCTTGCCCTCGAACAGCGAGCCGTTGATCTTGACGGCCAGCTTCTGCACGAAGTCGAGATTGTAGTCGGCGCCGGCGACACCGCGGAATTTGCCGTCGATCATGACCGGTACCGACATGGTCGCGAGGAAGACGGCCTTGCCCTGAACGATGTAGGGCAACGGACCCAGGATGTTTTCCTTACCCGTGGTGTTCGGGTTGATGTACCAGGCGCCCTTCACGAGGCCGTTGGGATGCCGCTCGCTGCTGTCGTACTCGACGAGCGGCTGAACGGCGATGGCGCCGCTGGCGTTGCGCGTCCAATAGGGCAGAAAGCGGCCGGTATTGTCCGATCCCGCCTCCTTGCGTCCCTTGAACGACGCATCGTCACCATCCAGCGCGCCGGGTTCCCAGGCCGAGTAGGTGCCGTTGAAGGCAGGGTTGAGCTCGAGCACGTGACGCAGAAGCGCGTTGAACTGGGTCCGCCGCGCCGCGATCGGAGTGCCGGTCTTCTCGTCGGCGAGGGTCGCGAAGGCATGTGCGGTGGTGCGCGCCGCATCAAACCCGACCTCCAGCTCAGCCTTGATGGCGTTGGCTTCGGTGGAGGCCCGGTTCATCAGGCTCTCCTTGGTCTGACGGTCGACCAGCTGCATGACCTCGTGGGTCACGTACTGGTTCATGCTCTGCGTGGAGAAGAGGCCGTAGCCGATCAGCACGATGCACGTCACTGCCAGGCAGAGGCCGGCAATCAGGGCGATCTTCAACTGGATGGAGCGAATGGCGGAAAATAAAAATAACTTCACGATTGAGTCTCCAAAACACTGCGACGAGTTAAGGTTCGCAGGGTTGGGAACCCGTAAAGAATTGGAACCGTATGACCCACGTGAGAAATAAGTCAGCAGGCGCCAAGCCATGCGCCAAAATCAAAGAGCGCCGCCGACGGCGCCGCTCTTGCGTAGTCCGATACCTGCTCTGACGGCCTTACGCAGCGCGAACGCTGGTCAGGAACTTGCTGACCTCGGTCTTGAGCCGGCTCGAGTCGTTCGACAGCATCTGCGCCGCCGACAGCACCTGCGAGGAGGCGGTGCCGGTCTCGGTCGCACCGCGCTGCACGTCGGAGATGTTGGAGGAGACCTGCTGGGTGCCCTGCGCCGCCTGCTGCACATTGCGGGCGATCTCCTGGGTCGCTGCACCCTGCTCTTCGACGGCCGCAGCGATCGCCGACGAGATCTCCGAGAGACGCTCGATCGTCGAGGAGATCTCCTTGATCGCTCCGACCGAATCGTTGGTCGCCGCCTGGATGCCGGAAATCTGCTGGCCGATTTCGCCGGTCGCCTCGCGGTCTGCTCGGCGAGCGCCTTCACCTCGGAGGCGACCACCGCGAAGCCGCGGCCGGCTTCGCCCGCGCGCGCCGCCTCGATGGTGGCGTTCAGCGCCAGGAGGTTGGTCTGGCCGGCGATGGTGTTGATCAACTCGACGACGTCGCCGATGCGGGACGCCGCCTTGGAGAGCTCGCTGACGCGCTCGGTGGCGGCGCGGGCCTGGCCGACGGCGTCGCCCGCCATCCGCGCCGATTCCTGCACCTGACGGCTGATCTCGCCGACCGAGGAGGCCATCTCCTCCGTCGCCGAAGCCACCGACTGCACGTTGGTCGAGGCTTCCTCCGAAGCTCCGGCAACCGTGGTCGCGAGCCGCTGGGAGCGGTCGGCGGTCGAGGTCAGCGTCGAGGCAGAAGCTTCGAGCTGGGTCGAGGCCGATGACACGGTCTGGACGATCTCGCCGATCATCGTTTCGAATTCGCGGGTGATATTGTCGACGCGGCGGCCGCGCTCGATCTTGGCTTCGGCGTCGGCCGCGGCGGCTTCGTCGGCGGCCTTCTTGGCGATCAACGCCTCCTTGAAGACCTGGAGCACGTCGGCCATGGCGCCGATCTCGGTCTTCTCGCCGCGATGCGGGACTTCGGCGGAGAGGTCGCCCTTGCCCAGCGCCTGCATCGGCTCGACGATCGAGTTGATGCCGCTGGAGACGTCGTGGACGAGATAGACGCTGACGCCGATGCCTGTCAGGACGGCCGCGCCCAGGATGATCGCGACCAGCAGGAAGGCGAAGGAATAGCTGTCGGCGGCATCCCGCGCGGCCTGGTCGCCACCCCGGGTGTTGAGGTCGATATCCTTGCGCAGGACCTCGTCGGACTGGATGCCGATCTTGTTGGCGGTCTTGACGTTCAGCTCATGCGCCTCGTGCGGGACCTTGCCGACCTCCTTGCGCGACACTGCAAAGACCTCGTCGGCGCTCTTCTTGTAGTCGTCCCACAGCTTGGACCATTCGGTGTAGAGCGCCCGCTCCTCCGGCGAGGTGATCATGGGCTCGTAGCTCTGGCGGGCCTTGGCCAGTGTCTCGCTGGTGGCGACCGCGATCTTTTCCATCGCGAGCTTTTCTTCCAGGGTCTCGGCCAGCATGTGCTCGCGGACCACACTGCGATAGGTGATGACGCTGGCCCGGAGCTCGCCCAGCACCCTCACGCTGGGCATCCAGCTCGTGGTGATGTCGGTGGTGTTCGCGTTCATCGCGCGCATCTTCACGACGGCGAGCAGGCCCATGCCGGTCATCGCGACCAGCAGGAACGCCACGACACTGATGATCTTGGCGCGGATGGAGATCTTGGCGAACATAGTCAGCTCTCTTTATGCTGGCGCGGGCGCGCGTCCGGGAGGTCTAAAGAATCAACCAAAGGGAGCGACGCCGACATCAGACAACAGAGCGACTGAGCAGATGTTAACTACGACTCCGTGCGAGTACGGAGCCTGAAAGAAATGAACAGGCAGCTAAGAACGCTCTGCGCTCAGCGCATGAGCCTAAGCGCATCGGAGAAAAACTCCGGGCCGCCGAAATTGCCGGACTTCAGCGCGAGCAGCATCCCGCCCCCGGCGCCGACCGCGCGCAGCACCGGAACGCCTGCAGCCATCTCTACCCCTACGAGAAATCCGGGAATCCTCAACCGGTCGACCACGGCGCCGGACGTCTCGCCGCCGGCAACGACCAATCGCCGCACGCCTGATTTCACAAGGTTTTCGGCGATGTCGGCCATGGCCTGCTCGATCGCATGTCCGGCTGCGTCACGGCCGTGACGTGCCTGAAGCGCGGCGACCTGATCCGGTGTCGAGCTCGATGCGATCAGCACGGGCCCCTCCGCCAGCCGCGGCCTTGCCCAGTCCAGCGCACGCTGCGCTTCGTCCGCCCCCGTAAGAATACGGTCCGGATCGAGATGAAACACCGGCATGACCTGTTCGGCGCTGGCGATCTGCTTGAGCGTGGCCTGCGAGCAGCTGCCGGCAAGACACGCCGCCGGCCCACCAACGGCAGCTCCGGATTCGCCGCCTGCCGCATTCGACTTGACCTTGCCCGTCGACACCAGCGCGCGCGCCAGTCCAAGGCCGATGCCGGAGGCGCCGACCGACAGCCGATGTTCGGCGGCTACGAGGCCGATGGTTTCGAGATCGCGATCGAAGACGGCGTCGATGATCGCAGCGCCAATGCCCTTGCCCGCGAGTTCGGCCAGCCGTGCCCGGACGGCATCTGCGCCGCGCGTGACGGCGGCGAGATCGACGAGGCCGATTTGTGTCCGGCTCTGGCGCGCCAGCACCCGCACCAGGCTGGAATCGTGCATCGGGTTGAGCGGATGGTCCTTCAGCGGGCTCTCGTTCAGCGGCACGGCGCCGACAAACAGGTTGCCCTGGTAGACGGTGCGGCCGGTCTCGGGGAAGGCCGGCGTCACCAGAACGATGCCCTCGCCGCAATCGTCGCGCAACGCGTCCATGACAGGGCCGATATTGCCGGCGTCGGTGGAATCGAAGGTCGAGCAGATCTTGAACAGCACATGGCTCGCGCCGCGGCCCCGCAGCCATGTCTCCGCCGCGCGCGAGCGCGATACAGCAAGACCTGCTTCGATCGAGCGGCTCTTCAAGGACACCACGACAGCGTCGACCTCGGGCAGCGCCAGATCGTCGGCAGGAATGCCGATGGTCTGCAAGGTGCGCAGGCCCGCACGGGTCAGCGTGTTGGCAAGATCGGAGGCGCCGGTGTAGTCGTCGGCGATGCAACCCAGTGCAAGAGTCACGGCTTCACTCCCGCATAGGGCTTGAACCAGGCGAGCCCGTCGGTGGTCTTGCCGCGCGGATTGTATTCGCAGCCGACGAAGCCGGCATAGCCGAGCCGGTCGAGCTCTTCGAACAGGAAGGGATAGTTCAGCTCCTCGCCGTCGGGCTCGTTGCGCGATGGAATGCTGGCGATCTGGATGTGGCCGATGATCGGCATCATCTCGCGCAAGCGCATGGTGACGTCGCCATGGATGATCTGGCAGTGATAGATGTCGAACTGGAGCTTGAGGTTCGGGAGCCGCAACTCCTGGATCAGGTCGCGCGCGAAGCCGAAATCGTTGAGGAAGTAGCCGGGCACGTTGCGGGCATTGATCGGCTCGAGCACGATGTCGATGCCATGCGGCGCGAAGAACTCCGCCGCCCACGCCACCGACTTGTAGAACGCCTCGATCGCGACGCGCTCGCCGCGGTTGGCAAGGCCGGCCATCAGGTGCAGGCGCTTGACGCCGGTGGCCTTGGCGTAAGGCAGCGCGGTCTCGAGGCTCGCCTTGAGATCGGCGAAGCGCGCCGGGAGCGCAGCAAAACCCTTCTCGCCCGCATTCCAGTCGCCGGGCGGCAGGTTGAACAGCGCCTGGGTCAGACCGTTGCGCTTGAGCCGCTCGCCGACCGCCTCGGCCGGATGCTCATAAGGAAAGAGAAACTCGACGGCCGTGAAGCCGACCTGGGCGGCGGCCTCGAAGCGATCGAGGAACGGCACGTCGGTGAACATCATCGAGAGATTGGCGGCGAAACGGGGCATTGGAATCCTCTTATCCTTACTTGTCGCCGGGCAGCTTCACGCCGGTGACCTGCGCATACATGCGCGCAACCGAGGCGTCGTCGTCGCGGCCCATGCCGGCGGCAGCCGTCATCAGGAACATCTGGAGGGCGGCGGCGGAGACCGGCACCGGGAATCTGGCGCTGCGCGCCATGTCCTGGATGATGCCGAGGTCCTTGACGAAGATCTCGACCGCGCTGCGCGGCGTATAGTCGCCGTCGAGCACATGCGGCATGCGGTTCTCGAACATCCAGGAATTGCCGGCGGAGGCCGTGATCACCTCATAGACCTTGCGGATGTCGAGGCCCTGCTTGGCTGCGAACGCCATCGCTTCGCTGGCGGCGGCGATGTGCACGCCGGCCAGCAACTGGTTGATCATCTTGAAGGCGGCGCCCTGCCCGGCGGCGTCGCCGAGCTCGTAGAGCTTTGCCGCCATGGCATCGAGCGCCGGCCGTGCCTTTGCAAAGGCGGCCGGGCTGCCCGAAGCAAGGATCGTCAGCTCGCCCTGCGCGGCGCGCTGCGCCCCGCCGGAGATCGGCGCGTCCAGATAGTGCCGGCCCGTCGCCTCCAGCTGTTTGGCGAGGCGCCGCGCCACGTCCGGGTCCATGGTGGCGGAGGATATGAAGACGCCGTCTTTCGGCATGGTCTCGGCCACGCCATCCTTGCCGAACAGGATCGCCTCGGTTTGCGCAGCATTGACGACGACGCTGACGACGATGTCGGCGCTCTTGGCCGCCTCGGCCGGCGTTTTGGCGCCCGCGCCGCCGTCCTTCACAAACCGCGCCACCGCGTCAGCCGAAACGTCGCAGCCGGTGACGGCGTGACCGGCGCGCTTCAGCGAGGTCGCCATGCCAAACCCCATCGAGCCAAGCCCGACGACGGCGATACGCTGATTCTGTGACGTGGAGGCGGACATATGCAACTGACCCTTGCGAACGTTTCCCGAATAGCCGCCCTTTGCGGCAGCTTGGCAACCGAATAACACGGCTTGGCCGCGCTGCCAAAGCGTGAGACAAGCAGGCATGACGGCCATGAGCAACGAGACAAGGCTGCGTGAGGATATCTGCCGCTTCGGACGGTCCCTGTTCGAGCGCGGGCTGACGCCGGGCTCCTCTGGCAATATCAGCGTCAGGCTGGACGGCGGCGGCTGGCTGGTGACGCCGACCAACGCCTCGCTCGGCTTCCTCGATCCCGCAAAGCTGTCGCGGCTGGACGAAACCGGCCGGCTGATTTCGGGCGATGCCCCGACCAAAGAAGTTCCGCTGCACACCGCGCTCTACGAAACGCGCGGCAGCGCACGCGCGATCGTGCACCTGCATTCGACGCATTCGGTTGCGCTCTCGATGCTGCCCGAGATCGACCCGCGCGCCGCGCTGCCGCCGATGACGGCCTATTATCTGATGAAATGCGGCGCCACCGCGCTCGTGCCCTACTACCGCCCCGGCGATCCCGCAGTGGCGGATGCGATCAAGGGGCTGGCGGGGAAATATTCGTCCGTGCTGCTCGCCAATCACGGCCCGGTGGTCGCCGGCGACACGCTGGAGGCCGCGGTGTTCGCGACCGAGGAGCTGGAGGAGACGGCGAAGCTGTATCTGCTGCTGCGCGGGTTGAACCCGCGATATTTGTCGCCGGAGCAGGTGACGGATCTGGTGAAGGTGTTCGGGGTGACGTTGCCGGAGCATGGGCACGGGCACGGACATTAACCGCATACTCCGCCGTCATCCTGAGGTGCGAGCCTTGCGATGCAATGCATCGCAAGGTGAAGCCTCGAAGGATGGGCTACAGGCGCTTGCGGCCCATCCTTCGAGGCGCGCAAAGAGCGTGGCAGTCTAGCTACAGCCCCAGATACGCCTTGCGCACGTCGGGATTGCCCTTGATCTCGCTCGCCGCGCCCTGCATCAGCACGCGGCCGGTTTGCAGGATGTAGGCGCGGTCGGCGATCTCCAGGCACTCGGCCATGCGTTGCTCGACGATCAGGACGGTCATGCCGGCGTCACGGATGCGCAATACTGCCTGGAAAATCTCGTCCACCAGCTTCGGCATGATGCCTTGCGAGGGCTCATCCAGCATCAGCAGCCGCGGGCGCGTCATCAGCGCGCGGCCGATGGCGAGCATCTGCTGTTCGCCGCCGGAGAGCGTTTCGGCGCGCTGCTCCAAACGTTCCTGAAGACGCGGAAACAGGTTGAAGACGAGGTCGAGCGGTCCCTCGCGGTTCGCCTCGCCGCGGTAGAGATAGCTGCCGAGGCGAAGGTTGTCGCGCACCGACAGGCGCGGGAACAGGCGGCGGTTCTCCGGCACATAGGCGATGCCGGTGGCCGTAATGTGGTGCTGCGCCATGCCGTCGAGGCGCTTGCCGTCGAACGTCACGGTGCCCGAACGCGGGCGTTCGGCGCCGGCGATGGACTTCAGCAGCGTCGACTTGCCCGCGCCGTTGGCGCCGGCCACACAGACGATCTCACCCTTCTCGACCTCGATCGAGACTGCGGAGATCGCGACCAGACCCTGATAGGCGGTCGTGACTTCATGCACTGACAGCATGACGATCTCCCAGATATGCGCTGATCACCTTGGGATCGCGAACGACGTCGGCAGGCTTGCCCTCGACCAGCACCTTGCCGAGGTCAAGCACGATGGCGCGGTCGACCAGCGGCATCACGATCTCCATGACGTGCTCGACCATCAGCACGGTGATGCCGGCATCGCGCACCTTGCGCACCAGCGCGACGCCGGTCTGCGCCTCGGTCGGCGTGAGGCCGGTGAGGACTTCGTCGAGCAACAGCAGCTTTGGTTCGGTCGCGAGCGCACGGGCGACTTCGAGGCGGCGCTTCTCGGCCGGCACGAGATCGCTCGCGAGCACGTCGGCGCGTGCTGCAAGGCCGGTGAATTCGAGCACCTCATGCGCCTTGCGCCGCGCCTCGCGCATCACGGTGTTGCGCACCAGCGCACCGACGATGACGTTGTCGATGACGGTCATGGTCTCGAAGCTCTTGACCACCTGAAAGGTGCGCCCGACGCCGCGCTGGCAGCGTTCGGCCGCCGGCATGTGGGTGACGTCCTCGCCGTCGAACCAGATCGAGCCCTGGGTCGGCGGCAGGACGCCGGCGATGAGATTGAACAATGTCGACTTGCCGGCACCGTTCGGGCCGATCAGGCCGACGATCTCGCCGCGGCCGACCGAGATCGACACGTCGCTGTTGGCGACGAGGCCGCCGAACCGCTGCCAGACGCCGCGGGTTTCAAGGAGCGCGGTCATCGCGTGGCTCCCTTTGCTTTTGAACGGGAGAACAGGCTCACCAGACCGCGCGGCAGGGCCAGCGAGATCGCCACGATCAGTGCGCCATAGACGATAAGGTCAACACCACGGCCGGAGCCGCCGATATAGGAGCGCGTCAGCTCCGTCATCGGGATCAGGATGGCAGCGCCGAGCACCGGCCCCCACAGGGTGCCGATGCCGCCGAGCACGGCCGGCAGCGCCATCAGCAGCGAGAACTGGAAGCCCATCACGCTCTCGGGATCGATATAGGCGAGGAACTGCGCATAGAAGGCGCCGCCGATGGCGACGAGGAAGGCGGAGACGGCCGCCGCGCCCATCTTGGAATTGAACACGACGACGCCGAGGCTCTCGGCCGCTTCCGGATTGTCCTTCACGGCGCGCCACCAGAAGCCCCATTTGGAATCTTCGAGCCACCAGGTGACGAACCAGGCGAGGCTGCACAGCACCAGCGCGAAATAGAAGTAAGGCAGCTTGCTGCGCATGAACTGGAATTTCAGCCAGCTGTCGCCGCGCACCGGAATGGTGATTCCCATCGCAGCACCCGCCCATTCCCAGTTCTGGAACAGGAGCAGCCCGATCTCGGCGATGACGATGGTCGCGATCACGAAGTAATGGCCGCGCAGACGGAAGAAGGGATAGCCAAGCCCCATTGCGATGACGGCCGCGATCACGCCGCCGGCGAGCATGCCGAACCAGGGCAATACGCCGAACTTGGTGAACAGCAGCTCGGTGGTATAGGCGCCGATGCCGAAATAGAGCGCGTGCCCCAGCGAGATCTGTCCGCAATAGCCGGACAGGATGTTCCAGCTCTGCGACAGCGCCGCGTACATCAGGGTCAGGATCAGGATGTTCTGGACGTAGACATCCTTGATGAACAGCGGTGCAAGGGCCGCGAGCGCGGCCAGCACCGCGGCGATGATCAGGTCGCGGCGGCGCCGCGTAGCAAAATTCTGGTCCATCACATCGATCCGAACAGGCCGCGCGGCCGGATGAAGACGACGAGCAGATAGACCGCGTAGATGCCGACCGATTTCAGCGAAGGCGGCAGCACCAGGGCGGTGGTCGCCTCGACGAGGCCGACGATGATGCCGCCGGCGAACGCGCCGAACACACTGCCGAAACCACCGAGCGCAACCGTGACATAGGCGATCAGCGCGAAGGAGGCGCCGACGTCCGGATAGATGTAGAAGAACACCGCCATGATCGCGCCGGCGAGACCGACCAGTGCGGCGCCCAGGCCCCAGCCCAGCGCGAACACGCGGTTCTTGTCGATGCCGACGAGTGCGACTGCACCGGGATCTTCGCGGGTGGCTTCGAGCGCGCGGCCGAAGTCAGTGCGGTTGATGAACAAATAGAGGCCGGCGAAAGCCGCGATCGAGACCAGCGCGCCGATCAGCTGCGGCTCCGGCAGGAAGATGCCGCCGATCGAGATCGTCTTGCCGCCGAGCCAGGACTGCGGAATGCTGCGATAGTCCGGCGTGAAGAAGAACTGCGCGAGCCCGCGCATCACGATGGCAAGGCCGAAGGTCGAGAAGATCTGCACCATGCCGGCGTTTGCCTTGGCGCGCATCGCGAAGCGTACAATCAAGAGGTAGACGACCGCCCCGAACACGAACAGGGCCGCGGCGACCAGCGGCGCCGACAGCAGGGGGTCGATGGCGAAGAACGCGAACAGGAAGAAGCTCGCATACATCGCGATCATCAGGAACTCGCCATGGGCGAAGTTCACGACGTCCATCAGGCCGAAGATCAGCGCGAGGCCGACGGCGATCAGTCCGTAGAGCAGGCCCATGAGAAGGCCGCTCGCGAGACTCTGGATAATGGCTTGAGCTGTCAAAAGTCGTCCCCCACAATACGCCCTCATCCTGAGGAACGCGCCGCGGCGCGCGTCTCGAAGGATGGGCCCACCCTCGTCCTTCGAGACGCGAGCTACGCCCGCTCCTCAGGATGAGGGCGGGAGCCAAGTCTGAGCTCCCGCTCTCCGAAACGCTTACTTCATCGGCCAGATCGCTTCGGCGATCGCGGCCTGCGGCGGGAAGATGGTGACGAACTTGCCGCCGACATATTGCAGCAGCACCGGGTCGGCGTCGTTGTTCTGGCCCATCTCGTCGAACTTGACGCGCTTCCAGGGCATGATGGTCTGCTCGCCCGGGATGTCGGTGGCGGCCAGCGCATCGCGGACTTTCTCGCCGTCGGTCGACTTGGCGCGGCTGATGGCGTCGGCGAGGATGATCAGGCCCATGAACTGGCGCGAAGTGAGGTCGTTGAAATCCTTGCCCGACCGCGCCTTGAACATCTCGTTGATTTTGCCGACCATCGGGCGCTTCTGCGCGAGGTCGAGCGAGAAGGTGCCGCGCGAGATCACGCCTTCGAGCTTGTCGCCGACGGCGTCGTAGAGCGCCTTCTCGGAGAAGCCTGCGTCCTGCGCCACGATCGCGTTGGGCTTGTAGCCGAGCTCGGCCATGGTCTTGACCAGCAGGATGCCGTCGGTGGTGTAGCTCGAGGGCATCAGCACGTCGGCATTGGCGGTCTTGAGCTGCTGCACCTCGGCGGAGAGCGACGGCGAGTTGGCGCGGTACTTGATGTCGGTGACGATCTTGTAGGCGCGCTCGCCGGCGATCTTGGCCTGGGCGTTGCCGGAGTCGGTGCCGAAGATGGTGTCCTCGTGGAACAGCGACAGCGTCTCGATCTTGGTGCCCTTCTTCTTCATGGCGTCGAAGAAGTCGAACATCGCGGCCGAGTACATCTCGTCATGCGGCGCGGCACGGAAGTAATATTTGAGGCCGCGGCGATGCAGGCTCGGAGAGGAGTTGTCGGCGGAGACGAACGGGATCTGGTAACGCTCGCAGATCTGGCTGACGGTGACGGCGACCGCGCTCTGGTAGGTGCCGATGATGGCGGAGACCTTCTCCTGCGTGATCAGGCGCTCGGCCTCGGCGCGGCCCTTCTGCGGATCGGCCTGGTGGTCGGCGAACACGAGACGGACTTTTGCGCCGCCGAGGCCCGGCAGGCCTTCGCCCTTCGCCAGCGGCAGGTCGAAATCGGTGTCCTTGTTGATGACCTCGAGCGCGGTCTCATAGGCCTTCTGCGCATCGACGCCCTGCTGCGCGCTGCCGCCGGAGAACGGATAGATGACGCCGATCACGACTTCCGAGGTCTGGGCGCGTGCAGCGAGCGGCACCAGCGCTGCAGTGGCGGTGGCACCCAGCAACACGTCGCGGCGAGAGATCGTCATGGCAAAGTCCTCTGTTACGGAATTTCGGCTGATCGAATGAAGCGATTGATGGATGCGGTAAAGCCCGAAGAAGCAGCAAACGCTGCCCACTATATCACGGCCATGGTCCTGTTCTTGAGATCCGTCACCAGCATCAGGCCGGGAGAATGCGTGATCGCGAACGGCAGCCTGGCGGCGTTGATCACCGATTGCGGCGTCACGCCGCAGGCCCAGAACACCGGAATCTCGTCGTCGGCAACCGGCACGGGATCGCCATAGTCGGGCTTGGCAATGTCCTTGATGCCGATCAGATGCGGATGGCCGAGATGCACGGGCGCGCCGTGCACGGCTGGATAGCGCGAGGTGATCTGCACGGCGCGGATCGCATCGGCCGGCTTGAACGGACGCATCGACACCACCATGGGACCGGCGAACGGACCGGCCTCGCCGCAGGCGATGTTGGTGCGATACATCGGCACGCGCACGTTCTGCTCGATGTGGCGGATCGGCATACCCTCGTCGAGCAGCGCCTCCTCGAACGAGAACGAACAGCCGAGCACAAAGGTCACCAGATCGTCGCGCCAGTAGCCCCTCACGTCGGTCGGCTCGTCGACCACTTCGCCGTCGCGCCAGACACGGTAACGGGGAACGTCGGTGCGGATGTCGAGATCGGCGCCGAGTGCGGGGATATGCGGACTGCCGACGTCGGACATGCCGATGATCGGGCAGGGTTTCGGATTGAGCTGGCAGAAGCGGTGAAAGGCGCTGGCGTATTCCGCCGGCAGGATCGCCAGATTGCCCTGGACGAAGCCGGGGGCGACCCCGGCGGTGGACCCCACCTCGCCGCCGCGATAGGCGAGCCGCGCCTGGCGGCTCGGGAGTGAGTCGGGCATTTCAGTTTGCTGCGCTGCCACCAAAACAGTCATCTGATCGACCTGCCTATAAGCTCGACAAGGACAGCCAACACCAAGCGTGCTATAAAGTCTAATCGTCCTTTCTAATCAATATCGATAAATCCAATTTATCGATCGGGGAAATCCTTCCAATGCTGGACTTCAGATCGATCGAGACGTTCCTCTGGGTTGTGAAGCTCGGCAGCTTCCGCGGCGCTGCGGCCCGCCTCAACACGACCCAGCCGGCGATCTCCCAGCGCATCGCCCAGCTCGAGCGCGAGATGGGCGTGAAGCTGCTCAACCGCGACCATCGCGTGGCCTCGCCGACGCCGAGCGGCCGGCAGATGATGGTCTATGCGGAGAAGCTGATCGGTCTCCGCGCTCAGATGATGGCGGAGATCGGCGACCGCTCAGCGATGCGCGGCGTGATGCGGCTCGGCGTCGCCGAGACCATCGTGCACACCTGGCTGCCGCGCCTCGTGAAAAGCGTGAACCAGATCTATCCGAACCTGTCGCTCGAGATCGAGGTCGACATCACCCCGAACCTCACGGCACGCCTGCTCGCGCAGGAGATCGAGCTCGCTTTCGTGGTCGGGCCGCTGTCCGCCTCCGGCGTGCACAATCGCGTGCTCGCCGACTACCCGATCGGCTTTCTCGCAAGCCCCTCGCTCGGGCTCGGCAAAGGTCCGGTGACGCCGGCGGAGCTCGCACGGTTTCCGATCATCACCTTCCCACGCAAGACCAAGCCTTACGAGGTCGTGCGCGAGGTGTTCGACCGGCCGGAATTGCCGCCGATACGGCTGCATGCCTCTGCGTCGCTCGCGACCGTTATCCACATGGCGGTCGAGGGCCTCGGGATCGCCGTGATCCCCGACGCCATCGTCGAGAACGAGCTCGCCGACGGGCGGCTGCAACTGCTCGACACCGATCTCGAAATCACACCGCTGACGTTCACGGCGAGCTGGCTCGCCTCGCCCGACGTCGTGGCGGTGGAGCGCGTCGCCGAGCTTGCATGTCAGATTGCGCAGAGCAGCCTCGCGGTTGACGCGCCCGCGCTGGCGCGTCATTGAAACGGATGCTGGACAACCTTCAACGTCATTCCGGGATGGTGCGCAAGCACCAGACCCGGAATCTCGAGATTCCGGGTTCGCTCGTCGGGCCCCGGAATGACAACTGAGAGACTGACCCGCATGAGCCGAGCCGCCACCAACCTGCAAATCGATTCCGCCCGCCTCTGGGGCTCCATCCACGAGACCGCGCAATTCGGCGGGACGGCCAAGGGCGGCGTGCGGCGGCTGACGCTGAGCGCCGAGGACAAGCAGGTGCGCGACTGGTTCCGCAAGGCCTGCGAGGATGCCGGTCTCGAGGTTCATGTCGATGCGCTCGGCTCACAGTTCGGCCTGCGCAAGGGGCGTGACATGTCGAAGCCGCCCGTCGGCATCGGCTCGCATCTCGACACCCAGCCGACCGGCGGCAAATATGACGGCATCCTGGGAACGCTCGGCGCGCTGGAAGTGATCCGCACCCTGAACGACGCCGGCATCGAGACCGAGGCGCCCATCTGTGTGGTCAACTGGACCAACGAGGAAGGCTCGCGCTTCGCGCCCGCGATGATGGCGTCCGCGGCTTACGTCGGCGATTTCACCACCGACGACATCCTGTCGCGCAAGGACGCCGAGGGCATCACCGTCGGCCAGGCGCTCGACGGCATCGGCTATCGCGGCGACAAGCCGGTCGGCTTCCAGAAGCTCGGCTGCTTCGTCGAGCTGCACATCGAGCAGGGCCCGATTTTGGAGGCCGAGGGCAAGACCATCGGCGTCGTCGATTCCGGCCAGGGCGTGCTCTGGTATGACGGCAAGATTTCCGGCTTCGAGAGCCATGCGGGATCGACCCCGATGCCGCTGCGGCGCGATGCGCTGGCCACGCTCTCCGAAATCGTGCTGGCGATGGAGGCGATTGCAAAGAAGCATGGGCCGAACGCGGTCGGCACCATCGGCGAGGCCGTGATCGCAAACCCCTCGCGCAACGTCATTCCCGGCGAGATCGCCTTCACCATGGATTGCCGCAGTGCCGATGGCGCGATCATGGACGCGCTCGATCACGATCTGCGCGCCGCGATTGCCGAGATTGCCGCCCGCCGCAAGGTCGAGGTCAAGATCGACCTGGTCTGGCGCAAGCCGCCGACGCATTTCGATCCCAAGCTGATCGCGGCGGTCGAGAACGCGGCGAAGACGCTTGGCTATTCCTCTCGCCGCATCACCTCCGGCGCCGGCCACGACGCCTGCAACCTCAACACCGTCATGCCGGCGGCGATGGTGTTCGTGCCCTGCAAGGACGGCATCAGCCACAACGAGCTTGAGGATGCCACGCAGCCCGACTGCGCCGCAGGCACCAACGTGCTGATGCACACCGTGCTGGCGATCGCCGGCGTCGCGTCCTGACCGGAGAGAGCCATGCGCGGAGTTTTCGTCGACGCCAACGAAGCCCTCGCCGTGATCATGGAGCGGCTGGAGAAACCAGGCGATCCCAAGGTGCGGATCAACAGGGACCCGGACATCAAGCCCGAGCAATACCCTGAAATCCTCGACGGCGCGGAGATCGCGATCGTCGACCACACCGCGCTGCCGACCGACGTCGCGAAGAAATGCGCGGGGCTGAAGCACGTCGTGTTCCTCGGTACCGGCGCGCGCAGCTACCTGAATCCGGAAGAGCTCGCCGAGCTCGGCATCTCCGTGCACCTGATCAAGGGCTATGGCGACACCGCCGTGGCAGAATCCGCGATCGCGCTGATGTGGGCCTCCGCCCGCGTCATCGCGATGATGGACCGCGAGATGCGCGTCGGCAACTGGCTGCGCGAAGACGGCATGCAGCTCACCGGCAAGACGCTCGGCCCTATCGGCTTCGGCGGCATCGCAGCAGAGGTCGCGCGCATTGCGTCCGGCAGCGGCATGAAGGTGATCGCCTGGAATCGCTCGCCGAAGAGCTCCCCGGGCGTCACGTTCACCGATCTCGACACGGTGCTGGCGACCAGCGACGTGGTGTCGCTGCACCTGCTGCTCAACGAAGAAACGCGCGGCATGATCACGCGCGAGAAGATCTTTGCGATGAAGCCCGGCGTCATCCTCATCACCACCGCGCGCGCCGCGGTCGTCGACGAGGCCGCCATGATCGACGCGCTGAAGTCGGGCCACATCCGTCACGCCGGCCTCGACGTCTTCAACATCGAGCCCCTGCCCGGCGATCATCCGCTGACAAAACTGTCGAACGTGACACTGTCGGCGCATTCGGCGTTCCGCACGCCGGAGGCCAGCGAGAACCTGATTGAAGCGGCCTGGATTCACTGCCGCCGGATCGTGAAGGGATAAGAGCAACAACAAATGGCTGACTATCGCACCATCAAGGCCGAAGCGCTCACCAGCGTCGTCCGCGCCATCGTCAAGGCCGGCGGCTCCTCGGACCGCGAGGCCGAGCTCGTATCCACCAACCTCGTCGAGGCCAATCTTAGGGGACATGACTCGCACGGCGTCGGAATGATCCCGCGCTATGTCCAGAGCGTCACCAACGGCGGCCTCGCCGTGAACCAGCACGTCAAGATCGTGCTCGACACTGGCCCGCTCCTCACCCTCGACGGCCTCACCGGCTACGGCCAGGTGATCGGCCACGAAGCGATGGAGCTGGCAGCCGAGCGTGCCAAGAGCAACGGCGTATGTCTCGTCGGTCTTTCCAATGCGCACCACATTGGCCGCATCGGCCACTGGGCCGAGCAGTGCATCGACCACGGGCTTGTATCGATCCACTTCGTCAACGTGATCTCGCGCCCGATCGTGGCGCCCTGGGGCGGCAGCGATGCCCGCCACGGCACCAACCCGTTCTGCGTCGGCATCCCGCGCAGGGGCAAAGAGCCGATCGTGCTCGACTTCGCCACCAGCAGGATCGCGCAGGGAAAGACCCGCGTCGCCCACAACAAGGGCGTCGAACTGGAGCCCGGCACCATCATCGACAATGAAGGCAAGCCCACGGTCAATCCGCGCTACACCGTGATCCCGCCGTACGGCGCTATTCTGCCGTTCGGCGAGCACAAGGGTTCGGGGCTCGCGCTCGTGTGCGAAATCCTCGGCGGCGCGCTCTCCGGCGGACAGGTGGTCAAGGGCCCGTCCGACGGCAAGTACAACGTCCTCAACGGCATGCTCTCGATCATCATCGACCCGGGCAAGCTCGGCACCGGCGAAAACCTCGCACGCGAAGTCGAAAGCTTCGTCGTCTGGCACACCGGCTCACCGCCTGGCCCCGGCGTCGACAAGGTCAAGATCGCCGGCGAGCCCGAGCGCGAGACCAAGAAGAAGCGCCTCGCAGAAGGCATTCCGGTCGATCCGACCACCTGGCAGGAGATTCTCGCGGCCGGGCAGAAGTTCGGGCTGGATCAGGCCGCGATCGAGAAGATCGCGGGGTAGGAAACCGCAACTGCTGTCGTCCCGGATCAGCGCAGCGAAGCGCAGATCCGGGGCCTATAACCACAGAAGGTGGTTTGGCGAAGACTCGTAGTCACCAACGTCGCGCCGCAACTACTCCCTGGGGTAATGGGTCCCGGCTTTCGCCGGGACGACGCCTCGGTTAGCAGCTCTGCTTAATCCACCATATCCGCGACCGCCTTGCCGCAGGCCGTCGTGTCGGCATTGCCGCCGAGATCCCTGGTGCGCAGCGTGCGCTCGGCGAGCGTGCGCTCGATCGCTTCCACGATCGATCGGCCGGCTTCCTTCTCGCCGAGATGCTCGAACATCATCGCACCGGACCAGATTGCGCCGATCGGGTTGGCGATGCCCTGGCCCGCGATGTCGGGCGCCGAGCCGTGCACCGGTTCGAACACCGAGGGGAAATCGCCCTCGGGATTGATGTTACCTGATGGCGCGATGCCGATGGTGCCGGTGCAGGCCGGGCCGAGATCGGAGAGGATGTCACCGAACAGATTCGAGCCGACAACGACGTCGAACCAATCAGGATGCAGCACGAAGTTCGCGGTGAGGATGTCGATGTGGTACTTGTCCCACTTCACGCCCGGGAACTTCTTGGCCATCGCCTCCACGCGCTCGTCCCAATAGGGCATGGTGATGGAGATGCCGTTCGACTTGGTCGCCGAGGTGAGGTGCTTCTTCGGTCGCGATTGCGCGAGCTCGAAGGCAAACTTCAGGATGCGGTCGACGCCGGTGCGGGTCATCACCGTCTGCTGGGTGACGAATTCACGGTCGGTGTCCGGGAACATGCGGCCGCCGACGGAGGAATATTCACCTTCGGTGTTCTCACGAACCACCCAGAAATCGATGTCGCCGGGCTTGCGGTTGGCGAGCGGCGACGGCACGCCGGGCATCAGCCGTACCGGCCGCAGGTTCACGTACTGGTCGAACTCGCGGCGGAATTTGATCAGCGAGCCCCACAGCGAAACATGATCCGGAATCTTGGCCGGCCAGCCGACCGCGCCGAAATAGATCGCATCGTGCTTGCCGATCTTCTCCTTCCAGTCGTCCGGCATCATCTGGCCGTGCTTCTCGTAATAGTCCCATGACGAGAAGTCGAAATGGTCGAAATGCAGGGACACGCCATGTTTCTTGGCGGCCGCCTCCAAAACACGCAGGCCCTCCGGCATCACTTCCTTGCCGATGCCGTCGCCGGGGATGACCGCGATCCGGTATTGTTTCTTGCTCATCGAGAACGTCCTTGGTTGGTCCGGCAGCCGCCGTCTTTTGATCGCCCTGCAATGAACCAAAGTCGCCGGCAGTGCAACGCTGCACTGCAATGTTGACGGTGGCACGGCCGACCGCCTACTGATTTCATCGTATTCCCATCTTGCGAGTAACCCCCATGGATCTGCATCTGCGTGGCAAGCGCGTCCTGATCACGGGCGCGTCCAAGGGCATCGGCGCCGCCGCCGCCGAGGCGTTCGCCGAGGAAGGCGCGCATCTCCTGCTCGCCGCGCGCAGCGGCGATCAGCTCAAGGCGCTGGCGGACCGCTTGCGGTCTGCTCACCAGATCGACGCCGCGACGAGCATCGTCGACCTGCGCAAGAGCGAAGACATCGCACGGCTGGCCACAGAAGCCGCCGACATCGACATCCTCGTCAACAATGCCGGCGACATCCCCGGCGGCTCGATCGACAAGATCGACGAGGCGACCTGGCGCCACGCCTGGGAATTGAAAGTGTTCGGCTACATCAACCTCACGCGGCAGATCTACGCGCAGATGAAGGCGAAGGGCGGCGGGGTCATCGTCAACGACATCGGTGCGGCCGGCGAAAAGTTCGACGCGAACTACATCTGCGGCAGCGCCGGGAATGCCGCGCTGATGGCGTTCACCCGCGCGCTCGGCGGCAAGAGCCTCGCCGACAACATCCGCGTGGTCGGCATCAATCCCGGTCCTGTGGGCACCGACCGCCACGTCACGCTGCTGAAGACGCGGGCCAAGCACCAGTTCGGCGACGAGAGCCGTTACAAGGAATTCCAGAAGAGCCTGCCGCTGGGCCGTCCCGCACATGCGCGCGAGATCGGCGATCTCATGGCGTTCCTGGCGTCGGATCGCGCCGGCTATACGTCCGGGGTCATCTATACGGTGGATGGCGGCATCAGTGCCGGGTGGGGTTAGTTTCTCCAAGGTTATTTAGCCACCGTCGTTCCGGGGCGATGCAAAGCATCGAACCCGGAACCTCGAGATTCCGGGTTCGCCCTTCGGGCGCCCCGGAATGACAATCAAGAGATAGGAGTAAAATAGTTGTCTCAAGACCTGATCCGCGAAACCGCCTGCAGCGTCGTCAACAAGCTGCGTTCCGGCGACGTCTCGCCGCTCGAACTGCTGGATGTGCTGGAGAAGCGCATCGCCGAGGTCGACGGCAAGGTCAACGCGCTGCCGACGCTGTGCTTCGATCGCGCCCGGGCCAATGCGAAGGCCCTGATGCAGAAACCGGCCGGTGCGCGCGGGCTGCTCGCAGGCCTGCCGGTGCCGATCAAGGACCTGACCGACGTTGCCGGCGTGCTGAACACGCAGGGTTCGCCGATCTTCAAGGACAATATCCCTGCGAAGTCCGACCTCATGGTCGAGAACCTCGAAACCAACGGCGCAGTCGTCTACGCCAAGTCCAACACGCCGGAATTCGGCGCCGGCGCCAACACCTTCAACGAGGTGTTCGGCGCAACCCTCAATCCCTGGGATACGTCCAAGTCCGCCGCCGGCTCCTCAGGCGGCGCGGCGGTGGCGCTTGCGACCGGCATGGCCTGGCTCGCCCAGGGCTCCGACATGGGTGGCAGCCTGCGCAGCCCGGCGGCTTTCTGCGGCGTCGTCGGAATGCGGCCGAGCATCGGCCGCGTCGCCCACACCCCAAAATCGGGTATCGATCGCAATCTCGGCGTGGTGGGCCCGATGGCACGCAACGTCGAGGATCTCGCCCTGCTGCTGGATGCCATGAGCGGCGACTATGCGGACGATCCGCTGTCGCTGCCTGCGCCTACGACGTCGTTCCTGTCGGCGACACAGGCGGGCAAGAAGCCGAAGCGCATTGCCTATTCACCCGATCTCGGCATCACGCCCGTCGATCCTGAGGTGAAGGCCATCACACGCAAGGCCGCTGAACGCTTTGCCGAGGCCGGCGCCATCGTCGAGGAGGCCCATCCGGACTGGCGCGAGGCGCATGAATGCTTCCACGTGCTGCGCGCGTTCGATTTCGCGATCACCAAGGCCAATCTGCTGCGCACCAAGCGGGACCTGCTCAAGCCCGAGGTGATCTGGAACATCGAGGAAGGCCTCAAGCTCACCGTCGAGCAGCTCGCGCGCGCCGAGGCGCAACGCGTCGGCATGACTGCACGCGCGGTGGAGTTCTTCAAGACCTACGATCTCCTGCTGGTGCCGACGACGATCGTGCCGCCCTTTCCGATCGAAGACCGCTATGTCGCCGAATGCGTGGGCAAGAGGTTCGACAACTACGTCGAGTGGCTCGGCATCGTCTACGCCATCACGCTGGCGTGCTGCCCGTCGCTGTCGCTGCCCTGCGGCTTCACGGCGTCAGGCCTGCCGGTCGGCGTCCAAGTGGTGGGGCCCCCCCGCGCTGATGCACAAGTGCTCGCGGGCGCGAAGGTTCTGGAGGATATTCTGGGCCTGCGCGGCACGACGCCGATTGATCCGAAGGTGAAGAAGTAGCACGATCTACAACGCGTACTCGGTAGTTCCCCTCTCCCCTCGTGGGAGAGGGTGGCTCGCCGCAAAGCGGCGAGACGGGTGAGGGGTATCTCTCCGCGAGCGACTCCCTCACCGTCCGAACTCGAGGATAGAACCCCTCATCCGGCGCTTCGCGCCACCTTCTCCCACAAGGGGAGAAGGAAGATCACCTCACCGTCCGCTTGCCGCCTCCAGGCCGCGGCTGTAGCGCGACATCGCGAAGCAGAACACAAAATAGATCGCGGCGACGAAGATGTAGACTTCGACCGAGAACTGCTGCCAGGCCGGATCGATGATCGCCGTCTTGGCCGTCGTCAGCAGGTCGAAGATGCCGATGATGAGGACGAGGCTGGTGTCCTTGAAGAAGGCAATGAAGGTGTTGACCAGCGGCGGGATGACGTGGCGGATCGCCTGCGGCAGGACGATCAGCCGGTGCTTGCGCCAATAGGACAGCCCCAGCGCCTCGGCGGCCTCGTATTGTCCGCGCGGCACGGCCTGAAGGCCGCCGCGAATGACTTCGGCAAGGTAAGCGCCCGCGAACAGGATGATCGCGATCTGCGCACGCAGCAGCTTGTCGATGTTGAAGCCGCTGGGCATGAACAGCGGAAACATCACGCTCGCCATGAACAGCAGGCTGACCAACGGCACGCCGCGGATCAGCTCGACATAGAGCACGCTGAGCGAGCGGATCGCCGGCAGCTTTGAGCGCCGGCCGAGCGCGACGAGGATACCGAGCGGGAAGCCGAAGGCGAGACCGAAGGTCGCCAGGATCAGCGTCACCGGCAGTCCGCCCCAGCGGTCCTGCGACACGAAGGACAGGACGAACACGCCTCCCCACATCAGCACGCTGATCAGCGCCAGCACACCGATCCAGAGATAGACCAGCTCGCGCCGCCAGAAAGCACGGCGGCTGGAGAGATAGAACAGCGCGATGAACAGCATCACCGACAGCGCCGGCCGCCATTGCTCGTCGAACGGATAGGTGCCGAACAGGATGAACCGATATTTCTCGGGGATGATCGCCCAGCAGGCGCCGAAGCCGCGGACGGCACGGCACGCGCTGGAATCGTTCGCGGGCGTCAGCCACACTGCATTCGCGATGCCCCACTGCACGAAGCTGAAGATGCCCTTGGCGAGGATCGCCAGCAGCACGACCGACAGAATGCCGTTGGGGATCGACGAGAACAAATTGGTGCGCAGCCAGCGCAGCACCGGATTTCCCATCTGCGGGCGGCGCGCGGCGCGCGGTGCACCCGGACTATCGGTGATCGCCGTCATGCTCAGCGCTCCACCAGCGCGATACGCGCGTTGTACCAGTTCATGAAGAAGCTGATGCCGAGGCTGATGGTCAAGAACACCGCCATGATCAGCGCGATCGCCTCGATCGCCTGCCCGGTCTGGTTCAGCGTGGTGTTGGCGACCGAGACCACGTCCTGGTAGCCGATCGCGACCGCGAGCGAGGAGTTCTTGGTCAGGTTGAGGTATTGGCTCGTCATCGGCGGCACAATGACGCGGAGCGCCTGCGGCAGGATGATCTGCCGCAGCATGAAGCTGCGGCGCAGGCCGAGCGTGTTGGCGGCATCCCACTGCCCGCGCGGCACCGACTGGATGCCGCTACGCACGATCTCGGCGATGAAGGCCGAGGTGTAGGTGACGAGCGCGATCAGCAGCGCAAAATATTCCGGGGCCAGCGTCAGCCCGCCGACGAAGTTGAAACCGCGCAGCTCGGGCCATTCGATCGCCCAGGGCACACCTAGCAGCACCGACACTGCCGCCGGCAGCATGACGATCAGGCCGAGCGCAAACGTCCATGCCGGCCGCGGCTTGCCGTCCCGCATCTGCTGCGCGATCTGCCATCGTCTGAAGACGTAGAATACGGCGCAGCCCAGCGCGGCGGTGCCGAGCACCCAGAGTTGCGGCGCCCCGATCGGGATCGCCGGCAGGATCAGGCCGCGATTGGAGAGGAACACTCCCTCGAGCGGCCGGAACGCCGCGCGCGCGGCCGGCAGCCCCTGCATCAGCACGTACCAGAACAGGAGCTGAAGCAGCAGCGGGATGTCGCGGAGCGTCTCGACATAGACGGCGGCGAGCCGCGACAGCAGCCAGTTGGCCGACAGCCGCGAGATCCCGATCAGCGTGCCCAGGATGGTCGCGAGCACGATGCCGATCACCGCAACGCGCAGAGTGTTGGCGATCCCGACGACGAAGGCCCAGAGGTAGGTGTCGCGCGGACTATAGGCGAGCAGGCTGTCGGCGATCGGCATGCCCGCTTCGCGGCCGAGAAAGGCAAAGCCCGTGGTGATCCGGCGAGCGGAGAGATTGGTGACGGTGTTGGACCAGAGGAAGGCGATCACCCCGACCGCGATCCCGACCACCAGGACCTGCCAGAACAGGCCTTTCAGCTCCCGTTGTCCGAAGCCGCCGAACAAGCGGCGGCGCGGCGGCGGTCTCGGACCATCTGATGTCACAGCGCAAAAATCCTTCTCAAAAGCAACGATTTCCGGCGGCGCACGTCAACTGTTGCACCAAAAGCCAATTCATGCAACAAATGTTTCATGGCCGAGCCCGCGAAATCCTCGCCGCTGAGCGAACTGCGCATTGCATTGCCATCGCTCCCGATGCGCTTGCAGGAGGTCGGACGCTTCGTCGCCGCCAATGATTACGACGCCACCACCCGCTCGATGCGCGATCTCGCGGCCGTTGCCGGCGCCGATCCCGCCGCGTTCACGCGGCTTGCAAAAGCCATCGGCTATTCCGGCTGGGACGCGTTGCGCGCGGCGCTGACCGAGGCACGGCGGCCGTCGCAGACCTCGCCCTTCTCCGGCCGCGCCAAGAGCCGGCGTCATGGTCCGCACGCCGACGTCGCGCTCGTTACCGACAAGCTCGAGGCCGAGGCCGCCGGCCTTCCGCGCATTCCGGCGCAGCCGATTGCAGAGGCGGCCGGCGCGCTGCACGACGCCAAGCGGATCTGGATCGCGGGCTATCGCAGCTGCCGCAGCGTCGCGGAACTTCTGAACTACGAACTGCGGCTATTTCGCCCCGAACAGGTGCAACTCGTCGGCGCGTCCGGTCCTGACGATCTGGATCTCGGCGCCTTCCGCCCCGGCGAAGCCGTCATCGTCATCGGCTTCCTGCCCTATACGCACGCGAGCGTCCGGGTCGCGCAGGCCGCCTATCGTGCCGGCGCGACGCTGATTGCGATCGCCGATAGCGTATCAGCACCGATGGCCGAGGGCGCCGACCATGTGCTGCTGTTCGAGGCAGCCTCTTCCCCGGGCTTTTTCCCAAGCCTTACCGGCGCGATCGCGATTGCACAGTCGCTTGCCGCGGTGACGTTCTCGCTCGGCGGCATCGCCGCGAAGAAGCGTCTGGAGAATACCGAGGCGCGGCTTGCCGCAGCTACCACCTACGTCTCGGAGAAAGGTTGATCCATGAGCACTCGCACCAGCCGCGTGCTGCACCGCTCGCTACGCGAAACGCCGCCCAAGGCGATCGGCGGCGAAGGCGTCTATCTCTTCGCCGAGGACGGACGGCGCGTCATCGACGCCTCCGGCGGCGCCGCGGTCTCCTGTCTCGGCCACCAGCATCCGCGCGTGATCGCGGCGATGGCGAAGCAGGCGTCGACGCTGGCCTATGCGCACACCGCCTTCTTCTCCTCCGAGCCGGCAGAAGCACTGGCCGAGACGCTGGTCGGACACGAGCCCGGCGGTCTCGCCTACGCCTATTTCGTCAGCGGCGGTTCGGAGGCGATCGAGGCCAGCATCAAGCTCGCGCGGCAATATTTCATCGAGCGCGGTGAGCCGCAGCGACAGCATTTCATCGCGCGGCGGCAGAGCTATCACGGCAATACGCTCGGCGCGCTCGCCGCCGGCGGCAATGCCTGGCGCCGGGCGCCCTATGCGCCGCTGCTGTCAGCCGCCTTCAACCATGTGACTCCCGCCTTTGCTTATCATGAGAAACACGACGGCGAGTCGGATGCGCAGTTCGTAGCGCGGCTCGCAGCCGAGCTAGAAGCTGAATTTCAACGGCTCGGTCCCAACTCCGTTGCGGCGTTCCTCGCCGAACCCGTCGTCGGCGCCACCGCCGGCGCGGTGACGGCGCCGGACGGTTACTTCAGGGCCGTGCGCGAAATCTGCGACCGGCATGGTGCGCTGCTGATCCTCGACGAGGTCATGTGCGGCATGGGCCGCACCGGCACCACGCATGCCTGGGAGCAGGAAGGCGTCGCCCCAGACATCCAGGCGATCGCGAAGGGGCTCGGCGGCGGCTACCAGCCGATCGGCGCGATGCTCGCGAGCGGCAGGATCATCGACACCATCCGGTCAGGCTCGGGCGCCTTCCAGCATGGCCATACCTATCTGGCGCACCCCCTCGCCTGCGCGGCCGCGCTCGCGGTGCAGGACGTGATCCGCGAGGACGGCCTACTCGATCGCGTGAAAGAGCGCGGCCGACAACTCGAGCAGCGACTGACCGAGCGCTTTGGCAATCACCGCCATGTCGGCGATATCAGGGGGCGCGGCCTGTTCTGGGCGATCGAGCTCGTCGCCGATCGCGCCAGCCGCACCTCGTTCGATCCGGCGCTCAAGCTCAACCAGAAGATCAAGGCGGAGGCCTTCGCCAACGGCCTCGGCTGCTATCCCGGCGGCGGCACCGTGGACGGCGTCCGCGGCGACCACGTGCTGCTGGCACCGCCCTATATCGCATCAGTCGCCGAGATCGACCTGATCGTCGACAAGCTCGGCACCGCCGTCGACAACGTGTTGCGTAGTGTCAATCATTGAGGGGAGAGTAGCATGATGAGGAAAGTGGTTATCGCAGCCGGCGTGCTCGCAGCATCGGCGGTGGCCGCGCAGGCGGCGACGCTCGACACGGTAAAGAGCCGCGGCACGCTGGTGTGCGGCGTCAGCGCAGGTTTTGCCGGCTTCTCGGCGCCGGACTCGCAAGGCAATTACAAGGGCCTCGACGTCGACTATTGCCGCGCGCTTGCGGCCGGCGTGCTGGGCGATGCCAGCAAGGTGCGTTACGTCTCCCTGACAGCGCAGAATCGCTTCACCGCGCTGCAATCGGGCGAGATCGACGTGCTCTACCGCAACTCGACGCAGACCTATTTGCGCGGCGTGACGCTGGGCCTGCGCCAGGGCCCGATCAACTTCTACGACGGCCAGGGCTTTGTCGTGAAGAAGGACCTTGGCGTAAAGGACATCAAGGACCTCAAGGGCGCCACGGTCTGCGTTGCGCAGGGTACCACGCACGAGGTCACGCTCGGCGACTACGGCCGCGCCAACGGCATCGACTGGAAGCCGCTGGTGTTCGACCGCGTCGACACCATGTACCAGACCTTCTTCGGCGGCCGCTGCGATGCCATGACCCAGGATGCGTCCGCGCTTGCCGGCGCCGTGACGACCGCAGCGCCCAACCCGGCCGACTACGTCGTGCTGCCGCAGACCATCAGCAAGGAGCCGCTCGGGCCCTTCACCCGCAACGGTGACGAGGTCTGGAGCGACATCATCACCTGGCTGCATTACGGGCTGATCGAGGCCGAAGAGCTCGGCGTCACCCAGGCCAACGTCGATGAGATGGCGAAGTCGCAGACGCCGGCGATCCAGCGGCTGCTGGGGGCCTCCGGCGATCTCGGCTCGCGGCTCGGGCTCGACAACAAATGGCTGGTCACGGCGATCAAGGCCACCGGCAATTACGGCGAGATCTATGAGCGCAATGTCGGCAAGGCGAGCCCGCTCAAGCTCGATCGCGGCCTCAACGGCCTCTGGAGCAAGGGCGGCCTGATGTACGCCGTGCCGTTCAAGTAAGGAATTCTCCCTCTCCCCCGCTTAGGGGGAGAGGGAGAAGAGAGATCCCATGCGCATCGCCCTGATCCACGCCCTGAAGCATTCCATTGCCCCGATCGAGGCGGCATTCGCGACAGCGTGGCCCGAGGCGCGACTGATGAACCTACTCGACGACAGCCTGTCTGCGGATCTCGCGCGCGACGGCCAGCTCACCGACGCCATGACCGAGCGTTTCCTCGCGCTCGGCGACTACGCGGTGGCAACGGGGGCAAACGCGATCCTCTTCACTTGTTCGGCCTTCGGCCCCTGTATCGAGGCGGTGGCGCGCGCCCATGCGCCGATGCCAGTGCTGAAGCCGAACGAAGCGATGATCGAGCGCGCGGTGACGATGGGCAAGCGGATCGGCCTGCTCTCGACCTTCCCGCCGACGCTGGTCTCGATGCCGCCGGAATTCCCCGCTTCGGTCCAGATCGTGCCGAAACTCGCCGAGGGCGCACTGGCGGCGCTCGATCGCGGCGACCGCGCCACGCACGACCGGCTGATCGCGGACGCCTCGCGCCACTTACGCGATTGCGACGTCATCGCGCTGGCACAGTTCAGCATCGCGGCGACGGCGCCGCTGGTCGCGAAGGCCACCGGTCGCCCGGTCGTGACGACGCCGGACAGCGCGATCGAGAAGCTGATGAGGCTGCTGAAAGCCAGCGCTTAGGCGCCCGCCTTCGTCCGGCGCCGTGCATTCTTGATTGCCAGTGCGAGCGCGGCCTTGGTTTCGCTCACAAAATCCTCGACCAGCTCCTCGCGCGTGGCATGCGCCGGCTCGCCGGTGAACAGGCCCTGCTCGGCCAGCATCACCACGCCATGCACCGCCGCCCAGATCTTCAGCGCTTGCCGTTCGCGCAAATAACCGACCGCCGGCGATTCCAGGGCTTCGATCACGAGCCCAAGCGTCTCGCGCGTCGCCTCGTGCAGCTCGCTGCCCTTGGCCGCGCATGAGACGGTGCGCGAAGCGAACATCAGGCGGTAGATGCCGTTGCGGCGCAGGCCGAAATCGAGCGTCGCCTGCGCCAGCCTCGACAATTTCGATTGCCTGGACGGCTTTGCCATCGCCTCGCGCAGGATCGCGCTGAGCTGCCGGAACGCCTCCGCCGTCACTGCCGCCAGCAGCGCCTCGCGGTCGGCGAAGTGCCGATAGGGCGCCGGCTGCGAGACGCCGAGTTGCTTTGCCAGCGCCTTGATGCTGATCGCCTCGGCGCCGCCCTGCTCTGCCTCGCGCAACGCGGCCTTGATCAGGGCGTCACGGAGATCGCCATGGTGGTAGGTATTCTCGGGCTTGCGAGCGAGTTGTGAACGCATGTTACGGCAAAGCCTATAAGTTTGCGCTTGACAGGGGAAGCCCGCCGCGAATGTAATAGCATATAACTTAGACCGAGCGGCAAAGCCGCCGATAAAATTGACATGAGGAACGCGGGCCGCCCTTCAGGCGCCGCGCGCATACGACCAGGGTAGCCGCCATGACAGAGCGACTGAAGGTTCACGTCGATCCCGACAAATGCCAGGGCCACGCGCGCTGCAAGGCGCTGGCGCCGGAGCTGTTCGAGCTCGACGAATACGGCAACGCGCATGAAGCCGGCGATGGCACGGTCCCGCCGGGACTCGAAGACAAGGCGTGGCTTGCCAAATCCAACTGCCCGGAAATCGCAATCGATGTGATCGAGGAGTAGCGCGAGCTTCCTGTCTGCCCGCGTGCGCGTGATTCCAGCGACCACCAGCCGAGGATTGCCCCCGACATGTCCGACGTCAGCGAGCCCGTCGCCCATCCGCCCGTCACCGACTGGGTCAACGATTTCGACCACACCGATCCGCAATGGACGGACGATCCGTTTCCGATCTGGAATGAGCTGCGCGCCGCAAGCCCGGTCGTGCACACCGAGCGATTCCTCGGCTGCTACATGCCGACGACCTACGAGGCGGTGCGCGAGATCGCCAACGACACCGAGCATTTCTCCTCGCGCCGCATCATCGTCCGCGACGTGCGGCCGGAGATTGCCAGGAATGCCGCCCCGCCGATCACCTCCGATCCTCCCGTGCACAAGCCGGCCAAGCAGTTGCTGCTGCCGCCCTTCACCCCGGACGCGATGAAGAAGCTCGAGCCGCGGGTCCGCGCCATCTGCAACGAGCTGATCGACGGCTTCATCTCCGACGGCAAGGTCGATGCCGCAGCGCGCTACAGCAAATACATCCCGGTTCGGGCCATCGCCCATATGCTCGGCATTCCGAGAGCGACAGCGACCTCTTCGTGAACTGGATCCACATGATCCTGGAGCTCGGCATCAAGGACGAGACCATGCTGCTCCAGGCCGTGCAGGAGATGAGCGCCTATTTCAGGACGCATATCGAGGAGCGCAGATCGAGGCCGACCGACGATCTCATCTCCTATCTGATGAACGCCAAGGACAAGGAAGGTCAGCCGCTGGAAGAGTTCCACGTGCTGGGCTCACTCCGCCTGCTCCTGATCGCCGGCATCGACACCACCTGGAGCGCGATCGGCTCCTCGCTCTGGCATCTCGCCAGAACGCCGGCCGACCGCGAACGGCTGATCGCCGAGCCTGGTCTGATCCCGATCGCCGTGGAGGAGCTGCTGCGGGCCTATTCGCCGGTGACCATGGCGCGCGAGGTGGTCAAGGAGACCACGATCTCGGGCTGCCCGGTCAAGGCGGGCAACATGGTGCTGCTGTCCTTCCCGGCCGCCAATCGCGATCCAAAAATGTTTCCGGACGCTGACGTTTCCGGACGCTGACAAAGTCGTGATCGATCGTCGGGAGAACCGCCACGCCGCGTTCGGTCTCGGTATCCATCGCTGCGTCGGTTCCAACCTTGCGCGGATGGAGATGCAGGTTGCGCTGGAGGAATGGCTGAAGCGGATCCCGGATTTTCGCCTCGATCCGGCAGGCACCGTGACCTGGTCGCAGGGCACGGTGAGAGGCCCCCGGCAGTTGCCATTTCTGCTCGGAAAGGCGATGTAGGCCTCTCCAAACAGGGATAGAGAGAGGCCGGACGTGACAGACCAAGTAATCAAACCGGCCTCCGAGCATTTTGACGTCGCCGACGCCGAGCGGCGGATCAAGGCGATCTTCATCGGCTCGATCGGCAATCTCGTCGAATGGTACGATTTCTACGCCTATACGGCGTTCGCGCTCTATTTCGCCCCGGCCTTCTTCCCCGGCAACGACCCGGTCGTGCAGCAATTGAACGTCGCCGTCGTATTCGCAGCGACCTTCCTGATGCGGCCCCTGGGCGGCTGGTTCTTCGGCTACCTTGCCGACCATTTCGGCCGCCGTATCTCGCTGACGCTGTCCGTCGTCTTCATGTGCTTCGGCTCGCTGATCATTGCCCTGACACCCACCTATGCCACGATCGGCCTTGCAGCGCCGGTGATCCTGGCGCTGGCCCGCGTGATCGAGGGCCTGAGCCTCGGCGGCGAATATGGCGCCAGCGCCACCTATCTCAGCGAGGTCGCCGATCCCAAGCACCGCGGCTTCTATTCCAGCTTCCAATACGTCACCCTGATCGGCGGTCAGCTCACCGCAATCATCGTGCTGCTGCTCCTGCAAAAGGTCTTCCTGACGCCCGACGAGCTGAAGGCCTGGGGCTGGCGCATCCCGTTTGCGATCGGCGCGGCGCTCGCGATTTTTGCCGCGGTGATGCGGCGCAATCTGCACGAGACTGAGGCCTTCGAGGAAGCCAAAAAGGTGGTGAAGCCGACCGGTTCGATCACCAATTTGCTGCGCTACCCACGCGAGCTGCTCCTGGTGGTGGGTCTCACCGCCGGCGGTACCGCCGCGTTCTACACCTTCACCACCTACATGCAGACCTTCGTCAAGCTCTCGGTCGGGCTGACCGAAGACCAGACCACCTTCGTGATCTTCGGCACGCTGATCTTCGCGACCATCCTGCAGCCGATCTACGGTGCGATCTCCGACAAGATCGGCCGCAAGCCGCTGCTGATCTTCTTCGGCGTCGCCGGCACGCTGGCGACCGTGCCGCTGCTGATGACGCTGAAGGAGACGAAGTCGCCATTCATGGCCTTCATCCTGATCTGCTGTGCCTGGCTGTTCGTCGCCGGCTATACCTCGATCAACGCCGTGGTGAAGGCCGAGCTGTTCCCGACCAATGTCCGCGCGCTCGGCGTCGGCCTGCCCTATGCCATCACGGTCTCGATCTTCGGCGGCACGGCACCGGCGATCGCGCTTTACTTCAAGAGCATCGGGCACGAGGAATGGTTCTACTTCTACCTCGCCGGCGTCATCTGCCTGTCGCTGATCATCTATTCCACCATGCGCGACACCAAGCACGCCTCCGCAATGCATCGCCACGAGTAAGCTCATGGCCGACGACAACGAGCCACCCGACAGCAAGCTGACGCGCACCAAGGAGAAATGGGCGCGCGAGGGCCGCTTCCTCACGGGCAAGATCACGCGTCCGGAAGATCAAAGGCTACCGCCGGGCCAGCACCTCACGAAGGACTGGCCGGTGCTCGACCTCGGAGTCGTGCCACCGGTCTCGCGTGAGCGCTGGCGGCTCGACGTCTACGGTGCGATTGAACATCCCGTGTTCTGGACCTTCGCCGAGTTCACTGCACAGAAGCAGGCCGAGTTCACCTCCGACATCCACTGCGTGACGACCTGGTCGCGCTACGACAACCTTTGGGAAGGCCTCGCCACGCGCGAGCTGCTCGCGGCCTGCCAGCCGCGCGAGGATGCACGCTTCGTCGTGCTGCATTCGTATGACGGCTACACCACCAACCTTACGCTGGAAGACTTTGCCGCCGAGGACGCTTTGCTCGCCCATAGCTGGTCCGGCCAGCCGCTCTCGGAGGAGCATGGCGGCCCGGTGCGGCTGGTCGTGCCGCATCTCTATTTCTGGAAGAGCGCCAAATGGCTCCAGGCGATCGAATTCCTGACCGGGGACGCGCCGGGTTTCTGGGAAGTCCGCGGCTATCATAACCGCGGCGATCCCTGGGCCGAGCAGCGCTATTCAGGCGATTAAGTCCAACCAAGAGACGGGGAAAGGCCATGCCGACGGAACGCTTTCAATTCACCGGCGAAGGCGGCCATCAGCTCGCGGCCGCGCTGGAGCTGCCGGACGGCGAGCCCGCGGCTTTCGCGTTGTTCGCACACTGCTTCACCTGCGGCAAGGACACGCTGGCGGCCAAGCGCATCTCGGTCGCGCTCGCCGCCAAGGGCATCGCGGTGCTGCGTTTCGACTTCACCGGGCTCGGCTCCAGCGAGGGTGATTTCGCCAATTCGACGTTCTCCTCGAACGTCGCCGACCTCGTACGCGCGGCCGATCATCTGCGGTCGACGCGCAAGGCGCCCTCGATCCTGATCGGCCATAGCCTCGGCGGCGCTGCGATCCTCGCCGCGGCCAGCAGGGTTCCCGAGGCGAAAGCGGTGGTGACCATTGCAGCGCCATCCGACCCCGCCCACGTCACCGGCCTGTTCAGGGAACATGTCGACGCGATCCGCGCACAGGGCGAGGTCGAAGTGTCGCTTGCCGGGCGTCCATTCCGCATCAAGCGCGAATTCCTCGAAGACATCGCCGAGCATGAGCTGATGAAGGACGTCACCGGCCTGCACAAGGCGCTGCTGGTGATGCACTCGCCGGTCGACGACACCGTGGGCATCGACAATGCAACCAAGCTCTTCGTCGCGGCCAAGCATCCCAAGAGCTTCGTCTCGCTCGACCACGCCGACCATCTCCTCACCAGGCCGGCCGACGCGCTCTACGCGGCCGACGTGATCGCGGCCTGGGCAAGCCACTATATCGACGCCGCAAAGCCCGCACAGCCGATGGATCTCGCTGAAGAACCGCGCAAGGTCGTGGTGCAGGAGACCCGCAGGAGCAAGTTCAATCAGATCATCACCGTCGGGCCGCATCATCTGGTGGCGGATGAACCGGTCGCGGCCGGCGGCGAGGATGCCGGGCCCGGCCCCTATGACTTCCTGCTCGCAGGCTTAGGGGCCTGCACCTCTATGACCATGCGCCTCTATGCCGACCGTAAATCGCTGCCACTCGACCGCGTCACGGTCACGCTGAAACATTCCAAGATCTACGCCAGGGATTGTGCGGAATGCGAGACGCGCGAGGGCATGCTCGACCAGATCGAGCGCGACATCGCGATGGACGGTGCGCTCGACGCCGAGCAGCGCAGGAAGCTGATGGAGATCGCCGACAAATGCCCGGTGCACCGCACGCTGACCTCGGAGATCCGCATCGTGACCAAGGCCGTGGACTAGCGCCTTATTGGTTAAGCATGATCTTTTCGGAAAACCGCTTCACACTTTTCCGGATCATGCTCTAGAAGCACGATGCCATCGTCCGCACGGCGGCGCTGATCTCGTTCTCGCGCCAGGCTGCAAAGCCGAGCAGCAGGCCGTGATCGCGCGGCCGGCCGAGCGCAAGGCTGGACAAGGCGCGCGTTTCAACCCCCGCTGCGACCAGCCGCTTGACAGCAGCCTGATCAGCGCGACCACGCTTGAGGCGCGCGACGAGCTGGATGCCGCCCGAGGGCACCTCGACCGTGAGTACCTCGCCGAGATGCCGCTCCAGCCCCTCGACGAGATGATCGCGGCGCGCATGGTAGAGCCGGCGCATCCGGCGCAGATGCGCGAGGAAATGCCCGTCGGCAATGAACTCGGCCAGCGCTTCCTGGATGTGGCTGGCGGCGATCAGCCCGATGTGCCGCTGCGCGATCTCCAGGGTGCCGACCAGCGCCGGCGGCACCACGAGATAGCCGAGCCGGATATCCGACGTCATCGCCTTCGAGAACGTGCCGACATAGAAGACGCGACCATGGGTATCGAGCCCCTGCAACGCCGGCACCGGCCGGCTGTCATAATGGAATTCGCCGTCGTAATCGTCTTCGACGATCCAGGTCTTGCCGGGCCTGCTCAGGCCAAGAAACTCTGTGCGGCGGGCCAGCGACATCAGCCGGCCGGTCGGATGCTGGTGCGACGGTGTCATGAAGATCAGCGTTGGAGCCGCAAGGCCAGGCATCCGCTGCATGCCCTGCACGTCCAGCCTGATGCCGGTCACGCGCGCGCCGGAGGCACGAAAGGCAGCCGCGGCGCCGGGATAGCCGGGATCCTCGACCCAGACCTCGTCACCTTGCGTGATGACGACAGCCGCGATCAAAGTGAGCGCCGCCTGTGCGCTTGGCAGGATCATGATCTGGTCCGCGGTGGCGCGAACGCCTCTGCTGGTCGCCAGATAATGCGCCAGCGCCTCGCGCAAGCGCGGCCGGTTGACGGGGCCGAGATCGCGCCTCGCCGCACGCACCGCGCTGCGGCGCAGACAGCGGGCCCAGATCTCGTTTGGAAACTCCCTGACATCGCCAAGCCCCGGTCGCAACGGCTTTAGCGGCGCGAGATAAGACATCGGCCAGTCCGCCTGCTTGAGCTTTGAGGCCCAGGGAGAGAGGCGCGGCATGCCGGAGCGGACACCTGATGTCGCAGCGCCCGCTGCTTCGATACGCTCACCGCCGTCGACCGTCACGACCGGGCGTCGCCCGTGCGACGCAGCCAAGTACCCTTCGGCGGCAAGCTGCTCGAACGCATAGGTCACGGTGTTGCGCGAGACCCCGAGATCACTCGCAAGCTGTCGGCTCGACGGCAGCCCGCGGCCCTTGCCGATGCGGCCGCTTCCGATCAGCTCCCTGAGCTGGCTCGTCAGTTGAGCCATCAGCCCTTCCTCACCGGTCCGCTTCAACTCGATCAAGCCGGCGATCATCTCTTCTGAAACTGGCACCTTGTTCCTTCTCGATCTGGCACTTTTCCAGGTGCCAGCCCGGATGCTATCCGCGAGGCCAGACTGCTTCAAGGACCTCCGAGATGAACTCCCTGTCACCCCGCGCGGCCGTCGGCCTGTTCCTGATCGTCGTGCTGGCCTGGGGTGTGAACTGGTCGGTGACGAAGCAGCTCGTCCAGCTCCTTTCGCCACTGTGGACTTCGGCGATCCGCAGCTGGATAGCCCTGGCTGCCTTGTTCGTGATCCTTGGACTGAGCAACAATCTCGTGATCCCGGAGCGACGCGACTTTCCGGTGGTTCTCAGCGTGGCACTTCTGCACATGACGGTGTTCTCGGTCCTGGTTGCGGCCGGTGTGCGCTTCCTGCCCGCGGGCAAGGCCGTCGTGCTCGGCTACACCACGCCGCTCTGGGTCGCGATCGCCGCGCCCCTGATCGGGAAGGACACGCTGACCGCGCCAAAGGTCGCCGGCGCCCTGCTCGGACTGATCGGCCTTGCCGTGATCCTGAACCCGACGTCGATCGACTGGACCAATGGCAACGTCATGCTCGGCGCCGGCATGGTCATCCTCGCAGCGATCTCGTGGGCCGCAAACATCATCTATATACGCGCGCATCGCTGACTCGCCTCCCCGCTTCAGCTCCTGATCTGGCAGGTGTTGGTGGCAACGGTGGTGCTGTCGATCACCGCGGCAATCGTGGACGGCATACCGCACGTAAATTGGTCGTGGAGGCTCGTGCTCCTGTTCCTCTATTCCGGCTTGATCGGGACGGCGCTTGCCTATTGGGCGATGTCGATGGTCAACAAGAGCATCTCGGCGCTGACGACGTCGCTCGGCACCACGGCGACGCCACTCGTCGGCATTGCCAGCGCGGCGATCCTCCTCGGCGAACCGATCGACGTGAGCCTTGCCGTCGCGGCCGGACTGATCGTCGCCGGCATAGGCCTGGCAACGCTCGGCGATCGCCTGCTGCGCAGTCAGGCCATCGCGAGAGGTTGAACGCGAAGCGCGCCGCGCAGGCCCGCCGTCGTGCCGAGCAGGATGCCGGCGAGCGCAACGAACGAGCCCAGCGCCAGCGTCGACACACCGGTGAGCCCCTGTCCGATCGAGCAGCCGAACGCCATCACGCCGCCGATCCCCATCATCGCGGCGCCGCCCGCCGAGCGCAGCATATGGCGCGGCGATGAATAGCCTTCGAGCTTGAAGCGGCCAGTAGCGAGTGCCGTCACCAGACTGCCGGCGAAGACGCCGGCAACCGTCGCGACGCCGAAATTGAGCGTCAGGCCGGTCGAGAGCATCGCATATTGCAAGGCATCTGCGATCGGCGCGACGAAGGTGAGCGAGGTCACCGGGACGGGGTTGAAGTCGTCGGCGCCAAGATAGCCGGTGACGAACCAGCCGCCGGCGACGAGGACGCCGACGATGATTCCTGCCGCGATCTGGCCGGGCGAACGGCGGAATGTCGGTTGGGCGAACGCAAACAGGGTCAACGCGACGACGATCACGGCAGCGGCAATCGCGCGCGAGAGAGCCTCAGAGGGACCGAACGCCGCCAGCAGCGACGGCAGCGAATTCGTGTTGACCGTGGCTTGCGAGGCCTGGACCAGCGCAATGCGCGCCGGTGCAACCAGGCCCTTGAGCGTCATCTGCGCGGCGATGGCGAGCACGATCACCACCACGAAGGAACGGAGATTGCCGCGGCCGAGCAGCACCAGAGCGCGCGAGCCGCAGCCGTTCGACAGCACCATGCCGTAGCCGAACAGCAGGCCACCGAGGAACAGCACCGGCGCCGAGAAGGATTGTTGCAGGTAGATCGACTTGCCGAGATCGACGGCGCCGCTGCCGGCCAGGACCTGGCTCGCGGCGACCGCGACAGCGATCGCCAGCGCATAGGACCGCACCAGCCGGCCGTCTCCTTCCGCCAGAAGGCCGCGCATGCTGCTCATCAGGCAGAAGCCGCTCAGCAGACCCACGGCGCCGTAGATCAGGCCGATGACGAGGCCGGCGAGGATGACGAGTTGCGCGGATTCCATCGGTTGTTCTCAGATCTCTCGTCATTCTCCGTCATTGCGAGCGCAGCGAAGCAATGACGCGTTTCACGGCCGCAGGATTACCCTGTCGCGCGAGGAGCCGGCGACCGCGACATACGCTGCCTTGGCACGCTCCAGCGGATAGACGGCATTCGCCTTGATCGGAAACGGTTTCAGGTGACCGCCCGCAAAGCCGGGGCCGAGGTCACGCAGCACCGCGCCAGTCGCCGTCGAGGACAAGCCGAGCGTGTCGATTCCGACGTAAGTGTGCTGGCCTCTGTAGAATTCGAGAATGTTGAACTGCACGATGCGGTCGATCGCGGCGATCAGGATCTGGCGGCCGCGCAAGCCGAGCGACTTGTGCGCGGCCTGGAAATAGGGATCGCCGACCGTGTTGAAGACGATGTCGGCGCCCTTACCGCCGGTCACTTCGCGCACCCGCGTGGCGACATCGGTCGCGGAGGCATCGATCACCTCGATGGACGCGTTGCTATGGCCTTCATAGGTCTCGACCTTGCGCACCACGCCGATGACGCGCGCGCCCTGCCATGTCGCGATCTGCACCGCGGCCTGGCCGACCTTGCCATTGACGCCGAACACCAGAACGGTCTCACCGGCCTTCGGCACGCCGGCGCGGCGAAAGCCTTCCATCGCGGTGACAAAGGGAACGCCGATGCCGGCAGCCTCCTCCCAGGACACCGTCCTGGGTTTCTCCACGACAGCATCGGCCTCGACGACGAGATGGGTTGCGTGGGTGCCGTCGCGGCGGATGCCGAGATCGCCGGAGGAACCGAACACCTCGCGGCCGACCGCACCGGTCGGTCCATCGATCACCACGCCGGCGTAGTCGCGGCCCGGCGTGCGCGGAAACACGGCATAGGGCATCAGCCCGGTCGCGGCCTTGACGTCGGACGGATTGACGGCAGCCGCCTTCACCTCGATCAGGAGATCGTTTGGACCCCGCGTGAGCGTCTGACGCTCGACAACCGGCGCAAGCGCGGCCGCGTTCTCGGCCTTGGCATTGAGGCGCACACAGCGCGCTTCGACGGCTTTGGTATCGGCTGGTGACATGGAAAGACCCGCGATTTCTCGCGGGCCTTGTCGCCCTTACGGGTGGTCAAGTCAATCCTTCGGGCGCTTGTCGTAGAGCCGCCTGGCCTTGCCGAGCGAGCGCTCCAGCGTGGCGGGCGCGACCACCCGCACGTTGGAGCTGATGCCGATCGTGTTCTTGATGTGGGTCGAGATCCGGTCGGCATGGTCGACGAGGCCGCGGCCGTCCCAGCTCTCGGGCCGCGCCTCGGCAATGATGGTCAGTTCGTCCATGCGGCCTTCGCGGGTCAATTCGAGGATGAAGTGGCCGCCGCACCAGTCGGTGGCCAGCAGCACCTCCTCGATCTGGGTCGGGAACAGATTGACGCCGCGCAGGATGATCATGTCGTCCGAGCGGCCCGTTACCTTCTCCATCCGCCGCATGCCCGGCCGCGCCGTGCCCGGCAACAGCCGCGTCAGGTCGCGGGTGCGATAGCGGATCACCGGAAAACCTTCCTTGGTGAGCGAGGTGAACACCAACTCGCCCTTCTCGCCATCTGGCAGCACCGCGCCCGTCTCGGGGTCGATCACTTCGGGATAGAAATGGTCCTCCCAGATGTGCAGGCCGTCCTTGGTCTCGATGCATTCCTGCGCGACGCCGGGACCGATCACCTCGGAGAGGCCATAGATGTCGGTCGCATCCATGTCGAAGGCGTCCTCGATCTCGCCGCGCATCGCATTGGTCCAGGGCTCGGCGCCGAAGATGCCGACCTTGAGCGAACACTGGCGTGGATCCAGCTTCTGGCGCTTGAACTCGTCGAGAATCGCCAGCATGTAGCTCGGCGTCACCGTGATGATGTCGGGGCGGAAATCGTTGATGAGCTGCACCTGCCGCTCGGTCATGCCGCCGGAGATCGGCACCACCGTGCAGCCGAGCTTTTCGGCACCGTAGTGCACGCCAAGCCCGCCGGTGAAGAGGCCGTATCCGTAGGCGTTGTGGATGATCATGCCGGTGCGGCCGCCGGCAGCGCGGATCGAGCGCGCCATGACTTCCGACCAGGTGTCGATATCGCGTTGGGTGTAGCCCACGACGATCGGCTTACCTGTCGTGCCGGAGGAGGCGTGCACGCGCACCAGTTTTTCGCGCGGCACAGCGAACATGTTGAAAGGATAATTGTCGCGCAAATCCGTTTTCACCGTGAACGGAAACTTCGCGAGATCGGGAAGCTCGCGAAAGTCGGACGGATGCACGCCGGCCTTGTCGAAGGCCTTGCGATAATGCGCGACGTTGTCGTAGGCGTGCTTCAGCGACCAGCCCAGCCGCTGCTTCTGCAGCGCCATGATCTCGTCACGTGAGGCGCGCTCATGCGCATCCATTTCGGCACGATAGCTGGTGCCACCTTCCTTGAGCCTGGTCAGAGCCATCCTCGTTTCCCCACATTGATCTGTTCTTTTCTTTATTGGTCGTGTGCCGGCAACCACGTGCCGGGAATGACGCGCGAATGCCCGCGGAATTCCGCAATGACGATGTCGCCGGCGGTGACGCGCACGTCGTAGATGCCGGAGCGGCCGCTGCGGGTGACCTCTCTTGCCTTCGCGACGAGACGATCGCCGAGCCTGCCGGGCGTGATGAAGGTGATCTGGCCCTGTGCCGCGACCACGCGCTCATTGTGCGAGTTGCAGGCAAGCGCAAAGGCGGAATCGGCGAGCGTGAAGATGAAGCCGCCATGGGCGATGCGCTGGCCATTGACCATGTCCGGCCGCACCGTCATGGCCAGCGTCGCGAAGCCCGGGCCGATTTCGACGATCTCCATGCCGAGACCTTTGGAGGCATCGTCCTCCGCCCACATCGCATCGGCGCAGGCGCGGGCAATATCCTCAGGCGACAGGGCGGCTTTGACGTTCACGCGCTTCTCCCGGCCAATTTCCTGCACATGATGTTCTGCTGGTTGGTTCGAGCTGTCAAATAATGCGACGCATTTGCATTGTTGGGTACTGATCCGCCCGATCAGACATGGTCATAGTCGACCACGACCCGCTCGGACGACGGCTTGGCCTGGCAGGTCAGGACGAAGCCGGCCTTCAGCTCCCACGGCTCCAGCGAATAGTTGATGTCCATCGGCGCCTCGCCCTCGACCAGCTTGGCGCGGCAAGTGGAGCACATGCCGCCCTTGCAGGCGAAGGGCAGATCGACGCCGGCGCGCAGCGCGGCATCGAGGATCGCTTCGTCCTCGGCGACCGGCACGTCGCGGCGCTTGCCGTCGATGATCAGCGAGGCGATCGCCTTCGGTGGCGCGTCGGGTGCAACAGCCTTCTTCGGCCGCGGCTTGCCGCCGAATTCCGAGACGAAGCGCTCGACGTGGATGCGCTCCTCGGCGATACCGAGATCGCGGCAGGTCGCCTCGATGTCCTCGCTCATGCCAGACGGACCGCAGATGAAGACGTGATCGACGCTTCCCGCCGGCACCAGCGAGCGCAGCAGCACCCTCACCTTGTCGCCGTCGAGCCGGCCATGCAGGATCGGAATGTCCTGCTCCTCGCCGGAGATGACGTGGAAGATCGAGAGGCGGTCGATGAAGCGGTCCTTGAGCTCCTCGAGCGCCTCGAGGAACATGATGTTGTCGGTCGTGCGGTTGCCGTAGAACAGGAAGAAGCGGCTATCCGGTTCGCGTGCGAGCACGCCCTTGACGATCGACAGGATCGGCGTGATGCCGGAGCCGGCGGCAAAGCCGACATGGATCCGCCCCGTATCGGCCGGCGCGACAGCGCCGAAGCGGCCCGTCGGCGTCATCACGTCGAGTTCGTCGCCGCATTTGAGTTCATCGGCGGCCCAGCTCGAAAACGCACCACCATCGACCTTCTTCACCGCGATGCGGATCTCGCCGTCGTCGGGGCCGGAGCAGATGGAGTAGGAGCGGCGCACCTCTTCACCGTCCAGCATCGTGCGGAGCGTCAGGTACTGCCCGGGCGTGAAAGCGTAATCGCTGGCGAGTTCGCTGGGGATGGCGAAGGTCACCGAAATGGCGTCCGAGGCCTCGCGGCGGAGATCGTTGACGGCCAGGCGATGGAAGCGCGGTGCGGCTGCTGACATGATCAATGACACTTGAAGTAATCGAAGGGTTCGCGGCAGGCCTTGCAGCGCCAGAGCGCCTTGCAGGAGGTCGAGCCGAATTCGGACAACAGCTCGGTCTTGTCAGAACCGCATTGCGGACACGCGACAGACTGCTCGCCGAACAGCGCGCGGCGCGAGTTCGAAGCCTTTGGCGGCGCGATGCCGTAGGCGCGCAGCTTCCGCCGCCCCTCCTCGCTCATCCAGTCGGTGGTCCAGGCCGGCGACAACACCGTGCGGACCTTCGGACGATGGAAGCCGGCGCGCTCCAGCGCGACCTCGATTTCGAGCGCGATCATGTTCATGGCCGGGCAGCCCGAATAGGTCGGGGTGATCGCGACCTCGACATGGTCGCCGTCGAGAACGACGTCGCGCAGTACGCCGAGATCGGCGATCGTCAGCACCGGGATTTCCGGGTCGACCACGCTCGCCGCAGCATCCCAGGCGCGCTGACGCAGATCGGCACCGCTCTCTAGCACCGTCACCATGTCTGCCCCGGGAAGGTACGCTGCATCGATTGCAGCTCCGACAGGAGATGGCCGAGGTGCTCGCTGTGCCGGCCCGCGCGGCCGCCCTGCTGCATCCAGTCGTTCTGCGGCAGCTCGAGCGTAGCCTCGCTGACGACATCGGAAAGCATCTTCAGCCAACGACCGCGCAAGATACCGGGATCGATGGCGACACCCGCATGGATCAGGGCGCGCTCGCCGTCGTCGACGGCAAACATCTCACCGGTGAAGGCCCAGAGATGATCAATCGCGGCTTGCGCTCGTCGATGGCTCTCGTCCGTGCCGTCGCCGAGCCGGATGATCCATTCCGAGGCATGACGCAGATGATAGGCGCTCTCCTTCTCGGACTTGGCGGCAATGGCGGCGAGCGTCGTGTCGCGCGAGGTCATCATCGCGCGCCAGTAGAGGTCGGCGAAGGCGGAATAGAAGAACTGCCGCACCAGTGTCTGGGCAAAGTCGCCGTTGGGCTGCTCGACCAGCAGCAGGTTGCGGTACTGCCTGACGTCACGCAGGTATGCGAGCTTGTCCTCGTCATTGTCCTTGCCTTCGACCTTGGCGGCATAGGTGTAGAGCTCGCGCGCCTGGCCGATGAGGTCGAGCGCGATGTTGGAGAGCGCCATGTGCTCTTCCAGCATCGGCGCATGCCCGCACCATTCCGACAGCCGGTGACCGAGGATCAGCGCATCGTCGGCGCGGCGCAGGGCGTAGAGCACCAGCGGTGTTTCGGAGACCTGGGTGTTGGCGACGGACATTACATGTGCCCCACTTCTTCGGGGACCTCATAGAACGTCGGGTGCCGGTAGATCTTTGACTCCGCCGGCTCGAACATCATGCCCTTCTCGGCCGGATCGCTCGCGGTGATCGCGGTGGACGGCACGACCCAGATCGACAGGCCCTCGCCGCGGCGGGTGTAGATGTCGCGGGCGGCCTGGAGGGCCATGGTGGCATCGTTGGCATGCAGCGATCCCACATGCTTGTGCGCGAGCCCGTTGCGGCTGCGGATGAAGACTTCCCACAGCGGCGTGTTCGGCGTGGCCATCGTGATCTCCTTACTCGGCTGCTTGCGCGGTCTGGCGACGCGCGCGCTTCGCGGCATAGGCGGCGGCGGCTTCGCGCACCCAGGCCCCCTCCTCGTGCGCCTTGCGGCGCGCCGCCATGCGATCCCGATTGCAGGGGCCGTTGCCGGCAAGAACCTGCTTGAATTCGGTCCAGTCGATCTCGCTGTAGCGCCAGTGCCCCTCGGCATCCTGCGTCATGCCGGGATCGGGAATGGTGAGGCCGAGATATTGCGCCTGCGGCACGGTGGCATCGACGAATTTCTGGCGCAGCTCGTCATTGGAGAAGCGCTTGATCTTCCACTTCGTCGAGGTGTCGCTGTGCTGGCTCGTGGCATCGGGCGGACCGAACATCATCAGCACCGGCCACCACCAACGGTTCAGCGCATCCTGCGCCATCGCCTTCTGCTCGTCCGAGCCGCGGCACAGCGTCAGCATGATCTCGTAGCCCTGGCGCTGGTGGAACGATTCCTCCTTGCAGACGCGGATCATCGCGCGCGCATAGGGACCGTAGGAGCAGCGGCACAGCGGGATCTGGTTCATGATCGCGGCGCCGTCCACCAACCAGCCGATGGTGCCGATGTCGGCCCAGGTCAGCGTCGGATAGTTGAAGATGGACGAGTACTTGGCCTTGCCGGCGAGCATGGCATCGACCAGCTCCTCGCGCGAGGCGCCAAGCGTTTCTGCGGCGGCATAGAGATAGAGCCCGTGGCCACACTCGTCCTGCACCTTGGCGAGCAGCGCGGCCTTGCGGCGCAAGGTCGGCGCACGCGTGATCCAGTTGCCTTCGGGCAGCATGCCGACGATTTCGGAATGGGCGTGCTGGGAGACCTGGCGGGTGAGCGTCTTGCGATAGGCCGCCGGCATCCAGTCGTTCGGCTCGATGCGCTCCTCCGCATCGATGCGAGCCTGGAACTGCGCAGCGCTGCCTGCGTCCTCAAGACCGCGATCATCAGTCTCGGCCATATTCAGCGCCCGGGTGTACATGCGCATCCTCCCATTTTATTGGGAGATAATATATAACAGAAATTACGTCATGCAAGATATTTCTGTAACATAAAGGTCAGGCGCCGAACCTCCGTTCCAGGAGTTTTCGCGCCACCGGCAATGGCCCTTTTTCATTGGTTCCATGGCCATCAAGCCATTGTTCGGACGGAGCAAGCAGCGCGCGATAGATCTCGCCGCAGAGTTCGCGGGCGGCCCTGCCCGGCCAATCCGCAGGCAGCAGGCTCTCGGGCAGCAGCGGATCGCGCAGCACGACGCGGCGATAGTGGTGGATCAGCAGGATCCGCGCGGTGAAGGCGTCGGCGTCGGAGAGAGTCGTTCCGCGGCCGATCGCGGTGCGCAACGGCTCGAACGTCTTCATGAACTTCAGATAGGCATCCGCGGTGCGATCGAGCGGCCAGCTTGCGCTGAGCAGCCGGCGCCCGCTGTCGTCCTCCGCGGAGACCTCGAGACGGATAGCGCCCGCAGCCTCGTCCGGCACCGGCACGCCCGACGGCGCAACCCACACGCCGGGCAGCGGACTGCCGAAGCCGGCATTGCGCAGCGCCTCGCGCGAGGCGTCGCGGTCCTCGCCATTGATCAGCAGCAGCTCGAAACGCCCGGTCCAGTCCGACGGCGGCGGATCGTAGATGTGGCGCGTCGCGGCCTCGAAGGTCTGGTGGCCCTTGTCGGCGAGACGATAGAAACTGTTGCGGCCGACCTTTTCACGCGTCAGCCAGCCGTCAGCCGCCAGGCGCGACATCGCGGTGCGCACCACCCCGCTGTCGATGTCCAGGCTCTCGAAGAATTCCAGCAGCGTGCCGAGCCACACCGAGCCCCCGCGCGGCACGATGGCGTCGCCGAACACGGTGATGACGATGGAGCCGGTGCGCGACGGTTCGCGCTTGAGCTGGTCGATGATGCGGGAGAGCGGATGCGCCATGTGCGAGGCATAGCGCGTTTGGTGCAGGCGCGACAATGGACGGGAGCGACGCCGTTACTCTCCCTCTCCCCGTTCTTACGGGGAGAGGGCTGCTTCTGCAAAAACGGTAAGAGACGGACTCGCGGAGACTCCCCCTCACCCGGATTGCATCTTCGATGCAATCCGGCCTCTCCCCGCACGCGGGGAGAGGCAAAGAAGCTACCTATGCGGATCGGGATACGCCAGGCTGCGCCAGCCGCTGCGGTCGAAGGGCTTCCACTGGCCTTCCTTCTGCGCAAGCCGGTCGGCGACAGCGTAAACCGCAGCCGGGTGATGCCCCATGCCGCAATGGCTGCTCTCGATCTCGATGCTCTCGGTCTGCGCGCCGGACTTCTCCATGCAGCCCTGCCAGGCGCAGACGCCGTCGGTGCGGCTGAAGATGGCGGTGGTCGGCACCGGCGGCGGAACGGCGAGTTCGCCGCCGAAGCGCGGATCGACCTGATCGGCCTTCTGCCCGCTCGCCCATTCATAGACGCGCCAGGCATTGGTGGAACGCGGATCGCCGGCAAAGGGGCTGCCGAGGGTGATCACCTGGCGCACGCGCTCGGGCATCATCTTGGCGAGCTGGCGCGCATAGAGGCCGCCGAGGCTCCAGCCGACCAGGCTGATCTTGCGGCCATGCGTGTCGCTGAGCTCCTGGACCAGGTCGACCATCGCATGCTGCACGCCCGGACGCAGGCCGTAGTTGCGGCCCTGGCGCCAGCCACTCACCGCGTAGCCCTTGCCTGACAGAAAGGTGCGTAGCGCGCGCGTGGACGCGTCGGAGGCCACAAGGCCCGGCAGCACCAGCACCGGATGCCCATCGCCGCGCGGCGCGAGGCTCAGCAGTGGCAGCGCGCCGAGGAATGCGCCGAACTCGTGGATCGCGCGCCCTTCCAGAAACATCAGGGTACGGGACGGCGGACGCAGCGTCTGGGCAGTAGCGGTCATCAATGTTTCCCTTGGGACGGCGCCGGCCGCGATGCCGGCAAATGGGCATGAATTCCAGTACGCCGGCTTCTTGAACGTTCCGCAGCGCAACATGAATCAGCTAGGCGGCCGGTGCCCGACATTCAAGTGGCAGAGACGCGGGGCCACAATAGGCCCGCGCGTTAATGCTAACGTCAGTGACGCAAAAGTCACAGCAATCGAAGCAGGAATTCTACGGAGTAGAGCGCGAGTCCGGCCAGCCCGCCGATCAGCGAGCCGTTGAAGCGGATGTATTGCAGGTCACGGCCGATGTTGATTTCGATCAGCGAAATCAGCTGCGCCATATCCCAGGCCTTGACCTGGTCGGAGATGAAGGTGGAGACGCCGCTCTTCTGGTCGGCGACGAAGCTGCGCAGCACCGTCACCAGACCCTTGTTGATCTCGCCGCGCAGTTCGGCATCGCCGGCGAGCGCCTCGCCCGCGGCGACGAACATGCCGACGAGATGATGCTGAAGCACCTGTGTCTCGCCGGAGGCGCTGCGCTCGATGAAGGAGCGCGTGTTGGCCCAGACGGTGCGGGCGAGATCTGCAAGCTCGGGCCGCGCCAGCAGATCGCGTTTCAGGCCGTCGATGCGATCGATGTAGGCCTGGTCGGTGCCGAGCCGGTCGACGAAGGTCAGCACCATGCGATCGAACTCGCCGCGGAACGGATGCTTGGGATCGCTGCGCACCTCGTTGAAGAAGGCCGTGGCCGACGCCACGATCTTGTTCACCAGAAACTTGTCGGCGCGGTAGAGCCTGAGCAGGGTCGGCAACTCCGCGCGCACCTTCTCGCGGATCATCGCCATCGTCTCTTTCTGGTTCAGCGTGTCATGCATCACGCGCAGGAGATCGTCGAACAGGATCTGGTGCCGCCCTTCCGCAACGAAGCCGCGCAGCGTGCCGGCGGCGAGCGGCGCGAGGTCGATCGCCTGGAGCTGCGAGGACATGCGACGGATGATGAAGGTCATCAGGCCGGAGGTCTCGGTCGCGGAGAAGGCCTCCGGCAACAAACGCAGCGCGAAGCGCGCGAGATCCTCGCTGCGCTTGCGGTCGCGCAGCCAGTCGGCAACGAAGGAGCCGAAATCGATCTCGTTCAGCTTGGCCTCGACGGGTCCGGCCTCGAGAAAATGCACCTGGATGAACTCGCCGAGCTTGTCGGCGATGCGGGCCTGGTTGCTCTGGATGATCGCGGTATGCGGGATCGGCAGGCCGAGCGGCCGCTTGAACAGCGCGACCACGGCATACCAGTCGGCGAGGCCGCCGATGGTCGCGGCTTCTGCGAAGGCCGCGATGAAGCCGAACGCGGGATGCACGGGCAGAAGCCATTTCGCGACGACGAACAAGGCCAGCGTCGAGGCCAGCACCAACGTCGCCAATGCTTTCACGCGGCGCAACTCGGCCGCCCGCTCGGCGTCACCGGGAGTGTCGAAGGAGAATGTGGCGGGAGAAGTCATGATTCACCGAGCTTACGTCATTCCGCGACGATCCGCAGGACCGGACCAGGAATGACGACCGATGATGACGGCGGCGCAAAAAACAAGGCCCGCCGAAGCGGGCCTCAAAATTCAGTTTATCAACGCGACGCGCAATCAGGCGGTCTTGTTGTAGACCTTGGCAAAGTTGTCCTGAGCGGACTTCGCACCATTGGCGGCGAGCTTGCCGAGATAGTCGGTGGTCGCCTTGGCGCGCGAGACGAACGCTTCGCCGCGGGAGCGGAGCAGGCTCGACTGGATCTCGACGGCTTCGCTGAACGACTTGGCGGACGCGAGCTTGTCGATGCCCGAGAAGAACGCTTCAGCGTCCTCGTAGATCGCCTGCTGGATGTTGCGGCTGATCTTGCCGGCCTCGGTGACGGACTCGGTCACCGCGTTCTCGACGGCGGCGGTCACGCGCTCGGAGCCAGCGAACACCTCGGCAGCACGGTCCTTGGCGGTGTTGGCGGTCTTCTTGACGAATTCGCGGGCGGCCTCGGGAACTTCCAGGTTCTGGATGTTCTTGAAAGCGTCCTTGAAGCCCTCGAAAGCGGTGTTGGTTTCAGTGGTCATGGGGTTCTCTCCATCCTCAATGGTCTGAGCTATGGGCTCACCCCGTCCGCATTGGCCCGGGGCACGGCTTATATGGCATAGTTAATTGTGCAATGCAACATTCATATTGCACTGCAGTATCACGAAATCGTGAACAGCCTTAACAGGAGGCAATATGATGCCTCCCTCACCAATCCCCGCGAACGCGTGCCTGATCGCGGTCTTTAGAGCTGGACGGCACCTGGCAGCCCATAGGCCTCCATCTGGGCCTGGACCTGCGCGATGTTGTGGCCGAGCACGACAATGTCGTGGGTCTTGCCATCGACATCGCGGACGTGGTCGCGCAGCAGCGCCTCGGCCTTGAAGCCAAGGCTTTCGAACACCGCGATCGCCGCCTGCTGGTCGACCGTCATCTGGACCGAGAGCTTTTCCAGGCCGGCGCCGAGCGCGAGCGCAAAGGTCTCCTGCGACAGCGCCCGCCCCACCCCCTTCCCGCGCACGTCGAGCGAGACCACCATGCGAATCTCGCCGACATGGGGCGACCAGGAATGCGGATCGCGCACCAGCGTGCCGCAGCCGACGACCTTGCCGTCCTTCACGGCGAGCAGGCTCGTGATCGCACCGCGCTCGATCTCCTTGACCCAGGCCGAGAGCACTTTTGGCTCGCTGATGTTGCGGGGCAGGAAGAGCAGATCGTGCGTCGGCAGGCCCTTGCCAAAGGCGAGCACCGCGGCTTCGTCCGCAGGCGACATCAAGCGGATCTCGATATCGCCGGCGTCGGTCTTGACCTGACGCGGATAGGAACGCTGCTCACTCATGTCGATCTCTTCCCCAGCCAGGAGTCCAGTTTCGGCCACAGCCGTTTCACCGCGTTGGCGCCGGCGACCAGCGAGACGTGACCGCCTTTCAGCATCACCTCTTCCTTGTCCGCCGATCCAATCTTCGCGATCAAATGTTTTGCGGCATCATAGGGCACGATGTGGTCGTGCTCGGCGACCGCATGCAGGATCGGCACCTTGATATCCTCGAGCTTCGCCGCACGGCCGCCGACCGACATGGTGTCGTTGAACAGCTTGTTGTCCCACATCAGGTCCTTGGTGATGGTGCGGAAATACTCGCCCGCCAGCGGCAGCGTATCGGTCGCCCAGCGATCGAACATCCGGTAGGACTTGACGAACTCGTCGTTCCAGATGTTTTCCCAGAGCTGGATCTGGCTCACCGTGCGCGAGGCCGGGCGCAGCATCTCGAACGAGGACAGGATCATCTCCGGCGGCACGTTGCCGATGCTGTCGACGAGGCGATCGACGTCGAAATAGCGGCGGTCGGAGAAATTGGAGAACAGCTTCATCTCGCGGAAGTCGATCGGCGTAGTGAAGCAGATCAAGTTCTTCATTGGCCCGTCCTTGTGGATCGAGCCGTAGAGCAGCGACAGCACGCCACCGAAGCAGTAGCCGATGACGGAGACGTCCTGCTCGCCGGAATCCTGCTGCACGCGGCGGACGCAATCCGGGATAAAGTCGAGGACGAGTCCTCCATGCGCAGGCTCTTCTCTTCCGGACGCGGCGCGCTCCAGTCGAGCATGTAGACGTCGTAGCCGCGCCTCAGGAGGAACTCGATGAAGCTCTGGCCGGGCACGAGGTCGAGGATGTAGCCTCGATTGGTGGTCGCCATCACGATCAGCACCGGCACCCGGTAGATCTCATCCGACATCGGCCGATAGTGGTAGAGGCTCATCGTGCCGCGCGAATGCAGCACGTCTTTCGGCGTCGAGCCGAGCGTCGGGCCGGAGGTCGAGAAATATTCGACGCCCTTGATGCTGCGCTGGATTGCGCGCTGCACCTCGGACTGGATGCGCTCCGGGATGGAGGCGAAATCAAGTCCCGTCGGCGCGTTCATTTGGGCTCTCCGCCTTCGGAGGGCGGGCGTTTCGTCCGCGGCGGCCGCGGCGCACCGTCGAAGCCTTGCGACAGTCCGGAACCTGCCGCCATCTGGCTCAGCATCGACTTCATCTCGCCGATCTGGACCTCGATCGACTGCAGCCGTTCCGCAAGACCCGTGACCTGCTCCCGGCTCGGCAGATTCATGCTGACGAGGTATTTCTCCATGAGCTCGCCGAGCTGCTTCTGAGCACCTGCAGCAACGCCGCCGGCCCGATTCATCGCTTGCGAGAACTCAGGCGACGACATGGCTTGATTGGCGAAAGAGTTGAACCCCTTCTCCATCTCGCCAACCATCTTCTGCCACACGGCAACGGGATCGTTGGTCTTGTCGGTCATCGGCGTCCTCCTGGTATCGAGAGCTGCGATGCCCTTCTTTCTTGCCATACCACACCGTTGCGCGGTGCCGGTCAACCGGCAAGCAGCGGGTGCGCTGATGCGCGCGCCGCTTCATTGCGGCGGAAAACCGTGCGATACAGCATCGATCAGCAGGAGGGACCGCGCCCGTGAACGCCCATCAGCCGCCCCAGACCGTCCGCGCCAACGGCATCGACATTTGCTACGAGATTTTTGGCAACGACAACGCCGAGCCGCTGCTGCTGATCATGGGGCTCGGGGCGCAGATGATCCATTGGGACGATGCGTTCTGCGAGCAGCTCGCCGTGCACGGCTTTCGCGTGATCCGCTTCGACAACCGCGACATCGGCAAGTCGAGCCATCTCGCGGGCGGCAAGCGGCTGACGCCGCTCGAGCTGTTGAAGCTCCGCTTCCTGAGGATTCCCGTAGCCGCAACCTACAAGCTGATCGACATGGCCAGGGACACCGTCGGCCTGATGGACGCGCTCGGCATCAAGTCGGCGCATCTGGTCGGCGCCTCCATGGGCGGCATGATCGCGCAGGAGGTGACGCTGTCGTTTCCCGGGCGCGTGCGCTCGCTGACCTCGATCATGTCGACGACGGGCAATCCGCGCGTGCCGCCGCCGACACGCGAGGCCGCCGCCATGCTGATGGCGCCGCCGCCGCGCAGCAAGGAGGAGTTCGTCATCCGCTACGGACAGACCTGGAAGGTGTTGCGCGCCGGGGCCTTTCCGGAAGAGGAAGCACTCGACCCTGATCGTGCCGAGCGCGTGTTCGCGCGCGGGCTCAATCCGGCCGGTGTCGGCCGGCAACTCCGCGCCGTGCTTGCCTCGGGCAGCCGCAAGGAGCGGCTGCATGCCGTGAAGACGCCGACGCTGGTGATCCACGGCACGGTTGATCCCTTGGTCCATCCCGAAGGTGGCAGGGACACGACCGCATCAATTCCGGGTGCGAAGCTGTTGATGGTCGAAGGCATGGGCCACGCGCTGCCGATGCGTTTCTGGCCCAAGATTATCGGCGCCATCGACAAGCACGCGCATGGAGCGGCAGCACAGGCAGCGTAGAGCCGATGCGAGCAGTCTCCTCACGGTAACCATGTGAGCTGCCGGTTACTCTCTTAACGCACGCCGGCACGGAAGCTATACAAGCCTCCCTCAGTCGCAAGAGAAAGAGGCCGCGGCCTCTCGGAGTTCACATGCACCCCATCGTCCGGCCGGTCGCAATGATTGCAGCCTCCATTCTCATGTTGTCCCTCGGCAACGGCGCCGCGAGCGCCGCCAGCGCACAGGAAGAGGCCAACCGTACCGCCGTGCTTGCCTTCTACGAGAAGGGCCTCAATCAGAAGGACGCCGATGCCGCCCTCGCCCATGTCGGCGACCGCTATGTCCAGCACAATCCCAATGCCGCCGATGGTCCGGACGGCTTCCGCAAATTCATCGGCTTCCTGCGCGAGAAGTTTCCGAACTCGCACAGCGAGATCAAACGCTCCTTCGCCGACGGCGACTATGTCATTCTCCACGTGCACGCGGTTCGCGAGCCCGGCACAAGGGGTAACGCGATCGTCGACATTTTCAAGCTGGAGAACGGCAAGATCGTCGAGCACTGGGACGTCGTACAGCCGATCCCGGAAAATCCGACGAACAACAACACGATGTTCTAGCTCGTAGGGTGGGCAAAGGCGCGCCCTTCGCGCGCCGCTTCCGCCTATGCTCTTCGAGCTACGGCGGACAAGTCGCTTTGCCCACCCTACGATTCTGACATCGTGGATGCGCAGGCCGGATCAAGCGCAGCGCAAAAGAACCGCCTAGCTCTTCCGCGCGATCCAGATCACGTGACGCGCGCCGCCGCCTCTGCCGGTGGCGCGGACACTGACTTCATTCACGTCGAAGCCGGCGCTCCTAAGGCGCCTGGTGAATGCCGGGTTGGGCCCCGATGACCAGACGGCGAGCACGCCGCCCGGCCGCAGCGCCGTCTTGGCCGCCTTCAACCCGCCCGCGTTGTAGAGCGCATCATTGCCCTTCCGGGTCAGCCCCTCCGGCCCGTTGTCGACGTCGAGGAGGATGGCATCGAAGGCCGATCGCTGCGCGCGGATGATTTCTCCAACGTCGGTCTCCCGGATCTTGACACGGGGATCGTCGAGGCTGTCGCCAAAAACCTCCGCCATCGGACCTCGCGCCCAGGCAACCACCGCCGGCACGAGCTCGGACACCACGATCTTCGCCTTAGCTCCAAGCACGGCCAGCGCCGCACGCAGCGTAAAGCCCATGCCGAGGCCGCCGATCAGGACAACGGGCTTTGCGACCGTCTCGATCTGCTTCGCCGCCAGCGTCGCAAGTGCCGCCTCGGAGCCCGACAGACGATTGTTCATCAGCTCGTTGGTGCCGAGCTTGATGGAGAACTCCTTGCCCCGCCGCATCAGGCGGAGCTCTTCGTCGGAGCCGGGGATTTTGGCGGTGTCGATCTTTTCCCAGGGAATCATGGGAGAGCTTTAGCACGATTTGCTTCGTAGCCCGGCCTAACCGCCCGCCCAGACGTCGAGCACATAGCGATTCGTCGCGCCCATCTCCTCGATCCAGCGCGCGGCCGTGGCGGCATCGCTACCGCTCTTCTCGCGACGGATCGCAACGAGCGCTGCCTTCACGTCGGGCTCCATTTTGCCGCCGTCGCCGCAGACGTAGATGATGGCGCCCTGCTCGATCAGCGGCCAGACCTTGTCCTTCTGCGCCGCGAGCACATGCTGCACATAGGTCTTCGGTCCGGCCGCGCGCGAGAACGCGGTGAAGAGCTCGGTGACGCCGCTTGCCGCCAACGCCTTCAGCTCGTCGGCGTAGAGAAAATCCTGATCGGGGTGGCGGCAGCCGAAGAACAGCATCGCCGGGCCAAGCGCAGCGCCTTTCGCCTTGCGCGCGGCGCGCTCCTGGAGGAAGCCGCGGAACGGCGCCAGTCCCGTGCCCGGCCCGATCATGATGATCGGCACGGATGAGTCGTCCGGGAGCCGGAAGCCGGCCTTGGTCTCGCGCACCGTGGCGTAGATCGCATCGCTCGCGCGCCGGTTGGCGAGATAGTTCGAGCAGATGCCTTTGTAGACGCCGCGCCCGGAAGCGGCCGGCCCCTCGACGACGCCGACCGTGATACTGCACCGCGCCGGATCGACCGAAGGCGAGGAAGAGATCGAGTAATAGCGCGGCGCCAACAGCGAGAGCATCTCCAGATAGACGTGGAACGGCAATTCGCAGGCCGGATATTCGAGCAGTAGATCGTACACCGATTTGCGCCTCGCCAGAATCTCGGTGCGATAGCGCTCGGCCGGCTCGGCCTCCTCGCCGACGAAGGTCAGCAGCTTCGGCTTGGTGACCGGGCAGCGCGTGTGCTCGGCCATGATCTGGATCTGCTTCCGCGTCGCCACCTGCTGCAGCTCGACGAACTCGCTGAGCAGGCGGCCGACCGACACGGCCTCGCCGACCGGCAATTGGGCACGGCGGCCTTCGGCCACCTGAAGCCTGATCTGGTCGGCCGGCAGGAAGCCGAAGCGGCGGGCGACCGAATCCACCAGCGTCGGATCGTTGCGCGGAACGACGCTCAGATGATCGCCGACGCGGTAGGTGATGTTGGACGGCAGCTGCACCTCGATATGGCGCGTCGAGCGCTCCGACGGATTGGACCCGCTCTTGTTCTGAAGCTCGTCATTGACCAGCACCTTCATCGCCACCGCGCCGCCCTGGGCCACGATGGTGTTGACGGCAGTCACCGCGACAGGCTCGATCGCGTAGAGCGGGTCGTCCTCCGCGGTGCGGGTGAAGTTCCAGTCGATGCCGAACTCCTTGGTCGCGACCTGGGCAGCTGCCGGGAACCATTTCTGGAACTGGCCGTCGAGATCGCTGCGCGCGTCACCTTCGCCGCGCGGATAGACCGCGCGCGCGCCATGCCCCGACAATTGCTCGTCGATGAAGCGCGGCACCGATTGATAGGTCGCAGCCCAGTCGCTGTTGCCGCAGCCGAACACGGCGTAGCGCACATTGGCAAAGGCATCCTTGGGCAGGTCGCTGCCGAGCCATTTGACGAATTGCGTCGCATTGTCCGGCGGCGCTCCGTTATAGGAGGCGCAGATGATCAGCACGCCGCCCTCCTGCGGCAGCTTGCCGACGTATTCGTCGAGCGCCCCGAGATGCACGGCAAAGCCGTTGATCTCGGCGAGGTCGGCCATGCGTGTCGCGAGTTCTTCGGCGGTGCCGAGATTGGAGCCGTACAGCACCAGCATCGGCGTGTTGTGGCCGGGCCGCGCCGTCGGCTGACGCGGTGCTCGCGGCGCCGAGGACACAGCCGCGACAGGCCCGCCATAGGTACCGCGCTCGCGATCGGCGCGCGGACGAACCTTGATCTTGAAGCCCTCCGGCTTCATCGTCAGCGTTTCCTTCAGGTGCATCTGGTAGCGCTGGTGGTCGATCAGCTTGAAACGCTGGAGGATCATGCCGAGCGCGAGCGCCGCCTCGTGCATGGCAAATCCGCGGCCGATGCAGGCGCGCTGACCGTTGCCGAACGGCTTCCAGGCATTGATCGGCCGCTTGGCCTCCGCCTCGCGGCTGAAATTTTCGGGATCGAAGGCATCGGGATTCGGCCCCCAGACGGAGGGATCGCGATGCAGCGCCGTCACCAGAATGGTGATGAACGTGCCCTTCCTGAGCTTGTACTTGCCGCCGCCGATGGTTTCGTCCGCGAGCGGCGAGATGCCGTAGGCCGGCGCCGGCGGCCACAGCCGCAGCGCCTCTTTCAGGATCTGCGTGATGTAGGTGAGCTGCGTTACCTGCTGATAGGTCGGCTTCGCGTTGACATCGGGACCGAAGACGCGATCGACCTCGTCATAGGCCTTCTTGAGGATGTCGGGATGCTTCAGGAGCGCATAGAGCGTGTAGGACAACAGGCCGCTTGTGGTCTCGTGGCCGGCGATCAAGAACGTGTTGATCTGGTAGCGGATGTTGACGTCGTCGAGCTGCTCGCCGGTCGAACGGTCGACGCCGGTCATCATCGCCGCGAGCATGTCCTTCTTGTCGTCGATCCCCTCCGCGCTCTTGCGGCGCTCCGCGATGATCTCGTCAACCATCTTGTTCATGAAGGCTACGTCTTCGGCGAGGGTCTTGCGCCGCTTCTGCATCCAGATCTGCTCGAACGGCAGACCCCGCGTCATCATGATGGTTTCGAGCGAGCGCACCAGCGACTCGACGAAGGGATGGTAGTCGCGCCGGTAGAATGAATTGAAGCGGTACTCGAAGCCGCACAGGCCGATCGTGTCCAGCGTCAGGGCGGTCATGTCGTGGACGACGTCGATCTCGTCGTCGGCGTTGAGCCGCTCCCATTTTTGGACGAGCTGCTCGGCGATGTCGACCATGCTCGGGTGGTAGGACTGCATCGCTCGGTTGCCGAACGGCTGGAGCAGGATGTTGTGCGCCTTGCTCCAGTTCGGCTCCCTGGTGTCGGCCGTGAACAGGCCGTCGCCGCCGACCGCACGCACGCGCCGCAGCGCGCCGCGCACCGTCTTGTCGAAGCGCTTCTCGTCGGACAGCTCGTCGACGAGATCGTGGCCCGAGACGACGACGATCGGCGAGCCCATCATGTCGAGCCAGAAGATCGGGCCGAGCTCCTTGGCGAGCCGCGTCAGGTGCTGCACGGGAGCCGCCGAGTCCAGCGACAGCATATTGCCGACCACCGGCTTGGTCGGCGGCTGCGGGATCGGGTCCAGACGGTTCTTGGATGACATTGACGTGCGCTTCCCCCTGATCGCGTCATTCCGGGGCGATGCGCAGCATCGAACCCGGAATCTCGAGATTCCGGGTTCGCCCTTCGGGCGCCCCGGAATGACGTTCCATTTACACTGACGACGGCATCGTCACCCAAACCGCCTTCTACGCCATTCGATCAGCTTGGCGCTGACCTCGTCCGGCTTCTCCTGCTGCGTCCAATGGCCGCTGTCGCGGACCAGATATTTTTCGAGATCGGGAATCAGCTTGTCCATGCCATCGGCGGAAGACGGCGGCAGCACCGCGTCGTTCTCGGCCATGATCATCAGCGACGGCACGCGTACCGTATGATCGAGCCCTTCGGCGCGCACCCAGTTGCGCGACATGTTGCGGTACCAGTTGATGCCGCCGGTAAAGCCGGTCCTGGTGAAATTGTCGACGAACACCTTCTTCTCTTCCGGCGACAGGATCGGCGTACGCGGATCGTGCCTGGCGTCATAGGCCGCAATCATCTGCGGAAACGCCAGATTGACCCGCGGCGAAGCGCCCACGCCGGCAATCACTTCCTCCGCCGGCGCATCGGGCGGGCGCGGCGCCGGCTTGCGCATGAATGCATCGAAGGTTTGCTCGACGCGGCTGCCGAAAATCCTGTCGGCTTCACGCGACGGGTCCTGGAACTGCACGATGTACATCTTGTCGCCAAACCGCGCGCGCAGGAGTTCGATCGGATCGGCCCAAGCCCGGTTGGTATGGGGGGTATTGATGCCGACCACGCCGGCGACGCGGCCGATATGCCGCAGCGGCATCTGCCAGACGATGAAGCCGCCCCAGTCGTGGCCGACGAAGATCGCCTTGTCGATCCCGAGATGATCGAGCAGACCGACGAGGTCGCCGGTCAGGTGCTCGATATCGTAGTCCTCGACCGGCTCGGGCCGGTCGGTCGCGCCATAACCGCGCTGGTCCGGCGCGATCACCCGGATTCCGGCCTCGCTCAGCGCCTTGATCTGATGGCGCCAGGAAAAGGCGAGCTCCGGCCAGCCATGGCACAGCACCATCGGCGGGGTGTCGGAGACCGGACCCGCCTCGTAGTAACCCATGCGGATTCCGTTCGTCTGCACGAACTTGAGCGGCGGCATTTCGATCATCGGGACATTCCTACTCAGCAGCGCCCTTGATGTCGGCCGCTGGCGGCGCATAGGCCGCCTCCAGCGCAGCAAACTCCTCGGGCAGCATGTCACACATCACCTGCACATGCGGAATGATGTTGGCACCGACAATGAAACCGAAATCGAGCTGGTCGCGATAGCTCTGCACCGTGATGTTGAGCGCCTGCCCGTGCGTCGAGATCGACACCGGGAAGATATGCAGCAGCTCCGCGCCGGCGGCGTAGAGCGTCTGCCGCGGCCCGGGTACGTTGGACACCGTGATGTTGGCGGCCGGCGGCAGCACGTCCGACAGGTTCGAGCGGCTGTAGAGCAAGGCCAGGATCTGCACCATGATCGGCGCGCCCAGCATCGAGATGTTGGACACTTGCGGCATCAGGGCGCGCAGCGGATGCGACATCTCCTTGGACTTGGTCGATTGCGCGATGATCGCCTCCAGTCGGGCCTTGGGATCGTCGATGTCGGTCGCGATCGCGCAGATCATGCCGAACACCTGGTTGTTGGCCTCGGTGTTGCCTTCCTCGCGCAGCGAGATCGGCACGGCGGCGGTCAAGGATTTCGCCGGCAGCGTGCCATATTGCTGGAGATAGCGGCGGACCACGCCGGAGGCGAGCGCCAGCACGACGTCGTTGAGCTTGCCGCCGGCCTGCTTGGCCAGCGCCTTCGCCCGCGACAGCGGGATCGACACGCCGGCGAAGCTGCGCTCCGAGGAGATGGTCTTGTTGAGCATGGTCGGCGGCGACACCATGCTGGCCAGGCTCTCGCGCGACTTCGGATCGGCGACCTTGCCGAGCACGTCGGACACGCTCTTGAGCACGGTCGGGATGTTGCCGGCGAAGCGCACCGCGCTCTCGATCTGGTACATCGCGTTGTCGAACAGGATCGAGCCGATGTCGCTCTTGCCGGTGCGGGGCAGCTGCAGGTTCTTCGCAGCGGCCGAAGCATCGAGCGGCTGGCTGAAAAGCTGCTGATAGGAATCGAGCAGGTTGGCGGCGATGTCACGCGGCTCCTGCCCCGGCTTGGCTCCCGCCGCCGGCGGATCGACCTTCCGCGGGATCGGCGAGATGTCGTAGATCATTTTGGTCAGCGCCGCGCCGGCACCGCCGTCGATGGCGGCATGGTGCATCTTGGAATAGAGCCCGACCTCGTTGTCCTTCATGCCCTCGAACACGTAGAATTCCCAGAGCGGGCGGGCGCGGTTCAAGAGCTTGGCGTGCATCCAGCCGACGATGCGTTCCAGCGTGGCGCGGTCGCGCGGCTGCGGCAGGCTGGCGCGGAAGATGTGACGGTCAATGTCGAACTGATCGTCCTCGACCCAGGAGGGATGGTCGATGTCGAGCGGCGCCTTCTCCAGCCGCGCCTTCAGGATCGGCGCGATGTGCAGGCGCGAGACGATCATCGCCTTGAAGTCTTCGAAGAAGTCGCCCCTGTAATCGTCGGGCAGGCGAAAGATCGCCATGCTGCCGACATGCATCGGCATTTCCGGCGTTTCCAGATAGAGAAACGACGCATCCAGCGACGACAGCTTCTTACCGTCAGCCATGGTTCCCTCCCGCAAGATTTGACGGGCGCCTTGGACGGCGCTTCTCGTCAGGCCGATATTGCCCGCTCCGGCGGGGCATATGCAATGGCAAACGGCCCTGCCCGGTCAAATGGCCAGAACTCCCCCTCCGGTTGCGCCAGCCGGTCCGCCACGGCCCACAGCGCGGCGGGGTTAACGCCGAGCCCGATATGGCTCGCCAGGTGCACCTCGATGTTCTCGGCATGGTCCGAGGGGCGCAACAGACAGGTCCGCCAGTTCACGACGCCATCGGCGCGGGAATAGATCGACGTCGCCGGCACCGGCAGATCGCCGGCGATCGCCTCGCGCAGTTCGGCAAAATCCTCGACCCGCTCGCCGGACAGCGCCTCATAGAGCCGCGTGGCGTTGGTCGCCCGCACGTCGTTGGCAAAAGGACTGCCGAGCGTAATGACGTAACGGACCATGTCGGGCGCCTGGAGCGCGAGATCGCGGGCATAGACGCCGCCGAGGCTCCATCCGACCAGGCTGACCTTGCGCCCCCTCGCGGCGTGGATCTCGGCGAGACGGGTGCGCAAGGCCTCCCGCATCCGCCCCAGCCCGCCGAGATTGCGGCCCATCCGCCAGGCATGTGCCTCATAGCCGAGCTCGCTCAGATAGCGCCGCATCGGCGCCATCGAGAGATCGCTGGCGAGAAAGCCCGGCAGCGTCAGCACCGGATGGCCGTCGCCCCTGGGCGCGCGCATCAGCAACGGCGACAACAGCAGGCTGGCGTTCAACTCGAACAGGCCGCGGGCTTCGGCGAGCAGCAAACCAAGGCCCGGCGGACGAAGCCGGTCAGACGCTTGCGGCCCGTCCCGCCCGGCCGACATTATTTCTTCTTATCGCTGCTGCGCGTTCCGCCGAGGCCGGCCATGGTGACGAACATGTCCTGAAACCGCTCGGCAAGCTTCGGATCGAAAGTGAACCAGCTCTGGATCAGCGATTCCGGCGAGACCTTGTCGATATTGCTCAGGACCTGCTGCTGCAGCTTGTCCATGACGGCAATCTGCATCGGCGAGACGTCCGGCAATCCGAAGAACTGACGGGCCTCGAGGGGGGTGCAGTCGATTTCGATGTTAACTTTCATGTCCCCTCCGGATGAGATTCGAGCACTCTGTTGGAGTATCGCCGCGACACGGTGTGCAACGCAAGCGACCTCAGACGCGCCGCGGGGCGCCGGCTCCCGCAATCGGCGGGTATGGTCAATCAAATTGCTCGGCCGCGACCGCAGCTCGGACGGCTGAGACGCCAACGGCCGACAGGGCCAATTTCCCTTTACCCCGGGACTTCACAGGTCGAAAGTCGAATGTCGTTCGCGCGCCAGCCGCCCCTAGATTGCCGGTCAGCATTGCTGCACAGCGGTGCAACTTGGCGCGTTCCTTGCTGGAATGGCGCTTGCACGGGTCGTGAACTCTGGGCAACATGGATCGATCAGCCCCGCCGAACAATCAAAAATCACGGCGCGGCAGAGTGGAGAGGGTCAAGAATGTCAGTCGGACGAACTCTGTTTGCGGCGACGCTCGCCGGTACGCTTGCGTTGGCGGTCTCGCCGGCGTCGAGCCAGACGCTACGTTATGCCAACCAGGGTGACCTGAAGTCGCTCGATCCCTATACGCTCAACGAGAGCACCACCCACGCTCATCTCGGTCACGTCTATCAAGGCCTCACCGCGCGCGACAAGGACCTCAAGATCATTCCGGCGCTGGCGGAAAGCTGGGAAACCCCGGAACCGACGCGCTGGCGCTTCCATCTGCGCAAGGGCGTGAAATTCCACAACGGCGACCCCTTCACCGCAGACGACGTGGTGTTCTCGGCCGATCGCGTCCGCAAGAAGGGGTCCAACATGCAGACCCGCCTTGCGCCCGACGTCAAGGTGGTCAAGGTCGACGACTACACCGTCGATTTCGTCCTGCCCTCGCCCAACCCCATCCTGCATAACGCGTGGGATGTCTGGTACATCATGGACAAGAAATGGGCCGAGGAGAACAACGTCGTCGACCCGACGCCGGTGGCGGCGACCACGCCGAGCTACGCCTCGCTCCACGAGAACGGCACCGGCCCCTTCATCATCGAGAGCCATCAGCCCGGCGTGAAGACGGTGTTCAAGGCCAATCCCAATTACTGGGGCAAGGTCGAAGGCAATTTGAAGGAGATCATCTTCACCCCGATCTCCTCCGACGCTACCCGCGTCGCCGCCCTGCTCTCGGGCGAAGTCGACGTCATCGAGCCGGTGCCGATCCAGGACATCTCCCGCGTCGATTCCAGCCCGAATGCCCAGGTGCTGAAGGGGCCGGAGCTGCGCACCATCTTCATCGGCTTCGACCAGATGCGGGATGAGCTGCTCTACTCCAACATCAAGGGCAAGAACCCGTTCAAGGACATCAAGGTCCGCGAGGCGTTCTACAAGGCGATCGACATCGAGCTGATCAAGACGCGGGTGATGCGCGGGCTGGCGACGCCGTCGGCGCTGATGATCGCGCCGGAGCTGTTCATACTGTCCAAGGAATTCACGCGGCCGAAATTCGATCCCGGCGGCGCCAAGAAGCTCCTGACCGAGGCCGGCTATCCCGACGGCTTCGAGGTCACCATGGACTGCCCGAACGATCGTTATGTCAACGACGCCGCGATCTGCCAGGCCGTGGTCGGCATGCTTGCCCGCATCGGCGTCAAGATCAATCTGCTGGCGCAGCCGAAGGCACAGTACTTCGCCAAGGTGCTGAAGCAAGGCGGCTACCAGACCTCGTTCTACATGCTGGGCTGGACGCCGAGCACGATGGACTCCCACAACGTGCTCTTTGACATCATGGGCTGCCGCGACGATGCGAAATCCTCACGGGGCGAGGCCAATCTCGGCGGCTACTGCAACAAGGAGTTCGACGCCATCACCGACAAGGTGCTGGTCGAAACCGACACCGCCAAGCGCAACCAGCTGATCAAGCAGGCCTACGAAATCGGCAACAAGGACTGGTCCTACATCCCGCTGCACCAGCAGGCGCTGGCCTGGGGCGTATCGAAGAAGGTCAACCTGCCGCAGCGCGCCGACAATCTGGTCATGTTCCATTGGGCGACCAAGAAGGAATAGCGTCAGTTGAACACGAGGTCCCGGGAGCGTCAGGCTTCCGGGACCTTTCCTTTTCCGGCCGACAAAGTCGTCGGCTGTAAGCGCACCCAAGGACAGTGGAAGAAATGCTCGCTTTCACTCTACGCCGCGCCGTTCAGGCTATCGGCGTCATGTTTGCCGTCGGCATCATCGCGTTCTCGATGTTCCGATTCGCCGGCGATCCCGTCAACCAGATCGTCTCGATCGACACGTCGGCGGCCGAACGCGAAGCCGTGCGCAAGTCGCTCGGCCTCGATGATCCCGTGCCGGTGCAGTTCGTGCGCTATTTCGGCGATGCCGCGCAGTTCAAGTTCGGCGTCTCCTACCAGTTCCGCCAGCCGGTCTCGGCGCTATTGATGGAGCGCATGCCCGCGACGCTGGAACTTGCGATCTGCGCGACCGTGTTCGCAATGGTGTTCGGGATCCTGATGGGAGTCTATTCGGCGCTCAAGCGCGACACCGCGCTCGCCAAATTATTCCAGGCGGTCTCATTGATCGGCATCTCGCTGCCGACGTTCCTGATCGGCATCCTCCTGATCTATCTGTTCGCGGTGACGCTGGGCTGGCTGCCCTCGTTCGGCCGCGGCGAGGTGGTCAAGCTCGGCTGGTGGACGACGGGCCTGCTCACGCTGTCGGGCCTGAAGGCGCTGATCATGCCCTCGATCACGCTCGGCCTATTCCAGATGACCCTGATCATGCGGCTGGTGCGGGCGGAGATGCTGGAAGTGCTGCGAACCGACTATATCCGCTTCGCCCGCGCCCGGGGACTGACCACCCGCGCCATCCATTTCGGCCACGCGCTGAAGAACACGCTCATTCCCGTGATCACGGTAGCCGGGCTCCAGTTTGGCTCGGTTATTGCATTTTCGATCATCACCGAAACCGTGTTCCAGTGGCCGGGCATGGGACTTCTGTTCGTTCAGGCCGTGCAAAACGTCGATATCCCGATTATGGCCGCCTACCTGCTGATGGTCTCGCTGATTTTCGTCACCATCAATCTGGTGGTCGATATCCTCTACACCGTGGTCGATCCGCGCCTGCGCTCGACCGTCGGCCGCGCGACATAGGGCAATTTGCATGTCAGACGCAGTCGTCTCCAATTCCGACAAGCAGAGCACGCAGCCGACCCACGCTGCCCGCGGCTGGCTCAGCCGCGCGCTCGATAGCGACGTCTTCTATTCCTTCCGCCGCTCCAAGCTCACCATGGTTGCGGCCGCCATCACGGTCTTGTTCTTCCTGCTCGCGATCTTTGCCTCCTGGCTTGCGGTCCAGAACCCGTTCGATCCGGCGCAACTTCAGCTGATGAACTCGCGGATTTCACCGCTGTGGACCGCCGACGGCCAGAGCCCGTTCCTGCTCGGCACCGACGAGCAGGGCCGCGACGTGTTCTCCGCCATCCTCTACGGCATGCGTATCTCGCTCGCCGTCGGCGTGGCCGGCGTGATCTTCGCCGGTGCGCTCGGCATCGCGCTCGGCCTGATGGCCGGCTATTTCGGCGGCGCGGTCGACGGCGTGATCATGCGGATCGCCGACGTCCAGCTCACCTTCCCCGCCATCCTGATCGCGCTGCTGGTCAATGGCATCGCGAAATCGATCCTCGGCAACCGGCTGGATGCCACCAGCATGCTGGTGGTGCTGGTGATCTCGATCGGTCTGAGTTTCTGGGTCGGGTATGCCCGGACCGTGCGCGGTTCCGTGATGGTCGAGAAGAACAAGAACTACGTGGCCGCCGCGCAGCTGATCGGCCTGCCCGCGCCCGTGATCATGCTACGGCATGTGCTGCCGAACACGATGGGCCCGATCTTGGTCATCGCCACCATCAACCTCGCGCTCGCCATCATCACCGAGGCGACGCTGTCCTTCCTCGGCGTCGGCCTGCCCGACACCATGCCCTCCCTCGGCACGCTGATCCGCATCGGCAACAACTATCTGTTCGCGGGCGAATGGTGGATCGTCGCCTTCCCCGGGCTCGCGCTCGCCGCGCTGATCCTCTCCATCAACCTGCTCGGCGATTGGCTGCGCGACGCGCTCAACCCGAAACTTCGATGAGTGTGCGTCGCCCATGACCGAACCTGTTCTCTCCGTGCGCAATCTCCAGGTGGAGTTCGCCTCCCGCCGCGGCACGCTGCGCGCCATCGACGACGTCTCCTTCGACATCGCCAAGGGCGAGGTGCTGGGGGTAGTCGGCGAATCCGGCGCCGGAAAATCCGTCACCGGCCTCGCGGTAATCGGCCTGATCGATCCTCCCGGCCGCATCGCCGGCGGCGAGATTCATCTCGCCGGCCTGCGCATCGACAATCTGCCGCCGGAAGAGATGCGCCGCATCCGCGGCAAACGCATCGGCATGATCTTCCAGGATCCCCTCACCTCGCTCAATCCGCTGTACCGGGTCGGCGACCAGATCGTGGAAACCATCCGGACCCACCTCAATCTGTCCGAACAGGCGGCCCGCCGCCGCGCCATCGACCTGCTCGCCGAAGTCGGCATCCCTGCGCCGGAAAAGCGCATCGACGGCTATCCGCACGAGTTCTCCGGCGGCATGCGCCAGCGCGTCGTGATTGCGCTCGCGATCTGCGCCGAGCCTGAGCTGATCATCGCGGACGAGCCGACCACCGCGCTCGACGTCTCCGTCCAGGCGCAGATCATCTCACTGATCAAGCGGCTCGGGCGCGACCACGGCACCGCGGTGATGCTGGTGACCCACGACATGGGCGTGATCGCGGAGACCTCGGACCGCGTCGCGGTGATGTATGCCGGCCGCGTCGCCGAGATCGGTCCGGTGCAGGACGTCGTGAGGAACCCGCTGCATCCTTACGCAAAAGGATTGATGGGCGCGATCCCGACGCTCGCGGGCGAGGACAAGCGCCTGGTGCAGATCCCCGGCTCCATGCCGCGCCTGTCGGCGATTCCGCGCGGCTGCTCATTCAATCCGCGCTGCGCGTTCGCATTTGACCGCTGTCGTGTCGATCGGCCGGAGCCACTGCCGCAGGGCGCCCAATCGGTCGCCTGCCATCTCTACGACAATGTGCCGGCGGAGAGCGCGGCATGAGCGCTCCTTTCGTCCAGGCCACAAATCTGCGCCGCGTCTTCGATGTCTCGAAGCCCTGGCTCAACCGCGTGCTGGAAGGCGGGCACCTCGAATATCTCAAGGCTGTCGACAACGTCACCTTCGACATCAGGAAGGGCGAGACCTTTGCGCTGGTCGGCGAGTCCGGCTCCGGCAAGACCACAGTGGCGCGGATGGTGGTCGGCCTGTTGCCGCCGAGCTCGGGCGACGTCCAGATCGACGGCGTCTCGATGGCGGATCCGCGGCAGGCGCCGGCGCGGCGAAAGCTGCGCCGTCGCATCCAGATGATCTTCCAAGATCCCTATGCGAGCCTGAATCCGCGCTTCCGGGTCGATGCCATCATCTCCGAGCCGATCCGCGCCTTCGACCTGATCCAGGGCGAGCGCGACATCCAGGCGCGCGTCGGCGAGCTGCTCAGCCTCGTCGGCCTGCATCCCGACGACCGGCTGAAATTTCCGCACGAGTTCTCCGGCGGCCAGCGCCAGCGTATCGCGATTGCCCGGGCGCTTGCCTCCGATGCCGAGTTCATCGTCTGCGACGAGCCGACCTCGGCGCTCGACGTCTCGGTGCAGGCGCAAATCCTGAACCTGATGCGCGACCTCCAGGACAAGTTCGGCCTGACCTACATGTTCATCAGCCACAACCTCGCCGTGGTCCGTCACATGGCGAGCCGCGTCGGCGTGATGTATCTCGGCCGCATCGTCGAGATCGCGGAAGGCCGCGAGCTGTTTGCCCGCCCGCGCATGCCCTACACCAAGATGCTGCTGGGCGCCGTGCCCGATCTTGCCATGAGCGGCCGCCAGCGCATTCCGGTCAAGGGCGAGATTCCGAACCCGATCAATCCGCCGCCCGGCTGCGCCTTCAATCCGCGCTGTCCGCTGGCGTTCGATCTCTGCCGCAAGGAAGCCCCGGAACTGATCGGCGGCGTTGCCTGCCATGCGGTTAACACCGCGCCGGTCCCGGCGTGACGCGCGCGTGCCATGCGGCCTGCGCATTGGCGGCACGGCATCGCCTGTGATCAATTGCGCGCGCCACAAGTAAGGTAACGAAATCCCATGGCCAGCAACGTCAATCCGGATCCCTTCACGACGCGCCCCGAGATCGAGGGCACGTTCGGGGTCGTCGCCACCACGCACTGGATCGCGACCGCCGTCGGCATGGCTATTCTGGAAAAGGGCGGCAACGCCTTCGATGCCGGCGTCGCCACCGCTTTCACGCTCCAGGTGGTCGAGCCGCATCTGAACGGCCCCGGCGGCGACGTGCCTGTCATCGTGCACGACGTGAAGCGCGGCCGCACCGAGGTGATCTGTGGCCAGGGCCCGGCGCCGGCGCGCGCCACCATCGCGCATTACAGGAGCGAAGGCCTCGACATGGTGCCGGGCACCGGCCTGCTCGCCGCCTGCGTGCCCGGGACCTTCGAATCCTGGATGATGCTCTTGCGAGACTACGGCACCATGCGCGTACGCGACGTGCTGGAGCCCGCGATCTCCTACGCGCGCGACGGCTATCCGCTGGTCGAGCGCGCCTGCGCCACGATCCAGACCGTCGAGCAGCTATTCCGCAAGCACTGGCCGACCTCGGCCGCGGTGTATCTTCCCAATGGCGAGGTGCCGAAACCCGGCGCGCTCTTCACCAACAAGACGCTGGCCGCGACCTACGCCCGCATTCTCAGCGAGGCCGAGAGCGGCGACGGTGGCCGCGACGCCGAGATCGAGCGTGCGCGAAGGGCCTGGTCGCACGGCTTCGTCGCGGAAGCCATCGACAAATTCTGCCGCACGCAAGAGGTGATGGACGTCAGCGGTTCGCCGCATCGCGGCGTACTCTCGGCCGACGACATGGCGCGCTGGCAGCCGACCATCGAGGCGCCGCTTACCTACGACTATGGCCGCTACACTGTCTGCAAGGCCGGCGTCTGGAGCCAGGGCCCGGTCACGCTGCAACAACTCGCACTGCTCAAGGGCTTTGCGCTCGACGGACTCGACCCGACCGGGCCGGAATTCATCCATCTCCAGATCGAATGCGCCAAGCTCGCCTTCGCCGACCGCGAAAAGTTCTACGGCGATCCGAAGTTCAGCGAGATCCCGATCGCGACGCTGCTGTCGGATGCCTATAACGACGAACGCCGCAAGCTCGTCACCGACAAGGCCTCGCTCGACTTCCGCCCCGGCTCGGTCGAGGGCTTTGGCGGTGTCGTCAAGCTGCGGCGCGCCGAAGGCCAGCGCGAAGCGGTCGGCGCGCTCGGCGCCGGCGAGCCGACGGTCGGACGCTTCGGCGAGGTACGCGGCGACACCGTGCATTTCGACATCATCGACAAGGCCGGCAATATGGTCTCCTCGACGCCATCGGGCGGCTGGCTGCAATCTTCGCCGATCATTCCGGAGCTCGGCTTCTGCCTCGGCAGCCGCGCGCAGATGTTCTGGCTGGAGGAAGACCATCCCGCCGCGCTTGCGCCGGGCAAGCGGCCGCGCACCACGCTGTCGCCGACCATGGCGCTGCGCGACGGCGAGCCGTATCTCGCCTGGGGCTCGCCGGGCGGCGACCAGCAGGACCAATGGATCACGCAATTCTTCCTGCGCCACGTCCATTGCAATCTCAACCTTCAGGAATCGATCGACGCACCGGCCTGGCATTCCGAGCATTTCCCGATCTCGTTCTGGCCGCGCACCGCGCGCCCCGGCGTGCTCGTGGTCGAGAACCGCGTACCGAAGGCAACGATCGAGAATCTGCGCGAGCGCGGACATATCATCGAGATCGGGTCCGACTGGTCGGAAGGCCGCCTCACCGCGGCCTCGCGCGTCGGGGTACGCCGCCGCGCCGCCGCCAATCCGCGCGGCATGCAAGGCTACGCAGCAGGACGCTGATGGACAGAATATGACCTGGTCGATCATCGCACGCGATCCTGCCACCGGCCAGTTCGGCATCGCGGTTGCGACCCGCTTCTTCGCCGTCGGCGCGCGCGTGCCCTATATCGCCGCCGGCCTCGGCGCGATCGCAACCCAGGCCTTCGTGAATCCCTATTACGGCATCGACGGCGTCAAGCTCTTGCGTGAAGGCTTGAACGCGCATGACGTACTCGCCAGCCTGCTCGCGACCGACGACGGGCGCGAAAGCCGCCAGATCCACATCATGGACGCGAGCGGCGAGATTGCTGCGCACACCGGGCGCGACTGCGTCGACTGGTGCGGCCACATCGCGGGCAGCGGCTTCTCCATCGCCGGCAACATGCTCGCGGGTGCCGACGTGCTCGACGAGACCGCCAAGACCTACATCGCCAATGACAGCCTGCCCTTCCCGCGCCGCCTGCTCGCGGCGATGCGCGCGGGCGAAGCCGCCGGCGGCGACAAACGCGGCAAGCAGTCCGCTGCGCTCCTGATCCACGGCGAGGAGGAATGGCCGGCGCTGGACATTCGCGCCGACGACCATTCCGATCCGCTCGGCGAGCTCGAGCGGCTCGAACGGGTCAGCCACGAGCTCTGGGTGCATTTCCGCAACTCCATGCCGACGCGGCAGAACCCGGCCGGCAACACCGATCGCAGCGTCATCGACGCGAGCATCGCCGCGGCCCGTGCAAGACAATCATGAGCACAAGCCCTCTCATCGAGATCAAGGATCTGCGCATCCGCTTCCACGGCGACGATGGCCGCGTCACCCATGCGGTCGACAGTGTCGATCTCAGCGTCGCCAATGGCGCGACACTGGGCCTCGTCGGCGAATCCGGCTGCGGCAAGAGCGTGACGTCGCTCGCGATCATGGGATTGCTGCCGAAGCAAAGCACGGAGATATCGGGCGCGATCCGCTTCGACGGCTTCGATTTGCTGAAGACCCCGGACCAGACCTTGCGCGACCTCCGCGGCAACCGGCTCGCGATGATCTTCCAGGAGCCGATGACCTCGCTCAACCCGAGCTTCACCATCGGCGACCAGATCATCGAGACCATCCTGCGCCATCGCGGCGGCTCGCGGCGCAGCGCTCGGGAGCGCGCGATCGAGCTGTTGCGCCGCGTCCACATCCCCTCGCCCGAACGGCGCGTCGACGAATATCCGCACAAGCTTTCCGGCGGCATGCGCCAGCGCGTGATGATCGCGATGGCCCTGGCCTGCGACCCCCGCCTCCTGATCGCGGACGAGCCGACCACCGCGCTCGACGTCACCCTGCAGGCGCAGATACTTGAACTGATGCGCGAGTTGAAGGCGGCGAGCGGTGCGGCGATCATCCTGATCACGCACGACCTCGGCGTGGTCGCCGAGGTCTGCGACGAGGTCGCGGTGATGTATGCCGGCGAGATCGTCGAGCGCGCGCCGGTGGATGAATTGTTCGCCGCCCCGCAGCATCCCTACACCGTCGGCCTGCTCGGCTCGATCCCGCGGCTCGACCACCGTGCCGAGCAGCTCGCGACGATCGAAGGCATGGTCCCGAACATGGCGCAACCGCCCGCCGGATGCCGCTTCGCCGCACGGTGCCCCTTCGTTCTCGACGCCTGCACCAGGGCGCCGCCGCCGCTCGTGGAAATCGGCCCGGGTCACCTCTCGCGCTGCATCCGCGCGCCGCTCGAACTTCTGGTGTCGTGATGGCGCTCCTCGAGGTCGAAGGTCTGGTCAAGCATTTCGTCGCCGAGCGCTCGCTGTTCGGCCGGGCGCTCGCGCATGTCAAGGCGGTCGATGGCGTCAGCTTCTCGCTCGAGGCCGGCAAGACGCTGGCCCTGGTCGGCGAATCCGGTTGCGGCAAATCCACCGTCAGCCGTCTGGTGCTGCGGCTGATCGAGCCGGATGCGGGCACGATCCGTTTCGGTGGCCGCGACCTGCTCTCGCTCGACGCCGGAGCGCTCCGCGCGTTCCGCCGCGAAGCGCAGATCATCTTCCAGGATCCCTACGCCTCGCTCAATCCGCGCATGACGGTCGGCCAGATCCTGACCGAGCCGCTGGCGCTGCACGATCTCGTCCCACCCGCACGGCGACGCGAACGGGTCGCGGAAATCCTGCGGCTGGTCGGGCTGGAGCCGCGGCTCGAGCGACGCTATCCGCACGAATTCTCCGGCGGCCAGCGCCAGCGCATCGCCATTGCCCGCGCGCTCGCGGTCGAACCAAAACTGATCATCTGCGACGAGCCGGTCTCGGCGCTCGACGTCTCGATCCGCTCGCAGATCCTCAATCTCCTGCGCGAGCTCCAGGACCGGCTCGGCCTTGCCTACATTTTCGTTTCGCATGACCTCGCCGTGGTCAAGCACATCGCCGACCACGTCGCGGTGATGAATCTCGGCCAGATCGTCGAAACCGCGGAGGCGGACGCGCTGTTTGCCGCGCCCCGGCACCCCTATAGCCGCGCGCTGCTGTCCGCGATTCCCGTGCCTAAACCGCGGGCAAAGAGCAGCCGGATTGTGCTTCAGGGGGAGATCCCCAGCGCGCTCAATCCGCCGCCGGGATGCCGCTTCCACACCCGCTGTCCCTATGTCGTGGACCGCTGCCGCAGCGAAATGCCTCAGCTTGTCTCGGATGGCATCGGACATGCAACAGCTTGCCACCGAACGTCGGAACTGCCGTCCTCCGCGGCCATCGTCCCCATGGATGGCGGCTTCTCGCCGGTTCTCGAAAAATTGGTTGCCGCCTTCAGCGGCGGTCCGGAAGCAGCACGCGGCGGCGGGGTTAGTTCATTGGGGACGGACCCCGCATAGCCGTGAAACAGAGGTCGAGAGCGATGAGCTTTATGCGTTTGACAATCCTGGCGTCGGCCTTGCTGACGTCGCTCGTGGGCACGGCCCAGGCTCAGACCACGCTTCGCATCGGGATCGCCGAAGACCCCGACATCCTCGATCCCAGCATCGGCCGCACCTATGTCGGCCGCATCGTATTCTCCGCGTTCTGCGACAAGCTGTTCGACATCGACGAGAAGCTCAACATCGTGCCGCAGCTCGCGCTGTCTCACGAGACGTCGGCCGACGGCAAGGAGATGACGATCAAGCTCCGGCCAGGCGTCAAATTCCACGATGGCGAGCCGCTGGACGCCGAAGCCGCAAAATTCTCGATCGAACGTCACATGACGCTGCCGGCCTCGTTCCGGAAGTCCGAGCTCGCCAGCGTCGACCATGTCGAGGTCGTCGATCCCCTGACCATCAAGCTGGTGCTCAAGACGCCGTACTCGCCCCTGATCGCCCAGCTCACCGACCGCTCCGGCATGATGGTCTCGCCCAAGGCGGCGAAGGAGGCCGGTGACAAGTTCGGCCTGCATCCGGTCTGCGCAGGTCCCTACAAGTTCGTCGAGCGCGTGCAGCAGGATCGCATGGTGTTCGAGAAGTTCGCCGACTACTGGAACAAGGACAACATCCATATCGATCGCGTCGTGTTCCTGCCGATCGTCGATGCCACGGTGCGCCTTGCCAACCTCAAGTCCGGCGGACTCGATCTGATCGAGCGCGTGCTCGCCACCGACATCAAGGACGTCCGCGCCGATCCCAAGCTGGTGCTGTCGACGGCGCCCGAGCTCGGCTATCAGGGCCTGACCATCAACATCGGCAACGACAAGACCAAGGGGCCACTCAGCCAATCCGCGAAGGTGCGTCAGGCACTCAGCCTGTCGATCGATCGCGAGGCCATCAACCAGGTCGTATTCAACGGCGAGTTCACGCCGGGCAATCAATGGGTCAGCCCGACGCATCCATACTATCAGAAGGCTTTCCCCATTCCGGGTCGCGACATCGCCAAGGCCAAGGCGCTGTTGAAGGAAGCCGGTGTCAGCCTGCCCGTCACCGTCGACTACATGGTGCCAAAGGGCACCGAGTACGAGGCCGTCGCCCAGGTCGTGCAGTCCATGGCCGCCGAGGCGGGCTTCGACATCAAGGTCCGCGTCGTCGAATTCGCGACCACCTTCAAGCAGGCGCAGGCCGGCGAGTTCCAGGTGTTCCAGATCAACTGGAGCGGACGCATCGACCCGGACGGCAATTCCTACATCTTCATGCGCAGCAAGGCGCCGCAGAACGACGGCGTGTACTCGAACCCCGAGGCCGACAAGCTGATGGAAGAGGGACGGGCCACATCGAATGTCGAGGAGCGCAAGGCGATCTACGCCAGGCTGACCAAGATCCTGCTCGACGACCTGCCGATCATCTACATCTATCATCGCACGCTCCTGATCGCGCATACGAAGAAGCTCGAGGGCTACCGGCAGATGCCTGATGGCCTCGTGCGCGTGGTCGGGTTGAAGTTCAAGTGATCGCGACATCACCCGGGAAACGCGTGGGGCCATGCTGAACTTCCTCGCCCATCGCATCGCGCAGATCGTGCCGACACTGTTCTTCGTGTCGGTGCTGATCTTTTCGCTCCAGCAATTGCTGCCCGGCGATCCGGCGCTGGTGATGGCCGGCGAGGAACGCGATCCCGCCGCGATCGAGCAGATCCGGCAGCAGTACAAGCTCGATCAGCCGATCCCCGTGCAGTATGTCTACTGGCTCAAGGGAGTCCTCACCGGCAATTTCGGCGAGTCCTTGCGCAACAAGATGCCGGTGCGCGAGCTGATCGCGCAGAAACTGCCGGTGACGCTCCAGCTCGGCTCGATGGCGATCCTGATCGCGTTCTTGATCGGCATTCCCGCCGGCATCGTCTCCGCAGTGAAGAAGGGCACGGCCTGGGACTATGGCGCGAATTTGTTTGCGCTGTGGGGCATCTCGACGCCGAATTTCTGGCTCGGGATCCTGCTGATCTTCCTGTTCTCGATCAAGCTCGGCTGGCTGCCGGCCTCGGGCTACGTGCCGCTGACCGAGGACTGGCGCGCGAGCCTGGCCGCCACCATCATGCCCGCCTTCGTGCTCGGCAACGCGATTTCCGCGATCCTGATGCGGCACACCCGCAGCGCCATGCTCCAGGTGCTGGAAAGCGACTATGTCCGCACGGCGCGTGCGAAGGGATTGTCGGAGCGCTCCGTCATCCTCAAGCATGCGATGCGCAATGCGCTGACGCCGATCATCACGCTCGGCGCGCTCGAGCTTGGCACGCTGTTGTCGGGCGCCGTGCTGACGGAGCAGATCTTCTCCATTCCCGGCTTCGGCAAGCTGATCGTGGACGCCGTCTTCAACCGCGACTACGCGGTCGTGCAGGGCGTGGTGCTGGTGACGGCCACGGTCTACATCACCCTCAACCTCGTTGCCGACGTCGCCTATATTCTCGTCAATCCGCGGCTGCGGGGCTAGCGCCATGACCGATGCCGCATTGCCCGCCGCTCCCTCCACCGCGCACGCGTCCGAACTAGACAGCCCGGCGCGCCGCGCACGGCGGCGGTTGTTCAAGCGCAAGGCCGCCGTATTCGGACTCGTCGTGATCACGGCGTTCATCCTGCTTGCGGCGCTTGCTCCTCTCATCGTCCCCTACGATCCCATCGCGACGAGCTGGAGCCTGGTACGCAAGCCGCCGACCGCGGCGCACTGGTTCGGCACCGACGAGCTCGGCCGCGACATCCTCAGCCGCATCGTCTACGGCGCGCGCGCCTCCTTGCTCGCGGGCCTGATCTCGGTCGCGATCGCGCTCGGCGTCGGCGTGCCGCTCGGCCTGCTTGCCGGCTATCGCGGCGGATTTGTCGATGCGCTGATCAGCCGGATCACGGATGCGATGCTGGCCTGCCCGTTCCTGATCCTGGCGATCGCGCTGGCCGCGTTTCTCGGACCGAGCCTCGGCAATGCCATGATCGCGATCGGCATCTCGGCGACCCCGATCTTCATCCGCCTGACCCGCGGCCAGGTGCTGAGGCGCTCGGCAACCCCGGCTGGCGGATCGCGTTCTCGCATATCCTGCCCAACATCCTGCCGGCGCTGCTGGTGCAGGCGACGCTGTCGATCGCCGCCGCCATCATCGCCGAGGCGGCGCTCTCGTTCCTTGGCCTTGGTCAGCAGCCGCCGGCACCGTCCTGGGGCAGCATGCTCAACGCGGCGCAGCGCTTCCTGACCCAGGCGCCCTGGATGGCGATCTGGCCGGGGCTTGCGATCTTCCTCGTGGTGCTGTCGCTGAACCTGCTGGGCGACGGCCTGCGCGACGCGCTCGATCCAAGGCAGCGATAAAGCTAGCTCCTCTCCCCGACGGGGAGAGGTAAAGATCAACCGCCAGCGCTAGATCACTGCCTCGCGCATCACGCGGCGGCAATCCATCTCGTATTCGAGATCGACCACCGGCGGGCGGGCATAATGCCAGGTCAGGCCGGAGCGCAGCGCGCCGCGGCGGACCAGTTCGTCGACCAGCGCGTGGTGGAAGTCATGCACGGAATAGGCCTGCACGCCGGTGGTGTCCTTCCAGCCGAAGCCGAAGGCCGCCATCCGGTTTTCCATCTGCGAGGTGGTGGTGAACCGCACCTTCTCCCGCAGCCCCTCCGGGCTGAGGTCGCGGTAGCGCACCGTGCGCTCGACGTAGCTTCCGCTGCCCTCGCGTGCTTCGGCACCGCCGGCGATCACGAAGCTCGGCGCCTTCGACCGCGTCGGGCGCGTGAAGGAGAACGCGTAGAACGATGGCTCGGTCGGCGGATCGATCTCGGGACAGACATTGCTGCGCGCCACCGGATTGGTGGTGCCGTCGAAGATGCCCCATTCGGACAGCGTCTTCACATAGTGCAGGTTGAACGCACGAAAGCCCTCCTCGCTGAAGGCGGCTGGTGAGCGCAACTCGCAGGCGCAGAACGCCGTCAGCGGACGTCCGGCTTCCTGGATGAATTTCGCCGCGAGCGCAAAGCCCTCGGCAAGCGGCACCAGGCGATCGAGCCGGACGCGCTCGATCTCATAGCCATCATCCGCGGCCGCGCCGGCCGAATACTGGAACACGGATGGAATGAAACGATAATTGCCCGCAGAGAACTCACGCGTCATGACGAACTCCTATTCCAGTTGCATGCGAATGCCCTTGGCGCCGTTGAGCAGGCGCCTCAGGTGAAAACCGGCCAGCGCATCGTCGGCGTGCATCCCGACCAGCGCGGCAAAAGCCGGCATGGCGGCTGCGTCGCCGGCCTCCATCTTGGCGAAGGCTTCGGAGTACCGCGTTGTCGCCGCCGCCTCGAATTTCGCTGGCGCCAGTGGTTCGAACGCGCGCAGGGGTTCGCTGTGCCCGCGCAACATCAGGTCACCCACGGGACGGCCATGGAAATTTATGGCCCCCTCGGCGATGCTGGCACTGACGCAGATGCGTGTTCCCAGGTGCTTGTTCGCAGCCTCCAGCCGGGCCGCGATATTGATGGAGTCGCCATAGGCGGTGTAATCGAAGAAACGATTGCCGCCGAAATTGCCGACCAGCGCCGGGCCCGCATGGGCACCGATGCGGGTCGCCCCGAAATTGACGCCTCTCGCCTTCCAGCGTGCGGAGAAATCCTCCGCCCAGGCATCGAGATCATGCGCACAGGCGACCGCGCGCGCCGCATAGTCCGGCTGGTCGCCAGGCGCGTTGAACAGCACCTGAATCGCATCGCCGATGATTTTGGCGACCGTCCCCTCGTGCGCGAAGACGATCTCGGTCATGCCGCTGACATACTCGTTGAGGAGCTCGCCGAGCGTCTGCGGGGCCGCGCTCTCGACCAGCGACGTGAATCCGGTGATGTCGGTGAAGAGGGTGGCGACATCGCGCCACTGCACCTCCATGCTGCCTTCGACATCCGCCGCCAGACGCCTTGCGATCTCCGGCGAGAAGAAGCGCGACAGTGAGGCATGGGCGCGCTCGGCTTCCATCTGGCGCCGCCGCACCTCACGCAGCATCTCCACGTGGCCGATGGTCTTCTGGATCGTGGCCTCCAGATCGGCGAAGTCGATCGGCTTGGTCAGGAAGTCGAACGCGCCGCGGTTCATGGCGATGCGGATGTTGCTCATGTCGCCATAGGCGGAGACGATGATGGTCGACTTCTTGTCCTCTGCCTCCTGAAGCTTCGCCAGCAGCGACAGCCCGTCCATCCGCCGCATGTTGATGTCGGAGACCACCATGTCGACATGCGGATTCTGCTCAAGTGCCTGCAGCGCCTCGAGGCCGTCGCGGGCGAACATGAGGGTGAGCAGCCCATCGCGAATCTGCCTGCGAAACTTTTGCAGGATCAGCGCCTCGAGGTCCGGCTCGTCGTCGACGAAGAGGATGGTCGCAGTCATGCGGCTTGCTCGAGCCTCGTGTCGATCTCCTGGCGCAGCAGCGCAAAGTCGATCGGCTTGGTCAGGAGCGCGTGGGCGCCTCGCTCGATCGCCTTTCTGCGCGTCTCGGCGTCGCCATAGGCGGTGATCATGATGACGGGAACGTGCGGATAGTCGGCGCGCACCTTCGGCAGCATGTCGAGCCCGCTCATGCCGGGCATGTTGACGTCTGACAGAATCAGGATCAGCGAAGGATCGCGAACCTCGGCGGCACGCCTCAGCGCATCGGCCGCAGAGGGAGCAAACTCCATCTGGAAGCGGCCGGCGCGCAGGTCGCGCCGGAAGTGCTGCCTGAACAGCGGCTCGACGTCGGGCTCGTCATCGACGACCAGGATATAAACGTTCAAGTCTTGCCTCCGGCAGTGTCGCCCGCTGCCATCGTGCGCGGCAGCGTTATGATGAATTCGGTGAATATACCGGGCTCGGTCTTCACGTCGATCGTGCCGCCGTGCTGCTTCACGACGATGTCATGGCTCATGGACAGGCCGAGCCCGGTGCCCTCACCGGCCGGCTTGGTCGTGAAGAACGGATTGAACAATTTTTCCTTCACCTCGGGCGGAATCCCGGTGCCGTTGTCACGGATCCGGATCTCGACCGTGTCGCCGAGGCTCCTGGTTGCGGTACTCAGGATCGGCTCAAAACTGTCCGCCGCGCTCTCCTTGCGCTTGGCCGCAGCATAGAAACCGTTCGAGATCAGGTTGAGGAAGACGCGCGTGATCTCCTGCGGATAGATGTCGACCAGGCCGGCGGCGGGGTCAAATGCGCGCTGGAGCGTGACGTTGAAGGCGGGCCTTTCGGCGCGCGCGCCGTGATAGGCCAGATTGAGGCTCTCCTCCACGACCGCATTGATATCGACGGGGCGATGTTCGCCGGAACCCTGGCGCGAGTGCACCAGCATGTTCCTGACGATGGAATCGGCGCGCTTGCCGTGCTGCACCACCTTCTCGAGATTGCCCCTGAGCATGGCGGTCAGCTCGTCAACTTCCGCCTTGGTCTTGCCGTCGAGCTTTGCCGCTTCGAGCACCTCGTTGAGCTCGTCGATCAACTCCGTCGAAACCGACGAGAAATTGTTGACGAAATTGAGCGGGTTCTTGATCTCGTGGGCGATGCCGGCGGTGAGCTGGCCGAGGGAGGCAAGCTTCTCGGTCTGGATCAGCCGGTCCTGCGCGGCGCGCAGATCATCGAGCGATCGCGACAGCTCTCTGGTGCGTTCCTGGACCTCCTCGAACAATCGGACATTCTCGATCGCGATGAGGGCCTGATCTGCAAATGTGGTGGCGAGTTCGATTTGCTTGTCGCTAAACGGCCGCACCATATGCCGCGTCAAGACAAACACGCCGATTGGCGTCCCCTCGCGAAGCAGAGGCACACCGAGCATCGTACGCACGTTTGAACGCCTTCGAGCGGACGAAGGCGCATATTCGGGGTCGGCCTGCACATCCGGGACATGAACCGTTTTAGCGTCGAGCAGCGTACGCCCGACCACACTTCCCCGCTCGGGTACGGAAGCGAATGTCCGAAGCTTGTTTTCCTGCTCCGCGTCAAGCCCGTAGCTTGCCGCCAAATAGAAGACGCCGTCGCTAGGCCGAAAGTTCGTGCCTTCGTCCGCGTCACATAAGCGCGCCGCCGAGCCGACAAGGGTGTTCAGCACGGTTTGCAGGTCGAACGCCGAACGGCTGATGACTTTCAGCACATCGGCGGTCGCCGTCTGCTGCTGCAGCGACTCGCTCAATTCCGCGGTCCGCTGCTCGACCTTGTTTTCAAGGTCGGCATAGGATTCCTGCAAGCGCGCGCCCATCTCGTTGAACTGATCGGCGAGCCCTTCGAGCTCGTCGCCGGTCCGGATCGCGATGCGCTGGGAGAAGTCGCCACCCCCGATCCGCTCGGCGCCGCTGCGCAGCGCCTGGATCGGTCCCACCATGCGGCGCGCGAGAAATATCCCCGCAAGCACCGCGAAGATCGACGCCGCGAGCAGCACGATCGCAAGCCGCTGCAACGAGGCATAGAGTGCGGCATAGGCCTCCTCGACCGGCAGCTCAGCGGCTCGATCGGGGCCGATGCGGTCAGCACCTTCCGCCCCTGGATGTTGCGCGCTTCAGGAAGCGGATCGGACATGGTGCCGCCTCCGGCCTGCGCGGCGCGCACCTGCGCGAGCCCGGACATATCGGTGTTGCGCAGGACCAGGCTGATATCGGGATGCGCGATCAGGCGCCCCTCCGGCCCGACCACGTAGGCGTTCCCGTGCTCGCCGACCTTGATCTGGGAGACGACGTCCCAGATCAGCTTCAGATTGACCTCGGCGATGCTGACGCCGGCATCCTTGCGCGCGCCGGCCAGCGCCAGCGTCATGTAGGGCTCGGAGTCCCTGCGGAAATAGACCGGCCCGTAATAGACCTTGTGCGCAACCGCCTCGGTGAACTTTGGATCCCCCGACAGGTCGATCCCACTGTCGATCGCGTCCATCGCCAGCCGCGAGACCCGCAACCGCTCCTTGCCGCTCGAGTCCACCTGGGCGAGCTCGGTGATCCCTGGCACCTGACGCAGCAGCCGCAGCGCGTCGAACCGGCGCTGCTCGATCGAGCCCGCCGACCACGGCAGCTGCGTGGTCCAGCCGAGCTGGCTCTCGATCTCCTTGACGAACTGGCCGATCTTGGCGGCCGCCGCCTCAGCCTGCTCATGCTGGACCCGGATCAGCGAGGCCTTGTGCTCACGATAATAGAAGAAGACTTCGAACAGCCCGTTGGCGAGCAGCGCAACGGCGACGACGGCCACGAACAGCGCGACGTATTTGGTGAACAGCCGGGTCCTGATCCCCCGCCCCACCGCCTCGCCGGCCACGGCCCCATCCGGGGCCGCGCTCGGCAACGTCCTGGCTTGAGGAGTGTCGGGATGCAGGGAGAGGCTCATCCGGCGGAATCTAGCAAGAAGACGAGACGTTGTCTCTCGCGAGCGCGGCAAAGGGCCCGCCCGGCGGCCGCGGTGGCCGCCGCATCAGCGTCGCCGGGTACAACAAAAAAGGGCGGCAGCGGATTGACCGCTGCCGCCCTTTGCTTCGTTGCTTCCGGCCTCAGGTCGGCCGCAGCGCCTTGGCGCCGAGGTCGAGCTCGTTGACCTGCTTGTTCCGCTCGGAATCGGCCGCCGCGCGATGGTCGGTCGCCAGCACCACGTAGACCGCCGGCAGCACGAACAGCGTGAACAGCGTGCCGATCGACATGCCGGCGACGACGACCAGACCGATCGAGAAGCGGCTGGCGGCGCCCGCGCCGGTCGCGGTCAGGAGCGGGATCAGACCCGTCACCATCGCGGCCGTGGTCATCAGGATCGGCCGCAGGCGGATGCGGGCCGACATTTCGATGGCAGAGCGGCGATCGAGCCGCTCGTTGACCTGGAGCTCGTTGGCGAACTCCACCATCAGGATGCCGTGCTTGGTGATCAGGCCTACCAGGGTGAGCAGACCGACCTGCGTGTAGATGTTCATGGTCGCCACGCCAAAGAACAGCGGGATCAGCGCGCCGACGATCGCCATCGGCACCGAGATCATGATCACCAGCGGGTCACGCAAGCTCTCGAACTGGGCCGCCAGCACCAGGAAGATGATGATCAGCGCGAAGCCGAAGGTGATCGCGAGCTGGTTGCCTTCCTGCACATACTGCCTGGAGTCCGCGAGATAGTCGTGGCTGAAACCCTGCGGCAGCTTCTTGGCCTCGCCTTCGAGGATGTCGACCGCAGCACCAACAGTCACGCCAGGCATCGGCACGGCCGAGAACGTCGCCGAATTGAGCTGGTTGTAGTGGGTCAGCGAGTTCGGGTCGGTCTTGGTCCTGATCGAGACCACGGTCGACAGCGGAAGCTGCTGGCCGGTATTGGTCGTAACATAGTAGCCGCCGAGCGATTCCGGCGACAGCCGATTGCCCCGGGGCACCTGCGGAATCACCTGGTAGGAGCGCCCCTCGAGATTGAAGCGGTTGACGTAATTGCCGCCAAGCAGCACCGCGAGCGTGCTGCCGAGGTTCTGCATGTTGATGCCAAGGTCCTGGGCCTTGGTACGGTCGATCGTGACCTGCACGTTCGGCTGGTTATAGGCGAGGTCGCTGTCGGAGACGATGAACATGCCGCTCTTGCGCGCGGCGTCCTTCAGCTTCTCCATCTGCTCATAGACCGTCTGGAATCCGGCGGTGGAGTTGATCACCATCTGCACCGGCAGGCCGCCGGGTCCGCCGGGCAGCGGCGGCAGGTTGAAGGCGAAAGCCTGCACGCCCTCGATCTTGGAGAGCTCGGCCTGCACCAAGGACTTCAACTGGATCGACGAACGCTTGCGCTCCTCCCACGGCTTCAGCAGCATGCCGGCGATGCCGCCCTGCGGACCGTTGATGCCGTTCAGCACGAAGCGCAGATCGGTCTCCGGGAACTTCTGGAATTTCTCGTCGAGCTTTTCGCCGTAGAAATCGACATAGTCGATATTGGCGTATTTCGGCGCCTTGGTCACCGCGAACACGATGCCCTGGTCTTCCTCCGGTGCCAGTTCCTTCGACGTGTGCATGTAGAGGAAGCCGACCAGCCCGAGGATCGTCACCGCGAACAGGCCGGTGATGGCCTTGTAGTCGAGCGAGCGATCGAGCCTGCGGCCATACCAGCGCGTCAGGGCGCCGAACACCTTGTTGACGGCCTTGGCGAAGCGGCCCTCTTCGGTGTTCTTGAGCAACACCGAGCACATCATCGGCGACAGCGTCAGCGCGATCACGCCTGACACGATCACCGAGCCTGCGAGCGTGAAGGCGAATTCGCGGAACAGCGAACCGGTGAGACCGCCGAGGAAGCCGATCGGCGCGTACACGGCCGCGAGCGTGATCGTCATCGAGACAACGGGACCGACGATTTCACGCGCGCCTTGCAGCGATGCCTGGACCGGCGTCTTCCCTTCCTCCAGATGGCGGTGGATGTTCTCCACCACCACGATGGCGTCGTCGACCACGAGGCCGATCGCAAGCACCATCGCGAGCAGCGTCAAGAGGTTGAAGCTGAAGCCGAACGCCAGCATCAGCGTGCAGACGCCGATCATCGACAGCGGAATGGTGACGACGGGAATGATGACCGAGCGGAGCGAGGCCAGGAACAGGAAGATCACCACGATCACGATGATCACGGCTTCGCCCAGCGTCTTCTCCACCTCGTCGATCGAGGACTGGATGAACTTGGTCGAGTCGTAGGCGACCTTCATCTTCATCGACGGCGGGAGATTGCGTTCCAGTTCGGGGAACAGCGCGCGCACGCCCTTCACCAGCGTCAGCGGATTGCCTTGCGGCGTTGCCTGCACACCGATGAAGATCGCATGCTCGCCGTTGAAGGCGACGCTCGCGTCCGTGCTCTGGGCTGCAAGCTCGACGGTGGCGATGTCCTCCATCCGCACGAAGCCGCCGTCCTTGGCCTTGACGATCATCTTCCTGAACTGATTGACGTCGGTCAGGCCGGTGTTCGTGGAAATGTTCGAGACGATCAGATAGCCCTTGGTCTGACCCGCCGCGGACTGGAAGTTGTTGGCGGCGATCGCGGCGGCAACATCCGCGGGCGACACGTTGCGGCCGGCCATCTTCACGGGATCGAGCCACAGCCGCATCGCAAAGGTCTGGCCGCCGAGAATGTCGGCCGAGGCCACGCCGTCGACGGTCGACAGCACCGGCTGCACCACGCGCGTCAGATAGTCGGAGATCGCCGAGCCTGACAGCTCCTCGGAGGAGAAGCCGAGATACATCACGGCCGTGGTCTGGCCCGTGGTCTTGGTGACGATCGGGTCGTTCGACTCCTTCGGGATCAGGTATTTGACAGAGTTCGTCTTGGCCAGCACCTCGGTGAGCGCCTGGTTCGGATCGAAGTTCAGCTTGATGTAGACCTGGATCGTCGAGGTGCCGAGCACGGATGACGAGGTGATGTAGTCCACACCTTCGGCCGAGGCGACCGCCTGCTCGATCGGCGTGGTGATAAAGCCCTGGATCAGGTCCGCGGACGCGCCGGGATAGACGGTCGTGATGTTGATGACCGTGTTCGACAGCTTCGGATATTGCCGGATCGGCAGCACCATCGCCGCGCGCAGGCCGATCAGCAGGATCAGCAGGCTGACGACGACCGACAGAACCGGACGCTTGATGAAAATATCGGTAAAGGCCATCGCGGCGATCTCGATTTCTTTTTCTTTAGAAAAGTGACCCGGCCGAGCCGGATCACTTAAGGGTGGCAAGGGGTCAGTAGCGCGGCGGCTGCGCCGGGATCTGCGGAGCGGGATCGGTCGAAATCGACACCGGCGCGCCCGATTGCAGCTTGAGCTGGCCAACGGCGACGACCTTGTCGCCCGGCTTCACACCCTTGATGATTTCGACGCGGCCTTCGACCCGGCTACCGGTCTGCACGAAAGTGCGCACCGCGGAGAGGCTGGTCTTGCCATCCTCTTCCTTCTTCTCGGTGATCACGAACACCGAATCGCCGTACAGCGTGTAATCGACCGCCGTTTCCGGCACGGTGATCACCGCCGGCTTGTCCGGCAGCACAACCGTGGTGGTCACGAACATGCCAGGCTTCAGGATCTTGTCCGGATTGGCGACGGTCGCCTGCACGCGGATGTTGCGGGTGTCGGTCGCGATCTGCGGCTCGATCGTGGTGATCTTGGCGTCGAAGGTGCGGCCCGGATAGGCGTCGACCTTCAGCCGGACCGGCTGGCCGACCTTGAGGTTGCCCGAGTCCTTTTCCGTCACCGTGAAGTTGGCCCACAGCTCCGACAGATCGGTCAGCGACACGATCGCCGTGCCGGCCGTCAGATACTGGCCGACCTCGACCTTGCGCATGCCGAGATCGCCCGAGAACGGCGCGCGCACCAGCTTCTGCGAGATCAATGCCTCGGTCTTGGCGATGCCGGCCATCGCCTGGTCGTAGGCGGCCTGCGCGGTATCGACGGTCGCCTGCGGGCCGAACTGGCGCGAGGCGAGCTGCTTGGCGCGATCGAGCGAGAGCTGCGCGACGGTCGCCTGCGCCTTGTAGTTGGCGAGGTCGCCCTGATCAGGCGCGTCGAACAGCTGCACCAGCGGCATGCCGGCTTCGACATGCGAACCCGGCTCGAACTTGATCTCGGTGACGCGGCCGTTGACGTCGGCGCTGACGTCGACCTGATGCACGGCGGCAAGCCCGCCGACCGCAGTCAGCAGGTTAGGCACCACCTCGGACTTCGCCTCGGCCGCACTGACCATGGTCGGCGGCGGCTTGTTGTTGGCGAAGAACTGCTTGATCATCTGGCCGCGGAAGTAATTGAACCAGACGAGGCCGCCAACGAGCGCGCCGAGCAGCGTGCCGATAATGACGAACCAGAGCACCGGCCGGACCGGACGCTTGGGAGCCTTGTCGATCGGTTCGCCCGAAATCTTGTGTTCGGTCACGATGTTCATGTCATGCGCTTTCTGCAATCGCCGTCTTGCCCGCATCCGCGGCCTGATCGCGGCCCAAATGCGAAGCAATTGCGGCGTCGTTAAGTCCAATACCTCTCAGGAGAAACTCACAGAGCTGGCGCTCCAGATCGTTCGCCTTGCCGTAAGCGAGACAGGGCGCAGCCGGCAGCCTGGTCAGGGCAACAGTCATCACCGAATGATGTGCGAACCAGAACAGGTTGAGCGGATCGCCGGTGCACGGCCGCGCGTCCCCGGCAGCAACCGCGCGCTCGAGCGAGGCGACGAAAATCGCCCCGATCAGCGTCTCGATCTTGGCATATAGCAAACGCGCGAATTCGCCATCATCCAAATGGCTCGTGGCCATCAGTCGCAGGCGCTGCGCCTCTTCCTGGTCGGGGCCGTCGGCGATCTCGAGGAAATGCTCGATCATGCCGCGGATCACTTCGACCAGAGTGGCGGTCGATGGTACCCGCCCGAGCAGCTCCATCAATGCCGGGTCCGCCTCGCATTCGTCGCTGAGGATTTCGGCGTAGAGCGCCGCCTTGGACGGGAAATGCTTGAACAGCAGGGCTTCGGAAATGGCAGCGGCAGCCGCCACGCTCTTGGTCGTGGTGCCGGTATAGCCGTGTCGGGCAAAGCAGCGCTTTGCGGCGCCGAGGATCAATTGACGCCTCAGGTCGCTCGTCATTCGCAGTGAGCTCATAGGATAGTGAGTAAGCACTCACCCACGCAAAAGTCAAGCATTATGCTGCATCGCAACCTGGAAGCGTTGTAGTTTCAGTGGAAATTGCCCCGCCTGCACGGCCCACGTGCAGACGAGGTTCGCCGCGGGGAATGGACCTAGATCGGCTGGAAGCCGAGATCGCCGCGGATCCGGTTGACGATGTAGGTCCCGTCCCGGCTTGGCAAGATCCGCTCAAGGCTGGCGCTGTCGATCTTCACATTGGCAAATCGCGGGCCCGCCGAGACGTCGTGGACGGCTTTGGCAAAGGCCTCGACGCCAGCCATCGTCGAGATCGCGCGCGCGTCCTCGATGCCGCAGGCCCGGGCGATGCCGACGAGGTCGGCGGCCGCCGAGGTGTGGCTGGTCTGGCCGCCGGTCTCGCCATAAGCCTCGTTGTCGAGGACGACGATCGAGAGGTTGGACGGCTTCTGGAGCCCGATGGTGGCAAGGCTGCCCATGCCCATCAGCATCTCGCCGTCGCCGGTGATGACCAGCACCGGCAGCTTTGGCTGCGCCAAAGCCAGCCCGAGGCCGATCATCGCCGCGCCGCCCATCCCGCCCCAGAGATAGAAGTTGCGGGCGTGGTCGCCGGCCGCGCAGATGTCGTTGGTGGAGGCCCCGAGGCCGCCGATCGCCACCACGTCCTTGCGGTCCGCAAGCAGCGTCGAGACCACCTGGCGGCGGTCGAGGAGATTGGCCTTGCTCATTTGGTGAAGACCTTGGCGCCGATCAGGTGCTGCGACAACAGGACGGCGGTGGGCGTGAGCGCGTTATAGGCCTGCGCTGCGGCTGCCTCCAACACCGCCGGTACCTCGGCCGCACTGGAGGCGCGCAGCACCTTGACGCCGGAGAGCTCGAACACGCCCTGCGTGGTCGATCCCATCGGCACCTGCCATGGATTGAACTCGCCCCACTCGCCACGCATGGTCACCAGGGTGAGGAACGGAAAGCGCAGGATCGGGATCAGCGACAGCATGTTGATGCAATTGCCGACCCCGCTCGACTGCATCAGCAGGACGCCGCGCTGGCCGCCCGTCCAGGCGCCCGCGAGAAGCGCCACGCCCTCCTCCTCCGTCGTCAAGGGAATGCCGCGCATCGTGGAGGACCCCAGCACGCGCTGGATCAGCTTCGAATGGCCGGCATCGGGCACGTAAGGCACCTGCCGGACGTCGAAGCGTTGCAAGGTCGCAAAAAAAAATTCCGTCCATGAAGGAGCCGTGTCGGCAGCATCCGTGCGTGCGTGCATTTTCCTGTCCGGTCGGCTAGCAAGGTGCGAAGACTGTAGACGCATGCTCGCGTCGACCAGAACAACAAAAACGGCATATCGGCCCTAACCGGCGAGTATAACGGGATGAACGCAGATGCGAACGAGCTGGCGGCAAGCTTCGACCTCGAGAAGCTGACGCCGGAGTTCTACGACAACCCCTACCCGACCTATCGTGCACTGCGGGAGAACGAGCCGGTCAAGCGCCTGCCGAACGGCACCGTGTTCCTGACCCGCTATGACGACCTCGTCACCACCTACAAGAACACCAAGTCGTTCAGCTCCGACAAGAAGCGCGAGTTCGCGCCGAAATACGGCAACACCCCGCTCTACGAGCATCACACCACGAGCCTCGTCTTCAACGATCCGCCGGCACACACCCGCGTACGCCGCCTGATCATGGGGGCACTGTCGCCGCGGGCGATTGCAGGGATGGAGGCCGATCTCATCAAGCTGGTCGACAGCCTGCTCGACGCCATCGCGGCCAAAGGAAGCTGCGAGCTGATCGAGGACTTCGCCGCCTCGATCCCGATCGAGGTGATCGGCAATCTGCTCGACGTTCCACATGACGAGCGCGCGCCGCTTCGCGACTGGTCGCTGGCGATCCTCGGTGCCCTCGAACCCGTGGTGTCGCCTGAAGCGGCCGCGCGCGGCAACAAGGCGGTGAAGGACTTTCTCGCCTATCTCGAAACGCTGGTCGCACGCCGGCGCGGCAAGCCCGGCAATCCCGAACGCGACGTGCTGACGCGCCTGATCCAGGGAGAAGGTAACGGCGAGGAGAACGGCGAGCGGCTGACCGAGAAGGAGCTGCTGCACAATTGCATCTTCCTGCTCAATGCCGGGCACGAGACCACCACCAACCTGATCGGCAACGGCCTCGTCGCGCTCGACCGTCATCCCGATCAGAAGCAGCGGCTGATCGACCACCCCGACATGATCAAGACGGCGGTGGAGGAGATGCTGCGCTACGAGAGTTCCAACCAGCTCGGCAACCGCATGACCACCGAACGGGTCGAGCTCGGCGGCGTCATGCTCGATGCCGGCACGTCGGTGACGCTGTGCATCGGGGCGGCCAACCGCGACCCCGCGCAGTTTCCCGACCCTGAAAGCTTCGACATCGCGCGGACGCCGAACCGGCACCTCGCCTTCGCCACCGGCGCGCATCAATGCGCCGGCATGGCGCTGGCGCGGCTCGAAGGCGCCATCGCGATCTCGCGCTTCCTGGCGCGCTTCCCGAACTACGCCGTGAACGGCCGGCCGGTGCGCGGCGGACGGGTGCGGTTCCGCGGCTTTTTGAGCGTGCCCTGCGCGATCGGCTGAGGCCTCGAAACAAAAATGTTGAAAACAACCCCATGCACAGTAGCGGAGGCTAACGGAAGATTGCCTCGGTGGATCCGCATAACCATTTGACAAAGGGAGGCAAACCAGCGGCTTCGCGCATCGCGCCGGGCTCGGACCGATTTGAGCGCGGTGCAGTCGGTTGACGCCGGCACGCAGCAATGGAGTGACGAAAGATGAGCTCGTCCGTCATTGATTACCTCGCAACGGAAACGCGCCTTGGCGCCCATAATTACGAGCCGATCGGGGTCGTCCTGTCGCGCGGCGAAGGTGTCTGGGTCTGGGATACCGACGGCAACCGTTATCTCGATTGCCTCTCGGCCTATTCCGCGGTCAGCCAGGGCCACTGCCACCCCAAGATTCTGGCGGCGATGGTGGAACAGGCACACCGGCTGACGCTGACCTCGCGCGCCTTCCACAACGACCAACTCGCCCCGTTCTACGAGGAGATCGCTGCGCTGACCGGCTCCCACAAGGTGCTGCCGATGAACAGCGGCGCCAAGGCGGTCGAAAGCGCGATCAAGTCGGTGCGCAAATGGGGCTACGAGGTGAAAGGCGTGCCGGACGACCAGGCCGAGATCATCGTCTGCGCCGACAATTTCCACGGACGCACGCTGGGCATCGTCGGCTTCTCAACGGACCCTGAAACCCGCGGACACTTTGGACCGTTCGCGCCGGGCTTCAGGATCATCCCGTTCGGCGACGCCGCGGCACTCGAACAAGCGATCACGCCCAACACGGTCGCCTTTCTGGTCGAGCCGATCCAGGGCGAAGCCGGTGTCATCATTCCACCGGCGGGCTATTTCACCAAGGTGCGGGAGCTCTGCACGGCCAACAACGTCATGCTGGTGCTCGACGAGATCCAGACCGGGCTCGGCCGCACCGGCAAGCTGCTCGCCGAACAGCACGAGGGAATCGAGGCGGACGTGACCCTGCTCGGCAAGGCCTTGTCCGGCGGCTTCTATCCCGTGTCGGCCGTGCTCTCGAACAACGAAGTGCTCGGGACATTGCGACCCGGGCAGCACGGCTCAACCTTCGGTGGCAACCCGCTGGCCTGCGCGGTGGCGCGCCCGGCAATGCGCGTGCTGGTCGAGGAAGGCATGATCGAGAACGCGGCCAGGCAGGGCGCGCGCCTTCTGGAAGGCTTGAAGGACATCCGCGCCAACACGGTCCGCGAGGTACGCGGGCGCGGCCTGATGCTGGCGGTCGAGCTGAATCCCGAAGCCGGCCGCGCGCGCCGCTACTGCGAGGCGCTCCAGGGCAAGGGCATCCTCGCCAAGGACACCCATGGGCACACGATCCGCATCGCCCCGCCGCTGGTGATCACCAGCGACGAGGTCGACTGGGCGCTGGAGCAGTTCGCCACGACCCTGACGCAGGATTTCTCCTGAAGCTGCCTGCGTCGGAAGAGGTTCAGGAGCAGCAGCACTGGATATCGTTTCCACCCAGGAGTGGGATCGCTATTGGGGCGGCAAAACTCATACTCATTGCGATGTCGCCTCAAAACTCCGCTGCATCTTCTCGACGAGCTGGTCTATGCTGAAGCTCGATGGCCGCTGGCTGGGCGGAAACTCCTTGAAGGTGGCCAGAAACGGCGCCACGATGGCTTGAGACGCGATGAACGGACCCGATCCGTCCGATATGAACCAGTCGTAGTAGGTGTTCGACGTGACGTCGGCGCGCTCGTAGGGATCGGAGCGTAGGTCGAACAGTTTCGGGACACGCAGCTTGGTAAACGGCTCGGCCCAGATCCGCATCGTGCCCGTCGCGCGTTGCTCCTCGAACACGAACTTCCAGTTTTCATAGCGGAGCGCGACGAGATCGCCATCGTCGTTGAAATAGACGAACTCCTTGCGCGCGCCGCGTGGCTGTTGTCCCGTGAGATATGGAAGCTGGTTGTAGCCGTCGAGGTGGACCTTGTAGGTCTTGCTTCCGGTCTGATGACCCCCGAGCAGCTTTTCCTTGATGTCCGGCTCGCCCGCGACCGCCATCAGGGTCGGCAGCCAGTCGAGCGCGCTGACGATATCATTCGAGACTGAACCGGGCTGGATTCGTCCCGGCCAGCGGATCAGGCACGGCACCCTGAACGCACCTTCCCAGTTGGTGTTCTTCTCGCTGCGGAACGGCGTCGTGCCGGCATCCGGCCAGGTGTTCTGATGCGGGCCGTTGTCCGTGGTGTAGAGCACGACGGTGTCATTGCCGATGCCGAGATCGTCCACCGCCTTGAGGATCGTCCCGATGACAGCATCGTGCTCGATCATGCCGTCGTTGTACTCGGTCCTTGACGTAAGGCCGGGCTTGTCACGATTCTCCGGCCGCACATGGGTGCGGAGGTGCATGCGGGTGGCGTTGAACCAGCAAAAGAACGGCGTGTTCGCGCGGGCTTGACGCTGGATGAAGTCTATTGCCGCGGCGGATGTTTCGTCGTCGACCGTCTCCATTCGCTTTCTGGTGAGTGGCCCGGTGTCCTCGATGGTCTGCTTGCCGACCCGCCCCCAGCGGGGATGTTCTGTCGGATCGTCCCGGTCCGACGCCTTGCAGCGCAGGACACCCCGGGGACCGAGGGACTCGCGAAAGCGAGGGTCACGCGGGTAGGTCCGCGATTCCGGGTCTTCCTCGGCGTTAAGATGATAGAGATTCCCGAAGAACTCATCAAAGCCGTGCACCGTCGGCAGGAACTCGTTGCGGTCGCCGAGATGGTTCTTGCCGAACTGGCCTGTGGCGTAGCCGAGCGGCTTGAGCAACTCGGCGATGGTCGCATCTCTTGCCTGCAGGCCTACCGTTGCGCCCGGTATGCCTACCTTGGAAAGGCCGGTGCGCAGCGTACATTGACCGGTGAGGAAGGACGACCGTCCCGCCGTGCAGCTCTGCTCAGCGTAGTAGTCGGTGAACATCATGCCTTCCTTGGCAATGCGATCGATGTTCGGCGTCTTGTAGCCCATCAGGCCGAAAGAATAGGCGCTGATGTTGGTCTGGCCGATATCGTCGCCGAAGATGACGAGGATGTTCGGCTTGCGGCCGGATGGCGTGGCGGCGGGCGCCGGCGCCGCCTTCTGGGCCTGCGCGAGCGCGCCGGAGGTCAGCGTCGCCGCCGCCACCAGCGTCGATGTGCCCAGCAAGACATTCCGGCGGCTGAGGGCGCGGTCTTCGGTCTCGCTTGGTGAGGCGTGGTGTCCGTCTTGCTTCTTTGTGTCGCCGGGCATTGTTTTGCTCCTTCACAACGAGGACTGACAACTATCCCGCGGCAGGCGTCCTCCTTACGCAGCGGAATCCGAGGTGACTGGTGGATGTGTCGATCGCCTCCGCATGACGCGCCGCCGGACGGTAGCGGCGGCAGTAGTTCGGCGCGCACAGATGCGAGCCGCCCTTGATCACCTTGCGCGGAATCCTGATGTTCGGCTGATGGGGATCATGGCTGCCGTCTTCGCGGCCGCCGCGCGGGTTCACGGGAACGCAGCAGGCCTTCGGCGCATCCGCCTCGTGTTTCGGCGCATACCAGTCTGACGTCCATTCCCAGACATTGCCGATCATGTCATGAACGCCGTAGCCGTTCGGCGGAAACGCCGTCACCGGCGAGGTCCGCTCGTAGCCGTCGGCGTTCAAATTCTGCCGGGGAAATTCACCCTGCCAGGTATTGGCCATGTGCACGCCGCGGGCGTGAATTCCGTGCCCCACGCATATTCGGCGCCGTCGAGCCCGCCGCGCGCGGCAAATTCCCATTCCGCTTCGGTCGGCAAATCCTTCCCCGCCCATTGCGCGTAGGCCAGCGCATCCGAAAACGACACATGCACGACAGGGTGATTATCGTGCACGTTGATGTTGCTCTTCGGCCCATAGGGATGGCGCCAGTCCGCGCCTTTCATGAATTGCCACCACTGGCTCCAGTCGCGCAAATTCGCGACGCTCGGCGGCGGCGTGAACACAAGCGAGCCGGCGTAGATCATGTGCGGCAACGCGCCGGGATAATCCTTCGGGTCGGGCGGAATCTCGGCGTAGGTCTTGTGACCGGTCGCCTTGACGAACGCCTTGAATTGCCGGTTCGTCACCGGCGTGCGATCGATCCAGAAGCTGTCCACCGTCACCCGATGGACCGGCGCTTCCTCTGGATAATGGTCGTTGGAGCCCACGCGAAACGTGCCGCCGGGAATCCGGACCATGTCGGCCGTCCGGCCATCCTCCGGTGGCCGATCGTTCCGCTCATCGGTCAGCGGCAACGTCATGAACGTTACTCCAGAAGTGCGCGCTGACGGCAGACGTCCCAGAATCCCCGCGTAGCAACCTCTTGGTGCGATCTGAACGATCCGCCTCCGCACCGGAGCATCAACTCCAGATTGACCTTCAGTATAAGCGGCTTCTGGATTGGCGCTGAGAATTCAAAGGTCAGAAGCGTTGCCCTACCAAAACAGCGGATGCTTTGGCCAATGCGTGATAACGGGAATTGGAACTACGCGCATCGACAAAAGTGCGCGCAAGTGTGATGCGTTTGTCACGCGACAGGATAAACTGGAGTGGTCGCCCGCAAATTCCGGAAATGGTCTGGCGCGGGAATCCTAGAGCGCCATAATCGTCCGCATTCCTTATCGGCCTGATGAGTTGTCATTCGCGTTCGCCGGTAGTGGAGGGACCATGGGATCTAGCGGCAACAGGCACCGACTCCTTACGGCCGTAGTTCTCATTGTCAGCATCTCTGCAAGTTCAACACACCATGCGAAGGCCGACGCCGGCGGCGTCGGCTTTTGGTTGCCGGGCAGCATGGGCAGTCTTTCCGCCGTGCCGGGGCAAGCGGGCTGGAGTTTCACCACCGTCTATCTTCACCTTGAGGCAAATGCCGGCGGCGGCAAGGAGCTGCAGAACAATTCATCCATCGTCAGCGGGCTGCATGCGCGCGCTGACGCCGTCGGCTTCCTGCCGGCCTATACGTTTGAGACGCCGGTGCTGGGTGGCCAGCTGACGGTCGGCGCTGCCGGCGTCCCCGGTAATGTCGGGGTCAACATTGGCGCGACGCTGACCGGCCCGCGGGGCAACCAGATTTCGGGCAACGCCCACGACGAGCGCACGACCTTCGCCGACGTGTACTACCTCGTCACCCTGAAATGGAACCAGGGCGTCAACAATTTCATGTGGTACGTGCTCGGCAACATCCCGAGCGGTACCTACGACTCCGCGCGCCTGGCAAATCTGAGCCCCGGCTACACCGCCGTGGATAGCGGCGTGGGCTATACCTACCTCAACCCTCAAACCGGGCACGAACTCTCGGCGGTTGCCGGCTTCACCTACAGCGGCATGAACGACGCCCTGCAATATCGAAACGGTATCGACTTCCATTTCGACTGGGCGGCGTCGCATTTTGTCAGCAAAAGCGTGCATGTCGGCATCGCCGGTTATGTCTACCAGCAGGTCACCGGCGACAGCGGCGCCGGCGCAAAGCTCGGCGATTTCAAGGGCCACTCGGTCGGCATCGGCCCGCAGATCGGCATCTTCTTTCCCGCGTTCGAGGGATACACGGGCTATCTGAACATCCGCGGCTATTGGGACGTCGCCACCGAGAACCGGCCGACGACCCAATTCGCGATGGTCACGCTGAGTTTTGCGCCCTCAGCGCCAGAGAAACCAGCGACGCCGCGCGGACCGAGGCATTTGAAGTAGCTCTGGGCGCTGGAGCAGTTCGCCACGACCCTGGCGCAGGATTTCTCCTGAGGCTGCCTGCGTCGGAAGATCGCAATGCCGGCCGCGGCCAACAACGAGCCATTACGCCACCTGTGCGCTGAAAGTTGTGGGCGATTGCCAGGGCGCGTCCTCAGAAATCAAGCTTGATTGGTGCAGGCTTGCCCAGTGTCCGTTGTACCCTGGTAGCGATCAAATTCCGCACCGCGGCCAGACGACGCGATGGGCCACTTCCGGTCTCATGCATCGCAGCAAATTGCGCCTCGTTGCGCAGCCAGGCAGCGACGGCGGCACGGTGAGGCCGTTGGCGGTTTTAAGACTGATGATCACCTCAGCGTTCGCGGCTTGCTGCTGTTTGATGATGGGACACCCGCTTGCCGTTCCTTCGCTTCGTAGTATTCAGCTGAAAACTTAATTGACCATCGCGCGAAGAACGAACGCAATTCCTGAGTGGGCTTTTCGACGCCGAAATGTTCGGCGACATGCGCCTCGCGCAGCCACCTCACCGCCGATGTGAGGCCGGCGGTGCGCTCGAGCCTCTCAACCGCCGCGATTCCGGCGATCTCTGCCTGCCGATAGCGAAAGCCGACCTTTCTGATCACATACACGCACTTGATGGTTTCGTAGCCCTTGAATACGAGTTGAACGAATGGATGTTTCTTGGCCTGCGGCCAGGCTGCCGGGTAGACCGGTAGCACCAAAAGCTTGCTCTTAGCTATGACGGTTGCGAGCGGATGCAAAAGTTGCATCCAAGCTGGCCAGGAGGTGACCTTGGCAAACAATACCGCGTGCATCGCCGTTGCAGCCCCGAAAGAGATCGGCAGCCAAAGTACCGCGCACAGGATCACGAGCAATGCGGTGTTCGGCGTGAGATGCCGGCATTCTCTGAACACCCATGCCATGCCGCCTTCAAACGCATCATGTACAGCTTGTTCGAACGCCCGATAGCTAATCTTCCGCCGGAACACAACCAGTTCCGGCGAATCGATCTACTCCACTGTCGACGTTTCGCCTCGGATAGGGGAAGGAAGCGCAACGCGCCGTTTATGACGGTAACGATGACATCGCCAAGAACCTTGGCCGCGAAGAGCGGAAGCCAGACGATCTGCATTGCTAAAGGGAAGGCGTAGTCGAGCATCCGCATCAAGATCGAAAGAACGAAACGCAGGATCTTGTTTGTGGCGAGCGTGATAACAACAAGTGGGATGATAACCACATCGTCGGGGGCACCGCGGAAGCGGCTTTCCTCGGTCCATGCCGGGTGACGACCATCGGTCACGGTGCAACGTCCGGGCTGAAAAACCGGGGATCATGCCGGCTCAAATTAGCATATTGCAAGCTCAAGGGGGCCTTGAGTAGTCAGAGGGCGTTGCTTTAGGATTAGATGAGTTGCGGACTGCATGTCCGCCCGGTCTTCGCTTTTTGCTCACCCGTGGCGGCGATGGCTAACCATGACGATTCGTAAGAAAATCTTTCTGCTTGCAGGCATTCTGCTGGCAATTTTCGGCGCAGTCGTCGGCGTTCTCGGCTTCGCGCAAAAGCTCGACAGCGATCAGCTCGGGAACATCACCGAATATGAGCTGCCGTTATCGCGCATGGTTTCTGAATTCGATGTCCTTACCGATAGATACGAGCTCGAAGTCTTGCGTGTCCTGATATCCGATCGAGCCGATGCTGGAACGGAGCGGACGGCGATGGCCGCAGTGCGGGCAACGGCCGACGAGCTGCGCGATACCGTCAAGACAGGTGAAGCCTTGCTCCACAAAGCAACCGGCGACCCCGGCTACGACACTGAGGATCGCGTCGACCTGGCTCGCATGGCCGGCGTCCTCAAGTACATGGGCCGTAGTCTGGAAGACTTCTTCGCCGTGGGGGACGCCACGCTTGCGGCTATCTCGGAGGGACGTCGCGACGAGGCCCGGACCATTTCGCGCGGCTTTGCCAAATTCGCCCAGGCGTTCGGCCCCGATCTCTCGCAGATTCGACGTGAGCTTGCCAATCTGACCGACCGGTCGACCCGCAGGGTTCTCGCGAGGCAGCGGTTGAACACCTATTTGAGCCTTGCCCTTTTCGTTGCGGCATGCGGCATCGGTCTGGGCGTTAGCGCCATCGGATCGACACGCGTGGTCTCCGGTCTGCGTCAGCTTGTCGCAACCACGAAGGCGCTTGAACTGGGCACGAACGCCGAGCCGGTTTTGATAGCCACCCGCGACGAGGTCGGCGAGCTGGCACTCTCGTTCAACCGGATGGTCGACGAGTTGCGCGCGCGAGACCGCGTCAAGGACACCTTCGGAAAATTCGTCGATCCCAGGCTCGTCAGCCGGCTGATCGCCAGTGGCGCGGATCAGGCCGAACGGCGCAGCCTCACCATCTTCTTTTCCGACATCAAGCAGTTTACGGGCATCAGCGAGCAGCTAACCGCCAGCGCCGTCGTTCACCTCTTGAACAACTATTTCGGCGCGGTGGCCAATGTCATTCACGGCCATCGTGGGATCATCGACAAATACATCGGGGACGCCGTCATGGCGTTCTGGGTGCCGCCGTTTTCAAACGGAGACGAACATGCAAGCGATGCTTGCCGAGCGGCGCTGGAGCAGCAGGACGCGATTGCCGCTCTGCGAGAGCAAGTACCGGAGATCACTGGAATGCGGCGCAACGCACCGGAGCTGGTGATCCGGATGGGTATTGCCACCGGCGAAGCCGTGATTGGCACCATTGGCTCGGATTCCGCTCGTTCTTACACCGTTATCGGCGACAGCGTAAACCTTGCCTCGCGCCTCGAGGGCATGAACAAGATCTACGGAACCCTCATCATCATCAGCGAGGAGACTTTCCGGCTCGCACAAGGCGCGATTGAAGCGCGCGAAATCGACACCATCACGGTCGCCGGAAAAACCGAGCCGGTGCGAATTTATGAGTTGATGGGTCGCGCCGGCGAGCTCGAATCCACGCGGGACTAATTGCGGGTGTTGTTCGCGCAAGGACTTGCCGCATATCGCAGCCGGAACTGGTCTACTGCGCAGACGGCGTTCGAAAGCTGCCTGTGCAAGATCCCCGACGACGGTCCGACGCGCGTCTTTCTGGAACGAATCGCGCATTTGGGTCACGCGCCTCCGGCCGCGGACTGGGACGGTGTCTGGCGTCACGTTGAGAAATAAGTGAGCGGACCGTAACCAGCCATTTGTCCGCTCCGAGTCCTTCCCTGACGAGTCCGGGATCTGCTCAAAAATCTGTCGCGCGGGCCGGTCACTTCGCATCGTCGGCGGCTAAGCGCAGGCCTAAGTAGAACTCTCGTGCTCAGGACTGCGCCAATGCGTGGCGCGCGGCACGACGGGATGGGTGCGACGCACTTCCTGATGCGAAGACGGCACAAGGTTGCGACCGAGATGGCGCTCAATGTGCTCGCCTACAATATGAAACGCGTAATAGCGATCTTGGGTTGCCGAACGCTGCTGGAAGCGATGCAGGCGTAGGGGAGTTTGTATCGGAGCCAACTCTAGCCGCGAAACCGATCCCGGGCCCCTCGACCTGCCAGTCGACAAAAGGGTTATCACACAGCCTGGGCCAGAAGCGGTCATCAGCTGGCAGACAAGCGCCTGCTTGCCTCCATGCTGGCCCACTCAGAACGAGAGCTACTCTCCGGCATGAAACAGGCGGCCCGTTGGGGCCGCCTGATCAGAGCGGATGACCTATTGGCAGAGATGCCGGAGACCGTCAGCACCCTTGAAATAGGTGCCGGGCTTGCAGACGATGCCGTTGCGGGCAGCATACGTATTCCAGTTGCCGTGCCAGCCCATCTCGCCGGACATGGCGTAGGAATTGCCCCAGCTGCCGACGGTAGCGGCCGCCGCCGCCGGCTGGCGATACGCCGAGCGCCGAGTTGATTGCCGATGGACGCCGGTGGGGGTACCCCCAGTTCCAAGACCCGTGCAACTCGCGAATTCAGCTTGGCATTCGTCAGGATTGGAAAGGGCCGCCTGCGCCAGTGCAGCAGAGCTGGACAGGGCGGATGCCGCAATCACGACTGCGGCAAGAACTTTTAGATTCATCATGGCTTGCTCCTTGCAGTTGGACCGTGGCGCAAGATGCCACGTCTGGCAGTCGCCTATCGACTGTGCCACTTCGGCGGAAATTGCACCGCCAGGATTGGGACGGCTTTGGGTCAATCGCGTCACTTTGACCGCGCGCCGCTCACTTCCGATCTTCCCCGACTGGCGGACTTCTGCGGGAGACATCGAAAACCACGCTGGATGCTGGCTATTGGGCAGAATGCCGCAAACGCTGCTTGATCTAGATCAAGGGTCAAGAGCGCTTTTGGGGGTGCTAGGGTCTGTACCTAAATAGCGCCACGTGATTCTCTTGCCTACGTGTTGATTCGGGGGCGAGAGAATGCGCGCTGGTTTGTTTTGGCTGAACGACAGGCAATGGGCGCGTATCGAACCGCATCTGCCGAGGGGACTGACGGGGCCGGATCGGGACGACGACCGACGCATCGTCAGCGGCATCATTCACATGCTGCAATCGGGTGCACGATGGCGTGATTGTCCACGTGAATACGGCCCTTACACGACGATCTACAATCGCTTCAATCGCTGGGCCAAGCGAGGACGATGGTGCGCAATCTTCGAAGCGCTGGCCAAGCCTGGCGAAGACGGCGTCGTACTGTCGCTCGACTCGACCTCGATTAAAGCTCACCGGTGTGCCTCCGGCGGAAAAGGGGGGAGCACAATCAAGCAATCGGCCGCTCGCGCGGAGGCCGCACGACAAAAATCCATGCGCTGAGCGATCCGCTCTGCCGGCCGGTCGTCCTGCATCTGACTCCAGGCCAGGATGCCGATATCGCTGCGGCTCCCGATGTCCTGGCGCTCGCGCCACCCATGAGCGTGCTCCTCGCCGACAAAGGGTATGATGGCGACAAGCTTCGCGGCGAAATCATTCGTCGTGGCGCCAAGCCCGTAATCCCCAATAAATCTAACCGTGTCGTCATCCATCGCTTCAACAAACGCGCCTACAAAGGACGAAATGTCATCGAACGCTGCTTTTGCAGGCTCAAGGACTTCCGGCGCATCGCCACGCGATATGACAAGCTCGCCCGTAATTTTTTGGCCGCTGTTCATCTCGCCGCTCTCGTCGCATATTGGCTCAATTGAGTCTGGACCCTAGCTCGCTGCAAGGCGATAGTCGAAAAAGCTGGGCTTCACCCTCAGGTTCTCGGGTCTTCCACTTTTTGATGATGGGTCTGCGCGTGGTTACATTGACGCGCTGGGCGAGGTGGCAAACGCCCGAAACGTTGGCTTCGGGTCCAGAACCGGACTCGTGCAGCGCAGCAAGTAGTGACGCATGGTCCTAAGGCAAAACTCGGCATGATCCCGGCAACCGGATGAACGGGTGCGTGGAACCTATCGGAGCGACGGACGTTTTTGTCCGCGAATGAGCAGCGCCGTGCCCGGCGCAGCCGGAGGCGCCGAGCTGCGCTGATCGGAGAAACGCTCATGATACTCACTCTTTCAGTCATCAAAGCTGACGTTGGCTCCGTTGGCGGGCATACGAAACCGTCTTCACGCATGATGGCGACTGTCGAGGGCGAGGTTGCCAAGGCGATCTGCAATGGTCTGCTGATCGACGGTTTCATCTGCCACACCGGCGACGACATTGCGATCATCATGACGCACACACGGGGCGAAGGAAGCTCCGAGGTCCATCAACTCGCCTGGAAGACGTTTCTCGCGGCCACCTCGGTCGCGAAAACCTCCGGGCTCTATGGCGCTGGCCAGGATCTTCTCGCCGACGCCCCTTCCGGGAACATTCGCGGCGCCGGCCCAGGCGTCGCCGAGCTCAGCTTCGACCACAGCCTCTCCGGCGCGCGACCCGCGGAGTCCTTCATGGTGTTCGCGGCCGACAAATGCGGCCCCGGCGCCTACAACCTGCCGCTATATCTCGCCTTTGCCGACCCCATGTACTGCGCGGGGCTGATGCTGCCTCCGATGATCAAGGGATTCCGTTTCCATGTCATCGACATGGACAACACAGCCGGCGACAGCCTCCTCGAGCTCGACGCACCCGACGACAGCTACCACATTGCCGCCCTGCTTCGCGACAACGAGCGCTTCGGCATCGATCGCATCATTTCTCGAACCCATGGCGAGGTCGTCGTGGCCGTTTCGGCACAGCGCCTCCACGCGATCGCAGGCAAGTACACCGGCAAGGATGATCCAGTCGCGATCGTCAGGAACCAGGGGATTTTCCCAGCTCCGGAGGAAATAATCTCGCCGTTCGCCAAAGCGCACTTCGTGGGCGGCGATGCACGCGGCTCGCATGTGATGCCGCTCATGCCGGTGCCACTCAACACGCCCGTTACCGGCATGTACTGCCTGCCGATCGTTTCTTGCGTCGGCTTTTCGATCGACAGGGAAGGCCGCTTTGCCGAGTCCTACACCGATTTCTTCGACAACCCGGCATGGGATGAGGTCCGCCGGCGTGCCCAGCGCAAGGCCATCGAGATGCGCAGCCAAGGCTGGTCCGGCGCCGCCATGCTACCCTATTCCGAACTGGAATATGGCGGCTTCCGCGACACCGTGTCCGGACTGCTGGAGCGTTTTCGACTGCGCGACGAGCAAGCCGGAAGCGGCCGAGTAGCGGCCGCCTCCAATCACAAGCTGGAGCGATGTTCACCGTTCAATCGACAGATGCAGGCGCTATGACGACATGCCGATCCGGAGGTGGATATGGCAAGAAAACGCATCGGCATTCTCACGGGCGGTGGCGACGTCGCCGGCCTCAATGCAGTCATCAAAAGCGTGACTTATCGCGGCAGTGAGGACGACATCGAGGTTGTCGGTCTGCGCCGTGGTTGGGAGGCCCTCACGCACCTGAACCTCGACGACCCAAACAGCAGGTCCCACTACGTCATCCCGCTGAACCGTGAAAACACGCGAACCATCGACCGGCGCGGCGGCACCGTGCTGCACTCGAGCCGCGTCAATCCCTCCAAAATACAAAAGCTGCCCGGTCATCTCGTCGGCAATGAGGTTCCGGTCTCGCTGAGCACCAACGGCGGCATCGCGACAAAGACATGGGACCTCACCAGCCGGGTGCTCGCTAACCTTTCGGGACTTGGCATCGAACACCTGATCGCCATCGGTGGCGACGACACGCTCAGTTATGCGGCCAAGCTCAACGAACTCGGCGTCAAGATCATCGCCATCCCGAAGACGATGGATAATGACGTCCGCAACACCGAGTACTGCATCGGCTTCTCGACCGCGATCACCCGCGCCAGCGATGCCATCCAGCGGCAGCGCACCACCGTCGGCTCGCATGAGCGAATTGGCATTTTCCGCGTCTTTGGCCGCGATGCCGGATTTACGGCACTCTACACCGCGTATGCGACCTCGATACGATGCGTCATACCGGAGCATAAGGTCGACCTCGACAAGCTGATCCAGTTGCTCATCGAGGACAAGCGCGCCAATCCAAGCAACTACGCGCTGATCGTGCTCAGCGAGGGAGCTCAGTGGGAAGGCTACAAGCTGCGGGAATACGGCGAGCCTGACGCCTACGGTCACCGCAAGAAGGCCAACGTGGCGGAATCGCTTGCCGACGAGATCAAGCAGCGCACCGGCGAGGAGACAATCACCTCCGATCTCACCTACGATCTGCGATCGGGCGATCCGGACTTCATCGACAAGCTTGTGGCCTTGACTTTCGGTAACATGGCCTACGATGCCATGCTGGAAAGCAAGACCGGCCTCATGTCGGCGCTGGTCGAGGGCCGCTACGACCTCGTGCCCATCCCTGACGCCAAGCTCGGTCCGCGCAAATTGGACGTTGCGAGCAGCTACAACACGGAGCGCTACCGCCCCATCTACGCCAACAAGCAGGGGCTGCCGATCTTTCTCAACCGCGCGTCTTAGCGTGCCGGAAGCTGCCTGCGTCGGAAGATCGCAATGCCGGCCGCGGCCGACAACGAACGATTCCGCTACCCGTGCGTTGAAAGTCGTGGGCGATTACGAGCTGGGAGCGACGATCATGCGTCCGCGTGGCGTTTGCCTGAGGGCTTTTCTGGTTGGTGTCTCGGTGCTGGCGACGAGCGTCGGCGCGTCCGCCCAGGGACCCGGCCAGGGACACGGAAGAGGTGGACCACCGGGACCGGCCGCAGCGCCGGCGGCCCGGCCGGCACCACCACCTGCCATGGCACGTCCGGCGGCGCCCCCAGCCATGGCGCGTCCCGCCGCGCCGGCATTCCATCCCCCGGCCATGCCGCAGCGCCCGGCCATGGCGCCACATCCCGCGCCGCACATCGCCTCACCACCGCCGCGCCCGACGCCCCACTTCGCTGCACCGCCGCAGCGGGTCGCCCCGCACGTGGCAGCGCCGCGGCCTGAATTCCATCGCGCGCCGGCAGCGCCGCAACGTCCGGCCATGGCACCGCGGCCGACGCCGCATATTGCCGCCCCGTCCGGCCCAGGCGCAGCGCCGGCCGTGAGCGAGCGGCTGTCGCGACGGGAGCAGATCGACCAGCGCGCGCAACAGCATCAGCAACAGATCCAGCAGCGCCAGCAGATCGTGCAGCAGCGGCAGCGCGAGGTGCTGTCGCGCCAGACCGCCGAGCGCCAGACCCGCATCGATCGCCTGCAGCAGCGCGTGCAGCAATTGCAGTCGCAAAAGCCGGAGGGCGCGCGGGCGCAACGCGAGCAGCAACGGATGCTCCAGACGCAGAACCGCCTGCTGCAGCGCGAGCAGCGCACGCAGCAGACGGATCTGGCGCGCCAGCAGCGGCTGGGACTGCAGGCTCCCACTGCAGCCGCTACGGCAACCGCAGCGGCGGCCGCCGCGCGAGCCGCCGAGCGCGGGCGGTTTGCCGAGCGCTTCCGCGAGCAGGCCTCTGCGCAAACCCAGGCGGCCCTCGTCGCCCGCCAGAGCGGCTGGGCGCCCCGGCAGGCCTGGCGACACCGCCATCCCGCGGTGTTCGTGGCGTGGCTTGGGCCCGTGTTCTGGCCTTACGCCTATTCCGACATTTTTGACTACACGTTCTGGTCCTATGCCTACGAGCCGGGCTATTGGGCGTACGCCTATGACGACTTCGTCGACACCGTGTTCTGGGGTGGTGACAGCCCCTACGCCGCCTATGCCAGCATCAACCCGTACGACTATCCGCAAGCCGGCGGCGGCTCCCGCGCGCGCCAGCGCGCCAGCGTGAGCCCGCAAACGCTGCAGCAATTGTGCGGCACACCGGACAAGGGCGTCACCGCCTGGCCGCTTGCCGATATCGCGCGGGCGGTGCGGCCGACGCCGGAGCAACGCGCGCTGCTCGACCAATTGAAGACCGCGGCTGCCAACGCTGCCGGTGTGTTCAAGGACTCCTGCGCGGACACTTACGCACTAACTCCGCCCGGCCGCTTGCGCGCAATGATGAACCGCGTCAGCGCGACGCTGGAAGCGGTCAAGATCGTGCGCCCGGCACTGGAGAATTTTTACAACTCGCTCAGTGACGAGCAGCAGGCCCGCTTCAACGCGCTCGGCCCCAATATCGGCGACCGCTCGCCGCCGCAGCAGCTAGCCAGTGGAGAGGGATGCGGCGATCCGAAGTCCGGCCTGACCCAGTTGCCGATCCAGAGGATCGAGGCTGTGCTCCACCCCGCGGGCAAGCAGAAGGAGGCGCTCGACCGCCTCAGCGAGGCCACGGCGAAAGGCGTTGAGGGCCTGCAGGCGGCCTGCCCGAACGATGTGCCGCTGACGCCGGTCGGACGGCTGGAGGCGATGCAGCGCCGGCTCGAGGCCATGCTGACGGCCGCCAAGCTGGTCGAACCTGCCCTCGACGAGTTCTACGCCACGCTGAGCAGCGAGCAGAAGGCGCGCTTTAACACGCTGCAACAGGTCGCAGGCCCGTGACGGCGACGTCGCGGGAGCTACACGTCCGGTGCCGAACGATGCAGGTGCGCACCGTTACTGATTGCGCGCTTTGCAAAAAGCATATTCGCATTAGGGCCGGAATCGGGGGTCAATCGGCGTGTGTATTCAAGCCCGGCATGCCACTTCCTAACGTTTGGCTTGGTCCTCCCAGTCCTCCCACTCTACACCATTGATTTCCAGGTAACTGGAAACGGCTGCGCCAATGGTTGGGAAGAAATATTGCTCGCCAAGCTGCGAGAACAGTCCAAATCTCTTCAGCTTGTCTTTGACTGGATCTTTCAGCTCGGCAAAGCAGAACTCGATACCCTGCGCGTGCAACGCCTCGTCCAATTCGGCGATTGTATCGCCGGCGGAGACGTCCACGCTGGTGACAGGCTCCGCCGCAACGACCAGCCAGCGTACGGGCGTCGGCGATTTCGCCACGGCGTCCAGTACGCGCTCTTTGAAGAATTCGGCGTTGGCGAAGAACAGCGTAAGCGGAGCTTTTCTCCCATTTGATTGACTGGTTTCGCTTCGGCTTTCGCTCTGCGATCCTTGGCTTGTCAGAGAGCCGAGAGGAGACTGAAGGCGATGGAACAATCGGGGGAGGAAGCCGAAGCTGATGGCTTTGTGGGGAAGCTTACGCGCCGGACGCGTTCTGGAGGCCGGTTATGGTCTGCGGAGATCAAGGGGCGCGCTGTTTTCGAGAGCATGAAGCCCGACGCCCGGGTATGTGATGTCGCACGGCGTTATGGTGTGAAGGCCCAGCAGTTGACGACGTGGCGCAGATTGGCGCGTGCTGGCCGGCTCGCATTGGTCACGGACGACGCGGCGGATTTCGTGTCGATCGAGCTGAGCGATCCAGTGGCGTCAGGCAAGAGCGAGGGGCCCGTCGAGATTACGATTGGCAAGGTTTCGGTCCGCCTGGATGCGGACGTGTCGGCGGTGCGGATCGCGGAGATCGTGACTGCGATCGAGCGCGGCGCATGATCATTCCGGCGCAGGGACTGCGGATTGTGCTTGCTGTGCGTCCTGTTGACTTCCGGTGCGGGCACGACGCGCTGGCCGGTCTTGTGCAAAACACGCTTGGGCTCGATCCGCATTCGGGCCTGATCGTGGTTTTTCGTTCGAAGCGCGCCGACCGGCTGAAGATTTTGCTATGGGACGGCACGGGCCTCGTTTTGGTCTACAAGCGCCTTGGCCGCGATGGTCGTTTCGAGTGGCCGCAGATCAGCGACGGCGTCATGCATCTGACGCGCGTGCAGTTCGAAGCTACCCATGTTGATGCCCCTCCTTGTTAGGCTGACAGATTCTTAGATCAAGTTGCGCGATGACGTGGTTTCGAAGGTCTCCGATGGCGTGAAGAACGGATGGTGTATTCGGGAAGAGATAGGCGCCGCTGGGCTGGCGATCAATTAGCAAACGCTTGGTTCGGATCTGAACATAGAGCCAGTTTACTGGAATCTCGAGCCTTCGGGCCAGTTCGGGCGGGCTGAGGTATGAGTCGTCATGCTCCCATCGGCTGCGCTGGGCAGTTACCTTGATGGCGGCGGCACGACGGAGCCGCCCAACGGTGATAGGCAGCACCTTATCGGCGCAACGGGGAGAGCGGTGACCTTCCCGAGTAAGGATTGTGGCGATCTTGTCGTCTGGGACGCCGTCGCGAGCGAGCGTCAGAAGGCGTTCCCGCATCTCTGTGCCTCGCGTCAATCTGGTGACGGAGTTGACGCTCATCTTCACTTCGAGCTCCGTCACGGCGCCTCCCCGCCAGACGATCCTAGCCAGGGCCAAGTCGCGCTCACCGCGGTCGAGAACGACCTTTTCGATGAGACATCGCAACAACGCCTTGCGATGCGCATCCGAGATAGTCTCGTCACCCCATATCTGCGGGAGGCGGCCGGTGAGGCTGATGACCTTGTCGTTGAGCTCCTTGCTTATGGCCACTTGTGTGATGGCTTTGGGCGGCGTCTGTCGGGCAAGCGCCTCTTCGGCGGCGCGCACGTCGTTTAGCGCCGCTTCCCATCGACGCTCGAGTTCCGAGGCGACCAACCGATTATCTGGATCAGCTCGGTTGAACTGCCGTTCGGCGAGCGCCGCCGTGTATCGCTTGCGCTCGAGCTCTCGTTCTGCACTGGAGCGTAGCGCATTGTTCGTCTGCTGCTGCACCCGGCGGGAGCGCGACAAGGCATCGAGTTCGGCCGGCGCTAGTGCGGTTAGGAATGCGTCGCCAACGGCTGCATCGATATGGGCGGCGCGGATGTGTTGGCAGGTTGGCTGACCTTCCTGGGTACGCAGGTGATTGCATACATATTCGCCGCCGCCCTTGTAGCGGACGTACATCTTATGGCCACATCGTGCGCACCAGGCAATGCCGTGGAGCAGGAGCTCGCCATTGCGAGGCGCGCCGCGGGTTTTGATGCGCATGTATTCGGCTCGGTTATCTCTGATGACGGATCGGATTTTTTCATAAATTGGCCAGTCGATATAGGCTGGATATCGATCTTTAACGACGATCCGCCACTCCTCCATCGGCCGCGGAGCCTTTTGTGGCAGGGCCCCCTCCCGCTTCGGCGGCCGGAAGCGGGTTCGTCCATAGACAAAGGCGCCCGCGTATGCGGGGTTCTTCAAGATCGCCGCGACGGCAGCCAGCGTCGCGCGCGTCCAGCACAAATCGCCATATCGATCACGACGCGGCAGTTCCAGGTCACGCTCGTTCAACGCTCGCATGACCTTGGCAACGCTGCGCAGCTGCAGGAATAACTGGAAGACGAGACCGAGCCGCCCTTGCACGGCCATGTCGGGATCCTTAACGACCACACCGCTCGGGTCCCGCATCAGCCCGATTGGCAGCATAACCGCAAGTTCGCCGCGTTCGGCTTTGGCCAGCAGGCCGGCGGTCAGCCGGCTGCGGATCGTATGTAGCTCAAGCTCGGAGATCGAACCCTTCAGCCCGAGAAGCAACCGTCCGTTGGGAGTGCCCGGATCATAGACACCATCGCGGTCGGCGATCAGGCAGCCACGTAGACCACAGATATCCAGGAGCGGATACCAGTCGGTACAATTACGCGCCAAGCGGGTCACGTCGATCGACAGGATGAGTCCCACTTCACTCAGGCCAACACGGCCAACGAGTTCCTTGAAGCCGTTACGCTGTGCTATAGACGCGCCGCTCAACCCGAGATCGGCATCAATCACGTCGATGGCCGCCTCACGCCATCCGAGTTCGCGGGCGCGCTGGCGAAGCGCGTATTGAAGGCGCAGGCTCTCCTGATTGCTTACGACCTGATGGGGCGTCGACTGCCGGATGTAGACTACGGCTTTGCGCGCCAAGTGGCTTGGTGTGACCAGCTCGGACTTCATGAGGGATCTCCGCCAAAATTGCGGCGACGTCTTCGACGATCTGGCGTCGGAGCGCGGGCGTCAGCGTCGACCAAAGATCGGCTGGATCCATGCTCATGTGCGTCGGGACAATCCGCTGTCGATAAAAGCTCGAGTAGAGCCTCCATACTCAGCTTAATCTGATTTGCCTCTTGCTCATAATATTCGATTGCGGTTGCTTGAATCAGAAGACTGCTTCCTGCGCGATACTCAACTTCATACGAAGCGGGAATGCCTCGGCCTCGCTGACCGATCTTCCTAATCACTCGATATGAGCGCCCCCACAAAGGATGGTGGGGGTCCCGAACCTCGACCACCTCCGGAAATGATTCGTCAGACTCACTATCAGGGACATTCCTCAATCCCCTCGTTTGAAGGGCTGAACTGGAAGCGAGTGGGCGAACGGATTGTCGCGACGCCAGCTGCGGCGAACTGACTCAGACCCGACAACCTGTTTCGCGCGGGGCTTTGGGATGATAGCTTGCGGATGTGCCGCCGTCCCCCATTGATCCCGCCCGTCTTGCAGCGCTGCCCGCCGATTTGCGCGCGCTCTTCCGCGCGCAGGAAGCGATGATTGAAGCCGAGCGTCGTCGCGCAGACGATGAATGCTCGGCGCGCCTTCATGTCGAGAGTGAACTGGCTGCGTCCAAAGAGAGCGTCGAACGCCTCGAACTGCTCGTGAAGGAGTACGAGCGCGCACGTTTCGGTAAACGCTCGGAGAAGTTCAATCCCGATCAGATGCAACTGGTTCTCGAGGACATCGAGATTGCCATCGCCGAAGTCCAGGAACGCCAGGACGATCGTGCGCGCCGCGCCGGCACGGCGCCGTCCAGCCGCCGGACCAGGCGCGCTGCCCGTGCCTTTCCCGCGCACCTGCCGCGCATCGAGCAGGTGATCGAACCCGAGAACCTCGAGTGTCCCTGCGGCTGCGGCCGGATGGTCCAGATCGGCGAGGATCGCTCCCGCCGTCTCGATGTCATGGCCGCCCAGTATCGTGTGATCGAGACGGTGCGACCGCGCTACGCCTGCGCAAAGGGCTGCACCGGTGTTGCTCAGGCGCCGGCGCCCGCCCATCTCGTGGAGGGTGGCATCCCCACCGAGGCGCTGCTGGCGCAGGTGGCGGTCGCCAAGTTCAGCGAGCACATGCCACTCTATCGTCAGTCGCAGGTTCTGGCTCGGCATGGCATCTTCATCGATCGCGCCGTTCTGGCAGACTGGATGGGAACGGTCGCCTTCCACCTCGCGCCGCTGGTCGAGCGCATGAGCGTCGTGATGAAGCAATCGGGCCGCTTGTTCATAGACGAGACCAGGGCGCCTGTGCTCGATCCGGGCCGGGGCCGAACGAAGACCGGCTATCTGTGGGCTGTCCTGCGCGACGATCGCGGCCACGGCGGCGCTGATCCACCAATCGTGGTCTACCACTACGCGCCAGGACGCGGTGGTGACCATGCTGAGCGCATCCTCGAGGGCTTCGACGGCATCCTTCAGGTCGACGGATACCAGGGCTATCATCGGCTCGCACGGCCCAAGCGCAAAGGCGGCGTGCCGCTGCGGCTGGCCGCATGTTGGTCCCACTCAAGGCGCAAGATCATCGCAGCGACTCCGAAAGCCGGCTCACCCATCGCCGAAGCCGTTCTCGCGCGCATCGCCGCACTCTATGCGATCGAGAAGGAGATCCGTGGCGCCGACGCCCCGGCTCGGCAAACGACCCGTAACGAGCGATCACGGCCGCTCGTCGCTGAACTCGAGAGGTTTCTGCGCGAGCAAGCCGCTCGCCTGTCGCCGGGCAGCGAGATGGGCAAGGCGATCGCCTATCTCCTGAACCATTGGGATGGCCTCACCTTGTTTCTCGACGATGGTTGCGTTGAGATGGACACCAATCCCGTCGAAAATCAAATCAGGCCGCTGACTCTGACGCGTAAAAATAGTTTATTTGCTGGTCACGACGAAGGTGGTCGTTCATGGGCGCGCATAGCTTCGCTCATCGCCACCTGCAAAATCAACAGCGTGGAGCCCTACGTCTGGATGAAAGCGACGCTCAAAGCGATCGCAACCGGTCACCCGCAGTCCCGGATCGACGAGCTCCTGCCCTGGTCGTTCGGCCGCACCTCGTAATTCTCCGTCGTTGCCGCCTCCATACCCCCCGCCAACGATTTGCAAACACGTTGATCAACAGACTGCAATCCCCACGCCAAACCTTTGCGAATGGGACGCGAACGTCGCTTACAGAACAGCGGCGCATCCCACCGAAACAGGACCAGCCCGGGGATTTGGCGTGCATCCGGATATCTTGTGATGTCGTGATAGCCTTTGACGCCATGGGCGCGACCCAACACGGCGGAGTGTGGGCGCCAACCGTCCCACAGGAACTCGGCGATGGCGATTGCTATTGCCAGACCAATTCCTGGGATCACTCCGAGCACCGCCACGCCGACAAAGCAGACCATCGATAGCCAAAACTCCCACTGCTGAATCCGATAGATTCGCTTGAGGTCGGTGACCTCAAACAAGCCGATCGCAGCGGCGATTACGACGGCCGCCAATGCAGCGGTGGGCAAATGCTGAAGGAGGTTTGGCGCCACCAGTAGAAGGATGGCGATGGCAAGCGCGCCGACGACTGAGGTTAGCTGGGTACGGGCGCCGGCGGCCTCTGCAACGGGAGTGCGCGAAGCGCTGCTGCTGATCGGGAAGCCCTGAAAAAAGCCGGTTGCCAGATTGGCCGCGCCAAGCCCCACCATCTCCTGGTTGGGATCGACATGGGTGCCCAATCGTGCGGCATAGGCGCGCGAAAGCACGCTGGTGTCAGCGAATGATACCAGCGCGATTGCGCAGCCGCCGATCAGTACCGGCACGATATCGCCGTAGGTGATCCAGGGGATCGCGAAACCCGGCAGGCCCTGCGGAAGAGGACCCAAAACCGCCACGCCGTAACGGGTCCCAAGATCAAGCACGCCGACGATAGCGGTCGCCCCGACTACCGCAATCAGAATGCCTGGCAGCCGCTTGCTGTTCCGGAGCAGCAGGATGACCGTCAGCGTGCCGAGCCCGATCCCGAATGCGCCCCAGTTTGTCTTTCCTTCAAGGATTGCATCGGCGATCGCCCATAGGCTTCGTAAAGGTCCTTCGCTCTCGATCGAGAAGCCGAAGAGCTTTGGCAGTTGGCTGATCAAAACGGTCAATGCAATTCCGTTCATATAGCCGTATCGTATCGGCTTGGAGAGCAGCTCGGTGACAAAACCCAAGCGCGCGATGCCGGCCAGAATGCATACCGTCCCCGAAACGATCGCCATCATCGCAGCGAGCGTCGCGGCGCGAAGAGGATCGCCACCAGACAGTGGGACGACAACGCTGAGGATGACGGCTGCCAGCGCCGAGTCAGGGCCCAGCACGAGGATGCGGCTGGGGCCGAACAACGCGTAGACCAACAACGGCACGATCGTTGCGTACAGACCGGAGATGCCAGGCAAGCCCGATGCTGCCGCGTAGGCAATTCCAACCGGGACCAGCATCGTCGCCAGGACGAGTCCGGCGAAGATATCGCGCGGAAGCCACGCCGCCTCATATCGGCGGAGGGTTTCGATTGCCGGCAGCCAATCGATCCAATGCTTCATTGGGGGTCACTTCCAGATCCGGCCAGGCTCGTTGGCAACGCACACATTGGCCGCGATTGGCCCAGCTGGAAGCCAGTCTAGGCTGTTGCGTCTCTCGGCAAGTGGAAAAATGTCACATCCCCGCTCATTCGCTCCAATGTTGCCAGCGGCATGTCCGTTTTGGGGGCATCCGCGACCGTGTCGATCCAGCGGCAAGTCCGACCAATGCCCGTTCTGCCGCTGAAAGCGGAAGTCAATTCAGAGGGGCCATGCTGAGGGCCGCAAAGTGGTCGAGCCTACCCTGGGCGAGTTCTATGCCACGCTGAGCAGCGAGCAGAAGGCGCACTTCAACACGCTGCAACAGGTCGAAGGCCCATGAGGGCGGCGTCGTATTCTCTCGCTGCAATCGCGCAGCGGCCGAACGATGTGGGGTAACGTAATCACCCAGCTTCGAAGTTCCACGAGAACACGCGAGTCCGGGCCGCGGCTCCCTGCGAGACGCCGCGGGATGCAGCCGACAGCCGCGTTCCGACCTCACGCGGCGGGAATCGTCTTCTGCCCAGCCTCATCCGTTTTTGTGATCGCTTGAGACCGCTCCATCTCGTCCGAGCCAGCGGCGTTGCATTGCTGGAAGTAGGAAGACAACTCGAGATCGGCCAGGTGATCCCAGTATTCTGCTTCTGCGAGCAGCTTCCATTTGTTCATGCTGTTGTATGCGGCCTGTTGACGGCACAGCGAACCCATCGCACGCAAGCGTTGCACCTTCTCCACTGCGAACCTCCTTCGCGCGCTTGTTTGTTTACAGGCGCATTTGTGTTGTCACAGCTTTGCAGATTGAATTGACGAGTGATAGTCCGGTGTTTGACGGTCAATCGATGACAGCGCAATCGTCTGACTTTTCGCGAAATAGTCGAGCCGAACGACGCGGGCATTGGCGGCAGCAAGGGGCGCTGGGCAGAATGGCAGCGCGTCCGGCGGCCCCCCAGAGGCCTACGTCGCCGGTGCATTCCATTTCAGGACTGAAATCTTAATTGTGAGCGGCCTTCCCTGGATGATGGTTAACTTGCAATTAGACCGGGCCGGACAAAGTTTGATCCCGAAACTATTTTGGCCCGGCACATTGGACTGCAAGACCGCCTTCCGGCGGTCTTTCCTTTCGCCGCAACGAAACGGGTCCCAGGCTGGACCACGCCGGCTCGGCAAAGGTCGCCAGTCTTGCACGCCGATCACGACAATGGCCCCGACAACAATGGCCTCGACGGATGACACGTCGGGGCCATTCAAGATCATCAGGCGTGGGTACATCCGCCGAGCCTGCTGATCGTTGATGCCACCGATTACCACATCCGATCTGGCACATACTGTGGCGAGGCTGCGGCATCGGGGTGATGACATTCTGCCTGAAAGCTGATGGCTGTCCACCTCATCATTGGTGGTACTCCCAGCTCGCTGACCAACACGAGCTGCAGCTCGATCTCCGCTGCCGTCGCGGCACGCACCTTCCGCTCCGTTATCGCTACCCTGGTGCGCTCAAGCCCCTCCGCAAGAAGTGCACCCACGCTGACCTATATTGAGTTCGTCATACCGCGTCGCTGGCGGACATTTATGCGCGCGCCAAGCAGCTGGGTTTCGGACTCGCGGCCGCAGAAGTCGGGCCACAGCTGAGGCTGCAATATTTTGACCAGCGGATCGGCGAATTTCTCATCATCGGAATGGAGCCGATCAGGACGTGGAAGGGCGCCCCCGTCATCTTGAATGTAGCCAATGGCGGAGCGGGACTCATTCTCATCGGCCAGGATGGCAGCGCCGACGCACAGATCTCCGTGGTATCCCGCTTTGTATTTGTGCGGACCAATGAAGGCGCACCTGCCGAGGAGCAGGAGGCCGTAGCACTAGTCGGTCGCTGAATTTCCTGGTGGGCGCAGCGGCCTCGGCTTGCGGGCACAAAGCTCAGGGGAGTGTCTGCCATGACACAAGCGTCGATCAAAGTCGGCATGATCGCGGAGGAGACCGGAGCACTTTCGTTCATGGGCCGCGCAAACGCCAACGTGGCAAGGATGGTGGTTGACGAGATCAACGCCAATGGCGGCCTGCTGGGGCGGAAGATCGAACTCTACCTCGAGGACGGTGCAACGACCGACGCGGTCGCGGAGGCCAAGGCGGCCAAGCTTGTGTTGCAGGACAAGGTGGATGTGATCTTCGGCGGCATCTACAGCTCCACGCGGCAGGCCATCAAGGGCCCCGCCGTCGTGAAGGGCAGGACGCTCTACATCTACCCCGAGCAATACGAAGGGCAGGAATGCGACCCGCTGATCTTCTGCACCGGCCCGGTGCCGGCGCAGCAGCTCGACCCGCTCATTCCCTGGCTGATGCACAAGACCGGTGCCAGGACATTCTACCTGCCGTCCGCAGACTACATCTGGCCGCACGTGATGAACGAGAGGGTCCGCAGGCTCGTCACCGCCAATGGCGGCAGCATCGTCGGCGAGAAATACCATCCCCTCGATCACATGGAGTACGACGAAACAGTTGCGAGGATCATGTCCAGCGGCGCGGAAGTGGTGTTCAACACCATCGTTCCACCCGGGGTGGTGCCCTTCTTCGCTCAACTCCACAACGCCGGTTTTCAGGACCGCGGCGGGCAGTTGATCTGCACCTATTTCGACGAGAACCTGCTCGGCCTGCTGCCCGCGCCGCATGTGGAAGGCCTCTACGGCTGCCTCGACTTCTACCAGAACGTCAGCGATCCCTTCAGCAAGACGCTGCTCGGCGCGTACGACAAGCGCTATCCCGGCAAGGAGCAGTTCACGGGCGGCAGCGCCTGCTCCGGCCTCTATCGCGGGATCAAGCTCTGGGCGGCGGCCGTGAAAGAGGCCGGCTCGCTGCGCCAGAAGGACGTCATCGCTGCGCCTGATCACGCGGGGATCGCCGAGGGGCCGGGTGGTCCAGCGGAAATGGTTCCCGGCCAGCACCACGTCCGCATGAACATGTATATCGCGCGGGCAAAGAGCGGCCGTTTCGAGATCGTCGAGAGCCTGGGGCCTATCGCGCCGGACGAGGCGATGGTGCCGTCCGTCGCGGAGTTCGGCCGGAGACCAATCGCGTAGTCAGCCCATCAGGCAGGGAGCGTGAGATGAGTGTCCCGTCTCCAGTCAACGAGAGTCTCCTGAGCCAGCGTCTCGCCGCGCTCGGAGCGGCAAGAAGCTGGGCACCGAATGTTCTGCCGGAGCTCGAGCACTTCATCCGGACCGCCGACGACTATGATCTTCTTCGCGTCAACCCCATCCAATACGGCGGCGCCGTCCGCATGTCCGAGGCCGACGCGATCGAGCTGTTCGTGCACGCTGCCAAGGTGGGCCTGTTCGATATGGACTGGCTGCTGATCTGCGCCTATTGCCCGCAGGTCGCTGGCAGCTTCCGCGAGCTCGACCAGGTCCATCCACGCTTTCAGTGCGCGTTCTGCAACGCGATCAATGATGTGGCGCTGGACGACTACATTCAGGTCGCATTTACGGTCTCGAGCGGCGTCCGCGACATCATATTCCGCCATCCCGAAAGGCTGTCTGTCGAGGATTTTTACCTGCGCTACAACTTCTCCAAGGGCTTCATCGCTCCGCACGGAATGACGCATCAGCAGCTCGTTGCCGCGCTCTCACGGGGATTCGCCGATATCGAGGCGCATGAGCACCGCAGCTTCGACTTCGAGGTCACGGCTGGCCGCTTCGAGGTGCTGGATTTGAGCCACAAACTCCTTCTGGTCTTCTTCGCGGACGGGGAGCCGGCAGAGCCGCAAGAGACGCTGGTCCAACTTGAGTCGGGCCGCTTCCATGTACCGGACCGGCCGACGGCACCGAAAGACATGGTCCTCGGCAACGGGCAGTTTTCGTTCCGGCAGACGGCCGATCTCAGCCCAGGCAAGCACACCATCCGGATCGAGAACCGCACCGACGATCGCGGTCGCTTCTGGTTCGTCCAGTATCCCCCAGGTTTCGCGCCCCATCTGGTCGAGTATGAACCGTTTCTTTCCGGCAAGCGGTTGCTGCTCACCCCGAGCTTCCGCGAACTCTACAAGGCGCAGCTGGTGGATGAGGGCGAGAGCATCAAGGTCTCAGACATGACCTTCCTGTTCACCGATCTGAAGAAGTCGACCCCGCTGTACGAAAGCGTCGGTGACGTGAACGCGTATTTTCTGGTTCGCCAACACTTCGAGATCTTGAACAGGATCATCCGGGAACGATCCGGCACCTTATCAAGACGATCGGCGACGCGGTCATGGCCGGGTTCGAGCGTCCGCAGGATGCCGTTTGCGCCGCCATCGAGATGATCGAAGAGCTGTCGCGATTCAACCAAACCGCTTCGCGGCCGCTGGGCCTCAAGGTCGGTGTCCACAGGGGGCGGGCGATTGCGGTGAATCTCAACGACCGGATCGACTATTTCGGACAGGACGTGAATATCGCCGCACGCGTGCAAGGTCTCGCCGATGTCGACGAAGTTTGCATCAGTGCGACCGCGATGGAGGCGCCGGGCGTCGGTGACATCGTCAATTCACGCTCGGTGTCGCGCAACTACGAGAACCTGAAGGGCATCGGTCAAAAGATGGAGGTCCATCGCATGACAATCCCGCCGACGCAGACTTGAACGAGCGCAAGGGCGGCGCGCGGGGCGCCTACACCACCGTCCTGTGCCGCGTAATGCAGGTGCGCAGCACCTCGTCCATCGGCTTGGCCCACCAGTCGTTGGAGAAGATCTCGATCTCGGAATAGCCGGCAAAACCCTGCGCCTCGACCGCTTTGCGCACCGATTTGATGTCGATGACGCCGTCGCCCGTCATGCCGCGGTCGTTGAGGATGTCTCTGGTCGGCACCAGCCAGTCACACACATGGAAGGCAAGCAGGCGATCCCTGCCCGCGCGCGCGATCTGGCTCATCAGCTCCGGGTCCCACCAGATGTGATAGACATCAAGTGCGACGCCGAGCATGCCGGTGCGGCCGGGGTCGAGCCGGTCGCAGATATCGAGCGCCTGTTTTGTGGTGTTCACGCAGGCGCGGTCGGCGGCGTAGGCAGGGTGCAGCGGCTCGATGGCCAGCGGCAGCCTTGCCTGCCTGGCATAGTCGAGCATGTCGGCAAGCGCCTCCTCGACCTGCCCGCGCGCACCCGCGATGTCCTTCGACGGCTCGCTCCCCGGCCGCGAATATTGCGGCAGGCCGCCGACGACGAGGACGATGCACGGCGCGCCCAACGACTTGGCTTCATCGACACAGCGGCGGTTGTCGTCGCGCACTTCGCCCCGGCGCGAGGCATCGGAGGTGAACATGCCGCCACGGCAATAGCCTGACAGCTCGAGGCCGGCATCGCGCACCGCGCGCGCGGCACGGTCGAGACCGACGGATGCGACCTGGTCGCGCCAGGGGTCGATGGCGCGGATGCCGTGCTTCGCACAGGCATCGATGATCGCGACGAGGTCACCCTGCTTGCGGACCGTCGCCGTATTCAGCGACAGCCAGCGGTGGTCGGAAGAGAAATCGCGCATCAGGATTCGATCCCGTGCGAGGCCAGCACCGTCGTCATCCGCCGCGTCGCCAGCTCAGGATTGGCGAGCAGGTCGGCCTGATCGGCCAGCCGGAACAGCTCGGCCAGATGCAGCATCGAGCGCGCGCTCTCCTGCCCGCCCACCATGGTGAAATGATCCTGATGGCCGTTCAGATACGCCATGAACACCACGCCGGTCTTGTAGAAGCGCGTCGGCGCCTTGAAGATGTGGCGCGACAGCGGCACGGTCGGTCCCAGCACGTCGTGGAAGCCGGCCTCGTCGCCGGCAGCGAGCCGCGACAGCGCATAGGACGCCGCTGGTGCGATCGCATCGAAGATGCCGAGCAGCGCGTGCGAAAAACCTTGGCTATCGCCGGCGATCAGCTCCGCGTAGTTGAAGTCGTCGCCGGTGTACATCCTGATGCGCTTGTCGAGGCGACGACGCATGTCGATCTCGCGCTGCTTGTCGAGCAGCGAGACCTTGACGCCGTCGACCTTGGCGGCGTTGGCGTTGATGATGGCCACCGCAACATCCATGGCCTTGTCGAGGTCCTTGGTGCCCCAATATCCCGTCAGCGCCGGATCGAACATGTCGCCGAGCCAGTGGATGATCACGGGCTCGCGGACCTGCGACAGCACGCGGTCATAGACCTTCGCATAGTCGTCGGCATTGCGGCCGAGCTTTGCCAGCGCGCGCGACGCCATCAGGATGATCCGGCCGCCGACCTTCTCGACCGCCGAGATCTGCTCCTCATAGGCCCGGATCACATCGTCGATGGTCCTGGCATCCTCCACCGCGAGATGGTCCGTGCCGGCGCCGGAGAACACCAGCGCGTTGCGACGCTTGGCGGCGGCGACCGAGCGCGTGATCAGCTCCAGCGAGGTCGGCCAGTCCAGCCCCATGCCGCGCTGCGCGGTGTCCATGGCTTCGGCGACGCCGAGACCGAGGTCCCAGACATGCTCGCGGAAGGCGATGGTCTTGTCCCAGTCAACGGACACCGAGAGCCAGGGATCGTTGTCGGCGAAGGGATCGGCGACCGTGTGCACGGCCGAGAACGCGATGCGGTTCAGCGGGCCTTCGAGCCTCGCCGGGAACGTGCGCGAGGCCGCGAGCCGGTAGGTCTCGATCGAGCGGTCGGCTTTCGGCAGCTTGAGCGACAAGGACGACATTGAAGGAGCAGGCTTGGGCAGCACGGGCTTGTTCATGCTTCCCTCCTCAGGCCTTGATCGGGGCGACGTCGATCCAGCGCCGCTCCTTCCAGCTCTTCAGCGCGCATTCGGCGAGCTGCACGCCCTTGGCGCCTTCGAGCAGCGTGAACTTGTAGGGCGCGTCCTCGTAGACATGACGGATGAACATCTCCCACTGTTCCTTGAAACCGTTGTCGTAGGAGACGTTGTCCGGCAGCTTCTGCCAGTCGCCGTAGAAATCATGCAGCCGCTTCTCGTCCGGATTCCACACCGGCCGAGGCGTTGCCTGCCGCGCCTGGATCATGCAGTCGGTGAGCCCCGCGACCGCCGAGCCGTGCGTGCCGTCGACCTGGAAGGTGACGAGGTCGTCGCGGTAGACGCGCGTCACCCAGGACATGTTGATGTGGGCGATGACTCCGCCCTCGAGCTGGAAGGTCGCGTAGGCGGAATCGTCCGCGGTCGCCTTGTACTTCTTGCCCTGCTCGTCAAAACGCTCGGGGATGTCGGTGTTGCCGATGCAGACCACGCTCTGGACGTTGCCAAAGAGGTTGTCGAGCACGTAGCGCCAGTGGCAGACCATGTCGAGGATGATGCCGCCGCCGTCCTCGTCGCGGTAGTTCCAGGACGGCCGCTGCGCCTCCTGCCAGCCGCCCTCGAACACCCAATAGCCGAACTCGCCGCGCACCGAGAGGATGCGGCCGAAGAAGCCGGAGTCGCGCAGGAAGGCGATCTTCTTCAGGCCGGGCAGGAACAGCTTGTCCTGCACGGTGCCGTGCTTGACGCCCTTGGAATTGGCGAGCTTGACGACCTCGAGGGCCTCCTCGAAGTTGGTCGCGATCGGCTTCTCGCAATAGACGTGCTTGCCGGCATTGATGGCCTGGGTCAGCAGGCCCGGCCGCGCCTGCGTGGTCGCGGCGTCGAAGAACATGGTGTCGTTCTTGTCGGCGAGCGCCGCATCGAGGTCGGTGGTCCAGCGCGCGATGTTGAAGCGCTTTGCAAGCGCCTCGACCTTCTCGGCGCTGCGGCCGACCAGGATCGGATCGGGCATGATGCGGTCGCCGTTCTTCAAGCGGACGCCGCCCTGGTCGCGGATCGCGACGATCGAGCGGATCAGATGCTGGTTGAGCCCCATGCGGCCGGTGACGCCGTTCATGATGAGGCCGAGGCGCTGGGTGGTCATGCCAATTGCTCCTGAAGTGATGTTGGCTGTTCGAGCGGGCGGAGCGCCGACCAGTCCGGATGGACCGACGTCGCAAAGCCCGCAGCATGAAGCGATCCCGTCAGGAGATCGCCGTTGTGAATGGAGAGACGGATGCCCTGCCCGGCATCGGCATAGAGATCGGGATGTGCAGCCGCGAAGGCCGCAGCTTCAGCGGCCGGCGTCTCACCGAAGCCGTCGACGTAGTGGTGGCCGTTGCGTTCGGCGTGGGTGACGCCGAGGAAGGCGCCGAGCGCAAGGTCCTGCTGCACGGCAAGGCCGGCCTGGCAAGTGAGGTCCTCGCCGGTGACGAAGAACTTTTCGCCGCCCCCGCTCCATTTTGCCGCGCGCGTGGCGTTGACGATGGACTTGTAGAGCCCCTTGCAGGATTTCGAGGAGATACCGTGATAGCCGAGCGCCCGAGCGGCAGGGAAGGCATCGTAGGAATCATCGGCTTCATCGATGATGAAGCCGCGCGCGGCGAGCGAGCCGAGCGGCGACTGCCGTGTAATGTCACGCGGCATCGGCTGTTCGACATAGAGCAAGCGAGAAGCGATCGGCCGCAAGTCGGAATCATGATCGAGCCGATCCATCAGGGCCTGCAACGCCGCGAGATCGGCGTATTGCTCGTTCGCATCGAGCGTCACCTTGTAGCGGCGCTCAAGTGTATCGAGCTCTTTGCCGATCCGCATCAATCGCGCTGCGTCGGCTGCGGGATCGCCCGACAGCTTCAGCTTGAAGTAACTCGCGCAGGCGTTCTCATGAGCGTCGGCGACGCCGCCCTTGCCCTCCACGGTATCGTCGAGGCCGACGGTATGTCTGATAGCAACGCGCGGCAACGGCTTCCGACTGGACAGAAACGCCGCGATCTCCGCGTCCTTCAGGGCGGGCGATAGTCGCGCATCGATGCCGGCAACGTTGCCGGCCATTCCGTCGAAAAAGCCGGTCTCAACGCCGCGCAGCAGCGCATCGAGGATCGCCTTGTCGATCTCCGCCGGGCCATAAGCCGCCGCAAGCGCCGGAATGTTCTTCTTCGCGCAGGTCGCGATCTGGGCACCAATGCACGCGGCATGGAGATCGAACGCGGTCAGGAACCCGGTCCGCGCCAGATAAAGCCCGCGCGCAATTTCCAGGGATCGTCGCAGACCGTCGACCGTCTGCGCCGGAGAAAACTCCGGCCGCTTGTCGAACCATTTCGGCACCAGCAGCTCGGCGCTGGCGCCGACGGCGCTTCCCCTGCCCTCGACCTCGATCTCGACCCGCACGAACAGCTGCGTCGTCGCGTTGATGGTGATGGCGCCAAAGCGGAACGGCCGCGCGAACTGCACGGGACGTTCGAAGAAGGTGATATCTCGAAGCTTCAGGCGCGGCGCCATGGCTTTAATCCAATGCCCCTTGCGAGAAGAAATGCTTGCGGATGCGCTGCACGAGCTCGGTGAAGACCGGGTCGGCCATCACGTCGAGCGAGCGCGGGCGCGGCAGCGGCACGTCGTAGATCGCGGCGACCGCGCCGGGACGCTCGGTCATGACCAGCACGCGGTCGGCGAGGAACACCGCCTCGGGAATCGAATGCGTGATCAGCAGCACCGTCTTCTTCGTCTCGCGCTGGATTCGCATCAGCTCAACATTCATGCGCTCGCGCGTCAGCGCATCGAGCGCGCCGAACGGCTCGTCCATCAGCATGATCTTGGGATCGTGCACCAGCGCGCGGCAGATCGAGGCCCGCTGCTGCATGCCGCCGGAGAGCTGCCACGGCAGCTTCTTCTCGAAACCTTCGAGCCCGACCAGCTTCAACAGCGCCTTGGCGCGGTCGAGATATTTTTGCCGCGGCAACCGTTTCATGTCGATCGGCAGCATCACGTTGGACAGGATGTTGCGCCAGGGCAGCAGCAGCGCGTTCTGGAACACGATGCCGACATTGCCGTGCGGCTTCGTCACCTTCTCGCCCTCGACCAGGATTTCGCCGGCCGACGGCGGCAACAGTCCCGAGATCAGCTTGAGCAGCGTGGACTTGCCGCAGCCGCTTGGACCGACCACGACGAAGAACTCGCCCTCGTTGATGTGGAAATCGAGCGGCCGCAGCGACGGCACGTCGCCGTCGCGCGTCCGGTAGGTCTTCGACACGCTTGATAGCTTGATGCCCGACGCCTCGCCGGCGGCCCGGTCGCTCACCAGTCTCAGATGCGCGGCCGGCTGCACGGTGTCATTCGGTCTTGTTGCTGGGTTCATCTAACCAGGTCCACTCGACGATATGCCCGTCATTCCGGGGCGCCCAAAGGGCGAACCCGGAATCTCGAGATTCCGGGTCTGGTCCTTCGGACCATCCCGGAATGACGGTGTGTGTCGCTCACAAGCCGCTCTTCGGCAGATAGTCGTTGGTGTAGAAGGCCTTCGGGTTGTCCTTGGCCTTGGCGTCGAGCCCGCCATATTCGACCAGCAGGTTGACGGTCTCGGTCATGTTCTGCTCGGTGACCTGGAACGGCCGCTTGCTCTTGGTCTCCGCGGTCCGGTAGAGCGGAATGGTCAGCTCGAAGCCCTGCGTCAGCGTGTCGATCTTGCCGCCCTTCGGGTTGGCATCGAGGATCGACTGCGCCGCGGCCTTCGGCTCCTTCTCGGCGGCCTCGACCGCCTTGGTCGTCGCCGACATGAAGCGGCGGACGAGATCGGCGTTGGCCTTCACATAATCGGAGTTGGCGATGATGCCTGACGAAACCATGTTGATGCCGTAGTCGGCGAACTTGATCGGATAGACGTCCTTGCCGGTCGCGTCCTTGATCTTCATCGACTGGTCCATGACGTAGCCGAGCAGCAGATTGGCCTGGCCGTTGATGACCGCGTTGAGCTTGGTCTGGCCGTCGCCCGCAACCGTCTGGAAGTCGCTCTCCTTCAGGCCGGTCTTCTTCAGGAACAGCGGCCAGATCTGGGTCATGGAGTCGGCCGGCGTGATCGCCACCGTCTTGCCCTTGATGTCCTCGGGCTTCCTGATGTTCTTGTCGACGAAGCCCATGGCGGACATCGGTGAGGTCTGGAGCAGGACGCCGGTCGCGACCACGGGCGCGCCCTTGATGGCGGCGCGCATCATGGTGGGCACGTCGACATAGCCGAAGTCGGCGGTCTTGGCGGCGACGGCCTGCGTGGTCGCAGCCGAGCCGCGGCCTTCCTGGATCTCGAGGTCGATGCCCTCGGCGGCGTAGATGCCCTTGGCCTTGCCGTAATAGAACGGCGCGTGCTCGCCATAGACGTACCAGTTCAGCATCAGCACGACCTTGTCGGCCGCCTGCGCCGGCATGGCCGCGAACGCCATCAGCGCCACCGATGCAGCCCCAATCCACCGCTTCATCGTCACTCTCCCTTGTCGTTATGTTTTGGCCGTTGGTGGCCGTTGCTTAAGTTAAGAGGCGAAAATCACGTCCTCGCGCTGGCTGACATGCCAGGGAATGACCAGCTTCTCGATCCGGTCCACGATCCAGAACAGCACGACTCCGAGCAGCGCGAGGATCACCAGCGCTGCGAACATCGTCGGCAGGTCGAACGTGCCGATCGAGCGCTGCATGACGTAGCCGATGCCGGAATTGGAGCCGACGAACTCGCCGACGACGGCGCCGACCACGGCGAGCGTCACCGAGACCTTGAGGCCTGAGAAGATCGCCGGCAGCGCATGCGGCAGGTTCACCGCACGGAACACCTGGAAGCGGCTGCCCTGCATCGCGCGGGCGAGATCGACCATGTCAGGATCGACCGATTTGAAGCCCTGCACCGCCGAGACCACCACCGGGAAGAAGCCGAGGAGAAAGGCCGAAATCACCTTCGGAATGATGCCGAAGCCGAACCAGACCACGAACAGCGGCGCGATCGCGATCTTCGGCACGGACTGCGAGAACACCAGCAGCGGATAGACGTAGCTCTCTACCGTCTTCGAGCCCGCGATCAGCATGGCGACGGGAATGCCGAACAGCGCCGACAGCAGGAAGCCGCAGACCGTCGCATAGGTGGTCGGCCAGGACTGGCGCAGCAGTTCCGGCCATTCGGTGCGCAGCACCGCGATGACATCGCCCGGCGACGGGATCTGGTAGGCGGGGATCCTGAACAGCCGGATCGCCAGATCCCAGGCGATCACGATGAAGACCAGGAACAAAAACGGCCGAACCCAGGCCGCATTCAGCATCTTGGACACCGCACTCTGCGGCTTCAATTCAGCCACGTCTCACTCCCGGCATTCTTCTTCGTTCTCGTTCGCACTTGGGAGAAATTAACTCGTTGGATAAATACTGTCCAGACCTTTCCCTGTGACGTTTTGCGCGGGGGTTCCCGGCAAGTTTGACAGCGTTTGGGATTGAAGGTCGCGCCAAATCCCCGATGTCGTCCTGGCGGAAGCCAGGACCCATTACCCCAGGGAGAAGTTTGGCGAAGACTGGTCGTTCGGGATTAGCGCCGCATACAATCGATAGATCACGCGGCATGGGTCCTGGCTTTCGCCAGGACGACGATGGGGAAAGAGTTTGCCTTAAACCGTCTGCACCACCGCGGCACGCTTCTTCGGCGCCTTGACGATCTCCAGCAACTCCGTGGACCGCCCCGTCAGCGCGGCCAGCACGAGGCCGGCCATGTGCGCGAGGCGCTCATCCTTGGCGTCCTTGGCCAGCAGATCGCGGCCGAAGATCACGCTCAGCGTCGCCGAGTTCGAGAGATAGAAGAAGCTGAGGGCCGCGATCGAGATGTAGAGCTGCACCGGATCGACCGCGACCTGGAAGTCGCCGCTCTCGACGCCGCGCCGCACCACGGTGCCGATCATCTCGACGAAGGGCGAGTGCATCGACTTGACCTTGGTCGAGCGCTTCAGGTGCTTGGCGCGTGCGAGGTTCTCGGTCTGGAGCAGCGAGAGGAACTCGGGGTTGCGCAGGAAATAGCCCCAGGTGAACTCGATCAGGCGGCGGATGGCCTCGGGCGGATCGAGATGTTCGAGATCGAGCCCGCGCTCCTCGCTGCGGATCTTGTCATAGGCGCCTTCGAGCACCGCGAGATAGAGCTCGTCCTTGTTGCCGACGTGATAGTACAGCATGCGCTTGTTGGCGCCGGCCTTGGCCGCGATGCGGTCGACGCGCGCCCCGGCAAGCCCATGGGCGGAAAACTCCTGCTTGGCGGCCTCGAGAATGCGCAGCCGCATCCCCTCGGGATCGCGCTGCCATTTCAGAGTTCTCTTTGCCTTTGCCAAACCGGGTGCTCGCTGGGGGCTCTCAAAGTACGCGTGTAACACGCGGGCGGGCGTTTGAGAATGTTTCGTCATTCCGGGGCGCGCCCGCTTGGGCGCGAGCCCGGAATCCATCGTGCAGCAGGGTCAATGGATGAATGGATTCCGGGCTCGTCGCTGCGCGACGCCCCGGAATGACACCCTCAATCCACCGGCTTCGGCGAGCGCTCCAGGAGCACCGTCTGGATGCCGCAGGTGCCGTTCCTCACCGTCATGATCCGCGTGCCTGGCTTGCGGCCGTTGCGCACCTCGGTGACGTCGAGGCCGCTCGCGATCAGGCGGGCGCGCGTGGCGTCGATGTCGGCGACCCGCCAGCTCAGGCCCCAGAGACGGTCATGCGCGAGGTCACTGCCCGCCACAGGACGGCGCACCACCTCGACGATGAGGTCGCCGCAACGGAAGAACATCAGCTGGCCCCAATCCTGGTGCGAGCGGTCGAGCGCGAGATCAAGCCCGAGCCGCGCGCCATAGAGCGCGGCGGCGCGCTCGGAATCCTCGGTGGTGATCACGACGTGGTCGAGCGCGTCGATCGGCGCGATGTCGGTCGCGACCGATCTGGGGCGCTCCTCGGCAAGCTCGAGGAAGAACATCCGCACGCCGCGCGTGAGTTCCGTGGCGGCGCGCGTGCGTTTCCAATGCAGGACGGCATCGGATTCAGAATCGCTGCTTTCGACCTCGGCAACCGGATCCGGCTTCAGGGCCACCCGCTCCAGCCGCCGGTGCATCCTGCTCATGTCTGCGACACGAAAGCACAGGCTGGCGAGCACGCCCTCTTGGTCGTCGAGCAGCGCGCGCATCCGGTCGGCGGTCACGCTGAAACCGCTCGGCGCCATCAATTCGATCGTCATGTTCTCGAGAGTGAACAGCACCCGGTCGGCCCCCTCACCCGAGTTCTGCCAGGCCGGCGCGCGGCCGAGCAGCGTCTGATAGGCCGCCTTGGCTGCACCGATATCCCTGACCAAAGCGACGACGTGATCGAGGCCGGTGATCATGTTCCCTCCCTCCCGACGGGGCCGGAACCGAACGTCCTGCGGGCGTCGGCTCTGCCCGGGCAACGCTGGCCCTGCCACGGTCGTATTCCGGCCCCATACCGACCTCAAGCGCCTATCGCCATGACTCTGCAAATATTTTGGCTCTGCGAATATTTTTGGCTCCCGCCGAAGCGGTGCTAAGGTAAGCAGCCGGCCGGGACCACCCAGCGCATCACGGACAACCAATGCAGGCTCTCTTTATCGGACAGACCTATATCGACGTCGTCTTCCTCACCGACCACATGCCGACCGGCGACGAGAAGCACGTGGCGACCGACTACGCGGTCTCTTTCGGCGGCAATGCGGTGACGGCGGCGTTCTGCTGCGCCAAGCTCGGCATCGTGCCCGACCTGATCGCCACGGCGGCCAATGACTGGCTGGGGCGCATGTTCCAGGACATGTGCGCGAAATACGCGATCTCGCTGCATGCGCGAAAGGTGAACCAGTCCTCGCTGTCCTTCATCATGCCCAAGGACGGCAAGCGCGCCATCGTCCGCTGCCGCGACGACGAGCACATCCATCCGTTCCCGATCCTCAATCTCGGCGGCTGCCGCGCGCTGCACATCGACGGCCACCAGCCCGATGCGGCGATCCACTATGCAAAAGTCTGCCGCGAGGCCGGCATCCTGACCTCGCTCGACGGCGGCGGCCTGCGCACCAACACGCACGAGCTCCTGGAATTCATCGACGTCGCGATCGTCGCCGAGCGCCTTTGCGAGCAGATGGACCTGACGCCGGAGAAGATGCTCGATTACCTGAAGAGCCGCGGCTGCAAGATCGGCGGCGTCACCATGGGTGAGAAGGGCCTGCTCTGGTACAACGAGACAGGCGCGGTCGAGATCATGCCGGCGATGCCGATCCCGCGTGAGCGCGTGATCGACACCAACGGCGCCGGCGATGTCTTCCACGGCGCCTATGTCTATTCCTACCTCGCCCATCCCGGCAAAAGCTGGCGCGAGCATTTCGACTTCGCCCGCGCCGCCTCCACCTTCAAGATCCAGCGCCTCGGCAACGAGGCCGGCTTGCCGACCCTTGTCGACATCGCCAAAGTCAGGCACGAGTTCGAGGTCAAAGCCTAGTCTTCGCAGAGGTTCAAATGGGGCGCGTTTACGTCGCCGGCAGCATCAACATGGATGTGGTGGCGACGGCCGACCGCCATCCAAAAGTCGGCGAAACCGTCGCCGGCAAGCAAGTGCTGTATTTCCCCGGCGGCAAGGGCGCCAACCAGGCCGTCGCGGCCTCGCGGCTCGGCGCCCGGACCACGCTGATCGGCCGCCTGGGCAAGGATTCATTCGGCGCCGAGCTGAGGGCGTTCCTCGGCGGTCAGGGCATCGATCTCGGCTACGTTCAGGAGACGGCGGAGGCGCACACCGGCACCGCCATCATCACGGTTGCGGCGGCCGACAACACCATCGTGGTCATTCCCGGCAGCAATGCGCTGGTCGGCGCCGACGACGTCAGTGTCGTGCCGCTCGTCAAAGGCGATGTCGCCATCAGCCAGTTCGAGATTCCGCTCCCCACGATTGCCGCCTTCTTCCGGCGGGCGCGGGCGGCGGAGGCCACCACGCTGCTGAACCCGGCGCCGGCACAAAAATTTGGCCGCGAGCTGCTTGAGCTGGTCGACATCCTCGTGCTGAACGAGACCGAGCTCGGCTTCCTCGCCGGCACCGAGCTGTCCGACAACGACGAGGCCGCGCGGATCATCCAGGTCGCGCGGCAGCTTCAGGCGCGCGAGGACCAGACCATCTGCGTCACGCTCGGCAAGCGCGGCGTGCTCGCCCTCGCCGGCGACCAGGAGTTTGCGGTGCCCGGCCGCGTGGTGAAGGCGGTCGACACCACCGGCGCCGGCGATTGCTTCGTCGGCGCGCTCGCGGCGCAACTCGCCGACGAAGTCCCCCTGCGCACGGCGCTCGCCTTCGCCAACGCCGCCGCCTCGATCAGCGTGCAGCGCATGGGCGCGGGGCCGTCGATGCCGACGGCCGCGGAAGTGGCGGCCGTTCTGTAGAGCGTGGCGCTTCCTCCGCCTCTCCCCGCCTGCGGGGAGAGGGAGTAGAGTTCACGCCAGCGCGCTCTTCAGGTCAAAACTTTCGTCTGCGGCCTGCTCCGGCGTGATCGAGCGGTCCATGCCCTGCAATCTGCGGCCGAACATGTGATCGCCGGCCCGGTTGATGGACTCGATGCCGACCAACTTGTCGCCCCTGTAGCAGAACGCCGAGAATGCCTTTTTGGCGGGATCGCCGCGCAGAACGACGCGATCGTAGCCGGTGGTGAGGCCCGCGATCTGGAGCTTGTCGTCACCCTGGTCACTCCAGAACCAGGGATGGCTGTCGTAAGGCTTGCGGTCGCCGGTCAGCCGGGCCGCGAGGCAGCGGGCGTGATCGGTGGCGTTCTGCACCGATTCCAGCCGCAGCGAACCGCCGAAGCGCGGACTTGCGAACAGCGCGCAGTCGCCGATCGCCGAGATGTCGGGATCGGCCGTCGAGAGATATTCGTCGACGATGATGCCGGCAGCGACCGGCAGCCCCGCCTCGGCCGCGAGCTCGATGTTCGGCAGCACGCCGACGCCGACCACGACGAGGTCGGCGGGCAGATGCCTTCCGTCGCTCAAGGAGACGCCGGTGACCTTGCCGTCCTCGGCCTCGATACTGGTTGCCTGCACACCGAGATGAATGCGGATGCCGGCCTCACGATGCCGCGCCTGAAAATACTCCGAGACCTCTGATGTCACCGCGCGCGCCATCACGCGCGGGGCGAGCTCGAGCACGTCGACCTCCAGCCCCTTGATCCGGGCCGTCGCTGCGAATTCGAGGCCGATGAAGCCGGCGCCGATCACCACCACCCGCGTCTTCGACGCCATGATCTTTCGCAGCGCCTCGCTGTCGTCGAGGATGCGCAGATATTTGACGTCGGGCAGATTGGCGTTGGGCAGATCGAGCAGCCGGTTGCGCGCGCCTGTCGCCAGCACGAGGTGGCCGTAATCAAGCATCTCGCCCGATGCGAGATGCAGCCTGCGCCCGGCGCGGTCGATCGAGACCGCGCGGCCCGCGATCAACTCGATCTTCTGATCCGCATAGAATTTCTCCGGCCGGAACATCAGGCTCTCCGGCCCGGCCGAACCCTTGATGTACGCCTTGGACAGAGGCGGCCGCTGATAGGGCAGATGCGCCTCGTCGTTGATCAGGCAGACGCGATCGGAAAAACCGGCCTGCCGCAGGGATGCCGCGACCTGGTAGCCGCCATGGCCGGCACCGACAATGATCACCGGACCGCCAGTCATTGGAACAGCCCACTTCCGGAGACACGAGCGTGACCCATGTCGTCTCCTCTCATGCTGATATTGGCTTGGCTAGCCTAGGAGGAGCCGGCGCTCGTGTCCGTCCCTCAACGAAGGCGGCCCCATTTGAGCCTATCGTTCCGCCTTGCGCAAGAGCGGCGCGCGGGGATTGTCTCCCCTCGCCTTCTGCGATTTAGTTGCACGAACGACCTCATGCCGGGGATTTCCAAGATGCCAGCTCCCATCTCCCAACCCGACGATCCCGCCTTGCTGCGGATCGACGGCCCGATCGCGACCATCACGCTCAACCGCCCCGCCGCGTTCAACTCGATCAACCTGGCCATTGCGCAAAAGCTCGAGCAGCTCGCCTCCTATATCGAGGGCGACGACGCCATCCGGGTTCTGGTGATCGAGAGCGAAGGCCGCGCCTTCTCGGCCGGCGGCGATCTGCAGACGATTGGAGCTGCGGCCGAAGCGGGCACGGTGACGCCTGTCGTCGGCGAGCTGCTCAAGCACTATCACGCCTTCATCGAGACGATCCGGCGCATGCCGAAGCTGTCGCTGTCCAGCGTCCACGGCTCGGCCGCCGGCGCCGGCATGGGCCTCGCCTTCGTCACCGATCTCTGCATCGCCGCGGAGGACGCCAAATTCACGCCGGCCTATGCCAAGATCGGGGTGTCGCCGGACGGCGGCTCTACAGTGGGCATCGTCGGCACGGTCGGCTCCCGCCGCGCGCTCCAGATCTTCCTGTCGGAGGACAATTTTACCGCGCAGCAGGCCCATGAATGGGGCCTGGTCGCGAAGATCGTTCCCGCGACCGAGCTGAAGGCGGCGCGCGGCAGCTCGCCGAGCGTCTGGCGCAGAACCCGCCTGCCGCGATCGCCGGCACCAAGTCGCTGGTCTACCAGGCGGCCACCACGCCGGTGAAACAGCAGCTCGACGCCGAGGAGCACAAGATCATCATGGCGATGAACACGGAGGAGTTTCGGCTCGCCGTGAAGAAATTCACGAGCAAGGGCAAGTAGCGCTACTGCGGACAGATATAGCCCGTCCCCGCCGGCGACTTGAAGCAGCCGACCGACTCCGGCAGCACGTGGCGCGGCAGCCACAGCACGACGCTCGGGAAATAGATCGCGAACGCGATCGTCGCCAGGAACACCACATAGATCGGCAGTGCGGCGCGCAGGGCCTTCGCAAAGCTGATGCCGACGAATTTCGACGCCATCAGCAGCACCAAACCATAAGGCGGCGTGATCAGGCCGAAGGCGAGCGTGGCAATCAGCACCACCCCCATATGCACGGCATTGATGTCGCCCGCCTCGGTCAGCGTGTTCACCAGCGGCATGAAGATGATGATGGTCGGCACCGGCTCGATGAAGTCGCCGACCACGGTGAACAGCAGCATCATCAGCAGCATGATCAGGTGCGGATCGTGACCCGCGATCGAGGTGATCAATTCGGCGATGTAACTGGCGCCGCGCAGGTAAGCGAGCATCCAGCCGAAGGCGTTGGCGGCGCCGATGGTGATCAGCGGCAGCGAGAAGATCAGCCCGGCGAGGCAGAAATCATAGGGGATCTTCCTGAAGTGGCCGCGATTGAGCGCGGGGATGACCACGAGGACGATCCAGGCCACCGCGACGACGCCGGCTTCCGTGGGCGTGAACCAGCCGGTCAGGATGCCCCCTAGCAGGATCACCGGGATCATCAGCGGCAGGGCCGCATCGCCGGCCGCGAACACCACCTGCCGCAGCGGCGCGCGCGGCTTGCGCAGGCCGGAGGGGCCGAAGAAGTAGCAGTAGATCATCAGGCCGATGCCGATCATCAGGCCCGGCACCACGCCCGCCATGAACAGGCCGGCGATCGAGACGTTGCCGACCGCGCCATAGACCACCGCCGTGATGCTCGGCGGCACCAGCGCGGCGATGGTCGAGGCGGATGCGATGATCGCGGCGATGAAGGCGGGCTCATAACCCTCGCGCTTCATCGGGCCACCCAGCGCGCGGCTCATCACCGCAACGTCGGCGGTGGTCGAGCCCGACATCTCCGAGAAGAACATGCTGAAGACGACGACCACCTGGGACAGCCCGCCCCTGATGTGCCCGACCAACGACACCGACAGGTTGGCGATCCGCACGACCACATTGGCCGAGCTCATGAGCTCGCCGACCAGCAGGAAGAACGGGATCGCCAGCAGCGCCTCGGAATCGACGCCGTCGAAGATCTTCTGGATGATGGCGGCGAGCGAGACGTCGGACAGGATCGCGCCGATGAAGACGCCGGCCATCAGCGAGAACGGCACGGGCACGCCGAGATAACCGAAGGACAGGAAGCAGATCGACATCAACGCCAGGACGACAGGTGCGCTCATGGCTGCGCCCTCATCTGCGCCTCTGTAAGGCCGGGCGCGGCATCCTCGCCCGGCGGCTCGGGATGGTCAAAGCCGTTGCGCAGGCCGTTGACGAGCTGCTCGATGGTGAACAGGCCGATCAGCACGCCCGAGAGCGGGATGATCGCGTAGAGCGAAGCGATCGGCGTGCCCGACGGCAGGCGAAAACTGCCGAAGCCGCGGAGATAGTTCTGGTAGCCGTACCAGATCAGGCAGAAGGCGACGCCGAGCACGACCAGGCGGATGATGACTTCGACGATCAGCCGTGGCGTTCCATGCATCGCCTCGGATATGGCAGTGAGATAGAGGTGATCGTTGCGCCGCGTCGCGGCCGCCGTGCCGACGAAGATCGCGTAGATGAACAGAGTCGAGGTGACTTCCTGAAGCCACAGCCAGGGATGGCCGATGGTGCGGGTGACGATGTCGGCGATCACCGACAGCGAGAAGCCGAAGCAGAGCACGCCGCACAGGATCATCAGCGCAAGCTCGAGCCAGTCGAGCCCGCGCCATTTCAGGTGGCGTTGGCGCTGAACGAGCAGTTTGTCGGCGATGGCCATTTACGTCCCCGTCGTCCCGGGCCTAGTGCAGAATGCTTCAGTTGAATCGGCGACTGCTGGTTGGGTGAACCTCTCCCGCCTGCGGGAGAGGTCGGCGCGGAGCGCCGGGCGAGGGCTGCCTCCTCATTGGGAGTCTCTCCGCGGAGACACCCTCTCCCCTACCCTCTCCCGCGAGCGGGAGAAGGAGCGCACCGTCTTCCGGCATCACGTTAGTTAACCGACCGGATCAAATTCTTGATCTTCTCGGCATGCGGGCCGAGCTCCTTGGCGAGCTTGTCGAGATAGGGATCGGCGATTGCCGTAAAACTCTTCTTGTCGACATTGTCGACGATCTTGACGCCCATCTTCTTCAGCTTGTCGGCCGCCGTGCGCTCGAGATCGAACGCCTTCTGCGGCTCCTTGGTGCTGATCTCGTTGGCCGCCGCCTGCACCCACCCCTTCTGCTCCGCCGACAGACTCTGCCATAGCTTGTCGGAGATGAACACCAGCGCGTTGTTGGCTTCGTGCTCGGTGATGTTGAGGACCGGCGCGACCTCGTAGTGCTTGTTGACGAGGTAGACGTTGATGCTGTTCTCGGCGACGTCGACCACGCCGGTTTGCAAGCTCGTGTAGACGCTGCCGAACGGCATGTGCACGGTCTGGGCGCCATAGGCCGGGAACATCAGGTCTTCGGTCGCGGTCGCCTGGACGCGGACCTTCAGGCCCTTGACGTCGCCGACATTGTGGATTTCCCGCCTGCTGTACATATGGCGCACGCCCTGCGAGCCGGTCGCGATCACGTGCAGGCCCTGCGTGGTCTCGTCGATCATGGTCTTGAGCGCTTCGAACACGCGGGGATCGGCCAGGCCCTTGACGACGTGGTTCTCGTCGCGGAACAGGAAGTGCAGCGACATCACGCCGGCCTGCGGCGAGATCGTCGCGGTGTTGGCCGAGGAGATGATGGCGAACTCGACGTCGCCGGCTTTGACGAGCTGGAGCACCTGCGGCTCCTGCCCGAGCTGCGCGCCGGGATACTGGTCGATGATCATGGTGCCCTTGCTCAATTCCTTGAGCTTGTCGGCAAAGAGGTCGCCCGCGATCGAATAGCCGGTGTTGCGCGGCTGGTCGTAGGCGAAGCGATAATGCTTCACCTCCTGCGCCCCGGCCGCCGTGACGAACAGCATGGCGGACAGAACCGCCAACCCACGCATGGATCGTGCAATCATCGTTTCCCCCTGTTTTATCGCCCGCCGCTTCAGCGGTCTGGGCGTTCGTTCGGGTGGTTGGTCACCCCTTCTCGGTCTGCTTCCCAGTCCTCTGCATGAAATCGAAATCGCAACCCTCGTCGGCCTGCATGATGGTCTCGTTGAACAGCCAGGCGTAGCCGCGCCGCGCCTCCTCGGGCGCCGCCGCCGGCTTGAGCGTGGCGCGCCGGCGCTCCAGCTCGGCGGCGTCGACCAGCAGCTCGATGCTGCGCCTGGCAACGTCGAGCCGGATCATGTCGCCGTTCTTCACCAGCGCCAGCGGCCCGCCGACGGCGGACTCGGGCGTGATGTGCAGCACGATGGTGCCGAACGCCGTGCCGCTCATCCGCGCGTCGGAAATGCGCACCATGTCCTTGGTGCCGCCGCGCGCGAGCTTCTTCGGGATCGGCAGATAGCCCGCCTCGGGCATGCCCGGCGCGCCCTTCGGGCCGGCGTTGCGCAGCACCAGCACGTCGTCGGCAGTCACGTCGAGATCGGGATCGTCGACCCGCAAGGTCATGTCCTCGACGGATTCAAATACCACCGCGCGCCCCGTGTGCTGCAAAAGCTTGGGGCTCGCAGCCGATTGCTTGATCACGGCACCGCGCGGGGCGAGATTGCCGTGCAGGACGGCAAGGCCGCCTTCCTTCTTGATCGGATTGTCGCGCGGGCGGATCGCGTCCTGGCCGGGCACGTCTTCCGCATTCGCCGCGATATCGCGCAGCGTCTGGCCGGTAATGGTCTTCGCATCGAGATCGACGAGATCGCCGAGCTGCGCCAGCAATTTCGGCACGCCGCCGGCGTGATGAAAATGCTCCATGTAGTGCTCGCCCGACGGCTTGAGATCGACCAGCACCGGCACCTCGCGGCCGATCCGGTCGAACACTTCGAGATCGAGCCGGTGCGGCGAGCGATGCGCCATCGCCGTCAGATGGATCAGGCCGTTGGTCGAGCCGCCGATCGCCTGGAGCACGACCTGCGCGTTCTTGAAGGATGCCGGCGTCAAGAGCTCGCTCGGCTTCGGGCCCTTGGTCTTGGCCATCTCGGCGGCAACCCGGCCGCTCGCTTCCGCAAGACGGAAGCGTTCGGCATGCGGCGCGGGGATCGTCGCGCTCATCGGCAGCGACAGGCCCATCGCTTCGATCATGCAGGCCATGGTCGAGGCCGTGCCCATCACCATGCAGGTGCCGACCGACGGCGCGAGGCGGCCGTTGACCGCCTCGATCTCGGCATCGTCCATTTCACCGGCGCGATACTTGCCCCACAGCCGGCGGCAATCGGTGCAGGCGCCCAGCACCTCGCCCTTGTGGTGGCCGACCACCATCGGGCCGACGGGGATGACAACGGTCGGCAGGTCGGCGCTGATCGCGGCCATGACTTGCGCGGGAAGAGTCTTGTCGCAGCCGCCGATCACGATCACCGAATCCATCGGCTGAGCCCGGATCATCTCCTCGGTGTCCATCGCCATCAAATTGCGCAGATACATCGAGGTCGGATGCGCAAAACTTTCGGCGATCGAGATGGTCGGGAACACGAACGGCATCGCGCCCGACAGCATCACGCCGCGCTTGGCGGCTTCGATGATCTGGGGGACGTTGCCGTGGCAGGGATTGTAGTCGCTGTAGGTGTTGGTGATGCCGACGATCGGGCGCTCCAGCGCGTCGTCGGAATAGCCCATGGCCTTGATGAACGCCTTGCGCAGGAACAGCGAGAAGCCGGCATCGCCATAGCTCGTCAGACCCTTGCGCAAGCCACTCGTCATCATGCCACTCCGTTCACCTTGCCATTGTCGTACAGGCTACCCCCTGATTGTCAATAACGCAGGCGCCTATGGTGGCAATCTCCGGCTCCTGACACCGCCCGCGACACAAATTATTGACAATCTGCCCCTTCCCTACTCCACAGGACGGACCGGCCCGGTGCTGAAGGCTGAGAGGATGTCCGACATTCACACCGCAGACGCCATGACGGTCCGGCGCGACGATCCGGACGACGTGGTCGCGCGGCTGGAGGAGGACATCATCTTCGGCCGCCTTGCGCCCGGCGCGCGCCTGACCGAGGACGCGCTGATGTCGGCTTACGGCACCTCGCGCCACTTCGTGCGCCAGGCGCTGGTGGTTGCCGAGCGGCGCGGCATCGTCCGCCGCGAGAAGAATGTCGGCGCCACCGTGCGGTTCTATTCGGCCGAGGAGGTTCGGCAGATCTACGAGGTCCGGGAGATGCTGACCCGGCAGGCCGCGCTGATGATCCCCCTGCCCGCACCGCAAGGCCTGATCGACGAATTGACCACACTGCAACGGCAATATTGCGCCAAGGCCGACGTGCAGGATCTGCGCGGCATCCACGAGGCCAACGACGCCTTCCACCTCGCCCTGTTCTCCGCCTGCGGCAATCCCTATCTGGTGCGCTCGCTCCAGGACTACATGAACCTGACGCTGCCGATGCGCGCCAAGAACCTCGCCGACCGCGACGGGCTCGCGCAATCGCGGCGCCAGCACGAGCTGATGATCGAGCTCTTGAAGGGCCGCGACAGCTGGGCATTGGCGCAGCTCTGCGTCGATCACATGCAGTTCAGCAAGTCGGATTATCTGGCGCGGATTTCTGGCGAAACCGAGCGCTAGTACCCGGAATCAGAGCTGAGTGATACGGCGGCCTTTGAAACGGCGTTGACGGACCTTTTTCTTGGTCCAGACGAAGGGCTCGGCTCTGTCGTTGTATGCGTTGACGTAGGCATCGATGTGTTCCTGAAGCTGCTTGAGGCTCGTGAAGGAGGTGCCGCTGAGCGACTGCCCCTGCAAGATGGAAAACCATACTTCGACCTGATTGAGCCATGACGCACTTGTCGGCGTGAAATGAAATTGCACGTTGGGGTGGGCCTTGAGCCAGTCCTCGTTCTTTTTATGGGTGTTGAGGTTGTCGAGGATGACGTGAAGCTTGCGGTTCGGAAAAGCCGCGGTGACGCTGTTCATGAAATCGAGAAACTCGACGCGGCGCCGGCGTTTTGAATGGGTCGCGATGATCTTTCCGGTGGCGACTTCGAGCGCCGCAAACAATGTTGTGGTGCCATGCCGCTTGTAATCGTGGCTTTGGCCGGTCAAGGCGCGGCCATTGGGCAACTTCAGATAACCCTGCGCTCGCTCCAAAGCCTGGATCGAGGGCTTCTCGTCCACGCACAGCACAATGGCCTTCGCCGGCGGCGCGACATAGAGGCCGACAACATCGGCGGCTTTGGCCGTAAAGTTCGGGTCGTTGCTCTCGCACCAGGACTTGCGAGCCACCAGGTCAATCTTGTGGCTGCGCAGGAACCGCCAGACATATTGGACATCGACATCGCCCAGCGCCTCGGCCAGCAGGGGGCCGGTCCAGCGCGCAAACCCTTGCGGTGGCGGCTTATCCAGCAGCTTCAGAATCCGCTTGTCGGTCGTCTTCGTATAGATCGGCTGCTTGCCAGGCCGCGGCTTGTCTTGCAGCCCTTCAAGGCCATGGTCGGCATAGCGATGCCGCCAAAGGCTGACAATCCGCGGCTGGACCCCAACTTCCTTGGCGATCGACCGGGTGCTGCGCCCATCCGCCGCCAACAGAACTATCCGCGCCCGCTTCAAATCGCGCTGCAACGTCACCGGTGAGCGACAGCACGCCTCAAGCACCTTGCGATCTTTCCTCGAAAGGTGGACTTCTCTTGCTTCGGGTATCATCCCGACCTTGAATCACGACTCACGTTCCAAGAAGCGCGTGCGCCTGTCGGCCCGCCGGCGCAGCAACAGCCGATGCGGAGAAGGATGAACCACTCGCCCGGGCAATGGAACCCGGCGGAACTCATCCAACCAGACGATAATCTTCTGGTAGAAGCAGCTCAATCGCTCAACCGATTAACGGGTTGTTAGAGGACTCTATCCCAAATGGTTTCTGGAACAAATAACAACCGTGCCGGGTTCCATTGCCCGGAGCAATCGCATGAATGTACCTGGTCTCCTGATCGCAACGGCCTTTGGCGCAGCATTTTTTGCCGGGGAGTATGTGTGGTACTACCAGCCCGCTTTCATCAACCCGGACGTCTTGATCAGCACGTTCTCCTCGGAACATATGAAAGCGCGCGCAGCAGTCCGAAAAGCGCTGATCGATCCAGACTCGGCCAAATTCAGCGCATTGCGTTCAATTGAGGCCGGCGCGGCGAGGTATGTTTGCGGCGGTGTCGAGGCAAGGGACAAGTCCGGCCAGTCCATCGGAACCGCTTTCGTCTATACCGTGGCCATTGATTTTGCCCGCATCGATGACGACGGACGGATCACGCATCAGCATTCGGGATACAGACCTTGCCCGACTGAGGAGGACAAGGTCGTGCAGCAGCGGCCGGCTCTGTCACCCGGCGTGTCGTCGGTCGTCAGAACCGTTCTGAAAGTCGCCCCCGACGTGCACATGTCGGTTGCACCCGGCCTGACGACGCCTGCACCGTCGGCGGGCGGATCGTCATCTGGCGGCACAATGGAGCAGCAGGTCCGCGAGCTGGCCGCCCGGACCGTTCCGCCTGATGCTGCAAATGGACAGCCACCAAGCCCGACCGCGAACCGTGGGGTCGCCAAGGAGAGTGAGTGGCAAGCCGATCGACCTCCGGCCGCGTGGCCCACATTTCCTCCGGATCACGCATTGGCGAGATCAACCCGGAAACGAACCCCGTCCGAAGCACTGGCCCTGGCGAAAGACGTCGAGGACCGCTGGAAGCAGGCGGAGTCGTCGGCCGACATTTCGATGCGCCCATCACCGGAGGACATCAACGAGGCATGCCGCGCGCTACTCACGATCGATTCAAGACACGCCGAATATCCAAAAGCGTGGGCAGCTTTCGCGCGGTTGCAAAAGATAAGCCGCGACATCGCCAGCGGCTGATTTCGGTGACGCGCTTCGCTCGTCGCCGGGCGCGCAATGACCATTCAGTACCGTCTCAACAGGCCGCGCGCCACGCTGGTCTCGCCATGACCGGCGCAGGCCCGTTTCGGATTCCTGATCAAGTCCGTCCGGACCCGCCTGAATGTCCTTCCGGCGGACTCGGCCACCTCTGGGCGGAATTTTCCGGGATCGTAGCTCTCGCCGTCATGGGCCTTGATGGCCGCAGCATAGGCGTCGATCATCGCCATCGCGGCATCAGGGCTGCCGAGAAGTCGGGCGCCGAGTTGAACGCTGCCGGCACCATCGACCTCATAGCCGGTGCATCGCTGCTCCAGCACCGCGGATGCGGTGACGAGCTGGTCGAGGAACGTTGCTTCGGCCTCGCTGAGCGTCGCGGCCTGCGCCCGCCCTGACACGATTAGTGCGAGCAACGCGACGGCTGGCAGTTTGATTTTCATGCTCGGCCGATCATGTGGATCGATCAGGCGCGCCCCTGACGACTCATGAAAAGGCCGTACAGAAACAGGAGGATGATGGCACCGACCACGCTTCCGATGAAGCCGGCGCCCTCCCCGAACCGGTACCATCCCACGGCCTGGCCGAGCCAGGTCGCAACGAACGCGCCGACAATTCCCAGGACCGTGGTCAAAATGAACCCTTTGGGCTCGGACTTATCGCCGGGCATGATGAACTTCGCGACCAGTCCGACGAGAAATCCGATGATGATCGTCCAAAGGATGCTCATGTCCATCGCTCCATTCGGTCAATTCGAGACATCAAACGTCTGAAGGAATGCGTGATCGCTTGATGGGCCAGACGACGCCGGGAACGACGTTGATCTAGATCAATGGGCCAAAGCAGCCGAGCGGAAAGCTGCAGGCTGCTCTTCCTGGTGAGACGGCGCTCAACGAGCTCCGCAACGCGAAGCGGGATGATGCATGGCGATCATCGGCGAGATCACGCACACGACGACCTATCGCTATGCAAAGCCGGTGACGTTCGGCACGCACCGGGCCATGTTCCTGCCGCGGCGCGGCGCCTCCACCCGGCTGCTTCGCTGGTCCGCTTCGACCAGTCTGCCATCAAAGGTGCATTGGATCACCGACGCCCGCTCGAATGCCGTCACCGTGATGGACTTCAGCGAGCCCGGCAGCGAGCTGACCTTCACCTTCAAGGTTCGCGGCATCTATTTCGGCGTCAAGGGGCTGGAGACGTTTCCGCTGGAGCCGCGGGCCGAGGAAGTCCCCGTGCAGTACACGCCGGATGAGTGGACCGATCTTGCAGGATACCTGCGTCCGCATGCCGACGATCCAGACGGCAGCCATGCGGCGTGGACCAAGAGCTTCGTTGCCGGCGATCAGGACCGGACCGCCGACGTGCTGCGCCGGATGCTGGGCCTGTTTCGCAGCGAGTTCAGCTATCGCGGAAGAGATGCGGAAGGCACCCAGTCCCCCGGCGAGACGCTGCGTACGAAATCCGGGACCTGCCGGGACTTCGCCTGGCTCATGATCGAGACGTTGCGCCGCCTCGGCTTTGCCGCGCGCTTCGTCAGCGGCTATCTCTATGACGCCGCGCTCGACGGCGGCGCCGTGGGGATGACCGGCTCCGGCGCCACCCATGCATGGGTGCAGGTATTCCTGCCCGGCGCTGGCTGGCTCGATTACGATCCAACGAACAGCGTGAGCGCCGGCTTCGACCTCATCCCGGTGGCCATAGCGCGGCATCCGGGGCAGGCCGTGCCGCTGGCCGGCTCGTGGTTCGGCGATTCCGGCGACTACCTCGGCATGTCGATCAATGTCGCCGTTCGCAAGCTCAGCGAAATGCTCGATCCTTCGGAGGGATAGGCCACAGGCGCGGCGGTCAAACGTCCCGAGGCCGGGCGAAGGCCGGATGATGTCAGTGAGAGAAGACGCGCGTGCCTGAGGTCCATGCCCGTTGGTTTCCGACCTGACTGGCCCCGATTTCCCAGCCAGCGCCACCCCATAGGGCATCAACCACGCCAAGATCACCCGCGCCGTCACGGACAAAGAAGAGGTTCGGAGCGGAGCTGGTCTGCAGCGCCCCGCTTTCGCCGTTGGCCTGCAGCCTCAAGAGACACCAGATGTCGGCAAGTTTGCTCTCGGCGCGAGCGCCCAGCTCGCCGAGGATCTGCCCGGAATTCGAGGGATTGTTCAAAACATGCGTCTGCAGAGACGTATCGTCCGCGGCTTCGACCTTGACGGCGAACCGGCGCGCAAAGGTCGCGCCGAGCCACGAAATCTTGACAGGCGCGGTCGGCGTGATGTCCTCCTTGAAATGCTCGCTCGCAACGAAGGATTCCGCGTGGGGAATGGCCGCCGTTGACGGGGGATCGAGAGGTTCGCCGGGCTTGCGCTTGAGCGAACATTCGATCCTGGCGCGGGGAACAAGCGACGCGGAGCTGCCGCCAGATTTGTTCTCGTCGGCATGCGCGCTGAAACTGGATGCCGCCAGAACAATAACAAGACATAGGTTGGGCGCTAAGCGGCGCATTGTTTGGCGTCCTTGAATTGCCGATTCAAGAACAAGGTAAACTGTGAATTGCTTCTGTAAATCGAAGATCAGGTTTCTGGTTAAGCTTAAAGCAAGGAACTCATTTGAAGAGAAATGCAAGATATCTGGAACCACGCGACTTCCTGGCAGCAGCGTGCGACGCACCCGGACGCCTCAAGATCGTATCAGACGCTCGGCGCCCTTGCGATTCACACGCAAGGTGGAAAGCGCGAATTTCAGCGCGCGGTCCCATGAAGCTCTTGATCAGCGAGCCGCTCTACTTGCCCGCCAAGCGCGCGATCGTCTGACCGGCCGGAGGAACCCGCAAGTCCGGTCCGGACACTGGCTGCGGCGTGATCCGGCAGCATCTTGCCTGCGCGCGGAGCGGATCGCTCCACATCCAGCGCACGCGCCAGGCCGGATTGTAGGCGTAGGCCGGGATGCGCCAGAACCAGATGGTTTCGTAGACACTGTCCCCGAATCGATCCACATCCGGACGTGGCGTTGGCCAGGATGCTGCCGCGACGAGAACGACAGTCAACACCGCGGCCCCTGACAGAACCATCTTGCGCATCTTGCTTCCACAATCGCTAGAATGAAAAGGGCGGTCACTTCCGCGCAACGCAATGCATAGAAGAAACGTTGACGTGTTCCGACAATAGAACGCCTATTTCCAAAAACGGAAATCCGGAACTCTACGGTGTGCACACAGACGTTAGTCGCAAGGAGCCGTTCGGATATCTGCCGCCATCACGATCGTATGCGCGTCAACTCGGGATGGGGCCCCTCCACCAGTCTGGCCCGCCCCACCGGGAATCCCAACGCTCACCGCACGAGTGAATTTCTCCCGGCTCCGCAAGCGGGGCCGGGAGAGCGCACCTGCATTCCTCCAGGCAACGACGCTAGCGCTTGGTCCAGTCGATGATGCGGCTCGCATCGCCGTCGAACTCGTTGCTGCAGAATGCGCCACCCTGGTAGTGGTCGCCGACCGGATCCGGCTTCAGCTTGGCCTGCTCGGCCATCGCGTGCTCGCGGAAATCCTCGGCGCGTCCCGTGGGGCGATAGCCGAATTCGTAGGCGCGGTGGTTGTCCCACCAGGCGCGCTCGTTGAGGGAGGCGCCGTAGAAGACCTCGAAATGGATGTCGGGATGTTCGAGCCCGATGCGGCAGAGCTGCACGAGGTCGTCGGGCTTCAGCCAGATCGAGAGCCGGCGCTGGTCGAGCGGCATGTCGCCGAAATTGCCGATGCGCAGGCACGTCACCTTCAGGCCGTGCTTGTCGGCGTAGAGCGCACCGACGGCCTCGCCGAACACCTTGCTGACGCCATAACGGCCGTCGGGGCGCGGGGTGACATCGGTCCCGATCTTGTGGTGGCGGGGATAGAAGCCGACGGCGTGGTTGGACGAGGCGAACACCACGCGCTTGACGCCCTTGCGGTACGCCGCCTCGAACAGATTGTAGCCGCCGATGATGTTGGCCTGGAGGATGTCGTCCCACGGGCCCTCGACCGAATAGCCGCCGAAATGGATGATGCCGTCGACGCCCTCGCAGATCGCCTCGCACTGCGCGAGATCGGCGAGATCCGCCGCCTTGAATTTTTCGTTCGCGCCGAGATCGGCGGGCGGCTTGATGTCGGAGAGCAGGAGATTCGGATAGATCGGCGGCAGCAGCTTTCGCAGGCTCGTGCCGATTCCGCCCGAAGCTCCCGTCATCAGAATACGCGGCATGTCTTCCCTCACCTGTGGTGACCGATTTGCGGCCGTAGATAACTGATGCTAGCAGACTTGGACAGAGGGAACGCAACAACGAGACCTGCACATGAACGATGCATCGTCCCACACTCAAGGCTGGCGGCCGGCGACCTATTACCCCGATCCGGCGATAAAGGCACTCGATCCCCGCTTCGAAAAATACTGGCTGAAACTGTCGGCGGTGGAACGGCTGACGACCGGCCTGCGCTGGGCCGAGGGTCCGGTGTGGTTCGGCGACGGCCGCTATCTCCTGTGCAGCGACATCCCGAACCAGCGCATCATCAAATGGGAGGAGGAGACCGGCGCCGTCTCGGTGTTCCGCAAGCCCTCCAATTTCGCCAACGGCAACACGCGGGACCGCCAGGGCCGGCTCGTCACCTGCGAGCATGGCGGGCGCCGCGTAACCCGCACCGAGTATGACGGCAGCATCACGGTGCTGATGGATTCCTTCGGCGACAAGCGGCTGAACTCGCCGAACGACGTCGTGGTGAAATCCGACGGCTCCGTCTGGTTCACCGATCCGACCTTCGGCCTACTCGGCAATTACGAAGGCTACAAGGCCGAGCCCGAGATCGAGCCGAACGTCTACCGGCTCGATCCCGCAACCGGCAAGGCGAACATCGTCGCCGAGGGCGTGCTCGGGCCGAACGGGCTGTGCTTCTCGCCGGACGAGAAGATTCTGTATGTCGTGGAATCGCGCGGCGTGCCGAACCGCAAGATCCTCGCCTATGACGTCTCAGCCGACGGCACCACGATCTCCAACAAGCGCGTGCACATCGACGCAGGTCCCGGCACGCCTGATGGCATGCGCTGCGACATCGACGGCAATCTCTGGTGCGGCTGGGGCATGGGCGATCCCGAGCTCGACGGCGTCGTGGTGTTCGCGCCCGACGGCGTCATGATCGGCCGCATCGCCCTGCCCGAACGCTGCGCCAATCTCTGCTTCGGCGGCGTCAAGCGCAACCGCCTGTTCATGGCGGCGAGCCAGTCGATCTACGCGCTGTATGTGAACACGCAAGGCGCGCTGGGGGGATAGGCGCAGCTCTCTCCTCCGTCATTCCGGGGCGCGCCGTCTTCGGCGCGAGCTATGATGCGCAATTGCGCATCTGAGAATCCATCGTGCGGCAGCGTCCGAGGCAAAATGGATTCCGGGCTCGTCGCTTCGCGACGCCCCGGAATGACGGGAGAGAGACCAAACGAAAAACGCCGGAGCGGTTTCCCGCTCCGGCGTCATGTTGGTTCAGGCGCTAAGCCTTACGCCGCGTTGAAGCCGGCGACGGCCTTCACTTCGAGGAAGTCCTCGAGGCCGTACTTGCCCCACTCGCGGCCGTTGCCGGACTGCTTGTAGCCGCCGAACGGTGCGGTGCGGTCGTTGGGCACGCCCTGGAGGTTGACGTTGCCGGCGCGGATCTGGCGGGCGACACGCTTGGCGCTCTCGACCGTGTCGGCCGAGACATAGCCGGCAAGGCCATAGGGCGTGTCGTTGGCGATCTGCACGGCGTCGGCTTCGTTCTTGGCGCCGATGATGGTCAGCACCGGTCCGAAGATCTCTTCGCGGGCGATCGTCATGTCGGGAGTGACGTCGGCGAAGATGGTCGGACGGACGTAGAAGCCCTTGTTGACGCCTTCGGGCAGGCCCGGGCCGCCGGCGACGAGCGTTGCGCCCTCGTCGATGCCCTTCTTGATCAGGCCCTGGATCTTGTCCCACTGGCCGCGGTTGACCACGGGGCCGATGGTGGTGCCTTCGGCGCGCGGATCGCCTGCCTTGGTCTTGTCGGCGACGGCCTTCGCGATCGCGGCGACTTCCTTCATCTTCGACAGCGGCACGATCATGCGCGAGGGCGCGTTGCAGGACTGGCCGGAGTTGTTGAACATGTGCATCACGCCGCCGGTCACCGCCTTCGTGAGGTCGGCGCCTTCGAGGATGACGTTCGGCGACTTGCCACCGAGCTCCTGGCTGACGCGCTTCACGGTCGGCGCGGCGCGCTTGGCCACGTCGATGCCGGCGCGGGTCGAGCCGGTGAACGAGATCATGTCGATATCGGGATGCTCGCTCATGGCGGCGCCGACCTCGGGGCCGAGGCCGTTGACGAGGTTGAACACGCCCTTCGGCACGCCGGCTTCATGGAGGATTTCCGCGAAGATCAGCGCCGAGGTCGGCGTAAACTCCGACGGCTTCAGGATCATGGTGCAGCCGGCGGCGAGTGCGGGCGCGACCTTGCAGGCGATCTGGTTGAGCGGCCAGTTCCAGGGCGTGATCATGCCGACCACCCCGATCGGCTCGCGCAGCACCATGGCGGTGCCGACCGGCTCCTCGAAATGATAGTTCTTGAGCACGTCGAGCGTGGTCATGAGATGGCCGAGGCCGGCGCCGGCCTGCAGCTTCTCCGCCATCGGCAGCGGTGCGCCCATCTCGTCGGAGACGGCGGCGCCGATCTCCTTGAGGCGCCCCTTGTAGATCTCGATGATTTTCGTGAGCAGCGCGACGCGCTCCTCGCGGCTGGTCTGGGAGAACGTTGCAAAGGCGCGCTTGGCGGCGGCAACGGCCTTGTCGACATCGGCCTTGGAGCCGAGCGCAACCTCGTACATCGCCTCTTCCGTCGCCGGATTGACCACGACGGTGGACTTCTTGACGGCGGGATCGACCCAGGCGCCGTCGATGTAGAATTGCATGCGATTGACCATCGTTAACCTCTTCTTGGGGGCATGGTGGGGGCGTTTCGGCAGGCATCCTTGCACGAAAGCGCCGGCAACTGAACCCGCCATATGCGGGGCCAGCGTTGCGGCGGACGGAGGATATATGAGCCGATGGCGGGAACGAGGCAAGGCTCCCTCAGGCGTCATTCCGGGACGCGCCACTTGGCGCGGGCCCGGAATCCATGACCACGATCGGGAGTATGGATTCCGGGCCCGACGCTACGCGTCGCCCCGGAATGACAGGGCAGTTACCTCAACTACACCGCCATCTTCCGATGCAGCACCGGCGCGCCGGTGGTGAGGCTTTCGGCCGCATCGATGATGGCGTTGGCATCGATGCCGTAGTGGCGGTAGAGGTCGGCGATGCTGCCGGTCTGGCCGAACTGCTCGACGCCGAGCGCCTCGACGCGGTGGCCGCGGACGCTGCCGAGCCAGCCGAGCGCGGACGGGTGGCCGTCGATCACGGTCACGATGCCGCAGTCGCGCGGCAGCGGCGCCAGCAGCTTCTCGATGTGGCTGAGGTGCTGCACGCCGCGCCTGTCACGCCGCAATTTCCGTGCTGCGGTCCACCCCGCATGCAGGCGGTCGGCCGATGTGATCGCGAGCAGCCCGATGTCACGCCGGCTCTCGCCGATGAAGCCGGTCGCCTCGATCGCTTCGGGCGCCATCGCGCCGGTGTAGGCGATCACGAGCTCGGCATTGGGGCCCGGCTTACGCAGCCAATAGGCGCCGTCGGTGATGCCCTGCTGAAGCTCCGGCGTCATGATCCGCTGCGCCTGCTCGATGCTGCGCGTCGAGAGCCGCAGATAGACGGAACCGCCCTCGCCCGGATCGCGCTGCATGTGATTGAAGCCCCAGCCCATGATCACGGCGAGCTCGTCGACGAAGGCTGGCTCGAACGAGGCGAGGCCATCCTGCGCCATGCCGATCAGCGGCGTCGCGATCGACTGATGCGCGCCGCCCTCGGGCGCAAGCGTGATCCCTGACGGCGTCGCCGCCACCATGAAGCGCGCATCCTGGTAGCAGGCATAGTTCAGCGCATCGAGGCCGCGCTCGATGAAGGGATCGTAGAGCGTGCCGACCGGCAAGAGCCGCGCGCCGTTGATCTGGTGCGACAGGCCAAGCGCCGAGAGCATGATGAAAAGGTTCATCTCGGCGATGCCGAGCTCGAGATGCTGGCCCTTGGGCGAGGCGTCCCAGTTGTAGGTGGACGGAATTTTCTCGCTGCGGAATAAGTCCGCCTTCTCGGCGTTTGCGAACAGGCCGCGCCGGTTCACCCACGGGCCGAGATTGGTCGAAACGGTCACGTCGGGCGAGGTCGTGACGATGCGCCTGGCGAGCTCGCTGTCGCCGCGCGCGATCTCGTTCAGCACGAGGCCAAAGCCCTGCTGGGTGGACATCTGCGGCGCCGGCTTGAAGGCGAGCTGCGCGGGCACCTCGACCACCGGGGCGGTCAGCCGGCGGCCGTCCTGGTTGAACGGCACGCGCGCGAGGAACGCGTCGAGCTCGGCCGAGCTTTGCGCGAGGCCCTCGTACTTGTCCCACTCGTGCCCGGGGCGGATGTTCTGGCTCTCGCGATATTTCTCCATCTGCGCGACCGTCATCAGGCCCGCATGGTTGTCCTTGTGGCCCTGGAACGGCAGGCCCACGCCCTTGATGGTGTAGGCGATGAAGCAGACCGGACGGTCGTGGTCGATGGACTCGAACGCCTCCAGCATGCTCGCCATGTCATGGCCGCCGAGGTTCGACATCAGCGCCAGCAGTTCCTCATCGCTGCGCTTGTCGATCAGTTTGGTGATCGGCCCCTGGTCGCCGATCTCGTCGTGGAGATGCTTGCGGAAGGCCGCGCCGCCCTGGAAGCACAGCGCCGCATAAAGCGCGTTCGGGCAATTGTCGATCCACCTCTTCAGCGCCTCGCCGCCGGGCTCGGCAAAGGCCTCGCGCATCAGGCGGCCGTATTTCACGATGACGACGTCCCAGCCGAAATTGCGGAACATGGTCTCGAACTTTTCCCACAGCCCTTCGCGCACGACGGCGTCGAGCGACTGGCGGTTATAGTCGACCACCCACCAGGTGTTGCGCAGGCCGTGCTTCCAGCCTTCTGCCAAGGCTTCGAAAATATTGCCCTCGTCCATCTCGGCATCGCCGACCAGCGCGATCATCCGCCCTTCGCGGCGGTCCTTCATCCAGCCATGCGCCTTGACGTAGTCCTGCACCAGCGAGGCGAACAGCGTCTGCGCGACGCCGAGGCCGACCGAACCGGTCGAGAAGTCGACGTCGTCGACGTCCTTGGTGCGCGAGGGATAGGACTGCGCGCCCTTGAAGCCGCGAAAATTCTCCAGCTTCTCGCGGCTCTGCCGGCCGAACAGATACTGGATGGCGTGGAACACCGGACTCGCATGCGGCTTCACTGCGACGCGGTCCTCAGGGCGCAGCACATGGAAATACAGCGCCGACATGATGGTGGCGAGCGAGGCCGACGAGGCCTGGTGGCCGCCGACCTTCAACCCGTCCGCGTTCGCACGGATATGGTTGGCGTGGTGGATGGTCCATGACGACAGCCACAGCGCCTTGCGGCTGAGGGCGGTCAGGGTTTCGAGGCGCGCGGAATCGACGGGCATGGCGATGCTCCGGAAAATGACGCCCCGATGATACGCCTGCCGGCCCCGCCAAACTTCTCAATTTTTCGCGCCATACCTGCCGATATTGGGATATTTTACCAATCGAATGCCCCCTGACCCAGGTTTCATCCCAATGCCCGAGCTCGACGCCATCGACCGCAAGATCCTCAGCTACCTCCAGAACGACAGCCGGCTGACCATGCAGGAGCTCGCCGACAAGGTCGGGCTCTCGGTGTCGCCCTGCCATCGCCGTGTCAAGCTCCTGGAGGAGCGCGGCGTCATCTCGCGCTATATCGCGACCGTCGACCAGAAGGCGCTCGGCCTGCATGTCAGCGTCTTCATCTCGATCAAGCTGGCGCGACAGAAGGAGGAGGACCTCAACCGCTTTGCGCGCGCGATCTCGAAATGGGACGAGGTGCTGGAGTGCTATCTGATGACCGGCAACCGCGACTATCTGTTGCGCGTGGTCGCAGCCGACCTCGCCTCCTACGAAACCTTCCTGAAGACCAAGCTGACCCGGCTCGACGGCATCGCCTCGATCGAGTCGAGCTTTGCGCTCAGTCAGGTGAAATATTCGATCGCGTTGCCGGTCTGATGGCCCCGCCGGGTTATTTCGGAACCGGTGTCACAAGGGCGCAATAAACCCCGCCGATGGTCACGGGCGACAGGCACCCTGCCGAAAGAAGGACCCATGACCGCATCGGACCGCACCCCTGAAATGGCCAAACGCGAGCGCATCATCCGGGAAATGACCGACGATCTCGACGAAGAGCTGGAGATGGAGCTCGATGACAGCAGGCTCGACGAGCTGCTGGACGAGACCGGCACGCTCCGCCCGACGGTGGATCGCAGGCTCTATTTCCGTGAGCTGCTGCGGCTGCAGGGCGAGCTGGTCAAGCTCCAGGACTGGGTGCAGAGCGAAAAGAAGAAGGTCGTGGTGCTGTTCGAGGGCCGCGACTCCGCCGGCAAGGGCGGCGTCATCAAGCGCATCACCCAGCGGCTCAATCCCCGCATCTGTCGCGTCGCCGCGCCGAGCGAGCGCGAGCGCTCGCAATGGTATTTCCAGCGCTACGTGGCGCATCTTCCCGCCGGCGGCGAGATGGTGCTGTTCGACCGCAGCTGGTACAACCGCGCCGGCGTCGAGCGCGTGATGGGCTTCTGCTCCGAAGATCAGTACCAGGAGTTCTTCAAGACGGTGCCGGAGTTCGAGCGGATGCTGATCCGCTCCGGCATCATCCTGGTCAAGTACTGGTTCTCGATCACCGACGACGAGCAGCAGTTCCGCTTCAGCATGCGCATCAGGGATCCGCTCAAGCAGTGGAAGCTGAGCCCGATGGACGTCGAGGCGCGCAGCCGCTGGGAGCAGTACACCAAGGCCAAGGAGACGATGCTGGAGCACACCCACCTGCCCGACTCGCCATGGTGGATCGTCGATGCCGTGGACAAGAAGCGGGCGCGGCTCAACTGCATCGCGCACCTTCTGAACCAGATCCCCTACCGGGAGGTCGGCCGCGCGCCGGTGGTGCTGCCGCCGCGCGTCCGTAACCCCGACTACCACCGCGGGCCGATCCCGCCGGAGATGTACGTGCCTGCGAAATACTGAGGGCCGCAGTTTCGTAGGGTGGGCAAAGGCGCGTAGCGCCGTGCCCACCATGTGCCCGCGTTGGCGGTGAGAATGGTGGGCACGCTTCGCTTTGCCCACCCTACGGCACTGTCACCGCCACGGCTGCACGATGATCTTGGTGTGCGCCTCGGGATTGGCGAGGTCGGCGAAGGCTTTTGCGACGCCGTCGAGGCCGACCTCGGCCGTCACCATGGCTGCGGCGTCCACCTGCCCTTCCGCGATCAGGCGCAGCGAGCTTGCGAACTCCTCCGGCGTGTAGCCGAGCACGTACTGGACGTTGAGCTCCTTCATGATGCCGAGCATGGGCTCGTTTCTGTCGCTCTCCATGCAGACGCCGACCACGACGATCCTGGCATCGCGCGGGGCGCCCTCGAACACCTGCTGCAACAGACCGGGCACGCCGACGCATTCGAAGATGATCGCGGGCTTGAGCGCCGGCAGCATCGCCTGGAACGGCGGTCGCGCCGCCTTCTCGGCGTCTGACATCTGCGCGTGCTCGGCCCAGGCCGTGTAGGGCTGCGACACCTTGGGATCGACCACGATGTCGGCGCCGAGCTGAGCTGCGAGCGCACGCCGCGCCGGCGAATAATCGGCGGCGACGATCGGATGCAGCCCCCTGATCTTCAGCGCGGCAATCACCGCGAGCCCGACCGGTCCGCAGCCGACCACCAGCGGCACCTCGCCGCCGCTGATGTTGGCTTTGGCGACGGCGTGGACGCCGACGGCGAGCGGCTCGGTCAGTGCGGCATGTTCGGGAGCCAGACCGTTGGGCACCTCGAGCAGCAGCGCTTCACTGAGCAGCATCGCTTCCGCATAACCGCCGACATTGTCGTTGGAATAGCCGATGCCCTCGATGCCTTGCGGCGTCACCAGCGCCGGCAGCGAGCAGACATGGGTGCCGGGCTTGAGCTTGCGCGCGGTGCTAGGGCCGTAGTCGACGATCTCGCAGCAGAATTCATGACCGAACACGACGTCGCGGGTAAGGTCCATCGGCTTGCGGCCAACCTTCCGCGCCATCTCCACCATGCGGTGGGCGTGCTGGCGCGCATGCAGGTCGGAGCCGCAGATGCCGCAGGCGAGCGTCTTGACCAGCACCTGGCCAGGGCCCGGCTTCGGCTCGACCATCTGACCAACGACAATCTCACCGTTCCTGAAGATCGCAGCGCGCATCCGGCTCCTCCCGTGTTGTTGGAGGCATTGATAGCACGACGCGCGATGCGCGCACTTGCGTCAGGCGTTCGGCGAACGCTCTTCCAGCACCAGGAGCTGGGCCCGGCGGACGCGCTCGCGATGGGCGATGTAGAGACCGCTGGCGACGATGAAGGCCGCGCCGACGACGGTCCAGACATCAGGCACCTCGCCGAAGATGAAGAAGCCGAGAATGCTGACCCAGAGCAGCTGCGTATAGGAGAACGGCGCGAGCACCGAGGCGTCGCCGTAGCGATAGGCGAGCACGACGATCCACTGGCCCGCGGTGGAGGCGACGCCGATGAAGATGCCGAGCGCGATCGCGGTCCAGGACGGCGTGACCCAGACGAACGGCACCATCGCGGTCAGGATCGCAAGACCGGTCAACGAGGAATAGGCCATGGTGGTGATGACCGCTTCGCGGCCGCTCATCATGCGCGTCAGGATCAGCGTGCCGGCCCAGCAGGCCGCCGAGACCACGGGGAAGAACGCCGCCAGATGAAACGCGCTGGTGCCCGGGCGCAGGATGATGAGCACGCCGATGAGACCGAGCGCGGTCGCAAACCAGCGGCGCATGCCGACCTTCTCGCCGAGGAAGACGATCGAGAGCGCGGTGACGAACAGCGGCGCGACGAAGTCGGTAGCGGAAGCTTCCGCGATCGGCAGGAAGCGCAGGCCGGTGATGAAGAACAGCGAGGAGCCGAGCAGCGCCGCACCGCGCATCACGTGCAGGCCAAGGCGCTGGGTGCGCATCGCGTAGAGCGGCGAAGCCGGCAGCATCACCGGCGTGAACATCAGCGCGAAGGTGAGGAAGCGGATCCAGGTGATCTGGATCGACGGCAGGCTGGTCGAAAGATATTTCGCGGTGATGTCGGAGCACCGTAAGCGACGTTCGCGTCCCATTCGCAAAGGTTTGGCGTGGGGATTGCAGTCTGTTGATCAACGTGTTTGCAAATCGTTGGCGGGGGGTATGGAGGCGGCAACGACGGAGAATTACGAGGTGCGGCCGAACGACCAGGGCAGGAGCTCGTCGATCCGGGACTGCGGGTGACCGGTTGCGATCGCTTTGAGCGTCGCTTTCATCCAGACGTAGGGCTCCACGCTGTTGATTTTGCAGGTGGCGATGAGCGAAGCTATGCGCGCCCATGAACGACCACCTTCGTCGTGACCAGCAAATAAACTATTTTTACGCGTCAGAGTCAGCGGCCTGATTTGATTTTCGACGGGATTGGTGTCCATCTCAACGCAACCATCGTCGAGAAACAAGGTGAGGCCATCCCAATGGTTCAGGAGATAGGCGATCGCCTTGCCCATCTCGCTGCCCGGCGACAGGCGAGCGGCTTGCTCGCGCAGAAACCTCTCGAGTTCAGCGACGAGCGGCCGTGATCGCTCGTTACGGGTCGTTTGCCGAGCCGGGGCGTCGGCGCCACGGATCTCCTTCTCGATCGCATAGAGTGCGGCGATGCGCGCGAGAACGGCTTCGGCGATGGGTGAGCCGGCTTTCGGAGTCGCTGCGATGATCTTGCGCCTTGAGTGGGACCAACATGCGGCCAGCCGCAGCGGCACGCCGCCTTTGCGCTTGGGCCGTGCGAGCCGATGATAGCCCTGGTATCCGTCGACCTGAAGGATGCCGTCGAAGCCCTCGAGGATGCGCTCAGCATGGTCACCACCGCGTCCTGGCGCGTAGTGGTAGACCACGATTGGTGGATCAGCGCCGCCGTGGCCGCGATCGTCGCGCAGGACAGCCCACAGATAGCCGGTCTTCGTTCGGCCCCGGCCCGGATCGAGCACAGGCGCCCTGGTCTCGTCTATGAACAAGCGGCCCGATTGCTTCATCACGACGCTCATGCGCTCGACCAGCGGCGCGAGGTGGAAGGCGACCGTTCCCATCCAGTCTGCCAGAACGGCGCGATCGATGAAGATGCCATGCCGAGCCAGAACCTGCGACTGACGATAGAGTGGCATGTGCTCGCTGAACTTGGCGACCGCCACCTGCGCCAGCAGCGCCTCGGTGGGGATGCCACCCTCCACGAGATGGGCGGGCGCCGGCGCCTGAGCAACACCGGTGCAGCCCTTTGCGCAGGCGTAGCGCGGTCGCACCGTCTCGATCACACGATACTGGGCGGCCATGACATCGAGACGGCGGGAGCGATCCTCGCCGATCTGGACCATCCGGCCGCAGCCGCAGGGACACTCGAGGTTCTCGGGTTCGATCACCTGCTCGATGCGCGGCAGGTGCGCGGGAAAGGCACGGGCAGCGCGCCTGGTCCGGCGGCTGGACGGCGCCGTGCCGGCGCGGCGCGCACGATCGTCCTGGCGTTCCTGGACTTCGGCGATGGCAATCTCGATGTCCTCGAGAACCAGTTGCATCTGATCGGGATTGAACTTTTCCGAGCGTTTACCGAAACGTGCGCGCTCGTACTCCTTCACGAGCAGTTCGAGGCGTTCGACGCTCTCTTTGGACGCAGCCAGTTCACTCTCGACATGAAGGCGCGCCGAGCATTCATCGTCTGCGCGACGACGCTCGGCTTCAATCATCGCTTCCTGCGCGCGGAAGAGCGCGCGCAAATCGGCGGGCAGCGCTGCAAGACGGGCGGGATCAATGGGGGACGGCGGCACATCCGCAAGCTATCATCCCAAAGCCCCGCGCGAAACAGGTTGTCGGGTCTGAGTCAGTTCGCCGCAGCTGGCGTCGCGACAATCCGTTCGCCCACTCGCTTCCAGTTCAGCCCTTCAAACGAGGGGATTGAGGAATGTCCCTGATAGTGAGTCTGACCAATCATTTCCGGAGGTGGTCGAGGTTCGGGACCCCCACCATCCTTTGTGGGGGCGCTCATATCGAGTGATTAGGAAGATCGGTCAGCGAGGCCGAGGCATTCCCGCTTCGTATGAAGTTGAGTATCGCGCAGGAAGCAGTCTTCTGATTCAAGCAACCGCAATCGAATATTATGAGCAAGAGGCAAATCAGATTAAGCTGAGTATGGAGGCTCTACTCGAGCTTTTATCGACAGCGGATTGTCCCGACGCACATGAGCATGGATCCAGCCGATCTTTGGTCGACGCTGACGCCCGCGCTCCGACGCCAGATCGTCGAAGACGTCGCCGCAATTTTGGCGGAGATCCCTCATGAAGTCCGAGCTGGTCACACCAAGCCACTTGGCGCGCAAAGCCGTAGTCTACATCCGGCAGTCGACGCCCCATCAGGTCGTAAGCAATCAGGAGAGCCTGCGCCTTCAATACGCGCTTCGCCAGCGCGCCCGCGAACTCGGATGGCGTGAGGCGGCCATCGACGTGATTGATGCCGATCTCGGGTTGAGCGGCGCGTCTATAGCACAGCGTAACGGCTTCAAGGAACTCGTTGGCCGTGTTGGCCTGAGTGAAGTGGGACTCATCCTGTCGATCGACGTGACCCGCTTGGCGCGTAATTGTACCGACTGGTATCCGCTCCTGGATATCTGTGGTCTACGTGGCTGCCTGATCGCCGACCGCGATGGTGTCTATGATCCGGGCACTCCCAACGGACGGTTGCTTCTCGGGCTGAAGGGTTCGATCTCCGAGCTTGAGCTACATACGATCCGCAGCCGGCTGACCGCCGGCCTGCTGGCCAAAGCCGAACGCGGCGAACTTGCGGTTATGCTGCCAATCGGGCTGATGCGGGACCCGAGCGGTGTGGTCGTTAAGGATCCCGACATGGCCGTGCAAGGGCGGCTCGGTCTCGTCTTCCAGTTATTCCTGCAGCTGCGCAGCGTTGCCAAGGTCATGCGAGCGTTGAACGAGCGTGACCTGGAACTGCCGCGTCGTGATCGATATGGCGATTTGTGCTGGACGCGCGCGACGCTGGCTGCCGTCGCGGCGATCTTGAAGAACCCCGCATACGCGGGCGCCTTTGTCTATGGACGAACCCGCTTCCGGCCGCCGAAGCGGGAGGGGGCCCTGCCACAAAAGGCTCCGCGGCCGATGGAGGAGTGGCGGATCGTCGTTAAAGATCGATATCCAGCCTATATCGACTGGCCAATTTATGAAAAAATCCGATCCGTCATCAGAGATAACCGAGCCGAATACATGCGCATCAAAACCCGCGGCGCGCCTCGCAATGGCGAGCTCCTGCTCCACGGCATTGCCTGGTGCGCACGATGTGGCCATAAGATGTACGTCCGCTACAAGGGCGGCGGCGAATATGTATGCAATCACCTGCGTACCCAGGAAGGTCAGCCAACCTGCCAACACATCCGCGCCGCCCATATCGATGCAGCCGTTGGCGACGCATTCCTAACCGCACTAGCGCCGGCCGAACTCGATGCCTTGTCGCGCTCCCGCCGGGTGCAGCAGCAGACGAACAATGCGCTACGCTCCAGTGCAGAACGAGAGCTCGAGCGCAAGCGATACACGGCGGCGCTCGCCGAACGGCAGTTCAACCGAGCTGATCCAGATAATCGGTTGGTCGCCTCGGAACTCGAGCGTCGATGGGAAGCGGCGCTAAACGACGTGCGCGCCGCCGAAGAGGCGCTTGCCCGACAGACGCCGCCCAAAGCCATCACACAAGTGGCCATAAGCAAGGAGCTCAACGACAAGGTCATCAGCCTCACCGGCCGCCTCCCGCAGATATGGGGTGACGAGACTATCTCGGATGCGCATCGCAAGGCGTTGTTGCGATGTCTCATCGAAAAGGTCGTTCTCGACCGCGGTGAGCGCGACTTGGCCCTGGCTAGGATCGTCTGGCGGGGAGGCGCCGTGACGGAGCTCGAAGTGAAGATGAGCGTCAACTCCGTCACCAGATTGACGCGAGGCACAGAGATGCGGGAACGCCTTCTGACGCTCGCTCGCGACGGCGTCCCAGACGACAAGATCGCCACAATCCTTACTCGGGAAGGTCACCGCTCTCCCCGTTGCGCCGATAAGGTGCTGCCTATCACCGTTGGGCGGCTCCGTCGTGCCGCCGCCATCAAGGTAACTGCCCAGCGCAGCCGATGGGAGCATGACGACTCATACCTCAGCCCGCCCGAACTGGCCCGAAGGCTCGAGATTCCAGTAAACTGGCTCTATGTTCAGATCCGAACCAAGCGTTTGCTAATTGATCGCCAGCCCAGCGGCGCCTATCTCTTCCCGAATACACCATCCGTTCTTCACGCCATCGGAGACCTTCGAAACCACGTCATCGCGCAACTTGATCTAAGAATCTGTCAGCCTAACAAGGAGGGGCATCAACATTGAACTGCACGCGCGTCAGATGCATGACGCCGTCGCTGATCTGCGGCCACTCGAAACGACCATCGCGGCCAAGGCGCTTGTAGACCAAAACGAGGCCCGTGCCGTCCCATAGCAAAATCTTCAGCCGGTCGGCGCGCTTCGAACGAAAAACCACGATCAGGCCCGAATGCGGATCGAGCCCAAGCGTGTTTTGCACAAGACCGGCCAGCGCGTCGTGCCCGCACCGGAAGTCAACAGGACGCACAGCAAGCACAATCCGCAGTCCCTGCGCCGGAATGATCATGCGCCGCGCTCGATCGCAGTCACGATCTCCGCGATCCGCACCGCCGACACGTCCGCATCCAGGCGGACCGAAACCTTGCCAATCGTAATCTCGACGGGCCCCTCGCTCTTGCCTGACGCCACTGGATCGCTCAGCTCGATCGACACGAAATCCGCCGCGTCGTCCGTGACCAATGCGAGCCGGCCAGCACGCGCCAATCTGCGCCACGTCGTCAACTGCTGGGCCTTCACACCATAACGCCGTGCGACATCACATACCCGGGCGTCGGGCTTCATGCTCTCGAAAACAGCGCGCCCCTTGATCTCCGCAGACCATAACCGGCCTCCAGAACGCGTCCGGCGCGTAAGCTTCCCCACAAAGCCATCAGCTTCGGCTTCCTCCCCCGATTGTTCCATCGCCTTCAGTCTCCTCTCGGCTCTCTGACAAGCCAAGGATCGCAGAGCGAAAGCCGAAGCGAAACCAGTCAATCAAATGGGAGAAAAGCTCCGCTTACGGAGCACCCGAGAAACACCGTCGACAACAGGATCAGCGCGATGCCCTTGAAGGGATGATCGACGCGCGCAGGTGCGCGGCGGCCGACATGCTTCTTCTCGGGCATGGACACGGAAATACTGTCGAGCCTTGCGGCTGCGGCTGGCGGCGGGGTCACGGCTGGAACTCGGGAAAAATGCGAATCGAGCGCTCGTAAAAAACGACAAATGCGCCGCGTTCACAACTTCCGAAAACAGGATGCCGATATGCGCTGAGGGCTGCGCGCGTCAATACTCCATTAAGAATGCGCGCTTGCTGCACTACAGCATGGGCAGACCTCGCGGCTTCGGACCGCGCGGAAACGCCGCATCCAGTGCCGCAATCTCCTCTTTCGTCAGCACGAGATCGCCGGCAGCGGCATTTTCGCCGGCATGTTCCGCCGACGACGCCTTCGGGATCGCGAACACCGTAATCGCACGGGTGAGGAAGCTCAGCGCGACCTGACGCGGTGTCACGCGCCGCGCCTCCGCGATGCGCGCCAGCACGGCGCCGCCCTTGCTGTTGCTTGCCGGAAAATCGTCATGGCCGAACGGCGAATAGGCGACGACCGCGACGCCATGCCGCTCGCACCACGGAATCACGGCATGCTCGATCGCGCGTTCCTTGAGATGATAGAGCACCTGATTGCAGGCGATGCGGCCCTCGCCCGCCACGTCGAGCATCTCGTCGAGATCGTCGGCATCGAAATTGGAGACGCCCCAGGATTTGATCTTGCCGGCCTTCACAAGTTCCTCGAACGCAGCGACGGTGTCTTCGAGCGGATAGGAGCCGCGCCAATGCAGAAGATAGCAGTCGAGGCGATCGGTCTTGAGCCGCTTTAGCGAACGCTCGCAGGCCGTGATGGTGCCGCGGCGCGAGGCGTTGCTCGGCAGCACTTTGGACACGAGGAACACTTCGTCGCGACGACCCGCGATCGCGTCCGCAATGACCAGCTCGGCATCGCCATACATCTCGGCGGTATCGATATGGGTCATGCCGAGATCGAGCCCGCGCTGAAGCGCCGCGATCGCGCGCTTGCGATCGCCATGATCGAGATACCAGGTGCCCTGCCCGATGACGGAGACGTTGGCACCGGTCTTGCCGAAGGGGTTTGTGTTCATGTGCGGTCCGATCTTCGATATTCATGTCGTCCTGGCGAAAGCCAGGACCCATTACCACAAGGAGGTGTTGTTGCAGTAGATGGTGGCCCCAGCGTGCCTTCGCCACGCTGACCGGGATAATGGGCCCTGGCTTTCGCCAGGACGACGATGGGGAGCTAGCTTGCGCAATGCATCAACATCGTCATAGCGAGCGCAGCGAAGCAATCCAGGCTGTCTCCACGGAGAGACGCTGGATTGTTTCGCTGCGCTCGCTATGACGATGGAAAGAGCCGACCGCTAACCCGCCGCGCCGGCCACCTTGGCCTGCTTCACTGGCGCGACCTCCGTCGTCGCGATCAGGCGCTTCAGCTCGGGGATGCAGGAGCCGCAATTGGTGCCAGCCTTGAGCCTGGCGCCGATCTCGGCCGTCGTGCGCGCGCCGCTCGCGATGGTGTCGCAGATGGTGCCGCGGCCGACGCCGAAGCAGGCGCAGACGATCGGGCCGGTCGCGGCGGCGCCTTCGCCGGACTTGCCGGACAGCAGCATGCGGCGCTGGTCGTCGGTGACCTGATCGGCCACGAACAGGCCCTTCACCACCTCCCAGTCGCCGGCATCATGGGCGGGGCCGACGAACAGGCAGGTCTCGATGCGATCGCCCGCGAACGAGGCCGCGCGATAGACGCCGCCGCCGAAATCGCGGTACTCGGCGACATCCTCGCCCGCGACACCCTCGAGCCAGGCGGGCCAGCGCGACAGGTCGGCATTGTCGGCGAAGAGATAGCCGAAGCCGCCGTTGACCGTGACGCGGGTCCACAACAGATTGGGCGGCAGGTCGAGCTGTTTGCGCGACAGCGCGAAGCCGCGGAAGACGTATTCATAGGGCGCGATCGCGGCCGGCGTCGCCTTGGATTCCGGCTGGCCCGAGAACGGGTCGGTGAAGGACTGCACCAGCGCACCGACGCGGCCGTGCGAGGCATTCATCGCGCTCCAGTGGATCGGCACGAACAGCGTGCCGCGCTGCTGCCGATCGCTGACGACCACCTTCAGGATACACTGCCCGTAATCGGTGGTGATGCGGGCATAGCCGTCATGGGCGATGCCGAATTTGCCGGCGTCGTCGGGATGGACCTCGACGAACGGCTCGGGCAGATGCGCGCCCAGCCGCTGGCTGAGGCCCGTGCGCGTCATGGTGTGCCACTGGTCGCGGATGCGCCCGGTGTTGAGCCGCAAGGGGCGCGACGCGCCGGTCTCGCTACGCAGCGCCGGCACCTCCGGCGCGACGAAACGGCCTTTGCCGTTATTGGTGAAGAAACCACCGCTCGCAAAGAAGCGCTCGCCGGGCGCCCCGCCTTCGCGCACCGGCCACTGCACGGGCTTCAAGGCGTCGAAGGCCTCGTTCGATAGCGAGGTCAACGCGCCGATGTCGAAATCGCGGCTGCCATCGTTCTCGAACGCCGAAAGCGCCGCGTGCTCGCGGAAAATATCGGCGGCGGATTTGTAGTCAAAACTGTCGCCGAAGCCGAGACGTTTGGCGGTCTCGCTGAGAATCCACCAGTCCGGCCGCGCCTCGCCCGGCGCCGGCAGGAACGAGCGCTGGCGCGAGATGCGTCGTTCGGAGTTGGTCACCGTACCCGACTTCTCGCCCCAGGCGAGCGCGGGCAGCAGCACGTGCGGGCCGGCTTCGACCGTGTCGTTGGAGAGCACGTTCTCGGAGACCACGAACAGCTCGAGCTTCTTCAGCGCCTCGCGCACGAAGTCCGCGTCGGGCAGCGACACCGCCGGGTTGGTCCCCATCACCCACAGCGCCTTGACCTCGCCGCGGTTGATCGCCTCGAACAGCTGCACCGCCTTCAGCCCCTCATGGGTAGCGATGCGCGGTGCCTTCCAGAACCGCCTGACACGGTCGATGTCCGGCGGCGTGAAGTTCATGTGCGCGGCGAGCTGGTTGGCGAGGCCGCCGACCTCGCGGCCGCCCATCGCGTTGGGCTGGCCGGTGAGCGAGAACGGCGAGGCGCCCGGCTTGCCGATGCGGCCCGTGGCGAGATGGCAGTTGAGGATCGCGTTGACCTTGTCGGTGCCCTGCGCCGACTGGTTGACCCCTTGCGAATAGAGCGTGACGACGCGCGGCGTGTCACGGAACATCTTGAAGAAGGTCGCGACGTCCTGCTCGGAGAGGCCTGTGGCCAGCGCGGTCGCAGTGACGCTGCCGGCGATGTTGCGCGCGCGCACCAACGCGTCGTCGAAGCCCGACGTGTTGCTCGCGATGTAGGCCTGGTCCAACGCGCCGCTGTCGGCGAGATGGACGAACAGGCCCGAGAACAAGGCGGTGTCGGTGCCGGGCTTCAGCCCCAGGAACAGATCGACGTCGCTCGCGGTGTCGGTGCGGCGCGGGTCGATCACGATCATGCGGGCGCCGCGCTCCTGCCTGTTCTTCAGCATGCGCTGGAACAGCACGGGGTGACACCACGCCGCGTTCGAGCCGACGAAGACCAGCAGGTCGGCCTGGTCGAGATCCTCGTAGCAGCCGGGCACGGTGTCGGCGCCGAAGGCACGGCGGTGGCCGGCGACCGAGGACGACATGCAGAGCCGCGAATTGGTGTCGACATTGGCGGTGCCGACAAAGCCCTTCATCAGCTTGTTGGCGACATAGTAATCCTCGGTCAGGAGCTGGCCGGAGAGATAGAACGCGACCGCGTCGGCACCGTCGCGCGCCGCGATGTGCTGCATGCGGTGGGCGACGTGGTCGAGCGCATCGCTCCAGGCAACGCGCTCCAGCACGCCCTTGCAGCGGATCATCGGGTAAAGCAGCCGGCCCTCCAGCCCGACGGTCTCACCGAGCGCCGAGCCCTTGGAGCACAGCCGGCCGAAATTGGCGGGATGATCGGGGTCGCCGGCGATCGCCGCGCCGCCCTTGCCCTCCGGCGTTGCGAGCACGCCGCAGCCGACGCCGCAATAGGGGCAGGTGGTCTTGGTGGTCCGGAGCTTCGGGTCGATCGCCGTCATATCGAGCTGCCTTGTCAAGCCGCCCTGGAAGGACGCGCGAGCGCGCGGCCGAACATCATGTCGGTACGGATCGCCGCCACCTTGTCGCGGTTGCGGATCAGCTCGAGGTACCAGAGCGCATCGACGGTATCGCCGATCAGCACCGCGCCGGTGAGCCGGCCGTCGGCGATGACGAGCTTCTTGTAGGTGCCGCGCCTGCGGTCTGACAGCACGAGGCTCTCGCTGCCCTCCCCGCCCATGAAGTCGCCGGCGGAGAACACGCTGACGCCCGAGACCTTCAGATTGGTCGAGACCACGCTGCCCTGATAGGCGGCGGGCCGGCCGGCGAGATGCCGCGCCAGCACGCGCGCCTGCTCATAGGCCGGCTCGACCAGGCCATAGCAGGTGCCGCGATGCTCGGCGCATTCGCCGAGCGCGAAGATGTCGGGTGACGCCGTCTGCATGACGTCGTTGACCACGATGCCGCGGTTGACCGCGATGCCGGCGTCCTTGGCCAGCGCGATGTTGGGCCTGATGCCGGCGGCAAAGATCACGGCATCGGCCTCGATGCGGCTGCCGTCGGCAAGCTCGACCGCCTCGACGTGGCCGTCGCCATGGATGCACTTCGTGCTGGCATTGAGCAGAATGCGGATGCCCTTGCGCTCGACCAGCGTCTTGAGCAGATCGGCGGCCGGCCCATCAAGCTGGCGCTCCATCAGCCGGTCCATCAGATGCAGCAGCGTCACCGGGGCGCCGGCCTTGGCAAGTCCATAGGCCGCCTCCAACCCGAGCAGACCGCCGCCGACCACGACGACGCGCTTCTTCGCCGCCGCAAGCGTCAGCAGCAGGTCGACGTCGCGCGTGTCGCGGAACGTGTGCACGCCGGCGAGATCGGCGCCCGGCACGTTGAGCCGCAGCGGCGTCGATCCCGTGGCGAGCACGAGCTTGGAATATTCCATGCTCTCCTCACCCTCGATCTTGAGCTCGCGGCGGCCGGTGTCGATCTCGGTGACGCGGTAGCCGTAGCGCACGGTGACGCCGCGATGGCGCCACCAGTCGGCCGGCCGCAGCTCGATCTCGTGCGAGCCGGTCTCGCCGGCCAGCACGGAGGAGAGCAGCACGCGGTTGTAAGCGAGCCTCGGTTCATCGCCGATAACGGCAACCGCGTAGCGGCCAAGCGAAGTCTTGGCGAGCTCGTCGACCAGACGCGCGGCCGCCATACCGTTACCGACGATGACCAGCGGTTCACTCACAAGGCATCTCCTATTCGGCGGCCTGCGCCTGAGCGCCATAGGCCTCGGAAATCATGTAGCCGGACAGCACGCCGTAGGCGTCGGTCCAGGCCGTGGCGAGTTCGGGCGTCCAAGCCTCGCCGAGACCCTTCTCCAGGGTCCACAGCAAGGTCGCGCCGACCACGGGATAGTGCTCGGCCTTGGCGCCGTAGGCGACGTGACGCTTGGCGAGCGCCGACGCCGCGGGAAGAATCGAGTCCAGGTTCGACAGGCCGCCGACGACGGCGGCGAGCATGCCCATCAGCTTCTTGCGCTGCTCGGTCATGTCCTCGGGAAACATCGCGCGTACGGACGGCGCCACCTCGAACAGGCGATCGTAGAACAGCACCGCGGCGGTCTCCGAAATCGGCGCTACCTTGGCGAAGCTCTGCTGGATGAGGGTAATCTGTTCGGGCGTCATGATGTTCTCCTGTCTGTTTCGGTCTGCCTTTGTCCGCGTCGTTGCGAACAAGGTTCATGGGTCAAACGTCATCAGAGAGTCTTCTCCCCGCGTACGGGGAGAAGCGAGATTCGTACCAAGTCTCTAAACGCGAGCTTCGGCGAGGCTTGGCGCGCCTTCACGCTGCGGGCTGCGACGCAGGTAGAACCACCAGGTCAGGCCGAGGCAGGAGGCGTAGAAGGCGAGATAGATCGCGAGCGCAAGCTGCGGCCCGCCGGTCATGGCGATCGACTTGCCGAAACCGCTCGGGATCAGATAGCCGCCGACCGCGCCGACCGCGCCGATGAAGCCAACCGCCGCACCGCTCTCGATGCTCGCCGTCTTCAGGGCGGCTGCGCGCGCCGCATCGCCCTTGCCGCGCACCTTGAACAGGTTCTGCTCGCGGAAGATCGAGGGGATCATGCGGTAGGTCGAACCGTTGCCGATGCCCGTCGTCACGAACAGGATCAGGAACATCGACAGGAAGCCGATGAAATCCTTCTGCCCGACGAAATAGAGCACGCCGACGGTGGCGCCCGCCATCACGATGAAGTTCCAGAAGGTGATGACCGAGCCGCCGATCCTGTCGGCCAGCCAGCCGCCGAACGGGCGCGACAGCGAACCAACGAGAGGCCCGAGGAACGCGATCGCGATCGTCACCGACGGAAACTGCGTCTTGATCAGCAGCGGAAACGCCGCGGAGTAGCCGATGAAGGATCCGAACGTGCCGATATAGAGGTACGCCATGATCCAGGTATGCTTGCGCTTGACCACCGCCAGCTGATTGCTGATCGACGACTTGGCCGTGGTCAGGTTGTTCATGAAGAACACCGCGCCGAACACCGCGATCGCGATCGGCAGCACCCACATCAGGCCGGCGTTCTGAAGGAACACGCCGTCGACGGGGGTTGCTTGGAACAGGTTGATGACGGCGAGCGTCATCAGGATCGGGGTCAGGAGCTGCACGCTGGAGACGCCGATATTGCCGCCGGCCGCGTTGAGGCCCAGCGCCCATCCCTTCATCCTGTCCGGGAAGAAGAAGGAGATGTTTGTCATGCTGGAGGCGAAATTGCCGCCGCCGAGACCGGCAGTCGAGGCGATCAGCAGCATCAGCCAGAACGGCGTGTCGGGCTGGCTGACGAACCAGGCGAGCGACAACGTCGGAATGAACAGGATGGCCGCGCTGAAAATGGTCCAGTTGCGACCGCCGAACGTCGTCACCGCGAATGTATAGGGAAAGCGCATCAACGCGCCGATCAGGCCCGGCACTGCGACGAGCTGGAACAGCTGGTCGGTGGTGTAATGGAAGCCTGCCTGCGGCAGCTTGGTGGTGACGATGCTCCAGATCAGCCAGACCGAGAAGCCGATATGCTCGGCCACGATCGACCAGATCAGGTTGCGTCGCGCGATAGTCTTGCCAGTCGCATTCCAGAACGCCTCATCCTCGGGGCGCCAGTCTGAAATCCAGGTCGGATTCTTCGTCATTGAGTATCCCTTCTAGGCTCACCGCTGCGTCGTTGCAGGCTCTGCCTCCGGCCACGGAGGCGCGCTCCGAGGCTTCACCCCGGTGGCGAGTTCACGATGCTGATTGATGATGTTGAGGGACGTCGTCGTTGGCGTCGCACAAACACGCTTCAATTTCCGTGCCAATTGCGCGCGCTCGGGAAATACAGGGAATTCAGGGGCTTGTTCGAATTGCCCGAAATTTTTGCAGGGCTATTTCGCACGCAAATTTTGCGATTCGCTCAATCCCTGTGCGCCGCACAAGGATTGAGCTTGATGTCTCAAAATTAGGCGAGACACATCACGCGTTAACGCCGCGTTTACGCGGCCTCGACGAAGCGATGACGCTCATAGAGGAATTCGAGCACGCGCTGCCGGCACTTCAGATAGGTGGTGCTGGTGGCGAGCTCGAGCCGCTTGCGGGGACGTGCCAGCGGCACCTCCAGCACCTCACCGATGCGCGCGCTCGGCCCGTTCGTCATCATCACGATACGGTCGGACAGGAGCACGGCCTCGTCGACATCGTGGGTGATCATCAGGATGGTGTTGCCGAGCTTCTGGTGCAGCGCCATCACCGAGTCCTGCAGATGCGCGCGGGTGAGCGCGTCGAGTGCGCCGAACGGCTCATCGAGCAGCAGCACCTTCGGTTCCATCGCCAGCGCCCGCGCGATGCCGACGCGCTGCTTCATGCCGCCGGAGATTTCGGAAGGACGCTTGTCCTTGGCGTGCGCCATCTGCACGAGATTGAGATTGTGCATCACCCAGGCGTCGCGTTCGGCCCGCGTCTTGGCCTTGGCGAAGACCTTGTCGACGCCGAGCCTGACGTTCTCGTAGACCGTGAGCCAGGGCAGCAGGCTGTGGTTCTGGAACACCACGGCGCGGTCGGGTCCCGGCGAGTTGACCTCGCGGTTCTCGAGCAGCACGCCGCCGGTCGAGGCGTTGGTCAGCCCTGCGATGATGTTGAGCAGGGTCGACTTGCCGCAGCCGGAATGGCGGATGATCGAGACGTACTGCCCCTTTTCGATGGTCAGGTTGATGTCCTTCAGGACCTCCGTGGTGGCGGCGCCGCGGGTAAAAATCTTGTCGATGTGGTCGAGCTTCAGATAGGCGGTCATGTGTCCCCCTCCTCAGTTCGTCGCGGTGCCGCGGGTGACGATCTTGCCGAGGCCGGCGATCAGACGATCGAGCACGAAGCCGACGATGCCGACATAGATCAGCGCCAGGATGATCTCGCTAATGTGCGAGGAGTTCCAGGCGTCCCAGATGAAGAAGCCGATGCCGACGCCGCCGATCAGCATTTCGGCGGCGACGATGGCGAGCCACGACAGACCGATGCCGATGCGCAGGCCGGTGAAGATGTAGGGTGCGGCCGCCGGGATCATGATCTTGCCGAAGAACTCCAGCGGATTGAGCTGCACGACGGCCGCGACGTTGCGGTAGTCCTGCGGGATGTTGCGGATGCCGACCGCGGTGTTGATGATGATCGGCCAGATCGAGGTGATGAAGATGACGAAGATCGCCGAGGGCTGGCCGTCACGGAACGCCGCGAGCGAGAGCGGCAGCCAGGCGAGCGGCGGGATGGTGCGCAAGACCTGGAACAGCGGATCGAGCCCGCGCATCGCCCAGACCGACTGGCCGACCAGCACGCCGAGCGCGATGCCGGCGATCGCGGAGAGCGAATAGCCGAAGGCGACGCGCTGAAGGCTGGCGGAGAGATGCCAGAACAGACCCTTGTCGATGCCGCCATGGTCGAAGAACGGATCGAGGATCAGCTCCTTGGTGTCCTTGAATACCCGCGACGGCGGCGGCAGTGCCGAGCCGGCGCGGCGGCAGACCAGCTCCCAGACCAGCGTCAGCAGCGCGATCACGACGAGCGGCGGGATGACGCGCACAGCGGTCTCGCGCGCCATGCGCGCGTAGGCCTCGCTCCGCGGCGGCCGCTTCGGCGTCATCGCGACGACGGGCGCGGCGCTTCCCGCGGGTGTCGCGGTCTCAACCTCAATCTTCGTGGCAGGCATGTTCATCGCTATCTCTCTCCGGCTCCGGGACGATGCGGCCGCCTCGCGGCGGCCGCAGGGCTCCATCAGACTTCGACGCGCTTGATCGCGAGCGACTTGAGATAGGCCGCCGGATTTTCGGGATCGAATACCTTGCCGTCGAAGAAGGTCTCCTTGCCGCGCGAGGTGGAGGCCGGGATGTCGGAGCTGGCGACGCCGAGCGTCTTGGCCGCGTCCTTCCAGAGGTCCTCGCGGTTGACCTTGGCGATCAGGGCCTTGCTGTCGAAGCCGGCTTCGTATTTGCCCCAGCGGATGTCCTCGGTCATGAACCAGAGATCATGGCTCTGGAACGGATAGGAGGCATGATCACGCCAGTACTTCATGATGTGCGGCGAGTTCTCGACCACCTTGCCGGCGTTGCCGTAGTCGAACTTGCCCTTGGCGCGATCGGCGATGTCCTCGACCGGGCAGTTGATCCACTGCCGCTTGCCCATGATGGTGGCGAGCTCTTCCTTGTTCTCCATCTTGTCGGCCCATTGCTGGGCCTCCATCACCGCCATCAGGATCGCCTTGGCCGCCTTCGGATTCTTGTCGACCCAGGCCGCGCGCATGCCGAGCGACTTTTCCGGATGCTTGCTCCAGATCTCGCCGGTGTTGACGGCCGTGTAGCCGATGCCCTGGTGGACCAGCTGCCCGGGCCAGGGCTCACCGACGCAGAAGGCGTCCATGGTGCCGACCTTCATGTTGGCCACCATCTGCGGCGGCGGCACAGTGATGGTCTCGACGTCCTTGTCAGGATCGATCCCGCCGGCCGCGAGCCAGTAGCGGACCCAGAGATCGTGCGTGCCGCCGGGGAAGGTCATCGCGACCTTGGCGGACTTGCCTTCGGCCTTCTTCTTCTCGAACGCCGCCTTCAACACTGACGCATCGGCGCCGACCTTGAGGTCGGCATATTCCTTGGCGACGGAGATGCACTGCGCATCGAGATTGAGCCGCGCCAGGATGTACATCGGCGTCGGCTGGTTGTTCTGCGTCACCTTGCCGGCCGAGATCAGGTACGGCATCGGGGTGAGGATATGCGCGCCGTCGATGCCGTTGCCTTCCGAGCCGAGCACGAGGTTGTCGCGCGTGGTGCCCCAGGAGGCCTGCTTCTGCACGTCGACATCGGGCATGCCGTATTTGGCGAACAGGCCCTTGTCCTTGGCGACGAGGAGCGGACCGGCATCGCTCAGCGCGATGAAGCCGAGCTTGGCGCCCTTGACCTCGGGGCCGGCGTCCTGCGCGAACGCACCGGCGGGGAAATTGAGCTTGGCGGCGGCAAGAAGGGCAGCGGTGCTGCCCGTGGCCTTCAACAATTGACGGCGGCTGAGGCCAGTATCCGAAGGCCGGCGAATGCGCTTGGTCATAGGCGGTGTCGTCCTTTTGCGTCGTTGCGAATGATTGCGTCAGTGCGCACGAGCAGCCCGTCCGTCCGTGACGCCAGAAAAAGGCGCATGCGAACGCACGACGGGGAGACCCCCGTTCGGGTGGCGTCAGCAAATCGGATGAGAAGTCTCGCGGGACGGCTTCAATGGCGTCGGCTTGGAACTATTCAAGCTTCATGCCAAGCGCCGCACCTCATAAACATCTAAAAATTCAATACGTTAGATGCACCGCGCCAGTCTGTCGCAGCCTTGCTGCGCACGCGAAATTTGCGGACTGCTCATTTCTTGTGCGCCGCACAAATCTTATGCAGCCGCCTAAGCAAAAGGCCGCAGAGCCGGCAAAAGCCGGGTCGAGGCGCGTACCATCCAATTGAAATCGCTTACCTTTTCTATCGCGCCCAAGCGGCACGCGACTTGCATTTCCATTGTCGTCAACGAAGACTGCGGCTTGCCGCATTGTTGCAGCCTCTGGCGGCTGCAAACCGGAAGCTCAACTGCTTCGCGGCCCTTCTCGGCTCAGTCCTCGTGACGCGATTCCCAAGGCTTCCAGACCTCCATAGCCCTCGTGCGCGGCAGAACCGTCCGCACGGCCCAAGATGTTCAGCCGCGCTCTCTTTGGGGGCGTGTCGATCTCACTTACGAAGCAAAAGGAACTATTGATGTCGTATCTCGCGCCTTCGGAATTCGTCACCAAGATGGTGGATGCGGGCGAGTCCAAGATCTTCATGTCCACCCGGGATACCATCATCCGGGCCTATATGGCCGGCGCCATCCTCGCGCTGGCGGCCTGGTTTGCCGTCACCATCAACGTGAACACCGGCCAGCCGCTGGTCGGGGCGCTGCTGTTCCCGGTCGGCTTCGTCATGCTGTACCTGCTCGGCTTCGACCTGCTGACCGGTGTGTTCGTGCTCTCGCCGCTCGCCCTCATCGACAAGCGCCCGGGCGTCACCTTTGGCGGCGTGCTGCGCAACTGGGGCCTCGTCTTCGTCGGCAATTTCGCCGGCGCCTTCACCGTGGCCTTCATGATGGCCTTCGTCACGACCTTCGGCTTCACGCAAGACCCCGACAAGATAGGCACGGCCATCGGCAATATCGGCGAGGGCCGAACGCTCGGCTATGCCGCGCATGGCGCGGCCGGCATGGCGACATTGTTCCTGCGCGGCATGCTCTGCAACTGGATGGTCTCGACCGGCGTCGTCGGCGCCATGATCTCGACCTCGGTGCCCGGCAAGGTCATCGCGATGTGGATGCCGATCCTGGTGTTCTTCTACATGGTGTTCGAGCACTCCGTCGTGAACATGTTCCTGTTCCCGTCGGGCCTGATGCTGCACGCGAAGTTCTCGATCATGGACTATCTGATCTGGAACGAGATCCCGACCGTGCTCGGCAACCTCGTGGGCGGCCTCGCCTTCACCGGCATGACGCTCTACGCCACGCACGTCATGACCCAGCCGAAGCGCCAGGCCGGCAAGACCACGCCGTCCCGCGTCGCGGCCTGATCAAACAACGTCTCGACAGGGGAGCCTCGCCCGAGCAGGGTGAGGCTCTCCTTTGCCGGTGATGACGATGACCCGCGGACTCCTGATTTCGATCGGCCAGCACTCCGACAGGGGTCGCAAGCCCGTCAACCAGGATTTTCACGGCATCCTGATTCCGGAGGAGCCGCTGCTCAGCCTGAAGGGCATCGCGGCGGTTCTCGCCGACGGCATCTCCAGCAGCACGGTGAGCCAGATCGCCAGCGAGTCGGCGGTCAAGAGCTTCCTGATGGACTATTACTGCACGTCGGAATCCTGGACGGTGAAGACCTCCGCCCGCCGCGTGCTGGACGCAACCAATTCCTGGCTGCACGCGCAGACGCGCAAGAGCCAATATGCCTATGACCGCGACAAGGGCTATGTCTGCACCCTCAGCGCCATGGTCATCAAGGCGACCACCGCGCACATCTTCCATGTCGGCGACTGCCGCATCTACCGCGTCGCCGGCAAGGCGCTCGAGCAGCTGACCGACGATCACCGCATCATCGTGTCGTCGGAGCAGACCTATCTCGGCCGCGCGCTCGGCATCAACCCGCAGCTCGAGATCGACTACCAGACGGTCGAGATCGAGGCGGGCGACACCTTCATCCTCGCAACCGACGGCGCCTACGAATTCGTCGACCAGCGTTTCATCACGAGCGCTATCGCCGAGCATGCAGCCGAGCTCGACGGGGCCGCGAAGGCGATCGTCGACAAAGCGTACCGGCGCGGCAGCGACGACAACATCACCGTCCAGATCCTCCGCGTTGACGCAGTGCCGCAGCGCGACTCGGCCGGCATCTTCAATCAGACCTTCGAACTGCCGCTTCCTGCGCTGCCCGAGCCACGGGCGATGTTCGACGGTTACAGGATCGTCCGGGAGATACACGGCAGCAGCCGCAGTCACATCTACCTTGCCGTCGATGCGGAGACCGAGGGGCCGGTCGCGCTCAAGCTGCCGTCGATCGACCTGCGCGACAATGCCGCCTATCTCAAGCGCTTCCTGATGGAGGAGTGGATCGCACGCCGCATCGACAGCCCGCACGTGCTCAAACCGCTGTCACAGTCGCGGCGGCGCAGCTACCTCTATGTCGCGACCGAGTTCATCGAGGGCCAGACCCTGAGGCAGTGGATGCTGGACAACCCGCGTCCCGATCTGGAGACGGTCCGCGGAATCGTCGAGCAGATCGCCACGGGGCTTCGCGCCTTCCACCGCATGGAGATGCTGCACCAGGACCTCAGGCCCGACAATGTCCTGATCGACAAGACCGGCACTGCGAAGATCATCGACTTCGGATCGGTCAGGGTCGCCGGCGTCGCCGAGGCGGCGCCGAAATCGGCGGACGAGGAAATTCTCGGCACGGTCCAGTACACGGCCCCGGAATATTTCCTCGGCGAGGGGGGATCGCCGCGGTCCGACATGTTTTCGCTGGCCGCCATTTGCTACCATATGCTCACCGGACATCTCCCCTACGGCGCCCAGCTCGCCAAGATCAGGGGACGATCGGACGCGTGGAAGTTGAGATATCGCCCGGCCATCGATGCCGAGCGGGGCATCCCGGGCTGGATCGACGGCGCGCTCAGGAAGGCGCTGCATCCCGATCCCTACAAGCGCCACGAGGACCTCTCCGAATTCGTCTTCGAACTCAGGAATCCCAACCCGGCCTATCTCGCCACGCGGACCACGCCGCTTCTGGAGCGCAACCCGCTGCTGTTCTGGAAGCTGACCACGGCGATCCTGGCCTGCGCGGTCATCACGCTGCTCGCGGTGCTTCGGCTGCGATAGCCGGACAAGGTCGGTTCAGGCCGGCTCCGCCGCCTTCACCCCCAGCGGCTTCGGCGCCATGCCGCCGCCGGGCTTGAGGTGGAATTCGTAGGTCATCAGATGCCACTGCCCGCTCGCCTTGGTGCCGTCGGGCATCTCGATGTCGTTGCGCGGCTCGACCTTGGCGACGAGATCATCCTTGACGCCGAACACCACGTCGGAATCGAGATATTTGTCGCCGTCCATGAAGACATGCGTGATCAGCGGCTCATAGCCCTTCGCGTTGACGAGGAAGTGCACATGCGCCGGGCGCATCGGATGGCGGTTGGTCTGCACGATCATCTCGCCGACGGGGCCATCGGTCGGGATCGGGTAGCTGCACGGCAAAATGGTGCGGAAGAAGAAGCGGCCGTCGCTGTCCGTGATGAAACGCGCCCGCGCCGAGGCGCCGACCTCGTCATAGTTCGGCTTCTGTGAATCGTAGAAGCCGTCGTCGTCGGCATGCCAGACGTCGACGGGAACGCCCGCCAGCGGCTTGCCCTTGAGGTCGGTGACGCGGCTCTGCACGAACATCCGCTCGCCGGTTTGATTGTTCGGCGAGATGTCGGTGCCGTGCGCGGTCACCTTGTGCTCGCCGACATAGAACGGGCCGAGCACCGTGGTCTGGGTGGCGCCCTCGCGATCCCTGTGGTTGACCGCGTCCACCAGCATGGAGACGCCGAGCACGTCGGACAGCAGGATGAATTCCTGGCGGGTGTCGGTGCATTTATGACCGGTGCGGGTCAGGAAATCGATGGCGTATTCCCATTCCTCGAAGGTGAGACCGGTCTTGCTCACGTAATCGTGCAGCGACTTCACCAGTTCCTGGAGCAGGAATTTCGCCCGCGGGTTCGGCGTCTTGTCGAAGCTTTCGACCACGGCTGCGGTGAGTTCGGTCTCGTTGAACTGGGTCATGGTGCGTTGCCTTGCATTTTTCTCGTTGGCCCGGGCGGGCTCCCTGGAAGCGTTCCAGGCCGGACACTACACCACCCGGCCGGCCCGCGTTAAGCGCAACCGGCTTGGAATGGGGCTGCCATTTGGCTATCACCTTGTCGAGAAACTGCCCCGGAGGAACTGATGCTCGCCCCCACCCCCGCCTCGCCCGAATCCGTCGGCATGTCCAAGGCCGCGCTCGACCGCGTCGATGCGCACCTGAAGAACCGGTACATCGATGCCGGCCGCTTCCCGGGCACCCAGCTTCTGGTTTACCGCCGCGGCAAGATCGCGCACAGCTCGGTCCAGGGCCTGGCCGATGTCGAGCGCAAGGTGCCGGTCAAGGACGACACCATCTACCGCATCTATTCCATGACCAAGCCGCTCACCAGCGTCGCTTTCATGATGCTGGTCGAGGAAGGCCTCGTCGCGATCGACGAGCCCGTCGCGAAATACATTCCGGAATGGAAGGATCTCGGCGTGTTCGTCGCCGGCACCGCGCCGGCCTTCCTGACCCGGCCGCCGTCCCGGCCGATGCTGATCGTCGACCTGCTGCGCCACACCTCCGGGCTGACTTACGGCTTCCAGCAGCGCTCCAATGTCGATGCCGCCTATCGCGCCGAGAAGATCGGCGAGGTCGAGAAGTCGGGCACGCTCCAGACCATGATCGAGGCGCTCGCGAAGATCCCGCTGGAGTTCTCGCCGGGCGAGGCCTGGAACTACTCGGTCGCGACCGACGTGCTCGGCTACCTCGTCGGCAAGATTTCCGGCATGCCGTTAGAGCAGTTCCTGAAAGCACGCATTCTCGATCCGCTCGGCATGACCGACACCGATTTCCACGTGCCGGCCTCGAAGGCCCATCGCTTCGCTGCCTGCTATTCGGCGGACCCGGGCGGCGGCATGACCTTCCATGCCGGCCAGCGCCGCGAGGGCCTGACGCTCCAGGACGATCCGGCGACGAGTTCGTTCCTGTCCCCGCCCTCCTTCATATCCGGCGGCGGCGGCCTGTGCTCGACGGCCGCGGACTATCTCACCTTCTGCCGCGCGCTGCTCAACGGCGGCGAGCTCGGCGGCGTCAGGCTGATCGGGCCGAAGACGCTGGCACTGATGACGACCAACCACATTCCGGGCGGCCGCTTCCTCCCCGAGGTATCGCGCTCGCTGTTCTCGGAAGCCACCTATAACGGCATCGGCTTCGGCCTCGGCTTTGCCGTGACGATGCGCCCGGCCGAGACGCTGATCGCCGGCAGCCCCGGCGAATACAATTGGGGCGGCGCGGCGACGACCTCATTCTGGATCGACCCGGCCGAGGAATTGATCACCATCTTCATGACGCAGGTGCTGCCGTCGAGCGCCTACCCGCTCCGGCGCGAGCTGCGCAGCATGGTGTATGCCGCGATCACCGAGAGCAATCTGTAACCGCTTGAATCGATTCCGCGGCCGTCGGCCGCGGAATCTCAATATCAGACGCTCATTTGAGCATCTCCGGCACGATCAGGCGCGGCAGGAACAGCGACACGCACCGCCGTTTGTCATCCTCCTCAGTTTGACGTGCAGACCTTGACGGTCTTCATGCCGCTCTCGGCTTCGGTGCGCGACTTGTAGATCGTGCCCGACGGACTGACGACGGTCATCGACGTGTCCGTGGGCTTCTTGTCGACAACGGTGCACTTCTTCGTCTTGACGTCCTGGACGACGTAGAACTCGTCGGCCGCGAACGCCGGCAGGGACAATGCAGCAACCATCAATGCTGCAGTTGCGATCTTCAGCTTCATTTTATCCTCCTCCAATCGCCGGACGTTTCCGCCCGGCCGATTCTTGAACGGGAACAAATGGCAATTTGTTCCTAAGCAAGAGGAACGCCGTCCGCAGTGGGATGTTGACGCCGCACTTATTCCAACGAGGAGAACAAGATGAAGAAGCTGTTTCTGCTTTCCGCCGCGGCGGTGATGATCTCGACTGGCGCGTTCGCGCAGTCCACCGTGGTGACGACCACCGGAACCGGGCACGCGGCCGCTGTTCAGATCGAGCCGGAATACCGAACTAGGATCAAATCCTACATCACCGAACATCGCGTTCGCCCCGTGACGACGAAGGAGAAGATCATCGTCGGCGCGACGGTGCCGAGCGATGTCGAGCTCGAGGCGGTTCCTGCCGACTGGGGGCCCGCACTCACCAAGTACCGCTACGTCTATTCCGGCGAGCGCGTGATGTTGGTGGATCCGGGCTCCCGGACGGTCGTCCAGGAAATCGACTGACAAGACGTGATGGAGGGGGCCGCATCAAGGACGGCCTCCTCCCGGAGTTGACGATGACGTCGCATCGAGAGGCCCGGATCGCCGGTGTCAGCCTGGCGGCCATCTGCGCCATCTGCCTGTTGCTGGCCGCAATCGGCATGAGCTGACCGGCAGACACCTGCGACCGCGCTGCAAAGATTCCGTCTGGTCTGCTCGCTGAATGCAAAAATCATGGCGCGACGCACGTCCTGACCGTATGGTCTGACAAAATCATAATCCGGCGCCGTCGCGCTGGAATCGGGACGCCCACGTTTGTCCAGGTTCACCCTTCCGGTCCGGCTCGCTCTCCTGGTCACGGGGACGATGTTGCCGCTGATCGTCTTCGCCGTTGGCATTGCCGTCTACAACTACAAGCAGGACCGCAGCGACGCGACGCGCCGCGTGCTGGAGAACGTGCGCAGCATGCGCCTGGTAATGGATTCCGAGGTGCAGCGGATGACCGGCGGCTTGCAGGTGCTCGCACTGACGAACTCGCTGCGCAACGACGACTTCCCGAACTTTCGCCGCATCGCGCTCGGCTTCCTCGACCAGTATGGCAAGGGCGGCCTGGTGCTGATCTCCGACCGCAAGGGCCGGCTGCTGTTCTCCTCGGCGACGGAGGACACCGCGAGCCTGCCGCCGCGCGGCAATCTGGAGATCGTCGAGAAGGTGTTTGCGACCAGGGCGCCGCAATATTCCGACCTGTTCACCGGCGCGCTCAACGGGCGGCAGGTTCTCACCGTCGAAGTGCCGGTGTTTCGCAACGGCGAGGTGATCTACGACCTCTGCTTCAGCCCGCCGATCAGCATCTTTCAGGATCTGGTGGAGAAGCAGCGCCCGGACCAGCAATGGACGGTAAGCCTGCTCGATGCCAAGGGCACCGTGTTCGCGCGCGCGCCGAACCCCAGCGAGACATTCGGCAAACGGGCTTCGCCGTCGCTCTACGCCGAGATGTTCCGCAGCGACGAGGCGGCACTTCCGACCGTGTCGCTCGACGGCGTCGCGCTCGCCGCCGCCTACACCCGTTCGCGGCTGACCGGCTGGACCGTGGCTGCCGGCGTCGCCGAGAGTTCGCTGATCGCCCCGCTCTGGCGCAACATCGCCGTCACCAGCCTGATCGGCGGCATCCTGCTGCTCACCGGCCTCACCTTTGCGGTCCGCATGGCGACGACGATCGCACGCGGCGAGATGCTGCACGATCTGCTGATCGAGGAGCTCAACCACCGCGTCAAGAACACGCTGGCCCTGATGCAGGCGATCGCGGTGCAGACCTTCCGCAGCGCGAGCCGCGAGGAGCGCGCCAAGTTCGAGGGCCGCCTCGGCGCGCTCGCCGAGGCGCACAATCTGCTCAGCCAGGAGAAATGGGCCGGCTCGGAACTGAAGGAGGTGATCACGCGCGCGCTCCAGCCGTTCCTGCTCAATACGCCCGAGCGCATCCGGATGGACGGCCCCGCGGTGCCGCTGTCGCCGCGACTTGCCGTGGTGCTGTCGATGATCGTGCACGAGATCGCCACCAACGCCGCGAAATATGGCGCGCTGTCCAACGAGACCGGCCGGGTGACGCTGGACTGGGAAGTCATCGCCGACACACCGAAGCCGCGGCTGCGGCTGATCTGGAGCGAGATAGGCGGACCGCCGGTGACGGCGCCGGTGCGGCGCGGCTTCGGCTCGCGCCTGATCGAACGCAGCGCCCGCGACCAGCTCGGCGGCGAGGCAACCGTCGATTTCCTGCCGCGCGGCGTCGTCTGCACAGTGACCTGCGCGCTGGACGAGGCGCGGTGAATCAACGGGATGGTCATCCCCAATGCCGGATTTGCAGGTTAGAGCGATAGCCATGTGAAGGCCTCGCACCCTTTGTCATAAAACGTCTTTCACAAAATCTCCGTTCAAGACCCAGGCAACTCAGCGCCGCCCGTCGTGCATTTTCGAAAACGCGCGCCTGCCCGGAGCAGGATCGGACAAAGCATGGCCGCTTCAGGAAAGACGCTGGGAGTTTGCGCCGCCTAGAACGTGCGCCGACCCGTACAAATACGGGCACCTGATCCGAAGCTCGATGCGATCAGGAGGAGCCACGCAATGATCGAGAGCAGCACACTCATGCGCAATCCCTCGCACAACGGCGTGCCGTCCGCACCCGGCGCACAGCCGGACGATGGCTCGACCTCCGAACGGCGGGCCGCCGACGCAGAGATGGCGCGGGTGCTCAGGACCGAACCGGCTCGCATGGCATTGGATTCCTCCGGCGCCGGCATCGCCCACTGGAAACATGATCCATTGCACGACGTCGTCGAGCCCATGAGCCACCATGTGATCATGGCGTACAACGGCATGATGCAGCGCATGGAGCGGCGGTCGGGAAAATCGGTTGCGATCGGCACGTTTCGTCCTGGAGTGGTGATCATCATTCCAGAAGGATCGAGCTCCCGATGGGATATTCCGAAGCCTGTCGATGTGGTCCAGCTCTATCTTCCGAATGCAACACTGAAGCGCGTTGCCGACGAAGCCGGGACCGCAAAACCGGCCGACCTGCTGGAGCGGACTGCGCATCCCGATCCCATCACGTCCAGACTGCTCTTGAGTGCAGCGGATGCGCTGGGGGGCAACGGAGCCCTGGATACGTTGTTCCGTCATCAACTGACGGATCTTCTGGCCACCCGCCTGCTGGTTGCCCACACCGGTTCGCCGACCAATTTTCAACAGACCATGGGCGGGCTGTCGCCGAAGGTCCTTCTCCGTGCGATCGAACGGTTGCGCTCGGACAGCGATGCGGACATCTCGCTCGATGCGCTGGCGTCCGATGCCGGCCTCTCGCGCTTTCACTTCTGCCGTGCCTTCAAGGAGAGCACCGGGCTCTCGCCGCATGCCTGGCTGCGCCAGCACAGGCTCGAGCAGGCCATGAACATGCTGCGGGAGAGCGACGAATCGGTCGTCTCGGTTGCCGCAGCGCTTGGCTATTCCTCGCAGACCGCCTTCGCCGCGGCCTTCAAGAAGCTGACGGGTGAAACGCCGAGCGATTGGCGCAGGCGCATGCGTTAGCAGCAATCTCTCGACAGGGACGGCAATCGCTCTGGGGCAGTCGGATATCTGGTTCGCTAAACATCTTGGCATCGCACGACGCGGACGGAGACCAACGATGGACTGGAAACACCTTGCAATCGCACCGCGACGGAAAGCCATCACGTCGGCGCTGCTGTATGGGCTCTCGCTGACCGTACGCTTCACCCAGCCGACAGCCGAAGAAGCGACCTTACAAGCGACGCAAAACGCCAATCCCGCGACGTCAATCCTGATCAATCAGGGTTGGCCCAGAAAACCGATGGTGCCGGCAGCTCTGCGCGGCTGGACATCGGGCCCGAGAAGCTGCCCGGCGGCATGTGATGGCCCTGCGCTGCTGTCCTCACTGCCGAACTGCGCCGCGCCGTAAGGGTCCGGCGGTCTCCGTTTCACCTCGTCGCGTCATCGTCGATCGCACAGGCTCTGCCCACACAAGGCGGCGGCGATGACGCGCGCACGTCCCGAGTACTAACCCCAGGAGTCAACCACATGCGACTGCTCATCATTGGCGCCGGCTTCGCCGGCATGTACGCCGCCCTCTCCTCGGCCCGCCTGCGCGACATCCAGGGCGTTTCGCCTGACGATCTCGAAATCGCCCTGATCGCACCGGAGCCGACGCTGGTGGTCCGCCCGCGGCTCTACGAGCCGAAGCCGGAAACCCTGACGGCACCGCTGCTCGATGTCCTCAGGGCGATCGACGTCGACTACATCCAGGGCAGCGCCGAGACGATCGACACCAAGGCGCGGATGGTGCAGATCGCCACTCCCAGGGGCACGCGCACGACACTGTCCTACGACCGCCTCGTGATCGCCACCGGCAGCCGGCTGTTCCGCCCCAACATTCCCGGCCTTGCCGAGCACGGCTTCAGCGTCGACTCGCTCGATGACGCGATCGCACTCGACAAGCATCTGCACGGTCTGGCCGACCGGCCGGCCGTGAACGGACGCGACACGGTCGTCGTTGCCGGCGGCGGCTTCACCGGCATCGAGGCGGCAACCGAGCTGCCCGCGCGCCTGCGCAACATCTTCGGCAAGGACTCCAGGACGCGCGTCATCATCGTCGAGCGCAACAGCGCGATCGCGCCCGACATGGGCGAAAACCCCCGCCCGCTCATCGAGGATGCGTTGCGAAAGCTCGGCGTCGAGATGCGGCTCGGGGCCGGCGTCGTCTCGCTCGACAAATCCGGCGTGACGCTATCGACCGGCGAACATATCGAAACCGAGACGGTGGTCTGGGCGGCCGGCATCCGCGCCGCGCCATTGACCGCGCAGATTCCAGCCGAGCACGACAATTTCGGCCGCCTGCTGGTGGACCGAGATCTGCGCGTGCCTGTCGTCGCCGGCGTCTTCGCCACCGGCGATGCTGCGCGCGCAGCATGCGACGACGAGGGCAATTACGCGCTGATGTCGTGCCAGCACGCCACGCGCATGGGCGCCTTTGCCGGCAACAACGCCGCCGCCGAGCTGCTGGGCGTTCCGACCAGGCCGTATCACCAGAAGGCCTACGTCACCTGCCTCGATCTCGGCGAAGCCGGCGCGGTGTTCACGCGCGGCTGGGAGCGCAAGGTCGAGCTGGTCGGCGACGTCGCCAAGAAGACCAAGCAGGAGATCAACACCGTCTGGATCTATCCGCCGAAGGCCGAGCGCGCCGCGGCGCTCGCGTCGGCCGATCCGGAGCGCGTGACCAGTCTCTAACTACACGAGGCGATGACGGCCGCGCTCTCCTGGCTACGCGGTCCGCTCAACCAAGACCAGCCAGAACCAGGACCAACCACTTTCCCATGAAACAGGAGACAGACATGAATCTGCACAACACCTCGTACCCCGTGTCATCCGGACCTGAAGAGCTCGTTCCGTCGCGCTACGCGCTGAAGGTCGGCGAGATCGACGTGCTGGTGGTCAGCGACGGCGTGCTGCCGCTGCCAACCACGATGTTGGCGCACAACGCCGCCCCGGCCGAACGTGCGGCCTGGCTGCACGACATGTTCCTGCCGCAGGATGCCTTCGACTGGGCGCTGAATGCGGTCATGGTGCGCAGCGGCGGCAAGACCATCCTGATCGACGCTGGACTGGGGTCCGACCCAAACTTGCACCTGCCGCGGGCCGGACAGTTGATCAAGCGACTGGAGGCTGCCGGCATCGATCTGTCGTCCGTGACCGATCTGGTGCTGACCCATCTGCACATGGACCACATCGGCGGGCTGCTCGTCGACGGGGTGAAAAAGCGATTGCGCAAGGACCTTCGGATCCACGTGGCCGCCGCCGAGGTCAAATTCTGGGAGTCGCCCGATTTCTCGCAGACCGCCATGCCGCAGGGATTCCCGGACGCGCTTCGCGCGACCGCCAAGCGGTTCGTGAGCGAGTACGGCAGTCAGTTGCGGCAGTTCGATGAGACCCACGAGATTGCGCCCGGCGTCATCGCCCGTCGCACCGGCGGTCACACCCCCGGACACAGCGTGGTGCGCGTAGCGTCCGGCGGCGATGCGCTGACATTCGCCGGCGACGCCGTGTTTGCGGTCGGGTTCGAACAGCCCGACTGGCACAACGGCTTCGAGCACGATCCCGAGGAGGCCGCGCGCGTTCGTGTCCGTCTCTTGCGAGAGCTTGCCGAGACCGGCGAGATGCTGGTGGCCACTCACCTGCCGTTCCCGTCCATCGGCCGGGTGGCGATCGACGGCGACGCCTTCCGTTTTGTGCCGGCCTTCTGGGACTACTGACCGCCTGTTGAGTTAGGCCGAACGGGGCGCGTGCTCATGACGTTAGTGAGTACGCGCCCTGAATTCAATCAGCCCGGTATGGCCCCCGTCCACCGACCCGGATATAGCGAGAAGTACCGATGAACTATGTGCTTGGAGCATCGCAAGGATGACCTGTGCAAGTCCCGAACTCATTATCTTCGATTCGGACGGTGTCCTGGTCGATAGTGAGATCATTGCTCTGACCGTGCTGGTCCGGACAGCATCTGAGGAAGGCGTGTCGATCAGCATGGAAGACGCGATACGTTCGTTCCGAGGGGTGAAGATGACGGATTGCGTGCGCGAAATCGAGCGCCGGTTAGGCCGCAGTGTCCGAGACACTTTCGTCGCCGACGTTCGGCAAGCAACCGCGCTGGCTTTTGATGCCGAACTGAGGCCTGTCGAGGGAATCCATGCAGCGTTGGCTGCAATCACTGCTCCGGTTTGCGTGGCGTCTAACGGACCCATGTCGAAACTCACGCATGCACTCGGATTGACGAGCCTGCTGGGGCACTTCGAAGGACGCATATTCAGTGCGTACGAGGTTGGTTCGTGGAAGCCGGACCCCGGCCTGTTTCTGCATGCTGCGCAGACGTTGGGCGCTCACCCCTCACGTTGCATCGTTGTTGAGGACTCGTTATCCGGGATTTGCGCAGCAAAGGCCGCAGGAATGAGGGTCCTCGGCTTTACCGGAGGTGATCCGGAAATTGAGCAAGAGTTAGCAGCTGTCTGCGACGACCTCTTTCATCGCATGAGCGACCTTCCGGCTTTGCTGAGCATGGAATGATTGCAGCACTCCCATTCGACACGCCCTACCCGAACGTCTGCAACGCCGGAAACGTCTCCAGCAGCCAGATGCTCACATTCGAGACCGCGCCGGTGAGAAAGCCGATGCCGGTGATCACCATCAACACGCCCATGGCGCGCTCGACATTGACGAGATGGCCCTTCATGCGCGCGAACAGCGCGGAGAACTGCTCGATCATCAGCGCGGCGATCAGGAAGGGAATGCCGAGGCCCGCGGAATAGACCGCGAGGAGCCCTGCGCCCTTGGTCACCGTGGCTTCGGCCGCGGCGATCGAGAGGATCGCGGCGAGGATCGGGCCGATGCAGGGCGTCCAGCCGAAGGCGAAGGCGAGGCCCATGATGTAGGCGCCCCACAGGCCGACGGGTTTCGGGATCGGCAGCCGGCCCTCGCGCATCAACAGGCCGATGCGCGTCAGGCCGAGGAAGTGCAGACCCATCACGATGATGACGACGCCGGCGAGGATCGACAGCTCCGCCGACCAGGCCCGGATCAGCCCGCCGACCAGCGAGGCGCTGGCGCCGAGCGCCACAAACACGGTGGAGAAGCCGAGCACGAACAGAAGCGCCGACATCATGATTGCGCGCTTGGAGGCCGATGACGGCTCGTCGCTCTCGACATGCTCGATCGTCGCGCCCGTGAGATAGATCAGGTAGGGCGGGACCAGCGGCAGGACGCATGGGGAGAGGAAGCTGACGAGGCCGGCAATCAGCGCCGCCGGGATCGAAACATTTTGCATGATGCAGTCGGAGCCATCTCAGGCGCCGGCGCGGCGCGCGGGGAATGCGCGCGGCCCGGAGCACCGGCTCTGGTGTAGCCGATGCCGGAAAATGCGCAACAGAGGCGCACAAAACCAGGGCTCCTCCCGATGCCGTCCGCAATCACAGATGCGGCATCGGGACGCGCACAAACCTTGCCAAAAAGCGAGATCCGGCGGCGCGGCTACTTCACCACGCGGAGCAGCGGACGCCGGGGCTGGTCCTGCGTCTGCTTGGAGGGGGGTGGCGGTTCGCTTGCAGCGCTCCGCAGCATTTCGTCGCACAATGCCTTGAGATCGGCACTGTCAATTCCTTTGAGTTTCATCCGCACGTCCAGGATGACAATGGACAGCAGCTCGGCCGACTCACGGCTATTGATCTCGTTGAGAACCCTGCGGCACTCCTCGAGCGTTTCCAGCACCGACTGCAACTGTTCGTCTGAATGCGACACCGGCGTTCTTTCCGTTAATTCGGCCTGCGAGACGTGTTGGTGACGACCCCTCTGGCCCCCATGGAGAGCCAACGATAGCACGAGGCCGCTGCGCCTCTGAACATGATTTCAGTGTGTTTCTGCGTTGAAACTGCGGTTCCGGCGAACATCGCCCCGCTGCTTAATTGGCCATCATCGAAACGACGAAGGGTAGAACGCACGATGCGCTGTGATCGATCCGTCCTGGAAGGCGGGAACGCCTCTCTCGCAAGCAGATCCACTGCGGACAGCGCCGACAATCCCGCAGCCATTTCACGGCTCGCAACGGAACTCACGCGACATCCCTCATTCGGGCGAAAGTTTGCCCGATTCCCAGCCCTTGGCCGCACTCAGATACCACCTTCGAGGTAGTAAGGATGGCGTTCAAAACTCGCCATTCCCCAACCCGTCGTGGTTGTGGTTTGCGCCAGATTCTGCCAGTTTAACAACCCGAAGGGACTTGTATGCACTCCTTGGCGGAAAGGGGCGTTCCACTAGAGGAACGCCAAAAAGCAAATCTCAGCGGCCTCTCGGATTGGGATGCCGCCCGGATTTTCCTGGAAGTCGTCCGATCCGGAAGTTTCCGCTCGGCGGCCGAACGTCTGTCGCTGTCGATCAACGCCGTCCGCCGACGCATCGACGATTTCGAGCGTCAGACCGGCACTACCCTTTTCACCCGCGACGTGCACGGCACCCACCTGACTGACGAGGGCACGATGGTGGTCTCCGCCGTCGAACGAATGGAGGCGGCTGCGTTCGACGTGCTGCGCACCAGCGATTCGACGGCCAATGTCCTGTCCGGCGAGGTCCGCGTCGCGGTGACCGAGGGCCTTGGGACGTTCTGGCTCGCCCCGCGCCTGGTCGAATTCCAGCAGGCCTATCCGAAGATTCTGGTCGACCTGCATTGCGCGATGCGATCCGCAGACGTCTCCCGCCACGAGGCTGACGTCGCCATCCACCTGTCGCGTCCTTCCGCGCTCGACGTCAAGCTGGTGCGGCTCGGCCGCATGCATCTGATGTTCTGGGCCTCCGAGAAATACATCGAGAAACATGGCGCTCCGCGCTCGGCAATGGAATTGATCAAGCACCGCCTGGTGCTGCAATTCGCCGACCAGCTCGCCGCCAAGGAAACTTTCGAGAGCTTCTTCCCGGGCGTTCCTGAACGTGACCTTCTGGTCATGAAGACCAACGTCTCAAGCGCCAACTACTGGGCTGTCGCGAATGGCGCCGGAATCGGCGTATTCCCGAGCTACGCCGTCGCGCTTGGCGGGAAGTTGATTCCACTGGAGGTCGAGCTGAACCGACCGCTGGATATCTGGTTGTCCTACCATCCCGGTAGCGGCCGAATTCCGCGGGTACGGCACATGATTGACTGGCTGATCGAGGCTTTCAATCCGGCTCGCTTCCCGTGGTTTAAGGAAGAGTTCGTGCACCCGCATGAATTCAAGGACTCGTATATGGGCGAACCCCTGACCCAGCTCTTCGGGGGATTTTCAACCGAAGAACGGTGAGAACGAACATGAAAACAGCGGCGAAAAGAATGAAGCAACGCAGTGCCGGCAAGCCCGACATCGAGCTTGGCAAACGGATCCGTCTGCGGCGCGTCGAGATGAAGATCTCGCAGGCCGAGCTCGGCGAGAAGCTCGGCGTCAGCTTCCAGCAGGTTCAGAAATACGAGAAGGGCGTCAATCGCGTCGGCGCGGCTCGGCTTCAGCAGATCGCCACCGCCCTCGACGTGCCCGTGACCTTCTTCTACGACGGCGACAACAAGGCGCGCGAAGTCGAGAGCCTGCTGTTCCTCGATTCGGCCTTCAGCCTCCGCCTGCTGCGCGCCTACAGCAAGATCAAGGACCAGACGGTGCAGCGTCAGCTCGTCTCGCTGATGGAATCGATCGCGGCGAACGAAGCCTGATCCATCTCGGCGGTCTGGCCTTCAAGGCCGACGTTCAATCCACCGCGTCACGGGGGCGCGGCCGGATTGAACGAGACCTGCTGGATCGGATTTGGCCTGCGCGCCGTCCGCGCGCGGCATTCGGGCGGCCTGACCGCCCTTTTTTTTGGCCTTTTTCTTGATCTTTTTCTTCATCTTTTCCCTGCCCCCGCCCGCGGTTTTCGCGAACCCATCTCCACCCTGCCGCGACCCAATCGAGAGACTCCGCACTGGACGCGCGGAGTTTTCGACTGCCGTGCTTAATGGGACCTCAATATTGATGCCCTAGCTTCCCGCCGATCTTACCAATCGGCGCCCGCGGCGCGGCGACCGGGAAATTGCCAATGCGAGCGCTCGTCCGGGCCTCGTCCTCAGGGGAAGAACAAGACAGATGTCGAAGCGCCATGCCGTGATGATTGCCATGGGCCTCTTCGCCAGCGCTTCCGCGCTCGCGCAGACCGAGACCACGGGCCAGGCCGGCTCCAGCCCGGCGGCGTCGGGCGGCACCGTGCCGGCCGCCGCCAATCCGGCCCACGCGGCCGCGCCGAAAACCGCCGCGTCGACCTCGGCCTCGACGCCGGAAAGCCGCTCGGCCGCAGCGCTCGCGATGACGCACGAGCCGACCTATGACGAGGGCTCAGCCCAGCGCATCAAGGACGCGGCGCTCAGCTATTCCGATCTCGCGGTGCGCGGCGGCTGGCCGACGATCCCGGCAGACGCCAAATTCGCACTCGGCGTCCAGGGCGCCAATGACGACCTGCTGCGCAAGCGGCTGATCGTCTCCGGCGACCTTTCCGCCGACAAGGCAAGCGGCGCCTTCGACCAGGATCTCGCGGACGCGGTGAAGCGTTTCCAGGCTCGCCACGGGCTGGCGCCGACCGGCATGGTGACGCCGCGCACGCTCGCGGCGATGAACGTTTCCGTGCAGAAGCGCATCCGGCAGCTGGAGGCTTCGCTCCAGCGGCTCGAGAACATGGATTTCGGCTTCGGCCAGCGCTATGTCGTGGTCAACATCCCCGCGGCCTTTGCCGAAGCGGTCGAGAACGACGTCGTGGTGCGGCGCTATCGCGTCATCGCCGGCAAGACCGAAAAGCCCTCGCCGACACTGACGGCCCAGATCACCAGCGTCGTTCTCAATCCGACCTGGACGGTGCCGTCATCGATCGCCAAGACCGAAATCTCCGCGCATATGCGCAAGGACCCGACCTACCTGTCGCGTATGCACATGGAGGTGCTCGACGCCCACGACAATCCGATCGATCCGCATTCGGTCGACTGGTCCGGCACGCATACGCCGAACTTCACTGTGCGCCAGCAGAACGGCACCTTCAACGCGCTCGGCGCGGTGAAGATCGACATGCCGAACGCCTACTCGGTTTACATGCACGACACCAACCAGCGCAATCTGTTCAGCGACGACTACCGTTTCGATTCCCACGGCTGCTCGCGCGTCGACAACGTGCGCGATCTCGCCGCCTGGCTGCTCAAGGACCAGCCGAAGTGGAGCCGCGCCGCGATCGACGCTGAAATCGCGAGCGGCCAGCACCTCGACGTCGCCATGGCGAAGAAGGTCCCGGTGGCCTGGACCTATCTCACGGCGTGGATGACCAAGGACCAGACCGTCCAGTTCCGCAACGACGTCTATAACCAGGACGAGCAGTTGCTGGAAGCGACCGCGGAAGAGGCGGCCTTCTTCAGCAATGCCGGCAGCCATCCGCTGACCGCGCACATGACGCGCTAGGATTGGCGCAGTAGCCGCGCCATGCAATCGCGGCACAGGCGGATGCAGAGCCCATCGCCTCGCCGCGGTTGACCCGGACCTCGGCCCGGCAGCACATTGCGCCCGGCCTACGACAAGCGAGCGCGCGATGCCCGACATTTCCAATGAAACTTCCTACGCCGACGGCAAGATCCTCAAGCACGCCACTGATGGCGTCGGCGTGATCACCTTCAACAATCCCGACAAGCGCAATGCGATGTCGCTGGAGATGTGGGAGGGATTTGGCGAGGCACTGACGGCCTTGCGCGACGACGACGCGGTGCGCGTCGTGATCCTGCGCGGCGCCGGCGGCAAGGCGTTCGTATCCGGCGCCGACATCAGCCAGTTCGAGAAGACGCGCCACAACGCGGCGGCGTCCGAGGATTACGCCAGACGCAGCGCCGCCCAGCGCGCGCTGCTCGCCGACTATCCCAAGCCGACGATCGCCTGCATCCAGGGCTTTTGTCTCGGCGGCGGCATGCAGGTCGCGATGCTTGCCGACATCCGCATCGCTGCGCTTGGCAGCCAGTTCGGCATTCCCGCGGCAAGGCTCGGCATCGCCTATGGCTACGACGGATTGCGGCACCTGGTGTCGCTGGTCGGCCCGTCCTGGGCGCGGCTGCTGATGTACACGGGCATGCGGATCGATTCCGCGGAAGCGCTGCGCATTGGCCTCGTCGAGCGCGTGGTCCCGGACGATCAGCTCTGGGGCGAGACCATGGCGATCGCCGCGACGATCTCGCAGAACGCCCCGCTCGCGATCAAGGCCGCCAAGATCACCATCGCACAGGTGCTGAAGGACGAAAGCGGTCGCGACATGGAGGCGATCAAGGCGATCGGCCATGCCTGCATGGACTCCGCCGATTTTCGCGAGGGCCGGCAGGCCTTCATGGAGAAGCGCAAGCCGCAATTTTCGGGGCGGTGAAGCTGAACCGGCATTCAGGAAGATTAAATTCCTCTGTCTCCTGCACCGCGATAGCAACCAACTGATCCGTCGCAAGTTCTTCCGCCACCAACGAGGGAGATTGCGATGAAACTCAAGTTTGCTGTGCTTGGTCTGGCCGCGCTCGGCAGCGCTGCGCTGACGTCAGGGCAAGCGCTCGCGGCGATGCCGAACGGCATTCCGCAGGCCGATCGCGGCCCGGCCGCCAACGTCGATCAGGTCCGAATGGTCTGTAATCAGTGGGGCCGCTGCTGGTGGCGTCCGAACTATTATGGCGCCTATGGCTATTACGATGGCCCGCGCCGGTACTATGGCGGCCCGCGCCCATGGGGCTGGGGTCACCGCCACTGGCACCGCTGGTGAACGACGAAGGGGCCGCGAGGCCCCTTTCTCTTGGCATCTGACTACAGCGCCCCCAGCACCGCCTTCGTGATGTCGGCCGTGCCGTTGCTGCCGCCGAACTCCATCGGCTTGATGCCGCCGGCATAGACCTGGTCCACCGCACGTTCGATCGTCTCGCCGGCTTCTGCCGCGCTCTCGACGCCGTGCTTGTCCGCGATCCAGTCCAGCATCATCGCGGCCGACAGGATCATGCCGGTCGGATTGGCCTTGCCCTGCCCCATGATATCGGGCGCGGTGCCGTGGCAAGGCTGGAACACGGCGTATTTGTCGCCGATGTCGGCCGACGGCGCCATGCCGAGACCGCCGATCAGGCTCGCGGTGATGTCGGAGACGATGTCGCCGAACATGTTCTCCATCACCATCACGTCGAAATCCCAGGGACGCTTCACCAGCATCGCCGAGCAGGCATCGACATAGAGCCGGTCGGTCTTCACCTCCGGATGCTTCTTGGCAATCTCGTCGAAGATGCCGCGGAAGAAGGCAAAGGCCTTGAACACGTTCGCCTTGTCGACGCAGGTCAGCATCCCCGGCTTGCCGCGCGCCTTGCGGCGTGCGGCGAGGCGAAACGAGAACTCGAACAGGCGCTCGGAGGTCCGGCGCGTGATCACCATGGTCTCGCGCGCATCCTCATGGGTGACGACGCCCTTGCCCATCGAGGCGAACAGGCCCTCGGTGGATTCGCGGATCACGACGAGGTCGATGCCGCGCGTGTCGGCGCCGACGATCGGGCTCGGCACGCCCGGAATGAGCCGCGCCGGCCGCACGCCGGCATAGAGATCGAAGATGAAGCGCAGCTCGATCTGCGGCGCGATCTCGGTGTTGTCGGGGTAGCGCACCGACGGCAGGCCGCAGGCCCCGAGCAGGATCGCATCCGCCTCCTCGCACAGCTTGATCGTGCTCTCGGGCATCGACTTGCCGGTGGCGAGATAATTGTTGGCACCGGCCGGCGCCTCGGTGAAGCGGAAGCGCAGATCCGATTTCTGTTCGATCTTGCGCAGCACCTGGATCGCCGGAGCCATGACTTCAGGGCCGATGCCGTCACCGGCGAGCACGGCAATGTGGAAGGCGTTGTTTGCGGACATGGGGGTTCCTGCATTTTCGGGCGTCATTCCGGGGCGGTCCGCAGGACCGAACCCGGAATCTCGAGATTCCGGGTTCGATGCTTTGCATCGCCCCGGAATGACGTAAAGAGAAACTACGGCGTCAGCACCGTGCGTCCGACCACGGCGCCCTGCTGCAACTGCACCAGCGCGTCGTTGGCCTTGGCGAGCGGCTGACGCGTCACCGGGATCGGCGGCACGTTCTTCGTTCGCACGAGGTCGAGCAGTTCCTGCGTCTCACGCAGATTGCCGACATAGCTGCCCTGGATGGTCACCGCCTTGATCGGAATCAGCGGCAGCGCCCAGGTCGCGCCGCCGCCGAACAGGCCGACGATGACGAGCTTGCCGCCCTTGGTCAGGCAGTCGAAGCCGAGCTGCGTCGTCGCGGCATTGCCGACGAGGTCGATGACGGCGCGGATCGGCCCGCCCGCTTTCTTGGCAAGCTGCTCCAGCGCGTCCGGCGCCTTGGGATCGACGGTCGCAAGCGCGCCGGCCTTCTCCGCCGCCTCGCGCTTCCTGGCGTCGATGTCGACCATGATCGCGCCCTTGCCGCCCATCGCTTTCAACAGCGACAGCGCCATCAGTCCGAGGCCGCCGGCGCCGAACATCACGATCGGCGTGTCGAAATGCTGCTCGACCTTCTTCAGCGCACTGTAGGTGGTGACGCCCGAGCAGGCATAGGGCGCGGTGGTCGCGGGATCGAGCCCTTTGAGGTTCAGCAGATAACGCGGATGCGGCACCAGCATGTGATCGGAATAGCCGCCGTCGCAATAGACGCCGAGCGAGCGCGGCGTCAGGCACATGTTCTCGTCGCCGCCAAGGCAGGTCGCGCACTTGCCGCAGCCGATCCAGGGATAGACCAGGCCGACATCGCCGAGCCTGAGATCACCCTGGTCGGTCGGCTTCACGTCAGGACCGAAAGCCACGATTTCACCGACCGTCTCGTGGCCCATGGTCAGCGGCAGATTGATGCCGCGGTCCTTCAGCGACAGCGGCTTGCGGCCATGGCCGAGATCGTAACCGCCTTCCCAGATATGGAGGTCGCTGTGGCAGACGCCGGCGGCCTTCACCTTGATCAGCACCTGCGTGCCCGACGGCTGCGGCGTGGGCTCGTCGAACTCCTGCAGCGGCGCCTTGAAATCGGCGACCTTGAAACTCTTCATAGGCGTCCTCCCGCATGCTTCTTGTTGTCGCGCCACCATGCCACGGCCGGCGAGGCGAGACAAACGCGCACCTGTCTAGTTTACGCCGGCCGACGGTGGCAAGCCGGCCGCGCGCAAGGCCGCATTGCTCGCCGCACCGAGCCTTCCGTCACCCTTGCGCGGCCGTTTTGCCTGACGGAATTGACGCGTCATCGGCGAGGCCAATCTCGTCGCGCAACGCATCCGTGTGCTCGCCGAGCGCGGCCATCGCCCTGGCCGGCGTCGTGTCGGCGCCGGACATCCGGAACGGCAGGTTGAGAACCTGGAACGAGCCGCCGCCATCCTCCACCGACGAGAGCGCCTGCCGGTGCGCGAGCTGCGGATCGGCCAGCGCCTCGGAGACGGTGCGATAGGCCGAGGCCGGCACGCCGGCCGCACCGAGTGCGACGAGGCATGCCTCGGTCGAGAGCTGCCGCGACCAGGCCTCGACGCCGTCCATCAAGTCGGCCCAGTTCTCGCGGCGCGCAGCGTAGGCGGAGAAGCGCGGATCGGAGATCCAGTCGGGGCGGCCGATCACGCCCATCAAGCACTGAAACGTCTTTTCGCTCGCGACCGTGATCATGACATAGCCATTGGCCGTCTCGGTCGGCCCGAACATCGGGCGCGGTGGCGGCTTCACCGCGAACTGCGAGCTCTGCAACTCGATCAGAGTCAGCGTCAGCATCGACTCCAGCATGGAGACGTCGATGTGCTGGCCAAGCCCGGTCACCGTGCGCTGATAGAGCGCCGACGCAATCGCCCCAAAACCGTAGGTGCCGGTGACGACGTCGGCATGGTAGATGCCGCAATAGTCGGGGCGGTTACGGCCGGGCTGGTAGGCGAGATGCGCCATGTCATAGCCGGAGGCCGCGTGGATCACCGGCGCATAGGCCGGCAGCTCGGCCGAGGGGCCGCTCTGGCCGTAGCCCGAGATCGAGCAATAGATCAGCCTGGGATTGACTGGGCGCATTCTGTCGTAGTCGAGCCGCAGCCGGTGCATCACGCCGGGCCGGAAGTTCTCGACCAGGATGTCGGCGGTCGCGGCCAGCCGGAGGATCGCCTCCCTGCCGTCCTCGGACTTGAGGTCGAGCACGACGCTCTTCTTGCCGACATTGAGCTGGCCGAATACGGTGCTGCACCCCTTGCGCAGCGGCGGCCGGGTCCGCATTGTCTCGCCGCCGTCGGTCTCGATCTTGATGACCTCGGCGCCCATATCGGCGAGCATCCGCGTGCAATGGGGACCGGCGATGGTGGTCGAAAAATCCAGCACCCTGAGTCCGGCGAAGGCCTTTGTCGTCGTGCTCTCATGCTTATCTGCTAGCTGCATGCGTGCCGCGTCTCCTGGCGTATCCTGGGAACAATGAATGTTCTCTGTTGTTGGTGCGCCGACCCTAGAGGGCGGCGGCTGAGTAGGAAAGTCTTTACCGAGCGGAGGCGTTTCGCAGGCGTGCTTGGGAATTGCGGGGCAACTGGACCCGTTCTTGCATAGCAGCAAACCGGATCGGCAAGGGGCAACTGTTCTTGAGGGTCTTGTTCGTTACGACAGAAATGGACGACTTCGTCCGCGTCGGCGGACTTGGAGCCGTTTCCGCTGCCCTGCCCAGAGCCCTTCGCCCCTTCGCCGATATCCGGATCATGTTGCCCGGCTATCGCGACATCATCGAGCAACTCACGCATATTCAGATCGTTGGCCGCTGCCCGTCGTTTGCGGATCTGCCGGCCTGCTCGCTCGGCCGGGCCGCGACCAAGGACGGCCTGCCGGTCTATGTGCTGTTATGCTCGCAACTCTACGACCGGCCCGGCAATCCCTATGGCGACGAGTCCGGACGCGACTGGCCGGACAACGACATCCGCTTCGCGCGCTTTGCCTCGGCAGCCGCTGAGCTGGCCATGGGCAAGCTGGACAAGAATTGGGCAGCAGACCTGATCCATGCCAACGACTGGCAGGCCTCGCTCGTGCCCGCCTATCTCGCCTGGCGCGGCGCCAAGCTGCCGTCGATCCTGACCATTCACAACCTCGCCTATCAGGGCCTCTTCCCGAAGGACTCGCTGCGGCGGATCGGCGCACCGGAAAGCGCCTTCCACATCGACGGCCTCGAATTCTACGACCAGGTCTCCTTCCTCAAGGCTGGCCTCGTCTACGCCTCGCATCTCACCACCGTCAGCGGCACCTATGCGCGCGAGATCACCACGGCCGAGTTCGGCTGCGGCCTGGAGGGTCTGCTCCGCCTGCGCTCGGACGCCGCCGAGCTCACCGGCATCCTCAACGGCATCGACGAGAGCTGGGACCCGCGCTCCTGCGCCCAGCTCGCCCAGCAATTCGGCGCCGGCGACTGGGTCGGCAAGAAGGCCAATGCGGACTACGTGCGCAAGCAGTTCGGGCTGGCGGTGTCGCGCGGCCCGATGTTCGGCATCGTCGCGCGGCTCGTGCACCAGAAGGGCATCGACCTCGTGCTGTCCGCGGCCGACGAGATCATCGATGCCGGCGGCCAGATCGTGGTCACCGGCTCCGGCGAGCCGGCGCTCGAGCAGGCGCTGATCGACGCGCATCGCCGCCGCCCCGAGGCGATCGGCGTTGCGATCGGCTTCAACGACGCCCAGGCGCGGCGCATCTTCGCCGGCAGCGACTTCACCCTGATGCCGTCGCGCTTCGAGCCGTGCGGCCTCAGCCAGATGTACGCCCAGCGCTTCGGCTCGCTGCCGATCGGGCACCAGACCGGCGGCTTGGCCGAGACCATCACCGACGGCGAGACCGGCTTCCTGTTCTCGAGACCCTCGCACGAATCCTTCCTCGGCGGCGTCCGCCGGGCCTTCGAAGCCTTCATGGCGCAGGACCAGCTCGACTCCATGCGCCGCAGCGCCATGGGACGGTCGTTCTCCTGGAGCATCTCGGCCGGCAGCTATAGCGCGCTGTACCGGAAGCTGGCAGCGGTGTGAGGCGCGACGGCGCTTCCACATACTCCGTCATTGCGAGCGCTTATCTCTCCCCGTCACCCCCGCGCAACGGCGGAGCCGTTGTCGCTGGAAGGTGCTCGCCTCTTCGGCGAGCCTCGAAGGGCGACGGCCCGGCTGCAGCGGGGCCGTGCATCCTTCGAGGCTCCCGGCGCGATGCTCTCGCATCGCGCCGCTCGCACCTCACGCTATCGCCTTATCGCGTCAGATGCCCTCGCGACCCATAGGGTCACAAGCTCTCAGGATGACGGGGTGAGGACCGAGGCCTTCACCCCTTGCCGCGCACGTCCATCTGCGGCCGTCCGATCCAGGCGCGGTTGAGGCAACGGGTTATCCAGTCCGGCTGCAACTCTCCTCGCAGCCTCGCCTGCGCTTCCTGGTAGGGACCGACATAGCGCAGCCTGTCCGGCAATTTCGGATAGACGCGCCTGATCCATTTCACCGCGTTGTCGGCGGATCTGATATCGCGCTCGTCCAGTTCGAACCCGAAGCCTGCACGCAATCGCTCCGGCAGCAGGCTTGCCGTCAGCGCGCGATACCAGCGCGGCGGCCGCAACCAAGGACGGGCGCCGGTGAAGATTTGTGTCGCGATCTCGCGCGCGGCCGGGCTGACGGTCAATGTCTCCGACTGCACCATCGCCGCGGTGTAGGCGGCAAAGCCGGACCAGTCCGCCGGCAAATCATCCCCGGTCAATCCGAACAAGGCGCCGAACAGCCGGCCCTCGGTCCAGTAGCGCTCGCGCTCCTCCACGGAGAGCTGCGGCAGAACCAGATCATGCGCCATCAGCCCCGTCTCGACCAGCGTCGCATGAACCCAGCGCAATGACGGGATGTCGTTGGCGCAGTAGCGCGAGCCGGCAGCGAAGGGGCCGACCGTCTCGGGCATCTCTCCGACGATCATGCTGTGACGCCGGTACAGTTGCCGCGACGACAGCAAGGCACGATCGAGCGAGCCGAACACCATGGCGAAGACGATGTCGAAGGTGCGGTGAAAGCGGCCGATCGGATCGGTCAACGTCCGGGAATGTTCGGCGATGGCGGCGGCGACCCAGGGGTGAGCCAGTTGCAGCAGCAGCGCGCGGCCGGCGCCGAGAAAGATGACGGCCTCCCGGTCGATCCACCAGGTGACCGAGGACGGGCCGAACACGCCGGGGACCGGCCCCGCCGCGTCAGCGCGGACCTGATCGAGCGCCGCCTCCAGATCTTTCTCAACGACCAATTGCGAGCCTCGCGACGAAGACGCCGCGATAATAGCCCAGACAGCGCGCTCGTGAAATCGTCACGGCCCGATACAAATGACGGACAAGGCGCCTACTCCGCCGCAATCGGCATCTCGTCCATATGCTCGTGCAGCACCACGCCGGCGAGCGGATCGAATTCGCCGATCCACGGCTTTCGTGCGAGCACGGACCTCGTATGGGCATAGCCCGCATGCCAGCGCCGCGTAATGCCTGACGGGCTGAAGTCGATGTCCTTGGTGTGGGTCTCGCGGTCGAGCTGCGGCGCCAGCAGCCGCACGACGTGCATGCGGGTCGAACAGCCGTAGCTCATCAGCTCCCTCACCGCGGGATCGCTGCGCTCGCTCTCGGGCAGACGCGCGGCGAGCTGGTTGATGACGTGCCGCAGGCGATGGGCCTGCTGCTGGCGGGCGATCTGGCTCGCGATCCGGCTGGAATACATCACATCCTTGTGCCGGTTCAGCACCTCCGCCATCGTGGTTGGCTCGGCGCCGACCGGATTCCACAGATGCACGGAGAAGATCAGCGAATCCCTGCGCGGATTGTCGTCGAACACCGCCTCCGTCGGCGTGTTCGAGAGGATGCCCCCGTCCCAATAGAGTTCGCCGTCGATGCGCACCGCCGGGAAGGCCGGGGGCAATGCGCCGGAGGCCATGACATGCTTCACCGTCAGTTCGCCGTCGCGGCTGTCGAAATAGCGCATTTCGCTGGTGCCGACATGGGCCGCTCCGACCGTCAGGCGCGGCGCGCAGCGATTGGCGAGGTCGAAATCGACCAGCTCGCTCAGCGTCTTCTCCAGCGGCGCGGTCGAATAGAAACCGGCGTGATCGGCGCCGAGCGGATAGGACTCCCCGGCATGCGCCAGCGGGTTGGGCTGGAAAAACCCGGGAATGCCCTGGGTCACGGTCGACCAATAGGCGAGCTTCTCGTTGAAGTCGGGAAACGCGGTGCGCCAGTTCCAGACCGGGTTCTGCTCCATCCGCTTCCAGAATTCCTTCAGGCGCGCCAGCCGATGCTCCGGCGCATTGCCCGCGATGAGGCTCGCATTGATGGCGCCGATCGAGGTGCCGATGATCCAGTCCCGCTCGATGCCGGCCTCGTGCAGCGCCTGGTAGACGCCGGCCTGGTAGGAGCCAAGCGCGCCGCCGCCCTGCAGCACGAGAACGACCTGACCCGGCAGGTCCATGCTCTTTCGTTGCCCGTTGTCCCGCATGCCGTTCATGTCTCGCTCCTGTCGGGCCTATGGTTATCATTCGTCAGGCGTAAGGCTATTGTTACGTCTTGCCATTTTTCGCGATTGCCGGGTCTTTTGGAAATGCCGCTTGGCTTCCGAAACCATACGCACGCGCTATGGCGGCCAGGATATCATTCCCTGTCCCGATCGGTTAGATTTCCGGCCGATCCTGCCGGGAGCCGATCCATGGAAATGCACCAGGTCCGCTATTTCCTCGCGGTGGCGCAGCTCTTGAATTTCACGCGCGCCGCCGAGGAGTGCAACGTCACGCAGCCCTCGCTGACGCGCGCGATCAAGCAGCTCGAGGCCGAGCTGGGCGGCGACCTGTTTCGCCGCGAACGGCCGGCGGCGCAACTGACCGAGCTCGGCCAGCGCATGCATCCGCTGCTGAAGCAGTGCTATGACGCCGCCGCCGGTGCGCGCTCGCTCGCCTCCTCGTTCAAAAGTGGTGAGGTCGGCGCGCTCCGCGTTGCGCTGACGCATTCGGTCGACCTGGCGCTGCTCATCCCGCACCTCAACGAGATCAGGCGGCAGTTCAACCGGCTCGAATTCCGCTTCCTGCGCGGGACGAGCCGCGAGGTCGCAGAATTCCTGAAGAAGGGCGAGGCCGAGCTCGGCATCGCCGCCGAGATCGACGAGGCCTGGGAACGGCTCGACGTCTGGCCGCTGTTCACCGAGGCGTTCGATCTCATCGTCAGCAGGGAGCACCGGCTTGCCGAGCACGACACGATCGAGCCGGACGACCTGCGCGCGGAACAATTGCTCGGCCGCAGCTATTGCGAGCATTCCAAGCGCATCGCAGCGAACCTGCGCGAGCACGGCATCGATGTCGATCACGGCCACGAGATTTCGAGCGAACGCGACCTGGTCGAACTGGTGGAGGCCGATATCGGCATCGCCATGATGCCCCACACCTCGCCCGTGCCGGAGAGCCTGAAACGCGCCGCGGTTGCCGGCCTCGATGCCCGCCGCACCGTCAGCCTCTATGGCGTCGCCGGCCGCCAGCGCACGGCGGTGGCCAACGCCGTGATGCGCATGCTGCGCGGTGCGGACTGGCGGGCGATTGCGGGGTAGCCGCGAGAACGATCGCTGCTCTTCTTCCTTCTCCCCTTGTGGGAAAGGGACGAAATGGCCGAAGGCATTGAGAAGAAAGGTTCTTCCCGCTTTCGGCCGCCGGGCGATACTGTAAACCGATACTGTATTTTCCCGGAGCCGCCTATCCCCATTAAAAAAGCCCGGATCGGGGCCCGGGCCCTTTCATGGGGCCCGGATCGGAGGGCGGCCATGCGGCTCAATATCGTCGGGCGGCGAACGGCGCCGTCGTAGTCTCCGGACGTGTACTTACAAAAGAGACGTAGCGGATCAGGCGCGGTGGATGATCAACAGCGGTTCGAAGGGCGGACATCGCCCGAGGTCCGAGTCGGGCCAACGGACTTTGAGCTTAGTCGCTAGCAGTCGATCATGCGAGGGGGCCGACCGGTTCGGCATCACTCTCAGCAGACACCAAGAACTCATTTAGCAGGTGCCGCTTGATCCTAATCGGTTCACGCTCCCCTTGCGAAGCGAGCCAGAGAACACGCTCGGCCACTTCCACGGCAGATCGCTGCTGCTGACGAGTGAACGACGGGCTGGAAAGAACGTCGTCTAGAACGTTGCGGAGCATATGTACTGTTGCCGTGTCGTATGCCATGCGCCAAATATCCCGGCCGTCGAAACAAAATGCGCCGTAGCGATGGCGCAAGGGGAAAGGAAGTGAAGCGTCGCCGGGCTCGAATTAAGCGTCCCGGCAGCGCCTATTCTCTAACTGAGCGCTGAAATCCCAGTTGCCCTGAATTATGCAATGGTCATGCCACAGGTTTGTAACGCGGTTCTCGCTGGCGTGCCGCCATGCTACCGTCGAACGGCGACCGGAAGCCCCGATCGCAATCTACAGTCCAAACTCCCGCCGGCTCGCAAAGGTCGGCGGTTTTTCTTTGTCGATTTACTCCGCCCCCGTTCCTCGCTAAAGCCTATCCGTATTGCAGATCCGAAATTTGATTGTGAGGTAAGATCATGTCGACTGCGATTGAGTTGATTGTGGACGGCTATACAAGACTTAAGGACCGCCAGTCGCTGGAGAATCTGAGGACGCATCGTCGGCGCTTGGCAGTCGACCTGAAGGCCAGGACGGGCTTCGATTGTCGGTCGTCTATTGCGCAGCTGGAGCAGGATATCGCGACCATTGAGGCCGAGTTGCAGACGCTTTCAGGGCCGATCGGAGGCTAGGCGCCGGCTCGCAGGGGGGCCTGGGTAACGCCGGGCCGGCTGACCCATCTCGGTCGTTGGCGCGGACGCGCGTCGGAGCGTTCAGCGGTCGGCGTCAGGAATGCGGAGCCGGCTAAGTAGCCAGGCGATGATTCGCTGCTCATCGCCAGGCTTCTTGATCGCCTGTCGGATCTCGCCGAGCAGCTTTTCCCTTTCGGATAGTTCGGGCCGCGTTACGCCGCGCTCTGACCTCAAAGCGCTAATCTGCCTTTGCATGCCTGCGCCATCACTGCGGGTGCGATTGCATTTCATTAGTGAAATATTCACGTGCCTAACAATGCAGCCATTCTTGTCGACCGGGAGAAAATGGGCAACCGAACTGGAGTTGGATTCCCTGATTTTTCTGCTCTTGGATATCGATCCCGTGGTTTCCCTTGGCAGAACTGGCAGAAACTGCATAGTCAGCCGAAATTGGCCCATGCTAATTTTGAACAATGAACGACAGCGTAGTTTTCACACTAGTCATTTTGGCCGCAGTCTTCACCGTCGCAGCCACGTCGGTGCTCGTCTTCGGCAGTTGATCTACCTCAAGCCGCGCCGGCTCCTAGCCGTACGTAGGTCCCGCTCTCGTGCAGTTCGAGCCAGCGATCGCAGCCCAAAAGATCGTCAGGCTGGTTTCTTTTCGTGACGCATGAACGTTGGCGGTACTATGCTCCTTATTTCTTAATGAAAATCAACACTTTGCGCGATGTTTTCCGAGGCAAGTGTTGTAGCCGAGCTACAGCAACCAAGAGTCGAACCGGCTAATATTGATTCCGAAAGTGGGGCGTCACGCCGTTTCTCGTATTTGTTTCTGGGGAGATCACTTACATGAAGAAGCTTCTGGTTGCCGCGGCCGGGATGATGGCCGTGGGTCTATCTGCTCCTGCGTCCGCGGCTGATCTGGCGGCGCGTCCGTACACCAAGGCGCCGCCCCCGATTGTCTCTCCGATCTATGACTGGACTGGCTTCTACATCGGCGCTAACGGCGGATGGGGCCAAAGCCGCGGTTGCTTGGATTTCGTAACTGACCTTGGAACAGTCGCAGGTGGTTGCGCTTCTCGCTCCGGAGGCCTAGTCGGCGGACAGATCGGGTATCGCTGGCAAACCAATCAGTTCGTGTTCGGATTGGAAGCGCAGGGCGATTGGGCCGACATTAAGAACACGCGCGTCAGCCTGATCGATCCGCTGCTTTCGACCACAGGAAAAACCGACGGTATTGGTCTCTTCACGGCCCAACTCGGTTGGGCGTGGAACGCCTCGCTGCTCTATGTGAAGGGTGGTGCCGCCGTGACCCACAATCGTCTTGATGTCTTCAACAACCTCACCGGAGTCGGCCTGGACTCGGCAAGTCACACGCGCTGGGGCGGCGCCTTGGGCGTCGGCTGGGAGTATGGCTTCGCGCCGAACTGGTCGGTCGGTGTTGAATACGACCACCTCTGGATGGGGAATGACACCCGCACCTTCGTGGGTGCAGGCGTGGTCACGCCCGGTGGCGTCACCCTCCTTGGCGAGCGGTTCAGCCAGGATGTGGACATGGTCACCGTCCGGTTGAACTATCGCTTCGGCGGCTACGGCGCTCCGGTCGCGGCCAGATACTAATCGCTTCAGTCTGCGCAAACCAAAGCCCCGGCTCGCCGGGGCTTTTTTGGTTATGATGCTGGCGATTGCTGCATTTGCGGTGTCTGAGTTGGGTCAAAATCGGCAATGCTCTGATTGAGCAGAAAATTTCAGCTTAGCCCTCAAAGCCGACATCGGCGCCTTTATGAGTGCCCGTCCTGTCGTGGCGATGATGATGGCGCATTTCTTTGAATCGCCTGGGCCCCTTAAGACTTAGCGCCCGGATTGGGCACCAGATCGGGCAGCGCCGCATACATGACGTCGATGCTATCGAGGTCGATCAGAGTCCGGGCGTCGAATTTCTTCGCCTTGATCCGCCCGGCATTGATCAGTTCGTAGCATTTGGTGTGCGAGAATTTCCCGTAGCGGCACGCCTCCTTTACGGTCGCGAGCCGGTGGCCGCTCGCGGTATCGATCGCGCTCACCTTTACGTCCTCGGTCATCGTCAATTGCCTCGTTTCCCTCGCCCGACGGCGCCGCTCCTGCGTGCTCTGCGCGGTGCGCGCCCGATGGCAGACTTTGCAGACTGTCATCCGCCGGGGCGCATAGCCGTCGCGGGCCTGCATGTAGAAATCGGCCTCGGGCTTCTCCTGCTCGCATTTCCTGCAAATCATCGTCGCCAGGACGGCCGGCCCCTCGGTCACTTGAGCACCTTGGCAATCTCGGCCAGCGACTTCTCGATTTTGTCGGCGACCGCGATCAGCCGCTGCGCCTCGCTGATGCCCGGCTCGATCGCCTTGATCTGCGAGAGCAGTTCGCGCGCGTCCTTGATCTGCTCGCGGATGCTTTCGTTGCCGACCTCGTCGCCGAAATTCTCGTCGCGGATCAGCTTGACCCATGCGCGCGGGATGCCGAGGTCGTTCGCGACCTTCTCGTCGGTCCACCCATCGCCATAGCCGATCTTGTCGTTGACGTAGACCTCGTTCAGCTTCTCGAAAATGATGCGGCGATCCTCGCGGCTCATCACCCGCATGTTGTCCTTCACGACCTTGAGTTTGTCGGTCATCGCGTTTCCGTTCTGCATGGCTTCCGCCTTCCTGATCGATGAGAATTTCGCGGCCTTGCAGCAGCGCGGGCAGCGATGGGCATCGTGGCTGCGGCCGACACGCCAGCCTTTCGCCTCCAATTTGCGCGCGATGAAGCGCCATTCGATCTCGGTGTCGTCGCCGCGAGAATTCTGCAAGGTGTTGACCGGCAGCGGGATCGCGGCCTCGCAGCCCGGCGCACCGCATCGGGCGATGATCCCGCGCACCAGCTTGCCGTCATCGCCATACGGCACAGTCGTGTGAACGAACGCCTTGTCCGCGCTCATGACTGCGCCCTCCGCTTCTGGAACGAGCTCTTCGGCCAGCGGTTCGGCGGGCGCGGTTCGCCTCGATGCTTCGCGAGCAGCCGGGCGCGAAACTCGGCCTCGCGCTGTTCGATCCGCCGGGTCTTCGCGATCTGCGGGATATCGCGCTTGCGGGTCTTCTCGCGGTGCTCGGGGATCAGCGTGGGCGTCAAATTCCAGGACGCATCCGCCCCGCCCTGCGCGTGGTAAATTGCGTGGTCGAAATGAAAGAGCGACAGCACTTGATCCTCGGTCATCTTTACCGCGTCCTCGTGCGGGATGACCTTCACAAGCTTCCCAGTGCCGTCGTCGGTCAGTATCTCACAGAGAGTCGCCGCGAGCCGGGTTTTGAGCGGTATGTAGTCCCGTCGCCTCATTTCCAGGCTCCACGAACGACGCGATGAATAGTCGATGCGGTCACGCCAAAATCGTCACCCAGCTCTGCCATCGTTCCGCGTTTACCGGCATAGGCGGCCCTGATTTCGTCTGCTTTTTCGAGCGTCATCTTCGCATTCCAATGCGCAACGCCTTTCGGTGTGCGACCATTCCGCATTGCATCGGCGATGTTACCGGCGCGGATGTCATCGCGAAGATTGTCGAGATCGTTAATCCGATCATCGTTGCGATGGCAAATGTCCATCCCTGGCGGGCGCGCACCGATGAAGGCAGCAGCCATAAGCGAATGAACGGTGCGCAGCGTGCGCCTGCCGTGATTGTGCAATTGCACTACGTCATAACCGCCGCGCGTTGCCTTGGCTGGCTTCAAGATGCGCTCCGGTACCAGCATAGCACCACCGCGCGCAACCCGTTCAAGCGACTTCACGTGGCCTAGGTCGGATACCGCATACAGACCCTCGAACCCGGGCACGTCTTTCCAGATTTCTTTCCTCATTGCAGCCGCTCCTTGGTCTGCTCGGCGATCATCTGGCGCGTGTACGCCGCCTAATGATCGAACTCCTCCAAGGCGGCGCCGGGTTCGAGGAACGGCCCGCTGTAAAGACCGACACGGTGATGTTGCCGATGATGTTGTAGGCGATGCTGACGGGCGCACCCTGCATCAGATCGAGGATAATGTTGGCCGCGTCGCGCGCGATCTCGGCGTCACGTTCGGCCCGTTCCTCGGCCCTCTTACCCACTTTTCTTGGAACGTGAGTCGTGATTCAAGGTCGGGATGATACCCGAAGCAAGAGAAGTCCACCTTTCGAGGAAAGATCGCAAGGTGCTTGAGGCGTGCTGTCGCTCACCGGTGACGTTGCAGCGCGATTTGAAGCGGGCGCGGATAGTTCTGTTGGCGGCGGATGGGCGCAGCACCCGGTCGATCGCCAAGGAAGTTGGGGTCCAGCCGCGGATTGTCAGCCTTTGGCGGCATCGCTATGCCGACCATGGCCTTGAAGGGCTGCAAGACAAGCCGCGGCCTGGCAAGCAGCCGATCTATACGAAGACGACCGACAAGCGGATTCTGAAGCTGCTGGATAAGCCGCCACCGCAAGGGTTTGCGCGCTGGACCGGCCCCCTGCTGGCCGAGGCGCTGGGCGATGTCGATGTCCAATATGTCTGGCGGTTCCTGCGCAGCCACAAGATTGACCTGGTGGCTCGCAAGTCCTGGTGCGAGAGCAACGACCCGAACTTTACGGCCAAAGCCGCCGATGTTGTCGGCCTCTATGTCGCGCCGCCGGCGAAGGCCATTGTGCTGTGCGTGGACGAGAAGCCCTCGATCCAGGCTTTGGAGCGAGCGCAGGGTTATCTGAAGTTGCCCAATGGCCGCGCCTTGACCGGCCAAAGCCACGATTACAAGCGGCATGGCACCACAACATTGTTTGCGGCGCTCGAAGTCGCCACCGGAAAGATCATCGCGACCCATTCAAAACGCCGGCGCCGCGTCGAGTTTCTCGATTTCATGAACAGCGTCACCGCGGCTTTTCCGAACCGCAAGCTTCACGTCATCCTCGACAACCTCAACACCCATAAAAAGAACGAGGACTGGCTCAAGGCCCACCCCAACGTGCAATTTCATTTCACGCCGACAAGTGCGTCATGGCTCAATCAGGTCGAAGTATGGTTTTCCATCTTGCAGGGGCAGTCGCTCAGCGGCACCTCCTTCACGAGCCTCAAGCAGCTTCAGGAACACATCGATGCCTACGTCAACGCATACAACGACAGAGCCGAGCCCTTCGTCTGGACCAAGAAAAAGGTCCGTCAACGCCGTTTCAAAGGCCGCCGTATCACTCAGCTCTGATTCCGGGTACTCTGTTCTTCATTCATTGGTCGCCCCCTCGCGCGAGCCGATCGATCACCGCGCCGATCACCGATGACGGGCCGCCCCGATCATCGCGGGTGATGGCGCTGGCGATATTGTCGAGCGACGCGCCGTATTGCAGGGCGGGCGAAAGCAGAACCGCGCCATCGCGGGCGATCGCCTCGACCGTCTGACCGGACTTGCCGCCGCTGATGAAAACCTCCCCCAGAGCGCCGTCATCGTAGAAGCCGAGCGTCACCGCATAGCGGCGTTCGAGGCCCCCGAATTCGATCTCGAAGGTCTCGGCTTGCCGCCTTTGCGGTAAGGCCCGACGCTCGCCCATGTCAGGCGGCCTCGGCGGTCGTGACGGCCTTCTTGCGCGGACCGCGCTTCTCAGCTTCCAGCGCCCCGGCAATCTGCCGGATCGCCGCGATCAGTTCGGCCGCAGCCGTGCGCGTAGTCACCGCGGCGTTGATGTGCAATTCAACCTGGCCGCCCTCGGTCTTGAGTTGGATGTCGGCGCATTTCGGGATTCTCATTGTCCGTCCTCCTTGTAAATCGCGGCGCGCACCGCACAGTCCTTCGCCTCGATAAGTTTGCGAAGGCAGGCGGTGCGCTCGGGATTGCGCGGCAGCAGCGAGACCACCCATTCGGCGACCTCGGCAAACTTGGCGCTGGTTGGTTGAAGTTCGGGCTTCAAATGCGAGTAGGCGAAGAATTGCAGCATCGGTTCGGTGCTCACGTCAGTCTCCCGTTGTCATGGTCAGTGGTCGGTTTGCGGGCCATCCGTATGAATGGCCCCGCCGTTGCGGCGGGCGACGATCGCGGCCATGCCGCTCTCGATCTCGCCGCTCGCCTCCTCGCGGCGCTCGACCTCGCGCTCGGCGGCGTATTGCTTCAAGCCGTGCATCAAGGTGGCTCCGCATTGATCGAGCAGGCTCTTGATCGCCTCCGAGCGCCGGATCAGCGCGTCGCGGTCGGCGTTTGCCTTGGCAAGTTGCTGCTTCAAGCTGTCATTCTCAAATTCAAGGACGGCGTTCCTCTTGCCGAGCGCTTCGGCCTCAACGCGGCTGCTTTGCAACTCGGTCTCCAAATTGGTGATTTCGCTCGCGAGGGTCATAGTGCTCTCCTTGGAAAATCGCTGTCCTTGCCCATGACGAAAATCGCCATGATGATTGCGCCGAGACTGCCGACGCAGACGAGGCCAGCGATCAGACCGACCGTGAATGCCGCGCTCATCCTCGGTGACACTCCGGGTTACACGCTCGTGGCGCGATCTTCCGACGGAGTTGGGAGCGGATCATCGCGGCGTAGCGGGTGGTGACCGTCGCGCCGCGATGGATCAGGAGATGGGATTTCCGACCGTTCGGGCCGGTGAAGTGGACGCGCGTGTGTTTGCCGCCCTCGGAGACCCACACGTCCGATCCCCCGGCCTGCCGCACCAAGGTGACAATCTCACGCATCAGTTTCCGCATCAGGCTCGCTCGTTGGTTGGGCCGACGAGATGGTGGCGCGAACAGCGGCGGCGAACCGGGCGCAGGCCGATCCGACCGAGGAGTGATCGCGCTTGAAGACCAGCCCGACCTGACGGTGCGTGGCCCCGGTCGCGACCGCGACGAACGCCATCATCTTCTGGCGCAACTCGATCAGCTCGGGGTCGCGATCGGGCCGAGTGACGACGCTGGGCTGGGCGCCATAACCTTTGACGATGCAGGCGAACGCCTGATCGCACTGCTTCATGTAGCCGCGCGCGGCGCGCTGGCGCCGAAACTCCCGCTCGGCGAACAGCATGACGCGGATGTCCTGCGAGGGGAGCAACGGGCGGGACGCGCCGCCATGGCGCGGGGCCGCCTCGATGCGGAGAACGTCGCCGAGCCGGGTTGCGGTGATAGGCGCAGCACAGGACGAGCCGTCGCGGTCGCAGAAGTCAGGCATTTCCCACTCCTTCCAGTCTTTACGCGTCGCCCGAGGGGCCCTCGGTAGGCGCCTTCGCTTTTGATTTCGGGGCGTGTTCTGCGGCTTGCGCATCGATCGCGGCAATAGCCGCCTGACCGATCGACGGCGCGGTGCCGCGCAGGCGTTCCGTCAGACGCGGGGAGACATCGCGCGCGGCCTCAGATGCGACGGTGAAGCCCGCGTCCTCCATCTCGTCGCGGCCGTACATGCCCGAGATGACATCGGGGCAGTACATGCGCGCCCAATCGCGGCTCATGTTGTAGAACAGTTGCAGGTCTGGCTTGGTGTCCCAAAGCGGCGAGCCCTTGATCCGGCCACTGTCGTTCCGCTTCGGGCGCAGCTTGCCGAGCGTGAACTGATCCGGCGCAGCATCGAGCGGCGGGAAATGGCGCGGCTCTTTCTCGCCCTTGAAGGTCGCCCACACCCGGCACCGCCGCATGTCGCCTTCGCCCTCATAGGCGACTTGTAGGCGCGTGGTGATCGGGGCGCGCGCCTCGACCACCGCGTGAAACATCTGGCTCTCGTAGGCGACCTGCTCGACCTTCTGGCCGCCGACAAACTGCTCGACGACATAGGTCCACTTCGCCAGGGCGAGCGGCGAGACGCCAAGCTCCTGCGCCCGCATGCAATTGGCGAAACAGGCGCCGACGTTGCCCTGCATGAAGGGCGGCAGATAAGGCCCGGACGCCGCCAGCAGCTTCGCGGCATCGACCAGATCGCGCAGGTTCGTGTAATCGACGCCCCCGCCCTTGAACAGCGTCACGGCCTCGGTGCGCTCGGTGACCACCTTCTCCGCGTTCCCCTCCACAAGGTCGCGGCGGGTCACACGATCGGGCTGCGCCTGCTGTTGCGAGGGCGGCGGCGTCTGCGGGGCCTCGGTGGTGACGGTTTGATCAGTCATCACGCAGCCTCCCGCAATTCGAACTTGATCCGGTCATCAACCGATTGGCGATACCAGTCGGGCAAATCGACATACTCTGCGTCGGCGCGATCATCGCCCGGGCCGGGCCAGACGCCGCTCTGGAAGCACTGCCAGAACGTCTTGGCGGCGAGTTCATTCAGGGCGGCGCCGCGCGCCAAGTCCTCGTCCTTGAGCGTCTGCGCCCGGACGCAATGCGGACGCTTGCTCTCGACCCACAGCAGCGTGAACGATGATGCCGGAATGCCGAGCGCCCGCGCGCCCTCGATCACCATCGCGCCCTGCTGGTGATAGCCGTAGTCGATGATGGAGCGCTGCGTGTCGCGATAGAGGACCGAGTGGGTCGATTTCAGATCGATGAAATCGCCGCTGTCGTTCGGTATCTCGTCGGGCCGCGCCTTCTTCCAGAAGCCGCGCGGGTCCTTCCAGATCAGCGAGCGCTCGGGCGATCCGCCCAGCATGCCCTGCTGCACGAGCGGAAACTGACCGAGCGCGATGATCATGCCCTTGGCCCGCTCGGCGAGCGCGGGCGAGATGACGAACTTTCCGGCGTCGCGCTGCTCCTTGAGCCAGTCGCGCCATTCCTTCCTGTTCGCGTTGTACGCGAACCCGCCGACGGTGGCCGGGCGCATGACCGTGTCGTCATCGAAGGGCTCGCCCGCAACTGCCTTGTGCACGAAACGACCGAGGACCATGGCCTCGCTCTCGATCTCGCTGTCCTCGCGATCGGGGTTGAGCGACGATTTGTCGAACGCGTGCTTTGGTGATTTGTTAACGATGTTGCGAAACATCGACGACGAGACGCTGATCGCATCGCAGAGGTCGGCGCGGTGATAGTCGTGCAGCGGGATATCCCGATAAATGCCGGGTACCGTGATCGTTTTCCCGTCCCACCGGATCGACTGCATGCCGACCTCCCTTAGCCTTGCAGCGTTGCAAGGAACGCACAGAAACCAATCCCACCGGTCCCAAGGTGCACTTGGAGCGCGGCATCGCTGATGCTTTTGTCTGGTGTGAGGGCCACCCGCTCGTAGTCCGCAGGCGGTGCGCCGTGGTGATCAGGTCAGTGCGTTATTGTTTGCTTCAATCTGCCTGTCATCGCGATTGTCCGCCCGCTTCGATCAAGCTGTCAACATGGACGATCAAAAAAAGCGGGTACGGATCAACTTCAACGTGTCGCCACAACTGCTGCCACCAACCAACGAACTCGCAGCGAGTTGTCAGCGTTAGTTCGCGTTTGTCCGCCGGTCATGAGTTACGCAATTGGTGGGTACGGGCCGCAGAAAACAGATGACGATGACGCGAAGCAGTGACTATTAAAACGACCGTCGTGCTTCGCGACAAACGGGGCGGCCCGATGGTCTTTCACTCGACATGGGATGATGCGGCTGAACAAACCCTGCGGCGCTGGGTCGCCGAGGGCGCGTCGTCATCGGTCATCGCCGACGCGATGCACCGCACGCGCAGCGCGGTCTCCGGGAAAATCTTGCGCCTGAAGCTTAAACGCCCCGAGGGCCAGTCGCCGATGACGAAAGCCAGCGCCAAGCAGCCGCCGAAAGCCAAGGCGTCGGTCGTCGTCCTGGCGCCGAAGCCTGAGCGCAAGCTCGCGCCGGTCGAGGCGGCCAACGGCAAGCCGGTGCCGTTCCTGCAAGCCAAAAGCTTCCACTGCCGCGCCGTGCTCGATGAACGTGGCGAGGACGGCCTCGCCATGTTCTGCGGCGCCAAGAACCGGCCCGGCTCGTCATGGTGCCCGAAACACCACGCCCTGTTCGTCACCTACGGGAGGGACTAATGCCCGGGGCCCCGATGCGACCACGCGCGGCCCGGCGATGATCCCAGTTCGCCGAGGCCCCGCTAACGCAAAGGGACCTTTCATATGGCGAAGGCAGCAGCAACGCAGACGAACGATCTCGACCCCGAGATCGTGCAGGAAGTCCTCGGCAAGATCGACGGCTATCATGCCGATCTGGCGTCCGAGCGCGGGTCATCGATGGCCCGGTGCCGAAATATCCGCGAGAGCATCAACGCCTGCTTCAAGGACGCGAAGGCGCGCGGCATCCCCACCAAGGAGCTTCGGTCGCTGGTCAAGATCAGGATCAACGAGGCGAAGAACCGGGAGATTTACGAGGAGCTGGAGCAGGACCAGCAGCACATCCTCTCGATGCTCGCGACGGCCGAGGGCGTGAAGGATTTGCCGCTCTGGCGGGCGGCGGCGATGTCCGCCGTGCACGGAAACGTCAGCGCGACCGCCCACTGACGGGAGGGCGGCATGGCGCACGCGCCCCGTATTCTGGCGCTCGATCTCGCATCGCGCACCGGCTGGGCTTGCGGCTTTCCCCACGAGGACAAGCCGCGATCCGGCTCGGTGCGCTATGCCCGCGAGGGCGCCAGCCTCGGCGCGATCTATGCGGGGTGTCGGCAATGGCTCGCCGACTTCCTTGCTACTGAGCCCGACGTGCGGCTGATCGTATTCGAGGCGCCCATGGCGCCCCAACACATGGCGGGCTTCACGACCGCGCACATCATCCGCGTGCTGATCGGGCTTTGCGCCGTGGTCGAGGAATACGGCCACGCGGGCGGCTATGACGTGCGCGAGGCCAAGGTCTCGGAGGTCCGCGAGCATTTCCTCGGCACCAACCGGATCAAGCGGAAGGAAGCGAAGTCGGCGACCATCGACGCCTGCAATCGTCTCGGCTGGGCGCCGAGCGATGACAATGCGGCCGATGCGCTAGCGCTCTGGCACTATCAAGCCTCGGTCTTCGACCCGAAGCTCGCGCTGCAAACCTCACCCCTGTTCCGGCGGAGGATTGCATGAACGCGGGCGGGATTGTCCTGTCGCTCTGCGATCGAACCGGCACCATGGTGCTGCCGTGGATCGAGGCGGGCTATTCGGCGATCACCGTCGATCTTCAACCGGCGCCCCGGGAGCATCATCGCCGCCAGCATGTCGTCGCCGACATCACGCAATGGCGGTATCCGCCCCATCTGCCGCGCCCGGTCATCGTCTTTGCATTTCCGCCGTGCTCGCATCTCGCGGTCTCGGGCGCGCGCTGGTGGTTCAAGGGCAAGGGCCTCGGCGCGCTGATCCATGCGCTGCAAGTTGTCGATGCCTCTCGGCGTGCCTGCGAGGACAGCGGCGCGCCCTACATGATCGAGAACCCTGTCTCGACGCTTTCGACCTACTGGCGCGATCCCGACTACACGTTCGACCCCTGCGACTACGACGCCCCCTATACAAAGCAAACGTGCCTGTGGGTTGGCGGCGGGTTCGTCATGCCGGAGAAGGTCCGGGTCGGTGATCTGTTCGCCGAGCCTACGTGCGTCGAGCCGGTGCTGGGCTCCGCAATCCTCAATTTCTCGCCGACTGCCGATCGCGCCGACACCCGCAGGATCACGCCGCAGGTTTCGCGAGCGCGGTATTTCGAGCCAACGCCGGGAGGGTCTGATGGCACGCATCAGGACGATCAAGCCCGAGTTTCCGCAATCTGAGACCATCGGCAAACTGTCCCGCGAGGCGCGCCTGCTGTTCATCCAGTTGTGGACCCTCGCCGATGACGAAGGGAGGGCTCGCGCGGCCTCGCGAATGCTCGCGAGCCTTCTCTACCCATACGACGACGATGCGCCGGGGCTCATGGACGGCTGGCTCGCCGAGCTTGAACGCCATGGTTGCATCACCCGTTACGTGGTTGAGGGCGCCACGTATTTGCAAATCGATAACTGGCTGAAACACCAGAAGATTGATCGCCCGACGCCCTCGCGTTTGCCGGTTGTCAGCGAGGCTACGCGATTGCTCGCGAGCCCTCGCGAGCCCTCGTCGACGGACCTTGGACCTAGGACCGTGGACCATGGACCTAGGACCGAGGACCATGCCGCGCCGATTGGCGCGCGCTCGGGCTCTGGCGAATTGGACTTCGGCGAGACGGTCCCGCCGCCGCGACCGGCCAAGGTGCCACCGCCGTCTGACGCGGAGACCGAACTGTTCCGGCGCGGCAAGGAAGTCCTCGGCAGTGCTGCGGGAGGCCTCGTCTCGCGATTGCTCAAAGCGAAGGGCGGCAAGGTCCCGCTGGCGCGTGCGGCGATCGAACAGGCGTCCACCAAGCACGATCCCCGCGAATACATCGGCGCCATCATCCGGGCCCCGCCCGAGCATGAGCCGCCAAGGGTGGTGCAGCCATGACGCGCCGCCTGTCGCTGGACGAGGTGCTGCGGATGTTCGCCCGGATCGGCTTCGACCCGCGCTCGCATAGCGGCACCCACGAACTCCGCTGCCCGGCCTGCTCACATCTGCGGCGCAAGAAGACCCACAAGTGCCTGTCCATCCGCTGCGATGCGGACGGCTTTTTCTTCCGCTGTTTCCACTGCGACGAATTCCATGGGAGCTATCGCTATGACGACGCTCGCGACGCGACACGTCGAGTTCTTCGAGGCCCGGGGGATATCGCCCGAGCTGGCCGCCAAGTTCGAGATTTATACGGGTACTCTCGTCGGTGAGAAGCCGAACCGGCATGTCGTCGCCAACCCGAGCGGCAACATCCTCGTCTATCCGTTCATCGAGCACGGCGTCGTCGTGAACGAGAAATATCGCACCGAGCGCGATGGCGAGAAGTTCTTCTGGCATCGCAAGGGCGGCAAGCGGACGTTCTGGAACGCCGACGTGCTCGATGACCCGCTTCTGGAAGCGGGCACGCAAGCGCTCGTGATCACCGAGAGCATCGAGGACGGCATGGTCGCGATCGATTGCGGCTGGCCGCTCACGGTCTCGGTGCCCGATGGCGCGCCGCCGGTCCCGAAGGATGGACGCCTGTCGCCGCTCGATCCGCAGACCGAGGCGAGCGGCAAGTTCGAGTTCCTGTGGCTCAACCGCGATCGGTTGAAGCGGATCAAGCGGTTCATTCTCGCAGTCGATGACGACGGGCCAGGACAACGGCTCGCTGCCGAAATCGTCCGTCGGCTCGGCGCCGTGCGCTGTCTGTTCGTGACGTTCCCGCCGGGCTGCAAGGACTTGAACGAGGTGCTGCGCCAGTGCGGGCGCGATGCGGTCAGCGCCGTGCTGCGGGAGGCCAAACAGTATCCGGTTCGCGGGCTCTATCGGCTCTCGGAGTATCCGGCGCTCCCGGCGCTGCACCCGATCTCGATCGGCTGGCCGCTGTTCGACGGCGACAGCGTCGCGTCCGCCAACAATGCTTGGCTGAAGCTGTTCCCGGGCGAGTTCATGGTCGTCACCGGCATCCCGAGCCACGGCAAATCGACTTGGGTGCTGAACGTGCTGGTCAACATCGCCCGCGCCTACGGATGGCGTTCGGCCGTCTTCTCCGCCGAGATGCCAACGGTGCCGCATCTCCGCGACAAGCTGCGCCGGATCATCGCGGGCACCGCGGCTGCATCGGCCGAGGCCGACGAGTTCATCGAGGGTAGCTTCACGTTCATCGACCACGATCCGAATGACGCCGACGAGGAAGACATCACGCTGGAATGGATCATCGAGAAAGCCCGCGATGCGGTGCTGCGCGATGGCATCCGCGTGCTGGTCATCGACCCATGGAACGAGATCGAGCACGCCCGGCGCCGCGATGAGAGTTCGACGGAATACATCGGCCGGGCCATCCGCATGCTGAAGCGCTTCGGGCGGCAATACGAGGTCGCCGTGATCGTCCTGGCGCATCCGACCAAGGACGTGTGGGAGCACGGCCGGGCCCGAACCGCCACGCTCTACGATATCGAGGGGTCGGCCCACTGGTTCAACAAATGCGACCACGGCGTCGTCATCGAACGCGCGCCGGAAGCCAACAGATCCACCGTGCACATCGCCAAGGTTCGGTTCGAGGAAACCGGCTTCAAGGGCGCGATCAACATGGGGTTCGACGTGCAGACGCAACGGTTCGAGGAACTGGCCGAAAAGCAGAAGGAGATGGCCCTTGAGTGACGTGCCCGTGATCCGCCGGGATGACCCGCTGAAATTCAACCCGCTCGAAGACGCCGTAATGGAGGACATCGCCCCCTCGGTCTGGAGCGGCCCGCATGTCGGCAAGCGTCTCGCCGAGGCGATGCGAACCCTGCGCCTGATCCCGATGCGCGCGGTCGCGGGCTATGGCGCGCCGTGGCCTGCCCACAGTTACGAGTTCGAGGACTTGCTCGCTCAACAGGCGCAAGGCGAACTCGAGAAAACGATGCGGATGCAGAACCGCACGCGCCTGCTGCCGTCCTTCAGCGATGTCACCCGCATGGAGGCGGCGATCTGCTGGCCCGCCCGCTACCTGCTCGGCCAAATGCATCTGCTCCGGGCGGTCAACTGTGTCGCCCTGGCGCACTCTCTCGAACGCGACGCGGGATGGGTCGCGGTCAAGCGCGGCGGCTATGCCGACACATGGCGGGCCAACCACGATCGCGGCTGCGATGTCATCGCCGAGGGTCTGCGCGGCGAGCTCGAGCCGGTCTTCTAAGGGAGGGCACCATGCGGATCACCGAGGCGATGATTGAGACCGCCGCCATCGCGATCAGGGACGCGGTCGCGAACAGGGTTGTCGGCGAGGAAGCCCGGCGTCGGGGAAAGCCATGGGCGGCTTTGCCCGCGAAACTGCGCGACGCCTGCCGCGCGGAAGCGGCGGCGGCGCTGCACGCCGCATTGCAAGGTGATCAATGAGCGACGGCAAGCGCGGGTGGAGATACGATGGACCTTGAAATCCCCCATGGCGCGGACAGGGAGTACCTGATCGTTTTCGGCGTGGCGGCGATCTATATCGCCACGATCCCGCGCGGCGAGCCGTGCATCGTCGGCGTCTCCCGCGACCTCGGCCGGACCTTCGATGGCATCCGGGACAATTGGCCGTTGTCGGAGATCGGCTGCGCGTATTGGGTCAAGGACCGCGACACCGCCGAGGCGATCGTGGCCGAGGCGACCGAGGTGCTGCCGCGCGATCCCGAGGGGAGGCTTGCGGTCCGCGCCGAGTTCGCCCGGCGCCAAGTCGAGGCGGTCGCCGCGCGCTGGAAGATCACGCTGACGAACCACGACGCGGCGATGTCGCGGGTGCATGCGGCGGTTCGCCATGTGCAAGAGACAATCAACCACGCTAACGCGACCGGTGATCTCGCTTGGTTCAACGCCGCCTATCGTGCCTGGCCCCGTGGGTCGGTCAAAATCCCCCGGGTATGGTCACTTGAAACTCCCCCACCTGATGATCGCCGTCAGCGCCGCTGAACAGCAGTAGCCGGTCAGGCAGGACGTTTATGTTCGACCCCTTTAGCCAGCAAGGGGCCGGGGAGTTGAACGTCTTGAAGCGACATCTGCAAAGCACCGTACTTACATTACTTGATCGCAACACCAGCCAGCGCGAGATTCACCGGCTGACGGGTGTCGATCGCAAGACGATCCGGCGTTATCAGGCGCTGCGGGCCGGTGCGGAGGCAAATTCCCCCGGGGAAGTGACCACCGGCTCGGTGAGCGCGGACGGCCAAATTCCTCCACCCCGACCACCGGCTTTTGGGACATCGGAAGCGACGGTCACCAGCAGCCTGGCCCGTTCGGCTTGCGAAGCGCATCGGACGTGGATCGAAGAACAGGTCCGGCTGAAGCGGAACGCGCAGGCGATTTACCAGGACCTGGTTGATCAATTTAGCTTTCCGTCCAGCTACCAGAGTGTCAAGCGGTTTGTGCGCCGGTTGCGGCACGCTGATCCTGAGCAGTTTGATCGTCTTGAGTTCCTCCCCGGCGAGGAAGCTCAGGTCGACTATGGCGAGGGCGCGCCGACGGTTGATCCGAAGAGCGGGCGGTACCGTCGTCCCCGCCTGTTCGTGATGACGCTACGCTACTCGCGGCGCAGCTTCCGGCGGGTAGTCTGGAAGTCCAGCCAACAAGTCTGGGCGCAGCTCCACGAAGAGGCGTTCCGGTATTTTGGCGGGGTCCCCAGCTATGTCGTGCTCGACAACCTGAAGGAAGGCGTCCTCAAGCCGGATTTGTACGAGCCCCAGCTCAACCCGATTTACAGCGCGATGCTGGCTCATTACGCCGTGGTCGCCGATCCCGCGCGCGTGGCCGATCCAAATCGGAAAGGATGCGTCGAGAATGCGATTCAACATACCCAGGGCACTGCGCTGGCCGGACGGCGCTTCGAGACGCTGGAGGCGCAAAACGAGTTCTTGAGGCACTGGGAGGAGAACTGGGCTTCCAAACGCATCCACGGCAGCACGCGCCGTCAGGTCGAGGCGATGTTCCAGGAAGAGAAGCCGCACCTGCGGCCGCTGCCTGTCGCTCCCTTCCGCATCTTCACCGAAGTCGTCCGGACTGTCTGCGACGACACCACCGTACGCGTCGACAACAGCTATTACGCCGCGCGGCCCGCGCCGATCGGCAGCCAGGTCGTCGTGCGCATCTACACCACCACGATCGAGATCCGTGATCGCCACACCCGTGCGCTGCTGCGTGTTCATTCCCGGATGGCGCACCCCGGTTCTGTCGTCCTGCCGACCAGCGAACGGCCGTTCAACCCGTCGCGGCAAACCGCCGTGCTGCTGGCGAGCGCCGAGCGCATCGGACCGCAGACCAGGGCCTTGTGCCAGCAGGTGTTCGACACCGAAGGGCGCCCCGGACAGCGCGCGATGTGGGGCATTGTCGGGCTGGGCCGGAAGTATCCGGCGCGGCTGGTCGAGCAGGCCTGCGCGCACGCCATCGACAACCGCATCTACCGCTACAAGCACGTGCGTGCGACCGTCGAGCGGTTGTTCGAACAGGCGATCGAGCAGGTTGGAGTGACGCCACAGCCGGCATCGCCGCTCACCCAGGATCATCCGCTGATCCGTACCCCCGCGGAATACGGCGACCTCTTCAGCCGCGCTGTGCGGCGCGACGCCGACGACAATGGTCGGCAGGCCGAGGCTCACGACGATCACGCCACGGCAATCCGCGCTCGTGTCGCCTGCGCAACCCCGGCCAACTCCGGCGCCACGAGCGCTCCCGCTGCACCTTCTCACCTTAAACTGGAGACCTAGCCACATGATGACCATGCCGGAAATTGAGCGTTGCCTACGACAGCTGCGCCTGTCGGGTGTCCGCGACACGCTGCAGACGCGCGTGCTCCAGGCGCAGGGCGCCAACCAGCCCTTCCTCGAGACCTTCTCCCTTATCCTGCAGGATGAACTGGACCGTCGTCAGTCCCGTCTTATCGAGCGGCGATACCAGCAATCCGGGCTCGACGAAAAGCTGACGCTCGCCGAGTTCGACTGGTCCTTCAATCCCAAACTGCCACGTCAGACCTGCTTCCAGCTCCACACCCTGGCGTTCATTGCCGCTGGCGAGAACGCTCTGCTTGTTGGCAAACCTGGCACCGGGAAGTCGCACATCGCCAAGGCGATTGCCTATCAGGCGATCCTGCAAAGCCACAAGGTCCAGTATCTTGAGACCGACGACTTCTTTCACCGCTACGCCCTGAACTCTCCGGCACAACGCGAGGTCCGGCTGCGAACCATCATCGACTGCGATCTCCTCGTGCTGGACGATCTATTCCTCGCACGCGCCATCCCCGACGACGCCGGCACTTTGCTGCAGACCCTGATCCATCAGCGTTACAAACTGCGCCGCAGCGTCATCGTCACCTCCAATCGCGTCGTGCAGGATTGGGGGGCATACCTTGGGGACAACACTATGAGCACGACGATCCTCGATCGCCTTATGCATCATTGCCATCTGCTTGAGTTCGACGGACGCAGCTATCGGCTCAAAGAAGCCGCTGAAGCTCTTGCCCGGGAAACAAACTCAAACTAACAGTCCCTTGTCCTGCCTCGCGGGTGGAGGAATTTGACTGACCACACCCGGAGGAATTTGAAGTGACCCGCGGGGGCCTGGCGGATCGAAGCAGAAAAAATTGGGCGCGTCATGAGCTACGCCGAGGCGCTCGCGCGGCTGCGCAAAGCGGTGACTAAACGGCTGATTACTCTCGACGTAATCAATTTGGACGCCGATCTCTTGCCCGGCATCTTCCCCGAACTGCCGAAAGAGCGCGCAGAAAATTACGTTGACGACTTGAAAAAACCGGTGCCTTCTTCGCGCACGCGCACGCGCACGCGCCCGAGGCCAAAGCCACGCGCTGATGGATCGGGCCGCCGTGGTATTTCCCACTAACGCAAGACTGTTCGACCGATCCCGGCGGCGGGGTCGGTTTTTTGGGGTCACGTACTCAAGAACCACGTGCCGCAGATCCGGGCGCATATGACAGTGGCCCGCTGCCCCCCCTGTTAGCGGGCGCGAGAGCGGATCTCGAGGTCGGGGTTGGGCCAAGAGCGGTCATTCAATCACGTCATCTGCACGCAGTAACAACTCTCGGCTAATCGGCAATCCAATGCTGCGCGCTGTTTTCAGATTAATCACAAGCTCGAACTTCACTGGTTGCTCAATCGGCAGGTCGGCCGGTTTTGTACCGTTCAGCACCTTCTGCACGTAACCTGCGATGCGCTTGGCCTCAAAAATCCTATCTGGTCCATACGACAACAAGGCCCCGCTGGCGGCGAATTCGCGCCACGCTGCGATGACCGGAAGCCGCTGCTCCAATCCATATTGGGCAATTCTTGGGGCGACAAAATTAGTTAGGCGCGAGGCGACCACAAACAAACCGTTCGCGCCGTTGGTACTTGCTGCACGAAGCGCGGGCTCAAGTTCTCCGGGGCTACCAATCGGATGCGCTGTTATATCGATGCCAAGCGATTGTGCCGCTTTCCGTGCAAACGTTAGCTCATCATCGAGATGTTGCGGATTGAAAATGACTGACACCCGCTTTGCCTTAGGAGCTACCTCGCTTAGCAATTCCACCCGTTTGACCGCCATTTCATCGGTAAGAAAGGTTACACCGGTAAAATTCTTGCCAGGGTTGGCGAGAGACGTGGCCAGACCTGCTCGTATCGGACTGTCGCTGACGCCACCCACGACAGGTATGACGCCCCCGCTTGCATCGAACAGCGCTTTGATGAGGTCGCCACCAATCGCAAGCAGTAGGTCGGGCTTCTGCACAACGAGTTCCTCCGCCAACTCTCGGAGTCGCGTCGAGTTGCCTTCGGCGTAACGGTAAATGATCTGGAGATTGCTGCCGCTCGCGAAGGCGCCCTGCGCGAGCGCATCCTTCAGCGATTGATCGATCCGCCCCAGCGATGCATCGTCGAACACGAGCCAACCGATCCGAAGGGGCTTTTTTTGCGCAAGCGCCCGTCGTGGAAGCGACAACGCCGCAAACGTGATCAAGGCAACGAAATCGCGCCGCCTCATGGTCGTTCACCAGAATTCGAGCCGCCCGGCAGCCAAAATATAGCAGTCCGGAGAGCAGCAGCGTTCGCTTTTTTTGAGAGCACATGTTCCGTTGAGGGGCAAAAGCAGTAAGGCTCTGGCTAAGCGTAAGAATTCCGCCTGGCCGTCAGAAGCTTGACCTCTACGCCTTATGAGCACACCCACCACCCATGCCAACGCTCGGGGTTGATTTCGATTTCTCGCAGATCGCGCAGCGTGCCATGGACCTCGGCGCGACGGTCGATCAAATCCCCTACATCATGGCGACCACACTCAACATGGCTGCCGAGAATACCCGGTCGTACCTGATCGAGACGACATGGCCGTCGTCAGTGACCGTCCGGAATCGTTCGTTCATGAATGCCGCGCTGACCACGAAGGGCTCGCGCGCCACGAAGGGCGATCTGACGGTCGAGATTTACGACAAGATCGGTCGGGCGAACCTGTTTCTGCATGCCAAGGGCGGCACGCGCCGGGCGAAGGGCGGCAACCTCTCGATCCCGTCGTCGGTCAACGTGCAGCGGACGAGCGGCGGCGCCGTGCGGACGCAGCAGCAGCCGAAGAATTTACGGAACAGCTTCAAGCGCGGGCGCTTCATCTTCCAACGTCAGGGCCGATCGACACGCAAGGCGAAGGGCCGCATCAAGCTGATGTATTCGCTGCGGCCGTCGGTCCCGATCCGGCAAGACGTGCCGTTCTACAAGGACTTCGCCGAGGTGATGCGGCAGGAGATGACGCTAAACCTCGCAATCGCGGTCATCCGGGCGATGTCGACCCGGCGCCGCTAACACTGAGGGTGCCATGGCAGGCAAGCCGAAAGAGGACGAGCACGAGGACCGGCGCCATGCGGACAAGCCGCCGGCGGACAAGGCCGAACAGGAGCAGCCGAACGCGGATAAGCCGGAAGATCCCCCGCCCGGCGTGCCGCCCTACAAGGACTAGGCCGTGCTGATCCAGCGCGTTGCGCGAGATCGTGCTGTCAACCGGCTCGATCCCGAATACCTCGCGCAATGGCGCGCCTACCATCGCAACATCGTCGAGCGATACATCGCTCGCGCGATGTCATGGGCCGACGCCCACAATGCGCTGGTCTCCCTCGGCTACCGGGACCAAGCGCTCAAGATCGAACTGCTCAGTTGGATAAGGCCCGCGCCCGGCAAGGACATGGCTAATGATCCTTACTCGATTCGCGCCATTTCTTAGCGTCGAAGAGGCCTGGAGCTTGGCTATAGGTGTGATCTTTTCAATCGAACCTATAGGACGCCTGAAAGAACGTGCCCCAGCGCTCCATGCTGTGCTTTGCAAATATGGGTGCACCAACGCAGCCGCTGTCGCTGCACGGCAACATGTCGCTCCGCCTGTTGGTCCACATCGCCCAATAGCGGCCACCGACGCCGACGCTGAAGTTCCTGGTGATGAAGTAGGACAAGACGCCTTCAACCTGAACGCCGCCGCCACGATTGCCCCGTTGCTCAGCGAAGGTGGTCATAGGGCGCAAGAGATGGTTGTCACGCCCCTTGAAATCGGTCCAGGGCAGGTAAGCGACGTCAGCGTTCAAACGCCAACGCTCGGTGAGCATGGTTTCGGCGCTCAGGCCGATCCGAGCTGCATTCCACTGAGTATTCTGGCTTCCAACGACCCTGTCGTCACCCGGCGGCAAGCAGGGTTCCGGGTCAGCTATCTGTACACAGCCCCTCGAGTCGGAGCTCTGTTCGTAGTAGGTCCAGCCGATAAATCCGCCGACCTTGTAGTTGGCGGCGCGCAGGAAATCGTAACCTACATCGGCCGTGTAGTACGTGAACCTCCCGTTTGCCTGGCCTGAGATCGTGTTGACATAGGAGAAGTTCGGGGGGAGCCCCCAATCTTCATCGTTCATGTGTCCTTTGTCGAAGCGCCCGAGGCCAATGTTGCCCTTCAGGAACACTCCCCACGGGCTGTCAACACGGCCAAATAGCTCTCCGGAAAGTCCGTCAAGTCCGTGATAGGTGAGCCTCGATTGAAGAATGCTGGGGTCATCAAGGCCGCCGGCGCCCACTGCGCTGTGGTCCCATTGGAAGCGTCCCCGGCTGAGCCAGAGCCGCGATCCGCCTTCGAACGACCAACCGGCCGTGTAAGCAATCGGCGGCGCGCTGGCGGGGGCTTTTGCGTATAGCGGCGCGTCGGGCCATTGCACCGCCCACGGGTCGGCGCCAAAATGGTAGTTCAACCCTATCTTTCCGATGTGATAGCTGCTGGAGAGGCTGGTTATGTTCGCCGGAAGAATTGCGAACGGCGGATCCTGCACCGTCGGAGGCGTTGCGACACTCGGCCCGCCGAAATGGAGATAGTCATACTCGACGTTGACCGACCATGCAGGCGTAAGTGCTTGCTCGACGCCCAGCCCGATGATGCTACCGACTCGACCATAGTCGAAATGGGTTTTCTCCTGGGTGTAAGAGCCGTAATATTCGTTGTTGTTGATGACGTCGCCCCGATTGTTTTGCCAAGCTACGCCTCCCTTGAGATAGGCCAGTGTGTGGCCGAGTGCGCCAAAAGCGTAACCAACGCGGGCTGTCCCGGTAGCAAAGAGGTTGGGACCTGCCTTGCAGTTTGCGCTCACGACGAAGCCGGAGGCGGCGAGGCAGGTGTTTGTGCCTTCGGAGACAACACCGCTGGCGTCGAGTTCGAGACCAAACACCCAACTGCTGTTCTGCCAATTGTAGCCGACCTGGCCACCCGCGAGAAACACTGGGGTATCGACGACACCGCCATAGATTGACTGACCGTAGGGATTGCTGAAGGAGGTTCGGCCGTACCCGCCGCCGACGTGTCCGCCAATATAGCCGCCTGACCAGTTCCACACCGCGGGTGGCAGTTTCACTTCTGGCTCAAGGTCTGCCGCATTCGCTGCACCGTTTGCGACGAACGCAATTGTCGTGGCTCCTAAAAGAAGAACTCCAGATCGCATCCAACACTTCCCTGCATTTTCTCGGTCCACGACCGAGCGTCCTTAAGCTATCGCGCAGCAAACCGTCGGGGCGGACCAGACGCTAACAGCGACGCGCGCCGAGTCCGCCCCGAAGATCACCGCACTGCGATTGGTGATGATGCCGTGAACAAAGCAAACCGCGTGCCGAAGTGAATTCGCAGGCTGCGAAGGCACTTCGTCGCGGCATGTAGCGTCAAGTTGCTGACATTGGTCTCGATACCGACAGTCGGCGCAGCCAGTGCCCGACAGTGGCCCGCGCGCGCGCTGAATGTGCGGGGCAGGCCTTGCGCAGCATTTCATTCTTACGCGCGGTGCGCACGCTGACGCGTGCAGACTCCGGCGGTGCGATTTCAACAGGGTCTTCTGTGCGCGTCCTCGACGACCGCGCTGTGTCGTCGTTGATTTGAACTTTCACGGGGTCCTACCGTAAGCGGAGCTTTTCTCCCATTTGATTGACTGGTTTCGCTTCGGCTTTCGCTCTGCGATCCTTGGCTTGTCAGAGAGCCGAGAGGAGACTGAAGGCGATGGAACAATCGGGGGAGGAAGCCGAAGCTGATGGCTTTGTGGGGAAGCTTACGCGCCGGACGCGTTCTGGAGGCCGGTTATGGTCTGCGGAGATCAAGGGGCGCGCTGTTTTCGAGAGCATGAAGCCCGACGCCCGGGTATGTGATGTCGCACGGCGTTATGGTGTGAAGGCCCAGCAGTTGACGAGGTGGCGCAGATTGGCGCGTGCTGGCCGGCTCGCATTGGTCACGGACGACGCGGCGGATTTCGTGTCGATCGAGCTGAGCGATCCAGTGGCGTCAGGCAAGAGCGAGGGGCCCGTCGAGATTACGATTGGCAAGGTTTCGGTCCGCCTGGATGCGGACGTGTCGGCGGTGCGGATCGCGGAGATCGTGACTGCGATCGAGCGCGGCGCATGATCATTCCGGCGCAGGGACTGCGGATTGTGCTTGCTGTGCGTCCTGTTGACTTCCGGTGCGGGCACGACGCGCTGGCCGGTCTTGTGCAAAACACGCTTGGGCTCGATCCGCATTCGGGCCTGATCGTGGTTTTTCGTTCGAAGCGCGCCGACCGGCTGAAGATTTTGCTATGGGACGGCACGGGCCTCGTTTTGGTCTACAAGCGCCTTGGCCGCGATGGTCGTTTCGAGTGGCCGCAGATCAGCGACGGCGTCATGCATCTGACGCGCGTGCAGTTCACTGGAAGCGAGTGGGCGAACGGATTGTCGCGACGCCAGCTGCGGCGAACTGACTCAGACCCGACAACCTGTTTCGCGCGGGGCTTTGGGATGATAGCTTGCGGATGTGCAGCCGTCCCCCATTGATCCCGCCCGTCTTGCAGCGCTGCCCGCCGATTTGCGCGCGCTCTTCCGCGCGCAGGAAGCGATGATTGAAGCCGAGCGTCGTCGCGCAGACGATGAATGCTCGGCGCGCCTTCATGTCGAGAGTGAACTGGCTGCGTCCAAAGAGAGCGTCGAACGCCTCGAACTGCTCGTGAAGGAGTACGAGCGCGCACGTTTCGGTAAACGCTCGGAGAAGTTCAATCCCGATCAGATGCAACTGGTTCTCGAGGACATCGAGATTGCCATCGCCGAAGTCCAGGAACGCCAGGACGATCGTGCGCGCCGCGCCGGCACGGCGCCGTCCAGCCGCCGGACCAGGCGCGCTGCCCGTGCCTTTCCCGCGCACCTGCCGCGCATCGAGCAGGTGATCGAACCCGAGAACCTCGAGTGTCCCTGCGGCTGCGGCCGGATGGTCCAGATCGGCGAGGATCGCTCCCGCCGTCTCGATGTCATGGCCGCCCAGTATCGTGTGATCGAGACGGTGCGACCGCGCTACGCCTGCGCAAAGGGCTGCACCGGTGTTGCTCAGGCGCCGGCGCCCGCCCATCTCGTGGAGGGTGGCATCCCCACCGAGGCGCTGCTGGCGCAGGTGGCGGTCGCCAAGTTCAGCGAGCACATGCCACTCTATCGTCAGTCGCAGGTTCTGGCTCGGCATGGCATCTTCATCGATCGCGCCGTTCTGGCAGACTGGATGGGAACGGTCGCCTTCCACCTCGCGCCGCTGGTCGAGCGCATGAGCGTCGTGATGAAGCAATCGGGCCGCTTGTTCATAGACGAGACCAGGGCGCCTGTGCTCGATCCGGGCCGGGGCCGAACGAAGACCGGCTATCTGTGGGCTGTCCTGCGCGACGATCGCGGCCACGGCGGCGCTGATCCACCAATCGTGGTCTACCACTACGCGCCAGGACGCGGTGGTGACCATGCTGAGCGCATCCTCGAGGGCTTCGACGGCATCCTTCAGGTCGACGGATACCAGGGCTATCATCGGCTCGCACGGCCCAAGCGCAAAGGCGGCGTGCCGCTGCGGCTGGCCGCATGTTGGTCCCACTCAAGGCGCAAGATCATCGCAGCGACTCCGAAAGCCGGCTCACCCATCGCCGAAGCCGTTCTCGCGCGCATCGCCGCACTCTATGCGATCGAGAAGGAGATCCGTGGCGCCGACGCCCCGGCTCGGCAAACGACCCGTAACGAGCGATCACGGCCGCTCGTCGCTGAACTCGAGAGGTTTCTGCGCGAGCAAGCCGCTCGCCTGTCGCCGGGCAGCGAGATGGGCAAGGCGATCGCCTATCTCCTGAACCATTGGGATGGCCTCACCTTGTTTCTCGACGATGGTTGCGTTGAGATGGACACCAATCCCGTCGAAAATCAAATCAGGCCGCTGACTCTGACGCGTAAAAATAGTTTATTTGCTGGTCACGACGAAGGTGGTCGTTCATGGGCGCGCATAGCTTCGCTCATCGCCACCTGCAAAATCAACAGCGTGGAGCCCTACGTCTGGATGAAAGCGACGCTCAAAGCGATCGCAACCGGTCACCCGCAGTCCCGGATCGACGAGCTCCTGCCCTGGTCGTTCGGCCGCACCTCGTAATTCTCCGTCGTTGCCGCCTCCATACCCCCCGCCAACGATTTGCAAACACGTTGATCAACAGACTGCAATCCCCACGCCAAACCTTTGCGAATGGGACGCGAACGTCGCTTACGTCCTACCGATGAGACGAGCTTGCGCGGGTACGCGGGACCGCGAACCTTGAGCATATTAGGGCCCTTCCGTTTTGGGCTTTGATTGAGCCCCGGCCCCCGGGAAACGGCCAAGAAATCGGGAAATCATCGGCTCTGAAATGGACGCTTTGATCGATAAAGCCACCGTTGAGGTATGGCCGATCGGGCGCCTGCGGCCCTATGAGCGGAATTCCCGGCGTCACTCGCCGCAGCAAATCGAGCAGATCGCGGCATCTATCCGCCAGTGGGGCTGGACGATGCCGATCCTCGCGGCGGATGACGGCATGGTTCTAGCCGGGCACGGCCGACTGGCGGCGGGCAAGCTCCTCGCTATCGCCGAGGTGCCGGTTATCGTGGCGCGCGGTTGGAGCGATCAGCAAAAGCGCGCCTATGTCATCGCGGACAATCGGCTCACCGATGCGTCCGAGTGGGATGACGAGATGCTCCGGCTCGAATTGAACGACCTTCTCGAAGGCGGCTTTGAGCTATCGCTTACCGGCATCACCGAGGGCGAGCTTTCGCGGCTCTCGGTCGGCGTCGGCGAGCTGGAAGCGATGCCGGAATTGCCGGATGGCGACCGCTCCCCATATCGCGACATGACTTTCATACTGTATGGCGAGCAGTGGGAGACGGTCGACCGCGCAATCAAGCTCGCGATCCTGCCGCGCAAGCCGGGCGATGCCAACCCGAACCGATCGCCGCAGGGCAATGCGCTCGCTCGCATCTGTGAAGAATACCTGGCGCGTCATGTCACCGATGGCTAAGGACATAAAGGTGACTGCGCACCACTTCAGCATCGTCGACAGACCCTCCTTACAGTCCTCCGAACCGTCGGACCAGGATTTACAACGGTCTTGGTGATTGTCGCTGCTGTCTGGCCAGCTTGCTGGCCCGCCTTGTTTCCTGCAACACCCCCAACTACACCGCCCACTACAGTGGCAGCCCCTGACGCGGCGGCGCCTGCCGCTGCTGCCGCTGGGATTTCATTCAGCGTCGTTGCGGCATCTATCACATTCCCCACCGTTGGCTTCTTGATCATCGCCTTAATTGCCGCGATACCTTCCTCAGCGCGTGCTTTTGCCCCGTCGAATGCGGCTTGCTCAGCCTTGTAGAGTTCGATCATGCCTGGGAGCTCCGGTAGCGAGACTTTTTGCACGGGTCCGCCCTTGTAAAGCTTGGCAGTAAAAAGACAGTCCCAGTACATCGTGTCGCGAGGTGGATCGCTCTTGTCATTGTCAGCGCGTTCCCAAATCCACTGGAAGCGCGGCCTTACTTCCTTGGGGTCCTCAGTGCGACACTTGTCGAGAATCAAGCCGACCATTTCAGGGCTTGGTCCGTACGCCACGAAGTTAATAAAGGCGATTTTTTGGCTCGATTGCCGCAACTTTCCTTACCGCATCCAGCGTCAACGGACTCGCGGTTGCCGTGTACTTCTGCAAGAGATAAGCGTTCACTGCAATATTGTGACGCGAGAAGCCTGGATCGTTCACGATCGCATTTAGTCGTCCAATGATTCCAGTCGTGTCGGCAGAGACCCGCGCCAGCACCATAATCCGCGAACGAAGGTCCTCGAGCCTTGTGCTGAGCTTTTCCATTTCTGCAAGCTGCTTCTCTACCAATATCTTGCTTGGTTCGTACTTGATGATCTCACCTGCAACGGGCAGGTTCTTAATCGCATTCTCGACGTCATTGAGAGCGTTGCGGATTTCGTGAATGGTCTTCGTCGGTGAAGGCAGAATAATGGGGAGCGGAGGGAGGGGAGCTTCATCACAGACAGGGTTCGCAACATTGAGGACAACAGCGAGCCGATCAAGCATAGGACAATCCATAAATTTGAATCCGCAACGGCTGTCTTCGCAATACTTCGGAATAAAACCGAGAAGCTTATCGTTCCTCTTGATCCAGCGCGTCCATTTGCGAAAAGCTTCGGTATCGCGCTCCTCGGCGATGTAAGCCCATACACCGGCCGCATGGTCGTTGCTAAAGGTTGTCTCCGACCCTCCATCAGCAGCACCCTCGCGTAGCTTCCGCGGAGAGCGCCACCATCGACCATCAGTTCCCTGAGATCTCTTGACGGTATCGCACCCTCGCTTGTCTCCCACGCTGCAGGTCAGTCCGCTGAAAAGTATGGTGTCGCCATCGTTGCAAGGCAGGAAATAGGTCGTCCCATCTTCGCGCGTTTTTGGCTCGTCAAACTCCTTTGACAAGAAGCCCTCGCAGAATGGCAGGCGCGCTTCCCAAAACGTCATCGCAGTGTCAAGACGATCCGAAGCTCGCGCTTGTGGCATGCTGCTCAATGAAACAGCGACGACGATGGATAGAGGAAGAAGCGACCGCCTGAGGAACATAAGAGCCTCCAGCACGCGACGCCGGGTCCCACAGATGCAGGCACCCAGCAAGTACCAAGTTGCCCTACAGCAATTCCATCTGCGGTTGCGGAGATTAGCCCGAGAAGAGACGATGATCTCGATGCAGATCGTCGCACCCGGTGCAAATGCTGCGTCGCAACTGCGACTTAGGACGGGGGCACCTTTGGGTCATTCTCGACCGACCCAAGCCTGCGGCGAGTGCGGCCCTATCCGCTATGCCCCGAAAGCCGAAGTGAATTCAGAGCATTGGCGACGGGCTGTTGTTGTGGGCTGTGGACCATCCCAATACCGGAGCCTCGAATCATGCGCTGCGAACTAAGTGACTAGCCGTGGGACAGGCTAAAGGAATCCGCGTCACGCCGATCGCGAAGAGAGACGCAGACGCGCTGCTCATGCGGCTGCATTACAGCCACAAGACGGTCAACAATGCTTTCCTAGCGCTGGGCGTCTTTCTCGGCGCGCGCCTCGAAGGCGCGATGACGTTCGCCCCGTCGATGGACAAGAGCAACATTCAAGGGCTGGTGCGCGAGACGCCGTGGAACGGCTTCCTAGAATTGAACCGGCTCGCCTTCTCCGAGGCGCTGCCTCGCAATAGCGAGAGCCGCGCGCTCGCTATTGCGATGCGGATGATCAAGAAGCACTATCCGCACATCGGCTGGGTGATCTCGTTCGCCGATGGATGCCAGTGCGGCGACGGCACGATCTATCGCGCATCGGGCTTCGTCCTGACCGGGATCAAGGTGAACAAGAGCCTTCTGCGACTGCCCGACGGTTCGGTTACGCACAAGATGACGCAAGTGACCGGCAAGAACCGTGCGGCCCACTTCGCCAGGACTGGCGGATCATGGTCGGGTCAGGGCACGCCGCTCGACGGCTACCAGATGCGGTACATCTATTTCCTCGATCCGGCGGCGCGCGCGCGGCTGGTGCCGAAGGAAATCGAATATTCCGAGATCGAGCGGCGCGGCGCCGGAATGTATCGGGGAATTGCGCGTGGGAAGCAGGCGATGGCCGAGGCCCCCTCGGAACAGCGGCGGCGCAGCACCGACCCCCACGCTCCATCATAGGCGGATCGATAAAAAGGCCCCGGGGATCGCCCGGGGCCGGTTTGCTCGATAGCCATCAGTTCGTGATGCGGCACTCGCTGCCGAGAGTGCCATCGGCCAGATAGACGCGGACCTTCCACCGCCTTCTGTCGATCAGGCCGAGATTTGCGCGGTGGCAAATGCCGTCTGCGATGGCATCGGCCCTAGCGGGGCTGCGGCTCCCGATGGTCAAGTCGACGCTGGCGTTGAAAGCGCTAAAGGACGCGCTCGTGGCGATGTCCGTCCTGACCGCAGTCTCTTTGATGCTCATGATGATGCGATAGTCGTGCTTGAACTCTTCCAACTCTCGCTTCTTCTCGGCTGATTGCTCGGAGGTCTCTCGTGGGGCTTCCGGGGCGCTGCTGGTCGGCGTCTTGGCGGCGCCGATGATGATCAGCAAGAGCAGGAAAGGAGCGCCGAAACCACGAATGGTGCTCACCTTCACGACATGATCCTTCGGGCTTGCCGTGCGCGTTCGGTATGGACCGAAAGCGGCTCCTCGGTTGACCAATACAGGTCGCGTTCGAGCGGTAGACCATGGCCGCCGATATTGACCCGCACGCTCTCCATTTCCGATCGCGCGACATATCCAAGCTCGGGCTCGCCCATGCCGAGGTCGCAGAGACCGTACAGGCGATCTGGTTCGGCGGGATCGCTCTCGGTCAGCAGCCAAGTGGCGTCGCCGTAGGGGTTGAAGACCTTGACGACCGGGACGTGATCCGGCTCGCGCTGACCGGCATTCTGCGCGGCGCGCGTGGCCGCGCCATTGGCGGCGAGTTGGTCGAGGATTTCTTTGGTGAATATCTTCATGGGTATTTCCCTTTGATCGGGCGCCGCACCGTGCGGGCGCCTTCGACCCCTCACGCCCGGGAGCCTCGCGGCGCCGGGCGGGATCGGGAATTGTGCTGGGCGGCTATCCTTTCGATTTGAGGGAAAGCAGTTTCTCGATCAGCGCGGCGGTCAGCAGCGTGGCGTGGCCGTCGGGCGCAATGGCGTAAATGATCGCGCGCCGGGTGAAGGCAGCGGGATCGCTCTCGATCTCGCGGGCGGCCTCCATGGCGGCGAGCACCGTGGATCGCTTCTCGACGCGGTACTGACCGCGCCCGAGGAAAAGCGAAGCGGTGAAGTAATCCGCTTTGCGGATCGCCTCGACCGCGCGGGCCTCGATCTCGGTCAGCGTCATCGGCCAACCCCGAGCGATAGCGCCGCGATTGCGAGCGAGATGTATTTCGGGATCGGCTGGTCGCCGTGCTCATAACCGGCCCATGCGCCGCGCGAGCAGCCGATCGCGTCGGCGGCTTGGCGTTGCGAGTAGTCGAAGCGCTGGCGCCATTCGGTCAGCGATTGAGCGGTGCCGAACAGGCGCGTGGCGTCTTCGATCTGCGCGGCGGCGGCGCCGATGTCTGCGGGAGTGCGTGCCATCACGTTACTCCGTGCCGTATTCGCAGACGCGGTTGCCGTTGGCGTCCTGTACCGATCCGCAGGCGCGGTGCCCGGCCTCAAGGCGATCGGCGATCTGGCGCAGGATGCGCGCGATCTCGGGCTCGAATTGATCGCCCGCGAAGGCGTCGTGCTCGGTTTTGATGCTGACGAAAAAGCGTTGCATCGGTGGGTCTCCTTTCGGCCTCTCGCGGAATTGCGAAAGGTCTCGACCCCCGAGGCCGGGTGGCTGGATCGGTCAGCGCCCGGCGGGAGACCGGCGGCGGCCCGGTAATGGGCCAAATCCCCGGCGGAATGGCCCAGATTTAGGCCACTGGTCGGTGGTTGGAAGATCCTTCGAGTCGAATTCCGGGGCTTAAAATGACGGAAGATCAAAGGGTTACGGCGCCTCCGCAAAGGCCCGTAGGGGCCTCACAGGGCCTCGCCGATCCCGGCGGGGCTTCCGGCGCCCCGGGCGGCAATGCCGCACCAGCGGGCGCGGACGGCGGCGGGCGCGGCCAACTACTGACGAGCAATCTTGCCGGGCGGCTCCTCATGGTCTCGGCAGAGCGCGTGCGCCAACTCGCCCGCGAGGGATGGATCGAGAAGCAAGGCAAGGACCAGTTTTATCTGGTCGATGTCGTGCAAGGTTACATCCGCTTTCGCAACGACGCGGATCGGCGCGCGCAGAAATCCGCCGCTGACAGTCGGGTCCGCGACGCCAGGGCGCGCGAGATCGAGTTGCGCAACGCGGTGCGCGAAGGCCGCCTGATCGAGATCGACGAGGCGATGGCGATCGTCGAGCAGATCACCGGGCTTTTCAGAGCAGAGACCGCCGGGCTTCCGGCGCGCGTGACGCGCGATCTGCAATTCCGCAAGACAATTGAAACGGCTTTGAATGACATCCTCGAACGGGTCGCAGATATTGCCGCCGAAAGGGGACGTGCTGTGGCATCGGCTCGCGTTGCTAGCGAGACCGTCGCGGCCAACGCCGCCCGACGTGTGGGCGGCGACGAACCGCATCTATCCACAGACAGCCGCGATCCCCGGGCCGCGTGACCCGCATCTGACGCCTTACGTTATCGAGCCCGAGCGCGTGATCGCGAGCGGCGAGTATCGGCGCGTCGTCATGGTCTTCGGCGCGCAGACCGGCAAGTCCGAGGCGATGCTCGATGTCGCGGGGCAGCGGCTCGATCAGCGACCGGGCCCCATCCTGTACGTTGGTCCCAACCGGCAATTCCTCACCGAGCAGTTCGAGCCGCGCGTCATGGCGCTGCTCGATCAGGCGCCGACGCTGACCGAGAAGCTCGCGCGCGGCAAGCGGATGACGAAGACCCGCAAGACGGTCGCAGGCGTCCCGTTCCGTCTCGCTCATGCCGGATCGTCGGCCGCGCTCAAATCGGACCCGGCAGTCCTGGCGCTGGTCGATGAATACGACGAGATGCGCTCGAACGTGAACGAGCAAGGCGGCCCGCTCGGTCTCGTTGAGCGGCGCGGCGACACCTATGCGGATTTCGTTTGCGTGGTCACGTCGACACCAAAGCGCGGGCGCGTCGAGGCCGTTGAGGACAAGCGATCCAAGCTGTTCTTTTGGGACGTTGCCGTGGCCGACGACATCGAGAGCCCGATCTGGCAACTCTGGCAGCAAGGCACCCGGCATCACTGGTGGTGGCCGTGCCCGCATTGCGGCGAATACTTCGTCCCGCGCTTTAACCTGATGCGCTACCCGGCGAAAGCCTCGCCGATGGCGGCGGCGCGCGAAACCTATCTGGAATGCCCGCATTGCGGCGGCATCATCGAGGACGGCTACAAAGCGGCGATGAATGAGCGCGGCCGGTACGTCGCGCCCGGCCAGACCATCGATCGCAACGGCCAGGTTTCCGGCGATCCGCCGGATACGATGTCGGTGAGCTATTGGGTCTCGGGCCTCGCATCGCCGTTCGTCTCGTTCGGTGATCGCATTCGGGTCTATCTAGAAGCTATCGCGCTTGGCGACGACGCGATGGTGCAACAGGCGATCAATGCAGGCTTCGGTGAGTAGTATTCGCCCGGCGGCGGCGAGGTGCCGGAATGGGCCGAGATCAAGGAGAAGGCGCGCCACGCCGAATACCGGCGCGGTGAAGTCCCCGACGGCGTCCTTCGCCTCTCGATCGCCGCCGACGTGCAAAAGCAGTCCATCCCCTACGTCATTCGCGGCTGGGGTCCGCGCGCCACGTCATGGCTGATCGATTGGGGATACCTGCGCGGCGATACCGCCGAGACCGAGGTGTGGGACCAGCTCGCCGAGTTGATCTCGACGCCGATCGATGGCCTGCCGATCCATCTGACATTCGTTGATAGCGGCTTCCGCCCGGGCAAGGCGGACACATTGCCGCTCAATCGCGTTTACGAATTCTGCCGCCGCTTTCCGAAGCGGGTCCGCCCGACCAAGGGATCGAGCGCGCCGATGCGGGTGCCGCTGCTCCTGTCCAAGATCGAGGTCAATCGATCGGGCAAGGCGGCGAAGTTCGGTCTCGATCTGGTGCGGCTCGATACCGATCATTGGAAATGCTGGGTGCACGAGCGCTTGCGCTGGCCGCCGGAAACTCCGGGCTCGTGGCAAGTGCCCGTCGGCATCGATGACGACTATTGCCACCAGATCGTTTCCGAGGCGCGGGTCAAATCGCCGACCGGGCGACCGGAGTGGATCAGGCGGTCGAAGAACAACCATTTCCTCGACTGCGAGGCGATGCTGGCCGCGACCAGCTACCTCATGAACATGCAGCGGGTCGGCATGCCGCGAGAGCGAGAGACGCCCGCCAGGACAAACGAAAATCCGCCGCCGCCGAATGACGTGCCGCCGACGCACCGGCCCATGCCGCGCGCGCCGCGCCGGATCGTGCGGTCGGGCTATTTGGGAGTGTGAGCCATGGCGAAGAAACCGGGCACGCTGACGTTCACGCAACAGCAGCAGCAAGACTTGCTGACCGCGATTGCATCGGGCGCCGAGCGCGTCAGCTATTCGGACAAGTCAGTCGAATATCGATCGTTGTCCGAGTTGCGGGAAATCCTCGCGGGGATCGATGCCGATCTGAGCGGCGTGAAGGCGCGCCGCACGTTCCGCATGGTCTCGCCGTGGGACAAGGGCCTCTGATCGATGCCCGTCCCCGCCGCCGTCGAGAAGCCGCGCTATCGCGTCAAGGCGCCGTCGATCCGCAATCAAGCCGATCCGACGGCGCCCGCGACCATAGGCGGAACGCCGCGCCAGACCGGCTTTGATGCGGCGCGCTATGCCCGGCGGCTTGCGCCGTGGCGCCCGGCGACGGTTACGTCCAACGTCATCATGTCTTGGCAGGGCGACATGCTGCGCGCCCGCGCCCGGGACGTGCTGCGCAACAATCCGCATGCGACCGCCGCGTCCGAGAATTTTGTCGGCAACCTGATCGGCGCCGGGATCAAGCCGTCGTCGCTGATCACCACCGAGGGCCAGCGCGATGCGGTGATGACCGCATGGCTCGACTGGACCGACGAGTGCGACGCCGACGGCCTCGCCGACTTCTACGGCCTGCAATCGATGGCCGCGCGATCCCTGTTCGAGGCGGGCGAGTGCTTCATCCGCTTCCGCGCCCGACGCGTTGAGGACGGACTTTCGGTGCCGCTGCAAATCCAGATGCTTGAAAGCGAAATGCTGCCCTATTGGGACAACCGCATCGCGCCGAACGGCAACTACGTGATGAACGGCGTCGAGTTCGATTTCATCGGGCGGCGCGTCGCTTACTGGTTCTTCGTCAACCATCCTGGCGACGGGCCGATCGAGATGGGCGGCATCAATACCGATCAGGTGAGAGTGCCCGCCGATCAAGTCCTCCACATCTTTCGAGCAACGCGCCCCGGCCAAGTCCGGGGCGTTCCGTTAGTGACGCCTGCGCTGGTCAAGCTGTATTTCCTCGACCAGTACGACGACGCCGAACTCGATCGCAAAAAGCTTGCGGCGATGTATGCGGGCTTCATCACCACGCCCGCGCCCGAGGACATCTTGCCGGATGTCCAGCCCTCGGAGACCAGCGATCAAGTCGGCATCGCGCCGCTTGAGCCGGGCACGATGCAAGCGCTGCTGCCCGGCGAGGATATCAAGTTTTCCGAGCCCGCCGATGTCGGCGGCACCTATGAGGCATTCCAGTATCGTAACCAGCTTGCCTGCTTCTCGGCGATGGGCGTGCCCTACATGCTCGGGACCGGCGATACCCGGCGCGCGTCCTACTCGTCGCTGCGCGGCGTCATCGTCGAATATCGGCGCCGGTTGGAGCAATTGCAGCACAACGTCATGGTTTTCCAGATGTGCCGCCCGATCTGGCTGCGCTGGATGAATGACGCCGTGCTCGCGGGCACGATCGCGTTGCCCGGCTATGCCGACAATCCGATCGCCTATCAGCGGGCGAAGTGGATCGCGCCGCGCTTTGAGTGGGTCGATCCGCTCAAGGACCGGCAAGCCGAGAAGCTCGCGGTCGATAGCGGTTTCAAGTCGCGCAGCGATGTCATCGAGGCCGAGGGCTACGACCCCGAGGAGACCGACGAGCGGATCGCGGCGGACAAGGAGCGCGAGAAGAAGCTCGGGCTCGACTTCCCGATCCACGGCGCGTCCTCGACGCAACCCGTCGATCCGAACGCCGATCCCGTCGCGCCCGATCCGCAAGAGGTCGCCGACGAGACCGCCGACGAGGCCGACGACAATCAAGCCGCAGCATAGGAGTACGACCATGCGCCGATGGTTCTCGATGAAGAAGACGGACGATACGACCGGCGAGATCATGATCTATGACGAGATCGGCCGCTCCTATTGGGGTGAGGACACGATCTCGGCCAAGGATTTCGACACCGAGTTGAAGGCGCTCGGCGACATCACCCGGCTTGACCTGCGGATCAACTCGCCCGGCGGCGACGTGTTCGATGGCGTCAGCATCCACAACACCATTCGGCATCATCCGGCGAACGTCACCGCCTATGTCGATGGGATCGCGGCCTCGGCCGCGTCCTATATCGCAATGGCCGCCGACAAGATCATCATGCCCGCGAACTCGTTCCTGCTCGTGCACGGCGCCAGCGGCTTCTCGTTCGGCAATGCCGACGACATGCGCGCGATGGCCGACGATCTCGACCGGATCGACCAATCCCTGACCGCGACCTATGCGAACCGGAGCGGCAAGCCGGTCGATAACGTGCGCGCGCTGATGAAAGAGGACCGCCTGATGTCGGCGGAGGAAGCGAAGGAATTCGGTCTCGCCGACGAGATCAGCGGCGAGGTCAAGATGGCGGCCAACTACTCGCTGCGGCTCCTGCCTCCCGCCGCTGCGGTCAAATTCAAGGCCACCATCAAGACAACCGCCGAACGGGAGCCGCCTCCTGCTCCGGCTGTTGAGGAACCGGGTCCGAAGCCGGAGACGGCGGCGGACCCGGGTCCTGTCAATCGCAGCGGCGCCGAGGTCATCAGCCTCGATGCAGCACGCAAGGAAGGGCGCGAGAGCACGATCGCCTACGTCAACGAGGTGAATTCGCTGTGCGCGCTCGCGGGCCTTCCCGCCTTGGCGCGCGATTTCATCAAGGCGGGCGAGACCGTCGAGAACGTGCGCGCCAAGCTGATCGATGCGCGGGCCGCCGCCGACGAGAAGCTCCAGACCCAACATCATCGCGCGATGCCGACGCAGGCGATGCGCGAGAAGAACACTGCTGCGTGGTCGCGGATCGCGGAGCAGTTGAACGCGCGCATCCGCATCTAACCCAGCCGCTACAGGAGAAGCAACCATGGCTACCTTCAACGAGGGTCGGCACCCCGCCGAGTTTTTGCTGTCCGAGGCGAACGGCCAGCGCTCGCGCGGCAACATCACCATCGGTGCCATGCAAACCATTGTGCCCGGCCAAGTGCTTGGCCAGATCACCGGCGGCAATTGGGTCGCGCATGATCCCGCCGCAGCCGATGGTTCGCAGACGGCGGGCGCTATCGCGCTCTATGGCGCGGTGACGGGTGCCGGTGCGACCGCAGCCATCTCCGCGATCGTCCGAGAGGCCGAAGTGAACGGCAAGACTCTGTCGTACAAAACGGGCCTGACCGCTCCGCAGATCGCGCAAATCGCGACCGATCTCGCGGGCAAGCAGATCATCGTCCGCTAGCGGCAAACCCCTCCCAACCATCCCAGCAATCTATCCGACCTCAACAACCACGGCGGCGTGCTGTCGGGGGTGCGGGTGGCTTTTGTCTTTTTGAAAGGAAACGGCAATGCCCATGCTCGACATCTTCAACAGCGATGCATTCAGCGTCACGTCGCTGACCGATGCCATCAACAAGCTGAAATTCGTCCCGGGCTATCTCGGGTCGCGCGGCTTGTTCACCGAGAGCGGCGTGACCACCACGTCCGTCGCGATCGAGCAGAAGAACAACGTGCTCGCGCTCGTCCCGCCCACGCCGCGCGGCGGCCCCGGCGTGACGCTGGACAAGGGCAAGCGCTCGCTGCTCTCGATCAACGTCCCGCATTTCGAGGTCAACGATGCGGTCTACGCCGAGGAAGTGCAGAACATCCGCCAGTTCGGTCAGGAGAGCGGCGAGGATAGCGTGATGCGGCTCGTCGGCGAGCGCATGCAGACCGACGGCCAGTCGCAGGAAGCGACCATCGAGTATTCGCGGATCGGTGCCGTCAAGGGCATCGTCACCTATGCCGATGGCAGCACGCTCAATCTCTACACGCTGTTCAACGTCGCGCAGCCTGCCGAGGTCCCGTTCGATCTCGGCAATGCGAACCCGGCTTCCGGCGTGCTGCGGAAGCTCTGCTCAACAGTGACCCGCACCATCGCGGTGGCGCTCGATGGCACGCCATTCACTGGCGTGGAAGCGATCTGCGGCGATGCGTTCTTCGACGATCTGATCGCCCATCCCGAGGTGCGCGAGACCTACAAGAACTGGACCGCCGCCGAAGAACTGCGCCAGGGCTACGTCGCCTCGGGGCAGATTTACGGCACGTTCCCGTTCGGCGGCATCCTCTGGACCAACTACCGCGGCCAAGTCGGCACCACGCCGTTCATCGCGACGGACAAGTGCCACATCTTCGCGAGCGGCGTCCCGGGACTGTTCCGCACCTACTTCGCGCCCGCCGACTACTTCGACACGGTGAACACCCTCGGACAGAACCGGTACGCCCGGCAGTACATGATGGCGAACAACAAGGGCGTCCATCTCGACGTGCAGACCAACAATCTCAACATCTGCACGCGCCCGGGCACGCTGATCCAAGGCAGGCGGACGGCCTAACCGCAGCGGGGCGAGCCATGGGAATGGACTTTTCCACGCTCGTCCTTCTGCCGGGCATGACCACGTTCGCGATCTCGGTGACGGTGCGGCCCGAGGTCTCGCAACCCGGCGCGCCCGACTATGCGGCGCGCGGCGTCTTCTCGTCGGGTCCGACCGACGTGCAGATGCAGGACGGCACCATCTTTTCCGATCAGCAGACGACGCTCGGCATCCGCTTGCGCGAGTGGACCGTGCCGCCGGTCAACGGCGATCGGATCACCATCAACGAAGGCGTTGCCGCTGGCACCACCTTTTGGGTCGCCGATAGCAGCGGCGACGGCCAGGGCGGAATGACACTCACACTCCGCAAGACGGACCGGCCCGAATGAGCACCTACGCGATCGAAATCGCCGACAGGGTGCTCGAATTGCTCAAGGCCCCGACGGCTGACGAGCCGACGCCGTTCTTCAAGTCGTACTGGCGCACGCCGATGCGGCAAGTCGCGGCCTCCGATCTGCCGTTGCTCGGCGTCTACATCCTGCGCGAAACGCGCGGGCCCGACGGCGACGAGAACGCGGGCGAAATCCGTTTCATCCACCGGCTGCATCTTGGCATCGCGGGCGCGATCTCGAACGCCGACCCCGGCGAGCAGTTGCGCATCTTGGAAGAGCGGATGGCCGGCATCGACGAGCGGCTGCTTACCAATCCCGCATTCGTCTGCATGATCGAGGGCGTGACCGCGATGGATCGGCGGTCGCAATACGCGCAAGTCGCCGAGACGCCAGTCGCCGAAATCCAAATCGAGATGGTCGTCACCTTCCGCACCTATTGGGAGCCGGTCGTGCCCGACGACTTCAAGACCATGCACGTCGAGACCCGGTATCCGACCGCCGATGCCGATCCCGCCGAGGTGCAGCAGATCACGCAGGAATACGACATCCCGCAAGATGCGAAAGGAGCGCACGATGGTCCGCAAACTCCGGGTCAAGGCCGTGGGCGATCTGAAATTGAAGCACCCCAGCGCCGGGATGATCCGGCCCGAGGGTTCGATGTGGCCGGCCGATCAATTCACGCTCCGCCGCCTGCGCGAGGGCGTCATCACCGCTGACACGACCGAGCCCGCGAAGCCGAAGCCCGAGCCGAAGGCCAAGGCCGCGACCGCTCCGCACAGCTAGCCGCTCGCTTCCCCGACATCGCTGATCCGTTCCGCGTCCGACCGCGCAGGTCGGCGATGGGCGTCGCCATGCCGTAACCCGAAGGAGAAATCCCGATGCCCATCTCGTTCAATGACATCCCGGCCAACTGGAGAATGCCGCTGTATTGGGTCGAGGTCGATCCGTCGAAAGCGGGATCGCTCACCCAGCGGCAACCGGCGTTGCTGTTCGGGTACAAGCTCCCGACCGGTCACGCGACGGTCGATGTGCCGGTGCCGATCGGCTCACTCGCCGACGCGCAGCAAGGCGCCGGGATGGGCTCGATGCTCGATGCCATGGCGCAAGTCTTCTTCAAGAACAGCGCCTCGCAGGAAGTCTGGATGGTGCCGATCGCCGAACCGGCGACGGGCGTCGCGGCGACTGGCAAAATCTCCGTGACTGCCGCGCCGACGCAGGCGGGCACGATCTATGTCTACATCGCAGGGCGCCGCGTGCCGGTGCATATCGACGCCGATGATACGATGTCGATCGTCGCGCAATCGATCAACGACGCGATCGGCGCCGACCTCTCGATGCCGGTGACCGCTACCGCCGCCTCCGCCGACGTGAATCTGACCGCCAGGCACAAGGGCGTCGAAGGCAACGACATCACCATCGCGATCAACTACGGCGGCTCGCTCGCGGGCGAGACGTTGCCCGCCGGTCTCGTCATCGATATCGGCACCGGAATGCTCGCGGGCGGCACTGGCGTGCCCGATCTGGACGCCGCGATCTCGGCGATGGGCGACGAGGTTTACGACTATGTTGCGTTCCCGTTCACCGACAGCACGTCGCTCGATGCGATCGACATGGAATACGGGTTCTCGGACAATGGCCGCTGGGGCTGGATGCGCGAACTCTACGGCCACGTTTTTAGCGCGCGGCGCGGCACCTATGCCGATCTGCTGCAATGGGGCCCGAACAACAATTCGGGCGTGATCTCGGTGATGAGCATGGAGCCCGCCATGCCATCAGCGCCGTGGGAAGTGGCGACGGCCTATGCGGCCAAATCGGGCCGCGCCCTGATCAATGATCCGGCCCGCCCGCTGCAAACCTTGGAATTGACCGGCGTGCTCGCGCCGCCGAAGCACCAGCGGTTCCTGCTGTCCGAATGCAACGCGCTCGCGGGCGCGGGGCTCGCGACGCAGGGCGTCGGCGCCAACAATGTCCCGGCGATCCGCCGAGAGACCACGACGTATCAGAAGAACCTCTACGACCAGCCCGACGACGCTTACGAACTGGTGACGACGCTCGCCACGTTGTCGGCGCTGCTGCGGCGGCAGAAACACGCGATCACCAGCAAGTTCCCGCGCCACAAGCTCGCGGATGACGGCACGCGGTTCGGTCCCGGTCAGGCGATTGTCACGCCGAAGATCATCAAGGCCGAACTGGTCGCGCAATATCGCCAGGATGAATTCAAGGGCCTCGTCGAGAACGCGAAAGCCTTCAAGGACAATCTGATCGTCGAGCGCGATACGACCAACCCGAACCGGGTCAACGTGCTGTATCCGCCCGATCTGATCAACCAACTCCGCATCTTTGCGGTGCTGGCGCAATTCCGCCTGCAATACGACCGGGGCTTCGATCAGTCGGTGATCTAGGCCCCGCGTCGCTCAATCCGCCATGCCCGCCCGCGCGTGAAGCGCGCGGCGGGCTTTTTCATTCGCAACAGGGAGCACGGCAATGGGCGTCGCAATCGCAGGCACCGCCTATCTCAAGGTGGACGGCAATCAATACCCGCTCAAGGGCTCGTTCGTGGTCAGCCCGAGCGCGGTCGAGCGCGCTGGCATCGCCGGGCAGGACTACGTGCACGGCTACTCGGAATTGCCGCGCGTCCCATACATCGAGGGCGACATCTCCTCGCGGCCCGAGATTTCGCTGGAAGACATGGAGTTGATCACCGACGCGACGGTCACCGCGGAATTGATCAACGGCAAGGTCTACGTCCTGCGGAATGCGTGGTGCAAATCCGCGCTCGAATTGAACACGCACGACGGTCAGTTCCGCGCCCGGTTCGAGGGCCAAGCCTGTGACGAGATCAGCTAATGCCCGAGGCCAATCCGAAACTTGAGGCGGTGGCCGACGAGGCGCCGCCGCCGCAGATCAAGCCGCTCACCTTCAAGCTCCGAAAGCCGGTGGATGCCCACGGCGAGAAGATCAGCGAGATCACGTTCCGCGAGCCGACCGGTGCCGACATCGAGGCGGCGGGCCTGCCAGTCAACATCGATTTCGCCTTCGACCCGCCGCGCATCGAATTCGACGCCCGCAAGATGTCAGCGATGATGTCGGTGCTGGCGGCGGTGCCGCCATCGACCATCCGCGCGCTCGCGCCGAAGGACTGGCTTTCTCCTTCATTTTTTTGCGTGGCCGTTGGCCTTCCGCTTCTTTTTGGCGCCGCGGTTCTGTTTGCGAGCCAGCCGGCCTTGCGCTCGCGTTCGACATCAGCCGAAAACTGCGCGAGCGGCACGAGCGGGGCGGATCGACCCAGCCGCACGAACTGCGGCCTTCGCGGTCTTCCCGTTCTTCCCTGCTGGCGGCTTCGCGGCCTCGGCCGCCTCCCTCGCCATCTTCTGCGCGGTCTTCCAGTGAACCTTCTTCTTCGCTGCCTTGCCGTCCTTCGGCGGCTTCAGCTTGACCTGTCCCCGGAATATCTCGATCTCGTCGTGGTTCTTCAGATACTGAAGCTTCAGCTTGATCTGCTCTGCTGTGAGCCCGGTGTCTCGCGGCAGCGTGTCGATGGTCACCCATCGGTCGCGCGAGAGGTATTCGACCAATTTGACGCTGCGCGACGAGGTCGGTTTCGGAGCGGCTTCCACGGGCTTCGGCACATAGGCCGCGATGGTGTCGCGAACGCCGGTCACGATCTTGATGAGGCGCACCACCAGTTCGCTGAGATCAGCCATCTCGCTGCGCATCGCGGCGACTTGGACCGGTATGGGCAGCACGTCGGGCTGCGGCAACGACATTGCCTTTTGGACCAGCAACTGCGCCGGCTTCTTCGGCTTCTCCTGCGACATCTTCGGCGAGACGTTGTCGGCACGGAGCAGCCTGCGCACGTCGGCGCGGGTATTCATGCGTGAGCGCCAGTCGCTGGTGGACTTGGCGACGACGATCTTGCGAACCTCCTTCTCGGGAACGACCTGCCACGCGATCTCGATATGGCCGCCATTGGTGTCGCGGAGATGCGCCTTGATCCCGTGCGCCTTCAGCTCGTTAACCGCGATCTCGGTCAGCTCATTGGAGTAGGCCATGGTTGTTAGCTCCTTCTTCCTTCTCTATGGCTAGACGATCGCCGCCGCGCGACCGCCGAGCGCCGCATCGATCTCTGCGAATGAATGCGTGGCGCCGGTCCTGGCGCCGCTGATCTCGTGCCATTCGCCTTTGTCGTCGAAGGGCGGCGCGAACACGGTCAGGGCGTCGCAGGCGTTGAAGCGAATGAGCGCGGCGATGCCGTCCTCGGCGCGGCGATAGAGCCAACGGCGCAGGGCCGGGTCGCGGTGCGCGTCCGGGTATTTGGGATCAACCCAAATCTGGACGACTTGGATGTTCTGCTTGGAGCCGTCACCATTCGTGATGGTGATGAAATCCGGCATCAGGTCGATGACGTAGTGCGAGCGATCGGGCCGGGAGAGTTCGGCGGCGTCGTCGTTGATCAGCCAGCGGCAGTTCCAGAGGCCGCATTCGGGCGGCATCTGGTGCGTGTGATAGACAATGCAGCCCTTGTGGAATTTCTGGAAGCGGCACGCGACGCCAGCGCCTTTCCTCAAGGGCGGCACCGGCAATAGCTTACAGCACAGCTGACAGTCTCCACACCTTCGCATGGCCCGTCAAACTCCCACACACGCTTCTTTTGTTCGCGCGGTTTGCCCGCTGCGATGGCGACGCGAGCAGTTGTGCCCGCGTCTCCTTACATCATCATTGGAATACCAAATACGGCGAGAGTTAGCCCGATACCCGCGAACATCATTGCTCCGAGATCCTGACGACCTCGGAGCGAATGAGCGCAAGAGTGCATTCGCCTCGCGCGAGATGACCAAGTTGGTCAGGGAAAAAGAAGCATTATCAATCGAGTCAAATCACAAGAAACGTCGCGCGCACTCCATCTCGATCTATTCCAGGGCGCGTAGTAGTGAGGTTCATGGCACGAGATACAAAACAAGATGTGATCAAACGGCAACGGCAGCAGGCGATTGTCGCCGATATGGTTCTCACGATTGTCGCGGCGATGCAGCGCGTTTATCGCCGCAAGCATGTTGGGGCGAGCTGGGAAGAACTGCTCGTGTCGATGGTGGTGAGGCGGAACGATGAGGCGGGAAAGCCGCCATTATCGATTGCCGACATCGAGAAAATTCTGAGAGTTCCTCGTTCCAATGTTCAGCGTGCCGTCCGCGCACTGATCCGCGAGGGCGTCACCAGCAGGGTCGGTCGCGACTATCGCGCCAATCCCGACTTCTTCGCGGCCCGAGTTGACGCCGCATACATGACGAAAGTCCGCGAGGCGATCATCACCGCTGCCCGAGAGTTGGAAACCCTCGACGCAGCGCGCCCCGCGATTTTCTGATAACCGCCATGCATTTTGACGGTGACCAAAGCGGTCATCCGACGTATTGAGGTTGTGGCGGGAATTCGCACACGCGCCGACCTGATCGTGGTCAGGCGGCCACCCGCCTACTTGCCCGCCCTCGCACCATCCGCGGGGGCGGGTCTTTCATGAATTCCTCCACACCTTCTTCTTACACCACAATGGGCTTGGCCGACGGGTTGCGGCAGCTCGACGTGGCGCTCCGATCCATGCAATCTCCTGATCCGCGACGAATAGGGCCGCGCGAAGCGGCCCTATTTTTATGCAGTTTGTGCCAGCGGTCAGGCGGCCACCCGCAGTTTCGGGGCGCCGGTTGCGCGCAACGTATCGACCATATCCGCCCAAAACTGCATTAGCTCGATGCGCTCGGGCAAGCGATCGTCGCGATCGTAGATCGCCCGGGTCGATGCATCGAGGCGGTCCTGCTGCATCTCGACCAGTGCTTGCTCGAACCGGCGGCGCCCATTGATACGCTCGCGATTGAGCATGGTCGAGGCGCTCGATCGGACGCCGTGGGCGCAATGCTTGCCCTTGTACCCGAGCAAGTGCAGCGCGTCGTTGAGACTGCCCTCGGCGATCATGCCACTGCTGGCCGCCTTCTTCGCGGTCGCCTTGCGATCGGCGCCGGGGAATAGGTAGCGGCTCGATCCGGTGATCGTGCGCAATTCCCGCAAGAGCGCGACCGCCTGGCGGGAGAGCGGCACCAAGAAATCGTTCCGGTTGCCTTTCTTGGCGCGCTCGGTCCGCATCTTGAGCTTCGCGAACGGCACGATCCAGAAGCTGTGGTCCTTGCCGAAATGGAAGTGATCCCACTCCGCCGTCTCGATAGTGCCCGGGCGCACGAAGGTGAGCGCCAGCAACTGCAAGGCGTAGCGGATCAACTTCCGGCGCCGCGCTGACATCGAGGGAATGATGGTCCCGAAATCATCGATCTGGCGAATGAGGTCGCCGAAGTCATCGGGCTGGATGATCGCGGGCCGGTTCTTCGTCTGGTGCGGCGCGAAGCCGTCGCCCAGCTTGATCTCGGCAAATGGCGATTGCCGATCCTGCGGAAAGTGGTTGTGGACCCGGGCGAAGGAGATGACGTTGCGGGCGGTCGAGAGAAGGCGCCGCCGGGTTTCGTGATTGAAATGGTTGAGCAGCGGCAGGATGTGGCTCAATGCGACCTGATTGGTATTGACCGCGCCAAAGCCCGGGATGCTGTCGGCGCCTTCCTTGAGATAACGGACCATCAATTCGTCGCGCAGGTAGGTTTTCTTTGCGCTGCCCTCGCGGGTCTTGAGCCATCCGTCGGCGTCAGCGCCGAAAGGGCTTTCGGCGGCCTTCCTCTCGGCCTCGGCCCGGCGCTCCTGATCGCGATGGTCCTTCGGATCAATGCCGCGCTTGACCAGACGGGCGGCGTTGTCGCGTGCGGTCATCGCATCGGAGAGCGAGACCTCCGGGTAAGCGCCGATCGCGAGCGTCTTCCGCGTGCCGACCTTGTAGTCGTAGCGCCAGAGCTTCGATCCATTGGCCTTGATCAGCAGATAGAGATTACCGCCGACCGTGCGGCGATAATCCTCGGCGGCGGGTTTGAGATTGCGGACCTGTACGTCGGTGGTGATGGTTTTCATGATGCTTCCCGGTTTGGCTTTCGATTGCCAGCGCGGGTGCCGATACTGTAATCGGTACTGTAAATGGCCCCGGCTAGCGGCTTATGGCGGCGAACGGCCGTTGACGGGAACGTATCGAGAAAGGTTCGTGGTTCAATAGGTTACGGGGGCTTCCGAATAACAAAGGATGGCCGCGAATAGCCGCGAACAGCTAACCTTTTCCCCTTGTGGGAGAAGGTGGCGCGAAGCGCCGGATGAGGGGTTTCTCTCCGCGCGCAAACTGTCCGTGGGGAGGGAAACCCCTCACCCGTCTCGCCGCTTACGCGGCGAGCCACCCTCCCCCACAAGGGGGGCGGTAAGAGACCTCGTGGTTAACCGCGCCCCAATCGGCTTCGCATCCGCCGCATGGCGCATCCACGTCTCGTTTACGCTCTGGCGCCTATCGTTTTTCTCCAAAGCCTTCCAAAGGGGGAATGACCATGGGACGTCGCGCCCGGCCTACGGCCGCACAGCAATTCGCGCCCGCCGATCTTTTGCGGGGAATCCTGGTGGTTTCGTCGTTCGGGTTCTGGGCGGTGATGCTCGGCCTGATGCCGGTGCTGCTGTTTCGGGTCTGGCTCGTCGGCTGACGAGAACGCGCGCGGATGGTTAAACCCGCGTCACAAATGCGTTCAAAATGCGAGCGGCGCAGCAACCCGGAATTTTAAAACATCTCGCGTAGCGTGATGCCCATAAGCGAAGAAATCGCGGGGGCGTTTGTGAATAGTCAGAATGAAATGGCGTCGCATTACGACGCACGACAGAGCTTTACCACCGAGGAGAGCTTCACCACCGAGGACATTCTCTGGGCCGCCGGCATCTGGTCGGTGATCCTGACGCTGTCGCCGGTCATCGTGTTCTACATGCTGATGGTGGCGTAACGTTGATCTCGATATTCCGGGTCTGGCGCTTGCGCGTCATCCCGGAATGACAGAGTGAGGCCCAGAAACGCAAAACGCGCAGACATCCGCGCGTTTTTCGTCCGGGGAATGATTTGTGAAAATTATGCCGCCTGCTTGTGCATTGCGCCGGATGCCGACGCCGTGCCGCGAATGGCCTTGACCGAACGCTCGATCGCCGCCCACAGCCTTGCAATCTCCTGAGCCGCACGGCTCTCGGCCTGATACTCACGCGCGCCTTCGCCGTGGCTGAGCGCCATCAACAAATCCGAACGATTGGTGATCTGACCGCCCCACACCGGAGCACGGAATTTCGCCAGCGCTTCGCGGGCGATGGTGACGATCGGGCTTTCGGCTTCGTCGCGCTTGGCCGGAGCACCGTTGAGCACGACCGCGTAGGGCTTGCGCGCCGCGCGGCACATCTGAATGGTTTCCTGCACCGCGTTGACGTCGAACACGCCAGGCCGCGCCGGAATGACCACCATGGTTGCGTTCTTGATCGCGTCGTCGACGACGGCCGAGAGGTTCGGCGGGGTGTCGATCAACACCCATTCATAACCGTCGCGCTTGGCGGCGGAGACGATGCCGCTGACGGAGTTCACGGCCGATTTGATCGGCGGTTCGTTGGTGCCCCGCAGCTTGTGCCACAGCGTGAGCGACCCCTGCGGATCCGCGTCCACGAGCATGACCTGTTTGCTCGCCTTGATCTGCGCGGCGAGATGTGCGGCCAGGGTACTCTTGCCCGAGCCGCCTTTACGCGATGCAAAAACAATAACGTTCATACCTTCGGCCTCCAGATTGACCCCAGGCTCCGAAAATGAATCACCGCGCTGATTCGGGAAAGAAAAATTTACCGAGAGTTGCTCTGCAGCCACGAAATAACAAGACGTGTTGGCTTTTGAGTCACACTGCTGCGCGCGACAAGACACGAACAGCAATCAAGAGCCTGCGATGCGCGCAATCGTTGGTTTTTTTGAGCAGCGAGAAGGGGAAAGCCGGAATGCAACCTTGCCGCGCAAACCGTCTCGCGACTCTTTTCGATCACGTGTGGCGGTAATTTCCGCAAGCAGGCGCGCAGGGCGCGCGAACAAAAGGAGTCCGGTAGCTGTCGCGGAGCCTATGTCGTCAAGCGCGGAGCCGCGCTTCGCACGCTTGCCCGGGCCTGAGTTTCAGCGAAGGAACGCAGCGGCCGCGCTCAGCCTTCTTCGGATTTCTTCTTCCTGGCCACTTTCGGCGCCGGCTTGGTGCTCTTCTTCGCAGTCTTGGGCGCGATGTTGGTCGGCTTGCCGGCGCGGGCCTGGCCCGGCTCGGGTCCCTGGCGGAAGAACACCTTGCACTGCGGCGAGAGCTGCGCCTTCTTCTGGATCATGCAGGCGGTGATGGCGTCGACGTTCGGCACGAACTCGCCGCACAGCCGCATCGCATCCGGCGTGCAGGCCTGCTGCTCCTCCTGCGTGTAGGCGAAGCCGGCGCCGGGGTGGACCAGGACGGCCAGGGCAAGCCCCGACGCGGCAGCAAGAGCGGACTTCCTGAAGTGAAAAGCGGGCATCGATCCCCCCAAATGTCTGGTCGGGGCGGAGTGTGGGTGAACCGCCGTTCGTTGGCAACGAGGCCGGAGGCGAAACCCCTGATGTGTGCGCTCTCGGCAACAGGGCGGTGTGGCCATCAGCCGAACTAGCGGCGGCAAGCGGCCGGGGCGGATCTGCGGCGTCACACACAGGTGTCATCCCCCGCGAAAGCGGGGGATCCAGTACGCCGCGGCCCCTCGGGAAACTTCAGGCGTCTCTGGAATACTGGGTCACCCGCCCCAGTGCGCAATCGCGCACAAGGCGGGTGACGACAGTTGTGGGTGGGGCTGCTCCTCGGGAGCCTAACCCTTTGGCAAATCTGGCGAGATCGGTTTCCACCGCTGGCCCCGGGCCCCTCAAAACAAAAACCGCGAAAACAACCCCATGCACAGTAGCCGGGGCCTTGATATGCCCAGTGAAATCGCCTCTTGCGGATTTTACGAAGCGGTTTTGACTCGTCGGGCAAAACAGGGGCATGATGGCATCGTCGAGAGTGCGTGGGGTGGTCGGCTGATATCCCCGTGAGGAGAGGGGGCGCATGGCCACCGTGTTGATCGTCGCGCCGGTGTTTGCCCTGATCACATCAGGCTATGCCGCGGTGCTGTTTCGCTTCGTCACCGAGACCGCGCACAAGGGCATCTCCGAATTCGCCTTCAGCATCGCGATCCCCGCTTTGCTGTTCCGCACCATCGTCGTCTCGGAATTCCCCGACGTCAGCCCCTACCGGATGTGGGGCGCCTATTACGGCGCCCTCGCCGTCACCTGGATCGCGGCGCTGGCGCTCTCGGCGCTGCTGCGCGCGGGGCGCGAGGACCGCGAGGACGGCGTCGTGTTCGCGATCGGCTCGGTCTACGGCAACATCGTGATGCTCGGCATTCCCCTGACGCTCTCGGCGCTCGGCAACGAGGCGGCGGGGCCGATGGCGCTGATCCTGTCGGTGAACACGCCGCTGCTCTGGCTCTGCGGCATCCTGCAGATGGAGCTTGTCAGCCGCAAGCGGACCGGCTCGGCGCTTTCGGTGATCCAGCCCGTGCTCGCGGACCTCGCCCGCAACCCGCTGATGCTGGCGATCGGTTTTGGCGTGGTCTGGCGCTTCACCGGCCTCGGCCTCAATCCCGTCGTGGACAGGACCATCGAGCTGCTGGCGCAGGCGGGATCCCCGGCGGCGCTGATCGCGCTCGGCATCAACCTGTTCCGCTTCGAGGTGAAGGGCGAGATGTCGAGCGTCGTCGTGATGAGCGCGCTCAAGCTGCTGGCGATGCCGGCGGCCGCGTTCGTGCTGGCCAAGCTGCTCGGCCTGCCGCCGACCGCGGCCGGCGTGGTCGTGCTGTTCGCGGCAATGCCGACCGGCGCGAACGCGTACATCTTCGCGGTTCAGTATCAGCGGCTGGTGAACCCGGTGTCGGGGGCTGTGGCGCTGGGCACGCTGCTGGCGGCGGTGACGTTGCCGGTGGTGGTGATGGTGGTGGCGGGGGTGAGGTAGGTCGCGCCGACAGACGTGGTTTCCGTCAGGCTTTCAGGAATCGTGACGGAAGCTCGACCCGACAGATCGAGGAGCATCGTCATCGTAATTGTATAACCTTCAGGTTATGAGCCTCACTGCCGAAAGGGCTATTGAACAAGCTGGCCCGCGCGCCACGCCATCTCCCAGAAGTCTGCCTCGAGTCGGGTGGCTTCCTTGAAGATCGCAATCAGCTCTGCCTCGCGGGCCGGCGTGGCGTAGAGATCGGCGAGATGCTCCATGTGCGCCCGCGCCTTGGCAGCGACCTCCTGGTACGGCGCGCCGGCGTACTCGGCGATCCAGACGCGATAGGCGTTCGTCGCAGCGTCCGCATCGGGTCGCGAGGCGAGCCGTGTGGCGATCTCCGCGTACCCGATCACGCAGGGGGCAAGCGCCACCTTGAGTGCCAGCAGATCGCCGCGCATTCCCGCGTCGAGCACGTAGCGTGTATAGGCCAGCATCTCGGCCGCCGGAGGGGTCTGTTCAAGGTCTGTCGGGGACAGACCCCAATCGGCGCAGAGCTTCACATGCAGGTTCATCTCGACATCAAGGATGGCCGAAAGGCCGGCCGCGGCTTCACGCATGTCGGCAAGTCTGGGCGACTTGTAGACCGCGAGCGCGTAGGCGCGAGCAAACTCGATGAGGAACAGGTAGTCCTGAACGAGGTAGTGACGAAACGCCGCTTCGGGGAGCGAGCCGTCTGCCAATCCGTTCGTGAAGGGATGCTCGGTGTAGGCCCGCCACTCAACGGATGCTGCTGTCTTGAGACGCTCGAAGAAACTCACGATCTTTTTCGCCCGGCTTGCTTGTCCATGAACGTCCTTGGCTCGCTACCGATAGCGCATTGCGAACCGAGGAGCTACGGTGACCGCGGACAAAACTGGCTTTGAGCAGCGTTGCGGATGGGGCGCTCCCCGCGTCGAGAGTTTTGTGCACCGTCACCGTAGTGCGATCCGGCCGAGATTTCGCCGCTGCCGGTGCCGGAGAACATTTCGGACCGCCAGTTCTTCCAGCAACTCGCGCTATCGAACATCGTCACGACGGCCGAGGCGTTGGCAGCGGTCAAGACGGGCGACATCCCGGCGCCGCTAATGGCCATCGTGAGCGCGATGCCGGCCGATCAGCAATTCAACGCCGAGATGCTGCTCTCAGGCGCCACGGTGTTTCAGCGCAGCCATCCAATGACGGCGGCGATCGGAGCGGCTTATGGCTCGAGCGATGACCTGATCGACGCATTCTTTCGGGCCGCCGCGACGCTGTGACCGGAGAAGATTGACGGGGAGGAGGCTCCTAGGGGGCGCTCGGCGGCGTGCAGCATCCCGGCGCGCAATAGTTTTCGGGGCGTCCTTCGGCGCGGCCCTTCCAATAAATCGCGCTGCACTCGGCAATTCTGAGATTGACGTTCGACGAGTAGAGCTTTTCGCCGAGTTTGAGGCAGACGGCGAAGGCGAGCAGGCAAATCACGAAGAGTGTGGCAATGCGCCAGTCGTTATCGCTGTCGCCGGAATGATGCTGCTGTTTCTGGTCAATGCAATTTGACATCGGCAATGTTCTTCCAAAATCGTCAATGTTTTTCCAAATGCGAGAGAAAATTCTGACACCTAACCGCTGATTGTGTCAACCGGAGGCTGTGCGCGGTTTTGCAGTGCGTTAACAACTCCTGATCGGGCCTTATGCCCGGAGTCCAATGAAAGGCCGCCCCTATCGGGCGGCCTTTCGCATTCGAGAGGGGAAATCCATGTTTTCGAGGGATGTGCTCGACGCGCTGGTCGCGGCCGCAAATGCCAACGCCACGGTGTTTCAGCGCAGCCATCCAATGACGGCGGCAATCGGCGCCGCTTACGGCTGGAGCGATGCCCAGATCGACGCCTTCTTCCGGACCGCGGCGGCGCTGTGACCGGAATTACGGTGACACTGCACTAAACTGAAGTCGCCTGACGTCGTGCAGTTTCGTGCACTGTCACCGTAATTCCGGCTTGCTTGTCCATGAACGTCCTTGGCTCGCTACCGATAGCGCATCGCGAACGGCGGTGACCGCGGACAAAACTGGCTTTGAGCAGCGTTGCGGATGGGGCACTCCCCGCGTCGAGAGTCTTGTGCACTGTCACCGTAATGGCATGAAAGGCGCGGCCGATCTCCATACCCAGGTGCAAGAACCTCGGCTGGCCGACCTTCCCCAAGGGGCCGTTTTTCTTTGCGCATATCTGGCCACACGCAAAAAGCCGCCAAGGTCTCCCTCGACGGCTCGTGCCGTTGCATTTGAGTAAAGGTACTGCGTCGAGCGGTGCTCGAACGCAGCCCGTGCTTGCTCTTATTTGGACGCACACGACCTTCAATGAGGCCGGTGGGTGCGTTGCCACTGTGTCGGGCCAACGATCCCCGATCCTTATCACATGTGACTGGCGGCGACGCTCTTCAAGCCAGCACTGCTGTCCCGTTCGATGAAATGGCAAAAGCAGATTTTCCAATTAAGTCGCTGCGCTCCAGCCCGCTGCGCGGGAGCCAGAGGCGAGAGGTCGGTAGCCAGTTGAGAGGATATTGGTAGCAGTGGAGAGCCCCGTCCCTGAGAATCGAGGCGTAGTCAACCTCACTCAGGAAGGAGCTCGGCGCCAAGCTCACTGACCGGTGGCCGCCGGCAGCACTAAACCGAAGTCGCCTGATCTCGTGGAGTTAGTCGCTATGATGTAGTAGTCTGGGCGTCGAAGACGCTTGTTTTTTTGATACTTCCCGAATTCCGCCTTCAGTTGGGTTATCAGCCAACTCGCATCTCTAGCATCACCCTTCGGAACTTCTTTGCATTTCGCTTGGACAACAATACAGAGCTGGCCCCGGTTGTTTGGACAGCGCCCCGCTGGATTTAAGTGGATTCCTGCCGGGTTATGCTGAACGCGGGGCTTTACGGTTTTGTCGTTGCGTCGGGAGGGCGTAGCCCGACCAGAGCGACGACAAAACCGTCGGCGACGGTCATGCGGCCATCACCATAGCTTGCGTGCCGAAGTAAGCCTCGTCGGGCGTGCGCCCGTCAAGGCTCGAGTGAGGGCGTCCCTGATTGTAGAAGGCCAGATACTTGGCAATTGACGCTCGCGCCTCGGACACGCTGTCGTAGGCGCGGAGATAAACTTCTTCGTATTTGACCGTGCGCCAGAGCCGCTCGACAAACACGTTGTCGCGCCAGGCGCCCTTGCCGTCCATGCTGATGGCGATCTTCGCGTCCAGCAGCACATCGGTGAACTCGAGGCTGGTGAACTGGCTGCCCTGATCCGTGTTGAAAATCTCGGGCCTGCCGTGCTTCGCCAACGCCTCCTGGACCGCTTCGACGCAGAAGGCCGCCTCCATTGTGATCGAGACGCGATGGGCCAGGACCCGTCGGCTGAACACATCGACGACCGCCGCGAGATAGACGAAGCCACGCCGCATCGGAATGTAGGTGATGTCCATTGCCCACGCATGGTCGGGCCGCTCGATCTTCAATCCGCGCAACAGGTACGGGTAGATCTTGTGACCCGGAGCCGGCTTGCTCGTGTTCGGGCGACGATAGACCGCCTCGATCCGCATGCGCTTCATCAGCGTCGCGATGTGGCGGCGACCGGCGTATACGCCCTCCCGCCGCAGCAACGATCGCAGCATACGCGCTCCCGCGAAGGGATAATCGAGATGCAGCTCATCGAGCCGACGCATCAAGGCAAGGTCCTCGGCCGAAACTGGCCGAGGTTCATAGTAGACCGTGCTGCGAGCCAGCTTCAGGACCTTCGCCTGGCGCACGATAGAAAGATCATGACCGCGGTCGATCATCGCTTTGCGCTCAGCAGGCCCGCCTTGGTGAGCGCGCCGGACAAACAATCGTTTTCCAATGCCAGCTCGCCGATCTTGGCATGTAACGCCTTCAAATCGACCGGCGTCTCGGCCGATGTCTTGTCATGCCCAAACACGCCGGCGGCGCCTTCCAGGAGCTGGTTTTTCCAGATCGTGATCTGGTTCGGATGAACATCAAACAGTTGCGCCAGCTCCGCCAGTGTCTTGTCGCCTTTGACCGCAGCCAAAGCAACCTTCGCCTTGAATGCCGGAGAATGCGTCCGGCGGCTCTTCTTCGTCATCTTCGCTCCTGATTCGCAGCAAGAATCCTCGCCGCTGTCAGGCAGAAAATCCACTCAAGCTACTGTCCGAATTTGCGGGGCCAGCTCTCTCTTTATGTCGACTGGAAGGATGGCGAGTTCGTCTCGCCGAGCGAGCGGATTACGGACGAAATGCTCGCGCAGATCATCGAGAGAAATCAGGCCTTTCTCGGATACGCTCAAAATGGTCTGAGCATGCTCAAGCGCTTGGATAAGTCGCCCGAAGACTTGCAGGGCTTGGTCGTTGACTTCATCGATTCGGCAAAGAAATTGCGGGGGGAAATGCCCGACGATCCGGTTACTGCCGGCAATCAGCTTGTCCGACAATTCATGGATGCGGGACTGAAGAAGCTTGCGCCGAAGACGGATGACCGCCGCGCGAAGCGAGGTTCAGACCAGACCCGAGGATGAATCTTGGTGGGGAACGGGGGGAAGCACAATGTTGGTCATCGATACGAATACGAGTTACAGGGGATTTGGCCCCTGGCTGAAGAGCCAAGGTGTTACGGCTGTTGGCCGCTATTACGGCGCCACAACCAACAGCAAGGATCTGCTCGATGCACAGGAAGCGATAGAGCTTTGCAGGAACGGCATGCAAATCTTCGTGGTATTCGAGGACGCTTCACGTCCTAACCTAAACCTGACCGCCGATCAGGGAACTGCTGACGCTAAGATTGCGCTAAAGATGGCGGGTGACATTGGTCAGCCACCGGGTTCAGCTATCTATTTTTCGGTCGAGGGAGACTACGGCCAAGGCGATGTGTCTGACATCGAAAACTATTGGTCCGGCATTACGGCAAAAATTGCCGGCAGGTATGCGCTCGCCGTTTACGGCAGCGGCTTCGTATGCAGTACGTTGCTAAGCAAGCACGCTTGCAAATATACTTGGGTCGCCGCAGCCTCGACCGGCTGGAATGGGACTTGCAACTATTTCGGCGGCAAGACGCCGATGTGGCACCTGGCTCAGGTGCCGCCTCTCGATATGAACTGGACAGACCAGGCGACGGGCAAAACGCTGAGCGTCGACATCGATCTGACCAATCCGCCCCGACATAACGGCGATTTCGGCGGATTCGTCGTTCCGCTTCCAGTTTTCTGACCGAACGGGCGGCACGATGTCTTATACGGTAGAGGAATTGATAGAGGTCGGACGGCCGATAGCCATGACCGCGCTGGTCGAGGCCGCGGCCGAACGGCATCCAATCACCTATAGCAGATCACTGAGCGTATTGAGCCCGTGCTTCGCACCACCGTGGCCCACGAACATATTGGCAATGTGGTCGGAAGCATGATGTTCGCGATTCAGGATGTTGAGCCTGACGCGCCACTCCTCAATCTTCTCTGCGTAAATGGCACGACCAAGCTTCCAGGCACGGGCGCGCACGACTTTCTCAAAGCGTACAATCCGGACATCAACTACAAGCGCCTAAAGAACGCTCGAAAGCGCTCAGTATTGCGACCGTTCGTGGATGAGGTCTACGAGTTCAAGGGCTGGCCAAAGTTGGCAAAGCGGGTCTTCGGCATCACGCTGCCGAAAATCGAGCCGTCCGAGCCCGTGGAGGCAGACGGAAAGGCTCAGCGTCTGGGCCTAGCCCGCGGCGGTCCACCGGAAAGCGAGGAGCATATCCGTCTCAAGGAATATGTGTGCAATAACCCGCTCTTGGTTGGTGCGCCAAAGGGCTGCAAGAAAGGCTGGCCCGAAAAGCAATTGCGAAGTCTCGATGAAATCGATGTCTGGTTCATGAGCCCAGGTAAGGAGTTGGCCGTCGAGGTCAAGTCACGCCGGTCAAACGACTTTGACCTTCAACGTGGCATCTATCAGTGCGTTAAGTATCGCACTGTGCTAGAGGCTCAAAACAAAGCCGACAGGATCACGTCCAAAGTGAGAGCCTGTCTCGTGTCCGAACGGAAACTGCCGGACGACCTTGCGCGCTTGGCCGATCTGCTCGACATTGATGTGCGTGTTCTCCGTCCGCGCTAGCCATTGCTCTGAAGCGGGCGAAGAAATAAAATAGTTCGCTTTTTGCCTCATCGTGGGGCCCGCCCCCGCCCCTCATGACCAGCCCGATGTTCGGAACCTACTGTTCGGGAATCTTGACAGTCCCGTCTCCGATCACGACGAACGGAGCCCATTGTTCGGGCGTGTATCTGTTCTTGCGGAGCTCGCTCATCGAAGCGGTCAAGGCAGCCGCCACGGACAGATGATCGCGATTCATCAGCGTCAATGCCTGTTCGAGAAGCTTCTCGGTCGCGCTCGGTTCGGCATCCCAATAGGACAGTATGAGAGCCTTGGCTCCGGCGGTGGCGAACGCTAGTCCGAGGCCGGAAAGTCCCTCTTCGAGAGAGTCGGGAGCAGCTCCTGCGGTGTGACAGGCGGCGATTATTGCCAGCGACACGCCGTCTAGATCCATGTCCGCGATGTCTGCGGTCGTAAAAAGACCGCTGTCTTTCGGATCGGATGGATCCGGCGTCAATACAATGGCCGGCAGCTTGGAGAGCTTGTCGCCGCCGACCAATCCATGGGTAGCCAACACCAGTACCGCCGCCTTACTCAAATCGGCTTTGCGAAAGGTCTGGACCGTCGCGTTGATGCCGGTTTGAGGAGCGGCGCCGCCGAACATGGCAAACGTTGCCTGGAGAAGGGCTGCCGATCCATAGGCCTTGCCCAAACAGTTCACGAGTTGCCGTGGTTCGCTCGCGTCCGGCTTCGGACATCCGCTATCGTCAAGCATCGGATCGCCGAAGCCGGACGACGAGCGCGAGGGTTGCTTGTCCGCGACGGCGGGATTGCGCAATGCGGCCAGCATCGACAGGGAGGAGAGCGTCGACGTCGCGGACAAGTCGCCTAGAAGCGTGCTTCCGATCGGTAGCAGGTGTGCAGGAAGGCGTTGCAGGTCTCCGTCGGCTACCAGGAATATGTGGTCGGTTCCTTCGAAGAGTCCTTTTAGATCTTCGAGCCCAAGTACGGTCCCGAGCCGATCCGTCGCTGCGCGAAAATCCCCCTGCCTCCGCGCATCGATCACCGACGTGACGGCCGCCGCGATATCGCCCCGGGATGCGGTCTTCGATAGAGCCGAGGCCGTGATGACGTTCGCGCCGCGGCGGGCGGCGATGAATACGACCGAGAAATCGCTACCCACCCGGAAGGCGATCATTGCTTCGCGGTCACGCAGAATATCCGGCAAGTCCTCCATCGACACTTTGAGCCTTCCGGTGGCGAACTTCAGCCTTACGTCCGACTGGATCGTACGTTCGCTTTCAGCCATTGCGGCTCGTGCCCTGTTCAGGCGCTCCACAGACGAATCCAGGTTCGGCCGCCTTGATTTGACTGCGTCATCGAAGGCAGATCGCGCTGCGCAGAGTTCGGCGAGAGACTGCTGGAGACGCCGTATCGTTTCTTCGTTGGTTCGCCGAAGCATGCCGCGCTCGATGGCCACTCCGACCCGGTCGAGTTCTCTCTCTCGAACGAGATCGAAGATGTCGCGGTCTATCTTTCGGAACTCCTCTTCGCTTGCTCCTCCCTGCTTCCGTAGCGCCTGCCGCTTGAGGATGGCGAACATGCCGCGACTTTCGCGGATCTTGGCTACCAATTGCCGATTCGGCGCGACGCCGGCGCGGCAACCCGACGATTCCTCAGCCAGCCAGGCACCTAGGCAGCGCGATTTGAAGCGGGCGCGGATAGTTCTGTTGGCGGCGGATGGGCGCAGCACCCGGTCGATCGCCAAGGAAGTTGGGGTCCAGCCGCGGATTGTCAGCCTTTGGCGGCATCGCTATGCCGACCATGGCCTTGAAGGGCTGCAAGACAAGCCGCGGCCTGGCAAGCAGCCGATCTATACGAAGACGACCGACAAGCGGATTCTGAAGCTGCTGGATAAGCCGCCACCGCAAGGGTTTGCGCGCTGGACCGGCCCCCTGCTGGCCGAGGCGCTGGGCGATGTCGATGTCCAATATGTCTGGCGGTTCCTGCGCAGCCACAAGATTGACCTGGTGGCTCGCAAGTCCTGGTGCGAGAGCAACGACCCGAACTTTACGGCCAAAGCCGCCGATGTTGTCGGCCTCTATGTCGCGCCGCCGGCGAAGGCCATTGTGCTGTGCGTGGACGAGAAGCCCTCGATCCAGGCTTTGGAGCGAGCGCAGGGTTATCTGAAGTTGCCCAATGGCCGCGCCTTGACCGGCCAAAGCCACGATTACAAGCGGCATGGCACCACAACATTGTTTGCGGCGCTCGAAGTCGCCACCGGAAAGATCATCGCGACCCATTCAAAACGCCGGCGCCGCGTCGAGTTTCTCGATTTCATGAACAGCGTCACCGCGGCTTTTCCGAACCGCAAGCTTCACGTCATCCTCGACAACCTCAACACCCATAAAAAGAACGAGGACTGGCTCAAGGCCCACCCCAACGTGCAATTTCATTTCACGCCGACAAGTGCGTCATGGCTCAATCAGGTCGAAGTATGGTTTTCCATCTTGCAGGGGCAGTCGCTCAGCGGCACCTCCTTCACGAGCCTCAAGCAGCTTCAGGAACACATCGATGCCTACGTCAACGCATACAACGACAGAGCCGAGCCCTTCGTCTGGACCAAGAAAAAGGTCCGTCAACGCCGTTTCAAAGGCCGCCGTATCACTCAGCTCTGATTCCGGGTACTAGCGCACGGTCGGCTGCCCGCGCTCCTTCCAACGCGGCGTCGAGATCGCCCGACTTACCTTTTGCGAATGCGAGATCAATCACGCCTTCGCGACCTCGAACGTTCCCTCGGGCACTGCTCGCCTCGTTCCGGCGAGCGCCTGTTCGTAGAAGGGTAATGATTGGTCGAACCGGCCAGTTGCTTCGAGTAGTGCGCCCTTCGTGGCCGCTATGTTGGCTTGTTCCAGCGGAGTGAGCGAGGACTGCGGAATACCGTCGAGCTCTCGGATCAGCTCGAGCGCCTTCCTTGCTTCGCCCGAATTGATCGCCATCGACGATCGTTTCTGAAGCGCTCTCGCGAGAACTTCCGGACGACCTCCTTTCGCCCTGAGAAGAGCGATCGCTTCGTCCAAGCGGCGGATCGCACCTTCCGGATTGCCCGAGTCGAGCTGGTTGTCGGACCACGCTATGAGGAGATCGGGGAGGCCCAGCGTGATGGCGTCCGGGCGGCCGACCACCATCTTGTACGAACGCTCGAACAGCGGACCGGCTTCGGCCATTCTTTCTTCGTAGCCAAGAAGAATGGCGTTGTTTGTGAGCGTGATCGCCAAAATACGCTGATGCTCGTCCGATGCGGCGGCCGCCCGGAAATAATCGGCGACCTTCGGATCATCCAGTTCGGCGATCAGCAATCTGTTAAATTCGAAGGCATCTTGACGGCTGCCGCGTTTGCGAGCCAAGCGAGCTGAGGTCGACAACGCTCCCAATCTGGTCTTGGCTGAAGCGTAGTCCTTCGATGAGGGCACGATCTCAAGTGCCTCGCGTAGCTTCGGAGCTGCCTCGTCCAACCGATCCAGGTCGGTATAGAGAACACCGAGGTTCGTAAGCAATTGCGCACGCTGTAGCGAACCGCTTGGCGCGAGCGCGATAGCGTCCTCGAGCGTCCCTGTCGCTTCTCTTCTGCAGCCGAAGTGCAGATAAAGCTTCGACAGCGTCAAGCGGAGGCGAATTCGCTGGTCCGGCAGGAAGTCGGACCAGGCAGTGTCCTGCCGACGGGAAAGGGCGGCGTCGAGGTACGAGATGTCTTTCGCGGCTTGAGCGGCCACGTGTGGATCGTTGTCGTCGGCGCGGCCCGAGATCTCGTTTCCTTCTGCGATAAGGTCGCGTCTTAACGCATCGAGGGTTCTCGGATCGCTGCCCGACGTCAGTCGGGCGAGTAGAGATGCTACGGAAGGTGATGGCGCTAGATTCTGGTCGATTCTCGGGCAAATAGTCAGGCCCCCGCCTTCGGCTGCGGCATTCTCCGCAAGCACGGCGGTGAACGCGGCGACGAACAATGATCTCAGAAAGAGCTGAGAAAAGCCTAGCTGAAGCGGACGTCTCTTTGAGTGTCTTGATCCAAGCACTAGCAGCTCGCTCCTGGATTTCGATCTGGACGCCATTCGTCGCATCGAAGGGGATCAAGCCGTCTGCGGGCTCCCCGCCGAGCAGCTTGCGCGGGATGTGGGTCGGCCGGAACGCAACGGACGAGGGACCCTCGGTCTGGAGCGTCACCGCCTTCTGTCCCTTGAGGTCTATCTTGGCCCCGATCGACGCGTCGACCGGCAAAACGCTTGCCGCGCCTCCCGGCAGCAGGTTCTTCAATTGCTCAATCTTTGCCTCCGCGGTGGCATCGGTACCGAAAGACATGACGGTGTTCGTCTTGGCCCTGATCACGGTTCGGATGAGGGTAGTGGTTCGTCCGAACAGCGTGATGACCTTACCCTCCATAATCAGCGGTTTGAGGAATTCGCACTCCTTGGACAGATTGGACTGCAAATCGTCGAGCATCACGTCCTCAATGGTGCCCTCGCTGAAGACTAGCGAGACGCTGTCCACGAGCTTGTCGTTGGCCGTGAGGCCGAACCACTGCTTGACCTCGAAAAGGAACGAAGCGGCTGTCTGGGACATCCCCACGAACTTTGGAAGTTCAAATTTTTGAGGCTGGGGCGGGACGAGATTGGGAAAACACGCGGCTCGGCGCTTCAGCACGGATCGCGTCCTCACATCTATCAGGTCACCGACTTGCTGGCCTTCCGATATGATGAAGGGCTCGTAGCCGCCCCGGAGGCTATTGAAATATTGGACCAGCGCCGCTCCGTATTCCTGGATTCCAGCATCGGCTATCGCATGACCGGGCCATAAGGCGACGCTCGTTACCACGGCTGACGCCAATATTATTGCTGATCTGATGCTCAATCTCATCCAAGCCCCCGCTCTGGCCCATTCCCGGAAACGCCGTGCGCCCAGGCTGTCTCAACATAATGCGCGGGTATCTGGGCATTGTCACGCGCTGTGCGGGAAACGGCCCCGCCAATGTCGTCAGGCCCGCCGGCGGCGATGCTTCGAACTGGGTCTTTCCCGGTATGCCGAACATCCAGCCGCCCGTCCGAAGAACTCCAGGAAAGCCTCCCCTCCACTGGCACCGAACCATGGAGGACCAGTGGACGGTCTAACGCTCCCCCGAGGGCCCCCATCGTCAGCGTGCCGCTGCTGGATCTCTGCTGCCGGGCCTCTGAACCCAAGACAAAGAGTTCTGGATAAACGTAAGCGACGTTCGCGTCCCATTCGCAAAGGTTTGGCGTGGGGATTGCAGTCTGTTGATCAACGTGTTTGCAAATCGTTGGCGGGGGGTATGGAGGCGGCAACGACGGAGAATTACGAGGTGCGGCCGAACGACCAGGGCAGGAGCTCGTCGATCCGGGACTGCGGGTGACCGGTTGCGATCGCTTTGAGCGTCGCTTTCATCCAGACGTAGGGCTCCACGCTGTTGATTTTGCAGGTGGCGATGAGCGAAGCTATGCGCGCCCATGAACGACCACCTTCGTCGTGACCAGCAAATAAACTATTTTTACGCGTCAGAGTCAGCGGCCTGATTTGATTTTCGACGGGATTGGTGTCCATCTCAACGCAACCATCGTCGAGAAACAAGGTGAGGCCATCCCAATGGTTCAGGAGATAGGCGATCGCCTTGCCCATCTCGCTGCCCGGCGACAGGCGAGCGGCTTGCTCGCGCAGAAACCTCTCGAGTTCAGCGACGAGCGGCCGTGATCGCTCGTTACGGGTCGTTTGCCGAGCCGGGGCGTCGGCGCCACGGATCTCCTTCTCGATCGCATAGAGTGCGGCGATGCGCGCGAGAACGGCTTCGGCGATGGGTGAGCCGGCTTTCGGAGTCGCTGCGATGATCTTGCGCCTTGAGTGGGACCAACATGCGGCCAGCCGCAGCGGCACGCCGCCTTTGCGCTTGGGCCGTGCGAGCCGATGATAGCCCTGGTATCCGTCGACCTGAAGGATGCCGTCGAAGCCCTCGAGGATGCGCTCAGCATGGTCACCACCGCGTCCTGGCGCGTAGTGGTAGACCACGATTGGTGGATCAGCGCCGCCGTGGCCGCGATCGTCGCGCAGGACAGCCCACAGATAGCCGGTCTTCGTTCGGCCCCGGCCCGGATCGAGCACAGGCGCCCTGGTCTCGTCTATGAACAAGCGGCCCGATTGCTTCATCACGACGCTCATGCGCTCGACCAGCGGCGCGAGGTGGAAGGCGACCGTTCCCATCCAGTCTGCCAGAACGGCGCGATCGATGAAGATGCCATGCCGAGCCAGAACCTGCGACTGACGATAGAGTGGCATGTGCTCGCTGAACTTGGCGACCGCCACCTGCGCCAGCAGCGCCTCGGTGGGGATGCCACCCTCCACGAGATGGGCGGGCGCCGGCGCCTGAGCAACACCGGTGCAGCCCTTTGCGCAGGCGTAGCGCGGTCGCACCGTCTCGATCACACGATACTGGGCGGCCATGACATCGAGACGGCGGGAGCGATCCTCGCCGATCTGGACCATCCGGCCGCAGCCGCAGGGACACTCGAGGTTCTCGGGTTCGATCACCTGCTCGATGCGCGGCAGGTGCGCGGGAAAGGCACGGGCAGCGCGCCTGGTCCGGCGGCTGGACGGCGCCGTGCCGGCGCGGCGCGCACGATCGTCCTGGCGTTCCTGGACTTCGGCGATGGCAATCTCGATGTCCTCGAGAACCAGTTGCATCTGATCGGGATTGAACTTTTCCGAGCGTTTACCGAAACGTGCGCGCTCGTACTCCTTCACGAGCAGTTCGAGGCGTTCGACGCTCTCTTTGGACGCAGCCAGTTCACTCTCGACATGAAGGCGCGCCGAGCATTCATCGTCTGCGCGACGACGCTCGGCTTCAATCATCGCTTCCTGCGCGCGGAAGAGCGCGCGCAAATCGGCGGGCAGCGCTGCAAGACGGGCGGGATCAATGGGGGACGGCGGCACATCCGCAAGCTATCATCCCAAAGCCCCGCGCGAAACAGGTTGTCGGGTCTGAGTCAGTTCGCCGCAGCTGGCGTCGCGACAATCCGTTCGCCCACTCGCTTCCAGTTCAGCCCTTCAAACGAGGGGATTGAGGAATGTCCCTGATAGTGAGTCTGACGAATCATTTCCGGAGGTGGTCGAGGTTCGGGACCCCCACCATCCTTTGTGGGGGCGCTCATATCGAGTGATTAGGAAGATCGGTCAGCGAGGCCGAGGCATTCCCGCTTCGTATGAAGTTGAGTATCGCGCAGGAAGCAGTCTTCTGATTCAAGCAACCGCAATCGAATATTATGAGCAAGAGGCAAATCAGATTAAGCTGAGTATGGAGGCTCTACTCGAGCTTTTATCGACAGCGGATTGTCCCGACGCACATGAGCATGGATCCAGCCGATCTTTGGTCGACGCTGACGCCCGCGCTCCGACGCCAGATCGTCGAAGACGTCGCCGCAATTTTGGCGGAGATCCCTCATGAAGTCCGAGCTGGTCACACCAAGCCACTTGGCGCGCAAAGCCGTAGTCTACATCCGGCAGTCGACGCCCCATCAGGTCGTAAGCAATCAGGAGAGCCTGCGCCTTCAATACGCGCTTCGCCAGCGCGCCCGCGAACTCGGATGGCGTGAGGCGGCCATCGACGTGATTGATGCCGATCTCGGGTTGAGCGGCGCGTCTATAGCACAGCGTAACGGCTTCAAGGAACTCGTTGGCCGTGTTGGCCTGAGTGAAGTGGGACTCATCCTGTCGATCGACGTGACCCGCTTGGCGCGTAATTGTACCGACTGGTATCCGCTCCTGGATATCTGTGGTCTACGTGGCTGCCTGATCGCCGACCGCGATGGTGTCTATGATCCGGGCACTCCCAACGGACGGTTGCTTCTCGGGCTGAAGGGTTCGATCTCCGAGCTTGAGCTACATACGATCCGCAGCCGGCTGACCGCCGGCCTGCTGGCCAAAGCCGAACGCGGCGAACTTGCGGTTATGCTGCCAATCGGGCTGATGCGGGACCCGAGCGGTGTGGTCGTTAAGGATCCCGACATGGCCGTGCAAGGGCGGCTCGGTCTCGTCTTCCAGTTATTCCTGCAGCTGCGCAGCGTTGCCAAGGTCATGCGAGCGTTGAACGAGCGTGACCTGGAACTGCCGCGTCGTGATCGATATGGCGATTTGTGCTGGACGCGCGCGACGCTGGCTGCCGTCGCGGCGATCTTGAAGAACCCCGCATACGCGGGCGCCTTTGTCTATGGACGAACCCGCTTCCGGCCGCCGAAGCGGGAGGGGGCCCTGCCACAAAAGGCTCCGCGGCCGATGGAGGAGTGGCGGATCGTCGTTAAAGATCGATATCCAGCCTATATCGACTGGCCAATTTATGAAAAAATCCGATCCGTCATCAGAGATAACCGAGCCGAATACATGCGCATCAAAACCCGCGGCGCGCCTCGCAATGGCGAGCTCCTGCTCCACGGCATTGCCTGGTGCGCACGATGTGGCCATAAGATGTACGTCCGCTACAAGGGCGGCGGCGAATATGTATGCAATCACCTGCGTACCCAGGAAGGTCAGCCAACCTGCCAACACATCCGCGCCGCCCATATCGATGCAGCCGTTGGCGACGCATTCCTAACCGCACTAGCGCCGGCCGAACTCGATGCCTTGTCGCGCTCCCGCCGGGTGCAGCAGCAGACGAACAATGCGCTACGCTCCAGTGCAGAACGAGAGCTCGAGCGCAAGCGATACACGGCGGCGCTCGCCGAACGGCAGTTCAACCGAGCTGATCCAGATAATCGGTTGGTCGCCTCGGAACTCGAGCGTCGATGGGAAGCGGCGCTAAACGACGTGCGCGCCGCCGAAGAGGCGCTTGCCCGACAGACGCCGCCCAAAGCCATCACACAAGTGGCCATAAGCAAGGAGCTCAACGACAAGGTCATCAGCCTCACCGGCCGCCTCCCGCAGATATGGGGTGACGAGACTATCTCGGATGCGCATCGCAAGGCGTTGTTGCGATGTCTCATCGAAAAGGTCGTTCTCGACCGCGGTGAGCGCGACTTGGCCCTGGCTAGGATCGTCTGGCGGGGAGGCGCCGTGACGGAGCTCGAAGTGAAGATGAGCGTCAACTCCGTCACCAGATTGACGCGAGGCACAGAGATGCGGGAACGCCTTCTGACGCTCGCTCGCGACGGCGTCCCAGACGACAAGATCGCCACAATCCTTACTCGGGAAGGTCACCGCTCTCCCCGTTGCGCCGATAAGGTGCTGCCTATCACCGTTGGGCGGCTCCGTCGTGCCGCCGCCATCAAGGTAACTGCCCAGCGCAGCCGATGGGAGCATGACGACTCATACCTCAGCCCGCCCGAACTGGCCCGAAGGCTCGAGATTCCAGTAAACTGGCTCTATGTTCAGATCCGAACCAAGCGTTTGCTAATTGATCGCCAGCCCAGCGGCGCCTATCTCTTCCCGAATACACCATCCGTTCTTCACGCCATCGGAGACCTTCGAAACCACGTCATCGCGCAACTTGATCTAAGAATCTGTCAGCCTAACAAGGAGGGGCATCAACATGGGTAGCTTCGAACTGCACGCGCGTCAGATGCATGACGCCGTCGCTGATCTGCGGCCACTCGAAACGACCATCGCGGCCAAGGCGCTTGTAGACCAAAACGAGGCCCGTGCCGTCCCATAGCAAAATCTTCAGCCGGTCGGCGCGCTTCGAACGAAAAACCACGATCAGGCCCGAATGCGGATCGAGCCCAAGCGTGTTTTGCACAAGACCGGCCAGCGCGTCGTGCCCGCACCGGAAGTCAACAGGACGCACAGCAAGCACAATCCGCAGTCCCTGCGCCGGAATGATCATGCGCCGCGCTCGATCGCAGTCACGATCTCCGCGATCCGCACCGCCGACACGTCCGCATCCAGGCGGACCGAAACCTTGCCAATCGTAATCTCGACGGGCCCCTCGCTCTTGCCTGACGCCACTGGATCGCTCAGCTCGATCGACACGAAATCCGCCGCGTCGTCCGTGACCAATGCGAGCCGGCCAGCACGCGCCAATCTGCGCCACGTCGTCAACTGCTGGGCCTTCACACCGTAACGCCGTGCGACATCACATACCCGGGCGTCGGGCTTCATGCTCTCGAAAACAGCGCGCCCCTTGATCTCCGCAGACCATAACCGGCCTCCAGAACGCGTCCGGCGCGTAAGCTTCCCTAAAAAGCCATCAGCTTCGGCTTCCTCCCCCGATTGTTCCATCGCCTTCAGTCTCCTCTCGGCTCTCTGACAAGCCAAGGATCGCAGAGCGAAAGCCGAAGCGAAACCAGTCAATCAAATGGGAGAAAAGCTCCGCTTACGGATAAACAGACGCCTTCCTTGACAACCGGGCCTCTCGCTTCCCACGATTGCTACCTTGCCGAGCAAAGATTCGATTCGGCCTTTCCGGGACACCTTGCTCGCCCCCTCGTCGACCCGGGCCAACGAATGTCCGTTGGAAGGGAGCATATCAACGCAGTCCGTTGATATGCCGAGGCCATTTTGCCTCGCATAGAGCTTCAGAAATTTGCGAGAGCCCATGACTACCGCTGCCACTACTATTGCCGAGCAAACGTCCGTTGGCGATGACCAGCCGATCCTGCTTTCCCTCGACGCCTTGATCAGATCGATCGGCGTGCGCCGCGGCATGCCCTTGGCCCTGTTTCTGGGCGCAGGCGCGTCAACCAGTTCCGGCCTGCCTTCGGCCCAGATGTGCATCTGGGAATGGAAGCGTCAGATCTTTTTGACAAACAATCCCGGTCTGGAAGAGCAGTTTTCGGAGCTATCGCTCGATGGCGTGCGTCGCCGCATCCAGGGTTGGTTTAATAAGCAAGGCGGATATCCGACCGAAAACTCTCCCGAAGAGTACAGCTTCTATATTGACCGTTGCTTCCCTATCGAGCCGGATCGGCGCGCCTATTTTCAAGAGCTAGTGCGTAATGCGACGCCACATATTGGATATCGTCTACTTTGCCATTTAGCCGAGGCGGATATCGTTCGCTCGGTTTGGTCCCCCAATTTTGACGGCTTGGCAGCACGGGCTGCGGCCAATTTCTCGCTTGCGCCCATTGAGGTCGGTATCGACTCGCAAAACCGCGTCGATCGAATTCCGACAAAAGGCGAGCTTCTTTGCGTGTCGATGCACGGCGACTACCGGTACGATAGGCTGAAGAATACTTCGAGCGAGCTTCAACGACAGGAAGCGGCGTTACGCTCGGCTCTAGTCGCGGAACTTCAGAACACATCTATAATCGTCTCGGGTTACAGCGGGCGTGACCAATCACTGATGGATGCGTTCCGTGACGCTTACGGTCAATCGGGCAACGGTGTCCTTTACTGGTGCAGCTTTGGAGACGCGGACTGTCCTCCTCATATCGAAAGCTTAATACAACATGCGCGAGCCCACGGAAGGCAAGCATACTTCGTCCCTGGCATGGGCTTCGACGACTTGCTCACCCGGCTGGGACTTCATTGTCTCAAGGGCGAGTCTCGTCAAGCTGCTCTTAATGCAATGGAAGCCGCAGCGGGGCAAGACAGGCTTGCCCGTTTGCCATTTACTCTACCTAAGCATCGGGCAACCACGCTGATCAAAAGCAATGCTTACGCGTTAGAGTGTCCGTCAGAAGTGCTGCTGTTTGACCTGAAAGTATGGCCCAAGGACCACGTGTGGTCGGCGCTCCGCGAGATCACGGCTGACAAATCGATTATCGCTGTTCCGTTCAAAGGAAAGATCTTTGCTCTTGGGCAAGTTGACCAAATCAAGGATGCGTTCGGTTCGAATGTTAAAGGACCGATTGAAAGAACACCTGTAGGGCCGAACGACCTGGCCTATGATGATGGCGCGATGATTTCGCTCATGCGCGAAGCTCTGACGAAATCAATGTCTGAAACGGTAGCGCTGCCCACGGACGGGCGGCACGAAATTTGGAAGACAGAACCGCGAAGCGATCAGCGTCGGTGCCCCGCCGGATATGTCACCCACGATTCAGTCCATCTCTATCTACGCCGGGATGCGGGAACGCAATATTTGGCCATCATGCCGACGATTAAGGTGTTCACAAAGGACGGACAGCCCGCTCCGCGAGAAGTCGCCAATCCAGTCAAACTCGCGATCCTTGGCTATCAGCACAATAAGCAGTTCAATCAAGCCGTCATGGAATGGCGAAAGCGGCTTCTTCCTACGGCACCGGAAACGGTCTACGAGTTCCCGCGCAATTGCGGCTCAAGCTTTCGATTCAAAATTCGCCGCTCACCTGTTTTCGGAGAGATCGGACTTCCGAAAGGTGGGAAAATCACGCCAACGCCGGATTCCTTGCAGCCGCTGGTCAGGTACACCGGGATTGAAGTGGACGAACCAGAGTTGGTTTTCTCCAACAAATCGGGAACCGGTCTCATACGCTCGCCACATCCAGTGCGGGGCCTAGCTCAGAACCGTCCATTTGATTACTCGCTAACGGCTCAAGGTTTCTTTACTGGGCTGCGATTGGGCGTCATCTGTGCTTCAGCCGAATCACGAGGTCTCCATTCTTATCTCCAGAATGCAAATCGGGTACTCTCCCCGAGTCAGAACGAAAAAGACTACCTGGTCGATTATCCCGGTTTCGCGATGGCTTACGGTCTGCCTTTAGAGATCCCGCAGCCGGGTGGTAAAGGATGGTTCTTCTGCCCAGAGCCAACTAGCTCTGATCCTCAGACAGGCGCGCTCCAGATCGCATCGCACATCACAAAGGGCATTGAGGCGTTGCAATCCACTTACGCTCCTCATGTCGTGATGATCTTATATCCGTCTCGTTGGAGCAACTTCCGCGGGTATCGCACCGAAGCCGAGCGGTTCGACGTCCATGATTTCGTGAAAGCGTTCTGCGTACAACGTGGCATCGCTTCACAGTTTTTCGATGAGGACACTTTTGCGGACAATTATCAGTGTCGGGTCTGGTGGTGGCTCTCACTTGCGCTCTACGTGAAATCGATGCGGACTCCGTGGGTTTTGAATAGCCTTGCCGATAATACGGCTTTCGTCGGCCTCGGATTCAGCATCGACCCGACTGCCGAAAAAGGAAAGCACGTCGTATTGGGATGCAGCCACATCTACAGCGGCAAGGGCGAAGGCCTTCAGTACAGGCTCTCAAAGATCGAAGATCCGATTTTCTATGGCAAGAATCCGTTCATGTCGAAAGAAGATGCCCGGCGCACGGGCGAGACCATTCGGCAACTCTTCTTCGACGCCCGATTGAAACTTCCAGAACGGGTCGTCTTACACAAACGAACGAACTTTACTGCTGACGAGCGCGAGGGATTAGCCGAGGGGCTCGGCGGTGTAAAGCACCTCGATATGGTCGAGATCCAGATTGATAGCGCCCTGCGATATGTAGCGTCTATCCCTGACGGCAAAGGTAGCTTTGATGACGACAACTACCCGGTTCGGCGCGGAACTGTCATGAAGGTCGATGACTTCTCGGCTTTGCTCTGGGTACATGGAGCGACGACCGCTTTGCATCCACGATTCAAATACTTTCAAGGTAAGCGGCGCATCCCGGCGCCCCTCATCATTCGACGACATGCTGGACAGAGCGAGCTGCGCCAGCTTGCCGAAGAGATTATGGGTCTCTCAAAAATGAATTGGAATACGTTCGACCTTATACCAAACTGCCTGCGACCCTTCATTCTTCGAATGAGATTGCACGCATTGGTTCGCTGCTACAGCGATTTGGCACAGCATCTTATGACTATCGTCTGTTCATTTGAAAACAATCATTCGCGCCTTTCCTCGGCTTCGCCGACCGACCGTTAGCTCAAGCCATCGCAACGATGATGACTATGACGCCGGGATCGAGACATCCTGTGCATACACTCCAAGCTCAGGCGGTCGAGGGTATTTCTCACCCAGATGTTTGAGCACAGAAAGACATAGGGACAAGCCCCATTTCACGGTGGCATCGACAAACGCTTTTGAGTCGTCCCGATCTACATCTTCCGGTTCGTCGTCAAACTGAATATGGATGCGGTTGCGAAGCTTTCGAAGACGATGAAGGTCTTTGTAAATGTTGGCGCCGAGTTCATCGAGCAGCCTGTGCGTTTCCATTGCCTGAATGATGTTGTTGAATCGTTCAATCTTAGAATCGCGGATTTTCTTCAGCACGTCCTCAGGTATGTTGGGTACGCCTTCTTTGGTGTAATTCTGTGCGCGATAGATAATCTGGTCCAGCGCGGCCTCCACAATGGAGCCTGACTGAACCACTAGCAATTTGTTGAACACGCCCTTTTCATTGTTTGACGACAGATGACAAAGTGCGTTTGCGTTTGAAACGATGTTGTCGCCTACCTTAAAATCACCAATAAATTTGCATGTCACAGTCTGTGTTTGTGCTGCCATTAGCGTCATCCCTGCCGAAAGACGCAGCGTACATGCTTTTTCAGGCTCTTTGTAGTCAGTCCGTTCCGATCGTGACGATGTCTTTCCTCGGATGCGGCTTTGCGGCGGTGAAAAGCCAGAAGCCAACTCGGTGTTAGGTTGGATCTCTGGGTTTCCGCTCTAGGCGATTGGGACCGCGTCCGCGCGACCGCCTCTAGCTTTCACGCCGCCCGGACCGACGAGAGAAAGTGGCCGATCTCGGACCTAAGTTTCTCGCTGTCGACCGACAGAGTTTGGGCAGCGGACAAGACTTGGGCGGACGCTGCCCCCGTGTCCGTTGCTCCGCGCTTAACATCCGCGATGTTGGCCGACACTTGGTGGGTACCTTCGGCCGCGTGCTGGACGTTGCGTGAAATCTCCTTGGTGGCAGCGTGCTGCTCTTCGACTGCGGCTGAAATAGCCGAAGCGAATCCAGAGAGACGTTCGATGGTATTTGAGATCGCCTTGATCGCAGCAACCGATTCTTGCGTCGCAGCCTGAATTCCCGATATTTGTTGACCGATTTCGCCCGTCGCTTTTGCCGTCTGCTCCGCCAGCGCTTTCACTTCAGAGGCCACTACCGCGAAGCCTCGCCCCGCCTCACCAGCCCGCGCCGCCTCAATCGTGGCGTTAAGGGCCAGGAGATTGGTTTGTCCGGCAATGCCGTTGATGAGCTCGACTACATCTCCGATGCGGCCGGCAGCCTCTGACAGTTCGCTGACACGTTTGTTCGTATCCTGCGCTTGGCCGACGGCTTCAGAAGAAATTCGGGCAGATTCCAGAACCTGACGGCTGATCTCATTGATCGACGATGACAGTTGTTCCGTTGCGGCAGCTACGGATTGAACATTCGTCGAAGCCACCCCTGATGCATCCGCGACGATGCCTGTGAGGTTTTCGGAATGGTCCGCCGTGTTCCGCAAGGCCTTTGCCGACGCTTCGAGTTCAGTCGAAGCAGATGATACGGCTTCCACGACTTCGCCCACAGCTTGCTCGAACCGGTCAGCCAGACTGTTCGGTTTCTGCAGCCTGTCGCTCACCCTCCTCTTGAAGCTTTCTCAGACGCACGACCTCGACCGAGTGATCCCGCAGTACCGCCACCGAGGACGCCATCCGACCAATCTCATCACGGCGATCCAGTCCGGGTATGTCCCCGTCGAGGTCGCCCGCGACCATCTCCCGAAGACGCCGATCCATCGCCACAAGCGGTCTCGAGATGGACCTCGCAACCAGCATCGTGAAAGCTCCGCTGACCAGGACGATCAGCAGCATAAATCCACCAAGTCGAAACGCAGCGGCACCGAAAGCAGCTTCGAGATCGTCTACGTACATGCCGGAGGCGACGATCAGTTTCAACTCCGGAAGACCTATCACGAACGCCTTCTTTCGGAGTGGCTCCGTTTGCCCCGCTCGAGGGAAGTAATAAGTAACGACGCCGGACCCCGTCTGCTGCGCCTTGTCTACAATCTCCTTGCGGAACAGGGTCCCCTTCACGTCTCCCTTATCGAGCAGGTTTTTCCCGATGTTCTGAGGAGTACCGCGGTCCGCCAGGATGGTCCCATCCCAGTCCCAAACAAAAAAGTAGTTGTTTCCATCGTATCGAGCCGCGGAGACGATCGATCTCACCTTTTGTATGAGACCATCCCTTGTCAGTCGTCCCGAGCGCAAATCAGGCGCCAGGCCGTCGATCTGCGACGCAACTACATCCACGACGCTGCGCAGCGACCGCTCTCTTTCAGATTCGATCTGAGTCCGCAGCTCGAGCAACGCCGTTGTCGCCACGGCAATCACGCCGACGAACATGACGAGAGTAATGATAGCAAGGCGCCACGCAATCTTGGTTTGCTTCACCTGACGTCTCCAAGTTGGAATCGACATATCCTGTTTGACAAGAATTAAGATCAGATTGCCTTGGCTAACCTCATCGGATCGTCAATTCCGAAAAATGATAATTTCGCTTGCTTACCCTCGGAAATGAAATGTTTGACATCAACTTGCGCCGGCATCATTGGAAGCAACAAAGCCGACATGAGCGCACAAGCGCGAACTACCTCTATCAAATATGAATGGAGGCCTCACGGTAGCCTATCGTGATGGCGCCACTGCACTTGATCTTGTTCAGCGTCGGACTGTCGGCTGCAGCCGGCGGCTCGACCATTGTGCTCGCCATCATGAGGGCGGGCAAAACTCCCAATAGACGTGCAACGTCATACCCTCCTCTGCTCCATGATGACGATCTAAGCCGATGAGGCGAATTTCGCTTTCAAGCGTCCTTTAGCGTTTCGTCCTCGCTGTCGGTCTGAAGGATAGTTTCCGATAGGAGGGCGGCGGCCTTTTGCAGCGGGGGAATGAACCGGTCTAATTCAGCGAGACTGACCCGTGCCACGGGGACGGATACGCCAAGGCAAGCGATCAGCTCGCGATCCGGCGAAACGATGGGCACGGCGCAACCGACAACGCCCTTCACGTACTCCTCATTCGTCTTAGCCCAGCCGCGACGGCGGGTCTCCTCAAGAACCGTCAGGAACGCATCGCAATCAACGATAGTGTTCTCCGTGTACTTGGTCAGAGCGAGTGAACGACACAATTTCTCACGCGCTCTCGCGGGTAAGCGGCTCATGTAGATTTTTCCTGTCGACGTGCAGTGAAGTGGGGCGGCTTCGCCCGGATTGAATTGAAGGCCTTGCGGCTGGGATACGCGCACGCTGTCGACATAGGTGACAACGTTGTCGCGCACGACGCCGATTTCACATTGCTCGCCGATTTCGTCCGCAACGGTGCGCAATACGGCGTGCCGGCTCGCCGTTCGAAAGGCTGCGCCGATCACCTTGGCGGACAGCGTAACCAATTGATTGCCGACCACGTAGCGCTTAGATCCAAGCGCCTTCTGAAGTAGCCCGCGTTCTTCCAAGTTTCCGACGAGCCGGTGTGCGGTCGGAAGAGGCAACGAAAGCGCGTTCGCAATCTCCGCAACCGAAATGGCCTTCGTCTGATTGGCGACATGGCCAACGATCGCGAATGCGCGGTCGAGAGGTCCGTCAGATTTCGGCGGCTTTACCATACGATTCTCATCTCTCACCGACGGAAACCCGCCCCTTGCGGCGACGCAAGATAACTTGCGAGTCGACCCACCGGCGGGGCGCGAACACCCGAGTTGGTGCACTGGCGATTGCCGCAGCGTTACGTTACGGATTCAACTAAGCGACGGATGGGATCCGCGGATGTGCTGAATGCTCCGCCAGACGGCAAAGAGAACAAGCGGGACTGCCAAGAGCAATAGAGGTTTCGCAAAATGCGTATTAACCCCCAGCTCAGAAACACTTTCTAGTACCCGGAATCAGAGCTGAGTGATACGGCGGCCTTTGAAACGGCGTTGACGGACCTTTTTCTTGGTCCAGACGAAGGGCTCGGCTCTGTCGTTGTATGCGTTGACGTAGGCATCGATGTGTTCCTGAAGCTGCTTGAGGCTCGTGAAGGAGGTGCCGCTGAGCGACTGCCCCTGCAAGATGGAAAACCATACTTCGACCTGATTGAGCCATGACGCACTTGTCGGCGTGAAATGAAATTGCACGTTGGGGTGGGCCTTGAGCCAGTCCTCGTTCTTTTTATGGGTGTTGAGGTTGTCGAGGATGACGTGAAGCTTGCGGTTCGGAAAAGCCGCGGTGACGCTGTTCATGAAATCGAGAAACTCGACGCGGCGCCGGCGTTTTGAATGGGTCGCGATGATCTTTCCGGTGGCGACTTCGAGCGCCGCAAACAATGTTGTGGTGCCATGCCGCTTGTAATCGTGGCTTTGGCCGGTCAAGGCGCGGCCATTGGGCAACTTCAGATAACCCTGCGCTCGCTCCAAAGCCTGGATCGAGGGCTTCTCGTCCACGCACAGCACAATGGCCTTCGCCGGCGGCGCGACATAGAGGCCGACAACATCGGCGGCTTTGGCCGTAAAGTTCGGGTCGTTGCTCTCGCACCAGGACTTGCGAGCCACCAGGTCAATCTTGTGGCTGCGCAGGAACCGCCAGACATATTGGACATCGACATCGCCCAGCGCCTCGGCCAGCAGGGGGCCGGTCCAGCGCGCAAACCCTTGCGGTGGCGGCTTATCCAGCAGCTTCAGAATCCGCTTGTCGGTCGTCTTCGTATAGATCGGCTGCTTGCCAGGCCGCGGCTTGTCTTGCAGCCCTTCAAGGCCATGGTCGGCATAGCGATGCCGCCAAAGGCTGACAATCCGCGGCTGGACCCCAACTTCCTTGGCGATCGACCGGGTGCTGCGCCCATCCGCCGCCAACAGAACTATCCGCGCCCGCTTCAAATCGCGCTGCAACGTCACCGGTGAGCGACAGCACGCCTCAAGCACCTTGCGATCTTTCCTCGAAAGGTGGACTTCTCTTGCTTCGGGTATCATCCCGACCTTGAATCACGACTCACGTTCCAAGAAAAGTGGGTACTAGAACGTTCTTTACAAGGCCGATAACGTAGTAGGTGATCGCTATAACCGAAAAACCTTCTACCGCCTGCTGTATGTGCAGCGCGGCTTTCGCGCGCTCCCCCATCGCAGCCAAAAGAGACGCGTTCTGGTCCTCCAGTTGCACCTGGACGGTAGTGCGCAAGAGATCTCCTGCCAAACGGACCCGCTCCGACAACTCGTCCAAGCGCCTTTCGGCGGCGTGGCAGGTACGAATCGCTGGTTGGAAGCGCCTCCCTATGAACGTTCCAATTCTTTGTCGCTGTTCGACGCGCCCCTCCCGAATCTCCTCGATCCTGCTTGCGACAATTTCGGCATATGCTCTGGCCGCTCCGAATCGTTTGCGCGCCGTCGCAGAAAAGTTGAGGACATCGGATGAAAGGCTGGTTACTTCCGACAGCAACGCTTTGTCGACTTTTGTAGCACTCTGCATATGTGCAATCAGACGGCTCAACCGACGATCGTATCCGGCAAGCTCTAGGAGAGTCCGACGCGCCACTGGCATGGCCAACAACGCCATCATTCTATACGTTTCAATCTCGAGAAGGCGGCGAACCATCCGACCGGTTCGATATGCATTCAGACTCTTATTGAAGAGGATCATCTCAACAAAACCATTCTGGTCGAGGCGGAAGTTAGAGTGCACTTCCGCGTCGCCACCCCCGACTTCGGAGGCCACACAATCGGCGTTTGGCTCATCAGTTCGCTTGCCGCACTTTTCATCGCGAACGCGCACATGAATCGCCGCAATTGTCTGTCCTTCAACAAGAGCGCACAGCTTGAGAAATGACTCCGGTGGCACCGCCGATTGTTCCGAGGGGGCAGTGACAAAGGTCAACGTAAGAAACTCAGCGTGCAACTCCCACTTAATGCGCCCGTCCATATAGCGTGCGATCCCATGCTTCCCTTGCTGCGTGATCCACAATCCCTCAAGGGATGAGAGGCAACTCGGTACACAGGGCTGACGGTTGTCGTCTACTATGGCGACATGCCAGACGTCTGTATCACCCTCGAAATACAAGGATGGTCGTGCGTGGAGTTCATTGTGAAGCTCCGCACGCAAGGGATGCGAGAAATTCAAGTCCATAATGTCCAACTCACGCATGCTTCGAAACTGGGGTCGAATGCTTCTTTATTAGCGAACGGCGACGTCACCTTGCGACTGCGGCGAAGCTAAGATTTGCTAGCTCGACAAAAAGAAGGGCCACCGCTCACGCGGTGGCCCAGTCAGGGAGGAACTGGGAACATTGGTCAACACATCTTGACAGGAGGGTCCTCCCGCATCCGCAACGAAGATTGCCCACATCGAATTCACCGATGCTCAGCACGGCCCACCGTAAGATCATGGGTCGCTTGCACGACCTTGTTACCGTCATGTTGAACTTTTCACCGTCTCAGCTTCAGCGGGTCGGATGACCACGCCAAGCTCAATTAAGGAAACAATCCACGCAGCTTTTTCCCTTCACGAACCTTTTCAATCCCTATCGCCATTGCAGCCATGCGGTGGGAAATGCCATCCTTGCGGGCGCGGCGAATGACCCGATCGAAAGTCACATTTAGGATGTCTTTCAATCGATCATTCACTTCTTTCTCAGTCCAGAAGAGCCGTTGCAGGTCTTGAACCCACTCAAAATAGGAAACGATCACTCCGCCGGAGTTGCAGAGGATATCCGGCAATACAAAGATATCGCCTCGTTCTTCGATAATCGCGTCGGCATCTGGCGTTGTCGGACCATTTGCTCCCTCGGCTAGAATCCGACACGAAAGCTCCGGAGCATTTGTGGCTGTAATGACCTGTTCGGTGGCGGCGGGGATCAAAATGTCACATTCGCGGGTCAAAAGCTCCGAAGGATCAATGGCCGACTCGCTGGACCAGCCAGCCAAATACCGCTTCTGACCGACGTAGCGCTCAATCGCATCTACCGGTAGTCCAGCGGGATCGTAGTAGGCAGCCGTGTGATCGCTCAGACCTACAATTCTCACGCCCATCTCTCGGGCCAAAATATACGCCGAGATACTTCCTACGTTGCCAAACCCCTGAACGATCGCTGTCGATCTGGACGAATCGAGCTGAATTGACTCCAGCGCGCGTTTGACGAGATGCGCAACACCCCGTCCAGTCGCCTCCCGCCGTCCCGCAGTGCCGCCAATCGCGACGGGCTTCCCGGTTACTATCTCATTGATCGCGTGCCCCTTGTACATGGAGTACGTGTCCATGAACCAGGCCATGACTTGTTCATTCGTCCCCATGTCGGGCGCCATGACATCCGTATTCGGTCCTACGAAAGGAATCATCTCTTGCATGTAGCGGCGGCTTATCGCCTCGAGTTCGCGCGCGGAGAGGCTATTGGGATCGCAGGCAACTCCGCCCTTAGCGCCACCATAAGGCAACCCCGACAATGCGCATTTCCAACTCATCCAAATCGCTAGGGCAGCGACTTCGCCAACATCTAACTGCGGCGAGAATCGAGTACCGCCCTTTGTCGGTCCCAAAGTAAGATGATGCTGAACACGATACCCTTGGAACACTTTTGTTCGCCCATCGTCTGTGTGCAGCGGTATCGACACGCTGATCGCGCGCTTCGGGTATAGCAACCGGTCACGATGTTCCGATTCGATTCCGATGTAGTCTGCGACAAGATTAAACTGCTCCTGCGCCATTGCGAACACCGGTCCGCTGTAGATGCTCATTGCACAATCCTTGTAAGTTAGCGTTGACGGTCGATGGCCGTCCGCGCGGCCGCTTTTTAGGCGATGATCTGACGGGCGTGGGCGCGCTCTCGGTGCAGTTTGGGCTTTGCTTGAACTAGAACAAGTCTCCGCGAAAAGCCCTCGATGGAGTCGATCGGGTCTCGCCAAAACGGGGCAATTGCCTTTCCCTCGAAGGTTTCGATCGACTAGGAATTGATTTCAGACTCGAAGACGGCGTTCGATCATACTGGCCAGCCCGGTCAACGAGTAGCAGATCACAAAGAATATGCTCAGCACACCCAGATAGATCTCGATGGCGTGTGAGTCTCCGGTTCCGACATACGCTAGTCTTTCTATCATTTGACGCGCCGATCCCAGGAGATCTGACACGCCGACAACGGACGTCAGTGCACTCGCCTGGACAAGAACGGTGAGCTGCCCGACGTAGGGCGGCAACGCACGCCGAAATGCTTGTGGCAAAATGACGAACACAAGCGCTTCCGTTGCACTCAAGCCAAGCGCTCGGGCACCCTGCTCTTGGCGATGTGGAATTGAATCCAAGGCGCCTCGAAAGACCTCACCGATGTTCGCCCCGCCCCAGAGCCCCAATCCGATTATTGCGGCCGTGAGTGGGCCCGTGCGGAGACCAATTTGCGGAAGGGCAAAGAACACGAAGAGGAGTATCATAAGCGACGGCACGCCGCGGAACAACTCGACGTAAAGCCGTCCGAGAAAGCGCGCGAACGTGAGCGTGCTTTGCGACAGTGCCGCGATCAGGAGACCAAGCATTGTCGCCAAAATGACGGTGAGCAGCGAGATCCACAAAGTGACCAAAAGGCCCTTACCAAGGTAAAGGGTGACAGGCCAAACCCAGTTGTTCATTTAACTACTCCCAGCCCCGGAATCGCGAGCCTGCGCTCGAACGTACGAGACAAAGCGCTGAGGATGCTGCACACCAGCAGGTACATGAGACAAGCGATGCCGAAGGTCTCAAACACTTTAAACGTATCTGACACGATCCGGTTGGCGACATAGGTCAATTCCTGATAGCCGACGACGATCATGAAGGAGGACGATCTGAACTGCGTGATCGCCGTGGTCGTTGTTCCGGTGATCGCCATGCGCAACGCGATCGGGAGTGTGACGTCAAGAAAGGTCTGGAACGCCGGCAAGCCGAGAGCGCGAGCTGCCGTCACTTCGCCTTTCGGCACAGCTTCGAATGCGGCCCTGAAGACCTCCGTTTGATAAGCACCGCCCCACAATGCGAGCGCTAGCCAGGAAGTTTCGAATGGCGTCAGACGGATGCCTATGTCGGGTAGCGCGTAGAACAGGAGGAATATCTGTACGAGGAGCGGCGTGCAGCGGAATGCATTTACGAATCCAACGATTGCAATGTTGGTGATGGGGATCCGTGCATAGCGTATTGCCCCGAGCACGAGCCCGATCCCAATTCCGAGCGCGATGCCGATCGCGCTGATGAGGAGGCTGTTGCCGAGCCCCGCCAGCAGCTCAGTTACCTCTTTCATGAGATCGTTCTGCACGATCCGCACCTCCGCTCAAGCCGAATTGGGACGCTATCGCGCTGCCGGGACCCTCAAGATTTGCACTCCATGGGATCGACGCCGGCATAGTCGAGCTTGACCTTCGGCCCCGGGACGACATTGCGATACTTCGCGACCATCGTCGGATCCTTGACTTCTTCGGCGAAGGCTTTGTAGAAGGCATCTTCTTCGCGCATCTTGGCGATCACTGCGTTGATCCAGGCAAGCATGGCCGCATTGCCCTTCTTGACGCCAATACCCTGGATCGCAGGTGAAGCGAGCTCGCCAACGACTTTGAAGTTTTTGTTGTTCTGCACGAAGTTGTAGTCGTAGACGTCGATATAGGCGAAGGCGTCAGCACGCCCCTGGATCAGCATCGTGGAGGAATCGGCCGGGCTTTGGGCCGTGATCAGGTTCGCCTTCGGATGACACTTCTGTAACCAGGTCTGGTAGGTGCTCCCTGTCGGCGTCACGACCGTGCGACCGGCGAGGTCGGCGTAGTTGTTGATGGGAGAATCCTTCTTCACAACGAGCTGGAGATTGCTCAACCAGATCGGATCCGAGAAGTCGATTTGCTCGGCGCGCGCCGGAGTTCTGGCAAGCGAGGCGAGCACGAGGTCGACCTTGCTGGACTGCAAGAACGGGATACGGTTGCTGTCGTTCATACATTGGGTCTGGAGACCGGCTTCGGTGCCGAAGGCAAATTCGGCGATGCGCTTGACGAGCCCATACTCAAAGCCGGCAGGCTTTCCATCGAGCCCGACATAGCCTGCAGGCGGATACTGGCAATTGATGCCGATCGTCAGAACCTTTGGCGTGGCGAGGTCCGTGGGCAGCGGCACGTCCACCTTCGACTGCGCGATGGCCGGCAACGCCACTATCGAAAATGACAGGGCCGCGATCGCGGCTAGGCATTTCAGCATGTTCATAATCTCCGCTTTCCTGTTGATCTTGGTATGGCGAAAAAAGTAGGTCAGACGTCAGTGTGCGACAGGAATTGGCGCGTGCGGTCGTGACCTGGTCGATCGAGGACGTCGGCCGGATGCCCTTTCTCAACGACCACACCGTCGGCCATAAATACGAGTGTGTCGCCGACCTCTCGCGCGAAACTCATTTCGTGCGTCACGACAAGCATAGTCATGCCGGAGCGCGCGAGATCCTTCATGACGTTCAAGACCTCGCGTACGAGCTGAGGATCGAGCGCCGATGTGACCTCATCGAACAACATCACGTGAGGGCGCATCATTAGGGCTCGGGCAATCGCGACACGCTGCTGCTGGCCTCCCGAAAGCTGGTCGGGATAACTGCTCTCCTTGTCTGCCAAACCGACCTTCGCGAGCAACTCTCGGGCGCGCGCTTCCGATTCCGCAGTCGGCTCCTTCAAGACGCGACGCGGAACCAAGGTGAGATTCTTCAAAACGGTGAGATGCGGAAACAGGTTGTAGTGCTGGAACACCATTCCCACGCGCTGGCGGACCTTATTCACGTCCTGCTTGCCGGAGAGCAAGTCCTGGCCTTCCAGCACGATCTCACCGCCGACGACCGGCTGAAGCATGTTAACCGTTCGCAGGAGCGAGCTCTTGCCGCTGCCGCTCGGGCCAATGATGACGACGACCTCGCCTTGACGAACCGAGAGATCGACGCCCTTCAGAACCTCGTTTGATCCGTACGAAACGCGTATGCCACGCAGATCGAGGAAGCGTGCAATCGGTTCAGTTGACACTGGGCGCCTCTCTGTTTTCAGCGCAACGCTGGTCGAACGACCGCGGAGATCAGGTCGGTCATCGCGACATGCGTCTGGAGAGGAATCCCATCCACGTCAGCATCGACGACGTTGCCGACTGAGTTGATCAAGCCGATGTCGACACCGCGACGCAGCAGGTGTTCCTCCATTTTTGGCCCATGGAGGAGGTCGGGCCTCTTCAGACGGGCCGCAAGCGCCCCCAGGATGGCGTAGCAACCCCAGTTCGAGCAGGCTGCGGTGACTAGGACATCGGTGCCAGTCACCGCTCCGATGCCGGCACCGCCTTCCGGTCGCGCGTCGCCGAACTTCACATGACGCCGCACGGCGTCGGTGACGACCCCCATGCCTATCTCATTGCCCCCGTCGCCCACGCAGACGCTAGGAATCCCGCGGGCGAGCGCCTCGTCGAACAAGTAGTCAATCCGGGCCCGCCCCATGCCGTAGTCGATGCCGCGCATCGAGCAATAGATGCCGTCGGCGTTACGGCCGACCCGCTCCGTTGAGAAGACCAAGGCAGGCTTTAATTCATCGAGCAAGGCGGCGGAGGCGGCCTTCGCCTCGGCGTCCGTCACGGGAAAGGAGCGCGTGCTGGCGACCGCGAGGCTTCCGTCGCCGCTCGCAATCCGCGCCTGCTCGTAGGGGAGCACCGACAGGCCGGCGCTGGTAAGGATCTTGGCGGTGCCGTCGAGCAGGGTCTCCTCCGCGACAACGACACAGGTCGCTCGCTTGGATAGGGCAAGCGCTCGCACGACCGCGGCGGCGCCGGCAGGCCCGTCGTTCTCGCCGATAGTGGGCGAAATCCAGGCCCGCGAGACGGAGCCCGTCGTCACCACGACCGTCGCCCCCACCGGGATAGCGGCGAGCGCCTCGGCGGCCGCGCCGCACAGGGCACCGCCTTGCCGCGCGCGAGCCGCCTCGTAAAGATGTTCGACGCCTCGGCCCCCGAGATCGAGATTGACCAGTCGGTCGAGCCGGTCATCCATGCCCGCAAAGGCAGTGTTGGCGTTACTCATGCCTGGTCTCCGAGAACGAGCTGTGAGATTGCGGAGACATCGTCGATCCGCGAGGCGAGATGATCGAGTGCAGTATCGACGGCGGCGACGACGGCATCCTGGCCGCCAACTCTCCCGATCGCGTCGAGTGTCGGCTTCAGGCGCAGCGACACACGCGCCCCAGGCTGTCCGTGGGTGTTGACCGTGAGGATTCCGGCGTCGCGCAGGAGGACCATGCCGAGCGCAGTGGAGACCTCGCAGGGAACGAGCCCGAGGCCTTCGGCGGAACGGCCGGCGCGCCGCAGGACAACGGCGAGCACATCTTGCTCGTCGACCATTGGTCCGAGATCGCTGACAACCACGAGGTCGCGACCCAGCTTCTCGGCGAGTGCGACAGCGAGCGCCTGTCCGGAGCGAGCCTCCTCCCGCAGGTCCTCGGGCCGAAAAGCCTGGAGAGACCGCATGGCGCCAGCCGCGATCGGCGCGCGTGCCTCCATCCCGAATTCAGCGCCCTTAGCTGACGCCGCCGTGACAAGATTGGGGCGGCCGGCAAGGACGCCTGCGCGCGGTCCGGCGAGACCCGCCTTGTCGCAATTGGTAATCGCGAGATCGGCGCCGAGGGCGAGGCCCGGCTTACCGCCGTGGAGCACAGGACGCAGACGGGCGCCATAAGCATCATCCACGAACGCAATAGCGCCGACCGCGTGGGAGGCTTTGACGACAGCCGAGGTCACGGTGTCGTCCAGAAGCTCGAGGGCGCTCGTTACGGTGGTGACGACGACGAGGTTGGGTTTCGCCTTGGTCAGAGCTGCCTGCCAGTCGCGATCGCCCCCGATTTCGACGAGTTCCACCCGGGCGATGGAACAGCCTCGGATCACCGAAGCGTGCGATCGCCCGCCCGGAGGGACGACCGAAATCACGGGGCTGCCGGCGGCATGAGCGACGATGGTGGCAATGATTCCCGCGCTGGTGCGATTGAATACAGCGACGCCATCCCCGTCCTCGCCACCGAGGTGAGTGATCGCGGCCACTCTGAGGTCTTCGGCGAAGAGGCCCGGGCCGACCCATTCCTCGCACAGTGTCGTAAGATCCTCCGGCTTGAGCGGAAAGTCTCGCTGATTTCCCGTGAACACACCGATGGAATGCGGGCCGAGCTTGCGGACACGATCGGCCGCTACGGCCTGTCCGTGCCGAAGGCGACGCGCTTCGTCGACACTGGATCGGATGATGGTACCACGCGCAAAGCCGACAATGGGATCGATGGGATTGCCGAAGCGATCTGTGGGCTTCGGGGATTGCGTTTTCGACTCCGAGGCGACGGCTGTCATCATCTTCTCCTAGAACCAGTGTGACTTGGCGATGCGGACAACCAGGGAGCCAAGGTGACCGGCGACGCGCGATGAAATGGGCGTTCTTGTCAGGAGCATTCGGCGAAAGCGTCTTGCCGCGCGAATACGCCACGCGAGACATTCTCGATGCTTCAAGCCCGGTACGAGACCGATGAAGTCGGGCCCAACAGCGAAGTCGTAGCTCGGCGTCACGACGTCACCTCACGAGATCGCTGACGCGATGGTGACTCCGGACCAGGTTCGCTTGACGAACTTGCAACGATGCTTTGGAGTAGACTGACAAAGCCCCGATGACCGCTCTCAGGGACACCGTCAACGAGAGGTTCGGTGCTTGCCGTAGCGCCATCACGAGCGCCCGCACTAACGCAGGCTCTGATCAGATCCCCTTCGAGAGCATCGTTATGTAGCAGGTCGGGACTGCCTATTCCGACAGCAAGTCCGGCGCAAACGGCGTACGCGCCCCAGTTCGATATCGCAGCGCTGACGACCACGTCTGTCTCGACTGCCGTGACAACGAAGCTGTTGGGATGGAACGCGGCAAGCGCGGTCCGCACCGCACCGAAGCCGACCTCGTTACCGCCGTCGCCAATTCCTATCGTCAAGCGCTTCGCCGCGCGTCCGGCCTCCGCGAGCAAATGAAGATGCGCCATCGTGCCTGCAGGGCGACGGTCGCCCCGGACACCGTGGAAAAGACCATCGGGGTTGGGGCCGTCGAGTTCGACGAAGACGATTGCCGATGGCTGGTATCGCGCCATCAGCGCCTCGACGGCCTTGGGCCCATACTTAGGATGAGGCGGGATAGTCTCCACCTTGATTGGCCTTGCGGTAGAAGATCCAACGAGCGCGGCGCAGGCCTCCACCGGCTTAGAATGAGCCTCCTCCGAAACAATTGTGACCTGGGCGCCAAGACCGAGAGCTATGGCCCGTGCAAGGACAGCGGCGCCTGGCGGTCCGTCGGTTTCGCCCTGCGGGAGTTTGGGCGGAACGCCGGCACCTGTCGCCACGATGACGTTGTCTCCGTAGACGACGCGCGACATGAGTGCCCTGGCTGCCAACGTGGACAACGGCTCGCCGTGATGACGACGGCAGATCTCGTACATCGGAACGACGAGACCCGGTGGAAGCCCGCCCGAAAGAGGACGGGATTCAATCGTCATCAGACGATCGAACCGCTCGCCCGCCATGGCCAGAAGGGAGTCCGGACCCGTGGAGTCTTCGGTTAAGAGCATAACCATGGCGACCTCTTGGCCTGTCTGTCGGCTCACACCGTGACGGTCACGCTCTTGCGATAGGTGTAGCTCTCGAGGGCGCCTTCGATGGAATATTCGGCGCCGATGCCGCTCTGTTTGGCGCCGCCGTAGGACATGCCCGGGATCTGACCGCCGGCACGGTTGATCTGGAGCCAGCCTGCATCGATTCGCTCCGCTGCGCGCAGGGCGGTGGTGATGTCGTTCGTGAAGATGTAGGCGGCGAGACCGTAATGGGTGTCGTTCGCCCAGCCGATCATCTCGTCTTCGTTCGTCCAGGGGATCGCAACCAGGACAGGCCCGAAGACCTCTTCGCGCACAACTCGCCAGCTATTGTCGACGCCCGTCAGCACGACGGGGCCCGGCATGAAGCCGTCGGTGTCGTTGGCGGGAGCTGGGACCTGGCCAATCTCCACCTTCGCGCCACGATCGACGGCCTCGCGGATAAAAGCGCAAACCTCTCCGTAGCGCTCGGCGTTGATGATCGCGCCGATGTCGGAGGCCTCGTCGAGCGCGTCGCCGACTTTCATGGCCTTCAGCTTCTCGACAACCTTTGCAATCACCGGCTCGAATACGTCCCGGTGGATGAAGAGCCGCGAGCCCGCCGTGCAGGACTGCCCTTGGCGCGCGAAGCGCATGGCATTGATGACGTTTGTCGCGCAGGTATCGAGTTGCTCGGGCGTCGCCGCATCTGGATAGACGACGCAGGGGCTCTTGCCGCCGAGCTCAAGGGTGACCTTCGCAATGCGGTCGGCGGCGGCATGCGCCACGAGCTTTCCCACCTCGACCGAGCCTGTGAACGAGATCTTCGACACGTCGGGATGGTTCGAAAGCGGCGCACCGGCCTCGATGCCCGTTCCGGTGACGACATTGAAGACGCCGGCTGAGAAGATGTCGGCTGCAAGTTCCGCGACCTTGATGACCGCTAGCGGCGCGTCCTCGGCAGGTTTCAGAACCAGCGTGTTACCGGTGCCGAGCGCCATGCCGATCTTCACGGCTGCGAGTACGAGGGGCGAATTCCAGGGGATGATCGCGCCGACGACGCCAAGCGGCTCTCGCGTAGTGTAGCTGAATATCCCCGGGCCGAGCGGCAACGTCTCGCCCTTCTGCTCGGATACCACGCCGCCGTAGTAGCGCAGGACCTCGGCAGTGCTCGCGACCTCAGGTCGGCTTTGCGTGCGCAGCGCGTTACCCGTCTCGGCCGCGAGGACCTTGGCGATCTCTTCGGCATGCGCCGATACGCGATTGCCGAGTTCAGTCAAAAGCGCGCCGCGGGCCCGTGCCGCCATGCGGCGCCAGTTCGGAAAGGCCGCCTTGGCCGCCGCGACTGCGGCATCGACGTCTTGCTTGTCCGCAGCCCCGACCATGGCGATGGTATCGCGTCGGCAGGGATTCTCGACTGCCATCGTGCGGCCCGAGACCGGCTTGATCCACTTTCCGCCGATGAAGTTGCCAAGCAGCCCAGAGCGGGGCAACGTCAGTTCGGAATCGTAGCTGGTGGTGGCGAGTTGCGCTCTCATTTTTTCGTTCCTGTTCTTCGAAATCATGCTGCGGGCCGACGGAGATTGACCTTGAGCAGTCGCTCGTAGACCTCCGAGACGCTAGTGGAATCCTTTCCGCCCAGACCGTCCGCGCGGGCGGTATTGTAGATCTGGCGAACGAGCTGCCCGAGATACATCGGTGAAGCCGTGAACTCGTCGAGTGCGAGCGAGATGTCCTTGTGCATCAGGTCGAGCGCGAAGAAGGCTGGCCGTTCCTGCGTAAAGAGCGTCTTGCCGAGCCAATCCAGCATCTTGCTGCCGGCGAGACCTCCGCCGAGAACCTCAAGCAACACGTCGAGCTTCGCGCCGGACTTCACGCTAGCTGCCAGCACCTCGCCGAGTGCTACCGTGTTGATCGCGGTCAACAGGTTGTGGCTCAACTTCATAAGTTGTCCGGAACCGACTGGACCGCAATGAATGATCTTGCCAGCCAGCGTCTCAAGCACAGGGCGTGTCGCATCCAGCACGGTCTGGTCGCCCCCGATCATGATCAGGAGCTTGCCATTTTCTGCGCCGGCGACGCCGCCGCTGACGGGCGCATCGAGATAGTTGATCCCGGCTTTGTCGCAGATCGCAGCGACCGCCTTGGTGGTCGCGGGGTCTACCGTACTGAAATCGACCACAGTCGCGCCCTTCTTCGCAGCGGCGAGGATCCCGTCCTCACCGGTTACTGCCGCCCTCAGGGCCACTGGAGAAGGGAGGCTCGCCAGAATAAAATCGGCTCCGGCGGCAGCGGCCTTGGGGCTTGCGGCAGCTTCCACGCCAGCCGAGGCAAGCTTGGCGACGGCCGGCGCGTTGGGATCGAAGGCCCGCACCTTATGTCCGGCTTCGGCAAGCCGACGCGCCATATGTGAACCCATGCGGCCAACACCCAAGAAGGCGATCGTCGGCATCGATAAATCCTCGCGATATTGGCCAATAGGCCGGTCAAAACTCGGCGATCGCGGCCTCATCTTCGCGATGATCGCGATCACAGGGGTGATGCGGGCGGTTTTGGGCCGGTTCGACCGGCCCCGGAAGACCAGTCCAATTGACGCGAGGCGAAAGAAATTCTTACTCTCTGGTTCTTTGGAGATATGCGAGTTTGGCCCTCAGTCTTTCACGACTACGTCTCTTTCATGAGCTTTCCGAGCTCGGCACGATCTCGGCGGTGGCACGAGCGCTCGGCCAAACACGGCCGGCCGTGTCTCAACAGTTGGCGCTGCTCGAACGCGAGGCGGGAGCGGTACTTTTCGAGCGTTCGGCAGGAGGGCTGCGCCTGACAACCAAAGGGCAGCAACTCCTGGATCGCGTCACGCCGCTGCTGCAACTGGCAGAGCGCATCGAAGCCGAACTCGACGAGAAGGACGGACCTCCTGCGGGCGAACTACGACTTGCCGCATTCGGGAGTGTCGCGACCAGCATCGTTCCAAGAGCCTTGGGCTATCTCCACAAGACACACCCCCTGATCGATGCAAGCTTCGTCGAACTCGAGCCGACCGAGGGCCTCAAGGCAACTGTCGCCAAGCAGGTCGATATCGCAATTGTCGACGATTATGCCGATGCAAGTGCGTACCAACAGGCCCTCGAATTCCATCCCCTCTATGTCGACGCCTTGAATGCGATCCTTTCGTCAGACCACCGCTTCGCGAAGGCCGACTTGACAAGCATAGAGCTCAAGGATCTCTCGAACGAGAAGTGGGCTATCAACCAAACGGCGGTCGCCTATCAGCAGAACTTGACTAACGCGTGCTTGGCTGCCGGATTCGAAATGAAAATTGGCTGCAGCGCTCGTAATATTTCTGCCACCCTTGAGATGGTACGCACCGGACAATTCGTAACAGTCCTGCCCGGTCTTGCGGTGCAACCCCTCGACAAGGATCCCGACTTTCGCGTTCTTCCCATTGCGCCCGCCTTACACAGACACATATTCAGCGCCGTTCCCAAGGGCACATCCCGGCGCCCTATCGTTGCCGCTGCATTGGCGGCCCTGGAGCGAGCGGCCCTCAATTGCCGCCTCTAAAACGTTGGCAGCGTAACTATTTCTAACGTGCTCCGTCAGGAGCCGTGTTCTTTCGCCGCGGCAAGTCGAGCGCTAGTCGTTGAGCAAAGGCCACATCTTCTAACAACCAATGGAGCATGGACATGCGAAGCTATGGACTGCGGTTCGTCACCGGTCTGGTTGCGGCATTCTGCGGGTTCGCGCTCGCGGCCGGGGCGAGCCACGCTCAGGAGAAGTCCAGGCTGGATGAAATCCTGGCACGGGGCAAGCTGGTCGTCGGCGTGTCGAGCGAGTCACCTCCTCTCGGCTTCGTCGACGAGAAGGGGGAGCTGGTCGGCTTCGACATCGATGTTGCCCGGCTGATCGCCAAAGCGACTTTCGGTGATCCCAACAAGGTCGAGTTCATTCGCCAGAGCGCAGCCCAGCGCTGGCCCAATGCCCAGAACGGCACGATCGACTTTGGCGCGCAGACGACAACCATCTACGCCGACCGCGCGCAGCGGGTCGCGTTCACCCGCAACTATATCGATGGCGGCATCGTCCTCATCGTCCGCAAGGATGCGCCCTTCAAGACGCTCGACGATTTGAACAAGCCGAACGTCACCATCGCCAATCTGACCACGCCGACCCAGGAGGAGCGCGCCAAGCGCCTCTTCCCGCAGGCCAAGCTCCAGACCTTTGACGGCATCGCCTCGCAATTCAACTCTGTGAAGCTTGGCCGAGCCCAGGCCGCTCAGCTCGATGCTCCCGTCGCCGCCTGGTATGTCAAGTCCAACCCGGACATGCGCGTGATGGAAACTCGCCTGACCGATGTCGTCAACACAGGCCTCTTTATGAAGCCTGGCGACTTCAGACTTTGGCAGTACCTCGACCTCGTCGTGTCCGAGATGACCGGCGGCTATCTCTTCGCCGAGTACAGCGCGACCTACGAGAAGTGGTTCGGCGAAAAGCCGAAGAATGCGAAGTGGTACCTCAACAATAACTGATCGACTGCGCAGAGAGGACGGGTGATGGATTGGTCACAGTTTGGCAACTTCGCCGTCCGCTACCTTCCGCAACTCTGGAACGGGATGCTCGTTACCATCGCTGTCGCGGCGCTCGCGGCACCGACGGCTCTCGCTATCGGCGTTCTTCTCACTGTTCCTCGCGTCGCCGGCTGGCGGCTACCCAGCGCTCTTGTACGAGCCTATGTCGAGGTGATGAGGAATACACCGCTCCTCGTCCAGATGTACCTCCTCTTCTTCGGCCTGCCACTCGTGGGAATCTTCTGGGGTGAGATCACCTGCGGTGTCCTCGCCGTCGCACTTCAGCACGCAGCCTTTTTGTCTGAGCTCATTCGCAGCGGCATCGCGGCCGTGGGCACCAAGCAGTGGGAGGCAGGACAGGCGATCGGCATGCGTCGTTGGGCGGTTTTTCGCCAGATCGTTCTTCCGCAGGCCGTTATCAAGGTCATGGCACCCGTCTCGAACCAACTGATCGTCCTTGTGAAGGACACGTCTCTCGTATCTGCGATCGGTGTGCTCGACCTGACGCTATCGGGCAAGGTCATCATCGAAAGATCAGGGGCATCCTTCGAAGTCTTCATCCTCGTTGCAGCGCTCTATCTGATCCTGACTTCCGTCATCGGCGTCGGGTTTCGGATCAGCGAGATGCGCTTCGCGCGGAGGCTCGGATGAGCATATCCGTCCTTCTCGCAAATCTGCCCTACCTGTTGCAGGGGGCTCTGGTGACGCTTTGGCTTGCCTTCGTCGTCGTCATAGCCGGCACGTTTCTTGGCGCGGTCGTTGGAACAATCGCGAGCGGCGGCGGACCGATCCTCCGGACGATCGTCACGTCCTACGTCTTCGTGTTTCGCGGCATCCCGGTATTGGTCGTGATGTTTCTCGGCTTCTACACTTTCCCGGCATTTGGGATCCGTCTCAGCGCCTACGCCGCGGTCATGATATCGATGATCTTCTATGTCGGCGCCTTCGTCACCGAGGCAGTGCGCGGCGCCATCGCAGCCGTGCCGACCGGTCAGATCGCAGCAGCTAAGAGCCTTGGCATGCGGCGGCTGACGATGCTCCGTGAGGTCGTCCTCCCTCAGGCAGCCCGTCTCTCGATTGCGCCGATCCTCAACATCTCGCTTATGGCGATCAAGCAGACCTCTTACGCCTCGGTCGTCGGAGCCTGGGAACTCTCCTTTGCGGCTCGCGAGGTCGTAGAGAGAACACTCGCGGCTTTCCAAATCTTCCTGGGTGTCATGCTGATCTACTTTTTGATCTGCTACCCCATTTCGTTGCTCGCGAACTATTGCGAGCGGAAACTCTCCTTCGATCACTGAGGGTGCCCATGACCATCTCCGCTGAATCACCCATCGTCGTGTCGGTGAATGGCCTCGTGAAATCCTTCGGGACGCATCGTGTCCTGAACGGCGTTTCTTTCGATGTCCGGCGCGGTGAAGTCGTAGTCGTTCTGGGCCCGAGCGGATCGGGCAAGTCCACCATGCTGCGCTGCGTCAACTTCCTTGAGACATTCGAGGACGGCACCATCACAGTGGATGGCGCACCGGTCGGCTATTGGAGCGACAGCGAAGGCCGTCGCCGCATGCTTGATGAGAAGGTGGTTGCGAAGAACCGTGAGCATGTCGGCATGGTCTTTCAAAGCTTCAATCTGTTCCCGCATCGGACCGTCCTACAGAACGTCATGATGGGGCCCGTGTCGGTCCAACACCGAGACAAGACTGAGGCGAGGAAGCAGGCGCTGGAGTTGCTCGAGAAGGTCGGCTTGGCCGACAAGCCCGACCAATATCCCGCCCGCCTCTCCGGCGGCCAGCAGCAGCGCGTGGCAATCGCCCGCGCTCTCGCGATGCGCCCGGCTGTTATGCTCTTTGACGAAGCGACATCGGCCCTCGACCCCGAGCTCGTCGGCGAAGTGCTCCGCGTCATGCGGGAATTGGCCAACGAAGGCATGACGATGATCGTGGTCACGCATGAGATGGGCTTCGCCCGAGAGGTTGCCGATCGCGTCATCTTCATGGACGGTGGCGTGATCGTGGAACATGGCGCGCCGCACGACATCATGGCCAATCCTCAATCCGAGAGGTTTCGATCGTTTCTGGGAACTGATCGACCAGCAAGCAACCCTCGAACGTAAGTATCATTCGAGTTACCGGTGCCGTCTTCGGTCAACTCCAATATGTCGTTGTTGCCGTAGCTCGAACTTTAAACGGCAAAGTGACGCAGCACGCGGTTCGCGACCGCGCTCCGCTACGGAGCGACGATATCCACGTCACAACCGCAGAACCGCCCCCTCAAGATGGAGTGACCTCATCCTAGTACCCACTTTTCTTGGAACGTGAGTCGTGATTCAAGGTCGGGATGATACCCGAAGCAAGAGAGGTCAGAGCTGGCCCCGCAAATTCGGACAGTAGCTTGAGTGGATTTTCTGCCTGACAGCGGCGAGGATTCTTGCTGCGAATCAGGAGCGAAGATGACGAAGAAGAGCCGCCGGACGCATTCTCCGGCATTCAAGGCGAAGGTTGCTTTGGCTGCGGTCAAAGGCGACAAGACACTGGCGGAGCTGGCGCAGCTGTTTGATGTTCATCCGAACCAGATCACGATCTGGAAAAACCAGCTCCTGGAAGGCGCCGCCGGCGTGTTTGGGCATGACAAGACATCGGCCGAGACGCCGGTCGATTTGAAGGCGTTACATGCCAAGATCGGCGAGCTGGCGTTGGAAAACGATTTTTTGTCCGGCGCGCTCACCAAGGCGGGCCTGCTGAGCGCAAAGCGATGATCGACCGCGATCATGATCTTTCTATCGTGCGCCAGGCGAAGGTCCTGAAGCTGGCTCGCAGCACGGTCTACTATGAACCTCGGCCAGTTTCGGCCGAGGACCTTGCCTTGATGCGTCGGCTCGATGAGCTGCATCTCGATTATCCCTTCGCGGGAGCGCGTATGCTGCGATCGTTGCTGCGGCGGGAGGGCGTATACGCCGGTCGCCGCCACATCGCGACGCTGATGAAGCGCATGCGGATCGAGGCGGTCTATCGTCGCCCGAACACGAGCAAGCCGGCTCCGGGTCACAAGATCTACCCGTACCTGTTGCGCGGATTGAAGATCGAGCGGCCCGACCATGCGTGGGCAATGGACATCACCTACATTCCGATGCGGCGTGGCTTCGTCTATCTCGCGGCGGTCGTCGATGTGTTCAGCCGACGGGTCCTGGCCCATCGCGTCTCGATCACAATGGAGGCGGCCTTCTGCGTCGAAGCGGTCCAGGAGGCGTTGGCGAAGCACGGCAGGCCCGAGATTTTCAACACGGATCAGGGCAGCCAGTTCACCAGCCTCGAGTTCACCGATGTGCTGCTGGACGCGAAGATCGCCATCAGCATGGACGGCAAGGGCGCCTGGCGCGACAACGTGTTTGTCGAGCGGCTCTGGCGCACGGTCAAATACGAAGAAGTTTATCTCCGCGCCTACGACAGCGTGTCCGAGGCGCGAGCGTCAATTGCCAAGTATCTGGCCTTCTACAATCAGGGACGCCCTCACTCGAGCCTTGACGGGCGCACGCCCGACGAGGCTTACTTCGGCACGCAAGCTATGGTGATGGCCGCATGACCGTCGCCGACGGTTTTGTCGTCGCTCTGGTCGGGCTACGCCCTCCCGACGCAACGACAAAACCGTAAAGCCCCGCGTTCAGCATAACCCGGCAGGAATCCACTTAAATCCAGCGGGGCGCTGTCCAAACAACCGGGGCCAGCTCTGTCCACCTTTCGAGGAAAGATCGCAAGGTGCTTGAGGCGTGCTGTCGCTCACCGGTGACGTTGCAGCGCGATTTGAAGCGGGCGCGGATAGTTCTGTTGGCGGCGGATGGGCGCAGCACCCGGTCGATCGCCAAGGAAGTTGGGGTCCAGCCGCGGATTGTCAGCCTTTGGCGGCATCGCTATGCCGACCATGGCCTTGAAGGGCTGCAAGACAAGCCGCGGCCTGGCAAGCAGCCGATCTATACGAAGACGACCGACAAGCGGATTCTGAAGCTGCTGGATAAGCCGCCACCGCAAGGGTTTGCGCGCTGGACCGGCCCCCTGCTGGCCGAGGCGCTGGGCGATGTCGATGTCCAATATGTCTGGCGGTTCCTGCGCAGCCACAAGATTGACCTGGTGGCTCGCAAGTCCTGGTGCGAGAGCAACGACCCGAACTTTACGGCCAAAGCCGCCGATGTTGTCGGCCTCTATGTCGCGCCGCCGGCGAAGGCCATTGTGCTGTGCGTGGACGAGAAGCCCTCGATCCAGGCTTTGGAGCGAGCGCAGGGTTATCTGAAGTTGCCCGATGGCCGCGCCTTGACCGGCCAAAGCCACGATTACAAGCGGCATGGCACCACAACATTGTTTGCGGCGCTCGAAGTCGCCACCGGAAAGATCATCGCGACCCATTCAAAACGCCGGCGCCGCGTCGAGTTTCTCGATTTCATGAACAGCGTCACCGCGGCTTTTCCGAACCGCAAGCTTCACGTCATCCTCGACAACCTCAACACCCATAAAAAGAACGAGGACTGGCTCAAGGCCCACCCCAACGTGCAATTTCATTTCACGCCGACAAGTGCGTCATGGCTCAATCAGGTCGAAGTATGGTTTTCCATCTTGCAGGGGCAGTCGCTCAGCGGCACCTCCTTCACGAGCCTCAAGCAGCTTCAGGAACACATCGATGCCTACGTCAACGCATACAACGACAGAGCCGAGCCCTTCGTCTGGACCAAGAAAAAGGTCCGTCAACGCCGTTTCAAAGGCCGCCGTATCACTCAGCTCTGATTCCGGGTACTAGCTGTACTCCCCCACGAAAGCTGATCTTGGCACCTGTGATGGCACACGTTGACCGACAATGTCTTGAGGCCTGAAGTGAAGGAGCGCTGAAGCAACGTAAGCAAATGGAATGACCCACTCAGGTAGAGCTTTGGTCATCGGCAACTCACCATAGGGCTCCAACAGTGCCAGTGGAACTTCGAGATCTACGCTGGGCGATCGTTGCATCGGAGCACCGAAGCCTGCGTCAAGCGGCAGAGACGTTAAAAATCAAGCAATCGACTCTCAGCCGCTGCTTGCGAGATCTCGAATATGGGTTGGGCAGCACGCTCTTTGAGCGCACCAATGGTGGCACACGGCCGACCATCGAAGGCCAGGAATTCCTCGATGCCGCCCGGCGTATCGTCGTTGACACGGAAGCCATGGCGAGCCGCATCAAGACCCGCTCGCGTGGCGAGAGCGGTCGATTGACGATCGGCATCCACGCTTCGCTCTCAGCCGGCAATCTTCGGGCTACCCTTATCGACCACCGGCACCGCTTCCCCGATGTCGATACACATCTGGTGGACGGAGCGAGAGACCATCTGATCTCGGACCTCTTCGGTTCCACCATTGACATCGCTTTTGTGGCAGAGCCCAATCCAAGGTGGAGCGACAGATCACTGTTGGTCTGGAGCGAACGTCTCGTCGTCGCTCTTCCTGAGAACCATCCGCTGACAGCCCGCAATGTGGTTCATTGGGGCGAACTGAGGCACGAAACGCTGTTATTATCACAGCACGGCCCGGGACCGGAATTCCACAAGCTGCTCGTCAGCAAAATGGGAGCTTCCGATCCCTGCCCGGTGCTTCGCCATGATGTGGCGCTCGACCGGCTTCTCACCTTGGTCGGTGCGGGCTGGGGTGTCCTACTGGCATTGGAAGGTGCGACTGGCGCGACCTATCCGGGTGTCACCTTCCGCGAGGTGCATGATGCCGAGGGGCCAACGCGGCTGAGTTTCCGCGCTTACTGGCGGCAGGCCAACAGCAATCCGTCGTTGCGTCCTTTCCTCGACCTGCTCCGCGAACGCTATCCGGATCTTTCCGCTGCCCCAAGTGCTGGCTGAGTAGCATTTCGCCGCGCCTTCGCAAAGGCGCGGTCGGTTGCCATGAAACGCTCGATCATCGGCGCGATTAATTTGGCAGGCTCGGCCGGCGTCGTCGCGCCTCCGCTACGCGTTAAAATCTCGGCGTAGCTCTTGAGGTCCCTGAAAACCGCCGCCGGCAGCTCGATCGTGAGCTTGACCGGCTTGTCGTCTTCAAGCGGCCCGAGCTTGAGCTTCGTCATGGCGTTCGCCCCTTTCCGTACGGAGCCAATACCAAATCCCGCGTGACGATAACCCGCACCGGGAAACCTGGCCGGATGGTCAGCGTCGGCTGGATGTTGAGCTGGCGCTGCACGATCTGTTGGCCGGTCTGGCTGATACTGTTGGACGCACCGCTACGGATCGCTTGAACGAGGTTGTTCTCATTTTGGCTCGTCCCCGCCTCCGCTCCGACGCTGAGCATGGTCGAGAGAGCGGCGGCCTTGAACAGCATACCCCAGTGGTTGTCGACCTCGTCCTCGAGTCCAGCATAACCACCAGTGTCAGCGCCAGGCTGGCACTCCAGCACGATCGAGTTGCCGTCCGGCATAATGATGCGAGTCCAGACGATGCGGGACTGGCCGAACGCAACGGAACTGTCGTACTGGCCTATCAGTTTCGCACCCTGCGGAATCAGAAGATATTTTCCGGACGGGCTGTCCCAGACCGCCTCCGTGATCTGAGCAGTGACTTGGCCAGGCAGATCGGACCTAATGCCCGTGATGAGCGCGGCCGGGATCACGGTGCCAGCCTGCACGACGTAAGGTGAGGCCTTGGCCTCGAGGAGCTATGGCGGAATCTGGGTGATGACGGTGTGAGGAAGGCGGCGTATCGAGGCGGGTGACGAGCCTGCCAGAACCTCTCGAGGAGAGCGATACGCCATGACCGAGACTACCAATGTTCTTGCTTTCCGTCAGCCGTCCGCGGTTGATGATCCACTGACCGATATCGTTCGAGCCGGCGCGCGGGACCTGCTTGCCAGGGCGATCGAGATCGAGGTTGGCGCGTTTCTGGCCAGCACGGCCAATCTGACGCTGCCCGACGGTCGAGCGCGCCTGGTCCGACATGGGCACGGTCCGGTGCGCGAGATTGCGACCGGCATCGGTCCGGTGGAGGTCGCTCGTCCCAAGGTCCGCGACCGCGGAGCGAGCGGGCCAGGCGACCGCCTCCGCTTCAGTTCGGCAATCCTGCCGCTATGGGCGCGGCGGACGAAGAGCCTGGATGCCTTGATCCCGGTCCTCTATTTGCGCGGCATCTCGACCGGCGACTTCCAGGAGGCGCTCTCGGCGCTGCTCGGCAAGGATGCGCCGAACCTGTCGCCTTCGGTGATCGCCGGCCTGAAGGCCGATTGGCAGGTCGAGTACGAACGCTGGCAGAGACGCGATCTGTCGGCGCGTCGCTATGTCTACATCTGGGCCGATGGCGTGTACCTGCAGGCCCGCATGGAAGATCACAGCGAATGCATGCTGGTGCTGATTGGCACCACGCCGGAAGGCAAGAAGGAGCTGATCGGCTTCCAGGTCGGCGTGCGCGAGAGCGCGCAGAGCTGGCGCGAACTCCTGATCGACCTGCGGCAACGCGGGTTACGGATTGCCCCGCAACTCGCCATCGGCGACGGCGCCCTCGGCTTCTGGAAGGCACTGGACGAGGCCTTTCCCGGCACGCGGCACCAACGATGCTGGTGCCATAAAGTGAGCAACGTACTCGACAAGGTCGCCAAATCCGTGCAGGGCCCCATGAAGAACGACCTGCGGAACATCTATCTGGCCCCACACCGGGCCGAAGCTGAAACCGCGATCGACGTCTTCGTCGAGAAATACCACGTCAAATACGGACGTGCGGTGGAGTGCCTGATCAAGGATCGCCATGCGCTGCTCGCCTTCTTCGACTTCCCTGCTGAGCACTGGATCCACCTACGCAGCTCGAACCCGATCGAGAGCGTCTTCGCCACGGTGCGCCACCGAACGGTGCGGACCAAGGGATCGCTGTCGCAACAAACTGCGAAGCTGATGGTGTTCAAGCTCATCGACGCCGCATCGAAGACCTGGCGGCGATTGAAGAGCACGAACCAGTTGCCGAAAGTCATCGCCGGTGTAAAGTTCATCGACGGAATCGAAGTCATTCCGAACACTGAAAGCCACGCCGCCTGATCAGGCCGCGTCACCCAAAATCAGCCATAGCTCGCCTCGAGCCGGTCCGGACTGACTGTGCGCTTGTCCGTCGCAGCGGTAAGGAAGGCCGTCTTGCGGTCCTGCATGTTCTGGGCGGACCCGGCGTCGACGGGCGGTGTCGCGGCTGGAGCCGCCACTATGCCGGCCGCGGCATTCGGGATGACTTGGCCGACACTCTGCGGTTGCTGAGCGGTTTGGGCGAAGAGGCGGCTTACCCGCGCTGCCTCGATTTCCTGGGATTTGTGCTGCGTCTCCGGGTCTGACGTCGCTGCCACGGTGTTCGGTGCAGCTCCGGCGTTGAGGATCGGCTTGCCGAGATCGCCGGGCAGCGGTGGCCCGAGCGGCGGCGCCTGGCGCGGCAGACCGGTATAGTCTTTCGGCAAGGCGGCGAGGCCGTCGGCCGAAGGCCTGTTCTGGGTGCTGAGCAACTCTTGGCCGGCCTGTTGCTTGTTCCCAGTCTGCAGTGCGTAGCCGAGCGCGCCCGCGACGGCGAGGGCCGACACTGCGCCGAGGCCGATCAGAACCTTGCGCGAGAGCCGCGTGACACGGGGCCGCTCGCCTCGAAGCCGGAGGTCCGGTGGCGCGACGGGCGGAATCTCGCGCTGATGTTCGTCTTCGCCATCTATCGCCATGCGCGCGGCCTTCCGTCGGTGCGGACGATGCGCACGCGCCGCTCGCTGTCCTTGTCGCCAAGACGCAATTCGGCGGCGGCGAACAGGCGGTCGACGATGTAGTAGTTGCGGTTGGCGCGATAGTTCACGAGTTCAGAGCCGCCGGCCGGACCGATGACGAACAGCGGCGGCATTTCGCCTTGAACGATCCCACTCGGAAACTCGATGTAAACCTTGTTACCGTCGTCGAAGGCGCGCAGTGGACGCCAAGCCGGATCGTCGCCCTCAATTGAGTAGCGGAAGTTGATCGAGGCGAGATCGACGCCGGCCGCAATGGGCGCTGCGGTTTCAGCCGCCGCATTCTGGCGCCGAAGCGCAATCAGTTGGTCTTCAGGATACTGCCAGGAGACCGAGGCCATGTAGGTCTTCTCCGTTGACCGGAGTTCGAGGAGATAGGTCCGCCGGTCGGTGTTGATCACGAGATTCGTGACCAGTTCCGGTCGCGTCGGCTTGACCAGAATGTGGATTTTCTTGGTCGCGCCCACGCCACTCTCGGTATCGCCGATGATCCAGCGCACTGTGTCGCCAGCGGCTACCGGCCCGGAGCCAACGAGTTGTTCGCCTTCCTGCAGGGCGACATCGGTGATCTGGCCGGGCGCCGCGTAGACTTGGTAAAGGGCTCCGCCAGAGAAGGGATAGACCTGCACCGCGTTGATGAAGCCGGTGCGGACCGGCTGTACCCGCGCCGCGGCGTTGGCCTGCTTGACGCGGACCTTCGGATCAGCGGCTTCCGCGACGCGTTTGCCCGCGGCAAGTGGTTTCAACTGCCCAGGCAGCGGCAGGGGCTTTGGCAATTCCACGATCTGGACGGGAGCTGGCGGATCAGTGGTAAGCGTCGCGGGCTCAGCGCTATCGTAGTTGATGTCGGGCGGGATGAAATTGTGCGCGCAGCCACCAAGCACTGATGCGACCGTCAGCAGAGCCGCGAAGGCGGATTTACGGAAGCACGTATCGCCGGCTTTCCGGTTTTGATGAACGATCAAGAAACGTGAAGCCGGATCGCCGGCTTTCAATAAAATCGGCGGGGTCATTGTCCCAGCTCCTTTGACCAGTTGATGGCGTTGACGTAGATGCCGAGTGGATTCTTGCGCAGCCGATCGGCGTCCGTGGGTGGCTGAATTGCGATGGTGAGGATCGCGGTCCAACGTGTGGTTCCGGCGAGTGCCCCGTCTTGATAGCGGCGCTCGATCCAGGCCACGCGAAAACTGTCGGGCGAGGCGCGGATGAGGCTGGAGACGTCGATGGCGACCTGCTGCTTGCCGAGATTGGCGAAGGGGTCATTGGCGCGGGCGTAGTCGTTCAGCGCCGCCGCGCCCGCCGTCGTCGTGAAATCATAAGCCTGCAGCCAGTTGTGCCGCACGATGATCGGGTCGGCCGGAAGCGAGCGCACAATCTGGATGAAATGGGCGAGATACCAGGCAATCTGCGGGTCGTTCGGCCTGTAGTCGGCGGTGGCAGGCGCAACAGCTTGCGCCTCGCCGAGCTTGTCGACCTGCACCACCCAGGGAACGACGGTGCCGTGGGTAGATTGCCAGACGAGCCCGCCGGCGAGGCCAGAAGCGAGGATCAGCGAACCGAAGGCCATCAGCCGCCAGTTCTTGGCCTGCACACGGGCGGAGCCGATGCGCTCGTCCCAAACTTGCGCTGCGCGCTGGTACGGCGTTTCGGGATCGGGTGTGCGGCCGTAGCGGACCGACGATCGCCGGAAGACTGACATTGATTATTCTCCTCCCGAGAGGTCGACGGCGTGGCCGCCGCCGTGGCTGTCGCCGGATTTGAGGGCTTGCGCGGCGGTCTGAGCGCCGTGAATGACGGTCTGATTGCGCTTGACGCGCTGGGCCCAGGCGGGCGGACCGCTCTCGCTCCGCACTTGAGATGCGGCTCCATCGTTTGCGGCCTCGCCGCTCCGAATGGTCCCCATCGTCGAGGAGCCACCCGTGTTGGCGACGCCGGCACGGGCGCCAGAAGTGAAGCTCTCCGTCATTGTCCCTGCCGCTTGCGCAGCGGCGCGTCTAACGGGAGCTGCCGCGTGACTAGCCGCCGCACGGCCTGCACCGCCGAGACCGGACGCGACGCCGCCGGCGCCGGACCGACCGGCTGATGCGAGGCTGTAGGCGGAGGACATGCCGCCCGCCATCGCCGCACCGCCACGCGCGGCAGCCGCAGCACCAGAGCTGGCTGCCATCGCTCCCCTTCCGGCCAAACCGAGCGCCGCGCCGCCGACCATCGCTGTACCGGCAACAGCCAGACCCGTGCCGACGGTAGCGCCCACACCAAGCTGCGGCGCGCCGGAAACAAGCCCGGTCGCGATGCCCGGCCCGAAGATGCCGAGGCCCAGCATAGCGAGCGCCGCGAGCACGACAGAGAGCGCCTGCTCGATCGTCGGCTGGCCGCCGGCATAGGCGGTGGTGAACTGGGAAAAGAGCCCGGTGCCGATGCCGACGATGACGGCGAGCACCATGACCTTCACGCCGGAGGCAACGACATTGCCCAGCACCTTCTCCGCGAGAAAGGCGGTCTTGTTGAAGAGCGCGAACGGAATGAGGATGAAGCCGGCGAGCGTCGTCAGCTTGAACTCGATCAGCGTGACGAAGAGCTGCACCGCAAGAATGAAGAAGGCGATCAGCACCAGGAGCCAAGACACCATCAGCACCGCGATCTGGACGAAGTTGGCAAAGAAGCTGGTGAACCCCATCATCTGGCTTGCTGCGTCGAGCAGCGGTTGCCCAGCGTCGAGGCCGACCTGCGCAAGCCGGCCGGGCCGCAGGAAGTCCGCGGTCGAGATCGACGAGCCGCCGGCCTTCAATCCGAGACTAGCGAAGCTGTTGAAGATGATGCCTGAGAGCTTGGTGAAGTTGGTGATGATGAAGGCAAAGAAGCCGATGTAGAGTGTCTTCTTCACCAGCCGCTGGAGGATGTCTTCGTCTGCGCCCCAGGCCCAGAACAGACCGGCCAACGTGATGTCGATGACGATCAACGTCGACGACAAATACGTGACCTCGCCCTTGATCAGGCCGAAACCTGAATCGATGTAGGTCGTGAAAGTATTGAGAAAGGTGTCGATGACGCCGACGTTGTTCACGGCTTCTCTCCCTTTGGAACAGCCGTCATCGGCTGAGTGGCCGGCGCGGCTTGCGGCAGACGTGGCCGCGCCGGCCTGCCGAAGAAGCGCGCGCGGTTCTCCTTCCAAACCGCCTGGCAGTGCGGATCTTCGGCATCCTGGGGTCCAAGCTCGGCGCAGCGGAGCAGCTCGGCCGAGAGGTCATCGGGAGTGGAGGCAGAGGGAGCGTCGGATACTGGCTGCTCAGCCGGACGCCGATGGATGACGTGCAGCGTGCCAAGGAAAATCACGAACACGATGATCATCGCGCCTGCGCGAAGGATATCCGAGCGCTCCATAGTCGGTGCCTCAGTTGCCGCTGAACATGGTGACGTTGCCGGGCTGATAGCCGCTGCGTGTCGAGAAGATCTTGTATTGCTGCTGGCCTTGGGATTCGGTCGCGGTCACACGCGCCTGCTCCAGCGCGTCCGCCCTCCCCTTAGCGGCGAGAACCGCGACAAGATCGGAAAGCTGCTGGGAATGCAGGGCCAGGAGCTGGTTGCCGGCCTGAGCGGCCTGCAGAGCGCCACTTGCCGACTGGCTGGCGGTAACCAGCGAGCTCATTGCGCTGGAGTTGGTCGAGATATTGCCGACGACGCCGGCTTGCACCTTCAGTGAGTCTTCGAAAGCGCCCACCGAGTTCTGCCAGCGGGTTTGAGCCGCGGCAAACATTGTCGCATTGGAGCCCGTGGCCGCCGCCGTGCCGTATGTGCTGGAGTACGCCGTCTGGATGCGCTCGACGTTGAAAGCGATGTTCTGGGCCTGGCTCAGCAGCGACTGGGTCCGGGCGACCTGTGACTGAAGCTGAGTCAGCGTCGACAACGGCAGGCTGGCGAGGTTTTTGCCTTGGTTCACCAGGCTCTGGGCTTGATTGGTTAGCATCTGAATCTGATTGTTGATCTGCTGCAGCTCGCGCGCCGCGGTCAGCACGTTCTGGCTGAAGTTGGTGGGGTCGTAGACGATCCACTGCGCGGACGCTGGTGTCGTCAAAGGCGACGAGATCGATAGAGCGAGCGCGAGAGCGGTCGCAGCGGCCGAGCCAACGCGCCGTGTCATGTGGGCGGTCATGATTGCACCTCCAGGTTTGTCAGGTCGGGGATGAGATCGGCGGCCCAGAGCAGCTCGTGATCGGCGAGCCAGGCGGGCGTGAAGTCGTCTCGGCCGTGCTCGGCGAGCAGCCGTTCGATGGCGGCATGGTCGGCCTTGGAGGACGCAGCGCAGAAGGCGAGCGCGACCGGGCCGAGGCCGAGCTCAAAGAGCCGATTGCCGCGCCGGGACTGGCAGTAATAGTCCCGCTTCGGCGTCGCCCGCGCGATGATCTCGATCTGGCGATCGTTCAAGCCGAACCGCTGGTAGATGGCGGTGATCTGCGGTTCGATCGCGCGCTCGTTCGGCAGGAAGATGCGCGTCGGGCAGCTCTCGACGATCGCCGGCGCAATATTGCTGCCGTCGATGTCGGAGAGCGATTGGGTGGCGAAGACGACGGAGGCGTTCTTCTTCCGCAGGGTCTTCAACCATTCCCTGAGCTGTTGCGCGAAGGCTGGATCGTCGAGGACGAGCCACCCCTCGTCGATGATGAGGAGGGTCGGCCGGCCGTCGAGCCGGCCCTCGATGCGATGGAAGAGGTAGGTGAGGACGGCAGGCGCCGCGCCTGCGCCGATCAAGCCCTCGGTCTCGAACGCCTGCACCGACGCAAAGCCGAGCTGCTCGGCCTCCGCGTCGAGCAAACGGCCGGAGGAGCCGCCGACGCAATAAGGTTGCAGCGCCTGCTTGAGTGCGGTCGATTGCAACAGAACCGTCAAACCGGTGATCGTGCGTTCCTCGACCGGTGAGGACGCCAGCGAGGTCAACGCCGACCAGACATGCTCCTTCACGGTCGGATCGATGGTGACGCCTTCCTTTGCGAGGATCGCGGTCACCCATTCGGCAGCCCAGGCGCGCTCTGCCGCGTCGCCGATACGTGCGAGCGGTTGAAGAGACACGGAGTCCTCCGCGCTGTTCGACAGACTGCCGCCGAGGTCGTGCCAGTCGCCGCCCATGGCAAGCGCCGCTGTGCGGATCGAACCGCCGAAATCGAAGGCGAAGATCTGGCTTTTCCGGTAGCGGCGGAACTGAACAGCCATCAACGCCAGCAGCACGGACTTGCCGGCGCCGGTGGGACCGACGATCAGGGTGTGGCCGACGTCGCCGACATGCAGCGAGAAGCGGAACGGAGTTGAACCTTCCGTCTTGCCGAAAAACAGTGGTGAGCTGCGGAAATGCTCATCCTGGTCCGGCCCGGCCCAGACCGCCGACAGCGGGATCATGTGGGCCAGGTTCAGCGTCGAGAGCGGCGGCTGGCGGACGTTGGCGTAGGCTTGCCCCGGCAGAGAGCCGAGCCAGGCTTCGAGCGCGTTCACCCCTTCCGGCATGCAGGTGAAGTCGCGCCCCTGGATCACCTTCTCGACGAGGCGCAGCTTCTCGGCGGCGAGACCGGCGTCTTCGTCCCAGACAGTGACGGTCGCGGTGACATAGGCCTGGCCGACGTCATCGGTGCCCAACTCCTGCAAGGCGAGATCGGCATCGGCGGCCTTGTTCGCCGCATCGCTATCGACCAGTGTCGAGGCTTCGTTGGTCATCACCTCCTTGACGATGGCGGCGATCGACTTTCGCTTGGCGAACCACTGTCGGCGGATCTTGGTCAGCAGTTTTACCGCCTCGGTCTTGTCGAGGAGGATTGCGCGGGTCGACCAGCGGTAGGGAAAGGCGAGCCGGTTCAGCTCGTCGAGGATTCCGGGATGGGTCGCGGTCGGAAAACCGACCACGGTGAGCGTGCGAAGGTGGTGGCTGCCGAGGCGGGGCTCGAGACCGCCGGCGAGCGGCTCGTCCGCGAGCAGCGCGTCAAGATGCATCGGCGTCTCGGGGACGCGGACGCGCTGTTGCCGGGTGGAGATGGTCGAATGCAGGTAGGTCAGTGTCTCGCCGTCATCGAGCCACGCCACCTCCGGCATGAACCCTTCGACCAGTTGCAGGACGCGGTTGGTCCGGTCGACGAAGCCACGCAGCAGCTCGTACGGATCGACGCCACCCTGCGCGCGGCCCTCATAGAGCCAGCCCTCGATGCGTGAGGCGTCCTCAGCCGGTGGGAGCCAGACGAAGGTCAGGAAGTAGCGGCTCTCGAAATGCGCCCCCGCCTCCTCGAAAGCGTCCCGCCGTTCCAGATCGACCAGCGCTGATGCGGCGTCCGGAAAGGTGTTGTGCGGATAGGTCTGGGCGGCGATACGCTGGGCTTCAACGAAGATCGCCCAGCCTGAACCAAGACGGCGGAGCGCGTTGTTGAGGCGAGCCGTCACGCCGACCAACTCGGCCGGCGTCGCGCTGTCGAGATCCGGACCACGAAAGCGCGCCGTGCGCTGGAAGGCGCCGTCCTTGTTGAGGACGATGCCTTTCTCGACCAAGGCGGCCCAGGGCAAGAAGTCGGCGAGGCTGTGGGGCCGGCTGCGATATTCAGCGAGGTTCAGCATGGAAGCCTCACGCGCCGAGATACGATGGATAGCGGAGGTGACGTCGCACGACGTCCACGAACTGTGGATCACGCTTGGCCGCCCAGACGGCCGCCGCATGGCCCACAGCCCAAATCAGCGCGCCGGGAATCCAGAGGTGGAGGCCGAGCGCTATTGCCGCCGCCAACGTGCCGTTAGCGATCGCAACGGTGCGGGGCGCGCCGCCCATCAGAATCGGATCGGTGAGCGCGCGATGGACCGGCGCGAAAAGGCCCGGCACTTCCGGATCGACGATTGCAGCCATCACACCAAGGCTCCGCCGGAGAAACTGAAGAAGGTCAGGAAAAAGCTCGATGCGGCGAAAGCGATTGACAGTCCGAAAACGATCTGGATCAGCCGGCGGAAGCCGCCGGACGTGTCGCCGAACGCGAGCGTCAGGCCGGTCACGGTGATGATGATGACCGACATGATCTTGGCGACCGGGCCTTGCACCGACTCCAGGATCTGGTTGAGCGGCGTCTCCCACGGCATCGAGGAGCCGGAGGCGTAGGCTGCGGGCGCGACAGCGATGGAGATGAAGGCAATCGCCGCAAGCTCAGTGAAGCGGCGGTGAACGTGACGGATCGCGGGAGGGAACTGGATCATGACGGCTCCTTGAAAAGCGAGGATTGGCCGCCCGCCCCGGCGGACTGGACGCGGTAATCGCCGGTGGCGGGATTGAGGCCGGCAATGAGAGCGAGTTCGGCGAGGCGGCGTTCGCTGCCGCGGCCGCGCAGCACCGCTACGAGATCGATGGTCTCCGCGATCAGCGCCTTGGGAACGGTGAGGACGGCTTCCTGGATGAGCTGCTCGAGGCGGCGAAGCGCGCCCAGTGCCGTGCCGGCGTGGATCGTTCCGATCCCACCGGGATGGCCCGTGCCCCAGGCTTTGAGGAGCTCCAGGGCTTCGCTGCCCCGTACCTCGCCGACCGGAATCCGGTCGGGGCGTAGGCGCAGGAAGGACCGAACCAGATCCGACAGGGACGCGACGCCATCTTTGGTCCGCAGCGCGACCAGGTTCGGAGCGCGGCATTGCAGCTCTCGCGTATCCTCGATCAGGACCACGCGATCGGTGGTGCCGGCGATCTCGGCCAGCAGCGCGTTTGTCAGCGTGGTCTTGCCGGTCGAGGTGCCGCCGGCGACCAGGATGTTCTTGCGGGCGGCGACCGCTTCGCGGAGCACGCCCGCCTGTCCGGCCGTCATGATGCCCGCGGCCGCGTAATCGTCCAGAGTGAAAACAGCGACCGCAGGCTTGCGGATCGCAAAGGCCGGCGCCGCCACGACGGGCGGCAGAAGCCCCTCGAACCTCTCCCCCGTCTCGGGAAGCTCAGCCGAGACCCGCAGCTTCTCGGCATGCACCTCAGCGCCGACATGGTGCGCGACCAGACGCACGATCCGCTCGCCGTCGGCGGCGGACATCGTCCGGCCGCTATCCTCCAATCCGCCGGACAGCCGGTCGATCCAGAGCCGACCATCGGGGTTGAGCATCACCTCGACGATCGCCGGATCTTCGAACGTCGCGATCGCGGGACCAAGCGCGGTGCGCAGCATGCGTGCGCCACGCGAGAATGCTTCCGAATTGAGTGAAGTGCCCGCCACGATCGTCCCCCAAAGGCCAATCGCGGCAAGCGATCAGCAACGGGGATGGATAGAAAAGGCAGGAAATGGGTTAGTTCAACAAGTATTCAGTCGTCGTAGAGAGCCGGCGTAGAGCAGAGAAAAAATACTTGCTGTGGAGAATGTGTACTAATCGAACCCTAACGCAAGAATTTCACCTCTGCTGTCAGCAAAGGGTGATTTCAACGGCCCCCGCACACCAGTCGATTCCCCCCGAATTGCTGAGGACGGTGCAGCGCCGATGGAGTGCTCGCGACAGCGATTTAGATCGGCCAGACTCAGCAGTATAAGTTTGGGTCAAGAATCTCGGACCTTGTAAGTGACATGAGCGATAACCATTCAGACCTCAATCCGCTTCGCGGTTGGCATCCTGGCTTACTCCGCAAGGTCGTGCTCGCGACAGCTTGCAAATTGTCGGAGCACGGAATTCCGATTCCGCCGCTCGACTTCTATGAGGCGGTCGCGGACCGGGGCGAAGAGATCATTATCGAGGCGGTTGCGGAAGCAATTGCCGCGGGCCACGACGATACAGACACTATGATTGCGAATATTCGGGTCGCGCGACGGTTTCTTGAGCGATTTGGGGACGACCTCTTCCTCGCAACCGAGCAGGCAGATGATCCGCTCCTTGCACGGCTCGCCGCATATCTCGCATTGGAAGGATCCGATGGGTACAACGAAATCGGCTATCAGTGTGCTTGGGGGGCACAGGGTAGCCCGGATTGGGGTACGTTATGGGGAGTCAAACAGAAGATCCGGGATTTCACACCGGCTTTCGTGCTGAAGATTTGCATGAAGGGGGACTTTCGATGGCTGGCGGTTGAGTGCCATGCGCCCAACCGCACGCTACCTGACGACCTTCACAGCCGGGTTCGAGCCCGAACAATGATCGTCTCTGGCGTTCCTATCCTCACCTTCTCGCCGACCGACGTTGAGAAAGACGCGTCCGCGTGTGTTGAGGAGATCGGTTACGCAGCGTCGGTTCTCGCACAGGAACTGCTCGCGATGCACGGCATTGAACCCCCGCCGCGGCGGGATTTTCGTCCACGCGGCTAGCGATCATCGGCACGTCAAGCGGCTATCCTCACGTCGGCTCGCTCTCCTGGATATCTTCCGGGATTTCCTGCCGAAGCTTCGGGCCTTGACTGAGCCGTCGCCCGAGCGCCGCAACGAAGTTATCATACCGCGCGCCGGCCTGTGAAATGGACCCGCGGAGCGGGACCGGTTGAACCGGTTTGTTAGTTGGAAACGGATCGCTCCTGATCCCTTTCTATCACGCAGCCAGAGACTCTGTCTGCTGGAATTGCTGTGGGCATGTGGTCAACGCGTCAGCGTTGTCCACCATGTCCACAGCCTGCGCGGCCTGCATCCGTTCGCGCCAGACCGCCATCGGCGTGCGATAGCCGAGGGACTGATGAAGGCGACGATCGTTGTAGAAGGCGATCCAGCTCGCGATCCCTGCCTTGGCCTCGCGGCCGTCGGCATAGCCCTTGAGATAGATGTCCTCATGCTTGAGCGACCGCCACAGCCGCTCGATGAAGACATTGTCCATCCAACGACCGCGGCCATCCATGGAGATCTTGATCCCTGCGCCCACCAACGCGCCGGTGAAGGCCACGCTGGTGAACTGGCTGCCCTGGTCGGTGTTGAAAATCTCCGGCGTGCCGTACGTCGCCAGCGCCTCTTCCAGAGCCGCCACGCAGAACGAGACGTCCATCGTATTCGACAACCGCCACGCCAGAACCGCACGGCTCGCCCAGTCGATGATGGCGACGAGATAGAGAAAGCCGCGGCCGATGGGCAGATACGTGATGTCGGCCGCCCACACCTGGTTCGGCCGGTCGATCGTCATGTTGCGCAGCAGATAGGGATAGATCTTGTGGCCCGGCGCCGGCTTTGTCGTGTTCGGCTTCGGTCCCAGCGCCGCGATGCCCATCTTGCGCATCAACCGCTGCACGCGCTTGCGATTGACCTGAAGCCCCTCAGCCTTCAGCATCGCGGTCATTCGCCGCGAGCCCAGGAATGGCCAGGCGGTGAACAGCTCGTCGATCCGCTGCATCAGGGCAAGGTCGTTGTCGTTGGCCGGCTGTGGCGGCCGGTAGACCCCAGAACGGGCGATGCCAAGCAACATGCATTGCCGGCGGATCGACAGCGCCTGGTCGGCGCGATCGAGCATTCCTCGACGGTCCGGCGTGCTCATCTTCCGGACCTCCGCGCTAAAAAATCGCGCTCGACTGTCAGTTGTCCAATCTTGGCGTGCAGCTTCTCGATCTCGCGTTCGCGCGTTTCCTCGCTCTCGCGCCCGACACCCGCGTCAAAAGCCCGGGCCGCCTGGTCCAGCAGCTGCTTCTTCCAGGCATAGATCTGGTTCGGGTGAACCTCATAGCGCTGGGCCAGATCGGCCACCGTCGCCTGCTCCCGCACCGCTTCCAGCGCGATCTTTGCCTTCAACGCCGCGTCGATCTTCCGTCGTGTCTTCTTCGTCATCATGCCCTCCGTCTATCAAACGGAGCGGCCCTTTTCCAACTTAGCCTCTGGTCCCAAAACCGGGGTCCATTTCACTGTGCTCTCGCGGCCTTGGCGGCCGGTTCAGGGAGTGGCGGTGTCGTCGTGAGCCAGAAGCGGATGAAGAGTGCAACGGTCTCGACCGAAATCCCGACATCCCGCTCAAGCCGCGCAATGCGGCGATCAATTTGATCGAGGCGCTTGGCGATCGCGGCCTCCCGCCGCTCGTCGGCGTCCGGCGACAGGAAGGACGCAATGGCGGCTTCGGCGATGAGCGATAGCGATTGCTCGCGCCGGGCAGCATAGGCAGATAGCGCCTTCATAACACCCGGATCGAGATAGACCGACATCTGGGCCTTTTTCTTCGGCGCGGTCATGCTGCCTCACAGTCCAAGGTCGTCGCCAGGATCGAGTGATGCTTGGCGCGCGACACCCTGCATCATGTCATTCATGCGCCTGATCCGCGGAGCATCGTCATCGAACTCGTCGGCGAGGTCGGCCACGAACTCGTTGTCGGGGGATGCCTTCTTTTCCGCCATCTCTTGATCCAGTTCCGGATGACGCCGCCGATCCGCGGTCTTTGGATCTTCGTCGTCCGCCTGGTCGTCGGTCGGGGCCGCTAAAGCCGATGGACGCGGCGGCAATGGTCGCGAGCTCCAGTCATCCGGTCGCCTGTCGTCGGCCTTGGTCAGGGTCGGCGGCGCCATGATGCGCTCCTGGAAGCGCCCGTCCTCGTAATAGCGCGCTTTCTTGGCCCGGATCGGATGGAGGCCCGACATCATGACGATCTCGTCTGATGGCGGGAGCTGCATCATCTCCCCGGGCGTCAGCAAAGGGCGGGCGGTCTCCGATCGCGACACCATGAGGTGACCCAGCCAAGGCGCGAGCCGGCTGCCGGCATAATTCTTCATCGCTTTCATCTCGGTCGCCATCCCCAGCGCGTCAGATACCCGTTTGGCCGTCCTTTCATCGTTGGTCGCGAAACTGACCCGGACGTGACAGTTGTCGAGAATCGAGTTGTTGGGGCCGTAGGCTTTCTCAATCTGGTTCAGCGACTGGGCGATCAGGAAGCTCTTGATGCCGTAACCCGCCATGAAGGCCAGCGCGGACTCGAAGAAGTCGAGCCGGCCTAGCGCCGGGAATTCGTCGAGCATCAGGAGGAGCCGACGCCGGCCGGCCTTGGCTTGCAGATCCTCGGTCAAACGCCGACCGATCTGATTGAGGATCAGACGGATTAGCGGCTTGGTGCGATTGATGTCCGATGGCGGCACGACCAGGTACAGCGTGGTCGCTCGGTCTCCGCCGACGATGTCGGTAATCCGCCAGTCGCAACGCCGTGTCACCTCCGCCACCACGGGATCTCGGTAGAGGCCCAGGAAGGACATGGCGGTGCTCAAGACGCCGGAGCGCTCGTTGCCGGACTTGTTCAGCAATTCGCGGGCGGCGGACGCGACCACGGGATGCACGCCGGCCTCGCCGAGATGCGCCGTCCGCATCATCGCGGCGAGCGTTGACTCGATCGGCCGCTTGGGATCGGACAGGAAGGCTGCGACGCCGGCGAGTGTCTTGTCCTCTTCGGCGTATAGGACATGAAGAATCGCGCCGACCAGGAGTGCGTGGCTGGTTTTCTCCCAATGGTTCCGTTTCTCAAGGCTGCCCTCGGGATCGACCAGGATGTCGGCGATATTTTGGACGTCGCGCACCTCCCACTCGCCGCGGCGAACCTCGAGCAGCGGGTTATAGGCCGACGACTTCGTGTTGGTCGGATCGAACAGAAGGACGCGGCCGTGACGGGCGCGAAAGCCGGCGGTGAGCTGCCAGTTCTCCCCCTTGATGTCGTGGACGATCGCCGAGCCCGGCCACGTCAGGAGCGAAGGAATGACGAGACCGACGCCCTTCCCGCTCCGAGTCGGTGCGAAGCACAGGACATGCTCCGGTCCATCATGGCGAAGATAGGCGCGCTCGAACCGGCCGAGCACGACGCCGTCAGGTCCGAGCAATCCCGCCTGCTCGATCTCCTTCTCCTCCGCCCATCGCGCGGAGCCATAGGTCTCGGCGTTCTCCGCCTCGCGGGCGCGCCACACTGACATACCGATCGCGACGGCCGCGGCAATGATGCCGCCGGATGACGCGATGTAGGCGCCCTCGGTGAAGATTGAGGGCGCGTAAGCGTCGTAAGCGTACCACCACCAGAAGAAGGCCGGCGGGAGATAGAAGGGAAAATGCAAGAGCTCGAACCAGGGCTGCCCAAGTTGCGGCTGGAAGCCAAGCCGCCAGGCGGTCCACTCGGTCGCAGCCCAAATAGTCAGTACGACGATCGCGAAGACTGTGACGACCTGGCCCCAAAGGATCTTGGTCGCGGACATGGCGGCCGCCCTTTCCCGGTGTCGGTGATTGGAGGATTCGCTCATAGGCCAAGCCCACGGTTGCGCCCAAAACCCCAATCGATGCCGCCATCCGCGCGCGCGACGCCGGAGACATGCCGGCCGAGTTGCTTTTCCAGTGAGGGCGTCCAGAGCACCAGTTGGAAGCCGAGACCACCGTCGATCATGGCGAAGCGGCCGGAGGCGAGCGCGAAGCGCTGCCGATAGGTGCCGGCGACATATTCGCCCGCGGCCGACGGATTGAACGGCTGGCCGGTCTCGGCTGCGAGCTGCTTGCCGAGATCCTCCAATTCTCGGCGCCGCAGGGTGCCGATAAGGTTCTTCGCGAACACGAGCCCGCGCGACTGGCGCTCAGCGAGTCCCTGTTCGATGAGCTGCCCGGCCCGCTGTTGCATGGCATCGCGAACCTCGGCGCCGAAGCCGGCCTGGCCGAGTGACACTGGATCGCGCGCGACGGCCTGCCGGTCGAGCCATGTCGCACCGCTTGCGGTCACCTGCGCTTCGATCGACAGATCAGAGCGGACGGCGAGCGCTGCGCGCCGTTGCCCTCTCGTGTCGTCGAATTTGCGGAGCTCGACGATCGAGCCCGGCGCGCTGTCGCCAGCCGCGTCGAGGTCGGGGAACCTGATGTGGTGAGTGCGGCCGTCGACGCCATCGACCACGGCATAGGCGGTCCCCTTGAGTTCGTCGTCCAGACCGCGATCGACGAGGCGTCCAATGATGGGAACGTCCAGGCTTTCGCCTGCCAGCACGTAGCTGCCACTCCCGCGCTCGATGCCGCGTTCGGTCAGGCTTCGGTGGATACGCTTGATGATGTCGCCGCGCTCGCTGAGTTCGCGCAACGTCGTCTCGGCCGCCTCGTCCATGACCCATTGGCCTGGCCCGATCTGATGAGCAACGCCGAGGCGCTCCAAGCGCCGCAGCCGCCCGACCTTCAACGCATGAAACTGATCCGGCTGCTGCACCGGATCGGGGGCAAGGTCGATGAGGCCATGCCGGTCTGCATCGCGAACAAGCTGGCGGTCGAGCTGTGTCCACCGCTCGGCTTCGACCTGGCGCTCGAGCGAACGGCGGATGTCGAGTTCGGAGCGCGGTCCGAGTTCTTGCGTGACCAAGTCCTGCGCGCGAGCGCGCATCCCCTCCTTGATGTAGTCGCGGGAAATGACGAGGTCCTGGCCGTCCCTGGCGACGCCACACACGATGATGTGCACGTGCGGGTGCTGAGTGTTCCAGTGATCGACGCCCACCCAGTCGAGCTTGGTGCCGAGGTCCACTTCCATCTGACTAACCAAATCGCGGGCGAAACCCTTGAGGTCGGCCATATCAGGCGCATCCTCGGGCGAGACGATGAAGCGGAAATGGTGGCGGTCATTCTGACAGCGTTCGGCAAAGGCCTTGGGATCGGCATCCTCGGTGTCGGGGCCGAACAGGTGGGCCTTCTCCCCGTCCCGGGTGACGCCCTCGCGCCGGAGATAGCCGAGATGGGCGGCGAGCGGCGCCGATCTCGCTCTATGCCGGACAACGCGTGTCTTGATCGTCACCAGCCGCGAGCGCCCGGTCAGCAAACGGTTCGCCCGCACGCTGGCGAGGCGGCCGCGGCCGAAGCGCGAATGACGGCTCACGAGTTGGCCAGCTCGCGAAATGCCGCCACCGGCGCGCTGAGCGGCAGCGAGCGCCTGGGCGATGAAGGGTTTTGCCCGCTGGGCCCGCGAGGAGCGGATGCGGCCGGGCCGAGGCTGAAAATCGTTCTCTTCAGCCATGGCCAGGCCCGGCAATGTGCGAGACGTCGAATCCCCACAATGAGTTGCTGGCGAGGCGCACATTGCGCGCCGAAGCCGCACATTGCGGACCCGAGGAAAAATGGCAGCACAAACAACCCACCGACCGAGCCGCACATTGCGGCCTTTTATCTCGCCATCGTCCGGTCGGTACTTGCGGCGATTTGCGACAGGGTCGGGTCATTGCGGTAGATCCTTCAATAGCGCCTGCCCGAACACGTTGGCTGGCGGCCGATTCATTGCGAAAGAGCCGCCGCGACTTGGCAGTTGACTTGCGAAGCCCCGCTGCTTGCGAGCGTTTGCGATAGCGATCGTTACCCGAAGGGCCGAGACACCCGTAGGGTGGCTCGGTGAGGAGCGAAGCGACGAGTAGAGCGCGGGCCGAAGGCATCGCCCTATCCCATCCGATGGTGCTGGTAAGCCGCCGTCGCGTGGCGGATACGCAGATCTCCGCAACAAGGGTGTGTGCAGACGTCACGCGATCCGCGCATTGATCTTGAAAACGCCGTGCAGTCATTGCGTTCGCCCCGTGGCCGAGAGCGCGACGAACAGGCCCTCCGACTGCGGCGCAATCGCCGAAATATCATGCACCGGAGTGGCAACTGAGCCGCCGTCCGCGGGTTGATCGAGCGCCGCTCGCGCGCTACGAGACGGACCGTCAACGTGGCCGAAAAACAGTGGCGCTCGCGTCCAGGATGAACGAGAAGAGGCCGCGATGAGAAGAGGTCTTGGTGCCCTCTCCGCATCGACAAAAGGGACGATGGCCCCGACATAGGCGACGGTCTCGGCAGGTAGGGGACGATGTCTGTCGCGAAACTCCTCGTAGCGGCCGGGACCCGCATTATAGGCCGCGAGAAAGCCCGGCGAACCGTAACGGTCGTGCAGTTCGCGAAGGAAGGCGGCACCGGCGAGGATATTGTCATGGGGATCGAAGGGATCACGCCCGAAACCGTAACGAGCGCGCATATCCGCCCAGGTCTTGGGCATGAGCTGCATCAGGCCGAGCGCACCTTTCGGTGAGACGGCACGCCGATCGCCGTTGCTCTCGACCCGCATGACGGCGCGTATCCACGCAGCCGGAATGCCAAAACGCTGCGCAGCTTCTGCTACATCAGCGACATAGCGGTCGCTTGCTGTTTGACTTCGCGTCGACGCTTTCTGTGCAGACGCCGACGGCACAGACCCACCAATCGCCAGCAGGCCGGTAAGGAGGAGAACGGCAAAGCCCGCCCTGGTTCCGACATCACGGCGAGACCTCGTGCTGCTCACCAACGGCGAGCACGGACCGCCGGTTTGACCACCGCCGTGCGCGGCGGCCGGCCGACGGCTGCGCGGACCGGAGCGATGAGACGGCTTTACCGCAAACAAAGGGATAGAGCTTCGACGCGCCTCGTCGGCGGCACGCGTGACGGGACCCTGCATGCAATCAGTCCCGCTCGGCGCGCTGGGGCAGACGATTCCAGTTGAGCGTCCAGGCCGACTTGTCGTCGGTCGATTGAAAGAGATTTGCTCGGATCGGCCGCGGCAGCGCGGGGTCGTCGATGACGAGCGAAACGTAATCACCGGCCTTCTCGCCGGTACGCTTCCAACCTGCGCCGATCTCCGGGCCGCCGGCATCGCCGAGGCGGATGCGGTAGTCCGGCGCGTTCTCGGCATCCGAGGATTCGGCCGGGACGAGGGTGAGAATCCGCTCGAAGAACAGTGTTTCAACGCGTCCGGTGAAGCCGGACTTGTCGCGGGTGAACTGGCCGATTTGCGCCATGGGAAAGCTCCTGGGTTGGCGGGTTTAAGAAGCGGGTCAATGGGTGGCGGCGCGCCAGACGAAACGGCCGTCGCCGGCCTCGTCGGTCCAAAGCGGGACCGCGCGCGCGACGATCGAGGTGACGGGGAGCGCGCCGAAATAGCGGCCGTCCAAGCTGTCCGGGACGGTCGGATTCATAAGGAAGACCTCACCCGGCTCGAGGGTGTGGCAACCGCTCCAACGCGGCAGCGGACGGCCGAGATGATCGTCGTCGTGTGCGGCGCCGACATCGACTGCATCGACCGTGATGGCATCGCCCGACCGGCACACAGTTTGTCCGCGCAGCGCCATCACACGCTTCAGCAGCGGCAGACCTTTCGGAAGAAAGCCGTCATCGGCGAGAAAGCTCGCGATTGGTTCTGGAAGCCGGACTGCAACCAGTTCCAAGTCGCGCAACTCTCCGACCGAATGCAGCGCGTAGAGCCCTCTTGGCGTGCTCGCGGTAGCGTTCCAGATCAGCCGCGGTGCGGGATGGACCAGCGCCAAGGCACCGGCGACCAACGCCGCAATGTAGGTCAACATGAGATAGCCGAAGCGGGTCATGGCGTGACACTCCGGCGCTTGAGCCAGGCGACATGCTGCTCGCGCGTGTAGGCGCGCGGCACATGGTCGGCAGCGAGACGGTTGTGCAGATGTCGCCAGTATTCCGGCGCGGCGTCGGCCGGATCGATGCAGAGCGCCTCAATGGCGTCGATTGCTTGCAACACGCGCTCAACCTTCGGCCAGCTGTCGACACGCAGCAGGATTTCGCCGCCGGGGCGAACGAATGGCAGCGTCTGATAGCGCTGGCCGGACTCCACGGCGCGCACGATGTCCATGCGCGATACCACGGTGCCGTAGTCATTCGATGCCCAGCGGACGAAGCCGAAGATGCTGCCGGGCGCAAAAATGGAGATGCTGCGGCGACGGTCGAGGATCTTCTCTTCGGCACGGCGGCCGAAGCGCAGCCAGTGCTCGATCCGCTTCTCGATCCAGGTCAGCTCGACATGGGTGAGCGCAACGTCGCGTCGGTGCGAGGACGGCACGGCGCGCGGCGGCAAGGCCTCATTGTCGTTCATGACGGCTCTCCAGGGTATCGGCGGGGAACTCTCGCGCCAGCAAGTCGCGGAGCATGTCGGCGACGGTCACGCCGCGCTGGAACGCGGCGACCTTGATGCGGCCGCGCAGCGTCGGCGTGACGTCGATGGTCAAACGCGCGGTGAATGCGTCCCCCTCATCCACGCGGCGCGGCGGTGCGTCGTTGGCCTTGATCCAGCTTTCGGCATCGCCGGGACGCGAAGCGACGCCGCGCTTGGTGGAGCGCTCGCTCATGGCGCGAACCTCGCAACTTCAGCCGCGACCGCGGCGATCTCGCGGGCGGCGGCGTTCTGCTCGGCGAACTCGAAGACGAGCCGTCCTGACTGAGCGGCGTCGGCGAAGACAACGCGTTGGCCGATGGTGCTGGCGAGCACCGGCGGGTCGTGATCGGCGAGAGTTTCAGCGGTCTCGCGCGCGATGATCGTGCGCGCACCACAACGATTGAGCACAAAACGAGCAGCAAGCTGCGGACGATAGATGCGAGCCTCGCGCAGCAGATCGAGCATCTCGGCCGACGCCCAGCCGTCGAACGGCGAGGGTTGCACGGGGATCAGCACCAGGTCGGCGGCCAGCAGCGCCGAACGCATCAACCCAGCGACGCGCGGCGGCCCATCAATGACAACATGATCGGCCGTACGAGCGATCTCCGGCGCCTCGCGGTGGAGCGTATCGCGCGCAAGGCCAACGACGCCGAATAGCCGCGCCACGTTCTCCCGTGCCCGCTGCTGCGACCAGTCCAATGCCGAGCCTTGGGGATCAGCATCGATTAGCGTCACGCGCCTGCCGCGCAGCGCCCATTCACCGGCAAGATGCAGGGCGAGCGTGGTCTTGCCAACACCGCCCTTCTGGTTGAGCACGGCGACGATCATCGCTTGCCTCCCGGCTTGTGGTCGAGAAGCGGCAGAGATTGTTGTGTTGGGTGCTTGGTTGACGGCGCCTCAGCGCACGGCGATGCGTCCGAGTTGTTATCCTCAGGACGTACCGGCTCACTACAACAGTTAGATTCTAAGTTAGACTCTAAGTTAGGACGAGCGATCGCGGTTTCCGGCCAAAGCGTTAGCTGTGGTTTGCACTCCCGGAATCCCGATACCGGCACGCCCGGAGTCCCGATAGCGTGAACGCCCGAAGTCCCGAGATGATTCACAGCGCCATCCACAGGTGCTGTGAATGACTTGCCTGGCAGGATGCGCAGCAGTTCTCGGCGTTCCCTGCGTTCGATGCTCAGGCGGTAGCCTGGCAGCGGTTGACGCGCCGCGATCCGGCGGAGATCAAAGGCGAAGTCAGCAGGCTTGGCGAGACTGCCGGATTTCTTGTGGAGGTGTGCGACCTCGAACGGCCATCCTCTCGGCTGACGGCCGGCGTGCTTGCGCGCGACGCGGTAGAGCCAGCGCTCGATTCCGCCGGTCAGGCTGAAATAGGCCGGATCAATCGTGAGAACGAGTGAGCGATCGATGACGCCGCGATAGAACCAGTCGGGAAGAACGAATTCCATTCCCTGCACCCGACCGTCGCGCGTCGCGCATTCCTCCCATTCGTTGATCCATGAGAACTGGTGGCGCCGCCAGTGCTCGCCCTGCCGGATGCTGGTGCGGATGACGGTCGCTTGCAGACGGGTCAGTGCGCCCTTCAAGAGCTTGTAGTCCCGCGCCCCCGTTTGCCGGCCAACCGCGATCAGGAGTTGGTAGGGCGTGAAACGGAGGAAGCGCGAGGTTTTCAGGCCAACGTTCTCGGCCTCGACAATCTGGCTGGCTGCCCAAATCAGCACGTCGGCATCCCAGATGGTGGCCATACCGTGCTCTGGAACCGCATAAACCTCGACGCGGACGTCGCCGGCCTCGTAAAGGATTGGCGCCGTCCGCTTGGCCTTGGCGAGCGAAAAGAACGGCCGCTCCATCAAGTCGCGCTGATCGCGCGGGCTGGCATCGCCGGTGGCGACAACGAACGGGTCGAGCTTGCTGCGCTCGCTGGGTGTGATGAGTCGACGCGACATGGAGATTGCTGCCTTAGCGGTGCGCGTTACCGGCGGCGCGTGCCTCGAGATAGCGAGGATCCGACGTTGAAGTGCAGGCGGCCTGATCGGCCCATGCTTCGAGATCGCCGATCGCGTAGACGACGCGGCCTCCGAGCTTGCGGAAGGTCGGGCCATTGCCATGACAGCGATACTTCTCGAGCGTGCGCGGCGAGATGCCGAGGAGGCGCGCGGCCTCGGGGGTGCGCACGTAGCGGGTCGCGGGTTGCGCAGGCCTATCGAGCATGGGAGATCTCCGTCTTGCCTCGAAGCGCCGCGGCCAAGTCGCGGCATGTCCGGGCCACAGTGGCGGAGAGTTCAGGCGTTGGGGGTGGACGAAAATCTACGTATGTTTGTGTCCCCCCATAGTCGCAACCAGGCGAAGCCAGGCGCTACCAGAAGGCGCGAGTTAACTCATCGGGACGATGGCTTTGAGGGATTGGGGCCGATCATAGGCCGCGTAGAAGTTTCAGATAGCCGCGCTCGACCAGGGCAACGGAATCATGAATGAGCCGGTTGGCCTTACGGCGGGCATGAGAATCTTTCCACTCGACCGAACGACGCTGGGCATGTTCGGAGGCGAGCACCTTCGCTGCCACGTCTCGCGGGCCGCCGCCCAGGTCGTGGACGTCGAAGGCATGAAGAAGCTGTATCAGTCGCCGTTTCTGAAACGACGTCAGCCGCAGCGCTGCCGGCAGGAGACTGGTGCGCTGGCCAGCAAGGCGGCGGGCGAAGTGCAGCGCCACGTCGGCCCGCAGTTCGCCCATGCTGTCGAGCGGCACAAGCACGGCGGGGCGGCGTGCGGCTTGCTCGTCGCGTAAACCGACATGGAGCTCACCCGAGCCGTCAGCGACAACTAGCTCGCGACCGTCCGCATCTGTCCGCTCGACGATCGGCAGTCCGAAAGCGTCGCGATCAATCGAATGAACGGTCTCGAAATCCGGCGGTGCAGGCGTCAGGATCAAAGTTCCCGGTGATGCCTCAGGCAGCCAAAGAGCTGGTTCGGGCCCAACCGGAGAGGCGGGGTCATGGGCGACACCGCAACCTCCATCGACGCGCGAAACTAGTTCGGATGGTTTCGGGATCAGCGCCAGGGCGCGCGATCTCGCGCTCAGTTCGCGCGAAGTCGCGGCGGTAGTCGGCATTGCGGCGCAGGAACTCAAGGGCGAAGCCCGGACGCTCAAGGCGATTCAGGCGTTCGACGGTCTCCGGCGAGCGCCAGTACTGGGTCGGCATCGTCTGTCTTCTCGTCTTTTTGTTCTGTGCCCCGCACCACGTTTCCATAAAGACGCTACAAGAGAGTAGACCCGGAGGTTGCATCACGCGAGATCGCAATTTGCGTGATTGGGCGCAAACTCATTGCATCCGCGGTTCCAAAAGGTCCTGATATCCGGCTTCCACCATCCATCGCGCGCGCGCGAGATGGCTATCATGGACATTTCTGGCACGATCTGGTTCGCGCGCGGGGTCGAGGCCGAAGATCACACTGACCACCTCACGCCAGTCAGCGCCTTCCTCTTCGGCCATCAACAACCGAACATGGATTGCGAGATGTTTCTCGTCATAGGCGTTGACGCGCTCCGTTATTGGCGGCCTGTCCTGAAATGGCGCTTCGTTCATTGCAATTGCCCCTCAGCATTGATGCAGCGATTAGAATTCATCTAACCCCGAATTCTTACAAGCTGCGAAATCGTCACGCACGATTTGTGTGGTGATGCACGGGCTGCATCACGGCCCTCCCCGGAAGTAGCAAACTGGAGCCAAACGGGAAGGAATGATTATCACAGCGCGATGCGAATCGGAACGATCATTCCTGGAACGATCGTGCCGATGCAAGTTCCCTCGTCGCCATGGATCTCAAGGAGGTCATGGCGGTCAATTTGCGTCGGATACGCCATGTGAAGAAAATGACGCAGGAAGAGTTGGCCGATGGCGCAGGGCTAAGTGTCCGCTACGTCGGCGCAATTGAACGCGCCGATGTGTCGGCCAGCGTCACGGTGCTCGGCCGCATCGCGGAGGCGCTAGGCGTCGAAGCAGCCGATCTCGTCAAGCGAACGGCCGCTCATCCTCACCGGGCTCGATGACGGGTTGCATTTGTGCTCTGCCACAACGCTGCCATGTTGAGATTTAACTCTGCGTCTTGTCACGCATAAGTTGATAGCCAGCTTCACATGATGCTGGTCTCATTCAAACTGCGTAACTTAGCAGTGCATGTTGAGTGAGATGGAATTGGCTTCATGACCCTGTACGAGCACTTGCCAGTCGACATCCGCGAGACGGTTGACGCTCTGGTGGTGGAACTCAAACCGCAGCCCTGGCCGGCTCGATTCCTCGCATTGATCGGCCTGCTCGGAGAGAAGTTGGAAGCCATGACTGAGCGGGAGCCTTGGAATTTGATCCAACAATGGACCGCCTTGATGACGGCAACATTGGAGCACATGCAGCCCGATAGTTCGGTCGTCGAATGCGTGGGCCTGATGAGCATCAGTTTCAACGATCAATGGCGCGCTCAGGCACTCGGCCAGATCGAGCGGGATCCCACGGTGCTGGATCGTTTGGTTGCGGCGTGCCCCGACTGGGGAGACATCGTCGACAGCGTGTTGGAGGCCAATCAACGCCGGCCGATCAAGGCGATACGTGCCCGCTGATCGCAAGCTTGGTTTCTCTCAGGCACTTTGTCGCGATTCTTAAGCTTTGCAATGCCTCGCCCGGGCCAGCCGGGCGAGGCATTGCGGGTCGGCTCAGTCGCCGTTCCGACGGCCGGGGCGAGACCAGATCAGGCTGAAGCCCTCACCGTCCTCGTCGTCGAAGAGGTTGGCGAAGATCGGCGCGGTGAAGCTCGGATCGTCGAGTTTGAGGCCGAGATAATCACGGCCCTCGTTGGAGCGCTTGGCCCAAGCGGCCCCGATCTCGGCCTTATGTGGTGCACAACATAAGACCGATTATGCGGAGCGTGGCGTTATGCGGAGTAGCGTGATTTGAGCGCAGGTTTTTCAGCGGGTTTTGGATGGCGGCGCTCCGCATAATATCGTTGAGGAGAGCCGCGGCGCCTCGCGCGAGGCGAGACGCCGCAAGCCCAGGTCAGCGCGACCAGACGAGCGCGTAGCCGTCATCGACCGCGACGAGGTTGGCGTAGATCGGCGCCGGGAAGGACGGGTCGTCGAGCTTCACCGAGTGATAGACGGTGTTCTCTTTCGAGGTCCGCTGCCACGCGGCGCCTATCTCAACGTTGCCGGCCATCACGCGCAGGTCCGGCGCCTTCTCGTTGTCGGAGGGTTCGGTCGGTAGGAAGCGTACCTTGATGTTGAGCAAGAGCGTCTTGATGGTGCCGGTGTACGAGCCATCTTCGGCGCGGGTGAAGGTGCCAATCTGAGCCATGGTAATCTCCTGTTGCTGTTTCAAGCCCGCGACCATCGCGGCCTTGATGGCGATCTTTGAGCGCCGCAACGACCGCCCCGCAGCCTTGGCCTGCAGCGTCAGCGGAGGATGGCGGGCTGAGCGATCTTGTTGCCTCGCGAGGAATGCCGCCGTTTGGCGGCAGGGGAAGAAGATCGCGAACGAGCCATTGCGGGTAAAGGTCGGCGAGCGCAGCGAGCGTATTGTGGCGCGTGATCCGCCAGCAAAAGGCCGGTATGGACGTGGGCCCAAGCAGCCTCACAGGAGAGCATCGGCTCACAGGCATCACCAAGGCCAATGACGGCGTCACCGCACCAACCAGATTCGTGCGCAACAAGAGAGTCCTTCTCCGGTTCCAAGATCGAACGGGAGAAGGCTCAACTTGCTGATGCGGCCGGCGTGATCGTGCAGCCGCACCGAACGGACCGAAGGCGTGTCACCGGAGCATGATAATGAAGCCTCACGTCGTGTCGGACGCAGATGCGTTCTCCAACAAAGAGGCGATCAATGCATCCGGCGCCCTGAACCGACCGCGGCGCAGCTCCGGCGGAACGACCGCTTCCACTGCCTCAAGCTTTTCCGAGGGATCCATGCGGAGATAGACCTCGGTTGTGCGGATATCGGCATGCCCAAGCCACAGCGCCACCTTTCGGATATCGTGCGTCGCCTGCAGCATGATCACCGCACAGCTATGCCGAAGCTGGTGCGGAGAGATCGAACGGCTGCGCAACGACGGGCACGCCTCGGCCGCAGCACGAACGTGCTTGTCGAGCACGTACTCGAAGCCCGCACGGGTCATCGGCTCATCCTGTGCGTTGACGAACAGCTCCGGCACGCGGACTGCTCCCCTGACGCTCAACCAGGCGCGAAGGTCGCGCGCGGTGTCCTTCCAGAGTGGCAGGCAGCGTTCCTTGCGGCCCTTGCCCCGGATCGTCACGCTCGCTCCGTGCTGGAGCGATAGGTTTTCGGTCAGAACGCCGACCAGCTCGGAGACCCGCAAGCCCCCGGCGAAGCAGAGGTGCATCATCGCCCGGTCGCGCACGCCGGATCGTGTCGCAAGATCGGGGGCGTTGAGGATCGCGCGAACCTCCTCCATCGTCAGATGGCGGATGAGCTTCTGGTCGTGGCGCTTGACCGGGATGGCATGGACGCGACCGATCTGCTCCAGGGCGGAGGGCACCCGGTGCTCCACATAGCGCATGAACGTCTTGATGGCGGCGAGCCGCAGGTTGCGCGTGGCGGCGCCATTGCCGCGCTCCTGTTCGATGTGGGCCAGGAAGGCGACAATCAGCGGCGCGTCCAGGTCTTCGATCGTCAGCCGTGACGGACGCGTGCCGAGCCGTTTCGCGGCGAAGTCGAACAACAGCTTGAAGCTGAACGCATAGGTCTCGCAGCTTTCCGGACTGTAGCCGCGCTGGCGGGGCATGTAGTCGCGCAGGAAGCCTGTGATGAGAGGGGCGAGCTTCGTCATGCGACGCTCCCTCCAACCAGCATTTCCGCCGCCGAGGCGATATCCGCCATCATCTCCGGCGTCGCCTGGAGATACCAATAGGTGTTCCGGATGTCGACATGGCCGAGATAGGTCGACAGAGCGACGAAGTGCCGGGCGACCGCGCCACGCTCGACGCCGCATTGTTCGAGCACGCGAGTTGCGAAGGTATGGCGAAGATCGTGGATGCGAGGCTGCTGGCTTCGCTCCGGCGCAATTCCCGCTCGCCGCAAGACGCAGCGGAACGTGTAATTCACGGTCGTCGGGCAGAGCGCCCTGTGCCGGACGGATGGGAACAGCCAATCGCTTGCGCCGGCGTGTTGGCGGCGCGCCTCGAGATAGCGGCCGAGCGCCTCGATGACCGTCGGATGCAGTGGCACGAGCCGGCTCTTGCGGAACTTGGTCTCGCGGACGTGCAGCACACTATCGGGCCCAATGTCGTCAAGCTTGAGCGCGATCGCCTCCGAGACGCGCAGTCCGGTGGCGGCGATCAGCCCGAACAGCATGACGTAGAGCTGGTGACGCAGGGGATTGGGCTTCTGCTGCCGGAGCCTGCCGGCGGCATCGAGGACGGCCAGCGATGGCCAGGTCTCCTCCAGCGACGGCTGCCGCTCCGGCGGCAGGACGTTCTTCTCGCGCAGATAGGCGATGAACAGCGCGGCGGCGCCCTGTGGCGCACGAGTTGTCTTGCCGCCCCGGAACACCGACGCCGATGCGGCGAACCCGGCGGCGAGCGTTTCGACTTCGAAGCCGGACGCGCGGACCCAATCGGCCCACAGCGCGAGCAGGCGCGCCACTTCTGTTATTGTCGCCGGTGTGTACTTCCGCTGCGCGAGCCAGTCCTTGAAGCCATCGACATGCGGTTGCAGCCAGTTGATCCGGACATCGACGCTTCGACGATGTCTGCGCTTTCGTTTTGTCACCACGTTTTCCTTCGAGTTGCTTGTTCACGCCGGGAGCGCCCGGCGCGTCGAGCAAACCGGAGGTTTCGATCCCATTCCATGCGATAGGCGTTTTGCCCACTGGATCCGAACCCGACGTGTCCGTGGAGACCCGTCGGGCGCGGCGTGTGTCGTTGCGTCGGAGCATGGTGGCCGTATTGCCGGAGGGCTGACGCGCCGGCGGCGCCGAACGTGCTGAAGAGGCGCCGACCGCCAACGTCGTTCTCTGCCGACAATGCCGGCGAAGCCCCAGGCGGCCTCTCTTCTGGGCTGTTCTGGCGCCGGTCCGGACTTGGCCTGCAACGGCTCCGCCGACCTTCTTCCCCTGCGGCTGCGCCGCATTCCTCGCGAGGCAACAAGCTCGGCTACCGCCGTCCTCCGCTCACGCTGCGGCCCAAGGGTGCAGTCGTCCGGTCCGTCGCCTCACGACCGCCATCGAGGCCGCATCGGGCGGCTTCGGGCAACTCTCAGGAGATACGACAATGGCTCAGATCGGCACCTTCACCCGCGACGACAACGGCGCCTACGCCGGCACGATCAAGACCCTCACCCTCAACGTCAAGGCTACCATCAAACCCTGCGACCGCGACAACGACAAGGCGCCCGACTATCGCATCACCGCCAACGGTGTCGAGTTCGGCGCCGGCTGGAGCAGGACCGCCCGTGAGACAGGCGCCGAGTACCTCTCGCTCAAGCTCGACGATCCGTCCTTCACGGCTCCGGTCTACGCCTCCCTCGTTCAGGGTGACAAGGGCGAGCACAAGCTCATCTGGTCGCGATGAACCGGCCAAGGGCGCTCCGCTCTCAGCGGGGCGCCACTACTCGATCACGTAGCCTAGCGCGCGATAACCCGCCCGTCGCTTCGCTGCCATCCGGGCCAAAACGGGAACGGTATTATCGACATAGTCGACGACCAAAACGTCTCTCTTGCCATCATGCTGGCGATGCAGACGGCCGACATACTGCGCCAGGGTGCCCTTCCAGGCGATCGGCATCGTCAGGAACAACGTGTCTAATCGGGCGTCATCGAAGCCTTCGCCGATATAGCGACCTGTTGCGAGTATCAGGCGCTCATCATCGTCAGAGACATTCAATTTCGTATTGGCCTGCTTGCGATCCTTCGCGGACATGCCGCCACGCAGCACCACAAGATTTTTCACGAATGGCGAGAATCTCTGCTGAAGATAATCGAGATGGTCTTTTCGTTCCGTCAGAACGATGGGCGAACGCTTGGCTTCAAGCGATTTCAATACATCATCAAAGATAAGGTCATTCCGGCCACTGTCCTGCGCCAGGGCTGCATAGATCGTCGGCATTGACGGGCGTTCGGCCAACGCCAAGGACGGCGGCAATTCAAATTTCGTCGAGCGATCGCGCGCGCGGTGACGAATGCCACGTTCGGCAGCCTGAACTCTTGCATCGACCCGATGGCGAACAGGGCCGCATTGCATGAAGATGATGGGATGATGCCCGTCTTTTCGGGCAACGGTCGCGGACAGGCCGACGACGTATCGCGCTTTTGACCGCCGAGCGACAAGCTCAAAGCTTGCAGCGGACAGATGATGGCATTCGTCGACAATCAGATGACCGTAATTGGCAACGATATCAGCGACCTCTCCATTGCGGACGAGGCTCTGGATGAGCGCCACATCGATGACGCCGGTTGGCTTTCTTTTTCCACCCCCGATAACGCCGATCTGTTTCGGGTCGATGTTCAAGAAGGAACTCAGGCGCTCCACCCATTGAGTGAGTAGTTCCCGGCGATGAACGAGAACCAGTGCGTTGCGGGCGCGATGTGCGATGAGTGCGGCTGCGACAACCGTCTTGCCGAAGGCCGTCGTGGCGGCGAGCACGCCGTTGTCGTAGGCAACGAGAGCATCGAAAGCCCGGGATTGTGGCCCTCGCAGTCCGCCCTGGAACGAGACGCCGGCAGGCAGCGCCGTTCCATCTTCGCGATGATCGTCCAAAATGGCGACCGCCCCGTGACTCTTAATGAGTTCGACAGTTTCGTCGAAGCAGCCGCGAGGCAGAGCAACATGTCGCGGATGGAGCTCGGCGCACGAGACGATCCGAGGCTTGCCGAATGTCGGCAAACGCATTGCTTGCGCGCGATAGAATTCCGGGTTCTGGAACGCTGCCAAGCGAACGAACTGCGCAATCAGGGCCGGCGGAAGTTCTGTCCTGTCGATGTAGACCTGATCAGCGACCACGATCCTGATCTGCTGTGGTATCGCAGCAATGATACGCCGTGGCTCACTACGGCGTGACGGCGACATCTTCCACGGCTCGTCAGCATGTTCGTCATCGACCGGCATCCGGACGCCCAACACCCGTCCCGACAGTTCCGCCTCGTTCGCGATCCCGAAGGCCGCATCAGCTGATAATCTTGGGAGAGACGACAGATACGCCCATTGGTCATCGTAAGGTTGCAGATCTCCGTCGACAAAAACGCTGTTGCCAACTTCGCGAGCTTTTCGTTGGAGGGGAAGTGCAATCAGATTGCCGAAGCCACCAAGTGGCATCGTATCCTGGTTGGGAAAGAACCGATCATAAGAGGAGAAGCCGATCTCGGGACGTTTCTCCATCGTCTCCGTGATCAGGGCCGCCCCCATCTGACGCGCGATCCGCGCCGGGATCGGCTCGCTGAAGAATATCCAGACATGGCCGCCATTTCCCGATCGAGACCGCTCGAGAGCGGCAGCAATGCCCCTGCCGCGGCAGGTTTGCAGGAGCGCCCCGGCGTCCTCCGCCCACGCCTCCTTGTCGAAGTCGGCGGCGAGGAACCAGCATGTTTCGTCCTGGAGCAATGGATATACACCGGCGACAAAGTCACCGGTGCGGGCATCGCCGCCACGAAGGTGCTTTTCGATGATGTCCTCGGAAGGAGGAATGAAAGCCTGATGCGGGCATTCCCCACATTTTACCTTCGGTTTCCCGCAGATTCCTTTCGCCCATTCGTTAGAACAGGCCGGCGAATAACCGGAGCGTCCAGCTTTTCTATTTTCCCATCGCACCGGGAAAACATCAGGACGCCCGGCGAACAGGCGCCGGAACAACTCGATTTTCTCGAGAGACGACGAGTTGTTGGTAACAGCGGCATCGGCAAAAGCGTGCCGTTCGGTCGCACGGCTACCGGAGATCGGCTTTTGCTCAAGCGCTTCCAGTTCACGCTCAAGCTCCGTCCGCTCTGCATTCAGATCAGCTAACCGCCGTCGAATGCGTGCGATTTCCCCCGAAGCGTCATTCTTGTCGACCAACTTTGTAGCCTACGCCTAAATGTTCATGTCGCCCGCAATCATAGACCAAAGACGACCTCCGTTTAAGGCGGACTATGCATCACGACGGCCCAAGGTGTTCGACATTATGCGAAGCAAAATCCGCCAAAACCGGCGGAAATCCAGCCTCACAGGCCAACACTCCGCATAATGCCGCTCTACGCATAATCCACACGGCCGACATAGATCCGGTGGCTGGGGGCGTTGTCGCCCGAGCGGTTGGTTTCGGGGACGATGCGGACGTTCTTGGCCTGAAGCGAGAGGGTGACGATTTCGCCGTTGAACTCGTTGTTGCCGGTCTTCTTGAAGGTGCCGATGGTCGCCATGTAGCTCGATACCTCATGTAACTATCAGGCGTCCATGACGCATAGTATCCGATCCGGATAGCGCTGGGCTCAGTCCGCCAAACACTTTCTTCATATTGGGCGCAGCGCCTGCGGCTTCGACCAGATCGGCCAATATTCGCGCAGCCGGTTCTGGGCTTTCACCCGCGCCGGCAACCCGCCCTGATACTTCTCGACGTAGTCGAGCAGCCGGGCCGTGCCGATCAACCACGTCGCGCCCTTTTTGCCGAGCGACTGCCCCTTGCCGGTGGCATCGTCGTTCCAGCGATAAATTGTCTGGTCCGAAACTTCGCAGATGATCGCCGCCCGCTGGACAGTCAGCAAGCCACCGTTGGAAATCTCATCAATCACATCACCGGATGGCGGCTTCCATCCCAGTTCCGCAAGCATCTGCAAGTGCAGTTCGATCATGCGATTGCGATCAAGCATCAGGTCACCTCCTTTTGGCAACTGGCGGTGGTGTCGCTGGAGTCAGCGACATTGACTGCCCGCCAAACTCCTCCAGTGCCTCCCAGCATTCGTCACGCAGAACCAGCTCGACCTCGGCACGGGAGCGCATCTCGCAGACTGCTGCGAGCTTGCCGGGGATCGACAAGATGCGCTCGCGGAATGCGGCAAAGATGATCTCTACTTGCCGCTGGACCGCCGACAGCGGCGCGTATTCGCGGCGCATGACGGCATTCTTCATTCGCAGTGCAGCCGTCTGCTCGCGTGCCAGCGCCGCGCGGGCTTCGGACAATGCGAGCTTGGACGCGTAGTCACCGTGACCGCCCTTGGCGGCCTGACCGTCCTTGATCAATGCCCGCGCGACCTCCTGAATGTCATACCGGCCGCGCGGCTTCGCCGTCACGACGCCCCGATTGAGCGCGCGGTAGAACGTCGGCCGACTGATGCCGCACCACCTACAGACCTCGGAGATCGTGGACACTTTGTAACCCCTTGGCGAAAGCTAGAGCTACCGAGCCACCACGGCTTCGCCAAATCCGCATTGGCCGGCGCCGGGGAGGACCCCGAAGTCCGAGCGTTCGGCCCCGTTCTTCGCGCCTGCGGTGATCCGCATGTGCCGCCCCGGGCCGCTTTCGGCGCGCAAAGTGGAACGGCACCAACTTCCTGTCGTACAAGAGGTTTCCACCTTCCTTGCCTCCTTGTTCCTCTTGTTCCGCTTTAAAGAGAGAAAGAATTACACGACAGCGGGCGCTGTGTGCTTTCCCATAGCGGCACACGCGGAACGGGCTCGCAAGCCATTCGCGAGCTTGCAGAAATCCCGTTCCGCGCAGCGTCCCGAAGGGGCACTCAAAACGGCACCTCGGCGCCGTCACAGGCAGTCTCTTCCAGCTCATCGTCGGTGTTGTCCGCCTGCCACTTCGTGAGGTTCGGATTGCGCCACGGCCAGCCAGGGAAGCGCTTCTCCCATGCTCGCCGGGCTTCGCTCAGCTCCGGAAACGTCCAGCCGCGATGCCGCATGACCTTCTTGTCATTCGTGCAGCCCTGCTCGCGCAGGAAGTCCCCGAGCTTGTGATCGCTCACGGTGCGCAGTCGCGGCTCGATGTTGCGGGCCTGATCATAGATACCGGGCTGGGTCACCCAGCGGTCGCCCATCCCCACTGTGACCTTATAGTCGTACTTGTTCGAGACTGCTCGATTGGGTTCGTGCGGGTCGCAACCGGCCAAGATGCCGGTCTCCAAGAGTTCAACCCACCAGCTATCCAGCGGTCCCAGCGACAGCGCCTGCTGACCAGCGAGGTCATTGCACTTCGGGAGCTGGCGCGGATGGAAGTCCGCCAGATCATGCTGGAGCAGGTCGTAGAGCATGGCGCCGTAACCGCCATTCTCCAACTGGTCGTTGATCGCCTTGAACCACTCATGGTCCTGGAGCTTGTCGTCGTTGACCTTCAGAACGAAGTAGCGCCGCTCGCGTTCGCCGGCCGGCACCACCCAGTCCTCATTGCTAGCCATCATCACATGCAGCAGGTTCGGGACCTCGACGCCATCGCGACCTTTGGCCTCGATGAAGATGGTTGGCTCGGTGACCAGCCGCTTGATGGTGCCTTCGGCGCCCTTGTTCCCGGGCCAGTACGCCTCGTCCGCGAACAACAACACGGTGTCGCGCAAGTGGCCGTTGAAGCGGCCGACAAGGTGCTCAGCGCTCGAAATCTGCAAGGCGTGCTGGCCGAGCAACTTGCACATCGCGTTCGCGACGGTGCCCTTGCCAGCGCCGCGCTTGCCCTGCATCACGAGAGCCACCTCGGCGCGCTCGTCCGGATGCTGCGCGCACCAGGCAAGCCAGTTCATGACGTAGTTGAAGACCTCCTTCTTGCGAGAGGCAACCACGATCCAGATGTGGTCGCGGAGCTTGCTCCAGTCGCCCGGCTTCGGCTGGAATGCCCATCCACGCCACAGGTTGAGTTTGCCGTTGATCACCCGGGCATTGTTGCCCGGGTGAAACGTCAGACCGTCATACTGGCGCCGCTTGGCCTGGTTGAGCCACCACGTGCCCAGCGGCACGGTCTTGTCGCCAACGTCAACACGTTTGTTCATGTGCAGGTTCTTGAAGTCGGCAAAGCGCATCAGGACCAGCTTCCAGCGACCGCGCTCATGCTCAAACGTGCCGACGAACGACTTGCCGCCCTCCTGGACGACAAAGTAGCGGGCGTTCATGCCGTCGAGCCGCTTGTCACCGGTGGGCAGCAAGCTCGGATCGGCGGCACCCTCGAGGGGGGACATCGTGTTCACGACCGCACCTCCGGCTTCTTGCCGAATTTGGCGACGGCGTCGTCGAAGAGCTTCTTCACGTCTTTGTCGTAGATGCCGCCTGAGGCATACGGCGCGCAAGCGAACATGACCGCCTGTTCAGACCACCCTTTGCCAACCATGGAAGCGATAGCGCTACGCATGCTGATCCACCAACAATGCGGCTCCCGACTTGCGTCGAGGAGCGCCAACAGTTCATCAACGCTCTTGCCGAGCTTCGGCATGTGCGCCTTGGCAAAAGCGGCCCACGGACAATCGGGCTCGGTGTCGGGCGGCAGCAGTGCGCGCAGCTTTTGGACAGAGTAGGCAGTGGGACGACGATTGACGTGAACGGTCGTAACCTCAGTGACATAGCCACGCGCAGCCTTCGCCGACGAGGCGTAGTTCACCGTTCCACCAACGCGCAGAACACGAGTGGGATCGTCTACATGATCGCTGCCGAACAGTTTCTTCAACGCGCTATTCGTAGCCTTCAAGTCGTCGGGATTGGTAATCGCTTCGGCGAGCAGGAAGTACAGGTGACAGCGCTTATGCGGCGTGTTGCCTGTCACCACCATCAGTGCCGGGTCGAGGCGCTGGGCCTTGCAGATCGCAACGACGCGCTCATGATCGCCCGCGGCGTCGTATTCGATCCAGGCATAACGAGCAGCGCCGAAGTGAGACTTGTTGGCGCGGCCGGACAGCGGAGGATTACCTTTGCGCAAGGCGGCGCCGACATACACGTTGAACCCGGTCGCATTGGCCTTGGCAACAAACTCGATGATGGCCTTCAGGTCGTGCGCGGAGAAGATGCGGCTCGTGTTCAGGGGATTGCCGGGGCGAGCATAGGCGATCTCGACCCAGCTATCCGGGCGTCCGTGCACGAACTGCGGCGAGAACAGCGCCGACATGTGCGCGCTGATCGCTCCCGTATCGGGCGCGACGGGCTCAACTTGCGCTTTTGTTGCGCGATTGCTATATGCGGGTTGCATTGACTTGTTTCCTATGAGGTTTTGAAGGTCCCGGGGCGCGGCAACGCTCCGGGATTTCGCGTTAAGTCGTTCGGTGATGGTGGATGGCGCGGCCTAGGCCGCCTTCTCGCGCGCACGACGCCAAGCGGTCGCCGCTTCCATGCTGATGGTAACGCGGCGCCCGGCGCGCATCACGCGCGGGCCGAGGCCGGCATTACGGAGCTTGAAGTACATGGATTGCGAGATGCGGTGTGCCTCGCAGAATTCCGGGATGGTATAAGCGCCGCGTGACACCGGTTGTGTGTTGTCACCGGCAATGGCTGCCATGATGTCCTCCTTGTTCGAGAAGCGGTAAGGAGGACTGTGGAGCGCGGTGCAGTTTCAGGCCAGCACGCAAACACGCATGCGTATTTGCGTGCGGTCAGGCGCGGGAGCCTCGACGGCCCAGTGCGCGTGCAATGCTGTCGGTTGAAGGCAGCTTGGCGCCTTTTTCCAAAAGAGACCGCAAACGGGTCTGGATTGCTTGCAGGGTCATATTGTCCGGCGGATGTCCGTCCGGCGGAAATGCCTTTGGTAGCAACTCTTTGACGCGTTTGACCTGCCAGCCGTCCCTTGTGCGCCGGTGGAGTTTGCCAATGACGGTGCGGTCAGCGCGCATCCAGCTTTCTGCGGAAGCAGCAAGTTCGCTGGGCTTCCAACGATCCATGGGTATCTTTGAATCCTTCTTGGTCATGAGCTTAATCCACTAAGGTTCCGAGCCAATGGATCATCCGAGGCGCGCCGCTAACGCGACCGAAATGCTAAATTCATCAGCAGGGCGAAGTCCAGACAGACCAATACTAGAGGCAAACAGTTCCTGCCTATGTCGGTTGTATTTTCGCCGCTTGTAACTCCCTGGTTCACGCCACCATCGACTGCCTGCGATTGGTTTAAAAACACTTCACGAGTTAGCCCGCAGCGCGCGTCATGACGCTAATCGCATGGGTGGATCGAGATCATCTGCTGGGCGAGATTGTGATCCGAAATCGATCAGCGTCGCGCGTGTCAGCGCGTCGGTTGGATCGCCGATGATGTACCGGCTGTAGTTCCGCTCGATCATCTGGACGCTCGTGTCATGATGCGCGGCGACCACGCGCGTCGGCACGTGCTTCAGCAGTTGCCGCACAATCGAACTGTGGCGCAGCGCATACGGCGTCACCCCGACACCAAGTCCGAGGCGTTCGACCATCGGACGAAAGGTTGTCGCCAAGTTCCACATCTTTTCGAACAACGGCGCGTGCGAAACCTTGCCTTTCGCCTGTTCTCGCAGCGCCTTCGACAACCTTACCGAGATAGGTAACGGGCGATATTCGATCTTGCGGTTTTTGCCCTTGCGGCTGGTCGGCATCATCAACCGCGGCGCAATCGGATGGTCTTGGAGGTCATCGGGCGTCAGTTTGAACACCTGACTTTCGCGCGCGCCGGTCTCGGCCAGCACGTCGATAAGCAGCCCGAAGTCACGATCCTCATCATACGAGCCACTGACCAGCGCAGCGACAGCCTGATCGGGCAGGATGACGTTGCGCGCGACTTCACTGTCGGGCAGCTTCTTGAGGCCGTTCTTCCATGCCGATGCATTGCTGATGCGCTTGTCATGGCGCGCGGCAAGCGCGAGCGCGGCCTTCAGCGAGCGCCCAATGCGGTCGGCTGACGAAGGCTTGAGGCCTTTTTTAACCAGACCACCGCGCCATTCGCGCAGCTCGCGCTCGGTGAGCAGCGCGACCGCCTTGGTCTTCAAGGCGTCAGTCAAGTGCAAGCGGATTTCGGACGCATTGTATTTACTGGCGCCACGCATTTCGAGATCGGCTTCATAGGCGTCGATTGCCGCGGCGACACTGATCGGCTGTTCGCTGGTGCCTTCGCCAGCTCGCGCCAGCGCCTTGGCTTTCTCCAGTGCCTGCCAGTACGTCATCACGCTCTCGCCGTTGGCGTCCTCATGATCGTCGGCGAGCGAAAAGCGCTTCAGCCAACCATGGGCTTTCACACTCCACGTGCCAACGCTCGCGTTGCGGCGATAGGCGAGAAAGATGCCGGGTGCGATCAACGCGGTGTAAGGCTTCTTGCGTGTGGCGAGTTTCAGGCGTGCAGTGCGGGTTTCCAGAAATGCAGAACGTGTTCGGCGGGCCATAGTGTCCCTCAAAATGTCCCCAACACAGGGGTGAAGCAGTATGGAGCCCACTGTAGCGCAGTAGAGATAAAATCAGCAATCACAATCACTTAGTAGAGTTGCATGGAGCTGTATGGAGCGCTATGGAGTCCACCTTCTCCCCTTGTGGGAGAAGGTGGCGCGAAGCGCCGGATGAGGGGTATGTCTCCTTAAACTCAGCTCAGCGTTGGAGGAGAGAGACCCCTCGCCCGTCTCGCCGCTATGCGGCGAGCCACCCTCTCCTACAAGGGGAGCGGGGAAGAAAACGCGAGCCTCAGTTCTCCCGGCTCGCGCTCTCCAACACCTCGAGCAGATCGTCGATCTCCATGCGCTTGCGGAAATCCGGATCGACGAAGCGGGCCTTGACGATGCCGTCGCGGCCGACCACGAACACCGCAGGGATCGGCAGCATCCAGCCGTCATTACCGTGGAATTTCGCCATGTCCTGATAGGACAACAGGCTCTGGATCTCGGCGCCGAGCCAGATCGCGAGATTGAGCGACAGGGCATAGCCGTTGTCGAGATCGGTCAGGATCGGAAATGGCGCACCAGAATCAGCCTTGAGCTGCCAGGTGTATTCCTGCGTCTCCGGCATGATCGCAACGATCTGCGCGCCCATCGCCTTGATACCGTCCTGCGCCTGGACCACGGCGCGGACATTGAGCCGGCAATAGGGACACCAGTGGCCGCGGAAGAACATCACCGCGACGGGGCCTTGCGCCAGCAGCGCGGGCAGCGTCACGAGACGCCCGCCCTCGTCAGGCAGCATGAATGGCGGCATCGCATCGCCCGGACGCGGCGCGTTCTCCCCGCCGCCGTTCCCGTTCAATCGCGCCACCAGGCGATCGACCGCCTCGCCATAGGCCGGAAACACCTGGCGGCTTGCGCCGGCATACGCGAGGAGCTGCTCGTTCAGGGTTCCCTCCATCTCGCGGCAGCGCTGGAAGGCAAGCTTGAGCTGCTCGGCGTCAGCTGGTGAGAGAGAGGTCCTCTTCCGCTCCGGCGTTCGAAGGGCGAATATTAGGTTCCTGGTTCGGCCGCCCGCAAGGGGCGGCCGTTACGCGAGGGCCGGTTCAGTTCACGTAGAAATTGCCGGTGGGGTCGAGCCGGCCGGACGCGGAGTACAGCGTGCCGTTGTCCATGAAGAAGACGGTGTTGTCGGGCACCTTCTTGGCGTGCTTCATCATCACGTCGTGGTTCTTCTCGGCCGGGGCCATGGCCATCGCCGACATCTTGCCGGGCCCGCCATAGACATAGGCCATGCCCGCCTTCAAATCCCAGGCCGCTTCCGAGAAGGCCGAGGTGGCGATCACCGCGAAGACGGCGGTAAAAATCAGGGTCTTGGACACTTTCGTCATGAGATACTCCTCCGGATTGACGTGAACGCCCGCCAATCGGGCGCCCCGCCATCGGACGCCGGATACCCCGGAAGCGGAAATGCCGATGCCCAATCGGTTCGATAGCCGCCGCGCATCAACATAGCGCAGCGCTATCGCATCGAAAGCAAGCCGGTATTTCATAATCGACGCGGTCTCGACGAAGCTCCTGCCATAGCCGGCGACCAGCGAGGTTGCGGCCAACAGAGGAGAGTTCCCATGTTCAAGCAGCACATCTTGTCGCGCCTGGTCTGGTCGGGCGCAGCCGTTCTCGGTGCACTGACATTTGCGGCGCAGCCGGCGCTCGCCGGCGAATGTCCCGCCGACAAGGTCAAGCCGAACGCACAACAGATGGTCGATTACAAGCCGGTCGGCGTCACCGACGTCACGCTCGGCGCCATCGACCTCGGCAAGCAGCCGGCGCATATCGAGGGCCGCGAGCTGCGCTTCCGCAAGCTCACCATCGAGCCCGGCGGCATCGTGCCCTGGCACAGCCACGACGACCGTCCTGCCCTGATCTTCGTGCAGCAGGGCGAGATCGTCGAATATGCCTCCAACTGCGTCGATCCGATCGTGCACAAGGCCGGCGACATCCGCCCCGAGGTGTTTGGCACCTCGCATTGGTGGAAGAACCTCGGCAAGGAGACGGTCGTTCTCTATGTCGGCGACGTCCGCAGGGACCCCAACGACCACCACATGTGACGCGCGCTTGAACAGGCCGCCGTTCCGGGGCGATGCGTAGCATCAAACTACGGTGCGCAATTTGCGCACCTGGGAACCTCGAGATTCCGGGTCTGGTGCTCCGAGCCGCACTTTGCGGTCCCGTCCGCACCAGCCCGGAATGACAGATCAACGGAGAGCCGTGCCATGACCGATCTTTCCGCGTCGATCAAACCGGCCGCGATGACGATGGACGCGCATTCCCCGGGCCTTGCGCTTCGTTCGCTCGTCATCGGCCTCACCGCCTTCCTGACCGTCGTCGATCTCTTCGCGACGCAGGCGATCCTGCCCTCGCTGGCGCGCCATTACGGCGTCACGCCGGCGGCGATGGGCTTTGCCGTCAACGCCAGCACCTTCGGCATGGCGATTGCTAGCCTCGTCGTCGGCTTCTTCAGCCCGCATATCAACCGGCGGACCGGCATCCTGCTCAGCCTCACGCTGCTGGCGGTGCCTACGAGCCTGCTGGCGATCGCGCCAAATCTTGGCGTCTTCACCGCTTTGCGGATCGCGCAGGGCCTGTGCATGGCATCTGCCTTCGCGCTCACCCTCGCCTATCTCGGCGAGCAATGCAGCGCGATGGACGCCGGCGGCGCGTTTGCCGCCTACATCACCGGCAATGTCGCCAGCAACCTCGTCGGCCGGCTGATCTCGGCGGCGGTCGCCGACGGCCTCGGTCTCGCCTGGAATTTCTATTTCTTCGCGGCGCTCAACCTCGCCGGCGCGGCGCTGGTCTATTTCACCATCAGGCGCGTGCAGCCGATGCATGCCATGACGCCGGCGGGCCCGCCGCTTGTCGCCATGATCGCGCATTGGCGCAATCCGCGGCTGCGCGCCGCCTACGGCATCGGCTTCTGCATCCTGTTCGCCTTCATCGGCACCTTCACATTCGTCAATTTCGTGCTGGTCCGGCCGCCGCTGTCGCTCGGCATGATGGATCTGGGCCTCGTCTATTTCGTCTTCCTGCCGTCGGTCGTCACGACGTCGCTCGCTGGCAGGGTGGCCTCGCGGCTCGGGACGCGGCCGACAATATGGGGCTCGCTCGCCGTCGCCGGGCTGGGCCTGCCGCTGATGCTGGCGCCGCATCTGGGCGAAGTGCTCATCGGCATGGTTCTGGTCGGTGTCGGAACATTCTTCGCGCAGGCCGCCGCGACCGGCTTCGTCGGACAGGCCGCCACCGACAACCGCGGCGTCGCCAGCGGAACCTATCTTGCCTGCTACTTCTGCGGCGGGCTGATCGGCACGGCCGTGCTCGGGCGACTGTTCGACAGTTTCGGCTGGCACGCCTGCGTCGCCGGTGTCGGCGTGGCCCTCGCGGCCGCGGCCATGCTCACATTCGCCCTGAAGCGCTAGCGCTTGACCGGCGCTTCCTGCGGCGGCTCGTCATCGGCGATCGCGCGCCACGCCGCCCCGTCGAGATCGTCGTACTGGCCGCTCCTGAGCGACCAGAGGAAGGCGACGAGACCGGCGCCTCCGAGCATCAACGCCAGCGGAACCAGGATGACCAGGATTTCCATCACACGATCTCCCGCGAGCCGCTGCGGGCGCGCAGCGAATTCAGCATGACCAGGATCGACGATCCGCTCATGGCGGCAGCGGCAATCAGGGGCGTCACGACGCCGCTGATCGCAACCGGCACCGCGAGGACGTTATAGCCGATGGCAAGCCAGAGGTTCTGCCGCATCAGGTGCAGCGCCTTGCGCGCGGAATCGATCGCGGCGACGACAGGAGCCAGCGGCCGGCCGAGGAAGACGAGATCGGCGGTGGCCTGGCTGAGATGCGCGGCCGAGATCGGCGACATCGAGACGTGGGCGGCCGCCAGCGAGGGCGCGTCGTTCACGCCGTCTCCGACCATCAGCACTCTTGCACCGCGCCGCTTCAACTCCTCGATCCGCGCGATCTTGTCGGCCGGCGTGACGCCGGCACGCCATTCCGGAATGGCGAGCGCATGGGCCGCGGCCTTCACCGCCGGCTCGCGGTCGCCGGAGAGGATCTCGATGCCGATGTTGCGCGCCTTCAGCGCCGCGATCACGGCCTGAGCGTCCGGACGCAGGCCCTGACGCACCCAAAGGATGAATTTTTCGGCTCCCTTGCTGAAGGCCACGATGGAGGCTTCGGGATCGAGCCTCGTCCCGTTGCCGACCAGCGCCTCGGCGCCGCAGAAGGACGGACGGCCAAGGCGGATCTCGGCGCCGTCGACGTCTGCGCGCACGCCCTGCCCGGCCTCCTCGACCGCGCCGACGATCGGCGACCTGGCGCCGGCGGCCTGCGCCACCGCGGCGGCAACCGGATGATGGCTCGACAGCGCGAGGCGGCCGGCGAGTTCGAAGATGTCGGCGGGAATGTCAGCCGCGTTCATCACTTCGAGGTCGGGCAGCGTCAGCGTGCCGGTCTTGTCGAAGATGACGTGGTCGGCTTCCGCCAGCCGCTCGATCGCATCGCCCGAGTTGAGCAGCACGCCGGACTTGAACATCGCGCCCGAGGCCACCGTCTGCACCGTCGGAATCGCGAGCCCAAGCGCGCAGGGACAGGTGATGATCAGCACGGCAACGCCGGTCACGATCGCATCATGCCAGGACGCACCCGCGATGACCCAGCCCAAAATGGTGATGAGCGCGGTCGCATGCACCACCGGCGCGTAGAGCCGCGAGGCGCGGTCGGCGAGCCGCATGTAGCGCGAGCGTGCCTGGAGCGCGTTGTCGAGCAGCCGCGCGATCTCGGCGAGCAGCGTCGCTTCGGAGGCCGCAGAAACGCGCACCCGCAACGTGCCGGAGATATTCATGGAGCCGGCATAGACCGGCGTGCCCTGCTCGGCCGTGACATAGAGCGTCTCGCCGGTGATCAGGCTCTGGTCGATCTCGGAACGCCCCTCGATCACTGTGCCGTCGACCGCACAGCGCTCGCCGGGCCGCAGCAGCACGATGTCGCCAGGACTGATCGCAGCGACGGGCACCTGTGAAATCTCGTCGGGCCCGACGAACTTGGCCGCCGTCTCCGCCTTCAGCGCGGCGAGATTGCCGGCGACCGCGCGCGTCCGCCGCCGCATGTTCTGGTCAAGGAAGCGGCCGACCAGCAGGAATGTCAGCAGCATGATCGCCGCATCGAAATAGGCGTGCTCGGCATGGTGGATGGTTTCGACCACGGACATGCCGAGCGCGAGGATCACGCCGATCGAGATCGGGACGTCCATGTTGGTCGTCTTGGCCGACAGCGCGCGCCAAGCCGAGCGGAAGAACGGCTGGCCGGCATAGGCCGCCGCCGGCAGCGCGATCAGCGCCGACAGCCAGTGGAAGAAGTCGCGCTGCTCGGGCAGCATGTCCGAGACGTTGCCCGACCATACCGGGATCGACAGCATCATCACGTTCATGGTGGCGAACGCCGCAACGCCGAGGCAGCGCAGCAGGAAGCGCGATTCGGCGACCTCGGCCACTTCGGCGCTCTCGGTCTCGAACGGATAGGCCTTGTAGCCGAGCTCTTCGAGCCGGTCGATGAAACGGCCCGGGTCGAGCGTGCCCGCTTTCCATTCCAGCGCGACGCGGCGGTCGGTGAGATTCACGCGCGCCAGCGTGACGTCGGGGATGGCGGACAATCCGCGCTCGATCTTGGCCATGCAGCCGGCGCAGTGAACCCCCTCGACCGCGAGATCGATGTGCTTGATACCCTCGCCCGCGGTCCGGACGTAGTGCGAGAAATCCCGCGTGACGTGCATGACGACGTCCTCAGTTCAGGATCACGCGGTTGCGCGACAGGAATACGCGCGTCCCCCGCGCCTCGCCCTCGATCACCAGGTCCCACTGGCCCGGCGCGACGGAGGCGGCACTGCCGCGATAGATGCCGATGCCTGCCTCCGAGAGCTCGACCGAAAGATCGGCGCGCTTGTCGGTCGGTCGCTCGAGCCGGCCGCCGAACTTCAATCCGGACACCGGCTGGCCGCTGGCATCGCGTGCCTCGACCTGAAGCACGGCGCCGCCATCGGTCCCGCGCTCGATATGGGCGTTGACCTTCCATTTGCGCGCGGCCTGGTCCTGCGCCGCCGAGATCTCGCGATCATAGGTGAGACCCGCGGCATAGGGGCTGTCGACGTCGGTGCCGGGCAGCGTCGCGATCGCGAGCTTCATCATGGTCACGTTGACGCCGATCACGACGCCGAAGAAGGCGACCAGCATCAGGAAGACTTTTGTTCCGGTCAGCGGCTTGGAGGCCATGGCTGTCTCCTGATCCTAGGGCGCGACGAAATTGTCGGTGGCGGACGCGACCTCGCCGAGCCCGATATCGGTGACGTGGAAGCGAACCGGGATCGACTTCTCGGGATTGGTCTCCGCCGGCGCCGTGACCAGCAGGCGCAGCTCGCTGGTGGAGTCGCGGGGGATCACGATCATCGGCCGGTCCGGCGTCACCGAATCGACGCCGATGACGTGGACCGTCAAATTGGCCGGACCGTTCGCGTCGATCGCGATGACGCGGTCGTAGCCGCTCTTGTTGAGCAGCCGAACCGTGTAGGCGTTGCGGATCGAGCCGTCGCTGAGCTTGACCGCGACCGGATTGCGGTCGTGCAGCACGTTGACGTCGAGCAGGCTGCGCGTCGCCAGCGTGTAGATCATGAAGCCGCCGATGGCCGCGATGATCGCGCTGTAGACCACGGTGCGCGCCCGGACGATCCGATAGATCGGCGCCTTGCCTTCCTGGCGGCGATGGATGTTGATGTCGTTGTCATAGCCGATCAGCCGCTTCGGCCGGCCGATCTTGGTCATCACGTTGTCGCAGGCGTCGATGCAGAGGCCGCACTGGATGCATTCCATCTGCGGTCCGTTGCGGATGTCGATGCCGGTCGGGCACACCGCGACGCACTGGTAGCAATCGACGCAATCGCCGACCTGCTGGCCGAGCGCGCGCAGCTCGGCCGCCTTCTTCACCGAGGTGCGCTTCTCGCCGCGGTCGTAGCGGTAGGTGACGTTGAGCGCCCATTCGTCGGTGAGCGCTGCCTGGATCCGCGGCCACGGGCACATATAGGTGCAGACCTGCTCGCGCATGTAGCCGGCCAGCAGATAGGTCGTCGCGGTGAGGATGCCGATCCAGATATAGGCGATCATCGGCCCCTGGAAGGTCACGAGTTCCTTCACCAGGGTCGGCGCGTCGTTGAAATAGAGCACCCAGGCGCCGCCGGTCCACCAGGCGATCAGCAGCCAGATCGAATGCTTGAGCACGATCTCGGAGATGCGCTCGAGCTTCATCGGGTCGGATGATCTGTCCTTCTTCATCCGCTCGCGGCGGTCGCCTTCGATCAGGCGTTCGACGGCGTAGAACAGGTCGGTCCAGACGGTCTGCGGACAGAGATAGCCGCACCAGATCCGGCCGCCGATGGAGTTCATCAAAAACAGCGCCACCGCGGCGACGATCAGCAGGCCGGTGAAGTAGTAGACCTCCTGCGGCCACAGCTCGATGAAGAAGAAATAGAAGCGGCTGTTGGGAAGATCGATCAGCACCGCCTGGCTGGGCGCGCCAAGGCCGCGATTCCAGCGCACGAACGGCAGGAAGTAGTAAACGCCGAGGCAGAACGCCATCAGGCCCCATTTAATCCGGCGGAACGTGCCGGAGACGCTCTGGGGATAGACCTTCTTGCGGGCTGCGTAGAGCCGCCCGACGTCATCTTCCGATGTGAGGTCTTTCGGGTTCACGGTCTTGTTCATCGCCTGAAACTTTTCGAGGAGGTGCGATTAAACCTAGACCCGACGTCGCCGCGTCAGTTGATCCAGCTCAAACGGGGGCACTTTTGTTCGCCCCCGTTTGCCGCGGATCTGCTATTTTCCACCGCCCAGCGAGTGGACGTAGACCGCCATCGCCTTGATGGTGGAGGGATCCAGCCGCCCTTCCCAGGCCGGCATGACGCCGGCGCGGCCCTGGCTGATGGTCTCGATCAGGGCAGCCTCGTCCGAGCCATAGAGCCAGATCTTGTCGGTCAGGTTCGGTGCGCCCATTTCCTGGTTGCCCTTGCCGCCGTCGCCGTGGCAGGCGACGCAATTCTCGACGAAGATCTTCTCGCCCTTGGCGGCGTCGTAACCCTTGCGGGTCGGCAGCCCCGACAGCGACCGCACGTAATTGGCGACCGTGACGATCTCGTCACCCTTCAGCACGCCGTCCTTGCCGAAGGCGAGCATCTGGCCCTCATGCGTCTTGGCGTGGCCGGAACGCGCGCCGAACTGGATGGTCTGCATGATCTGGTCGAGCGTGCCGCCCCACAGCCAGTCGTCGTCGTTCAGGTTCGGGAAGCCCTTGGCGCCGGCGCCGCCGGAGCCGTGGCACGGCGCGCAATTGTCGCCGAACACGGTCTTGCCCTTGGCGCGCGCAAGCGCCAGCAGGGCCGGGTCCTTCTCGATGTCGGCGAGCGAGGCCGCGCCGAGCGCCGCCATCTTGTCGCCCCTGATCTTCTCGAGATTGGCGAGCTCGACCGCGACGTCGGCGCGCGAGGAGTAGCCGAACAGGCCCGTCGTATTGTTGGAGATCAGCGGCCAGGCCGGATACACGATCCAGTAGCCGATCGCCCAGACGATGGTGAGGTAGAAGCAGATCACCCACCAGCGCGGCAGCGGCGTGTTGAGCTCCTTGATGCCGTCCCACTCATGTCCGGTCGTCGTCTTGCCGGAAACAGAATCGAATTCGCTATGATCGGTCATGGTCTCTCACTCCTCCCGCAACGGCAGGTGTGCTGCTTCGTCGAACGCAGCCTTGTTACGGGGCCAAAATGCGTAGGCGATGATCGCGAGAAAGATCGCGACGAACACCGGCGTCCAGATCGTGGTCACGAGACCGGACGCGAGATTGTCGAGGGTCAGGATGGCTTTCATCGTTGATGCCTTCTCAGCGAAGATTGGCTTTCTCGTTGTAGATCTTGAAGTCGACCAGCGTGCCGAGCATCTGCAGATACGCGATCAGCGCGTCCATCTCGGTCGGCGTGCCGGTCTTGCCGTCGAAGTTGCGCACCACGGCCTTGGCGTAGCGCTTGTTGAAGGCGTCGGCGCCGGCATTGTCCGGATCGGCCTGGGCCTTCAGATCGGCGCTCGCGTTGGCGATCTGGTCGTCCGTGTAGGGCACGCCGACGGTCCTCAGCGTACGCATGTGGTCGGCGATGGTGTCCGGATCGACTTCGGTTGCGCTGAGGAACGGATATCCCGGCATCACCGACTGCGGCACGATCGCACGCGGGTTGGTCAGATGGGTGACGTGCCAGTCGTCGGAGTACTTGGCGCCGACGCGGGCGAGGTCCGGACCGGTGCGCTTGGAGCCCCACTGGAACGGATGGTCGAACATGCTCTCGGCGGCCAGCGAGAAGTGGCCGTAGCGCTCGACTTCGTCGCGCAGCGGCCGGATCATCTGCGAATGGCAGAGATAGCAGCCTTCGCGGACGTAGACGTTGCGGCCGGCGAGCTCCAGCGGCGTATAGGGCCTCACTCCATCGACCTTCTCGATCGTGCTCTTGAGGTAGAACAACGGAGTGATCTCGACGAGGCCGCCGATCGCGATCACCAAGAGGATGCCGACGATCAGGATGATCGAGTTCTTTTCGAAGACTTGGTGGCGTGTCCAGAACGACATTGCTTTAGCTCCTCATTCCGCCGGCTGAAGAGCGACGGGCATCTGGACTTCCGCCTCGCCGACGCGAACGGTCATCCAGAGATTGTAGGCCATGATCAGCGCGCCGATCAGGAACAGCCCGCCGCCGGCAGCACGGATGATGTAGAAGGGATGCATCGCCTCGACGGTCTCGATGAAGGAGTATTCGAGGAAGCCGAGCGAGGTGTAGGCGCGCCACATCAGGCCCTGGAGGATGCCGGACACCCACATCGCCGAGATGTAGAGAACGATGCCGAGGGTCGCGACCCAGAAGTGCCAGTTGACGAGCTTCAGGCTGTAGAGGCCCTTGCGATTCCAGGCCCACGGCACCAGGCAGTACAGCGCGCCGAAGGAGACGAAGCCGACCCAGCCGAGCGCGCCGGAGTGGACGTGGCCGATTGTCCAGTCGGTGTAGTGGCTGAGCGAGTTGACCACCTTGATCGACATCATCGGGCCTTCGAAGGTCGACATGCCGTAGAAGGCGACGGAGACCACGAGCATGCGCAGCACGGGATCGGTCCGCAGCTTGTCCCAGGCGCCCGACAGCGTCATCAGGCCGTTGATCATGCCGCCCCAGGAGGGCATCCACAGCATGATCGAGAAGGTCATGCCGAGCGTCTGCGTCCAGTCGGGCAGCGCCGTGTAGTGCAGATGGTGCGGACCTGCCCAGATGTAGAGGAAGATCAGCGCCCAGAAGTGGATGATCGACAGGCGATAGGAGTAGATCGGCCGCTCGGCGCGCTTGGGGATGAAGTAGTACATGATGGCGAGGAAGCCGGCGGTCAGGAAGAAGCCGACCGCGTTATGGCCGTACCACCACTGGAACATCGCATCCTGGATGCCGCCCCAGGCGACGTAGGACTTCGAGCCGAACGCCGAGACGGGAAGCGCGGGGTTGTTGCCGAGATGCAGCACCGCGATCGTCACGATGAAGGCCAGATAGAACCAGTTCGCGACGAAGATGTGCGGTTCCTTGCGCTTGATGATGGTGGCGAGGAAGACGAGCAGATAGACCACCCAGACGATGGTCAGCCAGAGATCGGCATACCATTCCGGCTCGGCATATTCCTTCGACTGGGTGACGCCGAGCAGATAGCCGGTGCCTGCGACCAGGATGAAGAAGTTGTAGCCGACCACGACGAACCAGGGCGCGAGATCGCCGGCAAGGCGCACGCGGCAGGACTTCTGCACGACGTAGAAGGATGTCGCGATCAGCACGTTGCCGCCGAAGGCGAAGATCACGGCGGAGGTGTGCAGCGGACGCAGGCGGCCGAAACTGATCCAGGGCAGATCGAAGTTCAGCGCGGGCCAGGCCAGCTGCGAGGCGATGATGAGGCCGACGAGGAAGCCGGCAATGCCCCAGAACATCGCCATGAAGGAGGAGAACTTGATCGGCCCCATGTTGTAGTTGGGACGGCCGTTGATCTCCGCCGGCGGCAGCGCCGCCGGGCGCTCGAAGTAGCGGTTGACGATGCAGAACACCGCCGCCACGCTCGCCGCCGCGCTGAGCGCGGCGTGGAAGGCGAAGGGCGCGTCGAGCGCCTTGGCCGCGGCGATCACGCAGAGGAAGGCGGTGGCTGCGAACACGACAGCCAGGCCGCTTTCACCGATGGTCATGGATTTGGAGATGGAGGGCTGGCTCATACGGATTCTCTCTGAAAGAACACAGCGCCAGAAACCACATTCACCCTCGCGGGGAATTGATTGAAATCAAGATAGGTGGATTTCTGTTAATGTGAGGCTTTCGCGGATCAGAGAGCCATATCAATCGCCTGCGGCCGGCGCCGCGCGCGCGTCGACCGATCGCTTCCGTGAAATCACGGAGTTTGAAATCGCGGGAACTGGAGGCCCCGTCAGTCGCGCGCGGTCGCCTTGAGCGCCGCGATGACGTCCTCGCGGGCGATGATGCCGACGAGCTTCTGCGCGCCGTCGAGCACGATGATGCTCCTGATGCGGTGCTCGACCATGATCTGGAGCACGCGCGTCAGCCGCGTGTCGGGGCTGACATAGATGAACTCCGGCGTCATGACGTCGCCGATCTTGCGGCTCATCAGGTCATGATAGCGCGGCAGCATCTGGCTCGGCGTGAAGGCGAAGCATTTCAGGATGTCGAACTTGGTGACGATGCCGACCACCTGTCCGTCGTCCTCGACCGGATAGGAATTGAAATCGTCGCGCTCGAACATCTCGCTGAGCTCGAGCATGTCGATGTCACGTTGCACCGTCTTGACGTTGCGCGTCATGTAGCCGTCGACGGTCTGCTCAAGAAATCTGTACACGGCGCGTCCTCCTCGAATAGCTTTTGGCCGAACGGCCGTCAGTGCGACAGCAACACGCTACGGGCGGATTGAGTGACCAGATACTGGGTGACGCCTCCCAGGATCAGCTCGCGAAACCGCGAATGTCCATAGGCGCCCGCCACGATCAGGCCGGCTCCGACGTCGCCGGCGACTTGCTCCAGTTGCGCGGCGGCGGGTTCGTCTCCCGTAGCCTCCGAGACGCGCGCGGTCGCGGTGACGCCGTGGCGGGCGAGCCAGGCGGCTACGTCGGTGACGCCGGCCATCACAACCGAGCGGTCGTCGTCGCGCTCCGGAATTGCAGCGATGGTGACGTCCCTCGCCTTGCGCAGCATCGGCAGCGCGTCCGCCACCGCCCGCCGTGCCTCCGGCGTATCCTTCCAGGCCACCAGCACGCTGCGCAGGTCGAGCCAGTTGGCCCCATCGGGGACGACGAGAAGCGGGCGTCCGGCCTGCATCACCAGATCCTTGGGGCTTGCGAGCGCGAAAGCGTCGGAGAAGGCCGGGCTCTGCCCGCCGCTGACGACGATATCGGCGCAGCGCGCCTGCGCAAGGGCGAATCGCGCCGGAAAATCCATGGCGCTGCGCCACTCGGCATGCCCGCCGCGATTCTTGGTGGCGGCGCGGAATTGCGCCTCCAGAGCCGCCAGCCGTCGCCTGACGGACGCTTCGCCCTCGTCGATCAGTCCCTGGGCGGCGGCGCCGTCGGTGAAATAGAGTGGCGGGGCGAACTGCGCCGCGGCAACCCCGACGATGGCTGCCTCGAATCGCTCGGCGAGCTCGCCCGCGACCTGAAGACGCGCCTCGTTGGACTGGTCGAGCGCCAAGCTGACCATCACGGTCGCGTATGTCATTAGAATTCTCCGGGCAATGAACTGCTATGAAATCTAGCTGTGCCGGCGCGAGGCAGGATGAGATAGATCAAACCGTCGCCCACACGGGACCACCGGAATTACGCCAATGGAATCAAACATCGGAACTTGCCTCCAGCCCGGGCTTGGGCGAAATTGCCGCCGTGGTTGCGGCACCCGGCCCGTGGCACGAGAATGGGAGTGACACCTTGGCGCCGACCCGCGTAACGCATCCGCCGGATGACGGCCGGGGCGAGCATTTCCGAGTCCGGATCGAGGGATTCGGCGTCGGCACCTGGGATCTCGACCTCAAGACCCGGGCGCTGGACTGGTCGGATACCGCGCGGACGCTGCTCGGGATCGGGCAGGACCAGCCGGCGAGCTACGACCTCTTCCTGTCACGCCTCGAGCCCGAGGACCGCGAGCGCGTGGAGAGCGCGATCAAGCGCGTCTCCGAACGCGGTGGCGGCTTCGACGTGTCCTTCAGGGTCGCCGGCACCTCCAACGCAGGACAGTGGATTCGCGCCCGGGCCGGACTCATTCGGGACGAAGCCGGCACCGCCCGCCATCTCAGCGGCATCTTTCTCGATATCGACCAGGAAAAGCAGGTCGAGGGTGCGCTCCGTACCCGCGAGAACCACCTCCGCTCGATCCTCCACACAATTCCCGACGCCATGATCGTCATCGACGGCCACGGCATCATCCAGCTGTTCAGCACCGCCGCCGAGCGCCTGTTCGGCTGGTCCGAGCTCGAGGCGATCGGCCAGAACGTCAACATCCTGATGCCGGAGCCCGACCGCTCCCGGCATGACAGCTACATTTCGCGTTACCGCACCACGAGCGATCCCCACATCATCGGCATCGGGCGCATCGTGACCGGCAAGCGCCGCGACGGCACCACCTTCCCGATGCACCTGTCGATCGGCGAGATGCAGTCCGGCGGCGAGCCCTATTTTACCGGTTTCGTCCGCGATCTCACCGAGCACCAGCAGACCCAGGCGCGTCTCCAGGAACTGCAATCCGAGCTCGTCCACGTCTCCAGGCTGAGCGCCATGGGCGAAATGGCGTCCGCGCTCGCGCACGAGCTCAACCAGCCGCTGGCGGCGATCAGCAACTACATGAAGGGCTCGCGGCGGCTGCTTGCCGGCAGCAGTGATCCGAACACACCGAAGGTCGAAAGCGCCCTGGACCGCGCCGCCGAGCAGGCGCTGCGCGCCGGCCAGATCATCCGGCGCCTGCGCGACTTCGTTGCCCGCGGCGAATCGGAGAAGCGGGTCGAGAGTCTCTCCAAGCTGATCGAGGAGGCCGGCGCGCTCGGGCTTGCCGGCGCGCGCGAGCAGAACGTGCAGCTCCGCTTCAGTCTCGATCCGGGCGCCGATCTCGTTCTCGCCGACCGGGTGCAGATCCAGCAGGTCCTGGTCAACCTGTTCCGCAACGCGCTGGAAGCGATGGCTCAGTCACAGCGACGCGAGCTCGTCGTCACCAACACCCCCGCCGCCGACGACATGATCGAGGTCGAAGTGTCCGACACCGGCAGCGGTTTCCAGGACGACGTCATTCCGAACCTGTTTCAGACTTTCTTCACCACCAAGGACACCGGCATGGGCGTGGGACTGTCCATCAGCCGCTCGATCATCGAAGCTCACGGCGGGCGCATGTGGGCCGAGAGCAACGCATCGGGCGGGGCGACCTTCCGCTTCACCCTCCCGGCAGCCGACGAGAATTGATGCATGACGACCAAGGGACATATCTACGTCATCGACGACGACGCGGCGATGCGGGATTCGCTGAATTTCCTGCTGGATTCTGCCGGCTTCGGCGTCACGCTGTTTGACGACGCGCAAGCCTTTCTCGACGCCCTGCCGGGTCTCTCCTTCGGCTGCGTCGTCTCCGACGTGCGCATGCCGGGCCTTGACGGCATCGAGCTGTTGAAGCGGATGAAGGCGCAGCAAAGCCCCTTTCCGATCCTGATCATGACCGGCCACGGCGACGTGCCGCTCGCGGTCGAGGCGATGAAGTTAGGGGCGGTCGACTTCCTGGAAAAGCCGTTCGAGGACGACCGCCTCACCGCCATGATCGAAACGGCGATCCGCCAGGCCGAGCCGGCCGCCAAGAGCGAGGCCGTCGCGCAGGATATCGCCGCCCGCGTCGCCTCCTTGAGCCCCAGGGAGCGCCAGGTCATGGAAGGGCTGATCGCCGGCCTTTCCAACAAGCTGATCGCCCGCGAATACGACATCAGCCCCCGCACCATCGAGGTGTACCGGGCCAACGTCATGACCAAGATGCAGGCCAACAGCCTTTCGGAGCTGGTTCGCCTCGCGATGCGCGCCGGCATGCTCAACGATTGAGCCAAGTCAAGGCCCTTGCCGGATGCTGTGCTAGCCATGCAGCATGATCGAGGTCAGTTCACATCACGAGCGGCTGCCGTCCTCCACAAAACCCACCGTCTTTGTGGTCGATGATGACGCCGCAGTCCTGGGATCCCTGCGGTTCCTGCTGGAAACCGACGGCTTTGCCGTGCGGACCTTCAGGAGCGGCACGGCGCTGCTGAATGCCGGCGGCGCGCCCGGGGCCGACTGCTACGTGATCGACTACAAGATGCCCGACATCAATGGAATCGAGCTCGCCAGCCGCCTGCGTAAATCGGACGGCGAAACGCCCGTGATCCTGATCACCGGCTATCCGGACGAAAACATCTCGACCCGGGCCGCCGCGGCCGGCGTAAAAGACGTGGTTTTGAAGCCGCTTCTCGACGAAAACCTGCTCAAGCGTATCCGCCGCGCCATCCAGGACCGGCCTCGGGCGTGACCTACGGGGTTCTACGTAAGGCACCCCCCTTAAGATATCGCTCGAAATTTTCGAACCTCCCGATACCGCGTACCAATGCGTCATCACAACGGAGATGGCGCAGATGCTGACCCAGACACTCAAGACCCAGGTGATCAACACCCAAATCGGTGGCAAGATTGCCCCGCCCCATCAGGTGTCCGACCAGTTCGGTGCGATCACGGGCCATGTTGGCCTCGTCGCCACCGAGTTCTCCTACCGCAAGGACGAGGAGATCTATGGCGAGGACGAGCCGGCCGAATATGTCTACCAGGTCGTCACCGGTGCCGTGCGCAGCTACAAGCTTCTCTCCGACGGCCGCCGCCAGATCGGCGCCTTCCATCTTCCCGGCGACGTGTTCGGCCTCGAATCCGGCCCCAGCCACCGTCTTGCCGCCGAAGCCATCATCGACACCAGCGTGCGCCTCGTGAAGCGCTCCAGCCTCGAGAAGGCCGCCGGCACCGACGTGCAGGTTGCCCGCAAGCTTTGGGCGATGACCGCCGGCGAACTTCGCCACGCCGAGGACCACATGCTGCTGCTCGGCCGCAAGACCGCGATGGAGCGCGTCGCGACCTTCCTGCTCGAAATGGACCGCCGCCTCGCCGTCGCCGGCATGATGGCGCTGCCGATGTGCCGCCGCGACATCGGCGACTATCTCGGCCTCACCCTCGAAACCGTGTCGCGCGCGCTGTCGCAGCTTCACTCCCAGGGCATTCTCGGCTTCTCCGGCGCCCGCCAGATCGTGCTGCGCAACCGTCAGCGCCTGCACAATCTCGACGCCTGATCATCTTCCTCCCCCTACTTGGCCGGCCGAACCCGATTCGGCCGGCCATTTCTTTTGTGGTTCAGAGCGTGGTGCGCCGGGTCTCCGGCATCACGAGGAGGATCAAAAGGAGCCCTGTCGCAGCAACGCCGGACAGGCCGATGAAGGCGGTGGCGTTGCCGAACTTGTCGCTGACATAGCCGCCGAGCGCCGTGCTCAGCGACGCACCGATGCCGGTCGCGGTGCCGACGATGCCCTGCGCCAGATTGAAGTGACCGCTGCCGAAGGCGACGTCGGCGACGATCAGCGGAATCATCACCGCGAACACCGCCGCGGTGATGCCGTCGAACACCTGCACCGCGACCAGCAGATAGGGATCGCGCACGGTCGCGAACAGCAGCCCGCGAATCACCAGCGCGCCGAATCCTATCAGCAGCAGCGGCCTGCGGCCCCACGCTTGCGCCTTGCGCCCGACGGTTGGCGACAATAGCGCCACGATCGCCTGCGGGACGACGATGCAAAAGGCGACCAGCACCGTCGCCCACTGGCTCGACCGCGCCGTCACCGCGCTCGCCATCAGCGGCATCATCGCGGCGTTTGCGAGCTGCAACAACAGCACACTGAGCGCGAAGACGATCAGCGGCCGCTGCCGGATCAGATGCCAGACATTGGTGTCGCCGCGATCCTGCGCCTCGCGCGGCATCTCGCCGTGGCAGCGCGCGATGTCGACCTCCTCCTCGCGGATGCGCGACAGCGCGATCAGGGTGGGGATCGCGAGCAGGAACGTGACCAGGAAGACCGAGCGGCTCGACAGCAGATAGCCGGCCGTGCCCATCACGGCGGCGGCAACGCCATTGCCGAGGGAGGCAAACCGCGCGTTGCGGCCGAGCCGCTCGCCGATCGCGAGCGGACCGACGAGGCCGAGGCTGATCGCGGCGATCGCCGGGCCCAGCACGCAGCTCGCCGCCGCATGCAGCGTCGCGGCGGTCACGACCACGGGGAAGATCGGCATGGCGGCATAGGCGAGCGCGCAGCCGCCGATGGTCGCGATGGCAAGGGCGGCGACCAGCCGCTCGGATTTTGCCGCGTCGATGATCGCCCCGCCCGGCATCTGCCCGATCAGGGCGACGATGCCGCCAATCGACAGCACGAGGCCGATCTGGCCCTGCGTCCATTTCTCCGTCGTCAGATAGACCGCGATGAAGGGGCCGAAGCCGGTCTGCACGTCGGCGAGGAAGAAGATGAACCAGTCGAGGCCGCGCAGGCTCCGGCGCGACGGTGCCGGAAGACCTGCGGCCGACGGCGCTGCAACGTTGTCCTGTTCAACGCCGCGAGCGCGATCCTCGGCTGCTTGGTTCGGCTTTCTCGACAACAGCACCGGCGGCCATCCCTCCCCGCGCCTCACTGAATCGCTTGCAGCGGTTGCAGGCTCCCGGATGCGCCGAGCACCACCATCGGCGTGTCTTCCTTGTATTCCGGCGCGGCCGCAACCTGCGCCTTGGTCAATTCCAGCGTGATGCTGTCCTTCTTGTTGGCGATCTTGCCGAACCGCATCGCGTTCCAGTCCACCACGATCTTGCGGCTGCCGACGCCGAGGAAGCCGCCGAAATCGATCACGGCGGCACGCACGTGCCCGCTCCGATCGACGATGACGTCGACGATGCGGCCCATGTCCTCGTTCGCGGCGCTGAGCACGTCGCGGCCGAGCACGCCGTGCGCATCGCTCGCGCCGATGATGGTCACCGACGGCGGCGGCGCGGCATCCTTCGGCGTGACTTGCACCGCCGAGGCCGGCGGCTGGGCCGTCGCCGGCGCGTTCGCTTCGCTTCGCGGTGTACTTGGCGCCACGGGCTGTTCCTCCGCGGCGCGCGATACCGCGACCGTCCATCCCGCGACGATCGCGACGCTCAAGGCCAACCATCCGGCGGTACGCATGAACCCTCCTCGCGGCGCGCCGTCAGCGCGCCAGCACGATCGACACCTGTATCTGTCCGCGCGTGCGCAATACCTCCAGCGCCACGTCTTCGCCGTGGCGGCTGACGCGCAGGTCCACGCTGGACTCGCCCAGACGCAGATCGCGCACGATGACCTCGTTCAGAAACGCCGGCAGATGCGGATTGCGCAGGCGGATCTCGCCGCGCGCCACGTCGAACTCGATGCCCAGCGCCGCCTCCAGCAGCGTGAACGGCGTCGCGCTGGCCCAGGCTTGCGGCGCGCAGGCGACCGGATAGAGCGTCGGGCCGCGCCGCTTCTCGCGCCGGAAGCCGCAGAACAATTCGGGCAGCCGGCGCAGATCCATGTAGGTCGCGGCGTCGAACAGCCCCTTGAAGACATGCGCCACCGAATGCTTGAGCCCGTAGCGCGCGAGCCCGAGCGCAATCAGCGCGTTGTCGTGCGGCCAGATCGAGCCGTCATGATAGGACATCGGATTGTAGCGCACCTCGCCCTGCGCGACCGTGCGGATGCCCCACCCCGAGAAGAAATGCGGCTGCATCAGGTCGGCGGCGACGAGACGGGCGCTGTCCTCGCGGATCATGCCGCTGAACAGGATCTGCCCGGCATTCGAGGTCCGCACCTTGCAGGGCCGTTTGTCGCCGTCGAGGGCAAGCGCGTAGGTGCCGAGCTCCTCGCACCAGAACGCCTGCTCGAAACGCGCGGCCAGCGCCTTGGCCTCGGCCTCGAGCTTGCGCACGCGGTCCGGCTTGCCGAGCCGCAGCGCACAACGCGCGGCAAGCTGCTTGGCCGCGTAGACGTAGCCCTGGACTTCGGCGAGGGCGATATTGCCCTCCGCGAGCCGGCCGTCGGCATGGAAGATCGCATCGTAGGAATCCTTCCAGCCCTGGTTGGCCAGCCCCTTCTCGGTCGCGCGCTGGTATTCGACGAACCCGTCCTGATCGGGATCGCCGGGACCGTCGATCCACGCCAGCCCCGCCTCGATCGCGGGCCACAGCTCGATCAACGTGGCCGCGTCGCCGGTGCGCTCGAAATAGCTTCCGGCGAGCAGCACGAACAAGGCGGTCGAATCCACGCTGCCGTAATATTGCGAGAACGGCACCTCGCGCAGCGCCGCCATTTCGCCGCCGCGCATCTCGTGCAGGATCTTTCCGGGCGCGGCATCGGCGAGCGGATCGATCGCCTTCGCCTGGAAATGCGCCAGCCGCCGCAGCACGCCCTTGGCGACCCGCGGGTCCACCCAGAGCATCTGGAGCGCCGTGATCAGGCCGTCGCGGCCGAAGGTCGTCGAGTACCAGGGAATGCCGGCATAGGGATAACGGCCCTGCGGCGTCTCCGTCATCAGCATGTTGAGGTCGGCCATGGCCTGGCACAGCACCTCGTTGAAGATGTTGTTGGAGGTCTCGATGCTGGCCGCGCCCATGGTCGAGTGGCGCATCTCGCGGCGGTGGGCCAGCAGACCCCTGAAGAAGCGCGTCGGCTTCTCCGCCACCGGCCGGTTGCAGGACGCAGCCACGAACAGCGATTTCGACTGATGCGGATCGAGCTCGAGCTGCCAAGTGGCGGCGTTGACGGACAGCCGCGTCGGACGCGGGTCGAAATGCAGGCCGGTGGTGCGCTCGGCATCGTCGAGGCCACGATATTCGAACAGGACGTCGGTCGGCCCGAGCAGGCGGCTGGCGCCGGTCCCGCGGCGCGGGCGCCGCTCGCCGCGGACCTCGAACAGATCGGCAAAATCATTGTCGAACAGCAGCGTCAGCTCGAAGCCGGCCGGCCGGTCGCCGTGGTTCTGCACGCCGATGCGCTGATAGGCGGTGCCGCGCCACAGGAAGATCGTGCGCACGATGTGCAGCAGGTCCTTTTGCAGCGCGAGGCTGCCCTGACGGTAGATGTCGGGGTTGGTCAGATCGACGGTCAGCGCCGAATTGTCGTCGCGCAGGTTGGAGCCGAGCAGCAGGGGCTGGAGATCGTCGAGCACGAGCTCCAGCCGCGCGAGGTAGCGCGTGTCATGGTGAAACAGGCCGTCCGGCCCGCCGGCCGATGCACCGATGTCGCCATGGCTGTCGAGCACGATGAAGGTGTCGTCGTGCTTGAGCGAGCGCCGCGGCCGCGCCGACGGCCCCGTCATCGGGATATAGAACGGCTGCTCCGCGACCTGCTCCACGGTCCGCGCCACAGAGACGAACTTGGTGACGACTTCGGCTGCCATGAGCTGCTCCCCTGCGCCTGTTTGGAAACGCAACCAACGCGAACGCGACTGTCGGGTTTACGCGGCGGCTTGCGCGAGCCGGCTCATTTCCTGCGTCACCAGCTCCCGATAGGGCCCATGGCCCTGCATCAGACGCTCGGGCGAGCCGTCCTCGATGATCTTACCACCCTTCAATACGATCACGCGGTCGAAATTGCGCAGGGTCGCGAGGCGGTGCGCGATCGCGATCACGGTGCGGCCACGCATCAGGCGCGTCAGCGCCTCGCGGATCGCCTCCTCGGATTCGCTGTCGAGCGCCGCGGTGGCCTCATCCAGCAGCAGGATCGGCGCGTCCTTCAGGAAGGCCCGTGCGATCGCGATGCGCTGGCGCTGACCGCCGGACATCTTGACGCCGCGGTCGCCAACCATGGTGTCGAGACCTTCCGGCAGGCTATCGATGAAATCGCAGCGCGCCGCGATCGCCGCGCGCAGCACCTCGTCGTCGGTCGCGTTCGGCCGGCCGTAGCGGATGTTCTCGCGAATGGAGCGGTGGAACAGGGAAATGTCCTGCGGCACGACGGAGATCGCTTCACGCAGGCTGAGCTGGGTCACCATCGCGATGTCCTGGCCGTCGACGGTGACGCTGCCTTCGTCCACGTCGTAGAAGCGCTGCAGCAGCGTGAACAGCGTCGACTTGCCGCCGCCGGACTGGCCGACCAGGCCGACGCGCTGGCCGGGCTGGAGCCGCAGGCTGAACCGCTCGAAAATCTTCTCGCCGCCGGGATAGCCGAAGGTGACGTTGTTGAACGCGATCGCGGCGCCGCTCTTGACCAGCGGCTCGGCCTCGGGGTGATCGCGCAAGTCGTGCGGCACCAGCAGCGTCGCGATCGCCTCGGTCAGGCGCGCGACATGCTGGGTCACGTCGACCAGCGCCACGGCGAGGTCGCGCGTCGCGTTGAGAATGGACAGGCCGAGGGTGCAGACCAGCACGACGTCGCCGGTCGTCGCCTCACCGTCCTGCCAGAGCGTGATCGCCAAGGCCATCAGCGCAATGGTGAGCACGACGGTCACGCCGGCATGCGTGAGCCGCAGCTTCTCCAGATAGCGCAGGCTGCGGCCGCGCGCGGTGAGTTCCCGATTCACGGTCGCATCGAACCGCTCGTGCTCGTGGCTGATGCCGCAGAAGGCCCGGACCAGCGGCATGTTGCTGATGACGTCGATCATCTCGCCGTCGACGACGGCGGCCTTGTCGGCAAAGTCGTCATGCAGCGGCTTGCCGGCCGCGGCCAGATGGAACATCGCAATCACCATGCCGCCCGCGACCACGATCAGGCCGAGCGCCATGTAAGGACTGACGGTTCCAATCAGCATGATTGCCGCAATTGTGGCAATGCACGGCGGCAGCACGTTCCAGACGAACATGTTCTCGACCGTGAACACCGCGTTCGATGTTGCCGTAATACGGCTGGTCAGCATGCCAGGCATACGATCGGAGAAGTAGCTCGGCGCGTGTCCGGTCAGATGGCGAAAGATGTCCCGGCGCAGATCGCCGGTGACGCGAACGAACGTAAAGCTCGCCGTCCAGCTCGCGATCCGCCACAGGAAGTTGTCGGCGGCGATCAGCGACATGAGCAGAATGAATGCCAGCCATACGCTGCCGCCATGCGCGGTTCCCGCCGACAGGCTGTCGACCAGGGATTTGACGCCATACTGCGTGCCTACCGAGCAGGCAACGGCTGCAACAACAGCGGTCAGGATCACCAGGTGCGAGGCAAGCCGTCGCCGAAGATAGCGCAAGACAAAGGCGAATGGCCTGCGCGCGTATCCAGAAAGATGATCCATATGGCTATCGCCCCGTCGTGTTGATTAGAGTTTTTTTGTACCAGCCGACTGAACATCGACCGCTTCGCCCGGGTTCCGGGCCAGGCGATCACGACATGCGGATGCGGACGATCTGCGAAGAGGAGATGGCAGCATCGAGACAGGCGCGCGATGTGTCGAATATGTAACGTTTGTTGAGAGGAACTTCGCAAGTGCGGGAACGTTCCCTTCGCTGGCATGGCCGGTGCCGTACAGGTTGGGGGTTTTCCAACGTTCATGATCGCAGAGGAGAAGGCGAGATGCGCATCGCGCAGGTAGCTCCGTTGACGGAGGCTGTTCCACCCAAGCTGTATGGCGGCACCGAGCGGGTGGTGCATTGGTTGACGGAAGAGCTGGTGGCCCTGGGACATGACGTGACGCTGTTCGCCAGCGGCGACTCGCAGACGTCGGCGAAGCTGGACGCCCTCTGGCCGCGGGCGCTTCGCCTCGACGGTTCCGTGCGCGATCCCAACGCGTTGCACATGGTGCTGCTGGAGCGCGTGCGGCAGAAATGTGACGACGAGGAGTTCGACTTCCTCCACTTCCATCTCGATTATTATCCGTGGTCGCTGTTCCACCGGCAGCCCACACCGTTCCTGACCACGCTGCACGGCCGGCTCGACCTGCCGGAGCATCAGCCGGTGTTCAACATCTTCTCCAAGATGCCGGTGATCTCGATCTCGAATGCCCAGCGGCGGCCGGTGCCGCAGGCGAACTGGGTGACGACGATCCATCACGGCCTGCCGGAGAACTTGCTGACGCCGAAGCCGGCCAGGCAGGAATATCTCGCCGTGCTCGGCCGCATCGCGCCGGAGAAGGGCGTCGACCGCGCCATCAAGATCGCGACCCATTGCGGCATCCCGCTGAAGATCGCGGCAAAGGTCGATCGCGCCGACCAGGATTATTACGACGAGCTGATCCGGCCGATGATCGCGAACAATCCGCTGGTGGAGTTCATCGGCGAGATCAGCGATCACGAGAAGTCGGAATTCTTGAGCGGTGCGCTCGGACTTCTGCTGCCGATAGACTGGCCCGAGCCGTTCGGCCTCGTGATGATCGAAGCCATGGCCTGCGGAACGCCGGTCGTCGCCTTCAACCGCGGCTCGGTGCCGGAGATCATCGACGAGGGCCTGACCGGCTTCGTCGTCGAGGACATCATCAGCGCCGCCGGCGTCGTCAAGCGCCTTCCGCAACTGGACCGCGCGGCGATCCGCAAGCAGTTCGAAAAGCGCTTCACGGCGCGGCGAATGGCGCTGGACTATCTCGCGGCCTATCGCAGCCTGACGGAAGCGCAGGCACCGAAGATCAAGCTGGTGAGCAGCGCGGAGTAGCACTTCTACGCCGCTGCCAGTCGAAGTGCCCTCTCCCCTTGTGGGAGAGGGCTGCGACAGCCAAGCCTCAAACTCGTTTGGGTGAGGGGTTGCCTCCACACCCGAAGGCATTCCCGCACTCGCTTACCCCACCGCCGCCCGCTTCGGCTCCACGATCTCGAACATGCGTGGAAACTCGTCCATCAGGCCCATCAGCTCGGCGAGCCGCATCGGGTTGCCGGCGAGCTGGACCTTGCCGGCGGCGACCGCCTCCGGAAAGCTCGTCAGCTTCGCGATCACCTCGTCGAGCGTCGCGCGCGCCAGCGTGAAGCTCGCGTCGGCGTTTTCCGCCTGCACGCCCTCGCTATAGGTGAGCGCGCAGTTTTCCAGGTTGAGCGCGAAGGTCTCGCCGGTGTCGGAGAAGCGCCAGTTCAGCACGATGTGCTTGCCTTCCGCCTTCGGGCCGTTGAGGCGGATACCGAGCACGTCCCAGAGCTGCTCGGTGCGCAGCGCCGCCAGCGTCTCGCGCGGCATCGGCGGGCGCGGTGGGGCCTTCGGCATGCCCTGGCGCAACTCCTGGGCGCCGAACAGATAGGCGTTGCGCCAGGTCGCGCTCTCGGCGGCGTAGCCGAGCTGCTCCAGCGTATCGGCCAGCAGGTGACGTGCCGCCGCGTTGTCAGGCTCGGCGAAGACGAGATGGCCGAGCGCCTGCGCGACGAAGCGGAATTCGCCCTTGTCGAAGTCCGTCCGAGCGCGCGCGAGAATCGCGTCGGCGCCGCCCATGTACTCGACATATTTCTTGCCCGAGGCGACCGGCGGCAGCGGATCGAGATTGACCGGATTGGCGTCGTACCAGCCGAGATATTTCTGGTAGATCGCCTTCACATTGTGGCGGATGTGGCCGTAATAGCCACGGCCGTGCCAAGCGCCCTCCAGGCTCTTCGGCAGCTGGATCGTTTCGGCGATCTCGGCGGCGGTCAGGCGATGGTTCATCAAGCGGATGGTCTGGTCATGCGCGAACTTGTAGAGATCGCGCTGCTGCCGGATCATGGTGCCGATACGCTCGCGGCCCCACACCGGCCAGTGATGCTGGCCGCACATCGCCTCCGCCTTGCCGTCCCATAGCCGCAACGCCTCGCCCAGGTATTTCGACCAGGCCAGCGCATCGCGCACGTCGGCGCCGCGGAACGGCAGCAGATTGTGGAAATTGTGGGTGCAGTTCTCCGCGAGGTTCAACAGCTTGTAGCGCGGAACGAAGAAGTGCATCTCCGCCGGCGCCTCGCTGTTCGGCGCCATCTGAAACTCGAATTCGACGCCGTCGATCACGCGCCTGTCGCCGGTCGCCATGATCAGATCGGTCGGGCGCAGCAGCGCGACCGAGCCTGCCGCCATCGACTTGCCGAGCCCGCAATCGACCTGCCCGCGCACGCCCTTGGCGAGGAACGAGCCGAACTGATACTGCGCCCGGCGCAGCATTGCCGGTCCCGCGATGATGTTCTCGGAGACGGCGTGCTCCATGAACAGGTTCGGCGCGATGATCGGCACGCGTCCCGTGGCGAGCGCGTCCTCCTCCAGCACGCCGCGCGCGCCGCCCCAGTGGTCGGTGTGGGTATGGGTGAAGATGACGGCGGCCACCGGCTTCATGCCGCGATGCCTGAAATAGAGATCGAGCGCGGCGCGCGCGCCTTCGATCGAGGTCAGCGTGTCCACGACGATGACGCCGCTGTCGCCCTCGATCAGCGTCATGTTGGCGATGTCGAGCCCGCGCACCTGGTAGACGCCGGGCACCACCTCGAACAGCCCATGCTGCATGTTGAGGCGCGACTGCCGCCACAGGCTGGGATTGACCGTGGGTGGCGCTTCGTCGGCCGAGAGAAAGCCGTAGGGCTCGAGGCTCCAGACCGTCCGCCCCTGCGGATTGGTGATCGCCGCATTCTCGATCGTGCCGAGAAAGCCGCGCGCGGCATCGTCGAAATCCCGCGTGTCGGAAAACGGCAGCGCATTCAGCATCGCCGTTTGCTGCGCGATGACGGACGGCGTCGCGTCCTTGGGCGAGCGGCTGAGTTCAGTCATTTTGGTTTCCTCCGGCCTGTTGCGCGCATCTAACCGCATCTCGCGGGTGATTGCCATCATTGGCGGAGGCCGCACAGGCGTCCTTCTCTTCTCCCTTGCGGGAGAAGGTGGCGCGAAGCGCCGGATGAGGGGTTGTCTCCGCGAATTCACTTGTGATGGGGACTCGCGGTGAGAACCCCTCACCCGGCTTCGCTTCGCGAAGACACCCTCTCTCACAGCGGGAGAGGGACCGAATTCGCCGCCCTCGCTAATGCATCCCCAGCACCCGCGGCAGCCACAGCGTCAAATCGGGCCAGTAGGTCACGATGACGAGGAAGCCGAGCATGGTGATCAGCCACGGCAGCACCGCGACCGCGAGCTCGGTTATTCGCATTCGCGCGATCATCGAGGCGACATAGAGGTTGAGGCCGACAGGCGGATGGCAAAGGCCGACCTCCATGTTGACGTCCATCACGATGCCGAAATGCACGAGGTCGATGCCGAGCTTCTTGGCCGCCGGCGCCAGGATCGGCGCCATGATCAGGATGATGGAGTTCGGCTCCATGAAGTTGCCGGCGAGCAGCAGCAGCACGTTGACCACCAGCAGGAAGCCGACCCAGCCGAGGTTCTGCGCCGCGATCCAGTCGGCAAGCGTCGCCGGCAGGTTCTCGTTGGAGAGCACGAAGGAGAACAGCACCGCGTTGGTGACGATGTAGAGCAGCATCGCGCTGGTGTTGGCGGCACGGAGCAGCACCCGCGGCACGTCCTTCAGCCCGATGGCCTTGTACACGAACACCGCGATGACGAAGGAGTAGACCGCGGCCATCGCCGCCGCCTCGGTGGCGGTGAACAGGCCGCTGTAGATGCCGCCGATGATGATGACGACCAGCATCAATCCCCAGATGCTCTCGCGGAAGGTGCGGACGGTCTCGCCCCAGCTCGCCTTCGGCATCCGCGGATAGTCGCGCTTGCGCGCGAGCCACCAGGTGACGATACAGAGCATCGTCGTCAGCATGATGCCGGGCAAGAGGCCCGCGACGAACAGCGCGCCGATCGAGGTATTGGTCGAGACGGCGTAGACGATCTTCGGGATCGACGGCAGCATCAGGATGCCGAGGGAGCCCGCGACCGTGATGATGCCGGCGCCGAAATGCATGGGATAGCCGTGGCGGACCATCTCGGGCAGCACGATCGCGCCGATCGCGGCGACGGTCGCGACGCTCGAGCCGCAGACCAGCGCGAACATCGCGCAGGCGACGATGCCGGCCAGGCCGAGACCGCCGTGCCAGTGGCCGATCAGCGAGGTCGCGAAATTGATCATGCGGCGCGCGACGCCGCCATGGGTGAGGAAATTGCCGGCGAGGATGAAGAACGGGATCGCCATGATCTCGAAGCCCTCGATGCCCGTGAAGAGCTTCATCGAGACCGCCTCGATCGGCACCGTGGTCAGCGTGAACAGGAACGTCATCACGGTGAGGCCGAGCGCGATCGAGACCGGGATGCCGGTCAGCATCAGCGCGATCAGCAGCGCGAAGACGGTCGCGGCCCGCATCCAGTGCGGCAGCAGCACCACGCCGAACTTCTCGGCGAGGCACATGGCGAAGATCAGGATCGGCGCCAGGATCAGGATGACGCCGAGCGGTGACACTTTTCGCGCGGCGGCTTTGGTCTCGGCGCCGGCGGGCTGCGGATGCAGCGCGGGCGAGACGTCGGCCTCCACGCCTTCGACATGAGTCTCGTCGTGGTGCGGCAGCTCGCCGGTCCAGTAGTAGAACCATGAGACCTGGAGGAAGCGGAAGCACATCAGGCCGGAGCCGAGCGGGATCGCCAGATAGACGAACCACATCGGCGCTTCCAGATCGTTGGACTGCTGCCCGGTGTGGAACATCTCCTTCACGAAGGAGGCGCCGAAGGCGGCGATCATGCCGGTGAACAGCGCGCCGCAGAGCAGCGCGAACAGGATCACGTGCTTGCGCGAATGTTCGGGCAGGCGGTTGACGAGCAGGTCGACGCCGACATGGATGCCGGTGCGCACGCCATAGGCCGCGCCGAACTTCGCCATCCAGATGAACATGTAGATGCAGAGTTCCTGCGCCCATGACAGGTCGAGCTCGGACAGGAAGGTGAACACCGTCATCGACAGCGTCGCGAGCCAGGTCATCCCGTGCGCGGTCGCCCAGCGCGACAGGACGATCGACTCGCCCGCGCCATAGCGGTGCATGACCGCGATGAAGATCAGGCCGGTTGCGGCCGCAATGAGCGTCGCGATCAACCATTCTTCGAGATGATTAAGCGCCTGATTGAGCACGCGAAGCAAATCAAGGTCCCCCTACCGATGCGAAACGGCCGGGAGTGCACACACTCCCGACCGTTTGTATTATTTCTCCGGAAATCGCGTCAGTTCATCTTGACGTCGAGTTCCTTGGCGACGAGATCGAGCACTTCTTGCCCGACCCGCCCCTTGGCCCATTTGTAAGTCGGCTGCATCGCTTCCTGCCACGCCTTGCGATCGGCGTCCGTGAGATAATGCAGCGTAGTCTTGCCCGCCTTCTTGATCTCGGCGAGCGCGTCCTCGTTCTCCTGCCGCGCGATCGAATTGGTGTAGTCGGTCGCCTCGTTCATCGCCTTCTCGAGCTGGGCGCGAATGTCGGGCGGCAGGCCGGACCAGAATTTGGAGTTGACGATGACCGCATATTGCAGATGGGCATGATAGGACACGGTGATGTCCTTCTGCACCTCGTAGAACTTCTGCGTCCAGTAGTTGGACGCGGTATTCTCGCAGCCGTCGACCACGCCGGTCTGCAGCGCCTGGTAGACCTCGGAGAACGCCATGATCTGCGGGATCGAACCCATCAGGCGGAAGTACTGGTCCGCGATCTTCGATCCGGAGATGCGGAATTTCAGGCCCTTGAAATCCTCCGGCTTCATCAGCGACCGATTCGACGACACCATGTGGAAGCCATTGTCCCAATAGGCGAGGCCGGTGATGCCCTTGGCCTCCAGCTTCTGGAACAGCCACTTGCCGACCGTGCCCTTCATCGCATTGGCATAGGTCTCGTCGTCCTTGAACAGCCAGGGCAGGTCGAGTGCCTCGAATTCCTTGATCCCGAGCGGCGCGAATTTCGCGGTCGAGGGCGCGAGCATCTGCACCGAGCCGAGCTGGAGCGCCTCGATCTCCTCCTTGTCCTTGTAGAGCGAGGAGTTCGGATAGACTTCGATCTTGACCTTGCCGTCGGTGTACTTCTCGGCGAGCTCCTTGAACTTCAGCGCACCTTTGCCCTTCGGGGTGTCGTTGGCGACGACATGGCTGAACTTGATGACAATGGGACTCTGGGCCTGGGCAATCGCCGGAGCCAAAGCAAACGTGGCCGCTGCGACCGCAAGAAGCAGTTTGCGCATGAAGGACCTCCCCAATACCCCTAGGAAACCGGGTTCTTTTTGTTTTGCAGGCCAGTAGTGGCAGCAATCCGCCAGCCGAACAACTAGACCTAAGCCCAATTTTCCCGCAGCCAAGCTAGCTTGTCTGCCACTGAGCGCGCAACCCGGGGCTAGCCCCTCTCCCGGGCTACCGCATATGAGATCCGAGGCTTACCGAAGGTGCTCGGCCTGCATGGTGCGAGACGCCCGCTTTGGCGGGCTCCTCACCATGAAGGTCTGATGTCACGCCGCAAGACACGACGAACGCTTATGTCGCATTGCGGCAATGCCCTCAGCCCTTGCGCTGGGCGACCATGAACAGACGCCGGAACGGGAACAGCGTCTGCCCCGCCGCATTCTTCGGATACGCCTTCGCAACCCGCATCCCATAGGCCGCCTCAAAGGCGGCCTTCTCGTCGCCCGCGAGCACGTCGAGATAGCGCGTCAGCCAGGTCCCCTTGGTCCATTCCTTCACGGGGTTCTCGCCTTCCAGCACCTGAAGATATTCGGTCTCCCAGATGTCGATATTGACGGACATCGGCGCAAGAAGATCATGATAGAAGGCCGGCCCCTCGACCGGCGGCGGGGTGACGAGATGCTCGACCTTGGAGCGCCACGGTCCGTTCAGCGCGGTCTCGCCGATCAGCACGTGTGAAGGCGCCAGAAAGTTGCGAGGCATCTGCACCGCCAGCATGCCGCCGGGCACGACCTTCTCCATCAGCGAGGGAAACAGTGCCGCATGATTGGGCAGCCAGTGCAGTGCGGCATTGGAATAGATCAGGTCATATGGCTTGGCGGGACGCCATTGGCCGAGGTCTTCATGGGACCATTGCACGTCCGGCGCCGCCTTGCGGCCGGCGGCAACCATCTCCGCCGAGCCCTCGACGCCGGTCACGGTCGCATCCGGCCAGCGCTCCCGGATCAGCTTGGTGACGTTGCCCGCGCCGGCGCCGAGATCGGCGATCTCGCGCGGCGCGAAATCCGGAATCCGCATCAGGAGGTCGACAGCGGGGCGGAGCCGGTGGCCGGAGAACTTCAGATACTGCTGCGGATCCCAGACCATCGTTCGACGCCTTTTGTTTTTCGTGTTTCCTTCAACGTGGCTCTTGGTTACCACTGCTCGTCCCGGTCAGGCAATTCGTCCTGGCAGGGATGGGCAGGAAACGGCAACAAGCAAAAGCAAACAAGAGAGCGTGCGACCATGGACCTCGGGCTCAAATCGAAAACCGCTGTCGTCACCGGAGCGAGCATCGGCATCGGCCGCGCCATCGCCAAGGGCCTGGCGGCCGAAGGCGTGCGCGTCGTCGGCGTGGCGCGGCGGACCGATCTCCTTGCCGAGCTGGTGAGCGAAGTCGGCGGCGGACTGATCACGCCGTTCGAGCAGGACGTGATGGCCAAGGACGCCGCGGAGAAGATCGCAGCCTTCGCCGTGACCGAGCTCGGCCATGTCGACATCCTCGTCAACAATGCCGGCGGCAGCCGCCCGCTGCCGGTCGACGCGCCCGACAGCAAATGGGACGAGGCGATCGCGCTGAATTTCACCAGCTACCGCCGCATTGCGCACGCGCTGCTGCCGCAGATGATCGAACGCAAATGGGGCCGCATCGTCAACATCACAGGCAAGTCCGAGCCGGAAGGCCTGAACGCCGCCTTTGCCGCGAAGGCCGCCGTGCACGCCTGGGCCAAGGGCCTGTCGCGCGAGATCGGCGAGCACGGCATCACCATCAACTGCATCCCGCCCGGCCGCATCATGAGCGAGCAGATCCGCCGCAACTATCCGCCGGACTATCGCGAGCGTTTTGCGGAAGAAGAGATCCCGGTCGGCTATTGGGGCGAACCGGAGGATCTCGCGGCACTCGCGGTGTTCCTGGCCTCGCCGGTGGCGCGGTACATCACGGGGACGGTGATCCCGGTGGATGGGGGGCTGCGGCGGTATCAGTTCTAGGATGGGGCTCTGAAACCGATCGGGCACGAGAGCATGACATGTTCGCTGTGCTCTCGGGAGCGGCTGGCGTCAGCTTGCCTTGACGAGTTGGCCGCAGGCCAACAGCGGGCACGTTGCGGGCAATGACCACGTTGTCAAACGCGTTCAAAAGGTAAGGAGTATCTCGGCTAGAGATTGCGCATGTGACCGATCAAAGCCGCCAACTCGTTCTGTCGATGCGTGGCCGTTTTGCTGAAGACCGCCTTGATCTGGTTGCGGACCGTTTCGCGGGACAGCGCCAGGTCGTCGGCGATCATTTCCGGCGACCATCCTGCAGCTATCAGTCGCGCCACCTTTGCCTCGGCCGCCGTCAGCGCAAAGATTGCCGAGAGCAATTCAATCTCAGATTTGCGGACGACCTCCATGTCCGTGAGCGTCAGGATGAACCTCGCCCCCAGAAATGGCGATCGAGCCGCCCCCGGTACGGGCAACAGCTTGATGACGATCGGACGCTTGGTCTCTCGCCGCGCGACAATGATGTCGCCAATGCGGCTGCCGGCGCGAAGACGGAGCTCCCGATCGGAGTTAGTCAACCTCGCGTCAAGAGCACGAGTTGCCTTGCCATCTCGCATGTACAATCTGTTGTTATGGACGCGGAAGTCGGCATCGAAGATTTCGGCCGCCGCCGCATTGATCTCCAGCACGCGCCCCATGCCGGTCATTGACAGCGCCGGCTCGTTGATCGAATCGAAAGCGCTCAAAGACCCGAGCAACACCTGCCTTCCCACTGCATGGGAGAGCGTGGCGGCCTCGGTCAGCGCGTCCGAGAGCAGCGCAAACGCCTTCAGGTCGTCATCTTCGAAGGCTCCTTCCCCACGCTTGCGCTGTAGCGCGAGGGCCCACATTGCCGGCCCTGCCCAAAAGGAAATCGCCGACCACCATTGAAATCCAAGCTGTCCGAGATGTCTGTAGAGGGGAGTCTTGAGCATGTCTCGCTCGGAGGAGAAGATATCCTGGTCGCGCAGAACTTTCCTGCCGGAAAGCAGTAGCGGAACTCCCCTGACGGCACGAACATCCTCTACGTGAAGATTGGCGGCAAAGTAGCCCTGGAAAGCCTCTTTCGTCGAAGGCGTCACCGGGACATCGGAAGTCCGGACATCACTCTGGAGCAGCCCCGCACCGGACGTCGCTGCCGCGGAGCAAATGTCCTCCATGAGCGGTATCCACTGGCCGGGGTCCAGCACCACTTCGCCCAACCGGGCTTTCGACTGCTCCAATCGCTGGAAATCAAAACGCCGCAATCGCATCACCCAGAAAGAAATCGTCCATATTCGGACAATCCTTGGATACTTGCCCGCCGCTGTCAATCGACACCGGCTCTGGATAACGTGCTGCGCGCATTGGGTTCTCGAGCAATTCCGCAGGCATGACCCAACTGGGTCATGCGCGAATGGCCGGCCTTCGCCACTCTATCCCGATCCTGGAGGTTGGGACGAATGGACGAAACGCACAGCGGGATTGATTTGGACGAGCTTGACCGGGAGGTGGGCGACTTCTGCCGCTTCTTTGAGCTGATGCCGAGGGATCCAGCAGCGGCAATGCACGGGACAGCCTCTCAAATGCACGCTCTTTGCTGCGCCTTGGCCAAGCTTCCGGCTCCGGCATGGAACTCACCGAATATTCAAAGGCTCCTCGCACCCGCCCGTCATCTCCACGCCCGCTCCTCATTTGTCCGCAGACTTCAGGAGTGGCCGCGCGGCTATCCCGGTGATTTCGAAACTGTCGAACTGCTCGCAGCCGGCGCGAGCCTGCCGACCACGGCCGATCCGGGCGACTGGATCGAATGGCACGCACTCAATACCGCCATCGTGCAACAGCATCGAAACAGGATCTGGTGGCAGTACCTCAAGATGTGCGCCACGACGCCGGGGCGCATCCTCTCGATTGGGTGTGGCGGAGGTGCCGACTTCCAGATCGCACCACATCGATTTACGGGATCCACGGTCGTTCTCGTGGATCTCGACAGGCAAGCCCTGGCTCTCGCCGAAGAGCGACTGAGCCGTTATTGCGATGTTCACATCGTGTGCGGCGACGTGAGACGGGCGATCCGACAGGTCCAGGACGAAGGCCCGTTCGATGTCGTCGTCTGCGGCTGCCTGTCCGACTACCTCGACGACCGAACGATCATCTCCATTCTGGGGGAATTGCGCTGCCGCCTTCTGAGGGGCGGTGGCTCGATCGTCTTCACCAATATCGCCGCAGGGAATCCGTTTCGCGTGTGGATGGAGGCCATCGCAGATTGGAAGCTGGTTCATCGCTCCGAGCCGGAACTTCGGAAAATCGCGACGGCGGCCGGTTTCGATCGCCTCGATTTTTCCGTCCGACGGGACCCGACCGGCTTAACTCACCTTGTCGAACTCAGCGTCCCGTAGCGCCATGGCAGGCGCCAGGATCATGCCGCGCGATGCCGTGTCCCGACCTCTGCTGTCCACGCTCGAGATTAAGGTAACGGCTTCATTGTCCGGCATCAGACAGCTTTTTCATTGCATGCGAGTTGCCGGTCGCGTGATCGGATTCGTGGAAGCATCGATATTTGAAACCATACTGCCGTCAGCTCAGGTAACGCTGTCCTTGGATTATTCATGCGTACGCTGCTCGTCATTTTAGGCATTTGGCTGTTGCTCAACATCCTTTTTGTCGTCGTCGTGATCCCGCCGCGAAAACCGCGGCCGTCCCGCGCCGACGGCGGGTCAGCCGGTCTTTCGCCCGTGCCAGTCCGCCATGATGCCGCTACGCCCGGCGAGGATCCCCCCGTTTCGCTTCGCCATGTGATCATCGCGATTGCGCTCGGCGCCTTCTTTTCGCTGAGCCCGCCCCTTCTCGAAGCGTACGATATGCTCCGCAGCAGGCTGCGGCGCCTGCGGGGGCAGAGCAATGACGAGAGCTCGACTGAGCAGGAGACATTGCAATCCATCCTTGCGAAGCTCAGGGCCGAATACGACGAACGTTCATCGAACGGCCTCTCGGACAAGGATGACGGCGACCGGCGCTGATCGGGAAAACGTCCATCGCTTCGACTCCTCGAAGACCGCCCGGCGCATCATGAGCGAACAGACGCGCGACAATTTTCCGCCGGACTATTGCGAGCCCCGTCGGCTGTCGGGCGAGCCGGAGTCATGGGACGCAACGCCGGGCCGCGTTCACACAAAGTTGCTGCTGTGATGCGACGACGTGACGATAGACATCGCTCAGCGACGAAAAATGGGCACATTCCAATCCCCAACAATCACCGCCCATGTTGCAGCCGCACCGCGGATTGCAGATGGGCGAAACCTCCTGCCTATGGAAGCACCACAGGCCCCCCGTCCATGCCAATTCGTAACAGGAGACCCGCAACATGCTCATTTGGGATCGGAAATCGGGAGGGCATCAAACGCTGCTCTACCTGTTGCGGCCCGTCCTGGTCGCGGCGCGGCTTTCTCGCGGGAGTGGGTGCGCTCGGCCTTGCCTCGGCCATCCCGGCCGTTGCGGTGCGCGGACAGACCAGGCCGGCGCTGATCGATACCCACCTTCATTTCTATCCGCCCGAATACCAGAAGCTTTGGCTTGGCTACGAAGACGCCCGCAAGCAGCCGCACTTTCCCGGTCAGGTTGCCTGGACCCGCGAGAAGCTCGTCGAGGACATGGACCGCAATGGCATACGCACAGGCATCCTGTCGGTCGCCTCCACGCCAGGGGTGTGGTTCGACCTCGGGCCGGCGGAAGCTGGCCGGCTCGCGCGCACCTGCAACGAGTACGCGGCGGACATGATGCGCGACCATCCGGGCCGTTTCGGCCTGTTCGCGACCTTGTCGATGCTGGATGTCGATGCCACGCTCGAGGAGATCGAATATGCGTTCGACACGCTGAAGGCGGACGGGATCGGGCTGCAAAGCAGCTACGGCGACAAATGGCTCGGTAATGCCGCCTACAGGCCGGTGTTCGAAGAGCTGAACCGTCGCAAGGCGGTCGTCTATGTGCATCCGCTGGTCGCGAGTTGCTGCAGCGCGCTCAGCGTCGGCACGTTTCCGGCGGTGATCGAAGTGCCGCACGACACCACACGTACGGTGACGAGCCTTCTGCTCAGCGGTGCATTTGCCCGCCACCGCGACATCAAATGGCTGTTCTCGCACGCCGGCGGCACGATTCCGATGATGGCCGGGCGCATCAATTCGTTCTATGGGGCGCGGCCCGATCTCAAGGAGTTTGCGCCGGAGGGGATCGAAGGCGAGCTAGCCCGGCTTCACTACGACACCGCGAATGCAACGTTCGCGCCGTCCATGGCCGCGCTGCTCAAGCTCGTACCCGCCTCCCAGATCACCTACGGCACCGACTATCCGTATTTCGGCCTTGGCCAGTTCGCGCAGTTGCAGAAGCTTGGCCTTTCGACTGAGGATCTCGATGCGATTGGCCATGAGAACGCGATTCGTCTCGTTCCGCGGTTGCAGGCCTAGAGCATCGGGCAGCGTCTCCTGACGGCGCGGCGGTGCCGCGACCCCGACGCTTGATCTAGTACCCATTTTTCTTGGAACGTGAGTCGTGATTCAAGGTCGGGATGATACCCGAAGCAAGAGAAGTCCACCTTTCGAGGAAAGATCGCAAGGTGCTTGAGGCGTGCTGTCGCTCACCGGTGACGTTGCAGCGCGATTTGAAGCGGGCGCGGATAGTTCTGTTGGCGGCGGATGGGCGCAGCACCCGGTCGATCGCCAAGGAAGTTGGGGTCCAGCCGCGGATTGTCAGCCTTTGGCGGCATCGCTATGCCGACCATGGCCTTGAAGGGCTGCAAGACAAGCCGCGGCCTGGCAAGCAGCCGATCTATACGAAGACGACCGACAAGCGGATTCTGAAGCTGCTGGATAAGCCGCCACCGCAAGGGTTTGCGCGCTGGACCGGCCCCCTGCTGGCCGAGGCGCTGGGCGATGTCGATGTCCAATATGTCTGGCGGTTCCTGCGCAGCCACAAGATTGACCTGGTGGCTCGCAAGTCCTGGTGCGAGAGCAACGACCCGAACTTTACGGCCAAAGCCGCCGATGTTGTCGGCCTCTATGTCGCGCCGCCGGCGAAGGCCATTGTGCTGTGCGTGGACGAGAAGCCCTCGATCCAGGCTTTGGAGCGAGCGCAGGGTTATCTGAAGTTGCCCAATGGCCGCGCCTTGACCGGCCAAAGCCACGATTACAAGCGGCATGGCACCACAACATTGTTTGCGGCGCTCGAAGTCGCCACCGGAAAGATCATCGCGACCCATTCAAAACGCCGGCGCCGCGTCGAGTTTCTCGATTTCATGAACAGCGTCACCGCGGCTTTTCCGAACCGCAAGCTTCACGTCATCCTCGACAACCTCAACACCCATAAAAAGAACGAGGACTGGCTCAAGGCCCACCCCAACGTGCAATTTCATTTCACGCCGACAAGTGCGTCATGGCTCAATCAGGTCGAAGTATGGTTTTCCATCTTGCAGGGGCAGTCGCTCAGCGGCACCTCCTTCACGAGCCTCAAGCAGCTTCAGGAACACATCGATGCCTACGTCAACGCATACAACGACAGAGCCGAGCCCTTCGTCTGGACCAAGAAAAAGGTCCGTCAACGCCGTTTCAAAGGCCGCCGCATCACTCAGCTCTGATTCCGGGTACTAGATCAAGCCCGCCACGGCAACGCCACGCCGGAATCAATTGTCGATGGTGGCGCAGAAAGCGCCGCCCGTAGCCAAGGAGATGATCGATCATGACCTCCTCGAAGTCTTTGCGCACCCTCATTCTCGCCGGAGCCGGCGCCCTGCTGCCCGCCATGGGTGTCCAGGCCGGGCCGATCCCGACGCATCTGGCGACGATGAAATCGATGGTCGATCAGAACACCACTGAAGTGCGATGGGTCGGCGGCTGGCGTGGCGGCTATGGCTATCGCGGCGTCGGGTGGGGCTACCGCGGCGGCTGGGGCTATCGCGGCTACGGTTATCGCGGACTCGGCTATGGCGTTGCCGGCGCCGTCGTCGGCGGCGCGATTGCGCGGAGCGCCTATTATGGCAGCTATGGCGGTTATCCCGCCTACGGCTACAGCTACCCGCCCGCGTCCTATTACGGTTATGGCGGCGGCTATGGCTACGGCTATGGCGACGACAATTGCCTGCCCTCCGGCAGCTACTGGGCCTACTAGCGAAGACGCATTCGCCGTTCCGGAGGATGGCTTGCCGCGGGCCGCCATTTCCCGGACGAGCTAGTTCACCCTCGTGCCGACGGGCAACAGCACCTCATCCCTCGCCCGCCGGCGGGACAACATACAGGGTCAGCGCAAACACTGCATAGATGAAGATCATCAGCGCGCCGACGAACCATGCCGAGCGTCCGCTGGCCGTGATGAACGCCGACGTGACCGTGGCGATCATCACCATGGTGACGGCGCCCGGCCAGAACTGCAGGTTCATCGGCGTCGGCCCCACGACGTAGCTGAGCAGCACCAGCGCGGGGGCGACGAACAGCGCGATCTGCGAGGCGCTGCCGAGCGCGATGCTGACGACCATGTCGAGCCGGTCCTTGCGCGCCGCGCCGAACGCCACCGCAAATTCGGCGGCAGCGCCGACCAGCGAAACGATGATGAAGCCGACAAAGGCCGGGCTCATCCCGAAGGTTTCCGCCGCCTTCTGCACCGATTCCACGAAGATTTCGCTGACCAGCGCGACCAGCACCGTGACGACCAGCAGCGTGCCGACGGCGATGCCGATCGGCCAATGCGCCTCCTTGTCGTCGCCATGATCGGCGCTTGCGAACAATTCCTTGTGCGTCCCGAGCGAGAACAACAGGCCGAGCGCGTAAGCGACGATCAGCAGGACTGAAATGCCGACGCTGAGCTTGTTCAAGATGCCTCCGCCCTGCGGCAGGTGCTCGAGATCGGCGACCGCCGAAGGCGCAAGCAGGGCGACGGTTGCCATCAGCAACAGGCCCGACGAGAGCCGCGCGCCGGCGCGGTTGTACTCCTGCACGTGGTAGCGCAGGCCGCCGAGCAGCAGGCAGGCCCCTAGCATGAACACCGCGTTGGTGACGATCGCCCCCGCAATCGAGGCCTTTACCAGCATGTACTGGCCGGCACGCAGCGCCGTGATGGCGATGATCAGCTCCGTCAGATTGCCGAGCGTTGCATTGAGCAGTCCGCCCACGGCATCGCCGGTCTTCGCGGCGACCGCTTCGGTGGCGTGGCTGAGCAGCGCCGCCAGCGGCACGATCGCAAGCACCGCCAGCACGAAGAGGAGCGTGTGGGAATGCGGGGCAGCCGCCTCGGCCAGCAGCACGATGGGCACGAAGACCAGCATCCAGAGCAACGGCGTATTCCGGATTTCCCTGAGCAGGGTTTGCATGTCGGCCGCCCTTTCCATGGATGCGCTGATGGAAGGGTCTGGCGGGCCTGCGAGGCGAGTATTGATCTGCCTCAACGTGGGCCGGAGGAGACGCGCCGCCGTGCGGTCCGAGGCCCACATTGCGCGTGACGAGAACGCGCCATGGCCCAGTCCCCGATCGCCGCCAGCATCGCATCCTGCCAGTGTTTTGCCCGACGGGTCAACGCGATCGCAGCTGCCGATGTCGCCGCGACGCATCGCGAAAATCCCTTATCGATCAAGGGGTGTTCTACTGTGCATGGGGTTGTTTTTCGACTTCTTTGTTTCGCCCAAAAAGAGCCGGAAAGCACGCGCCGAAGCACCTCACGCCCCCTGCAAGATCTCCGCAATCGCAGCCCCCGCCGCGATCGTGCCGAGCCTGCCGCCGACATCGCGCGTTGCCCTGCCCTCGCCGATCGCCTTTGCCACCGCCGTCTCGATCGCACGCGCGGCCTCCTCGTAGCGCACCGCGCCGCTCCTCTCGCCATGCCAGGCCAGCAGCAGCGCGGTCGACAGGATCAGCGAGACCGGATTGGCGACGTCCTGCCCGGCGATGTCAGGCGCCGAGCCGTGTGCCGCCTGCGCCATGGCATAGCGGTCGCCGACATTGAGCGAGCCGCCGAGGCCGAGACTGCCGGACAGCTCGGCCGTGAGATCGGACAGGATGTCGCCGAACATGTTGGTGGCGACGATGACGTCGAAGCGATCGGGGTTGCGCACGACATGCGCCATCATGGCGTCGACCAGGATGTCGTCGACTTCGAGGCCGGCATAGCCCTTCGCCGCCGCGCGACAGATGTCCAGGAACATCCCGTCGCCGATCTTGAGCACATTGGCCTTGTGCACGATCGTGAGGTGCCTGCGCCGCTTCATCGCGAGACGGCAGGCGGCGTGCGCGATGCGCTCGCAGCACGCCCGCGTGATCCGGCGCAGCGAGATCGCGACGTCAGGCGTGACCAGCATCTCGCCATTGCCCTGCTCCATGTTGCGATCGGCGTAGAAGCCTTCGGCGTTCTCGCGCACCACGACGAGGTCGAAATCGCCGAGGCGGCCTGGCCGCCCGGCATAGGTGCGCGCGGGCCTGACATTGGCGTAGAGGTCGAGGTTCTTGCGGAAGTGCCTGGACGGATTGATCTCGCCATGCGCCTCGTCCTTGAAGTCGAAGGTCGCGGTCGGCCCCAGGATCAGGCCGTCGGCGCCGCGGACGATGTCGAGCAGCTCGGGCCGCACCGTCGTGCCGAACTGCTTCAGGCTCGCGTGCCCGACCGCGTGCTCCTCCAGCCGCAGATTGAGCTGGAAGCGCTCCGAGGCCGCGCGCAGCACACCCGATGTCGCGGTCGTGATCTCCGGTCCGATGCCGTCACCGGGCAGAACGACGAGTTGCATGACGTTTCCCCAAAATTGCAGCGCCGGCGCGATCATACGCCAGAGCCCGGCGGCATCGCCTCACCTTCGCGCATACACAGCATGCAAGCATATGCCTGTGGAAGCGGCCTGCGGCGTAGTACATGCCAAAAGTCCGCATAGCCACGCCGCCGGAGCAACGCGCCAACGCAATGACGATCACGTTACCTGCCGCCGCGCGCGAGCCCGACCACGCCATGTCCGACGGCCTGCCGGCCGCGCAGCGGCGCTGGGCGATCGCTGCCATCTTCACCGCGCTGGCGATGGCCTCGCTCGACACCGCGATCGCCAACATCGCGCTGCCCGCCATTGCCGCCGACCTGCATGTCAGTCCGGAGCAGTCGGTCTGGGTCGTCAACGTCTACCAGATCGCGCTGGTGGCAACGCTCTTGCCGCTCGGCGCGCTCGGCGAGATCGTCGGGCACCAGCGCATCTATCTCGGCGGCTTGATCCTGTTCACCATCGCCTCACTGTTCTGCGCCGTGGCATGGTCGCTGGACAGCCTGCTGGTCGCGCGCACGCTGCAGGGCCTCGGAGCCAGCGGCATCATGAGCGTCAACACGGCGCTGGTGCGCTTCGTCTATCCCGGAAGGATGCTCGGCCGCGGCTTCGGCCACAACGCGCTGGTGGTCGCGACCGCCTTCACCTTCGGGCCGTCGATCGCCTCCGCGATCCTGGCGCTCGGCCCCTGGCCGTGGCTGTTTGCCGTCAACATTCCCTTCGGCCTCGTTGCGATTGGCATCGGCTTTGCGATGCTGCCGAAGACGCCGCGGGCCGATCACGGTTTTGATTTTCTCGGCGCGATCCTGGCGTCGGCCCGCCTTGGCCTGTTCATCACGGGCATCGGCAGCGCCGCGCACAATCTGTCGCCGGTCGTCGTGGGCATCGAGCTCGTCACGGCCCTCGCGCTCGGCTTCATCCTGACGCGCCGCCACGCCGATCACCCCGCGCCGATGCTGCCGATCGATTTGTTCAGCCGGCCGATGTTCGCGCTGTCGGCGGCAACGGCGGTGTGCTCCTTCGCGGTGCAGGGCCTCGCCTTCGTCTCGCTGCCGTTCTATTTCGAGGACGTGCTGGGACGCTCGCAGGTCGAGACCGGCTTCTTCATGACGCCGTGGCCGCTGGTGGTCGGCATCATGGCGCCGATCGCGGGGCGCCTGTCGGACCGGCATGCGGTCGGGCTGCTCGGCGGCATTGGCCTCGTGCTGCTTGGCCTCGGTATGGCGCTACTCGCGCTGCTGCCGGCCAATCCCGCCATCGCCGACATCATCTGGCGGATGGTGATCTGCGGCATGGGGTTCGGCTTCTTCCAGGCGCCGAACATGAAGGCGGTGATGTCGAGCGCGCCGCCGCACCGCAGCGGCAGCGCCTCCGGCATCGTCGCCACCGCGCGCCTGACCGGACAGACGACGGGGGCTGCGCTCGCGGCGCTCTGCTTCGCCCTCGCCGGTCACGACGGCGCGACCGTCGCACTCGCACTCGGTGCAGGCTTTGCCGCGCTCGGCAGCGTGATGAGCTTCCTGCGGCTGGCGGTGAAGTAGGGCCTTCAGGCCAGGTGCCGCGCTGCGGTCGCGTCGATGGTCGCCGCCGGGATGACGGTCTCGTCGTCCAGCGCGGCAAGGCGCGCGTCGATGGCGTCGATGACCTTGCGCGAGAACGGACCGAGATGGGCATAGGCCGCGATCATCTGCACCGCGATCCGCGCCGATGACGTGTCGCGCTTGGCGCAGTTCATGAAGGTCTGCCAGAGCGGCCCGCGCGCCTCGGGAATGGCGGTGACCACGCGGTGCACCGTCTCCATCGCCCCGAGCTTGGCACGGATATCGCCCTCCGCAAGCGCGTGGCGCTGCCGCGAACGGTCGAGCAGCGTCATCAAGCGGTCGATGCGTCCGGCATAGGCAGCCGGGCTGTAGATGCGCTCCAGCACCCGCTTGTAATCCATCAGGATGTCGCGCAGCGGGCGCACCGGATCGAAGTTGATCCCATCCGTGCACTGATCGGCGCCGATGGTCGGCGCCAGATCGTGGCCCGGGTGCAGCCGGCCTTCGCGCTCCAGGCGGCGCGTCAGCTGCGTGTTCGGCAAGGCATAGAGCAGGCCGACCATGCTGACGGGGATCGCCGCCTCCTCGATGAATTCGATCATGGCCTCCGCCATCGAGACCTTCTCATTGTCGAAGCCGACGATGAAGCCCGCGGTGACGAGAATGCCGGCGGCGTAGATCTTGTGGATGCTCTCGGCGATGTTGCGCCGCGTGTTCTGCTTCTTCCGCATCGCGACCAGCGTCGCCGGATCCGGACTTTCGATGCCGACGAAGATGCCGAAGAAATTGGCCGCCCCCATTTGCTCCAGCAGTTCCGGATCGTCGGCGAGGTTGATCGAGGCTTCGGTGGAGAATTCGAACGGATAGCCGTGGGCGCGCTGCCATTCGGCGAGCTGCGGGAGGAACAGCCGCAGCGACTTCTTGTTGCCGATGAAATTGTCGTCGACGAAGTCGAGATGGCCGCGGTAGCCCATCTGGTAGAGCGTCTCGAGCTCGACGAACATCTGCTCGGCCGTCTTGGTTCGCGGCACGCGACCGTAGAGCTCGATGATGTCGCAGAACTCGCAGGTGAACGGGCAGCCGCGCGAATACTGCACACCGATATAGAGATAATCTTCGAATTTGAGCAGGTCGAACCGCGGCACCGGCGTCCTGGTGACGTCGGCCTGGAATTTCGGCGCAGTGAAGACGCCGGAGCGCGCACCGCCCTCCCAGGCCGCGATGAATTCGTCGATGACACTCTCGGCCTCGCCGAGCACCCGGAAGTCGGCCCTCTCATAGATGTGGGGGCTCGAGGTCGGATCGGGGCCGCCGACGACCACCGGCTTGCCCGCAGCGCGGCATAGCTCGATCAGGCGCAGCGTGTCGGCCTGCTGCGGCAGCATTCCGCCGGTGAAGACGACGTCGGCCCAGGCGAGATCCTCGTCACCCAGGGGGGACGTGTTGCAGTCGATGAGGCGCACCGTCCAGTCGGCAGGCAGCATCGCGGCAACGGTGATCAGGCCGAGGGGAGCAGCGGGGCGCTTCACGCCCATCAGCTTGCAGGATTCGCCAAAACTCCAGAACGACTCCGCGGTGAACAGCGGGTAGAGCATCAACACGTTGCAGGGGCTCGGCACGTCCATGGAACTCCTCTGGCTTCGACTCAGTGTACCAGAGCGACCTCGTCTTGCATCCCGGCAAAAGGGGACAAACTGTCGCCGCAATGCAGCGGTGATCGGGCCTGGAACCGGCGTCCACGGCCGGGCGTCGCCCCAAGCCGCGGATTGGCGCCTGGAACCCGGCCCGCGGCGCAGCGAGCAATCAGCAGCGTTCGCTCGCAAGCAGCTTCCGGCTGCTCGCCAGGACATCGCTGCACCAGGCGAAGAACGCGCCGAGAAACTCGCGGCCGGGCGCGTCAGTGCGGGCATGCTGCCGCAACGTCTCGAAGCCCTTCTCCATCCGCGAGGCATTGCGCGCCAGCAGGGCGCGGATGTCGCTGCGGACCGGACTGGGATAGAGCTCGTCTTTTGCTGATGATCCGGATCCCATTCTCGTTTGCGACACCAAACGCCCTCAGCTTGTGACGGGCCATTTCATGAACGATCGCCTCCGCGGTCGCGAGCGGGCAATTGACTGCAACACCGAACACCCAACAATCTTCCCGGCGCCCCCCGATCTCTTTGACGGCCACCCCGCGGACTGTTGATTTGAACAGTTCCAATTTGCCGGACACATTGCGCCCTGAGTCCAATCGGTGGATTGGACCAATCAGGGGACTGCGATGGCAAACCTTACAATCAACGGAAAATCCCTCACACTCGACGTCGAGCCGGATACGCCGCTGCTCTGGGCGATCCGCGAGAATGCTGGCCTGACCGGAACCAAATATGGCTGCGGCATTGCACAATGCGGCGCCTGCACGGTTCACATCGACGGCATCGCGACCCGCGCCTGCGGCGTTTCGGTCGCCGAGGCCGAAGGCAAGAAGATCACCACGTGCAGGAAGCCTGGATCGCCAAGGACGTTCCGCAATGCGGCTATTGCCAGAGTGGCATGATCATGGCGGTGGCGGCGCTGCTGAACGAGAAGCCGAAGCCGACCGACGCCGACATCGACGAGGCCATCACCAATATCTGCCGCTGCGGCACCTTCCAGCAGGTGCGCGAAGCGATCCACACGATCGCCAGCGCGTAAGGAACCGCCCCATGAACAAGCACGTCTCTCCCAAGATGAACCGCCGTGCCTTCGTCATCGGCACCGCCGCGGTCGGCGCAGGCCTCGCAATTGGCCTCGATATCCCCTTCGGCGGACCCGCCGTGGTGCGCGCAGCCGACGGCTCGCCCGAAATCGGCGCCTGGGTCGTGGTCAGGCCCGACGACACCGTCGTGATCCGCATCGCCCGCTCCGAGATGGGCCAGGGCTCGCTCACCGGCCTCGCCCAACTCGTCGCCGAGGAACTCGAATGCGACTGGTCGAAGGTCTCGACCGAATATCCGACACCCGGCCAGAGCGTCGCCCGCAAGCGCGTCTGGGGCGATTTCTCGACCGGTGGCAGCCGCGGCATCCGCTCTTCGCAGGACTATTACCCGGAATCAGAGCTGAGTGATACGGCGGCCTTTGAAACGGCGTTGACGGACCTTTTTCTTGGTCCAGACGAAGGGCTCGGCTCTGTCGTTGTATGCGTTGACGTAGGCATCGATGTGTTCCTGAAGCTGCTTGAGGCTCGTGAAGGAGGTGCCGCTGAGCGACTGCCCCTGCAAGATGGAAAACCATACTTCGACCTAATTGAGCCATGACGCACTTGTCGGCGTGAAATGAAATTGCACGTTGGGGTGGGCCTTGAGCCAGTCCTCGTTCTTTTTATGGGTGTTGAGGTTGTCGAGGATGACGTGAAGCTTGCGGTTCGGAAAAGCCGCGGTGACGCTGTTCATGAAATCGAGAAACTCGACGCGGCGCCGGCGTTTTGAATGGGTCGCGATGATCTTTCCGGTGGCGACTTCGAGCGCCGCAAACAATGTTGTGGTGCCATGCCGCTTGTAATCGTGGCTTTGGCCGGTCAAGGCGCGGCCATTGGGCAACTTCAGATAACCCTGCGCTCGCTCCAAAGCCTGGATCGAGGGCTTCTCGTCCACGCACAGCACAATGGCCTTCGCCGGCGGCGCGACATAGAGGCCGACAACATCGGCGGCTTTGGCCGTAAAGTTCGGGTCGTTGCTCTCGCACCAGGACTTGCGAGCCACCAGGTCAATCTTGTGGCTGCGCAGGAACCGCCAGACATATTGGACATCGACATCGCCCAGCGCCTCGGCCAGCAGGGGGCCGGTCCAGCGCGCAAACCCTTGCGGTGGCGGCTTATCCAGCAGCTTCAGAATCCGCTTGTCGGTCGTCTTCGTATAGATCGGCTGCTTGCCAGGCCGCGGCTTGTCTTGCAGCCCTTCAAGGCCATGGTCGGCATAGCGATGCCGCCAAAGGCTGACAATCCGCGGCTGGACCCCAACTTCCTTGGCGATCGACCGGGTGCTGCGCCCATCCGCCGCCAACAGAACTATCCGCGCCCGCTTCAAATCGCGCTGCAACGTCACCGGTGAGCGACAGCATGTCCGCAAGGGCGGCGCCACCGCGCGCGTGATGCTGATCCAGGCCGCCGCCGATTCGTGGAAAGTGCCGGCATCCGAATGCACCGCCGCGAAGAGCGTCATCACCCATACGCCGTCGGGCAGGACCACAACCTACGGCAAGGTCGCCGAGGCTGCGGCCAAGCTGATGCCGCCGGCCGACGTCAAGCTGAAGGATCCGAAGGACTGGAAGCTGATCGGCAAGGGCGTGCTGCGCCTCGACACCGCCGACAAGACCACCGGCACGATGGTCTACGGCATCGACGTCAAGCTGCCGGGCATGCTGAACGCCGCGATCAAGGACTGCCCGGTGTTCGGCGGCAAGCTGAAGAGCTATGACGAAGCCAAGATCGCCGGCATGAAAGGCGTCAAGAAGGTCGTCACGGTCGGCGATACCGCGGTCGCGGTCGTTGCCGATACCTGGTGGCACGCCAAGACCGCGCTGGAAGCCCTGCCGATCGTCTGGGACGAGGGCGACAACGCCAAGGTCTCCAGCGCGTCGATTGCGAAGTGGCTGGCGGAAGGCCTCGACAACGCGCAGCCGGCCTATGTCGGCAACAAGAACGGCGACGCCAAGGCGGCGATTGCCGGCGCCGTCAAGAAGGTCGAGGCCGTCTACAACTACCCTTACCAGAACCACGCCACGATGGAGCCGATGAACGCCACCGCGCTCTACACGGCGGAGAAATGCGAGGTCTGGTGCGGCACGCAGAATGGCGAGGCAGCCTTCGCGGCGACACTGGAGGCCTCCGGCCTGCCGGCGGAGAAGTGCGACGTGCACAAGGTGATGCCCGGCGGCGGCTTCGGCCGGCGCGGCCAGACCGACTACGTCCGCCAGGCGGTCATGATCGCCAAGCAGATGCCGGGCACGCCGATCAAGCTGTTGTGGTCGCGCGAAGAGGACATGGCGCACGGCCGCTATCACCCGATCACCCAGTGCAAGATGACCGGCGCGTTCGACGCCGACAACAACCTGGTCGCGCTGCACTACCGCCTGTCGGGACAGTCGATCCTGTTCTCGCTTCGCCCCGAAGCGCTCCAGAACGGGATGGATCCGGCCGCGTTCCAGGGTGTCGCCCAATCCGGCGAAGCCGCGTTCGGCTATTCGGTGCCGAACCTGCTGATCGAGCACGCGATGCGCAATCCGCACGTTCCGCCGGGCTTCTGGCGCGGCGTCAACGTCAATCACAACGCGATCTACATGGAATGCTTCATGGACGAACTGGCCCATGCCGCAGGCCAGGACCCGCTCGAATTCCGCCGCAAGCTGATGGGCAATCACCCCAAGCATCTGGCGGTGCTCAATGCCGTGGCCGAGAAGATCGGCTGGGACAAGCCGGCGCCACAAGGCGTCTATCGCGGCATCGCGCAGGTCATGGGCTATGGGAGCTACGTCGCCGGCGCCGCCGAGATCTCGGTGACCGACGGCAACAAGATCAAGGTGCACCGCATCGTCGCCTCCACCGACCCCGGCTACGTCGTCAATCCGGCGCAGGTGGAACGGCAGATCGCTGGCTCCTTCGTCTATGGCCTGTCCGCGCTGTTCTACGGCGGCTGCACCGTCAAGGACGGCAAGATCGAGCAAACCAACTTCGACACCTACAACTCGATGCGTATCAACGAGATGCCGAAGGTGGAATCGGTGATGGTGCCGAGCGGCGGGTTCTGGGGCGGCGTCGGCGAGCCGACCATCGGCGTTGCGGCACCGGCCGTGCTCAATGCGTACTTCGCCGCGACCGGCAAGCGCATCCGCTCCGTGCCGCTGCGCGACCAGAACATCACCTTCGCCTAGAGCATGATCCGGACCCGAAGGGCCGCGTCAGCGCAAAGAGCGAAGCGGTTTTCCGAGAAGATCACGCTCAAGCAACAACTCGCGGCGGCCACGACGGCCGCCGCGGCATTTTCCGGATGAGACCCATGAATGCGCCGGTGACACGGCGGAATGTCGTCCTCGGCATCACCGCCGCGGCCACATCGTACGCAGTACCTTCAATCCTGCGCGCGCAATCGGCGGGCCGCGTCGTCGTGGTCGGCGGCGGCTTTGGCGGCGCGGCCTGTGCCCGCGCGCTCAAACGCGCCGACGCCAAATTGCAGGTGACGCTGATCGAGCCGAACAAGGTCTTCACATCCTGCCCATTCAGCAACGAGGTGATCGCAGGCCTGCGCGAGATCGAGGCGCAGCAGTTCGGCTATGACAAGCTTGTCGCCGAAGGGACCACCGTCATTGCCCAGGCGGCAACAACCGTCGATCCCGAAAGGCGCAGCGTCACGACGACCGACGGCGCCACGCTCACTTACGACCGCCTCGTGCTCTCGCCCGGCATCGACTTCCATGTCGAAGCCCTGCCCGGCTACGACGAGGCGGCGTCGGAAAAGATGCCGCACGCCTGGAAGGCCGGCGCGCAGACGCTGCTGCTGCGCCGGCAGTTGGAGGCGATGGAAGACGGTGGCACGGTCGCCATTGCAATCCCCGCCAATCCCTCGCGCTGTCCGCCGGCGCCTTACGAACGCGCGAGCCTGATCGCTCACTACCTGAAGACGAAGAAGCCGCGCGCGAAGGTGCTGATCCTCGATGCCAAGGATAGCTTCTCCCAGCAGCGGCTGTTCGAGCGGGCCTGGAAGGAGCTCTATGGGGACATGATCGAGCGCATCGCGCTGTCGCAAGGCGGCGGCGTGACCTCCGTGGACGCTTCGACGAAGACCATCGTCACCGAGTTCGGCAACTACACCCCCGACGTCGCCAACGTCATCCCGCCGCAACGCGCCGGCCACGTCGCTCAGATCGCGGGTGCAGCGGATGCGACCGGCTGGTGCCCGATCGATCCCATGACCTTCGAGTCGAAGCTCGTCCGAAACATCCACATCATCGGCGATGCCTGCCTCGGCGGCGGCATGCCCAAATCGGCATCGGCCGCGAGCGCGCAAGGCAAGGCCTGCGCCGCTGCGATCGTCAACCTGCTCGCAGGCCGCGCCCCGGAGACGCCGCGGCTCACCGGTGTCTGCTACACCACCGTCGCGCCCAGTTACGGCTTCTCGCTCGCCGGCAACTACCAACCCAGAGGCGATATCTACGCCGAGGTCGAGGGCGGCGCGACCAGCCCGGTCGATGCCCCGCGCGAGCTGCGCGCCCGCGAGGCTGACGAGGCCGCGCGCTGGTTCAAACCATCACGGCAGACACCTTTGGCTAAGGCAATGATGGGACGAGCCTGCCGCCACGAACACGACGCGCTCCCTCCCCCGCGTGCGGGGGAGGGCTGGGGAGAGGGTGTCTCCGCCCGCGAGAACCCCCAAGAGGAAAGAGCCCTCACCCGCCGCTACGCGGCGACCTCTCCCGCAAGCGGGAGAGGTAAGAGGAGTTCGCGGCGGCCTCAGTCATTCAATCCAATATCTGCGATTGCGGTATTCATCGTAGCGAGCCTTGCCTTGGCCCTGCCCACCCAAGCGGACGAGCTCGCGCCTTACACAATCGTCGGCGACGGCATTCCGGCTTCGCTCACCGGCACGCCCGGCGATGCCGCGCGCGGACGCGCGCTGGTGCTGGCGCGCACGACGACCTGCATCCTCTGCCATTCCGGCCCCTTCCCGGAAACGCGGTTCCAGGGCGACCTCGCGCCTGATCTCTCCGGCGCCGGGAACCGGTGGTCGGTGAGCCAGTTGCGGCTTCGTCTGGTCGATGCGGCGCGCTTCAACGCGGAGACCATCATGCCGTCCTATTATCGCAATGACGGCCTCGTGCGCGTCGGGCGCAATTTTGCCGGCAAGCCGATATTGTCCGCCGCGGAGATCGAGGACATCGTGGCCTATCTAGCAACGCTTCGGGACTAGGACTGCTCATGCCAACCACGCGACGACAATTCCTGAGCCTTGCCGGAGGCATCACCGCTGCGGGAACGATCCCGATCGTCACGCTGCGGCCGCTGGAGGCGACGCCCGGGATGCTCAACACGGCGATCCGCAACGTCGTCGGTGAAGCCCCGATTCGCACCGGCAGGGTGAAGCTCGACATTCCGCCGCTGGTCGAGAACGGCAACACCGTGCCAATGACCGTCAGCGTCGCAAGCCCGATGACGCCTGATGACTACGTCAAGAGCATCCACGTCTTCAACGAGAAGAACCCGCAGCCGAACATCGGCAATTTCCATCTCGGCCCGTGGGCCGGCCGAGCCCAGGTCTCGACGAGGATCCGGCTCGCCGATACTCAGAAGGTGGTCGCGATCGCGCGTCTCTCCGACGACAGCTTCTGGCAGGTCGCCGCCGACGTCGTCGTGACGCTGGCCGCCTGCACCGAGGAGATGAACTGATGGCCGCGCTGATCAACGTTCCGGCAAAGGCCAGGCGCGGCGACGTCATCGAGATCCGCACGCTGACCTCGCACATCATGGAAACCGGCTTCCGCCACACCGCCGATGGCCGGCTCGTGCCGCGCGACATCATCACGAGCTTCACCTGCCGCTACAACGGCACCGAGGTCTTTCGCGCCGATCTGTTTCCGGCGATCGCCGCGAACCCATATCTTTCGTTCTTCACGGTTGCGAAGGAGAGCGGCAAGTTCGAGTTCGAATGGACCGGCGACAACGGCTATACCTCCACCGCGTCGGCATTGATCACGGTCGAATGAAATTTTGGCGCGCGATAGCGGTGGCAATACTGCTCTCCGCGGGCCCCGCCCTGCTTGCCGGCGAGATTGCGCCCGAGGCGCGTCGCTCCGGCTACGCCTTCATGGGGCCGGACACGCGTGCCATGCAGGATGACGACACCGCCAATCCGGGCATGCTGTTCGTGCTCGATGGCGAGGCGCTCTGGACGAAGAAGACCGGCAGCGCGGAGAAGGCCTGCGCGAATTGCCACGGCGATGCGCGAGGCAGCATGAAAGGCGTCGCAGCGCGCTATCCCGCTTTCGAGAAGGCGGTGGGCCGTCCCATCACACTCGATCAACGCATCAATCTCTGCCGCGCCAATCATCAGCAGGCAACGCCGCTCCCCTACGAGAGCCGCGACCTGCTGGCGCTGTCCGCTTTCGTCGCCCACCAGTCGCGCGGCGTCGCGATCACGGCTGGCGACGACCCGCAACTCAAGCCGTTCGTCGAACAGGGCCGCGACCTCTTCATGCAGCGCGAGGGCCAGCTCAACCTCGCCTGCACCAATTGCCACGACGACAACTTTGACAAGCATCTCGCCGGCGCGCCGATCACGCAAGCGCAGCCGACCGGCTATCCGCTGTATCGGCTGGAATGGCAGACGTTGGGGTCGCTGGAGCGGCGTCTGCGAAGCTGCATGTCCGGCGTCCGCGCCCAGGCCTACGATTACGGCGCACCGGAGTTCGTCGCGCTCGAGCTCTATTTGATGTCGCGGGCGCGCGGCCTGCCGATGGAAACACCGGCCGTGCGGCCTTGATTCCTTCGAATTAGGACTAGGCAGGCGTGGCACGGTCGCTAGTATCCCTCCCAAAGACGATGAGTCACAGGGAGGACTTGAAGTGGTCGACTACAGAATCTCGCGCCGTACGCTCTTGACGGGCACGGCAGCGGCTGGCGCGCTCAGCCTGACCGGATTGCCGGCGCGCGCCGAGGTCAACTGGAAGAAATATGCCGGGACCAAGCTGGAGGTGATCCTCGCCAAGGGTCCGCGCGGCGACAACCTGCAAAAGAACATCAAGGAGTTCACCGATCTCACCGGCATCCAGGTCGAGGCGGAGCAGATCCCGGAGCAGCAGCAGCGCCAGAAGGTCGTGATCGAGTTCACCTCGGGCCGGCCAAGCTTCGACGTCGTCCATCTCAGCTATCACGTGCAGAAGCGGCAGTTCGAGAAAGCCGGCTGGCTCGCCGACATGACGCCTTTCATGAAGGACCCGTCGCTGACCGCGCCCGATCTCGTCGAGAGCGATTTTTCCGCCGCGGGCCTGCAATATGCCAAGAACGACAAGGGGCAGATGCTGTCGCTGCCGTGGTCGGTGGACTATTTCATCCTCTACTACAACAAGGAGCTGTTCCAGAAGAAGGGCGTGGCCGTCCCGAAGACCCTCGACGAGATGGTCGCTGCCGCCGAGAAGCTCACCGATCCCAAGGAAGGCACCTATGGCTTCGTCGGGCGGGGCCTGCGCAACGCCAATATGGCATTGTGGACCAACTTCTTCCTCAACTATGGCGGCGAATTCCTCGACGACAAACGCAACATCCTGACCGACGGTCCGGAGGCGATCGCGGCAACGAAACTCTACCAGACGCTGCTGACGAAGTCCGCCCCGCCCGGCGTCGCCGGCTTCAACTGGATGGAGTCGATGGCCTCGTTCACGCAAGGACGCTCGGCGATGTGGATCGACGGCGTCGGCTGGGCGCCGCCGCTGGAGGATCCGGCCGCCTCGCGCGTCGTCGGCAAGGTCGGCTACACCGTCGTGCCCGCCGGACCCAAGGGACATTATTCGTCCACTTACGGCGACGGCATCGGCATCGCGGCGGCGAGCAAGAACAAGGAAGCCGCCTACCTGCTCTGCCAGTGGGTGGTCTCGAAACAGCAGGGCGCGCGCCTGCTCCAGGCCGGCGGCGGCGTCCCGTTCCGCAGCTCGATCCTGAACGATCCCGAGATCCAGAAGGGCGTGAAGATGCCGCCGGAGTGGCTGCAATCGGTGATCGAGTCCGGCAAGATCAGCAAGCTCGGCCTGCCCGTGGTCGTCCCCGTCGCCGAATTCCGCGATATCGTCGGCGCGGCGCTCACCGCGACGCTGTCCGGGGCCGACCCGGCCGCCGAGCTGAAGAAGGCCAACGACCAGTTCCGGCCGATCCTGGAGCGTAGCGAAAAGGCGTGAGTGCGTTGACACAAGCTGATCCGGCCGCGGCACGGTCCGATGCCGCGCCGGAGAAAGAGTTGCGCCCGCCGTCCTACTGGCCGTTCGTGGTGCCGGCGCTGGTCGTCGTGCTCGCCATCATCATCTTCCCGTGGGTCTTCACCATCTGGATGAGCCTGAACGAGTGGAAGGTCGGCTCGCCGACCACCTTCGTCGGGCTCTCCAACTATTTGCGGCTGACCAGCGATCCGCGCTTCATCGAGGCGGTGGGCCACACCATGGTCTACACCGCGCTGTCGGTGCTGCTGCCGCTGGTGCTCGGCACGTTCGCAGCCGTTGTATTTCACCAGAAATTCGCCGGGCGCGGCTTCCTGCGCGGCGTCTTCATCATGCCGATGATGGCGACGCCCGTCGCGATCGCGCTGGTCTGGACCATGATGTTCCACCCGCAGCTCGGCGTGCTGAACTACATCTTGTCGCTGGTCGGGATACCTGCGCAGCTCTGGGTGTTTCATCCCGCGACCGTCATTCCCTCGCTGGTGCTGGTCGAGACCTGGCAATGGACGCCGCTCGTGATGCTGATCGTGCTCGGCGGCCTCGCCGCAATCCCGACCGAGCCCTATGAGAGCGCGCAGATCGACGGCGCCAATCTCTGGCAGGTGTTCCGCTTCATCACGCTGCCGCTGATCATGCCGTTCCTGTTCATCGCCGGCATGATCCGCATGATCGACGCGGTGAAGAGCTTCGACATCATCTTCGCGATCACGCAAGGCGGACCCGGCTCGGCGTCGGAGACGATCAACATCTACCTCTACAGCGTCGCCTTCACCTACTACGACCTCGGCTACGGCTCGGCGATCGCGGTGGTGTTCTTCCTGTTGATCGTCCTACTTGCCGCGGTGATGCTGTATGCCCGCCAGCGCATGGTGTGGACCGAAATCGCGAGCGACTCATGACACCTCGTCAGATCATCGGCAAGATCGGCCTGTGGCTTTCGGTGTTCGTCATCGTGTCGCCGGCAATCCTGTTCTTCCTCTGGATGCTGTCGCTGTCGCTCAAATTCGAGATCGACAACGCCGCCTACCCGCCGGTGTTCTTCCCCGAGCATATCGCCTGGAAGAACTATGCCGACGTGCTGGCCTCCAATCGCTTCCTGACCTATTTCATCAACAGCCTGGTCGTCACCGGCAGTGCGACCGCGTTGGCGCTGATCGTCGGCGTCCCCGCCGGCTACGGCATCGCGCGCATGGCCGCGCATAAATCCGCGATCGTGATCCTGATCGCCCGCATCACGCCCGGCCTGTCCTACCTGATCCCGCTGTTCCTGCTATTCCAGTGGCTGGGATTGCTCGGCACGCTGGTGCCGCAGATCATCATCCACCTCGTCGTGACGGTGCCGATCGTGATCTGGATCATGATCGGCTATTTCGAGACCACGCCGCTCGAGCTGGAAGAGGCCGCCCTGATCGACGGCGCCACGCGCTGGCAGGTCTTTCGCCACGTCGCCCTGCCGATCGCCAAGCCGGGGATCGCGGTCGCCTTCATCCTCGCCGTGATCTTCTCCTGGAACAACTTCGTCTTCGGCATCGTGCTGGCCGGACGCGAGACGCGCACCCTGCCCGTCGCGGTCTACAACATGATCTCGTTCGACCAGCTGAGCTGGGGGCCGCTCGCCGCTGCCGCGCTGATCGTCACCCTCCCGGTACTGCTGCTGACGGTGTTTGCGCAGCGGCAGATCGTGGCCGGGCTCACCGCGGGTGCAGTCAAGGGCGGGTGATCCACCCGACGCCGCCCATCGTAAGACAACGATCGCGGTGGGCTCACCAGCCCACGCGCAGGCCCACGCGTCCGCCGGCGACCTTCTCGTCCGGCCCGTAGCCGATGCCGCCGTTGAACTGCATGTTCCGATTGATACGCAGCGCCGCATTGAACGCTAGACCGTTGGCCCGCTCGAAGGTCCCGTAGTTCATCGTCATGGCAAAGGTCTCGTCCGGCAGCAGCGTCGGCACGCCGGCCATGGCAAAGGCCATGGCGACGCCGCTGGTCGCCTTGCTCGTTCGCGTGCTGAGGTCGTCGAGGCGGCCATTGATGCTGGCGAGCTGGGCATTGATGGCGCTGAGATCGCTCGTCGAGGCCAGGCCGAGATTGGCGAGCGTGGTGGTCGCAAGATTGCCGGCGCCGTCGGACGTGACAAGCTGCGTCGCGCCGCTTTGCGCGGCCTTGCTGGCCGACGAGGCGATGCCGGCCATGGTGTAGGTGTTGCCTGCCGTGCCGAACGCCTGCTGATTGGCGCGCGTCGCTGCGGCGCCGTTGCCGATCGCGGCGGAGTTGGCGAAGCCGGCGCTGGTGTTGTTGCCGACGGCGACGGCGTTGGCGCCTGCGACCGATACGGTGTTGCCGATCGCGATGCCGCCTGACCCGGCCACGGTCGCCGTGTTCGCCATCACCAGCGCATTGGGTGCGTTGACGGCGTTGCCGGTGCCGAACACCGAGGAGCCGGCCGCGCTCGCGGTGCCGGCCACGGTGTTATTGGAGCCGACCACGTTGACGACGTTGCCCCAGCCGGCCTGGCTGGTGCCGTTGATCGTGTTGTTGCCGCCCAGTGTGAAGCTGCGGTCGCCTCGGACAATCTGCACGGTGCCGAACGCACCGCTGTTGTCGCCGGAGATCGCGTTGCTCGCGCCGACCGCGGTGCTATTGGCGCCGTTCACGCCGATATTGTAACCGACGGCCGTGCCGTTGGTGCCGGCAGCATAGACGTTCGCGTTTGTATCCACTGCAAGCGCATTTTCGGCGTCCGCGCGACTGGAATTGCCCGCGGCCGTGCTGGCGTTGCCGCCTGCGACTGTCGCGTAGCCAAGAGCCGTGTTGCCGTCGCCACCTGCGCCTGCCCGATAGCCCACGGCCGTGGCGGTGTAACCGCTCGCGGAGCTTTGGTAGCCAAATGCCGAGGTCAGGGCGCCGGTGGCCGCGCTGGCGCTGCCAGCAGCTGTGCTGAAGAAGCCGCTTGCGGTGCTTCGATAACCCAGCGCTGTGCTGAGGCCGCCAGAGGCCAGACTGCCGGCGCCAAAGGCCGCGGCCTCGGGACCGGCAGAGCTCGATTCGCCGAATGCGGAGCCACCCGTGGTCGCGGAAGCATTGGTGCCGCAAGCCACGCTTTCTATCGAGCTCGCGCTCGCACCGGCCGCACTGTTGCTGGCATTGACGCAAACGAACTGCGCCTGCGCCGACGACGCATCCAGCAGGACAGCCAAGGGGGCAAGCACCGCGGCGGTGCAAATTCCGAGCAAGGACTGCCTGCAGGCACGCCGCGGCGTCCCCCTCGCGACAACCCGATCCTCGTCCGGCCCCACCGCAACCGTCATCCCCCGCATGTCCATCGCCTTACCTTCACGTCATTGCAAATTGCGCGGGCCGGCAAACACGCACGTCTGGCCCGCGCGCAATAATATGAATATTCATGTCCGGAGACTGCGGTTCGACGGTGCGGAAACTTGCCTGATCGTCCCAATTTGCAGACCAACTGCGAGGGAGCGGCCTGGCATGACGAAAATTCCGTATCTGCGCTTCGACACCGCGGAGCTGCCTGTCGCCGAGCGGCTCGACCGCTACCGGGCGATTCTCACGCACTATGACGTGTCGGTCCCCGAGGGCACGGACCGGGACGACTTCGAGGTCCTGGCCGAGGCCTGGTTGCTCGGTGGCCTGGTCGCCGCGTCCACCCGGATGGCGCCGGTGCGCTTCACCCGTTCCGCCGCACTGGCCAAGGCCGATGGCCGCAATTCATTCGCGCTGCTGCTGCTCAGGCGCGGCGCCTGGAGCGGCGAAGTCGATGGCGAGCCGATCTCGGCCGGTCCCGGCCAGGTGCTGGTGCTCGATCTGACCCGGCCCTTCGACGGCATCGCCACCGCGACCGACACCATCAGCCTCGACGTCGAGCGCGATCCGATCGTCAGTGCCGCGCCCGATGGCCTCGACCTGCACGGCCTCGTCCTTGACGGCGCCGCCGGCCGCGTTCTCGCCGATCATATGGCGCTGTTGCGGCGCAGGCTTCCGGCGATGGAGGAGAACGATGCGCCCGATGCGGTCCGGACGACGCTCGATCTGCTGCGCGGATGCTTCGGCGTGGCCGCCCGGCCGCGCGAGCAGGGGCTTGCCCGGCGTGACATCGCCATCCTTCACCGCGCCAGCCGCTTCATCGACCAGAATCTGGGCCGCAACGACCTGTCGGTGGCAACCATCTGCCGCGAGATCGGCGTGTCGCGCTCGGTGCTCTATCGCGTCTTCGCGCCGCTCGCGGGCGTCGCCGACTACATTCGCGGGCGGCGGCTCGAAGCGATCCATGTGCTGCTTGATGACGCCGATGAAGATCGCTGGAATGCCGAGATCGCCGCCGCGTTCGGCTTCGTGAGCCAGGCTCATTTCAGCCGCAGCTTCCGGCAGCACTTCGGCTACTCGCCGCGCATAGCGCGCGACACCCGCCTGCAGGACCTTGCAGCGGCGGTGGAAGCCGGCCCGGAGCTATTCCGCGAATGGATTGGCCGGCTCGGCTGAGTCGGCCCGGCGTAGAGGGCCAGAAAGAAAGCGGCCGGGCGACTCATCGTCGTCCGGCCGCGAGATAGCTTCGCTTCCCTACTCCGCCGGCGCGGCGTGCATCTCCGGATGCGCGGCATAGTGCTCGGTGGTGCCCAGCTTGCTGGCCGCGAACAGGCCGGCCGCCATCACCGCATAGGCGAACGCAACCGCGGGCGTGACGCCAAAGCCGCCGCCGATGCCGACGGCTTCGCCGTGCATGAAGCCGAAATAGGTGAGCACCGCGCCGGCTAGCGCAAAGGCCGAGGCCTTCTCGAAGTCGCGCTCGATGATGAAGACGCCGATCGCGCCCAGGATGAGGCCGCCGAGGATGGAGCCGCCGCCCATCACCTCCAGCCCGTGATAGAACACGCCCTGCTGCGGCAGCGCAGCGATCGCCGCCGCCTTGACCGCGTCGGCCTTGTCGGCGGCGAGCCCGCCGACCGAGGTCGCCGCCATCATGGTCGAGCCCAGCATGGTGTCGATCTGGAGCTTGGCCCAGGCGGCCAGATGCGGCGTCAGTGCCAGCACGATCGCGGGCGCATGCTTGACCGGCGTGGTCTGGAACGCCTGCGCACCGATGAGCATGCCGATGTAAAGCAGGATCGGCGAGATCGCGACGACAGGCACGAGCGCCAGCAGCACCGAGATGATGCCGAACCAAGCCAGCACGACCACCATGATGCCGGTCGCAGCCGAATAGCCGATGCGGCCGCCCATCGCCTTCCAGCCGGGATGACCGATATAGACGGCGTTGATGAAGGGATTGCCCATCAGGCAGCCGATCAGGCTGACGACGCCGTCGGCGGTGAGCACGCGCGTGGTCGGATATTCGTCGCCGGCGGCTTCCGCGCTCTCGACATTGTCCATGGCCTCGACGAGGTCATAGATACCGAACGGAATGGCGGTGACGAGGATGATGCCGAGGAATTCGAAGCCGGAGAAGACGTAGCCCACCGCCGGGATCGGCACCGAGAAGCCGAAGTTGGCGAAGGCATCACCGACGCCCTTGACGCTCAGCCCACCGAGGCCGAGGCCGAAGAGGTTCGAGCCCCAGGCGATGATCATGCCGGCCGCGATGGCGACGAGACCCGCCGGAATACCGCGCCAGTATTTCACCCCGCCGAACCAGCTCACCAGAATGATGGCGAAGCAGACGAGACCGATCTGCGGCGTCATGTACATCTCGAGCGCCGGGCGCATCGAGATGAAGGTGACGGAGACGCCGGCGAGAGTGCCGAGCAGCGCCGCGCGCGGCGTGATTTTTCGAATGAACGGCGCGATGAAGCCGCCGATCATGAGAATAAAACTCTGGAAGAACACCCAGACGAGGCCGGCCGACCAGCCCTTGAGCGGATCGCCGGTCTTGATCGTGATCGGCAGCATGATCACGAAGGTGACGATGAACATGTGCGGCACGCTGACGCCCGAGGGCAGCGCGCAGACGTCGGTGCGGCCGGTCCTCTGTGCCAAGCGGTAGGCGAGGTAGGCGTAATAGAAGGTCGACAGGCACATCATCAGCCCGAGCGCGGGCAGGATGCGGCCGAACACGAGGCTATCAGGCATCTTCAGCACGAAGCGCAAGAGGCCCGTGAGCACCAGCATGTTGACGAGGATGTTGGTGCCGAAGCCGAAAAACGCGTTCCAGTCGCCCGATGTCCATAGTGCCGGCTTGAACCCGGACGTGTTCAGATCAGATTTGCCGGCCGTCCCCGTCATTGTGCTCATGGTGATGCCCCTAAGCTGATGTGGAAATCTTCATCGCCTCCAGTACTGCGGCTGAGTCAGCGACCCAGCCGAAGATGCCGCCCTGGGCCTTGATCATCTTTAGGCCCATCTCGTGAAACTCGGGAAAGTAGGATGCGCAGCCGTCCGAGATCACGACGCAGCGATAGCCGCGGTCATTGGCCTCGCGCACCGTGGTGTTGACGCACACTTCGGTGGTGACGCCGCACACCAGCAGATTTTCGATGCCGTATTTCTCCAGCACGTCGGTGAGCTCGGTGGCGTAGAACGCGCCCTTGCCCGGCTTGTCGATCACGACTTCGCTGTCGAGCGGATAGAGCTCGGGGATGATGTCATGGCCGGCCTCGCCGCGAATGAGAATGCGCCCCATCGGGCCGGGATCGCCGATGCGAAGGCTCGGCGCGCCGCGCTCGACTTTCGCCGGCGGCGCGTCGGAGAGGTCGGGCAGATGGCCCTCGCGCGTGTGGATCACCAGCATGCCGGTGTCGCGCGCCGCCTTCAGCACCGCGCCGATCGGCTTCACCGCACGCGCAAGCTGGCTGACGTCATTGCCGAGCGTTTCGCCGAAGCCGCCCGGCTCCATGAAATCGCGCTGCATGTCGATGATGAGAAGCGCGGTGGCGGGCCAGTCGAGCCTGATCGGCTCGGGCTCGGCGCTGATGACGCCCAGTGTCGGCTTGGTCGAGTTCAACATGACTCAAGGCCCCCGCGAGAACTCTCTCTTTGCCGGCAGTTCTGCAAACGCCGTGCCATTGTGTACAATTGCGGTGGGACACAGGCCGCGAGAGAATTTGCTGCGCACTCAGAAGGTTACGTCAGGCAGCTGACGGCTGCTTATTCCCTGTGCGACGGCTTTGCGACGTGCATTTGCTTAAAGGATGGGCGGGGAAGCGGCGTCATTCCGGGGCGCGACGAAGTCGCGAGCCCGGAATCCATCGGGCCACAATACCCGAGGCGAAATGGATTCCGGGCTCGACGCTCCGCGTCGCCCCGGAATGACGAGAAGTGTGCGTGGCGACGCCTTGCCTCTACCGCCCCGCCCCGTACAGCCGCCGATACTCTTCCTCATACGGCGCATAGGAATCCTTCAGCGTCGCCATGTTGAGCAGCATGGTGGCCACCATCGTGCCCGTCTTGTCGAACACGCGCGTCTTGACCCAGGCGCTTTCGGTGCGGCGGCTCCCGGACAGCGCGACCACCTCGCGCTCGACTTCGTACCCTTCGTCGACGAAGAGCGGGCCCTTCACCAGCCTGATCTCCTGGTCGGCGAACAGACCGACCGCCGGGCCCTTGGCCGGCAGCGGATCGTCCTTGGAGCGGTACTGGAACAGCACGCTTAGCATCTCCATCGGGATGATCGCCCTGCCCCACGGATGGTCTGAGCCCGAATAGTAAGGAGAGTTCTCGGTGATGACGGCGAGCTTCTGCCTGAGCGAGAACGGATAGAGGTCGCCCATGGTCTGGTCGAACGCCATCCGCACCGGCTGGCGCTTGCTGGTCTGCGCGACCGTCACTTCGCGCAGGATCACGGGATCGGCGAGCGGCTTGAGCTCGGTGAGGCGGGTCTCCAGCGCGGTCGCCGCGTGCGGTTCGCCGACCGAGGCCGTGCCGCGCAGCACTTCGGTGCCGTCGCGCTTGACCATCTGGATCTGGCACTGGCTCGCGCCCGGCAATGGCTTCGACAGAATCGCCTGTACCTCCTCGCCCTCGTAGCAGACGCTGCGGTAATGCGCGGACAGGCAGCCGCTCTCGAACCACGCCTGTCCCCACAACCGCGCGCCAAGCGGGGCGAACTGGCTGAAATGCGTCGGTCCTTCGATGGTGCCGCCCTTGAAGCCGAGCTTCTGCGCGGTGGCATCGTCATGGATCGAGGCGTGCGCATCGTAGACCTGCGCGTGAAGCATCTGGCGCGGCTGGCGCCACGGCCCGATCAAGGCCTCGGCCGTCTCGGTGATCTCGGTGTCGAATGCGTCTGCGGTCATGATGTTCTCCACAACAAGCCATGACTAGCAGGAGCGCCACGGATGCGGCCAGCGATATTGACTTCGCCGGCCCATGCTCTTGACTGCGATCTCCCGCTTCGCTCGGCCGCAAGCCTCCCGCGGCGCAAAATCCCTCGCCCGACCAAGACAACAAGGACTTCCGAAATGACGCTGATGCAGGTCGAGCTGGACGATAAATACCGGCTCGAATCGAAGCGGATATTCCTGTCCGGCACGCAGGCCCTGGTTCGATTGCCCATGTTGCAGCGCGAACGCGACCGGCTTCAGGGCTTCAACACCGGCGGCTTCATCTCCGGCTACCGCGGTTCCCCGCTCGGCATGTACGACCACGCGCTGTGGCGGGCGAAGTCTTTCCTCCAGCAGCACGACATCGCCTTCGTGCCCGGCCTGAACGAGGACCTGGCTGCGACCGCGGTCTGGGGCAGCCAGCAGGTCGGGCTGTTTCCCGGCACCAAGGTCGATGGCGTGTTCGGCATCTGGTACGGCAAGGGCCCGGGCATCGACCGCTCGGTTGACGCGCTCAAGCACGCCAATGCGGCCGGCACCTCGCTCAATGGCGGCGTGCTGGCGCTGACCGGCGACGACCATGGCTGCCAGTCCTCGACGCTCGCGCATCAGAGCGAGCAGGTGTTCGCGGCGGCGCTGATCCCCGTGATCAATCCGGCGACGCTGCAGGACTATCTCGATCTCGGCCTCTACGGTTTTGCGCTGTCGCGTTTCTCCGGCTGCTGGGTCGGCTTCAAGGCGATCAGCGAGACCGTCGAAAGCTCGGCGTCGATTGACAGCGACCCTGAACGTATCCAGATCAAGCTGCCCCATGATTTCGAGATGCCGCCCGGCGGCCTCAACATCCGCTGGCCCGATCCGCCGCTGGACGCCGAGAGGCGCCTGTTCGGCCCGAAGATGGCCGCAGTGCAGGCTTTTGCCCGCGCCAACCAGCTCGACCGCATCGTGCTCGATTCAAAGCCGGCCCGGCTCGGCATTGTCGCAACCGGCAAGGCCTATCTCGATCTGCGTCAGGCACTTGCCGACTTAGGGATTACCGACAAGGACGCGCAGGACCTGGGCCTTCGCATCTACAAGGTCGCGCTGACCTGGCCGCTGGAGGAGAGCGGCGCCAGGCGTTTCGCCGAAGGACTTCAGGATGTTCTGGTGGTCCAGGAGAAGCGTGGCTTCATCGAAGACCAGCTGATGCGCATCCTCTACAACATCGACGCGTCGAGGCGCCCGACCGTCACGGGCAAGCGCGACGAGCGCGGCGCGCCGCTGCTGCCGAGCGAGGGCGAGCTGACGCCGACCATCGTGGCTGGCGCGCTGGTGGCGCGGCTGCGCAAGCTCGGCCATCACAGCCCGGTGCTCGAGCAGCGCCTGGCCCGGCTCGAGGCGTTCGACAATCCCGTCACCACGAGCGCGCCGATCAAGCTCGCGCGCACGCCGTTCTTCTGCTCGGGCTGCCCGCACAATTCCTCGACGCGCGTGCCGGAGGGAAGCCGCGCCATAGCCGGCATCGGCTGCCACGGCATGGCCCTGAGCATGCCGACCCGCCGCACCGATTTGATCTCGCACATGGGCGCCGAGGGCGTGAACTGGATCGGCCAGTCGCCCTTCACCACCGAGCAGCACATCTTCCAGAACCTCGGCGACGGCACCTACACCCATTCCGGGCTTCTCGCCCTTCGCGCCGCCTCCGCCGCCGGCATCAACATCACCTACAAGATCCTCTACAACGACGCCGTCGCGATGACCGGCGGCCAGCCCGCCGAGGGCGCCTTCAACGTCGCGCAGATCGCGCATCAGGTCTGGGCCGAAGGCGTCAAGCGGCTGGCGATCGTCTCGGATGATCCGAGCAAATACCCCGAAGGCAACTACTTCCCGCAAGGCGCGACCATCCATCACCGCCGCGAGCTCGATGCCGTGCAGCGCGAATTGCGCGACATCAAGGGCCTCACGGTCGTCATCTACGACCAGACCTGCGCGGCCGAAAAGCGCCGCCGCCGCAAGCGCGGGCTCTATCCCGATCCCGCCAAGCGCGCCTTCATCAACGAGCTCGTCTGCGAAGGCTGCGGCGACTGCTCGCAAGCTTCCAATTGCGTCTCGGTGCAGCCGCTGGAGACCGAGTTCGCCGCAAGCGCCAGATCGACCAGTCGAACTGCAACAAGGAATTTTCCTGCGTCGAAGGTTTCTGCCCGAGCTTTGTCACCGTGCACGGCGGCACGCTGAAGCGGATCAAGACGTCGTCAGTGGACTCCGGCCAGCTGTTCGCCGATTTGCCGCTGCCGCCGGCGCGTGAGCTTGATGGACCCTACAACATCCTCGTCACCGGCATCGGCGGCACCGGCGTCATCACCATCGGCGCGCTGCTCGGCATGGCCGCCCATGTCGACGGCCGCGGCTGCTCGGCGCTGGACTTCACCGGCCTGTCGCAAAAGAACGGCGCGGTGATGAGCCATGTCCGCATCGCGCCGAAGCCTGAGGATATCTCCGCCGTCCGCATCACCACCGGCGGCGCCGACGTCATCCTCGGCTGCGACATGATCGTCTCGGCAGGTCCCTCCGCGCTCAGCCGCGCCGAACGCGGGGTGACGAAGGCCTATATCAATGCCGATCTGCAGCCGACCGCGAGCTTCGTGCAAAACCCCGATCTCGATTTCGAGATGGGCACGATGCAGACCGTGTTGCGCGACGCCGTCGGCGACAAGAATCTCGACATCATCGACGCGACAGGCATTGCCGCAGCCTTGATGGGCGATTCCATCGCGACCAATCCCTTCATGCTCGGCTTCGCCTTCCAGAAGGGCGCGATTCCGCTGTCGCTGGAGGCCCTGCTCCGCGCCATCGAGATCAACGGCGCCGCAATCGAGATGAACAAGCTCGCCTTCACCTGGGGGCGCCTGGCCGCCCACGACATGTCGCGGGTGCGCAGCGTGCTCCAGTTCAAGAGCCGGGCGTCCGCGCCGACCAAATCGCTCGACGACATCATCGCAACGCGCGCGGAATTTTTGACCGGCTATCAGGACAAGGCGTATGCCGACCGCTACCTCGCAGCCGTCGCCAAGGTGCGCAAGGCGGAGAGCGCGGCCTCGCCCGCGTCCACGGAGCTGACCGAGCCCGTGGCCAAGAATCTGTTCAAGCTGATGTCCTACAAGGACGAGTACGAGGTCGCGCGGCTCTACACCGACGGCAGCTTTGCCAAGAAGGTCTCGGAGAAGTTCGACGGCGACTTTTCGCTGAAGTTCTACCTCGCCCCGCCGATCTTCGCGCAGCGCGACAAGACGACCGGGCATCTCCGGAAGAAGGAGTTCGGCGGCTGGATGATCCACACCTTCCGCGTGCTGGCCAAGCTGAAATTCCTGCGCGGTGGCGCGTTCGATCCGTTCGGCCGCACTGAGGAGCGCCGGACCGAGCGGAAGCTGATCGAGAATTATCTGACGATGATCGATCAGCGGATCGTTGGGCTGAAAGCGGCGCAGATCCCGCTGCTGGCAAGGCTTGCTCGCGTGCCCGAGACGATCCGCGGCTTCGGCCACGTCAAGGAAGGCAATATCAAGCAGGCGATGGCCGAGACGGCGCGGCTGGAAGCAGAGCTCGAGAACAGCCGGTTTGCAGCGGCGGCGGAGTAATGTTTCTCTCCCTCTCCCCGCAAGCGGGGAGAGGCGAAGAGGCCGCCGCCCAGATCACATCTGCTCTTTTGCCAACTCGCGCGTCACACCACCCTCCGCCAGATGCCGTCCCGCGATATACCCGAACGTCAGCGCCGGCCCGAGTGTGATCCCCGGGCCAGGGCAGTTGCCGTTCATGATCGAGCCCATGTCATTGCCGCAGGCGTAAAGGCCCGCAATCGGCGTGCCGTCGCCCCGCAGCACACGGGCCTGCGCATCGACCTTCATGCCGATCGCCGTGCCGAGATCGGCCGGATAGATCCGCAGCGCGAAGTACGGCGCGCGGAGGATCGGCGCGACGCAAGGGTTCGGCTTGTGGCTGATATCGCCGAGATGGCGCTGGTAAATCGTGCTGCCGCGGCCGAATTCGGGATCGCGTCCCTCCTTCGCGTCAATATTGTAGGCCGCGATCGTCGCTGTGAGCACAGACGGCTTGATGCCGATCTTCGCAGCGAGCTGCGTGATGTCGGGAGCTTCGACCAACTCGCCGCTCGCGACATAGCGCCGAAAGTTACGCGTGAACGGCTTGATGCGGCCGAGGCCATAGCTCCACAAAAACTGACGATCGCAGACCAGGTAGAACGGCCGATCGGGCTCGCCATGGCCGTCGCGCAGCATGGCGAGCACGAACTCATGGTAGGACAGCGCCTCGTTGACGAAGCGCCGGCCCGCGGCGTTGACGGCGATCACGCCGGGCTTGGCGCGATCGGTCACCGTGTGCGGGAAAACACCACGGCTGCCGTCAGCGCGGCGGAACAGCGAGGCCGGCACCCAATAGGCCGGGCTCGTCGCCTCGGTATTGAGCGCAGCACCGGCCGTCGCCGCGAGCCGAAGCCCGTCGCCTGTGCCTGATGGACTGGTCGCCGAGACAAATCCTGCCGCAGGCGGGAAGAACCGCTTACGCAAAGCGGCATCGTGCGAAAAGCCGCCGGTCGCAAGCACCACGCCGCGGCGCGCCGCGATCGCGCGGTCGCGGGAGCCGTGACGGATCACCACCCCGCTGACGCGATCGCCCTGCATCGACAAATCCTCGACATCCGCGCTAAAGAGGATCTCGCCCTGCCGCGCCAGCAGCGAGGCGTAGAGCCGCGCGGCGAGCGCGTTGCCGAGATGCAGCGTGGTGCCGCGCGAGCTGCGCAGCCGCTGCATCATGTATTCCGAGACCAGCCGCGCCGCGCGCAGGCTCGAACGCAGCGATTTTCCGATCCGGCGCAGGTGGGGAATGTCGAGCCGATTGACCATCATTCCGCCAAACAGCGTGAACTCCGGCAGCGGCGGCCGCAATCGCGCGAAAGCCCGGCCCAGCCGCGTGCCGTCGAAAGCCACGGGCTCGAGCGCGCGCCCGCCTGATGTTGCGCCCAGCCGTTCGGGATAATAGTCCGGACAGGTCTTCACCGGCTGGAGCCGCACTTCCGTCTTGGCTTCGAGATAGGTGACGGCCTCAGGCCCGCGCGCGAGGAAGGCCGCGCGCAGGCCGGCATTGGCGGGCTCGGGGACCGTGCTCGACAGATACTGCACGGCATCGGCGACGCTGTCGGAAAGCCCCGCCGCCTTCATCTTGGGATTGGCAGGAATCCAGACCATGCCATCGGACCACGCGGTGGTGCCGCCGACGAACGCGGTCTTCTCGATCACGAGCACACTCAGGCCTTCGGCGGCGGCGACCGCCGCCGCCGTCATGCCGCCGGCACCGGCGCCGACGACGATGACGTCGTAAGTCTCATGCGCCGGCATCATGCGGCAATTTTCCGGAGGCGAGGCATGACATCGTCATACCTCGCCCGCGGCTCGCAGCTAGCGGGCGGGCTTGCGCTCGATCGGGTCGATGTCTATCGCCCGCAGGCGGCCGAGCCGCAGCACGTCCATGGCGAGCCGCCGGCCGATCCGGTCGCGGTCGAGCACGCGGATCAGGTCGTCGACGCCGTTGATCTCGACGCCGTCGAGCCTGATCACGACATCGCCGGGCAACAGGCCCGCCTTCGCGGCCGGCCCGTCCGGCTCGATCTGCATCAGAAGCGCGCCCATCTTATTCTCGACGCCGGCCAGCACCGCATGCCGCCGCGGGACCGGCGCGGTCTGCCCGGCGACGCCGATATAGGCGCGGCGGACATAGCCGTGGCGGATGATCTCCGCCAGCACGAATTGGGCGGTGTTGCTGGCGACCGCAAAGCAGATGCCTTGCGCGCCATTGATGATAGCGGTGTTGATGCCGATCACCTCGGCATTCGACGACACCAGCGGCCCGCCGGAATTGCCGGGATTGAGCGCGGCATCGGTCTGGATGACGTCCTCGATGGTGCGGCCGCTGACCGAACGGATCGAGCGTCCCAGCGCCGAGACCACGCCCGCGGTCACGGTCGATTCGAATCCGAGCGGATTGCCGATCGCGATCACGAGTTGGCCGCGCCGCAGGGTCTTGGAGTTGCCGAGCGCGGCATAGGGCAAGTGGCGCACGCCGTTGGCGCGCAGCAGCGCAAGATCGGTGTCGGGATCGGCGCCGAGCACCTGGGCGTCGCCGACATGGCCTTCCACATCCCGCAGCCGGATCTCCTTGGAGGCGCCGACCACATGGCTGTTGGTGAGCACGAGCCCATCCGGCGAGATCACGATGCCCGAGCCGAGCCCGCCGCGCTCGCGGCCGTTCGGCACCTTGGGCCCGGTCTCGACGCGCACGACGGCAGGGCCGACGCGGTCGGTGACGTCGATCACGGCATTGGAATAGGCATCCAGCAGCGCCCGGTCATCGACCGGCGCAGAAGCTGTCGTTCGCGATGACGAGGCGTCATCGGCGATGTCTGAGGTAAAATCCAGCATGGCAAGAGTCCTTGAGGCTCACACAGATGGTGGCCTGTTCCCCCTCGCGCAAGTAGCCCGCCTGGGGCGCAAGGCTGGACTGCCGGGTATTGACTGCCCAAGTGGCTAGGGCGCCCGTCGCAGCGTGCCCGCCCTCGCCTTGACCGGGTCGAGCAGCGACCAGTCGCCATCCGGGAGCACATAGCCCTTCGGGAACGGCGCGCGCAGCTCCAGCCCGAGCGAGCGCAGCACGCGGTCGTCGCGGTAGTAGCATTGCAGCACCACGCGGACGAGGGTAGCCGCGCCGCCGGAGCTGCGGAACTGCTGCGCGACGCCATCGCGCGCGGCGGGTTCGAGGTCCGCCAGCGGCATGCCGGCGAGCCGCGCCAGATGATCGAGTGCAGCCGCGACCGGCCTCGTGTCGCGGCCGAGGGTCGCAAGAATGTCGGCCTGTATGATCTCGTCATCGGCACCGGGAACCCGGTATTCCTCGCTCGGTGGAATGATCATCGCGGCGATGGCGCGCAAATCCTGGCGCTGCCGCGGCGTGAGGGTGATCTGTTCGGTCATGAAAATCCTCAATCGAACAAATTGGCGAGACGCTGCTTCATCTGGTCGGCGATGTAGAGCGCGAGGGCCTGGATGGTCGAGGTCGGGTTGACCCCGCCCGAGGTGACGAAGATGCTGCCGTCGACGATGAAGAGGTTCTTCACGTCGTGCGAGCGGCCCCATTCGTTGACGACGGAACGTTCGGGATCGGTGCCCATCCGCGCCGTGCCGAGCAGATGCCAGCCGCCCCACGGGATCGGCGAGTTGACGCAGATGTCGGTCGCACCGGCGGTTTCGAGAACCTCCCGGCCGCGCGCCAGCGCGTGCTCCATCATCTTCCGGCTGTTCTCGCTGATCGTATAGTCGATCTTCGGCGCGGGAATGCCGTGGCTGTCCTTCAGGACAGGATCGAGCGTGACGCAATTGTGCTCTTCCGGCAGGTCCTCGCAGATCGCGGAGAAACCCAGCCGATGGCCGTTGAGCTTGCGGAACACGCGGTGATGATCGGCGCCCCAGGGCAGGATGCCCTTCTGCTCGCTGACGACGGCCTCGAACACCGGCCCTGCCCCGCGCACGAACTGGACACCGTAGCCGCGCACGAAGCCGCGCGACAGATCAGTGTCATACCACTCCTTGCTCCACAGGCAGGTCGGGGGCGCGCGGTTGCTATCGGTCGGCTCCTTCACATAGCCGTAGATCTGCGCATAGGGATGGAACATCAGGTTCTTGCCGACGAGGCCCGACGAATTGGCAAGCCCATTCGGAAAGCGCCCCGACGCCGAGTTCAAGAGCAGCCGCGGCGTGCCGACGCCGTTGCAGGCAACGATGACGACATGCGCCGGCTGGAACTGCTCGACGCCGTCCTTGTCGTAATAGACCACGCCCGATGCCATGCCGTTCTCGTCGGTGGTGATCTCGCGCACCCGGCAATGGGTGCGCAGCTCGACGCCGGCGCGGACCGCATGCGGCCAATAGGTGATATCGGTCGAGGATTTGGCGCCTTGCGCGCAGGCCGGCGTGCAATGGCCGAGATTGATGCAGCGGGCCCGGCCCTCATAATCCATGGTCGCGACCGTGGTGTCCGACGGCCACCAGTGCCAACCGAGCTTGTTCATGGCCTTGCCGATGATCGCACCGGACAATCCCATCGGCTGCTGCGGCATCGGCGGATGCGTCAGCGGCGAGAGCGGATCGCCCGACAGGCCGGATGTGCCCATCATCCGGTCGTTCTCCTCGAAGAACGGGGTCAGCGCGTCGTAGTCGATCGGCCAGTCGTCGGCGACGCCGTCGAGCGTTTTCACCTTGAAATCGGAAGGATGCAGCCGCGGCCAGTGCGCGGTGTACATCACCGTCGAGCCGCCGACCGCATTGTAGTTGACGACCTTGATCGGCGAATTGTCGTCGTTGATCGGATAGTCCTCGGGCCGGCCGCGGACGTTCGGGCTCGACGACCACTCGCCGTAGAACTTGGCTTCCCAGTCCCGGCCCGTGCTGGGATATTCCGCCGGGTTCATCCAGCCGCCCTGCTCCAGGCAGAGAATGTGCATCTTGGTCTCGGCCAGCGACCACGCCACCGCCGCGCCTGAAGCGCCGGCGCCGATGATCAGGACGTCCACGGGGTCTTTCATCGCGATCTTTTTCCTCCCCTCGCCGCTTCCCGGGCGATTCGGCCTCCGCAGTCCGTGAGGCCGGCGCAAACGATAGGGTCAGAGCGACGGCTGAGTAAAGCCGCGGGGCCGGAATGTCGCACTTCGCAGGGCGCAGACCATTGGTATCGCCACATCCGGATGCTAGGAACGAGGCGAAAGAGCAATCGATAGCGAGACCGTATGTCCTTCGAGAATTCATTTGCCGCCGCCCGCGCTTTCGCGCTTGTTTTGTTTCTTGCTCTGCCCGGATTTCTGGCCTCCTCAGCGCCTGCGTTCGCACTGACCGCGACGGCGACCGTCCGGGACGCCAATTCCATCCAGCTTGGCGACGTCACCTACCGGCTCGACGGCGTCGACGCGCCCGAGCTCGACCAGGTCTGCATCGACGATCACGCGGATCCCTGGACCTGTGGCATCGAGGCCCGCGACCAGCTGGCCAAGCTGATCGGCAAACGGGCGGTGCGCTGTGACGATGTCGGGCCGGAAAAGAGCTTTGGCAAACGCCACCGCGCCATCTGCACGGCCGAGGGCGACAAGGCCAGCCTGAACGAGCAACTGGTCAAGCTCGGCTTCGCCATCGCGCGCGAGCCGATCAAGGCGAACGTCAAGCCGGCGGCGGCCGAAGCCAAGACGGCCTCGTCCGGAATCTGGAAGGGCTGCTTTGTTGCACCGCAAGAATTCCGGACCGGCAAGAAGGACGGCGCGCTCCTGGGCACCGCCTGCCGGCCCGACCGCGACAAGGAAATCCGCGCCGTGCTGTTTCCGGACGAGCTGACGATGCCGCCGAGTTGCAGCATCAAGGGCAAGCTCGCGGTGCGCGCCCGCGTCACCGGCAATATCGGCATCTATCATCTGCGGGGCTGCCCGAGCTATCCGGCAACCACCAAGCCGGACCGCTGGTTCTGCTCGGAGGACGACGCCCAGGCCGCCGGCTTCCGCAGGGCCTATAATTGCCGCCGGCCCAAGTGAACAAGCCGTTCACGCCGCCGTGAGCGGTAGCCGGAGACAGTATTGATCCGGAATTGCACTCCGTCGGGAGTTGCTTAGCTTATAAGCCTACGCAAGCGCTTGCGCGTGCGTTTCCTTGGCAGCAATCCGGTTCGGATTGCTTTGCTCGGGCGTTTCCTCCCTAGACTTGGGCCGCTTGTCACAAACAAGCGGCTCTTCTTTTTTGTGCCCCCTAGTTCCGCATCCGCATGATCTGGTCCATCGGCGGCATGTTCCCGTTCAGGTGCGACATGATCCAGACCGTGCCGCCGACCACCAGGAAGACGACCAGCAGTCCGAAGGCCAGCGCCAGCACGTTGTTGGTGTTGTCAGGGCCCGTGGTGATGTGCAGGAAGAACACCAGGTGCACGCCCATCTGCGCGATCGCCAGCACGATCAGCGCGACCGGGATCGAAGGCTGCCAGACCAGATCGGTGCCGGCGATAAAGAACGACGTCGCCGTGAGCAACAGCGCCAGCACAAGACCGACGACGTAACCCAGGATCCGCTCACCGACACTATGCTGCTCTTCCTCGCCCGGCGCGAGATCGTGCCCGGTCGGAAAATGGGTCTGATCGCTCATGCGGCCCCCCCAAGCAGGTAGACGACGGAGAACACCCCGACCCAGATGATATCAAGCGCGTGCCAGAACAGCGCAAAGCACATCATCCGCCGCAACACGTCGGCGCGAAAGCCTTTTGCAAAAACCTGGGCCATCATGGTCAGCAGCCAGAGCACGCCGGCCGAGACGTGCAGGCCGTGGCAGCCGACCAGCGAGAAGAACGAGGTCAGGAAGGCGCTGCGCGAGGGGCCGTAGCCGCGCGCGACGAGATCGGCAAACTCGCGGAACTCGATGGTCAGGAAAATCAGGCCAAGCACGCAGGTCACGGCCATGCCGAGATAGAACCAGAACCGGTTGCGCACGTCGGCGGCGATGCTGGCCATGCCGCAGGTGAAGCTCGACAGCAGCAGGCAGACCGTCTCGATCGCGACGTTCCGCTGCTCGAAGATTTCCGAGCCCTTGGGACCGTCGGCGGTCTGGCCAGACAGCACCGCATAGGCCGCAAAGAAGCAGGAGAACATCACGATGTCGGAGAGCAGGAACACCCAGAAGCCGTAGGCGGTCACGATCCGCTTCGACGCCGGCCCGGGATGCTCGACCACGAGCCCGATATGATGGGGATCGGCATGCGCACGGCCGACAGTCGCGGTCATCGACATTAGACCACCCCCGCCATGCTGACGAGGCTGCGACGTTCCTCGAGATTGATGCGATCGATGCGGGCGACCTCGTCGGCCGGAATGACGTATTCGTCATGGTCGCGCCAGGCGAACACGACGAAGGTCGCGAACGCGCCGATGCCGCCCAGGATCACCATCCACCAGATGTGCCAGATCAGCGCAAAGCCCATGATGGTGGCGAAGAACGCGCAGATGAAGCCGGTCGGGGAATTCCGCGGCATTTCGATGTCGTGATATTCGGGCGCATCGTGCTCGAACGATTGCTGCCGGGCATGGGTCTTCATGTCCCAATAGGCATCCTCGCCGCGCACATCGGGACTGAAAGCGAAGTTGAAGACCGGCGGCGGCGAGGAGGTCGCCCATTCCAGCGAACGCCCGTCCCAGGGATCGCCGGTGCGGTCGCGCAGGGCCTCGCGATTCCTGATGCTGACGACGAGCTGCATGATCTGGCAGATCACACCGATCGTCAGCACGGCCATGCCGGCCGCCGCAACCAGCATCCAGGGCCGCCACGCCGCGACGTCGTAATGCTGCAACCGCCTGGTCATGCCGAGCATGCCGGCGATATAGAGCGGCATGAAGGTGACATAGAAGCCGAGGAAGGTGAACCAGAACGCGAGCTTGCCCCAGCGCTCGTCGAGGCGGAAGCCGAACGCCTTCGGAAACCAGTATTCGAAGCCGGCGAACGCGCCGAACAGCACGCCGCCGATGATGACGTTGTGGAAGTGCGCCACCAGGAACATGCTGTTGTGGAGCATGAAGTCGGCCGGCGGCACCGCGACCAGCACGCCGATCAGGCCGCCGATGATGAAGGTGACCATGAAGCCGACTGCCCACAGCATCGGGGTCGCGAAGCGAATACGGCCGCCATACATCGTGAACAGCCAGTTGTAGATCTTCACCCCGGTCGGCACCGCGATGATCATGCTGGCGATGCCGAAGATGGCGTTGACGTCGGGTCCCGCCCCCATCGTGAAGAAGTGGTGCAGCCAGACCATGAAGGAGATCACGCAGATCGCCATAGTGGCGAGCACCATCGAGCGATAGCCGAACAGCGCCTTGCCGGAGAAGGTCGACACCACCTCGGAGAAGATACCGAAGGCCGGCAGCACCAGGATGTAGACCTCCGGATGCCCCCAGGCCCAGATCAAATTCATGAACATCATGACATTGCCGCCGGCCTCGTTGGTGAAGAAGTGGAAGCCCAGGTAACGGTCGAGCAGCAGCATCGCGAGCGTGGCGGTGAGAATCGGAAACGCCGCGACGATCAGGAGATTGGAGGCCAGCGTTGTCCAGCAGAACATCGGCATGCGCAGATAGTTCATGCCCTTGGTACGCAGCTTCAGCACGGTGGTGACGAGATTGATGCCGGCGACCAGCGTGCCGACGCCGGAGATCTGGAGCGACCAGGCGTAGTAATCCACGCCGACGCCCGGCGAATAGGACAGCCCCGACAGCGGCGGGAAGGCGAGCCAGCCGGTACGGGCGAACTCGCCGATCACGAGCGAGAGATTGACCAGCAGCGCGCCGGTCGCGGTCAGCCAGAACCCGACCGAATTGAGCGTCGGAAATGCGACGTCGCGGACGCCGAGTTGGAGCGGCACGACGAGGTTCATCAGCCCGATCACGAACGGCATCGCCACGAAAAAGATCATGATGGTGCCGTGCGCCGAGAAGATCTGGTTGTAATGCTCCGGCGGCAGATAGCCCTGCGACTGGTAGGCCACGGCCTGCTGGATCCGCATCATGATCGCGTCGCTGCCGCCGCGCAGCAGCATGATCGAAGCCAGCAAGATGTACATGACGCCGATCCGCTTGTGGTCGACGCTGGTGATCCACTCGTGCCAGAGATACGGCAGATGCCCCTTCACCACGACCCAGACCAGCACCGCGAGGATCGCGACCAGCACCACCGCGCCCGCTATCAGCGGAATGGGTTGATCAAATGGAATGGCCGACCAATCGAGCTTACCGAGCATCGTGGCCTCCACTGTGCGGCCGGCCCGCATCGGATAGCAGTTCCGGACCAGGCCCCGGCGGAATGTGCTGGGTCGCGATCAGGTCGAACAGGCGGGGATCTTCCAGGCGATAGGTCGGCCTGCCCCTCTCGATGCCCTGCTGCATCAGCTTCTTGTAGCTCTCCTCGTTCAGCACGGCATCGGACTTCGCCGTGCTCGCGACCCAATCCGGAAAGGCGAGCGGCGAGATCACGTTGACGTCGAACATCATGTCGGGAAAGCCGTCGCCGGAGAAATGCGCCGACAGTCCCTGAAGCTTGCCCTCGTTGTCGGCGCGCAGGTTCAGCTTCGTCACCATGCCGTTCATGGTGTAGATCATGCTGCCGAGCTGCGGGATGAAGAACACGTTCATCACACTCGACGAGGTGAGCTGAAAATTCAGCTCGGCGCCGGCCGGCACCGTCAGCGTGTTGACGGTGGCGATGCGCTGGTCGGGATAGATGAACAGCCATTTCCAGTCGAGCGAGACGGCCTGAATGCGCACCGGACTGCCGGTGCCCGGCACGGGCGCCGCGGGATCGAGTCGATGCGAGCCGATCCAGGCCACGCCGCCGAGCAGGATCACGGTGAGCGCCGGGATCGCCCACACCACCATCTCGACGCGCCCGGAATAGACGAAGTCCGGCTGGAAGCGCGCTTTGGTATTGGACGCGCGAAACCAGAACGCAAACGCCAGGATCACGATGATGGTCGGCACCACAATCGTAAGCATGATGAAGACGGAATCGACCAGGATGGTGCTGTTGGCGGCAGCCACCGGCCCTTGTGGATCGAGCAGATTCATCGGCAAGCCACTGGCGATTGGGAAGCCCCGGGGGCAAGCCTAACGTGAAAAACGCCCCCGCCGCAAACGCAGTTGTGTGAAGATGGTTCCGCGCCGCGCCTGCTCAACCGCGGAGCGTCTCGCGCGGCGGCATGCAATTCCATGCGATGTCAATGACATCTACGCGGGACGGCCGGCCTTCTCACCTCCGCACTCCATTGCTAGTTTGCACGAAAATATCGGGATGAAACGGGATGCAGGGCCCTGAGGACGATGCCGGCCTCGCCGGCAAGGTGGCGCTCATCAGCGGCGGCGCCGTGGGCGACGGCATCGGCAACGGCCGCGCTGCAGCAATTCTGCTGGCACGCGCCGGCGCAAGAGTGCTGGTGGTCGATGGCGGCGTGACGCTGCAGGCCCCCGAACGCGAGTCCAGAGAACACTGAGGAGACACACGATGGCCCGCCTGCCCTATCTCGAGGCCGACCAGGTCGCGCCTGAATATCGCGACATGCTCAAGCGCAACACCAATCTGCACAAGCTGCTGGTCAACTCGCCGGAGATGGCGCGCGCCTTCAACGGCATCGGCGGCTACATCCGCTTCAAGAGCAAGCTCGACCCGCGCCTGCGGGAGCTTGCGATCCTCCAGGTCGGCTGGATGGAGAAATCGGAATACGAGTTCACCCATCACGTGAAGATCGGCAAGGAGTTCGGCGTCACCGACGAGGACATCGCAGGCCTGATGGCGGAGACCGAGGGCAAGCCCTCGAAGCTCGAGCCGCTGGCCAGGGCGGTCCTGAAAGGCGCCCGCGAGATGGTACGCGAGCTCGCGATGTCGGACACGACCTTTGCCGAGATCAAGCAGCATGTTTCCGACGAGCACATGGTCGATCTCGTCCTCACCATTGCCTTCTATTGCGGCGTCGTGCGCGTGCTCGCGACCATGAAGATCGACAACGAGCCCACTTACAAAGAGGTACTCCAGCAGTACCCGATCCCCGGAGTGAACTGACATGCGCTTGAAGGACAAGGTTGCAATCGTCGTCGGCGCCGGCCAGAGCCCCGGCGAAGGCATGGGCAACGGCCGCGCCACCGCGCTGACCTTCGCGCGCGAGGGCGCCAAGGTATTGTGCGTCGATCATCATCTGGAATCGGCGCAGGAAACCGTCGCGATGATCGCCGTGACGAACGGCATCGCCGCAGCCTTCAAGGCCGACGTGACCAAAACCGCCGACATCAAGGCGATGGTCAAGGAGGCGCAGTCGCGCTGGGGCCGGATCGACGTGCTGCACAACAATGTCGGCGTCAGCCTGTCCGGCGGCGATGCCGAATTGCTAGAGATCACCGAAGAGGCGTTCGACCGCGTCGTCGCCATCAATCTGAAGAGCTGCATCCTGGCGGCGAAAGAAGTCATCCCGATCATGCGCGCGCAACGAAGCGGCACCATCATCAACATCTCCTCGATGGCGGCGATCACGACGTATCCATATGTCGCCTACAAGGCGACAAAGTCAGCGATGATCGCCTTCACCGAACAGCTTGCCTACCAGAACGCCGAATACGGCATCCGCGCCAACGTCATCCTGCCCGGCCTGATGAACACGCCGATGGCGGTCGATACCCGCGCCCGCGAATGGCACAAGACCCGCGCCGAGGTCGAAGCCGAGCGCGACAGCAAGGTGCCGCTGCGCAGGAAGATGGGCACGGGATGGGACGTCGCGAACGCCGCGCTGTTTTTGGCGTCGGACGAGGCGAATTTCATTACGGGTGTGACGCTGCCGGTGGATGGAGGGGCGAGCGTGAGAAGAGGATAGCACTCAACTCCGGACGTTCATGACGATAAGTAGGTGAGGAAGCGCGGCGCCAATAGTTTGCTTCCGATCAGGACGAGAGCATCGACAACTACGACCGTCACCTTAATATCCAACCCCTTAGTCGACGCGGCGACCAAAAATGAAAAAGCCACAAGATAGAAAATGGTAGTCAGCATCAAAATAAGTCCGAGAAATCCTTGATCGATCCCGTACTCGGTATCTCCCTTGAAAACAAAAAGGACAATGATGCCGATGGTGACCAGGAAAGCGACGCCTAGTCCGATACTAAACCACTGCCAAGCCGCCGTAACCAACGGCTCAGTTGTCCCCAGTCCTTCCATTTTGCTCTCCCCCCAAAGAACGCTCTACCTTGGCTAGTATCAACGGTTGTTGCAAGTAGTTTCGGCGGCTTTCACCCGTTGTTAAGGGGTGTCGACAAGATAGCGACGCCATCTCCAAAATTATGGGTGGCTTACCCGCCAGATCGTGCCATTGCCATCTTCCGAGATCAGCAGCGCCCCATCCTTCGCCACCGCCACGCCCACCGGCCGTCCCCACACCTCCGTGTCGCTCAGCACAAACCCCGTGACGAAGTCCTCGTACTCGCCCGTCGGCTTGCCGTCCTTCATCCGGATGCGGATCACCTTGTAGCCGGTGCGCTTGGAGCGGTTCCAGGAGCCGTGCTCGGCGGCGAAGGCATCGCCCTGGTAGTCGGACGGAAACTGCGTGCCTTCATAGAAGGTCATACCGAGCGAGGCCGAATGCGGCTGTATCAGCACGTCGGGGATCGTCACCCTGTCCTTGAGGTCCGGTCGCGCACCGGCATGACGCGGGTCTTCGTTGCCGCCGATATAGAACCACGGCCAGCCGTAGAAGGCGCCCTCCTTCACACTGGTCACGTAGTCGGGCACGAGGTCATCACCGAGGCCATCGCGTTCGTTGGTCGAGCACCACGGCAGGCCGGTCTGCGACTGGATCGCGAGGCCGACGCAATTGCGGATGCCGGTGGCGTAGATCTTCCGCTCCTTGCCGTCGGGAGTGAACGCCAGCACGGTGGCGCGTTCGGTCTCGCTGGCCCAGGCCGCGCCGAGCGGCTGCGTTTTCGACCACGCATCCATCCCGCCCGGCGGCGTGCCCATGCCCTCGGCGACATTGCTGAGCGAGCCGACCGAGACCAGCATGCGCTTGTTGTCGGGCGTGAAGACGATGTCGCGGGTCGAATGGCCGCCGTCATGCGGCAGGCTCGCAACGATCTTCTCCGCCTTGCTGCGCGCCTTGAGGTCACCGGCCTGATAGGGAAAGCGGACGACGCTGTCAGTGTTGGCGACATAGACCCATTGCGGATTGTCGCCGTTCGGAAAGAAGGCAACGCCGAATGGCTGCCGCAGACCGCTGGCAAAGACTTCGTTGGCCGCAACCTTGCCGCCCTCTCCTGCACGAAGCACGCGGATGGTGCCCGCCCGCGTCTCCGCGACGAAGACATCGCCGTTCGGCGCGACGCGTACGATGCGCGGCGCGCGCAAGCCTTCGGCGAACAGCTCGATCTTGAAACCCGGAGGCACCTGCGGCGAGGCATCCGACGGCCGCGACACCACGCGCGCGAAGCTCGCAACCGACCGCGTGGCACCAGGCTTGACCAGATCCTGCGGCCGGATCAACCTGACCGTGCCGGGCCTGTCGGACTGCCAGTCGCCATAGGCGTCCCTGCCCTGCATCACCGGCTCGGCCTGCGCAGATGTCGCGGCCGCGACCAGCAATCCCGCGGCCATCGCTGCGGACCATATCCTGTTTTTCACGTCGTCTTCCTCCCGGCGCGCATGTCTCAAGCGTCAACGCCGATCGATCCGGCGGGAAAAACGCCTGCCGAATCCCACATCAGCTCATGCCCGCACGATGTGCATCAGCCACGACCCATCGTACTGGAAAATGCCGTTGATCGGTGCGACACATTGTATGGGCGCGACCGCCGGTTGCGGTGATCAAAGCTGCGGCATTTGTGTCGCACCTGATGGGGTGATCATGTGGGGATCCATCATATCGGAATGGGCGAGCCTGTTGCTCCGCTGGCTGCACGTGGTGGCGGCGATCGCCTGGATCGGCAGTTCCTTCTATTTCATCGCCCTCGACCTCAGCCTCAAGCCCAAGAGCGATCTGCCTGACGGCGTTCAGGGCGAAGCCTGGCAGGTCCATGGCGGCGGCTTCTACCGGATCATGAAATATCTGGTGGCGCCCAGCCAGATGCCGGATGAGCTGACCTGGTTCAAATGGGAAGCCTACACCACCTGGCTATCCGGCTTCGCGCTGATGGTGGTGGTCTATTATCTCGAGGCCGACCTGTTCCTGGTCGACAAGTCGATCCTCGACCTCACGCCATTCCAGGCCGGGCTGTTCAGCTTCTTCAGCCTGGCTCTGGCATGGGCGCTCTACGAGGCTGCCTGCCGCACCGGGCTTGCCCAGCGCGAGCTGCCGTTCGCCATCGGCGGCTATCTGTTCCTGGTCGCGCTGACCTACGCCTTCACCCATGTGCTGAGCGGTCGCGGCGCGTTCAACCAGATCGCGGCGATCATCGGCACCATCATGGTCGCCAACGTCTTCACGCTGATCATCCCGAACCAGAAGAAGATCGTCGCAGCGCTGATCGCGGGACAGGCGCCGGATCCGAAGCTCGGCAAGACCAGCAAGGAGCGCTCGGTCCACAACAACTATCTGACCCTGCCGGTGGTCGTGCTGATGATCAGCAACCACTATCCCCTGCTCTACGCCACGCGCTTCAACTGGATCATCGTCGCGATCATCCTGGCGCTCGGCCCCGTGATCCGCCACTTCTTCAACGAGCGCCATGCCGGGCGCCAATCGCCGTGGTGGGTGTGGGGCGTGGCCGCCGTGGGCGCGATCGCGATCCTCTTCCTGTCCGCCGCCGGCCCGCGCGAGGTGAAGACCGGCGCGCTATCGGCACCGGTCACGGTCGCCAATGTCGAGGAGATCGTGATGTCCCGCTGCAGCATGTGCCACGCGGCCGAACCGGTCTGGGCCGGGATCGTCACCGCGCCGAAGGGCATCCTGCTCGACGCGCCCGAGCACATCCAGCGCAACATTCGCCTGATCGGCCGCGTCGCGGCCTGGTCCACCGCGATGCCGCCCGGCAACATCACCGAAATGACCGGCGAGGAGCGTGCCATCCTCGCCGCCTATATCGAGCAGGCGCGCTGACGCCATCGCGCGTCGATATCACGTTTCGCGGAATGAAATTTCCGCATGTCCCACTGAATTGAAAATGACTTGATCGTCTATCCGGCGTAGATAGGGACAGCGGCCGCTCGTGCCGTCCAAATTCAATCTGCATCTGCCGCGGGGAAATCACAGTGGCCCTCAAGAACGTCATCGGTATCGACCACGCCGTGGTCATGGTGAAGGACCTCGACAAGGCCGCCGAGAACTACCGGCAGCTCGGCTTCACGGTGTCGCCGCGCGGCACCCACAGCGCGCATATGGGCACCGGCAACTACACCATCATGTTCGACCCGGACTATATGGAGCTGCTCGGCCTGCTGGCCGCGACCGAGCAAAATGCGCCGGCCCGCGCCTTCCTCGACACACGCGGCGAAGGCATCGAGCGTATCGCCTTCACGGCGGTCGATAGCGCCGCCGGCGCAGAGGAAATCCGCGCGCGTGGCCTGACGCCGATCGGCCCGACCGATTTCGAGCGGCCGGTGACGCTGCCTGACGGCACAGTCTCGGCGGCGAAATTCCGCACCTTCATGTGGCCGACCGCGGAAGCACCGGGCGGCGTGCGCATCTTCGCCTGCCAGCACAAGACCCGCGAGACGGTGTGGATCCCCAAACTGATGAAGCATGCCAATGCGGCCAAGCGGATCAAGCAGACGCTGATCGCAACGCCCGATCCCGCGAAGGAAGCCGCGCACCTCGCGCGCCTGATCGACCGCGAACCGAAGACCGAGGCCGACGGCGCGGTCACCGTGCCCTCCGGCGGCGATCGTGCCGACTTCGTCTATTTGACGCTGGACCAGCTCGGCAAACGCTATCCCGGCGTGCCGCTAGCGGGCCTCTCCGAGCGCGGCGGCGCGGCGCTGGTGCTGGTCAGCGGCGATCTCGCGGCGACCGAGAAGGCGCTGGGCGCGGCGGCGCTGCGCAGTGGACCTGCGATCGTCGTGCCGCCGGCCAAGGCCAACGGCACCCTGCTCGCCTTCGTTGCCGGCTGATTTGAACTAATTCTTTAACGTGTGTTTACCCGGCGGCTCTAGGATTCCCGGCAATCCAAGCCGTCCAGGGCCGAACGCATGTTCAAAGAAGGATCGCCGATCGCCTATGACGCGCCGGCCGAACTGAAGAAGTGGCCATCGCTAAAGGGCGAGAGGCAGAAGGATCGGGGTCCGCCCTATCTCGTCTACAACGGCACGCTCGCCGACTGCGTCCGCGTGCTCATGGACAAGCCGATCAAGGGCATCTCGCTCTACGACATCATGACGAGGCCGCAGCCGGCCTTCGACCAGACCGTGCTGTCGCCCGGCGATGCCGCCGAGATCGCGATGCGCAAGGACTTTCCGAAGGACTAGCCTCCGTGCCACCACTCGCACGTCGCATTTGCTCGCGGTCCCCGTAGATCCGCGGGGCCGGCGGCGCATGTTCTGCGGCAGGCCCCCGTACTAACACCTGCCCTCGCGCGGAATCGCAGCTTCGCCGCAATTACGGTTAATGAAGTCCTCCTCACCGGCGCACGCGCTGGTCGTTCCCCCACAGTTCGAGGACTCTTACCGAGATGCGATTTGTCGTCGCGGCTTGCGCTGCGTTCCTGATTCTGATGTGCGACGTCGGCTCGTCGTCCTCCTGGCAGCCGTCAAGCATCGACCACGCTGCTCTCAAGACTGATCGCGGTCCTTCTCTGGTTCCCCTCGCCGAACTCTTCCTCGCAAGCGTGCAGGCCATTGAGCTGGCAAATGCGCGCGCGGCCTACATCGAGACGATCGAGCCGGTCCCCACAGTCGAACCCGTCGCGCAGGCCCCGCTTTCACCGACCGAACAATTCTGCCACGCGCTTCGCGAAGCCGCCGAGGCCAGCGGCATTCCCGTGCCGTTCTTCGCGCGCCTGCTCTGGCAGGAGAGCCGCTTTCGTTCCAACGAGGTCAGCTCGGCCGGCGCACAGGGCGTCGCGCAGTTCATGCCGGAAACGGCGGCCGAGGTCGGATTGGACGATCCCTTCGATCCCGTGAAGGCGCTGCCCGCATCAGCAAAATTCCTGCGCAAGCTGCGTGACGATTTCGGCAATCTCGGCCTCGCCGCGGCCGCCTACAACGCAGGTCCCGGCCGCATCCAGAAGTGGCTCGCCAGAGAGAGCGAGCTGCCGCGCGAGACGCGCGACTATGTCCGCATCATCACGGGCACCAGGGCCGAGGACTGGACCGAGCGCGCGGAGGCTCTCGCAATCCGGATCGACCTACCGCGCGAAGCGCCTTGCGAAGGCGTTGGCAGCCTGTCCAAGACGAAGGACGTCGCCTGGGTTCCGGTGAACCTGACACCGTCGGTCGTCACCATCATGCGCAAGGCCGAGCAGCTCGCGGCGCGGCTCTCGGCTAGCCGTGCACGCAAGCGGTTCGCAACCTTGCTGCGCAGGAATGCCGGGGCCCACGGCAAGGCGCGGAGCATGATCGCGGCCCGCGCGGCCGGAAAGAGTGCAAAAGCTCGTGCGATCCGCTTTGCGGCGCGCGAACGCTCCTCGAGCTAGCTCACACCGGCTTGTCGCTGCTGAACGATTTGGGCTGCCGCAAGCAAATCCTGTGGCCGTGATGGCTACCGCGAAGGAGGTGCGCCCCCTCTCCCGCTCGCGGGAGAGGGGTGGGGAGAGGGTGTCTCCGCGGCGGGACAATCCCCCAGAGGAAAAAGCCCTCACCCGGCGCTGCGCGCCGACCTCTCCCGCAAGCGGGAGGGGTGCAGCGGAGCGAGCCGTACGATCATGCCTAAATCCAAGCGGCCACCTCACTCCGCCTTGATGTTTGCCGCCGCCACGACCTCGGCGAGCTCCTTGGTCTCCTTCGCGATCTTCGCGGCGTACTCGGCCGGGCTCAGCACGCTAACCACGCCCTGCGAGCCGAGCTTCTCCGCAACCGCCGGATCCCTGGCGGCGGCGACGATCTCCCGGTGCAGCGCCTCCAGGATCGGCGCGGGGGTCGCCTTCGGCATGAAGAAGCCGACCCAGAACGACAGGTCGAAGCCGGGATAGCCTGCCTCCGCAACCGTCGGCACATCAGGCAGCGACGGCAGCCGCTCGGCGGAGGACACCGCGAGCGCGCGCAGCTTGCCGGCCTTCACCAGCGGCACGGCCGACAGGGGATCGAACACCGCCAGCACCTCCTGCGCGAGGATGCCGACCTCGGACGCGGCGCCGCCCCGATAGGGCACGTGGATCATCTTGATGCCGGCCTTCTGGCCGAGCAGCTCCATGGCGAGATGGGCGAGGTTGCCGTTGCCGCCTGAACCGTAGGCAAGCTCGCCGGGCCTCGCCTTCGCCGCGGCAACGAGATCGGCCACGGTCTTGATGTCGGCCGTCCTGGGATTCTCCGGATTGACCACCAGCACCAGCGGCGCCGACACCACTGTGGTCAACGGCGCGAAGTCCTTTTCCGGGTCGTAGCGGATGTCCTTGAACAGCGTCTTGTTGAGCGTGATGGTGGACGAGTTGCAGGCGAGCATGGTGTAGCCGTCCGCATCCGCACGAGCCACGCCTTCGGCGGCGATCATGCCGTTGGCGCCGGCGCGGTTCTCGACCACGAAGGGCTGCCCGAGCTTGTTGCCCAGCCGGTCGCCGATGATGCGAGCGACGACATCGACCGGCCCGCCCGCGCTGAAGCCGACCATGATCTTGATCGGCCGCGTTGGATATTTCTGCGCGAGGGCCTCTGTCGCCGGCGCACAGGCGCACAATCCGGCGATGACTGCCAGCAGGCGAGCCGTTCGTTGCATTCGTTCTCTCCCCAGACTTCGGCGCCGCGTGTGCATGCTTGTTGGTGCGGCGCGCTCGGGGATCATGATGAGCGGCCGCACGGGATTGCGCAATCGCGTTTCCACACACGACGCGCCTCGCAATTCCGTCGCACGGCACGTAAGCGCCGGCTCAAAACAAAAAGCGCGAAAACAACCCCATGCACAGTAGCCGGTGCTTGGAAGAACAAGGACTTGCGCGCTTCGCAACGCCGTTTGACTCGTCGGGCAAAACACCGGCAGAATGCCATCATCGCAACCATCGTCAGCGTGACGGCCACCCTCATCCGGGCCGCCTCGACGTGGTTGCGCATAAGCCCTTCATCGACATCCCGAAATTCGCATCCGCGCGCAGCAGCGAACGGTCGCTCGCGCACGCCTGCGCCAGCAAAGGACACAGCACATGACAACAGCACCGAACCGCCGCATCACCTCGCCGCTTGCAGCAAGCGATCGCGGCGGCCCCGCCGCGAGCCCGCGGATAAGACTGTACAAGCGGCGCATTGCGATCACCCATCCGGACCCGCAAGCCGGCGAGCGCCTGCTGGCCGAGGCACTCGGTGCCGTTGACCGCGACGCGCTGCACGGCATTCTCAGGCAATTGGTGAAAGCGAGCGCGGTCGGACAGAAACCCGATGAGGCCAATCTCGCCTTCATGGTCTCGATGATCAGGAGCATCGCACCGAAGGATTCCATCGAAGCCATGCTGGTGTCGCAGATGGTCTCGGTGCACCTGGCGACGATGCGCTGCGCCTGCCGCCTCGCCTGCACCGACAACCTCCCGCAGGAAAGTGTCACGCGCGCATTGACCCGGCTGACCCGCACCTTTGCCGCTCAGGTCGAGGCCCTGAGCCGCCACCGCAACAGCGACGAGCGCGCGATCACGGTGAAAAACCTGTCCGTTCAGGACGGAGGACGAGCGATCGTGGGCAACGTCACGCAGCATACGAACGTGCTTGTTGCGGAGGCGAGCCGGAGCGAGGCAACGCAAGGCGCCACCCCATGACCGGCGGCCACACCCGCAACACGGTCCCGATGCGCACCAGCCCCCGCTGCGGCGCCCGAACCCGCGACGGCAGCCCGTGCCGCGCGCCAGCGGCGCACGGCAAGACACGCTGCCGCATGCACGGCGGCGCGCTAGGGTCCGGCGCGCCGAAGGGAAATCAGAATGCGCGCACGCACGGGCTATTCACGAGGGATGCGATCAGCGAGCGGCAGCAGCTGCAGGCATTGCTGGATGACGCACAAACTCTACTGCGGAAATTGACGCAGCCTAAGCAGGATGCCTTTTGACACCAGCACTGCTCATCTCCTCGGCGTTTGGAGATAGGCCGGCCAATCATCGCCCAAGTGCGGCCTACGTAACGGCGCAAACCGCATCAGATCGGCTGTCCGTCAATTTGCGCGCACCGGCCTTGCGGACCAGCCGAGCTGATCTCCCCATTCACCCGAAAGCCTGGCGGCATTGGATCCTCGCGACACTCGGGCGAGGTCGGATCCCAAGGCAGAGGAAGCACCACCGTTGCTGGAAACAAGACCTGCCTTTCAGCCGTCAATCGGATTACGGCTCCGGACTGCGCGAACAATGCCGACGCGACGCCCACCAAACAAATGGTACTCCACTTCACCAGCCACTCCTGTTCGTGACCAAGGCCGAAAGAATGATGCAGTCATCCGGATGAGCCAAACCGGCTTATTCCGCTTGAAGCGCCTCGGGAGAGCCGGATCATGACGCTGCTCCGCTGAGAACGCGCGAAAGGAAACCGTTGCGCGACCTCAGTTCATCGTGTTTTCCGCTGTCCTCGACCCGCCCGTCTTGCACAACGATCAACGTGTCTCCCAACACCATCGCGCTCGGACGATGCGTGACGATCACAATCGTCTTCCCGTCAAAAGTTGTCAGACACTCTTCGAGCACCCGTTGCTCGGTGACGATATCCAGAGCCGCGGTGCCTTCGTCAATCACGACAACGTCAGGCTTCCGTAGAAACAGCCTGGCGAGGGCCAGTCTCTGCCTCTGCCCTCCCGAAAGGGTTGCACCACGATTACCGAGTATCGTGTCGAGACCGGCCGGCAAGCTGGGAACGAGATCGCCTAGCCCGGCCTTCTCGAGCGAGTGGAGTATTTCTTCATCCGATGCCTCTGCTCGCGCAATCTTCAGATTGAAGCGGAGCGTGTCCTTGAGAATGAGCACCTCCTGTGAAACATATCCAACCCGGTCGCTCAAGGTCCGCACGTCTATCGTCGCGATATCCTGTCCAAATAGGCGGATTGATCCTGTGCCCGGCGAATACTGTCGGGTCAACGCCTTGATGATAGAAGTCTTGCCCGCGCCACTCGGACCCGTGATGACCACCTGCTGTCCCGGTGCGATGGAGAAGCTGATACCCCTGAGGGCCGGCACGGTTGCGCCTGGATAGATCAGCGATACATCGTCAAATTCGATCGCCGGCTGGAAAGATGACATCGGCACCACTTCGGCATGGCGCCTGGACGACGGGCGCACGGATTCCAGCTTGTCCATGAACACGCCGAACGTCCTTAGCGACTGAGTGATCTCGGTAAGCATGTTGCCGAGGCCTTCGATCGGGGCCAACAGCGTCAACGTGTACGCACCGACGAGCACCATACTCCCAACGGAGCGCTCTCCGTGAACCACCCCGTACAAAGCCACCCCGAATGACACTCCAAAAAAGCCGACAAACAGCAGCGCGTTGATGATCTGCATCTGAAGACTAACAGCCCAGTATCGACCTTGCGCGTGGCGATCTTCGTCCAGCACCGCGCGATACCGGGAAAGCAGAAAGTCGTACCCGTTGTACTGGCGCGCAACTGCGATATTGGAGATGGAATCGGAAAGTGTTGCATAAGACTTTCGCCCGGCCTCCATGAGGCCGTCCCTGAGCTGCATCAGCCTTCTGCCTTGTATGGCGTTATTGGTGAGAAACAGGACCGCATAAATCAAGATCGCTGCGGCAACTATGAGGTCTCGATTCAGGGCTAGTACCCACGTTTCTTGGAACGTGAGTCGTGATTCAAGGTCGGGATGATGCCCGAAGCAAGAGAAGTCCACCTTTCGAGGAAAGATCGCAAGGTGCTTGAGGCGTGCTGTCGCTCACCGGTGACGTTGCAGCGCGATTTGAAGCGGGCGCGGATAGTTCTGTTGGCGGCGGATGGGCGCAGCACCCGGTCGATCGCCAAGGAAGTTGGGGTCCAGCCGCGGATTGTCAGCCTTTGGCGGCATCGCTATGCCGACCATGGCCTTGAAGGGCTGCAAGACAAGCCGCGGCCTGGCAAGCAGCCGATCTATACGAAGACGACCGACAAGCGGATTCTGAAGCTGCTGGATAAGCCGCCACCGCAAGGGTTTGCGCGCTGGACCGGCCCCCTGCTGGCCGAGGCGCTGGGCGATGTCGATGTCCAATATGTCTGGCGGTTCCTGCGCAGCCACAAGATTGACCTGGTGGCTCGCAAGTCCTGGTGCGAGAGCAACGACCCGAACTTTACGGCCAAAGCCGCCGATGTTGTCGGCCTCTATGTCGCGCCGCCGGCGAAGGCCATTGTGCTGTGCGTGGACGAGAAGCCCTCGATCCAGGCTTTGGAGCGAGCGCAGGGTTATCTGAAGTTGCCCAATGGCCGCGCCTTGACCGGCCAAAGCCACGATTACAAGCGGCATGGCACCACAACATTGTTTGCGGCGCTCGAAGTCGCCACCGGAAAGATCATCGCGACCCATTCAAAACGCCGGCGCCGCGTCGAGTTTCTCGATTTCATGAACAGCGTCACCGCGGCTTTTCCGAACCGCAAGCTTCACGTCATCCTCGACAACCTCAACACCCATAAAAAGAACGAGGACTGGCTCAAGGCCCACCCCAACGTGCAATTTCATTTCACGCCGACAAGTGCGTCATGGCTCAATCAGGTCGAAGTATGGTTTTCCATCTTGCAGGGGCAGTCGCTCAGCGGCACCTCCTTCACGAGCCTCAAGCAGCTTCAGGAACACATCGATGCCTACGTCAACGCATACAACGACAGAGCCGAGCCCTTCGTCTGGACCAAGAAAAAGGTCCGTCAACGCCGTTTCAAAGGCCGCCGTATCACTCAGCTCTGATTCCGGGTACTAGAATAACGATTGCAATGCTGATCTGGACGATTGGGGAAATGATGGAGGATGAAAAGTTGCGAATGATGACGTACCGATCGTTCGACGCCTGTGTAACCTCCTGACTTAGCTCACCGGAATTCCTGCTCGTAAAGAAACTTTCCGGCTGTTCACACAGATAGTTGAAATAGCTCGACAGCAGCGAGCGATTGGCGTGAACACGAAGGCTGCTTTGTCGATGGAGGGCGACGGTCTGAAGTATCCTTGGCATCGCCACCGTCGCCAGATAAGCCCCGGCCATTAGCACCAGCACATCATGCGACGCGCGGCCCTCCAGCAATCTGTCCGTTAGGACGCCGAGAATGTATGGAGTTATTGCCATGCATCCCGCGGCGATCAACATGCAGCCGACGACCACAACGAAGAGACCACGCTCCTTGGCTTGCAAGTGCCGCGACGCGGTCTCGAAGAGTTTGAACCAGCGTTTCATGATGACAACGTCTCTTTCGACTGCAGTTCGATCGAGCGTAGATGTGCATCGACGCATGCAGTTCCGCATATCGATAAGCCAGGGCTGGCGTCGACAAATTGGCGGCCTGCGCGTGCTCGGCCGACTCCGTGAGTGGCGAACCATGATCGTCGCGCCAGCGCGCCATAATCGGCACTGAATACACTTGAGTAGGCGCAAGGCAGCCGGGCAAATGCATCCGCTGCGTGTGCAAGATTCGGAGCCTGTCAAGATAGGCGAGACAATGCGACAGACCGGATCTGGAAGCACCGAGCAACTTGGCAAGTCGCGAGTGCGTGACAAGATTGTTGCTGCGCTTCCGTGATAACTGCAAGCAAGCCGATGGCCTTCAGCGCCCAGAACACAGAGTAAGATTCGTGCGCTCCGTCGAGCAAGACGTCGATCAGATAATGTGTCGACACATCGTGAGGTCGGAGTTCGGACGAATTGGTACGCATCGAGGTCGCGGATCGACTTCCGAAGAGCATGGCCTTCGCGATAGATAACGATGCAGGTAGTTGTTGTACAGAGATTCCCGCCGCAATTGTATCGCTTCTAAAACGCACAGACATCGATCTGGCTCACCATGCCAAGCAGCGACACTCCGATAAGCAGATCAAGCTGACGACCGAGAACTGGATCATCATTGTCGAGTCGACCTGCACGTTCGGGAAAGGCGCGATGGCGGCCATCGTCGTCAGCCAGTGGCCGCGCGCCGGCGCCGCAACCCTCGACGAAATCGGAGATCCCGCGTACGGCGGCGCCGGCGCGGCGGAATCCGCAACGGCCGGTTCAAATGGCCGCCCTTATCCTCGCAGCGTGGAGCCTGCTGTCGCGCCTCGAACGGTTTCGAAGCTGGTTCGTTGCAACGCGGCTCGCCGCTCGGCAATGGCGTTGCTCAAGAGATCGAGCACCAGCCCGAATGCGGCGAGTTCCTCTTCCTCGACAGCGCCGTCATCGTAGCACTCGAGGGTTTCAGCGATGATGGCGTCCGCCTCACGCTGCAGGGTCAGCAGTTCCTGGTTGGATTCCGCGGTCCGCGCGCTCGCGACCATGGCCAGGATTCTCTTGCGATGGCTGGTGTTGTCCTCCCTTTCCTCGCGGTTCAAATAGCGGCGCAACCAGGCGCCGGCCGAGCCGATCCCGGAGAGAAGCAGGAGCCCGAACCAGAAGTAATCGCCGTACCGGTCGAGAAAGGTGCGTTCGTTGCCGTCGATGACGGCCGCCGCTCCCCGATGGACCGGCAGCTCGGTATCCTTCTCGAGGTCCGGCTTGCTGATGTGAGCAGCGCCAGGTACCTGCCGCGCAATCGCCTGACGGACGGCAAAGAGCTGCCGGAAAAACGCGGCTACCGTGGTTTCGGACATGCTCTTTCTGGCCACGATGAGGTGGCTGACGCTGACCGTCTCGACCTTGTCACCCGGCCAAGCCGGATCCGCATTGAAGACGCTGGGCGGAATTTCCTCCGATTCATACCGGGGATGCCTCAAGGCGATCGCTTCCGATGTCTCGATGGCGAGAAATTTCGGTTCACCGCGGGCCCGCGCCGTAGCAGCAACGGCGTCGGATGTGATCTTGCTGTCGAGTGGCCCGACTGCCATGAATGCATCGAGGGCGGGATCGCGCGCCAGCTCCCCGATCTGTTCAGTGCCAAAGTGCGTCACCGCGACTTTCTCGGCGTCCACGCCGGAGGCGCTCAGGATGACCCGCAGCAACGCGGCATTCACGGGGGTCCGCCCAATCACGCCGACACGGTGCCCTGCGAGATCGGCGACCTCCTTGATTTTCGGCGACCGCTTTCTTTTCGCGCCCTTGCCAGCAGGCTCGGAGGGCGCCCACAGCACAACGAAGTTTTTGCGCACGACGGCGACGGTCTGCGCCTCGGCGGGCATTTCCAGATCACCGCGGCTGACGGCAAGGTCCGCCTTGCCTGCCCCAAGCAGGGCGAGTGACTCCACCGCCCCGTCAGTCTTGACCGGGGACAGCCTGACGGTTCGACTTTCCCTCCTGAAGGCATCGGCCATTGCCTCGACGACTTTGTAATCGTCGCTGCCGGGCGGTCCAACGGCGATCCGCAGAACCTCCGGCCGCAATGCGTAATAGAGCGCACCCGCGGCCGCACCGAAGACAAGAAATCCAACGGCGAGAGCGAACAGTAAGGAATTGCTCCTCCTCCGCTCCCGGCGGGCCGCCTCACTGGTCGTCTTGCTTGCACTCTCGGTGGAAGACATTGCCGCCGCCAGCTGCAGATCCAGGTCCCCATGATACCACATCTTGCCGCGAACAACGTCCTGACGGCCGGCCTGGTTCATCGTCTCAGGCAGCGGCGTCAGACTCGTTTTGATGGACAACGTGCCTAGCGTCACGACCGCTTCCACGCGGTTGCCATGACAATTTCTACGTGTTTGTGAATTGCTTCACACGCTTGCTGTCGCCGGTGCCGCTAGCTTGCTCCGGTCAAGCCTACGCTCCGCCCGCCGACCAGAACTGACCCAGCGGAGACACTGAACAGGCCGCTTGGGCCGATCTCAGTGAAACAGGGGGAGAGGCGTCATGGGGCATTGAACCTTTCACAGGTCCTTTGGGAGGAGCGGCGGGCGCTCGCGGGCGTTCGCCTGGAATTCGCACCAAAAGATCCCGACATCTCGCGGACACCAGCGCAGCCGGCATCCGGCGCTTCGCAGACACCAACCCAACCGCCGTCCGCGACATCGCCGCAACCTGCGCAGCAGCCCTCCCAAACACTGCCCAGACCATCGCCGACGGACCCGGTCCCGGGAAAACTCCTCGACGTCTACCAGGCGTTGAACGCGGACGACCGATGGGCCCTGTGCCTTTCCGGCGGAGGAATTCGCAGCGCGGCGTTTGCGCTCGGCATTCTGCAACGACTTGCGGCCCTGGAGGTCACGTCGAAGCGCCAGGGCGGGAAGACCGGCTCGGCCCTGACGGAGTTCGAGTATCTGTCGACCGTGTCGGGCGGCGGTTATATCGGCAGTTGGCTATCAGCCTGGCTCCATCAGGAGCGCGAGCGGCGCTCCAGTCCAGGCACGGTGGTTTCGGCGCTCAATCGGCGAGACAGCGTCGGTCAACTCGGCGATCACGAAGAAGCCGAGCCGGTTTCCAACCTCCGGCGCAACTCGCACTTTCTCGCCCCCAGCTTTTCGCCGATTTCTCCCGACCTGTGGAGCGACGTTGCCGGTGTCCTGCGCAACCTGTTCCTGAACTGGGTCCTGCTCGTTCCTCCGATGATCCTTGCGGTGCTCATCACCAACGCACTCTACTTTGCGGTCATCGATGCCGACAGCATCAGACGCGAGAATACGTCGGCCTGGTTCCTGGTTGTCATGTTCATACCAACCCTCTGCTTTCTGGCGTCCTTGTCGTTCTCCGTCGCGAACCGTCCCGGCCGCGGATGCATCAATGTCTCGCAACCCCGGTTTCTCGTTTGCGATCTCATGCCCTTCCTTGTCGGTGCTGCATTGCTGGTTTTCGTGTTGCGAAGCCAATACGGTCTGTCGATGCTCACGGACGTGACCACGGCCGTCGGGTTCAAAGTCGACAAGCAGGTCGAAAAAGCTCAATTTTACCCCGTCGTGGTGCTTCGCGGCGCCATCCTTGGCGTTCTATTCTTTCTTGCCTCCTGGGTGCTGGCGCGCCTGTGGACCCTGGTCTTTGGAAAGTCGGCCCGCCCACCGCTCGCGGCTCGTCCCAAGCATCCATGGATCGATCTCTTCGCCTGGTGCGTCGCCGGCGCCGCTTTTGGCGTGCTGGGTGCCGCGGGACTGGTCTTGCTTTGGCATTACGGCCCATCGGGTTCCGTTGCCACGACGGCGGGTTTTGCCTGCGTCCTCGGCCTGCCCTGGATCGTCATGGCGCGGATCGTCGCCGACGTGATCTACATCTCGTTTGCCGAATTCCTGTCCGAGGTGGACGTCGGGCTCGAATTCCAGGCGCGGTCGAGCGGACTCTTCACGCTGGCCTATCTCGGCTGGCTGCTGTGGTTCGGGCTCGTGCTTGGCACGCCACCGGCCGCAAGATGGATCGAGAGTCAGCTTGGCAGCGCGTTCGTCCCCTCGCTTGCGACCGGGGGAGGTCTTTCAGGCCTGCTTTCCGTCATCCTGGGAGCGAGCTCGAAGACCAGGGCCGCCGCCGAGCAGGCGTCGGGCGTTCGCCAATATCTCGGGCTCAACACGATTGCGGCGATCGCGGCGGGAATTTTCGCGTCGGTCCTGGTCGCTCTACTGTCCATCGCCTGGGACAGGGCGTTCACACTCGCGGCTGGCGCCGATCATCTACCCTGGAAAGTCGTCCTCATAGCCGGCGTCGCGCTCGGCGTGCTGATCTATGCAGCCTCGCATGTCCTCAGCATCAACCGCTATTCGCTCCACAGCCTCTACCGGAACCGACTGGTTCGCGCCTTTCTCGGTGCGTCGCGCAAAGAGAAGGACCGTGACAAGACCAAGAATGCCTTTACGGATTTCGACGGCCGCGACAGCCCGTATCTGTATGAACTCTGGGAGCATGGCGTCGCACCGACGGGGGCCAATTGGAAGCCGTTCCACGTCATCGGCGCGGCACTCAACCTCGTGTCGTCCAGGAATCTGGCTTGGCAAGAACGGATGGCGGCGCCCTTCACGTTCTCGCCGCTCCATTGCGGCAGCGGCAGCGCCGTATTTTCGGACGGTGCCTACCGGACGACCTACGCGACGACCAAGCAGCCCCGGCCCTACGGCGGAATGCTCACCCTTGGGACCGCCATGGCGATTTCAGGCGCGGCCGTCAGTCCGAGCATGGGCTACAACTCCTCGCCCGGCGTCGCTTTCCTGATGGCGCTGTTCAACGTGCGCCTCGGCTGGTGGCTGGCCAACCCGCGCGGCGACAATGCCTACTACGCGGAGGTCAAGCCGACAGATGCGCTCCGGCCGTTCTTCATGGAGATGTTCGGCCTGACCAGCGAGACCGAGCGCTGGGTCTACCTGACCGACGGCGGGCACTTCGAGAACCTCGGCCTCTACGAGATGGTCCGCCGGCGCTGCCGCGTGATCGTTGTCAGCGACGCCGGCTGCGACCCCGATTATTCCTTCGAGGATCTCGGCAACGCGCTGCGCAAGATCTGGATCGATCTCGGCGTGCGCATCGACCTGCGGGGCCTGGACCTGCTCAAGAAGCGCTTCACGGAACGGCCAAGCCCTGCAACGAAAGCGCCTTACTGGGCGGTCGGCGATATTCTCTATGGCGAGGCCGACGGCGGCACGTCGCAAAACGGACTGCTGTTGTACTTCAGGTCGGGCCTGCACGGCACGGAGCCCATGGGCGTCCTGAGCTACGCGATATCCCACCCGACCTTTCCGCACGAGACGACGTTGAATCAATTCTTCACGGAGTCGCAATTCGAGAGCTACCGCATGCTCGGCTACGAGATCGCGGAAAGCGCATTCGAAGCCGGAGGCGGTCTTTCGACCGGCACGTCCACCAAGGCGCCGCCGACTTTCGTCTCGATCATCAAGAACCTCTAGGACCGGATCGCAAGGTCACAATCCGGAATAAGGGGCCTGCCCTTCCCCAACCGCTGCTGCGGATGACTGAGTTCATATTCACTGACTATCGCTTGAGCACCCACGGAGCGTGTGATACATAGATCGCTTGGGACATTGACAACCGCCCGATGAGCTCCCGCAGCCAAGTGTTGTTTCGCTCCAATATGGAGGTGAAACATGTCTTGCGGCAGCACTACTTCCAATTCCGCTTACATCATCAACCCGCCCTCACTGCCTCTTCCCGACCTGCGATGGTGGAAGCTTCCACTTGTGTGGCTGGCTGGAATGGTGTGCGCGTGGGAACGACGGCGCCAGTACGGGGAACTTCTCGAACTCGATGATCGGCTGCTCGCCGACTTGGGCCTATCGAGGAGCACTGTTGAAGAGGTGCGCAGGTCTCCGTTGTATCTCGAAGCGTGGCACCACAGCCTATAAGGGGCCAAGGTCCCGAGATGGCGTTACAAGCGCCTGACAGCGACGACTAAGCTCGTTGGATGGGCCGAGCTCTTCGCGAGACTCATCTTCGTTGCAATCGGGTTGAGGGGTTTCGTGTTGCTCGACCCACCCGACGAGCTGAAAGTTCGGACGCCACAATCTCGAATAGCCGGGCCTGCCCTTCCCCCATTGGCACCGTCCCGTCAATCATGTACCCCAGCCAAAACCTTCACGGGACGGGACACTCATGGGGACCGCTGCCACTGACGACGCGGGAAGCGCCACCCGCGCGCTGATCTTCGCGCTGGTCGCGCTAGCATGCGGTCATATGCTTTCGACCTTGCTGCGCACCATTCCGGCCATCAGCCTCGACCTGATGGCGGCGGACTTCCATATCGAGCCGCAGGCGCTGGCGAGCCTGACCTCGGTCTATCATTTCGCCTTTGCCGCCGCGCAGATTCCGGTCGGCGCGGCGATGGATCGCTTCGGCGTGCGGCCGGTGTCGCTTGCCCTGCTGGCGGGAACCGTGTTCGGTGCGGTCGCGTCGGGCTTTGCGACAGGCCCCGAGAGCTTTGCGGTCGGCCAGCTCATGCTCGGCGTCGCCACCTCGGGCATGCTGATGTGCCCGATGACGCTCGCGGCCAAGCAATTGTCGGCGGCGCGATTTGGACTGTGGTCGGGCGCGATCCTCTCGATCGGCAATATCGGCATGCTGCTGTCGTCGAGCCCGCTCGCCTTCGTGGTCGACACCTGGGGCTGGCGTGCCGGGTTCTGGATCTCCGCAGCTGGCGGCGTCGTGGTGGCGCTCGCAGTGTTCGCGCTGGTGCCGAACCAGCCGGCCGAGCACAAGGACCATTCCTCGCCGATGGCGCAGATGATCGAGGTGCTCAGGCTCGGCCTGTCGCGGCCGCTGCGCGGCCTGATCGCGCTGGCGCTGGTGTCGCTGGCGAGTTCGCTGGTGCTGCGCGGCCTGTGGGGCGGACCATGGCTGATGGAGATCAAGGGACTGACGCGGGTCGAGGCCGGCAACCAGCTCGGTGCTTTCACGCTGGCGATGATCGTGGGGCCGCTTCTCATCGGCATGATCGACCGCAGGATCGGCCGGCGCCGTCAGCGCGGCTGCCGGGAGCACTCAACTGATCGCCGGCGCCATATCGAGCGGGCTGGTGGCGGTTCGCTTCGACGGACGGACTGCGCTCTCGATGACGGCGGTCATGGCAGCGTCGTCGCTCCTCGCGCTGGTCTTGTATTGTCTGGTCGCGCGTTCCGCCGACCGTCGCCTGCGATCGCAGGTGATCGGTGCCGGCGAAGCGATCCGCAGCTCCACGAGCTCTTAAGGTTCGCAGGACGCCGATGCTGAAGGACCCGGCGCGCGCTGACGCGAAAGGGGGTTTCATCGCCGAACAAATCTAGCGCGGATGGTTGAACAGGTCCGTCGTGGCGTCGTCGACGGCGATGTCGACCAGCGCGGGGCCGCCCGAGGCCAATGCTTCGGCGAGACAGCGGTCGAGATCGGCGACGTCGGTTATGCGGCGGCCCGGGCAACCGTGCCCCCTGGCGAGCGCAACGAAGTCGAGCCCGGGCAGGTCGATTCCAGGCGGACGATGCGCCTGCATCAGCTGGCTGAAGGCCCGCATCGCGCCATAGCCGGAATTGTTCATGATCACGAAAGTGATCGGCAGGCGACGCTGCGCCGCAGTCCAGATCGCCTGGATGCAGTACATCGCCGATCAGTGCGACGATGCGACGGCCCGGCCGCGCCAGCGCCACGCCAATGGAGGCCGGCAGGCTGTAGCCGAGCCCGCCGCTTGCCATGGTGTAGAAGCTGTCCGCGCCCGGCCGCGGCAGGAACTGCTGGATGGCGGGACGATGCGACGGCGCCTCCTCGACCACGATCGCATCGCGCGGCATCAGCGCCGACAGCCGGCTCAGCGCATAGGCCGGAGGAATCGGATTTTGCGCGGCGGGAACGGCAGGCCGGGTCCGCGCGGCCGGCCCCTCGCGCTTGGCGATGTCGGGCAGCGCCGAACGAAGCGCGACGAGCGCCTTCGGGAGCGTGCTGATGATGGTGTCACCGACCGCCGCGGCCGCGGCCTCGGCCGGATCGTCGGTGATCTGCCAGACCGGCGTTCCGTCGTCGAGCAATTCGCATTGTCCTTCGACGTGGAAGGTGAACACCGGCGCTCCGACCACGACGATCAGATCGACGCCGCGCAAGGCGCGCGCGAGCCCTCCGGGCGCTGCCGGAAGGAAGCCTGCGAATTGCGGATGCAATTCCGGAAAGCTCGAACGGCTCGACATCGGGCTTGCCCAAACCGCCGCCCTCGCCTGTTCGGCGACCGCGACCATGGCATCGACGCAGCCGTTGCGATCGATCTCGGGTCCGACGACAAAGGCAGGCTTGCTGGCCGCTGCGATGGCTGCGCCGAGCCGGACGATCGCCGCCGGATCGGGCGCAAACTCCGTTGCGATGTGGCGCACCGGCGGCGCGACGGCCGCCCGCGCCCAATCATCCGACGGCACCGACACGAATGTCGGGCCGCGCGGATGCTGCATGGCGGTGAGGAAGGCCTGCGCAATGGCCGCGGGCACATCTTCCGCCCGCGCAGGTTCCGAACTCCACTTCACATAGGGCCTCGGAAACTGCTCGGCATCCTCCGCGAAGAGATAAGGCCGCATCCGCAGCAGGCTGCGCGCCTGCTGGCCCGCCGTGACGACCATCGGCGTCTTGTTGCGGAACGCGGTGAAGAGATTGCCGAGGGCGTGGCCGAGCCCGGCCGCCGAGTGCAGGTTGACGAAGGCCGGACGCCCGGTCGCCTGCGCATAGCCGTCGGCCATGCCGACGACGCAGCCTTCCTGCAGGCCGAGCACGTAATCGATGTCGTCGGGCCAGTCGCCGAGAAAGGCGAGCTCGGTCGAGCCCGGATTGCCGAACACACGATCGACACCGAAGGAACGAAGCACGCCGAGGGTTGCTTCCCGGACCGTCAGGACTTTTGAGTTCATGGGTTGATTTCCCGGCATGCTTCGCCGTGTGGTGACGCGATCAGAAGGGATAGTGCTGAGGCTGGGTCTCGATCGTGATCCAGCGCAGATCGGTGAATTCGGCGATCCCGGCCTGACCGCCGAAACGGCCGTAGCCCGATCCCTTCACACCGCCAAACGGCATCTGCGCCTCGTCGTGCACGGTCGGTCCGTTGACGTGGCAAATGCCGCTTTCGATGCGCTGGGCCACCGTCAGCGCCCGCGCGACGTCGCGGCCGAACACGGCGGCCGAAAGACCGTACTCGGTATCGTTGGCGAGGCGGACCGCATCATCCACGCCGCGCGCGCGGATCACCGACACGACGGGACCAAAACTCTCCTCGCTGTAGATGCGCATGCCCGGGACGACGCGGTCGAGCACGGTCGCGGGCACGACCGTTCCGGCCCGCTCTCCACCCGCAAGCTTGACGGCGCCCCTGCCGATCGCGTCATCGATCAGCGCAACGACATGCCTGGCCGGCGCCTCGTCGATCATCGAACCGATCACCACCGGCCCGGAGCGCGGGTCGCCGGCCGGAAGCGCACCGGCTTTCTTGGCAAGCTTAGCGGCGAACTGATCGGCCACGCTCTCATCCACGATCACGCGCTCGGTCGACATGCAGACCTGGCCCTGGTTGATGAAGGCCCCGAACGCCACGGCGGCGACCGCGGCATCGAGGTCGGCATCGTCGAGCACGACCAGTGGCGCCTTGCCGCCGAGCTCGAGCAGCACCGGCTTGAGGTGGCGGCCGGCGAGCTCGGCGATGACGCGGCCGACGCGAGTCGAGCCGGTGAAATTGATCCGCCGCACCGCCGGATTTGCAATGAGACGTTCCACCACCGCCGGCGCATCGGCCGGCGCATTGGTCAATACGTTCACGACGCCGGGCGGAAATCCCGCGTCCCTGAACACCTCCCCGATCAGCCGGTGCGTTCCCGGACAGATCTCGGAGGCCTTGAGCACCACCGTGTTGCCGCAGGCGAGCGGCGTCGCCACGGCGCGAACGCCGAGAATGATCGGAGCGTTCCAGGGCGCGATGCCGAGGCACACGCCGGCCGGCTGGCGGACGGCCATCGCCAGACATCCCGGCTTGTCGGACGGGATCACCTCGCCCGCGACCTGCGTGGTCAGCGACGCCGCCTCGCGCAGCATGCCGGTTGCGAGCTTGACGTTGAAGGCCGACCAGACTTCGGTGGTGCCGATCTCGGCCATCATGATCCGGATGAAGGCGTCGCGCTTTGCCTCAAGCGCATCGGCGGCCTTCAAGAGCAGAGCGCGCCGCGCGTTCGGCCCGAGCGCCGACCACGCGGCGAGCGCGGCGGATGCCGCCGCCACCGCCGCGTCGGCGTCGGAAACCGTCGCGGCGGCCGCGCGGCTCGCGACCTCCTGCGAGAGCGGATTGCGCCGCTCGAATACCTTGCCGGTCGAAGCGGCCTGATCCTGACCGTTGATGAGAAGATTGACGTCCATGAGAACCTCCCTGATGTTTGTGGCTGGGCTCAGCCGAGCAGCCGCGATTTGCTGGTTTCGTGCGCGAAGCCGAGCGCGATCATCGCTGCCAGCGCGAGCGCGACGTAGTATCCCGTGATCGCGTAGGTGGAGCCCGTCTGCGCGAACAGGCTGGTGGCGACGAGCGGCGCGATGCCGCCGCCGAGCACCGTGCCGAGCTGCTTTCCGATCGACACGCCGGTGAAGCGGATGCGGGTCGGAAACAGCTCCGGGAAATAGCTCCCTTCGGTGCCGAACATCAGGGGATGGATTACGCCTGCGGCCAATATCACCGCACAGGTCACCAGCAGCGTGTCACGGCTCGCGATCGCACCGTAGAATGCAAACATCGAGATGGTTGCGAGCGCAACGCCGGCAAGGAACAGGCGTTTGCGTCCGATCCGGTCGGACCAGGCCCCGATCAGGGGCATGGCCACGAGCCCGACGAGATTGGCGAACAGCACGGCCTGCGTGATCACGTCCTTCGGAACGCCGAGCTGGCGCGTCGCAAACGAGATGGTGAAGATGGCCGTCAGGTAGAAGTAGGACGTCTGCGCCATCTCGGCGAAGAACACGATGAGGATCGGCCGCCAATGTCCCTTCACCGCCTCGACGACAGGCACGGTTTCAGCCGGCCTCGCCTCGCGGAAGGTCGCGCTCTCCTCGATGCGCAGGCGCATCTAGACGCCGAGCGCGACCAGCACCGCGCTGATCAGGAACGGAACGCGCCAGCCCCAGGACAGCAGATCCGCCTCCGGCAGCCGCGAGATCGCCAGCGCCGCGAACGAGGCCAGCACGACGCCGACGGGTCCCGCGGCCTGGATCACCGCGGCAGATAAGCCGCGTCGGTTGCCGGGCGCCGTCTCGATTGCCATGAGGATCGCCGCGGTCGATTCCCCGCCGAGCGCAAAGCCCTGGAGGAAGCGCAGCACGACGAGCGCGATCGTCGCGGCCACGCCCGCGCTGGCGTAGGTCGGCAACAGTCCGATCGACATGGTCGCAAGTCCCATCATGAGCAGCGTGCACAGCAGGACGGATTTGCGGCCCAGGCGATCGCCGAAATGTCCGAACACGATGCCGCCGAGCGGACGCGCCAGAAATCCGACGGCGAACGTCGCGAAGACAGCGATGGTCGCCGTGAGCTGATCGAATTTCGGGAAGAACAACTGATCGAACACCAGCGGCGCGATCAGTCCGTAGATGAAGAAGTCGTACCATTCGATCGCCGTGCCGATGGTGCCGGCGATCAGAATGCGCCAGCGGCCGCTCGCCGTCTGCGCGGTAGCGGCAGCGGTGGCGGCATGTTCGTCGTAGTCCTCGAATGCTCCTGTGGTCACGTTTTCCTCCTCCGTTGTCGTTGCTTGTTGTTATTGCGTTTGTTGTTATTGCCGTGCGGCCACGGGTTGGATGTGGCCGCGGGAACAGATCAGCTTGCCAGCCGCGCGCCATCGCCCGCGCCGTGCCCGAGCGCGCGGGCAAGAACGCGTCCGATCGTCCCGGCCTGTGACGCGCTGCCGCGCCAGGCCACGATCTGGTCTGGTCGGATCAGAGCGAGGTCCGCCTCGTAGAGATCGCGCAGCGACTTCGGCAGCGTGACGAGCTTGACGTCGACGCCGAGCGCGCGGGCCGTCTCGCCGAGCGGAGCATGGCTGGACGTGACGTCGCCGAACTGGAGCAGCGTCCACTCGAAACCGAACAGGTCGTACAAGGACACGCCGTCGTCCAGCCACACATGCGGTGCGCGGCCGCCGGGACAGGCGCTCGGAACGTAGACATTCGCGGCGTCCGGCGGCGGCTGGCTGCCGTCGGAGACGATGATCGGCGAACCGTCGTAACGTCCGCCGAAGGTGATGCCGGGGATGTTGAACTCGGCGCGGGCGTGCTGCTCGAGATAGACGCCCGCGATCCGCCGCGCCTCGCCGCCGGCGTCAGTGGCGTCCTCGATCTCCGGCGCGGGCGCGAACAGGCCGAGGGAGTCGGCGAAGCGGCGCGCATAGTCGGTGTTGCGAAGCGCCACCGGACGCCGCTCGACCTCGTAGCTGTCGAGCAGCGCGGCCGGGCTCACGCCCTTGACGACGCTTGCGAGCTTCCAACCGAGATTGACCGCATCCTCGATCGCGGTGTTGTAGCCGAGGCCTCCAGTCGGCGTGAACAGATGCGCCGCATCGCCGCCAAGGAACACCCTGCCCCGCTGCATCGCATTCGCGACCAGCGCGTGGCCGGCGGTCCAGGTCAGGAACGACAACACCTCGCATGCGATCGGCGCGCCGCAGGCGCGCTGGAACGCCGCCTTGGCCTCGTTGACCGTGATCGCGCTCTCGTCTTCGCCCGGCCGGAGCTGGGTGTGGAACGCGAATTCGTCGCGCCCGTTCACGGAGGCCATGAAGGCGCGGCGGTCGCCGTTGAAGCAATTATACATCCACGCTTTGGCATGCGGGATGCCGGCGTAGAACTCCGGCGAACGGACATAGACCGCCAGCATGCGGCCCCCCATGAAGTCGCGCTGCGTCCCGGTCTCGCCGCCATAGACGATGCCGAGCGATTGCCGGACCTGCGAGCGCGGCCCGTCCGCGCCGACCAGGAAGTCGGCCCGAACCTGAAAGCGGCTGTTATCATCGAGACATTCGATCTCGCCGACGACGCCGTCGTCGCTCTCGGCGTAGCCGATGAGGCGATGACCGTAGTTGAGCTGGATTCCGGGAAGCCGTTCGGCGTGCCGGCGCAGCACCGCCTCGACATATTTCTGCGAGACGCGATGCGGCAGCTCCGCGGCGCTCCAGGAGCCGGACAGGCCCTTGACGAGTTCGCTCGCGCGCGAGGACGACGGCAATGCAAACCGCGCCAGTTCATAGCCGGTGTAGCGGGTGAAATACGCGACGTCGGTCGGATAATCGGCCGGCAGGCCTTCGCGCCTGATCTCGTCGGCAAAACCCAGCCGCCGATAATGCTCCATCGAGCGCGCCTGCGTCGCATTGGCTTGCGGATTGAACGCCGTACCCGGCTTTTCATCGACCAGGATCGCGGACACGCCGCGGCGGCCGAGTTCGTTAGCCAGCATCAGCCCGCATGGGCCCCCGCCTACGATGAGCACGGCGGCCGTCAGACGTGTTTCCAAGGCGCTTCTCCCTACCAGCATTATCTTGCATGGTAAGGTTGCCTGACGATATCGTCAAGTAGCCTGACTATTCGGCGTCGTCGAGCGTGTCGAACTGCGCGCCATAGACCGCCAGGCCCTTCAAGATCGCCTCCATCGTGGCCTTGCCGAGCTCGGCGCGCATCTCCTGCTCGGCGATGTCGACGGCATCGCGGAACGCATCGAGCCATTTGCGTCCGGCCGGCGTGAACATGACGATGCGCGCGCGCCGGTCGGTCGGATCGGCGATGCGGTCCACCAATCCGAGCTCGGCGCATTGATCGACCAGCTCGCCCATCGCCTGCTTGCTCATCGACGCGCGGCGGGCGAGCTCCGTTAGCCGCGTCCCCTCCACGTCGAGATTGCGGGTGAGACTGACATGGGCGATGCGCGTCTCGTCATGCCCCCGCTCGCTCATCAATTCGAGCACGCGGCCTTCGAAACGTCGCACCGCGTTGTTGAGCAGGCGGCCGATATTGGCATGCCGCCACGCCGTCCCGGATGTCCTGGATTTCAATGGATATGCCTTCTCGGAAACAGTCGGGATTTCAGTGTCTGTCACTTACTTCGCCGCGTCCATCCATATCCCCGGCTGCGAATGCTCGCGGATGTGGGTGACGAGGAAGTCGGAAAAGGCCCTGATCTTGGCCGGCAGCCCGGCACGGTTCTGGTAGGCGATGTTCATGGTGAGCAGAGGCAGCTCCCAATCCAGCAGGACCGGGACGAGACGGCCCGCCGCGATATCGCTCTGGACGATGTAGAGCGGCTGGATGAGGATGCCGAGACCCGCCAGCGCCGCACCGCGGATGACCTGGCCGTCATTGCTGTCGAGCGTCGGCGTGATGCGCACCGTCTGCGCGCCGTTGCCTTTGCGCAGGCGCAGCGAATAGGGATCGTTCGCAAGGTTGTAGACGAGCATGTTGTGGCGCGCGAGATCGGCGGGCTGTTCCAGCTCGCCTGCGCTTGCGAGATAGGAGGGCGCGGCTGCCAGCACGCGACGCATCTGGCCGATGCGGCGGACGATGATGTTCGAATCCGGCTCCTGCTCGCGCGTGCGGATCGCCACGTCGATGCCCGCCTCGATGAAGTCGGGATAGCGGTTGGCGGTGGTGATCTGCATGTTGAGCTTCGGATAGCGCGCGCGGAAGGCCGGCAGCATCGGCGCCAGGTAGATCACCGCAAAGGACAGCGAGCTCGTGACCCGCAGCATGCCCTGCGGCGACAGCGCGCGATCGCTGACGATGTCCTCCGCTTCCGCCAGTTCGCTCAGCACCCGGCTGGACCGCTCCAGCAGCTCTAGCCCCGCCTCCGTCAGCCACAGGCGGCGCGTGTTGCGTTCGATCAGGCGAACGGCGAGGCGCTCCTCGAGCGCGCTGAGATGGCGGCTCGCGGCCGCGTTCGACACGCGCAAGGCCTCGGCTGCTTTGGACAGGCTGCCGAGCTCGGCCGTCTTGGCGAACACCTCCAGTTGGAGCAGGCGATCCATTTTTCCACTTTTAGGAAAAGAGACTTACAAGTATTGGCCTTTATTTCCGTATCCCGCAAGCCAAAATGGCCCCAACACAAGCAAGATGACAGGCGAGGAAACTGGGAAATGTCGGGCCGGATCAGGCACATCGTGATGTGGCGGCTGCGCGGGGAGACCCCCGAGGAGCGGTCCGCCGCCCGGGCCAAGGTCAAGACCCTGTTCGAGGGCCTGCGCGGCCGGATCGACGGCCTCACTCATATCGAAGTCGGCCTCGACGTCAGCGCTGTCGATTACGCCTGCGACGTCGTGCTGTTCTCCGAATTCACCGACCAGGCCGCGCTTGCGGCCTACGCCACCCACCCGGAGCACCTGCGCGTGCGCGAGGCGCTTGGCGACTTGCGGATCGGCCGCTTTCAGGTCGATTATCCCATCAAAGAGACCGGCGCATGATCGGTTCGTTCACCTTCGAAAACCTGCCCTGCCGCGTCGTGTTCGGCAGCGGAACGTTGGCTACCGCCAAGGCCGAGGTGGAGCGACTCGGCGGCAAGCGCGCACTGGTGCTGACGACGCCGCAGCAGGAGGCGCAGGGCAAAAGCTTAGGGACCGCGCTCGGCCCGATTTATGCCGGCATCTTTCCGGGTGCGACCATGCATACGCCGGTTGACGTTACCGAACGGGCGCTCGCGGCGATGAAGGCGTGCGATGCCGATTGCGTCGTCTCGCTCGGCGGCGGATCCACGACGGGCCTCGGCAAGGCGCTCGCCTTGCGCACCGGCGTCAACCAGCTCTGCATCCCCACCACCTATGCCGGCTCTGAGATGACGCCGATCATCGGCCAGACCGAGAACGGCCTGAAGACCACGGTGCGCGATGCGGCCGTGCTGCCGGAGACCGTGATCTACGACGTCGATCTCACCTTGACGCTGCCGGCGAGCCTGGCTGCGACGTCAGGCATCAACGCGATCGCGCATGCGGTGGAGGCGCTTTATGCGCGCGACACCAATCCCGTAACCTCGTTGATGGCGGAAGAAGGCATTCGCGCGCTCGCGCGTGCCCTGCCCGCCATTGCCGCCAGAAGCGACGATCGCGAGGCCCGCACCGAGGCGCTCTATGGCGCTTGGCTGTGCGGCGTCTGCCTCGGCACGGTCGGCATGGCGCTGCATCACAAGCTCTGCCACACGCTCGGCGGCACCTTCGATCTGCCGCACGCCGAGACGCACACCATCGTGCTGCCGCATGCGCTGGCCTACAACGCCCCCGCCGTGCCCGAGGCGATGGCGCGCGTCGCGCGCGCGATCGGCGCGGCCGATGCGTCGCAGGGACTCTACGAGCTAGCGAAACGGCTGAATGCAAAACTGGCGCTACGCGATGTCGGCATGCCCGAGAGCGGCATCGACAAGGCGGCCGATCTCGCCGTCACCAACGCCTACTGGAATCCGCGGCCGCTCGAGCGAGGCGCCATCCGCGACCTGATCGCGCGCGCCTGGGCCGGCGAGCCGCCTGTTACCACCAAAGCTGTGGCTTGAAGCGATGCGGCGCACGCTGATCAGATCCGCCACCATCATCAGCATGGATGATGCTATCGGCGACCTCCGCACCGGCGACGTGCTGGTCGAAGGCAGCCGCATCGTTGACGTGCGGCCGTCGATCGACCTCGGCAGCGGCGCGGCCGAGACCGAGATCGTCGACGGCAAGGGGCGCATCGTCATCCCCGGCCTCGTCAACGCGCATATGCACACCTGGCAGACGGGCTTACGCGGCTATGCCGCGAACTGGACGCTGCTAGAATATTTCCGCCGCATGCACGCCGGGCTCGCGACCGTGTTCCGGCCCGACGACATCTACATCGCCACGCTGGTCGGCGCGCTGAACCAGATCAATTGCGGCACCACCACTCTGGTTGACTGGTGCCACAACAATCCGACGCCCGATCACACCGATGCCGCCGTGCGCGGCCTGATCGAGAGTGGCATCCGCGCCGCGTTCTTCCACGGCTCGCCCAAGCCGGAGCCGAAGCCCGGCGAGCCGCATTTCTCGGAAGTGCCGCATCCGCGCCGCGAGGTCGAGCGGCTGCTCGCCGGCCCCCTCGCCGACCGCGACGGTCTCGTCACGCTCGGGCTTGCGATCCTCGGTCCGCATTATTCGACGCTCGACGTCGCCATGCACGACTTCCGCCTGGCGCGGGAGCTGAAGCTGATCGCTTCGATGCACCAGGGCGGCGGTCCGGCCAAGACGCCGGATGGCTGGGAGAAGCTGATCGCGGCCGGCCTCGTCGGCGCCGGCGTCAATATCGTCCACGGCAACGATCTGCCCGACGATCTCCTCGATCGGATGGTCGATCTCGGCGTGTCGTTCTCGGTCACGCCCGAGAACGAGATGATCCAGGGCCACGGCTTCCCGATCACGGGACGGCTGCTGAAGCGCGGCGTCCGGCCGACGATCGGCATTGATCTGGAATCCGTGCTGGCCGGCGATCTCTTCTCCGCCGCGCGCGTCGCGCTGTCGATGCAGCGGGCGCTCGACAATGCGGAGTCGCGCCGGGGCAGCGGCACCATTCCTGCGACCACCACCATCCCCGTGCGCGAGGCGCTGCGCTGGATCACGATGGAAGGCGCCCGCATGCTCGGCCGGGAGAGCCAGATCGGCTCGCTGACGCCGGGCAAGCTCGCCGACCTCGTCATCATCAACGCATCCGATCTCAATCTCGTCCCGGTGCACGATCCCGTCGCGACCGTCGTGATGCAGACGAGCCTCGCCAACATCGAGTCCGTCATGATCGGCGGCGCCTGGAAGAAACGGGACGGCCGGCTTCTGGTCGAGGGGCTGGAGGCGAAGAAGGAGCTGCTGGCGCAATCGGGCCGGCGGCTGGTGCAGGATATCGAACGACAGGGACGCGCCGCCTGAAGGCGCCAATGGACAACAACAATGACTGACGCTTTAAAACATGTCGCGTTCATCGGGATCGGCAAGATGGGCCTGCCGATGTCGCAGCTCGTCGCCAAGGCCGGCTATGCCGTCACCGCGTTCGATCGGAGCGCGGCACGGACCAACGAGGCGCGCACACAGGGCATTTCGATCGCCGCCTCACCGGCCGAGGCCGTAAGCGGCAAGGAAGCGGTCATCACGTCGCTGCCGGACGACGCAGCCTTGCGCGGCGCGTTGCTCGGTCCCACCGGCGTCATCGCCGCGATGGCCCCCGGAGCCGTTCTGATCGAGACCAGCACCGTGAGTGTCGAAGCCTCCACCGAAGTTGCGGCCAGCGCGCAGGCGCGCGGCGTTCTCTATCTGCGCGCGCCGGTCTCCGGCAACGCCAGCATCGTCCACACCGGCGCGCTGACCTGCTTCGTCTCGGGTCCGAAGGACGCCTTCGACAACGCAAAACCGTTGTTCGCCGCTTTCACCCGCGCCCAGACCTATCTCGGGCCCGGCGAGGAGGCCCGTTACGCCAAGCTCGCGGTCAACCTGATGATCGCGGTGTCGGCCGCGATGATGGCGGAGAGCCTGGCGCTGGCGCGCAAGGGCGGCATCGCCTGGCAAGACATCCTGAAAGTGCTCGACGACAGCGCGGTGGCCTCGCCGATGGTGAAGTACAAGACCGCGCCGCTTCGAACGCGGGATTTCGAATCGACCTTCTCCTGCAAGCAGATGGCCAAGGACCTCGATCTCATTCTCGGCGCCGGCCACGCCGTCGGCGTGCCGCTGCAGCTCGCTGCCCAAGTGCGCGAGACCTATGGCTCGCTGGTCGCGCAGGGCGACGGCGAGGCCGACTTCATCGCGACCGTCAAGCATCTCGAGCGGCTGTCCGGCCTCGGCGAACCGAAGCTCTGATCAACGGAGACATCCATGCGTAACTTCAACGAGACCACGATCACGGAGGCGGTGCTGGAGCGGATCGCAAGCGCAACCGATCCGCGCATCAAGCAGGTCAGCGAGGCGCTGGTGCGCCACCTTCACGCCTTCGTCCGCGAGGTCCGCCCGACCCAGAAGGAATGGGAATACGGCATCGACTTCCTGACCCGCACCGGCCACATGTGCGACGACAAGCGCCAGGAGTTCATCCTGCTGTCGGACACGCTCGGCGTCTCCATGCTGGTCGACGCGATCAACCACCCGGTGCCGGAAGGTGCGACCGAGACCACGGTGCTCGGCCCGTTCTTCGTCCAGGCCGCGCCGGAGAAGGACATCGGCTCCGACATCTCCGGTCCCATGGAAGGCGATCCCATGCTGGTCACCGGATCGGTCTCGACCGTCGACGGACGTCCGCTGGCGGGCGCCGTCGTCGACGTCTGGCATTCCGACGATGACGGCTATTACGACGTGCAGCAGCTCGACCAGATCGGCGATCTCGCGATGCGCGCGCGCTTCCACACCGACGCCAATGGCCGCTTCCATTTCTGGTCGATCAAGCCGGCCGCCTATCCGATCCCGCATGACGGCCCGGTCGGCGAGATGCTGGAGGTGCAGGGCCGCCATCCCTGGCGTCCGGCGCATGTGCATTTCATGATCTCGGCGCCCGGCTTCGAGCAGCTCGTGACCCATGTGTTCGTCGCCGGCGACAAATATCTCGACAGCGACGTGGTGTTCGGCGTCAAGGACAGCCTGATCCGCGAGTTCGTCCGCCACCCGGCGGGCCGTGCGCCGGATGGTCGCATGGTGGACACCGACTATTTCCATCTCAACTACGATTTCGGCCTGAAGCAGGTTGCGAGCAGCGCAAGAGCCGCCTAAGCCGAACCACAACGCAGCGGACCGGCAAGAGTCCGTCATCGGGGCAGACAGGGAGCAAGGATGGGACCGCGGGTCAGCACAGGAGCATTGGCCGATCGCCTCACCGGCATGATCGGCCCGCGCGCGAGCGTCGCGCGCGGCGTGCTCGATCAGCACGGCCAGAGCGAGTCGCATTATCGCAATTTGCCGCCCGACATCGTCGTCTTTCCTGAAACCACGCAGGAAGTGGTCGACATCGTCAAGCTGTGCGCAAGCGCGGGCATGCCGATCGTCCCGTTCGGCGCCGGCACCTCGCTCGAGGGCAATGCGGCCTCCGTTGCCGGCGGCGTCTGCTTCGACTTCGCGCGCATGAACAAGGTGCTCGCCGTGCACGACAGCGACATGGACGTCGTGGTGCAGCCCGGCATCACGCGAAAGCAGCTCAATGCGGAGCTGCGCGGCACCGGCCTGTTCTTCCCGATCGATCCGGGCGCCGACGCCTCGATCGGCGGCATGACATCGACGAGGGCCTCCGGCACCATGGCGGTGCGCTATGGCACCATGAAGGACAACGTCATGGCGCTGGAAGTGGTGCTGGCCGACGGGCGCGTGATCCGGACCGCCAGGCGCGCCCGCAAATCGGCCGCCGGTTACGACCTGACGCGCATGTTCGTCGGCGCCGAAGGCACCCTCGGGCTCATCACCGAGATCACGTTGAAGGTGCATCCCGTGCCGCAGGCGATCTCGGCCGCGGTTTGCAGCTTCGACACCCTGCATAATGCCGTGGACACCGCGATCTCCGTGATCCAGTCCGCGATCCCCGTGGCGCGCATCGAGCTGCTCGACGACGTCATGATGCGCGGCATCAATGCCTACGCAAAGCTCGGCTATCGCGAGGCCCCGACCCTGTTCTTCGAATTCCACGGCTCCGAGGCCTCCGTCGCCGAGCAGGCCGAGGCCGCAGAGGCGATCGCCGCCGACCATGGCGGTCATGGCTTTGCCTGGGCCAAGGCGCAGGAAGACCGCAGCCGGCTCTGGCACGCCCGCGACAACACGCTCTATGCGGGCCTAGTACCCGGAATCAGAGCTGAGTGATACGGCGGCCTTTGAAACGGCGTTGACGGACCTTTTTCTTGGTCCAGACGAAGGGCTCGGCTCTGTCGTTGTATGCGTTGACGTAGGCATCGATGTGTTCCTGAAGCTGCTTGAGGCTCGTGAAGGAGGTGCCGCTGAGCGACTGCCCCTGCAAGATGGAAAACCATACTTCGACCTGATTGAGCCATGACGCACTTGTCGGCGTGAAATGAAATTGCACGTTGGGGTGGGCCTTGAGCCAGTCCTCGTTCTTTTTATGGGTGTTGAGGTTGTCGAGGATGACGTGAAGCTTGCGGTTCGGAAAAGCCGCGGTGACGCTGTTCATGAAATCGAGAAACTCGACGCGGCGCCGGCGTTTTGAATGGGTCGCGATGATCTTTCCGGTGGCGACTTCGAGCGCCGCAAACAATGTTGTGGTGCCATGCCGCTTGTAATCGTGGCTTTGGCCGGTCAAGGCGCGGCCATTGGGCAACTTCAGATAACCCTGCGCTCGCTCCAAAGCCTGGATCGAGGGCTTCTCGTCCACGCACAGCACAATGGCCTTCGCCGGCGGCGCGACATAGAGGCCGACAACATCGGCGGCTTTGGCCGTAAAGTTCGGGTCGTTGCTCTCGCACCAGGACTTGCGAGCCACCAGGTCAATCTTGTGGCTGCGCAGGAACCGCCAGACATATTGGACATCGACATCGCCCAGCGCCTCGGCCAGCAGGGGGCCGGTCCAGCGCGCAAACCCTTGCGGTGGCGGCTTATCCAGCAGCTTCAGAATCCGCTTGTCGGTCGTCTTCGTATAGATCGGCTGCTTGCCAGGCCGCGGCTTGTCTTGCAGCCCTTCAAGGCCATGGTCGGCATAGCGATGCCGCCAAAGGCTGACAATCCGCGGCTGGACCCCAACTTCCTTGGCGATCGACCGGGTGCTGCGCCCATCCGCCGCCAACAGAACTATCCGCGCCCGCTTCAAATCGCGCTGCAACGTCACCGGTGAGCGACAGCACGCCTCAAGCACCTTGCGATCTTTCCTCGAAAGGTGGACTTCTCTTGCTTCGGGTATCATCCCGACCTTGAATCACGACTCACGTTCCAAGAAAAGTGGGTACTAGGCCTCCGGCCCGGCGCGCGCGCCGTGATCACCGATGTCTGCGTGCCGATCTCGCGGCTGGCGGAATGCCTGACCGAGACGCGGCGCGATGCGGACGAGCACGGCTTCACCGCGCCGATCGTCGGCCATGTCGGCGACGGCAACTTCCACATGCTGATCCTGATCGATCCGGCAAAACCGGACGAAGCTGAGGGCGCCAAGGCGCTCCAGGCCCGCATGGTCGCCCGCGCCATTGCCATGGACGGCACCTGCACCGGCGAACACGGCATCGGGCTCGGCAAGATCGACTATCTCGCTGACGAGCTCGGCGAGGCCGTGGATGTGATGCGACAGATCAAGACCGCGCTCGATCCTGATGGACTGATGAATCCCGGAAAGATCTTTGCGAGCGGAGCCAAGGCATGAGCGACGCGCTTCCGATCGAGGTCACCTCACCCACGCCACTGCTCGAGCTGCGCGGCATCAGCAAGGAGTTTCCCGGCGTCAAGGCGCTGGATGACGTGTCCTTTGCCGTCTTCCCCGGCGAAGTCCATATGCTGCTCGGGGAGAACGGCGCCGGCAAGTCGAGCCTGATGAAGGTGCTGTGCGGCGCCTACAGCGCCGATGCCGGCGAGTTCTACTACAGGGGCGAGAAGGTCGCGATCGGCTCCGCCGCGGATGCGCAGAAGCTCGGCATTGCCGTGATCTTTCAGGAGTTCTCGCTGGTCCCCCATCTAGACATCGCCCAGAACATCTTCCTCGGCCGCGAGCCGAAGGGCCGCATCCCCGGCACGATCGACCGGCGCAAGATCCTCGCCGACGCCAAACGCGTGCTCGGCACCATCGGCTTCGACATCGATCCCTCCACGATCGTGGACAAGCTCGGGGTGGCGCAGCAGCAGATGGTCGAGATCGCCAAGGCGATCAGCCAGAACGCCCGCATCCTCGTCATGGACGAGCCGACCGCGGCGCTGTCCGACCGCGAGACCGAGCTCCTGTTCGCGCTGATCGCGCGGCTGAAAGCCGACGGCGTGTCGATCGTCTATATCTCGCACCGCATGGCGGAGGTGTTCGCGCTCGGCGATCGCATCACGGTGCTGCGCGACGGCCGCCGCATCGACGGCGTCCGCCCGGCCGACGTCACGCCGGACCAGCTCGTCCGCATGATGGTCGGACGCACCGTCGACATGACCTATCCGCGCAATTTCGCCGACAAGCCCGGCGAGGTGCTGCTGCAGGTCAAGGGCCTGAGCTCCTCGACCGGGATCTCCGACATCAACATCGAGGTGCGCCGGGGCGAGATCGTCGGCCTGTGCGGCCTGGTCGGCTCCGGCCGCAGCGAAGTCGCGCGCGCCATCTTCGGCGCCGATCCCGTCAGCTCCGGCGAGATCATCTTCGACGGCAAGACCATCTCCGGCGAGCCTGATCTCGCCGCCCGCCGCGGCATCGCGCTGATCCCGGAGAGCCGCAAGAGCGAGGGCCTCGCTCTGCTGCGGTCGGTGAGCGACAATCTGGTGGTGTCGGCGCTGCGAAAACTGTTCCCGAGCGGACTGTTCGACCAGCGTTCGGCGCAGCGCACCTCCGACGGCCTGATCCGGCAGCTGAGGATCGCGACGCCCAGCGCGCGCCAGACCGTCGGCCTGCTCTCGGGCGGCAACCAGCAGAAGGTCGTGATCGGCAAGTGGCTGGCCGCCGGCTCGAAGCTCTTCATCTTCGACGAGCCGACGCGAGGCATCGACATCGGCGCCAAGTCCGAGATTTTTGCGCTGATCGACCGCCTGGTCGCGGAAGGCGCCGCCGCACTGATGATCTCGTCCGAGCAGGTCGAGATCTGCCATGTCTGCGACCGCGCCTATGTGATGCGCGAGGGCCGCATCGCGGGACACCTGACGCGCAACGAACTGACCGAGGAGAACATCGTGCGACTGGGGATGCATCATGCGTGAAGCTGCGGTCGTTTCCGAGCCCAATCCGCTGCAACGCATTCCCGGCGTTGCCATCGTGCTGGTGCTGCTGATCGCGCTGTTCAGCGCGATCGCACCCGGCTTCCTGTCGGTCGCCAACCTCTCCAACGTGCTGGTGCAGTCGACCATCCTGACCATGCTGGCGCTGCCGATGACCCTGATCATCATGACCGAGGGGCTCGACCTGTCGATGGGTGCGGTGCTGACGCTGACCTCGCTCTGTGTCGCGATCGTATCGCTCGCGACCAAGTCGATGCTCTTGGGCTTAGGTGCCGGCCTGCTGGTCGGCGCCGCCTTCGGCACCGTCAACGGCTGGCTGGTCGCCATTCTCGGCATTCCGCCATTCGTCGCAACGCTCGGCACGCTCGGCATGGCCCAGGGCCTGTCGCTGATCGTCAGCGACGGCCAGAGCGTGGTCGGCATTCCTCACAGCGTGCGCGACATCTACTCGGCGACGCTACTGGGCGTGCCCGTGCCGATCGTGATGGCGCTGGTGACTTACGCCGCGTTTCACGGCCTGCTCTATCACACCCGCTTCGGCACCTACATCTTCGCGCTCGGCGGCAACCGCGAGGCGCTGCGCTATGCCGGCCTCTCACCGAACAAGCTGCTGATCGCGGTCTATGCGCTCGGCGGCGCCATGGCCGGCATCGCGGGCCTGTTGATGACCGCGCGGATGAATTCAGGTCATCCGACCGCGGGCCTCGGCCTTGAATTCGATGCGATCGCAGCGGTCGCGGTCGGCGGTACATCCTTTGAGCGCGGCAATGGCTAGCTGCTTGGCACGTTGCTCGGCGTGATCGCGGTCGGCGTGCTTCGCAATGGGCTCAACCTGATCTCGATGCCTTCTTCGGTGCAGGTCGCAAGCGTCGGCGTCCTCGTCATCGTCGCACTATTCCTCGACGGCCTGCGGAGCCGCGCATGACCGACATCACCAAGGAGGCGATCGTGCCGCCCCGCTCCTTCCTGTCGCAGGACGCGATCCAGGTGTTCTATCGCCTGCTCGCGGCGCTGCTGATCTGCGCCGTGCTGGCCGTGCTCAGCGATTCCTTCCTCAGCCTCGGCAACATCCTCAATGTGCTCCGGCAGGCGAGCCTGACCTTCTTCATCGCCTCCGGCCTGACGCTGGTGGTGCTGACCGCGGGCCTCGATCTCTCCGTCGGCGCCAATGTCGCGCTGTCGGCCTGTATCGCCGGAACCGTGATCCACAAGACCGGCTCGCCGGCACTCGGCATCCTCACCGGCCTTGCCTGCGGCGGTATCGTCGGCCTTCTCAACGGTGTCATGGTCACCGCACTGCGCATCCCCTCCTTTATCGCGACCTATGGCATGCTCTGGGTGTTGAACGGCCTCACCTACTGGTACATGGCGGGCGAGACCCTTCACGGTTTTCCGGCAGGCTTCCGCCAGATCGGCAGCGGCTATCTGTTCGGCCTGCCGATCCCGGTCTACCTGCTGCTGGTCTTCCTCGGCATCGGAACGCTGTTTGCCCAGCGCACGATCTGGGGCCAGGAGATCTACGCGATCGGCGCCAATCCGGTCGCGGCGCGGCTCTCCGGCATTCCGGTCGCGCGGCGCCTGCTGCTGGTCTATGCCGTCTCCGGCACCATGGCGGGGCTCGCCTCGATCATCTTCCTGTCGCGGCTCAATTCGGCCGAGGCCGACATCGGCGAGAGCCTGACGCTACCGGCAATCGCGGCCGTGCTGATCGGCGGCACCTCGCTGTTCGGCGGTGTCGGCACCGTGTTCGGCACCTTCATCGGCGCGTTGATCCTGACGCTGGTGCTGAACGGCATGAACCTGCTCTCGGTCAGCGCCAACTGGCAGCCGCTCGTCACCGGCGTCATCGTCATCCTCGCGGTCTGGCTCGACATGAAGACCCGCCGCCGCGCGCAATGAGTTCCTAGAGTTCCAACAAGCAAAATGAGGGATGGAGGCAACATGAGACTGAAACTGGGCTATCTGGCGCTGCCACTGCTGATGGCGGCCGCGATCACCACCGAGGTGCGTGCCGACGGCGAGACCATCGCCGTCTTCACCAAAAACCAGACCAACCCGTTCTTCCAGACGGTGCGGGTCGGCGCCGACAACATGGCGAAAGCGCTGAACGCGAAGACGCTGCAGTACATCCCGACCAAGCCGGACTCGATCCCCGAGCAGCTCAGCCAGATCGAGGACGTCGTGGTGAAGAAGCCGAGCGCCATCGTCTTCACGCCGGTGGACTACAAGGCGATGGTGCCGGGGGTCGAGAAGATCAACGAAGCCAAGATCCCCGTCGTCAACATCACCGACCGCTCGGCCGGCGGAAAATTCCTGTCCTTCGTCGGCGCCGACGATTACAGCCTTGGGCTGGAAACCGCACGCTTCCTGCTCAAGACGCTGGGTGGCAAGGGCAACATCGTCATCATCGAGGGCGTCAAGGGCTCCCTGACCAATGTCGACCGCGTCCGCGGCTTCAACGACGCGCTGAAGGAAAACGCGGGCGCCAAGCTGCTGGCCTCGCAGCCCGGCAACTACCAGCGGCTCCAGGCGCTCCAGGTGATGGAAAACCTGATGCAGTCGAATTCGCAGATCGACGGCGTGCTGGCCGCCAACGACGCCATGGCGGTCGGTGCGATCGAGGCGCTCGACGGCGCCAACCGCAAGGCGCAGGTGATCGGCATCAACGGCACCAAGGAGGCGATCGACGCGATCAAGTCCGGCAAGCTGCTCGCGAGCGGCGATTACGACGGATTTGCGCAAGGCTGCCTCGGCACCATGATGGCGATCCGCTCCTTGCGTAGTCAGCCCGTCATCGGCGAGATCGTGCTGAAGCCGACCGTCATCACCAAGGACAATTTCCAGCCGTTCGACGTGCCGCTGGAGCAGCGGACCTGCCCGACCTTCGAGGACGCCGGCAAGCTCGCCGCCAAGTAACCCAACCGATCATCACAAGCACGGACGGCCGCACCCGCGGCCGTCCCAAGAAGACCAAGACATAAACGGAGACACCATGCTGTTCGCCATTCATGCCATCGACCGCACCGGCGCGCTGCCGACCCGGCTCGCCAATTACGACGCCCACAAGACCTTCCTCAGCGACACCTCGCGCTTCGGCGTCAAGATCGTGATGTCGGGGCCGCTCGTCTCCGACGACGGCGCAACCATGATCGGCAGCCTGTTTCTGATCGAGGCGCCGGGCCGAGCGGAGGTCGAAGCCTTCAACCGCGCCGATCCCTTCGCCGCGGCCGGCATCTGGGACAAGGTCACGATCACGGGCTTTCTACGCCGCCAGGGTTGAGCGGCCTTGGCAACACTGCACCAGGCAACCCGCCGCGCAGTAGTCATATTGACATCTCTGATGGTCTTGCTGCTCGTGCCGTTATTCGGTGAACAGATCAGATTTCGATCGTTTGCGCTGCCTAGCGACAGACCCATACTCCGTTCACCAGCACACGGGCGCATGCCGGCGCCACGACGGTGGCCGCAGCGCCTGCCGCTACCGCGCCGCCCACGACAGCGCGGCGCGTGGTCCGTCGCGCGACTCCGGCAACACTTGCGGGCGTCGATACCCTCGCCTGCGCGCTGTCGACCGAAAATGACGGACCACGCTCGTGCGACCATTGCACGGAACCGATCGCGGCGACGGCAATAATGGCAGCTCCAAAGCACCAGTTTCTGCAGGTATGTTTCATGGTCGACCTCCTTCTTCCGTTGTTGAATCGCTATTCGTTTCGAGTCTTGCGCCCAACAGCGACGGGCGCACCGATGGCGAAATTTGCCACCTGCCGTCTCTTACCGGCGAGAGCGCGGCGGTGGCGGGACGGGCCCCAAATCGCGCTGCCAGATGGTGCCATTGTCGAACTGAATGAGCATGCCATCCGGCGAATAGACCGCACTCTGGTTGAATGCGTCGATCCAGATCCGGGTTGCCGGCCAGTACCAGTCGGGCCACGCGCGGGACGGCTGCCCCGCTTCCGTCAAGAGATTAAGTTCAGTCCCGTTTTGGGTAATGTAAGCCGGCAAATTTCCCCGGCATACTCGAACACATTTGTAGATGCCGGTCAGATTGATCAACTGGGCTGACACAAGAGTCGGCGCAAGCGCAGCTGTCATCACGGCGACAACGATCGGAAAATGTTTCATACAAATCACTCCTTCGTTCAAATGATCAGGAGAGCCCCTGGCGAATGGGCTTCCAGTAGGAGCTAGCTGCGCTCCGCGAGCGAGCGCCGGATCACTGCGAATTTCGGTTCTTGCTCGCTCCTCTCAAACGCGGTGCCGTCGTGGGCGACTTCACCCACTCCGCCATTTGGATACAGGTGAGAAGATCGACATAGCTCGGACTTCCGCCGGCCGAGGCTTCCCCTTCGCAGCTATCGCGAAGGGGATTTGGCGCAGCGCTCCACACCGTGCTGAGCTGTTGCTGCGCAGCCAACTCATCGCGCATGCAGTCTGCGAAGCTCTGGGAAAGGGCAAGCCCCATTGCCTTGTCATCAGCCGTGGTCGCCTGGCACGTCGCCTCTACCTTCAATTCGGGGACGCGATCGGAGACGGGCATCACGAGCAGTTGGGTCCCGAGGAGCGCTGCGGATAATGCTGCCATCGTCATCTTGACCTCCTTCAAGCTCTATCAAATGACCCCCCTTGAACTGCCACCACGAGGCACCGCGCTAGAATTGCCCCGGTTGAGCCGGGGGACCGGGCCAATCGGATCGCAGGTTGCTCCTGTTGTTGCGATCGAAGAGGTCTTGCCTGCAGATGAAGCCGTTCCCGCAGCTAACCGCCGGAGGAGCAGGCCGGCGAACATCGGCGGCCGCCGCGATCTTTGCGTGCGGCGCCTTGGCGAGGGCGGCCGTGACCAGGACAACCTCAAGCCCGCAAAGGACGGTAAGCAAGCACGTCTTCTTCATGGGATCAGCGCTCCTTTGCTGGCCGGGCGCAGGCGGTAAACCGACCGCGCCGGTCAAACGGCCCGTCGTTCGGTAACAAGGCGGATGGGGATAGTCGCCGGAGCGAGTGCTGTGCCCGCGATTGCGACGGACGAAACACGGTGCGGGCACGTGATGCAGCAAGAGACATGTGAACTCTCCGGCACTCGGCGAACGTCGGGCATAACGGGGCACGACGTTACGGGACCGGCCTTGATCCAGATCAAGCTCACGTCGGCGTTCCCGCATTGCGCAGGGCGCGAGAGCTACGCCACTCCGTCGCGCGCTACGTGCGGCTCGTTCGAGGGGGAGTGGCGATTTCGTCGACCAGGGGGAGGCTCGTGGCTGACGTCGCTCAGCGCCGGAAACTCTCCGACCAGCCTTGCGAAATAAGCTCTCAACAAGCGATCGAAAGTCGACTTTGCTTCGCCGACGTCGCGGCCCTCAAGGCCGAGGTTTTCGGCAGTCCCACCCAGTACTTGTTGCGCCATGGCCTGCCTCCTCGAAGCAGTACACGCCCGGATGCCCTTTTTTCCTAGTTGTCAATAATCGATGAGCCGCGATCAATCGGTTTGATCCATCTCAAACGACTCGCGCTCTTGAATGGGAAGCAAAGGCCGACCGCCCATGGGCGTCAGCCTTGATGATGCGCGCAACAGGTGTTGCCGCTGGTCTCCAGAGAGATCGTCAGCGCGATGTGGGTACTACTTTGTAGTCATCCGCTTCGGTGGCGCGGTCGGCGCAGGCGCTGCCGGCGAGATGACAAACGTCACCCAGGCATTCCAGCCGTCGGGCCGGTTTTCCGCGGCAAATTCCTTGTAGGCCTTCAGGTTCAGATAGCCCTGCATGTCGCCAACCGGAAAGATGAACCCGACTTGCCGGCCGACGCTCGCGACCTGCGAGCGGAAGCAGCCGAGGCGATCGCCGGAGCCGCTATCGCAACCGAGCTGCTTATAGACGTAGCCCACCAGACCGATCTGGATTGGCTTGGTCAGGATTTGAGAGGCGCCCCAGTCGAAGTACATGCCGACGCCGCATTGATACTGCGTGTCAGTGTTCTTGAAATTGTAGGTGAAGCCGAGCACGCCAGAGAGTTCATGGCCGGTCTGCGGATTGAAATCGGTGTAGCCACCGCCTGCATCGATCGTCCCATGTCCGAGCCCGATATTGGCGAGGCGCGCGGACTGGCACGCGCCGACCGGGATGTCACCCATGACGTAGGTCATATAGTTGTTGACGCCCGCATTCCAGCGCAGTGCGAACTGGGGGATCAGGTCGCCAAAGCCCGTCACTGAATCGCTGAGAGAATCGAAGCGCGATGACGAACGTAGGCCGCGTTTACTTCGTCACGATCCTTCGCGTCGGCGCGACCGTGCTGGTCGGCGCCATTGGCGACAGCGAGAAAGTCAGCCACGTATTCCAGCCGGCTGGCCGATTTTCTGCGGCAAACTCGCCGTACCCTTTCAGGTTCAAATATCCCTGCAGGTCACCGACCGGAAACAGGTATCCGATCTGAGGACCGACTCCCACCACGCGCGACCGAAAACCCCCAAGGATCGGGGGCTGACCAAAATCGTCCGTGACCTGTTGATAGTAGTAGCCGACCAGCCCGACGAAGAGCTGCTTCGAGAGAAACTGCGAAGCACCCCAATCGATGTGGAAATCGACGCCATTCCGATATTGCGTGTCAGGATTCTTGAAATTGTAGGTGAACCCGGCGACTGCGGAAAATTCGTGCCCCGCCTTCTCATTGAAATAGGTGTAGCCGCCGCCGCCGTCGATCGCGCCGTGTCCGATGCCGAGGTTAGCAAGACGGGTTGGAGAGTAGGCGCCAACAGGAATGTCGCCGGTCAAATAGGTCATGAAATTGTGGACGCCGGCGTTCCACTTCAGCGTTGCTTGCGGATACAGATCGCCCACCGAGGTGATTGAATCAGAGAGGGTCCCCGTGCGGGTCGTCACAAAGGGCCCGACCGCTGTTGTCAGCGTTCCGTCGAGGGTTGCGGCGGATCGGCCAAACAAGCCGGTGATGCCGATTGCCAATTGTCCGCCAAGTACCGGCGTCGCGAACGTGTAGGTCGGGTTGAGCAGGACAAGGTCCGCCTGCGCGTTTAAACGCAGATTCAAATCGACATTGACGTTAGCGGGGATCCGGCCGACGCGGATTTCTCTTGCCGCGGCTGCGTTACCGAAGGCCGACACGCTGGTGTGATAATAGACCTCGGCCATCGACCAGCCGGGGACCGCAGGGACTGCCGCGAGGCTGCTGAAGCGCCCCGGAAGCCAGTATGAAACGCCATCCTCGTCGGCATATGCTGGGTCGGACGAAACTCCGGCCAATGCCACAGCCAGACCGATCGTTGCGCGAATAAGCCGACAATGAGACTTTGGTTCGGATAGGTACCGCTTCATCCGCTCGTCCTCCCGCCGACGAATGACAGTGTATCGATCGGCGATTCAATGTCTCGCTCCAAGGTAACGACTTCGTCAGATTCGGCTCAACATGTTGCGCTAAAAGCACTCAGCATCGCCGCTGGCCCGTAGGATTACCGACAGCATCGTTGACCGGAGGTATCCATATCTAGGCAAGCAGCGCCCGTGTGTAGCAAGAAGACTGCAAGATAGTGCCCCTGCCAGAGGCGGCGGGAGCTATGGCTGATTTTGGGTGACGCGGCCTGATCAGGCGGCGTGGCTTTCAGTGTTCGGAATGACTTCGATTCCGTCGATGAACTTTACACCGGCGATGACTTTCGGCAACTGGTTCGTGCTCTTCAATCGCCGCCAGGTCTTCGATGCGGCGTCGATGAGCTTGAACACCATCAGCTTCGCAGTTTGTTGCGACAGCGATCCCTTGGTCCGCACCGTTCGGTGGCGCACCGTGGCGAAGACGCTCTCGATCGGGTTCGAGCTGCGTAGGTGGATCCAGTGCTCAGCAGGGAAGTCGAAGAAGGCGAGCAGCGCATGGCGATCCTTGATCAGGCACTCCACCGCACGTCCGTATTTGACGTGGTATTTCTCGACGAAGACGTCGATCGCGGTTTCAGCTTCGGCCCGGTGTGGGGCCAGATAGATGTTCCGCAGGTCGTTCTTCATGGGGCCCTGCACGGATTTGGCGACCTTGTCGAGTACGTTGCTCACTTTATGGCACCAGCATCGTTGGTGCCGCGTGCCGGGAAAGGCCTCGTCCAGTGCCTTCCAGAAGCCGAGGGCGCCGTCGCCGATGGCGAGTTGCGGGGCAATCCGTAACCCGCGTTGCCGCAGGTCGATCAGGAGTTCGCGCCAGCTCTGCGCGCTCTCGCGCACGCCGACCTGGAAGCCGATCAGCTCCTTCTTGCCTTCCGGCGTGGTGCCAATCAGCACCAGCATGCATTCGCTGTGATCTTCCATGCGGGCCTGCAGGTACACGCCATCGGCCCAGATGTAGACATAGCGACGCGCCGACAGATCGCGTCTCTGCCAGCGTTCGTACTCGACCTGCCAATCGGCCTTCAGGCCGGCGATCACCGAAGGCGACAGGTTCGGCGCATCCTTGCCGAGCAGCGCCGAGAGCGCCTCCTGGAAGTCGCCGGTCGAGATGCCGCGCAAATAGAGGACCGGGATCAAGGCATCCAGGCTCTTCGTCCGCCGCGCCCATAGCGGCAGGATTGCCGAACTGAAGCGGAGGCGGTCGCCTGGCCCGCTCGCTCCGCGGTCGCGGACCTTGGGACGAGCGACCTCCACCGGACCGATGCCGGTCGCAATCTCGCGCACCGGACCGTGCCCATGTCGGACCAGGCGCGCTCGACCGTCGGGCAGCGTCAGATTGGCCGTGCTGGCCAGAAACGCGCCAACCTCGATCTCGATCGCCCTGGCAAGCAGGTCCCGCGCGCCGGCTCGAACGATATCGGTCAGTGGATCATCAACCGCGGACGGCTGACGGAAAGCAAGAACATTGGTAGTCTCGGTCATGGCGTATCGCTCTCCTCGAGAGGTTCTGGCAGGCTCGTCACCCGCCTCGATACGCCGCCTTCCTCACACCGTCATCACCCAGATTCCGCCATAGCTCAGGCGGCGGCCACATCGAACGCTCTTGGTTAAGTCGTTGTGACATTCGTCACGCACTCGTGCGGGATGATAAGCGAGCAAACCTCAGCCTTTTGTGTCGCTCATGTCTCCGGCATCGTTCGGGTGTCATCGAGTTGGATCAGCGCTCGACAGCCGGATGCGATCCGAAGTAGAGTGTTCGCGCGTGTTCGGAGTATATTGCAATGGATACTCGCAAGATACTTATTGCGCTGATCCCTGCCTTCACCGTCACGCCTCCAGCATTTGCACCGCAAACATAACGCCATGAGCTGCTCAAAGCACCGCTCGCGCGCGATCCGTCTTGATCAGATTAAGACGGAAACTGCCCCGAGGTTCACGTAGGGGCTACGTACCGCCGACCAGGAGAGAAGATTTCGGTTTCCAGCCAAGTCAGATCAGTTCGGTTTTCGGGAGTTAGCCAATGATGAGCGCCTCGAGCCTGCATCGCCGAATTAGTTCGCGCTTTCTGCTCGCTGCTCTCTTGCTGATGCCGTTGACAGCCCTCAACGCCAACGCCCAGCAAACCACTGGCACTCCCGGTTCGCCCGGGGCGACGACCACGATCGACGGCAGGTACCTGCCGAATCCGCCGCAGCCGTTCAGGGGCGAGATCAATCCCAACGCCGTGCAATCGAAGCCGTACTGGCCGGCGCGCATTGTCCCGCCAAAGGGCGCGCCCAATGTGCTTCTGATCATGACGGACGATGTCGGCTTTAGCGCGCCAAGCACCTTCGGCGGCGTGATCCCGACGCCGGCGCTGGACCGTATCGCCCAGACGGGTCTGCGTTACACGGCGTTCCACACCGTGGCGCTGTGCTCGCCAACGCGCGCTGCGCTCCTCACCGGCCGCAACCATCACTCCGTGGGCACTGGCGTCGTCGTCGATCAGGCGACCGGCTACCCCGGCTACAACAGCATCATCCCGCGCGACGCCGTCGCCATCGGCGAGATCCTCCGGCAGCACGGCTACGACACCTCGTGGTACGGCAAGGACCACAACCTGCCGCAGTGGGAGGCGAGCCAGGCTGGCCCCTTCCACAACTGGCCGACCGGACCCATCAAGGGCTTCGACTACTTTTACGGCTTCCCAGGCGATGACACGAGCCAATGGCAGCCGAACAATCTCTTCCGCAACACCACTCCGATCCAACCCTTCCAGGGAAATCCCGGCTGGAATCTGATCACCGCGATGGCCGATGAGGCGATCGGGCGCATCAAGATGCTGAACGACGTCCAGCCCGACCGTCCCTTCATGATCTACTACGCGCCCGGCGGCACGCACTCGCCGCACCATCCGACGCCCGAGTGGATCAAGAAGATCAGCGATTTGCATCTGTTCGACAAGGGTTGGAACGACCTGCGTGAACAGATCTTCGCTAACCAGAAACGACTGGGTGTGATTCCGCAGAACGCGCAGCTAACGGCCTGGCCGGACAGCATCCCGAAGTGGGATACGCTTTCGCCCGAGGCGAAGAAGCTCTACACCCGGCAAGCCGACGTCTATGCTGCGTATCTAGCTTACACCGACTACGAGATTGGTCGTGTCATCCAGGCCATCGCGGACACCGGCAAGCTCGACAACACGCTCGTCATCTACGTCAGCGGTGACAACGGCGCGAGCCCGGAGGGCACGCTCCATGGTCTTTACAACGAGTTCGCGGTTGCCAACGCCGTGCACCCGACGGTCGAAATGAACATGAAGTTCTATGACGCCTGGGGTTCCGACCAGACCTACCCCCACTACGCGGTGGGCTGGGCGTGGGCCTGGGATACGCCCTTCAAATGGACCAAGCAGATCGCGTCGTATTTCGGCGGCACCCGCAACGGCATGGCCATGGCCTGGCCGGCGCGAATCAAGGACGCTGGCGGCATCCGTCACCAATTCCACCATGTAATCGACGTCGTGCCGACAATCCTCGAGGCGGTTGGCGTCCCCGAGCCGGTGACGGTCAACGGCATCGCCCAGAAGCCGATCGAAGGCGTGAGCATGGCCTACACCTGGGAAGGTGGCAGCGCGCCCAGCCGGAGGACGACGCAGTACTTCGAAATGTTCGGCAAGCGGGCCGTTTATCAGGATGGCTGGATGGCCTCGACGCCTCCGCTGAGCCCGCCTTGGGACCTCAGTTTGGCGGAGCCGCCCTCGGACGTCATGAACGCCTACCGTTGGGAGCTCTACAATATCAACGAAGACTGGACGCAGTCGAACGACCTCGCCGCCAAGATGCCGGACAAGCTGCGCGACATGCAGCAATTGTTCACCATGGAAGCTGCGAAGTACCAGGTGTTCCCGCTCGACGACACGCGTTTGACCAGGTTCATTTCGCACAAGCCGAGCTACGCTCCGGGCCGGACCCAGTTCACCTATTCGGGTGAGCTGAGCAACGTGCCGTTCCCGGAAACAGGCTCCGCGCCGAGCCTGCTGAACCGGTCGTACACGGTCACCGCCGAGGTCGACGTTCCCCAAGGCGGCGGCGACGGCATGCTGATGACCGACGGCGGCCGGTTCGCCGGCTACGGCTTCTACCTGCTGAAGGGCCAGCCGGTGTTTACCTGGAATCTGGTCGCCCTGGAGCGCGTCAAGTAGTGGCAGGCCAAGGAGACGCTCGCTCCGGGCAAGCACACGCTGGAGTTCGACTGGAAATATGACGGACCGGGCCTGGGCAAGGGCGGCACCGGCACCTTGAAGGTGGACGGCAAGGTGGTGGACAGCCATCCGATGCCGCGCAGTCTTCCCATAACCCTGATGTGGGATGAGACCTTCAACGTCGGCCTCGATACCGGCACGTCGGTGGATGACCAGGACTATCAGGTGCCATTCCGCTTCACCGGCAAGCTCAACAAGCTGACGGTGAAGCTCGGGCCGAACGAGATGTCGCCCGCGGAAAAGGAGACGGTCGCGAAGACAATGCGAGACAAGCAGTAGGTTCGTTGGCGAACGGAAGGTTCCGGCCACATGATTCATGCCAAAGCTCGCGAAGGCAGGTCCCCGGTCACAGCAGGAGGGTAACGTTTACAGGACGCTTGGTGTACTGGTGCTGGCAAGCACGATGGGCGGACTGACGACAGGGCCCGCCCAAGCCGCTCAGGAAACGCCGCAGAGCATGCTCGCGGCGCAGATACGCATGCAAGGCTTTGCCTGTGACAAGCCACTCGGTGCAGTCAGGGATCGACAACGATCAAAGCCCGACCACGCCGTGTGGGTGCTGAAGTGTGGCAACGCGACCTACAGGGTCAGCCGTGCGCCCGACATGGCTGCAAAGGTCGAGCCGCTGCGGTGAAGACCTCGCGCCTGGTCATGAGAAAAACCAAAGCAATCCCTGCCGCCGTTTTGGGAAGTGCCTTTTCGTCTCTCGTCCTTCCGGAGGCAGTTGCCAACCACATCCATAGGGCCACACGGCTTGCGCACAACCGAGCCCCGGGTCACGAGGATCGATTTGCTCGAGACGATCGCTCTTGATTGCAAGCCGGTGCTTCGCAGGAAGCTTCTGCCAGGACGCCAACGAAATTGCTGCAACCAAGGTGATCGCGAGCACGGCACCGGCGACGGGATGATTGAGCTTGTGGACGCGCATAGCGGGTCGCTGTCGATCCGGGGTGAAGGTCAAGAAAGCTTGCCCTTGGAAGTGTGCGACCCTGAAATTTCGTCCCGTTGATTTCGCTCAAGCTCCGTCGTTCGGCCGTCCGGTACACGATGGCGAGTGTGAGCGCGTTCTGCTCTCCAATGTGCTGGCGTGTTGCAGATGCTTGACCCGCGTGGCACCGGTAAACCCATACAAAAGATGAGCATGCCCTGCTGGTTAGGATAGCCGGGCGACCGACGCTGCCCCTCGGCGTCGCCCCCGGTGGGTTGATCTGCATCAACGTCACTCTCTGCATGATCCTGAAGGATGACAACATCCGCGCGTTTTGCGCACCTCTCAGGAGGGCATGCAATGAATTTTCGTGCGATTGTTTCCATACTATTTTTGACATCGGCGATATCCGCCCCTGCATTTGCGCAGCAAGCGCAACCGACCACGCCGCCTCCGGGCTCCCCGGCCGCGACCATCACCATTCCCGGCAACCAGCTCCCGCCTCCCGATCCGAAGTTCGGTGGGGTCATCAAGGACAAGGCATCCGAGTCGACGCCATGGTGGCCGCCGCGCGTCGTGCCGCCCAAGGGCGCGCCGAACGTGCTAGTGATCATGACGGATGACCAGGGTTTTGGCGCACCGAGCACCTTCGGCGGCATCATCCCGACGCCCAGCATGGACCGGATCGCAAAGGCCGGCTTGCGCTACACGAACTTCCATTCGACGTCGCTATGCTCGCCGACCCGCGCAGCGTTGATCACCGGACGCAACCATCACTCGGTCGGCTATGGGGTGGTCGGCGAAATCGCAACGGGTTTCCCGGGTTACGACTCGATCATCCCGATCGAGAAAGGCACGATCGGCACCATTCTGAAGGCGAACGGCTACGCGACTTCGTGGTTCGGCAAGGATCACAACAAGAGCTGGCCCCGCAAATTCGGACAGTAGCTTGAGTGGATTTTCTGCCTGACAGCGGCGAGGATTCTTGCTGCGAATCAGGAGCGAAGATGACGAAGAAGAGCCGCCGGACGCATTCTCCGGCATTCAAGGCGAAGGTTGCTTTGGCTGCGGTCAAAGGCGACAAGACACTGGCGGAGCTGGCGCAACTGTTTGATGTTCATCCGAACCAGATCACGATCTGGAAAAACCAGCTCCTGGAAGGCGCCGCCGGCGTGTTTGGGCATGACAAGACATCGGCCGAGACGCCGGTCGATTTGAAGGCGTTACATGCCAAGATCGGCGAGCTGGCGTTGGAAAACGATTTTTTGTCCGGCGCGCTCACCAAGGCGGGCCTGCTGAGCGCAAAGCGATGATCGACCGCGGTCATGATCTTTCTATCGTGCGCCAGGCGAAGGTCCTGAAGCTGGCTCGCAGCACGGTCTACTATGAACCTCGGCCAGTTTCGGCCGAGGACCTTGCCTTGATGCGTCGGCTCGATGAGCTGCATCTCGATTATCCCTTCGCGGGAGCGCGTATGCTGCGATCGTTGCTGCGGCGGGAGGGCGTATACGCCGGTCGCCGCCACATCGCGACGCTGATGAAGCGCATGCGGATCGAGGCGGTCTATCGTCGCCCGAACACGAGCAAGCCGGCTCCGGGTCACAAGATCTACCCGTACCTGTTGCGCGGATTGAAGATCGAGCGGCCCGACCATGCGTGGGCAATGGACATCACCTACATTCCGATGCGGCGTGGCTTCGTCTATCTCGCGGCGGTCGTCGATGTGTTCAGCCGACGGGTCCTGGCCCATCGCGTCTCGATCACAATGGAGGCGGCCTTCTGCGTCGAAGCGGTCCAGGAGGCGTTGGCGAAGCACGGCAGGCCCGAGATTTTCAACACGGATCAGGGCAGCCAGTTCACCAGCCTCGAGTTCACCGATGTGCTGCTGGACGCGAAGATCGCCATCAGCATGGACGGCAAGGGCGCCTGGCGCGACAACGTGTTTGTCGAGCGGCTCTGGCGCACGGTCAAATACGAAGAAGTTTATCTCCGCGCCTACGACAGCGTGTCCGAGGCGCGAGCGTCAATTGCCAAGTATCTGGCCTTCTACAATCAGGGACGCCCTCACTCGAGCCTTGACGGGCGCACGCCCGACGAGGCTTACTTCGGCACGCAAGCTATGGTGATGGCCGCATGACCGTCGCCGACGGTTTTGTCGTCGCTCTGGTCGGGCTACGCCCTCCCGACGCAACGACAAAACCGTAAAGCCCCGCGTTCAGCATAACCCGGCAGGAATCCACTTAAATCCAGCGGGGCGCTGTCCAAACAACCGGGGCCAGCTCTCAATGGCAGTTTTCAGTTCAGGCGTGAGATTGCTTGCGTTGAAGTTCTTGCCAGCCCCAACGCCAATCTTGGCGAACCGCGCCATCAGTTCCTTCTCGGAGGGGTTCGTGGGGCAGAACTGTAGGAGGAAGTTGACGATGTTGAAAAACTCAAGCGAGGTCTTTTCGGTGTCGGACGTAAGCGGTTTGATGAAATCGATCGCGGAGGCGGCCTTCGGCGCCGGCGCGCCAAGGAAAGCCGAAAGCGTCTGCACCTTGTAGCCGGCCGGCACCTTCTTCACGTTGTCGATGTCGCCAGGGTTGAAAAGTTGCGTGCGGTACGCAGCCAGCGCAAATTCGGTCTCGGCGCGTAAAACCTTCGTCACCCCCTTCGGGGTTGAGCCTTGCCAATTAGGTCCGGCGATGAGGAAGCTACCGCCATTGTTGCCGGTGCTACGACTCCCGATGTAGTCGAAGTTGAAAGTATAGGCGTCAATGAGCTGAATGCTGAAATACCGTTCCTTTTCGATCACCGGAACGGTGAGCACGATGGGTTCGGCCCGCAAGTCCATGCCGAGGAAAGAGTAGGGTGTGTCCGAGTTGGGCGTTTGCACCGCCTTGTCTTCCGGGGTGAAGACACGAGAGAAGTTACGGAGCTCGTTCCATGGCGCTTTATATTCGGGGTTCTGGGCATCCACGAAATAGGCATGCTGGATGCGATAGCTATCCACCATTGGGTAGCCGTAGACATAGCTTCCTTGGCAATTGCGCGGGCTTCGGTGGGACTGACCGCGGCTTGTGCGCGCGCAAGCGCGGAACGGAAAGACGGGAGCAGAGCAATTCCGCAGGCAAAAGTTCTGCGTGTTATGGATTTCATAATCGCAACCTTCCTGACAGACCGACCGCCAGGTTGGCAGGATATGTTGTGGAAGAGCACGACATTTTGATGCAGGTCAACGATCGCACCAGAACAATGTCCGCGCCCTTGCCGTTCTAAGTACCAACTTGCAAGCGCATCCGAATGATCGGGACACCTATCTGCGGCACTCGCGCTGAGCCGCGAAGAAGGTGATTCCGCCTCTGCCTTGGGCTATGCCGAGCAACTCTCGCGCTTGATCCCAGGCAATCGCGAGATTGAAGATCTCATCAAGCAGCTCAAGCAATAGCCGACTAGCGAGACTCTGCCGCTCGGCTAGTTGCGCACCGCGTATAGTGGCGTCCTGAGCGTGAGCTGGTACGCCGGTTTCGGCAGCCACATGATCTCGGCGGTCAAGCCAAACAGTCGGTTGTCATTGTCGTCCATGCGGTCCAGATCGAGTCGCACGATGGGCTGGGTGAACGACTGGATCGGCGCGAGGTTCAGAAGCTGGGCGCCTTCGAACGACTGTACCCCGACGCGCCCCGTAAACTTCCAGTTATTCGGCCATTGATAATAGCCGCCGACATAACCGATCGTATTTGGATTAACTCTCACCGCTGCGCTGCCCACATCAACGCGTGTGTGCTGGATGCCTACGAGAAAGCCGCGAGTCTCGTCCTTGTCCAGAGCATAATCGAACTCGAGAATGTTGTTGAAAGACGTTGCGGTCAGTGGGCCGTTTGGAACGGATTGGGTGATCGTGGATTGCAGCGTCACGGTCGGGAAATTCCCGCCATTCTGCTGGTAGATGTCGGCCTGGAAACCGATATTCCAACTGGTGATGTCAAACGAAGACCATCCGCTGCCCGCAAACTGCGTGGAACTGCCGGACACGCCGGCGTAGAGCGAGACGCGATCGGTGACATCGATCGTAAACGGAAGATCGACGTTGAGTGATTTTGCTGCCGGCAATCCGGTCGACAATGCAGCGCCGTTCGATCCGGCGAGCGTTGGCACCGCATTGAAGAAGGAGGGATGACCAAAGCCAAACGCCAAGTATCCCGGTGGGATTTGCGCGTAATAGGTTCTGAGATCGAGGTACATCGTCGGCACGGCCGGCTTTTTGTCGCCGTCGCTGTCGTCGTCGGCCTCAGCGGCCAACGCGCTTGCCGCCGGACAGATCAGGGCGAGCCCGAGTGCGGCCTTCAGAACGGACCGAAACCTCATCAACCGCTCCGAGTTCGACGCAAACCTTGCTTACCCGCAAGGCCCGCCAGATGCTGCAACATATCGTGCCACGAATTGCGTCGCTCTGTCTGCAACCTTCGGATCGCGATTTTCCCCTTAGACATACACCGCGTCCCGGCGAAAGGTGTGGAAAGCCATCTCGAACGACACCCCGTGCAGCAGCAATGTGTCGCAGAGCCGTGCAGCAGTTCCCCGGCCAGGCCGGCCTCGTGCGCGATTTCAGGCTGGTCGGAAGCGCTGGCTGGGGCGGGAGGGATCGAACCTCCGAATGGCGGAATCAAAATCCGCTGCCTTACCGCTTGGCTACGCCCCAACAGGCGACCCGGGGTCGGCGGAAGAACTGGCTACCGCAGATTCCCTTCGGTCGCAGCCGGTCTATAGGGTGCGGCGCGGCATTTCAACCGCCTGAACGCGCAAAATACCACAGCTTCCGGGACCGGCCGCGCCACACTCTATTATACGCCCGGGACGAAGGCCCGTTCCGGGCCGGAGCCGTCCGGCGGCCGGCGTCCGGGCAGTTGAGACCTCCGGCGTTTCATGGGAAGACGGCGCCAACATCTGTCCACGGGAGTGAGCCATGACCTACCGCGCGCCAATCTCTGACATGCTGCTGTCGCTCAATCATGGCGCCGGCCTGAAGGCCGCCGTGGAAGCCGGCCATTACGGCGATTTCGACGCCGACATCGTGGCCGCCGTGCTGGAGGAAGCCGGCAAGTTCGCCACCGACGTGCTGGCGCCGCTCAACCGTGTCGGCGACGAGCACGGCATCAAGCTCGACGCCGGGAAAGTCACGACTGCGCCGGGCTGGCCCGATGCCTATAAGCGCTGGACCGAGGGCGGCTGGAACGCGGTGTCCGGGCCTGAAGCGTTCGGAGGCCAGGGCCTGCCCGTTGCGATCAACGCCGCCTGCACCGAGATCTGGAGCGCCTCCAACGTCGCCTTCGGCCTGTGCCCGCTGCTGACGGCCTCGGCGATCGAGGCGCTGGATGCGCATGGCAACGACGAGCTGAAGGCGATCTACCTCGAGAAGCTCGTCTCGGGCGAATGGACCGGCACCATGCAGCTCACCGAGCCGCAGGCCGGCTCCGACGTCGGCGCGCTGCGCACCCGCGCCGAAAAGCAGGCCGACGGCACCTATCGCATCAAGGGGACGAAGATCTTCATCACCTATGGCGAGCACGACATGACCGACAACATCGTGCATTTCGTGCTGGCGCGTCTGCCGGACGCGCCCGCCGGCACCAAGGGGATTTCTCTCTTTCTTGTTCCCAAGTTCATGGTCAATGCCGACGGCTCGCTCGGCGCACGCAACGACATTTTTGCGAGCGGCGTCGAGCACAAGCTCGGCATGCATGCTTCGCCGACCTGCACCATGACCATGGGCGACCATGGCGGCGCCATTGGTTTCCTGATCGGCGAAGAGAACCAGGGCATGCGCTGCATGTTCACGATGATGAACCAGGCCCGCCTCGGCGTCGGCCTCGAAGGCGTCGGCGTTGCCGATCGCGCCTATCAGCAGGCATTGTCCTATGCGCAGGAGCGCAAGCAGGGCCGCGCCGTCGGCAAGAAGGGCGACGGTTCGGACGCGATCTTCGTTCACCCCGACGTCAAGCGCATGCTGATGCGGATGCGGGCGCAGACCGCGGCGGCGCGCACCATCTGCTACGCGACCGCCGTCGCAATCGACGTTTCGACCCGCGCCAGGGATCCAAAGGTCCGCGCTGACGCGGCCGCGCGCGCGGCGCTGCTGACGCCGATGGCCAAGGGCTATTCCACCGATATCGGCAACGAGGTCGCCTATCTCGGCGTGCAGGTGCATGGCGGCATGGGCTTCATCGAGGAGACCGGCGCCGCGCAGTACTATCGCGACGCCCGCATCACCGCGATCTACGAGGGCACCAACGGCATCCAGGCGATCGACCTCGTCACGCGAAAGCTCGCGGCCAATGGCGGCGCCGCGGTGTGGGCGCTGCTCGACGAGCTCTCGGCCGTCGTCAAGCAGGTCGAAGCCTCCAACGACCCCGCTTTCGGCACCACGGGCGCAAAGCTGCGCGAAGCGCTGGACGCGCTGACGCGCACCAGCAAGTGGCTGCTGGAGCGCGTCACGTCCGCGCCGAACGAGGCGCTTGCCGGCGCAACGCCGTATCTGCAGCAGTTCGGCGCCACGCTCGGCGGCTGCATGCTGGCGTCCGAGGCGCTCGCCGCGAAGAGCGACGGCCTTGCCGATGCACAGCGCTACGTCTCGCTCGCCCGCTTCTTCGCCGAGAACATCACGGTGCAGGCGGCGGGGCTGGAGCGCACCGTGACGGAAAGCGCGGAGTCGGTCGCGGCGGCGGATGCGGTGTTGCTGGGGTAAGGTGCTGCTACACATTCGGTGTCGTCCCGCTCGCAGATCGTAGCGAGAACGGTCATCCCGGATTGCGCTTCGCTCCATCCAGGCTATGAAGCTGCGAGCTTCGCCCGCCTCCCCGGTCGCCGCAGCACGATGCTCGCGGCGATGAGATCCAGCGCCACACACATCGCAAACGCCGTCGTGTAGTTGCCGGTCAGGCTGCGGACCAGGCCGACGATGCCCGGGCCGAAGGCGCTGACGACGCCGCTGATCGACGTGCCCAGGCCCATCGCGGCGGCAAAGGCGGCAGAGCCGATCTCGCGCTGGATGATCAAAGGTGGGAACGTGATCATGTTGCCGATCGAGAAGCCGTAGACGGCACAGCACACCAGCAGCGCCGTCGGGCTCGTGCTCTGCAGGAGCACGAACAGCGCCGCCGCCTGGCTCGTCATCGACGCCGCGCAGGCGAGCCGCGGATCGAGCCGGTCGACGAACAGGCCGAGCGACAGGCGCCCGACCACCGCCATCGCGGCCATGATGGTCACGGCAAGGCCGGCGCTGGCGCGCCCGATCAGCGGTTCGAGGAATGTCACCTGGTGGACGATGAAGCCCATCTGCGCCAGCAGCGCGATCGCGATCGGCAGCACCATGGTCCAGAACGCCGCGTTGGCGAGCAGCGCCTTGCGGGAATGGGCCGGCGCGGGCGTGCCGCCACCGGCGGGGCGTTCGCCCGATGCCAGCGGCAGCCCGGCCGGCCAGCCGATGAAGCCGACGACCACCGGCAGCACCAGCAGCACCATCACCGTCGTGGCCGCCAGCATCGCCGAGCGGAAGCCGATGCTGGAGGTAAGCGACAGCAACAGCGGAACGAGGACGATGCCGCCGCAGGTCGCGCCGTTGAAGGCGAGGCTGAGCGCGAGGCCGCGGCGCCGATCGAACCAGGAGTTCAGCACCGTCGCGATCACCACGGTGCCCATGCCGGTCCAGCCGACCGCCATCAGCGCATAGGCAAGATAGAGCTGCCAGGGCGTCTGCATCAGCGCCAGCAGAACGGTCGATGCGCCGAGCGCCGAGAGGCCGCACAGGATCAGCGAACGCAGCCCGATACGGGCGAGCAGATCGTCGGTGAAGATGACGAGGACGGAGGTCAGCAGAAACGAGAAGGTGCTGGCCGCGGAGACCAGCGTGCCCGGCCAGCCATGGGCGCGCTGAAGCTCGGCGAGATAGACGCCCTGGCCGTAGAGGCCGAAGCCGAACATAAAGAAGGCCATCAGGAAACAGGCCAGCACAACGCGCCAGCCGCGATAATGCAGCGAGGATTCGTCGACACTCGTCGCGGCAATCATCAATCGAGCAATCGGCCAAATGGAACGGCACGATCGTGCACCACAACCACCGGTTTTTCAAATGAAACATTGTAGCCATTTGTTGCAATGCGCAATGATCCCATGAGCGGTGCGCCGGTGCGATCCAGCCGATCATGGTTCCCTGGACGGAATACCGCCGCGACGGGCGGCGCCATGCGCCGGGATCAAGGGAATCGTCGTCGAAAAGGCCGAGCGGGCGGATTGGCACGTCTGCAAGATGATGTAGGCTGATGCTTGCGAGACTCGCCGGCGGCAAGCCGTCGCGGCGACCGCAGGGGGTCATCATGCCGAATGGCAATATCATCGTCGCCGAAGAGCGTGGAACGCGCGTGATCACCCTGCGCCGTCCGGGCAAGAAGAACGCGATCACGCAGGACATGTATCGGGAGATGAGCCGCGCGATCGACACCGCGCAGAACAACCCCGATATCCGCTGCATGATCATCACCGGTGGCTCCGGCGTGTTCACGGCCGGCGACGACATCGACGATTTTCTCAAGGCCGACACGGCACGCCCGGAGACGCTTTCGGACGGCGCCAAGTTTCTCTATTCGCTCGCCCTCAACGTCAAGCCGATCATCGCGGCCGTGGACGGCGCGTCGATCGGCATGGGCACCGTGATGCTGTTCCATTGCGACTACGTGCTCGCTTCGAACGCGGCGACCTTCTCCGCGCCCTATATCCATCTCGGGCTGGTGCCGGTCGGCGCCGCCAGCCTCTTGATGCCGAACACGATGGGTTACCAGCGCGCCTTCGCGATGCTGGTGATGGGACGGACCTTCACCGCCGCGGAGGCGCACGCCGCCGGCTTCGTCAACACCGTGGTCTCGCCGGGGCACACCGAGGTCGAGGCGCGCAAGGTGGCGCGCGATATCTGCCGGCTGCCCGCCGAGGCGGTCGCGACCTCGCGCAAGCTGCTGCGTGCCCCGCCGGAGCAACTCACCCGCCGCATCGACCAGGAGACCCATCTGTTCGGCGAGCGCTTGAAGTCGGACGATGCTATCGCTGCGTTCAACGCGTTTGCGAGCAGGAAGAAGCGGTAGATCCCGTCATTCCGGGGCGCCACGAAGTGGCGAGCCCGGAATCCATTGGGCCGCAGAGTTGGTAGATGAATGGATTCCGGGCTCGCGCTACGCGCGCCCCGGAATGACAGCGAGAACCTTCGTGAAATCTTCGCGCGCAACGACTAATCTTATTCCATGCGACATCTTCTCCGCCTGACCATTTTCGCCCTTGCGCTCGCCGCCCTGCCCGCCTCTGCCCAGACCGCCGCGCCGGTCGAGCTGCGCATCCTTGCGATCAACGATTTCCACGGCAATCTGCGGCCGCCGCCCGGCGGCATCCGCATCAACGATCCCGAGGACAGAGCCAAGAAGGTCATGGTGGCGGCCGGCGGCGCCGAGTACATGGCGACGCTGGTGAAGCAATTGCGCGACGGGCACAAGAACACGATCTTCGTGGCCGCCGGCGACCTGATCGGCGCGAGCCCGTTCCTATCGGCGATGTTCCACGACGAGCCTTCGGTCGAAGCGCTCTCGATGATGGGGCTCGCGATCACCTCGGTCGGCAATCACGAGTTCGACGAGGGCAAGGCCGAGCTGCTCAGGATGCAGAACGGCGGCTGCCATCCGGTCGACGGCTGCCAGGGACCGCATCCCTTCACGGGCGCCAAATTTCACTATCTCGCCGCCTCCACCGTGGAGACGGCGACCGGTCAAAGCGTGCTGCCGCCATATGAGATCCGTGAGTTCGACGGCATTCCCGTCGCCTTCATCGGGCTGACCTTGAAAGGCACCGCCGGCATCGTGTCGCCCTCGGGCATTGCCGGCCTCGAATTCCGTGACGAGGCCGAAACGGTGAATGCGCTGGTGCCGCAACTGAAGGCGCGCGGGGTGGAAGCGATCGTCGTGCTGATCCACGAAGGTGGCGAGCCTGCCGGCGACTACAATGAATGCCCGGGCATTTCGGGGCCGATCGTCGAGATCGTGAAGAAATTCGATCGCACCGTCGATGTCGTCGTCAGCGGCCACACCCATCGCGCCTATGTCTGCAATATCGACGGGCGGCTGGTGACGAGCGGCGACAAGTACGGCACCCTGGTCACGGCGATCGATCTCAAGCTCGATCCGGCAACGCGCGACATCGTCGCCGCCAAGGCCGAGAACGTCATCGTCGCCAATGCCTCGCTGGCGAAGGACGCGGAGCAGGCCGCGCTGATCGAGGCCTATGACAAGCTCGCCGCGCCGATCGCCAATCGCCCGGCCGGATCGGTGACGCAGACGCTGTCGCGCATTCCGAACGAAGCCGGTGAAAGCCCGCTCGGCGACGTCATCGCGGACGCGCAGCTCGCCGCGACCAAGGAGGCCATGAATGGCAGCGCTGTCATCGCGCTCACCAATCCCGGCGGCATCCGCACCGATATCGTTCCGAAGGAGAACGGCGCGGTGTCCTTCGGCGAGCTGTTCGCGAGCCAGCCGTTCCGCAACCGCCTCGTCACCATGACGCTGACAGGCAGCCAGCTCAAGGAGATGCTGGAGCAGCAATGGCTCGATCCGAAGCGGCCGCGAATCCTCCAGGTGTCGAACGGGTTCAGCTACGCCTGGGATGCGTCGAAGCCGTTCGGCGAACGCGTGATGGCCGAGAGGATGACGCTCAACGGCAGGCCGATGGAGCCCGGAAGCGGCTACCGCGTCACCCTCAACGATTACCTCGCCGTCGGCGGCGACGGCTTCACGGTCGCCAGACAGGGCACGGCGCCGCAATATGGCGGCTACGACGCCGACGCGTTGTTCGCGTTTTTCCGGGCGCACGGGCCGATCGGTCCGCTGCCGCTGAGCCGCATCCTGCGCGTGAATTGATCCGGATCAAACGGGCCGGAACGGGACAACCGTTTGCCATTCCCGGTGGAGCGCATAGATTGCGTTTTGCATTGCGTTTTGGCGCCGGATGCGCCAAGCGACGTCAAGAGCCCGTTCCCAGTGAGCCCGACCTGATGAGCACGCTTCTCCTCTCCCACAAGGCCTGCCTCGACCACGTCACGCCGCCGGGACATCCCGAAAGGCCGGACCGCTTGCGCGCAGTGGAGGAAGCGCTGTCGCACGAGCGCTTCCAGTTCCTGGTCCGCGACCAGGCGCCGGAGGGCGATCTCGATCTCGTCACGCTCTGCCACAACGAGCACTACGTCACCGAGCTGCGCCACATCGCGCCGTCCAGCGGGCTCGTCTATATCGACGGCGACACCTCGATGTCGCCGGGCACCTGGGAAGCGGTGATGCGCGGCGTCGGCGGCGCGGTCGCGGCGACCGAAGCGGTGATGGCGGGCGAGCACCGCAACGCCTTCGTCGCGGTGCGCCCGCCCGGCCATCACGCCGAGATCGGCAAGCCGATGGGCTTCTGCTTCTTCGACAATGTTGCGATCGCCGCGCGTCACGCGCAGCGCAAATACGGCATCACGCGCGCGGCCATCGTCGATTTCGACGTGCATCACGGCAACGGCACGCAGGACATCTTCTGGTCGGACCCCACGGTGATGTACTGCTCGACGCACCAGATGCCGCTGTTTCCGGGCACCGGCGCGAAGGGCGAACGCGGCGACCACGACACCATCGTCAACGCGCCGCTGGCGTCCGAGGACGGTGGCCCGGAATTCCGCAGCGCTTTCGAGAACCTGATTCTGCCGCAGCTCGAAAAATTCAGCCCCGAGCTCCTCATCATCTCTGCGGGCTTCGATGCACATTATCGCGACCCGCTGGCCTCGCTGAATCTGCGCGCGGAGGATTATGCCTGGGTGACGCGCAAGCTGATGGACCTTGCCGACAGGACCGCCGGGGGCCGCGTTGTTTCGGTGCTCGAGGGTGGCTATGACCTGCAAGGACTGAAAGAATCTGTTACGGCGCATGTCGGCGCCCTGATGGGCGCCTGACGACGCCCGCCACATTAAGCCCGCAAAACCCGCCTTCACTGCGAGGCAAGCGAATCGGGCAATCGGAAACGGATATGGCCGAAAATACCCAAGTCGACGTCTCCAGGCTCACCTTCGAGCGCGCGATCGAGGAACTCGAGACGATCGTGAAGCGGCTCGAGGACGGCAAGGTGCCGCTCGAGGAATCCGTGACGATCTACGAGCGCGGCGAAGCGCTGAAGCGCCGTTGCGAGGAACTGCTGCGCCAGGCCGAAGCCCGCGTCGACAAGATCACCACCGATGCGAGCGGCCAGGCCACCGGCACCGCACCGCTCGACGTCCAGTAAGGGACCCCGACCAAGCCTCTTTCGGCATCGGACGCCTGCAATTTTTTCATGATCGCACGTAGCTGTGTGTGCTCATGGGGCGGGCGGCCGGGCACCGAGATCGAAGAGTTCCCCCGCCGGGGCCATTCGGCCCCGCGAATCGAGCGGAAAATAGCCCTCCTCTCGCCGAAAATCCTGCCGGGGAGCCGGGCAAGGCAGGAACTCCGCCGCGGGCGCCGCAGTTAACCACTCTGGCCCGGGGGTTGCAGGCGTATGCCCGTAATCGCCCCAGCGGGTTGGCTTTGGCCCAAGCTTTGGTGTAAAGCTGCGCGGAGTGTGGCTTTTTGTTAGCCTTGCGTAGGCATCGATTACCGACGACAAGTGCTTCAAATTGCTAATGAAATTGGCTGGGACGGACGAAGCCGATCTAAGTGACAGGGATCACAGAGACTGAACCGGAGCGCACTTAAGCTCACCTAAGCTTGAAGACGGGGCCTTGCCCCATGCAGGTGGCTCCGACGGTTTAAGGACTCGCGCTGCGCCGATATTGTGCAAACCCATCGCGCACCGGAACGACCTTCCGGCGCTGACAAATTGGAAATCGCCGTGAACGCATACAGTAAGACGCCGCTTCTCGACACCATCCGGACGCCGGACGACCTGCGCAAGCTCAAGATCGAGCAGGTTCGCCAGGTCGCCGACGAGCTGCGGCAGGAGACCATCGATGCCGTCTCGGTAACCGGCGGTCACTTCGGCGCGGGTCTCGGCGTGGTCGAGCTCACCACCGCGATCCATTACGTCTTCGACACGCCGCGCGACCGGCTGATCTGGGACGTCGGCCACCAGGCCTATCCGCACAAGATCCTCACCGGTCGGCGCGACCGCATCCGCACCCTGCGCACCGGCGGCGGCCTGTCCGGCTTCACCAAGCGCAGCGAGAGCGACTACGATCCGTTCGGCGCGGCACATTCCTCGACCTCGATCTCCGCCGGCCTCGGCATGGCCGTGGCACGCGACCTCTCCGGCGGCAAGAACAACGTTATCGCCGTCATCGGTGACGGGGCGATGTCGGCGGGCATGGCCTATGAGGCCATGAACAATGCCGGGGCGATGAACTCGCGCCTGATCGTCATCCTCAACGACAACGACATGTCGATCGCGCCGCCGGTCGGCGCCATGAGCGCCTATCTGTCGCGCCTGTATTCCGGCAAGACCTATCGCACGCTGCGCGAGGCGGCCAAGCAGATCAACAAGCGCCTGCCCAAGATCATCGCCAACCGCGCCAACCGCGTCGAGGAATATTCGCGCGGCTTCATGATGGACGGCGGCACGCTGTTCGAGGAGCTCGGCTTCTACTACGTCGGCCCGATCGACGGCCATAACCTCGACCACCTCCTGCCCGTGCTGAAGAACGTCCGCGACATGGAGGAAGGCCCGATCCTGGTCCACGTCGTGACGCAGAAGGGCAAGGGCTACGGCCCGGCGGAAGCTTCCGCCGACAAGTACCATGCCGTCGTCAAGTTCGACGTCGCGACCGGCACGCAAGCCAAGGCCAAGCCGAACGCGCCAGCCTACCAGAACGTGTTCGGCCAGAGCCTCGTCAAGGAAGCGCAGAAGGACGAGAAGATCGTCGCCATCACCGCGGCGATGCCGTCCGGCACCGGCGTCGACATCTTCAACAAGGCCTTCCCGGACCGCACCTTCGACGTCGGCATCGCCGAGCAGCACGCGGTGACCTTTGCCGCGGGTCTGGCGAGCGAAGGCTACAAGCCGTTCTGCGCGATCTACTCGACCTTCCTGCAGCGCGGCTACGACCAGATCGTGCATGACGTCGCGATCCAGAACCTGCCCGTCCGCTTCGCCATCGACCGCGCCGGCCTCGTCGGCGCCGACGGCGCGACGCATGCCGGCTCGTTCGACAACGCCTATCTCGGCTGCCTGCCGAACATGGTGATCATGGCGGCGGCCGACGAGGCCGAGCTCGTGCACATGGTGGCAACCCAGGTCGCGATCGACGACCGTCCGAGCTCGCTGCGCTATCCGCGCGGCGAAGGCCGCGGCATCGAGATGCCCGAGGTCGGCATTCCGCTCGAGATCGGCAAGGGCCGCATGATCCGCCAGGGCAGCAAGATCGCCCTGCTCTCGTTCGGCACCCGCCTCGCCGAATGCGAGAAGGCAGCCGACGAGCTCGCCGCGCACGGCCTTTCGACCACCATTGCGGACGCGCGCTTCATGAAGCCGCTGGACACCGAGCTGGTGCTCAAGCTCGCCCGCGACCACGAGATCCTGATCACGATCGAGGAAGGCTCGGTCGGCGGCTTCGGCTCGCACGTCGCGCAGTTCTTGACAGACCAGGGTGCGCTCGACAGCGGCATGGTCAAGTTCCGCACGATGGTGCTGCCCGACGTGTTCCAGGACCACGACACGCCGGCCGCGATGTACGCCCGTGCCGGTCTCGACGCCAAGGGCATCGTCGCCAAGGTGTTCGAGGCGCTCGGCAAGGACGTGAAGACCGAGACGGTCAAGCTGGCTTGATACGTCGTACGGGCACTGGACCCACCTCTCCCATTGGGAGAGGTCGGATAGCGCAAGCGATCCGGGTGAGGGGTTCAGGTCCCACGTGAGAGCGTAACCCCTCACCCGCGCCTTCGGCGCGACCTCTCCCTTCGGGAGAGGTTTTGCACCGCCGACGCCGCGGCAACTCGATGCCTCCTCGGTCGGTATTCCCATGAAAATCTATCTGGCAGGCCCCGACGTGTTCCTGCCGGATGCGGTCGAGATCGGCCGGCGCAAGGCCGAGATCTGCGAGCGCTTCGGGCTCACCGGCCTCTATCCTCTCGACAACGAGATCGACCTCACCGCCCCCGACGCCTCGCGGCAGATCTTTTGCGGCAACGAGGCGATGATGGATGCGGCCGACGCCATCATCGCCAACCTGACGCCGTTCCGCGGTGCCGGCGCCGATCCAGGGACCGTCTACGAGCTTGGCTACATGGCCGGGCGCCGTAAATTGTGTCTCGCCTATTCCAACGATGGCGCCACCTATGCCGACCGCGTCGGCCGTTTCGTGGACGTCACGTCCGAGGACGGGCGGCTGGTCGATGCGCAGGGCCTGACGGTCGAGGATTTTGGCCTCGTCGACAACTCATGATGATCCATGCGCTGGAACTGCACGGCTGCCCGCTGGTGACGCCGGCCACGATGCCGATCGACGTCTGGCACGATCTCGCCGTGTTCGAGGCTTGCGTCCGGATGGCGGCCGCGCGATTGATTGCACCATAAGCGCATCAATCGTCCCAAGAATCGTCTCATGAGAGCGTAATGTCCCCTTCCCGCAAACGCGCGGATATTCTGCTGGTCGAGCGCGGCCTGTTCGAGAGCCGGGCACGGGCGCGCGCGGCCATCGAGGCCGGCCTCGTCACGGCCGACGACAAGCAGGTGACGAAACCGTCGGAGACCATCGCCGAGGACGCGGTGATCCAGGCCGAGCCCGCGCACCCCTACGTGTCGCGCGGCGGCGTCAAGCTCGCCGGCGCGCTGGAACGCTACCCGATCGAGATCGAGGACCATGTCTGCCTCGACGTCGGTGCCTCCACCGGCGGTTTCACCGAGGTGCTGCTGGCCAATGGCGCAAGCCTGGTGTTCGCCATCGATGTCGGCACCAGCCAGTTGCATCCCTCGCTGCGCGATCATCCCAAAATCGTGTCGATGGAGGAGACCGACATCCGCGCCTATGAAGGCAAACGCCTGCCGGCGCGGCCCGATTTCGTCGTGATCGACGTCAGCTTCATCTCGTTGAAGGCCGTTCTGCCCGTGGCGCTGTCGCTGGCGGCCGCACCGATGAGCCTGCTGGCGCTGATCAAGCCGCAATTCGAGGCCGAGCGGAAGCACAACAAGAAGGGCATCATCCGCGACGCCGCCGTGCATCAGCAGATCTGCGACGATATCGCGGCCTTCGCCGCCTCGCTCGGCTGCACCGACATCGAGGTGTTCCCCTCGCCGATCACCGGCGGCGACGGCAACATCGAATTCTTCCTGGGCGCGCGCCGTGGTTGAGCGCCTGAGGATCGATCACGTCGGCCATCGCGGCGACGGCGTCGCGCTCGGCGCCGGCGAAGCGATCTATGTGCCGTATGCGCTCGGCGGCGAGACCGTCGAGGTCGACCACGTCGCGGGCAACCATCCCGACCGCCGCAAGCTGCTGGCGGTCGACGTCGCAAGCCCCGAGCGCGTCGCGCCGTTCTGCCCGCATTTCGGCATCTGCGGCGGCTGCGCGATCCAGCACTGGGCGGCCGAGCCGTATCATGCCTGGAAGCGCAGCATCGTGGTCGAGACGCTGGCGCAGGCCGGCATCGATTGCGAGGTCGCGCCGCTGGTCGATGCCCATGGCGTGGGGCGCAGGCGCGTCACGCTGCACGGCCGGTTCGGCACGCATGACATCCTCAAGGTCGGCTTCTCGGCAGCGAGCTCGCACGACGTCATCCCGATTCATCGCTGCCCGATCCTCGATCCCGCACTCGACGGCGCGCTCGATGCCGCCTGGGCGCTGGCCGAGCCGCTCACGTCCAAAATGCCGGTGACGAAGCCGCTCGACATCCAGGTCACGGCGACCGCGAACGGCCTCGATGTCGATGTGCGCGGCTCCGGCCCGCTGCCGACGCCGCTGGTCACGGCGCTGTCGCGCGTCGCCGAGCAGCATCGCCTGGCGCGGCTGACGCGGCATGGCGAGCTGGTGCTGCAGCGCCTGCCGCCGACGGTGAAGATGGGCCGCACTGAAGTGACGCTGCCGCCGGGCTCGTTCTTGCAGGCAACCGTCGCGGGCGAAGAGACGCTGGCGTCTCTCGTCGCCGAACGCGTCGGCAAGGCCAAGGAGGTTCTCGACCTCTTCTGCGGTGTCGGACCATTCGCGCTGCGGCTCGCCGAGAAGGCGCGCGTCGCCGCCTATGACAACGACGCCGGCGCAGTTGCCGCGCTGGCAAAGGCCGCGCGCACGCCCGGCCTGAAGCCAATCAGGTCCGAGCCGCGCGACCTGTTCCGCCGCCCCCTGGTGCCGCAGGAGCTGCGCGACTTCGACGCCGTCGTGTTCGATCCCCCGCGCCAGGGCGCACAGGCGCAGGCACTGAAGCTCGCCGCGAGCACGGTGCCCGTCATCGTCGCGGTGTCCTGCAACGTTGCAACCTTCGCCCGCGACGCACGGCTGCTGATCGACGGCGGCTACAGGATCGACGGCGTCGTGCCGGTCGACCAATTCCGCCACACGCCGCATGTCGAGCTGGTGGCGCGGTTTGCGCGGTAGCTGCAAGCCTCGTGGGACGGCCCGCCGCGGGCGCCTCACCCGGTGCCGATCCGAACCTTGATACCGGTCAACCGCCCGAGCTTCCGGGGACGCTAGAAGCGTCGTGGCGAAAGGGCCGTGGAGCGGATGATGGCGATCGACCGGCGACAACTCATGACCACCGCGCTCGGACTTTCCGCGGCGGCAATCACCGCCCGCCCCTCGGCTGCGGCGACGACGACCTATGAGGAAACGGTGCGAGCGTCGCGAGCGCCGCTGCAATCGGTGCCGCGGGACCGCGAGCTCGTGCGCTTTGCCACGCTCGCCGCCAACAGCCACAACACCCAACCCTGGATCTTCTCCGCCCGCGGCAATGAAATCGTGATTGCGCCCGATTTCGCGCGCCGCTGTCCGGTGGTCGATCCGGACGATCACCACCTTTTCGTCAGCCTCGGCTGCGCCGCCGAGAACCTCGTTCTCGCGGCATCAGCGCTCGGCTGGCGCGCGAACCCGATTATCGACGGTGACAAGGTCCGGATCGCGCTGGAGCAGGCGCGCCCCGAAGCGTCGTCGCTCGTCAACGCGATTCCCCTCAGGCAATGCACCCGTGCAGCCTTCGACGGCAAGCCGGTGGCGCCCGACATTCTGCGCCAGCTCGAGAACGCCTGCCGGGAGCCGAACGTCTCGGCAATCCTTATGACCGAACGCGCCGCCATCGCAAAGATCACCGACTACGTGCTCGAAGGCAATGCCGCGCAAATGCGCGACAAGGCCTTCATGCGCGAGCTCGTGGGCTGGATGCGCTTCAACGAGGCCGATGCGGTCGCGACCATGGACGGGTTGTTCTCGCGGGCCTCGGGAAGCCCGTCCCTGCCGGCATGGATCGCGCGACCGCTGCTCAGGTTCTTCTTCACCGAAAGCGGCGAGAGCGGGAAATACCGCGCCGAGCTCGACAGCTCCGCGGGTGTCGTCGTGCTTGCCGCCGATCGTAGCGACACGTCGCACTGGATTGCGGTCGGCCGTGCCTGCCAGCGGTTCGGCCTGCAGGCGACCGCGCTCGGGCTCAAATATTCCTTCGTCAACCAGCCGATCGAGGTGGCGACGCTAAGGCCGCAGTTCGCAGTCTCGCTCGGACTCGGCGAGCGGCGTCCCGATATCGTGATGCGCTTCGGAGCCGGGCCCGATCTGCCGAAATCGCTCCGCCGCGCTCCCGAACTGGTGATGCGGCCGACGCAATAGTCTCCTAGCGCCGAAGGCCGCCGAGCGCCGGTGACTCGCCGGGCAGCATGTTCGATCTGATATCGCTGTCCATGCGGCCCGAGTCCTGCTGGGTGAACCCGGCCCCGAACGACAGGCTGAGGTTGGAGGTCGGCTTGAATTCGACCCCCGCGAACGCGCCGTAGCCGGGCCCGGCGCCGGAGGTGAGCGGCGCAAGCGAACTGCCAATGCCGTTGCCGTATTTCAGCGTGTCGAAGCCGGCAAAGAACGTGACGGGCATGCCGCCCGCCGTCTTGGTGTTGTAGCCGAACTGCGTGCTGTCATAGGAGAGCGCGCTGAAATTGCCGGCCTGTCCAGCCTGGCCGAGACCGCTCCAATTGAGGTTGCCACGCTGGCTACCGACGAAGAAGCCGTTCGCAAAGTTGGCGCGCCCGCCTGCGTCGCTGGCACTGAAGCCTGGAAAATTGCCGTAACTTTCGGAGCGCTGGCCATCGCTGCCGCCAAAGCCGAAAGGTCCGCCCGGTATCCAATACCTCAAGGGTGCAACTTGCGCATGAGCGGGCGCTCCGCCGAGGCAAAGCACGGCGAAGAGAGCTGCGAGACCGCAAGAACCTGCAAGGCTGGACATTCCGGCTACCGTCAAAATGCTCACAAATTATACCCTCGGTATATCGCGATGGCCAGCGAAGCAATGGCGGTCCCCGCGGCCCCGGTTCCAGGGTCACGTATTCCTGACAAATTGAACCTCCCATCCGCCGGATTGACCCACATAGAGGACGCGCAAGCTCGAGCCGTCATCGCGATCGCCAGAGCCTCGTGCGATCCAGCAATGCGCAGTTTGCGCTGACCTTTGAAAATGCCCGACACAGCATGGAGGTCGTCATGGAGGTCAATTCCGATAGGTTGAATGCCTTTATGGGCAAGATGATCACCGAGGTCGGGGCCGCGATGAACGCATCGCTGGTCCTGCTGGGCGACAAGCTCGGCCTCTACCGCGCCCTCGCCGCCAAGGGGCCCATGAACTCTGCCGAACTCGCAAGCGCCACCGGAACGAACGAACGCTACGTCCGCGAGTGGCTGTCGAGCCAGGCGGCTTCTGGTTACGTCGAATATGATACCGCTTCAGGAAAATTCTCGATGTTGCCGGAGCAGGCGATGGCGCTTGCCGACGAGGACAGCCCGGTGTTCCTCGGCGCAGTCGGCAATGTCATTGCCGCGGCGTTCCTCGACGAGCCGAAAATTACGGATGCATTCAAGTCCGGCAAGGGAGTCGGCTGGAACCGGCGGAGCGAGTGCCTGTTCTGCGGCACCGCCCGCTTCTTCCGCACCGGCTACATGCATCATCTAGTGCAGGAGTGGCTGCCCGCGCTCGACGGCGTGGTGGACAAGCTCAAGCGCGGCGCCAAGGTCGCCGACGTCGGTTGCGGGCATGGCGTTTCGACGCGGCTGATGGCGAACGCCTTCCCGAACTCCCGGTTCTACGGCTTCGACTATCACGAGGGCTCGATCGAGGCCGCGCGAAAGGCGGCCAATGAGGCCAAGCTGGGCGACCGGGTCAGCTTCGCTGTTCACTCGGCCAAGACCTATCCGGCCGAAGGCTATGATCTCGTCTGCTTCTTCGATTGCCTGCACGACATGGGCGATCCCGTCGGCGCCATCAGCCACGTACGCGAAGCCATGGACAAGGACGGCACCTGCATGCTGGTCGAGCCGTTCGCGGGCGACCGCCTCGAAGACAATCTCAATCCGGTCGGTCGCGTCTACTATGCGGCGTCGACCATGATCTGCACACCGGCCTCGCTCGACCAGGAGGTCGGCCTGGCGCTGGGCGCACAAGCGGGCGAAGCAAGGCTGCGCAAGGTCGCCCGCGAAGGCGGCCTGACGCGCTTCCGTCGCGCCGCCGAAACGCCCTTCAACCTGATCCTGGAGGCGCGGATCTGATCTCGATCGCGCCGGGCGAAGGGAGGCGGCATGCGGCCATGCCCGTACCGCAGCCTCGCCGGGTGCCGACATCCTTGCCTCACTCGCGCCGCAACGTAAGCTGGCGTCGAGCAGGCGGCGCGAGTCCGCCGCAATGGGAGGATGACGATGCGATATCTGGGTCTGGCGCTGGCTGTGCTGTTCACCATCGCGACCTCGGAAGCCGGCCGCGCGGCCGAGCCGACCCGCTTCGTGCCGCTGCAACCCGACGAACTTTCGTCGTCGCAGAGAGAATGGGCGGACGCGATCGCGGTGCCCCCGCGCAACGCGAAATTCACCAACCCGCCCTACCGCGCCTATATCCGCAACCCGGAGCTGGCGCCAAAACTCTCTGCGATGTCGGACTATCTGCGCTGGAATTCGTCACTGCCGGCGCGCCTCAGCGAATTCGCGATTCTGATCACCGCGCGGCAATGGACGGCGCAGTATGAATGGTTCGCGCATTATCCGCTTGCGATGAAGGCCGGGCTCGATCCTGATGTCGCCAAGGACGTCGCCAACGGCGTGCGGCCGAAGGCGATGAAGGACGACGAGGCCGCGCTCTACGACCTCGCGATGGCGCTCTATCGCGACAAGAAGGTGTCCGACGATATCTACCGCGCGGCCCAGCAAAAATTCGGCGAGCGCGGCATCATGGATGTCATCGGCCTGATCGGCTATTACGACCTGGTCTCGATGACGCTGATCACGATGCAGGCGGAAGCGCCGAACGACAGCGTGCCCCCGCTGCCGCCGCTGGCTGCGAAATAGCCACGCAGCAACCGCGGTTGATACCGCACGATCCCAAGAAGCCTGGAGACCCCGGTGACATCTGACAGCCCCGTCGCCTACGAATGCGTGGGCAACATCGCCCGCATCACGCTCAACCGCCCGCCGGTCAATGCGCTGAGCCTCGAGGTCATCCGGGCGGTGGTCGCGGCACTGCGCCGCGCCGCCGACGATCCGGATGCGCGCGTGGTCGTGCTGGCGAGCGCGATCGTCAGGCGCTTTTCGGCAGGCCTCGACCTCGACATCCTGCTTGGCAAATCCGGCGCCCAGATCCGCGAATTCCTCCAGGCACTCTATATCGACCTTTACGACGCCCAGTACGGGCTCGGAAAGCCGTCGATCGCCGCGGTCGGCGGCGCGGCCCGCGGCGGCGGCATGACCATGGCGGTGTCCTGCGACGTGGTGCTGGCATCCGAGAGCGCGACGTTCGGCTATCCCGAGATCGACGTCGGCGTCATTCCCGCGATCCACTACGCGCATCTGCCGCGCATCATCGGGCGCCACCGCGCTTTCGAGCTGCTGTTCACCGGCCGCGTCTTCAGCGCCGCCGAGGCACGCGAGCTCGGCGTGGTGAACCGCGTCGTCGGAGATACGGAGCTCGAGGCCGAAGTCGTGAGGCTCGCGGCGCAGTTCGCCGCGAAATCAGCCGCGGTGCTGCGGATGGGCCGGGCCGCCTTCATGCGCCAGATCGACCTCGACTATCGGCGCAGCATTGCCAGCGCCGTGGACGACTTCTGCAACGTCGCGACGTCGGACGAGGCGCAGGAGGGTCTGAGGGCGTTCGTGGAGAAACGGGCACCGAAATGGTGAGGACGGCCGGCCGCCGCGCGCGTCGGGAACGCGAAGCGTTCAGGCGGTCTTGTCGACCGAAGACGATGAATCGGCCGGTGGATATTTCGTCACCGGCACCATGAAGGACTTGGTGCCGACCTGGTAGATGACCTTGCCGTTCTTCCCGTCATCGGTCGCAATCTGCGCCTGCCCGAACATGATGACGTTCTTGTAGACGTAGCCGGTGCCCTGCCGGGTGATGCCGTCGGTGGTGACGCTGACCTGCGCCTCCTTGCCGTTGACGGCGAGCACCTTGAAGCTCGCACTCTTGCCGTTGTCGCTGGAATAGCCGCCCCAGCTTCCCATGAGACGGCTGTCGGAGGCCGGCGGCGCCTGCTTCTCGAGATTGGCGGTCTGCTTGCCGGCGCCGCCCGCAGAGAACAGCAGCACCATGTTCTTGCCGTCCTTGGTGCCGACCGTGACCCCGCCGAAGGTGATAAGCGAGCCCTGGACCTCGCCAAAGCCGCGCTCGGTGTGCCCGTTATGGGTGTATTCGACCTGCGCCCGCGCACCGCGGATGTTCACGACCTTGAAGCCGACCGGCTGGTTGTTGCCCACCCAATTGCCCTTCCAGTCACCGACCAGAGCGCTCTGGTGAAAGATCCGCTCGTTCGCGGGCGAAATCTGGCTGGTGCTCGATGTGACGATGGCCATTGGATTGCTCGGCGGACAGGTCTGGCGAATCCGCTTTCGTTCGCTCCAGCCATGCCAGGACGCTGACCGGAAACGAACGGAAACCATCCGATTAGGGCCACGCGCAGGTTAATGAGCCGTTAAGTTCAACCGCCGGCCGAGACGGCAAAAGGTCTCAGCCGGGGGCCGCTTAGCGTCCCCAGCGGTCCGACCAGATCTTCTCGCCGATCAGGCAGCTGACGCGCGGCTCCTTGTCGGCGACCCGCATCACGGGACGATCGGGCACGCGGCCTGCGACCTCCATCAGGAGCTTGGTGCGGATCGCTTCCTTGAACTTCTCGCGGTCCTTGATCGTGATGACGAAGGAGCCGGGACCGCCGATGACGCAATCCTCGTAGTAGTAGTCGAGATTGTCGATATCCATGGTCGAATAGGACGGCTCCTTGACCATGATCGGCAGGCCGTTGATGACGATGCTTTTCTCGAGCGCGGCGTCGCGCGCCACCGTGACCGGGCCGCCATTGTTGTTGGGGCCGTCGCCGGAGATGTCGATGACGCGACGCAAGCCCCGATAGGGATCCTCGTCGAACAGCGGCATCGCGAACGTGATCGCGCCGGAGATCGAGGTGCGCGAGGCGCGCCGGATCGGCGTCTTCATGATTTCGGTGGCGACCGCGTCCGCGGTCTCAGGTCCGTCGATCAGCCGCCAGGGAATGATGATCTTCTGGTCGGTGGAAGCAGCCCACTCGAAATAGGTCACCGCAATCCGGCCGTTCGGGCCCATCTTCAACGCCTGGAGAAACTCTTTCGACTGGATCGCCTGCGCGTAGCCCTCGCGCTGGATCGCCAGCTCGTCCATGTCCATGGAGTAGGACACGTCGACCGCGAGGATCAGCTCGACATCGACCGTCTGCGCATCCTTGTCGGCCGCCAGCCGCTGAGTCCTGGGCGGCTCAAACTTCGGCCCTGGTGCCGCGATGCCCGCGACGTCCCCCCCGGCAAGCACGCCGGCCACCAGCACAGCCCCGATCGAGAACAGCAACCGCATCGCAGTCTCCCGTCGTATGACGCGATGGTGACATGCAATCGCCTTGCCGCAAAGTGCGAAGATCGCCTGCGCTTCACATTCGAGTTAGGAATTACGCAAAGCTGCCGCCGTGTTGCCGCGCTAGCGTCATCGGAACACGTGCGACCACAGGCTCCGTCATTCCGGGGTGGCTCGAAGAGCCGACCCCGGAATGACAGTACCGGACACGCACCCCGCCCACTTGTCCGGCGTGATTTCCATGCTAGGCTGGCCGCACAGATGGGGATGGAGTCCCCCGACAACCGCCCGGCGGTCGGTGACCGTGATGGGCTGATGACTCCTGCTTGAGGTGGGGCAATTTTTGAGCCTCTGCCTTTGGCGGGAGCATGGACAAACCCGCCAATGGCGGGTTTTTTGTTGCCTGAAGGCGAAGGCCGGGACGTGAAGGCCAAGGGGACGTTCGAGGGGAAGTCCAAGGCGTGACGACGACGACACCGAATGCTGCGCGCGCGGGGCTGCCCAGGGGGATCTGGGTGCTCGGCTTCGTCTCGATGCTGATGGACGTCTCCTCCGAGATGATCCACGCGCTGCTGCCGGTCTATCTCGTCACCGTGCTCAGCGCCTCGACGCTCACGGTCGGCTTCATCGAGGGCATTGCGGAGGCGACGGCCTCGATCACCAAGATCTTCTCCGGCGCGCTGTCGGACTGGCTCGGCCGCCGCAAGCTGCTTGCCGCGCTCGGCTATGGGCTGGCAGCCGTCACCAAGCCGCTATTCCCGCTCGCGCCCAGCGTCGAATGGCTGGTGGCGGCGCGCTTCATCGACCGGGTCGGCAAGGGCATTCGCGGCGCGCCGCGCGATGCGCTGATCGCCGATATCGCACCCGTCGGCCTGCGCGGCGCGAGCTTTGGCCTGCGCCAATCGCTCGACACCATCGGCGCCTTCGTCGGACCGCTCGCGGCGATCGGCCTGATGTGGTGGACGGCTGACAATTTTACCGCCGTGTTCTGGGTTGCCGTGCTGCCGGCCTTTCTGTCCTTCGGCCTGATCGCCTTTGCCGTGAGCGAGCCGGAGCCGGACCCGAGCCGGGAATCTGCGAAAAATCCGCTCAATCTCGCCGCGATGCGGCAACTCGGAGCGGTCTACTGGCGTGTCGTGGCGGTCGGAATCGTCTTCACGCTGGCGCGCTTCAGCGAAGCCTTCCTGATCCTGCGCGCGCAGAACAACGGCCTCAATGCGATGTGGGTGCCGGCGGTGCTGGTGCTGATGAACATCGTCTACGCGCTGTCGGCCTATCCGGCCGGCGTGCTGTCGGACCGCATCAACCGGACCAGCCTGCTCGCGCTCGGTCTCGTCTTCCTCGCCGGCGCCGATCTCGCGCTCGCGCTGCTGCCGAACCTTGGCGGCCTGGCGCTCGGGGTCGTGCTGTGGGGGCTGCATATGGGATTGACGCAAGGCTTGCTCTCGGCCCTCGTCGCCGACGCCGCGCCGCCAAGCTTGCGCGGCACCGCATTCGGCTATTTCAACCTGTTCACCGGCCTGGCACTGCTGGCCGCGAGCGTGATCGCCGGTGCGCTGTGGGACGCCTATGGTCCAGCCGGCACGTTCCTGGCAGGGCTCGGCTTCGCGCTGGTGTCGCTCGTAGTGCTGCTCGCCGTCGGCAACGGGCTGGCAGCGGAGGGCAAGTGAGGATGGGGGGTCGTTCGTCGTGCTGAGCGGAGTGATCGCAATCGTGGTCGGCAGCGTGCTCGGCGGCTGTGCGCGCTACTTCATCTCCGGCGCTGTCGCGCGGCGGCTGGGCGAGACCTTTCCGTGGGGCACCATGACCATCAACGTCACCGGCGCCTTCCTGATCGGCATTTTTGGCGCGCTGGCAACCCATCCGGGCTCGATGTTCGCCTCGCCCAATCCATGGCTGTTCGCAGTGACCGGTTTCCTCGGCTGCTACACCACGGTGTCCTCGTTCAGCCTGCAAACGCTGACGCTCGCCCGCAACGGCGAGCCGATGCACGCGCTCGGCAATGTCGCCTTCTCGGTTGGACTGTGCCTCGCCGCAGTGAGTTGCGGCTTCCTGCTCGCTGACGGTCTTGGAGGGTAGAGGCCGATGAACGTTCCCTCCTCCGCCGAGCGCTGGCGCAGCGCGATGCTCTATGCCTGGGTTTCCGCCGGCAGCGTCGTCGGCGGCCTGACGCGCTACCTGGTTGGGCTCGCGCTCGATACCGGTCCAGGCTTTCCCTTCGCGACACTGTTCATCAACGCCACCGGCTCGCTGATCATCGGATTCTATGCGACGCTGACCGGCCCGGACGGCCGGATGCTGGCACGGCCCGAGCACCGGCAGTTCGTCATGACCGGGTTCTGTGGCGGCTATACCACCTTCTCGGCCTTCAGCCTGGAAACATTCCGCCTGTTCCACGGCGGCATGAAATACACCGCGCTGGCCTATGTCGCGTCCTCCGTCGTCTGCTGGCTGGTGTCGGTCTGGCTCGGCCATATCATGGCGAGCCGCTACAACCGCTTGAAAAGGAGCTGACCATGCAAATTCCCAATCAGGCTGTTTCGCTCCGCATCTTCATCGGCGAGAGCGACCATTTCGACGGCAAGCCGCTCTATGAAGCGATCGTGATGAAGGCGCGCGAGCTGCACCTCGCTGGCGCCACCGTGCTGCGCGGTCCGATGGGGTTCGGCAAGTCGAGCCGGCTGCATACTTCGAAAATCCTGCGGCTCTCGGAAGACCTGCCGCTGCTGATCGAGATCGTCGACAGCGAGGACAACATCAACGCATTCCTGCCCATCCTGGATGGCATGATGTCGAGCGGGCTGATCACCTTGGAGAAAGTGCAGGTCCTGCAATATGGTGAGAAAGCCGCGAGCTGATCGCTCCGGCAGGGAACCCGAGCCCGCCGTGTCAAGGAGGCGGAATGAACGACGCCGTCACCAAGCCGAAAACCAGAACCAAGACCAAGGTCGAGCGGCCCAAGCTGCACAAGGTCATCCTGATCAACGACGACTACACGCCGCGCGAATTCGTCACGATGATCCTCAAGGCCGAGTTCCGCATGACGGAAGATCAGGCCTACAAGGTGATGATCACGGCGCACAAGCTGGGCGCCTGCGTGGTCGCCGTGTTCACCAGGGACGTCGCCGAGACCAAGGCAACCCGCGCCACCGACGCCGGCCGCTCCAAGGGCTATCCGCTGCTGTTCACGACCGAGCCGGAGGAATAGGCCGCTAGCCTCGGCCGCGACGGGAGCGCACTGGCTTGCGCGCAATGCTCGGGCGCGGATGCTCCTGAACGTGTTTCCAGAACGCCTCCGCCGCAGGCGTCAGTCGCGATCTCGGACGAAACACGTGGATCTCGATTGGAATCTCCCATTCCGGCCCGCCCGCCTTCACCAGTTCGCCCGATGCGAGCTGATCGGCGATGAGGCTCTCCGGCAGCCAGGCCATGCCGCGGCCGGCCTGCACCATGGTGACGAGAAGTTGCAAGATGCGATGAAGGTCGCTTATTGAGGGGGACGCCTCGCAGTGGCCGGTGATCACAGAAACATCGCGCCACTGCTTTTGACGACTGAGCCGGAGGAATAAGCCATCCGCGCTTTCCGACTTTGCATTCCCGCCGGGGATCGCCGACAATGCCGCAAAACCGGCGCAGGCCGAACAATAAGCAAAGCGGGAAACGACGGAAGTGGGCATATCAATAAGAAGCTTCGTGACAAGAGGCCGACTGGTCCTGACGCTGGTGGCGATCGCCTTCTTCACCACCGGCATGGCGCAAGCGGGCGAAAGGGTCCGCATCGGGCTGTTGAAGCTCTCCTCGGCAGCCCCGTTGTTCCTCGCCAAGGAGCGCGGCTATTTCGAGCAGGAAGGGATCGAGGCTGATCTGAAATTCTTCGATGCCGCCGTGCCGATCGCGGTAGCCAGCGTGTCCGGCGATATCGACATCGGTTTCACCGGCTTCACGGCCGCTTTCTACAACCTCGCGGGCAAGGGCGGACTGAAGGTGGTTGCCGGCACGGCGCGCGAGGCACCCGGCTTCCAGAACACGGCCTACGTCGCCTCCAAGCGCGCTTATGATTCGGGCCTGAAGACGCTGAAGGACTTGCCCGGCCATTCCGTCGGCATCACGCAAGTCGGCTCCACTTTCCATTATTCGCTCGGCCTGATCGCCGACAAGCTGAAATTCGACGTGACCTCCGTCCGGGTCGTTCCGCTGCAGTCGCTGCCGAATGTCGCCGCGGCCATCAAGGGCGGCCAGCTCGACGCGGCGCTTACCGCCACGACCACGATCAGCCCGGTGGTCGCCTCCGGCGACGCGATCGTGCTCGGCTTCGTCGGCGACGAGACGCCCTGGATGCTCGGCTGCGTCGTGGCTTCGACCGCGACGATCGAGAAGAACCGCAAGCTGGTCGAGAAGGTGCTGGCCGTCTATCGCCGCGGCGCCGACGACTACGCGCGCGTGCTGTTGAAACGCGATGCGGACGGCAAATTCGTCCGCAGCGAGGAAGGTGACGCGATGCTTGCGATCATCTCCAAATACACCGAGCAGAAGGTCGAGCAGCTCCGCATCGGGCTGTCGGTCGTCGACCCCGCGCTCGACAGCGCCGACATCGCCCGTCAGATCGCCTGGTTCAAGCGCCAGAAGATGATCGAACCCGATATCGATGCCGAGAAGATCATCGACAAATCCTTCGTCCCGGACCGGCCGACGGCGCCGAAATGACTGACGACAACGACAACAAGAACACGGAGCTACCCATGAGCGCGAGCGAAGTCACCGCAGGCACCAAAATCGTCCGGCGTGCCGCGAACCAAAAGCCCTCGCGCGTCGTCGCCGACATCTGCGTGGTCGGCTCGGGTGCTGCCGGCATGTCGGCGGCGATCGAGGGCGCGCGTGCCGGACGCAAGGTGGTGCTGGTCGACAGCCTGCCCGCGCTCGGCGGCCAGGCGGTCAACTCCATCATCGGCACCTTCTGCGGCCTGTTCTCGAACGGCAGCGACGGCTACCAGTTCACCCACGGTATCGCCGACGATCTCCTTGGCGACCTCGGTGCGCAGGAGAACGCGCTGTTCTACCGCCGCGGGCCGCACACCACCGTCGTCTACTACGACGAGGTCGCGCTCGGACGCTGGGTCGAGAAGGCGATGCTTGCGGCCGGCGTCACCGTGATCGTCGGCGCCGTCATGCGCAACGTCCGCGTCGCCGGTCGGCGCGTGACCGGGATCGATCTCTCCACCCGCTACGGTGACGTCGAGGTCGAGGCGAACGGCTTCGTCGACGCCTCCGGCGACGCCGCGCTGGTGTGGCAGGCGGGCTTTGCCTGCCGCGAGCCGGACGACGGCCCGATCTACGGCACGCAAATGCTGATCGTCGAGAATATCGACGAGAGCAAGGTGCCGAGCCGGGAGGAATTGCCGGCGCGCATGCGAGAGAAGGCCGGCGACTACGGCCTGTTGCGGCGCGAGGGCCTGTCCTTCGTCATTCCCGGGCGCGGCGTTGCCGCCATGAACATGACCCATGTCGAGACGCCACTGGAGCCGCTAGAGGCGAGCCGCAAGGGCATCGAGGGCAAGGACCAGGCCGACCGCGCCTTCGCCTTCCTCAGGAACGAATTCCCCGCCTGCTTCGGCAAGGCGCGCATCCGCGCCTATGGCTTTCCCGGGATCCGCCAGACGCGCTGGATCGTCGGCCGCCAGCAATTGTCGGTCGACGACGTCCGCGCCGGCACCAAATTCGAAGACGCGATCGGCCGCACGGCGTGGCCGATCGAACTGCACGACCACGGCTCCGGCCATCATTGGCACGTCTTCGACAAGGACCACGTCCACTATGTGCCGTTCGGCAGCCTGACGCCGCAGGAAGCCGACAACATCGTCGCCGCCGGCCGTTGCATCGATGCCGACAAGGCCGCACTCTCCAGCGTTCGGGTGATGGGCCCCTGCATGGCGATGGGCGCCGCCGCTGCGCACGCGCTCGACCTCGCCGGTAGCGGCAGCGTGCATCAGATCGACATCGATGCGCTGAAGCGGCGCGTGCGCGACAACCTGGAGCGGACGGACTGAGGCGCGCAGCAGCCGAGAGCGCTGGCCGCAGCTCTCTGCTCAGCCGACCGGCGCGATCGTCGGCCTGAACGCCCTTAGGCCATCACCACCGGCGTCTCTTCGGCCAGCCCATACACACGCTGCGCCTTCGAAAACCCCGCGATCGGAAATTCGCCGAGCTCGCGCCAGTCGTGGCGGCAGGCGTTCGCGAAAACCTCCGAGACCACGACGGTGCGGCCGAGCCGGCCGGCGATCTTCTCCAGCCGCGCCGCGAGATTGACGGCAGGGCCGATGCAGGTGAAGTCGAGCCGGTTGCCGCCGCCGATATTGCCGTAGAGGATGTGGCCGACATGCAGCGCAACGCCAAAGCGGAAGCGCTCGACGACGTCGCCGACCGGAAAGGCGAGCGCCTCGACGCTGGCGCGGGATTCGCGCGCGGCTTCCAGCACGCGCGAACAGACATGGGCGGCATCGCCGACATACTCGTCGATCGGAAACACCGCGAGCAGGCCGTCGCCCATGAACTTCAGCACCTCGCCGCCATGGCCCCGGATTGCGGTGACCTGGCAGTCGAAATACTGATTGAGGATCTCGACCACGGTCTCGGCCGGCAGCCGGTCCGACAACGCGGTGAAGCCGCGCAAGTCAGAGAGCCAGATGGCCGCCTGCATGGTGTCGTTGTGGCCACGGCGGATCTGGCCGCCGAGGATGCGCGCGCCGGCGCGGTTACCGACATAGGTGTCGAGCAGCATCTCGGCGGTACGGCGCAGGCTGACGATCTCGCTGACGCGCGCGAGCGGCGCCATCATGGCCCGGATCGCCGCGACGTCGTCGTCGCTGAAACCGCTGGGGTGACGCGTGGTCCAGCTCGTTGCGTGGATCGAGCCGTCGAGATACGGCATCGGCATCGCGAGGTAGTCGGTCACGCCTTCGGCGCGCATGTCGTCGAGGAACGGAAACCGCTTGCTGTCGGGGTCGTCCATCCGTCCCCGGACCTCCAGCCCCTCCTCAAACACGATCCGCAGCGGGCTGCGTGCGAATTCAGGCGTGTCCAGGATCTCGAAATCGACAGTGCCGATCTCGACCTCCTGGCCTTCCCGCCAGATGAAGTTGCGGCCGAAGATTTCGGGATGCAGCGTACGGATGAAGATGCCGAACCGCCACAGCGGCAGGCCAGCTGCGACCAGATGCTCGCAAACGTCGGCGATCATCTCGGCCGGGGTCCCGGACGACCTCGCGCCGTCGATCAGCCAGTTGGTGATGCGCTGGAGCTCGGAGTTTTGCATGTCCGCATTTGCGGACGAAGTTCGGGGGACGTCAAGCTGCGCGGTGGGCTGGTACCGCGACACTAACGCCTCACCCCGCTCTAGCGTCCCACCTGCCCGCGGTCTCGGATGAAGTGATCCGCCAGCACGCAGGCCATCATGGCTTCGCCGACGGGGACGGCACGGATGCCGACGCAGGGGTCGTGGCGGCCCTTGGTCATGATCTCGGTGTCGGCGCCCTGGCGATCGACGGTGAGGCGAGGCTGGAGGATCGACGAGGTCGGCTTCACCGCGAAGCGCACCACCACCGGCTGCCCCGTGGAGATGCCGCCCAGCACGCCGCCGGCGTGGTTGGACAGGAAGCGCGTACCGTCATTGCCGGTGCGCATCTCGTCGGCGTTCTCTTCGCCGGTCAGCTCAGCCGCGCCAAAGCCGGCGCCGATCTCGACGCCCTTCACGGCATTGATGGTCATCATCGCACCCGCCAGATCGGAATCGAGCTTGGCATAGATCGGCGCACCGAGGCCCGCCGGCACGCCTTCAGCGACGATCTCGAGCACCGCACCGATCGAGGAGCCGCTCTTGCGGATGCCGTCGAGATAGGTTTCGAAGAACGCAGCCTTGTCCTTGTCCGGACAGAAAAACGGATTCCTGGCGACCTCGTCCCAGTCCCACTTCTCGCGGTCGATCTTGTGCGGGCCCATTTGCACTAGGGCGCCGCGCACCTTGACGTCGGGCAGCACTTTTCGCGCGATGGCACCGGCGGCAACGCGCGTCGCGGTCTCGCGCGCCGAGGAGCGGCCGCCGCCGCGATAGTCGCGCAGGCCGTACTTCGCCTCGTAGGTAAAGTCCGCGTGGCCCGGCCGAAACTTGTCCTTGATCTCGGAATAGTCCTTCGACCGCTGGTCGGTGTTCTCGATCAGGAGCCCGATCGGCGTGCCCGTCGTCACCTGCACGCCGGTCTCCGGATGCGCCATCACGCCGGACAGGATCTTCACCTGATCCGGCTCCTGGCGCTGGGTGGTGAAGCGCGACTGGCCGGGCCGGCGGCGGTCGAGATCGCCCTGGATGTCCGCCTCGGTGAGCGGGATCATGGGCGGGCAGCCATCGACCACGCAGCCGATCGCCACCCCGTGGCTCTCGCCGAAGGTCGTGACGCGGAACATGTGGCCGAAGGTGTTGAAGGACATTGGTGCTCGCTCGGTTCCGGCGTGTGGTAACGCGCGGGGGGCCGGGGGTCAAACCCGCACACTCCCTGTCATTCCGGGATGGTCCGAAGGACCAGACCCGGAATCTCGAGATTCTCAGGTGCGCAAGGGCGCACCGGGTTCGGTGCTGCGCATCGCCCCGGAATGACAAAAACTTGGCTTAACTAAACTTCTCCAGCCGCCCGTCCCGGAACACGTAGACGGCGCCCTGCTCGATATAGAGCTCGGCGGCGCTGGCCGGCGTCTCCAGGCCAAGCGAAACCATCAGGGCCCGGCAGGTCCCGCCATGGGCGACCGCGACGGTGTCGGTCCGGAGCTGATCGTACCAGGCCCGCACGCGGACCTGTACATCGGCGTAGGTCTCCCCGCCTACGGGGCCCACCGTCCATTTGTCGGCAAGGCGCCTGGCATAGATTTCGGGATCGGTCGCCTCGCTCTCGGCCAGCGTCAGCCCTTCCCAGACGCCGTAGCCGATCTCGCGCAGGCGATCGTCGAGCGAATAGTCGGCCACGGGCAATTCGAGCATGCCGCGCGCAAGTTCCATGGTCATGCGCGCGCGGCCGAGCGGACTCGACACATAGGGCAGCGCCGCCTTGTCGCGGCCGTCGCGCTTGAACAGATCGGCGAGAATGCCGCCGGCCTGCACGGCCTGGCTGCGGCCGCGCGCGTTCAGCGGAACGTCCCTGGTGCCCTGGAGCCGCCCGAGCGCATTCCACTCGGTCTCGCCATGGCGAAGATAGTAGATCGTGGGCACGGGCATTCCAGCTAAAGGCTAGTACCCGGAATCAGAGCTGAGTGATACGGCGGGCCTTTGAAACGGCGTTGACGGACCTTTTTCTTGGTCCAGACGAAGGGCTCGGCTCTGTCGTTGTATGCGTTGACGTAGGCATCGATGTGTTCCTGAAGCTGCTTGAGGCTCGTGAAGGAGGTGCCGCTGAGCGACTGCCCCTGCAAGATGGAAAACCATACTTCGACCTGATTGAGCCATGACGCACTTGTCGGCGTGAAATGAAATTGCACGTTGGGGTGGGCCTTGAGCCAGTCCTCGTTCTTTTTATGGGTGTTGAGGTTGTCGAGGATGACGTGAAGCTTGCGGTTCGGAAAAGCCGCGGTGACGCTGTTCATGAAATCGAGAAACTCGACGCGGCGCCGGCGTTTTGAATGGGTCGCGATGATCTTTCCGGTGGCGACTTCGAGCGCCGCAAACAATGTTGTGGTGCCATGCCGCTTGTAATCGTGGCTTTGGCCGGTCAAGGCGCGGCCATTGGGCAACTTCAGATAACCCTGCGCTCGCTCCAAAGCCTGGATCGAGGGCTTCTCGTCCACGCACAGCACAATGGCCTTCGCCGGCGGCGCGACATAGAGGCCGACAACATCGGCGGCTTTGGCCGTAAAGTTCGGGTCGTTGCTCTCGCACCAGGACTTGCGAGCCACCAGGTCAATCTTGTGGCTGCGCAGGAACCGCCAGACATATTGGACATCGACATCGCCCAGCGCCTCGGCCAGCAGGGGGCCGGTCCAGCGCGCAAACCCTTGCGGTGGCGGCTTATCCAGCAGCTTCAGAATCCGCTTGTCGGTCGTCTTCGTATAGATCGGCTGCTTGCCAGGCCGCGGCTTGTCTTGCAGCCCTTCAAGGCCATGGTCGGCATAGCGATGCCGCCAAAGGCTGACAATCCGCGGCTGGACCCCAACTTCCTTGGCGATCGACCGGGTGCTGCGCCCATCCGCCGCCAACAGAACTATCCGCGCCCGCTTCAAATCGCGCTGCAACGTCACCGGTGAGCGACAGCACGCCTCAAGCACCTTGCGATCTTTCCTCGAAAGGTGGACTTCTCTTGCTTCGGGTATCATCCCGACCTTGAATCACGACTCACGTTCCAAGAACTAGTCCTTGCCACCGAGCGAGATATCCGGCGCGTCCGGGCGCTTCATACCGAGCACGTGGTAACCGGAATCGACGTGATGCACCTCGCCGGTGACGCCGCGCGAGAGGTCGGAGAGGAAATACAGCGCGCTGCCGCCGACGTCCTCGGTGGAGACGTTGCGCCGCAACGGCGCGTTGTGCTCGTTCCACTTCAGGATATAGCGGAAGTCGCCGATGCCGGAGGCCGCGAGCGTCTTGATCGGCCCGGCCGAGATCGCGTTGACGCGGATGTTCTTCTCGCCGAGGTCGGCCGCGAGATAGCGCACGCTCGCCTCCAGCGCCGCCTTCGCGACGCCCATCACGTTGTAATGCGGCATCCACTTCTCCGCGCCGTAATAGGAGAGCGTGATGAGCGAACCGCCGTCGGTCATCAGCTTCTCGGCGCGCTGTGCCACGGCGGTGAACGAGTAGCAGGAAATCAGCATCGACTTGGAGAAGTTCTCCTGCGTGGTGTCGACGTAGCGGCCGTCGAGCTGCTCGCCATAGGCGATCGCGTGCACCAGGAAGTCGATCTTGCCCCACTTCTCCTTCAGCACCGCGAAGGCGGCGTCGATTGTCGCAGCGTCGGTGACGTCGCAATGGCCGAGCACGAGTCCGCCGATCTCGGCGGCGAGCGGCTCGACGCGCTTCTTCAGCGCATCGCCCTGATAGGTGAAGGCGAGCTCGGCGCCCGCTGCGTGGCATGCCTTGGCGATACCCCAGGCGATCGAGCGGTTGTTGGCAACGCCGAGGACCACCCCGCGCTTGCCTTGCATCAGACCTGAATTCTGCGCCATTTTTGAACGTCCCGTCGAGCTCTCGTTGAGGTTTGGAGGTACACCAGCCCTCCTTCGCGGTACAGTCCTAATACGCGGCGTTAACGCTGTTTCGAGCGCCGGAATAGCCGTTCCGTTCGGGTGTTATGATGGGTAAGGCGCTTGCGCCGAACACCAGGACGTCAAGGCGGCAATGAGCGCGTTTCGCCAAAGTGTGGAAGCCATGATCCCGGCGTTGCGACGCTACGCCCGCGCGCTCACGCGCGATGCGGATGCGGCCGACGATCTGGTGCAGGATACGTTGGTGCGCGCTCTGCGTTCGGAGCGCCTGTTTCTCGGAGGCGACGTCAGGAGCTGGCTCTATACGATCCTGACCAACCTCAACAAGAACCGGCGACGCTCGCTGGCAAGGCGGCCGCAATTCATGCAGCTGACAGAGAACAACCCGGACGCCAGCGGGACCGAAGCCGAGGGACGCGACATCGAGAAGGCGCTGGCAACGCTGGTCGAGGAGCAGCGCTCGGTGCTGCTTTTGGTGATGCTGGAGGGCATGAGCTACCGCGAGGTCGCTGACATCCAGGGCGTGCCGATCGGCACCGTGATGTCGCGCCTGGCACGCGCCCGCGCCCACGTTAAAGCCTCGCTGGAGGGTGAGCGCCCGGCGCTCAGGCGGGTGAAATGATGGCAGGATTGATGCAACGCGTTGGGTCCGTCCGCAGCCTGCCGACAAAGCGAGCGAAGTTGAGTCACGAAGGATATTTTGGGCCGCAGAGCCAGAGACGATCGATATGAACGACCGCAATATTCCGATCACCGAAGACGAGTTGCACGCCTATGTCGATGGCGAGCTGCCGGCCGAGCGCCGCGCCGACGTCGAGGCCTGGCTTGCCGCCCATCCTGACGATGCCGAGCGGGTGCAGTCCTGGCGCGACATGGCCGAGATGCTGCACGCCCGCTACGATTCCGTCGCCCAGGAGCCGGTGCCGGTACGGCTGGAGCTCGAACGGCTGGAGCGCCGCCCCCGGCAATGGCTCTATGGCGCCGCCGCGGCTGTGCTGGTTGCCTTCGTCGCCGGCGGCACCGCCGGCTGGATCGCGCATGGCGCCGCCAACTCCCCCTCGACCTTCCAGAGTTTTACGGCCGACGCACTCGACGCCCACCGTCTCTATGTCGTCGAGGTCCGCCACCCCGTCGAGGTCGGCGGCAACGAGCGTGACCATCTCCAGGCCTGGCTGACCCGGCGCTGCGGCTGGACCGTGTTCGCGCCGAACCTGGAGGCGAGCGGGTTGAAGCTGGTCGGCGGCCGGCTCCTGCCGGGGCCGAACGGTCCGGCGTCGTTCCTGATGTATGAGGGCGCCTCGGGCGAGCGGTACACGATCTACACCGCCAAGACCGAGAATGGTGCAACGCAGATGCGGTACGCCAAGACGGACAAGGACGGCGCGCTGTTCTGGGCGGAGCGCGGGGTCGGCTACGTCGTCAGCGGCGGCGGCGATCGCGACCGGCTGACCAAGGTGGCGCAGGCCGTGTACGACCAGGCAGAGAAAAACGGCACCTAGACAACCGCGCAAGCGCGGTGCCTCGATTCCGTCATTGAAAATTTGGAATCAAGACATCGGCGCGTCTCATTATCGCACCGGATGATCACGCGAAAATGAGCAGCGTTCGATCCGCCGATCGACGCGGGCGGCCTCGATTGGGGTTTTTGGTACCGCGCTGGTCCCCCTCTCGAGGCCGCACCTTTTTATCGGCTGCCCCGCCGGACAGCCGACACGTCGAGCATATGAGCCGAGAAGCGCTATCGCGCCTCAGGCATATGATGAGCATCATCTGCAAGAGAGGATGCTGTAGACCTTGGGAAAACCCCTTCAGTTCCGACCGCGCCCTAACCAAGCCCGCTGCGTGGATTGTAGGGGTGTTGGTCCCGCCACTTCTCCATCAATGCTTCAAGCTCGGCGTCGTTCCCGTCCGGTAGCATAATCCTGACAGTGACGAAGAGATCCCCGGTTCCGCCTGCTTTCGGCAGGCCCTTGCCCTTCAGCCGGAAGGTGCGGCCGCTGGAAGTGTTCTTCGGGACCGAGAGTTCGACTGCATTCCCAAGGGTCGAAACGCGGACCTTGCCGCCGAGCACCGCCTCGTAGAGCGTGACCGGCAGGTCGATCCTGAGATCCGCGCCCTCGACCTTGAAATACGGGTGCGGCGCGATGCCGATGGTGATCAGAAGATCGCCCGGCGGATGGCCCTGGGCGCTCTCGCCCTGCCCGCGCAGCCGGATCTGCTGGCCCTCGGTGACGCCGGCCGGAATCTTGACGTTGAGCTCCTTGCCCGTCGGCAGACGGACGCGCTTCTCGCCGCCCTTGACCGACTCCTCCAGCGAGACGGACATGGCGACGTTCACGTCGAGATCGAGCCCGATCCCGCCGGTGTCGAATTCGAACTGCCCGGCGCCGCCGGCCCCCGGCCGCGCGCCGCGCACCCCGCCGCCGAACATGCTGTTGAGGATGTCCTCGAACGCGCCGCCGCCCTGACCCGGGCCGCCGCCGGAGCGGAACGTATAGCTCTCGAACCCGCCGGGACCCGCGCGGCCGCGCGGCCCGCCGCCGCCCGGAAAGCCCTGGAAGCGCGGCTTGCCGTCGGCGTCGATCTCGCCGCGGTCGAACTGCTTGCGCTTGTCCTCGTCGCCGAGGATCTCGTTGGCCGAATTGAGTTCGGCGAAACGCTCGGCGGCCTTCGGGTCGTCCTTGTTGCTGTCGGGATGGTGCTTCTTGGCAAGCTTGCGATAGGCGCTCTTGATCGCGGCAGCATTGGCGCTCCGCGGCACCCCCAAGACCTCATAGGGGTCGCGCATCCGTCACGTCTCCTTCAAAGAAATCGAATTGTTCAAAGGGCTCCCCGCCCCACCTGCGAACCATGTGGGGAGAGAGTGGCATTTTTGCAACTAGGATTGCCGGCCGAATCCTAGCTCCGCCACGGCTTTAGCGTATGAATCTCCCAACGGCCACGGCTGCTTTGGCAGCCGGCGCCCTGGAGCCAGCTTTCGGTATTGCCGTTGACGTAGCTGGCGAGGAAGTCGCGGCACCTGCGGCCATCCTCGGCGGCATAGGATTGCGCGATCGGCGTCACTGAGCCGCGCGCCCCGGTCACCGGATTCTCCCAGTGCTGGCTGGAATCCTTGTCGCCCTTGCTCAGCACGTCGGAGGCGGCGTTGCGGGCGAAGGCAAGATCGGTCTCGGTCGGTGCTGCGTCCTTCGCCGGCCGCGCGATCGAGCCGGTGAGGTCGCTGTCGTCGGCCTTGGCATAGGCGCTGGTGTCGTTGCGCGAAAAGCTGCAGCCGCCGGCGCCGAAGCCGATCAGGACCATCGTCATGACAAGGCCGGACGGCCGGATCGCCGATAGGCCAACGCGTCCCCATGCCCTATATAGGGCGGTAGCGGACAACAACGCGTTTTGGGCCGCGGAACGCAACTCGGACTCCAGACATGACCGACACGACCTCGATGAAACACCAGACACCCTTAACATCCGGTGATTTCACCGCCGCCGACGAGCCTTTTGCGCTGTTCGAGACCTGGCTGAACGAAGCGATCAAGAGCGAGCCGAACGATCCGAATGCCATGGCGCTCGCAACCGTCGACCCGGACGGCTTGCCTGACGTGCGCATGGTGCTGATGAAGGGCTTCGATACCGAGGGTTTTGTCTTCTACAGCCACATCGCGAGCCAGAAGGGCCGTGAACTCGCCGCAAATCCTAAGGCAGCGTTACTTTTTCACTGGAAGTCGCTGCGCCGTCAGGTCCGCATCCGCGGCAACGTGACGCCGGTGACCGACGCCGAGGCCGACGCCTATTTCGCCACCCGCCCCAAGCAGGCGCAGATCGGCGCCTGGGCGAGCAAGCAGTCCGAGGCGCTGGAGAGCCGTTTCGCCTTCGAACAGGCCATCGCAAAAGTCGCGGCCAAATACATCATCGGCGAGGTGCCACGGCCGCCCGGCTGGAGCGGCTGGCGCATCACGCCGGTCCGCATCGAGTTCTGGCACGATCGCCCATTCCGTCTGCACGACCGCATCGAATTTCGTCGTGACGCCGCGGGCCAGAAGTGGTCCAAGACGCGGATGTACCCTTAGGCCCGACCTGAAAGACCTTCATGCCGCATTCGTCAAACGCACCGCGACGCACGCTGCTCCTGACCGGAGCGAGCCGCGGTATCGGCCATGCGACCGTGATCCGCTTCTCCTCGGCGGGCTGGCGCGTCATCACCTGCTCGCGGCATCCCTTCCCGGAGGACTGCCCCTGGGATGCGGGCCCTGAGGACCACATCCAGGTCGACCTCGCCGACCCCAAGGACACGACCCGCGCGATCTCCGAAATCCGCAACCGCCTCGAGGGCGGCATGCTTCATGCGCTGGTCAACAACGCCGCGATCTCGCCGAAGGGCCCGGGCGGCTCCCGGCTCGGTTCGGTCGACACCGACCTCGATACCTGGACGCATGTCTTCCACGTCAACTTCTTCGCGCCGATCATGATGGCGCGCGGACTGATCGAGGAGCTGAAGGCGGCCAGGGGCTCGGTCGTGAACGTCACCTCGATCGCGGGCTCGCGCGTGCATCCCTTCGCAGGCGCGGCCTACGCCACCTCCAAGGCCGCGCTTGCATCCCTGACGCGCGAGATGGCCTCGGACTTCGGCCGCGTCGGCGTCCGCGTCAACGCGATCGCGCCGGGCGAGATCGACACCTCGATCCTGTCGCCCGGCACCGAGAAGATCGTGGAGCAGCAGATCCCGATGCACCGGCTCGGCACGCCCGACGAGGTCGCCAAGATCGTCTACGTGCTGTGCACGGACACCTCGTCTTACGTCAACGGCGCCGAGATCCACATCAACGGCGGCCAGCACGTCTAGACCATCCTTTAGCGGTCGTCATTGCGAGCGCAGCGAAGCAATCCAGGCCGCCTCCACGGAGACGGTCTGGATTGGTTCGTCGCTTCGCTTCTCGCAATGACGGAATTGGAAACAGTGCCTAGGGAAGCAGGCGATCCAGACAAAGCCGCCGCAAGACCTGGATCGCCCTTACCTTCCGTTGCTCAATCGAGTCGAATCCGACGTGACCTCTCGCGCGGCCTTGGCGTGGCCGTGCTGAATGCAGTCGAGCAGTCGTCGTCGTTCTCACCATCGAGCAGCGGAGCACCACAGTGCCGGCACATGCGTGCCGACATCGACGACGCCTTGCCGTTCGCCAGGGCCTGACGATAGTTCGCCAGATCGATGACGTTCCGGGGCGACGTTATGTGTTTTTCAACCATGGCTGTTCCTCGCGGCTACGCACTACTTATCGCAGACAAGTTTCGCGCAAACGTTCAGCTCACCGCTCAAATTTTACCGGAGGAATTGGGGCGGCAGCCACGCATCACCGCGACGCCGCAATCCCGCTCTATTCTGCGACACCAACCACCGTGTCTCGACGAACGGCGTAAGGTCTCGGTAGGTATCAGAGCCACTTCTTGAGCTTGAAGATCCAGTACGGGACGATGGCCGCGATCAGCATCAGCACCAGTGCCATCGGGTAGCCGTGCGCCCATTCGAGTTCCGGCATCGACTTGAAGTTCATGCCGTAGATCGAGGCGATCAGCGTCGGCGGCATCAGGACAACAGCCATGACCGAAAACAGCTTGATGATGTTGTTCTGCTCGAGATTGACGACGCCGAGCATGGCGTCGAGCACGAAGGTAATCTTGCTGGAGAGATAGGAGGCGTGGTCGGTCAGCGAGGAGACGTCGCGCTGCATGGTCTTGAGCTGCTCGCGCATGTCCTTGGACCATTTCACGCCCTCAACCACCGCCGAGAGGAAGGCGACGACGCGGCCGATCGAGACCAGGCTCTCGCGAACCTTGGAGGTCAGATCGCCCTTGCGGCCGATCGAGATCAGGATCTGGGAATATTGCTTGGCGTGGCCGTGGCGCTCGCTCTCGGGCTCGAAGATGTCGTGCGAGACCTGGTCGATCTCGGCGCCGCAGCGCTCCAGAATGTCGGCGCAGCGGTCGATCACGGCGTCCAGCAGTTCCATCAGCACCATCTCGCCGGTGATCGCCGGCGTGCACGAGCGGCCAAGCTTGGCCTCGACCAGGGCGAACGGCTTCGGCAGGTCGTAGCGCACCGTCACCAGGCGGTGGTCGCCGAGGATGAAGGTCACCGCCGTGGTCCGGGGCATGTCGGTATCGGAGTGGCACATCAGCGTCGCGGTCATGTAGCGCGCGCCGTTCTCGATATAGAGGCGGCTGGAGATCTCGATCTCCTGCATGTCTTCCCGGGTCGGGATGGCGATGCTCGCAAGCCGCTCCACCGCCTTGTCCTCGGCCGCACTCGGACTGAAGAGGTCGATCCAGACCGCATTCTCCGGCAGCGCCGTGAGATCCTCGATGACGGCCTTCTTGAGGGAGGACTCGGAGGGAACAAACACCGAAAACATGAACAACTCCAGAGAACCTGCGACAGAATGACAGCCTTTAGCGCGATTCTGACAAGTTCATCATGACAAGCACATTAACGGAGCGTTTGCATTTGTGGCGACGCCGTGGCCCAACCGTGACACAGAATCGACAATCCGGCACGCTTTGCCCCAAAACCCGCGTAAACCTGAAAAACTTGCGGCAAAAAAGCCACAGCTGAGGTCTCGCAGCGCGGGATAAAGGCCTTGAGTGCTGGAATTGTGGCAGATTTCAACGATAATGGGATTAACGGAGTCGAGGAAGTTGGGCGCTAAGCTCAGGCTTTCCCGCGCGGTATTGTTTTGATTGGAACCAAATCATGTCGTCGCTGAAAGTTAAGTTGGGGATTTTGGCCGCTGGCCTGATGCTGTCGGGCTGCATGCAGGCCACGCATTTCGAAGCGACCGACACCAAGGCCTTCAAGCCGAAGGACAAGGAACTGCTCGCCAAGGTCCGGTACGAAAACACCCCGGTCGCAGAGCCGTTCCGCCGCGCCATCGTCGAATATCACCGCAAAGAATCGCCCGGCTCGATCGTGGTCGATTCCGACAACCACTACCTCTATTACGTGCTGGATGGCGGCAAGGCGATCCGTTACGGCATCACCGTCGGCGAAGAAGCCATGGCCTGGTCGGGCATCGCCAAGGTCGGCAGCATGACCGAGTGGCCGGCCTGGCATCCGACCCCGGGCGAGATTTCGCGCCTGGGCGTGCCGACCTATGTTGCGCCCGGTCCGGACAATCCGATGGGCTCCCGCGCGATGTATCTCTACTCGGGCGGCAAGGACACGCTGTTCCGCATCCACGGCACCAACCAGCCGGAATATATCGGCGCCTCGATCTCGTCGGGCTGCATCCGTCTGACCAACGAGGACGCGATCGACCTCTATGGCCGCGTCAAGGTCGGCACCATCGTGGTGGTGCTCGAGCCGAAGCACGGCGACTCGCCCTACAATTCGCGCCTGGCGCTCGGCGCCGGCGGAACTGGCCAGGCGGGCAGCTACTGATCGCCTCTCCCGATCTCCGACATTCAAAAGCGCCGGTTTTACCGGCGCTTTTTTGTTGCCGGCTTGGACGGCTGGACCTTGTCGGCCGCCGGCTTGTCCGCAGGCGCGGGGGATTTCTCCGCCGCCTCGTCACCAGCCCCATCCTTTGCCTCAGGCTTGGACGCGACCTCGCGCGGCGGCGCCTCCTCGGGCCGTTCCGCCGGCAGCAGCGGGGCGATCTGCGGCAGGGGATCCCAGACGTTCCACTGGCAGATCCGATAGTCGTTGCGCCGCTGCGCCAGGTCGAGATGGATATGGTCCTCGTGGTACCAGTCCGAGCCAGGGCCGAGCACGGTGGAAAAGCGCGCGCACACCGAATGCAGCACACGCTCGCGCACGTCACGCGACATGGTGCGATCGGTGAGGCCAATCGACTGCCCGTTGGCGAGCTTGACGGCGCGGACGTCGAGGGCGTTGGCCTTGCCGTGCTCGGACAGCAACGCTCCAACGATGCGATTGCGGCCGCGGCACTCGAAGCTATCGAAATTGTCGAGATCGCTGATGGTCGAGCCGAGACTGGTAGCCAGCGGCACCATGTCCTTGCGCACCCAGTCGGCTATCGCAGACGCCATGGTGCAGCGAAGGATCGCCGCCGGCTTGACCGCCACCTTGCGCTTGTCCGGCAGCACGATGGCCTCCAGCCGCACCAGATCCTCGCCGCCGCAGCCGCCGGGGCCGCGGATATCGGGGATGGAGGGTGCAATTGCGATCTCCTCGGTCAGCGCGAGCCGGCAGGCCGAGACCTGCTTCTCGGGCAGCGGCGGCGCCTCGGCCGGCTCGTCGGGGGAAGGCTTGTCCGGGGAAGGCTTGCCGTCGGCCTCCGGTGCGGCCCCGTCCGGTGCTTTGGGGGCCTCCGCGGGGCGAGGTTTTGGTAGCGGGATCTTGGCGGAATGAACCTTCGCGCGCGGCCGTGGTGTACCAAAGCCAAAGATATCGAGCGGCGCAGCATATTTTCGCGCCTCCGCCCGATCCGCGAGCCCAAGCGTCAGCCCCAGCGCGACGGTAACCATTGCCGCGCCGGCGGACATATAGCCGCGACAAGACCATTTGCGGCGAAAGTCCGGCAGGCTAAAACTCATGACAATTCTTTGGCCCAACGCTGAGAGCGATAACGCGTCCAGCGACTTCTCGGAGGAACGTCGGAATGCTTGGTTTGATGCAAGACTGGCCCCTGCTCTGCCACCGGATCATCGAACACGCCGCCAGGATTCATGGCAAGCAGGAGGTCGTCACGCGATCGATCGAGGGACCGATCCATCGCACCACCTACGCCGAGATCCACAAGCGGGCGCTCAAGGTCTCGCAGATGCTGGAGCGCGACGGCATCAAGCTCGGCGACCGCGTCGCAACGATCGCCTGGAACACCTGGCGCCATCTCGAAGCGTGGTACGGCATCATGGGGATCGGCGCCATCTGCCATACCGTCAATCCCCGCCTTTTCCCCGAGCAGATCGCCTGGATCATCAACCATGCACAGGACCGCATCGTGATGACCGACATCACCTTCGTTCCGATCCTTGAGAAGATCGCCGACAAGCTGCCCAGCGTGGAGCGCTACGTCGTGCTGACCGACAAGGCGCATATGCCCGAGACCACGCTGAAGAATGCGGTGGCCTACGAGGACTGGATTGCGCAGGCCGACGGCAAATTCAAATGGAAGGACTTTGACGAGAACACGGCGGCGGCGATGTGCTACACGTCGGGCACCACGGGCGATCCGAAGGGTGTGCTGTATTCGCATCGCTCCAACGTGCTGCACGCGCTGATGGCCAACAACGTCGATGCGCTCGGCACCAGCGCCTCCGAGACGATGCTGCCGGTGGTGCCGCTGTTCCACGCCAACAGCTGGGGTATCGCCTTCTCCGCGCCCTCGCAGGGCACCAAGCTGGTGATGCCCGGCGCCAAGCTCGACGGCGCTTCGGTCTATGAATTGCTCTCGACCGAGAAGGTGACGCACACCGCCGGCGTGCCCACGGTGTGGCTGATGCTGCTCCAGCACATGACCGCCAACAATCTGAAGCTGCCGCACCTGAAGATGGTGATCTGCGGCGGCTCGGCGATGCCGCGCTCGATGATCAAGGCCTTCCTCGACATGGGCTCGAACGTCCGCCACGCCTGGGGCATGACCGAGATGAGCCCGATCGGCAGCGTCGCGGCGCTGAAGCCGCCGTTCCAGAACGCGACCGGCGATGCGCGGCTCGATGTGCTCCAGATGCAGGGCTACGCGCCCTTCGCAGTCGAGATGAAGATCACCGACGACGCCGGCAAGGAGCTGCCCTGGGACGGCAAGACTTTCGGCCGCCTCAAGGTGTCCGGCCCCGCCGTCGCCAAGGCCTATTATCGGCTCGATGCCAACATCCTCGACGAGGACGGCTTCTTCGACACCGGCGACGTCTCGACCATCGACGAGGACGGCTACATGCGGATCACCGACCGCTCCAAGGACGTAATCAAGTCCGGCGGCGAGTGGATCTCCTCGATCGACCTCGAAAACCTCGCGGTCGGCCATCCGGCCGTGGCGGAGGCCGCCGTGATCGGCGTCTTCCACCCCAAATGGGACGAGCGGCCGCTACTGATCGTGCAGCTCAAGCAGGGCCAGCAGGCCAGCCGTGAGGACATCCTGAAGTACATGGACGGCAAGATCGCCAAATGGTGGATGCCCGACGACGTCGCCTTCGTCGAAGGCATCCCGCACACCGCCACCGGCAAGATCCTGAAGACTGCGCTGCGCGACCAGTTCAAGGATTACCGCTTCCCGAACGCGGCGGCGTAGGACTTACACGTCATTCCGGGGCGATGCCAACGGCATCGACCCCGGAATCTCGAGATTCCGGGGTCGCCCTTCGGGCGCCCCGGAATGACGGGCAGTAGCAACCCGGTCTCCCTTGAATTTGCCGCCGGGGCGTGGTCTCAACGCCTCCTGTCGTCGCGCCAGATCGGCGCGGCACCGCCTCCGAAACCCCGGCAGAGCTCACCCGATGGCCCGCAGGTTTTCCGCTCCCTACCAGTCGGAGCCCGTGTCCAGCCTCGCCAGCTGGGCGCGCAATCTGGCCGTGTTCGCGGTGGTGGCGGTGGCGGTGTCGATCCTCGTCGTCCGGTTCGGCTTTCTGGAGCCGAAGCCGGCGCTCGCCACCTTCTTCGGCGGCCTCGCCATCGCCGCGCTCTCGATCCTGTTCGGCCTCGCCGGCTTCGCCGCGATCTGGCAGAACGGCTCGCGCGGCATGGCGCGCATCCTGCTCGCCTTCCTGATCGACGGCATGATCCTCGCCTACCCGGCCTATCTCGGCCTGCAATACCGCAAGCTGCCGGCCATCCACGACGTCACGACCGACCCGATCGACCCGCCCCGCTTCGACGCGCTGGCGCGCCTGCGCACCGGTGAAGGCGCCAATACCGCGGTTTATGCCGGCCTCTATTCGGCCGAGCAGCAGCGCCATTTCTATCCCGATATCGAGCCGATCGAACTCGAGATCCCGGTCGACCGCGCCTATGCGATCGCACTCCAGATCGTCAACAAGCGCAAATGGCTCGTCATCGACGAGCGCGCGCCGCAGCCGCCGCGCCGCATCGGACGCATCGAGGCGGTGGCGCGCACGCCGATCATGGGTTTGCGCGAGGACATTTCCATCAGGGTCGTGCCCGACGGCGACGATTCCCGCGTCGATATCCGCTCCGCCTCGCGCTATTTCGAGAGCGACCTCGGCAGCAACGCCGCCCGCGTCACAAAATTCATCGACGATCTCAACACCGCCGCCGATGCGGACGCGCTGAAGCCGGTGAAGAAGACCCCGGTGACGCCGCCGAAGGCACCGGCGAAGACGGTGAAGAAGTGACGGTGAGCTAGGCTCCCGCCATCCGGTATGTCCCGCCAATCACGGGATCGCCATCCGTCGCCACCACGCCGCGGGCGACCAGATCTTCCAGATGCGCCAGCACGGAATAGCCCGCGGCCGTCGTCAGCCGTAGATCGATGCCGATATAGATCGCACGCACCATGGTCGGGATGTCGGCCTCGCCCTTGGCGAGACGATGCAGGATAGAGGCTTCGCGCGCCTTGCGGTGGCGGATCAGGAAACGCACGAAGCGCGGACCATCCGGTATCTCGGGGCCATGGCCTGAGAAATAGAGATCCTCCTCGCGGGCGGCCAAGCAATCGAGCGATTCCATGTAGTCGATCATCGACCCGTCGGGCGGCGCAACGATCGAGGTCGACCATCCCATCACGTGGTCACCGACGAAGTTGAATTTTCGCTCGGGCCAGGCGAAGGCGAGATGGTTGGCGGTATGACCCGGCGTCGCCACCGCCTCGAGGCGCCAGCCCGCACCCTCGACGACGTCGCCATGGGCGATCCTGATATCGGGCGCGAAATCGCGATCGACGCCGGATTCCGGATTGTGCTTCTCGCTCTCGAAGCGCGGGCGCGAGGCGCGGTGCGGGCCCTCGGCATAAACAGGCGCGCCGGTCGCCTGCTTGATCCGCGCGGTGTTCGGCGAATGGTCGCGGTGGGTGTGGGTGACGAAGATGTGGCTCACCGTCTCGCCGCGCACGGCATCGAGCAGCGCAGCCGCATGCGCCGCATCATCAGGACCGGGATCGATGATCGCGACGTTGCCCGTGCCGACGATGTAGCTGACTGTACCGCTGAAGGTGAACGGGCTCGGATTGTTGCAGAGCACGCGCCGCACGCCGGGGCGGACTTCCTCGACGATTCCGGCTTTGAGTGGAAAGTTGCGGTTGAACGGGACGTCGTCGTTGTCGGACATGGCTTCTTCTTTGTTCTTTGACGTCATTCCGGGATGGCCCGTCAGGGCCAGACCCGGAATCTCGATGGAACAGGAATAATGCGGCCCGAGATTCCGGGGTCGCGCTTCGCGCGCCCCGGAATGACGGATGACCTCGTCAGAAAAACGCCTGAATGCCCGTGATGGCGCGGCCCAGGATCAGGGCGTGGACGTCGTGCGTGCCCTCGTAGGTATTGACCGTCTCGAGGTTATGGACGTGGCGCATCACGTGGTACTCGATCGAGATGCCGTTGCCGCCGTGCATGTCGCGCGCGACGCGGGCGATGTCGAGCGCCTTGCCGCAATTGTTGCGCTTCATGATCGAGATCATCTCGGGGGCGAACTTGCCCTCGTCCATCAGGCGGCCGACGCGAAGCGAGCCCTGGAGGCCGAGCGCGATCTCGGTCTCCATGTCGGCGAGCTTCTTCTGGACGAGCTGGGTCGCGGCCAGCGGCTTGCCGAACTGCTTGCGGTCGAGCGTGTACTGGCGGGCGCGGTGCATGCAGTCCTCGGCCGCGCCCAGCGCGCCCCAGGAAATGCCGTAGCGGGCGCGGTTGAGGCAGCCAAACGGGCCCTTGAGGCCGGAGACGTTGGGCAGCAGCGCGTCTTCCGGAACCACGACACCGTCCATCACGACTTCGCCGGTGATGGAGGCGCGCAAGCTGAGCTTGCCGCCGATCTTCGGCGCGGAGAGGCCCTTCATGCCCTTCTCCAGCACGAAGCCCCGGATCTGGTTGTCGTGCGCGGCCGACTTGGCCCAGACCACGAACACGTCGGCGATCGGCGCGTTCGAGATCCACATCTTGCTGCCGGTCAGGCGGTAGCCGTCGGAGACCTTCTCGGCGCGGGTTTTCATCCCGGCCGGATCGGAGCCGGCATCGGGCTCGGTCAGGCCGAAGCAGCCGACCCACTCGCCGCTGGCGAGCTTCGGCAGGTATTTCTTGCGCTGGTTCTCGTCGCCATAGGCGTAGATCGGGTACATCACCAGCGAGGACTGCACCGAGTTCATCGAACGATAGCCGGAATCGACCCGCTCGATCTCGCGCGCGACCAGGCCGTAGGCGACGTAGCTCGCATTGGCGCAGCCATATTCCTCGGGCAGCGTGATGCCGATCAGGCCGAGTTCGCCCATCTCGTTGAAGATCTCGCGATCCGTCGTCTCTTCGAGATAGGCCTTGGTGATACGCGGCAGCAGCTTGTCCTGGGCGTAGGCGCGCGCGGTGTTGCGCACCATGCGCTCGTCTTCGGTAAGCTGCTCGTCGAGCAGGAACGGATCGTCCCACTGGAAAGAAGCCGCAGCCGGCTTGTCCTTGGTCTGAGGGCGCACGCTCATGAAACGTCCTTTCGCGTCTGGTTCCGTCAACAATTGCCCGACAAAGTAAAGCGCCGCGGCAACAAGTTCAATTGCATCCTGGTTTCGATCACTCCGGGCTCGCGCAACGGCGCGCGCCCGGAAACGACGTCGTCAGATTTCGAGCAGCTCGTTGGCGACGATCTCGATGCCGAAGCCCGACAGGCCCTTGTAGTCGTGCACCGAGGAGGTGAGATGCCGGATCGAGGTGACGCCGAGATCGCGCAGGATCTGCGCGCCGACGCCGATCTCTCGCCACTGGCGGTTGCGGTCGGCCTCCGTCGACGTCTCGTCGGGCAGCGGAGCCACCGGCACGCCGGCAGCGCCGTCGCGCAAGTAAACCAGCACGCCACGGCCGGACCTCTCGAAATGCTCGAGCACGGCCGCCATGCGCTTGTGCCCGGTGAAGATGTCCTTGACGATGTTCGGCTTGTGGAAGCGCGTCAGCACGTTCTTGCCGTCGCCGACGCCGTTGTAGACGAAGGCGACGTGGGCGATGGAATCGAACGGCGAACGATAGGCATAGCCCTGCAAGGGGCCGATCGGGCTGTCGGTGACGAAGGTCGAGACCCGCTCGATCAGCTTCTCGCGCACCTGGCGGTAGGCGATCATGTCCGCGATGGTGACGTGCTTGAGCTTGTGCTGGGCGGCGAAGCGGGCGACCTGCTCGCCCTTCATCACGCTGCCGTCGTCGTTCATCAGCTCACTGATGACGCCGACCGGCGGCAGGCCGGAGAGCTTGCAGAGGTCGACGGCGGCCTCGGTATGGCCGGAGCGCAGCAGCACGCCGCCGTCCTTGGCGATCAGCGGGAAGATGTGGCCGGGCCGGGCGAAATCGTTGGCGCCGACATTGGGATTGGACAGCGCGCGGCAGCACGAGGCGCGCTCCTCGGCGGAGATGCCGGTGCCGCCGTCGGGCTTGTAGTCGATCGAGACCGTGAACGCGGTGGTATGCGCGGAATCGTTGTGGGCGACCATGGGATCGAGCCGCAGGCGGCGCGCGTCCTCCGTGGTCACGGGCGCGCAGACGATGCCGGAGGTGTGGCGGATGATGAACGCCATCTTCTCGGCGGTGCAGAGCGAGGCCGCGACGATCAGATCGCCCTCGCCCTCGCGGTCCTCATCGTCGGTGACGACGACGAGCTCGCCCCTGGCAAAGGCCTGCAAGACTTCCTGGACGGTATCGGGCATTTCCCAATCTCTATCGGTTATGGGCCGGAGGCTTAGCCGGACGCCTTAGCCGGACTTGGCCCCAAGCGCTAGCTGGACGCAACCGCATATGCCAGATGGCCGTCAGGGCGGCGGGTCTCAGGCTTGCACCGAAGATACCAGGGATATAGGCGCACAAACCCCGGAAGGAAGACGGCCGGACGCCGTCAGGGCAGCACCTCTCTCCGCTCGCCGAGCCGCAGGTCGAGCTCGGCGCGCTTATCCGCGAGCAGGCCGGCCTGGGCGGCCTCGATCACGGTAAACAGCTCGTGGGCGTCGCTGAGTCGGGTCACGGTGACGTAACTGGCACCGGCCTCGTAGAGCTCGCCGACATCCGACAAAAGATCGGCCGTAGCCACGATCATGGCGGTCGGGTTGAGGGTGCGGACGTGGCGGACCAGCTTCTCGTTGCTGGCGCCCTTGAGAAGCGCATCCGGCACGCTGAGGATGATCATCTCGGACTTGCCGACGCCGGCATGGAGCAGCGTGTCCGCGCTGCTGATGTCGCCATAGATCACGTGCAGGCCGCGTGAAAGCAGGGTCTGGTACACATTGGGGTTGAAATCGACCACCGTGATCTGCTCGAGCAACACCGGCGCCTGCCGTTCGATCTCGGCCAGCAGCGCGCTCGCCGCGCGGAAAAAGCCCAGGATGACGATGCGGCGAGCCTCGCCATGGCCGCCCTCGTGGCCCTCCTCGGCATGGCCGTTGCCGTGATCGAGATCGCGCAGGCCGATCCGCTTCAACGGGCCGATCGCCCAGCGGGCGATCTCGTCGCTGCGCGTCATCACGAAGGTCGAGAGCACGGCCAGCACCACGAAGGCGAAGGAGGCCGCGTTCGCCGTCTCGGCTGCGATGTGGTTGTCGGTGACGCCGGTCTGGATCACGACCAGCGAGAACTCGGAGATCTGCGCGAGGTTCAGGGCCGGCAACAGGCTGGCACGCAGCCCCTGCTTCATCAGGTAGAGCGGCGTGAAGGTCGTGACGAGCCGGCTCACCACCGTGAACGCCGCGATCATCAAGGCAAGCCCGATCACGGAGAGGCCGGGCACGGGAATGGTCATGCCGAGCGCGACGAAGAACAGCGTGATGAAGAAGTCGCGCAGCGTGGTGACCTTGGCGGTGACGTCGAGCGCATAGGGAAAGGTCGAGAGCGAGACGCCGGCGATCAGGGCGCCCATCTCGCGCGACAGCGACAGCCGCTCCGCGGTCTCGGCCACGAGGAAGCACCAGGCGAGCGCGCCGAGCAGGATCAGTTCGGGCCGGCGGGCGATCTGGTGGAACAGGCGCGGCAGCACATAGCGGCTGACCAGCAGCGCGGCGGCGACCAGCACCGCGACGCGGCCGATCGAGAGCAGGATGACGCTCACTTGCAGATTGGCAAGACTCGGCTGCACCGCCAGGAACAGGATGGCGAAGATGTCCTGGAGCACCAGCACGCCGAGCGTGATGCGGCCGGGCAGCGTGTCGAGCTCGCGCTTCTCGTAGAGCACCTTGACGATGATGACGGTGCTCGACAGCGCGCAGGCGATACAGAGATAGACCGCATCGAAATGCCCGCCGCCGAGCGACAGGCCGATGCCGGCGAAAAACAGGACCCCGAGCAGGCAGCCGCCGAGCAGCTGGCCGCCCGCCGCGAACAGGATCACCTTTCCCGCCCGCACGATCTTCTTCAGGTCGATCTCCAGCCCGATCATGAACAGCATGAAGATCAGGCCGAGCTCGGAGATGACGCTGATCGATTCCTGCGATTTGACCCAGCCGGCGCCGAATGGACCTATGCAGAAGCCGGCGATAAGGTAGGCCAGGATCAGAGGTTGCCGGGAGAAATGGGCGAGCAGGCCCAGCATCCAGGCAAACAGGATACAGAGAGTGATGTCGCGAATAAGCTCATGCATGCGAAATTGGTCCGTTTTGCCGCACCCTAGAGACAGGTTGCGCCGCGGCAAGCGAGCAATTCGTCACATGCGGATCGTGCTCTGGCTGATAGCCGTGCTAGCTCCGTTCGCGTTCGCCTTGCCGGCCGCGGCGCAATCCAAGGTCAATATCGAACAAAACTTTGCCGATTCGCTCACTGTGCTGCCGAAGGAGCAACTCGCCGTCGCCGGCGGGTTCTATGTGCCGGCCTATTCCAGCGTCGCGATGAGCCAGGGCAAGCTGCGCGTCGACTTCTCGGTGACCTTGAGCGTTCACAACGCCTCCGAGAGCCAGCCGCCGGTGGTCAACCGCATCGCCTATTTCGACACCGCAGGCAAACAGGTCGAGAGCTATCTGAAAGCGCCGGTGGCCTTGAAGCCCCTCGCCACCGTCTCGATCTTCATTCCGACCGATGACGTGCGCGGCGGGACCGGAGCCAATTTCATCGTCGACTGGGCGGCAACGGGCGAGATCGCCGAGCCGGTGGTCGAGGCCTTGATGGTTGGCGGCGTCGCCAATGCGCATTACGCTTTCATCAGCCAGGGCCGTCCGACCCGGACGGCCACAAAGAAGTAGAGACCGACCGACCCGGACGGTCAGCAAGACGTAAAGCAGGTCGGCGCAAAGCCGGCCGCTCAACAAGAACAAAACGAGGAACGCTCCCATGACGTCCAGCTTCGATTTCGCGCCCCTGTTTCCCGCAGGGCTGCCGGCCCCTTCCGCGCGCTGGACGGGCCTTGCCAAATACAGCTTTGTCGGCGGCAACAATGATTCCGAGCAGGTGCCGCTGGATGAGCTGATCGAGGCGGCCAACCTCGCCCTGCAACGCGAGGGCCGATCGCTCGCCACTTACGGTCTGGCGCACGGGCCGCAAGGCTACCTGCCGCTGCGCGAATTCCTCGTAACAAAACTGAAGCGCGATGCCGGCATCAACTGCACGGTCGACGATCTCCTGATCGTCTCGGGCTCGCTCCAGGCGCTCGACCTCGTCAACAATACGCTGCTCGCCCGCGGCGATACCGTGATCTTCGAGCAGGACAGCTATCAGGGCTCGCTGAACCGTCTGGCACGGCTCGGCGTCAACGTAGCAGGCATTCCGCTCGATGCGGACGGCATGCGCATGGACGTGCTGGCCACGACGCTGGCCGACTTGAAGAGCCGCGGCATCCGCCCAAAATACATCTACACTATCCCGACTGTGCAGAACCCGACCGGCAGCATCATGCCGGAGAGCCGCCGCGCCGAGCTGGTGCGGCTCGCGGCCGAGTATGGGGTGCCGATCTTCGAGGATGACTGCTATGCCGATCTCGTCTGGTCGGGACAGCGGCCGCCGGCGATTTATGCGATGAGCCCGAACGGCGGCGTGATCCACATCGGTTCGTTCTCGAAATCGATCGCGCCGGCGCTGCGCGTCGGCTTCATCGTCGCGCCCTGGGATGTGATGTCGCGGATGCTGTCGCTGAAGACGGATGCCGGCTCCGGTGCGCTGGAGCAGATGGTGCTGGCGGCCTATTGCAAGCCGCATTTCGCAAGCCACGTGCCGGCCCTGACGAAGACGCTGCGCACCAAGCTCGATACGCTGATGGAAGCCCTCAATGAGCAGTTCGGAACGGCGGCGGAGTTCGAGGAGCCCAAGGGCGGCATCTTCCTGTGGGTGAAGCTGCCCGACCAGGTCGATACGCTGAAGCTCTATCAGGCCGCGCTTGCCGCCGGTGTCTCGATCAATCCGGGGCCGGAATGGTCCACCAGCAAGAGCCATTCCAGCTCACGCCTTAGGCTGTGCTTTGCCAGCCCGACGCATCAGCAGATCCGCGAGGGCGTCGCTGTGCTGGCCGAGGTCTGCCGCAAGGAGTTCGGCGTGCCGGCCCGCAGCGCCAATGTGGAGAAGCGGGCTTAACGCCTCGTCAAGCCGCCTGGGGCTGGCTGCCGTGGATCGCGGAGGCCAGCCGCAGCAACAGGACGATCGAGACGTTGCCCTTGCCGGCCTCGATCTGGGCGATATAGCGCTCGGAAATCCCGGAGCGGCGGGCCAGCTCCCGGCGCGAGAGGTCGCAGCGCGTGCGCGAGGACTTCAAGCGGTCGCCCAGCTCGGCCAGAAACGCGGTCTCCGAATAAGGCGGCACGGCACAGCTCCCCGGCAGCACTTCGCCCGCAAAATCCATGACTTGATTCAGCATTGGTCTATCCACGTTCGCCTTCGGGAGCAGCCATCCTACCCCCGATACGGCCGGCCTCATTGACGCGGATCAAATTCGCGAGCGATCGGCGGCTGCCGTGGACGACCGCGGGCGGGATGCTACACTTTGGAATTCTTCGAGGTGGGGCCTTTCAGGACATGACGCGTTGGTTGAGCCGCTGGACCACGGCGGCGGTGGTGTGGGTCGCGTTCACGTCCACGGCCGGTGCCGAGACGCTTGCGGCGACGGTCGAACAATGGGGCCTGCTCGGCTCATGGGCGGTCGATTGCGCGGCCCGGCCCGACCGCGACAGGGGGGCGCTCCTGACTTACGAGATCCAGAAGGACGGCCGGGTGATGTACCGGCGCAATTTCGGCGAGGCCAAGGACGAGAACGAAGTCGTGTCCGCCACGGTCAACGCCGAGGGCCTGCTCAATGTGATGGTGTACTTTCCATCGCTGCATCAGACCCGCGAGTTCGGGCTGCTGCTGGCCAAGGACGGCAGCCTGCGCGCGATCTACAATCGCAGCGAGCGCGGCGCATATACGATCAGGGACGGCAAATACGTCGCCACGGGCGCGCCGCCCCCTGCGCAGCAACGCTGCGATTGAGCATCTGAACATCCGTTCAGAATTCTCTGCCAGTTCCTCCGGAACGTTCGCGCGAATGCGCGGTTCTCATGTGCATTGAGTTGGAGGAGGACATCATGAAGAAGCTTGGTTATGTGGTTGCTGCTCTCGGCGCGCTCGCGATCATTGCACCGACGATGGCGAGTGCCGAAACGGTGGTGATCAGGAACGGCCACCATGGCTACGGTTACGGTGCCCGCGCCGAAATGCGCGAGCATCGTGATCATGGCTGGCATCGCGGCTGGCACCATCGCGATCGTGTCGTCGTGGTCAAGCGCAGCCATCACCACTGGGACTAACGCGCAACGCAACATCGAAATGGCCCCTCGCGGGGCCATTTCTTTGCGTTCGCGACGTTCTTATGGTCAGTCCCACGCCGGCGCAAAGCCGGGATTGACGCAACGCCTGTCCTTCGGTAGCGCGGCGATCTTGTTGCGGTCGGCATCGTCGAGCGTGATCTTCAGCGCATCGAGATTGGCCTGCTGGCTCTCGCGGCGCGAGGCCTTCGGGATCGCCGCAACGCCGCCCTGGTCGAGCAGCCATTTCAGCGCAACCTGTGCAGCGGTCGCGTTGTGCCTGGCGCCGATCTCCGCCAGCACCGGATCGGAGGCAACGCGTCCTGCGGGCAATAGGCGACCAGCGGGATCGACCTGGCAGTGAGATAGGCCAGCACCTTCGATTGATCGAGCATCGCGTGATACTCGATCTGATTGCAGGCGATCGGCGCCTTGATGTCCTCGACCGCGATCTTGAGCAGCGCCGTGGTGAAATTGGCAACGCCAATCGCCCGCGCGCGTCCCTCCTCCTTCAGCTTCATCAAGGTCTCGAACACCGCGCCCCAGTTCGCGGACCTGGACGGCCAGTGCACGAGATAGAGATCGACATGGTCGAGCCGGAGCTTCTTCAGGCTGGCGTCGAAGGCCCGCCGGATCGCATCCGGCGCCAAATTCTCGTGCCAGACCTTCGTGGTGACGTGCAACTCGCCGCGCGGCAGCCGGGCCGCGGCGAGCGCGGCACCGATGGGTTCTTCGTTGGCGTACATTTCAGCCGTGTCGATGTGGCGGTAGCCGATCGACAGCGCGCTCTCGACCGCGGCGCGGCAGGCATCGCCCTGCATGCGAAAGGTGCCGAGGCCGAGCTTGGGCATGCTGATGCCCTGTGTCTTCAGATTGTCCATAAAACAGGCTCCTGACGTATTTCAGCCCGCGAGATGCCCGCGGTGAGGCCGCGGGGACAGACGCTTCGTTGATGGAAACGTGTGGCGGGAGCGGTCAGTGTAGCGCGGGAGACGCGGAGCGGCCAATCAAGATCGGGTTAGCGTCGGCGCACTGAGTGCCTCCCCAACGTCATGACCGGGCTTGCCCCGGTCATCCACGACTTGCCCCTTGGCACGCAGAACGTGGATGCCCGAGACATCTAGCGCGAAGACGCGCTTCGCGCTCCTGCCCGGGCATGACGAACCGGCCTCACGAATGCTGCGCGACCACGGTCGGGCGCGCCTGCGACTGCGGCACGATGTCGACCGACCAGAGGTCGCGGTTGTCGACGTCCTTTAGCGTCACGGTCATCACGCCGCTCGTGCCATCGATGTCGACGCGGCCGAAGAACTGCAATCCGAAGCAGGGCGCGAGGTTCTCGCCCTGCGCTTCGCTGCATCCGTTCTGGTACATCGCGACCGGACCAAAAGTGTCGTCGAGCTCGCCCGGGCCCCAGGTGCCGGCATGCAGCGGGCCGGAGACGAACTCCCAGAACGGTTCGAAGTCCTGGAATTGCGCCCTGTTGGGATCGTAGTAGTGCGCGGCGGTGTAGTGCATGTCGGCGGTGAGCCAGACGACGTTGCGCACGCCGGCGCGCCTGATGGAGCCGAGCAGATCGGCGATCTCGTGCTCGCGTCTATCAGGCGGCCCATTGCCGAGCGCGACCGCATCGAGACTGATCAGGCCGATCGGCAGGTCGGCGGCGATCACCTTCCAGGTCGCGCGCGAGGCGGCCAGCTCCCGCTTCAGCCAGGCCAGCTGCTCGGCGCCGAGTATCCAGCCGCGATGATCGCTGCCCTTGTTCCAGGTGTCATCCCGAAAACTGCGCATGTCGATCATGAAGACGTCGAGCAGCGGACCGTAAGCGATCTTGCGATAGACCCGCCCCTGCCGTGCGCCGATGACGGCATGAAGTCGAAGAAGGCGCGGCGGGCGCGCGCGACCAGGCGCGGCGTGCCGTCGTCCTCATAACCGGCCTCGTCATAGCTGCCGGACGGTGACCAGTCGTTGGTGACCTCGTGATCGTCCCACTGCGCAAACATCGGCACATTCGCGTGGAAATCGCGAAAATGCTCGTCGAGATGGTTGTATTTGTAGTTGCCGCGAAACTGCGCCAGCGTGTGCGCGACCTCCGATTTTTCCTCCGTGACGATGTTGCGCCAGGTCTCGCCGCTCGGCAGCTTCTGTTCGGATGGAATCGTGCAGTCGGCGTAGATATGGTCACCGGAGTGAATGAAGAAGTCAGGGCGGTTGTCGAGCATGGTGCGATAGCTGCGATAGCCGCCGCGCGAGAGGTCGATCCCCCAGCCCTGCCCCGCGGTGTCGCCGGACCACAGGAACGAGATCGATTGCCCTGCGGCCGGCGCAGTGCGGAAATGGCCGACGCGGCTTTCGCCGGCGATGCCGGTCGCGATGTCATCGAAGCGGACGTGATAGAAGATGTCCTGCCCCGGCGGCAGATCGCTCAGCAGCAGCTTCGAGGTGAAGTCGGCGTCCGGCCGCGTGTCGCCGGAGGCCGCGGCAACAATGGTCTTGAAACTCTCGACGGTCGAGCATTCCACCTGCATGCGCGCGGCCCGATCGGCGCGCGCCCAGATCACGGCGGAGCCGTCCGAGACGTCGCCGGACTGGATGCCGCCGGCGATCCGCGGGCGGTCGGCGGCACGGCTGATGGATGGCTTTGCGAGCGCGGCCAAGGCGAGGCCGGAGGTGGAGCGGACCAGGAATTGCCGCCGGGTCCATGCGCGCGGGGCGCGGAGCGTTGCCATTCAGGAGACCTTCGTCGAATCGCGACGGAAGGTGCCTGCGCTCCTTGACTCCTACCCTTACGGTTTCTTGACTCCGCGCCGACGGTTTTGCGACGCGGGGATGACGGGTGAGATGCAGCCCCGAGCGCGGTGCGCTCCCTCGCCCCGTTCTTACGGGGTCGGGACGAGCTTTGCTCGCCTTGAGAGGGTTGGGGTGAGGGGCCTCTCTCCACAGGTGAGATCATCGATAGACCTGTACTCCCTCACCCGGATTGCTTCGCAATCCGACCTCTCCCCGCAAGCGGGGCGAGGTGAAGAAGGCGCGTCGTCGCGGCTAACGCTGCCAGTTGCAGATGCCGCCGGAGCGGCAAGGCCAGGTCTGGATGCGGGTATCCCTCGCCTGCGCATCCAACGGATTGCCGCGGCGATGCGCGAGCTTGGTCCGGGCCGCACCACGCGGCTGCGCGGCCTTGACGTGCGCGACCTTCGGTTCGGCCACATGCACGCGTTCGGCGGCGACCTTTTTCGGCACGTCCACCGGCTCGGCGCGGGCCTGCGCCTCGTTGCCGCCGCGGGCCTCTAACGCGACCGGTGCGAACCGCGTCTCCGGCCCGAGCCGCTTCGGCGACAACACCGCCTTGGACAGATCGAGACCGAAATATTCATCGGGCTTGTAGTCATCAGCGCGCGATGCGCCGCCCCATGCGAGCACGAGGGCAACGGCAACAGCAAAATGAACGCTCTTCAGGACCACGGACGCCTCCTGAAATTGATTTATTAAAGGGGTAATTTACCCCTATTTAGGAAGCCTCGCGCGCAATTCCAGCGGTCAAGTCCCACCGTGGTTAAGAAGTTCGGCGGTGTTCAGGCGACCTTTCGTGTCGCACCCGTCCCGTCCAGGAACCCCATCAGGCGGCCGCGGATGATGGTTTCCGCCTCACTCATGATGCGATCGACGAGTTCCTTGCAGGAGGGGATGTCGTGGATGAGGCCTGCGACCATGCCGCAGCTCCAGGCGCCCGCATCCATCTGCCCGTCCAGCATGATCCTGGGATAGACGCCCGCGACCTGGTCGTGGATGTCGTCGATGGTGAGCTTGTCGCCCTTCTCGCGCTCGATCTCGAGCAGACGATCGACATTGGCGTTCTTCAGGACGCGTTCGGTGTTGCGCAAGCTCCGCATGATCAGACGGGTGTCGAGCTCGGTGGCGGCGACCAGCGAGTTCTTCACGTTCTGATGCACCGGCGCTTCCTTGGTCGCGATGAAGCGCGTGCCCATGTTCATGCCGGCCGCGCCCAGCGACAGCGCCGCGACGAGGCTGCGCCCGTCAGCCATGCCGCCGGAGGCAACGAACGGGATCTTCAATTCCTCTGCCGCGCGCGGCAGCAGGATCATGTTCGGAATGTCGTCCTCGCCGGGATGGCCGCCGCACTCAAAGCCGTCGACGCTGACGGCATCGCAGCCGATCCGCTCGGCCTTCAGCGAATGGCGAACTGACGTGCATTTATGGATCACCTTGATGCCAGCCGCCTTAAGTGCCGGCATATACTGTTCCGGGCTGCGACCCGCAGTCTCCACCGCCTTGACGCCGCCTTCGACAATGGCCGCGATGTATTCCGGATAAGGCGGTGCCGAGAAGGCCGGCAGAAACGTGAGGTTCACGCCGAACGGCTTGTCGGTCATGTCGCGGCAGCGCGCGATCTCTTTCGCCAGCAGCTCCGGTGTCTTCTGCGTGAGGCCGGTGATGATGCCGAGCCCGCCGGCATTCGAGACGGCGGCAGCCAGCTCGGCAAAGCCGACGAAATGCATGCCGCCCTGGATGATGGGGTGCTCGATGCCGAACAGTTCGGTGATCGCGGTCTTCACGTAGGCTTCCTCCCGGATTTCGGTTTGCTTGGGATCAGTCTAGCCCGTCTTATTCGTAAGAGTGCGCCTGAGGGCTGGCGAGCGTGGTGTAAAGCGCTGATGCGGCGTAGGATTCGGTTGCGAAGCCACCCCATCACCTTCAACCGCGAACGCCACGCCCGCCATGACCGATGATACGATTCTGCCCTTCTCGTTTCCAGCCATTCACGCCAAGAAAGTCACAGCTGCCTTCGATGGTGGGCGCCTAACCTCGAACGGGGGCGTGATGCTTCTGGCGATGGCCGAGCGGCGTCTCGGCTTGGCCGACAATCTGGCCCGGGTGTTCCCGGATCGGCGCGATCCGACGCGGGTCGTGCACAGCCTTGTCGATATGTTCCGCGCGCGCATGTTCGCGATCTGCTGCGGCTACGAGGACGCCGACGACCTCGATCATCTGCGGTCCGATCCCGCATTCAAGCTGGCCTGCGGACGGCTGCCGGACACGGGCCGCGATCTGTGTTCCCAGCCGACGCTGTCGCGGCTGGAGAATGCTCCGCGCCTGCGCGACGTGATCCGACTGACCTACATTTTGGTCGACGCATGGATGGATAGCTACCCGCGCGAGCCGGCATCCGTCACGCTCGACATCGATGATACCTGCGATGTCGTCCACGGCCATCAGCAGCTCTCGCTGTTCAACGCTCATTATGACGAACGCTGCTTCCTGCCGATCCACGTCTACGACACGGAGAAGAGCCGTCCCGTGGCGGTCGTGCTGAGGCCCGGCAAGACGCCGGGCGGCGTCGAGGTGCGTGCCCTTCTGCGCCGCCTGGTACGGCATATCCGGACGCGGTGGCACAACACGCGAATTACGTTCCGTGGCGACGGGCACTATGCCCGGCCGGAGGCCATGGCGTGGTGCGAGACCAACGGCATCGACTACATCTTCGGTCTGTCCGGCACCAAGCCTCTCGCCAGAAAAGTCGACGAGGTCGCCGACGACATCCGCACCCGACGCGCCATCGAGAACCTGCCGGTTCTGCGTGGCTATACCGAGACGCGCCACAAGGCAAAGTCCTGGGATCGCGAACGGCGCACCGTCGCCCGTATTGAGGCGACGATGCTCGGCCTCGACATCCGTTTCGTCGTCACCAGCCTCGATGTCGGCTCGGCCGAGTGGATCTACGACAGCCTGTATTGCGCGCGCGGCCAAGCAGAGAATCTGATCAAGCTGCATAAGACACAGCTCGCCTCCGACCGCACCAGCTGCCGTTCGGCGCTCGCCAACCAGGTCCGTCTCGTGCTCCATACGGCCGCTTATTGGCTGATGCTGACCGTGCGCGAGGCCATTCCCAAAGTCCGGGAATTGGCCGCTGCCGAGTTCGCGACGCTGCGTCTTCGGCTCTTGAAGCTCGCCGCCCGTGTGGTCGAGACCTCGAGCCGCATTCGCCTTGCGTTTGCCGCGGCATGTCCCGAAGCCGACCTGATCTGCGGCTTGCCCGGCGCGCTGCTGCCGCTCGGTCCTTGACCGGCGGGGCGTCCGCCCCCGTTCGCCCAACCCATCCCTCAAGCGCGTTGCAAAGTACCGGTCGTCAGGCGGCGAAAAGCCGAAGGCAATCCTGTGCGCCTCGTCAGACAAGATGTGCGGCCGCATCAATCGGGCCCAAAAGCCGCACTCTCACGAATAGGACGGGCTAGCCGCAGTCTCGTGCCGCGGTCACCATTTCTCTCCGAAGGGCCGGATCTCCATCTCGAATGTCCAAGCGCTCTTCGGCTGCTGGTAGAGCTGCCAATAGGAATCGGCCACGGCCGACGGCGGCATCAGCAGGTCGGGATTGTCCAGCGCGTTCGGGCCGAGCGCTTCGAGCCGGCGCAGCCGCACCCACTCGGTGTCAACACCGGAATCGATGATGAGATGGGCGACGTGGATGTTCTTCGGCCCAAGCTCGCGCGCCATCGCCTGCGCCACCGCACGCAGACCAAACTTTGCGCTGGCGAACGCGGCAAAGCCGCTGCCGCCACGCAAGGAGGCCGTTGCGCCAGTGAAGAAGATCTTGCCGCCGCCGCGCGGAAGCATCAGCCGCGCAGCTTCCCGGCCTGCCAGGAAGCCGGAATAGCAGGCCATCTCCCAGACTTTACGGAACACGCGCTCGGTGGTGTCGAGTATCGGGAAATTGACGTTGGCGCCGACGTTGAAGATGCAAACTTCCAGCGGTGCGTGCTTGTCGGCGTCATCGAGGAAGGAGATGACCTCTTCCTCCTTGCGCGCATCGAGCGAGCGCGCGTGGATTTCGCCACCGGCCGCCTCGATGTCCTTCACCAGCGGCGCGAGCTTGTCGCCGTTGCGGCGGCCGGCGAAGATCGAAAAACCTTCGGCGGCGAATTTCTTCGCGATTTCGGAGCCGATGAAATCGCCGGCCCCGATCACGGCAGCTGTCGCGTTTCGCTTGGACAAGGTCGCCTCCTCCGGTGCGGATATGTTTGAAGCAAAGGCTATAGTTCTAAAATAGAACTGTCAAATTGCGAGGCAGAATGCTAGCCTAATGTGCAAATTGCACTGATCATTCAAGTCAGTTCCTTTTTCTGACTTACTACGCCTGCGTCGGAGACCGTATCATGAAGTGGGACACGCTGGACGAAGAGTCCTGCTCGCTCTCCCGCACCGTCGCCGTGGTCGGCGACCGCTGGACGCTTCTGATCCTGCGCGAATGCTTTTTGCGCGTGCGCCGGTTCGAGGGATTTCAGTCCTCGCTCCAGATCACACGGCACCTGCTCTCGGAGCGGCTGAAGAAGCTGGTCCGCTTCGGCATCCTGCGCCGCGTCCCCTATTCCGAGGCGCCCAAGCGCTACGAATACATCCTGACGCAGAAGGGCCTCGACCTCTACCCGATCATCATGGCGATGGTGCATTGGGGCGACACCCACATGGGCGACGAGCGCGGTCGCCCGATGCTGCATGAGCACAAAACTTGCGGCAAGCTGTTCGACCCGGTGATGGTGTGCTCGGAGTGCGGCGAGGTGCTGCATGCAAAGCAGGTGCATGTGCATGCGGGGCCCGGGCGGAGGGAAACGGTGGGCTGAGCGGCGCTGGCGCGCGCAGCACTGCCGCCGTGAGATCATCGGCACGGTTGACGATCACGGGCGAAAGCGCGGTGCGATGCCGCGCGCTTCATTCGTGATACTTTCAGCCTCGGCGCACCTTGGTCAGTGCGTCTTGGTGGTTTGCCATTTTTCCAGATCCGGCTTCGCCTCGCCCGATCGCTGCTCCTTCTCCGGATTTCCCTTCCAGGGCTTGTCCGTCTGGGCGTGCGATCCCCAATCGTTCTGATGACGAGGATCGTCGGTCGGCTTTTCCTTGCTCATCGGATCTCCTCTGGTGCGGGCCTACGCGAAGGGAACGCCATAGTAGGAGTTGATGCCGCGCACCGCAGCATCGTCACTCCAGTTCCAATCGCTCTGCTCACCATATTTCGGCGCGCCTTGCAGCTCCTTGGCTGTAATCCCGGTCACGTAGCCACCGAGATCGGTGTCGTACTTCAGGGACTGCCACGGCAAGGGATAGTGGTCATTGCCGACGCCCAAAAATCCACCGAAGCCGAGCACCGCGGACACCTTGCCACTGATCTTGTCGATCATCACCCGCTCGATCGAACCGATCTTGTTGCGATCCGCGCCATAGACCGACGTTCCCTCGACCCTGTCGCTGCCGATCAACCGGCCCATTTCGCTGCGGTCCAGTTCGCGTTGATTCAACATCTCATTTCTCCACTCAGCCAGTGCGTGGACCAACCGGTTCCGGTTGTGATCGTTCCAAATTGGGGTCGGTTCGGCGACTCATCAGGAACATCGCCGGAAACGAGCGGTTCTCTGAGTCTCTAAAGGAAATGAACCATGAGCGACTTTCGCGACATCCAGCACGGCGTCAACGATCCCGTCGATGGGCTCGATGTGAAGCGGCACATCAACTCCACCCAGACACCGCATGAGCGTGCGCAGCACCATGCCGACGTACGGTCAGCGCCGTCGGCCTCGCCGGAAGAACCGTTCCTGCCGGAGCGATTGCGGCGCAAGCCGACCGACCCCATCAATCCGCGTACCGGCCGCAATCCGGCCGACTAGCCGGGCTGCTGCGGCAATGGACGCTGGCGAAACCGATCCACAAGCGCAGGATGCGGGCACGGCAATGACCGAATACGTCCTGCGCTTCATCGCTGGGTGGGCACCATCGGCGCATTCGTCGCTGCCGTCGCAACCTGGGCCGCGGTCTCCGTGTCGATCTGGTGGCTGAGGCGAAAGCTTCACATCGCTTCCCGACGCTCAACGTCCTGATGCCGGCCGCGGTCAGCGAGGCACCAGAGCTTCCCGCGGCATCAGGAATTCAAACATCTCGGCCGCGGTCTGAAGCTGCTCGATGCGCGCGGCAACGGAATCGCGCTGAACGCCGACCGGCAAGCTCGCAAGCTCATGCTCGAGCCGTAGCCTGTGCGCGTCGAGACGTTGCGCGAATGTGTGGGGCTCAGACCGTCTTCGCATCGTCCGTCCTCGGGGGTTGCAGGCCCGGGCTGTTGGCCCAGCGCTCGACTTGCTCAATGACCTTCTGATGGCTTGGACGCACCGGTCTTTGTGCTTCGCGTTCCTCAGAAAGCTTGCGGGGTAACCTGACCTCGTCCGTCATGACGCATCTCCCTTTCCCTATGAGAATGCGCCTCCGCGCGAATCGTTTCAACTAACCTATTGATTTATTTAGACTATATTGTTCAACTGGCGCTTTTTTGGACTCCTGTGGAACTCGCGGCAAGTTGGCCGGTTTAGCAAATTACTCATCTTGCTCAATTTGCGTGATTGACCATGAACGACCTTCGCGCCGAGCGGCTCCAAGTCATGCTTTCCCCGGAAGAGCTGGCCGCAGTGGATGATTTCCGGTTCAAGCACCGCATGCCAACGCGTGCCGCAGCGGTACGCGAACTGCTCAAATTCGGACTCGCAGCCGCGGGCATCGAGACGAGCATCGACCCGTCAACGGGCGTCAAATCAAGCGAGTTTGGTGTATTTGGCCGGGGGCCAGACGGACACGCCCCGGGAAAATCCGAGAACGACGCCGAGGATTGATTCGATCGACCTCGCAAGACAAAACGACCCCGGCACAGTGGGGTGCCAGGGCCGTCCTTGGAGATTGCTTCCGGCGCACCGGGGGCATGACGACCGGAAGCAATCCGTCGACTCTTCGCGCAGGGATTCGTTCCTTGCGAGAACTAGCCTGTCGGGGCGTCGCCGGAATCGTCCGGCATCACGCCGGATCCAGGCGTCTTGTTGTTGTCGTTGAGCTTGGGATCGCGGGTCGCCTCACGCGACGGCGAGCCCTTCGAGCCCGTCTTGCGCGGTCTGCGCGCGCTGCTTGTCGCGCGGTTGATCCTCCGCGCGCTGATCCCTGACGATACCGTGGTCGGAATGCGCCATGATACCTCTCGCTTCTCCAGATGTCCTGAAGCGCTTACGCACCGGCGCGTCGAATGTTCCGGTTCAGGCGAGAGGCCGCGGCGCTAGCTATGCGCCGCATGCACCGCAGCCGATGCATTCTCCATATGCACCTGCCGCACCGTCGTCACCGTCGCGAACGCCACCGAGACGCCAAAAGCGAGAATGAGTGAAAGAAGAGCAAGACGCGGAGCCATTGCAAAATCTCCTTCTGGAATCGAAAATCAACGCGATTGACTGTTCCCGAATGATCCTGGATTGGTCACTTGCATTCCGTGCGCGGCGTCACACCCAAACGAGAGCGCCTATGCATCCTGCTTTTGGGAGGCACGGGTCGTTACGGGCGGAATTTCGCCATCAAGCCAGTCCTGTTCTGTCGCGAGCGCGGTCCAGGCGTCTGCCATGCGCAAATAGCGCTTATAGGCAGGTTGCCCTTCCGCCCGCTCGGCGAGTTGCAAGCAGTTGTCGGCGTTGTCCCTGTAAATGTCAGACTGTTTCATGAATCATGACGTGGGGACGGAACTGTCGCGTCGCAACCGCCCTTACCGGATCGTAACGTTCAGGGAACCTTGCACGCCATCGGTCATTGATATCGATGCGAGTTCTTGTCGCGATCATCCTGATGTTCATCAGCACCGCAGCGCTTGCCGATAGCACCGGCGAGCGAAGGCCGGGCGAACGCGTGCCGACGGCGACCGATGTCATCAGCGGCCTCTACGCGTTCAGCCGCTTCCAGCAGGGCCTGCTGGAAAGCACCGACCTGAAGGGCAACGCGGAGGTGAAGAACCTCGCCGCCCTGCGCGCCGAGGAAGCGGCGAAACGCGACAAAGCGTTGAAGGACATACAAGAGGCGATCGGCGCTGAGCCGCGCGTCGGCAAGACAACGGCGAGCACAAGCCTCGCCGAGCCCGACAATTCGGACGGACCGGCCTACGTCCGAACCTTCTATGCCGCGCAGATCCCTGAATATGAATCCACCATTGGCCTGCTCGAGCACTATCTCAAAGCTCCCGACAACGCCGCACTGGCCGCCTTTGCCCACGACCAGCTACCGGTGCTGCGTTCGCAGATGAAGGATGTGGAGCGGACGATGGCAGACAAATAGCCCCCATTCGTCCTCCGGCCGCCGTCACCCGTGGTGCCCGCCCCGCCGATTGGCAGGCAAGTGCCAGCAGAGGCGGCGAACCGGCCAAAATTCTTTTGGAGCCGTTTGGAACCAATCGGCTTTTTCTTCGTTGCTGTGGTCGGGCTGAGCAAAGCAGGTTCCATTTCCTCGCGCCGCAACCTTGGCGCTTGATTTCGAATTAGGCTGACGCTCTAGTTTGACTAATTGCGTCACGCCTAAGATTCGGCCCACGCTTGCGGGGGAATCAGTATGAGCGACCTCGATCCCGGATCTGCATCACGCTCCGGTCGTCGCGTCCCAAAGCCAAAAATCAACGGTACGTCGGAGCCCGATTCCCGACCGGAATTGCTCCTCGCCTTACAGGCCATGCGCAGCGGCGATTTCTCCGTGCGTATGAGCGGCGACTATCTCGGCATCGACGGCAAGATCGCCGACACTTTTAATGAAATCATCGCCGCCAACCAGCGCATGGCGCAGCAGCTCGAGCTGGTCGGCCAGGTGGTGGGACGCGAGGGCAAGACCCGGCAGCGTGTGAAGTTCGGCCTCGCCTCCGGCTCCTGGGCCGACATGGAAGGCTCCGTCAACACGCTGATCGACGATTTGCTGTGGCCGACGCGCGAGGTGACCCGCGCGGTCGCGGCGGTGGCGCAAGGCGACCTGCTCCAGACCGTCAAGCTCGACGTCGACGGCCGTCCGCTCCGCGGTGAATTCCTGCAGTCGGCGAACATCGTCAACACCATGATCAAGCAGCTCGGCGTGTTCACCTCCGAGGTGACGCGCGTGGCGCGCGAGGTCGGCACCGAAGGCAAGCTCGGCGGCCAGGCCCAGGTGCCCGAGGTGACTGGCGTCTGGAAGGATCTGACCGAGAGCGTCAACTCGATGGCGAACAACTTGACCAACCAGGTTCGCAACATCGCCGAGGTGACGATCGCAGTTGCCAATGGCGACTTGTCCAAGAAGATCACCGTCGACGTCCGCGGCGAGATCCTTCAGCTCAAGGAAGCCATCAACACGATGGTGGACCAGCTCCGCTCCTTCGCCTCCGAAGTGACGCGCGTGGCGCGCGAGGTCGGCACCGACGGCAAGCTCGGCGGCCAGGCGATCGTGCCCGGCGTCGCCGGCACCTGGAAGGATCTCACCGACTCCGTGAACGCGATGTGCGGCAACCTGACCGCGCAGGTCCGCAACATCGCCAACGTCACCACCGCCGTGGCGCGCGGCGACTTGTCCCGCAAGATCACGGTGGACGTGCGCGGCGAAATCCTGGAGCTGAAGGACACCATCAACACCATGGTGGACCAGCTCAACTCCTTCGCCTCCGAAGTGACGCGCGTCGCGCGCGAGGTCGGCACCGAAGGCAAGCTCGGCGGCCAGGCCCAGGTGCCCGGTGTGGCCGGCACCTGGAAGGACCTCACCGACAACGTCAACTTCATGGCCTCGAACCTGACCGCGCAGGTCCGCAACATCGCCGACGTCGCCACCGCCATCGCCGGCGGCGACCTCTCCAAGAAGATCACCGTGAACGTGTCCGGCGAGATCCTTCAGCTGAAGGAAACGCTCAACACAATGGTCGACCAGCTCAACGCCTTCGCCGGCGAAGTCACGCGCGTCGCCCGCGAGGTCGGTACCGAGGGCCGGCTCGGCGGTCAGGCCAATGTGCTCGGCGTCGCCGGCACCTGGAAGGACCTCACGGAAAGCGTCAACTCGATGGCATCGAACCTGACCGCACAGGTCCGCAACATCGCCGAGGTGACGACGGCGGTCGCCGGCGGCGACTTGTCGAAGAAGATCACCGTGGACGTGCGCGGCGAGATCCTCGAGCTGAAAGACACCATCAACACCATGGTGGACCAGCTCAACGCCTTCGCCGGCGAAGTCACGCGCGTCGCCCGCGAGGTCGGCACCGAAGGCAAGCTCGGCGGCCAGGCCCAGGTGCGCGGCGTCGCCGGCACCTGGAAAGATTTGACGGACAGCGTCAACTCGATGGCCTCGAACCTGACGGGGCAGGTCCGCAACATCGCCGAAGTCGCCACCGCCGTGGCCAAGGGCGACCTGTCGAAGAAGATCACCGTGAACGTGTCGGGCGAAATCCTTCAGCTGAAGGAAACGCTCAACACAATGGTCGACCAGCTCAACGCCTTCGCCGGCGAAGTCACGCGCGTCGCCCGCGAGGTCGGCACCGAAGGCAAGCTCGGCGGCCAAGCCGAGGTGCCCGGCGTCGCCGGCACCTGGAAGGACCTCACCGACAGCGTCAACTCGATGGCCGGTAACCTCACCGCCCAGGTCCGCAACATCGCCGAGGTCGCAACCGCGATCGCCGGCGGCGACCTCTCGCGCAAGATCACCGTGGACGTGCGCGGCGAGATCCTTCAGCTCAAGGACACGCTGAATACGATGGTCGACCAGCTCAACCGCTTCGCGGGCGAGGTGACGCGCGTGGCGCGCGAGGTCGGCACCGAGGGCCGGCTCGGCGGCCAGGCCAACGTGCCCGGCGTCGCCGGCACCTGGAAGGATCTCACCGACAGCGTGAACTCGATGGCGGGCAACCTCACCGCCCAGGTCCGCAACATCGCCGAGGTCACCACCGCCGTGGCGCGCGGCGACCTTTCGCGCAAGATCACCGTGGACGTGCGCGGCGAAATCCTCGAGCTGAAGAACACCATCAACACGATGGTGGACCAGCTCAACGGCTTTGCGGGCGAAGTGACGCGCGTCGCGCGCGAGGTCGGCACCGAAGGCAAGCTCGGCGGCCAGGCCGAGGTGCCCGGCGTCGCCGGCACCTGGAAGGACCTCACCGACAACGTCAACTTCATGGCCTCGAACCTGACGGCCCAGGTCCGCAACATCGCCGAGGTCGCGACCGCGATCGCCGGCGGCGACCTGTCGAAGAAGATCACGGTGGACGTGCGCGGCGAGATCCTGCTGCTCAAGGACACCCTGAACACCATGGTCGAGCAGCTCCGCTCCTTCGCCGCCGAAGTGACGCGCGTGGCGCGCGAGGTCGGCACCGAGGGCCGGCTCGGCGGTCAGGCCGTCGTGCCCGGCGTCGGCGGCACCTGGAAGGACCTCACCGACAACGTCAACCTCCTGGCTGCGAACCTCACCACGCAGGTCCGCAACATCGCCGAAGTGACCACGGCCGTGGCCCGCGGCGACCTGTCGCGCAAGATCACCGTCGACGTGAAGGGGGAAATCCTCGAGCTGAAGAACACCATCAACACCATGGTGGACCAGCTCAACGCCTTCGCCGGTGAAGTCACCCGCGTCGCGCGCGAGGTCGGCACCGAAGGCAAGCTCGGCGGTCAGGCCGCGGTGCCCGGCGTTGCCGGCACCTGGAAGGACCTCACCGACACCGTCAATCTGATGGCTGCGAACCTGACCGAGCAGGTGCGCGGCATCGTCAAGGTGGTGACCGCGGTCGCCAACGGCGACCTTAAGCAGAACCTGACGATGAAATCGCGGGGCGAGGTGGCGGCGCTCGCCGACACCATCAACAACATGACCGAGACGCTCGCGACCTTCGCCGATCAGGTGACGTCGGTGGCGCGCGAGGTCGGCGTCGAGGGCCGCCTCGGCGGCCAGGCCAACGTGCCCGGTGCGGCCGGCACCTGGAAGGACCTCACCGGCAACGTCAACCTCCTGGCGGCCAACCTCACCTCGCAGGTGCGCGCAATCGCGGAAGTGGCGACCGCCGTGACCAAGGGCGACCTGACGCGGTCGATCCAGGTCGACGCCCGCGGCGAAGTCGCGGAATTGAAAGACAACATCAACACGATGATCACGAACCTCCGTCTCACGACGGACGTGAACACCGAGCAGGACTGGCTGAAGACCAACCTCGCGAAATTCACCAACATGCTTCAGGGCCAGCGCGACCTCGCCACCGTCGGCCGGCTGCTGCTGACCGAACTGTCGCCGCTGGTGAACGCGCATACCGGCGTGATCTACCAGGTCGAGAACGAGGAGAATCCACAGCTCCTGCTGCTCGCCTCCTACGCCGGCGACGGCATCTACCCCTACCAGCGCGTACTGCCGTTCGGCGACGGCCTGATCGGCCAATGCGCGCTCGACAGGCGGCCGCGCGTGGTCGCGGATATTCCCTCCGACGTGGTGCCGATCAACTCGGCGCTGTTCCGCGTCGCCCCGAAGAACCTCGTGGTGCTGCCGGTGCTGTTCGAGGGCCAGGTCAAGGCCGTGATCGAGCTCGCCTCGCTGACCTCGTTCACGACCTCGCAGATGACCTTCCTGGAGCAGCTCACCGACTCCATCGGCATCGTGCTCAACTCGATCGAGGCGACGATGCAGACCGAAGGCCTGCTCAAGCAGTCGCAGCAGCTGGCCGGCGAGCTTCAGACCCAGCAGCGCGAATTGCAGCAGACCAACGACCAGCTCGAGCAGAAGGCGCAGCAGCTCGCCGAGCGCAACGTCGAGGTCGAGCGCAAGAACCAGGAGATCGAGCAGGCCCGCCGCGCGCTCGAGGAGAAGGCGACCGAGCTCGCGCTGACCTCGAAGTACAAGTCCGAATTCCTCGCCAATATGAGCCACGAGCTGCGCACGCCGCTGAACTCGATCCTGATCCTCGGACAGCAGCTCACCGACAACCCGGACGGCAACCTCTCGGCCAAGCAGGTCGAATTCGCCCGCACCATCCACGGCGCCGGCACCGACCTGCTCAACCTCATCAGCGACATTCTCGATCTCTCCAAGATCGAGTCCGGCACGGTGACGGTGGACGCCGAGGAAATCCTGACCGTGAACCTGCTCGAAACCGTCGGGCGGCCGTTCCGGCACGAGGCGGAAAACCGCAACCTGTCGTTCAAGATCGACGTCGACCCGAACCTCGCGCGCAGCATCGTCACCGACTCCAAGCGCCTGCAACAGGTCCTGAAGAACCTGCTTTCCAACGCCTTCAAGTTCACCGCCGAAGGCGAAGTGCGCCTGAAGGTCGGCGGTGCGCTCGGCGGGTGGGGAACGGATCACCCGGTGCTGAACTCCGCGCCGGCCGTGATTGCGTTCGAGGTGTCGGATACCGGCATCGGCATTCCCCTGGAGAAGCAGAAGCTGATCTTCGAGGCCTTCCAGCAGGCCGACGCCGGCACCAGCCGCAAATATGGCGGCACCGGCCTTGGCCTCGCCATCAGCCGCGAGCTCGCCAGCCTGCTCGGCGGCGAAATCCATCTGCGCAGCGCACCGGGCAAGGGTTCGTCCTTCACCCTTTATCTGCCGTTGAAATATTCCGGCCCGACACTTGCGCCGCGCGCCACGCCACAGCAATATAGCCAGCCATCGGCGCTGCAACCGACGGCGCCCGAGCAGCGCGTCATCGAGCAGCTTCCCGACGACCGCCTTAACCTCGAACCCGGCGACAGCATCCTCCTGATCGTCGAGGACGACCCGCATTACGCGCGCGTGCTGGTTGATCTCGCACGCGACAAGGGCTTCAAGGTGCTGGTGGCGGCCCGCGGTGCCGAGGCGCTGGAACTTGCCAAGCAATACCAGCCGAGAGCGGTCTCGCTCGACGTGTTCCTGCCGGACATGCTCGGCTGGACCGTGCTGAGCCAGCTCAAGCACAATCCGCTGACGCGCCACATCCCCGTGCAGATCATCACGCTCGACGAGGACCGCCAGCATGCGCTGGCGCGCGGCGCCTTCTCCTTCGTCAACAAGCCGACGACGACCGAAGGAGTTTCGGCCGCGCTGACGCAGATCAAGGAATATGCGCGGCCGCGACGCAAGCGGCTCTTGATCGTCGAGGACAACGAGGCCGAACAGCTCTCGATCCGCGAGCTCCTGCATCACGACGATATCGAGATCGTGACGACCGACACCGGCGCCGGCGCACTCTCGACGCTGCGCGAGGCGCCCTGCGACTGCGTGGTGCTGGACTTGAGATTGCCGGACATGAGCGGCTTCGAGGTGCTGGACCAGATCCGTCACGACGAAGCACTTTCGAACATTCCGGTCGTGGTGTTCACCGGCCGCGAGCTCTCGGCGGAGGAAGATGCCGAGCTCCACACCATGGCGCGCAGCATCGTGGTCAAGGGCGTGGAATCGCCGGAGCGCCTGCTCGACGAGACCGCGTTGTTCCTGCATCGCGTGATCACGGAACTGCCGGTCGAGAAGCAGCGCATGCTGGAGAAGCTGAACAGTTCCGACGAGGACCTGATCGGCAAGACCGCGCTGCTCGTCGACGACGACGCCCGCAACATCTTCGCGTTGTCGAGCGTGCTGGAACGGCGCGGCATGAAGGTGCTGACGGCGACCACCGGCCGCGAGGCGGTAACGCTGGTCGAGTCCAATCCGGAAATCGCCATCGTCCTGATGGACATCATGATGCCTCAGATGGATGGATATCAGACCATTGGCGTGATCCGCGAGAACCCGGCCTTCTTGCGCCTGCCGATCATCGCGCTGACCGCCAAGGCGATGAAGGGCGACCGCGAGAAATGCCTGGAGGCCGGCGCGTCCGACTACCTCGCCAAGCCCGTCAACACCGATCAATTGCTGCTTGCGATCCGCATGTGGCTGCACCGCTGAGCTGGATGCGCGATGGACCACGAAAAGGTCAACATCCTCCTCGTCGACGACCAGCCGGCCAAGCTGCTCGCCTATGAGGTGATCTTGAAGGAACTCGGCGAGAACCTCGTGATCGCCTCGTCCGGCCGCGAGGCGCTGGAGGTTCTGCTCAAGACCGAGATCGCGGTGATCCTGGTCGACGTCTGCATGCCCGAGCTCGACGGCTTCGAGCTTGCGGCGATGATCCGGGAGCATCCGCGTTTCCAGAAGACGGCGATGATCTTCATCTCGGCCATTCAGGTGAGCGACATCGACCGGTTGCGCGGCTATGAGATGGGTGCGGTCGACTATGTTCCGGTGCCGGTCGTGCCGGAGGTGCTGCGCGCCAAAGTCAAGGTGTTTGCCGAGCTGTACCGGAAGACCCGCGAGCTCGAACGGCTAAACCACGATCTCGAAGACCGTGTCCGTGCACGCACCGCGGAATTGGAGAACTCCACAGCGAAGCTGCGCGAGAGCGAAGAGCGTCGCAGCATGGCGATCGCCGCCGGCAAGATGGGATCATGGGACTGGGACTGGGTCAGCGGCGACTGGATGTGGGACGAGGGGCAGTATCGCATCTTTGGCGTGAGCCCGGAGAGCTTCGAGGTCAATCCGGCCAACGTTCAGGCACTGTTGCATCCCGATGACGTCGACCAATTGCGCAAGGCGATCGCCGAATTCAGCAAGGGCACACGCGCCTATGAGACCGAATTCCGCATTGTGCGGCCCGACGGCGATGTGCGCTGGTGTGTCGGCACGGCTGCCGCCACCGCCGACAATAGCGGCCGCGTGGTGCGCGTGAGCGGTGTCACCGTGGACATCACCGAGCGCAAACGTGCCGAGGAGCGGCAAAATCTGCTGGCGCGGGAAGTCGATCATCGCGCCAAGAATGCGCTGGCGCTGGCGCAATCGATCGTGCGTCTCACCCGTGCCGACGAGGTCAAGGCCTACGTCAACGCCGTCGAGGGACGCATCAACGCGCTGGCGCGCGTGCATACGATCCTGTCGCTGTCGAGCTGGCAGGGTGCCGAACTCTCGAAGCTGATCGACGAGGAGCTCGCGCCCTACTCGCTCGGCGGCCAGATCAAGCTGGCGGGGCCCGAGGTTCAGTTGCTGCCGGCAACCGCCCAGACGCTGGCGCTCGCGCTGCACGAGCTTTTCACCAACTCGGCCAAGTATGGCGCGCTCTCGACGCGGTCGGGCCGGCTCATGATCGGCTGGCAGGTCGAGGAGGATCACCTCACACTGATCTGGGAGGAATCCGGCGGTCCGCTGGTGAGGACGCCGAAATCTCGCGGCTTCGGCACGCGGAGCCTGCTTGCGAGCGTCGAGTCCCAGCTCGGCGGAAAGGCGCAATTCGATTGGCGCGCCGAGGGCCTGTTGTGCCGCCTGGAAGTGCCGTTGACCCGGAAAACCCCGACCGGCGCCGCGCACGGCAAGTTCGAGGGCACCACCTCCCTCGCGCTCCAGCGCGCGTCGGGTTAACCCGACGCGGCGACCTTCATGCGCCGCACCGGCCGGGGTTCATGGGCGATGCGCCCTTCGAGCCAGGCTTCCGTTTGCGCGAGATCGCGTAACGCCATCGCATAGCGGCGGGCCGCGCTTCGCTCGGCACCGCGCGGCAGCTTGCGCGCCTTGCGCAGCATATCGGCCGCCGCGTTTCGATAGGCCAGCGAGCGATAGAGAAAGACAACCTTACCCATATCGAATGTTCCCGTGTTGACGGGCTCCATGGTCGCAAGGTGGGCATGAACGTCGGATGAAGCCCGACGTGACAAATCGTTCATGCCGATGGAACCCGCAATCGCCGGCTGCGTTGCATGCAAGATCGAGGGCGGTTCCATGGGCGCGAAAAAGTCGCCGAAAAAGTCGCCAAGGCTGATCTCTCCTTCCGGCATCATCACGCTCTTGACGCACGCGATGATGGGCGCGGCGATCGGCCTCGCCTTCGGTCTCGTGCTCATTCTGTCCAACCCGGCGGTGGCAAATTTGCTGAACCATGGCGGAGATTCGGCCGCGGCCGTTTTCGTCGTCACGCTGGTGACGACGTTCGCGATCGGCGCGATGCTCACGGGCATCGTGTTCATCATCGCCGAGGACAAGGAATTTTGAAGCGAGCGTGAAACCCGCGAGGCTGCTTTGCCGGGAACTCCTGCGGCGAATGGCAGTTGGCTGCCTGCGTCATTTTAACTCAGGGAGTTCCTGCGCATGAAGACGACCAAGCTCGCCCTCGCCTGATGTTGGCAACCGGCCTCGCCGCCGCCCCGTTCGCCGCACAGGCGAAGTCGCACAAGGCGAAACATGAATCCTCGACGTCGTCCTCGCAGACGACGGGCGCCAACACGAAATCCAAGGGCGCCGATCCTTCCGGTCAGGGCGGCTCCGGTCCCGGCTCCGATCAGGGCGGCACCATGACGAACAAGGGTACTGGCAACACCAAGTAGGCTCGCCGCCGTTGATCGAAGGCCCCGTGATCGCGGGGCCTTCTTGCTTTGCTGTTCGATACAATCCTTCTTACGCCACATCGTCGGCAAACGCCTTTAGCTGCGCCGGATGTCGGCGATGTTCAGGCCGCCTGCGGAGTTCGTCTTCACGAGATGGTCGAGCCGCGCCCGCTTGTGCGCGATCAGAAGCTGGGCCGCAGCGTCGTCGAGACCCTCACGCTGCAATTGCCGGATCGCGGACCCAAGCTCCAGGATCTCGGCGCGCAGTCTCAAGATCCGGTACGTGTCCGGGTCTTCCTCCACGGCACGCTCCCAAATGTCTCAGCGACGCACGATTGCGCGCACGGGATCAGCGGCTTTCTTGAGGGAACGAAGACGTACACGATCGCGAACATCCGGCAGGACATCACCACCACCAGCCGCCTTCCATTCGCCGATCAGCAGATTGATTTTCCGGCGCAGATCCATCTGCGCCAGGGCCTTTTCTGTGCAGTCGCGATCGCGGTCGACGAGCTCGCGCACGGACGCCTCGACATCGGCCATTTCCAGCCTCAAGGCACTGATCTTACGTCGAATTTCATTAATTCTGTTGTCCATAGCTTGTTAGAACAAAATAAGAACATATAGTCAAGTCACGATTTCAGAACGGAGAGGCCAGATGCAGGTTCAAGGTAAATACGACGCCAGGGTTTTCCTCGCGGAGCAGATGACGCGGGCACAAGGCCTGAGGTTGAAGCGGCTCAGCGAGGAGGCCTATCAGCCCACGCAATATGATCGGGGTCTGTCCTTCACTGAAGCTGCGCGCCGCATCCAGGTGCTCGAGGCGGAGATCGAACTGGCGAATTCCTTCTAGCCAGGCTGCGTCGCGCATCCGGACGTTGCGGGCGCGCCTTCGGAACCATGCCTGTGTCGAATGGTTTTCTCCCGGCCAAGGGAGAATCTGAATGGCACGCAAGGCAAAGAAGCGCCGTTACTCGCGCAGCGCCGGGAGCGATGTCGAAAGCGAAATGCGGCGCTACAAGAAGGGCACGGCCAAGAGCGGCCGCGGTGGTCGCGGCGGACGCGTGAAGAGCCGCAAGCAGGCGATCGCAATCGGCCTGTCGAAGGCGCGCAAGAAAGGCAAGAAGGTCCCGAAAAAGGCCTCGAAAACTGCCAAGAAGAAGACGGCCAAGAGAGCAGCCAAGAAAAAGTCCAAGCGCAAATCCGCCAAGCGGTAGTGGCAATCGGCGCTAGATCATGCTGCCCGGCATGAAGCAGCGGATCGAGATGCCAAACGCGGTCTTCACCGGCCACACCATGGTGCGACCGGCGCGGTTCGGCTCGGTAATGACGGCTTCATCGGGCACATCGACCCACTGCCCGTCGAGGCGTACGCGATAGTGCCCGTCATGCGATTCCCAATCGGGATCGGAGACGGCAAATCCGTCGGCATCCGAGCAGCACGGGCCGAGATGGCTGCGCAGACTGTCGAACCAGGGCTTGAGCGGCGAATCGGCGTAGCGGCCGTCATCACGCCCCAGGGCGCTTCCAGCCGACAGCACGAGCGGCGCAACGAGCAGCGCACATCTCAGCGAGAGCTTCAATCGATCCATGTCGGCACCGATCAAATACGAACCGCCGGCCGGTTCCACAAAACGGCCGGACGTCCGAAGTTCCACTCTAGCAGCTCGCCTGGGCGTCTTCATTGCCGCCAAGGCGACAGCGATTTCGAATTCTGACGAGCGAACGCGGCTTTTTCGGACGAACCCGTCACCAATGCTGCCGTTAACGAGAATGTTATCGGCGGGCTGTTGGTATCCCGGATGCAAACGAGAAAAGGCGGCCCGAAGGCCGCCCTTTTGGATTTGCGCTGGTGGAGCTCGACTTACGCGAGCGGCACCGCGACGAACCGGGTCGCGTCCGCGCTTCTGATCTGCAACAGCACGCTGTTCTTGCCGGACGATTTAGCCTGCGCCAGCTCGGCGCGGACGTCGCCGACATTGGCGACGGGCTTGCCGCCGACATTGAGGATGACGTCGCCGGTCTGGATGCCGCGCTGCGCCGCCGGCCCTTGCGGATCGACCTCGGTGACGACGACGCCCTTCTGGCCGGCGCCCTGCACGTCGCCGGCCGGCGCCAGGCTGAGCCCGAGGCGCGGCGTGCCAGGCTGCACCTTGCCATCGTCGGCCTTGCCTTGGGCCTGCCGCTCGTTCGGCAGCTCGCCGAGCGCGAGGGTCACCGTCTTGCTCGTGCCCTTGTGGAAGACGTCGAGCTTCACGGACGTGCCCGGCGCCAGCGTGGCGACGGTGCGGGCGAGATCGCGGGAGTCCTTGATCGCGGTGCCGTTGACGGCGGTGATGACGTCGCCCGCCTCGATGCCGGCCTTTGCCGCCGGGCTATTGTCCTGCGGATTGTCGACGATCGCGCCGCGCGCCTCCTTCAGGCCGAGGCTGTCGGCGATCTCTGATGTCACCGGCTGCACCTGCACGCCGAGCCAGCCGCGGGTGACCGCACCCTTGTCCTTCAATTGCGCGACGACGAGCTTTGCGGTTGTGGCCGGAATGTCGAAGCCGATGCCGACCGAACCGCCCGACGGCGAGAGCATCGCAGTGTTCACGCCTATCACGTTGCCGCTCATGTCGAAGGCCGGGCCGCCGGAATTGCCCTTGTTGATGGGCGCGTCGATCTGGATGAAGTCGTCATAGGGGCCGTTGCCGATGTCGCGGCCGCTCGCCGAGACGATGCCGGCGGTCACGGTGCCGCCGAGGCCGAAGGGATTGCCGACCGCGACCACCCAATCGCCGATCCGCGGCTTCTGGTCGGAGAACTTGACGAAGGGAAAGTCCTTCTTGCCATCGACCTTGATGAGGGCGAGATCGGTCTTCGGATCGGTGCCGACCACCTTCGCGGTATAGCTCGTCCCGTCGTCCATGGTGACCTGCACGGACTCGGCGTGGTCGACGACGTGGTTGTTGGTCACGGCATAGCCGTCGGCTGAGATGAAGAAGCCGGAGCCTTCGCCCGTGACCATCTGGTGACGCTGGCGCGGCATGCCGTTCATGCCACCCGGAAGGCGGAAGCCGAACTGCCGCGAGAACTGGTCGAACGGCGCGTCCTCGTCGGAATCCATCCGGTTCTGTTGCAGCATCGCGCTCTTGTCGTTGTCCTGGTCGATCCTGACCCGCACCGAGATGACGGCAGGTTTGACCCTGGCGACGAGGTCGCCGAAGCCCGGCGGAGTCGCAGCGCTTTCCGCGGCCTGGGCCGGCGCGATGAAGGAGGTCACGCCGAGCGGCGAAGAGCCGGGAGATGCCGCAAGCACAGCCACGCCAAGCGCGGCCACGGTGCCGAGCAGCGCGAGCCGGCGCGGCTTCAAGATCCTGCGGGACGTGGTGATGTCGGAATTGACGCGGTCATTCATGTCGAAATGTCCATGTTGGGTCAGGTGTCGCCTTGCACGCAACATGGCCGCCGCGACCTTACGGCGTCCCGTCCGCGCGATTAAATCTTGGCAAAGGTGGTGCGGTCAGCGGCCGGGTCAAAAATCGGGGCTGCACATTTGATGCAGCTCAACGCCGCCCCTTCGCGCGGTGAAAGACTGCGGCCACCGAATGATGTCCATCGGAGGCGCGCCATGTACAAAGATATTCTCGTCCACGTCCCGACCGAGCGCCCGATGCGTCCCGTGATCGACGGCTCGATCTCGCTCGCGGCGCATTTCAACGCCCATCTCGACGCGGTCGCGGTCGGCTATGTCGCAACCAGCGCGGCTTATGTCATGGAGGGCGGGGCCGCCGTGGCGGCCGTGTTCGAACTGGAACGCGAGCGGGCAGTTGAGCGGGCCGAGGCCGCGCTCGCGGTGTTCGGAAGCGAAGCGGCGAACGCCGGCATTTCCTACACGTGCCGCCCGATCGGCGCGATTCCGGCGGACGCGGCCGGCTCGCTCGGCGAGATGGCGCGACTGCACGATCTCAGCATCGTACTTCAGCCGAATCCGGAGCAAGGCTCGTTCGACAACGACCTGCCGCGCGAGATTCTGTTCCACGCGGGCGGCCCCGTGCTGTTCCTGCCTTACACCTTCCGTGGCGCCTTCAAGGCGAACCGGATCGGCATCTGCTGGGACGGCAGCCGGCTCGCCGCCCGCGCGATGCGCGACGCCGCACCGTTCCTGGCCCGCGCCGAAGAGATCGTGATCATCACGATCAACGAAGCCGACACGGTGCCCGGCGAAGTGTCGGCAGGCAATCTGGCAAGACATCTCGGCCGGCGCGGGCTCTCGACCCGCACGGTCGGCCTGTCAGCGACCCGCTCCGAGATTCAGCCGACCATCCTGTCGCTGGCGGCCGACGAGAGCCTCGATCTCCTGGTGATGGGCGGCTACGGCCATTCGCGATTGCAGGAGCGCGTTCTCGGCGGCGTCACCCGCGCCATGCTGGAAGCCATGACGGTGCCGACGCTGATGTCGCACTGACCGAAGCCGGCCCGACGCTCTCAAGCCGCAGCGGGGGTCTCCCATCCAGCGGTTGCGGTGGCGTCCTCGTCGCGTTGCACATTGCACGCATCGAAATGCGCCTTCAGCGCGAGCTCGGCGAGGTATTCGAAATGTTCGGCCTGGCCGAGGAGTTCCCAGTTCTGGAGCGGCCGATAGGCCGCCTGCTGGCGACAGAGGGACGCAAGCGCCCGGTAGCGACGTACGTTCTCCATGAGAATCTCCCTCTCGCTCCATGAGAATCTCCCTCTCGGTCACACCCGGCTTATTTCTCCGGTTTGCGTCAGGGGCATTGCACTTGTGCGAAACATTTTCTGCGCAATGCCGGTCAGTCTCGGGAATGTTAACCTGTGCTGCAACGCGGCCGCTTTGCTTTGGCGCAAACTTTACAATTGTTTGGCGATTGTTCTTGGCACGGCTCAATGCGGACCCAGCCACAAAGTTACGGCATGTGTGAGGCAAAGCACAGCCGGAGGTCCTTATCGCGCGTATAAATTTTTGCGTATGGCCGCAAACAAGGTAACGGCGGTACACCAAGGCTACGCTATCAACGCAGCCTGCGACTTTGGAGCCGCGCGGGCATGGAACCGGCGGCTCATTTCGTTTCTGGCGGCGATGGCTAGGCGTAGAGGCGGCGTTCCACGGTCACGCCGACCAGGTCGAGATAGCGTTCGATCAGGTCGGGACGGCCGACGAGATAGCCCTGCATCTCCTCGCAGGCCTCGCGCGTCAGGAAGGCGCGCTGCGCCTCCGTCTCCACCCCTTCAGCGATGACCGGAATATTCAGCGCGTGCGCGAGGCTCAGGACCGCGCGGACGATCTCGGCCGATTGCGGCGTCGCCTCGAGGTTGGAGATGAAGCTGCGATCGATCTTGATCTTGTCGAACGGAAACGACTGGAGATAGGACAGCGAGGAGTAGCCGGTGCCGAAATCGTCCATCGCAATGCGGATGCCGAGAGCCTTCAACCGCCGCAGCAGGTTGAGCGCGCGGGTAAAATCGCCGATCAGCACGCCCTCGGTGATCTCGACCTCGAGCCGCGTCGGCGCAAGCCCTGTCTCCAGCAGGATCTGGTGGATCGAGCGCTCGAGGTCGCCGGCCTGGACCTGGACCGGTGACAAATTGACCGCGACCTGCAGCGGCCGCGGCCAGGATGCCGCCTCGCGGCAAGCCTCGCGCAGAACCCATTCGCCGATCTGGACGATCAGCCCGTTCTCCTCGGCGAGCGGAATGAACCGGTCCGGCGGCACGAAGCCCCGCGTCGGGTGATTCCAGCGCAGCAGCGCCTCGAAGCCGATGACCTCGCCATCCATCCGCGCCTGCGGCTGGAAGTGGACGAGGAACTGGTTCTGCTCCAGCGCCTGACGCAGATCGTGCTGCAACAGCCTGCGATCGCGCAGTTCCTGGTCCGTCTCGGATTCGAAGAAGCGGACCCTGGCCCTGCCCTCGCGCTTGGCGCGATAGAGCGCGGAATCGGCGTTGGCGAGCAGCGTCGCGGCATCCACGCCGTCATCGGGATAAACGGCGATGCCGACGCTGACGCCGACCTGGGAGAGATAGTCGTCGATCTCGAGCTCCTTGCCTATGACCTCGACCAGGCGCTCGGCGAGCGTCAGCATATCCTCGCGGCGGGCGTTGTCCGGCATCAGGATCATGAACTCGTCGCCGCCGATGCGGGCGACGAAAGCGACGTCGGCTTCCGCGGCAAGGCGATCCGCCGCCGCCCGCATCAGCATGTCGCCGACGGGATGGCCGAACACGTCGTTGACCTCCTTGAAGCGATCGAGATCGAGGCTGAGCACCGCAAAACTGGTCAACGCCTCCTGCGCCAGCTCCAGCCGTTCGTCCAGCTCCGCGTTGAAGGCGCTGCGGTTCGGCAGGTCGGTCAAGGCATCATGATGGGCAAGATGACTGATGCGTGCCTGGCTCGCGAGCTGCTCGGTGACGTCCTCGATCACGCCGATCACGTATTGAGGCGTACCGTTCCCATCCCTGATCAGCAGCTTGCGTGAATTGACGACGCGATCGTGACCGTTGACACCAACTTCGAGCAGATGCCCCTCCAGGAACATCGGCTCGCCGGTGTCCACGACCCGGCGATCCTGTTCGTTGACGACGCGGGCGACGTCGGCCGGGAAAATCTCTTCGGGCGTCCTCCCCAGCATCTGCTCACGCGGCAGGCCGTAATAGTCCTCGCCGGCACGGTTGAGCAGGATGTAGCGGGAATCCTTCGCGCATTTCGCAAACACGGCAATCGGGATGTTTTCGACGATGGTGTCGAGGAACTCCCGGGTCCGCAGCAGATCTTGCTCGACCTCATCGTGCGTGTGCGCACTTGCGTCGATGACCCGGTGGCGGTCGCGTTCGTTCGCCTCATAGGCCGCACTGACGAGCTCGCCCAGCTTGACGACATCGAGCTGGCCGGTCACTCCCGTCGCACAGCGAAGCTGCTCGGCGAACAAGCGATGCATGCTCATGCCATCGCCCCACGCCGCGTGCGGGCCTCATGCCCGCAAATGTCTTCGATCCGCATCCCCGCGCTCTCTCGCGTTCCTGAACCGCAGATTGAGACACCTAGTACCCGGAATCAGAGCTGAGTGATACGGCGGCCTTTGAAACGGCGTTGACGGACCTTTTTCTTGGTCCAGACGAAGGGCTCGGCTCTGTCGTTGTATGCGTTGACGTAGGCATCGATGTGTTCCTGAAGCTGCTTGAGGCTCGTGAAGGAGGTGCCGCTGAGCGACTGCCCCTGCAAGATGGAAAACCATACTTCGACCTGATTGAGCCATGACGCACTTGTCGGCGTGAAATGAAATTGCACGTTGGGGTGGGCCTTGAGCCAGTCCTCGTTCTTTTTATGGGTGTTGAGGTTGTCGAGGATGACGTGAAGCTTGCGGTTCGGAAAAGCCGCGGTGACGCTGTTCATGAAATCGAGAAACTCGACGCGGCGCCGGCGTTTTGAATGGGTCGCGATGATCTTTCCGGTGGCGACTTCGAGCGCCGCAAACAATGTTGTGGTGCCATGCCGCTTGTAATCGTGGCTTTGGCCGGTCAAGGCGCGGCCATTGGGCAACTTCAGATAACCCTGCGCTCGCTCCAAAGCCTGGATCGAGGGCTTCTCGTCCACGCACAGCACAATGGCCTTCGCCGGCGGCGCGACATAGAGGCCGACAACATCGGCGGCTTTGGCCGTAAAGTTCGGGTCGTTGCTCTCGCACCAGGACTTGCGAGCCACCAGGTCAATCTTGTGGCTGCGCAGGAACCGCCAGACATATTGGACATCGACATCGCCCAGCGCCTCGGCCAGCAGGGGGCCGGTCCAGCGCGCAAACCCTTGCGGTGGCGGCTTATCCAGCAGCTTCAGAATCCGCTTGTCGGTCGTCTTCGTATAGATCGGCTGCTTGCCAGGCCGCGGCTTGTCTTGCAGCCCTTCAAGGCCATGGTCGGCATAGCGATGCCGCCAAAGGCTGACAATCCGCGGCTGGACCCCAACTTCCTTGGCGATCGACCGGGTGCTGCGCCCATCCGCCGCCAACAGAACTATCCGCGCCCGCTTCAAATCGCGCTGCAACGTCACCGGTGAGCGACAGCACGCCTCAAGCACCTTGCGATCTTTCCTCGAAAGGTGGACTTCTCTTGCTTCGGGTATCATCCCGACCTTGAATCACGACTAGCATTGCGCGGGCGTTAATCGCGCTTTCGCCTCGGACGCGGTGGTTACCCCGGCCTGAAGGAATCCGATCGCCTTGTGCGGCAGTTCCGTGGAACCCCGGAGGAAAGTGGCACGCGTTGGCACAACCGGCACCCGGAGTGCACGGCTCCCGTAGTCTACCGGACGCGCACGCTTTCGCCGGCGCGCATCGGCTGCACCGAAATATCCTGCAGCTTCGGAACCCGGCCGGCCTCGGCGGCGACGCGAATGGCCGCGATGTTGCCGGCGTAGTCGGCGCTGCTCTTGCCGCGGAACACCGCGGAACCCGCTACGAGCGTATCGGCACCCGCGGCGGCTACAGCAGCTGCGTTCTCGCGCGTGATGCCGCCATCGACCTCGAGCCGGATCGGCCGGTCGCCGATCATGGTTCGAATGCGCTTGATCTTTTCAAGCTGGGACTCGAGGAAGGACTGTCCGCCAAAGCCCGGATTGACCGTCATCACCAACACCAGATCGATACGGTCGAGCACGTATTCGATCGCGCTTTCCGATGTCGCCGGGCACAGGCTGACGCCGGCCTTTTTCCCGAGCGCACGGACCGCCTGCAGTGTGCGGTCGAGATGCGGGCCCGCTTCGGCATGAACGGTGATGACATCGGCCCCGGCCTTCGCGAACGCCTCGAGATAAGGATCGACCGGCGCGATCATGAGATGCACGTCGAAGACCTTCTTCGTCACCGGCCGGATCGCCTTGATGACGTCGGCGCCGAAGCTGATGTTCGGGACGAAATGTCCGTCCATGACATCGCAATGGATCCAGTCGGCGCCGGCCGCGTCGATGGCCGCGATCTCCTCGCCGAGACGGGCGAAGTCTGCAGCGAGGATCGAGGGGGCGATAAGAATCTCGCTGGTCATGGCTTTGCACTCCGCACGTCGGCCCCGCCGCTGAAGACGCGGCTCGCCAGCACGTCCACGGGGTCGATGGTTTCAAGGTCGGAAATGTCGAGCACCCGGTCGAGATCGGACACCAGGCGATCGGCCTGCCGCAACCGCATGCGATCGACGGCATTGCGGATCGAGCGGGCGTTGGAGAAGAACGGCTGGGTCCGCCGCAGCGCGATGTATCTCTCAAAGGCCTCGCGCGCGGCCGCCGAGAAGCGATAGCCGCGCTCCTTCAGCATCAGCTCGGCAATGACGAGCAGCTCGGCTTCCGCATAGTCCGGAAACTCGACGTGGTGGGCGATGCGCGAACGGAAGCCGGGATTGGAGGCGAAGAAGCTGGTCATCCGCTCGCCATAGCCGGCGAGGATCACGACGAGATCCTCGCGCTGGTTCTCCATCACCTGAAGCAGGATCTCGATCGCCTCCTGGCCGTAGTCGCGCTCATTGTCCGGCCGGTGCAGATAATAGGCTTCGTCGATGAACAGCACGCCGCCCATCGCCTTCTTCAAGATCTCCTTCGTCTTCGGCGCGGTGTGCCCGATATACTGGCCGACGAGGTCGTCTCGCGTCACCGAGATCACCTGACCGCGCCGCACGAAACCAAGGCCGTGCAGGATCTTCGCCATGCGCAGCGCCACGGTGGTCTTGCCGGTGCCGGGATTGCCGGTGAACGACATGTGCAGCGTCGGCGGTGCGGAGGCGAGGCCCGCACGCTGCCGGATGCGCTCGATCAGCAGAAGCGAAGCGATCTGGCGCACACGGTTCTTGACCGGCCGGAGGCCGACCAGCTCCTGCTCGAGCTGCTGCAGCGTATCCGTGATCCCGGCCGCTTCGGCTTCCTTGCGGAGATCGAAATTGGTCTCGCCGCCTTCGGCGGCCGTCGCATGGGGCACGTCAAGCATCGGCACCTCGAAGAAAAGAGCTTCGCCGCGGGGAGGCGGCGAAGCAGTGGTCCGCCAAGGAAACGGAGCAGGGAGAGCTCCGCGCGGAAACGGATGATCAGGACACGTGTGCGGGAGCCTTTCGCACGGTGGTGTAGCGGATTGCGCGTCCCCCCACTTCCTGGCGCACCAGCTCGAATTCGACTTCCTGCGGCGGCCGGTTGACGAGGAAGGAGATTCGCACCGACTCCCAGCCAGGGCTGGAATCGAAGCCACTGATGCGGATGTAGCGGTCGCAATACACCCTGCGGCACTCCGCGAGTTCCATCATCACGCCGGCGGCGTCCTGGAGGTCGAACATCGGCAGGCCCCACATCTCCCAATAAGTGTTGCGGGGATGCGGATCGTCAGTGAACTCGATGTTCACCGCCCAGCCCATGGCGAGGCAATACTGCACCTGCTTATAGATCTGGTCGTCGGTCAGATCGGGTAGGAACGAGAAGCAGCCCTGGGTCAGTTTCATGTCTCATCTCCTCAAACGGTTTCCAGCGCCGTTGGCACGAAGTCCGGCGTGTCGGTGGACTGGTAGTTGAAGGTCACGTCCTTCCAGACCTCGAGCGCAGACTTGAGCGGCGTGCAGGTCTGGGCCGCCCTGGCCAGGATCTCCGGGCCTTCGTGGACGTAGTCGCGCCCCTCGTTGCGGGCGAGGATCATCGCTTCCAGCGCCACGCGGTTGGCGATCGCGCCGGCCGCGATCCCCATGGGATGGCCGATCGTGCCACCGCCGAATTGCAGCACGACGTCCTCGCCCAACAGATCGAGCAGCTGGTGCATCTGGCCGGCATGGATGCCGCCGGAGGCCACCGGCATCATCTTGTTCAGGCTCGCCCAGGACTGGTCGAAGAACAGGCCGTGCTCGAGCTTGGTCGGATTGAAATCCTCGCGGCAGACATCGTAGTAGCCACGCGTGGTGTTGGGATCGCCTTCGAGCTTGCCGACCACCGTGCCGGCGTGGATGTGATCGACGCCGGCGAGCCGCATCCATTTGGCGATGACACGGAACGACACGCCATGGCTCTTCTGCCGCGTATAGGTCGAGTGGCCGGCGCGATGTAGATGCAGGATCATGTCGTTGCGCCGGGCCCACTTGGCCATCGACTGGATCGCGGTGTAGCCGATCACGAGGTCGATCATGACGATGCACGACCCGAGCTCCTTGGCGAACTCTGCGCGCTCGTACATGTCCTCCATCGTCCCTGCGGTGATGTTCAGGTAGGTGCCTTTCACCTCGCCGGAAGCGGCCTGCGCACGATTCACCGCCTCCATGCAATAGAGGAAGCGATCGCGCCAATGCATGAAGGGCTGCGAGTTGATGTTCTCGTCGTCCTTGGTGAAGTCGAGCCCGCCCTTCAGCGCCTCGTAGACCACGCGGCCATAGTTGCGCCCCGAAAGCCCGAGCTTCGGCTTCACGGTTGCGCCGAGCAGCGGCCGGCCGAACTTGTCGAGTCGCTCGCGCTCGACCACGATGCCGGTCGCCGGCCCCTGGAACGTCTTCACATAGGCGACGGGGAAACGCATGTCCTCGAGCCGCAGCGCCTTCAACGGCTTGAAGCCGAACACGTTGCCGATGATCGAGGCCGAGAGGTTGGCGATCGAGCCCGGCTCGAACAGGTCGAGGTCGTAGGCGATGTAGGCGAAATACGAGCCCGGCGTGCCCGGCACCGGATCGACGCGATAGCATTTCGCGCGATATTTCTCCGCGGCCGTCAGGCGATCCGTCCACACCACCGTCCAGGTCGCGGTCGAGGACTCGCCGGCAACCGCAGCGGACGCCTCGATCGGATCGACGCCCTCCTGCGGCGTGACGCGGAACAGCGCGATGACGTCGGTGTCCTTTGGCGTGTAGTCGGGCTCCCAATAGCCCATGCGCTTGTATTCCATGACGCCCGAGCGATAACGCTCCTTGCCGCGAACCGTGCCGGTATGTGCGTTCATGACTCTCTCCTGTTCTTCTCTCTCTGAATGACTAGGCGGCGACTGACTCTCGGGCATCGACGCGCGGATCGAGCTCGCCGGCGCGATAACGCCGCGCCATCTCGCTCAGGGGAACGACCTTGATCCTGCCGGCGTGGCCCGCGGTGCCGAACTGCTCGAAGCGCTCGCGACAGAGGTCGCGCATCGCGTCCATCGCGGGTTTGAGGAATTTTCGTGGATCGAACTCATTGCGACTTTGCGCCGCGACCTTGCGGAACACGGCAGTCATCGCCAGGCGACAGTCGGTGTCGATATTGACCTTGCGCACACCGCTCTTGATGCCGCGCACGATCTCCTCGACCGGCACGCCCCAGGTCTGCGGCATCTCGCCGCCGAACTGGTTGAACATGTCCTGGAGCGGCTGCGGCACCGAGGACGAGCCGTGCATGACGAGATGCGTGTTCGGCAGCCGGCGGTGAATCTCCTCGACCACCCGCATCGCCAGGATATCGCCATCGGGCTTGCGGCTGAACTTGTAGGCGCCGTGCGAGGTACCCATCGCGATGGCCAGCGCGTCCACTTTGGTGGCGCGGACGAAATCGACGGCCTGGTCGGGATCGGTCAGCAGCTGGTCGTGGCTGACCTTGCCCTCGACGCCGTGACCATCCTCCTGCTCGCCGCCGCCATGCTCGAGCGAGCCGAGCACGCCGAGCTCGCCTTCGACCGAGGCGCCGACCCAATGGGCGAGATCGACGACGCGGCGGGTGATCGCGACGTTGTAGTCGTAGTCGGCCGCGGTCTTGGCGTCGGCTTTCAGCGAGCCGTCCATCATCACCGAGGTGAAGCCGTGCGCTATGGCCGACGCGCAGGTCGCCTCGTCATTGCCGTGGTCCTGGTGCATGCAGAGCGGGATGTCCGGATAGGTCCGCTCCAGCGCGTCGATCATGTGCGAAAGCATGAGATCGCCGGCATAGCTGCGCGCGCCGCGCGAGGCCTGGATGATCACGGGCGCATCGACCTCGGCGGCCGCCTGCATGATCGCGATGCCCTGCTCCATGTTGTTGATGTTGAACGCCGGCACCGCGTAGCCGTGGCTGGCGGCGTGATCGAGCAGTTGGCGAAGGGTGATACGGGCCAAGGGTCGTCCTCCTTATTGGCTCTTGCGGGCGATCGCCCGGCGGGCGGCTTCCGCAATGCTTTGCGGGGTGATGCCGAATTCGCGATACAGCACCGGCGCCGGCGCCGAGGCGCCGAAGCCGCGCATGCCGACGAATTCACCGTCGGCGCCGATCCAGCGCGGCCAGTCGCCGAGCACGGCCGCCTCGATCCCGACACGCGGCGCGATGCCGAGCACGGTGGCGCGATAATCCTCCGGCTGCTCCTCGAACAGCGCGAAGCAGGGCGCCGAGACGACGGCCGCGCGAATGTGCTCGGTCGCGAGCAGGCGGGCGGCTTCCAGCGCGATCGAGACTTCCGAGCCGGTCGCCATCAGCGTCACATCGCGGCCGCCGTCCGGCGAGACCACGAGATAGGCACCGCGCGCGACTCGGTTTCTGCCGCGCGCATCGCTGCGGAACGTCGGCAAGGCTTGCCGCGACAGGCAGAGCACGGAAGGACGATGCTCCGCCGCAAGGGCGCAGTCCCAGGCCTCGAGCGTCTCCACCGCGTCGGCCGGGCGGAACACCAGGAGGTTCGGGATCACGCGCAGCGCGGCGAGATGCTCGACCGGCTGGTGCGTCGGGCCGTCCTCTCCGAGACCGATGGAGTCGTGCGTCATCACGTGGATGACGCGCAGCCGCATCAAAGCGGCAAGGCGGATCGCCGGCCGGCTATAGTCGGAGAACGCCAGGAACGTGCCGCCATAGGGAATGAAGCCGCCGTGCAGCGCGAGGCCGTTCATCGCGGCCGCCATGCCGTGCTCGCGGATGCCATAGTGGATATAGTCGCCGGCGAAGGCGCCGCGCGTGACCGGAGTCTGCGGCTTGGCATGGGTCAGGTTCGAATGGGTCAGGTCCGCAGAGCCGCCGACGAGGCCCGGAATTGTCCCGGCGATACCGTCGAGCACCTGTTGCGAGGCCTGCCGCGTCGCGAGCTTCGGCCGCTCGCTCGCAAAGCGTTCGCGTAACTTCGCCGCGGCCAGCGCATAGGCGGCCGGCAGAGCGACGACTTTGCCTTCGACGAACAAATCGCGCTGCTCGGGCGTCGCACTCTCGTAACGATCGAGCCAGGCGAGACGTTCGACCTGCCCGCGCTGTCCGATCATGCGCCACGCCTTGAGGATCGGGATCGGCACCACGAACGGCTGATAATCCCAGCCGAGCGTTCGGCGCGCCGCCGCCGTCTGCTCGGTGCCGAGCGGCGCGCCATGGGCCTTCTCGGTGCCCTGCCGGTCCGGGGCGCCATAACCGATGATGGTGCGGCAGGCGACCAGCGACGGTTTTGCGGTCTCGCGCTCTTCGCCGATCGCCTGCGCAACGGCTTCGGGATCGTGCCCATCGACGCGGCGCACCGACCAGCCGGAGGCGGCGAAGCGCGCGAGCTGGTCGTCCGATGTCGCAAGCGACGTCGGCCCGTCGATGGAGATGCCGTTGTCGTCGAACAGCACGATCAGGCGGCCAAGCTGGAGATGGCCGGCAAGCGAGATCGCCTCCTGGCTGATGCCTTCCATCAGGCAGCCGTCACCCGCGATGACATAGGTGAAGTGGTCAACGAGCCCATCGCCATACCGCGCATTGGCCATGCGCTCGGCGAGCGCCATGCCGACGGCAGTGACAATCCCCTGCCCCAGTGGCCCCGTCGTGGTCTCGACGCCCGGCGTGTGACCATATTCGGGGTGGCCCGGCGTCTTCGAGCCCCACTGCCGGAAGGCCTTGATGTCGTCGAGGCTGACATCGCCGCCGGTGAGATGGAGCAGCGCATAAAGCAGCATCGAGCCATGGCCCGCGGAAAGCACGAAGCGATCGCGGTCCGGCCAGTTCGGGTGCGCCGAGTCGAACTTCAGGAAACGCGAGAACAACACGGTCGCGACATCGGCCATGCCCATTGGCAGGCCGGGATGGCCGGACTGCGAGGTCTCGATGGCATCGACCGCGAGGAAGCGGACGGCGTTGGCGAGATCGTTATGCGCGACAGCCGTAACGTCGGCTTCGGCATGGACGGAGATGTTCATCGAATTCTCCCCTTGTTCACTTCAGGTTTCGCTTGCGCTCGATCAGCTGCATGATCAGCGGCGTCAGGATCAGCTGCATCGCGAGATCAAGCTTGGCGCCGGGACACACGATCGAATTCGCGCGCGACATCCAGCTGTGCGGCAGCATCGAGAGCAGATAGGGAAAGTCGATGCCGCGCGGGTTCTTGAAGCGGATCACGACCATCGATTCGTCCGGCGTCGGAATCCAGCGCGCGACGAACGGATTGGAGGTGTCCACGGTCGGCACGCGCTGGAAATTGATGTCGGTCTCGGTGAATTGCGGACAGATGTAGTGGATGTAATCCGGCATCCGCCGCAGAATGGTGTCGGTGACGGCCTCGGTCGAATAGCCCCGCGCGCTGCGATCGCGGTGCAGCTTCTGGATCCATTCGAGATTGATGACCGGCACGACGCCGATCTTGAGGTCGGCATAACGCGCGACGTTGACCTTGTCGGTGACGACGGCGCCGTGCAGGCCTTCGTAGAACAGCAGGTCCGAATTCTCCGGCAGCCGCTCCCATTCCGTGAAGGTGCCGGGAGGCGTGCCGTGCAGCGCAGATTCCTCGGCATCGTGCACATAGTGTCGCGTCACCGCCGTGCCGGTCTCGCCGTAGTCGCGGAAGGCGCGCTCCAGCTCCTCGAACAGATTGGTCTCGGGGCTGAAATGGCTGAAATGCCTGTTGCCGCGCTCGGCCTCCTTCGCCATCTGCGTGCGCATCTCGGCGCGGTCGTAGCGATGGAAGGCGTCGCCCTCGATGTAGACGGCATTGACCTTCTCGCGGAAGAATATCTGCTCGAAGGTCTTCTTGACCGAGGTGGTGCCCGCGCCGGAGGAGCCGGTGATGGAGATGATCGGATGCTTCCTGGACATGGGACGCCTCGCTTACAGCCGGAAGAAGCCGCGCCGCGCGAACAGCGGCGCTGAGATGCTGGCAACCAGCAGCGGATCGCAATGCAGCTCCTCGACGCGCCGCACCTCGTTGCTCGAGCCCATGATCAGCGGCACGCGCTGGTGCAGGCTTTGCGCTGACAGGTCGAGGATGCGCTCGCGTCCGGTCGAGGCCGAGCCGCCGGCCTGCTCGATGATGTAGGCCATCGGATGCGCCTCGTAGGTGAGGCGCAGGCGGCCGTCGCCATAGCCGGGCCGCGCGTCCGAGGGATAGAGGAACACTCCGCCGCGGGTGAGGATGCGATAGGCCTCCGCGACCAGCGAGCCGACCCAGCGCATGTTGAAATCGTGATTGGCGGGGCCTTCGACGCCGGCGAGGCATTCGTCGATGAAGGCACGCACCGGAGGATCCCAATGCCGGCGATTCGACGCGTTGATCGCGAACTCCTCGCCCGCCTCGGAGATCTGGATGGCGCTGCGCGCGAGGCGAAAGCAGCCGGCCTTGCGGTCGAGCGTGAAGATGTCGACGCCGTCGCCGAGCGTCAGCACCAGCGAGGTCTGCGGACCGTAGGTGACGAAGCCCGCCGCGAACTGTGCCGAGCCGCGCTGATGGAAGGCGAGCGCGAGATCGTCGGGCGCGGGCAGAATCGAGAAGATCGTGCCGACGGTCATGTTGATGTCGATGTTGGAGGAGCCGTCGAGCGGATCGATCGCGACGCAGATCCTGGCCGCGCGGTCGCCGATCTGCGGCTCGCGCATCTCCTCCGACGCCAGCGCTGCGATCGGCAGCTTGCCGAGACAGCGGCGCAGGATCGCGTCCGCCTGCACGTCGAGATCGCGCTGGACGTCGCCGTCGCTGTTGCGGCCCGTGGTCAGGCCCGAGGCGTCCGCGAGATCGCCGGCGCCGATGAGGTCGGCGATCTCGATCGCCGCCGCCGCGATGGCATCGACCGCGGTCGCCACCGCCAGCGCGTGGGGTGCGGTCTCCGAGTACCGTTGAAGGTGGTCGTCCAGCCTGAGTTGCCCGGTCATCTGCGTCCATCCCCTGGCCGGCGCCGCATCCATTTCCCTCCCCGGTGGAGGTCGATGCGGTCGGTCCCGGCATGAGGAGATTGACAGGGGAGGCTTAATAAGGAAAATTTCTATTCATAATGAGCGCCAAAGAATTTTCTTATAATGGCCCCAGCCATGCGGCGGCCCAGCTCCGGCATCTGACGATCCGGCAGCTTCGCTCGCTCGCGGCGCTTTCGGCCAAGGGCAGCGTGACGGCGGCCTCCGGCCATCTCGGCCTGACGCAGCCGGCTGTGACCCAGCAGTTGCGCCAGCTTCAGGACCTCGCCGGCCTGCCTTTGGTGCAGCGGACCGGCGACGGCATGCTGCTGACGGAAGCCGGCAAGGAGGTTCTGGCGCTCGCCGAGCGCGTCGAGGCCGCGATCATGGACTGCCAGGGCGCGCTCGACCTGCTCGCGGGGCGAACCGGCGGCACCGTGCATCTCGGCGCGGTCTCGACCGCGAAGTATTTCGTCCCGCATGCGATCGCGGCTTTCACCAAGCGGTACCCGAAGATCGAGATCAGGCTCACTATCGGCAATCGCGAGGAGATCCGCGAGGCCATGCACGGCTACGACCTCGATTTCGCGGTGATGGGTCGGCCACCGGCCGACGTCAGCGTCGACGTCCGTCAGCTCGGACGCAATCCGCACATCATCGTCGCGCGCAAGGGGCACTGGCTGGAGAAGGATTCCGGCCTCAGCCTGACCGACCTCGTGCACGAGACCTTCCTCACCCGCGAGCCGGGTTCGGGCACGCGCACGCTGATGGAGGGCATGTTCCAGAAGTCGGACCTCGAGCCGGTCATCGGCATGGAGATGAGCAGCAACGAGACCATCAAGCAGGCGGTGATCGCCGGGCTCGGCATCGCCTTCATCTCGGCCCACACCGTGGCGCACGAGCTTGCCGAGGGCCGCCTGATCGTGCTTGACGTCGCCGGCCTGCCGATCGTGCGGCAATGGTACGTGATCCGCCGCAGCGACAAGGTGCTGCTGCCGCCGGCGCAGGCGATGTTCGATTTTCTGGGCTCGGAAGGGTCGAACTATCTGCCCGACGTGCCCGAGTTCGGCGAGCGCTAGCTCGCCGATGCTCAGCCCATCAGCTTCATTGCGATCGTCGCCGCGAGGATGACGATGATCTGAAGCAGGCGCTCTGTCGTGAAGATACGGTTGAAGGTGGTCATCGCTCGCCCCCGGCCGACGTGAAGGAGATCCGGGCGACTGGCTATCATGTGCGGGCGCCGGGGTAACCCCGTAGTCGCCACGGGTTCCGCTGCCGAATGAAGCCAGCGATCGCCGATGTTCGTCGCCGGTCTGCTTGCGGCGATGGTTAACGATCAGGCCGCGCGCGGAGCGGCGCGATCCATGTGCGTGGCGAAATAGGCTTCCAGCTCCGACAGCGCCCGCGCTTCCCAATCCCTCGCCTGCTCCAGCAGCGACCAGCTCTGGCCCGGGCGGAATGCAGCGGTCTGGCGATAGAGCGATGCGATGCCGCGATAGCGGCGCACGTTCTCCAAGACGGCGTGTCCGTTGATCTGGCCGTTCATGTCCGAAAACTCCCTCGTCATTCCCGGGGGAGAAATTGCGGCCAAATCTTTTTCGAAAAGTTAGCGGCGCGCGGCAAGCTTGCGAATGGTTGCCGGACTGTTGCGCGCGCGCAACGTGGGCGCGAGCGCATCGCCGATTTATTGCGAATTCGTTGCCGCGCTCTCGCCCGAACGCTTCAGCCCGCCGCGGTTGACGATCGTCATCGTCTCCCGGCAGAGATCGGCAAGGCCGATCAGGAGCACGGCGAGGAGGCAGAACAGGTTGATGGAATCGGTGTTTGCGCTGGTCAGCGCATTGAACTCGAAGAAGGGCGGCATGAACGCCCACCACACCAGCGGAATGGTGAGCAACGCGGCGAACGCCGCCGCCGGCGCGCCCGCGACAAGTCCGAGCACGAACAGGCCAGGCAGGAACGCCGCGAAATAGAGTTTTGCGCCGAGCGCGACGCAGATGCCCTGAAACACCGCCGATAGTCCGACGACGACCAATCCCAGCAGAAACGCCTGCCACGACCATGGCCGTACCCACGGTACGCCAAACAGCCCCGCACGCCTCATCAGCCTCCCCCTGCCGCCCGTTAACCGGGCCCGCTTGCGACCAAAGTACTACAGCGGCAGGGAAATCGCGAGGCGGAAAACGCATGCCCGGGCGTTTGGTAAACGCCGCATCGCACCATCCCGCCGCTACTCCGTGGCCGCATAGAGCAGGCCCGCGACGGGCAGAGCGAGGCCGATTCCCGATGCGAGCGCCCAGCCGCCTTGCGCGAAGGCCCAGGCGCCGACCGCGGAGCCGGCCGCGCCGGCCGCGAAGAACGTCGCCATGTAGAGGCCGTTGAGGCGGCTGCGATGCTCGTGCCCGAGCGCGAAGATGGCGCGGAAGCCGAGCACCACGTTGCCCTGGACGCCGATATCGATGGCGATCGCGGCCACGACCAGGCAGGCGAGGTTCAGCATCGAGCCGGCCGCGCCGATATAGGTCACCAGGAAGCCCGCGGCCGCCAGCAACATCGCAATCAGCGTCGCGATGCGGCTATGGCCGCGATCGGCGAGCCTCCCCGCGATTGGCGCGGCGAACACGCCGGCGACACCGGCCAGCGCGAACAGCGCGATGCCGCGCTGGGAGAAGCCGAACTCGGAGGCGAGCTGGAGTGGTGCGACCGTCCAGAACAGGGTGAAGCAACCGAACAGGCTCGCCTGGTAGAGTGCGCGCCGCCGGAGCAGCGGCATGGTGCGCACCAGATGCGGCATCGACAGCAGCAGCGTGCCGTAATGCATGCGCGCCACCGGCTTGCGCGTCGGCAGCACCATCCAGAGCACGGCTGCGAGCACAATCATCAGCGCCGCGGAGGCGAAGAACACCGCATGCCATGACGAGGCCGCCGTGACGAAGCTCGACACCGGGCGCGCCAGCATGATGCCGAGCATCAGGCCGGTCGAGACGTTGCCGACGACGCGGCCGCGGATGGCCTCCGGCGCCAGATGCGCCGCATAAGGAATGATGATCTGCACCGCGACCGAGCCGAGCCCGATGAACAGCGCGGCGATCAGGAACGGCAGGGCGTGCGTCGCGAACGCGGCTGCGAGCAGCGCCACGGCGCCGAGCGTGATGACGGAGCAAATCAACGTACGGTTCTCGACGAGATCGCCGAGCGGCACGATGAAGAGCAGCCCGGTGCCGTAGCCGATCTGCGTCATGGTGACGATCAGCCCGGCGGCGGCGTGCGACAGGCCCAGCGCGGCGCTGATCGGGGCGATCAGCGGCTGGGCATAGTAGATGTTGGCAGCGACCATGCCACAGGCCGCGGCAGGCACGAAGGTCAGGCGCTGCGACACCGCATCCGGTTCGGGCGCGGTCTCGATGGTGGCATTCATCGTCATTTACACGGTCTCCAGAGATTGGGAACGATCATTCCCTAATATGACAAGAATTCAGGCGAGCAGCTTCATCGCGACGCCGACGAGGCGCGTCCCGTCGAGCGGCAGGCGCGCCTTGCCGACGACGCGCATTCCTTGCGTGATGCAGATCATCAGCCGCGCGGTGTCGTCGGCCGCTACATGGCGGGGAATCGAGCCGTCGGCCTGCCCCTCGCGAATGAGGCCGGCGATGAAGTTCTCGTTGGTCGCGAGCTGCGCATTGACGCGGGCGCGGACCGCAGGATCGACCGCGGAGAGCTCGACCGCGCTGCCGACCACGATGCAGCCGCGGCGCCCCTCGCTGCCCTGGGAGTGCTCGACATAGGACAGCAGCACATGGCGCAGCCGCTCGCGGCCGTTCACACCGCGCGCGGCCGCGCTGCGGGTCTGCTCCCGGCGCACCGTGGCGTAGCGCTCGAAGGCGGCAAGGAACACGGCGTGCTTGTCGCGAAACGCCTTGTAGACGCTGCCGGTGGCAAGCCGCATCGCGGCAGTGAGGTCACCGATCGAGGTGGCATGATAGCCGCGCTCGCAAAACACCCGCACCGCCCCGTCCAGGGCGGTGTCCATGTCAAACTCCCGGGGACGACCGGGTGGTTGAGCAATGGCTTGCGATCGGCGGGCGGATTTTTGCATTGCGGGATAATAGGGAATGGTTGTTCCCTAATCAAGACACCTGGTTGTGATTGGGGGACCTGCCGCGTGCCGTTACCAGTCGCTTGCTCAACGGCGCGGTTGCGCCACTGAGCGCGCATCTCCGGCGACGACGGCTTCGCTGTTGCGCGGGGGGGACAGTGATGAAATGGCGCACGTCCGCCTCCACATCGTCATTGCGAGCGCAGCGAAGCAATCCAGAGTCTTTCCGCGGAGGGATTCTGGATTGCTTCGCTGCGCTCGCAATGACGGAGCAAGGGGCATCGTCGTCATCCTCTAACTCGCATCTCAACTCGCAGACGCGCCTTCGCATCCTCGCGGCGCATTTCGCCCGAGCTTTGCCTCGTCGCTCCACACTCTTGAGCCAAGAGGGCGCAGGGAAGGCCGGGTGCCGGCTGGCACCCGCGGTCCGCTGCGCGAAGATGTAGCGCAAAAGAACCGCACAGCAGCATACAGGTGTAGCCAATCACTCGGCCTTCCCTGCGCAGTGGAAAATAAAAACGCCGAGGCACGCGCGCGTACACGTGCGAACTCTTCAACTCGTTGATTATTCAAAACTTCTATCCCCATAATGCCGCAGGCGTGCGTCGGCGTGCGCGGACACAATCGCGACACATCGCGAGAACGGGGGGACACGATCATGGCTCGCAAAGTCAGCTTTAGCGCCCTCGAAAGCCGCAGCGCTCGCCTGCGTCTGAAAATCCGCCGCAGACCGTACAGCGGCCCATCCCTGGCACGCGGCATCTCGCTGATGTACCGCCGCAACAAGACCAACGGCACTTGGGTGCTCAAGGCCAGCGATGGTCACGGCGCCTACTGGACCAAGGGCTTTGCGCTCGCCGAGGACTACGAGGACAGCGACGGCAAGAGTGTGCTCACGTTCTACGAGGCGCAGGACGCCGCAAAGAAGTTGGCTCGTGGGGATTCCGACACTGCACTCATCACCGTCGATGGTGCCCTTACTGCCTACAAGACCGACCTCGAAGCACGCGGCGCCAATCCCTACAATGCCGAATGGCCGCGCGTGCATCTTTCCAAGGTGCTGCTCGCGAAGCCGGTGGCGCTGCTCACCGCTGCTGAGCTGAAGAAATGGCGCGATAGCCTGCTCGCCAAGATGGCGGCGGCAACCATCAACCGCCTTTGCCGCTGTCTCGGCGCCGCGCTGGAGTTGGCGAGGCAGCATGATGACCGCATTCAGAACCAGCAGGCGTGGGAAGTCGGGCTTGCCGGGTTACCGGACGCCATAGAAGCGCGTAACGTCATCCTGTCCGACGACAAGGTGCGCGAATTCGTCGCCACCGCTTATAGCTTGGACGGGAATCTGGGGCTGGTGGTCGATACGTTGGCGATCACCGGCGCGCGGCCAAGCCAAGCCGTGCGGATGCGGGTCGAGGACCTGCACGATCATCCGGTGCGGCCGAAGCTGATGATGCCGAAGTCGGCCAAGGGCGGCGGACGCAATCGCGCGAAGAAGAAGGTCGAGCGCTACTCAGTACCGATCACCGTGCAACTGGCGGCGAAGCTGACGCAAGCGGCTAAGAATCGCCCCGACGACGCGCCGCTGCTCTTGCAGAGCGACGGCAGCCCCTGGGGTGAGAATCCCGGCCAGACCTATCATCGGCAGATCGACAAGATTGTCACTGCGATCGGACTCGACCCTGCCGTTGTGACGATCTACGCCCTGAGACACTCGAGCATCGTGCGAATGCTCTTGCAGAACATTCCGATCAGGCTGGTGGCGTCGCTGCACAACACCAGCGTCACCATGATCGAACGAACGTATTCGAAGTACATTACCGAGCACAGCGACGACATCTCTCGCAAGGCGCTGCTGCAGGATGAGCCGCCGAGCGGCGCGAAGATCGTAGCGCTGGCGAGTTGATCAGCCCGAGTCTATTCGTCAGTGGACGAGTAACGTTGTCCTGTAACGGTTGTTATCCAACAGTTGGTCACCAACGTTAGCTGATACTTGGTGATAAACATTAGTTGTCGGCGCCTCTAGCCGGCGACGCCGGGACTGCGTGTCGTCTTGCATTAACTTGATCAATGAAGATACATGGAGTTCGCGTGGCAACTCGCTACAACTATCTGCGTTGTTGGCTATAGGTGCCATCGGTCGGGGCTTTGCGATGCCTAAACGCGGATCAAGTGGCAAGACATCCGACAAGACATCCGTTCCACTGCCCCCCGAAGGGCTGCACAGCCTGCCTTCTGTCGAGGGCATACCTCCTTGGCTGCGAGACATTTTGCTCCGCACAATCGTTTTTTCCAAGACCCCTGAGGACACATCCGCTGTCTTCACCGACGCGCAGTGGCAGTCCGTTTGCGCGACCCGAAAGGATAGGTCCAAGGATATTGATTGGCAGAAAGCCCGTGCGCGGACCGAGGCAGCGGGGCGCTTCTTTCGATGGATGCGTCGCAGTAGATCGCAATTGGGGCAACCAGCCAAAGTCCGCGCCACGCTGAATGGACTGCTGCGACAAACTCGCAAACTGCAAGGCGCCTTGCAAGACGCAGACGCGCTGGGTGACTTTGGGGACCATCACGAGTCACTGGCGGACCTTGAGCAAGACCTAGAGGATTGGATTCTTATCCACGGGTCATCCACACCGCGCGAGGATTTCGGTCGCGACTGGCTCTATGTGTGGTTGTTGAATGTATGGGTGGGGCCGCTTCGCGGGCAACTTTCGTTCGCCCGCAAACCGGACAACACACCCTACGGGCCGCTGATCGACTTTCTCACCCTGACGATCAAAATCATCGCTGGCCGAGCACCGGGGCCGCACGGGCTCGCGAAGGTCATTGATCAATACAGGAAGTCCGGCGACTTACCGCTTTGAACCGCCGCTGCCGGTTTTAATAATGTAACTACCGCGACTCCGATCAGTCCTCCAGATTGTTCCTACGTAGCCACATGGACCCGGAGGACAAGGAATGCGCCCCGAAGTAACCGGCCGCAAGACGACCCACACTGATGACGCCGACGCCTACGGCATCGACGAATTTTGCGCGCGTCATCGCATCAGCCGTCAGTTGTTTTACAAGCTGAAAGCGCAGGGCATGATGCCTGCGACTTTCAAACTTGGCACGCGGGTTTTGATCTCCCGCGAGGCTGCTGCGGCTTGGCGTCGCGCGCGCGAGAATGCGGCCTGATCCGAAAAACGCGAAGACCCGCCGTCGTCGCGGCGGGCCTAATTTCCGTAAAACCAAGTGAGCGCTTGGTTCATCTTCATGTGAACTTTTGGGAAATCCACTCATGCTTGATAGCACACAATTCGATGCCTTTGCAAAGTTCTACGAGGATTACGCAGCCAGCTCGGCCGAGACCATCGACCGCGCGCCGTTCTTTGCGCCGTGGGAGCAACGGCCGAAGGCGGGCACGCCGGAGGCCACTGCGCTCCAGTACGCCATGCGCGATTGGAACCCGGTGCCGATTGAATTTCGTCAGAAGAAGCCGACCGGCAACGATTGGCAACACCGCGTCATCACCGGCAGCAAGGTCGAGCGCTTCTTCGGCGAGAAGCCGCAGAACATCGGCGTGCAGCTCGGCTCGAAGTCCCGCGGGTTGACCGACGTTGATCTCGATTGCGCGGAAGCGATCTTTTTGGCGCCGGCGGTGTTGCCGAGCAAGACCGCGATCTTCGGTCGCGCGTCGAAGCGCGATAGCCACTACTTGTACAGCACGTCGCTGGCGTCGAAGGTCGACCGTGCTGCGTTGCAGTTCAAGGACCCGATCAGCAAGAGCATGCTGCTGGAGGTCCGGATCGGCGGTGGTGACAAGGGCGCGCAGACCGTCTTCCCTGGTTCGGTTCACGAGAGCGGCGAACCGATCGAATGGGAGGTGGATTGCGAGCCCGCGCAGGTGGATGATGACGAGCTGTTGCGCAAGGCCGAGCAGCTAGCGGCACTCTGCCTGCTGGCGCGCTACTGGCCGCCGAAACCCAAGCCGAATGAGAGCGGCGGCCGTCACGATGCGGCACTCACAGTCGGTGGCTTTCTCGCCCGCTGCGGGTTCAAGCCGAGCTACGTCAAGCTGTGCGTCGAATGGATCGCGCGCGGAGCGCAGGATGAGGAATGGCGCGACCGCCTCACGGCCGCCCACAGCGCGGCGCTCGCCTACAAGAAGGGCGACTACACGCGCGGCTATCCCAAGCTCAAGGAGACCTTCGGCGAGAAGGTTGCCTCCAAGGTTGCTGAATGGCTCGGCTATAGCGTGTCTCGCAATGATGATGCACGCGCGGAAAACAAGCCTGCATCTGAGGATGGCACCTCCGAGACCAACAAGGAGACAACGCACCCGACATCGCTCCCGGTTGTAGTCGTTCGCGGTGGCGAGCTTTCGAACCTGGCAAGCCGGGGGGAGGAAATCCTGGGCGAAGCAGGTGTTCAAATCTTCCAGCGCAGCCGCCAGTTGGTGCGGCCAGTGATCGAGGAGGTTGACGCGACGCGCGGCCGGAAAACCAAAATCTGTCAGCTCATTCCGGTCGTCCCGGACTACTTGCGTGATTTGTTGTGTCGCCACGCTGGGTGGCTGGCATTTGATGAGCGCAGCAGAAAGACCGTGCCGATTGATCCGCCGCGTGGTGTCGCCGCGACGATCCTGGCGCGCACGGGAGAGTGGCGGCTGTTTCCGGCTGTTTGCGGCGTGACCTCTGCACCGACGATGCGGCCCGATGGCTCGTTGCTGATGGAGCCGGGCTACGATCACAAAACGGGGCTGTTGCTGGTCGAACCGCCGCCGATGCCGGACATTCCCGAAAAACCGACAAAAGCTGACGCAGAAGCCGCGTTGAAGCTGCTGGAAGACCTCCTCGCGGGGTTCCCCTTTGTCGATGAGGTTGCTCGCGCCGGAGCCTTGTCGGCCATTGTCACAGCTGTAGCGCGCGGTGCATTCCCCGTGACGCCGCTCCACGCCAGTCGCGCCCCGACCGCCGGCTCGGGCAAGAGCTTCTTGTGGGACATCGTGGCGGCAATCATCAGCGGCCACCCCATGCCTGTCATTTCGACCGGCAAGGATGAAATCGAGATGGAGAAGCGTCTCGGCGCGGCCCTCATGACAGGGCAGCCGCTGATCTCGATCGACAACATCTCTGGCGAGCTTGGCGGCGACGCCCTGTGCCAGATCATTGAGCGTCCGGTGGTGGAGATTCGCGTGCTCGGCCAGTCGAAGAACATGCGGATTGAGGCACGGGGCACGTCCGTCTTTGCGACGGGCAACAACTTCACACTCGTGGGCGACATCTGCCGCCGCGTCATCACCATCAACCTCGACGCGGGCATGGAGCGGCCCGAGATGCGCCAGTTCGATTTCGACCCCATCGAGCGTGTGCTTGCGGATCGCGGGAAATATATCGCGGCGGCGTTGACCGTCGTCCGCGCCTACTTCGTTGCAGGTCGTCCCGACAAGGCACCGAAACTGGCGTCGTTCGAAGGCTGGAGCGACACGGTGCGCTCCACCTTGATCTGGCTTGGCAAGGAAGACCCAGTGAAATCGATGGAGTTTGCCCGCCAGGAAGACCCGGAACTCGTCGAATTGGCCGAGATGTTGGAAGCGTGGAGCGAGGTCATGGGCACTGGTGGCGAGAGCCGCGCGAAGCTCTCCGACGTTTTGCTGCGCGCCGACGCGATGTGCCGCGACGACGAGGGCGGAGAGCTGGCTCCCACCTATCCGCGCCTGAATGCTGCGCTCAAGGTGGTTGGTCAACGCTATCTGGGCAAGCCGACACTGCCCGATGCGCGTTTGCTCGGCAAATGGCTGCAACGCTTCAAGGGGCGTCCTGTTGGCGGCAAGAAATTCATGAACCTGCCCGATCCCAAACACGGTGCGCAGTGGTGGGTCGAGCGGGCGCAGCAGGCGGGCAAGCCCGAGCAGCAGGGTGATGATCAGCAAGGGCGGTAACAGTGCTAAGCCTCGGTAGGACCGCTGACGTGGGGGAAAGTTGGGAAATGGGGGGATGTTTTATTCGTCGCGCGCGCAGATGTCAGGTGTACTCCATCAGCATCAGTGATGCGGCATGTGCCAAATGCGCGGGGAGGACCGCAGCAATCCCCCATTTTCCCTTCTTTCCCCCTCCGGGACGGTTCACTGGGGGGGCAAGTCGAAATCCATGCGCCGGGGGTTCCGGACCGCACCGGCCGGTTCGTATGCAGTAGGATCAAATTCCTAGCGGGGGGTTGCGCGTTTTGACGACATTCAGCCCAGGAGGTCCACCGTGAAAACCAAGGCGAAGGCGCACCTTGCACGGACGGCCGCCGCCCAACGCATGCGGGAATACCGCGCGCGCCAGGCGATCGGCGCTACGCGAATTGCCGTTGATCTCGACGGAAGCGACAAAGATTGGCTTCGCAGCCAGGGCGTGCTGCGGGAGTGGGACGAGGACGATGCACCAGCACTCGCGCAGGCCCTGAAGCTGGCGCTGCGGAAACAGCATCGCAAGTTACAGCGTAACGAAGGTTGAGATCGCGATCTGCTAAGGTCGACTTCGAAATGAAGGGGGACGACAATGGTCGTCAGGCTAACAGCGAGTGAACTGGAAACTGGCCGCCGTTTGGTTGCCGGCAAGATGACCCGTTCGGTGGTTCGCATTTTGCCGGAAGCCGATGATCTGATTGCAATCCATCGGATCAAGAAGCGAATCCGCCAATTGCTCTGGCATCCCGATAATGCTGACAACATGCGCGCGTGTCGCGCGTTGGTCCGCGAGCAAGCTCGGCTGTCGCTTGCGTATGAGCGACGCCATGGGAAAGCCCCCCAATGACGAACCTCCCGACTCCCGAAGAACGTCGCGCTTTGGAAGCCAGAGTGTCGCCCCAGCGGCGAGCCGAGATCGAAGGCTTCGTCAAATCGCTGGCACCGGTGATCGGCGATTTCGTGCTGGCAGCAATCACGCCGCTGAAAAACCGGATCAAGGAACTCGAGTCGCGCCCGACACTCCGCTACTTAGGCATTTGGGACGCGTCGCGGACTTATCCGGCGGGGACCTTCGTCACGCATGGGGGTTCGATTTGGCATACCGGCACGGAAACCACCGGCGTTCGGCCGGGTGAAGGCGGATTTTGGAAACTGGCAGTTAAGCGCGGAGGTTCGAAATGACGTTCGAAGAGGCACGGCAATTGTTTATCGATCGTCGGAACGAGGCATTGGTCAAGCATGGAAATTACCTGCTGCTCGACAAAGGCATGAGCGTCGATGATGCGGCATTTCGCGAATCGATGCTGCGCTATGCCGGTGATCTCGAAGAGTGGCGCATGTGGGCAACGCAGGAAGTCGCCATCCGCGCGTTCGGTGCGACTACGGCGCAATCGACGGAACGACACTAGATGCATCCCTCGCACGCCGTCAGGAACGGCAGCAAAAGCACCGAATGCCAAAAGGATGATCGAATTCACATGCGCGGCGTATTCACATGCGCGGCGTTACTGATGCCGTGGCTCTTGCCGAGGAATGTGAGGCACCTTCCTTGATCTATCTCAAGCAGCGCACAGCTCCATGCCGGACCATCGGGCCATGCCCGAACCTGACAACCAGACCGAGGGTAAGGAAGCCAAGCCATCACGGCTGAACGAGGCGCGGCGCATCATCGAGGAGTATGCCGCCGAGCTGCGGGAGATCATCCAGAAGCTCCGGCGTAAGTTGAACTAAGGCCGGGTCGGTAGTCCGCTCGTCGAGCCAGAGCGGACCAGATTTGCTCAATCTGAGGTTCTTCGCGTTTTGACCCGTAGCGGTCGTGAGGCTGTCAGGTTCACAAGCCGGCTAGATGACCCCACGCTGGTGCGGCAGCTAGACCAGAGGGGCAACGTCCGAGCAGGTTCAATTCATTTTTCCTTTTCGGCACGCTTTCTTAGGTGAGGACTGTCATGCAAGACCACGTTCAGCAGGGAATTATGGACCTCCAGTGATCCGTTGTATTTGATGAACCCAAGCTTGCGGAACTTGTTCATGAACATGCTGACGCGCGACCTGGTGGTCCCGACCATCTCCGCGAGTGTCTCCTGGCTTATCTTCGCTATGACCGGCTCGGGCTTACTCTCCTTGCCGAAGTTCGCCATCAAGAGGAGCACCCTCGCCAGACGCTTCTCACTGGAATTAAAAAGTTGGTCGACCAAGTCCTCCTCGACTCGGGCGTTCCTAGACAACAGGTGAGCCATGAACATCTCAGAGAATTTCGGCTCGTCATGGAGCACACGCACGATAGCTGCCTTTTCGAGCCGCATGATGACGCACTCCGTCACCGTTACGACCGTCGCCACCCGCAGCGGATGCCCATTTAGGCAGCTCTCACCGAAGAAGTCCCCATTTCCGTGGAGCGCGACGACCGCCTCCTTGCCCTGCTCGGAGACGACGCAGACCTTGACCTTGCCCTCCTGAATGTAGAAGACCGCATCACCGGGGTCTCCCTGAGAGAAGACCTTCCGATTCTTCCGATAGTTTGAAACGGTCCTCCCCGAGGCCACGGTGTGGAGGAACTCCTGGACGTCGAAGGGCTGCTTCTTCGTTGCCTTGGCCACGCTTCCCGCCTTTAATTATCAACTGGCTTACATTCTAGGGCAAACCGAACATCAGGAAAACCCGGCCCGGATGTCGGTGGCAGTGTAGTGGCACGTGTCCCCGGCGGCCAAGTGAGCACTAAAGCTCAGATTTCGGCTCCAAATGTGCGCAGACTCGTTCGTTATGGAGATGCCGAACCAAGAGGCGTCCCAGTAACAGAGGAGCTGAATTATGGGTGTCATCCTTCCGTTCTTATCAGCGGGCGTGTTCGAGCCGAACGATATTGAGGCGATGTCCCTGGCTTGTGAGGAAGTCTGCCATTACCTTCATATCAACGGCGACACGGCTCGCGAGACCATCGCAACGAGAGTCATCGAGCTGGCCCAGCGCGGCGAACGTTGCCCCACAGTCTTGCGCGACCGGGTGCTTGCGGGAATGAACGCTGGCCCCGGACGATGGCTGACGGGGTTTGGCGTCGTCTCAGGGACGCCCGCCAATGATGATCTCAGGCTGTCCACTTCTGGGCGATTGTGTTGAAGAAGTCGGCCTGTAGATATCTAGCGGCGACCTAACTCACTAACGACACGTTAATTTCTCTTGGCATGTGAGCACTACTGACCAGCGCCGAGCCCAGCGGCGGTTCCACAGTGGGTCCCATCACCGCCCACCACGGCAACTACCGGTGACTGAGAGTTCTGTAACGCTCCCGCCTGATCAAGGCGTGCAACATGTTCCGCCATCCCCGAACGCTATGTCCAGCGTGCCGAACAGAAGCGGTGCTGGCTCGGATTACGCCCGGCCGCTTTGGCTTCGATATCCGGACGTTTGAGTGCCCCGCGTGCAAGGACGTCCACCAGCTTGTGGCCGATCTGGTTGATCCGATGAAATCCCCGCGAACAACCGGCTGGCTTCACGGTCAACTGCAAGCGCCGACGTAGCGGCTGCACCTTATTGGGCCGGGTTTTCGTATGAGGGCCTTGAATACACGGGCACGGTGCCAATCTTACGTCCGTCATCGCTGATTATGGCGATGCGACGCTTAGGATCATCTTCGGGCTTATCAAGTGAAACGCCGATGGCCAGCACTGTCGCCCTGATGATTGCAGCGATATCGTCGTCGCAAACAAAGCCCGATGAATCAAAAAGCCTGTGGCCATCCTCAACATCAAAAAAGTAGCGGGGCATCGGCAACCTCTAGTGCGCCAAGTGCTTCCAGACAGCATTGTTCCGAATAGGCTGCCGAATAGGGGGCCTCAAGCAGACCATGGGAAACTGCGAGGCCCAGAGAGGCAGTCGCGTCCGGGTTTTGTTCCACTTTCCCGTCTGTTCTCTCAAGATGGGTGTTTTAACCCCTAGTGGCCCCAGTTTCATTGTGAGCAATATTGCTCACTTTCCCCGGAACGATAGTCTGTTCCCCGCGTGTGCCCTTGCGCTCCTATTGCGGCGCACTGAGGTCCCCGAGTGGAAAACCAACAGCTTTTTATCCTGGTCGTTGAAGACGACCAGCTTGTTCAGAACCTTGTCGAAGACTGCCTGTGCGAGGGCGGGTTCGAGACTGTAGCAACTCCGTCCGGCGAAAAGGCCATTGAGCTACTTGATGTGGCCGAGGGCAAATACCGGGCGCTCGTCACGGACATCAATCTGAAGCCCGGTGAGATCGACGGGTGGGAGGTCGCGCGACACGCCAGAGAGATCGCCCCCACTTTCCCGTCGTTTACATGAGCGGCATCGAAGCAGACGATTGGGCATCAAAGGGCGTACCTAACAGCATCATGTTGGCGAAGCCGTTCGCGCCCGCGCAGCTTGTCACTGCCATTTCTCAGCTTCTCAACGCGATCCCACCAGCCGAGTAAGTGCCGCCTCAGTCGCCTGTTGGCCCCAAGGCGAAGTGGTCCAATCGGCCGTTGAGGTCCGCTGTTAGTTGCAGATCGGACCTGTCGCTCTGCTCACAGCTCCCGCTCCATCGCCGGATGCTGCCGGTTCTTCACTTTAACCCAGTACTTGCTACGTCCGGCCTGATAGGGCCGGTCGCGCCGCTTCGATACCAACCCTTCAAGTCCTAGCTTGCAGGCAGCGCGAAACAGATCAGGCCCAAGCTCGCCGCGTTCGAAGGGATTGACGAAGACACCTTCAGGGCGCCGCGCAAGCAGACGCTCCAAGTTGGCCTTCCGCATCGACAAGGGGAGCATGCGGAGGTCGTCGCCGCCTTCCGCGAGAATATCGAAGGCGCAGAACTGCACTTCGTGATCGTGCTTGCGGGAGTGCAGCGCGTTGAAGTCCGAGATTCCATCAACGCCGAGCACGACAGCTTCACCATCGAGTACGAAGTGCCTCTGGCGGACCTTACTAGCGGCTTCTACGATCCACGGATAACGGTTCGCCCAATTGTGCCCGCCACGCGTGATCAGGCGCACGCGGTCGCCAGCGCGCTCCAAGCGGAGGCGATAACCGTCGTACTTTACTTCATGGAGCCAATCGGGGCCGTCCGGGACTACAATGCCCTTCGTCGGCAGGCAAAACTCAAATGAACGCATGCGGGAAAAATAGGCATTCGCGGCCCAAAATGCGAGATGGAGCAACCCGACGAAAGCTGCGGCCTGCTCTACGGCCTTGGCGGCAGATCAGCAGTCATTTCGCTACGGGTGTTCTCACCTTTAGCTTGCTCCACGGCCGATGCCAGCACAGCAAGGTGTTCGGCCAATCTGGTAAACAACTCGCGCTTTTTGGGATCGGTTGCCAAGTCTCGAATAAGGGCGCACTCAGCAGCGTCTCGCCGAAGCTTCTCTAGCTGGGCCTGCATGTCTTTCATCTGCGGCCTCCATGTTCCCTTGAGGGAACATTACAAATACTCGCTCCAGCTCACAAGTGAACACAGCGAAATCACCAAGATGGCGTAGCATCCGATTGCATGGCGCGTTTCTTGACGCGCCAGCCGTCGGGCCGCCTGCCCCTAATGTCCCCCTCCAGCCCCCGTAGGGAGGGCAGGCTGGTCCGATGGGGTGCCCAGCGGCATCAAAGCGAGAAAAACAACAGAAGACCCGAGGTGGCTTGGTTCAGCGACGGCCGCGCTCGGCTCGACGTTCCGGTTCGCTTCCAATGAAGGTTTGCCGGTAAACTTACGGTTCCATAGTATTGTCCGACCTCATAGGCGTGCTGGAGGGCGAGACATGGCGATCTACCTACATTTGCAAACCCACGGTATGGCACTGAAAGAAATTGCGTGTATCACAAAGGCTTACGAACAAACGTTACGTGCTCTGTGCGTTAAAGATCGCGACGATCCGCTCACGGAACTGGTGGCGAAAACAATCATTAAGATCGCCCAAAAAGGGCTCAAAGACCCTGCACAGATTTCAGCGCAGGCGATCACCGAACTCGAAATGCTAGGCGAGCGCCGACCGGGGAACTGAAACATTCCGGAGATCGGGAGGTTGGCTATTGGGCTTCGGGGCTTCGCAACGTGCGAGGCGTGCCATGACCCCTGTCCCGGTGGGCGATGTGCTCCTGACGGTCGCAGTCATGGCCGTGACCTTCGTGGTCGAGATCGGCCTTTTCATCCTGATCGGGATGTTCTGAATGGATCACTCATCCGCTCAGATATCGCATGCCGAATGCCTTAATTTCGCTCAGATTTTTCGAAATCCGCCGCAACCATCTGCCCTGTTCGGCGTCATGCTCAATTGAGGAGCGCGCAATGGACGACGACGAGGAACATCAAGAGCTTGAAGATCAGATCATGTGCTACCGCATGATGGAGCGCGACGTCACCGATCCGCTCGCACTCGGGCTCCTGCACGATATCGTCGCAGAATTAGAAGCCGTGCTGCAAGCTTCAAACGAGTAGCCAGGGAAACCGCCCAAGCTCGGACCGCGCTGCCGAGGACAACCCTGATATCGAGCGTCCTTGAAAACTCCGTGCCAAGAGAAATCGCAATAGCGCTCTGGTCATTTGATGGCAATCGCACATATGAAGCCGTTCCCATTGGGTGTAGGGTTCAGCGTACTCGAATAATGCGGCGTCCGGCGCAAAACGTGTCAACATTTCTGCTGTAACCGGCCTTTGAGGCTCGTTAGATAGGAGTAGGAACGTCTCCGTTTCCGGCAACGGACGAGGCTCTGGCGAAGCTGGAGGCGCGGCCATGAAGCGCCACGCCCTGAGCAAGTATTTCGGTAATGGCGTCGGCCACGTACTGCGCCAGCACAACAGTGCGGTGCTGCTGTTCAGCTGGCACGGCAAGCCCGACGGAACGGCCCGATATGTCGAGCACATCAATCGCTACGTTCGCAATGGCGTAGAATATCCCAGCCTTGCCGCCCTGGTCCGCGCTGTCGAGGCTGAACACGCTTACAAAGGGACCTGATCTACAGCTGCCCCGAACTCTTTTCCTTGGCTTAGATCAAACTCAGATGATCAATACTCCGATCGCTTTTTGGGTCGGGCTTCCAAGAATAGGAGGTAGCCATGTTACACCTCGCGCGAATTGCACTCGCGCTGTTGCTGGCGACGGTGCAACTTCCGGCAACATTTGCGCTCGACAATTCACCAGCGACCATTTCGCGGGAGCTTGTGCAATTCTCGTCCGATGAGGGGCTTGCGCGACTTGCCCGCTCAACTGCCAAGGTGGACTTTCCCGCGCTTGCCAATCAGTTTGAAGCAGAGTCGAACGTCGCGTTCTGTGGACCCGCGTCTGCCGCCATTGTGCTCAACGCCGTTCGAGGCCGGAGCCCTGATCTGCCACGGGACCGGAGTCGATTACATTCAGAAGACCTTAAATACATTCCGAGCGCCTACGATCCCACGATCCCTCGCTTCACACAGGACAACGTGATCACCAAAGGCCCTAAGACCCGCGCGCAAGTTCTCGGCGAACCGGTCACGATCAATGGAAAACAGGTACAGGACTTCGGCTACCAGATACGTCAGCTCGATGAGATGCTGAGGGCAAATGGTCTTACGACCCGGCTTGTCATCGTTGATGACAGCAAGCTCGAGCAGGATATTCGGACCGATTTGGTTGAAAACCTCAAGCGCCGGGGTGACTATGTGATCGTCAACTACCAACGCAAGGCTGTAGGCCAGCAGGGCCCCGGTCATATCTCGCCGCTTGGCGCATACGACGCTCAATCCGACTCATTCCTCGTCCTTGACGTCAACCCTGCGAGCGCTGGCTGGGTGTGGATGCCAACTGCGGCCCTCGTTAAGGGCATGCGGACTTTCGATACAGTTGAAAATCGCGGGTATATTCTTGTTGAGACTCCCTGAGGCGTTTCTTCAGTTCGCGTCGATGAAATGAAAAGTTCCGCTATTCGCCCATCGCGACGATACCGGACTATCCGCCTTTGGTCCGCTTGTTGAAGCCAAGCCGACAACTCACGCCACCGCGTGATCTTCCTTCTCCGCCCCGCATCACAATCTTGAGCAACGGCAGTTGCAGCGCGTTGATCTCATTCCAGGACGCCAGCATCCAGACATCGCGTTCTTCAGTTGTCACGTTCACGTGTGGGGGCCGATCTACTTGACTTCGATCACTAGCTTTGCGAACCGCAAGCTTCGGACGTAATAACCGTGCCGCTGAACGGCTGACTTGATCTCATCGCTCACCTTCAGAATTCTTCTTCTACTCTTGCGCCACCTTTTGCCGGAGTAAGCCGGCGGTATCGGCGAGCCTAATCTTAGAACGAGCAAGTCACGCGTCCCGTTGCGATAGACATCAAACACTTTCCGCTCCCGTGATCTACTAATTGAACCAAGTATCAAATGCGCTTTTGGGTGGTCTCAATCGACCAGCTTGGCACCTATGATGGTCGCGCAGGTTGTAACCCTGCAACAACATACGCCGCTTGTGAATTGCGGGGAGAAAGGTGGTGCCGTGGCACCATCTACTTAGATTTCTGCTTGGATGTTGTTCGTATGCCACGCCAACGCACCAACTCTGATCTTGATCAATACGAGCTGGCGGTCGATGAGATCGTCGCCGCTTGTGACGGTGACCTGCGCGGTGCGCTCAGAGCGCTGATGCTGCTGAATGAGCAGTTGGAGCAGCGGCTGGCTCTGCTGAGTGACGTCCGTCCCGCTCAACAGCGGCTGCATTAGACTAGCGTCGGCGGCAGCGATGCTGAACAGACTTCAGGTCGCGCTCCGCTCCCTCGATCACCTCAACAGAAACTCCGACAAAAAATTCCTGCTCCAGATCAAACAGTTCCCTCCGAATTTTCAATCGCACTCACGTGTTTTATTTTCATTCGCATGTCAGTTGCTCGACACCAATCATCGTGGCCGCTAAATTAGACCATGGTTGATCATCGGGTTTCTCGCACCATCCCGCACCGACAGAGACCAGCAGCAAAATCAGAACCTCAAAATAGGGCCGCCGGATGACCTCCGGCGGTCCCCTCAACTTCACGCACGGAACTGATCTCATGGACTGCACGGACCTTGCTGAGGTGTTCAGAGAGCAAGCAGAATGGCGACGACAGAAAGCGCGCGAATATCCTGACGAACGCAACATCGAAGCTGCAGAATGCTTCGACCGGCTCGCTGCGACTGCGACAAATGTCGAACCTGCGGTGTTGCAGGCATACGAAGAACTCTTAGAAGACTACGGCGATCATGAGCTGCAATCAGAGTTGCTGCGGCAGGTTGGGTTTCATTGGTTGCCGGCGAATGCCTCAGAGTTTATTTCTAGGTTTATCCGAGAGCGGACAAACCCATGGAGCATTTGCAGCAAAGCGTGATGCATCTTGCCCTCTATGAAGGGCGCTCCGAATGTCAGTTTCGCCATCGCCGTAAAGGGACACCACGATGGCTGGCTTGTTGTGGTGGCGAAAGCGCGCTCCCTAGGGGAGACGAAGGGCACGCAAGGAACCAACTGAAAAACAAGAACAAATCCAACCTTACTGCAAGAACATTGCTACCACTGTCGGCTACCACCTGCAAGCATTCGGGGCTAGGGCACCTCCGAGCGCCTTCGCCGAGCCTCCGCCTCTTGATGGTATCTGACGGGGTCTGGGTGAACAGGGATGATCGAATGAAAGCCTTGTTGGAGATTGCGAGCCATCCGCACCAACAAAGAGAGCAATCGATGCACGTTTTCCTTCGTTTCGCGGACAAGCTGCCCAAGTTGGACGGCTGCGTCCCCGCTATCATCCAAGTATTTTTGATCGACGATACCTCCCTTGTGAGTGAAGAGATGGCGCCGGTGAAACATCAGATTTGCCCATCTGCAATCTACAGCATCCACTCCCTGCAAAATACTTATGTCGAAATCGCTTTTGAGATCAGCGGCCACATCCGATAGTTGCGCAAAATTGGCCCTCTCCCACTTCGCTCGGCGCGAAGGTGTCATGGGCACTTGCCCCAGCAGTTGCCGAGCGAAGTTTCGGCCAACCGTGTCGAACGCATCAACCGCTTCCTTCAGGGCGGTAGTCGGTGAGCCCCCACCGTTCAGTGCTGAGCGGATCGCATCAATATCACTCTCAAACATGGAAACGTCATTTCTCGTCCCGCAGGTTGAGCAGTATCCGTAGCGGCCAAGGATGTCGTTGTGGTTTCCACACGCCACGCAGCTAAACTTTGTCTGCCTTGATTTTTCGACAAAGAATTCAGGCGGAGGTCCATCGAAGCTTGTTACTTCAACGCCCTCAAGCAGCTTGCGAGCTGCTATGGAGAACTGGCCGTCCTTCTTCTCGTCCAATACTCTCCGAAAAATAGCGCAGCAGGCCTCAACGTACACGCGCTGCGCGTCGCTCAGACACTCGTGCGCCTCGGAATGCCCGCCGCAATAACAACAAACGGCAGTCTGGACGAGCCCGGGCGAGCCCGTGCGCCAGTATCCACCGCAATGCGGGCATTTGCGCCCCCACATCGCGCGTTCATCGGTTGCAATCAGCACCTGGAAGCATTCTGCAAACGGAGGCTGCGCTTCCTGTGTCAAATTCAGTATGCCCACTGGGATGCCTTGGCGGAGCGCCCAGATGCCATAAACCTTCAAAGGAAGCGGCCGCGAATACGTGATGCCCGCGGAGTAAACCTGTTTGCCGTCTACCGTGGACACTCTGAAGGTGATTTCGACATTGGAGATAGGAATATCCATGAACTCTTCGTCCACAGCAGTCTCCTAGTCTTCTGCTTTACAGAGCTTCTCAGCCTTCTCGGCCGCCTTCTCAATAGCGATTTCTCGGCGCGCCTTGATCTCGTAGTGCAGCCAAATGAGAAATACGCCAGCAATAGTCAGCTCTACAACCAAGCCCTCAGTCGACTGCATTCCCGCGAACAGGAGCCAACCCGCACCTATGACTGCAATCAAGACGAAGCCAACCGCAACGAGCCAGAGAGCACCTTGAATAAGGGCAGGGAGTAGTGCCAGAACCAGTACGGCAAGCACGATTCCGCCAGCTATTTCGATCAGCATTTCCTGTCCTCAGGGCGCCTTACGTGCCTGAAGGCGTGCAATCAGTCCCTTGAGCTGGTAAAGCGCCTTAACGATTTCCTTAGCCAGCTCAATTGAATCTTGCGCCTCATCTGCGCCGATGTTGTCGTAAACCTTTGCCTCAACGTGGGCTGCATCGTTCCCAAGGGCTTTGAGTTCGTTCATCGCATCAAATAACGGCTCCGGGAGCACGATTGCGTTCCTCAGCGAAGCAAGTCGCTGGTGCAGATTCGCTCCCGCTGCTCCGTTCTCATCGCATATTTCTTCGAGCAGCCTTCGGACCATCATCGTGGCCGCCCTATACGCGCCTGCACCATGGCACGCGACAGCCTCCTTCAACGTCTGCTGGAGGCGCGGAGATAGTCCTTCCGGGTTGAAGTCTAGCAACTGCGGCGGTTCAATTTCGACAACCGCGTTTCCCGCTTCGATCACAAAAACCAAACCGAAGCACTTCACGTTGGGACAAATCCTGATGGTCGCAAAGTAGGTCCCGATTACACCACTGTTCCCAACTTTCCCCGGCTTGTTGAATGCCTTCGCGGGACCGATTGCGTTGAAAGAGCCCAATTCGCGGCAATGCGGGCATCTTATCGATACCGGAAGACGCGACGTATCCTGGGAGAAGCCTCCGTCCGCCCGAAACACATTTGTCTCGTTCGGCACGAAGTGCGGCGGCACGTTCATAGCCCCTCCTGGCGTAGTCTTTACAGTTGAACACAACCCTTACCCGAGATTCGCCCGATGGCGAGAGCTATGCAAAAGCGAATCACAACGTTTCCGAAAGGAGCGTTGTAAACATCCTAGATGGTCGGGGGGCTTGGATTGCGATGGGTCTAAGCCGGCCCGCGCCCGCCGGTAGCTATCCCACGAAAATATTTCAAGAACATCGGATCGGGACACAACGGAGGACACATCCGCGTCATAGTATTGATTTTATTGGGATTTTTGCTGCCGGAGAACCCCTGCGCAGTGGTTGGACGGCTTATGCCGTGCTCTCCCGGGAGCCGAGTTCGTTCTGGCCTCCCTCACCCCAGCGAAATTCACCGGCGCCGCGCCGGTTGACGCGACTGCCGCATCCGCCAAGGCTTGACCGTAGCAACGACGGCCAGGACCACACGGTTTTGCCGTACGCACGGCCCGCCATTTCGCCGCAGTTTTCCCAGCCCTGTCGACGGAGCCGGAAACTTACAGACGAGACGAACCTGACAGCGCCGCTCATCCAGCACGAAGTTCTGGGCTCACGGAGAGCAATCCGCCCTGCCCTTGGCCTCGCACCCGACGCTGCCGCGTCCACCGCAAGCCCGGCTCGCGAAACGTGACGACACAAGATCGCCCCTCAAGGATGAGCCGGGATGGGCGAGACGTACGCCATTTCCGAATTTCGGTAAAGTGGAATATTTTAGCGAAGGCGGGTTGACAGCTTCGCAGGTGTTTTGCCCGTCGGGCAACCGTGACGCTCCGCGGATCTGGGAAGCGCTCAACTCAACCGTCGTCCTGGCGAAAGCCAGGACCCATACCGCGAGGTTTATCGATTTAAGGCAGTATTAGTCCCGCCCAACCAGTCTTCGCCAAACTTCTCCCTGTGGTAATGGGTCCTGGCTTTCGCAAGGACGACGCGGGAGAGACGGAAACGCAAGACAACGGGCGGGAGCATCACCCCTTCGTCGGCACTTGTGTCCCATCCGCCATCGTCGTCACGCCCTTGCGTTCGACGATCATCCCGTAGGCGCGGGGCTGGCGGTGGACGTCGAAATTGAAGGTGGTGCGCTTGTAGGAGTTGCAGAGATCGAGGTCGCAGCGCGCCAGCGCGATCTCGTCGCCCTTGGTCGTGCACGCCGCGACGATCTCACCCGAAGGTGCGATGATGCAGCTGCCGCCGATGTGGTCGACGCCCTCCTCGATGCCGGCCTTGGCGACGCCGACCACGAAGGTGCCGTTCTGGTAGGCGCCGGCCTGCATCACCAGGTGATTGTGGAACAGCGAGAGATCGTCGTGCTCGGGCGCAGGCGGATTGTGCACCGGCGTGTTGTAGCCGATCATCACCATCTCGACGCCCTGCAGGCCCATCACCCGGTAGGTCTCGCTCCAGCGGCGGTCGTTGCAGATCGCCATTCCCATCACGCCGCCGAAGGCATTGGTCACGCCAAAGCCGCTGCCGGGCTCGAAGTAGCGCTTTTCCAGATGCTGAAATTCGCGCCATGGCTCATGCTCGGCATGGCCGGGCAAATGAACCTTGCGGTATTTCGCGACGATCGCGCCGCTCTTGTCCACCAGAATGGAGGTGTTGTAGCGCCTGGCGACGCCGGCCTCGACCGTCAGCTCGGCATAGCCGAGGTAAAACCCGATACCGATCTCGCGCGCGAGGTCGAATAGCGCTTGCGTCTGCGCCCCCGGCATCTCGCGCTCGAAGAAGGCGTCGATCTCCGCCTGGTCCTCGAAATACCAGCGCGGAAAGAACGTGGTCAGGGCGAGCTCGGGATAGACGATCAGGTCGCAGCCGTTGGCCCGCGCCTGGCGCATCAACGCCATCAGCCGCGCCACGACCTCCGTCCTCGTCTCAGCTCGGGCAATCGGGCCAAGCTGGCCGGCCGCGATAGTCACAAATCTCGCCACGCGTCGTTCCTTCGTTCTCTTTCGGAATCACGTCGAGGCAGACCCTAACGCGCGACGCGTCACGCGCACAGCCTCGCTGTCCGGCACGATGCCCAACGACAGGGCAGGCCTTCGCCCTCGGCCGGCGCGCTGGCACTCTCCTTGCTGCTCTTCCGCCAATCCCTCAGACCCGCAGTGGGCCTGTTTCATAGTGAGGCGATCATATGCAGCCGACGTCCCGTTTCGAAGCGACTATCCCGACACAGCTCCACGCCCTGATCTCCGATCTGCGTTGGCGCGCGCAATTGCTCGACGCCGACATTCTGGAGGAAGAGCGGAAGGCCGGAATCTCCGATCCAAAGAATCTCGCCTACCCGATACTCGCGCAGAACCTGAGAGCCCGGCGCGACAACCTCCAGGTGAGCATCGCGATCCTGGAAAGCCGCATTGAAAAGCGATCAACCGACTGGCCGCACGCCGCCTGACGCGAACAGTGCCGGGCCCGACCCGGCAACGCGACGGCATATGCAGGAGGGCGCGGGCTATGGAGGGTAGCACTGTCCGCGCCGGTCGACGCGCAGGAACGCGCGTTGCCCTTTTGCAACGGTTCCCCACGGTCTGAAGCCGGACAAAAGAAACTCCCATTCCAGCCACGAACCCCGCTCACAACGCCGTGAGACTACAGGGGAACTACGATGCGTGCACAACGCGTTTGGAAAGTGAACGGGGCCGCCAGCATCGGGCAGCTCCAATCCAGACTGGACGATCTGAACAAGCGTCTCAGTCAGCTCGAAAGCCAGCATCCTGAGAGCTGGAAGGTCGAAGAGCTGAGATCAAGCGCACTCAGCCTGTCGCGCGAGATCGACGACATCCGCTGCGCCGAGGCGACCGCGGCATTGAGCGAATTGCTGCGGAAGTAGGCGGGACGGCGGCGATTCGGCGTCGCGTTGGGAACCAACATCCGCCGCCGCCATTGCCATGCGGAGCATGGAGCAAAATCATGACCAGGCACCTGACGCGAGCCCATCTCGCGCGCGGCGTGGCCGGCGCGGTTTCCACGCTGGTCCTGTGCGCGACGGCAGCATTCACCATCGCGCACCACTTCGCGCTGTGAGGGATCTCGCATGACGTCGGAACCCGAGGAATCGGTGAGGCTGCAAGGTTTTGGCGAGATGACGTTGCGCACGGCGATCGCGACGCTGATGGCGCTCGCGCCGCGCGAGCGATCGGAGGCCGCCATCTTCCGCGTCCGCGACGGTTCGCGTCTGGCCGCGAGCGAGATCGCCGACCTCGCGTCGGATTGGGGCATGACGCCGATAGCCGAAGTCAGGTCTCCAAGGCTGGTCCCGGAGCAGCACTGGCCGGACATCGTCCGCAGCATGGTGCGCGAGGCGCCGCTGCCGTCGCTGATGGTGGCGTTCCTGGTGGGCGTGCTGGTGGCGCGGCGGTAGCGAGCATCATCGAGAAGTGCTGTGCGTCGACAGCCTGCTCCAGATCCCGATTGCCTCGAGCGTGTAGCTGTCCTTGATCTCACGCGACAGGATTTTCGACCAGATCATATCGGCCGGCATCAACAGAGTTCGGGTAATGACCTCGCGGATCTCGGGAGATCGCTCCCGGCGGCCGACGACCGAGGCGTGCACGATGTGGACCTCGTTGTCCATCAGGCCGGTATCCGTCAAGACGGTTCCGATCAGCCGCGGCTCGGCACCGAGATAGCCGGTCTCCTCCTCCAACTCCTTCAAGGCATTGGCCTCCAACCCGATCCCCGGCTCGGCAAATCCGCGCGGCAGCTCCAGCATGAGCCGTCCGAGCGCATGACGCTCCTGCTCGACCATCACGATGTCGCCGACATTCCCAAGCTTCGGGTCGGCAACCGTGGCCACCACCACGACATTGTGCCCACCCAGCAGTTGACCGCGCGAGACGATCCGAAAATAAGGATGGACGATCGTGGCCGGGCCTTCGCCCACCTCGACCAGATCGACAAGCACGAGCACGTAGTCGTTGGAGAAGGTAAGCCCGAGCGCGACACCATGCTCGCGCGCGTAGCTCACCAGGCGGGCACGGTCGAGCACGAGCCGCCGATATCGGCGCGGCTCGAAGAGCCGGGGGTATTCGGCGAGCGCCTCGAAATAGGCCTCGATGCCGGCTGCTGGATCGAGCAGATTTCCCCTGGTCAACGATAAAGATTGATACGGGCCTGCCGCTGCCACCAGCTGGCCAGTGAACCACGATCACGGTCGAGCCGCTTCTTGTCGTTTTGGCGGCAATGCCTTGCCCGCCGCCCGCCTTCCCGCGCGTCGCGCCGCAATTCAATCGTCCCGATCCTTGACCTCAAGTCCGCCACCCTGCTGGTCGGGACGCAATTGATCGCCCGTCGGCGCAATCTCGGTCCCCTCGAACGACAGTCGGCCACGAACCTCCCGAGCGATCTTTGCGGCGGTTTCCGCCCAGATTTTACCCTGAAAGACCGGCTGCTTGATTTCATACTTCAACCCGCCTCCCTCGAGATAGACGACCGCGTGAGCGACGAGAGGCACCATCCCTCGCGACAGCGAGTGTTCGCTGACCGGATCCTCGGGCAGATGTGGCAAGCCAAACGCGTGGCCGGCTTCCGAGGCGACCATTTCGAAAATGCCCAACGCACTCAGTCGAACCTCCCAACGCTCAGTGGCTTCGCGGAGGCGACTGTCGCGCTGGATCTGGCCTAAACGCTCGACGACGTTGCCCAGCGAACCGGAGACGCGCCGAATGGACTCCAGGGGATCCTGAACAAACTTCTGCTCCGACATCGGCCGCTTGTTGTCCGGCAGATTCTCGACAGCGATCTGATGATGCAACGCCCATATCGGATCGTTCCGGACTGCCACGATGTCGTCCAGGCTCACCGAACCAATATCGGTCAATTGAACGGCTTTACTGGCGATGTCCAGACCGACCCCGGCGACAGCCATCATGAGATCCTGCAACTCCTTCTCGTCCACCTCCTTGATACCCTCCGTGAGTTCCTTGATCTCCTGCAAACACTCACGGCTGGTCGACCCTTGGGACGTGACAACATAGCGGTTGAGAACATCCGGCAAATTGACGTTGTACTTGAGGTCCGCGAGCGCCTTGATCTGCATGGCCAGCGGCTTCTTGAGATCAAAAACCAGGTGGTCCTTGTGCAGGCCGCCGACGCAGACGAACTCGTGATAGATTTCCTTGCGTTTGACCGGGCGGCCGGTCTCGTCCTGCACCCGATTGGCAAAGTCGCGCATATTCTTGAGCATCTGCCTGATGCTCTCGTCATCGAATGTCGAAAGCGAGAAGTCGTTGCGAAGCAGATCAGGCCTGAGATCGTCGATCGTCTTGAAGAAACCTCCAAAGCGCTTGGAAATGTGATCGGTGATCAGGGTCCCGTTTCGCTTGTCGTCCCAACTCAATCGCAGCTTGTACCCTTCGCCTCGGCCTTGACCCAGTAGTCCTCGACATCGCGGGACAGGTCCGTGCCCTTGAAGTCCGAGAGCTGCCGCTCGTCGTAGAGGAATGGGATGATTGCGCGTTCCTGCACGAGTCTTTCGAACGACTCCGCCTCCGAATCTCCGCCGAGATAGAGCTCCTTGACCGCCTCATTGTGGAGAAGGTACGCGCGATTGACCACCACCGAACGCAGCGTGAGCAGCGCCTTGAAGAACTCCATCTTCATCGCCGGCTGTATCCGCTTGGCGTAGTCGGAAAGCGGCTTTTCACTTTCTGCAGCTTCCTGGGCGATATCCGGCGGGGCCCACTGATCGTCAAGGCATTGGGCAATGCCGGAAAGCTGGTCCAAATTGTTGGGGGTCAATTCCATGGCGCAATGCCTTAAGAAGAAAAAAACAATGCGTAATGTGTATTACAAAATGAATGCGAGCTTAAGTTGAACTTTTCGGCAGCCGAAGAAGCCGGAGCGAATCCTGCTCCAACGACACCATTCGCGTTCGTGAACCTTGCGACGCGCTTCACGCCATCAAGGCGCTGGCCGGCGGGACGAGCTTTGCGAGCCATGCCGCGCGCACAGACGGCCCTGCTTGGGCCAAATCGGCCGTGGACCCGCCCCGAAAATCGTTGCAAAAAGGCGCTCCCGAGGCGCCGGCGGCCGGTCCGCCAAGCCTCTGGAAAACGGTAACTTTTGAAAGAATGGTCGGAGTGGCAGGATTCGAACCTGCGACCCCTGCGTCCCGAACGTAAATAGCGGCCGAAAAGATCAACAAAAACAATGAAGTTTGCTCCCGATCGACCACCTTTATCTCCGTTCGTTCACGGGGTTTCGGTGGTCAATCGGTGGTCAGCTTCCGATCTGCTCTCACTGAAATCATCTCGGCCTATTTGACCAGTCGGGGGTTTGAGTCAGGGGGAGGGCTACCTACGTTCCCGCCGACAGGTTTCCGCCGAGTTTTTGGTGTCGGTGGCGTAAATCCCCGCGGGGCGCCCCTGCCCTTCTCCCCTTGTGAGAGAATGAGGGTCTATGTAACCTGTTGATCGGGCATGGGAAACCAAAAGTAGTGTCCCTATAGTGTCCCCTTCGCAGGGTTCCCCAACGCGACGCTTCTGTAGCCGAGCTTGTAGCCTGCTCGGCTCCTTCTTTGTGGTTGTGTTCGAGACTATCCCCAGCTCCTGCAGGGACGCGCGCTGGTGCGTTCACGAGCTGGGGGATGTCTATCACGCGCGCGACGGGACAGACGCACCACGGCTCATCGCCCGCCTTTGAGCGACGCAATCGCGCGACGTGATGAGCTTTCCCCTTCGGCGCAAAGCGGCTGATCAACCTGAAGCCACGTCCGCGTAGCCCTCGAAGGCGGACATTGTGAAGGCCAAGTCGGATGTCCGACGAGGGCCATGAGCCGAAGTCAGTGACGTGATGCCCGCCGCCGCCCGCCGCCAGAGACATCTCCTGAGATTTCTGGGGCTGGGGTCCTTTGAAGGGCATAGGCGGATGGGGGGACCGCGCAACGGCACGCTTTCAAGATATTTGACCCGGTCAAGATATTTGACCCGGCGATTTTTCAGATTGCGTTGCGGATCGGTACAAAATTCGAGGGGCTAATGTGAGCGCGACGGGCGGTGCGCCGGGACAAGCACGAGCAGACCCGCTCGGCCTCATTCTGCTCTGGAGAACGTGACGACATACATAAAAAGAGAGGCCGCCTGCGTTGCCACAAGCGGCCCAAGTCTAGGGAGGAAACGCCCAAGGAGGGCAGCGATAGCGAGAGCGCTACCGCATACCCTAGCTAAGACGATCGCGATCAGCGGCTCAATTGCACGTAGGTAAACGTCGGGCATCTAAAGGGGTCACGGACCTATACGAAGGTTTATGGCAGAGCCGACCACTTCCGCACTAGGTGTAGGCGTCACTGCCTGCGCATTACGTCGAGCATCGAGTACGGCATCGCCCTCGACCTCGATGCGTGGTGGTGACCGTCATTGGATATGCGCGGAGACGAAAGCGCACAGTAGCGATTTGTCGCACGCGACCGTCCTTCTGATGAATTAACATTAGGGAAGAGACCGGCCTGACGGAGATCAGTCGTTGTTTTTGTTCTGGTGGCAGTGGTCGTGACCACGCTCGTGCAAACCCGGAAACGATAGCAGCTTGATCCGCCGCTTTTGGGACGTGGTCGCCTCCGTTGTGCCCGGCGCGTTATCCACCGCAAGCTGTAGCGGCTTGCCGACGCTCTACCTCCGGGCGATGCTCGCGCGATGGGCACCAAATCACGCGAGACCATTTACGGTGGGTCGGTCCGGGCAGCGGCAGAACGGGCGACCGAAGCGCGGAAGGAGGCCGACCGGCTCGCCGTTGCGGCGTGGAACGCGCGCATGCTCGGTTTCCAGGGGCCCGCGCAACCGTCGCCCACGCTCGGCGATGCGCTTAATGCCGGTTACCGCTACCTCGAAGTGCGCTGCCTTGGCTGCGACACGCACCAGACCGTCGCCCTTGGACATCGTGCGGCGACCGAAGGCGACGCCGGTTCATGAACTGGAGCGCTACATGCGGTGCAAGGACTGCTCGGAGGTGCGCGGCTACAGGAACCCGAACCGACGTGATATATCGACGGTCGTAACACAAAGGATGTCCTGAGCGTTCGAAGCTTTTTGTCCGTCGTCAGATAATTTGAGACTGGTCAGACTTTTTGAGAAGGGAGGCTCTGGTTCATCAGGGTTAGAGTTTAAGCGACCTGCAGTTGATGCTGCAAGCGGCGGTTCGCGATGGTGTCGCGCTTGATGCGGTTTCGTTCTGCGAGGATCGCCTCAGCCCTGCCGAAGTAGACATCGGCTGGCGTGAGGTTGTCGATGCTCTCATGATAGCGGACGTGATTATAGTGTTCGACGAAGGCTCCTACTTGACGCTCGAGATCACCGGGTAGGTAATAGTTGTCGAGCAGGATGCGGTTCTTCAGCGTCTGATGCCAGCGCTCGATCTTTCCCTGGGTCTGAGGATGGTACGGAGCGCCGCGCACATGCTGCATGCCCTTCTGGTCGAGCCACTCGGCCAGATCATCCGCCACGTAACTCGAACCATTGTCGCTGAGAAGCCTTGGCCAGTGCGCGACGGCGCCGTCGTCTTGTCCTCGAACTCGTTCGCGGCCTCGATCACCACATAGGCCGGGCTGGTGATGAGGTCATGCGCCTTCAGCAGCCGATAGACCGACGCCTCGGATACAAAGTACTTTCGTTCGTCGGTGAACCGCACGGCCAGCTCGCGTGGCGACAGCTCAGGTAACTCCAGCGCCAGGTCGATGATCTGGCCCCGCACATCGTCCGGGATGCGGTTCCAGACCCGGTCTGGTCGAGACCGATGATCGGCCAGCGCCTCAACGCCTCCCTCGCGGTAGCGATCATACCAGCGATAGAATGTGGCGCGCGGGATCCCGAGCTTGTCCAGTGTGCGCTTGGCCGGAAGGTGCGATTGCTCGACCAAATGGATGATCTCGGCCTTCTCTGAGGCGGGATACCTCATGCCTCGTCCTCCCCATCTCCGTTCATACTTGTTTGAACAGACGGTTCTCCAGGGGCAGATCGGCGACGGCCTCCTTCAAGGCGGCGGCCTCCCGGCGGAGGTCCTTCACCTCGCCGGAGGTCGTAGCTCGTGCCGTGTCGCCGGCCAGGCGGCGCTTGCCGGCCTCGAGAACTCCTTGGACCAGCCGTAGTACACATCGAGGCGGCAATGCCTTCTCGGCGACAAAGCTCGGAGATGTTCTCCTCGCCGCGCAATCCTTCCAGCACGATGCGGATCTTCTCTTCCGCCGAATACTGCCGGCGGTTCTGGCGCCGAATGTCCTTTCGCACTTGGTCTGCCGACGCTTTGCCCGGTCCGGATTTCTGTTTCATCTTCGCTGCTGGTGGCTACGATGAACCAGAAATCCTTCCAGGGCTGCGTCCTTACGGACACGCGAAAGGAGTTCTGGGGTAAGCCGGTCCGTGGCTGCGCCGCGGACCGGCTACAAAATGCCTTTACAAGAGCTCCTCGTGAGAGCTCAGGGGGTGGCAGGACCATTTCTGCTCATCCGGGTTCCAAACACACCAAGGCTGACCGCCGACAGCGGCGCACGCATCTTCGAAAGTCAGTTCGGTTACGCCATAATCTGAGATATCCATAGTTGTTTCCTTTCCTACAAGGCGTCAGCTGCCGCTGCCGCAACGCAGAGAATTCAAATCGCGTGCCGCGCAGCGGAGTGGCGATAGAGGCGCCAAACAGGCCTTTTTTGCCGGAGCGTATGTGAAAAGCGCGGCGGTCTCTTCGTGCCAACGTCGTCTGCTGGACATTCATGTCGCGGCGCGTATCCAGCATTCCCTTTCGTTGTGCCGACGCGCATTCCGATGTCGGCTTTCCCTCGCCGTCCCTAATTCATCTTCCGCTCGAGCCACTTCTTGATGCTGTCGCCGGCGCGTGTAGTCAGGCCAAGCCTGTTCTTTCCGGCCGTCGAGCGGTTCTTTAGTTTCAGGCAGAGCCATGCCGCAAAGTTTCTTGCCGACTTGAACCCGCGCGCATCCACGACCTTGATCGACAGCAGCTCGCAACGATCGAATCGACCCCCGAGATAGCCGGCAGCCGTTCACTCATCTCTTTACTCCGGCGGAGTTGCATGAGCTACTTGCCGACCTTTGCGATCTGGTCCTCGACGTGCGCCAGTTCTGCTGCCAGAGCGTCCACCCAGCTGCTTTGTAAAGTCGGAGACTTTGCGTCGGCCTGAATGTCGATCAGCAACCGCGAAAGCCCCTTAGGCGCGGCAAAGCCGTATTCCGCGGCGTAGCCGCGGATTGAATTGGCAAACCGGGTCCGCCTGCCGATGAACTGGTTGCGCACACGCTCCAACATTTGTGCGCCCTTGCTCGGGACTTTTGATGGGCACAAAGTTCTTACGCAGTTTCGGCCGGCTTGCCGCACGCAAATATATTGCGATCGGCATCATCGCCACTTCATGCCGGTTTGATTGCAATTCCCACGCCTAACAATGCGATGCCCGCAGGCCTCCAGAGCCACAAGCGCACGCGGCAGCGCTTGAAGAACTTCTAAACCAGCCCGCGGCTCAATTTAAGCCGCAAAACCGGCTGCTCGTTCCCATCAACGCCATGCAGCTGAAACACACTCTGGACGTATGCAAACCGACGCGAACAATCGCTTTTATGCGCCCCGACGCGTCGCACTCTGCGCCGTTCTTTGCCCAAGCCTGCCAAGCGATTTGGATTTGATCGCTCAGCTCGCCCCGCTGCTTCTTTGATGATACCGAAAGCGACCTAGTGGGGCCGCGGCGACATCCGCATTGCCGCGATGCCGAATGAACCTCTCGCGCAGCCAACCCTGAAGGCCATGGAGTCGTTTCGGGGCGTTCAGGCGACTTGAACGTTTCACCCCGCCCGCCACCACGTAGTCTTTCACCGAGATGGCTGCAGCCCAGCTGCCGCGGAATCCGCTTCAGAGCCAGCCGCACGCCCTCAGGCGCAACACGTCCGCCACGTCATCCGGCGTCTTCATCACCTGCCCCCCGTGGATCAATCCACGAGGAGCCTTCCGTGATTCGTTCCTCGTTCATTCGCTCTCTCCTCAGCTATCCAAGAAGGGGCAATTGCTCGTGACGCTGAGGGGGCATGACCTTTTGCCCCTAAGTGTTATCAAGTCCTGAGTTCGCCCCGGCTGTTGGATTTGCCCAGGTTGGGCGGTGGTAGCGACGTGAGCTGGCGGATAGCTCGAAGGCTTCCTGAAGCATGCCGTGTTCGCCCCGTTCGATTTGTCGCATTTGCAACCACAATGATGTTCGGGCGGTCTGCCGCACATTTGCTGTTTAGCATCATAAAAGCAAGGAGAGCGTTTTCTGCCGTTCCTGAGCAGTTGGCACGAGACTTGAAGTTGCTACGGGGTCGGCAGCAGTTGCTGGTCGACCACACTCACGGCTATTGAAAAGGAAACAACATGAGAAGCTATATGTCAGCTTCCGGAATTGACTCCTGAAGAAGCATGGGCAACTGCGGGAAGGAAGGTATCGCTCGGACGTGGCGCGGTTGCGGTTGGGAGGTTCGTCCCATTGAGGGCGGTGGTTGCAGCATCATTCCAATTCCTTGCCCTGAGGAGCCTAGCCCTTAATTGCAAAAGTGTCTGCAGCCTGCCTGCGGCGCCAGGCAGGCTCTTCTTCATGCCGCCCCGCGAAAGTTTCGTGCCGGACGAAAGGTCTTTGGGCGCGCCGCGGTTGAACGTTTGAGAAATTCCGTTCAACGGCTCTGTCGCGGGCGCAACGATAAGACTTCACCGGCGTGCGGGGGCTCTCAGCTGAGTGGCAGGATCGAATGCAAATCAAATACAAAGCGGCTGCTCTGGATTTGTTGTGGAGCAATCGCATGATCGCTCCACACCTCTTTTCGGGTAATCAACGAAATTGGCCGAGCAGCACCAGCGAGTGTTCCACATCTGACAAGGAGATAACAATGAAAGTCGATACGTTAGTTGGCTACCCTTAGGTGTGAAGGACAATAGCTGGCGCACCTTCCCCGTGCGTCGCTCAATCCTGATGAGTCGTTTGGCACTGCCAATCGTCGTAATCCGTGACAGGGCTGCTATGGCTGATGTAATGCTGCCTCCGGAGACGGTCCGCTACACTGCAGAGAGCATCCTATCGCGAGAATCAGGACGATCTTTGGCGATCTACAAGATAATTGTGTTGTCTGTCGTTGCGACGTTTGTGTCGCTGCCAGTCATCACCGTGACGCTGTCTGCTCAAAGTGCCGGTACCATTCGTCCCACAATCGAGAAAACTCCTCTGATAGCACCCGTCTCCGGACGAATTTCTCGTGTTCTTGCCGTCGAGAACGATCTCGTTGCACAAGGACGAGAGATCCTAGCTCTCGACGATGTGGTCATTAAGGAAAAGATCGGTGCGCTTACAGGCGAAATCCGTCTGAAGCGCGATCGTGCCAGCGACCTCCAGGCCCTGATCTCTTCCGGCGCACAGTCCGACGCCCCAGTCCGCCTCCGCTCGGAGTTCGCCACGGCCGAGCGCCTGCATTTTCTCAACCTGTTGCGGGAGAACCAATATGCCCGCAGCAACGCCGCGGCAGAACTCGAGCGCGCTCAGCGACTCGTCGCGGTTGCTGCAGCGCCCACCAAGGCGGTTGAAGAAAAGGCTTTCGCGTTGCAGAGCCTCGAGGTGAAGGGCGAGATCCTCGTCCGGAGCAAATCCGCCGAATGGAATCAGCAGCTCTTCGATACAAACCTCCGCCTTCAGGAACTCACCGCCAGCTTGCACCAACTTGAGAACGAACGCGACTTGACCCAGATTCGCGCTCCCGTGTCCGGCGCACTCGAGCAATTCAACGGCGTCACCCCAGGCAGCTACGTCCAGGCGGGGCAAACTGTCGGTTGGGTCTCGCCCGACGGCGAACTGGTGGCGGATATCTACGTTTCGCCCAAAGACATCGGCTTCGTGCAGCCTGGCCAGGCGGTGAGGCTCCAGGTCGATGCCTTCAACTACAATCAATGGGGGATGATTGACGCGACAGTGCTAGACGTCGCGCAGGACTTTACCCTGCAGGAGAAGAGCCCGGTCTTCAAGGTTCGCTGCGCGCTTTCTCGCAGTTACCTCGAGCTCACAAATGGCATCATTGGTCATCTGAAGAAAGGCATGACGGTGAGAGCCCGTTTTCTCGTGGCGGAGCGCACTCTGCTGCAACTTCTCTACAATGAGATTGACGATTGGCTCAACCCGGTCCTAGCGGCTCGTTAATTATCCATTCCAAGAAGCCGGTGAGCCGCCATGTTGGGTCAAATCATCAAAGTCAAGCAGCGCGACATCACGGATTGTGGGGCTGCCAGCCTCGCTTCCGTTGGAGCCTTCTACGGTTACAAGTTGCCATTGTCGCGCATTCGCCAGTATGCGTCGACGGACCAATCGGGCACCACCGTGTCGGGTCTTCTGCTAGCGGCTCATCAGCTGGGGTTCATTGCCAAGGGCGTCAAGGGCGGCTTCGACAGCTTGTACAAGATCCCCAAGCCGGCCATCGCGCATGTGATCATCAAGGATGTCTTGCACCACTTCGTAGTGATCCAGGCGATCGACACGAGGTGGGTCACCGTCATGGACCCCGCGTACGGCGAAATCCGCAAGCTATCGCATGAAGAATTCAAGAGGCAATGGACTGGCGTCCTGGTGCTCCTGGTTCCGGCCGACACCTTCAAGCGCCGCGATGAGACCACCTCACCTCTTCTCCGCTTCGCCCGGCTGCTTGCATCGCACAAAGCGGCGCTAACGCAGGCTCTCGTCGGCGCACTGGTAACCACCCTCCTGGGGCTGTCGACAGCCATTTACGTCCAGAAGATCGTCGACCACGTGATCACAGCGGGCAACCGCAATTTGCTCAATCTCATGAGCGTCGTGATGCTGCTGATCCTGGTGCCGCAGATCGTAATCAACCTGCTCAGAAACCGGCTAGTCCTGCAAACAGGTCAGAAGATCGATGTCTGCTTGATCCTCGGCTACTACAATCACATCCTAAGCCTACCACAAAAATTCTTCGACAGCATGCGCATGGGAGAAATCGTCTCCCGGATGAATGATGCGGTGAAAATCAGGAGCTTTCTGAACGACGTCTCGATCACCATGTTCGTCAACATGCTGGTCATACTGTTCTCGTTCGGCCTGATGTTCATCTACTCGTGGAAGATCGCCTTGGTCGTGGCTATCTCCATCCCACTATATGTCTTAGTCTATTGGACCGTTAACCGACTCAATAGGAAGCGCCAGCGCGCGATCATGGAGAATGCCGCCGAACTGGAGGCGCAATTGGTTGAATCACTCGGAGCTGTTTCCACGGTCAAGACTTTCGGCGTGGAGAGCTTCGCTTGCCTTAAGATGGAAACTCGCTTTGTCAAGACCCTGCAATCGGTCTACAGCTCCGGCCTCATCTCGATCGTCGGAGACAATGCTTCTACCTTTCTCTCAACTCTCTTCACAATCCTGCTAATGTGGTTTGGCGCGACGCTTGCTATGGATCAGGCCGTGACTCCGGGTGAGTTACTTTCCTGCTACGCACTGCTCGGCTATATCACCCGGCCTGTCGCCAACCTGATCCAAACCAACAGAATCGTTCAGGACGCGTTTATCGCGGCGGATCGCCTGTTCGAGATTTTCGACCTTGAGCCGGCACGCAGCGGCGGTATTGATGCCACCAAATCCGAGCTTGGTGATATCCGCCTGGAGAACGTCACCTTCCGCCATGGCTCGCAGCCGAAGCTCTTTGAAGATCTTAACCTCACCTTTCGTCGAGGTGAAATGACGGCCGTGGTGGGAGAAAGCGGCTCAGGCAAGAGCTCCCTTGCGGCGCTGCTGCAGAACGTCTACCCGCTCGAAAGCGGCCGCATTCGGATCGGTCCCTATGACCTTAAAGACTTCTCGACCGTATCCTTGCGTAGGGTTATTGCTTCGGTACCGCAGTCGACGGACGTATTCTCAGGCTCGCTGATCGAGAACATCGCGCTCGGCGAGTTCGAACCGGAGATCGACAGGATCATGAAGGTCTGCGATCAAACTGGGCTGCGGGAGGCGATCGAGAATTGGCCGGGAGGCTTCCAGGCCTATCTAGGCGAAAACGGCGTACGGCTCTCTGGCGGCGAAAAGCAGCGCCTTTCGTTGGCCCGAGCTCTGTATCGGGATCCGGACATCCTGATCCTTGACGAGCCTACCTCTTCTCTGGACTCCGTTGCCGAAGCCACCATTCACCAGCTCCTTGATGATTTGCGTGGCGCCGGCAAGACCATCGTGGTCATCTCTCACCGACCCAGCACCATCCGCACTGCCGAGAAGCTTGTCATGTTACACAAGGGGCGGATCGTTGCTGAAGGCAGGCATACTGATCTGCTGGGTGAAGCCGCTTACCTTCGCTTGTGGCAGACGCAAACAGGGGTCAGCTAGAGTTGCAGAATTTGCTGTGACCTCCTCCGAATGAGTGGACACCTGTAGTAGGCTCATTGAGCCCGGAGGTGTCGAATGGAACGTCAACGTCGATCAGAGCTGGCCCCGCAAATTCGGACAGTAGCTTGAGTGGATTTTCTGCCTGACAGCGGCGAGGATTCTTGCTGCGAATCAGGAGCGAAGATGACGAAGAAGAGCCGCCGGACGCATTCTCCGGCATTCAAGGCGAAGGTTGCTTTGGCTGCGGTCAAAGGCGACAAGACACTGGCGGAGCTGGCGCAACTGTTTGATGTTCATCCGAACCAGATCACGATCTGGAAAAACCAGCTCCTGGAAGGCGCCGCCGGCGTGTTTGGGCATGACAAGACATCGGCCGAGACGCCGGTCGATTTGAAGGCGTTACATGCCAAGATCGGCGAGCTGGCGTTGGAAAACGATTTTTTGTCCGGCGCGCTCACCAAGGCGGGCCTGCTGAGCGCAAAGCGATGATCGACCGCGGTCATGATCTAAAGGTCCTGAAGCTGGCTCGCAGCACGGTCTACTATGAACCTCGGCCAGTTTCGGCCGAGGACCTTGCCTTGATGCGTCGGCTCGATGAGCTGCATCTCGATTATCCCTTCGCGGGAGCGCGTATGCTGCGATCGTTGCTGCGGCGGGAGGGCGTATACGCCGGTCGCCGCCACATCGCGACGCTGATGAAGCGCATGCGGATCGAGGCGGTCTATCGTCGCCCGAACACGAGCAAGCCGGCTCCGGGTCACAAGATCTACCCGTACCTGTTGCGCGGATTGAAGATCGAGCGGCCCGACCATGCGTGGGCAATGGACATCACCTACATTCCGATGCGGCGTGGCTTCGTCTATCTCGCGGCGGTCGTCGATGTGTTCAGCCGACGGGTCCTGGCCCATCGCGTCTCGATCACAATGGAGGCGGCCTTCTGCGTCGAAGCGGTCCAGGAGGCGTTGGCGAAGCACGGCAGGCCCGAGATTTTCAACACGGATCAGGGCAGCCAGTTCACCAGCCTCGAGTTCACCGATGTGCTGCTGGACGCGAAGATCGCCATCAGCATGGACGGCAAGGGCGCCTGGCGCGACAACGTGTTTGTCGAGCGGCTCTGGCGCACGGTCAAATACGAAGAAGTTTATCTCCGCGCCTACGACAGCGTGTCCGAGGCGCGAGCGTCAATTGCCAAGTATCTGGCCTTCTACAATCAGGGACGCCCTCACTCGAGCCTTGACGGGCGCACGCCCGACGAGGCTTACTTCGGCACGCAAGCTATGGTGATGGCCGCATGACCGTCGCCGTCCAAACAACCGGGGCCAGCTCTTGTGGTCTTTGTGACTTACCGCGCAGCGCGGATTGGGGCCTGCTTGATCATTTACGAGACTGCCTAAGTGACACCCGACAGCTGGATCGAGCTCGAGGCCCTCCGTCCGTTTGAAGACTGATAATGAATATTCTGATTTTATCAGTAACCGAGAGCCTTTCATTTCCTCTTGGCTGATCTCTTCGCGAAAGCTCATTGCATCGAGCGAACTGATAAGCATTTATTCTGTTGCAGCGCTCAGCCGAACAGCTAGAATCTGGCATTCGGTTTGATCGAGATGGCAGGCAAGCAAGCCAAGATACTTTCTGATCAAGCGGCACGAGATTTACTCTCATTCGCCGACATGACCCGACACCCGGATAGAAATCGCGCCATCATCTTGCTGTCGTTGAAGGCAGGCTTACGCGCCGCTGAGATTGCCAAATTGACATGGGATATGGTCGAAAGCGCCGAAGGCGAGATCGGCGCGACGATTGAAGTACGGGACAGCGTCGCGAAGAAGCGCCACGGTCGACGAATCCCGGTTCAAAAGGATCTCCGACAAGCACTGCTCGTCTTACGAAGGCTGTCTCCAGGAAACGCCCCGCGGGTCACTTCAAATTCCTCCGGGTGTGGTCAGTCAAATTCCTCCACCCGCGAGGCAGGACAAGGGACTGTTAGTTTGAGTTTGTTTCCCGGGCAAGAGCTTCAGCGGCTTCTTTGAGCCGATAGCTGCGTCCGTCGAACTCAAGCAGATGGCAATGATGCATAAGGCGATCGAGGATCGTCGTGCTCATAGTGTTGTCCCCAAGGTATGCCCCCCAATCCTGCACGACGCGATTGGAGGTGACGATGACGCTGCGGCGCAGTTTGTAACGCTGATGGATCAGGGTCTGCAGCAAAGTGCCGGCGTCGTCGGGGATGGCGCGTGCGAGGAATAGATCGTCCAGCACGAGGAGATCGCAGTCGATGATGGTTCGCAGCCGGACCTCGCGTTGTGCCGGAGAGTTCAGGGCGTAGCGGTGGAAGAAGTCGTCGGTCTCAAGATACTGGACCTTGTGGCTTTGCAGGATCGCCTGATAGGCAATCGCCTTGGCGATGTGCGACTTCCCGGTGCCAGGTTTGCCAACAAGCAGAGCGTTCTCGCCAGCGGCAATGAACGCCAGGGTGTGGAGCTGGAAGCAGGTCTGACGTGGCAGTTTGGGATTGAAGGACCAGTCGAACTCGGCGAGCGTCAGCTTTTCGTCGAGCCCGGATTGCTGGTATCGCCGCTCGATAAGACGGGACTGACGACGGTCCAGTTCATCCTGCAGGATAAGGGAGAAGGTCTCGAGGAAGGGCTGGTTGGCGCCCTGCGCCTGGAGCACGCGCGTCTGCAGCGTGTCGCGGACACCCGACAGGCGCAGCTGTCGTAGGCAACGCTCAATTTCCGGCATGGTCATCATGTGGCTAGGTCTCCAGTTTAAGGTGAGAAGGTGCAGCGGGAGCGCTCGTGGCGCCGGAGTTGGCCGGGGTTGCGCAGGCGACACGAGCGCGGATTGCCGTGGCGTGATCGTCGTGAGCCTCGGCCTGCCGACCATTGTCGTCGGCGTCGCGCCGCACAGCGCGGCTGAAGAGGTCGCCGTATTCCGCGGGGGTACGGATCAGCGGATGATCCTGGGTGAGCGGCGATGCCGGCTGTGGCGTCACTCCAACCTGCTCGATCGCCTGTTCGAACAACCGCTCGACGGTCGCACGCACGTGCTTGTAGCGGTAGATGCGGTTGTCGATGGCGTGCGCGCAGGCCTGCTCGACCAGCCGCGCCGGGTACTTCCGGCCCAGCCCGACAATGCCCCACATCGCGCGCTGTCCGGGGCGCCCTTCGGTGTCGAACACCTGCTGGCACAAGGCCCTGGTCTGCGGTCCGATGCGCTCGGCGCTCGCCAGCAGCACGGCGGTTTGCCGCGACGGGTTGAACGGCCGTTCGCTGGTCGGCAGGACGACAGAACCGGGGTGCGCCATCCGGGAATGAACACGCAGCAGCGCACGGGTGTGGCGATCACGGATCTCGATCGTGGTGGTGTAGATGCGCACGACGACCTGGCTGCCGATCGGCGCGGGCCGCGCGGCGTAATAGCTGTTGTCGACGCGTACGGTGGTGTCGTCGCAGACAGTCCGGACGACTTCGGTGAAGATGCGGAAGGGAGCGACAGGCAGCGGCCGCAGGTGCGGCTTCTCTTCCTGGAACATCGCCTCGACCTGACGGCGCGTGCTGCCGTGGATGCGTTTGGAAGCCCAGTTCTCCTCCCAGTGCCTCAAGAACTCGTTTTGCGCCTCCAGCGTCTCGAAGCGCCGTCCGGCCAGCGCAGTGCCCTGGGTATGTTGAATCGCATTCTCGACGCATCCTTTCCGATTTGGATCGGCCACGCGCGCGGGATCGGCGACCACGGCGTAATGAGCCAGCATCGCGCTGTAAATCGGGTTGAGCTGGGGCTCGTACAAATCCGGCTTGAGGACGCCTTCCTTCAGGTTGTCGAGCACGACATAGCTGGGGACCCCGCCAAAATACCGGAACGCCTCTTCGTGGAGCTGCGCCCAGACTTGTTGGCTGGACTTCCAGACTACCCGCCGGAAGCTGCGCCGCGAGTAGCGTAGCGTCATCACGAACAGGCGGGGACGACGGTACCGCCCGCTCTTCGGATCAACCGTCGGCGCGCCCTCGCCATAGTCGACCTGAGCTTCCTCGCCGGGGAGGAACTCAAGACGATCAAACTGCTCAGGATCAGCGTGCCGCAACCGGCGCACAAACCGCTTGACACTCTGGTAGCTGGACGGAAAGCCAAATTGATCAACCAGGTCCTGGTAAATCGCCTGCGCGTTCCGCTTCAGCCGGACCTGTTCTTCGATCCACGTCCGATGCGCTTCGCAAGCCGAACGGGCCAGGCTGCTGGTGACCGTCGCTTCCGATGTCCCAAAAGCCGGTGGTCGGGGTGGAGGAATTTGGCCGTCCGCGCTCACCGAGCCGGTGGTCACTTCCCCGGGGGAATTTGCCTCCGCACCGGCCCGCAGCGCCTGATAACGCCGGATCGTCTTGCGATCGACACCCGTCAGCCGGTGAATCTCGCGCTGGCTGGTGTTGCGATCAAGTAATGTAAGTACGGTGCTTTGCAGATGTCGCTTCAAGACGTTCAACTCCCCGGCCCCTTGCTGGCTAAAGGGGTCGAACATAAACGTCCTGCCTGACCGGCTACTGCTGTTCAGCGGCGCTGACGGCGATCATCAGGTGGGGGAGTTTCAAGTGACCATACCCGGGGGATTTTGACCGACCCACGGGGAACGGGCCAATCGTGAGATCTGAGCGCGGCGGACCGATGACGCCACTCAGTATCGTAGTCTGGTTCAATCGGGCATTTCAGGCGATCGGTCTCAGTGGCTGCTCCTCACATTCGGGCCGACGAACCTTTATTACGCGAGCCGCGCGGCTCGTTCACAAGGCAGGCGGCTCGCTAAGAGACGTGCAGCTCTTGGCTGGCCATCGCTCGATCCAAACAACCCAGCGATACATCGATGGTGACAGCGATGCCCAGAGGAGGCTCGTATCTTTGATCTAGCAAAGCCTCGATCATTGGCAGCGACGGGGCACTCTCGGTCCACCGGCGCAGCGGCGGTCAGGTACGCAACCGGCCTGATCGAGGCCATATGCCGCAATAGCAGTGGCCAACTCTCGTCCGCTCCTCAACTCAGTATCAGCTCGCCAGATGCCGACCTTCATGAAATCGTGCGAGCTCGGGAAACGCCGCTCCTATTCAGCTGGATGGTCGAAACGTTCTCCTTCCAGGGAATTTCAGACAGAGTCGCTAAGTCGTACCTTCAGGCTCACGGCGGAATAACCTGGCAAGAGATCAGTCAGACGGCATGTGACCCAGCGTGCCATCTCCTGGACAGTTACTGGACCTACGAGAACTGCCGCTACGACAAGACCCGGCATGCTTGCAGCCATCTCAAACTTATCGACCGATGTCCGGTTCCGAAAGCTCCGCTCAGGAACGGTCACCTCAACCAAACCGCCTTTAGCTTCTTTCTGTTTGTCAGAGACGTCGCCGATTCCGATCTGTTTGCCTGGATCGATCACCAACTCTCAACCGCAACTGAGGTTGGCTACGCGTCTGCTCAAGAGGCTTTGGTCGGTCCGACCCGTCACGTCTTTGGAGTTTCAGACAAAGTTCTAACGATGACCCTCTCGTCGGTCCTCATGGCTGATCGTGAGAGCCGCCCTGATTGGTTTGCAGTCGGCAGCGCCATGATCGTTGTAGATAGCTTGGTGCATAACTTCCTCGTCCGCTCCGGAATTTTGAAACGGCTCGGCACCGATCACCCTTACGGTCCACGTTGTTACGCAACTGGCGGCTGCGCGGCCGTCTTGCGGCTTATCTCGGCAAAGATCGACGCACGGCAGTTTGATCGCAATTTTCCGGCCGACTTTCCGCGCTTTATTCAACACGCTCTTTGGCGTTACTGTGCTGCAGACGCTCTAACCCGTCTTATTCGTAAGAGTGCGCCTGAGGGCTGGCGAGCGTGGTGTAAAGCGCTGATGCGGCGTAGGATTCGGTTGCGAAGCCACCCCATCACCTTCAACCGCGAACGCCACGCCCGCCATGACCGATGATACGATTCTGCCCTTCTCGTTTCCAGCCATTCACGCCAAGAAAGTCACAGCTGCCTTCGATGGTGGGCGCCTAACCTCGAACGGGGGCGTGATGCTTCTGGCGATGGCCGAGCGGCGTCTCGGCTTGGCCGACAATCTGGCCCGGGTGTTCCCGGATCGGCGCGATCCGACGCGGGTCGTGCACAGCCTTGTCGATATGTTCCGCGCGCGCATGTTCGCGATCTGCTGCGGCTACGAGGACGCCGACGACCTCGATCATCTGCGGTCCGATCCCGCATTCAAGCTGGCCTGCGGACGGCTGCCGGACACGGGCCGCGATCTGTGTTCCCAACCGACGCTGTCGCGGCTGGAGAATGCTCCGCGCCTGCGCGACGTGATCCGACTGACCTACATTTTGGTCGACGCATGGATGGATAGCTACCCGCGCGAGCCGGCATCCGTCACGCTCGACATCGATGATACCTGCGATGTCGTCCACGGCCATCAGCAGCTCTCGCTGTTCAACGCTCATTATGACGAACGCTGCTTCCTGCCGATCCACGTCTACGACACGGAGAAGAGCCGTCCCGTGGCGGTCGTGCTGAGGCCCGGCAAGACGCCGGGCGGCGTCGAGGTGCGTGCCCTTCTGCGCCGCCTGGTACGGCATATCCGGACGCGGTGGCACAACACGCGAATTACGTTCCGTGGCGACGGGCACTATGCCCGGCCGGAGGCCATGGCGTGGTGCGAGACCAACGGCATCGACTACATCTTCGGTCTGTCCGGCACCAAGCCTCTCGCCAGAAAAGTCGACGAGGTCGCCGACGACATCCGCACCCGACGCGCCATCGAGAACCTGCCGGTTCTGCGTGGCTATACCGAGACGCGCCACAAGGCAAAGTCCTGGGATCGCGAACGGCGCACCGTCGCCCGTATTGAGGCGACGATGCTCGGCCTCGACATCCGTTTCGTCGTCACCAGCCTCGATGTCGGCTCGGCCGAGTGGATCTACGACAGCCTGTATTGCGCGCGCGGCCAAGCAGAGAATCTGATCAAGCTGCATAAGACACAGCTCGCCTCCGACCGCACCAGCTGCCGTTCGGCGCTCGCCAACCAGGTCCGTCTCGTGCTCCATACGGCCGCTTATTGGCTGATGCTGACCGTGCGCGAGGCCATTCCCAAAGTCCGGGAATTGGCCGCTGCCGAGTTCGCGACGCTGCGTCTTCGGCTCTTGAAGCTCGCCGCCCGTGTGGTCGAGACCTCGAGCCGCATTCGCCTTGCGTTTGCCGCGGCATGTCCCGAAGCCGACCTGATCTGCGGCTTGCCCGGCGCGCTGCTGCCGCTCGGTCCTTGACCGGCGGGGCGTCCGCCCCCGTTCGCCCAACCCATCCCTCAAGCGCGTTGCAAAGTACCGGTCGTCAGGCGGCGAAAAGCCGAAGGCAATCCTGTGCGCCTCGTCAGACAAGATGTGCGGCCGCATCAATCGGGCCCAAAAGCCGCACTCTCACGAATAGGACGGGCTAGCATGAGGATAAGCGAGAAAACTGAGAAAGATTCCGCAGCTTTCGTAAGGAGCCGTTTCATTCAGAGGGACTTTTGCGTGAGATTGAAATCGAAGAGCCCCTTCTTCGGTTGTCATTATAATCTTCCTTTGACAATCGCTTCTCTGTGATTTTGGAGCAAGTTGGGGAAAGTGCAAATCAAGTTCTGTAAGCGCAATGAACAATTCTCCGAGCTCCCCGGACCTGGCCGACGACGCGCCTTTACGGCTTTCGGTCGCCGCACGCCTTGCTTTTCCAGATGGCAGCATGAGCGCATCTGGCTTGCGCCGTGAAGCCGCGCGAGGACGTCTCGTTGTCGAGCGCATTGCGGGTAAAGATTACACAACACTGCAGCACATCAAAAACATGAGGAATCAATGCCGCGTCCAAGTAAAGGCGCCCGACTCTACAAACGAAAAGCGCGATACACTCACGGCAAACTCGTCCACCAGGCCGTCTGGATCATCAGGGACGGTGACCGACATATCGCCACGGGATGCCTTGCGAACGCGCCTGGAACAAAGCCGCCTCGAGAAGCAGAGCAGGCGCTCGCGGACTATATCGCGTGTAAGTATCGACCCGGACGAAACAGACGAGACATAGAGGACATCGACTGCGCCGATGTGCTCTCAATCTACCTAACCGACATTGGCGAGCCCGGTGAACAACACGAGATTGAGCCGAGGATCGAACGGCTCAACGAGTATTGGGGTGGCAAGAAGCTGGCGCAAGTTAATGCCCAGACTTGTGCGGGCTACACCAAGCATCGTGGCAATCCGGGTGGTGCTCGCCGTGATCTTGAGACACTGCGCGCCGCGATCAACCACCATGCCAAGGAGGGCTTTCACCGCGGCGTGGTGCGGGTGTCGCTCCCTCTCAAAGGTGAGGCACGCGAGCGATGGCTGACTCGCAAAGAGGCCGCAGCGTTGCTTTGGCATTGTTGGAGGTATCGTGAGAAACAGACGATACACTCGGGAACGTCGAAGGGCGGCCCGGTCGCCACGAACCGAAGGCCTCTGCGTCATATCGCGCGGTTTATCCTGATCGGCCTGTATACTGGCACTCGGGCAGGCGCGATCGCATCGGCGTCGCCATATGCGATAACTGGGCGCTCTTACGTGGATCTGGAGCGGGGCATTTTTTATCGTAAGGCCATTGGCAAGCGCGCGACAAAGAAGCGTCAGACGCCAGCCCCCATACCGCCTCGGCTGCTCGCCCACCTTCGGCGTTGGTGGAACCGCAAGCTGATCGCAGAGTGCTTTGTGGAGTTCAATGGCAAGCCGGTCGCTTCGGTGAAAAGGGGCTTCAAGACCGCCGTAGGGCTTGCCCGCCTACCCGGGAGGGTCACACCCCACACCCTGCGTCATACAGCGGCGACATGGCTCATGCAGCGGGGCGTGCCAATCTGGGAGGCGGCGGGGTTCCTGGGCATGTCTCCAGAGGTCCTGCAGGACACCTATGGGCATCACCACCCAGACTTTCTGCAGGGGGCGGCCACAGCCATTGGCCAAAAAGGCCGGTACGTTTCGGTGGCCGAAACGGTGGTCAACTTGACCGAGGATCGAAATCAGAAGAAAAAGCCTAATGATTTCTGGTCGGAGTGGCAGGATTCGAACCTGCGACCCCTGCGTCCCGAACGCAGTGCTCTACCGGGCTGAGCCACACTCCGACAAGAGGCCGGCTTATAGCGTCGGGTTTGGCGCACCGCAAGCGGCCGAGTTGAGGAATTTTATCCCTGTGAAAACGGGTCTTGAAACGCTGATTTTACCGGCTGGCGATGGCGCCGCCAGGGCCGCCGCCCGGACGCTTGCCGCCGGAGGGCTGGTCGCGTTTCCGACCGAGACGGTCTACGGGCTCGGCGCGGACGCCGCCAATGCCACCGCGATCGCCCATCTCTATGCCGCCAAGGGGCGGCCGGCCTTCAATCCGCTGATCGCCCATGTCGCCGACATTGCCGCAGCGCAGGCCATCGGGCGATTCGACGCGCGCGCCTTGAAGCTGGCGGAGGCGTTCTGGCCGGGGCCGCTGACGCTGGTGGTGCCGAAGACGGACGGCTGCCCGGTGGCGGATCTCGCCACCGCGGGCCTCGACACCGTCGCGATCCGGATTCCCGCCCACCCGGTGGCGCAGGCGATCCTGCGCGCCTTTGGCGGGGCCGTGGTGGCGCCGTCCGCCAATATCTCCGGCCACGTCTCGCCGACGCTGGCCGCCCATGTCGAGAGCGACCTTTCCGGGCGAATCGACCTGATCGTCGACGGCGGGCCGGTCGCGGTTGGCGTCGAATCCACCATTGTCGGCTGCCTCAACGCGCCGATGCTGCTCCGGCCCGGCGGACTGTCGCGCGAGCGGATCGAGGCCGTGCTCGGCGCAGCCCTGGCGCGGCCGCCGGCCGAGGCCGGGAGCGACGACAGCCAGCCGCTGGCGCCGGGCATGCTGGCCTCGCATTACGCGCCGCGCGCCAATGTGCGGCTCAATGCGCGCGAGGTGGCGCCGGGCGAGGCGCTGCTGGCGTTCGGGCCTTCACGCCTGCCCGGCCTTGACGCCGCAGCGGCCGTCATGAATTTGTCGCCCACCGCTGATCTCGATGAAGCCGCCGCCAACCTGTTCGGCTATCTTCGCGCCCTCGATGCGAAGGGGCCACGGGCGATCGCGGTGATGACGATTCCCGAAGACGATCTGGGCGAAGCGATCAATGACCGGCTGCGCCGGGCTGCGGTGGCGAGATAGCGCATGATCCGGAAAAGTGTGAAGCGGTTTTCCGATAAGATCATGTGCGAGAGATAAGCGAAGTAGAGACGAGACAATGAACATCAACAAGCCTGCCACTCCTCCGCTTGCGCCCGAGCTGATCGAGCAATTCCGCAAGATCGTCGGCGAGCGCCACGCGATCACGGATGCGGCCGACATCGAGGCCTATGTCACCGAGGAGCGCAATCTGTTCCACGGCCGCTCGCCGCTGGTGCTGCGTCCGGGCTCGACCGCTGAAGTCTCCGAAATCTGCAAGCTCGCCTCCGCGCACAAAATCGCGCTGGTGCCGCAGGGCGGCAACACCGGGCTCGTCGGCGGCCAGACCCCGCACAATGGCGAGGTCGTGGTGTCGCTGCGTCGGCTGGACAAGATCCGCGAGGTCGATACCGCCTCCAACACCATGACTTGCGAGGCCGGCGTGGTGCTGCAGATCGCGCAGCAGAAGGCATCCGACGTGGACCGACTGTTTCCGCTCTCGCTCGGCGCGGAAGGCAGCTGCACCATCGGCGGCAATCTCTCGACCAATGCCGGCGGCACCGCCGCGCTCGCCTATGGCGTCGCGCGCGAGATGGCGCTGGGGCTGGAGGTCGTGCTCGCGGACGGGCGCGTGCTCAACGTGCTGTCGAAGCTGAAGAAGGACAACACCGGCTACAATCTGCACAACCTCTTCATCGGTGCGGAAGGCACGCTCGGCATCATCACGGCGGCGACGCTGAAGCTGTTTCCGAAGCCGCGGGCGGTCGAGACCGCCTTCGTCGGGCTGAATTCGCCGGCCGCGGCGCTCAAGCTGCTGACGATCGCGCAGGGCGAAGCCGCCAATGCGCTGACGAGCTTCGAGCTGCTGTCGGAGATGGCGGTCGACTTCTCGGTCCGCCACGGCATCGACGTGCGCGATCCGCTTGCAGAGAAGCATCCCTGGTACGTGCTGATGGAATTGTCTTCGCCGGGCGACGATGCCCGCACGCCGCTGGAAACGATCCTGACCCGCGCGATGGAGGAGGAGATCGTCGACGACGCCGTGATCGCGGCCAACCTCAGCCAGCGCAACGGCTTCTGGAAGCTGCGGGAGGAGATGTCGTCGGCGCAGAAGCCGGAGGGCGGCTCGATCAAGCACGACATCTCGGTGCCCGTCGCCGCAGTGCCCGCCTTCATCGACGAAGCCAATGCCGCCGTGGTGAAGCTGATCCCCGGCGCGCGGCCGGTGCCGTTCGGCCATCTCGGCGACGGCAACCTGCACTACAATATCAGCCAGCCGATCGGCGCCGACACCGCGGACTACCTGGCGCGCTGGCACGAGATGAACGCGGTGGTGTTCGAGATCGTGCTGCGCATGGGCGGCTCGATCTCGGCCGAGCACGGCATCGGCGTGCTCAAGCGCGACGAGCTGCCCGAGGTGAAGGACAAGACCGCGATCGAGCTGATGCGCGCCATCAAGGCGATGCTCGACCCGCTCGGCATCATGAATCCGGGGAAGGTGCTGTGAGCGTGTCCCTCACGATCGATGCGATCAGCGACGCCGACGTCGAGCCGGTCGTCGCGCTGTGGCAGCGCTGCGGCCTGACGCGGCCCTGGAACGACCCGCATGCCGACATCGCGCTGGCGCGGCGGCGCGACAACTCGACCGTGCTGATCGGCCGTGAGTCCGGCGCGATCGTCGCCACCGTGATGGTCGGCCATGACGGCCACCGCGGCTGGGTCTATTACGTCGCCGTCGACCCCGATGGCCGCAAGCGCGGTTTTGGCCGGGCGATCATGGCGGCGGCCGAGGACTGGCTGCGCCAGGCCGGCATCGCCAAGCTCCAGCTCCTGGTCCGCCGCGAGAACGCGCAGGCCAACGCGTTCTACCAGTCGCTGGGCTTCGAGGAATCCACCTCGTTGATGTTCCAGAAGTGGCTCGACGGCCGCGCTTCGACTCCCTAGCTCCCGGAAAACAGCCATGACCATTTCCGACCGCGTCCGCATCAAGGACGTTCGCGTGCTCTCGGACAACTGGACTCCCCTGAAGAGCACGACGTTCGAGTACCGGCGCGCCAACGGCGAGTGGCAGACGCAGCACCGGGAAACCTATGAGCGCGACAACGCCGCCGCCGTGCTGCCCTACAATCGCGCGCGGCGCACCGTGATCCTGGTGCGCCAGTTCCGCCTGCCGGTGTTCATCCGCGGCTACGACGATCTCCTGATCGAGGCCGCGGCCGGCGTACTGGACGATGCCTCTCCCGAGGTGCGCATCCGCGCCGAGGCCGAGGAGGAAACCGGCTATCGCCTGCACCACGTCCACAAGGTGTTCGAGGCTTTCATGAGCCCGGGCGCGGTGACCGAGAAGCTGCACTTCTTCGTCGCCGAATACGAACCGGAGATGCGCGTCAGCGACGGCGGGGGCCTCGAGCACGAGGGCGAGGACATCGAGGTGCTGGAGCTTGGCATCGACGAAGCGCTGGCGATGATCGCCGACGGACGGATCATCGACGCCAAGGCGATCATGCTGCTGCAATATGCGGCGCTGCATCTGTTCAGGTAGGTGCTGTCTTCACCTCGCCCCGCTTGCGGGGAGAGGTCGATCGCGAAGCGATCGGGTGAGGGGGAGCCTCCGCGAATCCAACTCTCACCATCCTCGCGGAGGCTCCCCCTCACCCCAACCCTCCGAGCGCGAGCGGAGCTCGTCGCGGCCCCGCAAGCGGGGCGAGGGAGCGCACCTGCCGCGCTGCGAGCCATCGCGGCGAGCAATTCTGGCCTGCGCCGCCCCTCCCCCTGTTGAGCTCACAGCCGACTATCTCTAGTCTGGCTCTCAACAAGAACCAGGAGACGCGCCCATGTCCGCTTCGCGCGACGACGAATTCGGCTTTGCGCCCGACTACGACTCCCTCGTCCCCTACATGCAGCGCACCCGCGACTATTACGCGGCGATCGGCTACACCACGCCGTACCGCTGGGCGCATCATGTCGAGGCGCCGTTCCAGCCGCTGAAGAAACCGCTTTCGCAATCGCGCGTCACCATCATCACCACGGCTGCGCCGTACGATCCCGCCAAGGGCGACCAGGGGCCGGGCGCGGCGTATAATGGCAGCGCCAAATTCTACCAGGTCTATGACGGCGACACGTCGAAAGCGCACGATTTGCGCATCTCGCACATCGGCTACGACCGCAAGCACACCTCGGCGACCGACAGCGGCACCTGGTTTCCGCTGCCGCAGCTGTTGAAGGCGTCCGCCGCGGGCCGGATCGGTGAAGTGGCCCCGCGCTTCTTCGGCGCGCCGACCAACCGCAGCCATCGCGTCACCCTCGACACCGACGCGCCGGAGATTCTGGCGCGCTGTCTTGCCGACAAGGTCGATGTCGCGGTGCTGGTGCCGAACTGCCCGGTGTGCCACCAGACCACCGCGCTGGTGGCGCGGCATCTGGAGCGGAACGGCATTCCGACCGTGATCATGGGCTGCGCCAAGGACATCATCGAGCACGCCGCCGTGCCGCGCTTCCTGTTCTCCGACTTCCCGCTCGGCAATTCCGCCGGCAAGCCGCACGACGTCACCTCGCAGGCGCAAACGCTCGAGCTCGCACTCAGGCTGCTCGAGACCGCGAGCGGTCCGCAGACGACGATGCAGTCGCCGCTGCGCTGGAGCGAGGACGCCTCCTGGAAGCTCGACTACAACAATGTCGCGCAGCTCTCGCCTGAAGAGCTGGCGCGCCGCCGCGCCGAATTCGACAAGCAGAAGGAGATCGCGCGCGGCAACCGCGCCGCCTGACGTCCTCCGGCAACCAAAACAAAAAGGGAGAGCGACGTGACGCGACCGTTCGAGGGCGTGAAGATCCTGGATTTCACGCAAGTGCTGGCCGGCCCCTATGCGAGCTACCAGCTCGCGCTGCTGGGGGCCGACGTCATCAAGGTCGAGCGGCGCGAGGGTGAGGACATGCGCCGCACGCCGCTCAGCCGCGAATGGGCCGAGCGCGGGCTCGCGCCGGCGTTCCAGGCCATCAACGGCAACAAGCGCAGCCTGACGCTCGATTTGCAGAAGCCAGATGCGATCGCCATCGTGAAGAAGCTTGCCGCCCAGGTCGACGTCGTCATGGAAAACTTTCGCCCGGGCGTGATGGACAAGCTCGGCATCGGCTATGAGGCGCTGTCCGCGATCAATCCAAAGCTGATCTATTGCGCCGTCTCAGGCTTCGGCCAGACCGGCCCGGACCGCCTGCGGCCCGGCTATGACGGCAAGATGCAGGCGCTGTCAGGCATCATGGCGATCACCGGCCACCCTGAAACGGGGCCGACGCGCGCGGGCTTTGCGGTCTGCGACGTGCTCTCGGGCGCCACGGCCGCGTTCGGCGTATCGAGCGCGCTGTACCAGCGCGACCGCACCGGCAAGGGGCAGCTCATCGACGTCTCCATGCTGGAAGCGACGCTGGCGTTTCTCTCCGGGCAGATCGCGGACTGGTCGGTCGCCGGCCATCGCCAGCAGCTCTCGGGCAACCAGGCGGTGAGCCGCCGGACCACCGCGAATTTGTTCAAATGCGGCGACGGCCACATCCTGCTCGCTGTCAACAACGAGAAACAGTACCGCGCGCTGATGGGCGCGCTCGGCCGCGAGGACACGCTGTCCGATCCGCGCTTCGCCGACTGGTTCGCGCGCAACGAGAACGAGCCGGCCCTGCGCGCCATCATCGAAGAGGCGCTCGCGAAAAAGCCGGCGCGCGAGTGGGAGACAATTCTCGAAGACGCCGGCGCGCCCTGCGCCAGCATCTGGAAGGTCGAGGAAGTGATCGATCATCCGCAAGTGCAGGCACGCGGTGCGATCCAGGAGCTGGACACGCCCTATGGCCGCCTGCGTTTTGCCGGCAGCGGATTCAAGCTCGCGCATGGCGGCGGCAAGCTGGACCGGATGGCGCCGGAGCTGGGCGCGGATACCAACGCGGTGCTCGGCGAGCTGGGCTTCGATGCGGCGGAGATCGCGACGCTGCGGGCGCGGGAGATTGTGTGACTCTCCAGCAAAAAACTCCGCTGTCGTCCCGGACAAGCGTCAGCGCAAATCTGGGACGACAACGGAGTGAATGGCGCCAGCTTGGCTAAAACAACGACCCCTGCCCGTCATCGGATGACGCGGCCGCCGCCTTCCGCGCGACCCTCTTCGGCTTCGACGCCTCCAGCTCCGCCTCCATCTCCTCCGCGCTGATCGGCAAGAGCAGTTGCTCGTCGTCATTGGCGACGCGATTGACGCGGGTGGAGACCGGGTGCCAGGCGAATTCGCCGATGCGCGGGGCGATCATCAGCGGCAGGATCGCGTCAACCTCGTCGCCGCGAACGTCGAGCCAGCGCTCGAAATCACGCGGGCTGATGGTCACGGGCACGCGGTCATGCAGCGCGGCGAGGTCCTCGCCCGCCGCCGCCGTGACGATCGCGACCGTGTCGAGCTCCTCGCCGTTCGGCCCGGCCCAGGTCTCGAACACCGCGGCAAAGCCGAGCGGCGCGCCGTCGGCCCGATGGATGAAGAACGGCTGCTTGCGGCCATCCACCGCCTTCCATTCGTAGTACCCGTCGGCCGGGATCAGGCCGCGCCGCCGGCGAATCGCGCGTTTGAAGGCGGGCTTCTCCAGCACCGTCTCCGAGCGGGCGTTGATCAGGAGCGTAAAGCCTTTGGGATCCTTGACCCAGCCCGGCAGCAGACCCCAGCGCATCAGGCGGAAATGGCGCGCGCCGTTCTCGACCAGCACGACCGGAATCGGTTGCGTCGGGGCGACATTGTACCGGGGCGGGAAATTCGGCTGCTCGACATAGCCGAACAGTTGCCGCAAAGCCGCGGGGGCCGAAGTTATGACGAAGCGTCCACACATCCTTGGGCGTCTATATAGGGTCCGTTCAGGTCCTTTTAACCCCGAACGTTAACACTGCGGCGAATGAGCTCAATGGCCTCCCAACCCGCGCGGACGCATGTACAGACGGGCCCCGAGGCAGCAGCCTGGGCCGAACGACTGCGCGTGGCCAACATCAACCCGCGGACCGGGCTTGCCACCGACTATCTCAACCATTTCAATGAAGCGGTGATGCTGCTCGAAATGGTCCCTGACATGCCGGAATGCGCCGAAGACTTTCTGACCTGGTCGCCGCTGTCCTATGCCGAGCATTTCACGGCGTCGAACTTCAAGGCACGCGACCTCGCCATCGAAGCCTATGAGAAGGCCGATCCCAACGTGCGCGCCCAGTTCGACCACCTCACCGACACGATGACCTCGATCCTGACCGCGGTCGGCTCGGCCATGCGCGAGGTCGAGAAGGACACCACCCGCGTCCGCCTGGCCGAGCAGGCCACCCTCTGGGTCAAGCCGCTGATCGCTGCCTGCGGCGGCATCATCAATGGCGGGGCGGAAGCCGACGTCGACACCATCATGGCAAACTGAGCCGTGTCTGCGGTCGTCCAGCCCACCCATCCCCAGATTGCGGTCAGCGCCGCGATTTTTCGTGATGGCAAGGTGCTTCTGACCCGCCGCGCCCGATCGCCCGCCAAGGGGTTCTATTCGCTGCCCGGCGGCCGGGTCGAGTTCGGCGAATCGCTGCACCAGGCCCTGGTGCGCGAGGTGGACGAGGAGACCGGGCTCGCCATCGAGATCATTGGCCTCGCCGGCTGGCGCGAGGTGCTGCCGGCCACGGCCGGCGCCGGCCACTACCTGATCATGTCCTTTGCCGCCCGCTGGGCGGCCCGGGAGCCGGTTTTGAACGACGAGCTCGACGACTACCGCTGGATCGCCCCCGATGCCCTGGCGAGCCTCGGCGACCTCAAGCTGACCGGGGGGCTGGAGGAGGTCATTCAGTCCGCCGCGCGCTTGATTGAGGCATAGGCCGAGCCGCGGGCGCCGCTATACCTCTCCCGCTTGCGGGAGAGGTCGGAGCGAAGCGACGGGTGAGGGCTTTCTCCTCTGGGGGGTTCTCGCTAGCGGAGGCACCCTCTCCCCAACCCTCCCCCGCAAGCGGGGAAGGGAGCACACCGCCCGCGCAGCCCGCCTTGCGCCCGCCGCCCTGAGGGGGCATACACCCCGCCGATGTCCACGCGATTTCTGGCCATTTTTGCCCTGATTCTAACCTGCGCCTGCGCGCCCGCCCGGGGCCAGGACGTGGCGGCGCCGTTTGACGCCGATTTGCAGCGGCTGGCGGAGATCCTCGGCGGCCTGCACTATCTGCGCGGCATTTGCGGGTCCAACGAGGGCAACAAATGGCGCAGCGAGATGCAGGCGCTGATCGATGCCGAAACCCCCTCCGGAGAGCGCCGCACCCGCATGATCGCCGGCTTCAACCGCGGCTATAACGGCTTCCAGCAGACCTACCGGAGCTGCACGCCGGCCGCCACCGTCGCGATCCGCCGCTACATCGAGGAAGGCTCGAAGATCTCGCGCGATCTCACGGCGCGCTACGCGAACTGATCTCGCCGTCATTCCGGGGCGCGCGTAGCGCGAGCCCGGAATGACGGCGACGGGAACCCTGTCATCGTCTTTGTTCACAGCCATTAACCGTTCTTAAAGATGTGGCCTAGCGGGCGTTAATACGCGTGCTACACCACTCGCACAGCGCATCGCCGTGGATCGCGCGCCAGCCCTGATCGCATTTCATGAGCCAGCCGATTTCCTACGCCCCCGCCCGCGCGCCGCTGCCCGACCACGAGCAGAAACAGGCCGCACTGAGCTATCTCAACGAGGCCTGGGCCGAGGCGCGCCATGACGGCGTCGACGGCGACTGCCTGGCGCAGGCGAGCCTGTTTGCGGCCTTTGCCGAGCTCGTCGGCACCTATGGCGAGGACGCGGTAGCGAAGTTCGTCGAGGGCTTTCCCGGCCGGATCCGCAACGGCGAATTCTCCGTCGACATCTCCCGGCAGTAAACGCCTTTTCGAAAATGACCCCGCCACGCGGGCGGGGCCAGTCTACGGATGAATGACTTGGCGAACGGGATCTGGTGAACAGGTTCGCGAAGTCTGCTGCGTTTATCGCACGGAAGCCGGCTCCCCCGGACAAGCATTAGTCTCGCGATGACCGGGAGATATTCCCGCCACGATTGGGAATGCACTCCCTGCTCCCTCACGGCTCGACCTTGAGCGTCGCTTTCATGTTGGGATGATAGCGGCAGTAATAGTCGACCGCTCCCGCCTTCTTCAGAACGAACGCCGCCGATTTCTCGGGCTGCAACGTCACGTCGAAATCGCCGTTCTTCGCGGTGGCGGTGTGGGCGAAGACGTCCTTGTTGACCCACCTGATGGTGTCCCCGACCTTCGCCGACACCTCAGTCGGTGAGATCACGAGGTTCTCCATCGTGATCTCGATGGTCGCCGCGTGCGCCGGGACGGCCATCGGCAGGAAGATGATCGCAAGCGCGATCGAAGCGAGGCGTCCCGGCTTCATCCCACGCTCCCTATTTCAGCTCGGCCGCGACGTGCTCGGCGTGCTGCTGATGGCCCTGGAATATCTTCAGGCCGGTCTGCAACAGGCTCTTCAGCTCGGCATTGTTCGCCGACGGAATCAGCTGGGTCTCCAGCGCACCATTGACCGCCTTGTGGTAGGCGACCTCGTTGGCGACATAGGCCTTGTCGAAGGCCGCGCCGCTCAGCTTGTCGAACTCAGCCAGCTTGTCACTCGCCTGCTTCGACAGCGCCTTGCTGGTGTCATTGTCCTCGGGCGTGACGTTCAGCTTCTTGACCAGCGCGAGCGCCTGCTTGTTGACGGCCTCGTGGTCGCGCAGCATGTCCTCGGCAAACGCCTTGACGTCCTTGTTCTGCGCCTTTTTCTGCGCCTGCTTGGCGGCGTTGATGTCGATCACGCCCGCGGTGTAGGCGATATGGGCGATCTGCGGATCGGTCGGCTTGTCGGCTGCGCCGGCGCCTTGCAGCAGCGCGGGGCTCGACAACAAGATTGCTGCGGCAACAGCCGCGCTCCGTCGAATGAACATGGTTTGACACTCCTGTGCTGCCGGACGGGGTCCGCCGGCGCGTTGCTTCACAGGTGTTGGATGGGAATTTCGCGCAAACGTTCCCGAAAAACTTCAGCCGCCGACGCCGAGCCGCTTCAGCACCGACACGGTCAGGCGCTCGCAGCGCCAGCCCGCGAACGGGAACGCATCCATCATCACCGGACCGATCTCCTTCTCGACGTTCTCACGCAGCATGGTGCGGGCGCGGTGCAACCGCGTCTTCACGGTTTCGGGCTTCACGCCGAGCAGATCGGCGGTCTCCTCGATGTTCATGCCCTCCATGACGCGTGCGACGAAGACCATGCGGAAGACATCCGGCAACTCGTCGATTGCGCGTTCGACGACGCGCTGGATTTCACGTTGGGCCATGGTCCTTTCCGGATCGCCTGCGGGTGAGACGGGAAATTTGATGATCTGCGCCTCGAGCGCGGCTTCGGGCACCGAGCCGAGCTCGACATGGGGCCTGGCACTTCGCGCCCGCCCGAGCGCTTCGTTGATGGCGATGCGCGACAGCCAGGTCGACAACCCGGATTCCCCGCGGAAGCCATCGAGATGGGTAAAGGCGCGGACATAGGTTTCCTGCACCACATCCTCGGCTTCGCTGTCGCTGCGCAGAATTCCGCGCGCGAGGCGGTAGAGCCTGCGGTTGTTGGCCTGCATGATCTCGCGGAGCGCGGACTCGTCGCGGCCTCGCGCACGATCGACCAGTTCGGCCTCCGAGGCCCTGAATTCTGAAGTCTTGGCTCCGGCGGACAGGCCGGCTGCGGTCCGTTGCATTGCGGTCACCTGCTTGTCTCCATTGGTTCCCGACATTGGATGCCGGCCCAAGGGAAAGGTTCCCAACTTTCTTACCTTCCTCTAGTCGGTCTCGATCGGCACAGCGACGGATCCCTCGCCCATTCGCCCATCGAGGCGTCGTAAAGCGTCAGCTTGTCGAAGCCGAGCTGCGTCAGCAGCAACAGGTCGATCGTCGCCGAGATGCCACCGCCGCAATAACAGATCACGCTCTTGTCACGCGTAACGCCCTGGGCGGCGAATATCGCTTCGGCATCCGCAAGGCTCGTCAGCGTCTTGTCCGCATTAGTGAGCGTTGCGGCTGATACGTTGACGCTGCCGGGAACTCGGCCGGGCCGGCCGTAGCGGCTCGGCTCGAGGCCGCGATGAAACTGCGGCCCGAGCGCATTGACGATCACGGTCGCGGGATCGCCGATCCGCGCCTTCACGACATTCTTGTCGACGAAGAAGCCCGCGCGCGGTGTGGCCTTGAAGGTCGTGGCGGGGTAGCCCTGCGGTGTGCCGGTCTCGACCGGTCGCCCCTCTTCCTTCCATTTGTCGAAACCGCCGTCGAGCACAAGCGCGTCGACGCCGAGCGAGCGCAGCATCCACCAGAACCGCGTCGCCCACATCATCGTGCCGATGCTGTAGAGCACGATGGTCTTGGACGCATCGAGGCCGTGGCGGCCGAAGGCGGCTTCGAGTTGGGCCACACCGGGCATCATGAAGAACTGCTGCGCGGAGGCGTCGGAGAACTCGCCCTGAAGATCGAGGAAATCGGCGCCGGGGATGTGGCCCGCCGCGAAGGTCTTGTCGCCGGGCACCGCGCGATACGGCACGTCGCTGCCTGGCGGCACCGGTTCGTTGTAGGTCGTGCAGTCGTAGAGGCGTAAGGCGGGATCGCCGAGGATGGCGGCGAGTTGTTCGGTGGAGATGAGGGGTGCCGGTTGGGGCATGCGATGACCTCTCCAACGTCGTCCTGGCGAAAGCCAGGACCCATTACCACAGCACTATATGGCTGCGGGCAGATCTGGCCACCAGTCTTCGCAACAATATCCGGTCGGGGTTATGGGTCCTGGCTTTCGCCAGGACGACACCGAGTCTGAGGCACGCACCGTGCCGCAGCGCGCCAAAGCCTACGCCTTCAGCGTCTCCAGAAACCGCACCGGCTCGCCTTGCGATGGCGTCACCAGCTCGCCCTGCCACATCACGCGGCGGCCGCGGATGAAGGTGCCGACGGGCCAACCCGTGACGCGGACGCCGTCGTAAGGGGTCCAGCCGGCCTTGGATGCCACCCATTTGTTGGTGATGGTTTCGCTGCGCTTCAAGTCGACGACGGTGAAATCGGCGTCGTAACCGGCCGCGATGCGGCCCTTGCAGGCCATGTTGTAGAGGCGCGCGGGGCCGGCGCTGGTGAGATCGACAAACCGCGCCAGCGACAGGCGGCCGGCGTTGACGTGATCGAGCATGAGCGGCACCAGCGTCTGCACGCCGGTCATGCCTGAGGGCGAAGCGGGATAGGTCTTCTGCTTTTCTTCCAGCGTATGCGGGGCGTGATCGGAGCCGAGCACGTCGATGATGCCCTGCTCGATGCCGCGCCAGATGCCGGCGCGGTGATCGGCCCCGCGTACCGGCGGGTTCATCTGCGCCAGCGTGCCGAGCCGCTCGTAGCATTCAGGCGCGACCAGCGTGAGATGATGCGGCGTCGCCTCGCAGGATGCGACGTCCTTGTGGTCGCGCAAAAACTCGATCTCTTCCTTGGTCGAGATGTGCAGCACGTGGATGCGCTTGCCCGTCTCATGCGCGAGCTTGACCAGGCGCTGCGTCGCCATCAGCGCCGCGGTCTCGTCGCGCCAGACCGGATGCGAGCGCGGATCGCCCTCGATGCGCAGCGGCTTGCGCTCGTTGAGGCGGTATTCGTCCTCGGCGTGGAACGCGGCGCGGCGGCGGATCACCTGGAAGATGCGGCGCAGGCTCTCGTCGTCCTCCACCAGCAGCGCGCCGGTCGAGGAGCCGATGAACACTTTGACGCCCGCGCAGCCGGGCGCGCGCTCCAGCACCGGCAGGTCCTGCACGTTCTCGCGGGTGCCGCCGATGAAGAAGGCGAAGTCGCAATGCATGCGGTGACGGGCGCGCTTCACCTTGAAGGTGAAGCTGGCCTCGGTCACGGTCAAGGGCGACGTGTTCGGCATCTCGAACACGGCGGTGACGCCGCCCATCACGGCGCTGCGCGAGCCGGTCTCGAGGTCTTCCTTCTGCTCCAGCCCGGGCTCGCGAAAATGCACCTGCGTGTCCATCACGCCGGGCAGGATGTGCAGGCCCTTGCAGTCGATCACCTCGGCGGCGGAGGCTTGCGACAGCGCGCCGATCTCGGCGATGCGGCCGCCCGCAATGCCGATGTCGCGCAGGCCCTCGCCGTCCTGGTTGACGACAGTGCCGCCCCTGAGGATCACATCGAAACGCTGGGTCATGGCTGAAGGCCCCTCTCATCCCCAAGCGCAGGGCTCGAGGTCTTGTCGTTTATGCGCTGCGGGCTTACGTTCCGGAGCAACATGTCGCAAGAGATTTTCTCATGAAATCAGCGTTTCTTCCCGACCGGGGCGTGGTCAAGGTCGCGGGCGAGGATGCGCGCAACTTCCTCAACGGCCTCGTCACGACCGACCTCGACAGGCTGAAGCCGGGCCTGGGGCGATTCGGCGCGCTGCTGACGCCGCAGGGCAAGATCATCGTCGATTTCCTGATCACGGAGGTGCCGGCCGGCCATGGCGGCGGGTTCCTCATCGACTGCCCCAAAGCGCTGGCCGAGGGCCTCGCGACCAAGCTGAAATTCTACAAGCTGCGCGCCAAGGTCACCGTGGAAAACCTCTCCGACGATCTCGGCGTGCTCGCCGCCTGGGACGGCGCGCTCGCGGCCCAGCCGGACCTTGCCTTCGCCGATCCGCGCCATGACGGGCTCGGATACCGCATCCTGATCCCCGAGGATCTCAAGCAGAAGCTGTCCGACCTCATCGGTGCCGAGCTGGTCGACGCGGCCGCCTATGAGGCACATCGCATCGCGCTTGGCGTGCCGCGCGGCGGGCTCGACTTCATGTACAGCGATGCATTCCCGCACGAGACCAATATGGACCGCCTCGCCGGCGTCGATTTCGACAAGGGCTGCTATGTCGGCCAGGAGGTCGTCTCGCGCATGCAGCATCGCGGCACCGCGCGCACCCGCAGCGTCAAGGTGCTGCTCGACGGACCCTCGCCCGAGATTGGTGCTGCCATTCTCGCCGGCGACAAGCCGGTCGGCACCATTGGCTCTTCTGCCGATGGCAAGGGCATCGCGCTGGTGCGCATCGACCGCGTCGCCGACGCGCTCGACGCCGGCCAGCCGCTCACGGCCGGCGGACTTGCCTTGACGCTCGCCGAACCTGAAGTCGTACGCATTCCAGCCAAGCAGCCCACCGCATGAGCCGCGCCCCTCGCCTGCATCCCGACGGCCTGACCCGCTGCCCCTGGCCGGGCGAAGATCCGCTCTACGTCGCCTATCACGACACAGAATGGGGCGTGCCCGAGTATGACGACCGCGCGTTGTACGAGAAGCTGATCCTCGATGGCTTCCAGGCCGGCCTGTCCTGGATCACGATTTTGCGCAAGCGCGACAATTTCCGCAAAGCCTTCGACGATTTCCAGCCGGAGAAGATCGCGCGCTACAATGCCAAGAAGGTGCACGCGCTGATGAACGACGCCGGCATCGTGCGCAACCGCGCCAAGATCGACGGCGCGATCCTGAGCGCGAAGTCCTATCTGAATATCATGGAGAAGGGCCCGGGCTTCTCGAAGCTGCTGTGGGACTTCATGGACGGACGACCCAAGGTCAACAACTTCAAGACCAGGGCGAGCGTGCCGGCCTCGACGCCGCTGTCGGTGCAGATCTCCAAGGAGCTGTCCTCGCGCGGCTTCAAGTTCGTCGGCCCGACCATCGTCTACGCCTTCATGCAGGCGACCGGCATGGTCAACGACCATCTCGTCGACTGCCATTGTCACGCAAGCTGCGGCAAGACGCAGCGCAAGCCGCGCCTCAAGGTCAAATGAGCGCGAAGAAGTCGGCACGCGGCGCGGAGTCCCGCGCCTGGCAGCGCATGCTGTCGGGCCGGCGGCTCGATCTGCTCGATCCCTCTCCGCTCGACATCGAGATCGCCGACATCGCGCATGGGCTGGCGCGCGTGGCGCGCTGGAACGGGCAGACGACAGGCGCACATATCTTCTCGGTCGCGCAGCATACGCTGCTGGTGGAGACCGTGATGCGGCACGAGACGCCGCGCGTGGACCAGCGCGTCCGGCTCGCAGCCCTGCTGCACGACGCGCCCGAATACGTGATCGGCGACATGATCTCGCCGTTCAAGGCCGTGCTTGACGGCCATTACAAGGCGGTCGAGAAGCGCCTGCTCGGCGCCATCCACATCCGCTTCGGCCTGCCGCCGGTGCTGCCCGACGAGATCACGCTGGCCATCAAGGCCGCCGATCGCGGCGCGGCTTATCTGGAAGCGACCGAGCTTGCCGGCTTCAGCGATGCCGAGGCGAGGCGTCTGTTCGGCAAGGATCCCGGCCTGCCCGACAGCGTCCGGCGCGACTATCTCACGCCCTGGACGGCGGCGCGGGCCGAGAAGCAGTTCCTGGAGCGGTTTGGCGCGGTGTTTGCGTAGCGTCATCCCTTCGTAGGGTGGGCAAAGCGAAACGTGCCCACCAAACAAGGCGAGATGAGCGCAGTTGCGAAATGGAGGGCACAGCGCGATGCGCCTTTGCCCACCCTACAGCCGCGGCTATAATCAACGAAAAGGTCCGCCATGATCCACGTCTGTTCCCTCGCCGCGCTTCCCGAAACCGTCCGCCTCACCGGGGCCAGCCACGTGCTGACCGTGATGGCCAATGTCGAGCAGGTGGCGCGGCCGGTGTCGGTGCTGCCGGCCAACCATCTCAAGGTGTCTATGGACGACATCACCGAGGAGATGGACGGTTTTGTCGCGCCGTCGGAGGCCCATATCGACCAGGTGCTGAGCTTCGTGCGCCGCTGGGAACGCAGCGCGCCGCTGGTGGTGCATTGCTACGCCGGCATCAGCCGCTCCACCGCGAGCGCCTTCGCCGCGGCCTGCGCCCTCAATCCGCATCGCGACGAGATCGAGATCGCGAAGAAGATCCGCGCGGCCTCGCCGATCGCATCGCCGAACCGGCGCATCGTCGGCCTCGCCGACCGCGCGCTGGGACGCGAGGGCCGCATGCTGCGCGCGCTCGACGAGATGGGCCCTGGCGCGATGATGGTCGAGGGTCGCCCCTTCGTGATCGAGCTCGAATGACAGCAGCGAAGTGAGCCGCATGAGCGAGACGCTGCTGACGCCGATCGAGATCGGCCTGACCGCCGCGATCGTCGCGATCGAAGACCATGAACCGCTGATCCTCACCGCGCGCGGCAGCGACGGCCTGGCGGGCCTGCCGTTCGGTCCGTTCGATGCGCTGAGCCATCGGACCTTCGAGATCGGCCTGCGCGCCTGGGTCGAGGAGCAGGCGGGCTTGCGGCTCGGCTACGTCGAGCAGCTCTATACGTTCGGCGATCGCGGCCGTCATGCGGAGGCCGGCGACACCGGCGCGCATATGGTGTCGATCGGATATCTCGCACTCACCCGCGCCGTCGACGGCGAACTCGCAGCAACCGGGGCGAGCTTCGAGCCGTGGTATCGCTTCCTCCCCTGGGAGGACTGGCGCGAGGAGCCGCCGGCGATCATCGCCCGCGACATCATCCCGGCGCTGACGACATGGGCGGAACAGGAGACGCCGGAGACGACGCGCGCATTGCCGCGCAGGGACCGCGTGCGGTTCTATTTCGGCCTCGATGGCGCGCCCTGGGACGAGGAGCGCGTGCTCGACCGCTACGAGCTGCTCTATGAGGCCGGGCTGATCGAGGAGGCGCGGCGCGACGGCCGACCTGCGGCATTAGCACGCAAGGCGCTTCCCGCACTCGGCACCTCCATGCGGTTCGATCATCGCCGGATCCTCGCCACCGCGATCGCGCGGCTGCGCGCAAAACTGAAGTATCGTCCTGTGGTCTTTGAACTTTTGCCCGCCGAGTTCACACTCACCGAATTGCAGCATACGGTGGAGGCGATCTCCGGCCGGCACCTGCACAAGCAGAATTTCCGCCGCCTGGTCGAAACGGAAGCCCTGGTCGAACCGACCGGCGTGATGTCGACACAGACTGGCGGACGGCCGGCGGCGCTCTACCGCTTCCGCCGCGACGTGCTCCAGGAGCGGCCCGCGCCGGGCTTGCGCATGCGCTCCCGGCGCTAGATATGACATTTGCGCGATCGGCCCCTGCCCGCCGGTTGCCTGGAGGCTTCATGTTCGACGGCCCGTTTGACGTCTTTGCGCTGATCATTGCGATCATCGCCTTCCTGATCGCGATCAAGGCCTCCAACCAGGCGGCCGAGCTGCGCCGCCGGCTGAGCTCGCTCGAAGAGATGGTTTACACGCAACGGCGAGTGCAACCGCCGCCGCTGATGCCCGCACCGGTGCAGGCTGAAGCGCCCGCGACAACTCCGGCCGAGCCACCGCCGCTCGCGCCCGAGGCCGAGGCGTCGCCGCCGCTCGTCACCGAAGTGGCTGCGCCGCCACCGCTCGAAGCGGGCACCGGAGCCGATGCACCGCCTCCGCTGCCGGCGCTTGATATTAGAGATCCTGGCTTCGAGGAGCGTCTCGGCACGCGCTGGGTGGTGTGGATCGGCGGCCTTGCGCTCGCGCTCGGCGGCTTCTTCATGGTGCGCTATTCGATCGAGGCCGGCCTCGTCGGCCCCGGCGTGCGCGTGTTCCTCGGCGGCCTGTTCGCAGCCGCGCTGCTCGGCGCCGGCGAATGGTCGCGGCGCAAGGAGAGCATCTCCAACATCGCGGCGCTGCCGATCGCCAATATTCCCGCGATCCTCACCGCGGCCGGCACGGCCGTCGCGTTCGCGACCATCTATGCCGCCTACGCGCTCTATGGCTTCCTCGTGCCTGCGACCGCCTTCGTGCTGCTCGGCCTCGTCGCACTCGGCACGCTTGCCGCCGCCCTGCTGCACGGGCCCGCGCTCGCCGGCCTCGGCGTGGTCGGCGCGTTCGTGACCCCGCTCCTCGTCTCCAGCGGCAAGCCGGACTATTGGGCGCTCTACATCTATCTTGCGATCGTCACCGCCGCGAGCTTCGGCCTTGCCCGCATCCGGCTGTGGCGCTGGCTTGCGGTGACCACGATCGCCTTCGCTGTGCTCTGGATCTTCCCGGGTCTGGACACCAGTGACGTGCAGGTCGCGCCGCACGCCTTCCATGCGATCGCGGGATTCGTGCTGGCTGCGCTGCTCGTCGTCTGCGGCTTCATGTTCGGGCCCAGCATCGAGGACGGCGAGATCGAGCCGGTGTCGTCGAGCTCGCTCGGCGCCTATCTGTTCGGCGCGATGCTGATCGTGCTGTCGAGCGCGCATGCGGATCTGGCGCTGATCGCCTTCACGCTTCTCGTCGGTGCGACGCTGTTCGTCGCCTGGCGCGCGCCGGCAGCGACCGGCGCGCTGGGCGCGGCCGCGGCGACCGTCTTCATCGTGTTCGCCGAGTGGGCGGTGCGCGCCAATCCCGACATGCTGGTGCTGCCGGGCGGCCCCTTGCCCGGCATCGGACCGGTCGCGACCGACAGCTCCGTGACGCTGCATCTGGTGATGGCTGCGATCTTCGCCGCCGGCTTCGGCATGGCCGGCTTTTTCGCGCAGGGCCGTTCGAACTCGGCGATCATTCCGGTGGTGTGGTCGGCGGCGGGTGTCGCCACGCCAATTGCGATCCTCGTTGCGCTCTATGCACGCATTGCCCATCTGGATCGCTCGATCCCGTTCGCGATCCTCGCGGTGCTGCTTGCCGCCGCCTTTGGCGCCGCCACCGAAGCGCTTGCGCGCCGCGAAGATCGGCCGGGGGCTGCGACCTCCGTCGCGCTGTTCGCGACCGGCACGCTCGGCGCGCTGGCGCTGGCGCTGACCTTCGCGCTCGAAAAGGGCTGGCTCACGATTGCACTGGCGCTGATGTCGCTCGGCACCGCCTGGATCTCGCTGCAGCGCCCGATCCCGGTCCTGCGCCGGCTCGCGGCCATTTTCGCCGCGATCGTCACCGCGCGCATCGTCTATGATCCGCGCATCGTCGGCGATGCCGTCGGCACGACGCCGATCTTCAATTGGCTGCTGTGGGGCTACGGCCTGCCGGCAGTCTCGTTCTGGGGCGCGAGCATCTTCCTGCGCCGCCGCGGCGACGATGCGCCGCTGCGCATGGTGGAAGCCGCCGCGATCCTGTTCACCGCGCTGCTCGCCTTCATGGAGATCCGGCACTTTGCGACTGGAGGCCAGATGACGTCTGCGCCGTCGCTGCTCGAATGCGCGCTGCAAGTCTGCGTCGCGTTCGCCATGGCGATCGGGCTGGAACGGCTGAGGCTGCGCAGCCGCAGTATCGTGCACAATGTCGGCGCGGTGGTGCTCACGGCCATCGGCGGGCTCATCAGCGTGTTCGGCCTACTGATCCTGGAGAACCCGCTGCTGTGGCATATCGACGTCGGCGGCGCCGTGTTCAACCTGCTGCTGCTCGGCTACGCGCTGCCGGCGGTGCTGATGCTGCTGCTGTCCTATGCGGTGGTCGGCGAGCGTGGCAAGGCCTATGCCAACACCATCGCTGGCGGCGCGCTCGTGTTCGCGCTCGCCTATGTCACGCTGGAGATCCGCCGCTTCTATCACGGCCCGATCCTGTCCAGCGGCGAGACGACGGGGGCCGAGCAATACACCTACTCGATCGGCTGGCTCGCCTTCGGCGTGGTGCTGCTCGGCGTCGGCATCCTCGTCAACTCGGAGCGCGCGCGGCTTGCGTCCGCCGCCGTCATCGCGCTGACGATCCTGAAGGCCTTCGTGATCGACATGTCGACGCTGACAGGCGTTTACCGCGCGCTGTCGTTCATGTGCCTCGGCGTCGTGCTGGTCGCGATCGGATGGCTCTACCAGCGCATCCTGTTCCGGCGGCAGGCTCCGCCGCCGGCTCCACAGACGGGAAGTTGAAGATCAGGCCGCGCGGACCGAATCCAGGAACTGCGCGACCTCGACCTTGAGGCGCGTGCTGTCGGTCGCCAGCGATTTCGCCGCCGACAGCACTTCGGTCGAGGCCTCGCCGGTCTCGATCGCACCGCGCTGCACGTCGGTGATGTTCGCCGAGACCTCCTGCGTGCCGACCGAGGCCTGCTGGACGTTGCGCGAGATCTCCTGCGTGGCGGCGCCCTGTTCCTCGACGGCCGCGGCGATCGCCGCGGACACTTCGGACAGCCGCTCGATGGTGCCGCCGATCTCCTGGATGGCGCTGACGGATTCCTGCGTTGCCGCCTGGATCCCCGAAACCTGGGCCCCGATCTCGCCGGTCGCCTTCGCGGTCTGCTCGGCCAATGCCTTGACCTCGGAGGCGACGACCGCAAAGCCGCGGCCGGCCTCGCCGGCGCGCGCCGCCTCGATGGTCGCGTTCAGCGCCAGCAAATTGGTCTGGCCTGCGATCGTGTTGATGAGCTCGACGACGTCACCGATGCGGGAGGCGGCCTGCGACAGCGCGTTGACGCGCTCGTTGGTCCGCGCCGCCTGCTCGACGGCTTCCGCCGCCATCCGCGCCGAATCCTGCACGCGGCGGCTGATCTCGGTGATCGAGGACGACAGCTCCTCCGAGGCGGAGGCCACGGCCTGGACGTTGGTGGAGGCTTCCTCGGAGGCTGCCGCCACGACGGTCGCGAGCTCCTGCCCACGCTGCGCGGTGCTGGTCAGCGTCGACGCCGACGCCTCGAGCTCGGTCGAGGCCGAGGAGACGGTGCCGACGACTTCGCCGATCATGGCTTCGAATCTGCGGGTAATGGCATCGACACGGCGGCCGCGCTCGATCTTGGCTTCGGCGTCGGCCGCAGCGGCCTCGTCGGCAGCCTTCTTGGCGATCAGCGCTTCCTTGAAGATCTGGAGCGCATCCGCCATCGAGCCGATCTCGGTCTTCTCGCCGCGATGCGGCACCTCGGCCGAAAGGTCGCCCTCGCCGAGCGACTGCATCGGACGGATGATCGAGGCAATACCACGCGAAACGTCGCGCACGAGATAATAGGCGGCGGCGATCGCAATCACGACCGAGAACACGATGATGCCGACCAGCACGCGGAAGATCATGGCGTAGCTGTCGGCCGCCTGCTTGGTCTCCAGCTCTGCACCCCGGTTGTTGAGCTCGATGCCCTTCTGGAGCAACGGATCGGCCGCCTGGGCCATCTTGGCGACCTTGGTCTGCAACAGCTCGTTGGCCTCGGTCGGGAAACGACCGACGCTCTTGCGCGACAGCGCCATCACGTCCTGCACGCCGTTCAGATACTCGGCCCACGCCTTGGTCCATTGCCCGTAGAGCGAGCGCTCCTCGGCGGTCGTGATCAGCGGCTCGTAGACCTTGCGCGTCTGGTCGATGCGCCCCTGCAGCGAGGCGAGGCGCTTCTCGGCCGCATCCTTGCCTTCCGCGCTGTCCTGCATCAGATGCAGACGGAGCGCGACGCGCAGCTCATTGATGTCGGCGCGAAGCGAACCGAGCGCGCGCACGCTCGGCAGCCAGCTCTCCGCGATCTCGACCGTATGCGCATTGATGTTCTGCATGGTGCCGATCGCGGTCACGCCGACGCCGGCGAGTGACAGCACGAGGACCGACAACACGGCCAGAAGTTTGAAGACGATCGACAACTTCGACATCACGACAAATCCCGATGATACCCGGCAACGCGTGAATCACCTGCGCCGCAATCGTCGCGACGGACGACAGGGCGGAAGTCAATTCATCGATGCTGGCTGGTTCTTATCCCGTGAGATTGCGCCTATAATCGCAAACAGGCGTTAACAGGAACCTACGTAAAATTACGGGCTCGCCCGCTTCGTCGTTATTGTCCCTGCAACCATCTGTTGCGGCAGCACTGATATCTCGTGTTGCGATGCGGTCGACGCAGCGCAACATCGAACGGAACGCCGTCACGCCGCCCGCACCGACTCCAGGAAGCGCGCGACCTCGCTCTTCAGCCGGTTGCTCTCCTGAGACAGCGAATGCGCGGCCGAATGCACCTGCGCCGAGGCGGCTCCAGTCTCGCCGGCACCGCGCTGGACGTCGGCGATATTCGCCGAGACTTCGGAGGTGCCGTGCGCGGCATGCTGGATGTTGCGGGAGATCTCCTGCGTCGCGGCGCCCTGCTCCTCCACCGCGGCCGCGATGGTCGACGAGATCTCCGACATCCGCGCGATGGTGTCGCCGATCTCCTTGATCGCGCCGACGGAGTCGTCCGTCGCGGCCTGGATCGCACCGATGTGCTGGCCGATCTCGCCCGTGGCCTTCGCGGTCTGCTCGGCGAGCGCCTTCACTTCGGTTGCGACCACCGCAAAGCCCTTGCCGGCCTCGCCCGCCCGCGCCGCCTCGATCGTCGCGTTGAGCGCCAGCAGGTTGGTCTGGGCGGCGATGGTGTTGATCAGCTCCACCACGTCGCCGATCCGGGAGGCCGCCTTGGTCAATTCGGCGACGCGCGCATTGGTGCGCTGGGCCTGCCCGACCGCGACGTCGGCGACGCGCGCCGATTCCTGCACCTGGCGGCTGATCTCGGAGATCGAGGAGGTCATCTCCTCGCTCGCGGATGACACCGACTGCACGTTGGCGGACGCCTCTTCCGAGGCCGCCGCCACGGCGGTGGCAAGCCCGTTGCCGCGCTCGGCGGCCTGCGTCAGCGTGTTGGAAGACGCCTCGAGCTCGGTTGCCGCCGACGACACGATCTCGATGATCTCGCCGACCGCGCCTTCGAACCTGTCGGCGAGCCGCTGCATGTCGGCCTTGCGCTGTTCGCGCCCGCGCGCGTCCGCTTCCGCCTGTTCGGCGCGCAGCCGCTCGGCTTCCGCCATGTTGGTCCTGAACACCTCGACCGCACCGGCCATCTCGCCGATCTCGTCCCTGCGGCCGACGCCGGGAACGGAAATCGAGAGCTCGCCGCGCGCAAGCCGGGTCATCGCACCGATCATCGCACCGAGTGCCTTCGAGATCGAGCGTCCCAGCAAAAAGCCGACGGCGGCAAGCACGATGACGGTGACGCCGAAGGCGACGACCATCCAAAGACGCACGGCCTCGCGCGTGGCAGCTTCGGCGGCGTCCGCCCGCCTGGACATCGCATCGACCGCGGTCCGCACCTCCGCCATGACAGGCTCGACCTCGCGGAAGGTCTTCATCATGCTGGCGTCAAGGGCCGCGCTCTGCTGCGCGGTCTCGGCCCAGGCCGTGAACTCGGACTGGTATTTCTGGAGCTTGGCCATGATGTCGTTCATCGCCGCCGTCGGAATTGCGACGACCTCTATCGCCTTGGAGAATTCAACCGCGGCCTTCTTCACCTCGGCGATGTACTTGGGGTCGCGCCGTAGCATGAAGTCCTTCTCGTGCCGGCGCATCATCAGCATCCAGGTCGTCGTCCTGGGATCGTCGATCTCCTTCAGCTTGGCCTCGATGTCGTGCACCGCGGCGCGGAGCGAACCGGACAGGCCGACCGTCTCGTTCAGACCGAGCCTGGTCTCGGCGGCCACCAATGCGCCGAAGTCCGACGCGTATCGCTTGAAGCCGTCCTGGGCCTGCTTCATCTTGTCGGACAGCACGCTCATGCCGCCCGCCGCCATCAGCCGCTGCACCTCATCGAAATCGCGGTTGATCGGCCCGATCAGCTCGGCATGCGCCTTGGCGTAGCTCTCGGCCCGGCGCTGCAAGAAGTTCTTCTCGTTGCGGCGTGCCTCCAGCATCTCGATCGAGAGCTGCTTGTCGAGATCGGCGATCGCGCGGGCACGATTGGCAATGTCGCGCGATGCGTCCTGGGAAAGGCTGCCGATCTCGTAGATCGCGCCGAAGGCGACGAGACCTAACAGTCCGAACAGTCCGATCGCCATGACCTTGTGGGTGAGGCGAATGGAGAGGCCACTCATGGAATGTGCTCCAAGACGATTGATACGCAATGCAGGGAGGGCGGCTGGGCGCGCGGAATATTGCGGAGATGATGCCTGCATCGCTTTTCCGGAAGGTTAACCGTGCAGCTCTTCTGATCGCGCATCCAGCCGCGAACGCATGCGAACACCGTGCACCTTCGCGCGACGGTTGCAGCCGTCGGGTGACCAGTGAGGACGGCCGCCCTCAGGCGGCGCGCACCGTCTCCAGGAATCTGCCGACCTCGAGCTTGAGGCGATTGCTGTCGCCGGACAGCATCTGCGCGGCGGACAGCACCTGCGAGGAGGCCGATCCGGTCTCGCTCGCGCCACGCTGCACGTCCGTAATATTGGACGAGACCTGATGTGTGCCTTGCGCGGCCTGCTGCACATTGCGGGAGATCTCCTGCGTCGCCGCGCCCTGCTCCTCCACGGCCGCTGCGATGGTCGAGGAAATCTCCGACAGCTTCTCGATGGTGTCGCTGATGTCCCTGATCGCGCCGACCGAATGCTCGGTCGCGGTCTGGATACTGGCGATCTGCTGGCCAATCTCGCCCGTCGCCTTCGCGGTCTGCTCGGCGAGCGCCTTGACCTCGGAGGCAACGACAGCGAAGCCGCGGCCGGCTTCACCGGCGCGCGCCGCCTCGATCGTGGCATTGAGTGCCAGGAGGTTGGTCTGGCCCGCGATGGTGTTGATCAGCTCGACGACGTCACCGATCCGCGTCGCCGCCTTGGACAGCTCGCTGACGCGCTCGGTCGTGGTGCGGGCCTGGCCGACGGCCTCGCTCGCCACGCGCGCGGATTCCTGCACCTGCCGGCTGATCTCGGTGATCGAGGACGACAGTTCCTCCGTCGCGGACGCCACCGACTGCACGTTGGTGGAAGCTTCCTCCGAGGCTGCTGCAACCACGGTGGTGAGCTGCTGCGTGCGTTCGGCGGTCGAGGTCAGCGTCGTCGCGGATGCCTCGAGCTCGGTCGAGGCCGACGACACCGTGCCGACGATCTCACCGACGGCGCCTTCAAAGCTGTCGGCGAGCCTGCGCATCTCGGCCTTGCGCTGCTCGGCCGCGATCTGATCCTGCCGCATCTTGGCCTCCGCTTCCTCGCGCGCCTTCTGCTCGGATACGATCTTGAATTTCTCGACGGCACCGGCGACCTCGCCAACCTCGTCCTTGCGGCCGAGGCCTGGCAGCACCACGGAAAAGTCGCCGCCGGCGAGCTTCTCCATCGCGGCCGTGAGTGCGCGCATCGGCCGCGCAATGCTGAAGACGGAGAAGATGCAGGCACCGATCAGAACCAGCGCGACCAGCACGCCGGTGACGAGCGACGTCCGCGCAACCGACGCGGCTTCGGCCTCTGCCTCGGTGCGCGTCTCGACGCTCCTCTGCTTGGCGAAGTCGGTGATCTGATTGGCCAGCTCGGAGATCTCTTCGTTGATCGGCGCCAGCGTCCCCTTGCGGATGCGATCGACCTCGGCAACGAGCTTTGCGAGTTGCGCCGCCGCTTCGCCGTCCTTCTTCCCATCGAGCGCTAGCTCCTGCTTGCGGATGGCTTCGATCTGCAGCTCACCCTTGCCGAATTCGCCGATCAGCACGGTCAGGCGATCGATCCGCTTGCGATTTTCCGCCGAGCGCGAGAGCTTGGCCATTTCGCCGGAGTATTTCAGGGCCGCCGTCTGCCGGTCGTTGAAATAGGTGACCGCCTTCTGCATCTCCGCGGGCGAGGACGAGGTCAGGATGTCGCGAATGCCGGTTTGCATCCCGCGCACCGAGGCCTTCGCTTCCGCGGCGTTTTGCGCGATCGTCTGCTGTCCCGATACTCCGTTGCCGAGCCTCTGAACCTCGGTGCTGCCGCTCATCTGGAGGAAGATCATCAGCGCGACGAGCCCAATTGTCAGCGCGGAGGTGATGGCGAGCTTGGTGCCGATTCGCAGATTCTGAATGACCATCATCGAACTTTTCCCCGGGATACGCATTGCCGCGACGAAGCGCGTGAACATCCCGGGAAGGCTAACCGGCAGGTTACTCATTAACGTTAAGCGGGGCCCTCGCGTCTTAGGTAGAAGTACGGAAAACGCAGCTTAAATCTGTGGACTTCCACACGTTTCACGCGCAGCGAAATGAAGCTTCTCGGATTTGCATGCTTCGCGTTCGTTAACGCCCGCGCCGTCATTCGCGGCGGTGTCAGTTCACCGTCTCCCCGACGAGGCTGATGCGAAACACCGGCTTCTTGTTCTCGTCGAGCAGCTCCATGCACCACTCGGCATTCGGCTTCAGGGTGCGCGAGATGCCGCCGAGCAGATTGGCGCAGACCTCGGTCATCTCGGTCCACGCGGCCGCGCGATCCTCGAACTCATACGGCTGATCGGCGGCGCCGGAATAGCGACCGGTACTGATGCGGAAGAAGTACAGCGACATCGTTGAACCCTTTTATCGGGCCGCGCCCCCCGGCCGTACGCAAACTGGGACGCGAACAGCTACCAACGCATGAAAGCCGCCGTCCGTATGACTACGGCGCGGCGGCTTCGTGTTCGATGGACGTCTTCAACGAGAAAGTGCGCGGACGGTCCCGCGCAGCCGCTCACTGGGTCGAGCGGCGCAGCTCCAGCGGGCCTTCGTTCTTCGCGGGCTCCGGTTTGCTTTCCGATTTCACCGGCTCAAGCCGGCTGCTCTCGACACGCGGGGTCTCGACGCGCGCGGCGACCTCGGTGTTCGGCGTAGCGACCGACCCCGTGTGCTCAGAAGAGCGCAGCGAGCGCGGCCGCGCGACGGCGCGCGCCATCAGCATCTGGTTGCCGCCCTGGTGGTGGAAGTCGCAATAGGCGAAGCCCATGCCCGACACCGAGCCGCGGAAGCTGCGATCGTCGGTCTTTTCCAGGTTGAAACAGGGCTCGAACGGAATGCCCTTGATCGAGGCGCAGACGTTCTGGCCACGGATCTGGAGCGTGTTGCCGGGCAGGCGGAGATGGCGGACCGGGCCCGCGCCCGAGAACTGCACGGCGCCGGCGGCGCCGAGGTCATCCAGGATTCGGCCCGCGCCGCGGGTGCCGTCGAAACAGGTGAAGGCGAACACCTTGCCGGCGACGAAGCGACGTGCCTCGTCGGCGTTCATGCCTCCAGCAATGGCCGGCGCAATCGTCGCCGCAGCCGTGACAGCCCCCAACACAATACGCGCAAGCATGCTCAACTCCGAACCGACCCCCGCAGCGGGCGATGCCTTATCTCTTTACCCGCTGCTTACCATACTAACCATGGCGACATTGAAGCAGCTTGGTTGGTAAAGTCTGAACGCCGTTAGACAATTTTTACCACGATCCGGCCCCGGACCTGGCCGGACAGGATTTTCGCGCCCCATTCGGAAACCTCGGCGAGCGGAATTTCGTGAGTAATTTCAGATAGTTTAGACCGATCCAGATCGGACGCCAGACGCTGCCATGCGGCCTTCCTGGGCTCGATCGGGCACATCACGGAATCGATGCCGAGAAGGCACACTCCGCGCAAAATGAAAGGTGCGACAGAAGACGGCAGGTCCATGCCGGCGGCAAGGCCGCACGCCGCGATCGCGCCGCCGTACTTCGTCATCGACAGGAGGTTGGCCAGCGTGGTCGAGCCGACGCTGTCGACACCACCCGCCCAGCGTTCCTTGGCGAGGGGCTTGGCCGGCGCCGACAATTCGTTGCGGTCGATGATCTCGGCGGCGCCGAGGTGCTTCAGGTAATCCGCTTCCGAGGTGCGGCCGGTCGAGGCGATGACGTGATAGCCGAGCTTGGACAGCACGGCGGTCGCGACCGAGCCGACGCCGCCGGCCGCGCCCGTCACCACCACGGGGCCGCTCTTCGGCGACAGGCCGTGCTTCTCCAGTGCCAGCACCGAGAGCATTGCGGTGAAGCCGGCAGTGCCGATCGCCATGGCGTCGCGCGCCGACAGGCCCTGCGGCAGGGCGACCAGCCAGTCGCCCTTCACCCGCGCTTTCTCGGCATAGGCGCCGAGATGGGTCTCACCCATGCCCCAGCCGGTGCAGACGACCTTGTCGCCGGCCTTCCACTGCGGATGCGAGGACTGCTCGACCGTGCCGGCGAAGTCGATGCCGGCGATCATCGGGAAGCGGCGCACCACCGGCGCCTTGCCGGTGAGCGCAAGGCCGTCCTTGTAGTTCAGCGTCGACCACTCGACGCGGACGGTGACGTCGCCCTCCATCAACTCGGCTTCGTCGAACTGCGTAAGCTGCGCGGTGGTGCCCTTGTCCGCCTTGTCTATCCGGATCGCCTTGAACGTGGCCACAGCTGAACTCCCTGACTTGTTTGACGGTGATGTTTAGCCGATCAGGCAGGCTGCGCAACCGCTCTCGCGACGGGTTTCTCCACGATCGGAAGATTGATCAGCGCCGAGAGCACGCCGAACAGGATCGAGAGCCACCAGATCGGCGTGTAGGAACCGAACCGCTCGAACACGATGCCGCCGAGCCAGACGCCGAGGAAGCCCCCGACCTGATGGCTGACGAAGGCGAAGCCATAGAGCGTCGCGAGCCAGCGCGTGCCGAACATCAGCGCGACCAGCGCCGAGGTCGGCGGCACCGTCGACAGCCAGGTCAGGCCGGAGATCGCACCGAACGCGATCGCCGAGGAACGGCGTGATCGGGAACGAGATGAAGACCAGCGTCGCAAGCGCGCGGGTGAAATAGATGGTCGAGAGGATGTAGCGCTTGGGCAGCGAGTTCTGGAGATAACCGACGCTGAGCGATCCCATGATGTTGAACAGGCCGATCGCCGCGATCACCCAGCCGCCGGTTTGTGTCGAGATGCCGCGATCGACCAGGAACGCCGGCAGATGCACCGTGATGAAAGCAAGCTGGAAGCCGCAGGTGAAGAAGCCGAGCACCAACAGCACATAGGAGCGGTGGCCAAAGGCTTCCGCGAGCGCCTTCATGAAGGTCTGCTCATCCGCAGGCGCCGCGTTTGCCGTGCTTGCGACCGGCGGCGTCGAGAGCGCCAGCGACAGCGGAATGATCAGCAGCATCAGGAAGCCGAACACGGTGAGCGCCTGCTGCCAGCCGAAATTGTCGATCAGCGCGACGCCGATCGGCGCGAACAGGAACTGACCGAACGAGCCCGCCGCAGTACCGGCGCCGAGCGCCAGGCCGCGCTTCTCGGGCGGCAACAGCTTGCTGAACGCCGACAGCACCAGGTTGAACGAGCAGCCGGCAAGACCAAAGCCAACCATCACGCCCGCGCCGAGGTTCAGCGACAGCGGCGTCGAGGAGTAGCGCATCAGGAGCAGGCCGCCGGCATAGAGCAGCGCGCCGACGCACATCACCCGGAACAGGCCGAATCGATCGGCGACCGCGCCGGCGACCGGCTGGCCCAATCCCCACAACAGGTTCTGCACGGCGATGGCGAGGCCGAACACGTCACGCCCCCAGGCGAACTCATGGCTCATCGGCTGCACGAAGAAGCCGAGCGCCGAGCGCGGGCCGAAGCCGAGCATGCCGATGGCGCAGCCGCAGAGGATGATGATTGCCGGCGTGCGCCAGGTGGAGGAACGCGAGACCGGACCGAGTTCGCCCGCTTGTGTCGACATGGTGTTCCTCATCTTGTCGTTGGCGGATCCGAAATAGGCAGCCACAGGTCAGCTCGTTTAATGCAAATGCATGAACATCCCAAGTCAAAAATGATTGCGTTCTCCGAAGGGCTGCCGCGCGAGCATTGCGTTTCAACCAGACCTGGTCCGGCGCCGCGGAGCGCGACTTGACGGGAATGTGTGCGAGGAGATCTAGCAACTCCCGGCCATGCGTGATATCTTTGATTTACTCAGATTGAGCATATTAGGGCAATGACGATGTGCGACCCGGCCTCTCGGCCGGATTTCTCGGGCTCTTAATATACTCAAATTGAGCATAATAACACGAGCGGGAGGCTTTGATGCCGATCACTGGACTTTACGGCCCCGACGACTTTGCCAACCGGCCGCAGGGCCAAGCCACGAACCAGATCACGCCCTTCCCACGCGCCGCGCCGGCGCGAACGGGATCGATACTGCCGATGCCCTCGCTGGAATGGACTGACGAGGTCGAGCGCGCCACCGCGCCGCTCTATGAGCGCGTGAAGCACGTGATCCCGCCGATCGAGTGGCCGCTGATGGCGCCGACCATCAAGGCGATCAACGAGCTGAAGCAGGCGCGCGGCGCAGTGATCCTTGCGCACAATTACCAGGCCCCGGAGATCTTCCACTGCGTCGCCGACATCGGCGGCGACTCGCTCCAGCTCGCCGTCGAAGCCACCAAGGTGAAGGCCGGCATCATCGTCCAGTGCGGCGTGCACTTCATGGCGGAGACCTCGAAACTGCTCAACCCGGACAAGACGGTGCTGATTCCGGATTCGCGCGCCGGCTGCTCGCTTGCCGCCAGCATCACTGGCGCCGACGTTCGCCTGCTCCGGGAAAAATTTCCCGGCGTTCCCGTCGTCGCCTATGTCAACACCTCGGCGGAGGTTAAGGCCGAGGTGGACATCTGCTGCACTTCGTCGAACGCGGTGCAGGTGGTCGAGAGCCTCAATGCGCCGAGTGTGATCTTCCTGCCCGACCGCTATCTCGCGACCTACGTGGCCTCGAAGACCGACGTGAAGATCATCGCCTGGAAGGGCGCCTGCGAGGTGCACGAGCGCTTCACCGGCGGGGAGCTCCGCGAGCTTCGCGAGGCCGATCCCTCGGTGCAGATCATCGCCCATCCCGAATGCCCGCCCGACGTGCTGGCCGAGGCCGACTTTACCGGCTCGACCGCACACATGATCAACTGGGTGCGCGCGAAGCGGCCGCGGCGGCTGGTGATGATCACCGAATGCTCGATGGCCGACAATGTACGCGCCGAGCTGCCCGACGTGGAGATGCTACGCCCCTGCAATCTCTGCCCGCACATGAAGCGCATCACGCTCGCCAACATTCTGGAGAGCCTGCTGACGCTGCGCGAGGAGGTGACGATCGATCCCGCGCTTGCAGAGCGCGCGCGACGCTCGGTCGAGCGGATGATCAATCTGAAGAATTGAGCATCAAACAGCAGCAACACCCACAGTGTCGTCCCGGCGAAGGCCGGGACCCATAACCACAGGAAGGTGTGGTTGCAGAGAACGACGTCAAGCAGCTTAGCCAAACAACTACTGCTGCGGAGTATGGGTCCCGGCCTTCGCCGGGACGACGGTTGAGAGCTTGGAGAAAGCCATGACAACAAACAACATCCACAACCTCACTCGCAGCACCGACGATGTTGTCATCGTCGGCGGCGGCCTTGCCGGACTGTTCTGCGCGCTAAAACTCGCCCCGCGGCCGGTGACGCTGATCTCGGCGGCACCGCTCGGACAGGGCGCCTCATCGGCATGGGCGCAAGGCGGCATCGCCGCGGCGGTGGCCGAGGGCGATACTCCGGAAGCACATGCCGCAGATACGGTTGCGGTCGGCGGCGGCCTCGTCGACGAGGCGGTCGCGCTCGGGATCGCCCGCGAGGCCGCGCCGCGCATCCATGACCTGCTCGCCTATGGCGTGCCGTTCGATCGCGACCTCGAAGGCAGGCTCGCGGTGGGGCGGGAAGCTGCGCATTCGGCGCGCCGCATCGTGCATGTGCGCGGCGACGGCGCGGGCGCAGCGATCATCGCGGCGCTGGGCGAGGCTGTGCGCCGAACGCCGTCGATCCGGCTGATCGAGGGTTTCGTCGCCGAAGCGCTGTTGACGGAAAACGGCGCCGTCTCCGGCCTTCAGTTGCGCGAGGCCGGCAATCCTGCCGCCCCGCCGGTCCTGCTCGCCTCACGCGCGGTGGTGCTCGCGACCGGCGGCCTCGGCCATCTCTATGCCGTCACCACCAATCCGATTGAAGCAAGCGGATCGGGCCTTGCGATCGCCGCGCGCGCCGGCGCCCTGATCGCCGATCCTGAATTCGTGCAGTTCCACCCCACCGCCATCATGGTCGGCCGCGATCCGGCACCGCTGGCGACGGAGGCGCTGCGCGGCGAAGGGGCGACGCTGATCAACGCCGATGGCGAGCGTTTCATGCTGACGCGTCATCCGCTCGCCGAGCTCGCGCCGCGCGACATCGTGGCCCGCGGCGTGTTCGCCGAGATCGCGGCCGGGCGCGGCGCGTTCCTCGACGCTCGGCAGGCGCTGGGCGCGCGCTTCGCCGACAAATTCCCGACCGTGCATGCGAGCTGCATCGCCGCCGGCATCGATCCCGCCACGCAGGCCATCCCGATCGCGCCCGCCGCGCACTACCACATGGGCGGCATCGCGGTGGATGGGCGCGGCCGCAGCTCGATCGACGGGCTATGGGCCGGCGGCGAAGTGTCCTCCACCGGTGCGCATGGCGCGAACCGCCTCGCCTCGAATTCGCTGCTGGAGGCCGTGGTCTACGCCGCACGCATCGCCGACGACATCGCCGGCCGCGCCATCCCCTCGGCTGCCCGCCTTCCCGACGCATTGGTGGCGCCGCGCGGCGGCGCACCGGATGCCGCGGTCGTGAAGCGGCTGCGCGCGACGATGAGCGCGCATGTCGGCGTGATCCGTCACGGTGACGGTCTTGCGGAGGCCGTGCACAGCTTCGCTGCGCTCGAACGTGACGCAACGAGCATCGCTGTCCGCAACATGGCGACAACAGCCCTGCTCGTCGCCGCTGCGGCCTGGACGCGGTGCGAGAGCCGCGGCGCGCATTTCCGCTCCGATCATCCGGCTGATCTCCCCGCGCAGGCGAAGAGAACGATGACCACCCTCGCAGCAGCGCGCGAGGTCGCAGAAAACCTCACCGAACGCCCAATGCCGCGCACCGCGCAACCCATGATCGCCTGACGGAGTCCTTTATGATCACCCCGACATCCCTGCTCTATCCCGACGCCTTCCTCTCGCCGCTCGCGATCGACGAGGCCGTGCACCGCGCGCTCGACGAGGATCTCGGCCGCGCCGGCGACATCACCTCGCTCGCGACGATCCCGGAGGCGACAACAGCAAAGGCGATCCTGGTCGCGCGCCAGTCCGGCGTGATCGCCGGCCTGCCGCTGGCGCTGGCGACGCTGCAAAAGCTGTCGCCGGACATCGAGGTGCGCGCGCATGTCCGCGACGCCGCGCGCGTAGCGCGCGGGCAGCTCGTGCTGACGATCTCCGGTCCCGCGCGCGCCATTCTCACCGCGGAGCGGACCGCGCTGAACTTCGTCGGTCGGCTGTCGGGCGTCGCGACGCTGACGGCGGACTATGTCGCGCGCACCGAAGGCACCAGGATGCGGATCTGCTGCACGCGAAAAACCACACCGGGCTTGCGCGCACTGGAGAAATACGCGGTGCGCTGCGGCGGCGGCTTCAACCACCGCTTCGGCCTCGACGACGCGATCCTGATCAAGGACAACCACATCGCGGTCGCCGGCGGCATCCGCCCCGTGCTGGAGCGCGCACGCGCCCACGCCGGCCATCTCGTCAAGATCGAGATCGAGGTCGATACGCTGGCGCAGCTGCGCGAGGTGCTGGACACGGGGATGGCTGACGCCGTGCTGCTCGACAACATGGACCTTGCGACGCTGCGTGAGGCGGTGCGGATGAGCGAGGGACGGCTCAAGCTGGAAGCATCCGGCGGCGTCACGCTGGACTCGATCGCCGCAATCGCAGCGACCGGCGTCGACTACGCCTCGTCCGGCGCGCTGACGCATTCGGCGCCGAATTTCGATTGTGCACTGGATATCGAGGCGTGATTTCTTTGCCTCTCCCCGCTTGCGGGGAGAGGCCGGAATTCGCGCTGAAAGCGCGGATTCCGGGTGAGGGGGAGTCTCCGCGAGTCTAACTCTCACCGTCCCCGTGGAGAGTCCCCCTCACCCCAACCCTCTCCCCGCAAGCGGGGCGAGGGAGCACGGCTGCGCTTGCGGCGACAGCCGTAAGCTATCTCAGCGCCGCTCGCTCACACCCATCTCGGCGGAGCTCTTGGCTTCCTGCGTGAGTTCGGCGGAGAGTGCGGCGGTCTGGGCCGGAGAGCCCCAGCTCGGTTCCTCGCTGCCGTCGCCCCAGGCGCGCGGGCGATAGAAGGTGTGCACGCCGGTCTTGTACATCTTCTTCATCTCGGCGACCCAGGACGGGCGCACCCAATAGGCGTGGTAATGCGTGGACTTGCCGACCTCGGGCAGCCAGATCTGGCCGTCGAGCATCGCTTTCGCGATCTTCTTGGCGCGCTCCCACATCTCGGGCTCGCGGATCACGTCGGGATTGTTGTCGCAGGCAAAGGTGAACTGGCAGGCGAAATGGCGGTGCTTGTTCTGATAGACTGCTCCGCACACCGTGTCGGGATATTTGCCGGAGAACACGCGGTTCATCACGACCTGCGCGACCGCCATCTGGCCGCGCACGGCCTCGCCGCGGGACTCGAAGTAGACCGCTTCCGCGAGGCACTTCTCGGATTTCGCGCGCGACTTGTCGTCGAGTGCGAGCCGCTCCGCCGGCGACCTGGCGCGCTGGTTGTCGGCGTTGACCTCGCCCTTCGGCGCGACGCTCTCGCCGCTCTCGATGTCCTTGGCGATCTCTTCCGACGGCGGCGTCAGCGAGGCCGTCACCTTCATGTCGGGGTCGGGCATCACGATCAGCGGCTCGGCGCCGGGCTGCCAGCTCTCGATGCTCTCGAGATTGCCGCCGAGCGAGGAACTGCCGAAGAACAGGTTCGCGGTCTTGATGCTGAAGGGATCGCGCGCAGGCGCGGCGGGCGCTGTGGCCCGCTTCAGCGCCTCCAGCGGCTGAACCGCGAACGAGCGCGCAAGGTCGCTGGCCTTCGGCGGATTGGCATATTGCGGCAACGGCGGCGCGCGAAGCGCTTCCTGGAGCTCGGGGTCGAGCGCGGCTGCGGACTCCGGCGACATCGCTTGCGGCAACGCGGCGGTCTTGGCGCCGAACACCGAGCTGTTCGACGTCGCGGGATCTTCCTGCGCGGGGGCTGCGGTCGGTGCGGCAGCGTCGGGAGACGTCGTCGGTGGTACGATAGCGAGGTGATCACCCTTCATGGAGCGATCGACCTTGGGAAAGTCGGCGGCCTGGTAGCGCGGCGGCGCCTGAAGCGCCGGATTGCGGCTGATCGCGCCGGTGACGTCACGGCCATCGAGGCTGGCGAGGCGAACCATCGCGCTCTGCGGAACCGAGGTGCCGATGGGGCGGGAAAAACTGTAGGTGGCGAGCTGGATCGAGGACGCCGCGGAATACACCTGCTTCTGCCAACGCTCGGCGACGCCGGGCTGACGCGCCAGCAGCGAGGCAATATCCTGATAGCCGGTCTCTCTCGGCATCAATGCGAAGATGCAGAGACCGATGCCGAAGGACGCGAACCGCGCGCCCTTCGGATGGTTACGCAACACTGACATCGATACGCTCACGCTACGCTAACGCCAGACAAATCGAACCGCAGTACATCCGTGCAATTCGATCTTTTTCGTAAGTATCCAATTTAGGTTGCCGGGGCGTTAATCGGCGTTGCGCGCGCGGCACACTCAAGCGATTGCAGGTGTTTTCACGGGGCAATGATGCGCCTTGGTAAATGCCGCCTCACGTGAAGCGGTAAACATCTGGTCAACGCAAATGGTGAAGGAACTCTTGCGCGCACGTATCATTACGGCACGCGCGACGAGTTCCCGGTGTTGGCGTTTGCACACAGCGCTTCCACACCACAGCAGTCATGCCCCGCGGGCGATGACACCGAGAGTGTGGCGGCATGCGCTCAACAGTCTCGTCATTGCGAGCGGAGTGAAGCAATCCAGACTGCCGCCGCGGAGGGATCCTGGATTGCTTCGCTGCGCTCGCAATGACGGCGTGGCAAGAGTGCCGCTCAAAATGAAAGAGGCGGGGTTGGGCCCCGCCTCTTCGCATTCAACATTTCAAATCGCCTTACGCCTGGCTCGCGACCGCCTTGCCGAGTGCGGCTTGCGCCGCGGCGAGGCGGGCGATCGGCACGCGGTAGGGCGAGCAGGAGACGTAGTCGAGGCCGATATTGTGGCAGAAGGCGACGGAAGCGGGATCGCCGCCATGCTCGCCGCAGATGCCGACCTTGAGCTTCGGGCGGGTCTTGCGGCCGCGCGCGACGCCGATCTTCACCAGTTCGCCGACGCCTTCCTGATCGAGCGCGACGAAGGGATCGATCGGAAGGATGCCCTTGGACACGTAGGTGCCGAGGAAGCTCGCGGCATCGTCGCGGCTGATGCCGTAGGTGGTCTGCGTCAGATCGTTGGTGCCGAACGAGAAGAACTCGGCGCTCTCCGCGATCTCGGCCGCGAGCAGACAGGCGCGCGGCAGCTCGATCATGGTGCCGACCTGATAGGCGAGCTTGGTGTTGGTGTCGCGCATCACGGCCTGTGCGGTGGCGTCGATGCGCGCCTTGACGAGGTCGAGCTCCATCTTGGTGGCGATCAGCGGCACCATCACCTCGAGGCCCACGGCCTTGCCGGTGCGCTTCTCGGCCTCGACCGCGGCCTCGAAGATCGCGCGCGCCTGCATCTCGGCGATCTCGGGGTAAGCGATCGCGATACGGCAGCCGCGGAAGCCGAGCATCGGGTTGAACTCCGACAGCTCGCGCGCGCGGTCGGCCAGGCGCCGCGGGTCGGTGTTCATGGCGCGCGCCACTTCCTCGACCTCGGCATGGGTGTGCGGCAGGAATTCATGGAGGGGAGGATCCAAAAGCCGGATCGTGACGGGCAGGCCCTTCATGATCTCGAACAGCTCGACGAAGTCGGCACGCTGCATCGGCAGCAGCTTGGCGAGCGCTGCGCGACGTGACTGCTCGTCCTCCGAGAGGATCATCTCCCGCACCGTGCGGATGCGGGTCTCCTCGAAGAACATGTGCTCGGTGCGGCACAGGCCGATGCCTTCCGCGCCGAACTTGATCGCGGTGCGGGCGTCGTCCGGGGTATCTCCATTGACGCGAACGCCGATCTTGCGGACCTGGTCGGCCCACTTCATCAGCGTGCCGAACTCGCCGGACAGCTCCGGCTCGATCATCGGCATGCGGCCGGCGAGCACCTGGCCGAGCGAGCCGTCGATGGTGATGACGTCGCCGGTCTTGAAGGTGCGCGAGCCGATGCTCATGGTGCCGCGGCCGTAGTCGACGCGGATGGTGCCGCAGCCGGAGACGCAGGGCTTGCCCATGCCGCGCGCGACCACCGCCGCATGCGAGGTCATGCCGCCGCGGGTGGTGAGGATGCCTTCGGCGGCGTGCATGCCGTGGATGTCCTCGGGGCTGGTCTCGATGCGGACCAAGATCACCTTACGTCCGTCGGCCTGAAGCTTGGCCGCTTCGTCCGAGGAGAACACGATCTCGCCGGAAGCCGCACCGGGCGAAGCTGGCAGGCCGGTCGCGATCACGTCGCGCTTGGCGTTGGGATCGATGGTCGGATGCAGCAGCTGGTCGAGCGAAGCCGGATCGATCCGCGTCACCGCTTCCTTCTTGGTGATCAGGCCCTCATTGGCGAGCTCGACCGCGATGCGCAGCGCCGCCTTGGCGGTACGCTTGCCGCCGCGGGTCTGGAGCATCCAGAGCTTGCCCTGCTCGACCGTGAACTCCATGTCCTGCATGTCGCGGTAGTGCTTCTCGAGCAGCGTGTAGATCCGCGTCAGCTCCTTGAAGGCCTCGGGCATCGCCGCTTCCATCGACGCCTTGTCGGAGCCGGATTCCTTCCGCGCTTCCTCGGTGATGTCCTGCGGCGTGCGGATGCCCGCCACCACGTCCTCGCCCTGCGCGTTGATCAGGAACTCGCCGTAGAGCTTGCTCTCGCCGGTCGAGGGGTTGCGGGTGAAGGCGACACCGGTCGCCGACGTCTCGCCCATGTTGCCGAACACCATGGCCTGCACGTTGACCGCGGTGCCCCAGGATTCCGGAATGTCGTGCAGCTTGCGATAGGTCACCGCGCGTGCGTTCATCCAGGATGAAAACACCGCTCCAATCGCGCCCCAGAGCTGGTCGTGCGGATCCTGCGGGAAATTCTTCCCGGTCTCGCGCGCGACCGCGTCCTTGTACTTGCCGACCAGCTCGACCCAGTCCTCCGCGGACAGGTCGGTGTCGAGCGTGTAGCCTTGGCTGTCCTTGAAGGTATCGAGGATTTCCTCGAAATGATGATGCTCGAAACCGAGCACCACGTCGGAATACATGGTGATGAAGCGGCGGTAGCTGTCATAGGCGAAGCGGCGGTCGCCCGACAGTTCCGAGAGCGCTTCCACGGTCTCGTCGTTGAGGCCGAGATTGAGCACGGTGTCCATCATGCCCGGCATCGAAGCGCGCGCGCCGGAGCGCACGGAGACGAGCAGCGGGTTCTTGGTGTCGCCGAACACCTTGCCGGTCAACTTGCCGACATGGTCGAGCGCCTTCTCAACCTGCGACTGCAACTCCTTCGGATAGGTCTTGCCGTGTGCGTAGAAGTAGGTGCAGACCGAGGTCGGGATGGTGAAGCCGGGGGGCACCGGCAGGCCGAGATTGGCCATCTCGGCGAGGTTGGCGCCCTTGCCGCCGAGCAGGTCGCGCATCTCCGTCCGGCCCTCGGCCTTGCCGTCGCCGAACGTGAACACCCATTTGCCGGCCTTGGCTGCAGCTGGCGCAACTTTGCTCGGTGCCGGCTTCAGAGCGACCTTGGCGGCGGCCTTCGGCGCAACCGGCTTGGTCGCAGCCTTTGAAACCGCCTTGCCGGCGGGCTTCGCAGCCGGCTTGGCCGCGGGCTTGGCAATCGGCTTCGGGGCACTCTTGGAAAGCGCCTTGCGAGCCGCCGGCGCGGCTTTCGCCTTGACGGAGGACTTTGATTTCGCTGGTATTTTCTTAGGCTTCGAGGCGGCTTTGGCCATAGCTTGCACACAACCTGCGAGAGGAAAGGGAAATCGCGCGCCTTACACCACTTTGGGCAGGCCCGCGCAAGTCGAAGAGTTCCGGAAAATGAAGGCCTAGAGATGGAGCCACTTCAACAATCCGAGCCCGATCGCACCATTTATGATGAGAAAGATCGCGACGATGAGGTTGAGAAGCCGCGGCATGATCAGGATGAGCACGCCCGCAATCAACGACAGGATCGGCGAAATGTGGGCGACAGTGATGTGCATGAATTATCTTTCCGTGGTGGTGGGGCGAATCGCGGGCGGATCATAGCGGACCCGGTTCCGCGGGTAGAGACGCACTAGGGGTCGCACGAGTTCCCCTCTTCGCGAAAACTGCCCAAAAATGCCGCGAATGCGGCAAGGCATTTTCCGGAACATCGCGCGCGTCGCAGCATTGGCAACCGGTCGCGCCACTGGCGCCGGCTGAAATCATGTCGAAGGAGTTGCCCATGCGGAACAGGATTCTCGCTCTCGCAGCGCTTGGCGTCGCGCTCGGTGCGCCGATTGCGGCACAGGCGCAAACAGGCATTACGGTTGGACGCGCGCCCGTCGTGGTCGACGGCGGCCCGACGATCGCGGTCGAGCAGCGGCCAGCCTTCCGCGACTATGTGGTCGAACAACGTGTACCGGCCTTTCGCATTCCGGATCGCGTGGTGGTCGGCGCCACCTTACCCGAGAGCGGCGTCACCTATTATGACGTGCCGCAACGTTTCGGCGCCACCACCTATCGCTACACCGTCGTGAACGGCGAGACCGTGCTGGTCGAGCCGCGCTCGCGGCGCATCGTCGAGGTGCTAGACTAGATCCTCGACGGACACGTTCCTTTCGAGCGAACCGGTATCCACTTCGCTCGAAAACGCATCGTTCAACTCGATGTCCGGCGCGTTAAATCAGGCTGACGCGTGCAGTGTTAGGATCGGACATCAGGCCCCGCCCGGTTTCCCCCGCCGGGTGGGGCTTTTTTATCCTCAGCAAGAGCCGTCATTCCGGGACACGCCGGAGGCGTGGGCCCGGAATCCATCGGGCCACAGCGCGTGACGATGAATGGATTCCGGGTTCGCGCTTCGCGCGCCCCAGAATGACAGTAGTGTTTGCCGCGCGGCCGCGCCTCAATCCTGGATCTTCGAGAAGTCCGCGACCGCACGCGTGGCGCTGCGGATTTCGTTGAGCAGCTTCAGGCGGTTCTCGCGCACCTTCGGATCGTCGTCGTTGACGCGAACCTTGTCGAAGAACGCATCGACCGGCGAACGCAGCTTCGCCATCGCGCTCATCGCGGCGGCAAAGTCCTCCTTCGCGACGGCGGTGCTGGCTTCCGCCTGCACCTCGCCGATCGCCCTGGCCAGCGCCTTCTCCTCGCCGAGACTGTAGAGCGCAGCATCCGGCGCACCGTCGAACGTGCGCTTGTCCTTCTTCTCCTCAATCGAGAGGATGTTGCTGGCGCGCTTGGTGCCGGCCAGCAGGTTCTTGCCGTCGTCGGATTCGAGAAATTTGCCGAGCGCATCGACGCGGCGAACGATCATCAGCAGGTCGTCCTGGCCACCGAGGGCGAACACGGCGTCAACGAGATCGTGCCGCGCGCCCTGCTCGCGGAGCTGGACCTTCAGGCGGTCGGCGAAGAAGGTAAGCAGGTCACCCGGAAGCTTCTGCACATCGGCTGGCTTCACCGACAAGCCGGCGAGTGCGGACGCAGCCACCTTCATGAGCGACAGCCGCAACGTGTTCTCGGCAATCAACCGGATCACGCCGAGCGCCGCGCGACGCAGCGCATACGGGTCCTTGCTGCCCGTCGGCTTCTCATCGATGGCCCAGAATCCGACGAGCGTGTCGAGCTTGTCGGCGAGCGCCACCGCGACGCTGACCGGGTCGGTCGGCACGCGATCGGCGGGGCCCTGCGGCTTGTAGTGCTCCTCGCAGGCCGCCGCGACGGAGGCATCCTCGCCCTGGGCCAGCGCGTAGTACTTGCCCATCAGGCCCTGCACCTCCGGGAATTCGCCGACGACTTCGGTCAGCAAATCCGCCTTCGCCAGATGCGCGGCACGCGCCGTCTTGGCAACATCGGCGCCGACCAGCGGCGCGATCTCGGCGGCGAGCCGCTCGATGCGCTTGATGCGCGCGGCCTGCGTCCCGAGCTTCTCGTGGAACACGATCTGCTCGAACTTCGGCAGGCGGTCATCGAGCTTGGTTTTGAGGTCCGTCTCGTAGAAGAACTTCGCATCGGAAAGCCGCGCGCGGATGACGCGCTCGTTGCCGGCGATGATGGTCTTGCCGCCGTCCGTCGCCTCGATGTTGGCGACCAGGATGAACTTGTTGGCGAGCTTGCCCGTCTTGGCATCGCTCACGACAAAGCACTTCTGGTTGTTGCGAATCGTGGCGCGGATCACTTCCGCGGGCGTCGCCAGGAATTCCGGTTCGAACGAGCCCATCAGCACGACCGGCCATTCGACGAGGCCGGCGACCTCGTCGAGCAGGTTCTGGTCCTCGACGAGCTCAAAACCCTGCGCGAACGCAAGTTGCTTGGCGTCGGTGAGGATCGCGTCCTTGCGGCGCTCGGGATCGAGCACGACCTTCGCGTCCAGCAGCTTCGCTTCATAGTCCTCGAAACGGCGCACGTTGATCGCGGCGGGCGCCAGGAAGCGATGGCCGTAGGTGGTCTGGCCGGCTTCGATGCCGTCCACCGCGAATTTCACGACATCGGGCTCTTCGGTCTCGAGCCCAAACGTCGCGGTGATGGCGTGCAGCGGACGCACCCAGTTCAGCGAGCCCGGCTTGCCCGAACGCGCGCCCCAGCGCATCGATTTCGGCCAGGGGAAGGTGCGGATGATGACGGGCAGGATCTCCGCAAGCACGTCGATCGCGTCGCGGCCGGGTTTTTCGATCAGCGCGATGTAGAAGTCGCCCTTCGGATCGCGCTGGATCTTGGCCTCGTCCAGCGACTTCAAACCAGTCGCTTTGAGAAAGCCCTGCACGGCCGCATCGGGCGCGCCCATTTTCGGTCCGCGGCGTTCGGTCTTCAGGTCGGGCTGGCGCGCAGGGATTCCGTGCACGGTGAGCGCAAGGCGGCGCGGCGTCGCGAAGGCTTTCGCACCCTCGTAGACGAGGCCTTCGGCGACCAGCTTGTCGGTGACCATGCGGCGCAGATCGTCGGCCGCCTTCGCCTGCATGCGCGCGGGGATTTCTTCCGAGAACAGTTCAAGCAAAAGATCGGGCATCAGGCCGCTCCGCCCGCTTCAGTATGGATCCAGGCCTCGCCGCAGGCCTTTGCCAGCTCGCGCACGCGAAGAATATAGCTCTGCCGCTCGGTCACGGAGATCACGCCGCGCGCGTCGAGCAGGTTGAAGACATGGCTCGCCTTGATGCACTGGTCATAGGCCGGCAGCGCCATCAGGTGCTCTTTCCGGTTGCCCTCGCGCCAGCCCGCGTCGAGATATTTCCGGCAGGCCGCTTCCGCCATCTTGAACTGCTCGAACAGCATCGCGGTGTCGGCAACTTCGAAGTTGTGCTTCGAATATTCCCGCTCGGCCTGGAGGAAGACGTCGCCATAGGTGACCTTGGCGTCGCCGTCGCGGCCGTTGAAATTGAGGTCGTAGACGCGGTCGACGCCCTGCACATACATCGCGAGGCGCTCGAGCCCGTAGGTGAGCTCACCCGCGACCGGCGCGCATTCGAAGCCCGCGACCTGCTGGAAGTAGGTGAACTGGGAGACCTCCATGCCGTCGCACCAGCATTCCCAGCCCAGGCCCCAGGCGCCCAGCGTCGGGCTCTCCCAATCGTCCTCGACGAAGCGGATGTCGTGCACGGCGGAATCGATGCCGATCGCGGCGAGCGACTTCAGGTACAGCTCCTGAAGGTTCGGCGGCGACGGCTTCATGATCACCTGGAATTGGTAATAGTGCTGCATCCGGTTCGGATTCTCGCCGTAGCGGCCGTCCTTGGGCCGGCGCGAGGGCTGCACATAGGCAGCGTTCCAGGGTTTCGGCCCGAGCGCGCGCAGGGTGGTCGCCGGATGGAAGGTACCCGCGCCCATCTCCATGTCGTAGGACTGCAGGATCACGCAGCCCTGCTCGGCCCAGAACCGCTGGAGCGCGAGGATGAAGCCCTGGAACGAGCGTTCCGGGCGCATATGGGCGGGCAAGGAGGCGTCCATCGTCAGATCAGGCTCTCGCGGGGGGTTTTGAATCGCGCGGGACCGTATCGACGGCAGGGATGGGAATCAAGGCAAAGGGGGTGGAAATGGCCGTCATTCCGGGGCGCCCGAAGGGCGAACCCGGAAGCTCGAGATTCCGGGTTCGGTCCTGCGGACCGCCCCGGAATGACGCCGTGTGGAAGGTGCAGCTAACCCGGCCGATACGCCCCGGTCACGGGGTCACGCTTCAGCGTCTGGATGTCCCCCATATGGGCGGCCTCGGCGACGCGCGCGAGGCGCATCTCCTCCAGCTCCTGGTTGATCCGGACAGCGGTCTTGTAGGCCCAGCGGACCACGGCAAGCCCGCCCAGGACGCCCGCGAAAGCGACGAACGGCGGCATCTGTCGATCCTTGTCTAGTGCTCAGCCCCCACGGACATTCTTGCGCAGACCGGGCCGCGCCGCAATTGGCCCGGCTTCAAGTCTCCTTGGGACCAAATGGCGCGGAAGACCGCGCCCTAGAACCCGAATTTCGCCCAAATCGCCCGCGTTTCGACCGCCGAGATCAGCTCGTCCGGCAGCCCGGCCATTGATTCCAGGGCCAAAAGCTGGCCTGCGCCGGGCGATTTGCGCCCCAGAAGGCCGGACAGCAGCCCGGTCGGCTGCGCGATCACGGGGGTGAGAACCTTCTCGCCATAGCGGGCACGAAGAGTTGAGCGGAGATCGCCGATGCCGTCGGCCAGCCCCAGCGCGATCGAACTCGCGCCGGCCCAGTATTCGCCGGTGAACAAGGTGTCGTCCTCGCCCTTGAGCCGCGCGCCGCGGCTCTCCCTCACCAGCGCAATGAAGATCTGGTGGATCTCGCGCTGGAGCGCCTTGAGCTTGGCGACGTCGTCGGGGTTTTCGGGCAGGAACGGATCGAGCATCGCCTTGTGCGCGCCGGCGGTATAGAGCCTCCGCTCGATGCCGAGCCGCTTGATCGCGTCCTGAAAACCGAAGCTGCCGCCGACCACGCCGATCGAGCCGAGGATCGAGGACGGATCGCAGAAGATCTCGTCGCCCGCACAGGCGATCATGTAGCCGCCCGACGCCGCGACGTCCTCGACGAACACCAGCACCGGCAGCTTCTTCTCCGCCGCGAGCTGCTTGATGCGCAGATAGATCTGGCGCGACTGCACCGGCGAGCCGCCGGGCGAATTGATCACCAGCGCCACCGCCTTGGCGTTCCGCATCGAGAAGGCCCGCTCCAGCACCCGCGCGACGCCTGCGAGCGTCATGCCCGGACGCAGCGGCGTCACTGCACCGATCACGCCTGACAGCCGCACCACCGGCACCACCGCCGTGCCGGGGCGGAAGCGCGCCGGCAGATATTGCATGAGCTTGTCGGCCAGGCCGGAACTCTCACGATCGTTCAATTGTTCGGCCATGCCGTTACCTCTGTTTAACCATTTTTTATCACGCGACTGTCATTGAAAGTGCCTGGAACGTGTTTTGCAGAATTCCCGTCGGGAAGCTGCAATGAAGCAGCGGAGGAAACGCCATGAAGATCTATCTGCTGTTGATGCTGATCGGTGCGCTTTTCACGGCGATTCGCTTTACGTCCCCGCAAGAACAGCAGTCGGAATCGCTGCCGCAGTAGGCCGTCACAGCTCCGCCAGCGGCAAGACTGCCCTTCCCTCCAGAATATCCGTCACCTCTTTTTTAGGCACGTGTGACTCTTCGTTAAGCATGAGGCCCGGCAGCAGGCGCGTCGGCGCCCTGCCGCCTTTGATCGCGCGCACCAGCACGCGGATCGCGGGCCGTCCCGCTTCGCCATGAACCGGCAGGATCGCAAGGCTGCCGAAGCCGCGTGACAGCGCTGCCAAAATCTCGGCGATTCCATCCGCGCGCCAGATCAACGTCAGCACACCGTTCGACCGGAGGATACGCCGCGCTGCATGCACCCACGCATGCAGCGTCTCCTCCGTCGCCACATGCGCGATATGGCGCGCCTGGTCCGGCGAGCCGCGATGGCGCACCGGATCGTTGAAGGGCGGGTTCATCAGCACACTATCGACGCTGTCGGGCACGAGCCCATGTGCCACGAAAGCCTGCGCATCGGCCGTGACGTCGAGCACGATCGTCTCGGCGGCAATCGCGTTCGCCGCCGCATTGGCGCGCGCGAGCTCCGCCAGTTCCGGATCGATCTCGACCAGGCTGAGCCTGATCCCCGCCACGCGCCGGCCAAGCGCCAGCCCGGCCGTGCCGATGCCGGCGCCGAGATCGACCACGCGGTCGCCCGCTCTCGCCTCCGTCGCCGCCGCGAGCAGGATGGCGTCATGCCCGGCGCGATGCCCGGACCGCTTCTGCTTCAGCCGCAACTGGCCGCCGAGAAAGGCGTCCTCGGTGATGTCGGCCTCAATCATCGCCGCGCAGTTCGTGGCTGAGCCCCGCCTCGGTCAGGAGCTGCCGGGCCTCCTGGGCGTCGTCCTCATAGACCAGGATCCGCCGCGGCAAAATGCCGAGCGAGCCCTCGATGATGCTCATGTTCTGGTCCAGCACCAGATGATGGATATTGGCGCCGTCGAGCAGCGCGCCGATCGCCGACACCAGCACCATATCGTTGGTCCGAACCAGTTCACGCAAAACGCAGGTCTCCTGCCTGAAAGGGGTTAAGCGGCAAATGTCAATGGTTCCGCGGCACTTGCCGCGTCCGCCTCCAGTTTCTATTGTATTTCCATCAGAATAGCCCTTCCGGGGCAAATATTGGAGACCGGCGTGGCCGTCATCGTACCTTTCGAAACTCCCGGCGCGTCGATCGAAGAGCTGGTTGCCCTTGTCGCCGGTGACATGGAGCGCGTCAACGCCACGATCCTGTCGCGGACCGGTTCCGACGTAACCATGATCCCGGAGGTCGCCAACCATCTGATCTCCTCCGGGGGCAAACGCCTGCGGCCGATGCTGACGCTCGCCATGGCGAACCTTGCCGGCTACACCGGCGACGGCCACATCAAGCTGGCGGCCTCCGTCGAGTTCATGCACACCGCCACCCTGCTCCATGACGACGTCGTGGACGAGAGCGAGATGCGCCGCGGCAAGCTCTCGGCGCGCATGCTCTGGGGCAACGAGGCGAGCGTGCTGGTCGGCGACTTCTTGCTCGGCCAGGCGTTTCGCATGATGGTCGAGGTCGGCTCGCTCCGCGCGCTCGACATTCTTTCAGCGGCGGCCGCCACCATCGCCGAGGGCGAGGTGATGCAGCTTGCGGCCGCCAAGAACACCGCGACCACCGAGGACGAATATCTCGCCGTGATCCGCGGCAAGACCGCCGAGTTGTTCGCCGCCGCCTGCGAGGTCGGCCCCGTGATCGCCAACCGCCCGAAGGCGGAACAGACCGCCTGCCGCTCGGTCGGCATGAATCTCGGCATCGCCTTCCAACTCGTCGATGACGTGCTCGACTATGGCGGCAAGAGCGCCAAGCTCGGCAAGAACACCGGCGACGATTTCCGCGAGGGCAAGATCACGCTGCCGGTCGTGCTCGCCTTCCGCCGCGGCAACGACACCGAGCGCGCCTTCTGGATCAAGGCGCTGGAGCGCGGCGAGATCGGCGATTCCGACCTCGACCACGCCATCGGCCTGATGAACAAGCACCGCGCGCTCGAGGACACGCTGAGCCGCGCCCAGCACTACGGCGCCATGGCGGTGGACGCCCTGGCACTGTTCCCGTCGTCGCCGATGAAGAGCGCGCTGGAGCAGGTCGTGGCGTTCTGCCTGGCGCGGTCGCATTAGCGGCCTGAGGGTCTTTCTGCTTCTGCTATCAACCCCGTCATCCTGAGGCGCGAGTGGCGCGATGCGAAGCATCGCGCCGGGAGCCTCGAAGGATGCACGGCCCGGGCCGTCGCCCTTCGAGGCTCGCCGAAGAGGCGAGCACCTCAGGGTGACGGTGTTCGATCAGTGCGCATTGCCCCCAGATCGTCATTGCGAGCGCAGCGAAGCAATCCAGAGTCCCTCCGCGGAAACGGTCTGGATTGCTTCGCTGCGCTCGCAACGACGGAGCAAGGCGCGCAAGCCCTGCTCGCCAATTCGCATTTTCAAATCACAGAGACAGGTTCGCAATCGCACAACTCGCCCGCGCGCGATGAAGCTGCTCACCTAGTAACTTGCATTTTGCAAGTTACTCTCCTATCCTCCCGCCATGCAGCCCAAATCCCCCTCCATCCTGGAATGCCCGGTCGGCCGCGCCGTGGAGACGGTCGGCGAATGGTGGAGCATTTTGATCCTGCGGGATGCGTTCCAGGGCGCGACGAAGTTCGACGAGTTCTCGCAAAATCTCGGGATCGCGCCGAACATCCTGTCGCGGCGATCTCACCGCGTCAGGCATGTTCGTCCGCCGCCGTTACAGCGAGCGGCCACCGCGTTACGAATATGTGCTGACGGACAAGGCGCGGGATTTCTTCCCCGTGGTCGCCGCGCTGCTCGCCTGGGGCAACAGGCATCTCGCACCGAAGGGTGAATCCATTCTGCTGGCGAGCCGGGCCGATCGTCGACCGTTCGACCCGGTCGTGGTCGATGCCGCCGACATGCAGCCGATCACGCTCGACAATGCGGTCATCATCGCTGGGCCGGGCGCCAGCCGCGGGATGCGCAAACGGCTCGCTTCGCTCAAGGCCATGAACCCGGCCATTGCGCCGGCTGGAGACTGACATGCGTCGTATCGTCGTGACGGGAATGGGCGCGGTGTCGCCGCTCGCCTGCGGTGTCGAGCTGTCCTGGCGCCGGCTGCTCGCCGGCCAAAGCGGGCTGCGTCCCCTGCCCGAATGGGCGCAGGCGCTCCCCGCACGCATCGCGGGCCTCGTGCCCGACAAGGCCGGCGATGCGGACGGCGGCTTCGATCCCGCGCAGGCCGCCGCGCCGAAAGACCAGCGCAAGATGGACCGCTTCATCCTGTTTGCGCTGCTCGCCACCGCCGAGGCGGTCGCGCAGGCCAAATGGACGCCGCAGGATGCGAGCGCGCTGGAACGGACCGCGACGGTCATCGGCTCCGGCGTCGGCGGCTTTCCGGCGATGGCGGAGGCGGTGCGCATCACCGAGCAGCGCGGCGTGCGCCGGCTCTCGCCATTCACGATCCCCTCGTTCCTCGCCAATCTCGCCGCCGGCCACGTCTCGATCAAATACGGCTACAAGGGACCGCTGGGAACGCCGGTCACGGCCTGCGCCGCCGGCGTCCAGGCGATCGGCGATGCCGCACGCATGATCCGCGCCGGCGAGGCCGACGTTGCGATCTGCGGCGGCGCGGAGGCCTGCATCGACATCGTCAGCCTCGGCGGCTTCGCCGCGGCGCGCGCGCTGTCGAGCTCCTTCAACGAGGAGCCGAGGCGCGCCTCGCGCCCGTTCGATCGCGACCGCGACGGCTTCGTCATGGGCGAAGGCGCCGGCATCCTGGTGATCGAGACGCTCGAGCATGCGCTGGCGCGCGGCGCGACACCGATCGCGGAGATCGTCGGATACGGCACGACGGCGGACGCCCACCACATGACGTCGGGGCCGCCCGATGGCGACGGCGCGCGCCGCGCCATGGAGATCGCACTGCAGCAGGCGCGGCTTGAGCCCGGCGAATTGCAGCATTTGAACGCGCATGCGACGTCGACGCCCGCCGGTGACGAAAGCGAGCTTGGCGCGATCGGCGCGCTGTTCGGCCGTAGCCGCAGCATCGCGGTGAGCGCGACCAAATCGGCCACCGGCCATCTGCTCGGCGCCGCCGGCGGGCTGGAGGCGATCTTCACCGTGCTCGCCTTGCGCGACCAGGTCGCGCCGCCGACGCTCAATTTCGAGAACCCCGACGCGAGCGCTGATGGCATCGACATCGTCTCAGGTAGCGCGCGGCCGATGCCGATGCGGCACGCCATCTCCAACGGATTTGGCTTCGGCGGGGTGAATGCCAGCGTGATCTTCCGCCGGATGGACTAAACGACGGGCCTTGCAATCGCCCCAAGCATCGCTACGACAGCAGGATGACCGACACGAATTTCTGGCTGTTCCTTGCCGCGGCGTCTCTCATTGCCGCCATTCCCGGCCCCGGCATTTTCTACGTCGCGGCGCGGACCTTGTCCGAGGGGCGCGGCAGCGGCTTTGCCTCGACCGCAGGCACGGCGCTGGGCGGGCTGGTTCATGTCATCGCCGGCAGTCTCGGCATCTCCGCCATCATTCTCGCCAGCGCCGAGCTGTTTGGCGCCGTCAAATTCGTCGGCGCGCTCTACCTGGTCTGGCTCGGCATCAAGACGTTTCGTAGCGCCGGCCGCGCACTGTCGCTCGAAAGCGAGCCCGTCGGCGACAGGCGCGCATTCCGCGACGGCGTGCTGGTCGAGGCGCTGAACCCGAAGACCGCGGCGTTCTTCCTTGCCTTCATTCCGCAATTCCTCGATCCCATGGGATCGAACCCCACGCTGCAATTCATCGTGCTCGGCGCGATCTCGGTGACGCTGAACACACTCGCCGATGTCGTCGTGGTGCTGATGGCGTCCGCGACGCGCACGCAACTGATCGGACGGCCGCACCTGATGCGGCGCCTCACCCAGGGCTCCGGCGTCTTCATCGCGGGCCTCGGACTCTCGCTCGCGCTGGCGCGGCGGCCGGCAAATGGCTAGCGCCCCGCAAAGCCGCTTCTATGAATCGCACGGCCTGCGGCTGCATTATGCCGATTGGGGCAACGAGGGCGCGCCGCCCCTCATCCTGGTCCACGGCGGCCGCGATCATTGCCGCAGCTGGGACGTCATCGCCAGATCGCTGCAACCGCATTTTCACGTGCTGGCGCCCGACCTGCGCGGCCACGGCGATTCCGACTGGACCAAGGGCGGCAGCTACGCGCTGACGGAATATGTGTACGATCTCGCCCAGCTCGTCCGCGGCGTCGCAGCGCCCCAAGTGACTCTCGTCGGCCATTCGATGGGCGGCATGGTGAGCCTGATCTTTTCGGGATCGTTCCCCGAGCAGGTCGCGAAGCTGGTCGTGCTCGACGGCGTGACCATGTTGCCGGACGCGCCGAAGCCGCCGGCGCACGAGCGCATCAGCAAATGGGTCGGCCAGCTCGACAAGCTGCACGACCGCACGCCGCGCCGCTATTCCACCCTCGCGGATGCCGCAGCGCAGATGGTGCTTCACAACAGGCGGCTCTCCCGCGACCTCGCGCTGCATCTTGCAACGCACGGCGCGCGGCAGAACGAGGACGGCACCTATAGCTGGAAGTTCGATCCCTACCAGCGCGCCTCTGCGCCGCACCGGCTCTGGCCGGACGATCACGTCGAACTCTGGTCGCGCATCGCCTGCCCGACACTGCTGCTGAATGCCGGCGAAAGCTTTCTGGCGGGTGCCAGGGCAGCAGGCCTGGAGCGCTATTTCCCGCAGGCGCGTGTCGAGACCATCGCCGGCGCGGGGCACTGGCTGCAGCATGACAAGCCGCAGGAGGTGTTGGGTGAGATCCGGCGGTTTCTCGGGCTGGCCGAGGACGGCGCAGGTTAGCTCCTCTGCCGTAGGGTGGGCAAAGCGAAGCGTGCCCACCACTTCGATCGCGTCACTTGGATGCATGTTGGGCACGGCGCTATCGCGCCTTTGCCCACCCTACGGCAGTGTCGTCGGAGAAATACCTAAATTAGCTCAACGTCCCCGCATGCACCCACCAGCCGGGGTGATCGCGCCGGATCTTTTCCGCGGCAGCATGGGCCTCGGCCGGCGCGCCATAGATCGCAAAGCAGGTCGCGCCCGAGCCGGACATGCGGGCGAGCTTGACGCCGGCGGAGTCGCGTAGCGCCTCCAGCACCTCGCCGATGACAGGTTCGATGCGCATCGCGGGGGCTTCGAGGTCGTTGGCGACGGTTTCGAGAACCTCGACCCAGTCGGCAATCGAGGCGCCCTCCTCCGGCCAGGCCGGGGCTCCGATGACGGAGGTGGCGCCGACCAGCAGCTCGCCGTTGCGCAGGCCCAGCGCCTGGAACACGTCCTTGGTCGCGACCGGCACGCGCGGATTGACCATCACGCAGGGCATGCTCGGCAGCGCGAGCGGCAGCAGCTGCTCGCCGACGCCGGTCATGTCGCAGGCGCGCGAATACAGGCACACCGGCACGTCGGCGCCGGTCGCGAGCGCGACCTTCTGGAGGCGGGGATCATCGAGCGACAGGTTGTTGAGACGCGCCAGCAGCCGCAGCGCTGCCGCTGCATCCGCCGAGCCACCGCCGATGCCGGCCGCGACGGGCAGCACCTTGTCGAGCGCAAAGGCGCCCAGCTTCAGGTTCGGCACGGCCTCGGCCAGAAGCTTTGCGGCCTTGAACACGAGATTGTCGGCAGTATCGCCGCATGCTGCGGCCAGCGGCCCGGTGGTGGCGAGCTTCAGCTCGCCGCCCGGCTCCAACGTGAGCCGGTCGGCGCAATCGGCAAACGCCACCACGCTTTCGAGATCATGATAGCCGTCGGCACGACGGCCGACCACGCGAAGGCTCAGATTGACCTTCGCGCGCCCCTCTTCAATCAACGCCGGCATCGGCGACACGCCCCCAACTTCACTCAGCTTAGCCGCCCTTGCCGTCGTCCTTCTTCTTCTCCGCCTGCGCGGCCGAAGAGTTCGAATTGTCCTCGGTGAGGCCGTTGGCGATCTTGGCCTCGATCTTCGGAAGCTCATCCGGCTCGGGCTTGAGATCGCGGGCGTGCGACCACTGGAATTTGGCTTCCAGCGTGCGGCCGACGCGCCAATAGGCATCGCCAAGGTGATCGTTGATGGTGGGATCCTCGGGCTTGAGATCGATCGCGCGCTCGAGGTTCTTCACCGCCTCTTCGTAGTTGCCGATGCGGTAGTAAGCCCAGCCGAGCGAGTCGACGATGTAGCCGTCGTCGGGACGCTGCTCGACGGCGCGCTTGATCATCTTCATGCCTTCGTCGAGGTTCACGCCCTGGTCGATCCAGGAATAGCCGAGATAGTTGAGGACATGCGGCTGGTCGGGCTGCAGCTCGAGCGCCTTCTTCATGTCGGCTTCGGCCTTGGCCCACTGCTTGGAGCGCTCCTCGCAGATGCCGCGATAATAGTACCAGACGCTGTTGGCCTTGTCGTTGCCGGCCGGCAGCACGTCGACGCCCTGCGAATAGGTCGCGCCGCAGTCGCCGAACTTCTTGCGGCCGCGCTCGATGTTGCCTAGCGCCATGATGGCTTCGAGATCCTTGGAATCCTCTGACGTGACGCCCTTGAGGATCTTGATCGCCTCATCGGTGCGGTCGGCGGAATCCAGATCGATGGCGAGCTGGATCTGCGCGTTGCGCTTCAGCGGCGAGGTCGACGGCACGCGCTCATAGACCTTGATCGCCATCTGCGGCCGCTTCACCGATTCATAGAGATCGGCGAGCGAGAGCAGCGCCAGCGGATGGGTCGGCTGGAGGTAGAGCGAGAGCTGGAGATAGACCAGTGCCAGATCCTCGCCGCCGCGGCGGGTCAGCGTGGCGCCGATGCCGTAGAGGGCCTCGGCAGCGCCGGCCTGCGCGGAATCGACCAGCGGCGGCAGCTTCTTGCCGGCCTTGGTGTCGCGCAGCCCTTCCACGATCAGCGGATGGCGGGCGAGCTTCTTGTCGAAGGCCTGGTAGACGGTGGTCGCGGCGGCCGCATCCTTGTTGCGCGACAGCCAGCGCGCATAGGCCTCGGTGACGCGCAGCATGGAATCGTCGAGCTTGTAGGCGCGCTCGAAGCGCGTGCCGGCGTCCTTCTCCTTGCCGGCGAGTTCGAGGATCATGCCGGCGTGGAGATCCTTGAACAGCGGATACCATTCCGGACCGGCGAGCTTGTCGATGGTGGCGACAGCACCCTTGGAATCGCCGGCGCCATAGGCCGCCCAGCCCGACAGCAGCGTGGCGACGAGATCGGTGATGGGGCCGCGGATCGACTGGTTGATGTTGGTCTGCGCAGTCGCGTATTTCTTCATCTTGAGATCGTGCACACCGACGACGAGGCGCGCGACGCGGTTGGTCTTGTCGATGGTGAGGACACGCTCGGCGAGCTTGACCGCTTCGTCGATGTCGCCGTCGGCGACCGAGGAGATGAAGGCACGGTCGAGCAGCTCGTTGTTCTTCGGATCGGTGCGGAGCGCCGAGCGGTAGAATGCGGCGGCCGAGGTTGCGTCGCGCTCGACGCTGGCGTGGCGGGCGGCGAGATAGCTGCCGGAGGTCGTGAGCGACTTCAGATCGTTCCGGGTCGGAAACTGCGCCGCCGTATCGGACGGATGATCCGGCGTCTGCGCCAGGACCCTGCCGGGGACCGTCGCGATCGCTGTGCCCATGAGGGCGATGGCGGCGACAGTCCAGCGGTTGAAACGATTTGAAAGCATCAGGGCTCGCCTTGAGTTGGTAGTGCCTGGGTTTGCAGCAGAAAGCCGTCTCGCATGCGAACGCGGCCGGTGGCATCGGGACCCGGAACCGTCAGGCCGGACAATGCCGCTTTTGGCGGTTTACCGCAAGGATTCGGACCGGGCGATCGCCTCCGAACGCCCCAAATCGGACAAGAGCGCCCCAAGACGCCGCCACTATGGCCTTATCGTGGCCGCGACAGGTGGCCGCGGCCCGGTTCTCACGCGAACGTGCGGCAGATCACCCTTTGTGACCAGATCCGCGCTGATTGGCCCGCCCTTACATCGCCTCGTAGTTCGGACCGCCGCCGCCCTCCGGCGGAACCCAGGTGATGTTGCCGTTGGGGTCCTTCACGTCGCAGGTTTTGCAGTGGACGCAGTTCTGGGCGTTGATCTGGTAGCGCGGGCTCGCCCCCTCCTCCACCCACTCGTAGACGCCGGCCGGGCAATACCGATTCGAGGGACCGGCGAACACGTCGTGCTCGGAGGTCTTCTGGAGGTTCATGTCGGCAACCCGGAGATGGACCGGCTGGTCCTCCTCGTGATTGGTGTTGGACAGGAATACCGACGACAGCTTGTCGAACGAGATCTTGCCGTCCGGCTTCGGGTAGTTCCTCGGCGCGTGGCTCTTGGCCGGATCGAGCGTCGCGCGATCGGGCTTGGAATGCGACTGGGTACCGAACAGCGAGGCGCCGAACAGCGTGTTGCACCACATGTCGAGTCCGCCGAGCGCGACGCCGAGCACGGTGCCAAACTTCGACCACAGCGGTTTGACGTTGCGGGCCAGAAAGAGGTCCTTGCCCACGGAGGAGGAACGCCACGCGTTCTCGTACTCGACGATCTCGTCATTGGCGCGATCGGCCGCAAGCGCTACTGCGACATGCTCGGCCGCCAGCATGCCGGTGCCCATCGCATTGTGGACGCCCTTGATGCGCGGGACGTTGACGAAGCCGGCCGCGCAGCCGATCAGCGCGCCGCCGGGGAAGCTCAGTTTCGGTACTGACTGATAGCCGCCCTCGGTGATGGCGCGCGCGCCATAGGCGAGCCGCTTGCCGCCTTCGAAGGTGCCGCGGATCGACGGATGGGTCTTGAAGCGCTGGAACTCGTCGAACGGCGACAAATAGGGATCGTCGTAGTTCAGATGCACGACGAAGCCGACGGCGACGAGATTGTCGTCGTAATGATAGAGGAACGAACCACCGCCGGTCTTCAGGTCGAGCGGCCAGCCGAATGAATGCTGGATCATACCCTTCTGGTGCTTGGCGGGATCGATCTGCCAGACTTCCTTCAACCCGATACCGAACTTCGCCGGCTCGCTCTTGGCGTCGAGCGCGAACTTCGCAATCAGCTGCTTGGTCAGGCTGCCTCGGGCGCCTTCGGCGAACAGCGTGTATTTGCCGAGCAATTCCATGCCGCGGGTAAAGGAGTCCTTCGGCTTGCCGTCGCGGCCGATGCCCATGTCGCCGGTGGCGATACCCCTGACCTTGCCCTCCTCGTCATAGAGCACCTCGGCCGCGGCGAAGCCCGGATAGATCTCGACGCCGAGCGCCTCGGCCTTGCGCGCCAGCCAGCGGCAGACATTGCCGAGCGAACCGATGTAGCAGTGATGGTTGTCCATCAGGGGCGGCATCATGAAGTTCGGCAGCTTGATCGCGCCGCCGCCCGTCATCCAGTAGAAGCGGTCGTCCTTCACCTGCGTCTTCAGCGGACAGTCGGAATCCTCGCGCCAGTCGGGAACAAGCTTGTCGAGCCCGGCCGGATCGATCACGGCGCCGGAGAGAATATGCGCGCCGACCTCGGAGCCCTTCTCCACCACGACGACGTTGAGATCGGCGTTGAGCTGCTTCAGCCGGATCGCGGCCGACAGGCCCGAGGGGCCGGCGCCGACGATGACGACGTCGAATTCCATGGATTCGCGCGGGGGAAGTTCTTCGGTGCTCATCTGATCTCAGCCCTTGAGACGGTCCTCGGTCGTTTGCGCCCTCTTGTTTCCGATTTTTCCGGATAGGACAACCACGGAAATGCGTTCCGGTGGGATGCATGGCGCCCCAAACTGATATAAAAGTCTGACTTTCGCATGATCCCCGAACCCGCCCCCACCGTCCGAGAGCTTCTCGCCTTCTATCTGGAGGCCGGTGTCGACTGCGCGCTCGCGGAGGAGCCGATAGACCGCCTGGCGGAAATGGACGCCCCGCCGCCGGTCCCGCGCGCAGCAGCGCCGGTCGAGGCGCCGCGGCCGGTCGCCGCGCCCGCGGTGATCCGCGGCGAGGCCGCACCCGCGCCCGACGTCGCGATCGCCTCGGCACGCGAGGCTGCGCGCACCGCGCCGACGCTCGAGGCGCTACGCGAGCTGATGCAGGGCTTCGAGGGCTGCGCGCTGAAGCACACCGCAACAAGGCTGGTGTTCGCCGACGGCAATCCGCAGGCGCGCATCATGTTCGTCGGCGAGGCGCCGGGCCGCGACGAGGACATCGAGGGACTGCCCTTCGTCGGGCGCAGCGGCAAGCTGCTCGATCTGATGATAGGGGCCATAGGCCTCAACCGCACCACGGCCTACATCGCCAACGTGATTCCGTGGCGGCCGCCCGGCAACCGCACGCCGACGCCGCAGGAAACGCAAGTGTGCCTGCCCTTCATCCAGCGCCAGATCGAGCTGGTGAACCCCGACGTGCTGGTGACGCTCGGCAATCCCTCGACGCAGACGCTGCTCGGAACGCGCGAAGGCATCATGCGCACCCGCGGCCGCTGGTTCGACTACGAGACCGGTGGGCGCACCATCCGCGCGCTGCCGACCTTCCACCCGGCCTATCTGCTCCGCTCGCTGTCCTACAAGCGGCTGGCCTGGCAGGATCTGCGGGCGATCGCGAAGGTGCTGGGGCAAGGCACGGTGTAACCACACACACCGTCATTCCGGGGCTCGCGAAGCGAGAGCCCGGAATCCATCGAGCGGCAGAGTTGGTGGATGAATGGATTCCGGGTTCGCGGCTTTGCCGCGCCCCGGAATGACGGGTTACGCCCCCTTCGGCCGCACGATGGCCCAGCCGATGCGCAGCAGCTGCTGGCGGCCGGTCACCAGCCATTCGAAGGCGCGCGGCACTTCCGGCACGATGCCGGGAAAGCGCTTGAGGATGTCCGGCGGCGGCGTGCCCGCGGTGTCGGCGGCGCGCCAGACCACGACGCCGCCGGTCTCGCTGAACTTGGCCTGATTGATCCACGGCGTGCGCGCGGGCTCGGCATCGATGAACAGATGCGGGCGGCCTGAATGCAGCGCGATGAGGCTCGCAAGCTGGGTCTCGCCGGCCACCGCACGCAGGCGATGGTTGGTGCGGCGGGCAAAGCTGTCATCGAAAAAATCCGAGATCGCACGCGCCGGCATCGAGGTCGCGATCTCATTGGCGCCGGTCCAGGGCAGGAACAGGACGGCGAGCACGACGCCGGCGGCGGGCGCCACGACGGCGGCGGCCCACACCGTCCGCAGCATCCGCGCGCGGCGCATCGCGATGAGATCGCCGGCACCCACCACCACGGCGAGCCCCGACATCACCAATACCACGCCGGCACCGCCGACGACGGACTCGAGCCCGAACAGGCCGGAGATCAGCACCGCACCGAGCGCCGGCGCCAGCGCGAAGAAATAGACGAAGTTGCGCGCCAGCGGCTCGACCGGCGGGCGGTAGATGATCGGCGCCTCCTCGCCCTTGGCGAGGAACAGGCCGGTGTTGAGGAAAGTCAGCGCCGGGATCGCCGCCGCGCCAAGCACGAGCCCGCCGAGCAGCCAGGCCGCGTGGATCGCGCGGGTGCTCAGCTCGGCGACCGCAGGCAGGGCCGGCAGGACCAGCGTCTCGGCGCGCATCAGCCAGACGGCATAGGGCAGCGCGAGCACGGCGACAACGATCAGCGCGAACAGCGGATCGAGCGCGAGCAGCGTGCGGCGGCCGCCGGCGGTCGCAAACGCGAAGACGACGAGCAGCAGGAGCAGGAAGACCGCCGCGGGCGTCGTCAGCAGCAAGAGCCCGGCCTCGATCGACCAGGCGAACCAGGCGTTGCCGCGGCGCTGGCCGATGATCTGCCAGGAATGCAGCAGCAGCAGCGCCCACAGCGGTCGCGCCAGCACCGGCGGGCCGAAATCGAGCGCGGGCGAGGAGAAGGCCAGCACCGTCATCGTCAGCAGCACGGCCAGCACCGCCTGCTGCGAGCCGACCACGGCGCGGGAGAGATGGTAGAGCGCGATGAAGGTCGCGATCTCGCAGACCTCGGCCAGCACATAGACGCCAAACATGTGACCGCCCGCGGCGCGATAGGCGATGTCGGCGAGCCAGACCGGCAGCGGCGGGCCGAGATCGGTGCCGACCTGGTATTCCCTGCCGAAGGCCAGGAGGGTCGCAAGGGTGCCGGGCGGGCTGCGATAGAACGCCAGCGCCACGAACAGCCACATCGCGGCCTGGAGCAGCACGACGATCCACACGATCAGCCGCGGCCGGGCGCGAATGAGCTCGATGACCAGGGAGGTAAACCGCATGCAACGCCCGAAAGATGCAGCCAACCCGTCCAGCCGGCCCTATTCGCTCACGAGTGTTTTGATAAAGGGCGCTACGCGTTGTGGCAACGACCGTCTGCTCCCTCTCCCCGACCGTGTGTCTTCTCCCTCTCCCCGCTTGCAGGCGCGCGACGAGCTTCGCTCGCGCTGGGAGGGTTGGGGTGAGGGGGAGCGTCCGCAAGGATAGTGACAGATTGACTCGCGGAGGCTTCCCCTCACCCGCATCCCATCTTCGATGGGCTGCGGCCTCTCCCCGCGCACGGGGAGAGGCGAAGAGCCCGTCGCGAGAGATGAGTATTAGAGGCCCGCCGACGTATCGACCTGCACGCTTGCTTCCACCCGCACCTCGACCTCGGTCGCCGCGAACAAGTCGCGCACCGGCTCGACTGTCCAGGGCATGTGCTTGGCGCGGGCGGCGGCGACGGGAGCGAAGAAGCTGCGGTGGTGGACGGTCGGGCCGAGGCGGTTCAGCGCGTCGAGATGCTCGGGGACGCCGTAGCCCTTGTGCTGCTCGAAGCCGTAGCCCGGGCAGTCCTGCGCCAGCGCGCACATCAGCCGGTCGCGCGTCACCTTGGCGACAATGGACGCCGCCGCGATCGACAGGACGATGCCGTCGCCGCCGATCACGGCCTCGCAGTCGCATTCCGTATCGAGCCGGTCGCGGCCGTCGACGAAGACGTGGCGGGGCGCCTCGGGCAGCGCCACCACGGCGCGCTTCAGCGCCCACAGCGAGGCGCGCAGGATGTTGTCGCGGTCGATCCGCGCGGGCGAGGCAACCGCGACCGAGACCTGCGCGGTGGCGCAGATCTTGTCGAACAGCTTTTCGCGCTGCTCCGCCGTCAGGCGCTTGGAATCGTCGATGCCACGGGGAATGCGGTCGGGGTCGAGAATCACTGCGGCCGCCACCACGGGACCTGCGAGCGGCCCGCGGCCGGCCTCGTCGCAGCCCGCAACCGGCCAGATGCCGCGCTTGATCAGCGCGCGCTCGCGGCGGAAGCTCGGCGGCGCGACGGCAATGACGCCTTTCGGGCCCGCGCTCTTGCCGGTCGAAGGCTTGGCCGCCGAGGCCTTTCCAGCCTTTGCAGGTGCAGCCTTCCTCGCAGCGTCCTTCCTGGGCGCAGCTTTGGCCGACGTCTTGGCGGATTTATCCCGAATCATGGCGGGGATCGTGCGCAAGCGGCCCTGCTTGCGCAACCGGGAACCCCTCGCAATTCCCGTTATTCAGGCGAGCCGCCTACTCGGCCAGATGCACCCGCCGGTCCTCACCGACCTCGATGCCCGGCGCGACCACGACTTCCCAGGGATGGCCGTCGGGGTCGGCGAAATAGCCGGAATAACCGCCATAGTCGGTCTCATGCGCCGCTTTCAGCAGCGCGGCGCCCTTGTCGACAGCGAAGGCCAGCACCGCATCGACCTCCTCGCGCGTGGCGCAGTTCCAGGCGAGCGTGATGCCGCGGAAGGTCGTCGGCCTGGGCTTATCCGGCAAGGCCGCGTCGGCCGCGAGCTGGTCCCAGTGAAACAGGGCAAGCACCGGACCGCCGGTATCGTAGAAGGCGACGGCCTCGCCGGTCGCCTTCAGCCGGCGCGAAAAGCCCAGCGCATCATAGAACGCGATGCTGGCGCGAATGTCGCTCACACCCGTGATGACCGTGAGCCGCGGCACCGGGGGCGGCAGTTCCTTACTCATGACACACCTCGTTCGCCTCGGCTCCTAGAACAGGCTGAGCTGATCGCCGTTCCGCTTCGGCCGCGCGAAGTGATCCATCGTCAGTTTTGCGCGACGCTTGTTGAGCCCCAGCCTGTCGCAGGCGATCTCGAAGCGGCGGCCGATGGTCCAGGCCATCGGGCCGGTGCCCTTCATGCGCTCGCCCCATTTCGCGTCGTAGTCGCGGCCGCCGCGCATGTCGCGGATCAGCGTGAAGACGTGACGATAGCGGTCCGGATAGTTCGCCACCAGCCATTCGCGGAAGAGGTCGCGCACCTCCAGCGGCAGCCGCAGCAGCACGTAGGAGGCTTCCTTGACGCCGGCATGGGCGGCCGCATCGAGAATTCGCTCGATCTCGGAATCGTTCAGCGCGGGAATCACTGGCGCGACCATCACGGTGGTGGGAATGCCGGCGTCGGAGAGCTGCTTCAGCGCCTCCAGCCGCTTCGGCGGCGTCGAGGCCCGCGGCTCCATGGTGCGCGCCAGCTTTGGATCGAGCGAAGTAACCGAGATCGCGACCTTGGCGAGGTTGCGCTTCGCCATGCGCGAGAGAATGTCGATGTCACGCACCACCAGCGCCGATTTGGTGACGATGCCGACGGGATGACCAGCGCGCTCCAGCACCTCCAGGATGCCGCGCATGATTTTGCGCTCGCGCTCGATCGGCTGATAGGGATCGGTGTTGGTGCCGATCGCGATCATCCGCGGCTCATAGCCTGCTGCTGCGAGCTCCTTCTCGAGCAGCGCCGGGGCCTCCGGCTTGACGAACAGTTTTGACTCGAAGTCGAGCCCGGGCGACAGGCCGAGATAGGCATGGGTCGGCCGCGCGAAGCAGTAGACGCAGCCGTGCTCGCAGCCGCGATAGGGGTTGATCGAGCGGTCGAAGCCGATATCGGGCGAATCGTTGCGGGTGATCACCTTGCGCGAGGTGTCGACCGCGACCGTGGTCTTGAATGGCGGCAGCTCTTCCAGGCTCTGCCAGCCGTCGTCGAAGGCGACGCGCGCCTCGGCCTCATAGCGGCCGCTGGCGTTGGACTGCGCGCCCCGCCCCCGCCTGCGCTGCTTGTCGATGGCGACAGCGAGCTCGGGGAAATCAGAAGGCGCACCCGCCGGCTCGGAGGGCGCCGTGACCGGCGGGTGCTTGAGAGCATGAGAGGATGCTGGACTCATGAAGCCAAGATAGCACGTCAAAGGAACAAATCAAGAACAAGAACAAAAAACGTGAAAACAACCCCATGCACAGTAGAGGCGCCCAAACTTCGGGCGCCTGCCTTTGACCTCACGCAACATCGCCGTCACCACGATCTCGTTTGATGCCGCGAAGGATCGATCGCGCCGGAACTCGGTTGGTGACGATCCCGGGTGAAGGTCGGCAGGAACATGACAAATCAACAACAATCGGCCGCCGCGAGCAGCGACCTCGATCTCCTTGATCGCTACTGGCGCGCCGCCAACTACCTCTCCGTCGGGCAGATCTACCTGCTCGACAACCCCCTGCTGCGCGAACCGCTGCGGGCCGAGCACATCAAGCCGCGTTTGCTCGGCCATTGGGGCACGACGCCCGGCTTGAACTTCATCTATGCCCATCTCAACCGCGTCATCCGCGCGCTGGACCTCAACGTGCTCTATGTCTGCGGTCCCGGCCATGGCGGGCCGGGCATGGTCGCCAACACTTATCTCGAAGGCAGCTACAGCGAGATCTATCCTAACATCGCGCGCGATGCGGACGGATTGCGCAAGCTGTTCCGGCAGTTCTCCTTCCCCGGCGGCATCCCGAGCCACGCCGCGCCGGAGACGCCCGGCTCGATCCACGAAGGCGGCGAGCTCGGCTACGCGCTGGTGCACGCCTATGGCGCGGCGCTCGACAATCCCGACCTGGTCGTCGCCTGCGTCGTCGGCGACGGCGAGGCCGAGACCGGCCCGCTCGCGGCGTCCTGGCACTCCAACAAGTTCCTGAACCCGGCGCATGACGGCGCGGTGCTGCCGATCCTGCACCTCAACGGCTACAAGATTGCCAACCCGACCGTGCTCGGGCGGATGCCTGACAGCGAGATCCGCGATCTCTTCCGCGGGTTCGGCCACGAGCCCCTGTTCGTCGAGGGCGACGATCCCAAATTGATGCACCGGATCATGGCGGATGCGCTCGACGTCGCATTCGCCAGCATCCGCTCGATCCAGCAGCACGCCCGCGACGGGCGCAAAAACGTCGAGCGGCCACGCTGGCCGATGATCGTGCTGCGCAGCCCGAAGGGCTGGACCGGTCCGAAGGAAGTCGACGGCAAGAAGGTCGAAGGCTTTTGGCGCGCGCATCAGGTGCCGGTCGCAAGCTGCCGCGAGAACCCTGCGCATCTGAAGGTGCTCGAAGACTGGATGCGCAGCTACGAGCCGGAGAAACTGTTCGACGCGAGCGGCGCGCTCGTCCCCGAGCTCCAGGCGCTGGCACCCGAGGGCAATCGCCGCATGGGCGCCAATCCGCATGCCAATGGCGGGGTGCTGAAGAAGGAGCTGAAGCTGCCGGACTTCCGCAGCTTTGCCGTCGAAGTGCCGCAGCCCGGCGCCGTCACGGGAGAAGCGACGCGCGAGCTCGGCAAATTTTTGCGCGACGTCATCCGCCTCAATGCGCAAGAGCGCAACTTTCGCATCATGGGTCCGGACGAGACGGCGTCAAACCGGCTAGATGCGGTGTTCGAGACGACCGAACGTGTCTGGATGGAGCCGATCGAGCCTTACGACGTGCATCTCGCGCAGGACGGCCGCGTGATGGAGGTGTTGAGCGAGCATCTCTGCCAGGGCTGGTTGGAGGGCTATCTGCTCACCGGTCGCCACGGCTTCTTCTCCTGCTACGAGGCCTTCATCCACATCGTGGATTCCATGTTCAACCAGCACGCCAAATGGCTGAAGGTGACGCGGCACCTGCCGTGGCGGCGTCCGATCGCCTCGCTCAATTATCTGTTGACCTCGCATGTCTGGCGCCAGGACCATAACGGCTTCAGCCATCAGGACCCCGGCTTCGTCGACCTCGTCGCCAACAAGAAGGCCGACATCGTTCGCATCTACTTCCCGCCCGATGCCAACACGCTGCTGTGGATCGCCGATCATTGCCTGCGGACGTACAACCGCATCAACGTGATCGTCGCCGGCAAGCAGCCGGCGCCGCAATGGCTGTCGATGCAGGACGCCGCCACGCATTGCGATGTCGGCATCGGCATCTGGACCTGGGCGGGCACGGAAGACGCGGGTGGCGAGCCCGATGTGGTGATGGCCTGTGCCGGCGACGTGCCGACATTGGAGACGCTTGCCGCCGTCGACCTGCTGCGCAAGGCGCTGCCGGATCTGAAGATCCGCGTCGTCAACGTCGTCGACCTGATGACGCTGCAGCCGCAGGACCAGCATCCGCACGGCCTGTCCGACCGCGACTTCGACAGCCTGTTCACGCGCGACAAGCCGGTGATCTTCGCCTATCACGGCTATCCCCATCTGATCCACCGGCTGACCTATAACCGCACCAACCATGCCGGCCTGCATGTGCGCGGCTTCGCCGAGGAAGGCACCACGACGACGCCGTTCGACATGGTCGTGCTCAACGAGCTCGACCGCTACCACCTTGCGATCGAGGCGATCGAACGCGTGCCGGGTCTTGCGACCAGGGCCGCGCAGGTGAAGCAGCAGCTCCGCGACAAGCTGATCGAGCACTCACGTTACGTGCGCGAGCACGGCGAGGACATGCCCGATATCCGCGACTGGGTCTGGCCGGGCAAGCCGGGCTGACGCCATGCCGGTGCCAGAGGCGGTTCTCGTCCTCAACTCGGGCTCGTCGAGCATCAAGTTCGGCCTGTTCGAGATCTCGACAGCAGAGCCCGCGCTGCTCTGCAAGGGCCTGCTCGACGAGCACGAGGCCAGGCCCCGGCTCGTCGTGAAAGGCCCCGCGGGCGAAGACCTGTTCGAGAAGCGGCGGGACGAGGCCGATGCCGACGGCGGCCACCTGTTCGCCGACGCGCTCGCCTTCATCGACGACCGGTTCGGCCAAGACAGCTTGCGCGCAGTCGGCCACCGTATCGTCCACGGCGGGCCGGATCATTCAGGCCCGGTCGAATTGACGGACGATATCACCGCGAAGCTGGAGGCCCTGACGCCGCTGGCGCCGCTGCACCAGCCGCGCTGCCTCGCGCCGGTCCGCACCCTCTCCGCGATCCGTCCCGCGCTGCCACAGATCGCCTGCTTCGACACCGCCTTCCATCACGGACTTGCACCGCCTGCGAGCCGTTTCGCGATTCCGAGGCGCTATGAAGGACGCGGCGTCCGGCGCTACGGCTTTCACGGACTGTCGTTCGAATATGTCGCGGGCCGCCTCGCGGGAATCGCGCCGCAGCTCGTTGCGAAGCGCACCGTCATCGCGCATCTCGGCAATGGCGCAAGTCTCTGCGCACTCCGCAACGGCCGCAGTATCGACACCACGATGGGACTGACGCCGCTCGACGGCCTCGTGATGGGCACGCGAAGCGGCACGATCGACCCCGGCGTGCTGCTCTATCTGCAACAGCACGAGGGGATGTCGGTCGAAGACGTCCAGCACCTGCTCTATCACGAGTCGGGCCTGCTCGGCGTCTCCGGCATGTCGGCGGACATGCGCACGCTGCTTGCGAGCCGCGAGGCTGCGGCACGGGACGCGATCGATCTCTTCACCTTCCGTGCAGCGCAGGAGATCGCGATGATGGCGACCACGCTTCAGGGGCTGGACTGTCTGGCCTTCACCGGCGGCATCGGCGAGCATGCCAGCGAGATCCGCAGCGCGATCGGCGAGCGTCTCGCCTGGCTCGGCGTGCGCATCGATGCAGCGGCGAATAGCGAGGGACGCGAGCGGATCGGCACCGGCGACAGTGCGGTCGATATTTTCATCATTCCCACCAACGAAGAGATCACGATCGCGCGCCATTGCGCCGCGCTGCTGCGCGAACGACACGCTGCGTGACGGTTTTATGAATGATCTGTCGCAATGAGGCCGTCGCAACTTCGCGGCATAAGGACGGCATCAACCGTTGCGCGGACAGACCATGAAAACCCAGATCATCGAAGAACTCGGACAGGGCGACATCCTGTTGCCCGCGCTGGTGGCGGAAGGGCTTGCCGCCAATGACCGAATCAAAGTGCGGATGAGTGCGCTCCAGGCGGCGGCTCGGAATGCGCAAGATCCCGATCGTCCCGCCAGCGAGCTTGCGGTCGAGAGTCACGCCGCCGGCATTGCACCAGCCGCGATCGCAACGCTGATCGGCGGCGCCCATCTGGTCGGACCGTCCCGGCTCGCGGCGCCGAACCTCGCCAAGCTGATGAAGGAGATCCAGGACGACGCTGCGGCCATGATCCGCGCCGTCAGCGCCGGCGCGCCGTCGGACGGCGACAAGGCGAACGCGCGGCTGACGGCGATCCGAAGCGCGGGTCTGCTCGATGCCACCAATGAAATCGATCTTTCCCGCATTGCCCGCCTGACCGGCGTTGCCGAGACGGCCGGCGCCAGCCTCCATCGGCTGGTGATGGATCTGCACAAGGCGCTGAACAAGCTTGCGGCGAACTGTTCGGAGGAAACGCTCGACGGTGCCCATGTGTTCGGACTGCACGGCGAAGATCGCGGCGCGGTGGAGGTCTTCATGAAAGGCCTGAACCAGACGCGAAGGCTGAAGTTCAACCACCCCGGTCTCGACACCATGGCGACCCGCTCGGGCGGCCGGCTGCTGATCCAGAACGACATCGGCACCACGGACGCCCATGTGGTGGTGATCGCGGTCAAGAAGAACGCGGTCACTGTCACCTACACCGACGTACATCTGGCGCGGGCAAAATTCTTCATCTCGCTGTTCGACAAGTTCGAGGCGAGTTGGAGCGGGCTCGACCGCCACACCGCCGCGGGCCTCGGCGAAGACAATTCATTCTATCTCGTCACCGGCCAGTATCAGCCGGCTCACGCCGCGGATCGCAACGAATTCCTCGCGGCCGTGGGCGCCGCGCTGGTGTTCCTGATCGACTGGAACAAGGCGCGCAAGCTGCTGCGGACCTGGGTTGCCAAGGACGACGCCACACGAATCCTGGAATGGGCGGCGCGACAGCGGATCGGCCATCGCGGCTTTCTCGAGCTCGGCGGCAACGAGCTGTTGGGGTCGGCGGTGCGCAACGCCGCCCCCGCGCGCATCGGCTTCGGCGAGCGGCTCGACCAGGCGCTCGGCCGCGCCGCCGCGATCGATTTTCTGAAGGCGGCACTGCGCGCCTCCACCGAGGCGCTGCTCGCAGGTCGCTCCGTCAGGACGGTCCGCGACCAGATCGAAGCCGACCTGGTGCGGCATCTGGAGCGCGTTGACGGCACCCTGCTCGCCGCGGTGCTGCGCCAGATCGGACTTGCCCATGATCTTGTTGCGGCGATCTCCCGCCATATTGCGACGCTTCGGGCCGGCCAGCCGGCCGATCGCAAGCTGCTGGCAGTACGCTGCGGCGCGATCGAACAGAAGGCCGATCGCATTGCGCTCGAAACGCGCAAGGAAGTCGACCGGCTCAACGCCCGGCCAACGATCGCCCAGTTGATCGATCGCGCCGAAGAGGCCGTCGACGAACTGGAGCAGGCGGCCTTCATCGCCTCGCTGATGCCGGAGCGAACTGATCCGTCGCTGCTGGCCGCACTCGCCGAACTCTGTGTGGTGGCGATGACCGCGACCGAGGTCGCGGCCAGCGGCGTCGCCGCGGCCACCGACGTGCCGGAAGGGCGGCGCGCCGATTCCGAGGATGCGCTGTCCGCCGTGAGCCGCCTGATCGATGCCGAACATGCCGCGGACGGCCACGAGCGTGCGACGACCGCGCTGGTCTTCGGCGGCGGCTTCGACGTCGCGACCTCGCTCTCGGTGCTCGAGCTTGCCCGCGCCATCGAGCGCGCCACCGACCGTTTCGCCGGCTTCGGGCATCTGTTGCGCCGGCACATCATGATTGATCTCGCAGCCTAGTACCCGGAATCAGAGCTGAGTGATACGGCGGCCTTTGAAACGGCGTTGACGGACCTTTTTCTTGGTCCAGACGAAGGGCTCGGCTCTGTCGTTGTATGCGTTGACGTAGGCATCGATGTGTTCCTGAAGCTGCTTGAGGCTCGTGAAGGAGGTGCCGCTGAGCGACTGCCCCTGCAAGATGGAAAACCATACTTCGACCTGATTGAGCCATGACGCACTTGTCGGCGTGAAATGAAATTGCACGTTGGGGTGGGCCTTGAGCCAGTCCTCGTTCTTTTTATGGGTGTTGAGGTTGTCGAGGATGACGTGAAGCTTGCGGTTCGGAAAAGCCGCGGTGACGCTGTTCATGAAATCGAGAAACTCGACGCGGCGCCGGCGTTTTGAATGGGTCGCGATGATCTTTCCGGTGGCGACTTCGAGCGCCGCAAACAATGTTGTGGTGCCATGCCGCTTGTAATCGTGGCTTTGGCCGGTCAAGGCGCGGCCATTGGGCAACTTCAGATAACCCTGCGCTCGCTCCAAAGCCTGGATCGAGGGCTTCTCGTCCACGCACAGCACAATGGCCTTCGCCGGCGGCGCGACATAGAGGCCGACAACATCGGCGGCTTTGGCCGTAAAGTTCGGGTCGTTGCTCTCGCACCAGGACTTGCGAGCCACCAGGTCAATCTTGTGGCTGCGCAGGAACCGCCAGACATATTGGACATCGACATCGCCCAGCGCCTCGGCCAGCAGGGGGCCGGTCCAGCGCGCAAACCCTTGCGGTGGCGGCTTATCCAGCAGCTTCAGAATCCGCTTGTCGGTCGTCTTCGTATAGATCGGCTGCTTGCCAGGCCGCGGCTTGTCTTGCAGCCCTTCAAGGCCATGGTCGGCATAGCGATGCCGCCAAAGGCTGACAATCCGCGGCTGGACCCCAACTTCCTTGGCGATCGACCGGGTGCTGCGCCCATCCGCCGCCAACAGAACTATCCGCGCCCGCTTCAAATCGCGCTGCAACGTCACCGGTGAGCGACAGCACGCCTCAAGCACCTTGCGATCTTTCCTCGAAAGGTGGACTTCTCTTGCTTCGGGTATCATCCCGACCTTGAATCACGACTCACGTTCCAAGAAAAGTGGGTTAGGGGGAAGCACCATGCATATCGTGCGTATCGGCGCCGAGGCGACCGAACTGCGTCCCGCCGAGGAGATCGGCGCCAAGGCCGCCAACCTAGCCCGGATGGCGGCGCTGGGCCTGCCGGTGCCGCCGGCTTTCGTGCTGCCGGTCAAGCTCTGCGCCGACATCATCGCGGGGCACGCGCATGCGGAGCGTCATCTGAGCGACGGGCTCAAGGAAGGAATTGCCTTCCTGGAGAGCGCGACCGGAAGGCGGTTCGGCGACCGGCGGCTGCCGCTGCTGGTCTCGGTGCGCTCGGGCGCCGCCCGATCGATGCCGGGCATGCTCGACACCGTGCTCAATGTCGGCTGCACGTCGGATGCCGTGCACGGCCTGATCCGTGCGACCGGCCGGCCGCGGCTCGCCTGGGACTGCCGGCGGCGCTTCCTGGAGAGCTTTGGCGAGACGGTACTCGGGCTGGATGCCGCCGCATTCGCGGCCCGCATCTCGGAACTGGTCGAGGCCGAAGGTGCCGAGAACGATCGCGCGCTCGACAGCGAAGCGCTGGAGCGGCTTGCCGGCGACGAACAGTCGCTGGTCGAGGATCACGCCGATGGGTGGCTCGAGGATGCGGTCGCGCAGCTCGAGGCCGCGGCGCAAGCCGTCTACCGGTCCTGGACGAGCGAGCGGGCGAAGACCTATCGGAAACTCCAGCAACTCGAAGGGCTCCAGGGCACCGCCGTCACGGTGCAGGCGATGGTGTTCGGCAATGGCGGGCTGGCATCGGGTGCCGGCGTGGCCTTCTCGCGCGATCCTTCGACCGGCGCACCGCGCCCGATGATCGATCTCGTGCTCGATGCGCAGGGCGAGGACGTCGTGTCCGGGCGCCGCTCCCCCGACGCCGAGGATGCGATCGTGCGCGCACTGCCGCGGACCGAGGCCGAGCTTGGCGATATCCTGAAGCGGCTCGAGCGTGAATTTTGCGACGTGCAGGACGTCGAGTTCACCGTCGAGGATGGCAGGCTGTGGATCCTCCAGACGCGCGCGGCCAAGCGAACGCCGCGTGCGGCGGTCAGGATCGCGATCGACCTCGTGCATGAGGGGCTGATCACGCAGGACGAGGCGCTGGAGCGGATCGCCGGGATCGACCTCGCCTCGCTCGCCGCGACCGCACTGGTCTGCGCGGGCGAGCCGGCGGCGATCGGCATCGGCGCGTCCGGGGGCATCGGCGTCGGCCGCGCGGTCTTCGACGCCGAAAGCGCCCAGCGCCTGTCGGCCACAGGCGATCCGGTCATCCTGCTGCGTCCCGATACCAGCACCGCGGACGTCGCAGGCTTCGCGGTGGCGGCCGGCATCGTCACGGCGGTCGGCGCGCGGACCTCGCATGCGGCGCTGGTGGCGCGGCAGATGGGCAAGCCCTGCGTGGTCGGCTGTCACGCGCTGAAGATCGATCCTGTCGCGCGGCAGGCCCAGCTTGCCGACGCGACATTGTCGGAGGGCGACTGGATCACGATCGAGGGCGATGCGGGACAACTCTATCTCGGACGCTGCCGCACGGTGGAGACGCGCCCCGACGCCGAACTCGCCGAGATCGCGAAATGGCAATCGCAGGCCGGCGACCTCGATCCGCCGGCACGCGCCGCCGCGGCTCAGTGAATGCCGGCGAAGATCTGGATACACCCGATCGCGACCTCGATCAGGATCAGCACCACCACGGCGATCTCGAGACGCAACGAGCGCTCGGTGTCGATGATGTCTGTCAGCGCATTGGCCGTCTCGGACACGGCGGTGAGCTTGCGCTCGAGCGTGTCGAGGCGCTCCTTCAATTCGTACTCGTCTTCGAGGCGGGCATAGAGCCGGTCGAGCTCGGGCTTCTCCCAGAGCACGTCGGGCTTCTCGGCGACGGCGACGCGGCCGGCGACGCGCTGCTGCACCAGCAGCGCGTTGCCGATCAGTTGCAGAATGGCCCTGCGCCGGCGCGGCGTGCGGCCGCGCTCGGCGAGCTCGCGCGCGAACGGCTCGATGACGTCGAACACGGCCGCGACACGCCGTTCGTCGCGCGCCAGCGACGTGCTCTTGGCGAGCGCGTCGGCAACCAGAAGCAACCGGTCGTCGGAGAATTTGGCGAGGCAGATCGGCCCGCCCGGCTGGATCACCTCGGCGTTCTCGTCGTTGCAGAGCTGCGCCTGCGCGGTCTCTTCCTCATAGGGGCTGAGCTCGCCGATCACGCGCGGCTTCAGGCTGTCGATCAGCACCTTCTCCTCCGAAGGCAACAGGCCGATCAGCACCACGACGCCGTAGCGGAAGATCACGGCAAGGCCGGCATGGACGCGGAAGGCGGCCGGCGTCGACGACACCAGCGCGCCGAGCTCGAGGCCCGAAGCATTGATGCGGTCGCCCAGCATCAGCGCCCGGACCCGCAAGGTCGGCGCGGCGGCCGGCCTGGGAGATGTCGACGGCGCGCTAACAGCAAGTTGATCGGCAGTCATACGAAGCCCTCTTCAGCACAATGGATTGCCTGCTTTTCCCGTTCCCGGGCGTCGTTCCACTCGCATCCTCCTCTCGTAGGATTGCGATCCGCCTGCGTGGCGCGCAATATCGGAACGAAACTCCGGGTTAATACGGTCAAGACAAAGCTGCGCCGAAATATTCAGCAACATTGCCATCCCGCGCGGGACATCTTTGGATGCGATGGCTCTGGCAGTTTACCATCGAACGGCGGAGCCCCCGCCGAAAAGTTGCACTCGGCATTGCCGCGTGTTTATGACAACATCATAACAAGTTACGCTTCTCCCGAAGTGCGGACATCGAAGCCTCAACCATGCTGAGCGTCATCATTCCGACCGAGGGCGTCGAGCAGACGGCGGTCGCAACTCTGGCCGCGCTGGTCCCCGGCGCCGCCGCGGGCATCGTCCGGGAAGTGCTCCTGGTCGACGGCACCCGCAACGGCGTCATCGAGCGCGTGGCCGACGTCGCCGGCTGCCGTTTCATCGGCTTCGAGGGATCCTCGCAGGGCGCGGCGCTGGCCGCCGGTGCGCTCCAGGCCCGGTCGGCCTGGCTGATGTTCCTGCCCGCAGGCGCGGTGCTGGAAACCGGCTGGATCGAGGAGACCACCCAATTCATCCAGGCCGTCGCGAGCAGCGGCCGGGACCGCGCGGCGGTGTTCCGCTACGCCCGCTCGCCCTACGCCGACACCGGATTTCGCGACATGCTCCGCGCCGTGGCCCGCAAGCTGGTCGGCCCGCTCGGCGATCAGGGACTTTTGATCGCGCGTGACCATTACGACCGGATCGGCGGCTACCCGCCCCAGGCCCGCCGCTCCGAGGCGCGGCTGCTGCGCCGGCTCGGCCGCTCGTCCCGGACCATGCTGCGCAGCCGGATCGTCATGGTCGGCTGAAGCCACTTCGTACTCACTCTTGATACTTGCCAAAGTCAAATAATTGCTTGACAATGGCAAGTGTTGAGGTGACCCATGCCATCAAGCCCTCTGCCATCAAGCTCGTCGTCATCAAGCGCTGCGGCCGGACAGGTCGCCGACGACCAGGTTCAGGCGGTCCGCGCCTTCAACCGCTTCTACACCCACAAGCTCGGCGTTCTCGACCAGCAGCTCCTGAAGAGCCCGTTCTCGCTGAGCGAGGCGCGCGTGCTCTACGAGCTCGCCCATGGAGGCGAGCAATCGGCCAAGGAGATCGGCATCGCGCTCGGGCTCGACGCCGGCTATCTCAGCCGCATCGTGCAGAATTTCGACGAGAGCGGCCTGATCGCGCGCAAGCCGCTTGCCAGCGACCGCCGGCAGGTTCAGCTCAGCCTGACCGCAAAGGGCCGCCAGGCCTTCGCCAAGCTGGAGCGCTCGTCCCAGGAAGACGTCGCCGCGATGCTGCGGCCGCTGCCGGACGAGGAGCGCAGGCGGCTCACCGGAGCGATGGAGACGATCGAGCGGCTGCTCGCTTTGCCGCGCGCGCCGGCGCCGCGCGCGATCCTGCGCGATCCCCGCCCCGGCGACATGGGCTGGGTGGTGCAGAGCCACGGCGCGCTCTATGCCGGCGAATACGGCTTCGATTCCGGCTTCGAGGCGCTGGTGGCCGAGATCGTCGCCAAATACATGACCTCCTACGATGCCTCGCGCGAGCGCTGCTGGATCGCCGACATCGAGGGCCGCCCGGTCGGCTCGGTGTTCCTGGTGAAGGCCAGCGACGACGTCGCCAAGCTGCGGCTGCTGCTGCTCGACCCCGCCGCACGCGGACAGGGTCTCGGCCAGCGGCTGGTCGCCGAATGCGTGTCGTTCGCACGGGCCTGCGGCTATCGGCGGATGACACTGTGGACGCAGAGCAATCTCACAGCCGCGCGAAAAATCTATCAGGATGCCGGCTTCAAGCTGGTCGCCACCGAGCCGCACCGCAGCTTCGGCCAGAACCTCGTCGGCGAAACCTGGGAGCGCGATCTCTGATGCACCAGCGGCACCAATCCGCGCACCGCATCACCGGAGAGCTCGTCGATCTCTACAAGCGCCGGGCGCGACGCCTGCACGCGGAGGCGTGCCGGCAGATGTGGCTGATGGTGTGGAGTTCGCTGACCAGCAAATTCTAGTCGAGAACGAGTGTCGCAAAGAGCGAGATGCGCATCGCTATGCCCTCGCCCCTTGTGGGAGAGGGCAGCGACGCCGGTAGACGCGGGCTCAGATGGGTGAGGGGTATGTCTCCGCGAGCACAGGTCTCCGCGGAGGGAACCCCTCATCCGGCGCTTCGCGCCACCTTCTCCCACAAGGGGGAGAAGGGAAGAAAGCGTCAACGCCGGCAACTACACCGTCGCGCCTTGCGCCTTCGGCCGGCGCAGATGCTCGTCGAGGCGCGGCATGATCTCGACGAAATTGCAGGGGCGCGTGCGGTAGTCGAGCTGAGCGGCGAGAATGCCGTCCCAGCCGTCGCGGCAGGCGCCGGGAGAGCCGGGCAGGCAGAAGATGTAGGTTGCCCCGGCAACGCCCGCGGTGGCGCGGCTCTGGATCGTCGAGGTGCCGATCTTGGCGTGGCTCAGCATGTGGAATGCGATCGAGAAACCGTCCATGCGTTTCTCGAACAAGGGCTCGATCGCCTCCGGCGTGACGTCGCGCCCGGTGAAGCCGGTGCCGCCGGTGGTGATGACGACGTCGACGCCGCGATCTGCAATCCAGCGGCGGATGACGGCGCGGATCGCCTCGACGTCGTCGGTGACGATCTCGCGCGCGGCAAGATGATGGCCCGCGCCGGTGAGGCGGTCGGCCAGCGTCTGGCCGGACTTGTCGTCGGCGAGCGCGCGCGTGTCGGAGACGGTCAGCACCGCGATGTTGAGCGGGATGAACTGTTTTGCTTCGTCGATCGAGGCCACGACTTCACTCCTGTTTCCCCGGCCACCGCCGTCATCCCCGGACGAACGCATTTGCGTTCGCTCGGGAGGTGCGCGCTCGTGCGGCGCAAGGGCACCGCAAGGGCGCACCTCGAAGGATGGGCCGGGAGCTCGCCATCCTTCGAGGCTCGCCGAAGAGGCGAGCACCTCAGGATGACGCCACTACTCCTGCATTCCCGGATGCGCAATTGGGCATCATAGTTCGTGCTGCGCTACGTCCGGGGCACGAAGTCCAGTGTACTACGACCCGCCGCCGAACGTGTTGCAGGCCTGGACCGTGCCCTGCTGGTAGCCGGTCATGAACCATTGCTTGCGCTGCGCGGCCGAGCCATGGGTGAAGGAATCGGGCACGACGCGTCCGGTGGCCTGACGCTGGAGCGTGTCGTCGCCGATCGCACTGGCCGTGGTCAGCGCGGCGTCGATGTCGCCGGCTTCCAGGAAGTTCGGACGCTTCTTCGCCTCGCGGTTGACCCAGACGCCGGACAGACAGTCCGCCTGCAACTCCACCTTGACCTGGAGCGCGTTGGCCTCGGCCTTGCTGCCGGCCTGCTGCTGAAGCCGCGTCACGCGCGGAATGATGCCGAGCAGGTTCTGGATGTGGTGGCCGGCTTCATGCGCGATGATGTAGGCGGTGGTGAAATTGCAAGCCGACTTGCCGGAGCAGCCGCGGAAGCGCGTCTCGACCTCGCGGAAGAAGCCGGTGTCGAGGAAGATGGTGCGATCCGGCGGACAGTAGAACGGGCCCATCGCCGACTGCGCCATGCCGCAGCGGCCGCCATTGGTGGCGTTGCGGAACAGCACGATCTTCGGACCGGTGTAGGACTGGCCGCTGGCCTGGAAGATCTCGCTCCAGCGGTCGTCGATCTCGCCGAGGATGCCGGAGATCATGCTGCCCATCTCGTCGGTCGGCGCGCCGCGCTTGGCCGACGTCGACTGGCGATCGGTCTGGTAGCTCGGCGCCTGGCCGCCGCCGGTGAGGATCTCGGCGCCGCCGATCAGGATGCGCGGATCGATGCCGAAGGCGTAGCCGATCAGGCCGAGCACGATGATGGTGCCGATGCCGAGCCCGCCGCCGCCCATGGGCAGGCCGAACCCGCCGCCTCCGCCGCCGCCAAACCCGCCGCCGCCTTCGTCGCGACGATCCTCGATGTCGTCGCTGCGGCGGAAATCATCGTAGCGCATGGCGGGCTTCCCTTAAGTCCTTGATGGCGTCAATTGGGCGCAAATGCGACAAAGCTCAACGCGCCACATACGTAAAATTTCCGTTGCCTTTATCAATATCCCGCTCGGCAATTATTGCCTAGTGCGGCAGCATGCCGATGCCAGCAATTTTTTCCGAGAGAAATTTGGAGTCGTTTCGCAGCTCCAGCTGCTCCCGCAGCGCGAAGAAACGAGAAATACACTGTAAAACTCGGCGAATGCGAACAGCGAACCACGCACGACACGCGATGCGAGGCCTGCACACGAAAGCGGCGGATTAAGTCGATTTTTACTTTGCCCCTTCAATGTAACGGTCAGTCGGTTGTTTGGTCCCGCGTCGCCGACAGCGTCGCCTGAGTCAGAGTTCTTGAGTCATGGTAGAGTCGCGTCGCGGGGCGTCTGCAAGGGCGCCCCGCACAAATTTTGAGTCTTCGTCGCATCGCATCATCCTCGGTGATTGCGTCGCCGAGATGTCGAAGCTTCAGGCTGGTTCGGTCGATCTGGTGTTCGCAGATCCGCCGTACAATCTCCAGCTCAAGGGCGATCTGAAGCGCCCCGACGAATCCCATGTCGATGCCGTCAACGACGACTGGGACAAGTTCGATTCATTCTCCGCCTATGACGATTTCACCCGCGCCTGGCTGCTTGCCGCCCGCCGCGCGATGAAGCCGTCGGCGACGATCTGGGTGATCGGCTCCTATCACAACATCTTCCGCGTCGGCGCGATCATGCAGGACCTCGGTTTCTGGCTCCTGAACGACATCGTCTGGCGCAAGACCAACCCGATGCCGAACTTCCGCGGCCGCCGCTTCACCAACGCGCACGAGACCATGATCTGGGCCGCGCGCGACGAGAAGGCCAAGGGCTACACCTTCAACTACGAAGCGCTGAAGGCCGCCAACGAGGACGTGCAGGCACGTTCCGACTGGCTGATCCCGCTCTGCACCGGCGAGGAGCGCCTCAAGGGCGCCGACGGCAAGAAAGTGCATCCGACGCAGAAGCCGGAAGGCCTGCTCGCGCGCGTGCTGCTGTCGTCATCGAAGCCCGGCGATCTCGTGATCGACCCCTTCAACGGCACCGGCACCACCGGCGCCGTCGCCAAACGTCTCGGCCGCTCCTATATCGGCTTCGAGCGCGACAAGACCTACGCCAAGGCCGCCGAGGCCCGCATCGCCGCGGTCGAGCCGCTGCCGGAGGCAAGCCTTGCCCCGTTCATGACCGCGCGCGAGGCGCCGCGGGTCGCGTTCTCCGAGCTGATCGAGCGCGGCATGATCATGCCCGGCACGAAGCTGTTCGACGCCAAGAAGAAGCTCGGCGCCCTGGTCCGCGCCGACGGCGCCATCATGTTCGGCGACAAGGTCGGCTCGATCCACCGCATCGGCGCGGTGGCGCAGGGCGCGCAGGCCTGCAACGGCTGGACCTTCTGGCATGTCGAGACCAAGAAGGGTCTCAAGCTGATCGACGAGCTCCGCGCCGAGATCCGCTCCGGCATGGCGGCGGAGTAGTCCTCCCTCTCCTCCGTCATTCCGGGGCTCGCGAAGCGAGAACCCGGAATCCATCGAACCGAAGCACACGCCGCCCAATGGACTCTCAGATGCGCAATTGCGCATCATAGCTCGCGCCAAGAGGCGCGCCCCGGAGTGACAGCGGTGGTTGAAAGCCAGCGGAACCAGGACTAGATTCGACCGATCAGCCCCGTCCTGACCGGTTGGCTCTCATGCGACGACAGTCCGAGACCTTGCTGCTGGTGCCGCTGCTGCCGATCTTCCTGCTCGGCATGTTTCCGATGTTCCTGATCGCGCTGCTGGGATTTTTCGGCCTCGCTCTGTTCGGCGTGCTCGTGGTCTGCGTCGGACTCGCCAGCAGCAACGAGGCGCACGACGATTTCAATCACGACGTCATCGTGCACGGCTACTCGCGCGGATCGGAGCGATCGGCACGGGCCTCCGACATGCATCTTGCCGCGCGGCTCGGGCTGCGGCTGGAAGCCGTCGGCGCCGGGATGATTATTACGGCGGCGATCGGCCTTTGTTACGTCGGCTGATCTGCGCGGCGCGCAGGTACCGCCCGGCAAACTCGCCGGTTGCCCTCCCCGACGAGCTTCAGGCAAGACAGGCCGGCCCCGCGGCAATGACGCTGCGTTCACTCTCGGCAAGAAACACTGGGGAGATGTGTGATGCTCAAATTCTATTTCAACGGTTCGCCGAACCCGACCAAGGTCGCGCTTTATCTCGAAGAGTCCGGCCTTCCTTTCGAGCCGGTGAAGATCGACACCCGCAAGGGCGAGCAGTTCACGCCGGAGTTCCTCAAGATCAATCCGAACGGCAAGGTGCCGGCGATCGACGACGGCGGCACGATCGTGTTCGACTCGAACGCCATCCTGCTCTATCTCGCCGAGAAAACCGGAAAATTCCTGCCCGCCGCGTCGTTGCGCGGCGAGACGCTGTCATGGCTGATGTTCATCGCCACCGGCGTCGGCCCGTATTCGGGCCAGGCCGTGCACTTCAAGCATTTCGCGCCGAAGGATCAGAACCACGACTACGCCCATAACCGCTATCAGTACGAGACCGATCGCCACTACAAGATTCTCGACGGCCACCTCAAAGACCACCGCTACATGGTCGGCGACAGCTATTCGATCGTCGACATGGCGCTGTGGGGCTGGGCGCGGATGGTGCCATTCAAGCTCGGCGACGACGCCTTTGCACGATATCCGAACGTAAAGCGCCTGGTCGACGAGATCTCGGCGCGCCCTGCGGCTGTGCGCGCGATCGGGCTCAAGGACAAGTTCACCTTCAAGGCCGAGATGGACGACGAAGCGCGCGCCAACATGTTCAAGCACATGATGACCAAGGTCGCCTGATCGCGCCACGCCTTCAACCCGGGTCCACGCGCATGCGCGTGGACCTTTGCTTTTGAAACGCCCGCGCCGATCAGGCGGCGTGGACCGAGTTCAGGAACCTGGCGACCTCCTGCTTCAGCCGATTGCTGTCGGCTGACAGCGAGCGCGCCGCCGAGAGCACCTGCGAGGAGGCCGAGCCAGTCTCGGAAGCGCCGCGCTGCACGTCGCCGATATTGGTCGAGACGCGCTGGGTGCCGTGAGCCGCCTGCTGGACGTTGCGGGAGATTTCCTGCGTCGCCGCGCCCTGCTGTTCGACGGCCGCGGCAACCGTCGAGGAGATTTCCGACAGCCGCTCGATGGTGCCGCTGATCTCCCTGATGGCGCCGACGGATTGCTCGGTAGCGGCCTGGATGTTGGAAATCTGCTGGCCGATCTCACCGGTCGCCTTCGCGGTCTGCTCAGCCAGCGCCTTGACCTCGGAGGCGACCACGGCAAAGCCGCGGCCGGCCTCGCCCGCGCGCGCCGCCTCGATGGTGGCGTTCAGCGCCAGCAGATTGGTCTGGCCGGCGATGGTGCTGATCAGCTCGACCACGTCGCCGATGCGGGCGGCCGCCTTGGAGAGCTCGCCGACCCGATCGTTGGTCCTGCTCGCCTGCCCGACCGCCTCGCTGGCGATGCGGGCGGATTCCTGCACCTGGCGGGCGATCTCGCCGACAGAGGAGGAGAGCTCTTCGGTCGCGGAGGCAACCGCCTGTACGTTGGCCGAGGCCTCTTGAGAGGCGCTGGCGACCTCCGTGGACAGGTCCTGGGCCCGCGAGGCGGTCGTGGTCAACGTGCCGGCCGAGGCCTCCAATTCGTTCGACGCCGACGACACGGTGTCGACGATCTCGCCGACCGCACGTTCGAACTGGTTGGCCAGATTTCTCATGTCGGCCTTGCGGCCCTCCGCCTGCCGCGCCTCGACCTCGACCTGCTCGTGACGCAGGCGCTCGGTCTCGACCATGCTCTCCTTGAACACCTGGATCGCCTTGGCCATGTCGCCGATCTCGTCGCGATTGCCACGGCCCGGAATCTCGACCTCGAGATTGCCACCGGCGAGGGCTCCCATCGCCCGGGTCATCGTGGTCAGCGGTCCGACGATGCTGCGCGCGATCAGGAAGGCGACGAGGCTGCCGAACAGGATCGCAAGGCCGCCGGCGACTTCCTGGATCCAGGTCGTATTGGCAATGACGCCATCGGCGGCCGCGCGCGACTTCTGGTAGTCGGCCTTCAATCCGGTCTCCGCCACCTTGAGCTTGTCGACGCTTTCGCCGATCAGGGGAGCGATACTGTTGCGGTAGATTTCATCGGCCTGGAGGATTGCGGCGGAGGTCGTCTCGAACGCCGCCTTGTAGGCCGAAAGCGAGCTCTTGATCGGTCCGAACGCGGCCTTGACCTCGTTCGGCAGACCGGCCCCCTCCAGTGACTTGAGCGCTTGCTGCGCCCGATCGACATTGGTCCTGAAGGTCGCCGGCCCCTTTGCGTCCCGGACGGCGAGGAAGCGCCAGTTTGCGACACGAACCAGCAGGATCTTGGATTCGAGATCGGCGACGGGGGCGGTCACGCTGGTATCGCCGGTTTCACGCGCGGCGTCGACGAGCTTGCCGGTGTTGGCGGTCAGCTCATCGCCGCCGGCGAGCAGAACAGCCTTGCCTTTCGCCGTCTCGTTGACCGCAGCGCCCATGCGCTCGCGCAGGGACTTCATCTTTTCGACGTCACCGATCAGGCCATTGTAGATCTTGAGCCGCTCCTCGGAGACCGTCGACTTGGCCGCGTCCTTCAGCAGCTCCACCGTCGCCCCCTCCCGCTCCGCAGCCTCCTTGAAGGCCGGCTCGTTGGCGTCATAGATGTAGCGGAGATTGGCGCGCCGCAGCGCCTGGAGGTTGATCGAGATTTCCTGGACGCGGGCCGTGTTGTCCGAGAGTGCGGATAGCCGCGCCATCTGGCCCTGGACCGCCCACAAATTCCAGATCGCGACCGCGGCCATGATCAAGCCAACGACAACGAGAACCGAAAATCCGGCGTAGAGACGCCCCCGGATTCTGAAACGCAAGCTCGGCATCTTCACCGTCCATCCATAGCAAGAGAGATGGAGCAACCGAACGACTCCCCGACGTCGCAGCGGCCCCCCGCCCAGCCGCAATCACCTTTCGGAGATTCGCGCTGCACCGCGACACCATGAAGAATACTTCTTAATTCAATGCTGCATTTGCCACGCGTCGACTACGGAGGATCGCACGAAAGAATGCCCGCGGAGATGGCGGGCACCGCCAGGTCTGCAATCATCTAAACAGGAATGTGGCAATCGAAACTGTCCGACGCGGTTTGCGCCAGGGCGCAGTGCGAGTCGCACGCCCAGCAAAATTGTATCGACGAATTTATCCGGGCATCGAGCAGCTGCCCGCGCGATCGAGCTGAAGGATCCACCCGCGCCGCGCAGGTCCACGCGCATGCGCGTGGACCTTTGCTCTTGAGACGCCCGCGCCGATCAGGCGGCGTGGACCGAGTTCAGGAACCTGGCGACCTCCTGCTTCAGCCGGTTGCTGTCGGCCGACAGCGAGCGCGCCGCCGAGAGCACCTGCGAGGAGGCCGAACCGGTCTCGGAGGCGCCGCGCTGCACGTCGCCGATATTGGTCGAGACGCGCTGGGTGCCGTGAGCCGCCTGCTGGACGTTGCGGGAGATTTCCTGCGTCGCCGCGCCCTGCTGTTCGACGGCCGCGGCAACCGTCGAGGAGATTTCCGACAGCCGCTCGATGGTGCCGCTGATCTCCCTGATGGCGCCGACGGATTGCTCGGTAGCGGCCTGGATGTTGGAAATCTGCTGGCCGATCTCACCGGTGGCCTTCGCGGTCTGCTCAGCCAGCGCCTTGACCTCGGAGGCGACCACGGCAAAGCCGCGGCCGGCCTCGCCCGCGCGCGCCGCCTCGATGGTGGCGTTCAGCGCCAGCAGATTGGTCTGGCCGGCGATGGTGCTGATCAGCTCGACCACGTCGCCGATGCGGGCGGCGGCCTTGGAGAGCTCGCCGACCCGGTCGTTGGTCCTGCTCGCCTGCCCCACGGCCTCGCTGGCGATGCGGGCGGATTCCTGCACCTGGCGGGCGATCTCCGAAACCGAGGAGGACAGCTCCTCGGTCGCGGAGGCAACCGCCTGTACGTTGGCCGAGGCCTCTTGTGAGGCGCTGGCGACTTCCGTGGACAGGTCCTGGGCCCGCGAGGCGGTCGTGGCCAACGTGCCGGCCGAGGCCTCCAACTCGTTCGATGCCGACGACACGGTGTCGACGATCTCGCCGACCGCCTGCTCGAACTGGTCGGCGAGCCGGACCATGTCTTTCTTGCGGCCCTCGGCCTGCCGCGCCTCGACCTCCACCTGCTCCGCGCGCATGCGCTCGGTGTCGACCATGTTGTTCTTGAACACCTCGATCGCCTTGGCCATGTCGCCGATCTCGTCGGCCTTGCCGCGGCCGGGAATCTCGACCTCGAGATTGCCACCGGCGAGCAGCCCCATCGCGCGCGTCATCGAGGTCAGGGGACCGACGATGCTGCGGGCGATCAGGAAGGCGACGATCAACCCGAACAGAACGGCGAGGCCGCCCGCGATCGCCTGCACGGACGTCGTGCCCTCGATCACGGCTTCGGCGGTGGTACGCGAATCCTTGTAGTCCTTCTTCAGGGTGGTTTCGGCGACCTTGAGCTTGCCGATGCTCTCGACGATGAGCGGGGCGAGGTTCTTGTGATAGATCTCGTCGGCTTGGAGCATCGCGGCCGACGTCGTCTCGAACGCGGATTTGTAGATTCCGAGCGAGGTCTTCACCGGCGCGAGCGTGGCGCGCAATTCCGTCGCCTGCGGGCTCTTTTCGAGCGCCGTGAGCCGCTGCATGGCCCTGTCGACATTCGTCCTGAAGTTGGCCGGCCCCTTGGTGTCGCGCAAGGCCAAGAAACGCCAGTTCGCGATCTGGACGAGAAGGAGCCTGGATTCGAGGTCCGCAACGAGGGCCGCGGTGTCTTCGTCAACGGCTGCGCGCGCCGTATCGACCAGCTTGCCCATCTTGACGGTCAGTTCGTCGCCGCTCGGCAACAGCGTCGCCTTGCCGGTTCGCGCCTCGTTGACGGCGTCGCCGAGATTGTCACGCAGGCTCCGCATCCTGGCGATGTCGGTGATGAGATCTTCGTAGAGCTTACGCCGCTCCTCGGAGGCCGTCCCCTGCGCTCCGACCTTCAACAGCTCGGTCGCCGCGGCTTCCCGTTCAGAAGCTTCCTTCATCGCAGGTTCGCTGGCGTCGTAGATGTAGCGCAGATTGGCCCGCTGGATCGCCTGGAGATGGGTCGAGATCTCCAGAACCCGCGCCGTGCTGTCCGAGAACGCCGAGAGTTTTGCGACCTGATCCTGCACGGCCCGCAAGTTCCAGATGGCGACCACCGCCATCACGAGACCGACCGCCACCAAGGCCATGAAGCCTGCGTACAGGCGTCCCCTGATCCGCAAACGAAATTTCGGCATTCCCACTGTCCACCCAGATGCATGTGAATTCGAGCGGCCGAACGTCCGGCGATCGTCACCGGCCACCTGGCAGCCGTGGGTCGTTGCTCGGCGACCCACGCTGCACCGCGACACAATGGGGGACACTCGTTAATTGAACCTTCTAATCCTTCGCGCGTGCGCGCGAAGGATCGCAGCAGAACTGCTGATTTTATCGGCAGTTGCGCAAGGTTTTGGCGCAAGGCCCGCAGGCGCATGCAGATCGCTGCATGGAGCGTCCCGATGGACATTCGTCAGGCCGCCCCTGCGTCATTTTGCCAAGCGCATTCTCGACCGCTTCCAGCGGGGGCGAGGCAACGCCTTCCGATCTTAACTTCGCCGGCGGGGCTTATGCAGCTCGTACGCAATCTCCGACCGGGTCATCCCGCAGTCCTGCAGCTCCCGCTCGGTCATGGCAGCGAGCTGGCACCGGGCCCGGGACCGCTCCCGCCGGATCCGCATGATCTCCACCAGCGTCCGCCAGGCCCGCACGACCATTGACGGCCGTAACGGACCGGGTCGGTCGGTCGGCGCGACGTCGATCAATCCGGTCAGCTCGCGGCCCTCGCGGGTGTTTGCGGAAACGGGCCGAGCGCCTTCTCGGTCAGGACCGAGTCGCAATATTCCCGGATCTCCTTGATCCTGCCGCCCTCCAGGCGAAACACCAGGCAGTAATCGTTGTCGTAGCGCACGCCTTCCGGCGTGACGTTGTCGCCCTTGGCTTCGACCACGACGATGTCGCCATCGGCGATAAAGCGGTGGGCAACGGTGCGCGTCCGGTCGCGCAGGCGGGTGCGCACATAGCCGTGCAGATCGTTGAGGATCGCTTCCTTGCCGGTGAAGGTGCGCGACCAGGAATACTGGCCGGTCACGACCCATCTGGCATCGTCGGCGAGGCTTGCGGCGAACAGGGCGCGGTCGCGCGCGCCCGGATCGGGGTTGGCGGCGGCGGCGAAAATATCCTGCATCAGTTTCTTGTTGGCGGCAGCGCTCATGGCGGCATCTCCGTGTGGTGGCGTCGGGGAGATCATCGTCCGCCGATCAGCATTCTTCAAATCGATAGCCAATATGATATCTATTCGCCTCATGAATTTGAATTCGCTTGACCTGAACCTCTTGACCGCACTCGACGCGCTGCTGCGCGAAGCCAATGTCAGCCGCGCGGCCATGAGGATCGGCCTGTCACAGCCGGCGACGAGCCACGCGTTGCAACGCCTGCGCGACATCTTCGGCGACCCGCTGCTGGTGCGCACCGGCGCGCGCATGGAGCTGACGCCGCGGGCACAGGCCCTGCGCGCGCCGTTGGCACAGGCGCTCGATCAGGTGCGCGGGCTGTTCGTGCCGGATGAATTCGACGCCGCGCGCAGCGAACGGCAATTCCGCCTGATGATGCCGGATCTCGCGGTCGAGCTGTTGATGCCGCCCTTGATGGAGAAAGTGACGCGGGCCGCGCCCAACGTCCGCATCGATGTCGTGCCGTGGCGGGGGCCTGCGATCTTCCACGCCGAGTTCGCCCGCACCATCGACCTCGTGATCTCGATCGGCAACGCCTTCAAGGGCTTTCACCGCCAGCTGCTCTACACCGACAGCGACGCGCTGGCGGTGCGGCGCGGCCATCCCATGGGAGCCAAGCTGAAGCGGCGCGAGACGTTCCTCGCCGCGCGCCATGTCGGCGTGATCATCCGGGGCAATAGTGAGGATCTGATCGACACCTGGCTGCGAGCCAAGGGCATCGAGCGGCACATTACACTCGTCGTGTCAGGCTATCTCGAAGCGCTGCACGTCGCCGCCCGCACCGACCTTGTCGCCTTCGTGCCGCGCCGGCTGATCGCGGCGCTGTCGAGGCAGCTCGGCCTCGTCACCGTGACCCCACCGCTCGACCCCGGCATCGACGAGCAGTTCATGTTCTATCCGACCCGCGCGCAGATGGATCCGGCTCGATCTGGCTGCGGCGGCTGATGCTGGAGACGGGACGGGAGTTGGAGAAGCGGAGGGCCGAATAGGATGCAGCTTCAACAAGCACGGTGTCGTCCCGGACAAGCGCGCCCCAAGCGCGCGCCGATCCGGGACGACAGGGGAATATACGGCTACGCTCTTACGCCTTCTGCGCGTCCATCACCTTGCGCACGGCAGGCCGTTCCGACATCCGCTTGAAATGATCGGCGATCTTCGGCGTGGCGTTGATGTCGACGCTGTCGCCTTCGAGCCAGGTCGACAGGGTGTAAAGATAGGGATCGCAGATCGTGAACTGATCGCCCATCACCCACGGCCCCCTAAACATCTTCTGCTCGATCAGGGCGAAGCAGGCGCCCATGGTCTTCGGCACCATCGCCTTCATGTCGGCGAACGAGCTCTCCTGTGTCGCCCAGCGCGCGCCGCGCATCTTGTGCGCATGGTTGATGTGCACGGTCGAGCAGAGATAGGAATTGAACGACTGCACCTGGGCGAAGTCGAAGGGATCGTCGAGCGGCGCGAGCTTCGCCTTGGGAAAGGTCTGCGCGATATAGGCCAGCATCGCCGGCGTCTCGGTCAGGACGCCGCGGTCGGTCACCAGCGCGGGCACGCGGCCCTTCGGGTTGATGGCGAGATAGTCCGGGCTGTTCTGCTGATTGTCCTTGAAGCTCAGCCGTTCAGCCGTGTAGTCGGCGCCGGCCTCCTCCAGGGTGATGTAGGTGGCGAGCGCGCAGGTGCCGGTGGCGTAGTAGAGCTTGAGCATGTCGGACCTCATGGGAAAATTGGAAATTAACGACTGTCGGCTCCGAGGTCCATAGCACGACATCCTCTTCGCAGTTGCCCACATCCGCCCGCCTGTGCCAAGACGCCCGCAATCGGAGGGGCTTTGTCATGACGGTACTCATCGCCGGCGGCGGCATCGGCGGGCTGACGCTTGCGCTCAGCCTGCACGGAATCGGCGTTCCCGTAAAAGTGTTCGAGAGCGTCGCGGAGCTGAAACCACTCGGCGTCGGCATCAACGTGCTGCCGCATGCCGTGCGCGAGCTGACCGAGCTCGGGCTGATCGACAAGCTCGATGCCAGCGGCGTGCGCACAAGCGAGCTCGCCTACTTCTCCAAGCACGGCAAGCCGATCTGGAGTGAGCCGCGCGGGCTGGAGGCCGGCTACAAATGGCCGCAATTCTCGATCCATCGCGGCACGCTGCAGCAGCTCCTGCTCGACACCGCAATCGAGCGGCTCGGCCGCGACAGCATCCTCACCAGCCATCATCTGACCGGCTGGACCGAGACAGCGGACGGCGTCCGCGCCGATTTCATCGACAAGGCGACCGGCAAGGCCGCAGGCACCTACGAAGGCGCGATCATGATCGCCGCCGACGGCATCCATTCCGCCGCACGAGAAAAGCTCTATCCCGATGAAGGCCCGCCGATCTGGAACGGCCGCATCCTCTGGCGCGGCGTGACGCCGGCAAAGGCATTCCTCACCGGCCGCACCATGATCATGGCCGGGCACGAGATCCTGAAATTCGTCTGCTACCCGATCAGCAAGGTGCCGGATGCGGCGGGCAACCATCTGATCAACTGGGTCGCCGAGCGCCACATGCCGCCGACCTACCAGTGGCGACGCGAGGACTATAACCGCACCGCGCGGCTGGAGGAGTTCTTGCCGTGGTTCGAGAGCTGGCAGTTCGACTGGCTCGACGTGCCCGGTCTGATCCGGAACTGCCCGCACGCCTACGAATATCCGCTGGTGGACCGCGATCCGGTGTCGCAGTGGACGTTCGGCCGCGTCACGCTGATGGGGGATGCCGCGCATCCGATGTACCCGATCGGATCGAACGGCGCCTCGCAGGCGATCCTCGATGCCCGCGTCATCACCCGCGAGATCCTGGCGCATGGCCCGACGCAGGCAGCGCTGCTCGCCTACGAGGCCGAGCGGAGGCCGGCGACCACCGACCTCGTCCTGCTCAACCGCAAGAACGGACCCGAGCAGGTGATGCAACTGGTCGAAAAGCGCGCGCCCGACGGCTTTGAGGTCGTCACCGACGTGCTGTCGCAGCACGAGCTGGAAGACATCGCCGCGAACTACAAGCGCGTCGCGGGGTTCCAGGTCGAGGCGCTGAATGCCAAGCCGCCGATCGTGCCGCGGCGCGCCGATGCGAGAGGCGCGAGCACCTAGGTCGTTGCTTCACACCCCGCAATGCCGTTGACGGGCGCGGGTTAGGTGGAGCGACGACCGCCCAAGGTTGACGACATGCGCTTAAGCTTGTTGATGGCACGGATAGCGTAACCGAGCCCGACGGGATTGGTCTGGCGCAGGAAGGCGACCTTTTTCACATAGTCTTCGATGTGCCATTTGGCGTGCGCGCCCTCGCGGAAAAAGACAACGTCGCCGACACCGTAGCGCTTCGGTGGCATGCCATCGCTCTCGATCACCGTTGATCCTTCAAGGATCATGATCGTCTCGTCGAGATCGTAGTACCAGTTGAACTTGCCCGTGGTGCAGGACCAGATCAGGGTCGTGGCGGTGCCGCACGCGCTGGTTGACAGCAGGTGCGAGCGCGCTTCCGGGTTTCCTTCAATGATCCAGGATGGCTCAATCGGGGACGGTTTAAGATCGACGTTGGTGTGACCGGTCTCAATAAGCGCAAGCGCCATGACTCACCTCAAGGCCTCAAATAACGCGCAGCTTGACAATCATCCCGTTCAGGTTTGTGAAATTTTTATCGGGGGCAGCAACATTCAAAGTTTCCGCCAAAAATATGAATTGGTCAATTTGCCGCAAGTCACGTCGATGACGCCTCGACCGTCGCGATTCGCCTGCGGATTGCGCGTATCCACCTGTTTTCTCTGCGGGCTGCGACAATATGCGCGAGTCAAATGCTCGCGTTACTAGAGCCGACAACAATCCGCACGCTCATTGCGTGCGCAAGGAATTCGCGAGCAAATTCTGCGATTGCACGCGCGGGTAGATCTCGGTCCGCTTCCGCGCTGCGCGAGGCATCCCCTCCTATTCGAGCAGAATGGGCCCGCCGCACCTGGATCAGCGAACCACTCTCGCCGCTTCCAGCAGCCGCTCGCTCGCGGTCGCGGTGGCAAGCACGGTGCCGTCCTCGGTCATCAGCCTAGCCTCGACGAAGGCAATGGTCTTGCCGAGTTGCGTCACCGTCGCCTCGCCGATGATCGGGCCGGGCTTTGCGGGGCTCAGGAAGTTCACGGTCATGCTGATGGTGGTGGTGTAGAGCCGGCCCTCGCTCATCACCAGCACGGCCGGGCCCATGGTGTCGTCGAGCATGGCCGAGAGCATGCCGCCCTGGATGAAGCCGGCCGGATTGCAGAATTCGGGCTTGCCCTCGAAGCCGAGCTTGATCCAGCCGTCCTCCGGACGGGCATCGAGCAGGCGCCATCCCAGCAGCTCGGCACAGGGCGGCCTGGGAAAGTTGTCGAGCGCGGTCTTGACCATTGGGGAGCCTCCGTGTCGCCCCCTGTTAACGCGGCCCTGCTGCCAGCGTGGTGTCAGGAGGATGGGGCCGGCGGGAGGCGCAATCCGTGCGCGATCACCTTGCGCATGACGTTGGGCAGCGCTTCGCCGGCCAGCGTCGCGATCGGCACCCAGCGCATGCCCGCGGGTGCCCGCGTGCGAGCTTCTGCCTTGGCGGTATAGACCACCAGTTCCAGCGGAAAATGCGTGAAGACGTGGGTGACGACGCCCACCCTGCGCTGCCAGCGCGACAGGCCCTTCAGCGCGGGCGCCTGCTGCTTCGCCGTCGCGTCCTCCTGACCGGCGAGCCAGTCCGAGCCCGGCACCTCCGTCATGCCCCCGAGCAGGCCCTTTTCGGGCCGGCTGCGGACCAGCAGTTCGTCGCCGCGCGTCACGACGAAGGCAGCGCCGCGCCGCAGCGTCCCGCTCTTCTTCGGCGCCTTGCGCGGAAAACTCTCCTGCGTGCCTTGCGCGCGTGCGATGCAATCATCGTTCAGCGGACACAGCGAGCAGGCCGGCTTCTTCGGCGTGCAAATCGAAGAGCCGAGATCCATCAATGCCTGTGCGCTATCACCGGCGCGGGCGTCGGCAAGGAGCGTCGCCGCCAGTTGCTGGATCAGCGGTTTTGATTGCGGCAGTTCCTCCTCGACCGCGAACAAGCGCGACACCACCCGCTCGATATTGCCGTCGACCGGCATGGTGCGCCGATCGAAGGCGATCGCGGCGATCGCAGCCGCGGTGTAAGGCCCGATGCCCGGCAGCGCGCGCAGCCCCTCCTCCGTGTCGGGAAAGACGCCGCCATGCTCGCGCGTCACCGCGACCGCGCAGGCATGGAGATTGCGCGCACGGGAGTAATAGCCGAGCCCCGCCCACATCCGCAGCACGTCGTCCTGCGAAGCCCGCCCCAGCGCGGTGACATCAGGCCAGCGCGCGACGAATTTTTCGAAGTAAGGGCCGACCGCCTTTACCGTGGTCTGCTGGAGCATGATCTCGGACAACCACACGCGGTAAGGGTCCGATGCCTCACCAGACGCCGCCCGCCACGGCAGGTGGCGGCGGTGGCGGTCATACCAGGCGAGCAGCGCCAAGGGGCGCGATGCGGTCTCCGGCTGACTGGGTTCCGATTTCGCCTTCAGGGCGGATTTGGGGCTCATGCTCCCACTGTAACGACAACGCCCCGACCTCTCCACGTCACGCCCGCGCTTGTCGCGGGCATCCACGTCTTTCTTCGCAAGAGAACGTGGATGGCCGGGACGAGCCCGCCATGACGGCGAAGAGCCTGTGGCTCTCACGCCGCAATGCTATAAGGGTCCATGTCCAAATTCCCACCCAAGCCGGGCCCCATCAGCGCCAAGCCGCTCTCGCTGCTGCTCAACGACGTCTTTGCCGAGGCGTACGCCAAACAGGGCTTTGCCGCGCGCGAGTTGGTGACGCGCTGGGCGCAGATTGCCGGAGCAGAGATCGCGGCGCATGCCGAGCCCCTCAAGATGCAATGGCCGCGACCGGTCGAGGGCCAGCCGCAGGAGCCGGCCACGCTGGTGCTGCGGGTCGAGGGGCCGATGGCGCTGGAGATCCAGCATTCCGCGGATGTGATCCTGGAGCGGGTCAACCGCTTCTTCGGCTGGAGCGCGGTCGGCAAGCTCGCCTTCCGCCAGGCCCCCCTGTCGCGCGCCAAGCGGCCGGTCCGGCCGGGCCCGCCGGACCCCAAGAGTGTCGCCAAGGTGGAGGAGACCCTCGGGGACATCGAAGATGAACAGCTCAAGTCGGCGCTGGCGCGGCTCGGGGCGGCCATCAAGCGAAATTGAGCCTCATTTCGCGGTCAATCTGGACCCGTTCCCGCGGCCCGCCATTGCCTCAAACGACGTTTCAAGCTAGCGACAGGCCGCCCAAATGGGAACTTCGGGCAAGACCACGCCAATCCGGGAGCCGACCTTGATCATCACCCGCCGCGCCTTCACCACGATGCTGTCGCTGACCGGGCTTGCCGCGGTCGCCGGGTTCTCCCCATTGCGGTTCATCTCCGAGGCCATGATCCCCGAAGCAATGGCGCAGGCCGCCGGTGACGTGGCCAAGCCCGTGTCGCTGCCCGACATGGCGCTCGGCCCGAAGGACGCCGCCGTCACCATCACCGAATTCGCCTCGATGACCTGCCCGCATTGCGCGGCCTTCAACGAGCAGGTGTTCCCCAAGATCAAGGCGGAATACATCGACACCGGCAAGGTGCGTTACGTCTTCCGCGAGTTCCCGCTCGACATCAAAGCCGCCGCCGGCTCGATGCTGTCGCGCTGCATCGCCAATGGCGATGCGCCGAAATACTTCGCTGTCACCGACATGCTGTTCCGGCAGCAGAACGACTGGGTGATGAAGAACACCACCGAGACCCTGACGCGGATCGGCAAGCAGGCCGGCCTCACCCAGCAGCAGGTCGAAGCCTGCCTGAAGGACCAGGCGCTGCTCGACAAGATCGCCGCCGACCAGAAATACGCCAGCGACGTTTTGAAGGTGGATTCGACGCCGACGTTCTTTATCAACGGCGAGAAGATCAAGGGCGAGGCCTCGTTCGAGGAATTCGCCAAGAAGATCAATCCGCTGCTGAAGAGCTGATTCTTCGCCCGCAACGCCTGATTCGCATCTCGAAAGCCGTATCATTCCCGGGATAAATCCCTTGGGAAAAGCGGCTTTCGCCGGTTGCCCTCGCGGCGCACCGCGGCCATTGTCCAGCCGCATGAGGCGCCTCGCGCGACTCGCCCGGATAGCGACATTGCCTTCCATGGTATTGTCCCGGCAGGGGGATTCGCGCCTGCCAACAGAGATGCGTGCTTATGAAAATCACCCGCCTGCGCCTTCACGGCTTCAAGTCCTTCGTTGAGCCCACGGACTTCGTCATCGAGCCCGGCCTGACCGGCGTGGTCGGACCCAACGGTTGCGGCAAGTCGAATCTCGTCGAAGCGCTGCGCTGGGCGATGGGTGAGACCTCGTACAAATCGCTGCGCGCCGCCGACATGGACGCGGTGATCTTCGCCGGATCCGGCAACCGTCCGGCGCGCAACCACGCCGAAGTGACGATGACGATCGACAACGCCGATCGCACCGCGCCGGCGGCGATGAACGACAGCCAGCTTCTGGAGATCTCCCGCCGCATCGAGCGCGAGGCCGGCTCGGTCTATCGCATCAACGGCCGCGACGTGCGCGCCCGCGACGTGCAGATCCTGTTCGCCGACGCCGCCACCGGCGCGCGCTCGCCCGCCCTCGTCCACCAGGGCAAGATCGGCGAGATCATCCAGGCCAAGCCGGAGCAGCGCCGCCGCGTGCTGGAAGACGCCGCCGGTGTCGCAGGTCTCCATGCCCGCCGCCACGAAGCCGAGCTCCGGCTGAAAGCCGCCGAAACCAACCTCACCCGCGTCGAGGACGTGATCGGCCAGCTCTCCGGCCAGATGGAAGGCCTGAAGAAGCAGGCCCGCCAGGCCGTGCGCTATCGCGAGGTCGCCGCCAAGGTCCGCAAGGCCGAAGCCACCCTGTTCCATCTGCGCTGGATCGGCGCCCATGCCGACGTCAACGAATCCGGCCAGACCCACGATCTCGCCGTGCGCGAGATGGCCGAGCGCACCCAGCACCAGGCCGAAGCCGCCCGCATCCAGGCGATCCGCGCCGCCGAGATGCCGGCGCTGCGCGATGCCGAGGCGCGCGCCGCGGCCGGGCTCCAGCGCCTGACCAATGCCCGCGAACTGCTCGACCGCGAGGAAGAGCGCGCCAAGGAGCGCGTCGCCGAGCTCGAACGCCGCCTCGCCCAGTTCGAAGGCGACATTTCCCGTGCTCAGCAACAAACCATGGACGCCGACGTCGCGCTCCAGCGCCTCGACAGCGAAGACGCCGAGCTGAAGGAAGAGATCAAGTCGCGCGTCGAGAAGCGCTCCGGCGTCGACGAGCGCGTCGGCGAAGCCGAGGCGGTGCTGACCAAAACTGAGCAGCAGTTCGCCGAGCTCACCACGGCGCTCGCCGACCTCACCGCCAAGCGCAACCAGCTCGAAGCCAATGTCCGCACCCACCGCGACAAGCTTGCCCGGCTCGACCAGGAGATCGCGAACGTCACCGCCGAGGAGCAGAAGCTTGCCGATGAAACGGGCGGCTTCGGCGACCTCGACGAGCTGACCGCGACGGTCGAGACCGCCGAGCAGACGCTGGCGGCCTCGGAGGCCGCGGCGCAGGCGAGCGAAGCCGCGCACGTCGCCGCGCGCCAGACGCTGGAATCCTCGCGCTCGCCGCTGAACGAAGCCGACAAGCGCGTGCAGCGGCTCGAGACCGAGGCGCGCACGATCTCCAAGATCGTCAACGGCGAAACCAAGAACCTGTGGCCGCCGATCATCGACGGCATCACCGTCGACAAGGGGTTTGAAAAGGCCATCGGCGCCGCGCTCGGCGACGATCTCGATGCGCCGATCGACCCGTCGGCGCCGATGCGCTGGACCAATGTCGGCGAGACCGACGGCGATCCGGAGCTGCCCGAAGGCGTCGTGCCGCTCGCGAACCATGTGCAGGCCCCGGCCGAGCTGGCCCGCCGCCTGGCGCAGATCGGCGTGGTGCCGCGCGAGCGCGGCGCCGAGCTGGTCTCGCAGCTCAAGACCGGCCAGCGGCTGGTCTCGCCCGAGGGCGACGTCTGGCGCTGGGACGGCTTCGTCGCGGCGGCCCATGCCCCGACCGGCGCCGCACGCCGCCTTGCCGAGCGCGCCCGCCTCGTCGACATCGAGAACGAGCTGGAGCAGGCCCGCATCGACGCGCAGATCAAGCGCCAGGCGCTGGAGAATGCCGAGTCCGAACTGCAGATGGCGGCCAGCACCGAAGGCGCGAGCCGCGAAGCCTGGCGCGCCGCGCAGCGCGAGCTGAACGTCGCGCGCGAGCGCCATGCCACGGCCGAGCGCGAGATCAGCCGCCACGCCGCGCGCAAGGCGACGCTGTCGGAAGCGCACAGCCGTCTCGCCGCCGACCGCGCCGAGGCCGAAGCCGCCTACGAATACGCCGAGGCCGGCATCAGCGAGCTGCCGTCGAGCGAAGACACCGAGACCCGTCTCGCCGCCGTCCGCAGCGACATCGAAGCCCATCGCCGCATGGCCGCCCAGGTCCGCGCCGAGGCGCAGGCGCTGGCGCGCGAGGCCGAGCTGGCCGACCGCCGCGTGCAGGCAATCCTCGCCGAGCGCACCGAGTGGCAGAACCGCAAGGAGAGCGCGGCCTCCCACATCGACACCATCCAGGCCCGCATCGCCGAACTCACGATCGAGCGCAGCGAGTTCGAAAACGCCCCCGCCGTGTTCGCAGAGAAGCGCAGCGCGCTGATCACCGAGATCGAATACGCGGAAAACGACCGCCGCATGGCCGCCGACGCGCTCGCCACCGCGGAAAGCGCGATGGCGGAGACCGACCGCGTCGCGAAGCTGACGCTCGAGGCGCTCTCCAGCTCCCGCGAGGCCACCGCCCGCGCCGAGGAGCGCATGGAAGGCGCGCGGCGCCGGCTCGAGGACATCGAGCGCGAGATCCGCGACATGCTGGAGGTCGAGCCGCAGGCCGTCGCCGGCCTTGCCGAGATCGAGCCCGGCGCGGAGCTGCCGCCGCTGCACGACATCGAGGAAGACCTCGAAAAGATGCGCCGCGACCGCGAGCGCCTCGGCGCAGTCAACCTGCGCGCCGAGGAAGAGCTGCGCGAGGTCGAGACCCAGCACACCGGCCTCGTCACCGAGCGCGACGACCTCGTCGAAGCCATCAAGCGGCTGCGCCAGGGCATCCAGAGCCTCAACAAGGAAGCGCGCGAGCGCCTCCTGACCTCGTTCGAGGTCGTCAACAACCACTTCAAGCGCCTGTTCGTCGAGCTGTTCGGCGGCGGCGAGGCCGCACTGCACCTGATCGAGAGCGACGACCCGCTGGAGGCCGGCCTCGAAATCATCGCCAAGCCCCCGGGCAAGAAGCCGCAGACACTGTCGCTGCTCTCGGGCGGCGAGCAGGCACTGACCGCGATGGCGCTGATCTTCGCCGTGTTCCTCACCAATCCTTCGCCGATCTGCGTGCTGGACGAAGTCGACGCACCGCTCGACGACCACAACGTCGAACGGTACTGCAACCTGCTGCACGAGATGACCGGCTCGACCGACACGCGCTTCATCATCATCACGCACAACCCGATCACGATGGCGCGGATGAACCGCCTGTTCGGCGTCACCATGGCCGAGCGCGGCGTCTCGCAACTCGTGTCGGTGAGCCTCTCAGAGGCGGTGGACATTCTCGACCAGAACGTGGCGTGACGTTTTTGGCCGTCATTCCGGGGCGCTGCGCAGCATCGAACTCGGAATCTGACGCCACCATATCTAGATTCCGGGTTCGCGCTACGCGCGCCCCGGAATGACGGCGAATGAAAATGGTCTCGCCCACGCTTCCCGCTGAGCTAAAGGCCGCCCTCGACGGCAAGCTCCAGGGCTTTTCCCGCAGCGACGCCGCGCAGCGATCCCAGAAAATCTCGAACACCTATCGCGCCGGCGGCGGCTCCGGCACGATCAAGTCGGAGGCCGATGCGCTCGCCTACGCGCTCGCGCGCATGCCGGCCACCTACGCGGCGGTGGCGGCGAGCCTGAATGCGCTGACCGAGATCGCGCCGGACTTCGCCCCGGAGACGCTGCTCGACGTCGGCGCAGGTCCAGGCACCGCAAGCTGGGCCGCCGCAGAGGCGTTTCCCTCGCTGCAGGACTTCACCCTGCTCGACGCCAACGCCACCCTGAGCCGGCTTGCCCTCGAGCTCGCGCATGACAGCACGCGTCTGGCGGGCTGCCGCTATTTGCCCGGCGATGCCGGCGGCAACCTTGCCGAGGTCTCGCCAGCCGATCTCGTCGTCGCAAGCTACATCATCGGCGAGCTCGGTGAGGCCGATCAACGCAAACTCGCGGAAACGATGTGGGCGAAAGCGCGCCATGCGCTGGTCGTGATCGAGCCCGGCACGCCGGCCGGCTACGCGCGCATCCTCGCGCTGCGCCAGCAGGTGATCGCAGCCGGCGCTTACGTCGCCGCGCCCTGCCCGCACGAAAGGCCCTGCCCGCTGATTGCGCCCGACTGGTGCCATTTCTCCCAACGCCTGCCGCGCTCCCAGGCCCACCGCCAGATCAAGGGCGCCGACGTGCCGTTCGAGGACGAGCGCTTCATCTACGTCGCCCTGACCCGCACGCCGCCCGCGAGCCGCGCCGCGCGCGTGCTGGCGCCGCCGGATGTCGGCAAGGCCGAGATAACGGCAAAGCTTTGCACCGAGCAAAGCGTTGAACTCGCCAAGATCCCCCGCCGCGACAAGACCGCCTACACAAGCGCCCGACGCTGGCGCTGGGGCGACGCCGTCATTGCCGAAAGTTAACCTCGATCGGCGGTTTTGCCTTGAACTCGGATGGTTCCTGATCCGACCAAGTCTTACCTCCCCTCTGCGCCGGGGCTCTCGCCGTGCGCCATTTTGGTCTAGGCTGCGCCCGCCTTAAATCCCCTTCAGGAGTTCTCCATGTCGACCGGCTGGATCGTTCTCGGCGTCATCGTCGTCCTCGTGTTCTTGGCCTTCAGCGCCTACAACCGCCTAGTGGCGCTGGGCCAGCGCGTGGGCCAGGCCTTTGCCGATATCGACGTGCAGCTCAAGCAGCGCCACGACCTGGTCCCGAACCTGGTCGAGACGGTGAAGGGCTACGCCTCGCATGAGCGCGGCACGCTCGACGACGTCATCAAGGCGCGCAATTCGGCGATGTCGGCGCAAGGCCCGGCGCAGGTGTCCGCCGCCGAGAACCAGCTCTCCGGCGCGCTCGGCCGGCTGATCGCGCTGTCGGAGGCCTATCCCGACCTCAAGGCCAACGCCAACTTCCAGCAGCTCGCCAGCGAGCTCTCCGACCTCGAGAACAAGATCGCGGCGAGCCGCCGCTTCTTCAACAGCGCGGTCCAGGAATACAACACCGGCATCCAGCAGATGCCCGCAGCGTTGTTCGCCGGCATGTTCGGCTTCACCAAGAAGGACTTCTTCGATCTCGGCGCCAGCCGCACCGAGGTCGAGGCCGCGCCGCAGGTGAAGTTCTGATTGTCGCGTGACCGGTTTCTCATCTTTGTCGTTCCGGGGCGCGTCGAAGACGCGAACCCGGAACCTCGCCTGAGACACTAAGCTCTGGATTCCGGGTTCAGGCCTGCGGCCTGCCCCGGAATGACGGGAGCTAACGGAAGCAGCCATGGCCGCGTATGGTCTCTACACGCACATCGCCTCGAACAAGTTTCGTTCGATGCTGCTGCTCGCCGGCCTGTTCGCGCTGGTCTATGTGCTGGTCTATGCCGGCGCGCTGGTCGCCGAAGTCGTCATCAACGGCAATGAGACCGTCGCCTTCTACCTGAGCCACGCCTTCCTAGACCTGAAAGTCGCCGCGCCGGTTGCGACGGTCGTGACGGCGGTCTGGGTCGTGATCGCCTATTTCTTCCACCAGTCGATGATCGATGCCGTGACCGGCGGACACGACGTCACCCGGAAGGAGGAGCCGCGGCTCTACAATCTGCTCGAAAACCTCTGCATCTCGCGCGGCATCACCATGCCGAAGCTGAAGATCATGGAAAGCCCGGCGCTGAACGCGTTCGCGACCGGCCTCAACCCGCGGCAATATTCGATCACCGTCACCACCGGCCTCCTCAACGCCCTGAACGACAAGGAGATCGAGGCGGTACTGGGCCACGAGCTGACCCACATCAAGAACGGCGACGTGCAGCTCATGGTGGTCGCCGTCATCATCGCCGGCGTGGTCGGCTTCTTCGGCGAGTTGTTCTTCCGCTTGTTCACGAATTTGAGCTGGAACTCCGGCGGCTCATGGTCCTCGGGTTCGTCGTCGTCGCGGTCGTCCTCGTCGTCGAGCGACAGCAAGAACTCGGGGGGCGGCGCCGTGATCGTCATCATCATCGCGGTCGTGCTGATCGTGGTGGCCTGGCTGATGTCGCAGGTGGTGAAGCTGGCGCTGTCGCGCTCGCGCGAATATCTCGCCGACGCCGGCTCCGTCGAGCTGACGAAAGACCCTGATGCCATGATCTCGGCGCTGCGCAAGATCGAGAACCGCGGCGAGCTGCCGGGCGCGACCTCGGCGGTGATGGAGCTCTGCGTCGACCGCGCGAGGGTTTTGCCGATCTGTTCGCGACCCACCCGTCGGTGCAGTCCCGGGTCGACGCGCTGGTCAAGTTCGCTGGCGGCCATGATCCAGGTCCGCTACCGGATCCCACCGACGAGACGGAACAGCCCGAGGCGCAGGGAGACCCGCAGGACGCCCCGCCGCCGCTGTCGCAGCGACCATGGGGCGACGCAGCCGACCCGGCCAATCCGCCGCCCGTACCAGCGCCCAGCCCCTCCGGAACCTCGGCCGGCAACCCGATCGGGAATCCCATGGGGCCCTGGGGCCGCCACTAAGCGCGCGCCCATGGCCAGTTTCACGGCAATCTGGAAAAACCTCGGGAATTGCCGCAACCGGGGCCTGCGGAATTGAATTCTCCCTTGTTTCTGCCATGTTCGCGCCCAACAGCAGACTCGGGACATCGATTTGGGGCCCGGCCGATTGCGACCTCGCGATCGGGGGCGCGCGTTAGGGGACAGCAATGGCAAAGCCGGCAGTGGTTGTGGTGGGCGCGGACAAGGGCGGGGTCGGCAAGACCACGGTATCGCGCACCCTGCTCGATTATTTTTCCGCCAACAACGTGCCGACCCGCGCCTTCGACACGGAATCCCCGCGCGGAACGCTGAAGCGCTTCCATCCTGGCATCACCGAGATCGTCGACATGACGACGACGGCCGATCAGATGAAGATCTTCGATACGCTCAACGCGACCAGCCCGTCGGTCACAGTGATCGACGTCCGCGCCGGCCTGCTCTCCCCGGCGCTCGCCTCGCTGCGCGACATCGGTTTCCTCGACGCCGCCAAGGCCGGGCAGATCACCTTCGCGGTGTTCCACATCCTCGGCCCCTCGATCGCCTCGCTGGACGAAATCGCCGAGACCGCGAATTTCATGACCGGCGCAAAATATTTCCTGGTCAAGAACTTCATCAACGACACCCAGTTCTTCCAGTGGGACCAGGCGACCTATAATTCCTACTTCCACCGCATCAAGGACGCCACCGAGCTGACCATCCCCAAGCTCAACGAAATGGCCTATGAGCAGGTCGAGGTCTCCTCCGTCCCGTTCCTGAAATTCGTCGCCAACAAGGGCATCAACGACGAGGCCGCCAACTACTCCTTCGTGCTGCGCGGCTATGTCCGGCACTGGCTGGCCAATGTCTGGAGCGAGTTCGACCGCATCCGCCTGACCGACATCGTCGGTTCGAAGCCCGGCGCCCGCAGCAGCGAAAAATAGTTGCGGAGCCCGGGCTGATACGGCTGGATTGGGCGGTGAGTTCGCTCAGATAATAGTTCGTGATGCCCGCGACACCCGTCTACATCATCTGCTCGCCCCGCCCGCAGGTCGGCAAGACGCTGCTGGCGCGGCTGTTGAGCGAGTTCCTGCTGCTCAAGAACGGCAACGTCGCGGCCTTCGACGTCAACCTGAAGGAGCCGTCGCTGCTCGACTATCTGCCGAAGATCACCGAGACGGCCGACGTGATCGACACCTACGGCAAGATGCAGCTGATGGACCGCGTCATCGTCGATGACGGGGTTGCCAAGGTGATCGACCTCGGCTTCCACGCCTTCGACGAGTTCTTCAAGATGGCCGACGAGATCGGCCTCTTGAAGGAGGCGGCCCGCCGCCATGTCGCACCACAGATCCTGTTCGTCGCCGACACCGACCGCGTCTCGGCCCGCGCCCATGAGATGCTGCGCGAACAGATCCCGCGGATGAACCTGATCACGGTGGACAATGAGCACGTCGTGCGCGGCGAGTTGCCGGCCGCAATGGCAGGCGGCCGGCTGTTCCGCCTGCCCGCGCTGCCCGGCTTCCTGAAGACCTATATCGACCGGCTGAACTTCTCCTTCACCGGCTATCTGCGCCAGGAGAAGGACGCCTCCACCGAGCTGCACCAGTGGACCCGGCGCAACTACCTCGCCTTTCGCGAGCTCGAGCTCAGCCTGATCCTGCAGCGGTCGTAGAGCACTCGGCCGGCGAACTCGGTGTTCACCTCTCCCCAGCGGGGAGAGGTGAAGCCCGTCCTCGGCCTGCACCGACCAGAATTTACCCGGGCGATATCTTGCGCCCGCCGTCGCTCAATGCCCCTCGAACGTCATCAGCGTGCGCACCGGCACGTCCATGGCGCGCAGCTTGGCGGCGCCGCCGAGCTCGGGCAGGTCGATGATGAAGCAGGCTGCGACCACGTTGGCGCCGATCTGGCGCAGCAGCTTCACCGCGCCTTCCGCGGTGCCGCCGGTGGCGATGAGGTCGTCGACCAGGATGACACGCTCGCCGGGCTGGATGGCGTCGACATGCATCTCCATCTCGTCGATGCCGTATTCCAGCGAATAGGCGATGCGCACAGTGGTGTGCGGCAGCTTGCCTTTCTTGCGGATCGGCACGAAGCCGGCGGAGAGCTGGTGCGCCACCGCGCCGCCGATGATGAAGCCCCGCGCCTCCATGCCGGCGACCTTGTCGATCTTGTTGCCGGCCCAGGGGTTCACGAGCTCGTCCACGGCGCGGCGGAATGCGCGCGCATCCGCGAGCAGGGTCGTGATGTCGCGGAACATGATCCCCGGCTTGGGATAGTCGGGAATGGTGCGAACGCTCGCCTTCAGGTCGTGGTCAAAGGTCATTGGTGCCTCTCAATCAACACGCGCATCCAGCCGGAACGCGTTCTCGACAATCCTCAAGCCCACCTCGCCGCCGAGCGACATCAGCGACTCCGGGTGGAATTGCACGCCCGCGACCGGCAGGGTCTTGTGCTCCAGCGCCATGGCGACGCCGTCCTCGGTGCTGGCGGTGACGGACAAAACCTCCGGCATGCTGTCGCGCTCGACATAGAGCGAGTGATAGCGGCCGATCACGATCTCGTTCGGCAGATTGCGCATCAGGCGGCCGCCGCGCACCTGCACCCGCGAGGGCCGGCCGTGGGCGGGATGCGTGAGCTGGCCGAGCTCGCCGCCGAAATATTCGCCGATCGCCTGCACGCCGAGGCAGACGCCGAACACCGGCAGCTTGTTCTCCAGCGCCGCATCGATCGTCTTCCTGATCCCGAAATCTTCGGGCCTGCCCGGGCCGGGCGACAGCACCAGCAAATCCCACCTCTTCTGCTTGAGCATGTCGAGCGCATGCACATAGCGGACCACGGTGACGCTGGCGCCGACCTGGCGGAAATAGTCGGCGAGCATGTGCACGAAGCTGTCGTCGTGGTCGATCAGCAGCACCCGCTTGCCGCTTCCGGTCGCATCGGGCGCAAAGGTCGAGAGCGGTTTTGGCGGATCGCCGCGCAGCGCCTGGAACAGCGCCGCAGCCTTGACCTGGCATTCGCGGTCCTCGGCAGCGGGATCGGAATCGAACAGGCAGGTGGCGCCGACGCGCACCTCGGCCAGACCATCCTTCATGCGGATGGTGCGGATGGTGAGGCCGGTATTGATGCTGCCGTCGAAATTCACCGCGCCGATCGCACCCGCATACCAGCGCCGCGGCGACCGCTCGTGATCCTCGACGAACTGCATCGCCCAGAGCTTCGGCGCACCTGTCACGGTGACGGCCCAGGCGTGGGTGAGGAAGGCATCGAGCGCGTCGAAGCCGGGACGCAGCATGCCCTCGACGTGGTCGACGGTGTGGAACAGTTTTGAGTAGGTCTCGATCTGCCGGCGCGCCAGCACCTTGATGGTGCCGGGGACGCAGACGCGCGCCTTGTCGTTGCGATCGACGTCGGTGCACATGTTGAGCTCGAACTCGTCCTTCTCCGAATTCAGGAGCTGGCGGATCTGCTCGGCATCGCCGATCGCATCGGTGCCGCGCGCGATGGTGCCCGAGATCGGGCAGGTCTCGACGCGGCGGCCGTCCGAACGCACGAACATCTCGGGCGAGGCGGAGACGAGAAACTCGCCGTCGCCGAGATTCATCAGCGCGCCGTAGGGCGACGGGTTGATGACACAGAGGCGCTGGAACACTTCCGCCGGAGAACGATCGCAGGGCTCGGCGAACAGCTGGCCCGGCACGGCCTCGAACAGATCGCCGCGGGCAAAGGCCGCGCGCGCGGTCTCGACGGTGGCCTGGTATTCGCCGGGCGCATGATCGGCAAAGCCCTGGCGCGGTGTCTTCATGTACGGGCTGTCGGCGGTCTCGCGCGGCAGGCCCTCGGTGGATCTGCCCTTCCACGTGAAGTCGTAGCTGAGCACGACGCCGCGGCCGGTGGCGCGGTCATAGGCCAGCAGGCGATCGGGAACGTAGAGCACGATGTCGCGCTGGTCGCTCTCGCGCGCGCGCTTCTGCACGAGATCCTCGATCTGGAACACGAGATCGTAGGCGAAGGCGCCGAACAGGCCGAGCAGCCCGTCGTCATTGGCGGAGAAGGCGGCGACGAGGTCGCGCACCAGCGACACCACGCTGGCGCGCCGGGTGCGTTGGTCTTCCTCGACCGGGGCATCGCCGCGGATGATGTGGCCGGCGAGGCGCGAAGCGGTCTTCTCCGAGATCACCACGCAGGGCTCGCGCAGGACGTCGGCAAGGAAGGCGATCAGGACCTGGCCGCGCTCGTTCAGGGCTTCCAGCTTGAAATTGACGCCCGTGGTCTCGAGCTTGAGCGGCGGATCGGAGAAGCCGAGGTCAAAACTCTCGTAGCGGCCCGGCACGGTCGTGCCCGACGACAGCACCACGCCGCGGCGGCGGTCGAGCAGGTTGACGAGATCGTCGAGCCGGCTCGCGCCGCCGGTAAACTGCTCCGCCACGCGCGTGATCGCGAGACCGCCGCGGGTCACGTAATCGCTTCTGGCCGGGAGGGCAAAGACTGTCCTGTTCATGTCGTCCTCTTACGAAACTTGCCGAGGGAACGCCACACAGGACAAACGATCAGGCCGCCGCACTGCGTGGGCGACCTTCGACGATTTTGGGAAAAGAAATCGCACCGGCCACCTCTTAGGAGGTGCGCCACCAAAGACGGGCTGGGCGGACGGCGGTGCTCATGGGCGGATACTCACCATGGCGCGGGGACGGCGTCAAGGGCGGTCGGGCGGCCTCGATCACCAAAATGGCGCGGATCGCGTTGCGGCTTATGCCTGGATCTCCAGGCTGTCGCGCCCCACAGCCGCCTCCGCGGCATGTCGTTCGATTTCCGCCCGCGTGACCGTGAGCGCGGGCTTGCCGCCAGGTCCGATCACGTTGGCACGGTCGCCCAAGGTTTCAATCAAAACGCAGGTCTTTCCTGTGACCGCATACCATGCCGCCCGGTCGTCGCTCACGTCCAACGCCGTGATCATCGCGGTCGGATCCAGACCCGACTTCCGCAACAGCAGGTCGATGGCTTCGGCTGCAAGGTTTTGCTCGGCGATCCTCGAGAAATTCCGGATCGCGTCAGCCCCCACAACAGATAGCCGCCCGCCCACCAGTGATGGCGGAAAGCTCTTCAAAATTTCATGCATTTCCGCAGGCTTCGGGCTCTGGCTGCCCGGGCCGTACTCATAAAGTTGTCCACCCGCATCCTCATAAACGCAGAGTCGCGCGCCCTTATCTGTCTTAACGCCGAAGGCCATGCATTGCTGCCCTTCCACCTCCATACTGCTTCCTGCAAGAACCATGAGCTTGAGCTCTGGCTCGGGCGCCACCGCCCCGCATGCGGCGGCGACCGTGATTTGCAAGCGGTCAGTCATCTGGAAGCGGATCTGGCGAACGCCTCGCCAGATCCGTCGCTGCGACAGATGCGGATTAAGTTGCGCAAGCCGCTGGATTTCGGATGCGTATTGCTGCTTGGCTACGGCGCGCAATTCGGGCCAGCTCGCGATCCACCGGGCTGCCAGCTGCGTCATTGGTTGCTGTCGTTCGGCCTCATAGAAGCGACGGTCAAGCGCATCGAGCGGCGCGGCGCGCTCCCCGAAGCCGTTTTGCAGTGCAGCCTCGCCGGGATTGGCTTTCACCCAGTCCATCATTTCATGCAGGATCTGGTGTTGCGCGGCCGCTCCCATAGCCTTCAGTCCAGCGAGCGCATCGCCAGATGTCGTCGGCAGCATCGCAACGCCCGTGTTACCGATAAACTGACTGTGACCGCCGTTGTTGACCTGAGCGAGATAGTAGTCGGCGTGATAGGCCTGCATGGCCACAGCCGGCAGTTCACGTCCCTTGTAGACGCCGACGCGTTGAATTTCATTGACGTAGTAGACCACCGCCTCGGTCAGGTAGTCAGCCTTCTCAGGTGCTTGAGCCGCCTCCAGCGCATCGAGAGACACGACAACTGTTGTTAACCGGCTTCCTTCGATCATTACGCCTCCCACGTTCACCATGGCGAAACGCCATGCAACTACGGCTTATAGTTGCAAAAGGCAATTGCAGTCGTGGTCCAGCAAGAGACGTTAGTTGGCTCGCGCCGCAGGCCGCCCCCGTTACCCCAGATGCTTCCGGAAGAACTCCGTCGCCCTGCCCCAGGCGAGCTCGGCGGCTTCGCGGTCGTGCACGGCCTGGCGCTGCTCGTTGACGAAGGCGTGCTCGGCGTCATAGCGGAACAGCTCCAGCGACTTGCCGGCGGCCTTCATGGCCTTTTCGAAGCCGTTGACCAGCTCCGGCGTGCACCAATCGTCCTTGTTGGCGAAATGGGCCTGGAGCGGAATCTTGACGTCGGCGGGCTTGGTTGCTTGCTCCGGCGGAATGCCGTAGAACACGACGCCGGCCGCAAGCTCCGGGATCTTGGTCGCGCCGATGATGGTGACGGCGCCGCCGAGGCAGAAGCCTGTCAGCCCGACCTTGGCGCCGTTGCGCGACAGATATTGCGTGGCGCCGCGCACGGTCTGCGTGGTGGCGTCCATGAAGTCGAGCGAGTTCATTTCCTTGTTGGCGCTCTCCATGTCGTGATACGGCACCACCTTGCCCTTGTAGAGGTCGGGCGCGAGCGCGTCGAAGCCGGCCAGCGCAAAGCGGTCGCACAGGCCCTTGATCTGGTCCGACAGCCCCCACCATTCCTGGATCACGACCACGCCCGGCGCGTTGCCGCGCGCGGCATTGGCGAGATAGCCCGATGCGTCCTTGCCGTCCGGGCGCTTGAAGGTGATGGCGGTTCCCATGGTGTCCTCCGGTGAGTTTCTGAGGGAGCGGTTGGCGGCATTTTGGCCGCTGGGGGCGCGCGGCGCAATCCACAGTCCCGTCATTCCGGGGCGCACGAAGTGCGAACCCGGAATCTCGAGATTCCGGGCTCGATGCTTACGCATCGCCCCGGAATGACGGAGAATTGAGCCAACAAAAAAAGCCCCCTTGCGGGGGCCTTTTCATTCTCGTCTCGCGCCGCTCAGTGCGAGTCGGCCCAGACCTTCTTCTTGGTGAAGTACATCAGGCCGGCGAAGATGATCAGGAACACGAACACCTGGAAGCCCAGGCGCTTGCGCGCTTCCATGTGCGGCTCGGCGGTCCACATCAGGAACGTGGTGACGTCCTTGGAATATTGCGCGACCGTGGCCGGCGAGCCGTCGTCATAGGTCACCTGGCCGTCGCTGAGCGGCTTCGGCATCTTGATGGCGTGGCCCGGGAAGTACTTGTTGTAGTAGGAGCCCTCCGGAATGGTCACACCCTCCGGCACCTTCTCCTCAAAACCCTGGAGCACCGCCGAGACGTAGTCCGGGCCCTGCTCCTGGTACTGGGTGAAGAAGTCGAAGATGAACCAGGGGAAGCCGCGGCCGTAGGAGCGCGCCTTGGTGATCAGCGACAGGTCGGGCGGCGCCGCACCGCCGTTCGCCGCACGAGCTGCCTGCTCGTTCGGAAATGGCGAGGGGAAGTAGTCGGCCGGCCGGCCCGGGCGCTCGAACATGTCACCGGCATCGTTCGGACCGTCCTTGATCTTGTAATCCGACGCGAACGCCGCCACCTGCGCCACCGAATAGCTGGGGCCGCCGGCTTCCGCGAGGTTGCGGAAGGCGATGTAGGACAGACCGTGGCAGCTGGCGCAGACTTCCTTGTAGACCTTCAGGCCGCGCTGGAGCGCGCCGCGGTCGAACTTGCCGAAAGGACCGGCGAACGACCATTTGTTGCCCGGCGGCTTGTCGCTGCCTTCGTTGGCGCGCGCGTCCTGCAAGCTGCCGAGGAACAGCGCGCCGGCGGCGACGAGCGCGATGGCGACGGAGGCCACCGCCTTGCCGCCCTTGGCGAGAATCGCCTCCGAGATCGAGTTCGGCACCGGCCGCGGCGTCTCGATGCGCGAGAGCAGCGGCAGCACGATCAGGAAATAGGCGAAGTAGCAGACCGTCAGGACCCGGCCGGCGATCACGTAGATGCCTTCCGGCGGCTGCGCACCGAGATAGCCGAGCAGGATGCAGACCGCGACGAAGATCCAGAAGAACTGCTTGGCCAGCGGACGGTACTTCGACGACCTGGTCTTCGCGGCATCGAGCCAGGGCAGGAAGCACAGGATGATGATCGCCGAGAACATCCCGATCACGCCCGCGAGCTTGTTCGGGATCGAGCGCAGGATCGCGTAGAACGGCAGGTAATACCATTCCGGCACGATGTGCGGCGGCGTCACGCCCGGGTTCGCCGGAATGTAGTTGTCGGCGTCGCCGAGATAGTTCGGCATGTAGAAGATGAACCAGGCGTAGAGCAGCAGGAAGCAGGCGACACCGAACATGTCCTTGATGGTGGCATGCGGCGTGAACGGCACCGTGTCCTTTTCCGATTTCGGCTCGACGCCCTCAGGATTGTTCTGGCCAGCGACATGCAGCGCCCAGACGTGGAGCACGACGACGCCCGCGATCAGGAACGGCAGCAGATAATGCAGCGAGAAGAAGCGGTTCAGCGTCGGATTGCCGACCGAATAGCCGCCCCACAGCAGCGTCACGATGCTCTCGCCGAAATAGGGAATGGCGGAGAACAGGTTGGTGATGACGGTGGCCCCCCAGAAGCTCATCTGGCCCCAGGGGAGCACGTAGCCCATGAAGCCGGTCGCCATCATCAGGAGGTAGATGATGACGCCGAGGATCCACAGCACCTCACGCGGCTCCTTGTAGGAACCGTAATAGAGGCCGCGCAGCATGTGGACGTAGACCGCGAAGAAGAACATCGACGCGCCACAGGCATGCATGTTGCGCAGCAGCCAGCCGTAGTTGACGTCGCGGACGATCAGCTCGACCGACTTGAAGGCGAGATCGGCATGCGGCGTGTAGTGCATCGCCAGGATCACGCCGGTCAGGATCTGCATCCCCAGCATGAAGGAGAGGATGGCGCCGAACGTCCACCAGTAGTTCAGATTGCGCGGAGTGGGGTAGGCGACGAAGGAGGAGTGCATGAGGCCGAGGATCGGCAGGCGCCGCTCGATCCATTGCAGGGCCGGATTGCTCGGCTGGTAGTCGGATGGTCCGCTCATGATGCGATCCTGAGGAAATAATACGACGAGACGGCGCGAAGCTTCGGACGAGGGTCCGAAGCTCAGCCGATCTGGATTTTGGTGTCGGAAACGAACTGGTACGGCGGCACCGGCAGGTTCGCGGGCGCGGGCCCCTGACGGATGCGGCCGGACGAATCGTACTGCGAACCATGGCAGGGGCAGAAGAACCCGTCGTAGTTGCCCTCATGAGCGATCGGGATGCAGCCGAGATGGGTGCAGATACCGATCACGACCAGCCACTGCTCATGGCCCGACTTGACCCGGGCCTCGTCGCTCTGCGGATCGGGCAGGCTCGCCACGTTGACGGCGCGCGCCTCGTCGATCTGCTTCTTGGTGCGGTGGCTGATGTAGATCGGCTTGCCGCGCCAGAATACCTTGATGTCCTGGCCCTCGGCGATCGGGCTGAGATCGACCTCGATCGGCGCACCGGCCGCGATGGTCGAGGCATCAGGATTCATTTGGGAGATGAAGGGCCAGAGCGCAGCTGCGCCCCCTACTGCTGCAGCTGCCCCCGTTGCAACGAATAAGAAATCACGGCGTGTCGGATGGTCCGCCGAAGACGCTGTCGTCACGATTCCAACCCTTTCTCTTCTTATGCTACCGGTGGAACCGCTCCGGGGGCCCCCAAGGTCCCCAGAACTGGCTGCCGGCGCCCGCGCCCCCCCGCGGCGGCAGAACTTCGCTTGTCCCCGCCAAAACAAGCGAAAACAGCAGTCCAGAATCGTTCTATTGGCACCCTTGCCGGGCGAGCGCAAGCCCGCTAACGGCGGGGAAGCGTGCAATGCACGAATTCCGCGGCCAGCGATGTTTTATTGAGACATTTCCGGCCCACAACCAACCGGACGCCGCCCATGCAGATAGCGCTCTTCCAGCCCGACATCCCCCAGAACACCGGCACGATTCTCAGGCTCTGCGCCTGCCTGGGGCTGGCTGCCCACATCATCGAACCGGCAGGGTTCCCGGTCTCCGACCGGCATTTCCGCCGGGCGGGAATGGATTACCTCGACCAAGTCAGCATCACCCGCCATGTCTCCTGGCCGCAATTCGAGGAGTGGCGCGCGGCACAGGGCTGCCGGCTGCTGCTGTTCACCACGAAGGCTGCCACCGACTACCGCGATTTCCGTTACCAGACGTCGGACATCCTGCTATTCGGGCGCGAGAGCGCCGGCGTCACCGACGCGGTGGTCGAGGCCGCGGATGCGCGGCTGGTGATCCCGATCGCCCCGGGACTGCGGTCGCTCAATGTCGCCATGACCGCGGCGATGGCCGCAGGCGAGGCGCTGCGGCAGATCCGGAACCCGCAAGGTTGATATGTTGAGGAGAGACCATTGAGTTACGCGGTCAAGGAAATCTTCCTGACCCTGCAAGGCGAAGGCGCCCATGCCGGGCGCGCGTCCGTGTTCTGCCGCTTTGCCGGCTGCAATTTGTGGAGCGGGCGCGAGGCCGACCGTCAGGACGCGACCTGCAAGTTCTGCGACACCGATTTCGTCGGCACCGACGGCACGCTCGGCGGCCGCTACGCGTCGGCCGTGGAGCTCGCCGACACCATCGCGGCGCAATGGACCGCCTCCAACGACAACCGCTACGTGGTGCTCACCGGCGGCGAGCCGCTGCTCCAGGTCGACGACGCGCTGATCGATGCGCTGCATGCGCGAGGCTTCGAGATCGGCGTCGAGACCAACGGCACGATTGCCGCACCGGATGGCCTCGACTGGATCTGCGTCAGCCCCAAGGGCGGCAGCGAGCTGGTGCTGCGCCGCGGCCACGAGTTGAAGCTGGTCTATCCGCAGGCCCTCGCCGCGCCGGAAACCTTCGAGGGCCTCGCCTTCGAGCGTTTCTCGCTGCAGCCGATGGACGGGCCCGAGGTTGCCGAGAACACCGCGCGCGCGATCGACTACTGCCTGCGCCATCCGCAATGGCGGCTCAGCGTGCAGACGCACAAATCGCTCGGCATCAGATAGGATTGGTTTTCGAACAGATGTGGGAATTGACGAAATCGTTCCGCTTCGAGGCGGCGCATTCACTGTCGGGAACGACGTTCGGCGCGGCGAGCGAAGAGATCCACGGCCACTCCTTCCGCGCCGAGGTGACGGTGCGCGGCACCCCGGACCCTGCGACCGGCATGGTGGTCGATCTCGGCCTCCTCCAGCGCGCCATAGAGGACGTGCGCTTAATGCTGGACCACAAGTTCCTCAACAAGATCGAGGCGCTGGGCAAGCCGACGCTGGAAAACCTGTCGCGCTTCGTCTGGGAGCGGCTGGCGCACATCGGCAAGCTGACCCGCGTCAGCATCCACCGTGACAGTTGCAACGAGAGCTGCACCTATTACGGTCCGCAAGGTTAGATTTCGTAGGGTGGGCAAAGCGTAGCGTGCCCACCAATCAAGACAAATGGTGATAGATGGTGGGCACGGCGCAAGGGCGCCTTTGCCCACCCTACGAGATCCGGTTTGGAATTGGATATGGACGTTTCGACAATCGAAGACCGCAAGACGCGCGCCCGCGCCTGGTTCGAAGCTTTGCGCGACGACATCTGCGCGAGCTTCGAGCGGCTGGAGGACGACGCCCCGCAAGGCCTCTATCCGGGCGAGGCTGGCCGCTTCACGCGGACGCCCTGGCAGCGCACCGATCATAGCGGTGCGGCCGGCGGCGGCGGCGTGATGTCGATGATGTCGGGCCGGTTGTTCGAGAAGGTCGGCGTGCATTGCTCGACCGTGCACGGCGAGTTCGCGCCCGAGTTTCGCGCGCAGATTCCGGGCGCGGCGGACGATCCGCGGTTCTGGGCCTCCGGCATCTCGCTGATCGCGCATCTGCGCAACCCGCACGTGCCCGCCGTGCACATGAACACGCGCTTCGTCGTCACCACCAAGGCGTGGTTCGGCGGCGGCGCCGATCTGACGCCGGTGCTGGATCGCCGGCGCACGCAGGACGACGCCGACAGCATCGCCTTCCACGCCGCGATGAAAGAGGCCTGCGCGCAGCCGAACGGCGTTGCCGATTACGACAAGTACAAGAAATGGTGCGACGAGTATTTCTACCTGCCGCACCGGAAAGAGGCGCGCGGCATCGGCGGCATCTTCTATGACTGGCACGACAGCGGCGACTGGGACGCCGACCTCGCCTTCACCCAGGACGTCGGCCGCGCCTTCCTGAAGATCTACCCTGATATCGTCAGGCGCAATTTCGCGAGCGCCTGGACCGCTGCCGACCGCGAGGAGCAACTGATCCGGCGCGGCCGCTATGTCGAGTTCAACCTGCTCTACGACCGCGGCACCATCTTCGGGCTCAAGACCGGCGGCAATGTGGATTCGATCCTGTCGTCGCTGCCGCCGGAGGTGAAATGGCCATGACCATCGTGAGGCCCCTCCCCCGCGCCATGCTGATCGACATGGACGACACCATCCTGTCGGCCTATGGCCGGCCCGAGATCGCCTGGAACACGATCGCGAACGAGTTCGCCGAGGAGCTTGCGCCGCTGCCGCCGCGAGAGGTCGCGACCGCAGTCCTCGCTTTCGCGCGAAACTTCTGGGCAAATGCGGAAGCCGCCTGGCGGATGAAGCTCGCCGAGGCCCGGCACCTCACGGTCAAGGGCGGCTTCGCCGCGCTCGCGGCCGCCGGCCATCGCGCCCTGCCAGATGATCTCGCCGTCCGCCTCGCCGACCGCTTCACCGCCTATCGCGAGGAGGAGATGTTCGTCTTCCCCGGCGCGCATGAGGCGATCGACAAGTTGAAGGCGCTCGGCATCAAGCTCGCACTGGTGACCAACGGCGCCGCCGACACCCAGCGCGCCAAGGTCGAGCGCTTCGAGCTCGCGCACCGCTTCCACCACATCCAGATCGAGGGCGAGCACGGCTTCGGCAAGCCGGAGGAGCGCGCCTATCTGCACGCGACGGACGCGCTTGGCGTCACCGCTGAGGACACCTGGATGATCGGCGACAACCTCGAATGGGAAGTCGTGACGCCGCAGCGCCTCGGCATCTATTCGATCTGGATCGACGTGCATGGCGACGGCCTGCCCGAAGGCTCGGCCGTGAAGCCCGATCGCATCATCCGCTCGCTGACCGAGCTGGTGCCGGACCGGTCGTAACCAGGGCGCGAAACAAAAACTCGAAAAACAACCCCATGCACAGTAGCCGGCTGCAGCAAAATCAACGGCTTACGGATTTTACGAAACCGTTTGACCCGTCGGGCGAAACAGGCGCATGATGCCTCATCGCGGCGCATGGGACAGACAAGCCCCTGCGCAACCCATCGCGCAGGCGCCCTTGCCTCCGTCATGGTCCCGCTCCCGGCCTGAAGCTCCGTCGTCGGCGTTTCAGCAGCCTTGGCAGCGGATGCGCGCTGCCGCAGCACATCCACTGATCCCGCAGTCCGTGATCGGCGTGTCATGCCGGCTTGCTAGTACCCACTTTTCTTGGAACGTGAGTCGTGATTCAAGGTCGGGATGATACCCGAAGCAAGAGAAGTCCACCTTTCGAGGAAAGATCGCAAGGTGCTTGAGGCGTGCTGTCGCTCACCGGTGACGTTGCAGCGCGATTTGAAGCGGGCGCGGATAGTTCTGTTGGCGGCGGATGGGCGCAGCACCCGGTCGATCGCCAAGGAAGTTGGGGTCCAGCCGCGGATTGTCAGCCTTTGGCGGCATCGCTATGCCGACCATGGCCTTGAAGGGCTGCAAGACAAGCCGCGGCCTGGCAAGCAGCCGATCTATACGAAGACGACCGACAAGCGGATTCTGAAGCTGCTGGATAAGCCGCCACCGCAAGGGTTTGCGCGCTGGACCGGCCCCCTGCTGGCCGAGGCGCTGGGCGATGTCGATGTCCAATATGTCTGGCGGTTCCTGCGCAGCCACAAGATTGACCTGGTGGCTCGCAAGTCCTGGTGCGAGAGCAACGACCCGAACTTTACGGCCAAAGCCGCCGATGTTGTCGGCCTCTATGTCGCGCCGCCGGCGAAGGCCATTGTGCTGTGCGTGGACGAGAAGCCCTCGATCCAGGCTTTGGAGCGAGCGCAGGGTTATCTGAAGTTGCCCAATGGCCGCGCCTTGACCGGCCAAAGCCACGATTACAAGCGGCATGGCACCACAACATTGTTTGCGGCGCTCGAAGTCGCCACCGGAAAGATCATCGCGACCCATTCAAAACGCCGGCGCCGCGTCGAGTTTCTCGATTTCATGAACAGCGTCACCGCGGCTTTTCCGAACCGCAAGCTTCACGTCATCCTCGACAACCTCAACACCCATAAAAAGAACGAGGACTGGCTCAAGGCCCACCCCAACGTGCAATTTCATTTCACGCCGACAAGTGCGTCATGGCTCAATCAGGTCGAAGTATGGTTTTCCATCTTGCAGGGGCAGTCGCTCAGCGGCACCTCCTTCACGAGCCTCAAGCAGCTTCAGGAACACATCGATGCCTACGTCAACGCATACAACGACAGAGCCGAGCCCTTCGTCTGGACCAAGAAAAAGGTCCGTCAACGCCGTTTCAAAGGCCGCCGTATCACTCACTCTGATTCCGGGTACTAGCCTCTCAAGTCAATCAACCCGAAAGGACCATCCATGGAACTGAAAGCCGGCGATATCGTCATGCTCAAATCCGGCGGCCAGCCGCTGACCGTCGCAGAAGTCAAAGGCGACGACGTGATCTGCCTCTGGATGGGCGTGGAAGGCGACCTGTTTCGCGAGACGCTGCCGCTCGCCGTGCTCGAACACCTGGAAGAGGTGGACGAGGATGAAGAAGAGGATGAGGACGACGAAGACGAGGAGTAGGCGCGGTTAAGGCCGCGGCCTAGTTAGATCGGAGCGCTCGGCTCCGGAGCGTCTGATGTCCGCTTTTGCGCCAATCGCGGCGCAGGAGCGGACATCGCCACATGGTGCAGAAGGGCCACGACCAGACTTACCTCGGACAGGTGCCATCTGATGCGTCGGGACTTATTGTTCTCATTGTTCTCCCTAGTTGCGGGCGTAACTTCATCATCGGCACGCTTACACGAGGGCAACTGCTGCGCTAAGCGCGCAGCCGGCATCGCTGCGGCGAGCCCGCCGTCCGCGGATGCCTATAGAAAAAATGTCAGGAGCAAACGGGCTCCAGCGAATGATCGATGATGAGAAATCATGTCCGTCGCGTAGAGGAAAATACTCTAAGGTGTGCGGCGGATCTTGTAGAGAACGAAGCGCTCGGACCTGTCCAATTCCTTCAGCATGTCTGGCAGCGGGTTCGCCACGCCGGTGCCGAGCAGATAAAGATAGTTGTAATCTCGATACCAGGTGCGGATGAAGGCGGCGTCGTCGGACGCCGTCATCTGGCCTGCGGCGATTGCACTCAACAGGCGTATCGGCACAGGCCCACCGTAGGGAATGGCGAGACGGCGGACTTCGGTCCGCGCCTGAACCGGCTGCTTGCCGGCCTCGGCGAATACGTTCGGCACGAAAGCATTGGCGTAATGCACCGCCAGGGTCGGCGCATAATACATTGGATACTGAGTGAGGTCCTTGAACGGTGGATCATCGCCCTCTCCGCTGGTCCCGATCAGTATCTTCGAACCACGATCAATCTTCTGAAAAGACCGAATGAAAGCTGAATAGTCTCCACGGTACGACAGCCAGACCACGAGCACGACGGCCAGATTGGCCAGCGTGATGCCGCCGACAATGGCGAGCGCGGCCATCGTCCATCGTCGGCTCGGCAGTGACAGCGAACAGAAGGCGGGAAGGATCAAAGCGGCCGCAGGAAGAACCCGAATATCCGCGAACGCCGTGCCGAATAGCCTTGGCGGGATCGCAAGGTAGAGGAGCGCGAAGCCAGTTGCGACCCAGATCCCGGCAGGCTGCAGCTTTAGCATGCCGCACCTTGCGGCGACGTATAACGCAGCCATTAGCACGAGCGCGCTCGCCCCCGAGACAGCCATGCTGTAGCCGTTCATGATAAAAAATGGCCAGAGCAGCTTGTAGTCAAAATACCAAAACGTGCCCTCGCTTCCGACAGAGCCCGCGGTCAGTCGCATGACGACCAACAGCGCCACGGCCGGTATTGCGAGCGTGACGAGCCGGAGCGCGGCGTCGCGGTAAGGCAGTTTCCGGTCGAAGGCGCGCCACAGCTCATAGAACCCGAGCGTCGCGCCATAGATCCCCAAGGAAAAGAAATGCGCCGCAAACAGCACCACCACGAAAGCTGTGTTGACGGCGAAACGTACCGGAGTTGGTTGCTCGGCGGCGAACAGATAAGCGGCGATGCCCCAGAGCGCGATGCCGAGAGCGCATTCGAAGTTGACGAATCCCCACGTGAACGGCAGGCAGTAGAGGAACAAGAGCGCCGCGAAGCCGGCGAGGTGAACGCGCCGCTTCACAACCCATTCGAGCGCAAGCGCGCCGCCGATGATCAACAACTGGCCGAAAAGAAGAAACAGCCGAGTCGCGTTCTCGGCGCCGATCAGCCGCGCCATTGGCGGGACCACCAAGTCCATCGCCAGATTGGGATAGAAGGCCCAGGCCGCCTGGTAATATGGATTGGCATTGGCGGTGCCCATTTGGCTCAGAAGATACATGCGGGCGAGGTGGTTGAGGTAATCGACCATCGCCGGAATGGGCGTGAGCAGCGTGGGGAGAAGCGACGCGATGGCGAGCAGGGCGAACACAGTGGTCGCGACCGATCGATCTGAGCGAGCACCGCGATCGATGAGATCTTCTGGGATCAGGAGAGCGGGTGCATTCACGCGATTACTCCGGGTATTGAAACCCGGCAGGGTTGTTGTTTTCTTCTAGAACTAGTTGCGGTAGAGCCTCCTAATAATTCGTTAAACGGTTGAGCTATCGAGAAACAGCTACCAGCGGAAGAGTTTCCAATTTTGTTGGGTGAGTTCCGCTTCGGTCCAAGCCCGGACCTCCCATTCGTGACGCGCTATTGGCAAAATAAGCGACATAGAACAGGCGGATGGCGCACCATGCCTCCGGAGCTTGATCTAGCGCAAAGCGCTGAGGCGACTTGGGGCTAAGCTTTCAAGAGCTTCTCAATCGGTCACCTTGTGGATCGCACCAATGATCATTGAGCGCTTAAGCCAAGAGCACCGCAACATTGAGAAACTGCTCGCCATCCTCGAGCGGGAACTTGAGGTTTTCGACCGCGGCGACCGCCCCGACTATGAGGTTATTGGCGCGGTTATCAGCTACTTCGAGCTTTACCCGGAGGTTTACCACCACCCTCAGGAAGACCTGGTCTTCGCCAAGTTGCAAATTCGCGATCCGGCTGCGGCTGCGAAGGTCGGTGATCTCGCCCGCGAACACCAGAAAGGGGCCGAACTCTTGCGCCGCGTCGCTCATGCGGTCGACAACGTTCTTGCCGACCGCGAACTGCTTCGGCAGGACGTGGATGCCATCGTTCGCGATTTCATCGAGCACGAGCGGCGCCACATCATGAAGGAAGATCGCGATTTCTTTCCCGCCGCCCTGAAGGCTCTCGAGCCTGAGGATTGGACGGAGATCGCCTCGGCCATGACCAATCCTGAGGATCCGCTGTTCAGCGAGGCCGCCGAAGAGACGTTCGACGCGTTACGGGCGCGCATCCTGCAGTTGGAACAGGAAGCCGAAGCCGAACGGCACTAGTCAAGCTCATCCGCATGCGCTGATTGGACTCAATGTCCCATCGCTGCCAGTCACTTCCGGCGTACCAGACGGGCCGGCCCGTCCACGAGTGTGGGGTTGGGCTTGGGCCGTCCAATCGCGAACCGCCCTATTTTGTGCTACCTAGTCGGACAAAAGGTAGCAGGAGGAAGCCAACGATGACTGACGATCAAGTCAATCGCGTCGTTCAGCACCTTTGCGAGCAATTGCACCTGGCGCTCCGATTGAAGGACAGCGAGGCACATCCACCAAACGCCAAGGATATTGGATTTGATCCCGCCTCGGTAAGAACTGTCTTGCTGACCGGGTTGCGTTCGGCGGGCGTCACGATCAACCACGAGGCAGCCGCGGCGGGCGAAGAGCCGCCGTGGTCCTGAACGCAAAACGCGAGACGGAAGCTGGCGCCGATATCTGAGTTGGGTCAAAAGCCGCCGATGGCGGTTATGCCTGGCGATTTCCGGTTTGGGCGCGAAACCTGACGTTCCTGGGCACACGCCCTGGCCCGTCTCGTCATTCCGGGGCGCGCGCCGCGCGAGCCCGGAATCCATCGGGCTGCAGCGTCGATGGATGAATGGATTCCGGGCTCGCGCCAAGAGGCGCGCCCCGGAATGACGACGGGGCCAATATCCGCGGTCCAGACGCAAATGCCGCGTGGATCACCTACGCGACGAGCTGCCGCGCCGCCGCCGAGATCATCACCAGCCCGCCGGTGATCACCGCGACATCGAGGATCGCGGTGTGGATGTTCACCGGCATCCGCTCGACGAAGGCTTTGGCGAGGAACGCGCCGGGGATCGCGATCGCCCCGATCAGCAGTGCGAAGGCGAGCACCTGCGCATTCACGGCGCCGGCGAGGCCGAACACCGAGATCTTGATCAGGCCGGTGCCGAGCGAGATCATCGCATCGGTCGCGATCACGGCGGCGCCTTCGAGGCCCGCGGCCATCAAGAGCGAGAGCAGGATCACGCCGGAGCCCGAGGTGCCGCCGACCAGCACGCCGTAGCCGACCGAGCCTGCGGCAAGGCCGGTGTCGCCGATCCTGACCTGACGGCGGCGGAGCACGCGGCGCAGCGGCACGCTCAGGATCAGCATGGAGCCGATCACGAGCGCGGCGCCCGCATTGGTGAGGCGCGTATAGCCGTAGGCGCCGAGCGCGGTCGTCAGCGCCGCGCAGGCCAGCACGATCAGCGCGCGGCGGCGGTCGGCATAGCGGACATAGGCGAGCGCACGGCTCGAATTGGTGAAGATCGCGGAGATCGCGATGATCGGCACCACGGGCTCGGCGCCGACGAGGGGCACCAGCACCAGCGGCATCAGCGCGCCGGTGCCGTAGCCGGCGAGACCACCGATGATCGAAGCAAACAACGCCATCAACGCGACCAGCAGAAGCTGAAAGATCGAGATGTCGGCGAAGCCCGAGACGATGGTCACGTTTTCCGTTCGCGGCTGACGCGTGCCGCAGCTTGATCTGCGATGGAAGCGAGCGCGGCTTCCTCTAGTGGAAAATCCGCCGCAAGCCAAGCGTCCTCGGCAAGTGTCAACACATGTCCGAGCGCGGGCCCTTCCGCCATCCCGCGCGCGATGAAGTCGGCGGCGCGGAGCGGAAATTTCGGCGCAGTCCAGCGCTGCGGCAGCTCGGCGAGTTCGCGCCAGCGCGACGAATGCACGTCGCCCGCCGCCCGCGCCCAGCCGAGCAACACGCGATCGTGATAGCGCTCCGCACCGAGCCGGTAGAGCAGCCGCCGTGCATTGGCCTCGTCCTTGGCGGCAAACCGCCACCAGCGGTGCCCCATCGAATCCAGCGCCTTGGCCTCGGCATTGGAGAGCCGCAGGCGCGTAGCGACGCGCTTGGCGTCTTCCGTCACGGCCACCGTCAGCGCGGCCAGGCGCCGGGTGACGCTCGCCGGCAGGCCAAGCTCGCGCTCGATCGCGACCATGCTCGCCAGCGGCCCGGTATAGGCGACGCCGCCGATCAGCGCCTGCAGCAATCCGCCCTCGGCCATGGCCAGCACGGCGGCGGACGCACCGCCGGCCACCAGCAGCTTCAGCATCTCCATGCGCACCCGCTCGGCCGACAGGCTGGCAAGGCCCCCACGTCCCCGGATGCAGGCGAGATAGCCGTCGCGGTCGGGCTCGCCGGCGCCGAAGGCGGCGTGGATGCGGAAGAAGCGCAGGATGCGCAGATAATCCTCGGCGATGCGCTGGTCGGGGTCGCCGATGAACCGCACGCGGCGCGCTCTGGCGTCCGCGATCCCGCCGACATGGTCGTACACGACACCGGTCGCATCGACCGACAGGCCGTTCATGGTGAAGTCGCGCCGCTCGGCATCCTTCACCCAGTCGCGGCCGAACGCGACCTTGGCCTTGCGGCCGAAGGTTTCGGTATCCTCGCGCAGGGTCGTGACTTCGTAGGGATGCCCGTCGATGACCAGCGTGACGGTGCCGTGGTCGATGCCGGTCGGCACGCTCTTGATGCCGGCGGCCTTGGCGCGCCGCACCACCTCCTCCGGCCGCGCCGTGGTCGCGATGTCGATGTCGCCGGGCACAAGACCGAGCAGCGCGTTGCGCACCGCGCCGCCGACCACCCGCGCCTCCTCGCCATCCGCATCGAGCAATTGCAGGACGCGCGCGGTGCCGCCGGAGATCAGCCATGGCGCATCGGCGAGGATCGGCTCCGCGCTCATCGGCAGGCCCCTATTTTTCCGTGCCCGGCACGAACTTGCCGTTCTCGATATGGGCGGGAACGTAAGTCGACTCCGGGCCGGCGCCGGAGAATTGCGCCAGGCCGATCAGACCCGCGATCACAAGCACGATCGCCATGAGGGCAAGGCGAGCGACGATGGTGACCGGCCAGGACGATTGCACGAACAGGCCGGACCGGCTGGCGGCCAGGAACAACGCATAGACGGCAAAGGGAACGAGGAAAATTCCGATCTCGGTCAGAACCGTCCGGATCATGATGAGTAGATCCGCTCATACAGCACACGCAGCATTCCGGCGGTTGCACCCCAGATGTAACGTTCCGCGAACGGCATCGCATAGTAGAAGCGCTCCATGCCGCGGAATTCCTTGCTGTGCATCTGGTGGTTCGCCGGATTCATCAGGAAGGATAGCGGCACCTCGAACGCATCATCAACCTCGGAATGGTTGATCGTGAGCGCAAAGCCGGGCCGGACCCTCGCGACCGTCGGCAGGATGCGGAAGCCGAAGGCGGTGCCGTAGAGATCGAGATAGCCGATCGGCTCGACGAAGTCTCTGGACAGCCCGACCTCCTCCTCGGCCTCGCGCAGTGCCGCATCGAGCGGCGAGGTGTCGGTCGCGTCGATCTTGCCGCCGGGAAAGGCGATCTGGCCGGCGTGGTCGTTGAGATGCGCCGAGCGCTGCGTCAGCAGGACGGTCGGCTCGGGATGGTCCACCACCGCGATCAGGACCGCCGCCGGCCGCACCGGCTGCTCGCGCGCGACGATTTCCAGCATCTTGTCGGTCCCGGGATCGCCCGAGGCCGGAATGATGTTCGGATCGTAGAGGCCGGGCGGCACGTCGAAGCCGAGCCTCGCCCTGGAACGGGTAAAGAAATCCGCAGCGCCAAGCGCGACGGGATCACTTTTCAGGATAGGCTTGTTCAAAGCGCGGCCCTCACCTCGTCCGCATCGGCCATGGCGAAGAATTCGCCGGCCGATTCGACGCCGAACATCGGCTGGCCATCGACCATCCGCTCCTCGCCCATGTCAACCAGATCGTAATAGAGCGCGCGGGTCACCTTGGCCCAGAGATCGGCGCGGACGTGCAGATAGGGCGTCAGCCCGCCGTCCACTGCCTGCTCGAAGCGCAGCCGGTGCGCGGCATCGCAGGTGACCCAGTCGTCGACATTGGTGCGGAAGCGCAGCACGCGATGGTTGTCCTCGCCGTCCTCTTGCATTTCGACCGCCATGAACGGCGCGTCGTCAACGCGGATGCCGACCTTCTCCACCGGCGTCACGAGGAAATGCTTGTCGCCCTCGCGCTTCAGGATGGTCGAGAACAGGCGGACCAGCGCGTGACGTCCGATTGGCGTCCCCATGTAGAACCAAGTACCATCGGACGCGATTCGGATATCGAGATCGCCGCAAAACGGCGGATTCCACAGATGCACCGGAGGCAGGCCCTTCTTGGCGCCTTCGGCACTGGCAGCACTCTTGGCGGCGGCAGTCAGCCCCTCAAGACCACGATCGGCGCTCTGCCCTTGGTTCGCCATGGTTTGCCCTGACTTTGTCCTTTGGCACGATTGGTGCAGGTCTACGCTGTCCATCGGCGAACGGTTCCACCCCGGATTAGTCCGGTGTGGAGGTCGCCACTTCGTGATGCCCTACATACCCTTAAGCCGATAAGGTGGGGATAGGTTAATTCAACGAATACATGGCCTTCCTGCAAGTCTAGCATAGGGGCCATGACTTGGTTTGACGTCTTCGCTTGAAGTGAAGATTTGATGCATCTGACCTGATGCGATGACATGACGACGCGAGCGAGCCGCGCGGCGGGCTGAAGGAGCTAACGGATGGCGGAGAGTGTCGAGAAACTCGAGGATGGAATCGTCCGCTCGGCCGAGCAGGTCTCGAGCCAGATTCGGGCGGCAAAGGACGCGATCGCGTCCGTCATCTTCGGCCAGGACCGCGTGATCGAGAACACGCTGGTCACCATCCTCTCCGGCGGCCATGCGCTGCTGATCGGCGTGCCGGGCCTTGCCAAGACCAAGCTGGTCGAGACGCTCGGCGTCACGCTCGGTCTCGACGCCAAGCGCATCCAGTTCACGCCCGACCTGATGCCGTCGGACATCCTCGGCGCCGAGGTGCTTGACGAGAGCACCGCGGGCAAGCGTTCCTTCCGCTTCATCGCAGGTCCGGTGTTCGCGCAGCTCCTGATGGCCGACGAGATCAACCGCGCCAGCCCGCGCACGCAGTCGGCGCTGCTCCAGGCGATGCAGGAGCAGCACATCACCGTTGCCGGCGCGCGGCACGATTTGCCGAAGCCGTTCCACGTGCTCGCGACCCAGAACCCGCTGGAGCAGGAAGGCACCTATCCGCTGCCCGAAGCGCAGCTCGACCGCTTCCTGATGGAAATCGACGTCGACTATCCCGATCGCGACGCCGAGCGCCGCATCCTGTTCGAGACCACCGGCGCCGAGGAGACGCTGGCGAAGGGATCGATGACCGCGGATGCGCTGATCACCGCGCAGCGGCTGATCCGGCGCCTGCCGGTCGGCGATTCCGTGGTCGAGGCGATCCTGTCGCTGGTGCGCTCGGCCCGTCCGGGTGCGGACAGCGGCGAGACCGGCAAGTTCATCGCCTGGGGCCCCGGCCCGCGCGCCAGCCAATCCCTGATGCTGGCGGTGCGCGCCCGTGCGCTGATCGACGGACGGCTCGCGCCCTCGGTCGACGACGTGCTCGACCTCGCCGAACCCATTCTGAAGCACCGCATGGCGCTGACCTTCCAGGCGCGCGCCGAGGGGCGCACGATTCCGGACGTGATCCGGCAGTTGAAAACACGGATCGGTTGATGGCCGCCGAGAACGGGCACACAGCGAAGGAGATCATCGCGATCCGACGTGCCGATGGCGAAAGCCGCACGCTCGCAGCTTCCTTGCCGCGCCTGGTGCTCGAAGCCCGCCGCGTCGCCGCCAACGTCATCCACGGCCTGCACGGAAGGCGCCGCGCCGGCTCCGGCGAAAATTTCTGGCAATACCGCCGCTTCGTCTCCGGCGAGCCGTCGCAGAACGTGGACTGGCGGCGCTCGGCGCGCGACGACCATCTCTATGTCCGCGAGCTCGAATGGGAAGCCTCGCACACGGTCTGGATCTGGCCCGACCGCTCGCCGTCGATGGCGTTTGCCTCCAAGACCGCGCGCGAGTCCAAGCTCGAACGCACGCTGATCGTCGCCTTTGCGCTGGCCGAACTGCTGGTCTCCGGCGGCGAGCGCGTCGGCATTCCCGGGCTGATGGCGCCGACCGCGAGCCGCAGCGTCATCGACAAGATGGCGCAGGCGATGCTGCATGACGATGCCGACCGGCTGAGCCTGCCGCCCTCCTTCGTTCCTTCCGCGCTCGCCGAGATCATCGTGCTGTCGGATTTCTGGTCGCCGATCGCCGAGATCAGGACGACGCTCGCAGGGCTCTCCGGCTCCGGCGCACATGGCACGATGGTGCAGGTCGTCGATCCCGCCGAGGAGTCCTTCCCCTATTCCGGCCGCGTCGAGTTCGTCGAGCCGGAAGGTTTTGGCGTGATCACCGCCGGCCGCGCCGAAAGCTGGGCGCAGGACTACACCGCGCGGCTCGCGCTGCACCGCGACCAGATCCGCGCCGAGACCTCGAAGCTCGACTGGCTGTTCACGACCCACGCGACCGACCGCTCCGCCGCCGAGCTGCTGCTGTTCCTGCATGCCGGCATGCAGGTGAGCAAGTCGGGCGCCCGCACCACCTCCATCAAAGCGGGGCCGGCCGCATGATGGGATTGCCGCTCGCCTTCACCGAACCGCTGCTCCTGATCGGCCTCGTCAGCCTGCCGGTGCTGTGGTGGCTCTTGCGCGTGATGCCGCCGCGGCCGCGCCGGATCGAGTTTCCGCCGACGCGCCTGCTGTTCGACATCGCGCCAAGGGAAGAGACGCCTTCGCGGACGCCGTGGTGGCTGACGGCGCTGCGGCTTTTGGCTGCGGCCCTCGTAATATTCGCCGCCGCCGGCCCGATCTGGAATCCGCAGGCCGGACTCGCCGGCAGCAAGGCTCCGCTGATGATCATGTTCGACGACGGCTGGAGCGCGGCCTCGAACTGGGACGTCAGGATCAGGGCCGCCGATGAGCTGATCGCCAACGCCGACAACGACCGCCGCGCCATCGCGCTGGTGCCGCTGTCCGAGCCGAACCGCGACATCACCCTGATGCCGGCGGGCGCGGCGCGTGTCGCGCTGCGCCAGCTGGTACCAAAGCCCTATTCGATCGAGCGCGTCGAAACCCTCGCAGCGGTCGATCGCTTCCTCAAGGCCACCGGCGACTGCGAGATCGCCTGGCTGTCGGATGGCGTCGATACCGGCCGCGGCGAGGAATTCGTGCAAGCCCTCGGCAAGACCATCGGCGATCGCAGCCTGACCATCTTCGAAGGCGGCACCTCCTCGCCGCTGGCACTGGTCGCGGCCGAGAACGCCGCCGCCAGGATGACGGTGAAGGTGCTGCGCACCGACGGCGGCATCGCCGTCGGCACCGTGCGCGCTCTGGACCAGAAGGCATCGCCGATCGGCGAAGCCCGTTATTCGTTCGGCCCGCAGGACAAGGAAACCGAGGCCTCGTTCGACCTGCCGGTCGAGCTGCGCAACGACATCACGCGGCTCGAGATATCGGGCGAGCGCTCCGCCGGCGCGGTGCAGCTGCTCGACAAGCGCTGGCGCCGCCGCGCCATCGGCATCGTCTCGGGCTCGACCAGCGAGACCGCGCAGCCGCTGCTGGCGCCGACCTTCTACCTCACCCGCGCGCTGGCGCCGTTCGCCGACGTGCGGCTCGCCGACAAGGGCTCGCCGCAGCAGGGCATCACCCAGTTCCTCGACCAGAAGCTGCCGATGATCATCCTCGCCGATGTCGGCACCATCGCGCCTGAAATCCGCGAGCGTCTCAATGCCTGGATCGACCAGGGCGGCGTGCTGGTGCGGTTCGCCGGGCCCCGCCTGGCGCAGGCCGAAGACGATCTCGTGCCGGTCAAGCTGCGCAAGGGCGGCCGCACGCTCGGCGGCAGCCTGACCTGGGAGAAGCCGCAGCACCTCGCCGCCTTTGCGGCCGACGGTCCGTTTGCCGGCGTCGTGGTCCCCAAGGACGTCACCGTGAGCCGCCAGGTCCTGGCCGAGCCCGATGCCGTGCTCGCCACCAAGAGCTGGGCGTCGCTGGAAGACGGCACGCCGCTGGTGACCGGCGAGCATCGCGGCAAGGGCGTCGTCAGCCTGTTCCACGTCAGTGCCGACATGCGCTGGTCGGATCTGCCGATGTCGGGCATCTTCGTCGAAATGCTGCGGCGGGTCGTCGACATGTCGGGCTACACCACCAAGCCCGGCGCCGGCGTTGCCAGCGAGGCAACCACCGAGACGGTGGCGCCGCTGCACATGCTCGACGGGTTCGGCGCCTTCGGTCCGCCGCCGGCCACGGCAAAGCCGCTTCCGGCCGATTATCGCGACCGCGCCACACCCGATCATCCGCCGGGCTTCTATGGTCCTGCAGAAGGACCGCTCGCCGTGAACACGCTTGCTAGCGCCGACCGCATCGCAGCCCTGAACACCGCGAGCCTGCGCGCCCGGCACGCCACCTACACCAATGCCGAGCCGCGCGACTTGCGCGGCTGGCTGCTGTCGACGGCGCTCGCTCTGTTCCTGATCGACGCCATCATCGTCGCGGTGCTCGGCGGCGGCCTCGCCGCGCTGCTGCGCCGCCGCGCCGCGCCCGCAATGATCCTGCTCGGCCTCGTGCTTGCGGGCCTCTCCACACTGCCGCCGACGCCCGCGCGCGCCGACAGCGCCGCGGACGAGTTCGCGATGAAGGCGGTGTCGCAGACCCGCCTCGCCTATGTCGTGACCGGCAATGCCGACGTCGATTCCATCGTCAAGGCCGGCCTGACCGGGCTGACGCTGTTCCTGGCGCAACGCACCGCGCTCGAGGCCGGCGATCCCGTCGGCATCGATCCCGCGCGCGACGAGCTCGCCTTCTTCCCGCTGATCTACTGGCCGATCGTGCCCGGCGCGCCCAAGCCGCCGCAGGACGCCATCAACAAGATCGACGCCTACATGAAGCAGGGCGGCACCGTGCTGTTCGACACCCGCGACGCGATCGAGGCGCCGCCCGGCGACAACGGCGCCTCGCAGACGCCGGGCATGCGGGCGCTGCGCGAGATCCTGTCCTCGCTCGACGTGCCCGAGCTCGAGCCGGTGCCGCGCGAGCACGTGCTGACCAAGACCTTCTATTTGCTGCGCGACTTCCCCGGCCGCTTCAACTCCGGCCAGACCTGGGTCGAGACCCTGCCGCGCGAGGACGACGACGAGAGCGCGCAGCGTCCGGCGCGCGGCGGCGACGGCGTCTCGCCGATCATCATCACCTCGAACGACCTTGCCGGCGCCTGGGCCGTGCGCCCCGACGGCCAGTACATGCTGCCGGTGACCGGCGGCGACAACCGCCAGCGCGAATTCGCCTATCGTGCCGGCGCCAACATCGTGATGTACACGCTGACCGGCAACTACAAGGCCGACCAGGTGCACGCACCGGCCCTGATCGAACGGCTGGGGCAATAGAGATGCGCGTGACGAGCTTGAGCCACACGCCCCGTCATTCCGGGATGGTCCGAAGGACCAGACCGCAGGTGCGCACTGCGCACCGGGGAATCTCGAGATTCCGGATTCGATGCTTCGCATCGCTCCGGAATGACGTTGATAGGTCTGTCTGATGAATTACGGCATCGCGTTCACGCCGCTTGTTCCCGCGATCGTCCTCTGGCTCGCGCTGGCCGCGATCGTCGTCATCGCGCTCGTGCTGCTGCTGGCGCGTGCACGCGGCGCCGCGGTGCGCGTGGCCGCCTTGGTGCTGTTCCTGCTCGCGCTCGCCAATCCCTCCTTCACCCGCGAGGACCGCGATCCCCTCACCTCGGTCGCCGCCGTCGTCGTCGACAAGAGCCCGAGCCAGAATTTCGGCAACCGCAATCGCGAGGCGGCCCAGGCGCAGGAAGCGCTGGTCGACGGACTGAAGAAGATCAAGGGCCTCGAGGTCCGCGTCGTCGACGCCGGACAGGCCGACGGCGAGACCGACGGCACGAGATTGTTCGGCGCCCTCGCCTCGGCCTTGTCGGACGTGCCGGTCGACCGCGTCGCCGGCGCGTTCCTGATCACCGACGGCCGCGTCCACGACATTCCCGCGAACGCCGCCGCGCTCGGCTTCCAGGCGCCGGTGCACGCGCTGATCACCGGGCAGAAGGACGAGCGCGACCGCCGCATCGCGATCACGGCGGCGCCGCGCTTCGGCATCGTCGGGCAAAACCAGACCATCACCTACCGGCTCGACGACCAGGGCGTTTCCGGCGAGCGCGCCAAGGTCACGGTTCGCCGCGACGGCGAGGTCATCAACGAGCGCACGCTCTCGAGCGGCCAGACCGCGAGCGTGGACGTCGACATCAAGCATGCCGGCCCGAACATCGTCGAGATCGAAGCCTCGCCGCTCGAGCGGGAGCTGACGCCGGTGAACAATCGCGCCGTCGTCGCCATCGACGGCGTGCGCGACAAGCTGCGCGTGCTGCTGGTCTCCGGCGAGCCGCATTCCGGCGAGCGCACCTGGCGCAATCTGCTCAAGTCCGACGCCAGCGTCGATCTCGTGCACTTCACCATTCTCCGCCCGCCGGAGAAGCAGGACGGCACGCCGATCAACGAATTGTCGCTGATCGCGTTTCCGACCCGCGAGCTGTTCCAGCAGAAGATCAACGAATTCCAGTTGATCATCTTCGACCGCTACGCCCGCCAGGGCGTACTGCCGATCGCCTATTTCGACAACATCGCGCGCTATGTGCGCGCGGGCGGCGCGGTGCTGGTCTCGGCCGGTCCCGACTATGCCTCCAACACCAGCATCTGGCGCACGCCGCTGGATTCGGTGCTGCCGGCCGAGCCGGTCGGCGTGACCGAGAAGCCGTTCTATGCGCACCTGTCCGACATCGGCAAACGCCATCCCGTCACGCGCGGGCTGGAGGGCTCGGCGAGCGAGCCGCCGCGCTGGAGCCGGTTCTTCCGCACCGTCGACACCCGCAATTCCGTCAACCCGCCGGTCATGACGGGCGTCGACGGCAAGCCGCTCTTGTTCCTGTCGCGCTTCGGCGAGGGACGCGTCGCGCTGCTGCTCTCCGACCACATCTGGCTGTGGGCGCGCGGCTATGAGGGCGGCGGCCCGCATCTCGACCTCTTGCGACGGATGTCGCACTGGCTGATGAAGCAGCCGGATCTTGATGAAGAGGCGCTGCGCCTGCAGGTGCAGGGCAAGGATCTCGTGGTGGTGCGCCAGACCATGTCGGACAGCGTCCAGCCGGTGAGCGTGACCTCGCCGTCGGGCGTGTCGCGCGACCTGACGCTCAGCGCCGGCGATCCCGGCGAGTGGCGCGCCAGCCTGCCGGCCAACGAGCTCGGCCTGTGGCAAGCGACCGACGGCACGCTGAAGGCGCTGATCAATGTCGGCCCGACCAATCCGAAGGAGTTTTCGGAAGTCACCTCCACCACCGAGACCCTGAAGCCGCTGACGCAGGCGACCGGCGGCAATGCCGTGCGCGTGGTTGATGGCGCCAGCGTCGAGCTGCCGCGCATCGTGCCGGTGCGCTCGGTGAGCGTCTTCCATGGCGACGGCTGGATGGGCGTGCGGATGCGCGACGCCAGCGTCGTCAAGGGCGTTGGCGTGCTGCCGATCTTCGCCGGCCTGATCGGCCTGCTGCTGCTGCTCGGCGCCTTCGCCGCGACCTGGGTCCGCGAAGGGCGGTGAAGCCCGATGAGATCAGGTTTGATTGCCGCAACAACGGAGGTGCGCTCCCTCTCCGGCTTGCGGTGGAGGGCTGGGGTGGGGGTGTCTCCACAATCGAGAACCCCGGTGTGGAGAGAACCCTCACCCGGCGCTTCGCGCCGACCTCTCCCGCAAGCGGGAGAGGTTGAACGAGACTGCGGCCAATCGATTCAGCCTAAAGCCATTTCGCGTTAGTAGCCCGAACGACACATCACGCGGCCACCAACACGAGATGGTCGGACCGCCGTTGACATCCGTTCCTCGTTCCTGCGATGTTACATTATAACATCGCGGTATCAGGGGATGATCCTCGCGATGTGGGGTGGCGTTTCCAGATGAAGTGGTTCCGGTCGAATATCAGGCACGGCGCCCGGCTCGCGTTGTTCGCGATGCTGGTGCAATTCGCGCTGACATTCGGCCACAGCCACTGGTTCGTCCAGGCCGCCTCCCTCTCCCAAGCCTCGCTCCAGCAGACCGACACCGCCAAGGCGATCGCTTCGACCGACCGCGCTGCGGTCCAGAAGCAATCTCCTTCAGGATCCGACCGGGAGCAGCCGGGCGACGACAATTGCGCGATCTGCGCCGTGGTCGCGATGGCGGGCACCGTGGTGTCCGCGACGCCGCCTCTCCTTGCGCTGCCGCAGGCGATCGAGCTGCTCCACCGCACCCTAGATGCCGAGTTCATCCATCTGAAATCGGCCGGCACGGCGTTCCAGCCCCGCGCCCCACCAGCGTCCTGACTCTCGACATCGCTTGATCACGCCCGGGCTCGCCGCGCCACACGCGCGGACGATCGCCCGGGAGCCGTTGAAGTCGAATTCCGTCGCGCCGCGACGGCAGGCTGCCTCCGATCATCAGACAAGCATGCGGACGGCGCCTGACTGGAATCAGGACCATGTCATTTGAATTGCGACGCGTGCAGCGTCTCGCAGGAGCAAGCCTGCTCCTGCTCGGCGCCGCCGCCACATCCGCGCTCGCCCAAGAACCGGTACAACAGCCGGTACAACAGCCTGCGCAGGACAAGTCGTCGACCGAGCTCCCCGCCATCACCGTGACGGCGCCGAGCCCGATCGTGCGCAGGGTGGTACCGACCCGCAGCCCGGTCCATGTCGCGCGCACCGGACGGTCGCGCAGCCAGCAACACGCGGCCGAAGCTACGCCGCCAGCCGCGGCGTCTGCCGCCGCGCCTCAGCAAGGCGTGCTGCCCATCGTGACCAACCAGTTCGCCACCGTCACGGTGGTGCCGAACGAGGAGATCCGCCGCGAGGGCGCCGGTCAGCTCGGCGATCTCTTGTTCTCCAAGCCGGGCATCACCGGCTCGAGCTTCGCGCCCGGCGCCTCCAGCCGACCGATCATCCGCGGGCTCGACGTCAACCGCGTCGGCATCGTCGAGAATGGCACCAATTCGGGTGGCGCCTCCGACCTCGGCGAGGATCACTTCGTCCCGATCGATCCGCTCGCGACCAACCAGGTCGAGGTGGTGCGCGGGCCGGCTGCGCTCCGCTACGGCTCGACCTCGATCGGCGGCGTCGTCAGCGCGACCAACAACCGGATTCCGGATGCGCTGCCGAGTTGCGCTCCGTCGTTCCAGACCTACGGCCTCCCGACCAAGGCGCCGCTGGCAACCGCCGAGACCTCGCCTTGCGTCACGGCCGAGACGCGCTCCGCATTCAGCTCGGTCGATCGCGGCGTCGAAAGCGGCGTGCTGCTCGACACCGGCGGCGGCAATTTTGCCTTCCACGCCGACGTCTATGGCCGCACCACCACGGACTACGGCATCCCGAGCTATCCCTATCTGAACGACCAGACGCGATCCGTCGCCAACGGCCGCCAGCCGAACTCGGCGACGCGCTCGGACGGCGCCTCGATCGGCGGCTCCTACTTCTTCCAGGGCGGCTATATCGGGGCTGCGATCACGCAGAACGACTCGCTCTACCACATCCCCGGCATGGACGGCGCCGACCACAACACGCGCATCGACGGTCACCAGACCAAGATCAACGTCAAGGGCGAGTACCGTCCCGATGCGGCCGCGATCGACACGATCCGGTTCTGGGCCGGCGCGACCGACTACCGGCACAACGAGATCGGGCTTGCCGATCCCGCCGACCCCAACAGCGACGGCGTGCGGCAGACCTTCACCAACAAGGAGCAGGAGATTCGCACCGAGGTGCAGCTGATGCCGTTCAACGCGCGCTTCGCCGAGGTGACGACGGCGCTGGGCTTCCAGGTCGGGCATCAGGAGCTGAGCGCGCCGAGCCCGGACAATCCCGGCACGCTGTTCAACGGCCTGTGGGACCCCAACAACAGCACGCGCGTTGCCGGTTACGCCTTCAACGAGTTCAAGTTCACCGACGCGACGCGGGCGCAGATCGCCGGCCGCATCGAGCATGTCGAGCTGCACGGCACCACGCCGAATTTCCCGGCCGACTTCCTGCCCGACGGCACGCCGCAGGTGGCGATCGCGCGCAATCCGTTCTACACGCCGAAGAGCGGCAGCATCGGCCTGTTGCAGGACCTGCCGGGCGGCATGGTCGGCAGCATCACCGCGCAATATGTCGAGCGCGCGCCGAAGGCGGCGGAACTGTTCTCGCGCGGCGCGCATGATGCGACCGCGACCTTCGACATCGGCAATCCGAACCTGACGATCGAGACCGCAAAGTCCGTCGAGCTCGGCGTGCGCAAGGCGACGGGGCCGTTCCGGTTCGAGGCGACCATCTACTACACGCATTTCGACAATTTCATCTTCCGCCGCCTCACCGGCGTGATGTGCGGCGACGACTTCGCCTCGTGCGGCACGCCCGGGGCCGAGCTGAACCAGGCGGTCTACTCGCAACGCAATGCCAACTTCCGCGGCGGCGAATTCCAGTCGCAGCTCGACGTCGGCGCGTTCCAGGGCGGCATCTGGGGCATCGAGAACCAGCTCGACGTGGTTCGCGCCACCTTCACCGACGGCACCAACGTGCCGCGGATTCCGCCGCTCAGAATGGGCGGCGGTGTGTTCTGGCGCGACGACAACTGGCTGATGCGCGTCAACCTGTTGCACGCCTTCGCGCAGAACAACGTCGCCGTGATCGCGGAGACGCCGACGGCAGGCTACAACCTCCTGAAGGCCGAGGTGAGCTACAAGACCAAGCTTGACCGCAACTGGTTCGGTGCGCGCGAGATGATTGCCGGCGTCGTCGGCAACAATCTCCTCAACGAGAGCATCCGCAACTCGGTGTCCTACACCAAGGACGAGGTGCTGATGCCCGGCATCGGCGTGCGGGCGTTCGCGAACTTCAAGTTCTGATCGCCTCCAGCCGGGGCCTGCGGGCCCCGGTACACCCACGTCGAGCGAGCGGGCTGTCGCGGCATCACACGCCGCTACCCCCGCGCCTTGCTCCAGTCGGGCACGACCGCTCCCGACACGCCCTCGAAGGCGCCGTCGACGAGCTCGAACACCAGGATGCGGGCGGCGTCGACCGGGCCCGGCATGGTGACGCGCCCCTTGGGGACCGGCTTGAAGCCGACGCGGCTGTAATAGGGCTCGTCGCCGACCAGCAGCACCAGGCGGTGACCTCGCTCCTTGGCGTCCTTCAGCGCGCGCTCCATCAACAGACGGCCGATGCCGCGGTCGCGGAACGGCGGCTCGACGGTGAGCGGCCCGAGCAGCAGCGCCGGCGTCTCGCCGACCAGCACAGGCAATTGCCTGACCGAGCCGACCAGCAGCGTGCCGATGCGAGCGGTGAAGGACAGTTCGAGCAGATGGTCGACGTGCTCGCGGATGCGGTAGGCGCTGAGCACGAAGCGGCCGGGGCCGAAGGTGCGCTCGTGCAGCCGCTCGATCGCCTGGGCGTCGCCGGCAGCTTCGGGAAGGATGGTGAGCGAGAGATCGTTCATGTCGGCATGCGTCTTCGAGCGAAGTGGACCCGGGTTCGCGTCATGAAAACGCGTCAATGAGGGGAGCGGGATAACATCTCGGAGGGCTGCGGTCCATCGGGCTCATACCGGGCCGAACTGCCGGCCGGGCTGCGGCTGAGGATGGTCGCGAAGCTCCAGTCCGGATAACCGATACTGTGCAGCTTGTCCGCGAGATAGCCATCGGTTGCACGGGCGAGACTGGTGTCGAGCCCCTGCCAACGGCCAACGCGGCGGTTGATCTCACCGCCATGTCGCAATCAACGGCGTGCCATCCAGCACTTCCACGATTCTTTGCCGCGTGCCCGGCGTGGTGCCCTCGGGCAGCGCATTGATCGCGAAGAACCCGCATTCGACGATCTCGTGGTTGGGCTCGGGCAGGCGATCCTGCCTGAACTGCCTGACGACGTAGACCGCGACGTGGTCGCGGCGGGAGACGTGACTGTTGAGGAAGATGCCGTGCAGCGCGGCGTCTGCGGTGAGGTCGATGTCGCCCTCCTCCTTGAGCTCGCGCCGCATCGCCTGCTCCATGGTCTCGCCCAGATCGACGCCGCCGCCGGGCAGATACCAGCCGGAGATGTAGCTGTGCCTGACCAGGAACACCCTGTTGTCGGAATCCAGCACCACGGCGCGAACGCCGAGGGTCATGCCGCGAACGAGCAGGAAATAGGCGTGGAAGATTCGCCGCAGCAGCGGCTCGAACTTCCGTCGGATGCGGTTCAGACGATCTCCCATCAGGTTCTCTTTGGTCCCCTGTTCAGGCTGCGCTTGCGCAGTCCTCGCGACCTTGCCATTACAGCGGAGCAATAGCGAGGCAATCGCGCGCCATGGCTTCCTTCACGCTCGCCCATCTGTCCGACCCGCATCTGCCGCCTTTGCCGAAGCCGCGGCTGATCGAGCTCGCCGGCAAGCGCGTATTCGGCTACGTCAACTGGACGCGCAACCGCCACAAGTACCAGCGCCGCGAGGTGCTCGACGCACTCGTCGCCGACGTCAAGGCGCAGGCGCCCGACCACATCGCGGTGACGGGCGATCTCGTCAATCTGGCGCTGGACGCGGAGTTCGCGCCGGCGCGCGCCTGGCTCGACGGCGTCGGCCCGCCCGACCGCGTCACCACGATTCCCGGCAACCACGACGCCTATGTCCGCGCCACCTATCATCGCTTCGGCGAGACCTTCGCGCCCTATCTTGCGAGCGACGAGGGAAGCGCTGGCTTTCCGGCCCTGCGCCGGCGCGGGCCGCTCGCGCTCATCAGCCTGTCCACGGCGGTGCCGACCCTGCCGCTGATGGCGACGGGCACGCTGGGGCACAATCAGCTCGCAGCGCTCGAACAGGTTCTCGAGCGGCTCGCGACCGAAGACGTCTTCCGCGTGCTGCTGGTGCATCATCCGCTAAAGTCCGATGCGCGCCACAAGCGAATGACGGACGCGGCCGATCTGCTGGCGCTCTTGAAGCGCCACGGTGTCGAGCTGGTCCTGCACGGCCACGACCACATTCATTCGACGATGTGGTTCGAGGGCCCCAACGGCAACATTCCCGCGATCGGCGTGCCGTCGGCGTCCGCGCTCGCACACGGGCGCTACCCGGCGGCGGCGTATAATCTGTTCACGATCGAGAAGGACAATGCCGGCTGGCGCTGCGAGCAGACGGTGCGCGGGCTCGGGTCCGGATTTCAGATTGGGCAGATCAAGCATGCGAGGTTGGTTTGAGGCCACTGTCACTCCGGGGCGCGCCGAAAGGCGCGAGCCCGGAATGACGGCGGAGGGAAATTCACCAGCTCCGCAAGGCCGCCAAAACGGCGAAGCCGAACAAGGCGGCGGCGCCGAGGATGAAGCCGAACACGAACGGCCAGACGCGCGAGCGCGCCGGCCGCTCCGCGGCCTCCGGCTTCGGCTCGGGCAGGACCACCATCGCATGCTCGCGCTCGATCATGCGGCGGGCGACATAGTCGGTGACGGCCTCGACGATCACGGACGTGTCGTGCGATTCGGCGAGCACGATGCGGCCGAAGCGGGTGTCCTGGACGAAGCGATACATCCGCTTGTCGCGCCCCATCATGATGTGCGCGACGACGTCGATCCAGAGTCTGGGCGTATCGCCCTGGCTGATGCCGGGGTCGAACAGGTCGATCTGCTCGGGCACCTGTGCAAACAGGGGATCGAGCGCGTCGTTGAGGATCTCGAGCCGCGCCACCTCGGCATCGCGCAAATCGACGACGACGCCGGTCCGGTCGGCGGCCTCGATCCGCGCGCGCAGCAGCGCGTCGCGCAGCCGCACCGGGTGCGGCTGGCTGGGATGGGTCCCGCTGGTCTCGGGCTCTGACATTGTCGGCCTCGTCCTCACTTGCCTCCATTAACCTATCAGCAACCACACCCTCCGCAAAGGGTCCACAATTCCAGATACTTACGGCACCCACAGCTGTCTCACCTGTGCCAAAAACAGACGATCCCACCCGGCTTGCGCCGGATGGGACCCTCCGTCCTTGGACGTCTTCTTAGATTTTCAGGCAGCCGTCAGGCCGAGACGCGCGACGGCTCTTCAACGATGGAGAAGCGGACGCCGGCCTTGTGGCGGTTCTCTTCCGAGACCGTACGCCAGGCATCTTCGGCTTCCTTGCGGGTCTTGAACGGACCCTGCACCTGGGCCGAGCCTTCCACGAGCTTGTGGAAGTTCATCGAGCCGAACTCGCCGCCGATCACCCAGAAATTGCTGCCCTTGGTCATTGTCAGTCTCCTGTTGAGGTGCGTGACCAGTCCGGGCTCCGAGGGGACCCCGGACTGATCAATTCCGCCGTTAGCCGAACTGGTTCATCGTGTTGTGCGCGCCGCCCGCCTTCAGGGCAGCCTCGCCGGCGAAGTATTCCTTGTGGTCGTCGCCGATGTCGGAGCCGGCCATGTTCTGATGCTTCACGCAGGCGATGCCCTGACGGATCTCGGCGCGCTGGACGTTCTTGACGTAGCCGAGCATGCCCTGCTCACCGAAGTACTCCCGGGCCAGATTGTCGGTCGAGAGCGCCGCGGTGTGGTAGGTCGGCAGCGTGATCAGGTGGTGGAAGATGCCGGCACGCTTGGCCGAATCCGCCTGGAAGGTGCGGATGCGCTCGTCGGCTTCCTTCGCCAGCGGCGTGTCGTCATATTCCGCCTTCATCAGCTCGGCGCGGTTGTACTTGCTGACGTCTTGGCCGGCTTCCTTCATCGCGTCGTAGACCTGCCAACGGAAGTTGAGGGTCCAGTTGAACGACGGCGAGTTGTTGTAGGCCAGCTTGGCGTTCGGAACCACCTTGCGGATGCGATCGACCATCTTGGCGATCTGCTCGATATGCGGCTTCTCGGTCTCGATCCAGAGCAGGTCGGCGCCGTTCTGCAGCGAGGTGATGCAGTCCAGCACGCAGCGGTCCTCACCGGTGCCCGGGCGGAACTGGTAGAGATTGGAGGGCAGCCGCTTCGGACGCATCATCTTGCCGTTGCGGTTGATGATGACGTCGCCGTTGCGGGCGTTCTCCGCGGTGATTTCCTCGCAATCGAGGAAGCTGTTGTACTGGTCGCCGATGTCGCCGGGCTTGTGGCTGACGGCGATCTGCTGCGTCAGGCCAGCGCCGAGCGAGTCGGTGCGGGTCACGACGATGCCGTCTTCGACGCCGAGCTCGAGGAAGGCGTGGCGGCAGGCGCGGATCTTCGCCAGGAAGACGTCATGCGGCACGGTGACCTTGCCGTCCTGGTGGCCGCACTGCTTCTCGTCCGAGACCTGGTTCTCGATCTGGAGCGCGCAGGCGCCTGCTTCGATCATCTTCTTGGCGAGCAGGTAGGTCGCTTCCGCGTTGCCGAAGCCGGCATCGATGTCGGCGATGACGGGCACGACATGGGTCTGGAAGCCGTCGATCTTCTCGATCAACTCCTTCTCGCGGGTCTTGTCGCCTTCCTTGCGCGCCTTGTCGAGGTTGCGGAAGATGTCGTTGAGCTCGCGCGAGTCGGCCTGGCGCAGGAAGGTGTAGAGCTCTTCGATCAGCGCCGGCACCGAGGTCTTCTCGTGCATCGACTGGTCGGGCAGCGGTCCGAACTCGGAGCGCAGCGCCGCGATCATCCAGCCGGAGAGATACAGGTAGGTGCGATCGGTCCTGCCACCGAAGTGCTTCTTGACCGAGATCAGCTTCTGCTGGGCGATGAAGCCGTGCCAGCAGCCGAGCGACTGGGTGTACTTGGTGGGGTCGTTGTCATAGGCCGCCATGTCGGCCCGCATCAGCGCCGCGGTGTAGCGGGCGACGTCGAGGCCGGTCCTGAAGCGGTTCTGCAGGCGCATGCGCGCGACGGCCTCGGCCGACACCCCGTTCCAGGTCGGCTGGGTCTCGAGGAGCGCCTTCGCTGCATCGATCTCGCTCTGATACGAGGCCGGCGCCTGGAAAGTGCTGATGCCACGGGGCTGGTAGTTCATGTGCCTGATCCTTTCGCTGACGATGGCGATGGCTGGCCATCGACATTCTTGACAGTGCATTGCGAAATGCTTGTCACGACGTAAACGCGAAAACGGAAACTTCGTATAGATGGCTTGTTTTTTATTGGTGATGTCATGTAACATCAGAACATGTATAGATGTTATTTTGTAAAGTTTGTAAATTAAAGGTCAGTGAGACTGTCCTTAATGCCGCTGGAGATCTGAAGAATGCCCGCCGAATCCGGGAAGAAACTGTTCGTCGGCCCGCGCTTCCGGCGGATCCGGCAGCAATTGGGCCTGTCGCAGACCCAGATCGCCGAGGGGCTCGGGATCTCGCCGAGCTACGTCAACCTGATCGAGCGCAACCAGCGCCCGGTGACCGCCCAAATCCTGCTGCGGCTGGCCGAAACCTACGACCTCGACCTGCGCGACCTCGCCACCGCCGACGAGGACCGATTCTTTGCCGAGCTCAACGAGATCTTCTCCGATCCCCTGTTCCGCCAGATTGACGTACCCAAGCAGGAGCTGCGCGACCTCGCCGAACTCTGTCCCGGCGTCACCCACGCGCTGCAGCGGCTCTACGCGGCCTATACCGAGGCCCGTCAGGGCGAGACGCTGGCAGCCGCGCAAATGGCCGACCGCGACGTCGGCACGCGCTATGAGGCCAATCCGGTCGAACGCGTGCGCGAGCTGATCGAGGCGAACCGCAACTATTTTCCGGAACTCGAACAGGCCGCGGAGACGCTTCGCGACGAGCTGAACGTGCCGGCCGAAGGGCTCTACGCGGCCCTTGCCGCGCGCTTGCGCGAAAAGCATTCGATCCAGACCCGCATCATGCCTGTCGATGTGATGCGCGAGACGCTGAGGCGCTTCGACCGCCACCGCCGCCAGCTCCTGATCTCGGAACTGGTCGACCCGCCCGGCCGCGCGTTCCAGCTCGCCTTCCAGCTCGGCCTTGGCGAATGCGCGCAGCAGCTGGAGACCATCATCAACCGCGCCGGCCCACTCGACGACGCGCCGCGGCGGCTGTTCCGCATCACGCTCGGCAATTACTTCGCAGCGGCCGTGATGATGCCCTACCCGGCGTTCCTGGCCGCAGCGGAAGCGCTCAACTACGACATCCATGTGCTGGCGCAGCGCTTCAATTCCGGCTTCGAGCAGGTCTGCCACCGCCTCACCACCTTGCAGCGGCCGAACGCGCGCGGCATTCCGTTCTTCCTCCTGCGCGTCGACAATGCCGGCAACGTCTCCAAGCGTTTCTCGTCCGGCACCTTCCCGTTCTCGAAATTCGGCGGCACCTGCCCGCTGTGGAACGTGCACTCGACCTTCGACACGCCGGATCGCCTGCTGAAACAGGTGATCGAGCTCTCCGACGGCACGCGCTATTTCTCGATCGCGCAGATGGTGCGCCGCCCGGTCGCGCCGCACCCGCTGCCGCAGCCGCGCTTCGCCATCGGCCTCGGCTGCGAGATCCGCCACGCCGCGCGCCTCGTCTACGCCGCCGGCATGGACCTGGAGAAGACGGAAGGCACGCCCATCGGCGTCAACTGCCGCCTCTGCGAACGCGAAAACTGCGCCCAGCGCGCCGAGCCGCCGATCACGCGTACGCTGATCCTGGACGAGACGACGCGGCGGGTGTCGAGTTTCGCGTTCTCGAACGCGCGGGAGTTGTGAGGGCGAAGGCTCGCGCTTGGCTTTAGATGCAGCCACAAACTCGCTGTCGTCCTGGCGAAGGCCAGGACCCATAACCACCGAACTATCATGCAAGCGCAGGTGGCGGCCACGCGTCGCAAAACTCCTCCCTGGGGTAATGGGTCCTGGCTTTCGCCAGGACGACATTGGGAGGCAGCGATCCGTCCAACTACGCCAGCGTATGCACGATCACCGGCCCCGCGGCGGCGCGCGCGTCGCCGGCGAGCAGCGGGCCGAGATCCTTCTCGATCCAGGCGATCGCGCGCCGGTTCGCCTCCTCCGCCTGCTCGAACTTGTCGAAGATCGAGATCGCTGTGACCGTGTCGTCGCCGGCATAGACGACGTAATAGGCGCGGAAACCGTCGACGTCGCTGATGATCGGAACGGCGCCGTCCTTGATGCGGCGCGCCAGCTCCTCCGCGCTCCCGCTTTTCGCCTTGGCCTGACGGATGGCGGCATACATGGCTTCCTCCTCCCGGCTATTGATGTGGGCTTTGTGCCCGGACTTGATGTTACGCCGAAGCGCGGGGCCCGGATACCCTCCTTGGTTAACCCGGCACTAATCCGTCTGCGCGATCTGCAACCAATGGTTAAGCACGCCTCAACATCGCTGCCCTAGTCTCGCCCCACTCACTTTTCGCAAACAACGGTGGCTTATTCTGCCGGGCGAAGTGACATCAGGGGGTTCATCATGCGCATTGCGTTGCTGCTGACCGCGACCATTGTCGGCGCGCTTTTCGCCAGTCCATCCAATGCCGGATCGCTCGATGCATCCGCCGAGGCAGCGCAGGCGCTGCCGCCGGGCTTCCAGAGCTACCGCGGCTACATGTTCGACCTGTCGGAGAATTCCGATCGCAAGGATGTCGACAAGCTCACCGACAATCTGAAGCGCCAGATCGACGTCGTCGAAGGCGCCGGCCTCTCTCCGCGCGTGCTGCGCTTCTTCCATACCGTTCCGATCGTCGCGAGCGAGCTGGCCTGCCTCGACGAAGGCGCCGCGACCGCATGCTACGGCAGGGTCACGCCGGACATCCAGCGCACCGCTCCTCGGACGCTGACGGTCTGGGACCCCAACAAGCAGCGCTGGACCAATCCGAATGCCATCGACCTCGCCGTCGATTCGGGGCTCGGCGTGATTATGCTGCGGCCGGACATGATGCGGTACGAGAAGGAGGCGGTGCTGCTGCACGAACTGCTGCACGCCTATCACGCGCGCCTGTTGCCGGACGGCTACGCCAACAAGGGCGTGATCGGCTATTATGCCCTGGCCAAGTCCAAGGACCTCCTGCCCAAGGAATCCTATGCGCTGAAGAATCCCATGGAGTTCTTTGCCGTGACCGCCAGCATCTTCCTGGCCGGAAAGAGCGAATTCCACGATCCCAAGTCGCGCGAGACGCTCAAGGAGAAGATGCCGGACTATTACAAATACCTGGTCGGCGTGTTCGGCTTCGACCCCGACCCGACTGCGTCAAGCGGCCCGGTGGCCTCGCTGAAGTGAGGCGGACCTAGCCCATCTGCACCAACCAGGCAAAAAGCCGCGCAAAATGCGCGGCTTTTCTTGTTTTGGGTCCCGGAAGCTGCGGATGACGCCCGGCCGGGAATTGCCAAGGCGGGGCCCGATCTGCATAGTCCCGCCCGCATCGATACTGTTTTCAAGGGGATAGAAGAACATGGCGGACGCCGACCTGGATGTCGTGATCCGGCAACTGGCCAGACAGCTGCATACGGGCCTGATGACCCGCGCCAAGGAGCGGCGGGATCGCTTCAACGGCCTTGCGGCCAAGGCCAAGGGCAAGGAGACCGGCGACCGCTTCAAGATGATGGCCAAGGCCACCATGGAGCAGGCCACCGCCGCCGCCAAGCGCCTCCAGATGTCCGCCGACAACGTCGCCGACAGCTACGCACGATCGATGCGAATCGCTGCTAGCACGCCGATCGCGGCGAAGGTGGAGAAGAAGGCGAAGGAAGAGAAGCCGGCGAAGAAGGCGGCCAAGGCGAAGAAGGCGAAAGCCAAGAAGGCGAAGTAGGCGCGCCTGCGCCCTTCACCTCTCCCCGCTTGCGGGGAGAGGTCGGATCGCCTCGGCGATGCGAAGCATCGTCCGGTGCGATCCGGTGAGGGGGGTACCGGTCTCTCGACAGCCTCATGCGTGGAGAGAGCCCCTCTCCCCGTAAGAACGGAGAGGGAGACGACTCCCCTCACCGCCGCGGTGCTGAAACCCGGGTCGGCTCGGCGCTGGCGAGTTCGGCGAGCTTGGCGCGCGCCGCCTCGCGCGTGCGGGCATCCTTGCCGGCGGGCAGCGCGAGAGCGGCTTCGAAATCGGCGCGCGCATCGTCGGCCTGGCCGCGGGCGAGGAACGCCAGGCCACGGTCGAGCCGGGCCTGCGCATCGGAGGGGGCGAGACGGACCGCCGTGTTGTAGCTCAGGATGGCGCGATCGAGATCGCCGGTGGCGGCGAGCGCAAGACCGCGCTGGTGATAGGGCGCGGCGAGCTTGGGATCATGCGCGATCGCCTCGTCGTAATCCGCAATGGCGAGTTCGAGGTCGCCGTTCTGCCGGCGCGCCTCCGCGCGGTCGCGATAGAGCGAGGCGCGATTGGGATTGAGGTGAATGGCCTCGTCGAAATCCGCGATCGCCCGCCGCCAGTCGCCGTGGCGCAGCGCGATCCGCCCGCGCCCTTCATAGGCAAAGGCGATCAGCGAACCGCGGAGCGGCGAGAAACCGATCACGGCCGCGCAGATGTCGGGCTCGTCCTCGTCCCCGCAATTGACGACCATATGCGTGGACAGGCCGATCAGCACGCCCAGGACGATCAGCAATGGTACGGCAGCTCTGGTCATCTTCGACGGTGACCGGCGACGGGCCGGCCACGCATCCCCTTTCGAAGGAAGTGTCACGGCGAGGTGTTAACACTGGCCGGGACGATCCTGTGTGCGCCAGGTCACAAAGCCACGCGCAAATCCTTGCCGGTTCCGGATTAGCCCCAAGGCCCACGAGAAGGACCTTGCGAAGGACCACGCCAAGGACCGCGCGAAGATGAGCGGCCCCACGGGCTCGCCGGCGGATAGTTCTCGTTGGCGCCGACCGACGGCGCCGCCTGCGCGCCGAGCTCGGCCGCGAGCTGCTGGAGCGCCGCGATACGGTTCTGCGTCGAGGGATGGGTGGCGAAGAGATTGTCCACGCCGTGGCCCGACAGCGGATTGATGATGAACATGTGCGCGGTCGCGGGATTCCGTTCGGCCTCGAAGTTCGGGACCTGATGTGCGGCGCCCTCGATCTTCACCAGCGCCGACGCCAGCCACATCGGCTGGCCGACGATGCGCGCACCGAGATTGTCCGCGGCATATTCGCGGGTGCGGCTGATCGCCATCTGCACCAGCATGGCGCCGAGCGGAGCGAGGATCATCATCAGGATCGAGCCGACGATGCCCGGGCCGTTGTTGTTGTCGCGGTGGCCGCCGAAGAACATGCCGAACTGCGCCAGCATCGAGATCGCGCCCGCGATGGTCGCGGTGATCGTCATCAGCAGCGTGTCGTGGTGCTTGATATGCGCAAGCTCATGCGCGATCACGCCGGCGAGCTCCTCGCGGCTGAGCTGGTGCATCAGGCCGGTGGTGACGGCAACGGCGGCGTTCTCGGGATTGCGGCCGGTCGCGAACGCGTTGGGCTGCGCCTCGTCCATCAGGAACACGCGCGGCATCGGCAAGCCCGCGCGGCCCGCAAGCTCGGCGACGAGACCGACCAGTTCCGGCGCGGTCGAACGGTCGACCTGATGGGCGCCGTACATCGAGAGCACCATGCGGTCGGAGTTCCAATAGGTGAAGAGATTGGTCGCCGCGGCAATGACGAGCGCGATCATGGCGCCGGAGGCACCGCCGATCAGATAGCCCACGCCCATGAACAGGGCGGTGAGGCCTGCGAGCAGCATTGCGGTACGAAGATAGTTCATGGCCGTCTCCTGAACCGGCCGCGGGCGAGCCTCCAGCCGGCGTCTTCGACGTATGAATGCCGCCGGGCAACGCAAGGGTTCATGCGGCGCGGAGCCGCAGCTACAGGGCCGCGCGGCCAGCCTTTCACCCGTCGCTAAAGCTTGACCGGGATTTGCGCAAAAACACGCGCGGACGCTTAGCAACCTGGAAAGCTCAGCGTCGGCTTAATCCGCGGTAACCGGGCACGCTGCGCGGCCCTCGCGCATTGACCGGTTCCGTTGGCCTCCCGTCAACCAGGTGACCGTCATGGTAGACCGCTTACGCGCCGCTTCCATCGACCCCGCATCCACGCCTTCCCCTCACGAGACCAAGAGCGAGACCAAGACCGACGCGAAGGGATTACAGGAGGCGCTGCACGAGCAGCTGTTCGCCGATGACGAAACCGGCCACGCATGCGAGGCGCAGACGGCGCCGGAACCAGGGCCGCGCTGGCCGCATCTGCGACGCGGCGCCAAGATCGCCATCGGACTTGCCATCGTCGCCGTGTTCGGCTGGCTGCCGCTGCGTGCGATCTGGGAGAACTCGAGCGTCGAGGCGGTGCTGAATTCTCGTCTCGTCACCCTGCGCACGCCGATCGGCGGCCGCGTGGTCGCCGCCCAGCCCATCACCGATCAGGCCAGGCTTGGTGCCGGAACCGTGCTCCTGCGCATCGTGAACTCGCGCGGGGATCGCACCCGGCTCGACGATCTCCGGCGGCAGAAATCGCGCCTGGAGAACGAGCGGCCCAGTCTCGCCACCAAGCTTGCCGCGGCCCAGGCAGCCCAAAAGGATCTGGCGCGGCAGGCCGCTCAATTCCGCGAGGGACGCATGCTTCAGCTCGAGGCCCGCATCGCCGAGATCCAGACCTCGATCGAGGCCGCGGCAGCGCGGCGGGACGAAGCCAGCGCCGCCGTCGAGCGCGCATCCTCACTCGCGAAGTCCGGCAATGTCTCGACGGTCGAGCTGGCGCGGCTGACGCGCGAGCTTTCCGTGGCACAGCAAACCGAGCTCGGTGCGCGCAAGCGGCTGGATGCTGCAAAGGTCGAGCTCACGGCGGCACAGAACGGCACGTTCCTCGGCGACAGCTACAACGACCGCCCGAGCTCGGTGCAGCGCGAGGAGGAGATGCGTCAGCGCGCCGGCGATCTCGAGGCCGATCTCGCGCGCACCGACACCGAGATCGCCTGGCTCGCCAACGAGATCATCATCGAGGAGGTCCACTTCGCCGATCTGTCCGAAGCCAACATCACGACACCCGTTGCGGGCCGCGTCTGGGAGATGATGACCTCGCCGGGCGAGGACGTGCAGGCCGGCCAACCCCTGCTCAAGATCCTCGATTGCAGCGGCGCCGTCATTACGGCCAATGTCACCGAGAGCGTCTACAATCGCCTGCAGCTCGGCGACCGCGCCAGCTTCGAGCCGAATGACGGCGGCGAGCCGATCTCCGGCACCGTGGTTAATTTGACCGGCGCCGCCGGCGCGCCCGCCAATCTCGCCATCAATCCGGACGCGCTCAGCAAGGAGCCCTATCGCGTGACCGTGGCGCCCGGCGATGCCGCTGCCCACGCCTGCACCGTGGGGCGCACCGGCCGCGTTGTGTTTGCCCGGCGCGAGACCGCACCGTGATGACGGCGTTGACGCCAGGCCTGATTACGCTCGGCGCCTTCATGGCGCTCGTGCCGCTGCTCAGGCGCGACAGCACGATGGCGCGCTCGTTCCTGGCCGTCGTGTCGCTGGTCTTCCTGCTCCGCTATCTCTATTGGCGTGTCACCGCGACACTCCCGCCACCGCATCTGACGGCGGACGCCGTGATCGGTTATCCCTTCATGCTGCTGGAGGCGGCCTCGCTCGTCGCGGTCGCATTGTCCCTGCTGTTTCTGAGCCGGACCCTCGACCGCACAGGTGCGGCAAGAATAGACGGCCGTGCCATCGATCCACACGCGCCGCTGATCGACGTCTTGATCTGCACTTACAACGAGGAACGATTCATCCTCGAGCGCACGATCATCGGCGCGACCGGTATGGAGTACGGCAATTATCGCGTCTGGGTGCTCGACGACGGAAGGCGCCCCTGGCTGCGGCGCCTCGCGAGCGAACTGGGCTGCCATTATCTCGCGCGGCCCGACAACCACCACGCCAAGGCAGGCAACATCAACCATGCGCTCAAGCACGTCGGCGCCCTGCCGGAACGACCGGATTTCGTGGCCATTCTCGACGCGGACTTCGTGCCGCGGCCCGACTTCCTCGCGCGCACTATCTCCCTCATGGACGACGCTTCGGTCGGCGTGGTGCAGACGCCGCAGCACTTCATCAATCCCGACCCGATCCAGACCAACCTCGCTGCAACCGATGTATGGCCCGACGAGCAGCGCTTCTTCTTCGACATCCTTCTGCCGGCGAAGGACGCCTGGGGCGTCGCCTTCTGTTGCGGCACCTCATCGCTCATTCGCTACGCCGGGCTGGTGCAGATCGGCGGCTTTCCAACCGACTCCGTCACGGAAGACTACCTCGTCACCCTTCGCCTGAAGGAGCGCGGCTTCAACACCATCTATCTCAACGAACGATTGACGATCGGACTCGCGCCCGAGGGGCTGAAGGAATACATCACCCAGCGTGCGCGCTGGTGCCTCGGCCTGATGCAAATCGTGCGCGGCCGCAGCGGACCGTTCTCGCAGGACTCGAAGCTGTCCTTTATCGACCGGCTCTCGTTGGTCGATGCCTTCATGAGCTGGTCTGCGGTCTACACGTCGAAGGTCGCGGGACTGATGGTGCCCTGGCTGTTCCTGCTGTTCGGCATCAAGGCGGTGCAGGCCGATCTCACCGAGCTGTTGCGCTTCTTCCTGCCGTTCTACGTCTGGCACGGACTCAGCATGGCCTGGCTGTCGCACGGCCGTTCGCTCGCCATGATGTCGGACGTCTCGCAACTCATCGCCGCGCCCGCGGTGCTGAAGGCGGTGGCAGCCGGCCTGTTGAAGCCGAAGGGACACAAATTCAAGGTCACGGCGAAGGGCGGCGACGGCGACAGGAGATTTGTCGAATGGCCGCTGCTGCGGATCTATGGCTGCGCGCTTCTCATCACGCTGGCGGCCATTGCCTATGCCTTCATCCTGCACCTGCGCGGCGAGAACATCGCCTATGGCGGACTGGCCCTGGCCTGGAGCCTCTACAACGCGCTCATCCTCACCGTGGTCTGCTTCGTCTGCATCGAGCAGCCACGCAAGCGCAAGGCGGAGCGCTTCGATCGCAATGAGCCGATCCTGTTGCGTCAGGACGGCAAGTGGCATCTGGCGCGGCTCGCCGATATTTCCATTACCGGCGCCCGGCTGATCGATCCCGATCCGCCGGCACCCGGCAGCACGATCGACTGCCGCATCTATGGCCGCTCGATCGCGGCCGTCGTTGTGCGACGAACCACGGACGGATTCGCGGTGCGGTTCGAGGAAGGCATGGATACGCGCGTGCATGCGATCCGGGCGTTCTATGCCGGCGAGTATGTCCGCGCCTATCAGGGCGTCAGGGCGCTTCCGGTCGGAAAAGCGCTGCTGATGCGTCTGTTCGGCTAGGCTGGCGCGGCATCCGCTCCCTCGCATTCCGCTTATTGGCATGGCATGGAAAGGATGGCCTGAGGCCGTCACTTCACCTAGACTTCAAGCGAATCCACGCCTTCCCTCCCCGCCGGAACCCCAATGGTCCAGACCCGATTTGCGATCGCAACCGTCGCGCTCCTCGCATGCTCCGCCACTGCCTCCGCCCAGTTCGCGCCGCCGCCCGCAAGGCCTGCGGCGCCCAAGGCCACCGCGCCCTCGCCGCGCGCGGCCTCGTGCCACAATGGGGCGAGCTTCGATCGCTTCCTGGCCGACGTGAAACAGCAGGCGGTGGCCGCCGGCGTATCGCAGCGGACGATCTCGGAGGCTTCGCCCTACCTCGTCTACGACCAGGGCATCGTCAACCGCGACCGCGGCCAACGCGTGTTCGGCCAGCTCTTCACCGAGTTCGCCGGCCGCATGGCCGCGCCCTATCGCATGCAGAACGGCCAGCAGCACATCAAGGCTCACGCGGCTGCCTTCGCGCGCGCCGAAAAGGAATATGGCGTGCCGCCGGCGGTGATCGCTGCGTTCTGGGGCCTGGAGAGCGACTTCGGCGCCAACATGGGCAACCTGCCGACGCTGAAATCGCTGGTGTCGCTCGCCTATGACTGCCGCCGCTCGGAGATGTTCGTGAACGAGACCATCGCCGCACTGAAGATCATCGACCGCGGCGATCTCACACCCGACGAGATGATCGGCTCCTGGGCCGGCGAGCTCGGACAGACGCAGTTCCTGCCCGTGCATTACGTCAACTACGCCGTCGACTATGACGGCGACGGACGGCGCGATCTGCTGCGCAGCGAGCCCGACGTGATCGGCTCGACCGCGAACTACATCGCCAACGGCTTGAAGTGGCGGCGCGGCGAGCCGTGGCTGGAGGAGATCAAGGTGCCGCAGAACCTGCCGTGGGAGCAGACCGATCTCACCGTGCAGCAGCCGCGCTCGAAATGGGCGCAGCTAGGTGTGACCTATCCCGACGGACGGCCGCTGCCGAACGACAATCTCGCGGCGTCCGTGCTGCTGCCGATGGGGCGCTCCGGGCCGGCTTTCATGGCGTATGCGAATTTCGCCGCCTATACCGAGTGGAATAACTCGCTGATCTACTCGACCACCGCGGGCTATCTCGCCACCCGCATCGCGGGCGCCGCGCCGATGCGCAAGCCGGCGGCGCCGGTCGCGCAGCTGCCATTCAATGAGCTCAAGCAATTGCAGCAGCTACTGGTCCAGGCCGGCTTCAATGTCGGCAAGGTCGACGGCGTGCTCGGCCAGCAGAGCCGCGCCGCCGTGAAGGCGATGCAGATCAAATACGGCCTGCCGGCCGATTCCTGGCCGACCGCGGAGCTGCTCGCGCGCATGCGCGGCAGCACGGCGCAGGCGCAGCCAGTGGGGGTGGTGCGGTAGCCCCTGCGCGCCCTCATGCCCTTGAGAGCAAAATCATCGCATATGGCAGCGAGAGTTCGCCGGAAGAGCTCGGCCTGCATGGTTCGAGACGCCCGCTTTGGCGGGCTCCTCACCATGAGGGTCTAATCTTTCGCCGCAGAACGTGACCTCATCCTGAGGGCCCGCCATAGGCGGGCGTCTCGAAGGATGGGCCGCGGGCACTAGAATTTTCGCACCGCAAAAGCGGCTCCTGCGATTGTATTTTTCCATGACGTTCCCATGTGAGTGGATCAGGTTTTCTCCTGAGATTCCTCACCATTGAAGCGAGCATCACATGTCCTTCTACGACGCCGTCGTCCCCGCCTATTTGCAGATGCTGAACAGCCTCACCGGCCTGCTCACGAAAGCCGAGGCGCATTGCGCGGCCAAGAAGGTCGACCCAAGCGTCCTGCTCGGCTCCCGCCTGTTTCCGGACATGCTCCCGCTGTCGAAGCAGATCCAGCTCGTCAGCGACTTCGCCGCCAAGGGCTGCGCGCGGCTGACCCATAGTGAGGTGCCCTCGACGCCCGACACGGAAAAGACGTTTGAGGAGCTGAAGCAGCGGCTGGCCAAGACGATCGACTACGTGAAGTCGTTCAAGCCCGCGCAGTTCGAGGGCGCCGACACCAAGGACGTCACCTTCCCGGCCGGCCCCGACAAATCCATCACCATGAAGGGCCAGCAGTTCCTCAGCGCGTTCTCGCTGCCGAACTTCTATTTCCACGCCACCACCGCGCACGGCATCCTGCGCCACAACGGCGTCGAGATCGGCAAGCGCGATTTCCTCGGCGCGAGCTGATTTGCGAAATCGCACGGCCGCGATAGCCGAAATCCGCTGTCGCGGCCAAGATTGCACATGAATTATGCTACGCGGGCGTTGCCGCGTAGCTCGCCTGCACTTTCCGTATGGCTCCTCCCTTGCGCTGATTGCCGCGATGCACAAGTGTTCCGGACCTCTCACCGCCTGGAAGCACTCCCATGAGCCGTTCGACCAAATTGTTTGAGACCTACAAGCTCGGCCCGATCACGCTGGCCAACCGCCTCGTCATGGCGCCGCTGACGCGCAACCGCGCCGTTCCCGGCACGTTCGTCCCCGGTGCGCTCGCCGCCGACTATTACGGCCAGCGTGCGTCCGCGGGCCTCCTGATCACCGAAGCGAGCCAGGTTTCGCAGCAGGGCCAGGGCTACCAGGACACCCCCGGCATCTACTCCAAGGATCAGGTCGCCGGCTGGCGCAAGGTCACCGACAAGGTCCATGAGCGCGGCGGCAAGATCTTCATCCAGCTCTGGCATGTCGGCCGCATCTCGCATGTCGCGCTGCAGGCGAATGGCGCAGCGCCGGTTGCGCCGAGCGCGATCCGCGCCAAGGGCAAGACCTTCGTCAACGGCACCTTTGCCGACGTCTCCGAGCCGCGCGCGCTCGAGCTCTCCGAAATTCCGGGGATCATCGACGACTTCAAGCGCGCCACGAAGAATGCGCTGGAGGCCGGCTTCGACGGCGTCGAGATTCACGGCGCCAACGGCTACCTGCTCGACCAGTTCGCCAAGGACGGCGCCAACAAGCGCACCGACGCTTACGGCGGCTCCATCGAGAACCGCGCGCGGCTGATGCTCGAGGTCTCCAGGGCGGTTGCCGCCGAGGCCGGCACTGAGCGCACCGGCATCCGCATCTCGCCGGTGACGCCCGCCAACGACGTCTCCGACAGCAATCCGCAAGCCTTGTTCGATCACATCGTCGACGGCCTCAGCGCGCTGAAGCTGGTCTATCTCCACGTCGTCGAGGGCGCCACCGGCGGGCCGCGCGACTTCGCACCGTTCGACTATGCGTCCTTGCGCAAGCGCTTCTCCGGCGCCTACGTCGCCAACAACGGCTACGACTTCGATCTGGCGACCAAGGTGCTGGACGCGAACGCGGCCGATCTCATCGCCTTCGGCAAGCCGTTCATCTCCAACCCCGACCTTGTGGAGCGGCTGAAGCAGGGCGCGGCGCTGAACGACTGGGACAAGAACACGTTCTACGGCGGCAGCGCGAAGGGCTACACCGATTACCCGACGCTCGAAGCGGCGGAAGCGGCGCAGTAGAGGCTGCGCGCCTTCCACGCCATCATTGTGAGCGAAGCGACGACACGATCCAGACCGGCTCGGTGGAGATCGATCTGGATCTACGTCGCTTCCGCCGCGGGCCGCGGAAACGGCGTCACCGACCCTCGCGGTGGATACGCGCGATGAGAGTCGCCCGATTGGGCGTCTGTAGCTTCTCGAAAACATGGTCGAGGTGTGAGCGGACGGTCCAGTAGCTGATCCCCAGCTTCCGGGCGATGATGCCGTCCGTCAGGCCGTCGGCGACCAGACCGACGATCTGGTTCTCCCGATCCGTCAGTTGCGGCAGGCGGTGGCCTGCTGCCGTGCTGGTGCTGTGCACGTCCTTGGTCGCGCGCAGGAGGATCGGCTGCAGCAAGGTCAGCAGCGCCACTTCGCGAGATCCGACGGGGGCCCGGCCGGGAGCACGCCAGAAGCGAAAGTCGCCGACGCTCGTGTCACCGTCGTAGAGGTGGAGATCGATACCATCCGTCGTCTGGTGGACGCGCAGGAATTCGTTGAAGTAGCGCGTGCGCTCGAGCTCGGTTCGGTTGATGACCGAATAGATCGGGGTCGGCCCGCGACGGGAACGCAGCCGTGGCGAAATCGGATCGCAACGCTGAAACTCCTCGACATAGGCGCGCGCCATCTCCACTCCGCGTCCGGAGCATGCCGGATTCTCGTAGCGGCCGGTTCGCTGATCCCACCGCGTCGTTCCAATGAAATCCATCGCCAGCAGGCGCTTTAAATCCGCAGCGATATCCGGCATGGCCAAAAGCCAATCGGGTCGCAGGGGCTGCAGAAGCCCTTCGCCGACGCGTTTCAGCAGCGTCACTTCGCGCGCAGAAAGTGAAATCGCCATCACCACCCCATGCCCATCATCGTGAAGCCGGGCATCCCAGAAAACAGGGATAGGCGACCGATACCTTGGAACATAGGGTTCAACCCGTCAAGCACAGGCAATTTCGCGAACATCCGCGTTCCTGACGGGTGCGCCTTGCACGTGGGGTCGCATGCAGAGCGTACGCCTCTGCTGCGCAGGCCCCCGATGAGACGCGCGCTCTTCAAGAGCGAAGCGCCGGAGATGTGAACGGCGAAGTCTGTTGCGGCCAGGTCGAAGGGGAAATCTCATGACGAGTTCTAGGCAGTTTGCTTTCGGCCGGTCCGGCCATTTGAACGACGATGACGTACGATGGGACGACGATGGCGCCGGATGGGGAGGCGAAAGTCACCGGTTCGATTTCCGTGGCCACGAAGACCACCATGCCATTCACAAGGACCTGGTTCTGTCGGTCGCTCCGACGGCGACGTCCGGCGATTTCAACATGCACGCGGTGCTGGATTCGCCCGGGTCGACCGAGGGCCGACCGCTGATGATCCTGCTACCCGGCTTCTCGTATGACCATACATATTGGGATCCCCCGGTCGGTAACGGAAAATATTCGTTCGTCGATGCGGCCAATGACGCCGGGTACGCGACCTTGAATCTCGATCGGCTGGGGACGGGAACGAGCGACAAACCGCCGGCCGATTTGACAACGATCCAGGATCAGGCCGACGAGCTGCATCAGATCATTCAGTCCATCAAGAGTGGCGCCCTGAGCAGCTACGGGTTCTCCAAGATCGTCCTGGTCGGTCACTCCCTGGGTTCAGGCATCGCGCAAACCGAGGCCGGCACATACCACGATGCCGACGCGCTCGTGCTCACGGGCTTTCGGCACGAGGTCAACCCGGCAGGCGCCGGCGAGTTCGCCAACGCCATTCGCCCGGCCGCCGGCCAGCCCGACGGGTACCTGACCTTCGACGATCGAAGCTTCCTGTTTGACAGCAACAACACCTCGCCCAAGATCCTTGCCTGGGACGCCTCGCATATCGGCATGGGCACGGCCGCCGAACTGAACTTCGCATTCGCGCTCGATCCGGCGCGCTCGGTGGGAATCACAGCGCCCGTGCTCGAAGTCGTCGGCGATCACGACCTGCTGTTTCAGACCGATCCCTCAACCTTTGCTGCAGAACGCGCCTTCTATCCCAACTCGTCCGACTTCGAGCAACTCGTGGTCAAGAATGCCGGTCACGACGTTACGCTGTCGCAGAATGCGCACCAGACCTTCGCGCAGATCATCGACTTCGTGGAGAAGGTGGCGCCGGTCAATCACCATCACGATTTCCTGGTGTGATCGCCGGTCCGACGGCGCCAATCCCGACACGTAGGTACGATCCAGCGCGTCGGTGCGCGCGCAAAGAAAAAAGGCCGGGATTGCTCCCGGCCTTTGCTCGTCGTGATGAGGCGTACCTTACTGCAGCGAGGCGCGCTTGGGCGGGGTGGCCGGCCACGACTTGATCAGCGTGTCGTAGTCGACCGTCTCGCCCTTCGGCTTCTCGTTGGCGAGCTTGCGCTGCGGCGCGATGGTGCCGTCCTTCTGGGCCTTGGCGAACCAGTATTCGGCCGACTCCTTCTTGTGCAGCTTCGGACCGCAGGCGCCCTGCACGCCGGACTTCTCCAGGCGCTCCATGACGGAGTCCTGGGCAGCGGCCAGCGCGTCCATTGCGGCTTGCGGCGTCTTCGCACCGGACGACGCATCGCCGATGTTCTGCCACCACAGCTGCGCCAGCTTCGGATAGTCGGGCACGTTGTTGCCGGTCGGGGTCCACTGCACGCGCGCCGGCGAGCGGTAGAACTCGATCAGGCCGCCGAGCTTCGGCGCACGCTCGGTGAACGACTTGTCCCAGATGTCGGATTCACGGATGAAGGTGAGACCGACATGGCTCTTCTTCAGCGACACCGTCTTGGAGACGATGAACTGGAGATACAGCCAGGCCGCCTTGCGGCGATCCGCCGGGGTCGACTTCAGAAGCGTGAGCGAGCCCGCGTCCTGATAGCCGAGCTTCATGCCTTCCTTCCAGTACGAACCGTGCGGCGACGGAGCCATACGCCACTTCGGCGTACCGTCCGCGTTCATCACGGCGATGCCCGGCTTCACCATGTCGGCGGTGAAGGCGGTGTACCAGAACATCTGCTGGGCGATGTTGCCCTGCGCCGGCACCGGACCCGACTCGGAGAAGGTCATGCCCTGGGCCTGCGGCGGCGCGTACTTCTTCATCCACTCGAGGTACTTCGTGATCGAGTAGACCGCGGCCGGACCGTTGGTGTCGCCACCACGCTCGACCGAGGAGCCGACCGGACGGCAACCTTCCATGCGGATGCCCCACTCGTCCACCGGCAGGCCGTTCGGAATGCCCTTGTCGCCGTTACCGGCCATCGACAGCCAGGCGTCGGTGAAGCGCCATCCGAGCGAAGGGTCCTTCTTGCCATAGTCCATATGGCCGTAGACCTTGACGCCGTTGATCTCCTTGATGTCGTTGGTGAAGAACTCGGCGATGTCCTCATAGGCGGACCAGTTCACGGGCACGCCGAGCTCGTAGCCGTACTTGGCCTTGAACTTGGCCTTGTAGTCGGGGTTGGTGAACCAGTCGTAGCGGAACCAGTAGAGGTTGGCGAACTGCTGGTCGGGCAGCTGGTAGAGCTTGCCGTCCGGCGCCGTGCCGAACGACTTGCCGATGAAGTCGTTGACGTCGAGCATGGGGTCGGTGACGTCCTTGCCCTCACCGGTCATGTAGTCCGACAGCGCGATGGTCTGGCCGTAGCGGAAGTGCGTGCCGATCAGGTCGGAATCGTTGATCCAGCCGTCATAGACGTTCTTGCCGGACTGCATCTGGGTCTGAAGCTTCTCGACGACGTCACCTTCCTGGATGATGTCGTGCTTGAGCTTGATACCCGTCAGCTCGGAGAACGCCTTGGCGAGCGTCTGCGACTCGTATTCGTGGGTCGCGATGGTTTCCGAGACGACGTTGATCTCCATGCCCTTGAAGGGCTCGGCGGCCTTGGCGAACCACTCCAGCTCCTTCTTCTGGTCGTCCTTCGACAGCGTCGAGGGCTGGAATTCCGCAATCCACTTCTGGATCGCGGCGTCGTCGGCGGCACGAACCGGCGCCGAGACGGCGAACGACACCGCCAGAAGCGCGGCAGTGCTGGACATGGTCAGAAAACTGCTCTTGGTCAATGGACCTTTCCTTCTCCTAAACTGTCGCATGTTGTTCCTCCGTTGCAGCGACAAAATTTTATACAGGCCCGGGTTGCCCCCGGATCTGGCCGTCCCTTCGCAAGCTTCAGACCGTGCGGAAAATGAGCACGGCCGTGGCCAGCGAAATTCCACTTGCGAGCCACAGGCTCGAAATCTCAAAACCATCCTCGCCGATCGGCAGCGTCGCGAGCGCGTCGGTGCCGACGAGGCCGATCCACACGAGATGGATGACGGCGGCTGCAATCAGCGAGATGAACAGGCGGTCGCCGCGCGTGGTCGGAATACTGAGCACGCCGACGCGCTCGGCCTCGGGATAGACCGCGGCGAGCCAGGTCATCACGGCCAGCGTGCAGGCGAGCGCGACGAAGAAGATCGCGGTCGGCAGCGTCCAGGCCATCCATGCAATAGATTCCATCGATGCCTCCCTACACCCGGCCGAGCGCGAAGCCGCGCGCGATGTAATTGCGGACGAACCAGATCACCAGCGCGCCCGGAATGATGGTGAGCACACCGGCCGCGGCCAGCAGGCCCCAGTCCATGCCCGCGGCCGACACCGTGCGCGTCATGATCGCCGCGATCGGCTTGGTCTGCACCGAGGTCAGCGTGCGCGCGAGCAAGAGCTCGACCCAGGAGAACATGAAGCAGAAGAAGGCGGCGACACCGATGCCGCTGGCGATCAGGGGCACCAGGATCTTGATGAAGAAGCGCGGGAAGGAATAGCCGTCGAGGAACGCGGTCTCGTCGATCTCGCGCGGCACGCCGGAGACGAAACCTTCCAGGATCCAGACCGCCAGCGGAACGTTGAAGATGCAGTGCGCCAGCGCAACGGCCCAGGGCGTATCGAACAGCCCGATCGCCGAATAGAGGTTGAAGAACGGCAGCGCATAGACCGCGGCCGGCGCCATGCGGTTCGACAGCAGCCAGAAGAACAGGTGCTTGTCGCCGAGGAAACGGTAGCGCGAGAAGGCGTAGGCCGCCGGCAGCGCCACCGAGATCGAGATGATGGTGTCGAGGACGACGTATTCCAGCGAATTGATGTAGCCGGAGTACCAGCTCTCGTCGGTGAAGATGCGCCTGTAGTGCTGGAGCGTCGGGGCGTGCGGCCACAGCGTCATCGTCGAGACGATCTCGCTGTTGGTCTTGAAGCTCATGTTGACGAGCCAGTAGATCGGCAGCAGCAGGAAGACCAGGAACAGCCCCATGATGAGGCGGCGGCCGGGAATCGAATGCATCAGGCCACTCCTTCCTTCGGCTTGAGCGCGGGCGCAGGCTGGAGCGCGCCTGCGGGCTTGGGCTCCGCCGCCGGCTCCGTCTCCGCCTGTGCCTTACGCTCGACGCCGGCATTGGTCATGACGGTGTAGAAGATCCAGCAGACGATCAGGATGATCAGATTGTAGACCAGCGACAGCGCGGCGGCCTTGCCGAGGTCGAACTGGCCGAGCGCGATCTTGACCAGCTCGATCGAGACGAAGGTGGTCGAGTTGCCGGGTCCGCCGCCGGTGACGACGAACGGCTCGGTGTAGATCATGAAGCTGTCCATGAAGCGCAGCAGCACCGCGATCAAGAGCACGCGGTTCATCTTCGGCAGCTGGATCGCCTTGAACACGGCCCAGCGCGAGGCGCCGTCGATTTGCGCCGCCTGGTAATAGGCGTCCGGGATCGACTTCAGGCCGGCGTAGCAGAGCAGCGCGACCAGGCTGGTCCAGTGCCAGACGTCCATCACGATGACCGTGACCCAGGCGTCGACTGCGTTGGACACGTAGTTGTAGTCGAGGCCCATCGCATTGAGCGTATAGCCGAGCAGGCCGATGTCGGGCCGACCGAAGATCTGCCAGATGGTGCCGACGACGTTCCAGGGAATCAGCAGCGGCAGCGCGAGGATGACGAGGCAGGCCGCGACGGTCCAGCCGTCGCGCGGCATCGACAGCGCAACGACGATGCCGAGCGGCACCTCGATGGCGAGGATCACCAGCGAGAAGAACAGATTGCGGCCGAGCGACGCGAGGAAGCGGCCGCCGAGATCGGTCGAGGGATCGAGCAGCTCCTTGAACCAGCCGACGCCGTTCCAGAAGAACTGGTTGTTGCCGAACGTGTCCTGCATCGAATAGTTCACCACCGTCATCAGCGGCAGCACCGCCGAGAAGGCGACGACCAGGAACACCGGCAGCACCAGGAACCAGGCTTTTTGGTTGATGGTCTTGTCCATCAGGCGGCTCCCTCCACCAGAAGGCTGTCGGCATAGACGTGGACATGCGACGGATCGAACTTCAGCCCGGCGGTGCCGTCCGCGCTGGTGAAGCCCGCCGGCGCGCGCGCCGCGATCTTGGCCTCGCCGATGCGGACGCGCGCGAAGCGGATGCGGCCGAGGTCGTCGATGCGTTCGACCTTTGCGGCGAGCAGGCCAGGTGCCGGCGCGACGGCGTCGACGAACTCCGGACGCACGCCGATCTCGATCTTCGCGCCCGCGGGCAGATTGTCGTAGCTGCGGCCCAGCGCGATGACATTCCCGCCGATGCGCGCCTCGCGGCCCCTCACCTCGACCGGCAGGATGTTCATGCCGGGCGAGCCGATGAAATAGCCGACGAAGGTGTGCGCCGGCTTGTCGAACAGCTCGGCCGGCGTGCCGCTCTGCACCACGCGGCCGTCATGCATGACGACGACGGTATCGGCGAAGGTCAGCGCCTCGGTCTGGTCGTGGGTGACGTAGATCATCGTGAGGTCGAGCTCGCGATGCAGCGCCTTCAGCTTGGACCGGAGCTGCCATTTCAGCTCGGGATCGATCACTGTGAGCGGCTCGTCGAACAGCACCGCGGCAACGTCGTTGCGCACGAGGCCGCGGCCGAGCGAGATCTTCTGCTTGGCGTCGGCGGTCAGGCGCGTGGCCTTGCGGTTCAAATAGGGCTCGAGGTCGAGCAGGCGGCCGATCTCGGCGACGCGCCTGTCGATCTCGGCTTTCGGCACGCCGCGGTTCTTCAGCGGAAACGCCAGGTTCTCCCCCACCGTCATGGTGTCGTAGATCACCGGAAACTGGAACACCTGGGCGATGTTGCGCTTCTGGGTTGACAGCGGTGTGATGTCCACCCCGTCGAACAGGATTTTCCCCCGCGACGGCGTGATGATGCCGGAGATGACGTTGAGCAGCGTGGTCTTGCCGCAGCCGGACGGCCCAAGCAGCGCATAGGCGCCGCCCTGCCGCCAGGTCATGGTCACCGGCTTCAGCGCAAAGCTTTCCTGCGGCGCAGCGTTGCCGCCGTAGGAGTGGGCGAGATCGACGAGGTCAATGCGGGCCATGGCGCATCCCCCTCACTGGCTTGGAGCTGCGACGAGGCGATCAGCCGCGTCGAATACGAAGACATCATTGGGATCGAGCACGGCATCGATGGTCTGGCCGGGCTCGAACTCGTGCACGCCGTGCAGCACCGCCACCCAGTTCGATCCGTCGCGGGTCAGATGCACGAAACTCTCCGAACCGGTGATCTCGGTCACCGTGACAGTGGCGTGGAAGGCATGGCGGTCGGTCTCACCATTGGCGAGCGCAAGCTGATGCGCGCGAAAACCGACGCGATAGGCGCCGTCGGCGAGAGCGGAATAGAGGCCGGACGCCGGCGCGGCGATACCTCCCGCATATTGCACCGAACCGTTCTTCTTCTCGATGCCGACGAGGTTGAGCGGCGGATCGGAGAATACCTGGGCAACCCGCAGCGTCTGCGGACGGCGATAGACGCTGGGCGTCTCGCCGATCTGAAGCGCCCGGCCCTCCCACATGCACACCGTGTTGCCGCCGAGCAGCAGCGCCTCGGTCGGCTCGGTGGTGGCATAGACGAAGATCGCGCCCGAGGCCTCGAAGATGCGCGGCAGCTCGGCGCGCAGCTCCTCGCGCAGCTTGTAATCGAGATTGGCGAGCGGCTCGTCGAGCAGCACGAGATCGGCGCCCTTGACCAGCGCACGCGCCATCGCAGTGCGTTGCTGCTGGCCGCCGGAGAGCTGGAGCGGCGTGCGCTTCAGGAACGGCTCGAGCCTGAGCAGCTTTGCGGCTTCCGCCACGCGCGCATCGATCTCCTCGCGCGGCTTGCCCTGCACGCGCAAGGGCGAAGCGATGTTCTCATAGACCGTGAACGAGGGGTAATTGATGAATTGCTGATAGACCATGGCAACCGAACGCTGGCGCACATCGACGCCGGTGACGTCCTTGCCGTTGACCAGCACCTTGCCCGTGGTCGGCTTGTCGAGGCCGGCGAGCAACCGCATGATCGAGGTCTTGCCCGACAGCGTCGGCCCGAGCAGCACGTTGAGCGTGCCGCTCTGGAGCGTCAGCGAGACGTCGCGGATGTGCGCGACACCATCGACGGTCCGGGTCACGTGATCGAGCGTGACGGTCATGAGCGTCCTCCCGCTTCCAGCAGGGGACTTTGCGGCACGGCGTGGGTCGTGATCCAGTCGTCAAGCGCCTCGATCTCGTCGGCAGATAGTCGCAGCCCGAGCTTGGAACGGCGCCAGACGATGTCCTCGGCGGTAACGGCCCATTCGTTGGCCATGAGATAGCGGACCTCGCGCTCGGTGAGCGTCGCGCCGAAGGCCTGGCCGAGGTCGGCGCCCGATTTCGCATCGCCAAGCAGCTTGATGGCACGGGTGCCATAGGCGCGCGCGAGGCGGCGCGCATGCGCATGGCCGAGGAAGGGATAGCCGCGCTGGAGCTCGGCGATCAGCCCGTCGATGTCGGACACATCCATGTCGCCGCCGGGCAGCGGCCATTTGCCGGTCCAGCCCTCGCGCGCTTTCGCGCTGCGAAGATAGGGCGAAAGCCGCTCCAGCGCCTCTTCGGCGAGGCGGCGGTAGGTCGTGATCTTGCCGCCATAGATCGAGAGCAGCGGCGAGCCGCCGGGCGTGTCGAGCTCGAACACGTAGTCGCGCGTTGCGGCCTTGGCTTCGCTGGCGCCATCGTCATAGAGCGGCCGCACGCCGGAATAGGTCCAGACCACGTCCTCTGAAGTCACCGGCTTCGCCAGATATTCGCTCGCGGCGGCGCAGAGATACTGGATCTCCTCCGGCGTCGCCTTCACCTTGGCGGGATCGCCGTCATAGTCGCGGTCGGTGGTTCCGATCAGCGTGAAATCGTCCTGGTACGGGATCACGAAGATGATGCGGCCGTCCGCATTCTGGAACATGTAGGCACGGTCGTGGTCGTAGAGCTTCTTGACCACGATATGCGAGCCCTGCACCAGGCGCACCTTGGCTTTCGCGTTGACGCCGGCACCGCGGCCGAGCACGTCCTCGACCCAGGGGCCGCCGGCATTGACCAGCGCCCGGGCCTGGACCTGCGAGCGCGCACCGGTCAGCGTGTTGACCATGCTGACCGTCCAGACGCCGTCGGCCTGGCGGATCTCGGTGGCACGGGTGCGGGTGCGGATCTCGGCGCCCTTGTCGGCGGCATCGCGCGCGTTGAGCACGACGAGGCGGGCGTCATCGACGAAGCAGTCGGAATATTCGAAGGCGCGGCTGTAGCGATTCGGGATCAGCGGGCGGCCGACCTCGTCGCGCCTGAGATCGACCGAGCGGGTCGCCGGCAGCAGATGGCGGCCGCCGATGTGGTCATAGAGGAAGAGGCCGAGCCGCAGCAGCCAGGCCGGGCGCAGCCCTGCGTGATGCGGCAAAACGAAACGCAAGGGGCGGATGATGTGGGGCGCGATGCCCCAGAGGATCTCGCGTTCGATCAGCGCCTCGCGGACCAGGCGAAACTCGTAATATTCGAGATAGCGCAGGCCACCATGCACCAGCTTGGTCGACCAGGACGACGTCCCGCTCGCCAGATCGTTCATTTCGCACAGGAAAACTGTGTTGCCGCGGCCCACCGCGTCGCGCGCGATGCCACAGCCGTTAACACCGCCTCCAATAATGGCGAGGTCGAAAATACGCTCCAACAGACGCATCCCCCGGGCGACTCGCTCGTTCCTTCGAGCGACTACTTTCGTTTTTGATTAGATCACACCGAAAAGCGAAAGCAAGATGAAAGAGAGGCGAAGGGAAGTGAAAGCGGAACTTTTTAGTGGGCAATCGGACGAGGAAATGAGCAGCTTAGACGGCAATTCGAGAAGCAATAGCGCGCTTGAATGGTCAGCCACGATAGATTATAGTCATAATAGTCATATTGGTTCTTGCTGGCATGGCCGATCACAACACTGCACCCGACACGCTTCCGGCTGATGACACGTGGACGCTTGCCAACGCCAAGGCACGACTGTCCGAGGTGATCGGCCGCGCCCAAACCGGCCCGCAGATCATCACCCGTCACGGCAAGCCGAACGCCGTGATCGTTTCCGCAGAGGAATGGGCCCGCAAGACCGCACGCAAAGGCACGTTGGCCGAATTCCTGCTGGCCTCGCCGCTGCGCGGCGCCGACCTCGCACTTGAACGCATGCACGATGCGCCGCGCGACGAGATGCCGTGAACCTGCTGCTCGACACCAACGTACTGTCGGAAGTTCAGCGGCCAGCCCCCTCGCCGAATGTCTTGGCTTGGCTTGACACGATCGATGAAGATCGTGCGTTCATCAGCGTCGCATCGATCGCCGAGCTTTGCCGCGGCATCGCATTGCTGGAGGATGGCCGCCGGCGCTCGGCACTGGCCGCTTGGCTTGCCGATGATCTGCCGACGCGGTTTGGCGAACGTGTCCTGCCGATCGACCAGGCGGTGGTCGAGCGCTGGGGCGACCTGATGGCTCAGAGCCGCCGCAGCGGCGTTGCTCTGTCCGTCATGGATGGCTTCTTTGCCGCGACCGCGCTTGCAAACGATCTCACGCTCGCCACGCGCAATGTGAAGGATTTTGCTGCATTCGGCGTCCCCCTGCTCAATCCGTGGGACGACCGATAGTCCTATCTTAACCGCACCACCGGCGCCGCTTCGGGTGCAGCTTCCTGAGCATCGGCCTGCACATCATCAATATCCGCCCCTTTCGGCATCGCCTCCACCACTTCGATGCCCTTGCTGTGGCAGATGGTGGCGAGGCGTTCGGGAAGCTCCTGGTCGGTGACGAAGGTCTGGATCTGGGTCATGTGGGCGATGCGCACCGGCGCGCTGCGGCGGAGTTTTGTGGAATCGGCGACCAGCATGACACTGCGGGCATTGGCGATGATGGCCTGCGCGACCTGCACCTCGCGATAGTCGAAATCCAGCAGCGCGCCCTCCTCGTCGATCGCGGAGGCGCCGATGATGGCATAGTCGACCTTGAACTGGCCGATCAGCTGCGTCGCGGTCGAGCCGACCACCGCACCGTCGGCGCGCCGCACCGTGCCGCCGGCAACCACCACCTCGATGCGGGGATGGCGGTAGAGCAGCATCGCGACGTTGAGGTTGTTGGTGATGACGAGGAGATCCTCATGCGAGGTCAGCGCGCTCGCGACCTCCTCCGTCGTGGTGCCGATGTTGATGAAGAGCGAGCATCCGTTCGGGATGAGCGATGCGGCCGCAGCCCCGATCGCCTTCTTCTCCTCGGCGGCAACGAAGCGGCGCGCCTCATAGGCGAGGTTTTCCACGCCCGAGGCGATGATGGCGCCGCCATGGATGCGGGTCAGCGAACGCCGTTCGCAGAGGTCGTTGAGATCCTTGCGGATGGTCTGCGCCGAGACCTCGAACCGGCGCGCGAGCTCCTCGACCATGACGCGGCCGGAGGCGCGCGCGATGTTGAGGATTTCGGCTTGGCGATGGGTCAATCCGGTCACGGCAATGGCCTCAAATCAGGAAGGTGCATGGTGCGGCGGTTCGCGCCATCGGTCAATGCGCCCGCCGATCACGGTTAACGGATGAGGCCTCTCACCACGCCATCGCGGCAGCCAGAGGCGCGAGCAGGGCCGGATCGTCGAAGGCGCCGGCGGAGGCGACCGCGCCGGCGGCAACCAGGTCGGCATGGCTGAGGCTGGTCCGGATGCCGATGGTCGGAATGCCGGCCGCGGTGGCCGATTGCACGCCGGTGCGGGAGTCCTCGAATGCGACCGAGGTTTCCGGCCTCGCGCCGACGAAGCGCAAGCCTTCCTGATAGGGCAGCGGATGCGGCTTGCCGTGCGGCAGCTCGTCGCCGATCACGAGCGCCTTGAAACGGTCCGTGATGCCGAGGCCGGAGAGCAGCAGCTCGGCGTTGAGACGCGGCGCGTTGGTCACGGCAACCATGGGAACGCCGGCCGCGTCCGCCCGGTCGAGCAGCGCCATCAGACCCGGCAGCGGCTCGATCTGCCCGGCGACGAGCGCGCGGAAGACTTCCTCCTTTTCATCGAGGATCGAGGCGCGCCGTTCCGGCGCCTCGTCGGGCAGAAAGCGCTCACCGATCGATACATTGGCGAACCCTTGCAGCTCCCTCGAGAACCGCGCGTGATCGAAGACATGGCCGCGAGGGCCGAGCACCTCGTTGAAAGCCTTCAAGTGCAGCGGGTCGGTATTGGCAAGCGTACCGTCGATGTCGAACAGCAATGCCCTGCCCGTCGCATTGTCCTTGGCCTCGATCATTTCCGTACTTTCCCAAATGCACGACGCATCGATGCGCGACACGTATCAATATGGCTGCGATCACGCAATGACGCATGCGCATGACGACGACGTGACCACTCGACAAAGCCGCGCGCGGCTGTAACACTCTCATCAAGAGCAAAAAGGAGGAAACGATGACGATCAACCGACGCGATCTGGCTCTCTCGACCCTTGCCGTTCCAGCTCTTGCCATCTCTGCGCTCGCCCTTACGACACCGGCGCTGGCCGCGGCGGCGGACGAAGAAGCCGTGGCGAAGAAGGTCGAGGCCTTCCGCCTCGCCCAGATCGCGGCCGACCCGAAGGCGCTCGGTGCGCTGTGCTGGGACGATCTGAGCTACAGCCATTCCAGCGGCAAGGTGGAGGACAAGGCGACCTTCATCACCAACGCCACCGACGGCAAATCGAAATTCCTGTCGATCGAATACAAGGACCCGACCATCAAGGTCGTCGGCCCGGCCGCGATCGTGCGCTTCCACTGGGTCGCGGAACAGGAGATGGCGGCCGATGGGAAAAAAGTGCCGACCAACCTTCACATCCTGATGAACTGGCAGAAGCAGGGCGACGACTGGAAGCTGCTGTCACGCGCGGCGACGAAATTGTGATGTCGCTTCTTACCCTCTCCCCTTGCGGGAGAGGGTAAGGCGAAGTGCGCGGCAAAAGATTCCGGGTTCGCGCTACGCGCGCCCCGGAATGACAGGGGGCTACGCCGCTTCCCTCACATCGCCGTTAACCAGCTTGCGCGCAGCGCGCTCGGCTTCGCGGGCGTTGCGGAAGAGCTGGCCTTCGAGGCGGTGGAAGCGGTCGGATGAGGCGAAGAAGCAATAGCCTCCTTGAGAGCGAACGACGATACCTGCGGTCTGTGAATTAACTTCGATGATGTAGCTGTCCGGCATGGCCCATGGATTCCTCAAGTGCGGGCAAATAACGACACCTCTGCCCAAAGGTTCCTGGGCATTTGAGGCCGTTTCCACCCCGAATCGACACGCAATTGAGTACGCCGGGACCTCATCCGTTTTATGACTTGTTCTTGGCGAAGACGCGACGACCGCGGACGCAACGTCGCGCGGTGATGCGCCGCGTACGGCTACGTCGCGATCGGCGTATCGGTGGGGGTTATCGACTGCGGACGGCCGTGATCGTCGATCGAGACATAGGTGAAGTTGCCGTCGGTGACGAGGAACGGGTGCGCCTCCCTGCGGCGAAGCGCCCAGGCTTCGAGATGCACGGTGAGTGAGGTGCGCCCGACCCGCACGAGATTGGCGTAGACAGAGACGAGATCGCCGACATACACCGCTTTGCGAAAATTCATCGCCTCGATCGCAACCGTCACGGTGCGCGACTTCGCGATCTTCGAGGCGAACACGCCGCCGCCGACGTCCATCTGGCTGAGCAACCAGCCGCCGAAAATGTCGCCATTGGCGTTGGTGTCGGCCGGCATCGCCAGCGTGCGAATGCAGAGATCGCCGCTCGGCTCGGTACCGGAGCTGATAGGGGTTTTGACGTGCGTGTCGGTCATATGGTTGATCTCCGCGGCTCTCGGCTCTGGATACAAAGCCGCGGCGCCTTGCGCAACATCGGCACGCGACAAGCTTGCGCTATCCAGCCGGCCGCGGCGTCCCGACGAAGATTCCGGTATCGTTGAGCTTGCGTTGCCACTCCGCATCGTCGGCCCGCGGCGTGCGCCCTGTCGTTGCCGTCACGAGCCGTTCCAGCCTGCTCCAAAGCCGGAGACGGTCGCACGGATAGTTGGCCCATCCATTGATGACACAATAGCGGACAGTGTGGTCGCGGTGGTGACGCAAATGATGCTCGGGTGAGCAGACCAGATGCAGCCTTTGCGCCATGCGCAGGAGCGGCGGGCGGACCCGCCAATGCGCAAGATTATGAAAGCTCATGCCAAACAGCATGCAAGTCGCGATCACGAACCAGACGATCATCAGCGCGTAAGTGAGCGCGGAAACCGGGAACAACGCCGTGATCGCGGCCGCAATGCCGACCACCACGGCGCTCGGTGCCGCACCGAGGGAAGCCTGGTCGAGGAATTCGTAGAGCAGGACGTGGCTCGGATGGGTGTGATGCTCTCGCGTCATCGCGATGCCGCGGCCGAGCACCCCCTCGTCGAGCCACGTGTCGACCGCCCAATGCACCAGCCCCGAAAAAAAAATCAGCGAGGAAATAACCGATCAGGAGTGCCACGATCAGCCACGGCCAGCGCAATCCTGCCGCGTGGTAACATTCGACGAGATAAATTGCGCAGCACAGGATCACGACGGCATCAGCCGCACAGCACAGCCGCGTGATGATGATCTCGCGCAAGGTCGCATGCTTGAAGAACGGGATCGTCGGCATCGGCGATGCTCCTCCACGGGCTCCACTACCCATGATAGCACCTTTTGCCGACATCATCCCTATTTCAAATTGTCCCAGCCCGCGTCAGGCGCGAAACGTCCGCCGAATCGATCGGCAAGCTCGCGCAAGGTGGACACGACATTATCCACGCCGCGCGTGCGCGCATAGTTCAGCGGGCCGCCGCGGAACGGTGCATACCCCGTGCCGAAGATCATGGCGCCGTCGACCGCATCGGGATCCTCGACAATGCCCTCGCGCAGCGCCGCGACGCAGACGTTGGACATCGGCAGCACCAGGCGGTCGATCATCTGGTCGGTCACGCGCGGGCCGGTCTCGGGGAGCGGCACCTTCTCGGCCTTGCCGTCCTTCCAGGTGTAGAAGCCCCTGCCGGTCTTGCGGCCGAGCTCGCCTTTGGCGACCTTCTCGCGCAGCCAGGCCGGCGTCGGCGGCAGCAGATCGCCGAACTTGGTGCGCAGCATGTCGCCGACATCGAGGCAGATGTCGAGCCCGACCTGGTCGGCAAGCTCGATCGGTCCCATCGGCATGCCGAACTGCTCGGCCGCCGCGTCGATCAGGCGCTGGTCGGTCTTCTCGTCCAGCATCACCATTGCCTCCAGCATGTAGAGCGTCAGCGCGCGGTTGACGAGGAAGCCGGGCGAGCTCTTCACGGCGAGCGGCAGGCGGTCGATCGCACCGACAAAGGCGAGTGCCTCCCTCAAGACCTGTGCATCGTTGCCGTCATGGCTGACGACCTCGACCAATTGCAGGCGCGACACCGGATTGAAGAAGTGCAGCCCGACCAGCCGCTCGGGCCGCGCCAGCGTGGTGCGCAGGTCCTGAAGCGGAATGCTCGAGGTGTTGGTCGCAAGAATCGCACCCGGCTTCATCTTCGGCTCGAGACCGGCATAGACTTTCTGCTTGAGCTCCAGCTTTTCCGGCACCGCCTCAATGACGAGATCAGCGTTGCGGACGCCCTCGCCGTCCATGTCCGGAATCAGGCGATCGAGGGCGTCGCGCACCTCGGTGGGTTTTCGGATGATCTTGCCGTAAAGCTCGGCCGCACGCTTCACCGCCCCTGCGATCGGCTCCGCCTTCATGTCGGCGAGCGAGACCCGCAGCCCCTGCCCCGCACACCATGCTGCGATGTCGCCGCCCATGGCGCCGGCGCCGATGACATGGACATGCTTCACCGCGTTGCCGGCGCCTGCCGCCTTCTTCATCTGCTCGCGCAGAAAGAAGACGCGGATCAGATTCTGCGCGGTCGGCGTCACCATCAGCTTGGCGAACGAGGCCTGCTCGGCCGCCAGCATCGCGGCTTTGCTGCCGCCATGCGTTTCCCAGAGATCGATCAGCGCGTAAGGCGCCGGATAGTGCTCGCGCGGTGCGGCCTTCGCCGCCTCCGAGCGCATGCGCTTGGCCAGCAGTCCACGCACCGGCCCGAGATTGGCCGCGCGCGTCAGCAGGCCGGGCCTGGCCCGCTTCAGCCGGCCGAACAGCACGTCCTTCACCGCGCCACGGACGTGGCGTTCCTGCGTCACGGTGTCGACGAGGCCGAGCGATTTGGCGCGGCGCGCATCGATGGTGCGGCCGGTCAGCATCAAGGCCATCGACTGGGTCGGATTGACCAGCGCCGTGAAACGGGCAGTGCCGCCGAGACCGGGATGCAGGCCGAGCATCACCTCCGGGAAGCCGAAGCGCGCACCCTCGATGGCAATGCGCGACTGGCAGGCGAGCGCGACCTCGAGCCCGCCGCCGAGGCAGAAGCCGTGGATGACCGCGACCGTCGGCAGCCTCAAGGCCTCCAGATGGTCGACGACGGCATGCGCGGCGCGGATGCGCGTCTCCACCATCTCGGGATCGCTGGCGCCGCGGAATTCGTTGACGTCGGCGCCGGCGATGAAGCCGGACGGTTTGGCCGAGCGGATCACGAGACCTGCGGGGCGTTCGGTCTCGATCGCGGCGAGCACCGCGTCGAACTCTTCCATCACGTCGGAGGAGAGCGTATTGGCGCTCGCATCGGCGCGATCGAACAGCAGCCAGGCGACACCGTCGGCATCGCGCGTGAGCTTGAAGTGCTTGTATGGACTGTCTGCCGCGGGCTGAGGCCCGAGCGTCAGCACGCGGTCGCCGAGCGCGGTCATGATCCTGGAATCCATGGTCACACCGCCTCGATCAGCATGGCGCCGCCGAGCCCGCCGCCGATGCATTCGGTGGCAACGCCGCGCCGGGTGCCGAGCCGCTTCATCGCGTTGACCAGATGCAGCACGATGCGGTTGCCGGAGGTGCCGACGGGATGGCCGAGTGAGATCGCGCCGCCGTCGACATTGAGCTTGTCACGGTCGATCTCACCGGCCGCGCCGTCGAGCCCCAAAATCTCGCGGCAGAACTTGTCGTCGTTCCAGGCGGCGAGGCAGCCGAGCACCTGAGTTGCGAAAGCTTCGTTCAGCTCCCAGGTCTCGACGTCCTTGATGGTGAGGTTGTTGCGCGCAAGCAGCGGCGTCGCCGACATCACGGGACCAAGCCCCATGATGCTGGGATCGAGCGCGGCCCAGTTGCTGTCGACGATGACGGCCTTCGGCGTCAGCTTGTGCTTTGCGACTGCCGCGTCGGAGGCGAGGATCACCCAGGAGGCGCCATCGGTGATTTGCGAGGAATTGCCGGCGGTGACCTGGCCCCAGGGGCGCTCGAACACCGGCCTCAGCTTTGCGAGCGTCTCGGCCGTGGAGTCCGGCCGCACGCCGTCGTCATGGTCGAAGAACTTGCCGTCGCGGGAAAAGGCGGTCTCGACCTCGCCCTTCAGAAAACCCGCGCCTTGCGCATGCGCGAGCCGGCGATGGCTCTCGGCTGCGTAGGCGTCGGACTGTGCGCGCGTGATGCCGAAGAGATGGCCGACGACCTCGGCGGTCTGGCCCATGTTCAAGTCTGTGATGGGGTCGGTCAGGCCGCGCTCGAGGCCGATGATCGGCTTGAGATAGCGCGGCCGCAATTTGAAGGCGGCGGCGAGCTTCGCGGCCACGCCCTTCGCTGTGGCAAGACCGGCAAACCAGCGCACGCCGGAATTCGGCCACACCAGCGGCGCGTGGCTCAGCGCCTCGGTGCCGCCGGCCAGGATCATGTCGGCGTGGCCCTCGCGGATGTAGCGGTAGGCGGTGTCGATCGACTGCATGCCGGAGCCGCAATTGATCTGCACCGTGAAGGCGACCATATCCTCGCCCATGCCGAGCCGGAGCGCCGCGACGCGAGCCGGGTTCATCTCGTCCGCGATCACGTTGACGCAGCCGAGGATGACCTGATCAAAGCTTGTGGGCGAAAACGGCTGGCGCGCCAGGAGCGGCCGGCCGCATTGCACGGCGAGATCGACCGGCGTGAACGGCCCCGGCCCCGAGCGCGCCTTCAGGAACGGCGTCCGGCTGCCGTCGACGATGAATACCGGTCGTGCCATCAGCTCGCCGCCCTCTGTTCACCGAGTTCCTGGAAGAACTGATGCACATCTCCGGTTTTCTTGTAAATCGGCGACAGCGCCTCCGGCGCAAAATCGTCGACCTCGATCACCTTCGTGACGGCCTCGCGGGTTGCGGCGAGCTGCTCGCCCTCAGCCTGCGTGATCACGCCCTTGGCGACCGCCTCCTTCCAGTCGCTGATGTGCGCGGCGCGCATGCGCTTGGCGATCGCATCCGTGCCCGCGACCAGCTTGAAGGCGCGCTCCAGCCGGGCAAAGCCGCCGTCATCGTCGACATGAGCGAGGTCGGCCGTCAAGCGGTCACGTGCCGCCGACGGCTCCAGCACGAGGCTCGCGCATTGATGCACGACCCGGTCGGACGGGCCGAGCACACGGGCGCCGAAAGGCTGGACCACGAGCTTGAGGAATCCCGCGACGAAGCGATTCGGCAGATTGGCGAGAATTTCGGCGAGCCGATTTTCAATTGTCTTGAAGCCGGTCGCCATGCACCATTCCAGCGCGGCAAAGTCCTCCGTCTGCCGGCCCTCGTCATGCCAGCGTTTCAGCGCGGCCGAGAGCAGATACAGCTCGGACAGAATGTCGCCGAAGCGCGCCGACAGCATCTCCTTGCGCTTGAGCGCGCCGCCGAGCGTGAGCAGCGCCATGTCGGCACAGAGCCGCAAACGCCGCCGAATAGCGCGAGAGCTGGCGATAGAAGGGCGTGGCGTCGCCCGCATCCGGCGCCGACGCGAACGCGCCGAAGGTCCAGCTCCGGCCGAAGGCACGAAAGAGTGTCTGAAAGCTGTGGCCGACATGCTTCCAGAACGCGGTGTCGAATGCCGTCAAACCGCGTTCTCGGTCGGTGTCGGCGAGCGCGTTCATCTCGTCGAGCAGATAGGGATGGGCGCGGATCGCGCCCTGCCCGAACACGATGAGATTGCGGGTGAGGATATTGGCGCCCTCGACCGTGATGCCGACCGGAACGGCGCGGTGGAGATTGCCGAGATAGTTTTGCGGACCGTCGATCACGGCCTTGCCGCCGTGGATATCCATGGCGTCGTCGACGGCGGTGCGCATCCGCTCGGTCGCGTGCAGCTTCATGATGCCGGAGATGACGGCGGGATGGACGCCGGCATTGAGCGCCGCGCAGGTCAGCCGCCGCGCCGCATCGAGCTGATAGGCGGTGGCGACGATACGCGCGAGCGGCTCCTCGACACCTTCGAACTTGGAGATGGAGATGCCGAACTGCTCGCGGATGCGGGCGTAGGCGCCGGTGGTGCGCGCGGCATAGGCAGCGCCCGCGGCCGACAGCGACGGCAGCGAAATGCCGCGGCCGGCGGCAAGCGCCGTCATCAGCATCTTCCAGCCTTGCCCGAGGCGCTCCTTGCCGCCGATGACGTAATCGAGCGGAATGAAGACGTCGCGGCCCCGGTTCGGGCCGTTCTGGAAGACCTGCATCGACGGCAGGTGGCGGTGGCCGATCTCGACGCCGGGCAGATTGCTCGGGATCAGCGCCACGGTAATGCCGAGCTCTTCCTGCTGGCCCACGAGGTGGTCGGGGTCATAGGCCTTGAAGGCGACCGAGCAGCGTCGCGACGGGGCCGAGCGTGATGTAGCGCTTGTGCCAGTTGAGCCTGAGGCCCACGACCTCGCGGCCTTCGAAGGTGCCCTTGCAGATGACGCCGCTGTCCACCATCGAGGCGGCGTCGGAGCCGGCTTCCGGGCTGGTGAGGCCGAAGCAGGGAATGTCGCGGCCGTTGGCCAGCCGCGGCAGCCAGCGCGCCTGCTGCTCCTTGGTGCCGAAGCGCATCAGGAGCTCGCCGGGGCCGAGCGAGTTCGGCACCATCACCGTGACGGCGGCAGCGATCGAGCGGGTCGAGATCTTGCGCACGACTTCCGAATGGGCATAGGGCGAGAAGCCGAGGCCGCCGAACTCCTTCGGAATGATCATGCCGAAGAACTTTTCGCGCTTGACGAAATGCCAGACATCCGGCGGCAAATCGCGCCATTCCCAAAAGATCTTCCACTCGTCGAGCATGGCGCAGAGCTCATCGACCGGGCCGTTGAGGAAGGCCTGCTCCTCGTCGGTCAGGGTCGCCTGCGGGACCTTCAGCAGCTTCGCCCAATCAGGATTGCCGGTGAACAGATCGGCGTCTCACCAGACGTCGCCGGCCTCCAGCGCCTCGCGCTCGGTGTCGGACATCGCCGGCAGCACGCCGCGCGCCCAGGAGAAGACCGGTTTTGTGATGGTGTCGCGGCGGAAGCTCATGGCGGACCTCATGCATCGGCGCGGGTGACCGACATTTTAGCGGAAAGTGGCTGGCGGAGGTGAACACTTCCCCTGCGAAATTGACGCGGCCGGGCGGCCGCCCCAGGGGCCATAACGGCCAGGCGTGGGGGCAGTTCCGGGAGGGATGGAGAGCCGCTTTTGCCACCGTCATTCCGGGGCACGCGTAGCGTGAACCCGGAATCCATAACCACGATCGGGAGTATGGATTCCGGGCTCGACGCTACGCGTCGCCCCGGAATGACGTGTGGAGAGAGCGGTGGCCGGACCTAATCCGGCCGGACCATCTCGAACATGTTTTCCGGCTTGATCTCGAAGTAGTCGCCCCGGCGGCCGGCGCGGACGATTGGGCGGGCGGCGGCGGTCTGGTAGACGCCGTCCTTGATCATGGCCTTGTCGATATGGACGGCGACGACCTCGCCCAGCGTCAGCCAGGCATCGGCCTCCCTGCCGTCGGCGCCCTTGAGGCGGACGATGTCGGACACCTTGCACTCGAAGGCGACCGGGCTCTCAGCCACGCGCGGCACGTTGACGAGCTTGCCGGGCACGGCGGTGAGGCCGGCGACCTCGAACTCGTCGACCTCGGGGGCGACATGCGCGGCAGTCGCGTTCATGTGCCTGGCAAGATCCATGGTGGCGAGATTCCAGACGAACTCGCCGGTCTGCTTGATGTTCTCGACCGTGTCCTTCCAGTTGGTGGAGGAGAAGCCGATGATCGGCGGCACGTAAGCGAACGCGTTGAAGAAGCTGTAGGGCGCGAGGTTGACGTGGCCCCTGGTGTCGCGGGAGGAGATCCAGCCGATCGGCCGCGGCGCAATGATGGCGTTGAACGGATCGTGCTTGAGGCCGTGGCCCTTGGAGGGTTCGTAGAAGTAGAGGTCTTTGTCGGTCACGCGCTTGCTTCTCCGTTTTCCGTCATTCCGGGGCGGTCCGCAGGACCGAGCCCGGAATCTCGAGATTCCGGGTTCGATGCTTCGCATCGCCCCGGAATGACGGTCAACTCAAAACATTGATCAGTGACGCGGCGACAGACCCGCGATGACGAAATCGATCATCTGGTCGATGGTCGGGCCCGGCTTGGTGGCGCACTGGGCGATCATCTGGGGGTGGAAGAAGCGCATCATCGCCGTGGAGGCGCAGAGCGCGGCCAATTGCAGGTCCGGGGCCTCGAACTCGCCGGAGGCCGCGCCTTGCGCGATCATCTGGCCGATCACCCCGGCAATGCACTCCATATGGGCGACGCAGACGTCCCAGTCCTCCTGCATCGCGATCTCGACCATCTCATGCAGCTTGTTGTCGCCGACATAGCGCTCGGTGTTCATGCGATGGATGGTGGTTAGCAGCTCGCGGAAGCGCGGGAGCACCGGACCGGGCCTTGCCACGATCCGCTGCGCTTCGATCTCAACCTCGCCCATCAGCGAACGGGCCACCGCCTGGTGAATCGCCTTCTTCGATTCGAAGAAGCGATAGACATTGGCGGGGCTCATCCTGAGCTCCTTGGCGATGTCACCGACCGTGGTCTTCTGGTAGCCGATCTGGCGGAACAGCCGCTCGGCCACCTCGAGGATACGATCCCGGGTGTCGCCTTCGATATGTTCCGCAATCAGTGTCATCTGTCAGGACTCGTCAATCAGCACTTCTTCTCACTTATTCAGCCGCTTCAGCAAGCGGAATTGCGTGCGGGTCATCGCTCCCATGCTGCGGCGCGGCAGGCTGCTCGGGGGTGCCGGCCTCGTCCAGGCTCTTCCTGAACCACAGGGCGTAGAGGCCCGGCAGGTACAGGAGTGTGAGGAAGGTCGCCACGAACAGGCCACCCATGATGGTGATCGCCATCGGGCCCCAGAACGCCGAGCGCGACAGCGGGATCATGGCCAGGATGGCGGCCAGCGCCGTCAGCACCACCGGACGGGCCCGGCGGACGGTCGCCTCCACGATCGCCTCCCGGCGCGTCAAGCCATGAGAAACGTCGGTCTCGATCTGGTCGACCAGGATGACCGCGTTGCGCATGATCATGCCGGCGAGCGCGATCAGGCCGAGCAGCGCCACGAAGCCGAACGGGGCGTTGGCGACGTTGAGGCCGAGGGACGCGCCGACGATGCCGAGCGGCGCGGTCAGGAACACCAGGATCAGGCGCGAGAAGCTCTGAAGCTGGATCATCAAGAGCGTCAGCATCACCATGACCATCACCGGGAAGAGGATGAAGATCGAGGCGTTGCCCTTGGCGGATTCCTCGAACGCGCCGCCCGGCTCGATGCGGTAGGCCGGCTCGAGATGATCCTTGATCGCCTTCAGCTTCGGCGTGATCTGGTTGGTGACGTCGGGCGCCTGCACGCCGTCGACGACATCGGAGCGCACGGTGATCGCCATGTCGCGGTTGCGCCGCCACATGATCGGCTCCTCGTGGGAGTACTCGATCTTGGCAATCTGCTGCAGCGGCACGGCAACGCCATTGCGCGAGGTGATGGTGAGGTCGCCGACGCCGCCGAGGTCGAGGCGCTCGGACGGGACCGCACGGGCGACCACGCCGACCTTCTCGATGCCGTCGCGCACGGTCGTGACCTGCGAGCCCGAGATCAGCATTGCGAGCGCCTGCGACACGTCCTGCGGGGTCAGGCCCATGGCGCGGGCGCGGTCCTGGTCGACGACGAGCTTGAGGTAGGGCGACTGCTCGTTCCAGTCGAGCTGGACATCCTTGACGCTCTTGTTCTCGCGCATGACGTCGCGGACCTGGTAGGCGATCTCGCGCACCTTGTTGGCGTCGGGACCGATCACGCGGAACTGCACGGGGAAGCCGACCGGCGGACCGAAGTTGAAGCGGTCGACGCGGACGCGCGCCTCGGACAGAAAACCTTCGGCAGCCGCATTTTCGATCTTGGCCTTGATGCGCTCGCGCGCCTCGACGCCCTTGGCGACGATGACGATCTCGGCGAAGGCCTCGTTCGGCAGCTGCGGGTTGAGGCCGAGCCAGAATCGGGGCGAGCCCTGGCCGACATAGGCGGTATAGGTCTCGATGTCCTGGTCGTCCTTGAGCAGCGTCTCGGCCTTCTTCACCGCCTTCTCGGTGACGTTGAAGGCCGTGCCTTCCGGCAGGCGCAGCTGGAGGAACAGCTCGGGCCGCTCCGACAGCGGGAAGAACTGCTGCTGGACATGACCGAAGCCGACGATCGAGGCGACGAAGACGCCGACGGTCGCGACCACCACCGTGATGCGGTGATTGACGCACCACTGCACGACGGCGCGCAGACCGCGATACATGCGGGTCTCATAGACCGCGTGCGGATCGTGGTTGTGGTGCACCTTGATGTTGGGCAGCAGCTTGACGCCGATATAGGGCGTGAAGATCACCGCCACGAACCAGGAGGCGACCAGCGAGATCGCCACGATCCAGAAGATGCTGCCGGCATATTCGCCGACCGCGGAATTGGCAAAGCCGATGGGGAGGAAGCCAGCGGCCGTGACCAGCGTTCCCGTGAGCATCGGAAACGCAGTGGATTCCCAGGCAAAGGATGCCGCCCGCATACGGTCCCAGCCCTGCTCCATCTTCACCACCATCATCTCGACCGCGATGATGGCGTCGTCGACGAGCAGGCCGAGCGCGATGATCAGAGCGCCGAGCGTGATGCGGTGCAGGTCGAGCGACATCGTGTTCATGACGATGAAGACGATGCCGAGCACCAGCGGCACGGAGAGCGCGACCACGATGCCGGTACGCCAGCCGAGCGCCAGGAACGAGACGAACAGCACGATGACGAGCGCCTCCATGAAGGAGTGCACGAACTCGCCGACGGCGTGCTCGACCACCTTGGGCTGGTCTGCGATGAGCTTGACATCGATGCCCTGCGGCACCGCCTTCATGAACTCGGCCGTGGCCTTCTCGACCTCCTTGCCGAGATCGAGGATGTTGGCGCCCTTGGCGGTGACGACGCCGATGCCGATCGCGGCCTTGCCTTCCTGGCGCACGACGAAGCTCGGCGGATCGACATAGCCGTGCGTGACGGTGGCGATATCCCCCAGGCGGAAGACGCGACCGTTGCTCTCGACCGGGGTCTCGGCCACGGCCTTGGCGCCGTCGAGCGCGCCGGTGACGCGCAGCGGCACGCGCTGCGAGGAGGTCTCAACCGTGCCGGCCGGGGTCACGTTGTTCTGCTTGGCAAGCGAGTCGAACAGCGCCTGCGGCGTGATGCCGAGGGTGGCGAGCTTGGCGTGGCTGAACTCGACGAAGATGCGCTCGTCCTGATTGCCGTAGACGTCGACCTTGGTCACGCCCGGCACCTTCAGGAGGCGCTGACGGAAGCCTTCGGACACCTTCTTGAGCTGGGCATAGTCGGCGCCGTCGCCGGTCATCATGTAGAGGATCGAATCGACGTCGGAGAACTCGTCGTTGACGACGGGTCCGAGGATGCCGGCGGGCAGCTGGCCTTGCACGTCAACAAGCTTCTTGCGCAGCAGATAGAAGAGGTACGGCACGTCCTTCGGCGGCGTCGAATCGCGGAAGGTGACCTGGAGCGCGGTGAAGGCCGGCTTGGAATAGGTCTGCACCTTCTCGAAGTAAGGCAGCTCCTGGATCTTCTTCTCGATGGGATCGGCGACCTGGGTCTGCATCTCCTGCGCGGTCGCGCCCGGCCAGATCACGGAGACGTTGACCACCTTCACCGTGAAGAACGGATCCTCGGCGCGGCCGAGCTTCTGATAGGAGAAGAAGCCGGCGACACCGAGCACGAGCATCAGGAACAGGACCAGCGTCGGATGGCTGACGGCCCAGGCCGAAAGGTTGAAGCGCTTCATCGCTCTCTCCGAAAAGACGATCCAGTTGCAAAAAACGACAGCCACTCAGTTCAACCCGTCGTCGCGAGGCAGCGAAGCAATCCAGGGGGCTGGGCAGGTTCTGGATCGCTTCGCCGCTTCAGCCCCAGCATTTGCGCTTGGGCCGAAACTCACCTCACACGACGAAACTCGACTTCTCTTGTCATTCCGGGATGGTCCGAAGGACCAGACCCGGAATCTCGAGATTCTCAGGTGCGCAATTGCGCACCATAGAGTTCGCCCTTCGGGGCGCCCCTAGAAAGACAGTGACGAGACGACCCGCACCCTCTGGCCCGGATCGAGCTTCTGCACGCCGAGAGCGACGATCCTGGCGCCCTCTTCGACACCGCTGGTGATGATGACGTCGTTGCTCTCGTAGGACTTCACCACCACCGGCTTCAGCGTCACCGCGCCGTTGTCGTCGACGACGTAGAAGGAGGGCTTACCGCCTTCGTTGAACAGCGCCGACAGCGGCAGCCGCGCGACGCGCTCGGTGGCGGCGTCCGACAGCGTCAGCGTCGCGGTCATGCCGAGCGAAACCTTGTCGTCGGCCTCGGGCAGCGAGAACTTTGCGAGATAGGTGCGCGTGGCGGTGTCCGCGGTGGGCGCGATCTCGCGCAGCTTGGCCGTATATTTCTTGCCCGGCTCCGACCAAAGAGTGACGCTGGCGGCGCCCGACTTAGCACGTCCGACCAGCGTCTCAGGGATCGCGACGACCGCTTCCTTCTCGGCAAAGCGGGCGACACGGATCGAAGCCTGGCCTGCGGCAACCACCTGGCCGGGCTCGATCAGCGTTGCGGTGACGACGCCACGGGCGTCGGCGTTGAGCGTCGCGTAGGAAAGGGAATTCTTGGTCAGCTCGACCGAGCGCTCGGCCCGGTTCAACCGTGCGCGGGCCTCATCGGCGGCGGCGCGGCTCGAATCCATCTGCGCGTCCGTGGTCCAGCCCTTGGCCTTCAGATCCTTGGCGCGCTGCTCGGCGGCGGCGGCCTGGGCCAGCACGCCGGTCGCAGCGGTCTGCTCGGCCACGGACTGCTCGGCCTGGAGCTTCAGGTCGACCTCGTCGAGGGTGGCGAGCGGCTGGCCGATCTCGACGGTCTGGCCGACCTCCACGAGGCGCTTGGCGACCTTGCCGGCGACGCGGAAGCCGAGGTCACTCTCGATCCGGGGCCTGACGGTGCCGACGAAGCTGCGCTCCGGGGTCTCTGCATCATAATGCGCAGTCGCGACCAGGACCGGCCGCGGAGGCTCGGCCTTCTCGGCGACGGTGTCATTGCACCCGGCCAGCGCCGCGGCCATCAGGGCCAGCGACACACCCGCCAAGAGCTTGGAATAGCTGGATAAAACCGACCGGACGAACATCGGAGGACACTCCTGCGACTGCAATGAGAGGAATGTCGACTAATCACTGATAAAAGTCAATAATCGTCAGTCATCAGGAAAGCCTGATCGTTAAGGGGTAGTGATCCCTGTCGCCCTGGCGAAAGCCAGGGCCCATTACCCCTGAACTCGGTTGCTGGAAGAGGCCGTCTCCCCGCGTGCCCCAAGAGGAGCCGCGGAGTATGGGCCCTGGCTTTCGCCAGGGCCACGTTGGAGGAGACAGCTCGCAGCCCGGATGGGCGCAGCGCAATCCGGGGCCTTTTGGAGCATCGTGCGCGTGGTCCCGGATTTCGCTTTGCTCCATCCAGGCTACGCAGTCGTGAGTGGTGCTTTACCGCCCCTGCCCGGCGAACTCGTGCTTGCTGTCGTGGCCGCCGACAAACACCAGGATGCCGGCGAGCAGGGGCAGCACCGCGAGCACCAGCAGTCCGGTCGAGGTCTGGCCGGTGGCTTCCTTGACCCAGCCGATCAAATACGGCCCGCCGAAGCCGGCGAGGTTGCCGATCGAGTTGATCAGGGCGATGCCGCCGGCCGCGGCCGTGCCGGACAGCCAGGCGGTCGGTAGCGTCCAGAACACGCCGAAGCAGCAGAACACGCCGATCGCGGCCACCGTCAGCACCACCATCGTCAGGGTGGGGTCGGTGAGGTAGGAGGAGACGCCGAGCGCGACCGCGGTGAGCAGCAGCGGCGCGCCGACATGCATCACGCGCTCGCGCGTCGCATCGGAATGCCGCGCCCACAGGATCATCGCGATGGTGCCGAACAGATACGGGATCGCGGTGACGAAGCCGGTCTGGGCATTGGTGAGACCGAACGCTTTCACGATCTGCGGCAGCCAGAACTGCATGCCATAGAGCGCGCCGACGAAGCCGAAATAGATCAGGCTGAGCGCGATCACCTTCGGCGAGGACAGCGCTTCGCCGAGCGACAGATGCTTCACCGCCTGCTTGGCGGCAATTTCGGAATCGAGCTTCGCCTTGAGCCAGGCCTTCTGCTCGGCCGAGAGCCAATCCGCCTTCTCCGGCCTGTCGGTGAGGTAGAACCAGGTGACGATGCCAAGCAGCACCGAGGGGATGCCTTCGATGATGAAGAGCCACTGCCAGCCCTTCAGCCCCATCACGCCGTCGAGCCCGAGCAAGAGGCCCGAGACCGGCGCACCGATCACGGTCGAGACCGGGACGGCGATGGCGAAGGCCGCGAGGAAGCGGGCACGATACTCGGCCGGATACCAATAGGTGAGATAGAGGATGATGCCGGGGAAGAACCCGGCTTCGGCGACGCCGAGCAGGAAGCGCAGGACGTAGAAGCTCGTCACGCCGCTGACCATCGCCATCAGCGCCGAGATGATGCCCCAGGTCACCATGATGCGGGCGATCCAGCGGCTGGCCCCGAACTTCTCCAGCGCCAGATTGCTCGGCACCTCGAAGATGAAATAGCCGATGAAGAAGATGCCGGCGCCCCAGGAGAAGATCAGCGGCGTGAATTTCAGCTCCGCGTTCATGGTCAGCGCGGCGAAGCCGAGATTGACGCGGTCGAGATAGGAGAAGAAGTAGGCCAGCACCAGGAACGGGATCAGGCGCCAGGAGATGGCGCGGATGGTCGAGGTCTCGATTTCCGTCTTGGCTGTGCCGGCGGAACCGGCATAGGTCGTGGTCTGGCTCATGGCTTCCCCCCGGGGTTGTTGCTTTTATGGGCTGATCCGGGGTTTTGAGCATCGCCGCGAAAGAGTCAATGGAGCAAGCAATGCATGGGGCGCAGCCGGTCAAACCCATAGCGCCGCTTCGGACATCCCTGGTCCGGGCCGGGCTGGCGCTGGTCGTGATCGCCTGCGGACTGTCCCTGCGCTGGTACGGCTTCCCGCTCGGCCTTCCCGCCTTCGTCGTGAAGTATGGCGGCTCGCTGTTGTGGGCCACGATGGTGTTCGTGCTGGTCGGGGTTTTGCTGCCAAGGCTGTCGCGGATGCAGCTTGCAGCCATCGCGGCGGCGATCGCGGTGGTCGTCGAATTTTCCCGGCTGGTGCACACGCCGTGGCTCGATGCGTTCCGGCTCACCACGGCCGGCGCACTGCTGCTCGGGCGCATCTTCTCGCTGTGGAATCTGGTCGCCTACGCAGCTGGGATTGCGTTCGGCGTCTGGATCGATCGGCTCGTTGAGAGGCGCAGCCTCGCTCAATCCGCCAGCTGAAACCGCTCGAAGCGATCGAGCTCTTCCTCGATCACACGCTTGAGCTCCTTGCGCCCCGCGGTCTTCCTCCCCTCCCCGACCCAGGTCCATTTCTGCATCAGGAGCTTCTTCGCCTGCCGGTCGGTCTTGAGATCGAGCGCGGCGACGATCTCGTCGCCGACCAGCACCGGAAGCGCGAAATAGCCGAGCTTGCGCTTGGCCTTCGGCACATAGGCCTCGAACAGATGGTTGTAGCCGAAAATGAGACTGGTGCGTTTGCGCTGGATGATCAGGGGATCGAACGGCGAGAGGATGTGGACGAGATCGGGCGATGGCCCCTCACCGCCGGCCTCCAGCACCGCGGGCGCCGCCCAATGCTCCTGCTTGCCGGCGCCGTCGATCGCGACAGGGACGAGCTCGCCGCGACGGACGCACGCACGCGGCAATCAGGCGCGCGACCGCCTTCTTGCTCGGCGCGTCGAGATGACAGACCGAATCGAGACTCACCACGCCCTGCGACCGCAGCGCACGATCGAGCAGATAGGCCGTGATGTCCTTTGCCGATGCCGGCTTCGGCAGCTTGTCCCAGCCGAAATGGCGCGTCATCAGCTCGTAGGTCTTGAGCATGCCCTGGCGCTCGCTGATGGTCACGGCGCCGGTGTAGAAGGCAAGCTGCAACGCGCGCTTCGAGGGCTTGCGGCTCTGCCACAGATGCTCCTTCTCGGTGAGCACGTCGTCCTCGATGTCGCGGATCGTCAGCGGCCCGGCACGCACCAGCCGCATCACCTTGCGCGTGTCGGCCGGCTTCACCGAGGCGAACCATTTGTGCCCTTCGCGCCGGTGCTCGCGCATCGCCGGCAGGAAGAAGCGGAAATCGTTCGAGGGGATGTAGGACAGCGCATGGGTCCAGTATTCGAACACGCTCCTGTCGACGCTCTGGGCCTGGCGCAGATCGGCGCGGCGGTAGGACGGAATGCGGCTGAACAGGATGTGGTGGTGGCAGCGCTCGATGACGTTGATGGTGTCGATCTGCACGTAGCCGAGATGAGCGGTCGCATCCGCAACGGCCTGCGCACCCTCGCCGAACGGGGTGCGCTCATCCAGCCGCTGGGCGTGCAGCCAGATCTGCCGGGCCTGTGTCGTGGTGAGTGGGATCGGTTTGGGCGCGCGTGACATTGCAGGAAGCAATGTAGCGGGATTCGCACCGGGAGAAAGCAGCGGACCAGGAGCAACAAAAGAAAATGCCGCGCTGCCATCTGCTGACAGCGCGGCCGTTCGGCATGAACGAGGCCTACTTCGCCATCATGGCCTTCTGCGACTTCATGTAATGCATGCAGCCGCTCTTCATCTTGCCGTTGCTCATGTCGGTGTTGGCCATGGCCATTTCCTTGTTGGCCACCATCTTGGCCGGCGTGTCGGCGGTGCCCATCATCATGGCCGTCGATTTCATCATGTTCTCGCCGGTGCACGCCATCATGGCGGCGGAGGCGGGGGACAACGAAAGAGTGAACGCGACAAAAGCTGCGGTCGTGAGCAACATCTTCATAGAAAAGTCTCCTCCGTAAAACGAAACCGGCGTCATGCCGGCCTTCGCAATTACGTATTCTCTCGCGCGGACGTTTCGCGGAGAAGGCAATTTTCTTGCTGCGCTGCGAAGACGAAGGGCCTCAACGGCCGTCTTTCGGCGCTCTGGGCCGATCGCTGAGGCTACCGGTGGCGATATCGGGCTCGCACGAGGCCTTGCCGCGCCCCTCCGCCTGGCAGCGATAGACGCTGCCGGTGAGACGATCGACCAGCCACATGTTCTCGTCGTTCGGCCCGTCGAGGCCGACATAGCGGGAGGTCAGGCCCGTGATCAGGGTCGACAGCAGGATCGCCACCGCGATCATCGCCGCGCCGATATAGATGGGCATGGAGCTCAGGGACACAGACCGATCCGGCGGGCCGCTGCGATAGGACTGATAATCACTCGGCCTCGGCACTGGATGGAACTCGGCTCCCCTTCGTCTGCGGTTGATGGCGAAGAACTCTGCTAGGCGTGCATCTGGCCGATTTCTTGTTCGCGAGCGGGCCCTGCGGAGACGGCTTTGCGGCCATCGGTGTGCAAGGGTTTCCAAAGCGGAAGCGGCCCGCGGGATCGAGCTGCCTTCACGCATCGCCGTTCGCCGAACTACCGCCGGAACAGGCCGCCCATCATGTGGCCGAACAAGCCGCCCGGCCCGCCCATGCCACCGCCACTGCCGTGAGCACGGCGGCCGCCACCACCGGACGCGCGGCGACGGGCGGGTTCGTCCTCGGACTCGTCGGAGGCGGTAACGCGGGCAGAGACGATCTCGGACTGCATCGCCTTGTGCTGAAGCTTGTTGAGATAGCCGGTCGTGGGATAGCCGCGCGCCGCCTGCCAGCGCTTGATCACGGTGCGGGTCTCCTCGTCGAACTTGCCGGTCGCCCTGACGTCGAAACCGAGGCCGGTGAGGCGGCGCTGCACGTCGCGGCGCTGGTTCTTGTCGAGACCGATCTGGTCTTCGGACACCTGGTCGGCCGTATCCGTGAAGGTCGCGGGATCGACGCCGGCAGTGAGGTTGCGCGTCGTCGTCGAGGGGCCGTCCTGGAGCGCGGCAATGCGGGCGAGCGCCAGCGGCTTGAAGGTGCCGTTCGGATAATTGGTGAGGTAGGCGTTGAACTCCTCGACCTTGTTGGTGTCCTTGATCGAGCGCCAGAACTCGAGCTCGACCTCGCCGGCCTGCGCGACGACGGATGCCGACGCTGCGGCATCGGGCGCTGCCATGGCCGCCGGATTGAGATAGACCGTGCCGGTGAGATTGGTGTGGCCCCAAGGCAGCTGCGCCTTGTTGGTCTCGTCGTTGACCTGGGCCCGGACCCTGGTCATCGCTTGCTGGATCTCGATGCCGGGCTGGGCGATATTGGCGAGAAGCGCGCGGGTGAACGGGCTGTTGGTGCCGGCTTCGCCGTCGAGCGCGGTCTGGCCGGGGCCGGTTGCGAACGCGATCAGCGTGCCCTCGCCCGACTTCATCTCGGCAAGGCCGCTCGCGACATTGACCGACCGCGTCGCCCTGGCCGAGCGGATCTTTGCGGCGAAGGGATTGTCGCGGCAGGCATCGAGGAACACCAGCTTCACCTTGGCATCCGCCATGGTCTGCTCCAGCGTCAGATCGACGTTGATGGCAGCGCCCAGCTTGACGTCCATCTCGGATTTGAGGTCGGCGTCGACAGGCAGCAGGTAATTGGTGCCGTTCACAGCGATGCCGTGGCCGGCATAAAAGAAAAGCGCCACATCGGCGCCTTCGCTCTTCTTGCCGAACTCGAGCAGCTTCGCCGTCATGGCGTCGCGGCTGAGGTTACTACCCTCGACCACGTCGAAGCCGACATTGCGCAGCACCCGTGCCATCGACCTGGCGTCGATCGCGGGGTTTGGAAGCTGTGGGACATTCTTGTAGGCGGCGTTGCCGACCACGAAGGCAACGCGCTTGTCGGCGAACGCCGCGTTACCGCTGAAGACGAAGGCTGCGAAGGACACTGCCGCGATCAGGAAACGCATGGTCTTTCTCCAGAGATCAAGAACCACCGACGCCCCCAGTGTGATCTCTTCCACGGAAGAGAAATGTGATTTAGATCACGTTTGGGTTGTGAAGGATCGAACCGGCCTCAAAGAAGACGCGACGATAATTGCTGGCCTGCCGAGCCTGACCTTCCCTCCGGAAGCAAAGCAGCCCGGTCGCGCACTCCGAAACGGCGCAAAGTGCGCTAGGATGAGCCCGCAGGCTCCTGCAGCCACCGTGACCAGGATCACATCGGGGGCTTTGAACCTGCCCTATGCTCGCAGCATCAAATCGTCATCAGGCGTAACAGCGAGGATACCACAATGACCCGTTTTGATAAGTTTTTTGCACTGAAGGCGATTACGCTCACGGCCGCGCTGTCAATGACGGCGGGCCTGGCACTGGCCGGCGACAACAACATCTCTTCCGACAAGATCCTGGATGCGTTGAAGCCGAAGCCGGTGACCCGCGGTCTGTCCGCCGGTCCGCAGGCCGATCCGGCGGTGCAGGCCAAGGAAGCGACGTTCCTGAACACCGTGCGCAACCGCTCGACCCGGTCGCTCTCGACCGGCGAACGCGAGCAGATCGCCGAGTTGGCTGCGACCAAGCCGAAGATCGATCTGGAGATCCAGTTCGACTACAACTCGGCCGACATCGCCAAGACGTCGGTGCCGTCAGTGCAGGCGCTCGGCAAGGCGCTCTCCGACCCGGCGCTGAAGGGCTCGACCTTCGTGGTCGCCGGACACACCGACGCGATCGGCGGCGAAGAGTACAACCAAGGGCTCTCCGAACGTCGGGCCGACACCATCAAGAAGTACCTGGTGCAGAACTACGGCCTCAACGGCACCGATCTCGTCACCGTCGGCTACGGCAAGACCAAGCTGAAGGATACCGCCAACGGCGCCGACCCGATCAACCGCCGCGTTCAGGTCGTCAACATGGACACCAAGACCGCGTCGAAATGATCTAGTGCAAGAGAAGTCCACCTTTCGAGGAAAGATCGCAAGGTGCTTGAGGCGTGCTGTCGCTCACCGGTGACGTTGCAGCGCGATTTGAAGCGGGCGCGGATAGTTCTGTTGGCGGCGGATGGGCGCAGCACCCGGTCGATCGCCAAGGAAGTTGGGGTCCAGCCGCGGATTGTCAGCCTTTGGCGGCATCGCTATGCCGACCATGGCCTTGAAGGGCTGCAAGACAAGCCGCGGCCTGGCAAGCAGCCGATCTATACGAAGACGACCGACAAGCGGATTCTGAAGCTGCTGGATAAGCCGCCACCGCAAGGGTTTGCGCGCTGGACCGGCCCCCTGCTGGCCGAGGCGCTGGGCGATGTCGATGTCCAATATGTCTGGCGGTTCCTGCGCAGCCACAAGATTGACCTGGTGGCTCGCAAGTCCTGGTGCGAGAGCAACGACCCGAACTTTACGGCCAAAGCCGCCGATGTTGTCGGCCTCTATGTCGCGCCGCCGGCGAAGGCCATTGTGCTGTGCGTGGACGAGAAGCCCTCGATCCAGGCTTTGGAGCGAGCGCAGGGTTATCTGAAGTTGCCCAATGGCCGCGCCTTGACCGGCCAAAGCCACGATTACAAGCGGCATGGCACCACAACATTGTTTGCGGCGCTCGAAGTCGCCACCGGAAAGATCATCGCGACCCACTCAAAACGCCGGCGCCGCGTCGAGTTTCTCGATTTCATGAACAGCGTCACCGCGGCTTTTCCGAACCGCAAGCTTCACGTCATCCTCGACAACCTCAACACCCATAAAAAGAACGAGGACTGGCTCAAGGCCCACCCCAACGTGCAATTTCATTTCACGCCGACAAGTGCGTCATGGCTCAATCAGGTCGAAGTATGGTTTTCCATCTTGCAGGGGCAGTCGCTCAGCGGCACCTCCTTCACGAGCCTCAAGCAGCTTCAGGAACACATCGATGCCTACGTCAACGCATACAACGACAGAGCCGAGCCCTTCGTCTGGACCAAGAAAAAGGTCCGTCAACGCCGTTTCAAAGGCCGCCGTATCACTCAGCTCTGATTCCGGGTACTAGAGCATGATCCGGACCCGGAGGGCCGCGCTAGCGCAAAGTGCGCAGCGGCTTTCCGAAAAGACCATGCTCAGACAATGAACTACAGCGCGATGACGATTCATTTCAATCTCATCGCGCTGTAGTGCCGACCCACCGCCCGCCGCCCGCGCGGCAGGCGGACCCCGGCTCAGACCGGCACCGCTGCGGCGAGTGCCTCCCGCACCAAGCGCGCAAGCTCCGCCTTGCGGTAAGGCTTTTCAAGGATCGGGGCGCCCTGCTGGACGTGACCGTTCGCCGCCAGTGTTTCGAGGGCGTAACCCGACGTCAGCAGCACGCGCATCTCGGGCCTTGCCTTGCGCGCGAGCCCTGCAAGCTCCCAGCCGTTCACGCCTCCGGGCATCACGACATCGGTGAACAGCAGGTCGATGTGCGGCGCTGCGGCGAGCGTCTGGAGCGCCTCCTTGCCGTCGACCGCGGAGATCACCCTGTAGCCCAGGCTCTCCAGGCTCATCACCGCATAGGAGCGGACGAACGGATCGTCCTCGACCACCAGCACGGTTTCGGAGCCGCTCTGCACCACCTCCTTCTCGACCGCCAGCGGCGCGCTCTGCGTCTTCGCCAGCACGGCCGGAAGATAGATCCGCACGGTCGTCCCCAGGCCCGGCTCTCTGTAGATCGTGACATGGCCGTTGGATTGCTTGACGAAGCCGTAGACCATGCTGAGCCCGAGCCCACTGCCCTTGCCGACCTCCTTGGTGGTGAAGAAGGGCTCGAACGCCCGCTCCAGCACCCGCCTCGGCATGCCGGAACCGGTGTCGGTCACGGCAATCACGATATACTCGCCCGGCCCGACGTCGGGATGCGTGTTGTGATCGCCCACATCGAGCGATGCGTTCGCCGTCGAGATGGTCAGGCGCCCGCCTGATACCATCGCGTCCTGAGCGTTGAGCGCGAGGTTGAGGATCGCCGATTCGAGCTGCACCGGATCGGCGAAGGCCTGCCGCAGCGCAAGAGAATTCTACCGGGGCCTATGCACGCGAGCGGGCACTAGATCCAGCTCTGGAACAGCATCAGCCGGTTGAAGCTCTGCATCGACGTTCCGATAAGGCTGCGGAGATCGGCAGCATGATCGCAAATCCGATCGCGGCGAGGCCGACATAGGCCCAAAGCAACCAGCGCGGCAGGCCGTTCCGGCGCAGCACATAGACCAGCGCAAGCGACGCCGCTGTCGCGGCCGGCAGATAATAGTAGATGAAACCCAGCGTGCGCGGCAGCAGCGCCCAGGCGAGCCACGGGCCGAAATAGAACGCCGCGATCAGGAACGCGTCCCAGCGGCGCGCGACGACGACGTCGCGCAGCACGATCGCGAGCGCGGCCAGCGCCGGCCACAGCACCAGCGGGTTGCCGAGGAAGACGATAGCCGACACGCTGTCCTCCGCCGTCTTGTCGAACAGGAACCACACCGGACGGGCGAGCAGCGGCCAGGATGGCCACGAGCTCATGTAGGTGTGGCCGGCGATCGCAGTGGTGGTGTTGTCGGCAAAGATCCGGCGCTGCCCCTCGATCAGATCGGGCAGCGACAATCCATAAAGCGGAATGAAAGCGGCAAGATATGTCATCGCCGGCAGCACCGCGAAGCAGAGCGCGACATGCGGCGCCCTGAAGTCGGGCCAGAGGTCGGGCCGATACCAATCGTCCGGTCTTGCGTCGGCGAACAGCGTGCGCCAGCCCTGCATCAGGCGGATCACCGCGACGATGACGATGCAGATGCCGAGCGGAAACAGGCCGCTCCATTTGCAGGCCGCAGCACAGCCGAACAGGCTGCCCGCGAGCGCGAACAGCGCATGCGGCCGTTCCCTGCGAAAGCCATGCATGAAGGCGGCGGTCGCGAGCAGTCCGAAGCCGAGCGCGAAGATGTCGAGCATCGCGATGCGCGCCTGCACGTAGAGCATCTGGTTGAAGGCCGCGATCAGCGCCGCGGCGACCGCGGGCCCTTGCGCGGCAAACAGCGCGAGGCCGCACAGATAGATCGCGACGATCGCAAGCGCGCCGAACAAGGTCGCCGGATAGCGCCAGCCGAGCGCGTTATCGCCGAACGTCGCAATCGACGCGGCGATCAGCTCCTTGGCCAGCGGCGGATGCATCGGATTGAGCATCGGCTGCGACATCACCGGCGCAAGCATCTGCCGCGCCGCCGGGACGTAATGCACCTCGTCGAAAACGAACTTCTCCGGCGCGGTAAGACCGATCAGCAGCGCCAGATGCGCCATCAGGAAAATTGCGACAGCAATCACTGCGCTCCGCGACATCTTCGGAACCGCAGGCAATTCAAGCGGCTTTTGTGGGGATGTTTTGCGTGGCAAATCTGCTTCACCGCGGAGAAAACTATGGATGACGCTTTTCATTGAACGCATTCTGCCGCAACTGTCACTAAGCATAGCGCATGTCCCGCGCCGCTTGTGATAATTTCGCCACATCGCAAGCGCGCGCGATCCGGTACGATCAGGGACACATCGATCGGTTGCGAAATGAATTTGCGTTTCTGGCTTTTCCTCTCTCTGTTGTCGGCCGCAGTGTGCGCGGCGCCCTGCGCGCAGGCGCAGACGCGCGTCGGCGAAGCCGTCGTGATCCAGAACGAGGTGGTGCGCGTCGCCGCGACCACGACGCCGATCAGCGTCGGAGACAGCATGCTGCGCGACGAGACCGTGCGCACCGGCGCCGACAGCGCGGCGCGCTTCGTCATGGCCGACAGCACCAATCTGTCGCTCGGTCCCAGCGCCACGCTGAAGCTCGACCGCACCGTCTTCAACGACGAGCACAGCTATCGCGACGTCGCGATCCGCATGACGACAGGCGCATTCCGCTTCGTCACCGGACATTCCGAGAAGACCGCCTACAAGATCACGACGCCGCTCGCGACCATCGGCGTGCGCGGCACCACGCTCGACATCCTGTCCCAGCGCGGCCGGTCCGTCGTCGTGCTTCAGGACGGCGCGGCCAGCGTCTGCACGACGAGCTTCCAGTGCGTGCAGCTCACCCAGCCCGGCGATACCGCGGTCATCACCTCGACGGGCGGCAAGGTCAGCATCACCAAGACCAACACGCCGCCCTGGACCTTTGCCGCGACCTGCGCCGCGAATGCCGGGCTATGCTCAGTCAACCAATATGCCAACGCCTCGCCGACCATCACGCCCGCCGTCCATGACGACGGCATGCTGTGCGGACGGTGACGATGGCGAAACTCCACCTGAGGCGCTTCATTCTCGCCGGCGTGCTGACCGCAATGGCTGCGTTTGCGCTCGTCGCGTTCGATGCCCGTCCAGCGGCTGCGCAGGCGGCCTGCGAGTCCGAGTGCGGCGAACCGACGCCCACCCCGTCACCGACATATTCGCCCTCGCCGGCGCCGTCCCCGAGCCCGTATCCGTCACCGAGCCCGTATCCGTCGTCGAGTCCGTATCCCGCGCCGAGCCCGACGCCGACCGGCGCTGACTCCAGCGGCAACTCGATCGGCGGTCTCGCCAACCAGCGCTTCAACCAGATGATCACCAACCGGGTGCTCGGCACGGTGCTGCTCGGCGTCAACGAGCAGGTCAATTGCAGCGACTGCATCAGCGCGTTCGGCTCGGCCGGCTCGTTCTCGGCCGGCATCCACGGCCGCAAGGAGCTGACCAACAATCTGTCGCTGCTCGCCGGCATCGCCTACACGCAATACAGCGAGGGTGGCTACAACATCACCAGCGCACCGATCGGCGCCTTCGCGCTGCGCTATGATTTCACCGATTGGGGCTCGTCGCGCCCGTTCTTCGACATCGGCACGATCCTGACGCCGTGGGAGAAGGCGCGCTACACCCGCAGCTACAACACCAGCCTCGGCCCGGTGAGCGTCACGAGCTCCACCAACGCCTCCAACTACGCCGTCTACGGCCGCGCCGGCTGGATGAGCCGCGTCTCGCCGCGCGACGAGGTCGCCGCCTCGATCGAGGTCTGGCAGCTCTGGCAGCGCGTGTCCGGTTATTCGGACAGCGCCGTGGCGTTCAATCCGTTCGACGCCACGATCGCGACCGGCACCGACCGCACCAGCCTGGTCAAGATCGGCGGCCAGTGGACGCATCTCTTCGGCAGCAACATCGAGGCCAACATCAACGGCGGCTGGGTGCAGGCGTTCGCCAGCCATAGCGGCATCGTCGCCACCGTGACTGGCGACGGCATGGTGGTGCCGACCATGGGCAACCAGGGCTGGTTCGAATATGGCGGCCGCCTCGGCTTCCGCGTGCAGAAGGGCTGGATCGTGGACCTCTTCGCCAACGGCACGCTGGGTCCGCAGCCGGTGGGGAACACCATCCACGGCGGCGTGGGGCTAAGGATTAATTATTAGCGGCGGCTTGGTACGCGCAGCCCCGGTCTCGTAGGGTGGGCAAAGCGCAAGCGTGCCCACCACTCCTCTCTCAACTGGGGACAGATGGTGGGCACGGCGCAATAGCGCCTTTGCCCACCCTACAGCACCTGTGCCGCCGTCATGCCGCCGACTTGCCCTCGAACGCCTGACGCAACACGGCGACGTCGAGCTTCACCATCTTCATCATGGCCTGCATCGCGCGCGCGGCCGCGGCCTTGTCGGGGCTCGTAAGGAATTCGAACATCACCTTCGGCACGACCTGCCAGGCCACGCCCCAGCGATCCCTGAGCCAGCCGCACTGCTCTTCCTTGCCGCCATGGGCGATGAAGGCGTTCCAGACGCTGTCGACCTGGGCCTGGTCGTCGCAATGGATCATCAGCGAGATCGCGTGGGTGTACTCCATCTTCATGCCGCCGTTGAGCGCGACCAGGGGCTGCCCGGCCACCGTGAACTCGACGACGAGCACGGAGCCTGTCTTGCCGGATGGGCCGTCCGAAACGTTGCGCTGGACGTGCGTGATCTCCGAATTCGGAACGAGCGAGACGTAGAACTTCGCGGCTTCCTCGGCATCGCCGTTGAACCACATGCAGGGCACGAGCTTGGACATGGAGAACGCTCCTCTTCAGGTTTTCAATGCTCTCGGATTTTCGATCAGGCGTTCGCCATCTCGGACTGCGCGGCGAATGCCGCGAGGTCCATCCAATTCACACCCCACATATGGCCATCCGGATCCTCGAAGCTGCGGCCGTACATGAAGCTGTACTCATCCTTCGGGCTGGGATCGGCCACCCCGCCCGCGACCTCGGCCTTGCCGACGATGGCGTCGACTTCGTCGCGGCTGTCGGCCGACAGGCAGAGCAGCACCTGGTTCGAGGTCTTCGCATCCGCAATCGGCTTGGGTGTGAACTGGCGGAATTTATCGTGGGTCAGGAGCATGGCGAAAATGGTCTCGGAGAAGACCATGCAGCTCGCCGTATCGTCGCAGAACTGCGGGTTCCTGACCGCGCCGACCGCCTCATAAAAGGCCGTGGCGCGCTTGAGGTCGGTCACCGGCAGGTTGACGAAGATCATCTTGGGCATCGGAAGCTCCTTGGGCGGGGTTCTGCCCAAGGACGGACAGACAGACGGCCATCCGACACGGCTTCCGGATATTTTTTTCAGGCCCGCCTGCCGTAGTTCTGTCGCACAGAACCGGCAGGCCCGGGCCGGGCTTACTTCTTCTCGTTCGGGTCCCGGTGCACCGGATCGATCCACAGCACGGTCTCCGGCTTCTCGACCGGCTCGATATCGAGATTGATCGCCACCGCCTCGCCGTCGCTGCGCACCAGCACGCATTCCAGCACCTCGTCGGGGCTGGCGTTGATCTCCTGGTGCGGCACGTAGGGCGGAACGAAGATGAAATCGCCGGGGCCGGCCTCCGCGGTGAATTGCAGGCTCTCGCCCCAGCGCATCCGCGCCTTGCCCTTCACCACATAGATGACGCTTTCGAGATGGCCGTGGTGATGTGCACCGGTCTTGGCGTCGGGCTTGATGCTGACCGTGCCCGCCCACAATTTCTGCGCACCGACGCGTGCAAAGTTGATGGCGGCCGCGCGGTCCATGCCGGCCGTCGACGGCACGTTGGTATCGAGCTGGTTGCCGGGAATGACGCGCACGCCGTCATGTTTCCAGCGATCGTCATGATCGTGTGCATGGTGGGAATGCGTGTGGTCATGGCCCGTCATGATCTTGCTTTCTGTTGGTTCCGTGCGCGGCAAACTAACCAAAGCCGCGGCATCAAGCCATACCAAAAAAGGAACGCTCGTAGTCGTCCCGTGTTGTCCCCGCGATAGAACTGGAAGGAGAGTCTCATGGGTAGCACGACCGACAAGATCAAAGGCAACGCCAACGAGGCGATCGGCAAGGCCAAGCAGGGCATCGGCGAGGCAACCGGTTCCGACCGCCTGAAGGGCGAAGGCGCAGTCCAGGAGGTGAAGGGCAAGGGCCAGCAGGCCATGGGCGATGCCAAGGACGCCGCGAAGGAAGCGATCGATCGCGCCGCGGCTGCAGCGAGGCGCGCGGCAGAGTGACGCGCGCAGAGCTGCAAACGAAAAGACCGGCCGCAAGGCCGGTCTTTTTGTTTTGTCCATTTGACCGTCATTCCGGGATGGTCCGAAGGACCAGACCCGGAATCTCGAGATTCCGGGCTCGATGCTAACGCATCGCCTCGGAATGACGGCTGCGCCGTCACTTCACCGCGAGCAATTCCACGTCGAACATCAGCGTCGCGTTCGGCGGGATCACGCCGCCGGCGCCGCGCGCGCCATAGCCGAGCTGCGGCGGGATGATCAGCGTGCGCTTGCCACCGACCTTCATCGAGGCGACGCCCTCCTCCCAGCCGGCGATCACGCGGCCCTTGCCGATCGGAAACTCGAACGGCTCCTTGCGATCGACCGAGGAGTCGAATTTCTTGCCCTTCTGGCCGTTTTCATAAAGCCAGCCGGTATAGTGCATCACGCAGATCTGGCCGGGCTGCGGCGAGGCGCCGGTGCCGACGGCGGTGTCGATGATTTGCAAGCCTGAAGCTGTGGTCATGGTCTTTCCTGCGGTCTGGGCCGAGGCCGTGGTGGAAACGAAATCGGACACGCCAGCGATCACGGTGATCGCGAGTGCCGACATGATGGCGAGGAGCACGCGCTGGAAACGCTGCATAAGACACCTTCCGTTTGAGGCGGGAGGTGTCTAGCGCAACGAGGGTGCAGTTTCCAGCCGTAACGTTGCAGCTCTGGCCCTCGATCAATAGCCGAGCGCGCAGCCGTCCTTGCGCGGATCGGAACCGCCGGTGAGCGTGCCCTTGTCCCAGTCGATCCAGATCGCCTGGGCGCCGCCAAGCGGGCCGACCACGCTGGTGGTCTTGTGGCCGAGCTTCTTCAGGCCCTCGACGATGTCGGCCGGCACGCTGTCCTCGAGCTGGTACTGGCCCTCGTAGTGCAGGCCGCGCGGCATGTCGATCGCCTCCTGCACGTCGCAGCCATAGTCGAGGATGTTGGTCAATAGATGGGTCTGGCCGGTCGGCTGGTACTGGCCGCCCATCACCGCAAACGGCATCGTGGAACGACCGCCCTTGGTGAGCAGGCCCGGCATGATCGTGTGGAGCGGGCGCTTGCCGCCCTCGATGCAGTTCGGATGGCCCGGCTGGATGCGGAAACCACCGGCGCGGTTCTGGAGCAGCACGCCGGTCTTGTTCGAGACGATCGCCGAGCCGAAGGAATGCGCGACCGAATTGATGAACGAGCAGACGTTGCGGTCCTTGTCCACGACCGTGATGTAGATGGTCGAGGGGTTCATCGGCGGCGCGACGTTCGGCAGGTCGAGCATGCCGTCCATGCGGATCTTGCTGATGTACTCGTCGGCAAAGCCCTTTTCGAGCATCTCTGCGACGTTGATCTTCATGTGGTCGGGCGAGGCGACATGCATCTCGCGGTTCATGTAGGCGATGCGCGCGGCTTCAGCCTCGAGATGGAAGCGCTCGACGCTGACGGGCGCATACTTGGTCAGGTCGAAGCGCGACAGGATGTTGAGCATCAGAAGCTCAGTGACGCCCGGGCCGTTCGGCGGGCACTGCCAGACGTCGTAGCCCTTGTACATGGTGCCGATCGGCGTCGTCACTTCGGTGGTATGCGCGGCGAAATCGTCGAGCGTGTGCAGGCCGCCGATGCCGCGCAGGGTCTCGACCATGTCTTCCGCGATCGCGCCCTTGTAGAAGGCGTCGCGGCCGTCCTTGGCGATCGCGCGCAGCGTCTTGCCGAGCTCGGCCTGGCGGATGATGTCGCCGGCCACCGGCGGCTTGCCGCCCGGCAACAGGTAACGCACGGTGTTGGTGCCGCCCTTCAGCTTCTCGAACTGGTTCTTCCAGTCGAACGCGATGCGGGGGGCGACGACGTAGCCTTCCTCGGCCGCCTTGATCGCGGGCTGGAGCAGGCGGTCGAAGCCGAACTTGCCGTGATCGCGCAGCACGGTCGCGAAGGCGTCGATCACGCCGGGGATCGAGACCGCGTGCGCCGAGGTCAGCGGCACGGACGTGATCTTGCGCTCGAGATACCAGTCGGCATTCGCCGCCTTCGGTGCCCGGCCGGAGCCGTTATAGGCGATGATCTTGCCTTCACCGCGCGGCTGGATCAGCGCGAAGCAGTCGCCGCCGATGCCGGTCGATTGCGGCTCGATCACGCCGAGCACGGCCGAGCCGGCCACAGCCGCGTCCACTGCCGTGCCGCCCTCGCGCAGCACCTCGATCGCGGCCAGCGAGGCCTGCGGATGCGAGGTCGCCACCATCGCGTTGGTGGCGTGAACCGTGGACCTGCCGGGGAAATGGAAGTTTCTCATGCGAATTCTTGCTCTCTTGGGCCGTGCACGCGCACGGCGCGCCCTCTCGGAAAAACCGGGCTTACATGACACATTCCCGCCCGCCGGGGCAATGCTGGCATGCCAGGGAAATGGCTGCCATCCGCTGGACGTATAGACCTTTTGCAAGCTCCGGCCATGCGGGTTTTCTGGGCGCCGGCCGCCTGCTAAACGAGCCCCATGTCTGACAAGAATTCGGTCACCAAGGTCGCCGCCTTCTACCAGTTCGCCGCCCTGCCCGATTACCGCGAGCTGCGCGAGCCGCTGCGCGCGTTCTGCGCTGGCCTGGCGCTGAAGGGCAGCGTGCTGCTGGCGCAGGAGGGCATCAACGGCACGATCGCCGGCGCACCTGACGCCATCGACACCTTCGCTCATGAACTCGCCCATGGCGTCATGTTCGGCGGCCGGCTGGACAATCTCGAGCTGAAATTCTCGACCGCCGAGGCGATGCCGTTCGGCCGGCTCAAGGTGCGGCTGAAGAAGGAGATCGTCACGCTCGGGGACGCGGCTGCCGATCCGACCCGGCAGGTCGGCACCTATGTCGATGCCGCCGCCTGGAACGCGCTGATCGCGGCGCCGGACACGCTGGTGCTGGACACCCGCAACGCCTTCGAGGTGGCGATGGGCACGTTCGAGGGCGCGGTCGATCCCGGTATCAAGAGCTTTGGCCAGTTCAAGGACTTTGCCGCGGAACGGCTCGATCCGGCAAAACACCGCAGGATCGCGATGTTCTGCACCGGAGGCATCCGCTGCGAGAAGGCGAGCGCGCACCTGCTCGCGCGCGGCTTTGCCGAGGTCTATCACCTCAAGGGCGGCATCCTGAAATATCTGGAAGAAGTGCCGGAAGCGCAGAGCCGCTGGCGCGGCGAATGCTTCGTGTTCGACGAGCGCGTCGCGCTCGGCCACGGACTGCGGGAACGGGACAAGGACGCAACACGTGACCAATGAGATCAAGACGCTGAGCGAGCGCATCGACACGCTGGAGACACGCCTCGCCTACCAGGACGACACGATCGAGACGCTGAACCAGACCATCACCGCGCAGTGGAAGCAGATCGACGCGCTGACGCGGCAGATCGCGCAGCTCAGTGAGCGGCTGCAGGAGGCCGAGACGAATGCGCCGGGCCCCGCCAACGAGCGCCCGCCGCATTATTGAGCGATATTGCTGCCGGACGGCCCTTACTGACCGGACGCTTTGGGCAGCAGGTTCATGACCTCGCCCGACATCATCAGCCGGTCACGGCCCATATCCTTGGCGGCGTAGAGCGCGCGGTCGGCGGCCTCCACCAGCGAAGCGGACCCTGCGGTGCGCTCGAACGACGGCCGGCAGGTCGCGCCGCCAAGCGAAACGGTCACAGATGCCGAAATCGGGCTCGAGGCGTGGACGAGGCCTGCCTGGTGAATGGCCCCGCGGATCCGCTCGCCGATCCGGGCGCAGCCGGCCGCATCGGTATTGGGGAGCAGCATGGCGAATTCCTCGCCGCCGTAGCGCGCCGCCAGATCGCCGGCGCGGTGCATCTCGGCCGCGAGGATCTTTGCGACCACGCGCAGGCAGGCGTCGCCCGCGGGATGGCCATATTCGTCGTTGTAGGCCTTGAAATGATCCACGTCGATCATGAGCAGGGCGAGGCTGGAGCGGTCGCGATAGGCACGCGCCCATTCGTCGTTCAGCCGGTCGTCGAAGCAGCGGCGGTTGGCAAGCCCGGTGAGGCTGTCCTCGGTCGCGAGCGTCTCGAGCCTGGTTTCCAGCGTCTTCTGCTCGGTGATGTCGCGCGAGATCGCGACCACGCCGTCGACGCTGCCGTTGTCCTTGCGTGTCACCCGCATGGTCGATTCGAGCCAGACTTCGCCCTTCTGCCGGTGCGAGTTGCGATAGGTGACGCGCACCTCGTCCTTCTCGCCTCGCTTCATGGCATCGACGAGGGCCTGGACCTGCGGCAGGTCGTCCGCGTGAACGCCCGCGAGCGCGGGCGTTCCGATCAGCTGGCTGGCCCGCCAGCCGACGACGCGGATCGACGAGGGAGAGACATAGCGCAGCCGCTCGTCGAGCCCGATACGGGTCACCATGTCGCTGGAGCCTTCTGCGAGCAGGCGGAAATGTGCTTCCTTCTCGACCAGGGCCGCCGCCATGCGCTGGCCCCGCTGCAACTGCCGCACCAGCACCGCGCCGATGATCGCGATCAACATGACCAGCGCGAGCACATACAGCATGCGGGAAATCGCGGCGGCGCGCCAGGGCGCCAGCAGTTGGTCCTTGTCGACGGTCGCGAGCAGGAAGAACGGATAGCGGCCAGAGCGCTTGAAGAAGCTGACGCGTTCGGCGCCGTCCAGCGGCGACTTGAAGTGATAGGCGCCGCTCGGCCGTTGCAGGCTCGGGTTGCGGAACAGCGGCTTGTCGGCGACGCTGCGTCCGACGAATTTCTCGTTGCTCGGGTAGCGCGCGACGATCAGGCCGTCGCCATGCGTCAGCGCCACGGAGCTGTTGCGGCCGATCTCGAACTGCTCGTAGAAATGCGACAGATATCCGGAGCTGATGGTCGCGAGCACCACGCCGCCAAAGCTGCCGTCCGGCTTGTTGAAGCGGCGCGACAGGGTGAGGACCCATTCGCCATCGAGCAGGCTCTTCACGGGACGGCCGAGATGGGCCTCTCGTTTCGGGGAGAGCTGGTGATGGCGGAAGAACGCGTCGTCGCTGAGCGTCGAGCCGATCGTGCCGGGCGAGGTCAGCCAGTTGCCATGGTCGTCGATGATGGCGAAGCTGTGCACGCGCTCCGTCGCCTTCTTGCGCACCTCCATGAGGTTTCTGAGCTTGGCGATCGTGGCAGGGTCGGTGCCGTCCATCTCCAGCCGGCTGACGACGCCGACGACGCCGGAATCGAGCAGATCGAGGCTGTCCTCGGCATGCTGCGTCAGCGAGCGCGCAACGTTCGCCATCTCGGTCTCGGCGCCCTTGAGCACCGCGTCGCGAGCGGCCCATTCACGCCAGGCGCTGACGCCGAGGATGGTCGCGCAGGTCAGCACGACAAACGCCGCCGCGCGTAGCGGCAGGCGGCTCCATCCGGCTCGTTGGGTAGCAGCGCTCATGCGGCAGAGTTCTCCGATCGTTCGGAAACTCTGCCGCTTCTGTTATTGAACTCTGAAATGACTGCCGAAATACACCGTGATACCTGCGCTTTCCCGTAGTCCTACGGACGCAAGGATCAGCGCATCGCTAACAGGGTATTAGCGAACCTATCGGAATCCGGCGCCCCTCCCGCTAGCTGAAGATGGCCTTAACCTTGTCCCAGAGCGAGGGATTGTCCGCGTCTGCATCGGCCTTCGAGGGTGTCGGCTGGGCGACACTCACGGGATCGGACGCCGGGAAGCTGTCCTTGAGCCCGGTATCGAGCTTGGCATGGCGATCGGCGACGAGTGCCTCATGCAGATCGTCGGCGTGCTTGTCGTGCGGCGCGGGATTGAATGAGTCAACCATGATCTCCTCCATTGGTTGGTCAACGCGGCCCAATTGCGCTTGTTCCCCTGTTCCGCTGAAGGCCGCGGCGGTGTATCAGGAGCCGTAACCTTGCTCAGGATCCTTCGTGCCCCAGTCAGCGACAAAGCCCTTCATCGACGTGCTCTCCGGCCAGCGCCAAGCCATCCCGCCGATGTGGATGATGCGCCAGGCCGGCCGCTATTTGCCGGAATATCGCGAGGTGCGGGCCAAGGCCGGCGGCTTCCTCGATCTCTGCTTCAACCCGGAACTTGCGGCCGAGGTCACGCTGCAACCGATCCGGAGATTCGGCTTCGATGCGGCGATCATCTTCTCGGACATCCTGGTGATCCCCTACGCGCTCGGCCGCTCCGTGCGCTTCGAGGTCGGCGAAGGCCCGCGGCTCGAGCCGCTGGATGATCCTGCGAAGGTCGCCACGCTCGCCCCGCGCGCCGACTTCGGCAAGCTCGCGCCGGTGTTCGATGCGCTGAAGATCGTGCGCGGCGCACTCGATCCCAAGACCGCGCTGATCGGCTTCTGTGGCGCGCCGTGGACGGTGGCGACCTACATGGTCGCGGGCCACGGCACGCCCGACCAAGCCCCGGCGCGGATGATGGCGTACCGGCATCCGGACGCGTTTGCGAAGATCATCGACGTGCTGGTCGACAACTCGATCGAGTATCTGCTGGCGCAGCTCGCAGCCGGTGCCAATGCCTTGCAGATCTTCGACACCTGGGCCGGAGTGCTGCCGCCCGCCGAGTTCGCGCGCTGGTCGGTCGAGCCGACGCGGCGCATCGTCGAGGGCGTGCGCACAAAAGTGCCGGACGCGAAGATCATCGGCTTTCCCCGCGGCGCCGGCGCGCAATTGCCTGGTTATGTCGAGGCGACCGGCGTCAACGGCGTCGGCATCGACTGGACCGCGGAGCCGGCCTTCATCCGCGAGCGCGTGCAATCACGCGTCGCCGTGCAGGGCAATCTCGATCCGCTGGTGCTGATCACGGGTGGGGCCGCGCTCGACCGCGCGGTCGACAACGTGCTGGCGAACTTTGCGCAAGGGCGCTTCATCTTCAATCTCGGTCACGGCATCCAGCCGGAAACGCCGATCGCCCATGTCGAGCAGATGCTGAAGCGCGTGCGGGGGTGACAAGTCCCGCCTCCGACGCGGCGGAAACAAAAAACGCGAAAACAACCCCATGCACAGTAGATGCACAGTACAAATCATTGGAGAATTTCGGTCGGCATGGTTCTGAGCCCTGCCGCGGTCACGTTTGACTCGTCGGGCAAGACAGGCGCAGAATTACATGATCGCACCGATGAGCGTTTGGCAGCAGGCTAGCGCGGCCGACTGCGCTCGATGATCTCGGCAGCGCCCTTCCCCAGCAATTCAAGTCCCACCGCACGGCCAAGCTCACGCGGCCGGTTGGCGGGGCCTGTGCGCGAGGCTTCGATGATGGTGTTGCCGGAGAGGTCGAGCACGGATGCGGTGAGCGACATCTGATCGCCGGCGATGGTCGAGAAGCCCGCCACCGGCGAATTGCAGTGGCCATTCAGCACCCACAGCACCTCGCGCTCGGCATCGGCGGAGGCGTGCGCAGAGGGATCGTCGATCGATGACAGGATTTTTCGCGTTTGCCAGTCCTGCGCGGCGCATTCGACGGCGACGATGCCCTGCCCCGCCGCCGGCAGCATCTCCGCCGGTGTAAACTCGTAGGCGATGCGGCCCGCCAGACCGACGCGATCAAGGCCCGAGCGCGCCATGATCAGCGCATCGGCCGGCCCCACCGCGCCGCCATCCGGCAGGCGCTGCTTCTCGCCATTGTCGAGCTTTCGCACGCGCGTGTCAGCAGCCCCACGGAAGTGGATCACTTCTACATCGGGGAACAACCGCCGCGCATAGGCGGCCCGGCGGACGGCATTGGTGCCAATTTTAAAACCCTTGCCGCGCGACTGGCGCAGCGCCTCCAGCGTCACGCCGTCGCGCAGCACCAGCGCATCGCTTGGCGGATCGCGCGACAGCGTGGCGCCGATGACGAGGCCGGGCGTGTCCTCGTTGCCCGGCATGTCCTTCAGCGAATGCATCGCCGCCTGGAGCTCACCCGACAGGACGGCGGCGCGGATCTGCGCCACGAAGGCGCCGCCCTTGCCGCCATGCGGCAACAGCTTGCTGGTCTGGTCGAGATCGCCCGTGGTGTCGAACTTGACGATCTCGACGTCGAGACCGGGCACGGCGGCGGTCAGGCGGCGCGCGATCTCTTCCGTCTGTGCCAGCGCCATCGCGCTCTTGCGTGTGCCGATCTTCAGTCGCGTAGCCAAACTGTCTGCTCCTTCTCGCGCGGGTTTTACCGCGCATCCTCCAATATCATGTCGGAGGCCTTTTCGGCGATCATGATGATCGGCGCGTTGGTGTTCCCCGATACGAGGTCCGGCATGACCGAGCCGTCGACGACGCGAAGGCCTTCGAGCCCCCTCACCTTCAGCCGCTGGTCCACCACCGCGAGCGCGTCGTTGCCCATACGACAGGTCGAGGTCGGATGGTAGATGGTGCTGCCACGCTCGCGGCAATAATCGAGCAGCTCTCCATCCGTGGATACCTTCGCCCCGGGATCGTATTCGCTGACCACGAACGGCTTCAGCGCCGGCGCATTCAATATCTTGCGCAGGATCTTCAGGGCCTCGACGTTGGTGGTGCGATCGGTCTCGGTAGACATGTAGTTGATGCGGATTTCCGGCGGCACGGTCGGGTCGGCGCTCCGGATCCGCAAGGTCCCGCGGCTTTCGGGGCGGAGCTGGCAGACCGAGGCGGTGAAGCCGGAGAAATCGTGCAGCTTCTCGCCCATCTTGTCGGTCGAGAACGGCAGGAAGTGGACCTGGATGTCGGGCGAGGCGAGCCGCGGGCTGGTCTTGAAGAACGCGCCGGCCGTGCCCGCCGCGATCGTCAGCCAGCCCTTCCGGAACAGCGCATAGCGCGCGCCGGCGAGCGTGCGGCGGAGCGGATGATTGACGGTGTCGTTGAGCGTGATCTTCTGCGAGCAGCGCATCACGATGCGGACCTGCATGTGGTCCTGGAGATCGTGGCCGACGCCTTGCGCATCCAGCACCACGTCAATGCCGTACTTGCGCAGCAGATCGCCGGGGCCGACGCCGGAGAGTTGCAGCAGCTGCGGCGAATTGTAGGCGCCGCTCGATAGCACGATCTCCTTGCGCGCGCGGGCACGGCGCACAGTTGCGCCCTGCCGATACTCGACGCCGACGGCGCGGCGGCCCTCGAACAGCACGCGCTGGCCGAGCGCCTCGGTCTCGATCCTGAGGTTGCCGCGCGTCTTCGCCGGGCCGAGATAGGCGACCGACGTCGAGGCGCGGCGGCCGTTGCGCGTCGTGGTCTGGAACAGGCCGACGCCTTCCTGCGTGGCGCCGTTGAAATCGGGATTGTAGGGCAGACCGGTCTCGACCGCGGCGTCGATGAAGGCCTTCGACAGCGGATCGGTCACGGTCATGTTGGAGACCGGCAGCGGGCCGCCGCTGCCGTGATACTGGTCGGCGCCGCGCGACTGGCTCTCGGCCTTCTTGAAATAGGGCAGCACGTCGTCATAGCCCCAGCCGGTGTTGCCGCGCTGGCGCCAGCGGTCATAGTCCTCGTGCTGGCCGCGAACATAGAGCAGGCCGTTGATCGAGCTCGAGCCGCCCAGCGTCTTACCGCGCGGCTGGAACACCTGGCGCCCCTTCAGCTCGGGCTCCGGCTCGGTCTGGTACATCCAGTTGACGCTCTTCTCCTTGAACAGTTTGCCGTAGCCGAGCGGCACGTGGATCCAGATGTTGGAATCTTTCGGGCCGGCCTCGAGCAGCAGCACGCTGTGCTTGCCCTCCGCCGACAGCCGGTTGGCGAGCACGCAGCCGGCGGAGCCGGCGCCGACGATGATGTAGTCGAATTCGGGATCGGACGGCGAGAGAGAGGAGTTTGCGGTCATGTCTTGCCAGTGTTCTTGTTGGTGGGCGTTTCCGTTTCGTCACTTACCACGATCATGCGCGCAGACGCAGCGCCTCGACCAGCGACTTGAACGCACGGGCATATTCCGCGCCCGCCCTTGCGATATCCGCGCGTCCGGCGCAGGCGACCGCAGCCTCCGTGACCGCACCGAGCAGCAGCCGCGCCAGTGGCTCGACCGGCTGCCGCGCGATCAGGCCGGCCTCCATCGCGGCCGCGATCGCGCGCGGCAGCTTGCCGCCAAAATGCTGCGCGTCGATCTCGCGCCAACGCTCCCAGCCCAGCACGGCCGGGCCGTCGCGCAGGATGATCTGACCGGTCGGGCCCTTGGCGGTCGCAGCAAAGTAATGCTGGGTGCCGGCGACCATCGCGGCGAGCACGTCCCTCTCGGCCCGCGCGGTGCTGTCGATCTCCGCAACGAGATCGCGCGAGACCAGTTCGAACACGGCTTCGAAAACCGCCTCCTTGGTCCTGAAGTGATGATAGACCGCCCCCTTGGCGACGGAGGCCCCCTCCGCGATCTCGTCCATGGTGGTGGCGGCAAAGCCTTGCGTCCCGAACAGGCGGCGCGCCGCCGTCAGGATCGCCTCCGATGTCGCCGCCCGCCGCTCCGCCTGTTTCGCCATGTCGTCTCGTCTATAGCGCGGTGAGTTGAGATCGAAGCGAGTTCGGCCACGAGCGACGCTGCTTCCGTTCCCTCCCCCTTTGTGGGGGAGGGTCAGGGGGGTGCCACACGGGGATTCCATCGATCGCGCATCCGTTCGGTGCATCATCAACAACTGGCACTCTTTGCTGAGCTACCCCTCTCCCTAGCCCCCCACAAGGGGGGAGGGAACGCATCTTCGTTGAGGCACTAGCTGGGCTTCATCTCATCAATCTCGTGTAATCGAATTCGCTTCACGCAGCCAGTTGACTTTTCGACTACCGGTCGGTACTTACCGACTAGCAGTCGGTTTTAATCGAAAGGTGTGCCATGCCGAGTCGTGAGATCGTCGAAGCCTTTGCGAAGCGGCTGGAGGATGGGGATTTCGTCGGCGCGATCGAACAATTCTATGCGCCCGACGCCGCCACCTATGAAAACAACGCCGCGCCGACTGTCGGCCGGGAAGCACTGGCAGCAAAAGAGCGCGGTGTGCTGGCAGCGACCAAGGAGGTCAAGGCCGCGCGCATCGGGCCGAGCCTGATCGAGGGCGACACTGTCGCGACACGCTGGCGGTTCAGCTTCACCAGCGCTGAAGGGGTCGTCCGAACGTTGGATGAGATCGCGTGGCAGACCTGGCGGGGTGACGAGTTGATCGAAGAACGGTTCTATTACGATCCGAAGCAGCTGGGGCGATGATCGCGTCTCCCGGACACAGGTGTCATCGCCCGCGAAGGCGGGCGATCCAGTATTCCACCAGCGCCGGTGATTGATCCGATAGGCCGCGGCGTACTGGATGCCCCGCCTTCGCGGGGCATGACAGCAGAATTGGTGGCGAAATGTTCCTCGCGTTACAACCGTAACGCGGGGTGCCGCATTTGTATCGATTTGTTATCGATACTGTCGATTGGAACACGCAGAAGTGGTCGCGGCGACCGTGCCAAGCGGGGATAATTCATAGTTCGTCAAAGGTTTGCAGCGAATTCTCCCGATCGAGCCGGACGAACGGCCCATCCTGCTAGGCTCTGGAATGCGGACTCAACTGACCACCTATTTCGCGCGGCTGTTCGCCGGCGATCTATCAGCGTTCGGCGGTCCCGCAACCGACGAGGCGTTGGCCGGTCACATCCGCGCAGAACAGATGTCGCTGGTGCTCGGCTATTCGGTCGGCATCATGCTCGCCAATGCCTGCAACGCCGCCGTGCTGGCGATCGCGCTGTGGCAGTCGCCGGACAGGGCGTTCGCCCTGATCTGGGCGGTCACCGTGGCCGGCGCCGCAATCGCGTTCGGTGTGCAATCCCATGCCTCGCGCCGCATCACCAAGCCGCAATTCGTCTCGCGGCGCGCCGTGCACCGGCTGGTGCGCAATGCCTTCGTGCTCGGGGCTGTCTGGGGCATCGTACCGGTCGCCTTCTTCGCCGACGCCGACACCGGCGGAAAACTCGTCATCACCTGCCTGTGCTCCGGGATGCTTGCCGGCGGCGCATTTGCCTTCGCCACGATTCCGATCGCGGCGATCGCATTCACGGCGCCCCTCTTCCTCGGGATCGCCATCTGCCTTGGACGCAGCAACGATGTGGCCTATTTGCTGATCGCCATCCTGGTGGCGGTCTACGGGACCGTGCTGCTCCGCGCCGTGTTCGTCAATTCGTTCTCGTTTGCGCGGCGCGTGATACGGCAGGTCGAGGCCGAGCGCACGGTGCGGCAGGATCCGTTGACGCATCTGCCCAACCGCTTCGCCTTCAACGAGACGCTCGATGCCGCCTTGAAGCGGCTGGCCCTGTCGGGCGAAGAGTTCGCGGTGCTGCTGCTCGACCTCGATCGCTTCAAGGAGGTCAACGACAAGTTCGGCCATCCCGCCGGCGACGAATTCCTGGTCCAGGTCGCAAGCCGCCTGCAACACTGCACCCGCGCAGCCGAGCACGTCGCGCGCATCGGCGGCGACGAGTTCGCGCTGGTGATGGCCAATCTGGCACGGCCCGAAGATGCGCTCGAGATAGCCGAGCGCTTCGTCGCGTCGTTCGCCGAGCCGTTCCCGATCGAAGGCCGCCAGATCGTGGGCGCAACCAGCGTCGGCATCGTGCTGGCGCCACGGGACGGCAACACGGCGCTCGACGTCATGAAGAATGCCGACGCCGCGCTCTACCGCGCCAAGAAGGCGGGACCCGGCACGGTCTGTTTCTTCGAGGACAGCGACGACAGGGTGTCGCGCGACCGCAAGGCGCTGCAATCGGACCTCGAGGGCGCGATCGCCAGGGACGAGCTGTTCCTGGCGTTCCAGCCGTTCCTCGACCTCGCCGAGAACCGGATCACGGGCTTCGAGGCGCTGTTGCGCTGGCAGCATCCCTCGCGCGGACTGGTGCCGCCGAGTGAGTTCATCCCCATCGCCGAGGAGACAGGGCTGATCCACGAGATCGGCGAATGGGTGATCCGGCGTGCCTGCGCCACGCTGGCGGACTGGCCCGAAGAGATCAGGGTCGCGGTGAATTTCTCCGCGGCGCAGTTTCACAACACCGGCATCCTCCAGACCATCGTGCAGGCGCTGGCCGACGCGAAGGTCTCGCCCAGCCGGCTCGAGGTCGAGATCACGGAATCGATGCTGCTGTCGAAATACGGCTCGGCCGCGTCGATCCTGAACGCGCTGCTGCAACTCGGCGTCACCGTGGCGCTGGATGATTTCGGCACCGGGTTCTCGTCACTGACTTACTTGCGCAAGCTGCCGTTCAGCCGCATCAAGATCGACCAGTCCTTCATCAGCGACATGCTGGTGCAGCCCGACTGTGCCGCGATCGTGAAGTCGGTGATTTCGCTCGCACGCGACCTGCGCATCGCCGTGGTCGCCGAGGGCGTCGAGACTGCCGACCAGCTCGAATATCTGCGCCAGATCAGTTGCGACGAAGTCCAAGGCTATCTGATCAGCCGGCCGGTGTCGGCCGATGGCGTGCTCGCGCTGCTCGACACGAACGAAAAAGTTGGTGGCGACCTACGCGGCGTAGAGCACACAGTCGGAAAGTCGCCGGTATCATGGGATTGGTCTGCTTCCATGACCTAAGGCTACCCGCTGTTCTGAGAGTGGTTTCCGAGTGTTTCGGCGCGCTACCTCTAAAGATGACTTGCTGTGTCGGCTCCACTAAGCAACACTTGCCCCCATTTCAGAGGAGTCATTTTTGAGGGGCATCATCATGCCTGAGATATTTGACGTTGTGCTGTGGTGCGCCGCGCTTGCGACATGGCTGATGCTTCTGTTCGCCTTCCTGAGCAAGGCCCTGAAACCGCTCTCAAAGAGCGTCCGCCGCGTGATCGCGGAAGCTTTCAAGCCCAACTTGAAGTGATGTCGGCTACGATGCCCGATCGAAACTGAACCGGCCTGCCCCGGTGACGAAGATCAACATCGCACCTCCCATGATCGAGATGTTCTTCAGGAAATGGTTGTATTGACCAATCTGCTGCGCGCCCGCGGGATACTCCCAGTAGCGGTGCGCGATAGCCGTTGCCGCCACGACGAACACAAACGTCAGAATTGCGCAGTAGCGCGTGCCGACGCCCAATATCAAACCAACGGATATCAATACTTCCAGTGCGATGTTCGTCATGGTGAACAGCTCAGGTGCTGGAAGGTGCAGGGACCTGAAATAACCCACGGAGCCGCTGAAGTCGGATATTGCTCCGTAGGCGCTTCCGACGAATACCCACGCGAGCAGAACGCGGCCGATCAAAATCAGCGAGTCGGCACTCCCTGTGGCGAACTCATCGACTGCCCGCGAGACCGAATTGGATTTCATGGCAGAACCTCCACCCTTGTTGTCCAAGACCGGCTGAACACTTTGACTGCCGAGAGCAATCCTATCATGATTGGTGGACCGTACGAAGCGCTCTTGCCGGCTCGTTGGCGCGACAAACGAAGCCCGCTTCGTCACGCAGAGCGGATGCGCAAGCCTTCAGGCCGATCGCGCTTTCCGGGTACGCCTTCCAGCCCGGTCAGATCGCGTCCGCGCGCAGCAACGTGTCCACGGTGATGGTGCCGCGGGCACGGGAGACGCAGGCGCAGATCTTCTGGTTGCTCTGTTTCTGATGGTCGCTGAAGAAGACGTCGCGATGGTCGATCTCGCCGTCGACCTCGACCACGTCGATGGCACACAGCCCGCATTCGCCGCGCTTGCAGTCGTACATCACGTCATGCCCGCTGGCATTGAGCACGTCCAGCATCGAGCGCTCGCGGGGAATTTCGAGCTCGATGTCCGTGTCCTTCAAGCGCACGCGAAACGTCTCGGTCGGCAGCGTGCCGCTGGAGCCGAAGGTCTCGTAGCGGAGATCGGGAAGCGGATGGCCGGCGCCGATCCAGGCGTGGCGCGCGGCATCCAGCATCCGCATCGGGCCGCAGAACAGCGCCAGCGCACCTTGCGGCAATGACGCGAACAGCGCGTCGAGATCGAGCCGGCAGCCTTCGTCGCTCGCATGGACCACCAGGCGGTCGCCGAGCATCCCGGCGAGATCGTCGAGATAGGCGGCCTCGCTACGCGAGCGCACGGCATAGTGCAGCGTGACGTTTGCCCCTCGCCGCGCCAGCGCCTGCGCCGCGCCGAGGATCGGGGTGATGCCGATGCCGCCGGCGATCAGGCAATAATTGTCGCGCGCCCAGTCGACCGCGAGCAGCGAGGCGGGCTGCGTGATGTCGAGCCGCACGCCCGGTGCCAATTGCCACATATAGCGCGAGCCGCCGCGGGAATCCTCGGCGCGGCGCACCGCAATCCGCAAGCCACGCGAGGAGGCCTCGCCGACCAGCGAATAGGACCGCGTCTCCGGCAGGCCGTCGATGGTCACGCTGACATTGATGTGGCTGCCGACCGGATAGGCGGCGCCGTCGAACTGGTCGGGCAGGATCAGGAATTCGCGGATGCCGGGCGCAAGGTCACGCGTCGAGACGAGCGTCGCCGGGGTCCAGGTTTCGATGAAGCGCATGGTGACTAGCCCTGGTCGGTTGCGGTCTTGATCAGCGCGAGCGCCGGCAAGAGGTCGAGATGAGTCCGGTTGCGCAGCGCGAGCCGCAGGTTTCGTACGGCGAGCCGCGCGTGCTCGCGCATGATCGCTTCGGCGCGCGCGCCCTCGCGGTTTTCGATGGCGTCGATGACGACGCGGTGGTGCTCCTGGCCGATGATCAGGATCTGTTGGGCTTCGGGCAATGCGGATTGCGCCATCACAAAACCGCTTGGCGAGGCGAATGGCAGCGCGGAGGCGCGGTCGATCTGCCGGATCAAGGGCGGGCTGCGCGACAATTCCGTCAGCAGCGCGTGGAAGCGCGCGTTCAGCGTGACATAGGACGAGAAGGCGTCGACCGAGATCGGCACCTGGCGCAGCAATTCGTCGATCGCGGCGAGACATTCCTTCAACGGCTCGAGCTCGCGCGCGGAGACGCCGCGCTCGGCGGCAAAGCGCGCGGCGAGTCCTTCTAAGGTGCCGCGCAGCTCGATGGAATCGGAGATGTCGCGCTCGGAGAACGCCTTCACCATGAAGCCGCCGGAGGGGATCGCCTCGAGCAGGCCCTCCTCCTCCAGCCGCACCAGCGCCATGCGCACCGGCGTGCGCGAGGCACCCGTCGTCTCCACCGCCTGAAGCTCGGAGATGCGCTCGCCGGGACGCAAGGACCCCGACAGGATCTGGTCGCGCAGTGCGAGCTGCGCCTTCACGGTCTGCGAGACGGAGCGGTCGACCTCGCGCTCGGCCATATCGCTACTCCGCGGCCTGAAGGTGCTGCGGCGCGTTTTCCTTCGCCACCATCTTGTCGATCAGCTTGCGCGTCCACATCGCACCGGCGTCGATGTTGAGGTTGTAGAAGACGCGATCCGGGTTCTCGTCCATCGCGCGCTGCTGCGCTTCGAGGATCAGCTCGTCCTCGTGGAAGATGCCGGAGACGCCCTCGCGGATTTCGGTGGTGATGCGCTGCTCGCCGATCTGATAGTTGCGGACGAAGGCCCAGAAATAGTGACAGGTCTTCTCCGTCTCCGGCGTGATGGTGTTGAGCACGAAGCCGTTGACGCCCTGCGAGCGGTCGCCTTCCGGCGCGCCGGTGCCTGTCGGCGCCACGCCGACGTCGATAGCGATGGTGCAGGGCGCCTCGAAGCGGATGATCTGCCAGCGGTCGACGAGGCCGGGCTTGCCGAGCTGCTTGGCCCAGAACGGCGGCGGCTCGATGTTCCGCATCCAGCGCGTCACCGTCACCGTCTTCTCGCCATGGGTGACGTCGAAAGGGGCTTCGGCAACGGCGTCGTTGCCGATCGAGGAGCCGTGCACGAAGGTCTCGTGGGTGAGGTCCATGAGATTGTCGAGCACGAGGCGGTAGTCGCAATTGACGCGGATGGTCTTGCCGTCGCCGGCCCAGGCCGGATCGTGATTCCAGTGCATGTCGGGCACGAGCGCGGGATCGGCCAGCGCGGGGTCGCCCATCCAGAGCCAGATGTAGCGATGCCGCTCGACCACGGGATAGGCGCGCACGCAGGCCGAGGGATTGATGGTCTCCTGCGAGGGCATGAAGGTGCAGCGCCCCTGCGCATTGTACTTCAGGCCGTGATAGCCGCAGACAACGGTGTCGCCCTCGAGCCGGCCCTTGGACAGCGGCACCAAGCGATGCCAGCAGGCATCCTCCAGCGCGGCCACCGAGCCGTCGGCCTTGCGGTACATCACGACGTGCTTGCCGCAGATCGTCCGCGGCAGCAGCGCCGGCTTCACCTCGGCGTCCCAGGCGGCGGCGTACCAGGCGTTCATCGGGAAGGGTTTTGTCATCGGTCTCACTCCCACGGCTTATGAATACGTTATGTATACATTAATGAGGTGGCGCAGTTCAAGCCCAAAATAGGCGAATTATACTACCGTTATTGGATTGAATGTATACAGATATAGCTCCACTGTCATTCCCCGCGAAAGCGGGGAATCCAGTATTCCGCGGCGGTCATTGGTTCACACAACTGCTGCCGCGGCGTACTGGATCACCCGCTTGCGCGGGTGATGACACCTGTTGATACGGGGAGTCCTCCCGTGGGGGAGCAATGAGAGCGGCGCCCTCGCCCGCAACTACACCCCGAACACCTTCGCCAGCCCGGCCTGGGCCTCTTCCTGAATCCGCTTCAGGTGCTCGGTGCTGCGAAAACTCTCCGCGTAGATCTTGTAGACGTCCTCGGTGCCGGACGGCCTCGCTGCGAACCAGCCGAAATCGGTCTCGACCTTGATGCCGCCGAACGGCTGGCCGTTGCCGGGCGCCTTGCTCAGCGTGGCGCGGACGGGATCGCCGGCGAGATCCTTCAGGCCGAGCTGCTCGGGCGTGACGGACTTCAAGATGTTCTTCTGCGGTGTGGTCGCCGCGACGTCGATGCGCGCGTAATGCGGCACGCCGAACTCGGCCGTGAGGTCGCCAAACAGCTGACTCGGATCGCGGCCGGTCTTCGCAATGATCTCGGCGGCAAGCAGGCCGAGGATGATGCCGTCCTTGTCGGTGGTCCACACCGTGCCGTCGCGGCGCAGGAACGAGGCCCCTGCACTCTCCTCGCCGCCAAAGCCGAAGCCGCCCGTGAGGAGGCCGTCGACGAACCATTTGAAGCCGACCGGCGTCTCGACCAGCTTGCGACCGAGTTTTTTGGCCACGCGATCGATGATCGAGCTCGACACCACGGTCTTGCCGATCGCGGCATCCTTGCTCCAGTTCGGGCGGTGCGCGAACAGATAGGAGATCGCGGTCGCGAGGTAGTGGTTCGGATTCATCAGGCCGCCGGTGCGCGTCACGATGCCGTGGCGGTCGGCATCGGTGTCGTTGGCGAAGGCAACGTCGAAGCGGTCGCGCATCGCGATCAGGCTCGCCATCGCGTAAGGCGAGGAGCAGTCCATGCGGATCTTGCCGTCCCAGTCGACGGTCATGAAGCGGAAGGTCGGATCGATCGCCTCGTTCACCACCGTGGCCTTGAGGCCGTAGCGCTCGATGATCGGATGCCAGTAATGCACGGCGGCGCCGCCGAGCGGATCGATGCCGATATTGATGCCGGCGGATTTGACGAGATCGAGATCGACGACGTTGCCGAGATCGGCGACGTAGGGCGTGATGAAGTCGTAGGCGTGGACGGTCGCGGACTTTTTCGCCCTGGCATAGTCCATGCGCGCGACGCCCTTGAGCCCATCGGCAAGATAGGCGTTGGCGCGCTTCTCGACGACGGAGGTCGCATCGGTGTCGGCCGGGCCGCCATGCGGCGGATTGTATTTGTAGCCGCCGTCTTCCGGCGGATTGTGCGAGGGCGTGACGACGACGCCGTCCGCGAGGCCCGACGTGCGGCCCTTGTTGTAGGTGAGGATCGCGTGCGAGATGACAGGCGTCGGCGTGTAGCCGCCATCCTTGTCGACCATGACGTCGACGCCGTTCGCCGCGAACACCTCGACGGCGCTGACCAGCGCCGGCTCGGCCAGCGCGTGGGTGTCGATGCCGATGAAGAGCGGGCCGGTCAGCCCCTTCTCCTTTCTGTAGTCACAAATTGCCTGCGTGGTCGCGAGGATATGGCCCTCGTTGAAGGTGTTCCTGAACGAGGTGCCACGATGGCCGGAGGTGCCGAACGCCACCCGTTGCGCCGGATCAGCCACGTCCGGCTTGCCGGCGAAATAGGCCGTCACCAGCCGCGGAATATTGGCGAGCGCGCTCGGCGCAACCGGCTTACCCGCCGCGGGATCAACTTCTGCCACTGCAACTCCCCTGTACCCTTCGAACGACGCACTAGAACACCATACCATCGGCCAGCCCGTCGCCAAACCGGCCCGATGCCGCGCTCCGGTCAACGATCAACCAACAACGCCAATCCGCACAGGATGATCCATGGCGATTACGCATGGCGCGCCCTCGTACTTTGGTCCCGGATATCGGTTGATGCAGGACAAAGACGCCGCCGCGCCGCGTGGGCACGCTGCTTTCCGATTGATGAACGAAGGTGGGGATTTGCGGGATTAGCCGCCTGATCCCTTGGCTGATTCCTTGGCTGATTCCGTGGGGGAGTAGACTAAATGACCGGTCGTCTGATCTTCGTGCTCATGCTGGCCCTGACCACATCGTCTTTGGCCACGTCGTCCGCCTCCGCCGCGGAGGGCGATCCGGCGAGGAGCAAGGCCGTCTTCCAGCGGACCTGTGAGAACTGCCACGCGGCGGTGATCGGGGTGAACAAGGTCGGCCCAAGTCTCTGGAATGTCATCGACCGCAAGCCTGCAATCGTCCCGGACTTCGCCTATTCTGATGCAATGAAGGCCAACAAGCAGGCCTGGACGCCAACAACGCTGGACGCCTATCTCGCAGACCCCCGCGGCGACGTCCACGGCGTCAAGATGTTCTTCAAGGGGCTGCCGAACCCCGCAGACCGGGCCAATGTCATCGCCTATCTTCAGACGTTGAGATGAACGATCGGGGCGGACGCTAGATCGATCCGGGACAACGCCCGTTCGCCGGGTCATGCGGTTCTGTTATGATCCGCGCGGCCACGGAGAATCATCCACGCATTGACCTCGCGCGCTGGCATCTGCCCGTGCTTATCTTGCTCGCCATCGCGGGGGCTGCGGCTCGCGCGAACGCCGCCGAGTTCTACACCGAGGACCTCCGCATCCCGATGACGGAGGCCGGGCCGCAGGGGCTGGAAGCTTTCCTGGTGCGCCCGGCGGGGACGAAGCGCTATCCGCTCGCGCTGCTCAGCCACGGCTCGCCGCGCAATTTCGACGACCGCGCGACCATGTCCGCGCACAAATATTACGGCATCGCGCTGGAATACGCCCGGCGCGGCTTTGCTGCGCTGATCGTGATGCGGCGCGGCTACGGCACCTCGCCCGGTGGACGCGTCGACAGCGTCGGCGGCTGCGCCAACGCGGCCTACCTGCCGGCGGCGGCGGTTGCGGTCGCGGATTTGCGCGCGGCGATCGATGCGATGGCCCGTCGGGCCGACGTCACGACATCGGGCATGATCGCGGCCGGCCATTCCGCCGGCGGGCTCGCCACCGTCGCGCTGACGGCGCAGGCACCGGCCGGTCTCGTCGCCGCGATCAGCTTTGCCGGCGGCCGCGGCTCGCGCGACGACGACGACGTCTGCAACGAGGGTGGGCTGGTGCAGGCCTTCGCCACCTTCGGCAAGACGTCCCGCGTGCCGATGCTGTGGGTTTACGCGACCAACGATCTGTTCTTCGGGCCCGATCTCGCCCGCCGGCTCTATGACGGGTTTCGCGGCGGCGGCGGCAACGTGAAATTCGTCGCGGCGGCGCCTTACGGCGACGATGGCCATTATCTCTATTCCGTGGTCGGCCGTCCGCAATGGACGCCGTATATGGACGCCTTCCTGCGCGAGCGCGGGCTCGGCCACGACGTCCTCAGTCCGCCCGATCCGCTGCCGCCGCCGAGCCAGCTCAACGAGGCCGCGCGCTCCGAGTTCGCGCGCTATCTCGCCAGCACCGTGCCGCACAAGGCTTTTGCGGTGTCGCCCAACGGCGGTTACGGCTGGCGGTCGGGGCGCGCGACGGCCGACGATGCCCAGCGCGATTCGCTCAGCGCCTGCATGAAATGGTCGCCCACCTGCGCGCTCTACGCGGTCGATGACCGGCTGGTCGGGGCCGCGCAAAGGACAATAACGGACCAGAGCGCCCGCGCGCGGTAGGCGCGAGGGCGATCAGGTCTTTCGACGGATGAGGCTAGAGCCGTTCGCTGAGCGCGAGCTTGTAGCCGACGCCGGTGACGGTCGCGATCACGGGCGTGCCGCTGCCGACGAGCTTGCGGCGCAGCCGCGCCACCAGCGCATCGACCGTGCGGATGTCGACCTCGGCCTGGCGGTTGCTGACGACCTCGATCAGATAGTCGCGGCTGAGCGGCCTGCCGTCGGCGCCGACAAGCGCCGCCAGCAGGTCGAACTCGGCCCGCGTCAGCGACACCGGCTTGCCGTCGTTGCCGAGCAGCTCGCGCCGCGTCAGATCGATGATCCAGTCGCCGAAGGCGATCGAATTGTGGTTGCGCGCCGCCTTGCGGTCGATCGAGCGCCGCCGCAGCACGCTGCGGGCGCGCGCAAGCAGGTCGCGCAGATTGATCGGCTTGGTGACGTAGTGGTCGCCCGCGATCTCGAGGCCGAGGATGCGATCGACGTCGGTGTCGCGGCGGGTCACGAAGATGATGCCCGCGTTGCTGGTCGCCTGGATTTCCTTGGCGAGCTCGAAGCCGTCGCCGTCGGGCAACTGCACGTCGAGGAAGATGAGGTCGGCGCGCCCACGCAGCGCCTGGCGGCATTCCGCGCAGGAGCCGGCGCCGACCACGTCGAAATTGTTCTCGCCGAAGTAACCGACCAGCATCGTCCGCGTCACCGGATCGTCTTCGACGACGATCAGCCGCTCGCGGCCTGCGGGACGCACGTCCTGACGTGCGGGATCAGCCACGATGGTGGATGTCCTGTGTGCTTGCGGGCCGGCCTGAAAATTCAAGTCGTCGCGCAACGCGCTGTCCTGTGAACGAACATTCACAACTGGTTCGAGCCCCCGAAATTGCCTGCTGGAATATTAGGCGTGTTGTGTTGCCTAAACAATATTGGTCACAGTCTCGACGTATAAAGTATGAATTGGCCCACAATTCTCATCCCGCGCATCATCGCGCAGGCACGGCTCGCGCGAGCGCCGGGAGCCGGCCCAAGACGGCCGACCGCGCACATCGGGACCCGGATTCAACCACCGGCTTATGCAAAGAAGCCCGTCACTTCGGAGAAACGGCAGCGCCTCCGACGCCGATGCGGCTTGCCCCGCCGCGGACTTCAAATCTAATGTGAGTCCCCGGGGGATCTGGACGCTGGAGTAGGCGCCATGGAAGTCATACTGCTCGGCACCGGCGGCCCGCGCCCGGACCCGCGCCGCATGGCGACGACCACGCTGATCAGGCTCGGCGAAGAGAACATCCTGTTCGATGCGGGCCGCGGCGTCATGGTGCAGCTCAGCAAGGCCGGCGTGCCGCTTGGCGCCATCAACACGGTCTTTCTCACCCATCACCATTTCGACCATATCGGCGACCTCTACGATGTGATGCTGAATTCATGGATGCACGGGCGCAAGGACGCGCTGCGCATCTATGGGCCGCCGGATACCGAACGGCTGGTCAACACGCTGGTCACACAGGTCTACGACAAGGACATCACCTGGCGGGATCGGGGCGAGCCGACCTTCGGCGGCTGGAAGCCGGTCATCGCAACCGACATCATTCCGGGCCCGGTTCTCGACACCGGGCGCTGGAAGATCAGCGCCGAGCTCGTCTCGCATGGCGATGGCCTCGACATGCCGCCGGCCTTCCTCGCGCGCTGGATGTGTCTCGGCTACCGCTTCGAGGCGGAGGGCAAGGTCATCGCGATATCCGGCGACACGGTCCCCTGCCCCGGTCTGGAACGACTGGCTGAGGGAGCCGACCTGCTGGTGCAGTGCTGCTTTCTCGCGACGCCGGAGATCAACAACGAGCACCTCCGCCGGCTTGCGAAATTCACGATCGCCTGCGGCAACACGGTCGGCAAGGTCGCGGCCAAGGCCGGCGTGAAGAAGCTCGCGCTGACCCATCACCGGCCGCGCACCGACGATTCCATGCTGAACGCGCTGCTCGCGGATGTCCGGCAGGACTATTCGGGTCCCGTCGTGCTCGGCGAGGACCTCACGCGGATCGAGGTCTGAAGGCCACCGATCTCAGGACGATGCGACCTCGATCCGGAACGACAAGCGCTCTTCGGCGCCGGCTGCGATATGCATCAGGCCGGGCTTGTCACTGAACGCACCGTCGAAGCCGGCCGGGCTGGCATAGCCGCGCCATGGCTCGATGCAGAGGAACGGGGCGCCCGATGGTTTCGACCAGACGCCAAGCTCGCGAAAGCCGCGCCAGGACATCTTTAGCCAGGGCCCGCTGGATGCACTCGGCCCGGCCGCATAAAGCACCGAATTGCTGTCGATGCGGTCGAAGATGATGGCGTCGTCGACGAACAGGGAATCGGACAAGGGGAGTACCGTGCCGCTGACGGGACTTGGCTCCGTGGCCGCGCGCAGCAAGCCGCCGTCGAGACGGCGGATGGGCGACGACTCGGCGTTCGCGAAGGTCAGCGCATAGTCTTCCTTGGACACGCCGGACTGGAGCGGCCAGTTGAATGCGGGATGGCCGCCGAGCGAAGCCGGCAATGTTTCCTTGCCGGTGTTGGCAACCGTGAGCGAGAGATCGAGACCGGCGTCGTCGATCGCATAGGTGGCCGTCAGGCGGAACGCGAACGGATAGAGCGCGCGCGTCGTCTCGCTGTCTTCGAGCACGAGCACACATCGGCTCTCGCCGCGCTCCGCCCACGCGAAGCGGCTGTCGCGCGCAAAGCCGTGCTGGGTCATCCGATATGTCTTGCCCCGGTGCCGCAACTCGTCGTTGGCGAGACGCCCGACGATGGGAAACAACAGCGGCGCGTGGCGCGGCCAGGCCGGTGCGGCCTGCCAGACGAATTCGAGGCCGGCATCGCTCTTCAGCGAGCACATTTCGGCGCCGTGCGCCTTGATGGTCGCGGTCAGCCCGCCGCTGCGGATCGAGTGCGTGTCGTCGGTCATGACAATCTCCATAGCGGCAGCGAGGCCGACGGGCCGGGCGCGACCGCTTCGTGTGACCGATCATATCGCATCGGAGACGATTTCGCCCGCCTCGGGACGAGGCGGGCGAAAGGTCGCGAAGCTCAGTGCCCCGCGGCTCGTGTACTAGGCCTGAGACGACGGACGGCCGACGCTCTCGTAGGTGAAGCCGGCGGCGTGCATGTCTTCGGGGCTGTAGATGTTGCGGAGGTCGACGACGACGGGCTGCGCCATGACACTCTTCAGCCGGTCGAGATCGAGGCCGCGGAACTGCACCCATTCGGTGACGACAACCAGCGCATCGGCGCCCTGCGCGCAGGAATAGGCGTCCTCGCAATAGGTGATGCTGGGCAGCTCACTCTTGGCCTGCTCCATGCCGACGGGATCGAAGGCCTTCACCTTGGCGCCCATGTCGATCAGGCCGGTCACCAGCGGGATCGACGGCGCATCGCGCATGTCGTCGGTGTCGGGCTTGAAGGTGAGGCCGAGCACGGCGATGGTCTTGCCGCGCAGCGAGCCGCCGAGCGCCTGGCTGACCTTGCGCGCCATCGCGCGCTTGCGGTTCTCGTTGACGGCCAGCACGGATTCGACGATGCGCAAGGACACGTCGTAGTCCTGCGCGATCTTGATCAGCGCCTTGGTGTCCTTCGGGAAGCACGAGCCGCCGAAGCCGGGACCTGCATGCAGGAACTTGGTGCCGATGCGGTTGTCCAGGCCAATGCCGCGCGCGACCTCCTGCACGTTGGCCCCGACCTTTTCGGAAAGGTCCGCGATCTCGTTGATGAAGGTGATCTTGGTCGCGAGGAACGCGTTGGCGGCGTATTTGATCATCTCGGCTGTGCGACGCGCCGTGAACATCAGCGGCGCCTGGTTCAGCGACAGCGGGCGATAGATGTCGCCCATCACCTTGCGGGCGCGCTCGTCGGAGGTGCCGACCACGACGCGGTCCGGGAACTTGAAGTCGCGGATCGCCGCGCCCTCGCGCAGGAATTCGGGGTTGGAGGCGACGACGACGTCGGCGTTGGGATTGGTTTCGCGGATGATGCGCTCGACCTCGTCGCCGGTGCCGACCGGCACGGTCGATTTCGTCACCACGACGGTGAAGCCCGACAGCGACTGCGCGATCTCTTTCGCGGCGGCGTAGACGTAGGAGAGATCGGCGTGGCCGTCACCGCGGCGCGACGGCGTGCCGACCGCGATGAAGACGGCATCGGCGTCCGCGACCGGCTTCGACAGGTCGGTGGTGAAGTCGAGCCGCTTGGCCTTGACGTTGGTCGCGACCAGCTCGTCGAGCCCGGGCTCGTAGATCGGGATCTCGCCGCGATGGAGCGCCGCGATCTTCTTCTCGTCCTTGTCGACGCAGGTGACGTCGTGACCGAAATCCGCAAAGCAGGCCCCGGACACCAGTCCCACATAGCCCGTTCCGATCATCGCGATTCGCATGAAAGACTCTTTCCGTTGAAGACGGTTGCTCCACTGAACACCCTAGACCAATTCTCTATCCGACCGCACGCCCAACATTAGGGCAGCCTGCATCACCTGCCGAACAAACCTTCACCGCCTTGCGCGGGGGCAACGGCGGACATTTCCCAAAACGCGCCGCATGCACGCAATGCAGTCGACATATGCGACCGGTGCGCTGCACTTAACCATCGGTCCGGATGCGGAACACGGTGTTGGCGCGATCGCGGGGTTACACGCCGTGGTACTTTCGATACCACTCGACGAAGCGGCCGAGGCCCTCCGCAAGCGGCGTCGAAGGCGCGAAACCGACGTCGCGCTGGAGCGCGGAAATGTCGGCGCGCGTCTCCAGGACGTCGCCGGCCTGCATCGGCAGCAGCTTGCGGATCGCGGGCTTGCCGATGATCTTCTCCAGCGTCTCGACGAACTCGATCAGATTGACCGACCTGTTGTTGCCGATGTTGTAGACGCGATACGGCGCATAGCTCGTCGAGTTTTCCGGCGCTTCCGCGTTCCACGCGGGATTCGGCGTCGCGGGCCGGTCGAGGGTGCGGATCACGCCCTCAACGATGTCGTCGATATAGGTGAAGTCGCGCCACATGTCGCCATTATTGAAAATCTTGATCGGCTCATTGGCGAAGATCGCGCGCGTGAACAGCCAGGCGGCCATGTCGGGCCGGCCCCACGGACCGTAGACGGTGAAGAAGCGCAGACCGGTCACCGGCAGCTTGTGAACATGCGCGTAGGTGTGCGCCATCAATTCGTTGGCCTTCTTGCTCGCGGCGTAAAGGCTGACCGGATGGTTCACCGAATGCTCGGTCGAATACGGCAGGGTGCGGTTGGCGCCGTAGACGGAGCTCGACGAAGCGTAGACGAGATGCGCCACACCATGGCGCCGCCCGGCCTCGAGCACGGTGACGAAGCCGTCGCAATTGGCGCGGATGCTGGTGATGGGATCGTCGATCGACGCACGCACGCCGGGTTGCGCCGCCAGATGCACGACGCGATCGGGCGAGACCTCGTCGAAAACGCGCGTCACCGCGGCGAAGTCCGCAAGATCGATCTCGTGGAAGCTGAACCCCGGACGGTGCTCGAGCGTTGCAAGGCGTGCACGTTTCAGCGCTGGATCATAATACGGAGTGAGCGCATCGATGCCAACGACCTGCTCGCCACGCGCCAACAGCCGTTCACAAACGTGCATTCCGATAAAGCCGGCAGCACCGGTAACGATCACTGGCCGCAAATTTGTCACCTCGTTGATTCCGCGAATGCAATGCCAGACCAGGACATGAGAGGCAAGGTTCGGACGATCACGACAATCGTCAAATCAGTCGCTCATGTAAGCGCATCGAAATGTGTAGGAAACATGATGGCGCCATACATCCTCGCATGCTATCCGCCTGCGAGGATGCTCGGACGATAGCTCCACATGTGTTACACCGCATAGATCGTATATTCGGCGCGAATGCTCAGTCTTGAGGCAACGTTCGCGCAGGATACCACCGTAAGACACCCACGAAAAACAAGACACTCACGAAGAAAAAGATCGGCTTTGAAACTCTCCATCAATGGCAGGTTCCTGTCACAGTCGCTAACCGGCGTGCAGCGCTATGCCGCCGAAATCGTCAAGGCGATGGACCGTTTGCTGGCGAGCGGAGAGGCTCCGCGACAACTCCTGGACGCAGAGTGGCAAGTGCTGTCGCCGCCGAACGCGCAGCCGCTCCCCGGTCTTCGCCGTATCAACGTCAGGCAGGTCGGATCGTTGCAGGGGCACGCGTGGGACCAGATCGATCTGGCACGCGCGGCCGCCGGCACGCGCCTCATCAGCCTCGCCAATTCCGGCCCCGTGCTTCATCGCGACCACCTGGTCGTGATTCACGATGCGCAGGTTTTCAAACGTCCGGACTTCTTCAGCTGGCGCTACCTCGCCCTGCATCGGACGCTCGGCCATTTGCTGGCACGCACAGCAACGATCGCAACAGTTTCCGCGTTTTCGCGCAACGAACTTGCCGAGGCGCTGTCGCTTGATCCTGCGTCGATCCCCGTCATCCCCAACAGCGCAGAGCACTTCGCCACCGTCGTGCCCGATTTCTCGATCATCGAAAAGCTGCATCTTGCGCCCTACGGGTTCTTCCTCTTCGTCGGCTCGATGACGAAGAACAAGAATGTCGACACCGCCATTCGCGCCGCCGAGCGGCTTGGCCGCGCGGATTTTCCGCTGGTCGTGGTCGGAGGCGACAACAGCAAGGTCTTTGGCGGCAACGCCATGGAATCGAGAACCGGCGTCGTCGTCGCCGGGCGCCTCAAGGACGAGGAGATCGCGGCGCTGTTCGCTCGAGCTGCCGCGTTCGTTTTTCCCAGCCTCTACGAGGGCTTCGGCATACCTCCCCTGGAGGCGATGTACTTCGCCTGCCCGGTGATCGCGAGTTCGGCCGCAGCCGTGCGCGAAACTTGCGACGACGCGGCCGTTTATTTCGACCCCCTCAACGCGGGCGAGCTTTCGGCACGAATGCACGAAAGAATTGCACTCGGCCGGATCTCGCCGGCGGAACAGGAGAAGCAGCAGAGGCGACTGGCGACATATTCCTGGGCCAAGTCCGCCGCAGCGATGCTCGAATTCCTCGCCAAACCCGCTCCCCACGGCGCATCCAGCCGTCAGACACAATGACGCGGCCCAAATATTGCTGCTTCGAGACGTTAGACGCGCGCCTGCAATATCCGGCGCCTGCAAGCCAAGAAAGGAATGACCGTTGTCCAGCGGCCTGAAAGTCCTGCATGTCGCCGAAACGGTCAGAGGCGGCATCGCGACCTACCTCAACGAGCTGCATCCGCATCAATGCGCGAGCTTCGGGCGCGGCAACGTCAACTATGTCGTCCCGTCCGATCATCGCAGCGATCTGGTGAACATCGAGGATGATGCCATCACCACGTTTCCGCGCGACGGCCGCAACGCGGTCGGCCTGTTTCGCATGCTGTCTGCGACCATGCGTGCGGTCCGGGAGTTTCGGCCCGACGTCATCCATCTTCACTCGTCCTTCGCCGGGCTCGTGGTGCGCCCGGTGCTCTGGCTGACCTATCGGCGTTCACGCATCGTCTATTGCCCGCACGGATGGGCCTTCGGCCGCGAGACCGGCCGCCTCAGCCGCGAAGTCACGAAGTTCACCGAGCTCGTGCTGTCGAAATTCACCCACCGCATCGTGTGCATCTCGGAAAGCGAGCGGACCGATGCGATGCAGGTCGGGATCGCGGCGAACCGCCTCGTTCTTGTGCACAACGGGATTTCCAAGCAGCGGCCCGTGCTCGACACGCGCGCAGCGCCGTGGCGATCGGAGAAGATCAAGGTCCTCTTCATCGGACGCCTCGACCGCCAGAAGGGGTATGATCTCCTCATCGAGGCGGCCCGCGCGCTCGGAAACACGCTGGATGTGCGCCTGATCGGCGCGTCGGTCGTCAGCAAATTCCACCGAAGCGATCTGCCGGCCAACGTTTCCTTCCTGGGCTGGATGAACCGCAACCAGATCGAGGCCGAGCTCGACCAGGCCGACATGGTCGCAATTCCGTCACGCTGGGAGGCGTTTGGCCTGGTGGCGATCGAGGCCATGCGGGCGGCCAAGCCGATCATCGCCTTCCGCATCGGCGCCCTGCCGGAAATCGTCGAAGACAATGCGACGGGCGTGCTGTGCGACGAGGTCTCGGCGGAAAAGCTGGTTGAAGGTTTTCAGCGCGCAAGCCGGCTGGACCTGCCTGCGGTCGGCCGGGCCGGATATGAGCGCTTCAGCCGCCTCTACGACATCGAGCAGACGCACCGCACCTTGAGCCAGGTCTATGCCGACGTCCTGCACGTGCGGACAAGCGAATCCGGGCAGCAGGCGAAGCTGCAATCCGACTTCCCGAACAATCTGCGGTCGTAGCGGCCGTGCGATCAAGCCATCCGGCGGGCATCGCCCTGCGCGAACTCGCCGTCACTCACACGGTTGTCGGAGAACGACCACGCAATTGCGGAGGCGACCATCATCGCGCAGGTGAGAAAGCCGGCTGCGAACAGCAGTGATCCGGTGTGCAACATTGTCTTCGCCTTCCCTTTTGGTTTGGCCGACAAGTAGGCGGATCAGGATTAGGAAGACCTTACGGACGCCAGCGCGCGGCCAGCTTCCGAATCTAAGCGTTAACGGAGGTGGAATCCCGCCGCAGAAATATCGGTGCGATCACCCGGCGAGGGCGTCCGCTCAGGCTCCATGCCCGCCGCAGGACGACGAAAACACAACGCAGGGTCACTCAAAATCGGATCCAAGACTTGAAGTTTAGGCGATCTCATCTCGCGACGATGCAATTCCATCTCCGCGCCGCAGCTCACTAGTTCAGCCGCGGCCTCAATCGTGACATCGATCGGACACGTGTATGTCTAGTTTGCGAACTGCTTATAAAAGAGTACGTCGCGCACAAATTTTGCACAGCGATTCCGACGTGTATCTCGGTTCACAAGTTGCAATAAGGTCACAGCCATAAGTGCTTTACCATAAAGTCGAAGAGGCAGCAGTGACTCACCCGCACGATGGTTGGTACGGTGATTCCGATTTTAAATGAGTACGAGGGAATGGTGGTGGCTAAGACCGAACGTTTTTCTTTTGATTTCGGGATTAGTCGAATCCTGGCGCTGGCTGCTGTCGGCATCTCGCTGGCGGGTTGCGCGGGCTTCATCCCTCTGGACTCTCCGGATGCCGTTGCCACGCAGACCAACGCTGCGCTGGTCACCGAGCCGACCGCACCGCTCGCCTATGCCCTGATGCCGGTCAATCCGGCGATCGTTCAGGCGACCAACGCCTTCACCGATTCCTCCGGGATGGTGTTCTCGCGTCTTCCCGGCGGCAATTATCGCGACGTCACGATCGGCATCGGCGACATCGTCACCGTGACCGTGTACGAAGCGCAGGCGGGCGGCCTGTTCATTCCGCGCGAAGCGGGCGTCCGGCCGGGTAACTTCGTCGACATTCCGCGCCAGCAGGTCGACCAGTCCGGCAACATCAACATTCCGTACGCCGGATCGATCAAGGTCGCCGGGCTGACGCCGCGCGCCGTGTCGAACATCATCCGCGAACGCCTCAAGGACCGCGCCATCGATCCGCAGGCGGTCGTGAGCGTCGCCGAGCAGCGCGGCAACCAGATCAGCGTGCTCGGCGAGGTCAACTCGCCGCTCCGCTTTCCGGTCGACCCCGGCGGCATTCGCCTGATGGGCGCGATCGCGCGCGCCGGCGGCCCGAAATACCCTTCCTACGAGAGCACGATCACGATCAAGCGCGAGGGCCGCACCTACAATGAGTCGATGTCGACCGTGGTGCACCACCCCGGCGAGGACGTCCTGCTCGCGCCGGGCGACGTCGTCTTCCTGACCCGCATTCCGCGCGTCTACATGGTGTTCGGTTCGACGCCATCGCCGGGATCGATCGGCGGCACCAACAATCGCCGCTTCTCGTTCGAGAACGACAACATGTCGCTGGCTGAAGCCATCGCGAAGGCGGGCGGCCTCGACGGCAACCGTGCGGATTCCAAGTCCATCTACGTCTACCGTTTCGAGCCGAAGCCGCTCCTGGAGCGTATCGGGGTCGAAGTATCCCAGTTCCCGACCAAGACGATCCCCGCCGTCTACAAGTTCGACATGAGCAAGCCCGACGGCTGGTTCCAGGCGGATACGTTCAGGATGCGCGATCATGACGTGATTTCGGTGGCGGAATCGCCGTCGACCGAATTCGTCAAGCTGATGAACCCGCTGAACGCGGCGACCACGAATGCGGACAACATCAGCACGGTGATCGTGAACTCCAAATAGCCCAACTCGGCGCGCTCCGTGGGGGCGCGCGGACAAGGTCGCCTCACCCAATTCGGGCCACAGAAGAGGATTAGCCTTGTCGAGTTGACGCGAGCAGGAGTGGATACGAGCGTGACGGAGCCAAAGAGGAAACGAGCCTTGCGTCGTTTCCGGATGCTGATGTTCGGTCTCTGTGCCGCGACCGGCCTCTCATATCCTGCGAACGCGCAGACCGCGCAACCGCTCGACCAGCGTTTCCTGCTGGGCGTCGGTACGCACCAGGGCCTGGGCGGCGTCACCAGTGCTCGCGGTTACGTACCTGCGACGGCCATCAAGCAAATGAAGGAGCTCGGGGTCACCGCGTTCCGGGACGACTTCCCCTGGTCGGATTTCGAGTTGCCCGGCAAGCGGCTCGGCTTCAACGCCCTGAACGGCCGCCTCGAGACCCAGATCAGGTCCGGCGTCGGAATTCCTCTGCTCATCCTCGGAGCCGGCCATCACCTCGTCCCGAACTCCGATCCGCCGACGACCGACGAAGCGCGCCAGAGATTCGTCACCTATGCTGCGGCGGCCGCGCAAGCGGTCGCAGCGCGGCAGCCCATCTTCGAATTGTGGAACGAGTACAATCTCCGAGCGCGCGCAGAGCCGCAATTCACGGTCGAAAATTACGTGACGCTTGCCCGTTTGGTGCAGCCGGCGGTCAAGCAGGCGGCGCCGTCTGCGCCCTTCGTGGTGGGCGCACTCGGCGACGATCCGGGCTGGAAATGGACCGACGCCCTGCTGAAGACCGACCTGCCTCGCATCGCCGACGGCATGTCCATCCACATCTACAACCATTGCCTGCCGCCGGCCGGGCGCACCGCGGCTGAAGCGATCGAGCGATTGGAAAACTTTCATCAACGCGTCGCACAGGCGACCGGCAATCCGAACTATCCGATCTACCTGACCGAAACGGGCTGGCCGACCCCAACCGCGAAATGCGGCGTGAACGAGCAGCTCTCGGCCGACAACATGGCGCAGATCATCCTCTGGTCATCGACCGCGGGTCCCTGGCTCAAGGGGATATGGCTCTACGAGCTCAAGGACAGCGGGACGAAGCCCGGCGAACTCGAGGACAATTTCGGCATCTATCATTTCGACAATTCGCCGAAGCCCGCGGTGTGTTCCATTCGCGAAAGCTGGGCCTTCATCCGCACGAGCCTGAAGGCGGCGCGCACCACGCCGATGCCGGGCGTCGCGCAGATCCGCAGTGACAGCGGATCCGAGACGAAAGTGGCGCTTTGGTCGGAGAATCCGTCGAAGCGCTTCGAAGTTCGATTAAAAAATGCGGAACCGAATGCCGAGATCAGCTATGTATGTCAGCAAGCACCGGGCCCTGCCGCCGGCGCCTGGACGGCGTTATCGACGACGCCCCTGCTTGTCAGTGTCAAGGGCACGACCGTGCCGGATTTCGAGATTCGGCCATCGAACTGACGCTGCGGCGGACTGCGCAATCCGGGGCTATCCTTGAAGATACTGATCGTTAACACGCTCTATCCGCCCGAAATCATCGGCGGCGCCGAAGTGTCTGTGTCGCTGCTCGCGGAGGCGCTGGTTCAGCGCGGCCACCAGGTTGCCGTGGTCTGCCTTCAGAACAAGCAGGATCGCACCGTCAACGAGCTCAGGGGCGTGCGCATCTACCGGGTGCCGCTGGACAACGACTACTGGCCGTTCGGCAACGACAGGAAGCCCTCCTCGGTCCAGCGCCTGAAGTGGCATCTCCAGGACACGTGGAATCGCAAGTCGGCGGCGCGCTTCGCCGAAATTCTCGATCTCGAAAAACCCGAGGTCGTCCACACCAACAACCTCACCGGATTTTCGGTCTCGTTGTGGGCGGAAGCCAGGCGGCGCAACATCCGGATCGTGCACACCTTGCGCGACTATTCCCTGCTCTGCAAACGCTCGACGTTGTTTCGCGGAGACGCGACATGTGCGCAGCGCTGCACCCTCTGCGCGGCCATGACGTCTCCCTATCTGCTGGCCTCGCGCATGGTCGATGCGGTGGTCTCGAACAGCCAGTTCGTGCTCGACCAGCATACCAAGCTGAAATACTTCCCGGGCACCGATGGCCGGGTCATCTTCAACATCGCCGATCCAAGCTCCGTAGTACCCTCACCTCCCTCGAGCTCGGATGACCTGATATTCGGGTTCATCGGCCGGCTCGAGGCGGAAAAAGGTATCGAAGTGGTACTAAAAGCCGCCGAGCAGCTCCCCGACCGGGGATGGCAGCTGAAAATTGCCGGAAAGGGGCTTGAGGATTACGTCCGGGGGCTCAAAAGCCGCAGCGGGAGGAACGTCGAATGGCTTGGCTTTGCAAAGGCGGCCGAATTCTATGCCAGCATCGACGTATGCCTGGTGAGTTCGGTCTGGCCGGAGCCGCTGCCCCGGACGTTGATCGAAAGCATCAACGCCGGCCGGGCAACTATTTGCTCCACAGCAGGAGGGATTCCCGAGATCGCGGGGTTTTCCAACATGGTTGGGTCCTACGAGCCCAACGACCATAAGCGACTGGGAGAACTGATGCTGAAGGCCGTCAACGAGAGATCACGCTGGAAGCTCGCCCGGCCTCCGCAGCCCGGATTTGCCGAGAGGTTCTCTGCCGATTCAGTGACAGGTCAATATTTGGACGTCTATTTGAATAACAGTCGAACGAGCCGGCAATAGGCCGAAACGGAGATTTCACGAAGCCATTTGGCAGGATAGCTGGACAGACCTTTTCGATGAAGATCCTTATCACGTCATCCCTCTATCCGACGCCGTTGGCTCCGAAGGTGGTCGGTGGCGCGGAAACTTTCGTCCGTCGCCTCGCCGAGACGTTGGTCGGCCAGAACGACAGCGTGGAAGTGATACGTGCTGCCTCCACACCGAACCAGCAGATGGAGACCTGCAACGGCATCGACGTGCACTCGGCGGCCGTGCACAACATCTACTTCCCCTTCGCCAAGCAGCACAGCGCGCCCGTGCGCGGCATCTGGCACGCGATCGAGGACTGGCAGCAGATGTCGGAGCTCGTCGCGGCCAGGATCAAGGCATTCAAACCGGACATCCTGCATTCCAACAATCTCTCCGGCCTGACGACGGCGGTGTGGCGAACCGCGGCGGAACTGGGCATTCCGGTCCTGCACACGCTTCACGACTACTATCTCACCTGCCCCCGCTGCTCGCGCTTCTCGGACGGACACGCCTGCGAGGCGAGCTGCATGAGCTGCCAGATCCTGACCTTTCGCCGCCGCGGGGCGACGCGACATCTGGACGCCGTCGTCGGCGTCAGCCAGCGCATTCTCGACATCCATACCGGGCTCGGTCTTTTCACGCAGACACCGCTGAAGATCGTCATTCGAAACGCCTCGACGGCCGACGTCGGCAGCGAAGAGACGGCGATGCTCGACGGCACCGTCACATTCGGATTCATCGGGCGACTGACCGAAGAAAAAGGCATCTACAATCTGGTTCGCGCCATCGCGACGATCCCGCCTGAGCGGATCCGGCTCGTCATCGCGGGTCATGCCTCCGAGAGCCAGCGCAAGCAGATCAAGGGGCTCGCCCCCAATGCGCGGATCGAGTTTCTCGGCTTCGTGCAGCCGAAGGAGTTTTACGAACAGGTAAACGTCGTGGTCGTCCCCTCGGTCTGGGAAGATCCAAGCCCGCTCGTCGTCGCCGATGCCCAGGCCGCCTGCAAGCCCCTGCTCGGCACGCCGTTCGGCGGCATCCAGGAGGCGATCAAGCCGGGCCTGACCGGCTGGCTGACGTCTCCCGATCCGGACTCGATCGCCAAGAGCATTTCGGCGATCGTCGAGGCTCCCCAGCAGATCGTGGAGATGAGCGGACGATTAAAATCCGGCATCAACAAATGGTCCTTTGACGACGTGGTCACCGGCTATCGCAACGTCTACGACCAGCTCATGCGCGGCCGCGGCATGCCTCGCACGTAATGGGGCCGGACGCAGATGCCACCGACGGCCTTCAATCATCCCGCCATGTTTTCCTTAACGCGTAGCCAGAAATGATCAGCCTGCTCGCATTCGGCAGCTACATCTACCAGAGTGCGTCCGCGATCATTCTGATCTTCGCCGTCAGCCATATCCTCTCGCCAGCCCAATACACCTCGTTTTCGCTGGCACTGGCGGCGAGCCAGTTGTTCTGCGTCTTCGTGTTCGAATGGCTGCAACTGGCCGGCGTTCGCTTCCTGGCCGCCGCTTCCGGAGAAGAGGCGGCGCGTCTGCGATTCTCGCTGTTCAGCGCGGGACTGCTCAGCGCGCTGGTTCTGCTGCTCGTCGGCGGCGTGGCGGGGCTGGTGGGCACGCTCGAGACAAGCGTCGTCGCCCTCGCGCTGGCGATGGCCGTGCTACAGGGCGCCACCGACCTGTACTTCATGATCGTGCGCGTGTCCGATCGGCTGGCGACCGCATCCGTCCTCCTGATCCTGCGCGCCAGCGTGCTCCTGGCCGGCGCCGTCACGGCGGCGCTGCTCTGCGGCACCGCGGCGGCGACGCTGTGCGGGATCGCCGCGGGCTACGGCGCGGCGCTTCTGGTGAGCCTGATCGTGCATCGCACCTCGCTACAGCGGGCGTCGCGACACGCCTTGCTGACGGATTGGCGCAATTTCTGCCGATACGGCATCATGGCCGCGGCCGCCTCCGTCATCCATCTCTCCGTCCCCGTCACCTTGCGCCTGATCGTGATCGCCACGCTCGGACGGACGTCGACGGGAGCCGCCGGTTTTTCGATGGCGATCGACCTCCTGCAGCGGCCGTTCTCCGTTCTGGTGACCGCCATTCACACCGTCAGCTACCCCAATGTCGTCGTGCAGTTCGAGCGCGACGTCGACGGCGAGGCGCGCAGAGCAACCGCCCGCATGCTCGACTTCATCCTCTGCGCGACGATCGTGATGCTGGGGGGGCTGATCGGCCTTCTGCCCGATGCGGCGCATCTGTTCGTCCCGGCCGATCTGCTGGTCGATTTTCTCAACGCAGCGCCGGTCGCGGCGGTCTTCTACTTCCTCCACATTCACCTTCAGGCCACGCTCGCAGTGGTGCCGCATCTGACCAAATCGGCCACCAGGCTGGTGGTCGTCGCGGCGTGCCAGCTGGTGCTGGTATCGGCGGCCGCTTCGATCGGCGCCTTGCTGCACATATCGGTCGCCGGACAAATCGCGAGTGCGGCATTGGCCACCGCACTCATCATCCTCTTCGCCAGCGGCCCGTTGATCCGGTTCCGCGCTGCGCCACGGGCGCTGCTGATCGTGGAGGCAACCGTCGCGGCCGCCGCGATCGCCATGCTCGCGGCAGCTCCGTCGGCCTCTCTGCTCTGGCTCGCGGGAAAGATCGCCTTCGCCGGGCTCGCCGTCGTCCTGGTGACGTGGCGAGGCGATCTGCTGGCCTCGGCACGCAGTTCGAACTAGGCCTGCATCGGATGGGCCAGCGGATTCCCGCTGGCATCGCCCGCCAAACCGTAGATCCTGAGGGTCTGGTCAACCATCGGCCCGACACCGAAATATTGCTGGGCGCGCGCAAGAGCATTGCGCGACAGCGCGGCGCGCAACGCGGGATCGGCCAACTTCTCGAGCGCCCCCACGAGCGCGTCGACGTCCTCGAACGGCACGATGAAGCCGGTCTGGCCGTCGATGATCTGGTCCGAAGCGCCCCCTGCCGGGGTCCGCACCGGGACCAGCCCCGTCGCCATGGCCTCGGCGACGCCGAGCGGGAATCCTTCGAACCGGCTCGGCAGCGCGAACACATCGGCGGCCCAGAGGATTTCGCGGACGTCGCCCATGAACCCGAGGAACTTGAACGTGTCCTTGTCCTTCTCGTCGGCGAAGGCAAACGACTTGATTTCCTTCTCGCGCTCGGCACCGCCGCTGCCGACGAAGTAGCATTTGATGTCGATGGGCGAAGGACTGGCGCTGTCGCGGATCCTGCGCGCCGCCTTGATGAGCAAATCATGGCCCTTCACCCAGGCGAGACGGGCCGCCAGCAGGCACATGAACTCACCCTCGGCAACCCCGAATTTCGCGCGCGCATCGCGGCGCTCGGCATCCGACGGCGGCCGAAAATGCACCGTATCGACGCCGCCATACACCTTGGCGATCCGGTTCTTGCCGAACAAGACGTAGCGCCTGAGATGCCGGAGCGATTCCTCCGACATCAGGATGAGGGTGTGCGGAAAGAAAAGATTGAAGAACAGGATCTGGACCGGGCTGAAAGTCGATTGCGGCGCATTCTGCACCTTCTCGATGTTCCCGAGCACCGAGGGGTGATAGGTCGCGACGCAGCGCGCGCCGGTGAGCAGGGAGAGCAGCCTGCCCCACATCAGCATGCCGAGCCCATGGACGTTGATCACGGTGATGTCGTTCTCCCGGATCAGCTTCCAGAGCTGCATGAAGATCGACAGCAAGGGCAGCTTGCGAAGTCCGGGAACGACGTGCCACTGCTTGACCGCCGCCGCCAGCTTCTGGCGCTTGTATTCGGACTTCTCGTCCGACCGCACGATGCCGGAGACCAGGTGGATCTGCACGCCGCGGGCGTGCAGCCCCGTGGCCAAGGTCTCGCAATAGGATGCAATCCCGTCATTGCAATTCACGACCTCAACCAGAAACATGACATTCGGGGCGCCCGACATGGGATCCTGCATAGGAATGGCCTTCTACTCCGTTCGATCAACGAGACTTTAACCAGTGCTTAGCGGCAAAATTCGTGCCGTGCCAGCGGTTTGCCCGCCATAGCTTTGCGCGCCTAACATATTGACGTTGCGGATCTGCGACACTCCGCCCGGCATGGCCGCATCGCTCGACGTTGCCTTCACGCGCCCCCGCCGCCTCGGTCGGGGTGAGCCTGCCACGCGGATCGCGAAAGCAACGCCAGGTTGCACATCCTCGATATTCGCCCGCCTCCGCGACGCGCGCCCGTCCGATCGTGTCGTTCGTTCGACCTCCCGCTTCAATGCCAGTGAAGATCACCCCCTGCCCGTTCGGAAGGCAGACGAAAATTTCATCGACATCGACGCGACCACCACAACACCAGGAGAGAAGAAAAAAATTGCGTGCGAAAGTGCCGTGGCACTGCTTGCCAGCTTCTCGGGAAAATTTGGAAGGCTCCAGTCGACTTCGGCGCAAGACCAAGTGTCACATTCGACGCTTGATCCGTGTTTCTACGACTCCTAACAGCGCTTGACGCAAGACATTGGAAACAAATCTGCCCGCACGAGAAGCAAATGCGTTGCGATTAGGCATCGGCACAACATCGCTCGAACATCGTCGTTGCATCGCCATCGCGACGTCATGCTGCAAGCACATTAGCGTGGTCTTCACAGATGAAGCTCAGTCTAAGCAGATTCGTGCGCTGTGAGCGTCGCGCAGGAAAGTCTCGGCGAGAGAATCTCCGGGGTGCTTCCATTTTTACCGATCTCACCAACTCGAAAAACGGAGATTGGCCGATACGACGGACACACGCGGCAACGAACTCTCGCGTTCCAGAAAAGGCTCTGAAATACCGATGACCACCGCATCACCAGATCAAACGATCCTGTCGGCGAGCACCTTCATCAGTTCCATCGGCGTCAATGTCCATGTCGGTTATTCGTGGGGCGCCTACGACAACCTCGCCCTCGTAGAGGACGACCTCAAATATCTCGGGGTGACCAAACTGCGCGGCGGACTCGCCACGAGCCCCGAGGCGCAACCGATCGTCGAAGGACTCGCGAAGGACGGATACAAATTCGATCTCGTGGTTCCGTCGGGTGTTCCAGAAGGCGGAACCGCAGCGCTCCAAGCCTATCTCGAGTCCGTCAAGGAGTTTGCGGCCAGTCATCCCGGCAGCGTCATCGCGCTGGAAGGCCTCAACGAGGCGAACATCCAGGGCTTCAGCTACAACGGCAGCTCCAGCGTTTCCGCCGCGGCACAGTTCCAGGCGGCCTACTATAACGCAATCAAGGTCGACGCCGCGCTCAAGGACATCCCCGTCTACAATCTGTCACTGGGCTACAACGACACGACCGACTACGCCAAACTTGGAGATATGTCGGGAGCGACCGACTACGCCAACTCCCACGCCTATGTCAGCACCAGCCTGACCCCCGCGGCAGCCCTCCAGGCTCTGCTCGGCAACGCGACGTCGATCACACCCGGCGATCCCGTCGTCATCACGGAAACCGGCTATACGACCAAGAGCGATACACCTTATGTTGGCGCCAGCGAAAACGTGCAGGCCAAGTCGATCCTGAACACGCTGGTCGACGCCTACAAGGACGGCGTCAGCACCACCTATCTCTATCAGCTGCTCGACGCTTCGGCGAGCAACGACCCCACCGATCCGGAATCGCACTGGGGCCTGTTCAACGGCGACGGAACCCCGAAGCTGGCGGCGACCGCGATCCACAATCTGACGACAATCCTGGCTGACGACGGCACCGGCGGCCACACGCCGACGGCTTCGCTGAACTACACGCTCGACGGTCTGCCGGCGTCCGGGAACAGCATGGTTCTCGGCAAGAGCAACGGCGCCTACGAGTTGGTGGTCTGGGCGGAACCCAAGATCTGGAACGACGCCACCGACACCGAGATCTCGAACCCAACCAGTTCGGTCACGGTGAACCTCGGCAGCGTCCACCATCTGATCAACGTTTACGACCCGCTGAAGGGCAGTTCGCCGATCGCCACCTACACCGACGTCAGCCAGATCGTGGTTCCGATCACGGATCATCCCCTGATCATCGAGATCGACGCTCCGACAGGAGGCGGCACGACACCGCCCGCCGTGACCGACGTCAGCGGAACCGCCGAGGACATCGTGTCGCAGATGTCCGAGCTGAACGCCTCGACCTCGCTTCAGACCATCACGCTCACCGACACGCACGTGCTTCCGGTCGCCTCGATCGCGACCATGGAGTACATGATCTCGCACTATACCAACGCGCTGGCGGCGATCCAGGGCGGCTACCAGTTCTCCGTCACCAACTCGACCGATACCTGGAGCGTGACCAGGGTCTACGACTCCTCGGCAAGGCTTGTATCGACCAGCACGTCCAACTTCACGAACGGCGTCATCACCAGCAAGGTCACGCTCAATACCGACGGCTCGTCGGAGAACATCGCCTATACCGACGGCAAGATGGTGCGTGACGTCACGGTCTCGCCGATCGGCGACAAGGACACCAAGACCTACGATGCAAGCGGCAATCTGATCGCGGACCTCGTCCAGAACAAGGACGGATCGTCCTCGAACACGCTCTACACGGCCGGCGTCAAGACCAAGGTCTATGTCACCAATGCCGACCGCACTCACGACAACTACTATTACAACATCACCGGCCAGTCCTACACGACCGAGCACGACCAGCTCGACGCGAGCGGAAGACTGCTGTCCGTCGTCCGCACGCATGCCGACGGCTCCATGGCCTACAGCCAAGTCTACAACAGCGACGGCAGCAAGGTCACGACCCAGTACGACTCCACGGGCCACAAGACCTCGGTGATCACCGTCACGGCGTCGGCGACCACGACCGATTTCTACACCACGGCCGGCGTCCTCAAGCAGACGGTCGTGCAGACGACCTCCGGCAACGTCACCACGACGAACTACAACGGCTCGTTGCTGGTGTCGGTCTACGTCGTCAACGCCGACGGGTCAAAAGAGTCGAAATTGTACGACGCCCAAGGCATCATCGCGAGCGACCTGATCCAGAATGCTGATGGCTCGTCCTCGAACACACTGTACACAGCCGGTGTCAAGACCAAGACCTACGTCACCAACGCCGACGGCAGCCTCGACAACTATTATTACAACATCACCGGCCAGTCCTACACCAGCGAGCACGATCATCTCGACGCAAGCGGCAAGCTGCTGTCGGTCAGCCGGACCCATGCCGACGGCACCATGGCCTACAGCCAGGTGTTCAACAGCGACGGCAGCAAGGTTACGACCCAGTACGACTCCACGGGTCACAAGACCTCGGTCGTCACCACGACGTCGACGGCCACCACGACCGATTTCTACACCACCGCCGGCGTCCTCAAGCAGACGGTCGTGCAGACGACCTCCGGCAACGTGACAACGACCAACTATAACGGCTCGCTGCTGGTGTCGGTCTACGTGGTGAACGCCGACGGCTCGAAGGAATCGAAGCTCTACGACTCCAACGGCATCATCTCGGGGGACCTGGTTCAGAACACGGACGGATCGTCCTCGAACACGGTCTACACGGCCGGTGTCAAGACCAAGGCCTACGTCACCAACGCCGACGGCAGCCGCGACAACTACTATTACAACATCACCGGCCAGTCCTACACGACCGAGCACGACCACATCGACCCGAGCGGAAAGCTGCTGCTGGTCAGCCGCACCCACGCCGACGGCACGATGGCCTATAACCAGGTGCTGAACAGCGACGGCAGCAAGGTCACGACCCAGTACGACTCCACGGGTCACAAGATCTCCGTCGTCACCGTCACGTCGTCGGCCACGACGACCGACATCTATGACGCGTCGTCCGGAGCACTGAAACAGGAGATCGTCACGACGAGTTCCGGCAACACCACCACGACCAACTACAATGGCTCGCTGCTCGCGTCGGTCTACGTCGTCAACGCCGACGGGTCAAAGGACACCAAGCTGTACGATTCCAGCGGAAAGATCGCCAGCGACCTGGTCCAGAACAAGGATGGCTCGTCCTCGAACACGGTCTATTCGGCCGGCGTCAAGACCAAGCTCTATGTCACCAATGTTGACGGCAGCCATGACAACTCCTTCTACAACATCACGGGCCAGAGCTACACGACCGAGATCCAGCACCTCACTGCGGCCGGCACGCTCACGACCCTGACCCGACTCCATGCCGATGACACGCTTGCCTACAAGCAGGTGATCAACAGCGACGGCAGCAAGGTCACCGACCTCTATGACAGCACCGGCCACAAGACCAGCGAGATCCTCAACTCAACCGATGGCTCGACCACGACGGACAATTATGATTCATCGGGAGCCCTGAGCCAGGAGATCCACAAGACAGCGGGCGGCGACGTCACGACCACGAACTACGCGAACGGGTTGAACGCTTCGATCTACGTCGTCAACGCCGACGGCTCCAAGGAGACGAAGCTGTTCGACAGCAGCGGCAGCCTGACCAGCGACTACGTGCTGAACAAAGACGGCTCGAACTCGACGACGGTGTACACGTCGGGCGTCAAGACCGCGGTTTATGCCAACAACACCGACGGCTCGCACGACAACACGATCTACAACATCACCGGCAAGAGCTACGTCACGGAGCAGCAGCACATCGACGCTGCGGGCAAGATGACGTCGCTCATCCGTTCGCACGCAGACGGCACGCTCGACTACACGCAAGTCATCAAGTCGGACGGCAGCAAGGTCACCGATGTCTACGACTCTACCGGGGTCAAGACGACCGAGACCCTCAACAACGCCGACGGAACGACGGATGTCTTCAAGTTCAAGGTCTCCGGCCTGCCGGGCGCCGTCGAGCACGACAGCTACAATACCAGCGGCTCGTTGCTCTCGATCGACGTCCTCAACACCGATGGCACCCACACCGTCACGGCCGTGACTGCGGGACTGACGCTGGCCGGCGGCACCGGCAACGACGTCTTCTCCTCCGCACCGGGCACGACTACCGTCATGTTCGACGGCGGCAACGACCAGATCAAGAGCTTCCACGCCGGAACCGCGTCCAACCACGACACGATCGAAATCCTGAAATCACTGGTGGCCGACTACAGCCACCTCCAGATTTCGCAATCGGGCTCCGACACGCTGATCCAGCTCACCTCGGCCGATTCCATCCTGCTGAAGAATGTGAATTCGGCGACGCTCGATCACGGCAACTTCCTGTTCGCCTGACGACGCATCGGGCCGGCAGGTACGCCTGCCGGCCCGATGGCGGAACACGGATGAGCGGATGAAACGACGTCAGTGCGGCCGCGTGGCCGCACCGATAAAGATGATGTCCTCGGCGAGCAGCGGAAGCTGCCGCAGCAGCATCGACTTCAGCATTCCGGCGCGCATGAAGGTCGCCATCTTCACCTCGACCGGCGCATACCCGGCATCGATTGCGACCTTGGCGATCGTATAGGGCGTGAAGAAGAACCGGTGATCGCTGTTGATCGTCTCGACGTTCTTCAGGATACCCTTGATGTTGCCGCCCCTGAAGGCGTTCGGAACGGTGATCACGATCTGGTCGACGACGTCGCCGTAGTTCTCCCTGAAGCGCGACAGGAACGAGACCGGGTTGGGAATGTGCTCGACGACTTCGCCGAACACGGCGATGTCGAACTTCCGGCCGGATATTGCTTCGATCTTTTGACCCGACGTCACGTCTCCCGCGACCATGTTGTCGAGGCCGGAAACTCGTGACGCTTCCCGCACCGCGTCCGCATCGATATCGACGCCGACGGTGTATTCGGAACATTCCGTAATCAGGCCGTGCAGCCAATCCCGGTTGTCGATCTTGCGCTTGATGAGCGGCAGATGGTCACAGCACCCGACATGCAAGACCCGCTTGCCCCGACAGATATCCACCAGGACGTCGCATCTGTATCTGACGTCGCCGTCGCCCCGATACTGCACGACGATGGTGTCTTTGAACTTCGAGCCGTCGAGATAGGGATAGACTTGCGAAAAATCGGTAATGATCGACGACATCGGCTGGCCCTCGGTTACATGATTGGACGTTTCCCGACACAACTATACATAGCCAGCAATCAGAATTGTGACCGCTTTGCCGCCAAGGCCGACTAGAAGGGCGTCACGATGATGGCCGGAATCTATGCAATTTGCCGCTTGTCGCATCATGGGCGGCCGCGACATCGCTCGAACCAACGGAACCTGCTCAGGCCCATGCGTAGGACGGTTAGCCGGTCCGCGAACAAACGAGCAGCGCGGAACGGATGACGGTTCCGAACAACACTGAACCACCCGAAAAGCAGGTGTTGAACAAGAGCCTCTTTCGAGCGCAATGCCCCGATAACCAGCAGGGCCCTGCGCCCCGCCTTGCTGCTTTAAGCGCGCATCCGATCGGGTGCTTCCGAGCGCACGACCCGCGCAGGTGCTCCCGCAGCGACGGAACGCGGCGGAACGTCACGCGTCACAACCGCGTTGGCGGCGACGTTTGCTCCTGCGCCAATCGAAATGGGGCCGACGATTACGGCACCGGTATAGATGACGGCATCGTCCCCGATGGTCGGACAACCCGGCTCATCCCAGGCGCGCCGGCCAAGCGTGACGTTGTGATACAGCATCACGGAACGGCCGATCCGCGCCCCCTCGCCGATCACGACTCCGGTCGGATGCGGCAGGATCAGTCCCGGACCGATTTCTGCGAGAACCGAGATGTAGCAGCCTCGCCGCATCAGCGCCCTCACGAGCAGCCAGGTGATTTGATGACCCCAGCGCGTCCGGAAACGCAGCATCTTGGCGATCCGCCACGTCGTGATCACGGCAAAGCCCGGGCTCGTCAGCAAGGCGACGATAGCGGCTCCAACGCCGGACCTGCCGGTGTTTGCCATCAGGTCCTCGCGCCACGGAATTCCCGGCTGGGACTTGTCGCCCATTCCCTCTCCTGAAGACATCAACCGATCTCTACTAACCTGCCGAGGGAAGATTTGCCTGCATCGGCGGAACCGATCCGCCGAGCAGCGACTGCATGCTGTTCCAGATACGACGCCTGAATATCACGTAGCTGCAAAGCACGACGACCGCATAAACGGCCGTCGCGATCAGCCAATGCGACAGACTTGCGACCTCGCCCTTCGTCGCCACGAGCGCGCACAACGTCCCCAGGGACGTCCCCACGGTGGCGGGCATCAGGGAACCGAACAACGACGCATAGGGAACCCCGCAGTTGCGGGCTCCGATCATCAGCATGAAAGCGCAAACCAGGATCGACACGACGAGGTACACCACGGCGACGGCCGTGAGTCCGAACGGCAGTGCGACGACAAAAGCAAGAATCATGCTGGCGCTATTGGCGCTGCTCACCCAGAACTGGAGCCGTGCCTGGTTGTGGGCCAGCAGGATCGGGCCGGCATAGGCCGCAATCGACTGCGCGGCACCCGCGGGCGCGAGAATGGCGATCAGCGGCAGCACCTCCTGCCAATGCGGCGAAAGGAATGTCGCAACGGGATATTTCAGCCCGAAGGTCAGATAGATCATCGCCGGGAACGTGATCATCGCCGTCATGCCGAGCACCGCGCAAATTGCCGCCTTGCGCCGGTCCTGTTCCCGCTCGCCGCTCATCCGGCTCAAGGTGGCCATGAGAACCCCTCCGCCCGGCCAGGAGAGAATCATCAGCGGAAGCGTCATGAACTGGAAGGCGAGACCGAACAGGCCGACCGCCGCCGCGCCCAACTTGGCGCCGATCAGGAGATTGCCGACGTTTCTGGCAGTGAAGTTGAGGACGTTCGAGGCCAGCACCCAGCCGCCGAACGACAGCATCAGGGCGACGCCGCGCCATTTGAAGTTGAGATGAATGTGGCGTCTGGTGTTCACATAGAACGCGACGGCGCGCACCGCCTGCATCAGGACATAGTACGCGATCAACGCCCAGATCCCCCACCCGAGCAGGGCGCCGACCACGCCCACCGTCGCGGACGCCATCGCGGCCCCGGCTTCGATCAGGGCGATCGTTTGATATTGCAGCGAGCGCTCCAGAACCGCACGCGGTCCCATCGCGGAAATGGACAAGACGACCGAACCGGAGAGCGCGGCCAGCACGGCCGGCAGTCCCTGCATGTCGACGGCGGCTCCGAGCGGCTTCGATGCGGCGGCCAGCACCAATGCACAGCCGATCCCGATCGCGACCATCAGCGTCGTCGCCGCACCGGCCTCCTCCTTCGTGAGCGACGTCCTCTGGATCATCGCGCTCGACAGCCCGAGGTCGGTCAGCATGGAGATGAAGGCGATGAACGGCAGCGAAAACGCCACGAGCCCGAATTCCGTCGGCGTCACGAAATAGGTGATCAGCAGCGTGATGAGGAACTGAACCGCCGACTTCACGACGTTCACGCTCGACATCGAGAGCAGATTCTTGATGATCATGACGTTACCCGCATGTGATCCGGCTGAAACGATGGCGAGCGCATGCGCTCAGGCGACATAACGGGCTTCACGACGCACTCCGAAAAACAGTCCTCGCAGCGCCGGATCCAGCAAACGGCGCAGTCGCACTTCGATCAGCTCATAACTGACCGTACCCGCTATCAGCGCGGCAATTAAGCCAAGACCCGCAAATCCGGCCCAGAGGAGCCAGAGATTGACTCCGTGCGCGGCCAGCTTCACTCCGATCACCTGCAACGGGAATAGCGCAAAAGGATGGACCAAATAGAGGCTATAGCTGATCTTTCCAAGGAACTGGAGGAATTTGCCGCTCAGAGCAACGGCAACACCGGAGTCTGGAGCAAGGACCATTCCAAACAGCAGCGCCCCCGGGAGCAAGCCGACCAGCGGATGCACATATTCGATCGACACGTACATCGCGGCCCCGCAAACGATGCCGGCCAGCAACCCGGGCCAGCCGACGACGCGGATCCGCAGGCGGACGAGACTGAACAGCAATCCGACAAGGAAGAACGCGGCGATCGGCCGAAAGGCGATGCCCGCGAGACCGAGCAGGATAAAAGGCGCCGCCAGAAGCCAGTTCTTCCGCCGCACCACCGTCACGAAGACCAGCGCGAACAGGATGTAGAACGCCCATTCGTAGCTCAGGGTCCAGGCGTTCTGCTGGCCGATAGGCAATCCCAGTGCGTCCGGCAGGAACGCCAGATTGACAAGGAACAGCTTGAGATATGTCGGCAGATCGATCCCCTTGAAGAACTTGTAGCCAACCAGGGGCCCTGCCGTGAACAGGATCAGGTGCAGGATCACGAACACGGGAAGGATACGCAGGGCGCGATCGAGAAAGAACTTCCCGACGCTGCGGTGGCGCATGAGGCTCGCCGGAATCAGGAAGCCGCTGATCATGAAGAACAGCTCGACGCCGTGCCCGCCCATGTAGACCGTCGCTTCAAGCCACGGCCAGATGGGGGGCAGGAAGCCCGCCAGAAGCGGCATGTCCTGGAGGTGCACGATCAGCACGCTGAGCGCCGCGACACCACGCAGCCCCTGTATCGCCTCTACGAAATTCCTGCTGTCTCCGCTCACCACCACGATCCGATCTCAAGATGAAAGAAGGTAACGGACCGGAGCCCGCGCTGCGCGCCGCAGTTCATTGCATGAAGCACCATGGCGATCATGCTGGCCGCGAAACCAGATCCTCGACGTCAGGCGCGAGCGGTGCCGTGCTCGGGGCGGTCCTGTCACCCTTCTCCCGCGCAAAGACCTCGCTGAAGGCCACGCCCAGCATGATCAGACCGCTTGCCGGGCCATAGGCCAAGACCGTGATGGTGAAGAGGTTCATGGCGACCGCGAAAGACAGCTTGTAGATGTCCCTGGTCCTTGCGACCGCGAGGATGACCAGGATCATGAACACCACGAAGATCGGCCCGAACATCAGGTAGGTGCCGAGGTAGAAATTGTCCACCGGGACGTAATAGCTGAGCTTGTTCGAGAACAGCAGCTGCGGATAGTTGAAGCAACCGAGGCCGCAGCCGACGAAGAAGCCGACCGGCATGAGATCGGCCATGTAGACGAACGGCAGCTGCCAGCTGTTGTTGACGCGGTCCTGCAGGCTGAACAGGCCGCGCGACATGCTGACGAGGCCGTTGCCGGAGAACAAGGCGATCAGCACCGCCGGCACCAGGATCGACAGGAACGAAAGAAGCGCCATCCGCCGCAGCATGGGAAACTTCTCCCGCTCGGGAACGAGACGAACGATGATCAGGCAAAGAACGTAGATCACCATCACGCCGAGCGACGTCTTGTTTGTGGTCAATTTGATGGCGTAGAGACCGATGGGCGTCCAGAACAAGCACCACGGCAGGCTTCGGCGCACCGAGATGATCACAAAGGAAATGAACACGAAGAACGCGGCCATCGTGCTGTCGGCAGCCAGTCCCGCCAGACGTGTCTCGGAAGCCGACCACCACAGCCGCGTCGCCTGCCGCGTCGTGCCGAAAGTCTCGTAGGCATAGCCCACCCACGGCATCTGGAAGCGAGACGACAATATGATCCCGACGATCGTCAGGTAGAAAATCGGGTGAAGCCAGCGCTGTAGTCGATCGTAATCGCCAAAATTACGCCCGCAGAAGCAGAAGCCGACGAACACCGGCGCGATCATCTTGAACGACGACATCATGCCGCTGAAATAACCCAGGAACACGTATCCGAGGTAGAGCGCAAAGCAGATGTAGAACAGCGTGAGGATGGCGACGAGGTTCCGTCCCATCAGGATGTAGCGCTGCACGAAGGCGAAAATGCAGACCAGGGCAAAAATGTCGGGCAGGAACCACAACGGACTGATCTTGAGGACCGCCAGATAATAGCGCAGCGCGCCCGCGAGCGCGTCGCGGTAGAAATAAAGCAGGAGTGCGATCGCCTCGAGATTGAAGAATGCACTGCCTTCCTGCTGATGATGCAGAGGCATCCGCACCGGATCGACGATGCGCCAGTCCGAACTCGGGAGAGCCGAAGAGCTGCTGGACATCGCGCCTCACTCCGCCGCGGCAACAGAGGGAACGGCACGGCGGCTGAACAGCCGAAGCACGAACCGCGAACCGGGCATCTCGACCCGGAGATAGGTGAAGTTGGAAAGCGCAAGCACGGCCACGACGAAGACGGCCAGCAGCAGCGACGCCGCCAGTCCGGGAAGAAGATTGTCCACCATCTGCAGACGCGCCGGCCCCACGCCCCGCGCGAAGTACTGGATGAGAACGAGGACGAGGGCGTGCACCATGTAGATCGAATAGGAGCGCTTGCCCAACCACACCAGGGGTCGAACAGACAACAGCTTCGGCAGGAGCCGCTCGGGAAACGCCATCAGCGAGCCCAGCAGAGCGGCGAAAACGATCGGCGCGACGAAGCTGAGCCGTTCATCGAAGCCGACGACACAGACCAGCACGACGGCAACGGCGGCCAGTCCAATCTGGCAAACCGACTGAACGAGAGGGCTCACCGCGCGGCCTCTCCCGGTGACGAAGCGAAGCGTGAGCACGCCGATGAAGAAACCCAGAAAGCATCGGGTGAAGCCGTTGGTCTGGAAATCAAGCGTTTCATTCTTGAGCACGAAGATGATGAGCGCCGCGCCCAGGACGGCCAGCACGGCACTGAGGACATAGACGAGCCTGATGTAGCCGAGGCGCTGCGCCAGGACGACGACGCCGGCGAATACAATGTAGGTGTAGAATTCGGCGCTGATGCTCCAGCTCGGGCCGTTCCAGCTCAGATAGTCGAGCACGCCCATGGCATGGAGCAAAAACACGTTCGCGACGAACGAGTACACGTTGTTAACCTGGAGATCCGCTGATTCGTTGGTGGAGAAGTGCAGCAGGCCCATTTCGGTCAGCGATAGCCGCATCAGGCGGAACGCCAGAAACGCGAACAGCATGACGATGTGCAGCGGATAGATGCGTGCGATCCGACGCAGGGTAAACGTTCGGAAGTCGAACTCGCTGAATTCCGACTGAACGTAGCTCATCGAGATCACGATGCCGCTCAGCACGAAGAACAAATCGACGAAGAGCCAGGAATTGTGAAAGAACGCGACGTCGATCCAGGCGCGGTGAGGCAGCGCAGCGGCGAGCGGATCCGATCCGACGAAGTGATGGACGACCACGCAGAGGGCGGCGAGGCCGCGGACGCTGTCCAGTGGAACGTAGTGCGCCTTTGTTTGATGAGCTAGCACTTGAAAGACGCTCTACGATTCGACCAAAGCGAAATGCTGCGGTGCAATATAATGCCTCCACCGGGTGGTTTATTCAACTGAAAAGAGCCGAAACGCCGATCTCCGCCGCCGGACACTGCACACAAGATGCGGCAGCAAGAAGCCGCACACATCTGTGCTCCGGCTTCGGCAACGTGCTCATAAACTTCAATTCAGCTTTCGTGAGGCAACGGGCATTGCGTTTGGAACAGATCAGGGCTGCGCGCGCGAACCTCCGCCGCATTCCGTGCAATCGTGCGAATGACGGTCAACACGCCAGCTCGCATTAACTTGATCTCATGCGAGGTTCTGATAGCTCCGTCGGCGCTGAGCAGAACGACAGAGGGGCCTTTGGGCGCGATATCGCGATTTTTCGCCGCAGCCGTGTTTGTGCTGGCGCCACTTCCGCTCGGATCCCTCGACCTCGCGTGGATTTGCTTCTGGAATTTTCTGCTCGTTTGCAGCCTGCTGACCGCCGATCTCTCAGCGGTGAGCCGTCGCAACGCCATGCTGCTGATTCCGGCGGCAGTGGCCGTCGCGACAGTGGGCGTCATCGTCACGTTGCAAATGTGGAGCGGCCCTCCTGCACAATCCGCGACCATCTGGGAACTGCCGCGACGGTCGTTCGGCCTTGCCCTGCCTGACCGCCTTTCTATGACCGCACGCGGACCGTGGTTGGCGTTCGGGTCGGTCCTGCTGCTGTCACTCGCCTTCACGCGCGCGGCGATTCTTGCAAGCGATGCGAGAGCTGCCCGTTCACTGCTACGAATACTGGCATGGGCCGGGTGCCTGTATGCACTCTACGGAATCCTGGCGGAGCTGATCGCGCCTGACGTGGTCCTATTCCGGCAGAAGGAAGCCTATCCCGGCTTCGTCACGGGAACGTTTGTCAACCGAAACACGGCGGCGACGTTCTGGGGCACCTGCGCCCTGCTGTTTCTGGTGCCGCTTCTGCGCACCATGCACCGCCAGGAGAGCGGGCCGCCGGAGCAACCGGATTGGCGAGCGCAGCCGGAGCAGATGCTCTCCGCGCCGGTGGCGCTTGGCGCGGGCTTCGCGATCTGCACGATTGCGCTTGCCATGACGGGATCGCGCGCGGGCCTTCTGCTGTCGGTCGGCACATTCGTGCTGGCCATCATCCTCTATCTCGTGCCGCTCGAACTCGGCAGATCGCGGAAATGGCTGGTCCTTGGCGGCTCGGCGGCTGCAGGGCTCGTGCTCCTGCAGCTCGTCGGCGGCCTCGTCGCAGGGCGAATCGTCGAACATGGGCTGATCGATCCCCAGAGGATTGCAGCCTACCAGGCCTCATTGGGGATCATCGCCGATCATCGGCTGCTCGGAATCGGGCTCGGCAATTTCGAGGCTGTTTTTCCCGCCTACAGGCCCGCAGTGCTCGGCAGTCTCGGCATCTGGGATCGCGCCCACAGCACGCCGGTGGAAATTGCCGTCGAATTGGGCATTCCCGCCTTTGCCGTGATCGCGCTCGTCAGCCTCTGGTACTTTTACCATTTGCTTACCGGAAGCTTGCGCAGGAAGCGCGATCGCTACATACCCGTCATCGGCGCGAGCGTCGCCGTATTGGGCGTATCACATAGCTGCATCGATTTTTCACTGCAAATCCCAGGATATGGCGTGTTTTTCGCGGCTATCGTCGGATGTGGCCTCGCGCAATCGCTGTCGTCACAATTGCGAAAAGAACGTGGCAAATCTGCGCAAATCGAGTTAAAGTAAAAAGAATGGAAATGGGCAGGGCAATGAGTTGGAATTCTGGTAAGCGCTTCGCTGTGGTTGTCGGAGCACTAACATTATTTGGTTGGTCGCCGACTGCATTTGCTGCGACCGGCGTCAGTGCAGGCTGTGTCGCCAACACCGGAATCGTTTCGGCGGAGCGCGCCACCGACTTTCTGGCCAATCCCGGAGGCCTGCTCGATCAGTTCAAGGACGGCCAGGGCGGTCTCGCATCGGCTGTCCGCGACCTTTTGACCGCACGTCCCGAGACCGTCGAGGGCATCGCCTCATTAGCGAAGGCCAGCAGCGCGGATCAGAGCCGCGCCATCGGCGCCGGACTCGGCACTGCGGCTTCCACCTGCGTGCTGACGCAGCCTCAGGTTGCCCAGCTGATCCAGCAGGCGGTTCTCAAGACAGACAATCCCGATCTGATCCAGTCGTTCACCAGCATCACCGGCGATATCGCCACCGAAGTGACGGCGGGCGCCGATCCGACGGGCGAAACCACTGCCGGAGGCGGACCGGGCTCGACCGCCGCGGAGGCGCGCGGTGGCGCGGCAACCTCGACCGTGCCCGTGGTGCTGAATCAGAGCGGCGGCAGCGCCCAGTCGCAGACGCAAACGCTGTTTGCAGCGACGTCGACCGCGGTTCTGACCTCCGTAAGCCCGTCGCGTTGACGACTGGAACCGCCGCGTTGACAGCGGATTAACCACCCCTGCCCGGCCGGTCTCGAGACCGGCCAATTTCGCTACAATTGTAAATTTCCGCGGAACCAAAGCTCAAATCGTTTGTGAGATACCCGTAGCGTCAAAAAGAAAACGCGAAATGGGGATGTCATGAGCTGGATTATCAAATCGCTGGTTGCGATCGGGGTCGCGACGGCCGGTGCGGCAGCCAAGGCCGACACGCTGAACGACGGTTCACAGAACCAGGCAAAGCGCGCATTCATCAGCGAGTACGACAATGCGCTCGCGCCGCTGCAATTCGTCAAGTTCTGCATGAACTACGACGCCGAATGCGCCGCCGACACCGCCGAACGGACCCTGCCTTCGGGCGAGCGGGCAATGAGCATGCTGCGCGAGGTCAACAGTTCGGTCAACGCGTCCATCACTCCGATGCAGAAATCCACCAATCCGATGGTGGCGCGCTGGACGCTTGCGCCGTCCGCCGGCGATTGCAACGACTACGCGGTCACCAAGCGCCATCAGTTGATCGAGATGGGCTGGCCCAGATCGGCGCTGCGACTTGCAGTTGTCCTGACGGGCGGCAGGGGCCACCTTGTGCTGGTCGCGCGTCTCGCCGACGGCGACTTCGTTCTCGACAATCTTTCCGCTTCGGTGCGCCCCTGGAACGCGGCGGACTATGAGTGGATCTCGATGCAGTCCGGCGGCAACCCGCAATTCTGGGTCGCGATCGGCGAGCATGGCGAGCGCCTGCGCGCCACGCGTCTCGCGATGCTGCGAACCGTCCAATAGATCGCGCGACGTTCCACTCTACCCGCCCCAATCGACAGGCGCGAGGAGATGGTCCCTGGACCATTCCCTCGCGCCTTTGTCTTGACCATGGCGTTTGCCTAAGAATCGTGCTTAAGGCATGCGACCTTGATGCAATCATTTGCTGAATCTGCGTCTGATCGCAGCAGCAGCTTCGTTGATGTTGAATCGCGGTGCGGAGGATGGCAATTCGGTCCGCGCTGGGTTATATTTTGCGCCGCACAAGAATTTGACATAGTTTTGGGCCATCAAGGACCTACGGTCTAGATCGATACGCCATCCATAGTTCGCAACGAGATATGAGCGCGATCCTCCTCAAACTCGATAGCTTGTTGCGTGGTCCTCTCCGGGCTTCGCCGATTGCCGTCGCCGTTGCGCTGTTCGCAGCGTTTGCAACGCCGGCGCATGCGCAATGCGTCGATCGCGGCGAACGCGCCCCATCGGCCGCGATCAGTGCCTTCGTCTCGGATCCCTCGGTTCTGTTGCGGCAGTCGAAGAACGACAGGGACAAGCTTTCGGGACGGCTAACCGGGCTGCTGGTGACCGACATCGCGGCGCTCGAGCCGGTCCGGGACATGTTGCGCGAGGCGAGCCAGGCCGATCGCATCGCAATCGGCGCCGGGCTTCACCGTGCCGAGGAGCGCTGCGTCGCGACCAAACCCGACGTCGCGCGCAGGATCAGCGAATTCGTCGCCAAGCTGCACGACGGCTCCGTGCTCAAGGGATATTTCGCGGATCAGGATACGGCGGTTGCGCCCGCTTCGGGGAGCCCTGCCCCATCTACAGCCAATAACCAGCCGGCAGGCTCGAGCCAGGGCGCCGGCCTGATGTCGGGTGAATGGAAGACCGAACTCGCCGACCCGTTCAAGCCCGTTCCCCTCCCTGAGTGACAACCTCAAGATTCCCAGAGATGTTTCAGCCACGAGACCAGTTTCCGCAACGTCCGAGATATGCCATCGAGGTCGGTGGCACGACGCTTAGCGCCGAGCGCGCTCTGGACATCGTACGTCGCCAATGGCCGCTGATCGTCGCCATCGTGGCCGGTACGCTCGCGCTCGTTCTCGTCTACCTGATCGTTGCGACGCCGATGTACACGGCAAATGCGCGCATTCTGATGGATACGCGTCAGACCCAGGTGCTGGACAAGGACAGCGGAACCGCCAACGCGCTGATCGACCCGGGCTTCGTCGACAGCCAGGTCGAGATTCTCCAGTCCGACGACCTGCTCCTGTCGATCGTCCGGCGCCTGAAGCTCACCGAGGATTCGGAGTTCAACGGTTCAGACCCAGGATTGATTCCGCTGGTCATCGGCAAGGTCGTCGCGATGTTCGGATCGGATGGCCCTCCGAGCAAGGAGCGCGTCGAGCGTGGCGCGGTCGAGCTGCTCCAGAAGAATCTCAAAGTCGAGCGCGTGCTGACGACCTATGTCCTTTCGATGAACTTCCGCTCGATCGATCCGAACAAGGCGGCGCAGATCGCGAACGCCATCGCGGACGCCTACATCGTGGGCGCGCTGGAAGCGAAATATCAGTCGACCAAGCGCGCCGGCGAATGGCTCCAGCAACGCAGCGCCGAGCTGCGTGAGCAAGCGACAGCGAGCGATCGCGCCGTGCAAACGTTCAAGGCGCAGAACAACATCGTCGGCACCAGCCGGGGCCTGATGAGCGAGCAGCAGCTCGCCGACGTCAACTCTCAGCTCATCGCCGCGCATGCGGCAACCGCGGAGGCCAAGGCCCGTCTCGACCGGATCGAGGCGTTGCTGGACAAGGACCTGGTCCAGCCGACGGTGACGGACGCCCTCAACAACACCGTGATCACCCGCCTGCGCGCCCAGTATCTCGACCTTGCGGCCCAATACGCCGATTGGTCGACCCGCTACGGCAAGACCCACCAGGCGGCCGTCAACCTGTCCAACCGCATGGACGAGCTGCGCAAGGCCATCGCGGACGAAGTGCGCCGTATCGCGGACGCGTATCGCAGCGAGTACGAGATCGCCAAGAGCCGCGAGACGGCACTCGAGGACAACCTCAAGAATCTCGTGTCCCAGGCTGGCAGCACCAGCCAGGCGCAGGTCAAGCTGCGCGATCTCGAGAGCGCGGCGGACACCTATCGCAACCTCTACAACAACTTCCTCGAGAAGCTTCAGAACGCGACGCAGAACCAGAGCTTCCCGATCAGCGAAGCGCGCATCATCAGCACGGCGGTCAAGCCCGACAAGAAGAGCTCGCCCAAGACGCTGCTGGCGCTGGCCGGCGGCCTGCTCGGCGGCCTCTGTTTCGGCTTCGGCGCCGCCTTCACGAAGGAGCTGATGAGCGACGTACTGCGGTCTCCGAACGACGTCGAGGACCAGCTCGGGGTGAAATGCCTCGGCGTCCTTCCCGACATTCGCCCGGCGAGAGCCTCGGCGGATCATCCGGAAGCAAACATATCGAGCTACGTCGTCGAGCATCCGTTCTCGCGGTTTGCGGAGACGCTGCGGAACATCAAGGTGTCGATCGACGTCGCGCGCCTCTCGCGCGAGGTCAAGGTGATCGGCATCCTGTCGTCCCTGCCGAAGGAAGGAAAAACCACGGTCGCCGCCAATTTCGGTCATCTGACCGCGTTGACCGGCCACCGCACGCTGCTGATCGACGGCGACCTTCACACTCGCTCGCTGACGCGGGCGCTGGCTCCACATTCCAAGACCGGTCTGGTCGAAGCCCTCAAGGATCCGCACTCGTTCGGCTACCACATCCAGCGCAGCAAGGAGAGCGGGCTCGACTTCCTGCCCTCCGTCGTCGCCTCGCGCATGGTGAACTCGGCGGACGTCATTGCCTCGAAGTCGATGGCCGACCTGCTCGCGGTGGTTCGCGAGGAGTATGAGTACATCGTCATCGATCTGGCGCCGGTGATGCCGGTGGCCGACGCCAAGGCCGTCAGCCACCTCGTCGATGCGATGGTTTACGTGATCGAGTGGGGTCGCACGAGCCGCAATGCGCTCCAGGAATCGATGGCCAGCTCCGAGGGCATCCAGAAGAAGCTCCTGGGCGCCGTGCTCAATCGCGCCAATCCGAAGATGCTGAAGCGGATCGAGGCGTACAAGGGCTCGCACTACAACAGCTATTATGTCGAGGGCGCCTAGCGCCGAGCCGCCGGCACAGCAGCCGGCGGGATCCGCGTTTCGCTGGCTTCTGCGCGGCTCGACCATCGCTCTCGCCGCTGTCGCGCTGGTCTGGGTCGCATCGGTTGTCCCGGATGTGACCAATCCCGCGGTCCCGCAGATCGCCGGCCGCGTGGCGCGCGGCGAACGCTATGAAACCGATCGCTTGAGGCGGATCCCCGCGGGTCACTTCAAATTCCTCCGGGTGTGGTCAGTCAAATTCCTCCACCCGCGAGGCAGGACAAGGGACTGTTAGTTTGAGTTTGTTTCCCGGGCAAGAGCTTCAGCGGCTTCTTTGAGCCGATAGCTGCGTCCGTCGAACTCAAGCAGATGGCAATGATGCATAAGGCGATCGAGGATCGTCGTGCTCATAGTGTTGTCCCCAAGGTATGCCCCCCAATCCTGCACGACGCGATTGGAGGTGACGATGACGCTGCGGCGCAGTTTGTAACGCTGATGGATCAGGGTCTGCAGCAAAGTGCCGGCGTCGTCGGGGATGGCGCGTGCGAGGAATAGATCGTCCAGCACGAGGAGATCGCAGTCGATGATGGTTCGCAGCCGGACCTCGCGTTGTGCCGGAGAGTTCAGGGCGTAGCGGTGAAAGAAGTCGTCGGTCTCAAGATACTGGACCTTGTGGCTTTGCAGGATCGCCTGATAGGCAATCGCCTTGGCGATGTGCGACTTCCCGGTGCCAGGTTTGCCAACAAGCAGAGCGTTCTCGCCAGCGGCAATGAACGCCAGGGTGTGGAGCTGGAAGCAGGTCTGACGTGGCAGTTTGGGATTGAAGGACCAGTCGAACTCGGCGAGCGTCAGCTTTTCGTCGAGCCCGGATTGCTGGTATCGCCGCTCGATAAGACGGGACTGACGACGGTCCAGTTCATCCTGCAGGATAAGGGAGAGGTCTCGAGGAAGGGCTGGTTGGCGCCCTGCGCCTGGAGCACGCGCGTCTGCAGCGTGTCGCGGACACCCGACAGGCGCAGCTGTCGTAGGCAACGCTCAATTTCCGGCATGGTCATCATGTGGCTAGGTCTCCAGTTTAAGGTGAGAAGGTGCAGCGGGAGCGCTCGTGGCGCCGGAGTTGGCCGGGGTTGCGCAGGCGACACGAGCGCGGATTGCCGTGGCGTGATCGTCGTGAGCCTCGGCCTGCCGACCATTGTCGTCGGCGTCGCGCCGCACAGCGCGGCTGAAGAGGTCGCCGTATTCCGCGGGGGTACGGATCAGCGGATGATCCTGGGTGAGCGGCGATGCCGGCTGTGGCGTCACTCCAACCTGCTCGATCGCCTGTTCGAACAACCGCTCGACGGTCGCACGCACGTGCTTGTAGCGGTAGATGCGGTTGTCGATGGCGTGCGCGCAGGCCTGCTCGACCAGCCGCGCCGGATACTTCCGGCCCAGCCCGACAATGCCCCACATCGCGCGCTGTCCGGGGCGCCCTTCGGTGTCGAACACCTGCTGGCACAAGGCCCTGGTCTGCGGTCCGATGCGCTCGGCGCTCGCCAGCAGCACGGCGGTTTGCCGCGACGGGTTGAACGGCCGTTCGCTGGTCGGCAGGACGACAGAACCGGGGTGCGCCATCCGGGAATGAACACGCAGCAGCGCACGGGTGTGGCGATCACGGATCTCGATCGTGGTGGTGTAGATGCGCACGACGACCTGGCTGCCGATCGGCGCGGGCCGCGCGGCGTAATAGCTGTTGTCGACGCGTACGGTGGTGTCGTCGCAGACAGTCCGGACGACTTCGGTGAAGATGCGGAAGGGAGCGACAGGCAGCGGCCGCAGGTGCGGCTTCTCTTCCTGGAACATCGCCTCGACCTGACGGCGCGTGCTGCCGTGGATGCGTTTGGAAGCCCAGTTCTCCTCCCAGTGCCTCAAGAACTCGTTTTGCGCCTCCAGCGTCTCGAAGCGCCGTCCGGCCAGCGCAGTGCCCTGGGTATGTTGAATCGCATTCTCGACGCATCCTTTCCGATTTGGATCGGCCACGCGCGCGGGATCGGCGACCACGGCGTAATGAGCCAGCATCGCGCTGTAAATCGGGTTGAGCTGGGGCTCGTACAAATCCGGCTTGAGGACGCCTTCCTTCAGGTTGTCGAGCACGACATAGCTGGGGACCCCGCCAAAATACCGGAACGCCTCTTCGTGGAGCTGCGCCCAGACTTGTTGGCTGGACTTCCAGACTACCCGCCGGAAGCTGCGCCGCGAGTAGCGTAGCGTCATCACGAACAGGCGGGGACGACGGTACCGCCCGCTCTTCGGATCAACCGTCGGCGCGCCCTCGCCATAGTCGACCTGAGCTTCCTCGCCGGGGAGGAACTCAAGACGATCAAACTGCTCAGGATCAGCGTGCCGCAACCGGCGCACAAACCGCTTGACACTCTGGTAGCTGGACGGAAAGCCAAATTGATCAACCAGGTCCTGGTAAATCGCCTGCGCGTTCCGCTTCAGCCGGACCTGTTCTTCGATCCACGTCCGATGCGCTTCGCAAGCCGAACGGGCCAGGCTGCTGGTGACCGTCGCTTCCGATGTCCCAAAAGCCGGTGGTCGGGGTGGAGGAATTTGGCCGTCCGCGCTCACCGAGCCGGTGGTCACTTCCCCGGGGGAATTTGCCTCCGCACCGGCCCGCAGCGCCTGATAACGCCGGATCGTCTTGCGATCGACACCCGTCAGCCGGTGAATCTCGCGCTGGCTGGTGTTGCGATCAAGTAATGTAAGTACGGTGCTTTGCAGATGTCGCTTCAAGACGTTCAACTCCCCGGCCCCTTGCTGGCTAAAGGGGTCGAACATAAACGTCCTGCCTGACCGGCTACTGCTGTTCAGCGGCGCTGACGGCGATCATCAGGTGGGGGAGTTTCAAGTGACCATACCCGGGGGATTTTGACCGACCCACGGGGGGATCGTGGGGGACAATCTGCCGTCCGCCCGCCGGCTATGCAGCGCCAAGACGCTGCGCGAACTCCTGCTGCTCCAGCTCGCAATCGCCGACGACTCGACCCGCGCAGGCGATCTGAAGCAGATCGACATCGACGCAGACGCCGTCGCGTCCACGAGCCTCGCGTTGCTGACGTGCGCACCGACGGAAGGACTGGGCTGGTTCGGCCGCTACTGGGCCGAAATCCGCCAGGTCGGCTTCGGGCCGCGAACAGCGGAGTTGCTGGATCTTTCCTATCGCTTCGCGCCGCACGAGGCCTGGCTCCAGCTCATCCGCGCACCGTTGGCTCTTCGCGTCTTCAACGCGGTCTCGCCGGAGCTCAAGGACTACGCCACACAGGACTTCGCCGACATCTTCCAGGCCCGCCTGTTCCCCAGCGCCGCCACGCTCTATCAGGCGGCGGGCATGGAGGCGCGCGTCGCGCTGCTCGAACGCACTTGCGCGGCGCCGGAAGCCGATCGGGACCTGTTCTCGCATTTCGTCGCGGAGAAAGGCCTGCGGGTCCGCCATCGCTGCTATCAACCGACGGCGACGGCGTTCGTACGAGCCGTTGAGGTTGGCAGGGGCTCGCGGTGTGTGCGCCGATGTCCGCGACATTCGGCGCCACGCAAACACCTCGCCTATTTGAGTTCGGTTCGCGGCACGCCCTGGGAAGGGCTGTCGGGCAGGTATTGCAGGAAGAACTTGGTCAGCCCGCGGCGGCTGCGCAGGATCGGCGACTCGAAGTACTTCCAGGACACATGCGCGACCGCGTAGGAGATCACGAAGCCGATGGCTGCGCCCGCGCTGATCTTCACGCTGTTGGGCACCGAGATCCCGCCATAGAGCGTGAGCGCCTTGCCGAGCGGGTTCGGGATGAAGTTATGCACGAGATAGAAGCCGTAGCTGATCTTCCCGAGATGCTCGAGCGGCTTCCACTCCAGTGCGTGAACAACGACACTTTCCTGGTTGGCGCGAACCCACCACACCAGGGCGACTAGGCAAAGCCCGATCGCAGTGTCGATCACCGGGAAAAGATACGAAGGCGCGTCGTAAATCACGCCGTTCGAGCACAACGCGAACGCCAAAATGAGGAGACACGCGAACGTGCCGTTGCCGTTCGGAGCCCATCCTTGCCTGTGAAGATGCAGGATCGTGATCGCGCCACCGAACGCGATCAGGCTGAAATTCCAGGGCGACAAGGTGTGGATGGCGGTGTGATTGAAGCCCGACGAATACATCAGGAAATGACCGACCAGCCCGAGGGCGACGACGCACATGCAGGTGACGAAATGGCGCTCCAGAGGAAGCAGGATGAACAGGAAGGGCGCGACCACGTAAAACTGCTGCTCGACCGAGAGCGTCCAGAGCACGCCGAAGGGACCTGCGGTCCCGCCGATGACGCTGCCGATCCAATAGTTGGACAGGTACACGACGTGATAGCGGAAGCCGAGGTCGGGCCCCGCGTGCTGAAAATACGCCCGGGTCAGGAACAGGATGGCGAGAAGCGCATAATATGCGGGAAAGATGCGCGTCGCGCGCTTCACCCAGAAGGTGACGATCTCCGCTGCAGGCCGGGACGCGGCCGTCTCGGCCTTGCTGCGCTGCCTGTTGAGCTCGCCGATGATGAGGAACCCGCTCAGGATGAAGAAGATCCAGACGCCGACGCTGCCTGAGTAGAACTGCAGTCCGCACTTGTGATTGAGATAGACCAGAACGACCGAAAGACCGCGCAGTCCGTTGAAGCCTAGAATACTGCCCGACTTTTCGGCGTTGGGGCGGTCGGATCCAAGTAGGGACATTGCTGGTTCTTCTCTTTGCACGGAGACCGAGAGCTACAGTCCCCTGGTTCTCAACTCTGTCAATTCTTCAGCCGACAGACGGCCGCCCGCAAACTCCGAGAGCAGAAAGAGCGCGACCTTGGGCCTGTCGATCTCGTACATCAGCCCAAACCTGTTCTCCGGAGGCTTCTTCTGCGGCTCGTCGAACAGCTCGTAGACCATGACGCTTTCGATCTCGACGTCTTTCTGGTTCTTCAGATATTGGAAGGTGTCCCGCAACGTCCGCAGGCATTGCTCCGTCAGAGCATCGCCGGGCTGGTTTCCATAGGCCGGCTTGTAGATCTCGCCGCAATTAACCTCGTTGAACGTCACCGGGCGGCGATAGGACGCGAGCTTCTTGAACAGGTCGAAGGGCAAATTTCGTCCATTCCAGTGCCGATGCGGATTCTGCCCCGCCACCTCGTAATAGTGGTAGGAGATCACGTCGTATTTCACGCCCCTGGACTCCATGAAGTCCAGGAAGCCCAGCATCGTCGACGTTGTGTTCAACACCTTGCGCAGATGGCTACCGGTCTCGCGATTGATCTGGTCGATGGCATCGGAGGCGCCATGCAACACCTGGGCCCAATCCTCCATCACCGGCATTTCGAAGTCAGCCGCCGTCATCCCGCGCCCGAACAGCTTTTTCCCGTCGGAATCGAGAGCGAGCAGGTTGATCTCGTTCTCCAGCTCCCAGTCGAGGACATCTGTGCTGAACTGCCGGACGAACGCGTAGGTCCGATCGTAACCCTGCCTGTAGAGGGCTTCCCCGTCTCCCTTCGGATAGCGCCCCCTGTCTGTGCGGTCGCCATAGCGTAAGGGGAAGTTGATGAGAGGATGAAGCGTGATCGAATATTTTTTGGCCAGCGCGACGGTTTTCCGGAACATCGGCGCTTCGACCGGCTCGGCATCCTGCGTGAGATTGAGGCCAGTCCTGTATTGCGTCAGCCCTCGCGCCTTCATCAGCTGAAAGATCGGCTCGAGATCCCTGCGCTTCTGCGGCGGTCCGCCGACGCCCCATTCCAATGCAAGCGCATCGGAGCAGGACGCGACAACCGCGACGGCGAGCAGCAACAGCATGAGGGCTGACCTGACGAGGCGATGGCTCAATCTGCAAGGCTCCGCGTTTCGGTGGCTCCAATGGCCGATGGGGAGCGATAGATCGCGTGCTGCAAGATGCAGGCCGTCTCCGCCTCGCACGGACGTGATCGGCATCCAGCGCGACGAATGCGCGCCAGATTCAGTCCGGCTCAGTAGGCTTCCTGATGAATCAGCGCCAGCGCGGTCTTCAGGATGATCCTGATGTCGAGCCAGATGCTCCAGTTGCTGACGTACCAGACGTCATACTCGACCCGCTTTTCCATCAGATCGATGGTCGGCGTCTCGCCACGGAAGCCGTTGACTTGGGCCCATCCGGTCAGGCCCGGCTTCATGTGATGCCGGTACACGTAATTGCTGATGAGCTGGTCGTAGTAATTGTCATGCGCAAGCGCGTGCGGGCGCGGCCCGACCAGCGACATCTCGCCGCGAAGAACGTTCCAGAGCTGCGGCAGCTCGTCGATGCTGGTCCGACGCAGCACGCGGCCGACACGGGTGACACGCGCGTCGCTCTTCGTCGCCTGCGTGACGACATGACCGTTCTCCGCCACCGTCATGGAACGGAACTTCCAGATCTCGAACTGCTTGCCGTTGAAGCCGCGCCGGGACTGCTTGAAGATCACGTTGCCCCTGGAATCGAGCTTGATCATGATCGCGGCCGTCACCAGCAGCGGCGCCAGCAACAGCAGGGCGAACGAGGCAAGGCCGATATCGAGGCAGCGCTTCTGCGCTTGCTCGAACACGCTGAGCGGCGCACGCTGGATCTCGATCGCGACCGTGCCGCTGACCGGCTGGAACGGACGCGACACCAGATCCGCGATCGGAAAATCCGGCAGGAGACGAATCGGCTGGGGAACGACGCGCAGATGCTGGCTCAGCTTCTGGAGAAGCGGCATCTCGTCCCAGTCGATGACCAGGAGATATTCTTCCACGTCCGCCGTCCGGCCCTGACGAATGATGTCGCGAATCTCGCTGTCCCAGCCTGCGCCCTCTTCGGACGGCTCGAGCACGAAATGCCGCACGACGTTGAAGCCGTGCTTGCGCAGATCCTTGAAGCGGGTCGAGGTGAAATCGAGCGGCTTGAGGCTGAGCAGCACGACCTTGCGATCGACCAGACGGCCCTTGGCATAGCTCGAGGTCAGGGCCAGGCGCCACAACACGCGGAGCCCGCCCAAGGCAACGCCGCCGGTCGCAGCGAACAGCAGCGTAGTTCCGCGCGACAGATCCGCGGACGACTTGAGCAGGAACGCCTCGACCGCGAGGATGGTCAACGAGATCAGCCAGACCGCCAGGGCCTTGCGCAGCTGCCAGACCGTGCTCAACAGGCGGTGATGATCGTAGACGCCCTGGAAATAGGCGATGGTCACGAATACCGCGCCGACGACGAGACCGGCTCCGACGGACGAATCCTGCTCGACGACAAGCACGCGATACAAACCGCTCGCGACGAAATAGCTGAGCAGCACGGCGAGGAAGTCGCCGGCGATCAAAGCCACCTGGAGGGGTCTCTGGAGGGCACCGCGTCGGTTCGATATAGCCGAATAATAGTTTTCCGAACCGTAAGTTGCTACAGCCATCCGAACCTCGCTGCCTCGTCACGCACCCGCAATCACGATTGCGAGCAAATCGATCGAAGTTTTTCGACGTGCGCCGAAGTATATCTTAACTAAACAAAGCGACATTGCGGCAGTGCACCGAAAAAATCAAATCGATTTTTCTGCAACGCAGTATCGCATCGAGAGAATGCTCAAACTGCTGTCACACACGTGACAATTATGCGGGCAATGCGCCGCGATTTCTGTCAAATCGCGTCATTTTCGCGCAGCGTGTCGCGCGCATTTGAACGACTGTTCAACCATGCCGCTTAAGTCGTTATTAGCCCGCGGCCATTAACACTCGTGACCAATTCGAGGAGTTGTGTCGTGAGTACCGTCGTCGTCTTCAGCCTGCTGATCGGATCGTTGCTGGGAGGCCGATTCCGAGTCTTCATCCTGCCGCCTGCCATCACTCTCGGTGCAGCGATCCTCGGTGCGGGCGCGGTCTGGCAGGGACATGATTCGGGTCACGCCGTTGTTACGATTCTCGTCTTTGCGGCGGTGCTCCAGTTTGGCTATTTCTGCGGCGCGGCTCTGGTCCGCGTGCGAGCGTCAGCCTATCGCGGCAAGGCCGCGCCATCGTTCGACAGCCGGAGCTTCGGCTAGTCGGCCTGGAAGCAGCGACGATCGGCGGTTCGCAGAGCTCTGATGAGCCTTCAGCATCAGAAGGCGGGAAAAAATCGGCTCTTGGCACCCCGATTCCGTCGATAGCATATTGACATCCCGGGCGAAGCTCTCTGAAAGAGTTGGGCCCCATGCCCACGACAGCGCCCCGAAATTCGCCCCGGCCGAAGCTACCGAACGGCGTGCGCATCTATGCGCTCAGCGACATCCACGGCTGCGCGCACCTGCTCGAACAGATGTTTGCCGTCATCGATGCGGACATGGCGAACAGCCGGCCCTATCGCGCGATCGAGGTCTTCCTCGGCGACTACATCGATCGCGGACCGGACTCGCGCCACACCCTCGACCTCCTGATCAGGCGCAGCCGCCGCCGCAACACGGTCTTCCTCAAGGGCAATCACGAGGCCTATTTCACCTCGGTGCTGGAGGACCCCTCGCGCGCCACCGAATGGTTTCAGTTCGGCGGACTCCAGACCCTGATGTCGTATGGCGTGTCGGCCGCGCCGGGCCTCAGCAAGGACGAACAGTCCGATCTCGTGCGCGAACTCACATCCGCGATGCCGCCGGAGCACATCGCGTTCCTGCGCCAGCTGCGGCCGACATTCACATGCGGCGACTTCTTCTTCGTCCATGCCGGAGTGCGCCCGGGCATTCCGCTCTCCGAACAGCGCGAATCCGACCTGTTGTGGATCAGGGACGAATTCCTCCAGAGCAAGAGGCGTTTCGGCAAGTATGTCGTGCACGGCCACACGCCGGTGCGGCAGGCCGAGCTGCTGGAGAACCGCGCCAACATCGATACCGGGGCGTACGCCACCGGAAATCTGACGCTGCTGTCCATCCAGGGCAACAGCATGCTCGCGATCTAGCCGCCCGCGCTCGCGCGCCACACTCTAATTGGTGGAGCTTGCCGGAGGCCGATATTCCGGAAAGCGGCTCAGCATCGCCGCCTTCAGGAACTTGAAATGCGCGATCGAGGCACCGAGCTCCTTGAGCCGGCGCTGGCCGTTCAGGATCTCCTTGTCGAACAGATCCTGATGGTGATTGTCGAGCGCCTCGCGCTCGAGATATTCGTCATCGCCGTTGCCGAAGGTCACGGCCGCACGCGCCAGCACGTCTTCCACCCGGCGATTGAGGCCCGATTGCTCCCGCTCCGCCGCATGGAGCGCGTCCTCGATCGCGATCATGATGGCTTCGATCCGCGTGCGATCGGTTTCGGCGTCGCGCTCGGGCGAGCGCGCACGGAACGTCTGCTCTCCCCCGAAACGGTCCTTCAGGAAGTTATGGGTGCGGGCCCGCAAGAAGAGCTGAAACATGCGTGCACTTTCCGGTTCGAGGCGCCAGACCAGAAAATGGGTCCGGGATAGTTAATAAAGATTGAAGCCTTCGCGCCGTTCGGTGCGGCTTTGCGCCATCCAGGCCCTCCAGGCGCCCTCGTGCTTCTCGTAGAGCTCGAGCCGGCGCCGCTCACCGGCATCCGGCCACACGTCACGGCCGCCGGACGCGACCTGCACCCGGCCCGGCGCCTGGCCACTGTCGAGCCGCTCGAACTCGAACGTCTCCTCGGGCGTCAGCCCAATCAGGACACGCCGGCCACCCGCATCGACGAAATAGCGCCGCGGCGCCGTGTTCGTCGAACTGGTGATGGCATCTACCCGCGTTCCCGTCATGATCCACTCCCCTGCATCCACGCCGCTGCCTGCAACCGTCCCACGCCGGTTGCAAATCATCGGAATACACGTCCGCGCCATCGCCAACACGATGCGCCAGTGTCATCTTCGAGTTGTGTCGAGATCATGATGAGCGCCGCTGATTTTCTTGCCACGCCCGAGATTTTTTGGGCAGCACCGTGCTTGCGAAGTGGTCCGCCGCGCGCTCAGCCGAAGAACCAGAGGAACAACCGCACCAGCAACAGCGTGATGAAGTACACCCAGCCCGCCATCGCAATCAGCGCAACGCTGAAAAATGCGCCTTCGAATGCCCACTCTCTGATCTTCGTGAGGGGAAGTGCCGCTCGCGCTCTCTGAAGCATCTCGGTCTTCTGATTGTTTGATTTGTTCTTCGCCGTTCGCGCGAACATAGCCGAACGAATTCGACGATCTCGTGACGAGTCGTCTGAGCGAAGCGCAATGCTGCTTGTCGGGATTTGCTTGCACCTTGCGCGTCGTCGCGATTGGATCGCTTCTCGTTCGGAGCGGTTGCGATCGACACCGCGCGGTGATTCAATTCAAATTGATTCCGCGCGACGCAGCCGCCGCGACGACGATTCTGCAATCGCGCGCAGGTGATCGCGGCAAGATCAAGTGATCGCTGCAAGATGATGTCTCCGGGTATGGCGCCCGTCAGTCGAGGATGCGGCGACCCGGCTCCGCACAACGGGTACGCGACGAGGCCGGCTTCGTGGCGGATCGGTCCGGCCACGATCTCCGCGACGCCGTGGATTCCGGCAAGGCCGGACGCGAGCCCGGCCGGCGTCCCCGCGAGGCTTCGAAAGCGGGCTTGGCGAAGGCCGTCCGCTGGCTCTGCGACAGCCGGACATGATGACAGAACATCCTCGATCGCGGCTGTCGGAGCGCGCGGATCAACCGCGGTTCACAAAAACACCGTGGTACTACGGAGCGCCGCGCGCCGATTTCATCGCGGTAAGGTTGAGCGGTTAGCTTAATCCGCGTTGTTTGTTGCGAATGCCGAGGGATCGCATATCCATCTTCACACCGGGCTGCCCCAAGCCCGGCCCCACCCAAGCAAAGCCGTCGAGCGAACATGGGTCCGCTTGGCGGCTTTGTCGTTGTGTCGACGAGAGGATGAATTCGGTTATGGCGCGCAGGCCCTGGTCGTTCAAGGAAGACCGCCGGCTGATGGAGTTGGCCAAGTCTTCGACTTCGCTGGAAGAGGCGGCAAAGCTTCTCGGTCGCTCGCCCGATGCGATCAAGCGCATGGCCTTGCGTCTCGGCCTGTCGCTGAAATCCAAGGGCAGCAAGAAGAACTAGCGTCCGTCACGCCGGCCGTGCGCGACAGTTCACGGACGTGCGCGCCTGCCCGATCGACCGGTGAGCGGAAAGCCGCCAATCGACGCAGCCCGAACGCCTTCAGCGCACTCGATCTCTCCGCGCCTGGATGTTAAGCTGCCCGGCGATGAAGATTGATCATCGACGGGCTTCGATGTCCGCCCGATCGTTTGTTGGAGGAATGGATCATGTTGTCCCGCGCACTGGCTGTAGCTTTGCTCCTGGCTCTGCCCTCGATGGCGTCGGCGCAAGTCCCCGTGCGGTTCGGATTTCCGAATGGCGCGCCATGGTGTGCCTTTGGCTTCGATTGCAGATTTCTGAATTACCGCGAGTGCGCGGACTGGATCTATGATCCTGCGCGAAACTGCCTCAAGAATCCGTACTTCGCAGCCCACTACCCGACCGATGTCGACAAGGGCTGGTCCTACAATCGGCGCTGAACGTCGCCCTCCTGCCGACGACTTCGTCATGCGGTCAGGCGCGCGGCTTCGTGCCTGACCCGGCTGGCCCGGCTCGTCAATGACGAGAATTTGGGCAGGGACGATCGGCTGCCCCTCCGCAAAGCCGGAACTCTCGACCGCGCCCCGCATTGTTCCCGAAAGGAATGCGGGAGGCGGCGCCATGGCAAGCTCTTTCCTGACCGTGATGTCGATCTGGTTTGGCATCAACATCCTGTTCGTGGCCGTGAGATTGTGGGTCACAAGACCGGGGAGCCGGCGAGTTGAAGCGTGGCGATGCAGTCGCGATTTCATGCTGAATTGGCTGGGGGCGTCATCAGCCAGCGGGCCGACCGGTTATGTTGGCGCCATGCGCCGCAACCATCTCATCGCAGCCGCCGGAATCTGCCTCGCGCTCATCATCTATGCCACGCTGGCCAAGCTCGCGGGCAGGCCGGCGCTCATGGGCCATGCGGAGGCCTACTCGGTCGTCGTCATCGAGCGCTTCAGCGCCTACGGCCTGTTGGGCTTCCTGCTGTCGTTCCTGCTGCCGGGGCGCGTCAAACTGGCTTGCGCGTTCGTAGTGGCCGTTGCAGTCGGTCTCGAGGTTTTGCAGGCGGTGACGCCGGATCGTGATCCGCGGCTCATCGATGTGCTGCAAAAGGCCGCCGGCGGCACCGTCGGCGTCCTTCTGGCCCAAACCATCCTGGCTTTCCTGCCAAGGCCGCCGACTTAGCGCGGCCGAGGGCGCGGCGGACCTACGCCACTCCGCGCCTGAGGCTTTCCTGCTGGGTCGCGAGAACTCCCGACATCTGCCGATGGGTTTCACGCAACGCCGCGATCGCATCATCGAGACCGAATTCGGCTTCGCGAATGGTCTCGAAGAACCGGGCCATCAAGGCGAGGTTCAGCTTGACGCGGGTGTTACCGTCGCGACTCTTGCGGCGATCGAGCGACAGATGCTGCGCCTGAAGCCGGGCTTCGGCAGCACTACAGCCGTTGAGCGTCGCGAGTTCGTCATATGTCATCCAGATTTGAGGCATGTCCCTGTCCGTCTTTTGTTATGGACCTCAACCTAGTACCCGGAATCAGAGCTGAGTGATACGGCGGCCTTTGAAACGGCGTTGACGGACCTTTTTCTTGGTCCAGACGAAGGGCTCGGCTCTGTCGTTGTATGCGTTGACGTAGGCATCGATGTGTTCCTGAAGCTGCTTGAGGCTCGTGAAGGAGGTGCCGCTGAGCGACTGCCCCTGCAAGATGGAAAACCATACTTCGACCTGATTGAGCCATGACGCACTTGTCGGCGTGAAATGAAATTGCACGTTGGGGTGGGCCTTGAGCCAGTCCTCGTTCTTTTTATGGGTGTTGAGGTTGTCGAGGATGACGTGAAGCTTGCGGTTCGGAAAAGCCGCGGTGACGCTGTTCATGAAATCGAGAAACTCGACGCGGCGCCGGCGTTTTGAATGGGTCGCGATGATCTTTCCGGTGGCGACTTCGAGCGCCGCAAACAATGTTGTGGTGCCATGCCGCTTGTAATCGTGGCTTTGGCCGGTCAAGGCGCGGCCATTGGGCAACTTCAGATAACCCTGCGCTCGCTCCAAAGCCTGGATCGAGGGCTTCTCGTCCACGCACAGCACAATGGCCTTCGCCGGCGGCGCGACATAGAGGCCGACAACATCGGCGGCTTTGGCCGTAAAGTTCGGGTCGTTGCTCTCGCACCAGGACTTGCGAGCCACCAGGTCAATCTTGTGGCTGCGCAGGAACCGCCAGACATATTGGACATCGACATCGCCCAGCGCCTCGGCCAGCAGGGGGCCGGTCCAGCGCGCAAACCCTTGCGGTGGCGGCTTATCCAGCAGCTTCAGAATCCGCTTGTCGGTCGTCTTCGTATAGATCGGCTGCTTGCCAGGCCGCGGCTTGTCTTGCAGCCCTTCAAGGCCATGGTCGGCATAGCGATGCCGCCAAAGGCTGACAATCCGCGGCTGGACCCCAACTTCCTTGGCGATCGACCGGGTGCTGCGCCCATCCGCCGCCAACAGAACTATCCGCGCCCGCTTCAAATCGCGCTGCAACGTCACCGGTGAGCGACAGCACGCCTCAAGCACCTTGCGATCTTTCCTCGAAAGGTGGACTTCTCTTGCTTCGGGTATCATCCCGACCTTGAATCACGACTCACGTTCCAAGAAAAGTGGGTACTAGATTTCACCTCTAAAGGCACGGTTGCCGCAATGCGGTGACGAAGGGTTTTCGCGACAACAGCGTCAATGCAAAGCTAAGACGCGGGATCCTTTGCTGTATCCTTTGCTGTATCCTTGGGCGACGCAAATGGATGGCGCGGCCGGGAGCGGCTGTCGAGATTCTTGGGCAATTTGTCGGCATTGAGCTTCACGACCGCGCATCGAGCGTCGGCGGCAGGCGCATCTTCCTGGCTGTAGATCAGCGTCGCCTCGAATTTGACGTCGGGTGCTTCCTTGGCCGTGCCCGAGCAGGTCGCGACCAGGCCATTGCACACACCCGCAAGATCGACCTCGACCTCGTCCGGCCCGAACACGCTCGGCGGACCATCGGTGTGCCGGTTCACGGTCAAGACGGCCGAGAAGTGCTTCTCATTGACACGATAAGAGCCACCATAGGTGAAGAAGCTGTCGCTACCCGAGATCCGGCCCTCGATCAGATCCACGACGCCGGTGCCCTGGCCGCGCGGCGTCCTGAACCAGGCAGCGTATTTGCCGTCTCTCAACATACGAATTTCTCGGCGTGAAAATTGACGGGTATTTGCAACCAACTCTGGGGCGCGACAATGACCAAACCGCCAGCGCTTTCGGCAGGGTTAACGCCCCGAAAACCCGATCCATCGAATTGCCGCCGGCGCGCGACGCGACGGCACCGACGTCAAAACAATTCTATGCCGTCGTCGGCGGTCTCGACCGCCTCGACGCGCCGCGTGGCGGCGACCGACGCAAGCCCGAGCGTTTGCAGGAACTCCCGGTGGACGTCCCGCTCGCGCTCCATCGTGTAGCGCGCGAAGAGATCGTCGAGCATGGCCTCGTCCTGCGCACCCGGTTGCGGCCGCCGGGCGACCGCACTCGCAGTCTCGAGGCGCGCGGCCACCGCAGGCAAAGTCGCGGAGCTTTCGCCGAGCTTGCTCATCAGGCCTTGCGCCGAATTCATCAGGCTCTCGAATTCCGCTCCCTCGTCGACGAGCCGGCTCATCAGCTTGTCGAGCCGTTCGTTGCCGGCCTCGACCTCGCGCAGCGCCTGGAGGATCTGCGGCTCGAGGTTGGCAAGCTGCGTGGGATCGCCCTGCACGCGAAGCTCCTTCAGTGCCTTGGCCGAGCGCTCGATGCCGTCGAGCACGGGCCGGAGGCGCCCCGCCCCCGCCGAAACCTGGTCCGCAGTCGCCTTGAGCTCGTTGGCGATCACGACGAAGGCGCTGCCGCGGCTGCCGAGATGGCTTGCCTTGAGACCGGCATTCATCCCGATCAGGGTGATGTCGACGGTCGCATCGGCGAGCCCGGCGATCGCCTGGCGAAATTTCGCCAGCGTATCCTCGACAATGGCCAGCGCGTCATCGACCGCACGGCCGGCGCCCTCGCAGGTGGCGATCAGGGTCGAGGCATGCGCCAATATCTGCTTGATGCGCGTCAGGAACGACGACGAGCCGCCATCCTCACCGCCGAACAGGGTGCGGCCGTGGCCGACGACGCTGGCCGCATCATTCAAGATAGCCGCCAGCGCGCGAACGATCTGGCCGATGTCGCCACCGAACTCGCGCTGGGCGTCCCTCAGCTGGGCGGCCTGCAACAGGCAGATGGCGCGCGCGCCGTCATCGCTCGTGACGGGTTCGGGAACGAGGCTTGGTGAAGGTCCTGACGCAAGACCGAGACCGTGACAGACATGCTCGAGACGCTGGCGCGTACTGTCGCCGGCCTGCAAGGAAATGATCGCGCTGCCGACCGCCTCGGCGATCTTCCTGGTGCTGGCGCTGGCGAGATCGGCGACATGGCTGCTCTTGCTGCGCTGGTCGCGCAATCCGCCATAGGCCTCGCCGAGCTCGGCGCTCTCCGAGACCAGCTGGTTCCCGTAACGGCTCTCGAACTCCTTCTGCCGGCCGGAGGCGGTGGCAACGGCTTCCGACAGACGTTGCTGGTCCCGTGCGCAGCCCTCGATCGAGCGCTGCACGGCCTTGCCGAGATCGTAGGCTTCCTGCGTAAAGGCGAGAAAGCCTTCACGGTCGCCATCGAGCGAAGCCGCCTCGATCCGCGCGCTGCGCGCGATGATGGTGATCATCCCGATGTGCTTGAACAGCGGCTTGAGCAGCGAGGACGCCTCCTCCGTGCTCGTGCCGATCGTCGCAAGCAGGGCGCTCTCGGCCGGCAGCGTCTGCGCCAGCTCGCTGAGCCGTGCGGCGATCTCCTGCAGCGCGGTCGCAGCGCCCTCGATCTCGGCGCCGGAGAGCTCCTCGGAGAGCGTCGCGAGACCCTGGTTCAGCTCCTTGAAGATGATGTGGCCGCGACCGAGCTCCCGACCGACGCGTGCAAAGACATCCTCGATGCGCGACGAGACATCCTCGATCGCCGCGGTCGCTTCAGTGAGCGTGGTGGCCGGAATGGCGGACATTGCAATCAACCTGCCACCGCGACGTGTCCGGCCTGGTACCAGAGCATGATCTCGCGCGGAATATGGTGCAGCGGCACGACCTTCTCGACCCCGCCATGGGCGATGGCTTCCTTGGGCATGCCGAACACCACGCAGCTGTCTTCATCCTGTGCTCGCGTCGAGGCGCCGAGCTTGCGCATCTCCAGCATTCCGCGCGCGCCGTCGTCGCCCATGCCGGTCATGATGACGCCGAGCGCGTTGGCGCCGGCGTGCTGGGCCGCCGAGCGGAACAGCACGTCGACTGAGGGGCGATGCCGCGACACCGGCGGACCGTCCTTGATCGCAATCTGGTAGCGCAGCCCGATACGCTGAAGCAGCATGTGACGGGCGCCCGGAGCAATATAGGCGCTGCCCGGCAGCACCGGCTCGCCGTCCTCGGCCTCCTTGACCCGGATCTGGCAGACGCTGTCGAGACGTCTTGCAAACGCCGCGGTGAACCCCGCCGGCATGTGCTGAACGATGAGAAGCGGAGGGCAGTGCGGCGGCAGCATCTCGAGGACGTCGTTGAGCGCTTCGGTGCCGCCCGTCGATGCGCCGATGCACACGATGCGCTCCGTCGTCGGCCGGACCTTGCCCTGCACCGGCGGCGGGATGATGGCGTCGGCCGTCAGCTTCTTCTCGACCACCCGGCGCTCCGCACGCGGGCGCACGCGGGCGCGCGCCGCCGACTTGACGGCCTCGCGCAGCCGCGTGGAGCATTCGAGCAGCGCCTGCCGCGTGTCGATCTTCGGCTTCGGCACGATGTCGACCGCGCCCGCCTCGAACGCCTCGAACATCACGTTCGAGCCTTCTTCGGTCAGCGAGGAGCAGATGATCACCGGGATCGGACGTTGCGCCATGATCTTGCGCAGGAACGTCATGCCGTCCATGCGCGGCATCTCGATGTCGAGGATCATGACGTCGGGGATCTCGTTCTGGAGGCGGCGCGCGGCTGCGAACGGGTCGGACGCGGTCCCCATCACCTCGATGTCCGGATCGTCATTGAGGATCGTCTGAAGGATTTGGCGCACCGACGCCGAATCGTCCACGATCAGCACGCGAACTTTCTCCCTCGGCATTCTGGTTGCGCTCCGGCTAGACCTTGAAAATCGTTGGCTGAACTTGCTTCAAACCCGGCACCGCACTGTGAATCATCGATTCCGAATGTCCGACCAGCAGATAGCCGCCGGGCCGCAAATGGCTGCACAATTGCTCGATCACCTTGCGCTGCGTCTCGCGCTCGAAATAGATCAGGACGTTGCGGCAAAAGATGATGTCGACGTCGCGGTCGACGGGATAGGACGCATCCATGAGGTTCATCCGCATGAAATGCGTCATGCGCCGCAATTCCGGCACCACCCGCACCTCGCCGCGCGACTTGTCCCGCGACGACAGGAAGTATCGCTTCACGAAGGGCTCCGGCACCGGCGCGAGAACGTCGCGGGTGTAGATCGCGGTCTTGGCAAGGCGCAGCACCGCGGTCGAGATGTCGGTCCCGAGGATGCGGTACTGAAACCGCGAGCCGTTCCGCGTCATGTCGTCCAGCACCATCGCGGTCGTGTAGGCTTCCATGCCGGTGGAGCTCGCCGAGCTCCAGATCTTCAGGTTCGCGTTCTTCCGTCCATGCAATTTGAGCAGGGCCGGGATTGCGACGTCCCGCATGAAAGTGAAGTGCTGGGGCTCGCGGAAGAAGTCGGTCTTGTTGGTCGTCACCACATCGATCAAATGGGTGAGCTCGGTGTCGAAATGCTCCGCCCCGAACAGGTTGTCGACATATTCGTTGAGGTCAGAGAAGTTCAGCGCGCGCACGCGCTTGTGCAGCCGCCCCTCCAGCATCAGCCGCTTGCCTTGCGGCAGCTTGATGCCGACCTGGCCTTCGATCAATTCGGCAATGGTCCGGAAGTGGCGGTCCGACAGATGCACGGCCATGTCCTGCACGGCGGGCATCATGGTCGCCGGCCCCGGTCCGAGATGGCCGCCTGCACTGAATGTCGGGCCGTACCGGCCATCTTGAATCCTACACGTTTACGCAATCACTGAAGACAGATCGGCCCCCGGTGGGGGCCGATCCCTCAGAGAGCCTTAGCGCTGGAAATCGGCGTCCCGATCGTCCTCGCCGTCGTTCATGTCGAAGGCGAAGCCACCGCCGCCCGCAACCTTCATGGCACGCGCGGGCTTGGCCGGCGGCTTCCTGGCCGGGCGCTCGACGGCCGCCATGGTGGCCGCCTTGGCGCGCAACTGATTGACCGCCCGGTCGATCGGTGCGGCCGCGCGGCCCTTTCCACCCTGCTCGATGTGGAAATAAGCGATAGTGGACTGGAGTTGCTCGGCCTGCGAGGCGAGCTCCTCCGAGGTCGAGGACACCTGCTCGGAAGCGCTGGCGTTCTGCTGGCCGACCTTGTCGAGCTGCTGGATCGCCTGGTTGATCTGGGCCGAACCGACGTCCTGCTCGCGGCAGGCCGCGGTGATCTCCTCGACCAGCTCGGCGGTCTTCTTGATATCAGGGACGAGCTTGGCAAGCATATTGCCGGCTTCCTGCGCGACCTTGACTGTTTCAGTCGAGAGCGTGCCGATCTCGGCCGCCGCAGCCTGGCTGCGCTCGGCAAGCTTGCGCACTTCGGAAGCGACGACTGCAAAGCCCTTGCCGTGCTCGCCGGCGCGCGCGGCTTCGACCGCCGCGTTCAGCGCGAGCAGGTCGGTCTGGCGCGCGATCTCCTGCACGATGGTAATCTTCTCGGCGATGGTCTGCATCGCGTTGACGGCGCGTCCGACGGCTGCGCCGCTGGCCTCCGCGTCCTTGGCCGACTGCGCGGCGATCTTCTCGGTCTGGTTGGCGTTGTCGGCGTTCTGCTTCACGTTCGAGGCCATCTCCTCCATCGAGGACGAGGCTTCCTCGGCTGACGAGGCCTGCTCGGTCGCGCCCTGCGAAAGCTGCTCGGCACTCGCGGAAAGCTCCTGGCTGCCGGCAGAGACGTTCTGCGCCGCCGTCAGAGCTTCCGACACGATCTGGCGGAGCTTTTCCACCATGCGCTCGAGGGCAAGGCCCAGCGTGTCCTTGTCCGACTGCGGCTTGGCCTCAACCATGAGATTGCCCTGCGCAATCTCGTTGGCGACGGCCGCAGTGGCGTTCAGGTTCACGGTCATCGCATTCAGCGATTTGATGAGATCGCCGATCTCGTCATTGCTGGACGACTCGAACTTACGGCTGAGATCGCCGATCGCCACCGCGTCGGCGAGGCCGACGGCCTGTGCCAGCGCGCGGCTGATGTTGAGGGCGATCCAGGTGGCGGCAACAGCGGCGATCAGGAGCGAGGCAATGACCAGGCTCATCAGCAGCATTTCGGCGCGGGCGCCGTCCTGCTTGGACTGCTCGGCCTGCTCCGCCATGTTCTTCTTGACGTTCTTGATGTAGCCGTCGGCTGCTTCCAGCGCGTCCGCGACGACCTTGCGGCCGTCATGCATGGACCGGTCCAGGGCCTTCGGCTTGTCGGACTTCGCGAGCCTGACCGTCTCATCCTGATAGGCGCTCAGCTTGGCAAACGCCGTGGAGAAGTTCTCCATCAGTTTCTTGCCGCCTTCGCTGGCGGCGGCGTGGATCTCGTCCTTGGACTTGATGAGCGCTTCGCGATTCTTGGCGAGGTCGGCTACGAACTGATCGTATTCAGCATCGGTCGCCGCGAGGATCGAGTTCTTTTCGGCGCGCACCAGAAACAGGATGCCTTCCTTGAGTTCCGCGGCCTTTTCCATGCGGCCCGCGCGGCTAACCAGAGTCTCGGTGGTGCCGACCATGTCCGACAGCTTCACATAGCCGACCGCGCCGGCGATCATGGAGAGCAGGATGACGACGCCGAAGGCGCTGGCAAGCTTGGCTTTGACGGTAAATCTCATGTCAATCTCGTTGGTTCGAATTGGGGGGCATACGCTTGACCATGCTTACTCTTGCAAACTCAGGCGGCGCGGGGCGCGTCGCGCCCTTCCGGGATCTCGTCATGCGCCATCAGCTTGGCGAGATCGAAGATCACGACGAATTTCTCGCCCTTGCGGCCGATGCCGGCGGCGTAGTCGGATTGCCATTTGCCACCGACCTCGGGGATGGGCTCGATCGCCTGCTCGTCGATGTCGGTGACCTCGAACACGCAATCAGCGACGAAGCCGACACCGACCAGACGGTCCTTCATCGGCACGTCGAGGATGATGATGCGGGTCGCCTCGGTCGTCGCCACGCTCGGCAGGCCGAGCTTGGTCCTGAGGTCCACGATCGGATAGCCGCTGCCGCGCACGTCGATCATGCCGAGCAGGAAGTTCGGCGCATGCGGCAGCCGCGAGATCGGACGCATGTCGAGAATTTCGCGGACGTTGCGGATGCTGATGCCGAACGTCTCGCCGGCAAGTCCGAGCGTCAGATATTGCGAGGTTGCGGCCATGCTGCAGTCCAGGGGTCCCGGGGTTTGCGAATGAGCACGATCCGGCACGAGGCCGGACCGCCTGATCAGCGTTGGAATTCGGCGTCGCGGTCGTCTTCGCCGTCGTGCATGTCGAACGCGAAGCCGCCACTTCCGGCGACCTTCATCGCACGTGCGGGTTTGCGGACAGGCGCGGGCTTCTTCACGCCGCGATCCGCCGCAGCCATGTGCGCCGCCTTGGCGCGGAGCTGGGTAACGGCACGATCGATCGGCGCCGGCGCCGCGCTCTCGCCGCGGCCGGCATGGTCGATGCGGAAGAACGAGATTGTGGACTGGAGCTGCTCGGCCTGCGAAGCGAGCTCCTCCGAGGTCGAGGAGACCTGCTCGGAGGCGCTGGCGTTCTGCTGGCCGACCTTGTCGAGCTGCTGGATCGCCTGGTTGATCTGGGCCGAACCGACGTCCTGTTCACGGCAAGCGGCGGTGATCTCCTGGACCAGCTCAGCCGTCTTCTTGATGTCGGGCACGAGCTTGGACAGCATGTCGCCGGCCTCCCGGGCGACCTTCACCGTCTCCGTGGACAGCGTGCCGATTTTCGGCCGCGGCCGCCTGACTGCGCTCGGCGAGCTTGCGGACCTCGGAAGCGACCACCGCAAAGCCCTTGCCGTGTTCGCCGGCCCGCGCGGCCTCGACCGCGGCGTTGAGCGCCAGCAGATCGGTCTGCCGTGCGATTTCCTGCACGATGGTGATCTTCTCGGCGATCGTCTGCATCGCGTTAACCGCACGACCGACGGCCGCGCCGCTGGATTCCGCATCCTTGGCGGACTGCGCGGCAATCTTCTCGGTCTGGTTGGCGTTGTCGGCGTTCTGCTTCACGTTCGAGGCCATCTCCTCCATCGAGGAGGAAGCTTCCTCGGCGGACGAGGCCTGCTCGGTCGCGCCCTGCGAGAGCTGCTCGGCGCTGGCGGAGAGCTCCTGGCTGCCGGCCGAGACGTTCTGCGCGGCGGTCAACGCCTCCGCGACGATCTGCCGGAGCTTCTCGACCATCACGTTCAGGGACCTGACGAGGTCGCCAATCTCATCGTTGCTGGCGGACGGGATGGTCTGGCTGAGATCGCCCTCCGCAACCGCGCCGGCAAGGCCAACGGCGCGGCCCAGCGAACGGCTGATCGAGATGGAAATCCAGAGCGCAGCCCCGATCGCAATCGCCAGCGAAATGCCGAGCAGCGTCATCAGCACGAACTGCGCCTGGTGGCCTTCCTCCTTGGATTGGACCGCCTGCTCCGCCATCTGCTTTTTCGTGTTGCCGACATAGGCGCTCATGGCTTCCATCGCGTCCGCGACGACCTTGCGACCGTCGCCCATGGAGCGTTCGGTCGCCTTTGCCTTGTCGGTCTTGGCCAGTCTGAACGTCTCTTCCTGATACACATTCATCTTGGCGTATGTCACAGCGAAGCTGTCGAGCAGCTTCCTGCCGGCTTCGCTCGCCAACGCGTAGACCTCGTCCTTGGTCTTCAGCGCCTGGTCACGAATCTTGGCGGCATCGGCGGCAAACTGTTCGGCCTGGGCTTCCGCTCCGAGAATTGAATTCTTCTCCGCCCGCAGCTGAAGCAGGATATCCTTTTCGATTTGCGTCGCCTTCTCCATCCGGGTCGCGCGCAGGACCATGCTGTCAGCAGTGGCCATCATGTCGCCGAGCTTCATGTACGCGACACCGCCGGCGACCATGGACAGGACAATGACCAGGCCGAATGCGCTGGCCAGCTTCGCTTTGACCGTAAATCTCATTTCCAGCCCCTAAACCTCAAGTCCCACCCCTGGGACTCATTTCAATTCAGAATGCGTTCCATGTTGGGAACGATGACGAACTCTTCACGCCATTTGGCGATGAAGCGAATGAACTCCGGCTTCCAGTGCATGCCGACGCGCGGCGTCTGCTGCACGTCGGTCTGCGAGATCTCCGTGACCTCATAGACCTTGTCGGCGGTGACGCCGACGAGGACGGGCTCGCCGTCGAGCTCCAGCTCGATGACGACGATGCGCGTGTCGGCCGAGTTGTCGAGCTGCGGCATGCCGAAGCGGATGCGCAGGTCCGCGAGCGGAATGACGTTGCCGCGTACGTTGATCACGCTGGGAACGAAAGCCCGTGCGCCGGCGACCTTGGTCACCGGCACGGGATCGATGATCTCGCGCACGAGGCCCGCGTCGAGCGCGAACTTCTCCTCGCCGAGGCCGATCATCACGACCTGCATCGCGTCGGCCTGATGCTCGCCGGCCAAAGTCTCGTTCATCACGCCGCCTCGCTGATGTGCTGCTTCTCGACCTTCGACTGCGCCAGCGCGACGAGCTGCGCGACGTCGAGGATCAGCGCCGCCGTGCCGTCACCCAGGATGGTCGCGCCCGAGAAGATCGTGACATCCGAATGCAGCTTGGAGAGCGACTTGATCACGGTCTGGTGGTTGCCGATGATCTGGTCGGCGACGAGACCGACGCGGCTTTCACCGGTCGAGATGATGATCGTCTTCTGGTGCCGGTCGGGCGCTCCCGACGACGACATGATCTCGCGCAGGCGCAGGAACGGAACGAGGTTGCCGCGGACGTTGAGGAAATTGCGGCCGCGCGAACGCTCGTCCTCGGCCGTCAGCTCGACGCATTCCTCCACCGCCGACAGCGGAATGATGTAGCGGCCTTCGCCGACGCGGATCAGGAGGCCTTCGATGATCGCGAGCGTCAAGGGCAGGCGCAGCGTCACGGTGGTGCCCTGGCCCGGCTTGGTCGACAGGTCGATGGTGCCGCGCATGTTCTCGATAGTGCGCTTGACCACGTCCATGCCGACGCCGCGTCCGGACAGCGCCGAGATGGTCTGTGCGGTCGAGAAGCCCGGGTGGAACAGGAACTGGTGGAGCTCGTGATCGGTCAGCACGGCGCCGGCTGCAATCAGGCCCTGCTCTTCCGCCTTGGCACGGATGCGCGCGGTGTTGAGGCCGCCGCCATTGTCCTTCACGGTGACGAGCACCTGCGCGCCGGAATGAACGGCGGCGAGCTCGATCCGGCCCTGCTCGGTCTTGCCGTTGGCGGCGCGCGTTGCGGTGTCTTCGATGCCGTGGTCGATGGCGTTGCGGATCAGGTGCACCAGCGGATCGGCCAGGCACTCGATCATGGTCTTGTCGAGTTCGGTGTCCTCGCCCGTGGTGACGAATTCGACCGGCTTCGACAGATCGCGCGACAGATCGTGGATCAGGCGGCGGAAGCGGCCGAACAGCGAGCCGATCGGCACCATGCGCGCGCCCATCGTGGTGTCGCGCAAGGAAGACGCGAGGCGCTCGATCTCCTCGGCGATCATCTTGATCGAGAGGTCGGAGCCTGACGATGCGAGCTGGGTCAGCCGCGCCTGGGCGATGACGAGCTCGCCGACCCGGTCCATCAGTTCGTCGAGGCGTTCGGCCTGGACGCGGACGGTGGCGATGCCGCGATCGTCGCGCTTGGCCTCGGCCTTCGGCTCCGGCTTCGGTTCAGATTTGGGCTCCGCCTTTGCGGCGGGCTGCGCGGCGATCGGCGCGGCAGCAGTCTCGACCACCGGCGCAGGCATCTCGGCCTCAGGTGCCGGCTCCTCGTCGATGAGCTGGAATAGCGGCATCGGCGCGGGCGCTTCGACATGCTCCAAGGGCGAGAGGGTCAGCTTCATCTCGTCCTGGACGAACATGAAGACGTCGTCGATCGCGTCCTTGTCGCAGGCCGCGTGCAGCTTGACGTCCCACTTCAGATAGCAGTCTTCCGGCTCCATTTCGTCGAGGAACGGGATGCCGTCGGTAACAGGCACGACGAAGCAGGGGCCGAGCTTGCAGAGATCTTCCAGGAGGTCGAGCGGGTTCGAGCCGTTGCGCAGGATGTGCGATTCGAATTCCAGATACAGGTGCCAGCCGGCCTGCTTGCTCTCGACCGGCGCCGCCGCCTCCGCGATCCCGGCGACCGGCGCAACAGGCTGGTCGGACGAGACAAAGCGCTTGAGGTCGTCGAGGATGCCTTCGCCGATGACCTCATCGGTCGACTGGGGATCCTCGATCAGGGCGCGGATATAGTCCTTGGCGGCGAGCGCGACCGAGATCAGTTCCTGCGTCGGCTTGATCTCGCCCTTGCGGACGCGATCGAACGCGGTCTCGAATTCGTGGGTGAAGGAGGCGACCTTGTCGAAGCCGAACATGGCGCCCGAGCCCTTGATCGTATGCAGGGCGCGGAAGGCGGAATCGACGAGTTCGCGGTCATCGGGACGCAGGCCGAGATCGAGCAGGGCTCCTTCAAGAACTTCGAAGAGCTCACTGGCTTCCTGACGAAAGACCTCGGTCGGGTCCATTGCACTCATGCGCGCACCAGCTTGCCGACGACGGCGAGCAACTGCTCCGGCTTGAAGGGCTTGGTGATCCAGCCCGTGGCGCCGGCGCTCTTGGCCTCCTGCTTCACCGTGTCGTTGGATTCGGTGGTCAGGAACACGATCGGCATGCCGACCGCGCTCGGCAGCTTGCGCAGCGCCCGGATCAGCTCCAGCCCGTTCATGACCGGCATATTGAGGTCGGTGATCACGAGGTCGAGCTTGCCGGCCTGGGCCTTGGCGAGCCCTTGCGCACCGTCACCGGCCTCGATCACGTTATGACCGGCCGGCTCGAGCACGACCTTGATCATTTGCCGAATGCTGGGGGAATCGTCGACGGTCAGAATCGTGGCCATCAGGTGCCATCTTTCTTTTGCGGGAAGTGCTGTTCGATCATCGCCTCGCTGGCGAAGCCGGCGCGGCGAAGGGTGTTGCGCAGAGATTGGGAGAATGCGGTGAGCACCACCGGGCGGCCCTGGGCCTCGCCCGTCCTGGCGGTCGACAGCAGAAGCTGGATCGAGGTCACGTCGGCCTTGTCGACGCGCGAACAATCGATCTCGAGCCGTTGCTCGCGGCCGAACGCCTCGCGAATGAGGTCATTGACGCTGCGAATGGCCGCGATGCTGCAATCGGCGGGTAACCGCAACGACCACTTCGGCTCCGTCGGATTGAGCGCCATCGCTGCCCCCGCCCTTGCAAAATTCCGATACACGTTTGACGCGAATCAAGTGAGCAAACCCCTAACGGAGAGGTCCGTACAACTACGGGTCACATTCCCGAGGACTTCGCGCAATTGCATGCAACGGTGCATAGCCTGCTGAAATCGCATGCGAGGCGCGCATATCGCAGCGCGTGCGCACACACGGCGCATTTGCTTCGCGTTAAATTCGCTCGGGTTATGCAGTCGGTTCGTGCCCTTGCCAGCGAAGAGAGCCCCGGCCGCCGATGCTGACCCAAGCGCTTCTGGTTGACGACAGCCGTTCCGTCCTCAACTTCCTGAAACGTCACATCGAGGCCGAAGGTCTGGTCGAAGCCACCACCTTCCTCGATCCCGTGCAGGCACTGGCCTGCGCACGGGAGCGCGTCTTCGACCTCGTGCTGGTCGACTACGAGATGCCGCACATGGACGGCATCAGCTTCATCCGCACGCTCCGCACCCTTCCCGGTTGCGTCGACATCCCTATCGCGATGATCACGTCGCGGCAGACCGATGACGTGAAGATGGAAGCGCTGCAGGCCGGTGCAACCGATTTCCTGCCCAAGCAGCCGCAGAGCGTCGAGATGACGGTGCGTCTACGGAATTTGATTCAGCTTGGTGCAGCCGTACGCAAGCTCAACGATCGCGCCGCGCATCTGGCCAGCGAAGTCGCGGCCGCGACGCGCAAGCTCGGCGAGCGCGAGGAAGAGATCATCCTGCGGCTCGCGCTCGCGGTCGAATACCGCGACAACGACACCGGCGAGCACACCCTGCGGGTCGCCCGCTACAGCCGCATCATCGCCGAGCAGCTCGGCCTGCCGGCCCGGCTCTGCCGCGACATTTATCTCGCCGCACCGCTGCACGACGTCGGCAAGGTCGCCATTCCCGACAATATCCTGCTCAAGCCCGGCCGGCTGACCGACGAGGAGATGGCGGTGATCCGCACCCACGCCACGATCGGCGAACGGATCCTGGCGGACTCCAGTTGCGAGCTGATCCAGCTCGGTGCGCAAATTGCCGCGGGCCACCACGAGCGCTGGGACGGCGCAGGCTATCCGAACGGCCTCAAGACGGACGAGATCCCGGTGGCCGCACGCGTGGTCGCGGTCGCCGACGCGCTGACGACGCGGCGGCCATATAAAGAGCCGATGCCGCTCGAGGCGGCGCGCAATTACCTGGTCGAGAACCAGGGACGGCAGTTCGACCCGGCCTGCGTCGAGGCTTTTCTGTCGCGCTGGAACGAAGTCATGGAGATCGCTGCCGGGCAGCAGGCGACGCCATTTCAGAAGACGGAGGCGACGCTCGCCCCTGTCATGGAGAGAGCCGTCGAGGGCCGGACGGCCGAAGACCGTTCGCCGCAGGCCGTTCCGGCCGCCTGAGGTCGCATATCCCGACAACAGCTTGCCGCGGCTCTGTTTTCTCCGGTCGCCGGTTTGAACCTGTTCCTGATAGAGTGCACCAATGTCCAAGAGTGATTCCGGTCACACTTGCCTGGGCGCTCCTCTGCTAAGCATCGAACCAGGACGGGACCGGTAGAGCATCGGTAGAATTGAATGAGAATCCCCATGAGAAGCCTGATCGGCGCCGTTGTCGGCGCGCTCTGTGTGGCGACCCCCGCCCTGGCGGAGACCCCGGCCGCGATCGTCGAGGACGTCCAGGGTAAGGTCGACGGCATCGCGTTCATGGACTATGTGGCGCCGGGCAAGATCATCAAGCTCGGCCCGAAGGCGAGCGTCACGCTCAGCTATCTCAAATCCTGCCTGCGCGAGACGATCAGCGAAGGCGTTGTGCTGGTCGGCGCCGAGCAGAGCACCGTGCAGCTTGGCGAGGTCAAGCGGGACAAGGTGCCCTGCGACACCAACGCGGTGAAGCTGTCCGAGCGGGAGGCCAACCAGAGCGCCGCGACCACCTTCCGCACCATGCGCTCGGACGCCAAGGGCGCGCCGGCCAAGCTGCCGACGATCTACGGCGTCGCACCGCTGGTGCAGGCCAAGAGCGGCAGCACGCTGGTGATCGAGCGCACCGACGGCAAGGAACCCACGATCACCGTGCCGCTGAAGAATGAGGTCATGATCGGCGGCAAGTTCTATGATTTTGCCAAAGCCGGGAAATCACTGACCCCCGGCGGCAGCTATCTCGCCATCCTCGGCGCCAAGCGCTATGCCTTCCAGGTCGACGCCAGCGCCACCTCATCGCCGACGCCGATCGTCGGCCGCCTGCTGCGGCTCGAATAGGCGGCTTGCGACGGGGCGATGCGGCGGATCGGAAGGCGGGACATCGTTGCAGCGATCCTGATTGCGCTCCTCGCGGGCGCGGTCTTCACATCTCCGCCGCTTCAGACGCTGCAAGGCCTGTCGCTCGACATCCTCACCGCGATGCGCGGCAAGCTGGTCAGCGACCGCCGCGATCCCGCGACATCGCCGGTCGTCGTCGTGGCCATCGACGGGGAGACCTACGACACTCCGCCCTTCAAGGGATCGCCGACGCTGACCTGGACGCGCGAAATTGGCCGCGTGCTCGGAAGCATCACTGAGGGCGGCGCCAAGGTGATCGGCTTCGACGTCATCTTTCCCAGCTCGATCGAGCAGTCGGAGATTCCCTTCGGCGACGCGCCACTCGGCAGCCGCATGAAGGGTTTTGACCGGGACTACCTCATCGCACTCCGGCAACTTTCCGACAGCGGCAAGCTGGTGCTCGGCGAGATCCTGAGCAACGATCATCCGGACAGGCCCTACCGCGCCCAGCAACTGGCGGTGAAAAACAATATCCGCGCCCTCAACGTCCATACCGACCCCGACGACGTGATCCGGCGGATGCCGCTGAGCTTTGCCATCGACGGCAAGCCGGTCCCTGCGATGGCGATCGAACTCGCCGCGCGCGCGCTCGGCACGACGCCCGGAACCGAGCCATCCGGCGCGATGCAGCTGTCCGGCTACACGATCCCGAGCGCGATCCCCAACACGTTGACGCTCAACTTCCGCGGCATGGGCCGCGACATCCCTGCCTATTCCTTCGCCGACCTGCGTGCCTGCGTCGAGAAGGGCGACCACGATTTCTTCCGCCGCGCCTTCGAGGGCAAGGTCGTCCTGCTCGGCACCGTCCTCAATTTCGAGGACCGCAAGCTCACCTCGATGCGGCTGTCCGGCGGATATGACGGCTCGCCCGTGCCGCGCTGCGCCCTGCCCGCCCCGGCGGGCACCGCGCAAAAGGCCCGCAGCGATATCGCCGGCGTGTTCGTGCATGCCACCGTCGTGCGAAACCTGATCGAGCGCGATGCCGTGACCGAGCTCGGCTTTCCGGCGCGGACCATCCTCACGATTGCGTTCGCGGCGATCATCGCCTGCGCGGCCTGCATGCTCGCGCCTGGCGGCGCTGTGATCGCCTGGCTCGCCCTCACCGCCGTTTACGCCGGCGTGGCCGTCGGAGCGTTCGTGCATGCCCTGGCGCTGCCCTTGACGGAACCCGCGCTCGCGAGCCTCGCCGCGCTCGCGATGATGATCGGCTACCGCTTCATGCTGGCCGATCGCGACGAGCGTTTTCTGCGCAAGAGCTTCGCCTTTTATCTCGCGCCTGAAGTCATCAACACCATGGTCGCGTCCGGCAAGATGCCGGCGCTCGGCGGCGAGATGCGCAACGTCACCATGTTCTTCTCCGACCTCAGCGGGTTCTCCTCGATCGCAGAGACGATGACTCCGGGCGAGCTGGTCACGCTGATGAACGAATATCTCTCCGCCATGACCGACATCATCGAAGGCCATGGCGGCTATGTCGACAAATATATCGGCGATTCCATCGTCGCCATGTTCGGCGCGCCGGCCGACGATCCCGCCCACGCGCGCAATGCCGTCCGCGCGGCGCTGAAGTGCCACGAAAAGCTGGCGGACCTCAACGCCAACAACGCCGCCTTCGCGGGCCACGGCCTGTCGCACCGCATCGGGCTCAACAGCGGCGAAGCCGTGGTCGGCAATATCGGCTCCCGCCGCCGCTTCAACTACACCGTGATGAGCGACACCGTGAACGTCGCCTCGCGGCTCGAGGGTGCGAACAAATATTACGGCACCGCGATCATGGCCTCGGAGGCGACAGTGGCGCAGACAGGTGACGCCTTCGCCTGGCGCGAGCTCGACGCAATCAGGGTGCAGGGCCGCGGCGAGGCGATCAAGGTGTTCGAGCCGCTGGCGGAGAGAGACGGGGAGAGTGCCGAGCAGAAGAAGGTGACGGCGTTGTATGCGGAAGGACTGGCCTGCTGGCGCGCACGGGAGTTCGCGAAGGCGGTTGATGCGTTCGACCGGCTAGCCAAGGTCGATCCGCCATCGTCAATGTTTGCAAAGCGCGCGAGAGCGCTTGTCGCAAATCCACCGTCGCTGGAATGGACGCCGGTAAACACGCTCGAAGGGAAGTAGCCGCGTCAGCCGAGAGCGCTAGTACCCGGAATCAGAGCTGAGTGATACGGCGGCCTTTGAAACGGCGTTGACGGACCTTTTTCTTGGTCCAGACGAAGGGCTCGGCTCTGTCGTTGTATGCGTTGACGTAGGCATCGATGTGTTCCTGAAGCTGCTTGAGGCTCGTGAAGGAGGTGCCGCTGAGCGACTGCCCCTGCAAGATGGAAAACCATACTTCGACCTGATTGAGCCATGACGCACTTGTCGGCGTGAAATGAAATTGCACGTTGGGGTGGGCCTTGAGCCAGTCCTCGTTCTTTTTATGGGTGTTGAGGTTGTCGAGGATGACGTGAAGCTTGCGGTTCGGAAAAGCCGCGGTGACGCTGTTCATGAAATCGAGAAACTCGACGCGGCGCCGGCGTTTTGAATGGGTCGCGATGATCTTTCCGGTGGCGACTTCGAGCGCCGCAAACAATGTTGTGGTGCCATGCCGCTTGTAATCGTGGCTTTGGCCGGTCAAGGCGCGGCCATTGGGCAACTTCAGATAACCCTGCGCTCGCTCCAAAGCCTGGATCGAGGGCTTCTCGTCCACGCACAGCACAATGGCCTTCGCCGGCGGCGCGACATAGAGGCCGACAACATCGGCGGCTTTGGCCGTAAAGTTCGGGTCGTTGCTCTCGCACCAGGACTTGCGAGCCACCAGGTCAATCTTGTGGCTGCGCAGGAACCGCCAGACATATTGGACATCGACATCGCCCAGCGCCTCGGCCAGCAGGGGGCCGGTCCAGCGCGCAAACCCTTGCGGTGGCGGCTTATCCAGCAGCTTCAGAATCCGCTTGTCGGTCGTCTTCGTATAGATCGGCTGCTTGCCAGGCCGCGGCTTGTCTTGCAGCCCTTCAAGGCCATGGTCGGCATAGCGATGCCGCCAAAGGCTGACAATCCGCGGCTGGACCCCAACTTCCTTGGCGATCGACCGGGTGCTGCGCCCATCCGCCGCCAACAGAACTATCCGCGCCCGCTTCAAATCGCGCTGCAACGTCACCGGTGAGCGACAGCACGCCTCAAGCACCTTGCGATCTTTCCTCGAAAGGTGGACTTCTCTTGCTTCGGGTATCATCCCGACCTTGAATCACGACTCACGTTCCAAGAAAAGTGGGTACTAGCTTCCCCTCTCCCCTTGCGGGAGAGGGTGGCTCGCCGCAAGGCGGCGAGACGGGTGAGGGGTTTCTCTCGGCGCATCCAACTCTCACTTGAATTCGCGGAGACATACCCCTCATCCGGCGCTTCGCGCCACCTTCTCCCACAAGGGGAGAAGGGAGGGCAGCATCGCGTGTTGCGCTATCATCTCGCTCAAAACGGCAGGCCCACATAGTTCTCCGCGAGCAGGCGCTGCGCCGTTTCGGACGAGAACAGATATTCCAGCTCCGTCTGCTGAAGACGATCCTCATAGTCAAGACGATCGGGGAAGCGATGCAGCAGCATCGTCATCCACCAGGAGAAACGCTGCGCCTTCCAGATCCGCGCCAGCGCCTTGGCGGAATAGCCTTCAAGGCCGGAATCATCGCCGCTCTGATAATGTGCGAGCATGGCATGATAGAGATAGTAGATGTCGGAGGCGGCGCTGTTCAGTCCGCGCGCGCCGGTGGGCGGCACGATGTGGGCGGCATCGCCGGCGAGGAACAGGCGGCCATAGCTCATCGGTTCGGCGACGAAGCTGCGCAATGGCGCGATGCTCTTTTCGATGGCGGGCCCCGTGATCAAGCGGCCGGCGACCTCTTCCGGCAGGCGGCGCTTCAGCTCGGCCCAGAACGCGTCGTCCGACCAGCCCTCGACCTTGTCGGTGAGCGGCACCTGGATGTAGTAGCGGCTCAGCACCTGTGAACGCAGGGAACACAGCGCAAAGCCGCGCTCGTGCTTCACATAGATCAGCTCGGACGAGACCGGCTTGGTGCGCGACAGCACCCCGAGCCAGCCAAACGGATAGACCTTCTCGTATTCGCGCAGCACGTCCTTTGGGATCGACTTGCGGCTGACGCCGTGGAAGCCGTCGGCGCCGACGATGTAGTCGCAATCGACGCGAACGATCTCGTCGTTCGAGCGGTACGTCACGTAGGGGCGGTCCGACGCGAGATCATGCGGCGTCACGTCCTCGGCATTGTGCACGACCTTGCCGCCAAGGCGGTCGCGCGCCTCGTAGAGGTCGCGCGTCAGCTCGGTCTGGCCGTAGACCAGCACCGAATTGCCGCCGGAGTGCTTGTGCAGATCGATGTGGGAGAGCACCCCGTCATGGGCGATCTCGAACCCCCGGTGGATCTCGCCTTCGCGGTCCATCCGCTCGCCGCATTGCGCCTCACGCATCAGTTTCGCAAAACCGTGCTCGAGCACGCCGGCGCGGATCCGGGCCAGCACGTGGTCGCGGCTGTATTTCTCCAGCACGACCGTGTCGATGCCCTTCAGATGCAGGAGCTGGGACAAGAGCAGCCCGGACGGCCCGCCACCGATGATACAGACCTGAACTTTCATTTTCGCGTCCTCCCGTCGGCACTTTTTTGCAGATTCAGCCGCGCAAACCGATGGAGGGTTTCGTCTTTGTCTTGTACTATTCGAACATGAAAAGCGCCGCCCCTGCCCCCGCGATCCGGGTCTACAATCTGTTCGGCGAGTCCGGCGACCTGCCCGACGTCGTGCATTGTGAGACGATCGCGTCCCGCTCCGTACTTCACGACTGGACCCTGGCCGTGCACCGCCATGCCCGGCTGCATCAGGTCCTGCTGGTCGAGCGCGGCGGCGGCGAGGCGACGCTCGACGGACGCGTGGTGCCGTTGAAGCCGATGCAGATCGTCAACGTACCCGTCGGACACGTCCACGGCTTCCGCTTCGTGCCTGAGACCCAAGGCTGGGTGCTGACCATCGCGGCGGAGATTCTGGACGAGGCGCTGCTCGCCGCCGAAGGCCTGCGCAGGGCCCTGTCACAATCAGGCGTGGTGCGCGGCACGCCGCAGATCCGCGCCACCATGAAGCAGATCTTCGCCGAACACGCCGCCCGCGATTTCGGCCGCGCACATGTGCTGCGCGCCTTGTCCGCAGCCATGATCGGGCTCGTGGCCCGCGCGCTCACGAGCGAGACCGGTGGCAATGGCACTGCCGAATCCGGCCTGTTCCGCCGCTTCGAGGCGCTGCTCGAGCAGCATCATCTGGAACGCTGGAGCGTCGCGGACTACGCAGGCACGCTGTCGATCACGCCGACCCATCTCAACCGGGTGACGCGGGCGGCGACCGGCGACACCGCCTCGCACCTGATCCTCAACCGCCTGATCCGCGAGGCGCGGCGCAACCTCGTCTACACCAACCTGCCGGTCTCGACGATCGCTTACGCGCTCGGCTTCGAGGACCCCGCCTATTTCAGCCGCGTTTATGCCGCCGCCACGGGGCTATCGCCGCGCGCCTTTCGCACCCGGCTGCATGGTGATGAAGGCTGACACATCAGCCGATCGAACAGCCGCGCCCATGGTCGAAGGCCACGCTGGGAACCGCAATGGCCTTTGTTGCCCGCGCTGCCACTTACCTTCGTATATCGGGCCCTATCCTTTGGATAGAGGCCCTTTACCTCAGTACAATTGAGTAGGGAATGCGCGCGCCTTAGCCTGGCTGCATTCGGCGCCCTGGCGCTGGTGGCAAGGCGCAAGACGGCCGCCCCTGTCCGGTCGTCTGCGCTGCTTTTTCGGCAAGCCATCGGTGCCTTCATTGTTTTTCCGGCCGACACACCGCGCCCTGGCGGTGGGATCGGCCGCCTTTCGCGTGCAACTGGAGATTTACGCATAATGTCTTCGATTGAGAAGATCGCACTCTTTATCGATGGCTCCAATCTCCATGCCACCTCCAAGGCGCTCGGCTTCGACATCGACTACAGGCGTCTGCTCGGCGAATTCCAAAGCCGAGGTGCGCTGTTGCGGGCCTTCTACTACACGACCCTCATCGAGGATCAGGAGTATTCGTCGATCCGCCCCTTGATCGATTGGCTCGACTATAACGGATACACCGTCGTCACCAAGTTCACGAAGGAATTCGTCGACGCCATCACCGGCCGCCGCAAGGTGAAGGGCAGCATGGTGTCGACCTCGCCGTAAATGCGATGGAGCTCGCCGAGCACGTCGATCAGATCGTGTTGTTCTCGGGCGATGGGAATTTTCGTTCGCTGGTGGAAGCTCTGCAGCGCCGCGGTGTCCGCGTGACGGTCGTCTCCACACTCTCCACTCAGCCAGCCATGGTCGCCGACGACCTGCGCCGACAGGCGGACGTATTCATTGATTTGGCAGAACTGAAACCAAAAGTGGGGCGCGATCCGGCCAATCGGCCGGGATCGCGCGAGATGCGCCAGTTACCGCAATTCCTCGCGCGCGTAGCGATCGATCGCGGCGACCAGGTGGAGTGATCCTGCGGGAGGCCGCACGATTCTCAGACGTCGAAGAACACGGTCTCCTCGGGCCCCTGCAAATTGATCGTGAAGGAATACACGACCTTGCCGGCGCGCTCGCTTCGCGTTGCGATCAACGTCTTGCGCCGGGCCGGCTGTTCGATCAGGTTGAGCACGGGGTCTCCGGCGTTGGCAGCCTCTTCATCCGAGAAATAGAGCCGCGTGTTGAGACCGATATTGATGCCGCGCGCGACGATCCAGACATTGACGTGCGGCGCGCATTTGCGCCCTGCCTTGTCGGTGATGGCGCCGGGCTTGATGGTCTCGAAGGTCACGAGCCCGCTGTCGAAGTCGGAGCCGGCGCGGCCCCAGCCGCGAAACTCCTGCTCCAGCGCGCCGGCCGAGCGGTCGGCTGGATGGTTGTAGCGGCCGGCCGCATTGGCCTGCCAGATTTCCAGCAGCACGTCGCGCAGCGGCGTACCGGTGCCGTCAAGCACCTTGCCTTCCAGCGTGATGCGTTCGCCCCGGGTGTTCGGCGTCACCAGCACGTTGGAAAAGTTCTTCTCGAAGATATCGAAGCCGGCCATGGCTGGGATCAGGCCGATGTGGACGTAGGGGCCGGCGGTCTGCGAGGCGGTTTCCTTGAGATAGTTGAGCGGCTGCGGCATTTGCTCAGTTCCCCGCGGTGCGATTTTCGAAATAGGTGGAACGCTGACCGCGCAGGACGATGTCGAAGCGGTACGCGAGCGAGTCGAACGGTGTCGAGGCGTTGAGGTCGAGCGGCGCGACCAGGCGGTCGAGCGTATCCTTGTCCGGAATCGTCGTCAGGATCGGGCAGACCGGGATCAGGGGATCGCCCTCGAAATACATCTGCGTGATCAGCCGCTGCGCAAAGCCCGAGCCGAACACCGAGAAGTGGATGTGGGCGGGACGCCAGCTGTTGACGAAGTTGCGCCAGGGATAGGGGCCCGGCTTCACGGTGCGGAAATAATAATAGCCGGTGTCGTCAGTCAGCGCGCGGCCGCAGCCGCCGAAATTCGGATCGATCGGCGCCAGATACGTGTCCTTCTTGTGCCGGTAGCGGCCGCCGGCATTGGCCTGCCAGAATTCGACCAGCGTGTTCGGAACGCCGCGGCCGGTCTCGTCCAGCACGCGACCGTGGACGATGATACGCTCGCCGACGGGATCGCCGTCCTTGGCGTAGTTGCGGATCAGGTCGTTGTCGAGCGGGCCGAGATCGTTGTGGCCGAATACCGGTCCCGTGATTTCCGAGACCGAATTCTCCAGTGACAGCAGCGCCTGGCGCGGCGAGCGCAGCACCGAGGATTTGTAGCCCGGGGCATACGCGGGCGGATGGATGGAACGGTCGCGCTGGAAGAAGCCGCCGTCGCCGAGCGGCGGCGTGAGCGGCTCGGGGCGGTTGAGGCGGGGATCCTGCAAGGCTGTCGCCTGGGCATTCATCGGCGTTGTCTCTCCCTAGGGCATCCCGGGGTCCGGGTGCGCGGCTTATTGAACGATAATGCCGCCACCTATTCTCAAGATAAATAGATCGATTATAATGAATTCCATGAAAAAAATCGATCATTTGGCCCTCGACGGCCATGCCCTCGAATTGTTCCTCGCCGTGCTGGAAGAAGGCTCGGTGACGGCGGCGGCAACGCGGCTCGGCCTGACGCAATCCGCCGTCAGCCACAGCCTGAATAAGCTGCGGCGGATCGCTGGAGATCCGCTGTTCGCCAAGTCCGGCCGCGGCATCGTCGCCACCGCGCACGCCCAGGCCCTCGCGGCGAAGGCGCGTGCGCTGATCGACGAGATGCGCAGCTTTGCCGGCGGCGTCAGCTTCGAGCCGGCGCAGGCCCAGCTCTCGCTGACGATCGCCGCCAACGATTTCCAGCGCGACCTGTTGCTGCCGCGCTTCTTCGGCCATGTCAGCGAACAGGTGAAGAGCCTGCACCTGCGGGTAATCCCCTCGCAGTCACCCTCACCCGCGATGCTACGCGAGAACCGGTGCGATCTCATGATCACGCCGCTGCCGCCGTCCGGCGTCGACATCGTGCAGAAGCGCGTGCTGAGCGACCACTACGTCTGTTACTTTGACCCGAAGGCACGTACCGCGCCCGCAGGTCGCAGCGCCTATCTCGCAGCGCGCCACATCACCGTGGTCTACACCGACAATGAGCGGCTCGACTTCGACCGCCGGCTGGCGGCCAACGGCTTCCACCGCGACATCGCCATCTCCGTGCCGAGCTTTTCAGGCGTGCCGTCGTTCCTGCGCGGCACGCAGATGCTCGCGAGCATGCCGAGCCTGCTCGCGTCCGGTGTCATGCAGGGCTTCGCACATGCCCGAATTCCGCTGGCCTCGGGCACTCGGACCCTGGCCGAGCTGCCGATGTTCATGGTCTGGCACCAGCGCTACCAGAAAGACCCGGCCCATCGCTGGATCAGGAACCAGCTCGAGACGGTAGCAGAGACCGCCGCAGGAGCATGAACGGCAGAATCGGGAACGTCCGAACTTCAGGTCAATTCCGCCGACAGCTTGCGCATCGCGCGGTCGAGAACCTCGACCTCCTCCGAAGTCAGTACGGCAAGCAGCCTCGTCTCCCGTTCCAGCGCGAACGGCACGATCTTGCGGAAAAGCGCGCGGCCTGCTGACGTCAGCGAAACGATCAGCTCGCGACGGTCATCAGAAGCATGTTTTCGGCTGACGATGCCGCGCGTCTCCAGTCCCTGGACGGCGCGGCTGACCTGCATCTTGTCGAGCGTGGTGAGCGGCCCGATTTCCTTGGTCGCAATCTGGGTCCGCGCGCCAAGAATGGCAAGCACACGCCATTCCTGACGCGTCAGCGCAAAGCGTTCCGAATAGACTTCGGCCACGGCCAGCGACACTTGTTCGGCCAGACGCGCCAGCCGATACGGAAAATACTGCTGCAGATCGAGCTCGGTGCCAGCATCCTGCGCCGGACCCGCTGCCCTATTTCGTGCTTCGCGCAAACGTCCCGCCATGCCGCTCAGTCCCTGGCTTGCATTCCTGCAAAAGTTTTCCGGGCAGATTGATCCAGATCAACCCAGGAGATTGTAACATTTGATACTAATTCCGCAACCATCAAAGGGAGTGACGCCGCCATGAAAATCGAGAAGATCCATCACGTCGCCTATCGCTGCGTCGACGCCAAGGCAACCGTCGAGTTCTACAAGAAGGTCTTGAACATGGATCTTCTCGGCGCGATCGCCGAGGATCGCGTGCCTTCCACCAAGGCACCCGATCCGTACATGCACATTTTCCTCGATGCGGGGAACGGCAACATCCTCGCCTTCTTCGAGCTGCCGAACTCGCCGCCCATGGGCCGCGATCCCAACACGCCGGAATGGACCCAGCACATCGCCTTTCAGGTCAAGGACCTCGCCGAGCTCGAGGAAGCCCGGGCGCGCGCGGAAGCTGCCGGCCTCGACGTCGTCGGCGTCACCGACCACACCATCTTCAAGTCCATCTACTTTCGCGATCCGAGCGGCCACCGCCTCGAGATCGCGGCCTGGACCGCCACGCCGGACCAGATCGACCGCATGAAATCGGTCGCGCACGAGATGGTCGAGGAATGGTCACGCACCAAGCGTCCGCCACGTCATAACGCCTGGATGCACGAGAAAGAGTTTCAGGACGCGCATTGAATTCGGCACGACTCGCGAGGAACCGGACATGACGAACTACATCTATCCGAAGTTCGGCTATTTGCGCTCGAAAGAACAGGCCGAGGGCATCGTCAAACGGCACCCGATCGTCGTCATCGGCGCAGGTCCCGTTGGGCTCACCGCAGCCCTCGATTGCGCGGCGCGCGGCCAGCCGGTTGTTTTGCTCGACGACAACGATACCGTCAGCATCGGCTCACGCGCCGTGTGCTATGCCAAGCGCCCGCTGGAGATCTGGAACCGGCTCGACTGCGCCGATCCCATGGTCGAACGCGGCGTGAGCTGGAACGTCGGCAAGGTATTCTTTCGCGACGAGCTTTCCTACCAGTTCGACCTCCTGCCCGAGAGCGACCACGAGTGGCCCGCCATGATCAACCTCCAGCAATATCATTTGGAGGAGATCCTGGTCGCCAGGTGCCGCGCCAGCCCACTCATCGATCTACGCTGGAAGCACCGGCTGATCAGCCTCAAGCAGGCGGCCGATCATGCCGAGCTCGCGGTGGAGACGCCCGATGGCATCTTCACTATGGAGGCGCAGTGGGTGATCGCCTGCGACGGCGCCAATTCCGATACGCGCAAGATGGTAGGCGCCGAATTCAAGGGGCAGTACTTTGAGGACCGCTTCCTGATCGCCGACGTCGCCATGAAGGCGGATTTCCCGACCGAGCGTTGGTTCTGGTTCGATCCGCCGTTCCATCCCGCGCAGTCCGTGCTCCTGCACCGGCAGGCCGACGACATATGGCGCATCGACTTCCAGCTCGGCTGGGACGCAGATCCCGACGAGGAGAAGCGGCCGGAGCGGGTCATCCCGCGCATCAAGGCGATGCTGGGTGAGGATACGGAGTTCGAGCTCGAATGGGTCTCGATCTATCAGTTCGCCTGTCGGCGGATCGACAAGTTCCGCCACGGCAGGGTGCTGTTTGCCGGCGATGCTGCACACCAGGTCTCACCGTTCGGTGCCCGCGGCGCCAACACCGGCGTGCAGGACATCGACAATCTCGCCTGGAAGCTCGCTATGGTATTGCGTGGAGAGGCGCCGGAGGCGCTCCTCGACAGCTATCACGACGAACGCGCATACGCCGCCGATGACAACATCCTGAACTCGACGCGAGCGACCGACTTCATCACACCAAAAACCAAGGTAAGCCGCCATTTCCGCGACGCCGTGCTCGAACTCGCGCAGCATCACGGCTTTGCGCGCCCACTGGTCAACAGCGGCCGGCTGTCGACACCGACGCCTTACGTTACCTCGCCCCTCAATACCTTCGACGACAGCCTGCTCGACGGCGAGATGCGGCCCGGCACCAACGCTGCGACGCTCCGGTGACGATTGGCGGCAAGCCCGACTGGTTTCTCAACTGCCTTGGCGCGGGCTTCGTCGTCGTGACATTCGACCAAGCGGTGGACAACGAGCGGATCGAGGTCGGGCCAATCGAGGCACGGGTCATCCGTGTCGGGCGTGACATTGATGATCCCAGGGGTGTTCTGGCGAGTCGCTACGGCACGTCGACTGGCACCACATACCTCTTCCGGCCCGACCAATATGTCGCCGCGCGCTGGGCTGGCTTCGACGAAGGAGAGATCTCCGCGGCGCTGTTGCGCGCTACTGCTCAAGACGCCGTACGGCAGAAGGAGATTGCGGCATGATGCTCAACCGCTCACCGAATATCGCCGATCCAGACGGATTCTATGCCGAACTGATCGGCAGCCAGCGGGATTTGAACGAAGAGCAAGCGCTGCGCATGAACGCTCGGCTGATCCTGCTGCTCGCCAATCACATCGGCGACCGCGACGTGCTCGCGGAGGCAATCAGCTGCGCGCGCAGCGGCCGCGGATAGGCGCGTCTTCGCACCGCCCTCGATATCAGGATGTTCGGCGTCGTTGCCGGATCAGGCCGAAGCCATCTTCCGGTACGGGCCGGCGGTGACGGGAGGCAGCCTTCCAACAGGCCTTTCCCAAATTCAGGCCGCCCTTCGCCAAACCCACTGGTTGCGCGCGGACCGCCACGCTAGAATTCGGCCATGACAGTGACCGATATTGCGAGCCGGACCTACAATCACAGCTGGCGGCTGGATCCCATCATCCGCAGCCTGCTCGATACCGACTTCTATAAGCTATTGATGTTGCAGATGATTCGGGATGACTACCCGAATCAGCAGGTGACCTTCTCGGTCATCAACCGCTCGCGCCATGTGCGGCTCGCCGAGATCATCGACGAGGGCGAGCTGCGCGCCCAGCTCGACCACGCCCGCACCATCCGCTTCACCAAGAAGGAGCTGATCTGGCTCGCCGGTAACACCTTCTACGGCAAGACCCATATGTTCTCGGCGGATTTCATCCGCTGGCTGGCCGAATTCCGCCTGCCCGAATACGAGCTGCGCAAGGTCGAGGGGCAGTACGAATTGCACTTCCACGGGCCGTGGACCCACACCACGATGTGGGAGATTCCGGCGCTCGCGATTCTCAACGAGCTACGCTCGCGCGCGGCGATCAAGGGCCGCGGCCGCTTCGAACTCGACGTGCTCTACGCCCGCGCCAAGGCCAAGCTGTGGACCAAGGTCGAGCGGCTGCGCAAGCTCGAGAACCTGAGGCTCTCCGACTTCGGCACCCGCCGGCGTCACGGCTTTCTCTGGCAGCGCTGGTGCGTCGAGGCGGTGAAGGAAGGCCTGGGCTCCTCCTTCATCGGCACCTCCAACGTGCTGCTCGCGATGGACAACGACCTCGAGGCCATCGGCACCAACGCGCACGAGCTGCCGATGGTCGCGGCCGGGCTCGCCAAGGACGACGAGGAGTTGCGCTGGGCGCCCTATCGCATTCTCGACCAGTGGCGTCAGACCTACGGCGGCAACCTCCTGATCGCACTTCCCGACGCCTTCGGTACGAAAGCGTTCCTGCGCGATGCGCCGGAATGGGTCGCCGACTGGACCGGCTTCCGCCCCGACAGCGCGCCGCCAATCCAGGCCGGCGAGGAGATCATCGCCTGGTGGGAGAAGAAGGGCCGCAACCCCAGGGACAAGCTGCTCGTCTTTTCCGACGCGATGGACGTCGGCTCGATCGAGGAGACCTATCACCACTTCACCGGCCGCGTGCGGCTCTCTTTCGGCTGGGGCACCAACCTCACCAACGACTTCGTCGGCTGCGCCCCGGACGGCTCGTTCAATCTCGATCCGATCTCGCTGGTCTGCAAGGTGTCGTCGGTCGACGGCCATCCGGCGGTCAAGCTCTCCGACAATCCGGAGAAGGCAACCGGCCTCCCCTCGGAGATCGAGCGTTACCTGCGCGTGTTCGGCGACGTCGGCCGCGTGCGCAAGCCGGTGCTGGTCTAGCAATTCTCTCGATCGGGTAAACCGCACGCCACGAATGCGCGGCATTGGTTCGCCAATACCGCGCCAGTTCCGCTTCCTCAGTATTTGAAGCGATCTGCGCGCATCCACGTCACGACGCCTTCACCCTACGGCGCAGTCCCCCGCGTCTTTCAGGTCGAGTTAAGCAACCATCCCTTCTACTTGACGTTGCAGGCGCAACGCTCCGCTGGGGTCGTTGATCGATTTGGGGAACTAAGGGTGTTTCGCAGGACATCGGCGTCGACGAAGGGACACAGCTTCCTTCATGTCATCAAGCTCGTCTCGCCTTTCGTGATGGTCGTCGTGCTTCAGGCGGCGATTGCGGGATTCAGCCTCGAGGTGATGTCATCGGTCCGCGCCTATGTCGCGGGCGAAGCGCTGTGGTCGCGCTCGCAGAAGAACGCCGTCTATTTCCTCAATAGCTATTTGCATTCGGGCGAACCGAGCCAGTTCGCGCAATACCAGGCCTCGCTCGCCGTTCCGATCGGCGACGAGTTCGCACGCTGGGCGCTCGAGCGAGATCCCGTCGACGTCGAAGCCGCCCGCATCGGCTTCCTGCAAGGCGGCAACCATCCCGATGACGTTCCGGGATTGATCTGGCTGTTTCGCTATTTCAACCGCGTCAGCTTCCTCCAGGAAGCGATCCGCGAGTGGGCGGCCACCGATCCGATGCTGCTGGAGCTGAGCGTGTTCGGCGAGGTCATCCGGTCCGAGCTGGAGAAGGGCCCTGTTCAGGACAGCGGCCGCCTGCGATTCCTGTCGTCGCGGCTCTCTGAGCTCAACACCCAGTTCACGGTGCATGCCAACCGCTTCTCCACCGTCCTCGGCGAAGGCTCCCGCGCGATCAAATTGACGCTGACCAGCATCAACATCCTCACCGCCGTGACGCTGATCCTGCTGCTGATCTGGCACACGCGGCGATTGGTGCTGCAACGACAGGCGTTCGAGGATGCCCTGCATGCCGAGAAGGAGCGCCTGGCCTGGCAGGCGTCGCACGACTGGCTGACGGGCCTTGCCAACCGCCGCGCCTTCGAGGCGCGCCTGCAAGGCGAGCTCGACAATATCGCGGCAGGCTCGCTGGGCCTGATCCTGCTCGACCTCGACCAGTTCAAGAACGTCAACGACAGCTGCGGCCATCTTGCGGGCGACCGCCTGCTCTGCCAGGTCTCGCGCCTCCTGCAACAGGACCGGCGACCGCATGATCTGGTGGCCCGGCTCGGCGGCGACGAATTCGGCCTGATCCTGCCGCGGTGCTCGCCGTTCGACGCAACGGACATCGCCGAACGGCTGCGACGAGCGCTCGAGCTGTTCAGCTTCGCCTGGGACGATCGCTGCTTTGCAGTGACCGCCAGCATCGGCATCACCTGCATCACCGACCGCGACACCACGCTCGAGGACGCGATGCGGCGCGCGGATGCCGCCTGCTATCGCGCCAAGGAAAAGGGACGCAATCGGGTTCAGGTCGACGGTGTGCGGGCCGACGTCGTCCTCGTTGCAGCACGGCCACGCGAAGCGGCCCGCGCTTGAGGCCGCCCGCCCTATCGGCGCAAAGGCAGAATCCCGAGGCCCGCAAGGTGCGCGTCGAGGAACTGCTCCACCTGCTGGCGCAGCAACTGGGGCGGCACGGCCACCATGCGCTCCTCGAGACCGAGTGAGATGATGCCGTGCACCGCGGAGAACAGGGTGCGCGACAACAGCGCGATCTTCACGTCATCCGCTTCCGGCAGCAGCCGCACCAGCGGCGGGTGCATCAGCGCGAAGGCGTCCATCACCATCTGAAGGATGTCGTCCGGATAGGGGCGATCGTCCTCCATCCGATGCTCGAACAGCGAACGCAGCAAATTGGCGTGCTCCGCAAAGAATTCGAGATAGGCCTCGGCAAGCCCGTAGAGCTGGCCGACCGGATCCTCGGCCGGAACCCCCGAAAGCCGCGATGTGAGCGCCTGAACGGTCTCCCGATTGACGGTCAGGATCACCCCGTCGAAGTCGCCGAACTCGTTATAGACGCTGCCGACCGAGCAGCCGGCGGCTTCGGCGACGTCACGAACCTTCAATGATCTCAAACCCTTAGAAGAAATTATGGTGCGGGCGATCTCCAGGATCAGGAGCCGTCGCCGAACTTTTTTTTGGTCGCGCAGCGATTCTTCTTGAACATTGTTCATTTTCAAGCTACTCATGTGAACATTGTTCAAATTAACCCGGAGACCTGCAAAATGCAAACCCTCGCTGTTGATATTGCCACCACCTTCGTCGACGACGCCGCAGCCCTCGTGACCGGTCTTGGCCGGGCCGCCCTCAAGCTCGTGATGGCGCCGATCGATCGCATCGCCAATGCCTGCGACATTGCCGGCGTGCTCGCTGAGCGTCGCGCGACCTTCCGGATGTGGCGCGCCAACCGTGGCCGCGCCCGTCGCGAAGGCCGCAGGTTCGGCCTGCTTGGTCGCTTCTCCCCCTTTCGCCACCTCGCTCACCTCACCTGAGGCACCCGCCGCGAAGCGGTTCGAATGCAAGAAAAGGCCGCAATGAAGGACTTACCATTTTCCGACATTCGCGGCTGATGTCGCGGGCCTTGCCGGTGCGGTTCAGTTTTTGCTCACGGCCCGTCGCATATCCGGGTCAGCGCGGCCCTTCCGTCCAAAGCCGACGCGGCCGCAACCGGAAATTTGCGAACCTAACGAGACCATTTGGAGACCAACAGGATCGGAGGGATCGAGGGGACAGAGCAGGCCGACGACCATCGTCACTCTGCAATCGTTCGTCCCATTCCCTTCCGGTCGTGACGCTTTCACCGCCCACGAAGCAACCTCAGGCTGCCTTTCCAAAACAGGACTAGTCATGATCAGGGAATTGATGTCGTCACGCCGCTTCGCGCCGCTGTTCTGGGCGCAGTTCTTCTCGGCGCTCAATGACAACGTGCTCAAGAACGCACTCGTCATCATCCTGCTTTACAGTGCCGCGACCGGCCACGGCGACGCGCTGGTGACGGTGGCAGGCGCCGTCTTCATCTTCCCCTATTTCATCCTGTCCGGGCTCGGCGGACAGCTCGCCGACAAATACGTCAAATCCGTCGTCGCAAGGCGACTCAAATTCACCGAGATCTTCGCCGCGGGCTTTGCCGCCGCCGGCTTCTTCCTGCACTCGGTGCCGCTGCTGTTCGCAGCGCTCGCGCTGTTCGGCATCATCGCCGCCCTGTTCGGCCCCGTGAAATATTCCATGCTGCCGGACCAGCTCGAGCTCGGCGAGCTCGCGACCGGCAATGCGCTGGTCGAAGGCGCGACCTTCATGGCCATCCTGCTCGGCACCGTCGCCGGCGGCCAGTTCGTGGCCGGCTCCGCCCATATGGGCTGGGTCGCATCCGCCGTGGTGGTGCTGGCTCTGCTGTCCTGGGCTTTCGCTTCCCGCATTCCGCAGACCACGCCCTCCGCGCCCGATCTGCCCGTCGATGCCAATCCCTGGACCTCGACGCTCGGCTTACTGAAGACGCTGCACGCCGACCACCGTCTGTGGGACGGGACCGTGATCGTCTCCTGGTTCTGGCTGGTCGGCGCCATCGTGCTGTCGCTGCTGCCGGCGCTGGTCAAGGAGGTCGTCGGCGGCACCGAAGGCGTGGTGACGCTGTGTCTTGCGATCTTCGCGATCGGCATCGCCATCGGCTCGCTGTTCGCGGCGCAACTGAGCCACGTTCGCCCGAACCTCGCCCTGGTGCCGATCGGCGCCATCATCATGGGGTTTGCCGGCCTCGATCTCGCCTGGGCCATCGGCGTGACCACCAAGGGTCACGACATCACCGCGCTCGACTTCGCAACCTCGTTCGCGGGCCTGCGCATGCTGATCGACTTCGTCGCCTTCGCATTCGGCGGCGGCCTGTTCGTCGTCCCCTCCTTCGCCGCAGTCCAGGCCTGGTCGGTCCCCTCCGAGCGCGCCCGCATCATCGCGGCCGGCAATGTACTACAGGCTGCCTTCATGGTGGTCGGCTCGCTGTTCGTCGCGCTGCTGCAGGCCGCAGGCCTCCGTGTCGGCTGGATCTTCTTCGGCCTTGGCGTCGCCAGCTTCGGCGCGGTGTGGTTCGTGCTGACGAAATGGGGCAAGGAAGGCGTGCGCGATTTCGGCGGGTTGCTGTTCCGCGCACTGTTCCGCACCGAGATCCGCGGCCTCGAGAACCTGCCGCCATCCGGCACGCGCATGCTGATCGCGCCGAACCATGTCAGCCTGATCGACGGCCCGCTGCTGCACGCCGTGCTGCCGATCGACGCGAGTTTCGCGGTCGATACCGGCATCGCCAAGGCCTGGTGGGCCAAGCCGTTCCTGCGGGTGGTGAAGCATTACACCATGGACCCGACCAAGCCGCTGGCCGCGCGCGACCTGATCAAGCTGGTTGCCGCCGGCGAGCCGGTGGTCATCTTTCCGGAAGGACGCATCACCGTCTCCGGCTCGCTGATGAAGGTTTATGACGGCACCGCGATGATCGCGGACAAGGCCGACGCCGTGGTCGTGCCCGTCCGCATCGAAGGCGCGCAGCGCTCGCATCTCAGCTACCTCAACAGCAGCCAGATCAAGCGCTCGTGGTTTCCGCGGGTGACGGTCACGATCCTGCCGCCGGTCAAGCTTCCGGTCGATCCGGCGCTGAAGGGCAAGGCACGCCGCAACGCCGCGGGTGCAGCGCTCCAGGACGTGATGATCGACGCTCTGGTCAAGAACGCCATGCTCGATCACTCGCTGTTCGAAGCGCTCGGACACGCCTATCGCGACCGCGACACCGGCAAGGTCATCGTCGAGGACGCGCTCGGCACCAAGCTGACCTATCGCAAGCTGATCCTGGGCGCGCAGGTCCTGAGCCGGAAGCTGGAAGACGGCACCGCCGTCGGCGAGAATGTCGGCGTGCTGCTGCCGAACTCCGCGGGCGTCGCCGTCGTCTTCATGGCCCTGCAGAACATCGGCCGCGTGCCGGCGATGCTCAACTTCTCGGCCGGTCCGGTCAACGTCCTCGCCGCCATGAAGGCCGCGCAGGTCAAGACCGTGTTGACCTCGAAGGCCTTCATCGAGAAGGGCAAGCTCGACAAACTGATGGCCGCGATCTCCGCGGAGGCCCGAATTGTCTATCTCGAAGACGTCCGCGCCTCGATCGGTGTGGCCGACAAGATCAAGGGCCTGCTCGCAGGCACCGCGCCGCGTGTCGCACGCCAGGCGAACGATCCGGCCGTCGTGCTGTTCACGTCGGGTTCGGAAGGCACGCCCAAGGGCGTCGTGCTGTCCCACCGCAACATCCTCGCCAACGCGGCGCAGGCGCTGGCGCGGGTCGACGCCAACGCCAATGACAAGGTGTTCAACGTCCTGCCGGTGTTCCACTCCTTCGGGCTGACAGGCGGAATGATGATGCCGCTGCTCGCGGGCATTCCGATCTACATGTACCCGTCCCCGCTGCACTATAGGATCGTGCCCGAGCTGATCTACCAGACCGGCGCCACCATCCTGTTCGGCACCGACACGTTCCTCACCGGCTACGCGCGCTCGGCGCATGCTTACGACTTCCGCACCCTGCGTCTCGTGATCGCCGGCGCCGAAGCGGTCAAGGATCGCACGCGGCAGGTGTTCATGGAGCGCTACGGCATCCGCATCCTCGAGGGCTATGGCGTCACCGAGACGGCGCCGGTACTGGCGATGAACACACCGATGGCCAACCGTCCCGGCACCGTCGGCCGCCTGTCGCCGCTGATGGAAAGCCGCCTCGATCCGGTCCCCGGCATCGAGGACGGCGGCCGCCTCTCCGTGCGCGGACCGAACGTGATGCTCGGTTACCTCAGGGCCGAAAATCCCGGCGTGCTCGAAGTGCTCGCGGAAGGCTGGCACGACACCGGCGACATCGTCGCAATCGACCCGGCCGGCTTCATCACCATCAAGGACCGCGCCAAGCGCTTTGCCAAGATCGCAGGCGAGATGGTCTCGCTGTCCGCGGTCGAAAGCATCGCGGCGACGCTGTGGCCGCAGGCCGGCTCGGTCGCCGTGTCGATCCCCGACCAGCGCAAGGGCGAGCGCATCGTGCTGCTGACGACGGAGAAGACCGCCGAGCGCAGCGCGATGCAGGGCCAGGCCAAGGCGATCGGCGCGTCCGAGCTGACCGTGCCCGCCGCGATCATGGTGGTCGACAAGGTGCCGCTGCTCGGCACCGGCAAGACCGACTATGTCACGGCAACGACGATGGCCCGCGAGCAGGCGTCCTCGCCGGAGCGCGAGGTGGCGTAAGCCAGATGCGCGAGGCGCCTCAATCAGGCGGCACGCGATGTCCGGGAGTGGTTCTGCTTCATGGCATCGCGCGCACCTCGGCATCCCTGACGAAACTGGAGCGGGCGCTCCGGGCGAGCGGGTTCACGACGCTTAACATCGACTATTCCAGCCGCAGCAAGCCGATCGCGGCCATCGTAGACGACATTCATCCGGCGATCGCCCGTTTCGCCGAAGTTGAGGCGCCGCTGCATTTCGTCGCACATTCGATGGGCGGCCTCGTCGCGCGCGCCTACATCGCAAGACACCGCCCCGCCCGGCTTGCCCGCGTCGTGATGCTGGGCACGCCGAACAGCGGCAGCGAGGTCGCTGATCTCCTGCAGGGATTGCTGCCCTACCGCGCATTCTACGGGCCAGCCGGCCTCGAGCTGACCACCACGCCCGCAACCGCACCGAATGCCCTCCCCGCCATCGACTATCCGGTCGGTGTGATCGCCGGAAACCGCTTCATCGATCCCGTCGCCGGTCTCTTCGTTCTGCCGAAGCCCAATGACGGACGGGTGTCGGTGCAGAGCACGATGCTTGCCGGCATGACCGACCATGTCGTCGTGAAGGCGTCCCACACCGGGCTGCCGCGTCACGCCGCCGCGATCGCGCAGACGATCGCTTTTCTACGCAACGGCCATTTTCGGCCGAGGTAACGGGTCACGGCGCCGTCCGCCGTTCCTGTGCATAGCGAACCAGCGCCGCGAAGCGATAGATGCCGTGCACGAACTTGCCGTAGGGCATGGTGATGAACAGCGCAAACACGGCGCCGAGATGCAGCGCCAACAACGGCCCCATGGCCGCGGTCTCGCGCAGGAGCAGAAGCAGCATGCCGGTGAGACCGGTCAGGAACAGCATGGCGATGAAGCCGACATCCATGCCGTAGCTGTTCTCGTCCAGCAGTTCCGGCGCCCTGCGCAATTTCGCGACGTACAGGCCGATCGGCCCGACGATGAGGCCGATGCCGCCGAGCGCGCCGAGCACGACGGGCAGATCCCACCACGGATACGGCGCCTCGCGTCCGAGGAGATAGTGATACAGCGTGGCGACGGACGTCGCGGCAAAGCACAGCAGGAAGCCGTAGAACGTCAGGTGATGATAGAGCTTGCGCCGGTCGGTCGGCTTGTCGTCCTCGTTGTAGCAGCCAACGCCGCCACCATGGAGATAGCGCAGCTCGCCGGCATCGCGGATCGCCTGGACAATCGAGCCGCCGTCGGCGCGGCCGCCGATCGGCGTGCCGATATCGCGCCAGAAGGCACGCACGCTCATGACAAGCGCAAGGATGGCATAGAGGAATGCAGCGCTGAACAACGCAGCCATCGCGTTGTGCGGCATCAGTTTGTAGAACGCGCCCGGCCCGGTATGGACACCGAACAGCACGCTGCGATCGTTCAGCGCAGCAAAGCCGAAGATAAAGGCGGCCATGCTGAGCGCAGCGACGATGCTGATCACGAGACCATTGCGCGCGAAGGCGCCGGACAGCGCCCGCGGCCAGGCGTAGGCCGCATAAGACTCCGCGCGCGCGACCGCGAGCGTCTTCGGGACGTTGACGTCGAATTCGTGCGGCGGCGAGAACTGGCAATCGACGTAGCAGGCGCCACAGGAATGGCAGAGGTTGGCGAGATAATTGAGATCGCCGTCGGAGAAGGCGCGGCGCATTTCCATGGCGGGAAATACCGCGCAAAGACCCTCGCAGTAGCGGCAGGAATTGCAGACCGTCATCAGGCGGTCGGCTTCGTCCAGAATTTGGGTTCCGTGCATGGCTCTACTTCGTCAGGCCTTTGCCCTCGAGCCATTTCTGGATCAGGGCCGCGACCTCGAGGTTGTTCTTGTCCATCATCACCATATGCGAATTGCCCTTGATGCCGGCCTGTGGGAGGTCGACGATGTAGACGCTGCCCCCGGCCGCCTTGATGGCGTCCGCAAAGGCGATGCCGTTGGCGCGGATCTTGGGCCAGCGCGAATCGCGCTCGATATAGTCGCCGTAGATGATGAGGGTCGGAATGTTCTTCAGCACATCCGCCCTCGCGGGATCACCGATGCCAGCCGGCTCGATCGCAATCAGCGCCTTGACCTTGTCAGGCCGGGCTTGCGCGACCTTGAAGCCGAAGCTGCCGGCCTGGCTGTGGAACAGGATCACCGAGGGGCCGACGCGATCGAGCTCGGCGATATAGGCGGCGATGGCCGCATCATCAGTCGTGGTCCAGCGCGGTACGTTCTGCTTGACGAAATTCTCGTAGCCCTCGACGGGAAACTGGTTGCCCGGCAGCACCTTTCGCTTGGCGGGATCGGGATCGTAGGAGTTTGGTCCATCGCCGATGCGGAAACGCTCGAACGGATTGGCCGTGGTGAGGAAGACCGGCTCGCTCTTGAAGATATCGGGGTATTGCGCCCAGCCCGCGCGTCCGCGCTCCACCGCGTCGGAATTGTAGACTGCCCATCCCTTGCGCAGAAAATAATTCAGCCAGCCTTCGCGTCCGTCAGGCGTGGTTTCGTAGGTGACGCCGGTCAGTCCGCCGCCATGCCACATCAGCAGCGGATAGGCCCCCTTCTCGTTTGCCGGCAGGAAATATTGCACGTACATCTGCTCGACCTGATAGGTGCCGTTGGGATCGACCTTGGCCGGCACGCCGCCGGGCGCGAACACGACCTCCTTCACCGGCTTGCCGGAGATTTCGACAAGGCGCCCGCCGACATGGAACGACCCCATGTCGCGCAGGGTGATCGGCTCGGCGGCGCGGGCGTGGCCGGCGATCAGCAGCGCCGTGATCGAGGCAATGACAATGCGCGACATGGTTTCTCCCATCACCTTTCTTCTTGGTCCCTAGTACCCGGAATCAGAGCTGAGTGATACGGCGGCCTTTGAAACGGCGTTGACGGACCTTTTTCTTGGTCCAGACGAAGGGCTCGGCTCTGTCGTTGTATGCGTTGACGTAGGCATCGATGTGTTCCTGAAGCTGCTTGAGGCTCGTGAAGGAGGTGCCGCTGAGCGACTGCCCCTGCAAGATGGAAAACCATACTTCGACCTGATTGAGCCATGACGCACTTGTCGGCGTGAAATGAAATTGCACGTTGGGGTGGGCCTTGAGCCAGTCCTCGTTCTTTTTATGGGTGTTGAGGTTGTCGAGGATGACGTGAAGCTTGCGGTTCGGAAAAGCCGCGGTGACGCTGTTCATGAAATCGAGAAACTCGACGCGGCGCCGGCGTTTTGAATGGGTCGCGATGATCTTTCCGGTGGCGACTTCGAGCGCCGCAAACAATGTTGTGGTGCCATGCCGCTTGTAATCGTGGCTTTGGCCGGTCAAGGCGCGGCCATTGGGCAACTTCAGATAACCCTGCGCTCGCTCCAAAGCCTGGATCGAGGGCTTCTCGTCCACGCACAGCACAATGGCCTTCGCCGGCGGCGCGACATAGAGGCCGACAACATCGGCGGCTTTGGCCGTAAAGTTCGGGTCGTTGCTCTCGCACCAGGACTTGCGAGCCACCAGGTCAATCTTGTGGCTGCGCAGGAACCGCCAGACATATTGGACATCGACATCGCCCAGCGCCTCGGCCAGCAGGGGGCCGGTCCAGCGCGCAAACCCTTGCGGTGGCGGCTTATCCAGCAGCTTCAGAATCCGCTTGTCGGTCGTCTTCGTATAGATCGGCTGCTTGCCAGGCCGCGGCTTGTCTTGCAGCCCTTCAAGGCCATGGTCGGCATAGCGATGCCGCCAAAGGCTGACAATCCGCGGCTGGACCCCAACTTCCTTGGCGATCGACCGGGTGCTGCGCCCATCCGCCGCCAACAGAACTATCCGCGCCCGCTTCAAATCGCGCTGCAACGTCACCGGTGAGCGACAGCACGCCTCAAGCACCTTGCGATCTTTCCTCGAAAGGTGGACTTCTCTTGCTTCGGGTATCATCCCGACCTTGAATCACGACTCACGTTCCAAGAAAAGTGGGTACTAGTTCTTCGCATGGCGTGCCGCTTCCCGCCCTGCGATCCGCCCGAACACGCTGCCGATGGTCATGCCAATGCCCGCCGCATAGCCCTTGCCGAGCACGTTGCCGGCCATGATCTCGCCGGCCGCGAACATGTTGCCGGATGGCTTGCCGTCAGCCATCAGCATCCGCGCTTCCTTGGTCACGCGCGTGCCGAGATAGGTGAAGGTGATGCCGGGCCGCACCGGATAGGCGAGATAGGGCGGCGTCTCGATCCGCCGCGCCCAATGCGTCTTCTGCGGCGTGATGCCCTCCGTGCGGCAGTCGTCCAGGATGGTGTGGTCGAACGTGCCGGGCCTCACCGCGGCGTTGAACTCGGTGATGGTCTTTTCCAGCGCGGCCGGATCGAGCTCGAGCTTGCTGGCAAGCTCCGCGACCGTCTGCCCGGCGATCGGCGGGAACAGCGTCGGCATGAACGAGGTAACGACGGTGGAATCGAAGATGATATAGGCAATCTGATCGGGCTGCGCCGCGACCAGCCGGCCCCAGATCGCATAGCGCTTCGGCCAGATGTCCTCGCCCTCGTCATAGAAGCGCTGGGCGTGCTTGTTGACGACGATGCCGAACACGACCGAGTCATGACGCGTGATGATGCCGCCGTCGAATTTCGGCGCGCGGGCGTCGATCGCCACCGCGTGGCACTGGGTGGGATCGCCGACCTCCTGCACGCCCTTGTCGAGCAGCATTTTCAGGATCGAGCCGCGGTTATAGGGCGTGCCGCGGATCAGGAAGTTGTCAGCCGCCTCGCCCCAATACTGCTTCAGCCATTCGATGTTGGCCTCGAACCCGCCGGCCGCGGCGACCAGCGACGTCGCGCGGATCTCGGTCTCGCCCTTGATCGGCCGCTTGAGGCGGGCGGCCAGGAACATGCCGTCCTCGATCACCAGGTCCGTGACCTCGGCATCGTATTCGACATCGACGCCGAGCCGCTCGGCGGTGAGGTAGAGCGCATTCAGCATCGCGCGGCCGCCGCCGAGAAAGAAGGAGTTGGTGCGGCCGAGGCTCAGCGTGCCGCCGAGCGAGGGCTGCCAGCGCACGCCCTGCTCCACGATCCAGTTCAGGATGTCCTTGGACTCCCGGATCATGTGGCGCGCAAGTTCCTCGTCGGTCTGCCCGCCGGTGACCAGCAGCAGATCCTTCCAGAATTCCTCCTCGGTGTAGGGGCCGGTGAGGATTTCGGTGGCGGCGTCATGGGCGCAGCGCATGTTGCGGGTGTGGCGGGTGTTGCCGCCGCGATAGAATTTTGGCGCGCCTTCAAGCACGAGCACCGAGGCGCCGCCACGACGCGCCGCGATCGCCGCACACAGCGCCGCGTTGCCGCCGCCGATCACCAGCACGTCGTATTTGCTGCTCATGTCGTCTGCCCGATGCGACGAAGTTGGAGACATTCTGCCCGCCGGCGGCCTCGGTCAACCGGTTTGCCATTGCGTACTTTTGTATACAAAGATATACAGAAGCCGCAAGCCGCATCTCTGCATGGGCAGGATGCGCCTGGCGCTTCGAGGATACATGACGCGACGCCCGGCAAAGGCAGGATCGATCGCGCGCGGCGCGGGCGTCGCGCTGGGCGAAGCGGTGTTCCGCTCACTCTGCGAGGCGCTCCAGGCCGGCAGCTACCGCGCGGGCGATCGCCTGCGCGAGGAGGAAGTGGCGCAGCGGCTGAAGGTCAGTCGCACGCCGGTTCGCGAAGCGCTGGGCCGCCTCGCGGCGCGCGGCTTCGTCGAGCCCGCCGGCGGCCGCGGCCTGATCGTCCGCAACCTCGATATCTCGGAGGTGCTCGAGCTCTACGCCATGCGCGAGATCATGGAAGGCGCCGCCGCGCGCCTCGCCGCCGAGCACGCCTCGGCGACCGAAATCGACGCGCTCAGGGACATCGAGCAGACCTTCGTCGAGGCGCCCGCGACCGACGCGATCGAGATGGCGCGGCTCAACCGCGCCTTCCACGAGGCGATCTGCCGCGCCGCGCGCAACCTACAACGCCTCCCGCGAACTACAGGACTGGATCGCCCTGCTCGGCCCGACCACCTTCACGGTGACGGGACGCCCCACGACCAGCCACGGCGAGCACCAGGCCATCATCGACGCCATCGCCGCACGCGACGGCGACAGGGCCGAACGGCTTGCGCGCGCACACATCCGCGAGGCGCTGCGCTGCCGGCTCAAATTGTTGCAGAAGCAGTAGAGCGCTGCGCTCACGCCAGCACATCCGCGGCGACCGCCTTCGAGACATCCCGGACGTCGGCGGGCTTGAGCCGCACCTGCAAGCCGCGCTGGCCGCCATTGAGATAGACGTAGTCATGCGCGAGCGCGCTCTGCTCGATCACCGTGCGCACGGGCTTGCGCTGCCCGAACGGGCTGATGCCGCCGACCTTGAAGCCAGTGACGCGCTCGGCTTCCGGCGGCTTCATCATCTGCGCCGACTTGCCGCCCACGGCAGCGGCGAGCTTCTTCATCGAGACCTCCTGGTCGGACGGCACGATCACGCAGACCGGCTTGCCGTCGACGAGCGCCATCAGCGTCTTCAACACGCGCGCCGGATCCTCACCGAGGGCGGACGCCGCCTGGAGCCCGATGCTCTCGGCATCGGGATCATAGTCGTAAGCGTGGACGGTGAAGGCTACACCGGCGGCCGCGAGCGCGCGTGTGGCGGGAGTGACTTTGGACATGGGTCACGTTTACCACCGTCATTGCGAAGATCGAAGGGACGAGTACGGCGCAAACTCTCCCCGGGTCGTCCTGGCGAAAGCCAGGACCCATTACCCTAGTACCCACTTTTCTTGGAACGTGAGTCGTGATTCAAGGTCGGGATGATACCCGAAGCAAGAGAAGTCCACCTTTCGAGGAAAGATCGCAAGGTGCTTGAGGCGTGCTGTCGCTCACCGGTGACGTTGCAGCGCGATTTGAAGCGGGCGCGGATAGTTCTGTTGGCGGCGGATGGGCGCAGCACCCGGTCGATCGCCAAGGAAGTTGGGGTCCAGCCGCGGATTGTCAGCCTTTGGCGGCATCGCTATGCCGACCATGGCCTTGAAGGGCTGCAAGACAAGCCGCGGCCTGGCAAGCAGCCGATCTATACGAAGACGACCGACAAGCGGATTCTGAAGCTGCTGGATAAGCCGCCACCGCAAGGGTTTGCGCGCTGGACCGGCCCCCTGCTGGCCGAGGCGCTGGGCGATGTCGATGTCCAATATGTCTGGCGGTTCCTGCGCAGCCACAAGATTGACCTGGTGGCTCGCAAGTCCTGGTGCGAGAGCAACGACCCGAACTTTACGGCCAAAGCCGCCGATGTTGTCGGCCTCTATGTCGCGCCGCCGGCGAAGGCCATTGTGCTGTGCGTGGACGAGAAGCCCTCGATCCAGGCTTTGGAGCGAGCGCAGGGTTATCTGAAGTTGCCCAATGGCCGCGCCTTGACCGGCCAAAGCCACGATTACAAGCGGCATGGCACCACAACATTGTTTGCGGCGCTCGAAGTCGCCACCGGAAAGATCATCGCGACCCATTCAAAACGCCGGCGCCGCGTCGAGTTTCTCGATTTCATGAACAGCGTCACCGCGGCTTTTCCGAACCGCAAGCTTCACGTCATCCTCGACAACCTCAACACCCATAAAAAGAACGAGGACTGGCTCAAGGCCCACCCCAACGTGCAATTTCATTTCACGCCGACAAGTGCGTCATGGCTCAATCAGGTCGAAGTATGGTTTTCCATCTTGCAGGGGCAGTCGCTCAGCGGCACCTCCTTCACGAGCCTCAAGCAGCTTCAGGAACACATCGATGCCTACGTCAACGCATACAACGACAGAGCCGAGCCCTTCGTCTGGACCAAGAAAAAGGTCCGTCAACGCCGTTTCAAAGGCCGCCGTATCACTCAGCTCTGATTCCGGGTACTAGGGAGCAGTTTGGCGAAGACTCGTCGTTCGGTATTGCCACCGTCCGCGCTCGATAGATTCCGCGGTATGGGTCCTGGCCGCCCTTACTCCGCAGCGTCCCGCATCTCCACGCGTTCGGCTCTGGCCGCGCAGAACTTGAATTCCGGGATCTTGCCGAACGGATCGAGCGCCGGGTTGGTCAGGAGGTTCGCCGCTGCCTCCGCGTAGCAGAACGGCATGAACACCATGTTCTCCGGAACGTCGCGGTCGGAGCGGACCTTGACCTCGACGGCGCCCCGGCGGGTCTCCAGGCGAATGAAATCGCCAGGCGCGAGCTGCTTCTTGTGCATGTCCTTCGGGCTCATGAAGGCGACCGCCTCCGGCTCGATCTGGTCGAGCACCTGGGCGCGGCGGGTCATCGAGCCGGTGTGCCAATGCTCCAGCACACGGCCGGTCGAGAGCACCATCGGATATTCGGCGTCGGGCAATTCATCCGGCGGGATGACCTTCGCCGGCACGATCTTGCCGCGGCCGCTCGCGGTCGGGAAGCCCGTGGTGAAGATGATTTCGTTGCCCGGCTTGTTCGGATCGTCCGCCGGATAGGTGACGGCACCTTCGCGCACCAGCCGTTCCCAGCTGATGTTCTTGAGCGACGGCATGAGCTCTGCCATCTCGGTGTAGACATCGCCGGCGCCGGCATAATTCCACGGCAGGCCCATGCGCTTGCCGATCTCCTGGATGATCCAGAGATCCTGCCGCGCATCGCCCGGCGGCTTGATCACCTGTCGCGCGAGTTGCACGCGGCGATCGGTGTTGGTGAAGGAGCCCTCCTTCTCGGCGAAGGCCGAGGCCGGCAGGATCACGTCGGCGTGGAACGCGGTCTCGGTCACGAAGAGGTCCTGCACCACAAGATGGTCGAGCATGGCGAGCGCGTGGCGCGCGTGCTGGAGATCGGGGTCCGACATCGCGGGGTTTTCGCCCTCGATATACATGCCCTTGATCTCGCCGGCATGGATCGCGTTCATGATCTCGACCACCGTGAGGCCGCGCACGGGATCGAGATCCTGCTGCCACAGCTTCTCGAAGGCCCCGCGCAAGTCGTCGCGGCCGACCGGCTGGTAATCCGGCAGGAACATCGGGATCAGGCCGGCATCGGAGGCGCCCTGCACGTTGTTCTGGCCGCGCAGCGGATGCAGGCCGGTGCCGGGGCGGCCGACCTGGCCGGTGATCAGCGCGAGCGCGATCAGGCAGCGCGCATTGTCGGTGCCGTGGACGTGCTGGCTGATGCCCATGCCCCAGAAGATGATCGACGATTTTGCCCGCGCATAGGTGCGTGCAACCTCGCGCAGCGTTTGCGCCGGGACGCCGCAGATCGCCTCCATCTTCTCCGGCGTGAATTCCTTGATCTTCTCCTTGAGGTCCTCAAAACCCTCGGTGTAGCCGGCGATGTACTGGTCGTCGGTCAGGCCTTCAGTGATGATCGTGTTGATCATCGCGTTCAGCATGGCGACGTCGGAGCCGGGCTTGAACTGCAGATGCTTGGTCGCATGGCGCGACAGCGTCTGCCGGCGCGGGTCCATCACGAACAGCTTGGCGCCGTTCTGCTTGACCGCGTTCTTGATGAAGGTCGCGGCGACCGGATGGTTCACGGTCGGGTTGGCGCCGATCACGATGATGACCTCGGCGTCCATCGCCGCGGAGAACGGCGCCGACACGGCGCCCGAGCTGAGACCTTCGAACAGCGCCGCCACCGACGAGGCGTGGCACAGCCGGGTGCAGTGGTCGACATTGTTGGAGCCGAAACCGGTGCGCACCAGCTTCTGGAACAGATAGGCCTCTTCGTTCGAGCCCTTGGCCGAGCCGAAGCCGGCGAGCGCCTTCGCGCCGTTCGTGTCGCGGATCTTGACGAGCCCCTTGGCGGCGATGTCGAGCGCCTCTTCCCAGCTCGCTTCGCGGAAATGGGTGAAGGGATTGGCCGGATCGACCTGGTCGTTGGCATCCTTCTTCGCATTGGGCAGCCGCACCAGCGGCTTGGTCAGGCGGTGCGGATGGTGGATGTAGTCGAAGCCGAAGCGGCCCTTCACACAGAGACGGTTGTGATTGGCGGGGCCATCACGGCCCTCGGCATAGATCACCTTCTCGTCCTTGACCTCGTAGGTGACCTGACAGCCGACGCCGCAGAACGGGCAGAGCGAATCCACCTTCTTGTCCGCATAAGTCACGCGGGTCTGGTTCTCGTCGAGCATCACGGCCGGCATCAACGCGCCGGTTGGGCAGGCCTGCACGCATTCGCCGCAGGCAACGCAGGTGGACTCGCCCATGGGATCGTCGAAGTCGAACACGATCTTCGAGCCATGGCTGCGGTAGGCCATGCCGATGACGTCGTTGACCTGGACCTCGCGGCAGGCGCGCACGCACAGGCCGCACTGGATGCAGGCATCGAGATTGACGCGCATCGCCGGATGGCTCGCGTCGGTCGCCCAGCGCTCGGCGGCGGGAAAGCGGCTCTCGGTGACGCCGGTGGTCTCGGCCCAGTGCCAGAACTTCGAGTCCGGATCGTGCGAGGTTTCGCGCGCCGGCTGGTCGGCGACGAGCAGCTCCATCACCATCTTCTGCGCGGAAACCGCACGCGCGGACTCGGTCTTCACCTTCATGCCGACCGACGGCGTGCGCTTGCACGAGGCAGCCAGCACGCGCTCGCCCTCGATCTCGACCATGCAGGCGCGGCAATTGCCGTCGGGACGATAGTCGGGCGCCGGCGAGTAGCAGAGATGCGGGATCTCGCGGCCCTGGCGTTTTGCGACTTGCCAGATGGTCTCGCCGGGACTGGCCTCGACCTGCTTACCGTCGAGCTCGAACGTAATCTTCGTCATTCGGCCGCTTCCTTGAACTCGTCAGGGAAATATTTGATCACGGTGGTAAGCGGATTCGATGCCGCCTGTCCGAGCCCGCAGATCGAGGCATCGCGCATCGCCTGGCTCAATTCTTCCAGCAACGCGCGGTTCCAGACCGGCTTCTGCATCAGCAGCGCCGCCTTCTGGGTTCCAACGCGGCACGGCGTGCACTGGCCGCAGCTCTCGTCCTCGAAGAACTTCATCAGGTTCAGAGCCGCGGCTCGCACGCTGTCCTTCTGCGACAGGATCACGATCGCGGCCGAGCCGATGAAGCAGCCGTATTTCTCCAGCGTGCCGAAATCGAGCGGGATGTCGTCCATCGACGCCGGCAGGATGCCGCCCGAGGCGCCGCCCGGCAGGTAGGCGTAGAAGGTGTGGCCGTCGGCCATGCCGCCGCAATATTCGTCGATCAACTCGCGCACGGTGATGCCTGACGGCGCGAGCTTCATGCCGGGATTTTTCACGCGGCCGGAGACCGAGAAGCTGCGCAGGCCATGACGTTCGTGGCGGCCGTGGCCCTTCCACCAGTCGGCGCCCTTCTCGACGATGTCGCGCACCCACCACAGCGTCTCGACGTTGTTGATCAGCGTCGGCAGTCCGAACAGGCCGACCTGGAACGGATAAGGCGGCTTGTGCCGGGGCAGGCCGCGCTTGCCCTCGATGCTCTCGAGCAGTGAAGATTCCTCGCCGCAGATATAGGCGCCGGCGCCGCGGCGCATGTGCAGCGTCGGGCCGCCCGGCGGCAGCTTTGCGATCTCGCGCTCCAGGATCTCGCGTGCGGCCGGATATTCGTCGCGGATGTAGATGTAGACGTCGGACGCCTCAACGATATGCGCGCCGATCAGGGTGCCCTCGAGGAAGCGGTGCGGGTCGTTGTTGAGGTAGACGCGGTCCTTGAAGGTGCCCGGCTCGCCCTCGTCGCCGTTGACCGCCATCAGCCGCGGGCCGGGCTCGCCAAGCACCGCGCGCCATTTGCGTCCCGTCGGGAAGCCCGCGCCGCCGAGACCACGCAGGCTGGAATCCTCGAGAAGCCTGAGGATATCGTCCTTGCTGACCGCCCCGGAGCGCAGCCGCTCCAGCAGCTTGTATCCGCCGTCCTTCACATAGGCGTCGTAGTCGACATAAGCAGGAATGTGCGCGTGAACGTCGCCGCGCGCTGCCGTGGCCAGCACCTCGGCGGCCGTAGCCTGATGCACGAAATGATGGCCGACTTCCGCGACCGGGGCCGCGTCGCACAATCCGACACAGGGCGCGCGTACGACGCGAATGCCGGGACCGGCGCTGCGCTGGAGATCCTGCAACAGCTGCCCACCGCCGAGCATCTCACAGGTCAACGAATCGCAGACGCGGATCGTCAGCGGCGCGATATCAGGCTCACCTTCCTTCACGATGTCGAAATGCGCGTAGAAAGTCGCGGTCTCGAACACCTCGGCGAAGGCGAGCTTCATCTCGTCGGCGAGGGCCGCAAGATGCGCCGCCGAGATCTGGTGATATTTGTCCTGGATCAGGTGGAGATATTCGATCAGGAGGTCGCGCCGCCGCGGGCGATCGCCGAGCAGCTGCTCGATCTCGTGTGCGGCGGTGGGATCGACCTGCCGCCCCTTGGGCGTGGCCTTGGCTCGCTTCCGCCCCTCGCCCGGATGTTCGAACGAGCGGACCTCGTGCACGTCATGGCTCATCGATGAGTCTCGTAAACCTTCTTTAAAACGCGTCCAAGTCTAGCCGTTGGCATACCAGATGCCAAGAGAATTCATCCATTCCGATAAGCATTTAAGGGGCACGGGGCCAACAAGCCCCACGCCCCTTGCCTCGAACTGTTGGTGGAACCCGACATCAGGTCTTGTTCATGCACTCCTCGATGTAAAACCAGCGATCGTCGCCGGCGAGGCCCTTGGACTTCACGTCGGCGCGGCAGGCCTTGAGCTTCGGCTTGTTGGCGGACCACTTCGCCTTCATGTCCTTCAGCTTCTGCATGGTGAGCTTGATCTTGCCCGGCTTGGCCTCCGTCGTCGCGGCCGGTGCCGTGGTGGCAGGCGCCGCCGCGGTTTGCGCGGACGCGGCATGAAGGCCAGCGACCAGCAACACGGCCGCAAGGCAAATTCGGGTGCGAAGCATTTAAATCCCCTAAGTACCAGTCTTGATGATGTCTGAAAGGCGAACGCCGCGGGACACCGATGATGAGCATCCCGCGGCTGTCTTGATGGCGATCAGAATATCTTGACCGCGCTCTCCAGCGTCTTCCACACACCCCAGAGCAGGGGAATGCCGACGAAGGCCCAGAACAGCGCCGCCTTGGCGTCAAGCCCGCCAAACCCGATGCCGTAAGAGCCGTGCGGTCCGGCTGCGGCGGCGCTGGCGCTCGCCGCCTGCAACTTGGCGACATCGGCCTCCTTCATGTGCCACTTCGGATCGACCGGCTTGATCAGGTAGTTGCAGATCAGGCCCGCGATCAGCATCGCGCACAGGATGTACATGGTGGTGTTGTAGAGCTGATCGCGCGGCACGCCAGCCGCGAGCTGGAACTCGCGGATGTAGTTGACCACGACGGGGCCGATGATGCCCGCGGTGGACCATGCCGTCAGCAGCCGGCCGTGGATGGCGCCCACGAACTGCGTGCCGAACATGTCGGCGAGATAGGCCGGCACGGTCGCGAAGCCGCCGCCATACATCGACAGGATGATGCCGAAGCCGAGCACGAAGAGCAGCTTCGAGCCCATCGCCGCAAAGGTCGGCGCCAGCGCATAGAGCACGATGCCGAGGATGAAGAAGGTGTAGTAGGTGTTCTTGCGTCCGATCTTGTCCGACAGAGATGCCCAGAAGAAGCGGCCGCCGATGTTGAACAGCGACAGCAATCCGGCGAAGCCCGCGGCGATCGCCGCGATCTGCGCCTTCTGCCCGGCATCGAGCGCGTTGAGGCCGACGTCCGGCAGGCCGATCAGCTTGCCGGCGAAGATCTCCTGCAGCATGGGCGAGGCCATGCCGATCACGCCGATACCCGCCGACACGTTCAGGCAGAGCACCCACCAGATCAGCCAGAACTGCGGCGTCTTGTGTGCGTCATTGAGATGAACGTTGTTCTTCGAGATCATCGCGTTGGCCTTGGACGGCGGGGTCCAGCCTTCGGGCTGCCAGCCGGGCGGCGGCAAGCGATAACGGAACGCGCCGATCATCATGAACACGAAGTAGATGACGCCCATCGCCACGAAGGTCTCCCAGACGCCGACCGAAGTCGGGGTCTTGAAGTAGTTCATCAAGAGGTTCGCCAGCGGCGCGCCGATCATGGCGCCGCCGCCGAAGCCCATGATGGCCATGCCGGTCGCCATGCCGCGGCGGTCGGGGAACCACTTCACCAGCGTCGACACCGGTGAGATATAGCCAAGGCCGAGACCGATGCCGCCGATCACGCCCGAGCCCAGCCACATCAACCAGAGTTGGTGGGTGTAGATGCCGATCGCGCCGAGAAACAGGCCGCCGCACCAGCACAACGCGGCAACGAAGCCGGCCTTGCGCGGACCGACCCGCTCGAGCCAGCCGCCCCAGATCGCGGCCGAAACGCCGAGCAGCACGAAGAACAGCGTGTACATCCAGCCCAGGCTCGCGACTTTCCAGTCGCAGGTGGTGGAGAACAACTCCTGGAACAGCGAGATGTCGGGGCACGCCTTCGGCGCGTTCAACCCGATCGCGCGCGACAGTGGCAGCCAGAACACCGAGAAGCCGTAGGCCATGCCGATGCACAAATGGATGCACAGCGCCGCAGGTGGCACCAGCCAGCGATTGAAGCCGGCGGTCGCAATCGTCCGCTCACGATCAAGAAAGCCAGAGCCAGCGCCCGATATCGTTCCAGCGCTCTCAATAGTAGACATACAGTCCTCCCCTAAGCCGCCCTTCTGAGCAGCCTGCCGCTAAGATCCTGATCCTCAGCCATTCACGGTGCAGCCAGCTGTCCCCGCTGCCCCGCACATCATACGGCGCGCGCCAGGATCGGTCACGCACCTCCGAAAAGTTAACCCCTCGAGCGGGGCTCTATGCCCGATACCACGTGCAGGCTTCGTGTTTGGCCCGTCGATCCGCGTATCGCAGACAACACTCAACCTCCGCGCCCGCACGGAGAAAGTCAATTTGGGCAGAAGCCATGATCGATGTCGATAGACAAAAGGTCGGTATCAACGCGGTAACGCGTCAGGAACGCAGCGCACCATTGGTGTTGCCTATCGGACCATTTGCCTTTTCTATCAAGAACACGATGCGCGCGTCGTTGCGCTCGGTGATCTCCACCGTGTCGCCGGTCTCGCGAATCAGATTCGGAATGTCGATCACCGACAGCGGATCGGTGCAGTACACCTCGAGCTGATCGCCCGGCTGCAACGGTTTGAGCGCCTTGCGTGTCTTCAGGGCGGGCAGCGGGCATTTCAGCCCGGTGAGATCGAGCGTGGTTCTGGTCATGGGCGCAACATGGCGGGACCGATCAATGGCGTCAACGCAACCGGTCAGAGCAGATCGGCATAGGACAGGAACCCCACGCTCTGCCCTGGCTCGACACGCGTGATATCCTCGCCGAGCTCGACGAGGCCGTCGGTCTCGACCAGCGACGACAACAGCCCGGCGCCTTCGCGCGGGAACTTGATGGCCTCCAGCGCGCCGTCCTGTCCCCTCCGCAACGAGACACGAACATATTCGCGGCGGCCGATCTTCTTCTTGTAGGTGAACGCCGCACGCACCGGGATCGGCAACAGCGGCTCCGACAAACCACCCATCAGCGCCAGCACCGTCGGCCGCACCACATGGACGAAGGTGACGAAACTCGCGACGGGATTGCCGGGCAGGCCGATCAGCGGCGTGCCGCCGATGATGCCCATTGCCACGGGCCGGCCGGGCTTGATCGCCATCCGCCACAGCACCAGCGAGCCGATGCTCTCGACCGCAGCCTTCACGTGGTCCTCCTCGCCGGTCGAGACGCCGCCGGTGGTGAGAATCAGGTCGTGGCTGCCTGCAACCTGCTTCAAGCCATTCGCGAGGGAAGTCCGCTCGTCACGCAAGATGCCGAGATCGCTGACCTCGCAGCCGAGCCGGCGCAGCATCGCCATCAGCATGAAGCGGTTGGAGTCGAACAACTGCGAGGCGGCGCGCGGCTCGCCCGGCGACGCCAGCTCGTCGCCGGTCGAGAACACCGCAACGCGGATGCGCCTGACGACGTCGACCCTCGTCAGGCCGAACGCCGCGGCGAGCGCGACATGCTGTGGCCGCAGCCGCTGGCCGGCGCGCAGCGCGACGTGCCCCTGGGGAATGTCCTCGCCGGCAGGGCGGACATTGGCGCCCGGCTTCAGCCCTGGCGGCAGCACGATCCTGCCGGCGTCATCGATGCGGACATCCTCCTGCATGAAGACGGTCCCGGCATCCGGCGGCATCGGCGCACCCGTGAAGATGCGCGCGGTGTGGCCGGGCCTGATCGGCGCGTGAGCAAGGCCGCCGGCCTGGATACGGCCATCGAGCGGAAACGTCCGTTCCGCGCTGTCCGGAAGATCGGCGTCGCGCACGGCATAGCCGTCGACGGCAGAGTTGGTGAAGGGTGGCAGCGGCAAGGGCGCGGCGATGTCTCGGGCCAGCACGCGCCCGTCCGCATCGACCAGCGCCACGGTTTCGAGATCGGCAATCGCGTTGACGCGCGTCGTGATCAGGCCGACGGCCTCGTCGACCGACATCATCGGTCCGCCAAAGGCAAAGCAATCGTCAGACAGTTGCGCCATGGTGCCTCGTCAGCGCATAGCAGCGCTTTTCGCGACCGCTTCCTCGACCGGCATCGCCACACGCAACAGCAGCGACGCCGCGGCCGGGATATCGTCGAGATGGACGGTCGGCAGCCGGGTGTCAATCGGGGCGTCGGTCGCGATCCCGGCAATTCCGGGATCGTCGGGAAACAGCAACGGCTTGCCGTTGCCGGCACGATGGACCTCGATCTTGCGGTGCGGCTCGCGCTTGAAACCCTCGACCACGACGAGATCGACCGCGGAAAGCTTGCTCAGGAGTTCCGGCAGCCGCGGCTCCGCCGCGCCGCGCAACTCGTGCATCAGAGCCCAGCGATTTGACGAGGCAACCAGTACCTCGGCCGCGCCCGCCTCGCGATGGCGCCAGGAATCCTTGCCGGGCACGTCGACGTCGAACTGGTGATGCGCATGCTTGATGACGGAGACGCGCAGGCCTTGCGCGCTGAAATACGGGATCAGCCGCGTCAACAGCGTGGTCTTGCCCGCACCGCTCCAGCCTGCAAGGCCGATGACTTTCATAACCGATCCGTCTCCGCCAACGACACGCCTGCCGATGGAACCGCCGGCCTCTCCCCGTCATTGCGAGCGTAGCGAAGCAATCCAGACTGCCACCGCGGTATAGTTCTGGATTGCTTCGCCGCGCGCAATGACGGCGAGGCAGCATTTTCGCTTTCCGCCAGCATGCTTATATCGGCTTGACCCGAATGTCATGCTAACGTCGTGGCCATGATGAAGATCGACAAAGCCCCGGTGCCCCTGATCGTCCCCAACCCGGATGACCCGCGCCTGACCCAGAGCGTGACCGGGACCGACCAGACCGGCGCCAGAGTCGAGATCAAGGTGCCGATGGAGCGGCCGCTGACGCTCTACCTGAATTCCCAGGAGATCGTCACCATGATGACGATCGGCGACTATCCGGAATATCTGGCGCTGGGCTATCTGCTCAACCAGAACATGCTGAAATATAATGACGCGGTGACCGAGGTCGAATACGACGACGACCTCCAGGTGGTGGTCGTGCGCACCTCGCATCACACCAATTTCGAGGCCAAGCTGAAGAAGCGCACACAGACCTCGGGCTGCGCGCAGGGCACCGCCTTCGGCGATCTGCTGGAAGCAGTCGAGAGCGTCGCACTGCCGAAGGCGGAGCTGCGCACCTCCTGGCTCTACCAGATGACGCAGACCATCAACACCATGCCCTCGCTGTATCTGGAGGCCGGTGCGATCCATGGCTGCGTGCTGTGCAAGGAGGGCGAGCCGCTCTGCTACACTGAGGACGTCGGCCGCCACAACGCCGTGGACAAGATCGCGGGCTGGATGTACCGCCACGGCGTCGATGCCGGCGACAAGATCCTCTACACCACGGGACGTCTCACCTCGGAGATGGTGATCAAGACGGTACGCATGGGCATTCCGATCCTGGTGTCGCGCTCCGGCTTCACCGCGTGGGGCGTCGATCTCGCAAGACAGGTGGGCCTGACGCTGGTCGGCCGCACCCGCGGCAAGCGCTTCATCGCGCTCGCGGGCGAGGAACGGATCGTCTACGACCAGAACCTTGCTTACGTCGAAGAGGAGTCAGCCAAGCACAAGCGCAAGGGTGAAGGTGGTGACGACTGAAACTCCGCTGACGCAAGGCGTGCTGCTCGCCGGCGGCCTCGCGCGACGCATGGGCGGCGGCGACAAGCCGATGCGCACCATCGGCGGACGCACCATCCTGGAGCGCGTGATCGCACGTCTTTCGCCCCAGTGCAGCGGACTGATCCTCAATGCGAACGGCGATCCCGCGCGCTTCGCCGCATTCGGCCTGCAGGTGGTCGCCGACGACGTACCCGGCTTTCCCGGCCCGCTCGCCGGCATTCTCGCCGCGCTCGACTGGACCGCGGCGAACCGGCCGGGGATCGAATGGGTGCTCAGTGCCGCCGGCGACTGCCCGTTCCTGCCGCGCGATCTCGTCGCGCGCCTGCATGAAGCCCGTGAGCGGGAGAGCGCGCAGCTCGCGGTCGCCGCATCGGGCGACCAGACGCATCCGGTGATCGGGCTGTGGCGCGTTGCCTTGCGGGACGAATTGCGCCACGCCCTCGTCGTCGAGGACCTGCGCAAGATCGACCGCTGGACCGCACGCTATCCGCTCGCGACGGTGACGTGGCCGGCCGAGCCGCTCGATCCGTTCTTCAACGCCAATACGGTCGAGGACATCGCCGAGGCCGAGCGGCTCGCGGCGCTGGATGACGCGGCTTAGCCTCGCGCATCCGCGCCTCCAACCCCAGCGCGCGCAACACCTTCATGGCATTGCAGCCGATCTGGATGCCGGCGCCAATGCGGGCGAATTGGGAGGCCTGCTCGTAGACCATCACATTGATGCCGACGCGCCGGAGCGCCGCGGCGGTCGCAAGCCCGCCCATGCCGGCACCGACGATCGCAACCGAAAGCGGCCTTGCCATCGCGTCCCCCAACCTGTCGCACGGCTTGAACGCCGCGTCGTCGTCTATCGTCTACGCCGGCCGGAAGCCCGCTCGCTCCAGTGCCGTACGTGCCTCGCCCGAGCCGAGTGCGTCGAGAAAGGCCTGTACCGCCGGACGCTGCTTGCGCGCCGTCACCAACGCAAAGTCATAATGCTCTTCCGCGAGCGGAATGAAACCGAGGCCGACCGCATGGGCGACCGGCGCAATGGTCATGCCCCAGTCGGCGCGTTGCTGCGCGACGGCGGCGGCAACGGCGTTGTGCGAGCGCGGCTGGTTCCAATAGCCTTCGGGGCGCGCACCGCCGAGCAGCCGGTCGATCAGGATACGCGTGCCGGCGCCCTGGTTGCGGTTGACCATGATGCAGGCGGGATCCGTGAGCGCGGCGGCAACGGCGTCCTTTGCGCTGAGGCCCTCGAAGCGCTTGTCGCCCTTGCGAAACACGATGCCCTGCATCCGCCGCCAGCCCGGCACGAGCTCGAGCCCTTCGACAAGGTAAGGCGTGTTGTAGGTCTCGCTTCTGTCGTCGAACAGATGGATCGGCGCGAGATCGCACTCGCCCCGTTTCGCCGCCGCAAGCCCGCCGAGGCTGCCGACCGCGATCGAGCGCACTGTGAGGCCCGCATGCGCGAGCTGTGCGGTGACGAGGTCGAGGCCGGTGCAATGGCTGCCGACGATGACGAGATCAGGCACGCGCACATGCGGCGTGAACAGCGTCACCTCGGCCTCGGTCCCCGCGGGCATCTGATCGGCGAGCGCATCGATGCGCAGGAAGCCGTCGGCCTGCGCGAAGGAGGTGATCGCACCGGAGCCCTTGCCGGAGGGATAGGCGATCAGGCCGCCCCTGCCCTCGACCAGCGAGACCATGACGAATTCGGTGCGGCCGAGCTCGGAGGCAATGCGCACCGGCACGGTCGCGCTGACCTTGGCATCGGAGCGCGGCGGCAGGCCGGCCATCCTGCGCAGCACCGGCACGATCATGTCGTGGAAGGTGAACATCGCCGAGGTCGGAAAGCCCGGCAGGATCACCACCGGCTTGCCGTCGCAGACCGCGAGGCACAGGGCTTGCCGGGCTTGAGCGCCACGCCATGCGCGACGATGCCGGGCTGGCCGAGCCGGCTGATGATGCGGTGGGACAGGTCGCCCGCGCCTTTCGACGTGCCGCCGGAGAGCACCAGCATGTCGGCGTCCGCCAGCGCGCGGCGCATCGCCGCTTCGAGCTTCGCTTCGTCGTCGGGAATGGCGCCGAGGAAGATTGCCTCGCCGCCATTCTCGTCGATCGCGGCCGCGACGATCGCGCCGTTGGTGTCGTAGATCTCCGCGGGCGCGAGCACCTCGCCGGGCTGAACCAGTTCGTCGCCGGTCGAGATCACGGCGACCCGCGGCTTGCGCGCGACGGCCACCTCGGCAATGCCGCAGGCCGCCAGCATGCCGATCTCGCGTGAGCCGACGAGCGTGCCGGCGCGCAGCAGGGCTTCGCCGCGCGCGATGTCGGAGCCCGCATAGGAGACGAACTGCCCGGGAGACGCGGCACGGCGGATATCGATCGCATCCGGGCCGGCCGGCTGGGTGTGCTCGACCATGACGACGGCGTCGGCGCCGCGCGGCAGCGGGCCGCCGGTGGCGATCGGCGTCGCGGTGCCTGTGGCAACTTGCATCCTCGGTGCGGTGCCGCAGTGGATGGTCTCTCCGTTCAACGCAAGGCGAACAGGCGCACCTTCGCCGGCCGCGGCGAGGTCCGCGGAGCGGACGGCAAAGCCGTCGACATTGGAACGGTCGAACGGCGGGACGTCGATCGGGGCGGTGACGTCTTCGGCGAGCGCCGTGCCGAGCGTATCGGCAAGCTTGCGCGTTTCGCTCGGAATCGCGCGGGGAAACAGCGCCGCCTCGAAACGTGCCATCGCCTCCTCACGCGAGAGGATCTTGAGGAACTGCTCCTGTTCGAGCGCGCTGCGGTCTTGCGATTGCGGGATCATCGTCATGCCGGAACCCATATCACTCCCACATCAGATAGGCATCGACGGATGCGCCCGCTGCAAATCCCTCGTGGCTGGCTGGAATGATCAGCCATGCATCCGCACGGGCAATGGCCTGGAACGGCCACTCCCCCACCGCAAGCGGCATCCAGGCATGATGGTCCTCGGCCAGCAGTGCGATTTCGGCAATGCCGACACTGGATGCGATCTTGCGCGCGAGCGGCCGTGTCACCTGCCGGCGCTGCTGCCGTGCCGACAAACGATCGACGAGCGGAAGCACCAGCGCGAGCCAGGCTGCGAGCGCATGATCCGGCGAGCCGGGCAAGGCAACGACGGGAACTTTTTCGAGCCGCCCGACCGCGGCGGTGCGGCCGGGCTGAAGCGCAATGCCATGGGCGATCACGTCACCGCGCCGGGCCAGCGCCGTGACAGCGGCATCGCGGCGGCCGACGCCGCTGCCGCCGACTATCAGCAGCAGGTCGCAGGAGGAAGCATCGAGCGCATCCGCAATCGATGCGTCATCGCGCGCGGCGGCCTCGAACGCCTGCACATCCAGTCCCGCGGCGCGCGCGATCCCGGCAATCATATGCGCCGTCGTCGTCGTATCAGGCACATTGACGATGCGCAGCCGCGGCCGCCGCACGCTCAGCCTGTCCACCGCCGCGACGCCGGCGAGCATCAGCGCGGCCGGACCGACCGGATATCCTTCTGTGCCGGCAAGCGTGCGAACGGCGATGTCGCTTCCGGCGCGGCGGATACCCTGCCCCGGCACGCCCTCCGCCAGCACCTGCGCGAGCGGTCCAGACATCTCGACGGCGTCGGCATCGAGCACACAGTCGCATCCCGCCGGCATCGCGTCGCCGGCATCGACCCAGGCCGGCGCCGTCGCCAGCGGCGACGGCGAATAGGCGGACGCACCGACGAGATCATTGGCGCGCAACGCCCACCCGTCCATGCCGGCAATGTCATGCGGCGGATAGGCCGCAAGCAGCGGAGCGTCCGCCGCGATACAGCCGATCGCTTCAGTCAGCGGCAACGCAACAGGTGCGATCGGTTCAACGTCTCGCAGCAATGCGGCAAGCGCGGTGTCGAGCGGCGTCAGCGATGGCGGCAGGCGCTGGGTCATGCGCCATGATGGACCATGCAACGCTGCGTTTGGCAACCGCCGGAGATGCAGATGTCAGCCGGCCGACTTGTCCGCATTCGGAAAGAACAGCTGCTGCCCGTCGACCCTGTAGCCGGCGATCGCCGCCTGCCCGTCCGGCGAGATCAGCCAGTCGATGAAGGTCTGCCCCAGCTCCTTCTTCACGCTCGGAAACTTCTCGGGGTTGACCAGCATCACGCCGTATTGGTTGAGCAGCCGCTTGTCGCCTTCGACGATGATGTCGAGATCGCCGCGCTCCCTGAAGGCGATCCAGCTGCCGCGGTCCGACAGCACATAGGCATTTGCGGCACGCGCAGCTTCTAGCGCGGCGCCCATGCCCTCCTTGGCCTCGCGGTACCAGGCGCCTTTGGCAGCGGCGATGTCGATGCCGGCGACGATCCAGAGCGCGAGCTCCGCGGCGTGGGTGCCGGAGCGATCGCCGCGCGTCACGAACGGCGCGCCCTTGGCCTCGATCGCCTTGAGTGCGGTCGCGATGTCCTTGCCCTTCACGCCGGCAGGATCGCTCTTCGGCCCGATCAGCACGTAGTCGTTGTACATCACGTCAAAGCGCTTCACGGCAAAACCGTCGGCGACGAACTTTTCCTCCTGTGGCCGCGCATGCGTCAGCACGACGTCCGCATCGCCCTTGCGCGCCTCGTTGAGCACCTCGTCGGCGCGCTGCGCGATCACCCTCACGTCGATGCCGGTCTTGTCACGGAAAATCGGCAGCAGATGATCGAGCAGGCCCGAATCCTGTGTCGCTGTGGTGGAGGCCAGGACGATGGCGCGGTCCTCCGCGAACGACGCTGCGATGTCCGCGGTCAAACCGCAGAGAAGCACGAGTGCAACGGACAGGCGGCGAAAGGCCATGAGCTGGTTCCCATTGGATACGGCCACGATCATGAGGATCGATTGCGCCGCGCTCGTGACGCATTTGCCCCTCGCGCGCTACCATTCGGGAAATTCCGGCAATGCACTGAGCGGCAGCCGATTGCCATCGCGCGCGCGACAGCAAGGCCCGCACCATGTGAGCGCTTCAGGATCGTTCACCAAAGCGGAAGAGGCGACCGCGGATGTGTTGCAAAGCAACGAGATGATCGGGCATGGTTCCCGCGGACCGAAAATGAACTGCAGAATTCCACCTGCGACGAAAGTCCAAAAAGAAGCAAGAATTTGCATAGGAATGCAGGATGGAATTCCTGACGACCAGTGAAGCCGCTGACTATCTCCGACTTGGCGAACGCAAGCTCTACGAACTCGTCACCACCGGCGCGATCCCCTGTAGCAAGGTGACCGGGAAGTGGCTCTTCCCGCGGCACGAACTCGATCTCTGGGTGCTGTCCGGACTGGCGCGCCCTGCGGGCATGCTGGCCACGGAGCCGCCACCCGTCGTGGGCGGGAGCCAGGACGAGCTCCTGGACTGGAGCCTGCGCGAATCCGGCTCCGGCCTGGGATCGATGAGCGAGGGAAGCGCGCGCGGGCTCGAGCGCCTGCAGCGCGACGAAGTGACGGCTGTCGCAGTGCACTTCCACAGCCTGGATGCCTCAGGCAATCTTGCCTCCGACGCCAATGTGACGGCGCTGCGAGACGCTCCGGACGTGCATGACGCGCTGCTGGTCGCATTCGCGCGCCGCGAGCAGGGTCTCGTGCTGCCGCCGGGCAATCCGCAGCGATTGCGCGGTCTCGCCGACGTGCTCGCGCTCGGCGCCAGGATGGCGATGCGACAACAGGGCACAGGCGCGCAGATGCTGCTCGACGTGCTCCTGAAGCGCGCCGACGCCACCACCCGCGATTTGCGCCGGGTGGAGACGCCGGCCCTGACCGGGCCCGATCTTGCCGAAATGGTCCGCGCCGGCCAGGCCGATTGCGGGGTGGCGACACGCGCGGCGGCGCGCTCGGCCGGCCTCGATTTCGTGCCGCTGGTCTGGGAGAATCTCGATCTGGCGATGCGGCAGCGCAGCTATTTCCGCCCCACCATGCAGGCCCTGATCCGGTTCCTGAGCGAAAGACGGCTGCGCCAGCGCGCCGAGGAGCTGACCGGCTACGACCCCTCGCCGGCGGGGCAGATCCGCTTCGCCGCCTGACATTGACGCCCGCCCCCAAATAGTTGCAAAAGAAACTAATTCAGCCGGGCATACCCGGGCAACACCGGCCAACGAGCCGGATCAGGGGAGGACAAGCGTGAATCCAGCAAGATTTGGACTGCCGGTCGCGGCCGGCTTTGCAGCGACGTTCTTGGCGGCAGCCCTGCTGCCGGGCGCCGCAATGGCGCAGGTTTCCGACAACGTCGTCAAGATCGGCGTGCTCACCGACATGAACGGTCCCGCTTCCGCGCCGACCGGCCAGGGCTCGGTGACGGCGGCGCAGATGGCGATCGACGATTTCGGCGGCACCGTGCTCGGCAAGCCGATCAGCATCGTGATCGGCGACCATCAGCTCAAGGCCGATATCGGCGGCGCCATCGCGCGGCGCTGGTACGACGTCGACTAGGTCGACCTGATCGTCGACGTGCCGGTCTCGGCGGTCGGGCTCGCGGTGCAGAACATCGCCAACGAGAAGAAGCGGCTGTTCATCACCCACTCCACCGGCACCGCCGATTTCCACGGCAAGTTCTGCTCTCCTTACGCGATCCAGTGGGTGTTCGACACCCGCGCGCTCGCGGTCGGCACCGCGGATGCGGTGGTCAAGCGCGGCGGCGACAGCTGGTTCTTCATCACCGACGACTACGCCTTCGGCCATTCGCTGGAGCGGGACGCCTCCAGCGTCGTCACCGCCAATGGCGGCAAGGTGCTGGGCTCGGTGAAGCCGCCGCTGGCAACGCCCGATCTCTCCTCGTTCGTGCTGCAGGCGCAGGCCTCCAAGGCCAAGATCATCGGCATTGCCGCCGGTCCCCCCAACAACATGAACGAGATCAAGACCGGCTCGGAGTTCGGCGTGTTCAAGGGCGGCCAGCAGATGGCGGCGCTGCTGGCGCTGATCACCGACATCCACGGCCTCGGGCTGCAGGCGGCCCAAGGCCTGTTGCTGACCACCTCGTTCTACTGGGACATGGACGACAAGACGCGCGAATGGTCGAAGCGCTATTTCGCCAAGATGAACAAGATGCCGTCGATGTGGCAGGCCGGTGTCTATTCGAGCGTGATGCACTATCTCAACGCCATCAAGGAGACCGGCACCGACGATCCGCTGAAGGTGGCGGCGAAGATGCGGGAAAAACCGATCGAGGATTTCTTCGCCCGCAACGGCCGCTTACGCGATGACAATCTGATGGTGCACGACCTCTGGCTGGTGCAGGTGAAGACGCCGGAAGAGAGCAAATATCCGTGGGACTATTACAAGATCCTCACGACCATCTCGGGCGACAAGGCGTTCGGGCCGCCGGACCCGGCGTGTGCGATGGTGAAGAAGTGACGATCGCTTAAAGCGATCGTCATTCCGGGGCGGTGCAAAGCACCGAACTACGGTGCGCAATTGCGCACCTGAGAATCTCGAGATTCCGGGTTCGCGCTTTGCGCGCCCCGGAATGACGGCCGCTTAGGGAGCGATCGTCATTTCACCACGCCGATCTCGCGAAAGTACTTCATCACGCCCGGATGAATCAGCTCCGGCTTCGGCGCGGCCGCGACGGTGTTCGCCGCGGTCGTCTCGCAGGCCTGTGCGAGCTTCTTGCAGAACGTCGCCTCCACGCCATGCAGCGTCTTCGCCAGCCGGTAGGCGACATCGTCCGGCAGATCCTCGCGCGTGAGGACAAAACTCCACGAACGAGCGAGGCGATCGGCTCGGCCTGCTTCGGGTAGCTGCCGGCGGGCACGATCATCGGCTTCAGGAACGAATGCTTGGCGCGGATGCGCGCGATCTCTTCCGCGCTGGGCGCGATGAAGCGCGCGCCTGATGCGCTCGATGCGACCGCGGCAAAGCCGGGCCAGCCGATGCCGGCGCCCCACAGCGCGGCGACGCGGCCGTCCTCGACCATCGCGGGGCCGTCGCCGGCGCGGTCGAGATAGACGGCCTTGAAATCCTCGTCCTGCCTCAGCCCGAGGCCATCGAGCACGTAGCGCGCGAGGATCGGCAGGCCCGAGCCCTTGGCGCCGAACGCAACAGGCTGGCCAACGAGATCGCGAATGGTCTTGTAGGGGCTGTCGGCCCGCACCACGAACATGCCGGGGTTGGAATAGATCGCGGTGAGAATCTTCAGCCGCACCTTCGCACGGCCGATGCCGGCGAAGGCCTCGTAGGCCGGCTCGCCCGCGACCAAGGCGAGATCGAGCTCGCCCTTCTCCAACAGCGGAATGTTCTCGTTGCTGCCCTTGGTGTTGCGGGGTGCGATGGTGATTTGCGGATCGGCCGCGTTCATCACCTCCGCAAAGGCGTTGCCGTAGAGCGGGAAGCCGCCGCCGGGCGTTGCGGTGCCGAGGCTGAGTGTCGTGGTCGGAATGGCCGTGCCTCCGGTTTGAGCAGCAGCGGGGCTTAAGAGCAGCGCCGCGGCGAGAAGGATGATCGCGAATCTCATGGTCGTTCCCGGCGGACCTGCGTCAACACCGACTTGCGACGATGTAGGCAGCGGCCCGATTTTGTGAAAGCATGCAGCCCAACGACAATAATGCAATGGGAGGCGTCATGTTGCGAATTTTGCGTAACTATGTTTTCGGGCTGGTTTTTCTCTTAAGTCTTTTCAGCGCCGCACCTCCCGCCTCCGCCGCGTATCCCGACCGCCCCGTGCACTGGATGATCGGCTTTGCCGCCGGCGGCCCGGTCGACATCGTGGCGCGGATCATGGCGCAGTGGCTGTCGGACCATCTCGGCCAGCAATTCATCGTCGAGAACCGCGCCGGCTCCGGCGGCAACATCGCCGCCGCCGCCGCGATCAACGCAGCCCCCGACGGCTACACGCTGCTGTTCGTCGCGCCCAACAACGCGATCTCGACCTCGCTCTACAAGAAGCTGCCTTACGACTTCCTGCGCGACACCGTCCCGGTCGCGAGCATCATGCAGCTCACCAACATGCTGGTCGTCTCCAACGCGATGCCGGTGAAGACGGTTCAGGAGTTCATCGACTACTGCAAGGCCAATCCCGGCAAGATCTCCTTTGCCTCGTCCGGCAACGGCACCTCGGTGCACATGTCGGCCGAGCTGTTCAAGGTGATGACCAAGTGCGACATGGTGCACGTGCCCTATCGCGGCTCCGCCATCGCCTTCCCCGACATCATCTCCAACAAGGTGCAGCTGATCTTCGACAATCTGCCGTCCGCGCTGGAGCAGGCCAAGGGCGGCAATGTCCGCGCGCTCGGCGTGACCTCGCCGCAGCGTTGGCCGATCGTGCCCGACGTGCCCGCGATCGCCGAGACCGTGCCGGGATTCGAATCGGTCGGCTTCTACGGCATCTCCGCGCCGAAGGGCACGCCGCCCGACGTGGTCGAGATCCTCAACAAGGCCGTCGGTGAAGCGCTGAAGGACCCCAAGCTGGTCGCCCGCCTCGCCGAGACCGGCGGCATCCCCAAGCCGATGACACCCGCCGAGTTCGGCAAGCTGGTCGCGGACGAGACCGAGAAGTGGCGCAAGGTGGTGGAGTTCGCCGGGGTTTCGGTGGATTAGACGGCGATCTGCGGCGAGCTTGCAGCTCGCCGGCAAAACATTGGAGGGGCCCCAGGAAAGCCCCTCCCATCGAAACATCGAAAACAACCCCATGCACAGTAGAAAGATCAAGCGATCACAAAGGGTTACAAAATCCAGGAAAACGAGCCTAGGCGGGGCTGGTTTGACCGTCGGGCAAAACAGGATTATAAGGGCATCATCGCCAATTTCGGTATTTTAGAACTCGCAGGCATTGCTGCGCCGGCGTTTCCATCGGCCGGGGCCGGCATTGCACCCTCGCCTCCAGCCTTGTAAACGAACCGCGCACCGTTGCCGGCCGCGTAGTCCCGCGGCCGTCTCGCGGCGGGGCCTGTAGCTCAATGGTTAGAGCCGGCCGCTCATAACGGTCTGGTTGCAGGTTCGAGTCCTGCCGGGCCCACCACGCTTCGCCCTTCGTCGGACTACGCGTGGCGCAGCCACGCCGAGCCTAAATCCGGCTCAAGAAAAAAGTCTCCAATTTGCCCTTGCCCTTCACGTCAATGCTCCCGCGTGGCTCCAGCGCGAAGCGACCGACGAGGTGGCGGGCGATATCCCGGGACACATGGATTCGATTGGGCAGAGAGTAGGCCTCGAGCCGGCTGGCGACATTTACGGTATCGCCCCACACGTCGTAGATGAAGCGGTGTGCGCCGATGATGCCGGCAACCACGGGGCCCGAATGTATGCCGATCCGGATTTGCAACGGCCAGCCGAAATGGCTGTTGACGCGTCCCAGCCGATCGATCATGCCAAGTGCCATTTTCGCGATCGCTGCGATCGCATCGGGGTTCGGATCGGGCAAACCGGCGACGGCCATGTAGGCGTCGCCGATGGTCTTGATCTTCTCGACACCGAGCTCACGGGCAAGCGCGTCGAATTCCGAGAACAACCGGTTCAATTACTCGACCATCGCTGCAGGCGTGACCCGTGACGAATGCTCGGTGAAGCCCACCAGATCGGCGAACAGAACGCTCACACCCTCGAAGCGGTCGGCAATCATGGCTTCGCCGTGGTTCAGACGGCCAATCACCTGTCTTGGCAGGATTGTCAGCAGCAGCCGCTCAAACTTGGCCGTCTCCTCCTCGATGCGGCGAAGATACTTCTGCTCGCGGTCGCGCCAGCGCTTCTTGTGCAAGCAAGCATTGATCCGCGCGCGCAGCAGGATCGGATCAAACGGCTTCGGCAGATAGTCCTCGGCCCCGGCCTCGATGCAGCGGACGGCGCTCTCTGTCTCCGCCAAGGCCGTGATCATGATCACCGGAATGCGGCGCAGCCGCTCATCCGCCTTCATGCGCACCAGCACATCAAGCCCGTTGATATCGGGCATCATCAAATCGAGCAGGACGAGGTCGAACTCATCGTTGGCGAGCGCCTGCAGCGCCTGCTGGCCGCCGGCCACCGAAGAGACGCGATGGCCGTCGCGGGTCAGTCGGCGCGACAGGAGGTCGCGATTGGCCTCGATATCGTCCACGACGAGAATAGAACCGGTTTCGGTGGCAGCATACTGCCGGACCGGCCCGAGGCTGCGCATCAGGTCGCTAACCATGACCGCGCCGGTCTGATCGGGAGCCAAGCTCGTCTCCTCGACATCAACCGAGAATCGCACGATGCGATCGAGGCGCAGCAACAGGTCGGTGGCCGCAGCCAGCAGGCGATCGAAATCCGCCCTCAGGGAGTCGCTTGAGAAACTGGCTGCATCCTCGCGCAGCATCTCACCATAGCCCTTGATCGCGTTGAGCGGCGTGCGCAGCTCGTGACGAAGATCCTGTTCTTGCGTGGTGGCCGCTGAGCCGGGCGGGCTCTTGGCGCGATCGCCGTCCATCAGCCGGTCGACCTTGCCGGCGAGATCCCGGGCTGCGCCGAGGATACGGTTCATATCGGGGAGGATGTCCAAGCGCCCGTTCCGGGACGCCTCTTCGTGCAGGATCTCTGCGTAGCCGAGCAAGGCGTTGACCGGGGACTGCAGTTCCTGGCGAAGATGGGCAAGCTGAATGCGCCAAGCGCGCGCGCTGTCGGTGTTAATGATACTCATGGCCGATCCGCGCGCGCGCGCCGGGCGTGCAGGGGTACCAGCTCGTCAAGCGCCGCCAGCACGGCCTTGCCGCTGTATTCGCCCTTGTGCACCAAATGCTGTACCTGGCCGTTAAGGCGCGAGCGATCCTCAACGGTCAGCGTCTTTGCGGTGACGACGATGACCGGGATGCTCCGCCAGCGGGACTCGGCTCGCACCCGTGCGATGAACTCGAACCCGTCCATCTCCGGCATCATCAGATCGAGCAGAATTGCATCGGGTGAAGCCTCATTCAAACGCTCAAGACCAATCCGACCATTCTCTGCTTGCGTCACCATGCAATCGATCTGCCGCAAGGCGCGCCCCATCAGCTCGCTGGCCGACGCGTCATCCTCGACTATCAGCACGTGTCGCGGCGCGCCCCTTGGGCAGCACTTTTCCACCGCGCTGACCAGTCTGTCGCGATCAATCGGCTTGACCAGGTAATCGGCGGCACCGAGCGAGAAGCCAATGCCCTGGTTGTCGACGATCGTGACCATGATCACAGGAATTTCCGCGAGTACCGCATCTTCTTTCATGGCGCTGAGCACGGCCCAACCATCCATCTGCGGCATCAGAGCGTCGAGCGTGACGACATCGGGGTGCAGCGTGCGGGCGAGTTGCATCGCCTCCTCGCCATTGGCAGCCAGGCGAACGGCGTAACCGCCTCGCTGCAGGTGTCGGCGCAGCAGCTCACGCGCATTGGGATCATCGTCGACCACGAGAACAATCGGCGCATGCTCGGGCTCGGCAGCCTGCGGACCCTCGGAACGCTTGTCTGCCGCCGAGACTGTAGTGTCCGATGCAGCGCGTGTTACCGCCGGCAGACGAACTACAAACGCCGTCCCCTTGCCGGCTTCGCTCGTCAGCGTCACGTCGCCACCCATCAGCCGGCAGAAGCTCTTGGTGATGGCGAGGCCCAGCCCCGTACCACCATAGACGCGGGTCGTCGAGTCGTCCGCCTGAGTAAAGGCCTCGAACACCTTGGCCTGCTGATCTGGCGTCATGCCGATGCCGGTATCGCGCACCTGGAACTCGATCCATTCGCCAGCCGCATTCGTGTCACGCAGCGCGGTCAGCGTTATCGTCCCGTTCCGCGTGAACTTGCAGGCATTGCTGAGAAGGTTGAACAGGGTCTGCCGAACCTTGGTCAGATCGCTGTGGATCGTGCCGATCTCGTCAGCACAGTTCGCCACCAGAGCGTTGCCGGTCTTCTTGGCCAGCGGGGTGACGGTCGCGGCGACGCTATCGATCATGGGGCGGAGCTCGAAGGTCGCGAGATAAAGCGTCATCTTGCCAGCCTCGATCTTGGAAAGATCGAGGATGTTGTCGATCAGGCCGAGCAGATGCTTGCCGGCATCCTGAATCTTGCGCAGGCAGGTCCGCCATCTCCGATTCGCGGCCGGCGCTCTGGGCGTCCTCGAACAGGATCTCGCTGTAACCGATGATCGCGTTCAAGGGTGTGCGCAGTTCATGACTCATGTTGGCTACGAAGTCCGACTTCGCGCGTGTCGCCTGCTCGCTCGCCCAGATCGCCTTGTGCAGCTCGCCTTCCATGCGCTTGCGGTCGCTGATGTCGGCGAGGCCGTTGATCATCGCCGGGCGCCCTTCGAACTCGACGCGCTGAGAAGCTATGAGCGCCCAGAACTCCTCGCCTCCAACCCGCTTGAGCAGCATCTCCATGCCCTCCACATGGCCGTGCTCGGTGAGCGCGCCGATGAAGCGCTCGCGATGTTGCGGGTCTGCGTAGAGGGTTTTCGCTTGCAGGCCCAGGGCAGACGAACCTTCGAGCTCGAACATCTCGCTGAAGCGCCGATTGGCATACCGGATGATCCCGTCATCAAAGGTTACGATCGCCACCGCCATAGGCGCGGCCTCGGCGATGACGCGCAGCCGCTGTTCGCTCTCTTGGATCGCCTGCTCCGCCTTCTTCACGTCGGTGATGTCGGTGTAGGTCGCCACGGTGCCGCCGTCGTCGGTTTTGCGCTCGTTGATCTGGATCCAGCGCCCGTCGGAGCGGCGTTGCACATGCGTGCCCTTGGGATCGCGATGCTGAGCGAGGCGTTGCTCGATCCAGGCTTCGACGCGCCCCTCCGCGTCGCGGATCTCGCCGCTCGCGGTCGCGTTGCGGAGGATTGTCTCGAACGATACGCCCTGATTCACGACATTGATGCTGGCGGTGCCGTGCATGTCCCGGTACCGCCGGTTGTATATAACCAGCTTGTCGTCGGCATCGTAGAGCGAGAAACCCTCGGAGATGCTCTCGATCGCGTCGACCAACCGGCGCTGCGCCTCTGTTGCCTTGTCGCGTGCCTCCGACAACTCCTTCGAGCTCAGCTCTTGCGAGCGCTCGACCATCGCCCGATCGCTATCGAAATCGGTGTATGCGGAATCGACGGCCGCCACGAAAGACTGCAACGCAGCCGGTACTTCGCCCTCCATACCGAGGTGCTTTCTGAGCTGGCGTCGTAGCAGCCTGTGCATCTGTGCCCTGTGACCGTTCAGTCCTCGGCGAAAGTTGTAATTGTATGGTTTGATTGTGAAGCCGGCAGTCGCCGCCATGCATGAAGGGGCAAAGCTCGCCGTACGAGTAGAACCCGGAAATCTTCGCATCCGCCCCGAAGACATTTCGAATTGCTTCGATTTCTTCCTCGGTGCGCTGCTTCATCACGAGCTTACGACCGACGCAGCTCACCAGAATTGCAAGGTCCGGTCGCCTGCCGCCGAGCCCGCTGAGACTGGCGTTGGCGGCAGCGGTCGCGCCGTCGACCAGATCGTCGACATTGGTCTTCATCAACTGCGCCGTTCCGCCCTGTGGGATGTCGCCCGCGAACGTCATTGACTTTTTCTGCTCGTCCACAGACAGGACGGTTCGGACGACACCCTGGCCGCCCTTTGCCTCGGTAACCAGGATGGGAAAAAGCAAGGCAGAGCTTGGCAACTGGTCGGCGTGGGGGCCCAGGTACGATTTATAGAGATCGAGCGCCGAACGCTCATCCAGCTCATAGAGGATGTTGCCTTCGGCCCGTGTGATGGTGCGCAGGGGCCCAAATGCCTGCCAGCCGCCCATCGATCCGTAGCCAATGCGCAAATCGTCGCCATACAGACCGACCGCCGCCACGCGCTGAGGGCCAGCGCCACCGTCGGCAATGACCCAAGTCTCGGCGAAGTTGGTTCCATCTCCGGAAAGGCCGCCAGTGATCGACACGCCTTCCGAGACGCCGCTCGCGAGACCGCGCGCCAGGTCGGACCCGTTGACGTGCAAGCCGTCCGAAAGCACGAACACGTGGCGCAACGAGGCGTCGTTCAACTGCTGCGCGAGCTCCTTGCCGACGTTGTAGCTTGCCTTTGCGTCACCAATCGTAGCGGAGGCGAACCGCAGTCGCGTATGTTCGAAGTCGACCAGGGTGGCACTCACAGAGTCGTCGACGACCACGTCGCCGAGAATCTCGCCGGAAGTCGAGCAACCAAGCATGGCGGCCCCTTTGAAGTGGTCGCGCAACTCGCCCACGAGGCTGCCTGCCTGCACCAACGACCTAGTACCCGGAATCAGAGCTGAGTGATACGGCGGCCTTTGAAGCGGCGTGACGGACCTTTTTCTTGGTCCAGACGAAGGGCTCGGCTTTGTCGTTGTACGCGTTGACGTAGGCGTCGATGTGTTCCTGAAGCTGCTTGAGGCTGTAAAGGAGATGCCGCTAAGCGACTGCCCCTGCAGGATCGAAAACCATACCTCGACCTGATTGAGCCAGGACGCACTTGTCGGCGTGAAATGAAATTGCACGTTGGGGTGGGCCTTAAGCCAGTCCTCGTTCTTCTTGTGGGTGTTGAGGTTGTCGAGGATGACGTGAAGCTGGCGGTTCGGAAAGGCCGCGGTGAGGCTGTCCATGAAATCGAGAAACTCGACGCGGCGACGGCGTTTTGAATGGGTCGCGATGATCTTTCCGGTGGCGACTTCGAGCGCCGCAAACAATGTTGTGGTGCCATGCCGCTTGTAATCGTGGCTTTGGCCGGTCAAGGCGCGGCCATTGGGCAACTTCAGATAACCCTGCGCTCGCTCCAAAGCCTGGATCGAGGGCTTCTCGTCCACGCACAGCACAATGGCCTTCGCCGGCGGCGCGACATAGAGGCCGACAACATCGGCGGCTTTGGCCGTAAAGTTCGGGTCGTTGCTCTCGCACCAGGACTTGCGAGCCACCAGGTCAATCTTGTGGCTGCGCAGGAACCGCCAGACATATTGGACATCGACATCGCCCAGCGCCTCGGCCAGCAGGGGGCCGGTCCAGCGCGCAAACCCTTGCGGTGGCGGCTTATCCAGCAGCTTCAGAATCCGCTTGTCGGTCGTCTTCGTATAGATCGGCTGCTTGCCAGGCCGCGGCTTGTCTTGCAGCCCTTCAAGGCCATGGTCGGCATAGCGATGCCGCCAAAGGCTGACAATCCGCGGCTGGACCCCAACTTCCTTGGCGATCGACCGGGTGCTGCGCCCATCCGCCGCCAACAGAACTATCCGCGCCCGCTTCAAATCGCGCTGCAACGTCACCGGTGAGCGACAGCACGCCTCAAGCACCTTGCGATCTTTCCTCGAAAGGTGGACTTCTCTTGCTTCGGGTATCATCCCGACCTTGAATCACGACTCACGTTCCAAGAAAAGTGGGTACTAGCACCGAAAACGAACACGACACTCTGACGTCCGAGACGTCCGACTTCGCCAGTTGGCAAATTCGGCCGCCACCCGTCACTTTTGGACCACTCGTACTGCGCTGTTTTCATGAGTCGTCTCCATCACAAAGACAAACTCTCCGCCCCGATCGGGCCTCTGCCCCGGTCAGGACGTCCGCCTGAGCAGGGTAGCTGATCGCCGGTGCCGGCGATGAAATTCGCAGGACTGCACCCACCGCCTGGCCAGAGTCCATCCCATCTGGAGCGCGGCGAGCGGCCATTTTGTGTGTTCTTACGCCGGCCGCAATATGGCGACGACAACCTCCTGAAGCCGTGTAGCTAGCTCGTCATCTGTCCGGAATTTCTAACTCCTTCATTGTCCCGTAGCTGCGAGCAGCGTCTCGATCTTGCCCAACAGCCTCTGCAGCTCGATCGGTTTTGTGTCGTAGTCGTCACAGCCGGCCTTGAGGGCCTTGTCCCGGTCGGTCGCCATGGCGTGCGCCGTGAGCGCGATGATAGGGATCTTGCGCAGTTCGGGCGTCGCCTTGATCTGGCGCGTCGCCTCCCAACCGTCGATCACCGGTAGGCTCATGTCCATCAAAATGAGATCTGGCCTGTCGCTCGTCGCTATCGCGACGCCGCGCGCTCCGTCCTCGGCAATGATGATCTCGTACCCACCGCGCACGAGGCGTCGCGAGAGCATATCGCGGTTCATCTCGTTGTCTTCGACCAGCAGGATCTTGGGCATCGCACCGCCTCGAGCCGGACTGTGAGTACCGCTTGCCGAGACTTCCAAATAGACGCCTGAAGAACAATTTAGCACCCAAGCCTACCTGTCGCATCACAAAAAATGGCGAGCAGTGGCGCCGACATTGAATTGAGGCGGGACGCGTGATCTGGGGCTGCGCCGACAGGTAGCTAACCACCTCTGCCACAAGGACGGCCGTGAGCCGGCGTTGCAGATGGTTGATGCGGGGTCGCTTTCCCTTGTCCGCAAGGCGAGGTCGACAGCGCTCCGTACCGCGACGCAGCTCTTGCTGCTCGCTTACGGAGATCGACGCAATCGCCGTTCCCACCAACCACCACGCGCACCGCACCAGTTTCGCACCAGAAACGACCGCGCCAAAATGCAACGAACGCGATCCAACCCGAACAATGGCACAGCAAGATCAACGAAGCTGCACCATATCCCGCCGCTCATAACGGTCTGGTTGCAGGTTCGAGTCCTGCCGGGCCCACCAGCCTTCGCTCGCTTCGCGAGCTTCGGCTCGGCGAGCCAGCGCCACACATCCAAGGCGAAGCGAGTGAGGCTGCCGCGCCGAAGCCCAAAGGGCGAAGGCGGGTATCTGAACCCTGCGGGCTACGCGTGGCGCAGCCGCGCGGAGAACGAGAGGCAAACCGTGGGCTCCCGCCGCTTCGCGGGTTCGAAGGCTCATGAATCTAACGCACGACCCGTATTGGTTGTCACCGCGGCAATGGACCCGCGGCGCGTATCGGACCATATTAGCCGGGCATTACTTTGTTCGACGAGCAAGGGAGCCACTGAATGTACGCCAACATTCTCTTGAGCACGGATGGATCGGACGTCGCGAGAAGAGGCGTTGAGCATGGCATTGCCTTGGCGAAGGCCTTGAACGCCAGGTTGACAATCATCACCGTGACGGAAGCGATGCCGGTTGACTATGGGGGCGGACACGACTCGGGATGGATTCCGACGCGGGACGAGATTGACAGCTTTAACGCGGCCTGCAAGGCCCGTGCGGGCAAAGTGCTTGATGACGCCCGCGCCATGTCGGAGCAGATCGGTGCGCCTGCAGAATTTTTGCACGTTCCGAATGCGCACCCGGCGACTGCGATCATTGAAACGGCGAAGTCCAGGGGTTGCGATCTGATCGTCATGGCCTCTCATGGACGACGCGGCCTCAGAAAGCTGTTTTTGGGCAGCCAGACATCCGAAGTCCTGGTGGACGGAAGCATTCCGGTGCTGGTGGTGCCGAAGCCGGCATAGATGACCGTGCGGGGTTGACCCGGCGACGCTCGGCTGTTCCGCTGAGCTACCGGACAAGACCGCTCTCTCGCGGCAGGAGAATTTCATGACCAGTGAAAAAGGCCCGAACATCAAGAAGAAGCAGAAATGCAAAAACTGTGAAGGCAAAGGTTTGCTCAAGAAGGGCGACAAGGTGGTGAAGTGCCAGCGCTGCAAGGGCACTGGCGTGCGGTGATGTTGAGCTGATGACCTCTCCAATACCAAGGTAAGAGCCGCTAGCTGCCCACCAGTACGTCAACGGATTATCGGACTTTCGTTTCGCTGCCGCTGTGTCGGCAACCTGCCGCGGCGCCGCAGAGGCGTCCCGCGCCATGTTCGACCGCGAGCATAGGGGGAACTCTGACGCGAGGTGGATCGCCTTGCGTCAACGCCCGTCTTTCTGATAATGAAACGGCGTTCTAAAATATAGTCGCCTTCGAGTGGAGGAACACCGATGTCTGCCGGATTTCGAGTTTTGCCGCGGAAACGAAAGGTCGGCGAAGACGTCGTCGCAGGCTTTGCCCGCCTGCCCGTCGCGAATGTGAGCGACAGCATGTCCCGTCTGACGGCAGCCGGCGCCCGGCTTCGTCCCATGCATCAGGGTGGCGGGCTCGCAGGCCCCGCATTGACGGTGAAGGCACCTCCCGGTGACAATCTGATGGTGCACAAGGCGATCGCGCTCGCCGAGCCCGGCGACATCATCGTGGTCGATGCCGGCGGCGATCTGACCAACGCAATCATCGGCGAGATGATGCTGATGCAAATGGCTAGGCGAGGGGTGGCCGGCGTGGTCATCAACGGCGCGATCCGCGACGCCGGTCATATTCGCGGCCAAAAGCTCCCGGTTTTCGCGGCTGGAGTCACGCACCGCGGCCCCTACAAGAACGGGCCTGGTGAGATCAATGTGCCGATCGCGATCAACGGGATGGTGATCGAGCCGGGTGACCTCATCATTGGCGACGACGACGGCCTGCTCTGCGTGCCGTTCGATCAGACCGGCGCGGTGTTCAAGGCCGCGACGGCGAAGTTCGAGGCTGAGCAGAAGCAGATCGCCAACATCGAGGCCGGCACGCACGATGCCTCCTGGGTGGACAGGCAATTGCGCCAGTTGAAATGCGAAGGCATCGACTGAGACGCCTATCGTCTAATGGCTAAAAGCCGAACAGCTCGGCAGGATTTTCGACCAGGATGCGCCGGCGCGTACGTTCGTCCGGCGCCCAGTCCGCGAGGAGATCGACCAGCAGGGCATCATCCGGCTTGGTCCCGCGCTGGGTGGGATGCGGCCAGTCCGTGCCCCACAGGATGCGCTCCGGCGCTGCGTGCACGTAGGCACGCGCAACCTCGCCGGAGTCGGCATAGGGCGGCCCGAGCTTGCTGTCCTCATAGGGCTCGGTCACCTTCACCCAGGTGCGGCCGCCATCCAGCATGCGGCGTATCGCGGCGAATGCCGAATGCTTGACGCCCTCCGGCTGAGGGATACGGCCGAGGTGGTCGATGACCACCCTGGTGGGAAGCGACCGGATCACGCTCTCATGGGTGGCGATCTGATCGCCCGTCATCAGGATCTGCACGTGCCAGCCGAGCGGACTCACCCGCGCTGCGAGCGTGGTCAGCATCTGCGGTGTCGTCGTGCCCCAGGTCTGCGGAGAAACGAAATTGACGCGGATGGCACGGACGCCGGCATCGGCAAGCGCCTGCAGCTCCGCATCCTTGACATCCGTGTCAACGACGGCAACCCCTCGCGACGAGGCGCCCAGCTGGCCCAACGCGTCCACAAGACACCGGTTGTCGATCCCATATGTCGACGGCTGGACCACCATGCTCCTCGTGGTGCCGAGCCGCCGCTGCAGCAGCCGATAGTCGGCGACCGTCGCGCCCGGCGGAAAGCCCTGGCGCCAATGCGGCGAGACGGGAAAACGCCCGTCATAGATATGATGATGACAGTCACACGCGCCCGCCGGCGCATCCAGGCGTGGCGCCGCCGACCCGGTGCTGTTGGGCACCGCTTGCTCCACCCCGGCAGCCAACGCGCCGACAGCCAAAGCGCCTGTGCTGCAAGCCAGCATGCCCATGACAACGCCGCGTCGCGTGATGAAGCGCTGCGGTCCTTTGCTGCGTGCGCTCATGGCTTCACCGCCGCCATTTCCGCCGCGCGTGCGACATTGCGTCCAAGCACAAGGACGCAGGCTGCGGCCACGGCGCACAGCAGCGCGAGCGGCAACATCCCGAGCACGAAGCTGCCTGTCTGCTCCTTGACGACTCCGACGACGTTCACCATCAGGCCGCCGCCGATCAGGTTGGAAATCGCGTTGATCCCGGCGAGCCCCGCCGCGAGCGTGCTCGCCGAAAGCCAGCTGGCCGAAAGTGCCCAGAACGGTCCCTTGAAGGCATATGCGCCGACCAGGCAGAACGTCACCATGACGATGGTCGGCGCAACCGCGGTCCCGGTCATGCCCAGTGCCGCAAAACCACCTGCTGCGAACAACAGCGGGATCGCCGTGTGCCAGCGGCGCTCACCCGTCCTGTCCGAATGGCGGCCCCACAGCACCATGAGCACGGTCGCGATGCCGTACGGGATCGCATTGACAAAGCCGGTCTGCAGGTTGGAGAGGCCGAACGACTTCAGCAACTGCGGTTGCCAGACCGACAGCACGCTGCCCGTGGCGGAGGCGCCGGAGCAGACCAAGGCCATGACAAGAAAATGCTTGTTGGTGGCGAGCTGCCAGAGCGTGAGATGCCCGACCGGCTTGCGCGCGGCGGCCTCCGCCTCCATGCGCCGGGTCAGCCATTCCCGCTGTTCCACGGTCAGCCAGGACGCCTGCGCGGGCTTGTCGGTCAGGACGAACAGGCACGCAAGACCCAGCAGAACCGTCGGCAGCCCTTCCAGAATGAACAGCCACTGCCAGCCGCGCAGACCGAGCGCGCCGTCGAGTTCAAGCAGGCCGACCGAAAGCGGCGAGCCCAGGAACGTGGCGAGCGGAATCGAAACCGTGAACGTCGCCAGGATGCGCGCCCGATACTGCGACGGCAGCCAATAGGTCAGATAGAGGATGGCGCCGGGAAAGAAGCCGGCCTCGGCCGCGCCGAGAATGAAGCGCATCGCATAGAGCGAGTACGGCCCGACGACGAACGCCATGCACGCGGTCACCAATCCCCAGGTGATCATGATGCGGGCGATCCAGCGCCGGGCGCCGACCTTTTGCAGAGCGAGGTTGCTGGGCACCTCGACGAGGAAATAGGAGACGAAGAACAGGCTGGCGGCGAAGCCGAACATCGCCGGCGTCAGCCCCAGATCCTTGTTCATCTGTAGCGCTGCGAAGCCGACATTGACGCGGTCGAGCAACGCGAAGAAGTAGCAGATCATCAGGAACGGCACGAGGCGCAGGATAACCCTGCGCATCGTCACCTTTTCGATCTGGTCGATTTCCGTTCGGGCGGCCGTCACGTTTCTCTCCCTGTTGTCTTCCCGGCGGGCTTGGCCTTATTCGGCCGCCTTCGCCCCGGCCTGCGTCCTGGCCACGATCGCGTCGATGGCGATCTTGTAGTTTTCGGGAACGACGCCCTTGAAATGCTCCTTCAGACCCAGGCTGTCCTTCCAGCGAAGCCGCGCCGCCGTGGCGCGCGCCATCAGCGGCTCGATCCCGGCATCCGCGACCGCCTCGGCGGCCATCTCGACCTCTTCGGTGCGCCGCTTGGCATGGATGACGCCGGAGGGCGTGAGGCTCTCGACGGTGTCCATGAACGGACGCGTGAGCGTCTTCGACGCCGAGGCCAGTACGGTTTCGTCCAGACCGTAGGACCGGGCCGCCAACAGCGTCTCATCGATCAGCGCCTCGATGCCCTTGATCAGGACGGAGCGAAGGATCTTGATGCCCGAAGCCGTGCCGAGCTTCTCGCCCGCGAATGCGATGCTCATGCCCCAAGGCACGAGCAGATCGACGACGCGCTGCCCGGCGGGGCCACTCGACATCATGTGCATCGAATAGCCGTGCTTGGGCGTCCCCATGATGGAGCCGTCACCGAGCGTGGCGCCCGTCCTGGCAAGTCGCTCGGCCACGCCGTACTTCACCTTCGGCGTGGCGGAGGCGAAGTCGAGGAAGGTGTGGCGGCCATCGAGCACGGGTGCAAACGCGCTTGCGCTTTCGAGCGACGCGGAGCCCGGCGTGACGCTGAAGATCAGCTCCGCGGCATCAGCCAGTTCCTTGTTGGACTTGACCAGCGTGACGCCTGCCGCCTTGGCGCGGCTCTGGATCAAATCGGCGTATGGTCCGTCGAAGGCGTATTTGTCGTAGCAGAAGATCTGCTGCAGTCCGGCCTCGCGCAGCCCTTTTCCCAGCGTGCTGCCGATCTCGCCGTAGCCGACCAGACCGAGGCGGAATTGCTGCTTTTCGCTCATCTTCAGGTTCCTTTCGAGAGGCTTGCGATCGGGCCGGTGTGGCGGTCAGTCGCCCCGCCCGGTCGCTGGAGACTGGCACCAACCACGCGGATCAGGATGGCGGCCAAGGTGAGAAATGCGGCCACCGAGATCAGGGCCCATGAGAAGCTGTCGGTCGACTGCCGGATCATGCCGATGAGATAGGGACCAACGAAGCCGCCGAGATTGCCGATCGAGACGATCATCGCGAGGCCGCCGGCGGCAGCGCTGCCGGTGAGGAAGCTCGACGGGATCGGCCAGAAAGTGGACTGGTAACACATGATCCCGATCACGGCGCCGCAGAGCGCGACGATCGAGATCAGCGCGGACGATGTTGCATAGCCGCAGACAATCAGTGACGCTGCGCCCACGAGCAGCGCGGATGCCACGAACCAGCTTCGTTCCCCGCCCCTGTCCGACAGGCGAGCCCACAGCATCATCGTGACGGCGCCGCAGATGTAGGGAATTGCCGCGATAAAGCCGACGGCAACGACACTGAAGCCGAGGCCCTTGATGATTTGCGGCATCCACAGGCCAAGCCCGACGGAGCCGATGATGGCGCAGACGTTGACGGCGGCGCAGACAAGGACCCGCCAATTGACGAAGGCGTCCCTGAGCCGCGATGAGTGCTTGGCGGCGATGGCCTGACGCTCCGCCGCCAGCACCTCCGCGAGCCAGCTCCGCTCCTCGGGGCTCAGCCACTTGGCCTGCTCGGGCTTGTCGGTGAGCGTGAAGAAGCACACGAAGCCAAGGAGCGTGGCCGGCAGGCCTTCCAGGATCAGAAGCCACTGCCAACCATGCAAGCCGCCCAAGCCGTCGAGCGTCAGCAGCGAACTCGAGATCGGGGCGCCCACGATGTTCGCGATCGGAATGCCGAGCAGGAAGGCCGCAGTCGCCGTGCCCCGGACGCGCGCCGGAAACCAGTATGTAAAATAGAGGAATACGCCCGGCGTGAAGCCGGCTTCGCCGAGGCCGAGCAGGAAGCGCATGACGCCGAAGCTGACGGGACCGACCACGAATGCCGTTGCGGCCGAGATCAGGCCCCAGGTGATCAGGATGCGCGCGATCCACTTACGGGCGCCGATCGCCTGCAAGGCAAGGTTGCTCGGCACTTCTGCGAGGAAATAGCCGAAGAAGAACAGCCCCGCGCTCCAGCCGAATTCGTAAGGCGAGATGCCGAGATCGCGGTTCATCGTCAGGCTGGCGATGCCGACGTTCACCCGATCGAGATAAGCGACGATGTAGCAGAGCAGCAGGAACGGCACGATCCGCCACAGCAACTTCGAGAGGATTTTCTCCTGCTCGGGTGTGAAGCCGGCGCCGACCGACGCGGCAGAGACACTTGCCATTGTTCCCTCCGAGACCGGCCGATGTTTCCCGGCCATGACGCGCCATAACAAAAATAGAACGACGTTGCAATTTATAATGAAACGCTGTTTCATTTTCTAAGAGTTACAGCGAAGCGCTTGCGTCGCCCGATCGGAGGCGCTCCCCTGGAAAAGTGGAGTGCTGGCCGCCGGTTACGGTGTCCGGGAGGCCTGGAGAGAGACAGGCTGCCGCGCGTTTTCGATATGCGGCCACCTGCTCCGATGCATACCGAACTGATCGCGAGCCGGGCGCTGACCTAGTCGGCGTGCGAGAACAGCGGCATGCCCGGCATTTCGAGTTCGGCGCGGAGCAGTGTTCCCGTGCGGCTCTCGGTAACGAAGAGGCTCTTTCGTTCCGGTCCACCGAACGCAAGATTGGTCGTGCCCACGCCCGCGCAGGAAACGATGCGGTCGAGCGGCTCGGCCAGGGGTGACAGCCGCCACACGGAGCCGAAGCCGGTGTGGCAGACCAGCAGGTTGCCGCCGCTGTCCAGCGCCAAAACGTCGGGGCCGCCGGGACCGCCGTGCAGGTGCGAGAATATGCCGACCTTCGTCGTCAGGCCGCTGGCCGGCAGTGGCACGCGCCAGACCTGGTTGGCCCGTGTCACGGCCACCAGCAGAAAGCTCTCCTCGTGGTCGACGACGATGCCGTTCGGACTCGGGATCGTGTTGATCAGGCAGGTGAGCCGGCCGTCGGGCGTGAGCTTCCAGACCCGGCCCGTGGGATCGTGCATCCCGGTCTGGCCCTGATCGGTGAAGTAAAGATTACCCGACGGCGCGAAGATGAGATCGTTCACGCCCTTGAAGCTCTCGCTTGCCGCCGTCTCCAGAAATGGCGTTACGCTGCCGCTGGCCGGGTCCAGCAGCATGATCCCGCGCTTGTAGTCGGTGATGAACATGCGGCCGTCGCGGTGAATCTTCAGCCCGTTCGGCCACCCGTCATACTCGGTCACGAGCTCCCACTCGCCTTCCGGACTGACACGGAAGATGCGTCCATACGGAATATCGGTGACATACAGTCGGCCCTGCCGATCGAAGGATGGCCCTTCAAGGAAGGAGTCGATCTCACGTCCGCCCTGATTGGCGTCCGCCCAGGCGGTGCGGCGTGGCTTGCGGAACTGGTCCGGAAGCCGTGTGAAGATGCTGGTTTCGATCCGACGCGGTGGGCCGAAGAACGTCATGGCACGACCTTGGGAAAACCGTAGAGTTCGGCAGGGTTGTCGACGAGGACGCGCTTGAACACGGCCTCGCCTCCCGCCCATACGGCGAAAAGATCGAGCAGGTGCGCATCATCAGGCTTGCGTTCCTTCTCGGAAGGGTGCGGCCAGTCGCTGCCCCAGACCATTCGCTCGGGCGCCGCCTTGACATAGGCCGCCGCGACGGCTCCTGCGTCAGCGTAGTCCGGCGCACCCTGCTTGCTCGACACATAGGGACCCGACAGCTTCACCCAGGTCTTGCCGCGGTCGAGCAAGCCGCGGATGATCTTGTAAGGCGCGCTCTCCAGGCCAGCCGGCTGCGGTATCTGGGCCAAGTGGTCAAAGACGAGGCCCCCGGGCAAAGACGCCAGAAGGTCCGCATTGTCCTCAATCTGCTTGGGACGCATGTTGATCTGGCAGTGCCAACCGAGATTGGCCAGTCTCGGGGCGAGCGACTTGAGAGAGTCCACCGTCAACGCTCCCGGAAAACCGAGATTGAAGCGGACACCGCGGACGCCCTGCTCGTCGAGCCGTTGCAGATCGGTATCCGATACGTCCTCGGGCACAACGGCGACCACGCGAAAGTTCTCCGGCCCAAGCGCCCGTCGTGACGCAATCTGCAGCCGGTTGTCCGTACCGTAAGTCGAGGGCTGGATGATGACGCCCCGCGTCGTGCCGATCCGGCGCTGCAGGGCGCGATAATCTTCGGGCAAGGCGTCCTCGGGCAGCAGCGTCGCGCCCTTCATGACCGGATAGCTCTTGTCATAGGTGTGGAAATGGCAATCGGTCGCGCCCGGCGGCGGAACGAAGTGCGGCTTCTCCGAGCCGCTCGACCAGCGCACCTCCTGCGCTGTCGCAAACCGGGGAAGCGCGGATGCAGTGAGTCCGGCCAAGACCGTCCTCCGCGTGAGCGAAGCTGAAGCCACGACGTTCGTCCTCCCCATACTTTGTTATGGCGAGCCTTATAAGTCGCGTCGACGGACCAGGCAATAAAAAATGAAACGACGTTGCGTTTTATGCAGACAGGCTGGCCGCCCGTTTGCGGGTGCTCTTTCCGGCTCCAGATGGCGGGGTTCCCCCGCATGCCACAGTGAGCCTGTTTCCAGCCTCGACCAGCGCGCCCTTGATTTGCTCTGCGCGCGCCGCCGTCAGCCGACTGACCGGCCCGGAGATGGCGAGCGCCCCGACCAGGGAGTCGCCGATGCCGAAGACGGGCATGGCGAGAGCGGCCGCATGAGGATCCGTGATGCCGGAGGTGAACAGCGGCAATTCGTCATCCGGTCGAGGCGGCCCGGACTCGTAGCGGCGGAGCGTTTGGGCAATGGCGGACTTGTCCATGGGACGGGTGTCGCCCGGCTGCACGGTCATCCGGATCCGATTGGTGGTCTCCACCCTGAAAAGACACAGCCTCTCCTCGCCGTTTCGCACATAGAAGGACGTCGTCTCGCCGGTTTTCGCCGCGAGCTGCTCAAGCACGGGCATGACATGATCGGACAGACGAAACGCCTGCTGATAGGCTGTCCCGAGACGCAAGGTCTCCGCATCGAGCCGATAAGAGCCGTCCGGCAGGCGCGCGAGCAGCCGGTAACGTTGCAGCGATAGAGCTAGCCGCAGGATGGTACTCTTCACCAGACCGGTCCGCTCGGCCAACTCAGCCAGGCTCAAGGCGCCGTCGCCCCGGCGAAATGCCGTCAATACCGCTAACGCCCGTTCGGCTGCCGATACGCCTTTGAGTGCAGGCGGCTTCTTCTCGGTCTGCTTTGCCATGTCCAATCCTCGTCGCTGCCATTTCCTACGGCATTCTCGCCGCGGGTAGAAGGGCTACGATGGCCTGCAGGGCTTTGGCGGGATATCGAGAGATCGCGTTCCGAGCTGGGCTGCTCTGCGTGAGGTCCGCGGGTCGTTTTGCCGTGAAGGCGAAGCTGATCGTTATCCCGAGACCGGATTGCAATGCTCGACCAGCAATTCCGTGAGGACCCGGATCTTCCGCGCGGGATGCTGGCCTGGCGGGCGGATGACATAGGCACCCGCCGGAGGTGGTGGATGACGGGTCATGACGGAAACAAGCGCACCCGATGCCAGCAATTCATTGGTGAGGAAATCGGGGAGGTAGGCAATCCCGAGCCCTGCTGTTGCGGCGGCCGCCAGAGCAGTGCCGTTGTCAGCCTTGAAGCGACCCTGTGGACGAACCGTGATGATCTTGTCGCCGTCCATGAGCTGCCAAGTTTCGGTGCCCTGCATGAGCGCTTGATGGGCGACGAGTTCCTCGGGTGTCTCAGGCGACCCGTGCTCTTTGACGTAGCCAGGACTCGCAACGAACTTGCCGTAGATCGGTCCGACGCGCTTGGCGTCAAATTGGAGTCTTGAAGATAGCCAATCCGAATCGCGCAGTCATAACCTCCTGCGATGAGATCGACGAATTGGTCACTGTAGCAGGTGTGGATTTGGAGCTGAGGGTGTGGTCGCGCCATTTCCGCCATCATGGGGGCGAAGTAGTTCGAGCCGAAGGACAGCGGCACAGCAACTCGCAAGCGTCCACGAAGCTCGCCGGCAGGCAGGATCGTCTCTTTGGCTACGTCGATCTCGGTGCAGACTCTGGCAGCATAGTCTCGGAACGTCGCCCCAGCTTCCGTTAGAGCGGCGCCGCGGGTGGTTCGTGCAAGAAGCTGGACACCAAGTTCCGATTCAAGCCGCAAGAGCCGTCGGCTGACGATTGACTTGGAGACGCCGAGCCGGAGCGCAGCAGGCGAAACTCCGCCAGCATCAGCAACTTCTACGAATGTCCGCAGCTCTTCGATGTCCACTTTGGCGTTCCTCATTTCGCGACACAGCTCGCCACAAAACGGTACTACCGCATCGAACACGGGAACGGCAATAAGCCCTGCAGGTGGCGCCGCCTTCGGCGAGCGTCTCCCCAAAACCGATGCCGCATTGAACGGCAACAAAGGATGTCATGATGAAACTTCGTAACGGCCTTGCTTCGCTTCTTCGTCCCGAAGACTCAGTGCTCGTCCTGATCGACCACCAGCCCTACCAGCTTGCGAACGTGAACAGCCACGAACCGCAGATGGTGATCAACAACACGGCAGCTCTCGCGAAGGCAGCCAAGGCCTTCGGTGTCCCCACGATCCTGACGAGCGTGATTGCCGAGCGGGGTGGCCTGCTCTTCCCCCAGATCACCGAAGTGTTCCCCGGACAGGAGGTGATCGACCGGACGTTCATCAACACCTGGCAGGATAAGAAGGTGGTGGACGCGGTCAAGGCGACGGGCCGCAAGCAGCTGATCATCGCCGGTCTGTGGACCGAGATATGCGTCGCGATGCCGACGATCCAGGCCCTCGGCGAAGGCTGGGACGTCACTGTGGTCACAGATGCGTCCGGCGCCGTTTCGGTCGAGGCCCACGAGGTCGCCATCCAGCGCATGATTACCGCCGGCGCCAACATGATGACCTGGTTGGCAGTGGCGGCCGAATGGCAGCGCGACAACGCGGGGCAATGGCCCCTGGCGTCGCAAGAGTTCGACGAGGCGGCCGCGGTCCGATATTGCCGTACATGACGTCGCCGACATGGACGCCGATGCCGTAGTTCAGCGGCGCGCGGCCGCTGCCGTTATTCCGCTCGTTCAGCGCGACCATGGCCGCTCGAGCCTCGGTCACGGCATGCAGCAGGTTTGCGCAGGCGTTGGGCTGGCTGAGCGGGAAGATGGCGAGGAGGCCGTCGCCGATGAATTTCAGGATCTCGCCGCCGTGCCGCGCGATCGGCTCGGACATCGCGTCGAAATAGTCGTTGAGGAGGTCGATGACGTCGTCGCGCGGCCAGTTGTCGGAGATTTTCGTGAAATCCCTGAGGTCGCAGATCATGATCGCGGCGCGAACCGTGGTGCCGGTGCCGCGCCGGGTAGCGCCGGCGAGAATCAGCTCGCCGGCGTGCGCGCCGACATAGGTCTCCAGCAGGGTCCGCGCCAGGCGGTTCTTGATGCGGATCTCGCTGACCAGCGCCAGCACCGGCAACAGCTTCTTCAGCGCAGCGATATGCGCCTCCTCGAAGCCGCCGGGCCGGTCGGTCGCGAAGGTGATGAGATGACGCTTGCCGAGGGTGTGGTAGAGCGGCCAGGCCACATAGTCGGTCAGGCCCTTCGTCCGCATCTCGTCATAGAGGGCGTGCTTGCGGCCGAGCGCCGGATCGCGTTCGAGGTTCTCGCGCACCTCGGTCGCCCCGTCGAACATTTCGTTGGCTGCCGATGAATTCGGACCGCTCGCGCACGTCATAATCGACCCGCGCGATCTCGGCCTCGCGCATGCCGTCGGACCACATGAAGCGGGCCCCCAGCCATTGCGGGTGATGAATCAGGACATGAAGCGTCGAGCGCTTCAGCGGAATGCCGGCCTGCTGGAGGCGGATGCACATCTGCGCAAAGATATTGTCGATGAAGCGCTCGTCGCGGGTGCCGTTGGTCAGCCAGTCGACGACGCCGTCGGACAACGTCGCGGGGGGATTCTTGTCTGGTGCGCTCATATCCTGCCCTTCGCGGCGGCTTGCATCAAGGCAGATATCGTGCGCTGGCGGGGCCGCGTCAACCTAGCCAGTTGCACGGATCGTGCGCATCAGCAACGCAGTTGCGATCTAGCCGACGAGCTGGATTGAACCTAACACCCCCAGCCCCGAGACGAGCGCCAGCCTGGACGGCTCGGTCAGCTCGACCTTCAGCGTGCTGCCGTAGGGAACCGCAAACTCCTCGCTATTGAGACGAATGCTGCAATTGCCGGAAACCGCGTAAACCAGATGCGTGCCGGGGGACAATGGCCGATCGCCGGGCTCCCGGAGCGCCAGGAGCTCGATCTCCGCCGCACCGCGCCGGGCCATCAGGTTCACGACCTCGACCGGACCCGCCTCGAGCTCGGTCACGATCTCGAGCTCGCCGGTGAAGCGCACGGTCGTGAACGGCTCGCGCTCGTCGAATTCCCGCCCCGGTGCTTTCAGCACCAGCCCGCGCCCACCCACGACCATCTGCAAGCGGTCGATGCCGGGCATGTAGGAGAACGGACCGGGCGCCACGATCGGCGTGGACGCAAAGCGCCAGAGCAGGCTGTCCCAATCCTTCGTCGGGCTGCCCGCACGATGCGCATCCGCAATATCGGTGAAGATGCCGCCGCCGTTCTTCCAGGGCGAGCGGGTGTAGTCTTCGGATTTCAGCAGCGTGGTTTTCATGTTCCTGGGTCGTCCGGGATCGCAAAAGGGCGAGATATCACGCAGCATCATGCGCGTGGCGAACCCGCTTTGCCAACCCGTTCGACGGCCGTTTCCGATTTAGCGGCTGGAGGCCTTTACCAGCGGACATTTGCTCTCCGCGAGCGGCCAGACGGTCTCTTCAGGCGGGATCTTGCGCACGATGTCGAAGTAGTCCCAGGGATATTTCGAATCGGACGGCTTCTTGACTCGAACGAGGTACATGGTGCGCGTGACGCGGCCGTCCTCACGGATGCTGGCGTCCTCCGAGAAGACATCCTCGACCGGTATCGTCCTCATGGCGGCCGCAACCCGGCCGGCATCGTCGGTGCCGGCGCTGGCGACGGCCTTGAGATAGTGACGCACCGCGCCGTAGACGCCGGCATGCAGCATCGACGGCATCATGCCGGTCTTTGCAAAAAACGCCTTCGACCATGCGCGCGTCGCCTCGTTCATGTCCCAGTAGGAGGCCGTCGTCAGGTAGGTGCCCTGCGCATCCCTGAGGCCGAGCGCGTGCACGTCCTGGAGGAAGAGGATCAGCGCGGCGAGGCTTTGGCCACCCTGCACCAGCCCGAACTCGCCGGCCTGCCGCATCGCGTTGACGGTGTCATTGCCGGCATTGGCGAGGCCGATGACCTTGGCGCCGGAGGATTGCGCGCTCAGCAGGAACGAGGAGAAGTCCGGCGTATTGAGCGGATGGCGTGCGCTGCCCAGCACCTTGCCGCCCAAGGCCGCAATCACGCTGGTCGCGTCCTGCTGGAGCTGATGGCCGAAGGCATAGTCCGACGCCAGGATGAACCAGGTGCCGCCTCCGGCCTTGACGACCGCGGACGCGGTCCCGTGCGAGACCGCATAGGTATCGTAGGTCCAGTGGAAGCCGTAGGGCGAGCACTGCTCGTTGGTCAACGCCGTCGTCCCCGGCCCCGAATAGAGAACGATCCGCTTCTTCTCGCGTGCGAGGCTCTGGACCGCGAGCGCAACGCCGGAATTGGGCACATCGACGATCGCATCGACATCCTCGACATCGAACCAGCGCCGGGCGATCGCCGTGCCGACATCGGCCTTGTGCTGGTGATCGGCCGAGACGATCTGGATCGGCTTGCCGAGAACCGCGCCACCGATCTCGCTCACCGCCATCTCGGCGGCGACGACCGAACCTTTGCCGGTGATGTCGGCGGTCACGCCGGCCATGTCGGTGAGGACGCCGATCTTGACGACGTCACCACTGACTTGCGCCCGTGCCGCGACGGGCTGCGCCAGCAGCAGAAGGACACATGCAATCCGTCTCATCCTTGGTATCCTCCAATGTGCCTGCAGGGCGCGGGATCTCAGCATCCGACCGTATCGAGCCAGGCCAGGATCATGGCGGCGAGATCATCGCTGTTGTCCTCGATCATCATCATGTGGCCGTTCCCCTCGATGCCGCGATCGGGAAGCCAGACGAACTCGGCGCCGAGATAGCTCGCCGTCGCCGCATCCACCTCGCGCGGATGGCGCGGGTCGCGGTCCCCGGTCACGATCATGATCGGCCTTTCCCGCAGACGCTCGGGATCAGCGATCCTGAGCCCCCGTCCGCCGATGTTGAAGCGCTCGTTCAGGATTCGTGCGCTCTCCGGCGCAAACGAGCGGCAGTAGTTTTCGAACGCGTGGTGCGGAAAGCGCGGCCCGTTGGCCCAATAGGCGGCGGCAAAGTCCGCCGTCAGCCATACCGGCGCATCCTCGCTCGAGTAAACGGGATGACCGGCGCTGGCGTCATCGCGCAGCGCGCGGATCGCTGCCGGATCGTCGGGCAGATCGCGCAGCAGATTGGCCGGTGGACCGGGGGCGATGCCGACCACGGCGCGGACCAGATCGGGACGCCGCTCGGCCATCCACCAGGCCATCGGACCGCTCGCCGAATGCACCAGCAGCACGGCCGGCCCGATCTCCTCGATCAGCGCCAGCAGCGACGTCGCCACATCCCGCGTTCCAAGCCGCGAAAAGTCCGGACCTGACGGCGAACGGCCGTGACCGGGCCAGTCCGGCACGAACACGTCCCGGCCAGCCGCAGCAAAGCGCGGCGCCCAACCCGGTCTCCGATCCGGCGTGGCGAGATAGCAGGTCCCGGTGTGACCGGCGCCATGGACCATGACAACAGGCATTTTGCGCAGGGCCGCGTGGGACGATCGCACCTGGTCGACATAGACCGGATGCTCCGGCGTTCCCGCATGGAAGCACCGGATCTCGCCGTCGCACGACAGGTCCATCACCCTCTGCCCGGCCAGCGGCATGCTCCTGCGATCCTCCACAACTATCGTCGACGGCCGTTCTTGCGGGCCTCACAGCGATGTTAAGATCAAGCCGGATCGAAAAGCAACCAGAAAGTCTCATATGAGACCATCTCGAAAATCGACGAACGGCACCACCGGGAGCCATTCACCCGAGCGAAAACCGCTCGCGGCGGTGATAGGCGGCACCGAACTCCAGATCGCCTACAGGATGGGCTACGTGCTGAACTTCTACCGCGAGCCGTCATTCCGGCGGATCGAGATGGAATTCGGCCTGACGCGGCCGGAGATCGTCACCCTGATCTTCCTGGATTTCCGAGAGGGCGTGACCGCGAGCGAGATCTGCGAATTCTCCGGCCATCTTAAGGCCAACATCAGCCGCGGAATCATCGCGCTGGAGAAGAAGAAGCTGATACGGCGTGCCGCCGACAAGACGGACAGCCGCCGCCAGCAGTTGTTCATGACGGCGGCCGGGCGGGCGCTCTACGCACAATACATCCCGGCCCTGCGCGAGCGGGAGCGCGCCATGCTCGCGTGCCTCACGCGGGCCGAGCGCAATGAATTCGAGCGCCTGCTCGACAAGCTCGCCGCGCACGTCCCGCATTGGGCTGCGCTCGACGAACTCTGAGGGCGGAGCGATCGCGCGGGCGAGGCGTCCCTCACTCGCCCTTGCCCGCCTTCAGCTTCGGCAATGTCTCGACGATCTTCTGCTTGCCGTCGACGATCTCGGCGAGGAAGCTGGCGCGGTCGATGTCGCCGTTCTGGTCCCAGCTCGCTTCCATCAGCATGCCCGGCGCCTTGTCGGGCCTCAGGGTCAGGCCTTTCATCGCGGCGCCAAAAGCCTTGCTGTCGAACTTGCCGATCTTTTCGGTGACGTATTTGACCAGATAGACCGCGGTGTAGCCCTTGATGCCGTTGTGGTCGGGCCGGTACTTGTAGCGCTCGCTGAATTTCTTCGTGAAGTCCTCGATGGCGGGAATCGGAGCGTCGGCGGAAAGGCCGACATGGCCGCGCACGCCGTTGGCGGCGGGGCCGGCGAGCTCGACCACCTTCTGGCTCAGCAGCGTGGTCTCGCCGAACAATGGCGTCGACAAGCCCTGCCGCTTCGCCTCGATCAGGAAGCGGGCGCTCTCCTCTTCATTGGTATAGACGAAAATCGCGTCGGCCTTGGCGCTCTTCAGCTTGATGACGTCGGAGCCGAAATCGACCTGGCCCTGCTCGGTGGAGATATCGGCCGCGATCTCGATATTGCGCGCCTTCATCTCCTTCAGAAAGTTGTCGTGGCCGCCCTTGCCGAAATCATTGTTGACCCAGACCAGCGCGACCGTCTTCACCTTGAGCTTGTCGTGCAGATAGTTGGCGATCTTCGGCATCGAGAATTGCTGACCGAAGGCCGTGCGGAATATCCAGGGGTTACCTTGCGTGGTGATGTCGGCGGCCTCGGCGCCGACGATCTGCGGAATCTCGGCTGCCTGCGTTAGCGCCATGTTGACCTTGACCGAGCCTGAATAGATCGGCCCGAGCACGACATAAGGGTCCTTGTCCAAAACCTTCTGCACCTGCGCGCGCGAGATGCCGGGATTGCTCTGGGTGTCGAGATGCTCGGTCTGGATTTTCCGGCCCAGAATGCCGCCGGCATTGTTGATCTCGTCGACCGCGAGCGCGACGCCGTCGCGCCAGTTGGTGCCGGAGACGGCGCCGGGGCCGGACAGCTCGATGACGTCGGGGATGTAGACCGTGCTCTGCGCGCAGGCCGCGCTCGCCCACAGCGATGCCGCAACCGCGATGCTAACCGGCCCTGCAAAATGCCTCATGACGTCCTCCCTCCCATTTTGCTCTGTTGTTATCTCGCTTGATCCGTCCCGCCGTCGAAGCCGAGCAGCCGTGCCGGCGTTCGCCACAACAGGCGATGCTGATCGCCGGGGTCGGGAAACAGTTGTGTCAGCACCGCGAGCAGCGGACCGTAATCGAGCCGCTCTGGGGCGCGCAGGAACGGATAGTCCGAGCCCCAGACGCAACGGTCGAGCGTGAAGGCCTCGACCAGCGCCGTGATGAACGGCCAGGCGTCTTGATACGGATGCGGCTGCTGCGAGAACTTGTAATAGCCGGAGAGCTTGACGTGTGCGTCGCGCTCGCGGCCGATCGCGAGCAGCGCCTGGAAGGCCTTGCCCTGCAATCCCTGCCCAACGGAGGGCCGGCCGCAATGATCGAACACCAGACGCACATTTGATTTGTCGATCAGCGGTAACAGGTCGAGCAACTGGTCCTGCTCGACCTGGATCTGGAGAAACAGGCCGAGGCTGGTCAGCTTCTCCAGCAGTGGTGCGGTCTCTTGGTAGTAAGCGGCACCGTGGAACGGCACGTTGAAGGCGACGCCGATCACGCCGGCCGCCTTCAGCCGTTCGAGCTCGCTGATGTCGACGTCGTTCTCGACGACGGCGACACCGCGAAAGCGGCCGCCGCCCTGCTGCAACGTATCGAGCAGGATGCGGCTGTCGCTGCCGTAGCCGGTGTTGGTGGCCACCACGAGCGCGTGCCTGATATCGAACGCGTCGAACACGCGGATGAGCTGCGCCGCGGGCGCGATCTCCTGCCCGCTCGGCCGGTACGGCGTATCGGCGGAATAGGGAAAGCGGGCGGGATCGATAGCGTGGATGTGGCAGTCGATCCTGGGGGACACCGGCAGCGTCATGGCGCAAAGCTCCCCGGCGGTTCAGAACGTCGCTTCGATGGCCTTGATCAGCTCGGGCGTCACGTCGGGCATGACACCGAACCAAGCCTTGAAGGCGAGCCTAGCCTGGTTCAGCAGCAGGCCCAGCCCGTTGACCGTGACGCAGCCGCGCGCGCGGGCTTCGGCGAGGAACGGCGTTTCCAGCGGCGTGTAGATGAGATCGGCGGTGAGCGTTTCCGGCCGCAGGCGCGACAGGTCGATCTCCAGCGCGGCCTTGCCGACCATGCCGCGATCGGTGCAATTGACGAGCAGCGCGACATCGCCGAGCGCGGCGCCGCGGTCGTCCCACGCGACGGTGCTGATGGCGGAACCGAAATCCTTTGCGAGCGCCTGCGCCTTCTCCGCGGTGCGGTTGGCGATGCGGATCTCGCGCGCGCCATTTTCGAGCAGCGCCACCACCACAGCGCGCGAGGCGCCGCCTACCCCGAGCAGCAGGATCGGCCCGGCATCGCCGCGCCAGTCAGCCTTGGCGTCGCGCAGGCTCTGCACAAAACCGTTGCCGTCATTGTTGAGGCCGGAGAGCGTGCCGTCCGCCTCGACAACGATGGTGTTGACGGCGCCGATGCGTTTTGCCGTTTCGTGGACGCGGTCGAGCATCGGCATCGCCGTCTGCTTGTGCGGCATGGTGACATTGCAGCCGCGGAACCCGAGCGCAATCAGCCCGTCAAGCGCATCCTCCAGCCGCTCCGGCTTCACCGCCAGCGGGACATAGCTGCCGCGGATGCCGTGCGCCTTCAGCCAATAATTATGAATGACGGGCGAGCGCGAATGCGCAACCGGCATGCCCATGATACCCGCCAGTCCAAATCCGTCCTGCGACATGCTGCGCTTCCATCCTCGATCGCGCCATTCGGCGCGCGACCATCTTATTTGGTCAGTTGTACAAAGTAATTAGAGGGAATGGCTAGCGCGTGCAATCTGAATCTGGGGAAGCGCCGCCGTCCTGGCGAAAGCCAGGACCTATTAGCCCAGGGAGAGGTTGTGGTGCGAGGGGGCAACTGCGAGTTCCCGTAACCACATCCGACGGTGGTTATGGGTCCTGGCTTTCGCCGGGGCGACGCTGAAGGGGCATCGTGCTTCCAGGCACTCGTCGCGGTCGTAGCCTCGCCACGCAGTGACCGGTCCGATCACATCCCGCTCAACCCGCTATCCACCGCGAGCGTCTGCGCGGTGACATAGACGCTTTCGTCCGACAGGAAGAACAGCACCGCATAGGCGATCTCCCACGCGGTCGCCTGGCGGCTGAAGGGGACATGGCCCTTGCCGCGCGATGGGCGGCCGGCGCCGGCTTCGCGGCCGTTGGGAGTGTCGACGAGGCCAGGATAGATGAGGTTGGCGCGGATGCCGCGGCGCGCGCCGAGATGGGCGATGTTGCGCATGAGGCCGCCGAGCGCGGCCTTGGAGGAATCGTACACCGCCATCTGCGAGCCGGCTTTCAGCGCGGCGATCGAGGAAATGAAGACGATGGCGCCGCCATCGTCGAATCTCGGCATGGCGGCGCGGCAGCACAGCATCGGACCGCGGACGTTGACGTCGTAGATCCTGTTCCACTCCTCGGGGCTGACGGCATCGAGACCGACCTTGCCGAAGGTGCCGATGTTGAGCACCATGCCGTCGAGCCCACCCATCGCGCGGTGCGCTTCGTCGATCATGCGGACGACGTCGGGCTCGGACGTGACGTCCGCCGCGATGGCGAATGCCTCGCCGCCTTCGGCGGTGATGCGCTTCACCGTCTGTTCGGCCGAGGTGCGGTTGAGATCGGCGACCGCGACCTTCGCACCCTCGCGCGCGCAAAGGATGCTCATGGCGCGGCCGTTTCCGATCGGATCGGTTAAGGCATCGAACACGCGCTGGCCGCCGCCGACGATCAGGATGCGGCGGCCGCTCAGGCGCCCCCTGCCCGGCGCTTCGCCCAGCGATTCCGCGCTCGGCGGACGGACGTAACGCTCCGGCTTGGTCTCGGTTTCCGTCATCTCAGCCGCCCTGCTTCTTACCGCCGTCATAGACCTTCATGCCCGCCGCGGGATCGAGATCGGTTTCCGTTGCCTCGGTGACGCGCGCCATCATCATGTAGAAACCGAGCGCGACGATGGATTCCACGACCTCCTGGTCGCTGAAGTGGCGGCGCATGGCGGCAAAGGTCGCCTCGGGAACGCGGACGTTCTCGACGACCTCGCGGCCGAATTTGAGCAGCGCGCGCTCAGCCTCGCTTAAGCCGGCTGCATCGTAGTCACTGCGCTCGACCGCATCGATCTGCGCTTGCGTACAGCCGACACCGAGCGCGATCGGAACATGCTGGCGCCACTCATAGGCGCCGCCTTCGAGCTGGGCGACCTGGAGGATCAAGAGCTCGCGGTTGACGGCGCTGAGCTTCTGCTTGTGCAGGATCGAATTGCCGAGCCGCATCGCCGGGATCATGTTGGCCTCGGCATGAGCCATCATGCGAAAGATGTTCAGCTTGACCGGCATGCGGTCGAACGAGGCGCGGATGTCGCCGCTCGTCGTCTCCGGATCAATCAGGGGCAGCCTTGCCACGCGTTTCTCCCTTGGGTTTTCGTTTCTTGTTGTCGTCATTGCCTGCCGCGATCAGCGACAGGAAGAAGGCGAGGTAGCGGTCGATCGCCTCGATCACCTTCGGCCGCGACGACGGCGTCGCGCCCATCACGTAATGTTCGAGGCGGATATAGATGAGGCCCGCCGCGAACAGCCGCGCGGTCTCGCGCGGATCCGGCGTCGAGACGAGGCCAGCGAGCGCAAAGCCGCGGAAGTAATCCGTCATCAGGCTCTGCTCGCGCGCGTAAAAATGGTCGGCGAACTTGGCACGGATGCCGGGCACGCGGTTACGCTCGGCGGTGATCACCTTCTGGAACTGATGCTCGCGCGGATCGGACCATTGCTCGACGAGATCAAGCGCAAACTGCCGGCAGAACGCGGCGGGCTGGCGCGCAAGCTGCTTGTAGCGCGGCTCCTCCAGCCGGCTCGCCGAGCTGGCCGGGCCATGCTCGGCAACGATCGCTTCCAGGATCGCGGCCTTGCCGGCGAAATGATTGTAGAGGCTGCTCTCGCGAATGCCGACACGGCGCGCGAGCTCGCGCATCGAGGCGCCGCCATAGCCGCTCTGCGCGAACAGGTTGAGCGCTTCGGAGAGGATGCGCTCGCGGGTGGTGGGCGCAGCCGCTGCCGCCGCGCTGGAGGTGTGGACAGCCATGCGACTTGACTAACGAACGATCGTTCGCTAGTCAACCGTACGAACGATCGTTCGTTTGCCAGTCTGGCGGCTACGGTCGCGGCCCGCAAATCCGGTTGCGGGCCCTGTTCTCGCGTTTCAACTCCGCTCCCTTGAGAGGCGGAGAGCAAATCTGGGGAGACGACCTCATGGCGCGCTTTGCCCGCCTTCGCCTGGCCGCGGCCTGCATCCTGTTGCCCATGCTCGCGGCAAGCATCGCCCAGGCGCAAAGCGCAAAATACGATCCCGGCGCCGACGACAAGACCATCAAGATCGGCACCACCGCGCCGCTGAGCGGACCGGTCTCGGCTTTCGCGCAGATCGCAAAATCCGCCGAGGCCTATTTCCGCAAGGTGAACGATGACGGCGGCGTCAACGGGCGGCGCATCCAGATGATCATCGCCGATGACGCCTACAGCCCGCCGAAGACGGTGGAGCAGACGCGGCGGCTGGTCGAGAGCGAGGAAGTGCTCTTGATCTTCGGCGGCGTCGGCACGCCGACCAACAGCGCCGTGCACAAATACCTCAACGACCGCAAGGTACCGCAGCTCTTCCTGGGCTCGGGCGCCGCGAAGTGGGACGATCCGAAGAACTTTCCGTGGACCGTCGGCTGGCAGCCGACCTATTGCGACGAGGCGATCGCCTACGCCAGGTACATCAAGGCAAGCCATGCCAATGCGAAGATCGGCGTGCTCTATCAGAACGACGATCTCGGCAAGGACTATCTGAAGGCGCTGGAGGAAGGACTCGGCGGTGGTGAGGCGATCGTGGCGCGCGCCGCTTACGAGACCACGGCGCCGACCGTGGACACGCAGATCCTGCAACTGAAGACTGCCGGCGCCGATGTGGTGCTGGTTGCGGCGACGCCAAAGTTTGCAGCGCAGGCGATCCGCAAGATCGGCGAGATCGGGTGGAAGCCCGTGACCATCATCTCCAACGTCTCGGCCTCGATCAGCGGCGTGCTGGAGCCGGCCGGCAAGGACAATTCCACCGGAATCATCTCCAGCCAGTACCTGAAGGATGCGACCGACCCCGCGCTGAAGGACGATGCCGGCTACAAGGAGTGGCTCGCCTTTATGGACAAGTACCTGCCTGAAGCCAACAAGAGCGATTGGCTCAACGTCTATGGCTATACCATCGCGCAGACGCTGGTCACCGTGCTGAAGGCGTCCGGCAACGACCTCACCCGCGCCAATGTGATGAAGCAGGCGACGACGCTCAAGGACGTCAAGCTGCCGATGCTAATTAACGGCACCACGGTGAACAACTCGCCGGAGCGCTATACGCCGATGACGAGCCTCCAGCTGATCCGCTTCGACGGCACGCGCTGGGTGCCGTTCGGCGAACTTCTGAAGAATTGAGCGATGCGGCAGGTCAAGGTCGGCGGCATGCGGGTCGATCTCGTCAGCGAGATCGCTTCGCTCGCCTTCGACAAGAGCTGGCTGTTCGCCAACGTCACCGAAGCCGTGATCGCGGAGAACCGGAGCTGGCTCGATCACCGCTATATCGAGCCGGGGACCGGCCGCTTCATCCTCAGCCATCATTCCTATCTCGTGCGCGCGCCGCGCTGGACCGCCATCGTCGATACCTGCTGCGGCAATCACAAGAAACGGCCGCGCGTCCCGGTCTGGAACGACCTCAGCCAGCCTTATCTCGAAAACATGCGGGCGCTTGGCGTTGCGCCTGAAGAGGTCGACTTCGTGATGTGCACGCATCTGCATGTCGATCACGTCGGCTGGAACACGCGGCTCCTCGACGGCCGCTGGGTGCCGACCTTCCCCAACGCGCGCTATCTGATGGGACGCGAGGAGTACCGACATTTCGAGGCCGCGCACAATGCCGCACCGAAGAACCCGGTGAACCACGGCTCGTTCGAGGATTCCGTGCTGCCGGTCGTCGCCGCCGGCCTCGCCGAACTGGTCGAGACCGACCATCGCCTGTTCGAGGATCGCGACGCGGCCTTGCGCTTCGCGCCGGCGCCGGGCCACACCGCCGGCAACATGCAGATCCACCTCAACGGCGGCCACGATCACGCCGTCATGTCGGGCGACGTCATCCATCACCCGATCCAGTGCGCTGCGCCGTGGCTGTCCAATGCCGCCGATGTCGATCCGGCAGCGGCGGTCGCGACGCGGATGGCGCTGCTGGAAGAGCTCGCGGATACGCCGAGCTATCTGCTCACCGGCCATTTTCCCGCGCCGACCGCCGGACGCGTGATCCGGCATGGCGACACTTACAGATTTCGTTTCGAGGATTAGGGGAAGCCATCATGATGTTGCGCACCGTCACGCTTTCGTTTCTCGCATTGCTGTCGGCGGCGTTGCCCGTCCGGGCCGAGGATCCCGCCGCCTACCCCACCCACAAGATCAGGATGCTGCTTCCTTACGCGGCTGGCGGCGGCGGCGATGTGGTCGGCCGGTTGCTCGCGGATAGGATGGGCAAGACGCTCGGGCAGAGCATCTATATCGAGAACCACACGGGTGCGGCCGGCACGCTCGGCACGCAAATGGTCGCGGCGGCGCCGAACGACGGCTACACCATCACCGTCGGCGGCATGACCACGCATGTGCTGGCGCCCGCGATCTATCCAAAGCTGGCTTACGATCCGATCAAGGATTTCACGACGATCGGCCGCGTCGGCACCTCCTCGATCATGCTGGTGGCGACCAAGGACTTTGCCGCCAATGACATCAAGGGCCTGATTGCGCTCGCCAAGAAGGGCGAGCCGATCCAGTATGGCAGCTGGGGCGTCGGCTCGACCGGGCAATTCTGCGCGGAGATCTTGATGCAGCAGAGCGGCATCAAGATGGATCACGTGCCCTTCAACGGCATCGCGAAACTCGCCGGCGACCTGCTCGGCGGCCACATCTCGCTTGCGACACTCGACATGGCGACCGCGACGCCGCTGGTGAAGGACGGCTCGATCAAGGCGCTGGCCGCCTGCGGCGAGCGCTCGCCGAGCCTGCCCGACGTCGCGAGCTACAAGGAACAGGGCGTGGCGTTCGACCGCAGCCTGTCCTGGGCGATGTATGCGCCGGCGGGCCTTGCCGAGTCGGTCGCCAAGAAGCTCTCGGCGGCCCTGAAGGACGCGCTCGGCGATGCCGAGGTGAAGGAGAAGCTGCTGGCGCTCGGAATCACGCCGCAATTCGTCCCCGGCGAGGAGCAGCGCGACATCAACGCGCGCGACATCGCGGCCTGGAAGCAGGTTGCCAAGGACGCCGGCATCGAGGTCAAGTGAATCGAGGTCAAGTGAACAAGGCAAGAGGAGCGCGGGCATGAGCCGCATCTTCGGCGCGGTGCGCCAGAACGGATATGTGGTGCGGGACATCCACGCCGCGATGAGGCACTGGATCGAGGTGATGGGCGTCGGCCCCTGGTACTACATGGACCGCGTCCGGACCGACTGGTTCCGCCATCGCGGCCAGGACTCTCGCATAGAGATGAGCATTGCGCTCGCCAATTCCGGCGATCTCCAGATCGAGCTGATCCAGCAGCGCAACGATGCGCCCTCGCTGTACAAGGAATTCCTCGACGCCGGCCACGAAGGACTCCAGCACATGTCGTACTGGAGCCACGACTATCAGGCGCTCTACGACAAGGCGCTCGCGCTTGGCTACAGGATCGGCCACGAGGGCCAGATCGGCGGCGACAAGGGACGCTTTGCCTATTTCGACACCCAGGCGCATCCGGGAACGGTGATCGAGATCTCCGACACCAGCGGCACCAAGGGGCCGTTCTTCGAGAAGGTCCGGCAGGCGGCGATGAACTGGGACGGATCGCGGCCGATCCGGGAGGTCGGCGGCGGAAAGTCCTAGGACCTTCGCCGGTTTGCGGCGACAGCAAGCGCCGGACGAAATCAAATAGAAATTGTATTGCGACCCCGGTCGGATATTCTCGCCGACATTGCAATCCCGGCTCGGGGGCCGTGATGAAGTTCTTTTGTCTATTTCTTCTCAGCGCCTTGGCGCTCGCCTTCCAGCCGACCGGAGCATTGGCCGACCAGCGCATGGCGCTGGTGATGGGCAATTCGGCCTATCAACGCGCACCCAAGCTCGCGAATGCCACCAACGACGCGGACCTTCTCGAAGCGCGCAAGGCGATGCAGGAACCGGCGGGGTTCACATCGCTGCTCGCCCGGTAGATGGCGATCCATGGTAGCTTGATCCCGTGTCCGAACCTTCAGCGAGGCAAACATGTCCTCTACCGACAAGGTCTTCGCCGGCTCGATCCCGAAAATCTACGACGAGTATCTCGTCCCGCTGATCTTCGCCCACTACGCCGCCGACATCGCCAGGCGTGTCGCCGCGCTCTCCCCGTCAACGCTGCTGGAAACCGCCGCAGGCACCGGCGCCGTGACGCGGGCCGTGACGGCAGCGCTGCCTCCCGGCATCCGTTACGTCGCGACCGATCTCAACGAGCCGATGCTCGCGGTCGCGGCGCAGCGCCAGGCCGATGACGATCGCATTACCTGGCGCCCGGCGGATGCCATCGCGCTGCCATTCGACGACGCCGCGTTCGACGTGGTCTGCTGCCAGTTCGGCGCCATGTTCTTTCCGGATCGCATCAAGGGTTACGCCGAGGCGAAGCGGGTCTTACGGCCGGAAGGCACGTTCGTGTTCAACGTCTGGGACCGCATCGAGGAGAACGTGTTCGCCGACGAGGCGACGGCCGTGCTCGGAAAGATCTTTCCCGACGATCCGCCGCGTTTCATGGCGCGGACGCCGCACGGCTATCACGACAAGGCCGTCATCAACGCCGATCTGGAGCAAGCGGGCTTCCGCCACATCTCAATCGAAACGCTTCCTGCCGTGAGCCGCGCGCCGACACCCGAATATGTGGCGTTCGCATACTGCCAGGGGACGCCGCTGCGAAACGAGATCGAGGCAAGGGACGCGAGCAAGCTTGAGGCCGCGACGGACGCCGTTGCCGAGGCAATCCGAATGCGCCATGGGCCCGGCCCCGTCGAAGCCAGGATTCAGGCCCTGGTGATCACGGCGCGACCTTAGTCGAAGGAGAGCTCGCTCCCCGACGGCTGCGCGTCCTACCAGAAGCTCCGCGGCATCGGCTGCGCCGGCTGATAGTACGGGTACTGGCCGCCGCGCTGCCGGCGCGGATTGACCGGTTGCGGGTTCGGATCGCGCTGGAAGAAGAAGCCGAAGCCGTTGCCGCCATTGTCCCAGCTGTCGTCGCTCGCAATGTCCATCGGAGGCGCGGTCGGCTTGCGCGTGATGAAGCCGCCCTGGGGATGGTTGCTCAGCACTGCGACGAATTCGGTGCGGTAGTTGGTCTCGCTGCTCAGTGGCTCGTCCGAGATGATGATCGACGAACGCGGCAATGCGGTCGGCGCGATGCGATCCCAAACGTCCTGCGGAATGGTGATGCGGTCGAGCGCGTCCTTGGCGTCGTCGCCGCTTTCGATCGTCACAACGCTCCAGCGCAGGCCGGTGTCGTTCTTCGCCATCGCCGTGAAGATATGCGTGCCGAGCGGCTGGTCGGGATTGCGGATCGTGACCGGGACCTCGATGCTGGTGTCGAACACCTCGCCGCCGCCATCCGGCGCCGGCTTGTGCGTGTTCCGGCGCACATAGAGCTTCTGCGTCGCGCGGCTGATGTAGACCGAGACCGGCTCGAGCGCGAGCTTTGCGTCGGTCGCGACCTTCACGATCTCGGCCTTCTTGGTCGCAGCCGCCTTCGCGGCCTCCTTTGTTGCCGCGACAGCGTCGCGCTTCGGTTGCGCGGCGGCCTTGGCGGTGTCGAGCTGCGTTGTCGCATCCGCAGCCTTGGTGGCGGCCTTCTGCTTCAGCTCCTCGGCCTTGGCGCGGGCCTGATCGGTCTTTGCCGCCGCGAGCGACTTGTCGGCAAAAGCAAGCTCGGCATCGGCGCGGGCCTTCTGCTGTTCCAGCTTGCGCAGCGAGGCGGGAAGCGAGGCGGCCTCCTTCGCGGCGATTGCCGCGGCCTTCTTGGCATCGTCGGCGGCCCGGGTCGCCTCCTCGGCCTCGGCGGAGAGCTTGTCGGCCCGGTTCGGCACCGCCGCGATGGCTTCGCGCTTCGGCACGAACAGCGAGGGATGGGTGAAATCGACCGGGGCCGCGTCGTTCGGCGAGATGACCACGCGCATGCCGATGTTGGTCTTGTCGAACAGGCCCTCCGCAAAGCCGAAGGGCATCCGCACGCAGCCATGCGAGGCGGCATAGCCCGGCAGCGGCCCGCCATGCAGCGCGATACCGTTCCAGGTGATGCGCTGCATGTTGGGCATCCAGGCATCGTCATACATGGTCGAGTGGTGGTCCTTGTCCTTCTCGACGATGGCGAAGACGCCGGCCGGCGTCTCGCGCCCGGTGGTGCCGGTGGACACCGGCGCACGCAGGATCCAGCCGTCGGCGTCGTAGAAGGTGACCTGCTGGCTCTTGATCGACACGATCGCCATGATCGGCTCGCCGGCCTCGCGCGGCGCCACCGCCTCGGTCGGCTGGCGCGCCTGCTTGGCCGCGGTCGCCGGGTTCACCACGGCAAGCACGGCCAACGCCGTAAGCGCGATCCTGCCGGGAGGGGCCCAACGCCGCATCGCCAGGGTGGATTGCGCCGTCGTCAGTCGGTTTTTCATGCCATGCCCCGGTCGAAATGCCAGTCCGCGCTCATGTCGATTAGGTCTCAGATTGCGATCTTTGGATTAAGAAATCGCAGCCGCCATACGTTCCGTCTGTGGCGATATTCGGCACGTTCCAACGACAAATCTCTCATATACGACGGCTCGCGCGGGCGGAAGGGTGGCTCCCGGCCAAGGCTGGTCCGAGGCTGGCGGCGATCGCTGCGGCAGAATGTCCGCCTCGGAGGGGGCGGATCCGCCGGTTTTCCCCCCGTTGCGGTGGAGCGCCGCGGCGATCACGACCCGGATCACAACGGTGCGGCGCAAACCGGCCTATATTCTTTGAACCGGCAGGCTTTGGTTGAGAATGGTGGCTAAACGCCCGGCACCTTCCGGCCGAACCTCGGCAGTAAACACCACTGCGGGGCGCGCACCTTCACGAGCCTCAGCGGCCTCGCAGCGAGGCGGCCGCCGGCGTCGGCGAGGCGGTTGAGGTCAAGGCTGCCTCTCCAAAGGAGACGAGCCGCAAGCGCTCCTCATCCCACAAGGTCAGCCGCACGGTCCGCAAGCTCTGGAGCAGTGTGATCCGTCCGACGCCGGCGAGTTGCGGATGGTCCCGCAACACGTCCGGCAGGCGATAGCAGGGAATTCGACTGCACAAATGATGGATGTGGTGGACGCCGATATTTGCCGTGAACCATCGCAAGACGCCCGGCAATTGGTAGTGCGAGCTGCCGTACAGCGCAGCGTCGTGAAAATTCCAGTTGTCGTCGTGGGACCAGTGGGTGTGCTCGAATTGGTGCTGGACATAGAACAGCCAGACACCGATCGACGCCGCCAGAACGATGATCGGCAGGTGTACCAGCAGGAACGGCCCATAGCCGACCAGCCGGATCATCGCGCCGACGAGAACCGCGATCGCAACGTTCGTGCCCATTGTGCTCAGCCAGGGCTTCCAGCCACCACGCATCAGCCCGACCGGCAAGCGATGCTTCAAGATGAACAAATACGAGGGACCGACGCCAAACATCACGAGGGGATGGCGATACAAACGGTACAGCATCCGACCCCATAGGGGCTGGTCGCGAAACTCGCGCACGGTCAACGTATCGATGTCGCCCGAGCCCCTGTGATCGAGATTGCCGGAATTCGCATGGTGGCGTGCATGGTTATGTCGCCAGTAATCGTATGGCGTCAGTGTCATCACGCCGATGGCGCGGCCGACCCAATCGTTCGCAACGCGGCCGCGGAAGAACGAGCCATGTCCGCAATCGTGCTGGATCATGAAGAGACGGACCAGCAAACCCGCCGCGGGCACCTCGAGCAGCAGGGCAAACCAATAGCCGTGGTCAAGAGCGGCCCAGATCAGAACCCAGATGATGACAAGCGGCACCGCCGTGATCGCCAGCTCGAGGACACCGCGCGCACTGTCGGGCTCGCGGTAGCGGGCGAGCATCCGCGCCGTCGCGCGGATCTCCGGCGTTCTCTCAGTCATTTCTGGTCTGTTCCCGATGTCCGCCGAAGAAGTATCGTTATCGCCCACGGACGCCTCCGGCAGCAGTTCTGAGGTCCTGCCCCCACGCACTCATATTGATCCGAGCCTGGATGTCCTGCTGAGCAATATTGCTCACGCCGGGAGCCGGCGTCCCGCCGAATTGGCCTGCCCCCCATGACACACCGCGACTGAGATGGGAAGGGACGCAGGTCGGAGATGTTCACCGACCGGCCGGCGATTTTCCGGCAATGTGAGCAATATTGAACTGAAGCTGACACGCGAGCGCGGCATGCTGGCCATGACGCAGCCGGCGAATCGGCTGTCATCGGCGGCGGCTTCGGGTACAGCGTACCCCGCCATATGGGCAGGAGCTTCATATGTCCGAGGTCTATGCTCGTCCAGAACCGACGCTGATTCCGATACCCCGGCCACTCTGCCCGGCCTGCCAGAGCCGCATGATGCTGATCCACGTCGGGGCAAGCTGCGACGGTCCCAATCTTCGAATCTTCGAATGTGCCAAATGCGGGAACGTCCACAAGATATCCATGGACGACCCGATGAGATCAGCCAAATAGCAGCTGAAGGGGAACGCTCAAGGAAGCGGCCCCAGCACGGGGGTGCGAACCGGGGCCGCCATTCATCGGGTATGATGAGTGGGCATCATATCCGGTCGCCATCACCAAGTAGTCCCGGCGACGTTCGTTCCAGGCAGACTCTCACGATGCCCGCCTACCAGCGTTTGCGCCAAACGCCGCCCCAGCTTCCGCCCCATCGGCTTCGTCCGCGGACGAGCCCGATGATCATGAGCAGCAAGACCGCGCCGACCGCGGCGTCGATGATCTGCGAGACGATCCCCGAACCGAGATGGATTCCCAGCTGCGGAAATAACCAGCTCGCGATGAAGGCGCCCGCTATTCCCACGACGAGATCGCCGACCAGGCCCAAGCCCGTACCCATGACGATCTGGCCCGCAAGCCAACCGGCCGCGATGCCCACAGCCAATATGACGAGAAGGCTTTCACCAGATATGTTCATTTTCACCTCACCAACGGACGACCAAGCAGTGTTCCGTCACCCGTCAGACTAGACCCGGGCAAGGGCGGATGATGTGCAAAACTGCTCAGATGCCGATCGTATGATCGGCGCGCGGCTCAGGATCAGTTGCGGACCATTCCTTCAAAGCTGAGCAATTTTGCTCTGCAGCAGAGCGAGCCAACCGATAGGCTCTCTGATGGCCGTCCCTCGACCGGCACGAAGAGGGGTCGACAAGTGGCGCGGCTGACGCCTCTGCAGTTCGTCCAGGAGATCTCACCTTGACTATCAGAACAACACGGACCACCGTTTCGTTCGCCAATCCCTTCGTCCTTCAGGGCCTGGAGGGCACTCAGCCCGCCGGTGAATATGTCGTCGTCACTGACGACGAGCAGATCGAAGGGTTGTCGAGGATCGCCTATCGGCGCGTGGCGACGCTGCTTCAGACGCCCGCGAGGTCTGCCCCCCAATTACTGATCCAGTTCTACTCGGTCAGCCAAACGGAGCTGGATGCCGCACTCATGAAGGACCGGCATCAGACGGTCGTACGGCATTGAGACCGCAGGCGAGCCGTATGGCGAGCCGGCCGAGGCCGCCGCCACAATTGCCTGGCCGGGATCACCGGGGGGCCCGAAGGCGGACGCAAGATTTGCCTAACGCGCCCGGCCCCGGCCCTGCTAAACTGAAGCCCCCTCCATCAGGTTCTTGACGACGTTATGCTAAAAGCGGCGAAAAGCTCGTTCGATCCAAAACTCTTTCTCGCCAAGGTCGGCGAGGGCAAAGCCATACTGAAATTCGACAAGAACCAGGTCGTGTTCTCGCAGGGCGACGCCGCGGACACGGTTTTCTACATCCAGAAGGGCAGGATCAAGGTTCTCGTCGTCTCCGAGCAGGGCAAGGAAGCCGTGGTCGGAATCATGGAGCCCGGACAATTCTTCGGCGAAGGTTGCCTGAACGGCCATCCCTTGCGGATTTCGACAACGGTGGCGATGGAGCAATGCCTGGTCACGTCGATCGCGAAATCGGCTATGCTTGCGATACTCAAGGGCGAGCCAAAGTTCTCCGAGTTGTTCATGGAGTATCTGCTCAGTCGAAACAGCCGCATCGAAGAAGACCTGATCGACCAGTTGTTCAATTCGAGCGAGAAGCGGCTTGCGCGTCTTCTCCTGCTCCTGGCGAATTTTGGCAAGGATGGCGCCACGCAGCCCATCACGGCGCAGGTCAGTCAGGAGACGCTCGCAGAGATGATCGGGACGACCCGCTCACGCGTCAGCTTTTTCATGAACAAATTTCGCAAGCTCGGCTTTATCACCTACAACGGCAAGATCGAGGTTCACAGTTCCCTCCTGAACGCGGTCTTGTATGACAAGCCTGAGATCGTGAGGGACGACTGAGACAGTTGGGGGCAAGAACGCCTCGAGCCGCCTCCTGCAACGATATGAAGGTACCCCATGAAAAAGCCGACCGCGCACGTCGACGAGATCGCGCCGAGAATCATTCAAAGGGCTGACGTCGCACCGGCCGATGGCTTCACGCTTGTGGTCGATGGCCACTTCAAGACCCGTTACGACAGCGAAACTGCTGCCCGAGAAGCCGGCGCCGAGTTGCTCGGCAGATTCCCAATGCTGCAAATCCTGGTCTACGATGCTGCGACCGGGATGCGGTCGCCGCTGCAATAGATTTTCGGCGTGACCGGGCCCGCATCGGGTGTCGTTGCGGGCCTGTGCGAAGTGTTCGTGAAGCTCTCGGAATGCAGGATCATCCTTTCTTGGGACGATCGGACGGGGTGTCCGAGACCTGCCGGCGCAGACGTATTGCTTCCGCAAAGCTGTCAGATGGCTGCCTTTGCGGAGCGGGACGGTTCTCGGGCTCGTCAGGCTCCGGTGCTCGCAGGACGGAGAGCAGCGCTTCGCTGTCGCGGTCCAGACGCTTGTCAGCACCCGACGCGTCGAGCGTATGGCCGACCAACTCGCCCGAGAGACGATAGATATTGTTCCCCCGGAGATCGTAGACTTTCTTGCCGGTGAGGTCGAAGATCGATGTGCCGTTCAGAACCCCGGCGCGGATTCCCCTGTTGTTGAATATGTATCCGCTCACCACACATCTCCCATCGACGGCCCTTGGCGGTACGCCGGCGACCGCCTATCGGGTCGCAACCCGGCCTTTCGCCTCCTCCTCGGCCAGACGTATCATGAGCCATTGCCGCCGGACGTCGTCTTTGGCCAGATCGATCTGCCGTCTGAGGATTTTGAGGTTTTCGAGGTGGATGAAGTCTTCCAGGTCCTCCATTCGGGGGCACCCGCTCAGGTCGGTGGCCTCAAATCGTGACTGGCGAGCCAGAGGGCCGCGGCCGATCTCATCGGGTCGGTTTCGACTGCGGCAGCACGAATGTGATGGCAGGCGCACGCGAACGTTCCGATGTCAAAGGCGGATGAGCCGGGGATCCTCACCAAGCTCATGGGTTCGCCGCACCTGGGACAGCGCGGCCGCCGGTCTGATGCAAGTGACGAACCGAATGAGTGGGAATGTTGCAAATGCATGCGATGCACCCTCGAGATCAGGCGGGAGCGTTACAGCACTCTCAGTCACCGATAGATGCCGATAAGGGGCGGTGATACAGCCAGCATGAGCCGCCGGGGCCGAAGTTACTGGTCAATATTGCTCGCTCGAGCAAAGTTCCCGCCGCCTGGAGCCCGGCCCGGTTGCCTCGGCAGACACCGCTGCTAGACGCCCAGCGCCTTCCGGTTGAAGGTTCGCAGAACACGCAGCGACAGCGTTCGCACGTTCGCGACATTGAGAAGCCACGCCGCGGCGGCGTAAGCGAAACCGCCCGCAAGGCTCACGATGACCAGCGCGACGAGCCCGGTGCCGTCGACCTGCGACCGCGCGACGAGGATCGCAGCCGCCATGGCTGCGGCGGAGGCGGCAACGCCGGCGAGACGATTGACGTCGAACGGCACGGGATGGGCACGGTGCATCAGGACGAGTGCGACGACGAAGCCGATCGCCTCGGTCGCAAGCGTCGCCAGCGCCGCGCCGTTGAGACCGTAGCCTGCGACCAGCGCGAACATCAGCGCGACGCTCACCACGAGCGTGAGGAAGGACTGCGCCGCCAGCATGAACGGCCGCTCGGCGAGCTGAAAGCTGATCTGGACGTAGAACTGATTGGCGATGCCGAAGAAGCGGGCGAGCACCAGGGTCGGCAGCAGCGCCGACACGCCGGCGCGGAAGTCGACGCCGACCAGCGTGCCTGCGACCTGGTCCGCCGCCAGCGCCAGCCAGATCGCGACGGGCGCGACGACGACGAGCAGCAGCTCGAGACTTTCGTTCAACCGCTCGCGCGTGGTCTCATTGTTCTTCTCCGACAGCGATCGGAACACGAGCGGCACGGTCGCCGCGGCGACGCTGGAGGCGATCATCACCATGAACTGGCGCGGCAGATCGGCGGCGACGCCAAAGATGCCGGCGGCGTCCTTGCCGAGGAGATAAGCGACGATCAGGCGGTCGCAGGTCGAGTACAGCGCGACCGAGAGACCGGCCAGCGTCAGCGGCAGGCCGTAGCGCGCCAGCTGCATGAACTGGCTGCGCTGGAAAGGCGCGATCCTGGTGCGGTCGCCGACGAGATTGAGGATGATGCCGGTCAGCGAGCCCAGCCCGAACGCCGCGAGCAGGCCCATGCCGCCCCAGCCGAGCCAGATCCCGAGCAGGCCGAAGCCCACGCTCGATACGCTGCGCACGATCGAGATCGCCGCGAACCGGTAAGGGCGCAATTTGGCGCGCTCGAACTCCTGGCCGACATCGACCGCATTGGCCATGATCGCGACGAACATGCTGACGAGCAGCAGCTCGACGCTGACGTCGCTGCGGAACAGGAAGACCAGCGGGGTCGTGGCACAGAGCACCGCGGCCGTGAGCCCAAAGGCGACCATCGCCGTGCCGCGAAAATCCACCTCCGCCGACATCGCCTGATAGCGGGACACCGACAGCTTGATCCAGGCGAAGAAGATCGCACCCAGAATGCCGGCAAGGCTGATGCCGACGACATAGACGCCGTACTCTGCGGGCGTCAGCAGCCGCGTGTAGGCGGTGACCGCGAAGAAGCCCACCGCCGCAGGCAGGATATAGGCGACCAGGTAGATGGAGAAATGGCGGTTCAGCATGCGGGCACGGGACCGGAAGCGGTCATGCGAGTTTTGCGGCCGTTGATCAGTTGGACCTTGGGGTGACGATCGGACTGCGCCGCAGCATCCCCGAAGAGTGTCACATAAGTCTGCAAATCGGGCCGCGAATGGAGCCACGCGGCGGATTTCGCGCGTTAGCGTTAAATTTGCGCTTTCCTCGAACCGGCTGCCGCGATCACTGAGAAGAAACCACGATTCCGGCGTCTTGCGACGCTTTCCAGCGCGTGAACGCGCCGGAACAGCGATGCAGCGGCCCATGGGTTGACGCGCCGGACACCCGGCAAAGGTTAACCCAACACGACGAAACCCCGGCATTGCACGGCGCCGGTCGGTACGATGGCACATTGGTTCCCAAGGGAATGCCGTGGCCAGGCTCGACAGACGCGAATCTCTTCTCGGCAGCGCCGCGACGCTTGCGGCGGGCGGATCCGCGTCAGCCTTGCCGGCGTCGAAACTTGCCCAGCGCCGTCCGGGCTTTGGTGCTGCGGCAACGCTCTGGGACCTGCAGGCCGATCCGCGGCTCGGCGAAGCCATCAGCACCTATTGCACGCAGGTCGTGCCGGTGCTCGAGCTGAAATGGCCGATGCTGCGGCCGGACGCGCACACGTTTGCTTTCGAGCGCGCCGACGCGATCCTGGATTTCGCGCGGGCGAACGATCTGACGATGCGCGGGCATGCGCTGGCCTGGTATCACGACATTCCGGACTGGACCAAGCAGATCAAGGACGCCAAAGGCGTCGAGCGTGCGTATCTCGACCACATCGGCACCGTCGTCTCCTACTACAAGGAGAAGCTGACGTCGTGGACGTCGTCAACGAGCCGATCCCGGACAATCCCCGCAGTCCGAAAGACCGGCGCGACACGTTCTGGACGCAGCATCTCGGCAACAACTGGATCCCGCTCGCCTTCCGCACGGCGGCCGCGGCCGATCCCTTCGTCAAGCTCGCGATCAACGAATACGACATCGAGTCGGCCAAGGACTCCTTCATCGCCAAGCGCGCTGCCTACCGCAACCTGATCATGGAGCTGCTCGACCAAGGTGTCCCGCTGCACGCCGTGGGATTGCAATCGCATCTGCATGCCGAGCTCGAGATCGACACGCATGGGCTCGCCGAATTCGTCACCGAGCTGCGCTCGTGGGGGCTGGAAGTTCTCGTCACCGAGCTCGACGTCGACGATCAGAAGCTGACCGGCAGTCCGGCCGAGCGCGACAAGATCGTCGCCAAGCGTGTCGATGATCTCCTGACCGCGATCTCGACCAGCGGCCCGGTGCGCTCGATCCTGACCTGGGGCCTCTCGGATCGCTACAGCTGGATCAACGGCACCTTCGCCCGCGCGGACAAGCAGCCGAACCGTCCCCTGCCGCTCGACGGCGAATTCAGGCCGAAGCCGTTCATGGACGTCATCAGCAGGTTCACGAGGGACGTTTGAGGGCAGCTTGTTCTAGCGCGTCTTCGGCGTCTCGAACTCGGCTTCGTCTCCCATATGATCGGGAGACAGGCTCGGTCCGCGACGGTCGCGCGAGCTGAGACGAAACACATCGCGGATATCGTCGATCGAGGTCGACGAATAGGACTGGATGCAGAGCGCGACCTGCTCGGGCGAGGCGGCGCGCATCATCGCCTCGATGGCCGGGCGGTCGAGACGCGTGTCATCCCAATGCGAGACCGCGATGCTGTCTTCCGTCACCCGATGTGTTGCCAGATGCTCCGGCGAATTGGCGACGAAGTGGCCGTAGAGCAGGTACTCGGAAAACTTCTTCTTCCGGCACAGTGCGAGAGCCCAGCCGAGGCCAGTCGCCGACTTGATGGCGTCGGTCATCGCGCGCGCGGTATCCTTGTCCCAGACCAGCGCGTTGCCGACATAGTCGTCTGCCGGAAACGAGCGCTCCTTGATACCGAGAAGCTGATCGACGGTGCGGAGCCACAGCACGTGTAACGGGTGGTCGGCGTCGATCCCTTTGCGCGTGACAAACAGCGGCGTCTTCTCACCGCCGGCATATTGGCCGACATCGAATTCGCGGAAGAACAGATTGTCTGAATCCAGGATGCAGACGCGCTGCTCGGGCGCATTGAGGACGCCGGCGATCTTCAGCATCTGCTGGATGTGCCAGCCGTGCACGGGTGACGACAGCAGCGACAGCCAGACGCGTCGTTTGCTGATGAACTGGAGCGCCGGCGGCAGCGCCCAGAGCCATTTCGGCAAGTACCGCGAGGCCGGAACGATGACGCGCTTGTCGGAAGCGAACCGCTCGAACAGCGGCACGTCCTCATCGTTAACGAGAACATAATGCCGCGTATATCCCGTCAGCCAGGTGTCGATGCTCTCGCTGAGCAGCGAAAAGCGTTCGATATCCTTGGCATAGCTGGCAGTCAGCAGTGCAACGGAATGCATGGAGCGTGCTCAAATGGCCATCAAGCCACAGTCATAACCGCACCGGGGGGCGCTGGATACTCACATTCGCAATCAAGGTAAAATGAAACGAAGCATCAGCCATCCGACGGCAGTCCCTGCTCGATGCAGCGAAACCGCAGCGGCGCCAGGGCGGAGGCGCGCTGCCACCAGTCGGCGACACGGTCGTCGAGCGCGGTCGTGCCGCGACCCCGGCCGGGAAAGATCCGGATCTGCTGGACCGGCTCGGCCTCGAACCCCCTGCCCTTGCGCGTGATCCTGACGACGGCACCTTCGCGGTCCCGCTGGGTCAGCGGCACCAGAAGGCGGCCGCGCGGGCGGAGCGACTGGAGCCAGAGCGGATGCGGATGCGAGAAGCCAGCATGCACGATGATGACGTCGGCGGGCGCGCCGATGTCCTCACACCCGTCGCCGTGGACGACCTCGACATTGCGATAGGCGCGAAGATAGTTCGCGGCACGGGCTGCAAGCCGCTCGTCGCATTCGATCGCACGCACGCTGCCCTTCGGACCGACGATCTTCGACAGCACCGCCGAGAAATAGCCAAGCCCGCAGCCGATCTGGACCACGCGGTCCTTGTCCCCGACGTCGAGCAAATCGATGAAATGCGCCCACAGACTCGGCAGGCCGGTGTCGAGCTTGCGGCGCGCGTCGATCGCGACCAGCACATTGTCGTAGAGATGAACGGGATCGGCGTCGGGTGTCAGCCGATAACTGCGCGCCGCCTCGCTCTTGATGCGCCAGGGCCCTCTCGCCAGAAAATCCTCGCGCGGCACGGCGGCGAGCGCTTCGAGCAGGCGCTTTGAGGAAATCCGCTCGCGCTTTGCGATCCTTTCCACGTAGCGCGCACGCGCGGCGGCGAGATCGCTCATGTCAGGGATCGACCCGTTCCCGAACGGGCGCGTCCGCGCGAAGGTCGTTGACGAGCTGCATCGCCTGCTTCAGGTCCGGCGTCAGGAAGCCCTCGCTGAACTTGCCGACGATCGGCGTCAGCAGGAGCGTCGCATGCTCGCCCTTGCCGGCATCATGCGACAGGCGCGCGAGACTGACGGCGGTTCGGAGCTCCCAGGACAGCGCGCCCTGCTTGCGCGCGGTCTCCAGCGACAGGACGAACAGATCTTCCGCTTCCTGCACCGACGCCGGATTGCCGTCCGACAGGGTGATCTCGCCTTGCAGCCGATAGACCTCGGCAAGGTAGGAGTGATCGCCGGTCCGCCTTGCGGTCGCCAGTGCTCCGTCCAGCGCGCGAAGGGCGGCGTCGCGCAGGCCGACCTTGGCGTAGGCTTCCGCGAGCAGGCATCGGAACCAGCAGCCGGCGAGCCAGGAGTCCATCGCCTCATATTCGTCGAGGCCGGAGCGCATCTGGCTGAGGCCCTCGTCGGCCTCGCCGAGCTGGGTCAGCGCCCAGCCGCGCAGGATCGCGGCCTGCTGCTTCCAGTGCAGGAAATTGTGCTCGGTGGCGATGATCATGGCACGGTTGGCGTGATCGCGCGTGCCTTCGACGTCGCGCAAATGCTGGCAGAGATAGGCGCCGAACACCAGCGCGAAGGCGAGCGTGAAGGGATGGCGGATCTTTTCGGCGTTCGCGATCGCCTGTTCGCTGTGCTGGCGCGCCGCGTCGGGCCGGCCGAGGAACCACAGGAGATAGCCGAGATAGGACAGCGAGACCACGCCGGGATCGGTGCCGTGGCGCACCATCAGGTCGGAATGCAGATCGGGGCTGTAGAGATTGATGCAGCGGTGCAAATGATGCTGCGAGGCGGCAAAGCGCCCGCGATAGAGCATGGTCATCGCGATCGCGCGATGCGCCTCGATCAGATAGCCGGTCTGCTGCGCCGGCTGCGTCCGCTCGCTCAGCCGCTCGCGCTTGGCGAATTTCAAAAGTTCGACGCTGAGATCGTGCGCGCGCGTCAGATCCGCCCGGATGAAGTGGCACACCCAGAGCCCGCGCGTGGCAGCAAAGGTATTCTCCTCATCGTCGAGCTGCCGGCCGAGCTCGAGCGCACGGACGTAGTTCTCCTCGACCTCCTGCACCGCATAGCCTTTGGCGGCGATCAGCGCGTTGCCGAGCGCGATGCGCAGCTCGAGCTCCATCTCGTCGGCGCCCTGCATGCGCGCATTGGCCTGCACGACGCTGAGGCCTCGGTGCAGATGGCCGATCGCCTCGAGATTGGCGCCGCTCTTGGCCGCCTGCTTGCCGGCCTTGAGCCAGAGGCTCGCCGCACCCTCGCTCTGGCCGGATTCGGTCAGATGATGGGCGAGCAGCTCCGGCTCGCGCTCGGTCTTCTCCGGATACATCTCGGCGAGCACCTGGACGATGCGGGCATGCAGCTTGCGCCGCTCGCTGTGCAGCAGGCTCGCATGCGCGGCGTTCTGGATCATCACATGCTTGAAGGAGTAGAGCGCGTCCGGCGGATGGCCGCGGCGCATGATCAGCCCCGCCTCCTCCAGGTGATTGAGCGCCGCCTCGATCTGCTCCGAAGGCGTATTGGCGACTGCGTGCAGCGTCTCATAGGAGAACTCGCGGCCGATGGTGGCACCGATCTGCGCGATCCGCTTGAACGGCCCCATCCGGTCGAGACGCGCCATCAGCGAGTCCGTCAGGGTTGCCGGGATCGCGAGTTGCCGCCACGGGCCCGACAGCACGTAGCGCCCATGCCGCTCGGTCAGCAGGTTGGATTCGAGAACGGTCTTGGTCAGCTCCTCCAGGAACAACGGCACGCCGTCGGTCTTGACGATGATCTCCTCGACGACCTCCTTGGGAAGCTCTCTCCCGGCGACGCGCTCGACCATCGTCGTGCGCAACTGCCGGCTGAGGCGGTTCAGCACCAGGGTGGTGATGTGCGAATGCGCATTCCAGCTGGGCTGGAACTCGGAGCGCGCCGTGATGATGACGAGGATCGGCTCGTTCTGCACCTTGTCGACGAAGAGATCGATGACCTCGCGGGAGGTCGGATCGATCCAGTGCAGGTCCTCGAAGGCCATCACGAGCGGCATCTCGCGTGCGAGGCCGAGGAAATGATTGACCAGCGCCACGACCGTCGCGTCCTTCTGCTGCTGCGGCGACAGCTCGAGCGGCGGATAGCGGTCGCCGGTCGGTATCGACAACAGCGCGGCAAACAGCGGCGTGACCTGCTCGATGTCGCCATGGGCGGCGGCGATAGCGGTCTCCAGGCTCGCCAGCGAGTGCGCGGACGCATCCTCCCGGTCGAGGCCGAGGGAGAATTTGAGCTGCTCGGCGAACGGATAGAACGCGGTGGACGTGTAGTAGGGCGAGCACTGGAACGAGACCTGTCCGTGGCGGTCGCCTGCGATCCGCTCGAATATCTCCTGAATGATGCGCGACTTGCCGATGCCGGGCTCGCCGAACTTGACCACGACCTGGCCGTCGCCATCCTTGACCTGCTGCCAGCGCCCCATCAGCAGCGCGATCTCCTCCTCGCGGTTGACGAGCGGCGTCAGCCGCGTGCCCATCGCGGCGGCAAACCTGGTCTCCACGCGCGAGGCACGCACCACATGCCAGGCCTGCGTTTTCTCCGAGATGCCCTTCAGCGCATGGACGCCGAGATTGCAGTAGTCGAACTTCCCCTTCAGCAGCGACTGCGTCGAGGCCGAAATCACCACGCCATTGGGCGGCGCCAGCGCTTGCAGGCGCGCGGCGAGATTGACGGTTTCTCCGACCGCGGAGTCGCGCTCTTCGGTGCCCTGCCCCACGAGGTCGCCGACCACGACGAGACCGGTCGCGATCCCGATACGGACGGCGGGCGAGTGGCTGAGCGCGCCACGCGGCTCGATCGCGCGTGCGGTCGACAGCACCCGCACGATCTCGAGCCCCGCACGCACCGCGCGCTCGGCGTCGTCCTCATGTGCAGTCGGATAGCCGAAATAGACCAAAATTCCGTCGCCGACGAACCGAGCGGCAAAGCCCTCGTAGTGCTTGACCACGCGGACGCAGGTCTCGCGGAAGCTCGCGATCAAGTCACGCACGTCTTCCGGATCGAACTGCACCGAGAGCGAGGTGGAATCCACCATGTCGCAGAACATGGTGGTGAGTTGACGCCGTTCGGCCCCGACCTCCGCCCGGGCCTGCGGGGGCGCCGCGGCGGCCGGCGCCTCCGCGGTTTCAGCCTGGAACAGCGCCGCCATCGCTCGCTGGAGCCGCTTGCGATCACCAAGCGGCAATCCGAGCTCGACCAGGTCGGATTCGGTGAGATCCGCCATGACATCGAGATCGAGGCGGTGCTGCGCGAAGAGATCGGAGTAGTGCGCAAGGCCGATGCCTTCGAGCCAGCGCTTCAGCCCGCCTTCCGCTCCCGTGCTCGGCTCATTCTCCAGCATGGTGATTCTGCCCGACCATCACTCCGTCGAAGGGCTTTAGGCCCCTCAACCACAGATTTTGGGGCCCGAACTTCACCTCAGACTGGACGCGTTCCCTAACTCATAGGAAGAATAGCTCAATCAGATCAAAAAGGAATGGCATTGTCGGACATTGCATCCGGAGCGGGATCGGTCGGCGCGAGCGGCGAAACGAAGATCTTTTCCCATATCGGCGGCCTTCTCGACTTCTACGCCCGCAGGACGCCGGCGGCGCCCGCCCTCCTCGCCCCTGGCCGGCCGGCCCTCACCTACGGCGCGCTCGGCGAGCGGACGCAGGATCTGGTCCGCACGCTGCGCGGGCTCGGCATCGCGCCGGCTGACCGGATTGCCGTTGCGCTGCCGCGCGGCGCGGACAGCGCGCTGGCACTGATCGCGGTCGCATCAAGCTGCGCCTGCATCCCCGTCAATCCCGATCTGACCGCGGACGAGCTGCAACGCTATTTCAGCGAATTGAAGCTGACGGCGCTCGTCACCCGGGCCGACATGAACTCGGCCAGTCGCGACGTCGCCAGGGCGCTCGATATCGCGGTGATCGATTTCGTGCCGGGGCCGAACGACGATCTCGGAGGCTGCGCGTTCGTGGGCCCGGCGGTCGGTCCGGCGAGCACGAGCGGCGCCTCGCGCGGCGACGACGATGCGTTCATCCTCCTGACGTCAGGCACGGCGGCGCGGCCGAAAATGGTGCCACTCACGCATCGCAATGTCTGCCTGTCCGCCACCAATGCCGGCCGCGTGCTGTCGCTCACGTCCCACGATCGCCTGCTCAACGTCCTGCCGCTGTTTCACGCCCATGGTTTGATCTCGGGTCTGCTGACGGCGCTGGCCGCGGGCTCCAGCGTGATCTGCACCGAGGGTTTCGACGCCTCGTCCTTCTTCGGCTGGATGCGGGAGCTGCAACCGACCTGGTACACGGCGGTGCCGACCATTCATCGCGCGCTGCTGACGGCGGCGGAAGCGAATCCGGACCGCGCCCGGGCCTCGTCGCTGCGCGTGATCCGCTCGGCCTCGGCCTCGCTCGCGCCCGCGATCCTTGGCGGACTGGAGGCAACGTTCGGCGTTCCCGTGCTCGAAACCTACGGCATGACGGAGGCGGCCTCGCAGATCGCGGCCAACCCGTTCGAGCTGCGCAAGCTCGGATCGGTCGGCCGAGCCGCGGGGCCCGAGATCGCGGTCATGGACGAGACGGGCCGCGCGCTTGCGAGCGGCGCACACGGCGAGATCGTGCTGCGCGGCGCGAACATGAGCCGTGGCTATTATAATGACGAGGCGGCGACGCAGGCCGCCTTCCGCGACGGCTGGTTCCGGACCGGCGATCTCGGCTATCTCGATGCCGACGGCTATCTCTTCATCGTCGGCCGCATCAAGGACGTCATCAATCGCGGCGGGCAGAAGATCTCGCCGCTCGAGGTGGAAGAGGTCCTGCTCAGCCATCCGGCAGTGCTGGAGGCCGGCGTCTTTGCCGTTCCGCACCCAAAGCTCGGCGAGAACGTCGCCGCCGTCGTGGTGTTGCGAGCGAATTCCGAGGCGACCTCGGACCAGTTGCGCCAGTTCGCGCGAAAGCGTCTCGCGGCCTACAAGGTGCCGAGTCTGATCCGCGGCGTGGCGGCGCTGCCGAAGGGCGCCAGCGGCAAGGTCAAGCGCAACGCACTGGCCGATCTGATCGCGACGGCGGAGGACGCCGATGCGCCGCGCCTGCCGCGCACCACGCTGGAGACGCAGCTCGCGGAGATCTGGGCCGGTCTTCTGGAGCTGCCGCAGGTCGGCATCGATCAGGACGTCTTCGCGCTCGGCGCGGACTCGCTCGCGGTGACGCAGATGCGCTCGCGCCTGCGCGAACGCTTCAACGTCGACTTCTCGTTCGAGGACATCTTCGACTGCGCTACGGTCGCCGCGCTTGCGACCCGGCTGGAGACCGCCGCAACCCATCGCGAAGCGGCGCTACCGGCCTGGCGCCGAGCCGGAGCTGCGACAGCGGACACGCCGCTGTCGTACCAGCAGCAGCGGATATACCTGCTCTCGCGGCTCGATCCGACCCACTACAACTATAATGTCGTCGAAGTCGCGCTCCTCAAAGGCCTGGTCGACGTCACCGCGCTTTCTGCGAGCCTCACCGCGATCTGCGCCCGCCATGAGGCGCTGCGTTCGGTCTTCGTCGAACGGCAGGGCGAGCCGGCGCAGCTTGTGCTGCAATCGCCGCCAAAATTCGAGCGGATCAAGCTCAAGCCCTGCCCTGCGGACAAGCAGGTCGCGGTCGTCCGGCGCGAGACGCTCAAGCTCGCGCAATATCCGTTCGACCTGGCGCACGAGCCGCCACTGAAGGTCACGCTGCTGTCGTTCGACAAATCCAGCCACGCGCTGGTGGTCAATTTGCATCACCTCGTCACCGATGGCTGGTCGCAGCGGCTGTTCTGGGAGGAGCTCGCCGCCCATTATGCCGCGGCACGCAAGAAGGGCGTGGCAGCGCTGCCCTCGCCCACTTTCCAGTATCGCGACTTCGCACTGTGGCAGCAGAGCTGGGCGCGAACGCCGGCGGCAAAAGAACAGCTCGATTACTGGCGGACGCAGCTCGACGGCGTCACCACGCTGCCGCTGCGGACCGACCGGCCACGGCCTGAGATCTGGAGCGGTCACGGCGCCCGTCACTATTTCGAATTCTCCAGGGCCCTCTCGGGCGACGTCCGCGCGCTGAGCCAGGACCAGGGCGTCACGCCCTTCATGATCCTGCTCGCGGTGTTTCAGTGCCTGCTATTCCATCACACCTCGCATGAGGATGTCGCGACCGGATCGCTGATCGCCAACCGCAACCAGATCGAGAGCGAGCGTCTGATCGGGCTGTTCGCCAACACCCTGATCCTGCGCAACGATTTCGGCGGCGATCCCAGCTTCGGAGAGATGTTGCGGCGGGTGCGCCAGGTCACGCTGGATGCCTACCGCAATCAGGATCTCCCGATCGAGGAGGTGCTGCGTGCGTTGCAGATCGCACGCCGGAGCGACGGCAATCCGCTGTTCCGGATCATGTTCATCCTCCAGAACGCCTCGATCGAGGCGGCACGCTTTCCGGGTCTGTCGACGCGGCGGCTGGAGGTCGATCCAAAAGTGGCGCGCTTCGACATCACGCTCGAGCTGGTCGAGGCCGACGGCCGATTCACCGGGTTCTTCGAGTACGCCACCGATCTGTTCGGTGCGGCCACGATCGAAGACATGGCTGCTCAATTCAAGACCCTGCTCAAGGCCGTCATCGCCAATCCGGAACAGCGCATCTCGCGCCTGCCGCTGCTGACCGAAGCCGAACGCCGGCAACTGCTGGCGAAGGGCCACGGCGTGCCGGCCAATTTCACCACGCGCGGCAATTTGAGCGAACGCTTCGACCGTCAGGCCAGGACAACGCCGAACGCTGTTGCGGTGTCGGACGGACACACATCGCTGAGCTATCGCGAGCTGGCCCGGCGCAGCCAGGCGGCCGCGCGCTGGCTGGCCCGCGAAGGCGTCGGTGCCGAGAGCGTGGTCGCCTTGCTCGCGGAGCGCGGACCCGATCTGCTCGCCGCAATGATCGCGGTGCAACGCGTGGGCGCGGCCTTCCTGAACCTCGATCCCGACCAGCCGCCGGCGCGGCTTGCGACCATCCTTGGATCGAGCTGCGCCCGCGTGCTGCTGATCGGGCGTGCCCAATCGGCCATGGTCGAGGCTCTGCTCGAGCCGCTGGTCGAGCGCATCCAGGTGGCCGAGCTCGACGACGCGATCGCGCCGGGGGCGACCAAGCCGGCCCGCGCCGCGCGGCGCGCGGCATCCAGCCTCGCCTATCTCATCTATACATCGGGCTCCTCCGGCGCGCCGAAAGGCGTCATGATCGAACAGCGCGGGCTGTCGAACCATCTGGCGTCGCTGATTTCCGAGCTGAAGCTGTCGGCCAGGGACGTGATCGCGCAAACCGCGCCGCAAAGCTTCGTCATCTCGGTCTGGCAGTTCCTCGCCGCGCCGATGGTCGGCGCGCGCGTGCATGTCTGCGGCAACGCGATCGTGCAGGACCCGACCCTGCTCGCGCGGGAGATCGAGCGCGAAGGCATCACCGTGCTCGAGATCGTCCCGTCGCTGCTGCGCGTGATCGTCGATCGCATGGACGAAGCGCCGATCCTGCGCGCCTTCGCGAGGCTCCGCCTCCTGATCTCGACCGGCGAGCCGCTGCCGGTCGACCTCTGCCGCGCCTGGTTCGCCCGCTGCCCGAAAGTGCCGCTGATCAATGCTTATGGCGCATCGGAATGTTCCGACGACGTCTCCCTGCATCGCCTGACCAAGCCGCCCGCGACCGCGACGAGCAACGTTCCGGTCGGCGCGCCGCTGCCGAACACCCAGCTCTACGTGCTCGACGCAAACCTTGAGCCGCAGCCGGTCGGCGTGACCGGCGAGCTCTGCATCGGCGGCGCGGGCGTCGGCCGCGGCTATATCAACGATCCCGCGCAGAACAAGCAACGTTTCCTGCCCGATCCGTTCTTGCGCCAGGCTGCTAGCCGGCTGTACCGGACCGGCGACCTCGCCCGCCGCCGCGCCGACGGGACGATCGAGTGCCTCGGCCGCGCCGACCATCAGGTCAAGGTCCGCGGCTACCGCATCGAGCTCAAGGAGATCGAGAATGCGCTGGCTGACCATCCGAGTGTGCGCGCCGGCATCGTCGAGCCGCGCCGCGAGGCCAGCGGCGACGTCAGGCTGATCGCCCATATCGTCGCAAGGCCCGGCAGCCGGGTCAGCGCCAGCGAGTTGCGCGACTTCCTGAAGAGCCGACTGCCCGGCCATGCCATCCCGTCCGCATTCCTATTCATGGATCAGGTGCCGCTCAACGCCCATGGTAAGATCGACCGGTCCATGCTGCTGGCACCCGCACAGCAAGAGGCATCCGAGCCGGATGCGGCCGTGCCGGCGCGGCGTTTCACCGAAAAGGTGCTCTCGGATATCTGGATCGATCTGCTGAAGGTCGAGAACCTCAGTGTCACCGACAATTTCTTCGATCTCGGCGGCCATTCGCTGCTGGCGGGCCAGGCGATGGCGCGCGTCGCCCGCGCGCTCGGCGTCTCGCTGCCGATCAAGACCATCTTCGAGGCGCCGACGATCGAGGAACTTGCCCGGCGGGTCGACGAGGCCGTGGCGGCGAAGCCGCACAAGCCTGCTGCAAGCCTGCCAAGACTCACTGAAACAAGGCTGGCTGAAAACGGCCCTCCAACGCTCTCGATCGCGCAGGACCAGATGATTCGCATCGAGCAGAGCCTGCCGGGGCTGCCGCTGTTCAACCTGCCCTTCGCCTTCCGCCTCCAGGGCCCGCTCGATCCGGCCACCCTCGCCCAGGCGTTCGGCGACATCGTGCGTCGCCACGAATCGCTGCGGACCGCGTTCGGCTGGAGCGGCGGGGAGCCGGTCAGCCGCATCGCCACACCCAGCGAACTCGGGCCGGTCCTCACCGTCGAGGTCATTGGCGACGGGCGGCCGCACAACAACAAGCGGCGCCAGGCCCTCGAACTCAGGAAGATCGATCTCCTGATCGAGCAGGAGACCTACACCCCGTTCGACGCCGCGCGGCCGCCGCTGTTGCGGGCACGGCTGTTGCGGCTCCATGCCGACGATCACGTGCTGCTGCTGACGCTGCACCATGCCGTTGCCGACGGCTGGTCGATCGGCGTGCTGTTCGAGGAATTGTCGAGCCGCTATGCGGCGCTGGCCGGACGTCCCTCAGCGCCGCTGCCGAAGCTGCCGTCGGCCTTTTCGGACGTCGCACGCTGGCAGCGCTGGTGGTGCGGCACCGACGCCGCACGCCGCCAGGCCGCCGACTGGACGGAGAATCTGCGCGGTGCGGCTCCAATCTTCGACGGCAACGCGAGCCCGGGCGCATCCACCGGTCACCATCCGCTCAGGCTCGAACCCGACCTGATCGCGCGGCTCACGGCGTTCGCCGGTCAGCATAACGCCACGCTGTTCATGTGCCTGCTCACCGGCCTGAAGGCCCTGCTGCTGGCACGGACCGGCCGTACCGACATCTCGGTCGCCACCGCGATGGCCAATCGCGCCCAGCCGGACACCGACCGAATCGTCGGCCCGTTCGAGAATACGGTGATCGTCCGCACGACAATCACGCCGGATCTGTCGTTCGCCCAAGCCTTGGTCCGCGTGCGCCAGAGCGTGCTCGATGCGCATGCGCGGCAGGAGCTGCCGTTCAACATGCTGGCCGACCATCTGGAGCAGCAGGGGATCGACCCGGCCGCGCTGCTCCAAGTCTATTTCACGCTGCAAAATCCGCTGCGCCAGCCGCTCGACCTGCCGGAGATTGCGGTGCAATCGATCGGAAACATCGCGCGCGAGGGGCAGCCGGTGCTACCGATCGACCAGACCTGGCTGTCGCTGATGCTCAAGGAGCGCCCGACCGGAATCACCGGTTCATGCAATTACAAGGGCGAACTGCTCGAGGCCCGTATGGTCGGCGAGTGGATGGAGGATTTCGTCGCGCTGCTGGGGGCCGCCGCCGCCCAACCCAACACGCCGCTCGACCGATTGCTCGATCGCAGGGCTGCTTGACCGCCTGTACAGCACGGGCGAATACAGGTTCACTCGTCAAAGCTGTGAATGACCAAGTTGCATCTTGATTATTTGGCGCCAGCGCGCAAGATTATTCTCGCGTTTCGATTTGGACGATTATTTTGATCCGGGGGAGTGTTATGGGTTTCATCAAATTTACCAAGGGCACCTCGTTGAGCGACAAGGACCGCAAGGCCCTGCAAAAGCTGCTGACCGACGAGAAGAAGAAGCTCCAGTCCGCGCTGAAGGACGTCGACGCCAGCCTTTCCATGCTGGGCGGCTCGAAGAAGGCCAAGAAGAAAAAGTAAGACTCGTCGGCCGGGACGCCGCACGAATCTTTCGGAAAACGGGCCGCTTGCCTGCGAGTTGGGGTCTCGCACAAGCTTGAGCTCGTAAACCGGCCTGCAAATCGACAAGAATTCGCCCGGGTGGACCGATAACAACGGTCCGCTCAGTTGGTTCTTGCTCAATTGATTCTTCCGTCAGGACCGGGGGATTTGGCCTCCGCCTGACGCCATGGGCCTGATTGATGGCAGACGACAGAATTGAACTGTTTGTCGGACTGATCGAGACTATTGACGCGCCGGGCGCGGCCGATGCGTGCCGGCGCCTGCTCTCGGTCGACGAACGAGTCCGCGCCGACCGCTTCGTGTTCGAGCGGCATCGGCGGCAATATATTTTCGCGCATGCCATGCTGCGCTTGGCACTGTCGCGGGTCGCGCCCAACGTCGCTCCCTCCGACTGGTCTTTTGGGGCCGGCCGCTACGGGCGACCGTTTGTCGCTGCGCCCGCGACCGCGACCACGCTGCATTTCAGCCTGTCGCACGCCGATGGCTGCGTCGCCTGCGTCGTGTCCGGGCATGAGGCCGTCGGCGTCGACGTCGAAACCGTGTCGCGGCGTGTCGCCCCGCTCTCCACCGCGAATCGTTTCTTTGCGCCGGAGGAGGTCGAAACGCTGCGCAGCCTGCCGGAGCCGGCGGCGATCGAGCGCTTCTTCGACTATTGGACGCTCAAGGAGGCCTATCTGAAGGCCAGGGGCTTTGGCCTCAATTTGCCGCTCGACGCCTTCGCGATGCAGGTGTCGCGCGAGGCCATCGAGATCAGCTTCAAGCCCGACATCGCCGACGATCCGTCGGGATGGCGCTTCTCGCTGTGCTCGCCCTCCCCCTCGCATCGCCTCGCGATTGCCGACGGCTCCCGTGCGGACGGCGGCCTTCCCATCAGCCGCAACGCCTGGCCGCTCCAGGAAGCGGCTGAATGACGACCTGGCGGCTGCGCGTCTTCCCCGCGATCTCGCGCAACCGCGACCCCAGGACATATGTCGGCGAGCTGATGCGGGTGGCGCAGTTCGCCGACAGCAACGGCTTCGAAGGCATTCTGCTGTTCGAAGGCAACGACGTGTTCGTCGAGCCCTGGGCAATGGCCCAGCACATCATGGCTGGGACGACGCGATCTTCGCCGCTGATCGCCGTCAACCCCATCTACATGCACCCGTTCACGGCAGCCAAATTCGTCTCCTCCTTCGCGCAGCTCTACGGCCGCAAGGTCTATCTCAACATGATCACGGGCACCGCGGTCAGCGACTTGCAGGGCCTCGGCGACGACCAGTCCCATGCGGACCGCTACGTCCGTCTCGGCGAATTCGTCGCGCTGATGCGCCAGTTGCTCTCAAGCACGCGGCCGGTGAATGTCGCGGGCCGGTTCTACCGTGCGAGCAACCTGCAACTGCGCCCCCGCCTGCCCGCGGAGCTGATGCCGGAATTTCTGATCGCGGGCCAGTCCGAGGCGGCACAGCGCGTGGCGAAGGAGACCGGCTGCATCAAGATGCAGATGTTGCCGCCGGACCTCGATCGCGGGCTCGATGTATCAGGCATGAATTTCGGCATTTTCGCGCGCGAGAGCCGCGACGAGGCGCGGCAGGCGGCCAGGGCGCGCTTTCGCGACAATCCCGATGATCGCGAGCTGCTCGCGCTCACCGTGGAGAACAGCGACTCCGTGTGGAAGCGGCGGCTGTACGAGGGGCAAAGCGGCGAGCTCGCGGACAATGGCTATTGGCTGCTGCCGTTCCTGACCTTCCAGGCCGACTGCCCCTATCTCGTCGGCAGCTATGCCGAGATCGGCGCGAAGCTGAAGGATTTCGCGGCTAAGGGCCTGATCACGATCATGCTCGACATGGTCGCGGACGAGGCCGAGATGCAGCACGTCTGCAAGGCGCTTGCGGCGAGCGGGATGTTCTGAGTTTTCCCCCTCTCCCCGCTTGCGGGGAGAGTCCCCCTCACCCGGAATTTGCTGTCGCAGATTCCGGCCTCTCCCCGCACGCGGGGAGAGGCGAAGATATCACCGCGCCTCTTCGAATCCTGCCAGCACCGAGGTCAGGTTCGCACCCAGGATATCCGAGAGATAGCCGCCCTCCTGCACGAACACGGTCGGCAGGCCCATCCTTGGCCGATACGGCGGAAGCCCGGCGTGGTAACGGCAAGGCCCTTCAGTGGATCGTGCTCGGAGGCATCGAGGCCGAGCGCGATGACGAGGGCGCCGGGAGCAAAGGACTCGATCGCCTTGCGCGCGACATCCATCGCCTGGATGTAGGCGTCGTCGCCGGTGCCGATCGCCAGCGGGATGTTGAGATTGGTGCCGAGGCCCGGGCCTTCGCCGCGCTCGTGCGCATAGCCCCAGACATAAGGATAATACGCGACGGGATCGGCATGGATCGACACCGTGTACACGTCCGGCCGCGCATAAAAGATGCCTTGCGTGCCGTTGCCGTGGTGGACGTCGACGTCGAGGACCACGACGCGCTCGTGCTTGAGCCGCAGATGCGCGGCTGCAATCGCGCTGTTGTTGAGAAAGCAGAAGCCGCCGGCCATGTCGCGATAGGCGTGATGGCCGGGCGGACGGCAGAGCGCGTAGGTCGCGTCCTCGCCATCCATCACCATCTGCGCGGCGGTGACCGCAACGTCCGTCGCAGCGCAAGCCGCGGCCCAGGTGCCCGGGCCGATCGGCGCTGCGGTGTCGGCGGTGTGCCAGCCGAGCTTGCCGACGATGTGGGTCGGATAGGTCGCGGCATGCCGCACGGGATGGATGTTGCCGATCATCTCGGGGCCGGAATCGCCGAGCGCGGTCCAGGCGTCCCAGGCCTCGCTCAGAAACGACAGATATTCCGGACTGTGGATGCGCGCGCGGGGTCCCTGCCCGAATGTCGTCGGCTCGACCAGTTGATGCTTGCCGTCCTTCAACCCCTTGAGCAGGCGGTCGGCGCGCTCGGGCTGCTCGGTGGTGCGCTTGACGACACCGCGAACCAGGAAGAATTGCGGATCATGGCTGCGGTGCAGTTCGGTATGGACGGCTTTCACTCAAACACTCCGTGGTCGCTTTGACGGTGCCACAGATTCTTGATCGCTGCGGCGGCCAGATGCAAGCAAGAAGAATGCCGCCTCTGTCGCACCGCCCTGCGTCGGAAGCAGATCGCGCCTGATGCTCAGCAGCGCCCGCGCTGGAGGCAGTGCTCGCGGCCCGGCTGATCGGTACGGAAGGACTCGACGAAGCCGCCCTGACGCTGCGTGACGAAGACGGTCTTGCCGTCGCTGCCGCCGAAGGCGAGGTTGGTCGGCTCCTTGCCCTTCAGCGCGATCTCGCGCTCGACCGCGCCATTGGGTTTCATCAGCGCGATCGTGCCCTTGAGGATGCGCGCGACGTAGAGGCGACCGGCAACGTCGGTGCGCAGCCCGTCGACGGTGTCGGGCTGAAACGACTTCACCAGCTTTGCGCCGGTGAGTTCGTTGCCGCTGATCGTGTAGGACCAGATCTGCCCGCTGCTGGATTCGCCGACATAGAGCGTCTTGCCATCGGGGCTGAGATCGATGCCGTTGGTGGTGCCCATCGCGCGGGGCGCCGTCATCACCTGCCCCTGCACCGTTCCGTCGGCGGCTTTCGCGATGCGCCAGATGTGGCCCTCGCGGCCCTTCCAGTTCGGATCGGTCGCATAGACCGTGCCGTCGCGCGCGACCGTGATGTCGTTGGGCTGATTCATCTCGTCGGAGTGAAACCAGACGGCAGGTTCGGTGCTTCCCTTCGCAATGGTGAAGATGTTGTGCTTCTTGTAGTCGGCAATGAACATCGCGCCGCTCCGATCGAAACGGATCGCGTTGCCGACGCTGCCATCGGGGAGCGTCGTGAACAGCTCCGAAGCCGCAGCGCCCGCAGGCAGCTTGCCGATGGTGCCGGCCTTGCCGAGATTGACGACGAACAAATTGCCGTCGAGATCGGCGGCGGGTCCTTCGATGCCGAAAGTGTATTCGCTGGCGGGCGTGACCTGCACGCTGTCGAAAAGCTTGGTTTCGGCAGCAGCGGACGGCGCCGCGATGAGCAAAATGCTACTGCACAGGCACCAGAAATTCCTGCCGGATGTAATAGCCATCGTCGTCGGTGCACTCGCCATTCAGATAGGGATCGGCCGGCCGGAAGAAGCGGCTGAAGCCGGGTTTGTCTACAGCGCTCCTTTGTGTCACGACAACGACCTTGGCAGCCGGTATTTCGCCGCATTCCTTGTTGGTCTTGCCAAAGAACTTGCGTTGCGGCGGGCCGGCCTTGATCCGCATTCGCGTTCCCGGAACCATTCTGGCGACGAGCAGGTCGGCGGTATCGAGCAGACGCGAATAGCCGGGCTCGGTCTTCGGCAGGCTTTCGCCGCCCGGCGGCATCAGCTTCTCGGCGCCGAGGCCGCGAAGGCGCGTGCGCAGCCTGCCGGCATCGGGATCACCAGGATAGATCCAGCCGTCCTGCGACAGCATGAAGCGGAGCGCCGTCGCATCCTTCTCCGCATCCGACTGTCCTGCCTTCAGGCCGAAATCCGAATGGCAGCCGAGGCAATGCTTCTCGACGAGGCCCTTGCGCAGCGTGGTGAGGCGAACGCTGTTCTGCGTGTCCCTGGCGACGAAGGCCGCGAGCTGATCGATCATCGCCTGGCTGCGCGTGTCGCAGGGCAGCGGCGGAGGCGCATCGCCCGCGGCACGATCGATGCGGATCACGGTCTGGTTCTTGTCCTCGACCAGCCAGATCGCGCCGTCGTCGGCGACCGTCATGCCGACCGGCGCACCTTGCGGCCGCGCGCCGTTGACGCGGTGCCAGCCTGCGATCAGCTCCTCGAACGGCGCGGCAGCGACCTCGCCGGCGTCGGTCTGGAAGCTGTGGGTCGGATCAGCCGCGCAGCTGACATGGTAGCGCACCGGCGCCGGGCTCGGCCTGGGAAAACCGTGGTCGTCGACATCGTAGGCGACCACGCGGCTGCCGGTCGGGCGATAGCCATGCAGGCCGACCAGCAGCTTGCCCTCGAGCTCCGGGAATTTCGCGCCGTGATAATAGAGCATCGCAAGCGGCGCGCCGTGCGGCGGCAGCAGCGAGAACGGCTGCTTGTAGAGCGCATTGGCCGTGCAGAGCGACTTGTAGGTCCCGGATTGCAGCACGCTCCTGAACTCGGGGCTCGGCGTCGACAGGTCGTAGCAATAGGGCCAGCCATAGTGCCTGCCCTGCTCGATCGCGTTGATCTCCTCGTTGGGCTTGAAGATGTCGGGCAGGTCGCGGCCGTTCTCGCCTTGCAGGAAGGCATAGCCGGCATCGGGGAAATTCGGATGCAGCGCCAGCGCCATCGAGTTCCGCAGGCCACGCGCGTAGACGGTGTGCGGCGGGTCAGGATCGTTCGGCCTCAATGCCGGGAAGACGCCGCCTGACTGCGGCGTAAACAGCCAGATCGCGGCCATCGCGGAGGCACCCTCGGCCGCCGCACAGGGCTTTGTGATCGGCGCAGGCGTGATGCAGTCGTCGCTGTGCGAGCCGACATTGACGAACAGCCGGCCGTTCCTGTCAAAGACGAACTGCTTGAGCGGATGCGCACTCTCGTCGAGCCTGGTGCCGTCGGGCAGCGTGATCCGGCGGCCCGGCATGTGACGGATGACGGTCTCGACCGTACCGCGCGGATTGTCCGCGAGCGGATCGAACCGGAAGATCGCCTCCGCGGTCGAGGCGTAGAGCTTCTTGTCCGGGCCGATCACGAGGCCGAACGGATATTCGAGGCCGGTCAGCAGTTCCTTGAATCGCTGCCCCGGGAGCGCATGCGGATCGAGCAGCAGCAGCCGCCCATCGGTGTGGCCCCAGCCGCCCATGTCGGCCACCACGAACAGGTCGCGGCCGGGCACCTGGACGATTGAACGCGGAAACTTGAGGTGATCCTCCTCGCTGGCGACGAGGCCGGCGCAAAATCCCGCCTTCATATCGATCTGGAGTCTTGGAAAAGCGAGATCGCCGCTGCCGCAGCTTTCCGTGCCGATCGCATAGCCGCTTTTCCTGACCGACTCGGACGAGGCCGGGGCCAGGCCGAGCAGCACTGCGACGACGGCCGCCGCAAACAAGCGCAGGCTCGGGCGTTCACAGCGGAATGTGAAGTCGTTCACAGCGGCCTCCCGGACGTATCGTCCAGGGTTGTTCCATGCCGCCTGCGCGCCGTCCAGTTGCCGATCACCCGCCTGTGATTAAACCTGTAACGACCTTGGTGCCGACCAACCTCCGTAGATTCCCTTACCGGGCTCGACCCGAATATTTTTCGACCGTTTCCGATGGTATCGGTCTGCCGTCCCAATCGCTTTCTACAGGAGGCGTGTATGGTTCAGATGTATTTCCACTGCTCGAATACCGAAGGCACGCTGATCGATCGGTACGGCACGGCGGTAGCCAATCTGACCGAGGCACGCGACCGCGCCGCCCAGATCATGCGTTCGATGATCCTGACGCCCGGTGCGGAAGACTGGCGCGACTGGGTGATCCATGTCAGCGGCGACGACGGCGAGGAGATTTTCGACCTCCCCTTCACCGCCATGCTCGGCAAGCCGCATTGAGGTGATGCCATGCTGATCGCGTCCTTGAGCCTGCTCCGCCAGCCCCTGCACTTCGTCGCCACCAAATGGCTGACGCTGGTCAGGGTCGCCGGCGACCCCTACCGCCCCGAGCTGCACTACATGCGCGGCCCCGGCCCGAAATGGCACGCCAAGTATCAGGCCAGCCGTCTGAACCGCGCGCTCTGAAGCTGTCGTCTCGCCGCTTGCCGCAAACCGGTTCTCCAAACTCGCTATGCCCGGGCAGCTCCCGGGCATTGACGTCTTCGGCTCGTCACCGCCCGGTGAACTTCGCCTTACGCTTCTCGACGAAGGCATTGCGGCCTTCGATGGCGTCGGCGCTTTTCCGGATCGTGGCCTGAAGCTCGATCTCGCGGCGGAACTGGGCCTCATAGGTCGCGTGCTCGCTCTCCTCGACCAGCGCGCGGGTTGCGACCAAAGCGCGCGTCGGGCCCTCCGCCAGGCCGCGCGCCAGCACCAGCGCCTCTCCCATCAGCTTCTCGTCGTCGACGACCTGCCGCACCAGGCCGATCTCCTGGGCGCGTTCCGCCGTCAGCGGCTCGTTGAGCAGCATCAGCTCGAGCGCCCGCTGCCGGCCGACCAGGCGCGGCAGCAGCCAGGTCGAGCCGAGATCGGGCACCAGCGCAATGCGGCTGAACACCTGGATGAAGCTCGCCGACCGCGCCGCGACGATGATGTCGCCGGCCATCGCGAGGCTGAAGCCGCCGCCGGCCGCCACCCCGTTGACGGCGACGACGACGGGCACGCGGCATTCGCGGAGCGCCTTGAAGGCCGGCCAGTAGAAGCGCATCACGCCGGCGGCGATGTCCTCGCCGAGCGCCTCGGAGGCCTTCAAATTCTGTCCCGAGCAGAAGCCGCGCCCGGCGCCGGTGAGGATCAGCGCGCGAACACCCTCGTCCTGTGTCATGCCGCCGACGGCGGCAGCCAGCGCGCCGAGCAGGTCCGGCGTCATCGCGTTCAGGCTCGCCGGCTCGTCCAGCGTCAGGATCCCGACCGCGCCATCCCGCGCCTGTTTCACACCAGCCATGCCGCTTCTCCCTTTGGATGTTCTCGTTGGCCGCAATGTGCCATTGTCCGCGCGCTTCGCCAAATGCGGAGCTTTTCAAGTCGGCACCACCAAGCCAAGACCACCGAAGACAGACACAAGACCGCATCATGCCTCATCAGTTCAGCCTCGCCCAAACCGTCCGCAAGCCTGCCGTCAAGACCAAGGGCGGTATCGTCGCCGCGCAATCGCGCCGGGCCGCCGAAGTGGGCGCGCAAGTGCTGGCCGCGGGCGGCGATTGCGTCGACGCGATCGTCGCGACCACCATGGCGCTGAACGTGCTGGAGCCCTGGAACAGCGGCATCGGCGGTGGCGGCGCGATGGTGCTCTACCGCGCCAGGGAAAATCGCACCGAGGTGATCGACTACGGCATGTGCGCCCCGCAGAGCCTGCGCGTCGCGGACTATCCGCTCAGCGGCGAAGGCGCAGCGTCCGATCTCTTTCCCTGGCCGCGGGTGAAGGACGATCGCAACATTCACGGCCCCGGCGCGATCGCCGTGCCCGGTGTCGTCGCCGGCATGGAGGAAGCGCATCGCCGCCACGCCAGACTGCCGTGGAAGGACCTGGTCGCGCCGGCCGCCGCGCTCGCCGGCGAAGGCCTGCTGGCCGATTGGTGGACCACACTGACGATCGCAAGCTCGGCGGCTGACCTCCGGCGCTATCCCGCGAGCGCGGCGGCGTTCCTGAAGGACGGCCTGCCGCCGACCGCGCCATGGGGCATCAAGTCCGAGACGCGGCTGCCGCAGGACAAGTTGAAGGCAACGCTATCGCACCTCGCCGAAGCCGGACCGCGTGATTTCTACCAGGGCGATCTCGCCAAAAGCATCGCATCCGACATCAAGGCCGACGGCGGCTCGCTGTCGGTCGAGGACCTCGCCGCATTCCGCGCCCATCTGCGCGAGCCGCTGGCGATCCCCTATCGCGGCGGCAAGGTGTTTGCGACGCCGGAGCTCACCGCCGGACCGACGCTGGCGCACGCGCTGCGCCTGTTGCAGCAAAATCTGAAACCGGCAGGTGCACCCGATGCCGCCACCTACGCCGAATATGCGCTCGCCCTGCAAGCTGCCTATCGCGAACGGCTCAAGGACATGGGCGATGCCGACGGCAAGCGCTCGCTCGGCGCCGAATATCTGGCACCGGCCTGCACCACGCATTTCTCCGTCGTCGACCGCCACGGCAATGTCGCCGCGGTGACGCAGACACTGCTCTCGTCCTTCGGTTCGAAATACGTGACGCCGCACACCGGCATCGCCATGAACAACGGCATCATGTGGTTCGATCCGACGCCCGGCACCACCAACTCGCTCGCTCCCGGCAAGCGCTGCCTCACCAACTACACGCCCGTCATCGCCGAGACCAGGGACGGCAAGCGTCTCGCCATCGGCGCCTCCGGCGGCCGCCGCATCCTGCCCGCGGTGATGCAACTCGCATCGTTCGCAATGGATTTCGGCATGGACCTCGACGCGGCGATCCACCAGCCGCGCATCGACGCCAGCGAGGGCGCGGTCGTGATCGGCGATGTCAGACTGCCGGCAGACACACGCAAGGCGCTGGCCGCACGCTTCGACTATGAAGAGAGCCGGGTGCAGGCGCTGCCGCAGAAATTCGCCTGCCCGAGCGTGGTGACGCGCGAGGGCGAGGTCAATTCCGGCGCGGTCGAGATCTTCCAGCCGTGGGCCGATGCGGTGGCGGAGGCCTGAGTCCGTTTACGAGAGAGCGTGCCAGCGGTGAACCGCGGGCACGTCGCAAGCGCGGATGTGCCAGCACGCGTTGAGCCGATGCGCGATCGCGCATCTCCGCGAGCGTCACGACTCCTCCACATTTGCAGGGAACTTAGCTGCGCACAGTCCGTTCATTGATCGGACAAGTGCGCTCGCCCCACTGGAGAACATGATGAAGAAACTTGCGCTCGCCGCGTCGCTGATCATTGCGGCGGGTTTCACACCGACCAACCCTGCGTTTGCAAAGGGTGGTCATGGTCACGGCCACGGTTACGGCCACGCGATGGGCCATCATTACCATGGCACGCCGCCCGGATGGTCGCATGGACGCAAGGTCGGCTGGCGCGGTCACGGGTGCCCGCCCGGACTGTGGAAGCAGGGCCGCTGCTGACGCGATCTGCAATTCCTGCAAGGCGCCGCCCCTGACAAGGCGGCGCCTTCTTCATATGCCGAGCCGGTCCCGCACGCGCCCTGTGATGACCGCGGTCGTCACCCCCACCGGCCAGAACGCATGCATCGGGATCGGCTTGATGCCGGTGACGGGCATGTCGATCTCGGCCTTGGCGCCGCCGATCAGGCGGCGGGCGAGCTGCGCGCCCATCGCGGTCGAGAGCGCGACGCCGCGGCCGTTACAGCCGAGCGAGATCAGGATACTTTCGGCGGGCTCGTGCACATGCGGATAGTGGTCCTTGGTGATCGCGAGCCGGCTATTCCAGCCATGGGTCCAGGCGACGCCCTTCAGCTGCGGCCATAGCCGCTCGGCGTAGCGGATGAGATAGGAGACATCCGACGGCGAGCTGATCCAGCGCATCGGGCCGCGGCCGCCCATCAAGAGGCGGTTGTGCTGGTCAATGCGGTAGTAGACCGTGATGTGGCCGCTCTCGTAGAGCACGGGACGCGTCGGCATGATCGAGCGGGCGACCTCGTCGGAGAGCGGCGCGGAGGCGACGATCGAGGAAAACACCGGCACGATGGTGCGGCGAAGCGCCGGCCAGAGATCATCGGTGAAGCCATTGGTGGCGAGCAGCACCTTTTCTGCACGAACCACCGCGCGCGGCGTCTCGATGCGCCAATGCGCGCCGTCGCGGCGCAGCGACAGCGCCGGCGTCTCGCCATGCACCTTCGCGCCTGCCGAGATCGCGGCGCGCGCGAGACCGCGGGCATAGCTGAGGGGATGCAGGTCGCCGCCACGCGCGTCCAGCATGGCGCCGATATAGCGGTCGGTGCCGGTCATCTCGCGCAGCTGCTCGCGGTTCAGATATGTCACCGGCATGCCGCGGCGGATGCATTGCTGCGCCGTCTTCTCGATCGCAGCGGCACTGGCCTCGTTATAGCCCGCACGCAGCGTTCCGTTTTGCCGCGCCTCGCACGGGATCTGGTAGCGACGGATCAGCTCGTGCGTAAAATTCGGCGTGCCATACGAGAACTCGATCATGCGGCGGCCAAGTTCAGTGCCGAAATCGGCCTCGATCTGGTCGGGATCGTGCTTCAGGCCGGGATTGGTGTGGCCGCCATTGTTGCCGGACGCGCCCCAGCCCGGCTCCTGCGCCTCCAGCACCAAGGCCTCGACGCCCTGCTCCGCCAGATGCAGCGCGGTGGACAGGCCGGTGTAGCCGCCGCCGATAATCGCGACGGAGACGGTCTTGTCGGCGTCGAGCGGCGGCGTGGCGACCGGCGCAACGGCGGTGTCAGCATAAATCGAGGGCGGCAGAGGCAGGCGCGCAGTCATGGCGAAGACCGATCAGAGCGGATGCAGCACCCGGCGCAGGAAATCCTGCGTGCGCGGGTGCTGGGGTTGGTTGAGCACCGATTTGGCCGGCCCCTGCTCGACGATGACGCCGCCGTCGATGAACAGCACGCGATCGGCGACGTCGCGGGCGAAGCCCATCTCGTGGGTGACGACGACCATGGTCATGCCGTCGTCGGCGAGCTTGCGCATCACGCCGAGAACGTCGCCGACGAGCTCGGGATCGAGCGCCGAGGTCGGCTCGTCGAACAGGATCGCCTTGGGCTGCATCGCGAGCGCGCGTGCGATCGCGACGCGCTGCTGCTGGCCGCCGGAAAGCTGCGGAGGGTGCGCGTCGGCCTTTTCGGCGAGGCCCACCTGGGCGAGCAGCGCGCGGCCGCGCTCGAGCACTTGCGCACGAGCCTCCTTCTTCACGTAGAGCGGGCCCTCGACCACGTTCTCCAGCACCGTGCGATGCGGAAACAGGTTGAAGCGCTGGAACACCATCGAGACCTGGGTGCGGACGTTCACGATCGACGGCGCATCACGGTCGACCTTCAATCCTTCGACATTGATCTCGCCGCGATCGTAGCTTTCCAGCCCATTGATACAGCGCAGGATGGTCGACTTGCCGGAGCCGGACGGGCCGACGATGCAGACCACCACGCCCTTCTCGACCTTCGCCGTGATGCCCTTGAGCACCTCGACCTTGCCGAAACTCTTGTGAACGTCGGTGAGCTCGATCATTTCTTGCCCGCCCGCTTTTCGAAGTGGCGAACCAGCAGGATCAGCGGAATGCTCATGGTGAGGTACATGAGCGCCACCAGCGTGAACACGCTGGTGTTCTTGAAGGTCGAGGACGCGATCAGCTTACCCTGCAGCGCAAGCTCGGCGACCGTGATGGTCGAGGCCTGCGACGAATCCTTCAGCATCATGATCATGACGTTGCCGTAGGGAGGCAGCACGATGCGCACCGCCTGCGGCAGCACCACGCGGCGCATGGTGAGCCACCAGCCCATGCCGATCGACTGCGCCGCCTCGATCTGGCCCTTGTCGATCGCCTCGATGCCGGCGCGGAAGTTTTCCGCCTGGTAGGCCGAATAGGCGATGCCGAGCCCGAGGATGGCGGCCTGCAAGGCCGACAGCGTGACACCGAGATCGGGCATCACGAAGTAGAGGTAGAACAGGAGCACGATGATCGGGATGCCGCGGATCACGTTGATCAGGCTGGCGCTGAGCATCGACAGGACCTTGATGCCGGAGACCCGCATCATCGCCCAGACGAGGCCGAGCACCGTCGAGAGCAGCAGCGAGCCGATGGTGACGACGATCGTCAGCGCGACGCCGCTCATCAGGATCGGGAAGAACTCGGCAGCGTCGTGCCAAAAGCCTTTCATCGGGCAGCCTTCGATCAGCCTCTAGCAATCAGCCTTGGGCCTTCTGGCCCCATTTTTCGAGGATCTTGTCGATGGTGCCGTTGGCCTTGAGCTTGGCCAGCGAGGCGTTGATCTTGCCGAGCAGCGCGCTGTCGCCCTTGCGCACGCCGATGCCGATCGAGCCGACCGTGACCGGCTTGTAGCTGTCGACGAGCCGCACCTCGGGGAAGCCGCCCTGCTTCAGGTTGTAGGCGAGGATCGGATAGTCGGCGTAGCCGGCCTTGAGACGGCCGGTGTTCACGTCGCGCAGGATGTCGGGAATGGTGTCGTAGGCCTTGACGTCGGCAAACAGGCCGGACTTCTTCAACGCGTCGACGAAGGCGGTGCCGACCTGGGCGCCGACCGTCTCGCCCTTCAGATCGTCCTGCGTGGCGTAGGCCTTGGTGTCGTTCTTCGGCACCACCAGGCCTTCGCCATAAGTGTAGATCGGGTCGGAGAAGTCGACGACCTCCTTGCGCGGCGCAGTGATGAACATTGCGGCCGCGATGATGTCGATCTTGCTCGAGTCAGCGACGGGATCAGCGCCGAGAACGACATCGGCTCGATCTGCACGTTGAGGCCGGCGTCCTTGCCGATCTCGGTGATGAGATCGACCATGATGCCCTGGATGGTATTGGTCTTGGTGTCGAGGAAGGTGAAGGGAATGCCCGTCGGCGTCGAGCCGACCTTCAGCACCTGCTGCGCGGAGGCCGGCACGACTGCGGCAATCGCGAGCGCCGCGACTGCGGCCTGGACAAAACGCTTCAACGCCATCGCATCCCCCTTTGGGTCCGGCCGCTAGCGGCGCTCGCAGATGTCTTGATCGCAGACGTTGCGGGCCAAGCCGTTTCGGCCTATTTTCACCAATATGAAAATTTGGTCACACTTTCGCAGGTGATGCAAGCGGTTTTCATGCACATGAAGGAAGCGGTTTGACGTGAGCGGTGGCAAAAGAATGCGCAAACCGGCCGCCGCAAAGCCGGCCAGGAAGCTGAAGGCCAAGACGGTGCCGGCCAAGGCGATGACCAAGCCGGCCGAGCCCGCGATGGACGTCGCGGTCGGCCGCCGCATCCGCGATATCAGGCGCGTCAGGCAATTCTCGCTGGAAACGGTCGCCGCGCGCACCGGCCTGTCGATCGGCTTCCTCAGCCAGATCGAGCGCGGCCTGTCGTCGCCGTCGCTGCGCGCGCTGGCAACGCTCTCCGACGTGCTCGGCGTCGGCATGGCGGCTTTGTTCGGTTCGAACCCAAGTGCCGACGGTGCCTCCGACCAGGTGGTGACGCGCGGGCTTCAGCGGCCAGAACTGAAACTCTGGCGCAGCGGAATTTCGAAGCAATTGCTGAGCGCCGCGGGCAGCGACAACCGGCTCAACCTGTTCCTGGTGCACATCGATCCCGGCGGCTCCGCGGGCGACGAGCTCTACACCCACGACGGCGAGGAAGCCGGCCTCGTGCTTGAAGGCGAGATGATGCTGACGGTGGACAGCGAGACGTGGTCGCTGAAGACGGGCGACAGCTTTCGCTTCGCCAGCCGCCGGCCGCACCGGTTTTCCAATCCGGCGCAGGATGCCAAGGCCGTGGTGCTGTGGGTGAATTGCGTGACGGGGGCGGGGTAGTCAATTGCCGTCATTCCGGGGCGCCTCGAAGAGGCGAACCCGGAATCTCGAGATTCCGGATTCGATGCTTCGCATCGACCCGGAATGACAGCGTCAATCACCCGAACCGGTGCGCGTACCGATCCACCGTCAGCGCGCTGACGTCGACCTCCGGCTTCTTGCCTGACAGCATGTCCGCGAGCACCCGACCCGAACCGCAGGACATGGTCCAGCCGAGCGTGCCGTGTCCGGTGTTGAGGTGGAGATTGGCGTATTGCGTCGGGCCGATCACGGGCGGGCCGTCCGGCGTCATCGGACGCAGGCCGCTCCAGAACGTCGCCTTGGACAGATCGCCGCCGCGCGGGAACAGATCAGTCAAGGAGTGATCCAGCGTGGCGCGGCGGGCGTCATAGAGCTTGCTCGAGAAGCCCGAGATTTCGGCAGTGCCGCCGACACGGATGCGATTGCCGAGGCGCGTGATCGCGACCTTGTAGCTCTCGTCCATCACGGTCGATTCCGGCGCGCCGGAAGCGTCCTTGATCGGCACAGTGATCGAATAGCCCTTCACCGGATAGACCGGCAGCGAAATACCGAGCGGCGCAACGAGTCGCGACGACCAGCTTCCGAGCGCGAGGACGTAGGCCTCGGCCTGCAACAGGCCGGCGCTGGTCGCGACGCCGCTGACGCGTGCGCCGTCGGTGACGATGCGGTCGATGCCGGTGTTGAACATGAAGCGCACGCCGAGCGCCTGGGCATGCTTGGCAAGCGCCTGCGTAAACATGTGGCAGTCGCCGGTCTCGTCCTGCGGCAGGCGAAGTCCGCCGGCGAACTTCTCCTTCACGCCGGCGAGCGCCGGCTCGACCGCGATGCAGCCTTCGCGGCCCAGCACCTCGAAGGGCACGCCATATTGCTTGAGCACGGCGATGTCTTCGCCGGTGCCGTCGAGCTGCGCCTGGTGGCGGAACAGCTGCAGCGTGCCCTGCGAGCGCTCGTCATATTGAATGCCGATGTCGCGGCGCAGGTCGCGCAGGCAGTCGCGGCTGTATTCCGCGATCGGGATCATCCGGCTCTTGTTGACCGCGTAGCGCGCGCTGGTGCAGTTGCGCAGCATCTTGAGCAGCCAGACCCACATCACCGGATCGAGCTTCGGCCGGATCACCAGCGGGCCGTGCTTCATCAAGAGCCACTTGACCGCCTTCACCGGCACGCCGGGGCCCGCCCAGGGCGAGGAATAGCCGGGCGACACCTCGCCGGCATTGGCGAAAGAGGTCTCCAGTGCCGGCTCCGGTTGACGGTCGACGACCGTCACTTCATGGCCAGCACGCGCAAGGTAGTAGGCAGAGGTGACACCGATGACACCGCTGCCGAGGATCAGAACTTTCACGCTTCGTCAAACTCCCGCGGCATCACGCTCGCCGCTGCAAGAAGAACTTTCGCAACGGCGAGAGCAATTATCAGGCCACCTTCTTGATGGCGTCGCCGAGGATCGAGACCATCTGGTCGATATGGCTCTTCTCGACGATGAGCGGAGGCGACATCGCGAAGCTATCGCCGCTCATGCGCAAATAGAGGCCGGTGTTGAAGCAGTCGACCATCACGTCGTAGCCGCGCGCGCCGACCACGCCGGCGCGCGGCGCCAGCTCGACCGCGCCCATCAGGCCGCAATTGCGGATGTCGACGACGTTCGGCAGGCCCTTCAGCGAATGCAGCGCATCGCGCCAGTATTCGGCGATCGAGGCACCGCGCGTGAGCAGGCCTTCGTCCTTGTAGATGTCGAGCGTCGCGATGCCGGCGGCGCAGGCCGTCGGATGCGCCGAATAGGTGTAGCCGTGGAACAGCTCCATCTGGTTCTCGGGGCCGACCATCATCCCGTCGTGCACCTTGCGGCTCGCGAACACCGCGCCGCAGGGAATGGTGCCGTTGGTGATGCCCTTGGCCGTCGTCATCAGGTCCGGCGTGACGCCGAAGAAGTTGGCGGCGAACGGCGTGCCGAGGCGGCCGAAGCCGGTGATGACCTCGTCGAAGATCAGCAGGATGCCGTGCTTGTCGCAGATCTCGCGCAGGCGCTGCAGATAGCCCTTCGGCGGCGGCAGCACCGCGGTCGAGCCCGGCACCGGCTCGACGATGACGGCGGCGATCGTCTCGGCGCCGTGCAGGCCAACCAGGCGCTCGAGATCGTCGGCGAGCTCGGCACCATGCTCCGGCTGGTCCTTGGCGAAGGCGTTGCGGCTGAGATCGTGGGTGTGGCGGATGTGGTCGACGCCCGGCAGGAGGGTCGCGAAGGCGCGGCGGTTGGCGACCATGCCGCCGACCGACGTGCCGCCGAAGCCGACGCCGTGATAACCACGCTCACGGCCGATCAGGCGGGTGCGGCTCGACTGGCCGGTGGCGCGATGATAGGCGAGCGCGATCTTGAGCGCGGTGTCCACCGACTCGGAGCCGGAGTTGGTGAAGAAGATCCGGTCGAGGCCCTTCGGCGCGATTTCGGCGAGCCGCTCGGCGAAGTCGAACGCCAGCGGATGGCCCATCTGGAACGTAGGCGCGAAGTCCAGCGTCATCAGCTGCCGCTCGACCGCGGCGGCGATCTGCTTGCGGCCGTGGCCGGCATTGACGCACCAGAGGCCGGCGGAGCCGTCGATCACCTTGCGGCCGTCGACGGTGGTGTAGTGCATGCCCTCGGCCGAGGAGAACAGGCGCGGCGCCTTCTTGAACTGCCGGTTGGCCGTGAACGGCATCCAGAACGAGTCGGTCTTGATAGTGTTCGGAATCTGATGAAGGGTCACGGCCGCGCTCCTTTGCTGACGGGATAGCAGAGGCACGGCTTCCAAAGCGCAACAAGTCCTTTTCTGGTGACCTGCAAGTCATTGATTTCACTAGGGCCATTAGTCCATATTTGCGCGATCCGCAACACCTGCAACAGGGACCAGGGGCATGAGCGTCGACATCGGTGGACGGCTGCGATTCATCCGGGCGCGCCAGAAGCTGTCGCAGCGCGAGCTTGCCAAGCGCGCCGGCGTCACCAATTCGACGATTTCGCTGATCGAATCCAACCAGATGAACCCGTCGGTCGGCGCGCTCAAGCGCATCCTCGACGGCATCCCGATGGGGCTCGCCGAGTTCTTCGCACTGGAGCCGGAGAGCCGGCGCAAGATCTTCTATCGCGCCGAAGAGCTGACCGAGGTCGGCAAGAAGCCGATCTCGTATCGGCAAGTCGGCGACAATCTGTTCGGCCGCAGCTTGCAGATTTTGAAGGAGCGCTACGAGCCCGGCAGCGACACCGGGCGCGTGCATCTCGTTCATGACGGCGAGGAAGGCGGCATCGTGATTTCGGGCAAGCTCGAAGTCACCGTCGAGGACGAGCGCCGCATCCTCAATCCCGGCGATGCCTATTATTTCGAGAGCCGCCGCCCGCATCGCTTCCGCTGCGTCGGCGGCAAGCCGTGCGAAGTGATCTCGGCCTGCACGCCGCCGACGTTTTGACGCGGATCAAATTCCTCCGGGATCTTACGGAGCCACCGGTTTCCTACGGAGCTTGAGCCATCTCAATTTCCGCGAGCCGAACCTCTATATATTACGAACCGTAGCCGAGCAGCCTGGCGCAGAGGTGCTGAGGTTATGGCCCCGGACTCCTAGGCACTCCGGGGCCGCTTCGTAACAGGGCTCGCCGATGAAGATCACGCTCGCCAATGCAGAAGCCGCGCTCGACGAAGTTCGGCGCGATGCCGACAAGCTCCGCTCGCGCGAGCTGCGCGAGGCCATCGCCGCATACATCGAGACGCAGAGAGAGGCGATCAAGGCCCTCCGGCGGAAGATGAACTGACGCTTCGACGCGGGGCGAGAGCCGCGCGGCGATCTCCGCCCGGCTCTCGTTGACATCGCCGCAGCGCTCAAGACTGCGTCAGCAATTCCTCGATCCGGATCGGGAAGCGGCGCCGCCGAACAGCTGGCTCTTCACCAGATGCGGATTGACGATGCGCCCCGCGGCGAAGGCGCCGACCATGCGCGTGACGCGGACCTGGCCGAGTTCGGGATCGACCTTCACCTCCGCGAGCACCGCGCCATGGGCGTGCATGGCATACTCCTCCATCGCCGCAGGATTTGGCGCGCCGGTGCCACGCGCCTCGACGTCCGCGACGCCGGCACGCGCGAGGATCTCGGCGTAGCTCTCGCCGCGATTCCCGTCGTCACGCCGGAACAGCTTTCCGTCGCGCGCGACCACGCCGGCATTGCCTGCTCCGAACAGCGGCGAGCGCTCGTCGCCGGTGGCAAGAGCGGCGAGCTTTGCAATCACGGCCGCGCCGGCGCTGTGGATCGCGGCGCCCGCGGTCGCCGTGTGCGCCGAGCCGCCGGCAATGCCGGCGTCGGGTAGGTCGGACGTTCCGGCCTTGAACGTGACGCGATCGATATCGAGGCCGAGACCGGCGGCTGCGATCTGGGCGAGTGCCGTCCAGGCGCCCTGCCCCATGTCATGCGCGCCGATCTCCATTGCACCGGTGCCGTCGCGGCGGATCGCGGCACGCGCTTCCGCCTGGAACATCAGCGCCGGGAAGGTCGCGGTGCCCATGCCCCAGCCGACCAGAAGACCGGCATCGTCGCGCATCTGCCGCGGCTGGAGCGAGCGCTTGGCCCAGCCGAAGCGCGCGGCGCCCTGCTCGTAGCAGGCACGCAGCGCCTTGGATGAGAAGGGCTTTCCCGTGATCGGCTCGACCTCGGCGTAGTTCTTCAGACGGAAGGCGAGCGGATCGATGCCGCAGGCCCAGGCCATCTCGTCGATCGCACTCTCGAGCGCAATCGAACCGGTCGCCTCGCCCGGCGCGCGCATGAACAGCGGCGTACCGGTGTTGACACGCACGGCATCGTGCGAGGTGCGGATCGCAGGCGCCGCATAGAGCGTGTGCGAGGCATCGGCGGCGGGCTCGTAGAAATCGTCGAACGTGCTCGACACGGTTCTCGCATGGTGATCGAGCGCAGTCAGGCGCCCCTCGCCGTCGGCGCCGATGCGCAGCCGCTGGCGGGTCGGTGCGCGATGGCCGACCGGGCCGTACATCTGCTCACGGCGCAGCACGAGCTTCACCGGCCGGCCGACGAGCTTGCAGCCATGATGCCGAGGGTCGGCGGGCCGGACATCAGCCCCTTGGAGCCGAAACCGCCACCGAGGAACGGACTGCGGATGTGGATCTTGTCAGGCGCAATGCCGAACAGCTCGGCGATGCGCCCGAGCGAGAGCATCAGGCCCTGGGTCGGCATGTCGACCGACAGATTGTCCCCGTCCCAGCTGGCCACGATCGCATGCGGCTCCATGGCATTGTGATATTGCGGCGGCGTCTCGTAGACCGCATCGATCTGCTTCTCGGCCGAGGCAAGGCCCGCCTCGACATCGCCGCGGTGGCTTTCCGTGGGATTGCCGACGCCGACGACCGGCGGCACGTAGCTCTCGCCGGCATCGAGGCCGACGAGCGCAGGCAGCGCCTCATAGCGCGGCGCCAGCAGCACCGCGCCTTCCGTTGCCGCTTCCAGCGTCTCGGCGATCACGACGGCGATCGGCTGGTTGGCGTAGCGGACCTCGTCGCTCTGCAGCACCTCCATCCGGAACACGAACGGGTTGGTCTTGATCTCGGGGTCGATCGCGAGTGGCGGCTTGTGGTCTGGTGTCATGACGTCGACGACGCCGGGATGGCGCTTGGCAGCAGAGACATCGAGCGAGACCACGCGGCCGCGCGCAATGCTCGAGACCGCCATCACCGCAAACAGCATCCCGGGCGGATGATTGTCGGCCGCATAAGTCGCCTGCCCCTTGACCTTGATGAGGCCGTCGCGCCGGGTCAGAGGCTGGCCGATGCTCGAGCCATGGCGCAGATTGGCGGGAGCGCTGGTGAGATTGAGCTCAGGCATGGATGGCTCCGGAGGTCGAGGCAAAGGGAGAGGCCGGCAGCGCCGGCAGGCGCGCCGGCGTACCGGCGGCGGCGAGAGTCAACGCGCGCACGACGATGCGGCGGGCGAGCTCGATCTTGAAGGCGTTGTCGCCGGACGGCTTTGCGTCGGTGAGCGCGCGCCAGGCGGCTTCCTGGAAGGCGTCGGCCGTGGGCGCGACACCCTTGAGCACGTCTTCCGCTGCGCGGGCACGCCAGGGCTTTGCGGCAACGCCGCCGAGCGCGAGCCGCGCCTCCCTGATCTGGCCGTTTTCGATCTGCAACGCAGCGGCGGCCGAGACGACGGCAAAGGCGTAAGATGTGCGCTCACGAACCTTGAGGTAGCGCGCATGCGCCGCAAAGCCGCGCGCCGCAGCCGGCAGGCGCACCGCGACAATCAGGTCGCCGGGTTCGAGCGCGGCCTCGCGCTGAGGCGTATCGGCGGGCAGGCGATGCAGTTCGTCCAGTGCGATCTCGCGACGCCCGCTCCTGCCCTCGATCTCGACGATGGCGTCAAGTGCAACCAGGGGCACGCAGAAGTCCGAGGGATGCGTGGCGATGCAGCTCTCGCTCCAGCCGAGCACGGCATGGGTGCGGTTCTCGCCGTCGCGGGCGTCGCAGCCACTGCCCGCCTCGCGCTTGTTGCAGCGGCTGGCGGTGTCATAGAAATATGCGCAGCGCGTCCGTTGCAGCAGATTGCCGCCGACGGTCGCGGCGTTGCGCAATTGCGCCGAAGCCCCGGAGAGTAGCGCTTCGGCGACGGCCGGATAGGCCTTTGCAAAATCCGGGTCATGCGCAAGATCGGCGTTGCTCACCAGCGCGCCGATACGCAGCGACCCATCGGCGAGATGCTCGATTGCGTCGAGCCCTTCGAGATGCGTGACATCGACCAGGCGATCCGGACGGCTCACGCCGCCCTTCATCAGATCGAGCAGATTGGTGCCGGCGGCGAGATAGACAGCGCCCGGCTGGCCGGCGGCGGCAACGGCTTCAGTAACCGTGGCCGGCCTGACATAATCGAACGGTTTCATGCGGAGCGCCTCTGATTGGATTCGTCCATGCGTTCTTGCGCCTCGCGCACGGCATCGACGATGCCGGCATAGGCGCCGCAGCGGCAGAGATTGCCGCTCATGCATTCGCGGATGCGTTCGGGATCGTCGCCGGCCTGGGCCTCGCGCATCATGCCGATCGCGCTCATGATCTGGCCGGGCGTGCAAAAGCCGCACTGAAATCCGTCATGGGCAATGAAGGCGGCCTGCACGGGGTGAAGCTGGTCGCCGCGCGCAACGCCCTCGATGGTGAGGATGTCGGCGCCGTCATGGCTGACGGCGAGCGCGAGGCAGGAATTGATACGCTTGCCGTCGACGAGAATAGTGCAGGCGCCGCACTGGCCGCGGTCGCATCCCTTCTTGGTTCCGGTCAGATGGAGGCGCTCACGCAGGAGATCGAGCAGCGTGACGCGCGGATCGTCAAGGACGAAGTCGCGCCGCGCACCGTTCACGGTGAGGCTGATGGAGTGGTTCATACAAGGCTCCGATCAGATATGGACATGAGTGATCGCGCGGCGCGCCACCGCCGTGGCCGCCGTCGATTCCAGCGTTGACCGGGCGAAGCCGGGCAACATCCCAACGAAGATACGGAGGCACCCTCCGCTTAACAAGGGCCGCCGAAAAATATTTGGAATTCGTCAAAAGCCCATGCGCAGACAACGCGATGCAGCTAGCCAAGGGTTCAATCTAACCAATTCGTGATCTACATTGCCGGCATGGACGACCACACCGACCAGACCCGAAAGCCCCGCGCCGATGCCGTGCGCAATCGCGAGCGCGTGCTCGAGGCGGCCAAGGCCGTGTTCAACGCGGGCGGTCCGGAGGCGAGCCTGGAGGCCGTGGCGAAACGCGCCGGCGTCGGCATCGGCACGCTCTACCGGCATTTCCCGACGCGCGAGGATCTGTTCGAGGCGGTATACCGGCGCGAAGTCGAGCAGCTCAGCGAGCTTGCCGAGCAGTTGAAGAATGCGAAGGACTCGGTCGACGCGCTGCGCCGCTGGCTACGTTCCGGGGTCGAATTCGTGGCCACGAAAAAAGGCATGTCGGCGGCGCTGGCGCTGACGTTCCAGAGCTCGTCGGAACTTTCGGCCTTCTCGATGGACCGGCTGACCAAGGCGATCGGCTCGCTGCTCGACCGCGCCGTCGCGGCCGGCGAGATGCGTGCCGATGTCAGCCCGGAAGACCTGCTCAGGGCTCTGATCGGCATGTGCTACATGCACGACCAGCCCGGCTGGCAATCCTCGGTGCTGCGCATGCTCGACGTGTTCGTCGACGGGCTGCGCGTGCAGCCCGGCGCGAAGGCCAAGGCGCGCTCCGCCGCCAAGCCCGCGACGCCGGCGCCGAAGCGGAAGCGATAGCGCGTCCCGCGTTCTGCAAAATCGTGCTAGGATCAAGGCCGCCGGGATATCAACGCGGAGCCTGTCGTGCGCGTCGCAGCCTTGCTTTTCCTTCTCGCTGTTGTCCTCAGCCCGCTCTGCGCACTGGCCGACGACGTCGCCGCGGCACAGGGCATCATCCGCGCCCAGGAGCAGGCGTTCGTCCGCGACGATGCCACGGCCGCCTATTCCTATGCCGCACCGGCAATCAAGGAGATCTTTCCGGCGCCCGACATCTTCATGTCCATGGTGCAAAACGGCTACGCACCGGTCTACCGCCACAAGAGTTTCGAGTTCGGCGAAAGCAAGACCGAAGGCAACTGGATCGCCCAGCGCGTCCACATCGTCGACGCCAATGGCGAGGCCTGGGAGGCGCTCTACACGCTCGAGCAGCAGGCCGATGGCAGTTACAAGATCACCGGCTGCTCGTTGCTGAAGACGGGACAGGCGGTTTAGGTCGCGAAACCCGGTCTTGCCTTGACCGAATTCATCCGCGAGCGGATCAGCAAGGTCAGGACGATGCCTATATTCAGCGCGTTCCAGGCCACGCCGTTTGCGAACGCCGCGGCATACGAGCCGGTGGCATCGAAGATGACGCCCGACACCCAGCCGCCGAACGACATGCCGAATACCGAGGCGAAGATCACGATGCCGACGCGGGTCGCCGCCTCGCCGGCCGGCATCGCCTCGCGCACGATGATGGCGTAGCTCGGCACGATGCCGCCCTGGAACAGTCCGAACATCGCGGAGATCAGGTAGAGCGAGGCGAGGCTGTCGAAGAACAGGTAGAACACCAGCGCAAAGCCCTGTGCCAGCGACCCGATCAGCAGCGTGCGGACGCCGCCGATCTTGTCGGCGAGAAAGCCCGAGCCGATCCGGCTGACGATGCCGCAGGCCATCATCAAGGACAGCATCTCGGCGCCCCTCGCCACGCCATAACCGAGATCGCCACAATAGGCGACGATATGCACCTGCGGCATCGCCATGGCGACGCAGCAGGAGATGCTGGCGATCGAGAGCAGCACCGTCAGCGTATTGGTCGAGAGCTTGAGATCGACCCGCGGCGGCGGTGCATTGGCATGATCGCGAACCTTGTTGCCGCCCATCTGCGCGCGTAGGACCAGCACCAGGATCGTCATCAAGCCCACGCAGACGAGACCGATGCCGATATGGGTCATGCGCCAGCCGATCGTCTGCAGGCCCCAATTCACCAGCGGCGGCCACATTGTGCCGGCGACGTAATTGCCGCTCGCGACGATGGTCACGGCCAGCCCGCGATAGCGCTCGAACCAGTGCGAAGCCTCCGCCATCAGCGGCGCGAAGGTCGCCGAGGTGCCGAGCCCGATCAGGAAATACGCCGCCACGAACTGCCAGAGTTGACCAGACAGGCCCGCGAGCACATTGGCGACGCCGAGGAAGGCGATGCTGATCGCCATCGCCGGCACGATGCCGAATCGGTCGGTGATCTTGCCGGCGATCACGCCGCCAAGCCCGAAGCCGAACATCATGAGGGTGAAGGCCAGCGACACCGCGCCGCGCGTGGCGGCGAATTCGGCCTGGACCGCGGGAATCATGACCACGATCGCCCACATGCCGACGCCTCCGATCGATCCGATCAGAAGCGCAATGACAAGCCGCACCCAGGCCTGACGGGAATCAGGGCTGAATGAGTCTAATGAGTCTGATGTTTGTCCGGGATGATTTGGGGCGTGCACGGGCCGAACCATGGCCCGCGGATCGGAACACGGTCAAGCTTCGTGGCGTGATATTGGGCATGCGCGGTGCACTGCGGTAAGAAGATGCTTGGCGGATGCGCGTTTTGCCATTAGTTTGCAATCTGCGTGTGCAAGACTGCCGCGCGAGGAGCCTATCGGCGGAATGCTGTTGCGATTGACACGATCGATGCGGATCAGGGTGGGGCGGATCATCGCCCTCGCCTATCTGTTCTGCGTGCTCGCGCCGGCCGCAAGCCTTGCCTGGGGCAATGGTCCGGCGCCGTGCCTCGACGACGCGCTCCTCGCCGACCCCGTGCCGGTGCATCATCAGATGCCAGCCGGCCACATGCACGACGGCGCCTCGCATGACCACGCCGGACCGCATGCGCATCCCCAGACCGCGGCGCAGGACGCGCCTGCACCGCATCATCATGACGGCAAGGGAACAGTCGGCCCGTGCTGCGCGATGATGTGCGTGAGTGCGCTGCCGGCCGATCTGCCCGTCGTCGCCAAGCCGCTTCAGCCCATCTCCGCCTGCGCGCCCGAGATCGTGGCCAGCCTGCGTAGCGAGGCGCCGCCCCTGCTCTACCGTCCCCCCATCGCCTGATCTGACACGATGACGTCAGGGCCAGCGCGCGTCTGCGCGCGCGGGCCTGTGGTCTCACGACAGTTCAGGGATGAATCATGCTTACCCTTTCCGGGGCGAAGTCCGGCGCCGCATCCGCGGTGCGTGGACGACTCTTTCTAATTGGCTGGCCGCTGCTGGCCGTGATTGCGTTCGCGCTGTCCGGCTGCATGCCGGCCACCACGCAAGTGGCCGACGCCGATCCTGCCGATCCCTCGGCAAAGGTCGCCCGCGCCAGTTATCGGTCGACCGTCGCGCCCTATACCAGCCTGCGGCCTGCGACGCCGGCGCCGTGGCGCGACCGCAACGACGCCGTCGCGCCGCAGCCCAAGCAGGACAGGTAGGCGCGCGCCATGGCACACCATCTTGCGCGCGGCCTGCTCATGCTCACCGCGTTCGGACTCTCCGGCTGCATGGCGTTCTCGCCGGACGGCGGCATGACGACGGTCTCGGACCTCGCCAGCCAGACCATCAACAAGGACGTCGCCTTCGTCCGATCGGCAGAAGGCGCCGAGGCTGTCAACGCGACCGTCCACCGGTTGCTGGCGCGCACGCTGACCGCCGAGACCGCCGTGCAGATCGCGCTGCTCAACAACAAGGGGCTGCAAGCCGCTTACAACGAGCTGGCGCTGGCCGAAACCGAGCTGGTGGAGCAAAGCCTGCCGCCCAATCCCGTGTTCTCGATCTCGCGGATATCGGGCAATGGCGCGAACGAGATCGAGCGCCAGGTGGTCGGTGACATCCTCGCGCTGGCGACCCTGCCGTTCCGCTCCGACATCGCGCGCGACCGCTTCCGCCAGGCCCAATTGCGCGCGGCACTGGCGACGTTACGGCTCGCGGCCGACGTGCGCCGCGCCTATGTCCGCGCGGTCACCTGCAACGAGCTGGCGGTGCTGCTGACGGACGCGAAAGCGACGGCGGAATCGACGGCCCAACTCGCCGTAAAGCTCGGCGAAACCGGCTCGATCAACAAGCTCGACCAGGCCCGCGAACAGGTGTTCTACGCCGAGACCACCGCCGACCTCGCGACCGCGCGGCAGGCCGCGACGAGCACGCGCGAAAGGCTCGCGCGCCTGATGGGACTGTGGGACGACGGCCTCGATTTCCGTCTGCCCAACCAGTTGCCGCCGCTACCGCGCCGGCCGCAGGCACTGCCTTCGATCGAGGCCGACGCGGTCGCCCATCGCATCGACTTGCAGATCGCGCGGCTCGAGCTGACGGCGCTGGCCAAATCGCTCAATCTCACCGAGGCGACGCGCTTCGTGACGCTGCTCGATCTCGCCGGCATCTCGCGCCGCACCCAGGATCCGGTAGGGGCGCCGTTCCGCGAACGCGGTTTTGACGTGCAGTTCCAGATCCCGATCTTCGACGGCGGTGAGGTGCGCGTGCGACAAGCGGCGGAGACCTACAATCTCGCCTTCAATCGCCTGACCGAGCGTGCCGTGAACGTTCGCTCCGAGGCGCGCGATGCCTACCGGACCTACCGGTCCACCTACGATATCGCCAGTCATTACCAGCGCGAGATCATCCCCCTGCGCAAAATCATCACCGAGGAGATGCAGCTCCGCTTCTCCAGCATGCAGGTCGACATTTTTGCGTTGCTCACCGAGGCGCGGCAGCGCCTGGCGTCGCTGCGCGGCGCCATCGATGCCAGGCAAAGATTCTTCCTCGCCCAGTCCGACTTGCAGACCGCCGTCAATGGCGGTGGCGCGCCTGCTTCCGGCGGCGACACGTCAACCACCATCGCCGCGGCAGCGTCTGCCGACGGCGACCACTGATATGGAGGCCAGCATGTATTCCCGCCGAGGATTCTTGGGCACTGCCGCGCTTGCCAGCGCGTCGGCCATCAGCGGCCGCGTCCAGGCTGCGTCGATTCCGGAAGCACCTCACATGGACAAAGTGGTGATGCAGCCGCCGCTGCATCCGATCAGCGGCCCGGACTATCGCCCCGTGGTCACGCTGAACGGCTGGTCGCTGCCGTTCCGCATGAACGGTGACTGGAAGGAATTCCACCTCGTCGCCGAACCCGTGGTGCGCGAGTTCGCCGAAGGCATGAAGGTGAACCTGTGGGGCTATAACGGCCAGTCGCCGGGCCCGACCATCGAGGCCGTCGAGGGCGACAAGGTCCGCATCTTCGTCACCAACAAATTGCCTGAATACACCACCGTTCACTGGCACGGCATGATCGTGCCGAGCGGCATGGACGGCGTCGGCGGGCTGAATCAGCCGCACATCGATCCGGGCAAGACCTTCGTCTACGAGTTCGAGATGAAGAAGAGCGGGACCTTCATGTACCACCCGCATTCCGACGAGATGGTGCAGATGGCTATGGGCATGATGGGCATGGTCGTCGTGCATCCGCGCGACCCGAATTTTCGGCCCGTCGACCGCGACTATGTCTTCGTGATGAGTACCTATCGCGTCGATCCCGGCAGCTACCTGCCGCGGGTCAACGAGATGACCGACTTCAACATGTGGACCTGGAATTCGCGGGTGTTTCCGGGGATCGATCCACTGCCGGTACGGCTCGGCGACAAGGTGCGCGTGCGCATCGGCAATCTCAGCATGACCAACCATCCGATCCATCTGCACGGCCACAGCTTCGCGGTGACCTGCACCGACGGCGGCTGGATTCCGGAGAGCGCGCAGATTCCCGAGACGACCACCGACGTCCCCGTCGGCGCTGTGCGGGTGTTCGACGTGCTCGCCGACAATCCCGGCGACTGGGCGTTCCACTGCCACAAGTCGCATCACACCATGAACGCAATGGGACACGAGGTGCGCACCCTCATTGGCGTGTCGCGCAAGGATCTCGCCAAGGCCGTCGGCAAGCTCGCGCCCGACAGCATGGCGATGGGCTCGACCGGCATGGCGATGGGCAACATGGAGATGCCCGCACCCGACAACACGCTGCCGATGATGACCGGCACCGGCCAGTTCGGCCCGATCGAGATGGGCGGCATGTTCACGGTGATGAAGATCCGCGAGGACCTCGCGCGCGACGATTACGGCGATCCCGGCCCGTACAAATTCCCGCAAGGCACCGTCGCCTACGAAGTGACGCCGCCGGCCACGGAACCGGCGCGGCAGCAAGGCGGCACGCCGCCGATGAAGAACATGAAGATGTGAGCGTTTCGATGAACCACCAACTGGAGAACAAGATGAAGACGATCAAACTCGCCCTCGCGCTGGCTGCGCTTTCGATCGCGCCGGCCATTGCTCATGACCAGCACGGTCATGAGACCTTTTCGGCCGGCGAGCCCGGCGATCCCAAGAAGCCGGCACGTACCGTCGAGATCGCGATGAGCGAGATGTCCTACGAGCCGTCGAACATCACGGTCGAACGCGGCGAACAGATCCGCTTCGTGCTGCGCAATAGCGGCAAGGAAGACCACGAATTCCTGCTCGCCACCATCAAGGAGAACCTCGAGCACGCCGAGGTGATGAAGAAACATCCGCACATGGAGCACGACGACCCGAACGGGGTCCGGCTCGCCCCGAGCAAGACCGCCGAGATCCTCTGGAAGTTCAGCAAGGCCGGCACGTTCGAATTTTCCTGCCTGATCCCGGACCATCGCGACTACGGCATGGTCGGCCACGTCACCGTCAAGTGAAGCAATGGAGAGAGCCATGAAATCGATCACCCGCATCGCCGCCGCGCTCGCGCTGACGCTCGGCCTGACCTTCGGTGCCGCCGCGGCGCCAGGCGCCTCGATCAGCGGCGAGGTCAAGAAGATCGACGAGAGCGCCGGCAAGATCACGCTCAAGCACGGGCCGGCCAAGAGCCTCGGCATGGATGAACCCATGACCATGGTCTACCGCGTCAAGGACCCCGCTTTGCTCAAGCAGGTGAAGGTCGGCGACAAGGTCACCTTCGAAGCCGAGGAGGCGGCTTCGGGCTACACGGTGACGAAGATGGAGAAGGCGAAGTAGCTTTGCCCCCTACCCCGTCATTCCGGGATGGTCCGCAGGACCAGACCCGGAATCTCGAGATTCCGGGTTCGGTGCTTCGCACCGCCCCGGAATGACGACCCGGAAGGCCGAAACACCCCGGTCTGACCTCCTGCCGCCCCCTCGTTAACCCTTTGCTAACCATACACCCGGCAAGAATTGCCGGGTGTAGTCGAGTGTCGTCAGCCGCGTAAAACGGGAGGTCCCCCGTGGACGCCAGTGCGGTGCCTCACTTTCGGAACGGCGGCCCTTCGGCCGCCGCGCAGACGTTTGGGGCGCGCGGCCGGCAGTCGCGCGGGGAGGCAGCTACCATGGTCGACGTCACCGCGGGACAGGGCGTAGGGAGCACAAACGCCGCCGTCCCCACCCTCACCGAGATCGTCAACATCCTCAAGCGCGGCGACATCGCGCTGGCGCTCGGCATCCTCACCATCCTGGTGGTCTTGATCCTGCCGCTGCCCGCGATCGTGCTGGACCTGTTCCTGGCGATCTCGATCACGCTCTCGATCCTGATCCTGATGACGTCGCTGTTCATCCAGGCGCCGCTGGAATTCTCCGCCTTCCCGACCATCCTGCTGATTTCGACCATGCTGCGGCTGTCGCTCAACATGGCCTCGACCCGCCTGATCCTGTCGCACGGGCACGAGGGCACGGATGCCGCCGGTCACGTCATCGAAGCCTTCGGCAGCTTCGTGATGGGCGGCAATTTCGTCATCGGCATCATCGTCTTCGCCATCCTGATCATCGTCAACTTCGTCGTCATCACCAAGGGTTCGGGCCGCATCGCCGAAGTCGCCGCGCGCTTCCACCTCGACGCCATGCCCGGCAAGCAGATGGCGATCGACGCCGATCTCTCCGCCGGCCTGATCGACGAGAAGGTCGCCAAGGAGCGCCGCAAGGCGCTGGAGGACGAGAGCGGCTTCTTCGGCGCCATGGACGGTGCCTCGAAATTCGTCCGCGGCGACGCCATCGCCGGCCTTCTGATCGTCTTCATCAACGTCGTCGGCGGCATGATCATCGGCGTGGCGCAGCAGGGCCTGTCCTTCGCCGACGCCGGGCGCAGCTACACGCTGCTGACCGTCGGTGACGGCCTCGTCACCCAGGTGCCGGCGCTGATCGTCTCGACCGCGGCCGGCCTGCTGGTCTCCAAGGCCGGCGTCTCCGGCGCCGCCGACAAGGCGCTGATGAAGCAGTTCTCCGGCTATCCGCAGGCGCTGGCGATGTCCTCGGCCGTCATGCTGGTGCTGGCGGCGCTGCCGGGCATTCCGACCATTCCCTTCCTCGCGCTCGGCGCCGGCGCCGGTGCGCTGGCCTGGACCGCGCGCAACCGCAACCGCGCAACCGCCAAGGCTGACGAAATTGCCAAGGCCGCGCCCGCGGCCGGCATGCCCGGTGCGCCGGGCACCGCTGCGACCGAAGAGCCGATCTCGGCGGCGCTCAAGATCGACGACCTCAAGATCGAGTTCGGCTATGCGCTGCTGCCGCTCGTCAACGGCCCCGACGGCACCGACCGCCTCACCGAGCAGATCAAGGCGCTGCGCCGCTCGCTCGCGATCGAGATGGGCTTTGTGATGCCGGCGGTGCGTATCCTCGACAACGTCCAGCTCGAAGCCAACACCTACATCATCAAGATCAAGGAGGTCGACGCCGGCACCGGCAAGATCTGGCCGAACCAGTTCATGGTCATGGACCCCGGCGGCAGCCAGGTTCAGGTGCCCGGCATCCACACCACCGAGCCGACCTTCGGCCTGCCCGCGACCTGGGTCGATGCCAGCCTCAAGGAAGAGGCTTCGCTCAAGGGCTACACCGTGGTCGACGCCGCGACCGTGCTCTCGACCCACCTCACCGAGCTGCTCAAGGCCAACATGTCGGACCTGCTCTCCTATGGCGAGGTGCAGAAGCTGCTCAAGGAGCTGCCGAAGGAGCAGAGCGAGCTGGTCAAGGACATCGTCCCCGGACAGGTCACGGTCTCCGGAATCCAGCGCGTGCTGCAACTGCTGCTCGCCGAGCGCATCTCGATCCGCGATCTCTCCACCATCCTCGAGGGGATCGCCGACTCGCTCGCCTTCTCGCGCAATCCCACCACCATGGTCGAGCACGTCCGTGCCCGCCTGGCGCGGCAGATCTGCGCGCAGAACACCTCCTACAACGGCTATCTGCCGCTGATCGCGCTGTCGGCGCGCTGGGAGCAGGCCTTCGCCGAATCCATCATCGGCCAGGGCGAAGAGCGCAGCCTCGCGATGCAGCCCTCGAAACTGTCGGAGTTCATGACCGCCGTACGCGAGGCCTTCGAGCGCGCCGCGCGCGAAGGCGAGGCGCCGGTGCTGGTCACCTCTGCGGCAATTCGTCCCTTCGTCCGCTCTCTCGTCGAGCGGTTCCGCGCTCAGACGACCGTGCTGTCGCAGGCTGAAATCCACCCCAGGGCGAGGTTGAAAACGGTCGGAAGCATCTGATTTGCCTTAAGAAGCCGTGTGTTTTTCGGCCACAGGCAAATGGTTTTTGAGTTCCTGGCGCCTTGTCGACCCGATGCGGAAAAGGCGCCTGACAAGCACATTACGACATTGAAATAATTACGAAATTATACGATGAAGGATCGTTTTTGATCGCGATCTTTCACGTCCTGTCACGCTCTTGTGATCGCCCCTTGGGAACGAATCCCCCCAATACTAGGTTGTTGGGCACCGGAAGCATGAACCTGCCCGAACAGGGTAGCGACTACTTCGGGTAGATGGCGGCAGGAGCCTTCCATGAACCACTCGATTTACAGCGCAGATCGCTCGACCCACCTGAAGATCGTGGTCGTAGCCCTCGTCGCAGGGATCGCGGTGGCAGGCTTCGGCATCACGGCACGCACTGGTTCGGACGAAGGTCTGACCCAGACGGCCCGCGTCATCAAGGCCGGCAAGCCGGTTGTTATCACCAGTTCGAACGCATCCCTCGTTCGCTAAGGAGATCTGACGAGTTTTTTGAATTCACGCGGCTCTTTACCAGCCCCCCAAAGTCGCCACGTGGATATGTAGACGACCCCAACCCCAAGTCGACTACAGAAAGCGCCCGCCCCCCACGGGCGCTTTCTCACGTCTGGGGTGATGTTTTTCACTGCGGATGTCACGCGGGATGCCGCCAAGACCACCGCTGTCATTCCCCGCGAAGGCGGGGAATCCAGTACGCCGCGGCTTCTCCGTATCCCCCTGCAGTCTCTGGAATACTGGATCGTCCGCCTTCGCGGACGATGACACCGGATATGTGGGACACTACCGCGCCCCATAGGTCGGCGGCGGCGTCTGCACGGTTGGAGCTGCGGCAGCGAACAGCTCGTCCTTGCTCCCGTTGAGCGGCGGATAGATGCGCTTGCGGTTGATGGTCTGCTTCGTCGCCTTCGCGGCCGCGCCGGTGGTGCGGACCTCGCGATCCCACCCCTCCGTATAGAGCGCGCCCCAACTGCCAAGATCGAGCACGGTGACGTACCAGTCGATCCGCAGCGGCAGCATCGGCAGGCCCAGGAGATCGGCCACGACATTGTGGCCGGCGAAGCGGCCCATGGGGCGGGCGAACTGGCAGGACATCACGGTGGGATGCAGTCCGTCGACCACGCTGGAGGCGACGTCGCCGGCCGCGAACACGCCAGGCAGATCGGCAACCCGCATGAACGGATCGACCAGAAGGCGCCCGAGGCGATCGCGCGCGCCTGGAAGGCTCGCGGCCAGCCGGCTCGCACGTAGCCCGGCGCACCAGATCACCGTCTGGGCCGGGATGAACTCGCCCGAGCTCAAGTGAACGCCGGCCGCCTCGACCGATGCGACACGCGCGCCAAGGCGTGTCTCGATGTCGAGCGCCGACAACGCCGTCTCGATGACGGGACGCGCGTGCGCGCCGATGGTAGCGCCGACCGTCGGATTCGGATCGACCAGGATGATGCGGCGGCTGCCGGTGATCCCGGCACGCGCCAGCCGGTCCGGCATCTCGGCCGCGACCTCGATGCCGGTAAAGCCGGCGCCGACCACCACGACCGTCGAACGCCCCGGCGACGGCACGCTGCGCCCGAGCGAGACGAGATGATCCTCGAGGCGCAGGGCCGCAATGTAGGTGTCGACGTCGAAGGCGTGGTCGGCAAGGCCCGGAATGTCGGGACGCGTCACCTCGCTGCCGAGCGCGAGCACAAGCCGGTCGTAGCCCAAGGTCTCCTCGCCGTCGCTCGTGACCAGCGAGATCTCGCGCCGTGCCGGATCGATGGCTTCGACCTCGCCGAGGCCGTGAGTGACGCCGATCGGATCGAGCAATTGCCCAAGCGGAAGCGCGACCTCGCTGAGGTCCACCTCGTAATTGCGCACCCGGATGTTGTGGTAGGGATTGCGGTCGACGACACGGATCTCGATGTCGCGGCCGGCAGCGCCGATCTCGTCGCGCTTGCGCGCAGCTCCGATGGCCGCCCACAGGCCTGCAAACCCGGCGCCGAGCACGACAATACGCGTCATGTCCGCCTACTGCGTTATCCCGAAGAATCGAGCGGTCTGCCCCGCGCAGGCAGATATAGCTCAATAGCCCCTGCCGACCAACTGCTGCGGCGCGCGCCGCTGCACAAGATCTCGGCTCACGCCTCGCGCAGTTCCGACGGCGTCGCGCCAAAGCGCTTGCGGAAGGCGCGGTTGAAATAGGACAGGTCGGAGAAGCCCGAGGAGTGCGCGATGTCGCTGATCTTGCGCGTTCTCGCGCGGGGATCGCCGAGCAGCTTGCGCGCCAGCAACAGGCGCTGCTCCAGCACGAATTCGGTGAAGGTCGTGCCGGCCTGCTCGAACAGGCGCTGCGCCTGGCGCGGGCTCAGGCCCGAGCGCGTCGCAACTTCCGCCAGGCAGAGATCGTTGCGGCCAAGCGCGGCCATCACGTCGGCGCGCATGAGATCGAGACGGGCCGCCGCCTGCCCACGGCCGCGCATAAGGCTTGCGTGCTCGGCATCGGTCCCGAGCAGGAGGCCGACGAGATCGACCATGTGCTGCGCGGTCAGGCGCTGGCCGACGGCGTCTAGATGCGGGCCGTGATTGGCGGCGAGCGCGTGGTAGCGGAAGATGGTTTCGGCGACCGCACCGTCGGCAAGCACTTGCGACAGCTTCTCCTCGGCGCGCGGATTGATGTCGAGCAGCGCGCGGCGCGGCATGCGGATGGTGGTGAAGCGATCCTCGTCGGTATGGCCGACGGTGCCGGTGATGCCCATGTCGACGAGCACCATCTGCGCGGGCGCAAGCTCCACGGTGTGGCCGTTCTGCCCGACGCGGACGAGGCCCGCATGGGCCGCGATCAGGACGAGATCGTCGCTGCCGTCGGCAAGGTGGCTCTGAGTGCGCGTATATTGCGCGGAGGCGCCTTCGGGAATGGCCAGCGCGATATTGTCGACCACGCTGATCTGGAGCCGGCAATCGATGCTGTCGCCATGGCTCGGCCCGATGTCGAGGCCGCAGGCCCCGAAGGCCCGATCGCGCCATTGTTCGAAGGCCGGACCAATCGGCAGGCCCGCATATTGGTGAACAAAGATGCCCGGCGTTTTCGCTGCATCCATTTGATTTCTCGCCCCTCTCCGGCACCATGATCGGCATGCGCCGCCTGAATTCCGGGGATTTGACGCCGCGAATTGCGGAGAGGTTCAAAGCGGGGCTGGATTTGGCCGGGGTTGTCGGAATGCGACAGCGGGGTGGACCGGGGCGACATGCGTCGATCAGGCGCTGCCGCGACGATGGCGACGCGCCCAATGCCTCTAAGCGTCGTCCTGAACCAGCGAGCGGAGCGAGCACCGATCCAGGACCCATTACCACAGGATTGTGCGGTTGCTCGCCCGTGTGGCCACAGCTCACTCTTGCAACAAGCTCTTGGGGTAATGGGTCCTGGCTTCCGCCAGGACGACGATAAAAATCTACTTCTTCGCGGGCGCCTGCGGCTGAGACGGCGGCACGGTCTCGATCAGCCTGCCGGTAAATACCGGCGCCGAGGTCGGCTGGCCGTTGGGCGAGCCGCCGGCCCGCTCGACGGTGACGGCGTAGGTCGCGCCGTTGACGACGTCGGCATCGTAGGAGGCGAGCAGCGGACGCGCGGTGAATTCGCCGCCGCCGATCACGCCGAGCGAGCGCGGGCGCGGCAGCTTGTCGGAGATCAGCCAGAGCTCGAAGCTCTTGCCGGGCTCCGGCGTCGCGCCGACCTTGCGCACGGTGAAATTCCGTGTCGCGCCGTCGATGGTGAGGATGAAGGCCGGGCCGCCGGCCTGGCCCTGCAACAGCGCGACATATTGCGCGGACGCCGCGAGCGGCGCCGGTGTCTTCACCTCGACCGTCTGGATGCGCGGTGCGGGACGCAAGCCGCCCGGCAGCGCATCGGGCAGGAAGATCTGAAGCGACAGCGTCACCAGCAACGCTGCCGCGAGCGCGCCGACGGCGGATGCGATCGTGCGCCAGCGCTTCACGCGGCGCTCGAGCCGGATCACATTGGTGTTGTCCCCGACGGGCGCCGGCGGCGCGCGCGCGACGTCCGGATCGGGCGCATGGACCTGCGGCATGAAGATCGGCGCAACGTCGGGAAGCGCATCGGACGGCGGTCGCGCGGTTTCGGATTGCGCGGCTTCGGGCTGAGCTGCTTCGGTCTGCGCTGCTTCGGGAGGCTGCGGCTCCGGTTGCTCCGTGCGGTCCGATGACGTTTCCGGCGTGACGGCTTCGAACGAGGACGACGCCGGTACAGGTGGCGGCGGCGGCGAGGCTTCGGACAGCGCCGGGGGCTCCTGCGCGAAAGCCGTCCGCGCGAGCTCGGACCTGATGTTCTCCCACACGATCGGACGCGGCTCGATCGTGCCGACCATCTGGTTGAGGACGCCGAGCCGGTAGGCCCAGGCCTGCACGACATCGGCGAACGCCTTGTCCACCGCCATCATGGTCTCGACCTGCGCGCGCTCATCGGCGTCGAGCGTACCGAGCGCATACTCCGCGGCGAGCGCGATATGGTCCTCCGTGTAGGCCATCACTTGCAGTCCAGAACCACCCTCACAGCATAAACCCTCATAAACCGAGGCACTCGCGGATATCCAACATGCTGCGCCGCAGCCACGTCTTCACCGTATTGACGGGCGCGGCGAATTTCTCCGCCAATTGCTCGCGGCTCCAGCCGTTGTAATAGGCGAGAAGCACGAGCCTCTGACGGTCCGGCTCGAGCCGGCCGATACATTCCAGGAGCCGCTTCAGCTCCTCGGTCATCTCCCGGCGCGCCAGAGGATCGGGACTGTCGGCCGCAACCTCCATCGCCTGAGGCTCTTCCTCGATGGAGACTTCCGACTTCTTGCGCACGATATCGATCGCACGGTTGCGCGCGATCGACGCCATCCACGTGATCGGCGAGGACAGAGCCGGATTGAACTGGCCGGCGCTGTTCCAGATCTTGACGTAGGTCTCCTGAATGACCTCCTCTGCGAGATCCTGCCGACGCAAGATACGGAGCACGACGCCATAGAGTTTCGCGCGCGTGGCGACGTAAAGGCGCTCGAACGCGGCCTGATCGCCCTTCGCCACCGCCTCAATCAGCCCGACCAGCTCTGCTGGCGTCAGCATTCAGCCCCCCAACGCGTAGGCTCAGGCGCGTTCCGCGCAGGCCCCCGGCACTGCACCACCATAGCGCGCGGCCAAGCCGACCACCAAGGGGCGTGGCGCCACGCTGTGGACAGCGCATACGAAAACCCGGACCTTGCGGGTCCGGGTTTCGCGAATTTTCGGCGGTTCTTGCTGCTAGCGCCTCAGGCGACAGCGCCGATGCGAGCCCGCATCAGGCCGATGCTGTCGAGGTCGGCCTGCTCGCGGGCGTTTTCCTCGGCGCGTTCGCGGGCCTGGTCGCGCTCGTCGAGGAGCTCGACCTTCTTCAGCTCCTCGAAGGCCTCGGCCAGTGCGGCCTTGGCTTCGTCGAGCTGGCCCTTGAGCTCGTCGGCCGATCGGGTCAGGTTCTCGCGGCGCTGGATCGCGGCCTTGGCATAGGTCGGATAGGCGAAGTGCGAGGGATCGTTGATCCCGGCACGCTCCTGCTCGGTCTGGATCTCGCGTTCGAGATCGACCGACATCCGCTGGAAGTCGGCGATCATGGTCTCGATCTGGGTGACCCGGCGGCGCTTCTCGTCGACCTGAAACTTCTTCAGGCGAATGAGGGTATCACGTGACTTCATCGACTCGTACTCCCCAGAAGTCCCCTGGCTGCACGTGGGACAACACCGGTCTCCCCACAGGCCCAATTGGGGCCAAGACCGGCTCTGCTACTCTGTAGGATCGGATGATGACCTGACAAAGTTAGCGTTCCGTTTCCAAATTACCGAGGATTTGCGCCAACTGGCGGTAACCGTCCGCCAATGAGGCATTTTCGTCCTTGCGCTGGCGCAGGAAGGCTTCCAGGGGTTCGTGCAGCCGGATCGCCTCGTCGACCTCGGGGCTGGAGCCGGCCCGGTAGGCGCCAAGCCGGATCAATTCCTCCATGTCGGCATAGGTCGCCATCACTTGGCGCGCCTTCTGGATGGTCGGCCAGAACTCCGGATCGGCCGATTTCGGCATGGTGCGGGAGACGGATTTGAGGATGTTGATGGCGGGGTAGCGGCCGCGCTCGGCGATCGAGCGCTGCATCACGATGTGGCCGTCGAGGATGCCGCGGACGGCGTCGGCGATCGGCTCGTTGTGGTCGTCGCCGTCGACCAGCACCGTGAAGATCGCGGTGATCGCGCCCTCCCCCAGGCCCGGTCCGGCACGCTCCAACAGCTTCGGCAACTCGGTGAACACGGTCGGCGTATAGCCCTTGGCGGTCGGCGGCTCGCCAGCGGACAGGCCGATCTCGCGCTGGGCCATGGCAAAGCGCGTCACCGAGTCCATCAGGCAGAGGACGTCCTTGTCCTCGTCGCGAAAATATTCGGCGACCGCGAGCGTCAGATAGGCGGCCTGGCGGCGCATCAGCGCCGGTTCGTCGGAGGTCGCCACCACGACGACGGAGCGCGCCAGGCCCTCCTCGCCGAGATCATCCTGCAAGAACTCCTGAACCTCGCGGCCGCGCTCGCCGATCAGCCCGATGACGCTGACGGCGGCGTCCACGTTGCGTGCCAGCATCGAGAGCAGCACCGATTTGCCGACGCCGGAGCCCGCGAAGATGCCCATGCGCTGGCCGCGGCAGCAGGTGAGGAACGTGTTCATCGCGCGCACGCCGAGATCGAGCGGGCTACCTACGCGCTTGCGCGAATGCGCCGGCGGCGGCGTATTGCGGAACGGCATCGGCGAGGACCCCTGCGGCAACGGCCCCTTGCCGTCGATGGGCTCGCCCAGCGCATTGACGACGCGGCCGAGCCAGGCCGCCGAGGGCCGCACCTGATTGGCGGCATTGGCGATGACCGCCTTGCAGCCGCGGCGCACGCCGTCGAGACCGGCGAACGGCATCACGACAGCATTGTTGCCGGAGAAGCCGATCACCTCGCAGGGGATGGAACGGTTGGCGCCGGTTTCGATCACCAGCCGCGCGCCGACCGACATCGCATGGATCGGGCCGGCCACCTCGACCATCAGGCCGCGCACACCGACCACACGGCCATAGATATTGACGCCGTCGATGTCGCCGATCTGTTCGGCCAGAGCCTTCATCGGTGGGCCTTCATAAGCGGCGCGCCTTCATAGGAGGGGCCTTCATAAGGTGGTCGTCGTCGTGATCCCCGGGCCTTCACGGGGAAACTCTTAAGTTTCGCCATATTTCTGAACGGCGCTTAACTTCGTGTTTACCCGCATCGTTAATCATTGCGTCACTGTCTTTGTGACTGAGCGTGGCTCCCCTTCAGAAGAAGGCTGAGTCGCGGGAGTCGGTTAGGCCCGTCTCTTAAAGTGGAACTTGAACGGAGTCGGATAACGAAAGCTGCTTCCTGCGCAAGACCTTAGGGCGATTCGACAAAAATTGCACCGGGGGGACTTGCGTTCCAGAATCAGGATTTGTTAACCATCTGTTGTCAGGATCCGAATCAGTTGTTCAAAGGCGTTTTGTTGAGTGCCGCGAATGCGGCCGACCTGACGCCCAGGAGCGGCGACTATGGGGAACTGGCATGCGCGTTTTGCTGATTGAAGATGACAGCGCCGTCGCGCAGTCGATCGAGCTGATGCTGAAGTCTGAGAGCTTCAACGTCTACACGACCGATTTGGGGGAAGAAGGCGTCGATCTCGGTAAATTATACGATTACGACATTATCCTTCTCGACCTCAACCTGCCTGACATGTCCGGCTATGACGTGCTCAAGCAACTCCGGGTCTCCAAGATCAAGACCCCGATTCTGATCCTCTCCGGCCTCGCCGGCATCGAGGACAAGGTCAAGGGTCTCGGCGTCGGCGCCGACGACTACATGACCAAGCCCTTCCACAAGGACGAGCTGGTGGCCCGCATCCACGCGATCGTGCGCCGCTCCAAGGGACATGCCCAGTCGGTCATCCAGACCGGCGACCTCGTCGTCAACCTCGACACCAAGACGGTCGAAGTCGGCGGCCAGCGCGTGCATCTGACCGGCAAGGAATACCAGATGCTGGAGCTCCTCTCGCTCCGCAAGGGCACGACCCTCACCAAGGAAATGTTCCTCAACCACCTCTATGGCGGCATGGACGAGCCCGAGCTGAAGATCATCGACGTCTTCATCTGCAAGCTCCGCAAGAAGCTCGCCAACGCCTCCGAAGGCCGCAACTTCATCGAGACCGTGTGGGGCCGCGGCTACGTGCTGCGCGAGCCGCACGAGCACGAAGAGCGCATTCCCGCCTGATCCTGGGTTTACGTCGCGAGCCGCAGGGCTCGCTCCTCCCAGCCTGGACCCCGCCGCGAGCCCTCTCCTCCCAGGACGGATCCGGCGGTGCAGACGAGCACCGCGTGCAGCAGCAGAAGCAGCTCTTCAGGCGGCAGCGGCGGCTCGGGCTCATCGTCGCGCTCGAGCTTCTTCAGCAGCGATTCCTCCAGCCATTCTTCGTCGAGCACGTCATCCGACTCGGGCCACAGCAGCGTGAGCCGCGGCGGCTTCGGCTCGTTTGGCCATGGCTTCTCCGGCGGTGGCTGATCCATGCGACGCATCATCTGTCTCGAGCGCGACGACTGGCGACAAACCGCAGCGCAATGCGGCTTCGTCTTTCACACCATCGACGGCGAACGCTATTGGGACGAGCGCGCCTATTACGCCTTCACGCTCGACGAGATCGAGCGCGGCATCGAGACGCCAACCGGCGAGATCGACGCGATGTGCCTCGAGCTTGCCGGTCGCATCATCGGCGACGAGCGCCATCTGCAGCGCTTGAAGATTCCGGAGGCATTCTGGAGCCTGATCGCCGAGAGCTGGGAGCGGGACGACCGCAGCCTCTACGGCCGGCTCGACCTGAAGTTCGACGGCAAGGGGCCGGCAAAGCTGCTCGAATACAACGCGGATACGCCGACCTCGATCTTCGAGGCCGCCGTCTTCCAATGGACCTGGCTCGAACAAGCGATCGAACGCCGTATCATCCCGGTGCGCGCCGACCAGTTCAACTCCATCCACGAGCGGCTGATCGAAGCCTGGAAAGAGATTGGTGCAGGCCGCCATGTCCATCTCACCGGCACCACCGGCAATGAGGAGGACGCCGGCACGCTGGCCTATCTCGAAGACACCGCGCGCCAGGCGGGGCTTTCGACCACGCTGCTCGACATTGAAGCGATCGGCTGGCGTGACGAGGCTGGCGGCTTCGTCGATCTCGACGATCGCGACATCGCACTCGCCTTCAAGCTCTATCCCTGGGAATGGATGTTTCACGACGCCTTCGGCGCAAAGCTCGAGGGCGCGCCGACGCGCTGGATCGAGCCGCCGTGGAAGGCGGTGCTCTCCAACAAGGGCATCCTGCCGCTGCTCTGGGAGATGTTTCCGAACCATCCCAACCTGCTGCCGGCCTTCTTCGAGGACGATGTGCGGGCAGCAGAGCTCGGCAGCTCCTATGTGCGCAAGCCGCTGCTGTCGCGCGAAGGCGCCAATGTCACGCTGGTGTCCGGCGGAACGCCGCTCGACGAGCACGCAGGTCCTTATGGTGCAGAAGGCTTCGTGCGGCAGGCGCTCTCGCCACTGCCGAACTTCTCGGGCTTCTATCCGGTGATCGGAAGCTGGCTGGTGAACCACGAACCCTGCGGCCTGTCGATCCGCGAAGACGAGAGTCCGATCACCGGCAACGGCTCGCGTTTTCTTCCGCATGCGATCTTGTGAAATGCGCTCGCGACGCCGTCGGCAAGGGCACGCGAGCGCGAAGGTCCTGGTGTCGGCTCAGGGCGTCTTGACGATGAATCGTCCGTCGTACAGGAAGGCGCCCTTGAACCCACTTTGCACACTTTCGAAGCCGCCAGTGCCTGTCGCGTTTGCGTACGTTCCGGTGCCCGACAGGATCGTATATTCGCCCTTTGCCTTACCGTCCTTGATCGCACCGGCGTAGCGCGCCGTGATCGAGGAGCCATCGTCGAAGGTGTAGGTGCTGTAGCCGAACATGGGCCCCGAGCCCTTGAGCAAATCACTGGAGTTGACGAAGTCCTTCACGGCGATGCGGCCATCCTTGAAAACGGCAACGCCAAACATCTTGCCGGACATGACCGTCTGACCTTCAACATTCGCGACCTCGGTGACCTTGACGTCCACCGGCCTGGTGACGAGCTTGAATTCGAGCACTTGCTCACCAGCGCGAGCAGTCGTGGGCAACGAGAGCGCGACCAACAGAAAGTACGAGGCACAAGCTATTCGCATGGTGTGTCCTCCTCAAATCCGTTCATGATGGAATGGGGTCCCGCGTCCGCGGGACCCTCGGCAGCATAGCAGGTCTTTCAGATGCTGGTCAGGGTCACGACCGTGCTGCATCGCGGCGCGAGGTCTATTGCGCGGTAGCGGAGTAACTCGCAGGGCTCAAACGCTCGTGAAGCGTCGCGCACAATGACGGAAGATATCTCGATGTTGTCGATCGTTCGCAACGACGGCGCTCTCTCAGAGCGCCTGTCATTCGGCAATCACCGCGCCGCGGCGATCTTCAGCGGCTGCGGCATCAGTCCGCCCATGGGGCGGCCGGAGCGCGCCGGGTTGAGCTGATAGAGACCGCGGCGCTCAGTGATGGGACGGAACGCATCGGTGATGCCGACGACGGATTCGGCGGCGCCAAGCAGCAGCGTGCCGTCGGCTTCCAGCCCCTTCGCCATGCGCTCGAAGATCACCGCCTTGGTATCCTGGTCGAAATAGATCAACACGTTGCGGCAGAAGATCACGTCGAACGTGCCGAGATGGGAAAAGTCCTGCAACAGATTGAGCTGGCGGAACTGCACCATCGCGCGAATGTCGGCATTGAGCTGCCAGAGCTCGCCGACTTGCGTGAAGTACTTCATCAGGTGCTGGATCGGCAGGCCACGCTGCACCTCGAACTGGCTGTAGACGCCGGCCTTGGATTTCTCCAGCACCTCCTGCGACAGGTCGGTCGCGACGATCTCGACGCGCCAGCCGGCCAGGGCCGCGCCCATCTCCTTCACGCACATCGCGATCGAATAGGGCTCCTGCCCTGTCGACGACGCCGCCGACCAGATGCGCAGCGACTTGCGCGCAGCGCGCGCCTGGATCAGGCCCGGCAGGATGGTCTCGCGCAGATGATCGAACGGAATCTTGTCGCGGTAGAAGAAGGTCTCGTTGGTGGTCATCGCTTCGACCACGTCGGTCGCAAGCCGGCCATCGCCGTTCCTGATCTTCAGCACGAGATCGGGGATGCCGGGCAGGCTCGCCTTGCGGGCGAGCGGCAGCAGCCGGCTCTCGACCAGATACTGCTTGTCGGCGGAGAGATCGAGGCCGGAGCGCTCTTTCAGGAACTTGCGCAGATACTCGTAGTCAACCGGCGTCACGAGCGGTCTCCCGCGAACAGGCGGTTGACCTTGGCGCCGATCTGGTTGAGCGGCAGGATCGCCGCGCAGATGCCGGCATTGGCCGCCGCGCCCGGCATGCCCCAGACGACGCTGGAGGCTTCATCCTGTGCGATGACGCTGCCGCCGGCGGCAACGATGTCCTTGCCGCCGCGCATGCCGTCCGAGCCCATGCCCGTCAGGATCACGGAGAGGACGGCGCCGTGCCAGATGTCGATGGCGGAGGTGAAGAGCGGATCGACCGCGGGCTTGCAGAAATTGACGGCGGGGCCGTCGTCGAGCGCGATCGCCACGTCCGCACCGCTGCGCACCACGCGCATATGCTTGCCGCCGGGCGCGAGATAGATCCGTCCCGGCTTCACCGGCTCGCCGTCGACCGCCTCGGCTGCCGGCCGGCGGCTCGAACGCGCCAGATGCTCGGCAAGAATGGTGGTGAAGGTCGGCGGCATGTGCTGGGTGATCAGCACCGGGAAGCGGTCGATCACCGGGCCGAGCTCGGTGACGAGAGCCATCAGTGCCTGCGGACCGCCGGTCGAGGAGCCGATCAGCAGCACCTTGGGGGCCTGGGTCGAGAACGGGCGCGTGGACAGCGCCCCCGACGACAGGGCATTGGCGGCCGGTGCAGGCGCGGCGGGCCGCGCGACAATCGGTGCACGTGCAGCCGGAGCGGGGCTCGCAGGCGCCAGCGGCGGGCTCGCAACCGCGGGCTTCCGGCGCAGCCGTGCACCGAGGTGACGGATCTTCTGGATCAGGTCATGATGGAAGGTGTCCGCGGCCGACGCTTCGCGCGTCGATTCCGGCTTCGGAATGTAGTCGGCCGCGCCGAGCGAGAGCGCCTTGAAGCTGATCTCCGCGTTGCGGCGCGTCAGCGTCGAGGCCATGATGATGACGAGATCGCGCTTCTTCGCCAGCAATTGCGGCAGCGCGGAGATGCCGTCGAGCTCGGGCATTTCGATGTCGAGCACGGCAACATCAGGGTTGATGCGTTCGAGCTGGTTGACCGCCTCGAGCCCGGTACGCAGCGAGGCTGCGACCTCCATGTCGTGCTCGGCACCGACCCAGCGCGAGATCAGACCGCGGATGACGACGGAGTCATCGACGATCATCACCCGCAGCGGTCCCGCTTCACGCGACGAACCCGTGGTCGAATTACCTGCGAACGCAACACTCATTACTCACCAACTCAGACTGAAACGGTTCAGTTGAAAACAAACGCCGAAGGAGCCGTTCAGCCTCCGGACGGTCGCTCAGATCAGGCCGACTTCCTGGAACTTCGCCGTCACGATGTCCTTGTCGAAGGGCTTCATGATGTACTCGTTGGCGCCGGCATGAAGCGCACGCGCGATGTGCGCAACGTCGTTCTCGGTGGTGCAGAACACCACCTTGGGCTGGTCGCCGCCGGGCATGCGCCGGAGATGGCCGAGGAACTCGTAGCCGTCCATGACAGGCATGTTCCAGTCCAGCAGCACCGCGTCGGGCAAGCCGCGCTTGCAGGCCTCCAGCGCCTTCTCACCGTCCTCGGCTTCGAGGATCTGGAAGTCGAGGCCCTCCAGGATCCGGCGCGCAACCTTGCGGATGACGCTGGAATCATCAACGACGAGACAAGTTCGCATGTGAACCTCTGCTTCCTGTCCCCTTCGCGGGGACACTTCCAATTGCACGTCCGTCGGCGGCAGTGCCGCCGTATCAGGCCGCCATCATCTCGGGCGCGAGCTCGAGGACGCGATCGACGTCGAGGACGACCATGAGCTGGCCGTCGAGGCGGTGGACACCGCCGGCGAGCTTGGCCATGCGGGGGTCGAGGTTGACGGGGTTTTCTTCTTTGCCGTCCTCGGGCAGGCGCAGCACCTCGCCGATCTGGTCGATCAGCAGGCCATAGGATTCGCCGCGCAGGTCGACACCGACCGCCATCGGCACCTTGCCGTCCTCGGGCCTCGGCAGGCCGAGACGGGCGCGCATGTCGACCACGGTGACGATGCGGCCGCGCAGGTTGAGGACGCCGGCGATCTCGCGGGAGGACAGCGGAACGCGGGTGACGCGCTCGGGCATGAACACGTCCTGGACGCGGGAGATCGGCAGGCCGAACAGCTGGCCGCCGATCATCGCGGTGACGTATTCGACCATGGCGCCTTCGGTGGACTGGGTCTTGTTGGCCATCAGCGTATCTCCTGATCCCGCTTTTTCGTTTTGAGCATGATCTCGTCGGAAAACCGCTTCACACTTTTCCGGATCATGCTCTTACGCCGCTGCCCGGCTCAGCTCGGAGGCGCCGGCGGCGCCCGCGGTCTGCTCCTTCAGCGCCGCGATCAGACCGGGACGGTCGAACTTGGCGACATAGTCGTGGAAGCCGGCCTGACGGCCGCGCTCGATCGCCGCCGGCGACACCAGCGCGGACAGGCCGATGATCGGCATCGCGCCGAGATTGTTGTCGGAGCGGATCACCTCGGCGAACTCGAACCCGTTCATGTCGGGCATCTCGATGTCGGTCAGGACCACGTCGAAGCTCTGGGCGCGCAGCGCGGCCAGGCCCTCCTGCGCGGTCGGCGCGGTGCGGACGCGGTAGCCGGCGGCTTTCAGGACGGGGGCCAGCATGTTGCGGAAGAACGCGGAGTCGTCGACCAGCAGCACCGACTGCGAGTGCATCGACGGCTTCATCTCCTTGCGGGTGAACCAGTCGGCGAACGCCATCGGCAGGAAGTGGCCGACGTCAATCACCTCGGTGGCCTGCCCCTTGATCACGGCCGAGCCCAGGATGCCCTGGCTGGAGCCGCCGACCTCGATGTTGAGGCGTTCCTCGACGATGTCGATGATCTCGTCGACGACGAGGCCCATGGAGCGGCCGTCGTCGGCGAACACCAGGATCGGCTGGGCGCCCTGGCTGGCAACGGTGACGCTCTCCATGGCGACGAGCGGCATCAGCTGCTCGCGGTACTGCACCATGTAGCGGCCGTTGCTGAACTCGATCTTGTCGGCGGGGAGCTCTTCGAGGCGCGTAACGAGCCCGAGCGGGACCGCCTTGGGCTGGGACGAGCCGGCGCGGAACACCAGCAGCGAGGTGGTCTGCTCGCCACTTCCGATGTGATGCGCCCCGTTCTCGTCGCCCATGTCATGGGCCGAGGAGCCGGCAGCACCCAGCGCCTTGGCAATGCCGTTGGGGTCGATGATCATGATGACGGCGCCATCGCCCAGGATGGTGTTGCCGGAGAACATGTCGATGTGACGCAGCTTCGTCGACATCGGCTTCACCACGATTTCTTCGGTGTGGAAGACGCCGTCGACGACGATGCCAAAGGTCTGGCTGCCGACCTGCGTCACCACGATAAAACCGTTCTCGGGATCGCTGGCCGCGCCGTCGTCGATCTTGAGCAGCTTCTTCAAATGGATCAGCGGCAAGAGCTTGTTGCGGAGACGAAGAACCGCCGTGTCCTTGATGCGCTCGATGCGGTGCTCGCTGTTGGCGCGGGCCCGGACCAGCTCGACGACGGAGAGCTGCGGGATCGCGAAGCGGTCGCCGGCGGCTTCCACGATCAGCGCGGAGACGATGGCCAAGGTCAGCGGGATCTTGATGGTGACGGAGGAACCCTCGCCGGCCACCGACTTGATGTCGATGGTGCCGCCGATCTGGTCGATATTGGTGCGCACCACGTCCATGCCGACGCCGCGCCCCGACACCGAGGTGATGGCGGCCGCGGTCGAGAAGCCCGGCGCGAAGATGAACTTGTGGATCTGGGCTTCGCTCATCTTCTCGAGCTCGGCCTCGGTGACGAGACCCGAGGAGATCGCCTTGGCCTTGATCCTCTCGGTGTTGAGGCCGCGGCCGTTGTCGGCGATGCAGATGATGATGTGGCCGCCCTCGTGATAGGCGGAGAGGCGGATGGTGCCCTGCTCGCCCTTGCCGGCCGCGAGCCGCTCGGCGGGGGTCTCCAGGCCATGGTCGGCGGAGTTGCGCACCATGTGGGTGAGCGGGTCCTTGATCAGGTCGAGCACCTGGCGGTCGAGCTCGGTGTCGGCGCCGTGCATCTCCAGCTCGATCTGCTTGCCGAGTTCGCTCGACAGGTCGCGGACGATGCGGGGCAGCTTCTGCCAGGCATTGCCGATCGGCTGCATGCGCGTCTTCATGACGCCTTCCTGCAGCTCGGCGGTGACGTTGGAGAGGCGCTGCAACGGCACCTTGAACTCGGTGTCCTCGTTGCGGCGGGAGATCTCCAGCAGCTGGTTGCGGGTCAAGACCAGCTCGGAGACCATGGTCATCAGATGCTCCAGCGTATCCACGTTGACGCGGATCGACTGGTTGGCGATGCGGTCGCCCTCGGAGGCGCCCTCGTCGGCCATCGACTTCTTCGGCGCGGCCTTCTCCTTGGCGGCAGGCTTGGCAGCTTCCTTGGCAGCCTCTTTGGCAACAGGGGCCGGAGCCGGCGCGGGCTCAGCCTTGACCTCGGCCTTGACGATTGGCGCGGGGATTGGGGCTTCGATCGCGGTCTCGCGGAAGGCGCGCTCGAGCTCGTCCAGCGACACCTCGCCCGGGCGCAGCGGGCGCTCCAGGGTCTGGTCGATCAGCGAACCCGTGGTCATGTCCTTGGCCGGCGCAGCGGCGGCCGGCGCTTCCGGCACCAGCGGCGGGGCGTCAGCAACGGGAGCGGCGCTGCCAGCCGCCATCGCCGCCATGCCCTGCTCGACCATCGCTTCCAGCTTGTCGATGAGATCGCGGTCGGTGCCCTCGGGCTCGGCTTCGGTCGCCTCGAGGCCGGCGAGGATCTCCTTGATGCGGTCGATCGAGGACAGGATCACCGTCACCGCCTGCCCCGTCACCGGCATGCCGTCGCGGAACTTGCCCATCAGCGTCTCGCCGGCATGCGCCAGCGCTTCCAGTCGCGGCAAGCCGAGGAAGCCGCACGTCCCCTTGATGGTGTGGACCAGGCGGAAGATGTTATCCAGGATCTTGGCGTTGTTCGGCTCCTGCTCGAACTTCACCAGCTGATTGTCGACGGTGTCCAGGCTCTCGCTGGTCTCCGTCAAGAACTCCCGCAACAGATCATCCATGAAAACAGGCCTTCATACAGGGAGGGCGCGCACGAGGCGTGATGCGCCATTTCGGAATGGGGCCAGCTTCACCGCAAAGCGTTTAATAATGGTTGAGTATGTGGAAAAGAACGGAACCAACAAAGAGATAAGGCGCTCCGGACAAGCCGAAGCGCCTCGTAAAGATTCGATTAACGTCTTGAGAGCGATGCGCGCGTTTACGAAGCGGTAACGATGATGGCTGCGCCTTCCGGTGCGAGCGTCACGGTGAGCCCGCAGGCCTGCGCGAGCAGCCGCGTATAATAAGGCTGGATCGCGTGCGCATCCGCAGCGGGCCCGCGCTCGCCGCTCAGGAGCTCGGCGATGTTCTGCGGCAGGCGCGCGTTGTGTCCGGTCGCGGTGATGCGAAAGCTCATCGTCTCGCCCTCGCCGACCGGATCGATCGTCAGCGTACCGCCGCGCGGGATCGTATGCTGGGCCACGACCAGCATGTTGAGCAGCAGCTTGACGCGATTCTTCGGCAGCAGCAGCCGCGGCAGATTCCACGTGATCGTGCACTTGCCGTCCTCGATGTGGCCGCGCGCCATGGTCTGGGCATCGCCGAGGTCGATCTGGGCGCCGGAGGAGCCGGCCGCGCCGAAGGCGAGACGGCAGAACTGGAGGCGGGCGGAGGCCGTCTTGGCGCTCTTGCGAATCAGGTCGAGCGCGAACTCGCGGTCCTCGGGCTTGGGATCGTCGTCGAGCACTTCGAGCCCGTTGACGATGGCGCCGACGGGGCTGATGAGATCGTGGCAGACCCGCGAGCACAGCAGCGCGGCGAGTTCGAGCATATCGGGAGCAGTAACGGTCGCGGGCGACGAGGCGTCAGACATATAATGGGGTCCTGGAGGGTTCCTGGAATTGCACGGCGCTGGACGCCGCGAATCACGCATGCTTGACGGATGCTGCGGGTTCTAACATTCGCAAGCCTGCGGCAGCTAGCTTGCGATCGGTTCGGGGCGGCCATAAAGCCACGGGCGAATCAGTCGAGCAGGAACGGAATTGCCGATGAATGAGGCATGCAGGTGAAGCGGATCATCGACGGCGCGGCCGCATCCGACCTGATGGAGCCGCTCACCGCGCTGGTGGTGAAGGCGGGCGAAGCGATCCTCGCGGTCAACCGCGCGGCGATGCGGGTCGACGGCAAGCAGGACGGCTCGCCGGTGACCGAGGCCGACCTTGCCGCCGACCGCGTCATTGCGGACGGCCTGGCGCAGCTCGCAGGCGACATCCCGACGCTGTCGGAGGAACGGACCCAGCTCGCCGCTCCGCCGTTCCGCGACAGCTTCTTCCTGATCGATCCGCTCGACGGTACCAAGGAGTTCGTGGCCGGCCGCGACGAGTTCACCGTCAACCTCGCCCTCGTCACTCAGGGGGTGCCGCTGCTCGGCATCGTCAGCGCACCCGCACTCGGGCTGCTCTGGCGCGGCATCGTCGGCCGCGGCGCCGAGCGCGTCAGATTTGACGGCGCTACCATCGGTGCCGCCGAGCCGGTCCATACCCGCAAGCTGCCGGCGCCGGGCGAGCCCTGGGTCGCGGCGGTGAGCCGCTCGCACGGCGATCCCAAAAGCGAAGCGTTCATCGACAACAGGCCCAATGCCGTCAGAAGGACGGTCGGCTCGGCCGTGAAATTCGGCCGGATCGCGGAAGGCAGCGCCGACATCTATCCCCGCTTCGGGCCCACTTCGGAGTGGGATGTCGGGGCCGGCTGCGCGGTCGTAACCGCGGCCGGCGGCAAGGTCACCGACGGCAAGGGCGGCGAGATCCTGTTCGGCCAGCGGCAGGACACCGGCTTCATCATCCCGGAGTTCATCGCCTGGGGCGACCCGCAGGCGGTAGACCGCTACTGACTGAGCTGCTCCTGAAGCGCCGGCCAGCGCTTGCCGACTTCGTAGAGGAAGCGCTCCGGATTGGCGGCGAAGGCGTCGCGATTGGCCTCCCGGCTGAACAGGTAAAGTCGCTGCGCCACGATCGCGAAGAAGCGGGGGTTGCCGGCGATGGTGACGCCGCGGGCGATGTCGGCAGGGTCATAGCCGCCGAACTGCGGCCCATAGACCTCGGGATGGGCCAGGAAGGAGGCCCGGTTGCCCTCGTTCCGGAAGCGCCAGACCGCACCCCAGAGGTTCGCTTCGAACTCAGCCGTCCCCTGCACGGCGCTGCCATCGACGAAATAGGCGACGGGATCGAAGCCCTCGATGGCGACGCCGCTGAAGCGGTTGACGACGATCCGTTCGGTGGTGGCAGCCTGGGCGGGCAACCATGCGCAGGCCATCCAAATGCCCGCCAGCAGGCAGACGAGGCGGCCGATCAAGGCAATTCCGGGGCGCAAAGGGCTATCTTCCTGCCGTTGTGCCGTCATAGTTGCTGCGGATAACATCCGAGTCGAGGGGACATCCGGCGCAACCTAGAGCCGTGCCTGTTGGCGTCAGGTTAAGGAAGCGATCGGATTCGATACCAGGGGTTCTTTTATGACTTTCGCATCACGCCTTGCTGCGCTCGCGCTCGCCGCGATGGTCGGCTGGATCGTGCCGGCCTCCGCCCAGCAGGCGCCGCCGCCCAACCTGCCGCCGCCGCAGCGGACCCCGACGCCCACCACCTATGGGCGGGACGAGCTCGTGACCGCCGGCCACCGCTTCTTCGGCAACGTCTCGCGCGGGCTCGCCTCGATCATCGAGAAGGCGGTCAGCCAGTGGGGCCTGCCGAACGGCTATATCCTGGGTGAGGAAGGCTCCGGCGCCTTCGTCGCCGGCCTGCGCTATGGCGAAGGCACGCTCTACACCAAGAACGCCGGCGACCTGCGCGTCTACTGGCAGGGCCCCTCGCTCGGCTTCGACTGGGGCGGCGACGGCGCGCGCACCATGACGCTGGTCTACAACCTGCCCGCCACCAACGCGATCTACCAGCGCTTCGCCGGCCTCGACGGCTCGGCCTATATCATCGGCGGCTTCGGCATGACGGCGCTCACCGCCAACAACATCGTGCTGGTGCCGATCCGCTCCGGACTCGGCCTGCGGCTGGGAGCCAATATCGGCTACCTGAAGTACACGCCGCGCGCGACCTGGAACCCGTTCTAGGACTCCCTCCACCGGTCCAATTCCGGATTCACGTTAACAACAGGGCGGGGCTGGCTTTTTGCCGGCCCGCCATGCATTGTCGTTGGTAAATTTTTCCTTAGCTTTGGGAGTTCTGGCCCATGGTCGAACCGATCATGTACCTGGCGATCGGTTTCCTGCTCGCGATGCTGTGCGGGCTTGCCATCGTGCCGCTGGTGCATAACCGCGCGGTGCGCCTGACCACGCGCCGGCTCGAGGCCGCCACCCCGCTGTCGATGGCCGAGATCCAGGCCGACAAGGACCAGCTCCGCGCCGAATTCGCCATGTCGGCGCGACGGCTCGAGATGAGCGTCGACCAGCTCAAGAACAAGACCACGAGCCAGCTCGCCGAGCTCGGCAAGAAGAGCGACGCCATCAACCGCATGAAGATCGAGCTCGGCGAGAAGAACGCCACGATCTTCGCGCTGGAGGCGCGCGAGAAGGCGGTGAAGGAGCAGCTCCGCGCCACCGAAGAGGAATTCAGCGCCAAGACCGAAGCATTGCGCGGCGCCGAGAATGCGCTGACCGACAAGCAGAACGAGCTGGCAAAGATCAACTCCGAACTGTCCAACCGCTCGATGATGGCGGAGAGCCGCCAGGTCGAGCTGGTCGCGGTGCGCGCGCAGATCGAGGAATTGAAGAACCGCGTCGGCGATGCCGAGAAGGAGTTTGCCGCAACGCAGGCGCGGCTGACGCAGGAGCGAACCGAATCCGAGACCGCCTCGCGCGAGCTCGGCGATGCACGCGGCCGCGTCGAGAATCTGAGCCAGCGCGTCAACGAGCTCGATCGCCAGCTCATCGTGCAGGTGAAGGAGGCCGAGATGCTCTCGGGCCGCGTCGCCGACCTCGAGGGACGCCTCGCCACGCAAGGCAAGCTGCTCGCCGAGCGCGACTACGAGAACAACCAGCTCCGCCAGGCCAGCGAGGGCTCCGAGCGCACAATCAAGGAGCTCCGCGTCGAGATCGCCGCCTTGAGCGGCGGCAAGTCGTCGGCCGCCATGGAATCGCTGCGCGCGGAAAAGGCCGCGCTGGAGGAGCAGCTCCGCACCGCGCGCGACGAGCGCGCCAAGCTCCAGCGCGACATCAACGCGATCCAGCAGCAGGCAGAAAGCTCCTGGGCGACCGAGCGCATGGAGAACGCGTTGCTGCGCGAGCGCATCAACGACATCGCCGCCGAGGTCGCAAAGCTGGCGATGCAGCTCGAAGGCCCGAACTCGCCGATCGAGGCGCTGCTTGCGGCCGAGGCCGGCCAGCCGCCGAAGCCGGCGCCGCGCCCGGCCAACGACGCCGCCAGCAACGGCGCGGCCGCAGGCACCCTGCCCGAGGGCGGCGGAACGCTCGCCGAGCGCATCCGCGCGCTCCAGGCCCACGCCTCCCGCGCCCGCCAGCAGGGCGCCTAAGCGGGCCGAAACCCGGCTTCACCGCTGGATTGCGTCATCTACGGAAGGTTTTCGGGCCGGAGGACGCCTCGAAACTTGACACCTTCGGCCCGCACTTCTAAATCGCGGGCTCTGATACGCCGGCCGGCCGAAAGTCCGGCCGTCGGCATGATGGTCCCGGGCGCATAGCTCAGCGGGAGAGCGTTCCCTTCACACGGGAGAGGTCCAAGGTTCGATCCCTTGTGCGCCCACCATCCATCCTCCTGAACCCTGCCGGTTGCTGACGATCCCCGACGCCTGGCGGCTATCGTCACCCGCCCAAATCAAAAATGTCGAAAACAACCCCATGCACAGTAGCCGACATCAGTCGGATCAATGGGTTACGCCTTTTCCGAATCGACTTGCTCCGTCGGGCAAGACAGGGGCATGATGGCAGCATTCGAGGAGAGAGTTCCTGAGCCCGTCATTGCGAGCGCAGCGAAGCAATTCCAATATCCCTCCGCGGAAAGACTCTGGATTGCTTCGCTGCGCTCGCAATGACGGAGCAAGGGACGAGACCGCGCCGGTTCACGCGCACGCAAGCTTCAAGCGGCCCGAGCCGGCCGCAAGGCCGCGTAGAGGCCGACGAGGGTCCCGATCGCGACCAGCGCTGCCGCCAGCAGCAGCTGCAATTCGCCATCATCGGTGGCGCCTACCGACGATACAAGTCTGGTCACGACGACGAACAGAACGCCCACGGAGGCCGCTGCACCCACGCAAAGATGGACGATCTCTCGCGTCAGGTTACGGCCGAGCAGTCCGAGTGCCGTGAAATACATCGCGCACGCGTTGGGGTGAACGAACAAGGCAACGCGCGCGTAGGGACCGTAGGCGTCGAGCAGGGACTCACACCGGCGCAGTGCCGCTTTTGAGGCAACCCGCTGCAACAGCGGTCTGAAAAAACGAGCCTGTCCGTAACTCAGGACGGCACCCACGATGATGGCCAGCCACGCCACGATAAAGACGGAGACATCCGCAGGCTTCGGATTGAGCGCCACGGACATCAGGATGAGGGCGGTCCCGGGAAAATAGCCAAAATACGGGAAGACCGACTCCAGCAGCACGCAGACGAACATGAAGACCGGAAACCACGGTGACCCGGTCGCACCCTCGACGATGGCGTTCAAGTCGAAGAGATCGGTCTTGTACAGGACGAGGTACATGCACATGGCTAGTCCAGCCAGCGCGTAGAACGGCAACGCTCCCGACAGAAACCGTCTCATCCAACCATCGGGCTTTGTTGCGCGGGCACAGCACAGACCATCGATATCAGCACGATCCGATCGACAGAATCTCGATCTCCTGCGCGCCCGCTCCCACGACGTCTCCCACCGCCTTCCCGATCAGCGACCTCGCGACCGGCGAGACGAACGAGATCGAGCCGGCCTTCGGGTCGGCTTCGTCCTCGCCGACGATGCGATAGGTCTGCACGCGGCCGTCAGGGCGGCTGAAGGTCACCGTGCTGCCGAAGGCGACGGTGTCGGTCGAGGCCGGGGTGGGAATGACCTGCGCGGTGCGCAGCCGTTCCGTCAGATAGCGCGCGTCGCGCAGGGGGACTGCCGACTGCCGGCGCTTCTCGTTGACGTCGTCGATGGCTTGCGCGGCCTCATAGGCCTCGCGCGCCTCTTGAAGCTGCGTCTGCAAGGCCTGCAAGCCCGCTTCGGTCACGAGGTTCGGATGAGGCGAGATCGGCCGATCCGGCAACAGCGTCTCGGACGCGGTTTCGGCGCTTTCTTCCTTGGTAAAGGCGACGCTCAATTCGTAAATCCTGTCGTACTGTTTTGGCTAACGGCGGTGCGTTCGCGCCGCAATCCCCGGGGATCGGGCGTCCGCACCTCACGGGCGATTGCCCGGACTATATCTCAAGCTGGACGAAACGGCGCAGCTTGAAGACGAGGTCCGGCATGGCCTGGCGGAACCGCGTCGCGTTCTGGAACGTGGTCGAGAATGGCGCGAAGGTGATCATCGCGTTCCAATGCCGGTAGCCGTAGACCGTGACCGAGACGCCGGACGCGGGAAAGTCGTCCAGCTTGCGCAACTCGCCGAGCACGAGATCGGCAATCGCTTCCGCGGGCAGCAATCGTTTGCCATCCGGTGTCGTGGCGATTTTTGCGGGCGGTTCGGCCGGCTTGGCGCCCGCAGGCTCGGCATTGGACGCATTGTCGGGCTTGGCCGGTGCCGCTTCGGGGATGGACGCCTCGACCGGCTCAAATCCATCCGTCGGCGCTGTCGGTGGACCCTCGGTGAGCGGCGGCGGTGCGACGACGTCTGCGCGCTTGTTGCCTCCCAGGATGCTGCTGATCATGGCCACAAGGCCAGCATCCTTCACGTCGTCACTCATTACGTCCCCCGGCTTTGGCCTACTCTAGCACTGCTCCGGCAGATCGCCACAACGTATGTGTGGTCCGCCTCCCGCTGGCCAGGGCCGCCTCCGTGTTGCACCGGCGGCGCGCGCGTCCAATTGCGCCGCGCCGCCGTGCGATCCATCACTGCTTCTCGAACGGAATATATTGCTGGTACTGCCTGGGCACCGAGCTGCGATAGCGCGCGGGCACCGTGCCGGTGTCGACCGAATGATCGATCTCCTGCTGCCGCGTCATCCTCTTCTTCGCCGGCTTCTTCGATGCGCTCTTCTTGGAGTCGGACGGCTGGCCTGACGTGTCGGTGGTCGCGCTCGGCGTTGTCGTCGTCGCGGCCGGAGCGGCGGTCGTCGCCGCAGGTGCCGCGGTCCCGCCGGCGGCCGGAGCGCTCTGCGCCAGCGCGAGCGGTGTTTGCATGAGAAGCGCCAGCGCTGCTGTCGCAGCCAGCAAATATGACCTTAGCATCAGAACCTCCAAAATAACTGACCCGAATGAGGCAAAGCGTAGGCCTCCGGGAGCAACGTGGGCACGTCCGCCGACGGTAGGCCGAAACCCGGCCGCGAACTGTGGCCGAGATCACATTACTCGCCGCGGCTTGCCTCATCATAGACGCACGTCGAACGCAGCGCCCACTGCGGACACCAAGACAAGCACGACAAAGTGTCGGGCAAGTCCCGGAACACGCGGTTCGAGCTGGTGTTCCACATCCAACCGTTCCCAAAGGGAGACTGAAATGCGTCGCACCATCCTCACTCTCGCATCGTTCGTGGCCTTGATTGCCGCGACATTCCCGGCGGCCCAGGCCCACGCCGCCAACGACAGATATTGCCTGCAAGGCCGCATCTGGGGCTATCCCGGCAACTGCCAGTTCGCGACCTATCAGCAGTGCCAAGCCACCGCCTCCGGCACGTCGGCCTATTGCGGCGTCAACCCGCGCTACGCGTTCTCGCAGCAGCGCTATTACTGACGAATTTGCGGCGTGCGCGCATGACGCGCGCGCGCCGCCACAGTTTTACGAAAAGACGGTCCGCTGCGCGCCGCCGGCGAACCGACGCTGCGCCAAGCCGCTTGCACCCGTCGATGACGAGAATGTTATCCGTCATCGCTTTGGGAAAAATTTGCAAAGCCCTGCCGCAGCTTGTCCGCAACGCTCCCTCCCCCCAAAAATCGTCGATGCCTGACAATTGTGATCTATCTCGCTTTCGGCGGGCGTGGTCTAGCCTAGCCTGCATATTCCAGCGCGAACAACTTCAGCTCGATTTGTTTCCATCGTGATTTTCCAGGGAGGTCATTCATGAGCAGCCGCCACAGCATTACTCCGCGCGGCCTGAACGCAACGCGTTCGTCGCTTTCGCAAGGCCGCTTCGGCCGCATGTTCCGCAAGCTCGCCCCGGCGAAATTCGGTCCCAACGACGCCCACAATGTCGCGAACCTTTCCGCGCTGGCCGACAAGATGGTCGCCGATTTCGATGGGCCGAAGGACGGACCGGACGCGGAGGAGAGCGGCATTCCCGCGCTCTACACCTATTTCGGCCAGTTCATCGACCACGACATCACGTTCGATCCCGTCAGTTCGCTGACCAAGCAGCAGGATCCCGACGGGCTCGTCGACTTCCGCACGCCGGCGCTCGATCTGGACAATCTCTACGGCCGCGGTCCGAACGACCAGCCCTACATGTACGACGGCATCAAGTTCCGCCTCGGCGAGAAGCTGACCGGCGCGGGCGTGCCCGATGCCAGCGACCTGCCGCGCTTCAAGGGCCGCGCGCTGATCGGCGATCCCCGCAACGACGAGAACAGCATCGTCTCGCAGTTCCAGGCGCTGATGCTGCGCTTTCACAACCGCATGGTCGACGACAATGACAGCCTGTCGTTCGAAGAGGTGCAGCAGCGCGTCCGCTTCCACTATCAGTACGTCGTGCTGAACGACTTCCTGCCGCGCATCGTCAAGGCCGACGTGCTGAACGCGCTGAAGACCGCGGGCCAATACGACCGCAGCAAGCTCGCCCACTATCACTGGAAGACCTATCCGTTCATGCCGGTCGAGTTCTCGGTTGCGGCCTACCGTCTCGGCCACTCCATGATCCGCCCAGGCTATCGGCTGAACGATGCGGGCAATATGCTGTTGCAGATCTTCCCCGACCCCCACAATCCCGACACGAATGCGCTGACCGGCTTCCGCGCCATGGGCCCGGGCCGCGCCATGGACTGGGGCCGCTTCATCGATCTGGACACGCGCGCTTACGGCGTCGAGGACGACGACACCAATCCCGACAACAAGAAGCGACTTCAGTTCGCCTATCGCATCGATGCCTCGCTGGTGGATCCGCTGCGCAAATTGCCGCCGGAAGTCGCGTCCAATCCGTCGTCGCTGGCGCTGCGCAATCTCGAACGCAGCTGGCGGCTCGGCCTGCCCTCGGGCCAGGCGGTCGCCAGGGCGATGAATTTGACGCCGCTGACGGACGATCAGATCATCATCGGCAAGGCCGTGGACGAGCCCGGCGCAGGCGATCCACAAACCGGGATCGCAACCATCGCGAACGGCGTGTTCGCCGACAACTGTCCGCTCTGGACCTACATCCTGGCCGAGGCGCGGCAGTCCCCAGCCGACGTCCCGATCCCCGTCACGGGCGGCCCCGGCACCGTCAAGACGCCACAGCTCGGTCCCGTCGGCGGCCGCATCGTCGCCGAGGTCTTCCTGGGCATGATGTTCGGCGACAATTCCTCCGTGCTGTCGCAGGACCCGCAATGGACGCCGGTGACCGGCTCCGGCTTCACGCTGAAGGACATCGTTGCCTACGCACTCGGCCAGGGCGATCCGCTGCACTGAGCCTACGCGGACGATGACGCGAGGGCCGCCCGCATCACGCGAGCGGCCTTTTGTCATCGCACGCGACGGGGAGAAGCGACCGGATTCCTAACGCGCATCGAGTGAGCTGAAGATCAGTCAGCTCTCGGGCGTGTCCTCATGAACTCGTCGCGTCCGGTTTGCGCTCAGAAGGCGACATTGAGACCGACAGGCCATCGGTTCGGCCTTGGGCCAGGAGCGGACATCGGCACGCTCGACGGGACGGAGATACCAGGCGCGTTGGCCGGCTTCTGATTGATGACCAACTCGTATCCGCGCACTTGATCTTAGACAATGGTGCGAGCGGCGCCAGGCGTTACAGTTTTTAGGATGGCTATGGCAACCGTTCTCGTCGCGGCGATTCTCACCGCGCTCGCCACTGGGCTTGGCGCACTGCCATTCCTGTTCGTGCGGCGCTTAAGCCCCTATTGGGTGTCGATCGCGAATGCGACCGCTGGCGGCCTGATGTTCGCAGCTACCCACAGCCTAGTCGCAGAGGGCGTCTTGCTCAGCCCAGCGCGGCTGGTGGCTGGCATGCTGCTCGGGCTCGGCGGCATCCTGGCGGGAAGGACGTTAGTCGGCAAACGGCAGCATGCCGCTATCGCCGACCTCTCGGAGCTCGACGCACGCAAAGCGCTGCTGTTCATCGGTGTCATGACGGCGCATTCCTTTGCTGAGGGCGTCGGCGTCGGCGTCTCATTCGGCGGCTCGGACGAGCTTGCGATCTTCATCACCGCCGCCATCGCCGTGCACAACATCCCGGAGGGACTCGCAATCAGTCTCATGCTCGTGCCCCGCGGCATGCCGGTTTGGCAGGCTGCGCTGTGGAGCATCTTCACCAGCCTGCCGCAGCCGTTGATGGCGGTGCCGTCCTATTTGGCCGTAACCGCCTTCGCGCCGTTCCTGCCGATAGGCTTAGGCATCGCAGCAGGCGCGATGGTCTGGATGGTGTTCGCCGAACTGATTCCCGACGCCAACAAGGATGCGCCGGCAAGCGTGGTTGGCGTGACCGTGACATTGGCCTTTGCCGGGATGGTAGCCTTCCAGTATTTGCTGCTGAAGTAGGTGCTGTCTGGCGAGCGAGGGGCGCAGTCGCCGCGACGTCCAGAACCTAGCACTTTGTGGCTGCGCGGCGAAGGAGAACGGGCAAACAATTGGCAGCCGACGCTGCGGCCCAATGACCGCTTGGGGCCAGAAGCTGTCTTAAAAGCGACGACTTGAATTGCCTCATTGTCTTCAGTTGCAGACCGAAGATGGAGAACTAGGTTACTGGGCCTCGGCGATCTTCGGTCCGGATGACAGCATCTGCGCGTTGGCTGCCGAGGGCCGGTTCGACGGCGATGCCGGGTCCGGCGATCGGGAAGCGGCGTCAGGCGGCGCTCCCTGGGATGGCCGACGGGCAGCGGTTGCCGGAAGCACGATCACTTTCGCTCCGACTTTCACCCGCTCATAGAGGTCCTCGACGTCCTCATTGGTCAGCCGGATACAGCCGGACGAAACCCGCTTCCCGATCGTATCGGGCTTGTTGGTGCCGTGAATTCTATATTCGGTCTCGCCCAGATACATCGCCCGGGCGCCGAGCGGGTTGCCGGGACCGCCTGCCATGAAACGCGGCAGATAAGGCTGACGCGAGACCATCTCCGCAGGCGGGCGCCAATCCGGCCATTCTGCTTTGCGAGCCACCGTCTGCTCACCGGACCATGCGAAACCTTCGCGGCCAACACCGATGCCGTAGCGCATCGCCTGCCTGTCGTTCAGAACGAAATAGAGGAATGTGTTTTGGGTATCGATGATCACAGTGCCCGGTGTCTGGTGGCTGGCGTAGTCAACCACCTGCCGGACAAGTGCGCCGGGACCGTCAGCGGCTTTTGGCGGTTCGACCAGCGGGGCCGGGGCCGGGGCCGGAATCGGAGCCGGAGCTGGCTCCGATGCATGAACCGGAGTTGCCACGTAAACCGGGGATGACGATGCCATGGCTTGGGGTGCGGACGGCTTCCCTATGGGTTGCACGCTCGCCGGGCGAGACAGCAAACCGTACCCCAACGCGGCGACGGCCACGACGCCAACTGCAACTCTTGCGGCCATCGGTAGTGCGAACGTCTTCGCCTTTCCACGTTTGGCCCGCTTGCTCATGTCTTTCCCCAGGTCACCATGCCCAAGAGAGGTACCCGGCAACATTTAAGAAACTTCGAAGCGATCCCGCTCAGACTGGAACCCGTTGACGGTGGTTAACGCCGGACTCTTGTGACGCGAAGCGGACACGCTCCGCTGTTTCGTTAACGACGGCTTCGGGTCACAAGCCGTCGCTGCTGGCCAAGCGGACCCTAGCGCAAAGCCCCGAGGCCGAGCTCCGCGAGGCGCGTCGCGAACCAGCGCGAGAGCGGCTCATCGACGAGGCCGCCGACATAGACCTCCGACATCGTCACATGGTGCTTGTCCAGCACCAGCAGCACGCCGATCCAACAGGCGAACCAGACATGCGGATCGGTCAGCGCCCGCAGCTTGTGCTGGTCGTGCGTCACCGACGTGTGATTACTCGCTTTGCGGATCTCGACGCTAAGCAAATTGTTCGGGATCTCGCGCTGATGCACGACGACATCGGGATAGATCGACTTGTCCAGATGGTCGTCGGTCGAGACGATGGTGCCGTGCGGCAGATGCAGCGTGCGCTCGCCGAGCCGGTCGTAGTTGCAATCGACTGACCAGCCGGCGAACTGCTTCTCCAGATGCACGGCGAAGCGATGCGTGATCGCGCGCTCGCCGATGTCCTTTTCGAACAGGAATCCTTCGTGGGCGTAGAAGTCCCGGAGCGCCGCGATCACCTTGTTCAGCTCGGTCTGCATCGTGCCCCCCGGCCCTCGGCGCTCCCTATGATGCGCCCTACATCTGAACTTCGATCAGCCGCGGCCCGGGCTCGGCGACGGCTTCGGCCAGTGCCTTGTTGAACTCGTCGGCATTGGTGACGGCGCGGCCGGGCACGCCCATGCCCTTGGCCAGCGCCACGAAATCCAGCGTCGGACGGTCGAGCCGCAGCATGTCGTTGGCGCGCTGGCCGGGCTCGCCGGCGCCGACATTGTCGAACTCGCCGCGCAGGATCTGGTAGATGCGGTTGGCGAACACGATGGTGACGATGTTGAGGTTCTCGCGCGCCTGGGTCCACAGCGACTGGATCGTGTACATCGCGCTGCCGTCGCCGACCATGGTGATCACCTTGCGGTCCGGGCAGGCGATCGCGGCGCCGATCGAGAGCGGTGTGGAGAAGCCGATCGAGCCGCCCATGTTCTGCAGCCAGTCGTGCGGCGCGGCGGCGGCTGTCGGCGGGAAGAAGGCGCGGCCGGTGGTCAGCGACTCATCGACCAGGATCGCATTCTCGGGGATCGCATAGGCGATCGACTGCGCGATCGACGCGTGGGTCAGCGCGCCGGTCGGCTTGACCAGCTCCTGCACTGCCTGCGGCTTGACGTCCTTGGCACTGGCCTTCACCGCGCCGGCGAGCGCTTCCAGCGCCGCGACCGAATTCTCGCCCCAGGAGGTCATGCGATGGACGTCGCAGCCTTCGGGCCTCAGCACGCTCGGCTTGTTCGGATAGGCGAAGAACGCCACGGGATCGTCGGACTCGACCAGCACGATATGGCGGAACTTCGCCAGCATCGGCAGCGCGTTCTCGATCACGTAGTGGATGCGATCGATCGAGAAGCGGCCGCGGCCGCGCGCCATCTTCGGACGGAAGGTCGGGCCCATCACGGTGCAGCCGGTCTTGGCCGCGATGCGCTCGGCCAGCGCGAGGCCCTGCTCGCTCAGCGCGCTGCCGGTCATCAACAGCAGCGTGCCCTCGCCGTCGCCGTGCAGGATCTTTGCGGCCTGCTCGACCGCCTGCGGCGAATAGCTCGCGCGCTGCTGCTCGGCCGGGACCTCGGCGATGCCGTCGGCCTCGTTCCAGGCGGTGTCGGCGGGCAGGATCAGGGTCGCGATCTGCGGCGGCGCGCTTTTGGCGGCGGCAATCGCCGCGGCGCCGTCAGCGGCCACCGATTTGGAATCCGGCGAGGTGCGGACCCAGGACGACATCGGCCGGGCGAGGCCCTCGATGTCGGAGGTCAGCGGCGCGTTGTAGCCGATATGGTAGACCGCGTGCTGGCCGACGATGTTGACGATGCCGGAATTCGCCTTCTTGGCGTTGTGCAGATTGGCAAGGCCGTTGGCGAGGCCCGGGCCGAGATGCAGCAGGGTCGAGGCCGGGGTGCCCTTCATGCGGAAATAGCCGTCGGCAGCGCCCGTCACCACGCCTTCGAACAGGCCGAGCACGCAGCGCATGCCCGGCACGCGGTCGAGCGCTGCGACAAAATGCATCTCGGAGGTGCCCGGGTTGGTGAAGCAGACGTCGACCCCACCCTTGACCATCGTCCGCACCAGGCTTTCCGCACCGTTCATTCTTTTTGCTCCCACAACCGGCGATTTCGAGTGATCCATCTGACCAATCATTGTTCGCGGCATCCGTCAAAGCAATAGGGGGCATCGCGGCCCTGCCCCGCGCCGCGACGCGCTGGTTTGGCTAACGCTTTTTGGCAAATTGGCCCGGTTGCCGATTTGGTAACGCCATTCGTTAAGGTTGGCTTGTTCGGAAAGGACTTGCCTCACGGGGCCGTGGCTTGCGAAATGCCGGCAAATATGGCCTGTGGCCTTCGTTGAATCGATTTTTTTGCTGGGGGAAACAATGATCCGGTTTTTTGCCGCGCCGATTGCCGCCATTGCACTGCTGACGGCCACCGCCGGCGGCGCCTTTGCCGAAGAGTTCGACTCGCGCGACATCATGGGCGGCGGCCCGAACTTCTTCCGCGGCGGCTCGAGCCCGATCCCCCGCACCACCGTCAACTACTCCGGCAACTATGCCCCCGGCACGATCGTGGTGAACACCTCCGAGCGGCGGCTCTATCTGGTGCTCCAGAACGGCCAGGCGCTGCGCTACGGCATTGGCGTCGGCCGCGACGGCTTCCGCTGGGGCGGGGTGCACAGGATCACCGCCAAGAAGGAGTGGCCGGACTGGACGCCGCCGTCGCAGATGCTGGCCCGCCGGCCCGACCTGCCGCGCCACATGAAGGGCGGCATCGAGAACCCGCTCGGCGCGCGCGCGATGTATCTCGGCTCGACGCTGTACCGCATCCACGGCTCCAACGAGCCGGAGACGATCGGCCAGGCGGTCTCCTCGGGCTGCTTCCGCATGACCAACGACGACGTCAGCGACCTCTATAGCCGCGTCTCGGTCGGCACCACCGTGGTCGTGCTGAACAACTGAAGCGCAATTGCCTCCACGCACGTGGTGTGCTCCCTCTCCCGCTTGCGGGAGAGGGTTGGGGAGAGGGTTGGGGAGAGGGTCTCACCGCAACGGGACAATCCTCCAGAGGAGAGAGCCCTCACCCGCCGCTACGCGGCGACCTCTCCCGCAACCGGGAGAGGTTGAGGGAGCCGCGGCTTCGGCTGGATCACACGAAGTCTGTCACGCTTTTGCTACAGATGATTGGCGGGAACCCGCAGGGCGCGTGAATTTGCGGTCTTGTGCGCGCGACGCGAATGCGGCAGCGTCGGGTGACGATGAGCGCATTGGATCCGCCCTCGCCTTCCCTCCGCATCGCCCTCCTGGCGCTCGCAGCGCTCACCGGTGTGCCTGACACCGCTACCATGGCCGCCGCGGGCGAATTGCCCGCGATCGCCTCGCGCCAGCGCGCCGAGAAGAAGAGCTTTACCGACAGCGAGATCGTCGAGGGTTTTCTCAAGACGGCTTTCGGCGCCGAATACCACCTCGCCGGCCGCGTCGACCGCATCCGCAAGTTCGACGGTCCGGTGCGCGTGTTCGCCGAGAGCGACCGCGCCGACCGCAAGACCCAGCTCGCCAAGGTCGTCGCCGACATCGGCACGCGCGTGCAGCATCTCGACATCGCCATGGCCGGCAGCAGCGAGGCGGCGAACGTGCGGGTGAAGCTCGTGCGCGACCGCGATCTGTTCCGCACCATCTCGAGCTTCTACGGCGCGGAGAAGGCGCGCGAGATCCGCACCTCGCTCGATCCGCAATGCCTGTCCGGCTTCCGCAAGAACGACAATTTCGAGATCGAGCATTCCGACGTCATCCTCACCGTCGACAACGGCGATTTCACCTTCCTCGACTGCGCCTATGAGGAGCTGCTGCAGTCGCTCGGTCCGATCAACGACACCACGAGCGTGCCCTGGACCATGTTCAACGACAACGTCTCGATGGGCTATTTCGACGTCTACGACCAATACATCCTCAACCTGCTCTACGACCCCCGCATCAAGCCCGGCATGACCGTGCTGGAGGTCAAGGCGGTGCTGCCCGCCGTGCTCACCGACGTGCGCGCCTGGGTGAAGCGGGTGAACGATCTGAAGGAGTGAGGGATTCTTACCTCTCGCCGCCTCACACCTTCCTTGCCTTCGTCATCAGGAACTGCTGGCGCATCACGTTGTGGCCGGCGTCGAAATACTCCGAGATCAGCGCCTCGAACTCGGCACGGAAGCTCTTGAGCTTGTCCGGCTCGTCCTTGTACTGGGCGACGAGCTTGATCAAGGGCCCGATCGTCGATTCCATGGTGCGGCGGAAATGCTGCGGGCTGAGTGCCGAAGGCGTCATCATGTCCATCTCGAAAGAGAGATCCTTCGCTTTCCCTGCGAGACGCTCGGCGACGATCTTCGGATCGCCCCACAACACCGGTGATGCCACGCCCTCGGGCGGCGGCAGATGGCGGCCGATCATCGCGAACATCCGTCCGACATACAGATGCGGCGGCCAGGTGGAGAACGCGATGGTGCCGCCAGGCTTCAGCACGCGCAGCATCTCGCCGATGGCAACGTCCGGGCGCGGCGCGAACATGTGGCCGAACTGGCTGAGCACCACGTCGAACTCGTTGTCGCCATAGGGCAGGCTTTCCGCGTCGCCGTCGACGAAGTCGACATCGAGGTTCGCCAGTTGCGCATGCTCGCGGGCGCGCTCGATCAGAACCGGCGACAGGTCGAGACCCCTCACCTTTGCCCCGCGACGCGCCGCCGTGATCGCGACAACGCCGGTGCCGCATCCGACGTCGAGCAGCCTTTGACCGGCGACAACGCCGGCAAAACCGACGAGCTTGGCGGCGGTCGGTGTCGTGAAAACCTCCATCGGCGTGAACAGCGACCAGGCTTCCTTCTGGACAGCCTTGAAACTTGCAAACGGATCCTGCGCGGTCATGGAACTCTCCCATCGCTCGAGGTCGATCCCCATGAGGCGGGCGACGGGCGCGGAAGGTTCAACGCGGGCTGATGGTCGCGGCACTGCGTTCCGGCTGGCGGACCGCCTCACCTGGCATCGGCATACACCGTGGCGCGCGACACGCCGAGATGGGCGGCGATGATGTCGGAGGCGCGGCGCACCTGCATGCTGCCGGCATCGCGCAATTCGCGCAGCAGGGTGCGGCGGTCTTCCGTGGAGAGGGCGCGGGGCGTGGTGGCGCGGCGCGCGGCGAACCGGTCGATATGGGCGCGGATGGCGTCGGCGCCGACGGGGTTGAGGGATTCGGGCGGATTGTTTTGCGCATCGACGCTGACGAACTGGCCGATCGCGCTCTGCAAACCCTGGAACAGCGTCAGATCGACGTTCAGGCAGAGGGCGGCGACGTATGAACCGTCCGCGCCCTTGATGCCGATCGAGGTGCTCTTGGCCTGCCGTCCGTCGGCGAAGCTGTTGGCGTAGTTCGAGATCACCTGCGCGTAGTTGGGATCGGCGATGCGAGCGAGGCCAAGCTCGGTCGCGCCCTGGCCGACCTTGCGGCCCGACAGGTTGTTGTGAATGGCGACGATCGCGTTCGTGGGATCGGTGAGATCGTGCAGCACGACCTCGCAGAACGGCGCAAAGGTCTCCCCCAGCCCCTGCGCGATCTGCTGCAACTGGTCGAACAGCAGCTTTCGTTCGGCCGTGGCCCTGCCCGATGCGGCGGACGCGGATTTGCTGCGGCTCATCGCCCGGCCCTACTGCACGAGATCGGCGACGATTGTGGCGGCCTTCAGCCCCGTGCCGGTGAGCACCGCGACCGTGGTCTCGTTCGCCTTGATGGCGCCAGCGGCGGAGAGCTTGTCCAGCGCGGCGGCTGCGCTGGCGCTGGTCGGCTCGGCGAACAGGCCTTGCCGTGCAAGTCGTCGCAGGGCGGCGACGATCTCGTCCTCGGCGAGCGCAACGGTGCCGCCGCCGCTCTCGCGCAAGGCGGCGATGATCTCGCGCAGACGCAGGGGATTCTTGATCGCGGTGCCCTCGGCGATGGTCTTGCTTACCTCGCGCGCGACCGGCGTATCGACGCCGGCCTTGAAGCTCGCATCGATCGGCGAGCAGTTCTGCGGCTGCGCCGCGAACAGGCGCGGCAGCTTCGCGATCTGGCCGGCCTTCAGCAGCTCGCGGAAGCCGAAGGCGCAACCGAGCAGGCTGCTGCCGGCGCCGACGGGGACGATGACGTTGTCGGGGGCGCGGAAGCCGAGGTCTTCCCAGATTTCATAGGCGAGCGATTTCGTGCCTTCGAGAAAGAACGGCTGCCAGTTGTGGCTGGCGTAAAAAGTCTGGCTCGACTGGCGGATCGCCTCGGCCTCCGACTCCTCGCGTGGCCCTTCGACGAGCTGCACCGCAGCGCCATAGGCGCGCACCTGCGCGATCTTGGCCGGCGACGTCGAGGCCGGCGCCAGGATCTTCACGCGCATGCCGCCGGCGGCACCTAACCCCGCCATCGACGAGCCGCCATTGCCGGAAGAGTCCTCCAGAATGGCGTCGACACCGATCTGCCGCAGGAAGGACAGCATCACGGAGGAGCCCCGGTCCTTGAAGCTGCCGGTTGGGTTGAACCATTCGAGCTTGAACAATGGGCGCAGGTCGCCCCATTCCTGCGCGACTAGCGGCGTGCAGCCCTCGCCGAGCGTGATCGGATTCCTGATCTCGACCGGTAGCGCCGCCCGGTAGCGCCACAGCGACCGCGTGCGCGGCTCGATCTCCTCGCGCGAGATCCCGGCCCCCGGCGTTACCAGCAGCGGCGTGCGCTCGTCCGAGCACCAGCGCGGCTGGTCGAGCGGATAGAGCTTTCCGGTGCGGGGGTCGATGTAGCTGGCGGCGGGCATGGCAGGCTCCATGGCAGAGACGATCTATACGCTTTGTCTGATTATATACGTTCTGTCCAGTCGCGGCGCAATCGCCACAACACCTCTTGAAAACAGGAAAACTAAAACTATTTCAAATCTTTAGGTCTACCGCACGGATCGAACGGTAGGGTTCGACCGGAGCGAGGGCGCGGGATTCACGCGGACCGGGTTGGTTCGCGGACGATGGAATTTGGCGATGAACGCTTGCCGGGCGCTGCACCATTAACTTGTCTGTCGCGCTCGGCCGCTACAATATGTTGGATTGAGCTTGCGCCGCCGGTGCTCCGCATCGGCAACGCAAAGTGAGCCAGGCCCGTCCGAGCGGCGGGCCGTTGGCTTTTTGGGAGCCTGGACATGAGCCGCGCGAACCGTACCGATCACATCCGCCTGACCTCCCATCCGGAGCCGGGCAGAAAGGCCGCCTTTCCGATCCATTGGGGCGCAGCCGATGCGCGCACCCGCGGGCCGATCATCGGCACGGTGTCGCGCGCTGGGGATCGCAACGTGATCGGCAGCCATGGCGGCTCCTATGCGATGTACCGCGCGCTCGCCGTCTCCGCCGGGGCGCTCGATCCCATCAGGCGTCCCGACCTCACCAACACGTTTCCGGCAGCCACCATCGGGCCGTTTCCGCAATGGAACGATCCCGCCAAGATCGTCGCGCTCGACCCCTGGGGGCATCTCGTCGCCGAGAATTTTGGCAAGGAGATCGCCGAGGGCTCCGACATCCGGCCGAGCATCGCGGTGACGCGCGCCCGGCTCGACCTGCCCGAGATCCGCGAGGCGCTGGCCGCAAAACGGCTGCGCGCCGACGGCGAGGTCGTGCATGCCAATGGCAGCGTGTCGGTGGTGAAGATCGCGATCGATCCGGTCTGGTATCTGCCGGGCCTCGCCGCGCGCTTCGGCACCGGCGAGACCGAGCTGCGCCGCACGCTGTTCGAGCAGACCGCCGGCATGTTCCCGGAGCTGGTGACGCGGCCGGACATGAAGGTGTTCCTGCCGCCGATCGGCGGCACCACGGTCTACATGTTCGGCGACGTCAGCAAGCTGCCCGACCATCGCACCAAGATCACCTGCCGCGTGCATGACGAGTGCAACGGCTCCGACGTGTTCGGCTCCGACATCTGCACCTGCCGGCCCTATCTCATCCACGGCATCGAGGAATCCGCGCGCGGCGCGCAGGAGGGCGGGCTCGGGCTCGTCGTCTACAACCGCAAGGAAGGCCGCGCGCTCGGCGAGGTCACCAAATTCCTGGTCTACAACGCCCGCAAGCGCCAGGAGGACGGCGATGCCGCCGCCGCCTATTTCGAGCGGACCGAATGCGTCGCCGGCGTGCAGGACGCGCGCTTCCAGCAATTGATGCCGGATACCATCCACTGGCTGGGGCTGAAGCGCATCGACCGCTTCCTGTCGATGAGCGACATGAAGCACGACGCACTGACCTCGCAGGGCATCGACATCGTCGAGCGCGTTCCGATTCCGCCGGAGCTGATTCCAGCCGACGCCTATGTCGAGATCGCGGCCAAGAAGGCTGCCGGTTACTACTCGACCGACATCGCGCCGGAGAAGGACGTCAACGGCGTGGTCGGGCGTTCGCTGGAAAAATACTGATCGATTGATGGCGGACACCAGAGAACAACAGGCCCGCTCGCTGCTCACCGCAGCAGCGGTTCGCGCGCGCGCCGGGCAGATGCTCGAGCTTGGCCTCAAGGGCGGGCTCAGCCACTTCACGATCGATCTCGACCGCATGGACGGCGTTGCGGACGCGGTGCTCGCGGTCACGCGAAAAGCCTATCCGACGCTGGACGTTCCCTTCCACGCCCGCTGGCGGCATTTTGTGCTCGGCGGCGCCGATCGCTGGGCGCGCCTTGCCGACGCCGCATCGTGGCCGGACCGCGCCGCGCGAGCGCGCGCGGAGTTCGACCTTGCCATCGTCAGCGTGCTGCTCGATGCCGGCGCCGGCGCTGCCTGGCGCTATCGTGACGCGGTGACGGGCGAAAGCATCGGCCGGTCCGAGGGGCTTGCGATCGCGAGCCTCGACATGTTCGCAAGCGGGCTCTTCTCCAGCGATGCCAGCGCGCCGTTCAGGGTCGATGCGAACGTACTCGCGCAATTGCCCCTCGCCGCCCTCACCTCTGCGTTTCAGGTCAGCGACGCCAATCCGCTGCTCGGCCTCGACGGACGCACGGATCTGCTGCGGCGTCTGGGCAAGCAGGTGGCGGACCGAGCCGAGGTTTTCGGCCTGCACGATACGCCGCGGCCCGGCGGATTGTTCGACCACATCGCGGCGCAGGCTGTGGGCGGCGCCATCGCCGCGCCCGCGATCCTGTCCGCGGTGCTGAACCAGCTCGGGCCGATCTGGCCATCGCGGCTGGAGCTTGCAGGGATTCCGCTCGGCGATTGCTGGCGCCATCCGGCGATCAAGGCGGATGATGCGACCGTCGGCCTCGTGCCCCTGCACAAGCTGTCGCAGTGGCTGAGCTATTCGCTGATCGAGCCGCTCCAGCGTGCCGGCTTCGCGGTCACCGACATCGACGGCCTGACCGGACTTGCCGAATACCGCAATGGCGGCCTGTTCGTCGATCACGACGTGCTGCGCCTGCGCGATGCCGCTGATGCAGACCGCGCGCATACGGTGGATTCCCTGCTCGTCGTGGAGTGGCGCGCGCTGACCGTCGCGTTGCTGGATCGTCTTGCCGAACTGGTTCGCACCAAGCTCGGCCGCACGCCTGAGACCTTGCCGCTCGCCAGCATCCTGGAAGGCGGCACCTGGGCCGCGGGCCGCGCCATCGCCTTCGCACGCCGTCCCGACGGTTCGCCGCCGCTCAAGGTGATCAGCGACGGCACGGTTTTCTGACCCTCTCCCCCTGTGGGAGAGGGTGGCTTCGCGAGAGCGAAGCCGGGTGAGGGGTATGTCTCTGCGGGCACATCTCTCGCCGGAGTTTGCTGAAACAGACCCCTCATCCGGCGCTTCGCGCCACCTTGTCCCACAAGGGGAGAAGGAAGAAGCGCCGGCTCGTTGCATTTCAATCAACGCGCATTTCGTTAGGAGCGTTACATGGAAGGCGTGACCATCGTCGATCATCCGCTGGTGCAGCACAAGCTGACGCTGGTGCGGGACAAATCCATCTCGACCAAGTCGTTTCGCGAGCTGATCAAGGAGATCGGCATGCTCTTGTGCTATGAGGTGACGCGCGACCTGCCGCTCGCCGATACCGTCATCGAGACGCCGCTGGCGACGATGCACTCGGCCAAGATCGCCGGCAAGAAGCTGGTGTTCGTACCGATGCTGCGCGCCGGCACCACCTTCGTCGACGGCATGATGGACCTGGTGCCGACCGCCCGCGTCGCGCATATCGGACTCTACCGCGAGCCGCACAGCTTTGCCGCGGTCGAATATTTCTTCAAATCGCCGTCCGATCTCGGCGAGCGGCTTGCGATCGTGGTGACACCGGTGGTCGCCACCGCCAACACGGCCGTGGCCGCCATCGACCGGCTCAAGGAGCGCGGCGCCAAGGACATTCGCCTCGCCTGCCTGATCGCGGCGCCGGAAGGGTTGGAGCGGCTGCGCGGATTGCATCCGGACGTGCCGATCTGGACGGCCGCGGTGGACGAAGGTCTCGACGAGAACGGCTTTATTTTGCCGGGCCTCGGAGACGCCGGCGACCGCGCCTACGGGACGAGATAAGAGCGAAGCCTAAAGCACGATGAGATTAGGTTTGATGCAGCAACGAAGGGACTGCGCTCCCTCTCCCGCTTGCGAGGGAGGGCTGGGGTGGGGGTGTCTCCGCAAGCGGGAGAGGTTGGAACGAGCCCGCGGCCAATCGATTCAACTCAAAGCCATCCGCTCTAGATCTTCCCGCTGCCGCAAATGCCCTTCAGCGCCTGCCACTCCGCGTCCGTCAGTAGCGGCGGGCCGCTGACGGGACGATCTTCCCTGGTCATGCGGGCGAGACGGTCCTCGGTCAGCGGGTGGCTCGACAGGATCGTGAAACCGCTGCCGCCTTCCTTGCCGGTGATGCGGAACATCAGCTCGGCCGAGGGCTTCGGCGAGCGGCCGAGCGCGTGCATGATGTCGATGGCGAAGGTGTCGGCGCCGGTCTCGGCCTCGCGCGAATAGGAGGCCTCGACCACGCTGCGCGAGGCGAAGATCACGGCGGATGAGCCGGTGACGTCGCCGAACAGCAGGCCGATCAGGAACGAGGTGCCGCCGTTGTAGATCAGGCCGCGCATGTTGTCGTGATGCTTGAGATGGCCGAGCTCGTGGGCGAGGATGCCGGCAAGCTCGTCGGGGCTTTCGGCCCTGTCGAGCAGGCCCTGCAGCAAGAACACCTTGCCGCCGGGCAGCGCGAACGCGTTCGGCACCGGGGTCGGCAGCACGCCCGCGGTCATGGAATCGTCATCGAGGCCGGCGGCATCGCGCAAGCGGTTGACCAGTTTTGTGAACGCGGCCTTGCCCGCGGGGTCTTCGCACGTGCGGCCGCCGAAGATGGTCTTCACCTGGACCTCGGACGCATCGCCAATGCGGCGCTCGATCGGCTTCGGCACCAGCGGCGCGAGGCGATCGGCAGCGAGCGGCACGCCGAACAGCACGATACAGACGATCGAGACGGCGGCGGCCACCGACCAGCCGACGATTTTCGCGATACCGCGGCGTGTGGTCTGGTGCTCGTCGAGACGCATGCAGCGGACGCTCACGTCTGCCGCGAGTGCAGTATCGCGAATCTCCAGCCGTGCCAGCGGCGGCGCGGACGTCGAGGCCAGACGCAGGACACCGGCCGGACTGTCGGCACGCCGAATGTCGGCATAGGCCCAGCGAACGGGCGTCGCGCCCTCTTCAACGATCTCGAGCGCATCACCGAGCGTCAGCGTCACCTGCCGCCTGCGGCTCGACACGCCGTCGAAGTAGATCGTCGGCTTTGCGGACTGCGCCGGAGCCTCGGTGGACAACTCACTCACAGATCAGAATCCCGCGACATCGAGCCCATCGGCAAAGCCTTCGCCGAGCGCGCTGGCGAGCTCGCCGCTGCCGCGCACATCCGCCGCGGCTCCGATGTTATGCACCTCGACGGTCTCCAGCACCTTGGCCCAGAGATCGCGCTGAAGATAGACCCGCATGATGATGTTGATCGCAAGCGCCAGGGCGAAATAGCCGATGACCATCATCGCCAGCATCGGAATGCTCTTGGCGGTATTGTCGGGGCCGAACACCTGCTCGACCGGAAGGCCGCTCAGCTTGACGACGAGCATGGTGGCACCGCCGAGATAGGCGGCGAAAATGATCGAGAGCAGCATCCACCAGCCGATCACCTTCCAGTACAGGCCGTAGAATGCGTTATGCGGCAGCTCCGAGGACAGGCTGACGCCGCCGATGCGGATGCCGTCCAGCCACCAGCGCCATTCGCGCGCCTTGAACTCGGCATAGAAGAACGGGGCGAGCGGGAAGATGACCAGCGCGATCGGGCTGAGCAGCCAGAGCCACCAGCCGCGCTTGAAGAACGTCCAGCCATCGCCTTCGAAATCGCCGGAGAGATCACCGTAATGGGTGTGCTGCATCTTGTAGCGTTCGAGCGAAGCCTCGCGCCAGGGCAGCGCCAGGCCGAGCGTCAGGAACACCAGCAGGCCCCACAGCATGGCCCGGAACGAATAGGCCCAGCCCGAGCCGTCCATCCAGAACCGCACGCCGCGCCAGACCGTGCGGGTCAGGCGATAGCGCCGCGCGCGAAAGATCGCGAACTGGCCGAAGGCATAAAAGCTGATGAACAGCGGCGTCGAGGCAAAGCCCTGCCAGCGCTCGAACTCGATACCGATGAGGAAATAGGCGAGATAGATCGGCACGAGGATCGCCAGCGCGAACAGGAAGCCGATCAACAGCTCCTTGCCCCGGCCGGTATATTCGGCGGCGTCGCCGTCGATCGACGTGTTCGACCACAAGTGACGGCGGATGTCGGTGACGAGCCAGAACCGGTAGAAGCCGAAAGTGACCAGCTCCAGCATGGCACCCTTGGTGACCATTTTGCGGAACACGGAGCGGTCGCCGGCGAAGTCGACGCGCGTGGGCGGCAGTGGCGGCGGGACGGGCTCGGAGCCGATAGGGGCCCATTGCATGTCGTTCACGGCAGCAACCTCGGGATGTTGGCCTGTTGCGGTCAAACTATAGATCAGAGATTGGTCGATCCCCAAGACGGGCGGGTTCGATTTACCTCGATTCCAGTCGATTTCTGGCACGTTTCCCGGTCAAACGGCGTGCGGGAGATCACGTTGACACATCTGCGTGACGGAAGCCGGATACTCACGCAAAGGTTGGATGTGGCAAAACTCGCCCTTGCCCCGACGCAGACAACCGGCTGTAATTGCAAATCAAATACCGCAGCGCAGAATTCAACGAGAACGCGCGGTTCACGTCAGGGAGAGCGGTCATGCACGGGACCATCGAAAGCACGGCAAAGCTCGATGCATTGCGCGAGCGCGCCACGTCACTGCCGCTGGAGCAATTCGATCCGGGCGATCCTGAATTGTTCAGGACCGATACGTTCTGGCCCTATTTCGACCGCCTGCGCCGTGAAGACCCCGTGCACTACTGCAAGGACTCGATGTTCGGGCCGTACTGGTCGGTGACGCGCTACAACGACATCATGGAGATCGAGACCAACCATTCAGTGTTCTCCTCGGCCTCCGCGCTCGGCGGCATCACCATCCGCGACATCGATCCCGACCTGCGCCGCGAAAGCTTCATCTCGATGGACCCGCCGCGCCATGCGGCACAGCGCAAGACCGTGGCGCCGATGTTCACGCCGACGCATCTGGACAATCTCGCGCTCAACATCCGCGCCCGCTCGGCCGAGTGCCTCGACAATCTGCCGCGCGGCGAGGTGTTCGACTGGGTCGACCGCGTCTCGATCGAGCTCACCACGCAGATGCTGGCGGTGCTGTTCGACCTCCCCTGGGAGGACCGCCGCAAGCTGACGCGCTGGTCGGATATCGCCACCACCATTCCCGGCCCCGACGGCCTCGTCGCCACCGAAGACGAGCGGCAGGCCGAGTTGACCGAATGCGCCGGCTATTTCGCGCGCCTGTGGAAGGAGCGCATCGAACAGCCTCCTAAGAGCGACCTGCTTTCCATGATGGCGCATGGCGCGGCGACGCGCGACATGGACGCGAAGAACTTCCTCGGCAATCTCGTCCTTTTGATCGTCGGCGGCAACGACACCACCCGCAACACCATGTCGGGCTCAATCTACGCGCTGAGCCAGCATCCGGAGCAATATCGCAAGCTGCGCGAGAATCCGGCGCTGCTCGACAGCTTCGTGCCGGAAGTGATCCGCTGGCAGACGCCGCTGGCGCATATGCGCCGCACCGCACTCTCCGACTTCGAGTTCCGCGGCAAGCAGATCAAGAAAGGTGATAAGGTCGTGATGTGGTACGTCTCGGGCAACCGCGACGAGGAGGCGATCGAGAAGCCCTACGATTTCATCATCGACCGCGCCCGCCCGCGCACGCATCTGTCCTTCGGCTTCGGCATCCACCGCTGCGTCGGCTTGCGGCTTGCCGAACTCCAGCTCAAGATTATCTGGGAAGAGATCCTCAAGCGCTTCGATCATATCGACGTGGTCGGCGAACCCAAGCGGGTCTATTCGAGTTTCGTAAAGGGACTTGAAACCTTGCCGGTGAAGATTGCGGCGTAGATTCGCAGTAAGATGAGCGTGAACGACATCCACAAGGAAGCTGCGCCCCCTCTCCCGCTTGCGGGGGAGGGCTGGGGTGGGGGTGTTTCCGCGGGCGAGAGCCCCCAAGAGGAAAGAGCCCTCACCCGGCGCTACGCCATAGCCGAGGCTGCGCCTCGGCGTTCTAAGTGGACGGCCGCCGAAGGCGGCCTATGCCTCTCCCGCAAGGGGGAGAGGTTAGAAAAACAACTGGAGCCACGACCATGAACATCCAGACGCCGGTTAAAGTGGACAAGGCCGAACGCATGCGCAGGGCGCGCGAGGAAGCCTACGCGACCCCGCTCGCGCAGTTCCACCCCGGCGCCCCCAGGCTGTTCCAGGACGACACGCTGTGGCCGTGGTTCGAGCGGCTGCGCAAGGAAGAGCCGGTGCATTACTGCACCAACGCGCCGATCGAGCCGTACTGGTCGGTGGTGAAATACAACGACATCATGCATGTCGATACCAATCACGGCATCTTCTCCTCCGACTCGACGCTCGGCGGCATCTCGATCCGCGACGTGCCGGAAGGCTACGACTATCCGAGCTTCATCGCGATGGACCAGCCCCGGCATTCGGCGCAGCGCAAGACGGTGTCGCCGATGTTCACGCCGACGCATCTGGACGAGCTGGCAAAGTTGATCCGCCAGCGCTCGCAGACCGTGCTCGACAACCTGCCGCGCAACGAGACCTTCAACTTCGTCGAGCGCGTCTCGATCGAATTGACGACGCAGATGCTGGCGACGCTGTTCGACTTCCCCTGGGAGGAACGGCGCAAGCTGACCCGCTGGTCCGACGTCTCGACCGCGCTGCCCAAGAGCGGCATCGTCGCCTCGGCCGAAGAGCGCCGCCGCGAGATGGACGAATGCTCCGCCTACATGTCCAAGCTGTGGAACGAGCGCGTCAACTCCGCCCCGCGCAACGATCTGTTGTCCCTGATGGCCCATAACGACGCGACGCGCTTCATGGACCCCGACAATCTCATGGGCAACATCATCCTGCTCATCGTCGGCGGCAACGACACCACGCGCAACACCATGACCGGCTCGGTGCTGGCGCTGAACGAGAACCCCGAGCAATACGACAAGCTGCGCGCCAACCCTGCGCTGATCGACTCCATGGTGCCGGAGGTGATCCGCTGGCAGACCCCGCTCGCCCATATGCGGCGCACCGCGCTGCAGGATACCGAGATCGGCGGCAAGCACATCAAGAAAGGCGACCGCGTCGTGATGTGGTACGTCTCCGGCAACCGCGACGAGGAGGCGATCGACCGCCCGAACGAGTTCATCATCGACCGCCCGCGACCGCGCACCCACCTCTCCTTCGGCTTCGGCATCCACCGCTGCGTCGGCATGCGCCTCGCCGAACTCCAGCTCAAGATCGTCTGGGAGGAGATGCTGAAGCGCTTCGACCGCATCGAGGTGGTCGGCGAGCCCAAGCGGATCTATTCGAGCTTCATCAAGGGGTATGAGTCGCTGCCGGTGAGGATTCCGGGGTAGCGATTACGCCGTCCTTGCGGCGCATTCGACTTTATCCCCTCACCCTGAGGAGCGCGCTCTTTCGCGCGCGTCTCGAAGGGCGAGGCCGAGAGCCGGGCCTGCATCCTTCGAGACGCGCGAAGACGCGCTCCTCAGGATGAGGATCGGGCCCCTGGCCCAGCTATAAAATTTCGGCATGACAGGTCGCGCCAGATACGAAGGCAAGATGGCGCGCGGCTGTTCTACGACACGGCATCTAGCTCAACTTGATGTCCCACAGGCCTTCCTTGCGGCAGGCGGCGACCTCCTCGCGCAGGAGCGCGGTGATGGCCAGCGAGGCCGTCGAGGCCGGGCGGTCGATCGGAGAAGCGAAAATGAGCTCGCGCGTCATCGGCCTGGACACGACAGCGGTTTCCAGCCGCCCGTCCGCGACCTCGCCGTGGACCGACGAGGGCGGCAGCAGCGCGAAACCGAGCCCCTCCTCCACGAGGCTCGTCAGCACCCGAAACGAATCCGCCTCGAGCTGGACGTTGAGCTTGATCTTGCGCTGGGCGGCCGCGTGCTCGATCAACGCACGGAGGCCGTGGGAATGACTCGGCAGCACCAGCCGCTGCCGGAGCAGCCAGCCGATCTCGACGCTTTTCTTGCGCGCAAGGCCGCAGCCGCGCGGGCCGACCGCGACGATGTTGTCGCGGCCGAGGCTCTGCACGTTGAGATGCAGATCGGCCGAGCGGCCGTAGAGGATAGCGAGATCCATCTCGCCGCGGTGCAGCCATTCGACCAGGTGGCCGCTGTAGCTCTCGACAATGCGCAGCGAAATGCCGGGAAATTTCTCGACGCAGCGCCGCGCGAAGCGCGCCGACAGCACGCAGCTCACGGTCGGAACCAGGCCAAGCACGACCTGGCCGGACGGCGGCCCCTTGGCCGACTGGATGTCGTCGCGGATCTGGTCGATCTGCCGCACGATGCCGGAGGTGCGTGCGAGCAGAAGCCGCCCGGCCTCGGTCAGCACCATGCCGCGGCCGTTGCGCGTGAACAGCTCGATGCGCAGCTCGTGTTCCAGAAGCTTGATCTGGCGGCTGAGCGCCGGCTGCGCCACGCGCAGCGTGTCGGACGCCTTGGAGAGGCTGCCGAGCTCCGCCACGCAACTGAAGGTCCTGAGCTGCCGGAAATCCATGCTTGCCAATCCTCGAAGGCTACTCCATACGCTATAGCAAATGAGCATAGGGGGCGGGCGTTGTTTTCACAACGCCAGAGGATCGGCCGGCGTTATCTTAACTGCCGCTACAATTGGGAAACGCCATGAGTGAAGACCACCACAGCGAAGATCACGCCGACATCCGCGAAGCCGTCGCAAAGCTCTGCGCGCAGTTTCCCGGCGAATACTGGCGCAAGCTCGATCGCGAGATGGCCTATCCGAAGGCCTTCGTCGACGCGCTGACCGAGGCCGGGTATCTCTCGGTGCTGATCCCCGAGGAATATGGCGGCGCGGGCCTGAAGCTTTCCGCGGCGGCCGCAATCCTCGAAGAGATCCAGCGCGCAGGCTGCAATGGCGGCGGCTGCCATGCCCAGATGTACACGATGGGCACGGTGCTGCGGCACGGCAATGCCGAGCAGAAGGCAAAATATCTGCCGAAGATCGCGAGCGGCGAATTGCGCCTGCAGGCCTTCGGCGTCACCGAGCCGACCAGCGGCACCGACACCTCCTCGCTGAAGACCTTTGCGCGCAAGGAAGGCAACGACAGCTACATCGTCAACGGCCAGAAGATCTGGACCAGCCGCGCCGAGCATTCCGACCTGATGGTGCTGCTGGCGCGCACCACGCCGAAGGAGCAGGTCAAGAAGCGCACCGACGGCCTTTCCGTGTTCATCGTCGACATGCGCGAGGCCAAGAACAACGGCCTCGAGATCCGCCCGATCCGCACCATGATGAACCACGCCACCACCGAAGTGTTCTTTACCGACATGAAGGTGCCGGCGGAGAATCTGATCGGCGATGAAGGCAAGGGCTTTCGCTACATCCTCTCCGGCATGAATGCCGAGCGCATCCTGATCGCGGCCGAATGCGTCGGCGACGCCAAATGGTTCATCGCCAAGGCCACGAACTATGCCAAGGAGCGCAGCGTTTTCGGCCGGCCGATCGGCCAGAACCAGGGCATCCAGTTTCCGATCGCGAAAGCCTACGCCTCGATGCGCGCGGCCGAGCTGATGGTGAAGGAAGCCACCCGCAAATACGAGGCCGGGCTCGACTGCGGCGCGGAAGCCAACATGGCGAAGATGCTGGCGGCGGATGCGTCCTGGGAAGCGGCCAATGCCTGCATCCAGACCCATGGCGGCTTCGGCTTTGCCGAGGAATACGACGTCGAGCGCAAATTCCGCGAGACGCGGCTCTACCAGGTGGCGCCGATCTCGACCAATCTGGTGCTGTCCTTTGTCGCCGAGCATGTGCTCGGCATGCCCCGCTCGTACTGAGGCGGCGATCATGGGAGCACTTGACGGGATCAGGGTGATTGCGGTCGAGCAGGCGGTGGCGGCGCCGTTCTGCTCCTCGCGCCTGGCGGATGCCGGCGCGGAGGTGATCAAGATCGAGCGGCCGGAAGGCGATTTCGCCCGCGGCTATGATGCGGCGGCCAAGGGCCAGAGCAGCTATTTCGTCTGGCTTAACCGCGGCAAGCAGTCGGCGGTGGTCGATCTCGCCACCAAGGAAGGCTGCGCCGAACTGGAGAAGCTGATCGCGAGCGCCGACGTGCTGATCCAGAACCTCAAGCCGGGCTCGATGGACAAGCTCGGCTTCTCGCGCGAGCGGCTCTTGAAGGACTATCCGAAGCTGATCTCGTGCACGATCACCGGCTATGGCGACGAGGGTCCCTACGCGCACCGCAAGGCCTATGACCTCTTGATCCAGGCCGAGAGCGGGCTTGCCTCCATCACCGGCAACCCTGATGGCGCCTCGCGCGTCGGCATGTCCATCGTCGACGTCGCGACCGGCGCCACCGCGCATGCGGCGATCCTGGAGGCGCTGATCGCGCGCGGGCGCACCGGCAAGGGCGCAGACATTCGCATCTCCATGTTCGACGTCATGGCCGACTGGTGCACCGTGCCGCTGCTCAACTCCGAGGCCGGCAATCCGCCGAAGCGCATGGGCCTGCGCCATCCCTCGATTGCGCCCTATGGCGTGTTCACCTCGAAGGACGGCAAGGACATCCTGATCTCGATCCAGAGCGAGCGCGAGTGGAAGACGCTCTGCGTGAAGGTGCTTGACCAGCCGGACCTGCCGGCCGATCCGCGCGTCGCCAACATGGTGGAGCGCGTGCGCAACCGCGATTTCACCGACAAGACCGTCGCCGACATCTTCGGCAAGATGACGCGCGACGAACTGCTGAAGCGGCTGTCGGATGCCGACATCGCCTTTGCCGAGGTCAACACCATGGCCGACCTCACCAACCACCCGCATCTGCGCCGCATCGAGGTGGACACGCCGAACGGCCGCGTCAGCTATCCCGCACCGGCGCCGATCATCGTCGGCGAAACGCGCAGCTATGGTGCCGTGCCTGGCATCGGCGAACGTCCATCCAAGAAATAACAAGAGCGAGGCATCATGACCGGGAAGCTCGACATCGATCACTTGCGGCAATGGATCGGCCGCAGCACGGAGGCCACCGACATCGTCACCGCGCAGCTCGTCATGGGCTTGCGCGCGACGCTGTTCCAGGAGGTCGGCGAGCCCAAAAAGGGCGATGCCGCACCGTTCACGGTGCACTGGTGCCTGGCGCAGCCGGTGTTTCCGATGTCGATGCTCGGCCCCGACGGCCACCCCACCCGCGGCGGCTTCCTGCCGCCGGTGCCGCTGCCGCGCCGGATGTGGGCCGGCGGCGAGATCGAGTTCCTGCAGCCGCTGTGCGTCGGCGATGAATCGACGCGGACCTCGCGCATCGCCGACGTCACGGTGAAGACCGGCTCGACCGGCACGCTGTGCTTCGTCGCGGTCGAGCACACCGTGACCTCGCCGCGCGGCGTCGCCATCCGCGAGCGGCAGGACATCGTCTATCGCGAGATGACGAGCGGCGCGCCCGCTGGCGCCCTGGCCCCGCCTCCGCCGCCGAAGGCGCAGCATCGCGAGACCCACGTCTCCGATCCCGTGCTGCTGTTCCGCTATTCCGCGCTGACCTTCAACGGCCACCGTATCCATTACGACCGCGACTACGTCACCAAGGTCGAAGGCTATCCGGGCCTGATCTTCCACGGCCCGCTGCAGGCGGCGCTCATCATCGAGATGGCGGCGAAATTGCGGGGCGGCAAGGCGCCGAAGAAGTTTACCTATCGCGGGCTTCAGCCGCTGTTCGAGGGCACGGAGTTCTCCGTCAATGCCAATGACAGCGGCGAGAGCATGGAGCTGTGGACCGCGAACGCGGAGGGGCAGCCGACGATGAAGGGCACGGCGGTGTGGTGATAGATATACCGTCATTCCGGGGCGGTCCGCAGGACCGAACTATAGTGCGCAATTGCGCACCTGAGAATCTCGAGATTCCGGGTTCGCTTCGCGCCCCGGAATGACGAGCCAAACAATAGGCACGCGGGAACGGAAACCATGTCCAAGAACGGCAAGACCGGCAGCAAGTCCGTCACCGTCAAGCAGGCCACGCTCGACCTGCTGCGCTCCTTCGGCATCGACAGGGTGTTCGGCAATCCCGGCTCGACCGAGCTGCCGTTCCTCAGCGACTGGCCCGACGACATCGACTACGTGCTGGCGCTCCAGGAAGCCTCCGCGGTCGGCATGGCCGACGGCTACGCGCAGGCGACGCGCAATGCCGGCTTCGTCAATTTGCATTCGGCGGCCGGCGTTGGCAACGCGCTCGGCAACATCTATACCGCGCATCGCAACCAGACCCCGCTGGTGATCACCGCGGGCCAGCAGGCGCGCTCGATCCTCCCCTTGCAGGCGTTCCTCTATGCCGAGCGCGCGTCGGAGTTTCCGCGGCCATACGTGAAGTACAGCGTCGAGCCGGCGCGGCCCGAGGACGTGCCGGCCGCAATCGCGCGCGCCTATTACACCGCGATGCAGCCGCCCTGCGGGCCGACCTTCGTCTCGATCCCGATCGACGACTGGACGCATGCCACGGCGCCGGTCGAGGCGCGCAAGGTCAGCCGCGAGATCGGACCCGAGCCGGAGGCGATGAAGGCGCTGGTCTCGGCGTTCGGTTCAGCAAAACACCCTGCCCTCGTCGTCGGCCCCGGCGTCGACCGCGCCGGCGCGGTCGATCTGATGGTACGCGTCGCCGAGAGAGCCAAGGCGAGCGTCTGGGTCAGCCCGTTCTCGGCGCGATGCTCGTTCCCCGAGCGTCATCCGCAGTTCGCGGGCTTCCTCCATGCCTCGCCGGCGCAACTCTCCGACGCGCTGCGTGAGCACGATCTCGTCGTCGTGGTCGGCGCCCCCGTGTTCACCTTCCATGTCGAAGGGCATGCCGCAATCTTCGACGGCGGCGCGACAATCTTCCAGATCACGGACGATCCCGATGCGGCGGCGGTTACGCCGGTCGGCACCAGCATCGTCGCCACGATGAAGCCGGCGCTGAGCCTGCTGCTCGACCTGCTGCCGGAGAGCAAACGGGCGACGCCCAAAGGCCGCACGCTGCCGCCGGCGCCGCAGGCCGCCGATCCGCTGCCGGTCGAATTCCTGCTGCACTCTCTGTCGCAGGCGATGCCCGACGGCGCATCGCTGGTCGAGGAAGTGCCCTCGCACCGGCCCGCGATGCAGAAGTTCATGCCGATGCGCGGCCAGGACAGTTTTTACACCATGTCGAGCGGCGGCCTCGGCTACTCGCTGCCGGCCGCGGTCGGCATGGCGCTCGGCAAGCCGAAGAGCCGCACCGTGTGCCTGATCGGCGACGGCTCGGCGATGTATTCGATCCAGGCGCTGTGGACCGCCGCGCAACGCAAGCTGCCGCTGACCGTCGTCGTCATCAACAATTCCGGCTACGGCGCGATGCGCTCGTTCAGCCAAGTGATGCAGGTGAGGAACGTGCCCGGGCTGGAGCTGCCGGGGATCGATTTCGTACGGCTTGCGGAGGGCATGGGCTGCCACGCGGTGCGGGTGAGCAGGGCGGCAGAGCTCGGCGAGGCGCTGAAGCGCGGGATGGCGCACGAGGGCACGAGGCTCGTCGAGGTGGTCGTGGATTCGGCGGTGCCGGTGCTGTACGGGCAGAAGCATTAGGGAGGCACGCCACATCCACATCGTCGTCCTGGCGAAAGCCAGGACTCATTACCACCGCCGGATATTTGGCGAAGGTTGGTAATGACAATCTCGCGCCACAACTGCGCCCTGGGGTAATGGGTCCTGGCTTTCGCCAGGACGACGGCGGAATGTGCCGCACCACCGCCCGAAACTACGACGCCAGAAATCCTCCGTCCGCGGCCAGCACGTGGCCGACCACGTAGGACGACGCGTCCGACGACAACCACACCACCGCTTCGGCGACCTCCTCCGGGCTGCCCATCCGCCGCAACGGCAGGCCTGCGGCTACCGTCGCGACGTCGCCGACGCCGGCACGCAGCATCATGTCGGTGACGACCCGGCAGGGGGCAATGGCGTTGATGCGGATGCCGCGCGGGGCGTTCTCCATGGCGGCTGAGCGCGTCAGCGAGATCGCCGCGGCTTTCGAGGCCGAATAGAGCGAGAAGCCGGGATTGGGATTGCGCACACCGCTGACGGAGGCATTGACGACGATGCTGCCGCGGCCTTGCGCCAGCATCGCCGGCAATTGATGGCGCAGGCACAGGAACAGCGCGCGGACATTGGTGTCGAACACGCTGTCGTAGATCTCCGTGCCCTGCTCTTCCAGCGGCGCGCGGCGCTCCTGGAAGCCGGCATTGTTGAAGGCAACATCGAGCCGGCCGCAACGCTCGACGGCGGTTCCGACGAGGCGCGCGACGTCGTCCTCGCGCGTGATGTCGGTCTTGAGCGCGATCGCGGCCGCGCCGATCTCGCGGCACGCAGCGGCGGTCGCCTCGATCTCGGCTTCGCGCCGGCCCGCAATGATGAGCGCTTCCGCGCCTTCGGACGCCATCCGTAGCGCGGTGGCGCGGCCGATGCCGCTGCCGCCGCCCGTCACCAGGCAGACCCTGCCCCTCATCCGCTGACCAGCCGGCAAAGTTCCGCTCATGGGCCACTCCAAAACACTTGCGGGCGCCGCTGCACGCATATAGTTGTATGATACAACTATATGCCGGGAGTCAAGATGGCCGGGCTTTCTCTGATCGACGACATCCGCGCCGCCTCGCGCCTGATGGTGCGCGAGCTCGGCTTCATGGATGCGACGGTGGCGGCGTCGGACTATCCGCCCTCAGCCGTGCATACCATTCTGGAGATCGGCATCCGCGGGCCGATGACCTCGGGCGAGCTCGGCGATTTCCTGCGGCTGGAAAAATCCAGCGTCAGCCGCCTGGTGCGCAAGCTGATCGATTGCGGGGAGCTGAAGGAGACGCCTGACGAGCTAGACGCACGCAGCAAGCTGCTGTCGCTGACGGCCAAGGGCCGGCGCACGCTGGAGGCGCTGCATGAATTCGGACGGCAGCAGGTGCGCGGCGCACTGGCGGCATTGACGGAGGCCGAGCAGCGCACGGTGCACGAGGGCATGATGCTCTATGCCCGGGCGTTGCGGCAGAGCCGGGTGGAGGACGAGGCGGAGACGGCAGCGTAGCTACACTCTCGGTGTCATCGCCCGGCTTGACCGGGCGATCCAGTACTCCGAGACGGTCGTGATTGAACCGACAGGCCGCGGCGTACTGGATGCCCCGCCTGCGCGGGGCATGACAGCGTCAACTTTGGAAACACCTTCCCTATTTCCCGAACTCTTCCCGCATCTTCGCCTGGATCTTCGCCATGCCGCCGATCCAGCGGTCGTAGTTCTCGGTCTTCTTGCGCATGTAGTCGAGCACCTGGGGGTGCGGCAGGATCAGGAAGGTTTCCTGCGCCAGGCCCGCGAGCACGTCACTTGCGACCTGCTCGGGCGTGAGATCGCCGTCGCCGGATTGCGGGCCCTTCGGGATCGAGCGCAGCATGTTGGTGTCGACGCCCTGCGGGCAGAGGATCGAGACCTTGATGTTGTCGGCCTTGTGCGAGATCGCGAGGTTCTCGGCAAAGCCGACCGCGGCGTGCTTGGTGGTGGAATAGGCGGGGCTGCCGACCTGCGACAGCAGGCCCGCGGCCGAGATGGTGTTGAGGAAATAGCCGCCGCCCCGCGCCTTCATCCGCGGGACCAGATGCCGGGCCGCGTAGACATGCGCCATGACGTGGATCGCCCAGCTCCGCTGCCAAGGCTCGTCGGAGGCGCCGCCGGCATTGACCGACATGGGATCGAAACCGCCGCCGATACCGGCATTGGAGCAGAACAATTCGATCGGGCCGAACTGCCGCTCGGTCTCCTCGATGACGTGGGCGATCTCCTTTTCCTGCGCGACGTCGCATCTGAAGGCTGCACCATCAACCATGGCAGCGACGGCCCTGGCATTGGCGGCGTCCATGTCCGCGACGACGACCTTGGCTGCGCCCGCCTTGTGAAACGCCTCGCACAGCGCCTTGCCGATGCCATTTGCGCCGCCCGTGACGACCACGACCTTGCCGGTCACCTGCATGCGACGTCTCCTCTTTTCTTATAGCGCTTCGCTTGTCTTATACCGCTCTTATACCGCTTGGCTTATTCCGCGTCGCGGGTCCTGCTCAGCTCAACACGAGGTCGAGCACCGCGGTATAATGGCACGCCGCACCGGCCAAGACAAAGCCGTGCCAGATCGCATTCTGGAAGCGCAGCCGCCGCCAGGCATGGAAGATCACGCCGAAGCTGTAGAGCAGCCCGCCCGCAAGGATGAAGCCGAGCACCAGCGCGGGCAGCGCCTTGACCACGGCGTCGTAGAGCATCACGCCGCTCCAGCCCATCGCGAGGTAGATACCGACCGCGACGCGGTCGAACCGGCCGGGATAGCGCAGCTTCAGCACGATACCGACGATCGCCACCCACCAGACGCAGACGAGCAGCGCCAGCGCGAAGACGCTGGCTTTCAGCTCCAGGATGAACGGCGTGTAGGTCGCGGCGATCAGGAGATAGATCGCCGAATGGTCGAAGCGCCGCAGCAGCCATTTGACCGGCGAGACCGGCCAGAGATTATAGGTCGCCGACAGCACCAGCATCGAGAGCAGGCCGGCGACATAGATCGAGACCCCGACGATGTCGGTGGCGTCGGCATAAAGCACCGCAAGCACCACCAGAACGGTCGCGGCGACGGTACCGGAGAACACACCAACCGCATGGATGATCCCGTCGGCGATCAGCTCGGCCTGGTCGTAGTTCCAGCCCATCGCGTCGGCTGCAGCATGGACGGAGGTGGATGCAAACTGTTTCAATTGGAAGACGGGCATGGCAATCCGCAAGGCAAGACAATGCCCTTGTTGTATGGGTCTTTCGGGATCGGCGCGTCGTTCAAACGGCTGATTTACCGACAAAGGCGGTGGAAGTATGAAGCTTGATTTTCCTCATGCAATTGCCACCTTTGTGAACAGCTTCACTTTTCTGCCCGCCGAGATCCCCTAACGTTCACATGGCATTCAGTTTCCAGGATATGGTCGAAGAGGCGCGCCTGTCGGCCCGGGCGCTGATCGACTATGGCGAGCACTTCTTCAATCCGACGGTGCGGCTCGGGGTCACCGGCCTGTCGCGGGCCGGCAAGACGGTGTTCATCACCGCGCTGATCCATGGGCTGACGCGCGGCGGCCGGTTTCCGGTATTCGAAGCCTATGCCTCGGGCCGGATCGCGCGGGCGCATCTCGCGCCGCAGCCGGACGATGCCGTGCCGCGCTTTGCCTATGAGACCCATCTGCGCGCGCTGGTCGAGGAACGGCACTGGCCGAATTCGACCGTCGACATCAGCGAGCTTCGCCTCGTCGTCGACTACCAGCGCCACAACGGCGCCGATCGCACCCTGACACTCGATATCGTCGACTATCCCGGCGAGTGGCTGCTCGACCTGCCGCTGCTGCAAAAGAGCTACGAGCAATGGTCGGCGGAGAGTCTTGCGCTCTCGCGCGAGGCGCCACGCGCTCATCTTGCCGCCGACTGGCACGCGCATCTTGCAACGCTCAAGCCTGACGCGCGCGAGGACGAGCAGGCGACGCTGACAGCCGCAAAGCTCTTCACCGATTATTTGCGCGCGTGCCGCGAAGAACGCTTTGCCATGAGCCTGCTGCCGCCCGGCCGCTTCCTGATGCCCGGCAATCTCGCAGGCTCCCCGGCGCTGACCTTCGCGCCGCTCGACGTGCCCGTCGGCGGCCAGGCGCCGGACGGCTCGCTGTGGGCGATGATGGTGCGCCGCTTCGAAGCCTACAAGGACGTCGTGGTGCGTCCTTTCTTCCGCGATCACTTTGCGCGCCTCGATCGCCAGATCGTGCTGGCCGATGCGCTCGCCGCGTTCAACTCCGGACCCGAGGCGCTGCACGATCTCGAAGCCGCGCTCGCCGGCATTCTCGACTGCTTCAACATCGGCCGCAGCACTTTCCTCACCAGCCTGTTTCGGCCGCGCATCGACCGCATCCTGTTCGCGGCGACCAAGGCGGACCACCTGCATCATTCCAGCCACGACCGTCTCGAGGCCGTGCTCCGCCGCGCCGTGACGCAGGCGGTGGCGCGCGCGGAAAATACCGGCGCGCAGATCGACGTGGTGGCGCTCGCCGCGGTGCGCGCCACGCGCGAGGCGCAGGTCGCCCACGGCCGCGACAAATTGCCGTCGATCCTGGGAACACCGGCGGCGGGCGAAAGCGCCGGCGGCGAGTTCTTCGACGGCAACACGGAGGTTGCGACTTTTCCCGGCGACCTGCCCCTGGATCCCGAGCCGCTGTTCAACGGCACGGATGCCTTCCGCGGCCTCTCGACCGAGGCCGCCGAGAAGAGCGACTTCCGCTTCCTGCGCTTCCGCCCGCCAAAGCTCGCGCGCGAGGGTGACGGCGAGCCGGCGCTGCCACACATCCGCCTCGACCGTGCATTGCAGTTCCTGATCGGAGACAAGCTCTCATGAACGAGCGATCCCCGCCGCGGCGGCCGGCGACGTTCCGGCTCGACGATCCCGGCGTCGTCGTCACCGAAGCCGACGAGACGGCGGCGCGGCTCGGCCGCGGCACCATCCAGATCACGCCGGAGCACGATCCAGCGACCTTGCCGGTGCCGATTGAAGCCGTGCTGCCCGCACGACGCGGCCTCCCCTGGGGCGCGCTGTTCTGGTCCGGCCTTGCCGGGCTGACGCTGCTCGGCGTCGGGCTCGGCGTGGTTCATCTGATCGAGGATTTGTTTGCGCGCAGCGAAAGCCTCGGCTTCGTCGGGCTCGCCTTCGCATTCGTCACCGCGCTTGCGCTCGCGGTGGTGATCGGGCGCGAGGCGTATGGACTGGCGCGCCTCGCGACGATCGAGAAACTGCATCAGCGCGCAGCCGCAGTCCTTGCCAGCGACGACCGCAAGGAGAGCCGCGTCATCGTGCAGGACCTCCTGAAGATCGCGCACCAGAATCCGCAGCTCGCACGCGCCCGCGCCACGCTGGAGAGCCACACCGGCGAGATCATCGACGGCGCCGACATGATCCGCCTCGCCGAGCGTGAATTGATGTCGCCGCTGGATGCGGAGGCGCGACGGCTGGTGTCGTCAGCCGCGCAAAAGGTCTCGATCGTCACGGCCGTTTCGCCCCGCGCGGCGATCGACGTGATGTTCGTGTTCGTCGCCGCGCTGCGTCTGATCCGCCAGCTTGCGTACCTCTATGGCGGACGGCCCGGCGCGCTCGGCATGATCCGCCTGCTCCGCCACGTCATCGCCCATCTCGCCATCACCGGCGGCATGGCCGCGAGCGACAGCCTGGTGCAGCAGATGCTGGGCCACGGGATTGCAGCGAAGCTGTCGCAGCGGCTGGGCGAAGGCGTGCTCAACGGATTGTTGACGGCGCGGCTCGGATTGGCCGCGATCGAGGTGACACGCCCGCTGCCCTTCGCGGCGCTGCCGCCGCCGAAGCTGTCGGATCTCGCGACGGATCTGCTGCGGAAGAAAGAGGACGAGGAGGAGTAGCTTCTTCGCCTCTCCCCGCTTGCGGGGAGAGGCCGGAGCGCATCGCCAGATGCGATCCGGGTGAGAGGGACTCTCCGCGAGTCCAACTGTCACCTCCCCCGCGGAGACTCCCCCTCACCCCAACCCTCTCAGCGCGAGCGAAGCTCGTCGCGCATCGGCCTTCGCCAAGGCTTCGGCGGACAAGAGCGGGGAGAGGGAGAGGAAAGCCAGCACCCGCCACTGGAACAGCGGCGAATCCTTCGGCGGGGACAGCTCCGGGGTCCAGCCGGTGAGCTTTTCAAGCACGTAGGTATCGGTCAGAACACTGCGCCAGCGGCGTTCGACCCGACCGAGCTGCTCGCGCTTCGCGGGGATGTTCTCCCACAGCGATAAACGGTTGTCGGGCTCGCGCCCGACATAGATGCCGGCGCGGCCCTTGATCCGGTCCATGCCGGGATCGCGGAAATCCTGGAAGCGGCCGCGCTCGTTGATCTCGATGACGGGCACGCGGCCCCTGAACAGCCAGCGCATCATGGCATAGGTGCGGTAGTCCGTGGTCGCGATCCAGGTCGCGCCGGTCTCGTCCAGCGCAGCCTGCGCGCGCGCTGCAACCTGCTCGTAGCCGGCTTCGGCGCCGATCGGATCGATCTTGCCGAGGAAATTCCAGGGCGCGGCGACGTAGTAGAGGAACACGATGACGACGAAGGCGATGCCCGAGACGATCGCCGTATTCGCCCAGAACATGCTCGACCGGATCATCCGCGCCGACCATTTTTCACGCGGCAGCACGGCGAGGTTCACCGCCGCAGCCGCGAAGCCGACCGGCCACATGAACATCGGCCAGGTGTCGCCGACCCGGAGCGTCAGCGATTTCGCGAGGAAATAGAGGAACGGCACCAGCACCGCGGTGGACAGCAGGATCGCGACCGGCTCGCGCGTGCGATAGCCGCGCCATGCCGTGATGACGAGGCCCGACAGTACCACCGGGAACATGACGAAGCCGACGAGACCGAATTGCAGGCCGATGTAGTCACCGACGGTGCGGAGCGAGATGCCGTAATTGGCGGTGGCGCGCACGCCCTGGAACCGGAACGAGGCCCAGTCGTGCTGCGCATTCCAGATCAGCACCGGCGAGAACACGGCGATCGCAACCAGCACGGCCAGATAAGGGTAGGGACTGCGCAGCCAGCGCCAGCGCCAATCCGGCACGAGAAGAAAAGCGGCCACCGCCGGCGCGAACATGATCACGGTGAATTTCGACAGCATCGCCAGCCCGGCGAACAGCCCCGCTGCCAGCCACCAGCGTCCGTCATCGCTCTGCGCCAGCCGCACCAGCGACCAGATCATCGCGACCGCGAACGGGATCATGGCAACGTCAGGTGCGACCTTGGCCATCAAGAGGCCGTAGTAGAGCGCAGCCTCCGGCATCAGCACCGCCAACACGACCGCACGCGCATCATGGGTGAGGCGGCGGACGATGTCGGCGAGCAGGAGTTGCGTCACCAGCATCGCGACGATGCCGCCGAAACGAACGCCGAGCGCAGTGTCACCGAAGATCGCGGTGCCGAAACGGATGAGCCAGGCGATGCCAGGGGGATGATCGAGGAAGCTGAGCGCCGCCTCCTTCGACCAGGTCCAGTAATAGGCCTCGTCGGTGCGCAGCTCGATCGCGGAAGCGTAGACGATGCGCAGCAGCGTCATCGCGGCGATGACGAGCACGGCAGCAAGGATGAGACGGCGTTCGGCGCCGTCTGGCTTCGCGGAGATGTCGGGAGCGATCGTCACGGCCGCGCTTTTCCCCGACTTGGGAGGGGGAGTCAATGTGGGGGATATTGCCGCCATCTGCTGTCGTCCCGGACCAACGAGCGAAGCGAGTGCAGATCCGGGACCCATACCCACAGGGAGGGGTTTGGCGACGACTCGGAGTTACCAGCCTGCCCGCAACTACTCCCTGTGGTATCGCGACGAGCGCAAGCGCTCGCGGGGGGTCCCGGATCGGCGCGCGCCTGTGGGCGCGCTTGTCCGGGGACAGCGGAGGCTGACCGCGGCAGCGCGCCTTTGCCCACCCTACGGTTTCGTAACCTTGCCGCGCATGTGATCCCGAAAACTGTCCACCGCTGGAATTAAACGCTAGGCTGGCTGTTCTCCTTCATGAACTGATACAACCGAATCATGGCCACCGCTCCTGTCCACATGCCCGAACTCGTCCGCGCGACCAGCGTGCGGCAGGTGCGGCTTGTCTGCGGCGTCATCCTGTTCTCCTATGTGATCAGGCATTTCCTCAACCATGCGCTCGGCAACGTCTCGGTCGATGCCATGGAGGTCGGGGTCTACTACCACACCGCATTCTGGCAGTTCCTGCCGGTCGCGATCGTGTTCTACGCCGCCGCGCTCACCCATATGGGGCTCGGCATCTATGCGCTGTATCAGCGGCGGCAGTTCCGCTGGCGAACGATCGAGCCGCTCCAGCTCGTGCTGGGCTTAAGCATCCCCGCCCTGGTCATGGCGCATGTGATCGGTGTGCGGCTCGGCCAGACGCTGTACGGACACCAAAAACTCTATCCGCAGGAACTCTACCTGTTCTTCGTCGCGTCGAACCGCATCTGGACCATGACGATCCTGCTGATCATCGCCTGGATCCACGGTTGCATCGGCATTTATTTCTGGCTCCGCCTCAAGCCGTTCTTCACGCGCGCCGCGCCCTATCTGCTCGCGGCCGCGGTGCTGATCCCGACGCTGGCGCTGCTCGGCGTCTATCAGGGCGGCCGCAGCGTCGCGATCGAAGCCGACGACGGGGAATGGCGCACGCACAACCTCACCCGCCGCCAGGTCGGCACGGTCGCGGAAGCCGACACGCTCGACCGCATCACCGGCGGCCTCACCATCGGCTATGTCGGCCTGCTCGGACTGGCGCTGGCCGCGCGCGGCGTGCGCGCCTTGCGCGAGCGGCGCGGCGGCATGATCGCGCTGTCTTACGGCAACGGCAAGACCGTGCGGGTCCCCAAGGGCCTCTCCGTGCTGGAAGCGAGCCTGCGCCACAATGTGCCGCATGCCAGCGTCTGCGGCGGCCGCGCCCGCTGCTCGACCTGCCGCATCCGCATCATCGGCGATCATGGCGCCCTGCCCGAGCCGTCACAGCGCGAGGCCTTCGTGCTCACCCGTGTCGGTGCCACCGACCCTTCGATCCGCCTCGCCTGCCAGCTGCGGCCGACGTCGGATCTCTCCTTCTTCCAGCTCTTCACGGCGCATACGCTCTCAGCGAGCGGGCAGGCCTCGACGCCCGCCAGGATCGGCCAGGAGCGCTATCTCGTCAGCCTGTTCGTGGACATGCGCGGCTCGACGCAGCTCGCCGAAAAGCGGCTGCCGTTCGACACCGTCTTCATCGTCAACCGCTTCCTCGGCGCGGTCTCGCAGGCCGTGGTCGAGAACGGCGGCCAGCCGAACCAGTTCGTCGGCGACGGCATGCTGGCGCTGTTCGGGCTGTCAGCCGATCCGCAAGAGGCCTGCCGGCAGGCGCTGAAAGCCGCCGCAGGCATCGCCACGCATATCGACGAGCTCAACGAGCTCCTGAGCCACGATCTGCGCCAGCCGATCCGCTTCGGCATCGGCATTCACGGCGGCGAGGTCATCATCGGCGACATCGGCTATCGCGATCACATCGTGTTCACGGCGCTGGGCGACGCCGTCAACGTCGCCGCCCGCCTCCAGGATATGACCAAGACGCTGGCCTGCGAGGCCATCGTCTCGGAGGAGGTCCGCCGCACCGCGGGCCTCGCCGACGACGCGCTGCCGCAGCAGGAGGTCGCGATCCGCGGCCGCGACGAGCCGATGGCCGTGCGCGTGGTTGCGGACGCCAGGGAGCTGGAGATGCTGGTCGATCGCGGCGCGCGGGTGGCGGCGTAAGACAACAACGAGCGCGGTGCGCTCCCTCTCCCGCTTGCGGGAGAGGGTTGGGAAGAGGGTGTCTCCGCAACGGGACAGTCCGGTTGGGGAGAGGGTGTCTCCGCAACGGGACAGTCCCCTAGAGGAAAGAGCCCTCACCCGCGCCTTCGGCGCGACCTCTCCCGCAAGCGGGAGAGGTGGAGCGCACCACCGTCGCGGCGACAGCTCGACTCTCATTACGAACGCAACACCGGCTTGCTGCAACGCAGCGGCATGGGCCTGCTGCGAAAGCACGAATTGACTTCATCGGCATCGTTGCGACAGATGAATGCAGGATCGCGGTGATGACCGCGAGCCAACGAAAAGCTCCGGGAGGGGACCAGATGTTCGATCGACGCGACCTGCTCAAGGGAGCGGGGCTTGCCGCCATGGCGGCCACACTGAATTCAACCAAAGCGCTGGCGCTGGACACCGTCACCCTGCCCTTCGCCAACGGCGAACGGCCGCTGGTGAAATATCCGCAGAAGCGGCCGATGATCGGCCTGACCAGCCGGCCGCCGCAACTCGAGACCCCGTTCGCGGTGTTCAACGACGGCCCGATCACGCCGAACAACGCATTCTTCGTGCGCTATCATCTCTCGGACCTGCCCTACAATCTCGACCCCGACAAGTTCACGCTCGAGATCAAGGGCAAGGTCGACAAGCCGCTCAAGCTGTCGCTCAAGGACATCCGCAAAATGAAGGCGACCGAGATCGTCGCCGTCAACCAGTGCTCCGGCAACAGCCGCGGCTTCTTCGAGCCGCGTGTCGCCGGCGGCCAGCTCGCCAACGGCGCGATGGGGAATGCACGCTGGCGCGGCGTGCCGCTGAAGACCGTGCTCGATATGGCCGGCGTGCAGGCCGGCGCCAAGCAGGTCACGTTCAACGGCATGGACGGCCCGGCCAGCGACAAGACGCCTGACTTCGTCAAGGCGCTCGACATCGATCACGCCAGCGACGGCGAGGTGATGCTGGCCTACGGCATGAACGGCGAGGACCTGCCGTTCCTCAACGGCTTCCCGCTGCGCCTGATCGTGCCCGGCTATTACGGCACCTACTGGGTCAAGCACCTCAACGAGATCACCGTCATCGACAATGTCTATGACGGCTTCTGGATGAAGTCGGCCTATCGCATTCCTGATACCCCGAATAATGCAATCGAGCCCGGCACCACGCCGAAGGCGACGATCCCGATCAACCGCTTCACCATCCGCTCCTTCATCACCAGCGTGCCTGACGGCGCCAAGCTGAAGGCGGGAGCTACGACACTGCGCGGCATCGCCTTCGACGGCGGCAAGGGCATCAAGGACGTCGCGGTCTCCACCGACGGCGGCAAGACCTGGACGAGCGTGAAGCTCGGCAAGGATCTCGGCAAATACTCGTTCCGCGAATGGAAGCTGCCGGTGAAGCTCGCGGCCGGCACCGTTGAGCTCAAGGTCCGCGCCACCGGCAACGGCGGCGAGACCCAACCGGATCAGCCGCGCTGGAACCCGGCGGGTTATTTGCGCAACGTCGTCGAAACCGTCCGCGTCAGCGTGGCCTGAGGGAGCATGATCATGCAGCGCACCGTTCTCCTCGCCATCTCGCTCGCTCTCGCCGCCGGCATCACTGCCGCGACTGCGGCGCCCGTCAATTACCAGCTGCCGGACGAGGTCGCCGCCTTCAAGCCCGGCCCCAATCTCGAGGTCGTGCAAGGCAATTGCAGCGCCTGCCACTCGGCCGACTACATCAACACGCAGCCGCCAATGAAGGACAAGAAGGGCTTCTGGCAGGCCGAGGTGACCAAGATGATCAAGGTCTATGGCGCGCCGATCGACGATGCGGATGTCGGCAAGATCGTCGATTACCTAGCCGCGACGTATTGACGGAGTGCGGGCCAATTGACCGCGAAACGGGCAAAACCGGCAAAAACGCCGCGAAGTTGAGCGGAATTCGGCAAAAGGCTGATGTGGTTTGAGCTACCAAGCCTGCCACAATCCGCGTATCCTGTTAGGACCGAACCGGCCGGTTGGCGGGGACTGGCGGTTCGAGATCTCGGAGGAAGACCCGCGGAGAAGTCGTGATGGCTAAAGGTACGGTCAAGTGGTTCAACCCGACGAAGGGTTATGGATTTATCCAGCCTGCGTCGGGTGGCAAGGATGTGTTCGTGCATATCTCGGCAGTGCAGAAAGCCGGTCTGTCGACCCTCAACGAGGGACAGACGGTTGAATACGAAGAGATCGCAAACCGGGGCAAGACCTCCGCAGAAAACCTCAAAGTATAAGCCCGCCAGCGTTTCGCTGCCTCCCGGATCAAATCCGGGAGCGAGGCCAAGAAAATTTAGAAGACGGCCAGTGCATTCGACGACGGGCGTTGCGACTGCACACGGATAGCTATTTTTCCCGCGAAGACCGCTCATTCAACGCCACGGCAATGACAATCGCGACGGCACTTCCCTAGCCCACCGGCAACGGTGCGTCGCGCTTGATCTCCTCCATCACCGCGTAGGTCCGCGTCTCGCGCACGCCCGGCATCGACAGCAGGGTCTCGCCGAGGAAACGCCGATACGCCGTCATGTCCGCAAGCCGCGCCTTCACAAGATAGTCGAAGCCGCCGGCGACCATGTGACACTCCAGGACTTCAGGCGCGAGTTTCACCGCGCGCGCAAAGCGCTCGAAATTGTCCGGCGTGGTCTTGTCGAGCAGCACCTCGACGAACACCAGAAGCCCGAGGCCGAGCCGGTGCGGATTGAGTCGCGCGCCGTAGCCTTCGACAAAGCCCTCGCGCTGCAAGCGCTTCAGCCGCTCGCCGATCGATGTCGGCGACAAGCCGATGCGTTCGGCGAGCTCGACATTGGCGATTCGCCCATCCTCCTGCAAAATCGAGAGGATTCTCCGGTCTAACCGATCAAGTTCCATATTTTATCTGGCTATAGTGGCATCTATCTTCATTTTGTAAGGCAAATCGACTAACTTGTCTATCGAACTCCGGTAACGCGGGCCTTATCCTGGATTTGAGCCAGGACACGCCATGCCGAACATCCCGCCTCCCTTCACCGCCCCCTACGCGCCCGATGATGCCGAGATCGCCGCGCGCCTGTTGCCGGCGTCACATCTCAGCCCGCCGCAGGAGGCGCGGATCGACCGCACCGCGACACGGCTGATCGAGGCGATCCGCAAGCGCGACGACCGGCTTGGCGGGGTCGAGGACATGCTGCGGGAGTTCGCGCTCTCGACCAAGGAAGGCCTCGCACTGATGGTGCTGGCGGAGGCGCTGCTGCGCGTGCCGGACGCGCGCACCGCCGACCAGTTCATCGAGGACAAGCTCGGCGAGGGCGACTTCATCCATCACGAGACCAAGTCCACCGCCTTCCTGGTCAACGCCTCGGCCTGGGCGCTCGGCCTGTCGGCGCGGGTGATCCAGCCCGGCGAGACGCCCGACGGCACCATCGGCCGGCTGGTGAAGCGGCTCGGCGCGCCGGCGGTGCGCACCGCCACGCGCCAGGCGATGCGGCTGATGGGCAATCATTTCGTGCTGGGTGAGACCATCGAGCAGGCGCTGGAGCGGGGTAAGCCGCGCTCTGGCCAGAAGACGCGCTACTCCTTCGACATGCTCGGCGAAGGCGCGCGCACCGCGGCGGACGCCAGGCGCTATTTCGACGCCTATGCCAGCGCGATCGAGACGATCGGCAAGGCGGCCGGCAACCATGCCCTGCCCGACCGGCCCGGCATCTCCGTCAAGCTCTCGGCGCTGCATCCGCGCTTCGAGGCGATCAGCCGCGCGCGCGTGATGGTCGAGCTGGTGCCGCAGCTGCTCGATCTGGCGCAGCGCGCCAAGACCCATGATCTCAACTTCACCGTCGACGCCGAAGAGGCGGACCGGCTGGAGCTGTCGCTCGACGTGATCGCGGCAACGCTGGTCGATCCCTCGCTCAAGGGCTGGGACGGTTTTGGGCTCGCGATCCAGGCCTATCAGAAGCGCGCCAGCGCAGTGATCGACTATGTCGACGCGCTCGCCCGCGCCCATGACCGCAAGCTGATGGTGCGGCTGGTCAAGGGCGCCTATTGGGACACCGAGATCAAGCGCGCGCAGGAGCGCGGGCTCGACGGCTATCCCGTGTTCACGCGCAAGGCGATGACGGATCTGAACTACGTTGCCTGCGCGCAAAAGCTGCTCGGATTGCGGCCACGCATCTTCCCGCAATTCGCCACCCACAACGCGCTGACGGTCGCGACCGTGCTGGAAATGGCCGAGGGCAGCAGCGGCTTCGAATTCCAGCGCCTGCACGGCATGGGCGAGGCGCTCTACGAGCAGCTCGCCAAGGATCACGCAGACATCGCCTACCGCACCTACGCCCCGGTCGGCAGCCATCGCGACCTGCTCGCCTATCTGGTGCGGCGACTGCTGGAGAACGGTGCCAACTCCTCCTTCGTGGCGCAGGCGGCCGATTACCGCGTCCCGGTCCCGGCGCTGTTGCAGCGTCCGGCGGATGCGATCGTCCGGCCGCAGGCGGCGGCCCATCCCAGGATTCCGCTCCCCTGCGATCTGTTCGCGCCGGAGCGGCGCAATTCGCGCGGCGTCGAATTCGGCGCGCGCACCGCGCTCGACCAATTGCTGGCCGACGTCAAGGCCGAGACAGCCGACCTCAAGCCGATCGCCGATGCAACGCCGGACCAGGCCAATGCAGCGGTGGCCGCAGCGCGCGCGGGTTTCGCCGGCTGGAGCCGGACGCCCGCGGGCACACGCGCGGCGGCGCTGGAGCAGGCCGCGCACCTGTTGGAGAGCCGTAGCGCCCATTTCATCGCGCTATTGCAGCGCGAGGGCGGCAAGACGCTCGACGATGCGCTCTCGGAGCTGCGCGAGGCCGCCGACTTCTGCCGCTACTATGCCGCGCAGGGCCGCAAGCTGTTCGGCAGCGAGACGGCGATGCCAGGCCCGACCGGCGAGAGCAATGCGCTCGCGATGCGTAGCCGCGGCGTCTTCGTGGCGATCTCGCCGTGGAATTTCCCGCTGGCGATCTTCCTCGGCCAAGTCACGGCGGCGCTGATGGCCGGCAACAGCGTTGTCGCAAAACCCGCCGAGCAGACGCCGCGCATCGCGCGCGAGGCCGTAGCCCTGCTGCACGAGGCCGGCATCCCCGAGAGCGCGCTGCATCTCGTCACCGGCGACGGCCGCATCGGCGCCGCGCTGACCGCGCATCCCGATATCGCCGGCGTCGTCTTCACCGGCTCGACCGAGGTCGCCCGCAGCATCAACCGGACGCTCGCGGCCAAGGACGGACCAATCGTGCCGCTGATCGCGGAGACCGGCGGCATCAACGCCATGATCGCAGATGCCACCGCGCTGCCGGAGCAGGTCGCCGACGACGTCGTGACTTCGGCGTTTCGTTCCGCCGGCCAGCGCTGCTCGGCGCTGCGGCTGCTGTTCGTGCAGGAGGACGTCGCCGACCGCATGATCGAGATGATCGCGGGCGCGGCACGCGAACTGAAGATCGGCGACCCCAGCGACGTCGCAACCCATGTCGGGCCGGTGATCGACGTCGAGGCCAAGCAGCGCCTCGATGCGCATATCGCGCGGATGAAGACGGAGGCGCAGCTGCACTTTGCCGGTCCCGCGCCGGAGGGCTGCTTCGTCGCGCCGCACATCTTCGAGCTCACGGAGGCCGGCCAGCTCACCGAGGAAGTGTTCGGCCCGATCCTGCATGTCGTGCGCTATCGGCCCGAGAACCTCGAACGCGTGTTGCAGGCGATCGAGCGCACCGGCTACGGGCTCACGCTCGGCGTCCACTCCCGCATCGACGACAGCATCGAGGCGATCATCGACCGCGTCCAGGTCGGCAACATCTACGTCAACCGCAACATGATCGGCGCCGTGGTCGGCGTGCAGCCGTTCGGCGGCAACGGCCTGTCCGGAACCGGCCCGAAGGCCGGCGGCCCGCACTACCTCGCGCGCTTTGCCACCGAGCAGACCGTAACCATCAACACGGCTGCGGCCGGCGGCAATGCTGCGTTGCTGGCTGGGGAGGAGTAAGGTCGCTTCTGAAACCGCCCCTCACAACACGCACAAAAGCAGTTCCGTCATCCTGAGGCGCGAGTGGCGCGATGCCAAGCATCGCGCCAGGAGCCTCGAAGGATGAATGGCCGGGATGCAGCCCGGCCGTCGCCCTTCGAGGGCCACTGAAGAAGCGGCCACCTCAGGGTGACGGGAATAAACTCAGGATCCGTGACGGACACGCGCCGTAGGCCGCAGCGAGCCCTGCGCCCGACGCCGTTGCATCCCGCCGAAACATCGGTCTAATGCAGACTTGATCCGGCCCGCGCCAATTCCAGCGCGCGGGAAACAACAAGAGCGAGGGAGCAACGCCGCGATGGACAAGGGCATTTTTGCGGGGCTGAAGGTTCTGGACTGCGCGAGCTTCATCGCAGCGCCCGCGGCCGCGACCGTGCTGTCGGATTTCGGTGCCGACGTCATCAAGATCGAGCCGCCCGGCGCCGGCGACCCCTACCGCAACCTGCCCAACCTGCCGGGCTACCCGACCGGCGAGCACAATTTCGCCTGGCTGCTGGAGGCCCGCAACAAGAAGAGTCTCGCGCTCGACCTCTCCAAGCCGGAGGCGCGGGCGGTGCTCTACAAGCTCGTCGAAGAGACCGACGTCTTCATCACCAACATGCCGCCGCCGGTGCGCACCAAGCTCGGCATCACCTATGACCACCTCGCCCATCTCAACGACCGGCTGATCTACGCCTCGTTCACCGGCTATGGCGAGAAGGGCGAGGAAGCCAACAAGCCCGGCTTCGACAGCAACGCCTATTGGGCGCGTTCCGGCCTGATGGACCTCGTCCGCGCCGATACCGATACGACGCCGGCCCGCTCCGTCGCCGGCATGGGCGACCACCCCTGCGCCATGGCGTTGTACGGCGCGATCGTCACCGCGCTCTATCAGCGCGACAAGACCGGCAAGGGCTCGCATGTGGCTTCCAACCTGATGGCGAACGGGGTGTGGGCGGCGAGCGTGCTGGCGCAGGCAAAACTCTGCGGCGCCAAGTTCGGCGAGCGGCGCCCGCGCGAGCGCGCGCTGAATGCGGTCGCCAACCACTACCAATGCAAGGACGGCCGCTGGCTGATCCTGTCGCTGCTGAGCGAGGAGAAGCAGTTTCCGACGCTGGCCAAGTGCCTTGGCCGCGAAGACCTGATCACCGATCCACGTTTTGCCACCAAGCCCGACCGCCACGCCCGCTCGGTCGAGCTGATCAAGATTTTCGACGAGACTTTCGCCACCAAGGACCTTGCCGAATGGCGCAAGATCCTCGACGGCAACGGCCTCGTGTTCGGCATCGTCGGCATTCTGGACGACATCCCGAACGACAAGCAGATGCTGGACAACGAGGTGCTGGTGCCGTTCGAGAACGACACCATGCTCACCATCTCCAGCCCGATCTGGGTCGACGGCACCAAGAAGGTGCAGCCGCGCAAGCCGCCCGGCGTCGGCGAGCACAGTGACGAGATTTTGCGCGGAGCGGGATACGACGAGGCAGCGATCAAGCAGCTGCGATCAAACGGGGCGGTGGGGTAGGACGCGCTAGCGCGTCTTGATGAAGCACATGCCGATGCGGCGCGAGGCCGCGGCAGCCTGACAGGTCAGACCTTTGGCACAGCTCCATGACGTAAAACTCTTGTCGAGCGTTCCCGATCCCGCATCTTGCATGGAACAATGTGCCCCCCAGCCGTCCTGATATTCGGTGCCGGCCAGTTCCTGGCTGCCGCGGGCCTGCGGGCGGCTGGCAAATCCCCGAGAGAAATCAGGTCGCTTGCCTGCCGCGAACGCGGTCAGGATGTCGCGGCGGCGAAGCTGGTCGCCAAGGAAATGCGGCGAGGCCGGCACGATGGTGGAGTTTGACGGCTTGTCCGCCAGCCAATCCACGCCCGGAAAATGGAAGCCGCCGATGCCGCGGGTCTGGTGACAGCCGGCGCAAGTGACGTCGTTGAGACGGCGCTGGAAGCCCGCGACCGAGCGGATGTTCTGCATGTCACCGCGCGCGGTCGCTTGCTTCAACGCGCTAACCACATCGCTGTCCGTGAAGACGGGATTGTCCTTGCCCTCGCCTTGCATCATGCCGAACTCCGGCTGCAACGCGGAGGCATCGAGGCCGGCCGGTGTCGGCACCACCGCGGCCTTGGCCAAAAACTTCTCGGGGATCAGCACCGTGCCGCGATCGAACTCGCGCAGATGGTCGGGCGCGAGCAGCCACTCCTTGAAGTCGCGCCGGAGATCATTGTCCGCAAAAATCCGGTCGCGATCGATCTGGTTCTCCAGCGTCGATTCCTCGAACGTCTTCGTCGCGGCGTCGTACTTGAACACCTTGAGCAAATAGTCCGAGCGGAAGTCGTGCAGCGCCGATTTCGGCGCGATCGAGACCTGGATGTTGGTCTCGATGCGATCGAGCATGGCATCGTAAGGATAGAAGCTGCCGCCGATCAGCCCCTGCCAGTCGCCATTGTCGAGCCAGCGCCGCGCGACCTCGGCGCAGGTGACCGGCTTGCCGTTCGAGGCGATCTGGCGGGCATCGCGCGCCTTCAGCACCAGGTTGAACGTCATCGGCAGGCGCGTCGCAGTCTTGCTCCCGTCCGGTGCGGCGTCGAAACGGGTGAGCCGATAGATCAGGCGGATTTCGCCGCAGGAATCCTCCGCCACATAGGCGCGGTCCATGCGGTTGACGATGCCGGCCAGCACGAAACGCGTGTTGGGGGATTTCAGCGCGGCCCGATCGAACAGCTGCACGTCAAAGCCTTCGCCGACGCCGATGGTCTCGCTCGGCCATGCCGCCTTGTGTCCCGCGATGTAGCGATCGAACTCCGCGTCGATTGCCGGCGGAATTGGCGCAAGCTGCGGCATCGAGGAGAACAGCAGATCGCTCGTGAGCGGAAAGTTCGCGTTGCGCTCCGGCCATAGCAGGCGCGAGATCGTGAGCGCATCGTTCTGGTCGAGCCTGCGCAGGACATCGGGATCGGTGATCGCCGTGCCGCGCGCCAGTTGTGCATTCTCCGCTGCCGATAGCGACATGGCGCCACCAAGAAGCACGACGACAGCAAGGAGAATTCGCAACACGCGGCTCATGCCTTCAGTAACACCGCGCAAGGACCCCTATTCAAGCAAAAAGGCGCTTCACATGGTGGTGAAGCGCCTCTTCGAAAGTTGAATTCCGACAGCTTAGCGCGCGACGATCAGGCCCTTGCTGGTGACAACCACCCAGCGGCCGTCCTGGCGGCGGATCGCATCGACGCGGCCAACGCCGGGAATGGGATCGCCGGCATAAACCTCGTAAAGGCCGCCCCTGCCCTCGATCAGCGCGCCGCCATTGGCGACGTCGCGCAGGACCCAGCCCTCGATCGTCGGGAGCCGGCCGACCTCGGTCTTGGGCGCGGCGGGCACCGGAGCCGGTGCGGCGGCAGCGGTCGCAACCTGGGTCGGCGCGATCGAGCCGGTGGTCTCCCTGGCGGGTGCGGCGGCAGCCTGCGCGGGGGCTGCGGGCGGCGTGGCACGGAGCTTGTCCACGGTCTCGGACAGTTTTGCGATCCTGGCCATCGGCTCGGCCTGCGCCTTCTCGAGCTTGTCGAGACGGTCGTTGGCCCGGTTGAACTGGTTGAGACCGGTCTTGGAGGTGTGCTCGACATTCGCCTTGAGCGCGACGAGGTCGGCATCGATCCGTGCGACGGAGGCATCGAGCGCACTGGTGTCGGCGACCTGCGCTGGCGCCGGAACCGGAGCTGCAAAGTGCATCATGCCGGCGGTCGCGAGCGCGCCGCTGATCGCGCCGACGCTGGCGGCAATCGCCACCACCGCGGCCATCGCCGACAGGCGACGCTTGCCGCCGGCCTCGCGCGGCTCGTCCGCCTTCACGTGGGGGGCGAAATCCTCGCGGTCCCAGGCGCGATCCGAGGGGGGCATGACGATGAGCTTGCCGGGCTTCGGCTCGGGCCTGGATTCAGCCTGCGGCGTGGCGCTGAACTTCGGCACCTCGATCCTCGAGGCTTCGATCCTGGGCGGCTCGACCCTGGGGGCGTCCGGCGTGACTGGATCAGGCTTGGGCGGCGCCTCGTGGTCGGGCGCGATCGAGGGGGCGTCGATGCCGGCGGCGGCCTCAACGGCCTGCGGCGCGGTCGCGGCGGCTTCGACGCTCGTCTGTTCGCCGGTCTCTTGGGCAGCCTGCTCAGCCATTGGTTCGCTCACGGCTCAAATACTCCACTCTGGATTGACCTTTTGGTAACTTTCATTGCTTGCGAAATCCTTACCTTCGGACCCGCTTACCGAAATTTTAGGAAGTCATCAGGGGCCGAATTTGGCCGGGAAAGTGGAACCGGTGTGGCGGGCGTGAAACAATTTGTAACCGGGGGAAGATGAACGGCAGGGCAACGGTCGGGCCGCCGCCCTTCGAGGACAGCCGAAGAAGCGGCCGCCTCGAGCGACAACCGCTTCGCGGTTGCGCGGGGGTACGGTGAGAGAGTTGGGCGCGCGAAGCAATCCAGACTGCCACCGCGGAAAGACTCTGGATTGCTACGCTACGCTCGCAATGACGGCGTGCGGATTACTGGCAGGCGCTCACATCGTCACCGGCGCATCCGGCAGCTCGTTGCGATGCGGGCCCTGCGGAGGAAAATGCTTTGCCAGCTCGCGCGACACGGCTGCGATGCCTTCGATCACGCCGCGCTCGAACTGGCCGGACCTGAACTCCGCCTCCATCGCGCGGCAGATGGTCTCCCAGCCCGCCGCCCCCACCTTCGCGTCGATGCCGCGGTCGGCGATGATCTCGACGTCGCGATCGGCGAGCAGGAGATAGATGAGGACGCCATTGTTGTGCGCGGTGTCCCAGATGCGCAAATGCGAGAACACGTCGAGCGCACGCTCGCGCGCCGGCTGGTTGCGGAACAGGGGGCCGCCGTCGAGCGCGCCTTCGACGACGAAGCGGACCTGGCCGGAATGGGTGGTCTCACCCTGCTTGATCGCCTGCTCGATGCGGGTGAGCACCTTTGGCGGAAAAATCCGCTTTGCCCGCCAATGATGCTGCACCAGATGTCTGGCAATGCGCTTGATGCTCATGCCGCTACCAGCTCCCCGAGGCGCCGCCGCCGCCAAAACTGCCACCACCGCCGCTGAAGCTGCCGCTGTCGCTGCTGCCCGACGATCCGCTGCTCCAGCCGCCTCCCGAGGATCCGCTCGACCACGAGCCCCGACGCGACGACCCCGTACTTGGTCCCATCGCGGAAACCACATCGGCGATGAATCCGATGATGAAGCCGGCGACGCCGAGCACCATGGCAAGCCCGAAAGAACCGAGAATGAGCCAGGTCAATGCTGCGATGATGCCCCCGGTCACCAATGATCCGAGCAGCCGCCCCAGCATGGCCCGGAAGAACCCGCCGACCCCGATCGAGGCGAACACCGTCACGAAGAAGAGCGGCCCGATATCGTCCAGATTGCCGAAATTCACGCTGGGCGAGGGAACCGGCAGCGGCTCGCCGTCGATGACGCGGATCATGCGATCGACGCCATCCGAGATGCCGCCGCTGAAATCGCCCGTTCTGAACTTCGGTGTGATGATCTCGTCGATGATCCGCCGCGAGGTGACGTCGGTGAGCGCGCCTTCGAGGCCGTAACCGACCTCGATGCGCAAATGCCGGTCGTTCTTGGCAACGACGAGGATCGCGCCATCGTCGACCTTCTTGCGGCCGACCTTCCAGGCCTCCGCAACCCGGATCGAGAACTGCTCGATCGTTTCCGGCTGCGTGGACGGCACGATCAGCACGGCGACCTGGCTGCCTTTGCGCGTCTCGAAGTTGCGCAGTTTTTGCGTGAGCGCAGCAATGTCGCCGCTGGAGAGCGTGCCGGTCTGGTCGACCACGCGGCCGGTGAGCTGCGGCACCGCGACGTCGGCGAAGGCGGGGAATGCGAAGGCGAGGAGGAGTGCGAAGGCGAACCACACACTCAGTGTCATCGCCCGGCTTGACCGGGCGATCCAGTATTCCCGAGACGGCAGCGAGATACGGAAAGGCCGCGGCGTACTGGATTCCCCGCTTTCGCGGGGAATGACAGTGGTGGGCGTGGCGCGCATGAGAGGCGAACGCACTTACTTCGATGGCGCGGGCGAAGGATTGAAATCGACCTTCGGCGCGGTCGAGATCTCCTTCTCGTTCTCGACCGAGAAGTTCGGCTTCTCCTTGTAGCCGAACGTCATCGCGGTGAGGTTGGTCGGGAACGAGCGGATGGTGACGTTGTACTCCTGCACCGCCTTGATGTAGCGATTGCGCGCCACCGTGATGCGGTTCTCGGTGCCCTCGAGCTGGGACATCAGGTCCTTGAACAGCGCGTCCGACTTGAGCTGCGGATAGTTCTCGGTGACGACCAGGAGGCGCGACAGCGCGCTGGAGAGCTCGCCCTGGGCGGCCTGGAACTTCTGGAAGGCCGCGGGGTCGTTCAGCACCTCCGGCGTTGCCTGGATGCTGCCGACCTTGGCGCGGGCATTGGTCACGCCGAGCAGCACGTCCTTCTCCTGCTGGGCAAAGCCCTTCACCGAGTTGACGAGGTTGGGCACGAGATCGGCGCGGCGCTGATACTGGTTCACGACCTCGGACCAGTTGGCCTTGATCTGCTCGTCCTCGCTCTGGATCGCGTTGTAGCCACAATTGGTGAGGCTGAGCGAGGCCAGCGCCGCCAGCACGGTCAGGATCTTGCGCATCAAAATTTCTCCCGGTGGAATCCGGCGCAAACTATCAGAAGGGCCCTGGCGAGTGTCGAGATTTCTTTTCGTCATTCCCGGGCGATGCGACGGGACCGCGCAAGCGCGGCCCGGAGCATCGAAGAATCTCGAGATTCCGGGTTCGCTTCGCGCCCCGGAATGACTGCAACAAGCATATGCGCGCCCCATCGCCAGCCGATTGACGCAAGCCCCTTGCCTATCACCGGCCAACATAGTCAACTCAACGAAACAATAAGACCAAACGGAAACGCCAGGGGGAACGCGATGTCCTCGTTCGAGACCATCCTCGTGGAGCGGCCGGAGCCGGCGATTGCCCGGGTCGTCATGAACCGGCCCGATGCGCGCAACGCGCAGAACCTGCAAATGACCTACGACCTCAACGCTGCCTTCGATGCCGCGGTGCAGGACGACGCGGTCAAGGTGATCATCCTCGCCGGCAATGGGCCGCATTTCTCCTCGGGCCACGATTTGCGCCCGGGCGGCAAGAATGAAGCGGGCGTCGATTTTCCGCCGATCGGAAATTGGGGCGGCTTCGCCGAAGCCAACGCGCACGGCCGCTTCGCGCGCGAGCAGGAAATATATCTCCAGATCACGCGCCGTTGGCGCAATCTGGCAAAGCCTGTTATCGCCGAGGTGCACGGCAAGTGCATCGCCGGCGGCTTGATGCTGGCCTGGGCCTGCGACCTCATCGTCGCCAGCGACGATGCGCAGTTCTGCGATCCCGTGGTCGCCATGGGCGTCTGCGGCGTCGAATGGTTCGTGCATCCTTGGGAGCTCGGGCCGCGCAAGGCCAAGGAATTCCTGTTCACGGCCGACAGCTGGAGCGCGCAGGAGGCGCATCAGCTCGGCATGGTCAATCAGGTCGTGCCACGCGCGGAGTTGTCATCGCGCGTGCTGGAGCTGGCGCGCCGGATCGCATCAAAGCCGTCCTTCGCGCTGAAGCTGACCAAGGAGGCGGTCAATCGTTCGGTCGATGTGATGGGCCAGCCGGCTGCAATCGACCAGGCCTTTGCCCTGCATCAGCTCTGTCACGCCCATAACCTTCAGGAGTTCGGCATGATCGTCGATCCATCGGGCCTGCGTCCCTCCGTGCGCAAGCCGCCGGCGGCCGCGGAGTAGACGCGATGGACCTCAATCTGAGCGACGAGCAACGGCTGCTGCGCGAAAGCGCGGAACGCTTCGTGGCCGAGAGCTACGATGCCGATCATCGCCGCAAGATGGCGAACGATCCGCTCGGCTTCAGCCCGGCGGTATGGACGCAGTTTGCCGAGCTCGGCTGGTTGGCGTTGCCGATCCCGGAGCAGTTTGATGGGCTCGGCGGTGGTGCGGTCGAGATCGGCATCTTGATGGAAGCCTTCGGCCGCGGGCTGGTGTCGGAGCCTTATGTCGCAACCGTCGTGCTCGGAGCCGCGCTGATCGACAGATGCGGCAGCACGGCGCAGAAGCAGGCGAGCCTGCCGAAGATCGCGGACGGGTCGTTGAAGCTGGCGCTTGCGCATTCCGAACGCGCAGCGCGGTTCGATCTCGCCAAAGTTGCGACCGCAGCCAACAAGACCGCGCAGGGCTGGCGTCTTGCCGGCAGCAAGATTGCCGTGCTCGACGGCCATGCCGCCGACGAGATCATCGTCTCCGCGCATATTCACGATCATCGGGGGCCATCGGGGCGGATCGGCCTGTTCCTGGTGCCGGCAACGGCGCCAAGCCTCTCAATCTCCGACTATCCGCGCCTCGGCGGCGGGCGCGCGTGCAATATCGAGCTGCCCGACGTGCATCTTCCTGAGGATGCCCTGCTCGGCGACGGCAAGGATGCGCTGCCCGCAATCGAATGGGCCGTCGACCGCGCCATGGCCGCGCTCGGCGCGGAAGCCGTCGGCATCATGCAGACGCTGCTGGAGACGACGCTGGAATACACCAAGATCCGGAAGCAGTTCGGCCGGCCGCTGTCCGCCAACCAGGTGATCCGCCACCGCCTCGCCGACATGGCGATGCAGGTGGACGAGGCGCGCTCGATGGCGCTGCGCGCCGCGCTGAAGGCAGACAGCACGCCGACCGAGCGCGCGCGGGCCGCGTCGGGCGCGAAGGCGAAGATCGGCAAATGCGCGCGCTTCGTCGGCGAGCAGTCGATCCAGCTTCACGGCGGCATGGGCGTCACCGAGGAGCTCGAGGTCGGCGCCTATTTCAAGCGGCTCGTCGCCTTCGACACGCTGTTCGGCGGCAGCGCGCACCACTATGCCCGCCACGCCCGGCTTGGTCGCACCGGCGTATCGGCCTGAACCGAAAGGAGCGCATCATGGACCTGTCGTTCAATGCCGAGGAGCGCGCCTTCCAGGACGAGGTGCGCGGCTTCATCGCCAAAAATCTCACCGAGGAGATGAAGCGCGCGACCGCGCTGACGCCCTCGGTATTTTCCGATCCTGATATCGGCATGGCCTGGCAGCGCGCGCTCCACAGGCAGGGCTGGGGCGCGCCGGGCTGGCCGGTCGAATATGGCGGTCCGGACTGGACGCCGGCACAGCGCTGGATTTTCGAGATCGAATCCGCGCGCGCCGGCGTGCCCAATGTGAATGTCATGGGCGTAAAGATGGTCGGGCCCGTCATCATCGGCTTCGGCAGCCCTGAGCAGAAGAACTTCTATTTGCCGCGGATTCTCTCCGGCGAGGATTATTGGTGCCAGGGGTACTCCGAGCCGGGCTCCGGCTCCGACCTATCTTCGCTGAAGACGCGCGCGGTGCGCGACGGCGACCACTACATCATCAACGGCACCAAGATCTGGACCACGCATGCCCACCACGCCAACCGCATGTTCGCGCTGGTGCGCACCAGCGACGGACCGCGGCAGCAGGACGGCATCAGCTTCATCCTGATCGACATGAAGACGCCGGGCATCACGACGCGCCCGATCCTCACCATCGGCGGCGACCACGAGGTCAACCAGGTGTTCTTCGACGACGTGCGCGTGCCCATGGCCAATCGGGTCGGCGAGGAAGGCAAGGGCTGGACCTACGGCAAGTACCTGCTCGAATTCGAGCGCGGCTCGGGCATCGCCTCCGCCAAGCTGCGCGAAGGGCTGAAGGCGATCGCGGACCTTGCCGAGTCGGACCTGACCGGCCGCGCGATCGACAGTCCTGACATCGCGACGCGCATTTCGGAGGTCGAGGTCGACATCGACGCGCTGGAGATGACCGAGCTGCGCGTGCTCTCGGCGCTCCAGACCGGACAGAATCCCGGCGCGGTGTCGTCGATCCTGAAGCTGCGCAACAGCGAGATCCGCCAGGCCGTGACACGACTGGGCGCCGACGTGATCGGCCACGACGCCCTCGCCGTCGAGCCGATGCGCCCGCTCTACAAGCTCAACCACGAGCCGGCGATACCCGAGGACATGCTGACGGTGGTGCCGGAATATCTCAACGGCCGGACCTACACGATCTTCGGCGGCACGTCCGAGATCCAGCGCGACATCATCGCGAAGATGATGCTGGGGATTTGAAGGCAAAGCTCGCGCTAGTACCTTTCTTGGAACGTGAGTCGTGATTCAAGGTCGGGATGATACCCGAAGCAAGAGAAGTCCACCTTTCGAGGAAAGATCGCAAGGTGCTTGAGGCGTGCTGTCGCTCACCGGTGACGTTGCAGCGCGATTTGAAGCGGGCGCGGATAGTTCTGTTGGCGGCGGATGGGCGCAGCACCCGGTCGATCGCCAAGGAAGTTGGGGTCCAGCCGCGGATTGTCAGCCTTTGGCGGCATCGCTATGCCGACCATGGCCTTGAAGGGCTGCAAGACAAGCCGCGGCCTGGCAAGCAGCCGATCTATACGAAGACGACCGACAAGCGGATTCTGAAGCTGCTGGATAAGCCGCCGCCGCACGGGTTTGCGCGCTGGACCGGCCCCTGCTGGCCGAGGCGCTGGACGATGTTGACGTCCAATATGTCTGGCGGTTCCTGCGCAGCCACAAGATTGACCTGGTGGCTCGCAAGTCCTGGTGCGAGAGCAACGACCCGAACTTTACGGCCAAAGCCGCCGATGTTGTCGGCCTCTATGTCGCGCCGCCGGCGAAGGCCATTGTGCTGTGCGTGGACGAGAAGCCCTCGATCCAGGCTTTGGAGCGAGCGCAGGGTTATCTGAAGTTGCCCAATGGCCGCGCCTTGACCGGCCAAAGCCACGATTACAAGCGGCATGGCACCACAACATTGTTTGCGGCGCTCGAAGTCGCCACCGGAAAGATCATCGCGACCCATTCAAAACGCCGTCGCCGCGTCGAGTTTCTCGATTTCATGGACAGCCTCACCGCGGCCTTTCCGAACCGCCAGCTTCACGTCATCCTCGACAACCTCAACACCCACAAGAAGAACGAGGACTGGCTTAAGGCCCACCCCAACGTGCAATTTCATTTCACGCCGACAAGTGCGTCCTGGCTCAATCAGGTCGAGGTATGGTTTTCGATCCTGCAGGGGCAGTCGCTTAGCGGCATCTCCTTTACAGCCTCAAGCAGCTTCAGGAACACATCGACGCCTACGTCAACGCGTACAACGACAAAGCCGAGCCCTTCGTCTGGACCAAGAAAAAGGTCCGTCACGCCGCTTCAAAGGCCGCCGTATCACTCAGCTCTGATTCCGGGTACTATTTCTTGGAACGTGAGTCGTGATTCAAGGTCGGGATGATACCCGAAGCAAGAGAAGTCCACCTTTCGAGGAAAGATCGCAAGGTGCTTGAGGCGTGCTGTCGCTCACCGGTGACGTTGCAGCGCGATTTGAAGCGGGCGCGGATAGTTCTGTTGGCGGCGGATGGGCGCAGCACCCGGTCGATCGCCAAGGAAGTTGGGGTCCAGCCGCGGATTGTCAGCCTTTGGCGGCATCGCTATGCCGACCATGGCCTTGAAGGGCTGCAAGACAAGCCGCGGCCTGGCAAGCAGCCGATCTATACGAAGACGACCGACAAGCGGATTCTGAAGCTGCTGGATAAGCCGCCACCGCAAGGGTTTGCGCGCTGGACCGGCCCCCTGCTGGCCGAGGCGCTGGGCGATGTCGATGTCCAATATGTCTGGCGGTTCCTGCGCAGCCACAAGATTGACCTGGTGGCTCGCAAGTCCTGGTGCGAGAGCAACGACCCGAACTTTACGGCCAAAGCCGCCGATGTTGTCGGCCTCTATGTCGCGCCGCCGGCGAAGGCCATTGTGCTGTGCGTGGACGAGAAGCCCTCGATCCAGGCTTTGGAGCGAGCGCAGGGTTATCTGAAGTTGCCCAATGGCCGCGCCTTGACCGGCCAAAGCCACGATTACAAGCGGCATGGCACCACAACATTGTTTGCGGCGCTCGAAGTCGCCACCGGAAAGATCATCGCGACCCATTCAAAACGCCGGCGCCGCGTCGAGTTTCTCGATTTCATGAACAGCGTCACCGCGGCTTTTCCGAACCGCAAGCTTCACGTCATCCTCGACAACCTCAACACCCATAAAAAGAACGAGGACTGGCTCAAGGCCCACCCCAACGTGCAATTTCATTTCACGCCGACAAGTGCGTCATGGCTCAATCAGGTCGAAGTATGGTTTTCCATCTTGCAGGGGCAGTCGCTCAGCGGCACCTCCTTCACGAGCCTCAAGCAGCTTCAGGAACACATCGATGCCTACGTCAACGCATACAACGACAGAGCCGAGCCCTTCGTCTGGACCAAGAAAAAGGTCCGTCAACGCCGTTTCAAAGGCCGCCGCATCACTCAGCTCTGATTCCGGGTACTAGGGTCTGTACCTAAATAGCGCCACGTGATTCTCTTGCCTACGTGTTGATTCGGGGGCGAGAGAATGCGCGCTGGTTTGTTTTGGCTGAACGACAGGCAATGGGCGCGTATCGAACCGCATCTGCCGAGGGGACTGACGGGGCCGGATCGGGACGACGACCGACGCATCGTCAGCGGCATCATTCACATGCTGCAATCGGGTGCACGATGGCGTGATTGTCCACGTGAATACGGCCCTTACACGACGATCTACAATCGCTTCAATCGCTGGGCCAAGCGAGGACGATGGTGCGCAATCTTCGAAGCGCTGGCCAAGCCTGGCGAAGACGGCGTCGTACTGTCGCTCGACTCGACCTCGATTAAAGCTCACCGGTGTGCCTCCGGCGGAAAAGGGGGGAGCACAATCAAGCAATCGGCCGCTCGCGCGGAGGCCGCACGACAAAAATCCATGCGCTGAGCGATCCGCTCTGCCGGCCGGTCGTCCTGCATCTGACTCCAGGCCAGGATGCCGATATCGCTGCGGCTCCCGATGTCCTGGCGCTCGCGCCACCCATGAGCGTGCTCCTCGCCGACAAAGGGTATGATGGCGACAAGCTTCGCGGCGAAATCATTCGTCGTGGCGCCAAGCCCGTAATCCCCAATAAATCTAACCGTGTCGTCATCCATCGCTTCAACAAACGCGCCTACAAAGGACGAAATGTCATCGAACGCTGCTTTTGCAGGCTCAAGGACTTCCGGCGCATCGCCACGCGATATGACAAGCTCGCCCGTAATTTTTTGGCCGCTGTTCATCTCGCCGCTCTCGTCGCATATTGGCTCAATTGAGTCTGGACCCTAGATCCTCCGCTGTCGTCCCGACAAGCGTAAGCGCAGATCCGGGATCCATAACCACAGGCGGATGTGGTTACGGGGACTCGGAGTTACCTGCTTCGCGCCACAACCATTCCCGGTGGTTATGGTCCCGGATCGGCGCGCGCTTATGGCGCGCTTGTCCGGGACGACAGTTGAGTGTGCGGCGACAGTCAGCGCAACGATTCGGCGTTGCGCTTACCCGCCCGCCTTCGCGTCCCTGATCGCCTGCCAGATCTTCTGCGGCGTCAGGGGCGTGTTGAGCTGGGTGATGCCGAGCTCGGCGAGTGCGTCCATCACGCCGTTGGTGACGCAGGGCGGGCCGCCGATGGCGCCGGATTCGCCGCAGCCCTTGGCGCCGAGCGGGTTGGTGCGGCAGGGCGCGGAATCGTCCAGTGTCACCTCGATCGGCGGCACGTCGCCGGCGCGCGGGATGCAGTAGTCCTGATAGCTCGCGGTCAGGAGCTGGCCGTCGGCATCGTAGGAGACGCCCTCATAAAGCGCCTGGCCGATGCCTTGCGCGACGCCGCCATGGATCTGGCCCGTCACCAGCATCGGGTTCACGGCGACACCGACGTCGTCGACGGTGGTGTAGCGCACGACGCGGGAGACGCCGGTTTCGGGGTCGATCTCGACCTCGCAGATATGCGTGCCGTTCGGCCAGCTCGGACCATCGACCTCGCCTTCCGAATCGACGCTGAGTTTTGCGCCGCTCTCCTTCTCGGCAAGGTCGAACAGGCTGATGCGGCGGTCGGTGCCGACCACGGTGAGCATGCCGCCCTGATATTCGATGTCCTCGACCGAGGTCTCCAGCACGTTCGCCGCCTTCTCGCGCGCCTTCTGGATCAGGTCATTCGACGAGACGGCCACGGCCGTTCCGCCGACGAACAGCGAGCGCGAGCCGACGCTGCCAAAGCCCATCGCCAGATCGGTGTCGCCCTGGACGACATCGATCTTGTCCATGGCAATGCCGAGCGTGTCGGCGATCATCTGGGTGTAGGTGGTCTGAAGCCCCTGCCCCATCGCCATTGTGCCGGAATGCAAGACGACGCGGCCCTGCGAGGTCGCGTGCAGGCTGACCTTCTCGGTATGGGCGCGGCCGCCGGTCCATTCGATGTACGACGTGAGCCCGCGGCCGTAGAGCAGGCCCTTCTTCTTCGCGGCCTTCTTGCGCGCGGCGAAGCCGTCCCAATCGGCAAGCTTCACCGCGCGGTCCAGCATATGCGCGAAGGCACCGGAATCGTAAACCTGGCCCGCAGCATTGGTGTAGGGCAGCTGCGCCGGCTTGATGTAGTTGGCTTTCCGGATCGCGCGCGGATCCATGCCGATTTTTCGCGCGGCGGCGTCGAACAGGCGCTCGACGATGAAGACGGCCTCGGGCCGGCCCGCACCGCGATAGGCACCGACCGGCGCGGTGTGGGTCATCACCGACTTCACCTCGAAATGCACCAGCGGAAGATCGTAGACGCCGGTCTGCACGAACGGCCCGAGCACCAGCGGAATGATGTTGGCGGCCCCCGAAGAATAGGCGCCGGTGCAGCCGATCGACTTGACCCGATAGGCCAGCACCTTGCCCTTCTCGTCCAGCGCGAAGGACGCGGTCGAGGTGAGGTCGCGGCCGTGGGTGCCGCCGACGAACTCGTCGGTGCGGTCGCCGCGCCAGCGGATCTTCCTGTTCAGCTTGGTCGCGGCGTAGGCGACGATGCCGTCCTCGGGATAGAGGTTGGTCTTCTGGCCAAAGCCGCCGCCGATGTCGCCGACCAGCACGCGGACGCTGTCCTTGGGGCGCTTGAGCACGGCTTCCGCCAGCACGTCGCGGGTCGAGGCCGGCGTCTGCGACTGCACGTGCAGGAGGAGACGTCCGGTCTTCTTGTCGATCTCGGCGATGGTCGAGCGCGGCTCCATCGCGGAGGGCACGAGGCGCTGGCTGATGATGTCGAGCTCGACCGTGTGCGCGGCCTTGGCAAAGGCCTCGTCCACCTTGGCGGCATCGCCGTAAGCCATCGCGCCGACGATGTTGTCGGGCGCCTCCGGCCACACCACAGGCGCGCCGGGCTTCACCGCCTCGACCGGGTCGACCACCGCGGGCTGCACGTCATATTCGACCACGATCGCTTCGGCTGCGCTTTGCGCCTCCGCGCGGGAGGCCGCCACCACCGCCGCCACAGCCTCGCCGGTGTAACGCACGACCTCATGGGCGAGCAGCCGGCGCGGCGGCACCGTCATCGGCTTGCCGTCGGGGCGCTTGAAGATGCTCAGCGTCGGGATGCTGCCGATATCGTCCTTGACGAGATCCGCACCGGTGTAGACCGCCGTGACGCCGGGCATCCCGGCCGCGGCGCTGGTGTCGATCGAGACGATCTTCGCGTGCGCATGCGGCGAGCGCAGCACGTGCAACCACAGCGCGCCGTCCTGCGGCTTGTCGTCGATGAATTGCCCCTTCCCGGTCAGCAGCCGCTGGTCTTCCAAACGCTTGACGGGCTGGCCCGCTCCGAAACGCAAATTGCCGGGAAGAATGTTCATTCCGTGGGGTCCTCGAGGTCTTTTCGAAACTGCGGGCAGCCTTTTAGCGGATCGACCGGGGGCATACCAGCCGCGGTTTTGGGCGGGATATCCACGATTTCGGCATGCGGTCCCGCAAATCTGCGATTCCGTAGGGTGGGCAAAGGCGCACTTGCGCCGTGCCCACGGTCGCTCAACCAACGCGATCAAGATGGTGGGCACGCTTCGCTTTGCCCACCCTACGCACTGCGCATCGCCCCGGAATGACGGCTACGCCAGCTCCCGGAGCGCTGTCTCCACCACCTTGCGCGCATCGGCCGTCAGCGCGGCCTGCGGCGGGATGGGATCGCCGACGTCGTAGCCCTGGATCGAAAGGCCGGCCTTGATGCAGGCGGCGAGGTTGAAGCGGGCGAAGGCTTCGTTGATCCGCCACAGCCTGCGCTGGAGCGCCATGGCCTCGTCCCAGCGGCCCGCCCGGCAGAGGTCGTAGAGCGCGACGCTCTGGCGCGGGATGATGCAGGCAGGTCCCGCCATCCAGCCGAGCCCGCCGATCAGCATCACCGCGGCCGGAATGTGGGCGGAGGCCGAGAACACGCGCAGGCGATCGCCGCAGCGGTTCATGATCGAGAGCAGCCGGCCGGTGTTGGTCGAGGCGTCCTTGATGTAGCCAATGCGCGGATGCTCGGCGAGGCGCGCGATGATTTCGAGGGTGAGGTCGGAGCGCTGGAATTGCGGATTGGTGTAGATGACGACGGGAATGTCCACGGCGTCCGCGATGGCGCGGAAATAGGATTCGACCTGGGTATCGGCGAGCGGGAAATACGCCTCCAGGATCGCCAAAATGCCGTCGGCGCCGAGCTTCTGATACGTCCGTGCCTGCGTCACCGCATCCGCGGTCGAGGTGGAGGCGACGCCGGCCACCACGGGCACGCGGCCCTTCGCGGCTTCGATCGTGGTCTGCACGACCGCCGTGCGCTGGGCGGCATTGAGATAGGCGAACTCGCCGGTCGAGCCGAGCGGCGTCAGACCATGCACGCCGGCACCGATCAGGTCGTCGCAGAGCTTTGCGAGCACGCTCGTCCGCACCGTGCCGTCGGCATCGACGGGGGAGACGAGGTAGGGGAAGACGCCGTGGAATTCGGACATGTCGGGGGCTCCGGAAGCTGGCACCCGACGGGTATTACCAATGCCCGCCCCGGCGATCAAACCTTGAGCAAGCGCACCCGCGTGCCCCAGGGATCGACCGCCTCCAAACCGTCGGCAAGCGCCGTGACCTTCACACCGCTCTTGCGCAGGCGCTCTTCCTGAGCGGCGAGCAGCTCCTGCTTCGCCATCACCAGCGAGAACCAGGCGAGACCGGTTGTGGAATCGTCGCGCTGGCCCGCGCCCTGGCTCTGCCAGACGTTCATGCCGAGGTGATGGTGATAGCGGCCCGACGACAGGAACGCCGCGCCGTTGCGCTTGCGGGTCGGGTCGAGGCCGACGGTGCCGTGGTAGAAGTTCTCGGCCTGCGCGAGATCGCCGACGCGCAGATGCATGTGGCCGACGCGCATTCCGTCCGGCGCCTTGGCATAGTCGGGAACGCGCGTATTGGTCAGCGACAGCAGGTCGGGGATGTTGAGCTCGTCGGTCGCCATCTTCACGCTGCCCTCGCTCCACTGCCATTGCGAGGGCTCACGGTCGGCATAGACCTCGATGCCGTTACCTTCGGGGTCGTCGAGATAGACGGATTCGCTGACGAGATGGTCGGCAAAGCCCGACAGCGGCACGCGATGCGAGGCGGCGTGCACCAGCCAGCGCGCGAGATCCTTGCGGGTCGGGCATCAGGAAGGCGGTGTGGTAGAGGCCTGCGGCATTGCGCGGCTCGATCGCCGCATCGGGACGCGCCTCGAGCACGAGCAGTGTGATGCCGGCCGTACCGAGCTTCGCAGCGCTGGCGGAGCGCTCCATGACGGTCAGCCCGATCACGTCGCGGTAGTAGTCGGCAACCGTGTCGAGATTCTTGACCCGGAGCGTCACCATGCCGACCCGCATCGGCGTGCGGCTGGCATAGGTCGGCCCGCCGCCTTGCGCAGTCCCCTCGGCGCGTGCGGCAGCCGCGGCCGCCATCGCGAGCGAGGTGGCGCCGGCAAGTTGGAGCAGGGTGCGGCGGGTGAGATCGATGGTCATCGGTCGGGGCTCGCTGGAAACGTCTAAGGCCGTACGGCGCAATATCGACCGATTGCTACACGTTCCCGTGAACGGCTCCCAATCACATGTTCGTCGGCCGGCGCCGGCACTGTCCTGGCCACCCGGCCAGTTTCGCTACCGCGCGCGACATCCCAGATTGGGGACAACTTACAGGAGACCGCCATGACCGCCCCAACTCCACTGTCCTCACTGTCGTCCGCGCTCGCGGATGTCGTGGCGCGCACCGCGCCCTCCGTCGTCTCCGTGCACTCGCATCGCTCCCGCGCAACCGGCTTCGTCTGGAAGCCCGGCCTGATCGTCACCGCCGACGAGGCGTTGGCCGACGAGGGCGAGGTCGAGATCGGCCTCCCCGACGGCAGCCGGGTGGTCGCCACGATCGCCGGCCGCGACCACACCACCGACATCGCGCTGCTGCGCACTGAGGCCGGCGTCGCGCCGGTCAAGCTCGCCGCGACGGTCCCGCCCCTCGGCGCGTTGTCGGTTGTCGTGGCCACCAACCGTGATACGCCGAGCGCCGCGCTCGGGATGGTATCGGCGTCCGGCAAGAGCTGGCGCTCCCTGCGCGGGGGCGACATCGATGCACGGATCGAGCTCGACGTTCGCCTGCGTCCCGGCCAGGAAGGCGGCCTTGCGCTCGATGCGACCGGTGAAGCCTTTGGGATGGCCGTGCTCGGACCAAGGCGCGTGCTGGTGATCCCGACGGCGACGATCGAGCGCATCGCGCCGCAACTCGAGGCGCGCGGCCGCATCGCGCGCGGATATCTCGGGCTCGGACTCCAGCCGGTGCGGCTCGACGACGGCATCGGCGCCATGGTGATGAATGTCGACAAGGCCGGACCTTCGGCGGCGGCCGGCATCCGCCAGGGCGATGTGATCGTGGCGGTCAACGACCAGAAGCTCTCCGGCGTGCGCGCGCTGTCGCGAACGCTGGGACCTGCGAGCGTCGGCGCTGTGGTCGTTGTCGCGGTGCGCCGCGGCGGCGAGCCGATCAGCTTCAGGGTCACGGTCGGCGAGAGGCCGGAGGCGTGAGCGAGGAGAAGCTGCCGGAGATCGTGCTGTCCCTGGAGATCGACGATCCCGCCCTCGCCGATCGCCTGGCGGCGCTGCTCGGCAATGTCGCCGGGCTGCGCCTTGCCGCGCCCGGCGAGCAGGCCGCCGCGACGATCGTCGCCCGCGATCCGCGCAGCATGCCCGAGGACATCGCACTGACGCAGCGCGAGCTCGACGTGCTGGCGCTGATGGCCGAGGGCGCCTCCAACAAGATGATCGCGCGTCAGCTCGGCATCTCCGTGCACACCGTGAAATTCCATGTCGGCTCGCTGCTCGACAAGCTGGATGCCACCGGCCGCACCGATGCGGTGGCGCATGCCGCGCGCCGCGGCGTGATCGAGCTCTGAGCGGCGCGGTTCAATCGCCGATCGCGGTCTGCGCCAGCTCGCGCATGCGGTCGGTATCGACGACGCGGCCATGGCTGATCACGATGCTGGGCGGGCTGTGGAAGTGCAGCGCCTCGGTGACGTCGGCCTGTTCGAGCACGACCAGGTTGGCTGCGCAGCCGAGCCCGAGGCCATAGCGCTCGAGGTTGATCGCCGTCGCGGCGCGCGTGGTGATCATGTCGTAGAGCGTCTCGAACTCGCTCTTCTTCGTCATCCACAACAGATGCGAGGCGAGGAACGCCACCTCCAGCATGTTGTTGCGGCCGAACGGATAATAGGCCTCGGAAATGTCGTCCTGGCCGAGGCAGACATTGATGCCGGCACCGAGCAATTCCTTCACCCGCGCGTGCAGCGGGCCGTTGTGCGGATTGCTGACGACGCTGACACGGGCCTTTCCGAGCAGCACCTTCAGCTCGCGGAGATAGTTCTCGGGATAGAGCGCCATCGCCCGGCAATGATGGGCGAGCGCCCGGCCCTCGACGCCGCGCGCGATCACCGCGCGCGCCATCATGTCGAGCGTGCGCATGTTGGCGTCGCCGACGTCGTCCAGCAGCATCGAGGTTTCGGCGCCGTGCTCGGCCGCGAGGTCGAAGCAGAACGCGACATGGCGGCGCATGTCCTCTTCGTCGGCTTCGATCCAGGGAATCCCGCCGACGACGTCGGCCCCGAGCGCCATCGCCTTGCGCATCAGGCCCTCTGCGCCGGGCTCGCGAAACAGGCCGTCCTGCGGGAATGCCACGACCTGGATGTCGACGATGCCGCGAAACTCCTCGCGGATCGCGAGCAGCGCCTTGACGCCCTCCAGCCGGGCCTTGGTGTCGACGTCGGCGAAGGCGCGGATGTGGAGGTTGCCGTGGAGCGCGGCGAACGCCACCGCGCGCTGTGCGTTCGGGACGATCCAGGACGCGTCGTAGTTGCTCTTCACCGCTGCGGCGAGATCGACCGCCTTCGCCGCCTCGCTCGTGCCGCCGCCCTGATAGGCCTCTAGCGCCGCCTCCGACATCATCGGCAGGGTCCAGACCTTGCAGAGGTGCAGGTGCGGATTGACAAAGGCCGGCGTCACCAGGCCGCCCTTGGCATCGACGAAGGCCTGTGCGCCGGGATCGAGCCGGTTGCCGATCGCGGTGATCACGCCATCGGTGATCCCTATGTCGACGATCTCGCGGCTGCGCGTGCGAGCATTGGTGATGACGAGGTCTGGCAGGCGGGGCATTGCAGGACTTCCACTCGGTACGCGTGCAATCATGCAAGTTGGGTGCCGGGCTGCGCAGGCAGGGGAAACCGGAGCTGGACCGTCAGGCCCGGCGCATTGTCATGCAGCGCAATCTCGGCGCCATGAAGGCGCGCCACTGCCGCGACGAGGCTGAGGCCGAGGCCGTTGCCCGGCGTATAGCGGCTTTGTTCGAGACGGTAGAACCGCTTGAAGACGTGATCGCGCGCCTCAGCGGGAATGCCCGGACCGTCGTCGGCGATCGTAATCATGGCGCCGCCATCGGCGCTGCGGCAGGTCACCGTCACCTGCCCGCCTTTGCGGCCGTGCTTGATCGCGTTGTCGACGAGATTGGCGACGGCGTCGAACAGCAGGTCGCGGTCGCCCGTGATCGCGACCTCGCGGTCGCCGCCGAGGCTGAGACGCGTCGCAACCTGCTCGGCGGCGGCGTCGTAGAGCTCGACGACCTCGCCGGCGATCTCGGCGAGATCAAGCGCGCGAAAGGCGCTCCTGCGGGCGCGGGTCTCGATCTCCGAGATCCGGGTGATGGAGGCGAACATGCCGAGCACGGCATCGAGATCGGCGATGGTGTCGCCGATCAGCGCGGCATCCGCCTCGCTGTTGCGCGGGGTGTGATAGGCCTTCTCCAGCCGGCCGCGCATGCGCGTCAGCGGCGTGCGCAGATCGTGGGCGACGTTGTCGCTGACCTGCTTGACCTCGCCCATCAGCGTCTCGATGCGGTCGAGCATCTGGTTGAGGTTTTCGGCGACGCGGTCCCACTCGTCGTGGCTGCCGCGCAGGGGAATGCGGCGGTCGAGACCGGACAGCATGATGGCACGGCTGGTGGCGTTGATCTCCTCGATCCGTCCCACCGTGCGCCGGGTGACCAGCACGGCTGCGAGCCCGGCGAGCACCAGGAGCAGCACCGCGACCGCGACCATGGCGAGTTCGATCGTGCCGGTGAAGCCGTCGCGATCGCCGGCGGAGCCGAGCCGGCTCTCCACATAGGCGAGCGTACCGAAATAGACGTAGGCCATGATCGCCGCGACGATCAGCCCGAATGCCGCGATCGCGATCAGCGCCAGACGGAAGGTCGAGGAGCGGAGCGTCTTAGCCAGGAGCACGGAGACAATATCCGATGCCGCGGATGGTGTGGATCAGCGGATAGGCCTGGGCATCGTCGACCTTGCGGCGGACGCGCCCGACATAGACGTCGATGATGTTGGTCGAGGGATCGAAATGCAGGTCCCAGACATGCTGGAGCAGCATCGCACGCGAGACGACGCGGCCCTCGTTGCGGACGAGATATTCGAGCAGCTGAAACTCGCGCGGCAGCAGCGGAATCTTGCGGCCGCGGCGGCTGGCGTTGCGCGCGATCAGGTCGATGGCGAGGTCGCCGACGCGCAACAGCGTCTCCTTGGCGATGGTCTCGCTGCGGCGGCCGAGGGCCTCGAGCCGCGCAAGCAGCTCGACGAAGGAGAACGGCTTGACGAGATAGTCGTCCCCGCCGGCGCGCAGGCCACGCACGCGGTCGTCGACCTCGCCGAGCGCGGAGATGATCAGGAAGGGCGCCGCGATGCCGTCGTCGCGCAATTGGCGCATCACGGTGATGCCGTCGATGTCGGGCAGCATGCGGTCGATGGTGATCACGGCATAGTCGCGGGCGGCGCCGTGGCTCAGGGCTTCGCGCCCTGTGGCGGCGAGATCGACCTCATAGCCAGAGGTCGTCAACTCTTCGACGAGTTGGCCTGCGGTTTCCGGATCGTCCTCGACGACCAGGATGCGGCGGTGACCTCCGGTCATGCAAAACTCCGCGCGACGATCGCCACCAGACTATCCCGTTCCGGGGCTGAGCGGAACCGCCCGATGGCGATCGCGACAATGGTGCGGTACGGCGATGCGACTACCAATAGTCTCCGCACACATTGACCCATTGCCACCCATAGGGCGTCCAGCTCCTGCGCCAGCAACCGTCGTCGTAGTAATTGGCGTAGTAGAAGGGCGCGCCAACGAAGGCGAACCGGTGGAAGCGATGATGGCGGAAGAAGAATGCATGGCGGCCGATGAAGGGCCTGCCGTGCCAGCCCGTGCCGGCGAAACGCGGCCCGAAGGCGGCGCGGGTCGCGAGCGGCGCACCGGCAAAGCGCGGCCCGATCGCAGCGTGGGCGGTCATCGGCGAGCCGGCGAAGTGGGCGCCACCGAAACGAGCACCGCCCATGCCGCCGACATGCATCCCGCCGAAGCCACCGGCGTGCATGCCGCCGCCGAAATGTCCTCCGCCGCCAAAGCCGCCATGTCCTCCGCCACCGAAGCCGCCGCGTCCTCCGCCGCCGAAACCACCACCATGGCCGCCGCCCCCACCTCCACCTCGGGCGAGAACGGGCGAAGCGACCGCCAACGTCGCAGCCATGGCCGCCGCGACGATGCCGGTGAGAAGCCTGCTGTGCATCTGAATATCCTCCTTGTCGCGGCGACGGTCGCGCCGCTCCGGGGGATCAGATGAGGAGAATGCGCCCTCACCTTCAACTTACAAATGCGCCAGATTCTGACGCGGGTGTTAGGGAGGCCCAACTCTCTCGCTCCCTCGCCCCGTTCTTACGGGGAGAGGGTGGGGTGAGGGCTATCTCCAAGAATGCGATGCGGACTGTTGGCCAAGTTTTCGTCGCGCACTCACATCGGAGTCGGATGGGCCGCCATCCTGGCAACATAGTGCCCTGCCCCTCACCCGGAATCCGCGCTGCGCGCGAATTCCGACCTCTCCCCGCAAAAGAGCGGGGAGAGGTTGGAGATCACACGCGCTTGCCGCCGCTCTTCTCGGCGGCGCGGCGCAGGGCTTCGGCGAGGGCGCCGCCGCCGGAGGATTCCTGCTTGCGCGGCGCCGACGAGGTCATGCGGGCTGCATTGCGCGAGCCATTGTCGCGCTGCATGCCGGGGGCGTCCTTCTTGGCGCCGACCTCGTCGTCGAGCCGCAGCGTCAGCGAGATGCGCTTGCGGGCGACCTCGAAGTCCAGCACCTTCACCTTGACGATGTCGCCGGGCTTCACCACCTCGCGCGGGTCCTTGATGAAGGTCTTCGACATCGCCGAGATGTGCACGAGGCCGTCCTGGTGGACGCCGATGTCGACGAAAGCGCCGAAGGCGGCGACGTTGGTCACGGTACCCTCGAGGATCATGCCCTTCTGGAGGTGCTTGATCTCCTCGACACCCTCCTTGAACACAGCGGCCTTGAACGCCGGACGGGGGTCGCGGCCGGGCTTTTCGAGCTCGCGCAGGATGTCGGTGACGGTCGGCAGACCGAAGGTCTCGTCGACGAAATCCTTCGGCTTCAGCGTGCGCACGATCTCGCTGCTGCCGATCAGCGCCTTGATGTCGCTCTTGGTGGCCGCGAGAATCCGGCGCACCACCGGATATGCTTCCGGATGCACGCCGGACGCATCGAGCGGATCCTCACCGCCGAGAATGCGCAAAAAGCCCGCGCACTGCTCAAACGCCTTCGGCCCGAGGCGCGGCACGTCCTTGAGCGACTTGCGCGACTTGAACGGGCCGTTGGCGTCACGATGTGCCACGATGCTCCGCGCAAGGCCCGAGCCCACGCCCGACACGCGGGCGAGCAGCGGCGCCGAGGCGGTGTTGACGTCGACGCCGACGGCGTTCACGCAATCTTCGACCACGGCATCGAGCGACTTGGCGAGCTTGGCCTGGCCGAGGTCGTGCTGATACTGGCCGACGCCGATCGCCTTCGGCTCGATCTTGACGAGTTCGGCAAGCGGATCCTGGAGGCGCCGCGCGATCGAGACCGCGCCGCGCAGGGTGACGTCGAGACCGGGAAGTTCCTCCGAGGCGAAGGCCGAGGCCGAATAGACCGACGCGCCGGCTTCCGACACCACGATCTTGTTCATCTTCAGCTCGGCCAGGCCCTTGACGAGATCGCCTGCGAGCTTGTCGGTCTCGCGCGAGGCCGTGCCGTTGCCGATCGCGATCAGCTCGACACGGTGCTTCAAGGCAAGCTTGCCGAGGATCGCGAGCGACTCGTTCCACTGCCGCTGCGGCTCGTGCGGATAGATCACGGCGGTATCGACGACCTTGCCGGTCGCGTCGGTGACGGCGACCTTGACGCCGGTGCGGTAACCGGGATCGAGCCCCATGGTAACGCGGGTGCCGGCGGGCGCGGCCAGCAGCAGGTCGCGCAAATTGGACGCGAATACGCGCACGGCCTCGGTCTCGGCCGCGTTCCACAGCCGCATGCGCAGGTCGATGTTGAGATGCACCTGGATCTTGGTGCGCCAGGCCCAGCGCACCGTGTCGATCAGCCAGCGGTCGCCAGCGCGCTTGAGGTCGGCGATGCCGAACCGCTTCATGATCTTCAATTCGTAGGCGCTGGGCACGCCCGGCGGCGGCGCCTCGGCTTCGGCCTGAATCTGCAGGTCGAGGATTTCTTCCTTCTCGCCGCGGAACATCGCCAGGATGCGGTGCGACGGCAGCCTGGTCAGCGGCTCGGAGAATTCAAAATAGTCGGCGAACTTTTCGCCCTCGGTCTTCTTGCCATCGCGCACCTTGGAGGCCATGCGCGCATTGGTCCACATCTCCTCGCGCAGCGCGCCGATCAGATCGGCGTCTTCGTCAAATCGCTCGACCAGGATGGCGCGGGCGCCGTCGAGTGCGGCGGCGGCGTCAGCCACGCCCTTCTCGGCGTTGATGAAGCTTTCCGCCACGACCTTGGGATCGTTGCCGGGCTCCGCCATCAGCTGATTGGCGAGCGGCTCGAGGCCGGCTTCCTTGGCGATCTCAGCCTTGGTGCGGCGCTTCGGCTTGAACGGCAGATAGATGTCTTCCAGGCGCGCCTTGCTGTCGGCGGCCATGATCGTGGCTTCGAGTGCGGCATCGAGCTTGCCCTGCTCGCGGATCGATTCGAGGATCGCCTTGCGGCGGTCTTCAAGTTCGCGCAGGTAGCCCAGGCGCTCCTCCAGGGTGCGCAATTGCGCGTCGTCGAGCGCACCGGTCGCTTCCTTGCGGTAGCGGGCGATGAAGGGAACCGTGGCGCCGCCGTCGAGCAGCGTCACCGCTGCCTCTACCTGCTCGGCCCGAACCCCAAGCTCCTGCGCAATTTTCTGGTTGATATTTGCCACGCGAGAATCCCTCTCTCCAAGCACGCGACGCAAACCGAAATCCGGTCGCGGGACGCCGCTTATGGACCAACCCAGGTTGATTCATCAAGGTGCCGCGCGCAACCGTCGACAGACGATTTTTTTGTTGAACCGATGCGATCTCGCCACAATCGTGGGGATGCGGCGGGCGCGGTTGGTATGAAGACTCTATCCTCTTGTCGTCCTGGCGAAAGCCAGGACGACGACGGGGATTGACAGCCGCCTCCGTTCCACGGCTGTTTGCACCGCCGGACCACCGAACTCCACACGAGGACTGCAATGCGGACGACATCGGTCGGCGTCTTCAAGATCGTCACCAAGGGCCCCGGTGACGTCTCCGGCCTCATGGCCATGATCGGCTCCGGCGCGATCGATCCCAAATCGATCCTCGCCATCCTCGGCAAGACCGAAGGCAATGGCGGCGTCAACGACTTTACCCGGGAATATGCCGTCGCCGCGCTGTGCACGGCGCTGGCGCCACAGCTCGGCTTGTCCCCCGAGGAGGTCGAGCAGCGCATCGCTTTCGTGATGTCCGGCGGCACCGAAGGCGTGCTCAGCCCGCATATCACGGTGTTCACGCGCCGCGAGGTCGAGCGGCGGCCGGCGGGCTTGTCAGGCAAGCGCCTGAGCATCGGCATGGCGCACACGCGGGACTTCCTGCCGGAGGAGCTCGGACGCGCCGCGCAGATCGCGGAGACGGCCGCGGCCGTGAAGGCCGCGATGGCGGACGCCGGGATCACCGACCCCGCCGACGTCCATTTCGTGCAGATCAAGTGCCCGCTGCTCACCAGCGATCGCGTCGCGGCCGCAAGCGCACGCGGCAACAAGACGGCGACGACCAGCGCCTACGGTTCGATGGCCTATTCGCGCGGCGCCTCCGCGCTCGGCGTTGCGGTCGCGCTCGGCGAGACCGGCTCGGACATCAGCGACGGGGACGTGCTGCGCCGCTACGATCTGTTCTCGAAGGTGGCATCCACCTCGGCCGGAATCGAGCTGATGCACAACGTCGTCATAGTGCTCGGAAATTCGGCGGCATCGGCCAGCGAATTCGAGATCGGCCACGCCGTGATGAACGATGCGATCGACGCCGCCGCTGTGACGTCGGCGCTGAAGAGTGTCGGGCTTGGCGTCGCGCCGCAAGCGGAAGCCGGGCGCGAGCTCGTCAACATCTTCGCCAAGGCGGAGGCCTCGCCCGATGGCAGCGTGCGCGGCTTTCGCCACGCCATGCTGGAGGACACCGACATCAGCTCGACGCGCCACGCCCGCGCCGCGGTCGGCGGCCTGATCGCGGGCCTTGCCGGCACCGGCGCAGTCTACGTGTCCGGCGGCGCCGAGCATCAGGGCCCGGCGGGCGGCGGGCCGGTTGCGGTGATCGCGCGACTATCGGATTGAGACGGCCGGCCTCCCCGGTCCTGCGACCTCTCCGCCCCATGCAACCCTGCCCTTCGCGCCGGCTCAGTTGATTCACGCAGGGTCCATGCGAAAGGAAGGACCGCCGCATCTAGAGGATTTGAATTTCATGACTTTGCCGATGAGCTGGAACGAGTGGGCGCAGCACGATGGCGTGGGGCTGGCGGCGCGCGTCCGCAAGGGCGAGCTGACGCCGAAGGAATTGGCCCGCCAGGCCGCTGCTGCCGTCGCCAAGGTCAATCCGGCGCTGTCGGCCGTGGTCGAGCTGTTCGAGGACGTGATCGCCGATCCGGCCAAGGACGGCGCCAACCTCGCCGGCCCGTTCGCCGGCCTGCCCTTCCTGATGAAGGATCTCGGGCCGACCATGAAGGGCCGGCTCCAGGAGATGGGTTCGCTGCTGATGCGCGGCAATCGCGCGAGCGCCGACACCTTCCTGACCGGCAAATTCCGCCAGGCCGGACTGAACCTGATCGGGCGCACCACGACGCCGGAATTCGGCGTCTGCAGCTCGGCCGACAATCCGGCCGTCTACGTCACGCGCAATCCCTGGAACACCGACTACACCACCTGCGGCTCGTCCGCGGGCAGCGCGGCGATGGTTGCCGCCGGCGTGGTGCCGATCGCGCATGCGACCGACGGCGGCGGCTCGATCCGCATTCCCGCCGGCGTCAACGGTAATATCGGGCTGAAGGTCTCGCGCGGCGTGTTCTCGCTGGCCCCGCACATGTCCGACCTCACCGGGCTCGTCTCGATCCAGGGCTGCCAGTCGCGCTCGGTGCGCGACACCGCCGCCTTCGTCGATCACGCGCGCGGGCCTGCGCCCGGCGAGTTCATGCCGTTCTGGACCACGGCGCAGCCCTATTCCGAGATGATCAAGCGCGATCCCGGCAAGCTTCGCATCGCGCTGTCGCACACATGGGGCGATTACACCGCGACGCCGGAGATCGCCGCCGAGCTGGAGACGACCGGCCGCTTCCTCGAATGCCTCGGTCATCACGTCGACTATGCGCTGCCCGAGCTCGACTTCCGTGCGGCGTTCGAGGCGCAGACGATGTGCTACATCTCGAATTTTGCGGTGGTGATCTCGAACATGCTGGCCGCGCGCGGCCTGGAAAAGCCGCCGGAAGATCTCATCGAGCCGATGAACATCAGGATCTGGGAAGCCGGCCGGCACACCAGCTTCGCCGAGCGGGCGAAGATGCAAGGCGTGTTCAACACGACGTCACGCGGTTTCGGCGCGTTCTTCGAGCAGTGGGACGTCATCCTGACGCCGATCACGGCGCTGCCGACGCCGAAAGTCGGCACCAGGGAATATCTCACCATCTCCGACAATCCTGACGTGCTCGACTGGTTCGGCAACCTCTGGCGCTTTTTCGCCTTCACGCCACTCGCCAATCTCTGCGGCATGCCGGCGATCTCGATGCCGATGGCAACCCAGGATCACGACCTGCCGCTCGGCATCCAGGCGATCGCCAAGCAGGCCAATGACGGCCTGCTCCTGCAATTCGCCGCCCAGATCGAGCGCGCGCTCGACGGCAAGTGGAACGGCGGCATGAAGCCGAAGGTGCATGTGAGCTGAGGAGCTGCGATCGCCATGATATGCGATCGTGCTGCCGTTTCAGTTCTTCATCGCCGGGATCTCCTCCGTCGGCTGCTGCTGCCCCTGCTTGTACATCGCGAGCGCCTTGTCGAGCGCTTCGCGCAAGGCCAGCGCGGCGGCCACGCTGCAACGCAGGTGCGCGGTCTGGACCACTTCGACCCTGACCGCAGCTCCGACCGGCATCAAGAGGTTCGCGGCGAGCTCGACCTGGATCGCGCCGTTGTGATGGCCGAAACAGGACGCGCCGTCGAAATAGATGATCGGCGCCCGCTCGGAGCTCGAGCTCGAAATGGTGACGGGCCCCTGATTGGCGCCGGGTGTTTCGGGGTCGGCCATAAGCGCTCCTTGCGGCTAGTCGAACGAACGAAGCGCCCACCATCGGCGCTTCGGACCGCCCTGTCGAGGCCCAACCGCCCGCAGGCCTGCCGTGCGACCCGTATTCGGGGTTTTGCGCGGCGCCCGGCACTGGTCTAGAACATCGCCATGTCCAGCTCATCGACGTCCGGCCTACCTGCCACGCTCTCGTTCGAGGAACTGGCCGAGGCCATCAAGGGCCGCCGCTCCGACTACGGCAATATCAGCGGGCTGCAGCTCGACCGCTTCGCACCCGCCGAGGCCTGGTCCAGCCTGCCCTACCGTCCCGTCTTCGTCGGCGACACCGAGACCGGGGTGCTGCATGGCGGCGTCGTCACCGCGATGCTGGACGAGAGCTGCGGCATGGCCGTGCAGCTCGCGCTCGACGGCACGCGCGCGATCGCAACCCTCGACCTGCGTATCGACTATCAGAAGCCGGCGACGCCGGGCCTCGACATCAAGGCGCATTCGGTCTGCTACCGCACCACGCGCTCGATCGCCTTCGTACGCTCCACCGCGTATCAGGAGTCCGAGGACGATCCGGTCGCAACCGCAACGGCCTGCTTCATGATCGGCGCCAACCGCACCAACATGCTCGCCGACCGCAGGATGGATTCGCGCAGCATCCCGACCCTGGAGGCGCCGGAGGATCCGGATGGCCCGTTCGCCCGCAGCCCGTTCGCGCGCTGCCTCGGCATCCGCGTCAACGACGACGGCACGCTGACCATGCCGTTCTCGCCGAAGATCATCGGCAATCCGATCCTGCCCGCGATCCATGGCGGCATGACCGGCGCCTTCCTCGAGACCACGGCGATCATCGGGGTCGCACGCGAGCTCGGCGCCGCCGCGCCGCCCAAGCCGATCGGGCTGACCATCAACTACTTGCGCTCCGGCCGCGCGCTCGACAGCTTTGCCAATGTCTCGATCGTCAAGCAGGGCCGGCGCATCGTCGCCTTCGAGGCGCGCGCCTGGCAGGACGATGCGGACAAGCCGATCGCCACTGCCTTCGGCCATTTCATGCTGCGGCCGACGCCTGGAAACGACGAGGAATAGGCCTATTTTACTTGACGGCGGGGGCCTGGAACCACAACGATAGCGCGTTCCCCGTGAGAGGTATTGGGTTGCGGCATCCGATCGACATCATCGCCATGTTCGCCGCCATGTGGCTGCTGGCGTCGATGGTGCTCGACGCGGTGACGCCGAAGGAGCTGACCGCGGTGCTGATCGCCATCGCGATCGGGCCTGCCGTGGTCATCACCGCCGTGTTCTACTATCTGCGCTGCCCGCGCACGGATTTCGCGGTGATGTTCGCCGCGCTGTGGCTGATCTCGGACATCGCCATCGCCTTCATCTCGCCGAAGGAGCTGCCGCATTTCCTGATCGTGCTCGGCTTCGTGCCGGCCCTGCTGATCGGCAGCGTACTGCACTGGCAGCGCTTCCAGCGCCGCCACGAGCGGTTGCATGTGCCGTCGGCGAAGCGCAGCTAACGCGGCAGCAGGTTCGTCTTCGCAAGATCGAGCACCTCGTCGCCGCGGCCGTTCATCACCGCGCGCAAGACCCAGAGGCTGAAACCCTTGATCTGCTCGCTCGTGATGGTCGGCGGCATCGACAGCTCCTGCTTGGCGGTGACGACGTCGAGCAGCGCGGGTCCGTTGTAGGCCAGCATCTCCTTCACCGCGCCCGGAAGCTCGCCGGGGTCCTCGACGCGTTTGGCAAAAATGCCCATCACGCGCGCCATCGCCGCGAAATCAGGGTTTTGCAGGTCGACATTGGTGTCGACGAAGCCGGCGGCCTTCATCTCCAGCGCAACGAAGCCGAGCACGCCGTTGTTGAAGACGACGACCTTCACCGGCAGCTTCATCTGCGTCAGCGTGATCAGATCGCCCATCAGCATGGTGAAGCCGCCGTCGCCCGACAGCGAGATCACCTGGCGGCCGGGCTGCGAGGCCTGCGCCCCGATCGCCTGCGGCATCGCATTGGCCATCGAGCCGTGCACGAAGGAGCCGATCCCGGCGGCGACCGTTCATCTCGAGATAGCGCGCCGCCCACACCGTGGGTGTGCCGACATCGGCGGTGAACACGGCATCCTCGGACGCATGGTCGCTGACGACCTTGGCGAGATATTGCGGATGGATCGGCTTGCTGCCGGGGGTGCCCCTGGCGAGCGAGTCCAGCCCCTCGCGCGCCTTCTTGTAATGCGCGAGGGCATCGTCGAGATGCTTGCGCTGGGTCTTGGTCTTCAGGAGCGGCAGCAGCGCCTCGATGGTCAGCTTGACGTCGCCGATGAGGCCGAGGTCGATCTTGCAGCGCCGGCCGAGATTTTCCGGGCGGATGTCGATCTGCGCGATCTGGCAACCGGTCGGGAAGAACTGCTTGTAGGGGAAATCGGTGCCGAGCATCACCAGCGCGTCGCAGGCGTGCATGGCGGCATAGCCCGAGGAGAAGCCGATGAACCCGGTCATGCCGACATCGTAGGGATTTTCGTATTCGACGTGCTCCTTGCCGCCGAGCGCATGCACGATCGGGCTCTTCAAGGCCTCCGCAAGCTGCATCAACGGCGCATGCGCGCCGGCGCAGCCACGGCCGCAGAACAGGGTGATGCGCTCGGCGCCGTTCAGGAGGTCCGCGAGCGCCTTCAGCTCATCGGCCTCAGGCACGACTTTCGGCGCCGACAGCGCGAGCCCCCGCGCCGTCGACAGCGCGCGCCTCGGCGGATCGCGGAACGCGACGTCGCCGGGCATGGCGATGACGGCGACGCCGCGCAGGCCGACGGCCGCACGAATGGCGTTCTCGATCACGAAAGGCAGCTGGCTCGCATCCGAGACCAGCTCGCAATAATGGCTGCATTCCCGGAACAGGTTTTGGGGATGGGTTTCCTGAAAGTAGCCGCCGCCGATTTCGGCCGACGGAATCTGCGCCGCGATCGCCAGCACGGGGACGCGGCTGCGATGCGCGTCGAACAGGCCGTTGATCAGATGCAGATTGCCCGGGCCGCAGGAACCTGCGCAGACCGCAAGGCTTCCGGTCATCTCGGCTTCGCCGGCGGCTGCGAACGCCGCAACCTCCTCATGCCGGACGTGGATCCATTCGATGGTGCCGCGACGCCGCAGCGCCTCGGTAAAAGCATTCAGGCTGTCGCCGACGATGCCGTAGATCCGCTTGACGCCGGCCTGTTCGAGCGTTGCCACGAACAGATCGGCCACGTTGTTGATCGCCATGTCGGTCTCCTGATCTCGCTGATTCAGCAAGATAGGATAAAGCGCGGCCGTGACGGGATCACGGCTGGTTTATTGCAGCTTCAGTCTTTCACAATCGCCCGATCGTAGGCCGCGATCGTCTGCTTTGCGCGCGCTGCGACATCGGCCGCCGACATGCCGGGCTTGTAGAGGCTGGAGCCAAGCCCGAATGCGGTGACGCCGCCCTTGCTATACTCCGCAAAATTCTGGTCGGAGACACCGCCGACGGCAGCGATCATCACGCCGGCCGGCAGCACCGCGCGAATCGCGGCGATACCGGATGCGCCGAGCACGCTCGCCGGAAAGAATTTCAGGCCCGATGCGCCAGAGCGCGCGGCAAGCAGCGCCTCGGTCGGCGAGAACACCCCCGGCAACGTCACCATGGCGTATTGATGCGCACGCGCGAGCACCTGCGTATCCACATTCGGCGAGACCATCAGCTTGCCGCCGGCGTCATTGAGACGATCGACATCTGCGGTGGCTAGCACGGTGCCGGCGCCGATCAGCACGCCGGCCGGCGCGAGCTTCACGGCGGTGGTGATGGAGCGGAACGGATCGGGCGAATTCAGCGGAATTTCGATCGCGGTCATGCCGGCCTCGATCAGCACACTGACGATGGACTCGGCCTCCTCCGGCTTGACGCCGCGCAGGATCGCGACCAACGGACGCTTCATCGACGGAAATGGAACACTCATCTCAGGAAATCCTTCTTAACTCGTCCAGATCGCCGCCGCCGCCATCGACAGGCCGTGGCGAACGGCTTCATCCGCATCGATCGGCCGCGGCGTCACCGACACCGCATCGAAAGCCAGCTGATACAGCGTCGCCAGCCGCCCTGACGCAACCAACGTGATGCCGGCTTTGGGCACATTGCCAGAGAGACCCGCCGCCAGCTCGGTGCCGATCAACGTGCCCGACAGCGTCTCGCGCGCGGCGGCCGGCGTGCCGCCGAACAGCAACTGCCGCGACCGCGCACCGAAGAGCAGGTTGGCGGCGAACGCCGGCGCCTCGAACGCGGCTTTCACCGCCGCCTTGAAGCTTGCAACATCCTCGGCGTCATCGGCGCCTGCGACCGCGAGTGACAGAATCGTCTCGCGCGAGATCACACTGAACAGCTCGCCGGTCATGAAGGTGGAGAAATGCTCGACCGTGCCGTCCTTCACCCGCACCCATTTCGAATGCGTGCCGGGCATGCAGACCAGCGCTTCGCCGGCGGCCTTAAGGCCGAGCGCGCCGAGCAACTGCGTCTCCTCGCCGCGCATCACGTCCGGCGCGCCTGCGTCGCGCTGCGCGATGCCGGGCAGGATGCGGATGTCGCGCGCCTCACCCGGCACCCGCACGGCCTGCTTCAGGATGGAGGTGAGCGGTGCCGGCGTGTCGACATAGCCGGCCTCGACCCAGCCGGTTTTGGCGCCGGCCATACCGCAGACGAGAACGGGCAGATGATCCGGTGCTTCGACGGCGGAAAGATGCGATTGCAGCACACCGGCAAATCCGGTCTTGGCCGCGGCCAGCATGCCCTCGCCACTGCGGCGTTCGGCCAGGACCTGGCCGGCCCGATCGACCAGCCACAGGCGGAAGCTGCTGGTGCCCCAGTCCACCGCGACATAGGCGGGTTCGCTCATCTCGGTTCTCGTCCTCGTCTCACCGGCAAGACGCCGTCTCGCGACAATGAGACGACGGCTGGCAAATTCGCCCCGGGATATCGGCTATTGCCGCCGCAAACCAGCGTTTTATCGCAGGTCTGAGACGCTGCCGCGCTGGCACACCGCTTGCTCATGCATCCCCACTCACATCCGTGAACCGCGCACCAAGACGCGTCAATTGTGGAGAGGAAACACATGGAGATCGGCTATTTCCCGATGCCTTCGCACCCGCCGGAGTGCGGCCTGAAGGAAGGAAACGACTGGGACCTGCAAGTCATGCGCTGGCTGGACGAGCTCGGCTATCAAGAGGCCTGGGTCGGCGAGCACCACACCGCGCCCTGGGAACCCAATCCCACGCCGGATCTCCTGATCGCGCAGGCGCTGATGCAAACCAAGCGCTTGCGCATCGGGCCGGGCGGCTTCCTGCTGCCCTATCACCATCCCGCCGAGCTCGCCAACCGCGTCGCGATGCTCGACCACATGTCCGAAGGCCGGCTCAATTTCGGTGTCGCGGCTAGCGGCCTGCCAAGCGACTGGGCGATGTTCAACGTCGACGGCATGAGCGGGCAGAACCGCGACATGACCCGCGAAGCGTTGGAGATCATCCTGAAGATGTGGACCGATCCCGCGCCCTGGACCTACAAGGGCAAATTCTGGACGGTGACCAAGCCGGACACGATGTTCGACTTCCTCAAGCCTCACATCAAGCCGTTGCAGGCGCCGCATCCGCCAATCGGCGTTGCCGGTCTGTCGAAGAACTCGGACACACTGAAGCTCGCCGGCGAACGCGGCTTCATCCCGATGAGCCTCAACCTCAACCCGGCCTATGTCGGCAGCCATTGGGATTCGGTCGAGATCGGCGCCGCCAAGACCGGACGCAAGCCGAACCGGCAGGACTGGCGGCTGGTGCGCGAGGTCTTCGTTGCCGACACCGACGAAGAGGCCTGGAAGCTCTCCACCGGCGACATGATGGGCCGGATGATGCACGAGTACTTCTTGCCCCTGCTCGGCCATTTCGGCTTCAAGGACTATTTGAAGCACGCGCCCGACGTGCCCGACAGCGACGTCACCGTCGAATATTGCGCCAAGCGGAACTGGATCGTCGGCTCGCCCGCCACCGTCGCCGAGAAGATCGAGAAGATCTACGACGAGGTCGGCGGCTTCGGCGTGCTGCTGGTGTTCGGCTTCGACTACAAGCACAAGGCAGAGGCCTGGCACCACTCGCTCTCGCTGCTCAGCAGCGAGGTGATGCCGCGCCTGAAGCATCTCGGCTCCGCGAAGAAGGCGGCTTGACCCGACGCGGATGCGGCGCGATCGTGCCGCATCCGCACCCGTTTCGGAGATTTCCGCGTGAGCGTGGACGCAAAGGATTTCAAGCAGGCGATGCGCCAATGCGCCGGTGCCGTCGCGCTGGTCACGGTCGGTGCCGAGCACGGCAAGCGCACCGGGCTCACGGTCACCTCGGCCTGCTCACTGTCGGACAATCCACCGTCGCTGATCGTCTGCGTCAACCGCAACGCCAGCGCACATACGCGGATCCGCGAGGAAGGCGCCTTCGCAATCAACTTCCTGCACGAGGACCACGCGCTGCTGGCACTCACCTTCAGCGGCCAGAAGGGCGTCAACGGTGACGACCGCTTTGCGTTCGGGCAGTGGACGCGCGGGGCCACCGGCGCACCCGTGCTGACCGACGCGGTGGCCGCGTTCGATTGCGAGCTGGCGCAGGAATTCGAAACGAAGACGCATTCGATCTTCGTCGGCGAAGTCCGCGGGGTGTCGCATTCCGACGGGGCCGCGCCGCTGGTCTATCTGCGCAGCAGCTTCCACGTACCCCACGAAATCCGCGGCACCGTTACAGTCGGCGATCTCGATTCAAGGCATCTGAGCTGGACGGATTTTTCGTAAGGGCGGCGGCGGTGCGCTCCCTCGCCCCGCTTGCGGGGAGAGGGGGAGTCTCTCCGAGGATGGTGACAGTTGGACTCGCGGAGAGTCCTCCTCACCCGCCGCGCTTCGCGCGTCGGCCTCTCCCCGCACGCGGGGAGAGGCGAAAGCCCGCGGCTCGCTCCTCGTTCATCTCCAACCGAAAGCGCTACTGCGCGGTCTCGATCTTCAGGTGCTTGATCTTGCGATACAGCGTCGCGCGGCTGAGCTTCAGCGCACGCGCCGCCTCGGTCACACGACCGCCATGCTTGCGCAGCGCCTCGACGATCGTCGCGCGCTCGGCCGCCGCGAGGTCCGGCTCCGCCGCACGGCCGCCGAACAGCGGCAGATCGAGATCGGCATCGGTGACGACACCGTTCTCCGCCGTGCAGCCGGCAAGCCGCAGCACATGGCGGAGCTGGCGCATGTTGCCGGGATACGGATAGGCCGACAGCAGCGCCCAGGCCTCGTCCGAGAGGCGGCAATTCGGCGCTTCCTCGCGCGCGATCTGGCGAATGATGTCGTCGCGGTCGGCGCGCTCGCGCAAGCTCGGCAGCTTCACCTCCATGCCGCGGAGACGAAAATAGAGATCGGCGCGGAAGGCGCCCTCCTCCGCCATGCGGCCGAGATCGCGATGGGTGGCGCTGATCAGGCGGATGTCGACCGGCACCGGCTTGAGCGCGCCGAGCGGCCAGACCTCGCGGTTTTCCAGCACGCGCAAGAGACGCGTCTGCAGCGCGATCGGCATGTCGCCGATCTCGTCGAGGAACAGCGTGCCGCCGTCGGCCTGCACGATCAGGCCCTTTGAGCCCTCGCGCCGCGCGCCGGTGAAGGCACCGGCCTCGTAACCGAACAGCTCGGCGTCGATCAGGCTCTCCGGCATCGCCGCGCAGTTCAGCGCGACATAATGGTTGCGGGCACGGTTGCTCGCCGCGTGAATGGCGCGGGCGAACACGTCCTTGCCGACGCCGGTCTCGCCATGCAGCAGCACCGGCAGATTGCGATCACCGATGCTTCGGAGCCGCTTCACGCTTCGGATCAGGCCGGGATCGCGGCCGGCGAGCCGATGCAGGTCATCAAAACGGTCGATCGTCGCATCGCGGCGCGGAGCGTGTGGACCCGTGAAGGATTTGGCGCGCAGCGGCGGGGCGACATGGCCCTCGCCCAACGGACTGCCGTCGGCGCGGCGCAGCTCGACAACATCGTCCGCACTGCGCGCGGCGTGATGATCGAACTTGACGTAACGCGACAGATCGATGCCCGATGCGATCATGCCGTCGGTGAGGCCGAGCAGCGCACGCGCGGAACGGCAGGCGCCGACGATACGGCGGTCGTCGTCATAGGCGAGTAGGCCACTGCCGCCGTCACCCGGCACCGTCGCGATCCAGGCGTTGCGGAAATGACCGCGGAAGATCGCACCCTCCATCCGCCGCGTCGCCTCCATCGTCACCGCGAGCGCGAGCTGATGCGCGGCGCGCTCGAGATCCTCGCGGCAGGAGGTGATGTTGATGGCACCGGCGAGCCGGCCGGCCTGGTCGAACAGCGGCGCCACGGCGCAGGAGAACATGTGCCACTGCGCGCGAAAATGCTCGTCGCGATGCACCAGGATCGGCTTCTGCTCGGCAAGCGCGGTGCCGAGCCCGTTGGTGCCCTCAAACGTCTCGGCGAAATTCGAGCCGGTGTAGATCTTCCAGTCCAGAAACATCTTCGCATCGGCTTCGCCCGGCAGCCGGCTGAACAGCATGGTCGCGTTCACATCGGCCAGATTCACACAGTAGCCGGCGTCGCGCAGCACGCGGGCGAGGTCGTCGAGCTCGGGCGTCGCGAGCCGGATCGTCTCCTCCATCGGCTCGGCGACATGCCGGATCTCGGCCTCGGTGAGCGTTTGCGGCGGGCCCTGACGGGCGGGATCGAGCTTGTGGCTGATCAGGCAGCGCCGCCACGAATTGGCGATCCGCGAAGAGGCATCGACGTCGGCCACATGATTGGCGACGGACAAGACACGGGCGACATGGTTCGAGGCCGAAAGGCTGGCCATCGCGGACGTCTCCACCCTGTATTATTGTGCAAAGTCTGGCAGCACGGGCGGGGATGTCAATCGGGAACCGGGAACGGGGGAGATGGCACACGGTCTCTAGACGTCATTCCGGGGCGATGCGATGGGACCGCGCAAGCGCGGCCCGGAGCATCGAACCCGGAATCTCGAGATTCTCAGGTGTGCAATTGCACACCATAGTTCGCGCTGCGCGCGCCCCGGAATGACGGCATCATCAAGATTGCTGCACTGCGCTCACCAGGTATCGATGCAGGGCCTCTTCTTCTCCGTCCGCGCGGGCGGCTTCGGCACCGACCTAAGCCCCGCCATGATCCAGCGCCGGGTTTCGGCGGGGTCGATGACGTTGTCGATCTCGAACACGGACGCGATCGAGACCGCCTTGCCGTTGGCATAGAGCTCGGCGACCTTGTTGCGGTAATAGGTCTCGCGCTCTTCGGGGTCGGCGATCGCCTCCATCTCCTTGCGGAAGCCGAGGCGGACATAGCCCTCGAGGCCCATGCCGCCGAACTCGCCCGTGGGCCACGCCGCGGTGAAGAACGAGGCGTGGAAGCCGCCGCCGATCATCGACTGTGCGCCGAGGCCGTAACCCTTGCGCAGCACGATGCCGAACAGCGGCACGGTGAGGCTCGCGCCGGTCACGAACATGCGCGAGACGTGCCGCACGATCGCGGTCTTCTCGGCTTCCGGGCCGACCATGAAGCCGGGCGTGTTGCAGAGTGAGACGATCGGCAGATCGAAGGCGTCGCAGAGCTGGAGAAAGCGCGCGGCCTTGTCGCCGGCATCGGCATCGATCGCGCCGCCGAGATGGCGCGGGTTGTTGGCGATCAGGCCGAACGGCTTGCCTTCGATGCGGATCAGCGCGGTGATCATGCCGACGCCGTAGTCGCGGCGCAGCTCCAGCACGCTGTCCCTGTCCGCGACGAGATCGATCACGCTGCGGATGTCGTAGACGCGCAGGCGGTTCTCCGGAATGGCGCGGCGGAGCAGACGCTGGTCGACGGCCTGCCAGTCGGTCACCGCGCCCTGGAAATAGGACAGGTATTTTTGCGCGACGCGCGTCGCCTCCTCCTCGTCCTCGACGAGGATGTCGATGACGCCGTTCGGCGACTGGAACGAGACCGGGCCGACCTCGGCCGGATGGTAGACGCCGAGCCCGCCGCCCTCGATCATCGCAGGGCCGCCCATGCCGATCGAGGCGTTCTTGGTGGCGATGATGACGTCGCAGCAACCGAGCATCGCGGCATTGCCGGCAAAGCAATAGCCGGAGACGACGCCGATGACAGGCACGAGGCCGGAGAGCCTTGCGAACTGCACGAAGGACGGGCCGTCGAGCCCGGTCATGCCGAGCCGGTCGGTATCGCCGGGCCGGCCGCCGCCGCCCTAGCGTAGAACACCAGCGGCACGCGCCAGTCTTCCGCCAGCGTCAGCATGCGGTCGATCTTCTTGTGGTTCATGTGGCCCTGCGTGCCCGCGAGCACGGTGTAGTCATAGGCCACGACGATGCAGCGCGCGCCCTCCGGGCCGAACTTCTCGCCATTGACGGTCGCAACGCCCATGACGAGGCCGTCGGCCGGCGTGTTCTTGATGAGGTCGTCGAGCTTGCGCCGGCGGCGCTGGGCCGCGATCGCGAGGCTGCCGTACTCCATGAAGGAGCCGTCGTCGACGAGCTGCGCGACGTTCTCGCGGGCGGTGCGCTGGTTGGTGTTGCGGCGGCGCTCGACCGAGGCCGGCCGGTTCGCATCGAGCGTGTTGGCCTGGCGCGCGATCAGCTCGGCGAGATCAGGACGGATGTGGTCGAGGTCGACATCGGCTTCCGCCGCCGACGCGTCGGCCGCGACGTCGAGCGGCTCCAGATACAGGATCGGTTCGCCATGCATCAAAGTGGCGCCGTCTCCGGCGACGAGCTTCATCACCCGGCCGCCCTGCTCGGCCATGACGAGATGCTCCATCTTCATGGACTCGATCACGGCAAGCTGCTGGCCGGGGCGCACGACCTCGCCCTCCTTCACCTGGATGGTGACGATGGTTCCTTGCAGGGGTGCCGCGACCATCACCGCGCCTTCGGGCACGGCCTGCGTAATGTGCGTCTCCATGCCGTGACCGCCGCCTCGCTCAGTCGGGGCGAAGTAGAGCGGCTTGGCTGCGCCATCGGCCGCCTCGACCAGTTTCGCGATGTTGCGATCGATGAAATCGGTCGCGATCCGGTTGGTCCTGAAATCGGGATGCGCGAGCACCGCCTGGAGGAAGGCGATGTTGGTGACGACGCCGTCGATCCGGAATTCGCGCAGGGCGCGCGAAGCCTTGGCGACCACGTCATGCCAGGCCTCGCCCGGCGTATGCACGATGACTTTTGCGAGCAGCGAATCGAAGGCCGCGCTGGTCTTGTAGCCCGCATAGCCAAAACTATCGACACGGACGCCGGGCCCCGACGGCGGCTCGAACAAGGCGAGCACGCCGCCGGTCGGATGCGTCGCGCCAGTCTCGTCCAGCGTCTCCATGTTGACGCGGAGCTGCATGGCGTAGCCGCGCGGCTTCGGGATCGATCCCTGCGCAAGGTCGAGCGAGGCCAGCGTGCTGCCTGCTGCGACCGCGAGCTGGGCGCGGACGAGGTCGAGGCCGAGCACCGCTTCCGTCACGGTGTGCTCGACCTGGAGCCGCGGATTGGCCTCGATGAAGGCAAAGCTATCCTCCGCCGTGCCGTCGACCAGGAACTCGAAAGTACCGAGATTGTCGTAAGCCGCGGCGGTCGCGAGTTGCCTCGCCGCCTCGATGATGCGGCCGCGCAAGGGCTCGCTCAGCGACGGGCTCGGCGCCACCTCGACCAGCTTCTGGTGCCGGCGCTGGATGGTGCATTCGCGTTCCCAGAGATGAGAGACCGCGCCATGACGGTCGCCGATGATCTGCACCTCGATATGACGCGCCTGGCGGATCAGCCGCTCGGCATAGACGCCGTCGAAGCCGAATGCCGCCTTGGCCTCGGACTGGCAGCGCGCATAGGCTTCCGCCAGATCGGCCGCATTCTCGACCACGCGCATGCCGCGGCCACCGCCGCCGGCCATCGCCTTGATCACGATCGCCGCGTTGCCGCCAAGCGACGTGAAGAACGCCGTGATCTCCTCGAGCGACGAAGGCCCGCTGGTGCCGGCGATGATCGGCACGCCGCAGCGTTTGGCCAGTTGCCGTGCCGCGACCTTGTCGCCAAACAGTTCGAGCGCTGTCACCTTTGGCCCGACAAAGGTGATCCCCTGCTCGCCACAGGCCTTGGCGAACGCGGCATTCTCGCTCAGAAAACCGTAGCCGGGATGCACGGCATCGCAGCCGGCGCCCTTCGCCGCCGTCACCACGGCCTCGATGTCGAGATAGGCCCGCGCGCCGCGGCCGGGGATCTCGAGCGCCTCGTCGGCGACACGCACATGCAGCGACAGCGCGTCGTCTGCAGGGTGGATCGCTACCGTCGCGATGCCGGCATCGGCCGCCTCGCGCGCGATGCGGATGGCGATCTCGCCGCGATTGGCTATCAGGAGTTTCTTGAACGACATGATGTCTCTCACTCAGACTGCGGCGGGCAGATTTGGATCGAGGTCCTGCTTCTTCACCTTGCCCGTCGCCGTCAGGGGCAGAGCTTCGATGATGCGAATCTCCGGGACCTTGTAGACGGCCATGCGCTCGGCGCACCAGGCACGCAGGCTCTCTGCCGAGATGGTACCGACCGCCTCCGGCTTGAGCTGGATATAGGCCACCGGCACCTGCCCCTTGTCGGGATCGTCGCGTCCGACCACGCCCGAGCCCAGCACCTTCGGATGCTGACCCAGCAGCGCCTCGATCTCCGGCGGGAAGACGCTCATGCCCTTGACCTTCAGCATCTCCTTGCGGCGGCCGAGGAAGTGCAGGAAGCCGTCCTTGTCGATGCTGCCGATGTCGCCGGTGCGCAGCCAGCCATCGACGAGCGACTCCGCGGTCGCCTCCGGCTTGTTCCAGTAGCTCTTGAGCAGCGACGGCGTCCGCACCCGGATCTCGCCTTCCGCACCGAGCGGCAGCAGCGCGCCGGTCTCGAAATCGGTGATCTTGAACTCGGCGCCGGGGACCGGCAGGCCGACGAAGATCGGCTGGTTGTTCAGATCGAAATCGTCGTCCTGGAAGCCTGATGTGAAGGTGTTGGAGGTGTGGGTCTCGGTCATGCCCCAGGCCGCCTCCATCAGGATCGTGCCGGTGAGGTCCTTCCAGCGCCTGCGATAGTCGGCGTTGAGCTTCTTGACGAAGGAGACGACGCGCACCTGCTTCAAGGACGACAGGTCGAACTCGCTCCAGCGCGGATGGTCCATCAGCTCCACCGCTCCGTCGACCGGCATCGCGGTGATCGTAACCTTGTACTTGTCGATCGCGGCCATCGCGCCGACGGCATCCCAGCGCGCCAGCAGAACCAGCGTCGCGCCGGAAAACAGCGGAAAGATCAAGCCAAAGTTCTCACCGGCAATCCAGAACTCCGGAAAGAACGACAGGAACACGCTGCTCTCGTCCGACAGGACCGAGATGCCGTAATTGGCGGCGGCGGTATAGACCATGTCGCGATGGGTGTGAACGCAGCCCTTGGGCATGCCGGTGGTGCCGCCGGTGTAGTTGAGCGCAGCGACCTCATCGAGGCCGGGCGGCGGCAGCGGCGACGGCGCGGGCATCGCGGCAAGCGCCGGCAACAGATCGGTCGCGCCTGCGGCCGCGATGCGCGGCGCGCGGATCGATTCCGGCGTGGGAAATGCAGGCGCCGCCGGCAGGACATCGGCAAAGCTGGTGACGATGATCTCGCGCATCCGCACCTCGCCCCTCACCTGCTCGACGACGGGGATGAGCTGGTCCAGTGCCACGATTACGTCGGCCTGGGTATCGTTGAGCTCGTAGGACAGCTCGAACGCGCGCGACAGCGGGCTGACGGGGACATGGACCGCGCCGAGCTTCAGGATGCCGAAGAACACGATGTGAAATTGCGGGCAGTTCGGCAGGAAGACGGCGACGCGATCGCCCTTGCGCACGCCCTTGGCCTGCAACAGTGCCGCGAAGCGGTCGCTCTGCCGGTCGAGATCGGCGTAGGTGGTGACGTGCCCGTAGAAGATCACCGCCGGACGCTCCGGGCTCCGCCTCGCCCAGGCGCGCAGATATTCCGTCAAAGGAGCTTCGCCGTGCAGATAGTTCGGCGAACGCGGCAGGCCCTTCGGCCACGCCTTGTCCCACAACCCGCGCAAGGTGGCGAGGTAGTCCTTCTCGTTGAGGGCCGCGCTCATGACGTCTTCCCCGTGTTGCTTTTCTTTTCATAAGGCACGCACGTGCCGTCAATCGACATCGTTACACGTCGAGCACGGCAGACTTCATGTCAAGGAAAACAGTTTTCCGCATCACGGCCGATGCCGCGGCGCGGAAAAAGCGGGCGTTACGCCGCGACGAGGCGAATGATCCGCCTCACGGCCGATGGGATCGGCGCGACGACAGGGACAGTGAACATCGGCTGAAGCTCGCACGCGGCTTCCCCCAGCGGCCCGCCGCCGATGATGACAGCTTCCGCCCCGTCCTTCGCGATGCAGGCCTCGACCGCGCCGGCGAGGGCTGCGCGCAGCTGCGCCGGATCGCGCATCAGCTCTTGCGGATCGCCTTCGGCAAAGCGCGTGCCGGTGTAGCGCGATCGCAGCCCCAGCGCCTCCGGCAACGCGTCGATCTTCGACTTGAGCAGCGGTGTCGTGGTCGCCACACCGAAGCGGCGGCCTCCTGCGGCGGCCTCCAGCATCGACGACTCGCCGATGCCGACCGCAGGCAGCTTCATCGCAGCCCTGATTCCGGCGAGACCGGGATCGCCGAACGCTGCAACGATGATGCCGTCCGGGGAAGCTCGATGCGTCCGCGCGATCTCCTCGACCTCGGCGGCGGCCGCCTCCAGCGCCTCCGCCGACACGATCATCGACGGCGCGCGCGTTGCCGTGGCGCCGACGATGTCGAAACCGGCCACGGCGGCCGACTTCGCGATGGCCACCATCATCGCGGTGGTCGCCTCGAGACTGTTCGGATTGATCAGGAGGATGCGCGCACGCCGATCAGGGTTTTGGTCCATCCCACCGCTATACTAGGCCGCCCGCACGCCGGCAACGAAGGCGCTGACCTCGTTCTCGAGCGATTGCAGTTTCTGCGTCAGCCGGCCGCTGGATTGCAGCACGAGGCCGGCGGCCTGGCCGGTCTCGGCGGTCGCATCGGTCACGCCGGAGATGTTTTGCGAGACCTGATCGGTGCCGGACGCCGCCTCCTGCACGCTGTGCGCGATGGCCTGCGTCGCCGCGCCCTGCTCCTCGACGGCGGCTGCGATCGACGAGGAGATCTCGTTGACCTCCATGATGGTGGCGCGAATGCTCTCGATATTGCCGACGACCTGATTGGTCTCGGCCTGGATCGCGGTGATCTGCGCGCCGATCTCGTCGGTCGCCTTCGCGGTCTGGCTCGCCAGCGACTTTACCTCACTCGCGACCACCGCAAACCCCCTGCCGGATTCGCCCGCACGCGCCGCCTCGATGGTGGCGTTGAGCGCGAGCAGATTGGTCTGCGAGGCGATCTGGTTGATGAGGTCGATGACCTCGCCGATCTTGTGCGCGGCGGCGGCAAGCCCCTGCACCGTATCGTTGGTGCGCTGGCCGTCGGCGGCCGCCTTGTCGGCCACCGTCGCGGCCTGCGCGACGCGCTGGCTGATCTCAGAGATCGAGGACGACAGCTGGCCGGCGGCGGAGGCCACCGTCTGCACGTTGCTCGACGCCTGCTGGCAGGCCGTTGCCACGAAGCTGGCGCGATCGGTCGCCTTGTTCGCGGTCTCCGACATGCCTTGCGCGGCCTGCTGCATCGCGCGCGCCTCATCGAACACGTCGCGGACCACGGCCTGGACACTCGCCTCGAACTTGCCGGCGAGATCGGCCATCGTCCTGCGCTTCTCGTCGTCGGCTCGCTGCTTCGCCTCCTGCTGCTCGGCATGCATCCGGCCCACGGCCGACGCATTGTCCTTGAACACGGCGAGCGCGTTGGCGAGCCCGCCGACCTCATCGCGCCGATCGGTGTAGGGCACGTCGAACGCACTGTCGCCGGCGGCGAGGCGTTCGGTCAGCGCCGTAATTCCTGCCAGCGGCTTCGTGACGCTGCGGCCGATCACGAAGGAGGCACCGAGCACCAGCACGAGCACGACAAGACACACCAGCGCGAACGTCGTCGCGTTCTGGCGGAACACGGCATCGACGTCGTCGAGATAGATGCCGGTGCCGATGATCCAGCCCCAGGGCGCAAAGCCCTTCACATAGGAGACCTTCCCGACCGGCTGGTCGAAGCCGGGCTTCGGCCAGAGATAGCTGTAGAAGCCGGCGCCCTGCTTGCTGACGACGTCAACGAAGCCCATAAAGAGCGCGTTGCCGGCGGGGTCCTTCATCCCCGAAAGGTCCTTGCCGTCGAGCTCGGGCTTGATCGGATGCATGACCATCCTGGGGGTCATGTCGTTGATCCAGAAATACTCGACCTTGTCGTAGCGCAGGCTCTTGATCTCCGCCATGGCGGCGGCCTGCGCCTGCTCGCGCGGGAGTTTTCCGTCGCTCTCGAGCTTCTGATAGTGCGCCAGGATGCCGTAGCCGACGTCCACCATGTGCTGCGTCTTGGCCTGGCGATCGGCGACCATCTGCGTGCGCAGGGTCGAAAGCGCGATCGGCGCCAGCACGATCATGCCGAGGAGGCTGATGCCGACAATCAGGACCAGCTTGAAACTGATGCGGGAAAAAATCATCGGGGCTCGCAAAATTGGAAGGGCTGATATGCCAGTTTATCCCGCTCCCCTTAGCAAAGCTTTAAGCATTCGGGTTCCCCAAATCCCCGCAAAATCGCGTGGGCGCTCGGCGGCATGCCGTATGCGGCCCGGCAGGTTTGCGGGGCCGGCCGCATCCGAGATCCGAACGCTTCAAATCTAGAAGACCTCGATATCGGCCCTCGACGCGTTGACTTGCGACAGGCTCTGGCGGAACGATCAACGCAGATCGTCAGCGCCAGACGCGGCGTGCGCCCAGCCCAAGGCCACAGGCTCAATGCATCAATCGACATACGCCAAGCCCATCGACCTTCCCGCACTGACCGCAGCCGAGCGACTCTTCATCTGGGGATTTCGTGCCAAGGCGCGCAGCGGAAGCGCCGTTCCGACCGCGGCCGACATCCAGCAGGTGTACGACCATTTCCGCGTCGGCGATGCCGTGCCGTCGCTGGAATCGATCATCGAGATCTTTGCCTGCACGGCGCATACGGCGATCGAAGTGCATTGCCCCACCTGTCCGCGCATGTCGGAGAGCGAGCACGGAATCCTGCGGGCGATCGCCGCCGCGCAGAAGGAGCGCGACGATGTCGCGCGCGAGCAGTTCGAGTGCTGGCTGCCGCCGGTGGGCGCGGATTGGGCGCTGGCGCCGGTCCGGGGACTAGTACCCGGAATCAGAGCTGAGTGATACGGCGGCCTTTGAAACGGCGTTGACGGACCTTTTTCTTGGTCCAGACGAAGGGCTCGGCTCTGTCGTTGTATGCGTTGACGTAGGCATCGATGTGTTCCTGAAGCTGCTTGAGGCTCGTGAAGGAGGTGCCGCTGAGCGACTGCCCCTGCAAGATGGAAAACCATACTTCGACCTGATTGAGCCATGACGCACTTGTCGGCGTGAAATGAAATTGCACGTTGGGGTGGGCCTTGAGCCAGTCCTCGTTCTTTTTATGGGTGTTGAGGTTGTCGAGGATGACGTGAAGCTTGCGGTTCGGAAAAGCCGCGGTGACGCTGTTCATGAAATCGAGAAACTCGACGCGGCGCCGGCGTTTTGAATGGGTCGCGATGATCTTTCCGGTGGCGACTTCGAGCGCCGCAAACAATGTTGTGGTGCCATGCCGCTTGTAATCGTGGCTTTGGCCGGTCAAGGCGCGGCCATTGGGCAACTTCAGATAACCCTGCGCTCGCTCCAAAGCCTGGATCGAGGGCTTCTCGTCCACGCACAGCACAATGGCCTTCGCCGGCGGCGCGACATAGAGGCCGACAACATCGGCGGCTTTGGCCGTAAAGTTCGGGTCGTTGCTCTCGCACCAGGACTTGCGAGCCACCAGGTCAATCTTGTGGCTGCGCAGGAACCGCCAGACATATTGGACATCGACATCGCCCAGCGCCTCGGCCAGCAGGGGGCCGGTCCAGCGCGCAAACCCTTGCGGTGGCGGCTTATCCAGCAGCTTCAGAATCCGCTTGTCGGTCGTCTTCGTATAGATCGGCTGCTTGCCAGGCCGCGGCTTGTCTTGCAGCCCTTCAAGGCCATGGTCGGCATAGCGATGCCGCCAAAGGCTGACAATCCGCGGCTGGACCCCAACTTCCTTGGCGATCGACCGGGTGCTGCGCCCATCCGCCGCCAACAGAACTATCCGCGCCCGCTTCAAATCGCGCTGCAACGTCACCGGTGAGCGACAGCACGCCTCAAGCACCTTGCGATCTTTCCTCGAAAGGTGGACTTCTCTTGCTTCGGGTATCATCCCGACCTTGAATCACGACTCACGTTCCAAGAAAAGTGGGTACTAGCGACCATCTTCCGCATGGCCGGCCTCATTCTGCCTGACCGGCATGTCGAGCCTTTTGACCAGGACCGGACAATGGTGATGAAGAGCTGGCTTGTGGGCAGTCCCACGTTGCATTGATGAGATCGTTCATGATGGAGGCTGCGAGCAATTCCGTGCCTGACCCGGAAGCCGGCCAGTCGCGGCTCTGCCCGCTTCAAGCCGCGCTTGCGACCCGTCCCGGCGTCGAAGGCTACGATCAATTCTGCCGCGTCGCGCTTTCGCTGTTCCGCTTCATTGGCGCTGCCTATGCGACCGGCGCGTCCGATTGCTGGGAGGCGGCCTATCGCTTCGCCGACGAGGCGCCCGGCATTGCCGACAGCCCGCTGCTGGTCGCGCGAGCGGCTGCGCTCGTCAGGATCCTGCGCAGCGGCCGGCCATGCGAGCTGTGCTTCATGCCGCCGTCGTGCCGGCGCCTCTCGAAGGACGAGGCGGAGTTAATGCGACTGCTGTCGGTCGCCCGCAGCAAGCAGCCTGGTGAACTCGAGACCATCGTCTGCGGGTTCGTCGGATCCGGGAAAGAGGATGCGACAACGCGGGCGGTCAACGCGCTTGCCTGCTGCTGACGCCTAACCTCCGGCCTTGCCGAGCACGAGATCGATCGTGTGGGACGCGATCTTGCGCAGCTGCGCGTCGTCGCCGAAGGCCCGTTCGAGCACGGCGAGGCCGCGCGTCACCGTGATGATGTGGAGCGCTGCGACCGCGGGATTGCCGTTGAACTCGCCGCGTTTCGCGCCTGCCGACAATGTGTCCTGAACCAAAGCGGTGATGCGCGAGATGAGGTTCGCAAAGGCCTGGCGCGCGTCCTCGTCGAGCCCCTCGCCTTCGACCGCACCGAGCTCCATCAGGCCGCGCGTGGTCGGACATCCGCGCGGTGGCGAGCCCGAGCGGAAATTCACGATGGTCAGGTCGAAGAACGCGGTGAGGCGTTTTCGCAAACTGCCGGCACCGAGCGCCTTTTGCAGGGCGAGGAGGTAATCGCCCGCGTAGCGCTCATAGGCCTGCAGGAACAGCGCCTCCTTGCTGCCGAAGGCATTGTAGAGGCTGCCGCGCTGGACGCCGGCGTCGCGCGCGATGTCGGACAGCGAGGTGCCGCGCACGCCCTTGCGCCAGAACTGGTCGAACGCAATGCGCAGGACGTCGTCGTGGTCGAACTCGCGCGGTCTCAAATGTCGATCCTCGGCCTGAAAGTATTTGACACGTTGTCAAGAACGTGTTTTCTCGACATGGTGTCAAAAACCAATTGGGATTGATAGCCCGTTTCGTCAATGAGCCGGACCGCCGGCGCGCACCATGCGCCCTGGCCGGTCGGCCCGCATGCAAAGGGACCAGCTCATGCCTCTCCTCCACATCTCGATGCGCGCCGGAAAGCCCGACGCCTACCGGCAGGCGATCCTCGACGGTCTCTACCGCGCCATGCGCGAGGCGCTGAACGTGCCCGAGGGCGACGAGTTCATGACCATCAGCGAGCATGACCCCGCGAACTTCCGCTGCGGCAACGCCTACGGCGTCGAGCGAAGCGAGGACGCCGTGCTGATCCAGATCACCGTGTTCGCCTCGCGCACCCCTGAGCAGAAGAAAGCGCTGTACCGGCGGATCGCGGAGCTGCTCGGCGAGAACCCGGGCATCCGGCCCGAGGACGTGTTCGTGAACGTGCTCGATGCCCCCGGGGAGAACTGGTCGGTCGGCCACGGCCTCGCACAGTTCGCGTGAACTTGCCGGGCGCGGAGTTGCCCGCGCCCCCTTGAGAATTGCCGGCCGGAAGGGTCTGATAGGCGGCGGAGGAAACCTCCGCCGAGCCGAACCCGGGACCTGAGCCGCATGACCATGTCGGTCGAGCAATTGTGGAGCCTGCCTGAAACCGCGCTGGTCGGCGCCTACGCAGAGGCGCGGCGCCGTTACGCGGAGAAGAAGTTCGAGCGCGACACCCAGCGGGCGCGGCTGGAATGGATGCGCGCAAAGCTGTTCGTCAACACGCAGGGCAATGTGACCGAGCGCAAGATGGCGGTCGACGTTTCCGAGGAGCTGGCGCGCAAGGGCCAGGAGGTGCGCGAGATGACGCGCGATCTCGACATGCTGAAGATCGACGTGGACGTGATCGACACGATGATCCGGCTGCGCGGCGCGCACGGCGCCCCGCCGGTTCACGCCGAAGAGGCGGCCGAGAAACCGGCCGAGCCGGAGGGGGAGTGAGATGGCTGCGTTCCGCGGAAGCTGCCTGTGCGGCGAGGTCGCGTTCGAGGTCGACGGTCCGTTCGATCGCTTCCTCAACTGCCATTGCTCGCGCTGCCGCAAAGCGACCGGGACCGCGCATGCCTGCGAGGTGATCGTGAAGGCGGGGGCGCTGCGCTGGCTGCGCGGGGAAACATCCGTCGCGCGCTTCGATCTGCCCAATGCACGAAGCTTTGCGACCGCGTTCTGCAAGAGCTGCGGCAGCCCGATGCCGCATCTCACGCGCAGCGGACGCGAAGCGATCATTCATGCCGGCGCGTTCGACGAGCCGCTGGGCGCGGCACCTGACCGGCACGTGCATTGGACGTCCCGCGCGGATTGGTACGCGCACGGGGACGGATTACCGGTGGAGGCTTGAAGCTCAGCTTTGCGCATGCCCACCGTGGCGGCGGTGATACGCGCTTGGCGACGACCAGCTCCAGTCCTTCAGTGCCGTTCGATCCGGCTCGAAGATCTCGATCTTGAGCGGATGACATGCCGCGGCATCGCTGGAATGGGTTGCGCTACAGTCGCCACCGGGACAGGCCGACAACGCGCCGAGCAGGTCGATCTCCGCAAGAAACTCGATGAAGTCGCCGGGACGGACCGGACTTGCCTTCATGAAATATTGGTGCGTGTCCTTCGTGAAGCCGGTGCACATGAAGACGTTGAGTACGTCGTGGATATGATGCTCGATCGCGCGTGGCTCCATCTCGAGCTCGGCGGCAAGCGCGCGGGACAGGTTGGAATGGCAGCAAAAATCGTAAGCCGTGCCGTTCAACAGGAGATTTGTATAGGGGTCGCAGCGCGTGCCGATGACATCATGAATGCCGGCGCCGTCCTCGTCGAAGCCGTACCAGCCGAGCGTGTCGTGACTGATGGTCGCCATCGGCCGAAGGTAGGGCATATTGCTCCAGAGCCGGTCCCCGATGCCGACATGCGTACCATGGAGCGCCCGCGTCTTGCCGCTGAAGAAGCGCTCGGAGAGATCCTCCGCATTCCAGAGATTGAGGTCGCCGACCTGAGGACCTTCGATGCTGACGATGCGGAAAAACTGGCCGCGCGCCACGCGAAATGCTCTGGCATCGCGTGGCGGCACGATGAGCTCGTGCGTCTTGACCATCGTGCGGCGAGCTTGCTCGAGCGCGGCCAGGTCAGGCCCGGGCATCGTGCCGGCCGGATAGACGATCGTCGGCTTGGCGGCGCGGCGCGAAGCGGCGTCTGCGGGTGCGATTTTGGGCGACATGCCAAGCTGATCCCTGTGACTGCAATCCATCCTACCGCCTCATCTCACCCACTCGCAACGCACTCCGCCATGATCCCATCGAGCTCCGCCTTCGAGAGAACGCCGAGCTCGGCGATGAAAACGATGCGTGACCGCGGCACGCCTGGTGTCGGCGCCTCACCCGGCGCCAGTGTTGCGCGGCCGCCGGCGAACTGAAACACCGTCAGACGGCCGGGCTGCTCGACGGTCTCGAACAGGCCCTTGGCGCGGGCGAGTTTCGGTGCCAGCCGGCCGATCGCCTGCTGCAAGCGCGGCAACGAGATTGGGTGGTCCGAGGTCCAGCTCAACGTCTCGAAGCGTTCCTCTGCCGGCCGCCGCGGCCCCGGCTCGCGTGTCGCGGGCGCGCGATCGATGGCTGCGGGAAACAGCAGCGCGGCGGGAATCTCGCCGTGCTGCGCATCGACCACCACGGCGGGGACGCGCAGCGCGCGGATGGCTTCGCGCATGCGGGCACCCGCGCCCTCGTCCGCCAGATCCAGCTTGCTGAGCGCCACGATATCGGCGACCCGCAGCTGCGCGCGCACCAGCGCATCATCCAGGGCCGACGGCAGTGTGCCTGCGTCCATCACGCAGAGCACGGTTTCCAGCGGCGCCTCGCGCAGGATCACCGGATCCATCAGGTTGCGCACGATGTCGGAGGGATCGGCGACGCCGCTGGTCTCGATGACGATATACTCCGGCTTCGGATCACGCCGCAGCAGTGTCGACAGCGTGCGGAGCAGATCGCCTTCGAGCGAGCAGCAGATGCAGCCGTTGGCAAGGCTCACCACGCCGTCGCTCGCGCCCGCGATCAGCTCCGCATCGATGTTGATCGCGCCGAAATCGTTGACCACGGCGGCGATGCGCCGTCCCTCCGCATGCGCCAGCAGATAGTTGACGACCGTGGTCTTGCCCGCCCCCAGAAAGCCCGTGACCAGGAGAATGGGGACCGGCATAGGTCAGCCCTCGACGACCGGGCGGCGCACCGGCCGGCCGGGCCGCGCAGTCACATCCAGAATGCCGTCGCTGATCAGCGGCTGGCCGCTGACGACGAGATGCCGCACGCCCTCGGACGGCCGGTTCATCGCCGTGAACGTCGCGCGGTCGCTGAGCTTCTCGTAATCGAACACGACGATGTCGGCATCGGCGTCCTTTGCGAGCCTGCCCTTGGCGCGCATCGCGGGCGTGCTCTGCGACAGGATCTCCGCAGGGATCAGCGCACATTTGCGCACGCCTTCCAGCAGCGACACCGTCTTGCGCTCGCGCACCCATTCGCGGATGAATTTTGTGAAGCAGCCGGCCGAGCGGGGATGCGAGGTGGCGTCATCCGGCAGCGGCCAGGCATCGCCGGTGTAAGTCTTGCCGTCCGACGTCGTCCACGGCATCGCGTCGGACGCGATGGCGCCGCCGGGATACAGCACCGACATGTCGAGCAGGTCGCGGTGATGCGAATTGTTCTCGGTGTCGAGGATGTGCCAGAGCACCAGCGAGGACGGCTCTTCGGCCTGCGCCTTGAGCAGCTCCGCGCGATCATGGAAGCGATAGCCGTCGGTCACGCGCTGCACGGAATCGTAACCGGTGCCGTTGCGCTCGACGAATTGGGGATCACTGAAGAAGGCCGCGGCCAGCACGGTCGAACCGGTGCCGTAAGGATAGGCCTCGACCGTAATGGGCAGGCCCTGCGCCTGCGCCTTCTCGACCAGCACGCGGCAGCGCTCGATGTCGGTCTTGCTCGACGAGTTGAAGTGGCAGATGTGCATATGCGCGCCGGTGGCGCCGGCATAGCCGATCAGGCGGATATAGGCCTCCGCCGCGCTCTCGGGGTCGATGCGCGACATGTAGGCGACGTGGGTGAAGGTCGGCACGTCCTGCTTCGCGGCGAGCTGGCAGACCGCGGTCAGCTCCTGCACGCCGGCGCCCGGCGCGTAGGCGTTCAGGATGCCGATGCCGATGCCGCCCTCGTTGAGGCCGCGCGCGAGGCGATCGAGGATGCCTGATACCTCCGCATCGCTCGCCACATTGTCCATCCAGCGGCGGTCGCGCATGGCGTTGCCGAACGCCTCGAGCGAGCTCTCCGCGTTGGAGCCCGTCATCGCGCCGATGCGCGCAAAAGCCCAGTTGGTGGCGGCGCCGTAGTTCAGCACGCGCCCCTTCCTGGCCTGGCGCTCATACCAGGATGCGACCGGCAGCACGCCGGCCTCGAGATCGAGCGTCGTCGTCACGCCGTCGAACGCCTGCATGCGATCCGCCGGGATCGACTGGCCATGCGCGTGCAGGTCGATGAAGCCCGGCGCCACCACGAGACCGGTGGCGTCGATCACCCGCTCGGCGCCGCCGAGCGAGGAGCCGACGGCGGCGATCCTGCCGTCCACCACCGCCACATCGCCGATGGCATCCATCCCGCTCGCGGGATCCACCACCCGGCCGCCAGAGATCACCAAACCGCTCATATCGTCACTCCGCATGCCATTGCCAAAACCTCCAAAGACCCGGCAGCAGCTTCGGAGGTGCGTCTGAGCCGCATAGAGGCAGATTTTTGTGACAACGACCACCGCCGCGGATGCCGATGCAGCATGCATATTGCCGCGCGGCTGTCGCGGGGACGCGCATACGAGATGCAGTCTCGGGTTGCATCCCGGCAGATGCCAAGCTATGGGATGCGCGCAATTTCATTTTTGGAGGCGACCATGTCTACGACTGCACGCTTCCCGGGTTCGTCACGCGATATTTGACGCGCTTCCCGGGATGGGTTCCCGGGTGAGACCACCAAGCCCTGCATCAAATCGAATCTGCCGCGACCTATTGGCGCGCGTTTGCGAACCTATTGTCATGACATCCAATCTCAAGCTGGCCCCTGATCGGGACGACCGGCGTTGCGACCTGCTGGAAAGCCGGCTGCGGCGATATCACCCGCGCTTCCAGGGCGCGGTGCGCGCCTTGGCCGTGCGGCATCCGCGCATTGCGGACCTTGCCGCGAGCTTTCCCGCGCTGCTCTTCGCGCTTGCTGTTCCGCGGCGGGGGCTCGATCCTGCACGCGCGATTGCGTGCGTGATCGACGGCCATGCCCTCGCGGAGGCGGCGCCTGCCGCCGACGCCCCGCTGTGGCTGCGCAAGCTGCCTCCGGAGACGTTTGCGCGTCCGATCCCGCGATTGCCCGACGGCGAACTCTTTCGGCGACAGATCGCGAACCACCTTCCGCGCTCTCCCAAGCTCGCGCCGACATGGCTTCAGCTCGTAGCCGATGCCGCCGAGCGCGCGCACGAACCGATGGCGGCGTGGATCGCGCGTGAATTTGCGCGCGAGCCGCGACGGGTGAAGCCTGCACGGCTGCGGCTGATTTGTCTCTGGGCCTGGTATTCGACCGAGCCCGCGACGTTGGGACATGATCTGATCGAGAGGCCATGGACGCCGGACATGCGCATCGATGCCGCACTTTCGGCCGCAGAGGATTGGCGTACGATCGTGGCCCTGCATGCGAACCTCGGCCGCCAGCCGATCGCCGATATGTGGCTGCGACCCGGCCGGGTGGCGGGCTACGAATTTCTGCCTCTGGATTCGATTGCCGCCATCACCGAGGAAGCGAAGGCAATGAGGAATTGCCTCAACACCTATGGCCAGAACCTCGCACATAATCGGTCGCGGGTCTTGACCCGAATGCGGATTATTTCGCTGAGCTGGAAGCTTTGACTGCGGAAGGGTGGCTTCGGTCCACCTGATCGTCGCGTCGACGCTTGTGCATCCTGCATGGATCTGCACAGCACCCATTCCGCGGCAACGGCGGCGTCTCTCAAGGCACAACCAGTTTCTTGCGAATGGCATAGCGGACCAGTTCGGCCGTCGACGACATTCCAAGCTTGCGCATGGCCGACGCACGATGGGTCTCGACCGTCTTCACGCTCAGCTTCAAAATGACGCTCATGGATCTGTTGGTATGCCCTTCCGCAATCAACTGGACCACGCTCTGCTCGCGCGACGTCAGCAGCATGTCCGACCTGCCATGCTTGTTGAGCTGGTAGTCGTGGAGCAGCTTCTCCACCAGGGCGCTGGTGAAGTAGGGCCTGCCGTCGAGCAGCGCCTCGATTGCGGAAATCAGGTGCTTCTTGGCATCCGACTTGAACAAGAAGCCGCGGACTCCCGCCAGAACGGCTTCGGACAGCAGTTCCTCGTCTTCATGCATCGTCAGGATCAGCACCTCCGTGCGCAGATCAAGTGCCTTGAGCCGGCGGCTGACCTCCAACCCGTTCATGAGTGGCATCGAATAGTCGACGATGACGATGTCCGACATCGTCTCCACGGCCAAACCGACGGCCTGCTCGCCATTGGTCGCTTCGCCGGCGACGATCCAGTTGGACTGCGTTTCGACAATCGCGCGAAGCCCTGAACGTACGACTGCATGATCATCCGCAATCAAGATGCGTTTCATGGCGTCGTTCTCGTTTTCCGGCCGCAATCGATGGAGACGGCCGGCAGCCGCAAGGTCGAACGATCATGCCGATCATGGCTCGAAGCGCCATCCTGCAAAACCCTGAACTGCCTCGGCGAATGTACCGACGTGGCCGGCTTCAAGGAGACCCCACGGACCGACGCGCCGTCATGCCTCAACCAGCTGCGCACGAACGGCGTACCGGACCAGACCTGCGGTTGAGTTCACGTCCAGCTTGCGCATCGCAGCCGCTCGATGTGCCTCTGTCGTCTTGACGCTGAGGTTCAGGATCGCGCTGATGCCCTTGTTGCTGTAGCCTTCGGCTACCAGCTTGACGACAAGCTGCTCGCGTGGCGTAAGCCCGCGGCCCCGGTCTGCTTCGCCGCCCGCGCCGTGATCCAGTTCGTTCCGACAGCTTTCGCTGCAAAATCGCTTATGCACCAAAAGCGCGTCGACGGCCGCCAATAGCGATCTGTTCGCATCCGATTTCGTCAGAAATGCGCGTGCACCGGCCTCGAACGCCTGCTGCGCGAGCAGACCGGACTTGTGCACCGTGAAGATCAGAACCTCCGTCTGCAGCGGATAGTCCCTGATCCGCCGCGCAACCTCCACACCCGTCATTCGCGGCATGGAGAAGTCGACGATAGCCACGTGCGGCCGGCTTTCGATTGCCGCAGTCAACGCCTTGCTGCCGTCGTTCGCCTCGGCAACCACCTCCCAATCCGCCCGCTGTTCGAGCACCGCTCGCAAGCCCAATCGCACCGCCTCGTGATCATCTGCGATAAGAAAGCGTTTCATGGCAGAGCACTCCAATGTCGCTATACGGCAGCCATGTCCACCCGCCACCGATAACCTTCTTCTTCTTGCCTCAGTGGGTGCCAGCTTGGGCCCTCCCGAAGCCCGTGGCCTTTCGCCGGCCATGCTTGTTCGTCGTCAGCCCATGCGGAAACACCGCGCGCAGGATGGTGCCGGAGAGCTGTGTTGCCGGATCGGAGTGGATATCCAATGACCCTCCGATCTGTTCGAGCCGTGCCCTCATCGCGGGAATGCCGACGCCGACGGATATGGTTTTCGCACCTTGCTTCGCGTAGTCGGCGCGCATCCCCCGCCCATTGTCGGTGACCGTCAGTCGAAAACGAGCGCCGATGGCGTCGATAACGATGCTCACCTCCGTCGCTTGCGCGTGGCGGAATATGTTCGTGGGGCTTCCTGGACGATCCGCAGCAAGGCGCGTTGCTTCTCGTAAGGTAGCCTATCGACGTCGGGCACGATCCTGGTCGTGACCCGCAACGAGGTGCGGGCCGCAAAACCATCAGCGTAGTGCTCGATCGCGGCCTTGAGTCTGTCGATCGTCAGATTCTGGGGGTGTAGCAGATAGGAAAAGGCACGGATTTCCCTGAGTGCCTCATCGATAGACGCGTCGATCTCACCGCAAAGCCGTTCGGCGCCGACCGCGTCGCTCATTTCACGCCGGAGCCGCATGAGACCGAGACTCGCGGCAATCAAATGCTGACATGTCGAATCATGGAGATCGGAAGCAATCCGCTGCTGGATATCCTCCTGGATGGACGCCAGATTGGCAATGACTTGAACATCATCGACACCTTCGGTCGCGGTTTCGAATGCACCATGGCGCACGGTACGATGGCTGCCGATCAGCCGGATCGCGCTACCCGCCACGGGATCCACAACCGGAGCGATGGTCGTCTCCATATTTTGCCGCCGGTCGCCAAATGCGAGACGATGGCGAATCCTCACTTCCGTTCCTTCCGCGAGACAGGCGCGAAGGGCTTCATAGATGGATCTGGCGTCATCCCTGCTCATGCAGCTGGAGACGTCCATCTCCCTGATGTCTTCGGACGAGATGCCGAGATGCTGCTCGAATGCCGGGTTGATCCCCTCATAGACGAAGCGACGGCCAGGCGAAGGGCGCACGACGAAGAGAAAGTCAGCCGAGCACATCCAGTACAGCCGGTCGCTGGCCTCTTCGAAATCGAGCCGGAACGACCCTGTGCCGCTGGTTCGAATTGGCTCGGAAGCGGGAAAGCTATGAGGCTTCACGGTACGCGCTCACTCTGCTGCGGCAACGCCCGACATTGAAGCTCGATATCGAGAGTCGCCGTCCTGCCCCGCAGGCGGGGCATCACCCTGGATCAGAGTACGCCCGTGGGGTCCGCAGATTATACACCGTTAGGTTGATCGCGCCATAAGTAGTAGTAGCGCGAGATTAGAATCTCGAATTCGTGAGGGGGAGAGCTGAAGGGATCAAATATGCGGTTCGTGCCAGACCATTCGGCACTGGACTCAAAAGAGATGCAACAAATGCTAAAGTGCCGCCAATGGCCTTCACGAAACGGCGCGAGAGGATAACAGCTTCCCTGATACGCAAGCAGCGCCCTCCGAGAATCATGCATATCGTTCTCGGATCAACATCGGACGACACTCTACCAGGCGCTAGCGGGTTCCGGCTCCGCTCGCGCTGGATTTCCTTTTCTTTCCGGCCTTCGCGCTCGGAGAAGGCTGCTGAGGCGGCGCGATCACCAGCGGATGAGACGGCACTTGGAGGCGGTGAGTGGCGGCGTCGTCCCTGAGTGCATCAGTATCCAAGCGCTGGCTTCGGTCGACTGAATCGCGCGGGTCTGCGACGGCGGCAGACGGCGCCGCTAGCCCAACGGCGACTCCCATCAGCACCCACGCGTATTTCATCATCTTGCAGGCCCCTCAGAAAGCGAAGTCAAGCCGAGGACCGATCCTGAGGTCCCGGTAGCGCCGCACAGCAACGTTCGATGTACGCGCTTCGTACAACACACTGGTCGTCAGCGACGCGTTGCTGGTAAAATTGTACTTCACACCCAGGTCCGCCGAGTAGATCTGGTCTTGCCGCCCCCGGTTCAGCCCGTCTGTGAACCAGAAGGCTTCGAACAGCGGCGTGCTCACGATTGACCATTTCGGATCGAGCTTGACTTCGATGCCAAGCAACGCATCGAAGCGCCAGCGGCGAGCTTCCGCAAGGTCGGAAAACCGGTAGGTCACAAGCAACAGCGGCGAGAGTGTCACATTATTCATGCGGAAGTCGCGCGCCACTGAGCCCATCACGTCGTGCGAGGTGAAGGCAAGGTCCCGGTAGACTCCATCGAAATCGTATCGGTTCTCGTAGATGGCGGAGAAGCGCCAGCCGTCCCAATTCTCGGTCAGGCGCGCTCCCACGCGTGCGACTGCAGCGTTGCCATCCTTCTCCGTCGCGAATGCCTCGTATTGGGCGCGGGCGTAGAGCCGGTAGGAGAGGTCATTGGTCAGATTCCCGTCCAGCCTGACGCTCACGTCGGGCTCATAGTAGAGATCCGATTTGCGGTTGTCCCGGCTGAACAAAGCATTGTCGGTGAAAGTCGGCGCGACGGAACCGACGACGCTCCACGACGGAGCGGAGTAGTACGGCACGGGACTGCTCGCCTTCAGCTCGGTGAGATCAACATCCGCGGCCCACGCGGGGCTTGCCCCAAACAATCCAACGACCGGTAACAGAACGATAGACCCGCGCATGGCATGCCCCGATGGCTTCTGCGTACACCAGGAATCGCCTTAGATTGGGCAACGATTGTGGCGTGTTAGTGATGATACTTTAAATCAGGGATTGAACCGACAGATTGCCATTTCGTAAAATGCCGGAAGCTCCCGACGCTGCGAAAGAGACGCCGGGGAACTCACGCTGCACGTGACCCCGATCGGCTGCGTTGCCCCCAGGCAAAAGCGGAACGGCGCGCGGATGTGGCACGCTGGTATCGCGGCCGACCCCACTCGATCCGCCTAATAGTCCACCGCGTCCCTGGTGATCGGACAGGTCATGCAATGACCGCCTCCCCGGCCCCGCCCCAGCTCTGCACCGACGATGGTGATCACCTCGATCCCTTCCTTGCGCAGCAAGGTGTTGGTGTAGGCATTGCGGTCATAGGCAAACACCACGCCCGGGGACGCGCAAACCAGGTTAGCGCCGCTGTCCCATTGCGTTCGCTCGCGCATATAGGCGTTGCCGCCGGTCTCGACCACGCGCAGCTTCTTCAGGCCGAGGGCTTCAGCCACGACGTCCACGAACGGCTTTTCGTCCCTGCGCAGCTCGAGGCCGGCGGAATTGTCGGCCGGCCGGTAGGAAAAGGCCGCGATGTTGTTGACGATGTCGGGATAGAGCAGAACGCAATCTCGGTCCGCGAACGTGAAGACGGTGTCGAGATGCATCGCGGCGCGGAGCTTCGGCATTGCAGCCACGATCACGCGCTCGGCCGCCTTTTTCTTGAACAAGGCCGCGGCGACCTGGCTGATCGCCTGCCGCGAGGTGCGCTCGCTCAACCCGATCAGGACGTTGCCCTTGCCGATCGGCATCACGTCGCCGCCTTCCAGCGTCGCCAGACCGTGATCCCGGGTCGGATCGCCCCACCAGACATTGACGTTGCCGGCGAAATCCGGATGGAACTTGTAGATGGCGGTGGCGAGAATCGGCTCTTCATGCCGCGCCGGCCAATTGAGCGAATTCAGCGTGACCCCGCCGTAGATCCAGCATGTCGTGTCCCGCGTATACAAGGTGTTGGGGAGCGGCGGCAGCAGATACTCGGTCATGCCGGCGGCCTCGCGGACGAGCTTGAGCATCTCGCCGCCATGGGCGTCCGGGAAGTCATGGGTCGAAACGCCGCCGATCAGCGTCTCGGCCAGATCGCGCGGCGTGAGGCTCTCCAGATAGCCCCGCAGTTCGTCGACGAGGCCGAGACCGACCTGATCGGGAACAACCTGGTTGTCGAGGATCCACTTTCTGGCCTCGGGGATCGCGACCGTCTCGGTCAGCAGGTTGTGCATCTCGACCACTTCGATGCCGCGATCACGCATCTTCTGGACGAAATCGAAATGATCGCGCTTGGCGTTTTCGACCCACAGCACGTCGTCAAACAGCAGCGTGTCGCAATTGGAGGGCGTGAGGCGCTGATGGGCGCGGCCGGGTGAGCAGACCATGACCTTGCGGAGCTGACCGACCTCCGAATGAACACCAAAGGCTCTGTTGGATTCCGATGCCTGCTTTGCCATGGGACTGCCCTTGTGGGTTGCCTTGCCTAGATCGTGATGTAGCCGGTGGCCAATCCGTGGATTCCGACAGCCGCGCCGACGGCGGCTGCGATGAAGATGCCCCACTCGACGGCCGTGAAGACCCTCGCCTTCTGTTCCAGGCGCGCCCAGAAATAGAGCGCCGTGCCGGGCGCGTAGAGGATCAAGGACAGCAGCAGAAACTTCATTCCGGCCGAATAGATCAGGAACAGCGTGTAGATGACGGCGATGCCGGCAAAGATCGTGTCGCGCGTTCGCTCGCTGCCGCTCTTCTCATAGGTCTCGCCACGCCTGACGAGCAGGAGCCCGTAGGCCGCAACGAGGAAGAACGGAATGAGTGACATCACGCTCGTCAGATTGAGCATCAGCGCGAAGGCATCCTGCGACCAATAGGTGCTGATGACGAAGAGCTGGACGATCACGTTGGTGAGCGAGAGCGCCGCGGCCGGCACCTTGTTCGCGTTCTCCGTGCCGAACAATGCCGGCATATCCCTGGTCCGGCCGGCGGCGGAGAGCACCTCGGCACAGATCAGCGACCAGGCGAGATAGGCCCCCAACACAGAAACCAGAAGTCCGATGCTGACGAAGATCGCGCCCCAATGCCCGACCACGGCCTCCAGGACCGTCGCCATGGACGGTTGCCGCATGCCGGCGATCTCGGCGCGGAGAAGCACGGCGTATGGCAGCATGGTGACGAGCACCATCAGGCTCGTGACGATCGCAAACCCCAGCAGGGTCGCAGCACCGACATGCGCGCGCTCCTTGGCGTAGCGTGAATAGACGCTCGCGCCCTCGATGCCGAGAAAGACAAACACCGTGACCAGCATGGTGGCGCGGATCTGCTCGAACAGGCCCTTGTCCGGCATGCCCTCGCCGCCCCAGAAATTGCCGCGGAACATGTCGGCGTTGAACGAGACAATCAGGATAACGATGAAGACCAGGATCGGAACGATCTTGGCGACAGTGACGATGGTGTTGATCGCGGCCGCCTGCTGCACGCCGCGCAGGATCATGAAGTGGAACAGCCAAATTCCGATCGAGGCGACGATGATTGCGGTGACCGTGTTGCCATCCCCAAAGACCGGAAAGAAGGCGCCCAAGGTCGACTTGATGAGGACCCAATAGGATACGTTGCCGATGCAGCTGCCGATCCAGTATCCGAATGCCGACAAGAAGCCGGGATAATCGCCAAATCCTTCCTTCGCATAGGCATAGACGCCGGCATCGAGCTCGGGCTTTCGCTCGGCCAGCGCCTGGAACACCCGCGCGAGGGTGTACATGCCGCCGCCGGCAATGCACCAGGCAAAGATCGCGCCGAACGGACCGGTGGCGATGCCGAAAGTTCTCGGCAGCGAGAAGATCCCCGAGCCGACCATCGAGCCGACCACCATCGCGGTCAATGCGAACAGGGAGAGCTTTTGGATTGACGGCGTCCCAGTCATGTGAAGACCTCGCGACGCGCGGGTGCGCGGCATCCTGGCCGAGCGACTTTGCCGGCGGTCGCACGATGCGCCTTGGGCGACACCTGGAATATCGGGTGATTACCTAGTCGAGCGTCGGGATTTCCCTCGCCGGAAACAGCCGCTCAAGACGACGGTGGAGCGGAGGCCATGGCTGGTCCCTTCTCCCCGAACCAGGTCACATACAATGTCGGCAGCAAGACGAGCGTCAGCACGGTCGCGACCAGCAGGCCGCCCATGATTGCGACGGCCATCGGGCCCCAGAATACGGTTGGAGCAATCGGGATCATGCCGAGAACGGTCGACACCGCCGTCAGCATGATGGGACGGAAACGGGAGCTGCTGGCATCCACCGCCGCGTCCCATGGGCTCTTGCCCTGCGCGCGCTCCGCATCGATCTGGCTGATCAGAATCACCGCGTTCTTGCTGATCATGCCGAGCAGGGCGAGAACGCCGAGAATGGTGACAAAGCCCATCGGCCTGCCGGACAGCAACAGCGCGGCCACAACACCGATCATCCCGAGCGGGGCCACGCTAACGACCATGACCAGCCGCGGGAAGCTCTGCAACTGGACCATCAGAACCGTGAACATGACGAACAGCATCATGGGCACGACAGCGAGCACGGAGGCCTGCGATTTCCGGCTCTCTTCCACGGTCCCGCCGACGGCCACGCCGTAGGATGCAGGAAGCGTCTTCCTCAGCTTTTCGATCGCGGGCGATAGGGCATCCACCACCGTATCGGGCAGCGTTCCACCGCCGATGTCGGCACGCACCGTCAGGGTCGGAATACGGTCGCGCCGCCAGATCAGGGGATGCTCCTGATGATATCCGAACGTCGCAAACTGGCTGAGCGACACCGTCTTTCCTCCAGGCAGCGGCACCTGGAGCGTGCGCAGGTTGGACAGCGAAATGCGCTGTTCGTCGATAGCCCGGGCCACCACGTTGACCAGATAGACGTCGTCGCGGACCTGGGTGACGACTGCGCCAGATATCACGGTGTTCAATACGCTCGATATCGCCTGCGAGCTCAGGCCGAGACGGCGCGCTTCATCCTGATCGACGTAAATCCGCAGCTGGCGCTCCGGCTCCATCCAGTCAAAGTTGATGCTCTTTGTCCTGGGATCGGAGGCAACGATCTGCCCGACCTTGAGCGCAATCTCACGTACCTGCTCCACATCGGGTCCGCCAACGCGATATTGCAGCGGCCATCCGACAGGGGGGCCGAGGCCGAGAGGCGAAACCGACGCGACGGCGGCCGGAAACTGCTCCGCGAGAAGACGCTCCAGCCTCGCCTGCAGGCGCTCGCGCGCTGCGACGTCCTTTGCCACCACAACCGCCTGCGTGAAGGAATCATTCGGAAGCTCCACGCTCAGTGGAAGATAGAAGCGGATCGCGCCGCGCCCCACATTGGTGCTCCAATGACGGACGTCCGGATCGGCGGCCAATGCTGCATCCAGGCGCTTGGCTGCCGTCTCGCTCGCGTGGATCGATGCATTCTGCGGCAGGGTGAGGTCCACAAGCAATTCGGGCCGATCGGACGACGGAAAGAACTGCTGCGGGATCAACGGAAGCGCGAGAACGAACGCGGCAAAGAGCGCCAGCGAGATCGCAATCGTCGGCCACTTGGCGCGCATCGCCAGCGTCAGAAAATTCCGATAGAAACGGAACATCGCGCCAGGCTCGGCAGCCCCCTTCTGCACCGGCGGGACGAGAATGACGACACCCAGCAAGGGCGTGAAGACCACGGCAACGAGCCACGACACCAGGAGCGCGATCGCAACCACCGCAAACAGCGAGAACGTATATTCGCCGGCCGAGCTCGCGGCAAACCCGACCGGGATGAAGCCCGCGATCGTCACCAGCGTTCCGGCGAGCATGGCAAAGGCATGACTGCGGTAGGCAAACGTCGCAGCGTCGACCTTGCTGTCGCCTTGCGCCAGCCGATTGAGCGTTGCGTCGGTGGTCGTCATCGCGTCGTCGACCAGCAGTGCGAGCGCGATGATCAGCGCTCCCAGCGATATTCGCTGCATGTCGACGCGAGCGATCTCCATGATCGGAAACACGATGGCCAGCGTCAACGGAATGGCAAGCGCGATGATGAGGCCGGGACGGATTCCGAGGCTGATGAAGCTCACCACCAGGATGATGGCGATAGCCTGAAGGAGCGAGGTCATGAATTCGCCGATCGCGCCTCCCACCACGACGGCCTGGTCGGCAACGAGGATCGGCTCGATTCCAATCGGGAGATCGGCGGTGATCTCCGCCATCACCTTCTTGACGTTTCGGCCGAGCGCAAGAATGTCGCCGCCGTCGCGCATTGCGATGGCAAGCCCGATTGCGGGCTGGCCGTTGACCCGGAACATCGGTTGCGGCGGATCCACGTAGCCGCGCCGCACCTGCGCGATGTCGCTCAGCCGAATCGTGCGCCCTCCTGCGACGAAATTGACGCTGGCGATGTCCTGCTCCGACTGAAAACCGCCCGACACCCGCACGGAGATGCTTTCCTTGCCGGTCTGGATCACGCCCGCCGGGCGGACCATATTCTGCGATTGCAGCGCAGCGAGCAGAGCCGCCCGATCGACGCCCAAGGTCGCGAGCTCCTGCTTGGAGAATTCGACGAAGATCACTTCGTCCTGCGCACCCAGGAGTTCGATCTTTGACACGTCCGGGACCTGAAGCAATCGAGAACGGATGCGCTCGACGTGATCCCGCAACTCCCGTTGCGTGAAGCCGTCGCTGGTGAAGCCGTAGACGATGCCGAACGTGTCACCGAAGTCGTCATTGAAGCCCGGACCGACAACTCCGGCTGGCAAGGTGTGCCGCATGTCGCCGATGCTCTTTCTCACCTCATACCAGGTGTCGGAAACTTGCCTCGCGTTCGCACTTCCTTCCAGGTTGACGAAAATGGTGACGAGACCCGCCCGGGTGAAGCTGCGCAGGAAGTCCAGATGGGGCGTCTCCTGCAATTGGCGCTCGAGCCGCTCAGTCACCTGCTTCATCGTCTCTTCGGCCGTTGCCCCCGGCCAGGCCGCCTGAACGACCATGGTCTTGATGGTGAAGGAGGGATCCTCGTTTCGACCAAGCCGGAAATACGCCAGGCCCCCGGCGATCACGGCAACGATCATGACATAGACGACAAGCGAGCGATGCCTGAGGGCCCAGTCGGAGAGATTGAGCCCGGTCATGGCTCTGCCCCGAGCACCCGCACCTTCTGGCCCGGATGAAGCGCCTGCACGCCCGCGGTGACGATGATCTCTCCGGCGTCCAACCCCTGCGAGACGATGACCTGTGCCTGGTCGAAACGCAGGATATCGACATTGCGCGCCGAAACGAGGTTCGTCGACGGATCGACAATCCACACCGCCGGCTGTCGATTTATCCGCGTCAACGCGGTTGCCGGTATGTCGATCACTGGACCGGAACTGGTTTCGACGCGACCATTGACGGTCGCGCCGAGCCGCATCGCCGCCGGTGGATCCGTCAGGCCGACCTTGACCTCGAAGGTGCGGGTGACCGGATCGGCTTGCGCCGCGATCTGACGAATGCGGCCTCGCGCCGTAATCTTCGGATCATCCGTCAGGCTGACGGTGACCTGCACGTCGGCTGGGGCTGATCTGACCATCTGAGCGGGAACATCGAAGATCGCGTCGCGGCCGTCCTGCCTGGCGATCCGCGCGATCATTTGTCCGGCCTGAACGACCTCGCCGGCCGACGGCCCCGTCGCGGTGATCTTGCCCGGCGCGTCGGCTCGCAGTTCGGTGAAACTGACGAGATCGTGCGCAGAGCTCAATTGCGCCTCCGCCGCCTCGACCTGCGACTGGGCAGTCTGTCGTGCTTGCGTCGCCGCCTCGAAATTGGCACGCGTGGTCCACCCTTGTGCCAACAGAGTCTCCTGGCGTTCGTAATGGTTGCGTGCCTGCGTCAACTGGCCCTGTGCGGCGGAAAGAGCGGCCTTCGCCTGTCGCAATGTGCTCAGCTCGTTCTGAGGCTCGAGTTGGGCCAGCAACTGCCCGGCCTCGACCCTGTCACCGAGCCTGGTGTCGTTCGCAAGCAGACGTCCGGAGATCCGGAAAGCGACGCTGACTTCGTCCTCCGCCTCGATGCGCCCCGTGAAGGTCAGCGGCACCAGGCTCTCACGCTTCTCGATCGTCGTGGTCCGGACCGGACGCGGAGACGATTCCTTGGTTTCCACTTGACGGTCACACGCAGCCAGGACCGACGCGGATGCAGCCGCCATCAGCGTCAATGCAATGGCTTGCCGAGATGTCGTTCGGCGACCGCGCATAGCCAAGCTCCTGAAACGTTGCCGGGCAGGTCCGCCTTTCCCGAGGTTGCGATTTCGCGATATCGCCCCTCGGTATTCTTGCCCAGGGGATCGGCCGCACACATCGGCAAATCTACTCGGTGCGGCCGGATGCAATCGCGGTTACGGCGCAACGCAAACGCAGGCAGAAACCCGACGAGGCGTGACAATCCGTCGGAGAGCGCTCTAGGGAATTCCTGACGCCTGATCAGGCAATCACCCAATATCGCCGGTCTCATCAAGAGCGCACGGTTGCACACCCAGATGAAGCGATCGAGCGCGTCGGCTTGATGAATCAGGAGGGTTCAAGATGCGAAAGTTGATCCTAGTTGCAGCGGCGATCTCGGCAATGCTGACCATCGCGCCACAGACTGCATCGGCACAGACCCAGCAGAACCAATGGTGCTCCAAATTCAAAGGGATGGTGAACTGCAAGTACTCCACCCAGGATCAGTGCCAGGCGTCCCGGAGCGGAAGAGGCGGCACCTGCTTCCCTCGGCAGGCGTCACGCTAGTACCCGGAATCAGAGCTGAGTGATACGGCGGCCTTTGAAACGGCGTTGACGGACCTTTTTCTTGGTCCAGACGAAGGGCTCGGCTCTGTCGTTGTATGCGTTGACGTAGGCATCGATGTGTTCCTGAAGCTGCTTGAGGCTCGTGAAGGAGGTGCCGCTGAGCGACTGCCCCTGCAAGATGGAAAACCATACTTCGACCTGATTGAGCCATGACGCACTTGTCGGCGTGAAATGAAATTGCACGTTGGGGTGGGCCTTGAGCCAGTCCTCGTTCTTTTTATGGGTGTTGAGGTTGTCGAGGATGACGTGAAGCTTGCGGTTCGGAAAAGCCGCGGTGACGCTGTTCATGAAATCGAGAAACTCGACGCGGCGCCGGCGTTTTGAATGGGTCGCGATGATCTTTCCGGTGGCGACTTCGAGCGCCGCAAACAATGTTGTGGTGCCATGCCGCTTGTAATCGTGGCTTTGGCCGGTCAAGGCGCGGCCATTGGGCAACTTCAGATAACCCTGCGCTCGCTCCAAAGCCTGGATCGAGGGCTTCTCGTCCACGCACAGCACAATGGCCTTCGCCGGCGGCGCGACATAGAGGCCGACAACATCGGCGGCTTTGGCCGTAAAGTTCGGGTCGTTGCTCTCGCACCAGGACTTGCGAGCCACCAGGTCAATCTTGTGGCTGCGCAGGAACCGCCAGACATATTGGACATCGACATCGCCCAGCGCCTCGGCCAGCAGGGGGCCGGTCCAGCGCGCAAACCCTTGCGGTGGCGGCTTATCCAGCAGCTTCAGAATCCGCTTGTCGGTCGTCTTCGTATAGATCGGCTGCTTGCCAGGCCGCGGCTTGTCTTGCAGCCCTTCAAGGCCATGGTCGGCATAGCGATGCCGCCAAAGGCTGACAATCCGCGGCTGGACCCCAACTTCCTTGGCGATCGACCGGGTGCTGCGCCCATCCGCCGCCAACAGAACTATCCGCGCCCGCTTCAAATCGCGCTGCAACGTCACCGGTGAGCGACAGCACGCCTCAAGCACCTTGCGATCTTTCCTCGAAAGGTGGACTTCTCTTGCTTCGGGTATCATCCCGACCTTGAATCACGACTCACGTTCCAAGAAAAATGGGTACTAGTTGCGTGGCAGGGCAGCGAGAGCCCATCCAGGGCGATGGCGTCGAACGATCCGCTCGTGGACGCCATTCGAACCGGTGTGGATGCTGTTGTATCGCTACGCCAACCCCCGTTTCGACACATCGACGGGTTCTCGGCTGCGGCCGCCGACAGCGCCGCCGCCGGAATCCCGTCCTTCAATGCACAAGGCCTGGTTTTCGAAACATCGCAGAACGGCGCGAGCTGACCCGCCGCCAGCCGAGGACTCCGACGTGAGCGGACCCTCAGGAAAACGAGACGCGCGTACGGGCGTCGGGGCGTCCTGGCGAAGCGCGGCGTCCCGAGCGGCATGGTTCCTCTGCCTTTGGCTCGTGCTTGCCGGCACCTCTGTCGATGACATTCCTGCCGCAACAATCGCCGTCGCGACGGCAACCTGGACGAGCTTGCGTTTGCTGGAGCCTGGCACGTCGCGGCGCTCACCTCGCGCCATCCTCCGACTGGCGCTTCTGTTCCTGTACCAGTCCATTGTGGCCGGAGTGGACGTCGCAAGGCGCGCACTCGATCCCGGCCTGCCGCTGCGCCCGGGATTTGTCGCGTATCCAACCCGTCTTCCGCGTGGCCTGCGTCGCAACGTGTTCGCAACGCTCACCAGCCTGTTGCCAGGCACCGTGCCGGCCGGAGAGGAGGAGGCGCAACTCCTCTATCACTGCCTCGACGTCGATCAGCCCGTGATCGCCGAACTTGATCAGGAGGAGGCGGCCTTGGTTCGAGCGCTTTACAATGACTGAGTTCCTGACGGTCGTGGTCGGTTTCATTCTGGCAATGCTGGCGCTTGGACTGTTGTCGATCCTGCGTGGCCCCGGCGACGCTGACCGGGTCATGGCGACGCAACTGATCGGGACCGGAGGCATTGCGACGCTGCTGCTGCTCGGCACCGTAGCGAGCATACCCGCAGCGATCGACGTGGCTTTGACCATGGCGCTGCTCGCCACCTTCGCCTCCATCGCGTTCGTCAAGAAGGGGCTTTCCCGCTTCGAGGCCGATGGGACCGCATCAACGGAGGACGAATGAGCCTCGCACGCGACATGATGACGATTGCAGCGGTGTCGGCCGGCGCGTTCTTCTTTCTGGCGGGCACGGTCGGCCTGCTTCGCTTTCCCGATACCCTGACGCGTCTGCACGCGCTCACCAAGGCGGACAACCTCGGCCTCGGCCTGGTCGTGCTCGGACTGCTCCCGCAAGCAGCGGGTCTTCGCGACGGGTCGAAGCTGGTTGGTATCTGGCTGCTCGGCCTGCTCGCGGGCGCCACCGTCTCGCAACTGATTGCGCGCGCGGCGCGCCAAGGCCAGTTGAACCGATGAGCATTGCGACGGTCTTTGAAATTGTCCTTGCCGCGGTCGTGCTGACCCTCGGCGTCTGGACGATCGTCGTGCCCGAGACGTTTTCGGCCACGGTCGGGTTCGTTGCCTATGGACTGCTGGTGGCACTGATCTGGGTACGCCTCGACGCTGCCGACGTTGCTCTGACCGAGGCCGCAATCGGCGGCGGCCTCGGTGGCGTCTTGCTGCTGAGCGCGGCGGCGCGATTGCGGGATGCCGACATGATGGCGGACGAAGCGCCAGGCAAACTGCTGCGAGCGGGCGCCGCAGCGCTGTCCGTGCTGACGGCTGCGGCGCTGGCCGGCGCGGTCCTGTGGCTGCCCGATTCCGCTCCGACGCTTGCTCCGGCTGCTGTTGCAAATGCCTGGGCAACGGGTCTGTCCAACCCCGTCACCAACGTGCTCATGGCGTTCCGCGCCATGGATACGATGCTCGAGAAGATCGTGCTGTTGCTGGCCATCGTCGGCGTTTGGTCGCTTGCGCCTGACAGTGCGTGGGGCGGCCGTCCCGGGCCGCGCCACCAAGCCGATCCACGTGGCGTTCTCGCCTTTCTTGCGCGGCTGCTGCCGCCGGTTGGCATCGTCATCGGGATCTATATCCTCTGGACCGGTTCCGACCATCCCGGCGGAGCTTTTCAGGGCGGCGCGATTCTCGCGTCGATGTGGCTGCTGGCCGTCATGGCCGGATTGGCGGACACACCGCTCGTGAGCGATCGATCGGTACGGTTCATCCTCGTTGCCGGGCCCGGCCTGTTCCTGCTCGTCGGCCTTGCCTGCCTTCTGTTTGGCGCCGCGTTCCTGTCCTATCCGCCAGCGCTGGCCAAGCCGCTGATACTTGGCATCGAGGTCGCAATGACCCTGACGATCGCAGCGACGCTCGGACTGCTGCTCGCCGGCGTACCGGAACGGGGCATGGAGCCGTGAGCGGCGTGACGGTGTTCGGATTGTGCGCTGCTGCCACGGTCGGACTTGGGCTCTACTACCCATTTTTCTTGGAACGTGAGTCGTGATTCAAGGTCGGGATGATACCCGAAGCAAGAGAAGTCCACCTTTCGAGGAAAGATCGCAAGGTGCTTGAGGCGTGCTGTCGCTCACCGGTGACGTTGCAGCGCGATTTGAAGCGGGCGCGGATAGTTCTGTTGGCGGCGGATGGGCGCAGCACCCGGTCGATCGCCAAGGAAGTTGGGGTCCAGCCGCGGATTGTCAGCCTTTGGCGGCATCGCTATGCCGACCATGGCCTTGAAGGGCTGCAAGACAAGCCGCGGCCTGGCAAGCAGCCGATCTATACGAAGACGACCGACAAGCGGATTCTGAAGCTGCTGGATAAGCCGCCACCGCAAGGGTTTGCGCGCTGGACCGGCCCCCTGCTGGCCGAGGCGCTGGGCGATGTCGATGTCCAATATGTCTGGCGGTTCCTGCGCAGCCACAAGATTGACCTGGTGGCTCGCAAGTCCTGGTGCGAGAGCAACGACCCGAACTTTACGGCCAAAGCCGCCGATGTTGTCGGCCTCTATGTCGCGCCGCCGGCGAAGGCCATTGTGCTGTGCGTGGACGAGAAGCCCTCGATCCAGGCTTTGGAGCGAGCGCAGGGTTATCTGAAGTTGCCCAATGGCCGCGCCTTGACCGGCCAAAGCCACGATTACAAGCGGCATGGCACCACAACATTGTTTGCGGCGCTCGAAGTCGCCACCGGAAAGATCATCGCGACCCATTCAAAACGCCGGCGCCGCGTCGAGTTTCTCGATTTCATGAACAGCGTCACCGCGGCTTTTCCGAACCGCAAGCTTCACGTCATCCTCGACAACCTCAACACCCATAAAAAGAACGAGGACTGGCTCAAGGCCCACCCCAACGTGCAATTTCATTTCACGCCGACAAGTGCGTCATGGCTCAATCAGGTCGAAGTATGGTTTTCCATCTTGCAGGGGCAGTCGCTCAGCGGCACCTCCTTCACGAGCCTCAAGCAGCTTCAGGAACACATCGATGCCTACGTCAACGCATACAACGACAGAGCCGAGCCCTTCGTCTGGACCAAGAAAAAGGTCCGTCAACGCCGTTTCAAAGGCCGCCGTATCACTCAGCTCTGATTCCGGGTACTACGGCCTGATCACGAAGCCCCAGCCCCTCCGCAAGATCATCGCCTTCAATCTGCTCGGCAGCGGCGTATTCCTCCTGTTCGGCGTCGTTGGACGGCGCGGTGCGGCGGCGGGGATCGGCAATGATCCGGTGCCGCAAGCCCTGGTGATCACCGGCATCGTCGTCGCGTTTTCCGCAACGGCTTTGGCGATTGCACTGCTGCTGCGGCTGTTCCAGACGAGTGCCTCCATGGCGCCGCGCAGTCGCGCCTCGCCGCGCGATGACCCAGATCAGGCCGGTGGCTGATGCTGCCCCCTGCCCCAGCGCTGGACGCGACAACAACCCCAAGCGGCTTCCTGCTGGTGCTGTCGATTGCCATACCCATCGCGGGTGTTCTGCTAGCCTTCGTTCTGGGCGAGCGACACATCAGGCTGGTCGCATTCGCGACGATCCCGCTGGGGCTGGTGATCGTCGTAGCGATTCTGGCAGCAGTTGCGCAGCGCATGGGCCCTCTCGTTTACCTGCTCGGCGCCTGGCCGCCGCCGCTGGGGGTGGCGCTGCGCGCGGACGGATTGTCGGCCGTGATGCTTGCGGCGACCGCAGTCGTGATCTCCGCAGTCGCCGTCTATGCCGGTACTGAATTCTCCGTGACAACGACGGAGGCGCGCGCGCCATTCGTGTTCTGGATCCTGCTGCTGGCGGTCTGGGCCGCGCTGAACTCAATCTTTGTCGGTGGAGACCTCTTCACGCTTTATGTTGCCCTGGAATTGCTGACATTCGCCGCGGTGCCGCTGGTCTCGCTGGATGGCCGTCCGGGGACCCTGCGCGCGGCGATACGCTATCTGCTCTTCGCATTGCTCGGCTCCGTGCTCTATTTGCTGGGCACGGCGCTCCTCTATGGTCTTCATGCCACCCTGGATATCGTGCTGTTGTCGCACCGGATTGGAGCACAGCCTGCCTCGCTCGTCGCGGCGGCATTGATGACATCAGGTCTTCTGGCCAAGACCGCACTCTTTCCGTTGCATCTCTGGCTGCCGCCTGCCCACGCAGGCGCGCCGGCTGCCGCTAGTGCGATCCTGTCTGGCCTCGTCGTGAAGGGATCTTTCTTCATCATCGTGCGGCTCTGGTTCCAGGTGATGCCCGGGCTGCCTGGTTTCGCCGCCGCACAACTGCTCGCCGCGCTGGGAGCTGCGGCAATCGTGCTCGGAAGCGTCCTCGCCTTGCGCCAGGAGCGACTGAAGCTCCTGATCGCGTATTCGACGCTGGCCCAGATCGGGTATCTCTTCCTGATGTTTCCGCTCGCGTTCAATGCCTCGGGTCATCTGGAGAGTGGCGAGGCCCTGGCGGGCGGCCTGCTGCAGGCTGCCTCTCACGCCACCGCAAAGGCGGCGATGTTCATGGCCGCCGGATCGATCTACGCCGGGCTGGGCCACGATCGCATCGCGGGGCTCGGCGGTATCGCGCGCGTCCTGCCCTTGAGCGTCCTGGCGTTTGCCATCGCCGGCATCGCGCTGATGGGCGTGCAGCCGAGTGGCGCGTCCCTGGCGAAAGACCTGTTGCTTCAGGCCGCGACCGAGAGGGAGCAATGGTGGTGGGCGGTCGTGCTCCAGGCAAGCGGGGCGTTCACTGCCTCCTATGTCGTGCTGGTTCTGGCTCATGCGCTGGCCCCTCCGGACAAGTCTGTTGTATTGACCGACCCGGCACCGCGCCTTCCGGACGTGGCGGTGCTCGTGCTGGCGCTCTGCTCGTTATTGCTTGGCCTCGTGCCCTGGGAACCGTTTCTGCCTGTCCAGCGCATCTCGCCGTCAGGTCTCTTAGATCTCGAAACTCTCTCCAAATTCCTCTTGCCTCTCCTGGGAGGCGTCGTGCTGGCAATCCTGCTCCGCCCCTGGCCGCACCCGCTTGCGTCTTCGGTGCGTTGGAGGCTCGCCATCGGCGTGTTCGATTCATTCCGACGCGGCTGCTGCGCGTTCGGTGGCTATGTTGAAAGGGGCAACGGTGTCCTGTGCGAGTGGCCGGCGGCAAGCATCTGCCTTCTCATGCTGGCCCTGCTGTTCGGCGTGTTGATGCTTGTGGCCGCGTGAGGCGCCGGCTCATGCATCGGCCGGGAACAGGTGAGGCCCAAGAACAGGTCAGGCCCAAGTGTTCCCCATCGCCATGATCAGGAACATTCATCCCGACGCCTCAGGGTTTTCTCCGATCCCGCGCCGGTGAACCGACGGCTAATCTCTGACAACGCATCCCGCCAGCGGCGCTGGCGTACCAGGCTTGGCCGGGAGTTGCGATCCAGCAGGAGGTCTTCATGTCCGATTTAGTGGCGATCGTATATCCATCCGAAGCGAAGGCTGAGGAAGTTCGTCAACGGCTGCTCAACCTGCAGAAGGAATATCTGATCACGATCAGCGATGCCGTGATCGCCGTGAAGACCGATTCCGGGGGCATCAAGCTCAATCAACTCGTCAACACGACGTCGATGGGAGCGGTAACCGGTGGTTTCTGGGGGCTTCTGATTGGCATGATTTTCCTCAATCCGATCCTCGGTGTCGCCGTCGGCGCGGCCTCCGGCGCGCTCGGCGGCGCGTTATCCGATTTCGGCATCGACGACTCCTTCATGAAGGAATTGTCAGCGTCGCTCCACACCGGCAACGCCGCCCTGTTCGTCCTGATCAAGAGTATGACCGCCGACAAGGTACTGAAGGAGATCAAGGACGCCGGAGGGACCGTGCTGAAGACGTCTTTGGATGATACCAGGGAACAGGCCCTGCGCGACGCGCTAGCAAGCGCCGCGGAGCGACCGGCGGCCTGACAGCCCTTTGGCCGCTCAGCGCCGGCTGCCGGCCAGACGCAGCAGCATCATGAACAGGTTGATGAAGTTGAGATAGAGCGACAGCGCTGAAATCACCGACTTGCGGCCAGCCGACGTTTCATCGTCCCCGCTGTCGTACATCGCCTTGATCCGCTGGGTGTCGTAGGCCGTGAGCCCCGCAAAGACGCCGACACCCACGACCGAGATCAACCAGTCGAGCCCGCTTGATTGCAGGAAGAGGTTCACCAGGCTGGCAATGATGACCCCGATCAGGCCCATGAACAGGAAAGTGCCGAGACCGGACAGGTCACGCCTTGTGGTGTAGCCGAATACGCTGAGCGCTCCGAACATCGCGGCCGCGATGAAAAACACGCGCGTGATCGAGGCGCTGGTGTAGATATGCAGCAGTATCGAGAGCGAGACCCCGACCAGCGCGGCATAGATGAAGAACAGAAGCCGCGCCGTCGCCGCCGACAGCGTATTTGATGCGCGCGCTGATGAAAAAGACCAGCGCGAGCGGCGCCAGTATGAAGACCCACATTAACGGACTCTGCAGCAATGCGGGACCGGTGAGCTGATAGGTCAGCCATGCCACAACGGCGGTCAGGCCGACGCCGGCGGCCATGTAGTTGTAGATGCGCAGCATGTAACCGCGCAATCCAGCGTCCACCGCGATTGCGTCAGAGGTCGCCAGGTTCTGATCGTAGTTTGACATCGCTTGCCTCCTCGCGGAGCCGTTGGGAGGCAGCGACCCTATTCCTCTGCCCTCGCACGGGATATCGGACAATCACCTGATATCCCGGGGGCACGATCACCCTACTCGGCCTGCAAATGCGGCACGCCGGCCCTTCAGTTGTGGCGATTTCCGCCTTACGGAACCGTAAGATGGTGCTGCCGCTTGCGTTCGTCTTTCCGAGCACGCCCCTTACGCATTTGTCACTGGAAGCGGCACGCTTTCCGGCCTAATCGGCCGACATGCGGTACTTCTTTCACATCGTCGACAAATACGGCCTCTCGCCGGACGAGAGCGGATGCGAGCACGTTGACCAGCACGCGGCGATGCTGCATGCCCGTCGCATTGCAGAAGAGCTGGCCAAGGCCGGGGAATTCGTCCGGTCGAGCTTCGTGTTTGTGGCCGATACTGCTCCCGGACTTTCGTCCGGTCGCGACTGAGGAAAGACGAGGCTGGCCGGACCAGGTCCGGCCTACTGGTTTCCTGCCACTGCTCTCTACATAGAATCACGGATGTTCGAGCAGAAGGGCTGCTCCTAAGGTCTTCGCCAAGGGGTGGCCGGCGCTCCACCGTCGCAAAGGTTTGTCGCGCCTGCCCGATCTCCGATTGGAAGGCCAGCTTGCACCATGGCGCCTCCATCGAGCCAGGCCGATCAAAGGCTCTCCCGGAATGCGCTCATCGCGCTCGTGATCGGGTCGATGGTCGGTTCCGGTATCTTTGCATTGCCTGCAGCGTTCGGGCGGACCACGGGCGCGCTCGGAGCGATGATCGCCTGGGTCATCGCGGGCACAGGCATGCTGATGCTCGCCTTCGTGTTTCAGACCTTGTCACAGCGCAAGCCGGACCTCGATGCCGGCATCTACGCCTATGCCAGGGCCGGATTTGGCGACTATATCGGCTTTGCTTCGGCCGTCGGATACTGGATCGGTTGCTGCCTTGCCGACGTCGCCTGCCTCGTCCTGATCAAGGCGACGCTCGGACAGTTTTTCCCGGTCTTCGGCGACGGCACGACGCCAGTGGCGATCGCTTCTGCGTCCGTCCTGCTCTGGGGCGTGCACATTCTGCTGCTGCGCGGCATCACGGGGGCGGCCGCGCTCAACACGATCGCGACCTACGCTAAAATCATCCCGATACTATTGTTCATCGTCGTCGCCGTCATCGCCTTCGACGGCACGCTCTTCTCCATTAATTTCTGGGGCACGGAGCAGCCGGCCGTATCGAAGGTGGTCGCGCAGGTTCGCGGCACGATGCTGCTGACGGTGTTCGTGTTCGTCGGAATTGAAGGCGCGAGTGTCTACTCCCGTTACGCCCGGAGCCGCACCGATGTCGGATTCGCAACCCTTGCCGGCTTTCTGACGGTTCTGTGCCTCCTCGTCCTCGTGACGCTCCTGTCGTACGGCGTGCTGCCACGAGCGGAGCTGGCGGATCTCCCGACACCATCCATGGCCGGCGTGATGGAGGCGGTCGTCGGCCGCTGGGGCAGTGTGTTCATCAGCGTGGCACTCCTGATCTCGGTCCTCGGCAACTATTTGTCCTGGTCGCTGTTGGCGGCCGAGATCCTGCATTCCGCCGCGATCCACCGCACCATGCCCTCCTTTCTCGCCACGGTGAACGTGTACAAGGTCCCTGCCGGCGCGCTCTGGCTCACCAACTGCGTCATCCAGATTTTTCTGCTCGTCACCTGGTTTGCGGAATACGCATTCACGCTTGCCTTGAAGATGACGAGCGCGATGACGCTGATCCCATATTTCTTTGTTGCGGCGTACGGCCTGAAGCTCGCCTGGACCAGCGAGGCCTATCACGCCGGCGAGCACGCCCGGATTGTCGACTGGATCCGCTCGGCCATCGCGACAGTTTACGCGGCCGGCATGATCTACGCAGGCGGGCCCAAGTTTCTCCTGCTGTCGTCGATCCTCTATGCGCCCGGCACGTTGCTGTTCCTTCTCGCAAAACGCGAGCGCAAGGAAGCGATCTTCCGGCCGTTCGAAATCATCCTTTTTGCAGCGATCACGATCGCCGCATGCGCCGGCGTCTACGCGCTGGCCATCGGAGCCATCTCGATTTGAGTCCTTGTCCCTGGTTACATGGAGGCGGATATGAGCACCCGGGCCATCTGTAGCGCCTTGATCCTCGGCGGATTGGTGGCGGTCTCCGCATATCCAACCCTGTCGCTGGCCCAGTCGACCGAGACCGGCGTGTCTGCCCAAAAAGATGCCGGCGCGCCGGCACCGAAGAACGCGGCGCCCAACACCAATACGAACCCGACGAAGCACCGTTACTGGCGTCATCGCGGCGGAAAGCATCCGCACTATGGCAGCCGGCGCGTCCGGACCTAGGCGCAAAGACGATAGCCCACTCCAGCGATTGGACCGATCCATGAGCGAGTCCAGGACAGGACCGGAGAAGCTCCACGAGGTCGTTCTGCGCGACACGTCCGCCGATCTGCCGGACGCGCGACGCAGCATTCTCGCGACCGGGCTGACCCTGCTCGCCGCATGCGTCTTCCTGTTTCTGGCGTGGCAGACGGTGTCCAGTCTCCTGCTCATCTTCGCAGGCGTGTTGTTCGCCGCATTTCTGGACGCGTGCGCAAGGGCTCTGGCGCCGGTCCTTCCGCTCAATCGCGCCTGGCGCCTGACGCTGGTCCTGTTGCTGTTCTCCGCTCTGTCGGGGTTTGGAATGGTCTGGGGTGCGGGCAAGCTGCCGGAGCAGACGCGCCTCCTGCTGAAGGTCATGGACAGCCAGATCGACGTCCTGCAGGAGCATCTCCTGTCATATGGCGTTGACCTCCTCGGCCCGGAATGGGGCCGCGACTTTGCACAATGGCTGTTCTCGGATCAGGGCCGCTTTCTCAGCCATGCACAATTTCTGCTCGGCGGAGCCTCAACTCTTCTGACCGGCGCGCTGGTGATCCTGTTCCTCGGGATCCTCTTTGCCTTCGATCCGAACAGCCATCGCGAAAGCCTGGTCATGCTGGTGAAGCAGTCCTATCGCGCGCGGACAAGAGCCGTCATGGACGAGATAGGCACCGTCATGCGGCTGTGGCTGGTCGGACAGCTCATCCGCATCATCCTGATGACGCTGTGGGTCTGGATCGCACTCTACCTCATCGGGCTGCCCGGTCCTTTCGTGCTCGGATTGCAGGCGGGCCTGTCGAATTTCATTCCCTATCTAGGACCCATCGTGGCCGCAATTCCGATCGCGCTCGTCGCAATGCCGCTCGGCAGTTCGCTGCTGATCTGGGCCGTCCTGATCTACACGATCATCCAGTCAGTCGAAGGCTATGTGATCGGCCCGCTGATCCAGCGTCAGGCGGTCGAGATCCCGCCTGCCTGGACGCTGGTCGCCATCGTCATTCTGGGCGCGCTGTTCGGCGTCCTGGGCATTGCGCTGGCCATGCCACTGGTCGCGATCGGCCGTGTCGCAATCATCCGATTCTACGTCGAGGACTACCTTGGCGACAACCTCAAGCAGACATTCAACGACGGCAGATCGTGACTGGATAGCCCATGAGCAAGATCGATGTACAACGGAACGTGGGTACGGAGCCTCCCTCGCCTCGTCCCGGAATGGCTCATTTCCTGTGGCAGCAGCTTCCTTATGTCGTGGCGCGGGTGCTCGCTATCGCGGGCGTCGCCTATACCAACGTCTCCCACCAGCCTCTCGTCGGCTACTGGGAATTCCTGGCGCTTGCCATCTGCGTCGTCTGCGTCGTTACCAAATGGCCGGAGGCTCAGGGCAAAGAGGCCCAGCTCCGATTGATTTGGACCCAGGCGCTGCATTGGATTGCCGTCCTGGTCACGATGAACATCATACTGGTCTCGGGCGTCCAGCAGTTGCTTCCGACACCGGCAACCGGCCTCGTCCTGCTAACGTTGCTCGCACTCGGCACGTTCCTTGCCGGCGTCAGCCTAGCGATCTCATGGCTGAAGCAGTCCGTCTTCTTCTTCCTGCTGGGCGCAGTGCTGCTGATCGGCCTCGGCATCACCTTCTGGCTCCGCCAGGACAGCCGACCGAGGATTGCGCCCTCCGACACCAACAGCCAAGTGGAGGCTTGAATGCGAAAGACACGGCCTGTTGCAGTCTTCGCCACATCCGCGCTGCTATGCATCGCCAACCTGCCCGCGCGCGCCGAAACGTTCAGGGTCGGCCGGCTCCTCTGCTTGAGCAACCCGCGCGTCGGGCTTGTGCTCGGATCGGCGCAGTCACTGCGCTGCACATTCTTTGCGAGAAACCCGCCGAGGCAGTTCATCTATGAGGGACGGATCCGGCGCGTTGGCCTTGATCTCGGCGTGACCAGTGCAGGCTCCCTGTCTTGGGCCGTGCTCGCCAAGAACTCGCGGATCGGCTCCGCCACCCTGCGCGGCAACTATGTCGGCGCGAGCGGCAGCTTGGCATTCGGCCCCGGTCTCGGCGCCAACGTCCTGATCGGCGGCTCGCGCAGGAGCGTGATGTTGCAGCCGCTGTCGATCGAGCGATCGATCGGGATCAATCTCGCGGCCGGCGTCACCAATCTGACGCTGGGTCCGCGCGGCAGCCGCTAGCTCGCAACCGCGATCCCGCGCGCGATCGCCGGATTCCGGTTGGGCTCACGAGAACATTCCCACCCCGTCGCTCAGGGTTTCGTCGGATGTCGACGGCGCGGGCTCGAAGCTACCATCCCAAGCGTGCCGATCATCGCACGGATCAGGAGGATGGCATGACAGTCTATGACAGCCGGTCGGACATCGGGGTTCTGGGCTCGCCTCCGCTGTGGGTCTGCGCTCTCCTTGGCATCGTGATGATCGCCGCCGGCATCGCGGCTCTCAGCGACGTGGTTTTCGCGACGATCATCAGCGTCAAGCTGATCGGGCTGACGGCTATCGCGGCCGGCGCATTCGAGATCATGCATGCCTTCTGGACCAAGGGATGGGGTGGCTTCCTGTGGCAGATCCTTCTCGGCGCTCTCTATCTCGCCTTCGGGCTTGTGCTGCTCACCCAGCCGGCTTCCGGTGCCCTGATCCTCACCTATTTCCTCGGCGCGGTGCTGCTCGCCTCGGGCGTCATTCGATGCGTGCTGAGCTTCGCCCATTGGCGACAGAACGGATGGATGATGCTGATCTCCGGCATCTTCGGACTGCTCGCGGGCGTGCTGATCCTGTTCGGCTTTCCGACCATCAGCGTCTGGGCCCTCGGATTCCTGCTTGGCGTCGACCTGATCTCGCACGGCCTGGCGTGGCTGCTTTATGCGTTTCAGTCCGTGCGGCGAACTGCGTAACGATGGAGAAGATGATGATGGACGCTCCCACCCGTCGAGCTTTCCTTGGCTTTGCTCAGAATGCCGTTGCTGCCGCGGCGATCGGCGCTGTCGGAGTTCGTCTGATTGAGACTGCGGAAGCGATGCCGATTGCCCACGATCTTGGCCAGGCCAGCGAGCCGTCGGACCTCCTGACGTAAGCTCAGTGGTGGGGACCCCCAGCCGGTCCCGGTTGGGGACCTGGTCCGGGCTGGGGCCGCCCACCGCCGCGCCGGCGCCGATGGGTTTGCTGGTGGCATCGCGGCCGTCGTCGTTGCGGATGGCGGTGGCGCTAGGACCGCCCTCTTAACTTGCGCAATCCGCCGGGAGCAGATTTGCCACGAAGGCGATGGAGGCGATCGTGCGCCACGTGAATCAATGGCTCCTGTGGGCCGCTCTGATAGCTCTTCTCGTGGTGGCAGCCGCCTTCTGCGTGTCGGTATGGCAGGCAACTCCATCGATGCCGCTCTACCGCAACATCATCCTCGGAGGGGCCGTCGTCCTGATGCTGGTGTTCGGCTGCGGCCTGATCGCGCTGATGTTCTATAGCCGTCGCAAGGGTTATGACGAGCCCACGCGCAGCGATCGGATACGGCGGAAGTAACGAGGCGCTGGTGAAGCACCGACCCGGCCCGGCTCTTAGGTCTGGAGCAAGGAGCGGACAATGAACCTTGCTGGCGTCTCGATCAGGCTGCTGGCGGCAACTCTCCTGACGATCATCGCCGGTGGGACCGCCCGGACACAACCCGCCGCGGCCGGAGCCCCTGCGGTCGGCGTCGTGGAAGCGACCAGGCGGCCGATCACCGAGACCAGCGAATTTCTTGGACGGATCGAGGCGATCAATCGGGTCAGCGTCGTCGCGCGCGTGACGGCATTTCTGGACAAGCGCCTGTTCGACGAGGGCGCCGAGATCAAGGAAGGCGACGAGCTCTACCGGCTCGAGCGTGGTCCCTTCGAAGCGGATCTTGCATCGAAACAGGCGCAGGTCGCGCAGCTCCAGGCAACGCTCGAAAACGCCAAATTGACGACCGAACGCGCGCGGACCCTGCTCGGAGGTCCCGCCGGGCAACAGTCCATCTACGACGCAGCGATCGCCAACCAGCTGAGCCTCGAAGCCCAGGTGCAGGCCGCGCAAGCCCAGGTCCAAGCCTCCCAGATCAATCTCGGTTACACGAAGATCAACGCGCCGATTGCCGGCAAGATCGGACGCACGGCGGTGACCGAAGGCAACGTCGTCGGTCCGAGCTCGGGCGTGCTGACCACCATCGTCAGCCAGGACCCGATGTATGTCACCTTCCCGGTGCCACTCCGCCAGGGGCTCGAGCTGCGGGAACGATACGGACCACAAGGCGGCCTGGACGCGGTGGTGATCAGGCTGCGACTGCCCGATGGCCGCATGTACGGCCACTCCGGCAAGCTGAATTTCGTCGACAACACCATCGCCCAGAGCACCGATACCATCATCGTACGCGGGGAGATCGGCAATCCAATCCTGCGGGCTTCTTCGGCGGCTGGCGTCACCGTTCACGAGCTGACTGACGGCGAGTTCTTCACCGTCGTGCTGGAGGGCGTCCAGCCGGTCGAGGTGCTGGCAATCCCGCGCTCCGCCGTGCTCTCCGATCAGCAGGGCGACTATGTGCTGGCTGTCGGCGCCGACAACAAGGCCGAGCAGCGCCGCATCCAGCTCGGACAATCGACTACGACCATCGCCGCCGTGATCGCCGGACTTGCGGCCGGCGACAAGGTCATCGCGGAAGGCTTGCAGCGAGTTCGTCCCGGCCAGATCGTTTCGCCGGGACCGGCAAGGCCGCTGATCCTGTCGAGCATGAAGCCCGCCGCGGACGCCCCGGCTCCGCAAATCACGGCGCCTCCGGCAGCACCCGCCCGCTGGACCGCAAACCATGATATCCGCCGTTTTCATCGATCGCCCGCGGCTTTCGATGGTGATCGCCTTCATCATCACCATCGCCGGCGCGCTGGCGTTGATGCAGATTCCGGTGGCGCAATTTCCGGACATCGTGCCGCCGCAGGTCACGGTCTCCGGCACCTTCCCGGGCGCATCCGCCGAGGTGGTCGAGAGCAGCGTCGCCCAACCCCTGGAGGCGCAAATAATCGGCGTCGACCGCGCGCTCTACATGAAATCGACCAGCGCCAATGACGGCAGCTACACACTGACGGTCTCGTTCGCGCTCGGCACCAACCCCGACATCAATACCGTCAACGTCAACAACCGCGTGCAGAGCGCACTGTCGCAACTACCGACCGAAGTGCAGCAGCAGGGGGTAACGGTGCACAAGCGGTCCTCGTCGATCCTGCAATTCCTCGTGCTCTACAGCGCCAATGGCCAGCAGGATCCGCTGTTCATTACCAATTACGCGATCATCAACGTGCTCGATGCGATCGCCAGCACGCCCGGCGTCGGCCAGGCGAACCTGTTCGCCAAGATGAACTACTCGATGCGGATCTGGTTCGATACGCAGCGACTCACCAGCCTCGATCTCACGCCTTCGGACGTCATTGCCGCGATCCGCACGCAAAGCGTCCAGGCGCCTGTGGGGCGCATCGGTGCACGTCCGATCAGCGACGACCAGCAGCTCCAGTTCAATGTGCAGACCCTGGGCAGGCTCGCCACCGTCGACCAATTCGCCAATATCGTGCTGCGCGCCAACCCGGACGGCTCGTCGCTGCTCGTGAAGGACGTTGCCCGTGTCGAGATGGGCGCGCAAAATCTCGACAGCGAAGCGCGGATCGACGGCCGCGCGGCCGTGCCGGTCGCGATCTATCTGGCGCCGGGTGCCAATGCGATGAGCACCGCACAGGCCGTGGCGGCGACGATGCAGCGGCTGTCGCTGCGTTTTCCCACCGGCCTGAGCTATCTCGTGCAATACGATTCCACGAGCTTCGTGCGCGACACGATCACGGAGGTCTTGCGGACGCTGGGCGAGGCCTTCGTCCTGGTCGTGATCGTGGTGTACCTCTTCCTCGGCAATCTGCGGGCCACGGTGATCCCGGCCGTTGCCGTTCCGGTGAGCCTGGTCGGCACGTTCGCCGTCCTGCTGGTGCTGGGCTATTCGGCCAACACGGTATCCCTGCTGGCCATGGTGCTCGCCATCGGCATCGTGGTGGACGACGCCATCGTCGTCGTCGAGAACGTCGAGCGGGTGATGGAGGAGGAGCCGGGCCTTTCCCCCGCCGAGGCCAGCAAGAAGGCCATGACCCAGATCACCGCGCCGATCATCGCGATCACCCTGGTGCTGCTCTCGGTCTTCGTACCGATCGCATTCATTCCCGGCATTTCCGGAACGCTGTTTCGCCAGTTTGCGGTGACGATCAGCGCCGCGATGATGATCTCGGCGTTGAATGCGCTGACGCTGTCGCCCGCCTTGTGCGCGCTGTTCCTGCGCCACACCGGACCCAGGCGCGGCATCATGGGGCGCGTCCTCGGCTTCATCGACTGGCTGCGCGACCGCTACAGCGGCGGCGTCCGCCGCCTGGTGCGCGTGGCGGGTCTCTCACTGCCGTTCGTCGCCGTCGTTGCCGCCGGCATCTTCGGCATGTCGCTGATCACGCCAACAGGTTTCCTCCCCGAGGAAGACCAGGGCGCCTTCTTCACCTCGGTGCAACTGCCAGACGGCGCATCGGTGGCGCGAACCAGCGAAGTCACCCAACAGATCGAGGATCTCCTGAAGCAGATCCCCGCCGTCGATCACGTCCTTGCCATCGTGGGCTTTTCCCTGCTCGACGGCGCGTCCGAACCGAACAGCGCATTGGTGGTCACGCGGCTGAAGCCGTTTTCCGATCGCAAGGCGGCAGCCGATTCCGCGCAGGCGCTGATCCGGCAAACCTTCGCAGCCGGCGCACAGATTCGACAGGCCAACGTGTTGCCGTTCAATCTGCCGCCGATCATTGGGCTCTCCACCGGAGGCGGGTTCGAATACCAGCTTCAGGCGCTGGAAGGACAGACTCCGGCCGCGATCTCCAGCGTCACCGGGGCGCTGATCGGTGCAGCCAATGCCGATCCACGGCTTGCGCGTGTCTTTTCGACCTTCACTGCGACCAATCCATCCATCCATCTCGACATCGACCGCCGCAAGGCGCAGGCGCTCGGCGTGACGGTCAGCGACATCTTCACGGCCTTGCAGGCGACGCTCGGCGGCATCTATGTCAACAACTTCAACCTGTTCGGCCGCACCTGGCAGGTCAACGTTCAGGGCGAAGCGTTCGATCGCGCCGATATTTCGGACATCTGGCGGATCTATCTGCGCAACGGCGCCGGCCAGATGGTGCCGATCAGGTCGCTCGCCGGGATCAGGATCGTGACCGGGCCTCAGGTCATCACCCGCTACAACAATTATCGCTCGGTGACGGTGAACGGCAGCCCGGCGCCGGGCGTCTCCTCAGGAACCGCGATGGTCGCAATGGCAGAAATCTCCAACACCGTGCTGCCTGCGGGCTACAGTTTCGCGTGGACCGGCACCGCCTATCAGGAGCAGCAGGCCGCTGGCCAGACCGGCATCGTGCTCATGCTTGCGGTGCTGTTCGCCTACCTGTTCCTGGTGGCGCTCTATGAGAGCACGGTGATCCCGATCCCGGTGCTGCTATCGGTCGTCGTCGGCGTGCTCGTGTCCTATGTCGGCATCAAGCTCGCCCGCCTCAATCTCGACCTCTACGGCCAGATCGGGCTCGTGGTCCTGATCGCGCTCGCCGCCAAGAACGGCATTCTGATCGTCGAATTTGCCAAGGAGCAACGCGAAGCGGGCGTGGCGCTCAACGACGCCGCGATCCAGGGCGCGCATATGCGCTTTCGCGCGGTCATGATGACTTCGGTCGCCTTCATCCTTGGCCTCCTGCCGCTCGGGATTGCAACCGGCGCTGCGGAGCTCAGCCGCAGGGCGGTCGGGATAGCCGTATTTGCGGGCATGCTCGCGGCAAGCTCAATCGGCATCTTTCTCGTCCCGACGCTCTACGTGACGTTCCAGCGTCTGCGGGAGCGGATGAAGGCCGCGCCAAAGTCCGGCAACTGAGTTGACTGGCGCAAGGTGCGCAAACTCGGCCGATGCCTGCGCGATCAATCAGTTGTCGAGCGAACAAACCCGCGAACTCTCATATAATTGAAATTGCTATGTAATTTATACGGTCTTGCCTCATGTGATCCCGAGCCCGTTCGGGAAAACAAGCGCAACGCGCGCGCTTCCGACTGCCGACCGTGCGTCAGATTGGTCAACGACAACGAATTGCAGCTTGCGGATTGAAGGCCTATGTTGAGTCTCCAACCAAGCAGCCGCCCATCGTACGGCGAGAGTCTGCAGGGGAGAGACCTCACGGTGGATGGCGTGCATTTTGCGCCGGAGGTCACATCATGGCCATTGCTCCCACACTCCAGAAGTACCTCGCCGCTGAGAACATCCAATACGAAGTGGTCCCGCACGAACTCAGCATGACGTCCACTCGCACGGCCGAGGCATGCCATATCCCGGGCGATCGCCTCGCCAAAGGCGTCGTGCTGCGGCGCGACGGCGAATATATGCTGGCCATCTTGCCCGCATCGCATCACCTCCGCCCGTCGGAACTGAAGACGATACTCGGCGGAAATGTCCACATGGCACAAGAAACCGAGATCGGTGAGCTGTTCCGCGATTGTGCGCACGGTGCAGTTCCCGCCGTCGGCAAGTGCTACGGGCTGGATACTATCGTCGACGACAGCATCGAGGCGCAGCCCGACATCTATATGGAAGCCGGCGACCACGAGACGCTGCTTCATATGGGTCACGCGCAGTTTGCACGCCTGACGGCCAACGCACTGCACGGGCGCTTCAGCGCGCACGACTGAGGATTTGCGCACTGCCCAATCTTGGGCGGGAACCTCGGCCGCGACGTCGCCGTCAAACTGTTCAGGAAAGCGACGGCGACAGCGTCGGCGCTTGTCTGGTCAGATCGCGAAGTAATGATGCTTTCTCCTGTGACCTCGCACCCGATCGGTTGTACAGTTCAAACGAATGGGGGCGCTGCTGCAACAACGGAGGCTCGCCATGAAAGTCAAAGACGTGATGCACAAGGGTGTCGACTGGGTCAGCCCCGACACCCCCATCGCCGAGATTGCCAAATTGATGCGGGCGCATGACATCGGCTGCATTCCGATTGGCGAGGACGACAAGCTGGTCGGGATGGTGACCGACCGCGATATCGTCTGCAAAGGGCTCGCGAGCCACACCTTTGATGCTCGCCGCGCAACGGCCCGCGATGTGATGACTGAGGGTATTCATTGCTGCCGGGAGGACGACGACCTCGCAAAGGCGATGCATCATATGGAGAAACTGCAGGTCCGCAGGCTGCCCGTGATCAACAAGAGCAAGCGGATGGTCGGCATCATCAGCCTGGGCGATCTCAGCCGCTCCGCCTCAAATGATCTGCTGACCGAGACCGTCAGGAGTGTTTCGGCGCATCATTGAATTGAGGCCCGAGTTGCTCTCGCGATCGCCAGACGTCGAGCTGGGCCGGAGTCAGGCGTTTGTCATGCAACCATCGCGCGGCGCGAGAGCTGCGGCCCGAAGCGCTTGACTTTGCGTCGGCGTGAACGGGCTAAACTGAAAAGTCGAGGCCCTAGCGGTCGGCGGAGTGTCGGTTCATGTCCTCCAGGAGCTCGCGCATGGCGTCGAACTGCGTGCCAAAGCCTTTCCAGTCGCCGGACCTCAATCGTTCAACGGCCTGATTGTAGCGGTCGAGCGCCTCCCGTGCCTGACTTGCCGATGGGCGTGTGACGGGAATTTCCTCCATCGTGCTCGAGACCGGCCGCACCGCGCCAGGCTCGGTGAACAGAGCCGACAAGGCCTCATCGAGCGTCTCCTTCATCACCACATGCTCGCCATAGGCTGCGATCACGCGTTTCAGCTCCGGCAGGTGCCCGTGCTCCGCTCGCAAATAGAGCGGCGTGACATAGAGGATCGAGTTCTCGATCGGGATCACAAGCAGGTTCGCGCCGCGTATCACCCGCGAGCCCATCTGATTCCACAGCGTGATCTGTTGCGATATCTCGGTACTCTGGTTGATCCGCGCTTCGATCTGGAACGGCCCGTAGACGAGCTTCTCCTTGGGAAATTCGTAGACAATCAGCTTGCCGTAGTCGGGCGCATCGCAGCGTGCGGCGAGCCAGGCGATCATGTTGTCGCGGCGGCTCGGCACCATGGGAAGCATGAGGAAGAACTCAGCCTGCGACTCACCGGGCAGCCGCATGATGATGTAATATGGGGCCATCGTTGCAACGCCGCCGCCGCCCGGCTGGCGCGGGAACTGCCAGAGATCCTCGCGGTTGTAGAAAACGTCGGCGGCCTCCATGTGATAGCTCTGATAGAGCTGCGCCTGAATCAGGAATAGATCCTCCGGATAGCGGATGTGCCTCTGCAGATCCGCCGGCATGACCGAGAATGGCTTGAACAGGTTCGGAAAGATGCGCCGCCAGGTTGCGGCAACCGGATCGCCGGTGTCCATCAGATAAAAGTCGACGGTGCCGTTATAGGCATCGACGATGACCTTCACTGAATTGCGAATGTAGTTGAGATCCTGATCTTGCGCCGGCTGCGCGGAAGGGAAGTAGGAACTCACCGTGTAGGCGTCCTGCATCCAGAACATCCGCCCATTGCTGATGACCAGATAAGGATCGTGATCGAGCCTGAGGAACGGAGCGATCGTTCGCACCCTTTCCCCGATGTTGCGGCGGATCATGATCCGGCTGTCCGCCGTGATGTAGCTTGAGAGCAGCAGGTTCGGGTCGTTGAAGTAGTAAGCGAACAGGCCTCTCCATACCGCCGCTCCTATCGGAACGCCGCCCGTCCCGTCATAGGCTGCGTAGACATTGTCTTTGCCCTTCGGGTAGTCGAACTCAGGCGTGCTCCCTTTGACGATGACGTAGCTGTCGTGCTCTTCGCCGTAGTAGATGCGCGGTTCGCGGATCTGCGGGCCTCCGTCCGCGACAGGAGGTATGTCGCGCAAATAGAGGAATGGCAGCCCTTCGCTGCTCTTGCGAGTGACCGGGCTCATCACTGCGCCGGTGCCGTGAGTAAACAGCACGTGGTGGTTGACCCATGTCTGGGCATTCGGCGGCAGCAAGGAAGGTCGCAGTTCGCGGGCCGAGATCATGACGCTTTGGTAGGAGCCATTGAGCCAGTAGCGATCGACGTCAAGGTGATGGAATTTGTAGTAGGTGCGGATCTCCTGCAGCTGCGCGTAGGTGTCCGCCAGGGGCTGCCAATCCCACAGCCTGATATTGTCGATGGTCGCCTTGTTGGCATCGAGCGTCTTGAAGCTGAGCTTCTGTTCGGCGGCGAACGGCTTGGCCGCGATCTGATCGAGATTGTAGGCCTGCCGGGTGAGCGCGATGTTGCGTTCGATATAGGGCCTTTCCAGCTCCAGTTCGCTTGGCCTGACGAAGAACTGCCGGAACAGCACGGGAACCAGGCCGGACAGCACGAAAGACCCGATCGCGACAAGCAGGAACGCGGCGGCAGGAAGCCGGTAGGTGCGCACGCGCACGTTTGCCCACGCGGCGAGCGCCGCGATGCCCGAAAGTCCGATCATCAGCCACAAGGCCGGCAGCCCCACATGGACATCGGTGTAACTTGCACCGACAACCACGCCGTTATCGCCATAGAGCAGCAGGTAGCGATCGAGACCAAAGGACCAGGCCTTCACCGCAAACAGAAGACCGAGCAGCGCCGAGCCGTGGGCGATCACCGTCGACGACATTGATCGGCGATGAATGTCGTATTCGATCTCGCCGTGCACCAAGTAGATCGCCGCGGCGAACAGCGCGCTCAGCGCGAGCGCGAGCATCATCCAATTCTTGATGAGGATATAGGCGGGCAGCGAGAAGAGATAGAAGCCGATGTCGTTGTTGTAGAGCGGATCGTCTGCCCCATACGGCGCCTGATAGACAAACTGCAGGAAGACGCCCCAGTTGCCGGCTTCGGCCGCCGCGACAAGCAGAGCGAGCGAAGCCGCACCAGCTGCGATCAACCGCGGCCACCGCAGTCGGTCGCGCACAAGCGCAAGCAGATCTGGCGGCGCGTTGCCCGCGGCGCTCCACACGGAAGCGGCGGCAAGCTGTGTCGACCGCCGTCGGGCGAAGTGCAGTGCGAGCCATCCGTTCAACAACAGGATGACGGCAGTTGCCGTCCAGACCGCAAGAAAGACGACGGCCTTGGCGCCGATTGTTGTCCAGAAAACCTCGCGATAACCGATCACGGAAAACCAAAGCCAGTCGACCAGGAAGTCGCTGGCGAGCGCGAGCAGGGTCAGGACAATCGCAATGACGAGGGCCGCAATAATCAGCCCGACCACGGCACTTTGCCTTGGTGCCTTCCGCTCGGGTCCTGTAATCCCGATCGTCATCGCCTGATCATAGTCGAAATCAGGGACGCCCGCCGCTTGATTCGTGGTCGGGATGACGCCTCGAGGCGGGCGACGCAAGTGCTCGAAGCTGCGTCGCTAGGACCGCGGCGCAATATGGCATTTCGAAACGGCGCAAGGCGCCAAGCACGGCTGATGCAGCCGGCGCGATCAATCAGCTATCGCGCAACATGGCGCTCCCGAACCGGAGTGCCATCGTACAATGTCGGGAAATATCTTGGATTTGGCGCTCCCTAGGGGAATCGAACCCCTGTTTCAGCCTTGAGAGGGCCGCGTCCTAACCGCTAGACGAAGGGAGCGTGAGGGACAGGACATAGCCGCGAATTTTGCCGGCGGCAAGCCTCGATCGGGGGCGAAATCGGCGGATATGCATGGCGAGTGCGGCTCAGGCTTAACGGCGCGAAGCACCGGCCGGCCGCTCGCGTTCCCGCATATGGCCGGGAACACTCAGGACTTCTTCAATTTCTCGATCGCCGCGGCGCCGCCGGCCGGCTCCAGGCGGAACAGGCCAGAGCCCGAAAATGCGGATTTGAACGGCGACGTCGAGCGGATCTGCTCGCCGCTGCTGCCGGCAATGGCCTGGTTGAGCAGATCCTGAGCCGGTGCGGCGCTACGGCTCGTTGGCAAATTTGAGCTTTCCGGCCGGCCTCAGGGTGTGGGCGTCGAAGGTGCGGATCTCGGTGACCCCGCCGACATCCAGCGTGATCACGAGGCGGTCGCCGGCGACCCCGGTCGAGACGATCCTGGCGCCCTTCGGCAGGGTGGCGGTGACGTCGCCCGCGATCTCGGGCGCCCTTCCCTCCGACTTGAAAAGGCGGTAGCCCACCGCGATCAGAACGGCGCAGATCGCCAGCGCCGTGGTCAGCCCCGCGATCAGCATCATCCGCCGCACCCGCGCGAACAGCGCGGCCTGCTCGGGGGTCGGTTCGGGAACAGCGGTATCAGACGTCGTCATGGAAAACTCAGGCTCTGCGCAAAGGTTGGAGGTTGTCGTCGCCGGCGACGAGGGCTCGGCCCGGCTCGACCGCGTGCTGGCGGCGCGCCTGCCGGACCTGTCGCGATCGAGGCTGAAAGCCCTGATCCTGGCGGGGGCGGTGAGCCTGAAGGCCTCCGCCGTCCGCGACCCCGCTTATCACGTCAGTCACGGCGATACGATCATAATCGACGTGCCGGAGGCCGCGCCCGCCGAGCCGAAGGGCGAAGAGATCGCCCTCGATATCGTGTTCGAGGACGACGACATCATCGTCATCAACAAGCCCAAGGGCCTGGTCGTGCACCCCGCGGCCGGCCACGAGACCGGCACGCTGGTGAACGCGCTGATCGCCCATTGCGGCTCGACGCTGTCGGGGATCGGCGGGGTACGCCGGCCCGGCATCGTGCACCGGCTGGACAAGGACACGACGGGACTGATGGTGGTCGCCAAGAACGACCTCGCCCACGCCTCGCTGTCGGCACAGTTCGCCGACCACGGCCGCACCGGGGCGATGCGGCGCGGCTATATGGCCTTCGCCTGGGGGGTGCCGGGCCGGCATCGCGGCACCGTCGATGCGCCGATCGACCGCCATCCGTATGCGCGGGAGAAGATGGCGGTGCGCCAGGGCGGCCGCGAGGCAGTGACGCATTGGGAAATCCTGGAGAGTTTTCCGGGGCGCGACGGCAAGCCGATCGCGGCGCTGCTCGCCTGCGAGCTCGAGACCGGGCGCACGCACCAGATCCGCGTCCACCTCGCCCATATCGGCCATCCGCTGATGGGCGATGCGGTCTATGGCCCGCACTTCAAGACCAAGGCGAACCAGCTGGCGCCAGAATCGCAGGCCGCTTTGGCGGCGCTCGGGCGGCAGGCCCTGCATGCCTATCTGCTGGTATTGGAGCACCCGAGGACGGGAGAATTACTCCACTGGGAGGCGCCGCTGCCGGAGGATTTGCTTCTCCTGGAAGGCGCCCTGAAAGCGGCGCTATGACGCAGGCCCGTTAGGAAAAGCGTTACATTACAAAAAGTTATAGCTGCCACACGGGGACGTGACGTCAGCAATCCTTCCCTTTTTGCCCCCCCATGGGGTATATTGCGCCTGCGTTGGAAATGACCGACGCGGAACATCGCAGCTACGGCCGGCTTTAACACAGCGGTCGTCTGCCTGGCCCGCCGCTATCGGGGGCCTGAACCTTTGGAGGGCTCAACTATGGCCCGTACCGCTGCCCTGCCGGTCCTCAATGGAGAATCCGGCCTTTCTCGCTACCTCGCCGAGATCCGCAAGTTCCCGATGCTGGAACCCCAGGAGGAATACATGCTCGCCAAGCGCTGGCGGGAGCATGACGATCGCGACGCGGCGCACCAACTCGTCACCAGCCATCTCCGCCTCGTGGCCAAGATCGCCATGGGCTATCGCGGCTACGGCCTGCCGATCTCCGAGGTCGTCTCGGAAGGCAATGTCGGCCTGATGCAGGCGGTGAAGCGTTTCGAACCCGAGAAGGGGTTCCGTCTCGCCACCTACGCGATGTGGTGGATCAAGGCGTCAATTCAAGAGTACATCCTGCGTTCCTGGTCGCTCGTGAAGATGGGCACCACCGCGAACCAGAAGAAGCTGTTCTTCAACCTGCGCAAGGCGAAGAGCAAGATCAACGCGCTGGACGAGGGCGATCTCCGCCCCGACCAGGTTGCGACCATTGCCAAGCGGCTGGGCGTGACGGACCAGGACGTGATCGACATGAACCGCCGCCTCGGTGGCGACGCGTCGCTCAACGCGCCGATCCGCGACGACGGCGAAGCCGGCGAATGGCAGGACTGGCTGGTCGACAATACGCCCAACCAGGAAGCCATGATGGCGGAGCACGAGGAGTATGATCACCGCCGTGACGCGCTGAACGGCGCCATGAGCGTGCTCAACCCGCGCGAACGCCGCATCTTCGAGGCCCGCCGCCTCGCCGATGAGCCGATGACGCTGGAAGACCTTGCTGCCGAGTTCGGCGTCTCGCGCGAGCGCGTCCGCCAGATCGAGGTCCGCGCCTTCGAGAAGGTGCAGTCCGCGGTCAAGGGCACGATCGCAAGAGCAGAACAGGCCGCGCTGGAAGCCGCGCATTAAGCAAGGCTTCGCTGGCGCCAGAGATTGGCGGATCGAAAGAGACGGAAAAGCCGGCGGCAACGCCGGCTTTTTTGTTGGGTGTGAGCTGCGGCATATTTCGCAGCGATGCCGGCGAGGCACCTTGAACGCCCGTGACGGGTCGCCCGACACACTCTTGACGGGCCACATCCAGAGAACGGACACGCGCCGTGTCGATCATTTTGCAATCCACCGTTGGCGGCTTCTCCGCCCAGTTCATGCGCAAGCTGCCGCTGGTCGAGCAGGCGATGCGGGAGCACGGGCTCGATCCCGCGGAGTTCGTGATCTCCAAGACTACGCCTCGACCGCGACGATCCCGATCATGGGTCCATTCTTCTTTAACTACAGTGTGTACTTCGGCGACGAGACATTCACCGTCACCGAGCCGAACGACATGGTGTTCCTGGACTACTTCTTCAAACGCGTGCTCGCAGCGGACGAGCCGCCGGAATTGCCGCAGCGGCCGGGTTTGATCCGGCGGCTGTTCGGCTGGATGGCGCAGCCGGTGTAGCCTCTCCCGTCATTCCGGGGCGCGGCCCCGGAATGACACGCGAGCTACTCCCCCCATGTCCTCGCCAGCGTCGCGAGCCAGCAGCCTTCGCAATAGCGCGCGTCCTTGTAGTCGATCCAATTGTGCGCATAGACGCGGTCGAGCGGGATGTCGTAGCGCGCACGCAGCACCTGGACGAGGATCTTCCACGCCGCGACCTGCGCCTCGGTGGGACCGGCCGCAACATCGGGATAATTGCCGGCGAACTCGACGCCGATCGAATTGTCGCGCACCACCTGGCGATAGGTCGGTCTGTTGTCGATGTACTTGTTGTCGTTGCGGTTGGCGCCGTCGCCATGGGTCGGCACCAGGTTTTCCGCGACCGCCCAATAGACCGTGCCGTCGGTCTCGACCCAGACCGTGACGCCGCGCCGCGTCGGGTTCTTCGACTGCTCCGCCGCGCCGCCGCGGGCCGAGCCCGCCGGCCCCTCGGTCTGGTGCACGATGATGTTGCGCCAGGAATGGGCGCTGCGGACGTCGCCCCACGGCGCCAGCCAGACGATCTTCAGGCCGGGAATATCGGGCGTGCCCGAGGCGCGCGCGAGCTTTGCGAGTTCAGCGTCGGTTGCGGCGGCGGGTGCGATCAGGAGGGCGGCGAGAATGGCCGCGAGCAGGCGAGACATCATCATTAAAGGTCCAATGCGGACCCGAGCCTAGCACGCTGTCAGGCGAAATTGTGCGCGGCTTCGCCCATGCCGTTCGGCTCGGGCGAGAGCGGCGGTGCCGGATCGTAGACTGCAAAATCGTTCTTGCCGTTCTTCTTGGCGGCATAGAGGGCGTGATCGGCATGCGCGATCAGGCGGTCCGGGAATTGGCCGATGCCGGGATCCCATTGCGCCGCGCCGATCGAGATCGCGATCGGGATGTCGTTGCCGTTGCAGGCCGCAGCGTCCCGACGGCAGACCTCGAGCACACGGCGGGCGATTGCGGCCGCCTCGCGCAAGGAAGAGGACGGCAGCACGACGCAGAACTCGTCACCGCCGGTGCGGGCGAGCATGTCGCCGGGCCGCAGCCGCGTCTGCGCCATCAGGGTGAAGTGCTGGAGGCAGGCATCGCCCGCGGCATGGCCATGGGTGTCGTTGATGGTCTTGAAGCCGTCGAGATCGATCACCAGCAGCGAGAACGGCTCGCCGCTGCGCTCCGAACGGGCGCATTCCTCGGACAGGCGCTGCAACAGATGGCGCCGGTTGGCGACACCGGTGAGATCGTCGAGCAGCGCGAGGTCGGCGACCTCGCCACGCAGCCGGTCCATCACCATCAGGAGGAAGCCGAAATTCAGCGTCATCGACAGGAACAGGAGCCCCAGCACCATGACGGCGTGGGTCTGACCGCCGGCGACCGCCGAGAAATCGTAGCCGAGCAGATTGCCCACCGCACGGGCAAGGAAGATCGCAATGATGGTGATGATGACGATGCCGGCCAGACGGGCGCCAGGATTGACGTGCCCTTCAGGCGGCAACAGCAACAGACGCAGCGACAGCACCAGCGGCAGGGCCTGGCCGATCGTGTAGCTGAGCATGCGCAGCTGCATGTGCTCGAAGCCGACCATGAAGAAGACGACACTGCCGATGCTGATGATCCCCGTCGCAGCCATAACGCGCCAGGAGACCGGCCGGTCGTAGAAGCGCTGAATGCCCATGGCGGCAAAGCAGCTCGCCGCAATGATACCGGTGGCCCCGATGAGAAGCGGCACGGGAGAGGCGACGAACAGACGGATCAGCGCCGCCATCGCGCCGGCCGCGCCGACGAAGGCCGATGCCATCCAGAACCGTGCGGCCGCGAATTTCGGATAGGAACGCGTCACGTAGGCCCAGATCAGGCCGAGCGCCAGGAAGTTGACGACGAAGACCGTCCAGAGTGTCGGTACGTTCAGCATGGCGCGTGCGGCAAGCGCAGCGCCCCGCCCCCCATTCCTGGCAGCCGTCCGTCCATAACCCATCCCCGTTTTCTTGCGGGGAACAATGCGCGGGTTGCACTTAACGGAGTCTCACTGCGATCCTTCAAAGCGCGCCTTTGGTTTTGGATTCGTGAACGGCGCGCGGATTGTCGGATCGTTAGGCATGTCGCCATCGGCCTCGTGCGGTCGTATCGCGATCCGCCGCGGAGCGGATTCGCGGGCAAAAATCACCCGAAAACGCATCTGAGCTGTGGATAACGTGATGACACAGATATGACGGCGCGGGGCAGAGACCTGCGAATCTGCTGAGTTTGTCGTCGAGGATGTTGCGAGGCTGGCCCTCCGCCGAGCATCCCTCGTGTCGCGTTCCACCATTAACCCTTGAGAGGATACTATGGCTAAGAAAGCGAAGAAGGCGAAGAAGGCGACAAAGAAGAAGGCCAAGAAGGCCGCGAAGAAGAAGTAGCCAGCATGTTCTTTGCCCGGGTGGAGCTCGCTCCGCCCGGGCGTCGGGTAAGGCTAAGAGAGTTTGAAGATGGCGGGCGCGAGGCCCGCTTTTTTATTGGCTGGAGAAGCTACCGCTCGGCAAACGCGAGCTTGGCGCCGAGTGCGGCAAATCCCGCCGCAAAGCTGCGGCGCAGCCAGGTCATCACCGCGGGGCGGGAGATGACGCGCTCGCGCACGGATGCGGCGCAGAGGCCGTAGACGACGAACACCGCAAACGTCATCGCCATGAAGGCGCCGCTCAATTCCAGCATCCGCGCCAGCACATGGGCCTCGTCCGCCGCGATGAACTGCGGCAGGAAGGCGAGGAAGAAGATCGACAGTTTTGGATTGAGGATGTTGATCAGGAAGCCGGTGACGATGACCCGGCCGCTCGACCGCTCCTTGATCTCGCCCTCCACCGCCAGCGCACCCCGCTCACGCAGCGCCTGCCAGGACATGTAAAGCAGATAGAGAACGCCGCACCATTTCAGCGCGGCGAAGGCGAGCGCGCTGGTGTGGAGCACGGCGGCAAGTCCCAGCATGGCGGCAACCATGTGCGGCACGATCCCGAGCGTGCAGCCGAAGGCGGCAGCCAAGCTGGCGCGGGAGCCGCGCGTCAATGCCGCGGCCAGCGTGTAAACCACGCCGGTGCCGGGCGAGGCGACGACGATCAGCGAGGTGAGCAGGAAGGACCAGGTCATGAGCAGACCCTACCACCCCGCCTCATGGCAAGAAAGCGGCGCCCGGGATCAGCCGTCAGGATGACGGGGTGCGAACAGACCTGCCCCACAGACAAGGCAATTCCAACACCGTCACCCTGAAGTGCTCGCCTCTTCGGCGAGCCTCGAAGGGTGATGGCCCGGCTGCATCTCGGCCGTTCATCCGAGGCTCGCCACACGACGCTTTGCGCCGTGCGGCTTGCACCTCAGGATGACGAGGTGAGAACTGGCCAGCCCTACAAACAAAGCGGTTCTGCCCCGGTCAGACCACCTGCGCGATCTCGGCCTCGCGCAGCACGTCGAGCGGCGCCCAGGGCTTGGCCCAGAATTTGGCGCCGTCGGGCAAGGGTTGGTTCAAGGGGCGGCCGGAGGTGACGACGACGTCGAGCTTGGGATTGCGTCCCTTGGCGACATGGGCGAGCTCGACGCCGTTCATGCGGCCGGCAAGCTGCACGTCGGTCACCATCAGGCAGAGCGTGCCTGCGCTCTTCTCGAGCACGCGCTCGGCCGCTTCGGCGCTCTCGCACTGGATGACCTGATAGCCGCTCTCTTCCAGCAGGAGACTGAGCATTTCCCTCTGCATGGGGTCGTCTTCAACGACGAGTGCCGTTGCAGGAAATGGTCTCGATTGTCCCATCGGCGACTCCCAATGCTGCCTGTCTTCGTCCAAGTAACTTACGTTAAGGAGCCAACTCGAATACGGTTCGGTTCCATTCTGAAAAAATGTAAATCATAGTTCCAAAATCGGAGCTTGAGGGGGGATCCATGACTGCGATTCGCGGCGCCGCCGCCATCACGGGAGCTGCAAGCGGCATTGGCCGCGCACTCGCCATCGAACTCGCCCAGCGCGGCTGCGACCTTGCGCTCGCCGATCGCGACGAGGCCGGGCTGAAGGCGCTCGCCGCCGAGATCGGCGAAGGAAGCGAGAAGGCACGCAAGGTCACCCTGCATCGCGTCGACGTCAGCGAGCCCGGCGACATCGCGCAGTTCGCAAGCGAAGCGACAGCGGCGCATCCGTCGCTCGGCATCCTCGTCAACAATGCCGGCGTGGCGCTGCTGGGCACCTTCGAGGAGATCGACCAGGCGCAGATGGAGTGGCTGTTCGACATCAATTTCTGGGGCGTGGTGCACGGCACGCGCGCCTTTCTGCCACACCTGAAGACGATGGAAGCGGCGCATATCGTCAACGTCTCGTCGGTTTTCGGCATCATCGCCCCGCCGGGACAATCGGCCTATGCCGCGGCAAAATTCGCCGTGCGCGGTTTTTCCGAGAGCGTCCGGCACGAGCTCGCGGTCGCCGGAAGCCCGGTGAAGCTGTCGGTCGTGCATCCCGGCGGCGTCGCCACCGCAATCGCGCGGAGTTCGCGCACCGGGGTCGGCGTCACCGACAATGCCCGCCGCTCGCAAATGATCGAGCGGTTCGAGAACGCGGCAAAGACGACACCAAAGGACGCCGCTCTGCGCATCATCCGGGGCATCGAGAGGAACGAGCCCCGCATCCTGATCGGCAACGACGCCCGCTTCATGGACCTGCTGCAGCGCTTCCGCCCGGGGACCTACTGGGCGCCGTTGCAGCGGAGGCTGGAGAAGATGGCGAAGGGGACGAAGTGAGTGTGATGCGACGCCGCCCTCCGCACCCACCGTTGTCGTCCTGGCGAAAGCCAGGACCCATAGCCACCGAACTCAGTTTGGCGAAGGCGGGCAGTTACTCAGCCGATGCAAGTGGCTGAGAGCCGTCGTAACAATTACTCCCTGGGGAATGGGTCCTGGCTTTCGCCAGGACGACGATGGGGGGTACCCTCGCAGCCGTCTCCCACCCTCACTGCCCCGCCAGCCGATCGGCAAAATAGCCGATCGTCTTGCGATAGATCACCGCCCTGTTCCACTCCCGCATCGCCTCGAAATTGGCGGTGCCTTCGCCGTAGGGCTGGCCCATCTTGAAGCCGCTGGTGTGGAGCAGGTTCGCGGTCGAGGCGAGCACGTCGGGCACGCTGTGGCGCAGGTCGACGTGACCGTCGCCGTCGAAATCGACGCCGTACTTGATGTAGGACGACGGCAGGAACTGGGTTTGGCCGATCTCGCCGGCATAGGCGCCGATCAGGTCGCGCAGCGGCAGGTCGCCGCGCTGCACGATCTTGAGGGCGGCGAGCAGCTCGCCCTGGAACAGATCGGTGCGGCGGCAGTCATGCGCGAGCGTCGCCAGCGTGCGGATCACCGGCAGCTTGCCGATGTCGCCCTTGCCAAAATCGCTCTCCAGCCCCCAGATCGCAACCAGGATATAGCGGGGTACGCCGAACTGCTGCTCGATGCGCGAGAGCAGCGCGGCGTGACGCTGCAACAGCGCCTTGCCGCCATTGATGCGGCCCGGCCCGACGCGGGTCGAAACATACTGCTCAAAGCTCTTGTTGAAGGTGTAGCGCTGGCGCCGGTCGAAGGCGAGCACGGCGCCGTCCTGGGTGATGCCGCTGAACGCCGCACTGGTCACGCTCGCCGAGACGCCGGCTCCTTGCGCTTCCGAGGCCATGCTGGCGACGAAGCCGTTGAAGTCGCCGCCGCAGCGCGCGGCCTCGGCCGGGCCGCCGGCCAGACCAACGAAGCAAGCGGCGGCCAGAGCGTATCTCAGCATGTCGAGCGATCCCCCAAAATCCCAGTGCGAAGCAGCGCGCGATCATGCCCGGGAAAGCGGCAACCGTCAAAGCGGCGCGCTTGATCCGCATCAACGTGTCTCACGCCCCGCTTTCTAGATTGAGCGAAACACGAGAGCCTCCCAGGAGACTAGCCTATGACCGGAATTACCTTGACCGCCGAGCAGATCCGCAATGCGCCCGCCTTGGTGCGGCAATGGATCGAGCAGGAGGTGATCACCTCGCTCGGCCTTGCACCGCGGACGCCTGCGGCCGCGCCGCCGCAGGCCGCCCATCTCGTCGCCTGCAGCGTGGAGGACATGGCCGGCGTGCTTGAGCATGTCCGCGGCGTGTTTCCCGCCGTGAACGTGCTGTTCGAGCTCGGCCGTCCCGGCATCAGCATCGGCCAGCCCGCAGTGATGACGTTCCGCCTGATGGACATCCTGCATCACACCCGCCTGCAGGACGTCGGCCAGGTCATGACCTGCCTGGAGATGCTCAACGAGGCGCTGACCGAGGTGAGAAAAGACCCGTCGGTGCGGTTCTGCGGCTTCGACAATGAGGGCCATTGCCTGATCGCGCCGCAGACCCAGACCAGCATCGCAACGCTGTGGCAGACCATGATGGAACGCCAGCAGGCGGCGCAGGCGCCCGAGGCCGGCAGCCGGATTGCACCGGCGGCTTGAAACGGGCGGCGGCTTTCCGGACAATCGGCAAGGGAATGGGCCGCCGGTGAGAACCGGCGGTATGGTGCAGGCGACTAACGTCTGCGCCCCCTCCTCAACCGATAGAGAGTGCCGATGCCCGCGCCGCGAAACATCCCCGGATCGCTCGTCCTTGCCGCCCTGCTCTGCCTTCTCGCCGACACCACCGCGACCGCGCAGACGCGCGACGTCGCCGGCAGCCGCGACTATCCCGGCATCGGCCGGTTCGCCGGCAGCGTCATCACCGGCTATGTGGTGAAGGATTTTGACGCCGCTCGGATGCAGGCGGCCGCCTTCAAGGACGGCCAGCCGACCGATGCGCGGCGGCTCGAGGGCCGCGTTGTCCGCATCGCCTATCGCACCAATCCCGGTCCCTCGATCCTGGAAGTGTCGCGCAATTTCGAGACGCAGCTCGCGAAAGCCGGCTTCGAGACCCTGCTCTCCTGCGACACCGACGCCTGCGGCGCCATTCCCTTCACGGAAAACATCGACACGCTGCCGATCCCGCAGATGTGGGTCGACGGCTTCAATTACCGCTACTTTGCCGGCCGCAAGAGCGAAGGCGGGCGCGAGACCTATGCCAGCGTCATCGTCAGCCAGAACAACCAGGAGATCTATGCGCAGGTCACCGTCGCCGAGCTCGGCGCCATCGCGAACAAGATGGTCGATGCCGCCGCGATGGCGAAGGGCCTGGGCGAGACCGGTCACATCGCGCTCTACGGCATCTATTTCGACACCGACAAGGCCGTGCTGAAGCCGGAGAGCCGCCCGACGCTGGAGCAGATCGCAAAGCTCTTGACCAGCCAGCCGCAGCTCAACGTCTTCATCGTCGGCCACACCGACAGCCAGGGCGCCTATGAGTACAATCTCGACCTGTCGAAACGCCGCGCCGAAGCGGTCGCCGCCGAGCTCGCGAAGAGCTTTCGCATCGCGCAGGCACGCTTGCGCACCGCCGGCGTCGGCCTGCTCGCGCCAGTCGGCTCGAACGCGACGGACGCCGGCCGCGCGCTGAACCGGCGGGTGGAGCTGGTGGCGCCGTGAGGACGTGCGCCGGAGTTTGATGCGCCTCAACATAGTGCTGCAAGCGACATGGGATGAACGATCGCGCCCACGCTCCCCTCTCGTCATTCCGGGGCGCGCGCCAGCGCGAACCCGGAATCCATCGAGCGGCAGCGTTGGTGGATGAATGGATTCTCAGATGCGCAATTGCGCGTCATAGTTCGCGCTTTGCGCGCCCCGGCATGACGGATGGCGGACTTGTCGCTATAATTTCTGCGCTTCTGTAGGAGGCGAACCGCCATGCCCAACAATCAGCAACCTAAACCAACCCGCCCCGCCCTGCTGCGCATCCCGCTCTTCCGCCTGCTCGCCATCAACCTCGCGATCGGCGCCTGCGCCGCGGCGCTTCTCGTCGGCGGCCTGCTCTGGCTCAACCCCGGGCATCTGCGCGAGCTGATCCTCGCCGACCGCGCAGGCGGCGTTGCGCTTGTTCTGCTGCTCGCTTCGTTCCTCATCACCTTCGGTTCCGCCGCGATGGGCAGCGCGATCATGGCGCAGGGACGTAAGGAGGATGATAGCGGGCGCGGCGGCGGACACCAATCGCCGCTCGCCGTCCAGGAACTGGCGCAGCGCAGGCGCACGCATTGAGATGTGCACCGCGAAGATGGAACTCGTCCGCACCGGATCACATTGTCGGCACGCAAACGGGAACACGTGCAGCCCGACGCGCCTCGCTACAAGCGCGTAACTCTCGCTGCATCGCGAGAGCGGACAAGATGAACAAAGTGATTTTATAGTCCAAGCAATTGTTTCGGCGCGCATCGAAACCAGAGATCGCGATCGACGCATATCTGATGCGCTCACTGCGACACCAACGCTGCGGCGATTTATCTTGCCACGGCATGGCGCGAGTTATATTATTCTATCCTAGGTTGTCGCCCCGCCAGCCCCGGGCGACACTGAAGACCCAAAATAAACGGCGGGCTTTTCGGCCCGCCGTTTATTGAGGAAGGGCCGCAACGGACCTTACGAAGCGCCGGGCGCATCCATTTCTTGAAATCAGATTTCGCCGATCGATGGCACGGAGACCTCCGCAGGCCGCGGCTCCATGCTGACAACCCCCAAAGCCATTTGACTATGGCGCCCTTATCGACGACAAGCCGCCATGGCCAAGAAACCCGGGACCAATCCCAAAGGCGAGTTTGCCTTCTTCAACGTCGTCTATGAGGACGGCTCCCAACGCTCCAACCGCCGCGTCCCCGCGGAATTGCTCGGGGGCCTCGAGGGCGACGAGCCCGCCCGCGGCTTCATCATGGAGCAGGACCGCGAGATCGCCGAAAAATCCGGCCGCCCGCCGCTGGCGATCAAGGAGATCGAGCGGGTGGGGGTGAAGAAGAAGTAGGACTTCGAGCGCGACACGCGACGCGTCAGCACAAACGAAAAACGGCGGGCTTTCGGCCCGCCGTTTTCGTCTGGATGCCCGGGTCAGGCCCGGGCATGAGAATCCGAATTAGTTATCCAGGAAGCTCCGCAGCTTCCGGCTCCTCGACGGATGCTTCAGCTTGCGCAGCGCCTTGGCCTCGATCTGGCGAATACGCTCGCGGGTCACCGAGAACTGCTGGCCGACTTCTTCCAGCGTGTGGTCGGTGTTCATGCCGATGCCGAAGCGCATGCGCAGCACGCGCTCTTCGCGCGGAGTGAGCGAGGCGAGCACGCGCGTGGTGGTCTCGCGCAGGTTCGACTGGATCGCGGCGTCGATCGGCAGGATCGCGTTCTTGTCCTCGATGAAATCGCCGAGATGCGAATCCTCCTCGTCACCGACGGGGGTTTCGAGCGACAACGGCTCCTTGGCGATCTTGAGGACCTTGCGGACCTTCTCCAAGGGCATGCCGAGCTTCTCGGCGAGCTCTTCAGGGGTCGGCTCGCGGCCGATCTCGTTGAGCATCTGGCGGCTCGTGCGCACGATCTTGTTGATCGTCTCGATCATGTGCACGGGGATGCGGATGGTGCGCGCCTGGTCGGCGATCGAGCGGGTGATCGCCTGCCGGATCCACCACGTGGCGTAGGTCGAGAACTTGTAGCCGCGGCGATACTCGAACTTGTCGACGGCCTTCATCAGGCCGATGTTGCCTTCCTGGATCAGGTCGAGGAACTGCAGGCCGCGGTTGGTGTACTTCTTCGCGATCGAGATCACGAGACGGAGGTTGGCTTCCACCATCTCCTTCTTGGCCTGGCGGGCTTCGCGCTCGCCCTTCTGCACGGAGTGCACGATCTTGCGGAACTCGACGATCTCCAGGCCGGTGAGCGCAGCGAGCTGATGCACCTCGTGGCGGAGGTCCTTGATGCGGTCCTTCTCGTGGTGGACGAAGTTCTTCCAGCCCTTGGCCGACAGCTTCGACACGCGGTTGAGCCAGCGCGGATCGAGCTCCGAGCCGGTGTAGTTGCGCAGGAAATCCTCGCGCGCGACGCCGTGGCTGTCGGCGAGACGCATCAGGCGGCCCTCATGCGAGACGAGGCGCTTGTTGATGTCGTAGAGCTGCTCGACGAGTGAGTCGATACGCGCCTGGTTGAGGCGCAGCGACTTCACCTCGACGATGATCTCGTCCTTGAGCTTGCGGTACTTGCGCTCCTGGTGCGGCGAGAGCGAGGGCCCATGCGAGGTGCTCTCGAGCTGGTTCTGGATGTCCTGCTCCTGAAGCTTGCGCAGCTTCTTGTAGCTCTCGGCGATCTTGTCGAAGATCTCGACGACCTTGGGCTTGAGCTCGGCCTCGATCGCCGCAAGCGACATCTGGTTCTCGAACTCGTCGTCCTCGTCCATGTCGGCTTCGGCGGCGGCCTCGCCCGGATCCTTCTCGGCCTCGGCGCCGTTGCCGGCGGCAGGCGCGGCGCGGAACGGGGTCGGCGCCGGCGGCGCGGCGGGCGGGGCGACATGCGCGGGCGCAGTCCCGGTCACTGCAACCGCTTCGCCGCCCTCGGCCGTGGCTTCGCCGTTCTCACCGGTGGGGCCGCCGATCATCGCGGTGTTCATGCCGCCCTTGGCTTCGGGGCCGGCATAGGTCGCTTCGAGATCGATGATGTCGCGAAGGAAGATCTTGCCTTCGTTGAGTTCGTCGCGCCAGATGATGATGGCCTGGAAGCTCAGCGGGCTTTCGCACAGCCCTGCGATCATCGCCTCGCGGCCGGCCTCGATGCGCTTGGCGATCGCGATTTCGCCTTCGCGGGAGAGCAGCTCGACGGTGCCCATCTCGCGCAGATACATGCGCACGGGATCGTCGGTGCGCTCGCCCGGCTCGCTCTTCTTGACCTCGGTGACGGCCTTCTGGGTGACCTCGACGAGTTCGTTGTCGGTCTCGTCCTCGCCGCCCTCGTCCTTGTCTTCCTCGCCTTCGCTATCGTCGGCTTCGGTGACGTTGATGCCCATGTCCGAGAGCATGGACATGATGTCCTCGATCTGCTCGGGCGAGGTCTGGTCGGACGGCAACACTTCATTGAGCTGATCGAAGGTCACGAAGCCGCGCTTCTTGGCCTGCTTGATCATCTTCTTCACGGCCGCGTCGGACAGATCGAGCAACGGCGAGGGCGCGTCCTGGGAATCCTTCTCGGGAGCATCCGCTGCCTTGTCGTCTTTTTCCTTGTCCTTCGCCTGCAGCGTCTTTGCCTTGGTGGCCATCCATTGCTCCTAAACGCGTTTCACACAGACGTTCGCCGCGCCTGCCTGAAATCACTTGAACCTGTTGCTCGACGCTCTCGCTTCGTCAGCTCTCGACACGGAAAGGGCGGCGCGCACATCTCTCGCCACCCCCAACTTTCTCTCGCCGGATTTGCCTAACGCTTCGTGAGCCTCTTTGTCGCAGCGGATGCAGGTGTAGTGCCAACAGTTCTCGCGCGGATTCATTCCTGACGCGTCTGTTCTGCCTGCGGCCGCCTCTGGGCCAAAGTGCTACAAGACCGTTAAGCCTCGATTAACCCTGTTTTTGCCGCCAAACCATGGATTTGGCGAGTCTTTTAGCGGTTCCGGCCCCGGCCGTCCGCATGATTCTTTCATCACACGCTCTTCTGGAACCGGCCCGACAGCTCGCCAAAACCCTCGATCAGGGCCTCGGTGCCGTCGACTTCGCCTATCCGAGCCTTGACGTCACGCAGCCACGCCAAATTGGCCTCGCTGGGGTCCTCCCCCAAGGCCAGCTCGGCGTCCTTCAGCTCTCTAAGTAGTGAATGCCATTGCCGATGCAAGGCAACCAGCTGATGCCAAGTGGAGAGAACGTCGTCCCGTGCCGCGCCTTCCCGCGCGCCCCACACCGCCGCGGTCGTGATGCCATTCTCAACCCTTTGAAGAAGCTGAGAAAATCCTCCCTTCTCGATGTCGGCCCGCATCTTCTCGGCCAGCTCGCCAGGGTCCGGCGAGTGGTGATGGTCGTTGGCGAAAGCGACGATAATGCCGGCGCGGAGCTTGTGGGCCTCCGGATGGGCGAATTCCAGGGCGGCCACCTCCTCAAGGTGCTCATGCAGCAGCCAGGGGTGGTTGATCAGGCATTGCAGGATCAGGGCCTCCCTGCGGGAGATGACGCTGCGCTGGCCCTTCATGATCGGGCTCGTCGCGAGCTGGGGGCTCGCCGCCTGGTATGGGCCGGAGGGTAGCGGGGTGGGGCCGGGCGCGCCGCGGAACCCCTGGCCGCCGAATCGATTCGCCTGCCCGCCGCTCCGCGGCTGGAACGGGCGGCCGCTCTGACCGGGGCGGAAATTGCCACGGCCGGCAAAGCCGCCGCGCCCGCTCTCGGGCGCAAACGTACGCTGAAGCCGCTCGGCGAGATCCTGGCGATAATAGCGCCGCACCACCTCGTCGCGGATGCCGCCCGCGAGCTCCTTGATGCGCGCCTCCAGTGCAGCGCGCCGCTCGGGGGTGGCGAAGTTGCCGCCTTCGAGCTCGCGCGACCAGAGCATGTCGGCGAGCGGACGCGCCGCCGCGATCACCTCTTCCATCGCGCCACGCCCGCCGGAGCGGACGAGATCGTCGGGGTCCTGCCCTTCCGGCAGCAGCGCAAAGCGCAAGCTTTTTCCGGGCGCGAGAAACGGCAAGGCGAGATCGGCCGCACGATAGGCCGCCTTCTGGCCGGCCCTGTCGCCGTCGAAGCAGAGGATCGGCTCGTCCGCCATCTTCCAGAGCAGCGCGAGCTGGTTTTCGGTGAGCGCGGTGCCGAGCGGCGCCACGCTGCCGGCAAAGCCCGCGGTGACCATGGCGATGACGTCGACATAGCCTTCGACCACGATCAGCGCGCTGCCGTCATGCGTGGCTTTGCGCGCGGTCTGGTGGTTGTAGAGATTGTCGCCCTTGTGGAAGAGCGGCGTCTCCGGCGAGTTCAGGTATTTGGCCGGAACGTCCTTCTCCAGCGCGCGTCCGCCGAAGGCGATGACGCGGCCGCGCAGATCGGTGATCGGAAACATCACGCGATCGCGGAAGCGGTCATAGGGCACGGGAATATCGTCGCCGCCGATCAGCAGGCCGGTCTCGACCATGTCGTCGACGGAGACGCCGAGCTTGCCGAGATGCTCCTTCAGCGCGAAGCGATCGGGCGAGGCATAGCCGAGGCGGAACTGCAATTGCGTCGCCGGCGAGATGGCGCGATCGGCGAGATAGCCGCGCGCCTTGGCGCCGACGCGCGAAGCCAGCGTTTCGGCGAAATACTTTGCCGCGAGATCCATGACGTCATGCAGCGAGCGGCGCCGCTGCTCCTGGCGCGCCGCATCGGGCGTCACCGCCGGCAGCGGCAGGCCCGCCATGCTCGCGAGCCGCTCGACCGCCTCTGCGAACGGCAGGCCGTCGGTCTCCATCACGAAGGTGATGATGTCGCCATGCTTGCCGGAGGAGAAGTCGTGGTAAAAACCCTTCTGGTCGTTGACGTAGAAGGACGGCGTCTTCTCCTGCTGGAACGGCGACAGCCCCTTCCACTCCCGTCCGGCCTTCTTCAGCTTGACGCGCTTGCCCACGACTTCGGAAACCGAAAGCCGGGCACGCAGCTCGTCGAGGAATTGGGGCGTGAAGCGCATGGGGGTGTGTCTAGCGCGAAACCGTGTGAGTCGGGCGAAGGATCAGGGATATAGGTGCGGCCCGCCCAAAAGTCAGGTTTGTCAGGCTTATCCGGGTTATTCGACCTATGCACAGGCGCCGTCATCCCGAGGCGCCCATCCCGTCACCCCCGCGCAATGGCGAAGCCATTGTCGCTGGAGGCGCTCGCCTCTTCGGCGAGCCTCGAAGGGCGACGGAACAGGTGGCCGGGAATGACGCGAAAAGCTTGAACCTAACCCGGTTCCACGCTTCCATATCCCTATGTTCAGGACCTTTCGAGGCGGCCACAGCGGGGGCTGGCGCATCACCTCGATTTCGCCGGTGACGGGCGAGCCCCTGCCCTTCATGCCGGCGCTGTCGGTCACCGACAGCGAGGCGGTCTCGTTGCCGCTGGTGCCTTCGCGCAATGCGTGGCGGCTTGCCGGCGTGCCCAGCAGCTTGCGCTACACCGAGCGCGCCGAGAAGCAGCAGCTCGTGGCCGTGCAGCCGGGCTCGGCCGGCTCGAGGCAACCAGCGCGGCGCTGATCCCGATCCGCAAGTCGCAGGCCTGGTGGGAGCTGACGCAGGAAGAGCGCCGCAGGATTTTCGAGGACAGATCGCACCACATCGCCAGCAGCCTGCGCTTCCTGCCCGCCATCGCGCGGCAGCTCTATCACTGCCGCGACCTCGGCGGCCCCTTCGACTTCCTGACTTGGTTCGAGTTCGCCCCCGCGCACGCCTCGCTGTTCGAGGAGCTGGTGGCGATGCTCAGGCGCACCGAGGAATGGACTTACGTCGAACGCGAAGTGGACGTGCGCGTGGTCAAGGAAGTGCTGTCGGCCTAAAGCGCGAAGAGATCGCGCTTTAGGTTATTTTTTTTGAGCATGATCTTGTCGGAAAACCGCTACGCACTTTTCCGGATCATGCTCTAGTGCTCCAGGAAGCGCCCCGACTCGATGCGGGGCAGATCGGCGACGGGCCAGTTGTAGACATAGGTCCACGCCTTGCCGGCGGTGCCGTCCGGCAGCGTCACGTCGATCAGCTTGCGCAGATATTCGGTCGGCTCCGGAAACCCCTCGCCGCAGGCCTCGTACATGTCGAGCTCGCGCAGCAGCTCGTCGGGCACGCGCATGTGGAACAGCTCGCCATGGACAAGGTCGGACGGCGCATCCGACAGCAGCAATCCCGGATAATGCTTGATGAGAAAGAGCCGGCCGCGGCAGGTCGCTTTACCCAGAAATTCCGCGTGGCCGGCAAGCAGCCGCGCCATCGGATGGTCGAAGCCACGCATCAGGGTGCCATAGACGAAGAGACGATCGGAGGTCATGGGGGTGTCTATAACTGTGAATTTTGCGGAACGACAGCGTTGCACATTCGATGTCGTCCTGGCCTAGGGTCCAGACTCAATTGAGCCAATATGCGACGAGAGCGGCGAGATGAACAGCGGCCAAAAAATTACGGGCGAGCTTGTCATATCGCGTGGCGATGCGCCGGAAGTCCTTGAGCCTGCAAAAGCAGCGTTCGATGACATTTCGTCCTTTGTAGGCGCGTTTGTTGAAGCGATGGATGACGACACGGTTAGATTTATTGGGGATTACGGGCTTGGCGCCACGACGAATGATTTCGCCGCGAAGCTTGTCGCCATCATACCCTTTGTCGGCGAGGAGCACGCTCATGGGTGGCGCGAGCGCCAGGACATCGGGAGCCGCAGCGATATCGGCATCCTGGCCTGGAGTCAGATGCAGGACGACCGGCCGGCAGAGCGGATCGCTCAGCGCATGGATTTTTGTCGTGCGGCCTCCGCGCGAGCGGCCGATTGCTTGATTGTGCTCCCCCCTTTTCCGCCGGAGGCACACCGGTGAGCTTTAATCGAGGTCGAGTCGAGCGACAGTACGACGCCGTCTTCGCCAGGCTTGGCCAGCGCTTCGAAGATTGCGCACCATCGTCCTCGCTTGGCCCAGCGATTGAAGCGATTGTAGATCGTCGTGTAAGGGCCGTATTCACGTGGACAATCACGCCATCGTGCACCCGATTGCAGCATGTGAATGATGCCGCTGACGATGCGTCGGTCGTCGTCCCGATCCGGCCCCGTCAGTCCCCTCGGCAGATGCGGTTCGATACGCGCCCATTGCCTGTCGTTCAGCCAAAACAAACCAGCGCGCATTCTCTCGCCCCCGAATCAACACGTAGGCAAGAGAATCACGTGGCGCTATTTAGGTACAGACCCTAGTACTTGGAACGTGAGTCGTGATTCAAGGTCGGGATGATACCCGAAGCAAGAGAAGTCCACCTTTCGAGGAAAGATCGCAAGGTGCTTGAGGCGTGCTGTCGCTCACCGGTGACGTTGCAGCGCGATTTGAAGCGGGCGCGGATAGTTCTGTTGGCGGCGGATGGGCGCAGCACCCGGTCGATCGCCAAGGAAGTTGGGGTCCAGCCGCGGATTGTCATGGCCTTGAAGGGCTGCAAGACAAGCCGCGGCCTGGCAAGCAGCCGATCTATACGAAGACGACCGACAAGCGGATTCTGAAGCTGCTGGATAAGCCGCCACCGCAAGGGTTTGCGCGCTGGACCGGCCCCCTGCTGGCCGAGGCGCTGGGCGATGTCGATGTCCAATATGTCTGGCGGTTCCTGCGCAGCCACAAGATTGACCTGGTGGCTCGCAAGTCCTGGTGCGAGAGCAACGACCCGAACTTTACGGCCAAAGCCGCCGATGTTGTCGGCCTCTATGTCGCGCCGCCGGCGAAGGCCATTGTGCTGTGCGTGGACGAGAAGCCCTCGATCCAGGCTTTGGAGCGAGCGCAGGGTTATCTGAAGTTGCCCAATGGCCGCGCCTTGACCGGCCAAAGCCACGATTACAAGCGGCATGGCACCACAACATTGTTTGCGGCGCTCGAAGTCGCCACCGGAAAGATCATCGCGACCCATTCAAAACGCCGGCGCCGCGTCGAGTTTCTCGATTTCATGAACAGCGTCACCGCGGCTTTTCCGAACCGCAAGCTTCACGTCATCCTCGACAACCTCAACACCCATAAAAAGAACGAGGACTGGCTCAAGGCCCACCCCAACGTGCAATTTCATTTCACGCCGACAAGTGCGTCATGGCTCAATCAGGTCGAAGTATGGTTTTCCATCTTGCAGGGGCAGTCGCTCAGCGGCACCTCCTTCACGAGCCTCAAGCAGCTTCAGGAACACATCGATGCCTACGTCAACGCATACAACGACAGAGCCGAGCCCTTCGTCTGGACCAAGAAAAAGGTCCGTCAACGCCGTTTCAAAGGCCGCCGTATCACTCAGCTCTGATTCCGGGTACTAGTGCGCAATTGCGCACGGGGGCCAGGACCCATTACCCCGGGGAGCCGTTTGGCGAAGACTCGTCGTTCGGTACGACTACCGTTCGCAATCGATAGATTCCGCGGTATGGGTCCTGGCTTTCGCCAGGACGACGTTGGAGAGGCGTTGTGCCCGCCTTGCCGCGTAGGTGATCTCGAAGCCGACCCCGATGTCCATCTACAAGACCTCTGCCTCCATCTCCTGGTCGTCCGAAACCACCTTGATGTTCACGTCCATGGCTTCGAAGGCATCCCCGGAGCCGATATAGACGCCGTGCAGCGGGATCGCCTGGCGCGGATCGCGGGCGACCGCGACCCGGATCAGGTCGCGGGTGCCGACGATGCCGTTGGTCGGATCGAACTCGATCCAGCCCGCGCTCGGCAAATAGACCTGCACCCAGGCGTGCGTCGAACCGCCGCCGACGTGCCGCTGCTCGATATCCTCCGGCACGAAGATGTAGCCGGAGACGAATCGCGCGGCGATGCCGAGCTGGCGCAGCGCCTCAATCATGAACAGCGCATAGTCCCGACAAGTTCCTGTGCCCGACTGCAAAGTGTCGAGCGGATGCTGCGTGCCCAACTCGTGGCGCTTGCGGTATTTGAACTGCTTGCGGATGCCGTGCGTCATGCCGCTCAAGATCTTGAAGGTCGGCGTCGGCGCGTCCTCGTCGAGGAACCCGCGCGCCCACTCCGCGATCTCGCCGTCGGGATCGGTGTATTGCGGCGTGATGTACTGGACGAGATCGGGGAATTCCTCGTCGTCGTAGACGAAGGGATAGAAATAGGCCGGATCGTCCGGCGTCAGCGCGAACTCCTCCACCGGATTGTGCTCGACGGTGACATGCCAGTCGAAGATCAGCGCGTCCGCGCGCTCGTCGAAATTGGCGATCGCGACCGAATTGCCGAACACGTCGTGGATCCAGTGCAGCGACATCGGCTCGGGCGAGATTTCGAGCCTGGAGTCGAGCACGCGCAGATCGTGCCCGTCGCGCGGACGGAGCATGATCCGGTGTTCGCCGAACGCCACGGGGCGGTTATAGCGATATTCGGTCTTGTGATGAATCGTGAGCAGCGGCATCGTGAGGCGATCATGGTGACTTTGGGCGGATCAATCTATAGCGATTCTGCCCGATTCTTGGGGTGACTGCATTTTCCATAGGCAATCAGGATGGCTTTAGACACAGCCGACGCGACCGATCAACTGCTCGGCGAGGGTGACATTCCGCCAGTGCATGAGGTGAATGCGGCGGGGGCATCGCCCTTTCTGCTCACCGCGGATCACTACGGGCGGGTGCTGCCGCGCGCGCTCGGCGATCTCGGCGTCGCCGAGAACGAGCTGACGCGGCACATCGCCTGGGACATCGGCATTGCCGGCGTCGCCGAGCGGCTGGCAGAAATGCTGGATGCGCATCTGATCGCGCAGCGCTATTCGCGGCTCGTGATCGACTGCAACCGCCCGCCGGGCGCCGTGAGCTCGATTCCCGTGATGTCGGAGGCAACGGCAATCCCGCGCAATGAGGGCATCTCCGCGGGCGAGCGCGCGGCAAGGCGGCGCGAGATTTTCGAGCCCTATCATCATCGCATCGATGCCACGATCGGCCGCCGCCTGCACGACAAGCGGCCGACGGTGCTGGTGTCGCTGCACAGCTTCACATCGGTCTATGCCGGTGTTGAGCGGCCCTGGCATATCGGCGCGCTCTACAACCGCGACACGGTGCTGCCGCAGCTCCTGATCAAACATCTACGCGCCGAGAGCGATCTCGTCGTCGGCGACAACGAGCCCTATGCGGTCAACGACCTCACCGACTACACCATCCCCGTGCATGGCGAAGCCCGCGGCCTCGTCAACACCGGCATCGAGATCCGCCAGGATCTGATCGCGGACCAGTCCGGCCAGCAGCAATGGGCCGAGCGGCTGGCGCGGATCTTTGCGGAGATCGAGCTGGGGTTGCGCGCGGAGAGGGTGGCATAGCCAGCCAGGCCGGCGCTGCGGTCAACCGCCACGCGTTGCCACGAACACCGCGAGCGCGGCAAAGATCGCGGCGATGCCCCACAGCACGTAGGCGATGCGGCCGTCGCCGCGGGCGTCGAGCGTGGCCTCGGCCGGGTTGTCGGGGTTGACGCGGACCTCGACGGTCGCGCCGTCCTGATAGCGTGACATCAGCTTTCGCAGCATCTCGTCAGACGCCGACGTCGTTCCTGCCGCGACGCGCGCGCATTCATTGGTGTAGCTGACGTTCTGATAGAGGTAGGTGTAGGTCACGCGCTTGCCGAACATCTCGGTGCCGCGGCGCTCGCCCGGCTCGCTCGCCTCGTGATATTCCTCGATTCCCGACAGCTTGATCGTGCCCGGCACGGTCGGCCACCGCGTCGCCATCGAGGCCTGCCGCTGCACGGCCCACGCCATCAGCGCGATGACGAGGCCGAACGCACCGAAGGCGACGACCAGGCCCGCGAGATCGGGCCGTGCGACGTGATGGGCGAGATATTGGTAACTCTGGTTGAGACCGAAGGCCGAGCCGAACACGATGGCGAGCACGACCACGGTACCGATGCCGAGACAGCCCCATAGGCCTTTGGGCAGATCGCGCTCCAGCACGGCCTGATCGGGATGGCGCGGATTGTAGTAGACGGTGACGATGCTGCCGGCGGGATATTTCGCGAGTTTCTCGGCGACCTGGAAATTGCCGAGGTCTTCGCCGATCGAGATGCGGTTGTTGCGCAGCTTGCGGCCGCCGACCGAATACTCGTAGGTCACGTTGGCGAAGTTGCGGTTCTCCATCCGATAGCCATCTTCGCGCTCGTCGTCGGACACCCTGACCTCGCGCACCTCGGCAACTGATGTAACCACCTTGCCGGGCGCCTGCGGCCAGCTCCGCGCCTCGCGCGCCTGCCAGGTCTTCACGACGGCGGCAATCAGGATCAGCGCGAGCGGCGCAAGCAGCATCGCGTAAACGAGCGGGGGCAGAGCAGGCACGGCAAAATCCTTCGTCAGCGGCAATGCCCGATTGGACGCATTGCCGCCGCGAAGGGTTCAAACCAAACCGGCCTCTGGAAGGTTATTTCGCCCTGGTCAGCGCCAGCCAGATGCCGCCGCCGATCATGAAGCCGCCGGAGATGCGCGACATCATCCGCGTGCGGCGGGCCGAGAAGAATTTTCGCGCGCGGCCGGCTGCAATCGCGTAGAGCGCGTCCGTCATCGCCGCGGTGACCATGAAAGTTGCGCCGAGCAGTGCGACTTGCGGAAAGTGGTCGCGGTTCATGTCCATGAACTGCGGGATGAAGGCACCGAAGAACACCAGCACCTTCGGGTTCGATAGCAACACCAGGAAACCTTGCAGGAAGAACCCGCCGCGCGGCGGCGGAGGCGGCTGGTCGACATTGACGCCCTCGACCGGCGCCCAGATCAGCTTGATGCCGAGCCAGACCAGATAGGCGGCGCCGGCAAAGCGCACCCAGTCGAACCAGTAGCCCATGGTCGCCATCAGCGACGTCAGGCCGATCGCAACGATGCCGATGACGATGGCGAGCCCGGCCTGCGCGCCAAGGACATTGGTCAGCGCCGCACGCGTGCCGTGACGCAGGCCGTTGGCGATGACGAGGGTGACGATCGGACCCGGCAGCAGCGCCAGCGCAATGCAGGCGGCGACGAAGGCGAGATAGGCTTGCATGGACATCATGGAGGGACTCGGCTGAGAGCGGTTGAAGGCATTAATGCACGGGAAGGACGGGAACGGAAGACAGATGAGCGCAGCGTGCCCGCCCAACCACCGGTGTCATACCCCGCGGAGGCGGGGTATCCAGTACGCCGCGGCTTCTCGGTATCCCACGAGCGCCTCGGAATACTGGATCACCCGCTTTCGCGGGTGATGACAGCGGAGAACGTGGCGCGGGTCGCGCCCCCTCACCGCCCATCCAATGCAGCAGCCATCCATTGCTTCATCTCCTCCGTTTCCAGAAGCACGAGCGCGGCGCGCTGCGCGGCATTCGCCTCGCCCGCGCCTTGCGCCACCGCGACGAGCAGATCGCAGCGGCGCGACAGCGCGAGGCCGGCGGCGGCATGGCGCGCGCCGTCGGGCATGTCGAGATCGTAGTGCCTGATGCGGCCCTGCATGGCCGCGATGCTCACGGCCTCGCCGGCCGCGACAGGCGTGAAGCGCGGACTGATCAGGTCGATATCGGTGACGCGGTCGACCTCGTCGTCATCGGCAACGCCGGTGTCGCAATTGCAGAAGCCGCGCTTGGCGCGGACGTAGAGCTCGGCGCCGTCGCAGCCGCCCGCCGTACAACGGAACGCGCGGCCGGCGGGCCAGCCGTCGCGGGGAAACGGCCAGCTCATCTCCTGCCAATGCCCGGCGCGTTCCGTCGCATGGACACGCAGACCGGGCAGCGCGCCGAGGGCGATCAAGGCCATCAGCATCCTCGCCCCGCGCCGCATCGTCAGCTCTTCGGCAGGCCGGCGACGGCGCGCGCGGGACCGGTCAGCTCGAGGATATGCAGGCCGGTATTGGCGCGGTCGACGATGTAGATGTAGCCGCGATCGTCCGTCTCCACATTGTTGGTCTGGATCGCGACCTTGCAGCGTTCGCCGCCTTCGATCGGGATGCAGCGCTTGTCGGTCGCGCTCGTGATCGACGGAATGAAATAGCCGACCTCCTTCGGGTGATAGGGGTCGCGGATGTCGAGCGCGCGCACGCCGGCATTGAAGAAGGCGATGAAAGCCAGCTTCTTGTAGTAGACCGGCGCCATGCTCTCGTTCGAGGAGTGCGAGCCGAAGCGGCCGCCGCGCTGGCAGAACTGTCCGCTCGCCTCCGGCACGGTATAGCTCGAGATCATCATAGGCCGCGTCTCGGTGGTGACGTCCGCGAACCACACCATCTGCCGCGCCTCGCCGCATTCGTTGAGGATCGCCTCGTCCACGATCATCACGATGTCGCGGGTCCTGCCGTCCTTGTCCTCGGAAAATTCCGCAACGGGCATGTCGAGCATCGGGAACGTCGTGTGCGCGCCGTTGAAGGCGGACATCGGCATCCGCGCAATCTCGGGATAGCGCAGATTGTCCGGCGTCGGCTCCTTCGGCCCGTTCAGGAGCTTGTCACGATCGACGATCTGAAGGATGCCGCCTTTGTTAGTGCCGTACCCGAAAAAGACGCGATTGCCTTGGGGCCCGGTCGAGATCGGCCCGTGCAGTTCGGTCGGCACCGCGCCGGTGGCGCCGGGCTCCTGACCGGGCAGGCCGAAGTCGCGGATCTTCTGCGGATGCGCGGGATCGGAGAGGTCATAGACCTGCGTCATGCGCCGCGTGCGCCAGTCCGGCGCGCCCGAGACGAGAAAGGCGATACCGGTGTCGCATTCCCACCAGCTCTTGTGCGTGTCCTTCAAGCCGCCAATGCGCGCGATCAGCACAGGGCTGGCGGGATCGGCGACGTTCCAGATCTCATGCGCCTCGCTGCCGAAGGTGCGCAGCATGTACACCGCATTCGGATCGCCCTTCGGCAACGACTTGCCGTCGCAGACCCGCACCATCTGCGCGCCGCCGGATTCATATTTGCCTTCCTGCCCCGGCAGGTGACGCAGATATTTGGGATGCGCGGGATCGGTGACGTCGACGATCGAGGTTCCGTTCGGCTCCGCCTGTCCCGTCATCGGATTGACGGGAGCGGGCACGTCGTCGGTGCCGCCGTGATGGCCGATATAGGCGATCCAGCGCTCGCCCTGATGATGGATGGTCGGCTGATAGGCGCTGCGCGCCTGGAGGTCGTTGGTCCCGACCAGCTTCATGTTGGAAGCTTCCGGCGGCGCGCCGATCGTCTGCTTCTGCGCGTAGGCCGGTGTGCCGCAAGCGAAGAAGACGAGGCCCGCGGCAGTTAAGACGCAACGGAACATGAATCCTCCCGGAACCAATCTGCGTTGGCTGAGCTGAAAGGCTAGTACCCACTTTTCTTGGAACGTGAGTCGTGATTCAAGGTCGGGATGATACCCGAAGCAAGAGAAGTCCACCTTTCGAGGAAAGATCGCAAGGTGCTTGAGGCGTGCTGTCGCTCACCGGTGACGTTGCAGCGCGATTTGAAGCGGGCGCGGATAGTTCTGTTGGCGGCGGATGGGCGCAGCACCCGGTCGATCGCCAAGGAAGTTGGGGTCCAGCCGCGGATTGTCAGCCTTTGGCGGCATCGCTATGCCGACCATGGCCTTGAAGGGCTGCAAGACAAGCCGCGGCCTGGCAAGCAGCCGATCTATACGAAGACGACCGACAAGCGGATTCTGAAGCTGCTGGATAAGCCGCCACCGCAAGGGTTTGCGCGCTGGACCGGCCCCCTGCTGGCCGAGGCGCTGGGCGATGTCGATGTCCAATATGTCTGGCGGTTCCTGCGCAGCCACAAGATTGACCTGGTGGCTCGCAAGTCCTGGTGCGAGAGCAACGACCCGAACTTTACGGCCAAAGCCGCCGATGTTGTCGGCCTCTATGTCGCGCCGCCGGCGAAGGCCATTGTGCTGTGCGTGGACGAGAAGCCCTCGATCCAGGCTTTGGAGCGAGCGCAGGGTTATCTGAAGTTGCCCAATGGCCGCGCCTTGACCGGCCAAAGCCACGATTACAAGCGGCATGGCACCACAACATTGTTTGCGGCGCTCGAAGTCGCCACCGGAAAGATCATCGCGACCCATTCAAAACGCCGGCGCCGCGTCGAGTTTCTCGATTTCATGAACAGCGTCACCGCGGCTTTTCCGAACCGCAAGCTTCACGTCATCCTCGACAACCTCAACACCCATAAAAAGAACGAGGACTGGCTCAAGGCCCACCCCAACGTGCAATTTCATTTCACGCCGACAAGTGCGTCATGGCTCAATCAGGTCGAAGTATGGTTTTCCATCTTGCAGGGGCAGTCGCTCAGCGGCACCTCCTTCACGAGCCTCAAGCAGCTTCAGGAACACATCGATGCCTACGTCAACGCATACAACGACAGAGCCGAGCCCTTCGTCTGGACCAAGAAAAAGGTCCGTCAACGCCGTTTCAAAGGCCGCCGTATCACTCAGCTCTGATTCCGGGTACTAGCACAGCCGACTGCAGGCGCCCAGAACACGATTTCGCGGCCAGTCATTCCGGGGCGCACGAAGTGCGAACCCGGAATCTCGAGATTCCGGGTTCGACGCTAATGCGTCGCCCCGGAATGACGTGCCGCTTGACATGCAACCATTTGGTTGCCTATTATCACCGCCATGGATGAGGTCTTCAAAGCGCTCGCCGACGCGTCACGACGATCGCTGCTCGACAGGCTTCACGCCAGGAACGGCCAGACGCTGAACGAACTCTGCGAAGGCCTCGCGATGACGCGGCAGGCCGTGACCAAGCATCTGGTGATTCTGGAAGAGGCCAACCTGGTCACGGCCATCAGGCATGGCCGCGAGAAGCTGCATTACCTCAATCCGGTGCCGATCCATCAGATCGGCGAACGCTGGATCAGGAAGTTCGAACGCGGCAAGCTCGCCGCGCTCGGCGAGTTGAAACGCCAGTTGGAGAAGCGCGATGAGTAAGCCGCAATTCGTCTATGTGAGCTATATCGAGACCTCGCCGGAAAAGCTGTGGGAGGCGCTGACGTCGAGCGAGTTCACCAGGCAATACTGGTTCGGCGCCGAGATCCGTTCCGACTGGGAGGTCGGCTCGCCCTTCGCGCTTCTGCTGGACGGCGAAATCACCGATTCCGGCGAGATCCTCGAGGCCGATCCGCCGCGGCGCCTGTCCTACAGCTTCAGCACCAGAAATACGAAGAGCTCCGCGGCGAGCCGATCTCGCGCGTCGTCTTCACCATCGAACCGTTCGGCTCGCTCGTGCGTTTGACCGTGCTGCATGACGGCTTCGTCGAGGGCGGCAAATATCTCGGCGCCGTCTCCAATGGCTGGCCGGCGATCCTGTCAGGCCTCAAGAGCCTGTTGGAGCGAGGCAAGGTGCTCGCCATTCCCCGCGCAGCCCTCAACAAGGGATTCGACGCAAAATGAACCTCGATCAATTCAAGCCACTCACCGTCTATACCATCTACATCGCCTCCACACCGGAGAAGGTGTGGGAGGCGCTGACCTCGGCCGAGTTCAGCCGGCAGTATTTCTTCGGCAATGCCGTGGAGGTCGAGCCGCGGCTCGGCGGCGCGTTCGTCGTGCGCACGCCCGACGGCGCCCTGCACATCAGCGGCGAGGTCCTCTCTTACGATCCGCCGCGAAAGCTCTCGGTCACCTTCAACGTCAACTGGCCGGATCTGATCGAGAAGCTCGGCCCGACCCTCGTCACCTACGAGATCGAAGAGGTCGGCGACGCGGTCCGTCTCACCATGAGCGAAGGCCATGACCGGCCGCTCAGCGACGACATCCTCTCCGGCGGACGGCAGGGCTGGCCGGCGATCCTCTCCAGCCTCAAGAGCATGCTCGAGACCGGCAAGCCGCTGGTGGTGAAGATGGGCCCGCCGCAGCGGATGCTGGATGCCCTGAAGGCGATGGGGATCAAGACGCCGTAGCGGCCGGAATCTGCGCCCTCATCGCTTCTTCTTCGCCGGCGGCGGTTGAATCTCGTCGATCTTGCGACGGCAATCCCCTTCCGAATCGTGCGGGCCCGAGACAAAGGTCCCACTGACCTTGATCGCGTACCAGCCCGACTCCACGCCGAGCCGGAGTGCTTCGTCTGTCTTGACGTGTCTTGGGGAGAGAGTTTGCATCAGGTGCTTTCGGTTGGCGTTCGATCTCGTATCGAACCGCGGTGGAATCTTTCAGGCATATCCGGCACGCGCCCGCCGCGTCCGACTCACCCGCGGGAACGGGCAATATGCGCAACCATCGCCGTTACGATGGCGTGATGAGCCAGCTCCGCCGGTGCGAGGAATGAGCCGTTTCACGTCGCGCGCGCATGGTCACGGCGTCGCGTGTGCGAAAGGACGACCGGACTTTCCGACATTGGCGCACCGTGCGCGCAATCACTGCAATTAGCTATCGTTTTCTCGCCCGCACCGCGCCTTTGACGCGCCAAATGCCGTTCTCGATCGAATAAGGCCGCCGAAGCCTCGTTTTCGACTGCTTGGTCGTGCGTCGGGGCTTGCCTCTCACGGCACCGGCGCCACCAGACGCCGATAGAGATGCCATGTCGCATGGCCGAGCACCGGCAGCGTCACGATCAGCCCGAGGAAGTAAGGCAGCGCGGAGACGATCAGCAGCATCACGATCACGGCCGCCCAACCGATCATCGGCAGCGGGCTGGTCACGACCGCACGCACGCTCGTCACCATGGCCGTGACGAAATCGACCTCGCGGTCGAGCAGCAACGGAAACGACACCACGGTGAGCGAGAACAGGATCAGCGACAACACGGCGCCGACCGCGTTGCCGATGGCGAGGAACAGCAGACCCTCATTGGTCGTCAGCACCACCGTCATGAACTCCTGAAGGCTCGAGAACGAGGCGTGCAGGCCGAGCAGCAGCGCGATCAGGAGCCTCACCTGGTACATCCAGATCACGAACATGAACAGCGTGACGAACGCCATCCAGCCGATCTCGCTGCGCGAGCGTATCGCCGACCAGATCGCGCCGAAGGAGACGGGCTCGCCGCGCTCGCGGCGGCGGCTGACCTCGTAGAGACCGATCGCGACGAACGGGCCGATCAGCGCGAAACCGGCGGCCAGGGGATAGACCAGGTAGACCATGCCGAAAGCGGTGAGGCAGAGCATGATGGCGATGCCGCCGGCGGCATAGAGTGCGCCGAAGCAAAGCCCGTAGAGCGGCAGCGCCTGGAAATCGCGGAGACCCTCGACCAGCGCCTCGGCAATGTCGGTCGCCATAACGGGACGCACCACCGGATCGACCTTGCCCGAGATGGACATCAGCTTCCTCCTCATTTGCCGGTGCGATCTTCGTCGCACGCGGTTCGTCCGTGATATTAGCGCCGTCGGGCGCCGCGCGCACGCGCAGTTTGGTTCCGGATGACGGTATCCTGGGAGCCCGGCGGCGCTGCGTCGACGCCCCCTGTCGGGGGCTCACCCGTGCTGCGCGCAACCTCAGAATCTTTCCCCCCTCGAGGGCTTTTGGGCACGATGCCTATGGACGGAACGGACGGTGGTGCCGCAAATTGCACCTTCGAACCAGCACACGCGATGACCAGAGCGGACTACCCGACCGATGAGCTTGCGTACCCGGCTACTGATACTCGTCATCGCGGCCATGCTGGTGCCGGCGAGCCTCGTCGGGCTGCGTTTCATGCAGAATCGAAGCAGCGACATCAACGCCGCCCTGACCAATCTGGCGGCGGCGGCCGACGAGATTGCAAGCGATCTGGACGAGAAGATCCAGGGCACCGCGCAGCTTCACTATGGTCTCGCCCGTGCCCGCGACCTCGACACGCGCGACAAGGCGGCGTGCTCGGCGTTTCTATCGGAAGTGCGCGAGGAATACCCGCAGTTCACCGGGATATTGACCATCGATCCCGACGGCAGCCTGTTCTGCGACTCGCTGCGGACCAGCCGCACGCTCGACCTGAGGGATCGCGCCTATTTCAAGCAGGCCCTAGTCTCGCGTGGTGTCGTGCTCGAGCCGGTCTTCGGCCGGCTGACCGGACTGTCAGTGCTCCAGATCGCATATCCTGTGCGATCGGAAGCCGGCGCGCTGAAGCTGATCCTGCTGGCTTCGTTCAACCTGCGCAAATTCGCGGAGTTTCACCACAAGCGGCTGCTCGCCGAGAAGGATATCCTGCTCGTCGATGCCAAGGGCACGGTTCTGGTCGCTCCCTCCGGCGGAGGCTGGACCGAGCCCGTCGGCGGGTCGATCGCGGGATCCGAACTGTTCCGCTTCGCGGCAACGCCCGACCGGAAGGCGTTTCAGGAAGTGACCGATCGCGAGGGCCGCACCCATGTCTGGAGTGTCGCCGCCCGCTCGCCGTCGACCGGGGATGCCGGTCTCTACATCCTGGTCGGACGGTCCAAGGACGGGCTGGTCGCGGCAGCGAACCGACGACTCTACGAGGACATGGCGATCCTGGCGGTGGCCTCGCTGCTGCTGCTGGCGGCGGTCTGGATCCTCGCGACGGTGAGCGTCGGCCGCCAGGTCGGGCGGCTCGCCGCGATGGCCAAGAGGCTCGGGCGCGGTGACCTCGGCGCGCGAATTCTGCCGCCCCATCCGCGCGGCGAACTCGGCGGACTGATGAGCCTGCTCAACGACACCGCCGAGTCGCTCCAGCAGCAACGCGCCGCCATCGCGGAGCTCAACCAGAAACTCAGCCAGTCCCAGAAGATGGAGGCCATGGGCCAGCTCACCGGCGGCGTGGCGCACGATTTCAACAATCTGCTGACCGTCATTCTCGGCAATGCGGAGCATCTTGCCGACAGCCTGGCGGGAAACAAGGAATTGCACCGGATCGCCGGCGATATCGCGACCGCCGCGGAGCGCGGCTCAGACCTGACGCGGAGCCTGCTCGCCTTCGCACGCAAGCAGCCCTTGAGGCCGAGGGAGATCGACATCGCCGGCAGGATTCGCGACATGGAGCCGTTGCTGCGTCGGACCCTGGGCGGGCACATCGAGTGCGCTTTCGCGCTCGGGGCGAATGTGTGGTTGACCAGCGTCGATCCCGGCCAGCTGACAACTGCGCTGCTCAACCTCGTGCTCAACGCGCGCGACGCCTTGCCTGACGGCGGCAAGCTGACGGTCGAGGTGCGCAACGTTTCGCTCGGAGAAACTGACGTCGACGTCAACGGCGAGCCGCGGCCCGGCGACTACGTCATGGTCGCGGTGACGGACACGGGCAGCGGCATGACCGCCGAGGTGGCGAGCCGCGCGTTCGAGCCGTTCTTCACCACCAAGGAGGTCGGCAAGGGGACCGGGCTTGGCCTCAGCATGGTCTACGGGTTTGTGCGACAATCCGGCGGCCTGGTGCAGATGCAGTCCGAACCGGGACACGGCAGTGTCGTCAGGCTGTTCTTTCCCCGCCTCGCAACGCAGCCGACTGAGGACCCATCACCCCGGGATCGGACCGTCGCACCCGATGGAAGCGAGACCATTCTCGTGGTCGAGGACGACGACATGGTTCGAGCCTATGTCGTGAACGAGCTGAAGACGCTCGGCTACCGCGTCATCGCGGCGCCGAACGGCCCCGCGGCGCTCGACCTGTTGCGCCAGCCGGGGGACATCCACCTGCTGTTCACCGACGTCGTGATGCCCGGCGGCATGTTCGGGCCGGAGCTTGCCAGGCAGGCCACCGGCTTGCGGCCCGAGCTCAAGGTGCTCTTCACCTCCGGCTACACCCAAAATCCCGTCAAGACGCCCGACGGGCTCGGCGACGCCCGCATTCTGACAAAACCGTTCCGGCGGCACGACCTCGCCGCGATGTTGCGGTCCGCCCTGTCGGCGCCGCCGCGATGACGTCAGGACGACCACGTGAGCAGAAGCGCCACGCCAAGATTGGCCGCGAACAGGGCCGCGTCGATGACAAATATCCTGAGCATCGGGCCTTTGAGCACCGGCCAGTAAGCCACGCCGACACGTCCGCCACGCATCAGGATCGGCAGGTTATAGGCGAACTGGCTGAAGTGGCAGGCGGCGAAGAACAGGAACAGCACAAGCTGCGCCTCGACGGGCTGGAAGAACGGCGGGCGCGCGACCAGAAGAAAGAACGACAAAAGCCCGATCGGCAAATTCATCCCGCCCAGGAACGCCACGCTGGCCGCGAGGGTCGGCGCGATTGGATTGCTCCGCTCTTCCCGCGGCAGCAAGATCTTCAACGTGTTGCGCTGTGCAATGCTGAACTGGATGAATGCGCCGCCGAACCAGAGCGCGTTGAGAAGCAGAACGAAATCCGAAAGGCGCATGTCTATTTTCCGTAAAAGGCTTCGCTGCGCACCACGCGGCCGGCAGCGTCGAAATCCATGAACTCGCTGGCGCGCGTGTCGCCGAGCTGCCACCACACCGTCAGCCGCGAGATCGTGTCATCCCAGCTCCAGGTCAGGATCTTCAGGTCGGTGCTTTCGATGTGGCCATAGGCCTTCCGCCAGTAGGCGCGGATATTTTCGGCGCCAGCGACGACAGGAGAGCCGGTCAGTGTCAGCGCCAGCGGGCTGCGCATCTGCGCATTGTCGGCAAAGTGCGCGACGACCGCGTCGATATCGACCTTGCACCAGTTCGCGCACCATGCCGCGACGAAGCGTTCGGCGGCTGCGCGATTCATTATCTGTGCACTCGTGTCTTGAGCGCTCATCTCTTGAGCGCTCCCGGCTTCCGTCCGCTCATGACGCGGCCCTCCCCTGGCTCGTTGCCGGGAAAGTGGCAAAGTCCACGCCTCATGTCAACTATGTTGACTTGAGAATTCGTCAGTGGTTGTCGGCGATCGCCCCCATGACGGCCATCCATGACGCCGCGCCGGACGCCCCGACGCGATCGAACGCCGCGCGCAGGGCCTTGCGCTCGTGGTCCGATGCCCTTTGCTCGATACGTTTCCCGGCGTCCGTCAGGCGCAGCAGCTTGGAGCGATGCTGCTCGGGCGAGCGCTTCGACGTCAGGAGCTTGCGCTCCAGCAGCAGGTTGAGCGGCCGGTTCAACGCCTGCTTGGAAATGCCGAGGATCTCGATCAGCGCGCCGATCGCGATGTCGGGCCGGCGGGCCACCACGTAGAGGATACGATGGTGCGGGCGCGACAGGCCCTGCTTTGCAAGATACTCGTCGGCCTCCAGCGTCATCCCGCGCCAGCCGTAATACATGAGCTCCAGCGCAGCATCGAGATCGTGCAGCTTCGCAAGTGAGGCGCGGTGAAGCCCCGCGGCTTGAGACGTCTTTGGCATTGTAAGAAGCTAACCCTTCGCCCGCAGTTCGCGCCGCAGCACCTTGCCGGTCGCCGTCATCGGCAGCGTCTCGGCGAACTCCACGAAGCGCGGATATTCGTGCGCGGCGAGCTGCACCTTCACGAACTCCTGGATCTCGCGCGCGAGCGCGTCGCTGCCGATAAAGCCCGGACGCAGCACGATCCAGGCCTTGATCGACTCCGTGCGGATCGGATCGGGAATACCGACCACCGCGGCCATCGCCACCGACGGATGCTTCATCAGCGTGTGCTCGATCTCGGATGGGCCGACGCGATAGCCGGCGGTGGTGATGACGTCGTCCTCGCGGCTGACATACCAGAAATAGCCGTCCTCGTCCTGCACGCCGAGATCGCCGGTGAGCAGGAAGTCGCCGGCATATTTCTTACGCGTCGCCTCCGGATTGCGCCAGTATTCGAGCATGGTGACGGGGCACGGCTGGCGCACGCCGATGATGCCGCGCTGCCCGCGCGGCAGCTCCTCGCCCTTGTCGTTGACGATGCGGACGTCGAAGCCCGGCGTCGCCTTGCCCATCGCGCCGGGCCGGATCGGAAACAGGTTGGAGTTGCTGCCGATCACGAGATTGCACTCGGTCTGGCCGAATACTTCGTGCGCGTCGATGCCGAAGGTCTCGCGCACCCAGCCCAAGAGTTCGCCGCCGAGCGATTCGCCGCCGGTGAAAATGCTGCACAGCTTGACGCCGGGATGCTTCACGCCGGCCTGCCGCATCAGCTTCAGCGCCGTCGGCGGCAGGAAGACGTTGCGGACGGAAAGATCGGCCATCATCTGCATCGCCGCCTGCGGCTCGAATTTTCGGGCGCGGTGACCGACCAGGGGAATGCCGTGATACCAGAACGCGAGCAGGCCGTTGACGAGGCCGCCGATCCAGGCCCAGTCCGCCGGCGTCCACATCAGATCGCCGGGGCGCGGCAGGAAGTTGTGGCACATCTCGACGTTCGGCAGATGGCCGAGCACGACGCGATGCGCATGCAGCGCACCCTTCGGATTGCCCGTTGTGCCCGAGGTGTAGATGATCAGCGCAGGATCGTCGGCCGAGGTGTCGACGGTCGCAAAATCCTCGGACGCGGTTTCGATCGCCGGCCAGAACGGTTTTGCGCCGGCGTGGACGGCGCCGCTCGTGATGTAGATGTCCTGCAAATAGGGCAGCCGATCGCGGACCCTCGTGAGCTTCTCCCAGCCCGCCTCATCAGTGATGATGGCTCTTGCTTGCGAATTCGACAGGCGAAATTCCAGCGCGTCCTCGCCGAACAGCGCGAACAGAGGGATCGAGATCAGCCCGGAGCGGAACGCTGCCATATGCGCGATAGGCAGCTCCAGCGACTGCGACAGGAACACCGCGACGCGGTCACCGCGCGCAAGGCCATCCGCCTTCAGCACGTTGGCGAAGCGGCGCGACATCTCCGCGACCTCGTCGAAGGAGGTGCGCGTGGTGACGCCGTTCTCATCGACATAGATCAGCGCGAGACGGCCGGTACCGTCGGCATGGCGGTCGCAGCACGCCTCCGCCATGTTGAAGCGCGCCGGGATATCCCAGCGGAAGTTGCGATAGAGCTCGTCGTAGGTCTTGGCTTCGGTGAGCATGGCTCGCGTTTCCACGGTCTTGGCGTCATGGCCGGGCGAAAGCGCGAAGCGCGTCTTCGCGATCAAAGTCCCGGCCATCCACGCCCTTGCTTCTTGAGCCTAGTCTAAGCTCGTGGGTGCCCGGGACAAGCCCGGGCATAACATCTGCATTCGACGTCATTCGGGGGCGGTCCGCAGGACCGACCCCGGAATCTCGAGATTCTCAGGTACGCAAGCGCGCACCATGGTTCGCGCTTTGCGCGCGCCGGAATGACCGCGATAGAATTATCGCACCGTCGCGAAGAACTTCCTGACATCGCCCACGAACAGCTCCGGCTGCTCGAAGGCGGCGAAATGGCCACCCTTCTCCATCTCGCTCCAATGCGTGATGTTGGAAAAGTTGGGCTCCATCCAGCGCCGTACCGGCGTGATGATCTCCTTCGGGAAGACGGCGACACCGGTCGGCACGCCGACCCTGGGCGTTGTGCGGCACTTGCCAAAGCTTTCCCAATAGAGCCGTGCGGACGAGGTCGCCGTCTCGGTAGCCCAATAGAGCATGACGTTGTCGAGCAGCTCGTCCCTGGAGAAGATGTTCTCGGGATGGCCGCCGCAATCGGTCCAGGCCCAGAACTTTTCCAGAATCCAGGCCGCCTGCCCGCTCGGCGAATCCGTCAAGCCGTAGCCGAGCGTCTGCGGCCGCGTCGACTGCTGCTTGGAATAACCGGAGTCGAGATCGACATAATGCTTGAGGCCGGCGAGCGCGCGCTTCTCCTCCACCGTCGGCTCGCCCTCGACCTTCGGCGCCGCGTTGAAGGCGAGCGTGATGTGGATGCCGGCGCAATGCTCGGCGTCCTGCGCGCCGAGCGAGGTCGTCACCGCCGAGCCCCAGTCGCCGCCTTGCGCGCCGTAACGCGGGTAGCCGAGCCGGTCCATCAGCTTCGCCCAGGTCGCGGCGATGCGGTCGACGCCCCAGCCGGTGGTCTGCGGCTTGGCGGAGAAGCCAAAGCCCGGCAGCGAGGGACAGACGACGTGGAACGCATCCGCGGGATTGCCGCCATGCGCGGCGGGATCGACCAGCGGCGCGATCACCTTCTGGAATTCCACGATCGAGCCGGGCCAGCCATGGGTGATGATCAGCGGCAGCGCGGAGGGCTCCTTCGAACGCGCATGCAGGAAGTGGATATCGAGCCCGTCGATCTCGGTCGTGTATTGATCGATGCGGTTGAGCCTGGCTTCGCGGGCGCGCCAGTCGTAGCCATCAGCCCAATAGGTGCAGATCTCCCGGATCCATTGCAGCGGCGCGCCCTGGCTCCAGTCGTCGACGAGTTCAGCCTCCGGCCAGCGCGTGCGGGCGAGGCGCGATTTGAGATCGGCGAGGATGTCGTCGCTGATGGCGATGCGGAACGGCTTGATGGCGCCGGTCATCGGTTGCCTCCCCTTGTTCTTTTGTCATTCCGGGGCGCACCCCTTGGCGCGAGCCCGGAATCCATTGCGCAACAGAACTGGCGGCCCGATGGATTCTCTGATGCGCAATTGCGCATCATAGCTCGACGCTGACGCGTCGCCCCGGAATGACAACTCAGCCCGACAGCGCCGCCTTCACCAAACCGCTCGCCTTGCCGAAATCCATTTGTCCGGCGTACTTCGCCCGCAGGATCGCGATCACCTTGCCCATGTCCTTCATGCCGGCGGCACCGGTTTCAGCGATCGCGTCCGAGATCGCCTTCTTGACCTCGTCTTCGGACATCTGCTTCGGCAGGTAGGCCGAGATCACCGCGATCTCCTCGCGCTCCTGCTGGGCAAGCTCGGCGCGGCCGCCCTTGTCGTAGAGCTCGACCGATTCCTGGCGCTGCTTGATCATCTTCTGCAGCACGGCGAGCAGGTCGGCGTCCGACAGCGGTGGCTTGCCGCTGCCGCGTGCCTCGATGTCGGCGTTCTTGAAGGTCGAATTGACCATGCGCAGCGTGGACAGCTTGCGCTCGTCCTTGGCCTTCATGGCCTCCTTGACCGCATTGTTGATGTCGTCGCGCAGCATGGTCGTGATCCCTTCGAATATCCGACGCCTGATCTAGGCCCTTCGCGCTCCCGAGACAACCTGGCTTTGCAGCCATTCGGTCAGCGCCTGCACCGTCGCCGCGGGCTGTTCCGGCTGCGGCAGATGCCCGCAATTCGCCAGAACGACGAGCTTCGCGCCGGCAATGCCGTCCGCCATCTCCTTCGAAAACGCATTGGGAATCGTGTTGTCCTGATCGCCGGTCAGCACCAGCGTCGGGCATTTGATCGTGGCCAGCGTCGGCCGCGAGTCGACCCGCGCAATGATCGCGGTCTGCTGCCGCAGATAGCCGTCGACGCCGACGTCGTCGCCCTGCTCATGCACAAGCCGGCGAATGTCGGCATCGTCGCGGCGCGAGGGATGCACCAGTTCCGGAAACATCTCCTCGCGCGCGGCACGCAACTCCCCGCGCTTCGCGCGCTCCATCAGGCCGCGGCGGCGCTGGGTCGCCTCCGCCGTATCGGGCCGGGCCTGGGTGTTGATCAGCGCGAGCCTCAAAACCCGCTCGGGCGCCTGGCGCATGATCTCCAGCGCGATGTAGCCACCCATGGAATGGCCGGCGAGCGCAAAGCGGCGCGGGGCCTCGCCCAGCACGCGGCGGGCGATCGCCGCCATGCTGTCATCGCGGATATGGTTGGCGACCATCACCGGGCCGAACCGCCACAGCGCCGGGATCACCGGGGCATAGATCCGGGCCGAGGAGGCCAACCCCGGAACCAGCAGAAGCGGGGTGGTCTGGTCCATTATTGCCTCGAAAGCCCCTAGATTTGCTGGAAATTGTGCGGCCAAGCTTAAGTACCCGGGACGGGCTGTCAAATATGCAAAAACGCATGTGAATCGGGCCTCTCCCGCTTTGACGGAGGCGCGCGGGCAGACTATGAAACGCGCTCATGACACAACATGACAACGATCCCGCTTGGCCGGACCATAAACCGACCGCGCTCCTCGTGCTCGCCGATGGCACGGTGCTCGAAGGCTTCGGTCTCGGCGCCGAAGGCCACGCCGTCGGTGAAGTCTGCTTCAACACCGCGATGACCGGCTACGAGGAGATCCTCACCGATCCCTCCTATGCCGGCCAGCTCATCACCTTCACCTTCCCGCATATCGGCAATGTCGGTACCAACGAGGAAGACATCGAGACGGTGAACATGGCCGCGACGCCGGGCGCGCGCGGCGTGATCCTGCGCACCGCCATCACCGATCCCTCGAACTACCGCGCCACCAAGCATCTCGACGCCTGGCTGAAGGCGCGCGGCATCATCGGCCTCTCCGGCATCGACACCCGCGCGCTGACCGCGCTGATCCGCAGCAAGGGCATGCCCAATGCCGTGATCGCGCATGCCAGGAACGGCGAGTTCGACCTGCATGGTCTGAAGGAAGAAGCCCGCGAATGGCCGGGACTCGAGGGCATGGACCTCGTGCCGATGGTCACCTCCGGCCAGCGCTTCACCTGGGACGAGACGCCGTGGCTCTGGGACAAGGGCTTTGGCCAGCAGGACAAGACCGAGTTCAACGTCGTCGCCATCGACTACGGCATCAAGCGCAACATTTTGCGCCTGCTCGCCGGCGTCGGCTGCAAGGTGACGGTGGTGCCGGCAACGACGTCAGCCGAAGATATCCTGGCGATGAAGCCGGACGGCGTGTTCCTGTCGAACGGCCCGGGCGATCCGGCCGCGACCGGCAAATATGCCGTGCCTGTCATCCGGGACGTCATCAAGTCGGGCACGCCGACCTTCGGGATTTGTCTTGGCCACCAGATGCTCGGCCTCGCCGTCGGCGCCAAGACCAAGAAGATGCATCAGGGCCACCACGGCGCCAATCATCCCGTGAAGGACGAGACCACCGGCAAGGTCGAGATCACCTCGATGAACCACGGCTTCGCCGTGGACGAGAAGACGCTGCCGGAGGGCGCGACGCAGACCCACATCTCGCTGTTCGACGGCTCCAATTGCGGCATCCGGCTCGATGGCAAGCCGGTGTTCTCGGTGCAGTACCACCCCGAGGCTTCGCCGGGCCCGCGCGACTCGCACTACCTGTTCCAGCGGTTTGCCGATCTGATGCGGCAGAAGAAGAGCGCGTAAGCGGCAAGATCACCCGGCGGATGAATCCGCCGGGGCCCGCCGTCAGGGGCGCATGAACATGAAGTCCGTGTCGGGATCGCAGTTCTCGGCGATGAAGCGCAGCTCCGCCTGAATGTCGGCGACGGACCTCGTCTCGAGATATTTTGAGATCACCAGGCTGAGCAAGGCGCGGCAGACGGCTTCGTGCCCGAGACCGGCCGTCTCCGCCTCGTCGACGGCCGCCGAAAAATGGCGCTGCGCAACGTCGGATGCGTACATGGCGTCCCCCTCCTTCGCGTTGATTTGCGTGCCCCTGAATGGCCGCCCGCGCCTTGATCTCCGTCAAGCCGGCATGTGGACTTGTGTCAGGAACAAGGACGCCTGCGCCGTCTTGATTCCTGGTCTGTTGCCACTGGAGCCTCCCATGTCCGTCGTCCGCGACAATGCCGAGCCGCTTGCCATCGTGTTTGAGGATGACGGGCTCGTGCCGAACAACATCCTCCCCTTCCTGGTCTACCAGGGGGCGGTGAAGCTCGACCCGGAGCATCCGGAGCAGACGATCGAAAACCTGTTTGAGGAGAACGGCTGGGGCGGCACGTGGCGCAACGGCGTCTACGACTATCTGCACTACCACGCGACGGTGCATGAGGTGCTCGGCGTTGCGCGTGGGAGCGCACGCGTTCGCTTCGGCGGCGACCATGGCCAGGAGCTTCAAATCAAGGCCGGCGATGTCGCGATCCTGCCAGCCGGCACCGGACATCAGTGCATCAAGGCAAGCGGTGATTTCTGCGTGATCGGCGCCTATCCGCCGGGCAGCAAGATGGAGATCACGCGCGCGACGCCGGAGAACCATGCCAAGGCGCTGAAGACGATTCCAAAGGTCGCGTTGCCGCCGGCCGATCCGGTGACAGGCAAGGATGGGGCGCTGACGCGGTTGTGGCGATAGCTACAAGCGCGGTGCCGTAGGGTGGGCAATGCGAAGCGTGCACACCAATCCATTTGAACTGTGCGGACAGATGATGGGCACGGCGCGCGCCTTTGCCCACCCTACGGCACCATGACTAAGCCTCGTTCGCGCCTTCCTGGCGGGTGGCTTCGAACAGGAACCAGGTGCGGCGCTCGGTCTCGTCGATGAAGACCTCGAGGATGCTGGCGCTGGCGACATCGCCGGCGTCATCGCAGACTTCGTGGGCCTTCCGCATCGCGCCCGCGACATGCTTGTTGTCCTGCATCAGCTCGCGCAGCATCTCGCGCGGCGGGACGTAATCCTCGTTGTTGTCCTTGATGGTCTGGAGCTTTGCGACCTGGCCGATCGACTTCAGCGTCGCGCCGCCGATCTTGCGGACGCGCTCGGCGAGCTGGTCGGTGGTGGCGAAGATCTGGTCCGAGTGCTCGTCGAGCAGCAGATGGTAGTCGCGGAAATGCCGGCCGCTGATGTGCCAGTGGAAATTCTTGGTCTTGAGATACAGTGCGAACGCGTCGGCCAGAAGCACGTTGAGCGCCTCCGAAACCTTGTTGACCGCCTGGGGCGACAGATCGGTGGGGGTGTCGAGGTCGGGCGAGACCTTGTTGGGGGCTTTGCTCACGGGAAACCTTCCTGTTAGGACGCGGACATTGACGGCGCGCCGTCGCCCCCCCTAACGCAAGGTGGGCAGCGCCGGTTCCTGTGCAGGAGCTGTTTGGCCGGGACGTTCGGACACCATGGACGATTGGATCGATTATTACGACTCCACGCATACGATCTATGTCAGCAAGCTGCATCGCGATTTGCACTTCCAGATCATCGCGCGGGACATCATCGGCTACATCTCCTCGCCCGAGGCGACGGTGCTGGACTACGCCTGCGGCGAGGCGCTGTCGGCGAGCCAGGTAGCAGCCGCCTGCGGCAAGCTGATCCTTGCCGAGCCGGCGCCGGGCGTGCGCGGGCGGCTGATCGCGCGGTTTGCCCCGAACACCAAGATCCGCGTCCGCTCGCTCGACGACGTCCGCAAGATGCAGGACCAGTCCATCGACCTCGTGGTGATGAACTCGGTCGCGCAGTACATGACGCCGGAGGAGCTCGATGCCGCGCTGCTCAACATCCGGCGATTGTTGACCCCGTCCGGCAAGCTGGTGCTCGGCGACATCCTCCAGCCCAATGTCGGCATGTTCAGGGACGTGATGGCGCTGCTCGGCTTCGGCTTGCGTCACGGCTTCCTGAAGGACGCGCTGATCGGGCTGATCAGCACCGCGCTGTCCGATTACCGTCAGCTGCGCTCGCGCATCGGGCTGCAGCGCTACAGCGAGGACGAGATCACGGCCAGGTTGAAGGCGGCCGGGTTCGCGGTCCAGCGCGCCCACACCAATATCGGCCACAATCGCTGGCGCATGACCTTCATCGCGCGGCCGCCAATGGTTCGTTAAGCATAACAATTGGCTGAGGTGGCTTGTCGCACCTCGCTCGGACATGATCCATCCGGCCCGGTGGCGGAAGTGTCTACGCGAGAGCGGTGCATCGCTCTTTATCCTGGTTCAAATCCAGGCCGGGTCTCCACGCTTCGCCCTGACGGGCTACGCGTGGCGCAGCCATGCTAGACCGGCAGCGGAAGCGTGTCCGGCGCAACTTGAGCGAAGCGAAAGCGTAGACGGACTGTATCCGCGGCTCAATCTGCCTTGGCGACTTCACACTCCGACAGAAGCTGAAGCCGGTCCGCATCCTTGGCTGCGGAGCTGAGCACGGCATCGAGCAGGCCGGGGAAGCGTACCTCCAGATCCTCACGGCGCAGCCGCATGAAGCGGTTGGTGCCCGCCACGCGCGTCTGCATCAGGCCGCATTCGCGCAACTTGGCGAAGTGATAGGCGAGGTTGGATTTGCCGGCGAGACCATTGAAGTCACCGCAGCAGAGCTCACTGCTGACACGTTCCTGCTGGGCGAGCTGGTAGACGATCGCCAACCGGATCGGATCGCTCAGGCAATCCAGGACCATTGGCAGCTCGATCTGCTCGCGGGTGGGATGGAGGGGCGTGCGGCTCATGGTCCGAATCATAGCGATGCGGCCGCAATGTAGCTCAATAGTTCTTGAACCAATTGACACTGAAACCGTCGCGTTCGATAGTTCAATAAACATTGAACATAGGGATCTTTCCAATGAGCGTATTCTGGCTGGCCCTGGCGGCCTTCGCGATCGGCACCGAAGGCTTTGTTATCGCAGGGCTTTTGCCGGCGATCGCCGCCGACCTGTCGATTTCGGTCTCGGCCGCCGGCCAATTGGTGACCGCCTATGCCCTCACCTATGCCGTGGGCTCGCCGATCCTGGCGGTGGCGCTGAACAATATCGACCGCCGCACCGTGCTGGCTCTGGCGCTGACCACCTTCATCGCCGGGAATCTCGCCGCGATGGTGGCTTCCAGCTACGCCCTGCTTCTGGCTTCCCGGATGCTGATGGCCCTGGGCTCCGGGCTTTGCATGCCGACGGCGCTCGCGGTCTCGGTAGCCGTCGCCGCCCCTGAAAGGCGCGGCCGCGCGGTGGCGCTGGTCACCTCGGGACTGACGGTTGCGACCGTGATCGGCGTTCCGCTCGGCAATCTCGTCGGGAGCCTGCTCGGCTGGCGCGCGACCTTTGCCATGGTCGCCCTGATCGGTGCCGTTGCGCTCGCCGGCCTCCTGCTGGGCCTGCCCCGCGGCCTGCCGCGCAACACCGCCTCGCTCGGCGAGCGGCTGGCGGTGGCGCGTCACGGCAATGTCCTGGTCGCGCTTCTGATCACGATTCTATGGGGGCTCGGCGGCTTCACCGTGTTCACCTATTTCGCGGTGCCGCTGCGCGGCCTCGGCTTCGATGCCTCGCAGATCAGCCTTGCGCTGCTGGTGTTCGGCGGCGCCGCCGCGATCGGGAACATGCTCGGCGGCGTCCTGGCCGACCGGCTCGGCACACTCGCCACCGCAGCGCTCGGGCTCGCCGGCATGGCGACCGCGCTGATCCTGCATTCGCTGGTCCTCACAAATTGATGCCCGGACAGGCGCATTATGCCGTGCTGGGCACGATCTTCCTCTGGGGCATCTCGGGCTGGGCGTTCTATCCGGCGCAGATCGCCAGCATCATCCGGATCGAGCCGCAGGCCTCGATGATCGCGCTCTCGCTCAACGCCTCGTCGATGTATCTGGGCTTCGCCATCGGCGGCGCCTTGGGAGGCGCGGTGCTGGCCACGCTGTCGCCAAATGACCTCGGCTGGATCGGCGGAACGAGCGTTGCGGCCTCGCTTCTGGTGCACCTCGCCCGTGGCTGGCAGGCACGGCCAAAACCGGTCAAAATTGCCGGTTGATGGGTGTTTTTCGGGGTTTCGCCGCTCCGAAAACTGGTCTAAGACCCACCCGCGCGCGAGGGAGACCACCGCGCTCTCGGCCAAAGGGACGCGCAGCCGCGCGCCCTTTTTTTGTGCCCAAATCCGACTTCGGCGAGAGTTGATGCCCAAACGTACAGACATCACCACCATTCTGATCATCGGCGCCGGTCCCATCGTGATCGGACAGGCCTGCGAGTTCGACTATTCGGGCACGCAGGCGGTGAAGACGCTGAAGGAAGAGGGCTATCGCATCGTCCTCGTCAATTCCAACCCGGCCACGATCATGACCGACCCGGAATTGGCCGATGCGACCTATATCGAGCCGATCACGCCCGAGATCGTCGCCAAGATCATCGAGAAGGAACGTCACGTCATTCCCGGCGGCTTCGCGCTCTTGCCGACCATGGGCGGCCAGACTGCGCTGAACTGCGCGCTGTCGCTGCGCCGGCAGGGCACGCTGGAAAAGTTCGACGTCGAGATGATCGGCGCCACCGCCGACGCGATCGACAAGGCGGAGGATCGCCAGCTCTTCCGCGAGGCCATGACCAAGATCGGGCTCGAGACGCCGAAGTCCCGGCTTGCCAATGCGTCGGCATTGAAGAAGTCGTTCCGCGACAAATATCTCGCCGAACGCGAAAAGCTCTCCGGCGCCGCGCTCGAAGAGCTCGAGCGGCAGTGGACGCTGGGCGAAAGCGACCGCCGCAAGCGCTACCAGGAATACGCATTCGGCCAGGCCATGATGGCGCTGTCCGAGATCGGCCTGCCCGCGATCATCCGCCCCTCCTTCACCATGGGCGGCACCGGCGGCGGCATTGCCTACAACAAGGAAGAGTTCCTCGACATCATCGAGCGCGGCCTGGACGCGTCTCCCACCAACGAAGTCCTGATTGAGGAATCCGTGCTCGGCTGGAAAGAGTTCGAGATGGAGGTGGTGCGCGACAAGAAGGACAATTGCATCATCGTCTGCTCGATCGAGAACCTCGATCCGATGGGCGTGCACACCGGCGACTCCATCACGGTGGCGCCGGCACTGACGCTGACCGACAAGGAATACCAGATCATGCGCGACGCCTCGCTGGCGGTGCTGCGCGAGATCGGGGTGGAGACCGGCGGCTCCAATGTGCAGTTCGGCGTCAATCCCGACGACGGCCGCATGGTCGTCATCGAGATGAATCCGCGCGTGTCGCGTTCCTCCGCGCTGGCTTCGAAGGCCACCGGCTTTCCGATCGCAAAGGTCGCCGCCAAGCTCGCGGTCGGCTACACCCTGGACGAGATCGCCAACGACATCACCGGCGGCGCCACGCCGGCCTCGTTCGAGCCGACCATCGACTACGTGGTCACGAAAGTGCCGCGCTTCGCCTTCGAGAAATTCCCCGGCGCCTCCACGACGCTCACGACGTCGATGAAGTCGGTCGGCGAAGTCATGGCGATCGGCCGCACCTTCCAGGAAAGTCTTCAGAAGGCATTGCGCGGGCTCGAGACCGGATTGACCGGCCTCGACGAGATCGAGATCGAGGGGCTGGGCCAGCACGACGACAAGAATGCGATCCGTGCCGCGCTCGGCACGCCGACACCCAACCGCCTGCTCCAGGTCGCCCAGGCGATGCGGCTCGGCTGGTCGAACGAGGACATCTTCAACTCCTGCAAGATCGATCCGTGGTTCCTCGGCGAGATGCGCGGCATCGTCGACATGGAGGAGAAGGTCAGGAAGAACGGCCTGCCGGGCAATGCCTTCGGCATGCGCACGCTCAAGGCCATGGGCTTCTCCGACGCGCGGCTCGCGGTGCTCGCCGACACGACGGAAGCCGAGGTGACGGCGAAGCGCCACGCGCTCGACGTTCGCCCGGTCTACAAGCGCATCGACACCTGCGCGGCCGAATTCGCCTCCCCAACCGCCTACATGTACTCGACCTATGAGGCGCCGTTTGCTGGCGCTCCGGCGGACGAGAGCACGCCATCGGACAAGAAGAAGGTCATCATTCTCGGCGGCGGGCCCAACCGCATCGGCCAGGGCATCGAGTTCGACTATTGCTGCTGTCACGCCTGCTTCGCGCTGCACGACGCCGGCTACGAATCCATCATGGTCAACTGCAACCCGGAGACGGTGTCGACCGACTACGACACCGCGGACCGGCTCTATTTCGAGCCGCTGACCGCCGAGGACGTGCTGGAGATCATCGCGAAGGAGCGCACCAACGGCACGCTGCATGGCGTGATCGTGCAGTTCGGCGGCCAGACGCCGCTCAAGCTGGCGCGCGCGCTCGAGGCCGCCGAAGTGCCGATCCTTGGCACCTCGCCGGACGCCATCGACCTCGCCGAGGACCGCGACCGCTTCAAGCGCGTGCTCGACAAGCTGCGGCTGAAGCAGCCGAAGAACGGTATCGCCTATTCGGTCGAGCAGGCGAGGCTGGTCTCCGCCGATCTCGGCCTGCCCCTGGTAGTGCGCCCGTCCTACGTGCTCGGCGGCCGCGCCATGCAGATCATCCGCGAGGAGAACCAGCTCAACGACTATCTGCTCGGCACGCTGCCGGAGCTGGTGCCGGCCGACGTCAAGGCGCGCTATCCGAACGACAAGACCGGGCAGATCAACACCGTGCTCGGCAAGAACCCGCTGCTGTTCGACCGCTACCTGTCGGACGCGACCGAAATCGACGTCGACTGCCTCTGCGACGGCAAGGATACCTTCATCGTCGGCATCATGGAGCACATCGAGGAAGCCGGCATCCATTCCGGCGACAGCGCCTGCTCGCTGCCGCCGCACTCGCTCGATGCGAAGATGTTCGAGGAGCTGGAGCGGCAGACGCGCGAACTCGCGCTCGGCCTCGACGTCGTCGGCCTGATGAACGTGCAATACGCCATCAAGGACGGCGATATCTACGTGCTCGAAGTCAACCCGCGCGCCTCGCGCACGGTGCCCTTCGTCGCCAAGGTGGTCGGCACGCCGGTCGCCAAGATCGCCGCACGCATCATGGCCGGCGAGAAGCTCGCCGATTTCGGGCTGAAGAAGGCGCAACTCAAGCATGTCGGCGTCAAGGAATCCGTGTTCCCGTTCGCGCGCTTCCCCGGCGTCGACACGGTGCTCGGCCCCGAGATGCGCTCGACCGGAGAGGTCATGGGCATCGACCGCTCGTTTGCGGTGGCCTTCGCCAAGAGCCAGCTCGGCGGCGGCACGCGGGTGCCGCGCAAGGGCACGGTGTTCGTCTCGGTGCGCGAGAGCGACAAGACGCGCATCGCCGAGGCCGTTCGCGAGTTGCATTCGCTCGGCTTCAAGGTGCTGGCGACGTCGGGCACGCAGCGCTTCCTGACCGACCAGGGCATCCCGACCGAGAAGGTGAACAAGGTGCTCGAAGGGCGGCCGCATATCGTCGACGCCATCACCAATGGCGACGTCCAGCTCGTCTTCAACACCACCGAAGGCCCGCAGGCGCTCGCCGACAGCCGTTCACTGCGGCGCGCGGCCCTCTTGCATAAAGTGCCGTATTACACCACTCTTTCCGGGGCCGTGGCGGCCGCGCAGGGCATCCGCGCCTATCTTGGCGGGGACCTTGAGGTTCGTACCCTGCAGAGCTACTTTTCGGAAACCTGATCGCGAACGGAAGGCTAGGCCTTGAAAGGTTAAGCCTTCCGCTAAGTGATTGGCAGTCAAGCCACAATGGCCGCAGGAACTGTCCGGCCATATGGTTGTTCTGTTCCGGCGCCAAGCCCATATCTGTCGACGTCCGGCGGCTCATGTACCGATCCCCGGAAATACCGACGAATCAAGGTTGGGCGCCCATTCGCGTTCTGGGGCGCACGATCGAAGGACGAGAGAGAAGATGGAAAAGGTTCCGATGACTTCGGCCGGGTTTGCCGCGCTCGGGGAAGAATTGAAGAAGCGCCAGTCCGAGGACCGTCCGCGCATCATCGAGCATATTGCGGAGGCGCGCTCGCACGGAGACCTGTCGGAAAACGCGGAATATCACGCCGCGAAGGAAGAGCAGTCCCACAATGAAGGCCGCATCGCCGAGCTCGAGGACAAGCTCGCGCGCGCCGACATCATCGACATCTCGAAACTGTCCGGCGACACCATCAAATTCGGCGCCACCGTGACGCTGGTCGACGAGGACACCGAGAAGAAGGCGGTGTGGCAGATCGTCGGCGAGGTCGAGGCCGACGCCAAGAAGGGCCGCATCTCCATCACTTCGCCGCTCGCCCGCGCGCTGATCGGCAAGAAGAAGGGTTCGACCGTCGAGGTCAACGCACCCGGCGGCGCCAAGGCGTATGAGATCACCAAGGTGGAGTGGCGGTAAGGATTTGCCGCTGCGCGTGATGATGTTTTGAAAAGGCCGCGCAAACCGCGCGGCCTTTTTGTTTAGGCGTGTTGCTCGGAATGACGGTGTGGAGACCGCGAAGCGCAACTCTATCACCGTCACCCTGAGGTGGCCGCTTCTTCAGCTGCCCTCGAAGGGCGACGGCCCCATTGTTGCCTCGCGCGGCGACACGCGGGCCGCCCATCCTTCGAGGCTCCCGATGGGGCGCTCCGCGCCCCATCACTCGCACCTCCAGCGACGAGCGCTACGCGCTCGCGCGGGGGTGACGAGACTAACAGGCTTGGCGAACCTACCGCCGCCCCTTCACATCCAGCGGCACGGCCGCCTCATATTTCGAATTGTGCAGCACCAGCGAGGTCCGCACGTTGCGGACATGGGGCGCGGCGGTCAGGTGGGTGACGAAATCCTGGAAGGTCGCCATGTCGGGCGCGACGCATTTCAGGATGAAATCGACCTCGCCCGACAGCATCCAGCATTCCCGCACCAGGGGCTCGGCGCGGACGAACTCCTCGAAGGCGCGCAAATCCGCCTCGGCCTGGCTGGACAGGTGCACGGCCGCGAACACCGTGACGTCGAAACCGAGCTTTCGCGCGTCCAGCAGCCCGCGATAGCCGTGAATGTAGCCCTCCTCCTCCAGCGCCCGGACCCGGCGCAGGCAGGGCGGCGGCGAAATGCCAACCCGCTTGGCCAGCTCAACATTCGTGATTCGACCGTCGGCCTGAATCTCGGTGAGAATTTTCAGGTCGATCTCGTCTAGGTTCCGCGACACGTGATTGGAACTCCTGGCCTTTGCGGCGGTATCGGGTGGGTTTGTCGCAATCCTCATAGCCCAGTCCGCCCCCATTGCGCAATTTTATTGCGCGTGCAGCGCAATCGACTTTTGTTCCCTGTTGGAAAAATCCGCCGACAGGGAATGCAATTCTTGCATAGCTCACCAGAACGCTTAGATTAGCTCTGATATTTCAGCGCCTCCGCGAGGCCTCCTGGCTCCTTCCGCGCCCGCGCTGCAAATCCCCCGTGAAAGGCGTCCATCGAAATGTCCGCTCCTGTTTATGCAAAGGTCGTGATTATTGGCTCTGGCCCCGCGGGCTACACGGCGGCGATCTACGCCGCGCGTGCGATGCTCGAGCCGATCCTGATCCAGGGCATCCAGCCGGGCGGCCAGCTCACCATCACCACCGACGTCGAGAACTATCCGGGCTTCGCCGACGTGATCCAGGGCCCCTGGCTGATGGAGCAGATGGAGAAGCAGGCGGTCCATGTCGGCACCAAGATCGTCACCGACCTGGTGACCAAGCTGGAGACCGGGCGACGGCCGTTCCGCCTCACCTGCGACAGCGGCGACGTCTATCTCGCCGAAACCGTGATCCTCGCCACGGGCGCGCAAGCGCGCTGGCTCGGGCTGCCGTCCGAAGGGAAATTCCAGGGCGGTGGCGTCTCGGCCTGCGCCACCTGCGACGGCTTCTTCTACCGCGGCAAGGAAGTGATCGTGGTCGGCGGCGGCAATACCGCGGTCGAGGAAGCGCTGTTCCTCACCAACCATGCCTCGCAGGTCACCATCGTGCATCGTCGCGACCACTTCCGCGCCGAACGCATCCTGCAGGAGCGTCTGTTCAAGCACCCGAAGATCAAGGTGGTCTGGGACTCAGCCGTCGACGAGATCTGTGGCACCGAGAACCCGAACAAGGTCACCCATGTCCGCCTCAAGAACGTCAAGACCGGCAAGCTCACCGAGCTGAAGGCCGACGGCATCTTCATTGCCATCGGCCACGCCCCGGCGACCGAGCTGGTGAAGGACCAGGTCAAGCTCAAACCGTCGGGCTATGTCGAGGTCGCCCCGAACTCGACCGCCACCTCGGTGCCCGGCCTGTTCGCCGCCGGCGACGTCGCCGACGAGACTTATCGCCAGGCCGTGACGGCCGCAGGCCTCGGCTGCATGGCAGCACTCGAAGCCGAACGTTTCTTGGCCTTGCGCGCCAGCGAGCGTGCAGCAGCGGAATAAAGATCATGCCTCGAACACGCGACGGATTTACGGATATGGACTGGGACAAGCTGAAGGTGTTTCACGCGGCGGCTGAAGCGGGCAGCTTCACGCATGCGGGCGAGCAGCTCGGCCTGTCGCAATCGGCGGTCTCGCGCCAGGTCTCGGCGCTCGAGCAGGAGCTCTCGGTCTCGCTGTTCCACCGCCACGCCCGCGGCCTGATCCTCACCGAGCAGGGCGACCTCCTGTTCCGCACCGCGCATGACGTGTTCATGCAGCTCCAGGCGGCGCGCGCCAAACTGACCGACAGCCGCGAGCGGCCGAGCGGCGATCTTAAGATCACCACCACGCCCGGCGTCGGCATCAACTGGCTGATCCCGCGGCTCGGCGAATTCACCGCGCTCTATCCGGAGATCCGGATCTCGCTGATCGTCACCGACGAGGAGCTGGACCTGTCGATGCGCGAGGCGGACGTTGCGATCCGCACCCGCAAGCCGACGCAGCCGGATCTCATCCAGCGCAAGCTGTTCGCGATGGGCTTCCACGCCTATTGCTCGCCTGATTACATCAAGCGCTTCGGCACGCCGCGCACGCTGGAGGAGCTCGACTCCCACCGCATCATCACGCTCTCGGACGGCACCTTCGCGCCGCATCTTCAGAACCGCAACTGGCTGGTCGAAGCCGGCCGCAACGGCTCGGGTCCGCGCGAGGCCTATTTCAGGGTGAACAACATCCTTGGCCTGGTACGCGCCTGTCAGCAGGGCCTCGGCATCGCCGCGCTGCCGGATTATCTGATCGAAGAGCAGAGCCGTCTCGTGCAGCTGTTCGGCGAATCGGATTCGATCCAGCTCGATACATATTTCGTGTATCCCGAGGAGTTGAAGACGGTCGCGCGCGTGCAGGTGTTCCGCGACTTCGTGGTGAGCAAGGCGCAGCGCTGGCCTTCCTGATTTCCGCATGTCTGACATGCGGCCTCGGCTGTTGCTGCATGGCGTTAGGCAAGCTCATAATGTTTGCACGCTGAGCCTTCGCGTTGCGCATTTGTCCCCCTCCTCCAGTGGCGCGGGAGTTCAGTAATCCCTCTTGGAAGGTGATTGTGTCGGCCTCACGTGGCCAATACCTTAAGCCGGGCTCGTTCGAGCCCGGCTTTTTTTCTGCCCAATTCGGCATTCGCCTTCCGCGTGTATTGACAGTTCCACGTATCGCCCGCTTCATTTGCGAATGATCACGAAGTCGTGCGCAATCGTTTCGAAAAAAGGCCCCCACCCGGGGACCTCGGTTTTTTGCGCGCGCTAACTACGCTTCGTCATCGCAGCAAATCCCGAAAACCCCGCCACCTGGACGGGGTTTTTTCATGTGCCCTCCGTCTCAGGTTTTTTCCCGAGAAGGAGACTGGACATGACCGGACTACGAGAACATTTGCACGGGCTCTGGCTGCCGCTGGTGACGCCATTCCGTGACGGCAAGCTCGACGAAATCTCGCTGCGGCGGCTGACGCGACATTACAGCGGACAGGCCGTCGACGGCTTCATCCTGGGGGCGACCTCCGGTGAAGGCATGACGCTGCGGGACGCCGAGCTCGAACGCCTCGTCGCCATCATCCGCGACGAGATGGCGGCCGGCCGCCGAACGTTGCCTATCTGCCTCGGAATGTCGGGCGCGGACACCTCGCGGCTGAAGGAGCGCCTTGATGAAACCGCGGACTGGCCGATCGACGGCTATCTGATCGCGAGCCCCTATTACGTGCGGCCGTCGCAACGCGGGCTCCTGGCGCATTTCGAAGCACTTGCCGACCACGCCGCCTGGCCGCTCGCGCTCTACAACATTCCCTATCGCTGCGCGGTCAACATCACCAACCAGACCATGCTGCGGCTCGCCGAGCATCCCAACATCGCCGGCCTGAAGGATTGCGGCGCCAGCCGCGAGCAGTCGATCGCGCTGTTGCGCGACCGGCCGGACGGTTTTCGCGTGCTCACCGGCGAAAACGCGAACTACCTTGAAGCGCTCATCGACGGCGCCGACGGCGGCATCGTGCTCTCGGCCCATGTCGAGACCGCGACGTTCGCGGCCGTGCATGCCGAGCTGAAGCGAGGCAACCGCGACGCGGCGCAGGCGCGCTGGCAGGAGGTCGCCGAGCTGACGCGCCTGTTGTTCACCGAGCCCAGCCCCGCGCCGGCCAAGCACTGGCTGTGGCGCAGCGGCCTGATCGACAGCCCCGAAGTGCGCCTGCCGATGGTGGAAGTCAGCAGCGAGCTCGCCGCTACGATCGACCGCGAGATCGAGCGGCGGATGAACGTCGCGGCGTAGCCCCCCTCTTCACCTCACTCGCATGTGGCCTTTCGAACGAACCGGTTGGCTCCGGTTCGAACGGCCGCGTGCTGCCCGACGCAATCTCAGTGGACATTAACCTATGCGACCTCACCGGTGGCTGTGCGCTCTCAAGGCCCTCTGGCAATTCCTGTCATGCGCGGGCGGCTTCACATGGGCCGACAAATATCCGGCGACGGCCTGGCTGCGCCGCGACATCGGCCTGAGCGAGGAGGTCGTGACGCGGGAGTGGAATCGGGTCGACGAGATCAGGCGCGAATACAGCGGGTGGGTTTAGCGCGACGCAATCTCACCTCGTGCACGCTGCCTTCCCTTCTCCCCTTGTGGGAGAATTTTGCATTTCCTTGCAGCGTCTTGCGTAAACCGGAGGGCTTCTAACCCCGTGAACTCCATAGTAAATTTTGCACAGTCCTGAAGCGGGGCGCAAGAGGTTGCACCCCGCACTTCCCGACACCGGGCCGGACACTAAAACAAAAAGGAATGTGCAAGATCATGGCGAAGCCCCGTAACTATTCCCTTGAGAGTCCCACTGCTCGATTGAAGCTCGATATCCGGAAGAAGCCGCACTGGCAACGGCTCGGCCCCGGCCTCTCGCTCGGCTATCGGCGCAACGAAGGCGCAGGTACTTGGTCGATCCGCGCCGCCGATGGCCAGGGCGGCGAATGGCTGAAGAAGTTCGGCATCGCCGACGACTTCACCAAGGCCGATGGAAAGGCCATCTTCAATTACGGCCAAGCGGTCACCGAAGCGCGCAAGCTGGTGCGCGGCGGCGACGAGGACGAGGTCGAAGAGGAACAAGGCAACAAGCCGGTCACGCTCGGCATCGCCATGGACCGCTACAAGGACGATCTGGTCTCGCGCGGCGCTGGCGCGAGCAACGCGACCACCCCGAAGGGCCATCTGCCCGCCAGCCTCCTGACCAAGCCGGTCCCGCTGCTCGACTCCCAGGAGCTGCGCAAGTGGCGCGACGCCATGCTGGCGAAGATGGCCCCGGCCAGCGTCAACCGGTACTGCAAGGTGATCAAGGCCGCGCTCAATCTCGCCGCCAAGGCCGACCGGCGCATCAAGAACGAGCACGCCTGGACGACTGGCCTCCAGCTGCTGCCCGATGCCAACGAGGTCAACAACGTCATCCTGACCGATCCGCAGGTCATGAGCTTCGTCCGGGCTGCCTATGCCCACGATGAAAAGCTCGGCGAGTTCACCGACGTGCTGGCGCAAAGCGGGGCGCGGCCCTCCCAGGCGGCTCGCCTCTACGTGCGGGACCTGATCGCGCACAAGACCGAGCCCCGGCTGATGATGCCGAAGTCGGCCAAGGGCGGCGGCCTCAACCGGACCAGCAAAAAGGTCGAGCGCTATTCGGTCCACATCACCCCGGCCTTGGCGGAAAGGTTGGCGAAGGCGGCGAAGGGTCGGCCCGCGAGCGCGCCGCTCCTGCTCCGGAGCAACGGCAAGACCTGGGGCGTCGATGGCAAGGGCGTATCGGACGACTATCGCGAGGATATCGCAGAGGTCGTCAAGGCCATCGGCCTCGATGCGGACGAGGTCACGCTATACGCGCTGCGCCATAGCTCGATTGTCCGCAACCTGCTGCTCAACGTCCCCATACGGGTCGTCGCCGCCAGCCACAACACGAGCGTCGCGGAAATCGAGCGGACCTATTCGAAGTTCATCACCGAGCATTCCGGCAACCTCTCGCGCCGCGCTCTGCTCGATCACCAGGCCGCACCAGCTGCCGATAACGTTGTCCCCATGGCTGCCTGATCAGCGCCCCGCTCAGGCGGGGCATTTTTTGTTTCGCGATCCCACAGGCTGCGTCTACGTCCAGTTGCATGGCGTGATCTGCCCTGTGCAGCTCGGCCACGATCTCGCCCGTTGTCAGGTTGATGACGCGGAAGGTCATTTAGCTGCCGGTCCCATGATCTCGCGGAAGTGCTCGCTGCAGACGTAGCTCGTCAGCGGGTGCCTGATCGGGTGCGGGTCGTCGGCAAAGACGACTTCCTCGACCTTGTGCGCGGCGGGCTGGCCGCAGAAGCAGCGCTCGCCTTCGCGGCTGCCTGGCAGCGCCGCTGATCGCTCGACCAGGCCGAGCAGCCAGACCACCAGGTTGGCGCGATCAGGGAGCACCAGCTCGTTGCCGGGGTTCGCCTCGCGCCAGAGGCGCACCGCCCGCATGTCGGCCTCCCACTGCAGATCGAAAATGTCCTGCAGCTCGGCTGCGTCTTCCTTGGCTGCGGCCAGCTCGGCCCGCAGGGCCTCGAGTTCGGTCTGTTCGCTCACTTCAGCACCTTCTGGATTTCGGCCAGCGACTTCTCGACCTTGTCGGCGAGTGCCAGCAGCCGCCGCATGTCGGGCTCCAGCTTGCGTATCTCTGCAAGCGCGGCCTGCGCCTCGGCGGCCTGTTCGCGGATATCCTCGTTGCCGACCTCGTCGCCGAAGTTCTCTTCCCGGAGCAGCTTCACCCAGGCGCGCGGCACGCCGAGATCATTTGCCACCTTCTCGTCGGTCCAGCCGCGCCCGTATCCGATCTTGCCGTCGATGTAGACATCGTTCAGCTTCTCGAAAATGATGCGCCGGTCCTCGCGCGTCATCACCTTGGCGTTCTCCTGCACCACCTGAAGCGACTGCTCGATTTTATTCACCACGGTCTTCTCTCCAGATCTCCGGATTGCTGCGAACTTCGCCGCGCTGAAGCATTTGGGGCAGCGGTGCGCGGTCGCGCTCTTGCCGATGCGCCAGCCCTTTTGCTCCAGCTTGCGCGCGATGAACTGCCACTCGATGTTGCCGTCCATGCCGCGCCCGTTCGCCATCAGGTTCACCGGCAACGGAACGGCGGTCTCGCAGTTGGGCGCTCCGCATCGCGCGATGATGCCCCGCACCAGCCTGCCGTCCTCGCCGTAAGGCACGCTGGTATGCTCGAATACGGTCGAGACGACGTTACTCATTCGATGCCCTCGCCACCGGCAGGAGTCGGTCGATGACCGCGCCAATGATCGAGGAAGGCTGGCCCTGGCCGTCCCGAGTGATGGCGCTGGCCAAGTTCTCGATCTGCGCGCCGTATTGCAGTGCGAGCGACAGCAGGACCGCGCCGTCACGCGCAATAGCCTCAACGGCTTCGCCGCTCTTGCCGCCCGAGATGAAGACCTCGCCGAGCGTGCCGTCCTCGTAGAAGCCGAGCGTGACGGCATAGCCGCGATTGAACCCCCCGAAGCTGATGTCGAAGGTATCCGCGCTGCGGCGCATCGGAAGGGCTCGGCGGTCGGTCATCGCATGTACTCCCGATGATGCTCGCTAGTTTGCAGGTCGACGATGTCGACCCAGCCGATGTCGGCGCGCTGGCGAAAAGCCGCCAGCTCGACCATCAAGCTGCCCTCGGTGGCGTGCGTCGTCATGATTGCGCAGTCGCCGCGCCGCTTCCCGTTGTCGGGGTCCTCGACGCCGTAGAATGCCGACACGCGCCACCGCCAGGCCATCACGCCGCCTCGGCGATCTTCGGCTTGCGGCGGCTGCGGCGCTCGCTTTCCAGCGCGCCCGAAACCTGGCGGATGCAGGAAATCAGGTCGTTGGCCTGCGCCTTGGTCGTGATCGCTGCGGTGACGTGCAATTCGAGCGCGTCGTTCTCCGTCTTCAACTGGATGTCGGCCCCCTTGGGAATACGCATAGACTTCTCTCCTTGTTTTGCCAGGACGACCTGGCGTTGCTTAAGACGCTTCGTTGTTGAGGATGATGTGCATGACCTCGGTCAGCCGCGCCTGGTAGGCGATGCCGATCAGACCAAGGCTGTCCGCAAACTGCTTGTCGTTTTTCAGCTCCATCAGGAACGCGGTGATGGCGACGCGAACCGACATGCTCTGGCCTTCGGTCAGCTTGTGCCCGTCGATGGTGATCATCGCCTCCATCACGGCCGCTCCTTTTCGGTGAACATTTCGGTCTGCGGCGCTTCGGCCGCCGCCATCGTGCGATAGTCGATGGCAATCGCCTCCATCAGCTCGATCTCGCGGTTCGCCTGGGCCTCGGTCATGAAGCCGTCGGCCACGCGCCGCCGATAGACGTGCTTGCGGTAGCTGATCTCGCGCAGCACGCAGCGCAGCTTGTCGGTGGTGGAGATCATCAGGTCCCCTCCAGTTCGCGCGCCCTGATCCAGGCCTGCGCGCTCTCGACGGAGATCAGCACCCGGCGACCGACCCGCATTTCCCTCGGGGCCTTACCCTCGTCGCGCAGGTTGAAGTAGTGCCGCTCCGAGATGCGGAAGGCGCGGCAGAACTCCGGGACCGTGTAGGCAAGCTGCGTCATCGGAGCCTCCGGCTTCTTGCGTGATTTGGCTTTCGCTTTTGCGGCGGACATCATCAGTGCGCCCCCTTCCGACGATGCAGGTATGCGTTGATCTGCTTGATTTCGTCAGCGACGCAGCGGTCGAAAAGCCCGTGCATCGCCTCCTGATGCTTCGGCTCGAAGCAGGCGACATATTCAGCGACGAGATAGGCCAGCGCCGCGCCCTCGCTGTCGAGGTCCATGTCCTCGCTCAGCTCGTGGAATGCGTTGATCAGCTTCGTGACGTTGTCGGCCATCTTGTTTTCATCAGCCGGCACGGCGGCACCTCCAGGACAGACGACGACCGATGTGGAAATAGCGGCGACCGCGCTTGCCGCAGACCGGATCGCGGGGGCGATTGGTGCCGGGGGATGGGTTCGAACCACCGACGCGCGGATTTTCGATCCGCCGCTCTACCGACTGAGCTACCCCGGCGAGCGGCTCGTCCAGCTCGCGACCGATGCGACGCGTCCACAGCGCATCGAAGTCATCGTCGTCAGCCAGGATCGGCGACGCCAGTGCGGCCGCGAGGCATTGCAGGAGGGCGCGTCGCGCGATCATGCCCGAGCCCTTCGCTTGCGCTTGGTCTGGGGCGCGGGTCGTTGGCTCATATCCTCACCGCGCGACGGCGTTGTGCGAGACGCCGCCTCCGTAGCTCCACCGGTCCCAAGGGCGTGGCGATCCAGCAACTTGCGAACGCGATAGGCCTCGGCGAAGTGATCGCCCGCATGGCAATGCGAGGTCTCACTGCGGCAGTGCGCTCCGCAGCAGATCGCCTGCGCAATTTCGAGGTCGCTGGGTCGGGTCATGATCAGTGCTCGGTCTTGTCTGCCTCGGCGTGGCCGTTGCCGCGCGCCTGGGCCAGGAACATCGGCATGTCGCCGGTCTCGGCAGTCAGCTTCGCGGCTTCAATTTCGCGCTCGTTGTCGTGGAATTTGCGAAGGCCGAGCATCAGGCTGCCGCCGATCTGGTCCAGCAGGCTCTTGATCGCCTCGGCGCGCCGCATCAGGTTGTCGCGCTCGGCGTTGACCTTGGTGACCTGGCGACGCAGGCTGTCGTTCTCGAACTCGATGACGGACTTGTTGCTCTTGAGCACCTCGTTTTCGGTGCGAAGCGACTGCAGCTCGGTCTCAAGCGAGGAGATTTCGTTGGCGAGGTTCATGGTCTCTTCCTTTCAGTGGTTCAGCGCCGTCCAGGCCAGCGCGGCGACGTAGATCAGCACCAGCCAGACGGCGAGGTTTGCGAACAGGATCAGCAGGCGAAGGCGGCCAATGCTCATTTCGAGAGTTTCCTTCGGATTTGAGATCGGACCTGCGTCGGAAACCAACGGCTGACGACGCTGCCGCGATGGAGCAGCACGACAGTTCGTTTCCCATCAGGTGCGGTGAAGTGGATGCGCGTGTGCCTGCCGCCTTCCGAAACCCGGACGTTCGAGCCGCCAGCGTCGTGGACGGCGGCAATCACATCGCGCACCACCTTCCGCATCACACGGTCTTTTCCAGGACGAGGCGGATCGAAAGTTCGTGCCGCGCGCAGGCGCGGATGACCGCGCTGTGGTCGATGTCGAAGGAGCGCGCGATTTGATGATAGCTCGCGCCGGTCACAACCTTGGTGAAGGCCATGATCTTCTGGCGCGTAGCGAGAACGTCGCGATTAGGTCTTGTCCGCAGGTCCTGGACGGTGGTGCCGAACACCTGCGCGCCAACCGCGCACGCGATGGTGCAATGGTTCAGATACGGGCGCGCTGCGCTGATTGCGTTGAAGTCGTCAAGCATCTTGCGATAGCGAGCGCCATCAGACACTGCGAGCGTGCTGCCCCCGTGGCAGGGCGGCCACGCCACCTGCAGGTCCACGTCATATTCGATCACCGGAAAACAACTATGCGTCACTAGTCATTCCCCCTTACGCATCACTCGAAGGACGATCACCCGCAGCGTCGGTTGCGGGCGCAGTCGAAGGTGCTTCGGCTTCTGACTTGGGCTTGGGCTTCGGCGCGTGCGATGCGGCGTGCGCGTCAATGGCGGCGATGGCCGCCTGGCCAATGGCGGGAGCGTTGCCGCTCAGGCGCTGCGCCAGGCGCGGCGAAACATCCTTGGCGGCGTCGGATGCGACGGTGAAGCCCGCATCCTCCATCTCGTCACGGCCGTACATGCCAGCGATGATGTCGGGGCAATACATTCGCGCCCAATCACGGCTCATGTTGTAGAACAGCTGCAGATCGGGCTTCTTGTCCCAGAGCGGCGAGCCTTTCACCTTGCCCTTGTCGTTGTGGCCAGGATGCAGCTTGCCGAGCGTGAACTGATCGGGGTCGGCGTCGAGAGGCGGAAAATAGCGCGGCTGCTTCTCGCCCTTGAAGGTGGCCCAAACCCGGCAGCGGCGCTTGTCGCCTTCGCCTTCATAGTCAACCTGCAAGCGGGTCGTGATCGGGGCCCGCTGTTCGATGATCGCGTGGAAGAACTGGGACTCGTAGGCAACCCGCTCCACTTTCTGGCCATTGACGTACTGCTCGACGGTGTACGTCCAGCTCGCGAGCGACAGCGGCGAGATGTCCAGCTCCTGCGCCTTCATGCAGATGCCGAACATGCCGCCGACGTTGCCCTGCAGCCACGGCGGGATCATCGGCCCTGCGGCCGACAGCAGCTTGGCCGCATCGACCATGTCGCGCAGGTTCGCGTAATCGACGCCGCCGCCCTTGAACAGCGTCACAGCTTCCGTGCGTTCGCTGACGACTTTCTCAGCATTCCCCTCCGCGAGATCGCGGCGGGTTACTCGCTCGGGCTGCGCCTGCTGCTGGGGCGGCGGCGTCTGCTGGGCTTCGTTGGTGACGGTCGTATCGGTCATCACGCAGCCTCCCGCAGCTCAAATTTGACGCGGTCATCAACCGACTTGCGATACCAGTCAGGCAGATCGACGTATTCGGCATCGGGGCGATCATCCCCAGGGCCAGGCCAGACGCCGCTCCGGTAGCATTCCCAGAACGTCTTGGCCGCCAGCTCATTGAGCGCGTGGCCGCGCGCCAGGTCCTCGTCCTTCAGCGTCTGGGCGCGCACGCAATGCGGCGACTTGCTCTCGACCCAGAGCAGCGTGAACGACGTTGCCGGAAGACCAAGCGCGCGAGCGCCTTCTCGAATTTTTTCTTTATCGAGTGGCCGGAGGGCACGAAGGACGCGAACGACTTCCTGCGGAGCGACGGCGCGACAGACCTGCGCGACAAGGTTATCCACGCGCCGATGCCGTGGCCGGTCGATGGCCTGTTTCGCATGAGCGACCTTGCGGATCCGCCGCCGATGACCGTCTGGCATCTTGGCTTCGACGGCTGCTGGAACGACCGCTGCAACATCGCGGCCGGTACTTTGTCGGTCGTGACCGGGCATCCCGGCATGGGCAAGACCACGCTGTGGACCCAGCTCTGGTACCAGATCATCGCACAGTACGGGCTCGTCGCATGCATCGCGAGTTTCGAGACCCGCCCGAAGCCGCATTTGCGGCGGCAATTGCGAACGCTACATGCGCGCAGGCTTGAAGGGACCTTGGACCCGCCCGAGATCGCCGCAGCCGACAGGTGGATCGAGGACCACTACCTGTTTTTGCAGCATCCTGAACGTCGCCCCACGTTGCAGTGGTTGCTCATGAATGCGGAAGTCGCCGTGCGCCGCAACGGTGCAAAAATTCTGCAGATCGATCCCTGGAACAGGCTTGAAGGAAGCCGCGAGCGGGACGAGAGCGAGACCGACTACATCGGCCGCTGCCTGCGCGAGCTGTACAGTTTCGCGGTCGATCTCGACTGCCATGTGCAGATCATCGCGCATCCGGCAAAGGCGGGCGATGGCTACCGCCGCAGCGATCCGCCCGAGCTTGAGCACATCCACGGCTCAAAGCACTGGGACAACATGGTCGACCAGGGCTTCGTGGTGCATCGGCCGCGCCTCTTCAATGATGCGGGTAAGTGCGAGTACTACGCCGAGCTTCATCACAAGAAAGCGCGTTTCGAAGAGCTGGGCTACGCAACGAAGCTCGGTCTGGAATTTCAGTACGACTGCGGTCGGTACGCGACATGCAATCTGCAAACGAAGAAGCCGAAGCAACAGGCGCTGGCCAGCGAGGATGAATGATGGATTACGCCGAGTATCTGCAATCACCGGAATGGCGGGCTAGAGCGGATGCAGCAATTCGTCGGTCGCGCGGCTTTTGCGAACGCTGCGGCCGTCCCGCGCAGGAGGTGCATCACAAGACCTACGAGCGGCTGTTTTGCGAGCTGGACGACGATCTCGAAGCGCTCTGCGCCGCGTGTCACCGGTTGGAGCACGGCCGATTGTCTCTGACCGAGGCCAGCCGACAGGAGCGGCGGCAGCAGGAGCATAACGAGCGGCGCGTGCGTGATTTCTATGCACCGAAACGGAGGTTGGGAAAATGAACTGCATGCTGATCCGGCGCGAGCCGATGAAGTTCAATCCGCTGGAAGACGTGGTGATGGCCGACGAGGCTCCCTCGATCTGGGACGGGCCCCACGTTGGGAAGCGGCTGTCCGAGGCGATGCAGACCCTGCGTCTGCTGCCGATGCCTGGCGTCTGCGGCTATCGCAAGGTGCGCGACCGGCTGATCGACGCGCTGGAGACCGAGGGCCCTGGCGTCCTGCAGCTATCGACGCAGCCGCCGCAGGTCGTGGTCGTGACGAAATATCGGATGACGGAGGAAGAGCGCTTCGGCGGCTTCTGCACCTTCGACATCACCTTCGTCGAGTATGGCATCGACCTGCGGTTCGATCCCGGCCAAGCGGACACCCAGGCGACTGTGGCGAACGCATCGCAGAACGTTCGCGACCAGGTGCAGCGCTCGCTTGCGCCGCCGTCGCCTTCCATCGGCACCGCAACGGTTGAAGCATGAAGCGCACAGACGCGAACGAGGCCGCTCCGCTCGTTGATCGGATGCTGGCCCTCCTGTTGTCATTCGTCCCGGCGAAGGGCCACGCGGGCATCAACGCCAGGACGGCCATCGGTGACACCAGGGCCAATGCGTACAAGCTGCTGATCGAGGACGCGATGGGGCCGCCGCTCGACAACTGCTTCGACCAGGCGCGCCAGGCGGGCATCACCTGGCAGCAGCTCGAAACCGTGCGCAGGCAGACGGAGCAGGAAAAGCCGGTCTCGCTCGGCGCGGTTCTGCTCCAGAACGCTGGCATCCGCCTTTGCCTGGCGACCGAGGGTTACATCCTCGCGGGCATGAGCTTCGTCAGTCGCCAGCAGGTCGATACGATCAAGGAGGCGCTGTTTCAGCCGTTTCAGGACGCCGAGGAGATCGCCGCCGACGATATGGACCAGATGACGTTCCAGGCGCTCATCACGCTGCACGGGGCGATCACCAACCATCTGGTTCAGACCGCGCTGCCGTTGCCGCGCATGCTGAACTATCAGTTCTTCATGCCGCTCCCGAGCCTGGTCATGGCGTACAAGCTCTATAGCGACGCTTCCCGCGCCGACGAGCTGCGCGTCGAGAACAAGGTCGTGCATCCTGCCTTCTGCCCGATGCTGGGCGAAGCCTTGTCGGCGTGATCGATGCCAAAGCCCCAGGAAACTGCCGTCCTCGTAGTGAACGGGCTCAAGTTCGAGGACTGGGAGTTCGTCATGGTCCGGCGCAACTGGGGCGACTCCTACGCCTATTTCCAGTTCAGCGCGGCCGAGCGCGACCCCGTCTTCAAGCAGGGCGGCCCGTTTCCCGATTGGCAGAAGCTTCAGTTCAAGCCGGGCGATCACTGCAGCGTCTATCTTGCGGGCTTCCTGGCGATCACCGGCTTTATCGAAATCCGCCAGGTTGCCTATGACGCCTTCAGCCACGGCGTGATGCTGGTCGGCAAGAGCTACACCGCGAACGGCGGCAAGAGCAGCGTCGATACCAAGACCGGCAGCTTCGACAACAAGAACGTCGCCCAAATCGCGCAGGAGGTCTGGGCTCCCTACGGAGTCGGCGTCAAGACTATCGGCCAGCTCGATCTGACGCCTTTCGACAAGCTGCAGAACAATAAGGGCGAGCCGGTCTGGGATTTCATGGAGCGCATTGCGCGGGATCGCGGCGTGCGGCTCGCCTGCGACGCCTTCGGCAACTTCCTGCTGATCGGGCAGCACACGTCGCCCGTCGTTGCCGGATTGATCGAGGGTAAAAACATCCTGTCGTGCCAGTGCATCATCGACAGCACCATGGTGTTCGAGAGCTACGACGTTCACGGCAGCTCACAGGGCAGCGACGATCACAACGGTACCGATGCCAGCGAGCAGAAGGCGACCGCGAACACGGGCGTCGGCAACGTCCTCTACAGCAAGCTGATCACGCCGATAGAGGAGTCGGTCAAGTCGCAGGGCGAGATGCAGGCGCGGGCCAACTACGAGAAGCTGTGGCACGACGGCACGCACATCCAGGCGACCATCACCGTGCAGGGCTGGCTGCGCGAGGGCATCGCACTCTGGAGCGAAGGCGAGCACGTTCACGTCTATTCGCCGATGGCGATGCTCGACACCGAGCTGGCCATCCAGCAGGTCGTGTTCACCCAGGACGACAAGAAAGGCAGCATCACGGTGCTCAACTGTGTTGATCCCGAGTGGCTGAACGCACAGCCGAGCTACAACGTCGGCGGCAACGGAGCGAGTGTCTGAGATGCATCGAGCCACACCGTTGAACAGCTCATTGCGCGGTTACTCCGCTGGTGGGGCGCGCGGTGTCGTCGACCAGGTCGATGACAGCAAGCTGATGCAGGAGATGGGCGGAAACTTCATGGCGAACGAGACGCGCAGCGGCGTCGAGGCCCCGCAGAACTATGGCTTCACCTCCGTCGTGTTCGACGCCGAGAAGGACGCCTTGGGCAAGATCAAGGCGAGTGCGGAGCACTTCTCAGCCTTCATCGGCGGCAGCCGCTCGTTCCCGGTCGCAGGCTCCATGGATGACCGCCGCCACCGGCTTTTCAAGCTTGAGAAGGGCGACACCGCGATGTTTCGCGGGCGCGGCGACAAGCAGCAATTCCATCTGACGCAGGACGGCGGCTTCTGGTCCGCTCCGCAGGATAAGACCGTCCGCATGCACCTGCTGCAGCAGGACAGCGAAAGCAACGCAACGATTGACCAGGGCGGCAGCGGCTCGTCGGGCGGCAGTTCGGCAGGCGGCCAAGTGGCGGCGCGCGATGCGGGCGGCGGATCGAGCGGCGGGCAGCAAGGCGGCCAGCAGCAGAAGCGCGGCCAGCAGGCGCTGTACAAGGACGGCCAGAAATCGCCTCTGTTCGTCGAGGTCACCAAGGACAAGACGCGGATGGGCGGCAACCAGTGTCACCTCGCGCTCGCGGATGGCAACACGTACCTGCATTGCCACACTGACAAGCAAGTTTATGTCGGCGCGGAGGCAGGTAAAGCATCATTCGATTACCTGGTGACGCTGTCGGGCCCGTGCGTGAACTCGCTGGGCAAGATCGGCTGACCGATGCCAGCGGGATACAACGTCCCTGACATCCGGCTGGTCCAGACCCCGTGGGTCGGTCAAAATCCCCCGGGTATGGTCACTTGAAACTCCCCCACCTGATGATCGCCGTCAGCGCCGCTGAACAGCAGTAGCCGGTCAGGCAGGACGTTTATGTTCGACCCCTTTAGCCAGCAAGGGGCCGGGGAGTTGAACGTCTTGAAGCGACATCTGCAAAGCACCGTACTTACATTACTTGATCGCAACACCAGCCAGCGCGAGATTCACCGGCTGACGGGTGTCGATCGCAAGACGATCCGGCGTTATCAGGCGCTGCGGGCCGGTGCGGAGGCAAATTCCCCCGGGGAAGTGACCACCGGCTCGGTGAGCGCGGACGGCCAAATTCCTCCACCCCGACCACCGGCTTTTGGGACATCGGAAGCGACGGTCACCAGCAGCCTGGCCCGTTCGGCTTGCGAAGCGCATCGGACGTGGATCGAAGAACAGGTCCGGCTGAAGCGGAACGCGCAGGCGATTTACCAGGACCTGGTTGATCAATTTGGCTTTCCGTCCAGCTACCAGAGTGTCAAGCGGTTTGTGCGCCGGTTGCGGCACGCTGATCCTGAGCAGTTTGATCGTCTTGAGTTCCTCCCCGGCGAGGAAGCTCAGGTCGACTATGGCGAGGGCGCGCCGACGGTTGATCCGAAGAGCGGGCGGTACCGTCGTCCCCGCCTGTTCGTGATGACGCTACGCTACTCGCGGCGCAGCTTCCGGCGGGTAGTCTGGAAGTCCAGCCAACAAGTCTGGGCGCAGCTCCACGAAGAGGCGTTCCGGTATTTTGGCGGGGTCCCCAGCTATGTCGTGCTCGACAACCTGAAGGAAGGCGTCCTCAAGCCGGATTTGTACGAGCCCCAGCTCAACCCGATTTACAGCGCGATGCTGGCTCATTACGCCGTGGTCGCCGATCCCGCGCGCGTGGCCGATCCAAATCGGAAAGGATGCGTCGAGAATGCGATTCAACATACCCAGGGCACTGCGCTGGCCGGACGGCGCTTCGAGACGCTGGAGGCGCAAAACGAGTTCTTGAGGCACTGGGAGGAGAACTGGGCTTCCAAACGCATCCACGGCAGCACGCGCCGTCAGGTCGAGGCGATGTTCCAGGAAGAGAAGCCGCACCTGCGGCCGCTGCCTGTCGCTCCCTTCCGCATCTTCACCGAAGTCGTCCGGACTGTCTGCGACGACACCACCGTACGCGTCGACAACAGCTATTACGCCGCGCGGCCCGCGCCGATCGGCAGCCAGGTCGTCGTGCGCATCTACACCACCACGATCGAGATCCGTGATCGCCACACCCGTGCGCTGCTGCGTGTTCATTCCCGGATGGCGCACCCCGGTTCTGTCGTCCTGCCGACCAGCGAACGGCCGTTCAACCCGTCGCGGCAAACCGCCGTGCTGCTGGCGAGCGCCGAGCGCATCGGACCGCAGACCAGGGCCTTGTGCCAGCAGGTGTTCGACACCGAAGGGCGCCCCGGACAGCGCGCGATGTGGGGCATTGTCGGGCTGGGCCGGAAGTATCCGGCGCGGCTGGTCGAGCAGGCCTGCGCGCACGCCATCGACAACCGCATCTACCGCTACAAGCACGTGCGTGCGACCGTCGAGCGGTTGTTCGAACAGGCGATCGAGCAGGTTGGAGTGACGCCACAGCCGGCATCGCCGCTCACCCAGGATCATCCGCTGATCCGTACCCCCGCGGAATACGGCGACCTCTTCAGCCGCGCTGTGCGGCGCGACGCCGACGACAATGGTCGGCAGGCCGAGGCTCACGACGATCACGCCACGGCAATCCGCGCTCGTGTCGCCTGCGCAACCCCGGCCAACTCCGGCGCCACGAGCGCTCCCGCTGCACCTTCTCACCTTAAACTGGAGACCTAGCCACATGATGACCATGCCGGAAATTGAGCGTTGCCTACGACAGCTGCGCCTGTCGGGTGTCCGCGACACGCTGCAGACGCGCGTGCTCCAGGCGCAGGGCGCCAACCAGCCCTTCCTCGAGACCTTCTCCCTTATCCTGCAGGATGAACTGGACCGTCGTCAGTCCCGTCTTATCGAGCGGCGATACCAGCAATCCGGGCTCGACGAAAAGCTGACGCTCGCCGAGTTCGACTGGTCCTTCAATCCCAAACTGCCACGTCAGACCTGCTTCCAGCTCCACACCCTGGCGTTCATTGCCGCTGGCGAGAACGCTCTGCTTGTTGGCAAACCTGGCACCGGGAAGTCGCACATCGCCAAGGCGATTGCCTATCAGGCGATCCTGCAAAGCCACAAGGTCCAGTATCTTGAGACCGACGACTTCTTTCACCGCTACGCCCTGAACTCTCCGGCACAACGCGAGGTCCGGCTGCGAACCATCATCGACTGCGATCTCCTCGTGCTGGACGATCTATTCCTCGCACGCGCCATCCCCGACGACGCCGGCACTTTGCTGCAGACCCTGATCCATCAGCGTTACAAACTGCGCCGCAGCGTCATCGTCACCTCCAATCGCGTCGTGCAGGATTGGGGGGCATACCTTGGGGACAACACTATGAGCACGACGATCCTCGATCGCCTTATGCATCATTGCCATCTGCTTGAGTTCGACGGACGCAGCTATCGGCTCAAAGAAGCCGCTGAAGCTCTTGCCCGGGAAACAAACTCAAACTAACAGTCCCTTGTCCTGCCTCGCGGGTGGAGGAATTTGACTGACCACACCCGGAGGAATTTGAAGTGACCCGCGGGGGTCCAGAACAACGTCTTTCCGCAATATTCCGTCACGGTCGACTGGTCGTTGCTGCCGGACGGCACGCTGGACGACACCCAGGCCCTCGCCACCGCGATCATCGTCGCGCTCGGCACCAACGCGCTCGCAGGCCCGAACGATATCCTGCCCGACCCGGACTCCAATGATCGGATGGGCTGGTGGGGCGATATGGATGCCCAGGCCATCTGGGGCGGCTGGGACATCGGCTCCAAGCTGTGGCTGTTGCGCCGCTCCAAGATCACACCGGCCCAGGCTCGCCAGGGTTCGACGCTGGTGATGGTCGAGAACTACATCGCGGCTGCGATCCAGCCGTTCGTCGACCGCAAGATTTGCTCGGGCTTCGATGTGTGGGTCACTCGAGTTGACCCGCAGCGGGTCGATGCCCTGTTGCGCATCTATCGCGGGCCCCTTCCTGAGATCGAGCTTCGCTACGCCGTCCTCTGGGACGCAATGCAAACCTCCTAACAGCGAAACAGCGACATGCCATGGTCAACGCCGACATTGCGCGCGGTGCGCGAACTCGTGCGCGATGCGGTCAACGCTTCTTTGCCTGGAGCGGATGCCAACGTTCCGAACAGCGTGCTGCGGGTTCTCTCGGATAACCAGGGCGCGCTCTGCCATCTGACGCTGCAATACGTCGATTGGCTGTCGCTGCAGCTCTTGCCCGACACCGCCGAGACCGAATGGCTGGATCGGCACGGGCAAATCTGGCTGGTCAACGCGGACGGCTCGACCGGCCGCAAGATGGCGACGCTTTCGAGCGGCACCGCGCAATTCCAGGGCATCGTCGATGGCACGGTGATCCCGACCGGGACGCAGCTGCAGAGCGCGGTTGGCCTACCGCTCGATTACAGCTCGCCGAACACTGTAGTGACCTTCGAGACGCTGGAGGACATCGCGGCCTCGGCCGGTGCGCCAGTGACCGGCAACATCCGTGCGGTCGATGCAGGATCATTCGGCAATCTGCCGGACGGCTCGGCGCTGACGATCACGCCTACGATCCCAGGCGTCAGCTCGGTAGCGTTCGGCTACGGCATCACGGGCGGTACCGACACCGAGACCGACGACGAGCTGCGGGCCCGCATCCTGCAGCGCATCCGCAACCCGCCAATGGGCGGCGCGCAAGCGGACTATGTTTCGTGGGCCTCGGCGGTCCCTGGCGTTACGCGGGCCTGGGCCAATGTCGAGCAAGGCATCGGCACCATGACCGTCCGCTTCATGATGGACGACCTGCGCGCCGATAATGATGGTTTCCCGCTCCCGCCCGACGTTGCCGCAGTCGGGGCCTATATCGACAAGATGCGGCCCGTCACCGTGAAGGACTGCTTCGTCGCCGCGCCGATCAAGAACTTCCTCGACCTGACGATAGCCGACCTCAACCCGAACACCGCCGAGTGCCAGGCCGAGATCGAGGCGCAGCTCAAGGACATACTGTTCCGGATGGTCGCCCCTGGACAGACGATCTATTCGGCCTGGATTAGCGCTGCGATCATGCAGGCCCCGAGCGTGATCTCGTTCGATCTCGTCACCAATGACGACTTCGTCATGCCTAACATCGGCAGCACGGCTGTCCTGGGCACGGTGCTGTACGAATGAGTGACCGGCACATCCGCAGGGCGGGCAGCGACTATCGCGACGCCTTCCTCGAGCTGCTGCCGCAGGGCCAGGCGTGGCCTAAGCATTCCATCGACAGCACGCTGTGGCAGGCCTGCGATGGCCTGAACAACTATTGGGGCTACGTCGATGGACGCGCTGCCGATCTGCTGGAGACCGAGAGCGATCCGCGCAAGACGGTCGAGCTGCTGCCCGACTGGGAGCGCAACTGGGGTCTGCCCGATCCTTGCTATACCGCGCCACAGACAATCGCCCAGCGCCAGGCCGCCCTGGTCGCGCATGACGCTGTACGGCTCGCAATCGCGCGAGTTCTACATCAACTTCGCTGCCTTCCTCGGTTACACGATCACCATCACCGAATATCGGCCATTCATGGTCGGCATCGACTGCTGCGGTGATGGCCGCGTCTATGGCGATGGCACCTTCATGCAGGATGCCTGGGGCCGCCGGATCATGGACCCGAACGGCGAGCCCGTCGCGGACGGCGAGCTGGGCGAGTGGCCGAACTACGGCCTTGGGCCTCCAGAGAACCGCTACTACTGGACCGTGCACGTTCATCAAGCGGACCTGCAATGGTTTCGCTGCGCCTCGGGACAGTGCGGTGTTGATCCGCATCTGCGCATCGATCACGCGCCGGACCTTGAGTGCATCGTCGCGCGCTGGAAACCGGCGCACACCGAGATTGTCTACGACTATTCCGGCCTGACGCCTGGCGATCCGATGGCGGGCACGCCTTAGCCGATCCCTTCACCTTCCGACCTGAAACACGGTGCGCCCTTTGGGAGCGCGCCGCGAGAGGACGCGTGCATGAAGTACAACCAGCCTTATGGCGTGAGCGATCCGAAGGCGCCATACATCAACGGCAACCCGGCAACCGGTCAACAAGGCTCGATCCCGCCAGCGGCGTCGATTGAATATCCGCAGCGCGAGATCGTGAACCTGATCGCGGACGCGAACCTCGCCGTGCCCGACAACGGCGACCTTCATCAGCTCGCGAAGGCGGTTCAGAGCCAGCTCCTGATCTCGGACGACGATGCGGGCACTTCGAATGCCTATCAGGTGACGATGACGCCCGCGCCGACCGCGTACTTCAAGTACATGACGGTCATCTGCAAGATCGGCAACACCAACACTGGCGCGTCAGTCCTCAACGTCAATGCGCTGGGACCGAAGCCGATCCGGCATCCCGCCGACAACAGCGAGCTGTCGGCGGGCGAGCTGAAGCAGGGTGCCATCGCGTGCTTCATCTATGACGGCGTCTACTTCCATCTGGTCTGGTCGTCTGGCGGCGCGGCGAGTGTGAGCGGCGGCACCATCTACCTGACGAAGCCGGTGGACTTTTACGTTGACGCCAACATCGGCAACGATACCTACGACGGTCTCTCGGCGGCGTTCACCACCGGCATCCATGGGCCGTTCAGGACGTTGCAGAAGGCGTCGAACACCATCAACCCGTACAATCTGAATGGCTTCGATGTGCGCGTGCATGTCGCCGATGGCAACTACGGTGCGTTCAGACTGCCGTCGCCAAGCGGCACGGGTACGGTGTCGTGGTTGGGCAAGGGGCCATGATCACCGAAATCCTCGCACAAATCCGCGCGCACGGCCGGTGTCGTGCTGTTCGAGGACGTGGTCGTCGAGGCAGCTCCCATCGTTCGCTACATGCAACGATGGTCGCGAGACAAGGTGCGCGCAGAATGTAAATTGGGGTGCGGTGGGGCTAACGCGCGGACCGTCCTGGACGGGGCGCGCATCAGGCCCCCACTGAGCTGACTACTTTGCAACCTTCAGGTCTTCATCCGGGGCAACAACCCTAAGGCTCATCAGAGGCACAAAATTCCACTGTTGAGCTACTGATCCGTTGAATTGGTATAACCAAGCGGGATTTCCGTCTTTCGCGACCCGGTTTTTGTTGTCAATGCACAACTTATTGTCTGCGCCGCTGAGAATGAAGCCGGGGCTCTTGAGCAGTTCCCATTGCTGCTTCTGGTCGGCAGGGTTGTAGACTGCGAGCGACAGTAGGGCTTCCGGAGCGATGCGATCGCCTTGCGGTGCGATTGCGAGCTTACCAGCGCTGGAGTTCAACGTTATGGCTCCTGTGTCATAGCTGAGGTCCCACAGTGTGAAGCGATTTTGCGTACCCTTTGCGCGGAGCACTACCGCAGCGCCGGCCATTTGATCGGACGCGCCAAGTACGTAGTTTGTATCCGCTTTGTACTCGATTAGGTAGATACCCATTTTGACCTCCACGATTTCGATGCACAACTCACAGTTCTTGCACAGCAAGCGTCGTGCCACATAAGTTGGGGCCAAACGGCCAGAGTTTCCTTTGGTTGCACCTTGTGGCGCGCACACCGATCTGCGCCTGCCATGTTGCGAGCATTTTCGTACTAAAGCGGACGACTCCACCCTGCATTCCTAAAACAGGCGTTGGCGCACGGCTGGCAAGCTTGGGTGCTCGGCAGCAATAACTTGTGTGGTACCGCCTTCCAGCTACGACGGAGCAAGGCACGTTTGCGGAAATAACAGCTGCTGAGGACGCACTGGAGGCCAGCCGACACTGATGAACACGACAACAGCGACGTCACGTTCTGCGCGAGGTCTGAAAGACAATCCGGCGACATGCGAACTATCGGGTCGAGCACCTTTCAATTGCTGCACACGGCGCTCGCATCGCATCAAGGCGTTCCAGAACCTACCGACTCCGCCGTGTGCTGCCTCCGAGTAACACCATCGATCGAGCCAGCCTGAGAATGTTGGCAATCGGACGCAATTGTCAGCTTTGCCTCCATTGCCGTCGATTCGAAGCCCACCATCTCTGTAGGATGAGCATTTTCGATCCGGCACGCCGGTTGCTCTGTTCTCGGCTCCATCACCCACCAGCGCATGGACTGAGCGCGGCGGCAAAGGAAGTGATCGTATGGCAACAGGTACTGTGAAGTGGTTTAATGGTCAAAAGGGGTACGGATTTATCGCTCCAGATGACGGTGAAAACGACATTTTTGTTCACATTAGCGCCGTAGAACGGGCTGGTCTCTCGGGTTTGGCAGAAGGCCAAAAGATTTCATATGAAGTCAAAGTCGACCCCAAGCGTGGCAAGAGCAGCGCAGAAAACCTGCGGGCCTGATCACGTCCGCTGTTAATAGATCTCCGCCAAAAATTGCTAAGACGAACAGGCTGCGTTCTTTCAGAGATGACGCAGCGAATTAGGAGTTTGGCACGTCTTTGGACTGGCCATATTCGCCGTCTTTTGCGCCTATATCCGTATTGGGCTTTCGGTCGTAAGTGCAGTAAAGCCACGGCAGCACGGTTTGCAGGTTCGTAGTCCGCGCGTTCGGGAGGAGTTCTGAGCAATTCGGGTTTGATAAGGCGGAGCGTAACCGTGGACACGAAGACTCAGGGGATCAGGGGCCGTTCCTTATCGACCAACGTGTCTTCCGTCTTACGAGCGCGCGCGGATGTTTCGTGTAGGAGACCTCGCAAAAATTATGGGATTGCAATTTTCTTGATGGCAGCAATGGCGTCGCGCGGCTTGAGTGGAAAACAACTGTTGCAAACGTCTAGGTTGTATGCAATCATAGGTCTGCGCCTCAGAAACCTAAGTAAGAACGCATCAGCGCCGATCAATGGGCCATCGCGCTAACACCCGATGGCGGGGGCGGTGCGCCCATGTCCAAGGGACACCCGAAGGCACATTGGCCGTTCACGATTGCGGTTTCTGAGCCTCGGCAGCTCGGTCCGCTACCGGCATCAGAGCTAGAGCAAGATCCATGAACCATCGGCGAATCTCGCGCCGCGCCTTGGCGATCGCTCGCGTCTGCAGCCTCGAAGTGTTGCACGATAACGAATCATCTCAGCAGAGGGCCGACCGGTTGCTAGCGCCGTACAAGCGGCGCAACCGTTGTCCGTCACCAAATGATCTGAGGTTGATTAGGCGACTCTAGGGTCGGGCTCCTCAGCGGCTAGAGTTTAAGCGGCCTGCACTCGATGCTACGAGCGACGACTTGCGTCTCATCGGCGCCATCCCGCTCGAGCGGAACGACGAGGAGGCCGTCCAGCCCGGCAACCATCGCGGTTGCATACGAGCTTACCAGCCGCTCGGCATCTGAGTCCGGCCCCCTGGCGATGCTGAAACATCGTGTTCTTTCGCTTCTAGTGCACGGACGCGGTACCAGCGATCGCACAACTGTTGGCGCAGATGATCTGCACAGCTTCACCCCGCTTGAGGTTCAGCGGCCCAACATGGTGTCCTCGCGCGTCCCGGCCGAAACCATCAGCGCTATCGATCATTTGGCCGCGAAGAACGCCACCACGCGCTCCGATGCTATCAAGCAATTGATCGAGACTCGGGCTGAGGGCGAAGAAGTAAGCAACCCCTCCCGGATATGGTGGGTTAACGGCATCTCCGGATAAAGCTAAAGAGAACAGAATCTCTAGCGGCGTCGACTTTGGACTCGCCGACGGTTGCACGGTTTGCCCGATGCTCAGAATACCTGTTTGGTTTTTGGCTGTATGCTGGACGACAGCAGCGCAGGCAGAAAGCTGCAAAACCATACTCGACGCGACACGTCGGCTCGAATGCTATGATGATGCCTTCAAAGTCGACCATCTTCTCGTCGACATACTCAACAATCCTCATGTAGGCGGCCCACTAGTCACGCTGTGGATCGGCAGAAAACAGGCAGCAGCGAGTCAGACCTCAGCGGACGCAGCAATGTTGACTGCGAAGACCGCAGGTTTTCGCGAGATCGCAAAGTTGCGGATTTCCTGGATGGACACTTTAAGGAATACGCTCGCGGAATATCATGCGATCTTGATGAATTTGGAGGATAGGGAAAGCATAGAGGCCGTATCAGAAGGATCGACGGAAGACAAGTGATGAAGGGGCGAAGATTGTCTTGCTCGGGACACAACTCGATCTGCTGCTGAACAAAGACGAAGCGCTGCAGCGGACACTTTGGGACATCACAGACGAGATCTACAATCTGGAAAAGAGCGCAGATCGCCAGGCGCGAGACGGCCCTCTAATGGAGGCTGGCCGCGCGGTCCTGAAAGCCGAATGGGAGAAAGTGAAGCGGGAGATGCGCAGCGCCGAATTCCAGCCCGGCAAATAGTCGCGAGAGCATCATCACCACTATGACGACCTTGCACATTGAGAAACTAGCGTGGGCTGTCGGTTTGATGGACGGCGCGAAACGCATCATCGCCGCCGATCCTTCCACTGCCACCATTCAGCAAATTGGCCTTTCTCTCTACCTTCTGATTGGGTTCAGCATAGAGAATGCGTTGAAATCTGTAATCGAAGAGAACGGGCAGCTCAGCGGAAAACTAAAACATTCTCACAATCTCAAAGATCTGCTCGTGAAGGTGACAGAGTGTGGATTGTCCCTCACCCCCGAAATTGACGAGTTTATTCGAGATATGTCCCCCTACCATGTCGAGTTTTCGTTTAGATATCCTGAGAAAGCTGGGTGGGTGACCCTCTACAAGCCCGAACCCGCGGTGCGGATGCTTGAGGAGTTCCTCACAATCGTCACCCGCTCGAAAAATCTAGCCGACATTATGGGCTGGACACCAAACATGGACGATTTCTTACGTGGCCCGCGTTGACGGTGTTCATGCTGGGTCCGACGTTCACGCGCGCATTATCACTCGACCTCGTCGGCCCACTTCTCGGGGCGCCAAGGTGGTCAGTCTCGCCTAATCCAAAGGCGACGGCTGGCCACCGCAGTTTGCGGCGCGTGGTAGGGACAGCGCTTCCCGAGGCGTGAGCGCCGAGTCATCGCCGCTGACTTCGCCTGGCAGCGCGGGCGCCGTAGGGCCAGCGTCGGGTTCTCACTCGCCACGGCGCAGAGTTACGTCCGCGCTGCCGCCAGGTCCGCGTGTGGGCCACAGAGCGGAGCAACCATGATGCCCAGATTTATTGCCTCGTACGATCTGAAAGAGACCAGACCAGACCCGCACGAACACTTTCTTACAAATGCGATCGAGTGCGGCTGGTCTCCCTGGATTGTGGATGACGACACTCTATTTACTCTTCCGAACACCACCTTGCAGGGTTCGTTTGTCGATCAGACGCAAGCGGTCGCAGCGCTCAACGCAGCAAGGGCGGAGACGGAAAAAGAGCTTGGGATCACGGTCATAATGGAAAAATGGATCGTCGCCCAATCCGTGATCAATCCAGCCTTTGACTCCAACGAGAAAGAGAAGACTGGCTAGCAGCTAGGCGCGGCATCTCGCTCTCGATACTCGATCTCGCCGATTGAAGCCGCTACGTTCCAGCGCTCAGGAATAAAGGAAGCGGCCAAGGCGCGGCAGTTGGTCTCCGCGGTCATAGCAACAGTCGAGCCCGATCACCACAGTAGTCATCAAGCACGAGGTATGTGTCCTGCTCGGACCCAGGCACAATCGACGGGGAGATACGCATAACGAGAGGCTCCACGATGGGCTGCGGGACCAATCCAACCCGCCGCTCGGGCCGCCGTCAAGGACTCCACAATCCGCCGCCGCGTCCTATATATCAGACCAATGCCCAGCACATTCGAGCCTGCCCTGCCGGTCAAGGCGGCCGAGGTTCCTTCTGGCCCCGACTCGCTCCATGAAATCAAACACGACGGCTACCGGACCGGATGATGTTGATCCGGGAGGCCAAGGTCGTGCGCCTCCGGAGCAAGACCGGCCTGGATTGGTCGAAGCGCTTTCCCTGGATTGTCGAGACCGCGCTGAAGCTGCGCCAGGAGCGGTTCGTGATCGACGGCGAAGCAGTCGTCCTGGGCGTCGACGGGATATCCGATTTCGATGCCCTGCAGTCGGGCAAGCATAATGACGAGGTCCAGCTCTACGCGTTCGACATGCTCGCGGGCGAAGGCGACGACTATCGCAAGCTGCCGCTGTTTCTCCGCAAGCAGAACCTCGCGCAGCTTCTGGTGCGTTACCCCCAGGGCATCCACGCCGCGCCGTTCGAGCAGGGCGAGATGGGGCCCGAGCTATTCCGCGCGGCCTGCAAGATGGGCCTTGAGGGCCTTGTGTCGAAGCATCGCGAGCGCGCGTATCGCGCGGGCCGTTGCGATCATTGGTGCAAGGTCAAGAACCCAGGCCATCCGGCCCATAGCCGCGTCGAGGACGCGCATAGGGCGTCCAAACCCATACTATAAGGATACCAAATAGATCCCGCGAAGGATAGAAAATCAGGCCTGTTTGAAACCTCTCCCAACCCAGAGAAGGCTGTATCCGAGAATAAATAGCACGATACACGGGACGAATGCCCACCCTGCTATCACGCCCGCAGCATGACCCCAGCGGCTCCGCCGCTGATCCCAAAACTGTTGCGCGATGTAGTTCTTGTCCGCTTCGTTGTACTGATCATGCATGTAAAGGCGGCTGCCGTCAGGCATTTCAACTACGGCCATCGAGCGGTCCTTGTCCCATTGGCTTCGGTCTTTCCACTCAACCTCAAAAAATTGGGCGCTTAACTTCTCGACTGACGGCGAACGCATAGTTTCATAGAACGGCTTACTAAAGTCGATCTTCCAAGGCTCTACTCCGCCTTTTGTTGCCCCGGCCGGTTGGAATGTGCCTCGCACTGTGTCTGGCGCGATGATTATGTAAGCGACGAATCCAGCACCGATGATCCAAAGAACTGAGATCAGAACCCAAGCGCGAAACAATCCCCGACCGATGTTCATTGTGTGTCGCTAACTTAGGTGCCGAGAGTAGAGTTGATGCGCTGAAACAGGCTTTCAAATCTAGTCAGCGTCTCTGGTGCAAGCGTCGGCAGGATACTCGGATAATTCTTAAGCAGCGCTGTTGCGGGAAGGCCATGGTCGTATCGATCAACCTTCAAAAGCCGAGTGAGCCTGTTGACGATCGGGTCTTTTCCAACCAGATCGGCGACCTTGAAGGACTTGGCGAACGCCTCATTGAAAAGCCTGAGGTATTCTTCTGGCGCAAATAGGTCTTCCACGTCGCCGACTTTGGTCCCGATAATTTCTCCGATCGCAATCAATCGGGTGCCCCTCAGCAGTCCCTGCTGCGTCAGGTGTTGAAGTCGCTGATTTCCCTCTTTTCGGGAGTCGATGAGAACCGTTAGTTCGAGGTGATTTCCCAACAAAGCCACGAAGGATGGGATGAGGTCAGCACCTCCGACCGGGATAATCGACCACTTCGGGTCCAGACCGGTTCGCCCCATGCTCGCCAGATGCGTCGAAAGCAGATTCAGATAAGTGAAATCGGATGTGCCTTCCACAATGAGGTTGTGCGGCGCAATGAAGAGATGCTGGACCATGTCGTAGCCCAGCGCGCCCTGTAGCGGAAACAGCGTGTCGCGGTCCGTAGACAGGACATTGGAGGTAATCCGTGACCCGATCTCACGGCCGCCGTCTTGAACGAGCCTCACACGTTCCAGCTTGCCCGGTTGCACCATGAAGGGTGAATGGGTCGTGTAGATAACGGGGCATCGCTTGCTCAAGCGTTCGTCAATGAACCGAAGAAAATCTGCTTGTGCACGAGCGTGCAGACCGAGACCGGGTTCGTCGAGGAGAATGATAACGGGCGAGCTGTTGTTCTCGTACTCCGAAAACGCGGCGAGGAACGAAAAGAACCAACGAAATCCGGTCGAGCGCTCGTCGAACGACAACGAGAGCAGGTGACGGTTATCGTATAGTCGAATCTTTAGCTCGTCCAACACCTGCTGCTGACCGTTGGAGGTCGGCTCTTGCTTCAAAGTCATATCGACTTCAGTGCGCAATTCGGGGTTGGTGCTCCAAAACGCGAGAACTTGGTGAGTTATCGCGTTGGCGATATTCTCAAGCTCTCGCTTTCGGGTTTCGTAATCCGGGTTGAGCAAGTATTCATTATCCGCCCCGCCCAGTGCGAGCAGAGCGCGCGCCGTCAATTCCCCCGGATTCAAGTCCCTCTTTTTTTTGTCCAACAACTGGCGGATTTTTACGGACGCGGGGAGTTGGCTGTAGTCATCGAAATAGAAGAATTGAGGCAATCGAGGCAGAAGAAGGTCCCAGAACCTCTCGCCGATCGATGGGCATTCTCCAAGAGCCTTGGTTCGGGCGTCTGCTAAATTGCTGGCCAATGTGCGATCGGCCGCCGTCTGAGCCTCATCAGCATGTGTGCTGCTGCCGAGCGTTTCGATGAGCTTATTGAGATCATCAACGCTAGTCGGAGTTGGGCCTCCGGTCAGAAGCCCACTCGCGATATGAGCGACTACAGAAGGCTCGTTAATCTCGGCGTCCCATCGAAACTCATTGCCGTAGGTTCGTGAAATCGTGATTGTCGTGTTTTTGAGAACACCTCGGCCGAGCGCTTCCTCGACCGGTTCGAGGTCCGACTTTTCAAGCTCGAAAGTGCACGCGACTGGGCAGTGCTCGTCTAGATTTTTCTGGCGTCGATGCTGCTTCTCCAGCCAAGCGGGGTATTGGCGTTGTGCGTTGAAGTTCACATTAGGCTGCGCGGGATTAAATCGATGCAGCGCTTGTAGGAACGCCGTCTTGCCCGACTCATTCTTGCCAACCACGCAGGTGACATCGGACTGAATGGCTACAGTCCCCGATTTGAGAATGTTTTTGAAGTGATCGACCTCAACACTCACCAGCTTCACGGCTCAGCCCCCGAATTGCGCGTTTTCGTCATTCCAAGCGGAGCCCTTCTACCATGGGTTACCCTGTGGCTCTTGAAGCGAAGTCAGGCTTTCCCCACCATTTCTCGAGCCGGGAGGCTCTCTCGCCCCCTTGGATTTGCTGCGGGACACCGCCCAGAAGGGCCGCTGGCCTTGGGTTGGGCGGCGCGGTCGGCGAACGCACCAGCGGCCGAACATGGCGGCGTTGTCCCCGTCTCACTGGAAGGTAGCAATTCACCGATGGCCGAAGGCGATCCCATCCGCATCATCCCTCACCGTGGTGTAGACGACGACTGCGGAAGCCTTGAAGTATGGTTCGCGGACGGACGAAAGTCGGTCAGATTCTACTGGGACAACCTAGTACCCGGAATCAGAGCTGAGTGATACGGCGGCCTTTGAAACGGCGTTGACGGACCTTTTTCTTGGTCCAGACGAAGGGCTCGGCTCTGTCGTTGTATGCGTTGACGTAGGCATCGATGTGTTCCTGAAGCTGCTTGAGGCTCGTGAAGGAGGTGCCGCTGAGCGACTGCCCCTGCAAGATGGAAAACCATACTTCGACCTGATTGAGCCATGACGCACTTGTCGGCGTGAAATGAAATTGCACGTTGGGGTGGGCCTTGAGCCAGTCCTCGTTCTTTTTATGGGTGTTGAGGTTGTCGAGGATGACGTGAAGCTTGCGGTTCGGAAAAGCCGCGGTGACGCTGTTCATGAAATCGAGAAACTCGACGCGGCGCCGGCGTTTTGAATGGGTCGCGATGATCTTTCCGGTGGCGACTTCGAGCGCCGCAAACAATGTTGTGGTGCCATGCCGCTTGTAATCGTGGCTTTGGCCGGTCAAGGCGCGGCCATTGGGCAACTTCAGATAACCCTGCGCTCGCTCCAAAGCCTGGATCGAGGGCTTCTCGTCCACGCACAGCACAATGGCCTTCGCCGGCGGCGCGACATAGAGGCCGACAACATCGGCGGCTTTGGCCGTAAAGTTCGGGTCGTTGCTCTCGCACCAGGACTTGCGAGCCACCAGGTCAATCTTGTGGCTGCGCAGGAACCGCCAGACATATTGGACATCGACATCGCCCAGCGCCTCGGCCAGCAGGGGGCCGGTCCAGCGCGCAAACCCTTGCGGTGGCGGCTTATCCAGCAGCTTCAGAATCCGCTTGTCGGTCGTCTTCGTATAGATCGGCTGCTTGCCAGGCCGCGGCTTGTCTTGCAGCCCTTCAAGGCCATGGTCGGCATAGCGATGCCGCCAAAGGCTGACAATCCGCGGCTGGACCCCAACTTCCTTGGCGATCGACCGGGTGCTGCGCCCATCCGCCGCCAACAGAACTATCCGCGCCCGCTTCAAATCGCGCTGCAACGTCACCGGTGAGCGACAGCACGCCTCAAGCACCTTGCGATCTTTCCTCGAAAGGTGGACTTCTCTTGCTTCGGGTATCATCCCGACCTTGAATCACGACTCACGTTCCAAGAAAAGTGGGTACTAGTCTCACGCAGGTTGAACCCGAGCACCCTCACGCGACAGGATGCCATCGAGAAAGCAACAGCGCTGGCGAAGGCTGAGATGGACAAGCTCGACGACCCCGAGTGAACGCCCCGCCATTTTCGATCACCGAACAACCCGATAAGCCTTCGCCCGTTTCCGTCGCGGCGCGGGCGTCGTCTTCGCGCCGTGTCGGTTGATCGCCCGCATCATCCCGATCCGCGCCATCATCTCCGGGCCGTCGCGCTCAGCGACGAGCAGCAGCGTCTCCATCGCCGCCTGCCACTCTGCCGCGTCGTGCTCGGCCTGCGGCAGCTCGGTGATGTACTCGGCGGCATCGCGCAGCGTGAGCAGCTTGCGACCATCCGGCAGGAGGATCGGATCGAAGAATCGTGTAGATCAGCCCATCGCTTGATCGTAGCAGAGGATCGGCAGCGCGCCCCGCCTGTGCTTTCCAAGGCCGAGACACTGGGCCCGCCGCGCGAACGGATCAGCGGCCTTCCAAAGGGTCCGGCGGATCGGGACACAACGTCGAGATCGGCGAGAAAGCGCACCGGTCCCGGCACAGTGGGCGGATCACGAGGCAATGCAGAAATGCAGGGAATCATTGCAGAATTGCTATTCCCGACACCTGACGGACACTCGCGGGGTTAGCCATTGAGAGTGTTGCGTTTTTCGCGGAAATCGGCTTCCCCTTGTGGGAGAAGGTGGCGCGAAGCGCCGGATGAGGGGTTCTATCCGCGGTTACAGCATTATCGAATGAGAGAGAGGGTCACTCGCGGAGAGAGACCCCTCACCCGGCTTCGCTATCGCGAAGCCACCCTCTCCCACAAGGGGAGAGGGTACAGCGTGCGTGTGGCGCGAACTACTGCATCGACACCAGCGAGAAGTCGATGAACCAGCTCTTCGGCTGCACGACGCCTGTGACCTTCGGGCTGATGGCGCGGGGGCCGACGTCGTGGGCGACGTAGAGGAAGGCGGCGTCGTCGACGGAAGCCGCGTGCAGCTCGGCGAGCGCGGCATCACGCGCGGCGGGATCGAAGGTCTGGCGCGCCTTCTTCACCAGTTCGTCGAACTTGGGATTGTTGATGAAACCCCAATTGTTCGAGACCGGCGGCGCCATGCCCGATTGCAGGAAGCGCACCAGTGCGAAGAACGGGTCCATCGCCGCATAGGTGACGTTGGTCGCGTTGGAGCCGTTGGCCGAGGGATCCTTGGCGCCGCGGCGCCAGTTGGTGAACAGCGTGTTCCACTCGATGACGTCGAGCTTCACGTCGAAATAGCATTCGGCGAGCGCCTGCTGGAGATATTCGTTCATCGGCAGCGGCTGCATCTGGCCCGAGCCGGAGGCCGAGGTCTGGATCTTCACCTCGAGCTTCTTGTTCGGGCCGAAGCCGGCCTCCTGCATCAGCTTCTGCGCGGCCGCCTTGTCATACTTGATCTCGAAAGCCGGCTTGCCGCGCCAGGGATGGCCGGGCTCGAAGGTGCCGGTCGCAGGCACCATCAGGCCGGCGAGCAGGCCGTCCTTGAGGCCTTCGCGATCGACGCAGAGGTTGGCCGCCTTGCGCACGCGGATATCGTTCCAGGGCGAGCCTTCGATGCGCGAGAACTGCCACGGCCAGACATGCGGCTGCTCGTTCGCATAGAGCTTGAAGCCGCGCTGCTTGAGCTCGGGCAGCGCGTCCGGCGCGGGCGCCTCGACCCAATCGACCTGCCCGGAGAGCAGCGCCGCGGTGCGGGCGTTCGCCTCCGGCATCGGCAACAGCACCATCTTGTCGACCTTGGGCACGCGCGCCTTGTCCCAATAGCTCGCATTCTTGACCAGCTCGAGCCGCTCACGCGGGGTGAAGCTCGCCATCTTCCACGGGCCGGTGCCCGCGGCATCCTTCGCAAAGGCAGTCCAGGCGGCCTGCGACTTGGCCTTGGCGTCGGCGCCTTCCGCCTTGTCATAGAAATGCTGCCACTTCGCCGGGCTCGCCATGAAGAGGTTGGTGAGATTGATCGGCAGGAAGCTGTCGGGCTCCTTGGTGGTGAGTTCGACCGTCATGTCGTCGATCTTCTTCGCGGAAGCCAGCGTCGGCATGCGCGAGGCGGTGACGCCGACCTGGCTGGCGTCGAACTGCGGCGCATCCTGCTTCAGCACCTTCTCGACGTTCCACACCACGGCGTCCGCATTGAACGGCGAGCCATCATGGAAGGTGACGCCGGGGCGCAGCTTGAAGGTCCATTTGGTCTTGTCGGCATCGTCGACCTTCCACTCGGTGGCAAGCCCGGGGATCACCACGCTCGGCTTGTCGGCGGAGGACAGGTCCCAGCCGGTCAGCGCGTCATACATGGTGAGGCCGGTGAAGCGGTTGCCTTCAAAGCCCTGATCGGGCTGGCCCAGCGTGCGCGGAATATCGGCAGCGGTCATGCCGATGCGCAGCACCGTTTCCGCGCTGGCCACACGCGGCCATGCGGCGGCACTGCCGAGCGCCAGCAACGCGATCAGCGCCGCGCGGGTCTTGTTGTTCTTGATCAGCATCGTCTCAGTCCTCTTCCGGCTTTCAATGACTAATTTTGATGCAATCGTATGCAATGGCTGTGCCAATGGGGAAACTTTTTCTGCAAATTGCCCCTGCGACGACAAGTCTTTGTGATCGCACGTCTGCGGAGGCACGTCGCTGCCTATTCTGGCATCAAGATTGCAAGTTTGGCCCCGAAATCTCCTGGGAGCTTTGGGCCATGCGTATCCGACTAACGACCTGTTTCGCCGTGCTTGCGCTGGCGATTTCCGCGATCTCGGCGCGCGCCGAAACGGTGGTGCGCTACGGCATCTCGATGGCGGACATTCCGCTGACGACCGGCCAGCCCGATCGCGGCGCCGGCGCCTATCAGTTCACGGCCTACACGATCTACGATCCGCTCGTCGCCTGGGAGATGGACGTCGCCGATCGTCCCGGCAAGCTGGTGCCGGGCCTCGCGACCGAATGGAAGGTGGACGATGCCGACAAGACCAAATGGCGCTTCACGCTGCGCAAGGGCGTGAAGTTTCACGACGGCAGCGAGTTCAACGCCGATGCCGTGATCTGGAATCTCGACAAGGTGCTCAACGACAAGGCGCCGCAATTCGACAAGCGGCAGAGCGCGCAGGTGAAGACCCGCCTGCCATCCGTCGCAAGCTACGCCAAGATCGACGATTCCACGGTGGAGATCACCACCAAGACGGTCGATTCCTTCTTTCCCTATCAGATGCTGTGGTTTCTGGTCTCGAGCCCGGCGCAGTACGAGAAGCTCGGCAAGGACTGGGACAAGTTCGCCAGCCAGCCCTCCGGCACCGGCCCGTTCAAATTGACCAAGTTGGTGCCGCGCGAGCTTGCGGAGCTCACCAAGAACCCGGACTACTGGAACAAGAAGCGCATCCCCAAGGTCGACAAGCTGGTGCTGGTGCCGATGCCCGAAGCGCTGACGCGCACCAACGCGCTGCTCGCCGGGCAAGTCGACCTGATCGAGACGCCGGCGCCGGACGCCGTGCCACAGTTGAAAGCGGCCGGCATGAAGCTCGTCGACAACGTCACGCCGCATGTCTGGAATTATCATCTCAGCGTGCTGCCGGGCTCGCCCTGGACCGACATCCGCTTGCGCAAGGCGCTGAACCTTGCGATCGATCGTGAGGCCGTGGTCGGCCTGATGAACGGCCTGGCAAAACCCGCCAAGGGCCAGGTCGATCCGTCGAGCCCGTGGTTCGGCAAGCCGACCTTCGAGCTGAAATACGACCTTGCGGCGGCGAAGAAGCTGGTCGAGGAAGCCGGCTACTCCAAGGCCAAGCCGCTCAAGACCACCTTCATCATCGCGCAGGGCGGCACCGGCCAGATGCTGTCGCTGCCGATGAACGAATTCCTGCAACAGAGCTTCAAGGAGATCGGCATCGACATCGACTTCAAGGTCGTCGAGCTCGAGACGCTCTACACGCATTGGCGCAAGGGCGCGGCCGACGAGATGAACGCCGGCATCACCGCCAACAACATCGCCTATGTCACCTCCGACCCGCTCTACGCCATCGTCCGCTTCTTCCATTCCGGCCAGATCGCGCCGGTCGGCGTCAACTGGGGCGGCTACAAGAACCCGAAGGTCGACGCGCTGATCGACGAGGCCAAGCAGACCTTCGACAGCGCCAAGCAGGACGAGCTCTTGGCCCAGGCACATGCACTGATCGTCGACGATGCCGCGCTGGTGTGGGTCGTCCACGACACCAACCCGCATGCGCTGTCGCCAAAGATCAAGCAGTTCGTCCAGGCACAGCACTGGTTCCAGGACCTGACGACGATCGGGGTGGAGTGAGGGCAATCTACCGCGTCAAACACCCCTGTCGTCCCGGGCAAGCGTCAGCGCAGACCCGGGCCCCATAGCCACAGGGAGATGTTTGGCGAAGACTCGCGGTTGCCGATCTCGCGCCGCAACTCCTCCCTGGGATTATGGGTCCCGGATCGGCGCGCGCTTGAGGCGCGCTTGTCCGGGACGACAGCGAATGTGTGCCCCCTACTTCGTCAGCAGCGCGTATGCCCCGTTCCAGCCTTCAGCCGGCGGATTGAGCTGGAATTCCTTGATGCGGATTTCATAAAGCTTGAACAGCTTTTCCAGCGTGTCGGCGTCCTCGCTGCGACGACCGCGCTCGATGGCGTCCAGCGCGCCCTGCCAGTCGCGGTTGCGGTAGCAGCCGAGCATCTCGATGGTGACGTTGCGCAGGCGCTGGAAGGAGCCTGAATGCATCACGTCCTCGCGGCCGGCGACGGCGTAGATCACCTCCGGCTCGGTCTTGCCCTTGACCATGATGAAGTCGAGCTCGAGGATCGCGAACTTGTCCTTGGCGGCGAGCGCGGTCCTGGAGCCGACGATGATCGGGAAACCGTATTCCTTCGACTGTCCCTCCAGGCGCGAGGCCAGGTTCACGCTGTCGCCGAGCACCGAATAGTTCTTCTTCAGGTCGGAGCCCATGTTGCCGACCACGCCGATGCCGGTGTTGAGGCCGATGCCGACATTGAGCGGGATGTAGACGTGGCCGCCGTCGGCGGCTTCCTCCTCGCGCTCCTTGTTGACCGCGTCGATCCGCTCCAGCATCTGGATCGCGGCCTCGCAGGCATTGACCTCGTGCTCGGCATCGTCGAGCGGCGCGTTCCAGAACGCCATGATGGCGTCGCCCATGTACTTGTCGATATAACCCTTCTGATCGATGATCACGTCGGTCAGCGGCGTCAGGAAGCGGTTCATCAGCGTGATGAGACCTTGCGGATCGTGCTTGTAGCTCTCCGAGATCGTGGTGAAGCCGCGCACGTCGGAGAACATGATCGTCATCTCGCGCTCCTCGCCGCCGAGCACGAGCTTTTCCGGCGATTGCGCCAGCTGTTCGACCAGAACGGGCGACATGTACTGCGCGAACATGCCTCGGATCTGCACGCGCTGGCGCTGCTCGCGCACGAAGCTGGCGAAGATCAGCGTCAGGTAGATCGCGGTGGTCGACAGCAGCGGGTAGGTGAAGTCGATGAGGTAGCGGTACTGCGCGTAGAAGAACCAGGACACGCCGACCAGGATGGCGGCGAACATCGCGCCCGCAAGCACGAGGCGTACCGGGCCGAGGTTCGGCGTGAAGATGATGACGAGCAGGCCGATGACGAGCGCGGCGATCAATTCGACGCCGAGCGCGTAGTTCGGCTGGGAGATCACCGCGCCGCTCAGCACGCTCTCCAGCACCTGGGCATGGATATCGACGCCCGGCATGGTCGAGGACACCGGCGTGGTCTTGATGTCGTTGAGCCCGACTGCGGAGGTGCCGACCAGCACCAGCTTGCCGGCGATCTTGGCGGGCGGCACGGTGTTGTCGAGCACGTCGGCCGCCGAGACGTAGATCGAGGGATCCTGGCGGGCGTAATGTACCCAGAGCTGGCCGTTTCTGTCGGTCGGGATCTCGACGCCCTTGAGGCGCACGCCCCGCACGCCGGTCTTGTCGGTCCGGACCAGCAGCGTCGGCGTTCCCGTGATGACGCGCAGTATCTCGAGGCTGAGCGAGGGCATGACCATGCCCTGCGCGCGCATGATCATCGGCACGCGGCGGATCAATCCGTCGCGCTCGGTCCTGATCGAAAACAGGCCACGGCCCGCCGCAACCTTCTCGATGACGGGCACGTTGCGCAGCAGGCCCGGGAATTCGAACAGAAAGCGTTCGGCACCGTCCTCGCCGACCGTCGCGACGCCGGTGAATGGGAGCTCCTTGTCGATCTCCGACGAGATCGCCCGCTGCCCGGTCTCGCCCAGCACCACGCGCGAGCGCTTGATCGCATCGGCAAGGATCTGGTCATTGGTCGGCAGCTCGCGCAGCTTGGCGCGGGTGGCGTCGTCCAGATAGCGCATCTGGCTCGCGACCAGATCCGGGTTGAGCCGGTCGGCTTCCGAGAACACCACGTCGAAACCGATCACGACCGCGCCGATGCTGGTGAGGTTCTGGATCAAATCGGCGATCCGCGTCCGCGGCCACGGCCACTGCCCGAGCCTGGCGAGGCTCTTGTCGTCGATGTCGACGATGGTGACCGGCCGCGCCGTCTTGTGGCGCGGATCGATCAGCTGGAACATGTCGAAGGTGCGCAGCCGCAATTCCTGGATCGGCGGCGGATCCCAGAGCCGGGCACCGGCGAAGACGACCAGCAGCGCCAGGCACATCAGCCGCGCAAGGCCAAGCTTCCGCGCAAACCACCGCCGGAGGATCTTGAGACGTTTCATATTGCCTGAATTTCCCGCAGCTCTTCTTCGTCCGATGTTCGGGCGACAATACGCAATCAGCTACGTCTTTGATACCGGAATCCGCCGCGGACGAGGCGCCGTAGCCGAACCGGGGGAATGCCGTCAGGCATGGTTCGCGACGATGAAATCGCCGGCATGCAGGCTGCTCGCCACGAGATTCTTCAGGCGGATCGACTGGTGATCGTCGAGCGTGACCAGCGTGTCGGCTCCCTGTTGCGTGATGCCGAGATCGCTGAAGGAGTGGATGTTGGCAAACTTCTGCAGGTCGATCTTTTCCTGGCCCAGCTCGAGATCGACGATCGTGCTCTGAACCGGAAGCGTCGAATTCGTAAAGGAGAACTGGTCCTGCCCGTCGGTTCCGACCAGGGTGGGTCCCGTGGGCGGATCGACGACCAGCGTGCCGCCGTTGCCGTCGTTGGCGAAATGGAAGCTGTCGATGCTGTAGCTCCCGGCAAACTTGATGGTCGCGGTGTCGGTCCCGTCGGACATCGTCAGCACGCCGCCCAGATGGTCGGCGTTTTCGGTGTAGGTCACCCCGGTCAGGCTCGAGAAGCCGATGTCCTTGAGGTCGAGGAGATCCGAATTGGTGATCGTGCCGTCGCCCGCGAAGCCGTTGACGACGCCGGTGAAATCGGCGGCGTGTTCGATCGCGAAGGTGCCGGTGGTTCCGGTCCCGTTGGCAAAGGTCACGCTCTGTGCGGAAGCCTCGCTGAGGTTCAGCACCGCGCCGGTCTCGATCGTCATGGGCGTGTCGGCGGGCGGATCATAAACGGTGGTGCCGCCATGACCGTCGCTCTGAAGGGTCCAATTCAGGTCCTTGCCGAGGAACGACAGGGTGACGGTGGTCGCGCCGTTGTAGAAGTCGACGGTCGTGACGTTGGTGTCCGAATTGTACTGGGCCTGCGCCGACATCGAGGACGTCCAGGCGAGATCCTTCATGTCGATCAGATTGCCGGACGAGAGCGGAGCTCCGGCCGGAGAGCCCGAGATGAGCCCGTGGAAATCCTTGGCATGGTCCAGGACCAGGGTGCCCAGGCCGTTGTCGTAGTAGACGACGATCCCCGAAACCGAGCCCTCGATCTCCACGACGGCCTTGTTGGAAATCTCGATCGCGCCGGCGCCGCTGACATTGCCCTTGATGTCGATCGTCGAAACGTTGTTCCCGAAGAACGGACCGGCCTCGATCAGGCCATTGTCGACCACGTCGCCCTTCACCGTGAACACGGTGCCGGGCTCGGTCAGCAGCGTCACGCCGGAGGCGACGGTGAGGTCGTGGATCGTGACGTTGGCCGCGCTGTCGACGGTGCAGGGTTCGCCTCCGGCGAGCAGCTTCACGTCGTAGCTGGCCCCCGGCACGCCCAGGCTCCAGTTCGACGCCGTGTTCCAGTCGCCGCCGGCAAAATTAGTCCATTCATCGACCGGGGCGATCTCGACGATGGTGCCGCCGTTGCCGTCGCTGCTCGTGATGAAATGCGTGTCGCTGTAGCTGCCGATGAGCTTGAGCGTGATGCTGTGGTTATGCGTATCGCTCACGACGAGATTGCCGGTGACGGCGTCATAGGTCGCCGTGGTCCCGCCGTCCCAGGTGATGGTCGACAGGTCGATCTTCTCGTTGGCGGCGAAGCCGGCGATCGAACCGCCGAAGGTCGCGGTGTCGATCTCGAGCTCGCCGCCGGCGCCGGCGAAGGTGACGGTCTGCGACACCAGGTTCTTGATCTCGAGCGTCGCATTGGCGTCGATCGTGACCGAGCCTGCGCCGGACAGCGAGCCGAACAGCGTCAGCGTTCCGGTGTGGACCTCGATGAGATGGCTGTTGACGATGGTGCCCGTGATCGACGCCGCGCCCCAGCTGTCGATGTCGCCGGAATTGCTGATGCCGGTTCCGTTCACCGAAATCGAAGCGCCATTGAGCAGATCGATTTCGCCGGCGTTGACGATCGAGGACACGTTGCCGAAGACGCTGCTGCCGGCGACGGTCCAGATGCCGCCTGCATTGTTGTTGAAGGTCGCGCTCGCGACCGAGATGTTGCCGTTGATGTGGCCGGTGTTGTTGATGATGACGGCGCCGCCGGTCTCGACGATCGCATAAGTCGCGTAGGTCACGGTGGAGGCGACGGCCGGCCCGATCGTACCGGAATTGTCGATCGTCGCGAGGCCGTTCGCGTTCTCCTGGATGAAGATCGCCGCATGGCCGGTCGCGCCCACGACCGAGCCGGTGTTGGTGATATGCGTCGAGCCGGTCGCGGCCGGATCGCCCGGAGCGACGGCGTTCTGATTGACACTGATGCCGACGCTGCTGGTGCCGGTGATATGGCCGTTATTGACAATGGTGACAGCGCCTGCGCCCGCGGCAAAAGCGGACAGGCCGACCGCGCCGGTGGCGGAGCCGTTGTTGGTGACGCTGACGTCACCGCCCCCATGATCGAAGACACCGATCGCGGTGCCCGCCGCGGTGATCGACGAGCCCGCGCCGGTCGTGACCGTGACCTTGCCGACGCCCCAGGTGAACGCCTCGATGCCGTAGCCGGCATCCGCGATGATGGTCGCATCGCTGGCGACGGTGACGTCGCCGCTGACGGCGTTCGAGAAGACGCCGCTGCCACCCGGCTTGTAGCCCGCGATGATCGCGCCCGGCGTGGTGGTATCGCCATTCAGCGCCGAGCCGGAATGGATGGTGCCGTGCGCCACGACTGAGATCGTGCTGTGTACGCCGCTCGCGATCGCCGCTGCGTAGTTGACCGCCACGATGCCGGAGCTGCCCGAGATGACGCTATCGCCGCTCGCCAGGGTAACGCTGATGTCGCCCTGGTCGATGCTATAGGCGAGAATGCCGTAGCTGGTCGCGCCCTTCACCGAGGCATTGGCACCGAGCGTGACGGTCACGTTGCCGCTACCGCCGTTCAGCGCCTGGGCGCGGATGCCTATCTCGGCACCGATGACGGTGGTGCCGGCGCCGTCGCTCACCGTAACATCGCCATTGCCGTAGTTGTAGGCGTGGATGCCGTAGCCGCCCGCGGCGGTGACATTGCCGTAGTTGTTGACGACGACGTTGCCATAGACGTTGGCGTTGGCGCCAAAGCCAGTCGCCGCGCCGAGGTAGCCGGCCTCGAGGCCAGCCGGCGCGTTGCCGCTCAGATTGAGGCTCGCACCAGAGTTGACGGTGCCGTAGTTGGTGACGGTGATCGAGCTGTGATCCGAGGCCAGGAGCGTGCTCGCGCGATTGACTGCGACGACGCCGGAGCTTCCCGACGTGACGACGCTGCCGGCCTCCGTCCTGACGGTCGTGCTGCCTGAGCCATAGCTGCGCGAACGGACGCCGTAGATCGAGCTCCCCGTGATGGTGCCGCCGGCGTCGATGGTAATGTCGCCGCCACCCTCGGTGTGCGCATCGATGCCGTAAGCGCCGCCCGCGGCGCCGCCAAGCTGGGTAATCGAAATGTCGCCGCCGTTGGCGGTGTTCAGGTTCTCGACCAGCACACCGACCGAATTCGCGCCGGAGCCGGTCGCCTTGCCGGTGAGATCGTTGACCGTGATGGCACCGGAGCCCGCTTGGCTGTCGCGCAACGTGATGCCGTTGCCGGCACTGCCGGTAATGTTGCCGGTCGCCGTCAGCGAGATGTCGCCTGTGCCATTCTGCGTGACGACGACGCCATTGGCCGCACCGGTCAGTGCACCGGAGGGCGTGAGAATGATGTCACCATGGCTACCGGGCGACCCACCCGAGGCGGTGAAGTCGACCGCATCACCACTTAATGCCTCAATGTTGGCATCACAGGTGATGGTGAAGGTGCCTCCCGTTGACGCCTGACCGCTGATGGTACCGCTGAAGGCGTGGCTTGTATCGTCGAACTTGAGCGTGTTGGAGCCGCCCGCGAAGAGGACCGTCTGCGCGTCCGCACCGCCGAGCTCGAGCATCGCGCCGTTGTCGATGATCACCGCGCCGATGCCGCTGAGGCCACCGGAGAGGTTCAACGTTCCGGCCTGGACCTCGATGGTGCCGGTGTTGGTGACCGCCGCCGAGATCGTGTTGAGACCGGTGACCCCGTAGAGATTGCCAGAATTGCTCAGGCTGCCGCCATTGATCGAAACGTCGGACAGATAGAGTTTTGACGCGGCGTCGATCGAGATCGTTCCGCCGGCGTTGGCCACGGTGGCGGTTATCAGCTTCAGCGTGGCGCCGTTCACCACCTCGATCAGATCGTGATTGGTGATCGCGTGAAGGACGCCGGGATCGACCGTCAGCGTGCCGCCGGTGACGGCGATCGTGCCGGTATTGGTGATATCGGCGTTGTGGATCGCGCTCGTGCCGGTCGATTCCAGCGTCCCCGCGATCGTCAACGTGCCGCCATCGATCACTGCCCCGACGAGATCGAGCGTCGAGCCTGATGTGACCGAAACCGCGCCGGTGCCGTTGGTCACCGTCATCGCGATCAGCTTCAGCGTGCCGCCATTGATTGCGGCCAGCGTGCCGGTGTTGGTGACGGCCTCGTGGTCGATGTCGAGCTCGGCGCCATTGGCCTGAAGCGTGCCGGCGTTGGCGATGGTGGCCGAGGTCATCGTGGCAAGCGTCAACAGGCCGCCAACCGCCTCGATCAGGCCGTTGCTGGTGATGGCAGCATCGGTGATCGTGGTCGCCCCGGACGAATCCAGCGTGCCCGAAACGGAGAGTGCGCCGCCGGTCAGGCTCGCACCCGCCAGGGTCAGCTTCTTGCCGGGATCGACCTTGACGGTGCCGCCATTGCCGATCGTGGCTCCCGCAATGGTGGCATCGTCGAGCGTCAGTGTGACGCCGTTTTCGACCGTGACCGTGCCCTTGTTCAGGGTTGCGTTGCCGTCGATCTTGCTGTTGCCGGTGACGTCGATCGCGCCGCCCTGCGCACCGCTATAATTGTCGATGGTGCCGCCGGTGATCTCGGTACCGGACAGCGTCAGCGTCTGGCCATCGTCGATCTTGATGACATGGCTGGTGTTGGTCAGGATATCGTTGAGCAGCGTCGCGGCGCCGGCGATCTCGAGCGTACCGGTGTTGGCGACCGCTCCGCCCTGGATCCTGGCGCCGTCCTTGAGCTTGACGGTGTTGTTGAGCTCGATGCTGGAATTGTCGGTGATATCAGTCCCGGACACGGTGACGCCATCCAGCGTCAGCGCGGCACCCGCGGTGACCGCAGTGACGCTGAGCATGGCACCGCCGTCGATCTTGCTGGCACCGGTGACGTCGATGGTGCCGCCGCCCTTGATGGCGCCGCCGCTGAGCGTGGCGTGGTCCAGGGTCAACGCGGCATTGGCATCGACGATAACGTTGCCGCTCGAATTGTTGACGGTCGAGCCCTGGTCGATGGCCAGGGCGCCGTTCGCCAGCACCTCGATCGTGCCGGCATTGTTGACGCCCTCATTGCTCAGCGCATTGCCGCTGCCGCTGACGTTGAGGACAGCATTGTTGTTCAGGATGCCGTCGCTCAGGACGGCGTTGCCGGTCAGGTCGATTTCACCGTTGCCGGTGATCACGCCTGTGCCGCGGATGCCGGCGTTGAGGACGGGGCCCCCCTCATCGTCACCGCCGCCGATAACCGGCCCCGCTCCGCTGATCGTCGCGCCGTTGACGGTCAGCTTGCCGCTGGCATCGACGGTGATGTGGCCGGCGTTGGCGACGCTGGTGCCCTGGTCGACGGTGAGCCAGCCATTCGCCAGCACCTTGATCGTCCCGGTGGAGGTGTTGGAGACGCTCTCGTGGGCGAACTCGGCCGTACCCTTGACGTTGACCGTGCCGGAATTGTTCAACGCGCCGTGCTCGATCAGGCTGGTGCCGTCGAGCTCCAGCGTGCCCAGGATGGCGACGGTGCCGCCGTCGACCGTCGCGGTATCGACGATCAGCATCGTGCCGGCATCGGCCTTCAGCGTGCCGCCGGCATTGTGGATCGTGGCCAGTATGTTCAACGTGCCGCCCGACAGCTCGATCGTGCCCGAATTGCTGATCGTGGTGCCGCTGGCGAAATCACCGCCGCCCTGGAGCGTCAGATAGCCGGCATTGGTAAGCACGCTCGTGTCGAGGATCTTGGCCTTGCCGCCGACCGACATCGTGCCGGTCACGGTGTTGGTGAGGATCGAGTCCGCGCCCATGTTGAGCGCGCCCGATATCGTCAGCGAGCTCTGGTTGATCAGTTTCGGCGGCGGGCCGCCGAAATCGTTCATCGTCACCGACCTGGCATAGGCGGCGACGTCGATCGTCACCGGATAGGACGGCGTCAGGCCGTGCAGCTGATCGGTGATGACGATGACGTCGTCATTGATGGTCGGGACGGTGCCGGTTTCCCAGTTCGCCGCGTCCTTCCAGAAACCGCCGGAAGGCGCGCCCGCGTGGTCGGTCGCGATCCACACCACCGCGGGCGCATCGGTGCCCTTGATCGTGACGGTGATGGTCTGCTGCGAGGTGGCGCCCTGCGAATCCGTGAGCGTCACGGTGTAGGTCAGCGTCAGCACCTCGCCCTTCGGAATGAAGTCGGCGAGGTAGACGGGAAGGTCGGCCAGCGACCAGTTGATGGTGCCGGTGCCGTCCCCGGTGCTGTCGGCACCCGCCGCGATCGCGACCGACATCGCGCTCTGGAACGCGGCGAGCGGACCCGGCGGAACGGTGCTGCCATCAGGCAGGGTCGCGCTGGTCAGCGCCACCGACACCGTATGCTTGTCGGTGAGATCGACGTCGTCGAAGCTCAGCGTACCCGACGTCGGCACATCGCTGGTGAGCGGACCGCCCGGCTTGCTGGTGCCGCCTTCGAAGGTGATGGTCGGAACGCTGGTGGTGATCACCGGCTTGTCGTTGGTGCCGGTGATCGTGATGGTGATGTCGATGAACGAAGCTTCGGGGTTGACCGAGAAATTGTTGTCGACGCGGACCCCGTAGGTGAGCGTCAGCGTTTCTCCCGCCGCCAGGAAGTCGAAGACGTGGTCGGGGATCGTATAGGTCCAGACCGCCGAGCCGTTATTGTTGTTGCCGGCGGCGGCGGCGACCTGGATATCGATCTGCGTCGCCGCGATGTCCTGCTTCTGGAGCGCAGAGAGCGTGCCGGTGACATCCTGCTGGCCGGCGCTCTTGTAGACGTAGTTCGGCGCGTCGCTGAGGCTAATGCTCACCGTCGGCTGATCGCCCAGGTTCTGGTCGACGAAGGTGATCCGGCCGGAGATCGTATCGGGCGTCGTATCGCCGGTCGCGTTCGCGTGCTCGGTCAGCGCGAACGCCGTCTTCACGTTGCCGTCGAGATCGAGGCTTTGACGCAGGGGCGGCCCGGGGATGCGGGTGCTGGTCGCCGGATTATGGCCCGCCCCCTCCGAACCCGGCTGATTGAGATTCGTGAAGGTCGCGGTCGCGGTGGCACCGGTGTCCGTCTTGATCACGACAATATTGCCGGTCTGCGTGATCGTGTCGGTGAAGTTCGTGGTCAGCTTGGTGTTGGTGTTGTTGTCGGTGAACTTCAGCGTGAACACGTCCGTGATCAGCTTCTGGATGTCCGGCGACATCAGCGCGTTGGTGATCGAGACGTTGCCGCCGCTGATCTGGATCATCTGGCCGGCCTGATTGACCGTCGCGATCGGCAGCAGCGTGACCTTGTCGAACAGGATGTAGGAGCCCGTCGTGCCGTTCGGCTCGACCAGCACCTGGAAGCTCGCCTGCTGCTGCGGATCGCCGCCGCCGGTGGGAACGACGAAGTTGATCTGGGTCAGCACCGCCGTGCCGCGGATGCCCATGGTGGCGACCGGCGTGTCGATCTTCATGTCGCCGTGCTTGGCGGTCTCGCCGGCGACGAAGGTGATGGTGCCGGCGACCAGGCTGAGCAGCGAGGAGTTGTTCGACCCGTTGGGGTCGTAGACCATCTCGTTCAGCACCATCCGCGCATTGGAGGACAGGCCGAACACGGTGCCGTCGATGAAGGTGATACCGAGCGTCGAATCCGCGCCGGTCGAGACCACGTCGCCCTTCTCGACATTGTCGCCGTTGTTCAGGATGACCGAAACGCCGTTGCGGACCGCGGTCGCGCTGCCGGAGAGTTTGGTGACGTGGCCGATGACCTGGGCTGCGGCAGTACCGGGCGCGGCCTGCGCATATTGCACATGGCCCGTGAGCGCGTTGACGACGTCGCCGGTGAGGTGGGCGCCATCGGGCGAGGCGATCGCGGCGCGCTTGTCGCCCCTGAAATAATCGTGAACGACGAACTCGTGTCCCTCATGGGACAGCACGAGGTCGAGACCGGCGCGCTTGAACTCGCCGTTGAAGATCAGGTTCGGTTCGGGAACCACGAACGCGCCATCAGGCACGTGACCGTGCGCCTTCGCGATGAAGGGCTTGGCGGTAAAGGAATCGACATGGAGATCGGCGGGCGAGTGGGAACCCTGGCCGTCCAAGAAGATCGCGGCGTCAAATTTGCCAGCGTAATTCAACCGGGCACCGTAAAAAGGGTTAAAATTTAAGTAAGTATCAACCGCCTAAGCTTGCATAGCATTACTAAATCCTTAGCGAAACCATCTATTGCTTGTGTGATTTCGCGTCACTTGACGATCGGAGCCCTCGAAGAGCAGTGCCCTCATGGTGAGGACAAAGTATTCCTTGCAGTATTCTGAAGTTGAAGTTGGCCTGTTTTCGCACATTCTCAGTCATCCAAAGTAAACTGCCGTATAGATCAAGCGGCAGATACTCATGTCATCTTTTCTTCGTGGAACCCCGGGGCATCCTGCGGGAAATACGGAACTAAATCTGTGACCCAACTAACAGAACCCGTGAAATAGCGGGTCGTTAGCCATAGGCGACAGAATCAGCCCACCTGCAACTTCTGCCTGCAATTGTTTCCATTTCGCGGCGACCGGACACCTCCTAGTCCCCGATTCGTAAAATTTTACGCAATTTGGGCAGAGCCGTTTCAGCCTGTCCCACGGTTTTGGGGCCCCTGCCGGGCGCATTAAGCAGAACAAAACGGCCCGTCTCGCACTATCTCCGCGAAAGCAACAAAGCCCGGCACGTACAGGTCGAGGGGGACCTGGCGAAGCCGGAAGGGGATGTCAGATGGAGACCGCTGCTCGCTCGCGCGCCTGGCGCGCAATCCTTGTCCTGTGCGGATTGGTTCTGCTCGGATCGACCGCAGAGCTCCGCGCCGGCACGCTGCTGTCGCCGGGCGCCGGCGTCCTCGTGCGCAAATCCGCCGAACCGTTCGGCGTGTTCGCCTTTGCCATCTCGTCCGGCAGCCTCCAGCAGAAATGGTCCGCGCTGAAATCCAGGCTCGACGACGACATGGTGCAGCTCGCGCTGTGCGACGGCGACCGCGACAATTGCGCATCGCCTGCGGCACTCAAGTTGCTCGCCATCGTCGACCAGGCCCGCGCCCGCGACGGCCGCGCCCGGCTGGGCGAGACCAATCGCGCCATCAACCTCGCCATCCGCGCCGCCAATGACGGCGCCGACGACGTCTGGAGCTCGCCGCTTGCGACCTTCCAGCGCGGCGCCGGCGACTGCGAAGACTATGCCATCGCCAAGCTGGCCGCGCTGCGGCTCGCCGGCGTTGCCACCGAGGACCTCCGCGTCGTCGTGGTGCGCGACATCCGCGCCGGCGAGGAGCATGCGGTTGCCGCGGCAAAGCTCGATGGACACTGGCTGATGCTGGACAACCGCCGCATGGCGATGGTCGAGGACGACGACTCGCGGGGCTACCAACCGCTGTTCGTGCTGTACCAGTCGGCCGTGCTGAAATATGTCGACGAGCCGGTGCGGTTCTCGATGGCCACGGCCGAGGCGCATTGAGCTAGCCTGTCTTATTCGTAAGAGGCGCCCGAGAGGCTGGCGAGCGTGGTGTAAAGCGCTGATACGGCGTAGGATTCGGTTGTGAAGCCAACCCCATCACCTCCAACCGCGAACGCCACGCCCGCCATGACCGACGATACGATTCCGCCCTTCTCGTTTCCAGCCATTCACGCCAAGAAAGTCACAGCTGCCTTCGATGGTGGGCGCCTAACCTCGAACGGGGGCGTGATGCTTCTGGCGATGGCCGAGCGGCGTCTCGGCTTGGCCGACAATCTGGCCCGGGTGTTCCCGGATCGGCGCGATCCGACGCGGGTCGTGCACAGCCTTGTCGATATGTTCCGCGCGCGCATGTTCGCGATCTGCTGCGGCTACGAGGACGCCGACGACCTCGATCATCTGCGGTCCGATCCGGCATTCAAGCTGGCCTGCGGACGGCTGCCGGACACGGGCCGGGATTTGTGTTCCCAGCCGACGCTGTCGCGGCTGGAGAATGCTCCGCGCCTGCGCGACGTGATCCGGCTGACCTACATTTTGGTCGACGCATGGATGGATAGCTACCCGCGCGAGCCGGCATCCGTCACGCTCGACATCGATGATACCTGCGATGTCGTCCACGGCCATCAGCAGCTCTCGCTGTTCAACGCTCATTATGACGAACGCTGCTTCCTGCCGATCCACGTCTACGACACGGAGAAGAGCCGTCCCGTGGCGGTCGTGCTGAGGCCCGGCAAGACGCCGGGCGGCGTCGAGGTGCGTGCCCTTCTGCGCCGCCTGGTACGGCATATCCGCACGCGGTGGCACAACACGCGAATTACGTTCCGTGGCGACGGGCACTATGCCCGGCCGGAGGCCATGGCGTGGTGCGAGACCAACGGCATCGACTACATCTTCGGTCTGTCCGGCACCAAGCCTCTCGCCAGAAAAGTCGACGAGGTCGCCGACGACATCCGCACCCGACGCGCCATCGAGAACCTGCCGGTTCTGCGTGGCTATACCGAGACGCGCCACAAGGCAAAGTCCTGGGATCGCGAACGGCGCACCGTCGCCCGTATTGAGGCGACGATGCTCGGCCTCGACATCCGTTTCGTCGTCACCAGCCTCGATGTCGGCTCGGCCGAGTGGATCTACGACAGCCTGTATTGCGCGCGCGGCCAAGCAGAGAATCTGATCAAGCTGCATAAGACGCAGCTCGCCTCCGACCGCACCAGCTGCCGTTCGGCGCTCGCCAACCAGGTCCGTCTCGTGCTCCATACGGCCGCTTATTGGCTGATGCTGACCGTGCGCGAGGCCATTCCCAAAGTCCGGGAATTGGCCGCTGCCGAGTTCGCGACGCTGCGTCTTCGGCTCTTGAAGCTCGCCGCCCGTGTGGTCGAGACCTCGAGCCGCATTCGCCTTGCGTTTGCCGCGGCATGTCCCGAAGCCGACCTGATCCGCTGCTTGCCCGGCGCGCTGCTCCCGCTCGGTCCGTAACCGACCGGGCCTGCGCCCGCTCACCCGCCCCACTCCTCCATCGCCTACAAAACAGCTTGATGTAGAACCCGGTGAGAAAAGGCCGGACGGTCACCCACGCCAGCCGCCAGCCCCCGTCAGACGTCAAGAACGACCGTGCTCTCGTGAATAGATCGGGCTAGCTTGTAGCCGGATAGAGCCAACGGGTCGGCGCAAAGCGCCGCCCCACAAATTCATTCCACCGCGCGATCCGGGGCGCTAGCATGCCTCCGGCAAGGCGGGGGCGACTGGAATGCGGTTCATCGGGCTGATTGTGCTTGCGCTGCTGGCGCCCGCGGCACCCCTGTTCGCGCAATCCGGCCCATCCGACCGCTCCATCGCCGACAAGCTGCCGCTGTTCGCCAGGAACAACTGCCAGCAGATTCGCGATCCCGGCAATCAATTGATCTGCGGTGACGCCGAGCTTGCCGCCGCCGCCGAGAAGCTGGGCACGGCGATCGAGGCGCGGCTCGCCCGCCTGCCCGACCGCCTGCCGGCCATCGAGGAGAACGCGATCTGGGGCCGCCAGCGCAATCTCGGCTGCGGCATCGTCGGCGAGACCCGGATCCGTGCCGACGATTTCGACCGGGTGAAGGCGTGTCTCCTCAAGGTGACCGAGGAGCGCGCCGCGATCCTGCGTGATCCCGATTTCGACTGTCTCGCCGCCAATACGGCCGCGGGCGCATTGATCTGCGCGGACCCCTCGCTGGCGCTCGCCGAAACGGAGCTCAATGGCCAGGTGCTCGGGCTGATCGGCAAGCTGGACCCGACTGCGGCCCGCTTTGCCTTCGCTGAATACGGCCGGTGGACGCGAGAGCGCGACCGCAGATGCAATCTGGTCGGCAAGGAGAACGCGCCACTGCAAGAGCTCGAATCGGCGGAGAGCTGCCTCGCCGATTACCTCGCACACAAGACCGACGAGATCCGCGCCGCCAAGAGCGATCCCAAAAAGGTGTTCGGCCGGCAGGTCGCGGCCCGGTCGCCCGACACCGACGCCGTCGACTTCTGCGCCGCGCGGATTCACGCGGCCAATTCCTGCGGGAATTTCCTGCGCATCAACCGCGTCTACGCCGTCGACAGCCAGGTGAGCGACCAGGAGGCGCAGGTCACGGGCGAGATCGAAATGGTCGTGCTGGCGCCCTTCGCCACATGCAGCAAGGTCGCCTCCACCTGCACCGGCACCTGCTGGGACGCCAGGACGGGTCGTCCGCAGCCGGGAGCCGCCGGCAACAAGGAGCGCTCCGCGGACGCCTTCAACGTCACGCGCCGCCTCAGGATCCAGCGCACCTTCGCCTTCGTCAAAGCCGGCGACGGCTGGCGCTGCCGTGAAGACGAGCTGGCACCGGTGAATTCGGGGACCGCGGGCGGCGGATCCTAGGTCTTTCTTCTCCCTCTCCCCGCTCTTCGCGGGGCCGCGACGAGCTCCGCTCGCGCTGAGAGGGTTGGGGTGAGGAGCAGCTTCCGCAAAGACGGTGAAAGATGGACTCGCGGAGACTCCCCCTCACCCGGAATTTGCTCCCGCAAATTCCGGCCTCTCCCCGCACGCGGGGAGAGGCGACGACGCATCAAAACATCAGATTGTCCTTCACCAGCACCCAGCGGCCGCCCTTGACCTGCTGCACCTGGGTGATGGTGTTGGCGAGGTGGTCGGTCTTGGAGAACTTCGTCGGGGGCGAGTTGAAGATGTCGAGGAACTTCTCGCCCGACTCGAGCGAGTCCAGCATCTTCTGTCCCGTGAGGTCCTTGCCCGCCTTCTGCGCATAGAAGGCGAAGGTCATCACCGCGTTGTAGCCGATGATCGCCTGCGTGTTGGCGTCGGTGTTGAACATCTTCTTGTAGTTGACGAGCCAGTCGTGGACCTTGCCCTTGGCGGTGTCCTCATACGGGATCTCGAAGCCCGACGCGGCATAGAGGCCTTCCACTGCTTCCTTGCCGAGCATGGGCACTTCCATCACGTTGACGGGCGTCGCACCGAGGAAGGTGACGTCCCAGCCGAGCTTCCTGGCCTCGGTCATGGCGCCGATGGGCTCGCGCAGCACCGCGCCGAGCACGACGAGGTCGCAGCCGTCGGACTTCATCTTCGCGACCTGGGCGCTGAAGTCGGAGGCGCCGCGCTTGTAGCTCGTGATCGAGGCCGGCTGCACCTTCATCACAGCCAGTTGCTGGTTGAATCCGTCAAGCACGTTCTTTCCGTACTCGTCGTCCTGGTGCATGATGCAGGGCTTCTGGAAGCTCTTCCACTCCATCATGTATTTGAGCGCGGCGCGCGTGCTCTCTACATAGGGCAGGAGGTTGTTGAACTTCAGCCGCTCCTGCGGCTTGGCCGGATCGAACTTGAAGGTGAACTCCGCCGCCGTCAGCGGGAAGAGCTGAAGCACCCCGGCGTCGAGAAGGATGTCCTGCGCCGCGAGCACGGTCGGCGATCCCATTGGTCCCACCATCGCGAAGATCTTGTCGCGCTCGATCAATTTTTGCGACGCCAGCACGGCCTTCTTCGGATCGTAGCCGCTGTCCTCGACCACCAGCCGGATCTTGCGGCCGTTGACGCCGCCGGCGGCGTTGACCTCCTCGACCGCCATCTTCATGCCGTTGGAGACCGGCACGCCCCAGCCCTTGATCGGCCCCGACAGATCCTGGTGGGTGCCGATCACGATCTCGGTCGCCGAGATGCCTTCATTGGTGACCTTGGTCTGTGCTGCGGCCGGCAGATGCGTGAGCACCACCGCGCTCACCGCAAGGCCGAACGCCCTGAACGATTTCGACATTGACGTCTCCTCTCCCTGGCCCGTGTTGCGCGAAGGGTTGGCCATCGCTCCTCCGCTGATTTCAACGTCTCCTTGCGCACGGCCTTCCGGCCGTGCGCCTCACGCCACCGCGCGTTCGCGATACATGGCGTCGATCTCGGCGGCGTAGCGCTTGTTCACGAAGCTGCGCTTCAGCTTCATGGTCGGCGTCAGCTCCTCGTCCTCCGGGGTGAGCTGGCGTTCGATCAGGAAAAACCTCTTGATGGTCTCGACGCGGGCGAAATTGACGTTGACCTGCTCGATCTCGCGCCAGATCAGGTCCTGGATCTCCGTCGCCCGGCACAGGCTCGCATAATTGGTGAAGGGGATGTCGTGGTCCTGGGCGAACTTCTCGACGTTCTCCTGATCGATCATGACGAGGCAGGTGAGGTACGGCCGCTTGTCGCCGATCACCACCGCATCCGAGATGTAGGGCGAGAATTTGAGCTGGTTCTCGATCTCGGACGGCGTGACGTTCTTGCCGCCGGAGGTGATGATGATGTCCTTCATCCGGTCGGTGATGCGAACGAAGCCCTCGTTGTCGATGGTGCCGACGTCGCCGGTGTGCAGCCAGCCGCGCGGATCGATGGCCTCCGCCGTCTTCTCCGGCTGGTTCAGATAGCCCATGAACAGGAAGTCGCCCTTGATCAGGATCTCGCCGTCGGGCGACAGCGCGACCTCGCCCCAGGACACGGCGGTGCCGACCGAGCCGAGCTTGATCCGCGTCGCCGGCATCATGGTGGCGACACCGCAATTCTCGGTCTGGCCGTAGACCTCGTGCATGTCGATGCCGAGCGCGAGATACCAGCGGATCAGCTCCGGCGCGATCGGCGCAGCGCCCGTGAAGGCGATGCGGCAGCGATCGAGCCCGATCATGCGGCGGATGTTGCGGAAGGCGAGCCGGTAAGCGAGCTGGTTGGCGAGGCGCAGCGACAGCGGCGGCGCCCTGCCCTCGATCCGGCAATCGACCATGCGGTAGCCGATCCCGATGGCGCGGCGGTAGACCCATTGCTGGAGCGGCGTCGCATCCTTCAGCGCGATGGTGATGGCGGAATAAAATTTTTCCCAGATGCGCGGCACCGCGAGGAAGATGGTCGGCTGCACCTCGCGCAGATTGTCCGGCACCGTCTCCGTGCTTTCGGCAAAATTCATCACCGAGCCGAGCGCGACCGAGATGTAGTAGCCGCTGATGCGCTCGGCGACATGGCAGAGTGGCAGGAAGATCAGCCGGTCTTCGCTCTCCCGCGCCGGGATGAAGTCGTTGGCATGCCGCATCTGGTGCGTGACGCTGCGGTTGGCGTGCATCGCGCCCTTGGGCGGGCCGGTCGTGCCGGAGGTATAGACGAGCACCGCGAGATCTTCAGGGCCGCGGCTGTCGATCATCTCTTGCCACAGTGCTTCGCGCCCGACCATGTGGTTGCGCCCGAGCGCGCGAAACTCGTCGAGCGACATCACCATGTCGTCGGTGAAGCCGCTGAGGCCCTCCATGTCGAACACGACGATCCTTTGCAGGGACGGGCAGCGTGTGCGGCAGGTGAGGATCTTGTCGAGCTGCTCCTCGTCCTCGGCGAAGATCACCTTCGTGCCGGAATCGTTGACGAGATACTGGACCTGGGACGAGGCATCGGTCGGATAGATTCCGGACGAGACGCCGCCGGCGCACAGGATGCCCATGTCGGCATGGACCCATTCCGGCACGGCATTGGCGATGATGGAGGCGACGTCGCCGGGCATGAAGCCGATCGCGCGAAGCGCGTAGGCGATCTCCTTCGAGATCTCCAGCCACTCGCGCCAGCTCGTCGGCTGCCAGATGCCGAACTTCTTCTCGCGGATCGCCGGCGTGTCGCCCCGCGTTTCCGCGGCGCGCAAGAAGCTTTTCGCGATCGTATCAGCGACCGTCAGCACCGCCGGTCGGGCCATGCGCGCCTCCTCCTTGTCGCTTCCCCTCCGCTGCCTGCCTTGCCGGCGGTCTATGTCTTGCGGACGGGCAACCCATCTAACGCCAAGTCTTGCCTTAACGCCACGTCTTCTTCTTTTTCCAGCGCCGTTCGCCCCGAGCGCCCGCTTCCTTGGCGCCAAGGTAGAATTCCTGGATGTCCTGGGAATGCATCAAGCGGTCGCAGGTGTCGTTCATCACGATGCGGCCGATCTCGAGCACATAGCCGTAATGCGCGGTCTCCAGCGCCACCTTGGCGTTCTGCTCGACCAGCAGGATCGACATGCCCTGTTCCTCGTTGACGCGGCGGATGATGGTGAAGATCTCCTTCACCAGCAACGGCGACAGGCCGAGCGAGGGCTCGTCGAGCAGCAGCAGGGTCGGCCGGTTCATCAGCGCGCGGCCGATCGCGAGCATCTGCTGCTCGCCGCCGGAGAGCTGGCCGGCCGGCTGGTCGATGCGCTCCTTCAGCCGCGGGAAATAGCCGTAGACGCGCTCCAGATCCTCCGCGACGCCGCCACGGTCCTTGCGCGGATAGGCGCCCATCATCAGGTTCTCGCGCACGGACAGGAACGGGAACACCTCCCGCCCCTCCGGCACGTGGCTGAGGCCCAGCCGCACGATCCGGTCGGCCTCCATGCGCTGGATCGGCCTGCCCATGAACTCGATCGCGCCCTTCTGCGGATCGAGAATGCCGGAGATCGTCTTCAGCACGGTGGTCTTGCCGGCGCCGTTGGCGCCGAGCAGCGTGACGATGCGGCCGCGCGGCACCTCCAGCGAGATGCCGCGGATCGCCATGATCGGCCCGTAATAGCTCTCGATGTTGGAGAGTTTTAAGATGATATCCGGGGTCGCCGCGGCATCCATCGCGTCAGGCTCCCAGATACGCGGCGACGACATCAGGGTGCTGCTGCACTTCGGCCGGCGAGCCCATCGCCAGCACCCGGCCATAGTTCAGCGCGATGACGCGGTCGGAGACGCGGTTGACCAGCGACATGTCGTGCTCGACCATCAGCACGGTGACGCCGAGCTCGTTCTTCATGTCGCGGATCCAGAACGACATGTCGTCGGTCTCCTCGACATTGAGGCCGGAGGACGGCTCGTCGAGCAGGATCAGCTTCGGCTCCGAGCACAGCGCCCGCGCCAGCTCGATCACCTTGCGCACGCCGTAGGGCAGGCCCGAGATCAGCTTGTCGCGATAGGGCTCGAGATCGAGGAACTCGATCACCTGCTCGACCCGGCGGCGATGCAGCTTCTCGTTGGCGCGCACGCTCGGCAGGAACAGCAGCTCCTGCCAGAGCTGCGTGGTGGAATGGCGGTGGCGCCCGACCAGGAGGTTGGACAGCACCGTCGCGTTCTCGAACAGTTCGATGTTCTGGAAGGTGCGGGCGATGCCTAGTCTTGCGATATCGTAAGGCGGCTGCTCGGTGATGTCCTGGTCCTCGAAGAAGATGCGGCCCGAGGTCGGCCGGTAGATGCGCGAGATCAGGTTGAAGATCGAGCTCTTGCCGGCGCCGTTGGGCCCGATGATCGAGAGGATCTCGCCCTTCTCCACCGCGAACGACACCGCATCGACGGCCTTGAGGCCTCCGAAATGCAGCGAGAGGTTCTCGGCGCGAAAGTAGCTCATCGGTTGCGCTCCGACTTCACGTAGATCTTCTGCCGCTTGAAGGTGGCGCGCTTGTAGAGCGGGAAGAGCTGGAAGAAGAGCTTGATCTTGAGCCAGCGGCCGTAGAGCCCGAGCGGCTCGAACAGCACGAACAGCACGATGATGATGCCGTAGATCGCGCCCTTCAGACCGTTGAGCGACGCGAAGGCCGCGACCTTGGACTGGACGTCGGCCGCTCCCTGGGTGCCGGCGCCGAAAGCGGCGGCAATGCCGGCGATGATGCCGGGCATGTCGTCCTTCAAATAGGTCAGGAACGGGTCGATCATCACGATGAAGATCGCGCCCAGCACGGCGCCGTGCAGGCTGAAGCTGCCGCCGATCAGGATCACGATGATGAACTCGATCGAGAGCTGGAGCGTGAACATCTCCGGCGAGATGAACGAGAGCTTGTGCGCGAACAGCACGCCGGCAAAGCCGGTGATCGCCGCCGAGATCGCAAAGGACTTCACCTTGTAGAGCGCGACGTTGACGCCCATGCTGCGCGCCGCGGTCTCGCTGTCGCGGATCGCGACGAAGGCGCGGCCCGTCGGCGAGCGCAGCAGATTGAGCGTGCCGACGATGGTCAGCACCAGCACGGCGAGACACAGGAAATAGAAGGTCGGGCTGTCGCGCGGCACCGCGACGCCGAGCAGCGACAGCGTCTTGACCCGCATGCCCTCGTTGCCGTTGGTGACGCTCTCCCAGCGCGCCAGGATCTCCTCGACGATCAGGGCAAAGGAGATGGTGGCGATGACGAGATAGATGCCCTGGAGCCGCAGCGCGGGAAAGCCGACCATCGCGCCGATGATGCCGGTCAGAAGGCCCGCGGCGAGGAAGTAGACCGGGAACGGCACGTTGTATTTCTGCAAATAGGCCGCCGTGTAGGCGCCGATCGCGAGGAACGCGGCATGCCCGAGCGAGGCCTGCCCCGTAAAGCCGGTCAGGATCAGCAGCGCCACGCCGACGGTTGCATAGATGCAGACGAAGACGAGCTGGCTCATCAGATAGCTGGAGAGCACGTAAGGCGCGATCAGCAGCAGCGCGAGCAGGATGCCGTAGGAGACGAAATAGCCCGAATGCGGGAACAGCTTGATGTCGTCTTCGTAGTCGGTCTTGAACAGGAAGCGCATGGCGTTCAGACCTTCTTGCGGACGTGAAGGCCGAACAGGCCTTCGGGCTTGAGCAGCAGCACGGCGAGCAGCACGACGTAGGGCGCGACGTCCTTCCAGCCCTCGGCCAGATAGAAGCCGGCCATGCTCTCGATCACGCCGATCAGGACGCCGCCGACCACCGCGCCGGGGATCGAGCCGAAGCCGCCGAGGACCGCGGCGGGGAATGCCTTGAGGCCGAGCACGAGGCCGACATTGGAGTGAATGAAGGTGATCGGCGCCAGCAGCACGCCGGCGCAGGTCGCGACCGCCGCGCTGATCGCCCAGACGATCGACACCACGCGCTTGACCGGGATGCCCATGTAATAGGCCGCCAGCATGTTCTCGGAACTGGCGCGCATCGCGGTGCCGAGCGTGGTCTTGTTGAAGAAGAGCCAGAGCAGCGTGCACAGGATCATCGTCGCCGCGATCACCGAGAGCTTGTCGTAGGCGAGCACCAGCGAGCCGATCCGCAGCACGCCCTGGCTGAACGGCGTCTCGATCTTCAGATCATCGGTGCCCCAGATCATGCCGGCGATCGAGCGCAGGAAGTAGCCGAGCCCAATGGTCGCCATGATGATGGAGAATTGCGGATAGCCGAGGATCGGCCGCACCACCACGCGTTCGGCCAGCATGCCGAACAGCGCCATCGCGGCCACCGCACCGGCAAAGCCGATCCAGTAGTTCAGGCCCATCATGCCGATGAAGGTGAAGGCGAAGAAGCCGCCCAGCATCATCAGGTCGCCCTGGGCGAAGTTGACGACCTCGGTCGCCTTGTAGACCAGCACGAAGCCGAGCGCGATCAGGCCGTAGACGCAGCCGAGCGCAACACCGCTGACCAGCTGCTGAACGAAATCCAGCATCGCCGCGCTTCCTCCTGACGCAACCGGCGGTTCTTCGATCGCCTCGTCGCATCTTGTGTCCAGTCGCTACGCAGTCGTTTCGCTGCGTCAGCGCCATTTGTCCCGGTGCCAATTCAGCCTGAACCGCCAAGCGCTGTCAACAAACGGTGACTTGCCTTTAGTCCAAGACGGATGACGGAATTTGCGGCAGTGCGATTCACCGCGCCGAAACATCTTCGGGTCATGGTCGCGGGCGATGCAAAACCGGATGGTGAGGCCGTCATGAAGCCGGACAGCTCGGCGCTCGAAGTCCGAGGGTTAACGAAGCGTTTTGACCGTCCGGCGGTCGACGGCCTCGACCTCACAGTTCACGCCGGTGAATTCTACGCCCTGGTCGGCCCCAACGGCGCTGGCAAGACCACCACTTTGCGCATGGTTGCGGGCCTCTTGCGGCCCGACGCCGGCGCGGTCTCGATCTTCGGCATCGATGCGCTCCAAAATTCGGTCGCCGCCAAGCAGGTGATGGCGTGGGTCTCCGACGAGCCCATGATCTACGACAAGCTGACGCCGCTGGAGTACCTCGAATTCGTCGCCGGGCTCTGGGGCATCGCGCCTTCCGCCTCGGAACCGGTCGCCGAGGGGCTGCTCAGCTCGCTCGGGCTCGAGCCGCACCGGCACGAGCGCTGCGAGGGCTTTTCCAAGGGCATGCGCCAGAAGGTGGCGCTGGCCGGCGCGCTGGTGCACGATCCCCGCCTCATCATCCTCGACGAGCCGCTGACGGGGCTGGACGCCGTCTCCGCCCGCCATGTGAAGGGGCTGTTGAGCGAGCGCGTCCGCGCCGGCTGCACCGTGATCATGACCACGCACATCCTCGAGGTCGCCGAGCGCATGGCCGACCGCATCGGCGTGATCGCCTCGGGCCGCCTGGTCGCCGAAGGCACGCTCACTGAGCTGCGCCAGCAGAACGGCCATGCCGACACCAGCCTGGAAGATCTCTTCATCGCGCTGGTGACGCTCCAGGAAGCCGCATGAGCTCGGCGACCGCGCTGACCTGGTTTGCCCGCCACGAGCTCCGGCTCGCCTGGCGCGAATGGCTCGCCATGATGACCGGCGGCCGGCGCAAGCGGACGCGCGTCGCCGTCATCGGCCTGCTTCTGTTCGCAGCGCTCCTGCACGTGCCGGCCTGGGCCGTGATCGGCCGCGTCGCCGACCTGCAACTGCCGCTCGACAAATCCTCGCTGATCGTGATCACCGCGACGATCTTTCTGGCCTGGACCTTGATGCTGTCGCAGGCGATCGAATCGGTGACGCGGGTATTTTATGCCCGCGCCGATCTCGATCTGATCATGTCCTCGCCGGCGACGCTGGCCAATCTGTTCTCGGTGCGCATTGCCGCGATCGCGCTCGCCGTCACGGTGCTGGCGCTGTTGTTCTCGACACCCTTCATCGACGTGCTGGTGATCGGCGGCGGACCGCGCTGGCTTGCGGCGTTCGGCGTCGTGGTCGCGATGGGCCTGTCGGCCGCGGCGATCGCGATTGCCGTCACCATCCTGCTGTTCCGCCTGATCGGTCCGGCGCGGACGCGCTTCGTGGCCCAGGTCCTCGCCGCCATCATCGGTGCCGGCTTCGTGATCGCGCTCCAGGTCGCCGCGATCATGTCCTACGGCACGCTGTCGCGCATCACCATCCTGACCTCCGGCACCTTTGCCGAACACGCCCCCGACGTCGACAGCATCTGGTGGTGGCCGGCGCGGGCGGCCCTGGGCGACAGCGAGGCGCTGTTGCTGCTTCTCGCGCTCGGGCTGGTGCTGCTCGGCGGCGTCATGGCGATCTTCTCGGGCCGCTTTGCCGACACCGCGATCGATGCCGCGGCGTACGGCACATCCGGCCGCCGAGGCGCGAAGCAACGCCCGTTCCGCGGCGGATCGCGGCAGCAGGCGCTGCGCCGCAAGGAATTTTCGCTGCTCTGGCGCGATCCCTGGCTGATCTCGCAGACCCTGATGCAGCTGCTCTATCTGGTGCCGCCGGCGCTGCTGCTCTGGCGCAGCTTTGCCGACAGTTCTGCCGCACTGACGCTGATCACACCCGTGATCGTGATGGCGGCGGGACAGCTTGCCGGCGGACTGGCCTGGCTGACGATCTCGGGCGAGGACGCTCCCGACCTCGTCGCGACCGCGCCGCTGACGCCGTCCAGCGTCATCCGCGCCAAGATCGAGGTGGTGCTGATCGCGATCGCGGTCATCTTCTGCCCGCTGGTCGCGGCGCTGGCGTTTGCCTCGCCGATCCAGGCCGCGGTCAGTGCCGGTGCGATCATCATCAGTGCGGCCTCCGCGACCGCGATCCAGCTCTGGTTCCGGGTGCAGGCCCGGCGCAGCCAATTCCGCCGCCGCCAGACCTCCTCGCGGCTTGCGACCTTTGCCGAGGCCTTCTCCTCGATCGGCTGGGCCGCCACCGCCGCGCTGCTGCTCGCCCTCCCCCTCGCCGGCGTCGTCAGCGGCCTGATCACCGCGAGCCTCGTCGGCATTACCTGGAAATTCAGCCCAAGACGCGAATAAGCGGCGCGGATGACAGCTGCGATACTGACGCGCTGTTGATCGAAGCCCATTGGCCCCGCGCTGCATTGCACGCTAGACTTTCCCCTGAAGTCATCGGGGACGGATATGTGGCGACTTGTTTCGGCCGCTCTGGCGCTGTTCGGCGCGCTCCTCTCGCCTGCCCTCGCTCAGCAGCAGCCCCAGCGCAGCGAATGCTTGGCGATGGCCAACACCGCGCCCCGCGCCATGCCGGTCGCCTTCCGGCAGGCGACAGCCGCGGCCGAGGTCGAGATCACCTATGCCGGCCATTCCACCTATTTCATCGACACGCCCGGCGGCTTGCGCATCGCCACCGACTATAGCGGCGCCTATCAGGTCGGACGGTTGCCCGACGTCGTCACCATGAACCGGGCGCACAGCACGCATTACTCCTTATACCCGGACAAGCGCATTCCCCATGTGCTGCACGGCTGGGGCGAGGACGGCAAGCCTGCCATCGTGTCGGAGCGCATCGGCGACACCTTCGTCCGCAACGTCACGACCGACATCCGCCGCTATTTCGGCGACGATGCCGGCACCGACATGATCCGCGACGGCAATTCGATCTTCATCTTCGAGGTCGCCGGCCTCTGCATCGGCCATCTCGGCCACCTTCACCACAAGCTCGACGACAGCCATTTCGCCCAGATCGGGCGGCTCGACATCGTGATGGTGCCGATCGACGGCACCTACACCATGTCGCTGGACGGCATCTCCGAGATCACCAGGCGGCTGCGCGCCTCCGTGGTGTTGCCGATGCACCGTTTCGCCACCCCGCTCGACGACTTCATGCGCCGGATCGGCCAGCAGTTCGAGATCGACCGGCGCCTCGAGCGCTCCTTCCGCATGTCGCGCGATGCGCTGCCGTCGAAGCCGACGGTGATCATCCTCGACGGCGTCTGAGGCGCAATTTTCTCCAAGCCGGCTGCCGCCCATTGGTGCTGATCTCCCCGCAACAGGAGATCGACATGACGGACTTTGCAAGATTGTTGCACGCGGATGGACCGAACTTGGAGCACGCCGCGGCGCTCCGGCTTTACGGCCGCTTCGTCGGCGACTGGGATGCCGAGATCTCCGCCCGCGGCCCTGATGGAACGAAACACACCGCGCCCGGCGAAATCCATTTCGGCTGGGTGCTGGAGGGACGCGCCGTCCAGGACGTCTGGATCATTCCCCGTCCCAGCGGCAGCCCCGCCTTTCCGATCGCCGGCAACTGGTACGGCACGACGCTGCGGGTCTACGATCCGACCATCGATGCGTGGCGGATCTCCTGGTTCGATCCCGGCCGCAGCGTGTTCCGTCAGCAGATCGGCCGTCCGCGCGGCGATGACATCGTGCAGGAAGGCAAGACCGACGCGGGCGACCTGACGCGCTGGAGCTTTACGGAGATCGCGGACGACTCCTTCCATTGGCTCGGCGAGGTCAAGCCGGCTCCCGCAGCCGATTGGCGACTTGTGGTCGATGTGAGGGCGAGGCGACGCAAGGGTTAAGTCGAATGGATTTTGACTGAATCGATCGGGCCACGGGTTCGCTGCAACCTCTCCCGCTTGCGGGGGAGGTCGCGCCGAAGGCGCGGGTGGGGGCTCTCTCCACACTGGGAATCTCTCTGTGGAGACACCCCCACCCCAACCCTCCCCCGCAAGCGGGAGAGGGAGCGCACCTCCTCCGCCGTTGCTATGGTGCTCTGAGCAACGCGCGCTGCCGGGCGCAAGGACGAGATGCTAGTACCCGGAATCAGAGCTGAGTGATACGGCGGCCTTTGAAACGGCGTTGACGGACCTTTTTCTTGGTCCAGACGAAGGGCTCGGCTCTGTCGTTGTATGCGTTGACGTAGGCATCGATGTGTTCCTGAAGCTGCTTGAGGCTCGTGAAGGAGGTGCCGCTGAGCGACTGCCCCTGCAAGATGGAAAACCATACTTCGACCTGATTGAGCCATGACGCACTTGTCGGCGTGAAATGAAATTGCACGTTGGGGTGGGCCTTGAGCCAGTCCTCGTTCTTTTTATGGGTGTTGAGGTTGTCGAGGATGACGTGAAGCTTGCGGTTCGGAAAAGCCGCGGTGACGCTGTTCATGAAATCGAGAAACTCGACGCGGCGCCGGCGTTTTGAATGGGTCGCGATGATCTTTCCGGTGGCGACTTCGAGCGCCGCAAACAATGTTGTGGTGCCATGCCGCTTGTAATCGTGGCTTTGGCCGGTCAAGGCGCGGCCATTGGGCAACTTCAGATAACCCTGCGCTCGCTCCAAAGCCTGGATCGAGGGCTTCTCGTCCACGCACAGCACAATGGCCTTCGCCGGCGGCGCGACATAGAGGCCGACAACATCGGCGGCTTTGGCCGTAAAGTTCGGGTCGTTGCTCTCGCACCAGGACTTGCGAGCCACCAGGTCAATCTTGTGGCTGCGCAGGAACCGCCAGACATATTGGACATCGACATCGCCCAGCGCCTCGGCCAGCAGGGGGCCGGTCCAGCGCGCAAACCCTTGCGGTGGCGGCTTATCCAGCAGCTTCAGAATCCGCTTGTCGGTCGTCTTCGTATAGATCGGCTGCTTGCCAGGCCGCGGCTTGTCTTGCAGCCCTTCAAGGCCATGGTCGGCATAGCGATGCCGCCAAAGGCTGACAATCCGCGGCTGGACCCCAACTTCCTTGGCGATCGACCGGGTGCTGCGCCCATCCGCCGCCAACAGAACTATCCGCGCCCGCTTCAAATCGCGCTGCAACGTCACCGGTGAGCGACAGCACGCCTCAAGCACCTTGCGATCTTTCCTCGAAAGGTGGACTTCTCTTGCTTCGGGTATCATCCCGACCTTGAATCACGACTCACGTTCCAAGAAAAGTGGTAGGCTCCCGCCACAAAAAACATAGAGGGAGCGAACGCCGATGGCTGCAAGCGGTCTACCCGCCAACACGAGCGGGCTATTCGTCGAGCCGCGCGAGGACTGGCTCGCGCTGCATCAGGAGGAGATCATCGATCCCTCGCGGCCGATCGTCGATCCCCATCATCACCTGTGGAATCGCGGGCACCGCTACCTGATCGAGGAGATGGCGGCGGATATCGGCTCCGGCCACAACATCGTCGCCACCGTCTATGTCGACTGCCGCTCGATGTATCGGGCGCACGGGCCCGAGGCGTTCCGGCCGGTCGGCGAAGTCGAGTTCGCCAACGGCGTCGCCGCAATGAGCGCAAGCGGTGCTTACGGCACGGCCGCGATCTGCGCCGGCATCGTCAGCCATGTGAACCTGCTGCTGGGCGACGCCGCCAAGCCGGTGCTGGAAGCCGAGATCGCGGCGGGCAACGGCCGTTTCCGCGGCATCCGGCATTCCTCGGCCTGGGACCAAGATCCTGTCGTCGCGGGCATGTACGCCAACCGGCCGAAGGGACTGTTGCAGGATCCGACCTTCCGCAAAGGCTTTGCCTGCCTGGCGCCGCTGAACCTCAGCTTCGATGCCTGGCTGTTCCATCCGCAGATCGGCGAGCTGACCGAGCTCGCGCGCGCCTTCCCCGACACCAGGATCGTGCTCGACCATTGCGGCGGTCCGGCCGGCGTCGGCCGCTTTGCCGGGCGGCGCGAGGAGGTGTTTCCGCAATGGCGCGCCTCGATCCGCGAGATCGCCAAATGCGAGAACGTGGTGGTGAAGCTCGGCGGCCTCGCGATGTGCCTGCTGGGCTACGATTTCCATCTGCGCGAGAGCCCACCGTCCTCCGAGGAGCTTGCCGCGGCCTGGCGGCCCTATATCGAGACCTGCATCGAGGCGTTCGGCGCAAGGCGCGCGATGTTCGAGAGCAATTTCCCGCCGGACAAGGGCCAGTGCAGCTATCAGGTGATCTTCAACGCCTTCAAGCGTATCGCGGCGCCACTGGGCGAGGCCGAGAAGACGGCACTGTTCTCGCAGACCGCGACCGATACCTACCGGCTCCACTTCCGTCATGACGAGAGAGGGGCCGGGATGTTGGTCCCGACCCCTCTTCCGTCGTAGCCGCTGGGAAGCGTCCTCGAAAAGTCTTGGTCCGGGCGTGCGCTAGCCGGCGCCCATCAGCGAGGCGGGACGGCGCTCGCCGGTGGAGACGAACATCCGCTTGAGCTTGTTGACGACGCGGATCAGGAAACCGATCATCACCGGATTGGTCTTGCGGCAGAAAGCGATCTTCTTGACGTGGCCTTCGACATGCCATTTGGCATGCGCGCCGTCGCGGAAGAAGATGACGTCGCCGGGACCGTAGCGCTTCGGCGGCATGCCGTCGCTTTCGAGCACGATCGATCCTTCCATGATCATGATCGTCTCGTCGATGTCGTAGTACCAGTTGAAGCGCCCTTCGGTGCAGGACCAGATGATGGTCGAGGCGGTACCGTCCGCACTGGTGGACAGGATGTGCGAGCGCGACACCGGATTGCCCTCGATGATCCAGGACGGCTCGATCGGCCGCAGCTCGAGATCCACATTGCAACTACTAATTTCAATCAATGCGCGCGACATCTGTTTCCCCAGGGGATAGAATAGGTTTTTGGCCGGGTCGGGGCCCGGATTGTTTCCAATGATGTACGCAACGCTAGTGATCGGCTTTTAATTCTTTCTTACGCAGGCCTCGACAATCAGCCGCAAGTTGCATGTGCGAAGCAGCTAACGCCGCGATTTCCCTGCAAATTCGCCCACATGAACCCATCTTTTCCGGGGTGCGACAAAATGCGCGAAGTGACCTGAAAGGAGCCGTGCTGATGCCCCTCACGCCCGAGGTTCTGACAGCCAACAGCCAGGTCGTCGCCCGGCTCGGGAGCCTTGATATCTCCTTCACGCCGGATGATGAGTCCTGGTTTACCATCGACGGCATCAAAAGCCCCCGGCAGGTCGGCAGCGACGGCTCCGGCGGCGCGTTCGTGCTGCTGCCGTCGCAGAATGCGCTCTACGTCTCATCGGAGGGCCGCGCAGGAATTATCGCTGGTACGTTCGAGGCCTTCATCCAGCTCGTCGTCGTCCGGCCCTACTGGCTCGACATTCTCAAATTCTCCGCGGGCGGCGACCTCGCGGAAATGCGGCGCGCGGCGGATGCACTGGAGGCGACCCTCGACGACGAGGATGAGATCAACGAGGCCCGCGAGCAAATCCGCAAGGGCCTCGACCTGCCCGAGCCGGACGATCCGGTCGGTGCGCTCTACGAGGCGGTGGCTGCTTCCGACGCCATCGTGCGGGCCACCGACGGCAGCCCGTTCACGACGCTGTTCAACCGCTTCAGCATCGACAACAACCCGATGCTGCGCAACGCGGCGGCATGAGGGCAGGAGAGACTGTTGCGAGGACGTTCACCTCTCCCCAGCGGGAAGAGGTGAAGCAAACTACTTCGCCCACTCGCCCTTGCGGAACACCGGCACCTTGCTGCCGTCGGCGAGGATGCCGTCGATGTCGGTCTCGGCCGAGCCGATCATCCAGTCGATATGGATCAGGCTCTGGTTGCCGCCTTGCGCGGCGATCTGCTGCGGCGTGAGCTGGGCGCCGTTGACGAAGCATTTCGAATAGCACTGGCCGAGCGCGATGTGCGAGGCCGCGTTCTCGTCGAACAGCGTGTTGTAGAACAACAGCCCGCTCTGCGAGATCGGCGAGGAATGTGGCACCAGCGCCACCTCGCCGAGACGGCGCGCGCCCTCGTCGGTGTCGAGCACCTTGTTCAGCACCTCGGCGCCGCGCGAGGCCTTCGCGTCGACGATCCTGCCGTCCTCGAAGCGCACCGCGATGTTGTCGATCAGCGTGCCCTGGTAGGACAGCGGCTTCGAGCTCACGACATGACCATAGACGCGGCGGCAATGCGGCGTGGTGAAGACCTCTTCGGTCGGGATGTTGGCGTTGCAGCTGATGCCGTTCTTGGACAGGGAGGCGCCGCCTTCCCATTCATGGCCGTCGGCAAGGCCGATGGTGAGGTCGGTGCCCGGGCCCGAGTACTGCAACGCGCGGAAACGCTGGCCGTTGAGCCAGTTGGTGCGCTCACGCAGCACCGCATTGTGGCTCGCCCAATTGGCCATCGCGTCCTCGCGATCGACGCGGGAGGCCGCGAAGATCGCATCCGCGAGCTTGCCGATCGCGACGTCGTCGGGATCGTTGGGGAACACCTGCCTGGCCCAGGACGGGCTCGGATAGGCGATGATGTTCCAGTTGGTGTCGAAATTGACGATCTTTTCCAGTGCCGGCTGATAGGCCATCGAGTTGGCCTTGCTGGCGCGCGCCACCTTGGAGGGATCTTCGCCCGACAGCAGCATCGGATTGTCGCCGACGATGGCGAGCCGCGCGGTGTTGTCGGAGAATGCCTTGGCCATGCCCTCATAGAGCCAGCCGGCGGCGCGATCGAAACTGTTGTCGTGACCGTGGCGGTAACGCGCCAGCGTCATCTCCTCGTCCGACAGGATCGGCGTCACGATACCGGCGCCGGCCTTGTAGGCATGAACGGCGATCCGCCGCACCAGCGGCAGCGCGATCGCCGGCGCCGTCAGGAGCAGATCCTGTCCCGGCCGCAAGCCCAGGCCCACCTTCACCGCCACCTCGGCCAGCCGGTCGAGTTTCGCAGGATCGATAGGAGTGGAGGTGATGCGTTGATCGGTCATGCCGGGTCCTCTGCCGAAAGTCTCTCGCTCAATCTAAGTCTAGCATCGCGAGACACAAGTATACGAGCGTATTGGGGGCGACGAAAGATACGCAGTTTCGCGCATCTTGGTTTTCAACGCGTTGCCGATTTCAGCACCCGGTCGACCATGGCGGGAGCAAGGCCGAGGTAATTTTTCGGTGAAGTGAGCGCATCGATCGTGGCGCGGTCGATTCTGGCAGAGACGCGCGAGTCGGACGAGAGCGCGTCCGCCAGCGTCAAACCTTTCTCGTTGGCGAGCCGGCAGGCGTCATAGACCACGTCATGCGCCTCCTGCCGCCCGATCTGGGGCGCGAGCCCCATCATGACCGCTTCGGCCACAATCAGGCCCCGGCTGATGGCGAGATTGTCGTTCATCTTCGCCTCGTCGACGATGAGGCCCGCGAGCGCGAACCTCGCCTGGTGCAGCGCCCCCGCGGCCAGCACGAAGCTTTCGGGGATCGCCATCCACTCGGCGTGCCAGGGGCCGGTGGCGCGCTCGAAATCCTGCACCATCGCATCCAGCATCAGGCCCGCGTGCTGGCGCACCGCCTTGGACGCCGCCAGCATCAGTTCCGAGGAGATCGGGTTGCGCTTCTGCGGCATGGTCGAGGAGGCGCCACGGCCCTTGACGAAGGGCTCGTAGACCTCGGCGAACTCGGTCGAGGCCATGATCATGATGTCGAGCGCGATCTTGCCGAGCGAGCCGGTGACGAGCGCGAGGAAGTTCACGGCCTCGGCAAAGCCGTCGCGCGCGACGTGCCAGGTCGAGGCGGGAACGCCGAGCTTCAGCTCGTCGCACAGCGCCTCCTGCACCTCAAAGCCCTTGTCGCCGAGCGAGGCCAGCGTGCCGGCAGCGCCGGCGAACTCGCCCACCAGGACCCGCGGCTTCAATTGCGCCAGACGCTCGGCGTGGCGATCGAACATCGCTAGCCAAATCGCGGTCTTGTAGCCGAAGGTCACCGGCAGCGCCTGCTGGAGATGAGTGCGCCCCGCCATCGGCGTATCGCGATGGCGCCTGGAGAGGTCGGCGAGAATCTTTCGCAGCTCCGCGATGTCGCGCTCGACGATCTCGAGCGCGGCACGCAATTGCAGCACTACGGCGGTATCCATGATGTCCTGCGTGGTCGCGCCCCAATGCACGTAACGGCCGGCATCGCCGCATTGCTTCACCATCTGGTGCACCAAGGGCAGGATCGGATAGCCGACGATGTCGGTCTCCTGCCTGAGCAGGTCGAAATCGAGCGCGGCAACGTCGGTCCGCGCCGCGATCTGGTCGGCGGCATCCTGCGGGATCACGCCGCATTTGGCCTCCGCCTTCGCCAGCGCCACCTCGACCTCGGCATAGCGCGCAACCAGCGCGACATCGGAAAACACCTCGCGCATCTCAGGCGTGCCGAAGGCGTCGCGGAACAGCATGGAGTCGAGCACGGTGGTCGAGGCGTGGAGAGCGGGCATGGGCGTTTCTTTATGGTTGGTGTTTTGTGTGGAAGCAGCTTACGCAGGCCGCGCCGTTCGGCAATGGACAATGCCGGGTCATCACACATTCGGAGTCTTGCATTGGTCTCGCCGCCGCGCGTCAAACCATCGGCTCCGTCATCCCCGCGCAACCGCGAAGCGGTTGTCGCTGGAGGTGCGAACCATGCGACGCGACGCGTCGCGTGGAGAGCCTCGAAGGATGGCAGGCCGGGATGCGGGCCGTCGCCCTTCGAGGGCCGCTGAAGAAGCGGCTACCTCAGGGTGACGGGATGCGCGGTCGGCGATATCAGATTGAGTACGTGGCCTGCGACAGCCGACCCCAGCCGCCACATTCCAGTCGAGGCCGCATTCCTCCCCGCAAATGGCATGGCAGCCATCTTGCGATCGCGATGAACCAAGCGGCCTCCCGGTGGACTCACAGACTTAGGCCGGAATCCGTTTTGCTTTGTCATTGCCCCGATGTCGTCGTGAGGTCTGAGTTTTCGACGTGCAGTTTCTGTTCCGGGATCACCTTCTGGACACCGACCGGCGCGAGCTGAGCCGCGAGCAGGTTCCCGTTTCCGTGGAACCGCAGGTTTTCGACCTCGTCGTCCATCTCATGGAAAATCGCGACCGGGTGGTCAGCAAGGACGAGCTGATCGACAAGATCTGGCACGGGCGCAGCGTCTCCGAATCCACCCTGACCAGCCGGATCAATGCGGCACGCAAGGCGGTCGGCGACAACGGCGCGAGCCAGGCGCTGATCCGAACCATCGCGCGCAAGGGTTTTCGTTTCGTCGGCGACGTCGAGACCAAGCTCGCCGCGGCCGCGCCGGAACCCGGCCGGTGGATACAGGCGCCGCAGACGGCGCTCGCACTGCCCGACCGGCCCGCCATCGCCGTGCTGCCCTTCACCAATATGAGCGGTGACCGCGAGCAGGACTATTTCTCCGACGGCATCAGCGAGGACATCATCACCGCGCTGTCGAAGCTGCGCTGGTTCTTCGTCGTCGCGCGCAACTCCTCCTTCGTCTACAAGGGCCGCGCCGTGCACATGCACGAGGTCGCGCGCGAGCTCGGCGTGCGCTACGTGGTCGAAGGCAGCGTGCGGCGCAGCGGCGAGCGCGTGCGCATCTCGGCCCAGCTCAACGACGTCTCGACCGGCAGCCATCTCTGGGCCGAACGCTACGACCGCGAGCTTGCCGACATCTTCGCCGTGCAGGACGACATCACCGAGGCGATCGTCGCCGCGATCGAGCCGCAGCTCTATACGGCCGAGAGCTTTCGCGCCGGGCAGAAGCCGCCGGGCAGCCTGGATGCCTGGGACCTCGTCATGCGCGCATTGTCGCATTACTGGCGCATCACCCGCGAGGACAATGCGGCCGCGCAAGGGCTGCTCGAGAAGGCCGTCGCGATCGATCCCGCCTATGGCAAGGCGCTGGGCCTGCTCGCGACCAGCCATATCTTCGGCGCGCATATGGGCTGGGCCGACATGGCCGCGACCGTGCCGGTCGCCGAACGCGCGGCGCTTGCGGCGGTGGAGGCCGATCGCGACGACGCCTGGGCCCATCACGGCCTCGCCTACACCTACCTGTTCCGCCGCCGCTTCGACGACGCGCTGGCGGAGTTCGAGCTGACCTTGAGGCTCAATCCGAATTTCGCGATGGCGCACGCCTTCTACGGCGTGACGCTGTGCTACGCGGGACGATGGCAGGACGGCGATGCCGCCGCGCGCCGCGCGCTGCGGCTGAGCCCGCGCGATCCGCTCGCGGCGATCTATTGCGGGGTCGCCGCCTATGCCCAGTTCATCGGCCGCAATTACGAGGCAAGCTTGCAGATGGCACGGGAATCGATGCGGCAGCGCGCCGATTTCGTCGGCGCACATCGCGTGCTGACGGCGGCCGCCGGCATGCTGGGTGATCCGGCCCTTGCCGCGTCCGCGCTGGAAGGCTTGCGCCGCGCCCAGCCGGGCATCTCGCTCGCCTGGATCACAAGCGAGCTGCCGATGCTGCTGGAGCAGGACCGCGAGCATTATCTGGAAGGATTGCGGCGCGCGGGGATGGAGTAGACTTCTCGCGCAGCATCGAGAGTGCGCCCTCCCCCCACAAGGGGCGAAGGGAGGCGAACAACCTAAGCCACCGCGCGCCGGCCGATGATCGCGAAACGGAGCTTGCCCGAGATGAAATCGATCGCGGCGACCGCGACCAAGATCATCAGGATCAGGAACGACATCTTCTGCCATTCCAGCACACGGATCTGCTCGGCGAGCTGGAGGCCGATGCCGCCGGCGCCGACGATGCCGATGATGGTGGCCGAGCGGGTGTTGGACTCGATGAAATAGAGCACCTGGCCGGCAATCACGGGCAGAACCTGCGGCAACAGGCCGAAGCGGATCTCGTGCAGTGCGCTGCCGCCGGAGGCGCGGATGCCTTCGACCTGCTTCTGGTCGGCGCCCTCGATCGCCTCCGAGAACAACTTGCCGAAGGCGCCGAAATCGGACACGGCGATGGCGAGCACGCCGGCGAAGGGGCCCAGGCCGACGACATTGATCCAAACAAGCGCCCAGATCAGCGTATCGACGCCGCGGATCGAGTCGAGGAAACGGCGGATCGGGAAGCGCAGGATGTTTGACGGCACCACGTTGCGGGCGGCGAGCAGGCTGACTGGCAGCGCGAACAATGCGGCGAGCGTCGTGCCGAGTAGGGCGATCGACAGCGTCTCGCCGAGCGCCTTCAGATAGATCGGCAGCGAGGAGCCGGGATCGGGGGGGATCATCATCAGGCTGATCCAGCCGAGCTGGCTGAGGCCTGCGACGAAGCGCGACGGCGAGAAGTCGAGATCGACGAGGCCGTACACCAGGACCGCGAACGCCGCGACGATCATCGCCGGCATCGCAAGCCGCGCCGAGGCGGGCCGGTCGAACACGTCAGGATAGCGCGCGCGAAGCTCTCGCGTGTCGACCTCTTGCCGCCGCGTCACGTCCGCGCCTCCCTGCCGAACAGGCGGCCGCGCAGCCAGCCGGTGCTGATGTCGATGACGAAGACGGTGACGATGATGGTGAGCAGGATCGCGCTGACGTCCGAATAGTAGAATTTGCGGATGGCGACGACGAGCTCCTGGCCGATGCCGCCGGCACCGACAAAGCCCATCACCGAGGCTTCGCGAATGTTGATCTCGAAGCGCAGCAGCGCGTAGCTGGCATAGCCCGCTGTCACCTGCGGCACGACGGCGAAGCGCATGCAGGAGAGCCAGCTCGCGCCGGTCGAGCGGATACCCTCGACCGGCTTCATGTCGGCGTTCTCGACGATCTCCGAGAACAATTTTCCGAGCGCGCCGGTGGAATGGATCGCGATCGCAAGCACGCCAGCCATCGGCCCGAGCCCGAAGGCGATCACGAAGATCAGCGCGAAGACGATGCCCGGGACGGTGCGCGCGAATTCGAGCAGGCGCCGCACCGTAAAGCGCAGCCAGGGCGCGGGCGAGGTGTTTTCCGCCGCGAAGAAGTTCAGGACAAAGGCGAGGGTCGCGCCGGTCAGTGTGCCGACATAGCTGATCAGCAGCGTCTCACCCAGCATCTTCAACCATTTGCGCCAGCCCCAAAGCCACTCGCCGACATCGGTCCAGACCCGCTGGCCGTTGTCGAGCGTGAGGATGCGATCGAAATAGCTGACGAAGTTGCCGAGATAGGTGAAGAAGGTGCGCAGGTTCACTTCGGCGCCGATCGCGGCGAGCAGCAGCGCGGCGGCAAACACCACAACTCCGAGCAAGAGACGGAGCCGCCTGCGCGCGACCGCCTGATTGTAAGCGGTGTTCAGCGCAGCCAGTTGCTGCTCGGGCAGGATCGAAACCGCGAGGGTCATCTGTTCAGGAAAGGTGGCCGATCAAAGAGAAAGAGCCGGGTCCATCGACCCGGCTCGAGTAGCTCGTCCCGAAACTCAGGACGCCTTCTTCTTACGCAGTGCATCGACGAACTTGATCAGCTCGATCGTGCCGTCCCAATCCTTGGTGGTGGCGGGATGAAAACCCTTCTTCTGGCCGTCCTGGAGGCGATCGAAGGCCGCCTTGTCCTTGGCCGGCGCGTCGAAGAACGCCTTCGCGATCGCCGCCTTCGCCTCTTCCGGCAGGTCGGAGTTGTAGGCATAGGGGCCGTTGATGATCGGCGCCGACTTGTGGATGATGCGGAAATCGTCCTTCTTCATCGGCGAGCCGTCGGCATTCTTCAGCATGCCCTTGGTCAGCATCTGCGCCAGCGTCAAATCGTCGTCGCTGGTCCACTGGTTGGCCGCGACATCGACCGTGCCCTGCGCCAGCGCCAGGATCGCGTTCTCATGGCTGCCGGTGAAGACGACCTTGCTGAAATAGGTGTCGGCGTCCGCGATTCCCATCTTGTCGAGCTCGAAGCGCGGCACGTTGTTGCCGGACGTCGAGTTCGGGTCGACGAGGCCGAGGTTCTTGCCCTTGAGCTGGTCGATGCTCTTGTAGGGGCTGCTCGCCTTGACGAAGAACACCGAATAGTAGCCGGTCGAGCCGTCGGCGTTGATATCGTTGGCAAAGGCGTCGGTCTTGACGCCGGTCAGGCGGGCGCGGGCGAACGAGGCCGAGCCGTAGCTGGCGATATGGATGTTGCCGGCGCGCTGGCCTTCGATGACGGCGGCGTAGTCATTGGCGATGCGCAGCGTGACCTTCACGCCCAATTCCTTGGAGAGATAGCTCATGAACGGCGCCCAGCGCTCGGTCACGCCCGAGGCGTTTTCCGCCGGAATGACCGCGAAGGTCAGCTCGGGATATTTGGCTTTCCAGTCGTCGGCGGAGGCCGAGGTCGTGAATGCGAGCGCGGCGGCGCCGGCAAGAACTAATCTGCGAGTGATCATGATACCCTCTTCATCGGTTGGGGTCGGTTGACGCAAAAACTGGCAACGACAGAAGCGATGCGGCTCAGGCGGCGGCCGCCGTTCCAAGCGCCGGAATGCCCTCGGGCGCCGGCACGGGCGAGCCGCCCATGACGTCGGTGGCTTCGAGATCGTAGAGCTCGCGCGCGACGTGATCGGTCAGCGCAGACGGTGCGCCGTCGAACACGACACGGCCCTGCGCCATGCCGATCAGGCGGTCGCAATAGCTGCGCGCCAAGTCGAGCGAATGCAGGTTGCAGAGCACGGTGATGCCGAAATGCTTGTTGATGCGCAGCAGCGCATCCATCACGATCTTGGTGTTGCGCGGGTCGAGCGAAGCGATCGGCTCGTCGGCGAGAATGATGTCGGGCTGCTGCACCAGCGCGCGGGCGATCGCGACGCGCTGCTGCTGGCCACCGGAGAGCTGGTCGGCGCGCTGCGCGGCGAGCGCGGCGATATCGAACTGTTCGAGCGCGGACATTGCCAGCGCCTTGTCGTGTTCGGGCCAGGTCTGCGACAGCGAGCGCCAGGCCGGCATCGTCGCGAGGCGCCCCATCAGGACGTTGGTGAGAACATCGAGCCGGCCGACGAGGTTGAACTGCTGGAAGATCATCGCCGAGCGCGCCCGCCACTGCCGCAGCTCCTTGCCGCGCAGCGCTGTGACGTCGGTGCCGTCGAACAGGATGCGGCCCTGCGTCGGCGTCACCAGGCGGTTGATGGTCCGCAGCAGCGTGGACTTGCCGGCGCCGGATCGTCCGATCACACCGACGAATCCGCCGGGGGAAATTTGAAACGAAGCGTCGTCCACCGCGGCTTTTGCGCCAAAGCGGCACGTCAGACCTTCAACCACCAGCATGCAGGGCTCCAGAGTAGCTGGGACCCACCGCTAACGCCGACGCTTGACACTTGTGTGACATGCACGTTTGTGACATGCACGTTGCGGTGCGGCGATCCAACACACCTCATCCCCTGTCATCGCTGCGTCATGACATTGTCATCGAGCCGCTCGAAGAGGAACGCCCGCCCTCACGCTTCGGATACGACATGGCCGGCAAAGCCCTTTCATTCCAACCGACCATCGATCCCTCGGCCAAGCTGCACGAGACCCGGCTCGGCGCCTATACCGAGGTCGGCGCGCGCACGATCCTGCATGACGTGACGATGGGCGATTACTCCTATGTCGTGAACGATTCACAGATCACCTACACCACGATCGGGAAATTCTGCTCGATCGCGGCGATGACGCGTATCAACCCCGGCAATCATCCGATGCATCGCGCGACGCAGGCGCACTTCACCTATCGTTCCAGCGCCTACTTCCCCGGCGAGAGCGACGACACGGAGTTCTTCGACTGGCGGCGCCAGCATCACGTCCATATCGGCCACGACGTCTGGATCGGCCATGGCGCGATCGTGCTGCCCGGCCGTAACATCGGCGCCGGCGCGGTGATCGCGGCCGGCGCCATCGTCACCAAGGACGTGCCCGCCTACACCATCGTCGCCGGCAATCCCGCGCGGATCGTAAGGCGGCGCTTCTCGGAAGAGATCGCCGGACGGCTTGCGCGGCTCGCCTGGTGGGACTGGGATCACGACAAATTGCGTGAAGCCCTGCCCGATTTCCGCAGGCTCGGGATTGAAGATTTTCTCTCCACGTATGAAGCACGGGCACACTCCCCTGCCAGCAAACGAAGCGCGGTCGCGTGACAGACATTTTCCTTGAGGGCGGCCGGGCCCTGATCGGCACCGAGTTGGTCGAGACGTCACTCAGCGTGGCCGGAACGGACATCGCACGGGTCGATGCCGCCCGTGGCCGGGCTCGGCTCGCGATCGATGCGCGCAATCTGCTGGTGTTGCCGGGAATCGTCGATCTGCATGGCGATGCCTTCGAGCGGCAGATGATGCCGCGCGCCGGCGTGGACTTCCCGATCGACGTCGCGCTCGCGGACAGCGACCGCCAGGCGATCAGCAACGGCATCACCACGGTGTTTCACGCCACGACCTGCTCGTGGGAACCGGGCCTGCGCAGCGCCGACAATGCGCGCGGCCTGATGGAGGCGATCGAGCGGCAGCGTCCGCAATTCGCTGCCGACACCCGCTTCCATCTGCGGCACGAGACCTACAATCTCGATGCCGAGGCCGAGATCAGCCAGTGGCTCGCCGAGGGCCGCGTCGACCTGTTTGCCTTCAACGACCACATGGACGGCACCGTCGCCGACATGGCCAAGCCGCGCAAGCGCAACCGCATGGTGGAGCGCACTGGCTTGTCCAGCGAGGATTTTGACGGGCTGGTCGACCGCGTGATCTCGCGCCCGCCGACGTGCCGGCCTCCGTGTCGCGGCTCGCTGCTTCTGCCCGCGCGGCAGACGTGCGGATGCTCTCGCATGACGATGCGACACCCGCGATGCGCCGGGAGTCTCGCGAGCTCGGCGCTGACATCGCCGAGTTTCCGATCAACGAGGAGACGGCGCGGGCGGCAGCGAGCCACGGCGATGCCATCGTCTACGGCGCGCCGAACGTCGTGCGCGGCGGCAGCCACACCGGCTGGACCCGGGCATCCGACATGATCGCAAAGGGGCTCTGCTCGGTGCTGGCGTCGGACTATTACTATCCCGCGCAACTGCTCGCCGCGTTCCGCCTCGCCGCCGATGGCGTGCTGCCGCTGACGGAGGCCTGGAGCCTGGTCTCCGCGGGGCCTGCGCGCGCGACCGGCCTTGCCGACCGCGGCATCCTCGCCGAAGGACGCCGCGCCGACATCCTGCTGGTCGACGACACCGTGCCGCTGCGGCCGCGGCTCGTCGCGGTGATATCAGGCGGAAAGCTCGTGCATCTCACCGATGCGACGCGACTGCTCAGCGCGGCGGCGGCGCCGCGCGAGGCTGTCGTCGCGGCATAAATTGGCTATGCTGAGGCGATGACAGGTTTTCCCCGCTACGCGATCTATTTTGCCGCCGGCGCCGACAGCGCGCTGACCCGCTTCGGCGCCAAGCTGCTCGGCTACGATGCCTACACCGGCGACGAGGTGCCGTTTCCGCCCGAGGCGCTGCACGTTGCACCGGACTGGCGTGACGTCTCCGCCGATCCCCGCAAATACGGCTTCCATGCCACGCTGAAGGCGCCGATGGCGCTGACGCCCGGCAGCACCGAGGCGGAGCTTATGGCGGCCTGCGCGACATTCGCCGAAACGGCGCGGCCGGTCCCGGCCATCCGCCCGATCGTCGACACCATCAGCGGCTTCATTGCCGTCATCCCGGCCGAGCCGGTCGATGCGCTCCAGCAGCTCGCCGCCGATTGCGCCCGTGAGTTCGATTCCTTCCGCGCCGCCCTCACCGCGGAGGACCGCGCGCGGCGCAGGCCGGAGAAGCTGAGCGAGCGGCAGCGCGAGTATCTCGACCGCTGGGGTTACCCCTACGTCATGGAAGAATTTCGCTTCCACATGACCCTGACTGGGCGGCTGGATGCAGAGCGCCGCGGACCGATCCTGGAGATGTTGCGGACGCGGTTCGCGTCGCTTCGTCTGGGCACGCTGGCGATCGACCGCCTCGCCCTGTTCAGGCAGGACGAGACCAAGGCGCGCTTCCGCATCATCGGCGAGTGGGCTTTGGCGCGGTAGACCTCAGCGCCAGCTCGCAAGATTGAAGGCGAGCGCCACCGCGCCAACCAGAACGAGGCTGGTCGCCCAGACTGCATCCAGATTGAACCAGCTGCGCGAGACGAACCTCAATCCCAGATAGCGGTAGACCAGCCACGCCAGAGATCCGCCGGCGCTGACCATGGCGGCAACGTGCACCAGGGACACCAGCACCGCCATCCCGAGACTTGCCTTCATCAGCGCGCCCGCCTCATGGCCGGCATCGAGCTCGAGGGCCTGGCAGAGCCCGAGATAGATCGGCACGAGCATCAAGGCCGCGCCGTGGGCAATGGCAACGGCGAATGACCAGAGCGCCAATTGCGTTGGCGGAATTCGTGCCAGCGCGCGGGGATGGCGGTGCTCGATCAGCCGATAGACACCGAAGCCGATGACGAGAAGGCTCGCACTGATCTGGATCGAACGCTGCCACTCGGCCAGCACGAGCAGGAACGCGAATGGCAGCAGCACGAGAAATGTTGCCAGGAGATGTCCGGCCGCCAGGGCCCACAACGCGCGGAACAGCGCGCGTGGGCTCTTGTCCATGAGCCCGGCCGAAACAGCGAGCGGCCATCCCATTCCCGGGTTGACCCCGTGGTAGAGACCGCTCGCAACAAGAGCGAGCCAAAGCCAGCCAAGCGCCGGGCTCGCGTGCGCCCCATCTAGACCGACGGGTAGCAAAAGGAATCCGTCGAACAATCGCCGCCCTCGAGCCTGATCTGGTGCGCACGATATCCGTCGGGGAAGCTCACGAAATAGTCCTTGTCGAGCTCGAGGCCGCCGTTGCCGCCGACATTGGCCATGACTTCCACGCCCGGAACCCCGTCGGGATAGAACTGATCGTCCCAGGTGGAATAGAGCGAATTGGTCCAGTACACGCGCCTGCCGTCGCGGCTGATCTCGACCATCTGCGGACCGGCGGCAAATGCCTTGCCGTTCGGATGGGGGGTGCGGCGCGCGATGCCGCCGATGTGGACCGAGCCCGCAAGCTTCGGCTTTCGCGGATCACTCACATCGTACTGGCGCATTTCACCCGTGCCCCAGCACGAGACATAGAGGAACCGGTCATCCATCGACAGGTCTATGTCGGTCACCAGCGGCGGCACGGCGCCAAATCCCTGCAGCAGCGGCGGGAGCTTCTCCTTTGGCGCAGGTTCGGGAGGGATCGTCGCCGTCTTCTCGGCATGGAATTTTCCGCCTTCGCGCCACCAGGTCCAGATCGATGCTTCGAGGTTGGTGGTGTCGACCACAACGCCAACGAAGCCGTATTCGCGAACCGGATCGTGCGCGGGCCGCACCTCCAGCGCCATCTGATGATTGGCGCCGAGGTCGATGGTCTGGACGTTGCGACGGGCGCGAAGGTCCCAGAAGTGGAGACGATGGCCATATTTGTTCGACAGCAGATCTTCCGGAACGATCCCGTTCTCGAACTGCGGCGGCAATGCCCATTCGCTCGTCACCATGTAGTCGCGCGGCAGATTCCACCAGAAGTCATAATGCAGCGTCTGCGGGCCACGGTCGATCTCCCATCGTCCAAGGACCTCGAACGTCTCGCAATCCATGATGAAGACGCCCGGAGGTCCGTTGGTGCCGTCCTTGCCGCCGCCGCCCAGCGTGCTGACATAGATGCCGTCCGGCCCGCAATGGATGGTGTGCGGGCGCGAGTAGCCGGTCTTCTTGAAGACTTCCTCCGGTTCGATGATCTTGTGGATCTTGGCTTTGGTCGGATCGGGCTTGGTATCGATGATGTAGATCCGCGACGAGCGCAGCCCGGGGATGATGAGATAGCGCCGCTCGATGAAGGCGTGTCCGGCGAGCGGCGACAAGGCGGAAGAGCAGGCATTCCAGCCGAAGTGATGAAACTCGTCGCCTTTGTTGGGCATCGTCACGGTGTGGATGATCTGGCCATAGGTCGGCGATCCCGGCTTGACGTCGATGACCGCAAGAGCATCCGGCTTTGAGAAATCCGGACTGAGCAGCAACGTATAGGCAAAGTTCTCCGCAGGTGCTTCCATCGCAAGCTTGGGCGATGCGTGAAAGGTGGGATCCGGCCTCATCGTCATGGCACTGCCTCCCTGTTCTGTCGGTTCGCGCCAATCTGGCTCGGGACAGCGGCATAATGAAGAACTGGTGCGCGATGTCTTGAGCTGCTCCGCGGGCTTCGTTGGCGAGCCTACAATATGTCATCGCCGGGCTGCGGGAAACGGCCCGAGCCGCGCCAATTCGACGCCTTCCGCCAAATGGAAGCCGGCGGGATCAGGCCAGGGCCCCTCACACTCGGTGTCGTCCCGGCGAAGGCCGGGACCCATACCCCCAGGGAGCGGTTTGGCGAAGGCTAGTAGTAAAAGTCTTCCCGCGGTACCAACACCTGCGTTCACCGATAGATCACGCGGTATGGGTCCCGGCCTTCGCCGGGACGACGACTGGGGAATTGGCCGCTACTTCCCCCACCGCAGCGCCAGGGCATCCCGCTCCTTCGCCAGCTCCAGCAGCCCCGCGCGCGTCGCGGGATGCAGCGGCTGGAGCGGATGGCGCACGGCGTCCGATTTGATCACGCCGCCGGCCTGCATCATGGCCTTGCAGGCGATCAGGCCGCATTGGCGGTTCTCGTAGTTGATCAGCGGCAGCCAGCGCTCATAGGCGGCTTTCGCTTCCTCGCGCTTGCCGGCGAAATAGGGATCGATGATCTGACGGATGCCGTCGGGATAGCCGCCGCCGGTCATGGCGCCGGTGGCGCCGGCGTCGAGATCGGCGAGCAGCGTGATCGCCTCCTCGCCGTCCCACGGGCCCTCGATATCCTTGCCGCCCGCCTCGATCAGGCTGCGGAGCTTTGCCGCGGCGCCCGGCACCTCGATCTTGAAATAGCGGATGTTGGAGAAGTCGCGCGACAGCCGGGCGAGCAGCTCGACCGACAGCGGCGTGCCGGCCACCGGCGCGTCCTGGATCATGATGGGAATATTGATCGCGCCGGAGAGCACCTTGAAGAATTCGACGATGCCCTTCTCCGGCACGCGAAACGTCGCGCCGTGATAGGGCGGCATGACCATCACCATGGCGGCACCGGCCGCTTCGGCCTGCTTGCTGCGCGCCGCACAGACGGCCGAGCTAAAATGGGTCGTGGTGACGATGACGGGAACCCGGCCCGCGACATGCTCCAGCACCGCATGCATCACGGTTTCGCGCTCGGCGTCGGTGAGCACGAACTGCTCGGAGAAATTGGCGAGGATGCAGAGGCCATTCGAGCCTGCATCGATCATGAAATCGATGCAGCGGCGCTGGCCCTCAAGGTCGAGCTCGCCGCGCTCGTCGAAGATGGTGGGCGCGACCGGGAACACGCCGCGATAGGGGCGCTGGGCCTTGTGGTGGGGCGTAACCGGCATCGAACTCTCCATCCCTGATATTCCTGCACATCTAACGCCGCACTCTCGCGGCACGACAGATGTACTCGGGGCGCGGATCGGCGGCAATGCCGATCCGCGTTCCGTTGGAACAGGGATGTGAAAGTTAAGCGGTCTTCACCGCGCCGAGGAAACCTTCGACCGCGACGCGGAGGCGATCGGCGTCTGCCGACATCTTCTTCACGGATTCCGACAGCACCGTGCCGGCGTTGCCGGTTTCCTGATTGAGCTTGGCGACGCTGCCGATGGTGTCGGTCACCTCACGGGTGCCTTGCGCGGCCTGCTGGAAGTTGCGCGAGATCTCGGTGGTGGCCGCCCGCTGCTGTTCGACGGCGGCCGCAATCGCGGTCATCTTCTCGTCGATGCCGCTGATGGCGCCGCCGATGGAACGGATGGCGGTTACCGCCTGACCGGTCGCGCCCTGGATCTCCTCGACCTGGCGGGAGATCTCTTCGGTGGCCGTCGCGGTCTGCGCGGCGAGACTCTTGACCTCGCCGGCGACCACGGCAAAGCCGCGGCCGGCCTCGCCCGCGCGTGCGGCCTCGATGGTGGCGTTCAGCGCAAGCAAATTGGTCTGGCCGGCAATGGCGTTGATCATCTTCACGACCTCGCCGATGCGGCTTGCGGTCTGGTCGAGGATTTCGACCGTGGCGTTGGTCCGCTCGGCCTGCGACACGGCCTCGCGGGCCTCGCGCGCGCTCGACTGCACCTGCGCGGAAATCTCGCCGACGGAGGCCGAGAGCTCCTCGGTCGCGGCAGCGATGGTCTCGAGATTGTTGGTGGCCTGCTCGGCAGAGGAGGCGACCGCCGCGGTCTGGCTGCTGGATTCCGAGACCAGCGTACGCACATCGGTCGCCGTCGCATCGAGCTCCCGCGCCGACGCGGCAACGCTGTGAATGACGGCCTGCACGGTGTCGTCGAAGCTGCGGCAGGCGGCATCGACGGTGCCGGAGCGGGCAAGCTGGAGCGCCTGCTGCGATTCACGTTCCTGACCGAGACGCTCCGCGGTCGCGGCGCTCTCGCGCAGGCTCTCGAGCGCAGCCGCCATGGTGCCGAACTCGTCGGGATACCGGGATTGCGGAACCGGTGTCGCATAATCTCGCGCGCCGATGCGGGCGATGGCATCCAGAATGGCGCGCACTGGACGCATGAGGCGCGTGCGCACCACATAGACGCCGGCCAAGGTCACCGCGAGCGCCACAAGGAAGGCGAGCGACTGCACGACGAGATTGGTGAGGGCCTTGGCCTGAACGGCCTCGGCGCGCGCGATCGACTGGTCCAGCGCCGTGTTCGCGACTGCGACGATCGACGCGAACGGCGACTGGCACAGCGCATTCCATTCCGAGGCGGGCATCGCGGGCTTGCCGCTGCCGTCAAAATTCCTGGTGAGCTCTCCGATCTGCTTCAGGACGCCATCGGTCTTGGCCTTCGCGTCCGACGCTGCCGTAACCAGCTCCGCCGTCACGCCGGGCGCAGCCAGCAACTCGGCCATCCCCGCCCAGCCAGAGGCGATCGTGCCATCCCATTGCGCCACCGACCGCTTCTGAACGTCGTCGAGCGGCTTGCTGCTGTTGACGTTCGAGCGCAGCGACGAACAATGGACCCCATAACGGTCGCGCACCTGCCAGGCAAAGCGGCGAACCTGAATCATGCGGGCGATGTAGGGATCGTTCATCCAGGCGCGGTTTGACACCGCGGTGGAGGCGAGGTTCGCGGTGTCGATGACCTTGGTGACGGCATCGTACCAGACATTGGTACGCTCCATCTTGCGCTCGGCCCGCGGACGCTTGGCTTCGTCGTAGAACAACTCGAACTGCGGCGCGGCTTCGTTCCAGCGCTGCTTTAGCGTATTCGCGAGCTCGTCGCGCCGGTCGAATTCGATCGTGGAGAGCGCCGAAGCGATGGATTCATAGCCGGCCTGCTCGGCCTTCTCCGCGGCTCCCAACTTGGCGCGCGGCTCGTCCTCGCCGAGCAGCGCGCTCTGGGCATCGCCGCGATTGTTGCGCAGCGACAGCACGCCGTGGAAGATGGTCTTGTCGGCGGCGGCAAGCCGCGCGGTTTCGAGACTGTCGCTGTAACGGCCGAAGGCCCCGACCATCTGGATCGCCGTGCTGGCCAGCGCGCCGGCCGCAAGCAGGGCCATCAAGGTCAGAAGAAGCGAGCTTACCGATTTCTTAAACATTGCCATAAGGTCAAGGGGCCTACTCTTCAACGAGTGGCCACCTTGCATCGCAACCTGCCAATGTTTCGTTAAGGTTTTAGTCGATTTGAGCCGGCTCCGCCTGCACCCATTCGGACGGCCCGCCGCTCTTTACGCGACTTTCGTGAAATCGGGCGCCCGGCGCTCGGCAAACGCCGTGAACGCTTCGCGCGCCTCCGCGGTCCGCAGGCGCTGCGCGAACTGCTCGCCCTCCGCCTGCATCTGCGCGACTAGCGCCTCGCCGTTACGCATCAGCTTCTTGGTGGCGGTGAGCGCGCCGGCCGGTTGGCGGGCGAGACGCTGCGCCAGCGCGAGGGCCTCGGCGTCGAGCTTGTCGAGCGGCACAACGCGGTTGGCGAGCCCCCATTCCAGCGCAGCCTTCGCCGGCACCGTCTCACCCAGCGCAAACATCTCGTAGGCGCGGGCATAGCCGATGCGTGCCGGCATCAGCAGGCTGGAGGCGGCTTCCGGCACCAGCGCGAGGCTGACGAAGGGCGTGGACAATTGCGCGTTGTCGGCGAGCACGACGAGGTCGCAATGCAGCAGCATCGTGGTGCCGACGCCGACGGCGCGGCCCTGCACGGCCGCAACCAGCGGCCGCGTGCAGCGCGCCAGCGACTGGATGAAGCGTATGACGTTGCGGCTGCCTTCCGACTTTCCGCTCGCAACGGCCGCGAACTCTCCGACATCGTTGCCGGCGGTGAACATGTCGCCCTCGCCGCGGATCAGGATCACGCGGGCGGACGGATCGAATTCGGCGGATTCGATTGCATCCGCGAGCTTGCCGTACATCGCATCGGTCAGCGCGTTCTTCTTGTCGGGGCGCGCCAGCGTCAGCGTGAGAATTCCACCGTTGTTCTCGATCCGGACGTGCTCGGTCATTGGGCTCTCCTCTTATTCCTCTGGATCTCTTGCAGGGTCTCGTGAAGGGTCTCTTGGAAACTTGTCCTGAATGCTCGACAGCCAGCGCGCGACGATGTCGATCTCGGCGCTGGTAAATCCGTCCGTCAGCGCCGCGTTGATCTCCGCCGCCGAGGTTTTCGCCTGCGCCAGCACGGTACGCCCCTTCGGCGTCAGCCACACGCGCCAGGCGCGTCCGTCCTCGCAATCGGCCCGCCGCTCGATCAGCCTTGCGGCTGCGGTGCGGTCGACGAGGCCGGAAATCCCGGCCGGCCCCATATCCAGCGCCGCGCCCGCCTCTCCCATCAGGACGCCGTCCTGCCTGCCGAGGATGAACAACAGCCCCGCCTGCGCCGGCGTTACCTCGCTCTCGGGCTGCGCAGCCATCCAGCGCTGCAACCGGCGTTGTGCGACGTTGAGCAGGTAGATCAGCCGGTGATGCCTCGTTGCGGCGTCTTTATTTCGCATGCGAAATAGATAGCCGAGGCCGACCGGATTGTCAAAGGGCCGCTGCCGGGACTAGGCAGCGCGACAGCCGTCCAGAAACAGCGCCGCGCAGGTCTTGACGCGCCGCTCGATGTCCTTGCGTGACGGCAGCGCCAACCCGCCATAGATCGCCGCACGCTGCGGCGCCGACGCGACCATGCCGATCAGCATCCCGGCGGCCTCCTCGACGTCATCGAGCGCGATGCGCTTCTTCTTCACCTGGGCACGCAGCCAGCCGGCAAGCGCCGTGACGGTGCGGGAGATGCCGTTCTTGTAGAAATGGGCTGCAAGCTCCGGGAATGCGGCCGATTCCTGCAGCACCATGCGCTGCAACGCTACGACTTCCGGATCGAGCGCAAGATCCGCGCAGGCCAGCAGCGCGGCGCGCAGGCCCTTTTCGATGTCGACCTCGTCGCTCGCCTGGAGATCGACCGCGGAGAGCAGCCGCTCGAGCCTGTCGGCGCACATCGCCTCGAACAGCGCGGCCTTGCCGGGAAACAGACGATAGAGCGTCTTGGTCGAGATTCCGGCGCGGCGCGCCAGCTCCTCGGTGCTGGTCGCCGCATAGCCGTCGCCGGCAAAAGCCTGCCGCGCGGCCTCGAGAACGATTCCCTTCGTCTCTGCGTCGCTGCGCAGTTGCGGCCGCCCGCGGGGGCGGCATTCGTTTTCCGATTTTGCCTGAGCCATGTCTTTAAATGATGCCTGTCATTCCATTGACAATTCCAAAGCTAATCGCATTTTGGAAATTATCAAGTTTCCTAATTCAGGGGAGCCGGCCATGACCGTCCACACCACCCCGACTGCTGCCGCCCAGACCGCCCTTCCAACGACCGCCCTGGAGGGCGTCCTGCCCGCCGCGCCGGTCCAGGCAAGCCGGAAAAAGCTCAATTTTCGCAAGCTGTTGCTGATTGGAGCCGCAGCCGTCGCGCTGGCCAGCGCCAGCTGGTACGGCTACGACTACTGGACCGTCGGCCAGTACCTCGTCTCCACCGATGACGCCTATGTGAAGGCCGACAACACCACGATCGCGCCGAAGGTCAGCGGCTATCTCAACCGGGTCCTGGTCGCCGATAACGAGCATGTGAAGGCCGGTCAGGTGCTGGCCCGGATCGACGACCGCGACTTCCGCGTCGCGCTCGACCAGGCCAGGGCCGATGTGCAGGCGGCGAACGCGACGATCGCCAGCAAGGAAGCGCAGCTCGAGGTTCAGCAGGCGGTGATCAAGGCCGCGCGCGCCACGCTCGACGTCGACCAGGCCGCCCTCACCTTCGCCGCTCAGGACAACAAGCGCTACACCGATCTCGCCGCGACCGGCTCCGGCAGCGTGCAGAATGCGCAGCAGGCGCAATCGCGCATCGCCTCGGCGCAGGCGACGCTCGAACGCGACACCGCCAACCTCGCCTCCGCTCTCAAGCAGGTCGACCTGCTCAAGGCCGAGATCGTGCAGGCCAAGGCGGCGGCCGCGGGCGCGGAAGCCGTGCAGCACCAGGCCGAGCTGAACCTCGGCTACACCACCGTGATCTCGCCGATCGACGGCGTCGTCGGCAACCGCTCCTTGCGCGTCGGCCAGTTCGTGCAGGCGGGAACGCAGCTGATGTCGATCGTGCCGACTGATGGCGCCTATGTCGTCGCCAATTTCAAGGAGACGCAGCTCACCCACGTGCAGGCGGGACAGGCCGTCGACATCGAGGTCGACATGTTCCCGGGCCAGATCGTGCACGGCCGCGTCGATTCCATCGCACCCGCCAGCGGCCAGGAATTCGCGCTGCTGCCGCCCGACAACGCCACCGGCAATTTCACCAAGGTGGTGCAGCGCATCCCGGTCAGGATCGCGCTCGACGCCGCGCATGGCCCCGCGATTGCGCTCCGGCCCGGCATGTCCGTGATCCCGACCATTGCAACACGTTCGACCGCGCCGGCCGCGAATGCGGCCGCCGCGCCCAAAGCGAAGCTCGTCTCCGGAGGGTCGTGCCATGTCAAACAGCCTTTCAATTTCGACGCAAGCAGCACCGGCCGCGACGCCTGATCGCGCCGTCGCCGATCCCGCCCGCGCGAGCGCCGCGACCTGGATCGCCGTGCTCGCCGCCATGATCGGCTCGTTCATGGCGATCCTGAACATCCAGATCACCAACGCCTCGCTGCTCAACATCGAGGGCGGCATCGGCACCGGCGCGGACAACGGCTCCTGGATCTCGACGTCGTATCTAATCGGCGAGATCATCGTGATCCCGCTGACCGACTATTTGAGCCGCGTGTTCTCGTTCCGCCGCTACATGCTGGCGAGCGCGTCGCTGTTCGCCGCCTTCTCGGTCGCCTGCGCCTTCACGCACGATCTGCCGTCGATGATCGCGATGCGCGGCCTGCAAGGTTTTGCCGGCGGCGTGCTGATCCCGATGGCGTTCACGCTGGTGCTGACCAAGCTGCCGAAGCCGCAGCAGCCGGTGGGGCTCGCGATCTTTGCGCTGTCCGTGACCTTCGCCCCGGCGATCGGCCCGACCATCGGCGGCTATCTCACCGAGACCTACGGCTGGCGCACCATCTTCTTCGTCAACGTGATCCCGACCGCGGTGATGGTGGCGGCGCTCTATCTGACGCTGGAGAAGCAGAAGATGCAGCTCGGCCTCCTGAAGGAGGGCGACTGGGCCGGCATCGTCACCATGGCGATCGGACTGTCGGCGCTGCAAGCGGTGCTGGAGGAAGGCAACAAGGACGACTGGTTCTCCTCGCCCTTCATCGTCAAGCTCGCGGTGATCGCGACCGTCAGCCTGACGCTGTTCGTCACGATCGAGCTCACGATCGAGAAGCCGCTGATCCGGCTGCGCCTCCTCGCTCAGCGCAATTTCGGCTTCGGCACCGTCGCGATGACCATGGTCGGCTTCGCGCTGTTCGGCTCGGTCTACATTCTGCCCGCCTATCTCGGCCAGGCGCAGGGCTATAACGCCGAGCAGATCGGCAACGTGCTGGCCTGGACCGGCCTGCCGCAGCTCGTGCTGATCCCGCTGATCCCGAAACTGATGCAGCGCTTCGACACGCGCTACATCGCGATCACCGGCCTTCTGATCTTCGCCTACAGCTGCTTCATGAACACGGCGATGTCGCCGGACTATGCCGGCGACCAGCTCTGGATCCCGAACATCGTGCGCGCCGTGGGGCAGGCGATGGTACTGACGCCGCTGACCTCTGTGCTGACGGGCGGCATCGCACCGCAGGATGCGGCCGCAGCCTCCGGCATCAGCAACATGTTCCGCAACCTTGGCGGCACTATCGGCACCGCGACGCTTGCCACCATCATCACCAAGCGCGAGCAATTCCACTCCAACATCATCGGCCAGTCGGTCACGCTCGGCCGCGAGGAGGTCCGCAGCCGCATCGCGCAGATGACGGACTACTTCATCGCGCACGGCGTGCCCGACCCCCATGCCGCGCGCGAGCAGGCCATCATCGCGCTCGGCAAGACCGTGAAGCGCCAGGCGCTGGTGATGGGCTATTCCGACACCTTTGCGGTGATCGGCGTCGTGCTGGTGCTCGCCGCGATCGCGGTCCTGCTGACGCGGCGGGTGAAGGCGGCGGGTGGGCCGGCGCATTGAGCCGTTCCGTTGACGTCCTCAGTGCTCTGCCGTCAGATGCTGCGCGATCTCGTCGATCGGATGCCTGGTGAGATCCTTGTGGACCTCGGCGATGATGCGCGCCTTGACGTCGGCATGAAGGGCTTCGCGCAGATCGGCCAGCGTTCGCGGGGGGGCCACGACAACAAGCGCCTTCACGTCGCGCTCGCGAACGAGCTGTTCCATTGCGCCTGCCACGCGCCGCGCGAAGCGATGCTGCTCGAGATGGTGCCAGTCGGCGGCCTCGACCGCGGTTCTCTGTCCCATTGGGCTATTCAAGCGGCCCGGACGATCGGTGCCCTGCTCACGCGTGGGCGGATTCTCATCCTCGTGCACTTGCTCCATCTTCAGACTTGGATGCAACGGATTGCCGTCGTTGCGCAGGAACAGGGCCTTGCGGCCGTCGCCAACAAACACGAGCGCGTTGTGAGGGATGTTCAGCAGCCTCATATCGATGCTCCGGCGTTGCCAGCCGAACATTCAAACTCTCGTTTGCCAACGAGGTTAACTCAAATCAATGCGAGTCAGTCGCCGAAAAACGGTCCGCAATACTTACCGATGTCTGCATGCCCGAGCTCGCATCCTGGCCACTGCGGCCGCGCTTCCGAATTTGAGACAAATCAAGGACAGGCTGTAAGCACCGATGGAGGTTTGGCGCATTGAACGAGCTCTATCTCTGAAGGAGAGAGATCATGGCAAACGAAACCAAGCTCCCCGTCACCAAGAAAACTAACGAACCCGCATTTGGCGGCGAAACGTGGCGACCGTTCGAGGCGCTCCGCAAGGAAGTCGATCGGCTGTTCGAGGATTTCGGCACTGACGATTTCTGGCGCCGCCCGTTCCGTTCGCTCGCCGGCTTCGAGCGCAATTTGGCACAGAAGCTCGTGAGCACACCGGCCGTCGATGTCACCGAAAGCGACAAGGCCTATGAGATCACGGCCGAATTGCCCGGAATGGACGAGAAGGACATCGAGGTGAACGTCGCCAATGACGGGCTCATCATCAAGGGCGAGAAGAAATTCGAGAGGGAGGAGAAGCAGAAGGACTATTACGTCTCCGAGCGACGCTATGGATCCTTTGAACGCCACTTCGGCCTCCCCAAGGATGTCGAAGCCGACAAGATCGAAGCGTCGTTCAGAAACGGCGTGCTTAAAGTGACGCTGCCGAAGACGGCGGAAGCGCAGAAGCCCGCCAAGAAGATCGAGGTCAAGGCGGCCTGACCCCCAGGCATCGGCGCGAGGCCGCCAAGGCGCAGCGGCCTCGCGGGATTTGCGCTGATCTCACTGCGCGCAGAAATAGCTCGACGCCTCCGTCACCGCACCCGCCTTGTAATGCGGCCAGGCCGGCCAGCGGCACAGCGGCAGCGCCCGCGTCACCGCGAACAACGGCCCTTCGACCTTTTGCTCGGTGACCTCCAGGTCGCCGGGCGCCTTGCCGTTCTCGACCCAGTCGACCAGCACGCTCAGCATGTCGACATTGGCCGGCGCGCCGGAACCGACATAGTCGACGCCAGGCGCGGTGTAGAGCCTTGCGAACAACTCCGTCGTCGCCGAGCCCATCAGGCGCTCGACGCTTTCGAAATAGCGGATGCCGGCATAGGGATTCTGCGCATAATCGGCCATGTGCTCGAGCATGATCAGCCGGCCGCCGCGGGCGCGAAAGCGGCTGAGATCGGGGTCGGTCGAGTCCATCAGGCTGGAGACCTCGAGCAACCGCGCCTTGTGCGCCTCCGGCTTGTAGGTCGTGACGTCGAGATTGGGATCTCGCGCGAACACATACCGGATGCCGCCGGCGCCGTAGATCCAGGCGATGCCGTTGTTGGGCGCGGGCGGCTGCGCCGGCGGCGCGGTGCCGAGCCACCACGCGACCCAGCCGCCGGTCGGACCGGCAGCCGGCGTATCCTCACCCGACACGCCCCAGCCCGGATAGTCGTCGAGGCCGTTGGCGAGCGCGAACGGGAATTTGTAGGTCGCATGCAGCGTGTTGACCGCCTTGATCTGCGCATCGGTCAGACACTGATCCCCGCTCTGGCCGCCGGCACAGCGCAGCGTCTCGACCTTGAACGCCGCCTTGCAGGATACGGGATCCTGCACCAGCGCATCGACGGAACCGTCGGCCTTGTCGCACGCCGCGCGCACGGCATCGCCGACGAGCTTGACTTGCGCCGGGTTGATCCAGCCGTCGCCCATGGTCACGAGGCCCGAACGCGTGCCGGCATGCTGGAGGCCGACCCAGTTGATGACAGGCACGCGGGCAAAGATCCCGTCGAAATCATCCGGGTAGCGCTGCGCCATGGTGAGGCCTTCGCGACCGCCCTCGGACGAGCCCATGAAGTACATCTTCTCGGGCGTCCTGCCGTAGGCGCGCTGCATCAGCGCGACGGCAACGTCGCGAACCTTTTTGTAGGCACGATGGGCGAAGTTCTCGAAGGCTTCGTCATTCAGCGCGAACACCTGCGGCGGCTCGCCCGGCCTGGACTCATGGCCGGAATCGGTACCGTAGGTGACGAAGCCGCGCGCGAGCGGCGAGGGCTTGTCGAATGGATAGGCCGGCGGCAGCGAAAGGCCGGTGATCAGCACGCCGTTGAAGCCGCCGCCGCCATATTGCACCGAGCGGCCGTTCCATTCGACCGGCAGGTTGACCTGAAACTTGATCGGCGGCGCCTTGGGATCGACGGGATCGATATGGCCGAGCACCTTGCAGAAGCCGGGATTGGCCGGCGTGATGCGCCCCGATGGTGTCGGGCCGCGCTCCGCAACAGCGAGTTGCGACGGCGCCTGCAACGTCGCAGAATCGATCTTCACGGCATCGACGCCGCCGACGAGCCCCTTGCAGACCGTGTCGGCATCCTCCACCAGCGTCACCGCCGACGCGCTGCTCGCGCCCATCGCCGCCGCCGCGCCCACGAGCCATGCGCACAGCTTCGCTCTCTTTCGCGTCATCGTTTCCACCCGGCGTTCGCTGTTTGTTGGATTTGGCCAGTTGGCCGCATTGAATGCAACCTTCAACGTTCCGTCAATCGCTCACGTCCGCATTTTGATCAGAACGATCCGAACGCGCTGCCCAGCGCGATCACGGCGACCAGCGCCAGCAGCGACGTCACGATGCCGACCATGACGATGTCGAAATAGCTGTCACGGTGCGTCAGGCCGCAGATCGCGAGCAGGCTGACCACCGCGCCATTGTGCGGCAGGATGTCCAGCGTCCCCGAGCCGATCACCGCGACTCGATGCATCAGCGAGAGCTCGATCCCGGTGCGTGCGGCGAGCTCGACATAGGTCGGGCCGAGCGCTTCGAGCGCGATGGTCAGCCCGCCCGATGCCGAACCGGTCAGCGCGGCCAGGATGTTGGTCGCGACGGCGAGCGAGACCAGCGGACCACCTTCGATCGCGAGCACCCAGTCGCGCACGATCGTGAACGCCGGCAGCGAGGCGACGACCGCACCGAATCCGACGAGGCTGGCGACACTGAATGCGGGCAGCACTGACGCATTGGCCCCGGCGTCCATGGTCTGCCGCAGCGCCGGCAGGCGGGCTCGGTTCAGCGCGATGGTCGTGACGATGGCCGCCGCCAGCGCCACCGCGACCGACCACACGCCCGCGACGGCCGCGAGCGACGTTTCGCCAAAACGCTGCTCGGCGAGATAGCTGACATCGAGTCGCGGCAGCACCACCAGCGACATCACCAGATTCACGGTGACGACGACGACCAGCGGCGCGATGGCGTTCAGCACAGGCGAAGGCCGGTCGCTGCGATGACCGTGTTGTAGTTCAGCCGGATCGAACTCGCGCGCGGTCGTTGCGCGCTCGCGCACGAGTTCGTCGGCGGCGGCCTGCTCGATCAAGCCGTCGGCATCGTCGCCATAGCCTTCTCCGGCGCGGCGGGCTGCTGCCTCGGCGCGATGCAGCCACCACAACCCCGCACCAAGCATGATGAGGGAGGCGGTGATGCCGAGGCCCGGTGCGGCGAACGGCGTCGTCCCGAAGAACGGCATCGGGATCGCATTCTGGATCGACGGCGTGCCTGGCAGGGCCGACATCGTGAAGGTCGACGTTCCCAGCACGATCGCGGCCGGGATCAGGCGGCGCGGGATCGAAGCCGCGCGAAACAGCGAACGGGCCATGGGAACGATGACGAAGAACGCGACGAACAGGCTGACGCCGCCATAGGTGACCAGCGCGCCGGCGAGAACGACCGCCAGGATCACGCGCCGCTCGCCAAGGCGCTCCGCCATGAAGCCGGCGACCGACGTCACCGCGCCGCTGTCATCCATCAACTTGCCGAAGACGGCACCAAGCAGAAAGATCGGGAAGAACTGCGCCAGAAATCCCGCAGCATTCACCATGAAGACTTGCGTCAGGTTCGCAAGCAACGGTTCGCCGCCGAACAGGGCAGCAACGAGTGCCGCGAACGGCGCGAGCAGAAGCACGCTCCAGCCGCGAAAGGCAAACAGGACAAGCAGGCCGAGCCCGACGAGGAGGCCGAGGAGACCCATGTCTCAGCACTCCGTCAGGAGGACGTCGAGATCGGCGGTCGATTGCCGGCCGATGTCGGCCCCATGCTCGGCGAGAAACGCGTCCGCGGCCATGCGCCCTTCGGCGCGCAGCATCGAGACGAATTCCCATTCCGCGTTGAGTTTCGACGACGCGCCGAACTTCGTCAGCATGTCGCTCTTGATCCGGTGCGTCCGCATCTTCGCCCAGCGCGCGCCTTCGCCGCTGCCGGGGTCGGCCGCCTGGCGCAGCAGCGCGATCATCCGCAGTTCCTTCATCAGCGGCGAGTTGAACGAGATTTCGTTCAGCCTGTTGAGGATTTCAGCCGCTGTCCGCGGTTCCTCCGGCCGCTCGGTCGGATTGATCTGGACGAGGATGGTGTCGTGCGCGTCGCTCTCGCGAACCAGCGGCGTGATTGTCGGATTGCCGGCGAAGCCGCCGTCCCAATAGGGCTCGCCGTCGATCTCGATGGCACGGAACATGGTCGGCAGGCAGGCCGATGCCAGCAGCACATCCGCCGTGATCTCCGCGTTGCGGAAGATGCGGCCGCGTCCGGTGCGCACCCGCGTCGCGGTGATGAACAGCTGGATCGGCGAACGCACGAGGCGTTCGAAATCGATGCTCTCGGCCAGCACCGCGCGCAGCGGATTGTAGCCGGTTGGATTGAGGTCGTAGGGCGACAGCACGCGCGACATCAGATCGGTGAGGATGTAGAAGGGCGACGTATCGAGGGTCCAGCGTCCCATCAGCCGGTCGAGCGGCGAGCGTTGCAGCGGACTGAAGGCAGCGGCCCTGGAGACGCGGCGCCAGTATTGTTCGAGCGCCTCGCGCGCGCCCTCGGCGCCGCCGGCCGTCCAGCCATCCGCCAGCACCGCCGCATTCATCGCGCCTGCGGAGGTTCCGGAGATCGCGGCGATCGTGAGCCATCTCTCTTCCAGCAGGCGGTCGAGCACGCCCCAAGCGAAGGCGCCGTGCGAACCGCCGCCCTGAAGCGCGAGATCAATCAGTACGGCGTCCCGTTCCATGGCGGACACTCACGCAACTGAAGCTCAAATTCGACGCGATTTTTGACCACGTCGAATTCGAGCGCAGTGTGAGAGCAGTTGCCAAAAGATGCAACCGGAACGTGGGGCCGTTTAGTGCTCGAATACCAGCCTTGCGCCGACCGTGCCGTCGAGAGCGCGGATCTGCTGGAGCAATTCGCCCGAATCCTGGCCGCCGAGATCGGCATCGAGCACGACGTAGCCGAGGTCGCCGGCGGTCTCCAGATATTGCGCCGCGATGTTGATGTCGCGCTGGAGGAAGACCTCGTTGAGCCGCCGCAGCATGCCCGGCACGTTGCGATGGACATGGCTGAAGCGCGCGCCGGAGGGACGCAGATGCAACTGCACCTCCGGGAAGTTCACCGCACCCATGGTCGAGCCGGTGATGAAATAGTCGACCAGCTTGCGCGCGACCTCGCCGCCGATGCGCTCCTGCGCCTCCTCGGTCGAGCCGCCGATATGCGGGGTAAGGATGACGTTGCCGAGGCCCTGCACCGGGCTCTTGAAACGATCGGAATTCGACGACGGCTCGACCGGAAACACGTCGATGGCGGCACCGGCGATGTGACCGTCGCGCAAGGCGCGCGCCAGCGCATCGAGATCGACCACGGTGCCGCGGCTGTTGTTGATCAGGAAGGAGCCCGGCTTCATCGCCCGCAGCTCCTTCTCGCCGATCATGCCTGATGTCTCCGGCGTCTCCGGCACGTGCAGGCTGACGACGTCACTCTGCGCCAGCAGCTCCTCGAGCTTCTCGACCGGTTCGGTGTTGCCGTGGCGGAGCTTGTCGGTGCGGTCGTAATAGATCACGCGCATGCCCATGGCCTCGGCCAGCGTCGAGAGCTGCGAGCCGATATTGCCGTAGCCGATGATGCCGAGGGTGCGGCCGCGCACCTCGCGGCTGCCGGTCGCGGACTTGTCCCAGCCGCCGTCATGGGCCGAGACCGAGCGCGGGAAAATCTGCCGCAGCAGCATCACGATCTCGCCGATCACGAGTTCGGCGACGCTGCGCGTGTTGGAGAACGGGGCGTTGAAGACGGGAATACCGCGCTTGCGCGCCGCCAGCAGATCGACCTGGTTGGTGCCGACGCTGAAGCAGCCGACCGCAAGGAGCTGATCGGCGGCCGCCAGCACGTCGTCGGTAATCTGGGTGCGCGAGCGGATGCCGAGCAACGACACGCCCTTGAGCGCCTGGCGCAGCGCCTCGCCGTCCAGCGCCTTGGTCAGCCGCTCGACATTGGCAAAGCCCGCGCTCCGGAACAGGTCCACGGCACTGTCATTGACGCCTTCGAGCAGCAGCGCCTTCGCGCTCCGCTCAGGGCTTTGGCCTGGGGCTGGCATAGAATCTCCTAAAATGGCGGCTTTGCCGCAGCTCATAAACCGCGGACGGTGCACAGCACAATAGGGGTTGGATACGGGGAGAAGATGGCGGGAGCGGGAGAGGCAATTTCTCTACCAGCCCCATCATCCTGAGGTGCGAGGCCTGTGGTGCGGATGCACCGCAGGGCGAGCCTCGAAGGATGAACGGCCCGGATGCAGCCCGGCCGTCGCCATTCAAGGGCCGCTAAGAAGCGGCCACCTCAGGGTGACGGTGAGAGAGGATCACTCGCGTCGAGAAGCACTTGCGGCCGCTGCGCCTCAAATCACATAAAACCCGTGCGTTCCATCGCGGCGGAGTTGTTCGACGAGGCCATACTCCCAGTCGAGATAGGCCTGCATCGCACCTTCCGCGACATCGGTCCCCTCATAGGGACGGCGATAGCGGTGCGCCGGATCCGGCTTCGGCAGCACGAGCGGCGGACCGACCTCCAGCGCGCCGTCATAGCCGCCTTCGAGCACGTACACCTCCCAGCCCATCTGCGCGAGCCAGGATGCCGTCATGTCAGCGCGGACGCCCTTGTCGTCGGTCAGGAGGATGCGTGCGCCGCGCACCGGTGCGGCCATGTCGGTCTCCTGGACAAGCTGGCCGCCGGGATAATGGCGGAAGCCCGGAAGGTGGCCGGCCGCGTATTCCTCCGCATCGCGCACGTCGAAGCGGTAGAGCGTGCGATCGGTCTGCGCCGCGAGCGTCGCCGCCTCGCCTGCGCCGATGTGGCGGACGCCGGCGCGATAGGCGACGTCGCGGGCATTGGCCGGGCCGCCCTCGAACGGCCCGATCGCGCCGCGCCTGTCGGCGCCGTGGTTGAGCGCATGCCGCGCCAGCGTCCAGCCGATGGTGCCGTTGCGCAACGCCCGCACCTTGTTGGGCACGCCGGCATTGATCAGCGACTGGGTGCCGATGATCGAGCGGGTGCGGCCGGCACAATTGACGATGATGGTGGTGCCGGGATCGGGCGCGGCCTGGCCTGCCCGCAGCACAAGTTCCGCGCCGGGCACGCTGACCGAGCCCGGAATGTTCATGGTCGCATATTCGTCGAAGCGGCGGACGTCGAGGGATCGCGATGTTGGCCTTGTCCGCGATCAGTTTTGCCACTTCGTCAGCGCTGAATGACGGCGTGTGACGTCGCGCCTCGACCAGCTCGCCGAACGCTTTCGAATAGGAATTGACGTCCTCGAACACCTGATAGCCCGCATCGCGCCAGGCCCTCAGCCCGCCATCGAGCGCACGGACATTGCTGTAGCCGAGCGCCGCAAGGCGCTCTGCGCCCGCCGCGACCAAACCCTCCCCGTCATCATAGAGCACAACCGCAACGTCCTTGCGCGGCAGTCTCACCTCGGCCTCAATCGCGATCCGGTCCGCGGCCATGTTGGCCGCGAACAGCGGATGGCCGGTGGCGAAGGCGGCCTCGTATCTGAGATCGAGCAGCGCGATCTCCTCGCGCAGCAGCAGCGCGCGGCGGATATCGGCGGGGGTGACGGTCGAAAGCTTCATGGCGTGAACCTTGAGAGGACAGGCCATGGGCTTTTGAACGATCGCAGGCGAGTTGGCTAGTCTTTCCGGCGCAGCTCACTCGCCGGGAACGAGGCGCCCGAGCGGCGGCTGCGCAGGACGCCGCAACCTGCGGCGCGACAGGTAGAGCAGGAGACCGGTGATCGCGAACAGCGGCATCAAGGCCGCGGCAATCATGAACGCGAGCTTGCCCGGCCACCCCAGGATCGCACCACGATGGATGTCGTACACGGCCGCGATGATCTTCTCGCCGAAGGTCTTGTCGGCGTAGCGATCCGCGGCGACCAATTGACCGGTAGCGGCATCAACGCGGAATTCGTCGCGCGTGGCCTCGAGCGTCGAATCCTTGCCCCACGACCGGATCCGTATCGCCGTGCCGGGGCCGGCGGGCAGCGTCAGCAGGGCCCTGGAGAAGCGGTCGCCCTCCTCGCGCTTGAACGTAGTCCATGCCTGGTCGAATCCGATCGGCCGGGCCGGCTCGGAAACGGCCGCCACGCGCGGCGCCTTTGCAGGCATCTTGGGCTGCATCTTCGCGGCTGCCACATGCGGGCGCGACAGCAGCCAGGCGACGCCGTCCTTGTACCAATCGAACGAGTACCAGAGCCCGGTGAGCGTCATCACCAGATAGATCGGAAGAACCCAGGTGCCGACCACCGCATGCAGCGTTCGGTGCAGACCGCGTCCGCTGAGTCCGAGATTGGGCTTCAGCCACATCTTCACGCTGCCGGCACGGCGCGGCCAGCGCAGCACGAGACCCGAAACCAGCATGACGATCAGGCCGAGCGCGGCCACGCCGGTGACCTGGCGCCCCCAGCCTTTGGCATCGCCGGGGATGAGCAACCAGCGATGCAGCCTGCGCACGGTCGCGAAAAATTCCTCGCCCCGCGGCGAACCCAGCACGCGCGCGTCGTAGGGGTCGAGATAGAGCGAAGCCGGCCGCCCGCCCTGCTCATCGCGGCCAAAGCGGACATGCACCGCCGCGGCCGGATCGCTCGACAGAGTGACGGCCGAGACCTTGCCGAAAGCCTGCGCCGCCTTCAGCCGCGCGACCAGTTCGTCCGGCATCAGCGCCGGCGTGGACCGCGGCAAGACCTGCATGATGCCGGCGTTCAGATGGTCGACGATCTCGTCCTCAAAGCTCATGATCGCGCCGGTCAGCGCGATTAGGGACAGCAGCAGCGCGAGCGCGAGGCCCGCGATGGAGTGGACCTGGCGCAGGACGGCCTTGATGGTGTGCCCCAGCCGCGCTGCCATCGTTAGAACTTCACCGTCGCCGACAGAGAGACACGGCGAGCATCGCCAATGGCGACGTTCAGATTGTTGACGGCAGAAGGATAATAGACGGTGTCGAATAGGTTCTTGACGTTGAACTGATAGACGACCGGGAACTGCTCGTACTTGGTCTCGTAAGTCGCGAAAATGTCCGCGACGACATAGGACGGCAGGAAGAAGGTGTTGGTCGAATCGCCGGGACGGTCGCCGACATAGCGCGCGCCGCCACCGAGCCGGAGCTGACCCGGCAAGGCTGTGCCAAAATCATAGACCAGATAGAGCGAGGCCGTGTTCAGCGCGACGTTCTGCAGCTTCTTGCCGTAGAGCGTCGGATCTTCGGACGCCGTCACCCGCGCATCGGTGTAGCCATAGCTGCCGATCAAGGCCCAGCTGTCGGTGAGCCTGCCGGTGACGTCCAACTCGATGCCGCGCGAGTGGGCACGGCCGACGGTGTGGAGCTCCACCACGCCCGCGCTGTTCGTCTTCGTCGTCTGCACGTTCTTCTTGTCGAGATCGTAGAGCGCAAGCGTACCGGAGATGCGCTTGTTCAGATCGAACTTCACGCCAGTCTCGTATGACACGCCTTCTTCTGGCGCGACGTTGGAGTCGATCGTGACGCCGATCGGGGCAATGGTCGAGTTCGGCTTCAATGACTCGGTATAGCTCGCATAAAGCGAGACCTGGTCGGTCAGCTTGAAAATGGCGCCGCCGAGCGGAAGCACCTTGTCCTGGGACACGTTGGTGTTGGTGACGAACGGCTTTCCACGGCCGGCGATCTGGTCGTAGTCCATGTAGCGCACGCCGCCGACCAGCGCGAACCGTTCGGTCAGATGCAGCGTGTCCTGGAAGAATAACGACCATTGGCCGAGCTTGTCAGTCTGGGCGCTGTCGCTGTTCGAGGCCGTCGTCCCCGGCCCGATCAGCCCGTAGACGGGATTGTAGACATTGAAGGCGGGAGTTGCCTGCCGGATCAGAACGTCGCGGTAGATAGTGCGATACTGGCCGTCGCCGCCGAACACCACGTCATTGCGCATGTTGCCGAGCCAGAAGCCACCGGAGATGTAGGACGTTCCGTAGCTGACATTGCTGAGCGAGCTCCCTGTGCCGTCATTGCTGCGCGTCTCGGCACCCGTCGTGAAGTTGATGCCGGTGATGCGGAGCTGGTTGGCGCTGAAGGTTTCGGTGTTGTAGCTATAGCCTGCGTAGAGCTTCCAATCCTGGTTGAAGCGGTGCTCGACCGACGCCTGCATCAGGTCGGAGGTGCCCCATGTGTTGTTGAAGGGCTCGTCGAGCCGGCGGTCGGCTGGAACTGCCAGCGGCGCTTTCGTCACCGGATTGAATGCGGTGCCGCGATCGAACGGATAGATGAACTCGCGATGCTCGTAGTTGAGCTGGACCGTGGTGTCCTGGCCGTACCAGGCCAGCGACGGCGCGACCAGCATCTCGCGGTGACGGCCGAAATTGCGCCAGTAATCCTCGCTGACGCCGTAGCCAATGAAGCGATAGGCAAGGCCCTGGTCGCCGATCGGACCGGTGACATCGAGCAGGCCGTCGGCGCCGGTCTTGGAGGCACTGAAGGCCGAGCCGAGCAGCGTCACCGAGCCGTGCTGGTAGAGCTCGGGGCGCTTGCTGATGGTGTTGACGATGCCGCCGGGGTCCATGATGCCGTAGAGCAGCGAGGCGGGCCCTTTCAGCACCTCGACGCTTTCGACCGCGGAGTTGAAACTGCGGCCCTGCACCAGCGGCATGCCATTGCGCATGATCGAGCCGTCGCGGTTGTCTCCGAAGCCGCGGCGGATCACCGCGTCCTGGCTGCCGGCGAGCGTGTTAGTCTGGGTGATGCCGCTGATATTGATCAGCGCGTCGTCGATGTTGCGCGGGAGCTGGTCCTTCAACACCTGCTCGGGAACGATGTTGACGGCCTGCGAGGTATCGAGCGGCGAGGCGCCGCTGCGCAGCGTGGTCGCACTCGGCATCGCACGGTAGCCGAGCTTGGCGGCTTGCTGCGCGGCGGCCTCCGCGGCCGCGCGCTCGGATATTGTCGGCGCTGCCGGCGCGGCATTGCGATTGCGTTGGCGCGCGGCGGTCTGGGTGCGGCGTGAAGTCTCCTCCGATGCACGCGCCGGCTTCGGCCGCTGTGCCGGCGCCTCCACCGTCACCGGCGGCAGGGCCGATTGCGCCTGCGCGCTCGTCGTGTTGGAGGGATATTCGGCGAGCAGCACGGCTGCTCCGATGAGAAGACCTGCACGGCTCCCGCCGGCACGAATTCGATGACCGCTGACGCGGCCACCCAGATGAGCACGCACTTTCGATTCACTTCCAAGTCAGACACAGCATTGAAGCTGGCGCGTCTAACAGCCGTTGCGAATGAAGAGAACCGTAGGCGGGCTTGAATCCCTCTAGTGTTGAATGGTTCTAAGCGCGGATGGACGCGGAACAGCAATCAAGGATTGCTCTCGCGCCGATCGCGACACGCTGCGCGCGAAATCCGCGGCGGCTTGTCGCAACGTTGCGGGATTTCACACGACGGCAGGAGCCATCAGTTCGTCGAGCTTCCGCTTGGACGCAGTGCCGTCCGACAAGGCCCGGAGCGGCGGGCGCACGCGCAGCCACGCTGCATCGCCCGTCTGCGCCGCAAGGATCGCCTTCAGCGTTGCGAGGAAGGATGGCGTCTTCACCACGACGTCGATCGCGGCCTGCATGCGTGCTTCGACATCCTTGCCGTCGATCATCGCCTTGACCAGCTCCGGCGCAACATTCGCCATGCCGCAGATGGTGCCGGCGCCGCCGGCGGCGATGGCGCGGGCGATGTCGGCTTCGTTGCCGACGGTGATGGCGAGCTCCGGGCTAGCTGCGCGGAACGCCTGGAACTGCTTGAAGTCGCCGCTAGAGTCTTTCAGGCCTGCAACCACCTTGCCGTAGCGCTTGCGCAGGCTCGCGGCGACAGTGGTCGGGATCGCAACGCCTGAGATCTGCGGGATGTGATAGAGATAGGCACGCAGGCGATCGTCGGCAACGCCGTCGACGATCGCAGCGAAGGCATCCTCGATACCCTCGGGCGTGACGCTGCGGTCGAAGTAAGGCGGCAACAGCAGCACGTGCCGCAGGCCGAGGCCGAGCACGGCGCGCGTCAGCGCGATGCTGTCGCTGATGGCGGGAAATCCACCGCCGATTCCGATGCGCGCCGGCGCGACGCCAGAGCTGGCCCCGGTTGTTTGGACAGCGCCCCGCTGGATTTAAGTGGATTCCTGCCGGGTTATGCTGAACGCGGGGCTTTACGGTTTTGTCGTTGCGTCGGGAGGGCGTAGCCCGACCAGAGCGACGACAAAACCGTCGGCGACGGTCATGCGGCCATCACCATAGCTTGCGTGCCGAAGTAAGCCTCGTCGGGCGTGCGCCCGTCAAGGCTCGAGTGAGGGCGTCCCTGATTGTAGAAGGCCAGATACTTGGCAATTGACGCTCGCGCCTCGGACACGCTGTCGTAGGCGCGGAGATAAACTTCTTCGTATTTGACCGTGCGCCAGAGCCGCTCGACAAACACGTTGTCGCGCCAGGCGCCCTTGCCGTCCATGCTGATGGCGATCTTCGCGTCCAGCAGCACATCGGTGAACTCGAGGCTGGTGAACTGGCTGCCCTGATCCGTGTTGAAAATCTCGGGCCTGCCGTGCTTCGCCAACGCCTCCTGGACCGCTTCGACGCAGAAGGCCGCCTCCATTGTGATCGAGACGCGATGGGCCAGGACCCGTCGGCTGAACACATCGACGACCGCCGCGAGATAGACGAAGCCACGCCGCATCGGAATGTAGGTGATGTCCATTGCCCACGCATGGTCGGGCCGCTCGATCTTCAATCCGCGCAACAGGTACGGGTAGATCTTGTGACCCGGAGCCGGCTTGCTCGTGTTCGGGCGACGATAGACCGCCTCGATCCCCATGCGCTTCATCAGCGTCGCGATGTGGCGGCGACCGGCGTATACGCCCTCCCGCCGCAGCAACGATCGCAGCATACGCGCTCCCGCGAAGGGATAATCGAGATGCAGCTCATCGAGCCGACGCATCAAGGCAAGGTCCTCGGCCGAAACTGGCCGAGGTTCATAGTAGACCGTGCTGCGAGCCAGCTTCAGGACCTTCGCCTGGCGCACGATAGAAAGATCATGATCGCGGTCGATCATCGCTTTGCGCTCAGCAGGCCCGCCTTGGTGAGCGCGCCGGACAAAAAATCGTTTTCCAACGCCAGCTCGCCGAGCTTGGCATGTAACGCCTTCAAATCGACCGGCGTCTCGGCCGATGTCTTGTCATGCCCAAACACGCCGGCGGCGCCTTCCAGGAGCTGGTTTTTCCAGATCGTGATCTGGTTCGGATGAACATCAAACAGCTGCGCCAGCTCCGCCAGTGTCTTGTCGCCTTTGACCGCAGCCAAAGCAACCTTCGCCTTGAATGCCGGAGAATGCGTCCGGCGGCTCTTCTTCGTCATCTTCGCTCCTGATTCGCAGCAAGAATCCTCGCCGCTGTCAGGCAGAAAATCCACTCAAGCTACTGTCCGAATTTGCGGGGCCAGCTCTCCCGGCCTTGAGCATGGCTTCGATGGTCGCGACGCGTTCGGCGACGTTGAAGGAGGTACCCTCGCCGGTGGTGCCGAACAGCACGACACCGTCGACGCCTTTGCTGAAGAGTTGCTTGGCGTGGGCGGCGAGCCGGGCGTGATCCACGCCACCGTCGGTCGCCAGCGGCGTCGCCGACGCCACCCAGAACCCGCGAATTGCCTCCATCATCACACCACCCTTTGCTGCGGTCTCGGACTAAGCCTCTGATCCCTAACGATCTTCCGGGCTGAGTGGAGACTTGTTTTTGCTTTACTTTTCACCTTGTACCTTACATACAAGACAGACGCAAATCCCCGTCGCGCAGCAGGCGCGCGACAGACGCGGCCAGATTTTGAGGAGGTCTTGCATGGACATGGTGACCCCTGTGGAGCGTCCCGACCAATTGCTCGCGGCCTTGCGCGACAAGCTCGGCGCGGCCGCCGTGCTGACCGGCACCGATGTGCCTGCGCGCAATTGCAACGACTGGAGCGCGAGCCTGCCGCAAACGCCGCGGGCGGTGATCCGTCCGCTCGATGCGCAGGGCGTTACCGATGCGATTCTGACCTGCCGCAAGGCGCATCTGCCGTTCATGCCGCAGGGCGGATTGACCGGGCTGTGCCGCGGTGCCTCGCCTGAAGCAGGCTGGGTCGCGATTTCGCTCGAGCGCATGACCGGCATCGAGGAGATCGATCGCGCGTCGATGACGATGACGGTGAAGGCGGGCACGCCGCTGGAGACGATCCAGAAGGCCGCGGACGAGGCCGGCTTCTTCTTTCCGCTCGACCTCGGCTCGCGCGGCTCCTGCGCGATCGGCGGCAATCTCTCCACCAATGCCGGCGGCAACCGCGTGATCCGCTACGGCATGACGCGCGAACTGGTGCTCGGCCTGGAGGTGGTGCTGCCCGACGGCACCATCATCACCAATCTCAACAAGCTGATGAAGAACAATGCCGGCTACGACCTGAAGCATCTCTTCATCGGCTCGGAAGGCACGCTCGGCATCATCACCCGCGTGGTGCTGAAACTGTTCCCGAAGCCGCGCTCGACCATGGCAGCGCTCTGCGCGCTGAAGGATTACGCCGCGGTGATCGCACTGCTGGATGCCGCGCGCAGCGGGCTCGGCCCGCTGCTGTCGGCGTTCGAGGTGATGTGGCCGGATTATTGGGACGTGATCACGACGCGCGCCGGCGTGAAGCCGCCGGTCGCCGCGGGCCACGGACTCTACGTGCTGGTGGAAGCGCAGGGCACCGACGAAAGCCTGGATGCGCCACGCTTCCAGAGCTGGCTCGAGGAATTGATGGAGCGCGGGCTCTTGGCCGATGCCGCCGTCGCGCAATCGCTGGCGCAGACGCAAGCCTTCTGGCGGGTGCGCGACATCTGCGCCGAGTTCGGCCAGGTGCTGGGCCCGCACATCTCCTACGACATCGGACTTGCGGTTAAGCGGATGGACGAGTTCGTCACGCGCTGCAAGGCCGCACTCGCCGACGGCATCAAGGGCTGCGAGAGCGTCTATTACGGCCATATCGGCGACGGCAATCTGCACCTCGTGTCCTGGGTCACCGGGCTTTCCGTCGAGCAGCAGCCGAAGGAAGAGATGGACGCGATCATCTACGGTCTCGTGCGCGAGATGGGCGGCAGCGTCTCCGCCGAGCACGGCATCGGCACGCTGAAGAAGAAATGGCTGGGCCATGCCAGGAGCGAGGCGGAGATCGCGCTGATGCGGACGCTGAAGGCCGCGCTCGATCCCGATCATCTGCTCAATCCCGGCAAGGTGATCTGACCGGCTGCACGGTGATGGGAGCGCCGATGAGATCATTGAAGCTCGATACGCCGAAATCGCTGTCGCAGCGGGTGATGCAGCGGCTGCGGCAGGCGATCATCGACGGCGAGTTCGCGCTCGGCGCGGCGATCTCCGAGGAGATGGTGGCGAATTCCTTCGGCGTCAGCCGGACGCCGGTGCGCGAGGCGATGGGCCAGTTGCAGGCGCAGGGGCTCGTGGTGATCCGCCCGCAGGTCGGCAGTTTTGTCTTCACCCCGAGCGCGGACGACATCGCCGCGCTCTGCACTTTCAGGATCGCGCTGGAGCCCAAGGCCGCAGAACTCGCCTTCCGCCACGATCGCGACGGTGCGGTCGCGACGATGAGCGAGGCGATCGCGGCGATGGAGCCGGCGGTCGCGGCCCGCGACAACATCGCCTATGGCCGCGCCGATGCCGCGTTCCACGAGGCGCTGTTCACCCATTGCGGCAACCGCTACCTCGTCGAATCCTACCAGCTCGTCTCGGGCCGCGTCGCGGCGCTGCGCACCAATCTGACCTCGCCGATCGACGTGCGCACCCGCACGTCCTTCGACGAGCACCGCAAGCTGCTGGACCTGTTCGCGCGCGGCGCGTTTGCGGCTTTCGAAGCGCTGATGACCACGCACATCACCAATTCGGGCGTGGTCTACGCCAAGGCCTTGAAAGTGGAGGCGTTGAAAGTGGAGTGAGCGGTTCTACCGCCCGTCCTTCGGACCAGGCCTGTCCAGGAAATCCAGCGCGGTGTTGATCTGCTCGAGCTGATGCTCGATCCTGTCGCGGTCCTCGACGGTTTGCGCCGTCTCGAGCTCCTCTACGAGCTTCTGCTTCCGCGCCAGCAAGTTCTCTATGACCGTACTCACAAGTCCCCCATCGCCCCGAAGCGAGCATCAAGGCAAAAATCCGGTTGCGGGCACTGGCGCCGGGATCGTCGCGGCGCGCGCGAGCAGAGCTCGCGCCGGTGCCTTCATCAGAATGTTCGCGGGGGCGGTTGGTTCCTGCAAATGAACCGCAACGCGGGGCGGCGCAAGCTGACCGCCGTCAGAAGCTTCCGCGCGACTGGCGTTGCCGAATTGCGCGCCACGCGGGAACCGGAATCGTCGAAGACAGCCCAGCGATCGGTTGTATTCGCGCCTCCGGAGTCCTATGCGTATGCGCCATGGACACCCAGATCATCGCCGCCGAAAAGCCTCTGATGGCCCAGGCCCGCCCGCGCAAGCCGGCGCCGTTTCTCCCGATAAGCCGCGCCGAGATGGACGCGCTCGGCTGGGATGCCTGCGACATCGTGCTGGTGACGGGCGATGCCTATGTCGACCATCCGAGTTTCGGCATGGCGATCATCGGCCGGCTGCTGGAGGCGCAAGGCTTCCGGGTCGGCATCATCGCGCAGCCGGACTGGCATTCGGCCGAGCCGTTTAGGGCGTTAGGCAAGCCAAAGGTGTTCTTCGGCGTCACCGGCGGCAACATGGACTCCATGGTGAACCGCTACACCGCGGACCGCCGCCTGCGCCATGACGACGCCTATACGGCGGGCGGCGAAGGCGGCAAGCGGCCGGACCGCTGCACCATCGTCTACGCCCAGCGCTGCCGCGAGGCGTTCAAGGACGTGCCGGTCGTGCTCGGCGGCATCGAGGCCTCGCTACGCCGGATCGCCCATTACGACTACTGGTCCGACAAGGTGCGCCGCTCGGTGCTGGCCGACGCCAAGGCAGATCTGCTGCTCTACGGCAATGCCGAGCGCGCCGTCGTCGAAGTGGCGAACCGTCTTGCCGCCGGCGAGGCACCGCGCGAGCTCGACGACATCAGGGGCGTCGCGCTGTTCCGCCGCGTGCCCGAGGATTACAGCGAACTGCACGCCGACGATCTCGACTCCGCCGACGAGGGCGCATCGCGGACGAAAGGCCCGACCGTGATCCGGCTGCCGGCGCTGGAGCAGGTCGAGCAGGACAAGGAAGCCTATGCGCGTGCGTCACGCGTGCTGCACCGGGAGAGCAATCCCGGCAATGCGCGGCCGCTGGTGCAGCGTCATGGCGACCGCGATCTCTGGCTCAACCCGCCGCCGATCCCGCTGACCAGCGACGAGATGGACGCGGTCTACGATCTTCCTTACGCGCGCGCGCCGCATCCGTCCTACGGAGATGCCAAGATCCCGGCGTGGGACATGATCAAATTCTCCGTGACGATCATGCGCGGCTGTTTCGGCGGCTGCACCTTCTGCTCGATCACCGAGCATGAGGGGCGCATCATCCAGAATCGCTCCGAGGGTTCTATTCTGCGCGAGATCGAGAAGATCCGTGACAAGACGCCGGGCTTCACCGGCGTGATCTCCGATATCGGCGGCCCCACCGCCAACATGTACCGGATGGCATGCAAGGACCCGAAGGTCGAGGCGGCGTGCCGGCGGCCGTCCTGCGTCTTCCCGGAGATCTGCCCGAACCTCAACACGTCGCATGACGATTTGATCCGGCTCTATCGCAAGGTGCGCGAGACCAAGGGCATCAAGAAGGTGATGGTCGCCTCCGGCGTGCGCTACGACCTCGCGGTGGAGAGCCCGGAATACATCAAGGAGCTCGTCACCCATCACGTCGGCGGTTATCTGAAGATCGCGCCGGAGCATACCGAGCGCGGCCCGCTCGACAAGATGATGAAGCCGGGCATCGGCGCCTACAACCAGTTCAAGCGGATGTTCGATGCCGCGGCCGAGCAGGCCGGCAAGAAATATTACCTGATCCCGTATTTCATCGCGGCGCATCCGGGCACGACCGACGAGGACATGATGAACCTCGCGCTCTGGCTCAAGAAGAACCGCTATCGCGCCGACCAGGTGCAGACCTTCCTGCCCTCACCGATGGCGACCGCGACCGCGATGTATCACACCGGCGTCAATCCGCTGCGCGGCGTGCGTCACGGCGGCAGCGACAAGGTCGAGGCCATCAAGGGCCTGCGGCAGCGCCGCCTGCACAAGGCGTTCCTGCGCTACCACGACCCCGACAACTGGCCCGTGCTGCGCGAGGCGCTGAAAGCGATGGGCCGCGCCGACCTGATCGGCTCCCGCCCCGACCAGCTCGTCCCCGCGCACCAGCCGCCCGGCACCGGCAAGGCCGCCGGCACACGGCGGCCCGTGCGTCCCGGCGGCAAGACACAGCGGTTCACGACCAAGGGTCTGCGGGTGATGAAGTAGGCAAGAGCCGGATGAGGTCCGGTCCGGCCTGCCTTCAAAATAGAAAATTTGAAAACAACCCCATGCACAGTAGCCTGCATGAGCGGGATCAATGGCTTACGCGCTTTGCGCCGATGTTGACCCGTCGGGCAAGACAGGAGCAGGATGGCATCGTCGGGTGCCTGGGATGAGCAAGCCTCCGGCGCCACTCCGTATCGATATCGTCAAGCTTCACACAGCGTCCCGCGCGCGAGCTTTTTCGCGCCTGTTCGACGCGCTGTGCGGATCATGCTCCAAACGATAGTCGAACCAGTCCATCGATTGGAATCCAATCTACACGCCGGGCGATGAGCGCTCGCTCCGTACCGCACACACCGAGACCCCTTGACCTCGGCGCCATCATGTAACATATGAAGTTACATGAAACGAGACAGCCGTCTATCCGGCGTGCTCCATGTCCTTCTCCACATGGCGCAGCAGCCTGGCCCCTTCACGTCCGAGACCCTGGCGAAGGCGATGGACACCAACCCGGTGGTGATCCGGCGCATCATGGCGGGCCTCAGGGACCTCGGTTACGTCCGCTCCGAGAAGGGGCATGGCGGCGGCTGGACGCTGGCCTGCGACCTGTCGAAGGTGACGCTGCGCGACGTCTACACCGCGCTCGGCAATCCCCCGCTTCTGGCCATGGGCAGCCGGACCGAGGCGCCGGGCTGTCTCGTCGAGCAGGCCGTCAATGCCGCCCTGGATCGGACCTTTCAAGATGCCGAGGCGCTGCTGCTGTCGCGCCTCGGTGCAGTGACGCTGGCGATGCTGGGCGATGATCTGCGCAAGCGCCTCGGGGCCCGCAAGGTCCGCGACATCAGCCCGCATCACGCGTGATCGGCTCCGTTCAGCAAGGCAACCTCATGACCGACATTCAAGCCATGTTCTCCGATCCGCAAGCAGTGGCGAAATACACGGAAGGGCCGCCGCGGTTCGTTCCCGGCTACAATTCCATGCTGTCCATGGCGGCGATCCTGCTGGCCGAGCGCGCGCGTGAAGACGCGCGAATCCTCGCCCTCGGCGCTGGTGGCGGCCTGGAGTTGAGAGCCTTTGCGCAGGCGCAGCCGCGCTGGACCATCGACGGTGTGGACCCCTCGGCGGCGATGCTCGATCTCGCGCGGCAAACGTTGGGCCCGCTCGCTTCGCGCGCGCATCTCCACCGGGGCTATGTCGACGCTGCCCCGGAGGGGCCGTTCGACGGCGCCACGTGCCTGTTGACCCTGCACATCGTCGATGCCGCGGAACGGCGTCGCATTGCCTCCGAAATCCGCCGCCGCCTCAAGCCGGGCGCGCCCTTCGTGATCGCTCATTTCAGCATCCCTGATCGCGACGATGAGCGGCCGCTGTGGCTATCGCGATATTCGGCGTTCCTGGCCGCATCCGGCGTCGAGCCGGACAAGGCGGCTGCCGCGCGCGACGCCGTCACCAACCATCTGGAGATCCTCACGCCCGCGCAGGATGAGGCAATTCTGCGGAACGCTGGCTTCTCCGAGCCGACCCTGTTCTACGCCGGATTCACCTTCCGCGGCTGGGTGGCATACGCCTGAGACGTCACGCTTCGTCGACACGGCGCGCATTCATGCAAAGCCGGGACCCGCCGGGACGTGCAGACATGATCCCTTAGCCCGCGAATGAGGCGGTGTCCGTTCTGCCTTCAAAACCAGACATGGCCAGTACGCTCCTGCGAGTCGGCAAAGGGCCAACAACGGAAGAAGCTCTGCAAGAGGTGAACGTCGGACATTGATTGCAACATCAATCCGCATCTACGCGCTAGTCGCGCGCGGGCACCGGCTTCCGCGTGATGGTCGCCGCCGGAAGCGGCGTGAAATCCGGGTTCTGGTCGTTACCGACCCGTATGCCGGAATAAGCGACGAGCCCGTCAGCGGTGGCGACCGCGTCGCCCGAGCGTAACGAGCCGTCCATCGCGAGATCGACTGATGCAAGACCGGCGGGGCTTTGGCCGTTGCAAGTGCAATCGGCGCGCAGCGCCTTCCGATAGGCAAAGGCGTTTTCGCTATCGGCGTAGCGTTCGCCGGTTGCGGCATAGGCTCTGTCAATGCTGGAGCCGAAGAAAACTTTGGTCGGGCTTGCCGGACAGAAGGCCTTACACATCTGCGCCGGCGAGGCCGCGCCGCGCATCAGCGGAAAATATTTGCCGTCGCAACTGCGCACGCAGAAGGCAGGTCCCGCGCTTACGACGACCGGCCGCGGCGGTGGTGATTGCGGATCAAAAGACGAGGTCTGCTGCTGTTGCTTCTGGCCACCACCGAAAAAGAAATCAAGCAAGCCTTCGGCCGCACTCATTTCGGGCGTCAGCGCCACGGGGCCAACGACGGCGACAGCAACAAGCATGCGGCGCAGCTTGCGCTGAAAGCACGATTCGGTACGCATCGCTTGCTCCACCGGACTCAACGAACTCTCTTCAGCACAAAGAGCGCTTGCGGCAATCGTGGATACGAAACGCGCTCTAAGCTGGGCGCAGAAGGGGAAAGAAATAGGCGAGTGGGCACGGCAAGCGCCACATTTCGGCCGTTATGGGACGCCGTGGGAGCCGTGATCCCCCGGAGTTCGCGCCGCGTTGAAACCGACCGAAGTCCGGTTCGGGTCAAAAGCAGCGGTCGTCCAATCTGTCAGGCGGTGTCCGGCCTCCCTCAAACCGCAGACATGACGATCGCTCATGTGGCGCTCGGCTCGGGGCCACTGACAGACCATTTTCGCGTGACCAAGTACGGTCTGCTCGCGGAAGCCGACGTGAGCGGCGGCATTACCGGCACATGCGGGAGCATCACCGACGTTAACCCTGTCGGCAAATGATTTGTCGCGAGTCGGCAGCCGTCGACAAGTTGCCTCATTGGCGCGGAGAATTTTCAGCGGCACGAATCTGGGTCAGAGGCGCATTATGCTGAGAATGGCGTTGTTGGGCCTCCTCATCCTGTTGAGTGTAGGAATGCTGTCGGCAATGGAGCTGAGAGCGCCACCGCGTCGCGCGGCCGCGATCGTGCAGCCGCTTGCCGAGCAGGACGCGGGCACTTCTGCTTCACGCGACGCCCTGGCGAAGGCTGACCGCCTCGACGTTGCCGCTGTGAGCAGCGCGATGCCGACACAGACTGCTTCGGTGGAAGACCGCGTTGCTCCGCCAGAAGACGCCCATATTGGCTCGTCCGAGCCGGAGCCGATCGTCCGTCATCGGCACAATCCGAAAAAGATCGCGACCGCTGAACGTCCCAAGCCGAAGGCAACCGCTGTCAAGCGAACTGCCAACTTCCAGCGCTCAAAGGCCGCAAGCAATGCGGAGCCCTGTCGGCTCAAGGCGTTTGGTGGCTTGCGCAAGGCATTGAATTTGACCGGTTGCGACATCTGAGGACGCTTCTCGGGTGGCCGATTGAAGTTGAGCGATCCGAGTTCGTGGCCCGCTATCGGGCAGCAGTCCAGACCGCGCCTAATCAGTTTCCCCAAAGGGGGCTTACGGGTGCACACCCCGTATTGCCATCTTTCCTCCGATCGACGTCTCGCAAACTCTTCCGATCATCCATATGTTGCCCCCATGAAAAAGATCGGATTTCTGTCCTTCGGACACTGGACGCCCTCGCCGCAGTCGCAGACGCGCTCGGCGGCGGACACACTGCTGCAATCGATCGAGCTTGCGGTTGCGGCCGAACAGCTCGGCGCGGACGGCGCCTATTTCCGTGTGCATCACTTCGCGCGCCAGCTGGCCTCGCCCTTTCCGCTGCTTGCCGCGGTCGGCGCCAGGACCAGCACAATCGAGATCGGCACCGCCGTGATCGACATGCGCTACGAGAACCCGCTCTACATGGTGGAGGACGCGGGCTCCGCCGATCTCATCGCCGGCGGCCGGCTGCAGCTCGGCATCAGCCGCGGCTCGCCGGAGCAGGTGATCGACGGCTGGCGCTATTTCGGATACCGGCCGGCCGACGGCCAGAGCGATGCCGACATGGGCCGCCGCCATGCCGAGGTCTTTCTCGACCTGCTCCGCGGCGAAGGCTTTGCCGAGCCCAATCCGCAGCCGATGTTTCCGAACCCGCCGGGGCTGCTGCGCCTCGAGCCGCATGCCGCCGGCCTGCGCGAACGGATCTGGTGGGGCGCCGGCTCCAACGCGACCGCCGTGTGGGCGGCGAAGCTCGGCATGAATTTGCAAAGCTCGACGCTGAAGAACGACGAGACCGGCGAGGCCTTCCATGTGCAGCAGGCCGCGCAAATCCGCGCCTATCGTGCCGCGTGGAAGGAAGCCGGCCACGCTCGCGAGCCGCGCGTGTCCGTCAGCCGCAGCATCTTCGCGCTGATGAACGATCGCGACCGCGCCTATTTCGGCGGGGAGCGCGGAGGCGAAGACCAGATCGGCTTCATCGATCCGCAGACGCGGGCGATCTTCGGCCGCTCCTATGCGGCCGAGCCGGATGTGCTGATCGAGCAGCTGCGGCAGGATGAGGCGATCGCGGAGGCTGACACCTTGCTGCTGACGATCCCGAACCAGCTGGGCGTGGCCTACTGCGCGCATGCGATCGAGGCGATCCTGACACACGTTGCGCCTGCGCTCGGCTGGCGCTGAGAGATCTGGCGAAAGCAGTGCATCACATGTCGGCCAATTCGCCACCGTTGATCTGTTGACCCAATGCGTCAAGGGCGTGTCGGCTCATCATTGATGGGCAACCGCCACCCAGGCGTTGGAACTTCGTCGCATCGCTCGCAGACCGGCGAACGGACGCCATGACACGCGACCTGCCAGGACGCTGCTCCGCCGTCTTCTCGCCCCCATTGTCGTTCAGGGAGCTAGGCGGGGCGGCGCTATGGTGGGCATAGTTCCCAAAGGTTCCGCGTGATCGTCCGACATCTTCTACAACGCGACTCTCATCATTCCTTTTCGCGCCGCGCGCTCCTGCGCGGGCTTGTCTCGGCAGGCAGCACTCTCGCGCTGGGCGGATGCGCAGGCTTGGGCGCGACCGGCGCGCGCTACGACGCGTCGTCCCTTTCCGTTGATCCCACACTGCTCGTCGCCACCACACGAAAGCCCGTGAAGGGCGGCCGCACGAAACCCTGGTTCGGGCCGGAGCGGGCGACCGCAATGACGGTCGCGCGGGCAAGGCTGGTGGCGCCGGACGAGAGCCGACTTTCCCTCGCCTCGGTCGGACTGGGCGATTGGCGCCTAGATCAGGTCGAACCGGTGCAAGCCGAAATTGGCGATCTCCTTGCGCAGGGCGGCGCGGGAGGAGACGTGCTGATCTATGTGCACGGCTTCAAGCAGACATTCGAGACGGCCGCGCTCGACGCCGCCCATCTCTCCGATGGGATCAAGTTCCGCGGCCGGACCATGGTGTTCTCCTGGCCCTCCAAGGCAGGATTGTTCGACTATGCCTATGACCGGGACAGTGCGATGTGGTCCCGCGACGATTTCGAACGCGTGCTCTCTTCCCTCGTGTCGACGTCAGGCGGCGGCCGCGTGCACATCGTTGCGCACAGCATGGGGACCATGCTGACGCTCGAGAGCCTGCGTCAGCTCTATGCGCGATACGGCGACACCGTCACGAGCAGGATCGGGACGGTCGTGTTTGCCGCACCCGATATCGACATGGACGTGTTCACGTCGGCGATCCACCGCATCGGTCCGCTTGCCGGCAAGATCACCGTGATCGCCGCGACGAACGATCGCGCTCTGGCTCTGTCGGGACAAATCGCGGGTGGAATGACCAGGGTCGGCGCCGCCGAGAAGGCTGTCATCCAGCGACTCGGCGTGCGCGTGGTCGATGCTTCCCAGGAAGGCTGGAGCATCATCAATCACGATCTGTTTCTATCGAGCGCGGAAGTGCAGCGGGAGATCCGCCGTTCGATCGACAGTACGGCCGCGTAAGAGCGTGCCCTTGCGGCGCATCGTGAACTTCCCGATGGACGCGCCGACTTCTTCGCCGGCTTCACGCGCTCGGCGCAGGGAGACTATCTGCAGGCCTTCATGATCGCGGGCGCAACGGGGATCGTCGCGGCCGTGCTGTCGCTGATGATCGGCCGGCGGCCGGTGCAACCCGCGCTCGCCACGGCCTTGTCAACGCCATCCGCGCCTCGCCACCAGATGACCGGGTAGGACCAGTCGTTGGTGTGATCGGCATCGGCCGCGGCGTTCAGCTGATGTTTAGCAAGATCCGCCCTGACGTGCCGCTGCGCATCAAATCCAGCGCGTCGTTGATGTCATCGAGCGCGAACTCGTGGGTCACGATCCCGCGGTAACTGACCTTGCCGGCTTCGTCGAGCCGGACGAGACGCGGGATGTCGCGCGCCGGCTGGCACTGCCCGCCTTCCGAACCCTTCAGCACCTTCTCGAAGTGCAGCGGCAGCGTGTAGATCTCGACCTTGTCGCGGGGAACACCGACAAGGATACAGCGGCCCTTCTTCGCGGTGACCTCGTAGGCGAGCTCGATCAAACGGCTGACGCCGGTGGTCTCGACGACCTTGTCGGGCCCGTCAGCCCCCGTGATGGACCGAACCTCGGCGGCGACATCCTTCACCGTCTCGGAGTTGATGGTGTGGGTGGCGCCGAACTGCCTCGCCATCTCCAGCTTGTTGTCGAGGCGGTCGATCGCAACGACCGGATGGGCGCCGACCATCGCGGCGAATTGCACGATGTTCAGCCCGACGCCGCCGACGCCGAACACGACGACGGCTTCGCCGATCGCGACCTGCGCGTCGTTGTTGACGACGCCGAGCGCGGTCGTCACCGCGCAGCCGAGCAGCGGCGCGCTCGTGCGATCGATCGAGGAGGGAACAGGCGTGACGCGATTTTCCGACACCACGGCATATTCGTTGAAGGTGGTGACCCAGCCCGCGTTGAGGCGCTTGCCGTGCCAGGAATAGACCGGCGTATTGGACTGCACGCCCTTGCCCGGCCGCCAATGCATGACGACGGTGTCGCCCTGCTTGCACGAGACGACGCCGGGTCCGGTTTCGATGATGGTCGCCAGCGCTTCGTGCCCCAAAAGGTGCGGCAGGAACTTGTCGACGCCCTTGACGGCGTCGATCTCGTTGATCTGTGCGCCGCAGATGCTCGAGGTGTGCACGTGCGCGAGCACCTGGCCGTGTTCGAGCGTATCGGGCAAGGTGAACTCGTCGACGATCAGCGGCTTGCCGGACTCGACGAGAATCGCTGCCTTGGCAGTCTTGATGTCCATGAGCTGAGCCCGGTCACTCGAAATAGATGAATTCGTAATCGCCGGTGTAACCGAGCTTCCCGTAGAGCCAGATCCATTCGGAGGTGTGCAGGATGGACTCCGCCGTCAGCGCCCAGCATTCGAGGTTGTGCAGCTCGGCAATGGTCCGGTAGCCCTCGACCATGACGTATTTGTTCTTGCCGACCCGCTCGATCTCCTTGAGCGCCGCATCGAGCTCGTAGAGCCTGAGATTGTGCAGAGTGCCGAGCGAGATGACGAGGTCGAAACTGTCGTCGCCATAGGGATAGACGTCCTGGGCGCGATAGTTGAACAAATACGGCCTCACCTGCTCATGCGAATTTGCAAGACCGTGCTTGGAGATATCGAAGCCGACGACCTTCAAGCCCGGCAGGATCTTTTGCATCTCGTACAGCAGGAAGCCCTTGCCGCAGCCGACGTCGAGCACGCTGGACCCATCCTTCAGGTCATAGGTCTCGATCAGCGCCTTGGCGACCGGAGCCCAGCGCCCGTCGATGAAGCGGTAGCCGCCATAGCCGAAACGGCGGTCGCCATCCCAATAATCGGCCTCGTATTCCCGCGCCTTCAGCGAGCAGCCGATCTTGTCGTCGTTCATGCGCCCCATGTAGTCGCGCTTGGTCGCAGTATGCAGTGGCGTCACGATATTCAGTAGTCGTCCCATCAAGTCCTCGGATTCCATCACGCGCTGAGATTGTCTTGACCGGCCTGGGGAGCCTTGCGACGTGACCTGCGAATCACCCTAGCATCTAATGCTGCAGGTGATCGTTGTTTCAGATCAATGATGGTGCGGCAGCCCCATCCACAACGTGCAGATGCGCACGGCCGGCGTCAGCCGGTCAAGGATCGAGGGATTCCTCCGCTTCACTGAGAGCTTCATCGATGGGACAAGTTCGGACCCGCCTGCTTCTGCAGGCATTCGCGGGTAGCGCGGACCCGATGTCAGGCGGACGCTTCGGCCGGCTCCGACATCGTCACCCGGTTCTTGACGCTGGGGCGCTCCTGCATCCGGGCGTACCAGGCGCGAAGTGCCTCGCACTCCGCAGGCACCGGCAGCTTCAGGAGCTCCGCAAAGATCAAGCCGCCGATGACCGTGATGTCGGCCATCGAGAAGGCCTCGCCGGCGACGAATGGCTGCTGCTTCAGAATGCCGTTGAAGTAATGCATGCCTCTGACGGCCTTGTTGCGCTGACGCAGGCCCCACTCGGCGTTCTGATAGATCTCGACCTCGGGCCCAAGCCCCGGCGTTGCGTGATGAAAGTACACGCTGATCGCGTCGAGCAGCTCCAGCTCGCCGCGCTTGCTCATCATGTGGATCACGCCCTTTTCGCGCGGCGTCCTGCCGGTGAGCACGGGAGCGCCGTCGAGCGCGTCGAGATATTCGGTGATGGCGGTGCATTCGCCGATGAAGGTGCCGTCGTCGAGCTCGAGCACCGGCAGCGTGCCCGAGTAGTTCTTGGCGAGGAACTCGGGTTTCTTGTGCTCGCCCTTCCACAGGTTGACCGACACGAACGTGACGCGCGGCCGCAGATTCTTCTCGGCGATGGCGATGCGAACGCGGGCCGGGTAAGGGCCGGTGGCCCAATCATGAATCTTCATCGATAAACCTCTTTGCTTCTCTCTACCTGCCACTTGGTAGACATTTATAGCCTTCAAAACCCGGCGGTCAAAGCCTATCTGTCACTTGGTAGATAACGAAGCGGTGAGGCGGCGACATGAGTACCAGCGCACGGGAAGCCATCCTGGCGGCCGCCAGACGCACCGCACAGGCGCACGGCTATGGCGGCCTGAACTTCCGCGATCTCGCCGCTGAGGTCGGCATCAAGGCCGCGAGCATCCACTATCATTTCCCGAGCAAGGCCGATCTCGGCGCAGCGGTCGCCAGGCGCTACTGGGAGGACACCGCGGCGGCGCTCGAAGCCATGCTGGCCGAGACCCCGGATCCCCTGCGCTGCCTGCACCGCTATCCCGACGTCTTTCGCAAGGCACTCGAGAACGGCAACCGCATGTGCCTGTGCAGCTTCATGGCTGCCGAGCATGACGACCTGCCGGACGCGGTGAAGCGGGAGGTGCAGGCCTTTGCCGATGTGAATGTCGCCTGGCTGAGCAAGGTCCTGGCCGCTGCGGCTCCGAGCAGTTCCGGGGAGAGCGAACGGCGCGCCCGGGCGATCTTCGCCGCGATCGGCGGCGCCCAGCTCCTGGCGCGGAGCCGCTCGGATCTGTCGCTCTACGACACCTTGATCGACAGCTACCGCGCGGCCGGTCTGCTGCCGGCCTGACGGATGGTTCCCGCGAGCCGGGGCGATGACACCATGAGAGTGGCGGCACCGCAGGATTGCGTGCACCATGGCGGCCGATTCGAACGTCGTGGACGCCTGCGGCGCCCATCTTGGTGCCGCTGACGATTTCGGTGTCGGGGAGGACCTCATGCGTAAGCCCGAACGCAACTTCGGCTAGCGTTGGCCGAAATGCATCATCATGCGGCTTCTCACGATCCCGTTCTGGTCGCGCTATCGATTCTGATCGCGGCCCTCGCCTCCTATACGGCGCTGGACCTGGCGACCCGAATGCGAGCTGCTTCGGGAAGGGCCCGCCGATCCTGGCTGGTCGCCGCGGCGATCGCCATGGGCGGCGGCATCTGGTCGATGCATTTCGTCGGCATGCTGGCCTTCAGCCTGCCTGGAATCGAAATCTCCTACGATCCATTCCTGACTCTGCTCTCGCTCGTCATTCCGATCGTCGTCGCCGCTGCCGCCTTTGCCGTTGTCGGACGACGCCCGCAGGCGCTGCTTGCATCCGGCTTCGCGATGGGACTTGGCATCTCCGGCATGCACTATACCGGCATGGCCGCGATGCGGATGGCGGCCCTCATCCAATACGATCCCCGATGGGTCGTGCTCTCGATCCTGATCGCGATCAGCGCCTCGATCGTGGCGCTCTGGCTCGCCTTTCGCAACACCAACGCGGTGCAGCGGCTGTTCGCGGGCCTGGTGATGGGCCTTGCGATCTCCGGCATGCACTATGCCGCGATGGAAGGCGCCATGTTCCTGCCGACCAGCGCCATGGCCCGGCCGGCAGGCCATCTCGGCGTCGGTCAGGCGCCGCTCGCGTTCCTGCTCGCCGGCATCACCATCATGATCCTGAGCATCGGCATCGCGGCGGCCGTCTATGACAGGGCATCGGCTGAGCGCGCCCAACGCGAGGCCGCCGCACTGAGGCGCAGCGAAGAACGCTTTCGGCTGCTTGTCGAAGGCATCGCGGACCACGCGATCTTCATGCTCGATCCGGACGGGCGCGTGGGCAACTGGAATCTCGGCGCGCGCCGGCTGATGGGCTATGGCGACGACATCGTCGGGACGAGCTACACCATTTTTCACACCGAGGAAGATTGCGCGGCCGGGGCGCCCGCGCGCGCGCTCGTTGAAGCCGAGCGGGAGGGGAAGTCCGCCATAGAAGGCTGGCGGGTGCGCAAGGACCGCAGCCGCTTCTGGGCGGAGGCAACGATCGTCGCGGTCCGGAACGACAGCGGCGCAATCGCCGGCTTTGCGAAGATCGTGCGCGACGTCAGCGAACGGAGACGGGCGCAGGAAGCGCTGGACCGCGCGCGCGAAGCATTGATGATGTCGCAGAAGATGGAGACCATCGGCCAGCTCACCGGCGGCGTGGCCCACGACTTCAACAACCTGCTCGCGGCCGTTCTCGGCAGCCTCGAACTGCTGAAGAAGCGCCTGCCGACGGACGATCCGAAGATCCAGCGCCTGGTGGAGAACGCGATGCAGGGCGCGGTGCGCGGCGCCTCCCTGACCCAGCGCATGCTCGCTTTCGCGCGCAAGCAGGATCTCAGGCCGGCGGTCGTCGATGTCCGCGAGTTGGTGCGCGGCATGACGTCATTGCTGAAATTCGAGGCCGGGATTGGTGTCGAGACGCGGTTCCCGATGCATCTGCCGAAGGTGAAGGTCGACGCGAACCAGCTCGAACTGGCGATCCTCAACCTAGCGGTCAACGCGCGCGATGCGATGCCGGACGGCGGCCAGATCACCATCGCCGCACGCGAGGAGCAGGGCGAAGGCGGCCTTTCGAGCAGCGGCTATGTCGTGCTCTCGGTGAGCGACACGGGCTGCGGCATGAGCGAGGAGATCCTCAAGCACGCCCAGGAGCCGTTCTTCACGACCAAGGGCGTCGGCAAGGGCACCGGGCTCGGCCTGTCGATGGTCCACGGACTTGCCGAGCAGTCCGGCGGCAGGCTCGTCTTGAAGAGCCGTCCCGGAGAGGGCACGACGGCCGACATCTGGCTGCCGATCGCCGAGGAGACCGCGGTGCCGGACCTGCGCATAGCGGCTCCGGCAGCCGTAGCCCGGCCCAGCCGGCAGCTTTCCGTGCTCGTCGTCGACGACGACCTCCTGGTGCTCGAGAACACGGCAGCGATGCTGGAGGATCTCGGGCACGTCGTGGTCGAGGCGCGCTCGGGCGATGAGGCGCTGGCCTTGCTCCGCCGCACGCGCACCATCGACCTGGTCGTGACCGACTATGCCATGCCCGGCATGACCGGCCTGCAGCTTGCCAACGCCATCGCTGCGGAGCGCCCGGAGACGGTCATCCTCCTCAGCACGGGATACGCGGACCTCCCGAGCGACACGCGATCCAGCCTGCCGCGCCTGGCAAAGCCGTTCGACCAGGCCGCACTTGCGAAGGCGATCGAGGCGGCGATGGGCGAGGAAGAGCCGGCCGGATCCGTCGTCGCGTTTCGGCCGAAGAGCGCATGATTGCCTGATGATGAACGGCGCGCCATCCAGAATAAGACTGCGAACTCGTATGTTATTGAAGTGACCATACAACTTATGGCGCCCCCAAACACGACCCACTGCAGATGGCGCCAGCCTTCTGAAGCACGGAGACCGCTCGGCTGCGGCCACACGAGGTATCAAGGCACGAGCTCAGGGCACCTCCCGCCGTCCGATTCTCCCGCCACTCACAATCCGATCGCTCGGATGCACTACGACCCGATCGCCGACAGCCAGTCCAGAGATCACCTCAGCCACGTGTTTATTGCGGTGACCGATCTGGATCGGCTCGAGCCGGGCATGTCCATTCTCGTCGGCAAAAACGGCCCACTGGTCACCTTTTCGGAACAAGGCGCTCACCGGGATGGTCAATGCATCGGTGGCGCTCCAGGTGGTCACATGGACGACCACCCGGTAGTCGTGGCCAAGCTGGGACCACACTTCGGGCGGATCCACGAAATCGATCGTCACCCGTACCCGCTGCTCCTCAATGCCTAGCGCCGACACCTTCAGGAAGCCTGCGGGGTCCACGCGCACGACCTTGCCCTTGATCGAGGGCCCGCCCCAGCCGTCGATCCGGACGGGCGCGCCAACCTTGATCTGCACGGCGTCGGTCGAGAGCAGGTCGGCCACGACCTCCAGATCGAGCGGGTTGCCGATATCGACTAGCGGCGTCCCTGGCAGGACCGTCGCCTCGCTGTCCTGGACGATCTTCAGCACCCGTCCGCTCGCCGGCGCGAGTACCCGGACGCAACAGGTCGGCTCCGCCGACGGGGCAGCGTTGGCTGGATCCATCAACCGGGCAGCCAGGCTGGTGCGTACCGCACGCCGCATGTCGACCTGAGCCTTGGCGCTCGCCAAGGCGGCCTCGTTCGTGGCTACGTCGAACTTCGCCTTATCGAAGGCCTGGGCCGAGGTGGACTGCGTCCGCAACAGCGTCTGCGCCCGCTGGAACTCGGTCCTGGAAAAGTCCAGCGCCGCTCCGATCCGCTGTACCTCGGCTTCCTGTTGCTGGATGGCTGCGTCCGCGGCCGCAACTTCCGCCTGAAGCTGGTCGCGGGAGCGCACGTCGATGAAGCCCGGCAGTGTCGGCTGCATCAAGGCGATGACGGTCTGGTTGGCGACGACCTCGTCGCCGACGTGAAGCGACGGCCCCTGCTCGCCGAACGGATGCGAAATCCTCAGGACCTTGCCTGCGATGGGCGCCGAGACGGTGTAGACGTGGCGGACGCGCGTCTTGCCGTCGTCGTCCGCCGTGACTTCGATCGGGCCTTTCGCGACGGTCGCGAGATCGACCAGAACCGGCCGGGGCCATGCGAACCACGCCAGTCCGCCCGCGATCCCGGCCAGGGCCGCAGCACCGATGATACGTTTGGTCCAGTTTGCCGACATGGCTAGTCTCGCGTCTTGAGGACCGCCACGAGGTCCAGTTTATCGATGCGTTCGCGGATGACCACCGCGGAGGCGACAGCGGCCAGCACCACCACGGACGTGGCGAAGACGTAGGTCGAATGCTCGACGACAAGGCGGACGCGCATCAGTTCTCCGGCCAGGTTCGTCTTCATGACCCACGCGAGCCCGTAGCCCATCGCCCACCCGGGCGGCTGGGCGACCAGCGTCAGGATGGCGAGCTCAAGCAGGAGGATGCGCAGAACCTCGCCGCGCGTGAAGCCGAGGACGCGCAGGCTCGCCAATTCCCGCGCCCGCTCCGACAGCGAGATCCGGGCGTTGTTGTAGACGACGCCGAACGCGATCACGGCGGCGAGCCCGGTGTAGATGCTCGCCATCGTGGTGATGAGTAGCGCGACGGTCTTGCGGAAGTTCGCGAGCGAGACGCGCTGCAGCGCCACACCGGCGACCGTCGGCATGGACTTCACGGCCGCGTAGAAGTCCTCCTTCCGGTTCTCGTCGAGGCTGAGGTTGACGCTGGTGACGACCGGGGCCTCGCGCATGACCTGCCGAAGTGCGTCGATATCCATCATGCCCCTGATGCCGAAATAGTCCTCGACGGTCGCCACGATCGGCATCGTGACGGTACGTCGGGCGCCTTCGAGCAGATCGAGCTCGACGGTATCGCCGGCCGCGACCCCAAGGATGTGGCCGAGCATGCCGGAGATCGCGAGGCCGGTCTCCGGAAGCGCGACCGGCCGGAGGTCGACGTCGATGATGCGCCTCAGGTCGGCACCGGCGGGCCGGCCGCTGATCGTGATCCGGCGCTCGACGTTGCCATGGCGGATCCGGACGGGCACCTCGCGGAACGGCTCGGCGGCGAGAACGCCGGGCAGCCGGTTCACCTGCTCCACGACGTTCTCGATCCGCTTCTCCGCGAAACCGATGGTCGCGTCCTGCCGGTCGGCGAGGAAGTAGGTCACGTCGATCAGTTGCTCCATCGTGTCCCGGGTAAACAGCGAGACGACCAGGATCGCGGTGGCCAGCGCCATCCCAAGCGCCGTGAACGCGGCCCGGACCGGGTGTCGCGCGATGTTGCGGATCATCATCAGCGTCGGCTGCGACACGACTTCGTCGAGCTGAATGCTCGCCGGGAGCAGCCGCCGGTACACCGGAGGGGCCGGCGGTTGCATGGCGACTGCGGGCGCCAGCTTCACGACTTCGCGCAGCGCCCGCAACGCGCCGATCGCCGCGGCGGCAGCGCTGAGCGCGCCGGCGATCACATACAGATCCGGCGCCTTCGCGAACACCAGGAACGGGAAGTGGAAGAAGTCGCCGAACAGCCCCGTGACGCGCAGTCCCAGTAAGGTCCCGACGATGCTGCCCAGGACGATTCCCGCCGCCACGATCATGGCGACGAACTTGAAATAGTGCAGAACGATGCTGCCGTCCGTGTAGCCCAATGCCTTCAGGAGGCCGATCTGCTCGCGCTCCAGAGCGACCAGCCGGCTGAGGGTGAGATTGACCAGGAACGCGGATACCAGAAGGAAGATCGGCGGCAGCGTGCGGCTCATGTTGTTGAGCATGTCGAGTTCATGATCGAGCCAGGCGTGCGAGGTCTGGTCCTTCCGCCCGTGGGCCGCCTGGCCGCCGTAGGGATCGAGCAAGGCATCCAGCTGCAAGATGACCTCGCGCTCGGCGGCGCCGGGCTGCAGCTTGACCGAAACTGCCGAAAAGGCGCCGTCGAGATCGTAGACGCCTGCGAGCGCCTTCTCCGACATCCAGACGATGGCGAAGCGGCGGTCGTCCGGCATCAGGTCGCCCGGGCCGACGGTGTAAACGAACTCGGGGGACAGGGCCGTGCCGACGATGACGAGCTCACGCTTCTTGCCGTTCAGAATGGCCGAGAACCGCGCCCCTTCGGAGAACCCATGCGCCCGCGCGAACGGCTCGTTGACGACGACCTCCTCTGTCCGCCCCGGCTCCGGAAGCCGTCCAGAACGGATGTACAGCCGATTGAGGTGCGGCTCGGCGTTGTCAGGTAGGGATACGAACTGCCCGCTGGCCGGTTCGGAAAATCCGGGGATGTCGAGCAGCGCGAGCTTCGCGATGCGCGTGTCGACGGCGGCGACACCGGGAATGTCCGCGATTGTGTCGGCGAGCGCCCTGGGTGCGCGCTTCGCCTGGGCGAACACGTCGCCGAAGCCGTAGCGTTCGTAGTACGCGATCCGCGTCTCTTCCAGAGAACGATGCGAGCCGACGGCGAGCACCAGTGTGGCGACGCCGCCTCCGACGACCAGCGCGATGGCGAGGACCTGCGCCCACATCCGCCTGACGTCCCGGAACAGCTTGATGTCGAGTGCCTTCATGCGGTCACCAGATGAGTTCGGCCGCTTCGCGACGGGTCTCGTTCCTCTGGATCCTGGAGATGCGGCCGTCGGCGAAGAACAGCACCCTGTCGGCGACTTGCTGGATGCTGGCGTTGTGCGTGATGATAATTGTCGTGGTGCCGAGCTGTCGGTTGACGCCGAGCAGCGCTTCGATCACGCGAATGCCGGTCTTCGAATCCAGCGCCCCGGTCGGCTCGTCGCAGAGCAGCACCGCCGGGCGTTTCGCGATCGCGCGGGCTATGGCCACGCGCTGCTGCTCGCCACCGGATAGCTGCGCCGGAAAGTGATGCATCCGCTCCTCGAGCCCGACCAGAGCGAGGGCGTCGGCCGGCCGCATCGGATTTTTGGCCACCTCGGTGACCAACGCCACGTTTTCGTAGGCGGTGAGGCTCGGCACCAGATTGTAGAACTGGAAGACGAAACCGACGTGGTCGCGGCGATACTTCGTGAGCTCGCGGTCTTCGAGATCGGTCAGGTCGATATCCCGGAAGAACAGCCTGCCGCTGCTCGGCCGGTCGAGACCGCCCATGATGTTGAGCAGGGTCGTCTTGCCGCTGCCGGAGGGGCCGAGCAGCACGACAACTTCTCGCTCAGCGATCTCAAGATCGACATTGTTGAGGGCATGGACCGCCACCTCGCCGGAGACGTAGGTCTTGGTCAGAGCCGTGGCTGTGAAGACGGATTGGGTCATTGCGTCTCAAACAGTGTAAGCAGTCACTCTCCGCCTTTGAGGCTCCCCTGGATTGATTTAGATCAGGCAGCTCGCTGAATTCGCTCGGTTTTCTCAAAACAGACGCTCAGTAGACATGAGTTGCTCCGGCGACGAGCTCGCCGACCAGTTCCGGGATCCTGCCAAGGTGATCCGATACAATCTCCGCACCTCGCTCTCTTAGCTCCTCCGGGGGAACGCCGTCCTTCGTCGCCAGCCTGAGATGAACGAGATCCGGCATGGACACCGGCGCACCGATCCGGCTGACGATGAGGCACTGCGCTGCGGAGACCTCCGGAATGGCGCTGACCAATGTCTCAGCTACTCGCTTTGCCAAGATGTTGTAGATCTTGCCGACGTGGCTAACGGGGTTCTTGCCGGCGGCAGCCTCCAAGCTCATCGGCCGCCAAGGTGTGATCAGGCCATTGACGCGATTGCCCCGACCGACCTGCCCGTCGTCGCCAGCCTCCGCTGAGGTGCCGGTCACGGTCAGATAGATGCTATCGGACGCCGCATCATCAGCAGCGTTGACGGCCACCTCGCAATCCCTAAATCCGTGCTCGCTTGCGCGTTCACGGACGTACTCGGCGAGCGCCGCCTTTTGTTGCAGATAGCTGTCCATGTCGTTAAGAAACCGCCCGATCATGGCGCAGGCGATTGTCAGCTTGACGCCCTCTCCGCTTCGGACAGCCATGATTTTGATGTCTTCACCCCAAGCCGGATGGTCACGCGCGCGATCGCGGCCGTGAATTCCCTGTTCGATTGCGAGCACGAGGCGTTCGAGCGCACTGAGCGGTGCGTGACCAACTCCGAAAGACGTATCGTTGGCAAGCGGAATTTGCCTTGCGCTCCCCCGAGAGAACAGCGATTGCAGGTCCTGCGAGCCCTGATGAACCAGGGCCTCGATACGGACGTGACGATCGGCGTCCAGCGCATGGAGATTGGCCTTCAGCCAGGCCCTTGAGCCCTCGATGGCAATGTCCTCGACTGGAATCGCTTCGTTTCCGACGTTGGTAACGGCCCGTCCTGCCAGGAGGATTCTGATCGGATCGGTCACCTTTCCGCCGTTGAAGGTAGGCATTGCCCTGCCGCCGCACAGTAGCGCTTTGTCGACATTGTAGTGCAGCACATGGCCGAATCTGCGCAGGTACTCGCGACAGAGATTGCGGGACAGCGTCTCGGCAAGGGCATCGCAGATCGTGTCCGGGTGACCGGCTCCCTTGCGCTCGATGACCTCCACGTCATCGCGATTGTCAAGCTGCGAAAGGACAAGATCAAACATCGGTGTAACCAATCGAAACAGAGGCGGTCAGCCCTTTTCCGCACCATAAGGACCGGTCTACCGGCGATGGTCGTACTTGAATTGCAGGGCAGCCGGACTCGCGCCGGTGCGCTCGACAGTGAGCTTCACGGTGTAGAGATCAAATCCGGGAAGGTCGAAGAAGCCGCCATAGGTCGTGGTGCCCGAGATCTGCATTGGCTCAAGCTTCTTCTTGGCGCCGGACAAGCCCAATCCTGATACTTCCGCAGTCACGACGGCATCAGAAATACGCGCGCCGCTTGCTGCATCAAAGACGGCGGCAACGACGTGATATTCATGCGGCCCCTTTGGGGTGCGCCCGTGCATCGGTCGTTCGGTGGTGGAGCCCGACGGGAGGCCCTTCACGATCTCGGCCGGCACGATGCCCAGGTAGACCGTCACTCCTCCTGCCGTTTTTGAGAGGTCGGTGTCCGCAGCGGTCGCTATGCCGATCAAGCAACCGGCCAGCCAGAGGCCTCCGAGCAGAGCGCCGACCGCCCGCCGGCTAACCATGCCGATATCCTCCAGTGGACTCAGTGCCAAAGACCCGGCTCAACTTCGGAATGAATCCCGGCACATCGGCCGCATATCTGACATAGGCGTCTCCGAATTCTGCTCGGGCATCCTGCTCCTCCGTGTGAGCCAGCCTGACGTACATCACGGTCAGCACCGGGAACATCGCGAGCGTCAGGATCGTCGGCCATTGCAGCAGGAAGCCGAACATCACCATGATGAAGCCGACGTATTGGGGGTGGCGAACGTAGCTGTAAGGCCCGCTTGTGGCGAGGCTTCGGGTCTGCTGGGCATCGTACAGCACCCTCCAGGCCGCGGAAATCAGGACGAAGCCCGCGCCGATGAAGATGAAGCTCAGGATGTGGAACGGTCCGGCGTGCGGATTGGTCTTCCAGCCGAACATCATCTCGAGCAAGTGCCCGGCGTCATGGGAGAACCAATCGACGTTCGGGTAGTGCGACTGCAGCCATCCCGAAAGGAAGTAAATGGTGAGCGGGAAGCCGTACATCTCCACGAACAGCGCCACCAAAAATGCGCTGAAGGCGCCGAAGGAGCGCCAGTCGCGGGCGGTCTGCGGCTTGAAGAAGCTGTAGGCGAACAGGATGAAGACCACCGAATTGACGATGACGAGGCTCCAGAGACCGTAGGCGGGCGCGGTGTCGTGCATCACGCGCTCCTTGGATCGTTGGGGCGGCCACCGCCATGGTGGTGACCGTGTCCGCCATGCATGAAGAGGTGCATCAGCGGACAGGCGAGAAGCGGAAGCCAGATCAACAATCCGAGCACGTGGGCCCTGTGCTCGGTGAACAGGAGTGCGCCCGCGATGACCAGAAATCCCACCAGGACCAGGCCGGCCTTGGCCTTGACCGACAAGCCCTCTCGAGGGCGCTCTCGATACCCGGAATGATCCTGCACCGACATCTGCACGCTCCTATGGCGCTTGATAGCTTAGAGGCGCGGCTGCCATCATTGTTGACGCAGATCAACGGCACGAGTCCCGCAGGGCCTCACTGCATCGGCTTGCCGGGCTGCATTCCCATGCCCATCATGCCTCCGCCCCGCATCGCCGGCATCATGCCCATCTGCGGCGCGAGCAGCTCGTCGGCGGTCTTCTTCTGCTCATCGGAAAAGCTGCCGACGAGATTGGTCAACGCGGATTTCATCGCGCGGGTAGCTTCGAGCCGCGCGGACAGCCATTTCTCCTGCCAGGTCAGCCGGTCTACCAAAGGCTCGGAGCCGGCCTGTGACATCATCGAGGTCCGCAGCTCGCCGAGGGCCTTGGCATTCGCGCGCAGCGCGTCTGCAAACGCGTTCCAGGCCGGCGCCTGGGCGTCCGTGATCTTGAGCTCGGTCCGGAGGAAAGCGATCCGCCCCTCCACGCGATCGATCATCTCCATGCCGTCGCCGGACTGTCGCATCATGCCCATCATCCGCATCATGTCCGACATCGGCATGTTGCCGCCCATCATGTTCATCATGCCGCCGCTGGTCATGCCCTGGGACGGTCCGGTGCCGCGCGGCGGCTCCGGAGCCGCGGGCGCCTTGGCTGCCGGCGCCTCCTTCTGGTCAGGATGATGCCCCTGGTGCTCGGCAGGCGATTGCGCGAACGAGGGATTGCCGAGGATCGTGAGCAGCAAAGCTGCCGCAAGCGGGGGGCTTCGCATCGTTAGTCCTCCTGAGATCTGGCGTTTAGATGGATTGTGACGATCGCCGCCTGATGCGAGTTGATTCAGGTCAACCAAAGCCGCGGTCGCGACAGGATTATCAAGTGTTCATTGCTTGCGATTCCTCAAAGCGGAAAGCCCGGCTAGGCTTCATGATGGAGTTTCCATAATCCGGGAGAATGGACATGATCACGAAGAAGCTCTTGGCTGCGATCGGCATCGTTTCCCTGTTGGCGGTGCCGGCGATGGCGCAGACCACCGACAAGGAAAAGAACGGCCATCATTACAGCGGTGGTCCAAAGACCGAGGTCCCCCACCACATGGGCAAGAAGGAGACGGTCGGCGTTTCGAAGGACGGCGCGTCCGGTGGTCGTCGCCGCACCACATGGGCGACAAAAAGTAATAAGGATCGCGCCCGTTCTCGCGGCGGCAACACCGCCGCGGCGGGCTTCTCGGTTTCGGCAGGTCGGCTCCGCCGGCCTGCCGTCAGCCGACCACCCGATCTCCGACGAATCGACGACACCTCGATCGGGATCACGGGCAGTAGAGATTTGCTCGAAAAGGCGGTGTTGGCCAGCCGAAACGAGGCCGGGTTCGCAGATGAGTACTGGGCGACCGCGCCATCCAGAACCAAGCCACGAACTCCTACACAATTGAAACTCCTTGTGATTTTGCAAGCGCTCGCAGCGCAGCGATGCTCGCCGCCGATTTCGGCCTTAAGCACGCCTCATAACTCTGCGCGCCATGGCGGCTTCGGGATGCTAGTATCGTGAAGGCCGCAAGACCGACGCGATTGAAATACGGTCGAGACGATGGCGCGCGAAGAGACGCACTCCAAAAACAACGCCTGACCGCACTTGCGGTTCGTCGGCCGGGATATGGAGGACGCTATGGCATGGCGCGACGACAAGGCCCGGGCAACTCTGATCCACGACGCGGCGCAAAGCGTGCAGCCGGGCAAGGCGCCCCGGACCTTTGCCGAGCTTCTGTTCGGCTACACCAATAGCGAGGATCTCGCCAACTACGATGCCTCCTCGCTTGCCCTCCTGGCGGAGCAAGCCTGGGAGCACGTGCAGCGGCGCACGGCCGGTCGTGCCGATATCCGCATCGTCAATCCGATGATGCCGGATGGGCGCGAGATTTCCGTGCTCGAAATTCTCAACGACAACATGCCCTTCCTGTTCGATTCCACTATGGCGGAAATCGCCGAGCAGGGCATCGAAGTCACCCTCGTCGCTCATCCCATCATCGCGGTGGAGCGCGATGACCAGGGCAAGCTGCTGCACTTCTACGGTGAAGCCCTCCCGGAGGGAGCAAAGGGCGCGCGAGAGAGCCTGATTCACCTCCACATCACCCGCCTGGACGCCGACGCCGACCGCGACAGGCTGATTGACGGCCTCACCAGGACGTTGAGCGACGTGCGCGCCTGCGTCGTCGACTGGCGCGCCATGCGCGACCGGGTCGAGGACGCGATCAAGACTTTCTCGTCCAATCCGCCGCCGCTGCCGATCGACGAGGTCGCCGAGGCCAACCAGTTCCTGCAATGGCTATGCGCCGACAATTTCACCTTTCTCGGCGTGCGCGAATATCGCTTCTCGCCCGACAGCGATGGGTCGGACGACATCACGACCGCCGAGGGCCTCGGCATCCTGCGCGATCCCGATGCGAAGGTCCTGCGCCGCGGCAACGAAATGGTGGTGATGACATCGGAAATTCGCGAGTTCATGCGCGAGCCGACCCTGCTGATCGTCATCAAGGCCAATGTGAACAGCCGGGTTCATCGCCGCATCCGGATGGATTATGTCGGCATCAAGCTCTATGCGCCCGACGGCCGGTTCGAGGGCGAATTGCGTGTCGTCGGCCTGTTCACCTCGGGCGCGTATACGCGCTCGGCACGACAGATCCCCTATATCCGCCACAAGGTGACACGGGTGCTCCAGCGCGCCGGCTTCGACCCGAACAGCCATTCGGGCAAGGCCTTGATGCATATGCTCGAGGAATATCCGCGCGACGAGCTATTCCAGGTCGATGTCGACACCCTCTTCAATTTCGTCATGGAGATTTTGATCCTCTATGAGCGCCCCCGCGTCCGGGCGCTGGCCCGGGTCGACAAGTTCGATCGCTTCGTCTCCATCCTGGTCTTCATTCCACGCGACAAATACGACACCGACGTGCGCACGCGCGTCGCCAACTTCCTGGCGCAGGCCTACCGGGGGACGCTGTCGGCCTCCTACGTATCCTTCCCCGAAGGAGCATTGGCGCGCGTCCACTACATCATCGGACGTTATGAAGGTAAGACTCCCGCCGTCGAGCGCGCCGCGCTGGAAGCCGGGATCAGCGCCATTGCCGCGACCTGGGCCGACAAGCTGAAGGCCGCGCTGGCTGCGTCGACCGATGGCATGCGGGCGCGCATGCTCGCCAATCGCTATGCCCAGGCCTTTACCGGCGGCTATACCGAGGTGTCCAGGGCGGAACAGGCGATCGCCGATATCGCCACCATCGAGAAGCTCACCCCGGCCCGCCCGGTGACGATTTCGGTTCACCGCTTCGAGGAGGACGATCCCAGGCGCTTCGGCCTGAAGGTGTTCTCGGATGCCGCGCCGCTGTCGCTGTCCTATCGCGTGCCGGTGATCGAAAATCACGGCCTGCGCGTGGTCGACGAACGCACCTATCAGATCGTGCCCGGCAACAGGCCCGAGCCGGTATGGCTGCACGACATGACGATCGAGACCAGCGACGGCCAGCCGATCGAGATCAACCGGGAATTCAGCCATCGCCTGGAAGCCTCAATCATGGCGGTGGTCACCGATCGCGCCGAATCCGACGGATACAACGCCCTGATCCTGCGCACGGCCCTGGGCTGGCGGGAAGTCTCGACCATCCGGGCGCTGTCGCGCTATTTGCACCAGATCCGCGCTCCGTTCACCCAGGACTATATGTGGGAGACCTTGCGCAAGAACGCCGCGATCACAGCCAACCTCGTCGCGCTGTTCCAGGCCCGCCGCGATCCGCGCCTCGTCCTGACCGATCGCGAGCGTTCGGCGCGCGAGACAACTCTGCTTGCCGAGATCGAGGAGCAGCTCAAATCCGTCGCCTCGCTCGATGAAGACCGCATCCTGCGCCGCTTCACCAATCTGGTGCAGTCGACCATCCGCACCAATTTATGGCAGGTCGGCCGGGACGGACATCCGCGTCCGGTGATCTCCTTCAAGTTCGACGCGCGCAAGATCGAGGACCTGCCCCCTCCCCGACCACTCTATGAGATTTTTGTCTATTCAACCCGCGTCGAAGGCATTCACCTGCGCTTCGGCAAGGTTGCGCGCGGTGGCTTGCGCTGGTCCGATCGGCCGCAGGATTTCCGCACCGAGATCCTCGGCCTGGTGAAAGCGCAGCAGGTCAAGAACGCCGTGATCGTGCCGGTCGGCGCCAAGGGCGGCTTCGTGCCCAAGCGGCTGCCGCCGCCCTCCGATCGCGAGGCGTGGCTCGCGGAGGGCACCGAAGCCTATCGCATCTTCGTTCGCTCGCTGCTCGAACTCACCGACAATCTCGACGGCGACGTCGTCGTGCCGCCCGACTTGACCGTGCGGCATGACGGCGACGACCCCTACCTCGTCGTCGCCGCCGACAAGGGCACCGCCACCTTCTCCGACATCGCCAATGCGATTTCGGCCGAGAAGAACCATTGGCTCGGCGATGCCTTCGCCTCCGGCGGCAGCCAGGGCTACGACCACAAGAAGATGGGGATCACGGCGCGCGGCGCCTGGGAAGCGGTCAAGCGCCACTTCCGCGAGCTCGGCACCGACATTCAGACCATGCCTTTCACCGTGATCGGCATCGGCGACATGTCCGGCGACGTTTTCGGCAATGGCATGCTGCTCTCGCCGGCGACAAAGCTCGTGGCGGCATTCGATCACCGCGACATCTTCATCGATCCCTCGCCTGATCCCTCGATCAGCTTCGCCGAACGCAAGCGCCTGTTCGACCTGCCGCGATCGAGCTGGCAGGACTACAACAAGACGCTGATCTCGCAGGGCGGCGGCGTGTTCTCGCGCACGCTCAAGGCGATCCCACTGGCACCGGAAGTGCGCACCCTGCTCGATCTCGACAAGGAGCAGGCCACACCGTTCGAGGTGATGACGGCGATCCTGAAGGCGCGCGCGGACTTGCTGTGGTTCGGCGGCATCGGCACCTACATCCGGGCGTCGGCGGAGAGCGACGATCAGGCCGGCGACCGCGCCAATGATCCGATCCGCATCACCGGGACCGAGGTTCGCGCCAGGGTGATCGGCGAAGGCGCCAATCTCGGCGTCACCCAGCGCGGCCGCATCGAAGCGGCGCAGACGGGCGTCAAGCTCAACACCGACGCGATCGACAATTCCGCCGGCGTGAATACCTCCGACGTCGAGGTCAACATCAAGATTGCATTGGCGCGCCCCGAGCGCGAGGGACGCCTCAGCCCGGCTGACCGCAACACCCTGCTCGCCGCGATGACCGATGAAGTCGGCACGCTGGTGCTGCGCAACAACTACCTCCAGACGCTGGCGCTCTCGCTTGCCGAACGCAAGGGCGTGGCCGAGACCGGCTTCCTCACCCGCCTGATGCAGTCGCTCGAGCAGCGTCACCTGCTCAGCCGTGCCGTGGAATTCCTGCCCGACGATGCAGCGATCGCCGAGCGCACGAGGCGCGGCCAGGCCCTGACACGGCCGGAGCTCGCCGTATTGCTCGCCTACGCCAAGCTGACACTCTACGAAGACCTGCTCCTCACCGGCGTGCCGGATGATCCTTATCTCGCCCGCAGACTGTCACTGTATTTTCCGCGCGAGGTTCTCGAGAAATTCCCGACCGCGGTCGAGCACCATCGCCTCCGACGCGAGATCATCGCGACCAGTCTCGTCAATGCCGTGATCAACCGCGGGGGCCCGGCCTGCATCGTGCGCCTGACCGACGAGACCGACGCCGATATCTCGACCATCGTCATGGCGCAGGTGGCGGTGGACGCGATCTACGAGCTCAGGCGACTCAACGACGCGATCGACGCGCTCGACACACGTATCGACGGGCAGTTGCAGCTCAGCCTCTACGCGACGATCCAGGATCTCCTGCTCTCCCGCATGGTCTGGTATGTGCGCAATGTCGATTTCAAGGATGGGCTGAGCGCGATCAACGCCCGGTTTGGCCCTGCCGTCCGCGAGATCGCAGCCTCCCTCGACGACGCCCTGCCGCCGGACCTGCAAGCCGCGCGCGGCAAGCGCCGGCAGGAGCTGACCGATGCCGGCGTCCCGACCGGCCTCGCCGGCGAATTGGCGGACCTCGACGCCCTGGTCTCGGCGCCTGACATCGTGACGGTCGCCGAGCGCACCAGCCGCAGCATCCGCGATGCCACTGCGACGTTCTTTGCCACTGAGGCCAATTTCCGTCTCGACCGCATCATCGCCGCCGCGCGCAGCGTGCCGGTCAGCGATCATTTCGAACGCCTGGCCATCGACCGCGCCGTCGAACTGATCGCGGCGGCCGAAAGACGCCTGACCGCGGATATGCTGGCAACCGGCCAATCCGGCCAGCAGGCTGTGGAGACCTGGCTTGCGGCTCATCCCGAGGCGACGCGCATCCGCCGCGCGGTCGAGGAGATTGCCGCCGGCGGCCTGACGCTCGCCAAGCTGATGGTCGCGGCCAACTTGTTGGGGGACCTTGTCAAAGCCTAGAGGGAGGAATCCAATGATTCACGCCACGTGCCATACCGCCGACAATGTCCGCTGTATCGAGTTCGATGCCACACCGTGGTTCAACGAGGCTGATGCTCCGAGCATCATCGATTTGGCTCGACGAGGATGGACCAGCACGGCGATTGCAGAATCCCTCGAGCACCGACGTGGATACGAAGGCTTGCACGACCTCGTTGAGTATGCGGCGAAGCGACTGCAATCGGAATCCCTGGAGGACCCGACCTGGGAAACCTTCGAGTGCGTCGTCGATGGACCCGAGGCCGTCGCCTGGCTCGAGAAAAACCGGCCCAACGTTGTGGCAAGGATCCCGTAGGCCAAGGCAAGCGCAGCAAAGGCCACAATTGGTTGGCGGCATCGCGAACGAAGCGGAAATGGCGCGCCACGGCCAGTTCTTAAATGCACTATCACCTAATGACGTAATGCCGGATTCGTCGTCTAACGCTCTATCCGGCCGAGCCACGGGCGCCGGTGCTGTCGCGCGGCGCCGTTACAGTTTTCCATAGACTCGCCCGGCGACCGCCTTCAGGCGCTCGACCGAGCCGGACTCCGGATGCGGCTTGACCGGCGCGAACAGGATCGAAGCCTGCCTGCCGTTCTTCCAGACATAGATGTTGACGGCGTTGCCGTTGCCCTTGGTGCAGGAATGCTCGCCGAACGCTTCACTGCCGAGCTCGGGTATCGCCACGTGTTGGCACGGGCCCGCGCGCTTCATCATGCTGATGACGGTGTCGCGCGAGATCGCGATCATCGCGACGGTCATGGTGTTGGCCTCGCGATCGAACATCATGCAGCTGCCCGCGCCGGTCCGCTGGACCGTCAGCGTGCCCTTGTCGAGAAACCCGTCGGCATCCGCGGCCGTGAGCCACTCGCAATTGCCGAACCGCTCGCTGCTCTTGCTGACGTTGCCGATGGCAACGCGCGCGGCTTCCGTGATCGGCCCGAGCAGCGCATCGTCGGCACGCCGGCCGATCGGATAGACGCTGATCTGCAGGATGTAGTCGCCGGACAAGGCGACGACCGAGGCCTCCTGGCGCTGCGCGCCGGCGGCGCTCGTGCCGCCCTGGCCTTCCTCGCCGATCCCGGCGACTGCGTTCAGCGGCATGCGCTCGCCGAGCGTCTTGACGAAGGTCGCGTACAATTCCCTGGCGCGGTCCTTGTCGGGATTGCGGAACACGGTCAACATCATCGTGTCACCGCGCCCGGCCTGGTAGAGGCAGCCGCGACCGTCCTGATTTGAAATCAGCGACCATTTGAGCGCCGGCATCGCACGGGCGAGCTCCTGGGCGCTGATGAACGGGCAGGTTTCGGCCGCGCGCACGGGAGCGACCGGAACGGCTGCGATTGCAAGGAACAGGACGAGGCAGGAGGACAGACGATCGATAGGACGCATGGGACAACTTACCACCGCAAATGGCCCGCCATTCAGAACAAACCGCGATCTCGTATATAATTGAAATTGTTATACAAATTCAAGCGGCTGGGAGGATCGGCTCACCGAAGGCTACCTACGTCCCCCAACGGTTTCCGCCGAGTTTATGATGGACGTGGTTTAGCGATCCGCCGCCTTAGCTTCTTCGGCGACCACGCCCATCTCGCCAAATCTCAATGCCTCGCAGCCTTTCTGGCGCCACTGCGCAAGCGGAGTGGGTCGTCCACGCAAAGCGGCCGTTCGGCGGGCCCGAGGCCATGCTCGCCGATCTGTCGCGCTACACCCACCGCGTTGCCATCGCCAACAGCCGCCTGATCGCCTTCGACCAGCAGGGTGTCACCGAGGGGGAGCAAAACTGCCCACCAGCAGAAACCTCGTGGTGCTCACGCCTTCTCGAATGTCCAAGGGACGGCCGACCGGGGACGAATTGTCGCGAAACGAGCAATCTCGCCAGACTTGATAACTTGCTTATGATATCGCGGAGATAGCTTGTTCGCAGCTGTCCGCTTTTCTGGGAGAAAGCGGGCGCTGTAGCTCTGCCGATTTACCGTGGGTAGGCTTTATCAATGGACAATGTCACCGCTCGAACGAACGCCGACGCCTTGACCAAGAGAAGCCTCGCTCAAACAAAGACTGGCGAAAGCCCGCCACGCACGGATGTCGGGACGATAACGCTCCATTGGGCGACCGCGCTCGCGTTCGTCGTAAGCCTCGTTACCGGCATACGCATCGCAGCGGACGCGCTGCGCGCCCCCTTCTCGAAATGGCTCGCTCCGGTCCTGCCGCAGGGCGAGATCTTTTCCTGGCACTTCCTCGCGGGACTCGCCGTCTTCTTCTGCGGGACGGCCTACGTCGCCTACCTCGCGCGCAGCGGCCTCGTCGAGCGCAACAGCCCCAAGAAGACGCGGATCCTCGCGATGCGCGCTCCGGCTCGCCTCAAATGGGGAGCCGTCAACATCATCCTGCACCGGTTCGTCTATGCGCTCGTGATCTTCCTCACGGGGACGGGCGTGATGATGTATCTCGGCTATGGCGGCTGGTTGGCCTATCTCCACTCGACCGCCGCCTTCGTCGCGCTCGTCTATATCTTCGCGCATGTCGTCGCGCATTTTCTCTATGCCGGCTGGCAGCAGATTTTCCGCGTGTTTCGGCCGGCGCCGCTCGCGATCACGAAGGCCGTGCGGCCGAGGCCTCTTCTCGTCGCCGCTGCAATCGGGGTGGCAGTCGCGTGCGGCGTCGCCGGGCTCGACTGGGCGACGCGCGATACGCTCGTCGTCGCGCGGGTGAGCGACGCGCCCAAGCTGGACGGCGCCATGGGCGATCCCGCCTGGTCGCGCGCGCGCCCCGTCTTCATCCGCACGCAGCAGGGTGCCAATCTCGGCGGATCGGGCGAATCGCTCGTGGAGGTGCGCGCCCTGCACGACGGGCAGAAGATCTATTTCGCCTTCCGCTGGGAGGATCCCACGCGCTCCCTGCGCCGCATTCCGATCATCAAGAAAGAGGACGGCTGGCACGTCCTCGACGAGCGTGCGGGCCTGCAAGACGCCGTCGACTTCTACGAGGATAAACTGGCGGTCATTTTCTCGGATAATCCATCGCTCGGCGGCGCAGGCGCGACGGATCTGGGCGCCAATCCGCTGCCCGGCAAGCCGATGCCGATCAACGGCCGGGGCTTCCACTACACGACGGATGCCAGCTACATAGACATGTGGCAGTGGAAGGCGTCGCGCGGGGGCATGCTCGGGCGTGTCGACAGCCAATATATCGGCCCGCCCTACGCCCCGACCTTGGACGAGCAAAATTACGATGCCCGCTACCAAGGCGGCTATTGGAACAAGCCTGGTCGCGCTCTTTATTCGTATAACTTCAAGTTCATCCACAGGAACGACAAGGGGCCCGTCACGGTTCTGCGGCTTCCCAAGGATTGGAAGGCGCAGGTCGCAGCCCTCAGCAAATTCGATCTTAATCCCGACAGCAGCGACGACGAGAACGGCCGCTAGTACATGTTCGACGGGGAGAGCGAACCCTACACTCCAGAGGCCGACGCGAGGATTCCCGTTGGCACGATCCTGCCCGGCGTGATTATTGCCGGCGACAACGAAGGAGAGCGGGCCAATGTCACCGGGGTTTCAAAATGGAGCAACGGACATTGGACGCTCGAGCTGACGCGCAACATGAAAAGCGATGGCAGATATGACAAAGCCTTCGTGCCAGCCCACGATCTCTACATGTGGGTCGCTGTCTTCGACCATGCACAGACGCGGCATGCGAGCCATAACCGCCCGGTGCGTGTCGTCACGCAGAACTAGGCGTCTCATGGGGAGCGATGTGCTCGACCGGAGGCCACTACGGCGCGGCTGCGCTGAAGCATCGCTTCGCCCTCAACCGCGCATCGCATTCCGGCGCGGCGAGCAGCGGCCTGCTCGCAGAAATTCGCGACGCCCAGAGGCCTCGCGATGAAGACTCATTGTCGGCTCGTCCTCAACGGCAAGCTCGTCGAAGCCCGCGCCGGCGAAAGCCTGATCGACGCGGCGCTCGGCGGCTCGATCCTCATTCCACACGACTGCAGATCGGGACAATGTCAGAGCTGCCGGGTGACGGTCGTTTCGGGCTCGGTCGATGACGGCGGCTCGGGCCATGGCCGCACTGTGCTCGCCTGCCAGGCCGCGGTCGCAGGCGATGCGGAGATCGAATTCGAAGAATTGCCGCTACCGATGAAGCGGGCGTGCGCCGTTACCGAGATCAACGAGCTCTCGCCAGAGATCGCCGAAGTCGTGCTGACGACCTCAGCGCCGCTCGAGTTTCGGCCGGGCCAATATGTGCGCGTCAAGTTTTCCGGCTATCCTGCGCGCGAGTTCAGCCCGACCTTCAGACTCGATGGCTCCTTCAAGCAAGTCGAACTCGTCTTCCACATCCGGCGCCTGCCTGACGGCACGGTGTCGGGGCAGATCGGCAAGGCCATCAGGCCCGGCCATGCGGCACATGTGCAAGGCCCCTTCGGACAGGCCTATCTACGACAGGGCCAGGGGCCGCTGGTGCTGGTCGCCGGCGGAGCAGGCTGGGCCCCGATCTGGGCGCTGGCCCGCTCGGCGCGCTCGACCCAGCGCAACCGCGAGATGGCGGTCGTCGCCGGCAGCCGGGATGCCGATAACCTCTATATGCTTCCCTCGTTGCAGTGGCTGATCGACGACGGTGTCCGCGACGTCATTGCGACGACGGAGGTCGGATCTACCCTACCGATCAGGCCTGGGCGCCCATCGCACTACCTGCCCCTGCTCGGGCTGGAGGATACGGTCTACGTCGCCGGCCCCGTTGGTCTCGTCGATATCGTGAAGAACAAGGCACGCTCGGCCAATGCGCAATGCTACGCCGATCCTTTCCTGCCGAGCTCTCAAACCCCATCGCTGATGGACAAGATCACCCGTCTATGGCGAAGCCGGGAGCAGCCTCATCGCCCCGGTCTGTGAGCCGATGCCGAGCTTAGCAGCGCCGGCGGCTCACGGCTTGACGGGCAGACTACCGAGGCTGGTGATGACGTCGGCCGCCTTCTGGGTATCGGCAAAGCGTAGAAAGGCCAAGGCGTCCGGATCCTGCAACGTGCTTAAATAGATCAGCGCCAGCACCGCGCTCGAGGGATAATCCGCGTCGGTCGGATAGTGGCCGTTCACGCGAAGCACTGTGAGCCCCTGTTCCAACGGCCGCGAGAAGGGGCCGAAGCCGATCGCGCCTTGAACATCGCGAACCGTCTCGATCGCTTCCTGTGTGGTCGTCGCCGTCTTCGATTTCTCGGTGATCTCGAGATCATGCCAGCCGGGCATGCTGGCCCGTAGCACGGTGAGAGTGCTGTCCTGGTCCTCGCGCCGCACGACGCGGATGCGCATATCGGCGCCGCCAAGCTCCTTCCAATTCGCGAGGCGGCCCGAATAGATCGCAACGAGCTGATCGCTTGTGACGGCACTCACTCCACAGCCGGGATGGACGATGAAAGCCGAGGGCAGGCGGGCGATCTCCTTGTAGACGATGCCGGACGCCGCTTCGGCGTCGGTCAGGCGGCGTGCGACGCGCCCTAAGATCGCCTTGCCGGACCCCACGGCCGCGATGCCTCCGCCAGAACCGATGCTCGGCGGGACCTCGATCTGTGGCGATCCTTCCTGCTGCATGAAGCTCGCGGCGATGACGCGCAGGACATCGATGCCGTCTCCGGTCCCGACGATGTCGAGCCTGCGTGTTTCGGCGCTAGCGGCATTCACCCCCGCAAGGCAGAGGCCCAAAATTGCCGCCGTTATCCTCGAAAATGCCATGGCAAACCCCTTCGAAGCACGAGGTGCGCAATCTGGCAAAGAAACCTAAACCATCTGTTGTCGCAACGCCGTGCCTTTTGGAATCATCCGTGGCGGACAGAAAGTGAAAAGCACAAAATCTGACGGTTTAAAAAAACCATTTGCTAATTAACCGGCCACAAATAGACGATCAAATTGACGATTTTGGGTATTCCACTCGCCTAAGGTTGGTGCCTGGAAGGGGCCTCAATGAGCGACATTGACCGGCCCCCATAAGTTCAGGGTGCTGGCGGTGGTGGCGACTGACCCGGATATGGCAGAGGCATCGAGGGCGCCGCCCCGCTGGCGTCGTTGGGCCGTTCCGTCCGGGATTCCGAGTTTCCCCTCGTCTATCGCCATGCGCCTTGTTGCCGTCGTGCTCGCGACCGGCGTCCTCGGGCTCGGCCTCATCGGCGGCTTGACGGCGCTACGCCTGCAGCAGCAACTGAGGCATCAGGCTGGGGCACTGGGTGAACTCTCAGAAGACCGACGAAATGGTGCGGCTTGCCGCAAAAAACGCGATCCGCGCCCGCGGTGGCTATGGCCCTATCACTGCCGCTGAGCTTGATACGCCGATGCGGGCACGCTTGCGCCTCGATGCTCGCGGCCAGGTCACGCAATGGCTAGGTGGCGACAACCGTTGGCACGACGCTGCGGAGTTGTTCCGACAGGTGAAGGGCGGGCGCCGCAAGTCCGATGAGGAGCGGGAGGCGGACAATCAGCGGCACCTTTCCATTATCGGTAGTGGTGGGTTTCCTGTGGCGTCGACATATCGCGAGCGGGGCAGCGAGGGCGAGGACTATCGACGGATGCGCGGGGCCCATTGGGCGCAAAGCCTATGTGCCTGCAATGACAACCGCCGGGTGGAGATAGATCGCGCCGGGCTGGGCTCTCGCGCGACGTTTGCCGCGGCTCGCAGCAATGCCGGCCTGGCGCCTGCCGAACGGTGCCCGACCGGCATCGCCCGTGGCACTGAGTTCATGGGTTATCGCCAGCACCGCAACGTCACCGCGACACCCGGCAGCTTCGTCGGCCCTGCCAGCGGACCCGAGGACGCCCTTATCGCCGCCCTGGACGCGCCGAAGATCAGAGCGAACCTTGGCGAACACTTTCCGGTGCTGGAGGATTCTCTCGACGGCCTAACCGCACGCGAGATTGCCGCTGCAAACGGCTGGGGCAATGGCAAGGCCGAAGAGCGCAGGGCAGTCAAGGCGCAGGATCTGGCCTTGGCGGCGGTGGCCTCGCTGGAGAAAAAGCTAGCGGCCTAGCAATGAAACCATGGTCCAGCCTCATTTGAGGCTGGAATCGCCGATCAATACCTACCTCGCTATAGCAGGGGAACGGCGAGACGGTGGCGAACGAGCGGCGATGCAATGTCCGTGCGGAGCAGATCTTGGTTGACGGTGCTCCCATGCGCTGCAAGGTCCGCCACCTCACGGCTTCTTCGGCAGTCGTCCAAACTCCGGACGCACCATTCGCCGCCTTCGGTCTGCACATTCCGAGCCTGGAACTCGATTTCAATTGCTCGGTCGTGTGGCGGGACGGGCGCCGGCTCGGTGTGACTTTTTTTGAACTAACCGCCAACAGGTAGAGGCGTCCCCGCCCTGAACTCGGACCGTATTGAGTTGTAGGTGTTGCTGAACATCTCGACGTGACGCGCACTTCGGCGCCGGCCTAAACCGGCGTCCTTTTTTCCGGCCTTGAGCCGTGAGGCCGCCTGTCGGCTTTTTATTTAGCCCACCAATCGCAATTCCCAATCCTGAAAGGATGATAGGGCCACCACGGCCACACTCAATCGCGTGCTCGACGCAATCGAGACACATATCGGCTTTCCGCGAAGCCGCACCAACGGCATCAGCCGGCGGCTACAGGAGGCCGGACAGCTTCCCGTTGGCGCGCCGGGCGTTGCCCCAGAACTAGTACCCACTTTTCTTGGAACGTGAGTCGTGATTCAAGGTCGGGATGATACCCGAAGCAAGAGAAGTCCACCTTTCGAGGAAAGATCGCAAGGTGCTTGAGGCGTGCTGTCGCTCACCGGTGACGTTGCAGCGCGATTTGAAGCGGGCGCGGATAGTTCTGTTGGCGGCGGATGGGCGCAGCACCCGGTCGATCGCCAAGGAAGTTGGGGTCCAGCCGCGGATTGTCAGCCTTTGGCGGCATCGCTATGCCGACCATGGCCTTGAAGGGCTGCAAGACAAGCCGCGGCCTGGCAAGCAGCCGATCTATACGAAGACGACCGACAAGCGGATTCTGAAGCTGCTGGATAAGCCGCCACCGCAAGGGTTTGCGCGCTGGACCGGCCCCCTGCTGGCCGAGGCGCTGGGCGATGTCGATGTCCAATATGTCTGGCGGTTCCTGCGCAGCCACAAGATTGACCTGGTGGCTCGCAAGTCCTGGTGCGAGAGCAACGACCCGAACTTTACGGCCAAAGCCGCCGATGTTGTCGGCCTCTATGTCGCGCCGCCGGCGAAGGCCATTGTGCTGTGCGTGGACGAGAAGCCCTCGATCCAGGCTTTGGAGCGAGCGCAGGGTTATCTGAAGTTGCCCAATGGCCGCGCCTTGACCGGCCAAAGCCACGATTACAAGCGGCATGGCACCACAACATTGTTTGCGGCGCTCGAAGTCGCCACCGGAAAGATCATCGCGACCCATTCAAAACGCCGGCGCCGCGTCGAGTTTCTCGATTTCATGAACAGCGTCACCGCGGCTTTTCCGAACCGCAAGCTTCACGTCATCCTCGACAACCTCAACACCCATAAAAAGAACGAGGACTGGCTCAAGGCCCACCCCAACGTGCAATTTCATTTCACGCCGACAAGTGCGTCATGGCTCAATCAGGTCGAAGTATGGTTTTCCATCTTGCAGGGGCAGTCGCTCAGCGGCACCTCCTTCACGAGCCTCAAGCAGCTTCAGGAACACATCGATGCCTACGTCAACGCATACAACGACAGAGCCGAGCCCTTCGTCTGGACCAAGAAAAAGGTCCGTCAACGCCGTTTCAAAGGCCGCCGTATCACTCAGCTCTGATTCCGGGTACTAGGGCAGCGCGACGTCTGCACTCTACTGTCAACGCTGATGTCGGCGCCGAAACTTCATGAAGCCGTGGACCATGCTCGCGCCTATAGCGCAATGACTCCCGGCGGTGCGATGCTCTCGGCCGATGCTCCGGACTCTATCCCGCGATCGGCGCTGGAGTACCTGGAAGTGAAATCCGAGATCGCTATCGGCGGGGCGTCCGACGCCGTCGAGGACGTTCGCGGCCACCGCTTTGAGTTCGTCCACGGCTGGCGCGAGCTATCGGTACATACGCCAGAAGGCATCGTAATTCGTTTCGTGTTGCCCGGCACGCTCGCTTCTCACCAACAGGCACCGCATCGCATCGCTGGCCTGGTGAAGGGTGAGGCGTTCGTGAATTTGATGAAGGATTTGTTTTGATGGCATTGCTTAAGAAGAAAGACACGGCAGAATACCGCATTCCGTCACTGGCGGAAGCAAGCCCGGAATTTGCCGCCCTGGTACAGAAGAGGGCCGATCTTCACGCGCTGCAATCCAAAGTCAACGGCGAATTGCGCGATGTACAGAAGCAGATCGACGCGGCCGGTGATAAAGGCCCGCGCGTTTCGCCGCGCATAGCTGAATTGTTGGGCGATGAGGCCGACAGCGCCCCGATGTTGGGCAAGCAGGCGACGGATATTCGCGCAAAGCTGGCCGACGTCGAGATCGCTATTGAAATCGTTGGACGTAGGTTGAGCGATGCGAAAACTCCGGCGAGCCAGGCTGTCTGTCAGATCGCCAAGCCGGAATACGCGCGGCGTGTTGCTGCCGTCGCGAAAGCTCTTGATGTGCTGGCGTCGGCACGCGCGGATTATGATGATTTGCGTAACCAGTTCGAGGCCGAGGACGTCGCCTGGACGTCGCTGACCCCACTCTCGCTTGGATTCCTCGGAGACCCGCGTGACGGGCAGATTCCGCGATTTGTGCGCGAAGCCAGGGAGGCGGGGTATGTTTGATAATCGCGCCCTTGAGAAGACAGATGCAAACTCCGCTCGCCCCAAACGTCGCCGCCTCGTCAAGTTGCCTGGCGAGAAGCGACATGTTGAGCGGTCTGACTCTGCGATTTACTTTGCGCGAAAGCTTGAGATCGACAAGCGTGGGCGACGAATGAAAGCGGCTTCTCGCAATGGGTGAGCAAGCTATCACCGGCTACGCGATCTCGTGGAATCAGCCCGCGATCATTGCGGGTGCCTTCGAGGAGCGCTTCGCGCGCGGCGCTTTTGACTCACACCTCCAGGAAGACCCAGACGTGGCAGCGCTGTGGGCGCACGACGTCTCACGGCCGCTGGCCCGTGTCGGCAACGGCACCCTCAAGTTCCGTTCCGACAATGTCGGGCTTTACTACTCGATCATTCCGAACGCCGAATCTCCGCTCGGGCAGGAAGCGATTGCAATCGTTGGGACCGACACCGTTAATGAGGTTTCCGTTTCATTTTCGCCTGAAATCGAAGAGTGGGACGATACGGGTGACCTGCCTCGACGGCTGATAACTCGTTTAATGCCGAGGAGGCTCAGGCAGTGCTAGGCATACTCGACAGCTTGAAACCCAACCTCGGGCCGAAGGAGGCGCGGAAGATCGCTGCACGCATACGCGCTCTTCTAGGAGAGCCGCGTGTGTGCCAACCGGTTCGGGTGGCATGCCTGTGAGACTTTCGCCAGCGCGCCCGCGCTGCTTGCGGTGTGCGGGTTAGTCATAAAAGGCACTGGGTGCGCTCGCGATAGCTGGCGAAAGGGTGACGGACTGTCTTGCTTCAATCACGACCGACAGGCTGCCAGGACTCCAAGTCAGTCTCCGAAAGAGAGACCCCAGCACGGGCAGCATGCTGGGGCGAGACGTTGGGCTGACGTGAGCCAGAAATCGAGCCACGACTCGATCATTATGACCGTGTAAATGTAGAGCAGCATCACGCACCGCTCAAAATCGCAGCGCATGACAGTAATCGGCGGTAGGATCTTCGTTCGCGCTTTGAGGTGCAATCCGAGCACACGCGAGAAAACGGCAGTTGCCAATCGCGCATAAGAAAATCTCACATCCTGAAAAACGACCAAGTTACTATCGCAACCAAAGGCTGTCCACCGGAAAGAGACAGCTTCGCTCTCCGTAAATGTCCGGTGGTTGGCTAGGTGCGAGAGGTTTTACATCAAGCGACGTAAGGAGATTTGGGAGCAGCTGAGTAACCATGAACGAGACAAAACTCGACTTGTATGCGCGGATTAGGGTCCAGACTCAATTGAGCCAATATGCGACGAGAGCGGCGAGATGAACAGCGGCCAAAAAATTACGGGCGAGCTTGTCATATCGCGTGGCGATGCGCCGGAAGTCCTTGAGCCTGCAAAAGCAGCGTTCGATGACATTTCGTCCTTTGTAGGCGCGTTTGTTGAAGCGATGGATGACGACACGGTTAGATTTATTGGGGATTACGGGCTTGGCGCCACGACGAATGATTTCGCCGCGAAGCTTGTCGCCATCATACCCTTTGTCGGCGAGGAGCACGCTCATGGGTGGCGCGAGCGCCAGGACATCGGGAGCCGCAGCGATATCGGCATCCTGGCCTGGAGTCAGATGCAGGACGACCGGCCGGCAGAGCGGATCGCTCAGCGCATGGATTTTTGTCGTGCGGCCTCCGCGCGAGCGGCCGATTGCTTGATTGTGCTCCCCCCTTTTCCGCCGGAGGCACACCGGTGAGCTTTAATCGAGGTCGAGTCGAGCGACAGTACGACGCCGTCTTCGCCAGGCTTGGCCAGCGCTTCGAAGATTGCGCACCATCGTCCTCGCTTGGCCCAGCGATTGAAGCGATTGTAGATCGTCGTGTAAGGGCCGTATTCACGTGGACAATCACGCCATCGTGCACCCGATTGCAGCATGTGAATGATGCCGCTGACGATGCGTCGGTCGTCGTCCCGATCCGGCCCCGTCAGTCCCCTCGGCAGATGCGGTTCGATACGCGCCCATTGCCTGTCGTTCAGCCAAAACAAACCAGCGCGCATTCTCTCGCCCCCGAATCAACACGTAGGCAAGAGAATCACGTGGCGCTATTTAGGTACAGACCCTAGTACCCACTTTTCTTGGAACGTGAGTCGTGATTCAAGGTCGGGATGATACCCGAAGCAAGAGAAGTCCACCTTTCGAGGAAAGATCGCAAGGTGCTTGAGGCGTGCTGTCGCTCACCGGTGACGTTGCAGCGCGATTTGAAGCGGGCGCGGATAGTTCTGTTGGCGGCGGATGGGCGCAGCACCCGGTCGATCGCCAAGGAAGTTGGGGTCCAGCCGCGGATTGTCAGCCTTTGGCGGCATCGCTATGCCGACCATGGCCTTGAAGGGCTGCAAGACAAGCCGCGGCCTGGCAAGCAGCCGATCTATACGAAGACGACCGACAAGCGGATTCTGAAGCTGCTGGATAAGCCGCCACCGCAAGGGTTTGCGCGCTGGACCGGCCCCCTGCTGGCCGAGGCGCTGGGCGATGTCGATGTCCAATATGTCTGGCGGTTCCTGCGCAGCCACAAGATTGACCTGGTGGCTCGCAAGTCCTGGTGCGAGAGCAACGACCCGAACTTTACGGCCAAAGCCGCCGATGTTGTCGGCCTCTATGTCGCGCCGCCGGCGAAGGCCATTGTGCTGTGCGTGGACGAGAAGCCCTCGATCCAGGCTTTGGAGCGAGCGCAGGGTTATCTGAAGTTGCCCAATGGCCGCGCCTTGACCGGCCAAAGCCACGATTACAAGCGGCATGGCACCACAACATTGTTTGCGGCGCTCGAAGTCGCCACCGGAAAGATCATCGCGACCCATTCAAAACGCCGGCGCCGCGTCGAGTTTCTCGATTTCATGAACAGCGTCACCGCGGCTTTTCCGAACCGCAAGCTTCACGTCATCCTCGACAACCTCAACACCCATAAAAAGAACGAGGACTGGCTCAAGGCCCACCCCAACGTGCAATTTCATTTCACGCCGACAAGTGCGTCATGGCTCAATCAGGTCGAAGTATGGTTTTCCATCTTGCAGGGGCAGTCGCTCAGCGGCACCTCCTTCACGAGCCTCAAGCAGCTTCAGGAACACATCGATGCCTACGTCAACGCATACAACGACAGAGCCGAGCCCTTCGTCTGGACCAAGAAAAAGGTCCGTCAACGCCGTTTCAAAGGCCGCCGTATCACTCAGCTCTGATTCCGGGTACTAGTTCGAGGATCTGAGATTTCACGTCGGCTGGCAGGCTGCCCTGTGCGAGCGTGGCTTCGAATTCCGCCTCTTGATCTACCAGTTTGTCGCCGTACCTGTCTTCGGCGCGCAAAATGAAATCCTTTTCATGCCGGCGCATCATTAACATCAAGATCGTGAGCCGTGGCTGGTTCAGCTCAGCCAGCCGCTGCTCCACGCTGTGAACGGCCCTGCGCAGCTTGCCTTGGAAACCGTCATCTTCATTGAAGCCAAGGTTGCGTTGGCACGCGACGACGTTGTGAAAGCGCGTTTCATAGAGATTGATGACCGTGCGCATGGAGGTCGCCTCCTTCAGCGGATCATCGCCGGACAACGCTGCCGCAAACGTCTCGACGCTACTCAGGTCCGCGAGCTGCCGCTCATATTTCTCGTCATGGCTCTTGATCGACACTTCACTGGGTTTGCGCAGGAAGTCGCTTGCAATTTGACGCGACTGCAGAAATCCCTGTGACAATGATGTGACGCGGATTCTGAATCGGTTGGCATCGCTCGATTCGTTTTGAACGATACTTGCGTAGTTCAGAGCAGCGGCGCAGATTGCCCCGGTAACAAGCACACCGGAAATCCCAAGCAGCGCCATTTGGCCGCGCAATCCCATGCGGATACCTCTTGATCGACCGCCGCTCCTCGTCCCAACTTTGCTCATGTTGTCCCTTAATGAGTGCTCGCTTCAGCGCGGTATCGGTCAGCGCGGCTCGAGGCGTTTATCGATATGAGCCAACCGGGCGTTGACCTGCTTTTTTGGGTCGGTGACGAGCGGGCAATTAGTCTGGATTGATTTCGAAATTCTGAACCAGCCATCACGGGTGGTGACCGCGGTGGATGGCCAACGATCTCGCCAGCGATCGTAATCGGAAGATAGCTGCGATCAGTTGCCTTTCTCTGCATAAAAACTGCGAGCGAGACGCTGCAATCGACGCCAAACGTCGCGCAGTTAGTTATGCGCGCGAGTAGAGAAGAAGGATTGCCTAACTTCTCTTACGAGCTTGGGCTTCTTGGTGAGCGATCGATCTCTTCGTCTCCCCGCTCCTTCAGTTACCCCTCGTGTGTTCTCCCAGGCTTGGCTGAGGGCAAGTTCGGGCGGCATTTCCTTTGTCCAGCAAAATGCGCTCCTTCATATGGTTCGGCTTGAACAAATTAAGCACGCACGAAGCAGCGGGACTGATTGAAGCCAACGTGCCTTCGAGGCGTTCAACCGCCATGGAAGGCGAACGGCAATAAGAGGCGTCTCGATCTTGCGTCAAACGCCGTCGGCTGGGTTGTCTTGTGGTTCTCGTTCGCGTCAGCGCGATTGTCTTCCACGTCCTGAAAATACATCGTTTCAACAATCCTATCCGATTTTTCCCCTTACTGTCGTAACGGATAGGTTCAACAGTTTCGTCCAAAGAGCAGGCGGACTGTTGAAATGAAAGATCCTAAAAGCGGCCGGGAACCTTTGCCGGTTACGTTTATTTCATTTGTTGCGTCTATTTTGACTGTTGCGTTCGCTTCGAATGGTGCCCACATAGCTCCCATTAGAATCACCGTGACCATGCCAGCCTACGCCCAGGAGCTAGGGGCAGACCGGCTGCCTTCCGCGAACGAGAAGGCGGCGGCCAACCAGCTTCGTCAGATACTCGCGTCGCAAGTTAACGGCGACGTCAAGCTGCGCGTGCTCAAGGACGAGCAGAAGAAGCCTACTGAGATCACACTGTCTCCAGGTTATCGGAGCTATGCGGGATTTTGGGTGACGAGGCGATCAGGCGGCGTGGTTTTCCGGCACTTGGATGACCTCGATGCCGTATTCGAATCTGACACCTGCGCTGACCTTCGGCAACTGATTTGTGCCTTTCAGCCGCCGCCAGGTCTTTGATGCGGCGCAGAGCAGCTTGAACACCATCAACTTGGCAGTCGTTGACGATAACGAACCTTTCGTGCGCACCGTTCTGTGCCGGACCGTCGCGAACACGCTTTCGATGGGATTCGTCGTCCGCAAGTGGTCCCAATGCTCGGCGGGGAATTCGTAGAACGCAAGCATTGCGTCGCGATCTTTCGTCAGGCACTCGACCGTCGTACTTCGCTCCGTATTTCTCGGCAAAGACATCGATCGCCACTTCGGCCGAAGCTCGGTTGGACGCCAAATAGACCTCGCGCAGATCCTTCTTCATGCTGGCCTGTACCGACACTGCGACTTTGTTCAAGATATTCGCGGTTTTGTGCACCCAGCACCGCTGATGTCGCGTGGCGGGAAAGACCTCGTCGAGCGCCTTCCAGAAGCCGAGCGCGCCGTCACCGACGGCGATTTCCGGGGCGATCTTCAGCCCACGGGTTTTCGCCTCGACGAGCAGTTCGTGCCAGCTCTGCGTGCTCTCGCGCACGCCGACCTGGAAGCCGATGAGTTCCTTCTTGCCTTCCGGCGTCGCGCCGATCAGCACCAGCATGCATTCGCTGTGGTCTTCCATGCGAGCCTGCAGGAAGACGCCGTCCGCCCACACGTATACGTACCGGCGCGCCGACAGATCGCGCTTCTGCCAACGCTCGTACTCGAGCTGCCACTCCGTCGTCAGTCTGGAAACCACCGCCGGAGAAAGATTCGGCGCATCCTTGCCCAAGAGCGCCGCCAGCGCCTCCTGGAAGTCGCCCGTCGAGATGCCTCGCAGGTACAGAACCGGCAAAAGTGCATCCAAGCTCTTCGTGCGCCGTGCCCACAACGGCAGGATCGCCGAGGTGAAGCGGATCCGCTCGCCATCGCTGGTCACCGCGCGATCGCGACTCTTTACCCGGGCGACTTCGACGGCGCCGATCCCCGTCTGGATCGTCCGCACTGGACCATGGCCGTGCCGCACGAGGCGGTCGCGGCCATCGGGAAGCTTCAAGCCCTTCATCGCGGCGAGAAACGCCTCGGCTTCCATCTCGACAGCCTGCGCAAGCAGCTGCCGAGCACCAGATCGCAAAATATTCGTCAGTGGATCGTCGATCTCATCGGGCTGACGCAGTGGGACAATGTTGCTATGCTCGTTCATGGCGTATCGCTCTCCTTGAGGTTCTGGCAGGCTCGACACCCGCCTCGATACGCCGCCTATCTCATTCCGTCATCACCCAGTTTCCCGCATAGCTCAGAGAATCGCCTCTTCGCTCGCAGCGACGGCGGGGGACGAACCTGGGCGACGATCGCAACACGGCTGCAGCCAGCGAAGATGAACAACGTAGATCCGCTCGCCTTCCTCAACCTAACAGTTCAGTTATTGCCTACGGCTGGCTAAGCAGCGAAATCGAGCGGGCTATCAGCGACGACTCGGTGTCGGTCAGATCGCTTGCGTTACGCAGTCCACTGCACTGATACTCGATACGAGCGGCTTTGGTCCACTGCATGGTGTCCTGCCTCGAAGCTTTGCAAATCCGAAGGAATTACAGGCCAGGGCCAAAACCGCTCACCTCTTTCGGTCAGGCTCTCAGGAAACTGAACAGGACACTATCTGTCTAAGGACGGTGGCGGCGTCTCCTTTGTGCGAGTTGGCAGTATCGGATATTCGATTTTGGGTAGACGGCCGCTCAATGAATAAAGAAACGCAACGATATCGTTATTCTCCCTCTCGCTGAGCTTGGCGCCGAGCTGGACCTCACTCATAATTCCTACGGCTTCCTGGAGCGTCCAAACCTGACCCGAATGGAAGTAGGGAGCCCGCAAGGCAACGTTGCGCAAAGGGGCCACGCGGAACACGTATTGGTCGCTAGAGGCCTTCGTGACAGCGAAACGCCCCTGGTCGGCCGCCGGACGCAGTTTGATGTTTGGTTCCATCACGCCGAACGGGACAAAATCCTGCCCGCCAATGTTGATGCCGTTGTGACAGGAGGCGCAGCCTTTGTCCATAAACAGCTGCAATCCCGCCTTTTGCTGATCATCCAGCGCGTTGCCATCGCCGTTTAGGTATTGGTCGAACGGAGCTGCTGGTGTCGTGAGCGTCGCTTCGAACGCCTCGAGCACCTTCGCGAAATTGTCGAAGGTGACCGGCGGTGTATCACGCGGGAACGCCCGCTTGAACTTGCCAACATAATCTTCCATCGAATTCAGCGTGCTCGTCACGTGATCCGCGGTCGCATTCATTTCGGCGCTCGCCTGAACGGGCCCCTTGGCTTGTGCCTTAAGATCCGGCGCGCGTCCGTCCCAGAACTGCGCGACATTGAACACCGAATTGTAGACGGTTGGCGCCCGACGCGCTCCCCGTTGCCAGCCGTGACCAACTGAGGTTGGACCCGCGTCTACGCCGCCGGTGCCAAGATTGTGGCACGTATTGCAGCTAATGATCCCACTCGCCGACAGACGAGGATCGAAGAACAGCATCTTGCCAAGCTCCACTTTCTCGGTCGTCATGGGATTGTCGTTTAGCGTGGGGATAGCATAAGGGATCGGTTTGAAAATCTGTTTGGCTGTCATCATCAAATCGTCGTGTGCGATAGCATTGGATGAGACGAGCACCAGAACGGTAGTAATCGATGCCTTGCGCATGACGTGAGACTTCCAGATTTTCCGCGCCGCTACCGAACAACAGTTCTTCAGAGAGGGCGCCCACTGCATGGATGGCTGCTGCTGTGCGGGAACTGAGCCAGCGCTCACGAGTGAATTGGTCTTGGGTTTCTGTGTTCGATGTTGGTTTCGCGACGGTTGTCGCTAGCCCGACACGAACACTTTGACCTTCGTACGAAACATAGCTTTTTGCCGCTCTTCGAGGAGGCAAAAAGCGTCTCTCCTGATGTGACCGCTTTGTCTCGGCTGTTGGATCTGCTGGACTACCAACTCCGCCCGACCAACTCCACTTGCGCTTGGTGGTTGCCGAGATCGAGAACTTCGGCAGGAGCGCGGACACTTTGAATAGCGATGCGACTTCATCATATTCCGCGCTCGACCTATCAATAAAGCCAGTGCGCCCCTTGATGCCACTCCATAAAAAATCGCCTTCCACGCCGTAGACCATCAAGCCGGAATGGAAGTTGTAACCGGCTTGTACGCCGCCGGTTCATCTGCACCTGCGGCAATGGCGCATTCAAATCGGCCGTGCCGCCGATGAGCTGGTTTACAGTCTGGTTGACGGGGGCGCCAATGAATGTATTGCCCACAGCGAGGTCGGTCTGGCTGGTACCCCAACCCGCGCCTACACTGCCTCCGATGTAACCTCCAGCCCAGCTGAAGCGAGGATAAACGGGAGCCGGTGCTTTGACGACAAGTGCCGCAGGCAAATCAGCAGATGAACTTTCGCTGCCGAAAGCGATCGTTCCGAACGCATTGATGCCCGCGAGCGACAATTGCTTGTTGCACTTCATCCCAGAGTCCTCCTGCAGGGCACGAAAAATATTGCGTAGCTTGTCTCCAAGTTGAGGTTAGCTCGATAGTTCGAGCTGGCAGCCAGATCACCTCTCCAATCTGGTAGGCGGCAGCATCTTGCTGCAACTGCGACAGCCGCTTCTTGCCGTGTCCCTTCCAGAGAGGCTAGCAGGCTCTGCTTTCAAGCTTGTACGACAGTGCTCAGCAATCCTTTTGCGAAGATCCGTGACACGGCCGAATAATGGGCTATTTTACAAAGCCACGTCGTGGTGATTCTCGCGGCCCCCTAACTGGACCGGCTGACGTTGGCCGACGTATTTCGCAGATGGGCCTCGATTTGGCTGCGATTTCCACGTTCGCTCTTGATGCGACCCACCATCGGGAAGGGTAGGCTAAATGTCGATGACTCGTGCGTTTCATGTCGTTGTCGTCCGGGACGCGTAGGAGATGTATGTCCTTGCTCTGGTCACGCAAAAAGGCGGAAGCGGCAAGAGCACGCTGGCGGTCGAAATTGCAGTCGCAGCGTTGGGGAACGGGGAGCGCGTCGCAATTGTCGAGGCGGATCCACAAGGCACGATTTCAAAATGGAAAGAGCGGCGCGGCCATCCCGATCCCCGGGTCGTTCGGGTCGCTGATTCGGCCGAAATAGAAGGGGCGCTCGTCAGCCTTGAAGCCGAGGGGATCTGGCTTACGGTTATCGATACCGCCGCCACGAACAATGCACTGGCCATGCACGCCATCGCGAGGGCCGATCTTTGCCTGATCCCGGTGCGTCCGAGTCCGGCCGACATCGAAGCTGCGATACCGACGCTGGTTGCTATTCGTAGGCTCAACCGCCGATTTGCTTTCGTCCTCGCTCAGACGCCACCGCGGGGCTGCCGCGTGAGTGAAGCCGCAGCGTCGCTCAATTCGCTCGGGGTGCTCGCGCTTCCTTATGTCGGACAGCGCAATGACCATCAGGACGCGCTTGGGGCAGGATTAGGCGTGACTGAGTTTGCACAAGAGGGAAGAGCCTCGGAGGAAGTTCGTGAGCTGTGGCGCTGGATCTTGAAGAAGCTTGTCGAGGGGTCGTCAGATCATGAGCCACACGCAAGAAACGAAAAAGCCGCGTACTAGGCAGACGCGCTGCGCGCGACGCTCGCTCGTGGAGCTTACCGCGGCGGCGAGCCGAGCCGTTGACGATGGCCTATTTGTGTTGTCCCGCGGGATTGCTGCTTACAATCCGCGATCGGAGCACACAGGCACGAATACGTCTGATCAAACAATCCTTGCAAGGCAAGCGACGGCTCCAAGTCCCGTTGCGGGGCTTGAATCTCGGAATGCGGCGGCGCCGCGCAAGGACGAACTCCTAGATTCCGACACTACCACCGAGATGATGGTGAAAGTTGCCGAGGAATCTCAAGACAGAGCTTCTGAAAACATCAAAGCCAGCCTGAATGCTGCGTTGGACCATGCAAAGGGCCTCGTAGAGACACGGGTGGGAGGCGAAGCGGCGTCGAAAACCGTCGTCGGCTCCAGACTTGAAGGCAATTTTTGGACCGTTCTCAACGAAGCCGCAACGGGTTTTCGCGCGGATGCGGCCGAATTGACTATGCAGAAGGAACCAGCTGACAGCGAGGGGCAGTCGCAACCGCGACATATGCGGCGGCTCACTGGCGAGGCGGTCAGTTTGCTCGACGATCTTCGGAGCGGCAAGCTGCAGAATCAGGCGAACTTCATCCTGAGCGAGTGCTTCAGGGAAGCCGCCAGCGCATTCTCTATCATCAATCAGCAGCTTAAGCGCGACGGCTATCCCGCGAGCATTGATCCATCAATTTTCATTTGGCTTGCCAATATCACCGAACCGGAGACGCGTGACACCGGAACCATGCGACTTGAGATCGTACCCAACCACCGAGGTCGTCCGAGCACGTACACGCGCCAGGTCGCTCAATTCATCTGGCACCTTGTCGAGGGACAGGGCTGCCGACGACAGGCCGCATATCGGGCGGCGCTCACGAAGTTCACCGTAACCGAGAGTTTCGTCGAGAACGCCTATGCGTTTTGGGAGCCGATCTTCAAACGGGCGGGACCGCACGTGAGGATGCTGACCCGCATTTCAGATCCGGAAGTGTAAAGCTAGGCAGCGCAGGCGTTGGAGCCCGATTGACTGAGGCCGAGGTCCGGCGAGGACCGCCCGGCAACTTCGTCCGGGCTCTGGACGAAGAGGAGGCTTGACGTCGGCGCCGCTCTTGCATGGCCCATGATTGCGCTGATAACCATTGAGATGCCGCTGCCGCGCATTCCCCGGCGCGGCTGTCTACTTGCTCGCGAGCGTAGATGGCTTGCTTGTCATTCGGCATGCAAAATTGGCTCTGACGCAAGTTTGGGACAGCGCTGACTATTCTGCACCGATTAGTCTGGCTTGAAGCAGATCGATTTTGCCGCGGCCGTACATTTGACGTCGGACGAGCTTGAGGCGCGTGATCTGAACTTCAGTCTGGCCGTTGGACCATGGTGAAGTGATTGCCGCCCGTACCGCCGCCTCATCCTTCGCGACGCCGCTGGAGAACGAGGCGACGAGACTGGCGCGGGCGCGCACGATCCATGGGATGAGGCCCGCCTCGGTCTTGCGTCGGATGATCAGGTGGAATTCGGCGATGATCTCGCGTGCCTCGACCGAGGTTGGTACGCCAGCTTCGATCGCCGAGACCGTGACGGCCTCCGCTTTCGTGAGCAAGTCTCGGCCGATGGTCATCAGGGGCGCGATGGCTCTGGCCGACGGAATCCTTTGAAGGAGGATGGGCTGGCGAACGGATAACGTACAGAGTCTTTCGCACTTTCAGGATTGACGGCTTCCTCTAGAATGAAGGAGCTTTGAATGAACGATGGGAATGCCATGGGTCAGGTGATCCAAATTGATGAGGCCCGGATTCGAGATCACCTGGGCGAGATGGTCCGCGGGACGGTGGAAGAGACACTGAACGCCATGCTGGAGGCCGAAGCGGACCAGCTGTGCGGTGCTGGGCGTTATGAGCGCAGCCCGGCCCGGCAGGACACGCGGGCGGGCAGCTACGAGCGAACGCTGCAGACCAAGGCGGGCGACGTCAATCTGAAGGTTCCGAAGCTACGGCGGCAAACCTTCGAGACGGCGATTATCGAGCGCTACCGGAGGCGGGAGAGCTCGGTCGAGGAGGCGCTGATCGAGATGTATCTGGCCGGGATTTCGGTTTGGCGGGTCGAAGACATTACGGAGGCGCTGTGGGGCACCCGGGTCAGCCCGAGCACAGTGTCGAACCTGAACAAGAAGATCTATACCAAGATCGAGGCGTGGCGGAATCGCAGGATCGAAGGCGAGCATCCTCCAGCCTCGCCGTGCGTCGCGCCGATGGAGCCAATTCCTGTCGGCGAAACGCTCAGTGAAGATGTGGCGTCCGCACAGGACGGCATCGCAGCGAAAGCGGCGAGCGATCACCAGGAGCTGCACGACCCGCCCGGACAGCGGCAGATCGGTCCAGTTCGATCTGCTCCAGGCCCGGTTAATCGGCGAGAGTGAAAGGAGCTGCACCAAAATAGCGTCAGAGCCAATATTGCAGGCCGAATGACAGAGATGCGTGGAGATGGGAAATGGCGCTTCCGGGTCACATAGTTGTCGATGATTGTGCCGATGAACGATGAACTGCTGGTGCGGACGAATGTCTCTTCGTTGGCGAGGAGCATATGTCGCGCAGCGTTCTCAATGGCACCCATGCCCCTCTCGTGGGTCGCCGAGTGATGCGGGACGATTGGTTTGTGTCTCAAGTAACATGACGCGATTCGCGCATTAAGCCGAAGATGATTTTCGCGCGTCTATATCATCGCAAGACGGGGACCGGAAAATCGACGCTGATTGAGACGGTGGCGCTCCAGGATATTGAACGCGGGTAGGGGCTTGCGCTCATCGATCCTCACGGCGATCCAGTGGAACGCATCGCAGGAGGGCGGCGGATACAGGCGGTTCTCGAGCCGGACGTCGTCATCCAGCTCCGGCGGCAACGGCCAGGTCAGACCGGCGCGGCGGGCTCGGTTGACGTACTTGCTGACCGTGCCCTGGGCCAAGCCCAGGCTGCGGGCAACGGCGCGTTGCGACATGCCGACGCTGTAGTGCAGGCGTAGAACTTCGCGAATGTGGCGCATGGACAGTCTCTCTGTCGGCATCTCGATCCTCTGCGGTTGGGCAAAAGACCGAGCTACCCCGGTTGCAGGGTAAGCGACGTTCGCGTCCCATTCGCAAAGGTTTGGCGTGGGGATTGCAGTCTGTTGATCAACGTGTTTGCAAATCGTTGGCGGGGGGTATGGAGGCGGCAACGACGGAGAATTACGAGGTGCGGCCGAACGACCAGGGCAGGAGCTCGTCGATCCGGGACTGCGGGTGACCGGTTGCGATCGCTTTGAGCGTCGCTTTCATCCAGACGTAGGGCTCCACGCTGTTGATTTTGCAGGTGGCGATGAGCGAAGCTATGCGCGCCCATGAACGACCACCTTCGTCGTGACCAGCAAATAAACTATTTTTACGCGTCAGAGTCAGCGGCCTGATTTGATTTTCGACGGGATTGGTGTCCATCTCAACGCAACCATCGTCGAGAAACAAGGTGAGGCCATCCCAATGGTTCAGGAGATAGGCGATCGCCTTGCCCATCTCGCTGCCCGGCGACAGGCGAGCGGCTTGCTCGCGCAGAAACCTCTCGAGTTCAGCGACGAGCGGCCGTGATCGCTCGTTACGGGTCGTTTGCCGAGCCGGGGCGTCGGCGCCACGGATCTCCTTCTCGATCGCATAGAGTGCGGCGATGCGCGCGAGAACGGCTTCGGCGATGGGTGAGCCGGCTTTCGGAGTCGCTGCGATGATCTTGCGCCTTGAGTGGGACCAACATGCGGCCAGCCGCAGCGGCACGCCGCCTTTGCGCTTGGGCCGTGCGAGCCGATGATAGCCCTGGTATCCGTCGACCTGAAGGATGCCGTCGAAGCCCTCGAGGATGCGCTCAGCATGGTCACCACCGCGTCCTGGCGCGTAGTGGTAGACCACGATTGGTGGATCAGCGCCGCCGTGGCCGCGATCGTCGCGCAGGACAGCCCACAGATAGCCGGTCTTCGTTCGGCCCCGGCCCGGATCGAGCACAGGCGCCCTGGTCTCGTCTATGAACAAGCGGCCCGATTGCTTCATCACGACGCTCATGCGCTCGACCAGCGGCGCGAGGTGGAAGGCGACCGTTCCCATCCAGTCTGCCAGAACGGCGCGATCGATGAAGATGCCATGCCGAGCCAGAACCTGCGACTGACGATAGAGTGGCATGTGCTCGCTGAACTTGGCGACCGCCACCTGCGCCAGCAGCGCCTCGGTGGGGATGCCACCCTCCACGAGATGGGCGGGCGCCGGCGCCTGAGCAACACCGGTGCAGCCCTTTGCGCAGGCGTAGCGCGGTCGCACCGTCTCGATCACACGATACTGGGCGGCCATGACATCGAGACGGCGGGAGCGATCCTCGCCGATCTGGACCATCCGGCCGCAGCCGCAGGGACACTCGAGGTTCTCGGGTTCGATCACCTGCTCGATGCGCGGCAGGTGCGCGGGAAAGGCACGGGCAGCGCGCCTGGTCCGGCGGCTGGACGGCGCCGTGCCGGCGCGGCGCGCACGATCGTCCTGGCGTTCCTGGACTTCGGCGATGGCAATCTCGATGTCCTCGAGAACCAGTTGCATCTGATCGGGATTGAACTTTTCCGAGCGTTTACCGAAACGTGCGCGCTCGTACTCCTTCACGAGCAGTTCGAGGCGTTCGACGCTCTCTTTGGACGCAGCCAGTTCACTCTCGACATGAAGGCGCGCCGAGCATTCATCGTCTGCGCGACGACGCTCGGCTTCAATCATCGCTTCCTGCGCGCGGAAGAGCGCGCGCAAATCGGCGGGCAGCGCTGCAAGACGGGCGGGATCAATGGGGGACGGCGGCACATCCGCAAGCTATCATCCCAAAGCCCCGCGCGAAACAGGTTGTCGGGTCTGAGTCAGTTCGCCGCAGCTGGCGTCGCGACAATCCGTTCGCCCACTCGCTTCCAGTTTGAACTGCACGCGCGTCAGATGCATGACGCCGTCGCTGATCTGCGGCCACTCGAAACGACCATCGCGGCCAAGGCGCTTGTAGACCAAAACGAGGCCCGTGCCGTCCCATAGCAAAATCTTCAGCCGGTCGGCGCGCTTCGAACGAAAAACCACGATCAGGCCCGAATGCGGATCGAGCCCAAGCGTGTTTTGCACAAGACCGGCCAGCGCGTCGTGCCCGCACCGGAAGTCAACAGGACGCACAGCAAGCACAATCCGCAGTCCCTGCGCCGGAATGATCATGCGCCGCGCTCGATCGCAGTCACGATCTCCGCGATCCGCACCGCCGACACGTCCGCATCCAGGCGGACCGAAACCTTGCCAATCGTAATCTCGACGGGCAGCTGGCGGTTCAGAAAGCGCGGTGCTAACCCGATCTATTCACGAGAGCACGGTCGTTCTTGACGTCTGACGGGGGCTGGCGGCTGGCGTGGGTGACCGTCCGGCCTTTTCTCACCGGGTTCTACATCAAGCTGTTTTGTAGGCGATGGAGGAGTGGGGCGGGTGAGCGGGCGCAGGCCCGGTCGGTTACGGACCGAGCGGGAGCAGCGCGCCGGGCAAGCCGCGGATCAGGTCGGCTTCGGGACATGCCGCGGCAAACGCAAGGCGAATGCGGCTCGTGGTCTCGACCACACGGGCAGCGAGTTTCAAGAGACGAAGACGCAGCGTCGCGAACTCGGCAGTGGCCAATTCCCGGGCTTTGGGAATGGCGTCGCGCACGGTCAGCATCAGCCAATAAGCGGCCGTATGGAGCACGAGACGGACCTGGTTGGCGAGCGCCGAACGGCAGCTGGTGCGGTCGGAGGCGAGCTGTGTCTTATGCAGCTTGATCAGATTCTCTGCTTGGCCGCGCGCGCAATACAGGCTGTCGTAGATCCACTCGGCCGAGCCGACATCGAGGCTGGTGACGACGAAACGGATGTCGAGGCCGAGCATCGTCGCCTCAATACGGGCGACGGTGCGCCGTTCGCGATCCCAGGACTTTGCCTTGTGGCGCGTCTCGGTATAGCCACGCAGAACCGGCAGGTTCTCGATGGCGCGTCGGGTGCGGATGTCGTCGGCGACCTCGTCGACTTTTCTGGCGAGAGGCTTGGTGCCGGACAGACCGAAGATGTAGTCGATGCCGTTGGTCTCGCACCACGCCATGGCCTCCGGCCGGGCATAGTGCCCGTCGCCACGGAACGTAATTCGCGTGTTGTGCCATCGCGTGCGGATATGCCGTACCAGGCGGCGCAGATGGGCACGCACCTCGACGCCGCCCGGCGTCTTGCCGGGCCGCAGCACGACGGCCACGGGCCGGCTCTTCTCCGTGTCGTAGACGTGGATCGGCAGAAAGCAGCGTTCGTCATAATGAGCGTTGAACAGCGAGAGCTGCTGATGGCCGTGGACGACGTCGCAGGTATCATCGATGTCGAGCGTGACGGATGCCGGCTCGTGGGGGTAGCTATCCATCCATGCGTCGACCAAAATGTAGGTCAGTCGGATCACGTCGCGCAGGCGCGGAGCATTCTCCAGCCGCGACAGCGTCGGCTGGGAACACAGATCCCGGCCCGTGTCCGGTAGGCGACCGCAGGCCAGCTTGAATGCCGGATCGGACCGCAGATGATCGAGGTCGTCGGCGTCCTCGTAGCCGCAGCAGATCGCGAACATGCGCGCGCGGAACATATCGACCAGGCTGTGCACGACCCGCGTCGGATCGCGCCGATCCGGGAACACCCGGGCCAGATTGTCGGCCAAGCCGAGACGCCGCTCGGCCATCGCCAGAAGCATCACGCCCCCGTTCGAGGTTAGGCGCCCACCATCGAAGGCAGCTGTGACTTTCTTGGCGTGAATGGCTGGAAACGAGAAGGGCGGAATCGTATCGTCGGTCATGGCGGGCGTGGCGTTCGCGGTTGGAGGTGATGGGGTTGGCTTCACAACCGAATCCTACGCCGTATCAGCGCTTTACACCACGCTCGCCAGCCTCTCGGGCGCCTCTTACGAATAAGACAGGCTAACCAGCTATAATGTCGCGGCCACTAACCAAGAAAGGACAGATCGAATGGGATTGCTCAAAAACTCACGACCGGAGCATTCCTGGAAAGGCCCCCCGCCATGTGGCGCCGATCGAGACTCAGCATCTGCCGACGAGAACACTCCCCGGCCGCTCAAATGATTATTGTACCGCTACGAGCAGCTGCTGAACCTCTTGCGGCCTCCGAAGAACAGTTGTTGCTTTTCATGTTGAGAGGCGCCGCATCAGGTTCATATTTTGATTGCGACGGGAACCTAGCCCGATCTATTCACGAGAGCACGGTCGTTCTTGACGTCTGACGGGGGCTGGCGGCTGGCGTGGGTGACCGTCCGGCCTTTTCTCACCGGGTTCTACATCAAGCTGTTTTGTAGGCGATGGAGGAGTGGGGCGGGTGAGCGGGCGCAGGCCCGGTCGGTTACGGACCGAGCGGGAGCAGCGCGCCGGGCAAGCAGCGGATCAGGTCGGCTTCGGGACATGCCGCGGCAAACGCAAGGCGAATGCGGCTCGAGGTCTCGACCACACGGGCGGCGAGCTTCAAGAGCCGAAGACGCAGCGTCGCGAACTCGGCAGCGGCCAATTCCCGGACTTTGGGAATGGCCTCGCGCACGGTCAGCATCAGCCAATAAGCGGCCGTATGGAGCACGAGACGGACCTGGTTGGCGAGCGCCGAACGGCAGCTGGTGCGGTCGGAGGCGAGCTGTGTCTTATGCAGCTTGATCAGATTCTCGGCTTGGCCGCGCGCGCAATACAGGCTGTCGTAGATCCACTCGGCCGAGCCGACATCGAGGCTGGTGACGACGAAACGGATGTCGAGGCCGAGCATCGTCGCCTCAATACGGGCGACGGTGCGCCGTTCGCGATCCCAGGACTTTGCCTTGTGGCGCGTCTCGGTATAGCCACGCAGAACCGGCAGGTTCTCGATGGCGCGTCGGGTGCGGATGTCGTCGGCGACCTCGTCGACTTTTCTGGCGAGAGGCTTGGTGCCGGACAGACCGAAGATGTAGTCGATGCCGTTGGTCTCGCACCACGCCATGGCCTCCGGCCGGGCATAGTGCCCGTCGCCACGGAACGTAATTCGCGTGTTGTGCCACCGCGTCCGGATATGCCGTACCAGGCGGCGCAGAAGGGCACGCACCTCGACGCCGCCCGGCGTCTTGCCGGGCCTCAGCACGACCGCCACGGGACGGCTCTTCTCCGTGTCGTAGACGTGGATCGGCAGGAAGCAGCGTTCGTCATAATGAGCGTTGAACAGCGAGAGCTGCTGATGGCCGTGGACGACATCGCAGGTATCATCGATGTCGAGCGTGACGGATGCCGGCTCGCGCGGGTAGCTATCCATCCATGCGTCGACCAAAATGTAGGTCAGTCGGATCACGTCGCGCAGGCGCGGAGCATTCTCCAGCCGCGACAGCGTCGGTTGGGAACACAGATCGCGGCCCGTGTCCGGCAGCCGTCCGCAGGCCAGCTTGAATGCGGGATCGGACCGCAGATGATCGAGGTCGTCGGCGTCCTCGTAGCCGCAGCAGATCGCGAACATGCGCGCGCGGAACATATCGACAAGGCTGTGCACGACCCGCGTCGGATCGCGCCGATCCGGGAACACCCGGGCCAGATTGTCGGCCAAGCCGAGACGCCGCTCGGCCATCGCCAGAAGCATCACGCCCCCGTTCGAGGTTAGGCGCCCACCATCGAAGGCAGCTGTGACTTTCTTGGCGTGAATGGCTGGAAACGAGAAGGGCGGAATCGTATCGTCGGTCATGGCGGGCGTGGCGTTCGCGGTTGGAGGTGATGGGGTTGGCTTCACAACCGAATCCTACGCCGTATCAGCGCTTTACACCACGCTCGCCAGCCTCTCGGGCGCCTCTTACGAATAAGACAGGCTAGCTGCCGAATATTGCAGACAGCGATTGAGCGCATAACCGCAGAGTTTCCATTTGTGCGTGTCGCAGCCAATGTTGTCGCCTATCTAGACAGCTTAGTGGTCGGCTCCTTGGGTCCCGTTATGCGCGTTACGCTGCTCCGACCATCGATGCTGACTGGCACCTCACCGGCGACGGTTGCGCGATGAACGAGGCGATGTTGGTCGCCGTAGTCATTCACTGCATAATGTTGTGTAGCGCGATTGTCCCAGATCGCTACATCACCATCCCTCCAACTCCAACGCACAGTGTTTTCGAGCGCAGTGATATGAGACTGAAACAAATCGAACAGCTTCTGGCCATCGTATTTCGGCAGGCCAACGAAGTTTTGCACCAGAGCGCCGAGCACGAGCGTGCGTTCGCCAGTCTCCGGGTGCACGCGCACAACGGGATGCTCAGTCCGATAGATTGTTTTAGTGAAGACTTCGTCCAAGTGCTTCTTGTCGAGCTCGCTGACGCGGGCAAGTATTGCGTAGTCAAAGGCGTTACTGTGAACGGCCCATAGCCTGTCTGCAAGCCCTTGGAGCGGCGGCGCTAGGTCGAGGTAGGCCGAGGCGGTGTTTGACCAGACCGTATCGCCACCGAAAGGTGGCATCACAATGCCTCGCAGCACGGCGATCTTAGGGTAGGCATCGACGAAGGTTCCATCAGTGTGCCAGAGATCCGCCCGGCTACCTGCGCGGGTGGAATCAAGCTCGATGATCGACGCTGTTCCCTTGATCGCACCGAGCGTTGGATGAGGTGTCAACTCTCCGAAACGAATGGCAAAGCTCTCCTGCTCCGCATCATCGAGGTGGAGCTGGCCGCGAAAGAAGATGACCTTGTGCTCCAACAGCAGCCCATTGATCGAGGCAATCGTCTGCTCCGGTAAATCGCCTGACAGTTTGACATTTCGGATTTCTGCGCCGATGCGCACTGCGCGTTTAATGACATCGGCGCGAGGAATGACATTTTCCGACAAGATCATTGCAGTCATGGCCCCATCTTGCGTAGCCCTAGGCCACACTGTTCGCTCGACCAGGCAGACCAGCGCGAGCGGCGACCGCTAGCTGGATCCGTCATCATCTATGGGTAGCAGCGAGTGGCTCCCGTTTGATCTTCACGCGACTTCGAAAAGGTTACCGCAGCAGCCGCTTCATCGAATATTGAACAAATCCCTAGTTCGATCAATTGCTAGCAGTGGTAGTTGACCGCAGCGAAAGCGTTGTATTTCGCTGAGCGTTTGCTCTTGCGTCCGCTGCCCGATGAATAGGAAATCTGTTCGAATGCACGGTCACCGAGACTTTGTCATTGGGGTAGCGGCCAGCCCTTTGGGCAATCGGAGTTTCCGCGCCAAAGAGCCGCAGTAGTGACACCGAAGCGATAAGAGGTCCCCTAAGATCTGCCCGTTCCTCGCCGCAAGACGTCGATAGAAACGGCAGCGTCCGGAGAACGCCGGCCGAGGTTCGGACCATTGACGGGGGCGGTCTTCGCAGCCGCGGCGAGCTCGCGAGGGATCGACAACCGTAAAGAACGGCCGGTTCTCGCCCAATAGAACCGAAAGATGTCCTGCTACAGCTGCGGCGATTCCACCAACCCCGGCCTGGACGAACACGTGGCTCGGGATTTTGGTGAGCTGGCGCAGTGCTTCGCTCAAGAGAGCGGTATATCCTTGCATCACAAAGCTGGCGATACGCTCATAGCCCGGCCAGGAGGTATCGGAGATCGTGGTGCGGCAACTCGGGATGCTTCGGCGATCGAGTCGCCATAGTTGCCGTTAACCCGGATCATCTGGGCACCAAAACGGGCGATTGCGTCGATACGTTCGTCGCTGACGCCTGAGTGGACGAATATGGCACATTTCGCGCCAACGAGTTGGGCACCTTGCGCGACTGACCTGCCATGATTTCCATCCGTGGCGCAGGATACAGTCATCTCTTGAGCCACGGCGATCACGTCAGGTGTCTGAAGCTCCGAGACGTCAACAGCTCGGCCGAGCCGCCGAGTTGCTTCCTCCAAGACCAGCCGGATCACGGCATAGGATCTACTCAAGGCTCTGAAACTGCCAAGACCGAGCCGATGGCCCTCGTCTTTTACATGAATCGAGGCTACGCCGATCTCACGAGCAAGGCCTGGCAGAGAGACGAGTGGAGTTTCCTTGTGGCCATCGCGATGCCGGAGAAACCGCTCCACTTCGCGAGCGGCTTCGACGCTCAATATTTCCGCATCCGATGCATCCAAGGAGGTGCGGTATTCAGTGTGCTGATTGAGAAACAACATGGTTCGACTTTCTTGCTCGCTCATCACCATATCTGGCTTCGGGCCGCAGGCCGGAAATTCCGCCGCCTGGTAGCATGATGCTGGTACCAGTTCTGGCCCAAGTACCAGTACTCGGACTAACCTAGAGAGATTCGACGTAAGGCCTCAGCAGGTCCACCGTCTCCTGCAGCTCAGCGGCCTCCATCGACAGCAGCAATGCTTCGGCTGTTGTCTCTGATTTCTTGAAGCGTTCGCGCATCCGCCGGATCGCTGCGATGACACGGGCTTCATCGAGTGCAATGGTATCCGCGATGAATTGATCGGCCGACTTCGCTTCCATGTTCAATGCGGCGAGAGTTGCTGCGGGAAAATCCTTCAGGGTTTCTGTGACGATCATGGCGGTCTGCGTCTTGATGGCCGCAGCGATGACATGAGCGTCGTCGGGATCTGGCAGTCCTGCGGCGGACATGAAGTTATCAAAGTCAGTCACCATGGCATCCTCGAAGCTTCCATGCTGGCGCGTGACCCGGTTCGCCGCTCGTTCGGCCGCATCAGTGCGGCCTTTCTTGCTTAGGATTTCTTCGATGGCAGCTTGAGTTTCGTCGAGGATTGGACCCGACCAGCGAAGACGGAAAAATCCCGCCTCCGCCAAGGTCAGCAGCAAGTTACGTTTGAGAGTGCTCGCAAGAGTGCAGGCGCGGTAAATCGATCTGCAAACAAGCTCTACATGTCCTCTGCGTCCAGTTCGGCTAGGTCGGAGAGAGCCTTGCTGCGTTTCTCGTCCCGCACGCGTTTATAGGCAAACAGGTCTTCTGACCTGACCCTGCGATGACGGCCCACCGTTGTGTAATTGATGTCACCTCGTTCCAGAAGTGAAATCAGGAACGGACGCGAAACATTCAGTATATCCGCCGCCTGCTGCGTGGTCAGGATCTCATGCACGGGCACGAGCGTCACCGCATCGCCGCGCGCGATATGCCGCAGCAATTCCATCAGCAGGCCCGATAAGCCGAGCTATGCGGGAAACTGGGTGATGACGGAATGAGATAGGCGGCGTATCGAGGCGGGTGTCGAGCCTGCCAGAACCTCAAGGAGAGCGATACGCCATGAACGAGCATAGCAACATTGTCCCACTGCGTCAGCCCGATGAGATCGACGATCCACTGACGAATATTTTGCGATCTGGTGCTCGGCAGCTGCTTGCGCAGGCTGTCGAGATGGAAGCCGAGGCGTTTCTCGCCGCGATGAAGGGCTTGAAGCTTCCCGATGGCCGCGACCGCCTCGTGCGGCACGGCCATGGTCCAGTGCGGACGATCCAGACGGGGATCGGCGCCGTCGAAGTCGCCCGGGTAAAGATTCGCGATCGCGCGGTGACCAGCGATGGCGAGCGGATCCGCTTCACCTCGGCGATCCTGCCGTTGTGGGCACGGCGCACGAAGAGCTTGGATGCACTTTTGCCGGTTCTGTACCTGCGAGGCATCTCGACGGGCGACTTCCAGGAGGCGCTGGCGGCGCTCTTGGGCAAGGATGCGCCGAATCTTTCTCCGGCGGTGGTTTCCAGACTGACGACGGAGTGGCAGCTCGAGTACGAGCGTTGGCAGAAGCGCGATCTGTCGGCGCGCCGGTACGTATACGTGTGGGCGGACGGCGTCTTCCTGCAGGCTCGCATGGAAGACCACAGCGAATGCATGCTGGTGCTGATCGGCGCGACGCCGGAAGGCAAGAAGGAACTCATCGGCTTCCAGGTCGGCGTGCGCGAGAGCACGCAGAGCTGGCACGAACTGCTCGTCGAGGCGAAAACCCGTGGGCTGAAGATCGCCCCGGAAATCGCCGTCGGTGACGGCGCGCTCGGCTTCTGGAAGGCGCTCGACGAGGTCTTTCCCGCCACGCGACATCAGCGGTGCTGGGTGCACAAAACCGCGAATATCTTGAACAAAGTCGCAGTGTCGGTACAGGCCAGCATGAAGAAGGATCTGCGCGAGGTCTATTTGGCGTCCAACCGAGCTTCGGCCGAAGTGGCGATCGATGTCTTTGCCGAGAAATACGGAGCGAAGTACGACGGTCGAGTGCCTGACGAAAGATCGCGACGCAATGCTTGCGTTCTACGAATTCCCCGCCGAGCATTGGGACCACTTGCGGACGACGAATCCCATCGAAAGCGTGTTCGCGACGGTCCGGCACAGAACGGTGCGCACGAAAGGTTCGTTATCGTCAACGACTGCCAAGTTGATGGTGTTCAAGCTGCTCTGCGCCGCATCAAAGACCTGGCGGCGGCTGAAAGGCACAAATCAGTTGCCGAAGGTCAGCGCAGGTGTCAGATTCGAAAACGGCATCGAGGTCATCCAAGTGCCGGAAAACCACGCCGCCTGATCGCCTCGTCACCCAAAATCCCGCATAGCTCCGATTCTCTCTCGTAATTGTTTGCGGCCTAACGACGCGTTCGACGAATGTTAGAGTCTAGTACCCACTTTTCTTGGAACGTGAGTCGTGATTCAAGGTCGGGATGATACCCGAAGCAAGAGAAGTCCACCTTTCGAGGAAAGATCGCAAGGTGCTTGAGGCGTGCTGTCGCTCACCGGTGACGTTGCAGCGCGATTTGAAGCGGGCGCGGATAGTTCTGTTGGCGGCGGATGGGCGCAGCACCCGGTCGATCGCCAAGGAAGTTGGGGTCCAGCCGCGGATTGTCAGCCTTTGGCGGCATCGCTATGCCGACCATGGCCTTGAAGGGCTGCAAGACAAGCCGCGGCCTGGCAAGCAGCCGATCTATACGAAGACGACCGACAAGCGGATTCTGAAGCTGCTGGATAAGCCGCCACCGCAAGGGTTTGCGCGCTGGACCGGCCCCCTGCTGGCCGAGGCGCTGGGCGATGTCTCACACCAAACGTGACCGCAAAGCCGTTGCGAGTCGGAACTCGCTCCGTCCAGCCGGTGGCGACATCGACCAGCGTCAGGGTTTGGATGAACGAGCCAGCCACCGACGTACCGCCGTGGGCGACCATATCGACCTCGCAGAAGCCGGGCACCGGGCTGTTCCAGTCATTGAATGTGCGGATCGGGCCTCGCGCCGGATTGCCGAATAGAATCCGGCACGGCGCCGCCTGCCGCCGCTCGCTGCGATCTTCACATCGACGAGCAGGCGATCGATGGTGGCGGCGCCGATGGCCAGAACACGATCACGGTCCGACTGGCCAAGCTGCAATCGGCCGTGTTGCTCGAGAGCAGGCAGCAAAGTCGGGATCATCACCTTGAGCCGCTTGCCGCACACCCGATCCGACGCCTCCCACAGCGCCGTCATCGCGTCCTTGACCGTCGCGCCATATCTACGCTTGCGCTCTTCGGACGCCTCGACGTCGCCCGGCCCAACTGTCTTGCGCCGCCGAAGTGCGCGCACCGCATGCTTGCGATGCCAGCCCGTAACGGCGCACAGCTCGTTTAGGATCCGTCCCTTCTCGAACCGCCCGCTCGACCGATAACGCTCGGCCAGCGCTGATGTGATCTCGCTTTGCGCGTATGCTGATCTGCCCTGCCATAGCCGCCACCCACCGAACTGATTCGGCAGCTCCGCCCCAGACCCGACAGGGAAGTTGTCCGGTAACATTTTTAGTGCGGCAATGCAGGGGGTCATATTTGCAAACGATGACGCAATTGCGGTCAGCGCCCTGGGCATAAAAGCTCCGTTATCGTCGAGCTCTCGCAATCAAGCGATTCGGAGGAGCTGTCATGAGGCAATATGTCGGCCTGGATGTCTCGCAAAGAGAGACTTCGGTTTGCGTGGTCAACGAGACTGGTCAAGCGATTTTTGAGGGGAAGGCCAAGTCTGATCCCGGCGATCTGTCCAAGTTGCTTCGCAAGCATGCGCCATTTGGCGGAGCGTATCGGCTTTGAGACGGGCGCGATGGCAAGCTGGCTTTGGCACGAGCCTCGTAGGGTTGAACTGCCCGTCGTTTGCATCGATGCAAGGCATGCACACGCAGCACTGTCTGTTCGCAGGAACAAGAGCGATCGGAATGATGCTCGGGGCCTTGCCGAACTCGTGCGGGTTGGATGGTATCGAGAAGTCAAGATCAAGAGCGAGGAGAGCCAGAAGGTTCGAGCGATTCTTGTCGCGCGATCTCGCCTTGTGTCCATGCGGCGGGATATTGAGAACCAGGTCCGCAGTCTGATCAAGGAATGTGGGGTTCTATTCTATTCCCTCGCGCAATTGGCCAACAGTTTCGTAACCAGGTCGGCGAGCTATTGGGCGAAGATCATCAACTCCTCAACGTGGTCGAGCCGCTCCTGTCGATTCATGAGCATATCTGCCAGCAGCCAAGCAAATTCGACGACGAGGTCCGCCGATTGGCAAAGTCTAACGAGACGACGCGTCGCCCGATGACGGTTCCTGGTGTTGGCGTGGTTACTGCCTTGACCTTCCGCCATACGATCGATGACCCGTCCCGCTTCCGATCGGCCTCGACAGTCGGCGCCTATCTCGGCCTCACACCTCGGCGCAACCAATCTGGTGAAACTGACACTAGTGGCAAGATATCCCGATGGGGCGACAGGCTTCTCCGAACCTACCTATTCGAGGCAGCGACGGTCCTTCTCTATCGGACCAAACAATGGTCTTCCCTCAAGGCCTGGGGAATGAAGCACGTGAAGCGGGTCGGTTTGAAAAAGGCAAAGGTCGCCATTGCCGGCAAGATCGCTGTGATCCTCCACTGCATTTGGGTGGATGGCACGTCGTTCGACTGGGGCCACGCGCCGGCCTGACCTTATTCTGCAAGTTCCTGGCCTGGTCCGCCAGCCCGGCGATGTCCCGCTGGGACGGTGGTCGTGGTGACTCGGTCAATCGGCTGGTGGCGGGCTCGCCCGCACGCCGTTGCAAACGATGAGGCACCCGATCCGGACATCATCATGAGGCGCCTGCGACCTCGGAAAGGACCATGACCCCAGCGACGGCCAGCTGATCACATTGAGATTTAGGTAACGGCCAATCGGCCCACGACTACCGAGCTGGCTATCGATCTCCCAGCCGCGCTCGCCCCGTCTCCGCAACCCGACCCGCTCCGACGGGTCGAGCGCTACCGTCTTGCCGAATGGCTTCAAAAAGAGAGTTGACAATAATCCGCAATTAAAGGGCCGATTGACAGAAGAGTTTTAAGCGCAACAAGCGCGACCCGTCGATGAGGCCTCGATCCGCGATCTTCATCAGGGCCAGCGGCCATGCTATCGGTCGCAATGATAGGCCGTATACATGAACGCACCCGACCGATATCCAAACTGCTGCTGAAAGCCCTTGCATCCGCGCGGCCGTCTATATGAATCTCTCGATGAAGCCGTTCTGCATCGGCTTTCCCGGCGCGATGAAGTGCCAGTCGATGACCGTGTCCTTGCTCCAGGCCAGCATGGCGTTGCAGGTGAACTCGGTGCCATGGTCGGACACGATCATTCCTGGCTTGCCGCGTCGCTCAACGACTGCCTTCAGTTCGCGGGCCACCCGCCGCCCCGGATTGACGTCTTCGGAATGGCGCCCAGGCATTCCTTAGTGACGTCGTCGACGATGTTGAGAATGCGGAAGCGCCGGCCGTTGGCGAACTGGTCGTGGACGTGCAGTCTCAGGTCGCTGTCGCTCATGCTCGCTCCATCGGGCGACGGCGTTGCGTCGGATCGGGCCGACGGCAGCGCGCGCACGCCGCCGCCTCCCGCGCGTTCAGGCCGGCGCGCGCTGGCCTCCCCCCGCAGCGTCGCTGCGGTAACGGCTGGTCGAGGTCTGGTAGTACTGCACGCGGATGGCCGCCATGGCCTCGATCAATGGTCCCCACGGCGCGGGAAAGCGTTCTTCCGCCATCACCCGGTGCAGCATGCGCGTATGGCCGGCCAGCTCGTCGTTGAGGAACTCCACCACAGGCATAGCTGGATAGCGCTGCAGCAGCAAGATCACCGCGTTGTCGGCCTCGCCGGCCGACCTGTCCTTGTCGCATCCATGCAGATCGTTCTGCAGACGCCCTATCGCGGAGATGAGCCGCAGGACCTGGCGAAACGCCGGACGCGCGCGCAAGGTCGCCATATCCAGCCCCCACAGCAACGACAGGCAACAGAACACGTTCGCGTAGGCGATCGAATCGATGCCGTTGTGCAGGTACTCGGCGTAGGACCAGCGTTCCGCCGCTGCCGCCTGCGCGTGTCCGGCGCGCAGCGCCGCGCAGTAGCACCGGGTATCGTCGAGAAGCTGAGCATAGTCGCGACGATCGTAGGCGAGCGTGGCCAGCGAAGCGCGGAGCACAGCGCAACCCTCGAATCCGGGGAGCGCGCACGGCACGCCCTGCCTCAGCGCTTGCTCCACCGCGGCGAGCTGCTCCGGCGCGATCAGGCCAAGGTCGTTGCAATCGTCGAGCCAGAACAGCAGCGCCAGTTCGCGATAGAACGCCACGATCAGCGTTTCGTCCTGCGGATCGCGACCGGTGCGGACGCTGGTGCCGCGCAGGCTCGGGTGGATGCGCTGCAGGATGTACTGGCCGCCCCTGACCGCTTCCACGGCATGCTCGTCGGCGAACCCGGTCAGGGAACGTCCCCACTCCAGCACCTGCTGCAGCGCGCGTTCAGTCTGGATCATGGCGCCGCTCCTGCCCCCTCGGCCAGGACGCGCCGCCCCCAACGAAGCGCCAGCCACAACCCGGCGAGTTCGGCCACGCGCACGACCCGAGTGGGGCAATACAGTTCCTTGCCGATCCACAGCGGCGTCTGCGGCAATCCATGCGCCGCATGGCGGGCGAGCATCCACTCCAGCGCACGCGCCACCACCTGCGCGATGCGCCGGCGCCCTGTCGCCTCTTCGCTCCCATCCATCACGTGCAACGCAAACAGCGCATAGGCGGTTTCCTCGAACGTGGACCCGCGACCCGCGCCCCAGCCGCCGTCGTCGCGCTGCGCCTGCAGCAGCGCCGCCAGCGCGCGGTCATCGCGCCACTGGGGCTTGCCTTGCGCCAGCGCAGCGACCGCATGCGCGGTGGGATACAGCCACGAAACGTGCCATTTTTCGTTGTCCCATAGACCGTGCGGGTTGCGATTGGCCTCGACGTACGCGCTGGCGCCCGCGGCGGGCTTTCCCAACAGTCGCAGCGCATGCAGGGCATGGATGTTGGTCGACACCGAGGCATTGCGCTCGCCGGGGAAGGTGGCGAACAGCTCGCCGATTTCGAAATGGCGCAACGCATCGACCGCCGGGTCACGGCCTGCAAGGTGCAGGACGCACAACGCAACGGCGGTATCGTCCGCATCAGCCGCGAAGTGCAAGGCCGGGCCCAGACCGTGCACGCCCAGACGGGCGTCGAGCTGCGCGACGATCACGCGGACCGCCTCGGCGAGCGCGGGATGCGCGAAAAGCCCGGCCAGATGCAGGGTGTACAGCGACCAGCATGGCTCGAACACATTGATCGGCCAGACGTTGGGAAAGACACCTTCGATGCCGCTGCGCGTCGCCCGCGATGCCATCTGCAGATACGCATCGGCGCGCCCGACCTGCGGCGTACTCCCCCGTGTCACGGCCTGGGCACGCCACGCGGCGGTGGCCGCCGGACTGATGCCGATGCTGCCGTCGTCATCCGGGCATGCGGTGGTCGGCGACGTCCCCCAGGCTTCCCAGGAGTGTAGCAACGGATGGCCGCTCGGCAACATCGCCACCGCCCCGAGCTTGACCAGGCACGCTTGCCGCAATGGGAACAGCGCAGGATGGCGCGGAAACGCCACGCCACCCAGTAAGGATGCGGCCTCACCGCAAAACTGCGGCAGGATCAGCTCCGCGCCGATCGGCGCGTCTTCTGGCACCGCATGCGCGTAGGGATCGGGCTGGCGCTGGAGGAACCGCGTTGCAGCCTGGACTGCGTCGGCAGCACCGGGAAGAGGATCGGCACGCTGCAATGCCAGTAACGCCGCCCACGTGGGCGCATGGCGGAACAGCGGGAAGTCCGCGCTTCCCCATCCGCCGTCGGCCTGTTGCTGCGCGATGAGCCACGCGTATGCGTCCTGCCGACCGGTGACGTTGCCGTGGAAGCGCAGCGCTCGCGCCGTGTCGTAGACGGACGGACCGACGCTGCCGCCATCGCTCATTTCGCTCAGCAGGCGGCGCAATTCGGAAAGGATATGTTCGGACAGCGCGTTCACGCGGGATGTTCCTTTTGCAGACGGTTGAAGAGAACCGGGATCGGGCAGCCGCCGCGCATGTCGCCGCAGGCCCGTCGCATAGGCAGCGCCGGACGGCCGCCCTGCTCTGGCGCGGCGACGCGCCCCGATGCTGTCGCCGGTCCGCCGCATAGGCTTGCGCGCAGCGCGCCGCGTGCGCCGCGGCGGGCAACCGCTGCGATCGGCGCCGCGGACTCGGACACAGTGCAGGATGCACTCTGCCGCCGGCCGATCGCAGCGGCACAGGGGCGACTCCATGCGGACGGGCGCGCTCATGCGCGTGGCGCGTGCTTGAACAGATACGCGTTGGCCCGCTGTATGAGTTGCGCCAACCGTTCCGCACGCGGCCCCAGCGGCGCGATGGCCTCGCCGGCATCGCGCAACAGATCCAGCGCGAACTGGCGTGCTTCCTGCAGTCCCATGATCGACGCGCAGGTCGGCTTCTGCGCCGCCGCGTCCTTGCCGGGGGTCTTGCCCAGCGCCGCGGTATCCGCTGTCACGTCGAGAATGTCGTCGATCACCTGCAACGCCAGGCCGAAACAGGCGCTGTAGTGATCGAGCGCACAATAAAGTGCAGCGTGCGCGGCATTCACGCCGACAGCGCATAGCGCGCCCATGCGAACGGACGCGCGCACTAGCGCTCCGCTCTTCATCCGGTGCATCGCCACGATCCTGTCCAGCTCGACGTGCTTTCCAACCAGCGACAGATCTATGGCCTGCCCGCCTGCGGCACCCTCGGCGGACACCGCCTGCGCCAGTTCGCGCACGAGCGCGATACGGCTGTCGCCCGGCGCATTCAGGCTCGCCAGGGTCAGGAAGGCGTGCGCCTGCAGGGCATCGCCGACCAGGATCGCAGTGGCTTCGCCGAACTTGACGTGCACGGTCGGAAGGCCGCGGCGAAGCACGTCGTCGTCCATCGCGGGCAGGTCGTCGTGGACCAGGGTACAGGCGTGCATCATCTCGATGGCGGCGCCGACGTCGTCGAGCATGCGCGCCGGCGTGTCGGCGAGTGCGCCGGCAGCCAGACAGAGCAAGGCGCGGGTGCGCTTCCCGCCATGCAAGGTGGCGTAGCGCATTGCCGCCATCAGCTCGGTCTCACCGTCGTCTTCGGCGCAGAGATGACGCGCCAGCACCTGTCCGACCCGCTTTGCGCCGTCCTGCATCCAGGTCTCCGGTAGTAGCTTGCTGGATGCGCCAAGCGCCTGCGCGCCCAATCCGCTAAGCGCGGACACGCCAGTTCGGTCGTCGTGTGGCGTGGAACCGGTCTGCATGTTGTTCATGTCCTTGTACCTGACAGAGACGGCCACGGCGAGCGGCGAGCCGCCGCGGTGTTGCCGGCGCCGATGCTTCGCCACACGGGGCATGCGATGCCAGCTCATGAGAATCCGATGCGGATTGTCATGGACGGATGTGCGGTCGGGTAATAGCGCCGGCCTTTTTCGACGCCGCTCAGCAGCCGCGGCCGCACCCCGGCCTCGTGCATGGTCAGCGCCAAGGCGATACAGAACTGCACCAGTGCCAGCCATGCCAGGTGGTAGCCCATGCAGACGTGTGGGCCGGTACCGAACTGCAGCATGTCCACCGGCAGGATCGGCTCCGTGCGTTGCAGCCACCGCGCCAGGCGGAACTGATCAGGCGCCTCGTGCAGCAGCGCTGAGGTCGAGAAATGCAGCAGCGGGATGCACAGATCGGTGCCCGCGGGAATGCGTCGTTGACCGAGTTGCAATTCCTGCAGCGCGCGACGCGGCAGGACCGTGGTCGGCGGATGCACGCGCAGCGTCTCGCGGAACAGCGCCTCGGCGACGGGACACTGCGCCAGGTAGGCGTGCCGGGTCGGCACCGCGCCCACGCATTGCGCCTCCTCGACCAGCGCGTCCCACAGCCCAGGCTGCCGCGCCAGCTCGATCACCATCCAGGCCATCGTCGAGGCGGTGGTGTCGTGGCCGCCAAGCAGCAGCAAGCGGATATTAGCGATCAGGACGTCATCGGAGAGCGCCTCGTGGCTGCGATCGAAGGCGCTCACCATGTCGTTGATCAACCCGGTGCGCGCGGCATGCGAACGCGCGTCGTGGACGAACTGGCGCAACTGCGCGTCGATCCAGTCGCGGGCGGCGCGGCCGCGCCGCAAGGGCGATCCTGGCAGGTCGACCGGGGGCGCGACGATCAGCTGCAGCAGTTGCCGGTACTTGCGATGCCATCCCGGCAGGTCGTGCGCGGGGATTCCCATGAGGCTGAAGATGAGCTTGAGCATCAGATCGCCGGTTTCGCGCAGGATGGTTACGTCGCCGCGGTCGCGCCACGCCTGCACGCGCGCCCGGATGATGGGCGCGAACAGATCGCCGATGCCGGCCTGGGTCAGCGCCTTGGGCAGGAACGCCGCCTTGATCGCATCGCGCGCCTGCCGGTGCGCCCCGCCGTCCTGTGCGACCAACGTTCCGCCGAACAATTCGGGCGCGATCTCTTCGATCAGCGCCGAGGACACGTCCTTGTGTCGGAGCAGTGCGAACGCATCCAGATCCATGCAGGTCATCAGGTGTCCGGCAGGGCCAAAATCCAGCCAGAAGTAGCTACCCAGCGTCCGTTCCGCGCGCCGCAGCAGGCGCGGCAGGCCTCTGGCGATGGCGGGGAGATGCCCGACCAGCGGGAAAGCGCCGGGCACGACCGGGATGTCGTGCCGCAGGCGGCGTCGACGGTCTAGCGGGTTGAGCAGCATGTCCGTCAGCCGCATGGCGCTGCGGCCGCTTCGGCGGTGTCGCCGGCCGGCCGCGCGGCGCGGCTGTTGCCACCGTCGGCGTACGTCGGCACATGCGCCAGCATGCCGCCGTCGATGCACACGACCTGGCCGGTGATGAACGAAGCATCGTCGGAGAGCAGGAACGTCACCAGCGCGGCCACGTCCTCGGGGCGGCCGACGCGCGGCAGGAGCTGATGGCGGCGCAGATGCCGTTGCATACCCTCGTCTAGCTTGGCGAGGAGACGCTCGGTCATGATGAGACCCGGCGCAACCGCGTTGCAGCGGATCTGCGCATGACCGTACTGGGTGGCGAGTGAGGCCGACAGCATGTTCATCGCCGCCTTCGACGCAGCGTAGGACGTCAGTGCGGTGTCACCACTGAGCCCCTGGCACGACGACATGTTGACGATCGCGCCACCGCCGCGGGCGATCATCCGGGGGATGGCCTGCCGGCAGCAGAGCAACGTGCCACGCAGATTGGTCGCCATGGTCTGATCCCAGACCGCTAGCTCCAGCTCGAGGATCGCGCGGTCGCGCGGGGTCAGATGCATCGCGCTCGCGTTGTTCACCAGCAGGTCGACCCCGCCGAAGTGCCGCTCCGCCGTCTCGAACAGCGCTGCCACCGCCTGCGCATCGGCGATGTCGATCGCCAGGGCGAGCGCGTGGCCCGCTTCGGCCGCGATCTGCGCGGTGCAGGCGATAGCCGCCGAGCCATCAATGTCGGCCACCACCACTCTGCCGCCCTCGCGCGCGATGGCGAGGGCGCATGCCTTGCCGATGCCGGCGCCGGCGCCGGTCACCACGGCCACTTTGCCTTCAAACCGTCCCATCGTGTCATCCTAGATTGTGCTGGTCTTTCGCGGCATGCCGCTCGGCCTCCGATGGAGAAGGCGCAGGGTCGGCGCTGGCGCGCTCGCCATCGCCAGCGTCGCTTTCGATGACCCGAATGGCGGCGACCGGGCACTGGCTGGCCGCGAGCCGCACGGCGGCGTGCAGCGCATGCGGGACCGTCGCCACGCACACTTCGGCCACGCCGTCCGGTTCGCGCTGGCGAAAGGTGCCCGGCAGCGTCAGCACGCACTGCCCGCTGGTTCCGCACAGATCCTGGTCGACCATGACGCGCATCTCAGCTCCCCTGCGCATGCAGCCGCACCGGCAGCGCGCGGAACGTCCGAAGGAACGCCGAGGGCTCCCGGGTCGGCTGCCCGGCAAATGCCAGCGTGGGGAAGCGGGCCTGGATCCGCGGCAGGCTCTCGGCCAACTGCACCCGGGCCAGTTGCGCACCGAGGCAGAAGTGAATGCCGTGGCCGAAGCTCAGCATGATCTTCCCGTCGGTCGACATGCCTGGACTGGTGCCGTAGAACCGCGCGGGATCGAAGCGATCGGGATCGGCGAAGGCGTCCGGGTCGCGATTGCCGGACGCGATCAGCACGCGCACGTCCGCGTTCTTCGGAATCACCACGCCGCCCAGTTCGATGTCGCGCTGGGCGATACGCGGGATGGAGCTGAACATAACGGGCGCGTCGCAGCGCAGGACTTCTTCGACGAATGCCTTCACCCCCACGGCGTCTCCCTGCAGCCAGTGCCGCTGTTCGGGATACGCCAGCATCGCCAGGACCGCATGGTCGATGCTCGCAGCAGTGGTGACGAAGCCGCCCAGCAGCATGCCCCACAGCATGCTGATCAACTCCGCATCCGACAGTGTGTCGGCATCGTCGTCATGTGCGCCGACCAGCATCGACACGATGTCGCGGCGGGGATCGGTGCGCTTGCGCTGTATGAGGTCGCCGAAGTAGGCCCGCACCCTGGCGCTGGCCGCGTCCGCCGCGGCGAGCTGGGGATCGCTGGCGTGCGGGCCCAGGCCTTCCAGAATGGCGCCGATGCCGGCAGCGAGCTCGAACATGTCGTCTTGGGGCATGCCGAACAGTTCGGCGAAAACCAGCATGGGCAAGGCCAGCGCGAATTCCCGATGCAGGTCCACCGCCTCCCCGCGCTCCAGCGCGGGCGTTATGCCGTCCAGGCGCGCTGCGACGATGCGCGCGATGCTCGGCCGCAGGTTGTCGATCTGGCCCATGGTGAAATCGCGCGAGATCAGCCGGCGCAGACGCGTATGCGTCGGTGGGTCCTTCATCGCTAGCGTGGACGCCAACAGATTGAGTGACGGGCTGGTCGCCGCACGCGAGAAATAGCGCGCCAGTTCGCCGGGCGCCGGACCCCGAAACGCATCGCCCGTGGCCTTGAACGCCCAGTAGATGTCGGCGTGGCGGCTCAACAAAAAGAGGCCCGACGCCGCGCGATGCACCGGATCGTGCTCGCGCAACCATCGCATGAACGGATACGGGTCGTGGATGCACGCTGGCGACGCCAGTTCGGCGAAGGCGTCCCGGCATGCTGCCGTGGTTTCTTGCACGTCCATCCTGCTTACCTGTTGGCGGGCTGATCTGACCGGCGCGCGGCAGATTGCGGAGAAGATCGAGATCGCCCGTGGCGTCCGCGACATCACCAGAGCACCGGGAACTGCTCGAACCCGCCCGTGATGATCTCCTTGCGCAACTTCAGTTGTTCCGGCGCCACGGCCAGGCGCAGCGCGGGAAGGCGCTGGAAGATCGAACCGAACACCACCTTGAGCTCCAGCCTGGCCAGCGCCACGCCGATGCACGCGTGCGGCCCGTAGGAAAAAGCCAGGTGCGGCTTTTCCTGGCGTTCGATATCGAAGATTTCCGGGTCGTCGAAATGGTGCGGATCGAACGACGTTGCCGGCAGGCCGACCAGCACCTTGCTCTCCGCGGGAATATGCTCGCCCGCGATGGTCACGTCGGTCCTCGGATAGCGCATGATGCCATCCCAGCCCGCGCCCGGCGGGTACATGCGCAGGATTTCCTCTACCGCCTTGTCGACCAGGGACGGATCGCCGACCAGGCGTTCGCGCTGTTGCGGATGGCGGAACATGGCTAGCAGGCCGAATTCGATCTGTGCGACGGTGCTCTCGTGCCCCGCCACCAGCATGCCCGCCGCCAGGCCAACCGCCTCTTCCTCGCTCGCCTTGCCCTGGTCGACCGCAGCGAGCAGATCCGTCAGCAGGTTGTCGTCCGGATCCTGGCGCTTGTCGCGCATCTTGCCGCGAATGTAGGCGCGCAGTTCTTCCCAGGCCAGGCGGGACGCGCTGCGCGGGCCGCTTTCATGCTGGTGCGTCATCACCTCATCGGACAGCCCGGCGAAAAAGGCGTGATCCTCGTAGAGCACGCCCATCAGCGCGCTGATGACCATGGCCGGAAGCGGAAAGGAGAGGTGGCGCCGCAGGTCGGCGGGCTGGGGCTGGGCCGCCAGCGTCTCGAACAAGTGCGCGGCGATCGCGTCGACCTGCTGCACGAGCAGCTTCACCCTGCGGTCACTGAAGGCCGGCGCCACGATCGCGCGTAGCCGGGCATGCTCGCGCCCCTCGTGCGACACCAGCGACCCCGGCGAACCGAGAATCACCGAATCCGGGGTGAATGCCGCCGGCGGCATTCCCGCGGGCCGGAACGCCGCGTCGGACAGCACCGCCTTGGCCTCGTCATAGCCTGTCACCCACCAGCCTTCGTGCCCGGAGGGGAAGCGCACGCGGTGGATCGGACCGTTGGCGCGTAGCGCCAACATCTCGGGCGAGGGCTCGATGTGATCGACGCGCCACATCGGCAGCGTCGGCAAGGGTTGTTGTTCGGACATGGTGGCACTTCACTCTCTAAGCGATGGAAGAGCGGAAGGTGACCGGCAGGCGCTGCGGGCAGCGAATGACGTAAGACGGCATGTAGACGACGTCCTCCGCGGCGATGGTCAGCGCCAGATGCTCCAGCCGCACGAACAGCGCGGGGAAGGCGCAGCCCAATTCCAGACGCGCCAGCGCTGCGCCCAGGCAGAAATGCGGCCCCTGGCCGAACGACAGGTGCGGGTTGTGCCGCCGGGTGACATCGAACCTGTCGGCATCGCCATAGATCGACTGACCGTACGGATTGGTGAAGGAGGTTCGACCGTGCCCCCGATGTGTCCGCCATTATAGCCTCCGGACCGGTCCCACACCGTGAACAGAGCAAATCGCGTGCCGAAGTGAATTCGCAGGCTCAGCAGGCACTACATAGCTGCGCGTAGTGTCAGGTTTCTGGCATTGAGTCTCAATGCCGACAACGGGCGCAGCAAGTGCCCGACAAAGGCCTGCTCTCGCGCTGAATGTGCGGGGCAGCCCTTGCGCGAAATTTCAAGCATCTGGATTGGCTGCAGCAGGTGTGGTTCGCCGGAAACCACTCCGATGCCGCCGGGGTCATCGAACGCGATCGCGTCAGCCTGTCCGGAGGGCAAGACCTCGCCTTCGTGGCTCTGGTTCCTAGATGCGGAAGCTCGGGGACGGGGCGCGGTCGCAGCGTCACGATGCCGGGAGTGGACTGAGCGCGAGCTAGATAAGGCGATTCAAGCTATCCTTGAGGGGGTGCCGGCAGCGAAGTTGAAGGACAAGATCGGCACTCTGGAAGCACGCAAGCGTGAGCGTCTGTTCGAGGCCGTGCAGCAGCGCCTTGATGCAAACACAGAGGCGATGCGCCAGCATCGCGAGACAGTCGAGCATCTGTTCGGCACGATAAGGCTCGCATGGGAGCGACGCAATTCCTGAACCAAACGCTTCCAAAAGTAGCTACGGAGATGCCTCTCGGTTCTGGCCTTTAGCCCGTCCTATTCGTGAGAGTGCGGCTTTTGGGCCCGATTGATGCGGCCGCACATCTTGTCTGACGAGGCGCACAGGATTGCCTTCGGCTTTTCGCCGCCTGACGACCGGTACTTTGCAACGCGCTTGAGGGATGGGTTGGGCGAACGGGGGCGGACGCCCCGCCGGTCAAGGACCGAGCGGCAGCAGCGCGCCGGGCAAGCCGCAGATCAGGTCGGCTTCGGGACATGCCGCGGCAAACGCAAGGCGAATGCGGCTCGAGGTCTCGACCACACGGGCGGCGAGCTTCAAGAGCCGAAGACGCAGCGTCGCGAACTCGGCAGCGGCCAATTCCCGGACTTTGGGAATGGCCTCGCGCACGGTCAGCATCAGCCAATAAGCGGCCGTATGGAGCAGGAGACGGACCTGGTTGGCGAGCGCCGAACGGCAGCTGGTGCGGTCGGAGGCGAGCTGCGTCTTATGCAGCTTGATCAGATTCTCGGCTTGGCCGCGCGCGCAATACAGGCTGTCGTAGATCCACTCGGCCGAGCCGACATCGAGGCTGGTGACGACGAAACGGATGTCGAGGCCGAGCATCGTCGCCTCAATACGGGCGACGGTGCGCCGTTCGCGATCCCAGGACTTTGCCTTGTGGCGCGTCTCGGTATAGCCACGCAGAACCGGCAGGTTCTCGATGGCGCGTCGGGTGCGGATGTCGTCGGCGACCTCGTCGACTTTTCTGGCGAGAGGCTTGGTGCCGGACAGACCGAAGATGTAGTCGATGCCGTTGGTCTCGCACCACGCCATGGCCTCCGGCCGGGCATAGTGCCCGTCGCCACGGAACGTAATTCGCGTGTTGTGCCACCGCGTCCGGATATGCCGTACCAGGCGGCGCAGAAGGGCACGCACCTCGACGCCGCCCGGCGTCTTGCCGGGCCTCAGCACGACCGCCACGGGACGGCTCTTCTCCGTGTCGTAGACGTGGATCGGCAGGAAGCAGCGTTCGTCATAATGAGCGTTGAACAGCGAGAGCTGCTGATGGCCGTGGACGACATCGCAGGTATCATCGATGTCGAGCGTGACGGATGCCGGCTCGCGCGGGTAGCTATCCATCCATGCGTCGACCAAAATGTAGGTCCGTCGGATCACGTCGCGCAGGCGCGGAGCATTCTCCAGCCGCGACAGCGTCGGTTGGGAACACAGATCGCGGCCCGTGTCCGGCAGCCGTCCGCAGGCCAGCTTGAATGCGGGATCGGACCGCAGATGATCGAGGTCGTCGGCGTCCTCGTAGCCGCAGCAGATCGCGAACATGCGCGCGCGGAACATATCGACAAGGCTGTGCACGACCCGCGTCGGATCGCGCCGATCCGGGAACACCCGGGCCAGATTGTCGGCCAAGCCGAGACGCCGCTCGGCCATCGCCAGAAGCATCACGCCCCCGTTCGAGGTTAGGCGCCCACCATCGAAGGCAGCTGTGACTTTCTTGGCGTGAATGGCTGGAAACGAGAAGGGCAGAATCGTATCATCGGTCATGGCGGGCGTGGCGTTCGCGGTTGAAGGTGATGGGGTGGCTTCGCAACCGAATCCTACGCCGCATCAGCGCTTTACACCACGCTCGCCAGCCCTCAGGCGCACTCTTACGAATAAGACGGGCTAGGACATCCATGATTTGCCGTCTTCTGCGCTGTAGCAGGCAGCACGCTGCAGGTGATCGCAATAATTCGTCACGATTCGCGCTGAACTAACTCCGGCAGAATGGTCTCTCCAGGAACCACCCGCCGGCCTGACGCACAGCACGATTTGCTTTTATAGCCGCTGGCGGCGTTGTGAACCCTCTTCACTGCCTTTTTAACGGCGTCGACCCTTACAGGTCCTCCTGCATTCAGCTGATTTCGTGCGCTTGCTCGCGGCGACAGCGGCCGGTCCTGAAACGCCGCCGAAAACCCTGGAGATCGACACGCCTACCGGACGGGCGCATCGCCATCAACCCCTAAGCCGGTCCCGGAGTGCCTGCCGATTGGCGACGAGGTTGTCGAGGTGCAGCGGCTCGGCTTGTGGCCGCTCTCCTTGCGCCAATCGTCGAACCAGCTCCCGTGTGCCATCCACCACGAACACGCCGCAATCATAGCTGTTCTGCTGCGGGGCCATTCCGGCTCGCTGCAGAGTCAGGCCCAGCCGTTCTGCGAGCCGTTCTGCGGGCCCGTCATTGTGTCCCTCGACGGAATCGTAATGATAGGCGACCGGCACTCCTCGCGTGCAGCGATCTACGAGTAGCAGCGACCAATGGGTGCCGTTAGGATTGGTTGGACTGGCATCGGTCACTGGCAGGAATAGGAAGTCGGCTACATCATTGTCATGATCATAGACGATGCGCTGCAATGCGCTGAGCGCGTCGCGCTCGGCGCCCCAACTCAACCGAAAGGCAATGAGAGGATCGACGAACCGCGTTCGGGCGGCAAGATTCGGATCATTCATTTGCAACTCCTGCGTCAGGAGCTCGTAATCCCTCTGGATATGCTCGTCGCCCAGCCACTGCATGGGGTCGAGAGCCCGCCCGCTACGGTCGTGGGATGAGGCCGCCGGACCCGACGCCCCGATCTCGGCACCGGAGTGTATGCGCGGGAACGCCGACAGATAGTTCGCGTAATCAGGCAGCTCCTCCGGTGTGGACGGCAAATCAAGGACGTTGTAGACGTCTGACGGTGCCGCTGGCGCAGCTTCATCAGCAACTCGAGGATGATGGATGAGGTGAACGTCGTTGGGTCCTTTCGGTCCCAAAACGGCCGTGTAGCGTTCGCCGCCAATCTCGTAGTTCATGATTGGATGTTCCGCGACAGGCAAGAAGTCCCACTTGCCCAACGTGGACAGCATCATGTCGGGCGCCGGCTGGGTGCGATGAGAAAAATCCTTGGGAACGGCGAACGAAACATCGAATGTATCGCCGACAGCGGGAGACCGCAGGTGAATGAGCCGAACATCATCGGGCCCTCCCGGTCCCAACACGGCCGTATAGCGTTCACCGCGAATGTCGTAGGTCTTTACCCGCTCTGCCACATCCGGAAACTGACCCCAGCGGCCCAACCTGGACCGCATCATACCCGGCGCAGGCTGGGTGCCGTGGGAGAAGTCCTCGGGAGCGGACAAAGACGCATCAAAAGTCTCGCCGAGCGCTGGGAACACCGCCTCAGCCCGGTCGGACGCCGGCGCGGCTTGCTCCATCCTGCGTGAAGGCAGTGCTGGCGAGGCTTGATTCCCCGACGGCGCGCTGGGCTGCGGAGCGTTTTCCGATCGAGGATGGAGCGGGAAGCTCTGCCTGGTCATCCCCGCGGGCACCAACAACGCCGTGTAACGCTCAGTGTTGATCACGAAGCTGGTCGGTCGGTTGTCCCCGCTCGGGAGGACGCTGCTCCTGCTCGGTGCAGCAGGTTGTTCATGCCCGCTCTGCTGCATTGTGGGCTGCCTCTCCAATTCGTGGAGGGAAGCCCGCATCAGCACGCCAGCGTCTGCATTGAGGTCGTTTGGATTGACGAAGACTTGCGGCAGGGCGGAATGATCATCCAGCAATCGGCGAACTTTCGCAGGAGGGGACTCTGGATTAAACGTGAATCCCTCTGGCTCTACGGAGAAGGGCGGCTGAGCGGGGTGGTCGCCTAGCCGTCCCTGAATTTCCCCGCGAAGCTCATGCTCCAGCCGCTCAAGTTCCGATGGATCGGCCGGCGGCTCCTCGGCCTCATCATCGAACAGGTCCCAGACTTCCGCCGGAACCCCGCCTGACCTGGGCGACGGGACACCATCGCCCCCGGCTTCCCGAGGGCCGCCCGGACCTGAAACTTGTTTCGCGTCGAGCTGGTCACCCAACGTCCCCAACGCGGAGATGAGAGTTGCGTGCGTCGGAAGCAACCTACGAGCGAACGCGACTCGCGAATCCTGATCCAGTTCAGATATCGTCTGGCCCTTGCCCTTGAGTTTGTCAGAAAATTGGCGAAGAGCATTCTGATATAAACCAAAGGAACTCTCGTTGAGTCCGCCGGGATTAGTCAGATGCTCTATGAGAAGGGCGTCTTCCGCTGAGGGGGCAGCGCGTCGCGCGCCATAAGCTACATGGCCCGGCTCATAATACGCACGAAGGATGTTCAACCCCGTTACGATAGCATTGTCTAACGGAAAGTAAGCTTTGGCGTACTCGGCCAGGGATTGGTGATCCCTTAGATCGGTCGATTGGCCACGACCGCGGATTTCGTTTATTAATCGACGGAGTCCTCGAGCATACTGATAGACCGTTGTCGGTTTTCGCGGACCTGCATATTGAGCAATCGCCTTGTCGATAATGTCCCGATCTTCCGTAGAGAGATTGGGATGGTGGCTCCGGCTCGCCCCCCTAGAGACAGGAGCCGGATCAGGCGGGCGCGCCTCGGCCAAGTGCTGCTCAAAGCCCTCTTGCCCGGCCTGGCCGGCGTGCGTCTCTTCCGAGACGTCGTGCTGCACTTGCGACCAAGCTGTTACGTTGGATGGATCAAAGTTCTGCCGGTCCACGCTAGCCTCACGTCCAAGATCACTTGAGCAGACCTATAGTCGCGCGAGCTTTCGAGAAGCTGACGAGGCCGCGTAGAGCCGCGGCAGGATGTTGCTCGGCTTGCCCGGGGTGCGTCTGTATGGCACCTTACGGCTCGGTAGGGCGCGCCCAACATGGCCCCCACCGCAGTCTTGAGGGGCGGCCCTCTAAAAGGGTTGCGCGGGTGCGTCTTAGCCCGTCCTATTCGTGAGAGTGCGGCTTTTGGGCCCGATTGATGCGGCCGCACATCTTGTCTGACGAGGCGCACAGGATTGCCTTCGGCTTTTCGCCGCCTGACGACCGGTACTTTGCAACGCGCTTGAGGGATGGGTTGGGCGAACGGGGGCGGACGCCCCGCCGGTCAAGGACCGAGCGGCAGCAGCGCGCCGGGCAAGCCGCAGATCAGGTCGGCTTCGGGACATGCCGCGGCAAACGCAAGGCGAATGCGGCTCGAGGTCTCGACCACACGGGCGGCGAGCTTCAAGAGCCGAAGACGCAGCGTCGCGAACTCGGCAGCGGCCAATTCCCGGACTTTGGGAATGGCGTCGCGCACGGTCAGCATCAGCCAATAAGCGGCCGTATGGAGCAGGAGACGGACCTGGTTGGCGAGCGCCGAACGGCAGCTGGTGCGGTCGGAGGCGAGCTGCGTCTTATGCAGCTTGATCAGATTCTCGGCTTGGCCGCGCGCGCAATACAGGCTGTCGTAGATCCACTCGGCCGAGCCGACATCGAGGCTGGTGACGACGAAACGGATGTCGAGGCCGAGCATCGTCGCCTCAATACGGGCGACGGTGCGCCGTTCGCGATCCCAGGACTTTGCCTTGTGGCGCGTCTCGGTATAGCCACGCAGAACCGGCAGGTTCTCGATGGCGCGTCGGGTGCGGATGTCGTCGGCGACCTCGTCGACTTTTCTGGCGAGAGGCTTGGTGCCGGACAGACCGAAGATGTAGTCGATGCCGTTGGTCTCGCACCACGCCATGGCCTCCGGCCGGGCATAGTGCCCGTCGCCACGGAACGTAATTCGCGTGTTGTGCCACCGCGTCCGGATATGCCGTACCAGGCGGCGCAGAAGGGCACGCACCTCGACGCCGCCCGGCGTCTTGCCGGGCCTCAGCACGACCGCCACGGGACGGCTCTTCTCCGTGTCGTAGACGTGGATCGGCAGAAAGCAGCGTTCATCATAATGAGCGTTGAACAGCGAGAGCTGCTGATGGCCGTGGACGACATCGCAGGTATCATCGATGTCGAGCGTGACGGATGCCGGCTCGTGGGGGTAGCTATCCATCCATGCGTCGACCAAAATGTAGGTCAGTCGGATCACGTCGCGCAGGCGCGGAGCATTCTCCAGCCGCGACAGCGTCGGTTGGGAACACAGATCGCGGCCCGTGTCCGGCAGCCGTCCGCAGGCCAGCTTGAATGCGGGATCGGACCGCAGATGATCGAGGTCGTCGGCGTCCTCGTAGCCGCAGCAGATCGCGAACATGCGCGCGCGGAACATATCGACAAGGCTGTGCACGACCCGCGTCGGATCGCGCCGATCCGGGAACACCCGGGCCAGATTGTCGGCCAAGCCGAGACGCCGCTCGGCCATCGCCAGAAGCATCACGCCCCCGTTCGAGGTTAGGCGACCGCCATCGAAGGCAGCTGTGACTTTCTTGGCGTGAATGGCTGGAAACGAGAAGGGCAGAATCGTATCATCGGTCATGGCGGGCGTGGCGTTCGCGGTTGAAGGTGATGGGGTGGCTTCGCAACCGAATCCTACGCCGCATCAGCGCTTTACACCACGCTCGCCAGCCCTCAGGCGCACTCTTACGAATAAGACGGGCTAGTTTGATTCGGGCGTGGCCCGTTTTACGAAAGAAACAATTTGAGGTTGGCTGTCATTCGGCCTGCAAATTTGCAAGCCGATTGACAGTTGGCGTCGTTCTCGTGCTGGTGCACGCGCACGACGGAGGTATCGATCATCTGCACCGCCGCATCATGACCGGCGGCCAGCGCATCCATGATCCGGTCCCAGACGCCAGCCCGCCGCCACCGCACGAAGCGATTGTAACAAGTAGTGCGGGGACCAAAGGTCTCGGGCAGGTCGCGCCATGGAGCACCTGAGCGGAGGACCCAGAAGATGCCACCGAGCACACGACGGTCGTTTACACGCCGGACCCCACGGGGCTTGTTCGGCAGCATCGGTTTGATGGCGATCCATTCGTAGTCGCTGAGTTCGTAGCGCATGATTCGAGGCTCCGGTTTTGGAGCTTGAATCACGTCTCGGGCAGCGCCACCAACCCGCAATGGCCGGTCGCGGTCCTGCTAATGCTCTGAATTTACTTCCGCTTCCGGTGGCAAAAGGGACATTGCCGGACTTGCTGCTGGCCCGTCCCATCGCGATGGTCCGAATGGCGGGAGGACTACATGAAGCGGCGCGAGTTCATAGCGTTGGTAGGTAGTACGGCAGCATGGTCTTCTTTGGCCCTGGCATAGCGGACTCTCGCGAGTCGTCAGCGCAGCCGATTTATGGGTTCACGGCCTAGTCATCTGGAACGCAAGTTCGTCACATTAGTTGATAGCTCGAATCTCTACAGAGGAGAGAGCTCGTGGCTAATGCAGGTGAGCGAGGCCGGCCGATCGCGCCGTTGGTGCTTAGTCCGCAGGAGCGGGCGTACTTGGAGAGGCAAGTTCGTCGTCATCGCGTTGCCCGATCGCTATCTGAGCGATGCCGCGCGATCCTGCGATGCGCGGATGGATTGCCAAGCAAGTCTGTGGCTGCCGAACTCGGCCTGCACGAACACACCATTGGCAAGTGGCGTCGCCGATTTTTGAAGGACCGCTGTGATGGCCTGCTTGACGAGGCACGCCCTGGCCGCCCTCGAACCATCAACGACGATCAGGTTGCTGAGGTGATCGAGCGGACGTTGCGGACGACGCCAGCCGATGCCACGCATTGGTCGATCCGCTCGATGGCTGCGGAAACCGGCTTTTCCCACACCACGATCCGCCGAATGTGGGCGGCGTTCGGCTTGCAGCCGCACCGTGGCCAGACATTCAAGCTATCGAGCGATCCGCTGTTCGTCGACAAGGTACGCGACATCGTCGGCCTTTACCTGTCCCCACCGAACCGAGCCCTTGTCCTCAGTGTCGATGAGAAAAGCCAGATCCAGGCCCTGGATCGCGAGCAGCCGGTCCTTCCGATGATGCCGGGCGTACCGGAACGGCGCACGCACAGCTATGTGCGGCATGGTACGACCTCGCTGTTTGCCGCGCTCGATGTCGCCTCGGGATTCGTCATCGGCAAATGTTACAAACGCCACCGGGCAATCGAGTTCTTGAAGTTCCTCAAAGAGATCGACGCTCAAGTCCCTGAAGGGATCGATGTCCATATCGTCATGGACAACTACGCCACTCACAAAACACCCAAGATCAAAGCGTGGCTCGCCCGCCGGCCGCACTATCATGTCCATTTCACGCCGACTTCCGCGTCATGGATCAACCAGGTCGAGCGCTGGTTCGCTGAGCTCACCAGAAAGCAGATCCAGCGAGGTGTTCACACCTCCGTCAGGCAACTCGAGGCCGACATCCGTACCTTCATCGATTTGCACAACAGACACCCGAAGCCCTTCAAATGGACCAAGTCCGCAGACCAGATTTTGGCGTCCGTCAAACGCTTCTGCCACAAAGCCCAGCAGACATTATGTGGCGAACTTTAGATTCAGGTGACTAGCACTACTTTGGGTGCGCCGGGAGACCGGCAAGGAATAGATGGTGGAAGTCCATTGCGATGAAGGTGTAGCGAACCACATCGGCCCCGAGCCGTGCGCAGGCGTCCGCGAGGGTGTCGGCGAAGCGTCGGTAGGGGAGCATGCAGGCCAGCCATTGAGCCGCGAAACAGTGTTATCTCGGGAGCCGACGCTGTCCAAAGAGCGGAAGGCAATATGGGCGAGTGCGCAAACGCGAGCACCCGTCCAACCCGGCGTGGTCGTAGACCCTGGCATGTATGGAAGCTCCTTGTACGGGAACCGGGATATCTCCGGGTCGGCCATCTTCCTTCTCGGAGGAGATGGTCCGCAGCGGGAAGGCGAGGAGCTGTAGCCGCTGATGCACGACACGGAGAAGTCTGACTCTGGCATAGTAGCTGAGAAGCCAACGAACAAAGCCGGATTACTGTAAGCGCTCCTTTCTACGCACCTATGCAGTTGAGCGCGGGGATGGGATGAGGTGTCCACCATGAACGAGGTGGACACCATCGATGATCACTCCAGAAGAACTTTTGAGACTTGAGACGGTCGGCGTGTTGCGCAATGGGCGGCGTCGCTATGATCCGGCCAGCAAACAGCGGCTGGTCGAGGCCTGTCTGCAGCCTGGCGTGTCGCTGGCGGGGCTGGCGTTGCAACACGGCGTGAACGCGAACCTGCTGCGCAAATGGGTGGCCAAGCGACAACGTCAGAACGGGGATGGCCAGCCGGAGGCGCCGATTGCGCCAGCCTTTGTTCCGGTTCGCGCGCCGTCGCCGTCGCCAACTCGATCTGCTGGCGCGATCGCGGTTTGCGCGACGGAGCGATCCTGTGCAGGGCGGCTGACGGCATCGATGCCCAACGGCGTGACGCTTTCGCTGGAAGGCGGCGACGCGCAGTTGCTGTCGGCGGTGATTGAAGCGCTGGGGCGTTGCGATGTTCCGGCTGGCGTCTGATCTTCGGGTCTACCTTCACCGCGAACCGATTGACTTCCGGGCGGGCATCAACAGCCTGGCGATCGTGGTCGAGCAGTCGATGGGGCTGGATCCGTTCCAGCGCGCGGTGTTCGCGTTCTGCAATCGTCGCCGCGACCGGATCAAGCTGCTGATTTATGACCGGTCAGGATTTTGGATGCTGCTGAAGCGGCTGGAGGCCGACAGATTCCACTGGCCCCGAAGTCAGGAGGCGGTGCTGACGCTGACGACGGAGGAGCTGCACTGGCTGCTTGACGGCATCAACATCGCGGCGGTGCGTCGTCATCCGGTGCGGCAATATCACAGCGTGGGCTGAGCGTGTTCGATGCGGGCGGCGTCATCAGCGCTATCGGATGACGCCGGCCACCGCATGGAACTCGGTTGACGCGGCGGCATGACTTCGATTCAAGACTACGATGAGTCGCAGGCCCACGACGCACGAGCTGGAAGCCTTGATCGCGGCGCACGCGGCCGAGCTCGCGGCGCTGAAGGCGGAGAACGAGAAACTCGCGCAACGCGTCCTGCATCTTGAGGAGCAGTTGCGCCTGGAGCGCTTGCGCCGCTACGCGCCGAAGAGCGAAAAGCTCAAGGAGCGCATCTTCAACGAAGCCGAGCAGGCCGCCGCTGAAAGCCGGGACGACGACGATGTCGAGGCGGTCGCCGTGCCGGACACGGGATTGCCGGAGGCTCCAAAGCCGGCACCGAAGACACGCGGCCGCAAGCCGCTGCCTGACGATCTGCCGCGCCAACGCGTCGAACATGATCTGGGTGAGGATCAAAAGGACTGTCCGTGCTGCCGCAATCGGATGCATCGGATGGGCGAGACCGTCACCGAGCAGTTGCACGTCGAGGTGAAGGCGTCAGTGCTGCAACATGTGCGGTTCAAATATGCCTGCCGTCACTGCGAGCGCACCGCGCTGAACACCCCGATCGTGACCGCGCCGATGCCGGCGCAGCCGCTGCCGGGTAGCGTCGCCACGCCATCGACGCTGGCGCTGGTGCTCGCCAACAAATACGTCGACGGCACGCCGCTGTACCGTGTGGCGGACGCGCTGGGGCGCGCCGACGTCAGCATCAGCCGCGGGACGCTGGGCAACTGGGTGATCCGGGCGAGCGAGTTGCATCTGCATCGGGTCTATGACGCGCTACAGCAAAAGCTCAGGTCGCAGCCCCTGGTCCACGGCGACGAAACCTGGGTCCAGGTTCTGAAAGAGGACGGCCGGGATGCGCAGGCCAAATCCTTCATGTGGGCCTATCGCAGCGGCCAGGACTGCGCGCAGCCGGTCGTGCTGTTCGATTACCAGCCCGGTCGCGGCCAGGAACATCCTCAGGCCTTCCTGGCCGGCTATCGTGGCTTGTTGATGAGCGACGGCTATGACGCCTGGGGCACGCTGACAGGCGCGACCCATCTTGGCTGTATGGCGCATGCGCGCAGGAAATTTACCGATGCGCTCAAGGCCAGGAAGACGCCCGGCGGTCCGCCATTGCAGGCGCTCAAGTTCTTCGAGGCGTTGTATGAGGTCGAGAGGGTGGCGCGCCAGACGCCGCCCGACGACGAAACGCGCGCCGCATACACCTTGCGGCTGCGCCAGCAGCATAGCCTGCCGGTATTGGCCGCCTTCCGGACCTGGCTCGACGACCAGGCGCCGAAGGTCCTCCCCGAAATCAAGGCACGGTGGATTTGTGAGCAGGCGCATCAACAGTTGAAGGAGGAGCTTGGACTTGATCACTTCGAAGGGCGATCATGGCAAGGTCTTCATCGCCACGCCCTTATGACAATGATTGCCTACGCCTTCCTGCAACATCGTCGCCTCGCATACGCGGGGCGGAAAAAAAAGAATCAACGGGCCTCCGCCTCAACCAACCATGCCCGCCGTACGTCCGCGTAACGCACGATGATCATGCCGCCGGAGACCTCGCGCTGTCGCCAGCGTTTGGCCCACAGGTCGAGAGCGTAGTGCAGGTAGATGTTGCCCAGAAGCGGTGAAATCACCGAACCTTGACCCGTTCCCCTGTCATCAGCGGCTACGACGCCGTCTTCGAGAACACCCGCCTTCAGCCATTTCTGAATGAGGCGGATGATGCGCTTGTCGCCGATCCTATGTTCCAAGAAGCGAACCAGCCAAGGTTGACTGACTGCGCCAAAGAAGTTTTGGATGGATGAAGGATGCGAGCCTTGGGGAGCCAGTCATCGGTGATCTGCGTTATGCGATCCCAGGTCAGACAGGTCCGCTGACTGCGCCGCCGAAGCGTCCGCCTCCAGAGATCGGTCAGATAGAACCGAAACGCATTGAGCGCTCGGCCATTCGTCGGGACAGCAAAGTACGCAAAGTGGCCGGTCAAGACCTGCCTCAGCCATTTCCCTTGTGCAGGGATCGGCCAGTGCATTCGGCGCCTTAGCTCCTCCTTGATTTCGCGGAGTTTGGTTCGCAAGCGGTCGCTACGGGTCTTCCGTTGAAGCTGGAAGCGCCCTTGGCGTGATTTGCCGCAGATAAACGTGAACCCCATGAACGCAAAGGTTTCCGGCTTTCCGAGTCCGCGCTGCTTGCGTTGAGCCGCCGCATGGCGACCAAACTCAATCAGGCGGGTCTTGGCCGGGTGGAGCGTCAGCTCGAACTCCTCCAGTCTCGCGCGCATCGCGTCAAGGAAACGACGTGCGTCATCCTCGCGCTCAAAGCCGACTACTACATCGTCCGCGTAACGCACGATGATCATGCCGCCGGAGACCTCGCGCTGTCGCCAGCGTTTGGCCCACAGGTCGAGAGCGTAGTGCAGGTAGATGTTGCCCAGAAGCGGTGAAATCACCGAACCTTGACCCGTTCCCCTGTCATCAGCGGCTACGACGCCGTCTTCGAGAACACCCGCCTTCAGCCATTTCTGAATGAGGCGGATGATGCGCTTGTCGCCGATCCTATGTTCCAAGAAGCGAACCAGCCAAGGTTGACTGACTGCGCCAAAGAAGTTTTGGATGTCGGCGTCAATGATCCAGTTCACGTTCCGCGTCTCGATCGCTGTGCAGAGCGCGTCCAACGCATCATGTGGTCCTCTGCCGGGCCGAAACCCGTAGGAAAAGCCACAGAAGTCTCCTTCGTAGATGGCGTTGAGCACGATGACGGTGGCGCCCTGGACGATTTTGTCTTCGAGAGCCGCGATCGCTAACGGGCGCTGCTTGCCGTCTGCCTTTGGTATGTACGTCCGGCGAGACGGTTGCGGGCGATACGCTCCTCGTTGGACCCGTTTGTGCAGATCGGCGAGCCGGGGCTCGAGATCTTCCTCGTAGTCCTCCCACGTCATGCCATCCACTCCGGGAGCAGCCTTACGCCTGAGCGCAAAGAACGCCGCCCGCAGTGTATCGACATTGATGTGGTGAAAGAGCGCGGTGAACCGGTCCTTCTTCCTCAGCCTTGCGGCTGTCCGTACGCGGTCCAGCGACTGGGTCATGCGAGCCCGGCCCTGTGTCCGGTGCATGCGCTGCTGTTCCGCGTTTCCCTTGGTCCCCGGCCTTGGCTCCGCCCACTCCGCCGCCAGTAATCCGGCTTTGTTCGTTGGCTTCTCAGCTACTATGCCAGAGTCAGACTTCTCCGTGTCGTGCATCAGCGGCTACAGCTCCTCGCCTTCCCGCTGCGGACCATCTCCTCCGAGAAGGAAGATGGCCGACCCGGAGATATCCCGGTTCCCGTACAAGGAGCTTCCATACATGCCAGGGTCTACGACCACGCCGGGTTGGACGGGTGCTCGCGTTTGCGCACTCGCCCATATTGCCTTCCGCTCTTTGGACAGCGTCGGCTCCCGAGATAACACTGTTTCGCGGCTCAATGGCTGGCCTGCATGCTCCCCTACCGACGCTTCGCCGACACCCTCGCGGACGCCTGCGCACGGCTCGGGGCCGATGTGGTTCGCTACACCTTCATCGCAATGGACTTCCACCATCTATTCCTTGCCGGTCTCCCGGCGCACCCAAAGTAGTGCTAGTACCCGGAATCAGAGCTGAGTGATACGGCGGCCTTTGAAACGGCGTTGACGGACCTTTTTCTTGGTCCAGACGAAGGGCTCGGCTCTGTCGTTGTATGCGTTGACGTAGGCATCGATGTGTTCCTGAAGCTGCTTGAGGCTCGTGAAGGAGGTGCCGCTGAGCGACTGCCCCTGCAAGATGGAAAACCATACTTCGACCTGATTGAGCCATGACGCACTTGTCGGCGTGAAATGAAATTGCACGTTGGGGTGGGCCTTGAGCCAGTCCTCGTTCTTTTTATGGGTGTTGAGGTTGTCGAGGATGACGTGAAGCTTGCGGTTCGGAAAAGCCGCGGTGACGCTGTTCATGAAATCGAGAAACTCGACGCGGCGCCGGCGTTTTGAATGGGTCGCGATGATCTTTCCGGTGGCGACTTCGAGCGCCGCAAACAATGTTGTGGTGCCATGCCGCTTGTAATCGTGGCTTTGGCCGGTCAAGGCGCGGCCATCGGGCAACTTCAGATAACCCTGCGCTCGCTCCAAAGCCTGGATCGAGGGCTTCTCGTCCACGCACAGCACAATGGCCTTCGCCGGCGGCGCGACATAGAGGCCGACAACATCGGCGGCTTTGGCCGTAAAGTTCGGGTCGTTGCTCTCGCACCAGGACTTGCGAGCCACCAGGTCAATCTTGTGGCTGCGCAGGAACCGCCAGACATATTGGACATCGACATCGCCCAGCGCCTCGGCCAGCAGGGGGCCGGTCCAGCGCGCAAACCCTTGCGGTGGCGGCTTATCCAGCAGCTTCAGAATCCGCTTGTCGGTCGTCTTCGTATAGATCGGCTGCTTGCCAGGCCGCGGCTTGTCTTGCAGCCCTTCAAGGCCATGGTCGGCATAGCGATGCCGCCAAAGGCTGACAATCCGCGGCTGGACCCCAACTTCCTTGGCGATCGACCGGGTGCTGCGCCCATCCGCCGCCAACAGAACTATCCGCGCCCGCTTCAAATCGCGCTGCAACGTCACCGGTGAGCGACAGCACGCCTCAAGCACCTTGCGATCTTTCCTCGAAAGGTGGACTTCTCTTGCTTCGGGTATCATCCCGACCTTGAATCACGACTCACGTTCTAGTTCAGTGCACCGTATGTCAGGTCGTCGAATACGGTGACACTGTCGGCCTTGGTCCACAAGCCGATCATGCCGGCGTCCCTGATCGATTCGTCCTCGACCTCGAACATCGGCTTGCCGTCATACGTCACCTTGAATAGCTTTCCCGCGAATTCGCAGCGTAGGGAATGCCATTGACCTGATGGCACCGATACCTTGACGCCATAGCCGCCTTTCCGGCCGACGATATCGAGCGCGCTGCGAACACCCTTGATCGTCTTGTAGAGCACGACATTGTCTTCAAGCGCGTTGGCCCGCACGACATAGTAATTGTCGGCATCCCTTGCGCGCCAGACAATACCGGCCGCACGATCCTCGGAGCCTGCGATCGCCTTGAACTTGACCTCGACGAACCCGTCTAGGATGCTGGTGCCGTTCCTGAGCGCCACTGGGAACGTCGCCTGACCGGATTGTTTCAAGACGTTCGGCTTGCTTGGCGCCGTCGACTCCGCCTCGACCGTCCATTTGGGCTGGCCACGACCCGTCTTCGTCAGAGTCCAGCCTTCGGGCGCTGCGCCGGTTGCTGCGTTGTCAAAATTTACAGTTTCTGCCATCGCGTTTCCTTCCACCGACAATAGGAACAACGCCGCCCCCAAGAGCGCTACGCTCATTCTTCGCACGGCGTCTAAGCTTCCCTCCTGTATTGATCGTACAGGGTTGCGGCGTTGTCCCATTTGATCGCTTCCATGTAGATGTCGACATACTTCGCGGCCGCGGCGCCGTAATCCATGTGATAGGCGTGCTCATACATGTCGAGCACCAGCACGGGGCGTCCGCCGGCCAGCGTCGTCGTGCGGTCGGCGGCCCACTGATTGACCAGCCGCTTGTCGCGCGGTGAGTAGGAAAGAATCACCCAGCCGGAGCCGCCGCCTTCGGCCTTGCCCATGGCGGAGAACTCCGCGCGCCACCGCTCCATGCTGCCGAAATCGCGCGCGATCGCCTCGGCAAGTGCTGTGCTCGGCTTGCCGGCACCGCCGAGCCCGTCGAAATAGATTTCATGGAGGATCATCGAGTTTGACGCGACGAGTTCCTCGCGCTTCAGGCCGTTGATGACGAAGTTCGGAGCTTTCGCGAAGTCGAGCTCGGCGAGTTGCGTTCCGATCGCGTTCAGTCGCTTTACGGCGCCGACATAGTTGTTCTCGTAGTGACTGACGAGCACCTTCTCCGAGATGCCGGCAATGGATTTCGGATCGAACGGCATCGGCTTGGGCTGGTATGTCATTGGCTTGGCTCCTGTTGGCTGATTGGCTTGCGCAAGGGCTTGCGTCCCCGCGAGTAGTGCGGTCGACGCCGCGGCGGCCCCCACGCCCCTGATGAAGTCTCGGCGGTCGGTATTCGTGGTCATGAAGTCCTCCACTTGATCGTCGTCCCCAACGTCCCCCGCGTACTCGCTAGCTCTTGGTGCTCGCCGTCTTGTCGCGTGCGCAAATAGACCGCGCGGTCCTCGTCGATACGGACATCGACGAGACCGGCGCGCTGGCGGCACCAATTGACGGGACAATTTCTGTGATGAGATCGAGATGAAAGCAGACATGCAGCGTCCTTGGTGACCAGGACGCGATACTTGGGCATGTCGCCTCGCGGGGAGATCGCAGATCCCCGTGCCTCGAATTAAGCGCCTGCCGGCGGCAGTGTCAATCTGCTGCGCGACGCCGCCGGGGTGACGATTTCTTGAAGAAGGTTCCGATCTTGTCGCGCACCGGGCCGTTTCGGTATTGTCCGTGCGCCTCCCGCAAAGATCCCAAAGGAGCGAGCCAATGAGCCTCAAAGCCGTCGTCTTCGACGCCTACGGAACGCTCTACGACATCCAGTCGGTCGCTGACATCACCGAGGATGCGTTTCCGGGCTACGGCGAGATCATCACGCAGGTCTGGCGCATCAAGCAGCTCGAATACACGTGGTTGCGCTCTCTGATGCAGCGTTACCAGGACTTTGACGCGGTCACGCGCGACTCACTCGCCTATACGCTGCGCATCCTTGGGCTCGCTTATGAGCGCGAGGAATTCGAGCGCGTGATCGAAAAGTATCTGCATCTCGATCTCTATCCGGATGCAACAAGCGCGCTTGCGGCCTTGAAGCCCCGACAACTCGCCATCCTCTCCAACGGCAGTCCGGACATGCTGAACGGGCTCGTGCGCAACACCAAGCTTGACCGCCTGCTCGATGCCACCATCAGTGTCGATGCCAAGAAGGTCTTCAAGCCGAGCCCGGCGGCCTATGAGCTGATCGGCGAGGTGCTCGGCACCGCGCCGGACGAGGTTCTGTTCGTGTCCTCCAATCCCTGGGACGTGGCCGGCGCGAAATCGTTCGGGCTGAACGTCGCCTGGATCGAACGGGTGACGCCGGAAGCCATGGCGCTGGCTTGCGTCGAGAACGAACTCGTGGCACCGCTGACGATGTTCAAGGCGATCCGCACCCAGATGGACGAGCTTGGCTTTGCGCCGGACCACCGCGTCCGCTCGCTCTCCGAGCTGCCAAGTATCATCTGAGGTAGGTACGCCGCCCGCCCGTGAGACTGGAATGAGCCTGGAATCCGTTCGCGCCTTCTTCGCCGAGAAAGCCCCCGACATCTCCGTCATTGAATCTCCGATCAGCTCCGCGACCGTGGCGCTGGCGGCCGAGGCCTATGGTGTCGAGCCGGGGCGAATCGCCAAGACGCTGTCGTTGCGGATCGGCGAGCGCGTCATCCTGATCGTCGCCGCCGGCACCTCGCGCATGGACAACAAGAAGGTGAAGACGCAGTTCGGCGGCAAGCCGAAGATGCTGGGGCTGGAAGAGGTCGCCGAGATCACCGGCCACGAGGTCGGCGGCGTCTGTCCGTTCGGACTGAAGGCGCCGCTGCCGGTCTATTGCGACGTATCGCTGAAGGCGTTCGACGTGGTGGTGCCGGCCGCAGGCTCGACTCACAGCGCGGTGCGCATCACGCCCGAGCGGATGGCCGAGCTAACCGCGGCCGAATGGATCGATGTCTGCGAAATCAGGCCTTAAGAGACGTTAATCGTCCTCATCGTAAGGCCGCGGCTGCGGGGGCGGCGGCGCAGCATTGTAGCGCGGTGGCGGCACCGCCCGCCCTCGCGGGACCGGCTGCTGCGGCTGCATCTGATTGTTGGATTGGAACACCGCACGGCAGGCGCTGGAGAGCTGGGGCGTGTTCTGCTGCAAGCAAGCCGTGATGCGGCTCACGTCCGGAATCTGGTCGCTGCACAGGCGCCACACATCCGGTGTGCAGGCCATCTGCTGTTCCATGGTTCCGCGATATTCTTCGGCGAATGCTGCGCCTTGCGCGACGATGCCGCCAATCGCGAGCGCCACACCCAGCGCAATCCGCTCTGTTCGCATGTCTCGATTCCTTCCAGAGTTTCTCGAATTCTCATCAATCAATGAGACGCGGGCAGGTTCTGGACGAACAAAAAAATGTGAAGGTCGGGCCGGAACCTACTCCACCCGGCCGATCTTCTTCACCGCCGTGATCAGGCGCGCACTGTCGTCGGCGACGAAACGCGAGAACTCCGGCGCGTCCTGATAGGCGACGAGACTGCCGGAGGCCTCGAAGGACTTGAGGACCTCCGGACTCGCCATCACCTGCGCCATGGCCTCGCGCAGCCGGGTCGCGATCGGCGCGGGAAGAGAGCTCTGTGCAAAGAGCCCGGCCCATATGTACATCTCGACATCCTTGTAGCCGAGCTCCTGGAAGGTCGGCACGTCGGGGAAGCTCGCGATGCGTCGCGCACCGCAATTGCCGAGCACGCGCAGCTTGCCGTCGTCGACCTGCGGCTTCAGCGTGCCGGGCGCGGCCGCGATTGCCTGCACGGTGCCGCTGAGCAACGCGGTGAGCGCGGGACCGGCGCCGCGGAACGGCACGTGCAGCAGCTTGATGCCGGCGCTGTTCGCAAACATCTCCATCGCCACATGTAGCGTGCCGTACGGCCCGGACGAGCCATAAGTGATCTGGCCCGGCCGCTTCTTCGCGTCCTCGATGAAATCCTGCGCGGTCTTCCATGGCGCCGAGACCGGCACCGCGAGCAGCGTGGGATCGGCGAGCACGCGCGCGATCGGCATGAACTGCGAGACTTCGTAGGCGACGGGACGGTCGAACAGCCGGTCGGCCTCCGGCAGCACCGCGAGCGACGAAAGGGTCATCAGCAGCGTGTAGCCATCCGGCTCGGCGCGCGCCGCCGCGGCATTGCCGACCGATCCGCCGCCGCCGCCGGCCCGGTTGTCGACGATCACGGGCTTGCCGAGGATCCGCTCCAGCGCCATGGCCACGGGGCGCGCGGCGAGATCCGCCTGGCCGCCGGCCGGAAACGGCACGATCATGGTGATGTTGCGGGCGGGATAGCCCTGCGCGAGCGCCTGGTCCGGTAACGCAGCCCGCAACAACGGCAATGCCGCAACCGCGCGCAAGAGATCGCGTCGATCCATGGTGGTCCCTCCCCCTGATTTTCTTTGTTTCGCGGCCAGCCTAGCGCGGCGATCGGCAAGAACAAGACGTTTACGAAGTGCTAACCATGTTCGGTCCGGCCCGGAACGCATCCCCGGACCGGCTGTTGCCCTCCCAGGGAGTGAGTGATGCGCAATCTTCAAACCATTGACGTCGCGTTGGACGAGATGCTGGTCAATCTCGCGGCGATCGTGCTGCGGCTGTCAAAGCCCGAGGTGACGCGAACCCCGGAGGCGCGGCGCGCATTGGCGCAATCGGTCCACCAATACGCAGTCTGCGCGGCACGCTCGACGGACCCGCGCGTCCACGAATTGAAATCGGAACTGGAGGGGACGCTGAAGCCGAGCCTGCGCATCGTCGCGATCAACGGCGTGAAGGTGTCGTAGGCGAGGTGGTAGGCACGCCTCGCTTTGCCCACCTGGCGAGATCTCGTAGGGTGGGCAAAGGCGCGCTCTTCGCGCGCCGTGCCCACCATCATTCGCCGAATTGCCCCGAAATGTCCCGCATATCCCCTCCCCAATCCACGGGAAGTGTTCCTTGCTCGACATAGCGATGGAAGCTGCTGAGAGACCAATCGCGTACTCGCCTGACGAAGCCGTGCTTCACAGGATTGAAATGTATGTAATCAACGTGCCGCTCCAGATCCGCGTCGTCGCGAATGACGTGCTCCCAGTAGCGGCGCTGCCAGATGCCTTTCTCGCGCTTGAGCAGCTTACTTGCCGAGCGCTCCTGCGGTTCTAAGCCTCGTGAAAAGCCACCTTTGATCAGATTCCACCGCGACGAAAAATCGAAGTCGTGGTCGGGAAGCGACCAAATGGCATGGAGATGATCGGGCAGGATACAGATCGCGACCGTCTCGAACGGGCGGCGTTGCTGGACGGTCTGATAAATTCGCCTCAGGCGATCAACATGATCCACGAGCAGAGTGCTTGAACGATCGGCAAGCACGACCGTAAAGAAGAACATGCTGCCTTGTGCGCGCCGATATCGAGACACTTGCGATCCCCTCAGGCAAAGCCGTGGGCACGCTTCGCTTTGCCCACCCTACGGAAGCTTGCGCAGACGATAGACTAGCGAGATCTTGTAGGGTGGGCAAAGGCGCGAAGCGCCGTGCCCACCACAGGTCTATCCGGCTTTCCCGCCTTTCCTCACTCGCCGCTTGCACGTGCCCGGCAGTTTTGCCGCGAGAAAATCGGCAAGCGCTTCGACGCGCGCGGGGCGCGGGCCGCCGGGCGGCGTCACCAGGTGCACGGCGCCTTCGGCCTGCTTCCAGTCCTTCAGGATCACCTCGACCTCGCCGGAGGAGATGGCTTCGCCGACGATGAATTCGGGAAGCTCGGCGATGCCGAGGCCGGCGATCAGCGCCGGCATCACCGCTTCACCGTTGTTGACGCGGAGTTGACCGCCCGGACGCACGCTTGCCTGCTCGCCGGCGGAATTGGTGTAGTGCCAGACATTGGGCGTGGAGAGATAGGCGTAGCTGAAGCATTTGTGCTCGGCCAGATGCATCGGATGCGTCGGGCGGCCGTGACGCTTGAGGTAGGACGGCGCCGCCACCGTGAAGCGCGGCATGGTGAACAGCCGCCGCGCGATCAGCGAGGAATCCGGCAGCCGCGCGATCCGCACCGCCATGTCAAAACCCTCGCCGATCAGATCGATGGTCGCATCGCTCAGATGCAGATCGACCGAGACTTCCGGATAGGTCTCGAAGAACTCCGGCAGCAGCGGCGCCACCGCCTTGATCCCGAACGTCATGGGCACGGCGAGCCGCACCAGGCCGCGCGGCGCCACCGATTGCGCCAGCGCCTCGTTCTCCGCCGCCTCGCCATCAACGAGCAGGCGCGTCGCCCGTTCGGCGAGCTTGTGCCCGGCATCGGTCAGCGCGAGGCGGCGCGAGGTGCGGTTGAACAGCCGGGCGCCGAGCCGCTCCTCCAGCCGGGTGACGGCCTTCGACACCGTCGCCTTGGACATCGCGAGCTCGCTCGCGGCCCCCGCAAACGACCGTAATTCCACGACTTTTGCGAAAATCGCGAGCGCCTCGAAATCGGGGAGTTTTGCCATGGGAGCGGGTCCGTAGGAGTAATTCAGGAAACAATGCGTTTCAACAGTTTCTATTTCTATACCACGGGCGGAGGCTTATCCAAGCGTCATCAGAAATTCAGGAATGGAGAAATCCAATGACCAAGAAGCTCTCAGGCAAGGTTGCCCTCGTCACCGGCGGTTCGCGCGGCATCGGCGCAGCCTCAGCCCGCGCGCTCGCCGATGAAGGCGCGGATGTCGCCATCAGCTACGTCGCCTCGCCCGACAAGGCCGAAGCGGTCGTCACGGAGTTGAAGGCCAGGGGCGTCAAGGCTCGCGCTTTCAAAGCTGACCAGGCCTCGGCCAAGGACGTCACCAAGCTCGTCAACGACGTCGCCAAGGAGTTCGGCCATCTCGATATCCTCGTCAACAATGCCGGCGTCGCCGCGGGCGGCGCGACCGACGATGCCAACGCCGACACCGACGCGCTGGAACGCCAGGACCAGGTCAACGTGCATGGCGTGATCGCGGCGATCCGCGCCGCCTCGCAGCTGATGGGCGAAGGCGGCCGCATCGTCACGGTCGGCTCGATGCTGGCCGACCGCGCCTCGTTCCCCGGCCTTGCCGACTACGTCGCCACCAAGGCGGCCGTGGTCGGGTACACCAAGGGCGCGGCGCGCGACCTCGGCCCGCGCGGCATCACCGTCAACGTGGTGCAGCCCGGCTCGATCAACACCGACATGAACCCGGACGACGACCGCGACTTCGCGGAAGCCCAGCGCAAGCAGCACGCGCTCCAACGCTTCGGCCGCCCCGAGGAAGTCGCCGCCGGCGTCGTCTTCCTCGCAAGCCCGGAGGCCTCCTTCGTCACCGGCACCGTGCTCAATGTCGACGGCGGGTTTGGCGCGTAACGCCAAACCCCTCCCCTCCAGTCAGGACCCACTTCCATGATCGAACTCAGACCTTTCGCAAAGCTCGGCGGCGCCGACCACGGCTGGCTCAAGGCCAAGCATCACTTCTCCTTCGCCAGCCACTACGACCCGAACAACATGGGTCACGGCTCCTTAAGGGTGTGGAACGACGACGAGATCGCGCCGAACACGGGCTTTCCCGCCCATCCCCATGCCAACATGGAAATCATCACCTATGTGCGCGAGGGCGCGATCACCCACCAGGACAACCTCGGCAACGAGGGACGCACCGAGGCGGGCGACGTGCAGGTGATGAGCGCCGGCAGCGGCATCCGTCACTCCGAGTACAATCTCGAGCCGAGCAAGACCCGGATCTTCCAGATCTGGATCGAGCCTGTGGCGCGCGGCGGCCAGCCGACCTAGGGCTCGAAGCCGTTCCCGAAAGGGGATCGCTCCGGCAGGCTCGTCACCATCGCGAGCGGCTTCAAGGACGACACGGACGCACTGCCGATCCGCGCCGATGCGCGGGTGCTCGCCACCACGTTGAAGGCCGGCGAAAGCGCTGAGTACGAGCCGCAGAAGTCGCGGCATCTCTACCTCGTGCCCGCGGCAGGCTCGGTCGAGATCAACGGCGTGCGCGTCAACGCCCGCGACGGCGCCGCGATCCGCGACGAAGACCGGCTGAAGATCACGGCGCTCGAAGACTCCGAGCTCGTGCTCGTCGACGCGGCTTAGCGGCGGCGAGCTACATCATCTTCCGTCATTCCGGGATGGCGCGAAGCGCCAGACCCGGAGTCTCGAGGTTCCGGGTTCGATGCTTTGCATCGCCCCGGAACGACGGAGCAATCACGAACACTCACTGATCACCCACCGGAGACCACCATGACCAAAGTTCTCGTCCTCTATTATTCCGCCTATGGCCACATCGAAGCGATGGCCAACGCCGTTGCCGAAGGCGCGCGCGAGGCCGGCGTCACCGTCGACATCAAGCGCGTGCCCGAGCTGGTTCCGGCCGAGGTCGCCAAGGCCTCGTACTACAAGGTCGACCAGGCCGCTCCGATCGCCAGGATCGAGGACCTCGCCAATTACGACGCGATCATCGTCGGTACCGGCACGCGCTTCGGCCGGATGGCCTCGCAGATGGCGAACTTCCTCGACCAGGCCGGCGGGCTCTGGGCCAAGGGCGCGCTGCACGGCAAGGTCGGCGGCGCCTTCACGTCCAGCGCGACCCAGCATGGCGGCCAGGAGACGACGCTGTTCTCGATCATCACCAACCTCCTGCATTTCGGCATGGTCGTGGTCGGCATGAACTACGGCTTCGCCGGCCAGATGAAGCTCGACGAGGTCACCGGCGGCGCGCCCTACGGCGCCACCACGATCACCGGCGGTGACGGCAGCCGCCAGCCCAGCGCCAACGAGCTCGCCGGCGCGCGCTATCAGGGCCGCCAGATCGCGGAGACCGCCAAGAAACTCCATGGCTGAGCGGCACGGCTGAACTTCACGGCTAAGGTGCGCGGTTAGGCTTGACGATCGACCGCATGGCTGATGCGACACGGGCGGCATTCTCTTTCGGGAATGCCGCCCCATCTACGTGTTCAGGGATATTGGACCAGAAGCGATACGAATGGCTTTCGAACTGTTGTTGATTGCGCAGATGATCCGCAGGCCCGCCCAGGCGCTTGCGCGGCGCTGGTATTGCCGCAGCCTGTTCCGCGCCTCGCGCGGCCGGCTGCATTGTGCAGGTTGCACGGGATCGTGAGACGGCAATCCCCCTAGGCCCGCGTGATGTCGGCGTGAGGCTGAACTGACTCCGTCGAGATGGGCGCCGGCGCCGTCGACAGCCACCAACCCTCACCGGCGAACCAGCACGTCTGGTCGGGAGCGCCTTTCCTCCGCAACGACTGCACGCTCTCCCATCCTTTTGCGAACGCCTCGGCCAATCGCCGACCGGCCTCCACATCCTGCAATCCTGCGCAGCCTATGAATTGGGCCCGGCTGAGAAATTTCGCCGGCCAGATCGCGTCGTCGTCAGGACGCGTGATCATTAACATACCGCCGTGCATGCCTTCCGGCGCCAACGGAAACACCAGCCGCCCGCCGGGCCGCAGCGCCTCGAGCCACTCCGTGGCCGGCTGCGCCGCGCCGGCGCAGACATAGATCACATCCGCAGCCGGCAGATCGGACGCGATGCCCGAACGGTGGTGCACATCCGCATGGGCGATATCCCCGAGATTTTCGCGCGCCAGTCCTGCCAGACGCTGGTCGATCTCGTAGGCATGGACGCGGCCGCCGGGTCCGACGAGATGCGCGAGGATCGCGGTGTAGTAGCCGCTACCCGCACCGATCTGGATCACAGTCTCGCCTTCCTTCACGGCGCAGCCGCTGAGCCAATGGGCGTGCGCACCGGGCATTCCGATATTGAGGCCACGCGCGCTGTCGAGCGCCAGCAGCGTGTTCTGATAGATGAACGCGGGATCATCATCGGGCGTCACGACATAGGGATGACCGCCGAGACAGATCGACCACGGCCCGGGCCCGGCGAAAGGCTCGCGCCTGACCGTCCGAAAGGCCTCCTCGATACGGGGATCCGCGGCTCTCGCCGCGGCGCAGATCAACTGCGCATAGAATGCGCGATATTTTGCCGAACGATCTTCCATGTCGCCTCCGTGAAACGGAGACGACGATAACACAACGATTGCGATATTCGAGCGACATCTGCAATCGGGGGGCCCGTGCTCTAGCGCGTTCCCTTGCCCATCGCCCGCGACGCGACAGCGGCCAGCCTGGGATGGCGGCGCAGGCCCTGCGCGGCATGGTCGCGCCATGCGTAAGGAGCGCCGCGCCAGGACAGCGCGACGCTGGCGTCGGTCAGCGCGACCTTCTCGGCGCCGAAGCGGCGCTTGTAGTCCTGGTTGCCGATGCTGAGATCGAAACGGCGCACGCCCTCCGCATGCAGCGCCGCCATGGTGCGCTCGGTGACGAGCAGCCCCGGCGAGCAGCTCGACCATGAATCGCCGGCGTGGCTGATCCGCAGCAGGAAATAGGTCGCGCCATGCCTGACGCCGAACGTGGTGGCAACGACGCCCTCGTCGCACACCAGCGCCGAGATGACGACATAACCATCCGCAACACCCTGGCGCGCGACGTCGCGATAGAATCGGGCATGCGTGTCGTCGTTGAGCACGAACCGCGAGCCGAGCTTGCGCATGCGCGCTTGCTGCTGCGCGTCCATCACGTCCAGCAGCTCAAGCGCGCGCGCGACATCCGTGGCGATCTCGAACCGCGCGCCGGCATGACGGCTGAACACGCGCCAGCAGCGCGGCATCTGCATGCGCTTGATCGAGGCCTGATAGCCGTCATAGTCGTCGCCCGTCAGCACGAGATTGCCGTTCAGCGAGCTGGATCCGATACGGCCGAGCGACACCAGCGGGTTCGGCTTGCCGCCGACATGCGCCGGCATCTTCCTCAGGCGCAGCAGGTCGAAGCGATCGGACAAGGCGCAGAGCGCGTCGACCAGCGCCTTGCCGATCGCATCCATCGCCGCCGCATCCAGCACGGCATCGAGCGCCAGGATCGGCGCGTTGTTGTCGGAGACGCCGAGGTCGGCGAACTCGACGACGCGGATGCCGCGCCTGATATGGCTGATCATCGGCACCACCGCGATGTCCTTGCCGGTCATGGCATCGGAGATCACGGCGATCAGCGGCGCGAGATCGTGAAACGCCTCGTACCAGGCGCCGAGCCAGTAGCCATGCTGGAACGCGGTGCAATGCCCGCCATTCAGGCGCAATGCGGCCTGCCGCCAGTCACGCACGAAATCGACCGCGATTCCCGACGTGCTGGACACCCGATCATCTGGTTGCTCGACGCTGAGAAACGCCATCCGCGGGTCATACAGTGACTGAATGTTTCCAGATAGATTATGTTTTGCCGCAGTCCACAAGTGACGTCACCGCATATCGTTAAGCGGATGCCATTACGGCCGTCCCGGCTGCGACAAGCTGTCAGCGCGCGGCTCCGTTTGTTCGACGCACTGGAACCTGGCCAGGAAATGCAGACCGGCCGCGGCAAGCGCGAACATGAACCAGATCGGATTCTGCCGTTCGAGCAAGAAGGTCTCGGTGGTCCCGTAATACAGGCCGAACAGCCACACGGTCAGGAACAGTTTGACCAGCGCGGCGCTGCGGTTGTGGGCCTGGGCCGACTGGAAATTACGGAGCGGCGCGAGCACGAAGACGAGGACGACGAGCAGCAAGCCCGGCAGGCCGATGGTGACCGCGAGGTCGAGATAGCTGTTGTGGCTGTGCGCGGCGGACGTCGCCCATTCGGCGCCCTGGGCGGTCTGCCGCGCCGTCACGTCGTCCCAGAAGGCCGCATAGCCGTGGCCGATGATCGGCTTTTCGGCGACGGCCGCGAGCGCGAACTCCCAGATGTCGGAACGGCCGGTGAAGGTGGGATCGAGAGGAAGCAGCCGCGTCATGGCGCCGAGCGACGGGCTCACGACACTGCCGACCGTCAGCAGGTTCATCACGATCAGCGGGACGAAACACATGAGCCGCTTCAGCCACGGGCTTGGCGTGGCACAGACCAGCGACGCGAGGGCGTAGATCGCAAGGCACAGCACCGACGACGTCTTGCCGCCGGTGAAGATCAGGAAGATGCCCGCCAGCGCGGCGATCGCCGGTCCCATCACGAACGACCCGACGCTGCAGAGGTAGATGCCGACATAGACCAGGATGGTCATCACGGGAGATGCGACGTTCTTGTGGCCGAAACTGCCGCGCCAATCGCCGGCAAGCTGCGGCTCGGTGACGTCGAGCGCGGTGTGCATGGAATATTGCGGCGCGAGGAAGACGCCGAGATAGCACAGCACCAGCAGCACGAGCGCGGCAGCGCCGAGGCACAGGTTGAAGCTGCGCTGCGTCGGCGGCAGCAATGGCAACAGAACGGCGAGCGACGTCACGCTGGCCGCGAGCACGAAGCGCTGCATCGAGACGCCGCGGCTCTCTGAGAAGACGATGTTGATCAGCAGCCAGCCGACGAGGCAGAGATGCAGCGGGGTCACCAGGCTCTTCAGCGCGGGCGCATCCGTGGCGGCGACGAGCAACACGGCGATTGCAGCCAGGAGGCCGAAGGAGATGTAGGTGAGCGCCATTCGTCCGCCGACGACGGTGGTGACGTCGGGATTGCGCAAATCGGGAAACGGATCGAGCGTCACCAGCACGAGGAGGAGGGCCGCAACCGCGACGAGGCAGCGCGCCGCCAGCACGGCATTCGGACCGGCAAGCCCATCGCGCAGGACGTGGCCGAACGATCGGGCCTCGACGTCGGTCATGTCAGCGGCACTGCGATCCATGGCTCAAGGCCGGCCTGGTGAACCTGGGGAAGCAAGCGACAAGTCTTAGCTCGTCCTCGTTAACCATCCGTCAACCAGCAGGCCGGACGCGTCGGACGCCTTCTGCCGCCGCGCCACGCTTCGCGCGATCTCGTAATATTGCAGCGCTCGCTGTTCCAGCGTGAGATTGTCGAGCACGAAGCCGCGCGGATCGAACGTGCCAGCGGCACAGCCGGCCCAGAAATCGTCCCAGCCTGCCTCGAACCCGGCGATGTCGACGAACCTGGTGCCGCAACGGTGATCCCAGTACGGCACCGACGACACCGGTTCGAACTTCACGCGATGCGGATAATAGTCGGGGTCCCGCCACGGGCCGCCAGGGTCCCAGGCTAACACCGGCACGCCGCAGGCCAGCGCCTGCTGATAGGCGATGCCCTGGCTTTCGTTCTGGCACAGGAAGATCATCGCGCGCGAGCGCGCAAGCGCGGCCTGATAGTCCTCCTCCTTGTAGCTGCCATAGCGCAGCTCGGTGAACGAGCGCCCCTCCTTGAGCAGCCGGGCGCGGACAGGCTCGATCAACTCCGGCGCATAGCGCTCGCGGTCCCAGTGGACCTTGTCGTAGATCAGCACGTCGACGGTCTTCTGCGAGGCGCGCGACGGCGCCCAGAGATCCGTGTCGATGCCGACGGGCCAGGCCTCCGTGTCGGGCCAGTACGGCCGGTACATGTCGGCGTACCACTGGCCGGGCACCACGACCTTCTTCACCGGCAGGCGCTTGAACAGGTCGGGATCGTCGAGCGGATGATTGTGGGCGGCGACGCCGAGCAGGATCGGATTCTTCCACGCGAACTTGTCGAGCAGGAAGGTGCGACCGATGATGCAGGCGACTTCCTCGGGATGCTGCGCGACGTAGCCGTAGTCGTTGACGCGGTAGCGGATGCCGAGCCGATCGAGCCCCGCGCAGAGATTGAGGAACACGCGAAGCTGCCCGCTCATGCGCGGCTCGCCGAGCAGCATGCGGCGCGCCATGCGCCGCAGATGCCGGTCGCCGGGAAACCAGCGGTCGTCCTTGTCCTCGTAGAAAAGGTTGAGGACCATGTCGTCGGGATCGTAGTCGAATGTCTTTGCGGGCACTGGAATCCATCCGCGGCAGCCGAGTGCGCATTCTCGCATGGGACCGGCTGTCGCACTCTTCCAAGTTTGCGACAGGCTTAATGCCAACGGCTTAACGTTATTCTGCGAATCCAGCGTCGCGCAGGCCTTCCGAGAAACGATTTGGCCGTAATGCGGGTATCATCCGCAGCGGCCAAGGTTGCCATCGATCGCATCTGCAGATGCGCCCTGGTTAACGAATCCTTAAAGCGAGCCGCAGCTTGATCACCGCCGAAGACGTTCTCGATTTACCGGTCGGCGCACGCGTGGCGACGCAAGCGCGCCTCCCGCTGCCTGTGGGCTCGACCACATCGGTGTCCGTCGTCATTCCCGCCAAGAACGTTGCGGCCTATGTCGGCGAAACCCTCGCCAGCGCGCTGGCGCAAGGCGAGGTGACCGAGGTGATCGTCGTGGACGACGGTTCGACCGACAACACCATCGCGATCGTCCGCGCCATTCGCGACCCGCGGCTGCGCCTGATGACCAACGATTCCGCCGGCGTATCGGCCGCGCGCAATCTCGGCGCGCGACATGCCAGCGGCGAGTGGCTCCTCTTCCTCGATGCCGACGACCGCCTGCGCCCCGGAGCGGTCGCGGCACTGCTGGCCGCAGCGCGCGGAGCTCCGCGCGCCGTCCTCGTCTACGGCGACTACAACACGATCGACAGCGAGGGACGGCAGGTCGGCCGGCGCGACCTCTTGAAAGGACGCCGCAAGCCCTCCGGCGACGTGCTGACGCGGCTCGCGGCCGGCAATTTCATCGTCAATGGCGGCATCGCGCTCGCGCGTGCGGAGGCCTTCCGCGCCATAGGCGGCTTCGACACCTCCCTCAGATATTGCGAGGATTGGCACTGCTGGTGCCGCCTTGCTGCAATCGGCGAGTTCGAGTTCGCACCAAAGCTTCTGCTCGACTATCGCCTGCACACGGCCAACACCATGAACGCGGCTGTGCGGACACCGCAGGATTTCTTCCCGGCGATCGCGCGGGTCTTCGACGACGGACTGATCCTGGCGAGATTGCCCGAGGGCACGGCAGCCCGGCTGCGGCAGGCGGCCGAGATTCATCTCGTCACCTATTCGGCGATGCAGGCGGTCCGCTTCGGCAGATATCGCCAGGCCTTCATCTATCTCGGGATGGTCGGCCGCCGCTCGCTCAAATCGCTGCCGCGCTCCGCGCTCAGGGTCGTCCTCGCCTGCTTTGGCATCTAGTCCGCCGCCACGGCGTCAGGACACGATCTTCGAGGCCTCGTAGGGCTTCGGCTCGATACCGAGCGCTGCCAGCAACGAGCCGAGCGCGACCATCACGGGATGCATCGCGACGACGGCTTTCGACGTCGCCAGCAGGCGGGCCGCGCGTAGTAAAGACAGCGGCAGCCGGCCGAGCATCTGCGCAAACACCCGCACTCGCGCCGCTGCGCCCTGCGCAGCCTTGTGCTGCACACGGTAGTTGATCGCGCCGATACGCAGACCGCGCTTTGCGATCCAGCCGAGGCTGGTGCGGCTTTGTGGCACGGTCTCGGTGATGACCGCCTCTGTCGTCCAGTGGAACGTCATGCCGGCATCGCGGCAACGCACGAAGAAGTCGCAGTCGCCGCCGCCGAGGAAGTTGAAGCGCAGATCGAAAGCCGGACTGCCGAGCCGATCGAACGCCGCACGCGTGATCAGACAATTGCCGCAGCCATAGATCAGCGGCACCGCGCCGCTGTAGTCGTAGGCAGGGCGGAAGGCGGGATGACGCGAAAGCCAGGGCTGGCTGTCGTCGTCGAAGTCAGGCAGCACCGGCCCGCCGACCACGTCGGCGCCGGTCGCCTCTGCGGTGCGAACCATCAGCTCGAGCCAGTCGGGCGAGGCGATCTCGTCGTCGTCGATCATCAGGAAGCGGGTCGCTGCGGGAAACAGCGCCTGCGCCGTCTCGAACGCAGCGTTGATCGCCTGACAGTTACCCTGCCGCTGCTCGACAAGGCAGATGCCCTGGAGCCGGCCGTCGGCGAGATACTCCGCGGCAACCGGCGCGCTCTCGCGCCGCGCGGCATCGTTCTCCACCATGACGACGGCGAAGGAACGCGGGGTTCGCTGGCTCGCGAGCGATTCCAGCGTCAGCCGCAGATGCTGCGGGCGGCGGAAGCAGGGAATGCAGACGACAATGCCGACCGACAGGTCGATGACGCGAGAGCTCGCCGCGATCTCCCGGTTGGGATCGTGCACGGCATCCGAGAGCCGGCTGGCGGACAGGTCTGTCGGGATCAGCGTCATGGCGTTCTAGATGCCCGAGATATGTTGAAAAAGCCCTGCGTCAATCGCATGAGCCGGTGACGTCCCGCGAGGACACAGTGCCGTGGGACAGATGCGTACCAAAGTGAACGGCCGGACCGAGGCGCGAAACGGCACCATTCCGCGGATCTCTCGACAATGCAGACCTGCCGCCATGCGCTTAACCGCTTTCGCGTGTTTTCCCTGCCAATCCATGCGCGCGTGGTACTGCAAGTCGCAGTCCATCGGCCGCCGACGGTGCGACAGGGACAATGCTGTAGTTAACGGCCATGCGCATTAACCCGACCGTAAGCACCGCGACCGGTGAAGCGTCGCGGCACCAGATTTGCTCTTCGGGCATGCGAGACTTTTCCTGTAAATTTGAGTCGAACAAGCGCGGTCAGAAAATATGAACAAGCCAGCCACGATCGATTTCGCGACAGCTACGGCGATCCAGATCCCCGCGGCCACCGCGCAAGCCCAGGCGCTGCACGATCTGGTCCCCGGCGAAGCCCGCGACAGCCTGCTCGCCGTCCACGACGTACTGCGCCGCGAACTGCCGCAGGGCCGGCTCGCCATCTATGAAGCCGGCGGCGGCTCGTGCAGCGTTCTGCCGCCGGAATTGCTGAGCCGCAGCCAGGTCACCGTCGTCGACATCGACGAGGACCAGGTCCGCAACAACACCTACGCGGACGAAGCCATCCTCGGCGACGTGCAGACCTACCGCTTCGGCCGCGAGACCTTCGATCTCGTGATCTGCTACAACGTGATCGAGCATCTGCCCAACGTCGACGCTGCGCTCCTCAATTTTCGCGACGCACTCAAGCGCGGCGGGATGATCCTGATCGGCGCGCCCAATCCGCGCTCGCTGTCCGGCGTCGTCACCAAGTACTCGCCGCACTGGTTCCACGTCTGGTTCTACCGGCACATCCGCGGCATTAGGGATGCCGGCCTGCCCGGCGAACCACCGTTCCCGACCTTCTTTCATCCGCTGGTGACGTTGCCGCGGCTCGAAGCGTTTGCGGCCGCCAATGGCCTCGAGATGACCTATCGCCGTGAGGTCGAGAGTCCGCGCTATCCCGAGATGCGCCGGCGCAAGCCGCTGTTCGCAGCTCTGGTCGATGCCGGCGCCGCAATGCTGAACGCCGTGCTCCCGCGCGGCACCGACGTTCGCCGCGGCGATTATCACGTCATCCTGCGGAAGAGCTGACAATCATGGCGCGGGCGCGGTCCATCGCAGGACGAGCGAAGCCTGGCGGTCTTGCTGCGCGCGGTAACGAACCGTTAATCCCTTGGGGACCCCGGCATCGCGAGTGTCACAGTGACGCGCCGAGGCGCGGCGTGCGCTTAAACGCTTTGTTTGCCATTTCGGTGAATAGTCCCTCAATGAGTATGGTTAATTTTCCCTGTTGCGTTGATTGGGCACCTATATCCCGGGTGCGTGGCGTAAAGCGAAGAGTAACCCCTCAGCCCGCGGTCGTTGGAATGAAAGCTGGGGACTATGCTTGACTACAACCAGCCGATAGATCGGGCCGGACCGGAGGCCCCGCGACAACGGCCTCAAACCGGCTTCAACGTGCTGGAGCTCGTCAATCTGCTCTGGCGGCGGAAGATCGCGATTGCCGCTGCCGCACTCCTCGGTGCGACGCTTGCCGTCACCGTGGGCAAGAGCGTGACGCCCCGCTACACCGCCACCGCCCAGCTCTATGTCGACCCGCGCGAGCTTCAGCTGGTCGATCGCGAGCTCACGCCGCGTGCCCAGGACGTCTCCGGCATGGCCATGGTGGTGGAGAGCCAGGCCCGCCTGATCACCTCGAACAGCGTGCTGCTCCAGGTGATCCAGCAGGCCGGCCTCGACAAGGACCCCGAATTCGGCGGCGGTGATGCCAGGAGCCTGATGTCGTCGCTGCTCGGCCTGATCGGCCTTCAGCCCCGCGCGCCGTCCGCCGCGGAAACCAAGGAAGTGCAGCTCGCGGCGCTCGACGCGCTGAACCGGCACATCACGGTCCGCAAGACCGAGAAGAGCTTCATCGTCGACATCGAGGTCTGGTCGACCGATCCGGCCAAAGCGGCGATGCTCGCCAACACGCTGACCAGCGCCTACCTCGCCGAATCCCGCAACTCGCAGGCTTCGGCCGCGCGACGCGCCACCAACGATCTCTCCGGCCGCCTCAAGGAGCTTCGCGAGCGGTTGCGCAGTGCCGAGACCGCGCTCGCCACCTACAAGGCCCAGAACAATTTCGTCGGCACCCAGGACGCGCTGATCAGCGACCAGCAGCTCTCCGCCAGCAACCAGCGGCTTTCCGCGGCCCGCGCGGCGACAATGGACGCACAGGCGCGGCTCGACCAGATCGAGGCGAGCCGGCGCACCGCTGCCGATGCCGGCGCGAATTCGGAGGCGCTGCAATCGCCAACCATCGCGAACCTGCGCGCGCAATATGCCGACGCCCGCAAGAAGTACGCGGAGCAGGCCGGCGAGCTTGGCCCGCGCCATCCGGCGCTGCGCCAGACCGAGAAACAGGTCGAGGATCTCAAGCGCACCATCAACGAGGAGATCGATCGCTTCGCGCAGTCCGCCAAGAACGATCTGACGCGCGCCCGCGACTACGAAGCTTCTCTGAACCGGGCGCTGGAGGCGCAGAAGCGGCAGAGCGTGCAGCTCAGCCAGGCCGCCGTGCGCCTGCGCGAGCTCGAGCGCGAGGCCGATGCCAGCCGCGACGTCTATCAGTCCTTCCTCAAGCGCTCGCGCGAGACCGAGGAGCAGGAGACCCTGAACACCTCGGCGGCCCGCGTCATCGGCGAAGCCACCGTGCCGCAGCGGCGCTCGTTCCCGCCGGCGATGAGCCTGTTCGCCATGATCGGCTTCATCTTCGGCGCGCTCGCGGCTTCGAGCTGGTTCGTCGCGGCCGAGCTCCTGTTCGCCGGCGCCCCCACGCCGGCCCGCCGTGAACGCACACCGGCGCCGCAAGCTCCCCGAGCGCCAGAGACGACGCGGACTTCGGAGATTGCCCGGCCTCAGCAGGCATCGCGCACTCCGGAAGTCGCGCAGGCTCTGCCGGAAGTTGCCGCGCCATCGCTGCAGCCCTCGATGGTCGAAAGGCCCCTGATCGAAAAGCCGCTGATCGCGCGCCTGCAGGAGGCCGATGTCATCCACACGCTGGGTGCCATTCTCGCCACCGGCGGCGGCGTCGACCTGACACGGCTGGGCTGGCCGACGCTGCGCCCCGGCTTCCCCCTGACGAGCCTGCTCAATGCCTGGCGCGACATGCGCGCCGCGGTCACCCGGCGTGCCGGCGGCAAGGCGATGCCGGTGATCGCGCTCGTTGGTGCGAGCGAGACCACCGGGCGCAGCGTGACCGCGCTGAATTTCGCGCTCGCGGCCGCGCGTGACGGTGCCCGCGTCCTGATGATCGATGCCGACCATCAGGCACGCTCGCTCTCGAACAAGGTCACCCGTCCCGGCAAGAGCGAGCCGAGCGCGCTCGGCTGGCTCTCGATCGGCAGCAAGGCCGCGCGCGAGATCAAGACGGTGAACGGCATTTCGGTGCTGCCGGCCGCCGAAGGCGACGCGGGCAAAGCGGCCGAGGCCATCCGCAAGGCGATTTCGCAGGCGCGCGCCGCCGGCGGCTATGACCTCGTGGTCCTCGACGGCCCCGCGATGCCGCTCCCGGCCGGCGGCCGCAAGCTGCTCGACGATGCCGACGCACTGGTTGCGGTACTGCCGACCAGCCTCGACATCAACGACAGCCTGGAAGAGATCCTGAGCACGCTCGGCCGCGCCGAGCGCAAGCTCGTCGGCGTCGTGCTCGACGAACTCGCGCCCGCAACCCAGGCGCGCCAGCGAGGCAGACAATATGCTTGAGCGCCGCGTCAATCTGGACGGCCGGGCCGCAACCGCCGACGTGCCGCGGATCACCGTCGGCGGCCTTCGCATGGCCGCGCTCGACCTGGAAGCGACCGCCGACTTCATGATCGAGGCGACCGATCCGCGTCATCGCATCGGCCGTCCGTTGCACCTGACCTCGGCCAATGGCGAGGTGCTGGCACGCTGCTCGACCGAGCCGGAGACCGAACGCCTGTTCCGCGGCGCCGACCTGATCAACGCCGACGGCCAGCCGCTGGTGGCGGCCTCGAAGCTGCAATCCTGGTTCCCGCTGCCCGAGCGCGTCGCGACCACGGACCTGTTCCACGTCGTCGCGCGCAAAGCCGAAGCGGTCGGCCGCACCTTCTACATGTTCGGCGCCAGCGAGGCCGAGAACGCCGCGGCGGTCGAGAACGTCCGGACGATGTATCCGAACCTCAAGATCGTCGGGCACAGGCACGGCTATCTGCGCGGCGAGGCCCTGCGCGCGAAGGTCGAGGAGATCAACGCGCTCGCGCCGGACTATCTCTGGGTCGCGCTCGGCGTGCCCAACGAGCAGGCATTCGTGGAGCAATACACGCCGTTGCTGACCAATGTTGGCGTTATCAAGACATCGGGCGGCCTTTTCAACTTTTTGTCGGGCAGCCGGTCCCGCGCGCCGCAATGGATGCAGAAATTCGGACTCGAATGGGCCTGGCGCACCTGGCTCGAGCCACGCCGCCTGTTCTGGCGCTATTTGACCACCAACCCCCGCGCACTCTATCTTCTCTTCAGCCGCAAACGGCCTTCCAATCGCTGAGAGAAGAGTAGAAGACGATATGACCGACCGACCGACCGTCCTCGTCACAGGGGGCGCGGGCTATATTGGCTCGCATGCCTGCCGCGCACTGTCTGCCGCCGGCTATCAGCCCGTCGTTTATGACAATCTCTCGACAGGTCATCGCAGCTTCGTCGCCGGCCCCCTGGTGATCGGCGACCTTCTCGACGATGCAGCGTTGGCGCGCGCCTTTGCCGACCACAAGGTCACGGCGGTGATGCATTTCGCGGCGGCGAGCCTCGTCGGCGAATCCATGACCGATCCGCAGAAGTACTACATCAACAATGTGCAGGGCACGCTGTCGCTGCTCCAGGCGATGCGCAACGCCGGCTGCCATCGCATCGTGTTCTCCTCGACCGGCGCCGTCTACGGCAACGCCGATTCCAAGGAGCTGCCGGAAGACTTTCCCTGCGCGCCGATCAATCCCTATGGCGCCTCGAAATGGATGATCGAGCGCATGCTCGCCGACTATCGCGCGGCCTATGGCTTCGGCGCGTTCTGCCTGCGCTATTTCAACGCCAGCGGCGCCGATCCGGCCGGCGGCATCGGCGAACTGCGCGACAACGAGACCCATCTCATTCCGCGGGCCATGATGGCCCTGCAGGGCCATGTCGACTTCGCTGTGTTCGGCGACGACTACGACACGCCCGACGGCACCGCGATCCGCGACTACATCCATGTCACCGACCTCGCCGCCGCGCATGTCGCGGCGCTGAAGCTGCTGGAACAGGGACATGCCGGCGGCAGCTTCAATCTCGGCACCGGCTCCGGCTTTTCGGTGCGCGAGATCCTCAACGCCATCAGGCAGGAGACCGGGCGCGAGGTGCCGCACACCGTCAAGCCGCGCCGCGCCGGCGATCCCACCTATCTGGTCGCCGACCCGTCCGCCGCGCGAAAAGTTCTGAACTTCGTGCCGCGTCACTCTGACCTGCCTACGGTCATCCGCACCGCCTGGGCCTGGCACCAGAAGGCACATCCGTTCAGGTCGCGTTAGGCAACCGTAACACCCGCACCTTGCCTGCCGTCCCTCCAAACGGCTAGAATGGACGTTCGCTGCCGCCGTCGGCGCATCGCTGACGGCCGCATTTCAGGCATTGCCGACGATGATGTCGGCATGCATGGCTCGGCCAATTTGCGCGAGCCAGCTTTTTCCGAGCGTCAAGGCCACGATCAAATCCGCGCGTCGGCCTGTCATCGGGCGCGGATTCCGGGAGTATCGACCGCATGCATCAGGCTGCACGCCTGGAGTTCGAGCGCGTGATGGATGAGTTCGTTCGCTGGCATGTCGTGCCCGGGGACGAGCGCTCGCCTGCGCCTGCCTGGTGGTGGGGGCCTGCCATGGCGGTGGTCGACGACCACGAGCCGATGAGCGGCGCATGGTGCTCCGAGCTCGGCTTGAACGAAGGCGCGAGCTTCGCCGACGGTGCGCGCACGATACTTGCGCTGTTCGTCGAGCAGACCTCACTGACGGGGCCGCAGGATTTTCCGAGCAAGGCCGAGGCCACGGATCACGAGATCCGCGAATTGCACCCGCAACCGTCAGACGACAGCGCGTTTCAGCCGTAACGCGGCGGCTTCGCGGGCGACAGGATCCGGCTCCGGCTGGAGCGGCGGCGCGATCGGCAGAACCATCGGCCGCAGCAGTTCGGCCATCTGCCGGGCCGGCAGCGGCTTCGAGATCAGGAAGCCCTGCATCTCGTCGCAGCCATGGGTGCGCAGGAACGCCTCCTGCTCGACGTTCTCGACGCCTTCGGCGACGACGGTCATGCCGAGCGCCTTGCCCATGCTGATGATCGCCTGCGCGATCGCCTGGTCCTCCGAATCCTGCGGCAGGTCGCGCACGAAGGAGCGGTCGATCTTGATGGTGTCGATCGGGAAGTGCTTCATCAGCGACATCGACGAATAGCCGGTGCCGAAATCGTCGATGGCGAGGCGGATGCCGCGGCTCTGGATGGCGTCGAGCACCTTGAGCGCGCGCCCGACATTGCGCATCATCATGCTCTCGGTGACCTCCAACTGGAGCAGCACCGGCGACATGCCGGAGGCCGCCAGCGCCTCGTCGACATCCTGCAACAGATGTTCGTCGACGAACTGCCGCGGCGACAGGTTCACCGCCATCGACAGCGGCAACAGGCCGCGGCGCTGCCAGCCATCGCCTGCGCGCAGGCCTCGTTCAGCACCCAGCGGCCGATCGGCACGATCAGCCCGGTTTCTTCCGCAAGCGGAATGAACTGTGCCGGCGAGACGTTGCCGAGATCGGGATGCGCCCAGCGCAGCAACGCTTCCACGCCGGTGATCTGGCCGGTCTCCATGTCGACCTTGGGCTGGTAGTTCAGCGAAAACTGCTCGCGCTCCAGCGCCCGGCGCAGCGCGCTCTCGAGCGACAGCCGCTCGATCGACTGCGTCTTCACTTCCTTTGAGAAGAAGCGGTAGCCGTTCTTGCCGTCCTCCTTGGCGAGATACATCGCCATGTCGGCGTTCTTGGTCAGCGTCTGCGCGTCGGAGCCGTTGGCCGGATACATCGCGATGCCGATCGAGGCCGTGGTGTGGCACTCGTGGCCGGCCAGCTCCATGGGCTCGGCGAGCGCCGCGAGCAACCCGGTCGCAATCCGCTGCACGTCGTCGATCTCGCCGCACTGGTCGAGGATCACCACGAACTCGTCGCCGCCGAGGCGCGCCACCACGTCGCTTGTCCGCAGCGCACCGCGCAGCCGGTTCGCCACTTCGAGCAGGAGCAGATCGCCGGCCTCGTGGCCCAGCGAATCGTTGATGACCTTGAACCGGTCGAGATCGATGAACAGAACCGCAAAACGGTGATCGTGGCGCTGCGCGGCGTCGATCGCCTCGCGCAGCAGCCCGTTGAAGGTCTCGCGGTTCGGCAGGTCGGTCAGGCTGTCATGCGAGGCGAGGTATTCGATTCGCTCGTCCGCCTGGTTCTTCTCGTCGGTGCGATCGAAATTCTCCATCGCAAAGGAGACGTTGTCGGCGAGACGCTGCAACAGCTCGACGAACTCGGACGTGAAGGTGCCCGGTTCGGTCGACATGTAGATCATGACGCCGACGGCCTGGTCGTGCGCGATGAGCGGAAACGCCGCGCCCGACCGTGCGCCGTCGTCGCGGACGACGGCATGGAAGACACGGACGCGATCGTCGTTGAGATAGTCGTTGCTGATGCAGGGCTGGCGTGTGCGGAATGCCGTGCCGCTCATTCCGCGCCCCTCGGGACGCTCGGGGTCGATGGAGAGGCGGATGTTGCGCGTGGTTTCGGCGGACGGCCCGGCCGCGGCCACGATCTCGAGCTGGTCGCTGTCGGCCCTGGCCAGCGCGATTGTCGTCGAGGTGAACTTGGCGCCGTTCGACGCCGCGAGGCAGACGAGGTCGAACAGCTCGGCGCGCGACTTCGCCCGCATGATCGCCTCGTTGGTGGCGCTCAGCGCCGCGAACATGCGCGTCAGGCGCTCCTTCTGCGCCTCGGTGCGGGCCTTTTCCTCGGCCCGATCGAAATTGTCGAGCGCGAACGAGACGTTCTCGGCAAGCCGCCCCAAGAGCTGGATCAGGTCCGGCGTGAACGCGCCTTCGTCGACTGAAAGGAACAGCAGCACGCCGACCGCCTTGCTGCCGTTGCTGAGCAGCGGGAAGCAGGCCCCCGATCTCGTGCCCTGGATGCGCGCGATCTGGTGCCAATGCGCCGTGCGGATGTCGGTGAGAAGCTCGTTGGCGACGCAAGGGATGCGCGTGCGGAAGGCGGTGCCGGTCAACCCCCGGCCTTCCGGATCTTCCGCCGACGTCGAGAACCGCCACGACTTGACCTGGTAGCAGCTCTCACCCTTGGTCATGGCGATGTCGAGGTAATGTCCGGTTTCGTCCACCAGCGCGATGGTCGCGGAGGAGAAGGTGCCGCCGAGCACCGCGGCTTCGCAGACCACCTCGAACAATTCGGCGCGGGTCTTCACCCGCATGATGGCTTCGTTGGTCGCGCTCAGCGCCTCGAGCATGCCCCGCAGACGATTGCGCTGGATTTCGGCCTTGGCCTTTTCATCGGCGCGATCGAAATTCTCCAGCGCGAAGGCGACGTTGGCCTGAAGCTTGCGCAACAGCTCGACGAACTCGGGCGTGAAGGTACCGCGCTCCGGAGAATTGAACAGGAACACGCCCTCGACCCGGTCGCCATTCAGGAGCGGCAACGCCGCGGAGGATGCGATGCCGGTGCGGCGGGCGCTGGCCTGCCACGGCGCAATGCGGTCGTCGGCGAACACGTCGTTGCTGACCGAGGGCTGGCGCGTGCGGAACGCAGTGCCGGTCAGCCCGCGTCCCTCCGGCACCTGGTCGGAGGTGGAGAACTTGAAGGTGCGGACCTGATCGGCGTTCGGCCCATAGCTGGCGACCACGCGCAGCAGCTCGGCACGATGGTCGGCGAGCGCAATGGTGACCGAGGTGAACTTGGCGCCCTTCGCCGTCGCCTCGCAGACGAGGTCGAACAGCTCGGCCCGCGTCCGCGCGCGCAGGATCGCCTCGTTGGTGGCGCTCAGCGCCGCATACATGCGGGCGAGACGCTCTTCTTCCGCGGCGATACTGGCCTTCTCTGCCTCACGGTCAAAATTCTCGATCGCGAACGAGACGTTCTCCGCCATGCGCAGGAGCAGCGCGACGACTTCCTCGTCCTTGGCCCACGACCTGCTGACGAAGGACAACAGCACGCCGACGCTTTCGCCGTGCTTGATCAGCGGCGCGACCACGCAGGCGGCGACACCGGTGTTGACGTTGGCCTGCTCCCACGGGGTTCCCCGGGTGCGGCTGGCGAGATCTTCCTCGATGACGGCCTTCTGCGTCCGGAACACCTCGCCGGAGATGCCCTTGCCGTAGGGATTCTCCGGATCGATCGAATAGCGCGCCTGGGTGACCAGCTCCAGATTCTGTCCCGTAGATGCGACCGGCTTCATCCAGTGCGAACCCGGTTCGCGGAGCAGGACGATGGTCGCAAGCGACTTGCCGCCATGCACGGAGGCGTCGCACACGAGCTGGTAGAGCTCCTGCTCGGTCTTGGCGCGGAGAATGGCCTCGTTGGTGGCGCTGATGGCGCCGAACATGCGGTTGAGCCGCCGCGTCGCCCGCTCGCTGGTCTGCCGCGCCGTCTCACGCGCGAAATTGTCGAGGGCATAGGAGATGTTGGCCGACATGCGCTCGAACAGCGACACCATCTGCTCGTTCAGCGAGCCGGCTTCGCTGCGGGTCACGTACAGCACGCCGACGCTCTTGCCGTTGCAGAGCAGCGGCAACGCCGCGGCAGCGCCAATGTGGGCCTTGGCGGCGCCCTCGCGCCACGCCAGCGAGCGCGGGTCGTTCAGATAATCGTTGCTGACGCACAGCCTCTGATCGCGAAACGCCTCGCCGCCGACGCCCGATCCTTCCGGCGTGCCGGCGTCCGTGGTGATCTCGATCGAGCGCAGCCGCTGGATATCGTCGCCGCAGCCGGCCGCAAAGCGAAGCCGCCGGCCGTCCGGTCCCACCAGGAACACGGCCACGGCCAAAAAGTCCCCGCTCGAAAACCCGGCGTCGCAGACCTTCTGGTACAGCTCGTCCGGCGATTTCGCGTAGAGGATCGCTTCGTTTATGGCGCTCAACGCCGCAAAAGTGCGCGCGAGTGTCGTCGGCACGATCTCAGCTCCCGGGCATTTCTGCCTAATTTTCCCGGGTACTTTATGAACGGCCATCGCCTAAGTGGTCGTTATTGCGTGCCGCAAACCGTCGATCAGAGTGAACGAGCTGCGAATGACCCCCGCCAAACTGTCGAGAATACCGCCGGCCGGAACGAATCTTCGACCAAAGGCGCGCTCTCTTTACGAATTTGCAGCCCTGTATTGGTTTACGGGAGATTGATATCGGTCCTGCGCTTTGAGACGATGGTCCCCAACAAGCGCCCGCCAGCTATCATGATAAGGGCGATGACCGGGGAAACGCCATGCCGATCGTCAGGGCCGACCGCCTCACGCGCATCAGCGCCGCCCTGCTCCAGGCGGCGGGAGCTTCCCAGGAAGAGGCCGATGCGGTCGCGACCGGCTGCGTCAACGCCAATCTCGCCGGCCACGACTCCCACGGTGTGATCGCGGTTCCCACCTATATCGACCGCATCAAGGCCGGGCACATCGTTCCCGGCGCGACATGGACCATCGTGCAGGAATCGCCGACCACGACCGTAATCGACGGCCATTGGGGATTTGGTTTCCACGTCAACGCCGAGGCAATGGCGCTGACGATCGCGAAGGCGAAGAGGGCGAACGTCGCCGCCTGCACCGTGTTCCGGCAGAGCCATGTCGGCCGCCTCGCCGCTTATCCGCTGATGGCGATGCGCGAAGGCATGATCGGGATTGCAACGGCGGACTCCGGCCGCTCGCCGAAGCACGTGGCGCCGCTCGGCGGCAAGGAGGCGCGGCTCGGCACCAACCCGATCTCGATCGCGGTGCCGTCCGATCTCGATGCGCCGTTCTACCTGGACATGGCGACCTCGGCGGTCGCCGCCGGCAAGATCCAGCTCGCTGTGGCCCGCGGCGAGAAGATCCCGACGGGATGGATCATCGATGCCGAGGGACGGCACACCACCGACCCGACCCAGTATCGCAAGGGCGGCGCGCTGCTGCCGCTCGGCGGCACCGAGGGCTACAAGGGCAGCGGGCTTGCCGCCATGGTCGAGGTGCTGTGCGGCCTGCTCACCGGTCTCGGCTTCGGCGTCGAGCCGACGGGGCGGCACAATGACGGCTGCTTCATGGCGGTGTTCAACGTCGCCGCGTTCCGCCCGCTGATGGAGTTCAAGCGCGAGGTCGCCGAATTCGCGCGCTATCTGAAATCGACCCCGCCCTCCGAGGGCAGCACGGGCGTCTACTATCCCGGCGAGATCGAGGGCGTGCGCGAGCAACAGCGGCTGCGTGACGGCATTGAGGTCGAGGATGCCACCTGGGACAAGCTGCGCGCGCTGGCGCGGGAATACCGGCTCGACACGGTGCTCGATCTGGCCTGACGCAATTCGGAGAACAGCAGCATGACGCGGCAGATGGTACTGGTCGGCTTCCTCCAGGCGCAAAACTGCACCAATTTGCCGAGCTCCTGGCGGCATCCGGACTCGCGCGACGATTCGATGTCGGCGGATTACTATCAGGAGATCGCCAGGATCCTCGAAGCCGGCAAGTTTCACATGGCCTTCTTCGACGATCGCCTGGCGATGCCGGACCGCTACGGCAACGACCACGCCCATACCGTCGAATACGGCATCCGCTGCGTGAAGATGGACCCGCTGATCGTGCTGACCACGATGGGCATGGTCACCGACAAGCTCGGCCTTGGCGCGACCTGCTCGACCACCTATTACGAGCCGTTCGACGTCGCGCGCCGCTTCGCGACGCTCGACTTGATGTCCGGCGGGCGCGCGGGCTGGAACGTCGTCACCTCGCTCAACGACGGCGAGGCGCTCAACATGGGCCGCGACTCCCATCCCGAACATGATTCCCGCTACGACCGCGCCGACGAGTTCATGGAGGTCGTGCTCGGGCACTGGGACACCTGGGAGGACGGCGCGCTCATCATGGACAAGACAAGCGGCCGCTTTGCCGATCCGGTCAAGGTGAAGCGGCTCGATCACAAGGGAGCGGCCTTCAAGTCGCGTGGCCCCTTCACCGTGCCGCGTTCGCAGCAGGGCCATCCCGTCATCATCCAGGCCGGCGCATCCGGCCGCGGCCAGCGCTTTGCCGGCCGCTGGGGCGAGGTGATCTTCACCGCCGCGCGCAACCTCGCCGCGGCCAAGGAGGGTTATGCGGCCGTCCGCAACGAGGCGGCCAAAGCCGGCCGCGATCCCGACCAGATGTTCCTCTGCAACCTGACGACGCCGGTCTGCGGCGCGACCAAGGCCGAAGCCGAAGACAAGATGGCACTGATCAGCAAGCTGCCGCTGCAGATCGACGCGCTGTCGCTGCTCGCCGAAGCGCTCAATTACGATTTCGCCTCCAAGGACCTCGACGCGCCGCTGACCACGGAAGAGCTGAAGAGCATGCAGGGCATTCTGGGCATCCGCGACGGCGTGCTGAAGAATTCAGGCAAGAGCAATCCGAGCGCGCGCGATTTCGTCACTTTCTCCGGCCGCGGCCAGGTGCAGGACGCGATGGTCGGCGGCCCCAAGGAGATCGCGGACAAGCTCGAAGAGATGTTCGTCGAGCGCGGCTGCGACGGCTTCGTCATCGCGGCCACCTATGTGCCCGGCTCCTACGCCGATTTCGTGCGCCATATCGTGCCGGAATTGCAGCGGCGCGGCTTGTTCCAGAAGGACTATCGCGGCAAGACGCTGCGGGAAAATCTCGGCTTGAGGCGGCCTGCCGCCGGCGCCTGGAAGGTGCAGCCGCGCGATGCTGCGGAATAACTGGAGGATCCGACATGCGCTGGCTGAAATTCACCGCCTCGGACAAGACCTCCTGGGGGATCGTTGAAGGCGACCGGGTCATCGCAATCGACGGCGATCCCTTCGGCGAATGGCAGCGCACCTCGCGCACGCTTCCGCTTGGCGAGGTGAAGATCGAGCTGCCGCTGATCCCGCGCACCTTCTATTGCGTCGGCCTGAACTATTTGAAGCACCTGAAGGAGGCCGCCGACAAGCGCGGCGAGGTGCCGGCCGTGCCTGACAGGCCCGAGATCGGCTATCGCGCGCAGAACGCGCTGATCGCACACGACGAGGAGGTCGTGATCCCCTCTTTCGCGACGGACAAGATCCACTACGAGGGCGAGCTCGTCGTCGTCATCGGCAAGAAGGTCAAACACCTCACCAAGCAGAACGCGATGGATTGCGTGTTCGGCTACACCATCGGCAACGACGTCAGCGAGCGCAGCTGGCAGAAGGCGGATCGCAGCCTGTGGCGCTCGAAGAACGCCGACACGTTCAAGCCGATGGGCCCGTGGATCGAGACCGAGGCGAATCTCGCCAGGATGGAGACCGTCGTCCGCGTCAACGGCAAGGAGACCAACCGCTTCTACACCAACGACATGATCTTCGGCGTGGTGCCGTTCCTGGTCGAGCTGACCAAGTACTTTACGCTATGGCCGGGCGATGTGATCTGGATGGGCACCGACGGTGCCTCGCCGGACATCAAGCACGGCGATGTCGTGGAGATCGATATCACCGGCATCGGCACGCTGCGCAATCGGTTCGTGCGGGAGCAACGGTAGATCAGCTCGTGCCGCCTGAGCGGCCCTTCACATGATCGATAAAGGCCCGCAACTTCGGCATGATTTGTCGGTGACCGGGATAGTACAGGAACACGCCCGGCGTCATCGGCGCGAATTGCTCCAGGACGGGAACGAGCTTTCCCGCCGCCATGGCACCGGTGGCCAGCGGTGCGGGCACTTGCGCAAGACCCACACCTTCGACGGCGGCTCCGAGCATCGTCGGAAAGTCGTTCGCGATGAAAGGTCCCGCAACCACAATCTCGATCGAACGGCCGTTGTCGTCGAGCGACCACGACGCAAGCGCACCGTTCGATCGTCGCAATCTCAAGCACGCGTGCTCGCGCAGATCGTCTGGCCGCTCGGGCCGACCGCGGCGGGCAAGGTAAGCCGGGCTGCCGAGGATAATGAGCGGTAGCGGATTGGTCAGGCGCACCGCGACCATGTCGGGGGCGATGAACTGGCCCAACCTGATGCCGGCGTCAAAACCTTCGGCTGCGAGGTCGACCAGTTCTTCGCTTGCGGCAAGCTCCACCTCGATCTCGGGAAATGCCCGACAGAACGACGCGATCAGCGGCTCCAGCAGGATCGGCACGACGGAGCGCGGTACGGTGAGACGCAGGAGCCCGGCCGGTCGCTGTCCGAGCTCGCGCGCCGCCCCGCTGGCGGCGACGAGCTCCTCGAAGGCAGGCCTGGCGCGCGCAAGGAATCTTTCGCCGGCTTCGGTCAAACCGACGCTGCGGGTCGTGCGGATGAAGAGCGCGGCGCCGACGCGCGCCTCGAGCGCGCGTATCGCCTGACTGATGGCCGAGGGCGTGACCCCGAGTTCAGCGGCCGCTCGGCGGAAACTGCGATGTTGGGCGACACTTAGGAACGCCTCCACGCCGTCCAGTGCACCGTGCCTGACTGTGAAGTTCTGCTTCATAGCCCGTCAACATTATCGCGAATAGTAACTCGCGGGAAGCGGCCTTACATCCGAATTGCAAATGAGCCGTGCCGTCGCCGCAACCGCCGCGATCGGAGACATGAAATCGATGAAGACAATCCGCAACGTCGTCTTGAACGTCGTCTTGGCAGTCACCCTCATACTCACAGGCGCAACCTCCATGGCCGATCCTCCACTTGCCCAATCACAGACCGCGTCGCCGACAACGGGGGTCATGGTCATCCTGACCGTCAAGGCGGGCGTCACCCGAGATCAGATCATGGCCGTCATGCCCGATGAAATCAGGCAGACCGTGCAGCTCTATCTCAACGGAACGGTTCGCGAATGGTATTCGCGATCCGACGGGCGCGGCGCCGTATTCCTGTTGAATGTCAGGGATGTCGCCGAGGGACACGCGATCATGGAGGGCCTGCCGCTCGCGCGGCGGGAACTCATGGACCACGACTACATCGCAGTCGGTCCGCTGATGCCGCTCGGTCTGCTGATGGCCAAGCCCTGAGCGTCCGCCGACGCCGAACCCACCGGCTTCGACCACACTGGCCGGACAGGCCACCACAAGGAAATCCGAACGTGCCGCAAAGCTTCAACCTTCCCTTCGTGCTCAGCGTCGCCGGCGCTTTCCTGACAAGCGCGGTGGTGGCTTCGATCTACGTCTGGCCGGCACTGCGCGCCATGCCGCGCTATGAGGCCCTGAGACTGCTCGCGGCCTTCAACGCATTCAGGTTCTTCGGCATGAATTTCATGGTGGCGGGATTCGTATCCGCGGAGTTGAGCCCGAATTTCGCCGCCGAGGTCGGATGGGGGGACCTTATTGCCGCCACTCTCGCGCTCGCGTCAATCGCAGCACTCTCCTGGCGATGGTCGATCGCAATTCCGGTGGTCTGGGCGTTCAACGTCTGGGGCACGCTGGATCTCCTGAATGCCTACTACATGGGCGTGACGAAAATCCAGGATCCCGGCCTCTTCGGCGCCGGCATTTATATTCCAGCCCTCTACGTGCCGCTGCTGCTCGTCAGCCATGTTCTCATCTTCATGATTCTGGTGAGGTCCGGATCGGAAGAAAAAACGGCCCGACATGGCCGCTGGCCGCGATCTCGTGCGTCCACCGCAGCCGACCTCTCTTTAGGGAACGCCGATGAACAGCGATGCTGCTTCCGTTGCCGCCCCGGCCCAGCCTGCCATCCGGCTCGGCTTGATGTGGACCGTTCTATTCACGATCCTGTGGACCTGGCTGATCTACTCGCTCCCCGCACTTCCGCAGAGCGGCTTTCCGGTCCTCTGCGTTCGGCTGCTGGCCCATGGGCTCATTGCGCTCGGCCTGTGGCTCGGGCTCGAAAACACCGCGTTGACGCCAGAGCAACGCCGGGCGACCTGGCTGGTCGTCATGGTCCCCTTCACGCTTTGGGCTGCCCTCGCCTGGACGGCATCCATCAATGGTGCATTCCGCACGGGTGCCTCCTCCTTGCCGCTGCTTCCCGCGGCGATCCTGCTGCCAGTGATCGTCGGCACTCCTGTGCTGATGCTATCGAAGCGGGTCGGGCAATTGCTCGATGCAATGCCGACGACGTGGCTCATCGCCCTTCAGGTCTATCGCATCTTTGGCAGTCAGTGGCTCGCTTACTGGCTGCGCGGGGTGCTGCCGGGCGTCTGGGCATTGCCGGCAGGAGCCGGCGACGTGCTGACCGGACTGTTCGCGGTGCCGGTGGCGATCGCCTTGGCGGCCGGGACGGCCGAGGAGCGGAAAGGAGCGATCTTCTGGAATATCTTCGGCCTCGCAGACTTCGCCGTCGCGATCGCCCTGGGAATGGCGATGTCGCCTGGCCCGTTCCAGCTCATCGTTCCGGATGGCCCGAGCATGGCCATTGATACCTTTCCGAACGTGCTGACCCCGGCCTTCGTCGTGCCAAGCTCGATCCTGCTGCATGCACTGTCGCTGCGCCAACTGCGCCGTCGCAGCCGGGTGGAGACGGTATGAGTCCCCGCGTTGTCTCAGAACGGCAGCGCCACGCCGGTCTTGATCTCCTTCAGCACCACATTGCTGCGGACGTAGCGGATGCCGGGAATGCGGAACATGAACTCGTCGAGGAATCTGTTATAGGCCGCCATGTCCTGCACGACGACACGCAAATGATAATCGGCGTCGCCCGTGGTCGCGAAACATTCCAGCACCTCGCGGCGCGTCGTGACCCTGGCCACGAATTCGTCGACGAACTTCGCATCGTGCCGCTCCAGCGAGACGTGGAGGATGGCCGACATCGTAAATCCCGCCTGCTCGCGCGCGACCAGCGCCGCATAGCCTTGGATGACGCCGCTCTCCTCCAGCGCGCGCACCCTGCGCCAGCAGGCGGAAGTGGACATGCCGATCTCGTCGGCGAGCTGCTGATTGGTGGCGCGACCATCCTTCTGAAGGTGGGCGAGTATTCGCGTGTCCTGTTCTTCGATCATGGAGGCCTCCCCGGGCCGAGAACATCTACCAAATTTGATTGCCTTGCGCAAAATTCTACCGAAATTTTGATCTATGCGGGACAAATAGGTAAGACCTACCAGCCTCCCAGGCATAATCTTCCAGCTTCAGGCAGGATGCCGCGCGAGGTCCACCATGGACGCCATTCCGTCACTCGACGCTTACGAGCTCTCCGACCGCTACGACCGCGAGGACGGCCGCGTCTTCCTCACGGGTACGCAGGCCATCGTCCGCATCGCACTCGACCAGGCGAAGCGCGACCGTATGCGCGGTCTCAACACCGCCGGCTTCATCTCCGGCTATCGCGGCTCGCCGCTCGGCGGCATCGATCTCGAGCTGTGGCGCATCCAGGAGCGCCTCAAGCGGGACCGCATCGAATTCCTTCCGGCCGTGAACGAGGACCTCGCGGCAACCGCCGTGCTCGGCTCGCAACAAGTCGAGACGCAAGCGGAGCGCGAGGTCGATGGCGTGTTCGGGCTCTGGTACGGCAAGGGCCCCGGCGTCGACCGCTCCGGCGATGCGCTCAAGCACGGCAATGCCTATGGCTCCTCGCCTCATGGCGGCGTGCTGGTGGTCGCCGGCGACGACCATGGCTGCGTCTCCTCCTCGATGCCGCACCAGTCCGACGTCGCCTTCATGAGCTGGTTCATGCCGACGTTGCATCCAGCCGATGTCGGCGAATATCTGGCGTTCGGCGAATATGGCTACGCGCTGAGCCGCTTCTCCGGCATGTGGGTCGGCTTCAAGGCGATCTCGGAGATCGTGGAGTCAGGCGCATCCGTCGCGCTGCGCCCGCCGCGCGCCTTCCGCACGCCCGACTTCACGCCGCCGCCGGGCGGCCTGCACTATCGCTGGCCGGACCTGCCGGGACCGCAGATCGAGGAGCGGCTGGAGGCGAAGAAACACGCCGTCTATGCCTTCGCAAAGGCCAATCCGATCGACCGCCACATCTACGACATTCCGAACGCCACCTACGGCATCGTGACCACAGGCAAGGCGCATCTCGACCTGATGGAAGCGCTGCGGCTGATGGGCCTCGATGAGGCGGCCTGCCGCAGCATCGGCATCGACGTCTACAAGGTCGGCATGGTCTGGCCGTTGGCGCTACATGACGCGATGGACTTCGTGAAGGGCAAGCGCGAGATCCTCGTTGTCGAGGAAAAGCGCGGCATCATCGAGAGCCAGTTCAAGGAGTATTTCTACGACTATCCCGGCACCAAGCCCGAGCGCATGGTCGGCAAGCATGACGAGCGAGGGGCGCGGCTGATCTCCTGGATCGGCGAATTGTCGCCGCGTGCGCTGGCTGGCGTGCTCGCCCGCCGGCTCGATCCGATGTTTCCGGGCCTCAATCTCGCCGCACGCGCGGCCGCCTTGATGCCTGAAGCCGCCCGCACGATCAACGTCAGCGGTGCGACACGTACGCCTTATTTCTGCTCGGGCTGCCCACACAACACGTCGACAAAGGTGCCTGAGGGCTCGAAGGCGCTGGCCGGCATCGGCTGCCACTTCATGGCGAGCTGGATGGACCGCGAGACGTCGTCGCTGATCCAGATGGGCGGCGAGGGCGTGAACTGGGCGGCGTCGTCGAGATTCACCGGCAACAGGCACATCTTCCAGAATCTCGGCGAAGGCACCTACTATCACTCCGGCTCGATGGCGATCCGGCAGGCGATCGCCGCCAAGGCCAATATCACCTACAAGATCCTGTTCAACGACGCCGTCGCCATGACCGGCGGCCAGCCGGTCGACGGCCCCATCAGTGTCCATGCCATCGCGCATAGCGTCCGTGCTGAAGGCGTGGCGCGCATCGCGCTGGTGTCGGACGATCCCGCGCAGTTTTCGCCGGCGGACCTGCCCATCGGCGTCACCATCCATCCGCGCGAGGAAATGGACCCCGTGCAGCGCGAGCTGCGCGAGGTCTCCGGCGTCTCTGTCCTGATCTACCAGCAGACCTGCGCCACCGAGAAGCGGCGCCGCCGCAAGCGCGGGCAGATGGCCGACCCCAAGCGTTTTGCCTATATCAACGACCTCGTCTGCGAAGGCTGCGGCGACTGCTCGGTCGAATCCAACTGCCTCAGCGTCGAGCCGAAAGAGACGTCGTTCGGCCGCAAGCGGCAAATCAACCTATCGGCCTGCAACAAGGATTTTTCCTGCCTCAACGGCTTCTGCCCCAGTTTCGTGACTGTCGAAGGCGCGACGCGCCGGAAGAAGAGCGCGAGCGAGATCGGCGCAGTCGGCCGCGCGGCGACGCTTCCCCTGCCCGCTCCCGCCACGCTCGACCGTCCCTACGACCTGCTGGTAACAGGCGTCGGCGGCACCGGCGTGATCACCGTCGGCGCGCTGATCGGCATGGCGGCGCATCTCGAACGGAGCGGCGTCTCGGTCCTCGACTTCACCGGCTTTGCGCAGAAGTTTGGCCCGGTGCTGAGCTTTATCCGCCTCGCCGCCTCGCCCGAAGCGTTGCACCAGGTCCGCATCGACCAGGGCGCGGCCGATGCGCTGATCGGCTGCGACCTCGTCGTCAGCTCCGCGCCGAAGGCGTCCGGCACCTATCGTCGCGGTACGCGCGCCGCTGTCAACACGGCGGAGATGCCGACCGGCGACGTCGTTCGCTTCCGCGATGCCGATCTCGCCTCGCCCGCCCGCCTGCGCGCGATCCGGCAGGTCGTCGGCAACGACAATCTCGACACCATCAACGCCAACGCGCTGGCCGAACGGCTGCTGGGCGATGCCGTCTATGCCAACGTCATCATGCTGGGCTTTGCCTGGCAGCGCGGACTGATCCCCGTCTCGCTGCAGGCGCTGCTGCGCGCGATCGAGCTCAACGGCATCGCGGTCGAGCGCAACAAGCAGGCCTTTGCCTGGGGCCGGATCGCCGCCGCCGATCCGGACTTCTTGCCGAAGGCGGACGATACGCCCAAAGCCGAGACGCTCGACCAGCTCATCGCCCGCCGCGCCGATTTCCTCACCGCCTATCAGAACGCGGCCTATGCGGCACGCTACCGGACGATCGTCGATAAGGTTCGCAACGCCGAAGCTGCGCTGAGCAGCGGGGCGATGACCGAGGCCGTCGCACGCGCGCTGTTCAAGCTGATGGCCTACAAGGACGAGTACGAGGTGGCGCGCCTGCACATGCAGACCGGCTTCCTCGACGAACTGAAGCGCGAGTTCGAGGACGGTTTTAGCGTCCAGTATCACCTTGCGCCGCCGTTCCTGCCGTCCGAACGCGACGCCCGTGGCCGTCCGCGCAAGCGCGCCTTCGGCCAGTGGATCCAGACGCCGCTTGCCCTGCTCGCGCGGTTGAAGGGGTTGCGCGGGACGCCGCTCGATCCGTTCGGTTGCACCGCCGAGCGGCGCACCGAGCGGGAGCTGATCTCCTGGTATGAGGGCGTGATCGAACGGATGCTGCACGAACTCGACGCGGCGCGCCTGCCCGATTTCATTGTGATCGCCAAGGCTCCGATGGAGATCCGTGGCTTCGGCCCAGTCAAGGACATCGCGGTCGCGAAGGTGAAGCCGGAGGTCGAACGGCGTCTCGCCGATGTGATCGCCGCATCGCCGGCAGAAATGCGCGCCCACGGTTGACGTGAAACACCGATCCCGGCAGCAATGCCGGCATTCCCGGTGTCCAGATTCCGATCGCGCTCGACCCGACGAGCACATTGCCGATTGGCCTTGAGCTCGACGGCCCGGCAGGCAGCGATCGCCGCTTGCTCGCGATCGGCATCGCGCTTGACGGCGTGTTCGGGCGGCTGCCGCCGCCGCACCGGTCATGAATACGGATTGATCAGCTTCTGCTGCTCGGCGCTGTGCGCCACCAGCATGTCGATGAAGGTTCTCACCTTCGCCGACAGATGATGGCGATGCGGATAGACCGCGTTCATGGACAGCTCGACCGTCCGATATTCCGGCAACAGGCGCACGAGGTGACCGGCTTCGAGGTCGTCCTGAATGAGAAACCCCGCCATCAGGCAGACGGCAGCGCCCCCCAGCGCGACCTTCCGTAGCGCTTCTCCGCTGTTGGTGACGAAGCTGCCGGATATCCGTACCGATGCCGGCGTGCCCTTGCGATCGAGGAAGCGCCATTCATCGCCAAACGGATAGTTCAGGTGACGGCCGCAATTATGCGCAGTGAGCTCGTCGAGCTTCTGCACCCGGCCGTGCTTCTCGATATATTCGTGGGAACAGCACAGCACGTGACGCCAGGTGGCGAGGCTCCGCACGATCAGGCTCGAATCCGGCGGCGGCGTCATGCGCAGGGCAACGTCGTAGCCTTCCTCGATGAGATCGACATCGGCCTCGCCCATGCGCAGATCGATCTTGAGCTCCGGATAGGCCGACAGGAGTTTCGCCACAACCGGCGCGACGAACGGGACCATGTGCGTGGCGACGTGGACGCGCAACGTGCCGCGGGGCACCGACTGCAATTCGCTCGCGATATCGTCGGCCTGTTCGATATCGGCGAGGATCTGGACGCAGCGGTCGTAATAGGCCTTGCCGATCTCGGTGAGGTTGACCCTGCGCGTGGTGCGCTGAAGCAGCCTCACGCCGAGCCGGTCTTCCAGCGCCTGGACGTGATTGCTCACCATGGTGGTCGACATGTTGAGCTTGCGGGCTGCTGCGGAGAAGCCGCCGGTCTCGACCACCCGGCTGAAGACTTCGAGGCTGGTCAATCGGTCCATGCCACCTGATTATCCGCTCTTGATCGATAATCTCAAGGTTTTCGCCCCGATTATCTAACGCACGTCTGGTTCGGTAGACCACACACCAGGGCGAACCCCGGACTATCCACCCCGAGTGGATAATCCTTTCAGCATTTCGCCGATTATCGCTCGAGCTGGAAAGACCGATAGTCCCTTCCAGCCGATAGGAGACCGTCATGTCCGAGCTGCCCCGCGCTGAAAACTTCCAGCAAGCAACTGAAATTACTCAGGATTATTCCAAGGTGCCGCTGCGTGTGCCGATCCGTGACAAGCTCCGGCGCGCGGCCTTGGTGCTCGCGCTCCTCGCGGGCACGGCGGCGGTCGTCTATTACGGACACGACTACTGGACCAACGGACGCTATCTCGAGACGACCGACGACGCCTATGTCAAGGCGGACTCCACGATCGTCGCGCCGAAGGTTTCCGGCTACATCGCGAAGGTCCTGGTCGGCGACAACGAAAAGGTCAAGGCCGGCCAGGTGCTGGCCAGGATCGACGATCGCGACTTCAGAGCGGCGCTCGATCAGGCCCGCGCCGATGTCGCCGCCGCGGAGGCCTCCGTCCGCAACCTCGATGCCCAGCTCGAGCTGCAGCAGCCGATCATCGAGCAGAGCACGGCCGATGTCACGGCTGCGGACGCCAATCTGAAATTCGCCCAGGAGGAACGCGCCCGCTACGACGACCTGATGAAGTCGGGCTCCGGCACCATCCAGCGCGCGCAGCAGACCGATGCCGCACTGCGCGCCAGCAACGCGCAATTGCAGCACGCCAAATCAGGCCTTCAGGCCGCACAGCGCAGGGTCGACGTGCTCACCACCCAGCGCGCCCAGGCCACGGCCCAGCTCGAACGTGCCCGCGCGGTCGCGCAGCAGGCGGCGTTGAACCTGTCCTATACCGAGATCACCGCACCGGTGGACGGCACGGTCGGCGCCCGTAGCTTGCGCGTCGGCCAGTACGTGCAGGCCGGCACGCAGTTGATGGCGGTGGTGCCGCTCGATGCGGTCTATGTGGTCGCGAACTTCAAGGAGACGCAGCTCACCCATGTCCGCGCCGGCCAGCCGGTCGAGCTGCGCGTCGACAGCTTCCGCAGCCAGACCCTGCGCGGTCACGTCGACAGCCTATCGCCGGCCAGCGGGCTCGAATTCGCGCTGCTGCCGCCCGATAACGCCACCGGCAATTTCACCAAGATCGTGCAGCGCGTCCCGGTGAAGATCGTGCTCGACGATCACAGCCTCACCGGCCTGCTGCGGCCCGGCATGTCGGCGGTGCCGACCGTCGACACCAAGGCCGCTGTGCTGGCTGAGCGCGAGACGGCAAAGCGCCTCGCTGACAACACGGTCCATCCGAGCGGCGGGTGAGGCTGCAAAACCGGCGGGATTATCAAGTCCCGCCGGACGATCCTTCCAGGACTTCCGCGATTATCGAAACCATCCGCCCAGCGCATCCTGTCTCCGTAACCGAGACGAGGCTTCCATGAGCACGCTCCAACCGACCGTCAACGCCGCCTCCGCCGCCAACTTCCCCGCGCCGGCCGCGGCTCCCACGATTCCGGCCGTGTCGGCCAAGACCTGGATCGCGGTGATCGGCGCGACGCTCGGCGCCTTCATGGCGGTGCTGAACATCCAGATCGTCAACGCCTCGCTCGCCGACATCCAGGGCGCGATCGGCGCCGGCATCGACGACGGCGGCTGGATCTCGACCTCCTATCTGATCGCGGAGATCGTGGTGATCCCGCTGTCGGGCTGGCTCGCCCAGGTGTTCTCGATCCGCATCTACCTCCTCACCAACGCGATCCTGTTTCTGGTGTTCTCGGCGGCCTGCGCGCTGGCGCAGGACCTGCCGCAAATGATCGTCCTTCGCGCCGTGCAGGGCTTTAGCGGCGGCGTGCTGATCCCGATGGCGTTCACACTGATCATCACGCTGTTGCCGAAGGCGAAACAGCCGATCGGACTTGCGCTGTTTGCGATCTCTGCGACATTCGCACCCGCGATCGGCCCGACCATCGGCGGCTATCTCACCGAGAATTTGGGCTGGGAGTACATCTTCTACGTCAACCTGGTTCCCGGCACGCTGATGATCGCGATGCTGTGGTTCTCGCTGGAAGCGAAGCCGATGAAGCTGTCGCTGCTGCGCGAGGGCGACTGGCCGGGTATCGTCACCATGGCGATCGGCCTCTCCGCGCTGCAGACCGTGCTGGAAGAAGGCAACAAGGACGACTGGTTCGGCTCGCCCTTCATCGTCAAACTGTCCATTATCGCCGTCATTGCGTTGACCGCTTTCCTCGTGATCGAGCTGACTGCGAAGAAGCCGCTGTTGAACCTGCGTCTGCTGGTTCGCCGCAATTTCGGCTTCGGCATCCTCGCCAACTTCCTGCTCGGTATCGCGCTGTACGGTTCGGCGTTCATCATGCCGGTCTATCTGTCGCGCATCCAGGGCTACAATGCCGAACAGATCGGCATGGTTCTGGCTTGGACCGGCTTGCCGCAGCTGTTGCTGATCCCTCTGGTGCCGCGGCTGATGCAACGCTTCGACGCCCGGATCATCATCAGCGTCGGCTTTGCGCTGTTTGCGGCCTCCAATTTCATGAACATCTATATGACGAATGACTACGCCACCGATCAGCTGTTCTGGCCCAACGTCGTTCGCGCCGTCGGACAGGCGTTCGTGTTCGCGCCGCTCTCGGCCGTCGCCACGGCCGGAATCGAGCCGGAGAATGCCGGCTCCGCATCGGGCCTATTCAACATGATGCGCAACCTCGGCGGCGCCATCGGCATTGCGCTGCTCCAGACCGTGCTGACCAAGCGCGAGCAGTATCACTCCAACGTTCTGATGCAGTCGGTCTCGATGTTCGAGCAGGCCACCCGCACGCGGCTGGAACAGCTCACTCAATATTTCGTCAATCACGGCATCCCCGATCGTGCGGATGCGTCGCATCGTGCCTATGTCGCAATCGGCCATATCGTGCAGAAGCAGGCCTATATCCTGGCCTTCAGCGACACCTTCTACCTGCTCGGCATGGCGCTGATCGTGGCCCTGATCGCCGTCCTCTTCCTGAAGAAGCCCGGCCAGACCTCGGCCGGTGGAGCCCACTGACGTCACCCCAGCAAAAGGAGAACGACCATGAAGCCCCGCATGAACTACTATCAGGCCGCGCCCGACACGCTCAAAGCCCTGATCGCGGTGGACGATCAGATCAAGGCCAGCGGCCTGGAGCAATCCCTGATCGAACTGGTCAAGACACGGGCGTCGCAGATCAACGGTTGCGCCTTCTGCATCAACATGCACACCGAGGACGCCCGCAAGCGCGGCGAGACCGAACAGCGGCTCTATCTTCTCAATGCCTGGCGCGAATCTCCGCTCTACACCGATCGCGAGCGCGCCGCCTTGGCCTGGACCGAAGCGGTGACGCTGATCTCCGAGACGCACGCCCCCGACGACATCTACGAGCAGGTCCGCGCGCAGTTCTCGGAGCAGGAGACGGTCAACCTCACCACGCTGATCGGCACCATCAACGCGTGGAACAGGATCGCGATCTCGTTCCGCGCGGTCCATCCGGTGAAGGTGAAGGCGTCGGTGGCGTGATGCTGCGGCGCCGCCTCGGGCACAAGTCTCGTAGGGTGGGCAAAGCGGAGCGTGCCCACCACTCCCTATCCCAATCGCTGAGAGTCGGTGGGCACGGCGCTAGCGCGCCTTTGCCCACCCTACAATAGCCGAGAGTACGCCCTAAACCGCCGTCGCCTTGGCGAATTCCACGTAGATCTCGCGCAGACGTGTCGCCATCGGGCCGGGCTTGCCGTCGCCGATTGTCTTGCCATCAATCGCGACCACCGGCTGCACGAACGACGAGGCCGAGGTGATGAAAGCTTCCTTGGCAGCGAGCGCCTCGGCGACCGTGAAGGTCCGCTCCTCGACGCGGAGCTGACGTTCTTCCGCAAGCGCGATGACGGCCTTGCGCGTACAGCCCGGCAGAATCGCGTTGGAGTTCTTGCGCGTGACGATGACATCGTCCTTCGTCAGGATGAACGCCGACGATGAACCGCCCTCGGTGACGTAGCCGTCCTGCAGCATCCAGGCTTCGCCTGCACCGGCTTCCGCCGCGGCCTGCTTCGCCAGCACCTGCGCCAGCAGCGCCACGCTCTTGATGTCACGTCGCTCCCAGCGGATGTCGGGCACGGTGATCACGTTGATGCCGGTCTTGGCCGAGGCGGCATTGATGATGTCCTTTTCCGAGGTGAACATCACCAGGCTCGACCTGACATCAGCCTTGGGGAACGGGAAGTCGCGGCCCTTGTCGGCGCCGCGCGTAACCTGGAGATAGACGAGGCCGCTCCCGAGCTTGTTGCGCGCGATCAGCTCCTTCTGCAGCTCGGTGATGCGCTCGACCGTCTCCGGCAGCCTCAAGCTGATCTCGCCGACAGAACGCTCCAGCCGCGCCAGGTGCGAGGCGTTGTCGACCAGCTTGCCGTCCAGCACGGCCGAGACCTCGTAGATGCCGTCGGCGAACAGGAAGCCGCGGTCGAGAACCGAGATTTTGGCGTCCGAGAGCGGGACGAATGAGCCGTTGACGTAGGCGATCGAGTCCAAGGCAGGTCTCCTGGCGGGAAAAGGGGATTTGGCCACGGTATAGGAGATTTAGCGAGCCCGATAAACCCTCGATCGTCATTCCGGGGCATTCGCAAAGCGAATGAGCCCGGAATCCATCTTACCTCGGAGACCGACGCCCGATGGATTCCGGGCCTGGCCCTTCGGGCCATCCCGGAATGACAATGGAGCTAATGCGACAGAATCTTCGACAAGAACTTCTGCGCGCGGTCGCTGCGCGGCTTGCCGAAGAAATCCTCCTTCGCCGCGTCCTCGACGATCTCGCCGCGATCCATGAAGATCACGCGATTGGCGACCTTGCGGGCAAAGCCCATCTCGTGGGTGACGACCATCATGGTCATGCCTTCGCGGGCGAGATCGACCATGACGTCGAGCACCTCGCTGACCATTTCAGGATCGAGCGCCGAGGTCGGCTCGTCGAACAGCATGACGATCGGATCCATCGCGAGCGCGCGCGCGATCGCAACGCGCTGCTGCTGGCCGCCGGAGAGCTGCGCCGGGAATTTCTGCGCCTGCTCCTTCAGGCCGACGCGCTCCAGGAGCTGCATGCCTTTCGCCACCGCCTTGTCGTACGGCCGTCCCAGCACCTTCTGCTGGGCAAGGCAGAGGTTCTCGATGATCTTGAGATGCGGGAACAGCTCGAAGTGCTGGAACACCATGCCGACGCGCGAGCGAAGCTTCGGCAGGTCGGTCCTGGGATCGTTGACCTTGGTGCCGTCGACGCTGATGTCGCCCTCCTGGAACGGCTCGAGCGCGTTGACGCATTTGATCAGCGTCGACTTGCCCGAACCCGAGGGACCGCAGACCACGACGACCTCGCCCTTGGTGACGGTGGTGGTGCAGTCGGTCAGCACCTGGAAGGTCGGGGTGTACCATTTGTTGACGTGGCTGATTTCGATCATGACCGACACGCTCTATCGAATGATGGCGATGCGCGCCTGGAGGCGACGCACGCCGAAGGACGCGACACAGGAAATGGTGAAGTAGACGACGGCGGCGAACAGGTACATCTCGACCAGGCGGCCGTCGCGCTGCGCGACCTTGCTCGCCGCGCCCAGAAAGTCCGGGATCGAGAGCACGTAGACCAGCGAGGTGTCCTGGAACAGCACGATGGTCTGCGTCAGCAGCACCGGCAGCATGTTGCGGAACGCCTGCGGCAGCACGACGTAGCGCATGGTCTGGGCGTAGGTCAGGCCGAGCGCGTTGGCGGCGGCGGGCTGGCCGCGCGAGATCGACTGGATGCCGGCGCGCATGATCTCGGAGAAGTACGCCGCCTCGAACATGATGAAGGTGATGAGCGAGGAGGCGAACGCGCCGACGCTGATCGGCCGCGACGCGCCGGTCACCCACTGCCCGATATAGGGCACCAGGAAGTAGAACCAGAAGATGACCAGCACCAACGGCAGCGAGCGCATGAAGTCGACATAGACGCCGGCGATGCGGCCGAGCACCTTGAAGCCCGACAGTCGCATCAACGCGATCGCGGTGCCGAAGATCAGGCCGCCGAGGCCCGCCAGCGCCGTCAGGGTCACCGTGAACGTCATGCCCTCGTAGAACAGGTAGGGCAGCGCGCGGCGGATGACGTCGAAATCGAGATTACCGAACATTGCGCTATTTCCCCGTGATGTAGCCGGGGATCGCGACATAGCGCTCGAGCAAGCGCATCGCGGTCACGACGACGGCGTTGACGAGGAGATAAAGGATGGTCGCGGCGGTGAAGGCCTCGAACACCTGGAACGAGAATTCCTGCATCGAGCGCGCCTGTCCGGTCAGCTCGATCAGGCCGATGGTGATGGCCACCGCCGTGTTCTTGATGGTGTTGAGGAACTCGGAGGTCAGCGGCGGCAGGATGATGCGGAACGCCATCGGCAGCAGCACGTAGCGATAGCCCTGCACGGTGGTGAGCCCGAGCGCGGTCGCCGCCATCTTCTGCCCGCGCGGCAACGAACCGATGCCCGCCTGCAATTGCACCGCGACGCGCGCCGACATGAAGAAGCCGATGCCGATCGCGGCCGTCCAGAACGGCGCATTCGGCAGTTGCTTCAGCCACAGGCCGGCGGATTTCGGCAGCAGTTCCGGCAGCACGAAGAACCACAGGAAGAGCTGCACCAGCAGCGGCATGTTGCGGAAGAACTCGACCCAGCAGAAGCCGAACCGGTAGGCCGCCTTGGACGGCAGCGTGCGCATGACGCCGACGAGCGAGCCGAACACCAGCGCGATGATCCAGGCGAGCACCGCCGTCTTCAGGGTCAGCACCAGGCCCGACAACAGCATGTCGAGATAGGTGCCGGTCCCCATCGGGTTCGGCTCGAAGAAAATTCCCCAGTTCCAGTGGTAGTTCACGTGTCCCTCGCGCGAACGCGCCAATCACAGATGTCGTAAGCGTCTATGCAAATGTCCGGCCACTCCCTCCAGAATGGCCGGAATTTGCTTCCTCTCCCCGCAAGCGGGGAGAGGCGAACAACTCAGCTTACTTGTAGTCGTCCGGGTTCGGCGAGTCCGTCGGCTTGGCGAACTCGTTCTTCAGCTCGGCCGAGATCGGGGTGTTGAGGTTGAGCCCCTTCGGCGGGATCTTGGCCGTGAACCACTTCTCGTAGATCTTCTGGCCTTCGCCCGAGGTGTAGAGCGCAGCGGTCGCCGCATCGACCACCTTCTTGAACGGCGCGTCGTCCTTGCGCAGCATGATGCCGTAGGGCTCGGGCTTGGAGAAGGCGTCCTTGGAGATGACGTAGTCGTCGGGCGACTTCGAGCCGGCAACCAGGCTCGCGAGCAGGATATCGTCCATCACGAAGGCGACCGCGCGATCGGTCTCGACCATCAGGAAGGATTCGGCGTGATCCTTGGCCGGGATGATGTTGGCGCCGAGGCCTTTCGCAACATTGGCCTCGGTGAGCTGCTTGATGTTGGTGGTGCCGGCAGTCGAGACCACGGTCTTGCCCTTGAGATCATCGATCGACTTCAGGCCGCTCGACTTCTTGAACACGTAGCGGCTGGCGGTCAGGAAGTGGGTGTTGGTGAAGGCGACCTGCTTCTGGCGGTCGGCATTGTTGGTGGTCGAGCCGCATTCGAGGTCGATGGTGCCGTTGGCCATCAGCGGGATGCGGGTCGCCGAGGTCACCGGATTGAGCTTGACCTCGAGCTTGTCGAGCTTGAGTTCCTTCTTCACGGCGTCGACGATCTTGTAGCAGATGTCCATCGCGAACCCGATCGGCTTCTGGTTGTCGTCCAGATAGGAGAACGGGATGGAGGAGTCGCGGAAGCCCAGCGTGATGGCACCGGTGTCCTTGATGTTCTTCAGCGTGCCGGTCAGCTCCTGGGCCCCGGCCTGGCTGACGACGAAGGTCGCGGCCAGCGCGAGCCCGATGTGACGGAAATGCTTCACTTTTTTGGTCCCCTTTCAGGATGATGCGGCCGGATGCAAGCACAAATCAGGCCGGATTAGAATGTGACTTTCGACTGGATCGCCGCTCAGGTTAACGGCTCAGGTGAGTGGTTTGGGCAATTCGCCGAGATCCCAGAACAGGCCGGCCATCACCGTCAAGGCCTCTTCGGTCAACGGCAGCAGGATGTGCTCATTGGGCGCATGCTGGGAGCAGCCGGGATAGGAGTGCGGGACCCAGATCGTCGGCAGGCCCAGGATCTCGGAAAACACGTCGTTTGGCAGCGAGCCGCCGAAGTTCGGCAGCACCGCCGGCGCCTTGCCGGTAGTTTCCCGCACCGAATCCGCCGCCCATTTGATCCAGGGGCTGTCGAAATCGGTACGCGAGGCGGCAAAGCTCTGTGCGGCCCGCACCTCGACCATCGGGAAACCCTTTTGCACCAGATGCGCGCGGACGGCCTCGATCAGGCCGTCGACCTTGGTGCCGACGACAAAACGCAGTTGCAGCACGGCATTGGCATGGCCGGGAATGGCGTTGGCCGGCTTCTCGATATTGCCGGACGACATCGCCAGCACTTCCAACGTGTTCCAGGCATAGAGGCGTTCGGCCGCCGACAGGCCTTCCTCGCCCCAGTTCTCCGCCAGCGCCGGCTCGTCGGCGGTCGGCACCACGTCCACGTCCGCAAGATAGCTGCGGATCTGGTTGGTGAGCCGCGGCGGCTTCAGGGCATCGAGCTGGAGACGGCCATGGCCGTCGACCAGCGTCGAGATCGCGTTGACCAGAATCGTCGCGGGGTTGGCGAGCACGCCGCCCCAATTGCCGGAATGATGGCCGCCATCGCGCAAATTGACGTCGAGATGGATGCGGATGCCGCCACGGCAGCCGAGGAAGAGTGTCGGGCGATCTGCCGACAGCCGCGGTCCGTCGGAGGCCATGAACAGATCGGCCTTGAGCGCATCGCGATTGAGGTCGCAGACCTTGCCGAGATCGGGCGAGCCGATCTCCTCGCCCATCTCGACGATGAATTTGGCGTTGAAGCCGAGCTTGCCGCCGCGGGCCTCGCGCACCGCGCGGAGCGCTGCCATGTTGATGCTGTGCTGGCCCTTGTTGTCGGCGGTGCCGCGGCCGTAGAGGCGCGTGCCCGCAACCGTCGTGCGCCAGGGATCGCGGCCATCGCGCCACTCGCCTTCCATGCCGTCGACGACGTCGCCATGGCCGTAAATCAGCACGGTCGGGGCGGATGCGCTCTCGTGATGCTCGGCGAACAGGAACGGCGCCTTGCCGCTGGGAGATTCGACCATGCGGCTTTGAAAATCGAGCTCCGCGAACGCCGGCTGCATCTCCTGTTCCAGATAGGCGCGCAGCTCGGGGCCGCGCGACGGATTCTGGCTCTCGGTCTTGAAGGCGACGCGGCGGTCGAGTTCGGCGAGGAACGCGCCCGAATTGAAATCCTCACGGGCACGGGCGATGGCGGCGGCTCTGGTCATGATTTGCTTTTCGGACTTCGAGGAAGGACCCTACCCGAGACAGGACGGCCTTCGATAGTGGCGGGGACTTGGATTGTTCTTGTAGTTCTCTTGTAGTTCTCTTGTTCTCTTGGGATTTCGTTCTTGCTCGCTTGAGATTGGCTTGCCAAGGGCAGCAGTGCTGCTGATTTTGGCCTTGCCAAGTGCAAGTTATATGCAAGAACTTCGCCAAGTTGGGGCGCACGTCTATCATTCGAAGAGCGCTCGGTACAGAGCGCCGGGGGACCAATATGGCCAAGCAGATCAGGCTCAACGCCTTTGCGATGAATTGCGTCGCCCACCAGTCGCCGGGCCTGTGGACCCATCCGCGCGACCGCACCGCCGAATATAATCGCCTGCCCTACTGGCTCGATCTCGCCAGGACGCTGGAGCGTGGCCGTTTCGACGGATTGTTCCTGGCCGACGTGCTTGGCGTCTACGACGTCTATGGCAACAGCCCTGACGCAGCCTTGCGCAATGCAGCACAGACGCCGTCGAACGAGCCGTTGCTCCTGCTCTCGGCGATGGCGGCGGTGACGCAAAATCTCGGTTTCGGCGTCACCAGCAATTTGTCCTTCGAACCGCCCTACCCGTTCGCGCGGCGGATGTCAACACTCGACCATCTCACCGAGGGCCGGATCGGCTGGAACGTCGTCACCGGCTATCTCGACAGCGCCGCCCGCGGCGCCGGCAAGGACAAGCAGACCGGACATGACGACCGCTACGACATCGCCGACGAATATATGGAGGTCGTCTACAAGCTCTGGGAAGGAAGCTGGGAGGACGATGCCGTGCTGCGCGACCGGGCGCGCGGCATCTTCACCGATCCCGCAAAGGTTCATCGCGTCAATCACGAGGGCGCGAACTACCGCATCAACAACACCATCCATCTCAGCGAGCCGTCGCCGCAGCGCACGCCCGTGCTGTACCAGGCCGGCACCTCGCCGCGCGGGCGGCAGTTCGCGGCGAAGCACGCCGAATGTGTGTTCATGTCGGGACCGTCGGCCAAGATCATCGCGCCGCGCGTCTCCGCGATCCGCCAGGAGGCTGCCGAGCTCGGCCGCAATCCGGCGGAGATCCTCATGTTCAACATGATGACGATCATCCTCGGCAACACGGAAGCTGAAGCTGCGGCGAAATATGCCGACTACCGCTCGCATATCAGCCCGGAAGGCGCCCTGGCCCTGATGTCGGGATGGACCGGCATCGACTTCTCCGGCTACGAGCTCGACCAGCAGGTCCGGCACGTCCAGAACGATGCCGGCCGCAGCGCGCTCGACAACGTCACCCGCGGTGATCCTGACCGCATCTGGACCGTGCGCGACGTCATCGAGCATGTCGGCATCGGCGGCGCCGGTCCGGTCGTGGTGGGCACGCCGGAGAGCGTCGCAGACAAGATCGAGGATTGGTTCGAGAAGACCGACGTCGACGGCCTCAACGTGGCGTTCGCGATCTCGCCCGGCGATTTCGAGGACATCGCCGACATGCTGATGCCGGAGCTGACGCGGCGCGGACGGTACAAGCCGGAGTATGCGAAAGGCACGTTGCGGGAGAAGCTGTTCGGTGCGGGGCGCGCAAGGCTCGACACGCCGCATCCGGCGGCGGGGTATCGGGTGGCGAAGACGGGGTAGGCGCCACCCCCAATGTCGTCCTGGCGAAAGCCAGGACCCATTACCCCAACAGGGAGTTTGGCGAAGACTGGTCGTTCGGGATTAGTACCACCCGCACACGATAGATCACGCGGTATGGGTCCTGGCTTTCGCCAGGACGACGATGTGGAGGCATTGTGCACGCTGCCTCCACACCGTCACTGCCCTACACCTTCCCGTCCACCATCACCTCGATCAGCTTCGTCCCCGGCCGGCCAAACGCCGACGACAGCGTCGCCTTCAGCTCGCTTGGGTCGCTGATCTTGATCGCCTCGCACCCCAATGCCTTCGCGACCCCGGCGAAATCCACCGGCGGATCGATGAAATCCATGCCGACATAGTTGTCGTCGCCATGGAAGGCGAGCAGGCGCTGCTTGATGATGCGATAGCCGCCATTGTTGGCGATGACGACGTTGAGCGGCAGCTTGTGATGTGCCGCCGTCCAGAGCGACTGGATCGAATACATCGCGCTGCCGTCGCCGGAGAAGCACACCACGGGACGATCCGGATTGGCGATGCTGACGCCGACCGAGGCCGGCAGGCCCCAGCCGATGCCGCCGGATGCAAGGCCGTGATAGCCGAAGCGATCGCGGTGCGGATGCAGGTTCGTGATCTGGCGGCTGGAGGTGAGGCCTTCGTCGACGAGTATGGCGTTGCCGGGCATGGCCTCTGTCATTTGCAGCACCAGATAGTCCGGATCGATGGGGTTGCGGCCCGCACTCTTGCCGATCTGCTCCACCAGCGCGGCGCGGCGCGCGCTCCAGTTCTTCGGCGCAAGCTCGGCGAGACGCTGCCTGGCGCGTTGCGCCAGTGCCGCGCCGCCCATCTCCTTCAGCACGGGGATCAGCGCGCGCAGCGTTTCCTTGACGTCCGCCTTCAGCGCAATCTCCGCGCCAAAATTCTTGGCGATCTCCCAGTCGACGAGGCCGACCTGGAGAATTGGCAATCCATCCGGCAGCGGGTCGACTTCGCTATAGACCGACATCCGCAGCGGATCGCCGCCGAGCGCGATCAGGAGGTCGTAGGGCGCGAGCGTGTCGCGCGCGACCTTCTGCACCCGCGCCAACGTGCCGACGAAGCTCGGGCTCTCCGAGAGGAAGTGCGAGCCATAGGGCGTCGAGGACTGATAGGCGGCAGCACCGAGCAGCTCGGCGAGCTCGGCCGCCTCCTTCAGCGCGTCGCTCTTGACCACCTCGTCCATGGTGACGATGACAGGACGTTCGGCCTTGAGCAGCCGCGCGGCAAAGGCCTTCAGCGCCTCGTCCGACGGTTTGGTGCGCGCGTCGATGCGGGTAGAGCGGCCAAGATCGATGCCGGCTTCGCTGTTGAGGATGTCACCGGGCAGCGAGATGAACACCGGCCCGGTCGGCGGCGTCATCGCGACCTTGGCGGCGCGGCGCACGATGCGCGGCAGATCCTCCAGCCGCGTCACCTCGACCGCCCATTTCACCAGCGGCTCGGCCATGCGCACCAGCGGGCCGTAGAGCACCGGCTCCATCAGGCCGTGCCCCTGCTCCTGCTGGCCCGCGGTCAAAATCATCGGCGTGCCCGTGAACTGGGCGTTGTAGAGCGAGCCCATGGCGTTGCCGAGGCCGGGCGCGACATGGACGTTGCAGGCGACGAGCTTGCCGGAGGCACGGCTGTAGCCGTCGGCGATCGCCACCACCAGGCTCTCCTGCATTGCCATCACATAGGTGAGATCAGGATGGTCCTTCAGCGCATGCATGATCGGCAGCTCGGTGGTGCCGGGGTTGCCGAACAGATGGGTGATGCCCTCGTCCTTGAGCAGCGCGAGAAAGGCGGAGCGACCGGTGATCTTGTTCTTCATGTTTCCTCCAGAAGCGGGCGTTGCCGCAAGGACGGAGGCATGATGGCCGAAGTTGGCCGAGGCACGCAAGGAAGCGCCGTCATGGCAGACTTGCGTCGGCGCGCGCAAGCTGGAAACATGCTCGGGCGTAAACCTGCACGGGGAGACGCGATGGCCTATGACGAGAACACCGCGGCGCGGGTGCGCAAATTACTGGCGGGTCAGCGATACGTCGCGGAAAAGAAGATGATGGGCGGCCTCTGCTTCATGGTGAACAACACCATGTGCTGCACCGTAAGCGGGCGCGGCGGCATGCTGATCCGCGTCGGCCCGGAAGCGCATGCACGCATGCTGCAGGAGTCGCACACGAGCCCGATGGAAATGCGCGGGCGCATCATGACCGGCTTTGTCCGCGTCGCGCCGGACGGCTATCAGAGCGATGCCGAGCTGAAAAAATGGGTCAAGCGCGGGCTCGACTTCGTGGCGGCGAATACCGCGGGACGCAAAGCGGCGCCACGGAAGGCTGTTTCGGCGAAGACTGAGGTCGCCGCCAAGGCTAAAGCACCTCCTCGCGGCCGAGCTCGAAAGGGTCTTCGCCGCTAGCGCGCTTCTTCTTTTTCGAGCGCTGCCAGACCACACCGGGAAAGCCCTTCAGCGGCACCAGCGGCTCGCCGGTATAGGCCCATTCCTGGAGCTCTTCGATCGCGATGTGATAGAGCGGCTGGCGGCCGGTGCGCTCCGTGAACAGCGCGCGGGGGATGTTGACCATGTGGGGCCCGCGCGGCCGCTCGTAGGCGATCGGCGTGCCGCAATGCGAGCAGAAGCTGCGCGCGGTCCTGGTGGCCTTGTCCTCGTAGCGCGTGAGGGCAGTCTTGCCGGAGGTGATGCGAAAGCGCTTCTTCCAGCTTCCGACATAGGTCGCGTAAGCCGCGCCATGCGCGCGGCGACTACTGGCGGAATGATCGTGCCAGGCCCAGCGCGCGGGAACGTCGATCTCGAAGGTGACCTTGCCGCAGAGGCATTGACCGGTGGCGGTTCCTGCGGCGGCTGCGGCTTTGGCCATCGTCTCTCTCCGTCGTCGTTGCAGAGACGACAATACACGATCGTCATTCCGGGGCGCGACGAAGTCGCGAGCCCGGAATCCATCGGGCCGCGTACTCAGAGGCGGCATGGATTCCGGGCTCGACGCTCCCGGGCCGCGCTTCGCGCGGTCCCGAGCGTTGCCCCGGAATGACCGAGGGAGATTACGCCGGTGTCAGCTCGTCACACGCCGGATAGTCGGTATACCCCTTCTCCTCGCCGCCGTAGAACGTGGCCCGATTGTAGGGCGTGATCGGATAATCGTGCCGAAGGCGCCGCGGCAGATCGGGGTTGGAGATGAAGATGCGGCCGAAGGCGATGATGTCGGCATGGCCGTCGGCGATTGCCGCATTCGCGGTCTCGCCGGTAAACCCGCCGGCCGTCATCAGCACGCCGCTGTAGAGTGGGCGGAACAGCACCATCGCCGACGGTACATTCTCCCAGTGGACGTCGGCGCGCCCGGCGCCGCTGGAGCGCGGCTCGATGAAGTGAAGATAGGCAAGACCGAGCTTGTCGAGCGCCTTCACGACATGGGTGTAGAGCGGCATCGGATCGGGCTCGCCGGAATCGTTGGCGATACCGTGCGGCGACAGCCGCACGGCGACGCGGTTTGCACCCCAGACGTCGATCGCGGCCTGCGTGACGTCGAGCAGAAGCCGCGCGCGATTCTCGATTCCGCCGCCATATTGATCGGTGCGCTGGTTGCTGCGCGATTGCAGGAACTGCTCGAGCAGATAGCCGTTGGCGCCGTGGATCTCGACGCCGTCAAAGCCGGCGGCGAGCGCATTCTTCGCGCCCTGCCGGAACGCCTCGACGATGCCCTTGACCTCTTCGGTCTCCAGCGCGCGCGGCGTCTCGTAATCGGCGATCTTGCCTTCGGCCGTCATCGCCTTCATGCCTTCGGCCTTGATCGCAATCGCCGAGGCCGAGACCGGCAGCTCACCGCCATGGAAGGACGAATGCGAGACGCGGCCGACATGCCAGAGCTGGAGGAAGATGATGCCGCCCTTGGCATGCACGGCATCCGTCACCTTGCGCCAGCCGGCGATCTGCGCCTCCGAATAGATGCCGGGCGTCGCCGGATTGCCGCGGCCGTGCGAGAGCACCGGCGAGGCTTCGGCGATGAGCAAGCCGCCCGGCGTCGCGCGCTGGCCGTAATATTCGGCATTGAGCGGCCGCGGCGAAAAGCTGTCGCGCTCGGCGCGCATGCGCGTCAGCGGCGCCATCGCGACGCGATGCGCCAGCTCGTACGGACCGACCTGCAACGGTTTGAACAACGCCGGAAATTTCATGCTGGCCCCAAAGTGGCTATGGAAGGATGCGGAACATATAAGAGGAAGAGACGGCCTGAAAAGACGGTGCCCGGTCTCCCTCTCCCCGTTCTTACGGGGAGAGGGTTGGGGTGAGGGGCCGCCTCCACGAAAATGGTGAGAGCTGGACTCGCGGAAACTCCCCCTCACCCGGAATCCGCGCTACGCGCGCATTCCGGCCTCTCCCCGCAAGCGGGGAGAGGCAAAGTGGCGCCGCGAACGCGGGAACCACGCTACGCCGTCTTGATCCAGACGGCCTTCACGTTGAGATACTCCTCGACGTGCTGCTTGCCGGACTCGCGGCCGTAACCGCTCATCTTGTAGCCGCCGAAGGGCACAGCCGGATCCATCGCCTGGTAGCAGTTCACCCACACCGAGCCGGCACGCAGGCTCTTCGCAACCGCGTGTGCCTTGCTGACGTCGCGCGTCCACAGGCCCGAGCCGAGGCCGAACGTGGTGTTGTTGGCGCGCTTGACCAGTTCGTCCATGTCCTTGAACGCGATGGCGGAGATGACGGGGCCAAAAATCTCCTCCTGCGCGATGCGCATATTGTCCTGGACGCCCGCGAACACGGTCGGCGAGACGAAGAAACCCTTCGACAGCGCGCCTTCGGTGACGCGGCCGCCGCCGGCGAGCGCCCGCGCGCCTTCCTTCTGGCCGATGTCGAGATAGCCGGTGACGCGCTCGAGCTGCTGCTCGGAGACCAGCGGGCCGATCTGCACGTTGGGATCGAGACCATTGCCGACTTGCAGCTTCTTGCCGAACTCGGCGACGCGGCCGACGAACTCCTCGTAGATCGACTGCTCGACGAACAGGCGCGTACCGGCGCTACAGATCTGGCCGGAGTTGGCAAACACCGCCATCGCGGCGCCGGGCACGGCGGCATCGAGATCGGCGTCCGCGAACACGATGTCCGGCGACTTGCCGCCAAGCTCGAGCGAGACGCGCTTGAGGTTGCCGGCCGAGGCGCGGATGATCGACTGTCCCGTGACGTGCGAGCCGGTGAAGGCGACCTTGTCGACGTCAGGGTGCGCGGCGAGCGCAGCGCCCGCTGTCTCGCCATAGCCGGGCACGACGTTGACGACGCCGGGCGGAATGCCTGCCTCCATCGCCAACTCGGCGATGCGCAACGAGGTCAGCGGCGCCTCTTCGGCGGGCTTGAGCACCACGGTGCAGCCGGTGGCGATCGCGGGGCCGATCTTCCAGATCGTCGCGGTGAGCGGGCCGTTCCAGGGGATGATGGCGCCGACGACGCCGATCGGCTCCTTCAGCGTGTAGGAGAAGATTTCGCCCGGCAGCGAGTTCTCGATGGTCTCGCCATGGATCGCGGTGGTCTGACCGGCGTAATAGCGCAGCATGCCGACGGCGCGGAGGCGATAGGCACGGGTGCGGCTGAGCGGCGCGCCCATATCGAGCGTGTCGAGCTGCGACAATTCGTCGAAATTCTTCTCGACGAGATCGGCAAGCTTCAGCAGCAGGTTCTGCCGCTCGAACGGCTTGACCTTGCTCCAGGGTCCTTCGAAGGCGCGGCGGGCGGCGGCAACGGCGCGGTCGATGTCTTCCTTGTCACCCTCGGCGACGGTTGCGAGCAGTTCGCCGGTCGCGGGATTGTGGGTCTCGAAGCGCTTGTCGGAGGCGGCATCGACCCATTTCCCGTCGATCAGCATCTGCTTGTAGGACCCATTGGCGAACGGGTGGCGCGTGATCGGAATAGCCTGCGACACAGCCATGGCTGCACTCCCTGTCAGGTGATCGATTGGGTTCGATCTCGGCGGGATCGTTGGGCGAGAAAGGATACAGCGGTGCCGGAAAGGCGTAAAGGCGGCGAGGAACGAAGACCTCCCATGCCGACTTGTGCAGGGTCGCGTGAACGCCATGTTATAGCTCGACCGAACTTGACGCCGCTCCCCGGAGAATGAGCCATGTCGCATCCTGTCATCGCCAAGGGCAATGTCGCCGTGATCACCGGGGGCGCATCCGGCATCGGCCTCGCCGCCGCCATCGCCTTCGCGCGCGCGGGAATGAAGGTGTGCATCGCCGACGTCGACCAGGCGCGACTGCAGGAGGCCGCAACAAGACTGTCATCCGTCACCGCCGCCACACATGTGATGACATTCGTCGTCGATGTCAGCCGCGCCGAGAGCGTGAAGGAACTGGAACACGCCGTCGGCGCGCATTTCGGCGGTACCGATATCCTCATGAACAATGCGGGCATCCAGCCCGGCAGCACGCTGTTCGGCGAGCCCGATAACTGGCAGCGCATCATCGCCGTCAACATGTGGGGCATCATCAACGGCTCGCGCATCTTCGCGCCCAACATGATCGCGCGCGGCAAGGCCGGCCTGATCATCAACACCGGCTCGAAGCAGGGCATCACCACGCCGCCCGGAGATCCCGCCTACAATGTCTCGAAGGCCGGCGTGAAGGCTTTTACGGAAGCGCTCCAGCATGAGCTGCGCAACACGGAAGGCTGCCACATCACGGCGCATCTGCTCGTTCCCGGCTTCGTCTTCACGGGGCTGACCGCGAAGGGCCGCACCGAGAAGCCGGCGGGAGCCTGGACGCCCGAGCAGACCGTCGACTTCATGATCGCCCGGCTCGAGGCCGGCGATTTCTACATCCTGTGCCCGGACAACGACGTGCCCCGCGCCCTCGACGAAAAGCGCATGCTCTGGGCCGCCGGCGATATCGTCGAGAACCGGCCCCCGCTGTCGCGCTGGCACCCGGACTATGCGGACGCGTTCGCGAAGTTCGTGAAGGGGGGCTAGGCGCGCTCTCTCGCTCCCTCTCCCCGTTCTTACGGGGAGAGGGTGGGGCGAGGGGCTGCTTACGCAAACTGCGGTCTGAACTATTGAAGGGATTTCGCAAGGGGTGGCCGTGGAGTCGGAGAGACTTTTGTCGCTGCGACTCAGTGCCATGCCCCTCACCCGGATCGCGTCGGACGATGCTTCGCATCGCCGAGGGCGATCCGACCTCTCCCCGCGGAAGGGCGGGGAAAGGTTAAGAAGCCTACAGCGTCTCTTGCTGATGCCCGCAATTCTTGCAGGCGAACTTGACGCGGCTCTGGCCCTTTGGCGCCTGCACCCGGTTCGGGGCGCCGCACTTGCCGCAGACCGCCTCGATCCGGGTATCGCCCTGCTTGACGACGATGGTCTTCTTTTCCATCGATTCGCGGATCAGGCGCTCGGCCTCCTCTCGCAGGGATTGTTTGGACAAAGCTCATCTCCGCCATGAATGCGGGCGAGGCTTATCGCACCTGCGTCGGAATCACAATCCGTGATGGTGATCGCGGCGTTATCAACATGTCATTCCGGGATGGTCCGCAGGACCAGACCTCAGGTGCGCACTTGCGCACCGGGGAATCTCGAGATTCCGGGTTCATTCGCTGTGCAAATGCCCCGGAATGACGGTGTATGACTTCAGACCTCGACAATCACATAGCTGTCCTCGACATGCACCGGAAACGTTTCGGCAACATACGGGCCCTTCTGCAATTCGTCGCCCCGCTCCACCGCGACCGGATATGACCTGATCCTGACGCGTTTCGGATCGAACCAGGACTGGCCGCTGCGCATGTCGAACTCCCAGCCGTGCCAGGGACAGCGCAGCATCTCGCCGACGCGAGAGCGCTGATAGATGCCCGGCTCGGGCGAGGTCAGCCGCGCCACGCAGGCGGCCTTGTCGAGCGGCGCGCCCTCATGCGGGCAGCGGTTCAGAAGCGCAAAGAACTCGCCGTTGACGTGGAACACGACGATGTCGCGGCCCGCGACGTCGACGACCTTGTTGCCGCCAGGCGGGATCTCGGAGGTGCGGGCGACAATGTGACGGGCCATGCTGGTTTCAGAACTTGTAGACCGCGCGGGCATTGGTGCTGAAGATCTTCTTCCGCTCAGCCTCGGTCAGCGGCGTCTTGAAGGCGAAGCGCGGATCGTCGAAGTCCCAATGCGGATAGTCCGACGAGAACAGCAGACGGTCGATGCCGACCCATTCGATCAGCGCGCGCAGGTGCCGGGCCTCGTCCGGCTCGTCGATCGGCTGGGTCGTGAACCAGAAGTGCTCGCGGACGTATTCCGAGGGCCTGCGCTTGAGGTGTGGCACCTCGCTGCGGAACCGCTCGAAATGCTGGTCCATGCGCCACACCGCTGACGGGATCCAGCCAAAGCCGCCCTCGATGAAGACGATCTTCAGCTTTGGAAAGCGCTCCGGCACGCCCTCGATGACGAGGCTCGCAAGCTGCGCGGCAATGGTGTGCGCGTTCGACTGATGCTCCTCGACATAATAGGACGGCCAGCCGCCGCCGGTCGGCGCGTGGCCGCCATAGCCGCCGACATGGATGCCGAGCGGCAAGTCCAGTGCCTGCGCGCGCTCGTAGATCGGCCAGTAGCGGCGGCGGCCGAGCGGCTCGTTGGCGCGCGGCGAGACGTTGATCTGGATGTATTCCCCGACCTTGGCGCAGCGCTCGATCTCGGCAATGGCTAGCTCGTTGCCGTCCTGCCCGACCAGGATCGACGCCTTCAGGCGCGGATCCCGATGCGACCAGAACGCCAGCTGCCAGTCGTTGATGGCGCGCTGGATCGCGGCGCCGAACTCCAGGTTCTGCTGCGAGAAGATGAAGAGATCGAGCACCTGGAGAATGCCGAATTCGATGTCGAGCGGATCGAGATGCTGCTTGCGCATGAAATCAAGATCGGAACCGGGCGGCCCCCCGGTCGGCGGCCAGGCATCGCGCCGCGCGATCAGCGGCGAGGACCGCGGATAGGGCGTGGTGAACAGATACGGCGTGCGCAGATGGCTGCCGTATTCCTTCAAGTGCTGCTGCCAGCGCTTCGGCAGGAATTCGTTCAGATCGTCGGTCGAGCGAAGACTCGGATGGATGTCGCAATCGACGATGCGCAGCCGCGATGCGGCGGGCTTCTCGTCGTCGCGCAACGGACGGTCGATGACCTCACTCATGCGAACCTCCAAAATCAGTTGGCGAGCGACAATCTCGGAAACGTCTCCAGCGGGTTGTCGACGCACATCTTCGCGATGATGCTCTTCGGTAGATTCGGCGGGATTGGATCGTCGCCGTCGAACTGCCAATGCGGGTAGTCGGACGCGAACAGGAACATTTTTTCGGAACCGATCTGGTCGATGATCTCCTCGACGCTTTTCGCGTCGCTAGGTGCATCGAACGGCTGCATGGTGACGCGAAAATTGTCGCGGATGATCGATGCCGGCTCGCGCTCGACCCAGGGAACCTCGACGCGCACGCCGCGCCAGGTCTTGTTGGCCCGCCACATGAAGGCCGGCAGCCAGCTTACGCCCGACTCCATCAGCACGACCTTCAAGTTTGGGTATTTGCCGAACACCCCCTCATAGATCAGGCTGAGGATCTGCGCCTGAAACGCCTGGGCCTCGACGAAGTAATATTCATAACGATGCGACGGCCAGCCGGCCGAGCTCGGCGCCTGGCGATATTGCGTGCCGGCGTGGATCGCGAGCGGCAGCTTGTACTTTTCTGCGAGCTGATAGACGGGCCAGAAATGTCGCCGTCCCAGTAGCGTCTCGCCCTGCGCCAGCACCAGGATGGAGACGAAGCGATTGTCGCCGGCGCGGCGCTCGATCTCCTCGATCGCGAGATCCGGCGCCTGCATCGGCACCACGATGGAGGCGCGCAGGCGGGAATCGCGCGCAAGCCATTCGGCGGCGATCCAGTCGTTGATGGCCTTGCAGAAGTCGGCCGCCATGTAGGCGTCGAAGACGGCCTGCGCGCCGTAGAGCACGTTGAGGATGGCGTGGCTCGCACCCAATTGGTCGAACGCGCCCTTCTGCACCATGGCGAGATCGGAGCCGGGCTTGGCGCCGTTGGCCGGCCGCCAGTCGGCGCGGCCCGACAGCGGCATGCCCGGCGGATAAGAGGTGAGATCGAGCCCATCGATGGCGCGGCTCACCACCTGCTCTTTCCAGTGATCGCTGAGATAGGGAAGCAGCGTCGTGCGCGTGCCACCAACGGCCGGGTGGATGTCGCAGTCGATCCGCGTCGCCGCCATTGGGGAGTTCCTCGGAGTTTCCTCGCGCAGTCTTTATTGGCGGCGTTCTTCGCGCCGCCCGGGCAGAGTGCGCCGGCCGGCGCCGCCACGCAAGGGCGCGCGCCCGCGCGATCCGTCATGGCTCGGTTGCATTTCGCGGGCGCGATATGTGGATCAGCTGCGCGGTGGATGCTCTGGCACCCACCGCGTCAGATTGCAAACCGCTGCGCACTTCTCTCCTCAAGCCGCCTTGGAGACCTCCATCAGCAGACGCTCGGCCTTGGCATCCTCGATGCGGTTCACCAGCCGGCTGCTCTCGTGATTGTCGCGCACGGTCTTGGTCAGCGTGATGCAGGTCTGGATCAGCATGACGATGCCCATGGTGAGGTAGCCCTTCATCCAGAGATCAATCGGCAGGAAGAAGACGCCGATGGCGACGAGGAAGGCGGAGGCTGCGAAGGACGCATAGGTGAAGCTCACCCAGGCGCTGCTATGGGGCTGGCCGTTCTGGTTCATGATGGTCTCCTGTTGGTTCGAATGATGATGGGATTCAGGCCGTTGGCGTGCGCCTGGACTTCAGCCGCGCCAGCACATCGTCGGCGGTCGTCTTGAGCCGGGGGCCGAAGCCCTGCTCGGCGAGTCGCTCGGCGGTCGCGAGCGGACCGGTGGCCGCATCGAACTCAAACAGCGCGTCATCGGCGGCCTGGGCCTCGATCTGGCGCTCGCGCAGGCGCCTCAAGGTGCTCTCCGCTTCCGGCAACGTGGATTCGTAAGGACGTGCGGCCTCGATGCCGCTGCGGCGAAGCGAGCGCACCGCTTCCGAGGCACGGGCGAGGCGACGGCCGCGATCGAGCTCGGTGATGCGGGCCTGCGCAGTCGCGACGTGGCGCTTCAGCCGCGCGATCTCGGTTGCGAACAGCGCGCGTGCCGTCATCGCCGCATCGCGGTCGGCTTCGAGACCCGCGATGGCTTCGGCGGCCTCCTTGGCGAGATCCTCGCGGCCGCCATCGAGCGCTGCCACCGCGCGGGTCTCGAGATCGGCGATGCGCGCGCATGTCGCCTCGAGCTTGCGACCTTCCTGCTGGTCCTGCGCGATCGCCAGCGCCAGCGTCCGTTTGCTGCGCTCCACCGCGGCAGCGGCATCGCGCATCTGCTGATCGAGGATCAGCAGGGCCGTACGGTCCTCCAGCTCCTCGCCTGCGGCGGCCACGCTGCCGCGGAAAAGTGTCACGACGGTCTTGAACATCTGCAGCTCCCTGTTTATGAGCGTTGCTCACAGCTGCTTTGTAGCAGGAATATTGAACATCGTTCAATAAATATTTGAGCGACGCTCAAGAATTTGACTCCAGATGACTAAGGCCTTGGAACGTCGAGCGAAACTTCGGACCGACCTGATCCAGGCGGCCGAGCGAATGATCGCTGAGCGGGGGTTGGCGGGTCTGAAAACCCGCGATTTGGCCCGCGAGATCGGCTGCGCCAATGGTGCGGTCTACAATCTCGTCGCCGACGTGGACGAACTCGTCCTGCGGGTCGGCTCGCGCACGCTGCATCGCCTCGATGAGGCGCTCAGCGCAGCGGAAAGCGCGGGTGATCCTTCGCCACATGAGACGCTGGTCCGCATCGCCATTGCCTATTGCGACTTCGCCGCCGAAAACCTCGAACTCTGGCGCGCGCTGTTCGAGCACCGCATGGCCGCCGACAAGATCCTCCCCGACTGGTCCGTTGACGATCAGCTGCAGCTGTTCCGCCACATCTACCACCCGCTGGCGCTGCTGCTTCCCAAGCGCAGTCAGGAAGAGCTCGGCATCACCGCGCGCAGCCTGTTCTCGGCCGTGCATGGCATGGTGGCGCTGGGACTGGAGCAGAAACTGGTCGCCGTTCCCCTGCCGGCGCTGCGCAAGGAGATCGCAAACCTCGTGCGCGCGATGATCGACGGGCTGGTCGCGCGGGCGGAGTAAAAAGATCGGCGGCGGCTGACTAAAATTTCGCCTGTCGCATCGCGAGTGGTGCGCTTAGCCTTCGGGCCGTCCCCTCACCTCTATCCGGAGTCTCTCATGCCCCTCCTCATCCGCGGCGGCACCGTCGTCAATCACGATCATTCGCGCCGTGCGGACGTGCTGATCGACGGCGAGACCATCGTGGCGGTGGGCCCGTCGCTCGAGGCGCCCACAGGCACCGAGGTCATCGATGCCGGCGGCGCCTACGTCATTCCGGGCGGGATCGATCCGCATACCCATCTCGAAATGCCGTTCATGGGCACCGTCACCGCCGACGATTTCGAATCGGGAACCAAGGCGGCACTGAGCGGCGGCACCACCATGGTGGTGGATTTCTGCCTGCCCGATCCTGGCCAGTCGATGCTCGCGGCCTATCAGGAGTGGCGGCACAAATCCGAGAAGGCCGCCAGCGACTACGGCTTCCACATGGCGGTGACGTCGTGGTCGAAGCAGATTTTTGACGAGATGGAGACCGTGGTCAAAACCTACGGCATCAACACCTTCAAGCATTTCATGGCCTACAAGGGCGCGCTGATGGTGAATGATGACGAGCTCTACAACTCGTTCGCGCGCTGCGCCCATCTCGGCGCGATGCCTGTTGTCCATGCGGAGAACGGCGACGTCGTCGCCCTGATGCAGGAGGCGCTGATCGCGCGCGGCGTCACCGGCCCCGAGGGCCACGCTTATTCGCGGCCGCCGGAGGTCGAGGGCGAAGCCACCAACCGCGCCATCATGATCGCGGACATGACGGGCACGCCGGTCTACATCGTGCACACCAGCTGCCGCGAGGCGCATGAGGCGATCGCGCGGGCGCGCGCAGCGGGAAAGCGCGTCTATGGCGAGCCGCTGATCCAGCATCTGCTGCTCGATGCCCGTGAGTACCAGCACAAGGACTGGGATCATTCCGCCCAGCGCGTGATGTCGCCACCGTTCCGCGACAAACAGCATCAGGACAGCCTATGGGCCGGCCTGCAATCCGGCTCGCTCCAGGTGGTCGCGACCGACCATTGCGCCTTCACCACGGAGCAGAAGCGGTTCGGGCTCGGCGATTTCAGGAAGATCCCGAACGGCACCGGCGGCCTCGAAGACCGCCTCGCGTTGTTGTGGACCGCGGGCGTCGCCACGGGGCGGCTGACAAAGGAGGAGTTCGTCGCGGTGACCTCGGCAAACATCGCCCGCATCCTCAACATCTACCCGCGCAAGGGTGCGGTCGCGGTCGGCTCGGATGCCGATATCGTGGTGTGGGACCCCAAGGCGACAAAGAGCATCAGCGCGAAGCGGCAGATGAGCCGGATCGACTACAATGTGTTCGAAGGCTTTGCCTGCACCGGCGGACCGGCGGCGACGCTCTCGCGCGGCCGCGTCGTCTGGACGGATGGCGATCTGCGCGCCGAGGCAGGCGATGGCCGCTACATCGAACGCCCCGCCTTCTCGCCCGTGCATGTGGCGAATTCGACCTGGAAAGAGCTGACCGCCCCGCGCGCAGTCGCACGCGGAGCGGTGACGCCTTGAGAACGCGATCCACGCGGGATGCGACGCCATGAAGCGCGGTTGATGGCACGCGCTTTGCCTCTTTATGTCGCAACTTTCTCTCAAGGAGGCCGCGATGAGCGCATCATCTTCCGACATGAACCGTCGCAGCGTCGTGCTCGGTGGCCTCGGTATCGCCGGAATGACGGCCGTCGCGCCTCCCTTCGCCCGGGCGCAGGGACGCAGCGAGACGCTGCTGGTGGTGCAGGAGCTGGGGCCGAACTCGCTGGACATGCAGGGCGTCGGCTCCAACCAGACCGTGAACGGCCTGTCCTGGAATTGCTACGATCGCCTGCTGACCTACGCCTCCAAGACGCTGCCCGATGGGACCGTGTCCTATGATCGCGAGAAGCTCGCGCCTGAACTCGCCGAGAGCTGGGAGGTCGCGGCCGACGGCATGTCCTGCACCTTTCGCTTGCGGAAGGATGCGAAATTCCACGACGGCGCGCCGGTCACGGCCAGGGACGTCAAATGGTCGTTCGACCGCGCCGTGAAGGTCGGCGGCTTTCCGACCTTCCAGATGTCGGCGGGATCGCTGGAGAAGCCCGAGCAGTTCGTCGTGGTCGACGACCACACCTTCCGCATCGATTATGTGCGCAAGGACAAGATGCTGCTGTTCAACGTCGCGGTGGTCGTGCCCTTCATCATCAATTCCGAGCTCGCCAAGAAGAACGCAACGCCCGAGGATCCGTGGGCGCTGGCCTGGCTGAAGACCAACGAGGCCGGCGGCGGCGCCTACAGGATCGAGAGCTGGAAGCCCGGCAGCGAGACCGTGCTGGCGCGCTTTGACGACTGGAAGAGCGGACCGCTGCCGAAGGTCAAGCGCGTGATCGCGCGCGACGTCCCCTCCGCAGGTACCCGGCGCGCGATGCTGGAGCGGGGCGATGCGGATATCTCCAGCGGCTTTGCGCCGCGCGATTTCGAACAGATCATCAGGGAGGGCAAGGTCAAGGTATCAGGGGTGCCGATCCCGAACGCGCTCTGGTACGTCGCACTGAACACGGCAAAACCTCCCTTCGACAATGCCAGGCTGCGCCAGGCCGTCGCCTGGGCGATGCCTTACGAGCAGATCCAGAGCAGCGCCTTCTTCGGACGCGCCGTTCCGATGTATGGCGGCGCGGCCGATGTCTCAAAGCCGGTCTGGCCGCAGCCGTTTCCCTATGTCACCGATCTCGACAAGGCCAAGGCCCTGATGAAAGAGGCAGGCTTCGAGTCCGGACTGGAAACGACGCTGTCGCTCGACACCGGTACGGCGACCGTCGGCGAACCGACCGCGATCCTGATCCAGGAGAGCCTCGCAAAGATCGGCATCAAGGCATCGATCGAGAAGATCCCCGGCGCGAACTGGCGCACGACGCTGAACAAGAAGGAGCTGCCGCTTGCGCTCAACCGCTTCAGCGGCTGGCTGGATTATCCCGAATATTACTTCTACTGGAATTTTCACGGCAACAATTCGATCTTCAACATCTCCTCCTACCAGAACAAGGAGATGCACGCGCTGATCGACAAGGCACGCTTCACCACGGATGCGGCGGAATACGACAGGTGCGTGAAGGATTTCATCACGCTCTGCATGCGCGACGTTCCCGTCATCCCGCTCAACCAGCCGATCCACGACGTCGCCATGCAGAAGGCAATCACCGGCTACGAATTCTGGTTTCACCGCGAGCCGGACTACCGCCTGTTCGCGAAGGGCTAGTGCCGATCGACGACGCGGACGAGGCCTGAGACGGCTCGCGCCTGCCCGGTCGGAAGGCTCCGCGCGAGCCGCGTTTCGCTCGCGTGGAGCATCACCGCGTCGAGCTTGCCCTGCCGCGATCCGTTCAGCGCGCAGGCGAAGACACGGTAGAACTGCGCGCCGTCATAGGCGACCAGCAGCATATCGACGCCGGCGTTGATCGCCTCGACCACGGCCTTGCAGACGTCGTTCTGGTAGATCGCGCCCATCACGAGGTCGTCGGTCATCACCATGCCCTGGTAATTCCATTTGTCGCGGATGATGCCCTGGACGACCCGCTTCGAATGCGACGCGGCACGATCGGGATCGACGGCCGTGAGCGTGACATGGCCGACCATGAGCGCGCTATGCGAATGCGAAAGCACCTCGCGGAACGGCAGCCAGTCGGTTGCCTCCAGCTCCCTCACCGGCGTGTTGAGACTGGCACTGAAATGATGCGTGTCGGTGCGCACGCGCCCGATGCCGGGAAAATGCTTGAGCGTGGCGCCGACGCCTGAGTCTTCCAGCCCGCGGACATAGGCGTTTGCGATCGTGCTGACCACGACGGGATCGGTCGCAATCGCGCGCTGGCCGATCAGCGTATGGAAATCGAGGCGGTTGCGCCTCTGCGGCGGCTTGAGGTCGAGCACCGGCGCCAGATTGAGATTGACGCCGAGGCCGGCGAGCTCGCGGCCGTGGATGCGGCCGAACTCCTCGGCCTTGGTCTGCTGCTCGTCGGGGGCAAGCGAGGAGAGGGTCGCGAGCGCCGGCACCTTTGTCAACGGCGGCGCGAGATGCCCGACGATCCCGCCTTCCTGGTCCGCGGCGACGACCAGCGGCGGCAGCCCCACAGCGCGCCGCTTGTCCTGGAGCGCCGCGATCTCGGCGCGCAGCGCCTCGATGGTCCGGCCCCGGATGTTGTGCCGGGTGACGTAGACGCCGCCGATCAATCCCTGCTCGGCAAGGCGCGCGACCTCGGGAAAGGAGGAATAGCCGACCATGAAGTGAGGCCCGAGCTGACGCGCCTCATTGGCGCTGGCGGCAAGAACATCGTGCTTGCGCAACTCGAACTTCAGATGCGCTGCCGACATCAGCAGCGGCGGCAGGCACCAGAGCATGACGAGAAGCTTGCCGGCCATGGTGCGCCACCGCCCTCTGCGAAGCAGAAGCATGACGATCGCGATGCTTGCAACGACAAGCACGATGTTTCCGGCGCCGCGCAGCGGGACCAGATAGGGATCGTTCTTGTTCGCGCCCGCGAACGCGACGACAGGCGCGGCCAGCCAGAGCAGGATGAGACCGATACGGCGGAGGAATTGCATGATGCGTCACACGCTAGTACCCGGAATCAGAGCTGAGTGATACGGCGGCCTTTGAAACGGCGTTGACGGACCTTTTTCTTGGTCCAGACGAAGGGCTCGGCTCTGTCGTTGTATGCGTTGACGTAGGCATCGATGTGTTCCTGAAGCTGCTTGAGGCTCGTGAAGGAGGTGCCGCTGAGCGACTGCCCCTGCAAGATGGAAAACCATACTTCGACCTGATTGAGCCATGACGCACTTGTCGGCGTGAAATGAAATTGCACGTTGGGGTGGGCCTTGAGCCAGTCCTCGTTCTTTTTATGGGTGTTGAGGTTGTCGAGGATGACGTGAAGCTTGCGGTTCGGAAAAGCCGCGGTGACGCTGTTCATGAAATCGAGAAACTCGACGCGGCGCCGGCGTTTTGAATGGGTCGCGATGATCTTTCCGGTGGCGACTTCGAGCGCCGCAAACAATGTTGTGGTGCCATGCCGCTTGTAATCGTGGCTTTGGCCGGTCAAGGCGCGGCCATTGGGCAACTTCAGATAACCCTGCGCTCGCTCCAAAGCCTGGATCGAGGGCTTCTCGTCCACGCACAGCACAATGGCCTTCGCCGGCGGCGCGACATAGAGGCCGACAACATCGGCGGCTTTGGCCGTAAAGTTCGGGTCGTTGCTCTCGCACCAGGACTTGCGAGCCACCAGGTCAATCTTGTGGCTGCGCAGGAACCGCCAGACATATTGGACATCGACATCGCCCAGCGCCTCGGCCAGCAGGGGGCCGGTCCAGCGCGCAAACCCTTGCGGTGGCGGCTTATCCAGCAGCTTCAGAATCCGCTTGTCGGTCGTCTTCGTATAGATCGGCTGCTTGCCAGGCCGCGGCTTGTCTTGCAGCCCTTCAAGGCCATGGTCGGCATAGCGATGCCGCCAAAGGCTGACAATCCGCGGCTGGACCCCAACTTCCTTGGCGATCGACCGGGTGCTGCGCCCATCCGCCGCCAACAGAACTATCCGCGCCCGCTTCAAATCGCGCTGCAACGTCACCGGTGAGCGACAGCACGCCTCAAGCACCTTGCGATCTTTCCTCGAAAGGTGGACTTCTCTTGCTTCGGGTATCATCCCGACCTTGAATCACGACTCACGTTCCAAGAAAAGTGGGTACTAGGAGTGGCGAATGCTTCGCACCTAACAAAGCGATTTGCGCTGCGCGAGAGGCAAAAGCGCACCTGCACGAAAACTGCAAAAGACTCCTGAAACCGTGCAGACGATGATCCCGCCTTCTGCACAGACGCTGTTCAGACTTCGTGATGCCACCCATCACGAGAGGTCTTTTGGACATGACGAGCCTGGCTTCGACGATCGCAGCGGACATCCAACCGATCAGGCATTCCTCGATTCCAGCCAAGCTTGGCTGCGCGCTGGCGCTGGCTGCGCTCGCCGACTGGCTGTTCTATGGCGAGCGCATCGGACTGTCGCTCACGCTGTTTGCGACCGCGATGGCTTGCGTGTCGGCGCTGTCCAATCATGCGGCCCTGGATCTGCGGCGCGCCATGATCGCTGCGGCCATTCTCGTCGCCGGCCTCGTGCCGGCCGTCGAGGAGCTCAACACGCTGTCCTTCCTGATCCTCATCACGGCGCTGGCCATTGCGCTCCTGGTCGCGACCAATCCGGAAACGACCGAGTTCACCGAGCGTGCCCGTGCGCTACGCAATTTCTTCCTGCTCGGTCCCTTCAGGTTCTTCCTCGACGCGCTCCAGGTGTTCAACATGTCGGCGTTCACCCGCGGCATCGCGCTCTGGCTGCTGCCGGTGGCGCTCGGCACCGTCTTCGTCGCGCTGTTCGCGGCGGCCAATCCGGTGATCGAGCAGTGGGTGTCGCTGCTCAATCCAAAAATCCTCCTCGAATATGTCAGCGTCCCGCGTGTGCTGTTCTGGACGACGATGCTGGCGCTGGTCTGGCCGTTCATCCATGTGCGCTGGCGGCGGAGGAAGGTTGTTACCACGACGGATGCCGATGGCCCGGTGCCGCCGCCGCTCCCGCCCCTGGTCCCGGCCGAGTTCGTGGGCCCCTCGGCGATCTTGCGCTCGCTGATCCTGTTCAACCTGCTGTTCGCCGCACAGTCCATTCTCGACGGCATCTATCTCTGGGGCCATGTGGCGCTGCCCGACAATCTGACCTATGCGTGGTACGCCCATCGCGGCGCATATCCGCTGATCGCGACCGCGCTGCTCGCCGCTGCCTTCGTGCTGGTCGCGATGCGGCCCGGCGGGCCGGCCGAGAAATCGAAGGTGATCCGACCGCTGGTCTATCTCTGGGTGGGCCAGAACGTGCTGCTCGTCGCCTCCTCCATCCTCCGCCTCGACCTTTACGTGGGCATCTACATGCTGACCTATTGGCGCATCGCGGCCTTCATCTGGATGGGTCTGGTGGCACTCGGGCTGATCCTGATCGTGGCCCGCATCGCGCTCGACCAATCCAACCGGTGGCTTGTCGGCGCCAATCTGATCGCGTTAACGATCGTGCTCTATACTGCCTCGCTGGTGAACTTCGACGCGTTCATTGCCGACTATAATGTTGCCCACAGTCGGGAAGCATCGGGCAACGGCGTGCAGATCGACATCAACTATCTCCTGACGCTTGGGCCACAGGCGCTGCCCGCCCGCCATAGACAAGGCGATCTTGCTGCGGCCCGGCAGCCCCGAGAGCTGCCTTGTGTCGCGCCGCGACCGCCTTGTAGAACAGCAACGTCAGGATCTGGCCTGGCGGAGCTGGGGCTTTCGAAACTGGCGGCTCCAGCGCAGGCTGGAGGCGCAGGTGAAGAACCAGCCGGCAGGGTGAGCGGAGAGTTTACTTGGCGCATCGCATTCTCATCGTCGACGACGAGGGCCACATCCGCGAGGTCATCCGGGTCGCCCTGAAGAAGGCCGGCATGGACGTGATCGAGGCCCGCGACGGCAAGGAGGCACTCGCCCGCTTTGCCGCCGACAGGCCGGATTTGATCGTGCTCGACGTCGGCATGCCCGAGTTCGACGGCCTCGACGTCTGCCGCGAGATACGCAAAGGCTCCGACGTGCCGATCCTGTTCCTGTCGGCGCGCGACGAGGAGATCGACCGCGTGCTCGGCCTCGAGATCGGCGGCGACGACTACGTGACAAAGCCGTTCAGCCCACGCGAGCTGGTGGCGCGGGTCAACGTCATCCTGCGCCGGCTCAGCCCGCGCAATGGCGAGGTCAAGGCCGGGCCGAGCGCGCTGGCGCAAGGTGGCCTGCTGATCGATCCGGAGCAGCATGTGGCGTCGTTCGCCGGCACGCCGCTGAAGCTGACCGCGATCGAGTTCGGCATCCTGCGCGCGTTCCTGACCCGGCCGACCTCGGTGTTCAACCGCGAGCAGCTGATGCGCGCGGCCTATCAGCTCAACATCCAGGTCTCCGACCGCACCATCGACAGCCACATCCGCAACATCCGCGCCAAGCTCGCGGCGCTTTCCTGCGACAACGTGATCGAGACCATCCACGGCGTCGGCTTCAAGCTCGGCCGCTGCGAGAAAGAGGCATGAGCGCGGCCCCCGACAAATGGCGGCCGTCGCTGGGGCTCGTGATCTTCGCGGTGCTGGCAACGGTCGCGGTGCTGCCGCTGGTCGGCCTGTTCTTCTTCCGCCTCTACGACAACCAGCTGATCCGCCAGACCCAGGCCGAGCTGATCGCGCAAAGCCGCGTGCTGGCGACGATCTATGCGCAGGAGGTCACGGCAAGGCTCGACAGCGGCCTGACGCTCGGCGCCGAGGTGCCGCCGGGCGTGCTGCCCGACCCCGGCGACCAGGTCACGCCGATCCGTCCCGCGCTTGACCTCACCGCCAACGATTTGTTGCGTCGGCGGCCCGATGCACAAGCAGCAGTCCGGCCGGCGCAGCCCGCCTATGTCGAGATCGGCGCAAGGCTGACGCCGATCATCCGCGAGACCCAGAAGGTGACGCTGGCGGGTTTCAGGATCCTCGATCCGCAGGGCGTGGTGATCGCCGGGCGCCAGGAGGTCGGGCAGTCGCTCGCCCATATCGAGGAAGTCGCGGACGCGCTGCACGGGCAGTATCGCGCCACCTTGCGCAACCGCGTGCCGGACAAGCCGCCGCCGCCGATCTATTCCTTCAGCCGCGGCCTCGGCGTGCACGTGTTCTCGGCGATGCCCGTCATCGTCAACAACCGGGTCGCGGGGGTGATCTACACCACGCGGACGCCGAGCAACATCTTCGACCATCTCTACCAGGAGCGGGCTAAGTTCGTGCTGGCCGGGCTCGCCGTGATCCTCGGCACGATCGCGATCGGCCTCGTGTTCTCCCGCACCATCACGCTGCCGATGCGCGAGCTGATCGACCGCGCCGCCAGAATTGGCCGCGGCGACCGCGAGGCGTTCAGGCCGCTGCGGCACTACGGCACGCGCGAGTTCGCCCAGCTCTCGCACAGCTTCCTCGGCATGGCCGAGCAGCTGGCGCGGCGCTCCGACTACATCGCGACCTTCTCGGCGCACCTCACCCACGAGCTGAAATCGCCGCTGACCTCGATCAAGGGCGCAGCCGAGCTGTTGCAGGATTCGGTTCAAGGCAAATCCGAGGACCTGACGCCGGCCGAGCAGAAAACGTTCATCGCCAACATCCTGTCCGACACCCAGCGGCTGGAGGCGATGGCGCAGCGGCTGCGCGAGCTCGCCCGCGCCGAGAGCCTGCCGCAGAACGAGCGCACCGAGCTTGCGCCCGTCATCGCCGACCTCAGGAGCAGGTTTCCGGAAAGCTCCATCGAGGCCAGCGGCAGCCTCGACCGGGCGATCGGCATGTCCGGCGAGAAGGCATTGATCGTGCTGTCGCATCTCGCCGACAACGCGGTGCGGCACAAGGCTGGGACAATCAGGCTGGAGGCGGTGGACGCGCGGACGACCCTGCTTCTTACCGTGAGCAATGACGGCGAGCCGATCTCGGCGCCGAACCGCGACAGGATCTTTGACGCGTTCTTCACCACCCGCCGCGACCAGGGCGGCACAGGGATGGGGCTGGCAATCGCGCGCGCGGTTATGGCGAGCCATGGCGGCTCGATCAGGCTGAAGCCGACCGACGACGGTGCGGCCTTCGAGCTGCAGTTTCCAGTCGCCTAGATCGCGAACACCCAGGCGGCGACGATGGTGCCGATGGTGACGAGACCGGCGATGGTCCAGCCGGCGGCATATTCCAGCTCAGGGTGACCGGTCGCCCGCATGATCTCTGCCGGATCGGCGGTATGCTTCTCTGCCATGACAGCCTCGCACGTTTCTTCCCGTGTCTAAGGATAAGTCGCGCCAGCCGCCAGAAGGTTCCATCACGGACGTGCGAGGGACACAAAGACGCGAAAACAACCCCATGCACAGTAGAAAGCCCGCTCCGGCGCGCGGCCCGGTCGCGCCGCACAACCTTCTGACACATCGGTGCAAAACGTCCCCGCCGCGCAATTCCCGCGTGCCCCGCGCCTTGCCTTCCAAATCCGGTTGCATGCTAGACTGGACGCTGTCCACGGCAGGAGGGAAGCATGGCCGACAACAAGGCAAAGCGGGGCGGAGCCGATCGCGCCCTGATTGCGCTCACCGAGAAATACGAAGTCGCCTATTGGTCGAAGAAGTTCAAAGTGACGCCGGCCAAGCTGAAATACGCCGTCAAGAAGGTCGGCCACTCCGCCAAGAAGGTCGAGGCCTACATCAAGCTCCAGAAGCACCGCGCCTCCGACAAGAGCCGGATCGCGCTGAGCGAGGCCTATGAGGTCCGCTACTGGTCGAAGAAATTCAAGATCACCCCGGCCAAGCTGAAGGCCGCCGTGGCCGCAGCCGGCCATTCCGCCAAGAAGGATGGAAGCGTATCTCGCGGCCCAGAAGGCGGCAAAAAAGGCCAGGAAGGCGAAGAAAACGGTCAAACGGAAGAAGGCCGCCTGAGATTTCGGGCCCATGGAGGCAGGGATGAAATCCGGCCGATCGATCCTATCCTGCGCCCTTGTTCTTGCCGCCACGTCCCACGTCGCCGGCGCCTCCGCAGCCACGCCCGCAAAGGTCTCGGGCTCGGCGGCGCTGGCGCTCGCGGGCGTGATCGCGCCGCTGTCGCCGAACCTCACCGGCGCCGAGAAGAAGGCGGTGGCGATGCTGTTCGCCGCCAATGCCGACATTCCCTACAAAAAGGCCATTGTGGTGACCGCCGACCGGATCGTCTGCCGCACCGGCAATGTCGACATCACCGTTCGCAATTGCGAGGTGACCTTCGGCAAGAAGGTGAAAACCGTGAACGGCTCCACTGCCAACGAGATATTCGCGACCGAAGCGCTGGCCGGCGTTCCGCCCGACGGCGCGGCGGGATCGAATTTCGAGAGCCTCGCCAAGCTGAGCTGCACGATCGACCCCAACGCGATCAGGCGGAAGGACGGCAGCGGCGCGGATTGCACATTCGAGCCGGGGAATTGAGCGCCGAGGGCGCCGTCAAATCGCCTCAAGACCAGCCAACTAATAAGGCGAATTGAAAAGACAGGCCCCAAGAGCGAGCCAATATGAGCGCGCAAGGCCCGGCACCATCATGAAGAATTATCTCGCATTTTTGCTTGTTCTGACCGTCTCGACAGCTTCCGCGCATGGTCCGGTTCCGACGCGGCTGGCTGCGCCATCCGATCTCGTCCGCGTCGGGCTGACCGACAACGACACCACCGCCGGCGGCACCGCGCGGCTCTGCGAGCAGGTCACCTTCGCGCGCGGCCTGCGCTACGGCGAGAGCGAAGCCAATGTGCTCGATGTCGCCACCAGCGCGACCAAGGCGGATACGCCGCGGCCGGTGCTGCTGTTCGTGGCGGGCGACACTTTCACCGGCGACCATGCGGCGCCGGAGCTGTCGCGCCAGATCCAGGACCAGATCATGTGCTTTGCCGCGCGCAACGACATGATCGGGGTGCGCGTCAACTATCGCCTCGCGCCGTCGGCGAGCTGGCCCGCCGGGGCGACCGACGTGGCGGCGGCACTGTCCTGGGTCCACGGCAATATCGACCTGTTCAATGGCGATGCCCGAGCGGTCGGCTATGGCGCCGGCGCCTTTCACGTCGCCACCCTGCTGGCGCATCCCGAGCTCCAGACCGACCGCGCCGACGTCGCTGGCGTCGTGCTGGTGTCCGGGATCTATCGCGTGGGCAAGGACGCGAGCGACAACGAGAAGGCCTATCTCGGCAGCGACGCGACCCAGTACGACAAGCGCTCGGTCTTCCCCGGCATCCTCAATGTCGACGTGCCGATCGTGCTGGCCTGGGCCGCGGACGATTCCACCAGGCTGGTGGCACAGGGCGAGACCCTGAAGAAGACGCTCTGCGGCGCCGGCCATTGTCCGCGCGGCACCATCCTGCGCAGCCGCGACGGCATCGCCGCCGCCTTCGGCCTCGACGGCTCCGGCGACAGCCTCGCCGAACCGACGCTGCTGCTGGTGCATCAGCTCGAGGCGCGGGGGCTGCCGTAGCGGGGTGTTGCGGGCGGAGCGCGTTATTTACTCCGACCTTTTGCTGGGCCACCACTCTCCCCCGCCCTCCCCCGCAAGGGGGGAGGGCGCGCAGCGGAGTGCGCCGCTACGCTGTGCCTCACCGCACTGTCGCAATTGATAAGAACGAACGCGTGCCACAACGAAGGTGCGTTCCCTCCCCCCTTGCGGGGGAGGGTTAGGGAGGGGGGTGCCACACGGCACACTCCCTCGTTTGTCAGCGCGTCAGCACGCCTGCCGCTTTCGTTCGCGCTAACAGCTGCGCTGCTTTGAAGTGCGCCACCAAGCCACAGCTTTGACAAACGCTTGACGTAGATCAACTCGCCTTGGTGCGGACTGAGCCGACCTCGTTGGGGGCCAACGACAAGGTGTCGAGCATGCGCGTCACCGGCAGGCTGCTATTCATTGTGATCATCGCCTTCGCTTCGCTCGGGGCGATGTCCCAGCAACGGTCCGAACAACCGGCAAGCGACAACGAGATCCGCATCGGCAATGTGATGCCGTATTCGGGGCCGCTCTCGGAGTTCGGCGCGATCGGCACCGCGGAGGCCGCCTATTTCGATATGATCAACGCGCGCGGCGGCATCAACGGCCGCAAGATCCGCTTCATCACCCGCGACGACAATTCCGATCCGGCGGCCGCGCTGGAGCTGACCCGCAATCTGGTCGAGAAGGACGACGTCCATCTGATGTTCGGCTCGTTCGGCACGCCCGGGAATCTCGCCACGCGCTGGTATCTGAACGAGAAGAAGATCCCGCAGCTTTTCCTCGCCACCGGCGACGAGGAGCTGAGCCAGGCCAAGGCGTTTCCCTGGACCATGGGCTGGCAGCCGTCGTTCCGGTCGGAGGGACGCATCTACGCCAACTACATCCAGGCCTACTATCCGCGGAAGAAGATCGTGGTGCTCTGGCAGAACGACCAGTTCGGGCGCATGCTCTACAAGGGTATCCAAGAAGGCCTCGGCGATCTGAACCGTCACGTCCTCGTCGACATCGCCTTCGATATCAACGACGAGCATCTCGAAGGGCACGTCTCGATCCTCAAGCGCGCCGGCGCCGACATCTTCGTCTTTCTCGGCGTGCCGTCGACGGCGTCCAAGGTGATCAAGCTGGCGGCGTCGCTCAAATGGCGTCCGGTCTTCATCGTGAACGACGCCTCCGCCTCGATCGCCAATGCGATGGCGCCCGCGGGCCTGGAGAATTCGGCCGGCGTAGTCTCGGCCGCCTTCCTGAAGGATCCGAGCGATCCCGCATGGAAGAACGATCCCGCCATGAAGGACTGGTTCGCCTTCATGGATAAATACCACCAGGTCGAAAGCACCAACAACAGCGCGGCAGTCTATGGCTACGCCGCGGCCGAGGCGCTGACCAAGGTGCTGAAGCAATGCGGCGACGATTTTTCGCGCGAGAACATCATGCGTCAGGCGGCTTCGCTGAAGAGCTATCAGCCTTCCCTCGCGCTCCCCAACATCAGGATGAACACCTCGCCGGACAGCTATCTGCCGATCAGGCAGATGCGGCTGGTGCAGTTCGACGGCCGTTCCTGGCAGCCCTTCGGCGACGTGATCGAAACCGCATTCACGGAAGGCGCGGCGCGGTAGCCTGCTCACGCGCACCTTTTGCCGGGCTACCCCTCTCCCCCGCCCTCCCCCGCAAGGGGGGAGGGAGCGCGGTGTGCCGTGCGGTGAGAGCTGGGCTCACAAGCTCGACGAGTTCACTGACCCAATGCCGATTGTCATCACCTTGACGCAGCCACACGCACAACTGTGTTCCCTCCCCCCTTGCGGGGGAGGGTTAGGGAGGGGGGTGCCGCACGGGGACTCTCTCGACCGGTAAAGCGGCTGCGCACCCTCACGCCGGCTTCAGCGAGGCCAGCGCATTCTCCAGCAGCGAGCGCACACGCGCGGCATCGCCTGACTTCACCACCGCGGGGTCGAGATAGAGCTCGAGGCCGGGCGCGCGTTCGGTGATGATGCCGCTGTTCTCCGCCGCGGCATCGTTCAGCGCGTCGACCGAATAGGGAATCACCTCGCGGCTGATGCCCTTCATCGTGATCGCCGGCAGCGCGTCGGCGCGGACGATGTCGCTGACCAGAGCGAAGGTCTCGTAGCTCAGCACGATGCCGCCGGGCTCGGCGATCGATTGCAGGCGCGCGGCGAGGTTCGCCTCGGCACCGATGATGGTGTAGTCCATGCGGTCGCTGCTGCCGAAATTTCCGACATTGCAATAGCCGGAATTGATGCCCATGCGCGAGCGGAACGGTTGCTCGATGCCGGAGGCGCGCCACTTCGCATTGAGCTCGGCAAGCCGCTGCTGCATGCGCCAGGCCATCTGGAGGCAGGCCTGCGCATCGGCGCGGTCGCCCCTGGTCTCGGGGTCGCCGAAGAAGATCAGCATGGCATCGCCGATGAACTTGTCGATCGTGCCGCCATGTTCGTGGGCGATCGCCGACATCTCGGTGAAATATTCATTGAGGAGTTGCGTCAGTTGCTCGGGCTGGAGCCGCTCCGCGGTCGCCGTAAAATTCTGGATGTCGGAGAAGAAGATGGTGAGCTTCTTGCGCTCGGTGTGGATGATGACGTCCTTCTGGCCGGAGAAGATGCTCTTGTAGACCTGCGGCGGGATGTAGCGCGAGATCTTCATCGAGAGCGAGGCGAGGAAGTCGTTGGCGGATTCGAGCTCCTTGTTCATGCCCTTGATGCGGCTCGCCTGGCGGCGCTGGAGCGAGAGGAAGGACAGGCCGCTGCCAGCGGCGATCAGGAAATAGGCCAGCAGGAACTTGAACGAGAAGATGTTGGCGGCGATCGGCTGGGCGATGATCACCTCCTGGATGCCCCTGATATCGCCGACCTTCCAGTCCTTCTTCGGGCTTTCGGGGTGGCTGTTGTGACAGCTCACGCAGGCCGGGCCCATCGTGACGGGGGCGACGAGGCGGACCTTGTCGTTGAACAGCGAGGTCTCGGTCTCCAAGATCTTCTGTTCGGGATCCCTGCGCAGCGCGTCGAGCGCGTCCTTCTCGAACTTGTCGAGCTGGTGCGGCGCACGGTTCTGGAACGGGAAGTCCGAGACGAAGCGGTAGGTGATGTTCTCCTGCTGCGCGCCGATCACCCGTCCGAGCTCCAGCGACAGCGTCGCCGGGATCGGGATCGCACCAGGAACGGATTCGTAATTGTGAACCACCCTGGTCGTACCATCAGGATTGGCGATGATGCGCCCGACCACGTTGGTCGCGTAATAGCTGCGCACACTCGTGATTACCGAATTGAGATCGGCGGCCTGCCGGCGCAGCGCCGTCTTGGAGAGCTCGGTCAGGTCCAGCCACACCGCGAGCGGCAGAGCGAGCAGCAGGAACGCGATCGCGGCACCGGTCAGGACGCCGCTCTTGCGCTGTTCTTCGGCGATCTCCTGTTTCACACTGTGGCTCCGTTGTGTGCGCTTTTGTCGCAAACCTCCCGGGATTTGCGGCAAAGCCTGCGGCGGCACAGAGCCAACAAAAGCGGGCGCGCGCAACCCCATTTTATGGTGGTCGCACCAAGCGTCTTTCCGTTTCATCACGAAGGTTTAAGATCGGGGTCAACCTGCATTGATCATCCGGAGCCAGCACCCATGACCGAGACCGTCCGCATCAAGCGCTTCAATGCGCGGCCCGTGATCGTGCCGATGAACCTGCCGCTCCAGACCTCGACCGGGGCGGTTGCCAGGGCGCCGCTGGTGCTGATCGACTGCGAGACCGACCAGGGCGCCCGCGGGCACGCCTATCTGTTCTCGATCACGCGGTCGGCCCTGAAGCCGCTGACGGCGATGGTCACGGAAATGTCGGAGCTGCTTGCCGGCGACGAGCTGCTGCCGTTCGAGATCGAGCGCAAGCTGACCCAGCGCTTCACGCTGCTGGGCCTCGCCGGCCTGCAGCGGCTGGCGCAATCCGGCATCGACATGGCGGCCTGGGACGCGCTGGCCCGCAGCAAAGGCCTGCCGCTGGCAAGGCTCCTCGGCGGCGCGCCGAAGCCGGTCAAGGCTTACAATTCGAAGGGGCTCGGCATCATGCCGGCAGGCGCCGCGGTGGAGGAGGCGCACAGGTTGCTGGCGGAGGGTTTTCACGCCGCCAAGATCCGCGTCGGCCGGCCCGATGCGCGGGAGGATCTCGCGGTGGTGCGCGCGGTGAGAAAAGCCGTCGGCGATCAGGTCACGCTGATGTGCGACTACAACCAGGCCCTGACGGTCACCGAAGCCATCCGCCGCGGCGAGATGCTCGACGACGAGGGCTTGAGCTGGATCGAGGAGCCGATCCGCCACGACGACTACGAGGGTTGCGCCCGCATCGCGGACGCGCTGCGCACGCGAGAATTTTGACAGCGCCTTCTCGATGCAAGCGGCGCTGTCGGCGGAAGCCTGCGACTACGTGATGCCTGATGTGCAGCGCATCGGCGGCGTCACCGGCTGGCTCCGCGCCGCCGCGCTCGCGCATGCCGCCGGCATCGAGATGTCCACCCATCTGTTCTCGGAAGTCAGCGCGCATCTCTTGTGCGTGACGCCGACCGCGCACTGGCTGGAATATGTCGACTGGGCCGACGCGGTGCTTTCGACGCGATTGAAGATCAAGGACGGCTTTGCTCTGCCGAACGAGGAGCCGGGCAACGGCATCGCGTGGGACGAGGCGGCGGTGAAGAAATATCTGGTCAGCTGATCCGGCTACGTTCGCGCGAAGGAAAAGCCGGACTGGCCGCGAAGGAACCCGTTGGCAAAGGCGACGCCCGGGTAAAGCTCGGACAGGCGGCCATTTGCCTCTTCGGCTGACCTGCGCCCGTCGAGCACGTCGCGAAAGGTCTTTGCGACTTCGACCATGTCGCAATCCTGCGGCGACAGGCGCAGCGAGCCGATCCCGGCCTCGCGCAGCGCACCGATGTCACTGACGAGATTGGTGCAGGCATGCGACAGGGTCTGCACGCCGTTGATGGTCAGGAAATCCTGCTGGTCCAGCGTCTTCAGCGCGAGCCCGTCGGGGTCCTTCTCGCAGACGAAGCGGCAATTGTCCTTGGAGAGCTTGTGAAGCCGCGCATGGTAGCAGCGGGCCGCGATCGCCAGCGGCACCCTGCCGAAAGCGAATATCTCGATCACGGCCTCCGGCAGCGCCGCGGCGATCGCCGCCGCTGATGCGACCGGCAGTTCGGGCGGCAAGCAGATGCGCGCGGCGCCTTGCCGGACGTGAAAGGCCGCGCTGGTCTCGTTGTAGATGTTGACGAAGGGCCCGATGGCGTGCGGCCGGCCCTTGATCGACCTGAGGCAGGTGAGGTCGTTGACTTCGACCAGCGCGTCCCCGGCGGCGCAGAGCTCTTCGGTCTGACGCCGTTCGCGCCGCAGCGACACCAGGATCAGCGAGCCCAGCAGGACCTGCTTGCCGGCCTGCTGGAGGCGTTCGATCACCTCAGGCAGATGCCCGGCGAAGAACGGAGACCGTTTCGAGCACACGATCTCGCCGACGGAGACGACGTCGACCGGCGCCTCGTCGGCGATCAGGAAGTAGAAATCGCGCCAGCGCTCCGGCGCCCAATTGTACAGGACCGGGCCGAGACTAAGCTGCATCGGGGCATCTCTCATTCATGGCTGGACCGCCAGCCCTCGCTTCACCAGTCATCGCCCAACGATCATCGCCATGTCTTGCGATAGGCGCCGAGCGTGGAGGCCTGGCCTTCGGTGAACGGCTTCAGGCTCACGATATCGGCTTCGCTTCCATCCTCCAGCGTATCGAGCGCGCGGCGGAAGTGACGGACCACGCTCTCGATATAGGCGCGTCCGCGCTGGCGTCCCTCGATCTTCAGCGCGGCCACGCCGGCGCTCCGCAATCCGCCGAGCAGCGTCGTGGCGTCGAGGCTGACCGGATCCTCGAAAATGTAGCCGTCACCAAGCGCCGTCGAGAAGCGCCCCTTGCAAAGGGTCGGATAGCCCGCGGCTTCCTGGGGAGCGAAGCGGTTGATGGTGAAGCCGCCGAGCCGGGATGTCGTTCCTTTCGCGGTCTCCTCATAGGCCACGTGACTTGCCGGCGAGCAGACGCCCTGCATGTTCGGCGATTTTCCGGTGGCATAGGACGACAGGGAGCAGCGCCCTTCGGCCATCACGCAAAGGCCGCCGAACACGAACACCTCGGTCTCGCATGTCGTCTCGCGGGCGATCTCGGCGATCTCCGAAACGCTGAGCACGCGCGGCAGCACGACGCGGCGCGCTCCGAACGTCTCGACATAGAAGGCGATGGCGTCGGGGTTCGCGGCCGCCGCCTGCACCGAGACATGCAGGCGCTGGTTCGGATGGCGCCTTGCGACATAATCCATCAAGCCGATGTCGGCGACGATCAGCGCGTCCGCACCGGCATCGACGGCATCGTCCACCGCCCGTTGCCAGAGTGCCACGGACGACGCCCGCGGAAAGGTGTTGATAGCGACGAGGATGCGCGCGCCGCGTCCGTGGGCAAAGGCGATCCCCTTGCGCAGCTCGTCGCGGCTGAAGTTCAGCCCGAGAAAATTGCGCGCATTGGTCTCGTCGTTGAAGCCGCAATAGACGGCGTCCGCGCCCGCATCGATGGCGCTCCGCAGCGCGGCCGGCGTGCCGGCGGGACAGATCAGCTCCATCACGTCCGCTCCCGGGACGCGCCGGTCAACCTGTCCCGCGCGTGCTCGAACGAACGCCTGGCCGGCTCGCCCAGCGGACCGAACAGGGACGCCAGCTCTGCGGCCAGATCGAGCCGCGCATCGTCGATCGCGTTACGCAAGGCCAGCACCGCCTCCATGTCGCCCTCGATTCCGAGCTGGCGCGAGAACATCAGCGCATCGCCGTCGACCCTGCCCTCGACCAGGGCCAGCAGGTTCGCGAGCGAGGCGGAGACGCAGGCGTCCAAGCCGGATGGCAATTCGCGCACCACCGACAATCGCGCTGGCGCGGCCTCGACGATGAACGCGAACGGCAAGTCGGTCGGCTTGATTCCGAACCGTGCACGGCGATGTTCGCCGAGCCTGTCGAGCAGGCCGGGATTGCGCCTCAGGATCCGCTCCAGGAACCCACCGAGAACGAGTTGCAGCGGCAGCAGGGGCAAGGGACGCAGCGCGAGCGCGAGAAGCGGCGGGATTGTCGGCAACGGGCCGGACGCGAGGGACGAATGACTCATGGGACATATCTGAGCCGATTGCGCGCGAATGTATTTGAGCGGGAACAATGAGGAGCGAAATCGCTCCGGCTAGCTTCTGCTCCTTTCAGGAGATTGTCCGCTTGCAACGCGACGTTCCGCGCTTCCGCGAATTATCCGACTTCCTGCGCTTCATCGAAGGCAAGGGACAATTGCGACGCATTCGCGAACCGGTCTCCGTGGTCCATGAGATCACGGAGATTCACCGGCGCGTCATCGGCGAGCACGGACCGGCACTATTGTTCGAACGGCCGATCAGGGCCGACGGCCTACCATCCGGCATGCCGCTCCTGACCAATCTGTTCGGCACGGTGGAGCGGACCGCGTGGGGCATGGGCATCACGCCTGACCGGCTCGAAGAGCTCGGCGCGATGATGGCCGAGTTGCGCGCACCGCGCCCCCCGCACGGCGTTCGGGACGCCTGGCGCAAGCTGCCGCTGGCCCGCGCCGCGCTTGCGACCCGGCCGCGCTCGCGCGCAGCCGCGCCGGTGCAGGATCGCGCCGCCATGGGCGAGGACATCGATCTGACGAAACTGCCGGCGCAGATCTGCTGGCCGGGCGAGCCTGCCCCATTGATCACCTGGCCACACTGGTCATCACCGCGCCGCCGGCATCGCCGGCCGCCGACCAGGAGGAGAATGTCGGCGTCTATCGCATGCAGATCCTCGGCCGCGACCGCGCCATCGTCCGCTGGCTCGCCCATCGCGGCGGCGCCCGGCATCATCAGCAATGGAAGGCCGTAGGGCGCGACATGCCGGTCGCAATCGTCATCGGCGCCGACCCCGCGACCATCCTTGCCGCGGTAATGCCACTGCCCGAGACGATCTCCGAGCTGCGCTTCGCGGGCATCCTGCGCGGTGAGCGGCCCGAGCTGACGCCCTGCCTCACCGTACCGCTCGAGGTCCCTGCCACGGCCGAGATCGTCATCGAGGGCTTTGTCTCGGCGACCGAGACGGCGGCCGAAGGTCCCTATGGCGATCACACCGGTTACTACAATTCGGTCGAGCAGTTTCCGGTGCTGCGCGTCACCGCCATCACGTCGCGGCAACAGCCGATCTATCTGTCGACCTTCACGGGCCGCGCGCCGGACGAGCCGTCCCGGATCGGCGAGGCCCTGAACCGGCTGTTCGTGCCGCTGATCCGGCAGCAATTCCCCGAGGTGACCGACTGCTGGCTGCCGCCCGAGACCTGCTCCTACCGGGTCGCGATCGCATCGATCAAAAAGCGCTATCCCGGCCAGGCACGGCGGCTGATGCTGGGCCTGTGGTCGATGCTGCCGCAGTTCAGCTACACCAAACTATTGATCGTGGTCGACGACGACATCGACATTCGCGACTGGCGCGAGGTGATGTGGGCGGTGGCGACGCGGAGCGACAGCTCGCGTGATCTCGTGGCGCTCTCCGACACGCCGATCGACTATCTCGACTTCGCCTCGCCGAAATCCGGCCTCGGCGGCAAGCTAGGGATCGACGCCACCACGAAGATCCCGCCGGAGACGGAGCGGGAATGGGGCGAGCCGCTGGCGATGGATCCCGCCGTGATCGCCAAAGTCGATGCGATGTGGCCGGCGCTCGGCCTCGGCGGGATCGGCGGGCTGCAGCTACGCGAGCCCGCATGAGCGAGCGTCAGGGCGTGATCGTCGGCATCAGCGTTGCCTCGGGCGCGGCCATCGGCGTGCGCATCGTCGAGCGGCTGGCGGAGAATCCACGCTGTGCGGTGCATCTGGTGATCTCGCCCGCAGCCGAGCGTACGCTCGCCGAGGAGGTCGGCCCTTCGGCGCTGCCGCGCCTGCGCGCCCTCGCCTTCCGCGACCATGCGGTTTCGGACATCGGCGCCAGCATCGCCAGCGGCTCGTTTCCAGTCGGCGGCATGATCGTGGCGCCGTGCTCGATCCGGACGCTGTCGGCGGTTGCCTTCGGACAGCTCGACAATCTTCTCGTGCGCGCCGCTGACGTGCAGCTCAAGGAACGACGGCGCCTGGTGCTGCTGGTGCGCGAGAGCCCGCTGCATCTCGGCCATCTCCGCGCGATGGTCCAGGCCACCGAGATCGGCGCGATCATCGCGCCGCCGCTGCCGGCCTTCTATCTGAAGCCGCAGTCGCTGGCCGAGATCGTCGATCAGATCGCCTGCCGCGCGATCAATCTCCTGCACCTGCCGGACATTGCGGCGCCCGCGCAGAAATGGCACGGCGATAGATAAGCGTCAGCGCGCAGCTGCATTGAAGTCCGTCGTCTCGGGCAGGCCGTTCTGGCGCCGGTCGATGAGGGCGTTCATCGTTGCGCGCAGGTGCGACAGGGATTATCGATGCTGCATGACCAAATGGCGTCCTCACCCCCATATCCGCGTCGTCGCGACCGGCCTGCACTGGCGGGACGGGCGGCTGCTGGCGGCCGAGGTGCGCGACGATGCGGGCCGGATCAAGGGCGTCCGTCCGCTCGGCGGCGAGATCGAGTTCGGCGAGAGCTGGCGGGCGGCGCTCGTGCGGGAATTTTGCGAAGAGCTCGGCATCGACATTGCCATCACGGGCGAACCACTGGTGATGGAGAACATTTTTGCGCATGAGGGAGAGACCGGGCACGAGGTGATGTTCATCGCCGAGGTCGCGTTTCCCGACGGCGCGTTCAGCGGACAGGACCGCATCGATTTCCGCGAGGATAACGGCGAGCAGATCGTCGCGCGCTGGTTCGACCTCGCCGATCTCGACGTGGAGGGCGGACCCAGCCTCTATCCGACCGGATTGAAGGATCTGCTGCTGGAGGCAAGAGACGGAACTGCGTGAGAGGCGTCGCTCTCATCACGTTCCGCCCGTATCGCGCCGATAGCGGAAGTCGCAATGCGGCGCGCCTTGCATGATCGTCTGCGTGCGCGTGAGCCTGACGTCGGGGCCGAACCCTTCCGCGGTCGCGAAGTCGGCGGTGCAGACCAGGAGAAAGCCGAGCTCCGGCTCGCCCAGCGCCTTGTAGAACTCGGCATAGGCGCATCGCTTGACGTCGAACGCGAAGGCGTCGTGGCTCTGCTCGATCACGTCATAGGCGAGCGCATCGTCGCGGGCATAGGTCCCGAACGCCGACGATACGGCCTTGCCGAGATCGCTCTCGTTCTTGGCTTTCCAGAACTCCTCGCCGAAGCCGCGATAGAGATCGCCGAGCGCCTTGCGCACCAGCGCGTTGGCGCGCGCCTCGCCGAGCTCGGCCTGGAGCGCCTTGACCAAGGGCACCAGCACCTGGGCCTGGATCTTTGCCTGTTCGATGACGGACACGCTCATGGGCAACCTTCATCCGGGTTACTTCACGCCACAGCACGATAACTCAACTTGCTGTTGGCGGCGAGAGCTTGCCTGTTTCGTCCTATGACGTCCCAAAGCCTACGTTTCCGTGATGTCAGGGTTATCGCCGATCGTGCAATTCTGAAAACGTCGACGCAGCCATCAATGGTATGATGAGTACCATTCAAATGCCGCCGGCAGATGACCAGAGGTGAACATGATCCGACCCGAGATGTCTCCAAGCAACGTCAGGCCACGACGTTCTTCACGACGCCGTCATGTTGCGGCGGTGGCCGCGGCACTGTTTCTCGCCACCACGTACTGGTCAGTCGGAGGCGCGCAGGCTGCCGCGAATGACGCCGAGGCACGAGCCATCTTCGAGAAATTCATCGCGGCACAGAATGCGCATGATGCCGATGCGGTGAAGGCGATGCTCTTGAATTCGCCCGGCACGCTGCTGTTTGCCAGCGGCGAGGAGCCGCCGCAGGCGTACCAAGTAGTTCACGCGCTCTTGGAGCCTACGCGCTGACGGGGGCACGGGTCGCTTCCAGCGTCTTGCGCAGCTCGCAGGTGCTGGCAAGCTTGCGCCGGATCCGCTCGATGGCGGCCGGCAGCACCCAGTCTTTGAAGGGAGCACCGTTGCGCAAGGCGCCGGGTTTGCGGGCGAGCACCGGCACATATGCCAGGGGCCGTAGACGGTATCGCCGCGGCCAAAGGATCCCGGGTGCTCGGCAACGATGCTGCGACCGAGTACTTGTTGTTGTCGAAGCGCACCAGGTCTTCGAGACCGACGCCGTCACCGCATGGAAGCCGTCGAAGCGGCCGGCATAGGCAACGAGTTTGGGGCGTTCGCCTTCGAACACTTCCCAGATCGTCCGATCGACCAGTTCCGGATGGCGATGAGCCTTGGCGTAAGCGATGCATTTGTCGAGCAGCCAGGCGTTTAACTCGTCGAGGTTTTTGAACCGCAGCCGCGGCGTGAAGAAGCGTTCCCTGACCAGCCCGACCTGGTTCTCGACCTGCCCCTTCTCCCAGCCCGACGCTGGCGTGCATCGGTGCGCGTCGCAAGGATGGTGGGCAGTTCAGGTCAATCGCGTCGGTTTGACAGGCCACCGAGGACTTGAAATGGACCCCGGTTTTGGGACCAGAGGCTAAGTTGGAAAAGGGCCGCTCCGTTTGATAGACGGAGGGCATGATGACGAAGAAGACACGACGGAAGATCGACGCGGCGTTGAAGGCAAAGATCGCGCTGGAAGCGGTGCGGGAGCAGGCGACGGTGGCCGATCTGGCCCAGCGCTATGAGGTTCACCCGAACCAGATCTATGCCTGGAAGAAGCAGCTGCTGGACCAGGCGGCCCGGGCTTTTGACGCGGGTGTCGGGCGCGAGAGCGAGGAAACGCGCGAACGCGAGATCGAGAAGCTGCACGCCAAGATTGGACAACTGACAGTCGAGCGCGATTTTTTAGCGCGGAGGTCCGGAAGATGAGCACGCCGGACCGTCGAGGAATGCTCGATCGCGCCGACCAGGCGCTGTCGATCCGCCGGCAATGCATGTTGCTTGGCATCGCCCGTTCTGGGGTCTACCGGCCGCCACAGCCGGCCAACGACAACGACCTTGCCCTGATGCAGCGGATCGACGAGCTGTTCACCGCCTGGCCATTCCTGGGCTCGCGGCGAATGACCGCGATGCTGAAGGCTGAGGGGCTTCAGGTCAATCGCAAGCGCGTGCAGCGGTTGATGCGCAAGATGGGCATCGCGGCGCTGGGACCGAAGCCGAACACGACAAAGCCGGCGCCGGGCCACAAGATCTATCCCTATCTGCTGCGCAACATGACGATCGACCGGCCGAACCAGGTGTGGGCGGCCGACATCACGTATCTGCCCATCGGCCGCGGCTTTCTCTATCTCGTCGCCATCATCGACTGGGCGAGCCGTGCGGTTCTGGCGTGGCGGTTGTCGAATACGATGGACGTCTCGTTCTGCGTGGCGGCTCTGGAAGAGGCGCTGGCGACGTACGGCACGCCGGAGATTTTCAACACCGACCAGGGCAGCCAGTTCACCAGCGTGGCCTTCACCGGCGCGTTGGTGGGCGCAGGGATCAAGATCTCCATGGATGGCCGCGGTCGTTGGATGGACAATGTCTTCATCGAGCGGCTGTGGCGGTCGCTCAAGCATGAGGACATCTATCTCAAGGGCTATGCCGACGGCCGCGAGGCCAAGGCAGGGATCGCGAGCTGGATCGCCTTCTACAACGATCGTCGCCTTCATCAGTCCCTCGGCTATCGCACGCCGATGGCGGTCTGGCGCGAACGGATGCAGGCCGCGCAGGCTGTGGACATGGTGGACAACGCTGACGCGTTGACCACATGCCCACAGCAATTCCAGCAGACAGAGTCTCTGGCTGCGTGATAGAAAGGGATCAGGAGCGATCCGTTTCCAACTAACAAACCGGTTCAACCGGTCCCGCTCCGCGGGTCCATTTCAACTTCCGGTCAAGCCTGGTGAACGGACTTCCAGAACCGCTTTCATGGAGGGAGCGGCGGTCGCCAGATCGAAGAAGCCCAGGGAGGTCTGATAGGTTTACTGGATACGACAGAACGCAGTTGCTTGGGACGTCCCATGGTCGGACGACAAGATCGCTGCGGCGCGCACCCGGGAGCGCGAGACCAAAAATCAATTCTTCGCAGGAGAGACACCAGCAAACTTCTGGCAACGCTTCTGGCGCTGGCTATTCGGATAAGGGCTTCGGTCGGACCAAGAACAAGAGAGCATTGACTTCGCACAAGATGGGATGCCACTTACGCTTCGCCCACACCGGTTGGACGACAGCAAGCGCTGGGAGGAAGGCGATCAACATCGACGCAAAGATCTTCAGCAATTTTTTGCAAAACTCCCCCATCGAACGGACCCGGGTCAAGTATCGCAAATGCGATCGTTCGACCCGGCAATAAATTACCGTCTGATGCCTTGCACTCCGACTTCAACATGTTTCTTGAGCTTGCCCTCGTATTCTATGAAGCGACCTGCCGTGATCTGATCGTAAGGGTGCAGGCGCGGATTCGAGCACGGCAACGCCATCACGAGGTCAGCATTGCCTTCGCGATTCTTCAGCCGAACCATTCGCGTATCGGCGAAGTCGGTGGTCGCGCCGATGAAGACGATCGCGCATGCCAGAGCTGAGATCTGAGAATAGCCCCAGCTCCGGACCTTCGAAGCTGGGGCTGAGCCTCTCGATTGGGACCGGCAAGGGGATAGCCGGCAACACAATCTTAGCTCCTCCACCGAAGTCGAGGGATCACAATCCGGTGTCGAAATCGTCAAGGTGTACGTGGCAAAACAGAGCTGCGCGTCAGAAGTCGCTGACGCTTAAGGAAGGCGATGCTCGTCTGTATGCTCCGCATCGGATCAGCCGAAACGTCCTGTTCGACGAAAACATGTTGCACACCGCTCTCCGCGGCGGCTTCGAGTATCTCGGCGAAGTTAATCGTACCGTGACCAAGTTCGATGGTCGATCCGTTCTTTGCCATGTCCTTCAGGTGCGGGAGGCGAAATCGCGATGGATGCCCTCTCAAGACGCGCGCTGAATCGAGATGTCCCTTGGTTGCCCAGTAAACATCGAGCTCGAACATGACAAAGCGCTCATCGGTGCGGCTGAGCAGAACGTCGTATGGCTGGATGCCACCTGCCAAGTTCCCGAATTCAAAATCATGATTGTGCCCCGCGGGTCACTTCAAATTCCTCCGGGTGTGGTCAGTCAAATTCCTCCACCCGCGAGGCAGGACAAGGGACTGTTAGTTTGAGTTTGTTTCCCGGGCAAGAGCTTCAGCGGCTTCTTTGAGCCGATAGCTGCGTCCGTCGAACTCAAGCAGATGGCAATGATGCATAAGGCGATCGAGGATCGTCGTGCTCATAGTGTTGTCCCCAAGGTATGCCCCCCAATCCTGCACGACGCGATTGGAGGTGACGATGACGCTGCGGCGCAGTTTGTAACGCTGATGGATCAGGGTCTGCAGCAAAGTGCCGGCGTCGTCGGGGATGGCGCGTGCGAGGAATAGATCGTCCAGCACGAGGAGATCGCAGTCGATGATGGTTCGCAGCCGGACCTCGCGTTGTGCCGGAGAGTTCAGGGCGTAGCGGTGGAAGAAGTCGTCGGTCTCAAGATACTGGACCTTGTGGCTTTGCAGGATCGCCTGATAGGCAATCGCCTTGGCGATGTGCGACTTCCCGGTGCCAGGTTTGCCAACAAGCAGAGCGTTCTCGCCAGCGGCAATGAACGCCAGGGTGTGGAGCTGGAAGCAGGTCTGACGTGGCAGTTTGGGATTGAAGGACCAGTCGAACTCGGCGAGCGTCAGCTTTTCGTCGAGCCCGGATTGCTGGTATCGCCGCTCGATAAGACGGGACTGACGACGGTCCAGTTCATCCTGCAGGATAAGGGAGAAGGTCTCGAGGAAGGGCTGGTTGGCGCCCTGCGCCTGGAGCACGCGCGTCTGCAGCGTGTCGCGGACACCCGACAGGCGCAGCTGTCGTAGGCAACGCTCAATTTCCGGCATGGTCATCATGTGGCTAGGTCTCCAGTTTAAGGTGAGAAGGTGCAGCGGGAGCGCTCGTGGCGCCGGAGTTGGCCGGGGTTGCGCAGGCGACACGAGCGCGGATTGCCGTGGCGTGATCGTCGTGAGCCTCGGCCTGCCGACCATTGTCGTCGGCGTCGCGCCGCACAGCGCGGCTGAAGAGGTCGCCGTATTCCGCGGGGGTACGGATCAGCGGATGATCCTGGGTGAGCGGCGATGCCGGCTGTGGCGTCACTCCAACCTGCTCGATCGCCTGTTCGAACAACCGCTCGACGGTCGCACGCACGTGCTTGTAGCGGTAGATGCGGTTGTCGATGGCGTGCGCGCAGGCCTGCTCGACCAGCCGCGCCGGATACTTCCGGCCCAGCCCGACAATGCCCCACATCGCGCGCTGTCCGGGGCGCCCTTCGGTGTCGAACACCTGCTGGCACAAGGCCCTGGTCTGCGGTCCGATGCGCTCGGCGCTCGCCAGCAGCACGGCGGTTTGCCGCGACGGGTTGAACGGCCGTTCGCTGGTCGGCAGGACGACAGAACCGGGGTGCGCCATCCGGGAATGAACACGCAGCAGCGCACGGGTGTGGCGATCACGGATCTCGATCGTGGTGGTGTAGATGCGCACGACGACCTGGCTGCCGATCGGCGCGGGCCGCGCGGCGTAATAGCTGTTGTCGACGCGTACGGTGGTGTCGTCGCAGACAGTCCGGACGACTTCGGTGAAGATGCGGAAGGGAGCGACAGGCAGCGGCCGCAGGTGCGGCTTCTCTTCCTGGAACATCGCCTCGACCTGACGGCGCGTGCTGCCGTGGATGCGTTTGGAAGCCCAGTTCTCCTCCCAGTGCCTCAAGAACTCGTTTTGCGCCTCCAGCGTCTCGAAGCGCCGTCCGGCCAGCGCAGTGCCCTGGGTATGTTGAATCGCATTCTCGACGCATCCTTTCCGATTTGGATCGGCCACGCGCGCGGGATCGGCGACCACGGCGTAATGAGCCAGCATCGCGCTGTAAATCGGGTTGAGCTGGGGCTCGTACAAATCCGGCTTGAGGACGCCTTCCTTCAGGTTGTCGAGCACGACATAGCTGGGGACCCCGCCAAAATACCGGAACGCCTCTTCGTGGAGCTGCGCCCAGACTTGTTGGCTGGACTTCCAGACTACCCGCCGGAAGCTGCGCCGCGAGTAGCGTAGCGTCATCACGAACAGGCGGGGACGACGGTACCGCCCGCTCTTCGGATCAACCGTCGGCGCGCCCTCGCCATAGTCGACCTGAGCTTCCTCGCCGGGGAGGAACTCAAGACGATCAAACTGCTCAGGATCAGCGTGCCGCAACCGGCGCACAAACCGCTTGACACTCTGGTAGCTGGACGGAAAGCTAAATTGATCAACCAGGTCCTGGTAAATCGCCTGCGCGTTCCGCTTCAGCCGGACCTGTTCTTCGATCCACGTCCGATGCGCTTCGCAAGCCGAACGGGCCAGGCTGCTGGTGACCGTCGCTTCCGATGTCCCAAAAGCCGGTGGTCGGGGTGGAGGAATTTGGCCGTCCGCGCTCACCGAGCCGGTGGTCACTTCCCCGGGGGAATTTGCCTCCGCACCGGCCCGCAGCGCCTGATAACGCCGGATCGTCTTGCGATCGACACCCGTCAGCCGGTGAATCTCGCGCTGGCTGGTGTTGCGATCAAGTAATGTAAGTACGGTGCTTTGCAGATGTCGCTTCAAGACGTTCAACTCCCCGGCCCCTTGCTGGCTAAAGGGGTCGAACATAAACGTCCTGCCTGACCGGCTACTGCTGTTCAGCGGCGCTGACGGCGATCATCAGGTGGGGGAGTTTCAAGTGACCATACCCGGGGGATTTTGACCGACCCACGGGGTGTGATAGGCAAGCGTTAGCCCGGAACGCTGCGCCAGTTCACCGATCGTGTTCAGAGTGTCACAAATCCGCTGCCAATCATCGAGTGTTTGCCTTTCCGATACGTCCAGCCAGGGACAAACGACGAACCGGCTGTCGAGCAAATGGGCGATGTCGAATGCTGAGTTGGCGTTGTTCCGCAGGCTGGCGTAGTCGAGATGCAGCGATGGTGCGGTGAGATCCAGGCTGCGCAGGAGCTTGCGGGTGAGCCTCAGGTCGTTCCCGAGAATGCCGGCAAACTCCAGCTCGCGGTACCCGAAATTCGCGACTTTCCTCAGCGTTCCTTCGAAGTCGGCCTTCAGCGGGTCGCGGACGGTGTAGAGTTGGAGACCGATATTCCACAGTTCCCGACCGGAAACCGGCTCGATTCCCATCGTGGCACCGGCCGCGATCCCTCCCAAAACAGTGCGTCTGCTGAGTGGCGCCAGCACGCTCGGCTACCTTGGTGCCTGCAGTACGACGCCATAGCTCTTGTATATCCGATCGACGGTGCCATCGGTTCGTAACCGATCGAGAGCTCCATCCATGGCTTCGCGTAAGGCATCATCAGGGCGAACCATGCCGACGGCGACATTCCAGTTGAGATCCACCGTGCTCTCGTCGCGATCAAGGATGCGGAGCGCCTTGTCGGGATGCGTCAGATTGAAATAGCTCGCCACGGTGGGCGTCACCGCAGCGGCGTCGATCTCGTTATTCGAAAGGGCCTCGAGACTGTCGCTCTCGAAACCAAAGGTCGATGTAGGTACGTGCCGCTGACTAACCTGTCTTATTCGTAAGAGGCGCCCGAGAGGCTGGCGAGCGTGGTGTAAAGCGCTGATACGGCGTAGGATTCGGTTGTGAAGCCAACCCCATCACCTCCAACCGCGAACGCCACGCCCGCCATGACCGACGATACGATTCCGCCCTTCTCGTTTCCAGCCATTCACGCCAAGAAAGTCACAGCTGCCTTCGATGGTGGGCGCCTAACCTCGAACGGGGGCGTGATGCTTCTGGCGATGGCCGAGCGGCGTCTCGGCTTGGCCGACAATCTGGCCCGGGTGTTCCCGGATCGGCGCGATCCGACGCGGGTCGTGCACAGCCTGGTCGATATGTTCCGCGCGCGCATGTTCGCGATCTGCTGCGGCTACGAGGACGCCGACGACCTCGATCATCTGCGGTCCGATCCGGCATTCAAGCTGGCCTGCGGTCGCCTACCGGACACGGGCCGGGATCTGTGTTCCCAGCCGACGCTGTCGCGGCTGGAGAATGCTCCGCGCCTGCGCGACGTGATCCGACTGACCTACATTTTGGTCGACGCATGGATGGATAGCTACCCCCACGAGCCGGCATCCGTCACGCTCGACATCGATGATACCTGCGACGTCGTCCACGGCCATCAGCAGCTCTCGCTGTTCAACGCTCATTATGACGAACGCTGCTTTCTGCCGATCCACGTCTACGACACGGAGAAGAGCCGGCCCGTGGCCGTCGTGCTGCGGCCCGGCAAGACGCCGGGCGGCGTCGAGGTGCGTGCCCATCTGCGCCGCCTGGTACGGCATATCCGCACGCGGTGGCACAACACGCGAATTACGTTCCGTGGCGACGGGCACTATGCCCGGCCGGAGGCCATGGCGTGGTGCGAGACCAACGGCATCGACTACATCTTCGGTCTGTCCGGCACCAAGCCTCTCGCCAGAAAAGTCGACGAGGTCGCCGACGACATCCGCACCCGACGCGCCATCGAGAACCTGCCGGTTCTGCGTGGCTATACCGAGACCCGCCACAAGGCAAAGTCCTGGGATCGCGAACGGCGCACCGTCGCCCGTATTGAGGCGACGATGCTCGGCCTCGACATCCGTTTCGTCGTCACCAGCCTCGATGTCGGCTCGGCCGAGTGGATCTACGACAGCCTGTATTGCGCGCGCGGCCAAGCAGAGAATCTGATCAAGCTGCATAAGACACAGCTCGCCTCCGACCGCACCAGCTGCCGTTCGGCGCTCGCCAACCAGGTCCGTCTCGTGCTCCATACGGCCGCTTATTGGCTGATGCTGACCGTGCGCGACGCCATTCCCAAAGCCCGGGAATTGGCCACTGCCGAGTTCGCGACGCTGCGTCTTCGTCTCTTGAAACTCGCTGCCCGTGTGGTCGAGACCACGAGCCGCATTCGCCTTGCGTTTGCCGCGGCATGTCCCGAAGCCGACCTGATCCGCGGCTTGCCCGGCGCGCTGCTCCCGCTCGGTCCGTAACCGACCGGGCCTGCGCCCGCTCACCCGCCCCACTCCTCCATCGCCTACAAAACAGCTTGATGTAGAACCCGGTGAGAAAAGGCCGGACGGTCACCCACGCCAGCCGCCAGCCCCCGTCAGACGTCAAGAACGACCGTGCTCTCGTGAATAGATCGGGCTAATTATCATGGCTGCGACGGACCCGACCTGCACCCCGACCTTGGTATGCTCGTTGAGGCTCTTGAACGACGTAAGCGTGCTGGCGGATGGCACGGCCAACGCGACGCCCGTGCGATAGTACGGTTTCGAGATCCTCAAGTGAGTTTCGCCTTGCGCCTCGCGGTCGGCGATCACATCGAGAAGAATGTCACAGCCAGCGCTACGCATTTGGTACTGGGTAATGATCCAATCAAGCCTCAGGGAGACGCCGAGCTCCCGCGCCTGTGCTTGTCCCAATTCAACCTGAAATCCGGGAGGATCCCCGGCTTTGCTCGCGAATGGAAGCGAGTTCGGGTGAGCACATAACCCAAGTACGCCGGCCGAGCGGATTGTCTCGAGGGATCGAGCCCGTGCCGGCCCCAGCAAACCTGCCACCGCCACGATGATGAGCGGGAGGATCAGTTCTGTTCCGCGTACCTTGCGCATGGAGTTTGACTCGCCGGCTCATCCCTCTCGCGACTTTAATTCCCGGATGTACTTGATGATTTGGTCGATCTGAGCATCGCTGAAGGTAGAATCGAATGCAGGCATCGCGCCTTGTTTGCCGTTCTTGATACGGTCGCGAATAAAATCGTCATCGCGCGTCGTGTTCATGAGCTGCGGTCCCTTACCCGCCGCGCGGCCGCCATCGGAATGACACCAGCCGCAGGTCGTTGCGAACAGCTGCTTAACATCGAAGTTCCCGTTGTCCGGCGCAGCGGAATCCGTCTGCGCGGAGACAGGCGTGGCACATGCGAACCAAGTGGCCAGCGCCATCAAGCTCAATTTCATGACGCAGAACTCCACTTTCCGTTAGCCCTGACCGTTCCAAGGCACGGGGAGCGAGCTTCTGTCGCTCCCCGCCAGATTGTCCGAAAACCCCTATTTCAAGCTGTACACGATGAGCGCGCCATCATCGCGCGGCATGCTCTTGTAAACGCCGCCGAAGGTCGGCGCGTAGTCGTCCGACGCCATGCCGCCGAAGCCCGCGGTCACGGCGACATATTGCTTGCCGTTAACGGCGTAGCTGACGATGCCGCCCTGGTGGCCAGTGCCGTCGGAATGGCTCCACAGCTCGGCACCCGACTCGGCGTCGTAAGCATGAAGGGTGCCGCGCGAGTCAGGCACGAAGACGAGATTGCCACCGGTCGATAGCACGCTTCCAAGCGGCGGCTCGGGGTAGCGAACCTCCCACTTCTTGACTCCGGTCACCGGGTCGCGCGCGTCGAGATGACCGTAGATCTCGCCGCCCGGAGGAGGCGCGATCTTAAAGTCGGCGCCGATGTTGAGCTGGGCTTGGGGCGCGGTCACCGGTGTGGTCTTCATGACCTCGAGCGTCATGCACCATTCTTGGCCGAGCTTGTAGTATAGACCCGTCTTCGGATTGTATGAACCCGAGTTGAAGCTGACACCGCCGGAAATATGCGGGCAGAGGGGTTCATTGACCTTGCCTGCGGAGAAGTCGCGACGGCCGATCAACTCACCTGTCTTGGGATCGATATCCTTGACGAAGTTGCTGTTCTGAGTGATCCGCCAGACATTCTTGATACCCAAATTACGGTCATAGACGAAGATGTAGCCGCTCTTATTGGGGTGCACCACGAGCTTCTGCCCGTCGCGATCGAGCATTACAAACTCACCGACCGCGCTGTCGAAGTCCCATGCGTCGTGCGGCAGCTCCTGATGATAGAACTTTAGTTTGCCGCTATCGAGATCGAGACCGATCACTGAGGTCGTATAGAGATTGTCACCTGGGCGGGCGCCTTGCGTCTTGTAATCGGAGCCCGACCAATCGTAGAGCGGCGCCGGGTTCGCGGTGCCCCACAAGATGGTGTTAGTCTCGGAATCGTAGGTGCCTGGCATCCAGCCGCCGCCGCCGCCGGTGCGCCAGGAGTCACTGCCCCAAGTCTTCATGGCTTCGTCGGTGCCCGCAACCGTCAGGAACTCCCATTTCTTCTTTCCTGTGGCGGCATCGACAGCAAAGATCGGGCCGCGGCCCGGCCATTCGCCGCCCTGCGCGCCAATGATCACCGTGCCCTTCGCATAGAGGGGCGCGCCGGTGAAACCGACCGTCAGCTTTTGGGAATCGATAAGCTTGGTGTCCCAGGCGACCTTTCCAGTCTTCATATCAAGCGCGATGAGCCGGCCATCCATCGTGCCGACGTAGACCTTGCCTTCTCCGAGCGCAGCGCCGCGATTATAGGGAGAGTGCGTCTGCCGCGCGATCAGGGCTTCGTCAAGTTCGGGGAAATAGGACCAGATCACCTCCCCTGTCGCGCCGTTCAGCGCAAACACTCGACTGTAAGAGCCCGTGTAGTAGAGCACGCCGTCGGCCGCAAGCGGCATTGACTGCAAGCCACGGGTGGACCGTCCCGGAATATGGATCCAGGCAACGCTTAAGTTACCGACATTGCTCGTATTGATCTGCGAAAGGGGACTGTAGTGATAAGACTTATAGGAACCGTGATAAGTCAGCCAGTCGTTCTGGCCGCCGGTCTCGATGCGCGCGGTATCCACAGTTTGGGCAACGGTTGACGACGCGGCAAACGTCGCACCAATCGCAACAACCACAGGCAAAGACAAATAACCCCACCGTTTCTTCATATGCTCGTCCTCCATTTCATTTTTATGGCACTTGGTCATTGCCTTGCTGGGCGCGCTGCGCCCTGTTCATTTGTCGACCCGAATAGATACGGCGTGCCAACAATCTCACCTCGTATCATAGGAACCCCGGCATCGAGGCTTTCGTCGAGTTCCACTGAAAGGGCTGCTTTCCGCACGGAGATGCACCCGCATCTCGTCAGTCATTTCGTCCAACAGTTGTTTGCTGGGCACACGATATCGCCTGCAGGCAATGCCCGCGCTTATCGCGGCATTGCGGACGACTCGATTGACGCATCGCACAATCGGCGGCCGGCTTCCACTTTGCACATGCAGAGCGTTTGCAGCCATCGCGTCTAACTGCCTCTCAGCCTCGAATGGCCCATGCAGCGAGTTTCGGCTTGCTTGACGGCATCGTTGCCGCGGAATGTGGCGACACGGCGCCGAGTTGTATCATCCAAGGCGATTTTGTGAAGACGGCAAGCAGGTCGCGCACTAAACCGGGATTTCGTCACCTGAGCTGACCTAAAGACTTCACGGGCATCCCACACCGAAACGGCCGGCGCGTCGCATGGAAGTCCGTTCTTCCTTGGGGTAAGGCAGACTTCGCCTATCGACCAATCACGAGCGAGGAGAAGGCAAGCCCCCACGGCCTTACAGAACTACAGCCTATCAAGATTGTTCGCTTAACTCGCAGTGCATTCGACAGGACCAGGGCGCATTCCGCGATGGAGCATGAGACTCTGCTTGAAGCTGCGAAGCAGCGCCTGGATGCAAGCACACGAGCCAAGCGCCAGCGTTGAAAGACAGTCGAGCATCCGTTGGCACGATTAAGGCGCGCAGGAGAGCGACACAGTTCCTTACCAAAGCGCTCCCCAAATTAGCCGGCGAAGTGGCTCTATCGGTCTGGCTTATGGCCGCCATCCCGCGCCTGATCAGACCTTCTCAAACATCCATAGTGCCAGCACGCGCGTGCCGTATGTAAGCGCGACGCCTGTCAGAATCATTGCGATTGTTGTCCAGTCGCTGTTGAAGAGCGAGGCCATCGTCGCGAATGTGCAGGCCGTCGAGCACTCCGAACAGCTCGCTGAGCGCCCGGGCCGAGGAGCTTGGTCACGATGATATCGTGTGCTTCCTCACCAAATCTGAACGAAGAGAAGGCGGCCGGCACCATGCTCAACACAGTGGCGCCGCGCAAGGGCGTCAACGCCAAGGCTTCGAGCGCGGCCTGATCGAGTTTCAAGGCGGTTTCAGCGGCACCGCGACAACGCGGTGCCGCTGTCTCGTTGTGCCAATCGGGCAAGGCGGACCTGCCGGCGCACGAACCAGGCGGCGACGGCCACGGTCAGCCAAGCCAGCGAAGCGCCGATGAATGCGCCTGCGACGCTCCGCTCGACGAGGAACCAGAACACTGCGGCGAAGGCGAGCATACCGAGAGCGCCCAGTGCGGCACCGGCGGCATCTAGCGCGGCGGCCTCCCGCCCTCGCCGCCTCCCTTCGAGACCAGCCTCCCGTTTGCGACGGAGTTCGTGCTTCTCTATTAAGGTCGCGCTGGCGCAGAAGATCGCCGGGAGCGCGAGAAAGAGACCTTCGATCGACGCTCCGTAACGACTGCTGATCAATCCCGTGATGATGGGTAGGCGCCGGTGTCGGCTGGCCGCCTGAATTGGCGATCTCGCTCAGCTGCCGCTCGCCGGCAACGCCTTGCGGATTGTTTAGGGTCCTCTGCCTCTTCGCTGGCCTCAACTCAGCTGTGTCATGCTCATCGTTGATGAGGACCTCCTCGCTTGGCAGGCGGTTGCTCCCGCGGTGGCGGCGCCGCCTAGGCCGAAACGCACCAAGTATTCGTACCACCACCCTTCCCGCAGCGACGAGGGCGAGACCTTCATCGGAAGCCTCGCGCGTACCCCCCCCCGCGAGCGCCCATAGACCGAAGGCTGCGCCTAACCAGACGACGATAGAGACGATCGTCGCCGGCAACGCCCGCATCCGGGCGCGCATGAGGAGCTGGCAGACCAGGATGCTGTAGACCACCAGCGCGACCGCGCCGGCCATCATGGAAAGGCTTTGGGCCCCGGCGTAGACGGCGCCATGTTCATAAATCGCGATGCCCAGTGTCGCGAGCGCAACCGAAGGTGCCGCCCCGAAGAGGCCGGCGAAGCTCTTCGGCTTCAGCACGTCGCCCAACATCGAGAACGCCGAAACGACTGCGCCTCCGATCAGGAAACGGATGAGGTACTCGGTCATTTCGGCCTCTTCCAAAGCTTCTTGAGCGGCCCCGCGCCGCCATAGGCCGGGTCCTTGCGCGGCACCGGTACCTTCGGAATGGTCTTCAGCGCGCGCGGACGGTCCTCGACAGTCGTGCACTCGTCGTAGGTGCCTGCCGACGGATAGGCGCCGACGACGAGAGAGTCCTTGTCCGCCGCCAGGCATTGATGGCCGGTCCCAGCGGGCAGGACTACGACGTCGCCGGCCTTCAGCGTGAAGGTCCGCCCCTTGTTGCCGCCGAAGCGGACGCGCCCCTTGCCGCGCGCTATCCCGAGGACCTCGTGGATTCTCGAATGGTAGTGAACATAGTCGTAGATGCCGTCGCGCCAGCTATCCCCCCATCCGTTGCCTTCGAACAGGTCTTCGAGCACCGCCGCAGGATCGTGCTGCTCGTCGAGTCTGACGGCGCTTCGGTACAGCATCAGGGGCCAGCGCGGGTGATTGGGCACAAGGCCGTCATCCCTAAAGCGGACCACGTGTGGCTTCCGCGGACGAGGCAGTTCGGAAGCCCGACGCTTGCCCGGGCGACGAAGACCGGTGGCGCGTTCGGCGTATTCCTTAAGGTCCTCAAGTAGCGGCATTATCTGTCTCCTTGACGGGATAGCCCGTCCATAGGCGAAGCATTCGTTCGAGCGCCGCACCAAGGGCGAAGCCGGCGACGACGTCGCTCGCCCAGTGCGCCAGCACGACGATGCGCGTCAGACAGAGGCCCACCGCCAGCGCGCGGATCGCCCGGCGGGGCCCTGCCGGAAGTGGCCCCGCCGCCGATGCCAGCGCGCCCATGTGCAGGGCGTGTCCCGACGGAAAGGCGTCTTCGCGTTTGCCGGAAAACGAGATCCCGTGAACATGCCCCAACACCGTCTTCCGGTCCGGACGCGTTTGGTCGAAGACCGACTTCAACAAGTGCGGAAGCACGGAGGCCGCAGCGGCCACAAGCAGCGCATGATTGCCGGCGCGGCGCAAAGGCTCTCCTTGCGTACGTGACAGGATCCAACCCGCTGCCGCCAAGGCCAGAAGGATTTTCTCGTCGGCGCCCCAGGTCAACCCGCGGGCGACCGTTTCCGCACAACGGTTAGTCTTGCGCGCCACCGTCCGCGCGATCCTCTCGTCGATCTTGGTCGGTTTCACGGTGAGAAGGGACATCGATCCTCTGAAATTCAACAGGGAATCCTATAACGCGGGGCAGCTCTCTGGGTGCCAAGCGTTCGCGCCGAGGAACGGCCGCTAGTCGCCCCCGTTGACGGACCATGTCCGGCTCTCTCTCTCTCTCTCTCTCTCTCCACCTACCTCGGCAACATCGCCGCTTTCCTTGCATCGCTCTCCTACATTCCGCAGGTTCGGAAAGCCTGGCCGCGCAATTCCACGGACGATCTTTCGCTCGGCATGCTGACGGCACTGACGCTGGGGCTCGGCCTCTGGGCCTGTACGGCCTGATGCGGGAAGATTGGGTCATCGTGCTGTCCAACGTTCTTCCCGCTCGCTGATCTTGGGAGCGGTTCGCTTCGCCGGCTTAGGCCGACGCTTTTCACGCTGAATTCGGTTCTCGCCGGACTCCAGATTGATTGGTAGATCGGAGTGCTCGGCAAAACGTCCGGACGACCCCGCCGGCCGCGTGAGGACCACGCCCGGCTTCGACATCGTCGCGGCGACCACATCCGGATCGTCCGTCTCCTTGGCGACGCCCTGATGGAAGAGATTGCTGTCGGCGCCCCACGCCTCCAGCGGCGCCTTCATCGAGGGCGCCGCGATCGCAAGATCGTAGAAGCCCAGCGAGGTCCGAAATGTCTTGAGCTTCCTGGCCATGGAGCGTGCCGGCCCGCGGATTTCCTAGCGCCGGCGCGCGACCCAGAGACCCAGCAGGAACGCGACGAAGAGCGACTGCAGGGGGGCTTTCACGGTCACCTCGCGCAACTGGTCGGCCCAGCGCACCGCCATGTCCGATTGGGGTGAGTGCCTTTGAAATACTCGCGGCTCCGCCCGGCCGCTCGGCCCAGCTTCCGATGCCCGCTCGATGCCGCCCTGAGCGTCCGTCAACCCGGAGGGTTCCGTCATTGCCGAAGCTTCTTTCATATCCATGCGGCTCTCCTACAAGGGGGTCAGGCCGACTTCCGCTGCGGCTTGGCCGAGGGCTTCTTGGCGGCCATTTCCTTCGCCGGCTTCTTCCCGGTGATCGACATCAGCATTTCCTTCTGGCCAGCCGATACTTTCTCCGGCTTCTTGGCCGGCTTGGCCGAACGCCGAGCCCAAGATTCCAGAAACCGTCGCCCGACGCGAAGACGGATGGATCACCCGCCATTCAGCGAGAGGCTGATGCGCGTAACGATCCCATCCCAGGCGCGCTCTTCGCTGGCCGGATAATTGATCAGCACGCAATGGACCAACCCGCCGGAGAAGTTGCGGCGGTCATACCAGACCTTGTCGCCCTTGTAGCTGGAAACCGCAAAAAACCGCGGCGTCACTCTCTTGTACTGAATGCGCGCCGGCAGTCCTTTTTTCGCGAGGAAAACAGCGGGCGAATCGCTCCCGACGTTGGGAGCAGCCTGTATCGTGAGGTCGGCGCGGCCGTCGGCAGTTCGAAAGCGTTGCCCGTAACCGTCCGGCCGGCCCGCTTCTTCGGTGAAGATCGAATAAGGGAAGTCGACCGACGTGCCGGTCTGTGGAATGCGGTAGGTCGTCCACCTTACGGGCTGCGCCGAAACCGAAGCGGCCGAGACAGCGAAAATGGCCATCGCCAGAGCTGTCGCTTTCATCAAACCTCCTCCTTCGCAGACCCCCACCGAGACATAGGCAGCGAGCCGGCTGCATCCCTTCATACCAGGAAAAGCCGCGAGGCCAATTACGTTCCAAGAGGCCTGATCCTTCGCCATCGATGCCTCTCCGCCGAGAAGCAGATGCGAAAGCACCACGCTGACGCGTTCGAGGCAGGGGATCGATGGGCCGCAGCAAACATCGACCGGCGACGTGAGTATCCGAAGGCACGTGACCTCCGGGCGGCCGCTGAGCAACCTCGGTACATGTGTCCCTTACGGCGGAAACGATCAGCCGTCTGCCGCGCCTCCCCAGCAGCCCGCGACCGCCCTGCACCGCAGCCCGTCCCGCCCCGCGTCGCAACCAACTCCGAAACCCTGACGCCTCCACGAGCCCGCCTTCAAGGGGACTTCCGCAGCCATCATAAGACCACCAGAACCGGCTTCCAGTCATACTCGTCGGCGGGCTACCCAGGAACGGCTACGCATTTTGGCCGTTCGACATGAGAACAAATGCTATCGGATATGAGCCGCCAGCGAGCGTACTTCTTGTCGAGGACGACCCTTTGATCCGCGAATTCATCGTCGAAGCGCTGCGCGAGGCAGGCTATCACGTGATCCACGCGAGCACTGGGGAGGAAGCGCTGGCCTGGTGCAAGCGCCACGCCGCGGGTGTGCTGGTCACCGACGTCAGGCTACCCGGACAGGTCGATGGATGGCAATTAGCGGAGCGCTTCCGCGAGCAGGATCCGGAACTGCCGGTCATCTACGCCACGGGCTTCTCTCCCGCCACTTCACGTCCCGTTCCCGGGAGCCGCATCGTGTGGAAGCCCTTCCATCCGCACGAGATCGTCCGGATGGTCAAAGAGCTTGGCGAGGAAAAGGGAGCGCCGCCGAGTTAGCCGGTCTACTCGCGGCCTAGCTTAACCTGCGATCGCCGCAGCCTGGACCACCTAGGATCCGCAGCTTGGGCGCACCATGCCCTTTGCCGCGTAATCACCCTTTGGGCAGGCCCAGTTCCTCTACGGCCCGAACGCAGATTTCGGAGGGGTCCTTGAGGCCCGTCTGACCGATCTCGATGATCTTCTTGGCGATCAACTCGGTGAGAGGGTCGTTCCGATCCTGTACGCCAATCGAACGCAGCGCCTCTTCGTAAGCTCTCGAAAGCCGCGTGATCTCTTCGGGCCCCAGAGGCGAGTTTTGAAGTATCCGGTAGATGACCAATTGTTATCCCTCTACAGGGCGCAGCGTAGCACTGATCTGCTGAGGGAGCATTGCATCTTAGCAGCAAATCTTAACTTCCGTAGTCTGCGCTTGCTACGTTCAGGGAGTTTGCAGGCGGCCGGCGGCGAAGAAAGGCGTCGCAGAGGAGAACGGGGACCTCCGCGCGTTTCCTGGGCGACTGGACTCGAAACGTCTCTGGGACGCGGAAGGAACGATAGCTCGAATTGGCCTCAGCTCACACCCCGGCCCCCGAGCTGGGGCTTTCGGTTGTCGGGTGTCGAGAGGAGGCTAGTGTTGAGGTAGCGTGTAACGGCCCGGTCCTTAGCCCGTCTTATTCGTAAGAGTGCGCCTGAGGGCTGGCGAGCGTGGTGTAAAGCGCTGATGCGGCGTAGGATTCGGTTGCGAAGCCACCCCATCACCTTCAACCGCGAACGCCACGCCCGCCATGACCGATGATACGATTCTGCCCTTCTCGTTTCCAGCCATTCACGCCAAGAAAGTCACAGCTGCCTTCGATGGTGGGCGCCTAACCTCGAACGGGGGCGTGATGCTTCTGGCGATGGCCGAGCGGCGTCTCGGCTTGGCCGACAATCTGGCCCGGGTGTTCCCGGATCGGCGCGATCCGACGCGGGTCGTGCACAGCCTGGTCGATATGTTCCGCGCGCGCATGTTCGCGATCTGCTGCGGCTACGAGGACGCCGACGACCTCGATCATCTGCGGTCCGATCCCGCATTCAAGCTGGCCTGCGGACGGCTGCCGGACACGGGCCGCGATCTGTGTTCCCAACCGACGCTGTCGCGGCTGGAGAATGCTCCGCGCCTGCGCGACGTGATCCGACTGACCTACATTTTGGTCGACGCATGGATGGATAGCTACCCGCGCGAGCCGGCATCCGTCACGCTCGACATCGATGATACCTGCGATGTCGTCCACGGCCATCAGCAGCTCTCGCTGTTCAACGCTCATTATGACGAACGCTGCTTCCTGCCGATCCACGTCTACGACACGGAGAAGAGCCGTCCCGTGGCGGTCGTGCTGAGGCCCGGCAAGACGCCGGGCGGCGTCGAGGTGCGTGCCCTTCTGCGCCGCCTGGTACGGCATATCCGGACGCGGTGGCACAACACGCGAATTACGTTCCGTGGCGACGGGCACTATGCCCGGCCGGAGGCCATGGCGTGGTGCGAGACCAACGGCATCGACTACATCTTCGGTCTGTCCGGCACCAAGCCTCTCGCCAGAAAAGTCGACGAGGTCGCCGACGACATCCGCACCCGACGCGCCATCGAGAACCTGCCGGTTCTGCGTGGCTATACCGAGACGCGCCACAAGGCAAAGTCCTGGGATCGCGAACGGCGCACCGTCGCCCGTATTGAGGCGACGATGCTCGGCCTCGACATCCGTTTCGTCGTCACCAGCCTCGATGTCGGCTCGGCCGAGTGGATCTACGACAGCCTGTATTGCGCGCGCGGCCAAGCAGAGAATCTGATCAAGCTGCATAAGACACAGCTCGCCTCCGACCGCACCAGCTGCCGTTCGGCGCTCGCCAACCAGGTCCGTCTCGTGCTCCATACGGCCGCTTATTGGCTGATGCTGACCGTGCGCGAGGCCATTCCCAAAGTCCGGGAATTGGCCGCTGCCGAGTTCGCGACGCTGCGTCTTCGGCTCTTGAAGCTCGCCGCCCGTGTGGTCGAGACCTCGAGCCGCATTCGCCTTGCGTTTGCCGCGGCATGTCCCGAAGCCGACCTGATCTGCGGCTTGCCCGGCGCGCTGCTGCCGCTCGGTCCTTGACCGGCGGGGCGTCCGCCCCCGTTCGCCCAACCCATCCCTCAAGCGCGTTGCAAAGTACCGGTCGTCAGGCGGCGAAAAGCCGAAGGCAATCCTGTGCGCCTCGTCAGACAAGATGTGCGGCCGCATCAATCGGGCCCAAAAGCCGCACTCTCACGAATAGGACGGGTTAGCTATCCGTCGGCTCTGCTCCGAGAGTCCTTGGACCCGAGAAGCTTCAGCGCCGTATCGATCTTGGCGAGGAGCGCCTGGATTTCGGCGCGCTCGTTCGCGCCGGGTCCGGCTTCAAGCCGCGCCAGCAATTGCTCTTTCTGTCCCAGCAGCTTCGCAAGAGCGGACATCCGATCACCGCAATGTCGACCGTATCGAAAGGGCCGCTCGGAGAGCGGCCCTTTCTTGGTAACCGGCTACGGGTTGCCGAAGCTGAAGCCGCTGAGCGGGGCGGCGCTCGCAGCCGATCCCAAAAGGGAGGCGGCGAGCATTCCCAGTGCAATGATCTTCATGAATGTTCTCCTTCCTTGGCGAAATCAGTCGATCTCTTCGATGATGCGACGTTCCTGCGGTTCGACGATGTAGGTTCGGCTATCCCGGTGAATGTATCGGTACTCCCGCAGGCTCGGCGCCTCGCGATAGACCTCGTCGGGGAAGGCATCGATTTCCACGCCGTCCGGTAGGCGCTCGCCCCGGCGGATCTCAGTTCGCACTGTGCTGCCGGTCGTTTGCCGCTCGCGCTCGACGGGACGCGCCTTGACGTGCTTGCGGATCACCTCGCGATCACGATCGCTGAACGTGGTCTTCCGCTGCTCGGTGCGCGCCGGAGCGGCCGCCGTGGACCGGCCCGAGTACGGCAGGACCGCGACGATCTTGTAGCTGGAGGGCTCCACGATCACGACTTCGTCCTTCACCAGGACGAAGTTGTAGCCCCGGTACTGGGGCACGATCTCGACGACCTCGGCAGCGGCTGCAGACGGACATCCCGCGGCACGGCAGTGCCCACGGACAACGAGAAATTCACGTTGTTGAGGGGCTGCACGTTGAGGTGCGAAATCGACGTGCTGATCCGTGTCCGCTGCTGATCATTGATGTTCACCGAGGCATTCACGTTCGTGTTCGACGAACGATCGGCCGTATTCTGCTGGGTGCTCGGCTGCTCGGCCGTGTTCGTCGAGTTACTACCCGTCGGAGACTGCGCCTGACTGGCGCCCGAAGCTGGCGGGTTCGCGCTCTGCGCCCGGTTGTCCGTAGGCGGGTTGGTCTGCGTCTGGTCCGAAGGCGCATTGGTCTGGTTGGAGGGCTGGCTGGTCTGCGCCTGATTGGTCGAGTTGTTCGAGGTGGGCGCCTGCGTGGTGTTGGTGCCCGTACCGGAATTGGTCGTTTGGCCTGCAGCGCTCTGGCCGGTCGATGACGGAGACTGCGTCTGGGCCGAATTGGTCGAAGGATTGGTCTGCGCGGATCCCGAAGGTGTTGAAGAGGACGGCGTCGTCGAGGTGGAATCCGGCTGACGCTGCGTAGTTGACGGATTGGAGTTCGACGTGCTCGGAGAAGATTGCGCAAGAGCCGAAGTCGCGATCGCGACAGCAGCCGTCGTAGCCAAGAATAAACGCTTGTCCATCTGAACCTCCTAAATGCGGATGTCGATCAACCTCCGATGCGGCACGCGGTTCCTTTTCGGGAAAACCCGGCAGCTCTCGTGGCGGCGGGAGGTGAATTTCTTCCGGTAGACCCAAGATCGCGGTTGTGCCGAAATGGCGCTGGGGCGCTGCAGCCGCGAACAAACGGAACTTCAGTCAAACCACGCCGTTGGCAGTGACTACTTACGAATCATTTGAGGAGGACACACCATGAAGAAGCTGATTGCGTGCGGCGCGCTTGCCGCTTTCGCCCTCGGCACGCAGGCCGCCAGCGCCGCCGAGTTCTACATCGTGCGCGACGCGACCACAAAGAAGTGCACTGTCGTCGACACCAAGCCGACCACTACGACCACGACGGTGGTGGGCAACGGCGTCTACAAGACCAAGGTCGAGGCCGAATCCGCGGTGAAGACCACCAAGGTGTGCACCGAACAGTAAATATCGCGGGCTTCAGGCGGCCACTCGGAAGCGTTCGGACAGCAATTGGAGGAAATGCCGTACTCATTTTGTGGGCCGTTCCTGCCGTCCTCGTTATTGGCGGCCTCGGCTATTTCTTAATTCACATGCACTGAACGACGACCCGCCCGATGATCCGGGCGGGTCTTTTTTTCCCGACAACCGTCGGTGGCTCACGGCGGACAAAAAAGGGCCCCGTGATGGGGCCCTCATCTCTGAACTCTCGTCCCATTTAGTTGTAATCTGAGTATTTGAACTGCGGGAGCGCCTTCAATTGCTCCTTGTTGCCACTCATGACGGCGTGGTCAGGGACCCAATCGTTCGTGCTGCGGTTCGTGGTGGTTGTCGCTGCGGCGCCGGTGGTGGTGTCGCGCGACGTGGTCGAGGTGCTGCTCGAACTGGTCCGGACCGGCTCTTCGACGAACTTCAGCTTGTCCATCGAGACGGCGATGTCGTGCTCACCCATCCCCAAAAAACCGCCGATGCCGATCACCACCGCGTTGATCTTACCGCTCTTGTCGACGAGCAGCTCGTTGATGTCGCCGAGCTTCTCGTTGGCCTCGTTGTAGACGTTCAGGCCCATGAGCTTCGAGGCGCGCCAATTTCCCTTGAGCGCGATCTTCGCATCGGCCGAGTGGGTGGCCGCCGGCGCGGCGCGATCGGCCGGCTGAGTGGTTTGCGCGTACGCAGCGCCGCCGATCACAGCAGTGCCAAGCAGAGCGACGGCAAGAAAGCTTTTCATCGATTATCTCCTCCAACGTGAGCCAACATCCGTACAGATGCCGGCGCCAACGCCCGGGGCTGCCACTTGTTCCTGAATTGACTCTTGTTCAGAACGGTGCTCTCGCGAAGGATTCGATCCGCGCTGCGGACGCCGGTGCGCTACCGACGTTCGGTGGTAACAAGCCGGACGGGAATGCGCTTACCGTCGGAGCGGAGGCAGGCTTCCGAGAAATGCGGCCAAACCTGCTTCGAACAGACTTCCGCTTCCTTCGTGGAATCGCTTGCCGGCTGGACCTGCGGCTGCGGAGGAGGCGCCTCATCCGCAAGAGCCGCCGTCGTTGCGAGCAGAACGAAAGCTGCCGTTGCGTAAATAATGGTTTTCATGTGTCCTCGATCGCCAACTCAACGACCAGAGTCCGAAGCCGTTCCGACAGGTCGGGAAGACTGTGCTGCCCCTTTCGCGAATCCTTCGTCTCCTCCAGGTATCTGAACACTCTCGGCTGCGCGGACTCCGCGATCGACCAACTCGCGATATCGGATCTCGTACTCCCTCGCCATCCGGCTCGCGGCGAAGCGCTCCTCGAACCGGGCGCGGACTGCTCTTCTGTCCAGCCGGCCCAGTTCGTTCACCGCCGCGATCGCCTGCTCCTCGTTGTCGACGATAAAGCCGGTCACGCCGTCTTCCACCACTTCGGGCACCGAGCCCCACCGGTAAGCGATCACAGGCGTCCCACACGCCATCGCTTCGATCATGACGAGCCCGAAGGGCTCCGGCCAATTGATCGGAAACAGCAACGCGGCGGCCCCGGCGAGGAAGGGCTGCTTCCTGATTTCGTCCACCTCGCCGACGAGCCGGATCTCTTCACCATCGATGTTCGGTTCGAGCTTCTTCTTGAAGTAGGCCGTCTCCGCGCGAGGAATCTTGGCGGCGACCCGCAGCGGCATCCGCGCGGCCCGCGCGATACGTATGGCGGCTTCCGGTCCCTTGTCTGCCGTCAGCCGCCCGAGAAAAGCCAGGTACGAACCATGGTCGTAAGAGGGCCGAAACAGGTCCTTGGGCATGCCGTGCTGGATCGTTGCGATCCAGTTCGCATCCGGAAGCGGCCGACGCTGGTTGTCGGAAATCGAGACGAAGCCCGCGTTCGGAAAGGCCCCGATCACCTTCGATAGACCGGGAAGGTCGAGGCGGCCGTGCATCGTCGTGAGGAAAGGCACCCCGGTCCGGCTGAGCACAGGAAGTGGCAACCAGTCGACGTGGGAGTGGATCACGTCGAAGTCGCTCGCGCGCTCGGCAATGGCTTCTATCAGCAACGCGCAGGCGGCGCTCGGGTCCGCGCCCCTCCGGCCCAGGCGCAGTGCGCGCGGCCACACCGGGTGGAGCTTTCCCTTCGTCTTCGAATCTCCGCTCGCGAACAGGGTGACGTCGTGTCCGAGCTCGACCAGTTCGTCCATCAGCCAGGCGATCACCCGCTCCGTGCCACCATACAGCTTTGGAGGAACGCTCTCGGCCAACGGAGCAAGCTGGGCAATCCGCATCGGCTAGGCCCCGAGCACGAACCGCAGGACCGTCACGATAGTCGCGGAAATGAGGGATGAAATCGCGAGCATTGTCCAACTCGGCCTTGTGCTTCCGCGAGCCACGCGTGCGGCGAGCATTTTCATCCCCGTCAACATTCGTCTTCGGGAAGCCGGTGCAGGTAGGCTATCCCGAAGCTGGCGAGTTCTTCGGCATCGCTCTCTCGCTCATCCCCTCTCCTTTGCAGGTGGCGCTCGAGCAGGCAGCGACGGCTGTCCTGTGCATCGACGTCGGGGTGCCTCGCCCGGTACACCGTCCAGGCGGTCTCCGCGGCCCTCATCAAGGCGACTTCGTCGACCATCTTCACCTCCGGCGACCGCACCAATCGCAGGCAACTCAAGAGGGTTCGGAAAGTTTCTAGTTTTTCCCGAAGCCTCGAAATACCGGCGGAGATCCGCGAGGAGGAGTCAGGAGGCCCTCCCTCGCGCCCGCTCGCGGGCGGCTCGGCGGCGTTGCAGTCGGTTGCTTCGGCCGGACGTTGTGGAGGCGTGAGGTCGGGGCGCGGGGGCTAGAGATGAAGGTTCGGCTCCGAGGCCTTCGCTTGTGGGCTCCAGTTCGCGAGGCCGCGCTTCCATGAATTCCAGCACTACCCGGCCCTTCTCGGTTATGCGCCAGCCACCGTTCAGTCGCTCGACCAGTCCTTGCGAGAAGATATCCAGATCCGGCACGCGCGCGGCCAGGCGCTTGGTGCGCTCCACCCAGTCACGTCCGCTCGTCGCAAGGATCGCCATGTCGCGCTTGAGGTCCGCCATGACTGCGAATCCATCGGGATAGCTCACGAGGATCTTGAGCACGGTGACCTGGAAGTTCACGCCCCGGCTCCCTTCCGCTACCGCCACATCGTCGGTGCGTCGTGGAGAGCCTCGCAGCCGACCTGCTTTAGTCTCTCGCGCGAAGTGTCGCCGTTCGTGGCGGCTTCCAGAATCCTGGATGCCACGAAGCTGCGTGCGCCGGTCTCATAGCGCGAGACGTCTGCGCAGACTTCGTCGAGAACGGCGCGCAGAAGCGCGGTCGTTGCCGGATAGAACATGGGAGGCCCCAAAAGGAGAAATAATCGTAGCGCAATCGCGGGGGCGCCGAAATCAACAGTGTTAAGCGCCCCAATATCTGGCCAAGTCTACACTCGAAGTCCAGCTCGGCAAGCTCCGAAAAGTCGCCGCACCGCACGCGGATTGAACCGGTCTTCGGTCGAAATGTTTGTGTTCCAAGCTCGAAACTCTCAAGTGACGACGTCCCGGCGCCGAGCACCATTGCCCCTCGGCACCGGGGCAACCAGCAACCATTGCCTATTTTTCCCGTTGTCTGGCCGGGCCAGAAACGTGGAGAGGAGGAATCCGATGAAGAAGATTGCAATGGTGGCGGCGACGGTCGGCGCTCTCGGTCTCGGCTCGATCGCGGCGACGTCGCCCGCCGAGGCTCATTGGCGAGGTGGCTGGGGACCGGGTATAGCCGGCGGCCTGATCGCCGGCGCGGTGATCGGCGGGCTTGCCTCCTCGGCGTATGCCTGGGGGCCGGGCTACTACGACTACGGTCCGGGCTACTACGGCGCCGGATACTATGGCGGACCCTACGCCTATGACTATGGGTACGATGCGCCCTACCGCTGGGGCGGCGGCTACGCCACGACCTACTACACCGCGCCGGTGTCCTATGGCTACCGGTACCGCCGCGTCGTCCGGCCCGCCTACGCCTATTACCGCGGCGCCTATCCGGTCGTGCGGCACCACTGGCATCATCACCACTGGTGATACGGCGCCGTCCCTTGAGGCCCCCGTCAGGCCGCGCTCCGAACGGGCGCGGCCTTCGTGGAGCAGGATATTGCAGGTCACCACCATCCGCCGGTGAAGAAGTCGTGCCGGCCGAACGCCAGCCGTGGTTCGGCTGGCCTCCTCACGGATTTTCGTCCACCGCTTCGCCTGCGGGCGGACTTCTGCGCGTTTGCGCGCCGGCGGCTCTTTCTTGGCGTCGGACGGCGGTGCTGCAGGCATCGAGGCCATCGCCTCTCCCACTGATTGCTCCGGTTCTTCCGGCATGGGATCAGCCTCCGCGCGATCTTCGGAACATCGGTGCGCAGGCGCGTGTCGAAGCTTTGCCTCCAACTCCAGACAAACCGCTGCATCGGACTAACCGACGCGATGGGCCAACATGATGTTCGACGCACTTTTCGCGCGCACCGAAACAATATCCATCGTTATCGTCGGCTAACGGTGCAACTCACGAGCAACATGCGCTCTCCCTCGCAGAAGCTTGGGGACATTCTGCCATTAGGTCAACGCTTCTGTATTTTCCGAATCGACAGTTCATGGTGGCTCAGCCACGCGCCACGTTCCGGGGTGTAGGAGTGAGCCAGTTTCTGTCGACGCTTCTGCTAGTTACCGCGGTAATTTTGACCGTCTGCTTTGGAGTGGCGGCCTGGCGCCTCTCTGACGAGAAGGACATCGACGTCACTGGCCAAATTCCGCGCCAGTCCTATGGCTGGAAACCGACATCGAGGAATTGAGCGGGCCGCACCGCGATCTGCTCTGGAGCAAGCCACTTTCAGAGTACGCCCTCCATCAGATGTGCAAGCGTCTCTTGATCCCGCTGCCGATCCGCGGGCATTTCAAGAAGCGGCCGCCAAGGCCGCCATTGGACGGAGACCCGATAAGGGACCGACTCGACGAGTACGACGTGATAGGCCCGTCGGCGTGGTTCGCCCCACGCAGATGCAAAATCCCCAGCGCGCGAACGCTGGGGTGGCCGCATCCATTAATGATCGAGATGCGGCCGCGAAGATCGAGGCGCTGGCTGAGGAATATAAGAGGCGCGCTGGGGCGCTCAGCGCTTCCAAAGAGGCGGAAGCACACAAAGGATTCGGACGAGCCCTGACTGCAGCCAGTATCAGACTGCGTTCAGCAAGCCTACGCCTCTAGCGGGCCAGACGCCGGATTGCCTTAGCCGCCCGGCGTGGACCATGCCATCCGAGAAATTCCAGCTCCTTGTTCTCAAGCGCATTCGTCGCCCGAAAGAATTGTTCAAGGTCGTCGCGCGCGCGGGAAGGCAGTTTGCGGACGTCCTTGATATCCGTTTCGAGCGGTGATCGCTCAGGCACCGCAAACACGCGGTCGTTTCGTTCCTTCTTGCCCTTGCTTTTCTGTTCGACCTCAAGAATGCCAACTGGACGACAGCGCAGCACGACACCGGGGTATGTCTGCGCGTCATGCAGGATCAGCACATCCAGCGGATCGCCGTCCTCGGCTTTCGTCGAGGGAATGAAGCCCCAGTCGTAGGGATAGGTCAGACCTGCCATCAGCGGCTTCGCCAGGGCAAAAACGCCAAGCTTGGGATCGAAATCAAGTTTGCACGAGCTGCCCCGCGGCGTTTCGACCACGGCGAAGATATTATCGTCGTCGGCCCAACTCGGCAATTTCGTCAGATCGGTCATCGCAACAGATCACGCATTTCGCACCGACAACGGGGACGGGCCCGACGAAATCGCGTCGGTCAGGCCCCCTGCTGACATCACGCGGCGGTGGACGCTTTCTTGTTGACGCCCTTGCGCAGTGCGACGGTATTGAGCTTGGTGTTCGCCGCCTTCTCTTCGTTCAGATTTGTGGTCAAAAATCGCACGATATCGTCGTGGCCAAGTTCTTCCGCCCAGGCAATCAGCGTACCGTAACGGCATATCTCGTAATGCTCGACGGCCTGCGCGTTCGCGACAATCGCCGCGTCAAGCACCGTCTTATCTTCGATCTCGCCAGCCGTCTCGTTCGCTTCTTTGATCAGACCGTCGATAGCGGGACATTGCGTGCCGCTCGGCCCCTTGCCCAGCTTCTCAAAAGCCTTTTCGAGACGCTCGATCTGCTGGTTAGTTTCTTCCAAATGGTTCTTGAGGCCCGCCACCAGATCGCGGTTGGTCGCCTTCTCGATCATTTTCGGGAGCGCCTTTATGATCTGCTGCTCGGAGTAATAAATGTCCTGCAAGCCGTGTAGGAGCAAGTCATCCATTGTTTTGAGGTCTCTTGTGAAGAATCCCATAGCTTCCCTCCTCGTTCTTAAGGCATGGGAACGCGCGCTTGCGAACCTTGTTCCTCCGCGGCTCCGTCCAGCGGCCGCCCAAGGACCCCCTCGCGTCTTCGGGGTTGACGATTCGCGCTGCGGGGGAACGGAGTTGCGGCGGCCGGCCGCGTGGCAAGAAGGAACTCTAGCATCAAGCCGGTGTTTTGCTTTTTTGCGGAGTTTTGCATGGTCAGCACCTCGCTATGGATGGATACCGAGATATTGCCGGAGGCGAGTGCGCTCAAAGGTGATGTGCATTGCGATGTAGCCGTTGTCGGCTCGGGGATTGCCGGTCTGTCGACCGCCTACGAGCTCTCCAAGCGTGATCAGTCGGTGATTGTCATCGACCGTAAGGGCATCGCGAGCGGTATGACGGCGCGCACCTCGGCGCATCTTGCGCCGCTTTGCGATGATCTGATGAGTGAATTCAGGAAGCTGCGTGGCCCGGAAATCGCAAAGCTGTTCTACGAAAGTCAGGCGGCGGCCGTCGATCGTATCGAGGAAATCCAGGCGAGCGAAACCATCGCCTGTGACTTTCGGCGTCTCGATGGGTATCTCTTTCAGGGCCACGGCATGCCGGCCGATGTGCTCGATGAGGAGCTGGAAGCGGTGCGCGAAGTCGGTGCCCCCGTCCATCGGCTGGTCGGCGTTCCTCTCAAGGGATGTGAGAACCGTCATGTGCTTCGCTATCCGCGCCAGGCGACCTTCCACCCCCTCAAATATCTTGCCGGCGTGGCCGCAGTTTGCCAGACCCACGGCGTCCGCTTCTTCGCTAACAGTCCGGTCGAAGAGGTTGCGCAAGGAGATGGCGACGTTACGCTCCGAACCGCACAAGGGCAGATTACGGCCGGTAACGCCGTGATCGCGACCAACGCCTCAATTACCGACCGCTATCAACTGCATTCCAAAGTCGCTCCCTACCGCACCTACGTGCTCGCTTTCGCGATTGCACGGGGCGAACTCCCCGACGCGCTCTATTGGGATACCGAGGATCCCTATCACTATGTGCGGCTGCAACTAGGTTCCGACGATCATGACGTCGTCCTTATCGGCGGCGAAGACCACAAGAGCGGTGAAGCAAATGACGCCGAGAAGCGCTTTGCCAAATTGGAGAGCTGGGCGCGCGAATTGATCCCGGGCCTTGGCAGGGTCACACACCGCTGGTCCGGCCAGGTTCTCGATACCATTGACTATGCCGGCTTCATCGGCCGCGAGCCTGGCAGCGAACGCATCTACCTCGCGATGGGGGATTCCGGCCAAGGGCTGACCCATGGCGTGATGGGCGCGATGCTGAACACGTCCCTTATTCTCGGCGAGCCCAACCCCTGGAGTGCTGTATATGCGCCTGGCCGCACACCACTTGCGGCCGCCAGGAATTTCTTGCGCGAGAACCTGACCATCCTACAAAACCTTGCCGAGTATGTGGCACCGGGTGAAATTGCCTCCCTTGAGAAGATTGAGCCGGGTGAGGGCGCCATCCTACGGCGGGGCTTCGAAAAGATTGCCGCCTACAGGGACAAGGCCGGCGAACTGCACCTTCATTCGGCAAGCTGCACGCATATCGGTTGTCATCTGCACTGGAACAGCTTCGAGACCTGCTGGGACTGTCCATGCCACGGCTCGATCTTTGCGCCAAACGGACAACCGATCAATGCACCAGCCGTGTCCGCCTTGCGACCCGTAAAGGTCTAACGAAACTGCTTCTATGCTCTCGGGAGAGTTCCATCTTTAAGGACGAAGACATCGAGCAGGATGATCTGCGCAGCTCCCGCACCCCTTGGGCGGCCCTGCCTCCCCCACCGATAAAGCCTATCGCCGACAGCTTTCGTTGCGATGCTCTGGTAATCGGCGCCGGCATAACGGGTGCTCTGGTGGCCGAACGCCTGACACGGCAAGGTCGTCAGGTGGTCATCATCGATCGCGAGCTTCCCAGCCTCGGCAGCACAGTTGCGAGCACCGCGATGCTGCTCTGGGAGACCGACCGTCCTCTCTTTGAACTCGCGCAGCTCTATAACTTCGAGAAAGCGGTCCGCTGCTATCGGGCTAGCCACCATGCCGCGCGGGGCTTACTTGCCCTGGTCACCGATCACGGAATTGCCTGCCAGATGCGGCCACGTCTTTCGCTTTATTTGGCCGTCGATGACAGTCCGAAGCTTGTTCGGAATGAATATGCCCTGAGGAGCCGCGCTGATCTGCCGACACTGTTTCTCGATCGTGTCGAGCTGCTCAACCGCTTCGGCATCGCGCGGGCAGGCGCCCTTTTGTCAAGGGACGCAGCCGACGCCGATCCGGTGCGACTCACACGTGGCCTACTTGATGTCTCTCTCCAACGCGGCGCCCGCCTCCTGAAGGCCAACGCGGTTGCCTACGACAGCGCGGCGTCAACTGTGACCGTCGGCCTTGAAAACGGGCTTTCGATCGAAGCGCGCCATGTCGTGCTCGCGACCGGCTATGTGATGCCGAATATTGTGGGCTCCACATCGAACCAGCCAGCCTCCAGCTGGGCAATCGCGACCCGACGTCGGCCGAACGCTCTGTGGCCCGAGCAAGCGCTGATCTGGGAAGCGACCCGCAACTATCACTATGCGCGCACTACGCCGGATGGCCGCGTCATCTTTGGTGGCGAAGATGATGATGCCATCATCGATCCCGAAGCTCGCGCTGCCGCGACGCCGGCAAAGGTAAGAGCGCTCAAGGAGCGCCTGAAGGCGCTTTGGCCCCGCGCATCCACCGAGGTGGCCTTCACCTGGTCCGGCGCGTTCGATACCACCCGTGACGGGTTGCCGCTGATTGGCGCTGTGCCCGGCTACAGGAATATCCTTGCCGCCTTCGGCTATGGCGGCAACGGGATTACCTTTAGCTTCCTCGCGGCGGAACTGCTGGGCACGCTGCTTTCAGGAGGCTCTTCGCCCCTGCTCGACGTTCTTGCGCTCGACCGCGATCTCCCAGCTAACGACGCGCCATCAGATAGCCAAGCATGAAGGCGACGAGCAGCGACGGCAGTGGGGCCTCCCGGACCACATCACGCAGAAAGGCGCGCGCCCGGCCGGGCGGTTGCCCCTCTTCCAAACTCTGCCGCACACGAGACCGAATTGGACCCTGGAAGCCATTTCGTGCCTCCTCGCGGGGGCGTGCGTCGTGGTGCTGCAATTTTTGCTTGGACCGTAGGATTGACGACTTACGGCGCGCCGGAGAGGACCGCGCGCAGGGACGCGATGGTTTCAGCTTCGAATATCGTGAATTCCGGCGCGCCAGCGCGGTGCTCCCGCCGGTGCGGCGAACAGGTCGGCGGCCACACGCGCTGAGAAATCGCAGGAACGAGCACCTGCCGATCTCACTTGTCTTGCATCAATCTTTTCAGGAGGAGGACGACGATGGAAACGGAAAGACGTGAAACGGGAACGCTGATCGGCAGCGACAAGGTCGAAGGCACGGCGGTATACGGCGCGGGTGACCAGAAGATCGGGTCGATCGAGCGCGTGATGATCGACAAGGTGAGCGGGCAGGTGTCGTATGCGGTTCTCGGCTTCGGCGGGTTCTTAGGCATCGGCGACGACCACTACCCGCTTCCATGGCAGTCACTGAAGTACGACACGAACCTTGGCGGGTATCGGACCAATCTCAGCGCCGACAGGCTGCAAGGAGCGCCGCACTACGGCAACGATAACGACTGGAATTGGGACGACCCAACGCGAGCGAGAGCGGTGAACGACTACTATTCCGGCTTCTAGCCTTGCCGGCGGTCGAGGCCCTTTTGTCGCGAGCGCGCTTCCGGCTGGTGCCGCACGCGAAGTTGAAATGGGTCAAGGCGAAGCAAGGCCAGACTTGGAGTTGTACCGAGTGGCGTTAGCACTCACATGCTCTTACGGTGGTGGGGCCCGGCGCCTAAGCCCTCCGGGTCCCGCTTCTAGAGTGCTCGAGCCATCGGACGGCCTCAGCGAGCTTTCTGTCCATCTGCGCACGGGATCCTGGAGCGGATTGATTCCATCGCGGTATGCGCAGGCATGCCGGTCGCGCCCGGCCTTGCCGGGTTCGCTGTTCATTGGGTCGGCGAAAGCTGCGATGCTTCGCGAGCGCGGCGAAACGCAACGAAACTGGCAAAATCCGCGAAATCTGTGCGGCTAATACGCATGCCTTCGACTCTGCCCGTATGCCATGGCGACTCAATCATGTTGACAGCCATTCCGCATTATCGCGGCTCACCCCGATGGCGGCCGTTGTATCCGCACCGCGATGGAACCTACAGGCTTTTCCGATCTTGAACCGAATATTTCCAAACGACGGGAGGAGCGTCATGCCTCGTGGCGACAAGTCAAGTTACACCGACAAGCAGAAGCGACAGGCTGAGCATATCGAGGAAGGCTATGAACACCGTGGCGTCCCGGAGAAGGAAGCCGAGCGGCGCGCCTGGGCGACCGTAAACAAGGAGACCCACGGCGGGAAGAAGAGCGGCTCGGGTCGAGGCACTGAGGAAGACCATTCGCCGTCCCGCAAAGGTGGCAGATTGGGCGGCGCGGCGTCGGCCAAGCGGCCGGCATCGGAGCGTTCGAGGTCCGCCAAAAAGGCGGCCAAGACCAGAAAACGACGTGCTGCGTAAAGTCATCGAAAGGGAAGACGGGTCTCGAAGCCGTCTTTTCCTTGGAGCGTTTGTACTCCTCACGGCGCTGATCTATGGCGTCCTCAGCTATCACTATCCAAACCGCGCGTTGGATCGCGTGGCCGAAAACGTTACGCGCGAGAGGTACCGAAGGAACGAAACCTGGCGCGACGCGATCGGGACTTCGATATTGGCTAGGACGCGCTCCAAATCCGCGGCGCTCTACCGAATAGTCGTCGAAGCTTATCGCCTGTTCTCAAAAATCTCCGGCAGGGCGATAGGCCAGCCAGCGACCTCACGCTGGACGGCTCAACCCAAGTTCCATGTTCAAGGTGACCTCATCGTCAAACACCCATCCTCATCATCGAACAACCATGGAGTCCCTTATGTCGCTGTCACCTTCCCGAGCCCCGCAACGACACTGCGCGAGATGCGCGGGTCCATCATCAAGGACGCGGACAAGACGGAGGTGCGAACCGCGATCACGAGCATGGTGAAGGCGGCACGCTGGATCTTCCGACCTCTCCTAGAGACATTGACCACGACGACTAACCGTTTCGCGGGCGACGTCAGAGCCCATCCTGGAATGGCCTAATCTGACGCCGACAAACTCGTCACGTCTTTCATGTCCCGATATCGATCAGCGCTATGCCTATATCTGGCTTCTTCCTCCGCCTGAGATGAGCTGGCGTGTCCGCGACGACCAACTCGAGCGTCGGTCGAACCTTTCCTTCGAGAAGATGCCCGCGACGACCTTCTTGGCATCGAAGATATCCTTGATGAAAAGCGCCTTGGGCTCGACTCGCAGAAGATCCGGATTGATCTGCCCGCCGGGCAACACAATCACGTCGTAGTCGGGGGCCGATGCCTCCTCGAGCGCCTTGTCGACCTTCACCGGCCGCCCCCAATCCTTCTTGTCCCAGCCTTTGATCTCGCCGGCGGCGAGCGAGACGACATCGACCGTTGCGCCAGCCTTCTTCAAGCGATCCTGCGATACTTCCAACTCGGCCCGCTCGAAGCCGTTCGTGGCGAGAATGGCGATCCTTTTGCCGGTCAGATCCATGGGTCCAATCCTTCGTTTCGGGGTTTTGTCCAACAATCGATCGTCTCGAACATCGTTCCTGAAGAGATAGCTCGGTCGAGAGTTAGGATTCGACCGCCGAGACGACGGTTATCAGGGGTTAGAAGCAGCAGGAGCGCCTCGCATCGCTGGCAGGTTCAATGGCAAAGTCGTCATCGTCACAGGAGCAGCTTCCGGCATCGGAGAAGCGACAGCTCGCCGCTTCGTTACAGAGGCCACGAAGGCAGCCCTCGTCGACCGCAATAGAGCCTTACTGGAAGAAGTCGCCAAGAGTCTGCCCGCCGACCAGGTGATGGTCCAAGCCACCGACGTGTCGGACTCGAGCGCCATCGACGAAATGGTCGCGGCGGTTGTCGACCGCTTCGGACGGCTGGACGTTGTCGTAAACAACGCGGGCGTCCATGAAGGGGGCGCCCCCGCTTCCATCACCGACAAGAAATGGCGGACGGTAATGTCGACTGACGTCGACGGCGCGTTCTATGGCTGCCGCGCGGCACTGCCCACCTTGAAAAGACCAGGGGCTCGATCGTGAACAGGGTGTCAGTCTCCGGGACCGATGGCGATTGGGGCATGAGCCCCTACAACGCGGCGAAGGGCGCCGTCGTCAATCTGACGCGCGCCCTTGCCCTGGACCTCGGCAAGAAGGGCATCCGCGTGAACGCGGTCTGTCCTAGCCTGACGCGTACGGGCATTACGGAAGACATGATGGACGACAAGGAACTGCTCGCGAAGTTCGCCGAGCGGATTCCGTTGGGCCGCGTCTGCGAACCAGAGGAAGTTGCCGCCGTGATTGCGTTCCTGGCAAGCGAAGACGCGAGCTTCATGACCGGCGCCAACGTAGCGGTGGACGGGGGCGTATCCGCCTCCAATGGGCAACCGCCGCAGGAATAGCCGTAGAGCGCCGGTCGCGGTCCTATTTTGTGAGCGCTGTATTGCCGAACCGAGCGTAAAGGGTGCCTGGACCGGGGTACACTTCGACGCACCCAGCTTCCCGCAGCGAGTTTTCGGTGAATCCGCCGCAGAGGACGCCGATGGCCGAGACGCCCGCCTTGCGGGCCGCGATAGCATCGTAGGGCGTGTCGCCGATCGCGACCGCTTCAGACCCCTTGATGCCAAGCTTCTTCAGCACGACTTCGAAGATGTCCGGGGCCGGTTTGGATTCATCGACGTCTTCGGAGGACGTAGCGACGTCTACCAGATCGGAGATGGCAGCGATGTCGAGGTACTTCTTGAGTTCGTCCTCCTTCGCCGAGGATGCTACAGCGATGCGGAGACCGGCCTCGCGGACGCGCTGCAGGAGTTGTGAGACCGCCGAGAAGGGACGGATGAGCGGTAGATAAGTCGACTTGAAGCGGTTGCCGCGCCACTCCTCCAAATGCTTGCCGTGTTCTCGCTGCTGTTCATCGGACAGAAAAACCGGGATGAGCTTATCCCCGCCCTTCCCGATCTGGCTGCGCACCTGCTCGAAGGTGACGTCGTGACCAAATTCCACCATCGCTTCCTGCCAGGCGAGCGCGTGGAGATCTACCGAGTCCAGAAGCGTGCCGTCGAGATCGAAAATGGCTGCTTTAGGCAATTCGCTGTCCTCCATGTCCATCACGACCAAGCGATGCGCACCAATCCGCTAGAGCGTGTTCTTCGCTATGCGCCGGTTGAGCATGCACGGCCAAGGCATCGCCACTACGCGGATCCGCCGGCGACCATTGCGGGCTTGATCGAAGGATCGGAGTTTCACAACGATCCCGGTTCGACCCGGCTAGGCCCGGGTATCCAGTAGCTGCGAGACGGCGGCAGCCAATTGCGCCGGCGCAAAGGGCTTCTCAATCAGGAGGCTGCCATCGACGCCCTGCGATTTCCAGTCTGGCGCGCTGGCGCTCGTCATGTAGACCACAGGAAACCCAGGCGTGATTTCCCTGATTTGCCGCGCCAGCTCCCATCCGCTGATGCCGTCACCCAGGTTGACGTCCGTCAGCAGCGCCCGACACTGCTCCCGGCCGTCCCGAAAGGTGGACATCGCCGCCTCTCCCGAATGGACCGAGCAGGCCTCGAAGCCGCCGTCCGACAAGGCGTCCTCGATGAAGCTGCAAATCAGAGCTTCATCCTCCACGACCAGAACACGAACGGCATTACTCACTTTTCAAGTCTCCTCGACAACCGATGCGGGTCGTCTGGCGTGGCGGGTGCGTTGCGTGGCGAGGCCGTGCTGGATCAAGCCACCGGCACACCGTAGTAGGCATTCACGGAGCGTGCGGTCGCGGGATCGCTCCAATTCCAACTGCTCTCGTCGGCGTATTTGGGGGCGCTGCGGAGATGGTCCTGGGTAATGCCGGTGACGTAGCCGCCGAGATTGGTGTCGTACTTCAGCGCCTGCCAAGGCAGCGGATAGTGAACGTCGCCGATGCCGAGCAGGCCGCCGAAGCTCAGCACCGCGTGCGATACCTTGCCGCTGACCTTGTCGATCATGACGCGCTCGATGTAGCCGACCTTTTCGCCGTCGGCCCCGTAGACATTCGTACCCTCGACGTTGTCGCTTCCGATCAGGCTGAAGGTCTCGCGATCTTCCATGGCCATGTTGACCTCCCGAATGTTGTCTTCTGGAGTCAACGGGAGGACGATGGCGCCGTTCCTGGCTGAAAGCCTCGGTGGCCCTAGTACCCGGAATCAGAGCTGAGTGATACGGCGGCCTTTGAAACGGCGTTGACGGACCTTTTTCTTGGTCCAGACGAAGGGCTCGGCTCTGTCGTTGTATGCGTTGACGTAGGCATCGATGTGTTCCTGAAGCTGCTTGAGGCTCGTGAAGGAGGTGCCGCTGAGCGACTGCCCCTGCAAGATGGAAAACCATACTTCGACCTGATTGAGCCATGACGCACTTGTCGGCGTGAAATGAAATTGCACGTTGGGGTGGGCCTTGAGCCAGTCCTCGTTCTTTTTATGGGTGTTGAGGTTGTCGAGGATGACGTGAAGCTTGCGGTTCGGAAAAGCCGCGGTGACGCTGTTCATGAAATCGAGAAACTCGACGCGGCGCCGGCGTTTTGAATGGGTCGCGATGATCTTTCCGGTGGCGACTTCGAGCGCCGCAAACAATGTTGTGGTGCCATGCCGCTTGTAATCGTGGCTTTGGCCGGTCAAGGCGCGGCCATTGGGCAACTTCAGATAACCCTGCGCTCGCTCCAAAGCCTGGATCGAGGGCTTCTCGTCCACGCACAGCACAATGGCCTTCGCCGGCGGCGCGACATAGAGGCCGACAACATCGGCGGCTTTGGCCGTAAAGTTCGGGTCGTTGCTCTCGCACCAGGACTTGCGAGCCACCAGGTCAATCTTGTGGCTGCGCAGGAACCGCCAGACATATTGGACATCGACATCGCCCAGCGCCTCGGCCAGCAGGGGGCCGGTCCAGCGCGCAAACCCTTGCGGTGGCGGCTTATCCAGCAGCTTCAGAATCCGCTTGTCGGTCGTCTTCGTATAGATCGGCTGCTTGCCAGGCCGCGGCTTGTCTTGCAGCCCTTCAAGGCCATGGTCGGCATAGCGATGCCGCCAAAGGCTGACAATCCGCGGCTGGACCCCAACTTCCTTGGCGATCGACCGGGTGCTGCGCCCATCCGCCGCCAACAGAACTATCCGCGCCCGCTTCAGTTTTGGATGAGCGGAGTTCGAGCATGGAACTGACCGAGCTGGAGCGCGAATTTCTGAGGAAGCTGCTCGGCGAATCCTGGGTCAGCCCGCCGATGTTCGACCATGAGATCGTGGCCCGGCTGGTGGAGCTCGGTCTCGTGGAAACCGAACCGCTTCCATCCGGCGATATCGAATACCGGATCACTGACGCGGGGCGAGCGGCGGCCGCGTAAACGCGATTCGGGAATCTCAGGTTCCGTTCCCGGCTGAACGATCGATCGGATGACCTCGGCCGCAACGCTTTGCCTGCAAGCGCGGCCCAGGTCCAAGGTTCCTGCGAGGCAGCGGAATGCCGCGGCGGCACCCTAGAGACCTCAAGTCCGGAGGAACGATATCGTCGTATCCAAGATCCTGCAGAACTTAGCCATCGGCCGAGGCCGCCTCACAGGTTAGAGAAACGCCCCCGAATCGTCGAAGTTGGCATCGCGTCCGGCATGTAACGAGAAGCTCCGACAACTGCCGCCGCGGCCTCGCAGTCCGTAGTGCGAGGGAATGTCCAGCCAGACCTGCTGCAGCGCAGGAACATTCTTCAGATCTAGAGCGACCCCATGCAGCTCTTCGACGTAGTTGCCGGCCTTAGGAAACCAGAACGGAACGGTCCGGTCGGTGTCGCCGAAATTAGTGGCGATCAAGGTGTACTGAGCGCCGTCGTGACGCGCGAACAGCAGGATGCCGAACTGCTGATACCGATCCCAATCATTGAAGAAGAAGTATGTGCCTTGACGAATGTTCTCTCTCTGCCGCCGAATGCGCAGCAGCCTGCGCACCAGGCTCACGATCGGCCGGCCTGACTCATCGTAGAAAAAGTCCCAACGCATGGGCCGCAGCAGCGATACCCGGCCCATTCCGAAATCGGGCAAAAAATAGTTCTCCGCAAACTCCTCGCCTTGCCAGAGCATCGGAACGCCTTTGCTCATCAGCAGACAGATCAAATAGGGCTGCAGCAGGTACCGGCGCCTGCGGTCGCCCTCCGCGAACAGTGGATTGCCTGCTTCGTCCGGATCCATCTTCCTCGAAGCCGTCGACGCCATGACCCCTGCTCGTCGTTCAGGAAGGGCATCATCATGCTCAACAACGAGGATCGCGGATGCTTCGTGAAGACCGCACGTCGTTACACGCGCGTGTGCAGCCCCGGCAAACTTGAACTGCTATCCTCCTCCTCACCGACTTCGCCCACGTGGCTGACGAGATCGCGGCCGGCGAAGCCTACGGCAACATGACCCGCTGCGGCGGGCTATTTTGGGAGGCGTTCGCGGCTTGCGTTCTCGACGCGGATTGGTGATGGGAGACCAGCAAACGGCAGCGATAGTGAACGGTCGCCGCGCGGGTACGGTCTTCCCATGCCGCAGTGGTAATGCGTCCTATGTGCAGGAGTCTCTGGAATAATACGGTGCAGTTGCGATGCAGGAAGTCGCACGTTGAAGTGGTGAGAAACGTACATACGTGGCCTTCATTGCGGCAGGACCACTGGAGCGGGCAGACATCGCAGGGTCGCAGCGTTAAGCAAGGGATTGCGAGATGCGCGCTGATCGCGTTGAGCCGCTTCGCCGCGCCGCCGTAGTTGTTCTGAAGCTCGGAACTCGGCCTCGGTCTTGCGACCTCTGCCTCAACTCTTCGTGCTGGCCGTCTTATCGAGTGCCGCGCAAGCTTTCTGCGAGCTTGACCGCGTCATGTTCGCCCAGAAGTGCAGGAAGAAAAGCCGTGGCTGCTTGTCCAGCATGCGGCTATGAAGCGCGGTCACATCGATGCCGTGGGTACGTAGCGCTTGACGGGGTCGCCATGTCCGGCGACGTGCATGTAGAACGTCGCAGGGCTCGCGCACAGGGGATGGTTGTGCACGGCGCTGTACGGTGGCGGACCACCAGCCGGTCTTTCGCGCCGCAAGCGATCATCCCAGTATAACATTTGCCTCCCGAGCCATCGCCGCCTGCTTAGTTATTGCGGCGTCGAGGAGGGCCAATGTCGCGCTGCCGCTTCAATTTGGTGCGCCGTGACTGATTTCGTGCCGCGTGTCTGTCCTACCAACGCTACCCTGATCAGCAGGATCATAATCCGGTTGCAGGACTTGAGGAGTTTCACGCGCGATCAGAAGCTGTTTCCGCATTTCGGCGAGGCGGGCGCGGCAATATTCGCGGTAGAGCAAGTCGAATATGGCGGGCATGGATACCCCCATCGTTTGAGTATCGCTAGAGATAACTTCCACCACGGATTCGGATAATCGTTGCCCCGGCGATGGCTGTCCGATGTGACCATTTACAGGCCGAGCCAATTCAAAAACTCAAAGGACGATTGGCTGGCTTGCAGGTCGGTGCAAAAGGAACAGGGCTGATTACCTAAAAAAATATTATAGCAGCCTTCTGTTTCCGCATAACTTCGTCAAACAACTTAAGAGCGCTGCTCCGCGAATAAATATCCAACTACAGCGCGAAATAACTTACCACTGGATGCAAGTACCCTTGGCTGCAACGCCGCCTGTTAGCCTCCGGACCGAAGCAAGAATGGATCGACCGAGGCAGCTAGTCGGTCTGCCACTTGCATCTTAGGCGTGGACTGCCCTTCGGTGGGCAGCGAGCCGATGGAGTTGATTGCCAGCCCAGCACCAGCGGCAAGAACAGCTATCACAATCGCAGAGAGATATTTTATCCTCATGGCGATCCTCCATCGCTGACGACAAGACAATTGTGTTCGCTCAAAATTGGTTCCGCTGCGGGCGCTCCGAAAGAGTTCCACAGCGAAAAGAAACGGCGACGGTGATGAGAGGGTACGTCGGGGCCGTGGCCATTCCACATATGACAGTGCTGATGGCTAGATGCCCTTCACCCTTTCACGGTAACTGGACCCGCTTGCGGGCGATTGGCCACCGCATTTCTGGCTGCGGCGACCGACTACTCGTGATCCGCTCGCAGAGCCGCCTCCAATTCTGCAACGATGTCGAGCAACAGGCCCAGTGCAAGCGGATTAGTGACGTCGCGCTCCATCATGCGGTAGCGCATGATCTGATCTTGAAGCTCCTCGTCGTCGTTCATAACGCGCCCCGCAATTGACGCGAACGAGGTCCATGGTTGCGTGGACGGTCAAAAAGTTTGGCCGGAATTGAGGCGTCCACCCGGCCAACCGCCATACGCGGATCTCTCAGAACATTCCGATCAAGGCGAAAAGCGCAACCTCGATTAGGACAGTGAGGCCCATGATGCCGACAGTGAGAATTGCTTCGCCCGGTGGTAGAGGGGTCATAGCGTGCCTCGCATATTGCGAAGCCCCGAAGCCCAATAGCCAACCCGCCGAAGTCGGGAATGTTTCAGGTCCAAGCGCGTTAGCCACAAGATGCCTAACGCATCTCGAGTTCCTTGATCGCCAAAGCCGCAATTTCTGCCGGGGCGAAGACCTCCGTTTGCGCGATCTTGATTATCTTGCTCGCGACCATTTCCGTGAGCGGATCGTCGCGGTCTTGGACACAAAGCGTATGGAGTGCCTGCTCGTAAGCTGCCGTGATGCGGCTGACCATTTCCGGCTTTAAATTGGCGGTTTGTAATCGCAGGTAGGTAGACACTTCTTGCCTCCCCAAGCCCACGCGGGAGAGCAGGATAGCACGCGAACCCCGTTGGCGATTGAAAACTTCGGAAGCTCGGAGCAGCGGTATCAGCGCGAAGCTGGGATCAAGGTGGCATCTCGCACGTTACTACGGCGGCGGCAGGATATCCGTGCATGGCAAGGAGGCGGTGCACGTCAAGGCCAACGGTGGCAGCCATGGCAGATACCCCTTCGACCGCGCCCGTGGTCCATCCGCCAAATTTAGATCATCCGGATCATCGCCGGGCGATCTGCAACGAGATTGGTGAGCGACTTCGCGGCACCCTCACGGACGATCTCACCCCAGAGCTGGCCCCGCAAATTCGGACAGTAGCTTGAGTGGATTTTCTGCCTGACAGCGGCGAGGATTCTTGCTGCGAATCAGGAGCGAAGATGACGAAGAAGAGCCGCCGGACGCATTCTCCGGCATTCAAGGCGAAGGTTGCTTTGGCTGCGGTCAAAGGCGACAAGACACTGGCGGAGCTGGCGCAACTGTTTGATGTTCATCCGAACCAGATCACGATCTGGAAAAACCAGCTCCTGGAAGGCGCCGCCGGCGTGTTTGGGCATGACAAGACATCGGCCGAGACGCCGGTCGATTTGAAGGCGTTACATGCCAAGATCGGCGAGCTGGCGTTGGAAAACGATTTTTTGTCCGGCGCGCTCACCAAGGCGGGCCTGCTGAGCGCAAAGCGATGATCGACCGCGGTCATGATCTTTCTATCGTGCGCCAGGCGAAGGTCCTGAAGCTGGCTCGCAGCACGGTCTACTATGAACCTCGGCCAGTTTCGGCCGAGGACCTTGCCTTGATGCGTCGGCTCGATGAGCTGCATCTCGATTATCCCTTCGCGGGAGCGCGTATGCTGCGATCGTTGCTGCGGCGGGAGGGCGTATACGCCGGTCGCCGCCACATCGCGACGCTGATGAAGCGCATGCGGATCGAGGCGGTCTATCGTCGCCCGAACACGAGCAAGCCGGCTCCGGGTCACAAGATCTACCCGTACCTGTTGCGCGGATTGAAGATCGAGCGGCCCGACCATGCGTGGGCAATGGACATCACCTACATTCCGATGCGGCGTGGCTTCGTCTATCTCGCGGCGGTCGTCGATGTGTTCAGCCGACGGGTCCTGGCCCATCGCGTCTCGATCACAATGGAGGCGGCCTTCTGCGTCGAAGCGGTCCAGGAGGCGTTGGCGAAGCACGGCAGGCCCGAGATTTTCAACACGGATCAGGGCAGCCAGTTCACCAGCCTCGAGTTCACCGATGTGCTGCTGGACGCGAAGATCGCCATCAGCATGGACGGCAAGGGCGCCTGGCGCGACAACGTGTTTGTCGAGCGGCTCTGGCGCACGGTCAAATACGAAGAAGTTTATCTCCGCGCCTACGACAGCGTGTCCGAGGCGCGAGCGTCAATTGCCAAGTATCTGGCCTTCTACAATCAGGGACGCCCTCACTCGAGCCTTGACGGGCGCACGCCCGACGAGGCTTACTTCGGCACGCAAGCTATGGTGATGGCCGCATGACCGTCGCCGACGGTTTTGTCGTCGCTCTGGTCGGGCTACGCCCTCCCGACGCAACGACAAAACCGTAAAGCCCCGCGTTCAGCATAACCCGGCAGGAATCCACTTAAATCCAGCGGGGCGCTGTCCAAACAACCGGGGCCAGCTCTCCCGCTACCATTGCGACTGCAAGGCATGGTGGAGCGGCTGACCGACTTGGATGGCGACGCCCCATCGGCCGCGCCGGATCGCCGGAGCGGTGCGCCATCCCGGCTACTCTCGAAATTTGTGTCAGCGCTTTCGCGGGCTCTCCGAAAGGGCCCTTGAAGTGCGGGGACGTGAGACCGCACCTTTTCGGCGCATTTCACCCGGACGATTTTCGAATTTAGTTTGCTAGAGTGCGCCACTCGCGCGTTTCCAAGTGAGGGCTGTGTGGGACGCGACCGCGTGCGTAAATCGCGGTAAACGGCCCGCTGGCATTTACCGGACCCACGTCCCACGCGGCGGCGCATCCCGCAATCCTAGAGCATGCACTCATTATGAGCGGCTGGCCGACTGATGTCCGGTCAACCCCCAACAGTGGCTGAAGAGCGAACATTCCCCGAGGTCGCAGATGGGCCCAATAGGCGACATGCAGTGGGATATTACTCTATCAACAGCAGCCCCCGCTTCTTATCGCCGTCGAGCGTATTTACAGCGTCGAACAGCCGCTTCCGCTCGACCAGCCATGGCTGGAAGTTGAAATTGACATCGAGCACGAAAACGAGGTCCTCGGCTTCGAAATAGCCCCCAATTGGGGAGTGATGTCCGCTACCAGCACCAAAAATTCGAGCGCGATCGAAATTCACGATGTAGCGTCGGCCCGGATCGTTGGCGCGACGGAGATGCTCCAGAAACTGGTTCTCGCTGAGATCGCGTAAGACCGTGACTTTCCGGCTCGTGTTGGTCTGGGCGACTTTGGCCAGCTCGTCGAGCGTGAGACCCATGATGCACACGCCTGTCCAGCAGCTCCATGTACCGGCCAACACCTTGCCCTCCGTCCGTGCCGCCTCGCCAAGCGACCGGTAGGCATTCGCAACAGCTGCAGGTCCGCAGCGAGAGCCATTTGACTGCCAGTCAACGTGTCTTTGGAATGTGGCTGCCACGGGCAGGTGCCACGCACGCTCCATAAGCTCCGGAGCACGTGTTACCGATGACGCTATGGCGTCTGATGGCACGTGCGATTGACCGACCACCAGGGCACCGGCACAAACCAGACCCACGGCGATAACCGTGCTGCTGATACTGGCGTAGCGCCATCGCTTCATGGATCAGAACCTTAGCGGCAATGACGATATTGGCCGGCAAGATTATGTTTTCAAGCTAACTGGCGAGAGATATCGAGAGATATTGTGTGAGCGTCCCATGGGGGCAACAGCCGCTCTCGATGGCGGCAGTCAGCCAGTCCCGGATCCCCGCAACGCCCGAGCTGAAGGCGCACCTCGACAAGCTAAAGAAACGAAGGCCGGCGCGCTGGTGATGCTGACGCCGACAGGAAGGGCTTACACCAAGCGCTATTTCAACGAGCACTGGCGTGAGGACTGCGACAAGGTCGACGCGATCAATGCTGAAACCGCGGCCAACGGCAAAAACGCCGAATACGTCAAAACGGCGGACCTTAATTTCCACGAGAACCGCGGCACGGCCGCGACGCTGCTCGCCGAAGCCGGCGCCGGAGATCGCCGAGGCGCTATGCTGGAGCGTCGATAAGGCGCAGAAGGTGATTGATCTGTACCTCGCGCGTGGCGGCGTGCTGGCCGCGAATGCGATCAGGAAACTCGAAGACTACCGGGACAGAACGACGCCCTCGTGAAACTTGGGTGCGATCGATCTTCAAAGAATTACAGGAACTTAGGAAACAGCGGGTCCTTCTCACGTTGTTGAGCAAACAACCTGAGGAGGAAAGCATGCGTCGAATCGCACTTGCAGCAATCGTTCTTGCCGCTGGCTTGACGCCAATGGTGGCTCAACAGACCTCGCCAAACATGCAAAACGAAGCCGATAAAGGCATCAAGACTCAAAACTCCGGTGGGTCGGGTTACGTCGGTGAACAGGACAGACCAGGTTCCGCAGCGCAAATGCCGGGCAGTAGCTCAGGTCGCGCCGATTCCACGACAACAGCACCTAGCGCTCAAAATTCCGGAGCAGCAATTGCCGGAGCACCGGGTGGCAAAAGCGGCCCCTCTCCAAAAGGTACTGTCGGTCAGAACACGTCGACCCAGCAACAGGACTCATCGAATATCAAAGGTCTGCCGGGAAACAAGAGCGGCCCGCCCGCTAAACGTTGACGGCTCGTTGCTCGAAGGCGCGTGGCGTAATCGCCACGCGTCTTGATCGCTCTAGTACCCACTTTTCTTGGAACGTGAGTCGTGATTCAAGGTCGGGATGATACCCGAAGCAAGAGAAGTCCACCTTTCGAGGAAAGATCGCAAGGTGCTTGAGGCGTGCTGTCGCTCACCGGTGACGTTGCAGCGCGATTTGAAGCGGGCGCGGATAGTTCTGTTGGCGGCGGATGGGCGCAGCACCCGGTCGATCGCCAAGGAAGTTGGGGTCCAGCCGCGGATTGTCAGCCTTTGGCGGCATCGCTATGCCGACCATGGCCTTGAAGGGCTGCAAGACAAGCCGCGGCCTGGCAAGCAGCCGATCTATACGAAGACGACCGACAAGCGGATTCTGAAGCTGCTGGATAAGCCGCCACCGCAAGGGTTTGCGCGCTGGACCGGCCCCCTGCTGGCCGAGGCGCTGGGCGATGTCGATGTCCAATATGTCTGGCGGTTCCTGCGCAGCCACAAGATTGACCTGGTGGCTCGCAAGTCCTGGTGCGAGAGCAACGACCCGAACTTTACGGCCAAAGCCGCCGATGTTGTCGGCCTCTATGTCGCGCCGCCGGCGAAGGCCATTGTGCTGTGCGTGGACGAGAAGCCCTCGATCCAGGCTTTGGAGCGAGCGCAGGGTTATCTGAAGTTGCCCAATGGCCGCGCCTTGACCGGCCAAAGCCACGATTACAAGCGGCATGGCACCACAACATTGTTTGCGGCGCTCGAAGTCGCCACCGGAAAGATCATCGCGACCCATTCAAAACGCCGGCGCCGCGTCGAGTTTCTCGATTTCATGAACAGCGTCACCGCGGCTTTTCCGAACCGCAAGCTTCACGTCATCCTCGACAACCTCAACACCCATAAAAAGAACGAGGACTGGCTCAAGGCCCACCCCAACGTGCAATTTCATTTCACGCCGACAAGTGCGTCATGGCTCAATCAGGTCGAAGTATGGTTTTCCATCTTGCAGGGGCAGTCGCTCAGCGGCACCTCCTTCACGAGCCTCAAGCAGCTTCAGGAACACATCGATGCCTACGTCAACGCATACAACGACAGAGCCGAGCCCTTCGTCTGGACCAAGAAAAAGGTCCGTCAACGCCGTTTCAAAGGCCGCCGTATCACTCAGCTCTGATTCCGGGTACTCGACCGGCAAATTGTCGGTCATGCCGGTCCGCGAAGGGCCACAAGCGGACATAGGTGCGGGATGTCTCGTCACTGACTGGTCTCGTTTTGTCTTCGGATCAGAGACATATCCGAGACGCGGGTAGTGATGGACAATCCATGCTGTCTAAGACCACTCCATCCGACCCATAACCCGACGAGGCCGAACAAACTGGCCGCAGGAAGAACCCAGGTCATTCTTCTGGCGCCGAACGCAGCGGCTATCGCAGCGCAAAATACAGCGACTAACACAATAGGAAGGACATATGGCCAGTTTCCGACAACTCCGTCCAACCCCCTTCGACCAATAAGCAATACCGCAATCACTCCGAAGCAACTCATGCCTAAAAGGAGGACATTCCCGCCGATGTCCAACACAAGGCTTACCCCGTGCTGTGGGATGGATCGGCCCCCGAGCACGTGTTCGTAAAGACGAACGCCCGAAGCATAGGTCATAAGAAGACAGAAACAACCCGAATACTAAGCCGATCGTCTTGAAGAGAGGCCTTGCTGTGTGTACTTCCATGCCGGGCACCCATCGCGCCTGTGAGGCGTTATTGAAAACAACCTTAGTTCTCGGCGAAAGAGTCGAGGAGCGCACGAAACCGTTTCCTGATCTCGTCCGCTTGGTAAACGTATTTGCGACTAAATTCCAAATTCAGAACGCCGTATTCCGCGCCGGTGTGCTCGGCGAGAGTGCAATAAGGATTCTTGTCGGAGATCTTGTTGCAGGCAAAAATCAGAGGCCCCTCGGTCGTACCTCTCATAAATAGATCGGAATCCGCCTGGCATAGCTTGTAGCCGGATTCGACCTCTCGAAACTCGCCTTGGCCTTTCTGTTCACACCGACGCTCCCACTGTCCCTTTCGCTCGGAAAAATCCAACTCTTCCTGTCCTCCTCGGATCGTTGCGCTCACCTGATCATGGAAGCCGTCGCGATATGGATGCTCGATAAATCTATCAGCATTGTTCGCGTTCCTAGGCGTCAAGCCGGGGAGCAGGACGTGAATTTCGAACGTCGTCGTTCGAGGATTGGGGGCGACAGCTGATCGATCAAGATCCACGAGGTAATTGCGCGGCACCCTGTATGAAATGGACCCGCGGAGCGGGACCGGTTGAACCGGTTTGTTAGTTGGAAACGGATCGCTCCTGATCCCTTTCTATCACGCAGCCAGAGACTCTGTCTGCTGGAATTGCTGTGGGCATGTGGTCAACGCGTCAGCGTTGTCCACCATGTCCACAGCCTGCGCGGCCTGCATCCGTTCGCGCCAGACCGCCATCGGCGTGCGATAGCCGAGGGACTGATGAAGGCGACGATCGTTGTAGAAGGCGATCCAGCTCGCGATCCCTGCCTTGGCCTCGCGGCCGTCGGCATAGCCCTTGAGATAGATGTCCTCATGCTTGAGCGACCGCCACAGCCGCTCGATGAAGACATTGTCCATCCAACGACCGCGGCCATCCATGGAGATCTTGATCCCTGCGCCCACCAACGCGCCGGTGAAGGCCACGCTGGTGAACTGGCTGCCCTGGTCGGTGTTGAAAATCTCCGGCGTGCCGTACGTCGCCAGCGCCTCTTCCAGAGCCGCCACGCAGAACGAGACGTCCATCGTATTCGACAACCGCCACGCCAGAACCGCACGGCTCGCCCAGTCGATGATGGCGACGAGATAGAGAAAGCCGCGGCCGATGGGCAGATACGTGATGTCGGCCGCCCACACCTGGTTCGGCCGGTCGATCGTCATGTTGCGCAGCAGATAGGGATAGATCTTGTGGCCCGGCGCCGGCTTTGTCGTGTTCGGCTTCGGTCCCAGCGCCGCGATGCCCATCTTGCGCATCAACCGCTGCACGCGCTTGCGATTGACCTGAAGCCCCTCAGCCTTCAGCATCGCGGTCATTCGCCGCGAGCCCAGGAATGGCCAGGCGGTGAACAGCTCGTCGATCCGCTGCATCAGGGCAAGGTCGTTGTCGTTGGCCGGCTGTGGCGGCCGGTAGACCCCAGAACGGGCGATGCCAAGCAACATGCATTGCCGGCGGATCGACAGCGCCTGGTCGGCGCGATCGAGCATTCCTCGACGGTCCGGCGTGCTCATCTTCCGGACCTCCGCGCTAAAAAATCGCGCTCGACTGTCAGTTGTCCAATCTTGGCGTGCAGCTTCTCGATCTCGCGTTCGCGCGTTTCCTCGCTCTCGCGCCCGACACCCGCGTCAAAAGCCCGGGCCGCCTGGTCCAGCAGCTGCTTCTTCCAGGCATAGATCTGGTTCGGGTGAACCTCATAGCGCTGGGCCAGATCGGCCACCGTCGCCTGCTCCCGCACCGCTTCCAGCGCGATCTTTGCCTTCAACGCCGCGTCGATCTTCCGTCGTGTCTTCTTCGTCATCATGCCCTCCGTCTATCAAACGGAGCGGCCCTTTTCCAACTTAGCCTCTGGTCCCAAAACCGGGGTCCATTTCAGTATACCTTGTTGCCAAAACGGATCGAAACCACCGCGGTGCTAATGGACGGATGCTCAAGTAGTTGATCTGCGCTAAATGCATTCCGTTGTACCATCTCTGCAAATGACCCCCGTTTATTCAAAAGTGGATCTGGATTGCCGGGATGAATGAGCAATCGGTAACTGAAGAATAGGCCAGCTATCAGCACCGCGACCGCGGAAGAAATGACCCACTTCATCTTGTCGGATGTTTCGGCGCGGGTCTCGCGGTATTGCCTACGTCCAAATTCGGGCATGTTCCCTGCTCGGCTCGCCCCCACTGAGGCACACTTTCTTGGTTGCAGTTCGTCGGTCGTCAACCAAGAGCCGGGCAATTACTCAATTTTCCATGAACAGCGAGGTCCGCTAATGGGATGGTCCGGCCGTGCTCCTGCCCCGCCAGCGATAAGCTGGCCAGGGGCGCCAAGACAAGGAGCACGCCATGTCCCAGACACCCAGTACCGCGATCGCCGTGATCGGCATCGATATCGGCAAAAACTCGTTCCACGTCGTGGGCCACGATACGCGCGGCACCGTCGTGCTGCGGCAAAAGTGGTCGCGTGGCCAGGTCGAGGCGCGGCTCGCCAATATGCCGCCTTGCCTGATCGGCATGGAAGCCTGCGTCGGCGCACATCATTTGAGCCGCAAACTCGCATCGTTAGGTCACGATGCCAGGTTGATGCCGGCCAAATATGTCCGCCCTTATAGCAAAGGACCGAAGAACGACTTCAATGACGCCGAAGCGATTGCCGAAGCCGTGCAGCGCCCGACGATGAAGTTCGTGGCGACCAAGACCGCGGAGCAACTGGATCTGCAGGCGCTGCATCGGGTGCGCGAGCGGCTGGTGTCGCAACGCACCGGCATCATCAACCAGATTCGCGCCTTCATGCTGGAACGCGGGATCGCGGTGCGCCAGGGTATCGGCTTCCTGCGCACAGAACTGCCCACCATCCTTGCGACGCGCACCGATGCCCTGTCGCCACGCATGTTGTGTGTCATCGAGGAGTTGGCAGGCGACTGGCGTCGGCTGGATCAGCGCATCGATAGGCTCTCCGGCGAGATCGAAGCACTGGCCCGTCAAGATCAGGCATGTTCGCGCCTGATGACGGTGCCTGGCATCGGGCCGATCATTTCGAGCGCCATGGTGGCCGCGATCGGCACTGGAGACGTCTTCTCCAAAGGCCGTGACTTCGGCGCCTGGCTCGGGCTGGTGCCCAAGCAGATCTCGACGGGAGACCGCACGATCCTCGGCAAAATCTCAAGGCGCGGCAATCGCTACCTCCGCGTTCTGTTCGTCCAGGCGGCATGGGTGGTGCTGGTCAGGATCAAGAACTGGGAACGTTACGGACTCAGATCCTGGATCGAAGCCGCCAAGAAGCGATTGCACCACAACGTGCTGGCGATCGCACTCGCCAACAAGCTTGCCCGCATCGCCTGGGCGGTGCTGGCTAAAGGACGCGCCTTCGAGCTGACAAGGACCAACGATGCAGGCGTCCGACCCGCTTGATCGTCGCGCCGTGCTCGGCGCGGTCAAGGCGCGGCCTGGCAACGCCGGAGCCAGCCGCAAGCAAAGCGCAACGGCCGGCCTTGACCGCCCGTGCGCGCGACGCGACGCACGTCCTGCGGGCCGGGACGAAGGATGGCTCGAACACAGGAACTGCGAGGTAGGAGGAGCAAGCGATGACGTAACCCCATCAACAGGTTCCAGCCGAGGTCTGCGAGAGGATGAGACGAGATGGAGGTTCGGTCTTCCCGGCGCATGCGAACACTGGTGACCCAAATGGCCCAATCGAGGCCTGTCCGCTAATGAGAACGCACGCGCGCTGATATCCATGATGGCCCGGAGAAAATGCTCCAATCAAAGGCCGGATACATTGATGCAAGACCACACCACCTGATCGACGAACCTCCTGCTACGCACGGCCGGACCATACATGTGGGTCAAAAGCGCCGTTTTGGCTACGGCCCGCGCACTTCCGGTCTGCACCGCTAATCGGACGGACCCGGCGTCGGCGGCCACTTCGCAAAAGGGCCATAAGAGAGACTTGTTCAACGGACATCCGCCGAGCACAGTAACTAGCGTCTTAGCTTCCTCTCCTACGGAGGTTCTTCCGTGACATCCAACCCTTGGCTCACTCTCCTCGGACTGATCAACGGCTTCCAGGTCACACAGGCAATTCATGTCGCGTCAACTCTTCGTATCGCAGACCATCTGAAAGGCGGCTCTCGTTCGGCAGTGGAGTTGGCGCCCTTAACGCAAAGCCATCCAGGCGCTCTCTACCGACTGCTGCGGGCGCTCGCCGCAGTGGGCGTTTTTGAGGAAGATGAAGACCGAAGGTTTGCGCTGACACCAATGGGAGATTGTTTGCGCACTGACTCCGCGACACCGATCGGCGCGTGGGCGGAGTGCGTCGGAAGTCCCTACGTTTGGAGCACATGGGGCCATCTGCTGCACAGCATTCGAACCGGCGAGAATGCCTTTCAAAGTCTCAACGGTAAGGACATTTGGAATTATCGCGCCGAACGTCCGGAGGAGAGCGCGGTCTTCGATCGCGCTATGACGGAGTTTTCGAGCGGCGGCGCTGAAGCCGTTATCGGCGCGTATGATTTCTCCGCTTTCCATCATGTTGTGGATGTGGGTGGCGGACGCGGTTTAATGCTGGCAGCCATTCTGACCGCTCATCCCAGGATGCAGGGCACGTTGTTTGATCAGCCAGGGGTCATTGCCGGAGCCGAGGCGGTTCTGGAAGCGCACGGCGTCGTCGACCGTTGCCGAATGGTGAGCGGAAGTTTCTTCGAATCGGTACCTGAAGGCGGAGATGCCTACGTCATGCGGGTAGTAATCCACGATTGGGACGACGACGAAGCGATCGCCATTTTGAAGGCGTGCCGGCGTGCGATGCGGGAGACGGCGAAGTTGGTTCTCATCGAGCGAATTATCGCGCCTGCGAACGAAGTACCGGCGACAAAATTCATGGACCTCCACATGTTGGCTTTGCCCGGTGGGCGGGAGCGGACCCGCGACGAGTTCTCTGACCTGCTTGCCAAATCTGGCTTCGAGCTGACGCGCGTTGTGCCAGCGGGTAGAATCAACGTCATCGAGGCCCGGCCATATTGAGCACAAGGCGGCCCGCCCGGCCTCCGGTGCGTTCCGGGTCACAACGCGAAGAATTCACCTGAGCAAGTCTAGCCCGATCTATTCACGAGAGCACGGTCGTTCTTGACGTCTGACGGGGGCTGGCGGCTGGCGTGGGTGACCGTCCGGCCTTTTCTCACCGGGTTCTACATCAAGCTGTTTTGTAGGCGATGGAGGAGTGGGGCGGGTGAGCGGGCGCAGGCCCGGTCGGTTACGGACCGAGCGGGAGCAGCGCGCCGGGCAAGCAGCGGATCAGGTCGGCTTCGGGACATGCCGCGGCAAACGCAAGGCGAATGCGGCTCGAGGTCTCGACCACACGGGCGGCGAGCTTCAAGAGCCGAAGACGCAGCGTCGCGAACTCGGCAGCGGCCAATTCCCGGACTTTGGGAATGGCGTCGCGCACGGTCAGCATCAGCCAATAAGCGGCCGTATGGAGCACGAGACGGACCTGGTTGGCGAGCGCCGAACGGCAGCTGGTGCGGTCGGAGGCGAGCTGCGTCTTATGCAGCTTGATCAGATTCTCTGCTTGGCCGCGCGCGCAATACAGGCTGTCGTAGATCCACTCGGCCGAGCCGACATCGAGGCTGGTGACGACGAAACGGATGTCGAGGCCGAGCATCGTCGCCTCAATACGGGCGACGGTGCGCCGTTCGCGATCCCAGGACTTTGCCTTGTGGCGCGTCTCGGTATAGCCACGCAGAACCGGCAGGTTCTCGATGGCGCGTCGGGTGCGGATGTCGTCGGCGACCTCGTCGACTTTTCTGGCGAGAGGCTTGGTGCCGGACAGACCGAAGATGTAGTCGATGCCGTTGGTCTCGCACCACGCCATGGCCTCCGGCCGGGCATAGTGCCCGTCGCCACGGAACGTAATTCGCGTGTTGTGCCACCGCGTCCGGATATGCCGTACCAGGCGGCGCAGAAGGGCACGCACCTCGACGCCGCCCGGCGTCTTGCCGGGCCTCAGCACGACCGCCACGGGACGGCTCTTCTCCGTGTCGTAGACGTGGATCGGCAGGAAGCAGCGTTCGTCATAATGAGCGTTGAACAGCGAGAGCTGCTGATGGCCGTGGACGACGTCGCAGGTATCATCGATGTCGAGCGTGACGGATGCCGGCTCGCGCGGGTAGCTATCCATCCATGCGTCGACCAAAATGTAGGTCAGCCGGATCACGTCGCGCAGGCGCGGAGCATTCTCCAGCCGCGACAGCGTCGGCTGGGAACACAAATCCCGGCCCGTGTCCGGTAGGCGACCGCAGGCCAGCTTGAATGCCGGATCGGACCGCAGATGATCGAGGTCGTCGGCGTCCTCGTAGCCGCAGCAGATCGCGAACATGCGCGCGCGGAACATATCGACCAGGCTGTGCACGACCCGCGTCGGATCGCGCCGATCCGGGAACACCCGGGCCAGATTGTCGGCCAAGCCGAGACGCCGCTCGGCCATCGCCAGAAGCATCACGCCCCCGTTCGAGGTTAGGCGCCCACCATCGAAGGCAGCTGTGACTTTCTTGGCGTGAATGGCTGGAAACGAGAAGGGCGGAATCGTATCGTCGGTCATGGCGGGCGTGGCGTTCGCGGTTGGAGGTGATGGGGTTGGCTTCACAACCGAATCCTACGCCGTATCAGCGCTTTACACCACGCTCGCCAGCCTCTCGGGCGCCTCTTACGAATAAGACAGGCTAGTCCCCATGCCTCAGTAAGCGGACATCCGCGAGGCCAGACGCTACTTCGGAAAAGGGCCAATTACAGATCTTGGCCGCGAACGGACGCGCGGATAGCCGTTGCGATCTTCGCCTTCGGGCCACAGGCGGAAACGAGACTATCAGCTTGCAGAGGAGTCACCCTGTTTTGAGTCAATTGCAACCCGTCGCATGCGCGGCAGTCAGGACAAGAGTCCTGCACCCTCTTGATCGCGACCCGACGGAGATCGATCGGGTTCTTTTGACCGTCAGCAGCCAGGATCAAAATCTTCTCGGCGAGGCATGCCATCAATGAAGGGGTTCGCCTTGCTTCGGGCAGCGTCTCTGCAGCATTCGCCAGGATACCTCGCAATACGGCACGAGGATAAGTGTGCGACCACTCGCTCTTCGTCGGCGCCATCAGCTACTCCACAGAGAGACTACCTACAAACAAGAATTGCTGCTGAACTTCGCTCGCCCGCCTCGCTCTTTAAAAAAGAGGCCGTCGAACCCAACATTCGACGGCCCAATTCGTTCGGTGTGACGTGGTGAGCGTTTGGGGGGGCTGCCACACCGACGAACCAATATAGTTAGGTCATTGAAAGCCGGACATCTTAGTCATCTCGACGCGCTTCGCAGAGGGGGGTAGTTTCCCAATTTCGTTCTCGAGCAACCAGAGCAATATGCTGCGCTTGTCCGGGTGCGTCTCCTCTCGCAGGAGCTTCTTGTAATGAACTGGGTTCTGGCTGACGATGAAGCTTTCCAAGTCAGTCATTCGAGCCTCGCCTTCTCACGCACTCATTCATACGGTACGCGGTGCGCGAGCAAGAATGATTTTCAACGGCCAAATCCTGCAGACATTGCTCAATCTGGGTCATCACAAATTGAGTGTTCCTTGCGGATTTTGAGCCAGACTGGGTATTGATCTGGATCAGTTTCTCATCCATCTCCCGATGTAGCGATTTCCTACTCGGCACAATGATGTGACGAGGTCCCGGTCGATTTGGATCATGGATCTTCTTGAATACCCGCTCAGTCGATCTCCGGTCGTTCGCACCCGCGATCCGGAGACGATGAGGAATGCGCTGTTTACGGTGTATGGGGCAACTGGATTTGCGGTCGCTAAACCAGCCGACTTCGAAGGAGTGGCAAATTACCTACTATTGTCCAAGATCGGGCTTGGCTTTTGTGGATATGGTGCGAAGACAGTCGTCGAGTTTCCTGAAGGCGATTTCGCAAGATTACAAATCGGCCTCAAGGGGAAGGCAGGGGTCATTTTAGGCAGCACCGCGACGATCCCCGTGAATGAGCAGCAGCCCGGCATTACGCCGCCGGGACAGCCAACAACCATTGTGTTTGAACCTGGGTTCGAGCAGCTGATCCTTCGCATAAAAACCGGGGCGCTGGAGAACGCTTTAACAACACTGCTCGGCGCAAAACCTCGGGGATCGCTGGTGTTCGACCCGACGGCGCCTCCGAAGCCGCCGACTGCTCAGCTGTTGCGTGAGCTGATCATGTTCCTAGCCAATCAGCTAAATTCAACGGCAGCGCAGTTGCCCAAGTCGATGCTCCAAGAGCTTGAGCAAGCGCTAATCGTCTCGTTTCTCTCGGCTCACCGGCACAACTTCACCGAACTGTTGGAGAGTTCCGCCACGGAACCGGCGCCGCTCGTAGTCCGCTTGGCTGAAGAATACGTCGAAGCAAATTGGGCTCGCGCTATTACCATTGAGGAGCTGGCATCACAGACGAACACCAGCATCCGTAGCCTCTACGCGGCTTTCAAGAAATACCGGGGGTACTCGCCGATGAGATTTGCAAAAACCGTGCGCTTGCGACGTGCAAGGCAGATGCTCCTGGAAGGGAATCCGAAAACTTCCGTTTCCCAAATCGCTTTCAAATGCGGTTTCGGCAATCTGGGCCATTTCGCCGGTGATTTCCGGCAAATGTTCGGAGAGCTTCCCTCCGAAGTTTTCGCGCGAGCACAGCGAGCGAGGTAGAGTCCGAACGCATGTAATCAAGATGGGGCGGCATTTCGCGCCGCCGCTCAGCATCTCTGCCGAGCCGAAATTCGAGTTGTAACTGCGCGCCGGGGCCGTCCCCGACCGCACGGCTGGCTCAATCTCGGTATTCCGCATGGGGTCAAAAGCGTCGGTGTACGTCTCGGCCGACGTAAGCAACCTCTCAGAAGCAAACTCCGCCCGGAGGGGCCGCGCGGCGAGGTTCTGTGCGGAGAGGGAAAGGTGACTCCCATCTAGCCGCGAAGGCTATTGTTGCTTTGTAAGCGACGTTCGCGTCCCATTCGCAAAGGTTTGGCGTGGGGATTGCAGTCTGTTGATCAACGTGTTTGCAAATCGTTGGCGGGGGGTATGGAGGCGGCAACGACGGAGAATTACGAGGTGCGGCCGAACGACCAGGGCAGGAGCTCGTCGATCCGGGACTGCGGGTGACCGGTTGCGATCGCTTTGAGCGTCGCTTTCATCCAGACGTAGGGCTCCACGCTGTTGATTTTGCAGGTGGCGATGAGCGAAGCTATGCGCGCCCATGAACGACCACCTTCGTCGTGACCAGCAAATAAACTATTTTTACGCGTCAGAGTCAGCGGCCTGATTTGATTTTCGACGGGATTGGTGTCCATCTCAACGCAACCATCGTCGAGAAACAAGGTGAGGCCATCCCAATGGTTCAGGAGATAGGCGATCGCCTTGCCCATCTCGCTGCCCGGCGACAGGCGAGCGGCTTGCTCGCGCAGAAACCTCTCGAGTTCAGCGACGAGCGGCCGTGATCGCTCGTTACGGGTCGTTTGCCGAGCCGGGGCGTCGGCGCCACGGATCTCCTTCTCGATCGCATAGAGTGCGGCGATGCGCGCGAGAACGGCTTCGGCGATGGGTGAGCCGGCTTTCGGAGTCGCTGCGATGATCTTGCGCCTTGAGTGGGACCAACATGCGGCCAGCCGCAGCGGCACGCCGCCTTTGCGCTTGGGCCGTGCGAGCCGATGATAGCCCTGGTATCCGTCGACCTGAAGGATGCCGTCGAAGCCCTCGAGGATGCGCTCAGCATGGTCACCACCGCGTCCTGGCGCGTAGTGGTAGACCACGATTGGTGGATCAGCGCCGCCGTGGCCGCGATCGTCGCGCAGGACAGCCCACAGATAGCCGGTCTTCGTTCGGCCCCGGCCCGGATCGAGCACAGGCGCCCTGGTCTCGTCTATGAACAAGCGGCCCGATTGCTTCATCACGACGCTCATGCGCTCGACCAGCGGCGCGAGGTGGAAGGCGACCGTTCCCATCCAGTCTGCCAGAACGGCGCGATCGATGAAGATGCCATGCCGAGCCAGAACCTGCGACTGACGATAGAGTGGCATGTGCTCGCTGAACTTGGCGACCGCCACCTGCGCCAGCAGCGCCTCGGTGGGGATGCCACCCTCCACGAGATGGGCGGGCGCCGGCGCCTGAGCAACACCGGTGCAGCCCTTTGCGCAGGCGTAGCGCGGTCGCACCGTCTCGATCACACGATACTGGGCGGCCATGACATCGAGACGGCGGGAGCGATCCTCGCCGATCTGGACCATCCGGCCGCAGCCGCAGGGACACTCGAGGTTCTCGGGTTCGATCACCTGCTCGATGCGCGGCAGGTGCGCGGGAAAGGCACGGGCAGCGCGCCTGGTCCGGCGGCTGGACGGCGCCGTGCCGGCGCGGCGCGCACGATCGTCCTGGCGTTCCTGGACTTCGGCGATGGCAATCTCGATGTCCTCGAGAACCAGTTGCATCTGATCGGGATTGAACTTTTCCGAGCGTTTACCGAAACGTGCGCGCTCGTACTCCTTCACGAGCAGTTCGAGGCGTTCGACGCTCTCTTTGGACGCAGCCAGTTCACTCTCGACATGAAGGCGCGCCGAGCATTCATCGTCTGCGCGACGACGCTCGGCTTCAATCATCGCTTCCTGCGCGCGGAAGAGCGCGCGCAAATCGGCGGGCAGCGCTGCAAGACGGGCGGGATCAATGGGGGACGGCGGCACATCCGCAAGCTATCATCCCAAAGCCCCGCGCGAAACAGGTTGTCGGGTCTGAGTCAGTTCGCCGCAGCTGGCGTCGCGACAATCCGTTCGCCCACTCGCTTCCAGTTCAGCCCTTCAAACGAGGGGATTGAGGAATGTCCCTGATAGTGAGTCTGACGAATCATTTCCGGAGGTGGTCGAGGTTCGGGACCCCCACCATCCTTTGTGGGGGCGCTCATATCGAGTGATTAGGAAGATCGGTCAGCGAGGCCGAGGCATTCCCGCTTCGTATGAAGTTGAGTATCGCGCAGGAAGCAGTCTTCTGATTCAAGCAACCGCAATCGAATATTATGAGCAAGAGGCAAATCAGATTAAGCTGAGTATGGAGGCTCTACTCGAGCTTTTATCGACAGCGGATTGTCCCGACGCACATGAGCATGGATCCAGCCGATCTTTGGTCGACGCTGACGCCCGCGCTCCGACGCCAGATCGTCGAAGACGTCGCCGCAATTTTGGCGGAGATCCCTCATGAAGTCCGAGCTGGTCACACCAAGCCACTTGGCGCGCAAAGCCGTAGTCTACATCCGGCAGTCGACGCCCCATCAGGTCGTAAGCAATCAGGAGAGCCTGCGCCTTCAATACGCGCTTCGCCAGCGCGCCCGCGAACTCGGATGGCGTGAGGCGGCCATCGACGTGATTGATGCCGATCTCGGGTTGAGCGGCGCGTCTATAGCACAGCGTAACGGCTTCAAGGAACTCGTTGGCCGTGTTGGCCTGAGTGAAGTGGGACTCATCCTGTCGATCGACGTGACCCGCTTGGCGCGTAATTGTACCGACTGGTATCCGCTCCTGGATATCTGTGGTCTACGTGGCTGCCTGATCGCCGACCGCGATGGTGTCTATGATCCGGGCACTCCCAACGGACGGTTGCTTCTCGGGCTGAAGGGTTCGATCTCCGAGCTTGAGCTACATACGATCCGCAGCCGGCTGACCGCCGGCCTGCTGGCCAAAGCCGAACGCGGCGAACTTGCGGTTATGCTGCCAATCGGGCTGATGCGGGACCCGAGCGGTGTGGTCGTTAAGGATCCCGACATGGCCGTGCAAGGGCGGCTCGGTCTCGTCTTCCAGTTATTCCTGCAGCTGCGCAGCGTTGCCAAGGTCATGCGAGCGTTGAACGAGCGTGACCTGGAACTGCCGCGTCGTGATCGATATGGCGATTTGTGCTGGACGCGCGCGACGCTGGCTGCCGTCGCGGCGATCTTGAAGAACCCCGCATACGCGGGCGCCTTTGTCTATGGACGAACCCGCTTCCGGCCGCCGAAGCGGGAGGGGGCCCTGCCACAAAAGGCTCCGCGGCCGATGGAGGAGTGGCGGATCGTCGTTAAAGATCGATATCCAGCCTATATCGACTGGCCAATTTATGAAAAAATCCGATCCGTCATCAGAGATAACCGAGCCGAATACATGCGCATCAAAACCCGCGGCGCGCCTCGCAATGGCGAGCTCCTGCTCCACGGCATTGCCTGGTGCGCACGATGTGGCCATAAGATGTACGTCCGCTACAAGGGCGGCGGCGAATATGTATGCAATCACCTGCGTACCCAGGAAGGTCAGCCAACCTGCCAACACATCCGCGCCGCCCATATCGATGCAGCCGTTGGCGACGCATTCCTAACCGCACTAGCGCCGGCCGAACTCGATGCCTTGTCGCGCTCCCGCCGGGTGCAGCAGCAGACGAACAATGCGCTACGCTCCAGTGCAGAACGAGAGCTCGAGCGCAAGCGATACACGGCGGCGCTCGCCGAACGGCAGTTCAACCGAGCTGATCCAGATAATCGGTTGGTCGCCTCGGAACTCGAGCGTCGATGGGAAGCGGCGCTAAACGACGTGCGCGCCGCCGAAGAGGCGCTTGCCCGACAGACGCCGCCCAAAGCCATCACACAAGTGGCCATAAGCAAGGAGCTCAACGACAAGGTCATCAGCCTCACCGGCCGCCTCCCGCAGATATGGGGTGACGAGACTATCTCGGATGCGCATCGCAAGGCGTTGTTGCGATGTCTCATCGAAAAGGTCGTTCTCGACCGCGGTGAGCGCGACTTGGCCCTGGCTAGTACCCACTTTTCTTGGAACGTGAGTCGTGATTCAAGGTCGGGATGATACCCGAAGCAAGAGAAGTCCACCTTTCGAGGAAAGATCGCAAGGTGCTTGAGGCGTGCTGTCGCTCACCGGTGACGTTGCAGCGCGATTTGAAGCGGGCGCGGATAGTTCTGTTGGCGGCGGATGGGCGCAGCACCCGGTCGATCGCCAAGGAAGTTGGGGTCCAGCCGCGGATTGTCAGCCTTTGGCGGCATCGCTATGCCGACCATGGCCTTGAAGGGCTGCAAGACAAGCCGCGGCCTGGCAAGCAGCCGATCTATACGAAGACGACCGACAAGCGGATTCTGAAGCTGCTGGATAAGCCGCCACCGCAAGGGTTTGCGCGCTGGACCGGCCCCCTGCTGGCCGAGGCGCTGGGCGATGTCGATGTCCAATATGTCTGGCGGTTCCTGCGCAGCCACAAGATTGACCTGGTGGCTCGCAAGTCCTGGTGCGAGAGCAACGACCCGAACTTTACGGCCAAAGCCGCCGATGTTGTCGGCCTCTATGTCGCGCCGCCGGCGAAGGCCATTGTGCTGTGCGTGGACGAGAAGCCCTCGATCCAGGCTTTGGAGCGAGCGCAGGGTTATCTGAAGTTGCCCAATGGCCGCGCCTTGACCGGCCAAAGCCACGATTACAAGCGGCATGGCACCACAACATTGTTTGCGGCGCTCGAAGTCGCCACCGGAAAGATCATCGCGACCCATTCAAAACGCCGGCGCCGCGTCGAGTTTCTCGATTTCATGAACAGCGTCACCGCGGCTTTTCCGAACCGCAAGCTTCACGTCATCCTCGACAACCTCAACACCCATAAAAAGAACGAGGACTGGCTCAAGGCCCACCCCAACGTGCAATTTCATTTCACGCCGACAAGTGCGTCATGGCTCAATCAGGTCGAAGTATGGTTTTCCATCTTGCAGGGGCAGTCGCTCAGCGGCACCTCCTTCACGAGCCTCAAGCAGCTTCAGGAACACATCGATGCCTACGTCAACGCATACAACGACAGAGCCGAGCCCTTCGTCTGGACCAAGAAAAAGGTCCGTCAACGCCGTTTCAAAGGCCGCCGTATCACTCAGCTCTGATTCCGGGTACTAGGATCGTCTGGCGGGGAGGCGCCGTGACGGAGCTCGAAGTGAAGATGAGCGTCAACTCCGTCACCAGATTGACGCGAGGCACAGAGATGCGGGAACGCCTTCTGACGCTCGCTCGCGACGGCGTCCCAGACGACAAGATCGCCACAATCCTTACTCGGGAAGGTCACCGCTCTCCCCGTTGCGCCGATAAGGTGCTGCCTATCACCGTTGGGCGGCTCCGTCGTGCCGCCGCCATCAAGGTAACTGCCCAGCGCAGCGAGCTATGGCGGAATCTGGGTGATGACGGTGTGAGGAAGGCGGCGTATCGAGGCGGGTGACGAGCCTGCCAGAACCTCTCGAGGAGAGCGATACGCCATGACCGAGACTACCAATGTTCTTGCTTTCCGTCAGCCGTCCGCGGTTGATGATCCACTGACCGATATCGTTCGAGCCGGCGCGCGGGACCTGCTTGCCAGGGCGATCGAGATCGAGGTTGGCGCGTTTCTGGCCAGCACGGCCAATCTGACGCTGCCCGACGGTCGAGCGCGCCTGGTCCGACATGGGCACGGTCCGGTGCGCGAGATTGCGACCGGCATCGGTCCGGTGGAGGTCGCTCGTCCCAAGGTCCGCGACCGCGGAGCGAGCGGGCCAGGCGACCGCCTCCGCTTCAGTTCGGCAATCCTGCCGCTATGGGCGCGGCGGACGAAGAGCCTGGATGCCTTGATCCCGGTCCTCTATTTGCGCGGCATCTCGACCGGCGACTTCCAGGAGGCGCTCTCGGCGCTGCTCGGCAAGGATGCGCCGAACCTGTCGCCTTCGGTGATCGCCGGCCTGAAGGCCGATTGGCAGGTCGAGTACGAACGCTGGCAGAGACGCGATCTGTCGGCGCGTCGCTATGTCTACATCTGGGCCGATGGCGTGTACCTGCAGGCCCGCATGGAAGATCACAGCGAATGCATGCTGGTGCTGATTGGCACCACGCCGGAAGGCAAGAAGGAGCTGATCGGCTTCCAGGTCGGCGTGCGCGAGAGCGCGCAGAGCTGGCGCGAACTCCTGATCGACCTGCGGCAACGCGGGTTACGGATTGCCCCGCAACTCGCCATCGGCGACGGCGCCCTCGGCTTCTGGAAGGCACTGGACGAGGCCTTTCCCGGCACGCGGCACCAACGATGCTGGTGCCATAAAGTGAGCAACGTACTCGACAAGGTCGCCAAATCCGTGCAGGGCCCCATGAAGAACGACCTGCGGAACATCTATCTGGCCCCACACCGGGCCGAAGCTGAAACCGCGATCGACGTCTTCGTCGAGAAATACCACGTCAAATACGGACGTGCGGTGGAGTGCCTGATCAAGGATCGCCATGCGCTGCTCGCCTTCTTCGACTTCCCTGCTGAGCACTGGATCCACCTACGCAGCTCGAACCCGATCGAGAGCGTCTTCGCCACGGTGCGCCACCGAACGGTGCGGACCAAGGGATCGCTGTCGCAACAAACTGCGAAGCTGATGGTGTTCAAGCTCATCGACGCCGCATCGAAGACCTGGCGGCGATTGAAGAGCACGAACCAGTTGCCGAAAGTCATCGCCGGTGTAAAGTTCATCGACGGAATCGAAGTCATTCCGAACACTGAAAGCCACGCCGCCTGATCAGGCCGCGTCACCCAAAATCAGCCATAGCTCCAGCGCAGCCGATGGGAGCATGACGACTCATACCTCAGCCCGCCCGAACTGGCCCGAAGGCTCGAGATTCCAGTAAACTGGCTCTATGTTCAGATCCGAACCAAGCGTTTGCTAATTGATCGCCAGCCCAGCGGCGCCTATCTCTTCCCGAATACACCATCCGTTCTTCACGCCATCGGAGACCTTCGAAACCACGTCATCGCGCAACTTGATCTAAGAATCTGTCAGCCTAACAAGGAGGGGCATCAACATGGGTGATCGAACAGCGCTTCGAACTGCACGCGCGTCAGATGCATGACGCCGTCGCTGATCTGCGGCCACTCGAAACGACCATCGCGGCCAAGGCGCTTGTAGACCAAAACGAGGCCCGTGCCGTCCCATAGCAAAATCTTCAGCCGGTCGGCGCGCTTCGAACGAAAAACCACGATCAGGCCCGAATGCGGATCGAGCCCAAGCGTGTTTTGCACAAGACCGGCCAGCGCGTCGTGCCCGCACCGGAAGTCAACAGGACGCACAGCAAGCACAATCCGCAGTCCCTGCGCCGGAATGATCATGCGCCGCGCTCGATCGCAGTCACGATCTCCGCGATCCGCACCGCCGACACGTCCGCATCCAGGCGGACCGAAACCTTGCCAATCGTAATCTCGACGGGCCCCTCGCTCTTGCCTGACGCCACTGGATCGCTCAGCTCGATCGACACGAAATCCGCCGCGTCGTCCGTGACCAATGCGAGCCGGCCAGCACGCGCCAATCTGCGCCACGTCGTCAACTGCTGGGCCTTCACACCGTAACGCCGTGCGACATCACATACCCGGGCGTCGGGCTTCATGCTCTCGAAAACAGCGCGCCCCTTGATCTCCGCAGACCATAACCGGCCTCCAGAACGCGTCCGGCGCGTAAGCTTCCCTACAAAGCCATCAGCTTCGGCTTCCTCCCCCGATTGTTCCATCGCCTTCAGTCTCCTCTCGGCTCTCTGACAAGCCAAGGATCGCAGAGCGAAAGCCGAAGCGAAACCAGTCAATCAAATGGGAGAAAAGCTCCGCTTACGATTCAAAGTCTCTTCATAAGACCGATGGTCTAAAGCTGTCGGGGGCTGTGGACTAGGGATCGACCGCTTCGGCAGCCGAGCCACGAGCGTCGCTCCTACGTGATGATACGGAGCGTAGGTGTCGCAATTGTTTGATCTACGAATTGCATGCTCTCGGCATGAATCCGAAAAGCAAACTCTACCAACCCGATCACTGGCGAGGCCGCGCGCAAGCAACGCGAAAGAAGGCGGCAGCGCTCGTTGACGGGAAAGCAAAAGACAGGTTGCTTAAGATTGCCTTCGAATACGACAAGTTAGCGCAGCGCGCCCTCGTGTGGCGGATGCGCAAAAATGAGGACGATACGTGGCCTGAGCAAGAGCTGTAAGCGCTGCTACGGCCAATCAAGGCTTCAGCCTTTTGAACTATACCCAACCCAAGGGCGAGGCTGATATCGCTCAACAAGCATGTCAATCCCGCCTGCTCCGAGCGTTGCGGGAGCGAGGGGCGAGGCGGCCGGGCCGTCCTATGCCATAGGACGTGAGGGCGGAGCCGGCCGCTTGCCCAACGTTCCTTCAGGTCTCTTTGCTTCGTCAGCTTCTCGAAAGCTAGCTTTCACATAACGGTAATGCGGAGTACCAGTTCTCACTTGCAGTCAATCCGTTGCGCCTAACGAGGAAGCCCGGATGCCACCTGCGCGGTACGTCGAGCTGCTACTGGTCATTTTTGGCACTTAGCCGCGGCCGCAACGGCATATCAGTGTCTTTCATTTCAGACATCTGGGTTATACGTCGGAATTCCTATTGCGGTCGCCGGAACAGCGCACTCTAAATCCAGGTCGCAGCGCGAATTGCGCGCCGGCATCAGGTTATTCGCAGCCGTGGCGGCTGCAGCATGCGATAGGCCCTAGAAGCCTCGCGCGGTCGCCATGCACGGGAGGCTGTCAGAAGAAGGCTGTGATGACCAAGTAGATTCCAGCCCAAAGCACCGCATTTATGAGAAGTGCGACGAGGAGCTCCCAGTTCCACCTTCTCTGCGGTTGCAAGAAGGGACGATCGGCGCCGAAATGCTTGATCATTGGGGGCTTTGTTGCGCGCGAATGTACGTCTCATTGCGCTGAGCGCCGGCCAACAGAAATATGCCAAGCTTTGCATGCCTCCTATCACTCATAAGCTAGCAGTCCTCTCTTCATAGGGCGGTAGGAGAAACGATGTTCGTTGCGTCGCGACCACTCGGCCGATTGATTGCTCGTGTATCTTCGGAACGGCAAGGTCGCGTTCGGCCCACGCAGCAAGCTACATGCCAGAAGGTAGAACTGTCGGCAGCGCCTTTCATTTGATGGGTTGGTCAAACGGAGCCGCTGCGCGACGTCGGAGTCGCGACATTCCTGTCGGAAACAAAACCCGCATTACCGTGAGAGCTGGCCCCGGTTGTTTGGACAGCGCCCCGCTGGATTTAAGTGGATTCCTGCCGGGTTATGCTGAACGCGGGGCTTTACGGTTTTGTCGTTGCGTCGGGAGGGCGTAGCCCGACCAGAGCGACGACAAAACCGTCGGCGACGGTCATGCGGCCATCACCATAGCTTGCGTGCCGAAGTAAGCCTCGTCGGGCGTGCGCCCGTCAAGGCTCGAGTGAGGGCGTCCCTGATGGTAGAAGGCCAGATACTTGGCAATTGACGCTCGCGCCTCGGACACGCTGTCGTAGGCGCGGAGATAAACTTCTTCGTATTTGACCGTGCGCCAGAGCCGCTCGACAAACACGTTGTCGCGCCAGGCGCCCTTGCCGTCCATGCTGATGGCGATCTTCGCGTCCAGCAGCACATCGGTGAACTCGAGGCTGGTGAACTGGCTGCCCTGATCCGTGTTGAAAATCTCGGGCCTGCCGTGCTTCGCCAACGCCTCCTGGACCGCTTCGACGCAGAAGGCCGCCTCCATTGTGATCGAGACGCGATGGGCCAGGACCCGTCGGCTGAACACATCGACGACCGCCGCGAGATAGACGAAGCCACGCCGCATCGGAATGTAGGTGATGTCCATTGCCCACGCATGGTCGGGCCGCTCGATCTTCAATCCGCGCAACAGGTACGGGTAGATCTTGTGACCCGGAGCCGGCTTGCTCGTGTTCGGGCGACGATAGACCGCCTCGATCCGCATGCGCTTCATCAGCGTCGCGATGTGGCGGCGACCGGCGTATACGCCCTCCCGCCGCAGCAACGATCGCAGCATACGCGCTCCCGCGAAGGGATAATCGAGATGCAGCTCATCGAGCCGACGCATCAAGGCAAGGTCCTCGGCCGAAACTGGCCGAGGTTCATAGTAGACCGTGCTGCGAGCCAGCTTCAGGACCTTCGCCTGGCGCACGATAGAAAGATCATGATCGCGGTCGATCATCGCTTTGCGCTCAGCAGGCCCGCCTTGGTGAGCGCGCCGGACAAAAAATCGTTTTCCAACGCCAGCTCGCCGATCTTGGCATGTAACGCCTTCAAATCGACCGGCGTCTCGGCCGATGTCTTGTCATGCCCAAACACGCCGGCGGCGCCTTCCAGGAGCTGGTTTTTCCAGATCGTGATCTGGTTCGGATGAACATCAAACAGCTGCGCCAGCTCCGCCAGTGTCTTGTCGCCTTTGACCGCAGCCAAAGCAACCTTCGCCTTGAATGCCGGAGAATGCGTCCGGCGGCTCTTCTTCGTCATCTTCGCTCCTGATTCGCAGCAAGAATCCTCGCCGCTGTCAGGCAGAAAATCCACTCAAGCTACTGTCCGAATTTGCGGGGCCAGCTCTGTGTGCAACGAACACCGGCGGCGACGCCGGTGATGCTGTGTTGAAGATGGGAGTTTGGCCTCCCGGAGCCGGCCTTCAGGGGCAGGCTTCAAACCACCTCATGCTGCCGCGTTCAAAAGGCGCGGTGGTGAGCGATGAGGAAAAAGGCGGTGAATGAAACCGTCAGGTAAGTGACAAGAAGATGAGTGCAAGCGAACCGCCGATGACGTATCGAAATGGGTTCAAGATGCTGTCAAGACGGGCGTGGGGTAGTAGCGCTCGGAGGAGTGTGGGCGGAGCCTGTTTACGGCCCACGCGGCAGCCGGTGCATAGGCGGCATGATCTCGTCACAGGCTTCAACACGGAACGTGGGAACCGGACGCAATGCGTCAGGGGCGGAGCAACCCGTAATAGTGAGGAAGCGGCTGTAATGGCCGTAGAGCAAAGGGGTTGCGTTATCCTGCCGGCGTCACTGCGCCAACCGGGAAGACCGGGAGGAGCACGGTGAACTCCGGCAAACCGTTGCCCATCACCAAGCGGATGGTGTGGGAAGCCTATAAGCTTGTGAAGAAGAAGGGAAAGGCGGCGGGCGTCGATGGCCAGAGTCTCGAAGACTTTGCCGGCGATCTTGAGAACCACCTCTACCGGCTGTGGAATCGGTTGGCGTCAGGAAGTTACTTCCCGCCACCAGTGCGGCGGGTCGAGATTCCTAAGGCCGGCGGTGGGATTCGTCCTCTTGGCATACCGACGGTCGCGGACCGTATCGCCCAGATGGTGGTCAAACGGTGTCTGGAGCCGGTGTTGGATGGAGAATTTGATCCGGACTCCTACGGCTACAGGCCCGGAAAATCGGCCCATCAGGCCATAGAGCAGGCGCGTAAGCGGTGCTGGCAGCACGACTGGGTCGTAGATCTCGACATCAAGAGCTTTTTCGACACGATCGATCATGAACTCTTGATGCGCGCGGTCTATCGACACACTGACTGGATCCGGCTCTACATTGAGCGGTGGCTTAAGGCTCCGGTCGAGATGCCCGATGGATCGGTTCGGGCGAGGACGACAGGCACGCCCCAAGGGGGTGTGGTCAGTCCAATCCTGGCAAACTTGTTCCTGCACTACGTGTTCGACGTTTGGATGAAGGGGTCTTATCCCCACATTCCGTTCGAACGCTACGCCGACGACATCATCTGCCATTGCCGCACGCGGCAGGAAGCGGAGGAGCTTAAATCGGCGCTGGAACGACGGTTTGCGGACTGCCATTTATTGCTGCATCCGGAGAAGTCTAAAGTGGTCTACTGCGCTGACAGCAATCGACGGCGGTCCTACCCGCAGATCCATTTTGACTTCCTGGGCTTTAGCTTCCGCCCCCGTATGGCGAAGAACCGGTGGGGCAGGATCTTCACCTGCTTCCTTCCGGGCGTGAGTCCGAACTCTCTCAAGGGGATGAGGGCTCGCATTCGAGGATGGCGCTTGCCTCAGCACTCGCCGCTTCCGCTTGAAGACATCGCGCGTAGTCTCAACCCCGTCCTTCGGGGCTGGGATCAATACTACGGGCGATTCTACCCGACGGAACTGCGTAGGCTCTATGAGTACTTCGATGAGCGCCTCGGCGCGTGGCTTCGGTGCAAGTACAAGCAACTGAAGGGCCATCGGGGACGGTCGTTGCGGAAACTCAACGAGATGGCGAAGCAAAATCCAAAGCTCTTTGTCCATTGGCAAAAGCTTGGACGGGCTACGGTTGGATAACAGGAGCCGGATGATGCGAGAGTATCACGTCCGGATCTGTGAGCGGCCGAGGGTGAAACTCCCTCGGCCTACTCGACAGCAAAAGGTGAGCGCCTCGCGAGCGTCATGCCGTATGACCTTGCCCCGTGGACTTAATCCAGATTGAAGTTCGCTCTGGCCGATATGAGGACCAGAGCATGAAGCGCAGCCGCTTTACGGAAGAGCAGATCATCGGTAAGCGCGTATTTTACCGCACAGGCTACGCGCGCGGCTGGCCGCGGCGTCGCGTGACGCCGGGCCCCAGCAGTGTCATCGGAACGGCTTGGTTGACCTGAGCGTTCGAACGTCAGCCGCTATTCTCAGCTGGCAGGTTTTTTTGAGCGGTGCAGTTGAACGGCAACAGATCTTCGATATCGGCGTCTGGCGCGCGCTGGGGCAATTCGGTGAGCGCGTGACGTAGCCATGCATAGGGATCGACGCCGCATGCCCGGCATGTCAGCACCAAACTGTAGATCACGGCGCTTGCCTTGGCGCCGGCAACGGTGTCGCTGAACAGCCAACTTTTTCGTCCGGTGCAAAACGGCCTGATGTCGCGCTCCAGAACATTGTTATCGATCGGGGCGAGACCGTCACTGGTGTAACGGGTCAGATAATCCCATTGGTTGCGCGCATAGGCGATCGCCTTGCCGGTCAAGCTTTCGGGGAGGACCTTCGGCGCCTGGTCGTCGAGCCAGGTCCGGAAGGCGGCCAATACCGGCAGGCTATGCTGCTGGCGCAGCCGCAAGGTGTATGCGGCGCGCGTTTCGTCGTCGGGCGGCGTCTGGCGCGCCACCCTCTCGACCTCATACAACGCCTCGAAGAACTTGAGCGCCTGCAATGGCGGACCGCCGGGCGTCTTCCTGGCCTTGAGCGCATCGGTAAATTTCCTGCGCGCATGCGCCATACAGCCAAGATGGGTCGCGCCTGTCAGCGTGCCCCAGGCGTCATAGCCGTCGCTCATCAACAAGCCACGATAGCCGGCCAGGAAGGCCTGAGGATGTTCCTGGCCGCGACCGGGCTGGTAATCGAACAGCACGACCGGCTGCGCGCAGTCCTGGCCGCTGCGATAGGCCCACATGAAGGATTTGGCCTGCGCATCCCGGCCGTCCTCTTTCAGAACCTGGACCCAGGTTTCGTCGCCGTGGACCAGGGGCTGCGACCTGAGCTTTTGCTGTAGCGCGTCATAGACCCGATGCAGATGCAACTCGCTCGCCCGGATCACCCAGTTGCCCAGCGTCCCGCGGCTGATGCTGACGTCGGCGCGCCCCAGCGCGTCCGCCACACGGTACAGCGGCGTGCCGTCGACGTATTTGTTGGCGAGCACCAGCGCCAGCGTCGATGGCGTGGCGACGCTACCCGGCAGCGGCTGCGCCGGCATCGGCGCGGTCACGATCGGGGTGTTCAGCGCGGTGCGCTCGCAGTGACGGCAGGCATATTTGAACCGCACATGTTGCAGCACTGACGCCTTCACCTCGACGTGCAACTGCTCGGTGACGGTCTCGCCCATCCGATGCATCCGATTGCGGCAGCACGGACAGTCCTTTTGATCCTCACCCAGATCATGTTCGACGCGTTGGCGCGGCAGATCGTCAGGCAGCGGCTTGCGGCCGCGTGTCTTCGGTGCCGGCTTTGGAGCCTCCGGCAATCCCGTGTCCGGCACGGCGACCGCCTCGACATCGTCGTCGTCCCGGCTTTCAGCGGCGGCCTGCTCGGCTTCGTTGAAGATGCGCTCCTTGAGCTTTTCGCTCTTCGGCGCGTAGCGGCGCAAGCGCTCCAGGCGCAACTGCTCCTCAAGATGCAGGACGCGTTGCGCGAGTTTCTCGTTCTCCGCCTTCAGCGCCGCGAGCTCGGCCGCGTGCGCCGCGATCAAGGCTTCCAGCTCGTGCGTCGTGGGCCTGCGACTCATCGTAGTCTTGAATCGAAGTCATGCCGCCGCGTCAACCGAGTTCCATGCGGTGGCCGGCGTCATCCGATAGCGCTGATGACGCCGCCCGCATCGAACACGCTCAGCCCACGCTGTGATATTGCCGCACCGGATGACGACGCACCGCCGCGATGTTGATGCCGTCAAGCAGCCAGTGCAGCTCCTCCGTCGTCAGCGTCAGCACCGCCTCCTGACTTCGGGCCAGTGGAATCTGTCGGCCTCCAGCCGCTTCAGCAGCATCCAAAATCCTGACCGGTCATAAATCAGCAGCTTGATCCGGTCGCGGCGACGATTGCAGAACGCGAACACCGCGCGCTGGAACGGATCCAGCCCCATCGACTGCTCGACCACGATCGCCAGGCTGTTGATGCCCGCCCGGAAGTCAATCGGTTCGCGGTGAAGGTAGACCCGAAGATCAGACGCCAGCCGGAACATCGCAACGCCCCAGCGCTTCAATCACCGCCGACAGCAACTGCGCGTCGCCGCCTTCCAGCGAAAGCGTCACGCCGTTGGGCATCGATGCCGTCAGCCGCCCTGCACAGGATCGCTCCGTCGCGCAAACCGCGATCGCGCCAGCAGATCGAGTTGGCGACGGCGACGGCGCGCGAACCGGAACAAAGGCTGGCGCAATCGGCGCCTCCGGCTGGCCATCCCCGTTCTGACGTTGTCGCTTGGCCACCCATTTGCGCAGCAGGTTCGCGTTCACGCCGTGTTGCAACGCCAGCCCCGCCAGCGACACGCCAGGCTGCAGACAGGCCTCGACCAGCCGCTGTTTGCTGGCCGGATCATAGCGACGCCGCCCATTGCGCAACACGCCGACCGTCTCAAGTCTCAAAAGTTCTTCTGGAGTGATCATCGATGGTGTCCACCTCGTTCATGGTGGACACCTCATCCCATCCCCGCGCTCAACTGCATAGGTGCGTAGAAAGGAGCGCTTACGATCATCGGGATTTTGAAGGAGCACGAAGCTGGCGTGTCGGTTGCCGATCTGTGCCGGAAGCACGGCGTCAGCGATGCCAGCATCTACAAATGGAAAGCCAAGTTTGGCGGGATGGAGGTCTCGGAGGCCAAGCGGCTGAGGACGCTGGAGGATGAGAACAGTAAGCGGAGCTTTTCTCCCATTTGATTGATTGGTTTCGCTTCGGCTTTCGCTCTGCGATTCTTGGCTGGTCAGAGAGCCAAGAGGAGACTGAAGGCGATGGAACAATCGGGGGAGGAAGCCGAAGCTGATGGCTTTGTGGGGAAGCTTACGCGCCGGACGCGTTCTGGAGGCCGGTTATGGTCTGCGGAGATCAAGGGGCGCGCTGTTTTCGAGAGCATGAAGCCCGACGCCCGGGTATGTGATGTCGCACGGCGTTATGGTGTGAAGGCCCAGCAGTTGACGAGGTGGCGCAGATTGGCGCGTGCTGGCCGGCTCGCATTGGTCACGGACGACGCGGCGGATTTCGTGTCGATCGAGCTGAGCGATCCAGTGGCGTCAGGCAAGAGCGAGGGGCCCGTCGAGATTACGATTGGCAAGGTTTCGGTCCGCCTGGATGCGGACGTGTCGGCGGTGCGGATCGCGGAGATCGTGACTGCGATCGAGCGCGGCGCATGATCATTCCGGCGCAGGGACTGCGGATTGTGCTTGCTGTGCGTCCTGTTGACTTCCGGTGCGGGCACGACGCGCTGGCCGGTCTTGTGCAAAACACGCTTGGGCTCGATCCGCATTCGGGCCTGATCGTGGTTTTTCGTTCGAAGCGCGCCGACCGGCTGAAGATTTTGCTATGGGACGGCACGGGCCTCGTTTTGGTCTACAAGCGCCTTGGCCGCGATGGTCGTTTCGAGTGGCCGCAGATCAGCGACGGCGTCATGCATCTGACGCGCGTGCAGTTCGAGATGCCCCTCCTTGTTAGGCTGACAGATTCTTAGATCAAGTTGCGCGATGACGTGGTTTCGAAGGTCTCCGATGGCGTGAAGAACGGATGGTGTATTCGGGAAGAGATAGGCGCCGCTGGGCTGGCGATCAATTAGCAAACGCTTGGTTCGGATCTGAACATAGAGCCAGTTTACTGGAATCTCGAGCCTTCGGGCCAGTTCGGGCGGGCTGAGGTATGAGTCGTCATGCTCCCATCGGCTGCGCTGGGCAGTTACCTTGATGGCGGCGGCACGACGGAGCCGCCCAACGGTGATAGGCAGCACCTTATCGGCGCAACGGGGAGAGCGGTGACCTTCCCGAGTAAGGATTGTGGCGATCTTGTCGTCTGGGACGCCGTCGCGAGCGAGCGTCAGAAGGCGTTCCCGCATCTCTGTGCCTCGCGTCAATCTGGTGACGGAGTTGACGCTCATCTTCACTTCGAGCTCCGTCACGGCGCCTCCCCGCCAGACGATCCTAGCCAGGGCCAAGTCGCGCTCACCGCGGTCGAGAACGACCTTTTCGATGAGACATCGCAACAACGCCTTGCGATGCGCATCCGAGATAGTCTCGTCACCCCATATCTGCGGGAGGCGGCCGGTGAGGCTGATGACCTTGTCGTTGAGCTCCTTGCTTATGGCCACTTGTGTGATGGCTTTGGGCGGCGTCTGTCGGGCAAGCGCCTCTTCGGCGGCGCGCACGTCGTTTAGCGCCGCTTCCCATCGACGCTCGAGTTCCGAGGCGACCAACCGATTATCTGGATCAGCTCGGTTGAACTGCCGTTCGGCGAGCGCCGCCGTGTATCGCTTGCGCTCGAGCTCTCGTTCTGCACTGGAGCGTAGCGCATTGTTCGTCTGCTGCTGCACCCGGCGGGAGCGCGACAAGGCATCGAGTTCGGCCGGCGCTAGTGCGGTTAGGAATGCGTCGCCAACGGCTGCATCGATATGGGCGGCGCGGATGTGTTGGCAGGTTGGCTGACCTTCCTGGGTACGCAGGTGATTGCATACATATTCGCCGCCGCCCTTGTAGCGGACGTACATCTTATGGCCACATCGTGCGCACCAGGCAATGCCGTGGAGCAGGAGCTCGCCATTGCGAGGCGCGCCGCGGGTTTTGATGCGCATGTATTCGGCTCGGTTATCTCTGATGACGGATCGGATTTTTTCATAAATTGGCCAGTCGATATAGGCTGGATATCGATCTTTAACGACGATCCGCCACTCCTCCATCGGCCGCGGAGCCTTTTGTGGCAGGGCCCCCTCCCGCTTCGGCGGCCGGAAGCGGGTTCGTCCATAGACAAAGGCGCCCGCGTATGCGGGGTTCTTCAAGATCGCCGCGACGGCAGCCAGCGTCGCGCGCGTCCAGCACAAATCGCCATATCGATCACGACGCGGCAGTTCCAGGTCACGCTCGTTCAACGCTCGCATGACCTTGGCAACGCTGCGCAGCTGCAGGAATAACTGGAAGACGAGACCGAGCCGCCCTTGCACGGCCATGTCGGGATCCTTAACGACCACACCGCTCGGGTCCCGCATCAGCCCGATTGGCAGCATAACCGCAAGTTCGCCGCGTTCGGCTTTGGCCAGCAGGCCGGCGGTCAGCCGGCTGCGGATCGTATGTAGCTCAAGCTCGGAGATCGAACCCTTCAGCCCGAGAAGCAACCGTCCGTTGGGAGTGCCCGGATCATAGACACCATCGCGGTCGGCGATCAGGCAGCCACGTAGACCACAGATATCCAGGAGCGGATACCAGTCGGTACAATTACGCGCCAAGCGGGTCACGTCGATCGACAGGATGAGTCCCACTTCACTCAGGCCAACACGGCCAACGAGTTCCTTGAAGCCGTTACGCTGTGCTATAGACGCGCCGCTCAACCCGAGATCGGCATCAATCACGTCGATGGCCGCCTCACGCCATCCGAGTTCGCGGGCGCGCTGGCGAAGCGCGTATTGAAGGCGCAGGCTCTCCTGATTGCTTACGACCTGATGGGGCGTCGACTGCCGGATGTAGACTACGGCTTTGCGCGCCAAGTGGCTTGGTGTGACCAGCTCGGACTTCATGAGGGATCTCCGCCAAAATTGCGGCGACGTCTTCGACGATCTGGCGTCGGAGCGCGGGCGTCAGCGTCGACCAAAGATCGGCTGGATCCATGCTCATGTGCGTCGGGACAATCCGCTGTCGATAAAAGCTCGAGTAGAGCCTCCATACTCAGCTTAATCTGATTTGCCTCTTGCTCATAATATTCGATTGCGGTTGCTTGAATCAGAAGACTGCTTCCTGCGCGATACTCAACTTCATACGAAGCGGGAATGCCTCGGCCTCGCTGACCGATCTTCCTAATCACTCGATATGAGCGCCCCCACAAAGGATGGTGGGGGTCCCGAACCTCGACCACCTCCGGAAATGATTCGTCAGACTCACTATCAGGGACATTCCTCAATCCCCTCGTTTGAAGGGCTGAACTGGAAGCGAGTGGGCGAACGGATTGTCGCGACGCCAGCTGCGGCGAACTGACTCAGACCCGACAACCTGTTTCGCGCGGGGCTTTGGGATGATAGCTTGCGGATGTGCCGCCGTCCCCCATTGATCCCGCCCGTCTTGCAGCGCTGCCCGCCGATTTGCGCGCGCTCTTCCGCGCGCAGGAAGCGATGATTGAAGCCGAGCGTCGTCGCGCAGACGATGAATGCTCGGCGCGCCTTCATGTCGAGAGTGAACTGGCTGCGTCCAAAGAGAGCGTCGAACGCCTCGAACTGCTCGTGAAGGAGTACGAGCGCGCACGTTTCGGTAAACGCTCGGAAAAGTTCAATCCCGATCAGATGCAACTGGTTCTCGAGGACATCGAGATTGCCATCGCCGAAGTCCAGGAACGCCAGGACGATCGTGCGCGCCGCGCCGGCACGGCGCCGTCCAGCCGCCGGACCAGGCGCGCTGCCCGTGCCTTTCCCGCGCACCTGCCGCGCATCGAGCAGGTGATCGAACCCGAGAACCTCGAGTGTCCCTGCGGCTGCGGCCGGATGGTCCAGATCGGCGAGGATCGCTCCCGCCGTCTCGATGTCATGGCCGCCCAGTATCGTGTGATCGAGACGGTGCGACCGCGCTACGCCTGCGCAAAGGGCTGCACCGGTGTTGCTCAGGCGCCGGCGCCCGCCCATCTCGTGGAGGGTGGCATCCCCACCGAGGCGCTGCTGGCGCAGGTGGCGGTCGCCAAGTTCAGCGAGCACATGCCACTCTATCGTCAGTCGCAGGTTCTGGCTCGGCATGGCATCTTCATCGATCGCGCCGTTCTGGCAGACTGGATGGGAACGGTCGCCTTCCACCTCGCGCCGCTGGTCGAGCGCATGAGCGTCGTGATGAAGCAATCGGGCCGCTTGTTCATAGACGAGACCAGGGCGCCTGTGCTCGATCCGGGCCGGGGCCGAACGAAGACCGGCTATCTGTGGGCTGTCCTACGCGACGATCGCGGCCACGGCGGCGCTGATCCACCAATCGTGGTCTACCACTACGCGCCAGGACGCGGTGGTGACCATGCTGAGCGCATCCTCGAGGGCTTCGACGGCATCCTTCAGGTCGACGGATACCAGGGCTATCATCGGCTCGCACGGCCCAAGCGCAAAGGCGGCGTGCCGCTGCGGCTGGCCGCATGTTGGTCCCACTCAAGGCGCAAGATCATCGCAGCGACTCCGAAAGCCGGCTCACCCATCGCCGAAGCCGTTCTCGCGCGCATCGCCGCACTCTATGCGATCGAGAAGGAGATCCGTGGCGCCGACGCCCCGGCTCGGCAAACGACCCGTAACGAGCGATCACGGCCGCTCGTCGCTGAACTCGAGAGGTTTCTGCGCGAGCAAGCCGCTCGCCTGTCGCCGGGCAGCGAGATGGGCAAGGCGATCGCCTATCTCCTGAACCATTGGGATGGCCTCACCTTGTTTCTCGACGATGGTTGCGTTGAGATGGACACCAATCCCGTCGAAAATCAAATCAGGCCGCTGACTCTGACGCGTAAAAATAGTTTATTTGCTGGTCACGACGAAGGTGGTCGTTCATGGGCGCGCATAGCTTCGCTCATCGCCACCTGCAAAATCAACAGCGTGGAGCCCTACGTCTGGATGAAAGCGACGCTCAAAGCGATCGCAACCGGTCACCCGCAGTCCCGGATCGACGAGCTCCTGCCCTGGTCGTTCGGCCGCACCTCGTAATTCTCCGTCGTTGCCGCCTCCATACCCCCCGCCAACGATTTGCAAACACGTTGATCAACAGACTGCAATCCCCACGCCAAACCTTTGCGAATGGGACGCGAACGTCGCTTACTTTGAATCGCATGCAGCGTTAGATTGTCCTCCGTGAAGAACGCGGACGAGCGCTGATTTAAGCGATCTTTTGAGCCGGGACAGTTTCGGCGAAGGCGCGGATGATGGCACGCAAGAGTTCTGCGAGCCATCGCAGGAGCAGGCCGAAGTTGTAGCCGGCCGCGGCGAGGACGGCGTTGATGCGGTCACCGACGCTGCCTTTGAGATAGTTGCGGTCCATGCGGTGCTCGGCCTTGACGTGACCGATGACGGGTTCGACAGCCGCGCGACGCTTCATCTCGCTCCGGATGGAAGCCGTGACGCGGCGAACCTGACCCGAGATCCAGACCCTGAACCGGTGCGGGTAGTTGTGGCCACGGTACCCTTTGTCGACGTGGATACGACGAGCCTCCACGCCGGTGAGCTTCTCCATGTCGGCGACCACGGGGCCGAGCGTGTGGCCGTCAAAGGGATTGCCGTGCAGCGCCTTGGTATGGAGCACGAACTGTCCACCCTTCGGGGACGTCACGGGGGTGGCGATACTGACCTTGCAGCCGAACTCGTAAGGCGCGCGGGCTTTGCCCTTGCCGATGCACTCGACCTCCGGCGCATGCAACGCATAGACCTTGGGGCCGCGCTGATGCTGATCCTGGCTGCGCACCCGCTGCGCCAGATCGAGCAGCGGGCCGAAGCGCGCTTCCAGCGCCGCATCGCCATCAATCTTGCGGCGGATGTCGCGGATGATCCGGCCAAGCCGCGTCCGCAGGAACTTGAGTTGGCGCCGGGCGCGCTTGAACTGGTGAGCGTGGGTATAGCGGCCGACCATGATGGCGGCGCGCTTGGCCAGGCGCAGATAGCTCTGGCGCAGCGGCACACGGTTGCGCTTGGCAAGCCCGACGAGCTTGGTGATGGCCCGATGCATCAGCCGCGCGTCGGTCGGATGGGCAACGGCCTTGGGCTGCACCGTGGTATCGACCACCACTCGCTCCAGGTCCTTGGGACCGATGGCGCCAGTCTTGTGTGCCACCGACAGACTTTCCTGGATCAACGCGACGAGCTGCTCCTCGCCGAGCCGCTGGCGCCAGCGCGTCATCGACGATCGATCGAACGGCAGCCGGTGGCAGAAGCTTAACTCGCCGCAGAAGTATTGGTAATAAGGGTTCTCGATCCAGCGGGCGCACAGCACCTCATCCGAGAGATTGTGTGCATGTGCTTCAGAATGAACAGGCCGGCGACAAGCCGCGTCGGTAGGCCAGGCTGCCCCGGCCCGGTTTGGCACACCGAACCAAAGCGGTCATCCAGAAACTTCCAGTCGATCAGCGCCGCCAACCGCACCAGCGGGTGGCCCATGTCGATGATTTGATCGAGCGCCGGAAGCAACAGGTCTTTCTGGCGATCATCCCGCGGTTTGCTCATCGCCGTCCCCAATGCCGATGACCCGTCCGTCAGGGAATCACGAATCGCTCGAAAGCAAAATCCCAAAACGCAAGAAACCGCGGCCCAACACCCGGCTTTCCTGCAAAATCGAATACTTTATCGAGACAACTTCTGCCTATCTCTCAGGCCGATCTGCATTCTTCACGGACGACTAGTACCCACTTTTCTTGGAACGTGAGTCGTGATTCAAGGTCGGGATGATACCCGAAGCAAGAGAAGTCCACCTTTCGAGGAAAGATCGCAAGGTGCTTGAGGCGTGCTGTCGCTCACCGGTGACGTTGCAGCGCGATTTGAAGCGGGCGCGGATAGTTCTGTTGGCGGCGGATGGGCGCAGCACCCGGTCGATCGCCAAGGAAGTTGGGGTCCAGCCGCGGATTGTCAGCCTTTGGCGGCATCGCTATGCCGACCATGGCCTTGAAGGGCTGCAAGACAAGCCGCGGCCTGGCAAGCAGCCGATCTATACGAAGACGACCGACAAGCGGATTCTGAAGCTGCTGGATAAGCCGCCACCGCAAGGGTTTGCGCGCTGGACCGGCCCCCTGCTGGCCGAGGCGCTGGGCGATGTCGATGTCCAATATGTCTGGCGGTTCCTGCGCAGCCACAAGATTGACCTGGTGGCTCGCAAGTCCTGGTGCGAGAGCAACGACCCGAACTTTACGGCCAAAGCCGCCGATGTTGTCGGCCTCTATGTCGCGCCGCCGGCGAAGGCCATTGTGCTGTGCGTGGACGAGAAGCCCTCGATCCAGGCTTTGGAGCGAGCGCAGGGTTATCTGAAGTTGCCCAATGGCCGCGCCTTGACCGGCCAAAGCCACGATTACAAGCGGCATGGCACCACAACATTGTTTGCGGCGCTCGAAGTCGCCACCGGAAAGATCATCGCGACCCATTCAAAACGCCGGCGCCGCGTCGAGTTTCTCGATTTCATGAACAGCGTCACCGCGGCTTTTCCGAACCGCAAGCTTCACGTCATCCTCGACAACCTCAACACCCATAAAAAGAACGAGGACTGGCTCAAGGCCCACCCCAACGTGCAATTTCATTTCACGCCGACAAGTGCGTCATGGCTCAATCAGGTCGAAGTATGGTTTTCCATCTTGCAGGGGCAGTCGCTCAGCGGCACCTCCTTCACGAGCCTCAAGCAGCTTCAGGAACACATCGATGCCTACGTCAACGCATACAACGACAGAGCCGAGCCCTTCGTCTGGACCAAGAAAAAGGTCCGTCAACGCCGTTTCAAAGGCCGCCGTATCACTCAGCTCTGATTCCGGGTACTAGATTGTACGAGTTGGGACAAGTGGGGATCACCACTGAGAGCCAGGGGATTCCTGACATCACGTCATTTGCGAATGCTTCAAATATGTACGCTAGCCCAGGACGACGAAATAGAGAGCCTAACACCATCCGGTGCAGGCCTACCCCCGATTCATCGAATGCCATTCCCGGCGGATGACGGGCTCCGTACAATGAGAACCGCAAAGTAGAATAACGAGCTTGCCGACAGCCAGCTAAGCAGATCCGCAGCTTTCCGGTTGGCAGATGATGCGCTCCGCACACAGCAAGAACAAAACGTCACCCCACCCGAATTGAAGGAATGTTATGATTCAGAAACAACGAACTAAGTTGGCTTCGGACCTCGGACTCCGCTACGGCGCCATCGCTCTTGGCCGGTCATGCTCGCGCCAGCCAACGCGCTTGATCAAGCGCCGACCGCAGAGGAGAAAGAGGCCTGTATGGAAGACGTGTTACGCCTTTGTAGTAGTCACATACCAGATCGCTTTGCTATCACTGTCTGCCTCAGATCCAAGCAAGATCGCCTCAGTCAGCAATGCCGATACGTGATCTCCGGGCGGGACATCGGCAATCAGAGCAGCAGATCGAAGTGAAGGTGCTACGACTTGTCCGCCCGGCTCCTTACCAGAAGTCGTCCCAGCTCACGTGCAGCACATCGCACGAAGGTTAACCGGCGGCCCCCGCCACGGCGGCGCCGGAAAGCCAAAAGCCTTGTGACCCTCCTAACCCGATCTATTCACGAGAGCACGGTCGTTCTTGACGTCTGACGGGGGCTGGCGGCTGGCGTGGGTGACCGTCCGGCCTTTTCTCACCGGGTTCTACATCAAGCTGTTTTGTAGGCGATGGAGGAGTGGGGCGGGTGAGCGGGCGCAGGCCCGGTCGGTTACGGACCGAGCGGGAGCAGCGCGCCGGGCAAGCCGCGGATCAGGTCGGCTTCGGGACATGCCGCGGCAAACGCAAGGCGAATGCGGCTCGTGGTCTCGACCACACGGGCAGCGAGTTTCAAGAGACGAAGACGCAGCGTCGCGAACTCGGCAGTGGCCAATTCCCGGGCTTTGGGAATGGCGTCGCGCACGGTCAGCATCAGCCAATAAGCGGCCGTATGGAGCACGAGACGGACCTGGTTGGCGAGCGCCGAACGGCAGCTGGTGCGGTCGGAGGCGAGCTGTGTCTTATGCAGCTTGATCAGATTCTCTGCTTGGCCGCGCGCGCAATACAGGCTGTCGTAGATCCACTCGGCCGAGCCGACATCGAGGCTGGTGACGACGAAACGGATGTCGAGGCCGAGCATCGTCGCCTCAATACGGGCGACGGTGCGCCGTTCGCGATCCCAGGACTTTGCCTTGTGGCGGGTCTCGGTATAGCCACGCAGAACCGGCAGGTTCTCGATGGCGCGTCGGGTGCGGATGTCGTCGGCGACCTCGTCGACTTTTCTGGCGAGAGGCTTGGTGCCGGACAGACCGAAGATGTAGTCGATGCCGTTGGTCTCGCACCACGCCATGGCCTCCGGCCGGGCATAGTGCCCGTCGCCACGGAACGTAATTCGCGTGTTGTGCCATCGCGTGCGGATATGCCGTACCAGGCGGCGCAGATGGGCACGCACCTCGACGCCGCCCGGCGTCTTGCCGGGCCGCAGCACGACGGCCACGGGCCGGCTCTTCTCCGTGTCGTAGACGTGGATCGGCAGAAAGCAGCGTTCGTCATAATGAGCGTTGAACAGCGAGAGCTGCTGATGGCCGTGGACGACGTCGCAGGTATCATCGATGTCGAGCGTGACGGATGCCGGCTCGTGGGGGTAGCTATCCATCCATGCGTCGACCAAAATGTAGGTCAGTCGGATCACGTCGCGCAGGCGCGGAGCATTCTCCAGCCGCGACAGCGTCGGCTGGGAACACAGATCCCGGCCCGTGTCCGGTAGGCGACCGCAGGCCAGCTTGAATGCCGGATCGGACCGCAGATGATCGAGGTCGTCGGCGTCCTCGTAGCCGCAGCAGATCGCGAACATGCGCGCGCGGAACATATCGACCAGGCTGTGCACGACCCGCGTCGGATCGCGCCGATCCGGGAACACCCGGGCCAGATTGTCGGCCAAGCCGAGACGCCGCTCGGCCATCGCCAGAAGCATCACGCCCCCGTTCGAGGTTAGGCGCCCACCATCGAAGGCAGCTGTGACTTTCTTGGCGTGAATGGCTGGAAACGAGAAGGGCGGAATCGTATCGTCGGTCATGGCGGGCGTGGCGTTCGCGGTTGGAGGTGATGGGGTTGGCTTCACAACCGAATCCTACGCCGTATCAGCGCTTTACACCACGCTCGCCAGCCTCTCGGGCGCCTCTTACGAATAAGACAGGCTAATATCGCCGGCAAGCAGGCTCGAGACGACGCTATTGTTCTGGTATCAAGCGACTGCAGTCCTCTGACCAGCCGCCGGCGTCCTATCGAGGGCACCATCGAATGGAGAGGGCTTGACCCTCACGTAGCGTCAGGTTGTAGCGTCGCCACAGATGCTCACGTTTCATCTGTCGGCCGCCTGTTGGACAAGTGCGGCATAGCGAGTGCGAATAGACAGGCAGCTGCAACAAGGCACTCGGCTGCAAAGACGTCTGGCTGAACGGTCGGAGCTCAGATTGGACAAGGGACGTGCACAGTTCGATGGAACCGCTCAAGTCGATCATCGCGAAAGTTGCCACGGGTGCCATACTGACGCGCGAGGAGGCTGCGTCAGCGTTCGACAGCATGATGTCGGGTGACGCAACTCCCTCGCAGATCGGTGGCTTGTTGATTGGGATGAGAGTCCGCGGCGAAACAGTCGAAGAAGTCACCGGCGCCGCGTCCGCAATGCGGAATTTAATGCCCAAGGTGGAAATGCAATGCGACCCCATCGATATCACTGGTGCGAGCGACGGGGCGATGCGTCCGCTCAACGTATCGACGTGCGCTTCCTTCATCGTCGCCGGGGCCGGCGTTCCTGTCGCCAAGTATGTTAACCGCGCTGCGACTTTGCGTTCAAGCACCGCAGACGTGTTGGCGAGTCTAGGCGTAAAGGTCGATCTCAAGCCTGATGCGATCGCACGTTGTGTGCACGAAGCCGGCATTGGCTTCATGTTTGCGTCAGCCGGCTATCCTGCGATGCAGCGCATCAGCCAGATCCGAAGCGTGCTTGGAACCCACACAATGTTCAATCTGATCGAGGCTTTGTCTAATCCGGCCGGCGTCAAGCGGCAGATCCTTGGAGTTTTCGCTCGCAAATGGGTGCAGCCATTGGCGTACGTCTTGAAGAACCTGGGTGCCGATTCGGTATGGGTTGTTCATGGCTCGGACGGGCTCGCTGAAATATCCCTCGCCGGGACAAGCTTTGTTGCTGCGGTCGAGGCCGGTACAGTCCGCACGTTCGAAGTGACGCCGGAAGAAGCCGGGCTCCCCCGCTACCGCGCCGATGCGCTGGAGAGCTGTGATTGCGAGTCTCATGCCATTGCGTTAGAGAAAGTGCTCGACGGCCTCCCAGGCCCTTTTCGTGATGCCGCACTTTTGAACGCGGCGGCGGCACTGGTGGTGGCCGGTCGAGCCTCGAACCTACAGCAAGGCGTGGCACTTGGCCAAGAATCACTTGATCACGGCGCTGCAGCCGCCCGGCTGACTCGCTTGATTGCGGTTTCAAACGCCTAAAGCTGAGCTGGCTGAGGCTCGACTAATGCGATCAAGAGTGCAGCTTACGTGCGCAAGAATATTGCAGCTGCAAATGCGCGCCACTTCTGCGGAATTTGAGTGAGCGCCGCTGACGAAACAACTCGCGCTGAGCAGGTGTCCGACAGCCACCCCTTTGCCGACTAGAGGCTGTTCTCGGCCCGGTTTCTGAGGTGAGGACCCGCGGCGCAACGTGCGTTACGCGCCAAAGGAGACAATGGATGATGCCCTGGCAGAGGATGGAAACACTGGGAACGATCGCAACAATAGAACACATCATCCGGAAGTTTCGGGAATTGATCGATACAGATAGCTCCATCCCGCCAGAGCTGCGGCGTGCGCTGCACGATACCCTGGATGAGCATCTTTTCGAGACAAAACGACGTGTTCTGCTGAGAGCGCATTAGGTGCGCCGTTGCCGCCTACATGCCGAGAGACTGGCAGGCCAGCGTGGCGCTTTACGCAAACGCCAAAAACACTTGCCAAGCTTGGCTTCGATATCTCGCCTTCTCAGACTGACCGCCGATGGTGATTCCCGCATACGCCCCCTGAGCAACTCCAAATTTCGCCGGAAGCGAGCGGCGACGTGCGTTGGGTACGCCGCCGACGCGTTCGCTGGATCTCTCCTCAATGGCCCTCATTAACTGGGGCTCGCCCCCCTCACGGCGGCGCTAGATGTTCGCGATAGCCCCTTGGGGGACTGCTTGGGCCAGCATTACCTTGGTCACGTTTTCATAGGCCGCAAAAAAGGGGCTTGAATCTGACGTAACGTTAAATCGTACGCTCTCGGGCGTGGCACCTATCGTGTGAGGGACTACGAATGCCTCAGCTGGTCATATCCGCTGACCGATGGCCGGTCATGCTCCTCATTGTCTATAGTCCCTCGCTCGGGAGGGCTGTGCAGCGAGTTCCGATCGCGGCGCCAGAGCTCGCACGTAGCTCTAAATGGTTCGGCATTTCTGATCCTGACAATATGGCCGCCGGCGGCCACTTCGCCACGGGAGCCGATAAGGTCAGAATTGATCGACGTGGAAGTCTATCGGAAGCGCTTAGGTGGCGCCCGCTTCCTGAAGCTGCTCGTCTCGCGCAGCAACGCACAAAACTCAGTTCGCCGAACCCGCCACCTTCAAGCTCCTTTCCGCACCTGGCAAGGCGTTTCGATCGTGCAAGGTTTGGCAGATGGTGAGCCCGCGCGGGTTTCGACGAGTGGCCCGCGCGGGCGACTCCGCGTGACCAGCGCGGCATCGGAAGAAATTGTTTGGCAGGCTGGAGCAGCAAGTTGAAAGACCGCGATGGCCTTAAGAAGGTCCTGTTAGTTCATCATGTTGAAGGCCAGTGCCGTTGCATCATCGGTTTCAAAGATGGAGATATGAGAGCGGCCTATATGTGCGGCGAGCCTGTATATCAAAAACGCGGCAAGAAGACCTCTTCGTGGTGTGCCGATCACTACCGGAAGATGCACACCGCAGCTGAGCGGAGTGATCGATCGATCGGCAGATTTCCCTCGAGCGATATCCATCGTTCGCACCCCATGACAGCCATTAAAAGCAGGCTTCCGCCAAGACCGTGTGAGCACAGCCTGTACAAGCGCCAGCCGAAGCATATGACCGGGGCCTCGTCAGGATTTGGGGGGCCGTTGCGGGTGGCGCAAACAGAATGCGCGGACCTGACACGCATGAATAGCAAGCTGAATTTTTCCACCCCGGCCGAGGGAAGCGCTACCTATACCTTTGACAAGACCGCGATTCATTTCGAACGGAAGCCGTCCAGCTATGTCATCCTCAATCGATACATTGAGCGGATCGCTCGCGCCTTGGAGAGCCAGTTTGGTGCCCTGAGAGGAGCCCGACTCGAGATCCCCAGCCTCGCCGGCGACAATGGACACTGCGAGGCCGATGGATCTCTTCCGCTTCACCGCGGCAAAACAACTCTCGATTATTTCAAGCGAGAATATCTATCCAGCAAGATAGAGCGAGTGCTTACGGAACATCCAAATGTAGCCGAATGCTGGTCGGTCGAGCCGTTGCTCGATGGGAAGACGCGCCCGCCGCTTATGTGACCAAGCGGCGGCGACTGCCGGATCGAGGCGCAAGCGCTGATCGCCCATGTTTGGTCAGAGCCCGTTTATCGGGCTCTGCGAGATCATTTCATACGCGGCCGAGCCATAAATTGAGATCGGCAGATTCGAGGCGGGCCGTTCTCTCCCGCTGCATCGCAGGTGACATCGAGATGGCGCAAATTCTCCCCTCTCCCAGAGCCTTGCCACGGCATGGCAACGACTTCGTGGTTGCCATGACGATCCCATCCTGATCACGACCAGATGTCCGGAGGTCGAGAATGCCGCGAATCCTGATTATGAATGCCGGTACGCCTCAGATGTCGGGCGCCCACCTAACAAAAGCTCAACTTTCGCTGGCCGCCAACTCGGCATTTCGTTCAGCGTGGTTTGCTCAGGAGGGCGACCTGATAGTCTCTCCGGTAGTGATCCCGGCCGATCTGTTATCCTTCATTGGCGGAACGCTCAATTTCCATTCATCGACTCTTCGCCTGCTTGTACCTGCGAGCCGCCAATCGACAATCCTCGATGATTGTACGTTACTGTCCAAAACTGCTGTCGAGCGGCTCAAAAGACATATTCGCCAGAAATCAGACTGGCAATTGTATCCCTGCTACTCTACTGAAGGCGTCGCACGCTTGGCGGCCATTCTAGGCATACCGAAGACCGGTGACGACTTCGCTTTGCAGCGCGGGCCTGATCTGTTGAATCGCAAGAGCCACTTCCGTCAATTGGCAACAAGCGTTGCACTTCCGCTCCCCCATGGATCAGTCGCGACAGACCCAAATGGACTGTTCAAAGCCGTCACCTCCCTCAAATCCGAGACCGGCAGGGTCATTGTAAAGTTGGATAATGGAGCTGGTGGAGTTGGAAACGTCATCCTGACCAGCAATAAGAGCGATCCGCTACCTGGAGCCAGAGATACTCGGTGGGTTTCGTGGCCGTCGTTTGATCCCGAAGCATTGTGGTCTGAGATGACAACAGCCTCGTGTAAGACGCTGGTCGTGGAATCGTACCACTTGGCCCGATCTTTATTCTATCTCGAGTATACAATCCAGGATGATGCATCAATCGCTTTTGTCAATAGTGGAAGCATACGTCTGCGTAAAAGCGCAGACCGATCCGAAAGAGCTCTGATCTGGACGGGACTTGAGCTTCCAAGCGACTTGGAGGACGAGCAATTGTTAGCTGCCCAGGCCCATGCCTACCGTTTTGTGGCACTCGCGCGAGACCTGGGGTATCGCGGAATGATCAACATCGACGCCATTTTCGCACAAGACGGGCGGTTGCTGTTCAATGAAGCGAACGGCCGCTGGGGTGGCGGCTCGGTGTTACACAACATTGCCGTCCGGCTGCTAGTACCCAAGCCGCGGCCTGGCAAGCAGCCGATCTATACGAAGACGACCGACAAGCGGATTCTGAAGCTGCTGGATAAGCCGCCACCGCAAGGGTTTGCGCGCTGGACCGGCCCCCTGCTGGCCGAGGCGCTGGGCGATGTCGATGTCCAATATGTCTGGCGGTTCCTGCGCAGCCACAAGATTGACCTGGTGGCTCGCAAGTCCTGGTGCGAGAGCAACGACCCGAACTTTACGGCCAAAGCCGCCGATGTTGTCGGCCTCTATGTCGCGCCGCCGGCGAAGGCCATTGTGCTGTGCGTGGACGAGAAGCCCTCGATCCAGGCTTTGGAGCGAGCGCAGGGTTATCTGAAGTTGCCCAATGGCCGCGCCTTGACCGGCCAAAGCCACGATTACAAGCGGCATGGCACCACAACATTGTTTGCGGCGCTCGAAGTCGCCACCGGAAAGATCATCGCGACCCATTCAAAACGCCGGCGCCGCGTCGAGTTTCTCGATTTCATGAACAGCGTCACCGCGGCTTTTCCGAACCGCAAGCTTCACGTCATCCTCGACAACCTCAACACCCATAAAAAGAACGAGGACTGGCTCAAGGCCCACCCCAACGTGCAATTTCATTTCACGCCGACAAGTGCGTCATGGCTCAATCAGGTCGAAGTATGGTTTTCCATCTTGCAGGGGCAGTCGCTCAGCGGCACCTCCTTCACGAGCCTCAAGCAGCTTCAGGAACACATCGATGCCTACGTCAACGCATACAACGACAGAGCCGAGCCCTTCGTCTGGACCAAGAAAAAGGTCCGTCAACGCCGTTTCAAAGGCCGCCGTATCACTCAGCTCTGATTCCGGGTACTAGGCGTCGACTATTTCGGCTGTAACGTTATTTTATCTGTGAGAAATGTGCGATCAGCATCCTTCCGGGCGGCGCATGATCGTCTCGTCAAGGATGGACTTATATTCGACCACACACGTAAGGAGGGCGTGATCCCGCTTGCTGCCGATGAAAAGGCTGGCACTGTGGAGTGCGTTGTGATTGCGCCGAACAGGCCCGCGGCCCACGATCAGCAACACCGACTATTGAAGTCGTAGCAAACATCGTCAGCCGCTCAATTCATCGCTTCGAAGCCTGGGACACCATCGCGCACCGGGAACGCGCGCCTCCCTTCCTTCACGTGGCGACGAAGGTGCCCCAATCACCGAGCAAGCTTTGGTCGGACGATGAATGGTGGCCCTATGAGAGTGCTCTTGTTCGGCCCGGACGAGACCAGCGGTGCGCCGAAGCTTGTACAGCGACGAGCGTCATGGCGTAAGGCTGCCAGCGCAGTTGCCGACCCCAAAAGCTAATCGCATTGCACGTCCTGCTTGGCCGATTTGCGACGCCTACGTTGAAACTCGACAATACGATGGGCGATTGCACTCGCTGGCTTGGGTTTATGCGAGTTTCACTATGAAATAAGCGGCCCCAAAAGACCGCACTTTGCCGGCACGTAAATTGCTGTATAGGAGCAGGAGTTGCCGCAAAGAACGCGGCCGCAGCAGCTATCTTCGGAGCCCCAATGAGGCTGATCCGATTGATCTTGTTCGACTTGGCTTTGATTCTGCTTGCATCTGGAGTTGCAAAGGCCATGAATGTGGCCGCTGGCGCAAGTTCCGCATTTGTCAGGCAGACTGCTCTGCGCGAGGTGGCACCGAGCTCCAAGCATGGTGGTCCCTACTACAGCCAAACGCCGCTCGTTCTCGGGCAGCCGCCGGACAACCCCGGTCGGGACCAGCTGGCTGACAATTCCGCGGGGATGCAACCCAGCTTTGGATGTGTGGTCCGTGAGTCCCGACGCCCGACTAGCTATATCTTCGATAGCACTGAGAGGCTCAATCTCCCGCCCCGTGTGATGCCGTCGATCTGCAATCCCATCGCCTCGCCTCTCAGCCTCCTACCTGCGGGCAGCGGAATGGTCATCATGGCCTTTGCGACCACTCTCCTCGTGATTGTGGTGATTGTGGTGGAAATATTCGGCCCATTGTAGCGGCGTGAGGCCCCAACCGCTCCCCTTTCGGCGCCCGCGATACAGCTCGGCATGAGCGGATCCGTGGAGGAGGAACGATGGCAAATACCATGCTCGAGCCAGTAGGAAGGTGATCGTCGCGTCGAGGTGATCACTGGGATCGTCGCCGACGATGGACGGGCGAGGAAAAGGCCCGGATCGGGGCGCAGAGCTTGGAGTAACAATGACACGACCAAAGCGATCACTTCATCGCCACAGCCAAGCCCTAGATCCACAGGCTTGTGCTGGCCTGCCTGCTGGATCATCTCGCCAAGCGCGTCCACGAACTCACGCCCGGAATTGGCAACCTCAGAACGTCGCTCATGCCCCATGAGCGAGGTCGGCCATCCGCTCAAGACGCCCAACTAGGGGCCGTCACCGGACGCGTACGATCAATGTAAGCCATCGCTTGCGACCAGACTCGTGTCGGACCTCACGAAGGCCCCGCAAGATGGGAAAGCCATCAATTCCCCGGAGAGCTCGCTCAGCCCACGATTTGCAGAGACCCATACCAGGCGCGGCACGCTAGGGCCGAGCGTTAGAACCCTCGATGATCCGGCGGTTCACGCCGCTGCGTTTTGAACAGAAGTATACGAGGGATCGGCGCTCCCCGCTTGATACCGGCTTTACCTCATGCCGGACCTTACAGGTTGTGACAAGCACAGCGCCAAATGGCGGCCGGAATACGTGTTGTTCGTACCCGGTTGGATATACCACGAATTCACCGCCGTCGAAGTCTCTCGCTAGCTGCACAATCACCGAGTACTCGAAATCCGGATCACTCGCCGCATCCAAATGAATGCCGATAAAGGACCCCGGCGGCATACGATGCATCTGGCATCGGCGAACCACGTAATCTGCGGATGCTCCGAAGATCTTTCTTAGCGCGAAGCTGCGATCTCTACTTTCGAGCAGCTCCATGATCTGACCCGAAGCAGTACCACTCACGTTGCTAGGCGCGTGGCCGGGCGGGTCTACCCTCACGCGCTGGACAAAGACGCTGTGCAAGTCGCCCGCATCTCCCTCCCGCACTTCTTCTTCCGGAATCTCAGCCTGCAGCTGATCGATCCTGGCTAAGTCGTCTTGAGTGAATAACATTTGCGGGGCGATTACGACGGACCCCTTTACTAGCAGCTCAATCCGGTACTTTGTCAGGACTTCTTCTGAAAGAAGACAGGATTTATCTTTCATTGCGCGCGCCATTCGAGCTCACTCCTTTGATCTTCGAAGCATGACTCCGGGTCCTGCTGCATTGACAGGAATGCTTGCTCCCAATGCGCGCCATCGAACTCAGATATTCTTAAGTGCTCGATGGTCTTTCTATCCAGACATCGGATATTCACGCTGTACCCGGAGGGATTCGACCTCGGCCTATAGAATGGCTTTACGCCACAAAGCCGGCAAAACGTGTGCCGCGCAATATTCTTGTTGAACTGGTATGTCGTGAGGAACTCTTCGCCGCACTCGATGCGCAGCTTATCGCCAGGTACGAGCAAGTGGACAAATCCAGACATTTGACAAATTGAGCAATTGCATCGAACTGCAGAGAGCTCTCGAGGTGCATTGACGTAGAATTTGATAGCGCCGCAATGACAACGGCCATGATGTTGCATCTCGGAGTGATCATCTCCCGTACGCGCCGCCGTTCCGAGCAGATCGCGACACCACTGGACGCTGAGCCGATAGGCTCGGCCGAATTCATTCAAAAAGCGATCATTAAGGCCAGGCTGCACAAGTTCACCAATCAGCCGGCCTGTCATTTCTCCGTGGTACTTCTCCGCGGGATCTTCTCCGCCGACATGGCCGCGAAAATACTCAAGATCGTCCGGCCGCGCCTTGAAGGTTTTGACCAGAGTGGTCCACAGCGACTGGATCATGTCTGCAGCATGGAGCTCAAAGGCGACCATGTAGGCGCAACGAACCAGGGGGTCTTTCGATGACAATCCGGCATAGAGAGAATGCAGGTACTGCTTCGTCCTGTCGCTATAGTTGGGCCTTATCGCTCTGCCGAGTAGTCGTGCAGCATCCTTTCTCAAGAGGTTGGAGTGAAAGTTTTCTGTCAAAAGAATATCGGGCAACGCCGCCTTGCCGCCCCGGAGAATCCCGCCATGGCCACCGGTCTCATCCCAGCAGATAAAATTCGCGACCACGCTGGTCAGTTCAATGTCCCTCCCAATGTCCCGATTTTGATGCATTGCATCGAATATGAGGTCCCTTTGCGACCCTGCCTGCAGGTACGGGAACGCCTGTGACATCGCTAGGTATTCAGGCAGCAGGCTGGCGACCTGGTCTCCGGACATCTGGGAGGCGAACGGATGCGGGCCGAACAAGGCTCGCACTCGCTCAGTCAAGTACTCGCAGGATAACTTCGGAGGCTGATCCGGTGCAAATCGAGACGCTTGAGATATCATTTGACTCCCTGCAGATGAGAAGCGAAACGGTCCTTGACGAAGCTACCTTCATGTCCGGGCCGACTATTGACCGCGCTGAGTTCATTGGCTTCAAAGGACCTAATGTTGCGTTCACCTTTCACGCAAACTTTCGTCGTTCTCCTGGCCGCGGCAGATTGCGGTCTTCTCTGTCCTGGTCATGCGCATCGAAGGGACTTCGTTCATTGAGGGAGCGGCGAGGATCCGGTTGGCTTCCAGTCCAGCAGCAATCCGATGCCGCAATGGCAGCCACGGCGAGCATGCGCGCGGAGAATCGTCTTGGATACTTCGCCGCGCATGCCATTCTGATGCTAATGCCGCATGCGCGAATGACACGCCTAGTCGCGCGGTGCAGCTTTGGCTGCCTGAGCAAATGAATGAAGCCCTCGCGGTTGCTGCTGCCGCCATTTCATCGAACCGCTGTCAACTTGGTACAGCATTGTAAAATCCAATTCGTGCCTACCGACCTCACAGGGCCTCAGGTCGTTCGTGGCATGCCGCTCGCCTGTTCTTCGTAAGCGGAGCTTTTCTCCCATTTGATTGACTGGTTTCGCTTCGGCTTTCGCTCTGCGATCCTTGGCTTGTCAGAGAGCCGAGAGGAGACTGAAGGCGATGGAACAATCGGGGGAGGAAGCCGAAGCTGATGGCTTTGTGGGGAAGCTTACGCGCCGGACGCGTTCTGGAGGCCGGTTATGGTCTGCGGAGATCAAGGGGCGCGCTGTTTTCGAGAGCATGAAGCCCGACGCCCGGGTATGTGATGTCGCACGGCGTTATGGTGTGAAGGCCCAGCAGTTGACGAGGTGGCGCAGATTGGCGCGTGCTGGCCGGCTCGCATTGGTCACGGACGACGCGGCGGATTTCGTGTCGATCGAGCTGAGCGATCCAGCGGCGTCAGGCAAGAGCGAGGGGCCCGTCGAGATTACGATTGGCAAGGTTTCGGTCCGCCTGGATGCGGACGTGTCGGCGGTGCGGATCGCGGAGATCGTGACTGCGATCGAGCGCGGCGCATGATCATTCCGGCGCAGGGACTGCGGATTGTGCTTGCTGTGCGTCCTGTTGACTTCCGGTGCGGGCACGACGCGCTGGCCGGTCTTGTGCAAAACACGCTTGGGCTCGATCCGCATTCGGGCCTGATCGTGGTTTTTCGTTCGAAGCGCGCCGACCGGCTGAAGATTTTGCTATGGGACGGCACGGGCCTCGTTTTGGTCTACAAGCGCCTTGGCCGCGATGGTCGTTTCGAGTGGCCGCAGATCAGCGACGGCGTCATGCATTGCCCCTCCTTGTTAGGCTGACAGATTCTTAGATCAAGTTGCGCGATGACGTGGTTTCGAAGGTCTCCGATGGCGTGAAGAACGGATGGTGTATTCGGGAAGAGATAGGCGCCGCTGGGCTGGCGATCAATTAGCAAACGCTTGGTTCGGATCTGAACATAGAGCCAGTTTACTGGAATCTCGAGCCTTCGGGCCAGTTCGGGCGGGCTGAGGTATGAGTCGTCATGCTCCCATCGGCTGCGCTGGGCAGTTACCTTGATGGCGGCGGCACGACGGAGCCGCCCAACGGTGATAGGCAGCACCTTATCGGCGCAACGGGGAGAGCGGTGACCTTCCCGAGTAAGGATTGTGGCGATCTTGTCGTCTGGGACGCCGTCGCGAGCGAGCGTCAGAAGGCGTTCCCGCATCTCTGTGCCTCGCGTCAATCTGGTGACGGAGTTGACGCTCATCTTCACTTCGAGCTCCGTCACGGCGCCTCCCCGCCAGACGATCCTAGCCAGGGCCAAGTCGCGCTCACCGCGGTCGAGAACGACCTTTTCGATGAGACATCGCAACAACGCCTTGCGATGCGCATCCGAGATAGTCTCGTCACCCCATATCTGCGGGAGGCGGCCGGTGAGGCTGATGACCTTGTCGTTGAGCTCCTTGCTTATGGCCACTTGTGTGATGGCTTTGGGCGGCGTCTGTCGGGCAAGCGCCTCTTCGGCGGCGCGCACGTCGTTTAGCGCCGCTTCCCATCGACGCTCGAGTTCCGAGGCGACCAACCGATTATCTGGATCAGCTCGGTTGAACTGCCGTTCGGCGAGCGCCGCCGTGTATCGCTTGCGCTCGAGCTCTCGTTCTGCACTGGAGCGTAGCGCATTGTTCGTCTGCTGCTGCACCCGGCGGGAGCGCGACAAGGCATCGAGTTCGGCCGGCGCTAGTGCGGTTAGGAATGCGTCGCCAACGGCTGCATCGATATGGGCGGCGCGGATGTGTTGGCAGGTTGGCTGACCTTCCTGGGTACGCAGGTGATTGCATACATATTCGCCGCCGCCCTTGTAGCGGACGTACATCTTATGGCCACATCGTGCGCACCAGGCAATGCCGTGGAGCAGGAGCTCGCCATTGCGAGGCGCGCCGCGGGTTTTGATGCGCATGTATTCGGCTCGGTTATCTCTGATGACGGATCGGATTTTTTCATAAATTGGCCAGTCGATATAGGCTGGATATCGATCTTTAACGACGATCCGCCACTCCTCCATCGGCCGCGGAGCCTTTTGTGGCAGGGCCCCCTCCCGCTTCGGCGGCCGGAAGCGGGTTCGTCCATAGACAAAGGCGCCCGCGTATGCGGGGTTCTTCAAGATCGCCGCGACGGCAGCCAGCGTCGCGCGCGTCCAGCACAAATCGCCATATCGATCACGACGCGGCAGTTCCAGGTCACGCTCGTTCAACGCTCGCATGACCTTGGCAACGCTGCGCAGCTGCAGGAATAACTGGAAGACGAGACCGAGCCGCCCTTGCACGGCCATGTCGGGATCCTTAACGACCACACCGCTCGGGTCCCGCATCAGCCCGATTGGCAGCATAACCGCAAGTTCGCCGCGTTCGGCTTTGGCCAGCAGGCCGGCGGTCAGCCGGCTGCGGATCGTATGTAGCTCAAGCTCGGAGATCGAACCCTTCAGCCCGAGAAGCAACCGTCCGTTGGGAGTGCCCGGATCATAGACACCATCGCGGTCGGCGATCAGGCAGCCACGTAGACCACAGATATCCAGGAGCGGATACCAGTCGGTACAATTACGCGCCAAGCGGGTCACGTCGATCGACAGGATGAGTCCCACTTCACTCAGGCCAACACGGCCAACGAGTTCCTTGAAGCCGTTACGCTGTGCTATAGACGCGCCGCTCAACCCGAGATCGGCATCAATCACGTCGATGGCCGCCTCACGCCATCCGAGTTCGCGGGCGCGCTGGCGAAGCGCGTATTGAAGGCGCAGGCTCTCCTGATTGCTTACGACCTGATGGGGCGTCGACTGCCGGATGTAGACTACGGCTTTGCGCGCCAAGTGGCTTGGTGTGACCAGCTCGGACTTCATGAGGGATCTCCGCCAAAATTGCGGCGACGTCTTCGACGATCTGGCGTCGGAGCGCGGGCGTCAGCGTCGACCAAAGATCGGCTGGATCCATGCTCATGTGCGTCGGGACAATCCGCTGTCGATAAAAGCTCGAGTAGAGCCTCCATACTCAGCTTAATCTGATTTGCCTCTTGCTCATAATATTCGATTGCGGTTGCTTGAATCAGAAGACTGCTTCCTGCGCGATACTCAACTTCATACGAAGCGGGAATGCCTCGGCCTCGCTGACCGATCTTCCTAATCACTCGATATGAGCGCCCCCACAAAGGATGGTGGGGGTCCCGAACCTCGACCACCTCCGGAAATGATTCGTCAGACTCACTATCAGGGACATTCCTCAATCCCCTCGTTTGAAGGGCTGAACTGGAAGCGAGTGGGCGAACGGATTGTCGCGACGCCAGCTGCGGCGAACTGACTCAGACCCGACAACCTGTTTCGCGCGGGGCTTTGGGATGATAGCTTGCGGATGTGCCGCCGTCCCCCTTTGATCCCGCCCGTCTTGCAGCGCTGCCCGCCGATTTGCGCGCGCTCTTCCGCGCGCAGGAAGCGATGATTGAAGCCGAGCGTCGTCGCGCAGACGATGAATGCTCGGCGCGCCTTCATGTCGAGAGTGAACTGGCTGCGTCCAAAGAGAGCGTCGAACGCCTCGAACTGCTCGTGAAGGAGTACGAGCGCGCACGTTTCGGTAAACGCTCGGAAAAGTTCAATCCCGATCAGATGCAACTGGTTCTCGAGGACATCGAGATTGCCATCGCCGAAGTCCAGGAACGCCAGGACGATCGTGCGCGCCGCGCCGGCACGGCGCCGTCCAGCCGCCGGACCAGGCGCGCTGCCCGTGCCTTTCCCGCGCACCTGCCGCGCATCGAGCAGGTGATCGAACCCGAGAACCTCGAGTGTCCCTGCGGCTGCGGCCGGATGGTCCAGATCGGCGAGGATCGCTCCCGCCGTCTCCCCGCGGGTCACTTCAAATTCCTCCGGGTGTGGTCAGTCAAATTCCTCCACCCGCGAGGCAGGACAAGGGACTGTTAGTTTGAGTTTGTTTCCCGGGCAAGAGCTTCAGCGGCTTCTTTGAGCCGATAGCTGCGTCCGTCGAACTCAAGCAGATGGCAATGATGCATAAGGCGATCGAGGATCGTCGTGCTCATAGTGTTGTCCCCAAGGTATGCCCCCCAATCCTGCACGACGCGATTGGAGGTGACGATGACGCTGCGGCGCAGTTTGTAACGCTGATGGATCAGGGTCTGCAGCAAAGTGCCGGCGTCGTCGGGGATGGCGCGTGCGAGGAATAGATCGTCCAGCACGAGGAGATCGCAGTCGATGATGGTTCGCAGCCGGACCTCGCGTTGTGCCGGAGAGTTCAGGGCGTAGCGGTGGAAGAAGTCGTCGGTCTCAAGATACTGGACCTTGTGGCTTTGCAGGATCGCCTGATAGGCAATCGCCTTGGCGATGTGCGACTTCCCGGTGCCAGGTTTGCCAACAAGCAGAGCGTTCTCGCCAGCGGCAATGAACGCCAGGGTGTGGAGCTGGAAGCAGGTCTGACGTGGCAGTTTGGGATTGAAGGACCAGTCGAACTCGGCGAGCGTCAGCTTTTCGTCGAGCCCGGATTGCTGGTATCGCCGCTCGATAAGACGGGACTGACGACGGTCCAGTTCATCCTGCAGGATAAGGGAGAAGGTCTCGAGGAAGGGCTGGTTGGCGCCCTGCGCCTGGAGCACGCGCGTCTGCAGCGTGTCGCGGACACCCGACAGGCGCAGCTGTCGTAGGCAACGCTCAATTTCCGGCATGGTCATCATGTGGCTAGGTCTCCAGTTTAAGGTGAGAAGGTGCAGCGGGAGCGCTCGTGGCGCCGGAGTTGGCCGGGGTTGCGCAGGCGACACGAGCGCGGATTGCCGTGGCGTGATCGTCGTGAGCCTCGGCCTGCCGACCATTGTCGTCGGCGTCGCGCCGCACAGCGCGGCTGAAGAGGTCGCCGTATTCCGCGGGGGTACGGATCAGCGGATGATCCTGGGTGAGCGGCGATGCCGGCTGTGGCGTCACTCCAACCTGCTCGATCGCCTGTTCGAACAACCGCTCGACGGTCGCACGCACGTGCTTGTAGCGGTAGATGCGGTTGTCGATGGCGTGCGCGCAGGCCTGCTCGACCAGCCGCGCCGGATACTTCCGGCCCAGCCCGACAATGCCCCACATCGCGCGCTGTCCGGGGCGCCCTTCGGTGTCGAACACCTGCTGGCACAAGGCCCTGGTCTGCGGTCCGATGCGCTCGGCGCTCGCCAGCAGCACGGCGGTTTGCCGCGACGGGTTGAACGGCCGTTCGCTGGTCGGCAGGACGACAGAACCGGGGTGCGCCATCCGGGAATGAACACGCAGCAGCGCACGGGTGTGGCGATCACGGATCTCGATCGTGGTGGTGTAGATGCGCACGACGACCTGGCTGCCGATCGGCGCGGGCCGCGCGGCGTAATAGCTGTTGTCGACGCGTACGGTGGTGTCGTCGCAGACAGTCCGGACGACTTCGGTGAAGATGCGGAAGGGAGCGACAGGCAGCGGCCGCAGGTGCGGCTTCTCTTCCTGGAACATCGCCTCGACCTGACGGCGCGTGCTGCCGTGGATGCGTTTGGAAGCCCAGTTCTCCTCCCAGTGCCTCAAGAACTCGTTTTGCGCCTCCAGCGTCTCGAAGCGCCGTCCGGCCAGCGCAGTGCCCTGGGTATGTTGAATCGCATTCTCGACGCATCCTTTCCGATTTGGATCGGCCACGCGCGCGGGATCGGCGACCACGGCGTAATGAGCCAGCATCGCGCTGTAAATCGGGTTGAGCTGGGGCTCGTACAAATCCGGCTTGAGGACGCCTTCCTTCAGGTTGTCGAGCACGACATAGCTGGGGACCCCGCCAAAATACCGGAACGCCTCTTCGTGGAGCTGCGCCCAGACTTGTTGGCTGGACTTCCAGACTACCCGCCGGAAGCTGCGCCGCGAGTAGCGTAGCGTCATCACGAACAGGCGGGGACGACGGTACCGCCCGCTCTTCGGATCAACCGTCGGCGCGCCCTCGCCATAGTCGACCTGAGCTTCCTCGCCGGGGAGGAACTCAAGACGATCAAACTGCTCAGGATCAGCGTACCGCAACCGGCGCACAAACCGCTTGACACTCTGGTAGCTGGACGGAAAGCCAAATTGATCAACCAGGTCCTGGTAAATCGCCTGCGCGTTCCGCTTCAGCCGGACCTGTTCTTCGATCCACGTCCGATGCGCTTCGCAAGCCGAACGGGCCAGGCTGCTGGTGACCGTCGCTTCCGATGTCCCAAAAGCCGGTGGTCGGGGTGGAGGAATTTGGCCGTCCGCGCTCACCGAGCCGGTGGTCACTTCCCCGGGGGAATTTGCCTCCGCACCGGCCCGCAGCGCCTGATAACGCCGGATCGTCTTGCGATCGACACCCGTCAGCCGGTGAATCTCGCGCTGGCTGGTGTTGCGATCAAGTAATGTAAGTACGGTGCTTTGCAGATGTCGCTTCAAGACGTTCAACTCCCCGGCCCCTTGCTGGCTAAAGGGGTCGAACATAAACGTCCTGCCTGACCGGCTACTGCTGTTCAGCGGCGCTGACGGCGATCATCAGGTGGGGGAGTTTCAAGTGACCATACCCGGGGGATTTTGACCGACCCACGGGGGTCTCGATGTCATGGCCGCCCAGTATCGTGTGATCGAGACGGTGCGACCGCGCTACGCCTGCGCAAAGGGCTGCACCGGTGTTGCTCAGGCGCCGGCGCCCGCCCATCTCGTGGAGGGTGGCATCCCCACCGAGGCGCTGCTGGCGCAGGTGGCGGTCGCCAAGTTCAGCGAGCACATGCCACTCTATCGTCAGTCGCAGGTTCTGGCTCGGCATGGCATCTTCATCGATCGCGCCGTTCTGGCAGACTGGATGGGAACGGTCGCCTTCCACCTCGCGCCGCTGGTCGAGCGCATGAGCGTCGTGATGAAGCAATCGGGCCGCTTGTTCATAGACGAGACCAGGGCGCCTGTGCTCGATCCGGGCCGGGGCCGAACGAAGACCGGCTATCTGTGGGCTGTCCTGCGCGACGATCGCGGCCACGGCGGCGCTGATCCACCAATCGTGGTCTACCACTACGCGCCAGGACGCGGTGGTGACCATGCTGAGCGCATCCTCGAGGGCTTCGACGGCATCCTTCAGGTCGACGGATACCAGGGCTATCATCGGCTCGCACGGCCCAAGCGCAAAGGCGGCGTGCCGCTGCGGCTGGCCGCATGTTGGTCCCACTCAAGGCGCAAGATCATCGCAGCGACTCCGAAAGCCGGCTCACCCATCGCCGAAGCCGTTCTCGCGCGCATCGCCGCACTCTATGCGATCGAGAAGGAGATCCGTGGCGCCGACGCCCCGGCTCGGCAAACGACCCGTAACGAGCGATCACGGCCGCTCGTCGCTGAACTCGAGAGGTTTCTGCGCGAGCAAGCCGCTCGCCTGTCGCCGGGCAGCGAGATGGGCAAGGCGATCGCCTATCTCCTGAACCATTGGGATGGCCTCACCTTGTTTCTCGACGATGGTTGCGTTGAGATGGACACCAATCCCGTCGAAAATCAAATCAGGCCGCTGACTCTGACGCGTAAAAATAGTTTATTTGCTGGTCACGACGAAGGTGGTCGTTCATGGGCGCGCATAGCTTCGCTCATCGCCACCTGCAAAATCAACAGCGTGGAGCCCTACGTCTGGATGAAAGCGACGCTCAAAGCGATCGCAACCGGTCACCCGCAGTCCCGGATCGACGAGCTCCTGCCCTGGTCGTTCGGCCGCACCTCGTAATTCTCCGTCGTTGCCGCCTCCATACCCCCCGCCAACGATTTGCAAACACGTTGATCAACAGACTGCAATCCCCACGCCAAACCTTTGCGAATGGGACGCGAACGTCGCTTACTGAGAACACGCGGCTGAAGCGGCTTTTGGCCGATCGTGGACGCCCACGGGATGAGCGAACGGCGGGCGTGTAAAGCCATCGGCTGTTGCCGCATGACCATCAGATATCGGACGACCCGGGCGGACGACGCGGCCCTACGCCAACGCATGAGAGCGATTGCCGAGGTGCGCCGTCGCTTCGGCTATCGGCGCCTGCATGTTCTGCTCAGGCGGGAGGGCTATCTGGTCAACCACAAGAAACTGTTCCGGCTCTACCGGGAAGAGAGGCTCGCGGTCCGTCGCCGTGGTGGCCGCAAGCGGGCGCTCGGGACCAGGGCGCCGATGGTGGTGCCGATAGCGCCGAATGACCGCTGGTCGCTCGACTTCGTCTCGGACCAGCTCACCGATGGCCGCCGCTTCCGCATCCTGACCGTGGTCGACGAGTGCACGCGCGAATGCCTGGCGTTGGTGGCCGACACCTCGCTGTCGGGCTCCCGGGGGCTGCGTTAGACGATGCCTTCACCAAACCAGGCTCGGTCGTGGGCTTGAGATGAGCTATGGCGGAATCTGGGTGATGACGGTGTGAGGAAGGCGGCGTATCGAGGCGGGTGACGAGCCTGCCAGAACCTCTCGAGGAGAGCGATACGCCATGACCGAGACTACCAATGTTCTTGCTTTCCGTCAGCCGTCCGCGGTTGATGATCCACTGACCGATATCGTTCGAGCCGGCGCGCGGGACCTGCTTGCCAGGGCGATCGAGATCGAGGTTGGCGCGTTTCTGGCCAGCACGGCCAATCTGACGCTGCCCGACGGTCGAGCGCGCCTGGTCCGACATGGGCACGGTCCGGTGCGCGAGATTGCGACCGGCATCGGTCCGGTGGAGGTCGCTCGTCCCAAGGTCCGCGACCGCGGAGCGAGCGGGCCAGGCGACCGCCTCCGCTTCAGTTCGGCAATCCTGCCGCTATGGGCGCGGCGGACGAAGAGCCTGGATGCCTTGATCCCGGTCCTCTATTTGCGCGGCATCTCGACCGGCGACTTCCAGGAGGCGCTCTCGGCGCTGCTCGGCAAGGATGCGCCGAACCTGTCGCCTTCGGTGATCGCCGGCCTGAAGGCCGATTGGCAGGTCGAGTACGAACGCTGGCAGAGACGCGATCTGTCGGCGCGTCGCTATGTCTACATCTGGGCCGATGGCGTGTACCTGCAGGCCCGCATGGAAGATCACAGCGAATGCATGCTGGTGCTGATTGGCACCACGCCGGAAGGCAAGAAGGAGCTGATCGGCTTCCAGGTCGGCGTGCGCGAGAGCGCGCAGAGCTGGCGCGAACTCCTGATCGACCTGCGGCAACGCGGGTTACGGATTGCCCCGCAACTCGCCATCGGCGACGGCGCCCTCGGCTTCTGGAAGGCACTGGACGAGGCCTTTCCCGGCACGCGGCACCAACGATGCTGGTGCCATAAAGTGAGCAACGTACTCGACAAGGTCGCCAAATCCGTGCAGGGCCCCATGAAGAACGACCTGCGGAACATCTATCTGGCCCCACACCGGGCCGAAGCTGAAACCGCGATCGACGTCTTCGTCGAGAAATACCACGTCAAATACGGACGTGCGGTGGAGTGCCTGATCAAGGATCGCCATGCGCTGCTCGCCTTCTTCGACTTCCCTGCTGAGCACTGGATCCACCTACGCAGCTCGAACCCGATCGAGAGCGTCTTCGCCACGGTGCGCCACCGAACGGTGCGGACCAAGGGATCGCTGTCGCAACAAACTGCGAAGCTGATGGTGTTCAAGCTCATCGACGCCGCATCGAAGACCTGGCGGCGATTGAAGAGCACGAACCAGTTGCCGAAAGTCATCGCCGGTGTAAAGTTCATCGACGGAATCGAAGTCATTCCGAACACTGAAAGCCACGCCGCCTGATCAGGCCGCGTCACCCAAAATCAGCCATAGCTCGCTTGAGATCGATCTCACCCTCATCGTGCCCGCGCCGCCCGGCGCCCAAAACTTCGCCTCCAAAGAGCGCGCAATTCGCGTCCCCAGTTCGCCCCGTGATCGGCTATCAGCGAGCGAGATGTGCTCGGATATTGTAAACTCAGTCCGTCATGCTGTCGCGCTCATCCGCGCGAACAACGTTGCCGCATCTGAGGGACTCAATCCAACGACGCCTACGAAGCTCGGAGACGGCATCGGAATGTCTCGATAAATGGGTCTCCACAAATGAAGGCAATATCGGCTGTTATTCACATAACGCGAATGTGGCGGATGCAGTTGCATGACGCACTCTTCTTCATCCCAGAACATGTCTTTGACAAAGCACATCTCCTCCCAGTTTGGACAACGCCGCGGTGTCGAAACAGCGACATGCTCCCACCCAGGACGGACAAATGCACTTATCTTTAGTTCACACCCGCAAGGCCCCTGCACAAAGAAGAGACCGCAAGGGCCTGATCCCGGAGCAGTCGCGAACCGGCCATGCTGCACCCGGCCCGCCTCCAGCTTGTCTACCACCTGCGCTCGCACGCCCGCTCCTTTGCCTCTCGGATAGCCCTGAACTCTACGTAGATGACGTTGTCGCGCAACAAGTCAACCTCCGCGATTCTCGGCCCAGCTTTCCTGAACCACTCTACAACGCACCATCCGCAAAAGCGGTAGATGTCTATCATCACTCACGCTCCTCTAGTTATGCCTCTGGTGCTCGAATTGCGCTCGGTGCCGCCGGTTGCCTGAGGACGGGCGGTGGCACGATCTGTACGTTGAGTTAGGCGACCCGCCGATCGAATCTTCCCGCTACTTATGTAAGTCCGCCATTGAGCCTCTCCGCGGCGAAGCAGTCTTGATCGGTGCCAGGCATTCACTGCTCATCGCCGGCAGAGCGCACATCACGCTTGAGCATGCGAAGTCGGCGGCTCTTGAGGCCTCACCTCGTCTTCAATGAATTGTCCCTCATCATGCCATGCTCTCCTATTGGCGGCGGAATCCAGACTTCATGATGCTCGCAGTTGCCGCACCAGATAGCTCCGGGCGACATTGCTGCTTCTGCGGGAGTGTACTTGATCCCTTGCGGCCTTCTCGCAAAGGCTGAACAGTCCTAATGCGTCAATTATGTGAAAACCATTCAGTTTTATGGCGTCCAAATCGGCTCGTACATAGCCGCAGACGTCTGGAATGCACTTCTTAGCTGGCACATCCAGCGGACCGCTGCGACCTCGATCGTCAGCTAACGGTCAGGAACAATGATTAACCGATCTCATTGGCTGCCACTGCAAATATCGCTCGATTTATAGGCCTCACTAAGATGCGGCCCTTAACGCGTTGGCTACGTGACCTTGCCCCCATATGTGGAACGGCCCGCGAGGCAAGAGCTTTTTCAGTCGATTTCACACATTGGAACGGTGCGGTCATATGTCCGGCCTTTGCGCGCGGCACAATATGGCCGCTGGCCTCGATGAGATCCGCGGAACGAGGAGCTAAATCAAGTTTACGCGCTTGAGCGCATTGGGGGCAGTAGCTTCACTCGTTTCGGGATTTCGTCCCATGGGTTCATCGCCTGTTGTTGCACCTCGCCCTCTGCCGGCCTGCGCCGGTCAGATCGTTTTGGCGGTCACTGCGTCACCGCGGCAATCGCCAATGTGCCAATGGGTCGGGACGCCGATAAATTCCGCCCTTGTCCAGGAGCGCCCAGATGATCCGCGCCGTCTTATTGGCCTGCGCGACGGCGGCAACCTTGAAGGGGCGTCTGGCGAGAAGCGCCTTCAGCCACGGCCGCGCCCGAACGTCGTTTCGGACAAGCCGCAAGACGGCCGTTGCCCCGACAACGAGGAGAGAGCGGAGTTCTGGATTTCCCATCTTCGATATTCGTCCCAACCGCTCTTTGCCTCCGCTTGAATGAGGCCGCGGCGTCAATCCCAGCCAGGCGGCAAAGTGGCGAGCCGACTTGAACCCGCCGGGATCCGGTGCGCGTTCCAGCCGATCGCGATCCGGCACAAGCGCTTTGATGGTCGCCGCCGTAATGGCGCCGACGCCAGGGATCGTGGTCAACCGACGCATGTCCTCGTCGTGCTTGGCCTCCGCGACGATTGCGCGCTCGAGCCTCTCGATCTGGTCGGCTGAAGCTTCAATCTCGTCGGCAATAGCCATCAGCGCGAAGCGCGCTGCTGCGGGCAGGCGTGCATCTGTCTCATCCCGTATGATTGCGACCAGCGCCTCAACCTTTGCCAGGCCGGCGGTGGCGATGATCCCCAATTCTGCCAGATGCGCGCGCAACGCGTTGACCGACTGCGTTCGCTGCCGCACTAGAAGAGCGCGGGGTCTTCAGCACCATCGCGGCAGCCTGTTGCTCAGCCGTCTTAATCGGCACGAAGCGCATGGTCTTTCGGGTCACCGCTTCGCTGATGGCCTCAGCGTCCGCCGCATCCGTCTTGCCACGCTTGACGAAGGGTTTGGCATAAGCCGGCGGAATGAGCCGGACCTCATGACCGAGAGCTGCGATCTCGCGCGCCCAATAGTGGGCGCTACCGCATGCTTCCATCCCCACCAGGCATGCTGGCAGCTTCTCAAAGAAACGCAGAACTTCGCTGCGCCGTAGCTTCCGGTTGAACACGGGTGAGCCCTCGGCATCCGCCCCGTGAACCTGGAAAACGTGCTTGGCCAGATCCAGCCCGATGGTGATAACCTGTTTCACGGAACGGTCCCTCCTTTGTGGCGTTCGAACAACGACCACGTTCTAGCACTTGATGCTGTTGGAGCGGGCCGTTCCACCACATCAAGTTTTATCCGGTCCTGAGTTCGCCCCGGCTGTTGGATTTGCTCGGTTGGGCGGTGGCAGCGGCGGGAGCTGGCGCGGAGCCCTCGGCATAGCGCAGCGCCAGCTCCCGGGGCGCGGGTGGCAGGTGAAGGCAAACTCCGATGGTGTTTTCCATCCGAGTTGCGAGTGAGGTCGCATATCGTTGTAGTCGGCCCGCCAATGTCCGAGTTCGACGCGGGCCTGGGCCAGCGACGTGAACAGCGTCTCGTTCAACAATTCGTCTCGGAGACGGCCATTGATGGGGAAGACGGCCCCGCTCCCTCGGCGCCGGCGATATACTGGCGATGGACGAACCCGCTAACAGGAGCAATTCACCATGGAAATCGCGACAATTGGGTTGGATATTTCGAAGCACGTATTTCACATCCATGCAGTTGATGGCCAAGGCCAAGTGGCCGGTCGCCAACGCCTCCGGCGAGGCGAGATCGTGTCGTTCTTCTCCTCGCTCGCACCTTGCCTAGTCGGCATTGAGGCCTGTGCGACTGCTCACCACTGGGCGCGGGAGATTCGGCAGTTTGGACACGATGTGAGATTGATCCCGCCAGCCTATGTTAAACCCTACCTACGAAGAGGAGCCAAGAATGACGCCGCTGACGCGGCCGCGATCTGCGAAGCGGTCACCCGTCCCAATATGCGGTTCGTTCCAATCAAGAGCGTTGAGAACCAGGGCTTCTTGATGCTTCATCGTGCAAGAGGCTTGTTGGTCCGCCAACGAACCATGACAGCCTGCGCGATTCGGGCTCACTTTGCTGAGTTCGGAATCATTGTCGGGCAAGGCCGGCAACGGGTGGATGGTCTGGTGGACTTGTTGGATGACGAGGAACTGACGCTACCGGCCCACGCCCGTATCGCACTAGCCGTCCTTGTGAACCAACTGAAGGAATTGGACCGGCAGGTCGAGGCCATCGAGCGCGAGATAGCTCAGATCCAGCGAGTAAATCCGATGGCGAAGTTGCTGTCCACAATTCCCGGGATCGGTCCCATAACGGCCACGGCTCTCGCCGCGACCGTACCGGACGCAACAATGTTCCGCTCCGGGCGGGAGTTCGCGGCCTGGCTTGGCCTGACGCCTAAGCAGAATTCCACCGGCGGGAAGGATCGGCTCGGCCGGATTACGAAACAGGGCGATTCCTATCTCAGGCACTTGCTTGTCATCGGGGCACGTAACGTCGTTCGGTACCCAAAGGCTCGCTCCCGGGTTGGAGGCGGCTGGATCGAAGCCCTGCTTGAACGGCGTCGGCCGATGGTCGTCGCCATCGCCGTTGCCAACAAGTTGGCCCGGATCGTCTGGGCGATGATGACGACCGGGGAATTCTATCGGCCTAAGCTCGCGGCCTGACTTTCCGCGTATGTTGGCCACCTTATGGTGTGAGGGCAAATGACAGCATGATGGACACCGGCGGAGCTGGGGATCGAGCAAGCCCGAAGAGCTTTAAGCGCAACAAGCGCGACCCGTTGATGAGGCCTCGATCCGCGATCTCCATCAGGGCCAGCGGCCATGGCATCGGTCGCACTAACAGGCCGGATACATGAACGCACCCGACCGGAATCCAAAGTGCTGCTGAAATCCCTTGCATCCGCGGGGCCGTCTATACATGAAGCTTTCGATGAAGGCATTCTGCGTCGGCTTGCGGGGCGCGATGTAATGCCAGTCGACACGGCTCTGGTCGGCCCATGTCAGGATGGCGTTGCTGGTCAATTCGATGCCGTTGTCGCTGACCACCATTTTGGGCTTGCCGCGCTCGATGATCAGCCGGTCCAGCTCCCGCGCCACCTCGTCAAGGACCGCTATCCTCCCTATATCGCCTGGCAAAGCTACGAGAAGATCAGGGGCATCGTCAGCGACAACCGAGCAGAATACATGCGCAACAAGACCAGGGGTGCTCCACGTGAGGGCGAACTACTGCTGCAAGGCATCGCATGGTGCGGAAGATGCGGTCACAAGATGTACGCTCGCTACAAGGGGGGAGCCGAGTACGTCTGCAATCACTTGCATTCGCATCAAGGGCTGCCGGCATGTCAATACATCCGTGCTCGCCGCGTCGACGCCGCCGTGGCGCAAGCGTTCCTCACAGCGCTGGCGCCGGCCGAGATCCGACGCATTGTCGTGCGCTCGTCGCGCTCAGCAACAGGCGTACAAAGCAATGCAGAGCGGTGCCGAGCAGCAGCTCGAACGCCGGCGCTATGAAGCAGCGCTCGCCGAACGTCAGTTCAACCGCGTCGATCCTGACAACCGGCTTGTCGCCGCCGAACTCGAGTGCCGTTGGGAGGTGGCTCTGAAGGAGGTCCGAGTGGCAGAGGAGGCCCTGGCCCGTTTGAAGTCTCCCCAGGCTATCGCTCAGATCACCGTCGGCAACAAGGTGCTGAACGACAAAGTCGTCCGCCTCTCCGGCCGTCTGCCTGAGATCTGGACGGACCCGGGCACGACCGACGCGAAACGCAAGGCGCTGCTGCGCTGTCTTATTGACAAGGTGACCTCGACCGCGGCGAGCACGACGTCGTCAGAATGAGGATCGTCTGGCGCGGCGGAGCCGTCACCGACATCGAGGTAAAGATGCGCGTCAACTCAGTAGCCGATCTTACCCAAGGCGCGGAGATGCGAGAACGCGTGCTTGAGCTCGCCCGCGCCAAGATGCACGACGACGAGATCGCTGCCAAGTTGACGAGCGAAGGACACCGGTCACCAAATTGCCCCGACAAGGTGCTGCCGATCACCGTTCAGCGCATTCGCTTGCACGCCGGCCTCAAGGGGCTTACCGAGCAACGTACACGATGGCGGCATTCAACCGACTTGCTCAGCGCACAGCAACTTGCAGGCGTATTGAACATTCCCGTGAACTGGCTCTACGTCCAGATCAGGCAAGGGCGCCTTTTGATCGATCGTCATCCTTCCGGCGCACATCTGTTCTCCAACACGTCGCGCGTGATTGAGGCTGTTCGAAAACTACGCAATCATGAACTCGATCAGCTCGATCTCAGAATCACTGAGCCTCACGAGGAGGGGCATCAACATGCGTAATCGAGCAGGTAGCCAAGCTGGGCTGGGGTGATCGTCACCACGCCATCAGCCGACGACGGCCAGAGAAAGCGGCCGCGCTCCAGCCGCTTGGCATAGAGCGACATGCCCAGCCCATCATGCCAAAGGATCTTGATCAGCTTGCCGCTTTTGCCACGGAACACATAGAGGTCGCCGCCGTGCGGGTCTCGTTTGAAGGCTTCCTGCACCAGCAAGCCCAGCGAGTTCATGCCGCGACGCATATCGGTGTGGCCGGTCGCAATCCACACCCGCACGCCCGACGCAATGGGGATCACGGGAGGCGTCCATCTGCCAGCGCCGCCACGGCGGCCTTCAGCGTCGCCGCGTCGACCGTACCCGTGATCCGCGTCCGAACCCCGGCAGCAAACTCGATCTCGATCGACCCGCCGTTGCTTGCCGGCGCGACTGGACAAGGCGCCGGCCCGGATTCCGCGACCACCATCACCGGTACGAAGCCAGGTTGATGGGCCGCATCCTTCGGCTCAGGCCGAAACGATCGTCGCCATCGCAGCAGCAATGAGCGCGAAACGCCGTACCGCCGCGCCGTCGCCGCGACCTGGCGCGGCGCCTGTAAGCTCTCCAGGACGATCTTGAGCTTCTCGTCCTCTGACCAGCGCCGCCGCCGGCCTCTGTCCACCACCTCAAGCCGTTCGACTTGGGCACTGCGCCTATCACTGTCCATAAGGACAGTTCTCAACAACACGCCTCATTCGGCAAGGCGGCCTTCAGCGGACGGATACACAAAGGATCAGGTATGGGCATCCCAATGCAACGGACCTTGCCCTATTCCCGCGCGCGGAACCTCATCGGTAGACACGAGGCAGCTGCATCGCCCGCCTTGTTTCACCCGCCGCGGTTTCTGTGGATGTTCAATCGATGCTCTCGATGGAAGTTCTCTGGAAGTAATGCAGAGAGGGGAATGTTTAGCGACATAGGTTCGCCGGTCACTGAGGTTTGTGAGCCCCGCGCCATCGCGTGTCAGAGCAATCGCCTGCGCTTCCTCTCAGGCCGGACCGGCGGCCCGTTAGGCTAACCTCCTCGTAGGGTTGCGTTACCCGACGCCCAATCGCGCTCAGGGGGCCGGTCGGCAACCAAGCATCCACAGAGTCGGCACTAGCTGGAGTCGATCTGCTTCGGAATCACCGCCAGCCGCTTTTATAGTGAGCTCACCAACCAAATAGCTGCTGCCGGGGGCATCGGCTTGCCGTCGCACCGGCGCCTCAAAGCCAGTCATCGCTCGCCACGAGCTCCGCGACAATCCGCCTTCTCTCGTCGCTGGACTTGATTGACGGCTTCGGTGAGGACCTCATCCGCGATCTGACTCAGTGATATTGCAGCGCTGTGTTGTTCCAAGCTTCTCAATGGAATTGTGCGCCGAGCTGGAGCACTCTTTCACGGATTAAAGTGCCGAATAGTGCGAGTGACATCGCGAAGTTTGGACGAGGAGTTCCTGCGCGGAGCGCTAGCATGGGGTGTATTTAGCTAATTCGGATGACCGGCGCCCGGTAGAGTGGATCCGATTACGCGGGAAGCAGCGGGGGCGCTGGTCGGGTGGATGGATCAGACGCTGTCTCTGCCGCGCATGCGTGACTGGTTGAAGTTAGCAGGAGCGTGACTCGGCGCCGAAATCCCCACGCATACTCGGGGCGAGCGCTGTCCCTACCACGCGCCGCTAACTTCAAGAGTCATTGTACACCGAATAGCTGTCCAAAAGCTGACGAACCCGACGGCATGCATCCGGCGAAAGCGCCTGCGCGGGTTCATGCCCTGCTGCCTAGCACCCAGCCATCTGCCTAGTGGACGACTAACGTAAAATATCGTTAGCATAGACACATTCCATCCCCTCAGCGCGTCGTACCGGACGCGGTCCTGTCGCCGCCAAGGAACGGTCACAAGCAAGTTGAGCCGGGGCCTGCCGCCGCGCACATGGATAGGCCGATAGGCCCATGGGCTGTATTCTTCGTCGACTGGCAGGCTACAGACCGCTCGCTGCAAAAAACCCTGACATTATCGCCAGGGTTTTGCATGCCATCGAGAATTTAAGGAGGCCGATCAGAAGTCCATACCGCCCATGCCGGGGGCCGCAGGCATTGCTGGACCAGCCGTAGCCTTCTTCGGCAGCTCGGCAACCATCGCTTCCGTCGTGATCAGCAGCCCGGCCACCGAAGAGGCGTTCTGGACCGCGATGCGCACGACCTTGGCCGGGTCAATGATACCCTTGGAAACGAGGTTGCTGTACTCGCCTGTCTGGGCGTCGAAACCAAAAGAGTACTGCTCGTTGTCGAGGACCTTGCCGACCACGATCGAACCGTCCTCGCCGGCGTTGATCGCGATCTGGCGGGCCGGCCAGGACAGCGCCTTACGCACAATCTCGACGCCGGTCTTCTGGTCGTCGTTCTCGGTGCGCAGACCCTTGAGCTGCTCGGAAGCACGGAGCAGGGCGACACCGCCGCCCGGGACGATGCCTTCCTCGACCGCCGCGCGGGTCGCATGCATCGCGTCATCAACGCGATCCTTGCGCTCCTTCACCTCGACCTCGGTCGCGCCGCCGACGCGGATCACCGCGACGCCGCCAGCGAGCTTGGCGAGACGCTCCTGGAGCTTCTCACGGTCGTAGTCCGAGGTGGTCTCCTCGATCTGCGCCTTGATCTGGGCCACGCGCGCCTCGATGTCGGCCTTCTTGCCGGCGCCGTTGACGATCGTGGTGTTCTCCTTGTCGATCATCACCTTCTTGGCGCGGCCGAGCATGTTGAGCGTGACGTTCTCGAGCTTGATGCCGAGATCTTCCGAGATCGCCTGGCCGCCGGTCAGGATCGCGATGTCCTGCAGCATGGCCTTGCGGCGATCGCCGAAGCCCGGAGCCTTGACGGCCGCGACCTTCAGACCACCGCGCAGACGGTTCACGACCAGGGTCGCAAGCGCTTCGCCTTCGACGTCCTCGGCGACGATGACCAGCGGCTTGCCGGTCTGCACCACGGCCTCGAGCAGCGGGAGCAGCTCGTTGAGCGAGGAGAGTTTCTTCTCGTTGATGAGGATGTAGGCGTCGTCCATCTCAACGCGCATCTTGTCGGCGTTGGTGACGAAGTAGGGCGAGATGTAGCCGCGGTCGAACTGCATGCCCTCGACGACGTCAAGTTCGGTCTCGAGCGACTTGGCTTCCTCGACGGTGATGACACCCTCGTTGCCGACCTTCTTCACCGCGTCGGCGAGGAACTTGCCGATCTCCCGGTCGCCGTTTGCCGAAATTGCGCCGACCTGGGCGATCTCCTCATTCGAGGTGACCTTCTTGGAGTTCTTCTGAAGGTCCGCAACCACAGCCTCGACCGCAAGGTCGATACCGCGCTTGAGGTCCATCGGGTTCATGCCGGCGGCAACCGACTTGGCGCCTTCTCGCACAATCGCAGCGGCCAGGACGGTCGCGGTGGTGGTACCGTCGCCAGCAGCATCCGCAGCCTTCGAAGCGACCTCACGCACCATCTGGGCACCCATGTTCTCGAACTTGTCGTCGAGCTCGATCTCCTTGGCGACGGCAACGCCGTCCTTGGTAATTCGAGGTGCGCCGAACGACTTGTCGAGCACGACGTTGCGGCCTTTCGGACCGAGCGTGACCTGCACGGCGTTGGCGAGAATGTCGACACCGCGCAGCATACGGTCCCGCGCGTCTACTCCGAACTTCACTTCTTTGGCTGACATAGAAAATTCCTTCAGTCCCTATTAATTCATCCTTTGGCGCGCCCGATGGGCTCTCCTCAGGAGGGGTGAGCTGAGCTGTGAATTAGGCGGCTTTCTTCTTGGAGAAGACATCGGTGAGAACACCCATCACGTCGCTCTCCTTCATAATCAACAGGTCTTGCCCATCGATCTTGACCTCGGTGCCGGACCACTTGCCAAACAGCACGCGATCACCGACTTCGATGTCGATCGGAATTAGCTTGCCGCTATCATCGTGGCCGCCCGGGCCAACTGCAATGACTTCGCCCTGCGATGGCTTTTCCTTGGCAGTGTCGGGGATGATGATGCCGCCGGCGGTCTTCTCTTCTGCGTCGATACGCTTGACCACGACGCGGTCGTGAAGCGGACGGAATTTCATAGAGGTCTCCTGAGCGTCTGAACAAGTTGGAGTTAAGCACAATGTGACAAGCAGCCCGTAGCAAGAGTCAGGCCAGAAATGCGCTAAGCGATCTGCCCTTCCAGTTCCGCTGAAGCATTCAGCGGCTGCGCGTGTGTTGTCCAGAAGCAAACGCGTAGAGGTGCACCAGCCCGCCCGCTGTCGTGAAAATGACATTGCGTTTCTTCGAATACTGCTTTGATCCCGGGAACACTTCAACGCTGCTCCGGGCGCCGTTGGACAGATCGAAAGACTGCGCGTGTTGGCGGCGGTGCCGGCATTGCACGTGATCGCCTGACGGCACCATCTAGCAGCTGTGGCGGACAAAGCGTGTGGTCCACAAGCGGTGTCCAGCGGCGGCGCTCAAACCCTATTGAATTCACCCTGGTCATCGTGCCGGCAGCACTTGAAGAAATTTGCACGCGCCGCGAAAGCTTGATTGCGCCGGACATCGCGTACCGCTGTGCTTTCACGGTTGCGTTCCTCGTCTGCGATTCCGAGGAAGAGAGTGCCGGGAGCTACTATCTGAGATGGCGGCCATGAGCCGAGAGCGCGCATTTTTGCGCAATTGTCATCGAGATGAGGGGCTGTTGCTATGCACGAGGGGCCACTCTGCTCGGCACGTGCCATAAGTCATATCCGGCAGGTGGCGCTTGAACCAAGGCGTTCTTTCGGCTGGCAAAAAGCCAAGACGGCGATCTGACTCACTGAGGCCGCATTTTCCGGCGATAGGGTCGAGAATTGCATCGCGAGGTGCTCGATAGACTCCCTCCTTTTGATGTCGATAGCATCCAAACAGCTGTCGAGGATCGAAGGGATTGGCGGATTTAAGAGCAATATACCTTGATATACGTTGTGCAGCTGCTTCCGGCGTGTGATCGGCTTCCAAGTCAAAATTCATCCGATCTCCGCGCACCATGGAAGAGCATCTGTGTCGTCCGTAGAAGTACATAAGCACATCGTCTCACTTCTGCAGAAGCCGAATCCGGTCATCCTGGATATTGGCTGCAATGATGGGACTGATACGCAAAAGTTCCTCGAGCTGTGCCCGCAACCCGAGCTTTACTGCTTTGAGCCGGACCCCCGAGCGATCGCGCGCTTCAAGAAGAAGCTCGGTCCATCCCTCAATAAGGTGAAGCTGCTAGAAATTGCCATCAGTGACCGAAACGGGACGATCGACTTCCATCCGAGTAATGCAGATGGGGATGCGAAAGATTGGGACCTGTCCGGTTCAATACGCCGCCCAAAGAATCATCTTACCGAGTATGATTGGGTCCGGTTTGATCGGCCTGTCTCGGTTGAAACACGGCGGCTTGACGACTGGTGCAGCGAAGCCAAATTGGACGGAGTCGATTTCATCTGGATGGACGTTCAGGGAGCCGAAGCCGACGTTATCGCCGGCGGTATGCGGACCTTGAGCAACACGCGCTTTATCTACACCGAATATAGTGATCGCGAGCTCTACGAAGGGCAGTTGAGCCTGCAAGCCATTCTTAGCTTATTGCCAACATTTGAAGTGGCGGCTCACTATCCGCGCGCAGTGGAAGGTGATGTATTGCTCAGGAATACGCGTGTCTAGCCCGATCTATTCACGAGAGCACGGTCGTTCTTGACGTCTGACGGGGGCTGGCGGCTGGCGTGGGTGACCGTCCGGCCTTTTCTCACCGGGTTCTACATCAAGCTGTTTTGTAGGCGATGGAGGAGTGGGGCGGGTGAGCGGGCGCAGGCCCGGTCGGTTACGGACCGAGCGGGAGCAGCGCGCCGGGCAAGCAGCGGATCAGGTCGGCTTCGGGACATGCCGCGGCAAACGCAAGGCGAATGCGGCTCGAGGTCTCGACCACACGGGCGGCGAGCTTCAAGAGCCGAAGACGCAGCGTCGCGAACTCGGCAGCGGCCAATTCCCGGACTTTGGGAATGGCGTCGCGCACGGTCAGCATCAGCCAATAAGCGGCCGTATGGAGCAGGAGACGGACCTGGTTGGCGAGCGCCGAACGGCAGCTGGTGCGGTCGGAGGCGAGCTGCGTCTTATGCAGCTTGATCAGATTCTCGGCTTGGCCGCGCGCGCAATACAGGCTGTCGTAGATCCACTCGGCCGAGCCGACATCGAGGCTGGTGACGACGAAACGGATGTCGAGGCCGAGCATCGTCGCCTCAATACGGGCGACGGTGCGCCGTTCGCGATCCCAGGACTTTGCCTTGTGGCGCGTCTCGGTATAGCCACGCAGAACCGGCAGGTTCTCGATGGCGCGTCGGGTGCGGATGTCGTCGGCGACCTCGTCGACTTTTCTGGCGAGAGGCTTGGTGCCGGACAGACCGAAGATGTAGTCGATGCCGTTGGTCTCGCACCACGCCATGGCCTCCGGCCGGGCATAGTGCCCGTCGCCACGGAACGTAATTCGCGTGTTGTGCCACCGCGTCCGGATATGCCGTACCAGGCGGCGCAGAAGGGCACGCACCTCGACGCCGCCCGGCGTCTTGCCGGGCCTCAGCACGACCGCCACGGGACGGCTCTTCTCCGTGTCGTAGACGTGGATCGGCAGGAAGCAGCGTTCGTCATAATGAGCGTTGAACAGCGAGAGCTGCTGATGGCCGTGGACGACATCGCAGGTATCATCGATGTCGAGCGTGACGGATGCCGGCTCGCGCGGGTAGCTATCCATCCATGCGTCGACCAAAATGTAGGTCAGTCGGATCACGTCGCGCAGGCGCGGAGCATTCTCCAGCCGCGACAGCGTCGGTTGGGAACACAAATATCGGCCCGTGTCCGGTAGGCGACCGCAGGCCAGCTTGAATGCGGGATCGGACCGCAGATGATCGAGGTCGTCGGCGTCCTCGTAGCCGCAGCAGATCGCGAACATGCGCGCGCGGAACATATCGACAAGGCTGTGCACGACCCGCGTCGGATCGCGCCGATCCGGGAACACCCGGGCCAGATTGTCGGCCAAGCCGAGACGCCGCTCGGCCATCGCCAGAAGCATCACGCCCCCGTTCGAGGTTAGGCGCCCACCATCGAAGGCAGCTGTGACTTTCTTGGCGTGAATGGCTGGAAACGAGAAGGGCGGAATCGTATCGTCGGTCATGGCGGGCGTGGCGTTCGCGGTTGGAGGTGATGGGGTTGGCTTCACAACCGAATCCTACGCCGTATCAGCGCTTTACACCACGCTCGCCAGCCTCTCGGGCGCCTCTTACGAATAAGACAGGCTAGCAGCTACTCATATCTAGCGTCTCATTCATGCCGCGCCTGATCAACGGACTCTGTGATGGCCGCACCCGCACAACGGTGATCGTCACGGCGGGCGGCTATCGTTAGCCCGATTGGTGTGCGGTTTCGGGCCGGCGTGAACGCCAGCCGGTCCATAGGGTGCGGCCAGCGCCATGGCAGTCAGCGGGTCCATCCGATCCTGAGGAGCTAAGGCCGTGGCGCCGTGGCGCTGCCGTGGCGATCGGATAGCCGATGTAGCAGCAAGGCGTTCGCACATTCATGACGCCGCTTCGTCGGTTCCGCTCTACCGGCAGTCGCCAGGATCTACGTAAGCGGAGCTTTTCTCCCATTTGATTGACTGGTTTCGCTTCGGCTTTCGCTCTGCGATCCTTGGCTTGTCAGAGAGCCGAGAGGAGACTGAAGGCGATGGAACAATCGGGGGAGGAAGCCGAAGCTGATGGCTTTGTGGGGAAGCTTACGCGCCGGACGCGTTCTGGAGGCCGGTTATGGTCTGCGGAGATCAAGGGGCGCGCTGTTTTCGAGAGCATGAAGCCCGACGCCCGGGTATGTGATGTCGCACGGCGTTATGGTGTGAAGGCCCAGCAGTTGACGACGTGGCGCAGATTGGCGCGTGCTGGCCGGCTCGCATTGGTCACGGACGACGCGGCGGATTTCGTGTCGATCGAGCTGAGCGATCCAGTGGCGTCAGGCAAGAGCGAGGGGCCCGTCGAGATTACGATTGGCAAGGTTTCGGTCCGCCTGGATGCGGACGTGTCGGCGGTGCGGATCGCGGAGATCGTGACTGCGATCGAGCGCGGCGCATGATCATTCCGGCGCAGGGACTGCGGATTGTGCTTGCTGTGCGTCCTGTTGACTTCCGGTGCGGGCACGACGCGCTGGCCGGTCTTGTGCAAAACACGCTTGGGCTCGATCCGCATTCGGGCCTGATCGTGGTTTTTCGTTCGAAGCGCGCCGACCGGCTGAAGATTTTGCTATGGGACGGCACGGGCCTCGTTTTGGTCTACAAGCGCCTTGGCCGCGATGGTCGTTTCGAGTGGCCGCAGATCAGCGACGGCGTCATGCATCTGACGCGCGTGCAGTTCGAAGATGCCCCTCCTTGTTAGGCTGACAGATTCTTAGATCAAGTTGCGCGATGACGTGGTTTCGAAGGTCTCCGATGGCGTGAAGAACGGATGGTGTATTCGGGAAGAGATAGGCGCCGCTGGGCTGGCGATCAATTAGCAAACGCTTGGTTCGGATCTGAACATAGAGCCAGTTTACTGGAATCTCGAGCCTTCGGGCCAGTTCGGGCGGGCTGAGGTATGAGTCGTCATGCTCCCATCGGCTGCGCTGGGCAGTTACCTTGATGGCGGCGGCACGACGGAGCCGCCCAACGGTGATAGGCAGCACCTTATCGGCGCAACGGGGAGAGCGGTGACCTTCCCGAGTAAGGATTGTGGCGATCTTGTCGTCTGGGACGCCGTCGCGAGCGAGCGTCAGAAGGCGTTCCCGCATCTCTGTGCCTCGCGTCAATCTGGTGACGGAGTTGACGCTCATCTTCACTTCGAGCTCCGTCACGGCGCCTCCCCGCCAGACGATCCTAGCCAGGGCCAAGTCGCGCTCACCGCGGTCGAGAACGACCTTTTCGATGAGACATCGCAACAACGCCTTGCGATGCGCATCCGAGATAGTCTCGTCACCCCATATCTGCGGGAGGCGGCCGGTGAGGCTGATGACCTTGTCGTTGAGCTCCTTGCTTATGGCCACTTGTGTGATGGCTTTGGGCGGCGTCTGTCGGGCAAGCGCCTCTTCGGCGGCGCGCACGTCGTTTAGCGCCGCTTCCCATCGACGCTCGAGTTCCGAGGCGACCAACCGATTATCTGGATCAGCTCGGTTGAACTGCCGTTCGGCGAGCGCCGCCGTGTATCGCTTGCGCTCGAGCTCTCGTTCTGCACTGGAGCGTAGCGCATTGTTCGTCTGCTGCTGCACCCGGCGGGAGCGCGACAAGGCATCGAGTTCGGCCGGCGCTAGTGCGGTTAGGAATGCGTCGCCAACGGCTGCATCGATATGGGCGGCGCGGATGTGTTGGCAGGTTGGCTGACCTTCCTGGGTACGCAGGTGATTGCATACATATTCGCCGCCGCCCTTGTAGCGGACGTACATCTTATGGCCACATCGTGCGCACCAGGCAATGCCGTGGAGCAGGAGCTCGCCATTGCGAGGCGCGCCGCGGGTTTTGATGCGCATGTATTCGGCTCGGTTATCTCTGATGACGGATCGGATTTTTTCATAAATTGGCCAGTCGATATAGGCTGGATATCGATCTTTAACGACGATCCGCCACTCCTCCATCGGCCGCGGAGCCTTTTGTGGCAGGGCCCCCTCCCGCTTCGGCGGCCGGAAGCGGGTTCGTCCATAGACAAAGGCGCCCGCGTATGCGGGGTTCTTCAAGATCGCCGCGACGGCAGCCAGCGTCGCGCGCGTCCAGCACAAATCGCCATATCGATCACGACGCGGCAGTTCCAGGTCACGCTCGTTCAACGCTCGCATGACCTTGGCAACGCTGCGCAGCTGCAGGAATAACTGGAAGACGAGACCGAGCCGCCCTTGCACGGCCATGTCGGGATCCTTAACGACCACACCGCTCGGGTCCCGCATCAGCCCGATTGGCAGCATAACCGCAAGTTCGCCGCGTTCGGCTTTGGCCAGCAGGCCGGCGGTCAGCCGGCTGCGGATCGTATGTAGCTCAAGCTCGGAGATCGAACCCTTCAGCCCGAGAAGCAACCGTCCGTTGGGAGTGCCCGGATCATAGACACCATCGCGGTCGGCGATCAGGCAGCCACGTAGACCACAGATATCCAGGAGCGGATACCAGTCGGTACAATTACGCGCCAAGCGGGTCACGTCGATCGACAGGATGAGTCCCACTTCACTCAGGCCAACACGGCCAACGAGTTCCTTGAAGCCGTTACGCTGTGCTATAGACGCGCCGCTCAACCCGAGATCGGCATCAATCACGTCGATGGCCGCCTCACGCCATCCGAGTTCGCGGGCGCGCTGGCGAAGCGCGTATTGAAGGCGCAGGCTCTCCTGATTGCTTACGACCTGATGGGGCGTCGACTGCCGGATGTAGACTACGGCTTTGCGCGCCAAGTGGCTTGGTGTGACCAGCTCGGACTTCATGAGGGATCTCCGCCAAAATTGCGGCGACGTCTTCGACGATCTGGCGTCGGAGCGCGGGCGTCAGCGTCGACCAAAGATCGGCTGGATCCATGCTCATGTGCGTCGGGACAATCCGCTGTCGATAAAAGCTCGAGTAGAGCCTCCATACTCAGCTTAATCTGATTTGCCTCTTGCTCATAATATTCGATTGCGGTTGCTTGAATCAGAAGACTGCTTCCTGCGCGATACTCAACTTCATACGAAGCGGGAATGCCTCGGCCTCGCTGACCGATCTTCCTAATCACTCGATATGAGCGCCCCCACAAAGGATGGTGGGGGTCCCGAACCTCGACCACCTCCGGAAATGATTCGTCAGACTCACTATCAGGGACATTCCTCAATCCCCTCGTTTGAAGGGCTGAACTGGAAGCGAGTGGGCGAACGGATTGTCGCGACGCCAGCTGCGGCGAACTGACTCAGACCCGACAACCTGTTTCGCGCGGGGCTTTGGGATGATAGCTTGCGGATGTGCCGCCGTCCCCCATTGATCCCGCCCGTCTTGCAGCGCTGCCCGCCGATTTGCGCGCGCTCTTCCGCGCGCAGGAAGCGATGATTGAAGCCGAGCGTCGTCGCGCAGACGATGAATGCTCGGCGCGCCTTCATGTCGAGAGTGAACTGGCTGCGTCCAAAGAGAGCGTCGAACGCCTCGAACTGCTCGTGAAGGAGTACGAGCGCGCACGTTTCGGTAAACGCTCGGAAAAGTTCAATCCCGATCAGATGCAACTGGTTCTCGAGGACATCGAGATTGCCATCGCCGAAGTCCAGGAACGCCAGGACGATCGTGCGCGCCGCGCCGGCACGGCGCCGTCCAGCCGCCGGACCAGGCGCGCTGCCCGTGCCTTTCCCGCGCACCTGCCGCGCATCGAGCAGGTGATCGAACCCGAGAACCTCGAGTGTCCCTGCGGCTGCGGCCGGATGGTCCAGATCGGCGAGGATCGCTCCCGCCGTCTCGATGTCATGGCCGCCCAGTATCGTGTGATCGAGACGGTGCGACCGCGCTACGCCTGCGCAAAGGGCTGCACCGGTGTTGCTCAGGCGCCGGCGCCCGCCCATCTCGTGGAGGGTGGCATCCCCACCGAGGCGCTGCTGGCGCAGGTGGCGGTCGCCAAGTTCAGCGAGCACATGCCACTCTATCGTCAGTCGCAGGTTCTGGCTCGGCATGGCATCTTCATCGATCGCGCCGTTCTGGCAGACTGGATGGGAACGGTCGCCTTCCACCTCGCGCCGCTGGTCGAGCGCATGAGCGTCGTGATGAAGCAATCGGGCCGCTTGTTCATAGACGAGACCAGGGCGCCTGTGCTCGATCCGGGCCGGGGCCGAACGAAGACCGGCTATCTGTGGGCTGTCCTGCGCGACGATCGCGGCCACGGCGGCGCTGATCCACCAATCGTGGTCTACCACTACGCGCCAGGACGCGGTGGTGACCATGCTGAGCGCATCCTCGAGGGCTTCGACGGCATCCTTCAGGTCGACGGATACCAGGGCTATCATCGGCTCGCACGGCCCAAGCGCAAAGGCGGCGTGCCGCTGCGGCTGGCCGCATGTTGGTCCCACTCAAGGCGCAAGATCATCGCAGCGACTCCGAAAGCCGGCTCACCCATCGCCGAAGCCGTTCTCGCGCGCATCGCCGCACTCTATGCGATCGAGAAGGAGATCCGTGGCGCCGACGCCCCGGCTCGGCAAACGACCCGTAACGAGCGATCACGGCCGCTCGTCGCTGAACTCGAGAGGTTTCTGCGCGAGCAAGCCGCTCGCCTGTCGCCGGGCAGCGAGATGGGCAAGGCGATCGCCTATCTCCTGAACCATTGGGATGGCCTCACCTTGTTTCTCGACGATGGTTGCGTTGAGATGGACACCAATCCCGTCGAAAATCAAATCAGGCCGCTGACTCTGACGCGTAAAAATAGTTTATCTGCTGGTCACGACGATTATGCGTAGAGCGGCATTATGCGGAGTGTTGGCCTGTGAGGCTGGATTTCCGCCGGTTTTGGCGGATTTTGCTTCGCATAATGTCGAACACCTTGGGCCGTCGTGATGCATAGTCCGCCTTAAACGGAGGTCGTCTTTGGTCTATGATTGCGGGCGACATGAACATTTAGGCGTAGGCTACAAAGTTGGTCGACAAGAATGACGCTTCGGGGGAAATCGCACGCATTCGACGGCGGTTAGCTGATCTGAATGCAGAGCGGACGGAGCTTGAGCGTGAACTGGAAGCGCTTGAGCAAAAGCCGATCTCCGGTAGCCGTGCGGCCGAACGGCACGCTTTTGCCGATGCCGCTGTTACCAACAACTCGTCGTCTCTCGAGAAAATCGAGTTGTTCCGGCGCCTGTTCGCCGGGCGTCCTGATGTTTTCCCGGTGCGATGGGAAAATAGAAAAGCTGGACGCTCCGGTTATTCGCCGGCCTGTTCTAACGAATGGGCGAAAGGAATCTGCGGGAAACCGAAGGTAAAATGTGGGGAATGCCCGCATCAGGCTTTCATTCCTCCTTCCGAGGACATCATCGAAAAGCACCTTCGTGGCGGCGATGCCCGCACCGGTGACTTTGTCGCCGGTGTATATCCATTGCTCCAGGACGAAACATGCTGGTTCCTCGCCGCCGACTTCGACAAGGAGGCGTGGGCGGAGGACGCCGGGGCGCTCCTGCAAACCTGCCGCGGCAGGGGCATTGCTGCCGCTCTCGAGCGGTCTCGATCGGGAAATGGCGGCCATGTCTGGATATTCTTCAGCGAGCCGATCCCGGCGCGGATCGCGCGTCAGATGGGGGCGGCCCTGATCACGGAGACGATGGAGAAACGTCCCGAGATCGGCTTCTCCTCTTATGATCGGTTCTTTCCCAACCAGGATACGATGCCACTTGGTGGCTTCGGCAATCTGATTGCACTTCCCCTCCAACGAAAAGCTCGCGAAGTTGGCAACAGCGTTTTTGTCGACGGAGATCTGCAACCTTACGATGACCAATGGGCGTATCTGTCGTCTCTCCCAAGATTATCAGCTGATGCGGCCTTCGGGATCGCGAACGAGGCGGAACTGTCGGGACGGGTGTTGGGCGTCCGGATGCCGGTCGATGACGAACATGCTGACGAGCCGTGGAAGATGTCGCCGTCACGCCGTAGTGAGCCACGGCGTATCATTGCTGCGATACCACAGCAGATCAGGATCGTGGTCGCTGATCAGGTCTACATCGACAGGACAGAACTTCCGCCGGCCCTGATTGCGCAGTTCGTTCGCTTGGCAGCGTTCCAGAACCCGGAATTCTATCGCGCGCAAGCAATGCGTTTGCCGACATTCGGCAAGCCTCGGATCGTCTCGTGCGCCGAGCTCCATCCGCGACATGTTGCTCTGCCTCGCGGCTGCTTCGACGAAACTGTCGAACTCATTAAGAGTCACGGGGCGGTCGCCATTTTGGACGATCATCGCGAAGATGGAACGGCGCTGCCTGCCGGCGTCTCGTTCCAGGGCGGACTGCGAGGGCCACAATCCCGGGCTTTCGATGCTCTCGTTGCCTACGACAACGGCGTGCTCGCCGCCACGACGGCCTTCGGCAAGACGGTTGTCGCAGCCGCACTCATCGCACATCGCGCCCGCAACGCACTGGTTCTCGTTCATCGCCGGGAACTACTCACTCAATGGGTGGAGCGCCTGAGTTCCTTCTTGAACATCGACCCGAAACAGATCGGCGTTATCGGGGGTGGAAAAAGAAAGCCAACCGGCGTCATCGATGTGGCGCTCATCCAGAGCCTCGTCCGCAATGGAGAGGTCGCTGATATCGTTGCCAATTACGGTCATCTGATTGTCGACGAATGCCATCATCTGTCCGCTGCAAGCTTTGAGCTTGTCGCTCGGCGGTCAAAAGCGCGATACGTCGTCGGCCTGTCCGCGACCGTTGCCCGAAAAGACGGGCATCATCCCATCATCTTCATGCAATGCGGCCCTGTTCGCCATCGGGTCGATGCAAGAGTTCAGGCTGCCGAACGTGGCATTCGTCACCGCGCGCGCGATCGCTCGACGAAATTTGAATTGCCGCCGTCCTTGGCGTTGGCCGAACGCCCGTCAATGCCGACGATCTATGCAGCCCTGGCGCAGGACAGTGGCCGGAATGACCTTATCTTTGATGATGTATTGAAATCGCTTGAAGCCAAGCGTTCGCCCATCGTTCTGACGGAACGAAAAGACCATCTCGATTATCTTCAGCAGAGATTCTCGCCATTCGTGAAAAATCTTGTGGTGCTGCGTGGCGGCATGTCCGCGAAGGATCGCAAGCAGGCCAATACGAAATTGAATGTCTCTGACGATGATGAGCGCCTGATACTCGCAACAGGTCGCTATATCGGCGAAGGCTTCGATGACGCCCGATTAGACACGTTGTTCCTGACGATGCCGATCGCCTGGAAGGGCACCCTGGCGCAGTATGTCGGCCGTCTGCATCGCCAGCATGATGGCAAGAGAGACGTTTTGGTCGTCGACTATGTCGATAATACCGTTCCCGTTTTGGCCCGGATGGCAGCGAAGCGACGGGCGGGTTATCGCGCGCTAGGCTACGTGATCGAGTAGTGGCGCCCCGCTGAGAGCGGAGCGCCCTTGGCCGGTTCATCGCGACCAGATGAGCTTGTGCTCGCCCTTGTCACCCTGAACGAGGGAGGCGTAGACCGGAGCCGTGAAGGACGGATCGTCGAGCTTGAGCGAGAGGTACTCGGCGCCTGTCTCACGGGCGGTCCTGCTCCAGCCGGCGCCGAACTCGACACCGTTGGCGGTGATGCGATAGTCGGGCGCCTTGTCGTTGTCGCGGTCGCAGGGTTTGATGGTAGCCTTGACGTTGAGGGTGAGGGTCTTGATCGTGCCGGCGTAGGCGCCGTTGTCGTCGCGGGTGAAGGTGCCGATCTGAGCCATTGTCGTATCTCCTGAGAGTTGCCCGAAGCCGCCCGATGCGGCCTCGATGGCGGTCGTGAGGCGACGGACCGGACGACTGCACCCTTGGGCCGCAGCGTGAGCGGAGGACGGCGGTAGCCGAGCTTGTTGCCTCGCGAGGAATGCGGCGCAGCCGCAGGGGAAGAAGGTCGGCGGAGCCGTTGCAGGCCAAGTCCGGACCGGCGCCAGAACAGCCCAGAAGAGAGGCCGCCTGGGGCTTCGCCGGCATTGTCGGCAGAGAACGACGTTGGCGGTCGGCGCCTCTTCAGCACGTTCGGCGCCGCCGGCGCGTCAGCCCTCCGGCAATACGGCCACCATGCTCCGACGCAACGACACACGCCGCGCCCGACGGGTCTCCACGGACACGTCGGGTTCGGATCCAGTGGGCAAAACGCCTATCGCATGGAATGGGATCGAAACCTCCGGTTTGCTCGACGCGCCGGGCGCTCCCGGCGTGAACAAGCAACTCGAAGGAAAACGTGGTGACAAAACGAAAGCGCAGACATCGTCGAAGCGTCGATGTCCGGATCAACTGGCTGCAACCGCATGTCGATGGCTTCAAGGACTGGCTCGCGCAGCGGAAGTACACACCGGCGACAATAACAGAAGTGGCGCGCCTGCTCGCGCTGTGGGCCGATTGGGTCCGCGCGTCCGGCTTCGAAGTCGAAACGCTCGCCGCCGGGTTCGCCGCATCGGCGTCGGTGTTCCGGGGCGGCAAGACAACTCGTGCGCCACAGGGCGCCGCCGCGCTGTTCATCGCCTATCTGCGCGAGAAGAACGTCCTGCCGCCGGAGCGGCAGCTATGGCGGAATCTGGGTGATGACGGTGTGAGGAAGGCGGCGTATCGAGGCGGGTGACGAGCCTGCCAGAACCTCTCGAGGAGAGCGATACGCCATGACCGAGACTACCAATGTTCTTGCTTTCCGTCAGCCGTCCGCGGTTGATGATCCACTGACCGATATCGTTCGAGCCGGCGCGCGGGACCTGCTTGCCAGGGCGATCGAGATCGAGGTTGGCGCGTTTCTGGCCAGCACGGCCAATCTGACGCTGCCCGACGGTCGAGCGCGCCTGGTCCGACATGGGCACGGTCCGGTGCGCGAGATTGCGACCGGCATCGGTCCGGTGGAGGTCGCTCGTCCCAAGGTCCGCGACCGCGGAGCGAGCGGGCCAGGCGACCGCCTCCGCTTCAGTTCGGCAATCCTGCCGCTATGGGCGCGGCGGACGAAGAGCCTGGATGCCTTGATCCCGGTCCTCTATTTGCGCGGCATCTCGACCGGCGACTTCCAGGAGGCGCTCTCGGCGCTGCTCGGCAAGGATGCGCCGAACCTGTCGCCTTCGGTGATCGCCGGCCTGAAGGCCGATTGGCAGGTCGAGTACGAACGCTGGCAGAGACGCGATCTGTCGGCGCGTCGCTATGTCTACATCTGGGCCGATGGCGTGTACCTGCAGGCCCGCATGGAAGATCACAGCGAATGCATGCTGGTGCTGATTGGCACCACGCCGGAAGGCAAGAAGGAGCTGATCGGCTTCCAGGTCGGCGTGCGCGAGAGCGCGCAGAGCTGGCGCGAACTCCTGATCGACCTGCGGCAACGCGGGTTACGGATTGCCCCGCAACTCGCCATCGGCGACGGCGCCCTCGGCTTCTGGAAGGCACTGGACGAGGCCTTTCCCGGCACGCGGCACCAACGATGCTGGTGCCATAAAGTGAGCAACGTACTCGACAAGGTCGCCAAATCCGTGCAGGGCCCCATGAAGAACGACCTGCGGAACATCTATCTGGCCCCACACCGGGCCGAAGCTGAAACCGCGATCGACGTCTTCGTCGAGAAATACCACGTCAAATACGGACGTGCGGTGGAGTGCCTGATCAAGGATCGCCATGCGCTGCTCGCCTTCTTCGACTTCCCTGCTGAGCACTGGATCCACCTACGCAGCTCGAACCCGATCGAGAGCGTCTTCGCCACGGTGCGCCACCGAACGGTGCGGACCAAGGGATCGCTGTCGCAACAAACTGCGAAGCTGATGGTGTTCAAGCTCATCGACGCCGCATCGAAGACCTGGCGGCGATTGAAGAGCACGAACCAGTTGCCGAAAGTCATCGCCGGTGTAAAGTTCATCGACGGAATCGAAGTCATTCCGAACACTGAAAGCCACGCCGCCTGATCAGGCCGCGTCACCCAAAATCAGCCATAGCTCCCGGAGCGGCAGCCGTCGCTGGAGGAGACCTGGCCATCGCTGGCCGCGTTCCGAAGCTGGATGCGGGAGCAGCGCGGCGTCAAAGACGCCACGCTCGACACCTATCAGGCGATCCTGGTCGACCTCTTGGGGTCGCTTGGCGCTGATCCGACGGCATACACGGCGGCCGCGATCCGCGGCTTCGTGCTCAATCGCGCGAGGCCGCACGGACGCGGACGGGCGCAGGGCATCACCGTCGCCACGCGCGCCTACCTCAAGTATCTGGTGGCGACCGGACAATGCCCGGTCGGCCGGGAACAGGCTGTTCCTGGCTTCGCGAACTGGCAGTTGGCGACGACGCCACGCTTCCTCGGGCAAGCCGACATCGACCGCCTGCTTGCCGCTTGTGACGGCGAGGATCGGCTGCGCGATCGGGCCGTCATCCTGCTCCTTGCCCGCTTGGGCCTCAGAGCAAGCGAAGTCGCCAATCTCGCCTTTGATGAGATCGACTGGGTGGCTGGTAGAATAACCCTTGCCGGCAAGGCTCGGCGCGAAGAGCGCCTGCCGCTGACCCAGGAGATTGGCGATGCCATCCTCGCCTATATCGAGCGGGCACGGCCACGCATTGCGACGGCGCGGGCCTTCCTGACGAGTGCTGCGCCCGTCAGGCCGCTCAGCCGCATCGCCGTGAAATGCATCGTGCGCCGTGCCCTCGACAGGGCTGGCGTCAAAAGCATCCATCGTGGGGCTCATGTTCTGCGCCACTCCGCCGCGACGACCATGCTGCGCAACGGCGCCAGTCTCGCCGGCGTCGGCGCCGTGCTGCGACACCGCTCCCCATCGGTCACAGCGCTCTATGCCAAGGTGGACATCGGCCTCCTGTCGGAGATCGCGCAGCCCTGGGGTGGGAGGCTGCCATGCTGAGGGACGACGCCGACCGCTACATCTCTCTTCGCCGCACGCTCGGCTACAAGCTGGTCAAGGCCGAGCGGCATCTTCGTGCCTTCGCGCACTTCGCCGCCGGGCGGGGCGAAGCGCATATCCGCTCCACATCCGTCCTGGCCTGGCTGGCAACAGTCGCCCGGACATCGGGCGCACGCGAGCGGCGCCTAACGGACTTGATCCTGTTCGCGCGCTTCCTGCATGCCGAAGATCCTCGGCATGACATCCCGCGCGCCGACTTCGCGCGAAGCCGGCAAACGCGACCGATCCCCTATATCTATACCGCGGACGAGATCGCCCGCATCCTCGATGCCGCCGGCAGGCTCCGGCAGCAGAAGCCCAATCCCCTGCGTCACCAGCTCTACGTCATGCTGTTCGGGCTGATCGCCGCCACCGGACTGCGCGTCTCGGAGGCGATCGCGCTCAAGCTTGACGACATTGGGCCCGATAGTGTGCTGCACGTCCGCGAGACCAAGTTCCGCAAGAGCCGGCTCGTGCCACTGCATCCGACGGTCATCGAGGCGCTCGGCCGCTATCTCGAGGCGCGCCGCCAACACGCCGGCGCAAGCGATTGGCTGTTCCCATCCGTCCGGCACAGGGCGCTCTGCCCGACGACCGTGAATTACACGTTCCGCTGCGTCTTGCGGCGAGCGGGAATTGCGCCGGAGCGAAGCCAGCAGCCTCGCATCCACGATCTTCGCCATACCTTCGCAACTCGCGTGCTCGAACAATGCGGCGTCGAGCGTGGCGCGGTCGCCCGGCACTTCGTCGCTCTGTCGACCTATCTCGGCCATGTCGACATCCGGAACACCTATTGGTATCTCCAGGCGACGCCGGAGATGATGGCGGATATCGCCTCGGCGGCGGAAATGCTGGGTTGGAGGGAGCGTCGCATGACGAAGCTCGCCCCTCTCATCACAGGCTTCCTGCGCGACTACATGCCCCGCCAGCGCGGCTACAGTCCGGAAAGCTGCGAGACCTATGCGTTCAGCTTCAAGCTGTTGTTCGACTTCGCCGCGAAACGGCTCGGCACGCGTCCGTCACGGCTGACGATCGAAGACCTGGACGCGCCGCTGATTGTCGCCTTCCTGGCCCACATCGAACAGGAGCGCGGCAATGGCGCCGCCACGCGCAACCTGCGGCTCGCCGCCATCAAGACGTTCATGCGCTATGTGGAGCACCGGGTGCCCTCCGCCCTGGAGCAGATCGGTCGCGTCCATGCCATCCCGGTCAAGCGCCACGACCAGAAGCTCATCCGCCATCTGACGATGGAGGAGGTTCGCGCGATCCTCAACGCCCCCGATCTTGCGACACGATCCGGCGTGCGCGACCGGGCGATGATGCACCTCTGCTTCGCCGGGGGCTTGCGGGTCTCCGAGCTGGTCGGCGTTCTGACCGAAAACCTATCGCTCCAGCACGGAGCGAGCGTGACGATCCGGGGCAAGGGCCGCAAGGAACGCTGCCTGCCACTCTGGAAGGACACCGCGCGCGACCTTCGCGCCTGGTTGAGCGTCAGGGGAGCAGTCCGCGTGCCGGAGCTGTTCGTCAACGCACAGGATGAGCCGATGACCCGTGCGGGCTTCGAGTACGTGCTCGACAAGCACGTTCGTGCTGCGGCCGAGGCGTGCCCGTCGTTGCGCAGCCGTTCGATCTCTCCGCACCAGCTTCGGCATAGCTGTGCGGTGATCATGCTGCAGGCGACGCACGATATCCGAAAGGTGGCGCTGTGGCTTGGGCATGCCGATATCCGCACAACCGAGGTCTATCTCCGCATGGATCCCTCGGAAAAGCTTGAGGCAGTGGAAGCGGTCGTTCCGCCGGAGCTGCGCCGCGGTCGGTTCAGGGCGCCGGATGCATTGATCGCCTCTTTGTTGGAGAACGCATCTGCGTCCGACACGACGTGAGGCTTCATTATCATGCTCCGGTGACACGCCTTCGGTCCGTTCGGTGCGGCTGCACGATCACGCCGGCCGCATCAGCAAGTTGAGCCTTCTCCCGTTCGATCCTGGAACCGGAGAAGGACTCTCTTGTTGCGCACGAATCTGGTTGGTGCGGTGACGCCGTCATTGGCCTTGGTGATGCCTGTGAGCCGATGCTCTCCTGTGAGGCTGCTTGGGCCCACGTCCATACCGGCCTTTTGCTGGCGGATCACGCGCCACAATACGCTCGCTGCGCTCGCCGACCTTTACCCGCAATGGCTCGTTCGCGATCTTCTTCCCCTGCCGCCAAACGGCGGCATTCCTCGCGAGGCAACAAGATCGCTCAGCCCGCCATCCTCCGCTGACGCTGCAGGCCAAGGCTGCGGGGCGGTCGTTGCGGCGCTCAAAGATCGCCATCAAGGCCGCGATGGTCGCGGGCTTGAAACAGCAACAGGAGATTACCATGGCTCAGATTGGCACCTTCACCCGCGCCGAAGATGGCTCGTACACCGGCACCATCAAGACGCTCTTGCTCAACATCAAGGTACGCTTCCTACCGACCGAACCCTCCGACAACGAGAAGGCGCCGGACCTGCGCGTGATGGCCGGCAACGTTGAGATAGGCGCCGCGTGGCAGCGGACCTCGAAAGAGAACACCGTCTATCACTCGGTGAAGCTCGACGACCCGTCCTTCCCGGCGCCGATCTACGCCAACCTCGTCGCGGTCGATGACGGCTACGCGCTCGTCTGGTCGCGCTGACCTGGGCTTGCGGCGTCTCGCCTCGCGCGAGGCGCCGCGGCTCTCCTCAACGATATTATGCGGAGCGCCGCCATCCAAAACCCGCTGAAAAACCTGCGCTCAAATCACGCTACTCCGCATAACGCCACGCTCCGCATAATCCACGTTATGTTGTGCACCACATAAGGTTGAAGGTGGTCGTTCATGGGCGCGCATAGCTTCGCTCATCGCCACCTGCAAAATCAACAGCGTGGAGCCCTACGTCTGGATGAAAGCGACGCTCAAAGCGATCGCAACCGGTCACCCGCAGTCCCGGATCGACGAATGGGACGCGAACGTCGCTTACGGCTTTCTTGCTAAGCTCTCGCCAGTCTGCGGCGGGCGCCTCAAGGATCTTCTCGGCAATTCCGCAGGCGGTGTGGGTCATCTCCTCAACGATCTCGCTGGGAAGCGGCCCACGGGCCAGGTCGGTCAGTCGGCGATGGGTGTAGAGAAACTGTGAGAGCGTGGTGGGTCGTTCAGCGGACTGCTGCATTAGGCTATCTCCAATTGTGTACAACACATGATTAACTGTGTTTCATACACTAATTTGCTATTCAGCGACGGTCAATATAAATCTGTGTGTCACACCCAGATTTATAGGATGCCAGATGCTTGCGACAGGGAACCAGCTCAAGGCAGCGAGAGCGCTCATAGGCGTTGAGCAAACCGAGATCGCGGCGTCGGTCGGCGTTCACGTAAATACAATAAGAAGCATGGAGGCTTCGGGCGCTTCGCCGATCGGTGGGCGTGCTCAGAACGTACAGGCCGTTCAACGCGCCCTAGAAGACCGTGGGGTGGAGTTTCTCAATCACGGCCAGCCTGGCGTGAGGCTGGCGAAGCGTTGACGCCCTTGTGGGGGCTTCGCGATGAGGGGCGCCTCGGCGCGTCCCGGTGTATTACGGGGGTAAAAGCGGGCGGGAATTGTGCGCTCCGCAGGTGGGCCTAGTACCCGGAATCAGAGCTGAGTGATACGGCGGCCTTTGAAACGGCGTTGACGGACCTTTTTCTTGGTCCAGACGAAGGGCTCGGCTCTGTCGTTGTATGCGTTGACGTAGGCATCGATGTGTTCCTGAAGCTGCTTGAGGCTCGTGAAGGAGGTGCCGCTGAGCGACTGCCCCTGCAAGATGGAAAACCATACTTCGACCTGATTGAGCCATGACGCACTTGTCGGCGTGAAATGAAATTGCACGTTGGGGTGGGCCTTGAGCCAGTCCTCGTTCTTTTTATGGGTGTTGAGGTTGTCGAGGATGACGTGAAGCTTGCGGTTCGGAAAAGCCGCGGTGACGCTGTTCATGAAATCGAGAAACTCGACGCGGCGCCGGCGTTTTGAATGGGTCGCGATGATCTTTCCGGTGGCGACTTCGAGCGCCGCAAACAATGTTGTGGTGCCATGCCGCTTGTAATCGTGGCTTTGGCCGGTCAAGGCGCGGCCATTGGGCAACTTCAGATAACCCTGCGCTCGCTCCAAAGCCTGGATCGAGGGCTTCTCGTCCACGCACAGCACAATGGCCTTCGCCGGCGGCGCGACATAGAGGCCGACAACATCGGCGGCTTTGGCCGTAAAGTTCGGGTCGTTGCTCTCGCACCAGGACTTGCGAGCCACCAGGTCAATCTTGTGGCTGCGCAGGAACCGCCAGACATATTGGACATCGACATCGCCCAGCGCCTCGGCCAGCAGGGGGCCGGTCCAGCGCGCAAACCCTTGCGGTGGCGGCTTATCCAGCAGCTTCAGAATCCGCTTGTCGGTCGTCTTCGTATAGATCGGCTGCTTGCCAGGCCGCGGCTTGTCTTGCAGCCCTTCAAGGCCATGGTCGGCATAGCGATGCCGCCAAAGGCTGACAATCCGCGGCTGGACCCCAACTTCCTTGGCGATCGACCGGGTGCTGCGCCCATCCGCCGCCAACAGAACTATCCGCGCCCGCTTCAAATCGCGCTGCAACGTCACCGGTGAGCGACAGCACGCCTCAAGCACCTTGCGATCTTTCCTCGAAAGGTGGACTTCTCTTGCTTATATGCGCGCAGTGATCTTCCGTGCCTCTTCCGGCCCGAGGTTGGGTTTCAAGCTGTCGAGTATGCCTAGCACTGCCTGAGCCTCCCCGGCATTAAACGTCGCGACTTGGCGATCTGCTTGGCTCAAAGACTGATCGGCCGCGCGGGCCTGATTGGCTGCAAGCACCGCAAGCGCTTGCGACCGCAGTGAGGTGATGTCCCGCTCGAATGTGTGCATCCATTGGCCTGTAGCTACCCTATGTGGTGACGTCGCAAGCGATGGTGGCCAGCCTTCGCCCTTGGATTGGCAGGCCGGCCACCCTGCTCCTGAGGAGCCCCAAATTCCCCCCTGGTGCCACCAAGGAGTATCGCTGAGAAGGACTGGAAGCACCTACCAGAAACGGTGGCCGGTCGAATTGACTGCCCCGGTCTAAGCTAGTGCCTCAGGCTTGCAGATTTAGGAGATACTCAAATGGCCAGACGCGCACGCATTCGTTACGCCAACAAGACGGACAGAAAGACTCCTCACGAAAGAATAACACACGTCGGCGGAGTAAACCCCGATGGAAAGCCGTGGAAGCGATCCATCGAACAGGTTGTCAAAGACATCGAGAGCGCCGAATGGGAGTTCTATGTCGAAGAAAATGGACGCAGAGTTGGTGTGGTTTGGGCCACGCACAACGGGCACAAGTACATCAAGACGACGGCCGACGACATTCAACCAGACAATGTTCTCCCGCTCCTAGCCGAGTGCCCCGGATGATCTCAGTCTCAGTGACCGGAAGCAGCGCGAGCGCGACTCGGCGTCGGGAATGCGAAGCGACGCTGTCCCTACCACGCCCGCGCTGCCCCAGTGTTAGGGCGACATGACTCGGCGCTCGGCGGGGGGCCGCTGAAGCGCCGTCCCTGTCGCGCTAACTTCGGTGGCCAGCCTTACGCTGACCACCTCGCTTTCCCGGGAGGGTCGTCAAACTCCACGGGCGCCAAATTGTAGCGTCAAGATCGCTCGTGGGGCACCTGCCTGAATTGGTTGGTCCCTCCTCCTCGACCAGTCCTTAAGCTGGTCCGACAGCTTGCAGAAACGGGAGACACCAGCATGCCCAAACGCGTGCGCATTCGTTGCATAAACAAGACTGACAGGCGAAGCTCACACGAGAGAATCAAAAATGTCGGCGGGGTAAATTCAGACGGAACGCGATGGAAGCTATCCGTTAAGAAGACTATCCGAGACCTCGAAAGCCGCGAGTGGGAGTACTACGTCGAAGAATCAGGCGTCACTGTCGAGGTCATCGTCGCCACAGACGGCCGAAACAAGTACATCAAGACAACAGTGGACGGAATTCAACCGGACAATCTCCTTTCCCTCCCTGAGTGTCCGTGATGCTTATCGATCCCAGATCGTGGCAGCGCGGGCGCGACTCGGCGTCGGGAAATGCGAAACGACGCTGTCCCTGCCACACCCGCGCCGCCGGTGAAGCTAGCGGCCACGTGGCTCGGCGCCCAGTTCGGAGGCCGAGCGCTGTCCCTACCAGGCGTCGCTAACTCCACCGCCAGCCTCGCGGCGAAGAGGCTGACGGTAGGATACATCCACCGCAAAAAGCCCTGGCACAACTACCAGGACTGGTCGTAGCCAGTGATTTGGCAATCAGTCTCGGATTGCAGGCGGCGCCGTCGCGAGTTGGCGTTTTAGCTTGATCGGCAACTGGCCGATTTGTCGTTGAAAGTCGTCGTTGGGCAATGACCCCCCCCTGGGAGACATCTCCTTAGTAGTGGTTGGGTGGCGATTCAGCCGCAGGATCAATTGGCGGCGGGTGTCAAGTAGCTATATGGCGCGCTTGCACGGAGCGGTTGTGGCGGAGTAGGCTGCGCGGCCGGAGGATTCTGCGGTGCGGATACTGAAAAACGAGCGCCTATGGTGGTACGCCGCCATGGTGATTTCGCTCATCGGGATATCCATGACCGCGACATCGAACGCCCCCGAGTGGTGGAGCTCCGCGGAAGTGGCTCGTGCGACGGCTGCCTGCAAAGGCGTTGAGTCGGGCAATCCATACGCTGCATGCTTCAAGAGCGCGCTGATCCAATGGCGAAGGGACAACCCTGATGCGCCGCGCGGAGGCGCCAGCGGTTGGCCGTGGTAGAACTTTACTAGTAAGGCACTCCGCTGGCTGCATGGCGTTGTAAATGATGGTGGCCATCGTAGCTGAGCCAGCGTTGTTCGGGTGAACACCGTCTACCGTGGCAATCGTTTTAACTTATCCATTTTTCAAAAATGAAAAGTAGTGTGCGACTCCGACAAAAGAAAGGCTGGCGGTAACCCCTCGCTTAGGAGTCACACTCCCGATGATTAAGTCGTTTCGATCGTACCGGTGATGACCACGACTCGAGAGCTGGCCCCGCAAATTCGGACAGTAGCTTGAGTGGATTTTCTGCCTGACAGCGGCGAGGATTCTTGCTGCGAATCAGGAGCGAAGATGACGAAGAAGAGCCGCCGGACGCATTCTCCGGCATTCAAGGCGAAGGTTGCTTTGGCTGCGGTCAAAGGCGACAAGACACTGGCGGAGCTGGCGCAACTGTTTGATGTTCATCCGAACCAGATCACGATCTGGAAAAACCAGCTCCTGGAAGGCGCCGCCGGCGTGTTTGGGCATGACAAGACATCGGCCGAGACGCCGGTCGATTTGAAGGCGTTACATGCCAAGATCGGCGAGCTGGCGTTGGAAAACGATTTTTTGTCCGGCGCGCTCACCAAGGCGGGCCTGCTGAGCGCAAAGCGATGATCGACCGCGGTCATGATCTTTCTATCGTGCGCCAGGCGAAGGTCCTGAAGCTGGCTCGCAGCACGGTCTACTATGAACCTCGGCCAGTTTCGGCCGAGGACCTTGCCTTGATGCGTCGGCTCGATGAGCTGCATCTCGATTATCCCTTCGCGGGAGCGCGTATGCTGCGATCGTTGCTGCGGCGGGAGGGCGTATACGCCGGTCGCCGCCACATCGCGACGCTGATGAAGCGCATGCGGATCGAGGCGGTCTATCGTCGCCCGAACACGAGCAAGCCGGCTCCGGGTCACAAGATCTACCCGTACCTGTTGCGCGGATTGAAGATCGAGCGGCCCGACCATGCGTGGGCAATGGACATCACCTACATTCCGATGCGGCGTGGCTTCGTCTATCTCGCGGCGGTCGTCGATGTGTTCAGCCGACGGGTCCTGGCCCATCGCGTCTCGATCACAATGGAGGCGGCCTTCTGCGTCGAAGCGGTCCAGGAGGCGTTGGCGAAGCACGGCAGGCCCGAGATTTTCAACACGGATCAGGGCAGCCAGTTCACCAGCCTCGAGTTCACCGATGTGCTGCTGGACGCGAAGATCGCCATCAGCATGGACGGCAAGGGCGCCTGGCGCGACAACGTGTTTGTCGAGCGGCTCTGGCGCACGGTCAAATACGAAGAAGTTTATCTCCGCGCCTACGACAGCGTGTCCGAGGCGCGAGCGTCAATTGCCAAGTATCTGGCCTTCTACAATCAGGGACGCCCTCACTCGAGCCTTGACGGGCGCACGCCCGACGAGGCTTACTTCGGCACGCAAGCTATGGTGATGGCCGCATGACCGTCGCCGACGGTTTTGTCGTCGCTCTGGTCGGGCTACGCCCTCCCGACGCAACGACAAAACCGTAAAGCCCCGCGTTCAGCATAACCCGGCAGGAATCCACTTAAATCCAGCGGGGCGCTGTCCAAACAACCGGGGCCAGCTCTCTCGGCCGGTCGCGATGATGCTGGTATTGTCATATTTTGCGATGATCATCTGCGCGGAAGTTATCTGCCAGTTGCACTGATGACCAAGAGTGGCGACTTCTTTTCCTCCGCCCGCGTGGGTGACGGTCGGCGTAAACGGCATATTAAAAAGAATATTGCCGGAAGCCGTGCCGGCGTTGGTGATCGTGACGGTCGCCGTAAATATCGCGGTCTTGCCGATCAGCTTGTATCGCAGCGAACAGCTAACGGTGGTGAACGTGCCGCTCGACGCCGTGACGGTTGGACTTGTCACGGTCCAGGCGCCACCGGCCGTGTCTACGTACGTCTTCACAGCCTTTTCGGTTGGCACCTTGGCATCAGAATTTGCCGCGAACGTCCCATCCGTTGATATCGCCGCCGTGCCGTCCTGCACCACCTTGCCGGCTCGCGGTCGCATCCGATCAAGCTGCTCGGCGTGGCGTCGAGCGGGCATGCTCGGAACTTGCTGCGGCAAAGCGCTGCCGCCAAAGAGATTTTCAGATCGCGCAACTCGGCGGGGTCATGTGGGCCGCGCTGCAGTTCAACGCCCCGCTTGAACAAGCGCACAGCTTCGGCCGTCACGTGCACAGAATGGCGCCGCTTATCTCGTTTCGATCGCGCGGGCATTAAGGCGGCCCGAATGTGGTCAAAGCCCAGGGTGGCCCGTAGCGGCCTGGACCGTTCTGATTCCGGACGGCATACTCCTCAAGAAACGCGCGCCCAAACCGCCGCCAGGCAGTGTGTGCCTCCTCGCGGTCAGGGCGGCCATCGTCATCCAGCGCAATTCCCGCCCATTTCAGATCGAAAAAACCGTCGTATCCGGCGATCTTGCGGCCGTAGTCGAGCACCGCAACACGATCGGACAGCCCCATCACCACACCGATGTCATGCTCGATCAGGATGATGGTGGCGCCATAGCTGTCGCGCGCGTTGCGGACATGCGCGGCCAGTTCCTGCTTCTCGCCCAGCGTGACGCCCGCGAACGGCTCGTCGAGCAGCAGCAGGGACGGCCGCGCCACCAGCGCACGCGCCAGCTCGACGCGCTTCTGCAATCCGTAGGGTAAGGTTCCGGCGGCGCGGTCGCGCACATGGTCGAGACGCAGGAAGCCGATGACGTCCTCGGCAGCCGCACGATTCTCCGCCTCGATCCGCCGCGCCAAGGGCGAGCCGGCGATCTGGCGCAGGAAGCCGGCGCGAACACGATGCGCCAGTCCCATCAAGACGTTGTCGAGCACCGAGAGGCCCTTGAACACCGCGAGATTCTGGAACGTCCGCGCCACGCCGTGCTGCACCAATCGTACCGTCGGCACATGGGTGAAGGACTGCGCGCCGAGCCACACCCGGCCCCGGTCGGGCCGGTAGAGCCCGCTGATGACATTGAGCAGCGAGCTCTTGCCGGCCCCGTTGGGCCCGATCACCGCACGGATCTCGCCTTGCGCGACCTCTAGCCTACGTCGCGCAGCGCGGCGACGCCGCCGAACGAGAGCGAGATGTCCGCCAGCGCGAGCACCGGCCGCACCTCGCCATTGCCCCGCCTGGCGAGCATACGGCCCGTCGCTTCGGCGCGCCCGCCCAAGGGTGGCGAGAGCGCCGGCTCGACCAGGGCACCATCCAGGGGAAGCGCGCCCGCGCTTGCTGCGATCATGGTCACGCCAGAGCTTCCCCGATCACTCGGCAGCCTGGACGTGCCGCGGCGCATTCGTTTCCAGCGCCCGCACCAGCGGAATGACGCGGCGACCGCAATACTCGACCTCTTCCTGGAAGTGCAGGAAGCCGAGCAGCACCAGGTCGACCCCGACCTCCTTGAGCGCGACGATGCGCTCGGCGATCTGCTCCGGCGTGCCGATCAGATTGGTCTTGAAGCCGTCATTGTACTGGACGAGATCCTCGAAGCTCGATTTGGCCCAATTGCCCTGCCCTTCCGGCGAGGCCTTGCCGGCGTTCTTGACCTCGTGGCCGAAGGCGTTGACCGCCTCCGGATCGGCCTTGGCGATGATCTCGTTCAGCACGCTGCGCGCCTCGGCCTCGCTGTCGCGCGCGATCGCAAAAGCATTGACGCCGATCTTCACGGAATGATTGTTGGCCTTCGCCTTGGCCCTGATGTCGTCGACCTGCTTCTTAATCTCCTCGACCGAATTGCCGTTGGTGAAGTACCAGTCCGATACCCGCGCCGCCATGTCGCGCGCCGCGCGCGAGCTGCCGCCCTGGAATATCTCGGGCAGCGGCTGCGCCGGCTTGGGCTTCAGCGAGTAATCCGTGAAGCGGTAAAAATCGCCGCGGAAGGTGAAACTGTCCTGGGTCCAGATCCCGCGCAGCGAGCGGATGAATTCTTCCGAGCGCCGGTAGCGTTCGTCGTGGTCGAGCCACGGTTCACCGATCGCGGTGAACTCGCCGCGGAACCAGCCAGAGACGATGTTGACCGCGACGCGACCTTCGGAGAGCTGGCTGATGGTTGCGATCTGCTTGGCCGCGACCGCCGGATTCCACGGTCCCGGCAGCAGCGCCGCGATCACTTTCAGCTTGGTCGTCGCCGCGAGCAGCGCATGGCTGAAGGCGACCGGCTCGTGCTGGAATTCGGCGCCGTAGCCCGCGGTGAAGCGGATCTGGCTCAGGGCGTAGTCGAAGCCGGCCTGCTCCGCGATCTGCGCCAGGCGGCGGTTGTAGTCGATGTCCCATCCGGTGCGCTGCTCGATCTTGCTGATCACGAGGCCGCCGGAGACGTTCGGAACCCAGTAGGCGAATTTGATCGAATCATGGTTCGTGGTCATCGGAATTCTCCTCAAAGGTTGGGTCTTGGAGACGGATGCGGCGCAGGCAGCGCGGTGCGTTCGCGCTGCGTGCGGTCAGCGAGGGACGATGCGGCCTGTTCGGGCGGCCGCTAAGATTTGAATGATGGGAAGGTTGGCGCGATCAGTTGCGACCGGCGCCGGCGCGCGATCGGCGCGTCAACAATACGCCGCGAGACACGATGTCAGCGGCGCGACGCAGGTTCGAGATCGATCAAGGAGGCCCGTGCAAGTCATCCGCATTCTCCTCGCAAGCACCATCGGCGAGCAATCAATAGTCTCAGAGAACGCCGAAGCGAGCGAGTCCAAGGCAAACTCTTTTTCAGCGAGTCCGGGAAAGCGGTATTCTTTTGTTGACGCAAAATGCGGTGTTTGTTGCTGCGCGGCTGCAACTTCGCTCGCATCGATGTATCCGCACGCAAAGACGACGCTGGCTCACGACTACGCGATGGAAGAGAGAGAAACTGTCTCGGGTGAGACGTTGTTTTGCGCGAACCGGCCCTGTGAACGCAAAAGAACTGCGCGTTGCTTTCGACATGTAGATCCTTCTCGAACTAAGCTCGCGACGAGCCCGAGGCGCAGATCACGCAGACAAAGTCGGATGGCGCTTGGGTTTCATGTGGTCGAAGGCCGCGCATGGACCAAGAAGGTCTGCGCCGAACACGCTGGATCGTGAAAAATGCAAACTGTAGGAGTGGCTGCGGGCGCCCCTCGAATTGATAGTTCGTCCTTTCATTCATCGCTCTGGCAGATAAATTATTCTGACGCGTCACCCGATCGTATCGGCCAACCTCTGTCCATCTCCTCGCCTACCCGTCGCGGGTTGTCGCGTAAGAAAATTCTCGCCAGCGTAGACGCGTCGCTGGAGATCGGCGATCGCCACGCCGCAGCTTGCTGGCAGGCGGCGCGGGTCATAAACAATCTCAATCGACGCCTCCCGGTTCGTCGAACAACAGCTCGTCACGTCATGCACTGACTTTAAGCTGACCAATGATGCTACTGCCAAACCTGATGTCGAGAGCCGCTAGCAAAACGCGACAAACTCACCGCTCAGAATGCTGCACGCGCCTTCTATTCCTCGTCCGATCGCTTTGTAGGAAAGCTCATCGTGGATCGCCGCCGCCATTCCTCTCTCGTGCGCGTCATCGCATTTGGCTGCCAAAGATTCTGGACGCATATATTCTGACCAGCACCTCATGATTGGAGCAGGCTCCTTATCTGGCCGGAACATCGAGGTAGAGCAATTCGCCGTCACGAGGGATCAACAATCGCTCGGCAGCGATTCCTTGGGAGAGCGTAAATTGCCGAAGGTGATCTCGGGTGACCGTCGCGTGATCCAGAGCTTCAAGGTGAGTTGCGACAACAATTGGGCGCGGGAACGTCTTGCAGAGCGTCGCGGCCTGTTCGGCATCCATGGCGATCGACGAACCTTCCCATCGCGCACCGGAAGGATGAATGACGATGATGTCCGGATCGGTGCTTCGAATTGTCTCCTCGACCGGCGGGTAGAGAACAGTATCGCCTGTCCAATAGAGTCTCGGCTCGCCTTCTACTTCAATGCTGAACCCCATGACCGGCCCCATCTTCTCGACCACCGGGCCAAAGCCATGGCGGCCTTCGCGCCGCGTCAGCTTAACGTCGCGCCAATCCAGTTGGTTATGAAGTGGCGTGACCTCTTCGAAGCCGAAAGAGCGGATTTTGCTGTCGTCGGCAGGTTGGCAGACGATCGGCATATCCTTCGGCACAAGGGATTGTGCCAGCGGATCGAAGTGATCCGAATGCAGGTGCGAGACGATAACCAGTTCAACGCCGTCGAGGGCTTGGTCGACGCTCACGGGAAGCTCGACCAGCGGATTTGGCGAGCGTCGCGCAATGGAAGGCCGGCTGTGCTTTGGGGCGAAGAACGGATCAATAGTATCGTGCGTCTGCCGAGATTCAGCTTCAATGTTGCGTTTCGAAGGAGTTGCAGCTTCATCCGTCATTCCTCGTTCGTTAATAGAGATTCTTTTTGGCGTCGACTTCAATTCTCGCCTCGATGTCCTTGACGGAGAGATCTGCAGGCATGGTCTGATCGGAAATCATCTGGCCGAGCGACGGCAGTTTGGCGCGGTCCAGCCGATAATCATCTTGCCAGAGTCGGCTGCGCTTGAGGGCTTTGGTGCAGTGAAGGAACGCCTCCGTGACGGTCACGACGATCGCGAGCTTCGGCGCCTTGCCGCCGACCGACATCGATTGGAGGAGGTCCTGCGAACGTAAAAGACGCGCGGTGCCGTTGACCCGCAGCAATTCCTCGATGCCCGGAATAACGAACAGCAGGCCGATCGCCGGATTGACGAGCAAATTCTCGATCGTATCGAGGCGATTGTTGCCGGGCCGGTCTGGGATCGCCAGATGATGAGGATCGAAGATATGCACGAAGCCCGGCGCATCACCGCGGGGGCTGACATCATGGCCGCGCTCAGGATGCGACGAGCCGATGATGACAAACGGCGCATGCGCGATAAACTTGCAGCAATGTGGGTCCAGCCGGTCGAGCTGCTTGGCGCGCATCAGCGCCGACGGCGGAAGATAGGGTGGCCGTAATTCCTCGGCTGAAGTGAGATAGGTCAGCGCGTCCAGCATCGGCGGGGTCTCCTTGATCCGGTCAATCCCTGACATTGCGCGGATAGGTCTGTTTGGCCGCGTCGGCCGCGGCCAGATCGATTTCAAGGCTGATGATGGGATTGCCCTCGCTCGTGCGCGCAAGGACGTCACCATCAGGCGCCACGATCCAGCTACCGCCGGCGAGGCTGCCGCCTCGGCGGTTCGCCGTCACGACGAACGCGCCGGCTGCAATCGCCGCCATCCGGGTGGCCACTTCCCAACGCGGATGGCCGCCGGTCGCCCGCGGCGCGGCAATCAACTGAACCCCGGCCTGACCGAGACGGCGCGCCGCGGTGCTCACCATGATCTCCGTGCACACCAGCTCGGCGAAACAGAGTTCGTCGTCCCGCACAGGGAGTACGTTCTGTGGGCCGCGGTCGAACCAGGTCGCTTCCCAGCCGCCCTCCTGCTGCGGTAGCCACGCCTTGGGCCTGCCTCGGACCAGACCGCTCTCCGGCTTCCAGAGAAAGGTCTCGTTCCAGCGCCGTGTGTCCACCTCGACAGCCCGCGTCCCGAGGGCACGCTTTGCCGTGAGCCGCTTCAGCTCATCCGAGATCTTGGCATGCGTGGTGACGGCCTGACGCCAAACGACCTCGCTGAAGACCGGGCTTCCCCAAAAACTATCAACGCCAGCCAACTCGGGAAGAACGAGTAGATCGACCGGCGCCTTGGCGAGCTCACGTTCGAGCCGGCGCCACATCGCCGACACCTCATCAGTCCGATCAGGGAATTCGCAGGTCGCCACTCGAAACGTCACTGTGTCCTCCAACTTGGTCCGAGGAAGCAACCGGCATGTCACCCGGTGATGAGGGCGATGCCTTGGCATCCGTGTTCGCGTGGGCGCAACACCACTTGGATCAAGACCTGGCGATCGACCGTCTCGCTTCCGCGCGGCCTTTCAGGTGTCCGGGCGCATGGGAGTGGGCGAAGATCGCTGATCGGCCACCAAGCAGCAGGGGCCTCCGCATCGCAATAGTCGCTATTTCAGGATTCCCATCTTTTTGCTCCATCCTCCGCGCAAGCACCACGTACATTGGGAAGACAGCCGCCCATGAGGCGTAGCGCAAGATCGCAGTCCGTCGCAGGTTATCCGGGTGGAGCGCTTGGGCTTCCGCAGCATCATAGCACCAAGGCGAAGCAATAGAGCCATCTTCATCGGCCGTGGCGCGTCAACCTCTACGAGAAGGTTGGGAATGAGGTCGATGCTAAAGAACAACTCACCATCAGGCAGACAATTCCCTTGGGCGGGGTCCACCTGTTGCCCAATCGAGCAACTCAACCGTGTGCACCACTGGTATTGATGTTCCACTCGCGATCTGGGTAATGCAGCCGAGGTTGCCTGCCGCGACTATTTGTGCCGATGTGCCCTCTATGTTGGCCACCTTGCGGTCACGCAATTTGCCAGCGAGGTACGGCTGAAGCAGGTTGTATGTACCTGCCGAGCCGCAGCAAAGATGACCTTCCGGCGGCTCGAGTACGATAAAGCCGACTTCCTTGAGAAGCTGTTTGGGTTGAACTCGCACCTGTTGCCCATGCTGCAACGAACACGCGCTGTGATATGCGACGCGCTGTCCGGTCGGAGTGAGCTGCGGCTGAAGGCCGATTTCGCTCATGAACTCCGTAATGTCGCGGGTCAACGAAGATATCACCTGAGCTTTTTTCGCGAGCTCCGGATCATCACGGAACATGAAGCCATAGTCCTTTACAGTCGTTCCACATCCTGACGCATTGATGACGACAGCGTCGAGCCCGGCGCCCTCTATCTCTCTGCTCCACGCCTCGATATTGGCGCGCGCCAAGGCGCGCCCATCCTGACCGAGATGATGGTTCAGCGCTCCACAGCAGCCTGCGCCACCCGAGATCACAACCTCACATCCGTGCCTGGTCAACAGACGGATTGTCGCCTCATTGATCTGCGGCGCTAAAACCTGCTGGGCACAGCCGGGGAGCAGGGCAACGCGCCACTTGCGTCTGGGTGCACTGGATATCACTTGAGGCTGCACCAATTTCGAGGCAAGCGGGATCCGCTCGGGGATGAGATCAAGCGATGCGCGCAACTGAACGGGCATTAGCCAGGTGAACGGCTTGATGAGACGCGAGAAGGTCAGCGCCACGCGAAACAGGCGAGGCCTCGGAAGCACCAAGCCGAGCAAATGCCTTAGCATTCGGTCGAACCATGGCCGGCGGTAGGTTTTTTCGATGTGATGCCGGGCATGATCGACCAGATGCATATAATTGACGCCAGATGGACAGGTCGACATGCAGGACAAACAGGACAGGCAGCGATCGATGTGCTTGACGACCTCTTTCGTCGCGGGCCGGCTGTTCTCGAGCATGTCCTTTATCAAATAGATGCGTCCGCGCGGACTATCGAGCTCGTCGCCGAGCAGGGCATAAGTCGGACAGGTAGACGTGCAGAACCCGCAGTGCACACACGCGCGAAGAATCTTTTCAGCAATGCGCGTCCCAGAATCAGCGAGCTGGCCTTCGGTAAAGTTTGTCTGCATGGCAGCTAATGTCCCTCGTGCATGCGGCCGCCATTGAGGACACCCTGAGGATCGAAGCCACGCTTGATGCGCAATGTGAGGTCCGCAATCGGCCCCTCCAGCGGATCGAACACCGCAACTCTTTCCCGCGTTTGCGCGGACGCGACGACAAGGGTCGAATTGCCTCCCGACCGCCTCATGGCTCCGCGTACAACCGCCGCGCCAGCGTCCAGGCCAGCTTCGTCTGCATCAATGCTGAGCCACACTTGCCCGCCACCCCAATCGTATAGCGCGTCGACAGAGCTTAATTTGGCGCACACGTTGGCGACAATCAGCGCCGCCGAGCTTGGTGTCGGGCAGAGACGCCACACGACCCGGGGGCCACGCGGCAGAAGCGGTCGGACCTCGCCGATCTCGTTCCAAAGGTACGCCGACTCCGGACCGAGAAGACGTGTGCCATGTCCGAACTTCTTTTCGAGGGCTTCAGCCCGATAGGCGACCGAAGGACGAGGCCCTTCCAGCCGCACCGCCGTAACCGCGCCCTTACCATTTGAAACGGCGCTCGTCTCGGATCGCCGCGCCGCGGCAGCCGGCAGGTGAGCCACTGAAGAAATCTCAAAGCGGCTGTTTAGCGCAGCTGCCATGACTTCGATTGCAATCTCGTCAGCAAGCCCCGGGAGGAGAAGAGTGTTTTCCACTTCCGGTCTTGGGGATACCTTCAGAGTCATTTCTGTTAGAACAGACAGGGTGCCGAAGGCCCCGGCTTGCAGCTTGCACATGTCGAAGCCAGTGACGTTCTTTACGACCTTGCCGCCTGCCTTCCATACCTCTCCCCTGCCATTGACTGCGGAAAAGCCCAGGAGGAAATCACGTGCAGCGCCTGCACGAACCCGCCGTGGCCCGGCAAGATTGCAGGCCAAAGTTCCGCCGAGCGTCGGCTCTCCAGTGGACTGAAGCAAACTGCGCCAATTGGGTGGCTCGAAAGCAAGCATCTGACCCTTGGCTTCGAGCTCCGCCTGAATAGTCACCAGAGGGGTCCCGGGACGAGCGGTCAGAATAAGCTCAGCAGGCTCGTAGTCGATAATCCTACAGATTTGCGAAACGTCGAGAGTGTGCTCAGCCATCGTGGACCGGCCCAGCGCGCGCTTGCTATCGCCAGCGACGACCTCAAATTTCTTGTTTTCCGCGGCCGCCCAAGAGACTATGTCCGCGAGCTGTCCCTCGCAGGAACGGTGAGGACGGCTTCCTGGATGAGCTGCTCGAGGCGGCGAAGCGCGCCCAGTGCCGTGCCGGCGTGGATCGTTCCGATCCCACCGGGATGGCCCGTGCCCCAGGCTTTGAGGAGCTCCAGGGCTTCGCTGCCCCGTACCTCGCCGACCGGAATCCGGTCGGGGCGTAGGCGCAGGGAGGACCGAACCAGATCCGACAGGGACGCGACGCCATCTTTGGTCCGCAGCGCGACCAGGTTCGGAGCGCGGCATTGCAGCTCACGCGTATCCTCGATCAGGACCACGCGATCGGTGGTGCCGGCGATCTCGGCCAGCAGTGCGTTTGTCAGTGTGGTCTTGCCGGTCGAGGTGCCGCCGGCGACCAGGATGTTCTTGCGGGCGGCAACCGCTTCGCGGAGCAGGATCGCCTGCCCGGCCGTCATGATGCCAGCCGCCGCGTAGTCATCCAGGGTGAAAACAGCGACGGCCGGCTTGCGGATTGCAAAGGCCGGAGCCGCAACAACGGGCGGGAGAAGCCCCTCGAACCTCTCCCCCGTCTCGGGAAGCTCAGCGGAGACGCGCGGCTTCTCGGCATGCACCTCAGCGCCGACATGGTGCGCGACCAGGCGCACGATCCGCTCGCCGTCGGCGGCGGACATCGTTCGTCCGCTATCCTCCAGGCCGCCGGATAATCGGTCGATCCAGAGCCGCCCGTCGGGGTTGAGCATCACCTCGACGATCGATGGATCTTCAAGGAAGGTGGCGATCGCGGGGCCGAGCGCGGTGCGCAGCATGCGCGCGCCACGCGAGAACGCTTCCGAATGGAGTGAAGTGCCCGCCACGATCGTCCCCCGTCGAACGCCAATCGCAACAAGCGATCGGCGACGGGGATGGATAGAAAAGGCAGGAAATGGGTTAGTTCAACAAGTATTCAGCCGTCGTAGGAATCAAGGGTAGAGCAGAGAAAAAATACTTGCTGTATCGAAGGGGTGCTGATCGAGCCTCTCACGACAAATCTCCACAATAGGGATTTATTGGCAATGCAAGGGGTCAAATTTGCAAACAATTGACATCGGTCCGGCGACTACCGATCACGAGGCCATCGCTAAGCTGCAAGTTGATAACGACAACCCGCCCGCCGCAAACGAAAACAAAGCGTGCAAATCAAAGCTCTGACCGCGTGCTTGCGGTGGGCGGGATGACGGCGCTCACATCGAAGATCAAACGTTGCACCACCTCCGCGGCGCCTAGCCTTCACCCTTGATGCGTCGATGCAAGCTTTCGGGCTTGAACGGCCCAAAAGCTTGCAGCTTTAGTCCCGGACCTTCGCTTAGTTCCAGCCTAGGCAAGAGCGCGGCGCCGTCGTCATTGTGTAATCTCGGCCGTGCCAAGCTTAGAGCGAGGAGCATGCAGTTTCAGTCAAACTTGTAGGACGCCTGCAGGAACGTGCCCCATCGTTCCATGCGATGGTCCGCAGGAAAGGGCCCGTGGGTAACAGGGGGGCGGTGCGCCTCCGTGGCTTGGGTGTCAATTCCTTTACGCTCATTTGGGGTCCACATGGCCCAATAACGGCCGCCGACGCCGAGGCTGAAGTTCTCAGTGATGAAGTAGGATAGGACTGCCTCAACCTGCACACCACCGCCACCACTCCCGCGTTGATCGGCGAAGGACGTGAATTGACGCAGCAGATGGTTGTCGCGCCCGTGGAAGTCTGTCCACGGCAGGTAAGCAACATCGGCACTCACGCGCCAACGGTCGAGCAACATGGTCTCAGCGCTGAGGCCGATGCGCAGCGCATTCCAGTCAGTGTCTTGGCTGCCGATGATCCTTCTATCGCTTGGCGCAAGGCATGGATCAGACTTGGGGGCGGCGATCTGAACGCAGCCTATCGAGTCGGACTTCTGGCCGTAGTAGCTCCAGCCCATAAACCCACCGACCTTGTAGGTGCTGCCGCGGAGGAAATTGTATCCGGCATCGGCGGTGTAGTAGGTGAACCTTCCGTTGGCCTGACCCGATATCGTGTTGACGTAGGCGGTGGGGACACTCACGTACGGAGGGCGTAAGCCCCAATCTTCATCGTTCATATTTCCAGTGTTGAAGCGCCCGATTCCGATATTGCCCTTCAGGAAGATCCCCCAGGGGCTGTCCACACGTTCGAACAACTCACCCGAAATCCCATCGAGCCCATGATAGGAGAGTCTTGATACGAGATCACTGCTCCCGTGGTCCCATTGATACCTTCCTCGGCTTAACCACACCCGTGTGCCGCTTTCCAGCGACCACCGATCAGCGAGAGCAATCGGCGAGGCGCTGACCGTCGGCTTTGTCGGGTATAGCGGCGCATCTGACCATGCCGGTGTCCATGGGGCGGCGTCAAAATGGTAGTTCAGACCAAGCTTTCCGACGTGGTAGCTGCTGGATAGGCTAGTGATGTTGGCTGGGACCGTTGCCAACGGCGGATACCGTAGGGTCGGAGGGGTCGCCACGTTTGCTCCGCCGAACCTTAGATAGTCGTATTCAAGTGTCAGGGACCAAGCCGGCGTGAGCGCTTGCTCGACGCCTACCCCGATTGTGCCACCGACACGACCATAGTCGAAATGGGTGGCATTCTGTGGCGCCAAGTCACCGAATTCGTTGTTGTTGGTGACATCGCCGCGATTGTGCTGCCAGGCCACGCCCCCTTTGAGATAAGCTAGCGTGTGGCCCTGCGGTCCAAACGCATACCCCAGGCGACCCGTCCCGGTGACAAAAACGTTTGGACTGGCGTTGCAGTTCGCGCTCACCACCGAGCTGGAAACGGCAAGACAGGTGTTTTTACCGTCCGAGACAGCGCCACTAGCATCCAATTCAAGGCCAAAAACCCAGCGCTCCCTCTGCCAGTTGTAGCCGATCTGACCTCCGGCCAGGAACACGGGGGTGTGGACAACGTCCCCATAGAGTGACGGACCATAGGGATCACTGAATGATGTCAGCCCGTAGCCCCCGCCGACGTGCCCGCCGATATACCCGCCGGTCCAGTTCCAGACGGCGGGTGGGACCTTTACTGCCGGCTTAAGATCGGCCGAATTGACGGTACCGCCAGCAACGAGCGCAGCTGTTGCGATTCCGCAAAAAAGAAGTTCAGATCGCATTTCACCTCACGAACACATGACGCGCGCCAATTTGCAACGAAGGCCCAATAGCCGAAGTTGTTGGCTCCGCTTCCCCGGCGCTTGTGGTGTGCAGGATCTAGGCCAGCGGACGCAATGCGCATTCCCTGCGGTTTTTCGATCGCGATGTTTTCTTCGCAACAAGATCGGTAGATTTTGAAACAAGCCGCGCGTCTGAGGTGGAACACAAGGCGCATGCTGCACGCCGGCTCAGACCGATCGAATAGGTGAATGCGCCTGCGGAGAGTTCTCCTCTTGCTCCAGGCATCCTCGCCGGCGCAATAGGCAACCGTGTTGAGCTGTTAGCTGTAGTACCTGTGATTCCGTCAGAGTGGTTCAAGGCCGAAATCTTCTGCTTGCTGGTGAGCGCTTAGCCGCAACCTATTGATGCTGGCTTGACGTTTTGCGGAGTCGCCATGGCATGAGGTCTTCGATTCGACTTTGGGGATGGCAGGCGATGATCGCCTCGAGTGTTTGGGCGATGTAGGGTCCGCAATCAACCCCGTGTCATCATCTGACGTCATCCTGGCGAGAGCTTAGCGCGGCCGGGCAGTGCAACGAAGATCGAGAGCGAGCCGGATCTCTACCTCGTCTCCATTGAGTTCTTCACATTTAGAACGGACTGACACCCACATCGGGACTCCGGCGGCGAGTTGGGCATGTCCTCCAAAATCTCCTGCCGCAGTTTCGGGCCCTGATTGAGTCGCCGGCCCAACGCGGCGACGAAGTTATCATAGCGCGCTCCGGCTTGTGCCCGCGCGGCCTTTGCAGCCGGTTCGGGGAGTGGCGGTGTTGTCGTCAGCCAGAAGCGGATGAAGAGGGCGATGGTCTCGACTGAAATCCCGACATCCCGTTCCAGACGCGCGATGCGGCGATCAATTTGATCGAGTCTCTTGGCAATAGCAGCCTCCCGCCGCTCGTCGGCGTCCGGCGACAGAAAGGACGCAATGGCGGCCTCGGCGATGAGCGACAGCGATTGCTCGCGCCGGGCGGCATAGGACGACAGCGCCTTCATGACATCAGGCTCGAGATAGACCGACATCTGGGCCTTTTTCTTCGCTGCGGTCATGCCTGGCCTCACAATCCGAGATCATCGCCGGGATCGAGTGAAGCCTGGCGCGCGACGCCCTGCATCATGTCGTTCATGCGCCTGATGCGCGGTGCATCTTCATCGAACTCGTCGGCGAGGTCGGCCGCGAACTCGTTGCCGAGCGGTTCCTTCTTTTCCACGGTGTCTTGGGCCAGTTCCGGCTGCCGGCGGCGATCCGCGGTCTTTGGATCTTCGTCGTCCGTCTGGTCGTCGGCCGACGCCGCTAATGCCGATGGGCGCGGCGGCAGTGGCCGTGAACTCCAATCGTCCGGCCGCACCTCGTTGGCTTTGTTCAGCGTCGGCGGCGCCAGTATGCGTTCCTGGAAGCGCGCGTCCTCGTAATAGCGCGCTTTCTTGGCCCGGATCGGATGGAGACCCGACATCATGACGATCTCATCTGATGGCGGGAGCTGCATCATCTCGCCAGGCGTCAGCAGCGGGCGGGCGGTCTCCGACCGAGAGACCATCAGGTGGCCGAGCCATGGCGCCAGCCGGCTGCCGGCATAGTTCTTCATCGCCTTCATCTCGGTCGCGGTGCCGAGTGCGTCGCTCACCCGCTTCGCGGTCCGTTCATCGTTGGTCGCGAAGCTGACCCGAACATGACAGTTGTCGAGGATCGAGTTGTTGGGCCCGTAGGCTTTCTCGATCTGGTTCAGCGACTGGGCGATCAGGAAGCTCTTGATGCCGTAACCCGCCATGAAGGCGAGCGCGGATTCGAAGAAGTCAAGCCGGCCGAGCGCGGGGAATTCGTCGAGCATCAGGAGGAGCCGGCGCCGTCCGGCCTTGGCTTGGAGATCCTCGGTCAAGCGGCGGCCGATCTGATTGAGGATCAGGCGGATCAGCGGCTTGGTGCGGTTGATGTCCGAGGGCGGCACCACGAGGTACAGCGTGGTGAACCGGTCGCCGCCGACGATGTCGGTGATCCGCCAGTCGCAGCGCCGTGTCACCTCCGCCACCACCGGATCTCGGTAGAGGCCCAGGAACGACATGGCGGTACTCAAGACGCCGGAGCGCTCGTTTCCGGATTTGTTCAGCAACTCGCGCGCAGCGGACGCGACAACGGGATGGACCCCGGCCTCGCCGAGATGCGGCGTCCGCATCATGGCGGCGAGTGTCGTCTCGATCGGCCGCTTCGGATCGGACAGGAAAGCTGCGACGCCGGCAAGCGTCTTGTCTTCCTCGGCATAGAGGACGTGGAGGATGGCGCCGACCAGAAGTGCGTGGCTGGTTTTCTCCCAGTGGTTCCGCTTCTCGAGGCTACCCTCCGGGTCAACGAGGATGTCGGCGATGTTCTGGACGTCACGAACCTCCCGCGCGCCGCGGCGGACCTCGAGCAACGGGTTATAGGCCGACGACTTCGCGTTGGTCGGATCGAACAGGAGGACGCGGCCGTACTGAGCGCGGAAGCCGGCGGTGAGCTGCCAGTTCTCCCCCTTGATGTCGTGGACGATCGCGCTGCCGGGCCAAGTCAGCAGCGAAGGAATGACGAGGCCGACGCCCTTCCCGCTCCGGGTCGGCGCGAAGCACAGGACATGCTCCGGTCCATCATGGCGGAGGTAGGCACGCTCGAACCGGCCGAGCACGACGCCGTCAGGCCCGAGTAACCCTGCTTGCGCGATCTCCGTCGCCTCAGCCCACCGCGCAGAGCCATAAGTCTCGGCATTCTTCACTTCGCGGGCGCGCCAGACCGACATTCCGATCGCGGCGGCCGCGGCGATAATGCCGCCGGATGCGGCGATGTAGCCGCCCTCAATGAAGACCTGTGGCGCATAAGCATCGTAGGCGTACCACCACCAGAAGAAGGCGGGCGGAAGGTAGACGGGAAAATGGAGCAGCTCGAACCAGGGCTGCCCGAGCTGCGGCTGGAAGCCGAGCCGCCAGGCCGTCCATTCCGTCGCAGTCCAGATCGTCAGCAGGACGATCGCAAAGACCGTGATAACCTGCCCCCAGGGAATCTTGGTAGCGGACATGGCCGCCGCCCTTTCCTGACGTCGGTGACTGTCGAGATCGCTCACAGGCCGAGCCCCCGATTGCGCCCAAAACCCCAATCGATGCCGCCGTCGGCGCGAGCGACGCCGGAGACATGCCGGCCGAGCTGCTTTTCGAGCGAAGGCGTCCAGGGCACGAACTGGAAGCCGAGACCATCGTCGATCATGGCGAAGCGGCCGGAGGCGAGCGCGAAGCGCTGCCGATAGGTGCCCGAGACATATTCACCGGCAGCCGACGGATTGAACGGCTGGCCGGCCTCGGTCGCGAGTTGCTTGCCGAGAGCCTCTAACTCTCGCCGGCGCAGCGTGCCGATGAGGTTGTGAGAAAAGACGAGGCCGCGCGCCTGGCCTTCGGCGAGACCCTGCTCGATGAGCTGCTCAGCCCGCCGTTGCATGGCGTCGCGGACCTCGGCGCCGAAGCCGGCCTGGCCGAGTGCCACAGGTTCGCGTGCGACGGCCTGCCGGTCGAGCCATGTCGCGCCGCTCGCCGTTACCTGGGCTTCGATCGAGAGATCGGAACGGACGGCAAGCGCCACGCGGCGCTGTCCTCTCGCATCATCGAATTTGCGCAACTCGACGATCGAGCCCGGCGCGCTGTCGCCGGCCGCGTCGAGATCGGGCAGCCTGATGTGGTGGGTGCGGCCATCGACGCCGTCGACCACGGCATAGGCGGTCCCTTTGAGTTCGTCGTCGAGACCGCGATCGACGAGGCGTCCGATGACGGGGACGTCGAGGCTTTCGCCTGATAGCACGTAGCTCGCGGTCCCCCGCTCGATGCCGCGTTCGATCAGGCTGCGGTGGATGCGTTTGATGATATCGCCGCGCTCGTCGAGCTCGCGGAGCGTCGTCTCGGCGGCCTCATCCATGACCCATTGGCCTGGCCCGAGTTGATGCGCGAGGCCGAGGCTCTCCAAGCGCCGCAGCCGGCCGACCTTCAGCGCATGGAACTGATCAGGCTGCTGCGCCGGATTGGGCGCGAGGTCGATGACGCCGTGCCGGTCTGCATCGCGAACAAGCTGGCGGTCGAGCTGTGTCCAGCGCTCGGCTTCGACCTGGCGCTCAAGCGAGCGGCGGATGTCGAGATCGGAGCGCAGTCCGAGTTCCTGCGTAACTCGGTCCTGGGCGCGGGCGCGCATCCCCTCCTTGATGTAGTCGCGGGAGATGACGAGGTCCTGGCCGTCTTCGGCGACGCCACGCACGATGATGTGGACGTGAGGGTGCTGGGTGTTCCAGTGATCGACACCCATCCAGTCGAGCTTGGTGCCAAGATCTATTTCCATCTGACCGACCAGCTCGCGGGCAAAACCCTTGAGGTCGGCCATCTCGGGCGCATCTTCGGGCGAGACGATGAAGCGGAAATGGTGCCGGTCACCCCGACAGCGCTCGGCAAAGGCCTTGGGGTCGGCATCCTCGGTGTCCGGACCGAACAGGTGGGCCTTCTCCCCGTCCCGGGTGACGCCCTCGCGCCGGAGATAGCCGAGATGCGCGGCGAGCGACGCCGATCTGGCCCGATGCCGGACGACCCGGGCCTTGATCGTCACCAGACGCGAGCGACCGGTGAGCAGACGGTTTGCCCGCACGCTGGCGACACGGCCCCGGCCGAAGCGCGAATGACGGGAGCTGACGAGATAGCCGGCTCGCGAGATGCCGCCGCCGGCGCGTTGAGCAGCCGCAAGCGCCTGGGCGATGAAGGGCTTGGCTCGCTGGCTCCGCGAGGAGCGGATACGGCCGGGCCGAGGGTGGAAGTCGTTCTCTTCAGCCATTGACGGCCTCGGCAATGTGCGAAAAGCAGAATCCCCGCAATGAGTTGATGGTGAGGCGCACATTGCGCGCCGAAACCACACATTGCCGGGTCAGTAAAAAAATGAAGCAACAACAACCGACCGACCAAGCCGCACATTGCGGCCTTTTATCTCGCCCTCGTTCGGTCGTTGCCCGCTGGTCTCCCTCGCCTGCTCTTCCCTTTTCGCCGATCAGCGCTGAAGTACGCCAGGGCGCGAATTCGCATCGGATCGCGATGGCGCGCCGCCATTGCGCGACAGCAGCCGAGATTTCCGCAGCATGGGCGCGACGGGAGAGCATAGATCGGCATCCTTTTTTTTGGCGACGCCGCGCATTCATTGCGGTCGTCCCGCTTTCGAGAGCGCGACGAACAGGCCTTCTGATTGCGGAGCGATGGCCGAGAGATCGTGCACAGGAGCGACAGCCGGCTTGTCGTGCGTCGGTCGATCGAATGCAGCTGGCGCGGCGGAGGACGGCCCGTCAACGTGGCCGAAAAAGAGCGACGCCTGCGTCCAGGATGAACGAGAGGGGGCCGCGACGAGGAAAGGCCCTGGCGTCCTCTCCGCATCGACAAAAGGGACAATGGCTGCGACATAGGCTGTCGTCTCGGCGGGAAGTGGACGATGTCTATCGCGAAAATCCTCGTAGCGGGACCTGCATTGTAGGCCGCGAGGAAGCCCGGCGAGCCGTAGCGGTCGTGCAGTTCACGAAGGAAGGCGGCGCCAGCGAGAATGTTGTCATGCGGATCGAAAGGATCGCGTCCGAGACCATAGCGAGCGCGCATGTCCGCCCAGGTCTTGGGCATAAGTTGCATCAGACCGAGTGCGCCTTTAGGTGAGACGGCACGCCGATCGCCGTTGCTCTCGACGCGCATAACGGCGCGAATCCATGCAGTCGGAATGCCAAAGCGCAGCGCGGCTTCCGCCACATAAGTGACATAGCGGTCGCGCGCAGGTTGACCGCGCGCCGGCGCTCTCTCTGCGGACACTGCCGGCATCGTGCCGCCAATTGTCAGCAGAACGGTTATCAGGAGAATGGCAAGGCGCACCGCGTCTCTGCCATGACGCGAGCAACCCGTCATGCTCTCGTCCGGCAAGGGTATGCGCGGCGGGCGGCCCCGCCCTCGACCGCTGGTCTGCACGGAGGCCGACTGACGTTCGAGCGGGACGAAGGGGTGGGACGGCTTTCCTCCGAACAACGAGGTGGACCGTTGATGCGGCTCGTTGCCGGCACGCGCGACAGGATCCTGCATGCGATCAGTCCCGTTCGGCGCGCTGGGGCAGACGATTCCAGTTCAGCGTCCAGGCCGATTTGTCGTCGCCCGACTGGAAGAGATTGGCGCGGATCGGCCGCGGAAGCGTCGGGTCGTCGATGATGAGCGAAACGTAATCTCCGGCCTTTTCTCCGGTGCGCTTCCAGCCCGCGCCGATTTCCGGACCGTCGGTATCCCCGAGGCGGATGCGGTAATCCGGCGCATTCTCGGCATCCGAGGATTCGGCCGGGGTGAGGGTGAGATGGCGCTCGAAGAAAAGCGTTTGAATGCGGCCGGTGAAGGTAGACTTATCGCGGGTGAACTGACCGATTTGCGCCATGGGAATCCTCCTTGGTTGCTGGGTTGGGAAGCGGGTCAATGGGTGGCGGCGCGCCAGACGAAGCGGCCGTCGCCGGCCTCGTCGGTCCAAAGCGGGACCGCGCGCGCGACGATCGAAGTGACGGGGAGCGGTCCGAAATAGCGTCCGTCCAGGCTGTCCGGGACGGTCGGGTTCATGAGGAAGACCTCGCCCGGCTCGAGGGTGTGGCAACCGCTCCAGCGCGGCAGCGGACGGCCGAGATGGTCACGATCATGTGCGGCGCCGGCTTCGATGTGATCGACGGTGACGGCGTCGTCGGACCGGCACACGGTCTGCCCGGGCAGCGCCATCCCATGCTTCAGCAGCGGCACTCCGTTCGGAAGAAAGCCGCGATCAGCAAGGAATCCCGCGATCGGCTCCGGTAGCCGCACCACGACCAGCTCCAGGGCGTGCAGCTCTCCAACTGGATGCAGCGCGTAAAACCCTGTCGGCGTGCTCGCGGTGGCATTCCAGATCAGCCGCGGCGCGGGATGAAAGAACGCCAGGCCGCCGGCGGCCAGCATCGCTATGTACGTCACCATGACGTAGCCGAAGGGGGTCATGGCGTGACGCTCCGGCGCTTGAGCCAGGCCACATGCTGCTCGCGCGTGTAGGCGCGCGGCTCGTGGCCGGCGGTGAGGCGGTTGTGGAGATGTCGCCAGTATTCCGGCGCGACGTCGGCCGGATCGATGTTGAGCGCCTCGATGGCGTCGACCGCCTGTAGCACACGCTCGACTTTCGGCCAGCTGTCGACACGCAGCAGGATCTCGCCGCCGGGCCGCACGAAGGGCAGTGTCTGATAGGGCTTGCCAACCTCCATGGCACGCACGATATCCATGCGCGAGATGACAGTGCCGTAGTCGTTCGATGCCCAGCGCACGAAGCCGAAGATGCTGCCGGGTGCAAAACTTGATACGCTGCGGCGGCGGTCGAGGATCTTCTCTTCAGTGCGCCGGCCGAAGCGCAGCCAATGCTCGATCCTCTTCTCGATCCAGGTTAGTTTGACTTGAGTAAGCGCAACGCCGCGCCGATGCGAGGGCGACACAGCACGCGGCGGCAAGGCCTCATTGTCGTTCATGACAGTTCTCCGGCATCAGTGGGGAATTCGCGCGCCAGCAATTCGCGCAGCATGTCGGCGACCGTGACGCCGCGTTGGAACGCAGCGACCTTGACGCGGCCGCGCAGCGTCGGCGTGACATCGATTGTCAGCCTCGCGGTGAAGGCCGCGGCATCATCCATGCGACCTGGCGGCGTATCGCTGGCCTTGATCCAGCGCTCCACATCGCCAGGTCGCGACGCAAAACCGCGCTTGGTGGAGCGCTCTCTCATGGTGCGATCCTCGCGACTTCAGCGGCGAATGCGGCGATCTCGCGGGCGGCAGCGCTCCCTTCGGCAAGCTCGAAGACGAGTCGGCCGGACTGCGCGGCATCCGCGAAGACGACGCGTTGGCCAATGGTGCTGACGAGCACCGGCGGATCATGATCGGCAAGCGCCTTGGTTGTTTCGCGGGCAATGACCGTGCGTGCGTCACAGCGGTTGAGCACAAAGCGCGCGGCAAGCTGTGGGCGATAGATGCGGGCCTCTCGCAGCAGAGCGAGCATCTCGGCGGAGGCCCAACCGTCGAGCGGCGACGGCTGCACGGGGATCACCACCAGGTCAGCCGCCAGCAGCGCCGAACGCGTCAAACCGGCAACGCGAGGCGGGCCGTCAATGACGACGTGATCGGCGGTGCGTGCGATCTTCGGCGCCTCGCGGTGGAGCGTATCGCGCGTGAGGCCAACGACGCCGAATAACCGTGCGACGTTTTCCCCCGCCCGCTGCTTCGACCAGTCCAATGCCGAGCTCTGCGGATCGGCATCGATCAGGGTCACCCGCTTGCCGCGCAGCGCCCATTTACCGGCGAGGTGAAGAGCGAGCGTCGTCCTGCCGACACCGCCTTTCTGGTTAAGGAGCGCGACGATCATCTCCTGCCTCCCGCCTTGTCGTCGAGAAGGGGCAGAGATGGTTGACTTGGGAGCTTGCTCGACGGCGGGTCAGCGAACGACGACGCGTCGGCGTTATCCGCAAGACGCACGGGCCCACTACAACAGTTAGAGTCTAAGTTAGACTCTAAGTTAGACTCTGAATAAGAGTCATGCGTGCGAAGTCCCGACAGGCCTGCGTGCGGAATACCGATACCGTTTGCGTGCGGAGTCCCGAGTGCTTCCACAGCACTGTCCACAGGGGATGTGGATAATTTTGATGGCACAATGCGGAGCAGTTCGCGGCGCGCCTCGCTTTCGATGTGCAACTGGTAGCCGGGAAGCGGCTGACGTACCGCGATGCGCCGGATCTGCAGCGCGAAATCAGAGACACGCACCAGGCTGCTGGATTTCGCGTGAAGGTGTGCGATCTCGAAGCTCCAGCCTTTCGGCTGTCGGCCGGCATGCTTGCGAGCGACGCGGTAAAGCCAACGCTCAATCCCGCCAGTCAAGCTGAAGTAAGCGGGATCGATCGTGAGAACGAGTGAGCGATCTATGACGCCGCGATAGAACCAGTCAGGAAGAACAAATTCCATCCCTTGCACGCGGCCATCGCGCCGCGCGCATTCTTCCCATTCGTTGATCCAGGAGAATTGGTGGCGCCGCCAATGCTCGTCCTGCCGGATGCTGGTGCGGATAACGGTCGCCTGCAGGCGGGCCAGCGCGCCCTTCAGGAGCTTGTAGTCACGGGCCCCGGTCCGCCGGCCGACTGCGGTCAGAAGCTGGTAGGGCGTGAAGCGCAGGAAACGCGAGGTCTTCAGACCAAGGTTCTCGGCCTCGACAATCTGGCTTGCCGCCCAAATCAGCACGTCGGCATCCCAAATGGTCGCCATACCGTGCTCTGGGACTGCATAGACTTCAACGCGCACGTCGCCGGCCTGGTAGACGATCGGCGCCGTCCGCTTGGCCTTGGCAAGCGAGAAGAATGGCCGCTCCATCAGGTCGCGCGGGCTGGCGTCGCCGGTGGCGACAACGAACGGGTCGAGCTTGCTTCGCTCGCTGGGAGTGATGAGGCGACGCGACGACATGGCGAGGCCTTGCCTTAGCGATGCGCGTGGCTAGCGGCGCGGGCCTCCACGTAGCGCGGATCCGACGTTGAGCTGCAGGCGGCCCGATCAGCCCAGGCTTCGAGATCGCCGATGGCGTAGACAACGCGACCGCCGAGCTTGCGAAAGGTCGGGCCATTGCCATGGCAACGATATTTCTCCAGCGTGCGCGGCGAGATGCCGAGAAGGCGCGCGGCCTCGGGGGTGCGCACGTAGCGCGTGGTAAGCTGCGCGGGCCGGTCGAGCATGGGAGGTCTCCATCTTGCCTGAAAGCGCCGCAGCCAAGGCGCGGCGTGTCGGGGCCAAAATGGCGGAGAGTTCGGACGTTGGGGGTGGACGAAAGTTTTTGAACATGCGTGTCCCCCCGTTCGCGATCAGCCGGAACCCGGGCGCTACCAGCGGGGCGCAGGCTAACGTCGTCACCGCGGATAGCTTGGAGGGATCGAAGGGCCGGTCAGAGGCCGCGTAGGAGTTTCAGATAGTCCCGTTCGACCAGGGCGATCGAATCGTGAATGAGCCGGTTCGCCTTACGTCGGGCATGCGAATCCTTCCACTCGACCGAACGACGCTGGGCATGGTCGGAGGCGAGCACCTTCGCTGCCACGTCTCGCGGACCGCCGCCCAGGTCGCGAACGTCGAAGGCGTGAAGGAGCTGAATCAATCGCCGTTTCTGAAAGGACGTCAGCCGCAGGGCCGCTGGTAGAAGGCCGATACTCTGGCCGTCAAGCCGGCGGACGAAGTGTAACGCGACGTCGAGCCGCAGCTCCGCCATGCTGTCGATTGGCAGAAGCACGGCGGGACGTCGTACGCCCTGCTCGTCACGCAACCGGACATGAAGCTCACCCGATCCGTCCGCAATCACCAGTTCGCGACCGTCGGGATCCGTCCACTCGAGGAGCGACTGCCCAAAAGCACTGCGGTCGATGGAACGAAGAGCATCGAAGCCGGGCGGCGCGGGCTCCAGGAGCAAAGTTCCTGGTGATGCCTCGGGCAGCCAGATGGTTGGTTCTTGCCCAACCGGAGCGGCGGGGTCATGGGCGAAACCGCAACCTCCATCGCCGTGCGAAAGTCGCACGAAGGGTCTCGGCATCACCGCCGTCATGCACAATCTGGCGCTGCGTGTGAGCGAAGTCGCGGCGGTAGTCAGCATTGCGGCGGAGGAATTCGAGGGCGAAGCCGGGGCGCTCAAGGCGATTCAGGCGTTCGATGGTCTCCGGCGAGCGCCAGTATTGGGTGGGCATTGGTGTTTCCTCTCGTTTTTTGTTTTGTCGTCCCGAACGAGGGACACGCCACGATCCGGAAAGACCGTCCAGCAAACTAGACCCAAAGGTTGCATCGCGCGTGATCGCAATTTGCGTAATAGGAGAGCGCGAGCGCCTGCTCACTGCATCCGCGGTTCCAACAGATACCGATAACCTGCCTCCGTCATCCATCTGGCGCGAGCGAGGTGGCTGTCATGGACAATTTTGGCACGATCGGGTTCTCGAGCAGGGTCGAGACCAAAGATCACCTGGACGACCTCACGCCAGTCGGCGCCCTCGTCTTCAGCCATTAACAACCGAAGATAAATTGCAAGATGTTGCTCGTCATAGGCGTTGACGCGGGCGGTCAACGGCGGCTGATCCTGGAATGACACCTCGTTCATTGCGATCATCCCCTTCCGATCGAAGCAATGCGTTGCACAGTTCCATGTACTGCGAAACTTTCGCAGAAGGCGAAAGAATCAGGAGACGTTTTGTCGCGGCGCGATGCATGGGGCGCATCACGGCGCTCCCCGGAAGCGGTAAACCAGGCCCAAGCCCAGAAGAAATGAATAACATGGCGCCGCACGAATCGGAACGATCGTTCCTGGAACGATCGTGCCGGTGTGAGTTCCCCCTGTCGCCATGGATCTCAAGGAGATCATGGCGATCAATCTGCGTCGGATACGCCATGTGAAGAAGATGACGCAGGAAGAGTTGGCCGATAGCGCCGGACTGAGCGTCCGTTACATCGGTGCAATTGAACGCGCCGATGTATCCGCCAGCGTGACGGTACTCGGCCGAATCGCGGAGGCGCTAGGCGTCGAAGCAACCGATCTGATTAAACGAACGGCGGTTCATCCTCACCGTACTCGATGACAGAGTGTATTTGTGCTGCATCGTCGCACTGACACGTCGAGAACCAACTCCGCGTTGCGTCACGCACAAGTGGATGGGCGGCTCCGGGCAAATCTGCTCTGTTTGCGAAGGCACCTGCTAGCCAAAGGAATTGAAGGGCATTGGACGGATGGAGAGCCACTATGACCTTGTACGAGCACTTTCCAGCCGACATCCGCGAAGTCGTGGACGCCTACGTCGTGGACCTCAGGCCCGAACCTTGGCGAATTCGCTTCCTCTTGCTGATTGATCTCCTTCAAGAGAAATTGGAGACCGGGGCCGCCGCTACGCAGTGGCGTCTGCTTCAAGAATGGACCGGCATAGTGACGGCAATCTTGGAACACTTGCCGCCTGACAGTTCAGTCGTCGAATGCCTCGGGCTGATGAGCATCAGCTTCAACGACCAATGGCGCGCTCAGGCGCTCGGCCAGATCGAGCGGGATCCCATGATGCTAGATCGTTTGGTTGCAGTTTGTCCTGACTGGGAAGACATCGTCGAAAAGGTGTTGGAAGCTATTCAAAGACGGCCGATCAAGGCGGGATAGGTCCGCGGTCGCTGATCGGGATTTGCTCCGCCGTCCACGCCTGCTCCGTCGCCACGGACGGAAGCTCTGCGCGGCCAGCTCTTGAGCAAGGCGATGCCCCGCCCGGACCAGCCGGGCGAGGCGTCGTGGGTCGGGTCAGTCGCCGTTCCGGCGGCTGGGGCGGGACCAGATCAGGCTGAAGCCCTCACCGTCCTCGTCGTCGAAGAGGTTGGCGAAGATCGGAGCGGTGAAGCTCGGATCGTCGAGCTTGAGACCCAGATAGTCGCGGCCCTCGTTGGAGCGCTTGGACCAGGCGGCCCCGATCTCGGTCTTATGTTGTGCACCACATAAGGTTGATTATGCGTAGAGCGGCATTATGCGGAGTGTTGGCCTGTGAGGCTGGATTTCCGCCGGTTTTGGCGGATTTTGCTTCGCATAATGTCGAACACCTTGGGCCGTCGTGATGCATAGTCCGCCTTAAACGGAGGTCGTCTTTGGTCTATGATTGCGGGCGACATGAACATTTAGGCGTAGGCTACAAAGTTGGTCGACAAGAATGACGCTTCGGGGGAAATCGCACGCATTCGACGGCGGTTAGCTGATCTGAATGCAGAGCGGACGGAGCTTGAGCGTGAACTGGAAGCGCTTGAGCAAAAGCCGATCTCCGGTAGCCGTGCGGCCGAACGGCACGCTTTTGCCGATGCCGCTGTTACCAACAACTCGTCGTCTCTCGAGAAAATCGAGTTGTTCCGGCGCCTGTTCGCCGGGCGTCCTGATGTTTTCCCGGTGCGATGGGAAAATAGAAAAGCTGGACGCTCCGGTTATTCGCCGGCCTGTTCTAACGAATGGGCGAAAGGAATCTGCGGGAAACCGAAGGTAAAATGTGGGGAATGCCCGCATCAGGCTTTCATTCCTCCTTCCGAGGACATCATCGAAAAGCACCTTCGTGGCGGCGATGCCCGCACCGGTGACTTTGTCGCCGGTGTATATCCATTGCTCCAGGACGAAACATGCTGGTTCCTCGCCGCCGACTTCGACAAGGAGGCGTGGGCGGAGGACGCCGGGGCGCTCCTGCAAACCTGCCGCGGCAGGGGCATTGCTGCCGCTCTCGAGCGGTCTCGATCGGGAAATGGCGGCCATGTCTGGATATTCTTCAGCGAGCCGATCCCGGCGCGGATCGCGCGTCAGATGGGGGCGGCCCTGATCACGGAGACGATGGAGAAACGTCCCGAGATCGGCTTCTCCTCTTATGATCGGTTCTTTCCCAACCAGGATACGATGCCACTTGGTGGCTTCGGCAATCTGATTGCACTTCCCCTCCAACGAAAAGCTCGCGAAGTTGGCAACAGCGTTTTTGTCGACGGAGATCTGCAACCTTACGATGACCAATGGGCGTATCTGTCGTCTCTCCCAAGATTATCAGCTGATGCGGCCTTCGGGATCGCGAACGAGGCGGAACTGTCGGGACGGGTGTTGGGCGTCCGGATGCCGGTCGATGACGAACATGCTGACGAGCCGTGGAAGATGTCGCCGTCACGCCGTAGTGAGCCACGGCGTATCATTGCTGCGATACCACAGCAGATCAGGATCGTGGTCGCTGATCAGGTCTACATCGACAGGACAGAACTTCCGCCGGCCCTGATTGCGCAGTTCGTTCGCTTGGCAGCGTTCCAGAACCCGGAATTCTATCGCGCGCAAGCAATGCGTTTGCCGACATTCGGCAAGCCTCGGATCGTCTCGTGCGCCGAGCTCCATCCGCGACATGTTGCTCTGCCTCGCGGCTGCTTCGACGAAACTGTCGAACTCATTAAGAGTCACGGGGCGGTCGCCATTTTGGACGATCATCGCGAAGATGGAACGGCGCTGCCTGCCGGCGTCTCGTTCCAGGGCGGACTGCGAGGGCCACAATCCCGGGCTTTCGATGCTCTCGTTGCCTACGACAACGGCGTGCTCGCCGCCACGACGGCCTTCGGCAAGACGGTTGTCGCAGCCGCACTCATCGCACATCGCGCCCGCAACGCACTGGTTCTCGTTCAGAGCTGGCCCCGCAAATTCGGACAGTAGCTTGAGTGGATTTTCTGCCTGACAGCGGCGAGGATTCTTGCTGCGAATCAGGAGCGAAGATGACGAAGAAGAGCCGCCGGACGCATTCTCCGGCATTCAAGGCGAAGGTTGCTTTGGCTGCGGTCAAAGGCGACAAGACACTGGCGGAGCTGGCGCAACTGTTTGATGTTCATCCGAACCAGATCACGATCTGGAAAAACCAGCTCCTGGAAGGCGCCGCCGGCGTGTTTGGGCATGACAAGACATCGGCCGAGACGCCGGTCGATTTGAAGGCGTTACATGCCAAGATCGGCGAGCTGGCGTTGGAAAACGATTTTTTGTCCGGCGCGCTCACCAAGGCGGGCCTGCTGAGCGCAAAGCGATGATCGACCGCGGTCATGATCTTTCTATCGTGCGCCAGGCGAAGGTCCTGAAGCTGGCTCGCAGCACGGTCTACTATGAACCTCGGCCAGTTTCGGCCGAGGACCTTGCCTTGATGCGTCGGCTCGATGAGCTGCATCTCGATTATCCCTTCGCGGGAGCGCGTATGCTGCGATCGTTGCTGCGGCGGGAGGGCGTATACGCCGGTCGCCGCCACATCGCGACGCTGATGAAGCGCATGCGGATCGAGGCGGTCTATCGTCGCCCGAACACGAGCAAGCCGGCTCCGGGTCACAAGATCTACCCGTACCTGTTGCGCGGATTGAAGATCGAGCGGCCCGACCATGCGTGGGCAATGGACATCACCTACATTCCGATGCGGCGTGGCTTCGTCTATCTCGCGGCGGTCGTCGATGTGTTCAGCCGACGGGTCCTGGCCCATCGCGTCTCGATCACAATGGAGGCGGCCTTCTGCGTCGAAGCGGTCCAGGAGGCGTTGGCGAAGCACGGCAGGCCCGAGATTTTCAACACGGATCAGGGCAGCCAGTTCACCAGCCTCGAGTTCACCGATGTGCTGCTGGACGCGAAGATCGCCATCAGCATGGACGGCAAGGGCGCCTGGCGCGACAACGTGTTTGTCGAGCGGCTCTGGCGCACGGTCAAATACGAAGAAGTTTATCTCCGCGCCTACGACAGCGTGTCCGAGGCGCGAGCGTCAATTGCCAAGTATCTGGCCTTCTACAATCAGGGACGCCCTCACTCGAGCCTTGACGGGCGCACGCCCGACGAGGCTTACTTCGGCACGCAAGCTATGGTGATGGCCGCATGACCGTCGCCGACGGTTTTGTCGTCGCTCTGGTCGGGCTACGCCCTCCCGACGCAACGACAAAACCGTAAAGCCCCGCGTTCAGCATAACCCGGCAGGAATCCACTTAAATCCAGCGGGGCGCTGTCCAAACAACCGGGGCCAGCTCTTTCATCGCCGGGAACTACTCACTCAATGGGTGGAGCGCCTGAGTTCCTTCTTGAACATCGACCCGAAACAGATCGGCGTTATCGGGGGTGGAAAAAGAAAGCCAACCGGCGTCATCGATGTGGCGCTCATCCAGAGCCTCGTCCGCAATGGAGAGGTCGCTGATATCGTTGCCAATTACGGTCATCTGATTGTCGACGAATGCCATCATCTGTCCGCTGCAAGCTTTGAGCTTGTCGCTCGGCGGTCAAAAGCGCGATACGTCGTCGGCCTGTCCGCGACCGTTGCCCGAAAAGACGGGCATCATCCCATCATCTTCATGCAATGCGGCCCTGTTCGCCATCGGGTCGATGCAAGAGTTCAGGCTGCCGAACGTGGCATTCGTCACCGCGCGCGCGATCGCTCGACGAAATTTGAATTGCCGCCGTCCTTGGCGTTGGCCGAACGCCCGTCAATGCCGACGATCTATGCAGCCCTGGCGCAGGACAGTGGCCGGAATGACCTTATCTTTGATGATGTATTGAAATCGCTTGAAGCCAAGCGTTCGCCCATCGTTCTGACGGAACGAAAAGACCATCTCGATTATCTTCAGCAGAGATTCTCGCCATTCGTGAAAAATCTTGTGGTGCTGCGTGGCGGCATGTCCGCGAAGGATCGCAAGCAGGCCAATACGAAATTGAATGTCTCTGACGATGATGAGCGCCTGATACTCGCAACAGGTCGCTATATCGGCGAAGGCTTCGATGACGCCCGATTAGACACGTTGTTCCTGACGATGCCGATCGCCTGGAAGGGCACCCTGGCGCAGTATGTCGGCCGTCTGCATCGCCAGCATGATGGCAAGAGAGACGTTTTGGTCGTCGACTATGTCGATAATACCGTTCCCGTTTTGGCCCGGATGGCAGCGAAGCGACGGGCGGGTTATCGCGCGCTAGGCTACGTGATCGAGTAGTGGCGCCCCGCTGAGAGCGGAGCGCCCTTGGCCGGTTCATCGCGACCAGATGAGCTTGTGCTCGCCCTTGTCACCCTGAACGAGGGAGGCGTAGACCGGAGCCGTGAAGGACGGATCGTCGAGCTTGAGCGAGAGGTACTCGGCGCCTGTCTCACGGGCGGTCCTGCTCCAGCCGGCGCCGAACTCGACACCGTTGGCGGTGATGCGATAGTCGGGCGCCTTGTCGTTGTCGCGGTCGCAGGGTTTGATGGTAGCCTTGACGTTGAGGGTGAGGGTCTTGATCGTGCCGGCGTAGGCGCCGTTGTCGTCGCGGGTGAAGGTGCCGATCTGAGCCATTGTCGTATCTCCTGAGAGTTGCCCGAAGCCGCCCGATGCGGCCTCGATGGCGGTCGTGAGGCGACGGACCGGACGACTGCACCCTTGGGCCGCAGCGTGAGCGGAGGACGGCGGTAGCCGAGCTTGTTGCCTCGCGAGGAATGCGGCGCAGCCGCAGGGGAAGAAGGTCGGCGGAGCCGTTGCAGGCCAAGTCCGGACCGGCGCCAGAACAGCCCAGAAGAGAGGCCGCCTGGGGCTTCGCCGGCATTGTCGGCAGAGAACGACGTTGGCGGTCGGCGCCTCTTCAGCACGTTCGGCGCCGCCGGCGCGTCAGCCCTCCGGCAATACGGCCACCATGCTCCGACGCAACGACACACGCCGCGCCCGACGGGTCTCCACGGACACGTCGGGTTCGGATCCAGTGGGCAAAACGCCTATCGCATGGAATGGGATCGAAACCTCCGGTTTGCTCGACGCGCCGGGCGCTCCCGGCGTGAACAAGCAACTCGAAGGAAAACGTGGTGACAAAACGAAAGCGCAGACATCGTCGAAGCGTCGATGTCCGGATCAACTGGCTGCAACCGCATGTCGATGGCTTCAAGGACTGGCTCGCGCAGCGGAAGTACACACCGGCGACAATAACAGAAGTGGCGCGCCTGCTCGCGCTGTGGGCCGATTGGGTCCGCGCGTCCGGCTTCGAAGTCGAAACGCTCGCCGCCGGGTTCGCCGCATCGGCGTCGGTGTTCCGGGGCGGCAAGACAACTCGTGCGCCACAGGGCGCCGCCGCGCTGTTCATCGCCTATCTGCGCGAGAAGAACGTCCTGCCGCCGGAGCGGCAGCCGTCGCTGGAGGAGACCTGGCCATCGCTGGCCGCGTTCCGAAGCTGGATGCGGGAGCAGCGCGGCGTCAAAGACGCCACGCTCGACACCTATCAGGCGATCCTGGTCGACCTCTTGGGGTCGCTTGGCGCTGATCCGACGGCATACACGGCGGCCGCGATCCGCGGCTTCGTGCTCAATCGCGCGAGGCCGCACGGACGCGGACGGGCGCAGGGCATCACCGTCGCCACGCGCGCCTACCTCAAGTATCTGGTGGCGACCGGACAATGCCCGGTCGGCCGGGAACAGGCTGTTCCTGGCTTCGCGAACTGGCAGTTGGCGACGACGCCACGCTTCCTCGGGCAAGCCGACATCGACCGCCTGCTTGCCGCTTGTGACGGCGAGGATCGGCTGCGCGATCGGGCCGTCATCCTGCTCCTTGCCCGCTTGGGCCTCAGAGCAAGCGAAGTCGCCAATCTCGCCTTTGATGAGATCGACTGGGTGGCTGGTAGAATAACCCTTGCCGGCAAGGCTCGGCGCGAAGAGCGCCTGCCGCTGACCCAGGAGATTGGCGATGCCATCCTCGCCTATATCGAGCGGGCACGGCCACGCATTGCGACGGCGCGGGCCTTCCTGACGAGTGCTGCGCCCGTCAGGCCGCTCAGCCGCATCGCCGTGAAATGCATCGTGCGCCGTGCCCTCGACAGGGCTGGCGTCAAAAGCATCCATCGTGGGGCTCATGTTCTGCGCCACTCCGCCGCGACGACCATGCTGCGCAACGGCGCCAGTCTCGCCGGCGTCGGCGCCGTGCTGCGACACCGCTCCCCATCGGTCACAGCGCTCTATGCCAAGGTGGACATCGGCCTCCTGTCGGAGATCGCGCAGCCCTGGGGTGGGAGGCTGCCATGCTGAGGGACGACGCCGACCGCTACATCTCTCTTCGCCGCACGCTCGGCTACAAGCTGGTCAAGGCCGAGCGGCATCTTCGTGCCTTCGCGCACTTCGCCGCCGGGCGGGGCGAAGCGCATATCCGCTCCACATCCGTCCTGGCCTGGCTGGCAACAGTCGCCCGGACATCGGGCGCACGCGAGCGGCGCCTAACGGACTTGATCCTGTTCGCGCGCTTCCTGCATGCCGAAGATCCTCGGCATGACATCCCGCGCGCCGACTTCGCGCGAAGCCGGCAAACGCGACCGATCCCCTATATCTATACCGCGGACGAGATCGCCCGCATCCTCGATGCCGCCGGCAGGCTCCGGCAGCAGAAGCCCAATCCCCTGCGTCACCAGCTCTACGTCATGCTGTTCGGGCTGATCGCCGCCACCGGACTGCGCGTCTCGGAGGCGATCGCGCTCAAGCTTGACGACATTGGGCCCGATAGTGTGCTGCACGTCCGCGAGACCAAGTTCCGCAAGAGCCGGCTCGTGCCACTGCATCCGACGGTCATCGAGGCGCTCGGCCGCTATCTCGAGGCGCGCCGCCAACACGCCGGCGCAAGCGATTGGCTGTTCCCATCCGTCCGGCACAGGGCGCTCTGCCCGACGACCGTGAATTACACGTTCCGCTGCGTCTTGCGGCGAGCGGGAATTGCGCCGGAGCGAAGCCAGCAGCCTCGCATCCACGATCTTCGCCATACCTTCGCAACTCGCGTGCTCGAACAATGCGGCGTCGAGCGTGGCGCGGTCGCCCGGCACTTCGTCGCTCTGTCGACCTATCTCGGCCATGTCGACATCCGGAACACCTATTGGTATCTCCAGGCGACGCCGGAGATGATGGCGGATATCGCCTCGGCGGCGGAAATGCTGGTTGGAGGGAGCGTCGCATGACGAAGCTCGCCCCTCTCATCACAGGCTTCCTGCGCGACTACATGCCCCGCCAGCGCGGCTACAGTCCGGAAAGCTGCGAGACCTATGCGTTCAGCTTCAAGCTGTTGTTCGACTTCGCCGCGAAACGGCTCGGCACGCGTCCGTCACGGCTGACGATCGAAGACCTGGACGCGCCGCTGATTGTCGCCTTCCTGGCCCACATCGAACAGGAGCGCGGCAATGGCGCCGCCACGCGCAACCTGCGGCTCGCCGCCATCAAGACGTTCATGCGCTATGTGGAGCACCGGGTGCCCTCCGCCCTGGAGCAGATCGGTCGCGTCCATGCCATCCCGGTCAAGCGCCACGACCAGAAGCTCATCCGCCATCTGACGATGGAGGAGGTTCGCGCGATCCTCAACGCCCCCGATCTTGCGACACGATCCGGCGTGCGCGACCGGGCGATGATGCACCTCTGCTTCGCCGGGGGCTTGCGGGTCTCCGAGCTGGTCGGCGTTCTGACCGAAAACCTATCGCTCCAGCACGGAGCGAGCGTGACGATCCGGGGCAAGGGCCGCAAGGAACGCTGCCTGCCACTCTGGAAGGACACCGCGCGCGACCTTCGCGCCTGGTTGAGCGTCAGGGGAGCAGTCCGCGTGCCGGAGCTGTTCGTCAACGCACAGGATGAGCCGATGACCCGTGCGGGCTTCGAGTACGTGCTCGACAAGCACGTTCGTGCTGCGGCCGAGGCGTGCCCGTCGTTGCGCAGCCGTTCGATCTCTCCGCACCAGCTTCGGCATAGCTGTGCGGTGATCATGCTGCAGGCGACGCACGATATCCGAAAGGTGGCGCTGTGGCTTGGGCATGCCGATATCCGCACAACCGAGGTCTATCTCCGCATGGATCCCTCGGAAAAGCTTGAGGCAGTGGAAGCGGTCGTTCCGCCGGAGCTGCGCCGCGGTCGGTTCAGGGCGCCGGATGCATTGATCGCCTCTTTGTTGGAGAACGCATCTGCGTCCGACACGACGTGAGGCTTCATTATCATGCTCCGGTGACACGCCTTCGGTCCGTTCGGTGCGGCTGCACGATCACGCCGGCCGCATCAGCAAGTTGAGCCTTCTCCCGTTCGATCCTGGAACCGGAGAAGGACTCTCTTGTTGCGCACGAATCTGGTTGGTGCGGTGACGCCGTCATTGGCCTTGGTGATGCCTGTGAGCCGATGCTCTCCTGTGAGGCTGCTTGGGCCCACGTCCATACCGGCCTTTTGCTGGCGGATCACGCGCCACAATACGCTCGCTGCGCTCGCCGACCTTTACCCGCAATGGCTCGTTCGCGATCTTCTTCCCCTGCCGCCAAACGGCGGCATTCCTCGCGAGGCAACAAGATCGCTCAGCCCGCCATCCTCCGCTGACGCTGCAGGCCAAGGCTGCGGGGCGGTCGTTGCGGCGCTCAAAGATCGCCATCAAGGCCGCGATGGTCGCGGGCTTGAAACAGCAACAGGAGATTACCATGGCTCAGATTGGCACCTTCACCCGCGCCGAAGATGGCTCGTACACCGGCACCATCAAGACGCTCTTGCTCAACATCAAGGTACGCTTCCTACCGACCGAACCCTCCGACAACGAGAAGGCGCCGGACCTGCGCGTGATGGCCGGCAACGTTGAGATAGGCGCCGCGTGGCAGCGGACCTCGAAAGAGAACACCGTCTATCACTCGGTGAAGCTCGACGACCCGTCCTTCCCGGCGCCGATCTACGCCAACCTCGTCGCGGTCGATGACGGCTACGCGCTCGTCTGGTCGCGCTGACCTGGGCTTGCGGCGTCTCGCCTCGCGCGAGGCGCCGCGGCTCTCCTCAACGATATTATGCGGAGCGCCGCCATCCAAAACCCGCTGAAAAACCTGCGCTCAAATCACGCTACTCCGCATAACGCCACGCTCCGCATAATCCACGCGGCCGACGTAAACCCGGTGGCTGGGGGCGTTGTCGCCCGAGCGGCTGGCGTCGGGGACGATGCGGACGTTTCTGGCCTGGACTGAGAGAGTGACGATTTCGCCGGTGAACTCGTTGTTGCCGGTCTTTTTGAAGGTGCCGATGGTCGCCATGGTAGTTCTCCTTGATTTCTGTTTTCCGAGCCCGCACCTTGCGGCCTCGATGGTGATCGAAAGGCCGGAGGCGATCGACGGCGCACCCCGCAGGGGCTCGACAGCAAAGGAGGAACTTTCTTGTCTTGCGCGAGGAATGACGGCACAGCCGGCAGGGGAAGAAAGTTGTGACGCCGCTGTTGCGCCATAGGCGGTCGAGGCTTCTTAGCCGGCCTTCGGCCAGATCCATCCATCGAAGAGGCCGTTCGGTGCGCTCGATCCGAACAGAGCTGACATCAAGGAGAACGTCGCGATCCGCGAGTCCCACCGAGAGCCCGGCCCAACGAACTCAATGGTGATTGGCTCTCTGACCCGGCGACTGCGAATCTCCGCTGCCGCGATCAAGCCTCGGCAACACACCGCGCTCGCGAGAGTCGTTGGCCGTGTCTGTGATCCGCCGCTGTTTGGTCGATACCCCTCACAATGACCGCCACGAACCTGCCTCTCTGCGATGATCGGTCGAGCCTCGACGCTTAGGCCGCTCTCAGTCCAGCTTCAAAGACGAGGACCGCGAGCACTCTGGGTGCCTGATCCAGTCCAGCCCCTTCCGGTGTGACGCTAGCAGCTCCCCGGCAAGATCTGCCCTGTTGGTTCGGGCGCGGTCATGCCGGTGAAGCGGATGAACGCCGTGGTGCTGACGGCAACCGTGCAGACGGTAGCAGATATTGTGCACGAGGTCGGTGAAGGCATCGCCATCTGGACGATTCCATACGTGACGCCGTACCGGCGACGGTGGCGGGCCCGACGTAACCTCCACGAATTCCCTTTGTGACACGGATATCTTACACCGGAGCAGGGCGAACGTTCGGATGGAACAGTGTGTGATCGTCGATTGGTTGGCGCGACATTCAGAAGCGACGGCCGCGAAGGTCACATTCTTCAGGAACCAAATGCAATCTGTCGCCTGATCGTCGGGGCCGGATGTACGCCGTGGCATCACTGGGCCCCGGCTTTCATGCTGGGGTTTTTCGTTTCAGGGAGTTCGAAAGTCCACCACTGCAAGACATTTTGGATTGGCCTTTGAAATCGACCTCGCCGATGCCAAAGACGCGCTACAAAAGAGCCGCGCTAATTATGACGAGCTCGCTCCGGCCATCACCCAGAAGAATGCAGCCAATCGCCGGCTTGCGCGCCAGACCCGTTCCCGAAAGCTGCCGACGTAAGCCGAATCTATGGGATAATTCGCGCATGCGGCCAGGCCGCGTCTTGACGTGGCTGCGATGCGCGCTCCTCTATGCTGATAGCGCCGAGGCTGCGCGCAGCCAATTGCAACCGACATCCCCGAGGAACGTCACACCATGACCACCGCCGCTGAAATCGCCGACGAGATCGCCAAGGCGTACAATCTGCCAAAGGCGCAAGCCAAGGCCATCGTGGACGGTGTCTTCAAGTCTATCGCCGATGCGGCAGCGAGCGACGCTGAAACCAATGTGCCGGGCTTCGGCAAGTTCAAAGTGAAGCACACCCCGGAGCGCGAAGGCCGCAATCCCTCGACTGGCGCGGCGATCAAGATCGCGGCGTCGAGGAAACTGACGTTCGCCCCGGCCAAGGCTCTCAAGGATGCGCTGAACGGCTAAAGGCAGGGGCGCAAGGCCGGGACCCTTGTTAGGCCCCTTGTCCGAGGGTTCTCTATGCGGACCAGCCGTGCCTTGAGGAAGGCGAGCGTGCGGATCGGACCGGTCAACTCGTCGTTGCCGGTCTTCCGGAAGGTGTTGATGGTCGCCACAGTGTCTTCCTTGATCTCTGTTTCCGCGCTCGCACCATCAGCGCTAAAGCCGTCGTCGAGCATGAGGCTCGGTGCCGGAATCTGCACGGCGGCACGCCCCGAGGCGCTCATTGACCAGAGGCACCGCCCGAGCATCGGCGAGATAACCGAGCGCTTGATCCAGCGTCATGGGGTGATTGCGCCGGCGTTCGGTGATCGTGAGCAGCCGGGTGTCCGCACCGGTCGCGGGGTGCGTGTAGATCGGGCGCCGATCGGTGATGATGAAGCTCTCGGCCTGCAGGGTCTCCAGCCCGACATCGTAGACGCCGCTGGCGATGGCGCCCTCAACCTTGGCATTGAGGAGCTCCTCGAACGCCGTGAACAGCACACCTTGCAGATCGATGGTGAGCGCGAGCAGCCGGTTCAGGAACGTCGTGATCGGCGGCAGCTCGTCCTTGATGCCGTTCGCGTCCATGAGCTTCAGGCCCGTGGCGTCCTCGAAGGTCTGAAGCGAGCAGCCTTCGACCTTGCCGCGCACGAGCAGCAGGTAGAGCTGGCGCAGCGCATCGCGGGCGTAGTGGCTCTCGAGATTGTCCTCAGGCCGAAACAGGCCCTGGCCGCCGGTCTGGCGCTGGCCGCGCGTGATGGCACCCAGCGTGTCGAGCCGGCGCGCGATGGTCGAGAGGAAGCGCTTCTCCGCCTTCACGTCGGTCGCAATGGGGCGGAATAGAGGCGGCTGCGCCTGGTTGGTGCGGTTCGTTCGGCCGAGACCCTGGATGGCGGCGTCAGCCTTCCAGCCCGGCTCGAGCAAATAATGGACCCGAAGCCGGCGATTCCGCGCCGAGAGTTCGGCGTGGTAGCTGCGGCCCGTGCCGCCAGCCTCGGAGAAGACAAGCACGCGCTTCAGGTCATCCATGAAGGCGGCGGTCTCTGCGAGATTGGCGGAGGCGGCACGGCTCTCGACGGCAAGGCGGTCACCCCTGCGCACCACGCGTCGCGAACGTCCGGTCACTTCCGCCACGAGGTCGGTGCCGAAACGCTGCACGATCTGGTCGAGCGCGCCGGGAACGGGCGGAAGCGAAGCGAGCCGCTCGATCAGCTCATTACGGCGGGCGACGGCCTCGCGGCTCTCGACCGGCTGGCCATCACGGAAGACCGGCCGCGACGAGAGATTGCCCTCGGCGTCGGTGAAGGGCTCATAGAGCTGCACCGGGAAGGAATGGGCGAGGTAATCCAGCAAGTACTCGCGCGGCGTGATGTCCACGCGCACGTCGTTCCATTCCGCAGGTGGGATTTCGGCAAGCCGGCGTTCCATCAGCGCCTCGCCGGTCGACACGATCTGGATCACAGCGGCATGGCCCTCGGCCAGATCCCGTTCGATCGAGCGGACCAGGGTCGGCGTCTTCATGCTGGTGAGCAGATGGCCGAAAAAACGCTGCTTGGCTGACTCGAAGGCCGAGCGCGCGGCCGACTTCGCCTGGCGGTTGAGCGTGCCAGTCTCGCCAGTGATGTTGGCGGCCTGCATTGCCGCGTCGAGGTGATTGTGGATGACGCTGAAGGCGCCGGCGTAGGCGTCGTAGATGCGCCGCTGCTCGTCGGTGAGCTGGTGCTCGACGAGCTCGTATTCGACGCCATCGTAGGAAAGCGAGCGGGCGGTGTAGAGACCGAGCGAGCGAAGGTCGCGGGAGAGCACCTCCATCGCCGCGACGCCGCCCTCCTCGATCGCCTCGACGAATTCTGCGCGGGTGGCGAACGGAAAATCCTCGCCGCCCCACAAGCCGAGCCGCTGGGCGTAGGCGAGATTGTGGACGGTGGTGGCGCCGGTCGCCGAAACATAGACGATGCGGGCATCTGGCAGCGCATGCTGAAGGCGCAAGCCCGCACGACCCTGCTGCGAGGGCGCGACATCGCCCCGCTCGCCCTTGCCCCCACCGGCATTCTGCATGGCATGGCTCTCGTCAAAGATGATGACGCCGTCGAAGTCGGAGCCCAACCATTGAACAATCTGCCGGACGCGCGAAAGCTTCTCGCCGCGGTCGTCGGACCGCAGCGTAGCGTAGGTTAAAAATAGGACGCCTTCGGCCAAGCGGATGTCGCGCCCTTGAGGGAAGCGCGAGAGCGGCGTGACCAGCATCCGCTCCATGCCGAGCGCCGACCAGTCACGCCGCGCGTCCTCGAGCAGCTTGTCGGACTTCGAGATCCAGAGCGCCCTGCGCCGGCCCAGCAGCCAGTTGTCGAGAATGATGCCGGCGGACTGGCGACCCTTGCCGGCGCCGGTCCCGTCGCCGAGCATAAAACCTCGACGGAAGCGGACGGCGTTCGGCGCATCATCGCGGGCGGCCGCGACGAGGTCGAAGGTCTCGTCTACCGTCCAGGCGCCAGCGAGATAGTCAACATGCGCCTCGCCAGCATAGATGACCGTCTCAAGCTGGGCGTCGGACAGAATGCCATCGCTGACGAGGCTGGCCGGCAGCCGTGGCCGATAGCTCGGCTTCGGCGGCGCGACCGAGGCCATCGCGGCCGACTGCACCAACTTGGTCGGATGCGCCTGCGCACCGTGGATCCGGATCGATTGGAGCCGGTACTCTTCGTAGATGGCATCGCTGAGGCACGCCCCCTCGGGCGGGATCCAGTCGAATGTCTCATACGCGAGGTCGACGGCCTCGGGATCCGCGACCGACGCGCTGACCGACTGCGTGGTGGCCGGCGCGAGATAGCCGCGCACGGTGCGAGGCGCTGACGAGACTGACATGGGAAGCGCGCCGGTTGATGCGACGCTCAGGCGAGGTGGAACGCGTTCGCCGATCCAGCGGAGCAGCGTCGCGACATCGGGCGCCACTCCCGGCGATTCAGGGAACACGTTCGGGTCATCGGCCGGCGCCTTGTCGATAACGGTGAGACGTGTTTCGATGGTGGTGCCGTGCTTGGCATAGACCGCGCCGGCGATCGCGGCGGTGAACACCACGCGGCTGCGTTCCTGCAATCGGACGAAGGCGTCATGCCAGGCTGATGCTTCGGGTGAGAAGTTTGCGCCGGTGATCGTGACCAGCCGACCGCCATCGGCGAGACGCGCCAGCGCCGAGGCGACGTGACGGTACGTAGTGTCGGCCATGCGGCCCGAGACGTTCGCCATCGCCGAGAACGGCGGGTTCATCAGCACGACGCTCGGGACGATGGCGGGATCGAGGTGATCGTCGATCGGGGCGGCGTCGAAGCGTGTGACGGAGCTGGCCGGAAAGAGGGAAGAGAGCAATATGGCCCGGGTCTCGGCCAGTTCGTTCAGCACCAGCTCGCTGCCGGCGATCTCGGCGAGGATGGCGAGCAGCCCCGTGCCTGCGGACGGCTCCAACACTCGATCCGCCGCCGTAATGGCGGCCGCGGTCAGCGCAGCCAGGCCGAGCGGGATCGGGGTCGAGAATTGCTGGAAAATCTCGCTCTCGGCAGAGCGGCACGTGTGGGTCGGCAGAAGCCTCGCGATCTTGTCCAAGGCGGAAAGTCGTGAAGCCGCAGAATCAGCTTTGTGGAAGAGCGCCTTTCCGTATTTGCGCAGGAACAGAACGGTGGCGGCCTCGCAAGCGTCATAGGCCATCTTCCAATTCCAGGCGCCCGTCGCATCGGATGCGCCGAAGGCCGCTTCCATGGCGGCACGTAGAATTGCGGCGTCGATACGTCGACCACGTTCGAGATGCGGCAGGAGTTGCTCAGCCGCAGTGATGATGACGCTGGCGCCCTCGGGAGCGCGAACAGACGAGATCAGCGCGGCCTGATCGGCCGCGATCGAGGAAAGGTCAGTCATGAAAGAAACCTCGGGAGAGCGGGAACGGGCGAGCCGATCGGCGCTCTCTCTGACCGCGTCGGCTCAAACCCGTCCCGGCCGTCCTCTCCCTCTCAGCATCAAGGCCGTGCCCGACATGAGAAACGGCGCCCACCGGGTGGCGGCGCGCCGCGCACAGAGCGTTCGTCAGTATAATGGCTAGGCTTGGCCATCATCAGCGGCGGCGACCGCTTCCGCGAGTTAGCTCGCATCGCCCTCGAAGACGGTGACGATGTATTCCGTCATGACGCAGCTCCCTCGATCGGATCGTTTTCGCGCGCGAGGATGGCCTCGGCCTTCGCGATGGCGGCGTCCGCGCGCCGGCGCCAAAGCTCGACATCCACTGAGCCTTCCTCCGGAGCGTGGATGAGTATCTTGAGCAGACCGAGCAGCAACTCGAAATGGCCTGCCTTGCGCTGGACCTGCTCGCCGAAACGTGAGGGAAACGGCAGGCGCCGGCCGCTATAGGCAGCGTCGCGGCCTTCCCAGGCACCGGTAACATAGGTATCGCCAGACGTTTCAACGTCCGACCTCTTGTCGTCCCAGCCCTCGTCGGCGATCGCAAGATCGCAGGCTTGGTCGAGCGTTTCGGCTTCGTAGGTTCGCTGCCGGCAGATCGGCAAATGATAGGTCGTCTCGATGGTGAAGAAGGGCACGAGAGCCTCCAGAATGCAAAAGCCCGGCTCGCGCCAGGCTTTGGTGTCAATGGCAGTGCAAAGACGCGGGACGGCCGAAGCCGCCCCGCGTGCTCGAGCTATTCGGCCGCGATCATGTGTGGCTCGTCCACTTCATCGGCCGGAGTTTCCTCGTCGTCGTCGGCGAGGAATTCCGGCAGCGCCTCGCCATCGCCCTCGGGCTCCGCGGCGTCGACGGTCGCCGCCTGATCGGAGCCGGTCATCCGCAGGGGCTCGGGCAGCCAGCCGCTCTCGGCCAGGAGGCGTTCGGCCTCCTTGGCCATGTCACCATTCTTCAGATGGTCGATGAGCTGGGCGGCCCGCTCGCCGGCGCCCTCCCTCACCACCTCCAGGATGCGGCGCTTTGGCACCCGACCGAGATAGTTCTCGACGGTCGGCCGCCAACCGGATTGCACCATGTCGAGGTCGACGGCCCGGGCGATGCGATCGGCCTCAGTGATCCGCTGCTCGACGCTGTGCGGCGTGGCGCCGCCGCCGTAGCGGTCGCCCTTCTCGTAGAGCGCGTTGACGCCGAATGAGGCGCAGTGCGCAAAGAGCGCCGCCTGCTCGTCGCCCGTCAGACCGGTGAGCCAGTCCCAGAGATCGACCTTGTCTTTCGGCAGGCACCCCTCCCACGTCTTATGGCGCGCGTCGATCGCCTTGGCCGCTGGCGTGTCCTTCAGCCCTTGCGCCTGCACCGGGAAGCTGGCGTTGCGCACCGAGACCTCCATCGCCGTCCCGTAGGAGGAATAGCGGGAGAAGACGTCGAGGCAGAACTTGTACAGCACCGCCTGGAAAGCGACCGAAGGCGTGATCGCCAGCCTGTCGCGCAGCGCCAAAGTCCGCTCCGCCGTGAGCTCGGTCAGCAGGCGGTCCGGTAGCGGCTTGACCGCATCATCATCCTCGTCCTCTGCCTCCGCGACCTGCCCGCCGATGGTGATGACGGCGCGCTGGATGACCGGCGCTGATGGTTCGGCGCCGTCGAGGGTCGCGGCAGCGGGTTCACTGCCCCTGCCCTGCTCTGGCTCCGTCACGGGCACTTCGTCCTCGGGTCGGACGTAGCCCCGATCAACCAAGAGCTTGCCTTCGGCGTCGATGCCGACGAACACGCCCGCGCGGGCGATGTCGGCAGGCTGATAGATGACGGGTCGATCATTGAAGGCGCCGAGGGCCGTCTCGATTTCGCCAAGTCGCTGGTCTACCTCGTCGGGTAGCTCATCCGCGCCGTCATGCTCGGCTTGGAGCCTGACATATTCGGCCTCGAGCGCCTCGATGGCCGCCTGCTCTTCGGTGGTGAGATAGGCAAGTACGCCGTCCAGCTCGCGCAAGCCGCGAGCATGGCCGTAGGGGAAGTCGATCGCGACCTCGATCCACTTCCAGCCTTCGGCGGCGATCGTTTCCGCCTCTGCCGTCAACTTCTCGGCGACCAGACGGTCGAGCAGAGCGACGTCCTCGAGCCAGCCGCCGTCGTCGGATTGGAACAGGTCGCGCAGCACCACGCCACCGGCCGCCTCGTAGGCGCCGAGGCCGACAAACACGGCTCGCCGGTCGGAGGCGCGCACGGTCTTCTCCGTCAACATGCGGCGGATCTGATAGGGCTCCTTCTGCCAGGAACCGGAGATGGCCTGCCAAACCTGCTCCTGACGGTCATGATCCACGGTGACGGTGAAGGCCATCAACTGCTCGAGCGACATGCCGTCGTCGGCATAGACGTCGAGCAGCGGGGTCGAAACGGAGGCCAGGCGCAAGCGCTGTTTCACCACGTTGACCGAAGTGAAGAAGGCAGCGGCGATGTCCTCTTCGGTACGGCCCTTCTCTCGCAGAGCCTGGAAGGCACGGAACTGGTCGAGGGGGTGCAACGGAGCTCGCTGGACGTTCTCGGCGAGCGAATCTTCCTCAGCGATGCCGCTGTCGCGAACGACGCAGGGCACCGGCGCGGTCTTAGCCAGACGCTTCTGCTTCACCAGCAGCTCCAGCGCGCGATAGCGGCGGCCGCCGGCCGGGATCTCGAACATGCCGGTCTCAGCGCCTTCGGCGTCGAGGACCGGCCGGACGTTGAGGCTCTGAAGCAAGGTACGCCTGGCGATGTCCTCGGCCAGCTCCTCGATGGAGACGCCGGCCTTCACACGCCGGACGTTTGACTGGCTGAGCACCAGCTTGTTGAAGGGAATGTCGCGCGAGGACGACAGCGTGATCTTCTGAACGGCAGTAGCCATAGGTGATACTCCGCGACGGGCCCAAAGTCTCTCTCTGGGTCTCCAACCCGTCACGAAGCGCAGCGTCGCCCTCTTCCTCTCAGGGCGCCACAAACCGATGATCAGGAAAGACGGAAAGGCACGAAGCCGGAGACACGCCGTTCCGCATCTGCGGCTTTCCGGGTGTCAGGTCGCGCGGTCGAGCAGCTTCTTCGCGTGGGCCTCCAGCTGGAGAACGTGATCGCCCAGCATCTTCAGGTCCGCGTCCTGCTACAACGCGCCAGCGACAAGAGGAAAATGAGACTGGTATGCATCCGTCTCGTCGGGGACTGCGGATGAAGTCTGACGCTCCTCAGCAGATACGGGCTGCTGCGTGTGCATCCAGTCGGCGGCCTGCTGCGCCTTGCTGGCGGCAGTAAAGATGGCCCGAGGGTCGTCCTTTAACGCTTCGATCCACGCCGCAATATACGCCGCATGATCGGGACGCGCACAATGGGCTATGCCCAAATCGGCAAGGACAAGCCCGCTGAGAATCTCCACGCAACATTCCTCGGCGGCATAGGCAGCCGAGCCGAACCGACCCGAGAGATCGCGGTCAAGCCGGTGCTTTGCCCCTGAGGCATGGCCGTCCTCATGCAGCCAGACAGCATAGAATGACGCGGCATCGCGGAAGGACGCGAAGTCCGGCATGAATACCGTGTCCGATGACGGGAGGTAGTAAGCCTCGGATCCGCCGAATACAGTCTTGATCCCGAGGTTGGTGATGAAAGCTTCCGCATGCGCCAGGCGCTCGCTCTCTGGAAGGACGTTCGTCGGAGGGCTCTCGTATCCGTCCACCTGAGCGACGTTGAACACCGAGAATGCTCGCGCAATCATCCGCCGGTGGCCGCCATTATCATCGTCATCGCCGTCAGCCGGCTCGGACGGAGCGACCTGCTTCCACAGCACAACAGTAGTAGCGCGTTCGCCCTTGCGCACCTGCGCGCCAGCGTCCCGCCATTGCCGATAGGTGCCCCACAGGCCATCGCTGTAATGGCTGGCCGTGGCTGCGACCCAGAGCGCCACCGTGTTTATGCCCCGGTAGCGTTTGCCCGAAGCGACGTTGATTGGGCGGGCAACACTCGTCCCGTTGTGGAACCACGGCGCACGCCACTGGCGTGCACCTTGCTCGATTGCCGCGATGATCTCGGCGGTGATGCGCGTGTAAACATCGGCACGCGCTCCGGACTGCATCCTGAAAGACATCGTGATAGCTCCTTAGGAGCGACGCGAGCGCACGGGATCGCCACCGCTTGTGGGCGGCGTCACGCTCAACGTCGATGGGAAGGGATCAGTGAAAAGCTGGTGAGACAGCTTGACTGTTTAGATAACGGCCATATTCGGGGCCAGTAGCGGCGCGAAGCTCGACGCGACCATCCTCTATCTCGAGCGTCTTGAGCTACTCGGCTCGATCAGAGCTGAGGCCGAACTGCAGGTTGATGCCAGCGAGCGGCGCCGGAAGCGGAGGTAAGCCGCCGGCGCTCCAACTAAGTCGGCAAGTTGGCCGAAGCTCCAGTGAGTCCGCGCGATCGGCTTTTCGGAATCGGGCAGCAGCAGAGCCAGGCGCTCGGCATCGTCGCGGCCGGCGTCAACCCGGATCGCAGTGCTCTCGAACGTTCGGGTCCGGCTTCGCTCGGTCCGTCTACGCACCGTGGCATAGAGGTCCGACAGGGATAGATAGCGCTCATCCGTTGGCCGCGGGAACCATTCCGACGATACTCGACCGACGCGCTCGCCGCGGGTCACGTCCACCTTGTAGCCGCCGACATGGTCGCGGGCGGGGCTCAGAACTCCGACTTGGGTCATGGGTTATCTCCACGACAGGCACCGGAGGCCTCTCCTCGGTTTTCAACCCGTCATGGCGAAGCCCGTCCGCCCTCTCACTCTAAAGGGGGCGGCCGAGACCGCAGGCTCGGGCGTAGGGGAAGGCTTTCCCCCCAAAGCGCATTTAAGGGCGGAATACGCGACATCCGGGCGTTCGGCGGCCTTGCCGTCTATCGCGACAAAGCGGCCGCGACGAACATGAAGCCCGATCTTTCGAGCAGATGATCAGTGGCCTTCACGGCGAAAGAGACGCAATCCCGATAGTGGACATTCACCAAGTTCGGTGACGAATTTCAACGGCAACGGCGAACTTCAAATTTGTGTGCGTAGCTTCACCGATTTTTGTGCACACGAAATTCAGAGAGAAGTCCAGGTAATCAAGTAGATCTTCTGCGTTGAAGACGACATCGGTCATCCGTGCGATCGACTTGTGGTGATACACATCATTTCGAGCATCACGAACCGTTTTGAATTTCCGCTTGAAGTGATCCAGCGAGAGGCGGTTTGGACCGCGCACGAATCGGGAAGAAAATATGGACCAGTGATCTTCGATCAGGCGCGCTATGTGACTAAGATCGCAAGCCTCGACAAACTGGAACCCGTTTACAAATCCTCCAACGAGATTTCGCTGGAATCGGTCCCCGTCGATGGCGTAGATGATGTCGCCGAGTGAGTGTGCAGCGTCGGATGGTATTGGCACAGTTCCGATCTTCTTTACGGATCGAGCTTTGTTGCCATTTCGCAACTCATCATAGATCTTCCGCCACCACCGCTGGTGATCGTAATGCCGCTCCAGTGTGACGGCCACGGTGGACCGAAAAGCGGTTTCGAACGAATGGAACAGGCCAAACAACTGGGCATGTTCTGCCACCTTTCGGTTGTAAACTTGGAAAAGAGCCGGCCGCCATTCACCGGCGATCCCGGTCGTTTTCCTGCGGATCCGTTCTTCAGCTCGACCAGAGCCGCTTCCATAAGGTACGGACTGACTAGGGAGAGATCGTTCTGAAAAACAGCAACTTGTCCCGGGGTCGGAGTGAATGGCAAATAGTTCTCGAAGAACTTAACCAAGAATTCATACGAAGTATCAGGCATTTAGTCCTTCAACGCTCCCCAAAATGGAACTTGACATCGCCAAGGGAGTTTGCAATACACGCGGCCCTAAGCACTCCGGGAGTGTTGTCGCTTCGGGGACATTCGCTGCCAAAAGCCACGACCTGAGTCTAAACAACTATTTCGTCCGAAAGGGCTCCCTCACGGGAGCCTTTTCCTTTTGTGATCCAATTGTCAATCCGAGAGACCCGCACAGATTGTGCCGAACAGCGCCAGCCCGCGCGCCGAATGGCTCGAGGCCGAGACCTCAATGCTTTGATACTAACACTCCAGCCTCATTCCACCGTGACCGATTTTGCAAGATTACGCGGCTGATCCACGTCCGCCCCCCTTTCGACCGCGGTATGGTAAGCCAAGAGCTGGACCGGAATGGCATAGACCAGCGGCGTAAAGCTTGCGACCATTGCCGGCAGCACGATGGTCAGGAGCGTGTCTACCATCGCTTCAGACGCCCCCTTCGCATCGGTGATCAGGATGATCTTGCCGCCCCGAGCGGCCACCTCTTGCATGTTAGAGACGGTCTTCTCGAAGACCTCGTCGTAAGGCGCGATCACCACCACAGGCACAGCCTCATCGATCAGTGCGATCGGGCCGTGCTTGAGCTCGCCGGCGGCGTAGCCCTCTGAGTGGATATAGGAAATTTCCTTCAACTTGAGCGCGCCCTCCAAGGCCAAGGGGGCCGATGTGCCACGACCGAGATAGAGTACTGTCCTCGCGCCGGCGATATAACGCGCGAGCTTCTCAATCTGGGGCTCGACCAACAGGGCCGCAGCAATCAATCGCGGCACCTCAATGAGCTCGCGCACGAGCTGCGATTCATCGATTTCAGACAGCTTACCCCGCTCCTTAGCTGCTCTGACGGCAAGCACCCCCAATACCATCAGCTGGCAGATAAATGCCTTGGTGGAAGCGACGCCGATTTCTGGCCCTGCCAGGGTAGGCAAAACGGATTCGCTCTCGCGCGCAATCGTCGACGTCGGTACATTAACCACAGATATCGTATGCAAGCCCTTGCCCTTGGCGTATCGCAAGGCAGCTAATGTGTCAGCGGTTTCGCCCGATTGCGAGATGACTATTGCGAGATCGCCCCGGCGCAGAGGCGCCTCCCTGTAGCGGAATTCAGAGGCTACATCGACGTCGCAAGGCAAACGCGCGAGCCTCTCGAACCAGTATTTGGCGATGTGCCCAGCGTAGCTAGCCGTGCCGCACGCAGTAATTGAAATGCGCTGAATGCAATTAAAGTCGAAGGGCAACGCGAGCGGCAGGGCGACGCGTTTGGCCACCACATCGAGATAATGCGCCAATGTCTTGCCGGCCACTGTCGGCTGCTCGTGAATTTCTTTGGCCATGAAGTGGCGGTAATTCGCTTTGTCAACAAGGAGCGCTGATACGCCAGATTTTGTTGTTTCCCGCTGGACGATAGAGCCGTCTGCACCATAAATCACGCACGTTGCGCGCGTAAGCACGGCCCAGTCGCCGTCTTCAAGGTAGGTGACGGTGTCGGTCAAAGGTGCGAGCGCAATTGCGTCCGATCCTAGATACACTTCGCCGCGACCATGTCCGATCGCGAGCGGCGAGCCCTTGCAAGCACCGATCAAAAGATCGTCGTTCGCTTTGAAAAGGAATGCCAACGCGAAGGCACCACGCAGTCGCGGCAGTGACGCCTGTACCGCATCCTGCGGCGAGTAGCCATTCTTGAGATAGGAATCGACGAGATGCGCCACTACCTCGGTGTCCGTCTCCGAGTTAAAGCCGGCTCCATTCCGCTCCAACTCGGCTCGCAGCTCGCGGAAATTCTCAATGATCCCGTTATGAACGACCGCGACATTCTCCGTCGCATGCGGATGAGCATTGCTTTCGGTCGGCTTTCCATGAGTCGCCCAGCGGGTGTGACCGATGCCAGCATGCCCCGACGGCGGACAATAGCGCAGCTGCTCCTCAAGGTTCCTCAGCTTACCTTCGGCGCGGCGGCGCTCGATCCGGACTCCTTCGAGAGTTGCGAGGCCCGCGGAATCGTAGCCACGATATTCCAATCGCCTGAGCGACGCGACCAACTTATCAACGACCGGACCACGGCCCAAAATGCCAACAATTCCACACATATCAATCCATGCAGCCCAGCTTCAAGAAGTCTGACGTTCCTCCAACAGGAGCACCGTCGCAAACTTCGTTTGCCCAAAGGTAACAGGTTTAGGTTCGGGATTTTCAGCGGGCGCCTTTATCACCGCCGCATTCTCTGGCCTCATTTAGATCTCCCGGCCATCATCGCTTCGCCCAGCTAGATTCCGCTTTTGGCTGGCCGATCGAAGAAACACTGCGATGCCATCGCCATTGGCGTGACTGCCTGAAGCAGAATCAGATGCGCTAGTGCGCCTGCACGGCGCATCCAAGTCCGCCCAAACAGGCTCGCTCGACGGCCTCACTAACTGTCGCCGGCGCAACAAGCCGCTGCCAAGATGTATCAAATAGTCTCGCTCCATAGATTGAGGGCATTCGAACAGAACGGAAAGCCAATTATCCTACGGTGAAGCAGGTTATCTTGCTTGGCTCACTCTCACCGAGGAGCCATTTCAGGACGCAGTTTGTGTTCTCAGAAGAAGCGAGAAGCGATGCCAGCTTGCCGGGCACGGTCAATATGGCAACAACTGAGTCCTCGCGTCTCACTAATCATTCTCCCGGGCGAGTGACGCTTCGTCTGGGCTTCGCTCCATTTCAGACAGAAAGATGAGATCTGCCCACGTTCCGCATAGTCCCTGCTCATCTCTTTGCGCAGCTGCTCCCGACTTGCTGGAAACACACTTGCGATGAGGGTTTAAGAGACTTTTCATGATTGGACAGAGGCAACTTATGCCCGGTCAAGTTAGAGGACTGGCATCAAAGCTCCATTGTACGAACGTAAGATTTCGATATCGAAACGTTACAAAGTCTATACCAACGTTTGCCTTTCTTTCTCATTCTGTTTTGCGTCAGGCCGTCCATTGCGTACCCGCAATTAGCAAAGCGGCGCTGATTATGAGCCGCGAAGGCTGCGTCTTCTAGTCGGAAGTCTCACCACGTCACTCTTCCGCGCCATGAGGGACCAAACGGAAAACATACCTGCGCGCGTGGAAAGATAAGGACCCCAGAAATATCGCGAGGAGGCAAAGCGCCCCCGAGCGCGTCTAACAGGGCCTACCATCCATCCCGCCTGCTTGGGATCGTCGCCGTTGCGAGGGTTCGCTCGACTTTCATCTTTGAAGCTCATGCGCCGGCATCATTCAGTCCACCTAAATCAATGTATATGGTGTGTTTTCCTGAGTCCGGTGTATGACTTGGCTTGCCGAGCGTATCCTTTAATTGCGATGGAGCGCGCATCCGCATATCGATCTTTTCGAGAAGCGGCTTCGCAATGATTTCTCAGAGTGCAGCTCTTTCCGGTGCAACTAAGGAAGACCATGACGGTTCGCAACTCAAAGGGGCGTGTCGCTCTCATCACCGGCGTGACCGGGCAGGACGGTGCCTATCTCGCCGAGCATCTGCTGTCTCTTGGCTATGTCGTGCACGGCATCAAGCGGCGCTCGTCCTCGTTCAACACCGCGCGGGTCGATCACCTCTATCAGGACCTGCATGCCGGCAACGTGCCGTTCCTGATGCATTATGGCGACATGACGGATTCGACCAATCTGATCCGCCTGGTGCAGCAGATCCGGCCGACCGAGATCTACAATCTCGCAGCTCAAAGCCATGTCGCCGTCAGCTTCGAGAGCCCGGAATACACCGCCAACGCCGACGCCATCGGCGTGCTACGCCTGTTGGAGGCGATCCGCATCCTCGGCATGGAAAAGGAGACGCGGTTCTACCAGGCCTCCACCTCCGAGCTCTATGGCCTGGTGCAGGAGATCCCGCAGACGGAGACGACGCCGTTCTATCCGCGCTCGCCCTATGGCGTCGCAAAACTCTACGGCTACTGGATCACGGTGAACTACCGCGAAGCCTACGGCATGTTCGCCAGCAACGGCATCCTGTTCAACCATGAGAGCCCGATCCGCGGCGAGACCTTCGTCACCCGCAAGATCACCCGCGGCGTCGCCCGTATCGAGGTCGGGTTGGAACAGACGCTCTATCTGGGCAATCTCGAGGCCAAGCGCGACTGGGGCCATGCCAGGGACTATGTCGAGGGCATGCACAGGATCCTGCAGGCCGACAAGCCCGACGACTTCGTGCTCGCCACCGGCGAGATGCGCTCGGTGCGCGAGATGGTCGAGCTGTCCTTTGCGCATGTCGGCCGTCGCATCGCCTGGCGCGGCAAGGGCGTCGAGGAGACCGGCGTCGACGAGACGAGCGGCAAGATTGTGGTGAAGATCGATCCGACCTATTTCCGTCCGACCGAGGTCGATCTTCTCGTCGGCGACGCCAGCAAGGCGCGCGAGGTGCTCGGCTGGACGCCGAAGCGCAGCTTTGCCCAGCTCGTCGAGGAGATGATGACGAGCGATCTGGCGGAGACAAAACGGGATGCGGCCAGTGGCAAACGCACCGTTTGAGCTGAGGGGCAAGAGCGTCTACGTCGCCGGCCATCGCGGCATGGTCGGAGCCGCGCTGGTGCGCCGGCTGGCACGGGAGGAGGTGCGGCTCGTCACGGTCGACCGGCGCGAGGTCGATCTCTGCAACCAGGCCGCCGTGTTCGACTGGTTCGCCAGGACGCGGCCGCAAGTGATCTTCCTCGCCGCGGCCAAGGTCGGCGGCATCGTCGCCAACAACACGCTGCGCGCCGAGTTCATCTACGACAACATCGCGATTGCGGCGAACGTGATCCAGGCCGCGCATCAGAACGGCGCCGAGAAGCTAATGTTTCTGGGCTCGTCCTGCATCTATCCGAAGCTGGCGCCGCAGCCGCTGCGCGAGGATTCCGTGCTCACCGGTCCGCTGGAGCCGACCAACGAGCCCTATGCGATCGCCAAGATCGCCGGCATCAAGATGGCGGAGGCCTATCGCAGCCAGTATGGCAGCGACTTCATCAGCGTGATGCCGACCAATCTGTACGGCCCCGGCGACAATTATCACCCCGAGCTGAGCCACGTCGTCGCCGCGCTGATCCGCCGCTTCCACGAGGCGAAGGTTTCGGGAGCGAAGCGCGTCATCGTGTGGGGCACCGGCACGCCCCGGCGCGAGTTCCTCTATGTCGACGACATGGCGGATGCCTGCGTGCACCTGATGAAGACCTATTCGTCGCCGGAACCGGTCAATATCGGCACCGGCGAGGACATCACCATCGCCGATTTAGCACTGATGGTCGCGGCCGCCGTCGGCTTTCGCGGTGAAATCAGCTTGGATACGTCGCGCCCGGACGGAACGCCGCGCAAGCTGCTGGATGTTAGTCGGCTGTCCAGACTCGGCTGGCGAGCCACCACCTCGCTCACGGAAGGCATTCAGCTGGCATACCGGGTGTTTTGCGCTGAGAGAGACGGACGGCTCCAGAGTGATCTGCTCGTTCTCGACAAGGCAGCCTGCATCACCGGCTAGATCATATCGAGCAATGTTCCGAAGGGGCTGAGCCTTGCGATGATCTGTCAGCCCTCCTTTTTGATCAAGAGAGGCACCGATTCTCCTTTGGTCGAGCTTGGGCGTCAGGTCTCCGTGAATACCCGGCGCCGCTTTAACCTGGGGCGGCAGCGGCGGATCTCCGACTGTTAACCGCCGAAAAGATGCGCCCAGTTTGGCACCAAGCACGCGAAGTTCTCGATGTGTAAAGAACCGTGAAGTGGTCCTAAGCTCCTTCGCGCGTCACACTAGCAAACCTAGATGATTTGATGGTCATGCTTTGTTACCTCGGCATCAGCAGCGCTGGTGAAGTCGCGCTCGGCGAGGTTCGCGCGGACGACACCCCCATTACCACGGTGATCGGACGCGATCGCGACATAGACCGCCGGGAGCACGAATAGCGTGATCAGCGTGCCCACAGACATGCCAGCGGCGAGAACGAGTCCGATCGAGAACCGGCTCGCGGCGCCAGCTCCCGTTGCCGTCAACAAGGGTATGAAGCCCGTGACCATTGCCGCCGTGGTCATCAAGATTGGGCGCAGTCGGACACGCGCCGCCATCTCTATAGCCGAGCGACGGTCAAATCTCTCCTTGAACTGCAGCTCATTGGCGAACTCAACCATTAGGATGCCGTGCTTTGAAATCAACCCGACCAGTGTCAACAGTCCAACCTGGGTGTAGATGTTCATGGTCGCCCAGCCGAGGAACGGCGGAATCAAGGCGCCGACCATTGCCATCGGCACGCTGATCATGATGATGAGCGGATCGCGCAGACTTTCGAACTGCGCCGAAAGCACTAAGAATATGATGATGAGGGCAAATGCAAAGGTAATCGCCAATTGATTACCCTCGTGCACGTACTGGCGGGCGTCGGCCAGGAAGTCGTAACTGAAGCCTGGGGGCAGTTTCTCCGCCTCGGCTTTTAGGAAATCCACGGCCTGTTCGATCGTGACGCCGGGCATCGGCACGGCCTGAAAGGTCGCGCAGTTGAGCTGGTTGTAGTGGGTGAGCGCATTCGGATCGGTCGCAGTCTCGGTGGAGACTACGGTAGACAGCGGAAGCATCGATCCCGTCGCAGTCTTCACATAATAGCTTCCGATTGATTGCGGCACTAGCCGTTCCTCTCGCGGCACCTGCGGGATCACCTCGTAGGAGCGGCCCTGCAGATTGAAGCGGTTGACGTAATTTCCCCCAAGTAAGGTGGCGAGCGCGTTACCGACGGTCTGCATGGTGATGCCAAGCTCGTTAGCCTTCGATCGATCAACCTTGATTCGTACCACCGGCTGGTTGAACTCGAGGTCGGAGTCGCTCACCATGAAGAGGCCGCTCTTCTGCGCGGCATCCTTCAACTTTGACATCTGCTCGTGGATCGATTGAAAGCCAAGAGTCGAATTGATCACCATCTGGACTGGTAGGCCACCAGAACCGCCCGGCAGCGGAGGCAAGCTAAAGGCAAACGCGTTGATGCCTTCGATTTTGGATAGCTCGGCCTGAACAAGCGACTTTAGTACAATCGATGATCGCTTGCGTTCGTCCCAAGGCTTGAGCAACATGCCGGCCATGCCACTCTGCTGGCCGCCAATGCCATTGAACACGAAGCTCAAGTCAGTCTCTGGAACTTTTTTCAACGCGCTTTCAAGCTTGGTGCCATAATAGTCGAGGTAGTCGATATTGGCGTATTTCGGCGCCTTAGTTAGCGCGAATATGATACCTTGATCCTCCTCCGGCGCTAGTTCCTTGGAAATATGCATATAGAGAAAGCCGACAAGTCCCAACATGGTCAGCGCAAATAGGCCGGTAATTGGGCGATAGTCGAGCGAACGGTCGAGCTTGCGGCCGTACCATCGTGTTACGGCACCGAACCCGCGGTTCACAAACCTTGCAAATCGTCCCCCCTTGGCGCGCCTCAGGAAGAGAGAGCACATCATGGGCGACAGCGTCAAAGCGACCACACCGGACACGATCACCGCTCCTGCCAGCGTGAACGCGAATTCGCGGAACAGGCCACCGGTGAGGCCGCCAAGGAATCCGATCGGGGCATATACCGCAGCCAAGGTAATCGTCATGGAGATAACCGGACCGACGATCTCGCGCGCGCCCCTTGTAGCAGCCTGTAGCGGAGCCGCTCCTTCTTCTAAATGGCGATGAATATTCTCCACCACCACGATTGCGTCGTCGACCACGAGGCCGATCGCGAGAACCATCGCAAGGAGCGTCAGGAGGTTGAATGAGAACCCCAGCGCCAGCATCATGCTGCAGACACCAACGAGAGACAACGGAATAGTAACCACAGGAATGATGACAGACCGCAGCGAGGCCAGGAAAAGAAAGATCACGACGACCACAACCACGACGGCCTCAATGAGCGTCTTCTTCACTTCGTCGATCGATGATTGAATAAACTTGGATGAGTCGTAGGCCACTTTCATCTTCAGCGGCGGCGGCAGGTTACGCTCCATTTCAGGAAACAGCGCCCGAACGCCTCGCACTATGTTTAGCGGATTGCCTTCCGGGCTCGCTTGCACGCCGACAAAGACCGCGTGGTCGCCGTTCATCGTGACGGTAGTGTCCGTCATCTGCGCGGCAAGTTCGACTACCGCAATGTCTTCCATGCGCACAAAGCCACCGTCATTCGACTTGACAATCATACGCTTGAAATCGTCAACACTCCGCAAATCCGTATTTGCTGTGACATCGGAGATAGTGAAATAGCCCTTGGTCTGGCCTGCCGCAGCCTGGAAGTTGTTAGCTGCGATTGCAGCCGAAACTTCAGCCGGCGATATGCCATGCCCAGCCATTTTCGCAGGGTCTAGCCATAGCCGCATCGCAAAACTCTGGCCGCCTAGGATGTCAGCCGCTGAAACGCCGTCGACGGTTGAGATAACCGGTTGCACGACGCGCGTGAGGTAGTCGGTGATCGCACTGGCCGCTAGCTCATCGCTGGAGAAAGCGATATACATGACAGCATTCGTCTGACCGCTCGACTTCGTGACGACTGGATCGTTTGATTCCTTCGGGATCAGGTATTTGACTGAGTTGACCTTGGAGAGCACCTCCGTGAGCGCTTCGTTTGGATTGAAGTTCAGCTTGATGTAAACTTGAATAGTCGAGACACCAAGCATAGACGAGGAACTGTAGTAGTCGACGCCTTCGGCGGACGCGACTGCTTGCTCCAGGGGAGTGGTGATGAACCCCTGGATCATTTCGGCCGAGGCGCCAGGATAGGCAGTCGTGATATTGATGACCGTATTGGTTAGCTTCGGATATTGCCGGATCGGCAGTAGGACCGCGGCGCGCAAGCCGATCAGCAAGATCAGGAAACTCACGACGATTGACAATACCGGACGTTTGATGAAAAGCGCGGTAAATGTCATGTCAACTCGTATTCGGAATTGGGATGTAAATCTGCCACCAACTTTAAGGCAATGGTCAGCAATGCGGCGACTGTGCTAGAGCCCCCGCTGTAGAGCTCGTGCCCTTTTTGCGTTTATCGGCGAAAGGCCCGACAAGAATAGTTGATTAGAACGCAACGACTTCTAGCCGGGCATTAGTTCAGGCTTCGCACTTCGACATCGGAATTACAAACGACCTGACCGGTACTCAACTCTACAAAGGTAAGTGAGTGATATAGCATCGGCTGCAAAGCACTATACCAAGGTTTATCGAGTTCGCCGCTGATCAGTCCTCCGTGAAGAACGCGGACGAGCGCTGATTTAAGCGATCTTTTGAGCCGGGACAGTTTCGGCGAAGGCGCGGATGATGGCACGCAAGAGTTCTGCGAGCCATCGCAGGAGCAGGCCGAAGTTGTAGCCGGCCGCGGCGAGGACGGCGTTGATGCGGTCACCGACGCTGCCTTTGAGATAGTTGCGGTCCATGCGGTGCTCGGCCTTGACGTGACCGATGACGGGTTCGACAGCCGCGCGACGCTTCATCTCGCTCCGGATGGAAGCCGTGACGCGGCGAACCTGACCCGAGATCCAGACCCTGAACCGGTGCGGGTAGTTGTGGCCACGGTACCCTTTGTCGACGTGGATACGACGAGCCTCCACGCCGGTGAGCTTCTCCATGTCGGCGACCACGGGGCCGAGCGTGTGGCCGTCAAAGGGATTGCCGTGCAGCGCCTTGGTATGGAGCACGAACTGTCCACCCTTCGGGGACGTCACGGGGGTGGCGATACTGACCTTGCAGCCGAACTCGTAAGGCGCGCGGGCTTTGCCCTTGCCGATGCACTCGACCTCCGGCGCATGCAACGCATAGACCTTGGGGCCGCGCTGATGCTGATCCTGGCTGCGCACCCGCTGCGCCAGATCGAGCAGCGGGCCGAAGCGCGCTTCCAGCGCCGCATCGCCATCAATCTTGCGGCGGATGTCGCGGATGATCCGGCCAAGCCGCGTCCGCAGGAACTTGAGTTGGCGCCGGGCGCGCTTGAACTGGTGAGCGTGGGTATAGCGGCCGACCATGATGGCGGCGCGCTTGGCCAGGCGCAGATAGCTCTGGCGCAGCGGCACACGGTTGCGCTTGGCAAGCCCGACGAGCTTGGTGATGGCCCGATGCATCAGCCGCGCGTCGGTCGGATGGGCAACGGCCTTGGGCTGCACCGTGGTATCGACCACCACTCGCTCCAGGTCCTTGGGACCGATGGCGCCAGTCTTGTGTGCCACCGACAGACTTTCCTGGATCAACGCGACGAGCTGCTCCTCGCCGAGCCGCTGGCGCCAGCGCGTCATCGACGATCGATCGAACGGCAGCCGGTGGCAGAAGCTTAACTCGCCGCAGAAGTATTGGTAATAAGGGTTCTCGATCCAGCGGGCGCACAGCACCTCATCCGAGAGATTGTGCATGTGCTTCAGAATGAACAGGCCGGCGACAAGCCGCGTCGGTAGGCCAGGCTGCCCCGGCCCGGTTTGGCACACCGAACCAAAGCGGTCATCCAGAAACTTCCAGTCGATCAGCGCCGCCAACCGCACCAGCGGGTGGCCCATGTCGATGATTTGATCGAGCGCCGGAAGCAACAGGTCTTTCTGGCGATCATCCCGCGGTTTGCTCATCGCCGTCCCCAATGCCGATGACCCGTCCGTCAGGGAATCACGAATCGCTCGAAAGCAAAATCCCAAAACGCAAGAAACCGCGGCCCAACACCCGGCTTTCCTGCAAAATCGAATACTTTATCGAGACAACTTCTGCCTATCTCTCAGGCCGATCTGCATTCTTCACGGACGACTGATCACCGTCGCAAGACTTGCGGAGTTGCTAAACACAAATTCTTAGCCCCGCATATTCAGTGCGCGCCCGCTATCGCTTCGCTAACTCGCCGAACAAAGGGTCTCGGGGCTTGCCCTCTGCTGCCAGTTCGATATGCCTCTCGGAACAGTGCTTTGAGCGTTTCTGTCAGCTCAATAAGCTGCGCTCTGGCTTGTCCACGCCTTGCGCTACCGAGTTGGCAACGCCAATATCACTTTGTCGATCCGACGCGTTGAGCCAACGTAGGCGGCCGTACATAGCGCCGCGGGGAGTCGCAGTGGACTATCGGCAGTTTTGGGCGTGTCACCGTCGATAAGTCAAGATACTGCAATGTGTCAACCGCCTCCAAATGCCTTGGCAGCCGCAATCAGCTTTTGTACGTTGGACTCTCCAGACCGAAAATCATCGAGCGCCGCGGGCAGCCCCTGGTTGATTGCAAGGGCCTGCCGCGCGCTTCCTAGCTGAGATAGCGATTGCGACTACTCATGGCGGGCCCATCCTTTTCACGAACCGTCGGTACGGTGACGATCTCGATCGGGACATTGAGATCAACCACCATGCGACGCACGACTACGCATTGCTGAACATCCTTCTGGCCCAAAAAAGCGACGTGGGGCTGCACCATGTTTGAACAACTTGCAGACGACAGTCGCACCGCGAAAATGTCCGGGCCTGAAAGCGCCGCATAGAGGTTTCGCGAGGTCGCCAGGTTCAACAAAGGTTTCGAAATTGCTCGGATAGACTTCCTGTGCATCGGGCGCGAAGAGGATCGCAACACCAGATCCCGGCACAGTTCTTCATCGCGCAAGAAGTCGCGCAGATAGGTGCTGAGATCTTCATTTGCTCCGAACTGAGTGGGGTTAACGAAGATGCTGACGACGGTCACATCGCATTTTGCTTGGCTCGCTGCGATCAGCGCCAGGTGGCCATCGTGGAGATAGCCCACCGTCGGCACAATCCGGCCCTTTGATTGGCACTGCGGGATTTTGCGAGAGTGCGGCGAAGTTCAGCGACGCTCGTGATAATTTGAGGTGGATGGCGCCCAGTTGGCAATTGCCTCCCCAACGCCTTCGGGAAGCCGATAGGACTCTTGCGGGCCGGGGAACGCGCCACGGCGGACATCCGCTGCCCCGCGCGAAAGCGCATCATGGAACTGCTGAAAGCCTTCCGTATAGGCGCCGCAACCGCGTCGTAGGCAGTCGTCATGACTAGACGCCGGCCGTCCTGCTTCCACCGCTGCAGGAGGGGAATTGTGATGCGGTCGACCGGTTGCTCCGAAACGCGACTCATTTGAACTCAGTTCGATTTTTAGCTGCGAACTGACAAAGCTTTGAACTTCAACCAACTCGCCGCCTATTGCAAAGTTATAGCGATCCCCAGCGCTCGAGTTGATCGAGTATCCCACGCGATCAGCAGTCTGGTTGCTACAATTCTTCAGCGTCAATCCGCTCTTCGTCGCTGTCCAAGAAGGACAAAGGGCAAAAAGTGAGTTGCGTATGGGCTTGGTGGATCCGCGCACCAGCGCCGTTGAGAACACACCATCGCGAGGCACGTGCGCGAGAATGACATAGGTCGAAGTCGCCCATAGGAGTTCTTGTTCCAGATCTCCACAAGCCCATCGGTGGAATGGCCACTTCGAAATAAGGATGTGGATCGAGGGTGGCGGAACCGCGACAATGAAGATTGGCCTCAAGCACATCCTTCGCAGCGACTACTTTTCTCGCCAAGTGTTTTGCGCACCCGCGACTTCCCTGTGAGAGCGGAAGAAAACTGTCGACCCGCCAAGAAGAAAGGAAAGACCCTCTCGGAAATCACCCGCAGATGGTGAAAATTCCTTTTGGTTGCGTCATCAACGCCAGAAGGCTTTCTTCGCTTGCTGTAGGTCTTGCGGGCGTGTTCGGCTTCGGCCGATTCGCGGGCCGGCTGTCGCGTCGGACCGATCGGGTTTACTTCTAGAGCGCACTTTTGATGCATCGATTTTTTCCAGTGTTAAATCCACCGAGGTGAGCATAAGGCGGCATGCAACAGATTGTATTTCTGAGCCGATTGATCGGTAAAGGGCTCCTATAGAGTTTTGTACCGATGTGCTTGAGACCGAGGCGTCCGTCTCGGCAGTCCTCCCCCGCAGGCTGCTCTGTCCTGTCCGGTCCATTAACCGCTGGCCTATATGGTCACCTTGCCGAGCTTTTGGATACCGACCCGGATCGGGTCCGCCGGAATGCCCACGTTCATAGCGTCGCTCCGGCTCAGCCGGGCCCAGGTTGCGCAATCGGTTTAATCCCAGCCGGCGCCGGATAGGGCTGAAGGTCGCCGGCGACCCTACCGGCCTCGATTGAGATCTGTTTGACCTGTGGCGCTGTCGTCCCAACGTTCCGGCTTCTGCGCATGGGAAGGCAGGATTTGGCTTGGATAAAAGAGGTCTTGTGGAGCGATCACGGTCCATCCACTCCTTCCTCGCCGAACGCTTAAACTTGGCGACCGTCCTCGCCGAAAACGGCGAGTTGCAGCGCACTGCAGCCTTCGTCAGGCCAGCCTCGATCAAGATTGGCGCCATGGCCTTTCGGCGTCAATGGCGCATTCTTGGGGGCGTTCATCCGATCCTTAAGGGGTAGGCTAAAGCTTCGGCAGGTTCAGCTTCCTCGTTCAGGACCGGATGGACAACCTACTGAAAGCTCACACCTCATGGTCTCACAGACATCATACCGGAACCGGTTGCCCCCCATGCGGCCCCTCTAGTACCCGGAATCAGAGCTGAGTGATACGGCGGCCTTTGAAACGGCGTTGACGGACCTTTTTCTTGGTCCAGACGAAGGGCTCGGCTCTGTCGTTGTATGCGTTGACGTAGGCATCGATGTGTTCCTGAAGCTGCTTGAGGCTCGTGAAGGAGGTGCCGCTGAGCGACTGCCCCTGCAAGATGGAAAACCATACTTCGACCTGATTGAGCCATGACGCACTTGTCGGCGTGAAATGAAATTGCACGTTGGGGTGGGCCTTGAGCCAGTCCTCGTTCTTTTTATGGGTGTTGAGGTTGTCGAGGATGACGTGAAGCTTGCGGTTCGGAAAAGCCGCGGTGACGCTGTTCATGAAATCGAGAAACTCGACGCGGCGCCGGCGTTTTGAATGGGTCGCGATGATCTTTCCGGTGGCGACTTCGAGCGCCGCAAACAATGTTGTGGTGCCATGCCGCTTGTAATCGTGGCTTTGGCCGGTCAAGGCGCGGCCATTGGGCAACTTCAGATAACCCTGCGCTCGCTCCAAAGCCTGGATCGAGGGCTTCTCGTCCACGCACAGCACAATGGCCTTCGCCGGCGGCGCGACATAGAGGCCGACAACATCGGCGGCTTTGGCCGTAAAGTTCGGGTCGTTGCTCTCGCACCAGGACTTGCGAGCCACCAGGTCAATCTTGTGGCTGCGCAGGAACCGCCAGACATATTGGACATCGACATCGCCCAGCGCCTCGGCCAGCAGGGGGCCGGTCCAGCGCGCAAACCCTTGCGGTGGCGGCTTATCCAGCAGCTTCAGAATCCGCTTGTCGGTCGTCTTCGTATAGATCGGCTGCTTGCCAGGCCGCGGCTTGTCTTGCAGCCCTTCAAGGCCATGGTCGGCATAGCGATGCCGCCAAAGGCTGACAATCCGCGGCTGGACCCCAACTTCCTTGGCGATCGACCGGGTGCTGCGCCCATCCGCCGCCAACAGAACTATCCGCGCCCGCTTCAAATCGCGCTGCAACGTCACCGGTGAGCGACAGCACGCCTCAAGCACCTTGCGATCTTTCCTCGAAAGGTGGACTTCTCTTGCTTCGGGTATCATCCCGACCTTGAATCACGACTCACGTTCCAAGAAAAGTGGGTACTAGGGTATCCTTTCCGTGACGTTATTCGTCGTCGTTTCCGAGTTCATCGTTTACTCCTATGCGAGCGTATTCATCATCGGTTCTCTGCTTGCCGGGGTGCCGCTGCTCTCAGCCGCACTCTTTGCCTACGGTTTCGGAGCCGTGACGGGAAACGTTGCGTGCGGCGTTCTGACTGACCGTTTTGGCCCGTATAAAGTTCTCATTGCGGTTGTAGGCGCGCAACTCATCCTGCTCGTAGGTTTGGTTGCGTTCAGACAGCATGGTGCCCTCACCGTGCTCATCGCCTTCTTTGTAAGCGATGTTCGCGTCCCATTCGCAAAGGTTTGGCGTGGGGATTGCAGTCTGTTGATCAACGTGTTTGCAAATCGTTGGCGGGGGGTATGGAGGCGGCAACGACGGAGAATTACGAGGTGCGGCCGAACGACCAGGGCAGGAGCTCGTCGATCCGGGACTGCGGGTGACCGGTTGCGATCGCTTTGAGCGTCGCTTTCATCCAGACGTAGGGCTCCACGCTGTTGATTTTGCAGGTGGCGATGAGCGAAGCTATGCGCGCCCATGAACGACCACCTTCGTCGTGACCAGCAAATAAACTATTTTTACGCGTCAGAGTCAGCGGCCTGATTTGATTTTCGACGGGATTGGTGTCCATCTCAACGCAACCATCGTCGAGAAACAAGGTGAGGCCATCCCAATGGTTCAGGAGATAGGCGATCGCCTTGCCCATCTCGCTGCCCGGCGACAGGCGAGCGGCTTGCTCGCGCAGAAACCTCTCGAGTTCAGCGACGAGCGGCCGTGATCGCTCGTTACGGGTCGTTTGCCGAGCCGGGGCGTCGGCGCCACGGATCTCCTTCTCGATCGCATAGAGTGCGGCGATGCGCGCGAGAACGGCTTCGGCGATGGGTGAGCCGGCTTTCGGAGTCGCTGCGATGATCTTGCGCCTTGAGTGGGACCAACATGCGGCCAGCCGCAGCGGCACGCCGCCTTTGCGCTTGGGCCGTGCGAGCCGATGATAGCCCTGGTATCCGTCGACCTGAAGGATGCCGTCGAAGCCCTCGAGGATGCGCTCAGCATGGTCACCACCGCGTCCTGGCGCGTAGTGGTAGACCACGATTGGTGGATCAGCGCCGCCGTGGCCGCGATCGTCGCGCAGGACAGCCCACAGATAGCCGGTCTTCGTTCGGCCCCGGCCCGGATCGAGCACAGGCGCCCTGGTCTCGTCTATGAACAAGCGGCCCGATTGCTTCATCACGACGCTCATGCGCTCGACCAGCGGCGCGAGGTGGAAGGCGACCGTTCCCATCCAGTCTGCCAGAACGGCGCGATCGATGAAGATGCCATGCCGAGCCAGAACCTGCGACTGACGATAGAGTGGCATGTGCTCGCTGAACTTGGCGACCGCCACCTGCGCCAGCAGCGCCTCGGTGGGGATGCCACCCTCCACGAGATGGGCGGGCGCCGGCGCCTGAGCAACACCGGTGCAGCCCTTTGCGCAGGCGTAGCGCGGTCGCACCGTCTCGATCACACGATACTGGGCGGCCATGACATCGAGACGGCGGGAGCGATCCTCGCCGATCTGGACCATCCGGCCGCAGCCGCAGGGACACTCGAGGTTCTCGGGTTCGATCACCTGCTCGATGCGCGGCAGGTGCGCGGGAAAGGCACGGGCAGCGCGCCTGGTCCGGCGGCTGGACGGCGCCGTGCCGGCGCGGCGCGCACGATCGTCCTGGCGTTCCTGGACTTCGGCGATGGCAATCTCGATGTCCTCGAGAACCAGTTGCATCTGATCGGGATTGAACTTTTCCGAGCGTTTACCGAAACGTGCGCGCTCGTACTCCTTCACGAGCAGTTCGAGGCGTTCGACGCTCTCTTTGGACGCAGCCAGTTCACTCTCGACATGAAGGCGCGCCGAGCATTCATCGTCTGCGCGACGACGCTCGGCTTCAATCATCGCTTCCTGCGCGCGGAAGAGCGCGCGCAAATCGGCGGGCAGCGCTGCAAGACGGGCGGGATCAATGGGGGACGGCGGCACATCCGCAAGCTATCATCCCAAAGCCCCGCGCGAAACAGGTTGTCGGGTCTGAGTCAGTTCGCCGCAGCTGGCGTCGCGACAATCCGTTCGCCCACTCGCTTCCAGTTCAGCCCTTCAAACGAGGGGATTGAGGAATGTCCCTGATAGTGAGTCTGACGAATCATTTCCGGAGGTGGTCGAGGTTCGGGACCCCCACCATCCTTTGTGGGGGCGCTCATATCGAGTGATTAGGAAGATCGGTCAGCGAGGCCGAGGCATTCCCGCTTCGTATGAAGTTGAGTATCGCGCAGGAAGCAGTCTTCTGATTCAAGCAACCGCAATCGAATATTATGAGCAAGAGGCAAATCAGATTAAGCTGAGTATGGAGGCTCTACTCGAGCTTTTATCGACAGCGGATTGTCCCGACGCACATGAGCATGGATCCAGCCGATCTTTGGTCGACGCTGACGCCCGCGCTCCGACGCCAGATCGTCGAAGACGTCGCCGCAATTTTGGCGGAGATCCCTCATGAAGTCCGAGCTGGTCACACCAAGCCACTTGGCGCGCAAAGCCGTAGTCTACATCCGGCAGTCGACGCCCCATCAGGTCGTAAGCAATCAGGAGAGCCTGCGCCTTCAATACGCGCTTCGCCAGCGCGCCCGCGAACTCGGATGGCGTGAGGCGGCCATCGACGTGATTGATGCCGATCTCGGGTTGAGCGGCGCGTCTATAGCACAGCGTAACGGCTTCAAGGAACTCGTTGGCCGTGTTGGCCTGAGTGAAGTGGGACTCATCCTGTCGATCGACGTGACCCGCTTGGCGCGTAATTGTACCGACTGGTATCCGCTCCTGGATATCTGTGGTCTACGTGGCTGCCTGATCGCCGACCGCGATGGTGTCTATGATCCGGGCACTCCCAACGGACGGTTGCTTCTCGGGCTGAAGGGTTCGATCTCCGAGCTTGAGCTACATACGATCCGCAGCCGGCTGACCGCCGGCCTGCTGGCCAAAGCCGAACGCGGCGAACTTGCGGTTATGCTGCCAATCGGGCTGATGCGGGACCCGAGCGGTGTGGTCGTTAAGGATCCCGACATGGCCGTGCAAGGGCGGCTCGGTCTCGTCTTCCAGTTATTCCTGCAGCTGCGCAGCGTTGCCAAGGTCATGCGAGCGTTGAACGAGCGTGACCTGGAACTGCCGCGTCGTGATCGATATGGCGATTTGTGCTGGACGCGCGCGACGCTGGCTGCCGTCGCGGCGATCTTGAAGAACCCCGCATACGCGGGCGCCTTTGTCTATGGACGAACCCGCTTCCGGCCGCCGAAGCGGGAGGGGGCCCTGCCACAAAAGGCTCCGCGGCCGATGGAGGAGTGGCGGATCGTCGTTAAAGATCGATATCCAGCCTATATCGACTGGCCAATTTATGAAAAAATCCGATCCGTCATCAGAGATAACCGAGCCGAATACATGCGCATCAAAACCCGCGGCGCGCCTCGCAATGGCGAGCTCCTGCTCCACGGCATTGCCTGGTGCGCACGATGTGGCCATAAGATGTACGTCCGCTACAAGGGCGGCGGCGAATATGTATGCAATCACCTGCGTACCCAGGAAGGTCAGCCAACCTGCCAACACATCCGCGCCGCCCATATCGATGCAGCCGTTGGCGACGCATTCCTAACCGCACTAGCGCCGGCCGAACTCGATGCCTTGTCGCGCTCCCGCCGGGTGCAGCAGCAGACGAACAATGCGCTACGCTCCAGTGCAGAACGAGAGCTCGAGCGCAAGCGATACACGGCGGCGCTCGCCGAACGGCAGTTCAACCGAGCTGATCCAGATAATCGGTTGGTCGCCTCGGAACTCGAGCGTCGATGGGAAGCGGCGCTAAACGACGTGCGCGCCGCCGAAGAGGCGCTTGCCCGACAGACGCCGCCCAAAGCCATCACACAAGTGGCCATAAGCAAGGAGCTCAACGACAAGGTCATCAGCCTCACCGGCCGCCTCCCGCAGATATGGGGTGACGAGACTATCTCGGATGCGCATCGCAAGGCGTTGTTGCGATGTCTCATCGAAAAGGTCGTTCTCGACCGCGGTGAGCGCGACTTGGCCCTGGCTAGGATCGTCTGGCGGGGAGGCGCCGTGACGGAGCTCGAAGTGAAGATGAGCGTCAACTCCGTCACCAGATTGACGCGAGGCACAGAGATGCGGGAACGCCTTCTGACGCTCGCTCGCGACGGCGTCCCAGACGACAAGATCGCCACAATCCTTACTCGGGAAGGTCACCGCTCTCCCCGTTGCGCCGATAAGGTGCTGCCTATCACCGTTGGGCGGCTCCGTCGTGCCGCCGCCATCAAGGTAACTGCCCAGCGCAGCCGATGGGAGCATGACGACTCATACCTCAGCCCGCCCGAACTGGCCCGAAGGCTCGAGATTCCAGTAAACTGGCTCTATGTTCAGATCCGAACCAAGCGTTTGCTAATTGATCGCCAGCCCAGCGGCGCCTATCTCTTCCCGAATACACCATCCGTTCTTCACGCCATCGGAGACCTTCGAAACCACGTCATCGCGCAACTTGATCTAAGAATCTGTCAGCCTAACAAGGAGGGGCATCAACATGGGTAGCTTCGAACTGCACGCGCGTCAGATGCATGACGCCGTCGCTGATCTGCGGCCACTCGAAACGACCATCGCGGCCAAGGCGCTTGTAGACCAAAACGAGGCCCGTGCCGTCCCATAGCAAAATCTTCAGCCGGTCGGCGCGCTTCGAACGAAAAACCACGATCAGGCCCGAATGCGGATCGAGCCCAAGCGTGTTTTGCACAAGACCGGCCAGCGCGTCGTGCCCGCACCGGAAGTCAACAGGACGCACAGCAAGCACAATCCGCAGTCCCTGCGCCGGAATGATCATGCGCCGCGCTCGATCGCAGTCACGATCTCCGCGATCCGCACCGCCGACACGTCCGCATCCAGGCGGACCGAAACCTTGCCAATCGTAATCTCGACGGGCCCCTCGCTCTTGCCTGACGCCACTGGATCGCTCAGCTCGATCGACACGAAATCCGCCGCGTCGTCCGTGACCAATGCGAGCCGGCCAGCACGCGCCAATCTGCGCCACCTCGTCAACTGCTGGGCCTTCACACCATAACGCCGTGCGACATCACATACCCGGGCGTCGGGCTTCATGCTCTCGAAAACAGCGCGCCCCTTGATCTCCGCAGACCATAACCGGCCTCCAGAACGCGTCCGGCGCGTAAGCTTCCCTACAAAGCCATCAGCTTCGGCTTCCTCCCCCGATTGTTCCATCGCCTTCAGTCTCCTCTTGGCTCTCTGACCAGCCAAGAATCGCAGAGCGAAAGCCGAAGCGAAACCAATCAATCAAATGGGAGAAAAGCTCCGCTTACGTTGCTTTTGGATTGTCGTGAGTGTCCCACGCGGAGTTGCGGGCACGTCTCTGGCTTCTTTTTCGGCTAGGAGCGTTCGGATGAGGGCCCGCTTGTCCTCATTCTTCTCCTCCTCAAGAAGTCGCCGGTATAGGCGGTTATGCGGCGGCCTCGTTGCGGTGGTACGAAGCGCAAGCCGTCGTCGGACATCTTCGATGTAGCGCGCCACTTCGCAGAAATGCCATCATCTATCGTCGCTCTGGCTCAGCGAAGGGCTTTGCTGAGCAACACTATTCCGAGCAGGATGATCAATATCGGTGCCAACGGCAGGGAAACTGCAGAAGCATCCACACGCCTCCTGCGAGAAAAGCTACGCCGCAGGCAATCCAGAACAGGTCAACCTTATTGTCCATGCTCCAGTGGAAAAACTGCGCCGCTAAGAGTGAGGACGCCGACGCCCACAAGAAACCAGTCCCACGGCACCCCCATTAGCATGGCGATCCCTACCCAAATGAAGAACGCGGCCCACGCGACAGAGTCGATTCTCCGCGCAGTTTCGCTCGCAGAGCCTTCGCTGAAGGCTGGTTGGATGCTGTTCATCACACGTGCACCGGACAGAGGTTGGAGAGACCAGCGTAAGCACCAGTGATCAAAATGAACGGCAAAAAACAAAGGGCCACTCGGCCAATTCGGTACTGCAAAATCGGATTAGGCCATCAACGATAGACGACCTCTTAGAACTATCGGCGGCGCAGACCAATGAGCCTCAATGGTCGCAGGCCGGTTGTAAGTTAAGTCTTCGCATCAGAGAGCCGATGCCATCTGTTCGACAGTCTTGTGACGCAGCTACCTTGGCGGAGGAGTCGCGAGCTATGGCGGAATCTGGGTGATGACGGTGTGAGGAAGGCGGCGTATCGAGGCGGGTGACGAGCCTGCCAGAACCTCTCGAGGAGAGCGATACGCCATGACCGAGACTACCAATGTTCTTGCTTTCCGTCAGCCGTCCGCGGTTGATGATCCACTGACCGATATCGTTCGAGCCGGCGCGCGGGACCTGCTTGCCAGGGCGATCGAGATCGAGGTTGGCGCGTTTCTGGCCAGCACGGCCAATCTGACGCTGCCCGACGGTCGAGCGCGCCTGGTCCGACATGGGCACGGTCCGGTGCGCGAGATTGCGACCGGCATCGGTCCGGTGGAGGTCGCTCGTCCCAAGGTCCGCGACCGCGGAGCGAGCGGGCCAGGCGACCGCCTCCGCTTCAGTTCGGCAATCCTGCCGCTATGGGCGCGGCGGACGAAGAGCCTGGATGCCTTGATCCCGGTCCTCTATTTGCGCGGCATCTCGACCGGCGACTTCCAGGAGGCGCTCTCGGCGCTGCTCGGCAAGGATGCGCCGAACCTGTCGCCTTCGGTGATCGCCGGCCTGAAGGCCGATTGGCAGGTCGAGTACGAACGCTGGCAGAGACGCGATCTGTCGGCGCGTCGCTATGTCTACATCTGGGCCGATGGCGTGTACCTGCAGGCCCGCATGGAAGATCACAGCGAATGCATGCTGGTGCTGATTGGCACCACGCCGGAAGGCAAGAAGGAGCTGATCGGCTTCCAGGTCGGCGTGCGCGAGAGCGCGCAGAGCTGGCGCGAACTCCTGATCGACCTGCGGCAACGCGGGTTACGGATTGCCCCGCAACTCGCCATCGGCGACGGCGCCCTCGGCTTCTGGAAGGCACTGGACGAGGCCTTTCCCGGCACGCGGCACCAACGATGCTGGTGCCATAAAGTGAGCAACGTACTCGACAAGGTCGCCAAATCCGTGCAGGGCCCCATGAAGAACGACCTGCGGAACATCTATCTGGCCCCACACCGGGCCGAAGCTGAAACCGCGATCGACGTCTTCGTCGAGAAATACCACGTCAAATACGGACGTGCGGTGGAGTGCCTGATCAAGGATCGCCATGCGCTGCTCGCCTTCTTCGACTTCCCTGCTGAGCACTGGATCCACCTACGCAGCTCGAACCCGATCGAGAGCGTCTTCGCCACGGTGCGCCACCGAACGGTGCGGACCAAGGGATCGCTGTCGCAACAAACTGCGAAGCTGATGGTGTTCAAGCTCATCGACGCCGCATCGAAGACCTGGCGGCGATTGAAGAGCACGAACCAGTTGCCGAAAGTCATCGCCGGTGTAAAGTTCATCGACGGAATCGAAGTCATTCCGAACACTGAAAGCCACGCCGCCTGATCAGGCCGCGTCACCCAAAATCAGCCATAGCTCAGGAGTCGCTTCGGGAGGTGCTTCGCGATGGCTCAGGCTTCAACTTCTTCGCACTGGCTCGGGTGTCATTTGGATCGTGCCAGTGGCGAGCAATGAATTCTGGAGCCTTCGTCTTGGCCACTTCCCTTGGCTTAGGTTGAGGTGGTACCGGCGGCTCGGAAGGTGTTGTGTAAGCAAGGGCAACCTGCTCCACCCTCGGCTGGATGTCCTGCATGCTGACCAGCGAAAGCCGATCAGCCTTATTGCCGGCTACAGCAGGATAGGTGATTGATGTCATCGGCACCGGAGGAGACTTGGAGGTGGCGGCAGCAATAGCTCCGACGCCCCCAACACAAATCAATCCAAGTACGACGACCTTGATCACAGCGATGCCCACACCGAGGGATCGAGCCTAGACGACATTTTGCCCAGATTAAGGCTACCTGTTTGTTTGGTTAACGCAATAGCTGATCCGCGCCAGGCTCACGACCCCAGAGCAAGGCTATAATTCGGACCTGAGTAGCAGATCGTCTCGATATTCTCTTTCGACCTGTATCGAGCAATGAGTTCAGCGGTAGACTTTGAGGGCTTAACGGCGTTAGGCCAAATTACTATCCCTCTGCTCTCGCTGTCGGTCTTCCAGGTTCGATTGGCGCCTTCCAGCACAACGTCAACGAATTCCCGCCAGAGAATCACTTGGCTTGGCCCCATGAATTGCCAGAAACCCCGAGTTTGACGGTGGGTCTCGGTGGTTCGCTGAGACTTCAGCTCAACGTTAACAAGTTCGCATGCTCCGTTCTCGTCGGTGCGGATCATAAGCAAATCGGCGACCACTTTCGTTGGTTTCGAGCCTCCCCTGTCGTCGGAGGCCGCCAGTGCGATCTTATCTGAAACAAATCACCCTCTCCGCGCCCTATAGCGGGAGCGGGCCAGTTCCGGCAACCGATCAGACCTTAAAAGGCCCGTGGAGTCAGGCCCCCCGAGCACAGGCGCAGCGCTAGAGCATGAGCTCCAGGTCTTTCCTGAGCACGACCTGGCCATCGCGCTCGACAACATAAGTGGCCTTGTAGGACCCGCGTTCCCACCCCCCAGGAGGTCGCTTCTTCCCCGCAAAGAGCATGAATTGCGCCTTGTTGGCCTGAAGTGGCGCAGACCGAGTTTCCGCAATGACGTTCTCGAGAGGATCCTTGATGACCAGCCATTGCGCATCGCCTGCCTTGAGCCCGATAGCCCGCACGAATGCGACGATCGCCATCGAACTGGCAGACGGCATTTGCCTCTCGGCACTGCCGTCCTCGATGAGCTCCATCGTGACCGGACCCGTCGTAAAGCCCGCATTGAGGATGGCTCGTTCCTGATACTCGAGTTTCGAGCGCAAGGCAGTAAGCCAGAGGGATTGACCGCCTTGGCAAGACTCGGGACGAACGCCATACGCAAAGGGATCGACGACCACGCCATTGTGCCTCACGGTGAAATGCAGGTGAGGATACTCCGTGAGGCCGGAGAGACCCACACGGCCGATCGGCTGTCCAAGTTCGACCTTGTCTCCAAGTTTGACCAACACACTTCCGGCGGCCAGGTGGCAGTACTGGGTTTCCCACTGCTCCGGGTGTTCGATGACGACGCCATTGCCGCATTCGGCCTCGCGCACCGCTTCGCGCCCCAATTTTGTAAAAGTCCCGTCTGGAGCGTCATTGCGGATACGAAGAATGCTGCCGCCTGCCGCTGCGCGCACTTCCACGCCGGCCTTTTGCACTGCCAGTGAGGGCAAGCGAAAGTCGGTGCCGTTGTGTTCGTCATAAGTCAGCGTGCCGCACTTGTAATCTCGCGCCGACCGAGACGGATCGAGATCCGTGTAATTCTGGATGTAGCAGGTACGGCCAGGCTCGCAGGCAATAGGAAGCGCCAATTGAATGCTCTGGGCATCGGCATGGAAGCCGGCCCCAACCAATACGAGGGCGGCAAACGCCCGGTGGAGCAAACCTGCGCAGCTCATGCGACTAGACATCGCGGAGACCCCCGTACTCAGTCAGGCGAACGCTTGCCAGCCCTCCGCAATCTCATCGGACCCTCTTCGTCCAATTGACAGTCGAAGGCCGGCCGGCTCACCGAGTTCTCCCGCCTGCCAGCGCCAAAAGGCGACTGGGTGAGATGATACAGAAGAAAGAATTCCGACTGTCGATTGATCCCTAATTTGAGCATGATCCTCTTGGTGTAGGTTCGCACCGTTGCCTCGGTCAGCCGAAGCTCGGCTCCAATATCGCGAGGGCAATGGAATTGAAGAATCCGGGTGACGATTCTTTCCTCGGCCCAGTTCAATCCGAAGGCAGATGCAATGCAGTGCGCGCCCTGCACGTCGTCGAATTGCGGCACGACAATGAGGGCCTGTCCCAGCTTGTCATGCGTTGGAACAGCGCCGATCTTGGCGAAGGCGAACTGCTGACGATCCATCGAGAGCGGTACCGTAGTATTGAACCATCCATGAGTCCCGCTCTCGATCAGCACCTTCCCGACTGCCTCCCGCAAGCTCTCGGTCACGGAACCGCATGAGCCCGCGAGCCTGCCTCCGTCCATCCTTAGCAGCTGGCGCTTGGCAAGCAGTACTCGTCCACCACGATTGACTGCGTAAATGTGCAGACTTTGGTCCGCGACGATGGCGGGAAAGGTCAGCTCTTCGAGCCAGAGTTGCGCATCGACATGCTCCGGCGTTTGCCGGGCAAGTGAATGAGCGGCCTTCCATAACGGGCGCACGGTATGCGCCAAACCGGGAATCTCGGCTGCCGCAAGCGCGGCCGGTCGCCATCCGGCCACGAATACGACCGTGGCTCGCTCATCGGAAGCAAACCTGCCAATGACTGAATGACTCTTTACCGGGGGTTCCGCACCGATCAACTTGCGGACGAACGAGGTCCGGGAATTGATCGGCTCGAGCGAGGCGACGTCCTCAGGGGTGCCCGTGCGCGCAATTCGCTCAACCACCGTCGTGCATGACGGGTCGGTTGGGGCGTCTCCGATTCTGACTTCTTCAAGCCCGGAGGAGGATATCATGGCTACGTAGCAGCTCCGGCAACCGAGCAATTCCGCCATGGCCTTCGCGAAATATTCCATTGCGATCTGTGGCGGGCGCGGCTCCGGACACGGCCCTGATAGACCACATCCGTCATTGCCTTGCTTCGAGGCGCGCTCGACGCAACCGGAACGAAAATCATCCTGTGCGGACGGTAGTGCCTTACTGCATTCATGCACGGTCGCCTCCCTCGCAGGCCGGCCCACCCCTCACCAGCGCCTAATTCTCCCTGAACGCACGGTTGATCCGTAGCGTCATCGGCTGCAAAAGATATTCCGCAAAGGTTCGTTCCCCCGTCTCGACAAATATCTCGACAGGCATTCCAGGCATCAATGTGGAGATGTAGGAGGCTGTCGGCGCGTTGGGGTCCAGCTCAACCTCGGCCAAATAGGAGCTCTCGCCGGAACGGGTGTCGGTCAGCGCGTCTGCCGCAACGCCGACGACCCTTCCCTCGAGCATCGGCCGGCGACGAACGTTCAGCGCGTGAACCCGCACACGCGTCATCTGTCCGACATAGACCTCTTCCCGATCGGCAGGCTTCAATGTCGCCTCGATGACAAGCCGATCTTGCGTCGGAACGATTTCCAAAAGGGTTTCCCGAGGTCCAAGCACGGCATTGAGGTCCCTGCTGTTGAGGCCGACGATCCTTCCACTTTCCGGGGCACGCAATTCGGACCGGACAAGCTGGGCACGCAACGCGGCAATTCGATGTCTGAGGTCACCGATTTCCTCGCTCGTCGCATGCCGCTGCTTGGCGATATCCTGATTTTGGTTGAACCCTAGTTGCCGGCGTCTGTCCTGCAACTCCGAGATCTTGCCCTGCATCTCCGAAATTGATGCGGCATTGCGATCGACCTGTCCGGCAGCCTCGGCTTCCGCGCGTTGCAACGCCAACACACGTGGTTTCCGGGCGAGGCCCTTTGCGAGGAGATAGCTCGTGTCGGCTATCTCTTCTCGCAAAAGTTTGAGTTGCTGTTCAAGTCCTTGAGTGTTGCTCTCCAGGCCGCGGATGGCGTCCGCGTTTTGGAGCATCTGCTGATCGATCACCTTGCGCTCGTTTTCAATCGCGGCCAGTCGCGCGGCAAATTCAGCCTCCTGGGTTTGAATGGCGATACGTGCGGAGAGACGGGTCGCACTTTCCCGCAATTCGTCCGGAAACCGGATTGACTTGGCGGCGTCTTGCTCCGCCGCCAGCCGGGCCTCCATCGCCAGGTCGGCAAAGAACTTCGTTTCGAGGGAACCAAGGGTCGCTTCGATCTGCGCGGTGTCGAGCCGTGCAATGAGTTGACCGGCTTCGACGTGATCGTTCTCCCGGACATAGATCGATTTGATGATTCCGCCTTCCAGATGTTGCACCGCCTTGCGCTTTGAATGGACCTTGATGAATCCCGGTGCCACGACGGCGCCGCGGAGCGGAACCGTGGTTGCCCACAATCCGAAGCCGCAAAATTGCAGGACGAGCAATACACAACCCCAGGCGATGATCCGTCGCATGTCGGATCGCGGTTGCTCCGTCGGCCACGTCTTCGACCGGCCGGCAACAGGCGCGGACATCGCGGAGGCATGACCGGTCTGCGTCATGGAATGACCCTCCTGCCTGGCAGCCTCTGAGGTTCGACATTGCGAGGGGGCCCTGGCGAACCCGGTACCGGTGCCGGCCGCTGGGTACGAAGAACCTCATATGGCGGTCCGAAGGCGATCTGGTTGCCGTCCCGCAACAGCAGCACGGCATCGGCGATGGTCAACAGCCGCGGCCGGTGGGTGACGATCACCGACGCTGCGCCGCGCGCTTTGGCCGATTGAATGGCGGAGCACAACGCTTCTTCGCCGTCCGGGTCGAGATTAGCATTGGGCTCATCCAGCAGGATCAATTTGCGATCGCCGAAGAAAGCGCGTGCAAGACCAAGGCGCTGACGCTGGCCCCCGGATAGCCTGCAGCCGTCGCGGCCGATCTCGGTCTGGTAGCCGGCCGGAAGAGACAGGATCATCTCATGCGCCTGCGCGAGCATGGCCGCCGCGACGATGGCCTCGTCCCGTGCGCATTCATCAAACCCGGCAATGGCTTCGGCCACCGTTCCATCCAGGAGCTGCACGTCCTGGGGGAGATAGCCGACGAATTGCCCAAGCTGGTCGGGATCCCAGGTATGGAGTGCTGCGTGGTCCAACCGGATCGTACCGCTGGTCGGCCGCTCGAGGCCTGCCATCAAGCGCAGCAATGTGGATTTTCCAGCACCGGTCGGTCCGATCACGACGATAAGTTCGGACGGACGGCATTGAAAGGATATGCCCGCGAGAATGGGACGCTGCGTCCCGCCAATCCGGAATGTCACCCGTTCGACCTGGAGGATGCCGGATGGCGGCGGAAGCAACGTCTTCCGCGGACGCGCAAGCACCGGCATCGCGGCGTTGCAGACTTGCGTCCAGGCGTCCTGCGCAGATGCCAGCGCGCGCCAGGCCGAGACTAACCCTTCCATGGGCTGCAATGTGCGCGCTATCAGGATCGAGCTCGCGATCAGACTGCCGGACAGCACCTCGTTCTGGAGCACGAGCCAGGCACCACAGCCGATCGCGGCAATCTGCAGGATGGTCCTGACCGTTCGCGCGGCGGCGCTAATCGTGTAGATGCGTTCGCTGGCCCGCACCACCGGAGACAGGGCTTCGTCATTGAGGCTCATGAACGCGCGGATGGCGCCCCGGGTCCAGCCCATCGCCCGCACCACGCTGGAGTGCCGGACGATTCCATCGAGCAACGCCTGCGTCTTCAACGCGGCCTGCGAAGCCTGCGCAATTTCCCCGCGCGCGATCCAGTGGCTTGCAACACCCATCGCCAGCAGGACCCCAACCCCGATCAGGGCTATGACGCCATACCAGGGGTGCAGGAAGAACAGGATGACAATAAACACCGGGAGGAATGGAGCATCTATCAGCGATGTGACCGTTCCGCTCGACAGGAAACTTCTCAACTCGCGAAGCTTGACGAGATCGTGCTGCCGGCCGTCGCCCGGCGCCGCGCCGGTGATGCTACCTTCAAGGATGATCGGAGCGAGGCAGTGCTCGAACCCGACCGCGAACCGGCTCAACAGACGGTTACGAAACGTGTCGAAGGCGGCGCTGAAGGCGAGAGCGCCGACGGCGATGATGGTCAGGCCGACAAGCGTCTCGACGCTTCCGCTGCTGAGCACGCGGTCGAACACTTCGATGGAATAGAAAGGTACGACCAGCAGCAGCAGGTTTACGGACACACTGAAACACACGATCCACACCAATGCGAATCGTCCCGGAATTAAGGCCACCAGCAATCTCTGACCAGATGCTGGGATCGCACCACGGTTACGCGAATACATAACTTGCCAGCACTATCACTGACTGAGATGAGGGCGGGGCGGCCTAACAGCCGCCCCGCTACTAGTCGGCGCTAGACAACTTCGATCGCCGTATAACCGGCGGCATTGTTGATATCATCGATCGACTCGAACGGTGTCGCGCCGCCCGAGACGCCGTCGAGCTGGATTGTGCCGAAGCCGAAATCCAGCACCGTGTTGGTGCCGTCGTCGTCCACGACGACCGTGGCCGGGTCAAAGCCTGCCGGAGCATCGACATGAACGACATCGCCATCAGCGGCACTGAGGTCGGTGACCTCATCATTGCCGAAATTGGTCGCCGTACCGTCACCGAAATTGTGCGTATCGGTACCTCCGCCGCCCGTCAGCACATCGTCGCCGAGCCCGCCGCTGAGGACATCGGCGCCGTTGCCGCCGCTCAACTCGTCATCGCCGGCATCGCCATTCAGGGTGTCGTTGCCGGCCCCTCCCGATAGGGAGTCGGCCCCGTCTCCACCGTTCAGGACATCGGCGCCGTCGCCGCCGGCCAGCGTGTCGTCTCCGGCGTCGCCGTTCAGCGTGTCGTTGCCGGCTCCGCCGCTGAGTTCGTCATCGCCGTTACCGCCGCTCATGGTGTCGTTGCCCGCACCGCCGGCCATGAGGTCGTCTCCGGCATCGCCGAACATCACATCGTTGCCGCCGCCGCCATCCATGAGATCATCGCCGGCATCGCCATGCATGGTGTCGATACCGTCGCCACCGTTCAGCGTATCGGCGCCGGCACCACCGTTCAGGATGTCGTCGCCCGTACCGCCATTCAGCAGATCATTGCCAAGTCCGCCGTTCAGCGCGTCGTTACCGGCGTCGCCATTCAGAGTGTCATCCCCGAGGCCGCCGTTAAGTACGTCGTTACCGTCGCCGCCGTTCAATACGTCATTGCCGGCGTCGCCGCTCAACGTATCGTCGCCGGCGTCGCCCCACAGGGTGTCCGCGCCTGCGCCGCCATGGACGTCATCGTTGCCGTCCCCGCCATGGATGCTGTCGTCGCCGGCGTCACCAAAGAGGTGATCGTCGCCGGTTCCACCATCGATTGTATCGATGCCCGCGTTTCCATGGATGGTGTCCACGCCGGCATTTCCGTTCAGCGTATCGTCGCCCGCGCCGCCATTGATCGTGTCATCGCCATCGCCACCGGCGATCGTATCGATACCGGCATTTCCATCCAGGGTATCGTTGCCGGCACCCCCATCGATGTTATCGTTGCCCGGACCGCCGCTTACGGTATCGTTGCCGTCGAGACCCGTGATGGTGTCGTTACCTTGCAGGCCATTGATCTGATCGTCCGCAGCCGTACCGGGCAATACATCGTCGCCTGCTGTTCCGTTGATGAGTGCCATGGTCTCCGCTCCCTTTGCATGGAAATGCGCGACGCGGGTCGGATTGCGGCCCGTCATGGACGTCGCAGATTTTGGGTTTGGCTTGATGCCCATCACCGATCGATGTGGGCTCCGATCAAGCAACCTTGGATGAAAGAAGAGCGATCCAGCAATCCCCATTTGGGGACAAAAGAATACGGCAAGCTGGTGGACCCAATGACGGCCACAGTCTTCGTCTCAGGCGCGAACGACCCTCACTCGTTCAACCGATGAGTCCGTCAAGGTGATGTCGGCGTGCGAGCGGAGATGACGGTGGTGCTGTTACGAGAGGTGCTGCTCGATGGCTCTGGCTTCAACTTCTTCGCACTTGCTCGGGAATCATTCGGATCGTGCCAGTGGCGAGGAATGAACGCTGGAGCCTTACGCACGTACATTCAAACTAATGAATTCTGGCGTCGAGCCACCTCCAATCAGCTCAGCTACAGTGGTGCAAACCCCGGGTCTGCGATCCTGTTAAATCAGCCCGGAGACCGGTTGCAGCGCTTTCCAAACCCTGCACGACCTATTTGCCCAGAAAGTCGACCTCGAGCTGCCGCGCCAAATGGGCTGGTCGGCATCTAGGCTGCCCGGAATCTCGCTTGCCTCGCTGCAGACGGTCGCCGACGCAGAGTCGCAGCACGACTTGCCGATCTGACCACATGCCAGCGTGGGAGCGTGCCCACGACTCTCGCTTCGGCCTGATCCCTATGTCGACGCGGCCAGAGATTGCTCACAACGGAAGTTGCAGCAGATCTCCGCAGCACAGAAAGTCTGACATGGCCTTGAGATCCTGACCTTCTAAAGGTTGGGTTCTGCAAGTCGCTTTGTCAGGGCCCTCGATAGCACCCGATAAGAGCGCCCGTTCGCGCCGATCTTGTCAGGAAACGACGTGAGGCTGTCCTGATCCGTAGGATCGGGTTTGTTGTTCAAAGCAGCGCCCCGTGGCCACATGCGGACAAGCCAGCTAAGCACCAGGAGTTTCAGATGATTCCGAGCAGCATGATTCGTGACGCTACTGAAGAGCGAACTCTTTCAACAATGATGGCCTGGCGCGTTCGCGAGTTCGGGCCACCAGAGATCATGAAGTTCGAGCGCGTTCCACGGCCCGAGCCAGGCGCTGGCGAGGTCCTGGTCAAAGTCAAAGCCGCTGGAGTCGGACCATGGGATGGCTGGATCAGGGCTGGCAAGAGCGCTTTGCCGCAACCGCTTCCTCTCACTTTGGGTTCAGATCTTTCTGGTGAAATCGTCGCCATGGGCCATGACGTTGCCGAGTTAGCTGTGGGAGATCAGGTGTACGGTGTTACGAACCCGCAGTTTGTCGGGGCCTACGCCGAATACGCTGTCGCTTCCGCAGGGATGGTTTCGACTAAGCCAACCTCGCTAACCCACGTCGAAGCCGCCTCCGTTCCTGTCGTTGCCGTCACCGCATGGCAGGCATTGTTTGATCACGCCCAACTCAAAGCAGGTCAAACGGTGGTCATTCAGGGAGCGGCCGGTAACGTAGGATCCTATGCGGTTCAACTGGCTCGTCAGGCAGGTGTGCAAACCATCGCATCCGTATCGACGGAGGATATTTCCGCCGTGCGCGACCTCGGCGCAAACACCGTGATTGATTGCCGGACCCAGCGCTTTGAGAAAGAAGTACAGGACGCGGACGCTGTTATTGATCTGGTCGGCGGCGAAACTCAAGAACGCTCATTCCAGGTCCTTCGTCGCGGCGGCAAGCTGATTTCGGCAGTGTCTCGCCCGGGTCAGGACCTTGCAAAGCGCTACGGTGTTGAAGCCGCCTTCTTTCTGGTCAACGTCAGGAGCGAATGTCTGACCAAGGTCGCTCGCTTCATCGATGGTGGAAAACTACGAACAAACGTGGGGACAGTCTTACCGCTCGCGGATGCGCGCGAGGCTCATTTGATGCTGGAACGCGTGCGGCCTCAGCCGAAAGGAAAGATCGTGCTCGACGTCGGAGCGAGTTGATCAGGATAACGTCGCAGTTGCGCTCCCGCGCAATGCGCAGCCAAGCCCCACAGTAATCCTAGAAAGGACGCAACAATGACAGCCCGAAATCTCGCCCAGGCTCTCGTCATTCCCGATTCCTTGCTCGCGAAAGAGGCGACAGACATCCTGCGCGAACATTCCACCGATCTGCTGTTCAATCACTCGATCCGCGTCTACCTGTTCGCGACTGAGCAGGGTCGTCAGAGGAATCTGCGCTTCGACCGTGAGCTTCTGTACGTCGCCGCCGCATTTCACGATCTCGGCCTGATCAAGAAGTTCTCGAGCCCAGACGAGCGCTTCGAGGTCGATGGCGCAAATGCCGCACGGCAGTTTCTTAGCACCCATAACATCGCTGAAGATCAGATGCAGACCGTCTGGGAAGCAATCGCGCTGCACACCACTCCCGGCATCCCGAAGTATATGGGTCCTGAAGTAGCGCTCCTCAATTCCGGTGTTCTTCTCGATGTCATTGGAGTGGGGTTCGAGCAATTTCCTGCGGAGCTGCGCGAGGAAATCGTCGCCAAGTACCCGCGCACGAATTTCAGAGAAGGCTTCATTCAGGAGTATTTCGCCGGTTTTGCGCACAAGCCAGCGACCACGTACGGCACCGTCAACGCCGCCGTTTGCGAGCGTTTCATCCCGGGGTTCAAGAGTCCCAACGCCTGCGACCTGATCACTGCTTCTCCCTTCCCGGATTCCCAGCACAAGACTCACAATCATGACTAGTACCCACTTTTCTTGGAACGTGAGTCGTGATTCAAGGTCGGGATAGGAAGATCTTTAAGTGCAGCTTATTTCCTCTCGAATTGTTCCGTTCATCGATACTCAATCCCTCTCCGAGAGCCACGCCAGAGAAGCGTTACTGCATGACAATCGCAGAGGCTTCGTCCTCGATCTTTCTAGCGGTGATTTAGCATCGGCCAGGGAAGAACGCGTCTTGTTTCTAGAACCGCGACAAGCTCTGTTATGGCTAAATGAGTCCTCAGAGGAGCCGGGATCATTTTGGGTATGAGGCATTACGTCCCGACTTAGACACGCAGCCAATCCCCGGACCACACCTTGCCTATGGTTCCTGTCGACAAGGCCGAATGTTTTCGTGATTGGAGCCGGTCGCATTCAAAGACAATGCCGTGATCCTGACGGCGCAGACGAGCAGCGTGATGTCTGGATGCGCGCGCCGTGGGATGAGCGAAGGCGTTACAGCGGCCGTTGCCGGATGGCGCGCTCAAGATTGTGATGCGTGGAGCGGAGAAGGAAGTTAAGGCGGCGGGCTGAACGGGAACAACTGGTTGGCGATCTCGTCGCTGCGCCATCCAACCGCGCCAGCCCAGCCTCAATCACGACGATGTCTTCCTCGATCTGTCGAATAGTGCTCGTGCAGTCGATCCCGGTACATGAATTGAGATCTGCGATAAGTTTGCGGCGCTGTGTCCGAAGCTCATCAAGAGCGGCTTGGTCCTATTGAGCTCGCCAAAAATCCACGCCGAACCAGTAAAAAATCTCTGAGTGAGAGTCGACGCCCCTCGACTTGGAGTCTCGCCTGTTCGCGGACCTTCTCGTAGCCTGGTGCACTGCCCCGATCAGGGCGCCATTGCAGGGGGATAGGCAGCGTAGCGAGCGCCGCCATAGTGCCCGCACCTCGCCGGACCAGTTCTTCAATCTGGGTCTTGGCTATCCCTGCGACAAGCGACAGGTGATCGTCGCTGCGCCGCCTCGACGCACAGGGCTCACGCCACCGGCAGATTTCACAGTGCTCGATCGGGTCGGGATAGAGACCGCTATGCGAAGGCGAAGCCGCAAAGGTCTCGAGGCTTCGCCTGATGCGCCGATAGAACGCTGCAAAATCAGCCATGCGATACGCCTCCGGCAAGCATTGCGTCCCCGGCGTCACAACGTGGGCCTTCTCCGGGGGCCTCTGCTGCATCTTCGCCAACAAGTCCGAGTTAAAGACTGAGTTGCAGGACCGTGTTGCCTTTGGTCTCGCGCGCTAACTTGGCGTCCGTGACTTCGTAAGACCAAGCGCCCAAGCCGCTTGGTATCTCGACCCGACGCAGCACATCGGCGCGACCACTCCAATGTCCATCCTGTAATGCCGCTTGGACGATCACTGCGTCGCCGCGGACCATCGCCTAGCGACGGAGCCGCCCTGCTCGGCAAGATGGTCGACGAAGCCCCGCTCGTGGATCTTGCCGCGCTCTGTCAGCGCATCGAGAGTTGGGTCATCGCGGACCCTTGGCCTCGCCAGCTCGCCTTGCGCGACCTTGAGATCGAGGTACGTAAGGTAACGACAATTCAGGTGCCCGACCAAGTCGCCTGCGCTGAAGACGATCGCCGCGCCGTTCTTTTGCATCTATTCCCCCGCGACTGCTGCCGGGGACCTAAGGGACACGGCTTTCGCAGCAACGATACCGGCCTTCAGACGGGCGCAAAAGGCCTTCGGAAGTAGAACACGCAAAGCGAAAGAAGCCGGCTGCGAGCCGAGTATCGACAGAAACAGCCGCGCCTTCACCCATCCGATCTTTATGTGACAATTGGGTTTTCGGACCACCGGAGCCCGCAAAGCAAACAAGGCGAGATAAGCCACAATGCGCACATCAGTTGTTATGGAAGAAGTCGGCCATAGACCGACCTCAAACTAGGGTCTGTACCTAAATAGCGCCACGTGATTCTCTTGCCTACGTGTTGATTCGGGGGCGAGAGAATGCGCGCTGGTTTGTTTTGGCTGAACGACAGGCAATGGGCGCGTATCGAACCGCATCTGCCGAGGGGACTGACGGGGCCGGATCGGGACGACGACCGACGCATCGTCAGCGGCATCATTCACATGCTGCAATCGGGTGCACGATGGCGTGATTGTCCACGTGAATACGGCCCTTACACGACGATCTACAATCGCTTCAATCGCTGGGCCAAGCGAGGACGATGGTGCGCAATCTTCGAAGCGCTGGCCAAGCCTGGCGAAGACGGCGTCGTACTGTCGCTCGACTCGACCTCGATTAAAGCTCACCGGTGTGCCTCCGGCGGAAAAGGGGGGAGCACAATCAAGCAATCGGCCGCTCGCGCGGAGGCCGCACGACAAAAATCCATGCGCTGAGCGATCCGCTCTGCCGGCCGGTCGTCCTGCATCTGACTCCAGGCCAGGATGCCGATATCGCTGCGGCTCCCGATGTCCTGGCGCTCGCGCCACCCATGAGCGTGCTCCTCGCCGACAAAGGGTATGATGGCGACAAGCTTCGCGGCGAAATCATTCGTCGTGGCGCCAAGCCCGTAATCCCCAATAAATCTAACCGTGTCGTCATCCATCGCTTCAACAAACGCGCCTACAAAGGACGAAATGTCATCGAACGCTGCTTTTGCAGGCTCAAGGACTTCCGGCGCATCGCCACGCGATATGACAAGCTCGCCCGTAATTTTTTGGCCGCTGTTCATCTCGCCGCTCTCGTCGCATATTGGCTCAATTGAGTCTGGACCCTAGACACCGGGCCAAAATCTATCTTGATCTCCGCCTTGCATTGCCGGCTCAACCGGTCGACGCGACACAGGCGCTAAAGCTGGCGCAGCGGACCAGTGGATCTTCGATGCGGGGTCCGCACGAGCTTGTCAGGCCCATGCGGCAATGGGCCACGCCAAACCGCGAACCCAACCATGTGCTACGAAGCTTTATGCCTTGTGATGAACGGGCTGCAGGCCATAGACCGGGGTCGGAACGCCCTCATAGCGAGCTTTCAACTGTAGGGACAGGAATTGCGAGTAGTGACGCGACTGGTGCAGGTTACCGCCGTGGAACCATAACCCTTCCTGCTGCGTCGGACACATGTTGCGCTGTTCGCCTTCCCATGGGCCGGGATCCTTGGTGGTATTCGAGCCTAGTCCCCAGACCTTGCCGACCTTGTCGGCCATGTCCCGGCTGATCAGGTCGGCGACAAAGCCGTTCATCGAACTGTAGCCGGTGGCGTAGACGATCACATCGGCGGGCAGCTCCTTCCCGTCGTAGAGTCTGACACCATTGGGCGTGATTTCCTCGACCTGGCCTGCGACCAACTTGACCTTTCCGTCGATGATGAGCTGCGAGGCGCCAACGTCGATGTAGTAGCCCGAGCCGCGACGCAAGTACTTCATGAACAGACCGGAATCGTCGTCGCCGAAGTCGAGCCGAAAACCGGCTCTCGTCAACCCTGCATAGAAATCGGCGTCATCCTGGCGGATCTTGTCATAAACCGGCTTCTGCAACTGATGCAGGATCTTGTAGGGCAGCGAAGCGAAGATCAGATCGGCCTTGGCTGTCGTCATTCCACCGCGGACCGCGCGCTCTGAATAGAGGTCCGCGATGGATGCCATCAGCGAATCCGAGCGCACGATATGGGTGGTCGAGCGCTGCACCATGGTCACGTCGACGCCGGCCTCGTACAGCGCGGCGCAGATGTCATGTGCCGAATTGTTCGAGCCGATCACGACGACCTTCTTGCCCTTGTAGCGATCGGGACCTGGGTGGCGCGAGGAATGGTGCTGTTCACCCTTGAAGGTGTCCATACCCTTGAATTGCGGCATGTTCGGCTTGGCGGACATGCCGGTCGCGAAAACCAGCTGCTTCGGCTTGAGCGTAATCTCCTTGCCATCGCGCTCGACGACAACCGTCCATTCCTTTTTGGCGTCGTCCCAGTCAGCGTGTTTGGCCGTGGTGCCGGTCCAGTAGTTCAGCTCCATGACCTTGGTGTACATCTCCAGCCAGTCGCCGATCTTGTCCTTGGGCGAAAACACCGGCCAGTTCTTCGGAAAGTCGATGTACGGCAAATGATCGTACCAGACCGGATCATGCAGGCAGAGCGACTTGTAGCGGTTGCGCCAGGAGTCGCCGGGACGGGCGTTCTTCTCGACGATGATGGTGGGCACGCCGAGCTGGCGCAACCGCGCGCCGAGTGCGATGCCACCCTGACCGCCGCCGATGATGAGCACGTACGGCTGCGTCTTAAGGCCGAGCTGCTCGGTTTCCTCGTCCCGCAATTCCTTCCATGTTTTGGCGCCGGGATTGACGCCATGGCGGGCACCAAGCGGCCGGGTGAAGCCCGCCTTTTCCTCGTGACCTTTCAGTTCGACCATCGTCGTCAAAAGCGTCCAGATCTGGTTCTGGAGACGGACTAGACCGTAGCCGCGCGCGACCTCGGTCTCGAACGTGATCCAGCATTCGATTACGCCGTCGGCTTCAGTAGCGCTTTCCGCGTCGGCTATTTTCCAATTGCGTGGCTTTGCTTGTGCCAAGCAGGAGTTGAGCATCTCGCGGATCTGATCGCGACCTTCCATGGTCTTGATGTTCCAGGTGAAGGCAACGAGGTCGCGCCAGTAGCACTCGGGTGCGAACATCGCTACGGCGGCGTCCAGGTCGCCCGCCACAAGCGCCGCTTCGAATTTGTCGAGAAAGGCCTGGATGCGCGCGTTAAGCGTGGTGTCGAGCATCATTTCCTCCCAAGAAGCTTTTTGATCTTTCCGCAATTGTTGCAAGCTTATCCGAACGATCGGCCGAAACCAGACTCGCGCGGATCAACTTTTTCGCAGCGCTTCTGATCGGATAGCGGCACCTTGCCGCGGTGCGTCAGTCCGCAAATTGCTCATGTTTCGTGGTCACTTTGCCGAAAATTTGTCAGCAAGCGGATGATAGGACCCACTCTTTTGCGAACTGCCGGTCCGACCGAATGTCCGCTTTGCGCGAGGACCCGCCATCCGGCCAAGTCGCTTGTTGACCCGAAGCAGGTGCTTTCCGCAACCGACAAGGCCTAACGTGCACATTCTTGAACTGCGAAAAGCCGCCAGCGGCCGGGGACGCCCTTGAGAGTATGAGAACCCCGGTCCGAGCATTCTACTCTTGAGCCAGCGATCAGGTCCTTCACGGTGCTGGAAAGAAGTATCTCGCCAGGATCAGCGCGGGCTGCCACGCGCGCACCGATGTGCACAGCGATGCCAGCCACGTCGTCGCCTTCAATTACGCACTCGCCAGTATGAATACCGCAGCGGATCGCCAACCCCAAACTGCCAACCACGTCCCTGACCGCGCGCGCGCATTTGATCGCGCGCGCCGGGCCGTCGAAGGTTGCGAACACACCATCGCCGGCAGTGTTCACGACGCGACCGCCGAGACGCGCGACTTCCTTGCTAACGAGCTGATGATAGTTGTCGACCAGGTCGCGCCAACGTGAGTCTCCGATCTCCGTGGCGCGCTGGGTCGACTGGACAACATCAATGAAGAGGACCGTTGCGAGAACGCGGTCCGCCTCCAACATCGGAGTTTCGCCCGTCAGAAATTCTTGGATCTCTGCAAGCAGCGAATCGGCATCGCCGATCCAGAGCATGTGATCGTCGCCGGGCAGCTCGACGAACTTTGCACCCGGGATCTGCCCGGCCATGTAGCGAGCGCCCTCGCAAGGCTGCAATCGATCGCCTCTCCTGTGGAGGATCAAGGTAGGCACCCTGATCGTCGGAAGGATCGCGCGAATGTCGACCTCGACATTCATCCGATAGAGCGTGATGCCGGCGCCTGGGCTGGCGGCTATGCGCATGAACTGGGCCCACCATTGACGCACCCGTTCGTCATTGGCAGCACTGGGGGCCAGCGTCTTGAGGCCGATCGGTGTTCCCCAATGCTTTTCGTAAGCATTGAAGGCGGCTTCGTGCTGCTCACGTGTGGGGCCCCACGGATAGTCGTCGGTGCGAATCCACTTGGCGTAAGCGCCATACATGATCAGTGCGGCGGTGCGCCCGGGATAGGTCGCGGCAAACAGCGTCGAAAGCGGCCCCCCCTCAGAGATGCCGAAGATGACGGCGCGATTTGAACCTGCTGCGTCCATGACCGCGCGGATATCATCCATCCGCATTTCGAGGGTGGGCAGCGCGCTCTCCGCGACGCGGTCCGACAGGCCCGTGCCGCGCTTGTCAAAGACGATGAGGCGACTGAAAGAGGCCAAACGGTTGAGGAACCTGGCTAATGCGGGATCTTCCCATTGGTACTCAAGATGAGAAATCCAGCCATGAACCAGCACCAAGTCGATGGGCCCATCACCAACGACTTGGTAGGCGATGTGAACGTCGCCGCTCTTGGCGTAGTGGGTTGCAGGGACCATAGCCTGGTACCCGTCGGATTACGTCATTGTCGCCCACGACAACTACACTGCGCAAGTCCACGGCGGAGGATCAATGCGTCAATACGGCTTCCCTGATGCGCCTGCCCAAGATCAATCAGGCTTCGCCTTCTGGTCCTTAGCCGTTGTCGACTATCTCGCCAGATGTCCGCTTCGCGTCCACGAGCGGATTCGCAAGTGAGATGTTATGAAAGAAGTCGGTCGATGGCCGACGTCCCTTTTGATGCGTTTAGCGGATCTGAAAACATCTGGGTTGCACGTCAGCGATGGGCCAGAAGGGAGGGCCGCTCTTGGGCGCAAAGCGGACACAAGGCGAGATCTGCATGTCGCCGAAGGGCCGATAGTGTTGCAAAAGTCGAAAGCTGAACGACGCCGAAAATCTCGCAAAAGCTGATTTTAGCCAGCTCCACCACTGCAATGCTCCGTAGCGCCCATACGAAGCTCCGTGGTCGTTTTTGTGGGAAACGATGTGGTCCCTCATATCGCCGCGTGCGAAGCGCAAGCAGACATCGGCACCTGATCGATCACCTCGCTAGCGCGCAGCAGGAACGACCCGAGCGCGTCGTTGACGACGTAAAGTGCATCCGCGCGACCAGCGGCGGTGAGGCCCCGCTCGGCCCGCGGGTGCGGCAACTCCTGCCAAACACTCAACGGAAATTTACTGGTGCGCCCGCTCGGCATCGGCGGTGGCGGTGGCGGTGGTCATGTATTTCGAATAGAAATGAGCAACCCGCTCGCGCCACATTCCGACGAACGCCTCCGACGTTAGCTTCTCCACCGATTTCCACGCCTCTTTGACGGCCGGAAGCGTATTGCGCCAGATCGCGCGCCTGCACCATTTTTCGCCCTTCTCCCTGCCTTCGCTGGTGGCGCACATCGATTTCCAGGCTATGCGCTTGGGTTGGCTGAGGTGCTCCGCGGCGCCCTCCCAGCCCTGCTGATGGATCAGGTAGAGATCGTTCAAGTCCGGCTCCCTGTGCGTCACCCACTGAAACAGAATGCCTTCGATGATGACCTTGTAGGCTGCCGCAACGGCATTATCGCGGGGATTGAGAATGTCTCCGGAGCCGAATTTGCCGAACTCGTATTTGCTCAGCTGGAACAGTCCGATATACGACCCGGTGCGTTGCTTGGGGTCGAAACCGGACTCGACCTTAGCCACCGCCTTCATGAAAGTGAAATCCAGACCGAAAGCGTCGGACGCGCGTTTGATCTCTTCCACCGGCGTTCCGACCGGGATGTCCTTGAACGAACGCAAGACGATCGCAGCCGGCTTCTCGGCAGGCGGCAGTTCGGACCAGACATAACAAATGAGATACCGAAAATCCTGCGGCCCCGAGTTGGAGGAACCGCCGGATGCACCACACCTTGTCGGCGCCGGTTGGGCGACATCACGGTGGCCCAAGCCCACCGATTCCTGCACAGGCGGTAAATCGGCCGACAGCATCTGCGACGGATCGGGCAACGCGACGATCGATTCCGGCTTATCCGATACCGCCGTCGTGTCGGTGGTCGTCCCTGCCGCGGGTTCGGCGGCCGTCGCCACTTCGGTGCTAGCGACAGTGGCGTTCGCGACAACGGTGTTTGCGACAACGGCGTTGGCCATTGCGATTGCCTGCGGTTCATCCGCGAGCCGAGCGGTGGCGGCGAGAGATGCTGCGCGGTCCTCGATTGGCACTGCGCGGGCGTTCTCGGTGCCGGCCGAACCGAAGCCAGCCAGCCAACGATCCCCCCCGCGAGAACGACCGTCCCGCAAAACGTTGGCGCCACTATCGCAAATCGCCGCGGGTTCATGATGCCGTCGCCTCCATAGGCTCCGCCGGAGCCGTGTAGAAAAGCCAAGCATGCGAAGAGGCTCATTCTTGGGATCAATGTGGGTCGCGCAATGGCGCAAACGGCCGCTCGTCAATTTCTCCAAAACATGTTGCCCGATTGCAACGCGCCGATCACAAGCAATTGCGCCCGTCTCAACGGCAACTCCCACCGTAATTGTGAGTACGGTCCTATTTTCGACCCACTGCGACCAGATTTGAAGGAGAGGCTTGGCGCGCTGGTCGGGATGACGCATCAGGCGTCGGCTTCGCGCATCGTTTCGAAACGATGGAATCGTGCCTATTGGACCGGGCGATGTTCGCTCAGGGATTACGAGCAATGCAGCGCGCGATAACAACGGCTGTATTCGCCATCTTCATGCTCCCTGCGGGGATCGTACACGCTCAATTTCTGTTTGAACCCCAACACACGTTCTGGCCGGGCCAATACGCTCACAAGCACCACCACCGGCAGACAAACTCTGAAACCGCGCCCGAGCCCCTTCCGAAGGGCCCGCTCCAGATCATCATCTCAATAGCAGACCAACGAGTCTCGCTTTTTGACAACGGCGCCCTGATTGCACGCTCTTCGGTGTCCACGGGAATGGAGGGGCATCCTACGCCCCTCGGCGTGTTCAGCGTTATCAGCAAACAACGATGGCACCGTTCAAATATTTATAGCGCCGCACCCATGCCCTACATGCAACGCATCACCTGGTCAGGGATAGCGTTGCACGCCGGTGTCGTGCCTGGGCATCCGGCGTCACACGGCTGCATCCGTTTGAAGAATGATTTTGCCGTTCGACTCTGGCATCTCACGAAGCGCGGCACGCGCGTGATCATTGCGCACGGTGATGTCCAGCCGGTCGAGATAACCAATCCGCATCTTTTTCAAGCGAAAGCCGCGTCCGCTTCGTCGGAATTCCAGACTGCCACCGTCGCAACCAAGAGCATCGGTACAGCCGCAGCAACGCAGGGATCACTGGTGTCAAACGCGGAGACTCCGGAAGCCGCCAGTCTCCAGGTGCCGGGCTCGGTTCCCGCTGCAAGCGCGCCAAAAAAAATCGTCCCAATCTCCATCTTCGTCAGTCGTAAGTTGAGCAAGCTGTTCGTGCGTCAGGGATTCACGCCGTTGTTTGATGTCCCGGTCAAGATCGAAAATTCGGAGGAGCCGCTGGGAACACACGTGTTTACCGCAATGGAATTCCAGAACGAGGGAACGGCTATTCGCTGGACCGTCGTGTCGATTCCGGACGAATTTCCTCGCATCGAGGGTGCCACGAAAGGGCGCGAGGCGCCCGTGAAGCAAACCGCCCTATCGGTACCGTCGCCCGATCAGGCCAACGCTGTCCTCAACCGCATCGAAATACCTCAGGATACGGTTGAGAGGATCTCTAAACTTCTGACGCCGGCCTCTTCATTGATTATTTCCGACAACGGATTTAGCCATGAGACCGGAAAAGACACGGATTTCATCGTGGTAACGCATTGATGCGGCGACGCAACCCACCAACAAACGACGCCGCTGCGCAACCCGTTGGAATTGTTCGACCGCAATTCTGGTGCAAAATTCTTGATGTCCGCACCTAAGCCAAAACGGCGCGAGGTCCGTTCTGGGTCACGAGCGACAAACCTCACGTTGAGCACAACGAGTCCGCTCTTGCCTCGGTCGCCGACATGCGAGCGGACATGAACTTCTGTCGCTAAGGGCCATAAGCCGACCTGCCAGGGGGCAGGGAATGCTCCGATGAGCGGCAGTGGTGGCATGGCAGACACGATCGAACCGGCTGGGCGTTACCAGCGGCACTTGGTCACCTAGCAGGCTCACCGTCGATCAGGCGAAGGGGGCGGCCCCGGTTGGCTTCGCTGGCAGCGGATGCCAAAAACTCATTTAGCAGGTGTCGTTTGATCCTGATCGGTTCACGCTCGCCTTGGGAAGCGAGTAAGAGAACGCGCTCGGCAACTTCCACCGCAGATCGCTGCTGCTGACGAGTGAATGACGGACTGGAAAGAACGTCGTCTAGAACGTCGCGGAGCATATGTACTGTTTCCGTGTCGTAAGTCATGCGCCGAATACCCCGCTCGTCGAAACAAGATGCGTCGTAGTGATGGCGCAAGCGAAAGGAAGTGAAGCGTCGCCGGGCTCGAAATAAGCGTCCCGGCAGCGCTTATTCTCTAACTGAGCGCTGAAATCCCAGTCGTCCTGCATTGTGCAATGGTCATGCCACAGGCTTGTGACGCCGGTTCGCGCCGGGGTTCCATGCAACAGTCGAACGGCGACCGGAAGCCCCGATCGCGATCTACAGTCCCGTAATATGCACGTTGACGTGCATTTGGTTCCCAGCAAGTTCTTAATATATATAAAGAATTTCCGCTAGATATCTGCGCTGAGTGTTGCAGCTTAGCTACATCAACCTTCAGGCGAACGGGATAGCGTTGATTCCTCAGGTGGGCGTCGTGCCTTTTTTGAACTTCTTTCTGGGGAGATTTCTCGTAATGAAAAAGCTTCTGATTGCCGCGGCCGGGATGATGGCCGTGGGTCTATCCGCCCCTGCGTCGGCGGCTGATCTGGCGGCCCGTCCCTACACCAAGGCGCCGCCCCCGGTGGTCGCGCCGATCTATGACTGGACGGGATTCTACATCGGTGCCAACGGCGGTTGGGGCCAAAGCCACAGTTGCGTGGATTTCGTAACTGCCCTTGGCACGGTCGCGAGCGGGTGCGGTGATCGGTCGGGAGGCGTCGTCGGCGGGCAAATTGGATATCGCTGGCAAACCAGTCAGTTTGTGTTCGGATTGGAAGCCCAAGGCGATTGGGCCGACCTCAAGAACACGCGGGTGAGCCTGTTCAATCCGACGCTCTCAACCACGGCAAAGACTGACGCCATCGGTCTGTTCACCGGGCAACTCGGTTGGGCTTGGAATTCGGCGCTGCTCTATGTGAAGGGCGGTGCGGCTGTGACCAGCAATCGCTTGACTATATTCGACAACACCACCGGGATCGGTCTGGTCTCGGCGGATAATACGCGCTGGGGCGGTACCTTGGGTGTCGGCTTTGAGTATGGCTTCACGCCCAACTGGTCGGTCGGTGTTGAGTACGACCACCTGTGGATGGGGCACGCAAATAACTCCTTCTCCGTGGTCGATCCGCGCCTTGCGGCGGTACTCAACGACCGGATCAGCCAGGACGTGGACATGGTCACCGTTCGGTTCAACTATCGCTTTGGTGGTTACGGGGCTCCGATCGCGGCGAGATACTGATCGCTCCAGTCTGTGCAAACCAAAGCCCCGGCTCGCCGGGGCTTTTTTGCGGGCTATGAATTGCTAGCGTCTGAGGTGGGTCAAAATGCGAAGGACTCAACGTAAGCTCGGGTCTGCTATGCCCCGTTGAATGGACCTCAATGAGGCGTGTCGCCGCTTCGCTACCGGAAGTCAGGCGTCGAACTCCGCGAGAGCATGACGATCTAGCAATTCGATCCGCCGCTGAGTGTTTCCGTCAAAGCGCAGCAGCGCTGAAATGGACCCCGGTTTTGGGACCAGAGGCTAAGTTGGAAAAGGGCCGCTCCGTTTGATAGACGGAGGGCATGATGACGAAGAAGACACGACGGAAGATCGACGCGGCGTTGAAGGCAAAGATCGCGCTGGAAGCGGTGCGGGAGCAGGCGACGGTGGCCGATCTGGCCCAGCGCTATGAGGTTCACCCGAACCAGATCTATGCCTGGAAGAAGCAGCTGCTGGACCAGGCGGCCCGGGCTTTTGACGCGGGTGTCGGGCGCGAGAGCGAGGAAACGCGCGAACGCGAGATCGAGAAGCTGCACGCCAAGATTGGACAACTGACAGTCGAGCGCGATTTTTTAGCGCGGAGGTCCGGAAGATGAGCACGCCGGACCGTCGAGGAATGCTCGATCGCGCCGACCAGGCGCTGTCGATCCGCCGGCAATGCATGTTGCTTGGCATCGCCCGTTCTGGGGTCTACCGGCCGCCACAGCCGGCCAACGACAACGACCTTGCCCTGATGCAGCGGATCGACGAGCTGTTCACCGCCTGGCCATTCCTGGGCTCGCGGCGAATGACCGCGATGCTGAAGGCTGAGGGGCTTCAGGTCAATCGCAAGCGCGTGCAGCGGTTGATGCGCAAGATGGGCATCGCGGCGCTGGGACCGAAGCCGAACACGACAAAGCCGGCGCCGGGCCACAAGATCTATCCCTATCTGCTGCGCAACATGACGATCGACCGGCCGAACCAGGTGTGGGCGGCCGACATCACGTATCTGCCCATCGGCCGCGGCTTTCTCTATCTCGTCGCCATCATCGACTGGGCGAGCCGTGCGGTTCTGGCGTGGCGGTTGTCGAATACGATGGACGTCTCGTTCTGCGTGGCGGCTCTGGAAGAGGCGCTGGCGACGTACGGCACGCCGGAGATTTTCAACACCGACCAGGGCAGCCAGTTCACCAGCGTGGCCTTCACCGGCGCGTTGGTGGGCGCAGGGATCAAGATCTCCATGGATGGCCGCGGTCGTTGGATGGACAATGTCTTCATCGAGCGGCTGTGGCGGTCGCTCAAGCATGAGGACATCTATCTCAAGGGCTATGCCGACGGCCGCGAGGCCAAGGCAGGGATCGCGAGCTGGATCGCCTTCTACAACGATCGTCGCCTTCATCAGTCCCTCGGCTATCGCACGCCGATGGCGGTCTGGCGCGAACGGATGCAGGCCGCGCAGGCTGTGGACATGGTGGACAACGCTGACGCGTTGACCACATGCCCACAGCAATTCCAGCAGAGAGAGTCTCTGGCTGCGTGATAGAAAGGGATCAGGAGCGATCCGTTTCCAACTAACAAACCGGTTCAACCGGTCCCGCTCCGCGGGTCCATTTCAGCGCTTCGTCTCGAAGTATGGAAAACGCGCGGGAGACACGCGCGCCAATATGAACGGCAATGCCAACAATATCCAGACGCGATCGCGAATTCTATGCGCTTGGTTTAGTGCGGGTGCAGTCCTGCTTCCTTCCACGGCGAATCGTATTTAGCCATTGTTTAAACTGTGAATTGCTCAATGACGCCTTCACACCCGACTTCATAGAAGCCTCTAAAAGTTTAGAGGAAGAGCCTTATTGTTTCATTGGCAAACTCAGCAACCAGTTGCCAAGCCGTCCCATCGAATCGAATGGATAAGAATGTGGCACCGTCGCCGGCGGGTATTGGCCGCTTTGTGCTGACGACGCAGTCGTAGCAGTAGCTTCCGCCGGGACCTACGATAGGGATCGTCTCGCTGGCAACTGTGTCTTCGTCGAGGCTGTTTGCGAACGGGTATGGCGCGTAGACCGCGGCGGTATGAATGGAGTGCACTCGGGTAATCAGGGCGCCCGACCTCTCGCGCAATTCCGCCGTTGCCACACACCCGCGGTGTTCGTCGCCCGACAAAAAGACCACGCCCTGTATCTTGTGCTCCGCGATGAAGGCCAACACCTCGCGGAGAGAACCTGGATATCCGTCCCAGCCATCGGAATGCAAGGCGCTCAGGTTCGACGGGTCAAGCCCCGAATCACGTTGAATCGCCCGCCGATGACGAGGAAGGAGCATGGCTGGAGACACGACAAACTTCGGAGCCGGGCTGTGACACAACCACTGCTTCAGCCTGCCCATCGTCATCGGATCGAACAGCTCGGCTCTCGGGAGGCCGCTACCCGCCTTGCGGCGGCTCCGCTTACTGCGCGTGTCAAGCAGGAAAAAATGAAAGCCATCAAAGTCGAATTCTTCGAGTCCGCCATTCATGCCCCGCTGGTACTTCTGGTAGGCATCGAATCCCTTCTGCCTTTTACCTGCATTCTCGCGGTCGTCGGGAACGGCGATCGGCTCCCAGTTATCGTCGATCTCGTGATCGTCGAGCAGCATGAACGATGGAATGCGGCGCAGTATGCCGCGAACGTCCTGCTTGCGCAGCCACGCCTCGTAGGGCAAACGATATCGACCATCCTTCACAGTCGGATCGTAGAGCCCGGCCGTGGGGTCGACATACACTTGGTCGCCCACAAACAGAGCGAACCGCGGCTTGATCCCGGTACCTTCATCGACGCGCCTGACGATCTCGCTGTATGAGCGATACGCGGCTGGATCATCAATGAAGCCGGCCGGGTATTGACAAGACGCCAAGGCGAAGCTCGTGCCGCCCGGTATTGGCACTTCGGGCGGTTCCGACGGCGGATCGTATGGGATCACGCCGTCCAGGAGATCCTCCCCGATCATGCTCTCGTGGACCGGCTCTCCTTCCGGAGCATAGCCAAACGACATTGACATCGAGGTCATGTCGGCAGCCTCGGACAGCGCCGTACCGTGGGTGGAGACGTCCGTGCGCCGCTCAATCCCACGGTAAACAAGGGGTGGGGGCGTGCCCCGTCCGGCGGCTCCTGACTTTACACTGGGGTTGTAAGGGATGAGCGCGCGCCGCGCGGCATCGGCCATTGCTTCAGATCGATGGAAGTCAAACTTCGTCTCGATGGGCGGGTCGTCAGCGGGACCACTTGGGTGCAGCCAATAAACCTTTCGCCGACCGCTGTCGGCGAAGTAATAAAGAAGGCGAATTATTTGCGGGGGTAGGGATGGAGGTTCGTCATAGACCATCAACACCAACAACGCATTGCCAGGATGGTCGGGATCATAGCCGGGCATCAGTGACGGAAGTGGAGCTTCGAACGCGACCCATCCTTTCTCGAGCTCGGGCGACGTCAAGACCGCCATATGGTTGATGATATATGCTAGATCCCACTCCTTGGTGTGGTCATCAGGCCTGAAAATATGGTTGCCGACAAGGTCGATGCGGAGCATCAGAACGGCTTCCGCCTCCCGGACCGAACGCGCTGCCCCCACGCGGACGACCAGTGTCGGCTTATCCGGCCGCTCTTCAGTGATGATCGGGCCGATCCATGGTGGCAAGGCTACTTTCGTTCCGCTGGGCGTGCGTGGGTTCGGCGCGATGTTGGCGTTCAGGAACCGTTTGATCTCCCCAAACGTCTCGTGCCTCGTCGTTCCAACCAGCGCATCCTGGTGGCCTGCGCCCTTATTTATGAACGGCGTGAGGTAGTTGCTCCCAGCGTCGTCGAGAATCTGTCGCATCCGGTCGACGGTTGAAACGTGAGAAAGCCCGTTGTCCCTGCTGTGAACGCTGAATGTCGGAAAGGTCCAATATCTTCCAAACAGCGGACGTGAGACTAATTTGTTTTGACCTTCAAAATTGGTCATCATCGAGTAACGCGCAAAATGGACAACCGACGAGACAGTTTTCAGGCTTAGGGCGCCGAAGTGCTCGTCGATAAAGCGAAGCATCTCCGATTCCATGTTGACCAGGTTGAAGTCCCGGCCGTAAAGCGCGTCCATACGATGCCGTGTGCGTGTCCAAGGCGTTCGTTTACATGGCCAGAGCGGGTTCTCGAGATCGAACTCCTCGACGGGATAGGGTAACGTTGACAGCAGCCGGTCCCAGAGGTCATCGGCAAGCGTCGGTTTCGGGGGATTGAAGCTGTAGCTGTAGCTGTCCGGCAAAAAATCGATGAGATATCGCATCGCATAAGCACGAAAGATATTCGCGGGCGAGAACACGACGAGCGGCCCGACCTGCGTGAAGGCCGCCCGATCCACGAGACCGTCCACCATGCCCTCGAGCACCGCGATGCTGAAAACGACGGTGCCCATACAATGAGCGACCACGTCGACTTTACTGTTGTTCGTCTCTCGGGAAACCGCGAGCAGTGCGGCCGGTACGTCCACCTTGCCGATTTGGTCGAAGCTCCAGGCCTTTGTCGCGGTCGTGGGCTGACCGGAGCTAGTTCGCAGGTCGGCGATCCAAACGTCGCGTCCCGCCTCCCACAGGTAGCTGGCAAGATTCGGATTCACCGCGTGGTGCGCGAACGTCGTTCCGCCCGCGCTGTAGCCATGAAGCATCACGACGGGGCGCTTCTTGTTACCGGGATTCGGGTACCGGGTGAGCCGAACCTCGCCCGGCACCGCAATCCCACCTCCGGCCGGCACCTCAGCAGCAATGGGGATGCGGTGGATATCCGCCTTTACGGAGCCGCCGCCAGAAAGGCGCAGATCGAGCGGCGGCAGAAGGTTCAAGGCATCGTTCACCGGGTCGACGTCCTTATCCGGCGCGCGGAAGCTCCAGATATGCAGACCCAGCAGCAGACGTGCAACGTAGCCGAGGAAGGTAACAAGTTCGCCAATTGCGCTCACGCCATCGCGTTGACGAGTGATTCGAAAGAGGGGCACGCCTATTCGCGCGAGGTAACGTACATCCAGCTTCAACAAACGTTCAGCGGGGCCACCGCTCAGCCCGGGGAAGGTCTCGAGAGCCACTTCCATGAGCTGGCGCCAAGGATTGCAGCGGCGCTCGTACGTGAACGTCTTGATCCCGGCAATCTTAGTGCCATCAAGGGCGATTTTGGCACCGGGGTCAGGCGTACCAATCGTGAGGTCGTAACGGAACGTTCGGATCTCGCCAGAGCGGCTTGCAATTGCGAGACCAGACTTTATCCGCGACAATAGGCTTGGCCCGCCGTCGCCATCGACGATCGCTTGATAGGTGTCACGTAATCCGCGGTTCAAGACCCATGCTTTGCCTGCCCTCCATATTCGGGCAATCGAACAGGACTTCTGCCGCTCGAAGATCCGCAAGCTACCCGTAAGGGGTGCGCTGAAGCAGGCGATCGCGTCCAGCTTCTGTTCGAGTGAACGCGGTGGCGTCCAACCGTTCTCAAGCAGGTCCCACTCGGGCTTTGGAAAGATCCGGATCCTGCTGCGGACCATGAACTCCGACATATTGGTTGCGACTTGGACGGTGGGATTGCCACCATTGCTGGGCGTGAGCTGGGCGAGCCTCGTTGGGTTGAAGCGCAGGGTCAATTCGACGACTCGCGTTTCTGCCTTGCCACCACTCGTCCTAAATTTTACTGGCCCCACGAGCCGCTCTATGATTTCGACCTCGGTTACCGCCGGCTGCGCTACCACGTCGATTGCGTCGGTAGGACGGAATGCAGGCCGGGTTAGCGGCGCACCGACTGTGGGCGGGGAACCTTCAGCGTAGCCCCACCGAACCGCGAGCGCCTCGGCAGCGCGGAGCGTCACGGCCGCGATTGTCAGCGCAGGATTTGTACCGAGTGCAGTTGGAATGATCGAACCGTCGAGTACAACAAGGCCATCATGCACGCCGCTGGAGGTGCTGCTCGAGAAAACCTGGCCAATTTGGTCGACGACGCCGGCCGCACCCGTGTCGGCCATCGCGCACCCGCCGAGCGGATGCACCGTCGTGAGCGGCCCTCGCTGCTCCTTGAGCAACCAGGTCATTCCCGCAGGAAGCAACTTCCAAACGGGATTAGGAATCACCCGCCCACCCGTGCCCTTCGTGAGGCCGGTAAGCGTCTTAACTTGCGCATCGAACAACGGCAGGTTTTGCAGTTTATCCCAGCGGAGTCGCGCGATACCGTCTTGATCCGCCGCCGCCAAATCACCGTTAATCTCGATGCTGCCGGCCGCGTCGTCATCGCCCATGACAGCGTAGAGTGCGGAATGCTTAACGCGCGAGGCAGGCACAACGTAGAGGTCGTTGGAAGGAAACCCTTGGACATGCTTGGCGCAATCCGCCTCGGCGAGGCCGTGCAACATATTGACCGTGGCGAAGGTCTCGGTGAAGGCGAGGCGTAACCCTGCTGGCACCGACATTTCCTCGATAACGATGCCAGCCGTCGCACGCAGGTCGATGACACCGGTAATCGTCGGGCCGATCTCGCGGGAAGATGGTTTGATGGTTTCATCGGCCACCGTATTGACATTCGCGTTAGTTGCGTAATCAACGACCAGCATGTCTCCATTAGTTGAGCAGCGCTTGCCGAGCATGCAAGACAATTGTAACCCGCGCTCCCGCGAGCGTAGCAGTATCTCACTTGATCCGAGCGTGCCCGCAGCCAGCACCACTCTGCGTGCGCGTATTTTTAGCACCTCGCCATCGCGTTTCCGCAGGTTGGCGTTGGTGTACACGCTATTGACGACCCACGCGGTGCTGCCTTCCTTCTCGATACTGAGCACGGTGGCGCCGCTGAATATTTCTGCGCCGGCTTGATGTGCGCGCATAAGCAAATTTACGTCGAGCGAATTCTTGGCACCGAAGTTGCAGCCAGTAGCGCAATCGCCGCAACGCACGCACTTCTTGAGGTTCACATTCCCTGAACTCGTCGAGTCCTTCATCGCGACCGTAATCGCGGCAGCACGAAAGCTCCCGGACGGCGCGATAGCACGGATTGATTGAAACTTCTGCGGTACACCGTCAACGTGTTCGACTATCGTGTTGGGAGCGCCATTGACGCTGGCACCGACCAACTTACGCGCGCGGTCGAAGAACGGCATCCAGGTCGACAAGTTCTTTAATTCGCTTGGCCAGCCGTTCGTGAAAACGCTCGGCACCGGCATTTCCATTACGCCGGCATTGATCAGTGAGCCGCCGCCCACCCCGTTTGCGACTACCGTGGTCACCTCTCCCGCGAGCCTTATGTCGAAGAGGCCCTCCTTGTTGTGGTCCTGCCGGATGTGCCCTGGCAACTCGCCCAAGCCATTCGGGAACGAGCCTGGAAGATATTCCTTCCCCCGCTCGAGCACTGCAACGGTGATCGCCTTTCCACTCTCCGCGCGGCCAGCAAGCGTCGCGGCCGCAATCGCGCCGCCGTAGCCGCTGCCAATAACAATTACATCAAAATGTTTTTCCAAAGGAGCCTGGCGTACACGATGGACCAGTCGTTCAAAGCCCTGCGAGATCCAAGCAGTTCCCGAGTCCGTGTCCAGCCCCCACCCACAGGCATTGCTAACTGCCTTTCGTTCGGAATATGGAGCAAAGGTGATCGACCCGGCGCCTCTCAATGCCCTCGCAGACTACGAGGCTGCCCTCGTCCTGGTCTCGCGGCATAACACTCCCCTGAAAGGGTGCTAAACGCTGTAGTTGCACGGCCAATCTAGCGGCTTTTGCGGGCTTGTGTAGTTGATTTTTGGTCGACGTCGCCCGTCCCGTTCCGGTTACCACCTTTGCTAGATGGACCCGTAAGCTATTCTTTGGTCTGCGAAAAACATCCATCCACCCAGATATCCGACGCCTCGTTGGCGCCTGCAGCAAGCGCCGGGATCCGAAGGCCCCAAACTGCAGCGCCGGGGGATTCGATGAATTCCTGCGAAAACGTTGATAGGATAGCGCGCTTGGAGAATATTTGGGTAGCCGATGTCGGAAGGCCGTGGAAAGCTGGCTTATTTGGCGCTCCCTTGACCACTTTCTAGTGCGACCACGAGGAACGAGGTTGTGAAAGAAACCGGTCGACTCCTCGAGAGTTTCTTGCCGCTAGAGTTGCTCCGTAAGCTTCACGGGCCTAGCGGTCATCTCCCTGCGGCCGTTGAATTTATGGCAGCCGTCCTGTTCGTCGACGTCTCCAGATACACAGCCATGGTCGAGCAACTAGCGCGACGTGGGCAGGAAGGACTTGAAAAGATATCGGAGCTGCTAAGCCTCTCTTACGGACGGTGCGCGGACCAAGTCTGTAATAGTGGCGGCGAAGTACTGTACTTTGAAGGAGATTCTTTGGTCGCCTATTGGGTAGCAGACGACGATATCGGAAACGCAGTTAGGGTAGCGATCGCGTGTGCCGAGGCGATCTGCAACAATCCTGATAGAGAGCTTTCGACCAGCGAAGTCGCACCCGCCCTGCACGTCGGAGTGGGCGCCGGCAAGCTCTGGGCGGCAGCCCTCGGTGGCCAGCCCGTTTGGAATTTGATCGCGGGCGGCGATGCCCTTATGCAAGCTGCAACTTGCCAAGTGCTTGCTCACCCTGGGGAGTACGTCCTGTCGGACGCTGCCCTTCAAGCACTCGCGAATGCAAGAGCGCGTCATCTTGATAGCATCAAAATGAGCGCCGACGTCCCTTTACCCATTCCCCCCCTAGCATGGCTGTCTTCTTTCCTGCCGCCGCAGCTCCACGAGGCGGCATTTGCGCCTAGTCGTGTTACCGTGATTGGACATGGCAACTCCGAGCTCGCAGTAGATCCCCTCCTCCGCGGCATCAACGAGATCCGACCCGTTTCGGCCGTCTTCGTACGAATAACCGGTTTAGACTCCCGCGCTCCTCCTGCCCTCTCTCAGTTGCAGGCACTCTGCGTGTCACTTCAGGAGAATCTCCGAGCGCGAGGTGGACCGCTGGGGGAACTGTACCTTGACGAGAAGGGATTAATTTTCAGCTGCGCATTCGGGGCACGTGGAAACTTCCACCGCGATGATCCTTACCGCGCCATTTCCGCCGCTCGCGCGATGGATGAGACAATAAGCGGGGTCGGGCTCACCGCCTCCATTGGCGTAGCAACCGGCCATGCGCTCTTCTGCGTTGTTGGAAATGCGCGACGCCGTCAGTTGATGGTGCATGGTGCAGCTGTAAATCGCGCCGCCCGACTGATGACTGCGATTTCTGCAGGCGTCGTCTGCGATGCACCGACCGAACGAGCCAGTCGAACAGCGTTCTCCTTTGAACAGCGGGGCACGTTACAGCTCGACGGACTGGGGGACATGGCCGCAGTGTTTCGCCCATTGGAACCGCGCGTTACTGCCGCTGTCCCTTCCACGCTAATTGGACGGGAAACCGAACAAGCAGTTCTGGGGCAACTGTTTGAAGAAACATGCGCCGGCGGCACGCGTTTGCTCGCTGTTTTGGGTGAGCCGGGAATTGGGAAAACGGCATTAGTCACAGCGTTTATGGAGGAACTACAACGGCTCGGGCCAAAGTCTCGGTCGCCCGGGCGGAGCGTGAAGACCGTCGTACATCGCTCCTACCGTGGCGGCGGGTGCTTGCGTCCCTCCTGGATTTGCCCCCCGACTGCAACGGCTATATCGCGCTCGAAAACGTCAGAGCGCGTGTTGACGAGACTTCAGCCATTGTCGAACGACTGCCTTTGCTCGACGGCGTACTTGGCATTGCGATCCCCGAAAACGACGGCACGCGGCATCTCGAGGGACCGAACCGTGCCGACGCGACCATGCGTCTTCTCGGCGATTTGGTAGGCGCGCTGGCACCGCGGCCGCTTGTGTTGATAATGGAGGACAGTCAGTGGCTCGATTCCGCCTCGTGGCGGCTCATCGAATGGATACTCGGATCCCTCCCATCGCTGCTATTGATTTTGTGTGTACGCGTCGAAGAAATTCCAGACGAGCTAAAGAGCTTGCGACGGCGCGCCGAGACAGCTCGAATGAACACCAATCGGGTGGACGCAGATGATCCTGCGCGATTTTGCCAGATCCTTGAACTCCGTGAGCTCGGCGAAGTGTCTATCCGCGAATTGGTTGCTCGTACCTTGGGAGAAGTGCCGCCGCACCAAGAACTGGCTGGTCGAATCGCAGCATTGGCCGATGGCAATCCCTTCTTTGCTGAGGAGATTTCCATAGCCCTAAAGGGTGAAGGCCTTATAGCGGTGCGTGACGGCTTCTGGCGTCCCATTCGGCCGCTCGACAGCCTTCGCTACTTCGAGGGTGTCGAGCGGGTCATCCGCGAGCGCGTCGACCTCTTAGAAGCTGCGACATTCAACGTTCTCAAGGCCGGAGCCGTAGTAGGCCGTTCATTTAGCGTTGACGCCCTTCAGATGTTGCTTTGCAACGAGCTGACGAGCAGTGCTTTGGGGAGCGCTATCGAGACACTGTTGGCCGCACAACTTGTGAGGCACGGAGTTGGTCCAGGCGAATACGAATTTCGTCACGATCAGATTCGCGACGTCGTGTATAGCTTGATATCAGTCGACGCGCGGCAGCGCTTACATGGATTGCTGGCTGACCGGATCGAATCAAATCAATCGGCCACTGCCCCACTGGAATTCTCGGCGCTGGTTCAGCACTTCGAGGCGGCCGGAAACATCGAAAAGGCGGTCAAGTATGCGGACCTAGTACCCGGAATCAGAGCTGAGTGATACGGCGGCCTTTGAAACGGCGTTGACGGACCTTTTTCTTGGTCCAGACGAAGGGCTCGGCTCTGTCGTTGTATGCGTTGACGTAGGCATCGATGTGTTCCTGAAGCTGCTTGAGGCTCGTGAAGGAGGTGCCGCTGAGCGACTGCCCCTGCAAGATGGAAAACCATACTTCGACCTGATTGAGCCATGACGCACTTGTCGGCGTGAAATGAAATTGCACGTTGGGGTGGGCCTTGAGCCAGTCCTCGTTCTTTTTATGGGTGTTGAGGTTGTCGAGGATGACGTGAAGCTTGCGGTTCGGAAAAGCCGCGGTGACGCTGTTCATGAAATCGAGAAACTCGACGCGGCGCCGGCGTTTTGAATGGGTCGCGATGATCTTTCCGGTGGCGACTTCGAGCGCCGCAAACAATGTTGTGGTGCCATGCCGCTTGTAATCGTGGCTTTGGCCGGTCAAGGCGCGGCCATTGGGCAACTTCAGATAACCCTGCGCTCGCTCCAAAGCCTGGATCGAGGGCTTCTCGTCCACGCACAGCACAATGGCCTTCGCCGGCGGCGCGACATAGAGGCCGACAACATCGGCGGCTTTGGCCGTAAAGTTCGGGTCGTTGCTCTCGCACCAGGACTTGCGAGCCACCAGGTCAATCTTGTGGCTGCGCAGGAACCGCCAGACATATTGGACATCGACATCGCCCAGCGCCTCGGCCAGCAGGGGGCCGGTCCAGCGCGCAAACCCTTGCGGTGGCGGCTTATCCAGCAGCTTCAGAATCCGCTTGTCGGTCGTCTTCGTATAGATCGGCTGCTTGCCAGGCCGCGGCTTGTCTTGCAGCCCTTCAAGGCCATGGTCGGCATAGCGATGCCGCCAAAGGCTGACAATCCGCGGCTGGACCCCAACTTCCTTGGCGATCGACCGGGTGCTGCGCCCATCCGCCGCCAACAGAACTATCCGCGCCCGCTTCAAATCGCGCTGCAACGTCACCGGTGAGCGACAGCACGCCTCAAGCACCTTGCGATCTTTCCTCGAAAGGTGGACTTCTCTTGCTTCGGGTATCATCCCGACCTTGAATCACGACTCACGTTCCAAGAAAAGTGGGTACTAGCTGCTACACAGGCCCTCCAAGTCGGAGCATTTCGCGAGGTTGAAGCGTTTTTGGGGATCTGCTTCAGTCATGAGGCGCGTCAGCAAGCTCATGGCGCTGAACCGAACCTTCAAGCCGTGCGTTGGCGGAGACAACTTGCGGAAGCGCACTACGGCCGTGGCGACATCCATGCTCAAGGTATGGCCGTGATGCGCGCACTTAGCGTTGCCGGACAACCCGTTCCCCGCTTTCCGACCACGACCGCATTACGTCTAATAGGAAGAGGATTGCAACTTGCTCTGCAGCAGATGGTTCCCCCCTCATCAAAGTGGAAGCGTCCCGATCGCCGAGCTTGGGAAAGAGAAATGGCTCGCTGCCTCAGCCAGGCCGCCACAGTCGACTACTTCGAACTCCGTTATGCACGCGGAATGTGCAATCTCATTGGAGCAGTCGTGCATGCGGAACGTGTCGGGCCTTCCGTTGAGCTTGCCGCCGCTTCTTCGCGATTGGGTTGTGGGCTTTCATTCTTGGGGTGGCAGGGCGCCTGTGACTACTTCATTTCTAGGGCAGAGCGGGTCGCAATCGCTTTGGCCGATCGGGCCGTCCATTCGCACGTCTGTCTCCTGGACGCACTTTGGCGTGTTGGCCGTTGCGATTGGTCAATGCTCGACCGCCGCTTAGACGAATGTCAAGAACTGTCGACGAAGGCTGGAGACCAGCTGGGTTGGTGCGATGCGCAGGGCATCCGCTTTTGGTCCCTCTATTATCGTGGCGATCGGAGCGTCCTGGAGCAAACGGCGCTCGCGCTGTTGTCACGCGCGCAGAATGCGGGGAACATTCAGCAGGAGATTTGGGCACTTCGATGTAAGGCGCTGTGCGTTCTCCATACAGATCGCCCTCGAGAGGCAGTTGATATCCTCCGATTGATCACATCCGCAATGCTAGGATCTGTGGATCTCGCCGCGCAGATCTCGGCTAAGGGAGCACTCGCCCTTGCTCTCGCTCGTGTCGGCCAACATGTCGAAAGCATCGAAGCCGCGATCGAAACGCTCCGCTTGTTGCGGGAGCTGCGTAGGCCGACTTCCCACAGCACGTTGATCGGAATCTCGGGTGTAACCGAGGTGCTCCTGCGCGGCCGCGAAGCTGGGCTTTCGCGTGAATACGATCAGTGGAGAGATTGGGAGCGCCAGGCGCTCGGTGAACTAAAACGCTATCGTCGCGTGTTTCCCTTGGGAGGGGCGCAATACGGACTGTGGACCGGCGTGGCACACTGGTTGGACGGTCAAAAAAGCCAAGCGATAGCTGCTTGGAATGAAGCACTTGCGATTGCTCAGCGGCTTTCGCTGCGCCAGGATGAGTCGATGATCGCTGCCGAGATGAGGCGTCGAAGAACCGACGGTTGAGTGGCGCAATCCCACTGAATGTATGCCTACTCCACGTTAGCGATGGGTGCGAAGCCGCCCCCGGCTAAGACGGCATGTCCGTGTCACCCGCAAAAGCGGACATCGGGGCTTGCGTCCGGCACGTCTGCTAAGGGCCAATTGCTGACTCATGCACCGCAGCAACAGGGGGTTCTATTGATCACCTCGTCGTCGCGCGCGAGCACAGTTCATTCGGGTAACCCCGCTTTGCGGAGACCCTCAATAAACATCTTTGAGCTTTTGGGGACCCGGGCGATATGCCCCGATATTGTAAAGGCTGGATCGATCTCAAGCACACGCGCCGCTGCGGCGTGCGCCTCAGCGTCGCGTCCGAGATGGGCGAAGGCAGACGCCAGTCCGCGGCAAGCTGGCATAAAGGAAGGATTCTGACGAAGGGCTTTCTTCAATACAATGATCGCCTCGTCAAACCGGCGAAGGCCCACAAGAGCATGCCCAATGCCCAGAAACGTCATATGCAGCAGCGGGTCTAATGGGCTCATGCGAATGGCACGTTCAAAGCTTCGAATAGCCTCTTCGGGCAGCCCCGCCATTGTATAGACCCAGCCTCTATTGTTCCAAGTGCGCCATGAATTCGGGTTGAGCGCGACCGCCCGGTCAGCCATTTCGATTTCGGCTTCACTATCGCCGACCGCACACGCCGAGACTACGGCAACCCTTGACAACGTGTCCGGATCACCATCATCGAGGCTCAATGCCAAACGAGCAAGCCGAATTGCTTCCTTGGCGTCGAACTCGGGATTGTTGGCATAGCCTAAAGCGACGTTGCTCGCGTGACAGTCACCTGCCAGAGCCGCTGCAGAGCTGAACCTCGGGTCTAGCTCCAAAGCGCGATGAGCAAGCTTAATCGCCTCGGCCAAACTTTCGCGGGTCGTCAGGTAATACTGTTGCATGGATCGGAGAAAAAATTCATAGGCAGTGAGGTTCTCTGGTCGCCGCCGCGCAGCCGTTGCAATCTCTGTTTGAAGCATCTTTGGCTGAACGGCCGAGACAACGGCGAGCGCAACGTCGTCTTGGAGAGCGAAAATGTCCGTCAGATCACGCTCGAATCTGTCCGCCCAGATGTGCGCCCCTGTAATCGCGTCGATCAACTGTCCGGCGATGCGAACTTTCCCGGCAGCCTTGCGCACAGACCCCTCAAGGATATAGCGCACGCCCAGCTCGTGCCCGACCTGCTTCACGTTCACCGCCTTGCCCTTGTAGGTAAAGCTGGAATTGCGGGCGATCACGAACAACCATTTGAACCGCGAAAGCGCGGTGGTGATCTCCTCAACCATTCCGTCCGCGAAGTATTCCTGTTCGGGATCGCCGCTCATGTTCTCGAACGGCAGCACGGCGATGGATGGCTTGGCTGGAAGTGGCGGGGCCGCGCTTAGTCTCTCGGTCAGCGCGCTAGACGCTCCAGCACGGACAGCGTAAGCGCGGACCGGCTTGGCGATGTTCTTGAGCTGCTGCTCGCCGCGATCCTCGAAGCCAACGTCCAGCTTGCCTTCGACTTCGCTATAGACCTTTTCGGACATCAGGATGCCGCCCGGATCGGCGATCCCCTCCAGCCGGACAGCGATGTTGATCCCGTCGCCATAGAGGTCGCCGTCCTGCCCAACGATCACGTCACCAAGGTTGAGCCCGATGCGTAGCTTGAATGGACCGCTCCCCTCGGCGAGATGATCCTGCATCTCAGTCGCGCATCTCACGGCGGCTAAGGGACTCGCGAATTCGGCGAGCGCGCCATCACCCGTTGTCTTGATCAGTCGCCCGTCGTGGCGGGAGAGGCTAGGCTCGATCAATTCTCGCTTGAGCCGCTCGAACTCGGCGTAGGTGGCCTCCTCAGCGCGTTGCATCAACGCAGAGTAACCAACCACGTCGGCGGCCAAGATCGCCGCTAGTCGCCTCTGAACCCGCTGCTCGGTCACAGCCCCTCCGAACGACCAGACTAACCCCGCCGCTGGGACAAGGCGGAGCGTAGCACTTTGTTGCGGACATGTGAGCGGTAATCGCCGGAGAGACCCTATCTTGCCCAAAATTCGGGGCCGCCGTGGCACGGGCTGCACTCGCTTTTCCATTGCCGGGTGCAAGGCAAAGCGCCCCGGCCAATTCAATGCACTATGTCTCTTACGGGTCAAAAGCGGAGTTCGGGCGTTCGCATGCGACAGGTCCGATCTTCCTTTCATAGCGGACCTACTTACGCAACTATCCGTGCGCCGATCCGATCCCCCAATAGAGTTCACGCAATACTCGGGACGCCGCTTACGCGCCCTCTCGCGAGGGCCAAATCCGCCGTGCCGCTGTGCCTCGTGGTGGGGCGCTACCCGTAAATTTCCCAAGTGTTGGCGACTAGGCGCGCTGGTTAAGTGGTCGGCAGGTTCTGAGCGCCGTACCATGAAAGCACCGAAGCCAAAGCAATGGGCCGAGCAGGAAATCCGACGCTTGGTCAGGCTCGCCCGGCAGGGCGTTGGCGTATCGAAGATAGCCACCGAACTGGGCCGCCATGCGGGGGCGGTGAGGCGAATGGCGCGAACGATGGGAATACTATTGAAGAAGTAGCCGTCGTTCGACGCCTGATCCGTTGAATGCAGGGCGGCGGCCCTACAGCCCAAAACCGCGGCCAATCTCCCGCACAAGCCTGAACGCAGCGTCAGTATTTCGGCCGTAAAAGAGCGCCTGATCGAGCTGCGAAAGAATGCTCAGCCCAAATAGCGCGATAGCTATGCCTCTAAATATGGTTGTGGACCGGGTTGAACCATACAGCGAAAGTTCAAATCGGCCCCAGCCGCAGGTTGGGAGAAACAGCCGGGGCCGACATTCCCATTCCGTGTGCCGTAATCAGCGGTAATCGGCACGGCTCCCAGCAAGCCACAAGAAAGCTAATGAACTGTTTCGCTCGCCTCTGTTCGGGCGGACCAGCGCCGCTGCGTGCTCCCGTGTGTAGCGCAGCGGTGACACTCCGGGCCCGAGCCCCCATAACCTCAGCAGCCTGAACGGCAGGTTGTTCGGCTACGGGGCGAGGCTAATAACCTGGCGAAGCAAGCCGCGTCGATCTTGCGCAGGCGCGCATCGCTGCACCACCTAGCTGAAGGAGGTGCGTTGCCGCTGCGCGGCGCGTCGCGAGCTGGCCAAGCAGAACTCACATCGTTTGCAACAATATCATTCCGACGACGGTCACAAAGAAACCGATTGCCGTCACTGCGGCGAAGCACCGCTCTACGCTATCCATGAACGCAACCCCTGCCGAAAAAATTCAATTCAGCGTTTTCCGTGATCTACCGCGATTCCAACCGCTGACTCGCTCGTACCCCGCGAGGAAATTTGAGATCTCCTTCCCTAGAACAGAACGCTCTGCAAAGAGTGAGAGCTAGCTGTGACCGTCAAGGGGACTTGGTACCGAAAGCGCTCATGCCGCCCTACTGTGGGCCGATTGCGTGGTGTTCGCATCATCTCCAATTGCTGGGAGCGGGAAGGCAGATGTGCATGACTCATCGCGCAGCGCATCATCGGCGAAATGCTCCCAAAACTCAGCTTCGGCGAGCAGTTTCCAACTTCGATCAGGGTGATGCGCAGCAGTCTGACGGCACAGCGATGCCATCGCGCGCAGGCGACTTAGAGTATCCACCTACTCCTCCCAATATCTTTGTTTTTTCCACCCTATTTTCTATTTTTGCGTCGGAGTCATTATGATTATGACGCAGAACCAATTTTTAGGTTTGCAAGCGCGATTCGGCTTTCGTTACGCCTCAAATCGCGTCCCGAAAACAACGGACGCAACCCGTGCTTCTTATTCGCGCTCAATTGTCGAGCGGCGCCAAAATGGTTGTCGAGTTTGCAGTGCAGTGCAAAGGTCCTTGCCATAGCCCGTAATTCTACGGCGATGCGCATCCCTAACGTTTGGCGTCTACTTCAGATTGTTCTTATGACGATCTAATTTCAGACGAGGTCCCATGAGCGTCAAAGCCATGATGGCGACCATTCTCCAAGGCCAGATGACGTTGCGTGGTGTGAATTCGCTGTCGCCCTCCGACTACGAGCAGATCGTCGAACTGCTGATAGAGCGGCTTCGAGAGCTGGAGCTTAGCCTGGCGGCGCGAGAACTGACGGACAAGCACGAGCCGCAGTAGCGTAATGAACAACCAAGGCTGGCAGGGGACTTTCGACGATCCGATCCTACTGCCAGATGGCCGCAAGCTGATCACGCTGCACGACGCCGCCACCGTCATCACGAAGCTGCCGAAGCCCGAGCATGATGCTCCGGAATGGCAGGCCGCCATCGAGGCGCTGATGCTGGTGGTCGATCTCGGAGGCCCGACGATCTTCGCTCGCGTCGGCGTTGTGCGTGCGCTTAGCCGACATCAGAAGCCGTTCGTCAAGCCGCGCAAGAAGCGCGTGAGAGCGTACACGAATCGTCAGATGATGAAGCGGCCCTGGATTGTAAAACATCAACCGCGCCCTATTCGCAGCGCAAGCACTTGTGCTGCGTGGGGCGCGGAGGTTGACAGAGCTGGCCCCGGTTGTTTGGACAGCGCCCCGCTGGATTTAAGTGGATTCCTGCCGGGTTATGCTGAACGCGGGGCTTTACGGTTTTGTCGTTGCGTCGGGAGGGCGTAGCCCGACCAGAGCGACGACAAAACCGTCGGCGACGGTCATGCGGCCATCACCATAGCTTGCGTGCCGAAGTAAGCCTCGTCGGGCGTGCGCCCGTCAAGGCTCGAGTGAGGGCGTCCCTGATTGTAGAAGGCCAGATACTTGGCAATTGACGCTCGCGCCTCGGACACGCTGTCGTAGGCGCGGAGATAAACTTCTTCGTATTTGACCGTGCGCCAGAGCCGCTCGACAAACACGTTGTCGCGCCAGGCGCCCTTGCCGTCCATGCTGATGGCGATCTTCGCGTCCAGCAGCACATCGGTGAACTCGAGGCTGGTGAACTGGCTGCCCTGATCCGTGTTGAAAATCTCGGGCCTGCCGTGCTTCGCCAACGCCTCCTGGACCGCTTCGACGCAGAAGGCCGCCTCCATTGTGATCGAGACGCGATGGGCCAGGACCCGTCGGCTGAACACATCGACGACCGCCGCGAGATAGACGAAGCCACGCCGCATCGGAATGTAGGTGATGTCCATTGCCCACGCATGGTCGGGCCGCTCGATCTTCAATCCGCGCAACAGGTACGGGTAGATCTTGTGACCCGGAGCCGGCTTGCTCGTGTTCGGGCGACGATAGACCGCCTCGATCCGCATGCGCTTCATCAGCGTCGCGATGTGGCGGCGACCGGCGTATACGCCCTCCCGCCGCAGCAACGATCGCAGCATACGCGCTCCCGCGAAGGGATAATCGAGATGCAGCTCATCGAGCCGACGCATCAAGGCAAGGTCCTCGGCCGAAACTGGCCGAGGTTCATAGTAGACCGTGCTGCGAGCCAGCTTCAGGACCTTCGCCTGGCGCACGATAGAAAGATCATGATCGCGGTCGATCATCGCTTTGCGCTCAGCAGGCCCGCCTTGGTGAGCGCGCCGGACAAAAAATCGTTTTCCAACGCCAGCTCGCCGATCTTGGCATGTAACGCCTTCAAATCGACCGGCGTCTCGGCCGATGTCTTGTCATGCCCAAACACGCCGGCGGCGCCTTCCAGGAGCTGGTTTTTCCAGATCGTGATCTGGTTCGGATGAACATCAAACAGCTGCGCCAGCTCCGCCAGTGTCTTGTCGCCTTTGACCGCAGCCAAAGCAACCTTCGCCTTGAATGCCGGAGAATGCGTCCGGCGGCTCTTCTTCGTCATCTTCGCTCCTGATTCGCAGCAAGAATCCTCGCCGCTGTCAGGCAGAAAATCCACTCAAGCTACTGTCCGAATTTGCGGGGCCAGCTCTGACGCTCGCTTTCTCTGGCCGCCAGGACGCTGGCACTGTCGGCGCTGACCCCGTCGGGCGCTGGCACTACCTGTTTGCCAGGCTAGCCGAACACCTGTCTGTGCTCGCATCGGAGGTGGAGCGGGCGATTGGCAAGCCTGCCGCCCAAGGCCGTAAAAGCCACACGGGCGACGATCTGCGGAGGCTGCCGCTGCATCTTCGCAAGTCCAATCTAGGGTCTGTACCTAAATAGCGCCACGTGATTCTCTTGCCTACGTGTTGATTCGGGGGCGAGAGAATGCGCGCTGGTTTGTTTTGGCTGAACGACAGGCAATGGGCGCGTATCGAACCGCATCTGCCGAGGGGACTGACGGGGCCGGATCGGGACGACGACCGACGCATCGTCAGCGGCATCATTCACATGCTGCAATCGGGTGCACGATGGCGTGATTGTCCACGTGAATACGGCCCTTACACGACGATCTACAATCGCTTCAATCGCTGGGCCAAGCGAGGACGATGGTGCGCAATCTTCGAAGCGCTGGCCAAGCCTGGCGAAGACGGCGTCGTACTGTCGCTCGACTCGACCTCGATTAAAGCTCACCGGTGTGCCTCCGGCGGAAAAGGGGGGAGCACAATCAAGCAATCGGCCGCTCGCGCGGAGGCCGCACGACAAAAATCCATGCGCTGAGCGATCCGCTCTGCCGGCCGGTCGTCCTGCATCTGACTCCAGGCCAGGATGCCGATATCGCTGCGGCTCCCGATGTCCTGGCGCTCGCGCCACCCATGAGCGTGCTCCTCGCCGACAAAGGGTATGATGGCGACAAGCTTCGCGGCGAAATCATTCGTCGTGGCGCCAAGCCCGTAATCCCCAATAAATCTAACCGTGTCGTCATCCATCGCTTCAACAAACGCGCCTACAAAGGACGAAATGTCATCGAACGCTGCTTTTGCAGGCTCAAGGACTTCCGGCGCATCGCCACGCGATATGACAAGCTCGCCCGTAATTTTTTGGCCGCTGTTCATCTCGCCGCTCTCGTCGCATATTGGCTCAATTGAGTCTGGACCCTAGAACGCCTACTTGCGCGGCGCCCACGATCTGCGCCACGGGCAACTCGACAAGAACGCGCCTCTGCTTGAGTTACCTCCTAATGGTAGACGCCCGATCTACCGTTTGTTCGCAACGATTGGCATGATGCACGGACTGTACGCCGTGAGGTGAAGACAATGATCAATGACCGCCTCCTGCGGCCACCGCCGATGGCTCGCATCCGCAAGATCGGCATCATCGGAACCGCACTCCTCCTGCTTGGGCCGATGGCCGCTTCCACCGTTCTTGGAGCAGGAACGCGCATCTCTGAAGGCTTCGAGCCGTTCGAGAAATCAGCGAATGAGCGCATCGCCCAAGCCTTCGAGGACATTAGGGACCTCGCGCCCATCTCTGATGAGCTGAACACCGCGCTGGCGTCGCTGAGCCAGAGTGTGCAGGGCGCGCAGAAGCCGCCGGTTCAGGCTGAAGGCAATGAATGACCTGATCTGACTTCCTTCTGTGATGAGAGGCAATGCAGCTCGTAGTAACGCCGTGCCGTTTGAGGTGCCATTTCCGGGCATGGGACAGCAGGCACGTTTTCACCACGAGGTTGTCAAAATAATCCCTCTGCTTCCACGGAATGGGGTACCTACGACGTCCAGTACCTCAACGCCGATCCCAAGTAATTGCGACCACGTCCGTCGGAGAGATCGACGATGACCGAAGAACGAATTGCTCGTTTACGTACCCATAGGAACAATATTGATCGATATCGGCGCCTGCTCGAAACTGAGTTAAGTGAGGCCGAACGGCACTACCTCGAAAGGCGGCTATCCGAAGAACAATCCGCAATGGAAATGGACCTGAGCACGGTCGAGCCGCCGCCGATTATGGTCGGACCGAAATGACCACCTCAGATCGAGTACGACCTTTGGCGGGCGACGGCCCGACCACTGCGGAAACTGCTCGGCGTCTGGGGATAAGATACCAACATGCCTACAACATCCTGCACAATTCTGGCGCTGACAAATCCAATCGGCGGATCGGGGCGAGGCAAGTGGGTCTCCTCGCCATATACGCGCAGCGGCGACATTAAGGGAACGAGGGAAAGACGGCTACGTTCGACCACAACAAATGGCCCCGACGCTTTGCACGTCGGGGCCCTTCAAGATTATCAGGCCGGTTACATCCGCCGTGCCCTCTGATCCAGATGTCGCCGATTACTGCACCCGATTTTGTGCAGATGATGGCAGCCGCACGGCATTGAGGTAATCACATGCGGCGCGAAAGCGCTCGGCCGCCAGCTCGCCCTTGCGCCACTCGACGCGCCGTCGGCGCTCGGCCGCCAATTGTAGACCCGCGACCGTCGTTGCGATAACGTCGTCGATCTCCGCGCCCGTTAAGGTCTGGCGAATTTTCAGCACGATGCTCAGGGCCATGATGATTGGGCCGTGTGGGCGCAGCAGATCGTGCGCCTGCTGCTCGCAGAACGACAGGAACCGCTCGACAGCCTCTGCCGACTTGCAGACCAATGTCGCGAGCGCAACTGCTTGCTCAACGTCACTAACGGAGGGCACGGGCTCACCTGGCAGAAGCATACGTTCCGCGACAGATGCCGCGCCCAGCTCAATGCAACGGTCGAGCACGTGCAAGTACGTATCTGCGGCATCGCCGCGAACCTCGCCATCCTGGGGCATGAGGTCCCGCAATTGGCCGCACAGCTCCGGCACATCAGCAGCGTCGTCATCGCTGCCGAAGGCAACGCTGTGGCGCGGCCCCCACACGAGACCGCCGTACTTCCCGTTCTGATCGGGATTGATTGTCGCTCCGCCGAGCGGCTTGCCGAGCAAGCGCGCTGCCACGGCGTGACCGGCTCCATGAATTGCAATCCGCTCGTCCTCGCACTCGGTGCGACCGATCTCGTATTCGTCGTGCTCGTCGCCAAAGCTCATGTTGTCATCATTCATGCCGGAACTCCTGCGGCCAGCTCATCGCGTCCGATGAGCTGGCCGCCTTCCACCGACTCCGCGAAAGCTTATTCACGAACGCGGAACGTCAATCAGGATCGTGCGCGGTTCCGCGGTGGGGAGCGGAGTGAAGTTCGCTGAGCGCGGCACAGGATCGAAGTGCGGCAGGTTCTTGGGCTCCTCGACGACATCGAGATCGATGACATCGGGCGCGCACGGATTGAAGTCGCCGCCGCGCGTACCACGGAGCCGAGCGCGCTTCGGATCCGTCACCAAGACCGCCACACCCATGCGCAGAGCACGCTGCGCAGTCGTCACCGGCATGGTTGCATCTTCAAATTGCTTGGCGAAACGGATGCGGCCGTCGTGATCGCGGAAATTTGCAGACTTCATCATGAAGATCATTTGCGTCGGCGGCGACGGCTCAGCAATCGGGACCGAAGTGGTGACCGGCTGGGCTGCCGGGATAGGCGCAACGCCCTCGCGGACCGCGACCACCATGCCGCGCAGCTCCACGAGCGCAAAACCGGCAGCGACTTCGACCTGCGTCGCGGTGTTGCAGATAAAGCGGACCATTGCGCCGCTCTCATGGTGGAAGTGAAGTTTCTCCAGGGCGTCGGCAAAGCGCTTGCCAGCCGCCAGATAATCCGGCAGCGCCCGCTCGACGGCATCGAGATCACTGGCCAGCTTTTCGCTTGCGGCCTTGCGTTCGACAGTAGCGCGTTCTGCTGCGAGCTTCTGCTCGGCATCGGTAATCTTCGCCTGCACCTCCACGAGCGCATTCGCGTAACCTTCACGGGTCACAGCGCAGGCGGCGACCGCCGTCTCCAACTTCGCGCGGGCCTTGTCATCGGCATCAAGATCGGCATCGAGGTGGTGACGCTGGAGTTTCGCTTTGGCGTCATCGTGGGCCGCTTCCGCAGCGGAATGGCGGCTATTCAAGGCTGCGGCGCGCGTGCGCAGCGAGGCCAGTTCGGCTTCAAGCTTTTCCATGGGTGATTTTCGTCGGAAGAATGGTGTCATGCCTCCTAGCCTACGGAGAGCAAACCGATTTGCGAATGATGGACCTGTGGCCTGCGCCACATGGCTGGGCATTCAAGGGCAATTGTTGTGGTGATGCCCAATGATTGCCGGATCGTTGGGCGGGCGCACTTGCAAATGGCCTCAGATCAGATGTCCGCTTGCCCCTGATAAGCGGCGGAATAGCGGACGTTCTCCAGTGGCTGCTTGGGGCCAGGAGCGGACAGCGCGTTCTAAAGCCCCGTCAGTGCACGGTTTACTGATATCTCTTGCAGCCTCTTCTCACTGCATCCGGACGCAATATTATCTTCCATTCCATTGTGACCAGCGGCACTCCAGCCCATCGTTCGTAATCACATTCGTAGTACACGCCGCGCCGCCCGACTCCCATCGCGCATCTCGCGCCAGCGGAAACCAGCTCTTTCTGCAAAACTTGAAGATCTGAACCCGCAGGAAAGCGACTGTTCAGATACGTTTGCGCGGCGCTACAATCTCTTTTCGCGGCAAGGACTCGAAATAGTTGAAATCGAAAGTCGTCGGATCTCCTCCCATCGCTTCTTCACAACATATGGATGGAAGTACCACGACCAATAGTGATACCCAACCCGCCGAGCCCGAGCGCATCTCCCATGTCCTTCAACCAGTTGTTAGGCTACGGAAATCGAACCGCGAGAATACAAGTTACTCTGCTAGTGGCTCTACAATGTATTCAATTGGTTTGAACATGCACAGCTAAAGATTGCAATTGGCAGGTCGTTACGCCGGCCGAAGTGTTGTCTTGATGTCTGCAACGGGTCATTCGCGTTCATTTGGCCGCATCCCCACCACGTCTGCTCTGGCGTCGGCTGCTGACGAGCCGGGCGCGGTTGCAAGTTCGCCCTCGGGGGCGTTCTCCGTGGTCAGTTTCGTTCTTGCCGGCCACTGCCGCTGTCTCGGATCGCCCTGGGCAATATCACTTGGCCTTTGGTCGAGACGGTGGTGGTCAGTTTCTGTTTGGATCAGCAGGCACGGCGGACGTAACCGGCCTGATGATCGTGAAGGGCGACGACGTGCGACATCGTCGGGGCCTTTCTGCTTTGTGTCAGGGGAAACGGATCGGCCTCGCCACGGCCGCCTATCTATCGACGTTATCTCCGCGGGTTGCAAACCGCTCGTCCACGGGCGTTGGCTGCCGCCGGGGTTCGTAGCGCTGCACTAAATTCAAAAGGCGCTTTTTGATGAATGGGTCGGCTTGCTCTGCGAGTTCACGTAATATTTTCGCACGTTGCCTATTAAATTCGTCGTCCAACATAGTCGGCCCCATCATAAAATATGAGATCGCAATAGTATGAATGTAGCGGCTTAGGCTTCGCGAGAAAGCCCAAAATATTTTCCTGCGTGACTAATACGAACGGCCGCGCGTTACAGAAAGACCATCTACAGACGGTCTTTCTGTAGGCGCCGGATGCGCGTGGCTTCTTCCCCGCCGATCATAATATTACCAGCCAATTTTTAGCGCAGATTATCTACGCAGGTCAGGCTTATCGTGTGAAGCCGAAACCACGGTGCAAATCATGGAACAAGAGAAGAGTTGCTTGCGTGCAACATGCTAGTGCCTGCCAACTTGTTTGTTCGCGACCTCACAGCTCCCGCTCCATCGCGGGGTGACTGCGGTTTTTTACCTTTACCCAATGCTTGCTCCGGCCCGCCTGATCAGGCTGGTCGCGACGCTTCGATACCAATCCTTCAAGACCCATGTTGCACGCGGCGCGGAATAGGTCAGGTCCAAGCTGGCCACGCTCAAAGGGATTAACGAAAACGCCTTCAGGACGCCGCGCCAGCAGGCGCTCCAAGTTCGTCTTCCGCATCGACAACGAGAGCCTGCGGTGATCGTCGCCGCCTTCGGCGAGAATATCGAAGGCGCAGAACTGCACTTCGTGGTCGCGCTTGCGCGAGTGAAGTGCGTTGAAATCGGAGATGCCATCGACGCCGAGCACGACTGCTTCGCCATCGAGGACGAAATGCTTCTGGCGGACCTTGCGCGCGGCCTCGACGATCCAAGGATAGCGACTGGCCCAGCTGTACCCGCCGCGCGTGATCAGGCGTACCCGGTGGCCCTCGCGCTCAAGGCGAAGACGGTAGCCGTCATACTTTACTTCATGAAGCCAATCCGGCCCGCTAGGGACCGCCACGCCTCTGCTGGGAAGGCAAAACTCAAATGAACGCATTCAGGAAAAATAGGCATTCGATGCCTGATTACGAGATGGAGCTTAGGGCAACTCGGTCAAGCTGGCGTCCACATTTTTACGGCTTGGGCGGCAGATCAGGAGCGATGTCGCTGCCGTGCTCTCACCGATAGCCTGCTCTACTGCGGATGCGAGCACCGCAAGGTGTTCAGCCAGTTTGGCAAACAGTTCGCGCTTTTTGGGGTCCGTCGCCAAGTCGCGAATAAGGGCGCACTCAGCGGCGTCTCGCTGTAGCTTCTCCAGTTGGGCCTGCATGTCTTTCATCTGCGGCCTCGATCTTCCAGTGCGGGAACATTACAAATACCTGTTCCGGGTCACAAGTGAACAGAGCGATATCGCCGACTGGGACTAGCCTCCAATTGCGTGGCGCCTCCTCACGGCGCCAGCCCGTCGGACCGCTCGGCCCCGCAACTGTCCCCTCCGTACCGCCGCAAGTGGGCCGGGCTGGTCCGAGGGGCTTTGCGCAGCGTCAAAGCGATATCCTGCCATGTCGGACAGACTGGACGCGTAGCCGAACAACCTATTGTCAGGCTTCTGAGGTTATGAGGCCCTGGGCTCCTAGAGGCGTGCTGTCGCTCACCGGTGACGTTGCAGCGCGATTTGAAGCGGGCGCGGATAGTTCTGTTGGCGGCGGATGGGCGCAGCACCCGGTCGATCGCCAAGGAAGTTGGGGTCCAGCCGCGGATTGTCAGCCTTTGGCGGCATCGCTATGCCGACCATGGCCTTGAAGGGCTGCAAGACAAGCCGCGGCCTGGCAAGCAGCCGATCTATACGAAGACGACCGACAAGCGGATTCTGAAGCTGCTGGATAAGCCGCCACCGCAAGGGTTTGCGCGCTGGACCGGCCCCCTGCTGGCCGAGGCGCTGGGCGATGTCGATGTCCAATATGTCTGGCGGTTCCTGCGCAGCCACAAGATTGACCTGGTGGCTCGCAAGTCCTGGTGCGAGAGCAACGACCCGAACTTTACGGCCAAAGCCGCCGATGTTGTCGGCCTCTATGTCGCGCCGCCGGCGAAGGCCATTGTGCTGTGCGTGGACGAGAAGCCCTCGATCCAGGCTTTGGAGCGAGCGCAGGGTTATCTGAAGTTGCCCAATGGCCGCGCCTTGACCGGCCAAAGCCACGATTACAAGCGGCATGGCACCACAACATTGTTTGCGGCGCTCGAAGTCGCCACCGGAAAGATCATCGCGACCCATTCAAAACGCCGGCGCCGCGTCGAGTTTCTCGATTTCATGAACAGCGTCACCGCGGCTTTTCCGAACCGCAAGCTTCACGTCATCCTCGACAACCTCAACACCCATAAAAAGAACGAGGACTGGCTCAAGGCCCACCCCAACGTGCAATTTCATTTCACGCCGACAAGTGCGTCATGGCTCAATCAGGTCGAAGTATGGTTTTCCATCTTGCAGGGGCAGTCGCTCAGCGGCACCTCCTTCACGAGCCTCAAGCAGCTTCAGGAACACATCGATGCCTACGTCAACGCATACAACGACAGAGCCGAGCCCTTCGTCTGGACCAAGAAAAAGGTCCGTCAACGCCGTTTCAAAGGCCGCCGTATCACTCAGCTCTGATTCCGGGTACTAGGCGCACCGGGCCTCGCCTTAACTGCCTATCCGCCCCTGACTGTGTGTTGATCTCGCAGGCGATGTGCGACAGGAGGCTAACGTGTCCGCCGAAAATTACGCCGATGATCTCCGCGCGACCGTGCGCTTTGCTCTAGAGACGACCCGTGCAATCGCGGTCTGCCCCTTCCATTCTCAAGTGACCATCCGCATAGGGGATGATGCGGCCGAGAGCCATGCTTTCGAGCGCGCGAAGAGAGTCGTCAAGAGTGACGGCACGAACTGGGACCCGCGGGCTCTTATGGGCGAGATTGGTCGGCAGCTAGGTGAAGCCGCTGACGGTGAATGTCCGCTTTGCGCGTCGTAGAGAGCCATCCGTCTGGCGCTCACCCGCGCATATTGTGCGAGCGCGGTTGCTGGCCGCTCGCAGGTGCTCGGCTGATGTTTGCGATCACCTGTTTCGCCGTTTTCGTATCCGCACAGTCAGCCAAGCCGCGGCCTGAAGACTGCGCACTTCCGCTGCAGGCTGATACCGACCTGCATTCGTCGAATTCGCAATCTTCTTCGCTGCATCTTCGCCACATCGCCTGCCGTTGAGATCGCCGGCGTCGCCAGTCCGTGTAACTACAGCTCCGGATGAATACTGTGAGAAAAGCTGACTTATCGAGCGATCTTTGTGTGGGTGCGCCCCAGCGGCAAAGAACGTGGCCGCGATATCGAGCGTACGAAAAGCCGTCCTCAGCCACATTCGCGTTTCGACAAGTCTTGAGGGAGCTGACCGCACGAGCGGCCTTCAAGCGCCCGAGGAACATCTCCGCGCGCGGTCGGTTGGCCGAGTGATTGCCGATGAAAGGACGGGGCGGCGGGAGGAGGCTGCGGTGGCAAGAACATCGATCTCGAAGACCGACTTGGAGCTTATGGCGCTTCAGCAGATTCGGAGCTTCCCGGGCGGCGAGCATGCGGTTTCTGTCGAGGTCGAATGCGTCGCTGGCGAGGCCCGAGACGTGACCTGGAGGCTTCATGTCACCGCAAAGGACGAAGCCGACTTCGGGCGTATCCATTATGCCGCAGAGACCACGACCGAAAGATTGAAGCGACGGTATTGCCTCAAACGGTGACCAGATGATCCATCACGTCTCGCTCGGCAGTAACGATGTCAACAGCGCAAGAGCTTTCTACGATCCGCTGATGTCCCTTCTCGGACTGCGGCTCCTCAAACACTCGGACCGTTCGCTCCACTACGGCGCCTCGGATATCATTTTCAGTATCGAAACCCCGATAGACGGGCTTCGGGCAACGGCAGGAAATGGCACTCACGTAGCTTTTCAAGCACCGGATCGCGAGACAGTGAGAGCTTCCGCGCGACCGCACTTGCGCTTGGAGGCGTTGACGAAGGGACTCCCGGCATCCGAGACAATTACAACGCGAATTATTTTGGTGCCTTCGTACGCGACCTCGATGGAAACAAGATTGAGGCGGTGACGTACACCGCAAGAGAAAGCTTTTAAGAAGGCCCTTGAAATTCGCCCCGGCTAGGAGGCTGTCGAGGCCGGTGTCCCGAGAAGCGCGTCCTGCAAAGCGAGAGGATTTGAACCTCCGACCCTAGTCTCCCAGGCGCGGGTAACATTTTGATCTTTCGATGTTATTTTCGAACTACCCTATTCAGCCCCCGCTGAATGAGCACGCTTTTCGGCCCGATTGGAACGTGAGCCTGACGTACCGCATTACCGCGCATGCCGAGATATTTCTTTCACATTACGCACGAGCGCACCGAGATCGACCGCGTGGGCGCGGACCTCCCGGACAAGCATGCCGCGTGGAAGGAGGCCACTGTCACCGCCGGACAGATACTACAGGGCATCGACGGGAACCTAGTACCGGGCCGAGACTGGCGGATGGAAGTGGCCGACGAGTTTCAGAACACGCTCTACGTTCTGCATATTCGGGCTGAAAAACCAGCGTAAGGCCGCCTCAGTTGGCGGTTTAGTGTTCGATTTTCATTGCGAACTGAGTGTTCGCGAGCCACATACGATAGCCCACCACCGTTGTTCCTCCAGATGGAACCAACTTGTCGGGATCCGCATCTTAGGAATCGGAAAACTCAAACCCTGCGGTTAGGACCCGTAAGACGAGGTGTTGTCATGCAGCGCCGCCGCCGTTTCAAACAAATACAGTCCCTTGAAGAACGTTTAGCCGAAATAGCAAAACGCCTCCGTGAAGAGGCCAAATCCCTCCCCCCAGGAATGGAGCGCCAAGAAAAGCTCCGCAAAGCCTGGCAAGCCGAAACCGGCTCGCACGTGAGCGAGTGGCTGAGATCGCCCGGATTGCCACTGCCTGAGTAATCCGCTCAGCGGTTTCAGGAACATTTGCCGGCATAGGCCGGTTGATCGCCATCACCGTTACAACATTTGGCCTTTGCCGGTGACTGCGAGTCCTTGTTCACGCCTCCCACCGTGGATGGCAAGCATGTGCGAACATTGCGTGGAGCTAGATAGACGGATCAACCACCTGAAAGGCTTGCTTGCGAAGGGTCGCCGCAATCGGCGCGATGGTCGAGAAAATCGAAGCCGAGAAGATCGCCCTCCATCTCACCAAATAAAGGCCGCCTCAGTTGGCGGCTTCTCCTGTTCGAGGATCGAGCGGCTCAACGCGCGAAGGTTTATCGGGTGCTGTCCTAGGCCGTGTACCTATAAACCCGGCGGCGTCATGTGACTGGTGACTACGTCTGCTTTGCTCCTGTAGCGACCAAGTTCTTGGGGCAGCGCAATATGTCGTGAGAGCAGCGAAGCCAAGCTCGATTGGGTTTTACGTCGGAACGGCGATTTCGCAAACTAGCCCTTCCGCGCGCCAGTCAAAATGCACCTTGCCGCCAAGTGGGGTGATCGTTCCTTCGATGAGGCGGCTACCAAAGCCCTTGCGTTCGGGCGCATTTACCCTCGGACCGCCCAATTCGGTCCAGCGGAGCATTAGCTGTCCATCCTCGGCTCGCGACCAATCCAATCCAATCCAGCCTTTCGCGTTAGACAGCGCTCCATACTTGGCAGCGTTGGTCGCTAGTTCATGCAAAACCACAGCAATCGCCTGTGCAGCGGTGGGTTCTAGGGTCTGTACCTAAATAGCGCCACGTGATTCTCTTGCCTACGTGTTGATTCGGGGGCGAGAGAATGCGCGCTGGTTTGTTTTGGCTGAACGACAGGCAATGGGCGCGTATCGAACCGCATCTGCCGAGGGGACTGACGGGGCCGGATCGGGACGACGACCGACGCATCGTCAGCGGCATCATTCACATGCTGCAATCGGGTGCACGATGGCGTGATTGTCCACGTGAATACGGCCCTTACACGACGATCTACAATCGCTTCAATCGCTGGGCCAAGCGAGGACGATGGTGCGCAATCTTCGAAGCGCTGGCCAAGCCTGGCGAAGACGGCGTCGTACTGTCGCTCGACTCGACCTCGATTAAAGCTCACCGGTGTGCCTCCGGCGGAAAAGGGGGGAGCACAATCAAGCAATCGGCCGCTCGCGCGGAGGCCGCACGACAAAAATCCATGCGCTGAGCGATCCGCTCTGCCGGCCGGTCGTCCTGCATCTGACTCCAGGCCAGGATGCCGATATCGCTGCGGCTCCCGATGTCCTGGCGCTCGCGCCACCCATGAGCGTGCTCCTCGCCGACAAAGGGTATGATGGCGACAAGCTTCGCGGCGAAATCATTCGTCGTGGCGCCAAGCCCGTAATCCCCAATAAATCTAACCGTGTCGTCATCCATCGCTTCAACAAACGCGCCTACAAAGGACGAAATGTCATCGAACGCTGCTTTTGCAGGCTCAAGGACTTCCGGCGCATCGCCACGCGATATGACAAGCTCGCCCGTAATTTTTTGGCCGCTGTTCATCTCGCCGCTCTCGTCGCATATTGGCTCAATTGAGTCTGGACCCTAATACAATTTGCAGACCCTCCATCACAATCCGCTTGTCTTGGCCTTCTTGGAGATAAGGGGCGAGCTCTTGCTTGGCGATCGCCGAGACCTCGGCTCCTATCCACCGCGTTTCAACAAACAGCGAGTGAACATTTGCCATCGCTTGGATGCGCCCGCTGATCACTTCCTTGAGGCGCTCGGAGGTGTCGGACTGAGAAAGATTGATGATTGCCTGTACGTTCGCGAGGATGTTCTTGCTTCGGTGCTCCGCCTCGCGAGCCAGAATGCGAATCTGCTCCTGAGCTCGCTTGTGCTCGGTAATATCTCTAGCAATCTTAGATGCGCCAATGATGTTGCCGTGGGCATCTTTGACAGGAGAAACGGTCAGCGAAACGACGATTGAGCTACCATCCCTACGTCGGCGAACAGTCTCAAAATGGTCGAGGCGCTCACCTCGTCGGATGCGGGTTAAAATCTCGCGTTCTTCGCTTTGTCGGTCCTCCGGGATCACAAGTGTAATAGGCTGGCCGATCGCCTCGGCGGCCGAATGGCCGAAGATGCGCTCAGCCCCCTTATTCCAACTTGTAATAATGCCGTCCAGATTCTTGCTAACGATCACGTCGTCGCTAGATTCAACTATGGAGGCCAGCAGATTGGCCAACCGCTCGGCACGGTCCAGGGCCGGCTCGCTGACGAGAGCTTCGCGTTGAAGTCCCGGCTCTCCTTTAATCGCCAATAGGACCCCCAAACCCAGATGTTGCACTGCCGTTGGTGCCCAATCATAGCACCGAAAGCAAAGGCAAGAAGGTGTCCATTGGGACGGTTTCAGCGGAAATTGTCGGTCCCCTTCTACTCGGTAAGTGTCCAACCGGGGCCTGCCCGGAAGCGTTGCGTCTGGACAGGGCTGGCTGCGCGTTATGAGTCCGCGCCCTAGTCACCTGAATCTAAAGTTCGCCACATAATGTCTGCTGGGCTTTGTGGCAGAAGCGTTTGACGGACGCCAAAATCTGGTCTGCGGACTTGGTCCATTTGAAGGGCTTCGGGTGTCTGTTGTGCAAATCGATGAAGGTACGGATGTCGGCCTCGAGTTGCCTGACGGAGGTGTGAACACCTCGCTGGATCTGCTTTCTGGTGAGCTCAGCGAACCAGCGCTCGACCTGGTTGATCCATGACGCGGAAGTCGGCGTGAAATGGACATGATAGTGCGGCCGGCGGGCGAGCCACGCTTTGATCTTGGGTGTTTTGTGAGTGGCGTAGTTGTCCATGACGATATGGACATCGATCCCTTCAGGGACTTGAGCGTCGATCTCTTTGAGGAACTTCAAGAACTCGATTGCCCGGTGGCGTTTGTAACATTTGCCGATGACGAATCCCGAGGCGACATCGAGCGCGGCAAACAGCGAGGTCGTACCATGCCGCACATAGCTGTGCGTGCGCCGTTCCGGTACGCCCGGCATCATCGGAAGGACCGGCTGCTCGCGATCCAGGGCCTGGATCTGGCTTTTCTCATCGACACTGAGGACAAGGGCTCGGTTCGGTGGGGACAGGTAAAGGCCGACGATGTCGCGTACCTTGTCGACGAACAGCGGATCGCTCGATAGCTTGAATGTCTGGCCACGGTGCGGCTGCAAGCCGAACGCCGCCCACATTCGGCGGATCGTGGTGTGGGAAAAGCCGGTTTCCGCAGCCATCGAGCGGATCGACCAATGCGTGGCATCGGCTGGCGTCGTCCGCAACGTCCGCTCGATCACCTCAGCAACCTGATCGTCGTTGATGGTTCGAGGGCGGCCAGGGCGTGCCTCGTCAAGCAGGCCATCACAGCGGTCCTTCAAAAATCGGCGACGCCACTTGCCAATGGTGTGTTCGTGCAGGCCGAGTTCGGCAGCCACAGACTTGCTTGGCAATCCATCCGCGCATCGCAGGATCGCGCGGCATCGCTCAGATAGCGATCGGGCAACGCGATGACGACGAACTTGCCTCTCCAAGTACGCCCGCTCCTGCGGACTAAGCACCAACGGCGCGATCGGCCGGCCTCGCTCACCTGCATTAGCCACGAGCTCTCTCCTCTGTAGAGATTCGAGCTATCAACTAATGTGACGAACTTGCGTTCCAGATGACTAGTACCCACTTTTCTTGGAACGTGAGTCGTGATTCAAGGTCGGGATGATACCCGAAGCAAGAGAAGTCCACCTTTCGAGGAAAGATCGCAAGGTGCTTGAGGCGTGCTGTCGCTCACCGGTGACGTTGCAGCGCGATTTGAAGCGGGCGCGGATAGTTCTGTTGGCGGCGGATGGGCGCAGCACCCGGTCGATCGCCAAGGAAGTTGGGGTCCAGCCGCGGATTGTCAGCCTTTGGCGGCATCGCTATGCCGACCATGGCCTTGAAGGGCTGCAAGACAAGCCGCGGCCTGGCAAGCAGCCGATCTATACGAAGACGACCGACAAGCGGATTCTGAAGCTGCTGGATAAGCCGCCACCGCAAGGGTTTGCGCGCTGGACCGGCCCCCTGCTGGCCGAGGCGCTGGGCGATGTCGATGTCCAATATGTCTGGCGGTTCCTGCGCAGCCACAAGATTGACCTGGTGGCTCGCAAGTCCTGGTGCGAGAGCAACGACCCGAACTTTACGGCCAAAGCCGCCGATGTTGTCGGCCTCTATGTCGCGCCGCCGGCGAAGGCCATTGTGCTGTGCGTGGACGAGAAGCCCTCGATCCAGGCTTTGGAGCGAGCGCAGGGTTATCTGAAGTTGCCCAATGGCCGCGCCTTGACCGGCCAAAGCCACGATTACAAGCGGCATGGCACCACAACATTGTTTGCGGCGCTCGAAGTCGCCACCGGAAAGATCATCGCGACCCATTCAAAACGCCGGCGCCGCGTCGAGTTTCTCGATTTCATGAACAGCGTCACCGCGGCTTTTCCGAACCGCAAGCTTCACGTCATCCTCGACAACCTCAACACCCATAAAAAGAACGAGGACTGGCTCAAGGCCCACCCCAACGTGCAATTTCATTTCACGCCGACAAGTGCGTCATGGCTCAATCAGGTCGAAGTATGGTTTTCCATCTTGCAGGGGCAGTCGCTCAGCGGCACCTCCTTCACGAGCCTCAAGCAGCTTCAGGAACACATCGATGCCTACGTCAACGCATACAACGACAGAGCCGAGCCCTTCGTCTGGACCAAGAAAAAGGTCCGTCAACGCCGTTTCAAAGGCCGCCGTATCACTCAGCTCTGATTCCGGGTACTAGTTAAGACACTCGCAGGGGCAGACAGGAGACACCCGCCTAATCTGCTGCGTCTGTGGCAGCGAAAAAATCAATTAGACGATTCACAAATGTGCTTGCGAGAATCTTGAGGATCGGGAAAAATCGGCAATCCGGGGCTGGCTAGACCATTTGATCTCGGAATTATTGAAACCCGGACGGGGCCGCTGATGGCGAGTCGGCGGCCCTTGTCTATGTGGCAGGGCGGCTGCCAAGTTTTCCTGGTGCCCCGCGACCCCGTTGGCGACGTGCTCTATGGTACCGAACTCCTAGACCTATGCTATTGGCGGTCCACCGCAAAGATTGATACGTGACAGCGCCCGTGCCGAGCTCCTATTAAAGCCCCCATGACCACGCCGATCACGATCAAGAAGCACGAACGCGTCCCCGACACCGGCAGCTATAAGGTCCGCTTCGCGGACGGCCGTCCGAACGTCTATTTCTACTGGGGCGACCTGCCCGGCCGGCGGCTTCGACCGGATCTGCTGACGCGCAACGAGGCCGAGGCCAAGGCCAAGGAACTGGCTCGCATCGAGCGCGACAAGCTCGCCGGCGCCAGCGCATGAAGCACGTCGAGACCCGCCACTTCGCAGATCCGCAAGTTGCCGCACGCAAGCTCCTCGAGCTCGCCGCCGGCGTCGAGCCCGTCAATGGGCGCATTCACATCGAGAAGATCAACGCGCCGTTCCTCTCCAGGAACGGCTGCAAGGCGACGGGCCCGGAGTTCGGCACCGGCATCCAGCATGCGGTCGAGAGAGGCTGGCTCGAGCTGCACGAGAGCGGAACCTTCGTGCGGCTTAATCAAGGCTGAGGTCCATAAAAACGGCCCCAGCATACCCCTATGCTGGGACCGTTGGAGGTGCTTGGCGGTAGTGGGTCGCTAAGCATCCCTAGCTTAGGAAAAACTGGCAATCAGGTCTGTGCGCTTTCGTACACAAGCGGTATGGTTCCGCTCGGGAACGGAACTGATCGCAATGAAAGGCATGCAGGCTCAATTGGAAAAGCTTCGCACAGATGCTGCCGAGTGCGCCCTCATCCGTGACCTGGCGACCGCCCCGAAGAAACGAGAGCTTTTTACGAGGTTGGCTGATCACCTGACGACGCTCCAGCGCGCAAGGATGCTGGCAACCGGCGCCACCTCGATCTGCAAGCTGAACCTCTTGGTGTAGAGATTGATGAGCGCATCGTGACTTTCATCAGACGAGCTGCAGAGCGCGTCCTCAGCGAGGATAACACGGTAGCCGATATCGACCGCAGCCAGCACCGTTGCGAGCACACAGACATCGGTCTCACCGCCAGACACGATCAGCGTGTCCACCTGATGCTCATCCAGAAAGGCTTGCAGGCGCCTATTGGTGAATGCGCAGTAAGTCTGGCGGTCGATGACTGTGGCAGGCGGCACAAAGCGTGTCAGGGCCGGCATCAGCTCAAGCAACCCCGGATCGGCCTTGTTACGGACCGGAATGAAGCGCGTGAAGACGGTACGTGGCGGCGCGTGCGCAATCAGCCTGACCGCCTCGGGTAGCGCACGCTCCAACCAGGGCGTTGCCCACGGGGCATACGGTGCGAACAACCTTTGCATGTCGATGCAGAGATGGACGGCGTGAGGACCGGGGGGTGCGAGCAGTTGCCCCATGACTAGCCCGATCTTCCCTGACGACCAAATCCCGTCAGCCGCCTTATGACGCGCTCCAGCGCGACTCCGATCGCCAGACCCGCAAGTACATCACTTGCCCAGTGAGCCAGCAGGAACACGCGCGTCGACACCAGAACGGCGCCGAGGCCCCACGCGAGATTGCGCTTGGCGGGCGACAGGACCGCGGCGGCGGATGCGAGGGCACCGACATGCACGGCATGCCCCGAGGGGAACGCATCCAGCGCGCGGCCGGAGAGTGGGATGCCATGCAGATGGCCGCGCACGGTGCGCCGGTCCGGCCGCACCTGGTCAAAATGCGTTTTTAGAAGGTGTGGCAACAGGACAGAGGCGAGCGTCGTCAGCAGCACATGATCGCTTGCGTGCCGCTGCGGCAGTGGTTTGGCGCGACACCAGAGCCACCATCCGACGGCTACCGCGGTCAGAATATGCTCATCCGCTCCCCAGGTCAGCGCGCCCGAAATCCGCTCCGGCAGCGGACGGGTGTGTCGCGCAATCGCACGCGCAAGTTCGATATCGGCGGACAAAGGATGTACTCGTATCGTCATCGACTGCCTTCTCTCGCAGATGTCCTTATGCCCTGCAGCAATCTCCGTAAAAGAGCGATTGGAAAGCAGAGCAAGTCGACCTGGTCTTTCAATCAACCGCCTCGAAAACCGTTCCCGGCGAGGAACTGTGCGCCGGACGGACGCGTTGGATGCGAGGGACAGATCACTGGAGGAGAGAGCCATGGGCTTTGGACGAGGCGCATTGTTGTGGTTGCTGGGCATACCGTTGCCGATCATTCTGCTGCTCGCGATCTTCTGGCACCATTAAACCAGCGGCACGGGTCAGGCGAGCCTGTCGGCCAAAGGACTGTCAAAGTGCCCTGAGCAGCCCTGATGTAATATTCATGCGATGCTGGCCGGCTCGACAGCCTATGCCATTGGCGAAGGCCGCAGATGCCCCGTTGGCCTCGCCCGCAAACCGCGGCAGGCCATGGCGTTTTATTCGGTGCTTGCCCTCTCGGTCGGCCTCGGTGTGGCGCTCAATTTCACGCCAATTGATCCGATCAAGACGCTTTACTGGAGTGCGGTCATTAACGGGGTGCTAGCAGCACCGGTAATGACCGTTTTAATGCTGCTTGTCAGACGGCGTGACGTGATGGGCAAGCTCGTGGTCGAAGGCTGGCTGTATTGGCTCGGCTGGGCGTCGACGGCGGCGATGGCTCTTTGCATCGTCGGCATGGCGGTCAGCATGCTGGTACCAAGATCGTCCTAGAAACGGCGATCAAGGAGGAAATGGTGGACTACGCGCTGCGCTTTCTGATTGGCGGCTTGGTCGTTTCCCTGTTTGCGGTCATAGGCGACGTGCTGCGGCCCAAGAGCTTCGCGGGATTGTTTGGCGCCGCGCCCTCCGTAGCTCTAGCAACGCTCGGCCTCGCCTTCTCAAAACATGGCGGCGACTATGTTGCGATCGAAGGCCGCTCGATGATGCTCGGTTCGATCGCGCTCGCGGCTTACAGCGTTGCTGTTTGTCAGTTGCTGATACGGGCCGAATGGTCGGCGCTCAAGGCCACCCTCGCCGCTTTCGCGATCTGGCTTGTGGCCGCGATAGGCCTCAAGCAATTTTTGATAGGCTGACCACTATGGTTGTCCACTTCAAGTTCTCCGCACTCAAGCAGGGACGACTTTACGAATATGTCGTGCGTTTTGCATTGGGCGGGTTGGCAACCGTGGTGGCTGGCCTTGTCGCGGACGGGGCAGGGCCGGAGGCCGGCGGGCTGATGCTGGCCTTTCCGGCGATCTTCTGTGCCAGTGCGACCTTGATCGAGAAGCATGAGCGTGAGCGCAAGGAGAAAAACGGCCTGCGCGGGCAGCGACGCGGAAAGGCTGCCGCCGCACTTGATGCCGCCGGGGCCGGATGGGGAAGTCTGGGCCTTGCCTGCTTCGCGCTCTTCATCTGGCACGGACGCGCTTTACAGCCCGCGCTCTGCCTCGCAGCGGGTTCGCTCGTCTGGTTCGCGGTCGCCGTCCTCATGTGGCGCCTACGGCGCGAACTACGTTTCGGAAGTCCCTCCTAAAATTTAAGAGTCGTCCGCAAGCCGAACACGGAAGCATTCTCGAGTGGCGTTCCGGCTAGAGGTCCTGAAGGGTTCGTTGCTCCTCCACCGGGGTGAATAATGTACTGAAAATTGGGCTGCAGCGTCCAGCCATCCCTGATCTGGTACTGATAGACGGCGGTTAGAAGGCCTTCGCTCACAGGTTATTCGGCGGCCCAACTGCTGGGCCTAACAATTTTCGAGGAGACGCATCCGGAAGATGTGTCGGAGGATCGCCGTCAATTCCAGCGCCAGCTCGCGGGCGAGTTCGAGCGCTGCAGCATCGAAAAGCGCATTGCCCGCAAGGATGGCGGCCATATCTGGGCCCAGGTGACGTCGTCGAGCGTCCGCGATGCTGACGGGCGCTTTCTTTATGCGGTTCGCGTTCAGCACGACATCACCAATCGCAAGCGAGCTGAGAGGCACTATCCCGTCGCATGGAAGAACACGCAGCGCTGTTTGCCTTTTCGGAGCGATTGCAGCATTGCACCTCGTCCACCGATTGTTACGAGGCCGCCCTTAATGCAGTTCCGGGTCAAAGGTCAGGCCCTTGCGCTTTCCTGCCAAGGCGGCCCAATAATAAACGCGCATGGAGTGTTGAAACAGCCGGACTGATAGATCCGCAGATCGTCATCTTCTCGAACTCGCAGGCGGTGAGGAGGTACATGGAACATAATCCTTCGCGCCTGGAAGTTTTATCGGCTGGTTCCAAAGAAAGCCTTGCCGAGCAGATCGAAGTTTATCAATTGCGATATTGGCTCCGTAGACGCGATGCGCACGAAGTCCGCTAATGGGATGGTCCGGCCGTGCTCCTGCCCCGCCAGCGATAAGCTGGCCAGGGGCGCCAAGACAAGGAGCACGCCATGTCCCAGACACCCAGTACCGCGATCGCCGTGATCGGCATCGATATCGGCAAAAACTCGTTCCACGTCGTGGGCCACGATACGCGCGGCACCGTCGTGCTACGGCAAAAGTGGTCGCGTGGCCAGGTCGAGGCGCGGCTCGCCAATATGCCGCCTTGCCTGATCGGCATGGAAGCCTGCGTCGGCGCACATCATTTGAGCCGCAAACTCGCATCGTTAGGTCACGATGCCAGGTTGATGCCGGCCAAATATGTCCGCCCTTATAGCAAAGGACCGAAGAACGACTTCAATGACGCCGAAGCGATTGCCGAAGCCGTGCAGCGCCCGACGATGAAGTTCGTGGCGACCAAGACCGCGGAGCAACTGGATCTGCAGGCGCTGCATCGGGTGCGCGAGCGGCTGGTGTCGCAACGCACCGGCATCATCAACCAGATTCGCGCCTTCATGCTCGAACGCGGGATCGCGGTGCGCCAGGGTATCGGCTTCCTGCGCACAGAATTGCCCACCATCCTTGCGACGCGCACCGATGCCCTGTCGCCACGCATGTTGTGTGTCATCGAGGAGTTGGCAGGCGACTGGCGTCGGCTGGATCAGCGCATCGATAGGCTCTCCGGCGAGATCGAAGCACTGGCCCGTCAAGATCAGGCATGTTCGCGCCTGATGACGGTGTCTGGCATCGGGCCGATCATTTCGAGCGCCATGGTGGCCGCGATCGGCACTGGAGACGTCTTCTCCAAAGGCCGTGACTTCGGCGCCTGGCTCGGGCTGGTGCCCAAGCAGATCTCGACGGGAGACCGCACGATCCTCGGCAAAATCTCAAGGCGCGGCAATCGCTACCTCCGCGTTCTGTTCGTCCAGGCGGCATGGGTGGTGCTGGTCAGGATCAAGAACTGGGAACGTTACGGACTCAGATCCTGGATCGAAGCCGCCAAGAAGCGATTGCACCACAACGTGCTGGCGATCGCACTCGCCAACAAGCTTGCCCGCATCGCCTGGGCGGTGCTGGCTAAAGGACGCGCCTTCGAGCTGACAAGGACCAACGATGCAGGCGTCCGACCCGCTTGATCGTCGCGCCGTGCTCGGCGCGGTCAAGGCGCGGCCTGGCAACGCCGGAGCCAGCCGCAAGCAAAGCGCAACGGCCGGCCTTGACCGCCCGTGCGCGCGACGCGACGCACGTCCTGCGGGCCGGGACGAAGGAACGGCCCCTGGCTCGAACACAGGAACTGCGAGGTAGGAGGAGCAAGCGATGACGTAACCCCATCAACAGGTTCCAGCCGAGGTCTGCGAGAGGATGAGACGAGATGGAGGTTCGGTCTTCCCGGCGCATGCGAACACTGGTGACCCAAATGGCCCAATCGAGGCCTGTCCGCTAATGAGAACGCACGCGCGCTGATATCCATGATGGCCCGGAGAAAATGCTCCAATCAAAGGCCGGATACATTGATGCAAGACCACACCACCTGATCGACGAACCTCTTGCTACGCACGGGTCAATCGCGTCGGTTGACAGGACACCGAGGACTTCCGGTCAAGCCTGGTGAACGGACATGGTCAGTGCTGGTCAGCTTGTCTCAAACGGGCCAGAAGCGGCCATCGAACGCTGGGACGGAGGCTTACGCGCGCGTTGTCAAAGTCGAGAGCTGATCGGTGTCGTAGCGGTTTCGCAAATCGGCAAGCGCTCTTGGATCCGGCGCACCCTGTGCCGCGAGTTTGGCGAGCTCTTCGAAATAATGCTCGTGGCCGGGTGGCGAGACGGTCATCAATACGCGAGCCGGCTTCTCACTGACATTCGCGATGTTGTGCGGCAACCCCGGCGGGATGAACAGATAGGTTCCGAGCGTTGCGCGGATCGTCCTGTCGCCGACATGCCACTCACACTCGCCCTCGAGCAGGTAGAAGGTTTCCTCTTGCACCCGGTGAACATGCCGCCCGGTGGCGAACCCCGCCGGGATCGTCCAGTCGAACATGCTCGTGTGCTTGGTATTTTCGCCGGTGACGAGGAAGACCATAGGATGACCACGCAGCATGACCCCGTTCTTCTCATCGGGCATGCGAATGACGGCCTCGGCGCTCATGTGACCCTCCTTTGACCAAAGGCTTACTTCTGGCAGGCACTTGTGCAACATCGGCCGACCGCGCCGGGAAGTCGTGAATCCGTTCCCAAAAATCTGCTAAAAGCGTCGAATGACAGTCGAGGGCGACCTCTACCAGTTCGGCCCGTTCCGCCTCGACACCGAGGCGGGCATTCTGTACCGAGGGGCCGAACCGACCATGCTTGGCCAGCGCGCCGTCGCGCTGCTGCGCCGACTGCTCGAAAGCGCGGGCGTACCGGTGTCCAAGGACGCCTTGGTCGAGGCCGGCTGGGGCCGATTGGCGGTTGCCGACAACAATCTCACGGTTCAGATCGCAGCCTTGCGCCGGGTGCTGGCGGAGGCGGATGCTGGGAGCTGGATCGAAACGCTGCCGCGGCGCGGCTACCGATATGTGGGACCGGCCGTCGTCACCAATGCTCCCGATGTGTCGGCCGCCGCCCGCGCCGCGTCGGCACCGGCCTTGCCTGACAGACCGTCCGTCGCCGTTCTGCCGTTCTCGAACCTGAGCGGCGATCCGGAGCAGGAGTACTTCGCCGATGGGATGGTCGACGACATCATCACCGGTCTCGCACGGATCAACTGGCTTTTCGTCATCGCGCGAAACTCGACCTTCACGTACAAGGGCCGTGCCGTGGACGTGAAGCAGGTCGGACGCGAGCTTGGCGTGCGCTATGTGCTCGAAGGCAGCGTGCGCAAGGCCGGCGGCAGCGTGCGCGTGACCGGCCAAATGATCGACGCGTCGACCGGCGCCCATGTCTGGGCCGAGCGCTACGATCGCAGCTCCGACAATATTTTCGCCATTCAGGACGAGATCGCGCTGTCGGCGGTGGGCGCGATTGCGCCGAGCGTGCGGAAAGCCGAAATCGAACGTGTCAGGCGGAAGCGCCCTGACAGTCTCGATGCCTACGATCTCGTGCTGCGGGCCCAGCCTGACGTCGATTCAGGCATGCCGGAGCAAGTGACGAGAGCGCTTGCGCTTCTCGAGCGTGCGATCGCACTCGAGCCGGCCTATGCGCTGGCGCATGGCAATGCCGCGATGTGTCACCATTGCCTGTTCCTTCGCGCCGGCTTGCAGGAGGTCAACCGCGCCGCTTCGATCCGCCACGCCCGATCGGCCATTGTCCATGGACAGGACGATGCGCTCGCTCTGACATGGGCCGGATTTTCCATCGGCATGGATGCGCACGATCGCGCCGCTGCATTTGCAGCATTGGAAGCTGCCCTCGCCATCAGCCCGTCATCGGCGCTGACCTACATTCTCGGCAGCGTTATCCTGGGATGGGGCGGCGAAGCGGAGCGCGCGATAGAGTGGAGCGAGCAGGGTATACGGCTTAGCCCGTTCGATTCGTGGGCCTGGGCCGCGTTTGACGCGCAAGCAATGAGCCATTTGCTGCGCCGACGTTACGACGAAGCTTGTCGTGCGGCCTACAAATCCGTTCAAGCCAATCCGGCCCACAGCATCACTTATGTGCAATTGGCCGCCGCGCTGGCCAAACTTGGCCGGCTGGACGAAGCGAGGGCGGCTGCAGCGCGTGTGCTCGAGCTTCAGCCGGCTTTTCGCTACAGCCGTCAGTTTGCTGGCGTCAACTGTGCGCCGGCGCTGGCGGAGGCTCTTGGCGGCGCGCTGCGGGATGCCGGATTGCCGGAATAGCCCGCGGTTCGACCGGCTTGCATCTCTGTGACCGACGGCGACCTGCAAGGACCGCACGAACTGCGGGGACGTGTTTGGTTTGGCCCGGATGCGCCGTTGTCCGCTCAAGAATGACCCGGCTCATTTATGAGGAGGTCCCGCTTTTCATCGGACATCGGTGAGACGGCCGGCCGATACCGGCCGGTGACGATGCGGCGGAACAGCCAGAGGACAACCGGACAAACCAGAAGCACGACGGCGCCGAAGTCGAGCGCGGCGCGCGCGGAGCCGGCCGACGTGGAGACCTTTCCTCCGATCGCAGGTCCAGCCAGCATGCCGGCGTAGAAGACCGTGTAGAATATCCCCATTCCGATCGGCCGCATCTTCTGATCAAGCACACGCGCAGGTAAGCTCATGATCGCACCGGCAGGCAGGCCACAGACGATCCCAAGGGCGACGACGATGGGAAGCACCGTACCGCTTCGCGACAGGAGCAGTGTCAGGAGGGCGAAAGAGATGCAGCCTGTCGCGAGGACAGCATCGCCGCGCTTGGTCCGATCGGCGAGGAAGCCGCCGAGCGGAACCGAAAGGGCGGCGAGCCAGAGCACGATACTGATGGTTGATCCGGCTGCTGCACCCGACCAGCCTTGCTCGACGAGCATCGACGGGCCGAAACTGAAGATCATCGCAAAGCCGATGTTGTAGAGGCACCAGATCAAGCCGGCGGCAATCACGGCGCAGATCGCGTCGGCGGTCAGGCTGCCGCGCTCGCTTCAACGGCGGCGGTCGCTTCTGGCGCGCGATAGACCGAAGCGATCAGGCAGAGGCCGATCAGGATCACCCCTGCGACGGCGAGATTGACGGCATGGAGCCCGAACGTGGCTCCGACTGCCGGCAACAGCATGAGAGCGATTGCGATACCCGCCGGCCATGAGTTGATGAAGATGGCCATCGCGGTGGCGATTTCCCGACCGGCAAACCAGTCCGCGACCATCTTGGTCATCAGAACGTTCAGCAAAACGCCGCCGATACCGGCCGTCAGCCGACCCGCGATCTGCGTGCTCCATGACGTTGACGTGGTCATCAAGAGTTCGCCTGCCAGCATCAGCAGGAGCCCGGCGAGAACCGTCACCTTGTCGCCGTAGCGGCGGCCGATCGCGCCGCCGGGCAGCGCGAGCGCTGCGCCCGGCGCAAAATAAAGTCCGATCAGAACGCCGATATCGGCCAGACTCGCGCCCAGGCTCTGGCTGAGCTGTGGCGCGACCGCCGCGATGCTCTGAAACTGGAAAGCGATGGCGGCACGCGCAACGAACAGGGCGGCAAGAATGGTCCAGCGGCTTCGCATTTGGATCTTCCCCGATGCCGTGAACTATGTCGCCGGCCGGATATTCTGATTCAGACGGAAGAGATTGGTCGGATCATACCTGGTTTTGAGCGCGGCCAACCGCGCATAGTTCTCGCCATAGGCGTCGCGGACACGATCCTCGCCCTCATCGCCGAGATTGTTGGCATAGACGCCGCCGGTCGAATAGGGCCTGACGGCGCTCCACAGCTCGCGCGCCCAACGCATGTTCGCGTCGTCGTCGGCCGGATCATCCCAGATCGCGACCGGAAAGCAGTCGAACGCCGCATCGCGGTTTGCGTAAGGCGAGTCCGGCGTTGGAACCCGCGCGATTGCGCCGCCGACGTGCTGGAAAACCAGCAGCGACGAGGTGTTGGGTGCCCTCGCATAAGCGTCGAGCAATGCGTCGAGCGCGCCCGCACCGATCTCGCGCAGGAACTGCGCCTTCCAGTAATAGCGCCGTCCGCGCGGAAACAGGGCATCGCCTCCCGACTGAATCTCGAGATAAGGGACAGTTGCGAGCCGGGTCTCGACCGGCGAGCCGAACCTGACGATCGGTGAAAGGGCGCGCTCACCGTCATGATGCGAGCCGACATAGCATCCGGTGATGCTGAAGAACCGTTCGCCGGACGGCAGCGTGACCAGGCCTGCATCGACGTCCGCTTCGTCGGGAGCGCGGCGGGCGAATTCATCATAGAAGCGCATCGCCTCGCGCGCCTCGTCATATCGATGCAGTGCTGACGCGACCAGCAGCGAGGTGCCGATGGAATGAAGCCGATACTCGAATGTGGTCACGATGCCAAAATTGCCGCCGCCACCCCGAAGGCCCCAGAAGAGGTCGGGGTGTTCGGTCGCACTGGACCTCAGGATCTTTCCCTCGGCTGTCACCACTTCGGCGGCAATCAGGTTGTCGCAGGTCAGTCCGTATTTTCGTCCGAGCTTGCCGAAGCCGCCGCCAAGCGTGAGCCCGGCGATACCAGTGTCGCTGTTGATGCCCATGGTGGTCGCCAGGCCGTGCTCCTGTGTCGCCCTGTCGAACTCGCCCAGATTGAGGCCGGCCTCCGCGCGGGCGATCCGGCGGACCGGATCGACCTCGATCCGCTTCATGTGCGACAGGTCGATGACCATGCCGCCGTCGCAGACCGACAAGCCGGCGACATTGTGACCGCCGCTACGGACCGCGATGCAGATGCGATGGGATCTTGCGAACGCGACGGCCCGAGCGACGTCCTCGGCACCGGCACAATAGGCGATCATCGCCGGCCGCTTGTCGATGGCGCCATTCCAGACCTTGCGCGCCTCGTCGTAATCGACGCTCCCTTCGAGGACCACGTTGCCCTTGAGCCGCAGCTGCGGGGCGAGCCGAGGTTCGGCGTTCGATTTGGCCATCAGGTCGTCGTGCGACTGCCGCTGCTCCATCCGATTTGCTCCTCACCGCGAATGCCCAGGCCATCTTCTCACGGAGCGCCGGACCGCTTCCTGAATCCGATCCGAAAAAGTTGCAAATTTCGCCGAAAATGGTGTCTCTAGGCCATGGCGACGATCTACGAGTTTGGTCCATTTCGTCTCGAGGCAGACGCCGACACGCTGTTCCGCGGCACAGAGCCGGTTGCTCTCGGAAGGCGAGCGGTCGCGCTACTTCGGCTGCTTCTGGAGAAGGCGGGCAAGCCGGTCGGCAAGGACGCCTTGATGGAGGCGGCCTGGCCAGGCCTGGCGATCGAGGAAAGCAATCTGACCGTACAGGTTGCGGCGCTGCGGCGCGCGTTTGCAGCCGTCGAAGGCGGCAGTGCCTGGATCGAGACGCTGCCGCGCCGCGGTTACCGCTATGTCGGCCCCCCGGCGGTCACCTTGCCCGATGGCAGCCGGCAAACATGGCTTCCGTCCGCGAGCTCGGACAAGCCATCGATCGCCGTGCTGCCGTTTTCCAACTTGAGCGGCGATCCAGCGCAGGACTACTTTTCCGACGGGATCACGGAAGACGTCATTGCGGAATTGTCGCGTTTCCGGTCGCTCTTCGTCGTGGCCCGCCACTCCAGCTCCGTCTACCGGGGAAGCTCGTCCGACATCCGAGAGGTCGGCCGCCAGCTCGGCGTACGATATGTGGTGGAAGGGAGCGCACGCCGGATCGGGAAACGGGTGCGGGTGACCGTCAAGCTTCTGGATGCCGCGAGCGGCTTCACCATTTGGACGGAGCGCTACGACCGCGAGATCGAAGACATATTCGCCATCCAGGACGAAATCGTCGGCAAGATCGTCTCGGCGCTGCCCGGCCGGCTCGAGGACGCGGGCCGCGAGATCGCGAGAGGCAAGCAGACCTCAAACATCACGGCCTATGATCTCGTCCTGTTGGGAAACGAGAAATGGCGTCAATTGACCGTCAGGAGCATGGATGAGGCGCGCGACTATTTCAGGAAGGCTGTGGAGCTTGATCCAGCCTATGCGCGCGCTCACGCCAATATGGCCTGGACGGTCGTCTGCGCCACGTTTCTGGAATCGCCCGCCGCCCCTCCACTGGACGATGCTCGTCGCGAGATCGAGAACGCCCTCGATCTCGACGAGAATGATGCCTGGTCCCACGGCGTCTTCGCACAACTTCTTTTCCTGCAAGACCGCGATCAAGAGGCCGAAACTCATTTCAAACGCGCTCTGGCGCTCAATCCGAACGACGTTGACGTCGCCGCCGCTTTTGCAAACATTCTGGTCTACTGGGGGCGCTGGCAGGACGCACTCGCATGGATCAAATCGGCCAAACGGCTAAACCCGTTTCCACCCAACATTTACCATTGGTACCACGCGCTGGCGCTTTTTTCCGCTCGCGAATACGAACAGGCGATCGACGTTCTCAGGGAAGCGCGATCGAGCGACCGCTGGTCGCACGCGCTTCTTGCGGCGTGCTACGCACAAACCGATCGACTGACAGAAGCGAATTTCGAGGCTCGCGCATTCATTCGAGAAAGATGTCTGGAATTGGGTGAGAACGGCGAAGCTCCGCCCCTTAACACGCTCGACCTCGCCCGGATGCGGGCCAACAGGTATAGAAACCCCGTCGATCGGGATCATTTCCTCGACGGACTTCGGTAAGCGACGTTCGCGTCCCATTCGCAAAGGTTTGGCGTGGGGATTGCAGTCTGTTGATCAACGTGTTTGCAAATCGTTGGCGGGGGGTATGGAGGCGGCAACGACGGAGAATTACGAGGTGCGGCCGAACGACCAGGGCAGGAGCTCGTCGATCCGGGACTGCGGGTGACCGGTTGCGATCGCTTTGAGCGTCGCTTTCATCCAGACGTAGGGCTCCACGCTGTTGATTTTGCAGGTGGCGATGAGCGAAGCTATGCGCGCCCATGAACGACCACCTTCGTCGTGACCAGCAAATAAACTATTTTTACGCGTCAGAGTCAGCGGCCTGATTTGATTTTCGACGGGATTGGTGTCCATCTCAACGCAACCATCGTCGAGAAACAAGGTGAGGCCATCCCAATGGTTCAGGAGATAGGCGATCGCCTTGCCCATCTCGCTGCCCGGCGACAGGCGAGCGGCTTGCTCGCGCAGAAACCTCTCGAGTTCAGCGACGAGCGGCCGTGATCGCTCGTTACGGGTCGTTTGCCGAGCCGGGGCGTCGGCGCCACGGATCTCCTTCTCGATCGCATAGAGTGCGGCGATGCGCGCGAGAACGGCTTCGGCGATGGGTGAGCCGGCTTTCGGAGTCGCTGCGATGATCTTGCGCCTTGAGTGGGACCAACATGCGGCCAGCCGCAGCGGCACGCCGCCTTTGCGCTTGGGCCGTGCGAGCCGATGATAGCCCTGGTATCCGTCGACCTGAAGGATGCCGTCGAAGCCCTCGAGGATGCGCTCAGCATGGTCACCACCGCGTCCTGGCGCGTAGTGGTAGACCACGATTGGTGGATCAGCGCCGCCGTGGCCGCGATCGTCGCGCAGGACAGCCCACAGATAGCCGGTCTTCGTTCGGCCCCGGCCCGGATCGAGCACAGGCGCCCTGGTCTCGTCTATGAACAAGCGGCCGATTGCTTCATCACGACGCTCATGCGCTCGACCAGCGGCGCGAGGTGGAAGGCGACCGTTCCCATCCAGTCTGCCAGAACGGCGCGATCGATGAAGATGCCATGCCGAGCCAGAACCTGCGACTGACGATAGAGTGGCATGTGCTCGCTGAACTTGGCGACCGCCACCTGCGCCAGCAGCGCCTCGGTGGGGATGCCACCCTCCACGAGATGGGCGGGCGCCGGCGCCTGAGCAACACCGGTGCAGCCCTTTGCGCAGGCGTAGCGCGGTCGCACCGTCTCGATCACACGATACTGGGCGGCCATGACATCGAGACGGCGGGAGCGATCCTCGCCGATCTGGACCATCCGGCCGCAGCCGCAGGGACACTCGAGGTTCTCGGGTTCGATCACCTGCTCGATGCGCGGCAGGTGCGCGGGAAAGGCACGGGCAGCGCGCCTGGTCCGGCGGCTGGACGGCGCCGTGCCGGCGCGGCGCGCACGATCGTCCTGGCGTTCCTGGACTTCGGCGATGGCAATCTCGATGTCCTCGAGAACCAGTTGCATCTGATCGGGATTGAACTTTTCCGAGCGTTTACCGAAACGTGCGCGCTCGTACTCCTTCACGAGCAGTTCGAGGCGTTCGACGCTCTCTTTGGACGCAGCCAGTTCACTCTCGACATGAAGGCGCGCCGAGCATTCATCGTCTGCGCGACGACGCTCGGCTTCAATCATCGCTTCCTGCGCGCGGAAGAGCGCGCGCAAATCGGCGGGCAGCGCTGCAAGACGGGCGGGATCAATGGGGGACGGCGGCACATCCGCAAGCTATCATCCCAAAGCCCCGCGCGAAACAGGTTGTCGGGTCTGAGTCAGTTCGCCGCAGCTGGCGTCGCGACAATCCGTTCGCCCACTCGCTTCCAGTTCACTGCACGCGCGTCAGATGCATGACGCCGTCGCTGATCTGCGGCCACTCGAAACGACCATCGCGGCCAAGGCGCTTGTAGACCAAAACGAGGCCCGTGCCGTCCCATAGCAAAATCTTCAGCCGGTCGGCGCGCTTCGAACGAAAAACCACGATCAGGCCCGAATGCGGATCGAGCCCAAGCGTGTTTTGCACAAGACCGGCCAGCGCGTCGTGCCCGCACCGGAAGTCAACAGGACGCACAGCAAGCACAATCCGCAGTCCCTGCGCCGGAATGATCATGCGCCGCGCTCGATCGCAGTCACGATCTCCGCGATCCGCACCGCCGACACGTCCGCATCCAGGCGGACCGAAACCTTGCCAATCGTAATCTCGACGGGCCCCTCGCTCTTGCCTGACGCCACTGGATCGCTCAGCTCGATCGACACGAAATCCGCCGCGTCGTCCGTGACCAATGCGAGCCGGCCAGCACGCGCCAATCTGCGCCACGTCGTCAACTGCTGGGCCTTCACACCGTAACGCCGTGCGACATCACATACCCGGGCGTCGGGCTTCATGCTCTCGAAAACAGCGCGCCCCTTGATCTCCGCAGACCATAACCGGCCTCCAGAACGCGTCCGGCGCGTAAGCTTCCCTACAAAGCCATCAGCTTCGGCTTCCTCCCCCGATTGTTCCATCGCCTTCAGTCTCCTCTCGGCTCTCTGACAAGCCAAGGATCGCAGAGCGAAAGCCGAAGCGAAACCAGTCAATCAAATGGGAGAAAAGCTCCGCTTACGGACTTCGCAAAGCCGGCCTAAGTGATGGACTCTCCAACTCTGGATAGAGACAACGTTGTTGACACCAGCGACGGACGTTGTGGAGAGCACTCCGATCGAGTGATCGCTCTTTCCTGAGGACTGCTTCGGGTCAAACTCGGAAGTCGGCGGGTCCAGGGTAGATGGTCTGCTCGGCCAAGTGAGCGGACATCACCGGACCCGCTGTTCAGGTCCGCGAAGGGCCAACAGGCGACCCTCGCCAATAATCAGCACGATTTGAATTAAGCGTTTAAGTGACGTGAAAGAGCACTTCGCCTATAGGTTGTCATCATGGCGCCGCAGATTGCATGCGAAAAGCGCTACGGACGCTGAGACACTGTCATGAGATGGCCACTGCCGTATCCAAGGCGCGGTGATGTGATGGGTATTCTATTCATCGTCGTTCTGCTGTGCCTTATCGCTTTCGGCTTCTATTGGTTTCCAAATTCTAAGACGAAAAACGGCTTCGGTCCAGATTGGGATTGCACCCCTGTCCCGAATGGCCAACCGATTTGCATCAAAAAGCTATTACCCGGAATCAGAGCTGAGTGATACGGCGGCCTTTGAAACGGCGTTGACGGACCTTTTTCTTGGTCCAGACGAAGGGCTCGGCTCTGTCGTTGTATGCGTTGACGTAGGCATCGATGTGTTCCTGAAGCTGCTTGAGGCTCGTGAAGGAGGTGCCGCTGAGCGACTGCCCCTGCAAGATGGAAAACCATACTTCGACCTGATTGAGCCATGACGCACTTGTCGGCGTGAAATGAAATTGCACGTTGGGGTGGGCCTTGAGCCAGTCCTCGTTCTTTTTATGGGTGTTGAGGTTGTCGAGGATGACGTGAAGCTTGCGGTTCGGAAAAGCCGCGGTGACGCTGTTCATGAAATCGAGAAACTCGACGCGGCGCCGGCGTTTTGAATGGGTCGCGATGATCTTTCCGGTGGCGACTTCGAGCGCCGCAAACAATGTTGTGGTGCCATGCCGCTTGTAATCGTGGCTTTGGCCGGTCAAGGCGCGGCCATTGGGCAACTTCAGATAACCCTGCGCTCGCTCCAAAGCCTGGATCGAGGGCTTCTCGTCCACGCACAGCACAATGGCCTTCGCCGGCGGCGCGACATAGAGGCCGACAACATCGGCGGCTTTGGCCGTAAAGTTCGGGTCGTTGCTCTCGCACCAGGACTTGCGAGCCACCAGGTCAATCTTGTGGCTGCGCAGGAACCGCCAGACATATTGGACATCGACATCGCCCAGCGCCTCGGCCAGCAGGGGGCCGGTCCAGCGCGCAAACCCTTGCGGTGGCGGCTTATCCAGCAGCTTCAGAATCCGCTTGTCGGTCGTCTTCGTATAGATCGGCTGCTTGCCAGGCCGCGGCTTGTCTTGCAGCCCTTCAAGGCCATGGTCGGCATAGCGATGCCGCCAAAGGCTGACAATCCGCGGCTGGACCCCAACTTCCTTGGCGATCGACCGGGTGCTGCGCCCATCCGCCGCCAACAGAACTATCCGCGCCCGCTTCAAATCGCGCTGCAACGTCACCGGTGAGCGACAGCACGCCTCAAGCACCTTGCGATCTTTCCTCGAAAGGTGGACTTCTCTTGCTTCGGGTATCATCCCGACCTTGAATCACGACTCACGTTCCAAGAAAAATGGGTACTAGGTCAGTGAACGCGGTTCGCTGATGGAATTAGACATGGAGATGTCCGATGTGGGTCACAAGCCGCCGAACTGGCGCCCGGCAGCAAACTTCCGGTCTGCCCCTTTGAGCCGACATGCAGCGACACCGCGCCAACGGAAGCGATGGGCCATGAACGGACATTGGTCTCAACGCTCGTTAGATCAGCACCGGCGCTACGCCTCTTTCGTGAGGCAGACCAAAAAACGCATCTACAAATGCGAGGATCATGAGAAGAATTTAACAAGCGCGCTTGCGACGGCCCAAAAGAGCGCATGATTGATCAGCGCTGCTCGCCGATTGAGTGCCGACATGTCCGGGTGAAGCCGCTCAATAACCGGCTCCGTGCCGTTATGGGACGCAACCGCAGGACACCTGTCGATGATGCGGTTGAGGCGTGTCACGTGAAGCCGGAGACGGCACCTAGGATGAATGCTGGCGCAATCGCGTGATTGATGACTTGGGAAAGCTGTGTGACAGACGGCGTCTCAAGCATGCGAAGTCGAAACATATTGGTGAGTGAGCGCCAGTCATCTAGCCGAAACCGGCTTCGCCATTTGACGAAGCCGGCTCTTGCCCGCTCAAACCTTCTTCACTGGAGGAATTTTCCACGACCCATTGATGATCGACGGGTTCTTTTCGGTCGGCCAATACAACCTCATCATCAGGATGAAGTCTCCGTCAGGAGCAGGCAACCAGTTGGACTCCTTGTCTTTGCCGGGTGAGTCCTTCTGAATATAAAGATCAGTCGATCCATCCGCGTTCGCCTTAAGACTTTGTCGAGCGCTGATCGAATAGCGGTCGATAGGATTACTCACGAAGAAGTAGTTGGAATCGTACATCGTGAGCGACCAAAAGCCCAGAGCTGGTGGCAGTTGCCCCTTCGCGAAGCGCAGCACGTACTTGTTTGCGCCATTGTAGGTTTTGCCTTCCCCATCCTTCGTTGAGGTAGGATAGACGGCATCCTGAGGACGGTTAGCGCCTAGCCCAATGGCAGTGATGAACGCCCGCATCAAATAGTTGGTACCGTAGAGTCCGGTCTTGGTTGTGTAGACGAAGCCATTGATGTTCTGGACGTCTTTGTTGACCTTGAACTGGAGCATGATCCGGTCGAAGGCAATTTCGGGCACGCGCTTGACGAAATCCGCCTTGAGTTTGCTTGCATCGAAGTCTTGACCGGGAACAATGCCGATCTTGGAAAACCTGGCGAGTTCAGCGGCGTCCTCCGCTGCCGGTGGATTGTCTTTCATGAGCTTGCAGAGCAGCGTGAAATACTCCGCCGCATCCATTTTGTTCACCTGCTCGCGGACAGCCGTCTTCATATAGAGCTGGCCCCGCAAATTCGGACAGTAGCTTGAGTGGATTTTCTGCCTGACAGCGGCGAGGATTCTTGCTGCGAATCAGGAGCGAAGATGACGAAGAAGAGCCGCCGGACGCATTCTCCGGCATTCAAGGCGAAGGTTGCTTTGGCTGCGGTCAAAGGCGACAAGACACTGGCGGAGCTGGCGCAGCTGTTTGATGTTCATCCGAACCAGATCACGATCTGGAAAAACCAGCTCCTGGAAGGCGCCGCCGGCGTGTTTGGGCATGACAAGACATCGGCCGAGACGCCGGTCGATTTGAAGGCGTTACATGCCAAGATCGGCGAGCTGGCGTTGGAAAACGATTTTTTGTCCGGCGCGCTCACCAAGGCGGGCCTGCTGAGCGCAAAGCGATGATCGACCGCGGTCATGATCTTTCTATCGTGCGCCAGGCGAAGGTCCTGAAGCTGGCTCGCAGCACGGTCTACTATGAACCTCGGCCAGTTTCGGCCGAGGACCTTGCCTTGATGCGTCGGCTCGATGAGCTGCATCTCGATTATCCCTTCGCGGGAGCGCGTATGCTGCGATCGTTGCTGCGGCGGGAGGGCGTATACGCCGGTCGCCGCCACATCGCGACGCTGATGAAGCGCATGCGGATCGAGGCGGTCTATCGTCGCCCGAACACGAGCAAGCCGGCTCCGGGTCACAAGATCTACCCGTACCTGTTGCGCGGATTGAAGATCGAGCGGCCCGACCATGCGTGGGCAATGGACATCACCTACATTCCGATGCGGCGTGGCTTCGTCTATCTCGCGGCGGTCGTCGATGTGTTCAGCCGACGGGTCCTGGCCCATCGCGTCTCGATCACAATGGAGGCGGCCTTCTGCGTCGAAGCGGTCCAGGAGGCGTTGGCGAAGCACGGCAGGCCCGAGATTTTCAACACGGATCAGGGCAGCCAGTTCACCAGCCTCGAGTTCACCGATGTGCTGCTGGACGCGAAGATCGCCATCAGCATGGACGGCAAGGGCGCCTGGCGCGACAACGTGTTTGTCGAGCGGCTCTGGCGCACGGTCAAATACGAAGAAGTTTATCTCCGCGCCTACGACAGCGTGTCCGAGGCGCGAGCGTCAATTGCCAAGTATCTGGCCTTCTACAATCAGGGACGCCCTCACTCGAGCCTTGACGGGCGCACGCCCGACGAGGCTTACTTCGGCACGCAAGCTATGGTGATGGCCGCATGACCGTCGCCGACGGTTTTGTCGTCGCTCTGGTCGGGCTACGCCCTCCCGACGCAACGACAAAACCGTAAAGCCCCGCGTTCAGCATAACCCGGCAGGAATCCACTTAAATCCAGCGGGGCGCTGTCCAAACAACCGGGGCCAGCTCTTATCGATGGATAGATCGACGGTGCCAGGGGGCGGTGTGTAGGGTTTACCGTATGAACTTAGCGGAACGAGCTTGAACTCGTCCTGCAACTTGTGAACCTCGGCATAATCTTCCGGCGTTCCGGTGCAGTAGATACGGCCAAGCAGCCAAACGATGCTAGTCGGCGACTTGTATTCCTTGACACCAGCGGGCAGCGAGCCCTTCCAGCCGGGTCCAGTGATCGCGTAGGTCTGCGCACCCGTGCCCGTCGTGCGTTTACCCGGCACCTGAAAAACGCTAGTCCAGCCGTCAAGCATCGGACACAGAAAGTAACGGCCCTTCATGTCGGGAATGCTCAGCACCCACGGCTCTTTGCCGACATCAAAGAAGGAAGTCGTGTAAAGTGTGTCGGCATTTGGAGCCGTCACATCCCTGAACGATGAGTCCGGATATTTGCGCAGCTTGATAATCTGGCCCATCGGCCCGCGTGTCCCGACTGGCTCCGCGACGTTCGTGATGACCCTGCGCGTCATCTCCATCGTTACGAGCGGGTAGCCAAATACATACGCGTCGGTGGCAAGGATAAAGTCCTCCAGCCCTTCCCCGATGCCCAGAAAAGAGCCGAGTTCGTCTGCTCTGCTAGCGGTGCTTATAGTTGTTGCGGCGAATAGGCCGAGTCCGCCAATGGTCGCTGTGCGTCGCGTAATTTCCATAATGGGCTGCTCCCGGCCGATTGTTGCTGGTGACCTTATGTTTCGGCCCTCGCTCTACAGTAGCAAGGTTTTGGCGCTAACGGAATGCGCGTGCTAAGCTTGACTTCTGATTTGGGTCAAAATCGGTCCTGTCATCGCTCGAATTGGACGCAAGTACGTCTCCAATCGTCTCGAAGCGGACGACGCGGGATTGGAAGGGCTCCGGACTGAAAATGACCAGCCTCACTAGTTGAGGAGGTCAATATGACCGATAACCTAAGCACCATCCCTGCCGTCTCCAAACGCGTCCCTTGGAATAAGGGGAAGATCGTCGGCGCAAAGCCGCCGCTACGTCCGAAGCACGTCTGGTCAATCCGCACCAAGCTCCAGGTCGAAGGCCGAATGCGCGATCTGGCGCTATTCGACGTCGCCATCGACAGCAAGTTGCGCGGCTGCGACGTCGTAGGCTTGAAAGTCGATGACCTTGCGCCAGGCGGATATACGGCGGACCGCGCGACCATCCGACAAAAGAAGTCCGGGCGGCCAGTCAAATTCGAATTGACTGAATCGACCCGGCAGGCAATCGACGATTATCTGCGGGCTGCCGGCAAGAAGTCAGGAGAATACCTGTTCACTGGCCGGCGGCGGAGTGGACATATGACGACCCGCCAGTATGCCCGTCTCCTATCTAACTGGATCGCTGACATCGGACTGGACCCGCACCTGTTCGGGACGCATTCCCTTCGCCGGACCAAGGCGACGTTGATCTATCGTCGAACCGGCAATCTGCGAGCCGTGCAACTGCTGCTGGGGCACACGAAAATCGAGAGTACCGTCCGCTATCTCGGCATCGAGGTGCACGATGCCATCGCGATAGCAGAACAGGTAGACGTCTGACTTGGGGGGCAGAGCGGGCGCGCCCTGCTCTGCCCTCGCAGACGGCTTTGGGCCAACAGGCGACGTGAATCACAATGGCAAATGAAACAAGCCGCCCAACTGAGGCGGCACTTACCCGGCTGGTGGGATCGCGTTGAGAAGCTGAGAAATGGCAGTGACAAGCTGCGCGGGCGCGAACGGCTTCGCCAACATGATGCTGTTAGGTACGCCCTTTGATGCCCAATCGTCTGCTTCGATGCCGCTCATGTAAACGACGGGAAAGTGGGGGTCGATCTCTCTGGCGTGTCGCGCGACCTCCCACCCGTTGATCTCACCGGGCTTCAGATTGATGTCCGTGACGAGCGCCCGGTATTTGCCCTCGGCCGCATCAAGTAGCTCAATGGCCTTTTCGCCGGATGGAGTTGCTACAGTCTCGAACCCGCCCTCGCTCAGGCAGTCTTCGACAAGGTTCTGAACAAGCTGGTCGTCTTCAACGACCAGGATAAAAAGCTGTTGGTTTTCCACTCGGGGACCTCAGTGCGCCGCAATAGGAGCGCAGGGGTACACGCGGGGAACAGACTATCGTTCCGGGGAAAGTGAGCAATATTGCTCACAATGAAATTGGGTCCACTAGGGGTTAAAACACCCTTCTTGAGAGAACAGACGGGGAAAGTGAACCAAAGCCCGGACGCGAATGCCTCTCTGGGCGGCCTCGCAGTTTCCCATGGTCTGCTTGAGGCCCCTAGTCGGCAGCCTATTCGGAACAATGCTGTCTGGAAGCACTTGGCGCACTAGAGGTTGCCAATGCCCCGGTACTTTTTTGATGTCGAGGACGGCCACAGGCTTTTTGATTCATCGGGGTTTGTTTGCGACGACGATATCGCTGCAATCATCAGGGCGACGGTGCTGGCCATCGGCGTTTCACTTGATAAGCCCGAAGATGATCCTGAGCGTCGCATCGCAATAATCAGCGATGACGGACGTGAGATTGGCACCGTGCCCGTGTATTCAAGGCCGTCATACGAAAACCCGGCCCCATAAGGTGCAGCCGCTACGTCGGCGCGTGCAGTTGACCGTGAAGCCAGCCGGTTGTTCGTGGGGATTTCATCGGATCAACCAGATCGGCCACAAGCTGGTGGACGTCGTTGCAGGCGGGGCACTCAAACGTCCGGATATCGAAGCCAAAGGGGCCGGGCGTAATCCGAGCCAGCACCGCCTCTGCTCGACACATAGGACATAGCGTTCGGGGATGTCGGAACATGTTGCACGCCTTTGATCAGGCGGAAGCGTTACAGAACTCTCAGTCACCGGTAGTTGCCGTGGGTGGGCGGTGATGGAACCCACTGTGGAACTGCCACTGAGCTCGGCGCTGGTCAGTATTGCTCACATGCCAAAAGAAATTAACGCGTCGTTAGTGAGTTAGGTCGCCGCTAGATTCAAATTAGGGCAATTGCTCGCAACCCCAGTGATCACGCGTCGAGGACGCTCGTCGCTACTGACCTTACGTGCTGCAGCACTCCCAGCTTGGTCGAATGTCCTCCTTGGGTCATTCGCGACGTTCGAGCGGCGCGCCTCGATCGACAGGCCGACTTCTTCAACACAATCGCCCAGAAGTGGACAGTTTGAGATCATCATTAGCGGGATTAGCGGGCGTCCCTGAGACGACGCCAAACCCCATCAGCCATCGTCCGGGGCCGGCGTTCATTCCCGCAAGCACCCGGTCGCGCAAAGACTGTGGGGCAACGTTCGCCGCGCTGGGTCAGCTCGATGACTCTCGCGGCGATGGTCTCGCGAGCCCGCGCGTCGCCGTTGATATGAAGGTAATGGCAGACTTCCTCACAAGCCAGGGACATCGCCTCAATATCGTTGGGCTCGAATGCGCCGGCTGATACGAACGGAAGGATGACACCCATAATTCAGCTCCTCTGTTACTGGGACGCCTCTTGGTTCGGCATCTCCATAACGTACGAGTCTGCGCACATTTGGAGCCGAGGTGAGCTTTAGTGCTCACTTGGCCGCCGGGGACACGTGCCACTACACTGCCACCGACATCCGGGCCGGGTTTTCCTGATGTTCGGTTTGCCCTAGAATGTAAGCCAGTTGATAATTAAAGGCGGGAAGCGTGGCCAAAGCAACGAAGAGGCGGCCCTTCGACGTCCAGGAGTTCCTCCACACCGTGGCCTCGGGGAGGGCCGTTTCAAACTATCGGAAGAATCGGAAGGTCTTCTCTCAGGGAGACCCCGGTGATGCGGTCTTCTACATTCAGGAGGGCAAGGTCAAGGTCTGCGTCGTCTCCGAGCAGGGCAAGGAGGCGGTCGTCGCGCTCCACGGAAATGGGGACTTCTTCGGTGAGAGCTGCCTAAATGGGCATCCGCTGCGGGTGGCGACGGTCGTGACGGTGACGGAGTGCGTCATCATGCGGCTCGAAAAGGCAGCTATCGTGCGTGTGCTCCATGACGAGCCGAAGTTCTCTGAGATGTTCATGGCTCACCTGTTGTCTAGGAACGCCCGAGTCGAGGAGGACTTGGTCGATCAACTTTTTAATTCCAGTGAGAAGCGTCTGGCGAGGGTGCTCCTCTTGATGGCGAACTTCGGCAAGGAGAGTAAGCCCTAGCCGGTCATAGCGAAGATAAGCCAGGAGACACTCGCGGAGATGGTCGGGACCACCAGGTCGCGCGTCAGCATGTTCATGAACAAGTTCCGCAAGCTTGGGTTCATCAAATACAACGGATCACTGGAGGTCCATAATTCCCTGCTGAACGTGGTCTTGCACGACAGTCCTCACCTAAGAAAGCGTGCCGAAAAGGATAAATAAATTGAACCTGCTCGGACGTTGCCCCTCTGGTCTAGCTGCCGCACCAGCTTGGGGTCATCTAGCCCGCTTGTGAACCTGACAGCCTCACGACCGCTACGGGTCAAAAACGCCGGTCTCACCCTTTGGCGTTGACTTCCGATCTACCCCTATCAACGGACATTCGAGGAGTCGACGCTGTCGGGCAGACGCTCGCTGCGGACCACTTTGGCGGCGCCACCCGTCGCCTGACGTTCGGTCGTTCTCGTCTTGACGCCTTGCCGCACGACGTCGCGGTCCTTGTCGGTGAACGAACCTTTAAGCGCGACCCTGCCGGCGCAGCGCGCCGCGGATCCGCCCGCGCGGCAAACTTCACGGTGTCTTCGATTGGTACCGTGAAGGCTCTTTGCATGCTCGCGGTATCGATCTTTAGGGCACACTTATAGTTTACGAAAGACGCAGCCCGAATAAGGAAACTCCAATGAGCAAACCGATGTTATGTTCGCGCGGACGTACCATTGAATGTATTGGAAACGACCGTGCAGAAGTCCTCGGCGACGCGGCCAAAGACCTGCTCATCGATTTGGATCAATTCCTAGCCCAGGAATGAACGTAGGAGGCCCTGCGCCCCGTCTCGGGCCCAATACGCGCGCGAGAGCTCAAGGATCGTGAACGATGTCGGCTCTCGGTGGCAGAGCAGACAGGAGAATTCTAATCGCACGCGAAAAAATAAGGCCGCCGCAATTGGCGGCCTCATTAACCCGCCCTAACCGGCGGGTTTTTCTTTGTGCTCATGCGGCTCGCCACGGTTTTCGGCAGTCTGCTCCCCATCCCCGGGCTTTTTCCCGGCCATGTTTCCGGGATTGAAATGGTACTTACCTTCCGGATTCTCGCCGGCCCGCGTCTCATTTGGGCTTTTATTGCTGGCCATTAGGCATTCCTTTGGAAGGGTAACGACGTGCAACGGGACTATAGTTGCTAAGTTCCAAAGAATCCGAGTCAGTGACCAAGACGAAGCATCATGATCATCCTGCGACCACTTTGCCCCGTGTGCCAAACAAGAACCATGTTCGGCTTTGCGGCAAGCCACTCCTCGATCACGGGATAGCGGTCAAGCATCGTTTGCCGAGTGGCACCGGCTTGCGCCACACGTAGCGCCGCCGCTGAATAATCCGCGGCTCTGATGATCATCGCATTCAATCGTCGTTTGCCGGGTAACGGCGAGCATCGCCATCGAATCCGCCGTACGTCGTCTTCGGTAAACGTTTCTAATCAGCCACAGGCTGACATCTCAACCGGGAAAATCGGGATCCTTTGTTCGCTTTGAAACTGGCGAGTGGCGAGCAATATCCGAGCGTGGGCATCAGCCGCTTCCCAAGAGACCCCGCTGCGACGGAATCATTTACCGTTCCGTCGCTGGAACCAAATTCACATCGCATTATTGTTCCAAAAATAGTGGAGGGACATCATGCTTTCCAAATGTCTTGCAATAGCATTCCTGGCTATCGCGCCGATGACCGACGCGGCGGCGCAAACAGCCACAAACCAAGCGGCTTCGACAACCAGTGCTACCACGCACAAGGAGGGTGAATGGCGCGCGTCCAAGCTCGCCGGCGTCGATGTGTACAATGAAGCAAACGAGAAAATCGGAAACATCCACGACGTGATCTTGGATAGGTCAGGCAAGGTGGCCAATGTTATTCTGGGTGTGGGCGGCGTCCTCGGCCTGGGCGAACACTACGTGGCGGTCTCCTTCGATAAGCTGAAGTGGGTTGACCAGCCGGTGACCTCGACAACTGCGTCAACAACGTCCGCACCAGCGAATCCGCCTGCAACCACTTCCGCTCCAGACAGCACCACGCGAACCACCACCGGTGCCGCAACGACAACCACGACAACCACCACAACCAGCGCCAGCACGCGTTGGTATCCCGATCACGCGGTGTATAACGCCACCAAGGACGAATTGAAGGCGATGCCGGAGTTTAAGTACTAGATCCGTTGCTGCGCCGCCTTGAGGCCCATGTCATGGCGGCCGAGCGCCTTCATGCCGATGATACGACCGTGCCGGTGCTGGATCTACGTGCGGGACGCCAGCCCGGACCGATCCGGGAGGCTGCCTGCTGGTCGCATGGAAGGCGTCCGTTCTTCGCCATGGCCGACATCGAAGAGAATGCGCGGCGCAAGGCTGCCGGCAAAAAGGAGATCCCGCTCTCGCCCATCGCGGTCGAGGTCGTGCGCCGGATCGATGCGCTGTTCGAGATCGAACGCTCCATCAATGGCAGGAGTGCGGAGGAACGTGTTCAGGTGGCAGACGCTGAGCCGTCCCTTGGTCGATGATCTTCAGGTCTACATGCGGGAACAACTCGCCAAGCTCTCCCGTGGGTACGACCTGGCCAAGGCGTTCAACTATATCCTGAAGCGCTGGGCGAGCTTCACCCTGTTCCTCGAGGATGGGCGGGTACGTCTGTCCAACCATGCCGCCGAACGAGGCCTAGGCATCGCTCTTGGACGGCAGTCCTGGCTGTTCTGCGGATCTGATCGCGGAGGGCGGCGCGCCGCAGCCATGTACAGCCTCATCGTCACGGTGAAAATGAACGGCATCGACCCGCAGGCGTGGCTCACGGATATCCTCGCCCGCCTCGCCGCCCATCCGGCCAATCGCTTGGACGAACTGCTGCCCTGGAATTGGACGCCCGCATCAACGATCTCCGCTCGAGCGGCATGACCACTCACGTCAACAAGGTCCATCACGTCACCACTATTGCCAAGGTCGCCAAGGACCTCGGCGAAGACGAAGATTGGCTTTGGGACATCGCCATCGAAATGAAGATCGAGGATGGCGTGACGCGGTTCGTAATTGCGCGCTAAGTTTCCCGAAACTTCTAGTCGTGAGCCCTCAGCCCAAATATCAAATGGAAGTACCACCGCTGATGCCCGAAACATGCGGAAAACGTCTTTGGCGCGCTACGAACCTTCAGCGGTGTGAGCGTCCAGCCATCCCTTGTTCTTGAAAAGACTGCGCAGCGATCGGGCGATCTGCCGCCGTGCATTTCTCTCAGCCCCGGGCGGCGTCGACCTGGCAAACCTCAGCATCTGGCGTCGTAGCTGTACGAGCTGCCCGTGCGTATAGCGGGTATCGTGGTTTATTTGCTGGCGTTGAAGTTGTTTAAGTGACGACATAGTTCGCCCTCCACTTGGGTTGGACGGGAGCGTGATGCTCTCAGTCACCGATGGATGCCAATGGCCGAACGGTGATTTTATCAGGATGGAACAACGCGGACTTGCGCCGCTGTCTCGTTTTGCTCATTTGTTAAAAATTCAGGGCGGCAGTGACGGGCTCGCCGTAGCCACGTCTCTTTGTCGAGAGGGTTTATCGCCCGCTCTGCCTGTTGGCGGCGCTCATTGTCCTGCTCTGAGATCCCATCGGGATAGTAGGCCGCAGGCTGCTTCAACGTTCACCTCGGAGCTTGCAGGCCGGGCGAGTTTAGCCATCCACTGATATGCGAGCTGGTCTCGGCTTGCCGGGCTTTGCGGATCGCGCGCTCCCGCTCGATACCAGGTGGAAGCGATTTGGCTTCCTGACGGAGACGCTGGGCTTGTTCGGCAAGGCGCTCTTCAAGGGACGTGGTTTGCTTGAAACGGCTCGCTGCATGGCGCTGCTCCATTCTAAGAGGAGGCGGGAGCGCTAGTATGATACCCGAAGCAAGAGAAGTCCACCTTTCGAGGAAAGATCGCAAGGTGCTTGAGGCGTGCTGTCGCTCACCGGTGACGTTGCAGCGCGATTTGAAGCGGGCGCGGATAGTTCTGTTGGCGGCGGATGGGCGCAGCACCCGGTCGATCGCCAAGGAAGTTGGGGTCCAGCCGCGGATTGTCAGCCTTTGGCGGCATCGCTATGCCGACCATGGCCTTGAAGGGCTGCAAGACAAGCCGCGGCCTGGCAAGCAGCCGATCTATACGAAGACGACCGACAAGCGGATTCTGAAGCTGCTGGATAAGCCGCCACCGCAAGGGTTTGCGCGCTGGACCGGCCCCCTGCTGGCCGAGGCGCTGGGCGATGTCGATGTCCAATATGTCTGGCGGTTCCTGCGCAGCCACAAGATTGACCTGGTGGCTCGCAAGTCCTGGTGCGAGAGCAACGACCCGAACTTTACGGCCAAAGCCGCCGATGTTGTCGGCCTCTATGTCGCGCCGCCGGCGAAGGCCATTGTGCTGTGCGTGGACGAGAAGCCCTCGATCCAGGCTTTGGAGCGAGCGCAGGGTTATCTGAAGTTGCCCAATGGCCGCGCCTTGACCGGCCAAAGCCACGATTACAAGCGGCATGGCACCACAACATTGTTTGCGGCGCTCGAAGTCGCCACCGGAAAGATCATCGCGACCCATTCAAAACGCCGGCGCCGCGTCGAGTTTCTCGATTTCATGAACAGCGTCACCGCGGCTTTTCCGAACCGCAAGCTTCACGTCATCCTCGACAACCTCAACACCCATAAAAAGAACGAGGACTGGCTCAAGGCCCACCCCAACGTGCAATTTCATTTCACGCCGACAAGTGCGTCATGGCTCAATCAGGTCGAAGTATGGTTTTCCATCTTGCAGGGGCAGTCGCTCAGCGGCACCTCCTTCACGAGCCTCAAGCAGCTTCAGGAACACATCGATGCCTACGCCAACGCATACAACGACAGAGCCGAGCCCTTCGTCTGGACCAAGAAAAAGGTCCGTCAACGCCGTTTCAAAGGCCGCCGTATCACTCAGCTCTGATTCCGGGTACTAGCGGCGTTCTCATCACCGATGAAAGCCAAAGGGCCGTGCGGTGATCATGGAAGTCTGGCATGTCCGGTAACCAACATCTGGTCAATATTGACCACCAACTGGAGTACAAATTCGGGAACCTGGCCCACGGCAGGCGGTAAGGGTCAATCGCGTCGGTTTGACAGGACACCGAGGACTTCCGGTCAAGCCTGGTGAACGGACATGGTCAGTGCTGGTCAGCTCGTCTCAAACGGGCCAAGAGGAGACATGTCCCGTCGAGCGTGTCTTGGACAATCTTCGAGTCAGATCTTGGCCTTCGCCACGTAAAGCCCGGCGACGCATTTGCACCGCTCGATATGCCAGTCATCAGACCGGTAGATCGGGTGCGCGCTCTTCCAATGGGCTAGACCTGCTTGGCCGCCAGTTAAGCAGCCCTGAAAAGTGATACCGGCGTCCAAGTTCGAATTTGCTACGACCACCTCGGTGCAGTCGTGAGCTGAAAAATGGCAAAGCACCGCAACAACGGTGACGAACATATTACAAAATTCCGAAACGAGTTCATGAAAAAGGTCAAAAGGCAAGACCGGGCCAACCAACGATCGTCCTCCCACAAGGCTTCAGGGGACAATGGGCGCCAATCCTTTGCTCCGGATCGCGGCCGCGGCGGCGGGCGAGCGCAAGAATGCGATCAATTGCTCGGCGGCTTTAGGCTCCTTGGCGTTGGCACTGACGGCGACGCTGAAGGTGGTGTAGTTCTGCAACTCTTCCGGAAGTAACCCTGCGAGGGCAACGCTCTCGACGCCGACGATGTTGGGCACGGTGATCACGGTCGGCTCTGCTTCGCCGCGCGCGACGGCCTCGACGGGGCTCCGCCCTGTCACCGCCAGGAGCCTCGGCTTCACCTCTGTCTCGATGCCGAGGCGATCAAGCAGATGAAGGAATAGCTTCCGCTCGCGCTGTCGGGCGAATAGGAGATTGCTCTTGCCGCGAGCAGCGTTCGCTTGAGGTCCTCGCCGGTACCCACCAGAGGCTTCGGCGCCCCTGCCCGGACCGCAACGCCGGCGGCAGTGCGGGCAATGTCTGAACGCGAGCCGACGGCGATCTTGCCTGATTTGGTGAGATCATCGACCGCTGCCGGCAACAAGACCGCGGCATCAAACGTATCGCCCGCTTCGATCCGCCGCTTGAGCGCCGGGACGCCTTCAAAGGTGAGCCCCAGCGTATGGCCGGTTGCGCGTGTAAATGCCGGCGCAAGATCATTGAGCACGCCTTGCATGGAGGGCGTGCTCAAAACGGTGATTTCGGCGGCCCCGGCGGGGGCGGCGCGCACCACAACGGCCAGAATTGCAGCTACAACGCCAATCGCCCTCATCGCCATCTCCTGCTTCGAACCTGTTCAGGCCGAAAGTTCAGGCCCGGAGCTGGAGTCGGCTCCAAAACAGGAGTATCCACAAGGTCGAATATTCGACAGGCCGGTAGCCGCTTAGGTACGTCGACATGCGCTGGGACAGAGTCGGACGATTTCTCAAGCCCCGCGACCTCCACGTCTTCATGACGGTGGTCGAGGAGAACAGCATGGCCAAGGCCGCCGAGCGCCTGGCCATCTCACGGCCAGTCATCTCGCGCACCATCGCCAATCTCGAGCACGTGCTCGGAGTGACGCTGCTGGACCGCACCGCGCGCGGAGTCGAGCCGACGATGTTCGGCGAGGCGTTGCTCAAACGCGGCACTGCAGTGTTCGACGAACTTCGGCAGAGCGTCGAGGAGATTGCGTTTCTCGCCGATCCTCAAGCGGGCGAGCTGCGCATAGCATGCACCGAGGTGTGGGCAGCCGGCCTCGTGCCGGCAGCGATCGCGCGGCTCTCAAAACGACTGCCGCGTCTGCGCGTTAGGCTGGAACAAGGCACGGCGTCGCATCAGTTCAACCTGCTCCGGCAACGTCAATGCGAAATCGTTATTTCGCGACTGCTGACGGAGACACCTGACTCCGACATCGAAATGCAACCGCTGTTCTACGAGTCGCTCGTCGTCGCCGCCGGCCCGCAGAGCTCCTGGTCGCGCCGCCGCAAACTTACCCTTTCAGAACTCGTCGACGTGCCGTGGATCCTGTCGACGCTGGAAGCGGAATCCGGTTCGCCTTTCGTCGAAGCATTCCGTGCTGCGAAGCTGTCGATTCCCACCGCGACGATCTTCAGCAACTCCCTACACCTGCGCATCAGCCTGCTCGCCACCGGACGCTATCTCACACTAGTACCCGGCTCGGCGCTGCAGTTCGGCCCCGGAGCCGATTTGCTGAAGGCACTGCCCGTCGCATTGCCGCGTTGGCACTTGCCAACGGCAATCTTCACGTTGAAGGGCCGGATGCTGAGCCCGGTCGCGCAGGTGTTCGCCAATTGCATTCGCGACGTCGCAAAACCACTTGCTTAACGCAAAGTGGCGCCATGACCCCCGTTTGTGAGATTTTTCCGTGACTCCCATTTGCGATGGGACCGGCGCCATGCAAGCCATCGACTCACCAGATTAACGGCTTGCCGTGCGATCAATTAAACGTCTGCTTGGGGTCCAATCGCGTCCCTTTGGCCGCGTGCCGTTTTCTTCCGGTCTACCCCTGTGAACAAGACATCGTCAGACCGCCCCGGCGTGTCGCAAACGGGCCAAGAGCCGACATTAGTGGGCGCTTCGCTAAGATCAGTTTTCGGGTCTCACGTTGGTACCACCCGTGGCACATTTAGTGCGCCAATTTGCGCTGAGAACTCCATCACCTCCCGGGGCTCCTGGCGCATAGGAACGTTTTGATCCCAAGCGCGTCCTACAGGCGCATCGATCCTTAGTTTCTGGTGGATCGGCCAATGGAGAAAGCACTCGCCTACGGCATTTCGGCGCTCATTGTGGGCTTTGGTGTCTGCATCTTTGTTGCTGGCCTGGGCTCCAGCTCGCCCGCCCTATGGACCATCGTGGGGCTAGTCCCCATTGCGATCGGACTGATAAGCGCTTTCGGTCCTTCTTGATTGGCTCGGTTACACCGGGTGGATCGACGCCAGGTCGTCTGGAGTTTTCTCCAGAGAGGCAACCGTGGATCTAACCGAGATCGAGCGCGCGTTTTTAAAGCAGCTGTCTCCCGAAAAGTGGATCAGCACCCGGATCACAGCCGAGAGCTCGATCGTTCAATCCATGGCATTACTGCCGCCGCCACAAGATCGCCGCCGGCTACACCTGGACCTGCTGCGGCGAGGCAAATCGCGGCGAGAGCAAACACAGCGAACGCTGAGTATCCGAGGAGGATCAAGCTATCGTAATTGCGAGCCGTTGGACCGTAGGAAGTGTTTTGGATTCGATCGGTAATCGTCATGTCAATTACACCCTGTTGGAACAATAACGGTGGTCACGTGGCAACAGTGCGGAGAAGTGGGTTCGCACGGAACGCTAGTTCGGGGTTGGCGCGCGAACTCATTTCGATCCGCCAAAACGCACGGTCTGCGCGTGCTGTCCTGGCGAGCTAGACCGCGCGATCTCGGTGTCCTTGGATCCAGCCAGAGGGTACCCCACGCCGATGAGAACGAGCAGAACAGCGGAGTAGGCTAAAGACCAGCCAATCTGCCATCTGCGCCACAGTTTGCGGTCCCCGGGACTTAGCTCGTCCAGGTATTTTCTCCGATGAGGCTCCAGATAGTCGACCATATGCCCCTCCATCATCAGCCCCCGTCCTGCGGATCCCTGCTCGCCTCCACATCGTCAGACCAACAATGGTCAGACATCCGAGCGTGTTAAGCGCGAAAATGATCGCCATCGCAGCGTCATGCGAGACGATCATCGCGTAGCTTACAGTCGCTACATTTGCGGCGGAGAACAGCATCCAGGTAAAGACTGAAACAGCCTTGGCGCCATTATCGTCGCGGTGAACGCGCACGATCTGGGGAAAATAGCCTAACAACCTCGCTGTGTTCAAAAATGCAAATGCGCCAAATGAGTAATCTGCCAAAGTCATTTCTGCACTCCAATACCTGAGTATCCTGGCTCGCTCTTCTGTGAACCAGCTCATAGGGTTTCGGAAGCGAGGGAGCTAAAGTTGTCTCCCAGGCTGCCCGTTCACTCCCGGCAAATCATCGGCAATGGGTATTCTCAAATGTCTTGTGATGATTGGCCTCTGCACAAGATCGATCCGGGCACGGAACGTGCCAAAAGAAAGATCGATCCTGGCTCCCGCCCTTTGCGCGAGTCTTCGCATCGGCCAGATGTCGAGACTAACGCGAGCCCGCCACAGGCTGATTGCACGAATGAAGCAGGAGAGTTGCTAGTGCCACTCTCGGACGACAATGATCTGCATCTCATTCACGCCTATCTCGACGGGGAACTTGACGTCATGGCCGCGCTCGCAGTCGAGCGCAAGATCGCAGCCGACCCCGACTTGCGGAATCTCGCAGATGAAATCGCCACCTTAAAGAAAGTGCTGGCCGAGAAATGCCCACCGGAACCGCTTCCGCCACAACTGCGATCGCGGATCGAGGCCGCCTTTGCGCTCGAAACGACACGACGAATGCCCAATTGGGCCAAGATCGCGGCATCGATCTTGGTCGTGGCTGCCCTGTCCAGCACCTTGACCGGAATCGCACTCCGCAGGATCGCGCCGCAGGAGATCGTGGTAGCCGAACTCTTTGACGCCCACCTCCGCTCGCTGATGGCAGCACAGCCCACGGATGTCGCTTCCTCGGACCAGCATACGGTTAAGCCTTGGTTCAATGGTCGGATCACCCAATCGCCACGGGTCGTTGATCTCGCTGCTCAAGGCTTCGAACTTGTAGGCGGACGGGTCGATGTCGTCGGCAGGACACCGTTGTCGACCCTGGTATATCGCAGACGCGAGCACGTGATCAGCCTGACCGAAATCACCGGGCGTGATCAGCTCGACGTGCCATTCGATTGGCGGGCGGAGAATGGCTTCAACATGATCAGATGGTCAAACCGTGAGCGATCGTATGTCGCGATTTCAGATCTAAACGTGAATGAACTCGAAACTTTTGCGAAGGTGTTCCGAGGTAGTACCAGCTAGTGGCCGGCCTCCCGGCCTCGCTCACTGCCGCTCTGCCCTTTTGGCCCGAATATGCGGCAAAGAGAAACGGGCAAGAGCCGAGGCAGCGCCTTGGGCGATCACATGGAGATCTTCGTCATGGTCGCCTGCTTCACGATCGCTAATCAGGCAGACAACAACCCCACTGCAAACTGATCAATTCCGGCGATATCTTGCGTTGGGCTGACGATTGCACCACGGCGCTGCTAAACGATGAAGGGACAGGCAGGCGCCGATATCAAGCTTACCTGCGTGAAAAAGCCGCATTGTCTCCTGAAGGCAGACATTGCCGCCCTATAAGCGAAGGTCGGCAACGGGCCACCCGCGGACTACACTGCAGCCCAGCGCCAGAAGTGCAGCCACGTGCCCCTCATCGAGTTGGTCATCCGGTTGAACCTTTTCGGGATTTGCGGGGCTCACTTCTGTGGGCTTCGGAGCCTGAGGTTTCCCATCATGAAGCATCGCGCGATCACCGGATTTGTGGCTGTCGCTCTCCTTGTTGCAGCCACCGCGATCACCATTAAGTCATACTCGTCCTCTGCCGATAGCTTGATTTACCAAGCGCCTGGCGCGCCACGATTCCGAGTGTGAACGGGTTCACAACGGCGTCGTGACGCGAATGCTATGCTTGCAGCAAGTTCAATTGCTGACTGATTGTTTCAAAAGGGTTTCTGTTTCGAACGACCTCCGAGGAGGTTTTCATGTTCAAGCGACTTCTTTTGCTCGCGGTCATAGCCTCTCTACCGTCGGCATCGTCTCAAGCCCATTGTCGTGATGGGTCGGAGCCCACCGCGCCCACCGGTTCGCCTTCGGTTCCGTCGCGTGCCGACGCAACGCGAGCCGCGGAAGACTTGTTGGATGAAATTGTGACTTGGCTCGCTTCGAATTTCGATCTGCCGGCCATCAAGGAACGTCCAGCCATCGAATTTGCGTCGAAGATGAAACTCGCGACGATGCGGTTCGGAGATGGTGCCCTTTCGGAGAGTTTCACGGAGAACGACGCATTCGATGAACTGGCTCAGCGTCAGGTCGTCGCCCTCTATAACAACACGTCAAAAACGATCCTCCTCCCTGATGACTGGACTGGGACTTCACCAGCCGAACAATCGATCCTGGTCCACGAAATGGTCCATCACCTCCAGAACCTGGCCAAGCTCAGGTTCGAATGCCCGAGGGCGCGAGAGAAGTTGGCATATTTGGCTCAGGACAAGTGGCTTGGGCGGTTCGGAATGAGCTTGGAGCGCGAGTTTGACGTCGACATGTTCACGGTGCTGATTTCCTCAGCATGCATGTTTTGACCGTGAGTTGAACGATTGCTTTTCCAAACATGTCCAAAGTCCAGGTCTCGTCCGTACGAACACAATTTCAGCAGGTCTGAATTTGATGGTCCGACTCTTGGCGGTCGTTGCAATCATATTGGCGCTCTTGGCAATGGTACGGGGGCAGCAGCATCAGTTTGTGCCGCAGCCAACCGGACCAATGCCGACGGCGCTTATCCCCTAGGTGGGCCGAAGCAGCCAATCGACTCGAGACGCTGCGACCCAATGTCCGTTCGGGGTCAAAAGCAGCGGTGCACGTCTCGGCCGACGACTTCCGGTCTAACCTCAATTTCGGACGTATTGTTGTGCCGCGCCCAGGGTCGCATCTGGGCCAATAAGCGACATGAGCAGCGTGGCCTGGTCATTCGATCCGTCGTACAATATCTCCTCGGTTGGGTTGCGAGCCATGGTGCAAAAGCGGCCAGTCCGGGTCGAGCGTAGGTTGTCGGCGATATTGGCCGCCGACATCGCTGGCTATTCGCGGCTGATGCACAATGACGAAGAGGCAACGCACGCCAAACTGGCAGCGCTCCTAGCAGACGCCGTCGAGCCCGCGATTGCCGAACGCGGGGGCCGCATTGTGAAGAACACCGGCGACGGCTTCTTGGCAGAGTTTCCAAGCGCGGTCGAAGCGGTTCGAGCTGCCATTCAATTTCAGACCCGCGTCCGCGAACTTACCGTCGGTTATGCTGAAGACAGGCGCATCCTGTTCCGTGTGGGCATCAATATCGGCGACGTAATTGTTGAACCGCATGACATCTTTGGAGACGGCGTTAACATCGCGGCGCGGCTTGAGGGCATCGCCGAACCCGGCGGCATCTGCCTATCCTCCTCCGCCTACGATCAGGTTCGCGGCAAGGTCGCGGTCGAGTTCGCCGATCTAGGCGAGCAGAGCCTCAAGAATATTGCCCGCCCAGTCCGAGCCTATGCTGTGGTCTGGGATGGATTTACTCGGGGCACAACGACTGAGGGTGCGATGCCGAGCACACCTCCCCCGACACATCTGTCCATCGTGGTGCTGCCGTTCGCGAACATCGGCGGCGATCCCGAGCAAGACTATTTCGCCGATGGCGTGACCGAGAGCCTGACTACGGACCTGTCGCGCATTAGGGACTCATTCGTGATTGCCAGCACCACTGCGTTGACGTTTAAGGGCATGGCCGTCGACGTGAAGAAGGTCGGGCGCGAGTTGAACGTCCGCTACGTGCTCGAAGGCTCGGTGCAGCGGGGCAGCAACCGACTTCGGGTGAATGTGCAGCTGATCGACGCGAAAACCGGCAATCATCTTTGGGCCGAACGCTTCGACAAGCCTGTCGCCGACCTTTTCGATATGCAGGACGAAATCGTTTCGCGGCTCGCTAACACTCTCGATGCCCAGCTCATCGCGGCCGAGGCACGGCTAGCGCAACGTTCGCCGCATCCTGATGCGATGGACTTGTATTTTCAGGGCATCGCTTGCTTACACGAAGGACTAACCAACGAACACTTGGCGCAAGCGCGCGGCTTTTTCGAACGTGCCTTGGCGCTCGATCCCGACTGTGTCGAAGCACTGGTTGGCAGCGCAATAGTTGACTTTAATAGGGGCGCTAACTTTTCTATTGACGACCGCGCTGCGCTGCTCGCGGCGGCCGAGGGGGCCTTAATCAAGGCTTTGTCCCTGGCTCCGCAATACGCCCCGGCCCACATGTATCTCGGCGCCGTGCATATTTTTACGGCCCGCGCGGCCCAAGGTATCGCCGAATGTGAGCACGCGTTGTCGCTGGATCGAAATCTAGCTAACGCCCATGGCTGGATTGGTCTTGCCAAGTATTTTCTTGCTCGCGCCGAGGAGACCGAGGCCCATGTCCATGAGGCGCTGCGCCTCTCTCCCCGGGATATCTGGGTCTACCGGTGGATGCTGTTTGTCGGCTGCGCCAACGTGCAGCTCAATGCCGACGCCGAGGCGGTCGCCTGGCTGCGCCAAAGCATCGAGGCCAACCGCAATTTCCCCCTCGCGCATTTCCATCTCGCCGCCGCGCTGGCGCTGCTTGAGTGGCTGGACGAGGCACGGGCCGCCGCGCAGGTAGGGCTTGCCTCGATCCAGGGTTCACCATCCGCCGCTTCCAACGCCATGCTCCGAGTAACAATCCGACTTACCTAGTCAGACGCGAACGCTTCTATGAGGGCATGCGCTTGGCCGGGCTGCCAGAGGGCTAAAAGTCGGTTTTGGGAAATGAGCGCCGGTCGAAGACCGTGTCGCCCATGTCCACTCTACCCAACACACCGGACTTCTGCGACTACCCGAGCCTTTTCGCTTCTGGGCCAACAACGGCCCTCGTTACGGCTGTTGCCCAGAGAAAGAGAATAGTCGGCTACCACCGCCGGTGATAGACTTCGGTGCCAGCTAACGTGTTTCGAGCATAGTCCCATGATTAGCAAGGCCGATACTATTGTCATTGGCTCCGGCGGCCTCGGCGCTGCCACAGCATATTACTTGAGCAAACGCGGTCTCAACGTCGTTCTGATCGACAAGCACGATATCGGATCGCAAACCTCGCCCCGCGCTGCGGGCATGGTGAGCTGCGTCCGCAAGAGCGACTTGATGATTGGCCTCATCAAGGACGCTTGCCGTAAGATTGAAGCGTTCACCGAAGAAACGGGGCAGCCTCTCGATTGGGTGCACTCTGGCAGCCTGAAGATCGCGCGTCGGCCGCAGGACGCGGAGGTGATCAGGGCTGACCTTGAGCGCGGGCGCCGCATGGGCCTTGATGTCGAGCCGATTTCTTCGGAGCAGGCAAGTCGCCTCAATCCGTTTTTAAAGCCGACCGGCGTCGTCGCGGCGATGAGGATCGGTGACGACAGGTATTTCGACCCCGCGCAGGTCGCCACCGGCTTCGCCATAGCAGCGGCAGCTCGAGGCGCAACCGTACTGCCAAAGACGGACGTGCTCACCGTAAACATCACTGCCCGCAAGGTGACCGGCGTAACCACCTCGAAAGGCATCATTGAAGGCCCGATCGTGGTTGATGCGGCTGGTGCATGGACGCGACAGGTCGCGGAGGCATGTGGGATTTCCGTGCCTCTGGTCCCGACCCGGCAGCAACTCATCGTCACCGAGCCTTTGGATGGCGCGCGTGCTGACCAACCAATGATTCGGATCATGGATGCCGCCGTATACACGCGTCCCTGCCAGGGCGGCTTGCTTTGGGGTGTCTACGAAGAAACCCCACGACTTTTCGACATGGAGTCGCTCGGAGCCAGTTTCGACATCAAGGACATGCCACTCGACATCGACGTGCTGCGTTCAGCGGCTCTTGAAGTCAAAGATCAACTTCCAATCCTGCAAACGGCAAAAGTGCGAGAATTTCGTGGTGGCATTCCGACAATGACCGCCGACGGCCACCACATCCTTGGCCCGGCCTCCGAAGCTGCAGGCTTCTATTTTGCAAGCGGGTGCAACGTCGCTGGCCTCTCAATCTCGCCGACCATCGGAGAGGCGCTTGCAACCTGGATCATCGATGGCAAGCCGGCTGTCGATCTCTCGCCTATGTCTGTCATGCGCTTCAAAGACCAGCCGTGGTCTGAACCTCAACTACAGAGGGAAGCCGCTTGGCAGTATCGGCACTTCTATGGCGCCGTCTAAGCTACCGCGGGTGATTTAGGAAAGTCGACGCGCTTCGAGTCACGAAGGAATGACGGCTATGGGTCACAAGTCGCCGATCACGCTCAAGATGGCAGACTTCCGCTTGACATTGGTAAGCCGACGTTTGTGAGTACACGCCCTAGTGCAGGAACCACGCGAGCGCGGCGCATTTGAATCGTCGCCGGCTCGCCCCCGAGCCGGCGGAGCGGCCCCGGCCCTCCCCGCCGGAAGCCCCTGAAGCCGGGGTCGTCTCTCCGATACCGTCTGTGTTGGAGTTTGCGTATGCGTGTCTCGCCCTCGATCTTGCCCGCGGACCGGCTCGACCGCGACATCTATCTGGTTCTCGCCGACGCTAACCATAACTGCGACCAGGTCTTGTTTTGGCAAATCCTAAAACTTATGGTTGTGACTTTCAGTATGGAATTTTTTGATGATGGTCCGATTACCTATGGTCGCGGTCATCGCGCCCGACGGGGAAAGATCATACTGGGTTGCAGCGGTCGAACCTGAGAGGGCGACCGAAGCGGTCGCGCAGGTCGTTGGTGACGGGCAAATCGTTAGGCTCTTGCAGCACCGCCTGCGCGTGAAATCAGATGCGCTCCGCCCAGGCGAAGTCCGCCGACTTGGGATCTGACCAGACACCTACCCCCGAAGAGGCACTCCATCTCCCCAAAAGAGCGTCCTCTCCGCCTTAGCACCCCCGGTACATATTAGCGTTACGCACATTGGCGGGCAGAGAGCGCGCGCTTTCGCTGCCGTCTCTTGGGGAGTCGTGCGGATGACCCGTTTCTTCTTCCATGTCCACGACGGCATTACCATCTTCGATGATGTCGGACTGGAACTTCCGGATATCGCCGCCGCGCAAGCAGCGGCGATCGAATTGAGCAGTAAAATCCTCAACGATGGAGCAGAGGGACCCTTGTGGCAGGACCTTACCTGGCGCGTCGAGGTGACCGACAGCCCCGGAATCGGCGGGCAGATCTTCCTTGTCGTCAACTTTTCGGTCACAACGTAATGCACTAAACTAACCTACGCTCCGTGATGGTGCCCGACGGCGGCAATTGCGATGCGCGCTTCCCGGAGGGCGGCCGTCCAAATTCTTCTACTGGGACAACCTAGCCCGCAGCCGGATGCGTCCGGAGGTATTTGATAACGCCACCGCTGAGGCACAGACAAAGGCGCTCGCGCGGGCTGAGCAGGACAGACCGAGATGTTCCTCGCCGCTCAACTTTAGGCTAGCAGGCTTAAACAGTCCAGCGCGGGAACTAGCTAGTACCCGGAATCAGAGCTGAGTGATACGGCGGCCTTTGAAACGGCGTTGACGGACCTTTTTCTTGGTCCAGACGAAGGGCTCGGCTCTGTCGTTGTATGCGTTGACGTAGGCATCGATGTGTTCCTGAAGCTGCTTGAGGCTCGTGAAGGAGGTGCCGCTGAGCGACTGCCCCTGCAAGATGGAAAACCATACTTCGACCTGATTGAGCCATGACGCACTTGTCGGCGTGAAATGAAATTGCACGTTGGGGTGGGCCTTGAGCCAGTCCTCGTTCTTTTTATGGGTGTTGAGGTTGTCGAGGATGACGTGAAGCTTGCGGTTCGGAAAAGCCGCGGTGACGCTGTTCATGAAATCGAGAAACTCGACGCGGCGCCGGCGTTTTGAATGGGTCGCGATGATCTTTCCGGTGGCGACTTCGAGCGCCGCAAACAATGTTGTGGTGCCATGCCGCTTGTAATCGTGGCTTTGGCCGGTCAAGGCGCGGCCATTGGGCAACTTCAGATAACCCTGCGCTCGCTCCAAAGCCTGGATCGAGGGCTTCTCGTCCACGCACAGCACAATGGCCTTCGCCGGCGGCGCGACATAGAGGCCGACAACATCGGCGGCTTTGGCCGTAAAGTTCGGGTCGTTGCTCTCGCACCAGGACTTGCGAGCCACCAGGTCAATCTTGTGGCTGCGCAGGAACCGCCAGACATATTGGACATCGACATCGCCCAGCGCCTCGGCCAGCAGGGGGCCGGTCCAGCGCGCAAACCCTTGCGGTGGCGGCTTATCCAGCAGCTTCAGAATCCGCTTGTCGGTCGTCTTCGTATAGATCGGCTGCTTGCCAGGCCGCGGCTTGTCTTGCAGCCCTTCAAGGCCATGGTCGGCATAGCGATGCCGCCAAAGGCTGACAATCCGCGGCTGGACCCCAACTTCCTTGGCGATCGACCGGGTGCTGCGCCCATCCGCCGCCAACAGAACTATCCGCGCCCGCTTCAAATCGCGCTGCAACGTCACCGGTGAGCGACAGCACGCCTCAAGCACCTTGCGATCTTTCCTCGAAAGGTGGACTTCTCTTGCTTCGGGTATCATCCCGACCTTGAATCACGACTCACGTTCCAAGAAAAGTGGGTACTAGTAACCCACCTCATCAAAAACGTTCCGATATAGCTACGAAAGCGCGTGCGCTTACAATGAGCACTCGACTTCACATTACGCAACGGGTGGCGTTACGAAACGGGTCGGATTTTTAGGTCCCAGCTCGCTTTTGATCGACAGCATTGCCATCTCACCCGTAGGGCTATCGCCTCTTCAGCGTCGCCTCAATGCCAAATGCCGATCGTCCGAAGCAGAAAAACAAGGGACGAATAACCTCGACAAAGATATTTCGATCCAATTCCGATCAGACCGAGATCAGCAGAGAGGACTTAGATTTTCACACTTCTCATTTCCCTAATCTTTTTCAAAACGAAATGATATCGAGCCTTCGTTCAATATGTTGGCGGCTCTCAGGCCTGCGTCGTCTTGCGGATTGTCTACCGTGTGACGTGCGACGACTGGGTCATCATGTTGGCCAACGCCGATGGTGCACGCTGCCCGAGCGGTTCGTGCCGCAGCGATCGAGATCGGTGCCGGCCAGACCGGAGCTCGGCAAGATTGGGTAGCATTGATGGCGTCGAGCCCCAGCCAGCACGGCGGTCTTGATCCTCGAACTCAGCCCCAGCGCGCGCTCGCTGGGGAATGGAGGTGCCAATTCCTCCGGTGATTCTTCCGTAATCGCGAAACAGGCGCGGTTACGATCGCTCAAGGATCCAATCTCGTTCTATGGATAGTAATCGCAGTGCTCCTTCTGCTCTGGATCTAGCCGTCCCCAGGTAAAGCGAGCGTCGCCCTAAGGGCGGTCGCCAAAGGTGGCCGCCTTCTCTGGGCCATCGACGAGATCGCTCCCGGCGTGACTCCTTCGGCGCTTCCTCGGGACGGCCGTCACGGTCTATGAGCTAACGACCCTCCTGCACCAGTCGCGAAAATGACCGCAAAGCCAATATCTGAGTCAGAGTGGTCCGTTCGTCCGGAAACGAAGCGGGCAAGGTCGCCATAGGGCGCCTGGTCTTTTCGAACTACGAAAGCAGCATCTGACTTGAACCGGATACAGGAAGGCCAGATGGGCACCTGGCTACGAGGCTGCATTAACCATACCAACGCGGCAAGCTTGGCATATCCAGCCGAAAGTTAGCATATCTGATCGGCTTCGCAGCAAGCGCGAAGCGGATAAGCGGCTGCCGTCCGGTGCTGGAACACCAAACGACAGCCTGACCACAACCGACTAATGGAGAGTCGTTCATGGCTACCAGCCACTATAGCGCCGATTCGGCATCCTTGCCCCAAACCCCAGGCACGCCTGCGAGAATCATTATCGCGCCGATGCCGCGCGTCAGCTCCAGACCAAGGAACGGCGGCCGGAATTGCCAACCCGTGATCGACCATGGAACGAGCCCCGCCAGCGTACATGGGGCGAGCACGAAGAAAACCGCCGAGCCCAGGACGGCAATGGTTCGTTGCACGGCGGTTCCCGACACTCGCTGCGAGCTCATTCCATGCTCCCCGTCATGGTTTCCCATCGTCATCCGGGTGCCGACACGCTCGCCATGTTATCCCAAAAGCGGAAACCGCGCACGATTAAAGCCAGAATGCCACGGCGGCAACGAGGCACAGGGCTGAGAAGTAGTTCCGAGCGAGTTTGTCGTAGCGCGTTGCGATGCGCCTGAAGTCCTTGAGCCTGCAGTAGCAGCGCTCGATGACGTTGCGATCCTTATAGGCTTGCTTGTCGTGACGTATGCGTGTCTCTTCCGATTTGACCGGCCTGGGATTATCGGTTTGATGCCGTCCTTGCGCAGAGACTCGCGGAACGAGTTGCTGTCATAAGCCTTGTCACCGAGCAACTCGGCGATGCCGTCGAGCAGACTGACACATGCCGGCCCGACTGTGCAGTCGGCGGTATTGCCAGGCGTGAGGATCAAGACCCACGGGCGGCACAGCTTATCGACAAGGCCGTGAATCTTGCTGTTGCGCCCGCCCTTGGTGATGCCAATCGCCTGTTCCGACGCCCCCCTTTTCCGCCGCCAGCGCAGCGATGCGCTTTGACATGCGTGCCGTCGAGAGCCATTCGTTCAGCAGGTTCGGCCGCCGCCTCGAAGATACTCTGCCAAATTCCCTGCGTACTGCCCGTCGCTAAACCAAAACAAGTTCGCCCGCATCTGTTGGCCGCCCGATTCGGTTGACCAACCCGTTGAATCTCAACATGGATAATTGGGTCTTAATCCTAGGTCAGCTTGCGCATGCCAGTGGAAAGGGTCTCGTGTGAACCCACCGGGGTGCAGGTCGTAAATACGAGGGCAAACCGGCTGCACTGCCAGTCCGCGCCGAGCGCGGCGCTGGTGGGTGATGTCAGGTTGACCGATAGAAATGCCGCTACGCAGGCCAACGTCACGTACGCCGCGATCAACATCGCTCTCTTGTGGGTCCTTGGTTGAGAAATCATGGCCTTGGCTCCTGTCCGGATGGCCGGACGATCAAGGGGCAGGCTCCACGGTCCCTTGTCGGTCCTTGTGATCTAATCCACGTCCTGACCCGCACTTTTCGCTGGTGGCCCGAAGGCGTGCGCGATTGCTGGCACTGGATCCGCGCCGCAGCCGGACTCGCGCACCGGAGCAAACAGCATCTTTAGTCGATCAACCTTGTCGGCACAGGCGAGTACCGCGGGCGGAACGTCAACGCCGAGTGCCCTGGCTGTCATGGGATTGATGACCAGCTCAGACCTGGTTGGCTGCTCGACGGCCTTCGCATGCGGCTGCTGCCTGGGTTTGATCATGACCAAATGCAGCAGCGCCGCCACCACGATCATCACCAGGACGCCGCCAACACTGAGCGCGATCTGCATCGTCAGCCCCTCCGAAATGTCGAGCAGCGCCATGTGGCTGGCCAGCGTCAGCAGAACGCCAAGGCAGTAGATTGGCAGCGAATTCCGGCCACAGAGAATGGCGCCACGCATCACCGGCGTCGTCAGCCCTCGCCAATCGCGAGGCATGAGCCATACGGCCAAGACTGCAAGGGCCAGAAAATGCAGCAGTCGCAATGGAGCGAGATTCGATTTGTCCATCGGGTAAAACAGCGTCAGGAGTGCCCGAGGGACCAACGCTTCCAGCGGTTTGACGCTCCAGCTCAATGCGATGATGAGGCTGATCAGCAGATAAAGAACCGCAGGAACAAGCACGGTGCGTGAGGTCACCCACGGTCGAACTCTCTTGCCCTCGATGATCCACCACGCGCCAAGCACAAGCGGCAGCTGCCAGGCCAGCGGATTGAAGAACCAGTGGCCGTTCGGCCATGCCGGGATGGTCCAGCCGAAGACGTGCACCAGTGCGTAAAGCAGCAGCGACGCGCCCAGCGTTGCGTTCGGCGCTCGCAGCAGCAGCCACAGCAGCGGCGCAAACAAAAGGTGATAAAGCACGAAGAGCGGCAAGATGTCGGTATTCACCGGGCGGTATTGCAGGATCGCCGCGTGCGCGAGCGTCACGCCCGGCTGATCCAACAGAATGCGCGTATTGCTCTTATCGGCAAGAGGGCCGCCGCCTGCGAGGTGAACCACGATGGCGCAGGCGAGGGTAAGCAGTAGAAATGCGACATAAATATCCCAGCTTCGCCACAGCGTCCGGCCGATCACGCCGGTCCAGCCCCCGCTCTGCCGTGCCTTGCCGTAGGACAGCGCGCAGGTCAAACCCGAAAGAAACATGAATACTTCCGCCGCATCGCTGAAGCCGTAGTTGCGCAGCGTCAGCCAACTCCCGATGTTGTTGGGAACATGGTCAAGAAAGATCCACCAGAGCGCGATGCCGCGGCAGGCATCAATGCGCAGATCGCGGCCGTAGCCGTTCAGCTCCGGCACCGCGCCTGCGAATGGCTTCAGGGTGGCAGTTCGATCAAGCATCTGGTTCCCCGTCCGGCGTCCGAACACGTTTCAAGAGGGACCGAAACTGACGAAAAGCATCAGCCGCGCCGAACCCGGCCGCGAATTACGGCGACGCCTGGTAGAACCTCCTGGCGCGGGAGCTGTCGGGTGACGATTATCGTTCAACGGCACCGCGCGTAAATCAGCCGGAGGTCCTCACGGAGGGGTTCCTAGGTCCTATGATCAAGGTACTTACAGATATCCGCAGTCTGAATCCGCGACTCTGGTGATCCGCACTCGCTTTTTTGGGCGTCCCGTGAGCTGATTACAATTACAGCATACAACGGCATTCAACTTCTATCTTGAGTGTCTAACCGTGAGCCGCTGGCTGGACCAGCGATGAAGAGTGGACGGTCTCGAGGCCGGTCTCCCCGCCAGCCTCTTCCTCGCCAAAGACCCAAGGGCGGGTGTATGATTTCTCAAATTGGATCTCCGTGCCATGGGATGACGGAGAGCTTTTCATGAAAGTCCTTATTGTTGACGATCATGCATTGATACGCGAGGCGTTGTGCGCGGTCTTGAGACAGCTGAAGCGAGAAGCCGTCATATTTGAAGCTTCGAGCAGCCGTCAGGCAGTGGACATAGTCGAGGAACATCCCGACATCAGCCTCATCCTGCTTGATATCAATTTGCCTGACAGAGATGGATTCTCTGTCCTCCGCGAACTGCGAGACAGCTATCCGACCATTGCTATCATCATTCTTTCGTCCTCGAATGATCAAGACACAGTCAAGCGCGCTTTCAAACTTGGCGCGCTGGGTTTCATCCCTAAGACGACCGAACGAGAGGTCATGCTCAACGCAATTGAGTTGGTGTTCTCTGGCGGCATTTACATTCCCTCTGAAATTCTGGAGGAAGCACCGTCTCGGCGGCTTGCAAATAAACCGACGACGCCCGACTTTCTCAGGGGCCTCGGATTGACCGATCGGCAGATTGAAGTGCTTGCGCTTCTGATGAAGGGAAAAAGCAACAAGATCATTGCCAAGACGCTCAACATGGCAGTGCCGACAGTGAAAAATCACATCACGGTCGTTCTCAAGGCGCTCAGCGTAACGAGCCGCACCGAGGCAGTCATCAAAGTGGGGAAAATGGGCTGGGAATCGCCGCCGAAATCTGAGTCATGAAGCCGCCCGGGTATCCCTCCCATCGCCGTGATCCATCAAGAGCTCGTGCATGACAGCGCGGAGCCGCATCGGGTCGACAGGCTTGTGCAGCAAAATGTATCCCCTATCCTTGACCTCACGTGCTGGTTCAGGTGCCGTATCGCCGCTGATGAGAATAGCTGGAATGGATGAACCGAACGCCGCATTGATTTTTTCAATGGCTCGGATCCCGGTCTTTCCATTCGCAAGATGATAATCCGAGATGATGAGATCGGGGCGTTGCTGGCGCTCCGCAAGTCGGATAAGTGCCGCTTCGTCGGATCCGGTGGTAAGGACGGTGTATCCCCATCTGCCAAGCAATCCGCCCGTTCCCTGTTGGACAATTGGAGCATCGGCAATAACAAGAACGAGCTTGCCTTCGACTGCAAAGGCCGCGGGGTGGGGAGAGTCGACGGGCTCGGCGGATGTATCGCATTCATCGGCCATCGGAACCAGGATCGCGAATCGCGAACCTCGGCCCACGGTCGAAGCTAAGTCGATTGGATGGTTGAGAAGCAGGCGAAGCCTGTCGACAATAGCCAAGCCGAGCCCCATGCTGCCGTACCGGTTCCGGTCTCGGGCGGCCAGTTGAAAGAACTCGCCAAAGATATTCTGCTTCTGATCCTCGGGAATGCCGGGACCACTATCCCATACTTCGATGCGCAACATTTGACCGCGCCGGCGACAGCCGACAATGATCCCACCCCGCAACGTATAGCGCACAGCGTTGGATACCAAATTGAGCAGTATGCGTTCGAGCAGCATGGCGTCGCTCCGCACCCAGGCGTCACTTCGCCTGACGCGTAGACGCAAGCCTGTTTCTCGCGTTGCCTGATCAAACGTCGTCTCAATTTTTTGCAACAGGCGCGCGATCGGGAATTCAGTAATTGTGGGTATAAGGATTCCAGCATCCAGCTTGGACATATCCAGCAGCGAATTGAGCATTTCATCCATTTCCTTGCGCGTTGCATCGATCAGCTCGATCGTCCTTGTCCGTTCCCCCGATCTGAGCGGCATGCGCAGCTGGGCAATGAACAAGCCAAGTGCGTGCAATGGCTGCCGCAAATCGTGGCTTGCCATGGCAAGGAAGCGCGATTTTGCTGCATTGGCGAGCTCAAGCTCCTGCGTACGCTCTGCGACCTTCCGTTCGAGTTCGACCTGCGCGCGGCGCAGACGTTTCTCCCCCCTCTTGCGGACCTCGACGTCGGCGCTCAGTAACAAGCTCGGAACCGTAATGCTGATCAGGAACATCAACACCAGCAGGAATGAAACGTTGAGGTCCGTGGTCGTGAAGGGGCCGCCGCCCGTGAGCGTCCCCCAAACCGTGATGCCGGCAAGCACCAGCGCAACCGTTGCGGTGTCACGTGGACCGCGGCGCAGTGCCGCCCACAACATTGGCAGGATCGCGAGAAAACCCAGTGGATCTCTGCTCGGCGTTTGCTCGATCAGGGGACTGAAAGCAATGAGTCCAACAGCCGCCGCTGTTGCGAGGACGCCGACCGTCTCCAAACAATCATTGCGGTTGAAAGCATGGTCGTAGCTTGATGCCCAAAGCACGACAACGGGGGCAATGACCAGCGCGCCGGTCACATCTCCCAGCCACCATGTGACCCAGGCGTTCGCGAAATTGGTCCGATCGATGTACCCGGCGGTCGCCAGGCTGGTCAGTCCAATGCTGGCGCTGATCGGCGTCGCGATCACGATGCAGATCAGAGCAAACTTCGCGACGGAATTTGGTCTCGAGAACGTATGACGTCCGCGCGACCATCGATTGACCAGATAAGCGCCAACGACGGCCTCAAGAGTGTTGCCGGAAGCAATCGCAATTGCGGTGGCAACAGAGCCGGCGGTGGTCGCATTGGCGATCACCGCTGCAATGAAAATTGCGGGCCAGGTCCGATATCCCCACAACAGCACCGCCGCCAGCGCGAGACCCGTCGGCGGCCAAATTGGCGTTGCACTGGGATGAACAGAGGCGAGAGCGAGGCCGCCTTTTGCCAGGACGAAATAGATCACTCCAATCGCGACCAGGACGCCGGCATATCTGGTGCCTTGGCGGAAATTCATCTCCGGCGTTAGCGATCGTGGATCGGACATCGTCGACGCCTGGACCAGGCAGTTGGATTGTCCATCATGGCTGACATTTGATCTCCCTGATAAAGATCGAAGATCGCTACTTTCCCGTTTACCAAGCGGTTGATCGACACCCCTACGTCCGATCGGTGCGACAATGCAGATGCGCTCAGATCGGATTGATCACTGCAGTGCCGACGGACGAAGAGATGGCGCGTGTTTGGTTCACGAGGGCAAACTCTCTGCCGATGCCGATCGGCCTGGGGGCTGGAATGGGCGTGGCGGTGAATATAACGAAGACGGAGCCTTCCGGAGGAATGCTTTGGGCCTGGACATTGCCAGCCATGAGAACGGTAGCAACTAAGGACATTGACAGAACTGAATAGACATTTGCCATTGCGGCCTCCTAGAACTGCGAATTGGGACTACAGCTCGAGGATCTAAAGTCGCACAAACCTTTCGGAGCTAAGCGGCCCGTCGCTGACTCTGATAGAAACCAAGGCCGCCCCCCACAACCGCGGCGGCCACCGCAATTGCCCTGCATCATCGCAAATCGGGTTCATTGAGGAAACTACCCATTTCGAGTTAGCGGACCTGAGAGTATCCCTTAGTTCAGGCCGCTCGGCCCCGCGAGCAGGCGCAGCACGATCGAAAACAATTCATTCTGCGAGGAGATACCCAGCCGCTCATAGGCGCGCTTGCGGTAGGTCAGCGTCGAATGCAGGCTGATGCCGAGCGCCTGCGAGATCGCCTCGGAGCTGAAGCCTTCGAGGATGCGCCGGCAAACCTCCCGCTCGCGCGGCGTGAGATCGGCGAGCGGCGCGTGCGTGGCGAACAGCGCGGCGAGAGACTGATCGGGCGTTGCGCTCCGCTGAAAATGGCGCGCGACGCTCGCCCCGATCGCAGGTGCGATCGCCTGGAGGCGTTCGCGCTGGGCGTCGCTGAAGCGGCCCTGCGCGGCGATGCGATAGAAATTGACGTAGAAGCAGGTGTCCTCGACCCAGATCGCGGTCGCCCATTTGTCGACGATGCCGGAATCGTTGAAGAAGATCTTGCGGTAGCGCGCGCCGTACATGCGTGGGGCGAAAGTCGGAAGCACGATCGACGCGCCGCCCTCGCCTTCGAACAGCGCATCGCGATTGGGATCGGATTCGTGGAACTGCCCGGCATAGGCCGCACCGAGATCGCCGCCGATCGGGATGTTGCCGGCATCGAGCGGGCAGCGCCGGCCCGGCTCAGCGCAAACACCATGCAATGGCCGACATCGGCCTGCCGGCGCAGCGTATCGATCAGCACGCTCGGAAAATCCGGCCGTCCGATGGCGAGCACCGCGGGCGTGACATCGCCAGCCGCTATATTCGGGGCCATCCCGTGGGGCCGCATCGTTATCCTCCGCCAAACGTCTTTTGGCGGAGAATATCAGCAAGGGCGGCGTGCCGGAAGCTGGCCGTTACCATGCCGCCTCCGGGTCCCGGCCCCGGCGCCGCAGCGCTACGCCCCGTCGGCGGAGCGCTGCTGCGTCACTCTTCGGGAAGTCCCGACGCACATCCCGATCCAGCTGCTTGTACGTGACCGCACCGCTCGACCAGGTCCATCAGCGAAAGGGATCTTGAAGCCTGATCACCGATCATTGTTGGGGACCCATTCCTCCGCGGCTGTGTCCCAATGATGGGTATCGTCGAAGTATTTCCAGGGCGGCCGCCTCGGCTTGCTTTCGCCCTTCCGTCGATTTGCATTCAGTGCACGGAGTTGGACGGCGAGCGCCCCAACCATCATCCCCCATTCGCGCGCGTTGTATCGGGAGTTCCATTTGATTGCTGCGAGCATTGGATGCCTCCTTCAAAGCAAGAAGCTTCCGCCACGTTAGCCCGGGCCAAGAACACGGGATGTAAGCTACTTCACAGTCGGCCAACATCTTCGACATAGCCGCGGGCGATCTCTGTGTACGGCGACCGGAACCTACGTTCGCTCGATATTCGGGCGCCGGGTGGACATGTTGCCGCGCGATCAAAGCGCGCGCGGCGAAACGTAGCGTTGTCCCTGTGCGCGAAGGCACGTCCTCTCGACAGAGCGCATTTTATCGCTGGTGGACGCCCGATCAGATAGAGGCCAGCGCATGCTTGAGCTTGGAACAGCTGGTACGACACCCTAGTACCCGGAATCAGAGCTGAGTGATACGGCGGCCTTTGAAACGGCGTTGACGGACCTTTTTCTTGGTCCAGACGAAGGGCTCGGCTCTGTCGTTGTATGCGTTGACGTAGGCATCGATGTGTTCCTGAAGCTGCTTGAGGCTCGTGAAGGAGGTGCCGCTGAGCGACTGCCCCTGCAAGATGGAAAACCATACTTCGACCTGATTGAGCCATGACGCACTTGTCGGCGTGAAATGAAATTGCACGTTGGGGTGGGCCTTGAGCCAGTCCTCGTTCTTTTTATGGGTGTTGAGGTTGTCGAGGATGACGTGAAGCTTGCGGTTCGGAAAAGCCGCGGTGACGCTGTTCATGAAATCGAGAAACTCGACGCGGCGCCGGCGTTTTGAATGGGTCGCGATGATCTTTCCGGTGGCGACTTCGAGCGCCGCAAACAATGTTGTGGTGCCATGCCGCTTGTAATCGTGGCTTTGGCCGGTCAAGGCGCGGCCATTGGGCAACTTCAGATAACCCTGCGCTCGCTCCAAAGCCTGGATCGAGGGCTTCTCGTCCACGCACAGCACAATGGCCTTCGCCGGCGGCGCGACATAGAGGCCGACAACATCGGCGGCTTTGGCCGTAAAGTTCGGGTCGTTGCTCTCGCACCAGGACTTGCGAGCCACCAGGTCAATCTTGTGGCTGCGCAGGAACCGCCAGACATATTGGACATCGACATCGCCCAGCGCCTCGGCCAGCAGGGGGCCGGTCCAGCGCGCAAACCCTTGCGGTGGCGGCTTATCCAGCAGCTTCAGAATCCGCTTGTCGGTCGTCTTCGTATAGATCGGCTGCTTGCCAGGCCGCGGCTTGTCTTGCAGCCCTTCAAGGCCATGGTCGGCATAGCGATGCCGCCAAAGGCTGACAATCCGCGGCTGGACCCCAACTTCCTTGGCGATCGACCGGGTGCTGCGCCCATCCGCCGCCAACAGAACTATCCGCGCCCGCTTCAAATCGCGCTGCAACGTCACCGGTGAGCGACAGCACGCCTCAAGCACCTTGCGATCTTTCCTCGAAAGGTGGACTTCTCTTGCTTCGGGTATCATCCCGACCTTGAATCACGACTCACGTTCCAAGAAAAGTGGGTACTAGCCTCGGTGGAGGCGCTTGCCACGGTCATCGTCATTGTCCTGGTGGCTAGCGGCGCCATTACGCTGGCGGAAACTCGGCGGCAAAAAACGCGTGCAACAAGGGATTGGGGGAGTACACGCCCTACCCCGCCGCCGCCTTCGCCGGGGCGGCGTTGATGGCGAGCTCGCCGTAGCGGTCGGTGTGCGGTCTATTCGCACACCATCACGCGCCGGTAACGTCTGTAAACGTAGTAGCAGTCACTGTCAGAGGAATAGCGCGAGCCGCCATAGGCGTAGCCGGCAGCGGCTCCGGCGTAGGCGCTGGCCGCATACGCGGCGCGATAGCCGTACCGGGCTCCACCGTAGCGGCCGTAGCCTCCGAAGCGGTTGTAGGTGACGGATGTGGCGCGAGCGGCGTTCGCCACCGCCGGGCTGCCGCGCCCGCTTCCAGCGAGAGCCTCGCGCGGCGCAGCTCCAGCACCGAGGCGAGGCGCCGGGCCGCCGAGGCCGGCATGTGGCACACCGCCAGGTCCGATTGGCGGACGAGCCGCGAAGGCCGGAGGACCTCCGGCTGCTATCGGCGGAGGCCCCGCCATGGGCGGCGGCGGCGGGAATTGCGCGGACGCCGGATTTGACGTCAACGTCACCGTTGCAAGTGCCGCACCGATGGACAGCATCAGACCTGTGTTGCGAAGCATTGTACTTTCCCTTGTTAAATCTGTGGTTCGAGAACCGGCACCGGCGTGGCCGCGGGGACCGGCTCCGGCGAAATGTCGTGCGCAGGCGCTGCGGGCTCGTGCATGGATGAGTTATCGTTGTGATCGGGGTGAATGAGGAACCAGGCCACATACAGCGCCGGCAGGAACAGCAGCGTCAGCAGCGTGCCGACGATGATGCCGCCCATCATCGCGTAGGCCATCGGCCCCCAGAAAATCTCGCGCGCGATCGGAATCAGCGCGAGGCTTGCCGCGGCCGCCGTCAGCAGAATTGGCCGCATACGATGCTCGGTCGCTTCCACCACTGCGTCCCAGGCCGGTCGCCCCTCCTTCCTGAGATCCTAGATCTGCACGATCAGGATCACCGAATTTCGGACGAGGATGCCGATCAGGGCGAGCACGCCGAGGATGGCGACGAAGCCGAGCGGAGCACCGCTCGGCAGCAGCGCCATGACGACACCGATGACGGCCAGCGGCGCGACCGCGAACACCAGAAACAGGCGATGGAAGCTCTGCAGCTGGATCATCAGCACCGTGGCCATGACGAACAGCATGAGCGGAACGACGGCGACGATCGGCGCCTGGCTCTTGGCGCTCTCCTCGACGGACCCGCCGATGTGCACCGAATAGCCCGCCGGCAGCGTCTTGGTGAACTCCGCGACTTTCGGCGCGAGCTGATCCACGACGGTCTTTGGCTGCGCGTTGCCCACGATGCCGGCCTTCAACGTGATGGTCGGGATCCGCGCGCGCCGCCAGATCGTCGGCTGCTCGAGCTCGTAACGCAAATTGGCCACCGCACCGAGCGGCACGGCCTGGCCGCCGAGCGCGGTCAATTGCAGGTCGCGCAGGGTGTCGATGGAGGCACGTTCAGCCGCCGTCGCACGTCCCGTGACGCTGACGAGATAGATGCTGTCGCGCACCTGGGTAATCGGCGTGCCCTCGAGCACGGAGTTCAAGGTGGAGGCAATGTCCTCCGAGGTGACGCCGAGCTGCCGCGCCTTGTCCTGGAGAACGTCCACCTTGACGACGCGGGCCGGCTCCATCCAGTCGAACACGACATTGCCGAGATCGGGGCTGCTCCGCACGATACCGGCGAGCTTCTGCGCGAGGTCTCGCACCTTCGCGATGTCGGGCCCGCTCAAGCGAAACTGCACGGGACGCCCCACCGGGGGGCCGACCTCGAGCAGCTTGACGTAGGTATCGGTGCCGGGGAACGTCTTCCTCAGGTAGTCCTCGAACTGCGCCTTGACCTGGTCGCGCGCCTTGATGCCGCCCCTGGTCACGACCACCATCTGGCCGAACCAGGTGTTGGCGGTCTGCACGTCGAAGGACAGGACGAAGCGCGGCGAGCCGGTGCCGACATAGGACGACCAGTGGTCGACCGAATTGCTGCCCTGGAGCTGTTCGCGCTCGAAGCGCGCCATCTGCGAGTTGGTATCGGCAATGGATGCGTTCTGCGGCAGATTCCAGTCGATCACGAGCTCGGCGCGATCCGAAGACGGGAAGAACTGCTGCTGCACGAAATTCATGCCGAACAGCGCCAGCAGAAAGGCGGCGACAGTAACGCCAATCGTCGTCCAGCGGCGATGCATGCAGACGAGCAGGAGACGCGTGAACAACTGCGCTACGCGCCCCTTCTGCTCGTGATGGCCCTTCATCCTGGCAGGCAGGATGGTGACGCCGAGCAACGGCGTGAACAGCACCGCCACGATCCACGAGACGATCAGGGAGACGGCGATGACCACGAACAGCGTGAAGGTGAACTCGCCTGCATTGCTGTTATTGAGCCCGATCGGAATGAAGCCGGCCACGGTCACCAGCGTTCCGGTCAGCATGGGAAAGGCGGTCGAGGTGTAGACGTGCGTCGCCGCCTTTTCCAGGGGATCGCCGACCTCGAGCCGCGCGACCATCATCTCGACGGCAATCATGGCGTCATCGACCAGCAGGCCGAGCGCGATGATCAGGGCGCCAAGCGAAATTCGCTGCAACGAAATGCCGGCATAGGCCATCACGACGAAGGTGATGGCGAGAACCAGCGGAATCGCGATCGCGACGACAAGGCCGGCGCGCATGCCCAGGCTGAGAAAGCTGATGCCGAGAACGATGATCACGGCCTCGAACAGCGCCTCGGTAAAGCCGGACACGGCATGCTCGACAACGACGGGCTGATCGGCGACGAGGTGAACGCCGACGCCGACCGGCAAGTCGGCGGTAATTCTCGACATCTCCTCCTTCAGCGCCTCGCCGAAATGCAGCAGATTCGCGCCGGACTTCATGCCGATGGCAAGCGCGATCGCCGGCTCGCCGTTGTACCTGAACAAGGTCCTGGCCGGATCGGCATAACCGCGCGTGATGGTTGCGACGTCGGTCAGGGGAAAGAAGCGATCGTTGATGCGCAGATTGACCGCCTTCAGACTTGCCTCCGACGTGAACTGGCCGTTCACGCGTACGCTGATCCGCTCGGGCCCCTCCTGGAATACGCCGGATGGGGCAACCGCATTCTGCCCCTGCAAGGAGCTCATAATCGCGTGAACGTCGAGGCCAAGGGCCGCGATCTTGCGGGTGGAGAACTCGAGATAGATCACCTCGTCCTGTGCGCCCAGGATGTCCACCTTGCCGACATCGGGCACGGTCAGGACCTTGGCACGGATGTCCTCCACATGATCGCGCAGCTGACGTTGGCTCAGGCCGTCGCTGGTGAAGGCATAGATGTTGCCGAACACGTCGCCGAAGCGATCGTTGAAGCCGGGCCCGATCACCCCTTGCGGGAAGTCGCCCTTGATGTCCGCGATCATGTTGCGAACACGAATCCAGGTCGGCTTCACGTCGGCAGCCTTGGTGCTGTCGCGCAGATAGACGAAGACGGTGGTCTGACCCGCAACCGTCACACTCTTGGTGTAATCGAGCGATTCCAGCTCCTCGAGCTTCTTCTCGATCCGGTTGGTGATCTGGCGCGTCATCTCCTCGGGTGACGCACCCGGCCACTGCGCCTGGACGACCATGGTCTTGATGGTGAAGTCGGGATCTTCCTGCCGTCCCAGCTGAAGATAGGCAAAAAGTCCCGCCGCCATGAAGGCGATCATGAAATACCAGACGAGCGAGCGATGACCGAGCGCCCAGTCGGAGAGATTGAACGACTTCATGGCTGCTGATCCTGTTCGATACGGACGTGCTGTCCTTGCTTGAGACTGTGGACCCCGGCGGTGACGACGCGTGCGCCAGCAGCAAGTCCACCGGTGACGCGCGCCCCGGTTTGGCCAGCCGCCACATCGATCTTTTGCAGCGACACCGTGCTGGCGGGCTGATTGACGATCCAGACGAAATTGGCGCCATCCTTGGCGAGCAGCGCCGACGCAGGCAGCCAGAGAACCGGGCCTTGCTGCCTGCCGAGCTTTGCCGTGACAGTCGCGCCGAGCCGGAAGCTGTCAGGCGGATTGCTGAGCGCAATGCGGACCCGCCGCAGGCGTGTTGCCGGATCGGCTTGCGGCGCAATCTCGCGAACGGTGCCTTCCACTTGAACCGCCGGCAGGAGCTGCAGGCTGACCATGAACGGCAGACCGACCTCCAGCGGCAGCGGATAGTCCGGCCCGATATCGACGACCGCTTCGCGAATATCGGGCCTTGCGATCGTCACCACGCTTTGGCCGGGGGACACCACCTGGCCGACGTCCGCACCGACTGCGGTGACCACACCGGCGAAGTCGGCCTTGATCTGCGAATAGCCGAGCTGCTCGACCGCCTTGGTCAGATTGGCCTGTTCGCGCGCAACCGTCGCTTCGGCGCCGGCACGCGCCTGCTCGGCGTTATCGAGCGCCTGCTTCGTGGTTGCATCGGTGGTGATGAGCGTTCGCTGCCGTTCCTCCGTCGCGCGAGCGGTCGCGAACTGCGCCTCGGCCTTGGCAAGCTGGCCTTTGGCCGCGCGAACGGCGAGCTCAAGGGCGGTCGAGTCGATCGTGCCAACCGTCTGTCCTTCAGTCACGAGGTCACCGACGTAGACGGGACGCGTGATCAGACGTCCCAGCACGCGGAAGCCGAGATTGGTTTTGTAGCGCGGTTCGATAACGCCCACCGCAACGGCATCGTCCGCGTGGTCCGCTGCGAGAAGCAGCGACTGGACGGGCCGCACGGCCTCGGGCGCCTTCGTCTCCTGCTGGCATCCGGCAAGCGCGAGCGCGCATGCAAGCGTGCCCGCCACGATCGTTGTGCGGCCCGTCATGAGGGGTCTCCTTCATAGGTCACGGGCTGGCCCACGCTCAAAAGCTTGCCGCCATCGACGACGACGCGCTCGCCCGGATCCAGACCTGCCTTGATCAACACTTCTCCGGCCTCGTAGCCACCGACCGTCACCGGCTTCAGCGAGGCGGTCCGCGTTGCCGGATCGACGGTCCAGACCGCAGGGCTGGTGCCCGCCGCCATCAATGCGCGCCAGGGCAATGCGATTTGCGGCTCGGTCTTCACTCTCACAGTTCCCGCGACGGCGCTTCCAAGCGTCATTGCGGCAGGCGGGTCGTTGATCGCCACCTTGACCCGAATGGTCGCGCTCCTCGCGTCGACCGCCGGCGAGACCTCCCGAACCTGACCGCCTGCCGTCACGGTCGCATCCGAGATCAGCACCAACGAAACGCTGCTTCCGTCGGCAGCACCGAGGAAAATGGACTCATAGACGTCAAAGACGACGTCCCGGTCCCCGTCTTGCGCCAGCGAAAATACCGCTTGGGCTGCCTGTACGACCTGACCGGTTTCCACACTGCGTGCGGTGACGACGCCGTCGGCTTCGGCTCGCAGCGCGGTATAGCCGAGCACGTCCTTCGCGGTTCCGAGCTGCGCTCTTGCCGCTTCAAGCGCACCTTCCGTGGTTCGCAACCCTTCCTGCGCCTGGTCGTAGGCCGTGCGCGTGGTGAAGCCGCTTGCGATCAGCGCCTTCTGCCGATCGTAAGTCGCCTTTGCCACACGCAGCTGGGATTCTGCGGCGAGAACGGCCGCGGTGGCGGCATCGACATCGGCCTCCTGCTCGGCCGGGTCGAGAATGGCCAGCACTTCGCCGGCCCTCACGTGGGTCCCGACATCGACATAGCGCGCGAGGACACGCCCGCTGACGCGGAACGACAGATCCGCCCGAAAGCGGGCCTGCACCTCACCGGTCAGGGTAAGCGAGGATTGCCGATCCCTCGGCTGCACGATTTCCGTGCGCACGACAGCGGCGCGCGCGGAAGGACTGGCAGCGTGATCGTCGCAGCCGCCGAGCGCGGCAGCAACAAGTGCGAGGGCCAGGCCGCCGAGAGGCCTCAGCAAGCGCTCGGTTCGACCGATTTTGGAGAGGTTCGAATAACGCGGGTTCATAGCGCGTCCGTACGGTGAGAGGGTGACAGGAGATTGCCCAGGACGTCCGGGCCCCTGCTCAGCGTGGCCCGTTCGTTCGGGCGCGCTCGCAGTGAATCTGGATCCGCGCGCATCGCGGCCGGACGCTCGATCTGATCCGGGAGGCCGGCGCCCGAGCCGGGCGTCACGGACGCGTTGGTCTTCAGCCGGCGCGGCCGCCTCATGCGGCGCGCCGCCATCGACCAGCTTGCCTGCCGCTCCCGCTCGCTCAGGTGAAACGCGACCACGACGGATGTGAACTCGGCAGCGAAGCCGTGCTCGATCCGTCCGCCGAGCCCTTTCGCAAGGTCATTGCTGATCTCGAACTCCCGGCCCAAGGCCCGCGCCGGCCGCGAGCCGTTGTCCAGCACCACGCAGTTCGCGACCGAGCCGATGCGCGACAGCTTGACCTTGATCTCGCCGGAGCGCGCGTCGAAGTACGCATGCTTCGCTGCGTTGACGATGAGGTCGTGGACGATCAGCCAAGCCGTCCGCACCGCTCGGGCTGAAGCGGGAGAGACTCGGTGGTGAGCGTCAGCCGGATCCCCATTCGATCCAGAAAGGATTGGTGCATGGCGCAGCCCAGTCGGCGAATGTAAGTCGCGGCATCGTTGAGGACATCGCCGTCCGGCATGGCCAGCGCCCGATGCAGCTCCGCATGTCCGTGCAGCAGCTCCACGACGTCGCTCAGGGCGGCCTTTGCTTCCGCTCCGTCGGCGCGGATGACCGCCGCCGAGACCAGATCGATCGCCGAGGCGATCCCCTTATCGACCCTGTGATGCAACTCGCGCAGCAGGATGCCGTGTTGTGGGCGGTCCGGGTCGGGGCACGACATATTCGCTCTCTCCTGAGGTCGACCGGACGGTCGCAAGGCCAATGCACACAGGTTTGCGGCTTCGACTGTCCGGGAGGTGCCGCCGCGGGTCCTGATGGACGTCGCGGCGATTAAATAAACTATACCGTATATTTTCTTTCTGTTGCCTTTTCCGGCCCGCCATGTCAAGTGCGATCTGCGCGCGCACAGACTCGTGACTGGAGGATCGACGGATGACCAAGAAGAGCACCCCGAAACGGGGCAGACCGACCAAAGACCTTGCCGGCGACGTCCAGGTCCGGATCCTTGACGCAGCCCAGCAGCTTTTTCTCGAGAAGGGCTATCGCAGTGCCAGCATCGACGACATTTCCGAGCTGGCGCCGGCGAGCAAGCCAACCATCTACGCGCACTTCCCCGGCAAGGAGGCGCTGTTCGCGGCGGTGGTGGCCCGCACCATCAGCAGGCTGACGGATTTCGAAGGCGTCGAGCCCGAGGGCCGCACCCTTCATGACAAGCTCTCGAACCTCGGCACCACCATCGTGGAAAAGCTCATCGAGGAATCGTTGGGCATGGTTCGCGCCACGATTGCTGAAGCGCAGCGTTTTCCCGAGTTGAGCCGCAACGTCCACGACGCCGCGCGCGATCGCTCCGTCAACGCCGTTTCCCAACTCTTGAATGAAGCGACGCAGAAGCTGGCGCGCGCTCCAAAGGGGCCCTTCGGCGGCAAGCGAAGCCTTGCCACCGCTCAGATCTTCCTGGATCTGATCCTGCTGCCGATGCTGTTTCGCTCGCTGGTCGGGGAAACACCGAAGGAGCTGAGACGGGAGCTGCCGTCCTTCATGCGCGAACGCGTCGGCTTCTTCCTTGCGGCCTGTGAGGCAGACTGGACGCCGTGAGCCAATCGAGCGTCGGGTTTAACAGGCGGGTTTGTAGCGCATACTGGCCTGAACGTTGATGAGTTGATGGGGCGCCGGGCCAGCGAACGCGGCGTTGCAAAGCGCCCCCGCGCAAAAGCGCATCATCTCGTCGAACGTTGGCCGAAGGGCGGTCGCCTTGACACGGGAGGGGTTGAGGTAAGCATCCATCGCGTCCAGCAGGCAGCAGGCGAGCGCCATCGGGCTCCCGCCGCGGAACTCCCCGCTCACCTGCCCCGCCGCGATGATCGACCGCACGACACCACGAAGCCGATCCGCATGAGACAGGCTGGCCAGCCAGTTCGCCTGTCCTGCGGCCACCACCAGTTCGTGCAAGCGGACATCGTTTGCCAGCCGGTCTTCATGCAGCCGGGAGATCGCGCCAAACGTTGCATTCAGGCGCTCCAGGCCCGAGCGGCCGCTTCGCGCTGCACTTGCGGCCGCCGCCAACACCTCGTCGAGCAGCTCCGTCACGACGGCCTCCTCGAGCGCCCGGCGGGAGGGATAGAACCGGTAGAGATTTGCGGGGGACATTGAAGCGTCGCGAGCGACGTCGGCAACCGTGGTTTTCCGGTACCCGATCTCCCGGTACAAGCGGATTGCAGCCTGCACGATTCGTTCACGCGTGCAGGACAATCCAGTCTGGCGGGTCGTCTGCGCCTTCAGCATGCTCGGCCTCAACGCAACGGAATCGCGTGCATCTCACGCCGGCAGGCTTCGCCGAATTCACGCAACGGATCCATCTCCTCCAGGAAGCCCGGCAGGTCGACGAACGGGGTGTTCGGGGCAAGGTAGGTCTCGATGATCAGCCGGCCAGCCCGCTCTGCGGCATGGACCACCTCATCCTCGGACAGAATCCGCATGCGCCCGATAAGCGCATACAAGTTCACCAATGCCGGGATCTCGGATTTGTCGCTGGTGAGCGCGTCCGCGTAAAGTCGGGACGCCTCCTCAATGAAGCTGCGATAGAGCTTCTCGCGCTTCGACACCGCGTGCGCCTGATGGCGCTCGCGGAGTCTGCGGCGCCGGGACATCCATCCCGTCACGATCGTGGAAATCGCTCCGAAGGCCGAGCCTCCGAACGCGGCGAAAGCAGGCGCATATATCGTATTCATACGATCGTTCCTCATTCCTTGCGCCGCGCTATCGGTGCGACCCGACGGTCCTGACCGAAGCCGCAGCGGCTGCATGGTCGAACACGGCTCTGCAGGCTTCGCTCAGGTCCGACTTTCTTTGCCTGAGACAAGCTTCCACATTGGTGGGATCGGGGATGTAGCCGGCGCACAGGCGAAACGCGTCAGACGTGCACGCCGCTCTCTGCTCAGCCGTGCCGCGGTCCTCCTGCGCGAACGCAGCGGCGCCCGACGCAACGAGCACCAGGAGTGCGAGCACCAACCGGTTCTTGAACATATCGAATCCTTTCTCAAGTTGAGGCATCCGCTTTCAAAGGAAACCTCGGCCTCACTCCGAAGTCCCCTCGCCCGGCCAGGACGAACACGGGCTTGTGAGTCCCGGCTCTTGACACATCCCGCGATCCGCGCTGTATATGAAATATACGGTGTAGTTTATTTAGGAGACCGAAGATGTCAAGCCTGTTCCTGGCGCTCGTGCGGGAAAATCCCTGGCCCGGGATTGCCGTCGCCTCGCTCAATCTGATGGTGGCCGTGTCGCTCGTGGGCGTGAGCCTGCTGCTGGGTCTCACCATTTCGGTGCTCGCCTGGGTGCACGCGCTCGCCGTCGGCGAACCCGCGCCGGTGCGGCATGCGGCCAGCCGGAGGGGCCGCGCATGACGTCAGGGCTGTTGCTTGCTCGCGATTGCATCATCTGCTGGGTCACGGTGTGGCTCGCGCCGGTCGAGTCCATCTTCGACGCGATCGAATCCGAACTCGTCCGCAGAGGCGTCGCGCTTGAAGGCGTCGAGCCCCCTTCCCCGCCCGCCGCGTGAGCATCCTGGACGTTCGACATGCTCAACTTCATCGAAGTGTTCGACGTCATGGACGTGGAGCCGGCCACCGGCTCTTCGGTCTGGAGCGGACGCACCGGCACGCGTGCGGCCCTCAAGCGCGACGGGCACGTGATCGACCCGAAGGCGATGGCCTATTGCCCGATCGAATGGCTCGACGAGCGCGGCTATCTCGACGCCGAACGCGCGTGCCGGCACCCGCGGCCCACGAGCTTCTGAAAACGAGACGGAATCATTTCATGTCTGGGAACAGGCCGTGAGCAGGAAGTCTGTCCTGTCGCGACGTGCGAGCGCCGCCGTCGAGCCCGAGCTGCCCCTGCGGGCGTATTTTCTCTCCGCTGGAGGGGCGCTGCTCCTGCTGCTTCTGGCGGCCGACTGGGTGTTGCCCGCACCTTCGCCGAGCCGGCTCACGGAGCAGCATTCTGCGTTGCCGCCGATCCGGATCCACTCGGAGCGGAGGGGCCCCGAAGCGGCCGTCATCGACACCAGCGGGTTCGGACTGCGTCCCGCGCCCGCCGAGCACGATATCGCCCAGGCTCCACCGCAGTTGCCCGAAACTGAAGTCGGCGGCCCCGTTGTGCGCGACGATGACGGCAACCCGGCGGCGGCCGATCTACGCGTTCGCGAGAGCCTGGCCCAGTTACAGCCCGCCGTTCGTGACCAAGCAGGGCGGGGGAGCCCGCATCGGATCGCGGCGCGACGGCACAAGCTCGCTCCGGCGCGGCCTCGAAAGTTGTGGCGATCTGCTCGGCATCCGGGCTTCCAGATCAGCCGGTACGCCGTCGTGCCGAACTAGACCACCGATCATGAAGAACACCACAGGATTATGCGCGATGCCAAAGAAGCAGCTGTTTGCCCTCATCGTTTGTTCCGCGGCCCTCGCCGGCACCGGTGCTCTGGCCGGCGTCACGCAGGTCCCTACCGACGCCGAACAGCAAAGCGCGACCGCGCAGGGCAACGTCGAGGAGGCGGCCATTCGCCGCGTGTTGGAGCAGTTCCACACCACGAAGGTCCCGATCGGACAGGCCATGGCGATTGCGGAGGGTCTGCACGATGGGTCGAGGACCGCAGACATCAGCTTCGAGATATCCGGTCCGCCGGTCTACCGCGTGCGCACGATCAAGAACGAGCGGGTCTTTGAGAATGTCATAGATGCGAACACCGGAAGGGTATCGCAAAGGGAGATCGCGTCATCGCTCAAGGAGCTCGATCGCGCGGATCTCGCCAACATCATAGCCCTGAAGTGGATCAAGCAGGAGTTGTCGGACGCGGTGCGGGTCGCGGAAAGCGCGGCGGACGGACAGGCGCTCGCTGGCGGGTTGATGAAACAGGATGGCAAGCTCAACTTCGTGGTCGTCATCGCTACCGGCGATCACCTGAAGGAAGTGATGCTCGAGCCACCCAAGGTCGGACAGCGGTCAACTCAGCGCTAGCCACGAACGTGACAGCGCGCCACTGAAGCACGATCTCGTGAGTTGCACACACCTGCCGGCCACCCAACGGCGGCTGCCATTCGATTGCATAGCCCTGCTGTTGCAAGGCGGCGGCGCTCTCGGCGCCTACCAGGCGGGGGTGTACGAGGCGCTGGCGGAAGCTGGCATCCACCCCGATTGGGTTGCCGGCATTTCCATCGGCGCGATCAATGCCGCGATCATCGCGGGCAACCCGGCCGAGTCACGTGTTGATCGGCTGCGCGATTTCTGGACGCGGGTAACTTCGACTGCACCTTGGGACTGGGCCGGAAACCCATTTCTCGATGCGCGCAGCGAGAATGCGCGCAATATCCTCAACCAGATGAGCGCGGGCCTTGCCGCGGCATGCGGCGCAAACGGGTTCTTCTCCGCGCGCCCCCTCCTGCCATGGCTCCACGCCGGCGGCACGACCGAAGCAACCAGCTTCTACGACACCGTCGCGTTGAAGAGCACGCTGGAGCGCCTGATTGACTTCGATCGCATCAACGCGGGGATGACGCGGTTCAGTGCAGGAGCAGTCAACGTGAGAACGGGCAATTTCGTCTATTTCGACAACAGCACCCACACGATTCGCCCAGAGCACATCATGGCAAGCGGCGCGCTGCCACCGGGCTTTCCCGCCGTGGAGATCGAGGGCGAGCATTACTGGGACGGCGGCCTTGTCTCCAATACGCCGCTGCAATGGGTGATCGATGGGGGTGTGCCGCAGGACATGTTGGCGTTTCAGGTCGATCTCTGGAGCGCGAAGGGGCAGCTTCCGGGCAATCTGCCCGAGGTCGTCACGCGTCAGAAGGAAATTCAATATTCCAGTCGCACGCGCGCGAGCACCGACCAGTTCAAGCACGTGCAGCGCCTGCGACGTGCGCTCACGACGCTCCTGGACCGGATTCCCGAAGAACTCAGGGAGCACGAGGATGTGAAGCTCCTGAACACCGCGGTGTCTCCCAACGTCTACAACATCGTTCACCTGATCTATCGGGCGCGCAACCACGAAGGCCACTCCAAGGACTACGAGTTCTCCCGCCTTTCGATGCAAGACCATTGGCGCGCCGGCTACCACGATGCGCTTCGCACCTTGCGTCATCCCGAGGTGCTCGCACGCCCGGTCACCCCGGACGGCGTTTTCACGTTCGATCTAGAGCATGATGGCCGTGAATAGAGCGCTGATTTGATGCACGGAGACCCCCATGCGTGAGAACGATGTGCGCAAGCGCGCCTTTGCGATGCCGCTCACCAGCCCGGCCTATCCGCCGGGCCCTTACCGGTTTGTGGATCGCGAGTACCTGATCATCACCTATCGCACCGACCCGGCAAGGCTGCGCGCTGTAGTGCCCGAACCGCTGGAACTCGATGACCGCAACCCGCTCGTCAAGTATGAATTCATCCGCATGCCAGATTCGAATGGCTTCGGCGACTACACGGAAAGCGGCCAGGTCATCCCGGTCTCGTTCCGTGGCCACACGGGCGGCTACAACCACTGCATGTTCCTCAACGACGAAGGACCGATTGCCGGGGGACGCGAGCTCTGGGGCTTTCCGAAAAAGCTCGGCCAGCCGACATTGCGGACCGAGATCGACACGCTGATCGGTACGCTCGACTACGGGCCCTTGCGGGTGGCGACGGGCACAATGGGCTACAAGCACCGCGAAGCCGATCTTGGCCAGGTCAAGGCCGCGCTCGAGGAGCCGAATTTTCTGCTCAAGATCATCCCGCATGTCGATGGCAGCCCGCGCATCTGCGAGCTCGTTGAATATCGCCTCGAGCAGATCGCGTTGAAGGGCGCCTGGACCGGACCCGCGGCTCTCTCCCTGACACCGCACGCCTTGGCGCCGGTCGCTGATCTGCCCGTTCTGGAGATCGTCTCGGCGCTTCACATCCGTGCAGACCTCACGCTGGGACTGGGCAGAGTGGTCCATGACTATCTGCAAGAGCCAGCGCGGCGTCCATTCCGGGCTTCAGAACGAAGTCTGGTCATCTGATCGGAAATCCACAAAACCAACGCGCGCCTGAACCGCGAGGCTTCGCCAGCTGGCGCAACACACGGAGCAAAGTGACTGAGATGGTTATTAAGGGCAAAACTGCGATCGTGACCGGCTCGACGAGCGGCATCGGCCTCGCATGTGCGCGTGCCTTCGCGGGTGCCGGCGCAAACATCGTGCTAAACGGAATGGGCGAGGCGGCCGATGTCGAGAAGGAGCGCTTGGCAATCGAACGCGAGTTCGCCGTCAAGGCGATCTATTCGCCCGCGGACATGGCGAAGCCAAGCGAAATCGCCGGGCTGATCGCGCTGGGTGAAGCGACGTTCGGGGCCGTGGATATCCTCGTCAACAATGCCGGCGTCCAGCACGTCTCTCCAATCGAAGAGTTTCCGCTCGAGAAATGGGATGCGGTCATCGCCATCAATCTATCCGCCGCATTCCATGCAATCCGTGCGGCGGTGCCGGGCATGAAGAAGCGTGGCTGGGACCGGATCATCACGACGGCTTCGGCGCATTCGCGTGTAGCTTCGCCGTTCAAGTCAGCCTACGTCGCAGCCAAGCACGGGATCGCCGGCCTGACCAAGACCGTCGCGCTGGAGCTTGCGCGTTCGAAGATCACGTGCAACTGCATCAGCCCCGGGTATGTTTGGACCCCGCTGGTGGAAAAGCAGATCCCGAACACGATGAATGCACGCAAGATGAGAAGAGATGAGGTCATCAGCGACGTGCTGCTCGCGGCCCAACCCACCAAGGAATTTGTCACTGTCGAACAGGTGGCTTCGCTCGCACTTTTTCTGTGCAGTAACGAGGCCGCGCAGATCACCGGCGCCAATCTCGCGATCGATGGCGGCTGGACGGCGGCGTAGGCCTGCGGCGGTCGACTCATGGCTGTCCGCGCAGTGAGGCGATCCGCGCGCGCAGCACGGAAAGTGCACGACATGGCATCAGACGCAATCGACGGTGACATCGACGAATCCAGCGGCCTGGCCGTCCAGCATATCGGCGTGCGCGGACGCACTCTACAGCATGGTATGAGAAATGGCAGGCCACTTGATCTTGGCGGAGACCGGAAAATGTCCGTCGCTCTGCGCAAGTGCGAGCACGCGTTCAACGAGGACGTATTGCCGCCTCATGCCAAGGTGGCAGAGCCACTCGAGTTCTACGCGGCGTCCAAGTTGGATAACCCGTCCCGCAGTCTCAAGGACGCGATAGGCAAGAAATCAGCTTCATCTGGAACGTCAATGCTCCTTCCTCATGTCGCTGCTTGAGATGACGTCGCTTCGGACGCAGACGCAACGAGTCGCTTGACGCAGGTTCAAAGTCGAGAACGATGAAGCCATGTGATGATCGCCAGCGCATCCGCTAATCAATGGAGATGGGTCATGTCAGAGCACAGCAGCATGCATTTTTACCTCAATTCGGCCAAGGAGCGAATCGACGAGATGGATGCCGCATTGGCTTCGTTTGAGGTGAAGGCGACGGAGGCCAAGGCGGAGTCCAAGGTGAAGGCAGAGCAGCTCATCGTCGATCTCAAAAAGAGGCGGGATAAATTTCAGGCGCACCTCAAGACGCAAGCGGAAGCCGGCGAAGCAGCCTGGGCGCGCACCAAACCCGATCTCGAAGAGCACTGGATCGGCTTCGAAGCGCAGATGAAGACCTATTTTGAGAGCGCCGGCAAGCAGATCGAGCAGCAGCAGGCCACGTTCAAAGACATCGCAGCGGCGCAGGGCAAGGCGTGGCACGAGGCCGCGAATCGATTCCGTGAGGCGGCCGGCAAAGTGGCCGGAGCGCGGATCACCGATCTCGATGCCGCGCTCAAGCAGCTGAAGTCTGACGCGTCCCAAGCGGAAGCACGTCTCCAGAAGCTGAAGCAGGCGGGCAGCGAGTCCTGGTCCGTGCTAAGCGCGGCGTTGGCGGAGTCCCGCAAGTCGTTCGATCAAGCAAGTCGGGCCGCGTGGGACACCCTGAGGGGCTCTGGCGCGAAGGGCTGATTCCATCCGGTCACAAGAAACCGCAGAAAGGCGCAGATTGCGTGTAAATCGGCACGGGGTCTGGCCCAGTTGCAGCCCACCGTTCATGATCGAGCAGGGCGGGGAGCCCGCATGAGATCGCGGCGCGACGGCGCAAGCTCGCTCCGGCGTGGTAGACGCCGAACCGTCCAGAGCGTGTCCTCATTGACGGGGCGCAGCGGACCTCATCTGCGCCTTGACTGCCGCGGTTGTTTCCGGGAATGGCGCAAGGGCAGGCTGCGGCGCCGCCAATTCCTGGCAATACATCCGATCGATCTTGTCCTGCATCAGCGCATAACAATCGCATGCAACGCGCTCGAGCCGCGCCCGGTCGATCTCTACAAACCCGCGCCGGTCGGACGGGACGGCGCCGGCCGCGCGCAGCTTGCTCATCGTCAGCGCCGCCGTCGTCCGCCGCACCCCGAGCAACTGCGCGAGCGCCTCCTGCGTCACCGGGAGGAGATCGCTGGGAACGCGGTCGTGGAGCTGCAGGAGCCACCGCGCCATGCGGCCATCCACCAGGTGCAGCGCGTTGCAGGCCGCGACGTGCTGGGGCTGCAACAGCAACGCGCGGACGTGGACCTGCACGACATTCCTGATGGCCTCGCTTCGCGCATAGGCAGCCCGAAACCTGGCGGCCGAGATCTGCGATGCCGTGCCGGCCACGCGAGCAACCGCCGTCACCGATGACAGCGACGGGCCGAGCGCGGAGAACGAGGCCAAGGCGCCTTCCCGTCCGATCAACGTGGTTGCAACCGTTTGCCCGTCCGGCATGTCGAGCATGAAGGCGATTGCGCCGCTATGGGGAAAGAAAACCGGGTCGAGCTCATCGCCCGACCGCACCAGGACGGTATCGGGTTCGAACGAGACCTTCTGGAAGTGGGGCGTGAGCAAGCCGAGATCCGCCGGCGGCAACGCCGCCAGCAACCGATTGCCGACGCCAGCGCGGTGGACGGTCGCGATGCTTTCCGGTGAACGAGCCGTCATGAGCAACGGTATCCATTTCTCAGCTTCACTACGATGACCCGAAATTCGAATTGGCCAACCAAAATATCCAAACAGAGCCCTTGAGCGAGATCAAGCACGGACTATTGCGGTCCCAACCGGCATATCCTCCCGCGCAAACAGGATCTTGAACCCATCATACGGTTAACGATCGTCTGCATCCTAAGGGTTTCGATGAGATGATCGACCAGCAAAGGTTGCGGCAGCGCAGGAGTGGGCGATTGGCCCCATGCGGAGGCCCCGCCCCGCCAATAAGGGCATGGCCGACGTCAAACGTGCCCCCTATCCCGCGGCCGCCGCTCTCGCCGGGGCGACGTTGACGGCGAGCTTGCCGTAGCGGTCGGTGAAGGCCTGGGTGTCGATCTCTTCCAGCTTGATTTCGCCGCCCATGACGCTCCTCTTCCAGGCGGCCTGGGCGGGATCGTTCTGGAACTCCGGCATCACCTCGCGGCCGAACAATTCGAGCGATTCGCAGATGTGCTCGTGGCTGTTCTTGCCGGCCTGGTTGAGCAGGATGACCTGGTCGATATGCGAGCTCTGGAAGCGCCTGAGCTTCTTGCGGATCGTCTCCGGCGAGCCGATCAGGCCGCCGCGCAGCGCCGCCTCCTGGGCCTCTGGATTGTCGCGCTTCCACTTGTTGTACTCGTCCCACATGTTGACGGTGTAGGGCGCGGGCCGCTGGCGGTTCTGCGCGGCGCCATAGAAGCGTAGCGCGAACTGGAAGAAGGTGGCGCCGTCGGCGCGGGCACGGGCCTCCTCGTCGGTCTTCGCGCACATGAAGAACGACACCAGCGCCATGTTCGGGTTGATCTCGTAGTCCGCGAGCAGGTGCAGCCGCTTGGTCATGGCGTTGTAATAGGCGTGCACCCAGGCATGAGCCGCGTCGGCGCTGACGAACTGGAAGCCGAGCGCGCCAAAACCGTGACGGCCGGCGCGCTCGATGGTCGGAAGCTGCGAGCAGGCCATCCACAGCGGCGGATGCGGCTTCTGCACCGGCTTCGGCACCACATTGCGCAAGGGGATGTCGAAATACTTGCCGTGATGCTCGCTGCCCGCGTCCCTGAACATCGGGAAGATCGCGGCTACGGCCTCCTCGAACACCTCCTTCTTGGTCTCCATGTCGCGGCCGAATGGCTCCAGCTCGGTGATCGAGGCGCTCTCGCCCATGCCGAATTCGCAGCGGCCGTTGGAGAGCAGGTCGAGCACCGCGGCTTCCGCACCAACAACATCGACCCCAACGCGCGGCACTGCATGGCCTCGGCCGTCGCCGGCATGATGCGTACCTTCGGCATCGACGAGCCGCCCGGCTGCTATGACGACATCGAGGCCACCGACGCCTTCGTGCTGTGGGGCTCCAACATGGCGGAGATGCACCCCATCCTGTGGACGCGGCTGACCGACCGCCGGCTGTCCGCGCCGCATGTCCGCGTCGCCGTGCTCTCGACCTTCGAGCACCGCTCGTTCGACCTCGCCGACATCGGCATGGTGTTCAAGCCGCAGACCGATCTCTATTTGCTGAACGCCATCGCCAACCACATCATCAAGACCGGCCGCGTCAACAAGGACTTCGTCGCGGCCCACACCGTGTTCAGGCGCGGCCAGACCGATATCGGCTACGGCCTGCGGCCCGAGCATCCGCTGCAGAAGAAGGCGACGGGCGCGGCGAAGGCCAACGACTCCACGGACATGAGCTACGACGAGTACGTCAAGTTCGTGTCGGAGTACACGCTGGAGAAGGCGGCCGAGATGTCCGGCGTGCCGCTCAACCGGCTGGAGGCGCTGGCCGAGCTCTATGCCGATCCCAAGACCAAGGTGGTCTCGTTCTGGACCATGGGCTTCAACCAGCACACCCGCGGCGTCTGGTGCAACAACCTCGTCTACAACATCCATCTTCTGACCGGAAAGATCTCCTCGCCCGGCAACAGCCCGTTCTCGCTGACCGGCCAGCCCTCGGCCTGCGGCACCGCGCGCGAGGTCGGCACCTTCTCGCACCGCCTGCCCGCGGACATGGTCGTCACCAACAAGGAACACCGCACCAAGGCCGAACACATCTGGCAGCTGCCCGAAGGCACCATTCCCGACAAGCCCGGCGCGCATGCCGTGCTGCAAAGCCGGATGCTGAAGGACGGCCTGATCAACGCCTACTGGGTGCAGGTCAACAACAACCTCCAGGCCGGCCCCAACGCCAACGAGGAGACCTATCCGGGCTTCCGCAATCCCGACAATTTCATCGTGGTCTCGGATGCCTATCCGTCGGTCACCGCACTCGCGGCCGACTTGATCCTGCCCACCGCGATGTGGGTCGAGAAGGAAGGCGCCTATGGCAATGCCGAGCGGCGGACGCAGTTCTGGCATCAGCTCGTCCCTGCCCCGGGCGAGTCGAAGTCCGATCTCTGGCAGCTCATGGAATTCTCCAAGCGCTTCAAGATCGAGGAGGTCTGGCCCGAGGAGTTGATCGCCAAGAAGCCGGAGGTGCGCGGCAAGACGCTGTTCGACGTGCTCTACAAGAACGGCCAGGTCGACAAGTTCCCGGTCTCCGACATCGAGCAGGGCTATCTCAACGACGAGTCCAAGGCGTTCGGCTTCTACGTGCACAAGGGCCTGTTCGAGGAATATGCCTCGTTCGGCCGCGGCCACGGCCATGACCTCGCGCCGTTCGACGCCTATCACAAAGAGCGCGGCCTACGCTGGCCTGTCGTCAACGGCCAGGAAACGAGATGGCGTTTCCGCGAGGGCAGCGATCCCTACGTCAAGCAGGGCACCGACGTGCAGTTCTACGGCTATCCGGACGGCAAGGCGCGCATCTTCGCGCTGCCGTACGAGCCGGCGGCGGAATCGCCCGACGGCGAATATCCGTTCTGGCTCTCGACCGGCCGCGTGCTGGAGCACTGGCATTCCGGCACCATGACGCGCCGCGTGCCCGAGCTCTACAAGGCCTTCCCCGAGGCCGTCTGCTTCATGCATCCGGACGATGCGCAGGAGGCGAAGATCCGGCGCGGCGACGAGGTGAAGGTGGTGTCCCGCCGCGGCTTCATCCGCGTCCGCGTCGAGACGCGCGGCCGCGACCGGCCGCCGCGCGGCCTCGTCTTCGTGCCGTGGTTCGACGAATCCAAGCTGATCAACAAGGTGACGCTGGACGCCACCGATCCGATCTCGCTGCAAACCGACTTCAAGAAATGCGCTGTGCGCATCGAGCGGGTGAACGTGTCATGATGAAACGATTTGGAATCGCATTGCTTGCGGTCGCGATCGCCGCGGGCGCGAGTTCGCTGACCGCGCAGACGGTGACGTCGGGCCTGCGCGGCCCGGCCCCGCTCAATGACGAGGGGCCGGCGCCGCCGATGCTGCCGAACCGCAACACCTCCGAGCGGGAGGTGCGCAACTATCCGGAGCAGCCGCCGGTGATCCCGCACACGATCGACGGCTACCAGGTCGACCTCAACGGCAACAAATGCCTGTCGTGCCACGCGCGGGCGCGCACCGCGGAATCGCAGGCGCCGATGGTCTCGATCACGCATTTCATGGACCGCGACGGCCAGTTCCTGGCCTCGATCTCGCCGCGGCGCTTCTTCTGCACGGAATGCCACGTGCCGCAGAACACCGCGACCCCGCCCGTCAGCAACGATTTCACCGACATCGACACGCTGCTGTCGCGCGCAAGCCCAGGTGGCCGCCGATGACGACGACCGCTGACGAGGCAAAAGCCAAGCGCGGCTTCGTCGCGCGAAGCTGGGATTTCGCGCGCGAGCTCTGGCGGGTGCTGATCCGGCCGAGCTCGGTGTTCGGGCTCGGCGTGCTGGTGCTGGCGGGCTTTGCGGCCGGCGTGATCTTCTGGGGCGGCTTCAACACCGCGCTGGAATTGACCAACACCGAGAAGTTCTGCACCGGCTGCCACGAGATGAAGGACAACGTCTTCGCCGAGCTGAAGTCGACCATCCACTTCAGCAACCGCTCCGGCGTGCGCGCGACCTGTCCGGACTGCCACGTGCCGCACAACTGGACCGACAAGATCGCGCGCAAGATGCAGGCCTCCAAGGAGGTCTGGGGAAAGATCTTCGGCACGATCGACACCCGCGAGAAATTCCTGGACCACCGGCTCGAGCTGGCGGCGCATGAATGGGCGCGCTTCAAGGCTAACGATTCGCTCGAGTGCCGCAACTGCCACAGCGCCGATTCCATGGACATCACCAAGCAGTCGCCGCGGGCCTCGGTGGCGCACCAGCGCTTCCTGTTCACGGGGGAAAAGACCTGCATCGACTGCCACAAGGGCATCGCCCACCATCTGCCCGACATGCGCGGCGTTCCCGGCTGGCAATAGGATAGCCCGCCCCGCTTGAACCGGCGGGGCGAATGGTTAGTTTTGGGGGATGGCGAATCGCTTCGGCTCGCCCCTCCTCAAGACAGACATGGCCACTTTCACCCCGCATCAGGATGCCGCTCTCAAGGCCGTCGGCGACTGGCTCAAGGCCAAGCCCGGCCGGGGCGGCACGCCGCCGGTGTTCCGCCTGTTCGGCTTTGCCGGCACCGGCAAGACCACGCTGGCGCGGCACATCGCCGAGGGCGTCGACGGCGAGGTGAAGTTCGCCGCCTTCACCGGCAAGGCCGCGCTGGTGATGCGCAACAAGGGCTGCGACGAGGCCTCCACCATCCACTCGCTGATCTACCGCGCCCGCGAATCCGGCGAGGAGCAGCCGAGCTTCGAGCTGTGGGACGACGCGCCCGCGTCCAAGGCCAAGCTGATCGTGATCGACGAATGCTCGATGGTCGATGCCGAACTGGGGCGCGACCTGATGTCGTTCGACTGTCCGCTGCTGGTGTTAGGGGATCCCGCGCAGCTGCCGCCGATCCAGGGCGGCGGCTTCTTCACCAACACCGAGCCCGACGCGATGCTGACCGAGGTGCACCGCCAGGCGCAGGACGATCCGATCGTGCGGATGTCGATGGACGTCCGCGAAGGCCGCGAGCTCGACATCGGCCGCTACGGCGAGAGCGAGGTGGTGTCGCGCAAGGAGCTCGATCCCGATCGCGTCATGGGCGCCGACCAGGTCCTGGTCGGCCGCAACAACACCCGCCGCGCCTACAACATGCGGGTGCGCCAGCGTCAGAACATTGAGGACGCCTTTCCGGTCGCCGGCGACAAGCTGGTGTGCCTGCGCAACAACCGCAAGAAGGGCCTGTTCAACGGCGGCCTGTGGCGCGTGAAGTCGCGCAACACCTCGCGCTCGAAATCGCGCATCCTGTCCATGCGGCTGTCGCCTGACGAGGATCTCGGCCACAAGGTGACGAAGGTCTCGGTGCGCGCCGACTGCTTCGAGGGCGGCGTCGAGCAGATCGCCTGGGAACAGCGCAAGCCCTATGACGAGTTCGACTACGGCTACGTGCTGACCGTGCACAAGTCGCAGGGCTCGCAATGGGACGACGTCGTGCTGTTCGACGAGAGTTTTGCGTTTCAGGACTCGAGGGCCAGGTGGCTGTACACGGGGATCACGCGCGCGGCGAAAAGGTTGAGCATCGTTGTTTAAGACTCCGATGCCGTAGGGGGGCAAAGGCGCAAAGCGCCATGCCCACCATCTCTCCACGCACGAAATAAAAATGGTGGGCACGCTTCGCTTTGCCCACCCTACGACACCTGCCTACCCCGTCATTCCGGGGCGGCTCGAAGAGCCGAACCCGGAATCTCGAGATTCTCAGGTGCGCAATTGCGCACCATAGTTCGATGCTTCGCGTCGCCCCGGAATGACGAATTGAGTTGCTCTGCAACTCAATTCGTCACTTCCCCGCGGCGAAATAGAAATCCTCGCGCCCCGGAGGCGAGCCGTAGGTGAACGGCTGCTGCTCGTGCCTGGTGGCGGACCAGACGTCGTCGCGGACGATGTCGAACAGCTTTCTGATCTCGACGCGCGGCTCCTTGATCTCGCGGGCGAGCGCGGTGGCGAACGGGCTGTCGGTGCCGCCATCGCCGTCCATCGCGGTCTCACCGTGCTTGGCGGCGTAGACCACCATGAAGCCCGCGCCGGGCTCGATGTTGGAAAAGCCCTTGTCGACCAGCTTGAGCGACAGCGTCCGCTGCATGGTCGGCGCGAACGGATTGTCGCGGCATGCATCCAGCATCACCAGACGCACCTTTCGCGCGGTGCCGACGGCGGCGATCACCTGCTCGAGGGCGACGGCCTGGGCCTCGGCATCCCTGTCGGCGGCCAGCTTGGCGTCGACGGGAACGAGATAGTTCACCCCGCCGATCTCGAATCCGTGGCCGGCGTAATAGACCACCGCCCAGTCGGCCTTCTCCGCTTCGGCGGCGAACGTCTGCAGCGCTTCGAAGAACTTGTCGCGGGTCAGGTCGCTGACCGATATCACGGTCTGGAAGCCGACATCGCGCAGCGCGTTTGCGATCAACTTCGAGTCGCGCGGCGGGTTGGGCAGGGCGTGCACGTTCTTGTAGGCGCCGTTGCCGATCACCAGCGCGACGCGGCGCCCGGTCGCCCCGGCCGGCGCCTGCGGCGTCAGCGCGGCGAGCCGCTCCTGCGCGACGGCGCGGGCGCGCGCGACGTCGAGCTCGTCGAATTTCGTCAGCGAATAGGCCGCCGCGCGGTAGTCGGCGCGGGCCTGGGCGAGATCCTTCCTGCGCTCATAGATCTGGCCGCGGCCGGAATGGGCGCGGACATTGTTCGGGTTGATCTGGATGGCCGTGTTGTAGTCCTTCAGCGCGGCGTCGAGGTCGCCCTTCATCATGCTGACATCGGCGCGGTTGTTGATCGCGTAGACGTTCTTCGGCTGCTTCTCGATCAGGCCGTTGCAATCGGCAAAGGCCTGGTCGTACTTGCCCATCATGCCCCAGGTGATGCAGCGGTTGCCGGCGACCTGCGGCGCGGCCGGATCGATCTTCTCGGCCTCCGCGAAATCGGCGATCGCGCCGTCGAAATCCTTCATCAGCGTGCGCACGCGGGCGCGATTGGTCCAGCCGAGCAGGAATTTTGGCGTGTACTTGATCGACAGGTTGAAGTCGTCGAGCGCGCTTTGCAGCGCGCCCCTGCGCAGATGGATGACGCCGCGGTTGTTGTAGGGGACGCCGTAGGTCGGGCGCTTCTGGAGCGCGAGGTTGTAGTCCGCCATCGCGATGGTCGTCCTTGCCCGAGCGTTCATAGGCAAGGCCGCGCAGGTTGAGAACGATGACGTTGTCCGGATCGAGATCGACGGCCATGGACAGGGTCTCGATCGCGCGGGCGTAGTCGCGCTTGTTGATCAGGGTGTTGCCGCGCACGGACAGCGCGATCGCCTTGTCCTTGCCGGCGAGGCGGTCGGCGTTGAGCAGATTGTCGCAGGCCTGCGCCCTGGCCTGGAGCTCCGCCTGGCGGTCACGGCAGATGGCGAGATCGTCGCCGGCCTGCGGCTCGGCCGCGGCGACCGCGACGGCGGAGATCAGGGTGACGAGGGTCAGGGAAACGACGCGCAGCATGTTGTCAGGCCAGCTCCAGCCACCACTTTTTTAAGTCGATCGTCGGTCGCGCGGGTTCATCTAGCGCGGAGTTCCTCACCTCGCCAAGCCGGGCTGTCGCGGGCCGCGTTTTCTCACAGAGTCGTGTCCGCCGCGGCGTAACAATCGGCACCTGTCCCCGTATCTCAAGTGACTGAAATGCCGCCGGGCAGGCTGTTCGCCCGGCGCCAACCGACCTAGAATATCCACCTTCCGGAAAGAGGATCCGCCATGCGCCGTCCCGCGCTCCTGTCTCTGCTGGCTGCTACGACCGCCCTGACGCTGGCCTTTGCCGTGCCGTCCCGGGCCGCCGAGGATGCGGTCGTGATCCCCGCCCCGACCATGGACGCGGCGCCGGCGAGCGGCATCCAGACCGCCGTGATCGCCGGCGGCTGCTTCTGGGGCGTGCAGGGCGTGTTCCAGCACACTGCGGGCGTCGTCAACGCGGTCTCCGGCTATGCCGGCGGCACCAAGGCGACCGCCGACTACCAGACTGTCTCGAGCGGCCGGACCGGCCACGCGGAATCGGTCGAGATCAAGTACGACCCGAAGAAGATCAGTTACGGAAAGATCCTCCAGATCTACTTCTCGGTGGCGCACGACCCAACCCAGCTCAACCGCCAGGGGCCAGACACCGGCACGCAATATCGCTCGGCGATCTTCACCACCTCCGAGGAGCAGAAGAAGGTGGCCGAGGCCTATATCGCCCAGCTCAACGGCGCCAAGGTGTTCAGCAAGCCGATCGTGACCAAGGTCGGCGCACTGGAGGCGTTCTATCCGGCGGAAGCCTATCATCAGGACTATCTGACGCTGCATCCGAACCAGCCCTACATCGCCTATAACGACCTGCCCAAGGTCGAGAACCTGAAAAAGCTGTTCGCGGATAACTACATTGAGAAGCCGACGCTGGTGAATGCCAGCAAGGCCACCAACTGATCGCGAGACCACTAAGAAACGGGAGACCCATGCCCGACGCCAAGACGAAGACCACGGACGACAAAGTCATCAAGAGCGAAGAGCAGTGGCGGCGCGAGCTGTCGCCGATCCAGTACGCGGTGCTGCGCGAGAAGGCGACCGAGCGTCCCTTCTCCGGCGAATATGAGCACGACCACCGTGCCGGCACCTATGTCTGCGCCGGCTGCGGCAACGCGCTGTTCGAGTCCGACGCCAAGTTCGATTCCGGCTGCGGCTGGCCGAGCTTCACCCAGCCCGCCGTCGAGAGCCATGTCGACGAGGAAAGGGACGTGAGCCACGGCATGATCCGCACCGAAGTGCTCTGCGCCAAGTGCAGCGGCCATCTCGGCCACGTCTTCCCTGACGGCCCCGGGCCGACGGGCCTGCGCTACTGCATCAACTCGGCGGCGCTGAAGCTCGAGCCGAAATAAACGTTGCGCGCCGTTGGGTTCCGTCATGGAACCCGGCGGCGCGATGTGCTTTTCTTCTCTGGCGGTGCGGCCGATCATCGCGATTTGGCGGCCGCCAGGGAGGATGCCATGTCGCTCGGGACCATCCTGATCATCCTGGTGATCATCTACCTGCTCGGCGGCCTGTCCGGCCGCGTCGGCGGTTACGGCTACGGCATGGGCCATTCCGGCATGGGGATCGGTGGCGTCGTGCTCGTGGTGCTGGTCGTACTGTTGCTTCTTGGCAAACTATAAACCATCCAACCAATTGAAATTACTTGGTTTATAGCCCTTGCGGGGCTGCCATGCGCGGATTCATCATCTCCCATCGCAGGGGTCGCAATTTTGTCAAAACGGCCTATATTAGAGGGCGAGAATGACATGTGCGGCGGGCCCACGCGATTGGCCTCCGCCCTCCCAAACCCCACGCGCTTAAAGCCCCAGAGAAGATCACGAGGTCTTTGACCATGCGTCCACTGCGTCCGTTCAACTTCAACACCTCCGCCGAGCTCTTCCCCGCCGCGATCCGCAAGAAGAAGCGTGCCGGCTTCACCTATCGCCGGTTCGGCACCGCGGCCGAAGCCGTGCAGTTCGCGATGGAGCAGTTGCCGACGGATTCGCTGAACGGCGCCTATCTCCAGGTCGAGGAAGCGCGCTTCGACCAGAACGGCATCCGCTCGCTCTATGAGAGCGAAGCCTTCCCGCTGCCCCGTCGCCGCAAGCCCGAACCGGCTGCCGAGGCCGACGCCGACGCGGCGTAAGTTTTTTCGCCAAGCCCGATGTGCGCAGAAGGCGCGATGGCCGAAAGGCTATCGCGCTTTTTGCGTTTTTTAGTTCTCCCTCTCCCGCTTGCGGGAGAGGGCTGGGGTGAGGGTGTCTACACAATAGAGGACTCTCAAGAGGCGAAAGCCCTCACCCGGCGCTACGCGCCGACCTCTCCCGCTTGCGGGAGAGGTGCACCGAGCCTGCCGCTCGCTCACCTCAATCGAGATACTTCCAGCTCCTAAATCCGCGGCTGCTTGTCGAGCCAGCGGCGGAGCAGGCGCATGTTGCGCATGTTGGCGCGGAACATGACGTCGAAGGCGTCGCCCGCAAGCGGCACCATGCCGACCACGCCGTCGACCGCGACATTGCCGAGCATGCGCGCCGTGAGGTACCAGGGCGCGCCCAGCGCGCGCGCCTCGCGCACCAGCCACAGCGAGATCGCGGTGGTGATGATGTCGCCGACGACGGGGATCAGTCCGATCAGGCCGTCGATGCCGTAGCGGATGTTGGTGCCGGGCAGGATGAAGGCGACGTCGAGCAGCCTGGCGATCGCCTCGAGCCGCGCGATGCGCTGCTCGCGCGTCAGGTTGCCGAACGGATTGCCTCCCAAGGGATTGTTTTGGCCGAACTCGAAACGAAACTCGCGAAATCCCTGCTCCAGCGTCTCGGGCCGGATCTCGCGGCCGTCCTGGTCGATGATCGGCCCGCGTGGTTCCGTGCCTGAGAAGGTGGCGCGCGAACGGCTCCCGGAACGGGATTTGCGCGGAGCAAGAATATCGTCGTCGGACATGGTCATGGCCCAGGGGAAACTCGCGAGCGCGGCCGAGGTTGCTGCACCGCGCCTGAACGTCGCGCGGGTCAGGTCGGCGCCGCCGCCGCTTGCGGCTCCTCGACATATCTATGCACGAGCCAGGAGGAAAGCACCGACGGCACGAAGCCGACCAAGCCGTACAGGATGAACTGAACCGCACCCGAATCCGGCCCGCGCGAGCTGTAGGTCAGCGAGGCCAGGACGAAAGCGAACAGGCCGACCAGCAGCATCCGCAGCACCGGGCCGACCCGGCGGATGTGGAGCAGGATGTCATCGACCGCGCCGATCATCAGCGACGGCAGGAAGCCGAACAGATAGCTGTATTGCAGGGTCTTGAAGAACACTGCGAACAGCTTGCCGACCTCGCCAAGATTGGTCTGGGTCCAGTAACCGGACTGGTAGGTCGTCGTCAGCAGCAGCAGGAACCCGCCGACAAACGGCCCGACCAGCGCAAACACCAGATAGCGTTTCATCAAAGACCCTCACACTTTGGCCCTGTTATAGCAGCGCCTCGGGAACCTTGAATAGCGGGCGCCGACTCCTCCCCCGGGGGAACAAGTGGCAAGGCGACGAGTTCAGACAGGACCTGAATGACCCCTCTCGGACCGGAGCCGCCGATGTCCCGCAAATTTCTTCTGGCGACGATCACGCTTGCAACCCTTGGTGGCCTGTCGAGCGCGCCCGCTCTCGCGCAAGGCCACATGGGCACACCGCAGGAGCAGAACGCCTGCTCGCGCGATGCCTCGCGGCTGTGCCGCAAGGACCTCGGCAATGACGGCGCGGTGCAGAGCTGCCTGCAGGCCAACCGGGCCAAGCTGTCGAAGTCGTGCAGCAAGGTGTTCGCCAGTCACGGCATGTGAAGATCGGAAACAGTCCCTTTGAACGGAGAGGTGAAGCCATGCTGCGCGACGAACAGCTCTCGATCCTCAGGGACATCAGTCAATCCATTGCCTTTGCCGACGACCGGCAAGGCAAGATGGGACAGTTGATCGCCGACGGCTACGTGATGAAGGACGGTGATCTGTTCGAGCTCACGGCGAAGGGCGTCACCGCAGTCGAGGAACACGCCGCCGCACTTGGCGAGAGCGACGCCACAAGCACGCCATCCTATCGCCTCATCTGACGCAACGCGTCGCGTTGTGCGTGACGTGCGCGCAACAATTGCGAATTCGTTCGCGCGGCCCATTGCAGCGATACGACAATGGCGCATACTTGGCTCGGGCGGCGCAGCACTTTTCGATTCGAACATCACGAGAGATCGAGCAACCACATGCGGGATGAGGTTCCCGGCGTGATGGCTGAGACATGTGGCAGGTCAAGCCGCGTGAGGCGCCCCAAAACCAAGCGGCTCAAGCCCACGGAACTCGGGGACACATTCAGCATGACACGCAACCGGACCATCGCAACTCTCTTCGCCCTCGCCACCACCGCCGTCGCATTCCAGACATCGCCCGGCTTCGCCTTCTCGTCCGAAGCGCAGCAGATGTGCTCGGGCGATGCGATGCGGCTGTGCTCCAGTGAAATTCCCGACATCCCGCGGATCACCGCGTGCATGGTGCGGAACAAGGCGCAGGTCAGTCCCGGCTGCCGCGCCGTGATGGACCGCGAGCACGCCGCCGCCGCGGCATCGCGCAAGCGGGAAGCGGCCGCGCAGTAGTCATCCATCCAGGATGTCATTCCGGTTCGGTGCGCAGCACCAGTGGTCTAATCGCCCCACTGCGCGAACGCGTCGTTGAAGGCGCGCTCGCCGGGGGCGCCCTTCTCGATCGCGATGATGGCGCGGCGCTGGTTGGCGTAGACCAGGGGCACGTCGAACCAGGAACGCTCCTTCAGGAGCTGGACGTTGCGGGCGCGGTCGGCGTCGACGTTGGACAGGCCGACCAGGAAGAAGCCGTCGGTGACCTTGACCGCGAGCCCTGCGAGCGGCGTGCCGCGCGCCTGCTCGTTCGACTTCATCAGAATGCCCGGCACGTTGGAGACGCTGCCGCCCGGGAAATCCTGCGGCAGGATGAAGGTCAATTCCGCGGTGTGGCTCGCCGGCAGCGAGGAGTCGGTGTTGCGGCGGAACGACATCGTCATCTTGAACTTGCGGTCGGGAATCTCGATGTCGGCGCGCACGGCGACGTCGGCCTTCTGGTTGCCCGACGCCTTGATCGGCTCGAGCCGCCACACCACCGAGCCGACATATTGCTTGCCCTTCGGATCGGACGGATCCTCGTCATAGAGCACGACCTTCTGCGCCACCGGCGCGACCGGCTGGTCGCTGGCCGAGGGCTGGCCGACACGATCGGGGATCTTCGGCTTGCTCTGCGGCTGGGACGCATCCTTCGGCGCCTCCACCACCTGGGTCGGCGAGGACTTGAACAGGCCGCTCACGGTCTGGAGCAGCGGCTTGCCCCAGAAGAGAATGCCGGCGCCGACCAGGATCAACACGATGCCGACGGCGATCGCACTCTTGAACGGGAAGACGGAGCGCGCGCGCTTGGGCTTCTTGGCGTCGCGGTCGAGGACGGGGATGTGCGGGCGCCCCGACGGCTGCCGCGGCGCATAGCGCTCGGCCTCCTCGACCGATTCGTCATAGGAATAGGGCGCATCGCCCTCGCCGGCGCGGTTCTCCAGGCTCGGCTCCATCCGGTCGAATTCCGGCGAGGGCGAGGGCACGTTGGCATAGGTGCGGCGCGCGGCGCGATTGGCCTGCGCGGCGGCGCCGCCGAGATCGTTGACGTCGGCGGTGATGTCGCGGAAGCCGCGCACGCCAGGTGCGGGCGGCAGCGGCGGCGGAGGTCCGATGTCCGGCGGACGGCGCCCACCCGCGCGCTCGCGTCCGGCAGGCGGCGGGACCGGCGGCTCGGGCGGCGGCGGCGCCGGCGGACCGGGCTGGCGCGGCGCATCGAAACGGGGCGCGCGCGGCGGACGCTGGGCCTCGCCCTGGTCATCGACGTTGAAGGACGGGCGGTCGGCGCGCGGCGGCGGCGGTGCCGGACGGGCGCGCGGCGGAGCAGCCGGTGGGGCTGCGGCCGGATTGCCTTCGGTGGCACGGGTGCTGGCGCGGCGGAAGGCATCGCCGCTGCCGCTGCTGCGGGTGCCGCCACCACCGGGGCGCGAGGCCTCGCGGGCACGCTGGGCGGCCTCCGATTCGACCTTGCGGACAGCCTCTTCCAGCGACAGCCGTTCGCGGGTGATCTCGGATTCGGAGAGCGGCGGCTGCACGCTGCGCAGCTGTGCGATCAGCGCCGTGCGCGCCCGCTCATAGAGCGCGCGACGGCTTTCGCCGGGAGCGTTCGGATCCAAGGCGGCAATAGCGCGGGCGATCAGCGGATAGTAATCAGCCATTTCTACTCAACTATACGCGCGTCCCGGTAAGAGATCGTTAAGCCTCAAACGGATTTTGCACCAGGATAGTATCTTCGCGTTCGGGGCTGGTGGAAAGCAGCGCGACCGGGCACCCCACCAATTCCTCGATCCGGCGGACATATTTGATGGCCTGGGCCGGCAGGTCGGCCCAAGACCGTGCACTGGCGGTCGGCTCCTTCCAGCCCTCGATGGTCTCGTAGATCGGCTCGACCCGGGCCTGGGCGCCCTCGCCGGCCGGGAAGTGGTCGATCTCCTTGCCGTCAAGCTTGTAGCCGGTGCAGACCTCGATCGAGTCGAAGCCGTCGAGGATGTCGAGCTTGGTCAGCGCGAGGCCATTGATGCCGCAGGTGCGGACCGCCTGGCGGACCAGCACGGCGTCGAACCAGCCGCAGCGGCGGGGCCGCCCGGTATTGGTTCCGAACTCGCGGCCGCGCTCGCCGATCTTGCGGCCGATCTCGTTGTCCTGCTCGGTCGGGAACGGGCCCTGGCCGACGCGGGTCGTATAGGCCTTGCACAGGCCGAGCACATAGCCGACCGCGCCGGGGCCGAGGCCCGAGCCGGTCGCAGCCTGCGCCGCCACCGTGTTGGACGAGGTGACGTAGGGGTAGGTGCCGTGGTCGACGTCGAGCAGCGCGCCTTGCGCACCCTCGAACAGCATGCGCTTGCCTTCGCGGCGCTTGATGTCGAGCAGCCGCCACACCGTCTCGGCATATGGCAGCAGCTGCGGCGCCAGCGCGGTCAATTCCTTCAGGATATCCTTGCCGTCGAACTCCGGCAGATTGAGGCCGCGGCGCAAGGCGTTGTGGTGAGCCAGCAGCCGGTCGATCTTGTGCGGCAGCGTGTCGAGGTCGGCGAGGTCCATCAGGCGGATGGCGCGGCGGCCGACCTTGTCTTCATAGGCCGGTCCAATGCCGCGGCGCGTGGTGCCGATCGCGGTCGCCGCATTGGCGGATTCGCGGTGCGCGTCGAGCTCGCGGTGCAGCGGCAGGATCAGGGTGACGTTCTCGGCCACGCGCAGATTTTCCGGAGAGACGGCGACGCCCTGCGAGCGCAGCTTGGTGACCTCGTCGAGGAACGCGGTGGGGTCGAACACCACGCCGTTGCCGATCACCGACAGCTTGTGTTCGCGCAGCACGCCCGAGGGCAGCAGCGCGAGCTTGTAGGTCTTGCCGTTGATCACCAGCGTGTGGCCGGCGTTATGGCCGCCCTGGAAACGGACGACGATGTCCGCCTGCTCCGACAACCAGTCGACGATCTTGCCCTTCCCTTCGTCGCCCCACTGGGCGCCGACGACGACAACATTGGCCATTCGCGGGTAATCCCTATTCAATCTGTCTCTAGGAGGCATGATCCTCGCGGAAAACCGGTGCCCACTTTTCCGGGATCATGCCTGCGCCAAGCCCTCTCCGCGGCCCAAGGCCGCTCGCACGCAAGGCAGCCAACCGGATAAAGGAAGCGGCCCCTCTAGGCAAGCAAGAACGGGGCTTTTTCGAGGTCGGAAAGGCACCCCAAGCCTTTGATATAACCTTAAAATCCTGAAAGATTCGCGGCCCCGCGACATCGGAATTGACACGCATCAACCGTTCCGGCCCGCGATTGCGCCAAGGGATGGCTGTCACCTCCACCGCTTACCCTTCCCGGGCCTAGAAGCCTCCATGCCGGATATGCCGTGACCAAGCCACCGAACAGCCAGGCGAGCCAGTTCTGGCGCCTCCCGACGGATGCGCTCTGCACCCAGCTCGGCTGCTCCTTGCAGGGCCTGACCGCGACCGAGGCCGCCAAGCGCCTCGGCCGGTTCGGGCCGAACAGCGATGCACCGCCGCGCATCGAGGGCGCGATGCGCGCGATCCTGCGCCGGCTGCTGGAGCCGCTGTCGCTGATCCTGCTGGTCGCCGGCATCGTCTCGATGCTGACCGGTGACGACATCGGCGGGCTCATCATCGTGCTGATTCTCGCCGGCTCGATCGGGCTCGACACCATCCAGGAGGGCCACGCAGTCCGCGCCGCCGAGATCCTCCGCCGTTCGGTGGCGCTCAAGGCCGAGGTCAGGCGCGACGGCGCCTTCCGCGAGATCGACGTCGACCACGTCGTTCCGGGCGACCTCCTGCGCGTCCGCGCCGGCGACATCATCCCGGCGGATGCGCTGATCCTGGAGAGCACCGCCTTCACGGCCGGGGAGGCCGCGCTCACCGGCGAGCCCTATCCAGTGCAGAAGCGCCCAGGCGCTGCCACCGATCCCGACGACACGTCGAACGCACTGTTCCGCGGCGCCGTGGCGCAAACGGGCGAGGCGATCGCGCTCGTCGTCAGGACCGGCCGCGACACCGTGTTCGGCGCGGCCGCATCCGCGCTCGCCGAGGCGCAGGCTCCCTCCCCGTTCGAGCGCGATTTGCGCGAGTTCGGCCTCGTGATCGCGCGGGCCACGCTCGCGCTGGTGCTGGTCGTGCTCACCGTCCGCGTCGTGTTCGGCCGGCCTGTGCTCGATTCGCTGCTGTTCGCGGTCGCGCTCGCGGTCGGGCTGACGCCGGAGCTGCTGCCGATGATCACCACGGTGACGCTGTCGCGCGGCGCGCTGCGCATGGCCGGCCGCAAGGTGATCGTGAAGCGGCTGGCCGCGATCCACGATCTCGGCGCCATGACCGTCCTGTGTACCGACAAGACGGGCACGCTGACCTCGGCCGAGATCACGCTCGCCGGAAGTCTCGACGGCGAGGGCAAGGACAACGCCCGTGCTGCGCAGCTCGGCGCCATCGCAGCATCGCTCGGCGGCGATCGCGGCTCGCTCGATGCCGCGCTCGTCGCCGGCCGGCCCGACGCCGCGCAGGGCTGGACGCTGGCCGGGCGGCAGGCCTTCGACTTCTCGCGCCGGCTGGGATCGGTGCTCGCGACCGGCCCCGAAGGCACGCTACTCATCGTCAAGGGCGCGCCGGAAGCCGTGCTCACATTGTGCACGATGGACGAGAGCGCGCATTGCTGCGCTGGCGCGCGTGCGTGAGCTCGCGAGCGAGGGCCTGCGCACCGTGGCGATCGCCTCGCGGGCGTGGAGCGGCGTGCTGCGCGAGGTCGAGACGGAGGACGAGACCGATCTCGCCTTCGAGGGCTTTTGCGCCTTCGCCGATCCGCCGAAGCCGACGGCCGCGGCCGCAATCGCGCAGCTCGCGGCGCGCGGCGTGGGCCTGAAGATCCTCTCGGGCGACGACCCCGTGGTGGTGAAGCGGCTCGCGAGCCTGGTCGGACTGAACCCCGAGCGCGTACTGTCGGGGACCGACGTTGCGGCGCTCAGCGACCCGGCGCTCGCCGTGCAGGTGCGCTCCACGGACGCGTTGGGCCGCCTCGCGCCGGACCAGAAGTCGCGCATCGTGAGGGCGCTTCAGGCGGGCGGCGAAGTGGTCGGCTTCCTCGGCGACGGCATCAACGACGCACCGGCCCTGAAGGTCGCCGACGTCGGATTGTCGGTCGACGGCGCGACCGGCGTGGCGCAGGCCGCCGCCGACATGATCCTCCTCGCTTCGGATCTCGAGGTCGTCGCCGACGGCGTCGAGGAAGGCAGGCGCACCTTCGCCAACATCCTCAAATATGTCCGCATGGGCGCAAGCTCGAATTTCGGCAACATGCTGTCGATGGCCGCCGCCTCGATCGCGCTGCCGTTCCTGCCGATGCTGCCGACGCAGATCCTGCTCAATAATCTGCTCTACGATCTCTCCGAGCTCGGCATTCCCTTCGACCGGGTCTCGGCGCAGGCAACGGCGCAGCCGCAGGTGTGGAGCATGTCGCGGCTGGCGCGTTTCGCCGCGATCATGGGACCGCTGTCGTCGGTGTTCGACGCCCTGACTTTCGTCGCGCTGCTGTTCCTGTTCAAGGCCTCGCCGGAGGAATTCCGCACCGCCTGGTTCGTCGAATCCATGGCGACGCAGATCCTCGTGATCTTCATCATCCGCACCAACGGACGGCCCTGGCGCAATTGGCCCGATCCCGTGCTCGCGGCGTCCTCGCTGATCGCGCTGCTGGTCGCGATGGTCCTGCCGTTCACGCCGCTGGGGACCTGGTTCGGCTTCGTCGCACCGCCGCCGATCGTCATGATCGGCATCGCCCTTCTCGTCGTGGTCTATCTCGTCTGCGCCGAATTGCTGAAGCCGCTCGCGATCCGCACCGGGCGCAAGCGCTGAGCGGGGTTCCGGCCGCTTCGTCCCACGCATGGAGGCGATGCGCCTCGCCCCATTGATATCGGGCACATTTCCGTGTCTCTGGGCAGGCCGGGCTATGAGCCGGCCCGGACATCGCCGGGCCGGGGCTTCGGCGCATGACGCGGGGCCATAACAATCACGATGTCCGCCACGGGCCAGACCACGACCACCGAAACATCCGGTCACAACTGGGTCGCGAACCAGCCTTACCTGCTGCTCAGCATCACCGCGTTGTGCTGGGCCGGCAACGCCATCGTCGGGCGGCTTGCCGCCGGCCACATCCCGCCGGTGACGCTGTCGTTCCTGCGCTGGTCCTTCGCGTTCCTCCTGGTGCTGCCGTTCGCCTGGAAACATCTCGCACAGGACTGGCCGGCGATCCGCGGCAAGCTCGGCCTGATGGTGACGCTCTCGATCACCGGCATCGGCGCCTTCAACACCCTGCAATACTGGGCGCTGGAGCACACCCAGGCGCTCAACACGCTGCTGCTCCAGTCGGCCGCGCCGCTGCTCGTGGCTCTGTGGTCGCTGGCGATCCTCGGCATCAGGCTCACCGCGGCGCAGGCCTTCGGCGTACTGCTGTCGATGTGCGGCGTGCTGACCATCCTGCTGCATGGCGATTTCACCACGCTGTCGAACATCGAGTTCAACAAGGGCGACCTCATCTTCCTCCTCGCGCTGCTGATCTTCGCGCTCTATTCGGTGCTGAGCCTGAAGCGGCCGGCGATGCACGGCCTGTCGTTCCTCGCCTTCACCTTCGGCGCCGGCGCCGCCTGCCTCATTCCGCTGGAGATCTGGGAATTGTCCGCGCGGCCCGTGATGAAGTTCGACGCGCCGAACCTGCTGACCCTGTTCTATGTCGCGGTCTTCCCCTCCACCCTCGCCTATCTCTGCTTCAATCGCGGGGTGCGCCTGATCGGCGCCAACCGCGCCGCGCCGTTCTTCCACGTCGTGCCGGTGTTCGGTTCGATCATGGCGATGGTCTTCCTGGGCGAACGCCCGCAGGCGTTCCACTTCATCGGTTTCGCGCTGGTGCTGTCGGGCGTGTTCGCGGCGTCAAGGAAGCAGGCGAGCTAGGCTAGTACCCGGAATCAGAGCTGAGTGATACGGCGGCCTTTGAAACGGCGTTGACGGACCTTTTTCTTGGTCCAGACGAAGGGCTCGGCTCTGTCGTTGTATGCGTTGACGTAGGCATCGATGTGTTCCTGAAGCTGCTTGAGGCTCGTGAAGGAGGTGCCGCTGAGCGACTGCCCCTGCAAGATGGAAAACCATACTTCGACCTGATTGAGCCATGACGCACTTGTCGGCGTGAAATGAAATTGCACGTTGGGGTGGGCCTTGAGCCAGTCCTCGTTCTTTTTATGGGTGTTGAGGTTGTCGAGGATGACGTGAAGCTTGCGGTTCGGAAAAGCCGCGGTGACGCTGTTCATGAAATCGAGAAACTCGACGCGGCGCCGGCGTTTTGAATGGGTCGCGATGATCTTTCCGGTGGCGACTTCGAGCGCCGCAAACAATGTTGTGGTGCCATGCCGCTTGTAATCGTGGCTTTGGCCGGTCAAGGCGCGGCCATTGGGCAACTTCAGATAACCCTGCGCTCGCTCCAAAGCCTGGATCGAGGGCTTCTCGTCCACGCACAGCACAATGGCCTTCGCCGGCGGCGCGACATAGAGGCCGACAACATCGGCGGCTTTGGCCGTAAAGTTCGGGTCGTTGCTCTCGCACCAGGACTTGCGAGCCACCAGGTCAATCTTGTGGCTGCGCAGGAACCGCCAGACATATTGGACATCGACATCGCCCAGCGCCTCGGCCAGCAGGGGGCCGGTCCAGCGCGCAAACCCTTGCGGTGGCGGCTTATCCAGCAGCTTCAGAATCCGCTTGTCGGTCGTCTTCGTATAGATCGGCTGCTTGCCAGGCCGCGGCTTGTCTTGCAGCCCTTCAAGGCCATGGTCGGCATAGCGATGCCGCCAAAGGCTGACAATCCGCGGCTGGACCCCAACTTCCTTGGCGATCGACCGGGTGCTGCGCCCATCCGCCGCCAACAGAACTATCCGCGCCCGCTTCAAATCGCGCTGCAACGTCACCGGTGAGCGACAGCACGCCTCAAGCACCTTGCGATCTTTCCTCGAAAGGTGGACTTCTCTTGCTTCGGGTATCATCCCGACCTTGAATCACGACTCACGTTCCTAGCCCCCCCTTGTCAGCTCGCCGCGCAGCGTTCTGCGGTCAGGTGCTCGCTGATGGGTTCATCCATACGATTTCCCAAACATAGCCGTCCGGATCTTCAATGTGGCGGTTATACATGAAGCCGAGATCCTGTGCCGGGTTGGGATCGGCGCGACCACCCGCCGCCACCGCGCGAGTCAGCGTTGCATCGACGGCGTCGCGGTCATCGACCGTGAGGGCGATCAAGACCTGACTGTCGCGGCGCGGGTCACCAATCCGGCGTTTGGTGAATTGGCGATAGTGGTCGTGGGTCAGCAGCATCACGCCAATCGCGTCCGTGACCATGAGCGAGGTCGAACTCTCGCCCGAGAACTGAGGGTTCACCGTACCGCCGAGCGCCACATAGAACTCCGTCGATGCGGCGAGATCGCGCACGGGCAGGTTCAGCAGAATCATCCTGGACATTGCTTTTCCTTCTTCGGCGGCGGGATGCCGCGCTATTGCAAAGTTCTGCTTGCGAGAGTGCCTGCCGGCCTCAGGGCCGTTGTGGCGCCTCGCCGTCGGCTGTTACCTTGGATGAACGAGCCCCTAGATGTAGCGCGCCGCGCCCATGCAGAGGGCGGTGATGGCGAGCAGAGCGGCGGCCACGCGCTGGGCGGTCGCGATGCGCGAACGCACATTGGTCGCCTCGCTCGTGCCACGACGCAAGCTCAGCAGCGCACGAGGACCGGTTGCGGCCTGAACGCCGGCTGCGATCAGCGCGCAAACCGCACCAAGCGCGAGCACTTGCTCGGCCGCGCCAAAACTGCCGGAATGAACGAGATGCCCGAGATAGCCGCCGGTGAGGATCGCAATCATCGCCGCGCCGAGTTGCGGACCGACGAGCTGCTCGCCCCCGGCTGCTCCAGTTCGCGCCAGCGCAAAGCTTGATCCGGCCCAGAACACGGACGACAACACATGAAGCGACAGTGCGATTACGAGGGCAGTCTGCATGGCAAGCTCCAAACCGGCTTCTAAATTGGATATACATTATGTATAATCAATACGTCAAGACAATGGCAGGGCGATGCCGAAGCGCAGCTATGTGAGCTCGGTCCGCGCCTCCGCGGCCGCGGAGACGCGCGAACGCATCATCGCGGCCGGCGCGCGCCTGCTGCGCAGGGATGCGAGCATCGCGAACTTCTCGCTCGACGTGGTGGCGAAGGCGGCCGGCGTCACGCGGCTGACCGTCTACAACCAGTTCGGATCCCGGCGCGGACTGCTGGAGGCCGTGTTCGACGACATCGCACGGCAGGGCGGGCTGTTCGAACTGGCCGACGTGATGGCGTTGCCGGATCCACGCGCCGCGCTCGATCGCGTCGTCGCGATCTTCTGCACCTTCTGGGCGCACGACCCCGCGATCGGCGGCCTCAACCAGGCGATCGCAACCGATCCCGAATTCGGCAATGCGCTGGTCGCGCGCAACGAACGGCGGCGTGAGCTTGTGACGGGACTGGTGACACGCATCACCGAGAGCCGTGCCGCAAAGCGGGCCATGCAGGATGCCGTCGACCTGATCTTCGTACTGACGAGCTATCCGACCTTCGCGGCGCTGAGCCCGCAGCGGTCGACGGAGGAGGTCTGCCGCCTGTTGCAGACGGCGTGCCACGCCGCTGTGGATGCGTCGATGCCGGATGCGCGCGCGGAGCGGAAGAAATAGGCCGGCGGCTCTGCCTTCGCGAAAGGCTCACACGCAAGAGCGCGCGCTACTTCATCTTGAACTTGCTGTACGCCTCGCTCGCCGCGATGATGACATGCTCGGCGCAGCCGTTGACGCGGTGGGGATCGGCTTCACGCTCGTAAGCCTCCGACGTCATCATGTCGAGAAAGGCTGCAACGGTGGGATAGGAGACCAGCGCGACGAAATCCCAGTCGTTGCCCTGTTGGGGGCCGAGCGCGACCGCCTTGGCCTCGCCGGTCCAGAGCAGCGTGCCGCCGCGCGCCTTGATCATGGGGACGGTGATCGCGCTGTAGCGCAGATAGGCGTCCCACCCCGAACCGTCGCCGTCGCGCGAACGCGCGTGGAAGCGCATCAGGTTCAGCATCACCACCGGCGCCTTCGGATCGAGCCCTTCCAGGCCCGCGATGTTCAACATATTGACCGCCAATGGCACCTCCTCAGGTCATGCGTGCATTGTAGCATTGCGGCGGCGTGACTTGTGTCGCGACGGCAATCCGGCGCAAGGTTGTATCCGACCCCAATGACGATCGCTTCGCCCGCGCCACCAGCCTCGAATCCGGCCAGTTGGCTCAACAACCAGCCCTATCTGCTGCTCAGCCTGAGCTCGTTGTTCTGGGCCGGCAACATCGTGCTCGCGCGCCATGTCGGCGCGCATGTGCCGCCGCTGACGGTGACCACGATCCGCTGGTTCGGCGTGTTCCTCATCCTGCTGCCGTTCGCCTGGCCGCATCTGAAACGCGACTGGCCGGCTCTGCGCAAGAGCCTGCCCCTGATGCTGTTCCTGTCGCTGGTGGGTTTTGCCTTCAACAACGCGATCTCGTACTGGGCGCTGCAATACACGGAAGCGCTGAACGCGCTGCTGATCCAGTCGGCCGGACCGCTGTTCGTCGCGCTGTGGTCGCTGGCGCTGTTCGGCGTGCGGCTGACGGCTGCGCAGCTGGCCGGCATCGCGATCTCGCTTCTCGGCGTGCTGACCATCATCCTGCGCGGCGATCTCTCCGCCCTTGCCAGCATCAGCTTCAACAGGGGCGACATTATGTTCGCGTCCTCGCTGGTGGCGTTCGGACTCTACTCCGCCTTCATCCCGCGCCGGCCGAAAGTCCATCAGCTCTCCTTCCTGTCCTTCACGACCTGCTGTGGCGCGATCATGCTGCTGCCCACCGCCGTCTGGGAGGCCTGGAGCGGCAACGTCATGCAATTCGACGGGGTGACGCTGGCGACGTTCGGCTACATCCTGATCTTCCCCTCGACGCTCGCCTATCTCTTCTTCAACCGCGGCGTGGCGCTGATCGGGCCGAACCGGGCCGCGCCGTTCTTCCATCTGGTGCCGGTGTTCGGCTCGGCGATGGCGATCCTGCTGCTCGGCGAAAAGCTCCAGCCGTTTCATTTGATCGGCTACGCGCTGGTGCTCGCCGGCGTCGTGATCGCCTCGCGCCAGGGTGCGGCGGTGAAATAATTCCGCGACGCGGAGACAAGGCGACAAACTCGAGCCTTCCGATTCCAACAAAGAGAAGCTAGTACCCACTTTTCTTGGAACGTGAGTCGTGATTCAAGGTCGGGATGATACCCGAAGCAAGAGAAGTCCACCTTTCGAGGAAAGATCGCAAGGTGCTTGAGGCGTGCTGTCGCTCACCGGTGACGTTGCAGCGCGATTTGAAGCGGGCGCGGATAGTTCTGTTGGCGGCGGATGGGCGCAGCACCCGGTCGATCGCCAAGGAAGTTGGGGTCCAGCCGCGGATTGTCAGCCTTTGGCGGCATCGCTATGCCGACCATGGCCTTGAAGGGCTGCAAGACAAGCCGCGGCCTGGCAAGCAGCCGATCTATACGAAGACGACCGACAAGCGGATTCTGAAGCTGCTGGATAAGCCGCCACCGCAAGGGTTTGCGCGCTGGACCGGCCCCCTGCTGGCCGAGGCGCTGGGCGATGTCGATGTCCAATATGTCTGGCGGTTCCTGCGCAGCCACAAGATTGACCTGGTGGCTCGCAAGTCCTGGTGCGAGAGCAACGACCCGAACTTTACGGCCAAAGCCGCCGATGTTGTCGGCCTCTATGTCGCGCCGCCGGCGAAGGCCATTGTGCTGTGCGTGGACGAGAAGCCCTCGATCCAGGCTTTGGAGCGAGCGCAGGGTTATCTGAAGTTGCCCAATGGCCGCGCCTTGACCGGCCAAAGCCACGATTACAAGCGGCATGGCACCACAACATTGTTTGCGGCGCTCGAAGTCGCCACCGGAAAGATCATCGCGACCCATTCAAAACGCCGGCGCCGCGTCGAGTTTCTCGATTTCATGAACAGCGTCACCGCGGCTTTTCCGAACCGCAAGCTTCACGTCATCCTCGACAACCTCAACACCCATAAAAAGAACGAGGACTGGCTCAAGGCCCACCCCAACGTGCAATTTCATTTCACGCCGACAAGTGCGTCATGGCTCAATCAGGTCGAAGTATGGTTTTCCATCTTGCAGGGGCAGTCGCTCAGCGGCACCTCCTTCACGAGCCTCAAGCAGCTTCAGGAACACATCGATGCCTACGTCAACGCATACAACGACAGAGCCGAGCCCTTCGTCTGGACCAAGAAAAAGGTCCGTCAACGCCGTTTCAAAGGCCGCCGTATCACTCAGCTCTGATTCCGGGTACTAGGTTCGCCGCCAACGAAAAAGAGGGAACGACCAGACATGCTTTCAGCGTTGATTCGAAACCTGCGCACCATCGGCACGGCCGCGCTCTGCCTCGCCGCCTCGACCGCCGCACAGGCCGACAATTACCCCAGCCGCAACATCACGCTGGTGCTGCCCTTCGCGGCCGGCAGCGGCACCGACACCACGACGCGGCTGATCTCGCAGCATCTGTCGCAGGCGCTCGGCGTCGGCATCGTGATCGAGAACAAGGCGGGTGCCAACGGCATGATCGCGGCGACTTTTGTCGCGCGCGCCGCCCCCGACGGCTACACGCTGCTGGTGACGACCAACACGACGCATTCGGCCAATCCCTACCTGCTCAAGAGTCTCACTTACGATCCGGTCAAGGATTTCACCCCGATCGCGCGCACCGGCGATTTGCCCTTCATGCTGGTCATTCACCCCGAGGTGCCGGCCAAGACCGTCGGCGAGCTGGTCGCCTACGGCAAGGCCAATCCGGGCAGGCTGAGCTACGCTTCGGGCTCGTCGTCGGCGATCGTGTCGGGGGCGACCTTCGCGCACAATGCCGGGCTCGACCTGCTGCACGTGCCCTACAAGAGCTCGCCGCCGGCGCTCAACGACGTCATGGGCGGCCGCGTCTCGATGATGTTCGTGGACATCCTGACCGGCCTGCCGCACGTCAACGGCAACGCGCTGCGCGCGCTCGCCGTCACCACCAAGGACCGCTCTCCGCTGGTGCCGAACCTGCCCTCGATGCAGGAGGCCGGCGTGCCGGACTTCGACATCTCCTCGTGGCAGGGCTATTTAGGTCCGGCCGGCATGCCGAAGGAGATCGTGACGCGGCTCAACGCCGAGATCAGGAAGATCGTCGAGAAGCCGGAGATCAAGGCGCAACTCGCCACCCTCGGCATGGATGCCTTCTCGGGCACGCCGGAACAGCTCGGCACCTTCGTGAACGAGCAGCTGGTGCTGTGGGAGAGGCTGATCCGGGAAGCGGGGATCGAGAAGCAGTAGGCGCTGTCATTCCGGGGCGCGCGCAGCGCGAACCCGGAATCTCGAGATTCTCGGGTGCGCAATTGCGCACCAGAGTTCGATGCTTCGCATCGCCCCGGAATGACTGTCCCAAGAACGTGGATGCCCGGGACAAGCCCGGGCATGACGAATTCGTGGATTGTCGCGCGAGTTCGTTCAGCCTTACGCCGCGCGCACCTTGGCGAGGAAGCCGTCCACCGCGCTGCGTAGCGCGCCGGACTGGCTGTCCAGCTCGCGGGCGTTGGTGAGCACGTCGGTGGCGGCGGTGCCGGTCGCTTCCGCGGCCGAGGTGACGCTGCCAATATTGGCATTGATCTCGCTCGAGCCGGCCGCGACCGACTGGATGTTGCGGGCGATCTCGCGCGTCGCCTCGCCCTGCTGCTCGATCGAGGCGGAAATGCCCGCGGTGATTTCGCTCATCTCGGCGATGGTCTGGGTGATGCCGCCGATCGCGGCGACCGCATCGCTGGTCGAGGTCTGCATCGCCGCGACCTGGGCGGAGATTTCCTCGGTGGCCTTCGCGGTCTGGTTGGCGAGCGCCTTGACCTCGGAGGCGACGACGGCGAAGCCGCGGCCGGACTCGCCGGCGCGCGCCGCCTCGATGGTGGCGTTGAGCGCGAGCAGGTTGGTCTGCGCCGCGATCGAATGAATGAGCTTGACCACCTCGCCGATCTTCTCCGCGCCGGTGGAGAGCTCCTGCACCGTGGCGTTGGTGCGCTCGGCGTCGTTGACCGCCCGGCTCGCCACTTCGGTCGAACGCGTCACCTGGCGGGAGATTTCCGCAACCGAGCTCGACAGCTCTTCTGCGGCGGCGGCAACCGTGCCGACATTGCCGGAGGCCTTCTGCGAAGCCGCGCCGACTGTCGCCGCGCGCGAGGAGGCGTCGCTCGCGGTCGCCGTCATCGACTGCGCCGTGCTCTGCATGCCGGCCGCGGCCGAGGAGACCGAGCGAACGATGCCGTTGACGCTGCGTTCGAAGTCGTTGGCGATCTCTTCCATCGCGCTGCGACGATCCGCCGCGGCGCGTTCCTTGGCGTCCGCCTCGGTCTTCTCGAGGTCACGAATACGGACCGCATTGTCCTTGAAGATCTGAACGGTCGAGGCCATTGCGCCGACCTCGTCGCCGCGGCCGACGCCGGGAATGTCACCCTCGAGCTTGCCGTCGGCGAGATCCTTCATGCGGGCGCCGAGCAGCGCCAGCGGACGGCTGATGCTGCGTCCGATCATCCAGGCGACGCTGCCGGCGACGATGACGATGCCGAGCATGGCGAGGCCGAGCAGCCAGTAGACCGGCCCCATCTTGGCGTCGATATCCTCGAGATAGGCGCCGGTGCCGAGATACATGTCGAAGCCGGGAACGGCGACCGCGTAGCCGAGCTTGCGGATCGGCTTCTCCTGGCCGGGCTTCATGTATTCATAATACAGCAGGATCGAACCATTGGCCTTGACGCCATCCATCAGCTCGACCGACAGCTTGCGGCCGTTGGTCACCACATCCATGCGGTTGGCGCCGATCTGCTTCGGATCGGGGGCAAGCTGCGTGATGCCGTCATAGGACGTGCCGAACAGGTAGCCCGCGCCGTTGTCGTAGGTCATCGCATTGCCGTAGCGGCGAAGCTCGGCCATGGCCGCGTCCTTCGTCATCTCGCCGGCATCGACGCGCTTCTTCAGCGCAGCGGCGTAGTTGCGCCCCAACTCGACGATCGCCTTGGCCTGGTCGATGCGCGCATTCACCATCTCCTGCTTCATCAGGTAGCCGGCGAGAACTCCGGAGATGCAAAGGCCGAACAGGGTAACACCGACAAGGATGCCAAGCTTGGGGGCGATCTTCAGATTGCTCAACTTCACGATGGGCTCCTCGGGTGACGCGGGCTCGCGCAAACCTTTTTATTTGAATCAACTTTTAGTGTGTGACCCCTTAGCAAGTTACTTACGTGCCTCCGTAGAAGCCCTGACGATGCCGCGAAAACCGGCAAATAATGGTCAAGCCGGCAACCGGCGATTGTACGCACGCACCCCGATTTCGCGTAAAAGACGCAAAGGCCCGCCGAGAAGGCCGGGCCGCAACAAGAACCGACAAACCAAATCGGGAGCAGGAAATGCCGAAATACAGGGTGGTGACGCCGAAGGGCGCGAGCTTCACGGTCGCGGGCAGCGATTATTCCTACGAGCGCGAGGCGCTCGATCCGATCGACGCCGAGATCGTCGAAGCTCCGGCCAACGAGGCCGAGTTCATTGCCGCCGCGAAAAACGCCGACGCCATCTATGCCAAGGGCATCCCGATCACCAAGTCGATCATCGACGCACTGGAGCATTGCAAGGTCATCACGCTCGGCTCGGTCGGCGTGGACAGCGTCGACGTGAAGGCCGCCACCGCGCGCGGCATTCCCGTCACCAACATCCCCGACACCTTCATCGAGGAGGTCGCCGACCACGCCATGATGCTGCTGCTCGCCGGCTTCCGCCGCCTGGTCGAGCAGGACAGGATGGTGCGCAGCGGCCGCTGGGCCGAGGGCCGGCCGACGTTGCTGAAGATCCCGCGGCTGATGGGCCAGACGCTCGGCTTCATCTCGTTCGGACGCGTCGCACGCGCGGTTGCGAAGCGCGCCGCGCCTTTCGGCCTGCGCATGATGGCCTACGACCCCTTCATCCAGGAAACGCTGATGTACGACCACGGCGTCATCCCCGCGACGCTGAACGAGGTGCTGTCGCAATCCGACTTCGTCTCGATGCACGCCCCCGCGCGGCCCGAGGTGCATCACATGCTGACCGAGAAGCACTTCCGGCAGATGAAGAAGGGCTCGATCTTCATCAACACCGGTCGCGGCGCCACGGTGGACGAGGAGAGCCTGATCAAGGCGCTGCAGGAGGGCTGGATCGCGCACGCCGCCCTCGACGTGCTGGAGAAGGAGCCGCCCTCGCACAACAATCCCATCCTCAGCATGGAGAACGTGACCCTGACCGCCCATGTCGCCTCGGCCTCGGCACGGTTCGACGAGGCACGCAAGCGCCGCGTGGGCTACGAATTGTCACTGGTGCTTCAGGGCATGTGGCCGGTAAGCTGCGTCAATCCGTCGGTGCTGCAAAGCACCGCGCTCCGCCGCTGGCAGCCCGTCAGCATGGATCGCGGACCGAACAGCTAGGCGGCCGGCGCAACAGGCGCCGGGACGGAACGACCCTTCACCGGCGATCAACGCCGGGAAGGGAGACAACAGGGAGGAACTGATGAGGAACGACATCACACGTCGTGATGCCTTGGCGCTGGGCCTGTCCGCTGCAACGCTCGCGGCCACCGGTGTTGCAGCGCAAACATCCAATATCAAAGCCGCCGATGTCCCGGCCCCCAAGCTCGCGATCGAGAAGGGCGCGTCCTTGCGCATGCTGCGGCCGGTGCGTTTCGTACAGGCCGACGAGGACGTGTTCCGCGCCAACGCGGCCAAGTTCACCAAGGAGACCGGGGTCGAGGTCAAGGTCGACTTCGTCGGCTGGGAGGACATCAACCAGCAGACCGCGGTGACCGCCAATTCCGGTGCCGGCCCCGACATCATCATCGGCTTCTCCGACGCGCCGCACATCTACATCGACAAGCTGATCGAGCTGACCGACGTCGCCGACTATGTCGGCAAGCGTTACGGCGGCTGGCTGCCGCTGGCGCAGCGCTACGGCAAGAGGAACAAGAGCGACGCCTGGATCGGACTGCCGTTCGGCGCCACCGCGGGTCCGCTGATCTACCGCAAGTCGATCCTGCAATCGGTCGGCTTCGACAAGGTGCCGGAGGACCACGCCGGCATCGTCGACCTCTGCCAGAAGCTGCAGAAGGCCGGCAAGCCGGCCGGCTTCGCGCTCGGCAACGCCAAGGGCGACGGCAACGGTTTTGCGAACTGGGCACTGTGGTCACACAACGCCGCCCTGCTCGACGAAGAGGGTAACGTCACCATCAACAGCAAGGAGACGATTGCCGCGCTGAACTGGGTCAAGCAGCTCTACCCGACCTTCATCGCCGGCACGACCTCGTGGAACGACGTCAGCAACAACCGCGCCTACTCCTCGCAGGAGATCGCGCTGACCGCCAACGGCGTCTCGCTGTACTTCTCGCTGAAGAACGATCCGGCGACCAAGGCGATCGCCGACGACAGCGAGCATCAGTTGCTGCCGAAGGGCGTCGCCAAGATCTCGCCGATGGCCGGCCTGACGTTGAACGCCATGGTGTTCAAGCACAGCCAGTATCCCAACGCCGCAAAGGCCTTCCTGCAATACATGCTGGAAAAGGACCAGTACGAGCCGTGGCTCAATGCCAACTCCGGCTACTGGGCCCAGCCGCTGGCCGCCTATGCCGACGCCGCCGTGTGGTCGCAGGACCCCAAGGTGAAGCTGTTCAAGGACACCATGAACAGCACCTATTATGACGGCTACAGGGGCCCGATCTCGACGGCGACCGGCGCCGTCAGCGCCGACTACGTGCTGATTCAGATGTGCGCGTCGGTCGCGACCGGCGCTGCCACGCCGGAGGCCGCAGCCGCGGAAGCCGAACAGCGCTGCAAGCGGTGCTTCCGGCGGCAGAAGTAACGGCCGGCGGCGCGGCCGTCATTGCGAGCGAAGCGAAGCAATCCGGAGCGTGTCCGCGGAGGCAGTCTGGATTGCTTCGTCGCTTCGCTCCTCGCAATGACGGCGGGGTGACCTTCAACGACAGGACAACGACACGATGTCCGTGACCACACTTCCCCCTCTCGCCCTGGCCCAGCGGCAGCCGTCCTGGCTGGTGCGCCTGTTCGACTACAAGCCGTTCCTGATCGTGATGTGCCTTGCGCCCGCGATCGGGCTGCTGGCGGTGTTCCTGACCTATCCGCTCGGCCTCGGCATCTGGCTCGCCTTCACCGACACCACGATCGGCCGCAAGGGCGACTATGTCGGCCTGGAAAACTTCCAGTATCTGCTCACCGACCCCCTGTGGTGGAACGCGGTATTCTACAGCGTGGTCTACCCGGGCATAGCGACGTTCGGGAAGTTCGCGCTCGGCTTCTGGCTGGCGCTCCTGCTCAACAACTATTTTCCGTTCAAGAGCCTGCTGCGGGCGATCATTCTCCTGCCCTGGATCGTGCCGACGGTGCTCTCGGCGCTGGCGTTCTGGTGGATCTACGATCCGCAATTCTCGATCATCTCCTATCTCCTGGTCGACGTGCTGCACTGGCGGTCGAGCAACATCGACTTCCTCGGCTCGCCCTGGCCGGCGCGCTTCTCGCTGATCGTCGCCAATATCTGGCGCGGCATTCCCTTCGTCGCGATCTCGCTGCTGGCGGGCCTCCAGACCATCTCGCCCTCGCTCTACGAGGCTGCGATGCTCGACGGCGCCAGCGCCTGGCAGCGCTTCCGCTACATCACCTTCCCGATGATGATGCCGATCCTCGCCATCGTGATGACGTTCTCGATCATCTTCACCTTCACCGACTTCCAGCTCGTCTACGCCATCACCCGCGGCGGCCCCGGCAACTCCACCCATTTGCTGGCAACGCTGGCCTTCCAGCGCGGCATTGCCGGTGGCGAGCTCGGCGAAGGCGCCGCCATCGCGGTGTCGATGATCCCGTTCCTGGTGTTCGCGACGCTGTTCTCCTATTTCGGCCTGGCGCGCCGCGATTGGCAGCAGGGAGAGAGCAATGACTGATACGGTCGCGCAAGCCACACCCGACACCAAGGCGGCGCCCGACACCATGGCCTGGGATTCCGGGCTGCGGCGGCTGATGATGATCTACCTGCCGCTCGGCTGCTTCGTGCTGATCCTGCTGTTTCCGTTCTACTGGATGGCGATCACCTCGTTCAAGCCGAACGCCGAGCTGATGAACTACAAGGCGCACAATCCGTTCTGGATCTCCTCGCCGACGCTGGCGCACATCAAGCACCTGCTGTTCGACACCGCCTATCCGCGCTGGCTGTGGACGACGATGCTGGTTGCGATCGGCTCGACCACGCTGTCGCTGATCGCGAGCACGCTTGCCGCCTATGCGATCGAACGCCTGCGCTTCCGCGGCAGCCCCTATGTCGGCCTCGGCATCTATCTCGCCTACCTCGTGCCGCCGTCGATCCTGTTCATTCCGCTCGCCACCGTCGTGGTGCAGTTCGGCCTGTTCGACTCACCGATGGCGCTGATCCTGGTCTACCCGACCTTCCTGGTGCCGTTCTGCACTTGGCTCCTGATCGGTTATTTCAAGTCGATCCCCTACGAGCTCGAGGAATGCGCGCTGGTCGACGGCGCGACGCGGCTCCAGATCCTGCGCCGGATCACGCTGCCGCTCGCCGTGCCCGGCCTGATCTCGGCCGGCATCTTCTCCTTCACGCTGTCCTGGAACGAGTTCATCTATGCGCTCGCCTTCATCCAGAGCGGCGCCAACAAGACCGTGCCGGTCGCGATCCTGACCGAGCTCGTCACCGGCGACGTCTACCAATGGGGCGCGCTGATGGCGGGCTCGCTGCTCGGCTCGCTGCCGGTTGCGATCTTCTACTCGCTGTTCGTGGATTACTACGTGTCCTCGCTGACCGGCGCGGTAAAGGAGTAATCGGCGGTTGCACGCGACGATCGTGCAATCGCGATAGACTGCTCACTTCTTCCGTCCCATCATGTCACGGTGATGGCGGGTCGATCGCTGGCGCCGTCAATTTATCGCTCGAGAAAGCGAGAATTGCATGGGATCGCCAAATTCGTTATCGCGACGCGGCTTTTGCCTGTGTTGCGTCGGCGGCGCCACGTTCGCCGCCTCCGCCGGATGGCTCACACCGCGCGAGGCCTACGCCGAGGCGCGCGGCCTCGTCAGCCTGATCAAGGACAGTGCGGCAATTTCTCCGATCACGGCCTCCAGGCTTCGCAACAATATCAGCGTGCTCGAAGGCTCCGGCGGCAACATCGCCGTCCTGACCGGGTCCGACGGCAAGCTCCTGGTCGATGCCGGCATCCGCGTGTCGCGCGCCCAGCTCACCAATGCGCTGGCCGGTCTCGGCACCGATCCCGTCACCCATCTCGTCAACACCCACTGGCATTTCGACCATGCCGACGGCAATGAGTGGCTGCATTCGGCCGGCGCGAAGATCATCGCACACGAGAACACCCGGAAGCACCTCCTCGGCGTTCAGCGCGTCGAAGACTGGGACTACAATTTCCTTCCGCTCGGACCCGGCGGGATTCCGAGCGAAGTGTTTGCCGGCAGCCACAAGCTCGGTCTCAACGGCGCCTCGATCAGCCTGAAATATTTCGGGCCCGCACACACCGACAGCGACATCTCCGTCACCTTCGTGGAAGCCAACATCGTCCACGTCGGCGACACATTCTGGAACGGCATCTATCCGTTCATCGACTATTCGACCGGCGGCAGCATCGACGGGATGATCGCGGCATGCGACGCCAATCTCGCGGCGACCGACAAGGATACGATCATCATTCCCGGTCATGGCAGGCCGGTCAGCAACAAGGCCGAGCTTCAGGCGTTCCGCGACATGCTGGTCGCGATCCGCGACAACGTCGCCCGCCTGAAGGCGCAGGGACGCACCCGGGACGAAACCGTCGCGGCGAAGCCAACCGCGGCCTTCGACGCGCAATGGGGGCAGTTCGTGATCGACCCCGGCTTCTTCACCAGGCTGGTCTACCAAGGCGTTTGAGGAGCGGACGACTGACGTCCGACCACCGAGTTTAACGGGGAGACCGACATGAGCATCGCAGAATTCACACCGGCGCCAGCCCGGCTCGATCGGCGGCGCCTGATTCTCGGATTGTCCGGGATGGCTGTTGCCGCGGCTCCGCAGGCTGCATCGGCCAAGTCGCAAGCCGGCGCGCAAGGCGGCGGCTATCCGGTCGTCCATCATCGAACCACGACCGTCGACGGCATCAGGATCTTCTATCGCGAGGCGGGTCCGAAGGACGCACCTGCGGTACTGCTGCTGCACGGCTTCCCGACCTCCTCGCACATGTTCCGCAACCTGATCCCGGCTCTGGCCGATCGCTACCACGTGATCGCTCCCGACTACCCCGGCTACGGCCAGAGCGACATGCCGCCGCGCGCGTCGTTCAAGTACACGTTCGACCGTTTCGGTGAGCTCGTCGACGGCCTGCTCGATCAGCTCGGCGTCACCCGCTATGCGATGTATGTCATGGATTACGGCGCTCCCGTGGGCTGGCGGCTGGCGCTCAAGCATCCCGAGCGCGTCAGCGGCCTGATCGTGCAGAACGGCAACGCCTATGACGAAGGGCTGAAGAAGTTCTGGGATCCGATCAAGCAATACTGGGCCGACGGATCCGATGCGAGCCGGCAGGCGTTGATGAAGCTCGTCACGCTGGAGACCACGAAATTCCAGTACACCGACGGCATGTCCGACGTCAGCCGGATTTCACCGGACAACTGGGTGCACGATCAGGCGCTGCTCGACCGTCCCGGCAACAGCGAAATCCAGATGGACCTGTTCTACGACTACCGGACCAACCTGCCGCTGTATCCCGCGGTGCAGGCCTACTTCCGCAAGCACAAGCCGCCGACACTGATCGTCTGGGGCAAGAACGATTTCATCTTTCCCGCCGACGGCGCCCATCCCTACAAACGCGACCTGCCCCAGGTGGAATTTCACCTCATCAACACCGGCCATTTCGCGCTCGAGGACAAGTTCGACGAAATGGTCCCGCTGATCCGCGACTTCCTCGCCCGCAAGATCGCCTGATCCTTTCGGAAGGAACGGCCATGTACGCCCCCCTCGACTGCATGGCCGTTCTGGCGGCCTCCACATTGTTTGCAGCGACCGCCGTCGCCCAGACCGCCAGAGACGTGCGTGGCCCCTCCCCGCTGGTTGCGATCGAAAACGAGGCGCCCGCCCGGCTGATCGTCGATCCGCCGCTCGCCGAGCAGTTGGCGCGAGGCCTCGTCTTCATCCAGTATGCGACGGAAAACCTGCGCGTGGTGCCGGTGTTCGGTAAGGGCGCGCTCGACGTATCGCCACGCATCGGCCACGTCCACGTTACGGTCGACGACGCGCCGTGGCATTTTGTCGATGCCAGTGGCGAGACCGTGATCGTGGTCGGACTGAAGCCGGGCCCGCACAAGGTGCTGTTCGAGCTGGCCGATCCCACACACCGCGTGATCGACAGCAAGACGGTCAGCTTCGAGATTCCGCCACAGCCAAAGCCAGCGCCCTCGCCGGCGCGGTAAAGGAGTAGGACGAATTCAAGCCTGTGAGGCGCACGAAACGCGCCCGGATCGCGTTCTCGGGCGCCTTTACAGACGACGATCTGCTGCATAGGCTCCAGAACATTATTTTTTGATTTTTTGGAGCATTTGACATGAAGACATTGGTGTTGACCGTCATCGCTGTTCTGTTTCTCGTCCCCGTTGCGTCGAGCGCGCAGGCCCAAACCGGAACGTCGACTGCAACCAAGAAGAGCAGCAAGCAACCACAGACCAAAAATCTGCCGCGGTGCAGCCGCGCAAATCAGATGGCCGGCAAACCGTGTTACGGCGGGTAGCGCCGAGCAAGGAGTGACAAAACCCCGGCAACGCGCCGGGGCTTTGGCTGCGGCCTTTGGCCCGCATTCACAAAACTGAAACAAGGGATCCGCATAAGGCATGCGTCCGCCAACAGGAGACGCACATGCGCGCGAGTTTTCTTGCCACCGTCGCAACGATCATTCTCACCGCGAGCACGGCGCTCGCCCAGAGCGAAGGTGAATTCCCGGCGAAGCTCGCCGGCCACGTGGTGATGCCGGCCGAATCGTTCATCGACGCGCCGGCGGATGCGCCCGCCGATCTCAAGACCTCCGGAAAGTACACCACCGGCAAGCGCGTCGACGCGCTCGGCACCGTGATGGGCAAATCCTATGAGCGGGCGACCGGCGTATCGCTGCCGTTCAAGGGCCAGCCGCTCCAGGGCCATTCCGGCATCAAGACCATGCCCGACGGCAGCTACTGGGTCATCACCGACAACGGCATGCGCGCACGCGCCAACTCGCCGGATTCGATGCTGTATCTCAACCGCTACAAGATCGATTGGGCGAGCGGCAAGATCGAGCGGCTAGAGACGATCTTCCTGCACGATCCCGACAGACGCGTGCCGTTCCGCATCGTCCATGAGGACACGCAGAAGCGTTACCTCACCGGCTCCGATTTCGACACCGAAGGTTTCCAGATCATCGGCGACACGTTCTGGATCGGCGACGAGTTCGGCCCCTACATCCTGAAGGCCGACAAGTCAGGCAAGATCCTGGGCGTGTTCGAGACGGTTGCCGACGGCAAGCCGGTGCGCTCGCCAGACAACTGGGCCGTGGCAACGCCGGGCGCGCCGGGCGCGACCTACACCAACGTCAACCTGCGGCGCTCCAAGGGCTATGAAGGCTTCGCCTCGTCCAAGGACGGCAAATTCCTCTACGGCCTGCTCGAGGGCCCGCTGTGGGACGCCGACAAGAAAGACTGGGAGAAGGTCGACGGCAAGGAAGCCTCCCGCATCCTCGAATTCGACGTCGCTGCGGAAAAATTCACCGGCCGCTACTGGCAATATGTGTTCGAGCAGAACGGCAACGCCATCGGCGATTTCAACATGATCGATCCAACCAACGGCCTCATCATCGAGCGCGACAATGGGGAAGGCACGCCCGACAAGGCCTGCCCGCAGGGCACTCGCGGCGACAACTGCTTTCCTGATCTCGCCAAATTCAAGCGCATCTACAAGATCGAGCTCACCGAGGCCAATATCGGCAAGCCCGTGCGCAAGATCGGCTATATCGACCTCATGAAGATCAAGGATCCCGACAAGAAGGCGAGAAAGCCGCTCAACGACGGCGTCTACACTTTCCCGTTCTTCACCATCGAGAACGTCGATCGCGTCGACGACACCCACATCATCGTCGGCAACGACAACAACCTGCCGTTCTCGTCCAGCCGCGATCCCAACAAGGCCGACGACGACGAGTTCATGCTGCTCGAGGTCGCGGACTTTCTGAAGGCGAAGTAAGGCAACGGTCTCTCTTCAGCCGCCACAAACTCCGCCGTCGTCCGGACAAGCGCAAGCGCAGATCCGGGACCCATAACCCCAGGCCGGAGTTGTGGCACGAGATGGTGGTGACGAATCTTCGCCAAACGCGACCCTGTGGTTATGGGTCCCGGATCTGCGCGCGCTTAGGGCGCGCTTGTCCGGGACGACGGCGGAGTTTGTGGAGACCGCGCCCTACCTCACCGTAAACTCCACCGGGATCGAAAAGCTCATCGCGCCGTTCTTGATCTCGTCGGGAAACGGAGGGAACGGCGAGGCCTGACGGATCATCGACATGGCCTGGGCGTCGAAGGCGGCAACGCCGGAGGAGCCGCCGAGACGGCTCGACGTGACCTGCCCGCTGCGGCCTAGGGTGAAGCTCAGCCTGGCCACGCCAGACCGCCGCCACCGGACGGATATTGGTGGAAACGCATCAGATGCGCGCGGACGCGTTGATTGTAGGACGCGATCGCCGAGGCCACCGCGCCCGCGCTCATCGCGGACGCCATGGGCGCCTCGCGCTCGGCGCGCGGCGGCGCGCTGGTGCGCGGCGCGGGCGTCGCCTCCGAGGGCTTTTTTGACTCGCGGCGAACGATCTTCGGCTTCTCCGGCACAGGCTTTTCAACCGGCACGATCTTCGCGGGCTCCGGCCTGGCTGGTGTCGGCTCCAGCTTCTGCTCAGGCGGCGCCACCACGTCAGGCTTGTCCTGCGGCGGTGTCGGCGCGATGGTCTCTTCGACGGCTTGCCGCTGCGCGGGCTCCGGCGGCGAAGCGTCGGCCTCCTGCATCACCGGCCCGGGCGCGACGTCGTCCGGCATTAGCTGCGGTGCCGAGGTCACCGGCGCCATGTCGACCATGATCGCGGGAAGGCTGACGCCCTGTTCCGGCTGCGATTTCAGCCAGCTCATCGCAAGCAGCGCGACGGCAACATGCAACGCCACGATCACTGCTCCCGAGACGCCCCAGCGTGCGCCCTCGCACTCGCCGAGCGGCTCGTGCAGGACAAAGGCGTTGGCGGCCATCAGCTGCGTCCGTCGAGGCCGACCAGGGCGACCTTCAAGTAGCCGGCATTGCGCAAGCTGTTCATCACCTCCATCAGATCGCCATAAGAGACGGCCTTGTCGGCGCGGAGATAAATGCGCTCGTCCTTGCGGCCCCTGGTGGCGGCGTCGAGAGAGGAACTGAGCGCCTCGCGAGCCACGACGTCTTCGCCGACGGCAATCGAGAGGTCCGGCTTCACGGTGACGAACACCGGCTTGTCCGGCCGCGGCGCCGGCTCGGCGGCGGTTGCCGGCAACTCGACGCCGATGTCGACGGTGGCGAGCGGTGCGGCCACCATGAAGATGATCAGCAGCACCAGCATCACGTCGATGAACGGCGTGACGTTGATCTCATGGGTGACGTCGAGATCACCGGGGTCGCCGCGCTTGAGCGGCGATCCCGGACCTGCGCCGAGCTTTGCCGCCATGGCCTACTCCGCCGCCCGCGCCAGGCGGAAATCACTGATATCGCGCTGGCGGCTCACCAGCAGCATCAGCTGCGCCGAGGCATCGCCAAGCAGCGCGCGGTAATTGGCGATGCCGCGGACGAGATGATTGTAGATCACGACTGCCGGGATCGCGGCCACGAGGCCGAGCGCGGTGGCAAGCAGCGCCTCCGCGATGCCGGGCGCGACCACCGCAAGGCTCGTGGTGTGGCTCTCGGAGATGCCGATGAAGGCGTTCATGATGCCCCACACCGTGCCGAACAGGCCGACAAACGGCGCGGTGGCGCCGATGGTCGCGAGCACGCCGGTGCCGCGCGCGATCTGCCTGGACATCGCCGCCTCGACCCGCTCCAGCCGCAGCGCCACGCGCTCCTGAAGACCGTCGTCGACAATGCCGCCGGAGAGCTCCGCCTCCTTCGCGCAGGACTGGATGAGCTGGGCGACCGCATCATGGGCGTCCCCGGTCCGCTCCGCCGCCTCCGCCAGCTTCATCCGGCCCTCGAGCGCGCGCGTCCGCTGCACGGCGAGCGCACTCTTGCGGCGCAGCTCGACGGTCTTGGCGAGCCACACCGTCCACGTCACCACCGAGGCGACGGCCAGCCCGATCATCACCGTCTTCACGATGATGTCGGCGCCGAGGAACATGCCCCACGGCGACAGATTGCGCGGCAACAGCGCTTCGTCGATCGCGAAGGCCGGCGCCGGCGCGAGCGCCAGCGCGATGGTTAGGATCACGTGCCGAAGCCTGGACTTGCCTTGCATCCTGATCACCCGACAGACAGAAGGAAGCTATGCCGCGATCCGATCCGCGAGCTGGCGGAACCGCGCGAGCTGGTCCGCACGCAGCGCCCGGGTCTCGTCGCGGCCGACGAAGACCTTGAACATGATGCCACCGTCGGCATTGACGAAGGCGACGAAGGCCGAATTCTTGCCCATGAAGGGGCGCTCGACGAAGGCGATGCCTGCGCAACGCTCATGGCGCAGATGGCCATGCAGGCCCTTCGGCTGCATCAGGTTGAAATAGCCGCGGCCGATCTCGCCCGCGGGAATTGATCCGGTGAATTCGAAGATCGCGTCATCCGTGTGCACGATCAGCGTGACCTCGCCCCATTGTGCGATGTCCTGCATGGCGGCGGCAAAATGCTCGCCGCCTCCCATGCGCACCATCGACGAGGGCAGTGCCTCGATCACGGCACGTGGCGTGACATTGCGCCCCCGCGCGACGTCCTCGATCACCGCGCCGGGATTGTCGGCCATGTACGCCTTGAGATCGGCGAGATCGGTGCTCAACATGTCCAGCTCCTCTCCTGCGTCGCGGCCTCAGGCGGCCGCGGCCTTGCCTTCGCTCTGGATCACCTCGAAGCCCTCGAACTTGGGATGGCCCAGATAGAGGCTCTCGCCGGTCCGATTGTCGGCGCGGGCATGGGCGCGGCGGAATTCCTCGGAGCGCGTCCAGGCCTCGAACGCCGCCTTGTCGACCCAGGTGGTGTGCGACGAGTAGAGCGTGTGGTCCTCGGCCTCGGGGCCCTTCAGGAGATGAAACTCGACGAAGCCCGACATGGTGCCGAGATAGGATTCGCGCGTGGCCCAGACCGTTTCGAACGCGGTCTCCGCGCCCTTCTTCACCTGGAAACGATTCATGGCGATGAACATAAAAGTCTCTCCTTCTGATCAAGATGAAAACGCGCCGAAACCGCGCTGGAGCATCAGCGCGGCCCGGCGGAGATGGCTGGCGTTGCGACGCCTGTCGGCTCACGCACCTCCAAAGTGGATCTTCATGCCGGCCTTGTAGACCCTGCCCGGTCCCGGGCTCGACCACAGCACGTCGTTCTGCGTGGTGCCGTCGGTCGAGCTGCCGGGAATGGCGTAAGGCCGGTAGTACTGGTTCAAGAGGTTGTCGATCGAGGCCGACAACACGATGTCCCTGGTCGCGTTGTAGGTCAGGTACAGGTTGACCAGCTCGTAGCCGGTCGCGGGCAGATAGCCGGCGGGCACGTCGTTGTTGGGACCGTACGAGGCCCACTGCGCCGTCAGGATCAGCGTACGATCGAGCAGGCGGACGCCGCCGGTCGTGACGACCTTGCGCGGGGTGATGGTCGCAAGCCCGATATTGGTCGCGACGTTCTTGCCCTGGATGTAGTGACCGGCAACACCGATGAACCAGTCGCCGGCATCGTACATCGTCTCCGCCTCGAAGCCCTGGATGCGAGCATTGGCGATGTTCTGGTACTGATAGAACTGGCTGAACGAGCCGAATGGCGGCACCGCGACCGGCGCCGAAGCAACGAGGTCGATGTAATCGCCGACATCGTTGCGGAACAGATTGATCTTGCCGCGGAACGAATCGTTGGCACTGAAGATGTTGTCGTATTTCAGGTTGATGCCGACTTCCTTGTTCTTGCCGACCTCGGGACGAAGGTTCGGGTTGGGCAGGAAGCAGAACAGGCCGGCCGTGCCGTCCGGACAGACGAAGAAGGCCGGTCCGCCACCGGTCGCATGCGCGCCCGAGATCACGGTCTCGGTGATCGATGGGGCGCGATAGCCCTCGGCATAGCTGACATAAGGCTGGAAGCCCGGAACCGGCGTCACACCCAGGGTGATCTTCGGCGAGAAGCGGTCGCCACCGGTGCTGGTCTTGCCGGAATCCAGGTTATAGCGGTCGTAGCGGATCGCGCTCACCGCCTCGAACCAGGTGCTGTAATTCTGCTTCAGCTGGAGGAAGCCACCCGACACTGTGCGGATACCGCTTGGCGTGGTGATGTTGGAATTGCCGCGGCTGTCGGTCGTGATCACGTCGTCCTGGAACCCGTCGACGCCCCAGGTGAGCGCATTGCGCCAGTCGCCGACGTTGAAGCGCGTGGTGTTGTTGGCGTCGACGCCATACGTATTGAGGACGTAGCCGCGCTTGTCGCCGACGCAGCCCGAGACGTTGTTGCCGAAGCCGCCGTTGCAATAGGCCGATGGTGTCGTGCCGTAGTGATAAGTCTTGGTCTGGTCGTTGTCGGTGCGATTGCCGTAGACCGACATGTGCCAGTCGAACAGATTGTCGCTCGGAAGCGAGTAGTTCCAGGTGACGGTTCCGGAGTAGTTCTTGGCATCGGACGCGTAGACCGACGACCCGCGATTCAACGCAATCAGCGCCTGGGTGGTCGTCGGACCGCGATTGAACTGCCCGATATCGTATTGATAGTCCTGGAACACGGCGCCAAACTTGACCTCGTGACCGAGGGCCGGCCGCACGGTGAGCTTCATCAGGCCGGCCTCGACCTGGTTGCCGGTGTTGCCGATCTCGGTGCCGTTGCCGTCCTTGTAATTGCCCTGCGTGCGGTAGACCGCGCCGCCGAAGATATCGACATCGGGCGTGGCGCGCACGCCGCCGAATACCGAGCCGAGGCCGCGATTGTTGTTGGAGCCGTAGGATCCCGAGAGATCGACACCCCAGCGCTCGCCGGGACGCAGCACGTCGTTGATGTCCTTGGTGCGGAACGAGACCAGGCCGCCGATCGCGCCGGAGCCGTAGATGTTGGCGGTCGGTCCCCGCACGACGTCGACGCCGCCGATCAATTCAGGATCGAGGAAGAAGGAGCCGTTGGCATTGTGGCCGGTGCGTTGATAGTTCTGCCGCGCGCCGTCGACCACGACCGCGACGCGGCCGAAATCCTGCAAGCCGCGAATGTTGATAACGGTCGCGGGATCGTCGCCGCGCTCCTGGAACGAAACACCGGGAACCGAATAGAAGACGTCCGACAGCCGGTTCGGCTGAAGACCCTGGATCTGGTCGAGCGAGATCGAGCTGACGGGCGCGAGCGCGTCGATCGCTCGCTCCCTGGTCTTGGTTGCGGCGACCGTGATGGTGTCGAGCGTCTGCACCGGCGCGGCGCTGCCCGCCTGCGCACGGGCGTTCAAGGCGTCAGGCGTTGCCTGCTGTGCAGCCAGCGGCTTGGCCGGCTTGCGCTTGGCCTGCTTCGGCCGTTCCGGCGACCCATGTTCGGCCTGCGGCGATGCGGTCTGCGCGAGACCGCTCTCCGTCGCCAATGCCGCGATTGAAACCACCGACGCACCCAAAATCAAGGCGCGCGAATACTTAGCCCCGTCAGCCATATCAGCCCCAGCCTGCACTTCACTTTAGTTTTTGGAGTCGTTTGGCTGGCGTGCGTTCGCAAAGCGAACGACTGGCTGGCTGATCTTCTTAAGACGCGGGCATGTTGCCCGCTGTCATGATTGGTAACGTGGCAACACTCTGACGGTCAATGACGTCAGGTTGCAGTTTATATCGATTGTAAATTTCCACCGTTGGAATGCGCCTGATGCCGCCTATACAAACAGGCGGCATCTGAAATTTCGAAGGCGCATCACACGGGCAATGTCAGCAAAATCAGGAGACAGCGGCAGCGGCGCGGCAGGGCCGGCAGAAAGTCCTTCCGCGACAACGAGAACCCTCACCGTGCGCGGGAGCCGGATCGACAGCCGCGAGCTCTTTGCGCACGAGCGCGAGATCACCATCGCGCATGGCGAGGACGCCTATCGCCTGCGTTTGACCTCGCAGAACAAGCTGATCTTGACGAAGTAACCTGCAATGACATTTTGCCGCACCCTCACACAGATCCTGCTGACCGGTACGATCGCAGTCGCATCCGCCGCACACGCCGCTGGGATCACCGTGCATGACGCCCGCAATCGCGACGTCCCTGTTGCCGACGTCGCACGCACGGTCTCGATCGGCGGCGCCATCACCGAGATCCTCTATGCGCTCGGGCTCGAGAGCCGGCTGGTCGGCGTGGACACCACGAGCCTTTATCCGGCGGCGGCGCTGCACGACAAACCCAACGTCGGCTACATGCGCCAGATCTCGGCCGAGGGCGTGCTCGGCCTCAATCCCACGCTGATCCTGGCGATCCAGGGATCGGGCCCGCGCGAGACCATGGACATCCTGGAGACGGCGAAGGTGCCGCTGGTGCTGGTGCCCGAAACCTTTTCCGAGGACGGCCTGATCGAGAAGATCAGGCTGGTCGGCCACGCCATGGGCGTGGATGCACGCGCCGAATGCCTCAGCGCCGCAGTCGGCGCAGATCTCGCCCAGCTCCGCGCGCTGCGCGCCAAGGTGAAAAAGCCGGTGCGCGTGATGTTTGTGATGTCGCTGCAGAACGGGCGTGCCATGGTCGCCGGCCACAAGACCGCAGCCGACGAGATCATCCAGCTCGCCGGCGCCGCCAACGCGGTCGACGATTACGACGGCTACAAGATCATCGGCGACGAGGCGATCGTGGCGGCCAGGCCCGAATTCGTGCTGTCGATCGAGCGCGGCAAGGAGTCGCTCCAGGCCGACGCGGTCTATGCCCATCCCGGCTTCGCGCTGACGCCGGTCGCGGCCAACAAGAGCTTCATCACCATGGACGGGCTTTATCTGCTCGGCTTCGGGCCGCGCACGGCGGCGGCCGCGCGCGATCTCTCCGTCAAGCTCTATCCGGCATTGGCCGACCCGGGCGGCGCGTTCACGTCGGCTCTGTCAGCGGCGAATTGCCGGCAATGAGCGTCGCGATCGGAACCGAGGCACGGAGCCTGCGACGAAGCGCGGGACGGCGGTCAGCATCGTTCGCGATTCCGCTTCTGCTCGCGGTGCTCACAGCCACCGCCATCGTCGCCCTGACGGTCGGCGCAGCCGGCATTCCCCTTTCCCGGCTGCCTGCTGCGCTCGGCGTCATGAGCAGCACGACCGCCGATGCCATGACGGCACGCGACCAGCTCGTGCTGTGGTCGATCCGCATCCCCCGGATTGTGGCGACCGCGATGGTCGGCGGACTTCTCGCCGCGGCCGGTGCGATCATGCAGGGCCTCTTCCGCAATCCTCTCGCCGATCCGGCCCTGGTCGGCGTCTCCAGCGGCGGCGCGCTGGCCGCTGCAAGCGCGATCGTCTTCACGGACTCGCGTTTCGGCGAGACGTTGCGCGTCCTCCAGACGGAGCTATTGCCGCTCGCCGCCTTCGCAGGCTCGCTGGCTACGACCGCGATCCTCTACGGGATCAGCAGCCGCGCGGGGCGGACCTCGATCGCGATCTTCCTGCTCGCCGGCGTCGCCATCACCGCCATCACCAATGCCGGCATTGGCTTGCTGGTGTTCATCGCCGACGACCGCCAGCTTCGCGACATCACGTTCTGGCTGCTGGGCTCGATGAGCGGCGCGACCTGGACCAAGGCCGCCGTGCTGGCGCCTATCCTCGTCATCGGGCTTGCCGCCTGCGCCTTCATCGGACGCGGCCTCGATCTGCTGGTGCTTGGCGAGGCTGACGCCTTTCACGGCGGCGTCGACGTCGAGCGCCTCAAGCGGATCTCGATCGTCATGGTTTCCGCCATGACCGGGGTCGCGGTGTCGATCAGCGGCTTCGTCGGCATCGTCGTGCCGCATCTCCTTCGCCTCGTCATCGGACCGGCGCATCGCCTGCTGCTGCCGGCTTCGGTGCTGCTCGGCGCCATCCTGATGGTCGGCGCCGACACGCTGGCGCGCACCATCGTGGCGCCGGCGGAGATGCCGATCGGCATTCTGACCGCGGCGGTCGGCGCCCCGGTCTTCTTGGGGATCCTGCTGCGGCAACGCGGGCTCGCCTCGCTATGAGCGCGGTGATCGAGGCGCGACACCTAAGCAAGCGCGCCGGCCGCGCGAAGCTGCTGGATGGCGTCGGCCTCACGGTTGCGGCCGGCGAGATGGTCGCCATCATCGGCCCGAACGGCGCCGGCAAGTCGACCCTGCTGCGGCTGCTCTCCGGCGACCTCCGTCCGAGCCAGGGCGAGGTATGGCTGAAGCAGCGCGACATCGGCAGCTACACGCCGCGCGAGCTTGCCGCGCGACGCGCGATGCTGTCCCAGCACATCAACGTCACCTTCCCCTTCACCGTCGAGGAGATCGTGCTGATGGGCGCAGGCGACCGCAGCGCGCGCGAGGCAGGCCGGCTCGTCGATGCCGCGCTGGACGAGGTGGGGCTGGCGCATTTCCGCGAACGGCAATTGCCGACGCTGTCGGGCGGCGAGCAGCAGCGCGCCCATTTCGCCCGCGTGCTGGTGCAGCTCGCCTGCGGCGAGGCCGAGCATGGACCGGGGCTTCTGCTGCTGGACGAGCCAACCTCGAGCCTTGATCTGCGCCACCAGATCGACCTCGTCGAGGCCGCGCGCCGCCGCGCTGGCACCGGCACCGCCGTGATCGCGATCCTGCACGATCTCAACCTGGCGATCCGCTTCGCCGACCGGCTGGTCGTGCTGAGCGGCGGCAAGCTCGCCGCCGACGGCCCGCGCACCGAGGTCGTCACGCGCGAGACCATCCGCGACATCTTCGAGATCGACGCCGTCGTCCACCAGGCCGACGGCGTTCCTTACGTGCTGCCGCAATCGATGCGGGCGGCTGCGTCTGCGGCGAGGATTTAACCCGCCGGCACGATCACCATGCCCTTGTCCTTCGGCCAGCGGATGCGCCAGGCGAAGTTGACGTCCCTGACCTCGCCGGGCTTGGCGTCGAACGACCATTCCAGCACGCCGCGCTTGTCGCGAATGTTGCTCGCGGTCGGCGGCGTGGTCGAGGGCAGCATCTCGACGACGATGTCCTCGTTCTCGCTGACCGGCAGCTGATCCTCGATCGCGACACGAATCGGAAAGTCGTGACCGTTGCGAACGGTGGTCTTGAACGAACGCTCGTCGGTCTTCGACGTCGTGACGAGCAAGCCGGCCGAGCCTTCGTTGCGCTTCAGCACAGCGCGCTCGATCTTGACCTTGTCGTCGGCGCGCCGGTGTCGAGCCGGGCGTCGTAAAGCGGCAGCCAGCGCGCGTTACGCACATTGTAAGTGACCCGCAACGTCGCCTTGGCCGCGGCCGGCGCGGCGATGTCCATACGGACTTCGAGCTTGCTCGGCGGTTTGGCCTTGCGCTCGACTTCGAGCTGGGCGATCTGCCGATCGATCTCGCGCATCTTGCGCGTGGCGTCGCGAACAGCGGTATCGGCGCTCGCAATTTCCTCGCCGACCGCGGCGAAGGCCGTGCGCCATTCGGCGATCGGCCGCGCCTCGCCCTTGTCGCCGATGCCCGCGGGGGACGCTTCCGCAAAGTGCTCCGCAAATTTGCGCCGGGCATTGGCTGAGTCGATCGCGCCTTGCAGGTCGGCGCGCTGGTCATTCAGGGCCTCGATGCGCTTGTCCAGCTCGGGCAGGTTGACCGGCGCCGCACGCGGCGTTCGCGCATCGATCGTGCCGATGGTGAGCTTTGCACCACCCTCACCCTCCACCCGGATGGAGGAGGTATCGAGACCAAGCGGGAAGTCCTTGGCAACGAGCGTCGAGTCACCGGACGGCAGGTCGACCGTGATGATGCGAGTGACGGTGGCACCATCCGGGTAAACCGTGACGGTATCGATGGCCGATGTGGCGTCCACATCGGCGGCCCACGACGGCAACGCGAATGCCGTGGTCACCAGAACCAGGCTCGTCGTTGCCAGACATTTTGCGGTGATGCGCATGAAGTCCCTCCTGCCGGGATCGCTGCGCCGCCAGCCGGACGCGCGATCAAATGCCTCGCCATCGTGGTGAGACGCGGCAGGGAAGGAACTGGTTCGATTGGGGTTTCCGTGGGGCGCCGCTGCGGCGGCACCATGGCCGCGGAACGCGTCGCGCGCCGAGCTTTACATTTGGGTCGGCGAACCCTGGCCGAAGATGCGGCGGAGCAGATCGGTCACGTTGCGGGCGCCGGCCTTCTTCAGAATGCTGGCACGGTAGCCTTCCACCGTCCGAGCGCTCAGATGCATGCGCCGGGCGATCTCCTTGTTGGTGAGGCCGACCGCAAGGTGCTCGAGCACGTCGCCTTCGCGCGCCGTCAGGGGCTCGCAGCCGGGCAACCAGCGCTGGCGGTTTGAGTTGGGCTGCCCGAACTCGTCGATGGCGGCATCGATCCGGTTGACGACGTCGCGGGTGCGGAACGGCTTTTCGATGAAGTCGGCCGCGCCGCTCTTGATCGCGTCGACCGCCATGGCGATGCTGCCGTTCGCCGAAGTCACCAGAACCGGCGCCATGCAATTCTCCTCGCGCAGCCGCCTGAGCACGTCGAGGGCGGAGCGATCCGGCGGCATCTCGAGCAGCACGCAGGCCGGCATCCGCGCCCTCGCTTCCGAGAGCAGGGACGCGCCGTCGGCGAAGCAGATCACGTCATAGGCGCTCTGTTGGAGCGCGGCGGAAAGTTGTTCGCGGGAGGCGGCGTCGGTGTCGATGACGAATACCTCGCCCTTGGAAAGCATGTTCCCCGGCATAATCCCGATCCAGCAATGTCTTGGTCAAATGATCCGAGACGGCCGGGGCCTCATCGCGCCCGGCGTCATGAGCACGGCATTCACGCCCGTGCTTCGGTTTCCCTTATGTATGTTCCGTCATGTTCCTGGATTTGACGGAACGGGACAGAAACTTTACATTTCGGGACATCTGCGGGAATGGCTGGCAGGAACGGTTTGCATGACCGACCTCATTCGCAGCGCAGGCTTGAGCTATTACCCGGAGGTCGCCCGGTCGGTCGGGCTCGACCCCAAACAGATGATGCGCAAGGTCAGGCTGCCGCTGACCTGCCTCGACAAGCCGGATACCCCCATTGCCGTGACCGGCCTGCGCCGCCTGCTCGAACTATCGGCACAGATGTCCGGCGCCGAAGATTTCGGCTTGCGCCTCGCCGAACGCGGCGGCCTGACCAACTTCGGCGCGGTCGGCCTGATCGTGCGCGAACAGGCGACCGTCGGCGAAGCGATCGAGGCGTTTTCGCGTTTCATCCATATCCATCATGACGGCATGCGGCTTGACGTTGCACGCAACAAGCAGACCGTGACCGTCGCACTGCATCTGCGCGGACGGCAGCCGAGCGCGCCGCGCCAGTCGATCGACATGGCGCTCGGCAGCGTCCACCGCATCATCCAGTCGCTGTTCGGTCATGACTGGCGGCCGCAGGAGGTGCATCTGCATTATCCGCCGCCGCACGACCGCAAGCGCTACCGCGACTTCTTCGGCTGCCGCGTGACGTTCAACGCCGAGGACGACGCGATCCTGCTGTCGGTGCACGACATGGAGCGCCGGATCCCGAGCGCGCATCCGCTGATCGCGAGCTATCTGCGCAAGCGGATCGAGGCGATCGAGACGCGTCCGGCAAGCTGGGAGGAGAAGGTCGACGAGGTCGTGCGCCTGCTGCTCGCCAGCGGCGACTGCACGGTCGAGCGCGTGGCCGAGCATCTCGCCTGCACCCGCCGCACCATCCACCGCCACCTCGCCGCGTCAGGCACCAGCTTCTCGGCCATCCTCGACGCGCAGCGCGCCGATCTCGTCGTCAAATTGATCGACGACCCCGGCCGGCCGCTGGCCGATATCGCCGCGCAGCTCGGCTTCTCCGCGCAAAGCGCGATGGCCCGCTGGTTCCGTGGCCGCTTCGGCTGCACCATCACCGCATGGCGCAAGGGCGTGCGCCCGTTGGCCAAGCCGGCCGACGTGCCTTCGGCATCCGCGGCTTAGCTCTATCGTGCCGGAGCGGGCAGGCCCATGATGGCCAGTGCGCGCCGGCTGCTGCCGGCGAGCAGCGGGCCGAACGCAATCGCAAAGCCGAGGAAGGCGACGACCCAGCCGCAGGCGGCAATGTGCAGCAGTGCATCGGCATGCGCAGGCCACACCACGGCAGCAACCCGCGCCAGCGCCGCGGCGATGATCGCGACGTAGATACCTTGCGTCGCCGGCGAGGCCGTCAGGGTCTGTCCGGTGTGGCCGAGGCTCGCACGCGTCATCACCGCAAGCGTCATCGTTCCGGCGGCGCCCGCCATCCAGGCGTGAATCCCCGCGCTCGGCGGCAACGCACCGAACACGGCCAACGCATGCAGGAGGAAACCGAGCGGCACGAAGACATAGCCGACATGCAGGATCAGGAGCAGCCGCTCGCGCGAGGTGCGGTCGCCAGCCCAGCGCGCAAGCCGCACCAGATGCAGCACGCCGACGAGCGCCATCGCGGCACCGGTCACCACATTCAACGGCGCCACGATCCACGAGATCAGCGCCAACGCGCTCAATGCGATCACCGAGCCATCGAAGCGGCCGAACGGGACCGGCAGGCGGCCGGGATTGAACTTGACCAGCCAGTTGCGGGTGAAGCTCGGAATGATGCGGCCTCCGATCAGCGCGATCAGCAGCACGACCACGCCGATGCCGACGCGGATGCTGACATCGGCCGCGCCCGCGTAGTGCGCTTCGAGATGAAAGCCGACATTGCCGGTGAGCAACACGAGCACCAGGATCACCACGGGAAGGTTGCGCCAATTGCCGCCCGCGATGATCTCGCGCGTCGCGGCGGCGACGACCAGCGCCAGGAACGCGGCATCGACGACAAGCGCGAACGCCCAGCCGACCTCGGCGGACAGCGTCACCGCGAGGCGGCCGGCCAGCCACACCGCCAGCAACGCGCCCAGCGACGTGCCCTGGATCGGCAGCCGCCCGGTCCAGTTCGGGATCGCCGTAAACAGGAACCCGGTGATGACCGCCGGCAGGAAGCCATAGAGCATCTCGTGGACGTGCCAGTCGCGCGGCGCGAAGGCCGACGTCACCGACAATTCGCCGTAGAACATCGGCAGCCAGGCCAGGATCGAGAGCCCTGCCTGGATGGCGGCGAGCAGGAAAAAGGGCCGAAAGCTGTTCGCGAACAGCGGCCAGCCCGCAAAGTTGCGGGATCGGGCGCCAGCCATGGGGGCAACTCCTGTAAATTCAGACCGTTGCTTGGAAAAATACTGCCGCCCCGGCCGGCGGGTTTTGCGCTATCGCAAACTACCGGACGATTGCAGGTGCCATCACACTCCAGAGCGCCAAGGAGGAGGCAGAATGGCCAAGGTCGACACATCGCTGGTTGCGCATTTGCCGCTGTTTGCCGGGGTCACGCCGGAAGCCCTGGACGAGATCCTGCGCGAGGCCCGCTCGGCGCGCTATCCCAAGAACAGCGCCATCTTCGAGCAGGGCGCAGACGCGCAGTCCTTCTTCCTGCTGCTGCACGGCCATGTCCGCGCGGCCAAGACCACGCCGACCGGCGAGCAGATCGTGGTGCGCTACGTCGCGCCCGGCGAGACTTTCGGGCTCGCGATGGCGATCGGAGCCGGGCGCTACCCCGCGACTGCGATGGCTGTCGACGACAGCGTGGTGCTGATCTGGCCGACCTCGGCCTGGCCGCGACTGGTCGAGCGGTTTCCGGCGCTGGCCGCCAACACGCTCCAAACCGTCGGCACGCGGCTCCAGGAGAGCCACACCCGCATCCTGGAAATGTCGACCCAGCAAGTCGAGCAACGCATCGCGCATGCGCTGCTGCGCCTCGCCAAGCAATCCGGCAAGAAGCTCGACCACGGCATCGAGATCGACTTCCCGATCAGCCGCCAGGACATCGCGCAGATGACCGGCACCACGCTGCACACCGTGAGCCGCATCCTGAGCGGCTGGGAACAGCAGGGCCTCGTCGAGAGCGGCCGCCAGCGCATCATCCTGCGCGAACCGCACAGGATCGTCGTGCTGGCGGAGCGGAGCCCCGATAGCGGCGCGCCATGAGGGCTGCGCCGGCAGGTTCACCCTGCTCCCGAAGATTGGGGTGAGAGCCGCTTTCGCTTACGGCGAAAGCGCTCCCTCACCCGGGAATCCGCACGCGGCCCGCGCGAATTCCAGACCGTCTCACGCCGGCACGCAGTCGCAGAGCGCGGCGAGGAATTTGTCGCGGTCGATGCCGTGCTCGCGGCAGGCGTCTTCCACCGTGTGGAAGGTTGCGATCGGGCAGCCGACGCAGGCCAGCCTGAAAGCAAGAAACACGCGGATCGTGTGCGGCGCCGTGCGCATGATGTCATCGACCAGATCGTCGGATCCAAAAGGCATGGACAACTCCGTTCCGAAACGACGATAGCGGAGCGGGCTGTGGTTTCTTTGTTGGAGCGCAAGCTGTTGCCAGTTCCTCGGCTCGTCATTCCGGGGCGCGCCACCGAACCCGGGTTTACCCGAGTTCGGAAGACTCTAAGATCCAAGTCGGCAACGGCCGACTTGAATGGCGCGAACCCGGAATCCATCGGGCAGCAAGCTGTGCGGTGAAATGGATTCCGGGTTCGCGCCAAGCGGCGCGCCCCGGAATGACGCAGCTACACCGCCCGGCTATGCAGCTGCTTGCCCGGATCCAGATGCGCGTCGAACGCGGCGGCGACGCTGCGGACCAGGAAGCGCGAGTCGTTCGCGACCGCGAGCCGGTCGCCGTCCAGCCTCACGACGCCGTCAGAAATCAGCGGTTTCAGACGCGACGCCGATTTGAGCATCGCCTCGGGCTCTGCGCCGTGGCGCGCGCAGATATCACCGAGGTCGGCGCTGAACTCGCACATGATGCGCTCGATGATGTCGGCGCGCAGCCGGTCGTCGTCGGTGAGCCCATAGCCCTTCGCGGTAGCGAGGCGGCCGGCGCCGATGCTCTGCGCATAGGCGCCGATCTGCACCTCGTTCTGGACGTAACCCTGCGGCAGATGTCCGATCGCGCTCGCGCCGAAGCCGAGCAGGACCTCGCCTTGGTCGGTGGTATAGCCCTGGAAATTGCGCCGCAGCGTCCGCTCCTCGAAGGCCACGGCCATGGAATCGTCGGGTCGCGCGAAATGATCGAGCCCGATCTGCACGTAACCGGCCTCCTTCAGGGCATTCGCGATCGCACAGGCCTGGTCGTGACGCGCCGGGCCGTCGGGCAGCGCGCCCTGGTTGATCATGCGCTGGTGCTTCTTGAAATCAGGCACGTGAGCGTAGCCGAACACCGAGAAGCGATCGGGCGCGAGCAAGAGGCTGCGCCGCACCGTGTCCAGGCACGAGGCGACGGTCTGATGCGGCAGCCCGTAGATCAGGTCGAAATTGATTCCCGCGATGCCGGCGCGCCGGAGCATGTCGACGACGGCCGCCGTCTGCTCGAAGCTCTGGATGCGGTTGATCGCACGCTGCACGATGGGGTCGAAACTCTGCACCCCCAGGCTGGCGCGATTGACGCCGGACAGCCGCATGGCCTCGACCATGTCGGCGGTCAGCGTGCGGGGATCGATCTCGACGGCAATCTCGGCCGATGGCAGTACGAAGAACGCCTGGCGCATCGCCGCCATCAACTCGGCAAAAGCCTCGGGCGCCATGATCGTCGGCGTGCCGCCGCCGAAATGGATATGCTCGACCTTGATGCGGCGGCCGATGGTCTCGGCGACCAGCGCGATCTCACTGCGCAGCGTCCGCTGGTAGGCCGCAATCAGATCGTCGCGCCGGACGATCTGGGTATGGCAGCCGCAATACCAGCACATCTCGCGGCAGAACGGCACGTGCAGATAGAGTGACGCGCTGGCACCGGCCGGGAGCTCGGACAGCCAGCGGGCGTAGGTACCGGCGTCGATGACCGGCGAGAAGTGCGGCGCGGTCGGATAGCTCGTGTAGCGAGGCAGTCTTTCTTCGCCGTAGCTCACTGCGAGATCAGCTCTCATATCTTACCCATTCGTAAATTTCGGCCGCTTGCGGAGCCGCGGCAAATCACGGAATGTATTCAGCTAACCCGGATTTGCGGAAGCGACCTTGCGCTCGCGCAAAGTCGGACCGGGGCACCGCAAACATTGCGCTCGCGCAAAGCGCAGCGGACGGTTCCGCGCAATGATCACGGGCAATTCGCACGGCATCCGGAGCGTTTGCCATGAGGCTTCTCGCACTCGAACTGATTTTCTCCCTGCTCGACGTCCGCGGCCATATCCCGCGTTTCGACGACTTCCGGCCGGTTCCGGCCTCGCCGGCCCCGGCCGGTATCGTGCACACTCTGGCCGCCGTAATCGCCGTCCTCGCCGTCCTGTCGCTGGCGATCTGGGCCGCGGTCTGGGTTGCCATTCATTTGCTTTAGCCGCGTCTTCGCGAAGGCCTCGATCATGATCTCATCCAAGCGCGCATTTGCCGGCGCGGTCGCCCTGACATGCCTTGTCTGGCCGCCCGCCTTCGCCGCCGACACGACCAGCGGCGATCTCGTCATCACCAGGGCCTGGAGCCGGGCGACGCCCGGGGGAGCCAAGGTCGCCGGCGGCTATCTGACGATCGAGAACAGGGGCCACGCGCCGGAGCGGTTGCAGACCGCATCGGCCGCCCATGCGCTTCGAACCGAAATCCACGAAATGGCCGTCAACAACGGCGTCATGACCATGCGCCCGCTCATCGACGGGCTCGTCATCGCCCCCGGACAAATCGTTGAACTTGCCCCCGGCGGCGGACACCTGATGTTCATCGGCCTCGATGCTCCACTTCGTGTCGGCGACCAGGTACCGGTGACGCTGTCGTTCGAGCATGCCGGCGAAGTGAAAGTGACGCTCGACGTACAGGCTATCGGCGCGCAGGCACCGGAGAAAACAGAGCGCACGGAGATCGCGCAGCCCGCGCACCACCCCGAGCCGGCGGCGGCCACTCCGCCCACGATGGTTTCCGAAGCCGACGAAAGTTTCTTCACCCATCTTCATGCCGAGAAGGCCATGGCGAACGTCACGGTCTCACCCGGTCGTGCCGGTCCGGTCGAGATCGCAATCCAGCTCGAAGATGCCGAACGAGTTGCCGCTGAGCGCCGACGCCGTTGCAGTCACGCTCGGCAACCCCGAGCACGGCGTGGCGCCGATGACCGCAAACGCCGAACGCGTCGGCAACGATCAGTGGCGAGTCAGGATGTCGGCGCCGCTGTCTGGCCGCTGGTCGCTGGGCCTCGACATCCGCATCACGCCGTCGGACGCGGTCAACGTGGTGTCACCGATCCTGCTCCGTTGAAGGATCTAAGTACTGTTGCGGAGGCGAATCCGGCGAAAGCTTGTTGCAGCGCAAACACTCTTGCCGTAACAGGCGCACACTGCATCCCGTCATCAAAACCATTTCAGATGAAGGATGCTTCCGATGTTCACCCGCAGAGCCGCATTGATCAGCGCCGCCGCGACCGCCCTGATGCTGGCGACACCCGCCCTGGCCGCCGACGATCTCAAACTGCCGCGCCAGAAAGTGGAGCTGGTCGCCCCGCCGTTCGTGCATGCGCACGAGCAGGCGACCAAGCAGGGCCCCAAGATCGTGGAGTTCAAGCTCACGATCGAGGAGAAGAAGGTCGTCATCGACGAGAAGGGTACCACCTTCCAGGCGATGACCTTCAACGGCTCGATGCCGGGCCCGCTGATGGTGGTGCATGAAGGCGACTACGTCGAAACGACGCTGGTCAATCCCGCGACCAACACCATGCCGCACAACATCGACTTTCACTCCGCGACCGGCGCGCTCGGCGGCGGCGCGCTCACCCTGATCAATCCCGGCGAGCAGGTCGTGCTGCGCTGGAAGGCGACCAAGACCGGCGTGTTCGTCTATCACTGCGCGCCGGGCGGCCCGATGATCCCCTGGCACGTCGTCTCCGGCATGAACGGCGCCGTGATGGTGCTGCCGCGCGATGGACTGAACGACGGCAAGGGCCACGCGCTGAAATACGACAAGGTCTACTATGTCGGCGAGCAGGACATGTACGTGCCGCGCGACGAGAAGGGCAATTTCAAGTCGTATGACTCGCCGGGCGAAGCCTTCACCGACACCGAAGAGGTGATGAAGAAGCTGATCCCATCCCATGTCGTGTTCAACGGCAAGGTCGGCGCGCTTACCGGCAAGAATGCGCTCATCGCCAATGTCGGCGAGAACGTGCTGATCGTGCACTCGCAGGCCAATCGCGACAGCCGCCCGCATCTGATCGGCGGCCATGGCGACTATGTCTGGGAGACCGGCAAATTCGGCAATGCACCCGAGGTCGGGCTGGAGACCTGGTTCATCCGCGGCGGCTCGGCAGGGGCTGCGATGTACAAGTTCATGCAGCCCGGCATCTACGCCTATGTCACGCACAACCTGATCGAGGCCGCCGACCTCGGCGCCACCGCGCACTTCAAAGTCGAAGGCAAGTGGAACGACGATCTGATGACCCAGGTGAAGGCGCCTGCGGAAATCCCGGCCAACACCAACTAGACGCGACAAGGGGCCGGTGGATCACCGGCCCCTTCTTCCTTTCGGGGGACAACATGCTGATCGCATTCAAGCTGAAACTGGTCCTGGCTTGCGCGGCCGGACTCGCAGGACCGATCGCGGTGGCGCCGCTGGTCTCGGACATGGCGGTCCGCGGCACGGCGACGGAGCCCGCGATCGTCAAGATCGCGCCGGGCAATCTGTCCTATCGCGAGGCGGGCGATTTCACGCGGGGCGGACAGCAGGCGGAAGCGCCGCTGCGCGCGATGCGGTTCACGAGGCCGCTGCATGTCATGCGGCATCAGGTTTCGTCGTCCGACTACCAGCTTTGTGTGCAGGACGGCGCCTGCCGCGCGCTCGATCGCGACGTGGCGATCGCCACCGATCGCCCCGCGGTGCAGGTGAGCTGGCACGACGCACAGGCCTATGCGGGCTGGCTCTCGCACCGGACCGGCAAGACGTGGCGCCTGCCGAGCGACGCGGAATGGGCGTTTGCGGCGGGCTCGCGCTTCAAGGACGATGGCGCGCCGGTGGACGCGGACAATCCTTCGAAGCGCTGGATCAGCCGCTATGAGCGGGAATCCGAACGGGACCTTTCCGACACGACGGCCTATGCGTTCGGCAAATTCGGCGCGAACGAGCACGGCATCGAAGATCTCGCCGGCAACGTCTGGGAGTGGACCTCGACCTGCTTCGTGCGCTCGCGGACCGACGCGGCCGGCAATGCCGGCCGGGCGACCGTGAATTGCGGCGTGCGCATCGCGGAAGGCGCCCACCGCGCCTATGTCACCGATTTCATCCGCGACGCCCGCGCTGGCGGCTGCGCGCAGGGCGTGCCGCCCGCCAATCTCGGCTTCCGCCTGGTGCGCGAGGAGCCGTCGTGGGTCGCGAGCGTGTCGGCGCGGTGGAGCAAGACGTGGGCGGCGAGGTCGTAGCCGCCCTCCTGCCGTCATTGCCCGCGAAGGCGGGCAATCCGGTATTCCAGGCCTACGCGGAGCATGACAGTGTCGAATGCGGAGACCAAGCGCGCTTAAATCGCGCGCGCAAACATGCGAAATCCCGGTGCGCCGATGATCGCCTCGAAAGCGGTATCACGCTTCTCCTCCGCAAGGACAAAGCCGGCCTTGGCGTAGGCGCGTTCAGCGGGCACGTTGCCGATCAGGAACGAGATCGTCGCCCGTCGAAACCCAGCCGCGCGCCCCTGATCCAGCGCATGCGCGATCAGTGCCTGCACGAGGCCGCGGCCGCCATATGCAGGATCGGTCGCGACATGCTCGATCATCCAATCGCCCTCGCCGCCTTGAACCCAGCAGCCGCGCGCATAGCCACCGCGCTGGCGGATCGCTTCCAGCTCCGACGCGGTGAGCCCGATCGCGGCTGCGACTTCCTCGATCGCGCGCCAGGCCGCAGGACCGGTGCCGGACGCTGGCACGGCGCATAGCGCCGCGCCCGGCGCACCATCAACCTCGGCAATCCAATACTGCGAGACATGCCACATCGATACCGCGCGCGTGGCCGCGACGCGCGCGATGAAATCGAGGCATTCCGCTTCCGGCCAGCCGAGCGCGACGTCGAACCAGCCGCGCGGCCGGTAGCCACGCATCGATCGCAGGATGGTTTGTGCGATGAAACCGGCGTCTTCGGGACGCGCAGACCGTATCGTCATGCGCGCCCCCTCTGCGACGACCTTACGTGTTCTTCAGCGCGACGCGGAATTCGGCCTCGGTCTTGGCCTTGACCTCGTCGAGCGAGACGCCGTCGGCGAGCTCGATCAGCGCCATGCCGCCGTCGCCGTGCTTGTCGATGGTGAAGACGGCGAGATCAGTGACGACCATGTCGACCACGCGCTCGCCGGTCAGCGGCAAATTGCACTTCTTCAGGAGCTTCGAGCCGTCCTTGGCGGAATGCTCCATCACAACGACGACGCGCTTGACGCCGGCGACGAGATCCATCGCGCCGCCCATGCCCTTGACCATCTTGCCGGGGATCATCCAGTTGGCGAGATCGCCGTTCTGGGCCACCTGCATGGCGCCGAGGATCGACAGATCCATGTGGCCGCCGCGGATCATGCCGAAGGAATCCGCGCTCGAGAAATACGAGGTCGAGGGCAGCTCGCTCACGGTCTGCTTGCCGGCATTGATGAGGTCGGCATCCACCTCGTCCTCATAGGGGAACGGGCCCATGCCGAGCATGCCGTTCTCGCTCTGGAGGCTGACGTCGACACCATCGGGGATGAAGTTCGAGACCAGCGTCGGGATGCCGATGCCGAGATTGACGTAGTAGCCGTCACGCAGTTCCTTGGCGGCGCGCGCAGCCATCTGTTCACGGGTCCAGGCCATGTGAGTCTCCTGACGCTTAAGCGGCGGTGCGCGGGCGGGTGTTGCGGAATTCGATGCGCTTCTTGGCCGTGCCGACCTCGACGATGCGCTTCACGAAAATGCCGGGCGTGTGGATGTGGTCGGGATTGAGTTCACCGGCCGGAACCAGATGCTCGACCTCGGCCACCGTGATCTTGGCGGCGGTCGCCATCATCGGGTTAAAGTTGCGCGCGGTCTTGCGGTAAATGAGGTTGCCGGCGGTATCGCCCTTCCAGGCGTGCACGATGGCGAGGTCGGCGAACAGGCCGCGCTCCATCAGGTACTTCTCGCCGTCGAACTCCTTCACTTCCTTGCCTTCGGCGATCAGCGTGCCGACGCCGGTCTTGGTGTAGAAGGCCGGGATTCCGGCGCCGCCGGCGCGGATGCGCTCGGCCAGCGTGCCCTGCGGGTTGAATTCGAGTTCCAGCTCACCGGCCAGGAACTGCTGGGCGAACAGCTTGTTCTCGCCGACATAGGACGAGATCATCTTCTTGATCTGCCGGGTTTCCAGGAGGCGGCTGAGCCCGATGCCGTCGACGCCGGCATTGTTGGAGACGACCGTCAGCCCCTTGACGCCGGACTCGCGGATCGCGTCCGACAGCTCCTCGGCGATGCCGCAGAGGCCGAAGCCGCCCGACATGATCATCATGTTGTCTTTCAAAATGCCGTCGAGAGCCGACTTGGCGTCGGGATAGACCTTGTTCATGCAAAAACCTCGACTGAACCTTCGGCTTGCGGGCGTCGCGCCTTATTGGCAGCGATTATTAGGCGAAATCGTCCGAAGCCGTCAATGATACGGGGTTCTCCGCTCCGCGGGGCGGTGGTAGAAGCTGCCCACGCCGTGGGCAGGATCGCCCCCGGCCTTGAAAGCGACAAGAAAACCCATCAAGTTGCAGCACTTAACATAACAGGACTTGTGACGTAACAAGGCTTGGGCGTGGGGCGCGCGGGTTTCCCGGCCCGCCCCTTTGGCTCCAACGACCAACCCGATCAGGACACGCCATTGACCATGGCCCAAGGAATGAAGCGCCTCGGGACGCCGATCGCGGCGTTGCTCGGCGTCGCGCTGATCGCCCTGATCGCGACCTCCTGGCTCATCAACCGCGAGGCGCTGCGCAAGGCCGTGGAAGCGCAGATCCGCGACGTCACCGGGCTCGAGCTCAGTGTCGCAGGCCCCATCGACATCTCGGTGCTGCCGGCGAGCTACATCTCCTTCCATGACGTCGGCCTGAAGGGCGGCGGCACCAGCGACCCCGCGCTCCGTGTCGACGTGCTCACCGCCAATCTGCGGCTACTGCCGCTGCTGCTGCAACGGTTCGAGATCGCCGACCTGACGCTGCTACGGCCGCGCATCCATGTCAGCCTGAAGCCGGACGGCGAGAGCAACTGGACGCCCTTCATCCAGACCATTGCGCGCACCATGAAGCCCGGCGCCGAAAATCAGGTCTCGTTCTCCGAGATCCGGATCCAGGACGGCGTGCTCAATTACGAGGACGCCGCCACGCACGCCACCGAGCAGTTCGACGACATCGACCTGTCGCTGGCCTGGCCCTCGATCTCGCGCTCCTTCGCCGCGACCGGCCAGTTCGACTGGCGCGGCGAACGCGTCGACGGCTCGATCAGCTTCGCCGACTTCGTCGCCGCCCTCTCCGGCGACCGTTCCGGCCTGAAGGCGCGGATCGCCAGCGCCCCGCTCAAGCTCGCCTTCGACGGCAGCGTCGCCAACCGCACCAGCCCGATGATGGAAGGCACGCTCACGATCGACAGCCCGTCCTTGCGCAACGCGCTGCGCTGGACCGGCCAGCCGCAGCCCGGCAGCGGCGGCTTCGGCCGTTTCGCGCTGAAGGCACGCGCCAATGTCGTCGGCGCCTCGATCGCGCTTACCAACGTCAATGTCGAGCTCGACGGCAACGCCGCCGAGGGCGTCATGACCTACGCCAACAACGGCCGGCAGACGCTCCAGGCGACGCTCGCCGCCGACGCGCTCGACTTCACGCCTTATATCTCGACCTTCCGCCTGCTCGCGAGCGGCGCGCGCGACTGGAACAGGCAGCTGTTCGATCTCAACGGGCTCTCGACCACCGACCTCGACATGCGCCTGTCGGCGGCGCGGCTGACGGTCGGGCCGTCGAAGCTCGGCCGCACCGCGATCGGCGCCAATTTGCGCAACGGCACGCTGGCGCTCTCGGTGGGCGAGGCCCAGGTCTATGGCGGTATCGCCAAGGGCTCGTTCGGCATCGCGCGCGCCGACACCGTCGCCGACATCAAGGCGCAATTCCAGTTCACCGACGTCGACCTCCAGGCCTGCGCCTCCGAACTGTTCGGCCTCAACAAGCTGTCCGGCCGCGGCAACATCAACGTCTCCCTCGTTGCCTCCGGCTCGAGCCCGTTCGGCCTCGTGCAGTCGCTCGACGGCAGCGCCACCGTCACCGGGCATGACGGCGCGATCTCGGGCTTCAATGCCGAACAGCTCCTGAAGCGGCTGGAGCGCCGGCCGCTGTCCGGTGGCGGCAATTTCCGCAACGGCTCGACGCCTTACGACAATCTCACCATCGCGGTGAAATTCTCCGACGGGGTCGCTACCGCCGAGGACATCCGCGTCGAAGGACCGGCGGCGAAGATCACGATGACCGGCACCGCCTCGGTGCCGACGCGCGAATACGACATGAAGGGCGTGGCGAGCCTCAACAGCGCCTCGGGCTTCGAATTGCCCTTCGTTGTGCAGGGCCCCTGGGATGATCCCCTGATCTTTCCCGATCCGGAAAGCCTGATCCGCCGCTCGCCCGCGTCCGCGCCCCTGCTCGACATGCTCAAGGACCGCAAGGCGGGCGACGCCGTGCGCTCCGCGATCGAGCGCATCACCGGCACCGGCAAGCGTCCCGCCCCGGCAGACTCGCCGACGGCGGAGAACGCCAAGGAAAACGCCAAGTCCAACTAGAGTGATCGGCGTCGCTCTCTTCGGGTTCAAGCGGCCGATTGCGTCGTCGAAATCCAGCTCTCGTTCTCCTGCACCACGGTTGCTCCGCCGATCGCCGTCCCCGCCGCGACCTCGCGCGTGACGCTCTGCCCCAGTTCACGGGCCAATACTTCGCGATCACAGGCATCCTCCCACAGCGAAATGGTGATGGCCGCGACACAGTTGCTGATCATGCTGGTCAGCGCCCGCGCTTCCGACATGAAGCGGTCGATGCCGACGAGCAGCGCCACGCCGGTCACGGGCAGATCCGGCATGACGGAGAGGGTCGCGACAAGCGCAACGAAGCCGCTGCCGGTGACACCTGCCGCCCCTTTGGACGTCAGCAGCATCAGGCCGAGCATCGCCGCGATCTGCCCCCACGACAGATGAATGTCGCAGGCTTGCGCGATGAAGATGGACGCCAGGGTGAGGTAAATGGCGCTGCCGTCCAGATTGAAGGAATAGCCCAACGGCAACACGAGCCCTGACACGCCTTTCCGGCATCCGAGCTGCTCCAGCTTGCGCAGCGCGCCCGGCAGCGCCGGCTCCGACGACGACGTGCCGAGCACGATCAGCAGCTCTTCTTTGAAGTAGCGGATCGTCTTCCACAGGCTGAAGCCGTTCAGCCGCGCCAGCGTCCCAAGCACGACGACCACGAAGACAGAGCAGGCGATATAGAAGGTCAGAATCAGCAGTCCGAGCGAGCCGATCGATCGGATGCCGTAGCGCCCCACGGTGAACGCCATGGCCCCAAAGGCACCGAGCGGAGCGAGCTTCATGATGAAGCCGAAGGACACAAACAGCACTTGTGAGAACGACTCGACCGCTTTCGTCACCACAACGCCGCCATCGCCGGCACGGCTCAGGCCAAAGGCGATCAGGATGGAGACGAGCAACACCGGCAGCACTTCGCCATCGGCGAACGCTCCAAAGAAGGAGTGCGGGATGATGTGCAGCATGAAGTCCGCAAATCCGGTCGCACCTGCCTGCTTGGTAAATTTCGCGGCCACCGACGGATCCAGCGTATTGACGGACACATGCATGCCAACGCCCGGCTGGATCTGTGACACGGCGATCAGCCCGGCCAGCAACGCGAGCACGGTCAGCAGGTAGAACAGCGCCATGGATTTCACCAGCGCGCGGCCGACCTCGCGGGAATCGCTGATGCTGTTGATGCCGCTCACGATGGTGCAGAATACGATCGGCGCGATCATCATCTTGACCAGCTTGACGAAGCCGTCGCCAAAGGGCTTCAGCGCGGCGCCGAATTCGGGCCAGAAATGGCCCGTGAAGACACCCAGCATGAGACCGATCAGCACCTGGACGTAGAGAATCCGGTAGAACGGCTTTCGCGGCTCGCTGCTCGCGGACCCAGCCGGCGCTCGCATCTGCATTCTCGTTTCTCCCTTGTGTTATTCTTGAGGTTTAAAAGCAGCCCGGCTTCAGGCCGCCAGCACCAAATGAGGCACGTGCGATCGACGGGCGAAGACGTGGCCCTCGAAGATTCGCCGGGCCGTCCGCAGCACCCGGGCAACCGGGCCGGGCTCCAGCCGAACCACGAGCTGGCCGGAGGGATGGGCGAGGGTGATCGGCACCGGCGGCGCCATGGGTCCGACCATCTCTGCCGCGATCGTCCCGGGCGTGACGCATGCCGTCGCGATCGCGACAGCGCCGGTCACCGCCAGCGCGTTATGGCAGTCATGCGGCATGAAATACCTGGTGCTCAACGTCGCCTCGCCTCCGCGCGCAATCAGAACCGGCTTCGGAATCACCATTGTCGCGGAATTTGGAAAGCCCATCCGGCATCCGGCCTCGATGCGCAAAGTTTCGAGGCGCGCGCGAAAGCCGCCGTCGGCGAAGTCCGAGGGAGCCTCACGGCCGGTCCACCCCAGATCCGCCGCGCGGACCAGCATAACGGGCATCGCCGCGTCGATGCAGGTCACATCGATCCCTTCGATGCGATCGACCGGTCGTCCGGTGGGCAGGAGACGACCAGTGCTTGCGCCGGCCGCGTCGGGGAACGACAGCTCGATCGGCGCGGCCGTTCCCGGTACGCCGTCGATCCGCGCCTCGCCGTCGTAAGTCACGCGCCCTGCGGGGGTCGGAACGGTCGCGTCAATCAGCTTGCCGGTGTTAACATTGTGGATCCGCACATGGGTGCGATCCGCGGCGGCGGCGACCAGGCCGGCTTCGATTGCGAATGGCCCCACCCCCGCGAGCATGTTTCCGCAGTTCGGGGAGGTATCGACGATGCCTTCACGAACACGCACCTGGGCGAACAGGTAGTCGACATCGGCGCCTGGCACCGATGCCGGTCCAACGATCGCGACCTTGTTGATAACGGCATTGCCGCCGCCGATCCCGTCGATTCCAAGATCGTGCCCCCCTCCCATCACAGATAGCAGGATCGCGTCGCGCAGTTTGGGGTCGGCCGGAAGATCGCGGGCCAGGAAGAACGGCCCGCGCGAGGTGCCCCCGCGCATGACCACACAGCGAATGGCAATCTGATCGTTCATGGAGCTGTTCCGTTCGCGACAACTTCGCTATCCCTCGACAGAACTCTTTTGTGAAATGCAAATATCTGATGTATTATTCCGATTATCGATACAATTGAGCTTGCCATGAACGCAGAACTTCTCGACCTCAAGGCATTCATCACCGTGGCGGAGACGGGAAGCTTCGTGCGCACCGCCAGGGCGCTGAACCTGTCGCAGCCGGCGCTGAGCCGACGCATTCAGAAGCTGGATGAAAGCCTCGGTGCGCCGCTGCTCGAACGCTCGACGCGTCACGTCAATCTCACCATGACCGGCCGTGATTTCCTGCCGAAGGTGCGCCGCCTCATCGACGAGTTCGAGACCTCGGTGCTCGCCATCCACGATATCGGCGCGCGAAGTTCGGGCCTGGTCTCGGTGGCTGCGGTGCCGACAGCGGTGTTCTACTTCCTGCCGCGTGCGATCGGCCGGTTTGCCGAAACGTATCCACGCATTCGCATCCGGATTCTGGACATCGGTGCCAATGAAGGATTGGAAGCGGTCGCGCGCGGAGAAGCCGACTTCGGCATCAATTTCATCGGTGCTTCGCATGCCGAGATCGAATTCGAGAAACTGGTTGAGGATCCCTTCGTCCTGGCCTGCCGTCATGACCATCCGTTGGCATCACGCAAACGGGTCAGCTGGTCAGAGATTGTGTCACACCGGGTCATCACCGTCGGTCGCAACAGCGGCAATCGCGCGCTGATCGACAATGCGCTCGCGCGACACGGCCTGCAGCTGAACTGGTCCTATGAGGTCGCTCACCTCTCCGGTTCGCTTGGCCTCGTCGAAGCGGGACTCGGCATCGCGGTGCTGCCGAAGCTTGCGACGCCCGCCGCCGGTCACCCCATCATTCACACCGTTCGGTTGATCGAGCCGGAGGTGTCGCGGACGATCGGAATCGTGCGCAGGCACGGGGCGACGCTATCTCCTCACGCGAGCCAGTTTCTCAAGATGCTTCTCGAGGCGTGGCACACGCCTTCCGGGACGCGCGGGCAAGACAAGCCGAAGCCCCGATCCGCTCAGGCAAACTCGATTCGGCGGGCCTGAAGAGGAAACGCTAATAGGTCGGCAGCGCAGCGCTGCAAGACCGTTCCCCTGTCGAACCGGAAGTTCCTCGGATCAGCCCCGCCGTGTTTTCAGAGGCATTTTGCGTCCTCCGGCCGCAGCACCATAGCGTGGCCAGCCGACTGCGTTGCGTTCAGTCCTCATACCGCTTACAAGGCCGGGCTTCGCCAGTCGCGAGCAGGTACGGATGCACATGGTCAGGCGATCAGAACGCAGAACCCGAATTGATTGCCGCTAATTGATGCGGCGATTGGATCGATGCGCACGTTAATCATCTCCACAAGCGCCGTTCCCACGACCTAGGTCTGACAACATGCCGCTAGATCGGCTGACGGCCATGCGCTAGTGTTTTATACGACCGGTTAAAAACACCGGCCGTTTGAGGGAGAAAAACGTGAGATCCAAGGTTATTGGCGCAGTCACACTGGCGGTCGCTGCGGCCGGGCTGTTCGCAGCCGCTGCACCCGCATTTGCGCAGCAGAAGACGATTACGGTCTGGTGGGGCAAGGGCTTCTACCGCTCCGAAGACGACGCGCTGATCGAGACGATCAAGAAGTTCGAAGCCAAGACCGGCATCAAGGTCGAATTGTCGCAGTACGCGATTCAGGACATGATTCCGAAGACGGTCGCCGCGCTCGATGCCGGCACCGTGCCCGATGTCGCCTATTCCGACTCCTATGACGTGCAGGCGCAGGGCAAGTGGGCCTATGAGGGCAAGCTCGAGGACCTCACCGATGTCATGGAGCCGATCAAGGATCGGTTCGTGCAGAACACGCTGGATGCGTCGATCCTCTATAACGACGTTACCAAGAAGAAGGCCTATTACGGCTTCCCGCTGAAGCAGCAGAGCATGCACGTCCAGATCTGGAACGACATGCTGGAGAAGGCCGGCTTCAAGCTCGCCGACATCCCGACCGACTGGGAAGGCTACTGGTCGTTCTGGTGCGACAAGGTGCAGCCGGGGATCCGCAAGGCCACCGGCCAGCGCATCTACGCCGTCGGCCAGCCGATGGGCGTGGAATCCACCGACGCCTTCCAGTCGTTCTACACCTTCATGGACGCCTACCACGTCAAGCTGGTCGACGACGACGGCAAGCTGCTGGTCGACGATCCCAAGGTCCGCGAGAACCTGATCAAGGCGATGAAGGACTACACCGACACCTACATCAAGGGCTGCACCCCGCCCTCGTCCACGACCTGGAAGGATCCGGACAACAACGTCGCATTCCACAACAAGACCATCGTGATGACCCACAACTTCACGATCTCGATCGCGGCGAAGTGGTACGAGGACTCCCAGAACCAGGCGCTCACGCCCGAGCAGCGCGAGGCCGGCAAGAAGGCCTATGAGCAGGACATCGTCACGGCGTCCTTCCCGAAGGCGCCTGACGGGTCGACCATCCGCTACCGCTCCGACGTCAAGACCGGGCTGGTCTTCACCGCGGCCAAGAACAAGGCCGAGGCCAAGCAGTTCATCAGCTTCCTGCTCCAGGAAGACAACGTCCGTCCCTATATCGAGGGCGCGCTCGGCCGCTGGTTCCCGGTGACCAAGGAAAGCCAGGCCAGCCCATTCTGGCAGGCCGACAAGCACCGCAAGGCGGTCTACGCCCAGTTCACCGGCGGCACCGCCGCGTTCGACTTCACCAAGAACTGGAAGTTCACGATCCTCAACAACGAGAACGTGTGGGCCAAGGCGATGAACCGGGTCGTCAGCGAGAAGGTCCCGGTCGACAAGGCCGTCGACGAACTGATCGCCCGCATCAAGCAGGTCGCGGGTTAATTCATCCTTTACCTCTCCCCGCTTTGCGGGGAGAGGTATAAGAACAACACCGGCCGCGTTTCGCGGCCGGCAACTCTTTGAAGAGTCCGAAAAGAATGGCGATCACGCTCTCTGGCGATCAGGCAATCCCCGCGCCGCCCTTGTCGTCGCGGCTGACCCCGGCGCAGGCCTGGGGCATCGCGCTGCTCGCGCCCTATCTGCTGGTTTTCCTCGCCTTCGTCGTCTATCCCGTCTGCTACGGGCTGTGGCTGGCGCGGGCGCCGGCGAACTATGTCGCGCTCTACAACGACCCGATCTTCGCGCGCGCCGCGGTCAACACGCTGATCTTCCTGGTCATCGGCATCAACATCAAGATGCTGATCGCGCTGTTCCTGTCCGGCTTCTTCGCCCAGCAGCGCACCTGGATCAAATGGCTCTCGGTGATCTTCATCCTGCCCTGGGCGGTGCCGTCGATCCCGACCATCCTGTCCGTGCGCTTCATGCTCAATCCCGAATGGGGCGTGATCAACCACCTCATCTTCTCGTTCACCGGTGACGACGGCCCGAACTGGCTGAACGACCCGACGGTGGCGCTGACCATGGCGATCGGCGTCCACATCTGGAAGTCGCTGCCGTTCTGGACGCTGATCCTGATCACCGGACGCCTTGCGATACCGCACGATCTGTTCGAGGCCGCCGAGGTGGATGGCGCGAGCTGGTGGCAGAAGTTCCGCTTCATCACCTGGCCGTCGATGCAGACGCTCTACATCACCTGCACGCTGCTTTCGATGATCTGGACGCTCGGCGATTTCAACAGCGTCTACCTCCTCACCGGCGGTGGCCCGGCCGACCTCACGCATGTGCTGGCGACGCTCGGCATCCGCTATCTCCGGCTCGACCAGCTCTCGCTGGCAATGGCATCGATCGTCTGTGCGATGCCGTTCGTCCTGCCGCTCGTGTACTTCATGATGAAACGGTTGTCGCGATGAAGCTTCCCTCCTTACGCGAAGTCGCGACCGAAGCGCGGTTGCTGCTGATCGGCATTCCCGTCTTCATCTGGACGATGGTGCCGATCTATCACATGTTCCTGTTCGCGATCTCCCCGAAGGAGGACGCGTTCTCGGGCAAGCTCTGGCCCGACCATCCGACGCTGCACAACTTCGAGATCGTGTTCAAGCAGCAGCACTACTTCCTGCGCGACTTCTATGTGCAGTTCTGGAACTCGCTGGTGATTGCGGCGTCGGTCGGCGTGCTGACGCTGTTCATCGCCACCGCCGCCGCGTTCTCGATCTCGCGGCTGCGGGTGCCCGGTGGGCGCATCGTGATGAACCTGGCGCTCTTCACCTATTTCATCCCCGCGGCGTTCCTCGCCGTGCCGATGTACCGCACCATGGGCAATTACGGCCTCCTGAACAATCACTGGTCGCTGATCCTGGCCATGGTGACGATCGCCAGCCCTTACGCGATCTGGGTGCTGAAGCAGGCCTCCGACAAGCTGCCGGTCGAGCTGGATGAAGCCGCCGTGATGGACGGCGCGACGACGCTCCAGATATTCCGGCTGGTCTATCTGCCGCTGATGATGCCCTCGCTGGTCGCAATCGGCACCTATGCGGTGCTGCTGGCCTGGAACGAATATCTCTACGCGTTCCTGCTGCTCTCCAACGACCGCGAGATCACGCTGCCCGTCGCGCTCGGCAACTTCCTCGCCGCCGACGATTCGCCGTGGGAGCTGTTGATGACCACCGGCTTCATCTACGCGCTGCCACCGGCAGCGATCTACTACGCCTTCCGCCGCTACATGGTTGGCGGGCTCACCGCGGGTGCAGTGAAGTCCTGACGCGACAGGACGCATCCGGTCGCCGCAAGCAGCGTTCGAGCGACAACGTGGACAATTGAAGATTGTCCACGCCTGCTCTAACCTCGAAGCCCTGTCACGGGCTCGTCATCATGCGCGGCAACGACGCGATCCATCTCGGCCTGATGCTGCTCGCGCTCGCGGCAGCCTATCTGGTGCCGTTCGAGCTGTTGCTGCTGGCCTATGTCGTGCTCGGCCCGGCGCATTATTTCACCGAGATATCCTGGCTGCATGATCGCAGCTACTATCTGCCTCACCGCGGGATTGCCGTAGCCTTGGCAATCGTCGCCGTGGTCGCGGCGCTGATCGACAACGCCTCGTGGTTCGGCTTCGCGATGTGGGGCGCGCTGATCGTCTGCGCCATGCAGGCGGCGACCACATCCGCGGTCGAGAGCATGCTGCTGTTCATGGCGGCGATCGCCCTGTCCGCGATCATGTATTCGAGCGGATCGTCGCTCGCCGTGATCGGCATCCTGATCCCGACGCTCGTTCACGTCTCGCTGTTCACGCTGATCTTCATGATGCTCGGCGCCTATCGGTCCGGCAGCCGCGTGCAGGCCACGCTGGTGGTCGTCTACCTCGCCGCAATTGCCACGATCCTGCTGCTGCCGCAGACCGCCGAAATCCGGATCGCGAGCTTTGCCGGGTCGGCCAGGATTATTTCGGAAATGTGGGCCCGGCTCTCGGCCGGCTGTTCGGTGTGCCCGGCCTCGTCCTCGACACCAGGCTGACCAGCCTGCTCGCCTTCGTCTACACCTATCACTACCTCAACTGGTTCATCAAAGCCGACGTGATCCGCTGGACCGAGGTGCCGAAGGCCCGGCTGGCAGCGATGGCCGCCGCCAGCGCTGCATCCACCGCGCTTTATTTCTACGACTATGCGTTCGGCTTCACCTTCCTGCTGGCGCTGAGCCTGATCCACATCCTGCTCGAGTTTCCGCTCGACAGCCTCGCGCTGCGCCAGCTCGGCGCCGCAATACAAGGCTCGGCGCGTGGATGGCACGCTGCACGAACGGCTACAGCGGCGCCGCGCTCTCGCCCTGCGAGCTCGACAGCTTCGAAGCGAGCGAAGCAATCACGATGACGACCGCGATCAGGCCGATCACCAGCGTGCAGATCGCGTTGATCTCGGGCTTCACGCCAAGGCGCACCTCGGAATAGATCCGGATCGGCAAGGTGGCCGAGCCCGGACCGGTGGTGAAGCTCGCGATCACGAGATCATCGAGCGACAGCGTGAAGGCCAGCATCCAGCCGGCGACGATCGCGGGCCCGATCAACGGCAGCGTGACGGCCGCGAACGCGCGCACCGGATTGCAGCCGAGGTCCATCGCCGCCTCTTCCAGCGAGCGGTCCAGCGAGCCGAGGCGGGACTGCACGACCACGGCGACGAAGCACATCGTCAGCGTGGTATGGGCGATCGTCACCGTCCAGAAGCCGCGCTCGGCGTTCAGCGCGACGAACAAGAGCAGCAGCGACAGTCCGGTGATCACCTCCGGCATCACCAGCGGCGCATAGAGCATGCCGGAGAACAGTGTCCGGCCGCGGAACCTCTCGCCGCGCGACAGCGCCACTGCGGCGAGCGTGCCGAGCAGCGTGGCGATGCTCGCCGAGGAGACCGCGACCCGCAGGCTCATCCAGGCCGCCTCGATCATCGCGCGGTCATTGAAGAACTCGTGATACCAGCGCAGCGACCAGCCGCCCCACACCGTCACCAGCCGCGAGGCGTTGAAGGAATAGATGACGAGAATGAGGATCGGCAGATAGAGGAACGCCAGCCCCAGCGCGAGCGAGGCGATATTGAAGCGGGACAGGCGAGAGACCTTGCGCATCGGCTCACCGCCCCTGTTCCAGTTGTCGCTTCTGCAGCCGTTCGTACAGCAACAGCGGCACCAGCAGCACCACCAGCAGCACGATCGCCGCGGCGGAAGCGACCGGCCAATCCTTGTTGGTGAAGAATTCGAGCCACAGGGTCTGGCCGATCATCAGCGAATTGGAGCCGGCCAGGAGGTCCGGAATCACGAACTCGCCGACAATGGGGATGAAGCACAAGAGCACGCCGGCGCCGACGCCGGGCAGCGACAGCGGGAAGGTGACGAGCCAGAACACCTGCCAGGGCGGCGCGCCGAGATCGGAGGCCGCCTCCTCCAGCGCCGGCTCCATCTTGGCGAGCGTGGCATAGAGCGGCAGGATCATGAATGGAAGATAAGAGTAGACGATGCCGATATACATCGCGGTATCGGTGGAGAGCCACACCACCGGCTGGCTGACCAGATGCAGCGCGAGCAGGATCTGGTTGAGCAGGCCGTCGTGCTGGAGGATGTTGATCCAGGCATAGATGCGGATCAGGAACGAGGTCCAGAACGGCACGATCACCAGCACCATCGCCACCGCCTGCCAGCGCTTCGGCAACCGCGCCATGCCATAGGCGATGGGATAGCCGATCAGGAGCAGCAGCGCCGTCGCCGTGACCGCGACGGTCAGGCTGCGCACATAGGCGTACACATAGATGTCGTCGGAACCGAGCAGCCTGAAATTGTCGAGCGACAGCGCGGCAAAGGCCGCCTTGAGCGATTCCCATCCCGCCGCCAGGTCAAACACCGGCTCGTAGGGCGGCTGCGCGATCGCGGTCTGCGACAGGCTGATCTTCAGCACGAAGGCGAACGGCACCAGGAAGAGCAGCACCATCCAGACATAGGGGGCGATCGCGGCGAAGCGCGCCGGTCGCGCGAAGATCCGGCGTCCGCTCATGACGGCAGCACCACGCAGTCGTCGGGCGTGAACCAGGCGACCACGTGCTGGTTCAGGCTGTAGGCGTCGACGTCGAGGCGCGCGCTGTTGGCGACGGACGCCTGCACCATCCCGCCGGTGTCGAGCTTCACCTTGTAGGTGGTGGTGCCGCCGAGATAGCAGATGTCGGCGATCACGCCGTCCAGCCGGTTGATCGCCGTTTCATGGCCGGCTTCGCTCACCGGGCCGCGGCGCGACAGCTTGACCTTCTCGGGACGGATCGCGACCGACAATTTTCCCGCGCCGACCGGCTCGCGCGGCTCGGCCACCACCAGCGTCCCCGCATCACGCGTGCCGATGACCAGACGATGGCCGTCGCGCAATCTGGACTCGGCGTCGAACAGATTGATGTCGCCGACGAACTCCGCGATCCAGCGCGAACGCGGCGCCTCGTAGAGCTCGCGGGGGCTCGCGACCTGGGCGAGCTTGCCGACCTTCATCACCCCGATCCGGCTCGCCATCGTCATCGCCTCTTCCTGATCGTGGGTGACGATGATGAAGGTCATGCCGAGCCGGCGCTGGAGCTCCATCAACTCGCCTTGCGTGCTCTCGCGCAGCTTCTTGTCCAGCGCGGCGAGCGGCTCGTCGAGCAGCAACAATTGCGGCCGGCGTGCCAAAGCGCGGGCCAGCGCCACGCGCTGGCGCTGGCCGCCGGAGAGCTGGTCGGGCTTGCGCTTCTCCAGGCCCTCGAGCTTCACCAATGCGAGCATCTCCGCAACGCGCGTGGCGATGTCGGCGCGCGCCAAGCCGGCGCGCTTCAGGCCGAAGGCGATGTTGTCGCGCACCGAGAGGTGCGGAAACAACGCGTAGTTCTGGAACATCATGTTGATCGGACGCTCATGCGGCAGCGCCTGCGCGATGTCCTTGCCGCCAAGCAGGATACGCCCCTCATCCGGCGCCTCGAAGCCGGCGAGCATGCGCAACAGCGTGGTCTTGCCGCAGCCGCTGGGCCCGAGCAGCGCGAAAAACTCGCCGGCCTTGATGTCGAGCGAGACACCGTCCACGGCCCGGAACGTCCCGAACGTCTTGGCGACGCCCTCGATGCGCAGCAACGGCTGACCCGCTACGGGAAATGCAGCTCCAGCGGCCGTATCCGCTGCGACGTCCGTTCCGGGCAACTCTTCCGCCATGGTCCCTGCCAACCCCGATTCCGCCGCACGCTAGAAAGGTCGGGATGATACCCGAAGCAAGAGAAGTCCACCTTTCGAGGAAAGATCGCAAGGTGCTTGAGGCGTGCTGTCGCTCACCGGTGACGTTGCAGCGCGATTTGAAGCGGGCGCGGATAGTTCTGTTGGCGGCGGATGGGCGCAGCACCCGGTCGATCGCCAAGGAAGTTGGGGTCCAGCCGCGGATTGTCAGCCTTTGGCGGCATCGCTATGCCGACCATGGCCTTGAAGGGCTGCAAGACAAGCCGCGGCCTGGCAAGCAGCCGATCTATACGAAGACGACCGACAAGCGGATTCTGAAGCTGCTGGATAAGCCGCCACCGCAAGGGTTTGCGCGCTGGACCGGCCCCCTGCTGGCCGAGGCGCTGGGCGATGTCGATGTCCAATATGTCTGGCGGTTCCTGCGCAGCCACAAGATTGACCTGGTGGCTCGCAAGTCCTGGTGCGAGAGCAACGACCCGAACTTTACGGCCAAAGCCGCCGATGTTGTCGGCCTCTATGTCGCGCCGCCGGCGAAGGCCATTGTGCTGTGCGTGGACGAGAAGCCCTCGATCCAGGCTTTGGAGCGAGCGCAGGGTTATCTGAAGTTGCCCAATGGCCGCGCCTTGACCGGCCAAAGCCACGATTACAAGCGGCATGGCACCACAACATTGTTTGCGGCGCTCGAAGTCGCCACCGGAAAGATCATCGCGACCCATTCAAAACGCCGGCGCCGCGTCGAGTTTCTCGATTTCATGAACAGCGTCACCGCGGCTTTTCCGAACCGCAAGCTTCACGTCATCCTCGACAACCTCAACACCCATAAAAAGAACGAGGACTGGCTCAAGGCCCACCCCAACGTGCAATTTCATTTCACGCCGACAAGTGCGTCATGGCTCAATCAGGTCGAAGTATGGTTTTCCATCTTGCAGGGGCAGTCGCTCAGCGGCACCTCCTTCACGAGCCTCAAGCAGCTTCAGGAACACATCGATGCCTACGCCAACGCATACAACGACAGCCCCGTGGGTCGGTCAAAATCCCCCGGGTATGGTCACTTGAAACTCCCCCACCTGATGATCGCCGTCAGCGCCGCTGAACAGCAGTAGCCGGTCAGGCAGGACGTTTATGTTCGACCCCTTTAGCCAGCAAGGGGCCGGGGAGTTGAACGTCTTGAAGCGACATCTGCAAAGCACCGTACTTACATTACTTGATCGCAACACCAGCCAGCGCGAGATTCACCGGCTGACGGGTGTCGATCGCAAGACGATCCGGCGTTATCAGGCGCTGCGGGCCGGTGCGGAGGCAAATTCCCCCGGGGAAGTGACCACCGGCTCGGTGAGCGCGGACGGCCAAATTCCTCCACCCCGACCACCGGCTTTTGGGACATCGGAAGCGACGGTCACCAGCAGCCTGGCCCGTTCGGCTTGCGAAGCGCATCGGACGTGGATCGAAGAACAGGTCCGGCTGAAGCGGAACGCGCAGGCGATTTACCAGGACCTGGTTGATCAATTTAGCTTTCCGTCCAGCTACCAGAGTGTCAAGCGGTTTGTGCGCCGGTTGCGGCACGCTGATCCTGAGCAGTTTGATCGTCTTGAGTTCCTCCCCGGCGAGGAAGCTCAGGTCGACTATGGCGAGGGCGCGCCGACGGTTGATCCGAAGAGCGGGCGGTACCGTCGTCCCCGCCTGTTCGTGATGACGCTACGCTACTCGCGGCGCAGCTTCCGGCGGGTAGTCTGGAAGTCCAGCCAACAAGTCTGGGCGCAGCTCCACGAAGAGGCGTTCCGGTATTTTGGCGGGGTCCCCAGCTATGTCGTGCTCGACAACCTGAAGGAAGGCGTCCTCAAGCCGGATTTGTACGAGCCCCAGCTCAACCCGATTTACAGCGCGATGCTGGCTCATTACGCCGTGGTCGCCGATCCCGCGCGCGTGGCCGATCCAAATCGGAAAGGATGCGTCGAGAATGCGATTCAACATACCCAGGGCACTGCGCTGGCCGGACGGCGCTTCGAGACGCTGGAGGCGCAAAACGAGTTCTTGAGGCACTGGGAGGAGAACTGGGCTTCCAAACGCATCCACGGCAGCACGCGCCGTCAGGTCGAGGCGATGTTCCAGGAAGAGAAGCCGCACCTGCGGCCGCTGCCTGTCGCTCCCTTCCGCATCTTCACCGAAGTCGTCCGGACTGTCTGCGACGACACCACCGTACGCGTCGACAACAGCTATTACGCCGCGCGGCCCGCGCCGATCGGCAGCCAGGTCGTCGTGCGCATCTACACCACCACGATCGAGATCCGTGATCGCCACACCCGTGCGCTGCTGCGTGTTCATTCCCGGATGGCGCACCCCGGTTCTGTCGTCCTGCCGACCAGCGAACGGCCGTTCAACCCGTCGCGGCAAACCGCCGTGCTGCTGGCGAGCGCCGAGCGCATCGGACCGCAGACCAGGGCCTTGTGCCAGCAGGTGTTCGACACCGAAGGGCGCCCCGGACAGCGCGCGATGTGGGGCATTGTCGGGCTGGGCCGGAAGTATCCGGCGCGGCTGGTCGAGCAGGCCTGCGCGCACGCCATCGACAACCGCATCTACCGCTACAAGCACGTGCGTGCGACCGTCGAGCGGTTGTTCGAACAGGCGATCGAGCAGGTTGGAGTGACGCCACAGCCGGCATCGCCGCTCACCCAGGATCATCCGCTGATCCGTACCCCCGCGGAATACGGCGACCTCTTCAGCCGCGCTGTGCGGCGCGACGCCGACGACAATGGTCGGCAGGCCGAGGCTCACGACGATCACGCCACGGCAATCCGCGCTCGTGTCGCCTGCGCAACCCCGGCCAACTCCGGCGCCACGAGCGCTCCCGCTGCACCTTCTCACCTTAAACTGGAGACCTAGCCACATGATGACCATGCCGGAAATTGAGCGTTGCCTACGACAGCTGCGCCTGTCGGGTGTCCGCGACACGCTGCAGACGCGCGTGCTCCAGGCGCAGGGCGCCAACCAGCCCTTCCTCGAGACCTTCTCCCTTATCCTGCAGGATGAACTGGACCGTCGTCAGTCCCGTCTTATCGAGCGGCGATACCAGCAATCCGGGCTCGACGAAAAGCTGACGCTCGCCGAGTTCGACTGGTCCTTCAATCCCAAACTGCCACGTCAGACCTGCTTCCAGCTCCACACCCTGGCGTTCATTGCCGCTGGCGAGAACGCTCTGCTTGTTGGCAAACCTGGCACCGGGAAGTCGCACATCGCCAAGGCGATTGCCTATCAGGCGATCCTGCAAAGCCACAAGGTCCAGTATCTTGAGACCGACGACTTCTTTCACCGCTACGCCCTGAACTCTCCGGCACAACGCGAGGTCCGGCTGCGAACCATCATCGACTGCGATCTCCTCGTGCTGGACGATCTATTCCTCGCACGCGCCATCCCCGACGACGCCGGCACTTTGCTGCAGACCCTGATCCATCAGCGTTACAAACTGCGCCGCAGCGTCATCGTCACCTCCAATCGCGTCGTGCAGGATTGGGGGGCATACCTTGGGGACAACACTATGAGCACGACGATCCTCGATCGCCTTATGCATCATTGCCATCTGCTTGAGTTCGACGGACGCAGCTATCGGCTCAAAGAAGCCGCTGAAGCTCTTGCCCGGGAAACAAACTCAAACTAACAGTCCCTTGTCCTGCCTCGCGGGTGGAGGAATTTGACTGACCACACCCGGAGGAATTTGAAGTGACCCGCGGGGACGACAGAGCCGAGCCCTTCGTCTGGACCAAGAAAAAGGTCCGTCAACGCCGTTTCAAAGGCCGCCGTATCACTCAGCTCTGATTCCGGGTACTAGCGGCCGATCGGCCTTTGCTCAACCGGTTCGGGGCGATCGTTCACATCCGCCATGAACGCGGCAAGCCCATCACGATCGGCCTTGGGCATGGTCAGACCGAGCTTGGAGCGACGCCACAAGACGTCCTCTGGAAAACGCGCCCATTCGTGGCTCATCAGATAACGCACCTCGGCGCCGGTCAGCTCAGGGCCAAAGGTTGGGCCAAGCTCATCGCGCGTCCTGGCCTCGCCAAGCACGGCCGGCAGTCGCGAGCCGTAGGCCGCGACCAGGCGTTGGGCCTCCGGCTCCGAGAGAAAGCGCCAGCGATCGCGTGCGAGGTCGACTTCGGTGTCGAAACGGTGCCAGGCGAAATCGCCGCCGGGGAGTACCGCCCCGGCGGTCCAGGGCGGCGACATCGGATAGAACGGCGTCAGCCGCGTCACCGCCCGCTCCGCACGCAGGCGCGAAGTAGTGACATCGCCGCCAAACATCGTGATCAGCGGCGCCTTGCGCCGGCGCGCATGGAACAGCGCCGTGCCGTCGCGTCCTCGCGCGGACGCCAGCGTCAGGTTGACGCCCGAGACCGTCCGGACCACGTCGGTCGGGGCGACGCGCTCGCGGAAATAGCGGCTGGCCGCTTCGCAGAGATAGCTGACGTCGGCGCCCGGCATCGCGACGATCGCGGGATCGCCGGTGAAAGCGTGCGTAACCGTGCCGATCAGCGTGAAGTCGCGCTCTAGGGGCCGGGCGAAGATCAGCCGTCCATCATTGTTCTGGAAGACGTAGACGTTCTCGGAATCGAACAGCCGCGGCACGATGATCTGGCTCATCTGCATCGCGGCCATGGCGGGCTGCGGCTCCCGCAGCACGGTGTCCGCCACCATCGACGTCCAGCCACCGGTGGCGTTGGCCAGCGCCCGCGCCGTGATCGTGCGGCGGTGGCCGCGATCGACCACCGCGAGGCGCCATGTGTCGGTTCTGTCAGCGCGCACGCAGCGTGCCCCGGTATGGATCGCGGCGCCGCGTTCGGCGGCATCCAGCGCCGTGAGCACCACCAGGCGGGAATCGTCAACGACACAGTCCGAATATTCGAACGCCGTGCCGAACGGACGCTTCAGCGCGTTGCCGACCGGACGATGCGTAATGTCGAGGGTCGCTGATGGCGGCAGGCCACCCCGGTTCGTGAGGCCGTCATAAACATACAGGCCGGCCCGCAGCAGCCATGGCGGACGCTCCTCGGAATGGGCGGGAATCACGAAGCGCATCGGCCGGACCAGATGCGGCGCGATCCGGAGCCAGATCCGGCGCTCGGCGAGCGCCCGGCGCACCCGCCAGAACCCGCGGCGCTCCAGCACCGACAGATCGCCATGAATCAGCCGCGGCGTCGCCGACGAGGCGGCGCCGCCGAGATCGCCCTGTTCGAACAGAATGACCCGCAGGCCGCGGCCGGCCGCATCGCGCGCGAGGCTGACACCGTTCAGGCCGCCGCCGATGATCGCAAAGTCGTAATCCGCCATGAAGCCGTCGAGAGCGAGCGAAACGAAGCGCTCCCATCACTAGCCGGTCTTGAGCGCAAGCTCCATGGCTTCGGCGCGGCCGACGAGGCCGGCATACTTCCCGATCGGCAGTGGCTTGCCGAGCAGGTAGCCCTGCACGCCGTCGCAGCCCTCCTTGGCGAGGAAGGCGAGCTGGTCGAGCGTCTCGACGCCCTCGGCGATGATGGACATTTCGAGGCCGTGGCCGAGATCGATGACGGCGCGCACGATCGCCGCCGATTGCGGGTTGCGGCCGAGATTGATGATGAAGGCGCGGTCGATCTTGATCTTGTCAAACGGAAACGCCTGGAGATAGCTCAGCGAGGAATAGCCGCTGCCGAAATCGTCCATGGAGATGCGCACGCCGAGCGCCTTCAGCCGGCGCAGCAGCGCCAGGCCCCGGTCGAAATCCTCGATCAGCACGCCCTCGGTGATCTCGAGTTCGAGCCGGCCGGGCGCCAGGCCAGTTTCGATCAGGATCGAATGGACCAGCCCGACCACGTCGCCGTGCATGAACTGCGCCGGCGACAGATTGACCGCGACCTGGAGCGGCTTCGGCCAGGACGCCGCCTCGCGGCAGGCCTCGCGCAGGATCCACTCGCCCATCTCGACGATCAGGCCGCTCTCCTCGGCGATCGGGATGAATTCGGCCGGCGAGACCTGGCCACGCACCGGATGCTGCCAGCGCGCCAGCGCCTCGAAGCCGATGATCTCGCTCTCGGCGACGCTATGGCCGGCGGCCCCCTGCGGCTGGAAGGCGAGCGAGAGCTCGCCGTTCTTGATCGCCATCGACAGGTCCTGATGCAGCACGCGGCGATCGCGGATCTGCTGGTCCATCTCCGGTTGGTAGAGGCTGATCGTGCCGCGCGATTTCTGCTTGGCGCGGAACAGCGCCGCACCGGCATTGGCGAGCAACGAGGCGCCGTCGGCGCCATTGTGCGGGAAAATCGACATGCCGGTGGTGGCGCCGGCACGGACTGGCCGGCCGTCGATCTGGAATTCCCGCGCGACGGCTTCGCCGAGCTGCTGCGCCAGCGCAAGACCCGCCTCCGGCTGCTTGCCGTCGATGATCAGGCCGAACTCGTCGCCGGACAGGCGCGCCACCACGCCGCCGCGCGCGGAGTCCTGGAGCCGCTGGGCCACCTCGATCAGGAGCTTGTCGCCGAGCGCATGGCCGAAGACGTCGTTGACCTCCTTGAGGCCGTCGAGATCAACGCAGAGGACGGCGAACTCCTCGCCGGTGCCTTCGCAGGCCTCGATCATCTGGGTCAGCGCCTGCAGGAAGGCGGCACGGTTCGGCAGATCGGTGAGGCCGTCGTGATAGGCCATGTGCGCCATGCGCGACTCGGTCTGCCGGCGGTCGGTGACGTCTTCGTGGGTCTTGATCAGGTATTGCGGCTCGCCGGCATCGCTGAGCACGGTGGCGCGCCGGGTCAGGAACAGCCGCAGGCCGTCCTTGGTGGAGATCGGGTGCTCCTCGGTGATCATCCCGCGCTTCTTGATCGCAGCCTCGTCGCGCGCGATGATCAGCTTGGCTTCCTTGGGATTGAAGATGTCGGACGCGGTCAGGCCCGTGGCTTCCTCGCGCCTGCGGTTGAGGATCGTCTCGGCGCTGCGGTTGGCGAGCAGATAGCGGCCGTCCTTGACCTGCTCGACGATCAGCGCCACCGGGATGTTGTCGACGACGAGCTCGAGGAATTTCTTGGTGCTCTCCAGCTCCTGCGACAGTGAGCGGCGGTCGGTGATGTCCTCGAACACGAGCATCAGGAATTCGGGCTTGTTGTTCTCGTTGCGGACCACGATCCGGATCGAGGCAACCATGCGCCGTTCACCGCCGCGGTCGACCTCGAACTCATTACGGAACTGGCCGTCCGGCGAATTGAGCGCCGCCCGGTCGGTCGCCTCGATGCTGGCCGCTGAGACGGGGGCAAACAGCTCGCGCGCGTTCTTGCCGACGACCTGGTCCCGCGTAAACCCCCAGAACCGCTCATAGGCGGTGTTGGCGAAGATGTAGCAGCCGTCCTCGATGTTCTTCGCGGCAACGCAGGCCGGCACGTTGTCGAGCACCGTTTCCAGGAACTGCTTGGTCGAGGCGAGCTGCCGCGACAGCCTGCGCTCCTCGCTGACGTCGAGATGCGTCGCCACCGAGCCGCCGTTCGGCAGCACGAAGTATTTTACCAGGATGGCCCGGCCGTCAGGCAGTTCGGTGATCAGACCGTTGCCGCTTGCCGCCTTCTCGTAGAATTCCTTATCGGAGACGCCACCAAGGACCCCGCGCTTGCGCCGCAGCTCGAGGATGTCGTGGCCGTTCATGTCGGCCCACAGATCCGACCGTGACAGGCCATAGATCTCGAGATAGCGGTCATTGCAGAAGATGACGCGCCGCTGCGCATCGGTCATCACCACGCCCTGGTTGAGATTGTTCATGGCGGAGGAGACGAAGGCGTTGCGCCGCAGCTGCAACCGCCTGGTCCGGCGCAGCGCGGAGTGGATCCACAACGCGATTGCCACCAGGAACGCACAGACGACGATGCCCCCGATCAGGGCTTCCCAGATCAGGTTGGGATCGAGGTTGTCGAGCGAGCTCGGCGGGGCGAAGCTGTCCGACAGCGCAAAGGCACGCGCAGGCGCGACCGTGCCGATCAGGCACACAACGGCCTGCACAGCAATCAGAATCGTGCTGTCCGCGTGCCAGTTCTTCTCAGCCATCAGCCACCCGCGATTTCAACGTCGGATTGTCTGGCCTCACGGGTTTGGATCGGGTAAACGCCTGTACGCGCAACAGAAAAATGTCACGTTAAATACGGCAATTGCCCTGACATGATAAATGCTTCCTTAACGGAAAATGACCCCGCGCCCTCGTTCCCGGGCTTGATGCCACCGGCGCTTCCAGCGGACCTCCTGCACAACCATGGATAGGGTCGACTGCATCGTCATCGGAGCCGGCGTGGTCGGGCTCGCGGTGGCTCGAAGGCTGGCCCAGGCCGGGCGCGAGGTCATCGTGCTCGAGGAAGCCGAGGCCATCGGCACCATCACCTCCTCGCGCAACAGCGAGGTGATCCATGCCGGCATCTACTACCGCGCCGGAAGCTGGATGGCGCGCATGTGCGTCAGCGGCAAGCACGCGCTCTACCGCTACTGCGGCGAGCGCGGCATCCCGCACAAGAATTGCGGCAAGCTGATCGTCGCGACCAATGCGAAGGAAACCGAGAAGCTGCAATCGATCAAGGCGCACGCCGAGGCCAATGGCGTGCTCGACATGCAGTTGCTCACGGGCGAGGCCGCACGCGCGCTGGAGCCGGCGCTCGCCTGCGACGCCGCGCTGCTCTCGCCCTCGACCGGCATCATCGACAGCCACGCCTACATGCTCTCGCTGCGCGGCGAGGCCGAGGAAGCCGGCGCGGCCTTCGCGTTTCACACCCCGCTGATCCGTGCCAAGGCGGCCGCCGGCATGATCGAGGTCGAGGCCGGCGGCGAGGCACCGATGGCGCTGCAATGCAGCCTCCTCGTCAACGCTGCGGGCCTCGCGGCGACAACGGTGGCGCGCAATATCGACGGCATGCCGCTGGACCGGATTCCGCTGGCCTATCTGGCCAAGGGAAATTACTTCAGCTGCAACGCCAAGGCGCCGTTCTCGCACTTGATCTATCCGGTGCCCGAGCCCGGCGGCCTCGGCGTGCATCTGACGCTGGACATGGCGGGGCAGGCGCGTTTCGGCCCTGACGTCGAGTGGATCGAGACGATCAACTACGAGGTCGATCCGTCACGCGCCGAGCGCTTCTATCCGGCGATCCGGAGATACTGGCCGACGCTGCCTGACGGCGCGTTGATGCCGAGCTATTCGGGCATCCGCCCGAAGATCGTGCCGCCGGCGGTCGCCACGCAGGATTTCCTGATGCAGGGTCCGCGCGATCACGGCGTGGCAGGCCTGATCAACCTGTTCGGCATCGAATCGCCGGGACTGACGTCCTCGCTCGCGATCGCCGATCACGTCGCCGAGCTCGCAAATATCTAAAGCGTCTTCAAGCGAAGCGGATACCACTTCGCGCAAAGAAGAAAACGCGTCCAAACAAGAAGCCGGAGCTATTTCCGTTCCGATTCCGTCGGAACGGAAATAGCTCTGGACGCCGCGCAAATGTCCTTGCGCGGCTTCGCATCTTCCAACAGGGATGAGCGCAACAGCACTCACCCCTGCCTGAAGGGGTACGATCAAACTCTACGCTGAATACGGGGTTTACTAGTGAAGCGTGTCGCCAGTGTGCTTCAGACGCTCGATCTGGTCCTTGACCATCAACTTCCGGCGCTTCAACTCAACAATTTGCAGGTCGTCTGTTGAAAGGTGCACGAGAGCTTCGTGCAATTCGTTTTCGAGAGTTTTATGCTTCCGTTCCAATTCAACCAGATGTGCCTGAATTGTCATTCGAAACCTCCTCGGTAGGGGTGACCTTGGATTCAATCCGGACGACGAAGTGTACATCACCGATTCGTTCTGTCGATGGATATCCGTCGTCGTCGTGTCATTTTTGAAAATTCATATGTAGCGAAGCGTGAGTAAGGAACCGCGCTGGGAAAAATCCATGATATCAATGCGCTTGCGCAGCGCCGCAGCGAACCGTCGAAATATCTTGCGAGAGATCGGTGAGCGACGGCCCGAGATCGCTTGCGGTCACGGCGCGCAAGGACGATAATTTCCACAGGGCATCCACAGCCTTAATCTCACGACTATCGGTTTTTCGGCCACCGCAGACATGACCCATGAAGACGAGAGCGAACTCGAAGCCGAGCTCGCCCGGTTGCAGCAGGAACACCGAGATCTCGACGCGGCGATCGATGCACTGCATCAATCGCCTGCCCCCGACCTATTGCGGTTACAGCGGCTGAAGAAGCGCAAGCTGTTGTTGCGCGACCGCATCGCCTTCATCGAAGACCAGATCACGCCCGACATCATCGCCTGATCCCCAGCGGGCTTTTCGCGGCGGGGCGAGCCGGGTGAATCCTCTTGACTCCAAAAGAACAAAATAGGAACATTCAGGCACCAAACGCCCCCAGGAAACGCCCCAGAGAAACGCCCAAGGAACCTAGCAAGGACAACGCAGATGTCGGCAACCGCCCTTTTGGACAACAGCCATTATGAACAGGCCTGCGATCGGGCGATCGCGTTGTGCGACGGCAATCTGCGCAGCACCATCAAGGCGCTGATCATGGCCAACGAATATCTGGAGGCGGAGCTCGAGGAATTGCAGGCGGCGATTTCAGCCGGCTGCATTCCGGAGACCTCTCGCAGCAAGGCGCGGAGCAGCGCCGCCTGATGTTGATGATCGGAGCAACGCCATGTCGGACGTCACCTACTACGTTGCAATGCCCTTCCTGATCGATGACGACGGATCGCCGGTCGCCGGCGCCGCGGAGGAATGTCAGTCCTCGACGGCCGCGCTGCGGCGCGCCGAAATTCTGGCGCGCGGCGCCGGCCACATCGGCGCGGTCGCATTTTGCCGCAGCGGCGATCCCATGACCGGCGAATTCGGCGACGCGACGCTGCTGCGCAAATTCGGCAACGTGCCGGAAGATCTGGCCACGTTGTAGGGCATTTATTGTTTGAGCATGATCTCCGCGCAAACGCGTTTCGCATTTGTCGCGAGGAAAATCGCTGCACACTTTGCGCTAGCGCGGCCCTTCGGGTCCGGATCATGCTCAGTTGCTGACCAGCCTGATCCGCGGCTCGTGCCGCCGGCGCGCCTTGCGCACATACATTGCGGCATCCGCCTCCTCCAAGGCGCGGCCTGCGTCGGAATGCGCCCCCAGCAACGCGACGCCGGCGGAGGCGCCCGCGGTCACATTCTGGCTGCGGAAGACGAAGGATAATTCGTCGATCGCCTGCTCGAAGGCCGCGGCCTTCGCCTTGGCATCGGTCTCGTTGAGATTCCACAGCAGCAGCGCGAACTCGTCGCCGCCGAGCCGGCCGACTACGTCGGAGGCGCGGACCTGCCGCGTCAGCGCGCCGACGATCGCCTTGAGCACCTCGTCGCCGGCGGCGTGGCCGAAGGAATCGTTGATAGGCTTCAGCCGATCGACATCGAGCACGATCAGCGCGCCGGTGGCGCGATAGCGCTTCATGTAGGCGATGGCGCGTGTGAGCTCGCGCTCGAAGCCGCGCCGGTTCGGAATCTCGAGCAGGAAATCGGTGTCGGCGGCAGCTTCCAGTTCCGCGACCCGCCGCTCCGCCGCCTTGAGCTTGCTCCGCAGCCCGCGGATGATCTTTGCACTGTCCTTGGTGCCATCAAGCGACGCTCCGCGCTGCGGCGGCTTGGCCGGACGCTTGGTGGCAGGTTTGGACCGGCTGGCGCTGATTTTCCGGCCCTTTTTGGCCTTCGCAGCGCTCGCCCTTTTTGGTTTCTTCATGGGCATCCTGCTCAATGAAGGCTTGCGGGGATTCACCAAGACAGGATAGTGCATTCCCTTCTCCTTGCCACCGCCTTGCGAGCCGCCGGTCGGAACCGTTAATCTGGCCTATGTTTCTGTTTTCCCGAGCACAATTAACGTCATGACCGCGCCGATCGCCATCATCATGGGAAGCCAGTCGGACTGGGACACGATGCGGCATGCCGCCGACACGCTGGAGGCGCTCGGCGTTGCCGCCGAGACCCGCATCGTTTCGGCACACCGCACACCCGACCGGCTGGTCGCTTTCGCCAAGGGCGCGAAGGCGGCGGGTTACAAGATCATCATCGCCGGTGCGGGCGGCGCTGCACATTTACCGGGCATGGCGGCGGCGCTGACGGAGCTCCCGGTCTTCGGTGTTCCCGTCGAATCGAAGACGCTCAAGGGCGTCGATTCGCTCTATTCGATCGTGCAGATGCCCGCGGGCATCCCGGTCGGCACCCTTGCCATCGGCAAGGCCGGCGCGATCAACGCGGCGCTGCTTGCTGCCGCCGTGCTGGCGCTGTCCGACCCAGCCTTGTCCGACCGCCTCGCCGCCTGGCGCAAGGCACAGACCGAGGCGGTCGCCGAGCGCCCGGAGGACAAGGCGTGACTGACGCAAAGCAGGTGAAGCTGAAGCCCGGCGACACCATCGGAATCCTCGGCGGCGGACAATTGGGGCGGATGCTGGCCATGGCCGCGGCGCGGCTCGGACTGCGCTGCCAGGTGTTCTCGCCCGATCCGGACTCGCCGGCCTTCGACGTCGTGCTGAACGCGACCTGCGCCGAATATGCCGACGTCGAGGCGCTCGAGCTGTTCGCCAACGACGTCGACGTCATCACCTACGAATTCGAGAACGTCCCGGCGGCCGCCGCGATGGTGCTGGACGCGCGCCGCCCGGTGTTGCCCAACCGCAAGATCCTGGAGACCACCCAGGACCGGCTCGCCGAGAAGGATTTCGTGACGCGGCTCGGCATCGGCACCGCAGCCTATGCCGACGTCACCTCCGTCCCCTCGTTGCGCGAGGCGATTTTAAGGATCGGTCTTCCGGCCGTGCTGAAGACCCGCCGCTTCGGCTATGACGGCAAGGGCCAGGCCATCATCCGCGCGGGCGACGACATCGCCAAGGTCTGGACCAGCCTCGCCACCAAATCGGCGATCCTGGAGGCCTTCGTGCCGTACGAGCGCGAGATCTCCGTGATCGCCGCGCGCTCGGTCGCGGGCCAGGTGGAATGTTTCGACGTCACCGAGAACGAGCACCGCGACCACATCCTGAAGATATCGCGCGCGCCCGCGCCGATCCCGGACGCGCTCGCCGAAGAGGCGCGCAGCATCGCAAGCAAGATCGCAAGCGCGCTCGACTATGTCGGCGTGCTGGCGGTGGAGATGTTCGTGCTCGCCAATGGCACCGGACCAAAGGTGTTGGTCAACGAGATCGCCCCGCGCGTGCACAATTCCGGACACTGGACACTCGACGGCGCCTCCGTCTCGCAATTCGAGCAGCACATCCGCGCCATTGCCGGCTGGCCGCTCGGCAAGCCGGTGCGCCACGGCGAGATCGTCACCATGACCAATCTGATCGGCGACGAGATCAGCGATTACGAGAAGTGGCTGAGCGTTCCGGGCGCGACCATCCACATCTATGGCAAGGGCGCACCGCGCCCCGGCCGCAAGATGGGCCATGTCACCGAGGTCCGGCCGCCCCGGGACAAGTGACGGGACCGCGGCAACCGCCGCGATCCCTTGCCGATTGGATTTTGTTTTGACGCGTTGTCTTGACGCGAACCGGTATCCACTTCGCTCGAAAACGCTCTAGGCCGCCTTCGCGCCTGCGACGACGCCGGTGGGCTCCTCGCTGAGCCAGCGATAGATCACCCCGCCAAGCGCGCCGCCGATCAGTGGCGCGACCCAGAACAGCCAGAGCTGCGCCATCGCCCAGCCGCCGACGAACAGCGCGGGGCTCGTGCTGCGCGCCGGGTTCACCGACGTGTTGGTGACGGGAATGCTGACGAGATGGATCATCACCAGCGCAAGCCCGATCGCGAGCGGCGCGAAGCCCGCGGGCGCGCGGCCATGGGTGGCACCCATGATGATGAACAGGAACATCATGGTCATCACCACCTCGGTGAGGAAGCAGGCCATCATGCTGTACTGGCCGGGCGAATGCGCGTCGTACCCGTTCGACGCGAAGCCCTTGGTGACGTCGAAGCCTGGGGCGCCGCTGGCGATGATGTAGAGCAGTTCGGCGGCAACGATCGCACCGCAGACCTGCGCAATCACGTAAGGCAGGATCTGTCCGGCCGGAAAGCGCCCGCCGGCGGCAAGGCCGACCGTGACGGCCGGATTGAGATGACAGCCCGAGATGTGACCGATCGCGTAGGCCATGGTGACGACGCTTAAGCCGAAAGCCAGGGACACGCCGACCAGGCCGATTCCGACCTGCGGGAAACCGGCCGCGATCACCGCGCTGCCACAACCTGCGAATGTGAGCCAAAAGGTGCCGATGGCCTCGGCAGCATATTTCTTCATATCCATGTGTCGTCCCCTCATTTCAAAGTTTCCGGAACAAAGCTCCGGTCGCCGCCCCGCCAAAGGCACCAAATCTCCCAAATCGGGGCCGCACAGAGGTATTTTCGCCCCATTTAATGGCTGAACTTGGCCCGAAAACCCGCTTGGCAGGTGGACATCCAGGGTTTTGTCTGATACATCCGCGCGCTCAAGGCTAAGGGCTTGTGCGTTTTGCCATCCCCTTTGACTTATCAGAATTCAAATCCGATCCACTGAAGAGGATGCCGCGTGCAGGTTCTCGTTCGCGATAACAATGTCGATCAAGCCCTCAAGGCGCTGAAGAAGAAGATGCAGCGCGAGGGTATTTTCCGCGAGATGAAGCTCCGCGGTCACTACGAAAAGCCCTCCGAGAAGAAGGCCCGCGAAAAGGCCGAAGCCGTGCGCCGCGCGCGCAAGCTGGCCCGCAAGAAGCTTCAGCGTGAAGGCCTGCTGCCGATGAAGCCGAAGCCGGTATTCGGCGCTGGCGCCGGTGGTGAGCGCGGCGGCCGTGGCGGCCCGGGTGCTGGTCCGCGCGGACCGCGCTGATTTGCCGAATTTGTAAGACCTCAGTTTTCGATAACGCGGGCCGCTGGCCCGCGTTATTGTTTGTGAGCGGTGCCTTTCTGGGACGGGGCACTACCGATGCGGCGCTAAAGCGCGACGAGGTTGGTCGTCGCGCTTTAGATTGTTGTTTGAGCATGATCTTTTCGGAAAGCCGCGGCACACTTTGCGCTGACGCGGCCCTTCGGGTCCGGATCATGCTCTAGCGCGAGCGAACCGTAGATGGCCTCCCCTTTCCCCGAGCGTGGCTTGGCGCGACTGCGCCAGATCTGGCAGCAACCGTTCGCACTGGCCTTGATGGGGATCGCACTGTGCGGCTGCTCCTTCGATCTGGGATCGCTGATGCCGGAGAAGGAAAAGCCGCAGGAGGCCCCCAAGGCGGCGGCCGCCACGGAGAGCGCGGTCAGCCCTGGCAACGTCACTGAGGCCCAGACCCACACCGCAAAGGCCCAAGCCCTGGCCAAGTCAGGCGAGACGGCAGCAGCGCTCGACGAATTCAATCGCGCGGTCGGGCTCGATCCCTACAACGCGCAGGCGCTGTATGGTCGCGCGCTGATCTACCAGGGCAACAACCAGCACGATTTCGCCGTCGCCGATTTCACCGCCGCGAGCGGGCTCAACCCGCAAAAGGCCGAGCCCCTGCTCGGCCGCGCCATCAGCCATCTCGCCCTCGGCAAGATCAAGGAGGCTACGGCCGATCTCGACGAGGCTTCCGAGGCCGATCCGCACAATGCCCAGGTCTGGACCGCGCGCGGGCAGGCCTATGAGCGGCTGGGTGACAAGGCCAAGGCGGCAGCGTCCTACACCAAGGCGGTCGCACTTCGTCCGCGCGACGATGCCGCCCGCAGCGGCCTCGCCCGCGTCGGCGGCTGACAGCGCGGCGCAAGGGCCGTCTTAGTCGGGGGTGGCGCTCTTCGGCAGAACGGCGTGGAACATCGACTTGACGCCGGACAGCATCTCGTCGGCGACATTGGTCTTCTTCGGCCGCGGCACGGACACACCGGCATCGGCATCGGCACGCAGATCGAGCGGAGGCGCGATCACCGGCACGGGAATGTCAGCCGGCGGCGTGATCCGATTCGGGTCGTCATTGCCGACCGAGGCCGTGTAGGACGGCGACGAACCGCCATTGCCATACGGCTCGGGCGAGGGCGTGGACACCGTGATCGGCGGCGGCAGCGGACGGACCGCGGACGGCTCCGTCGTGACGACACGCGGGGCCTCGGGGACGCGGGTGGCCTCGCGCACCGCGGGCTCGGGGGTCCGCTCGACCGGCTTGGTCTCGGCGGCTTTGGCTTCGGCAGCCTTGCCCTCAGGCGACTTGCGAAGACGCTCGATGGCGGCACGCGCCAGATCGTTGGCGTCGGGGGCCGCAGCCGGGGACGCCGCCGCCGGCGCAGAATTGGCCTCCACCACCGGGGCGGTAGCTGCCGGGATCGACTTCGCGGCCGCTTTCTCGCGCGCCGGGGGGCGGCCATGCGAGGTGGTGTCGGCGGGAGCGACGTCCGCAGCCTTGGTCTCAGGCTTGTCGGCGGGCTTCTCGGCCGCAGCCTTGTCCGTCGCAGTCTTCTCGGAAACGCTCTTTTCGGAGACACCCTTGGCCTTGACGCCGGGCGCCGGCAGGTTGGCGACGTCGGCGGGCTTCCCGTTCTTGCCAGCCTCGGCGGGTGCCACCACGGCCGTAGGGGTATCGGCCGCCGGCTTGGCGTTGATGTAGTGATTAACGATGTACGCCCCGATGATCGTCGCGAGCACCGAGGGGAAAATATCCATCGAGATTTTAGCGAGGTATTTCAGCATTTCTCGGCCGCTCCCCGCGCGATCTGATGCGGGAACTTTGGGGCATTGTAAGGGATCAACTGCGACGGATCGATGGCAAACGGTAACGCCGGACTTACAGCTTCAGCTCGATCTCAAGGAACACGATCTCAGTTGAGGTTTCGTTAAGTACGTCGTGTTGGACGCCGGCTTTGCGGAAGTAGGATTTTCCGGCCGCAAGCTGCGCCTTGGAACGCTCGCCGCCGGGGGCCACGATGGTCATTTCGCCGGCGACGATGGGAACAATCACATAGTCCATCCCGTGGGTGTGATGCCCGGTCGCGCTGCCCGGGGCGAGCCGCCATTCGGTCACCCGGACCTCTTCGTTGTCGATCTGAACCTCGGACTTGGCGGCAAGCATCGGGAACTCCTTCAGGCATGATCCGGAAAAGTGTGGGGCGGTTTTCCGGAAAGACCATGCTCAAACAATAACCAGAAGCGCGACCGCGCTTCAGGGCACGAAAACCATGAACACGTAGACGGCAAATACCACCATATGGACCAGCCCGAACAGGACATTGGTCCTGCCCGTGCCGAAGGTCAGCATGCTCAAAAAGAAGGTCAGGAGCAAAAGGACGCTGCCCTGGGCGCTGAGGCCGAGTTCGAGCTCCTTGTCGAAGGCGTAGGTAGCGATGCCGACGGCCGGGATGGTGAGACCGATGGTCGCCAGCGAGGAGCCGAGGGCGAGGTTGATGCTCTTCTGGAGATCGTTCTTGCGGGCCGCCGCAATGGCCGAGACACCTTCGGGCATCAGGATCAGGAGCGCGACCAGAAGGCCGGCAAAGGCCGGCGGCGCGCCGATCCTGGCGGCGACGGCATCGACCACGAGCGAGAATTTCTTGGCCAGCAGCACGACTGCCAGGAGCGAGACCAGGAGCAGCCCCACGGTGAGCGCGAGCGCCCCGGCCGACGGGTGCGCCTCCCCGCCCTCGCCCTCCGCCCGTTCATGAACGAAGTAGTCCTTGTGCAGGACGGTCTGGGTGTAGAGAAACACCGCGTAGAGCGCGAGCGTCACCACGTCGACGAAGCCGAGCTGAACCGCCGAATAGACCGGGCCCGGCGTGGTGGTGGTGTAATTCGGCATGATCAGCGTGATGGTCGCGAGTGCGAACAGGACGCTGAGATAGACGTTGGCCCCGGAGAGCTGAAAACCCTGCTCGCGATAGCGCAGGCCGCCGATAAAGATGCAGAGCCCGACGAGACCGTTGCAGACGATCATGACCACGGCGAACACGGTGTCGCGCGCCAGTTCCGGCGCCGGCTTGTCGCCCAGCATGATGGTGGTGATCAGGGCCACCTCGATGATGGTCACCGAGAGCGTCAGCACCAGCGTGCCATAGGGCTCGCCGACCCGTTCGGCGATCACTTCGGCATGATGAACGGCGGCGAACACCGTGCCGAACAGGATGACCAGTAGGACGATCGCGAAGACGAGCCCGCCCAGCGAGAGCGTGAAGACGTAGCCCGTCGCACTGACGGCCGCAAACAACAGCACGGCCAGCGCCGGGAAGATCCAGGCCGACCGTGGCATCGGATTATGCGCGCTCATCCACCAGCTCCAGTTGTAGATCCGAGCAGTAGCAAATCGGCCGGCAGATTCAATGCCAGTGCAGGAACGGCGCGACCGGCAGGACGGTCAGCAGCAGGAACAGCGGGATCAGCACGGCGCCGGCGCGCAGGAGATAGCCGAAGAAGCTCGGCATCTCGACGCCGTTCTCGCGGGCGATGCTGGCGACCATGAAGTTCGGCGCATTGCCGATATAGGTGAGCGCCCCCATGTAGACCGCGCCCATGGAGATGGAGGCGAGCGTGCGCGAGAGCGCATGCATCAGCACCTGCGGGTCGCCGCCGGCGAGCTCGAAGAACAGCAGGTAGGTCGGCGCATTGTCGAGGAACGCCGACATCACACCCGTGAACCAGAAATAGGCGACCTCGCGCGGCGTTCCGTCCGGTGCCGTGACGGCGGACAAAAGCCAGGCGAAGGCGCCGTGGTGCCCGGCATCGAGCATGGCAATGACCGGGATGATGGCGACAAAGATGCCCGCGAACAGCTTTGCGACTTCGCGGATCGGCTCCCAGGTGAAGCCGTTGGCCTGCCTGTGCTCGTCCGGCGTCAGCCACACCGACAGCGCCGCAATGGCCAGCAGCGCCACGTTGCGGGCGATGTCTTCCAGCTCCAGCCTGGTTCCGAGAATGTCGAAGGCAATGCCGGGCTTCCACATCGCCGAGGCCAGCAGGCTCGCGACGATGGCTGCAATCAGCACGAGGTTGACGAGGCCGCGGATCCGCACCGGCTTCAAAGGACCCGTGTCGCCGGGCGGCGGCTCGCTCCTGAAACGCCAGACGTCGACGGCGACGAAGATGACGAGCAGCAGTCCGGCAACGATCGTCGTCTGCAGCCAGATGTTCCGCGTGGTCCAGAAGAAGTCGACGCCGTGCAGGAAGCCGACGAACAGCGGGGGATCGCCGAGCGGGCTCAGCGCGCCGCCGACATTGGCGACCAGGATGATGAAGAAGATGACGACATGAGCGTTGCGGCGCCGCGGCCGGTTGGCCCGGATCAGGGGGCGGATCAGGATCATCGCCGCCCCGGTGGTGCCGACGACGCTCGCCATCAGCGTGCCGAGCGCGAGGATGCCGGCATTCGCCGCCGGCGTGCCCCTGATGTCGCCCGTGATGAGAATGCCGCCGGCCACGACATAGAGCGAGAACAGCAGCACGATGAAGCCGAGATATTCGGCGAGCATGGCGTGGACGAGTGCGGCCAGCGTCGCCATGCCTCCTGCGAGCCAGACCAGCGAGCCGAGTGCCAGCAGTGACCAGGCCGCGGCGATCTTGCCGTAATGGTGGTGCCAGAACTTTGCAAACAGCAGCGGCCCGAGCGCGATCGACAGCAGGAGACCGGCAAAGGGCAGTGCATAGGGCCAGCGCATCGCCGCGCCGTCGAGTTCCGTCGCGGCCCATGCCTGCTGCGGCAACAGCGCGAGGATCGCAGCGACGGACAGGTCGCCGCGCAGCATCACGAGCCGTCTAGGAAGCAATGAAGCGCTTTGCTGTTTCAATCGCACCGAAAGCATCAAGATTGTCGTGTCCGCCGCCCGCAAAGCGAACGAACTGCTTCGGTTCATGCGCGAGCGCGAACAGACGCTCTCCGAACATGATCGAAATGGCAAGGTCATTGGTGCCATGCATCACCAAGAGCGGCACCGTGACGCGCGCGATCCGCTCGTCGGAGCGAAACTGATCGCGCATCAGGAGGCGGACCGGAGCGAAGCGGAACGCCGCGGCAGCAACATCGACCGTCGAGGTGTACGGCGCCTCCAGGACCAGCTTGCGGACCGGATGTTCGGCGGCGATGGCGACCGCAACGCCCGTTCCGAGCGAAAAGCCCCAGGAGACGATTCGTTCCGCCGCGTAGCGCGCCGTCGTGAAGGCGTAGGCGGCCGCGGCATCGCGCAGCAGGCCCTCCTCGCTCGGCGCGCCGGAGGAGCCGGCATAGCCGCGATAGGACAGCGCGACGAGGCCGGTGCCGTCGGCGGTCATCGCCTTGAAGCGGCTGACGCCGCCCGCGAGAAAATCGCCGTTGCCCGGAAAATACAGAATCACGGGGCGGCCGGGCCTGGCCGGCACGTGCCAGACGATGACTTTCTCGGCATCGGACGTGGTCAGGACGTGCTCTTCCGCCTCAGGCAGGCCGGCGGCATCCGGAGCGGTGCGACCGACGGGTGGGATCGGAAACAGCATCTCGCGCTGCCGGACATACAGCACGACGAGACCGGCGCAATAGACGGCCGCGAGCAGGATGGCGATCCACTTGACGATGGTCATGATGATGCGGCCGGTCTCCGGCTCAGGGCTTGCGCCGGCTCCGCAGCAATTTCATGACGTCGAGCCGGATGCTCGCGGGAACGTCGCGGCAGCCGCACGCCGCCGCATGCGCGGCGTGCCATTTGACGCGCTACTCGCGCGTCGCTTTGGGTGGCATGCGATGAGACCGGTGCCATTCCTTGTTGATGGCCACGATCCGGCTTCCCTCGCGGGCTACATCGCCTTGACGATGTTCTCGGTGACCTTCTTGGCGTCGCCGAGCAGCATCATGGTGTTGTCGCGGTAGAACAGCGGATTGTCGATGCCGGCATAGCCCGAGGCCAGCGAGCGCTTGATGAACATCACGGTGCCGGCCTTCCAGACCTGAAGCACGGGCATGCCGTAAATCGGGGAGGTCTTGTCCTCTTCGGCCGCCGGGTTGGTGACGTCGTTGGCGCCGATCACGAAGGCGATATCGGCCTGCGCGAACTCGGAGTTGATGTCCTCGAGCTCGAACACCTCGTCATAGGGCACGTTGGCTTCGGCCAGCAGCACGTTCATGTGGCCGGGCATGCGGCCGGCCACGGGGTGAATGGCGTATTTCACCTCGACGCCTTCCTTCTTCAGCATGTCGGCCATTTCGCGCAGCGCGTGCTGGGCCTGCGCCACCGCCATGCCGTAGCCGGGCACGATGATGACCTTGGAGGCGTTCTTCATGATGAAGGCCGCGTCATCCGCCGAGCCGAGCTTGGCGGGCTTCTGCTCGCCGGTGCCGCCGCCGGCGGCAGCCGTCTCGCCGCCGAAGCCGCCGAGGATGACCGAGATGAAGGACCGGTTCATCGCGTGGCACATGATGTAGGACAGGATCGCACCGGAGGAGCCGACCAGCGCGCCGGTGATGATCAGCGCGGAGTTGCCGAGGGTGAAGCCGATACCAGCCGCGGCCCAACCGGAGTAGGAGTTCAGCATCGAGATCACGACCGGCATGTCGGCGCCGCCGATCGGGATGATCATGAGCACGCCGAGCGCCAACGCGAGGATAACGATCATCCAGAAGTCGAACGCGCTGCCGGTCAGCACGAGACCGACGATGAAGAACACCAGCGCCACGGCGAGCGCGATGTTGATGATGTGACGGAACGGCAGGATGATCGGCGCACCGCTCATCCGCGCGGACAGCTTCAGGAACGCGATCACCGAACCGGTGAAGGTCAGCGCGCCGATGGCGACGCCGAGCGACATTTCAACGAGGCTCTGGCCGTGGATGTTGCCGGGCGTCCCAATGTCGAACGCTTCAGGCGCGTAGAACGCGCCGGCAGCGACCAGCACCGCGGCCATGCCGACCAGCGAGTGGAAGGCAGCGACCAGTTCCGGCATCGAGGTCATCGGCACGCGGCGCGCGATGACCGCGCCGATGGCGCCGCCGATGGCGATGCCGACGATGACCAGCACCCAGGCCAGGCCGTCAGCCGGCGGATGGTTGGCGAGCGTGGTGGCGACCGCGATCGCCATGCCGATCATGCCGAACAAATTGCCCTGGCGGGAAGAAGCCGGGCTCGACAATCCCCGCAGCGACAGGATGAACAGCACCCCCGCCACGAGATACAAGAATGCAGAGAGATTGGCGTTCATCTCAGGTCCCCATTGATCCCTTCAGCCCGAGGTGGCCGCTTACTTCGACTTCTTCTTGTACATCGCCAGCATGCGCTGGGTGACAAGGAAGCCGCCGAAGATGTTCACGCAGGCGAAGATCAGCGCCACGAAGCCGAAGGCGCGTGCCCAGCCCGAGCCGCTCGAGACGTTCGCGACGCCGCCGGCGAGCAGCGCACCGACCACGATCACCGAGGAGATCGCGTTGGTCACGCTCATCAGCGGCGTATGCAATGCCGGCGTCACCGACCACACCACGAAATAGCCGACGAAGACGGCGAGAACGAAGATCGACAGCCGGAAGACGAAGGGGTCGACGACCTGTGCTGCATGCTCCATGGCGGCTCTCCTTAGACCTTCAGCTGGAAGTTCGGGTGGATGACAGCGCCGTCCTTGGTCAGCGCGGTCGCCTTGACGAGTTCGTCGTCCCAATTCACGGCGAGCTTCTTCTCCTTCTTGTCGACCATGGTCTCGATGAAGGAGAACAGATTGCGCGCGTAGAGGCTGGAGGCCGAGGCCGCGACGCGGCCTGCGACATTGGTGTAGCCGACGATCTTGATGCCATCGAGGTCGACGACCTCACCGGCCCTGGCGCCTTCGACATTGCCGCCGCGCTCGACGGCGAGATCGACCAGCACCGAACCCGGCTTCATCGACTTGACCATCTCGCCCGAGACGAGCATGGGCGCCGGCCGGCCCGGAATCAGCGCCGTGGTGATCACGATGTCCTGCTTCTTGATGTGCTCGGCGGTGAGCGCGGCCTGCTTGGCCTGGTACTCCTTGGACATTTCCTTGGCGTAGCCGCCCGCGGTCTGCGCGTTCTTGAACTCCTCGTCCTCGACGGCGAGGAACTTGGCGCCGAGCGATTCCACCTGCTCTTTCGTCGCGGGCCGTACGTCGGTCGCAGTGACGATGGCGCCGAGGCGGCGCGCGGTCGCGATCGCCTGGAGGCCGGCGACGCCGACGCCCATCACGAACACTTTCGCGGCGGGCACGGTGCCGGCGGCGGTCATCATCATCGGGAAGGCGCGGCCGAAGGCTTCGGCGCCCTCGATCACGGCGCGGTAGCCGGCAAGGTTGGCCTGCGAGGACAGCACGTCCATCACCTGCGCGCGCGTGATGCGCGGCATCAATTCCATCGCGAATGCGGAAACGCCGGCATCGGCCATCGCCTTCAGCGCGGCATCGTTACCGTAAGGGTCCATGATGGCGATGACGAGCGCCCCACGCTTGTATTGCGCAAGCTCCGATGCCTCGGGGCGCTTCACCTTGATGATGATGTCGGCGTCCTTCAGCGCGTCAGTGCTGACGGTGGCACCCACGGCGGTGAATTCGGAGTCCGGCAGCCCCGACTTGAGGCCGGCGCCCGGCTCGACGGCGATCTCGGCGCCGAGCGCTTTGAACTTCTTCACCGTATCAGGCGAAGCGGCAACGCGCGGCTCCGACGGATCGATTTCCTTGGCAACGGCGATCTTCATAGGCCCTCCGGCGGCGCGGGAAAAAGCGCGCACGCAAACTTAGCGTCACTCCCGCAACGTTGGATACCGGTTTTGGCACCGGTTTGAATGCAATTTTTATGGGCACCGACGGCGCTGTCGGTGCGGCAGACGATGGATCAGGTGAGGAAGATCGCCATCAGGATCACGATGAGCGCGACCGAGGCCGTGCCGTATTTCACCAGCTTGATGAAGCCCTCATAGGTCTGCTCGTGGGCAACGTAGTCGTTGCCGTCGGCAGTGGTGTACGCCACTTCGCTATGGTCAGCCATGGATTGTCCCCAGTCGAAAGTCGAATTCTGGGGCTGGGATACCTTAATCTTTCGGGCAGGGCAACGGCAGGCAAGCGCGGTTTTCCCGCAAATCAGGTCATTTGGAATTCCGATTGCCGGGAATTCGGGCTCTCGCGCCGCTCAGCCCTGATCGATCATCGTGGCGGTGACACTCACGGTCGGTCGCCGGGGCTCCGGAAGACCGAGCGCCGCGCGGACCGCGTCGATCGCCTTCTCGCCCGCCTCGGTAAATCGCGCCATGCGCGGATCCGTACCGGGACCGACCGCCACGGAATGGTCGCCGGCCAGGAAGCCATGGGTCATGTGGAACCCCAGCGCGCGATAGACCTCGAACTGCTCCTCCGAGAAGAACTGATCGCCGGTGGTCTCGTGGGGGAAGGTGTCGTTCCGCCGCGCATAGTCGCGGATGTAGTCGTTCTCGTCGCTGGAGAGCGAGGACTTGATATAGACGAGATAGCCCTTGTCATCGCCGCCATAGTCGATGCTGCCGATCGCCACATGGACGTGCGGGGCCTCGTCCGCGGCGCCGGAGGACGCTTGTGCGGACTTCCTGTCGGCGTTCTCCGCCATGATGGCGCGGGTGCGGTCGCGGATCGGCGTCCAGGGCAGATCGATCCGGACCCCGAGGTCGATGCGGGCATAGCGCTGCAGCTTCATCAGCGAGGAGAAATTCATCGGCGCGTCGGCTTCCGCGTCGACCGCGACGATCACCTTGCAGCGCCGGCGCAGCAGCTCGTAGACGCCGAGATTTTCGATGTGGCCGCCGTCGGTGAGATAAACGCCGTCGCTGTTCTCGTAGAGACGGCCTGAGATTTCCGACCACAGGAACAGCGGCGTGGAGCGGCGCTGCGGCCGGGCTGTGGCCTCGACATAGCGCGGGTTGTTCAGCCAGTAGCCCAGCCGCACGTTCAACAGCGCGAGCGTCGGCGTCAGCGCCTTGATCGAGTTCGAGCCCATATTCGACGACGCCGCCGCCCCCGATATCGCCATGGCGGTGGCAAGGTCGAGGCTTTGCTCCAGACGCTCGACCGCCGGCGTCCTGGCGTACCGCGTCGCCTCGCTGCCGACATAGAGCGGCGAGAAGACGAAGAAGTCCGCATTGCGGCCGCGCCGGTTGGCGAAGTCCGACCCCTGGATGTTGAGCGCCGTGTTGATGAGATGATAGGGCGCCCGCAGCTTCGGCGCGGCCGGCCGATCGGTCGTCGTGGCACCGTCGTCCGCGACCACGAAGAGCTCGCTCAACTTCATGCGATCGAGCGGCTTGAAATCGCGCCCCTGGTCGAGGCTCGCCTCGGCGCGCGCGATATTGCCGTCTGCGGAGCGGCCGGGGTCGAACAGGAAAGCCTTGCTCAGCCGATCGCGGTACAGACGGTGCAGCGAATTCGCATTCGGTGTCAGGGACCAGGAGATCGCAAACAGCAGCATGCCGACGAGCGTGTACAGGATCACCACGGGCAGGCTGTGCGCGTAGCCGGAGCCTCGATCCGTCCAATCGAATTGTCTTGCGACATTGCCCGCGGCAAATGCGAGCCACGCCGGAACGTGGGATACCGGCGTCAACCAGTCCGTCGTCGCCGTCGCTGCGGCAGCTTTTGGCGTGATCTCGGCCGAGAGGGTGCCGGCAGCCGCGTCGAACTCGATCTTGCCCGACAGGTTTGCCGACGCGGGCACAGTCGATTTGTTGGCGGCGAGACAGCCCTTCTGCGCAATTGCGGTCAGAGGCGCCTGACATTTTTCGATCGGATCGTTGGCGATACCCCAATAGGACAGATAGAGATAGGCGACCCAGATGATCAGCGGCAGCGCCAATCCGGCGATCCACAGCGCGACCTTGGCGATGATCGCGAGCACCAGCGAGCCCCATTGCGAGGATACGCTGTTGCCCTTCAGGAATTCGGCGAACTGCTGCCTGAAAGCCGTGACGAATATGCCGATCGGCGCGGCGAGCGCCGCGAGCGATTTGATCCAGGTGACGGCGACGCCGCCGACCGGCCCGCCGATCGTGTTGCTGTCGACGACATCGAACATCTGCAACAGCATGAAGGGCTGGAACTCGAAGAACGCGATCACGGCAAGCAGCACCAGGAAGGTCGCGCCGGCGGTCGGCCAATGCGAGCGAAACTCCTGGCGGTTCTCGGGACTTGCAAACGACTGCTTGAGCGCCCAACCGAAGAACAGGCCGATGCCGATGATCGCCGTTGCCAGCGTCAGCGCGAAATTCCTGATCTGAAGGACGCGGGCGAAGTCACACGCGATGCCGAGCAGGAATGCGATGCCCGCGGCATAGGTCCGGAAGACGGTCGGGCCGATGCCCCGCTCCGCGCGTGAGAGCAGATAGGCAATTCCACCGCAGGCAAGCAGCACCAGCGCAAAGATCGCGCCGATGGCGGCGAAACCGAAACGGTCCGCGATCCAGCCGAAATGGTGCAGCTCACATTGCGGCGAAGCGCCGTCGGCAAGATCGACACCGAAGAAGTTCGCGACCGTCAGGCAGCTCCGCAGCGGGGTCGACCAGATGGTAACGGCGGCGAGCAGCAGCACCGCCGGCAGCGTCAGCCCGATATTGGCGATCAGGCCGCGCGCCACGATCGCAATCCCGGTCAGGAGATCGCGGAAGCCAGCCGGGACCAGGTAGTTGGAGTAATTCCTGATGTGCCCGACCGACGGCGTGTCGCTGATCTCGCTGGCGGTCACGGTTTCCCCGGTCGGCCGCTCGCCGAACACGAAACGGCCTGTCACCGTCATGGTCGTGCTGAGCGAGGTGCCGATGTAGCCGCCGCCCGATACGGTGGAGAGATAGTCGATCCGTCCGATCAGATCGTGGTGGTTCAGGGCCTGGAGCACGCCGAGACACATGGCCGAGGAGCGGATGCCGCCGCCCGACAAGGCGAGCCCGACGACGTCGAGCATCTGGCAGGCGACGATACCGTCGGGGTCGATTTGCCGAGCCTCCTCGCGGCGCGTGTTGATGGCCTCGATCTCGTCGCGCACGATCTGCTGATGCTTCTCGCACCAGGGCGTTTCCTCCTCGAAGGCTGCGGCGTTCCGTGCTGCGCCAGGTCGCGGGACCTGTCCCTGGTCGGGCATGCGAGCCTCTCCCGAGCAACAAAAAGCGATCGGCAATCAAGAGTTGAAAAAATACATCAAGTATCTACAGGATTAGTCTCGCCTCCGGCGCGAACGTTCAACGCCGGCGCGGGAACCCGAGGCGGCCAGGCGCCCGCGCGCCCGACGCCTCAGCCCATCGCCTCCAGCTCGTCGATCATCCCGGCAATGACCGAAAGGCCGCCGTCCCAGAATTTGGGATCCTTGGCATCGAGCCCGAACGGCCGCAGCAGCTCGGAATAGTGCTTGGTGCCGCCGGCGGCGAGCATATCGAGATAGCGCTCGGCAAAGCCCTCGGCCGCGTTCTCGTAGACCGCGTAGAGCGAGTTCACCAGACAATCGCCGAAGGCATAGGCATAGACGTAGAACGGCGAATGGATGAAGTGCGGAATGTACATCCAGTAGTTCTCGTAGCCGGCCTTGATCTCGATCGCCGGCCCCAGGCTCTCGCCCTGCACCGACAGCCAGATCTCGCCGAGCCGCGTCGCGGTGAGCTCGCCGTTCTTGCGCTCGGTGTGGACCGCGCGCTCGAAGGAATAGAAGGCGATCTGCCGGACCACGGTGTTGATCATGTCCTCGACCTTGCCGGCGAGCAGCGCCTGGCGCTGCCTGGCGCTCTTGGTCTGCGCCAGGAGCCGCCTGAAGGTCAGCATCTCGCCGAACACGCTCGCGGTCTCCGCCAGCGTCAGCGGCGTCGGCGCCATCAGCGCGCCGTTCTTGGCCGCCAGCACCTGATGCACGCCATGGCCGAGCTCGTGGGCGAGCGTCATCACGTCGCGCGGCTTGCCCTGGTAGTTCATCAGCACGTAGGGGTGCGCCGACGGCGTGGTCGGATGCGAGAACGCGCCCGGCGCCTTGCCCGGACGCACCGGCGCGTCGATCCAGCGGTCGGTGAAGAAGCGCTCGGCGATGTCGGCCATTTTGGGCGAGAAGCCGCGATAGGCCGTCAGCACCATGTTGCGCGCATCAGGCCAGCCGATGACGTCCGTCGCCGCAAACGGCAGCGGCGCGTTGCGGTCCCAATAGGCCAGCCGCTTCTTGCCGAACCACTTTGCCTTCAGCGCGTAATAGCGATGCGACAGCTTTGGATAGGCCGCGCGCACCGAGGCCACCAGCGCATCCACCACCTCGCGCTCGACGCGGTTGTTCAGGTGGCGGGAATCCGCGACGTCCTTGAAGCCGCGCCAGCGGTCGGAGATGTCCTTGTCCTTGGCCAGCGTGTTGGTGATCAGCGCGAAAGTGCGCTCATTGGCCTTGAAGGTCTTCGCCAGCGCCTCCGCCGCGGTTTTGCGCTTGGCGCCGTCGCGGTCCTGCAACAAATTGAGCGTCGGCTCGATCGCGAGCTCCTTAGGCCCGACCTTGAAGCGCAGGCCGGAGATGGTCTGGTCGAACAGCCGGTTGAAGGCGGAATAGCCGGTCTGCGCCTTCTCCAGGAAAAGCTGCTCGAGCTTGTCGTCGAGCTGATAGGGCTTCTCCTTGCGCAGATCCTCGATCCAGGGACGGTAATGTGCGAGCTCCGGCGCCTGCATCGCACGGGTCAAAATATCGTCATCGACACGATTGAGCTCGAGCGCGAAGAACAGAAGATGGGTGGACGCCGCCGTCAGCCGCTCGGAGACATCGCCGTAAAACTTTGAAATCTTGGGATCAACGCTGTCGCCGGCATGGACGAGACCGGCATAGGAGCCGAGACGGCCGGCGAGATCGTCGATCGCCTCATAGCGTCGCACGGCCTCGGCGAGCCATTTTCCGCCATCTTCATTTGCTGTCCCTGTCGCGAGCTTGCCTTTGTAGTCGGTCTCGAACGCGACGCAATCGGCATCCATCCTTTCGAGATCGCGCGCCACTTCCGGCGCGTCGATCCCGGAATAGAGATCGGCGAGGTTCCATTCCGGAAGCCTGCCGGTCTTGCTCGCAGGCTTGGCTAGTGAAGACTTGGCGAGTGAAGACTTGGCGAGTGACGACTTGGAGGGCTTTGCCTTGACGATGGCTTTCTTGGCGGCGGATGTCCTGGTGTTCGGCTTGCGGAGAGCGGGTTTGCTGGGAGCGGGCTTCTTCAAGGCAGACTTTCCGAGAGCGGACTTGGAGCGCGAATTCATTTTGTGGGAAACCTGTGTTCAACAAGCGCGGCGGCGGGCGGGGGCATCAAGGTTTAAGAGTGCGTTAATCGGCTTCGGCCAGAGTGCCCCGATTCGAGACAGATAGTAGTAGCGTGCGGGGAACACCATGGCTGCCAGTATTTTGATCGCCGACGACGACGCTGTAGCCCGCCGGCTGATCGAGAACATGGTGCAGAAATGCGGCTATGAGACGGTCGTCGTGGACTCCGGCGATGCCGCGATCGCCGCCCTCACCGCCCTCGATGCACCCGCTATCGACGGCGTCATCCTCGATCTCGTGATGCCCGGCCTCGACGGCATGGGCGTACTGGCGAAGATCCGCGAAGCCGGCCTCAGCGTGCCCGTCATCGTGCAGACCGCCCATGGCGGCATCGACAACGTGATCTCGGCGATGCGCGCCGGTGCTGCTGATTTCGTGGTCAAGCCGGTCGGCATGGAGCGGCTCCAGGTCTCGCTTCGCAACGCGCTCAACGCCTCCGCGCTGAAGGGCGAGTTGCAGCGCATCCGTCACAGCCGCGAGGGCCGGCTGACCTTCTCCGACATCATCACCCGCGCCGAGGCGATGGCCGGCGTGATGCGCACCGCGCAGAAGGCGGCGAACTCCTCGATCCCGGTGCTGATCGAGGGCGAGTCCGGCGTCGGCAAGGAGATGTTCGCGCGCGCGATCCATGGCAGCGGCGAGCGCAAGGCCAAGCCGTTCGTCGCGGTCAATTGCGGCGCGATCCCCGACAACCTCGTCGAGTCCATCCTGTTCGGCCACGAGAAGGGCGCCTTCACCGGCGCCACCGAACGCCACACCGGCAAGTTCGTCGAGGCCCACGGCGGCACGCTGTTTCTGGACGAGGTCAGCGAGCTGCCGCTGGCTGCGCAGGTCAAGCTGCTGCGCGCGCTCCAGGAAGGCGCGGTCGAGGCCCTCGGCGGCCGCAAGCCGGTGAAGGTCGACGTCCGCATCATCTCGGCAACTAATCGCAGGCTGCTGGAACGGGTGAAGCAGGGACATTTCCGCGAAGACCTGTTCTATCGCCTGCACGTGCTGCCGCTGACGATCCCCTCGTTGCGGACCCGGCGCGAGGACATCCCGCATCTGCTCCGGCATTTCCTGGCGCGCTTTGCCGCCGAGGAGAACCGCTCCATCACCGGCATCAGCGGCGAGGCCGTGGCGCATCTCGCCCAGCTCGACTGGCCCGGCAACATCCGCCAGCTCGAAAATGCGGTGTACCGCGCGGTGGTGATGAGCGAGGGCGACCAGCTTGGCCTTGGCGATTTCCCGCTGCTCGCCTCGCAGCCGTATCCCGCAACCGAGATTCCGACCGCGCCGCTGATGCTCGAGCCGATCGCGGCGCCTTCCGTTGTGTCGTCGGGTAGCGAAATACCGATTGCGCCGCTCCCCTCAGTGGGAACTCTTCCCATGCTGACCGCGACCGGCGACGTCCGCCCTCTGGAGGACATGGAGAACGAGATCATCCGCTTCGCGATCTCGCATTACCGCGGGCAGATGTCCGAGGTCGCCCGCCGCCTCAAAATCGGCCGGTCCACGCTCTACCGAAAACTCGACGAGGCCGGGGTTCCCGGACATGGCGGGAAAAGCGGCGAGGAGACGCACTGAGCCTCATGCGAACGGAGGTTCGCGCGACGGCGCGAGGCGACTGTAAGCCGTTCGCATGACGACAGAATTCGACTGCGATTTGAACCGTGACTTGGAAGTGACAGACAGAGGGAAAAGCGCGCGGCAAAGGCGCACAATCCGTTGCCAAGAGGCTCCCTTGAAGTCAGTTTGTCGTGAGTTGTCCCGGGTAGCGCTGGCTGCAAAATCGGGGCCTGTATATCGTCTGCGTATGAATCGTTGCGTGCAGGCGTGCAACTTTCGAGAGGCCGGCGCGGTTTAGCCGAAGCTCAATTAGGCGATAACAAAGCTGTTCCACGAGGGACAGTTCACCCGAGGGGTGCGACACAATGCGTGACTGTTTGAACCACCGTGCAGGCTTTGACCGTGTCTTGATGACGGTCGCAGCAACCTTCCTCACGGTGTCGGCCAGCTCGGCCCTGGCGCAGGATCAGGCGCGCAGCAGCGCCGCCGAGCTCGCGATCGAAGCCGCGATCCCGCGCCCCGAGCCCGCCAACGTCCCGCCCCCGACTGCCTCCGACATCAAGCTCGACGCCACCGCCACGGTCCAGGACTCCGCGAAGGAGCCGGCCAAGGAACCCGTGAAGGCCGAAGCCGCTCCCGCGCCGGACAAGGTTGAGACGAAGCCGTCCGACGTCGCCACCACGCCCGCCACCGAGGCGCCGAAGAGCGAGACGGCTAAAACGGAGCCCGCGACGACCGAGCCCGCCAAATCTGAACCAGCAAAGGCCGACACTGCGCCGGCTGCGCCTGCGGCTCCCGCCACCGCAGCGGCTCCTGCCGCCGAGCCGGTCAAGGCTGCGAGCAGCGTGCCCGCCGCCGACCAGCCGGTCGCCGACAAGCTGAAGGATATCATCGGCGCCAAGACCTCGCGCCATTTCGACCGCAAGAACGAGCGCGCGGCGATCGAGAAGTTCTACGGCGCCCGCGACTTCGCGCCGGTGTGGACGCAAGCCGGCAGCCTGACCGCCGCGGCCAAGGGCGTGATCGCGCGGCTGAAGGATGCAGCCTCCGACGGCCTCAATCCGACCGACTATCCGGTGCCGGATTTCGCCGCCGCCACGACCCCCGATGCGCTCGCCGATGCCGAGCTCAAGCTCACCGCCAGCATGTTCGACTATGCGCGCCAGGCCCAGAGCGGCCGCATGCACTGGTCGCAGGTCAGCGCCGACATCCTCTATCCCGAGCATCCGGTCGACCCGGGCGAGGTGCTCGCCAAGGTCACGACCGCGGCTGACGCCTCCGCGGCGCTCGACAGCTACAACCCGCCGCAGAAGCTCTACAAGGAACTGAAGGCGAAGCTCGCGGAGCTCCGCGGCCAGGGCAGCGGCCCGGTGATCGAGATCGCCGACGGCCCGGCGTTGAAATACACCCCCGCCGGCAAGAAGCAGGCTGAAATCGTCGTCGAGGATCCGCGCGTGCCGCAGCTTCGCAGCAAGCTCGGCATCACCGAGAATGCGAGCGACACCCGCTATGACGCCACGGTCGCGGAAGCCGTGCGCAAATTCCAGAACAGCGCCGAGATCAAGGCGACCGGTATCCTCGACGACAAGACGGTCAAGGCGCTCAACACCCCGAAGCGCGACAAGCAGATCGACACGGTGCTGGTGAACATGGAGCGCTGGCGCTGGCTGCCGCGCGACCTCGGTGTGCCCTCGCTGGGCGATGCCTATGTCATCCTCAACATTCCCGACTACACGCTGAAGGTGATGCAGCGCGGCCAGCAGGTCTGGACCACCCGCGTCGTCACCGGCAAGCCGGGCCAGCACGCGACGCCCCTGCTCACCGAAACGATGAAGTACATCACGGTCAACCCGACCTGGAACGTGCCGCCGTCGATCGTCTACAACGAATACCTGCCGGCGCTTCACCAGGACCCGACCGTGCTTGCGCGCATGGGACTCAAGCTCGAACAGAACCGCGACGGCTCCGTGCACATCTCGCAGCCGCCGGGTGAAGCCAACGCGCTCGGCCGCATCCGCTTCAACTTCCCGAACAAGTTCCTGGTCTATCAGCACGACACGCCGGACAAGAACTTGTTCGCCAAGGAAGACCGCGCCTTCAGCCACGGCTGCATGCGCGTGCAGAACCCGGATCAGTACGCCTCCGTTCTGCTCAACATCGCCATGCCGAACGAGAAGTACACGCCGGAGCGCGTGCGCAGCATGTACGGCAAGAGCGAGATCGACCTGAAATTCCCGACCCCGATTCCGGTCAACATCACCTATCAGACCGCGTTCGTGGACGATGCCGGCAAGCTGCAATTCCGCAAGGACGTCTATGGCCGCGACGCGACCATGATCAACATCCTGAAGAACAGCCGCGGCAAGGACCTCGAGAATATCGTCGCGCACTCCCAGCCGAGCTATTCGCGCCCGGCAACGACGCTGCCCTCGGGCGTGGCAGTGGCCAACAATGGCGGCGGCTTCGGCTCGTCCGGTCCGAACTTCTTCGAGCGGCTGTTCGGCGCCCCGACCCCGCCGCCGGCTCCGGTCGGCCGCAGGCCGCAGCGGGTGTTTACCCGCTGAGCCCGGCCCGGCCGCTCGCTTCCTGAAATTCTGCAATAAAATCAACGCCCCCGTCCCCTGGATGGGGGCGTTTCGCGTTAACCATTCTCGACCCGGACCCCGGGCAGCGGGCGTTTTTTTGCCACACTCAACCGGTTAGGTTTGTATTCTGACTTGGTTTGGGGGCGGGAAGGTCAACCTCGAATTAACCTTCTCGCTTTAATAAAGCGTTCATCCTCTTTCTCGCGCTAACGGGGTTGGCGGGAGAGTCCATTTGAACGCTCGTCGACTGGGTGGGCTCATACGTGCTGACTGGTCTTGCACGCCAATTCGCTGTGCTGTCGTTGTCCCATGCGGGAGTGAAGGCCGGATCCCGGATCGGCCTCGCCTCCGTATTGCTGCTGGCTGCCGCCGGCTCGGTCCATAACGCCGCCGCGCTGAACGAGACCAAGACGCTCTCCTTCCACCACACCCATTCCGGCGAAGACCTCACCGTCACCTTCAAGCGCGACGGCCGCTACGACGACGCGTCGCTGAAGCAGCTCAACCACTTCCTCCGCGACTGGCGCACCCAGGACGAGACGGTCATGGACCGTCACCTGTTCGACATCCTCTGGGAAGTCTATCGCGACGTCGACGGCAAGCAGCCGATCCAGATCATCTCCTCCTACCGCTCCCCCGCCACCAACGCGATGCTCCGCCGCCGTTCCTCCGGTGTGGCGCGCTTCAGCCAGCACATGCTGGGGCATGCGATGGACTTCTACATTCCGGGCGTGCCGCTGGAGCAGATCCGTTTCGCCGGCCTGCGCCTCCAGCGCGGCGGTGTCGGCTTCTACCCGACCTCCGGCTCGCCCTTCGTGCATCTGGACACCGGCAGCATCCGGCACTGGCCGCGCATGACGCATGACCAGCTCGCCCGCGTCTTCCCGGACGGAAAAACGGTGCATCTGCCGACCGACGGCACGCCGCTGAAGGGCTATGAGCTCGCCAAGGCCGAGATCGAGCGCCGCGGCAACGGTGACGACGGTGCCAGCAAGCCGAACTTCTTTGCCGCCCTGTTCAAGAGCAAGTCGGCGCCGGCAGCCAGCAGCAGCGACGAGGATGACGAGGGCGCACCAGCCCCGGCCGCCAAGCCCGTGGCGCCCACCGTGGTCGCCGCTGCGGCCAAGCCGGCCGATCCGGTGCCGACGCCGCGCGCCAAGCCGCAGGTCGCCGCCACGCTGCAGCTCGCCTCGGCCGATGCGCAGATCGTTGCGCCGCCCAAGCCGAAGCCGGCGCCCGTGGCTGACAAGCCGGCGGCCGGCAAGCCTGAAACCCCGGCCGACATCATCAATGCCCGCGGCTTCTGGGACACTCCGGCGACGCCGCAGCAGGCGACACCGGCGCAGATCGCCGCGCTGAAGGCCCGCCAGGCGCTGGCTTACGCACCGGCCGCCTCCCCGGTCGATCGCGCCAACGTCGTTGCCGCTTCCGCGCCGATCCCGCGCTCGGCCCGTCCCGCCGCCGCGTCCCGCAGCGGCGCCCAGGCAACCGAGATCAACACGGTGGTCGGCAAGAGCGTCGACGGCATGGTCGCAACCGCGACCCGGCTCTCCGCGGCCAAGGGCGAGAGCATCTGGCTCAAGATCGTGATGCTGTCGCCGAGCGCCAGCCGCGCGATGTCGGTGACGCTGATGGGCGAGCTCGATATGACCGCGCTGCGCGGCTATTTCGTCAAGCCGCAGGCCGTGATCGCCATGGGCTTCACCGACGATCCGATGCAGGGCCTGTCCTGCGACAGCTTCTCGGGCAGCGCCACCGCGAAGCTCGATACGACCTCCTTCGTCGTTCGCACCGCCGCGTTGCGCTGAGGCGGTATTTCCACGAACACAATGTCGTGGCCCGGATGGTACGCGCGCACTGGGTTTACTTGTCCGTGACGACAGATGAACGGATTCTGCCCAAGCCTGGTGCGCATATGCACTAAGGAGGATTCCCCCACTTTTAACGGGTAATCACCCGGTATCGCTGCGCATTCCAAACGCGCATTATGGCAGTGCGCGAAAAACCCGGAAGGGAGCGTGCGATGTCAGTTCCATGCAAGTCTGAGCTCAGCCTTCTGAACCAGGACGAGCGCGAAGTCATATTGAATACGCACCATCCCGTGGTTGGAGAGATGGGGCGCGATGGACTTGAGGGCCTTCGCGACCGGCTACGGGATCTGCGCGACAGGGAGCGTACATTGTCGCGGCATCGACGCCGCGAAACAAAGGGGACGACCGACCCGCGCGGCAAGAGTTTCTCCGGAACGGCAGAGCACGCAAACCGGCGCCAATCGGTCTTCGCTGCCGCCATCAAGCGCGTCAAGAACGAGCTGAGGCGCATCCGAAAGTTTGAGGCACGACGAGAGCTCGGGGAAGCGGCGCGACGGGCGCTGGCACTTCGTCGGACACGTCAGTTTTCCCGACCGCAGACGACCCCAACTTCGCATGACGGCATGCGGCCCATCCCAAGCCGTCGCCGGATCAAGAAACTTCCGCCGGAAAAATCGGAAGGGTCTCGCAGGCCAACAAGCGGGCGCAGGCGGGACGAGACTCCAAACGCGGACGCGGCAATTGAGACGAGACCGACAATCCTGCCGATAGAGGCTGCGCGCCGGACCGGCGCAACGGCGTGCTCGCCATTTCCAAGACTATAGTGTCGAAACCCGCAGCTTCTATCTCGCTTTCCTGACCCGCCGATCCAGATGATACGTCAGCGCCAGCGAGAGACAGACGGTGAGCTGCTGCTTCGGAAGCGCGCCGGATACCGGCAACAGCAACGCCCTCGTCTGCCGATAGTCGAACTGATCGGGAAAGCGCTCGCGGAACGTATCGACCAGCGTCGTCCTGCAGTTGACGAGAATGGCGGCGCGATCGGAGTCCTTCACGCGCCCGAGCCGGATCGTAGAGCCGCTGCCGGTCTCATCGGTCAGATAAGCGGGTTCGCCCCATTTCAGCGTTTCGGTGAGCGGGCCGACGTCGTCATGCGCCGCAGCGGTCGCAAAGATCAGCGCACGCACCTGAAGCAGCCGCTTGCCGATCGGCGCCGGAAGAGCGTCGAAGGCACGGCTCACCTCGCGCGGTAGCGGCGGCGCAGTCACGGCGTTTCCCTCGATGGACCCACGACACTGGTGTCGTCCTGGCGAAAGCCAGGACCCATACCGCGGAATCTATCGATGAAGCGCGGTACCAATCCCGCACGACGATAATGCAACTGCCGGCCTTCGCAATAACCACGGCCTGTGGCTATGGGTCCTGGCTCTCGCCAGGACGACAGTACAGACCTCAGATCATTCCCAGCGCCTGCATGTAGGTCTCGAGAATGGTCTCGGCCTCGGCGCGCTCGTTGGGATCCTGCTTGCGCATCCGCACGATGGTGCGCAGCGCCTTGACGTCGTAGCCGTTGCCCTTGCTCTCGGCATAGACGTCACGAATGTCGTCGGAGATCGCCTTCTTCTCTTCCTCCAGCCGCTCGATGCGCTCGATGATGGATTTGAGCTGGTCCTTGGCAAATTTCGTCGCGGGCTCGTCGTCGCGAACGGCGGCGGAGGTGGCCATCTTGGTACTCCCAATGAAACTGGCAAAACGAGGTGACGCCGGCATCCCTCACCGCGCGTGCTGCCTGAACCCTTAGGGTTCGTGCCCCCCGCGTTCAAGCAAGCATCGCGCTCGTCCACAGCGCGCCCACAGGAGATGAGAAGATACCGGAGATTGTCGTCATTCCGGGGCGCCCGAAGGGCGAACCCGGAATCTCAAGATTCCGGGTTCGATGCTGCGCATCGCCCCGGAATGACGGAGAAAGACTAGTGCCCGTGAGGGTGGACCTTCTTCATCGCCTCGATCTGCTCGGGCGTGGCCGTGCCCTGGTGCTTCGCCTTCCAGGTCTCATAGGGCATGCCGTAGACGGCCTCCCGGCTCTCGTCCTTGCTCAAGGCGACGCCCTGGGCGTCGGCTGCGTCCTTGAGCCAGTTGGACAGGCAGTTGCGGCAGAAGCCCGCCAGATTCATCAGGTCGATATTCTGGACGTCCGTCCGTTCCCGCAAATGGTCGACCAGGCGCCGGAAAGCGGCCGCTTCGAGTTCCGTTCTGGTTTTGTCGTCGATTGCCATCACTGAATCCCTTGGCTACCCCTGATGTCGTCACCCTTACGGGATCAGGTGGGGTCCTGTCACAGATTTTGCCATATCGCGGCGCAAACGGGCCCCGGGCCGCCTCTCGCGGCAGTTCCCCGGCCCTACGCCAAATCGTCAATCATCTGGTATACGTTCCGCGACAATGATCGCCGAATCTCCCCGTTCCCCGTTTCGCCTGCTCGCCCGGTTGGTCCCGGTGCTGGTGGTTGGCCTGCTGTGCCTCTGGGCCAGCCCGGCCGCCGCCGATTTCCGGCTCTGCAACAACACCTCGAGCCGGGTCGGCATTGCGCTCGGCTACAAGGACGCCGAGGGCTGGACCACAGAGGGTTGGTGGAACATCTCCTCCCGCTCCTGCGAGACCCTGCTGCGGGGAACGCTGGTCGCCCGCTACTATTACATCTACGCGATCGACTATGACCGCGGCGGCGAATGGTCGGGCCAGGCCTTCATGTGCTCGCGCGACAAGGAATTCACCATCCGCGGCACCGAGGATTGCCTGGCGCGCGGCTATGACCGCACCGGCTATTTCGAGGTCGATACCGGCGAGCAGCGCGCCTGGACGGTGCAGCTCACCGATGCCAACGAGCAGCCGGCACAGCCGCGCGTGCCTGGCATGCCCGGCCCGGTTGGCCCGGGTGGCGGCGTTCCGGGTTTGCCCAATGGCCCGCCCGGTGCTACGCCCCCGGGCTCGCCCGGCCTGCCACCGGCCGCAGCTCCCCCTCCGCCTGGGAATAAGCCATGAGGCGTCTTCGCCGTATCAAGATTCTCGCGACCCTTGGACCTGCCTCTTCGGACCTCGCGATGATCCGCCGCCTGTTCGAGGCCGGCGCCGACCTGTTCCGCATCAACATGAGCCACACCCCGCATGACAAGATGCGGGAGCTGGTGGCGACGATCCGCAATGTCGAGAGCAGCTACGGCCGGCCGATCGGCATCCTGGTCGACCTTCAGGGACCGAAGCTCAGGCTCGGCGCCTTCGCCGAAGGCTCGGTCCAGCTCCAGAACGGCCAGACCTTCACGCTCGATTCCGACAAGGCGCCGGGCGATGCCACGCGCGTCAATCTCCCGCATCCGGAGATCCTCGCCGCGCTGCGGCCCGGCCATGCGCTGCTGCTGGATGACGGCAAGGTCCGGCTGATCGCGGAGGAGACCTCGAAAGAGCACGCGGTGACGCGCGTCGTGGTCGGCGGACGGATGTCCGACCGCAAGGGCGTCAGCCTGCCCGACACCGACCTGCCGGTCTCGGCGATGACACCGAAGGACCGCGCCGACCTCGAGGCGGCGCTGGTCACCGGCGTCGACTGGATCGCGCTGTCCTTCGTGCAGCGCGCCGACGACGTGATCGAGGCCAAGAAGATGATCCGCGGCCGCGCCGCGGTCATGGCCAAGATCGAGAAGCCGCAGGCGATCGACCGCCTCGCCGACATCATCGAGGCCTCCGACGCGCTGATGGTGGCGCGCGGCGATCTCGGTGTCGAGCTGCCGCTGGAGCGCGTGCCGAGCCTCCAGAAGCAGATGACGCGCATGGCGCGCCGCGCCGGCAAGCCGGTGGTGATCGCGACCCAGATGCTGGAATCGATGATCCAGTCGCCGGTGCCGACCCGCGCCGAGGTCTCCGACGTCGCCACCGCCGTCTACGAAGGCGCCGACGCCATCATGCTGTCGGCGGAATCGGCGGCCGGCAAATTCCCGGTCGAGGCGGTCTCGACCATGAACCGCATCGGCGAAGAGGTCGAGCGCGACCCGATTTATCGGTCCGTGCTGACCGCGCAGCGCCCCGCGCCGGAATCCACCGCCGGCGACGCCATCGCGGACGCCGCCCGCCAGATCGCCGAGACGCTCGACCTGCCGGCCCTGATCTGCTGGACCAGCTCGGGCTCGACCGCGGTGCGCGTCGCGCGCGAGCGGCCGAAGCCGCCGATCGTGGCGATCACGCCGAACATCGCGGCCGGACGCCGGCTGGCGGTGGTCTGGGGCGTGCATTGCGTGGTGGCGGAAGACGCGCGCGACCAGGACGACATGGTGAGCCGCGCCGGCCAGATCGCGTTCCGGGACGGCTTCGTCCGCGCCGGCCAGCGCGTGATCATCGTCGCCGGCGTGCCGCTCGGCATCCCCGGCACCACCAACATGGTGCGCATCGCCTCCGTCGGCCCCGAGGGCGGCGCGGATATCTAGCCTGTCTTATTCGTAAGAGGCGCCCGAGAGGCTGGCGAGCGTGGTGTAAAGCGCTGATACGGCGTAGGATTCGGTTGTGAAGCCAACCCCATCACCTCCAACCGCGAACGCCACGCCCGCCATGACCGACGATACGATTCCGCCCTTCTCGTTTCCAGCCATTCACGCCAAGAAAGTCACAGCTGCCTTCGATGGTGGGCGCCTAACCTCGAACGGGGGCGTGATGCTTCTGGCGATGGCCGAGCGGCGTCTCGGCTTGGCCGACAATCTGGCCCGGGTGTTCCCGGATCGGCGCGATCCGACGCGGGTCGTGCACAGCCTGGTCGATATGTTCCGCGCGCGCATGTTCGCGATCTGCTGCGGCTACGAGGACGCCGACGACCTCGATCATCTGCGGTCCGATCCGGCATTCAAGCTGGCCTGCGGTCGCCTACCGGACACGGGCCGATATTTGTGTTCCCAGCCGACGCTGTCGCGGCTGGAGAATGCTCCGCGCCTGCGCGACGTGATCCGGCTGACCTACATTTTGGTCGACGCATGGATGGATAGCTACCCCCACGAGCCGGCATCCGTCACGCTCGACATCGATGATACCTGCGACGTCGTCCACGGCCATCAGCAGCTCTCGCTGTTCAACGCTCATTATGATGAACGCTGCTTTCTGCCGATCCACGTCTACGACACGGAGAAGAGCCGGCCCGTGGCCGTCGTGCTGCGGCCGGCAAGACGCCGGGCGGCGTCGAGGTGCGTGCCCATCTGCGCCGCCTGGTACGGCATATCCGCACGCGATGGCACAACACGCAAATTACGTTCCGTGGCGACGGGCACTATGCCCGGCCGGAGGCAATGGCGTGGTGCGAGACCAACGGCATCGACTACATCTTCGGTCTGTCCGGCACCAAGCCTCTCGCCAGAAAAGTCGACGAGGTCGCCGACGACATCCGCACCCGACGCGCCATCGAGAACCTGCCGGTTCTGCGTGGCTATACCGAGACGCGCCACAAGGCAAAGTCCTGGGATCGCGAACGGCGCACCGTCGCCCGTATTGAGGCGACGATGCTCGGCCTCGACATCCGTTTCGTCGTCACCAGCCTCGATGTCGGCTCGGCCGAGTGGATCTACGACAGCCTGTATTGCGCGCGCGGCCAAGCAGAGAATCTGATCAAGCTGCATAAGACGCAGCTCGCCTCCGACCGCACCAGCTGCCGTTCGGCGCTCGCCAACCAGGTCCGTCTCGTGCTCCATACGGCCGCTTATTGGCTGATGCTGACCGTGCGCGACGCCATTCCCAAAGTCCGGGAATTGGCCGCTGCCGAGTTCGCGACGCTGCGTCTTCGGCTCTTGAAGCTCGCCGCCCGTGTGGTCGAGACCTCGAGCCGCATTCGCCTTGCGTTTGCCGCGGCATGTCCCGAAGCCGACCTGATCCGCTGCTTGCCCGGCGCGCTGCTCCCGCTCGGTCCGTAACCGACCGGGCCTGCGCCCGCTCACCCGCCCCACTCCTCCATCGCCTACAAAACAGCTTGATGTAGAACCCGGTGAGAAAAGGCCGGACGGTCACCCACGCCAGCCGCCAGCCCCCGTCAGACGTCAAGAACGACCGTGCTCTCGTGAATAGATCGGGCTAGGTCCGCGGGACCCCGGCAAACAAAAACGTCGAAAACAACCCCATGCACAGTAGCCGGCCTGTCCGGCATGCCTGCTCGGGTTTTTCGAAAAGGCGCGCCCGGACAACGGCCTGAGCGCGATCAGGCCCCCGGCCTTGGTCGCGCCCTCGATTCAGGCCCCGACCAGCGCTTTCGTGGTCGGGAGCAGCGTCTGCTGCACCACCAGGCCGCGGGCGCGGGCGTCCATGACGCCGACGGCGCGCAGCGCGAGCAGCGTCACGGTCTGCACCGCATCGCGCATCTTGACGGGATCTTCGAGATTGTCAGGCGCGAGCGGCCCGACCAGGGCCTCATGCAGCGCACCGAGCAGCGCGGTGGCGGCCAGCGCGGTGTCCTGCGCCGGCAGGTGACCGGCGCGCACGGCCGCATCGATCCGGCCTGCGATCTCGCCCGCGATCTCGCGCCGGCTGGCAAGCCGGGAGGCGCTGACATCGACATCGACCGGCTCGGCCAGGATGCCCCAGGCCAGCCTGCGCTGCGACAGGGTATGGACCGCCACCGTGGTGACGGCAGCAGCCAGCGCCGAGGACGGACCCGGCGCGGCATCGGCCGCCCGGCGGATCGCCGCGAGCTCGTCGCGGGAGACCTCGGCGATCAATTCGGAGATCAACTCGGCCTTGGAGGGGAAGTAGCGGTAGACCGTGCCGGCCGCGACATTGGCCCGGACCGCGACCGGCGCGATCTGCACCGCCGCCATCCCGCCTTCCGCCGCAGCCTCGCGCGCCGCCGCCAAGATCGCACTGCGCCGGGCCGCAAGGCGCTTAACCACTTGATGCGTCCGCCGATAAACCATGGCGCGCTTCCTGTCCCACACGCCTGCCGCACGCCCTGCGGCCGAACGCTTCGTCACTCAATCGCTGCAAATCGCCCCGCAAGGACTGAACAACTATTCAGGACGAATGACAAGGAACAAATGAGGATACGGGCGCCACGCAACTCCGAGGCGCACGCGAGCAGGTAGTAAACGCATCCTTGCACCGCGTGGCGGCGGCGAACCGGCCCGGTTTACCCCAACTTAAAAGCGCTCATGCTCAGGTGCGGACCTGCTGTTGTGCGTGGTCGTTCAACCCCGAGAGTCCAATGTCGGTTTCCGTTACAAGCAGCGTTCCCGTCCGCAGCGTTGCGCGCTGGCTCGTGCCGCTCTGCATCGGCGCCGGTGTGTACCTGTTCTTCCTCGGCGTCGGCGACATCATGCTGCGGGATTCCGATACGCTGTGGCAGATCAAGATCGGACAGTGGATTCTCGAACATCGTGCGCTGCCCACCACCGACATCTATTCGTTCACGCGCGCCGGTGAGCCCTGGATCTCCAGCTCCTGGCTGTCGCAAGTCCTGTTCGCGCTGGTTTACGAGCCGTCAAACTGGTCGGGCGTGGTTATCCTGACATCGCTCGCAATCGGAGCGACCGCGGCGATCTTCGTTCACCTGCTTGAGCCTTATCTGGAGCCGGCGCGCGCCTTTCTGCTCGTCACCCCGCTCCTCTTCATGTCGATGGGGCATTTCCTCGCGCGCCCGCACATGCTGGCCCTGCCGGTCATGGTGGCCTTTGTCGGCGGGCTGCTGGCGGCCGCCGACCGGCGCACCGCGCCCTCCTGGCTGTTGCTGCCCTTGATGGCGCTATGGGCCAATCTTCACGGCGGCTTCGTCATGGGGCTGGCGCTGATCGGGGCCATCGGCCTCGATGCGCTCGCATCCGCCGATCGCAAGGATCGATTTGCGCTGGCGGCGCGCTGGGCCGTGTTCGGGCTTGCTGCGCTGGCCGCAGCCTGCTGCACGCCCTATGGCTGGAACACGCTACTCGCATCGACGAAGATCCTCAGCCTCGGCAAGCTGCTCTCGATGATCTGGGAATGGATGCCCGCCGACTTCAGCTCGCTCGATCTGTTTGGAGCCAGCCTGCTCGGATTGATCGCCATCGGCTACTACAGCGGGCTGGTGCTGTCCTGGACCCGTATTCTTCTGCTGCTCGGCCTGGTCTGGGCGGCCCTCAATCACGTCAGAAACATCGAGGCCTTTGCGCTGTTGACGCCGCTCGTGCTGGCGAAGCCGTTCGCCGAGCAATTGGGCGTGACGAGAGCGGTCGCGCTGAGGGCGGCAGACGCCCGGTCCTCCTTTGCAGTGAGCGCAATCGCTGCGCTCGCGATCGTCGCGGCCGGCTGGAGCATCACGCGGTCCTATGCCACGCCGTACCGGTATGCCTTTATCGGCAATCAGTCCCCCGCGGCCGCGGTCGACGTGCTCGAACGGCGGCACGCGCAGCGGATCTTCAGCACCGCTCCGATCGGCGGCTATCTGATCACCCGCAACATCAAGACCTTCATCGATGGCCGCGCCGAGCTGTATGGCGAGCAGTTCGTGCTCGACTACTTCGACGCTGTCGAGGGCAAGAACGTCGAGACGCTCCTGCGTCTGCTCGATACCTACCGGATCGACGCGACGCTGCTGAACCCCACGGTGCCCGCCTCGAGGATCATGGACCATCTGCCGGGCTGGAAGCGGCTCTATGCGGATGACGTCGCCGTGGTCCACGTCCGCGACGACACACCGCTCCCCTCCCCGTCACGGTGAGCCACGAACCAAAGCGCGACGAGATTGGAGTGAATCGTCATCGCGTCTTGGCGTGTTGCTAGAGCATGAACTCTCGGGAATACCGCCGCACATTTTAGGCAAACGCGGCCCTGCGGGTCCGGATCACGCTCCAGGCCGCCAGCTCTCGCGGCCTTGCGCGGACGCTTCGCCGCGTTCTTGTGGTGGCTGGCCCCGCACCATGAGGGCCAGACACCCCGCAGCAAGACCAAAACGCGACCACGTCCGTTAACCCTCGGTCCCTGGCTGCAAAGCTCCCCGCACAAAAGAAAAGAGCCTCGTCTCGGACGAGGCTCTTTCAACTCTCAATTTGTCCGGCCTTACTTGAGGCTGGTCGAGATCGAGGTGAACTTGGTGTTCAGCGTGCTGCCGAGGTTGTTGACGACGGTGATGATCGCCAGCGCGATGCCGGCAGCGATCAGGCCGTATTCAATGGCGGTGGCGCCGGATTCATCCTTCACAAAGCGCGCAACGAGGTTCTTCATAGAGTGCTCCCAAAAAGTACACGAGGCTACAACTGGTCTGGTCTCTTCGGCTTCCCAGCGCCGCCCGACCATGGAACCGAACGTAGAGGCAAAGAATTGCGCCGCAGTTAATTCGACTGCGTAAACACTGGGCGGTTTGCGTGTATTCGTCGATGGTAAACCGAAATCTAAAACAACCCGTTAAATCATCCGAACGAGACGCCGACCCGGCCCCGATTTACCCGAAGTTATGACCGCCGTGGTCCACTGCCGCCGAACCGACAAGAACAACAGGACGACGAGGCGGAATGTCCCTTTCCTTTGCCAACAGCATCGCGATGCAGGGCCGCGCGCGAGCCCTGGTGCCGCTGTGCGTCGGTGCCGGCGCCTATCTGTTCTTCCTCTATGTCGGCGACACGCTGCTTCAGGACTCCGACTCGTTCTGGCAGATCAAGGTCGGGCAATGGATCCTCGATCACGGCGCCGTGCCCACCACGGATTTCTATTCCTTCACGCGGACTGGCGCGCCGTGGATTTCGACGTCGTGGCTGTCGCAAGTGCTGCTCGCCTTCTCCCATGCGCAATGGGACTGGGCGGGTCCCGTCATCCTCACTGCGATGGCGACCGCACTCACGGCCGCAATCTTCGTCTATCTGCTCGACGCGCAGATCGAGGCACCGCGGGCAGTGCTGTTTGCGATGCTGGCGCTGCTGCTGTCGTTGCACCACGTCCTGGCGCGCCCGCATATTCTGGCGCTGCCGGTCATGGTGGCGTGGGTCGGCCTACTGATGGCGGCCGCCGACCGCAGGCGTGCGCCGTCCTGGTATTGGCTGCCGCTGATGGCGCTCTGGGCGAACCTGCATGGCGGCTTCGTGCTCGGCCTGGCGCTGATCGGTCCGATCTCGCTCGAGGCCGTCGAGCATGCCGAGAAGGGACAACGGCTCCGACTGTTCATGCGCTGGGTGCTGTTTGGCATCGGCGCAGTGATCGCGAGCTGCTGCACGCCGTACGGCTGGAAGACGCTGCTGGGCGCGACCAACATCCTCAGCCTCGGCGAGCTGCTGTCGCTGATCTTCGAATGGATGCCGGCGAACTTTGCCACGTTCACCTCGTTCGAAGGCGCGCTGCTCGGCCTGATCGCCTTCGGCTATTATCGCGGCCTGGTGCTCTCGGCGCCGAGGATCTTTTTGATCCTGTTCCTGACCTGGAGCGCGCTGACCCATGTCAGGAGCATCGAGGCCTTTGCCTTCCTGGTGCCGCTGGTGCTGGCGAAGCCGCTCGGCGAGTTGGTCCCGCGCCCGCAGCCGGACTCCACCGGCACCGACCATGGCCGGCCCACTATGTCACCGCGCTTGGCGCGCTGATGATCGTGGCCGCAGGCTGGACCTCGACCTCGCTCTACATGAGGCACCACCGCTTCACCTTCACGATGACGCAGACGCCGGTTGCCGCCGTCGACCTGCTCGAGCAGCGCAAGGTCCAGCGCATCTTCAACGCCTATCAGTTCGGCGGCTATCTGATCTCGCGCGATATCCCCGTCTACGTCGACGGCCGCGCCGAGCTCTATGGCGAGAAATTCGTGATGGACTTCTTCAAGGCGACCGAGGGCAAGAAGCCCGAGCTGCTTCCGCGCCTGCTGGATGAGTACAAGATCGACGCGACGCTATTGGTCGCCGATGCGCCCGGCCCCCAGATCCTCGATCAGCTCACGGGCTGGAAACGAATCTATGCCGACGACATCGCGGTGATCCATGTGCGGGACGACAGCGCGGCCGCGAAATCGTCGAAGTGAGGATGCGACTCCAGCTTCATCCCGGCAGCATCTTGCATGGAGTCCTCCGGCCAACCGGCCGGAGGTCCAATTGATCCGGTGATTTGCCGCTTTGCCTTACCTGCAGGGATGGCGGTTGCCGTCCAGACCGAGATAGGTGCCCGTCGCCGGATCGAAGGACCGGTAACGCTCGGAGCAAGAACGGGAAGCGGCGCCGTCCGCGCGAGCCATGGCGCTGTCGGCGCCTTGCGCGGGAGCCGCGCCGTCCGGCAACTCGAGGCCCAGCCGGCCCGCCGGCGTCAGCGTGCCATTCAGATTGCGATTGGGGTTCTCCGCTTCGTACGTGTCCGGATGACTGCTCGCAAAACCGGATTGCGCGTAGGCGGTGGTTGCAGTCAGGGCCGACAACACAGCCACGGCAGCGAGGATTTTAAGCCCAGTCATAGTCGATCTCCATCATTGGCCGGTGCATCGTGCGGCCGGTGCGGCAGGAGGTGGGCCGACATGGTGTGCTGGACAAGCTCGCCGTGATGGCGGACTCGCCACCAGGCGCGATCTGGTCGTTCAAATACGGAAAGCGTCGTTTGTTTGTGGAACGCGAGGGAGGGACGAAAGCCCGCGCCCTGGTTTTTGTCTTGGAACGTGACGCCGCCACTTTGTCATGCGCTAATGTCCGGTGGACGAACAGGAAGACGTGTCATGATGTTTCGCAAACTCCTCACCGCCCTTCTCGTCATGGTCTCGATCAATGCTGCGCATGCGGCGCCGCAATGGCTGAGCCTGCCGCCGACGCCGACCTTGCCCAAGGCGGCGCAGAGCGGCTTCGCGCCCGTCAACGGCATCAAGGTCTGGTACGCCGTGTTCGGCCGCGGGGAGCCGGTGCTTTTGCTGCATGGCGGCCTCGCCAACGCCAACTACTGGGGTCACCAGGTCCGTGCGCTGCAACGGCGCTATCAGGTCATCGTCATGGAGAGCCGCGGGCACGGGCGCAGCAGCCGCGACCAGGAGCCCTATGGCTACGATCTGATGGCCTCGGACGTGGTCGGGCTGCTCGACCATCTCAAGATCAGGAAGGCCGCGATCGTCGGCTGGAGCGACGGCGCGATCATCGGCCTCGACATCGCGATGAAGCACCCGGAGCGGGTCACCAAGCTGTTCGCTTTCGCGGCCAACTCGGATCCGTCGGGCGTTGCCGATATTGCGTCAAGCGACGTCTTCAACGCCTACATCGCCAGAGCCGGCGAGGAGTACAAGCGTCTCTCGCCGACCCCGACGGAGTACAAGAGCTTCGTCGCGGAGATTACCAAGATGTGGGAGAGCCAGCCGAAATGGACGGCGTCGGATCTCGCGGCGATCAAGGTCCCGACCTGGATCGTGGATGGCGATCACGACGAGGCGATCAAGCGCGAGAACACCGAGTTCATGGCGGCGAACATCCCGGGCGCCGGCCTGCTGATCCAGCCGGAGGTCAGTCACTTCTCGTTTCTGCAGGATCCGGAGCAGTTCAACGACGATGTGCTGCGCTTTCTCGAGCGGCGCGGCGAGAGGGCGGGAGCCGCGGCGAAGTGAAATATCGTAGGGTGGGCAAAGCGAAGCGTGCCCACGACTTCTGTCTCGCTTGCCGATAGGTGGTGGGCACGGCGCAAAGGCGCCTTTGCCCAGCCTACTTCTTCGCCGGGCGGTCCTTCACGGGGATCACGAGCTTGAGGCCGGACCAGACGTCGTCGACGGCGCAGACCTTGATGTCGACGAGGCCGTTCGCGAGCGCGGCCTCGCGCACCAGCGTTTCCGTCACGTCAGTCGCGACGCCCGAGGCCTTCTTCGGCCATGACGCCCAGATCATCCCATCAGGTGCGATCGCCTTGCGGTAGCTGCGCAGCTTGACCGCAAAGCCTTTGGCTTCGGTCGCGAAGACATGCACCATGTCGAGCGGCGCCTTGGCGGTCTTTGCGATCTTCACGTCATCGGGCAATTCACCGACGACATCGCGATAGGCCGACGAAAGGCCGTCCACGAAAATACAAAAGCCCGGCTTGATGCCGAGCTTTTGCACTAACGGTTTGCCGGAACAGCCGGCCACGACGCGAGAGGCGTTATGCCTGCGGTTGCGGCTCCAGGCCCGGATCCGGATCGGGCCGCGGGCGCGACTTGCCGGCCGGGGGCACGGCGGAGGCGCGCGGCGTGGTCGGCTCGAGCACGGACTCGCGGTTCGGCTTCTTGCCCTTGAGCAGATCGACGATCTCGTCGCCGGAGAGCGTCTCGAACTCGAGCAGGCCCTTGGCCAGCGCCTCAAGATCACCGTGCTTCTCGGTGAGGATGCGGGTGGCTTCCTTGTAGCCTTCCTCGACCAGACGCCGGATCTCGGAGTCGATCTTCTGGACGGTCGCCTCAGAAGCGTTCTGCGTGCGCGACACCGACATGCCGAGGAACACCTCGTCCTGGTTCTCGCCGTAGGAGACCGTGCCGAGCTCTTCCGAGAGGCCCCAGCGCGTCACCATCATGCGAGCGAGGCGCGTGGCCTGCTCGATGTCGGAGGCGGCACCCGAGGTCACCTTCTCGCGGCCGAAGATCAGCTCTTCGGCGACGCGGCCGCCCATCATGATGGCGAGGCGCGAGGTCATCTGCTCCAGCGACATCGACAGCTTGTCGCGCTCGGGCAGCTGCATGACCATGCCCAGCGCACGTCCGCGCGGGATGATCGTCGCCTTGTGGATCGGATCGGTCGCGGGCACGTTGAGGCCGACGATGGCGTGGCCGCCCTCGTGATAGGCCGTCAAGAGCTTCTCTTCCTCGGTCATGACGAGCGACTTGCGCTCGGCGCCCATCATCACCTTGTCCTTGGCCTCCTCGAACTCGGCCTGGGTCACCATCCGCTTGTTGCGGCGGGCGGCGGTGAGCGCAGCTTCGTTGACGAGGTTCATCAGGTCGGCGCCGGAGAAGCCCGGGGTGCCGCGCGCGATGGTCTTGAGGTTGATATCCGGCGCCAGCGGCACCTTGCGAACGTGAACCTTGAGGATCTGCTCGCGGCCGACGACGTCCGGATTCGGCACCACGACCTGACGGTCGAAGCGGCCGGGACGCAGCAGCGCAGGATCGAGCACATCAGGACGGTTGGTGGCGGCGATCAGGATCACGCCCTCGTTCGCCTCGAAGCCGTCCATCTCGACCAGCAGCTGGTTCAGCGTCTGCTCGCGCTCGTCATTGCCGCCGCCGAGACCGGCGCCACGATGACGACCGACAGCGTCGATTTCGTCGATGAAGATGATGCAGGGGGCGTTCTTCTTGGCCTGCTCGAACATGTCGCGGACGCGGCTCGCGCCGACGCCGACGAACATCTCGACGAAGTCAGAACCCGAAATGGTGAAGAACGGCACGTTGGCTTCGCCCGCGACCGCACGCGCGATCAGGGTCTTACCGGTGCCGGGAGGGCCAACCAGCAGCACGCCGCGCGGAATGCGGCCGCCGAGGCGCTGGAACTTGCCGGGGTCGCGCAGGAATTCGACGATCTCCTGCAGGTCCTGCTTGGCTTCGTCCACGCCGGCGACGTCCTCGAAGGTGACGCGGCCATGCGCTTCAGTGAGCATCTTCGCACGCGACTTGCCGAAGCCCATCGCCTTGCCGGCGCCGCCCTGCATCTGCCGCGACAGGAAGATCCACACGCCGATCAGCGCGATGAAGGGCAGCCAGGAGACCAGCAGCGAGACGAACCAGGGCACGTTGTCGCCCGGCGGCTTCGCGGTGATCTGGACCTTGCTGTCATAGAGGCGCTTGACCAGCGTCGGGTCGTTCGGCGCATAGGTCTGGAAGCTGGAGCCGTTGGTGAAGGTGCCGTGGATATCCGGCCCCTGGATCACCACGTCGCGCACATTGCCGCGGTCAACCTCGCTCAGGAGCTGGGAGAAGGCGATGTCCTGCGAGGAGGCGCGCTGACCCGGATTTTGGAAGAGCGTGAACAACGCCAACAGCAGCAAGACAATGATGACCCAGAGGGCGAAATTGCGCAGATTGGCGTTCATCGATCTTCCTTCGTGGTCGCGCGGATCGCGGCCTGAATCCTTGGGCAGTACGAGGAAATCCCCAAGGAATCCTCTCGGTTAGACGCATACAATTTAGGTGCCGCCCCGGTCGCTGCCAAGGGAACGAGATGGGACTATTTATCCCATCTTAGGGCGATTCCCGCTGAAATAATGGACCCGGGGTTTTTCCTGCCTGGTTAAGGTGACCTGACGCCTATCGCCCTTGCGCCGCCGGGCCGGCGCCGGCGCGATCTGGATACGCCCGCCGGCAAGGCTGATCAAGGCTCCCGCAAGGGTCTGCTTCAGGACCGGCCGGCCATTTGCGGCTGCGCGGGGACCTGCGGCCATACCAGCAGCGATCGCCTGATCGAGCGCGGCCAGGAGGGTTTCGACCTTGCCGAGTTCCGCCGGCCCCTCGTGCCCGAGCGCGTTGATGGCCCGAAGCAGCATCCGCAGCCGGACCTCCTCCGGTAGGGTGGCGAACGCGCCGGCCTCAAAGCTTCGCATATCCGGCCCATGCGGCGCATCGTCGCGATCCCTCAAGCGAAGGAAGCGCTCGGCCCCGTCCGTCAGCACCTCCACCGCCGCATTGGCGCGCGCCAGCCTGGCTGCGAGCCGCGCCAGACTGCGGGCGTCGCCGCCCTCGGCCGCGAGCTGCGGCAACAGCGCGCGCAGCCGCGGCCGGGTGAAGGCGGTGTCGCGGTTGGTGGGATCATCGGCAAAGCCGATCTTCGCGCGCTTCAGGGTCGCGATCAGCTGCGCCTTCGGGACGTCGAGCAGCGGACGCGCCAGCACGATGCCGTCGCGCTCCGTGAGGCGCGCCATCGCCGACAGCCCGGCAAGTCCGCTGCCGCGGACGAGGCGCATCAACAGCGTCTCGGCCTGGTCGTCGCGGGTGTGGGCGGTCAGCACATGGCTCGCACCGGCGCTGCGCGCGGCCTGCACGAGCAGGCGGTAGCGGGCTTCGCGCGCGGCCGCGGGCAGTCCCGTCTTCGGCTTGGCGCCGCGCCAGCGCAGGGTCCGGTGTGGCAGGCCGAGCTCGGTAGCGAGCCGCTTCACCTCGCGCGCCTCGCGCGCCGCCTCGGCCCGCAGGCCATGATCGACGGTGACGACGGTGAGACGCGGGCCGCGCGCAAGGCTGCGCTGCCAGCGCGCGGCGAGCCACATCAGCGCGATCGAGTCGGGCCCGCCGGACACCGCGAGCACCAGTGCGGGCGCACTTTTCAACTCGGCGAAGAGCTGCTTCGCCTCGCGCGCGGAGATCGGAGAATTGTCGTCGTCTGACATGACGCTGCCCAGCAATCGCCAGCGGATGGACCGACTGTTTAGCGCAGCACCATCCGCGTTGTCAGCGATCAACGCTGCGCGGTCAGCACTTCACCCGCTTCTGCTCGCGGTCGACGGCGGCTTTGACGCCGGCGGAGGCGCGCGGGTATTTGCGGCCGACCTCGCCGAAGGCGGCGCAGGCGGCCTCCTTCTCCTTCAGCGCGGCCAGCGACTGGCCGAGCCGCAGCAGCGCATCCGGCGCCTTGGCCGACTTCTCGTATTTGGTGGTGACGGCGAGGAAGGCTTCCGCGGAGTCGCGATATTGCTGGCGCTGGAAGTAGCTCTCGCCGAGCCAGTATTGCGCGTCGCCGAGCAGCGGGTCGCTCGGATATTTCTGCGCGAAGTTCTTCATGGTCTGCTCGGCGAGCGCATAGTCCTTGCGCTGCATGTAGCCGATGCCGAGATCGAACTCGTCGCGCGGCGTCGCCGACGGCGGCAGGGTGGTCAGGCCGGTGCCGGCGGCTGGCGCAGGAGAACCCTGTTGGACCGGCGGATAGCCGGGCTGGGCTGCCGGCGGCACGCCCTGCTGATAGCGCGGGCTGGTGTTGGCGAGATCGAGCGGCTCGCCGGCGTTGCGCCCTCCGGGCGCTCCGCCAGGGACTCCCGCCGACATCGGCTGCTGGCCGCCGCCGAGCGCGCGCGGCGCGCCGGGCGCGCTCGGATTCTGGCTGGGGTCAAAGGCATCGCCACGGCGGCGCGTGCCGGGGGCACCGGGCGCCGGCTGCTCCTGAACGATCGGCGGGGGAGACGCGATCTGCGGCTGCTCGTAATTCGGCTGGGCGGGTTGCGGCTGCTGCTGGCGATAGGCCGGCGCAGCCTGCGCGGGTGGCACGGCGGCGACACTGGGCTGCACCGTCGCCTGTCCGGGCGCAGCTTGCGCACCGCCTTCGAGCGCCCGCAGGCGCTCTTCGAGCTGGCGGTTGCGGTATTGCAATTCTTCGTTCTGGCCGGTGAGCTGGCGCAGCTGGTTCTCCAGCCGCTCGATCCGCATCTCGGGGTCATCGTCCGACTGCGCGAGGACAGGCGAACACAAGGAGAGCAGCGCGGCGGTCGCCACGGTGCCGGTAAAGACCTTAAATCTGGATGACATCTTGCCCTGACGACGAAAGCGAAATGGCCTGCGACGGAACATTCGACGCGCCACACATTGAAGGGGAGTACGCCAAAAATGTGACTGGCACCACGGGGTTTCTGTCACAGATCGCTGAAACGAAACCGGCGCCCGTGAGGGCGCCGGCATAATCAAATTCTGAAGATGAACGGCGCCTGACTTGAAGCGTCAGGAGCTCGCGTTCAGCACGGTGACGGCGCGGCGGTTCTGCGACCAGCAGGAGATGTCGTTACAGACGGCCACCGGCCGCTCCTTGCCGTAGGAGATCGTGCGCATGCGGTTCGGATCGATGCCGCGCGAGGCGAGGAACGAACGCACCGATTGGGCTCTGCGGGCACCGAGCGCGATGTTGTATTCGCGGGTGCCGCGCTCGTCGGCATGACCTTCGATGGTGAAGGAGTAGCGAGGATAGGTCTGCAGCCACTGCGCCTGCTTCTCCAGGGTCACGATCGCCTGCGGGGTCAGATCGGTCTGGTCGCTTTCGAAGAACACGCGGTCACCCACGTTGACGACGAAGTCCTGCTGGCTGCCCGGCGTCGCCGCGTTGGCCATCGCATCCGCAGCAGAGTTCTTGTTGGCGCAGGCGCCCATCGACAGCGCGACGGCAAGCACCGCGGCCAGCTTCAATCCCTGGAGGATACGCATAGGATGTTTCATTCCGGAGCCTCCACGCTCGCGTTAGTCCACTGCTGTCCGGTCTACAGGGGGTTGGTTAAGCGAACGTTCCGTCAACCTTGATGGGATGTTGCCAGAGCCGGTCAAATACCCCCCACCGGCGAAAAGCACCCGTCATGGTTAATGGGTTGTAAATGTGGCGCGAGGGTGAAAGCAAGCCGCGTTCACCGGCAAAATCGCTGGCTTTGCTTGAATTTTGGGCCTGAGCCCCGGGAAATCCCGGAGCGCCTTCGTCAGGCGGCCCGCCGGGAATCAGGCGTGAGCGGCACCCGCAGCGGCTGCTGCGGCGCCTGGCGCTGCGCGCTGCGCCCGAACAGCATCCGCCGCTCGAAGGCGGTGGACCGCATGATCGGATAACGCTCGAACACCTTCTTGCGGAAGGTCGGGAAATCCGCCGCCATCAGTCCGAACGGCTTGGTGAGACCGGGAACCAGCCTCGGCTCGGCAATGGTCTCGTGCAGAAACACCCGCCGGTAGAAGGCCTGATGCTCGGGCCGCACGATCGCAAGGCCAAGATCGGCATTGAAATGCTCGCAGGCCATGTAGGCGAGCCGGGTCGTCAGGTAGGGCAATTCCGGAACCCGCTTCACCTGGTCGGGATCGGCGACAAACCGGGTGGGGTCGATCATGACCTCGCCGCGATCGAGTCGCGGCAGCAGGATCTCGGGAAAGACATCGGCCGAGGTCGACTGCCGCCACTCCGATGTCAGCACGCTGATGCGCACGGAGCTGCAAAGCTCGCCGTGCAGATAGACGCCGAAGGTCCACGCGTTCGGCAATTCGTCATACTGGTCGGTGACGCGCGCGTCCGCGGATTCCTTGACGGCGCCTTCGCGCAGATAGGCGCGGTAGCGGAGATTGTAGATCTTCTCCTTCTCCGCGACCGTGTCGGCGAGATGATAATCGACGTCAGTCAGGAGCTCGGCGCCCCGTCCTACAGCCGAAATGATCGCTCTGGCTGAGGACTGCATTCCAACTCCTTACCCACCACCGCTCACCGCATGCGCGCGGGAACAACCTCCACGCGCGTGATGATTTATTAACAGCTTCTTAACAACGAAGCAAAGCAATCGAAGTGTTAGGGTTAATCCCCCCGTAGCACTACGGTGCCGGGCAACAGACTGAAACGACGGGAAAATCTCGGACGCGGACTTAAGCGAAGGAGCGCGAGCCGACAACCTGGAGCAGGGCTTCGTCGCGCCGTCCATGCGAGGCGTTGAGGAGCTGGCGCATCCGCACGGCGGGCACCGGGCGGCTGAACAGATAGCCCTGCGCCTCGGAGACGGTGCCGTCGGCGCTGATCAGCTCGAGCTGCTCGTTGGTCTCGATGCCCTCCACCACGACCGCCATGCCGAGGTCGGCGGACAGCCGCGCCACGCCGCGCAACAGCGTCAGCGGCCGGTCGGTGTCGATGCCTTCGAGGAAGGAGCGGTCGATCTTCACCTTCTGCATCGGGAAATTATGCAGGTAGCTGAGGCTCGAATAGCCGGTGCCGAAATCGTCGAGCGAGATGCGCACGCCGAGCGCATGCAGCTGCGAGAGGATGTCGTGGGTGAGCTGGGTGTTGCGCAGCAGCGAGGACTCGGTGATCTCGATCTCCAGCCGATGCGCCGGCAGGCCCGAGACCTCCAGCGCGTAGCGAATCTCGCTCAGCACGTCGCGCTGGTGGAATTGCTGCGGCGAGAAGTTGACGGCGACGCTGACGCCCTCGGGCCACTTCATGCATTCCATGCAGGCGCGGCGCAGGATCCAGCGGCCGAGATCGACGATCAGGCCCATGTCCTCGGCGACCGGGATGATGTCGACCGGCGAGACCGTGCCGCGCACCGGATGATTCCAGCGCAGCAGCGCCTCGCATGTGGTGATCTTGCCGGACTTGAGATTGACCAGCGGCTGGTAGAACAGCTCGAACTCCTCGTTGGCGAGCGCCTTGCGCAGGTCGAGCTCGAGGATGCGGCGGGCCTCGACGGTCGCCGCCATCTCGTCGCGGAAGAAGCAGAAGGTGCCGCGGCCGTCGGCCTTGGCGCGGTACAGCGCCATGTCGGCGTTCTTAAGCAGCGTATCGGCGCTGATGCCGTCCGGCGAGGTCAGCGCGATGCCGACGCTAGCGCCGATCTCGACCAGGTGATTGTCGATGCGGTAGCGCTCGCTCAGCCGCTCGACGATGCGGCGGGCGAGGCTTGCGGCATCCTCGGGCGAGCTGATGTCCTGCTGGAACACGACGAACTCGTCGCCGCCGAAGCGGGCGACGAAATCCTCCGGCCGCAGCATCTCGCGCAGGCGGTTGGCGACCGCACACAGCAGCTGGTCGCCGCAGGGATGACCCAGCGTGTCATTGACCTGCTTGAACTGGTCGAGGTCGACGAACAGCAGTGCGGAGAGCCGCTCGGCATGGTGCGAAATCGCCAGCAGCCGCTCGATCTCGTCGCGGAAGGAGACCCGGTTGGGCAGCGCCGTGAGCTCGTCATAGCGGGCGAGATGGCTGATCCGGGCTTCCGCGTTGGTGCGTTCGGTGATGTCTTCCAGCAGCAGCACGGTGCCGCCGCCGGTCATCGGCTGGAACGTCCAGGCGAGCGAGCGGCCCCGCGCGGGATTGGGATCCGCGGTGGCGATCTCGCGGATTCGCGCGTGCTCGATCTCGGCCAGGATCTGGTTGCCGCTCTCCGCCGAGATGGAGCCTGCGGCGACGCAGGCCGACACGATATCGACGGCGGTGGCGCCGCGCTTGACCAGATCCTCGGGCAAGCTCATCAGCTCGCCGAAACGATGGTTCATCACCGCAAGGCGCCCATCGGCGCGAAACATGCACAGCCCGTGCGGCATGTTGTTGAGCGCGGTATCGAACTGGCTCGCCAGCGCGGATTCGCGGAAGCTAGAGGTCAGCGCCTTGACGAAGATCGCGTGCAGGCTGAGGTTGATGTTCTTCAGGCCGATGAAGAAGAACACGAGCAGGATCGCAAGACCGATGTGGTAGAATCCGCCATGCAGCAGCAGGGCGAGCGACATCGGACCGCAGGCGAGCGCGACGTGCCACTGGATCACCCGGGGCTGGCCGTAATTGCGGGCGGCGCCGCCGGCGGTGTAGCCGATGCCGATGGCGACACAGAGCATGTCGGCGACCGGATCCTCGTTGTTGTAGATGACGACGAAGGCCCATATGCCGAGCACCGCCGCATAGCTGAGCGCGCCGATCCAGTAACGCGGCTCCAGATGCTTGGCCTCTTCGAATGACAGTCCCTGCGTCCGGTTTTCGTATCCGCGCATCTGGAATGCGCGCGCGGTGCCGATGGCGATCAGGAGAAACGCGATCGGCCACAGCCAGACGTCGCCGGTCTTCAGCGCAGTCATCACCGCGGCCACGGCCGCGGAGGCCGAGCCCAGGAAAATCGCCCAGAAATTCTGCACCATAGAGTTGATGAGAGCGGCGTAGAGTATCGGCTCCAGCTCGTCTCGATCGCTCTGCTTCTGGTCGGCCAGTTGCATCGGCTTGTTACGCGTCCTGTTTGGAGCGTACTTTTACTCAGCCCAGGTGAAGCTTTCCTGAGGGAACATCGTTAAAGTCGGGTTGTTTTTCGGCAATAGCGAACCGATTTTCGCTGAAATATCAAGCAACTAGGCAAGCGTTGCCGAGCGCAAGGTGAAGGAAAGCTTGCCGCGCGCGCAGAACCCGAAAAGATCGGCGTGATTTTTCGAAAAGATCGCGCGTCCAAACGCGCGATCTATTGACCAGCCGTCGACGACAACAGCGGCGACCATGCCGGGTCGGAGGCGAAGCCCGGCGTCGGCACCTTCAGCTCGTTGCGGCCGGAAATGTCGACGCTGTACAGCGACGGTCCGCCGCTGCCGCCGGGATCGCGGAAGAACATCAGCACGCGGCCGTTCGGCGAGAAGGTCGGGCCCTCGTTGTGGAAGCCGGAGGTGAGCAACCGCTCGCCGCTGCCGTCCGGCTTCATGACGCCGATCGAGAACTGTCCGCCGCCCTGCCTGGTGAAGGCGATGTAGTCGCCGCGCGGCGACCACACCGGCGTCGAATAGGTGGCGTTGGTGTCGTCCTTGGAGAAGGAGATGCGCTGCGCAGCTCCCCCGCCCGCGGCCATGACGTAGATCTGCGACCGGCCACCGCGATCGGACTCGAAGCAGATGCGGGTGCCGTCCGGCGAGTAAGACGGAGACGTGTCGATCGCCGGCGTGTCGGTGAGACGCGTGGTCGAGCGCGAACGCAGATCCATCACGAACAGGTTGGAGTTGCCGCCCTGCTGCAGGCTCATGATGACGCGCTGGCCGTCCGGCGAGAAGCGCGGCGCAAAGGTCATGCCGGGGAAGTTGCCGACGATCTCGCGCTGACCGGTCTCGATGTTGAAGAGATAGACCTTCGGATCGCCCTGGCCGAACTCCATGTAGGTGATCTCTTGCGAGTTCGGCGAGAAGCGCGGCGTCAGCACGAGGTCGGAGCCGCGGGTCAGATAGCGCACATTGGCGCCGTCCTGGTCCATCATGGCGAGCCGCTTGACGCGGCGCTCCTTCGGCCCGGTCTCGTCCACGAACACCACGCGGCTGTCGAAATAGCCCTTCTCGCCGGTCATCCGCTCGTAGATCTGGTCGGAGATGATATGGGCGATGCGGCGCCAGTATTCCGGCGAGGTGAAGTATTGCTGGCCGGCAAGCTGCTGGCCGGAGACCACGTCCCAGAGGCGGAATTCGGCCTTCAGCCTTCCGTCCGGCTGCCGCGTCATGCGGCCGGTGACCAGCGCCTGGGCGTTGATGGTCTTCCAGTTCTGGAATTGCGGCGCGACGTCGATGTTGCTGATGCGCTCGATGAACGCGGCCTGGTCGATCGGCGCGAACAGGCCAGAGCGCTTCAGATTGTTGGTGATGACCTGGGTGACACCGTTGCCGACGTCGCCGTCCGACGGTGAGCCCGGCAGGAAGTTGGTGATCGCGATCGGGACCGGCTGGAATTCGGTGGGATCGATGCGGAGCCGCGGCTGGCCCTGAGCGAACGCATGTCCGCCCCCAAGCATCGCAAGTCCCGACCCGGTCAGGGTCATGAAGCGGCGGCGGGTGATCGATCGAGCGTCATTCATTGCAAAATTCTTTTGTTCGGATGTCACAACATGTCTTTCAGGCCGAAAGTCATCGGGATGAGCTTCCAGCTCTCGTACTGCTGTTTCGGCATGAACGAATAGACCTGACATTGCACGATGGCGCGCTTGGCGCTCTCGGCCACCGCCTGGGCAATCGACCGCGACGGTCCTCTCACCGCAACCACGATGGGCTCGGACGCCAGCGATCCGTCGATTTTCATGGGAATGTCGATGTCGGCTTCGTATTGATCGGCGTCCTGCCCGTTATAGGTGGGCGTGAAGCAGCGCTTGACCGCGCCCTGGAACGCACCTCGCCAGGTCGCAACGTTGTTGGCGGCGGTCCCGGTCGTCGATCCCAGCGACGCCGACGCATTCAGCGCCGTTCCAGCGAGTTCATGCCGGGTCGCAGCGCGCTTGTCGAGGTCGCGCTGGATCTGCGCGGGATCGAAGCTGCGCTCCTTGGGCTTCGGCTGCTGCTGCGGCTGCACCGCCGCGACCTTCTGCTCCACCGGCTTGGGCGGCGGCTTCTTCGTTTCCAGCTTCTTCTGCAGCTCGGCGATCGGATCTTCCTTGGCCGGATCGGGCTTCTTTTCCTGCGGCTTCGGTTCTTCCTTCGGCTTCGCCTCGGCGACGGGCTTGGGCGGCTCGGGCTTCTTCTCGACCGGTTTCTCGACGGGCTTCGGCGGCGGCTCGGGCGTCGAGTTGGTCTTGATCAGCTCTTTCTTCTCGGTGACCTTCCCGACGGCGTCCTCTTCGGGCTTGGGCTCGGCGATCTTCTCGACCTTGGGCTTCGGCTTGTCCTTCTCGCCGGTCTTCTGCCCCGACATCATCTTCGCGAGCTGATCGGAGGAGATGATGTCGATCGGGAGCGACTCTTCCGGCGCGACGTAGGCCCTGCTGCTAAAGGTGACCAGCCCCCATCCAAGCACGAGGACATGGAGGGCAATCGACGCAACGAGTGTCTTGTCGACGTTCACCTTCACGGCTTACCCCTGGTCCGCTTCCATGACGAGCGCCAGCTTCTTGAACCCCGCGCCGGACAACAGGCCCATCACCCTGGCCACCGTGCCGTAATCCGCCTTCTTGTCGGCGCGCAGATAGATGCGTTCCTCGAGACCGCCGCGCGCGTCCGTGATCGCCTTCAGCTTCGGCACCAGCTCGTTGATCGCGATCTCGGCGTCGTTGATGAACACCTTGCCCTTGATGTCGACCGACATCTGGATCGGCTTCTGATCGTTCTGCTCGAGGCTCTTGGCCTGGGTCTGCGGCAGGTCGAGGGGCACACCGACGGTGAGCAGCGGCGCCGACACCATGAAGATGATGAGCAGCACCAGCATCACGTCGACCATCGGCGTGACATTGATCTCGGCCATGACCGGCTTGCGCCGGCTGCGGCGGCCGCCGCCTCCGGACGAACTCGCGACGTTCATGCCCATGGTCTGGTGCCCAAATTGCCCTTCACACTATACATGCCGTCCGTCAGCCCCGCTCGTCGATCTGACGCGACAGAATGGCTGAAAATTCATCGGCGAAGCCTTCGAGCCGCTGGGCCTGCCGGTTCACCTCGGAGGTGAACTTATTGTAGAAAATAGTGGCAGGAATGGCGGCGATAAGGCCGACGGCGGTCGCAAACAGCGCCTCGGCGATACCGGGGGCGACCACCGCCAGGGAGGTATTTTTCGACGCCGCGATCGACTGGAAGCTCGACATGATGCCCCAGACCGTGCCGAACAGGCCGACGAAGGGGCCGGCGGAGCCGACGGTGGCGAGCACCAGCAGCCGGCGCTCCAGGCGCTCGACCTCGCGTGCGATCGAGACGTTCATCACCTTGTCGATGCGCATCTGAAGGCCCGCGACCGAGCGGGCGTGGCTCTCGAACGAGCGCTTCCACTCGCGCATCGCCGCCACGAAGCAGGCCGCCATCGAATGCGTCGGCTTGGCCGAGAGGGTGCGATAGAGCTCCTCGATCGACTCGCCGGACCAGAAGGCCTGCTCGAAACGGTCCATCGAGCGGCGGGTACGGGCAAACAGGAAGATCTTGTCGATGGCGATCGCCCAGACCCAGACCGAGCAGGACAAAAGTCCCAGCATCACCGCTTTCACGATCCAGTGAGCCTGCCAGAACAGCGCGATCAGCGACACGTCCGCGGAAGCGGCAACCGGAAGGGCTGACTGAGCCACGTCGGCCGGATTCATAAGCTGTATCCTCTCAAGGCGATCGTTACCCGATGTTCCGTGGCAGCAAATGACCGCCGGTTCCCCAACTGCCGCGCTAGAACCGGCGCGGCCGGCAAGCCCGCTCAAAGCCTTGTCTTTCTGGGGTGCAGGGGGCTTGTCCAAAGCCGGCCGCCTGCATTCCCTGCCAAGATGTCAAAACTATGGGCCTCGACGACGGCTATGGGCGCGATTGTCCAACCTTACCAGAGCCCGGCGATAGTTAATGCGGGGTTACCGGAGCTGAATTTGGCTGCCGGAAAGGGAGGCGGCACAGACGGTTGGCCGTTTTGCTGCGGGACATGGCGGTACATGGCGGCCGACGGACCGGAGCCACGTGCCACTGGCGAGGCCGGTTCCCTCCCCCCCCCCCCGGCGGGAGGGAGCGCAATGGGACTCGTGGCGCTACGACACTGCACAGCGGACGCCCCTTCTGGAACCTCCTCCCCTGCCCAGCCCGAAATCGCAGAAGGCGTAGCGTGCGCCACAGCTACACCACGTCCACATGCTCCATCTCGCATGTCACGGCGGGCACGAGCTGACAGGCTGAGTTCGCTGACAATAATATGAATATGCCGGCATCACCGGCCAGCCCGAGGAGCGTCCCTTGCCAAAACCACAATCCAATGTGCGGTGGATGGCCGCAGCGATCGTATCGGTCAGCCTCATCACATTCAGCGCCGTGCGTGCGGCGTCGGTCGCGCCGGTCGCCGCGCAAAACGGCATGGTGGTGTCCGCGCAGCATCTGGCGACCCAGGTAGGTGTCGATGTGCTCAGGCGCGGCGGCAATGCCGTCGATGCCGCCGTGGCCGTCGGTTATGCCCTGGCCGTCGTCTATCCGGCCGCCGGCAATCTCGGTGGTGGCGGCTTCATGACGATCCAGCTCGCCGACGGCCGCAAGACCTTTCTCGATTTTCGCGAGACGGCGCCCAAGGGCGCGACTGCGAACATGTATCTCGACAAGGATGGCAACGTCATCAAGGGCCTTTCGACCAAGGGGCATCTGGCTGTCGGCGTGCCAGGATCCGTCTCGGGGATGGAATATGCGCGCGAAAAGTACGGCACCATGAAGCGCGCCGACCTGCTCGCCCCCGCGATCCAGCTCGCCGAGCAGGGCTTTGCGCTGGACCAGGGCGATATCGACCTGTTGCGTACCGCCACCGCGGATTTTCGAGACGATCCCGCAACGGCCGCCATCTTCCTCAACAACGGTCAGCCGTTCCAGGTGGGTGAGAGGCTGATACAGCCCGAGCTTGCCAAGACATTGCGCGAGATCAGCAGCAAGGGCACCGACGGTTTCTACAAGGGATGGGTCGGCAGCGCCATCGTGGCATCGAGCCAGGCCGGCAAGGGCCTGCTGACGCAGGACGACCTCGACGGCTACAAGACGCGCGAGCTCGCACCTGTCGAATGCGACTACCGCGGCTATCACGTGATTTCCGCGCCGCCACCGAGTTCGGGCGGCGTCATCATCTGCGAGATCCTCAATATCCTGGAGGGCTATCCTCTGAAGGAGCTGGGCTACCATTCCGCGCAGGCCGTGCACGTGCAGATCGAGGCCATGCGGCATGCTTACGTGGACCGCAACAGCTATCTCGGCGATCCGGATTTCGTGAAGAATCCGCTCGACCGCCTCCTCGACAAGAATTACGCGACCAGGATCCGCGACGTGATCGATCCGAACAAGGCCGGGATATCCAAGGAGATCAAGCCGGGCGTCGCGCCGCACGAGGGCAGCAACACAACGCATTATTCAATCGCCGACAAGGACGGCAACGCGGTATCGGTCACGTACACGCTGAACGATTGGTTCGGCGCCAAGGTGACGGCGGCCAAGACCGGCGTGCTGCTGAACGACGAAATGGACGACTTCACCGCCAAGGTCGGGGTGCCGAACCTTTATGGCCTGGTGCAGGGCGAGGCGAATGCCATCGCTCCGGGCAAGCGGCCGCTGTCCTCGATGAGCCCGACCATCGTCACCAAGGACGGCAAGACCGTCATGGTGGTGGGCACGCCCGGCGGCAGCCGCATCATCACGGCCGTGCTGCAGACCATGATCAACGCGATCGATTACGGCATGAACGCACAGGAAGCCGTCGACATGCCGCGCATCCACCAGCAATGGCTGCCGGACCTGACCAATGTCGAGGACTATGCGCTGTCGCCGGACACGCGCAAGATTCTCGAGGTCATGGGCCACAAATTCGGGCCGCCGCAACCGGCGAACCACCTCGCGGTGATCATCGTCGGCGCGCCGTCGCTTAACGGCGAGCAAGTCGGCAACAATCGCTACTACGGGGCGAACGATCCACGCCGCAACAGTGGACTGGCGGACGGGTATTGATCGTCTACGCCGCCCCTAAGACGGTCATACCCGGGCACTGACGGGGTAGAAATGGTCGAGGGCCGCCCCCTCACCACTTCTCCTTCGAGGTCCGCACATCGAGCTCGAACGACCAGGCGCGTTCGGGCTGGCGGTAGAGGAACGCGAAGCCATCGACGATGCCTTCAATGTCGATCAGGCTGTCTTCGCGGCTCGCCGCATCGGGAAAGCGCGAAAAAATCTTGTCGCCGGCGATCGCACCGTCGACCACGACGTGGCCGACATGGATACCGTCGCTCGCATATTCCTTGGCCATGGCCTGCGCCAGCGTGCGCAGGCCGGCCTTGGACGCGTTGAAGGCGCCGTAGCCGGCGCGGCCGCGCAGCGAGGCGCTGGCGCCGGTGAAGAGCAGCGTGCCCGCCTTCTTCGGCACCATGCGACGCGCCGCCTCGCGGCCGAACAGGAAGCCGCCGAAGCACACGACGCGCCAGGCCTGCTCGAAATAGTCGGCGTCCATCTCGATGATCTTGCCGGGCGTATTGTTGCCGGCGTTGTAGATGGCGAGATCGAGGTCTTCGCCGGCGGCATCAAACAGAGCGACAACGTCGCTCTCGCTGGTCGCGTCCGCGACGATGGGCACGGCCGCTCCGCCCGCCTTGATGAGGTCGCCTGCAACCGCCTGCAACGCGGACAGCGTGCGGCCCGCGACGATCACCTTGAGCCCATCGGCCGCAAAGCGCTTGCAGAGCCGGGCCCCGAGCCCGCGGTCCGGGCCGACACCGATCACGATTGCGGTCTTCATGGGGTGGCTCCGTACAATGATGGGATCAGGCCGCCGAGGCAGGTTCGGGGCAGTTGGTCAGCCGCGCGGGATTGCCGACGGCCGTGCAGCCAGCAGGAACGTCTGACGTCACGAGCGCGTCGGCGCCGATCTTGGCGAAATCGCCGATGCTGATGTCGCCGAGGATGGTCGCACCACCGCCGATATAGACGCCGCGGCCGATCCGCGGCGAGCGCGTCGGCAGCTCACTGCCGCGGCCGATGCTGACGTTCTGGAGGATGGTGACCTCGTCGCCGATCACGACGTTGGCGCCGATCACGATGCCGGTGGCGTGGTCGAGATAGACTGACGATCCGATGCTGGCGGCCGGATGAATGCTGACCTGCAGGGCATTCGACGCTTCGTTCTGGAACAGAAGCGCCGCATCGCGATGGTCGTGGTGCCAGAGCCAGTTCGAGACGCGCCAGGCTTGCAGGGCGACATAGCCCTTGAAATGCAGCAGTGGCGGTAACAGGTCGGCGATGGCGGGATCATGGATCGCGATCGCCTGCAAGTCACGGCCGGCCACCTCGATCAGATCGGGCGAGCCGCGAAAGGCATCGAAGGAAAAGGCCGAGAAGCGCGCGCGCTCGGCTGCGCTGCCGCCGAGCCGGCGTCCGATCAGATCGGACAAGGCCGCGGCGAAATCGTCATGCGCGAGAATGGTGCCGGCAAGCGCCTTGCCGAAGACGGGATCGGCATCCGCCCCGCGCTGCGCCTCGCCGCGGACCCGTTGCCAGAGGCCGTCGCTCACCATGATCGCAGCCTCCGCCATCGCCGCCTCCGGTGCGCCCTTCGTTTGTGCAGGCGAATATAGGCGGTCCGGATCAAGGCGCCAGTGATGCCGGGGGGACGCAACGCCGCTCGGGGGCGCGACCCGACCGCGCCCGCTTGCGCAGGCACAGCGCATACAGCCAACCGCCGCCTGCGACGAGGGCCGGCAGGACGTAAAGCGCGAAATCGCGGAGCAGGATCATGGGGCAAGGTCCGCTGTCGCAAACTTGACGGCGCGCCGCAGCGCGAACGCGGCAAGCTCGTAGAGGGCGCAGCTGAGAAAGATCTTCCAGGCATCGGTGGTCACGAGGTCCTGATAGGACTTGATCTCCGTCGGCCAGTGGTTGAGGAACGCGATTGCGAGCGGCACTGAGACGCCGAATCGATCGAACAGCGCAGACGCGCGCTCGAGAAGCGCGAGCCGCTGTCTGATCTCCTTACGTTCGGCGTTCATCATGGTCGGCCCTGTTGGCGCGCGGGAAGCGCGCTGTCAGGGCTTGGTCGGGCCGGGCGCGAGTCGGGTTCTACCGGTCCTGCACATGTGCGTGATCAACGCCACATAGCGAATGCCGGCCGGGACACAGGCTAAAATGGCAGTCGGGATCGGCCGCGCAGCCGCCATAGACGACGCCGATATAGCCCAGCACCGCGAAGGCGGTCACGCCGAGGAGCAGGCGGGTCCAGAGGTCCATGATGCTGTCGTCCAACATGAGAAGCGCCGCCCGGTGAGACGGGACGCGCAAGTCTTGGTGTCGGATGAGCAGGTCTGGGTTCTGGCGGCTCGTAGCCAAGCAGTGGCTCGGTCTACTCCCTCTCCCCGCAAGCGGGGCGAGGTGAAAGCGCCCCCAAAAACCAAACCGCCCGCCTGCGGGATGCGCAGGCGGGCGGCTCGGGGCCATCAGGACTTTGGGGACATGCGCCTGAAGGCTTTGAGAGGTGTCCGGATCAACCCTGCTGCTGGTCGGTCGGCGGCGGGGTCGGACGCGTCTTGTGCTGGGCCATGAACTGGTCGAACTCTTCCTTGTCCTTGGCGTGACGCAGACGGTCGAGGAAGTTCTTGAATTCGACCTGCTCCTCTTCGAGCCGCTGCAGCGTTTCGGTGCGGTATTCGTCGAAGGCGCGGTTGCCGCTCGAGGGCGGGCCGAAGCCAAAGCCGAAGCCGCGGCGCTCCATGCGGCCGCGCATGCGGTCCATCTTGTACTGCATCCGCTCCATCTTGTTCTGCCAGCGATCCTGGTGGCTCCAGCAACCCATTTTTCTGCTCCCGAGTGTGAAAAAGAGAAGGGCAAGTCCGATCGGCCACCAGATGATGAAGCCGAGGATGGTCACGGCGATCCAGCCGGGATGCCAGGGCGTGTCGAGCATATGGGGGCGCTCATAGTGTTGGTCCGAGGGGCCGCGCCATCGATTGACATCAGCGGTGTAGGCCATTTCCCATCTCCATGACGGCATCTGCGCCGTTGTGAATGTAAATAACATTTACATAGCTAGACCATCCCGCGATTTTGTCAAGCCGGCCACCCGACAGGCCTGGCGAATTATTTGCGCAATTTTATTTCGGCTTGCCCCAGGGGCCGCCCGGCGGCACGCCAGAACCGGAGGATGCCTCCGGAGGCACCGGCGGCGGCTCGGCGCCTTTGGCGGGCGGACGGCGGTCGGTCGGGAAGCCGAGACCGCGCAGATAGATCAGCACCTCGGCCTCTAACAGCTCGTCCGGCGACATCGGCAGTTTTCGTCGCGCAGCATCGCCGCGCGAGAACAGCGAGGCCACGCCATGCGCCATCGACCAGATGTGCAGCGCCATCATCATCGCCGGCGGCCGCGGCGTGCCGGGCGGTGCAAGTGCCGCAAGGCGCTCCGCGGCGGCGCGAATGATGTTGAAAGCACGCTCGCTCGCGGCCTGGAGCGCCGGGTTGGCATCGACCGGCAGGCCGGACTCGAACATCGCGTTGTAGAACGCCGGCTCCTCGCGGGCGAAGGCAAGATAGGCCCTGCCGACCCGCTCGAACGCCGTGACCGTATCGGGCCGCCCGTCGTCCCAGGCCGCGGTCAAGCGCGCCTCGAACTGCTCGAAGCCGCGCTGGGCGATCGAGGACAACAGTTCGTCACGGTCGCGGAAATGCCGGTAGGGCGCCGCTGCGCTGACGCCGGCCATGCGCGCCGCATCGGCGAAGGTGAAGCCGGCCGCGCCCTTCTCGGCAATCAACCCGAGGGCCGCCTGCAACAGGGCTTCCTTCAGATTGCCGTGGTGGTAGCCGCGCTCGGCGCGGCGCGTCTCCTTGCGCCAGCTCATGTGAACGAGCTTTACATGAGCTGGGCGTGAAGGTCACTAGCGCAAGCGGGATTTGGTGAACCCGTATTTCCACCGTCATTCCGGGGCGGCTCGAAAGAGCCGAACCCGGAATCTCGAGATTCCGGGTTCGCGCGCTCGCGCGCGCCCCGGAATGACGAAGCTGCCTAACCGCCCGGGATCGGCAGCACCGGCATGATCTCGACGCGCTCGCCGGGGAAAATCGCGAAGTGCGGGTGGTTCTCGAACATCTTCGCGGCCGTTTCATGGGACGCGGCGCGGACCACGGTGAAGGCGCCCATCTCGTTGGCGATGTCGGCGATGCCCTTGTCATCGACCCGCTTGGTCTTGCCGAGCGGACCGCCCATCGCCTGGATCGCACCTTGATGCTTCTCGGCCCAACCCTTCCAGGCCGCGATGCCCTCCAGTTCCTTCGCCTTGCGCTCGGCGTCTGACATCGCGTTCCATGCAGCCCATTTCGGGCTGGTCTTGCTGCCGAGGAAGACTGCGAGATAGGTGTCGGTGCTCATTGGTTCTCTCCTCTGTTGATGACTTTGTTGATGACGGCCGCGAATTCCAATCGCGCCCGCTCTGGCTAGTTCTTCAGACCGCCGAAGCCGGCGGCCGCGGCCTGCACGTCCGGCGGAAAGTCGGTCATCTCCTGCACCTGCCGGATCTCAATGACTTCATTGACCGCGGCCGGGCACTTCTTCGCCCACCCGATCGCCTCGGCACGCGAGGCGACCTCGATCATCCAGTAGCCGCCCAGCACTTCCTTGGCTTCAGTGAAGGGGCCGTCGGTCACAACAGGCTCGCCGGTCGCAAACGACACGCGCGCGCCCATCGCGGGCGGATGCAGGCCGTCGAGCGTGATCAGGACGCCGGCGTCATTCAGCGCCTCGTTGTAGCGCATCATCGCGGCGACGCGCTCGGGATCGAGTTGCACGTCCGGCGGCGCCGTCTCGTAGCCGAGCGGGATCATCAGCATCATGAATCGCATGGGCAGTTCCTTGCTTACCTGGTCCTTCCGGGATGCGCCGCGAGGCGCAGGCCCGGAATCCGGGGGAGATCAGCGGGCCGAACCAGCCCGCGCTGCCCTGTAAGACGAATGCCTTGCTATGGAATCGACACCGTGGCGGAAAATTATTCCGGAGGTCATGCCTCGGAAGTTCCTGCCTCAGCGCGGCTGCGGCAGGAACCGGCCGTCCTGGAAGGCGGCGCCGAAATAGACCTCGACGCGGCGGATCCGGCCGCCGGCGAAGCTGAGGAACTCGGTGTTGCGAAAGCTCCTGCCATCGGTCGCCAGGCAGCGATAGGTGACGAAAGCCTCGTCGCCGACGACGAAGATGCGCTCGATCTCGTGGCGCGCGATCCAGCCGGTGTCCCGCCAGCAGCGTTCGAAATAGGTCGTCTTGTCGAGGTCGTCGTCGAACGGGCTGGTGAAGCGGAAGTCGTCGGCGAGCGCCTCGCTCACCCGTTGCCGGTCATTGGCAAGATAGGCGGCGAAGAGGTCTCGGATCAGGCGGGCGTGGTCGTCAGGCATCGGTCGGTCTCCTCGGCAGACGTCGCTTAGAAGACGATGCAGCGGCGGCCGTGCCGACATCGCGCCAGGCGTTCGGCCGGCAGAACGCAAGAATATGTCGAGTGGTTCTCGTCCAGATCGATGGGCATCGCCAGGGCCTTTCTCGTCGGGACCAAAGCGAAGTAAAAGAGACCGGCCCTCGCGTGGGAACAGCCTTTCGAACACAGGACAGATTAGCAAATGCCGCAGGCCCCGCAAAAAGTCGCCCTCGTCACCGGAGCCGCGCGCGGCATCGGGCTTGCGACCGCGAAGAAGTTCCTTGGCGAGAGCTGGCGCGTGGCGCTGCTCGACATCGAGGGGGAGCTGCTCGGCCGCGCCGTCGCCGAGATCGGCCAAAGCGAGGCGACGCTCGCGCTGACCTGCGATGTCTCCGACGCGGCGTTGGTCGGTGCCGCGATGACGACGATTGAGCGGCGGTTCGGCCGGCTTGACGCGCTCGTCAACAATGCCGGCATCGCCGTGTTCGCGCCGCTGATGGAGACGCCGGATGCCGACTGGCGCCGCGTGCTCGAGGTCAACCTCACCGGCCCGTTCCTCTGCACCAAGGCCGCGGTGCCCTTGATGCGCGACAGCGACGGCGGCGCCATCGTCAACATCACCTCGATCTCGGCGGTGCGTGCCTCGACCTTGCGCTCGGCCTACGGCACCAGCAAGGCGGGGCTCGCGCACCTGACCAAGCAGCTAGCGGTCGAGCTCGCCTCGCTCAACATCCGCGTCAACGCGGTCGCGCCGGGGCCGGTCGACACCGCGATGGCCAAGCAGGTGCACACCAAGGAGATCCGCGCCGACTATCACGACGCCATTCCGCTCAACCGCTACGGCCTCGAGGAGGAACTCGCGGAAGCGATCTATTTCCTGTGCTCGGAACGCGCGAGCTACATCACCGGTCAAATTTTGGCCGTTGATGGCGGCTTCGATGCAGCGGGTATCGGCCTGCCCACGTTGCGCGGCCAGCGCCGCAACGGGTAGGCACAGGATTTGTAGGGTGGACAAAGGCGCGACGCGCCGTGCCCATCACCGTCTCCGGATTTGGGTGCCATTGTTGGGCGCGCGACGCTTTGCCCGCCCGACGACGTCGAATGTGCGGAGAGTACGATGCAACGCGCCGCTTTGGTCAAAGCCCTGATGCTCGCGACCGCCCTGCTCGCCTCCGCACCGGTTGCCGCCGAAATCCGCATCATCCAGTCACCCGGCGGACGGGTCGGGCCGTTCCTCGACCTGTTCGAGAAGGTGCGCGAGAGCGGCGAGCGCGTGGTGATCGACGGTCCCTGCCTGTCCGCCTGCACGCTGGTGCTGAGCATCGTGCCGGGCGAGCGCATCTGTGTCACCAAACGCGCCGTGCTCGGCTTCCATGCCGCGCGTTCGGTCGACCGGCGCGGGCGCTTCTATGCCGAGCCGGAAGCCTCCGACGCGGTGCTCCAAGCCTATCCGGGGCCGGTGCGCGACTGGATCAGCCACCGCGGCGGCCTCACCTCACGGTTGCTGCTGTTGAAGGGGCGCGACCTCGCCGCGATCTATCCGCGCTGCCGGTGAGGATCAGGCGGCCACCAGCCGCTTGACCAGGTTGCGTCCGCCGCTGTCCGACGATTGAGCAGTTTTGCAGAATTTCGACTTTCCGGACGCCGAATCCGCTCAACCGCTTCGCAATGCCTGCACAATTTACGCGGTTTCCAGCCTTTCCCTGCAGTCTATGATGGTCGCGGCTCAGACTGAGGCCGCGGCGGCGTCACGATCTCAGCGGCGGTCACGGACGAGGATGGTCCCGTTTTTTTTCAAGATTGCTCATTTTTAAAAGGGGTCGCACGGTATGCAGCCCATCGATTTTCGCTACCGCCTGTCGGACCGGGGACGGATCGTCCTTGGCCAGCTGAGCGCCGAGGAAACCGTCGAATTCGAGCTGCTGACGCGGCGCGACCGCGAGGGCCTGATGGACCTGCCGTCCGAACTGCGGCTGCTCGAGCCCTACGTGAAGTATATCGGCTCGGGCGCAGAAGCCGCACTCGCGCCGACGGAACCCGCCCGGCACGACATCGCGCCGCTACGACCGAGGAGACCGCCGCCCTCGCGGACGGCGCGGCCGCGCAACTACGTCGTTTCGATGATTGTGATCGCAAGCGTCAGCTTCACGCTCATCGCATTGCTCGTGAGCTAGCACGCAAGCACGCCGGCGAAATTACGCCGGTCACGCGGTCGCCGGGTTCTAGAAGAACCTCTGGATCATCTGCGCCAATTCCATGCTCGCGCAGATAAGCATACCCCAAAGTGCAAAATTGATCTGTAGCGCCGCTGCCATCGGTCGCTCCCCTTGTAAGTACGCCCATCCCAGTTTGTAGAATTTATGAAGGAATGATTAGCGATTTTGACAGGCAGTTCACAGCCTATTATTGCGCCAGTTGTTGTGCGATGCGGTCCCGATCATTTCACGAAGCGGCCCCACTGCTCTCGCAAAGTCATGCGAATCGAGACTCCATATTCCTATCCGGCCATGCCGGCCACTTCGTTTCCCTTAGGTTCCATTTAACCGACGCGATGCAAAATCCCTCACGCGGACTTTGTGTGTCGCGTACCGCACTGAGGGTTCGGCATGATGCGACACGGCTTCGTCTTGCTTACTTTTTGCGCAGCGCTCATGGGCTGCGCGGCTGCGCCGGCGCAGGAGCGTCGTCCGATCGCGTGGGACGGCCTCGGTCAGAACCCGAACCGGCCACCCGTCACAAAGCGGCGCGCAGCGAACCCCGCACCCACGCAGGAAAATCCCAATCAGGAACGGGAAAGAGTGCTCGGGACCTTGCGCCCCTACTCCGAAGCGTGGTGGGCGGTCCATGACGAAATCGAAGCGGAGAATGACAGGCAGCTCGGCACGAAGCTCGTGATCTGCCCTCGCTGCGTCCAGTCGCCGTCCCCCGGCGAGGACGTGACCGGATCGGTCCGTTGAAACAGCAAACGGCCGATCCGGCTATGACGTGACCGCCTTGGGCGCGCCCCTTACCCGCAACGATCGAGGGAGGGGCGCCGCATGCCAGGCGGTCGCGTCCGTCACATTCCCTCCGCCGGGCAGTTCACCATCCAGGGGATGCCGAACTTGTCGACGCACATGCCAAACCCCTTGGCCCAGAACGTCTTGCTGAACGGCATGGTGACGGTGCCACCGTCGGCGAGCGCGTTAAACTTACGCTCGGCGTCCGCGACGTCGGCGATCGTCAGCGAGATCGAGAGGCCCTGCGGCTTCTGGACATGCTCGGGCGGCGCGTCGGAGGCCATCAGCACGCTGCCGCCGGGCAACGACATCCGCGCATGCATGATCGTCTTCTCGCGGCCGGGGGCGGCCGGCATGTCCGGCGGCGCGTCCGAGACGCGCATCATCGCGTCGATCTTGCCGCCGAGAACCTTGGCGTAGAAGTTGAACGCCGCTTCGCAGGTGTCCTGATAGAACAGATATGGATTGAGCATCGCTTCTCTCCTTTTCTTTCCCTGGGCTGTGAGGCTCATTGTTTCTCGGTGAGCTTCTTCAGGCTGACGAGGCCGGCCTCGAAATCCTTGCCGATCATGCTGTCCATGTTGATGAAGACCTGCATCACCTTGGACATGAAGGGCGCCGGACCGTACATCGCCCATGTGACCAGTGTAGCATCGCCTTGCGGCACAAAGGTGAACTCGGCGGTGTTGTGGCCTTCGAAGGGACGCTCGAAATCGAGCTTGATGCGGAGCTTCGACGGCGTGCTCGCCTCGAGGATCTCCATGTGGCCGGCGCCGACGTTGTTGTTCCCGTCCCAGGCATAGGTCGCGCCCTTGCCCCGCGCTGTTCCGCCGAACGTCCGCTTCATGGCGGGATCGCGGTTCTCATAGGGCGACCAGCTGGTCCAGAAGTGGAAGTCGGCGACCACCGGATAGATGGCATCGGCCGGCGCCTTCACGGCGAGCGAACGCTCGACGCGAAAGGTGTCAGGCTTGGTGAGGGCGAAGACGAGGACGCCCGCTAGTCCGACCGCGAGCACGATGGCGATGATGGCAATGGCTTTCAGCATGAATGGCTCCCTGGATACGGGCTAAGGACGAAGGGAGGAGGCTGAGGCCGACAATTCGGAATGAAATTTTTTGGATCGTCATTCCGGGGCGGTCCGCAGGACCGAACCCGGAATGACGGCAAGCCGTCATTTCGCCTTCGCACCCTGCCTGGCGCTCCCGTTGCTGCTCTTCGGCTGGCTGTCCCGGATCAGGCGATCGATGTGCATGCGGATGTGGGCGGCTTCCGCCGAAGTGTTGGCGAGCGCGATGGCGCGGTCGAAGGCGATGCGGGCTTCGTCATTGCGGCCGAGCTGCATCAGGAAGGCGCCGCGCACGCCGTGGAAATGGAAGTAGTTGCCAAGCTTTGGTGCCAGCGGCTCGATCAGGTCGAGCGCGGCTTGCGGCCCGCGCACCTTGGACACCGCGACCGCGCGATTGAGCGTCACCACGGGCGACGGCTGCGCCAGTTCCAGCGCGCCATAGAGCAGGTCGATCTGGGCCCAGTCGGTCTCGTCCGGCGTCGCCGCACGGGCATGCAACGCGGCGATTGCGGCCTGAATCTGGTAGGGCCCGCTGCGGCGATGGCGCATCGCCTTGTCGATCAGCGCCAGCCCTTCCGCGATCATGGAGCCGTTCCACAGGGAGCGATCCTGGTCCTCCAGCAAGATCAGCGAACCGTCGTCCGCAAACCGCGCGGCGCTGCGCGCATGTTGCAACAGCAGCAACGCCGCCAGCCCCATGATCTCCGGCTCGCTCTGGAACAGCCGCAGGAGCAGCCGCGCCAGCCGGATCGCCTCCTCGCAGAGCGGCTTTCTGATCTCGGCGGTGTCGCCGCTCGCCGAATAACCCTCGTTGAAGATCAGGTAGATCATCGCCGCGACGCCCGCGAGCCGCTCGGAGCGTTCAATCGGGCCGGGCGTTTCGAAAGGCGTCCCGGCCTCCGCGACCTTCGCCTTGGCGCGCGTGATGCGCTGCTCCATCGCCGCTTCCGAGACCAGGAAAGCGCGCGCGATCTGCTTCACCGTGAGACCGGAGACGATGCGCAAGGCGAGCGCGATCTGCTGCGTCGCAGGCAATTGCGGATGGCAGCAGATGAACATCAGCCGCAAAATGTCGTCGCGATATTGCGAGCCGTCGAGCCGCTCGGCGAGCGCGCCCTCGGCATCGTCGAGATCGGAGATCGCCTGATCGTCCTCGGGCAACGGCTGCTGCTTGCGGGCGCGCCGCACCTCGTCGATCGCGACATTGCGGCCGACCATGATCAGCCAGGCCGCGGGATCGCGCGGCGGGCCGTTCTGCGGCCAGGTCTTGAGCGCGCGCAGGCAGGCGTTCTGGAAAGCCTCCTCGGCGGTGTCGAGATCGCGGAAATAGCGCAGCAGCGCGCCGACCGCCTGGGGTCGCGCCGAAGTCAGCGCGGTCTCGATCCAGGCGGTATCAGCCTCGCTCACGTCAAATTTCCTCCGGGCCTGAACACGCCGACGGGACGCACCTCATAGGCGCCGCCGGGGTTGGCGGCGCCGAGGTCCCGCGCGACGTCGAGCGCATCGTCGAGGTTCTTGCAGTCGACGATGTAGAAGCCGAGCAACTGCTCCTTGGTCTCGGCATAGGGGCCGTCGAGCACCAGCGGCGGGTCCTCTTTACGCAGCGTCGCCGCCGCGGTGGTCGGCAACAGCCGCGCCACCGGACCGAGCCGGCCTTGGCTCGTGAGCTTCTCCTGCACCACGGCGAGCTTCTTCATCACCGCCTCGTCCTGGTCCTTGCTCCAGGAGCCGACGAAGTCCTCGTCATGATAGCAAAGGATCGCATAAAGCATGGGCAGCACCTTCCCTGACCTCTTGTTGTAAAGACGATCCACTATGCCCCGCCCCGACAGGGCTGCGGAAAAAATTTGCAAGAAAAATCCGGCAGATCGTGCCAAGGAGAGCCCTCAAAATCGGAACACGACGAGGCACTTCGAATGACCAAAGGCACACTGGCCGTCCTGATCAACAGCACGCAGCAGAACTGGCTGCCGGAGCGCTGGAAGGCCCGGTTCGATTCGGTCTGCGGCGGCCGCCGCGTGGTGCTGCTGCCGGATACGGCGCTCGATCCGGCCGAGGTGCATTATGCCGCGGTGTGGAAGCCGGTGCCCGGCGATCTCGGCTCGTTCCCCAATCTGCGCGCGATCTTCAATCTCGGCGCCGGCGTCGATGCCCTGATGGCGGACAAGAGCCTGCCCGACGTGCCGCTGGTTCGCGTCGCCGTGCCCGACCTGACCAATCGCATGACCGAATACGTCGTGCTTCACGTGCTGATGCACCACCGCCAGGAGCTGTATTTGCGGCAGTCGCAGCGCGAGAAGCGCTGGGAGCCGAAATATCAGTGGCCGGCAAGCGCAGTCACGGTCGGCGTCATGGGACTGGGCACGCTGGGTGCGGACGCGGCCGACGTGCTGCGGCGGCTCGGCTTCCGCGTCGCCGGCTGGAGCCGCAGCCCGCGCACCATCGAGGGCGTCGAGTGCTTCCATGGCACCGCCGGAATCGATGCGTTCCTGCGCGCGACCGACATCCTGGTCTCGCTGTTGCCGCTGACACCGGACACGCACGGCATCCTCAACCGCGACGTCTTCACAAAGCTCAACCGCAAGAGCCCGCTCGGCGCCCCCGTGCTGATCAATGCCGGCCGCGGCGGCTTGCAGAACGAAGCCGACATCCTGGCCTGTCTCGACGACGGCACGCTGGGCGCCGCCTCGCTCGACGTCTTCGTGCAGGAGCCGCAGCCGAAAGACAGCCGCTTCTGGACCCATCCGAAGGTGCTGCTGACCCCGCACAACGCCGCGGACACCGACGCAGAAGCGATCTCGGCCTATGTCGCCGAGCAGATCGCACGGTTCGAGGCGGGCGGCGCGCTGGAGAACGTGGTGGACCGGACGCGGGGGTATTAGGGCCGCCCGCGGCCGCCCCACCCTCGGCGTCGTCCTGGCGAAAGCCAGGAACCCAATACCCCAGGGAGCGGTCGTGGTGCGAAGTGGCAACCACGAATCTTCGCCAAACTACGTCCGGTGGTTATGGTCCTGGCTTTCGCCAGGACGACATCGGAGTTTTTGGCACGCGCCCACCGTTTCACTCGCCCCCCACAACCACCCCGCTCAGCCGGTATTCCGTTCACCCTCTCTTAGCGAGAAGTTGATAAGCGTTGTTAACCAACGCTCAAAGAACGAGTCGGACATGCGGACGAGCCTCGGCCTCAGGATGCGGATCACGGTTGCGCTGGCGGTGACGGCGGCGGCGACCGCGCTGTTTGCCGTGCTGGGCGCGATGTGGATCATCGCCGGCATCATCGACCGCGCCGACCAGCGCGAACTGCGCAGCCATTACGACGCCCTGCAATCGCGCATCGCCGAGGAATCGCACCGCGCCGCCGCGATGAGCGCCGTGGTGGCCGCGATGCCGGCGACGCAGGAGGCGATGGCGAAGCAGGACCGCGAGGCGCTGGTGCGCCTGTTCGGACCGGTGTTCACTGCGATCAAATCCGACTACGGCGTCGACCAGTTCCAGTTCCACGTGCCGCCGGCGACGTCCTACCTGCGCGTGCACCAGCCGGCCAAGTTCGGCGACGACCTCTCCGGCTTCCGCAAGACCGTCGTCGTCGCCAACCAGGACCGCAAGGTCGTGGTCGGGCTCGAGGGCGGCGTGGCCGGGCTCGGCATCCGCGGCGTGGTGCCGATCGCGCAAGGGACTAAGCATCTCGGCACGGTCGAATTCGGCCTGACCTTCGGCCAGCCGTTCCTCGACGATTTCAAGACCAACCGCCATGTCGACATCGCCTTCCATCTCGCCGACGGTTCGGGCTTCAAGCTGTTCGGGGGCACGCTGAAGGGAAAGAGCTTCTTCGATACGGCCGATTACGGCCGTGCCGCCGAGGGCGGCTTCACGGTGCGACAAGCCAGGCTCGACACCACGCCGGTCGCCGCGCTGCTCGGACCGATCAGGGACTTTTCCGGCAAGCCGCTCGGCGCGGTCGAGCTCGTGATGGACAATGCCGATTACGAGGCTTCCGCCGATCGCGCCTGGCTGCTGGCGATCGGGATCGCCGCGCTCGGGCTCGTGCTCGCGGCGATCGTCGGCTATCTCATCGCCCGCAGCATCTCGCGCCCGATCCTGTCGATCACGAACGTGATGCGCGAGCTCGCGGACGGACGTCTCGATGTCGCCGTGCCCACCAGCAAGGCGAATGACGAGGTGGGCGCGATGGTGAAGGCGGTCGCGGTGTTCCGCGACAATGCGGTGAATTTTGACAAGCTCCAGGCCGAGCAGCTCGAGGCCAAGGCGCAGTCCGAGGCGGAGAAGCGGCGCGCCTTCGCCGCGCTCGCCGACAATTTCGAGGCCAGCATCCGCGAGGTCGTCACCACGGTGTCCGCGGCCGCGGTCGAGATGGAGCACACCGCGCGCTCGATGTCCGCCATCGTCGAGCAGTCGCGCGAGCAGACCCGCACGGTGTCGTCGGCCTCGGCGCTGGCCTCCGAGAACGTGCAGACGGTCGCGGCTGCCGCGGAAGAATTGTCCTCGTCGATGACCGAGATCAGCCGGCGGCTCGCCCATGCGACCGAGGTGGTCGGCAAGGCCGCGAGCGACGGACGGCAATCGAATGCGCGCGTGCAGAGCCTGGCGGATGCCGCGCAGAAAATCGGCGACGTGGTCTCCTTCATCAATGGCATTGCGGGCCAGACCAATCTGCTGGCGCTCAATGCGACAATCGAGGCGGCGCGCGCGGGCGAAGCCGGTCGCGGCTTTGCCGTCGTCGCCTCCGAAGTGAAGGCGCTGGCGACCCAGACCGCAAAGGCAACCGAGGAGATCGGCGCGCAGGTCACCGCGGTACAAGGAGAGACCACCGGCGCGGTCGACGGCATCCAGTCGATCTGTGCGACGATCCAGCAGGTCGACGAAATCTCGGCCGCGATTGCCGCCGCCGTCGGGCAACAGGGCACCGCGACGCAGGAGATCGCACAGAACGTCCAGCAGGCCGCCGCCCGCACCGGCGAAGTCTCGCAGAACATCTCCGGCGTCACCGCCGGCATCGCAGCGACCGGAACGGCGGCCGAGGAAGTGCTGGGCTCCGCGATCGAGCTGTCGAAGCAGTCGCAACGGCTGCGCGACGAGGTCGATCGTTTCCTGGCGCATATCCGGGCGGCGTAGCTCACACTACAGATCAGGTGGTCGTCCTGGCGAAAGCCAGGACCCATTACCGCAGGGGCGAGTTGCCGCGCGAAGTTCTAACCCCGAATCTTCGCCAAACGACATTCGGTGGCTTGGTCCTGGCTTTCGCCAGGACGACACCGGGGAGATAGCTCGCGCCACATACTCACTGTCGTCCCGGCCTAGCTCTTCGCGCCAGCTCCCGCCATCACGTCGATCGCGCCCTTCACGATTGCTTCCAGATCTTTCCGCGAGACACGCGCGCGCGAGCGGATGGCGATCGAGTGTACCGTCGCTGATGCAAGCTGGGCCAGAACGGCCGGGTCGGCGCTCTCCGGCAGTTCGCCCTTCTCCTTGGCGCGGCGGAAGCAATTCGCAAACGCCTTGTCGAGCTCGGCGAGACCGTCGAGCACCATGGCGCGGATGTCGGGATCACCGACCGCTTCGGACGCCGCCGTCACCACCGTGAAGCAGCCGCGCGGGCCCGTTTCGCCGGACAGATAGATGTTCAGCGCGGAGGCGAAGATGCGCTTCAGCCGCTGGCGCAGCGGCATCTCCTCGCGAAAGATCGCGGCCATGGATGCCCGCGCGTCCTCGCGGTAGCGCTGGTAGCTCTTGATATAGAGCTCGCGCTTGTCGCCGAAGGCCCCGTAGAGACTCGGCCGGTTCATGCCTGTGGCCTCGCTGAGATCGTCGAGCGAAGTCGCGGCAAAGCCCTGCCTGCGGAATAGGTCGAGCGCCTTGCCGAGCGCGACATCGGGCTCATAGGCCCGCGGACGGCCGCGGCGCTTAGGTTCGCCGCGGCGCTCGGGCTCATTGGCAGCAGTTGGCGGCTTCGATTTTTGTACCATTTCGCAAATTAATCCTTGACCGCCGATATATTATGCAACACAGTACAAAAATCAATCTGGCCAGGTTGAGCGATACCCGAAAGAGGAACTGCCCAAGGAGGCTACAGATGGATCTCTATTTCTCGCCGCTCGCCTGCTCGATGGCGACCCGCGTCGCGCTGTACGAAGCCGGCGCCGAGGCGAATTACCTCGAAGTCGATCCGCCGACCAAGAGGGTGCTGAAGGACGGCACCGATTTCCGCACCGTCAACCCGATCGGCCTCGTGCCGACGCTGCGCACCGACGAGGGCGTGGTGCTGACCGAGAACGCGGCGATCCTGCAATATGTCGCGGACCGCTTCCCGCAATCCGGCCTCGGCGCGAGCGCGGGCATCGAGCGCACCCGACTGCACCAGTGGCTCTGCTTCATCGGCACCGAACTGCACAAGGGGCTGTTCATTCCCGTGCTCGACCGCAAGGCGCCGCAGGAGACGAAGGCCTACGCGCTGGAGAAGAACCTGTCGCGGCTCGATTATCTCGACAACTACCTTGAGGGACGCGACTTCCTGCTCGACCATTTCAGCGTGGCCGACGCCTATCTCGTCACGGTCATCAACTGGACTATGGCGACGCCGCCGATCGAGCTCGCCAAATGGCCGAACGTGAAGGCCTATTACGAACGCCTGCGCCAGCGGCCGTCGGTGGCGAAGGCGATCGCGGAGGAGTTCGAGTTGTACAAGGCCGAACAGGCGCGGAAGAAGGCGGCGGCGTAAGCTTCGTGAATCAAGACGCCGTCCCGGCTATGTCGCCGGGGCGGCGCAAATCTATCCGTACAGCACCCGCGGCAGGATCGTGACGATCCCGGGCCACAGCGTCAGCAGCAGCACGAAGCCGACCATGATCATGAGATACGGCATCGTGACGCGCGCGATGTAGCCGAGGCCGTCTTCGGTCAGGCCCTGGATCACGAACAGGTTGAAGCCGACCGGCGGGGTGATCTGCGCCATCTCAACGGCGAGCACCAGGAAGATGCCGAACCAGATCTCGTCGAAACCTGCGCCCTTCACGATCGGCAGCACGATCGGCAGCGTCATCACGATCATCGAGAAGCCATCGAGAAAGCAGCCAAGGATCAGGTAGAAGATGATCAGCACCACGATCAGCATGAAGGGCGACAGGCCGAGGCCCTTGACGAAGGCGGCCACCGCCTGAGGAATGCCGAGGAAGGCTGCGGCATTGCCGAGGATCGAGGCGCCGAGCACGATCAGCGCGATCATCGAGCAGGTCACGACCGAGCCGATCAGCACGTCGCGCATCACCTGCTGCGACATCGAGCCTTGCGCCCAGGCCACCAGCCCCGCCCCGAGCACCCCGACGGCGGCGGCCTCCGAGGGCGTGGCGAGCCCGCCATACATCGAGCCGAGCACGCAGGCGATCAGGAACAGCGCCGGCGCGAGATCCTTGAGCGCCGCAAAACGCTCGCCCCACGGCACCTGCGAGAGTTTTGCTTCCGTCTCCGGCACCATCGAGGGCTTGAGGGTCGTGTGCAGCATCACCCAGCCCATGAAGGTCGCCGCCAGCAGCAGGCCGGGCAGCACGCCGGCCGTAAAGAGCTTGAGAATGGAGACGTCGCCGAGCACGCCGTAGATGATCATGATGTTGGACGGCGGGATCAGGAAGCCGAGCGTGCCGGCGCCTGCGAGCGAGCCGATCGCGATGTCGCGCGAATAGCCGCGGCGCAAGAGCTCGTTGAGCGACATGCGGCCGATCACCTGCGTGGTCGCCGCGGACGAGCCGGAGATCGCCGCGAAGATGGTGCAGCCGATCACGTTCACATGCAGCAGCCGGCCCGGCAGCAGACCGGCCCAGGGCGCAAGTCCCTGGAACAGCGAGCGCGACAGGCGGGTGCGGAACAACAATTCGCCCATCAGGATGAACAGCGGCAGCGCCAGCAGCTCCTGCGTGGTCAGAATGTTCCAGGCGTATTGCGGCAGCAGCTTGTCGAGCGGAATCGAGCGGAACATCGCCAGCAGCAGCGTGGCGGTGAGCGCGAGCGTGAGACCGATCCAGACACCGCCTGCCAGCAGCGCGAACAGGATCCCAAACAGGGCGACGACTTCGATGGTCATGCGATCTTGAATCCGGGTGCGGGCAAAACGATCATTCGACGGGCGAGGCCTTCATGCGGTGATCCTCGAGCGGCAGGCCGAGGATGGCCTGGATCGCGCGCGCCAGGAACTGCAGCGTAAGCAGCAGCATGCCGAAGGTGACGACGGCTTCCGGAAACCACAGCGGCGTGTCGCTCGAGGTCGAGACCTGGCCGCGCACATAGGCGCCGTAGGCGAACTTCGCCATCGCGGAGGTCAGGAACGCCATGAAGGCGAAGCCGGCGGCGGCCGAGAGGATTTCGATCGCACGTTGGAACGGTGCGGGGACGTTCTTCAGCAGCAGCACCACGCGGATGTGGCCGCCGACGCGCAGGGTCATGGCGGCGCCGAAGGTGAAGGACGCCGCCATCAGGTAGGAGGAATATTCCCACGCGATCGAGATGGTCGGCGGGAAGAACGGCAGGAAGTTCGAGAGGAAGCGGGTTGCGACCTCGCACAGCATCAACAGCGTCAGCGTCAGCAGACAGCCGCCGCCGATCCAGCCGTCGAGCCGGCCGAGACGGTCGATGCCGTCGAGCAGGATGCGCAGCGGCGCGGGCGCCGCTGCATTGAGACTTTGCGGTGCTGCGGGCGAAACGCTGACCATGGCTTGGCTCAGCGCTTCATTTCAGCGAGATAGGCCCGCACCGGCTTGTCGGCCGCCGGCACACGCTTGAGGAAGGCGTCGAGCTGCGGCGCGGTCTTGGCCCGGATGTCCGTCATCATCGCATCCGAGACCGGGATCACCTCCATGCCGCCTTCCTTGAGGCGGTTGAGACTGTCGACGTCGGCCTTGAGCGAGTTCGCCCAGAAACCCGGCTCCATCTTCGCGGCGGTATCCGCGACGAGCTTCTGCTGATCCGCGCTGAGCGCCTTCCACGAGTCGAGATTGACCGTCAGCATCTGCGACGACCAGACGTGGTTGGTCGGATAGATGTACTTCAGAAATTCCCAGAACTTGCCGTCGACGCCCGACACCGCCGAGGTGGAGACGCCCGAGACAGCCCCGGACGCCAGCGCGGGGATCGTCTCGCCCCAGGGGATCATCACCGGCGCCATGCCGACCACCGCCAGCATGTCGACGGCGTTCTTGTCGGGCACGCGGATCTTGATGTTCTTCAGGCCCTCGAGGTCGGCGACCTTGACCTTGAGATGCAGGTACTGCGTCGGCCACGGCACGATGTAGAGGATCTTCTGGTTATTACGCGCGGCGACCTTCTCGTATTCGGGCCGCACATATTTGTGCAGCACCTTGAGCTCGTCCATCGAGCTGCACAGGAAGGGGATGCTCTCCACGCCCATGAAGGGCTCATCGCCGACCTGCTGGATGTTGAGAACGTCGGCGAGCGGCACGAGGCCATCGCGCACGGCGCGCAAGTGCTCGGGGCCCTTGAAGCCGAGCTGGCCGCCGGCCTTCACGGTAATCGCGACCGAGCCGCCGGTCTGCTTCTTCACCTCCTCGGCGAACGCCATCGCATTCTGGGTGTGGAAATTGCCGTCGGGCCAGACCGTCGACATGTCCCAGCTTGTCGTCGCGGCCCGCGCGCGGGTCGAGATGTGGCCGGCGGCGAGCAGCGTCGCTGCGCCCGCAGTGAAGTTCCGTCGCGTGATCATTGAGCCCCTCCGTTCACGACGCCTGACGCGTCACCGCGTGTACCCATAAACCGCAACCGCGTTGTCCGCAGACACGAGGCCGCTTTCGATGTCGTCGTTGACGGCCGCGCGCGGCCGCTCAGCCGGATCGCCGATGCCGGCGCCGCCGGGCGTCAGCACCACCAGCCGATCGTCCGGCGGCACCTGCTGAGAGCCCTTGCCACGCAGCTTCTTGCCGGATTTCAGGCCAACATAGCCGGCCTCGCCGTTCCGGCCGCCGTCGCGGCCGCGCGGCGGATGATCGATACGATCGAACGCTGCCAGAATGTCGAACGGCGCGTCGACGCCGCTGCCGACCTCGATGATCTGGCCGAGGCCGCCGCGGGTGCGCCCTGCTCCGCCGGAATCCGGGCGCAGCTCCTTGCGCCAGAAGATCAGCGGCGTCTGTGTTTCCGCGATCTCGACCGGCGTGCCGCGCACGCCGCTGGGATAGGCGGTGGCCGACAGCCCGTCCTTGCCGAAGCGCGCACCGGTGCCGCCATTACTGGTGACCGCCATCGAGAACCCGTAATTGCCGCCGACGCCCGAACGGGTCTGTCCGCGCACATTGAGATTCCACAGGCATGAGGTGCCTTCCGCCGGTACGCGCTCGGGAATGATCTGGCGCAGGCAGCCGAACACGACGTCGGGCAGCATCTGGCCGATGATGTGGCGCGAGGCGACCGGCGCAGGCTTCGGCGCATTGAGGATCGCGCCAGGGGGAGCCGACACCGTCAACGGCGAGAGCGAGCCGGCATTGTTCGGGATCTGCGAGGCGACGACGCAGCCGAGGCCGAACACGGTGTAGGCCGTGGTGTAGGACAGAGGCACATTGATGCCGAACTTCGAGGCGGCCGAGGTGCCGTCGAAATCGACGTGAATGCCCGCGTCCGAGATCGTCAGCGTCGCCGCCAGCGTGACCGGTGCGTCATAGCCGTCGACGACCATGGTGTTGCGCCAGCTTCCCTTCGGCAGCTTGGCGATCTCGGCCAGCACGGCCTCGCGCGAGCGGTCGCAGATGTAGTCGCCGAGCTCGTCCAGCGTGTCGATGCCGAACTCGGTCATCATCTCGACCAGGCGCTCGCAGCCGACGTCGTTGCAGCCCGCGAGCGAATAGGTGTCGCCCTCGGTGTCGATCGGCAGCCGCGTGTTGGTGCGGATCATCGCCATCAGCGTCTCGTTGACGACGCCCTGGTCGATCAGCTTCAGCATGGGGATGTAGAGCCCCTCCATGAACACGTCGGTGGCATCGGGCCCGAAGCCGATGCCGCCGATGTCCATGAGATGGCTGGTGCAGGAGAACAGCGCGACCGGCTGGCCGTCCTTGAAGCACGGTGTGGTAACGACGAAGTCGTTGAGGTGGCCGGTGCCCATCCAGGGATCGTTGGTGATGTAGGCGTCCCCCTCCTTCATCGTCTCGATCGGGAAGCGGTCGATGAAGTGCTTGACCGATTCCGCCATCGAGTTGACGTGACCGGGCGTGCCGGTGACCGCCTGCGCCAACATCCGCCCCTTGAGGTCGAACACGCCGGCGGAGAGATCGCCGCATTCGCGCACGATCGGGCTGAACGCGGTGCGGAGCAGCACCTGCGCCTGCTCCTCGACCACGGCGATCAGCCGGTGCCACATGATCTGAAGGTCGATCAGGCTCGCGCCATTTGCCTTGCTCATGATCAAGCTGCCTTCCGTTCCATGACGATGCTGCCGGCACCGTCGATATGGGCGTCAAAACTGTTGGAGACGAAGGTCGAGGTCTCATCCTCCGCGATCACCGCGGGGCCGGCAATCGTCGCCCCCGGCGCCATGTCCTCGCGGCGATAGAGCGGGATCTCGATCACCTCTCCGGCCCGGCCGTCGAAGAATTTCCGGCTGCCGGACGCCTTGCCCGCAGGCATGCGTGCGACGGAAGCGACGACGGACGGATTGCGCGCATCGGTGGTCGCGAGCACCGACCAGCTCAGGACCTCGATCGCAACGCCCGGAATCGACCGCTCGAACATGGAGGAATAATCCGCCTCGAACTTCTGGCGCAGGCCGGCGAGATCGGCTGAATTCAGCGGCCGGTTCGGCAGCTCGACGCTGATCTCGTGGCCCTGGCCGACATAGCGCATGAAGGCCGCGCGGCGTTCGCGCACCGGCGCACCGGCAGCACCAGGCTCGACCAGCGCACGCGCCTCGGTCGCCATCTCCTGCAAGAGGTCGGAGACCGCTTTGGTGTCGAAATCGTCGAGCCGGACGTGACGGCTGCGCACCAGTTCGTAAGCGATGGGCGCCGCCAAAAACCCGACCGCGGAGCCGACGCCGGCATTCGACGGCACGATCACCCGGGAGACACCAATCTTCTCGGCGACACGCGCCGCATGCAGCGGTGCGGCACCGCCGAAGGCGATCAGCGTATGCTGGCCGACCACGGCGCCACGCTCGACCGCGTGTACGCGTGCCGCACTCGCCATGTTCTCGCAGACGACCTCATGCACGGCATAGGCCGCGGTTTCCGCCGACAGGCCCAGCGGCTCGCCGACGCTGCGGAGCAGCGCCTGCTTCGAGAGTTCGGGGTCGAGCTTGATCGTGCCCCCCGCGAAGGCGTCGGGATCGATCATGCCAAGAGCGACGTCCGCATCGGTTACGGCCGGGCGCTGGCCGCCGCGGCCGTAGCAGGCGGGGCCCGGCTCCGAGGACGCGCTCTCGGGGCCAACGGTGACGCGCTTCATCGCGTCGACATGGGCGATCGAACCGCCACCGGCGCCGATCTCGACCATCTCGATCACGGGGATGCGAACCGGCAGGCCGGAGCCTTTCAGGAAGCGCGCGGCGCGATCGACCTCGAACACGCGCGAGGTCTCGGGCTGGTATTTCTCGATCAGGCAGATCTTGGCCGTGGTGCCGCCCATGTCGAAGGAGAGCACCTTGCTCTCGCCGAGACGCGCCGCGATCTGCGCCGCGAAGATCGCGCCGCCGGCGGGACCGGATTCGACGAGGCGCACCGGAAAGCGCCGCGCCGTCTCGATCGAGGTGACGCCGCCGCCGGACGTGACGAGATAGATGGCGCCGCGGAACTGCTCGACCTGCAGGGCATCGGCCATGCGGGCGAGATAGCCGTCGATCAGTGGTTGCACATAGGCGTTCGCGACCGCGGTGGACGTGCGCTCATATTCGCGGATCTCCGGACACACGGCCGATGACACCGTCACGGAAACGCCGGGCATCTCCTCGCTTAGGATCGCGGCTGCGCGGCGCTCATGCTCGGGATTGGCGTAGGAGTGCAGGAAGGCGATTGCGACGCTCTCGACCTTCAATTCACGCAATTTGGGCGCGAGTGCGCGCACCGACGCTTCGTCGAGCGGGAGGCGGATGGCGCCGTGCGCGTCGATGCGCTCGGGCACGGTGAAGCGCAGACTGCGCGGCGCCAGCGGCCTCGGCTTGTCGATGGTGAGGTCGTATTGGTCGTAGCGGCTCTCGGTGCCGATATCGAGCACGTCGCGAAAGCCGTCGGTCGCGATCAGCGCCGTCTTGGCGCCGCGGCGCTCGATGATCGCGTTGGTCGCGAGCGTGGTGCCGTGAATGAAGACGTCGATGTCGCTGATATGGGCGCGCGCATCGGCGAGAATGAGACGCATCCCGTCCAGCACCGCCTGTTCGGGCCGCTGCGGCGTCGTCAGCACCTTGCGCGTCTTGCGCACCTCGCCCATGTCCAGAACGATGTCGGTGAACGTGCCACCGATATCGACGGCAAGCCGCACCTCGGCTCCCTCAAGCATTCCAAATTCTCCGGCTGATCGTCAAGACTGGGGACAAAAACGCAGCAATTTCCGTGCCATCAGGCATGCCGGCAACGCCGCGCCCGGCTATTCTGCTTGGCACCCATGCAATAGGCAAGGCGTGTTCGCCCCGCACGCGATCAGAGCAGGAATGCAAGCGCCGCTTCGCAGCGCTCCTCGACCTTGAGCGTCAGGAGATCGTCGGCGCGGGTGCGCCCGAGATTGACCGCGGCGATCGGGATCTGCCGCTGCGCGGCAGCCTGCACGAAGCGGAAACCGGAATAGACCATCAGCGAGGAGCCGACGATCAGCATCGCGTCAGATGGTCCTGCGCGGTGGCGACGACGTCGCGCGGCACGTTCTCGCCGAAGAACACGACGTCGGGCTTGAGGATGCCGCCGCAGGCTTCGCAGGCGGGCACCTTGAACGACGAAAAATCCGCGTGCTCCAGATCGGCATCGCCATCAGGCGCATCCGAGGCATCGAGCGCGAGCCATTCTGCGTTGGCGCGGCCAAGCGTATCCTGGAATTCGCTCCGCGGCGTCTTCGCCCCGCAGCCCATGCAGCGGACCAGATCGAGCCGACCATGCAGGTCGATCACCTGCCTGTGGCCGGCGGATTGATGCAGCCGGTCGACATTCTGGGTCAGCAGCATCCCGCACCGCCCGTTCGCCTCGAGCCGGGCCAGCGCATGGTGCGCATCGTTCGGCCTCGCCTGACCGAACCGCCGCCAGCCGATCAGGCTGCGTGCCCAATAGCGCCGGCGCGTGTGCTCCTCCGACATGAAGGCCTGGAAATTGACCGGCTGGGTCCGCTTCCAGTTGCCATGGCTGTCGCGATAATCGGGAATGCCCGAATTGGTGCTGCAGCCGGCGCCGGTCAGCACGAACAGACGTTGGTGCCGGGCGACGAAATCCTGGAGCGATTGGTTTGCCAGCGGAGCATTTGACATGGCGCAGATGTAGTCCGCGCCGCGACATTTTGCCAGATCACTCCCGGACCGGCGGATCGAAGCCGGCGACGGCTTGATCCGCGCCGGAGAAATGCCGGCGGCGAATGCTCGCGCACCCGTTTGTTCTGCCCCGAACACATCACCCGTCAGATCTTGCTGGGATCGGTGTCATGCCTGTGCTTGTGAAGAAACCGGGCTATCTGCCCACGGAGCGCCGCCGTGTCCAACAATGTTCCGACCGATCCGGCGGTGTCGAAGATCTCCCGCTGAAGCGTCGTCGGCAGGGAATTCCATTGCATGATGACGGCCGCGCCGAGACACCGCAAGACACGCTCTTCCTCCGCCGCCAGGGCTGCGCCGCGCAGTCGCTCCGTCCCCCCGGCGTTCACGGCATCCACGTATTGGTCCGCGAGGACCTGCTCGTTGTCCGCGCGCGATGCAAGGCTGTCCTGCAGTTTCTCGAATTTGCGGGTATCATCCTTGCCGGGCGAACTCCTGGCCAGTTCGCCATACGCGGCCGCTCTTGCACGATACTGTAGAAATTTGAACATGCCGCCTCCTTTCGTTGAAAGTCTCGGCGTATTTCAGCCTGCCGGCTAGGCCGGCATCGGGACACTCAGAGAAGCCAATGGAGCGTCGAACGTGTACGCGAAGCCCCTCTCCGCGTAGGTCAATTGCACGTCGCCCTGGAGTTCGCGACCCAGCGTCTCGATCAATCGCGTTCCGAAGCTGCGCTTTGCGCGTGACTGGATCACCGGACCATTCTTCTCGATCCAGGTCAGGCGCAAGCGTTGCGTCTGCGGATCGATCGTCCAGTGGAGATCGACGCACCCCTTTGGAGCGGAAAAGGCTCCATACTTCGTGGCGTTCGTGCAAAGCTCATTGAGCGTCATCGCGACCGCGACCACGGCACCCGAATTGATCCGGAGATCGGGCCCCGAAATCGAGAACTTCGATTCAGCAGGATCGTCGAAAGCTTCGACGGCGCTGCGGACGACCGCCCCGAGGTCGGCGCTCGACCAGCTCGCCCGCACGAGAAGATCGTGCGCCCGGCCAAGCGCGAGCAGCCGCCCCGCGATGGCCTGCTGTGCGTGCGCCAAGCCTTGCTCGCCGCGCAAGCTCTGGGAGACAATGGCCGAGACGGTCGCGAGCGTGTTCTTGATGCGGTGGTGCAGCTCTTCAAGGATCAGCTTTTGCAGCTTCTCGGACGTCTCTCGCTCCCTGGCGTCGATGCCCGCCCTGGCAAGCAGGCCCCTCGTGTTGATCTCGGCCTGGGCAAGGAGAAGCCGCAGGCTGACATTCTCTGCCGCCAGAGCATCCTCATGCGATTCTCCGCCGCCGAGGTGCTGGCCCGTGCGGAGATCGATCTCGAGCATTGGCGACTGTGTCACGAGGGTTGCTGCCGGACCTGGTTTCAGTGGAACGTTCCGTCACGAAGGCGGGATTTCAGCGGCGTCGTGATCTTGCTTGGGTGCCTTCGCTGGCGAGAAATACGCGAGGATTTCAGCGGCATTTCCGAGAATCGCGGCCCTGCGCATTGCCGCCGTACGTTTGTCACCCGACGGCATCTCGCGAGCTCGACGGAGGGCGTCGATCGCCATCGCAACCCACCGACGGCTGAATTGAATCCGATGAGGTGCTTGCCTGATCCGACGGCGAAGGCGCGCCGAAACCGACTACCATTGAATCAGCATCGAAACGGCGATCACCAGCACGAAGAAGATGGGCAGCAAGACCGGAGGTACGAGCCACTCGCGAAGGGTGAATCCGGGGGAAACCGACATATTGACCGCCTCTTGGTCGCGGCGGGAGCGCAATGCTCTCAGTCACCGATAACGGCCGAGGGGCGGGCGGTGATCAACGAGATATAGTCACCTTTCGCCGAATAGCGAGGCTTGCGACGAACTATTTGTCGCGATCGGCATCGAACCGGGTTGTAACGCTGTCGCCAAATCATCATTTGAAAGAGGCGCAACCGGTTCGCTCTTGTCAGGTCTCGACGAAACGTCCGTGTACCTGACGTACGCAAGCCGAGCGTCGGCCACCCAGCGTGCCCCCGGCTCAAACGGCGTGAAGGCGCACGGCACCTGCAACCTGATCGGCCCGAACCATGATTGATTTCCCAAATCACAGTCGCTCATATGATCAGACACGGCGTGCCGTGCGGTTCTGGGGACACGACAGCGCCATCGAGGCCTCGTTCTTCATCGATGAAGGCGCGTTGCAGCGGATTCAACCGGGCGTCCATGCCACCGAATCGGGACTCCTGAACGCGTTCGATTGCAATCGCGACTTGATATGTGCCACCGCGGCCAGGAAGTATGTGCGCGGCAGCAGAGGCTCCTACGACCTGCTCGCAGGAGATTTCTGAAGCGATCGGCACGAGGGTGAAGAGTTCGTGGCTTCGTCCGTGAGCCCACGTTTCTAGCTTGCCCAGTTCTCGCGAAACTCGGGGAACATGGTCAGGCCCCCGCAGGCATAGATCGTCTGCCCGGTGATGTAGCTCGCATCGTCTGAAGCGAGGAAGGCGAACACGGCGGCGATCTCTTCCGGCGTGCCGACGCGGCCGAGCGGAATATGGCTGGTGACGACGCCGCGCTTTTCCGGGTCGCCCGTCCAGGCCGCGTTGATCGGCGTGTCGATCGCGCCCGGACCTACCGCATTGACACGGATGCCGTGCTTCGCGAATTCGAGCGCCAGCGTGCGCGTGAGGTTGGCGAGGCCGCCCTTGCTGATCGAATATGCGAGATAGCCGGGCTTCGGAATGATCTGGTGGACGCTGGAGCAATTGATGATGCTGCCGCCTCCGCCGCGCGCGACGAAATGCGCCAGCACCTTCTGCGCGCAGAGCACGGCACCGTTAAGATTGACGTCGATGATGCGGCGATAGGTTTCGACGTCGAGCGCATCGCTCGGCGATTCCCGCTGGAAGCCGGCATTGTTGACGAGACAGTCGAGGCGCTTCCAGCGCGCCAGGATGGTCTCGAACATCGCGGCGATGTCCTGCTCGCTGCCGATGTCAGCCTGGACGATGACATGATCGAGCCTGCCGTGGCCACGGTCGCCCGATGCCGTCCGCGCGAGCGCGAGCGTCTCTTCGGCCTTCCCAGGGTGATCGAAATAGTTGATGGCGACGGTCGCGCCTTCCTGGGCGAGCCGGACGGCAACGGCACGGCCGATGCCTTGCGAGGCGCCGGTCACCAGCGCGTATTGGCCAACGAGGCGCGAGGGAAAGGGGATCGGGCGGTCGGTCTGTGGCATGAGCTTTCTCCGGAGTGCCTAATCATCGACGGAAACGACGTTTTGTTCCATCACACCAGCGCAGCCCTGGGATTCATTCCGCGTGTTGCGCGAGGGAAGAGGTGAGGATCTGATAGAGGATGATGGCGCCGAAGGTCGCGGTTCCGATCCCGCCGATCGTGAACGCGCCGAATTTGAGCGTGAGGTCGCCCGCGCCCGCGGTCAGCGCCACGGCGACGGTAATCAGGTTCGCGGGATTGGCGAAGTCGACCTTGTTCTCGACCCAGATCCGCCCGGCCATCGCCGCGATCAATCCGAACAGCACGATCGAGAGGCCGCCGATGACGGGACCCGGGATCGACAGGATCAGCGCGCCGAATTTCGGCGAGAAGCCGAGCAGGATCGACACCGTGGCCGCCAAGGCAAACAGCAGCGTCGAATAGACCTTCGTCGCCGCCATGACGCCGATGTTCTCGGCATAGGTGGTGACGCCGGTGCCTCCGCCGCAGGCTGCGACGATCGTGGCCAGGCTGTCGGCGAACAGGGCGCGGCCGAGATAGGCATCGAGGCTGCGGCCTGTCATGGCACCGACGGCCTTGATGTGCCCGAGGTTCTCGGCGACGAGGATGACCGCAACCGGCGCGATCAGGAAGATCGCATCGGCCTGGAAGGTCGGAGTGGTGAATTTCGGCAGGCCGAGCCACGACGCGGCCGAGAGCTGTGCGAAGTCGATCGGCTTGCCGAAGCCGAGGCCGTTCGCGAACAGAAAATACAAGAGATATCCGCCGATCGCCCCGAGGATGATCGGCAGGCGGCGCCACAGGCCTGGAGCTGCAACGGCGACCACGCCGATGATGAGAACGGTCGCAAGCCCGATCCAGGTGTCGAACGCATTGGCGCTCACCGCCTTGACCGCGACCGGCGCGAGGTTGAGACCGATTGCGGCGACCACGGCGCCGGTGACGGCCGGCGGCATCAGGCGCTCGACCCAGCCGACGCCCGACCACATCACGATCAGCGCAATCGCGCCGTAGAGCACCCCGGCTCCGACGATGCCGCCGAGCGCAACGGAGATGTTCGGGTTCGGCCCCTGCCCGGCATAGCCCGTGGCGGCGAGGACGACGGCGATGAAGGCGAAGCTCGATCCGAGATAGCTCGGCACGCGTCCGGCGACGATGACGAAGAAGATCAACGTGCCGACGCCGGAGAACAGGACCGCAACATTGGGATCGAACCCCATCAGCAGCGGCGCGATGATCGTCGAGCCCGACATCGCCACGCAATGCTGCAGACCGGAGACGATGGTCTGGCCCCATGACAGCCGCTCCTCCGGCATGATCACGCCCGAGGTCTTGAGTTTCCAGCGCGGAAAATAGCCCTGCGTCTGCTCGTCCGAGCCTGTCGTGGTTGTCATGCTCCCCCCGTTGCGGTGCAGCGATTGATCTTCGTGCGATCCGACAAAAATGTGATTGTCGCTTCTGCGGCGGCCATCACATGATGCGAGTCATGCAAGATTCAAATCTTGCAAAATCAATGCGTTCCGGGCTCATCATATGACACAGATCGCGATCCAGCCAGCCATCCGTCGCCGGCATCAGCCCTGGTACAAGATCCTCTACATCCAGGTGCTGATCGCGATCGTGCTCGGAGTGCTCATCGGCTATTTCTATCCCGATTTCGGCAAGGAGCTGAAACCGCTCGGCGACGGCTTCATCGCGCTGATCAAGATGATGATCGCGCCGGTGATCTTCTGCACCGTGGTGCACGGCATCTCCTCGATGGGCGATCTCAAGCGTGTCGGCCGGGTCGGGCTGAAGTTGCTGATCTATTTCGAATCGGTCTCGACCGTCGCGCTCGCGGTCGGCCTTTTGGTCGGCGAGGTGCTCCAGCCCGGACACGGCTTCAACATCGATCCCGCCACGATCGACCCGAAATCGGTCGCGACCTACGTCACCAAGGCCAAGGAGGAAGGCATCGTCGCCCATCTGATGGCGATCATCCCCGACAGCTATGTGGGCGCCATCGCACGCGGCGATTTACTCCAGGTGCTGCTGATCTCGATCCTATCGGGCTTCGCCATCGCATTCCTCGGCAAGGCCGGCGAGCCCATTGCGGATGCGATCGACAAGGCCGCGAAGATGTTCTTCGGCATCATCCGCATCATCGTGCGCGTCGCTCCCGTTGGCGCCTTCGGTGCGATGGCGTTCACCGTCGGCGCCTACGGCCTCGGCTCGCTGCTCAACCTCGCCGCGCTGATCGGCACGTTCTATCTCACCAGCATCCTGTTCGTGCTGATCGTGCTGGGCGCAATCGCCCGGCTCGCCGGCTTCTCGATCCTGCGCTTCATCGCCTGCATCAAGGACGAGCTGCTGATCGTGCTCGGCACGTCGTCGTCGGAGACCGTGCTGCCGCAGATGATCCAGAAGATGGAGCATCTCGGCGCCTCCCGCTCGGTGGTCGGCCTCGTCATCCCGACCGGCTACAGCTTCAACCTCGACGGCACCAACATCTACATGACGCTGGCAACGCTGTTTCTGGCGCAGGCGACCAACACGCATCTGACGATCTGGCAGGAGCTCGGCATCCTCGGCATCGCCATGATCACCTCGAAGGGCGCCTCGGGCGTGACCGGCGCCGGCTTCATCACGCTCGCCGCGACGCTCTCGATCGTGCCAGACATCCCGATCCAGTCCATCGCGATCCTGGTCGGCATCGACAAGTTCATGAGCGAGTGCCGCGCGCTGACCAATCTGATCGGCAACGGCGTCGCCTGCGTCGTCATCAGCATCTCCGAGGGCGAGCTCGACCGCGACGCGCTGCACGAGACCATGGCCCATCCGCTGGAGATCGGCGAGGCGCTGGAACCGGGCGGCGGCGCGTAAAGCGACACGGATCGACGGCAGGAGCAACCCGGTTCCGACGCGGTAGTTTCCCGGAGTGGAAAAGTGGTGAGATACGCGTCACAACAATGGCGTTGCGATTACCGATTGATAGTCAATCTTTCCGCCCGACGCGCTGGGGGCAGGGCGTCGGGCTTTTGAAAATCTCCGCGATATCCGGACGGCGAGGCGGGATCAGAGGATCCGGCCATCGGCGCCAGGCACCTCGGCGGCCAAATCGAGCCGCCGCGTAATTCTTATCGCCTGCAAGAATGCCTCGTCATGACTGACGACGAGCAACGCGCCATCATAGGCCCGCAAGCCCGCTTCGACGGCTTCGATGGACGCGATATCCAGATGGTTGGTCGGCTCGTCCAGGATCAGCAGTGAGGGCGGCGTCGCCCCGCCGAACACGCAAGCAAGACCGGCACGAAGCAGCTGTCCGCCGCTCAGGCTCCCGGCGATCTGCAAGGCAGCGTTGGCGCGAAACATGAAGCGCGCAAGGGCGGCATGGCACTCATTCATGCCCGCCTCTGGATTGAGGCGCCTGAAACTGTCCAGGATCGAGATCGCGGGATCGAGCAGGCTGACCTTCTGGTCGAACAGCGCGAAGTCGGGCTTGACCCTCACCGTGCCCACAAGGGGGCACATCTCGCCGGCAATGAGCTTCAGCAGCGTCGTCTTGCCTGAACCATTTGGCCCGACCACCGCCACACGCTGCGGCCCGACGATCGTGAACGACAGATCCCGCAGGATCGCGCGCTCCGGATGATAGCCGGCGCTGACCCGATCGAGCCAAACCACCTCCCTCCCCGCCGGCAGGTTTGTCGACGGCAATCTCACGGACAACGGCTGGAGAATCTCGACGCGGCGGCGCGCCGTGTCGACGGCATCGAGCGCTTCCGCGCGCCGCCGCTCGGCAACTTGCGCCGTCTTTCCGCCGGCGTCCTCGCTGCGATCCTTGCGCGCGCCGGCCAGGATGCGCGGCATGTCGCCCTTGGCACGCTTCTTCCTGCCGCCGCTGTCCTTGCGCGCCTTCCTCTCCACAGCCTCCTGCGCCTTGCCGTCGATCTCGGACAGCCGCTTCTCGGCATAAGCAAGGTCGTGCCTGACGGCAGCGAGCTCGACGGCCTTCTGCTCGCGGTACCTGCTCCAATTGCCGCCGTATCGCGTTGCTCCGAGCGACGTCAACTCGACGATCGCGTCCATGGTTTCGAGCAGGCCCCGATCGTGGCTGACGACGATCGCGCCGCCGCGCCAAGCGGCGAGGAGATCGATCACGGCCTTGCGCCCGTCCCGGTCGAGGTTGTTGGTGGGCTCATCCAGCAGCAGGAAGTCGGGCTCGGCGAACACCAGCGCGGCAAGACGAACCCGCGTCGTCTGGCCGCCGGACAGGCAGGACAGCTCCGTATCGGGGGCAAGATCGAACCCGACGCGCGCCAGCGCGGACGCGAGCCGTGCTTCGAGAGTCCAGTCGATCGCGGCGATGTCGTCGGCGGAGGCATCGCCCCGCGCCGCACAGCGCAGCAGCTTCAGCGCTTCCCGCACGCCGAACAGATCGGCCACGGTCGCGCCCGCGCGCAGTTGAACGTCCTGGCGCAGCAGGCCGACGGTTCCGTTGGTCAGAATGCGCCCCGACGTGGGAACATGTTCCCGGCAAATCGACGCCAGCAGCGTCGATTTGCCGACGCCGTTGCGGCCGACGAGACCGGTTCGCTCGGCCGCGAATGTCAGATCGATATTGGAAAAAAGAGAACGGCCGTCAGGCGTGGACAGCGACAGGTTCGACAGGATGATGGAAGCAGGCATGAAATTCCCCGTGAGCAAGGCGGATCGGCGTTGCGGTCGGGGTGAAATCCATGGCTGCGAAGTTCCTGATCGAGATGCCTCTAACTAGTCCGGAAGGCGAGCAAGATCAAGCCAAGGGGACGACAGCGCGTCGTGCGCTGCCGTCCCCCGTCGGCGGATGCCGTCAACCCTTGAGGGCGGTGACCACGACTTCGATCAACGCGCTGCCGCCGAGATCGGCGACGCCGACGGTGGCGCGGGTCGGCAGATTGTCGCCGAAGAACTCGGTCCAGGCCGCGTCCATCTCCTTCTTCTTGGAAAGATCCGTGACGAAAATCGAGGCGCTGACGACGCGGCTCTTGTCGGTGCCGGCGTCTTTCAGATAGCCGGCGATCTTGCCGAGAATATTGCGGGTCTGATCGCCCATGGAAACCGACGTGTCGTCGGCGATGGTGCCGCCGAAGAAGACGAAGCCGTTGGCCTCGACGGCGCGGTGCATGATGGGCGTGCGGATGCTGCGGGTGATGCTCATGATGTCCTCTTGTTGCTAGAGCGTGGAAGGGTGGAAACGGTCGATGCCGAGATCACCGATGCGTGTCTGGGTGCCACCGTTGACGATCAGCTCCGCCATCACGGCGCCGGCGCCGGGACCGAGCTGGAAGCCGTGCAGCGAGAAGCCGAACTGGTGATAGAGACCCTTGTGCCGCGAACTCGGCCCGAACACGGGGATGTCGTCCTTCATCTTGGCCTCGATGCCGGCCCAGGCACGAACGATCGTCGCGCTGCGCATCACCGGAAACAGCTCGAACACGGTGCGCGCGCTGATCGCGAGGCTCTTCCAGTCCAGCACCGTCTCATTGCGGTCCTGATAGGGCGTCGCGAGATGCCCGCCGCCGATCAGCACGGTGCCGTTCGAGAACTGCTTGAAGGACAGCTTGCGGCCACGCAGGATCACGACGGGATCGATGAAGTGCGGCACGCGCGAGGTGATCATCAGCATCGGGGCCACGGTCTCGACCGGCACCGGCTCGCCGAGCGCGGCGGCGATCTTTCCAGCCCAGGCGCCGGCTGCGTTGACCAGCACCGGCGCGGCATAGGTGTCGGAGCCGACATCGACATACCAGAGGCCGTCGCTGTAGCGGATGTTGCTGGCCGCCACGCCCTCGCGCACGGTCGCGCCGAGCTGTTCGGCCTTGCGGCGGAACGCGGTCGTCGTTTGCGCAGGATTGGCCGCGCCGTCACGGCGCGAGACCACGCCGCCGGGGCAGGTCTCGGCCACCGCAGGCACGAGGCGGCGAAGTTCGGTGGCGTCGATCAGCTCTTCATGGGTGAAGCCGAGCGCGTTCAGCTCGGCGACGCGCGCGCGGCAGACCGCGAGCTCGTCCTCGTTCTCGGCGACCAGCACCTGGCCGTGGCTCTCGAAGCTGCAATCGTCGTCGAGGAGGTCGGTGATCCTCTCCCAGATCCCCATCGAGCGGATCGAGAGCGGGATCTCCGGGACGTGCCGCGCAAGCTGGCGCACGCCGCCGGCATTGACGCCGGAAGCATGCCGGCCCGCATAATCCTTCTCGATCAGCACCGGCTTCAGGCCGGCGAGGCACAGATGCAGCGTGGTCGAGCATCCGTGGATGCCGCCGCCAATGACGATCGCATCCACGTTTCCAGTCATCCGCGCACCACGGCCTTGACGTCGTCCTCGGTCTTGGGAACGGCGGCAAGCTCGGCGAGCGTGATCGGCTTCACCGGCGCGCGCAGCCGGTAATAGCCGATCTCCTGCGGGCTTTTACCCCGCGCCTGCGCCATCAGCTCGGTGACGGTGAGGCCGCAGAGCCGGCCCTGGCACGGGCCCATGCCGGTGCGGCGGTAGGCCTTGAGCTGGTTCGGCCCGGTCGCGCCGATCGCGACGGAATCGAGAACGTCCTTTGCAGTGACCTCCTCGCAGCGGCAGACGATGGTATCGCCCGAGGGAATGCGGAACTGCGGCGCCGGGCGGAACAACGTGTCGAGGAAAGCGCGGCCGCGCTCGGCCTTGGCGAGATCGGCGCGGAGCGTCGCCATCGATGCGAGCTTCGCGGCAGCCGCGGGCGCCAACGCTTCCACCGCCGCGCGCGCCGCAATGCGGCCGCGGACCACGGCGGCATTGGCACCGCCGATGCCGGCGCCGTCGCCGGCGATCGCGATGCCGGCGACCGACGATGAGCCGTTCGCGTCGAGCACCGGCGACCAGCACAATTGCAGCTCGTCCCAGCGATGCTCGACACCGGCCGCCATCGCCAGATTGACGTTGGGCACGACGCCCTGATGCAGCAGCAGAAGATCGACGGGAAGCGTCTCGCGCTTGCCGCCGGCGACATAGCTCACATTGGCAAGCTGGCCGTCACCCGACGCGGTGAGCTCCGTGACGCCTGTGACGACCTGCACCTTCGCCTTCACCTCGCGCATCATCGACAGGCCCTTGGCGAAATAGGGCGAGGTCAGGAAGGCGAAGGCGTGCGGCAGCGCCGCGAAATAATTGCCGCGCTCGGTGGTGTCGAGGATGCGGTCGATGCGGCCGCCAAGCCGCAAGATCTGCGCGGCGAGCCGCCAGAGCAGCGGCCCCTGCCCCGCGATCACGGTGCGGCCATCGGGCACCAGCGCCGATGACTTCAGCATGGTCTGCGCGGCACCCGCGGTCATCACGCCCGGCAACGTCCAGCCGGGAATCGGGAACGGACGCTCCAGCGCGCCGGTCGCCAGGATCACGCGCTTTGCCTTGACGAAGGCCGAAGCACCACCGACGGAGACGGCGATGTCGAGATTGCGATCGAGGCTCCAGACCATCGCACGCTGAATCACTTCCGCATTGCTCGCGCGCAGTGACTGCACGAGATCGGCTCCGACCCAATAATCGGCGCCGAGCTGGTTGCGGTCGGTCACGGGTGTCGAGGAGATCGCACGAAATACCTGACCGCCGGGGCCGATATTCTCGTCGAGCAGCAGCGTCGACAGGCCGGCCTCGGCCGATGTCGCGGCAGCGGCGAGGCCGGCGGGCCCGGCGCCAATCACCACGACGTCGTAATCTTCGCGCTTGGGAGCCACAGTCATCTTCCGATCTCCCGCTTGCCCTTCTGGATCTCGATCTGCATGCCCTCGGCAACGGCCACGATGCAGCCCTGCCGGTTGCCGACCCCGTCGATGGTGACGAGGCAGTCGAAGCACACGCCCATCATGCAGTAAGGCAGACGCGGCGCGCCGCTCACCGCGGTGGAACGCCGTGCATCCTGGCCGGAGGCCAATAGCGCGGCGGAGACGGTGTCGCCCTGGCGCGCCGCGACGGCAACGCCATCGACGAAGATCTGCACTTGCGGGCGTTTGTCCTGTTCGGATCGTCTAAACATGGGATGCCTCTTGGCTCCTTGATATCTCTAGTAGCCGCTGTTGTTCGCAGCGCCATCGCCGCCAAAACGGCTCGCGGAGAACGCGCCGACCAGCTCCGGCTCGAGCGCGCCCTGCGCCACCATGCGCGCGATCTCGAAGGCGTGGTTGGAGGCGAGTGTCACGCCGGAATGGCAGCAGGCGACGAAGGCGCCGGGATGCGTTTCCGACTGGTCGTAGATCGGAAAGCCGTCCTGCGGCATGACGCGGATGCCGGCCCAGCTTCTGATAACGTTGAGCCGCGACAGATGCGGGAACATGCGCTGCGCGCGATCGGTCATCACCGCGCTGATCGAATGCTTCAGCATGCGATCGTCCAGCTCGTCCTCCTTGCTGTCGCCGATCATCACCGTGCCCTCGTCGGTCTGGCGGATCGTGGTCAGCGGATGCGGCAGGAACGGCATGGTGCGTTCGGTCACCACGATCTGGCCGCGGGTCGGGCCCATCGGCGCGTAGAGGCCGACCATCGGCGCGAGCGTCTGGTTGGCATTGCCCGCGGCAAGCACGACCTTGGCGGCACGAAGCTCGCCCTTCGGCGTGGTCAGGCGGAATTCGCCGCCGCTCTTGCTGATCGCCGAAACCGGCCGCTCCGGAAGATAATCGATGCCGAACGCCATAAAGCCGGAGTGGAAGGCGCGGAACGTGCGCAGCGAATTGACGTGGCCGTCGAGCGGACAATAGCTGCCACCGGAAACTTCCGGCCCGATCAGCGGCAGCGCCTTCTTCACCTCGGACGCCGGCAGCATCTCCATCTTGTAGTCGGCGGCGCCGACCTGGTTGTGCATGCGCTTGACGAGCTCGGTGCGCTGGCCGAATTCGTCCTCGCCGAGGGTGAGATGGAAGCCGCCATTTTGTTGAAGCGAGACATCGAGGCCGGTCTGCTGCTGCAGCTCGGAGGCAAGCCTGCCCCATGCCTGCGACGCCTGCACGGTCCACACCGTATAGGCCGGCATGCCCAGGCCCTTGCTCTGCACCCAGACCAGCGCAAAATTGGCGCGCGAGGCGCGCTTGGTGATGTCGCCTTCGTCGAGCACGGCGACCTTCTTGCCGAGGCGGCCGAGGCCCCAGGCAATGGCGGAGCCGAGCAATCCGCCGCCGACGACGGCGACGTCGTATTCTCCTGACATGAGTTCTCCTATCGTCCCGTATCGCCCTTGCCGGCGAGCACACGGTCGAGCCCGTAGAAGCGGTCGAGCAGAATGAGGGCGGTCATGGTGATCGCGATCACGCAGGCCGAGACCGACGTCACCAGCGGATCGATGTTGTCCTGGATATAAAGGAACATGCGCACCGGCAACGTCTCGGTGCCGGGCGCCGCGAGGAAGACGGTCATGGTGAGATCGTCAAAGGACTGGATGAAGGCCAGCGCCCAGCCGCTGATGACGCCGGGCAGGATCAGCGGCAAGGTCACGCGGCGGAACAGCGTCCAGCCGCCGGCGCCGAGCGAGACCGCCGCCATCTCGACCGAAAGATCCATGCCGGTCGCGGCCGCAAGCGTCAGCCGCAGCGCGAACGGAAACACGATGATGACATGCGCGATGATCAGCGCCGCGAAGCTGCCGCCGAGGCCGGCGGAGGTGAAGAAGCGCAGGAAAGCGATGCCGAGCACGACATGCGGGATCATCAGCGGCGACAGGAACAGCGCCGCCAGCGCATCACGGCCGCGGAAGCGATAGCGCGCGATCGCGAGCGCCGCGGGCACCGCGAACAACAGCGCCACGAGGGACGACAGCGCGCCGAGCCCGAGGCTGACCCAGAAGGCGTGGATGAATTCAGGATAGTTCGCGATGGTCCTGAACCAGCGCAGCGAAAAGCCGTTGGTCGGCAGCGACAAGAAGCCTTCGGGTGTGAAGGCGACGAGGCAGACCACCAGGATCGGCGCCACCATGACGATGACGAAGATGGCATGAAAGATCAGCGCCAGCGGGCCGTTCCGTCTCATCGGAACACCTCCGCGTAACGCCGCTCGATCAGGGCGTTGCTTCCGATGACGATCAAGACCAGCGCAACCAGCAGCAGCGTCGCGACAGCCGCACCGAGCGGCCAGTTCAGCGTGTTCAGGAACTCGTCATAGGCCAGCGTCGCCGCAACCTTGAGCCGACGGCCGCCGATGATCGCGGGCGTCGCAAAGGCGCTGGCCGAGAGCGAGAACACGATGATCGCGCCCGACAGCACGCCCGGCATGATCTGCGGCATGATGATGCGGCGAATAGTGGTGATCGGACCTGCGCCAAGCGACATCGCGGCGTTCTCGATCTGCGGATCGAGCCGCTGAAGCGCGGCCCACACCGACAGCACCATGAACGGCATCATCACATGCGCCAGCGCGATCACCATGCCGGTCTCGGTGAACATGAAGGGAATCGGTGCACGGATCAGCCCGGCCGACATCAGGAGCTTGTTGACGAGCCCGTTGTTGCCGCCGAACAGCAGCGCCCAGCCGAGCGTCCTCGCCACCACCGAGATCAGCAGCGGTCCGAGGATCACGAGCAGGAAGAAGCTCTTCCAGCGTCCGCTCATGCGGTTGAGGATATAGGCTTCGGGCGCACCTAGCAGGGCCGTGAGGAGAGTCGTCAGGATCGCGATGCGAAACGTCCGCCAGAACATTTCGGCGTAGTAGGGATCGGTCGCGATCTCGTGCCAGTTCTTCAGGATGAAGACCGGCTCGATGCCCTTGTACTGGCCCCAATCGTGGAACGACAACATCACGGTCATCGCGAGCGGAATCAGTAGCACGCCGACGAACAGCATCAAGGCGGGCGCGGAGAGTACCCATGGCGCGCGTGCGATGCGCGCATCGGCGGCCCCCGGCGGAGCCGTGTCTGCGACCGCACTCATGCGGCAGCTCCGCGCACGCTCATGTCCTCAGGTCGCCAGGCAAGACGAACGGTCTCGCCTTCGGCCGGCTGTGACTGGCCGTCATTCTGGCGGATCACGATCGCAGGACCGCATTCGCTGTCGCACTGGAACAGCCAGTGATTGCCCTGGAAAATGCGCGTGACGATCTTTGCGCTGAGGCCCGCATCGCCAAAACCAATTCTTTCAGGGCGAATGCTGACGGTGACGGGACCGCTGAGGCCAACTGGTGCCGGCGCGCTCCAGGAGCCCGCCACCAGCTTCGCGGGCGCCGTGGCCCGATCGATCGTCGCGGCAAAGTCGTTGGTCTTGCCGAGAAACTGCGAGACGAAGGCCGAGGCCGGCTTCTCATAGGTCTCCTGCGGCGTGCCGATCTGCTCGATCTTACCCTGGCTCATCACCACGATGCGGTCGGACAGCGACATCGCCTCGTTCTGGTCGTGCGTGACCAGGATCGTGGTGGTGCCGATGGTGCGCTGGATCTGGCGCAGCTCGATCTGCATCTCCTCGCGCAGCTTGGCGTCGAGGTTCGACAGCGGCTCGTCGAGCAGCAGCACGCTCGGCTTGATCACCAGCGCACGCGCCAGCGCCACGCGCTGTTGCTGGCCGCCGGACATGCGGCGCGGATGGCGATCCTCGTAGCCGGCGAGGCCGACCATCGCGAGCGCAGCGCGAACGCGCTCGGCCCTTTCGGCGCGCGGCACCTTGCGCATCTCGAGGCCGAAGGCGACGTTCTCCGCCGCGGTCATGTGCGGAAACAGCGCGTAGCTCTGGAACACGATGCCGAGGCCACGCCTGGCCGGATGGATCGCGGTCAGGTCCTTGCCCTCGAGGCGAATCGCGCCGCGCGTGGGATCGAGGAAGCCCGCGATCATCTGCAAGGTCGTGGTCTTGCCGCAGCCGGACGGGCCGAGGAAGGAGATGAACTCCCCCTTCCCCACGGACAGACTGAAGTCATCGACCACAGTCTGTGCTCCGAACTGCTTGGCGACCCGATCGAGCTCGAGATAGGCCATGACGCTGTCTCCGCCGCGAACGATTAGCGTTCGACTTCGCGATTCCAGCGCTTGGTCCACTCCTCGCGCTTCTCGTTGATGACCGTCCAGTCCGGATTATAGAGCTTTGCCGCGCGCTCGCCGATCGGCGCCATCTTGCCGAGCTCCGGCGGGATCACCAGCGATTTCAGCACCGGGCCATAGCCGTAGTCCTTGAGCATCACGAGCTGGATTTTTGGATCGAGCAGCATCTTGACGAAGCTGGACGCGAGCGGCGAAGCGTTCGGTTTGGTGATCGGACATGCCGTCGTCAGCAGCGTCGCCGCGCCCTCCTTCGGGTAGACGAAGTCGACGGGGAAGCCGGTGTTGGCGAAGCTCTGCACACGGCCGGTGCCCCACACCGCGATCACGGCCTGGCCGGACTGGAACAGCTCGGTCATCTTGCCCGGCGACGGCTCATAGGCGAGCACGTTCGGGTTGATCTGCTCCTTGAAGATCTTGAAGCCGGAATCGACGTTGGACTCGCCGCCGCCGTTCATCTTCGACAGCATCACCAGCGCTTCGAGACCGTAGGTGTTGTTGATCGGCGGGATGACGAGCTGCTTGGCGTATTTCGTGCCCTTCAGGTCGTTCCACGAGGTCGGCGGCGCCCAGCCTTTCTCGGCAAACACCTTGGTGTTGTACATCAGCCCGGTCGCGACGATGCCGATCGCTACAGCGCGATCGTCCTTGAAGCGGGCGGTGTCGTAGAGATCGGTGGGCAGGCCCTCGAGCTTGCCGCAGAAGCCGAGCTGGATCGCCTGGTACATCGGGCCGTCATCGACGATGGCGACGTCGATCTGCTGGTTGCCCTTCTGCGCCTGAAGCTTGGCCAGCGTGTCGGTGGAGTTGCCGGCGACGTATTCGACCTTGACGCCGTTCTCCTTCTCGAAGGCCGGGATCACCTCGTCGCGAATGGTCTTCTCGAACGAGCCGCCATAGCCGGCGACATAGAGCGTTTTCTGCTGGGCCGAGGCGGCCGAAGAGGCGGCAACGAGAGCCGCGATGCTGACCGCTGTCAGAAGGCGAAAAGTCTTCATGTGGACCGATCTCCAATACCGGAATGAGGTGACGCGCCGACGTGTCTCGCTGACTGAAGCGCCTTCCGCATCTCCTTCCGCGCAAATTCCTCCCCGATCAGGGCTCCGGCCACCGTTCGGCGGGTTTTGGCGCGATCTGGAGGTCCAAACCCCTCCAATCTGCCGAAAAAGCGGGCTGTCTCCAGTCCTGATGAAAAAGATCGCAAACCTATACTTCCATCGTCCAATGAATAATGGCACCCTCTGCATGCCTAAATGTTATGAATGGAATTTGGTATGGCGCGGATCAATTCGCGGCAGGTGGAGGCCTTCCGCGCGACGATGCTGACCGGCAGCGTGACCGAGGCGGCGGCGCTGATGACCGTGACGCAGCCGGCGGTCAGCCGGTTGCTGCGACCTCCAGGCGCTGTTGAAAATGGAGCTGTTCGAGCGGCGCGGTACCGGCCTCGTACCGACTGCCGCGGCGATGGCGCTTTACACCGAGGTGGAGCGCTCCTTCGTCGGACTCGAACGCATCACTGCCGCGGCCGAGGAAATCCGCGGCCGCCGCACCGGGTCGTTGCGGATCGCCGCGCTGCCGGCGCTCTCCAACGGCTATCTGCCGCGGCTCGCCGGGCATTTCCTGAAGGAGCGCCCCAACCTCAACCTCGCCTTCTTCGGTGTGATCTCGCCGATCGTAGTCGACTGGGTGCTGAACAATCAGTGCGACATCGGCTTTGCCGAGGTGCCGATCGCCCATTCCGGCCTGCCGAGTCTGCGGCTGCCGGCGCTGGCGCGCGTCGCGGTGCTGCCGACCGGTCATCGCCTCGCGGAGAAGGAAGTCTTGGAGCCGCGCGATTTCCAGGGCGAGACGTTCATCTCACTGTCGGCGGGATCGTCGAGCCGGCACCTCGTCGACCAGGTCTTCCATCGCCATGATGTCCGCCGCGTGCTCAGGGTCGAGACCACGCTGTCGGAGATCATGTGCGGCATGGTGTCGTCAGGACTTGGCGTCGCAATCTGCGATCCCTTCACCGCGCAGGAATTCTCCACCCGCGGCGTCGTGGTGCGCCGCTTCCTGCCACGCATCGACTTCGAATTCTCCGCTGTCTTTCCGGCGCAGCGCAGCCCCTCGCCGGTGGCGCTGGATCTGGTCGAGACCATGCGCAAGGCGCTCGCGGAGTTTGAGGATTAGAATACCTTTGGATTGAAACGATTTGGGGATTGAAACGATTTGGCCACAGGCTCGCTGCAACCTCTCCCGCTTGCGGGGGAGGTCGGCGCGAAGCGCCGGGTGGGGGCTCTCTCCACACGGGGAGTGTCCCTGTGTGGAGACAACCCTCTCCCCTGCCCTCTCCCGCAAGCGGGAGAGGGAGCGCACCGTCTTCGTAGCACCGGCAGCCTCTCAGCCGTTGAACGCCGCCTGCGCCTCCGGCAGGTCCCAGATCTTGCCGATCGCAGCGCTGCCGGCGGCGGTGATCGCCGCTTCGTCGGCGCCGAGATAGCGGCCGCCTTCAACCAGCACGCGGCCGTCGACTATGACCTGATCGATATTGGCGCGGTTGGCGAGCGCGATCAGCGCGCGACGCGGATCGAACAGCGGCTGGAGATGCGGATGGGTGAGATCGACCACCGTGAGGTCGGCGGTCGCGCCCGGCTCGATCCGGCCGAGGTCCGGCCGCTTGACGACGTCGGCGGCGACCGCCGTGTTCGCTTCGATCAACTCCGGTGAATTGGCGACATCGGCGCGCTTGGACGTGATCTTGGAGATCAGCGAGGCCGCATTGAGTTCGCCGAGCAGATCCATGTTGTAGCCGTCGGTGCCGACCACGGTGCGCACGCCGTGCTCGGCGAAGCGGCTGAATGCGGCGGTGACGCCGGCACGCGCGAACACGCGCGGGCAATTCAGCACGGTCATGCCGCGCGCGGCCATCAGCTTGAGATCGTCGTCGGTGCTGAACATGCAATGCTCCGCCATCAGGTCGGGCGCGAGCAGGCCGAGCCAGTCCAGATACTCCGCCGGCGTGCGGCCGCCATAGCGCTTGCCGATGGTCTCGACCTCGCCGCGGCTCTGCGCCATGTGGGTCGTGATCGGCACGCCGAGCTCGCGCGCCCGCGCCGCGCAGGCCTTGAGCAGATCGGGGCCGCAGGTGTCGGTGGCGTGCGGGCTCATCGCGAGGCTGATGCGGCCGTCGCCGCGATTGTTCCAGCGCTGATAAAGCGCATCCCACGTCGCCATGTCGGCGGCACCGTCATCGCCGGAGTACTGAACCACACCATCCGAACCCGCCTTGGCGTCGGAGGTGGAGAACAGGTAGGGCGCGCCGTAGAAGCGGATGCCCATCTCTTCCGCCGCGTCGAACATCTCGGGGATCGAATTGCGGAACGGCTCCATCACCGTGGTGGCGCCGCCCTTGAGGAGCTGGAGGATGCCGAGCCGTGCGACCGCCATGCGCTCTTCCGCCGACAGGATATCCGCACCGCGCTTGGTGAGCGGCAGCAGCACCGTGTAGACGATGCTTTGATTGTTCTTGCGACCGTTGCCGTCCTCGCTGTGGCTGCGCGCCACGGCTTCAGAGAAGCAGTGATTGTGCAGGTTCAACAGGCCCGGCAGCACGAAGCGGCCGGGCCTGTCGTAGACCTCGTCCGCGCTCGGCTTGTCGCGCGTGACCGCGGCGATCTTCTTGCCTTCGACCAGGACCCAATGGTCGCGCAGCACATCCTGCGCGCCGTCTTTCCGTGACAGCACATAGCTGCCGAAGATTGCGATCGTGCTCATGCGGGGCGTACGTTCCAGAACACGGCGGTGCCGTCGAGAATGCCGGTGATGGCCTTGCGATAGGCGGTCGGCTGCTTGTACAGGCCGATCGGAATATAGGGGATTTCCTCGAACGCCACCGCCTGGATCTCGCGGCAGATGCGCTGCTGCTCGGCGAGCTCGGAGGCCGCCAGCCACTGGCTGCGCAAGGCCCCCATCTTCTCGCTCGCGTACCAGCCGGCGACTTTGCCTTCGCCGCGGATGTTGGTGTTGCCGGCCGGATTGAGCCAGTCGATGCCCTGCCAGTTGCCGACCGCCGCGCTCCAGCCACCCTGCGGAAGCGGGTCCTTCTTGAGCTGGCGCTGCAACACGACGGCGAAATCAAGCCCGGCATATTCGACGTTCATGCCGGCCTTGCGCAAGGAGTCCACGGCGATCTCGCCGAGCGGCTTCTGCGCCAGCGAGTTGGTGGGGACGAGCAGGACGATCTTCTCGCCATTGTAGCCGGCGGCCTTCAGATCCGCCTTCACCTTGGCGTAGTCGCGCGGGCCGCGGAAGACGTCGAGACCGACCTCGCTCGCCATCGGCGTGCCCGGAGCGAAATAGCCGATGGGCGACACCTGGAAGGCCGGATCGGTGCCGGCGACCGCCGTCATGAAGGCAGACTGGTCGATCGCGCCCAGCAGCGCGCGGCGGACGGCGGGATTGTCGAACGGCGGCTGGAGATGATTGAGGCGCAGCATGCAGGCATAGCCGCGGGGATCGAGGATGCGCGTGTCGATATCGCCGGCGGCCTTGATGATCGGCAACAGGTCGTGCGGCGTGGTCTCCTGCCAGTCCTGCTCGCCGGTCTGGAGCGCGGCGACGCCGGTGCCGGCATCGGGCGTCGTGGTCCAGACCACGCGGTCGTAATGCACGATCTTCGGGCCGGCCGTCCAATCCGGCTTGCCGTCGGTGCGCGGTTGGTAGCGCTCGAACTTGGCATACGCATTGCGGGCGCCCTGCACGCGCTCGTCGGCGAGGTAGCGGAACGGGCCACTGCCGATGACCTCGGTGAGCGGCTTGAACGGGTCCTGGCTCGCCAGCCGCTCCGGCATCATGAAGCAGGCGTTGATCGCGGCCTTGCCGAGCGCCTGCGGCAGCAGCGGGAACGGACGCTTGAGGCGGAAGCGGATGGTGCGGTCATCAGTGGCCGAGAGCTCGGCGGTCGCCTCCATCAGCTCGCCGCCAAAGCCGTCGCGCGCCGCCCAGCGGCGGATGCTGGCGACGCAGTCGCGGGCGAGCACACGCTCGCCGTCGTGCCAGAACAGGCCGTCACGCAAGGTGAGATCCCATTGCAGCCCGTCACCTGAAATCGTGTGACCAGACAGCATCTGCGGCGAGACCTGGAGCGAGGAGCTCATGCCATAGAGCGTGTCGTAGACCATGAAGCCATGGTTTCGCGACACCTGCGCGGTCGAATAGATGGGATCGACGAAGGCGAGATCGATAACCGGGATGAAGCGCAGCGTGGACTGGGATTCGGCGCGGACGATGCCCGGCAGCGAGAGCGCCGGCATTGCAGCGGCGGCCTTGAGGAGCGAGCGGCGAGAGATGGGCATTACGGGAGGCTCCTCAAGAGATCGAACTTCATCATTCGTATTACGTGTTCAACAAAACCGCGCCGATCGCAGCGGCCACCGCCTGCTGCGCCGGCTCGACCACGGGCACGCCGATCGCATCCGCGATTGCCGCGCGGTGGGAGGCCATGCCGGCGCAGCCCATCACCACGACATCGGCGCGGCACTGCGTAACCAGCGCGCGCCCGGCCTCGATCAAGCGGCCGCGGATGTCCGCGCCTGCCGTCTCCGCCGCGCTCGCGCCGACCGACCAGCTTCCGGCATAGCGGCTGTCGACGCCCATCACGCGCGCCATGCGCTGCTGGCGGCGGATGCTCGACGGCGACAGCGCGATGATGCCAAAACGTTCGCCCAGCATCAGCGCGCGAAAGATGCCGCATTCGGCGATACCCAGCACCGGGCGGCCACCGGCCGCCTCACGCACCGCATGCAGGCCGGGATCGCTGAAGCAGGCGAGCACGAAGGCATCCGCATCGTCGCGCGTGACGCGATTGACCAGCGGCATGACCACGCTGTCGGCATCGCGCTGCGAGCTGATGCCGGGCGGGCCCTCGGCAAGGCCGACCACCTCGATGTCAGGCCCGCCAACGATCCGCAGCGGCGCGACCGCGTCGTCGATCGCCGCCGTCACCGATGCCGAGGAGTTGGGGTTGATGACGAGGATACGGCGGCGGGTCATGCTACTGCTCAGCGGTTGCCGGCTTCGTGGCGCAGGAAGTTTTCCGCGATCTTCTCGCCGGTGGTGATCCAGACGTCGGGGCAGGACTTTGCGTAGGTCAGGAACTCGCGCAGCAGGCGCAGTCGCATCGGACGGCCGCTGCATTGCGGATGCAGCACCGTCGTCACCATCGCGCCCCAGTCGCGCACCTCGTCCAGCTCGTCCTTCCAGAGCGAGAGCACGTGCTCCTTGGGGAAGATATGGCGCGGGCTGAAGCGCGCGGACAGGCCGTGCATCCAGTCGTCATAGCTCGCGGTCACCGGCAGCTCGATCGTGCCGGGCTTGCCGTCGGCGAGACGATGGCGATAGGGCCTGACGTCGTCACGGAACGATGACGTGTAGACGATGCCGTGCCGCACCAGCGCAACTCGCAGCTCCTCGGTGAACTCGCCGTAAGGCGCGCGATAGCCGGTCGGCCTGACGCCAAGCCGGCGCTTCAGCGCCTCGAAGCCACGCTCCAGCTCCTCCTCGATCCAGGGATCGCCGGGATCGGGCAACAGATGATGATAGCCGTGATGGCCGATCTCGTGGCCTGCCTTCAGAATCGATTCGGCCATCGCGGGATGCGCATCGACCGACCAGCCCGTGACGAAGAACGTCGCCTTGAGATCGAGCTGGTCCAGCAGCTCCAGCAGCTTCGGCGTGCCGACGCGCGCCTCATAGCCGCCATAGCTCATGGTGATGAGCCGCTGCGCATGCACCGCGTCCTTGCTGGTCCAGGCGCTCTCCGCGTCCACGTCGAACGACAGGAACATCGCCGACTTGTGTGGCTTCGGCCAGGGATAGTCCGGTGCGGGATCCGCGGTGTTGGCCGGAACGAGCGGGATGCTCTTGAGTGCCTTACTGTCCAGCATTGATGGTCGCCTTCTGTATTGCGTTGTCGCTCAATTTCCACTTCGCCAGCAGCGTACGATAGGTGCCGTCGGCGATCAGCGCATCGACGGCCTCGAGAATGGCCTGCTGAAGTGCCTTTTCCTTGACCGGCAGCGCGATGCCCGTGAACTGCGTCGCGAAGGGATCACCGACCGGCGCATAGGTGCCCGGCTCGAGGTCCATCAGATAGGGCAGCGTCTCGTTGCCCTGCACGGCGGCATCGATACGGCCCTGCCTGAGCTGCGTGCGTGCATCGGCCGAGCCGTCGGTGCCGACGAACAGGACGGGATTGCTGCCGCAGTTCTTCTGGCTCCACTTGTCGATCTCTGCGGGAAACATGGTCCGGCGGCTGGCGCCGACCTTCTTGCCGCAGAGCGCAGCCATGTCCTTGAACTCGGACGCGCGGGACTGCTGCACGAAGAATTTTGGGCCGCTGCGCAAATAATCGACGAAGGACGCGATCTCGTGCCGGCTCGCATAGTCGGTGAAACCGGACAGGATGGCATCCACCCGCCCCGTCGAAATCGACGGCATGAATTCGGCAAAGCTGGTCTCGGTCCATTCGATCTTCACACCAAGCTTGCGCCCGAGCGCCTCGCCGAGATCGATGTCGAAGCCCGTGAGCGCGCTGGTGGCGGGATCGCGGAATTCCATCGGCGGATAGTTCGGCACCAGCGCCACCTTGAGGCTGCCGCGCTTTGCGATGTCAGGCGGCAGCTCGATCGCCAACGCCGAAACAGTCATAGCGCCCAAGAACGCCGCCGTAGCCAAAAGCCTCTTCATCACCACACCCCCAATATCAAATCACTGCCGAAAGAAATGCCTTGGTGCGCTCCTCGCGCGGCGTACCCAGAACGTCCGAGGCGCGACCCTGCTCGACGATCGCGCCCTGGTCCATATAGACGACGCGGTCGGCGACCTCGCGCGCGAAGCCGAGCTCGTGCGTCACCACCATCATGGTCATGCCGCTCTTCGCCAGTTCCTTCATGACCGCGAGCACCTCGCCGACGAGCTCGGGATCGAGCGCGCTGGTCGGCTCGTCGAACAACATCAGCATCGGCTTCATGGCGAGGGCGCGCGCAATCGCGACGCGCTGCTGCTGGCCGCCGGAGAGCTGCGCGGGATACGAGTCCGCCTTGGCCGCCAGCCCGACGCGACGGAGCAGTTCGAGCGCCTCAGTGCGCACTTCGTCGGCTTTACGCCCCTGCACCTGGGTCGGGCCCTCGGTGATATTCTCCAGCGCGGTCTTGTGCGGAAACAGGTTGAAGCGCTGGAACACCATGCCGGTCTTCAGCCGCTGCCGCCCGATCTCCCGCTCGGTCAGCCGATGGAGCCGCCCGCCCTGCTCGCGCACACCCAAAAGCTCGCCGTCGAGCCAGATGCCGCCGGCATCGATCGCGGCCAGCTGGTTGATGCAGCGGAGCAGCGTGGTCTTGCCCGAGCCTGAGGCGCCGATCAAGCACATCACCTCGCCGGGCCAGACGTCGAGCGAGACGTTTCTGAGAGCCTGGAACTCTCCAAAGTTCTTGCTGACGGAGCGGATCGCGACGAGGGGTTTTGTCATCGCGCCAGCCGCTGCCGCGTGCAAAACGGCGTTCGAGCAGCATCTGAAGCGGGGTCAGGATCGAGACCACGAGCAGGTACCAGAGCCCGGCGACGATCAAGAGCTCGATGACGCGGGAATTCGCGTAGTAGATGTTCTCGGCGTTATGCAGCAGCTCCGGATACTGGATGACGCTCGCGAGCGAGGTCGCCTTCACCATGCCGATGAACTCGTTGCCGAGCGGCGGGATCACCACGCGCATCGCCTGCGGCAGGACGATCCGGCGCAGCGCACGCAGCCGCCCCATGCCGATCGCCTGCGCTGCCTCATATTGCCCGATGTCGACCGACAGCATGCCGGCGCGCATCACTTCGGAGGTGTAGGCGCCCTGGTTGATGCCGAGCCCGAGCAGCGCGGCGAGGAACGGTGTCATGACGTCGACGGCGCGCGCGCTCCACAGGCCCGGGATGCCGATGGTCGGAAACACCAGTGCGAGGTTGAACCAGAGCAGCAGTTGCAGGATCAGCGGCGTGCCGCGAAACAGCCAGGTGTAGCCGGCGGCCACCGTCTTCAGCACCGGGTTGGGCGACAGCCGCATGATCGCCACGACGATGCCGAGAAAGATGCCGAGCATCATCGCCAGCACCGCCATCACCATGGTGTTGACGATGCCTTCGAGGATAACCTTCACGGTCAGGAAGCGGCTGACATAGGACCATTCGATCTGACCGTTCGCAAACGCGCGCACGATCGCCGCCAGCACGAGGACGATCAGGGCCGCGCTGAGCCAGCGGAACCAGTGCGGCTCGCGCGCGATCCGCATCCCCGACAAATCAGGGAAACCCTCCGCGAGTGCCGGCGCCGGCTTCATTGCGGCGCCGCGTTCAGCATGGGCTGGGCGACCGCATTGGCGCCAAGGCCCCATTTGTCGAGAACCGCCTTGTAGGCGCCGTCAGCGATCATCGCCGTAAGCTTCTCGGTCACCACCTCGCGCAGGGCCGCATCGTCCTTGCGGAACATGATACCCTGGTAGCCCTTGGCGAAGGCCTCACCGACAACGCGGTATTTGCCGGGCTCCTGCGTCTGCGCGTAAGGCAGCGTCTCGCTGCCCTGCACGGCGGCGTCGATGCGGCCCTGCTTGAGCTGGTTGCGGACGTCGATCGAGTTCTCGCCCGGCACGTACTGGATCGCCGGCTTGCCGGCCGCCTCGCAGTTCTGCTTGCTCCACTTCTCGATCTCGACCGGGAAGCTGGTGCTGCGGGTGGTGCCGACCTTCTTGCCGCAGAGATCGGTCGCCGCCTTCGCCTCGCTCTCCGCCATCACGAAGAACTGCGGGCCGGTCTGGAGGTAATCGACGAAATCGGCGGTCTCGCGCCGCGAGGCGCGGTCCGAGATGCCGGAGATGATGAAATCGGCGCGCTTGGTCTGGAGCGAGGGGATCAACTCGGCGAACGGCGTCTCGCTCCAAACGATCTTGAGGCCGCCGAGCCGCTTGGCCAGCTCGTTCGCAAGATCGATGTCGAGCCCGACCAGCTCGTTGGTCGCTGGGTCGCGATATTCCATCGGCGCGTAGGTGGAGTTGACCGTGAGCTTCAACGCGCCCGCCTGCTTGATCTCCGCCGGAAGCTCGGCCGCCTGCGCCGACGTCACGGCAGCCAAGGCTGCTAGGCTGAGAAAATGCGAGAGGCGTGTCATGTCAGCTCCTTTGCCAACGCCGCGACCGGCCGTTTGAGATCAATCCGCGTCAAGAACAGCCGGCTCGATGACGCCGGCGCGTTCGGTGATCACCCTGTATTGCTCGGGACGCCGGTGGGCGGCGAAGTTGAACATCTTGTCCTTGCCCTGGCGGCAGAGATCGAGATCGATGTCGGCGACGATCACCTCGTCCGCCAGCGTCTGGGCCTGCGCGACGATGCGACCATTGGGATCGACGATGCAGGAGCCGCCGATCAGCCCGGAGCCGTCCTCCTCGCCCGCCTTCGCCACCGAGATCGCCCAGGTCGCGTTCATGTAGGCATTGGCCTGCGTCACCAGCGTCGAATGGAAGGTGCGCAAGGCACCGTCTTCGGTGGCGCCGCCATTCGGATCGTAGGCAGCGGAATTGTAGCCGATGCAGACGAGCTCGACGCCCTGCAGGCCGAGCACGCGCCAGGATTCCGGCCAGCGGCGATCGTTGCAGATCATCATGCCCATGATGGCGTGGGCCCAGGCCGAACCGGCCCGGAAGGCGGGAAAACCGAGATCGCCATATTCGAAATAGCGCTTCTCCAGCTGCTGGTAGCGCGCACCCGGCCGCGGCTCGACCGAGCCCGGCAGATGCACCTTGCGATAGCGGCCGAGAATCTCGCCGTCACGATCGACCAGGATGGCGCAATTGTAGCGGCGGCCGTCCGGCGTCAGCTCGGCATAGCCGACATAAAAACCGACACGGAGCGCACGTGCGCGGTCGAACAGCTTGGCCACCGCCGGGTTGGGCATGCCGCGCTCGAAATATTGGTCGAGCGCCTCGCCCTCCAGCAGCCAGCGCGGAAAGAACGTGGTGAAGGCAAGCTCTGGAAACACCACGAGGCTGGCGCCGCGGCCGGCGGCCTCCTCCAGCAGCGCGAGCATGCGCGAGAGCGTATGCTCACGCGAGTCTGCTTTCTGCGTCGGGCCCATCTGGGCGGCGGCGGCGCGAAGGACACGAACCAAGATTGCCTCCAATCTGTGCGCAGTGCCGCCTCAATGGGCGAATGAACCCCTTGATGCGACGTGCAAATCCGCCGCCATTACGCGGAAGCGGGGCTGCAAAATCAATTCGTTCTGCTATGATGTTTTGGCCCTGAGTATAATCGGCAGTGATATGAACCTGCGTCAGCTCGAGATCCTGCGTGCCGTCATCCGCCACCGCACCACGGTGGCGGCGGCGGATGAGCTGGCACTGTCGCAGCCCGCGGTCAGCAACGCGCTGAAGACCATGGAGGCGCAGGCGGGTTTCGCGCTGTTCGAGCGCGTCAACAACCGGCTGTTTCCGACCGCCGAGGCGATGGCGCTCTACAAGGAGAGCGAGGCGATCTTCGCGCTGCACGCAAAACTCGAGAACCGCGTGCGCGATCTGCGCGAGAACCGGTCCGGACATCTTGCGATCGTGGCGACGCCGCCGCTTGCCTACAGCATCATCCCGTCCGCGCTGTCGGGCTTCCTGCGCCGCCGCCCGGAGACGCGCGTCTTCTTCGACGTGCGGCGCTACGAGGGCATCATCGAGGGCGTGCTCAGCCGTGTCGCCGAGCTCGGCTTCGCGCTCGGGCTGACGCATCATCCCGGCATCGCACACGAGGTGGTGCACACCGGCGAGATGGTCTGCGTGCTGCCGCCGCGGCATCCGTTGCCGACCGGCCCGTGATCTCGGCCGCGGATCTGTCCGGCCTGCCCTTCATCGGGCTCGAGCGCGGCACACGCCTCGGCGAGGCCGTGCGCGACAGTTTTGCGCGGGCCGGCGCGCCATTCCGGCCGACCGTCGAGGTGCGCTACTGCAACACCGCCTGCGTGCTCGCGGCCGCCGGCGTCGGTGCCGCGGTGGTCGATCCGTTCTCGCCGCGGCAGAACGGCGGCAATGGCCTCGTCGTCCGGCCGTTCACGCCGACGACCCATGCGGTCGCCTACATGCTCTGGTCGGAAGCCGAGCCGCTGTCACGCCTCGCCAAGGCCTTTCTGAGCGAGGTGCGGAAGCAGAGCGCGCTGCTGGAGGGCCCAGCGCCACACCAGCAACATGGGGCAGAAAGCGACTGAGCATCGCAACCTTTGACCTTGTCCTTTTGACCTTGGGGGCACATGGCACGCATCACCATCATCGAGACCGGGCAGGTCCCGCAAGAATATCGCGAGCAGCACGGCTCGTTTCCCGACATGTTCGAGCGCATGGTCCGCGCCGAGGATCCGACGGCCACGGTCGACGTGATCAGCATCCCGAATGGCGATGCACTTCCCGATCCAGGCAAGCTCGAAGCCGTGCTGATCACCGGCGCGGCCGCCGGCGTCTATGACGGGCTCGACTGGATCGCGTCGCTGGAAGATTTCGTGCGTACGGCTTACGCCAACAAGACGCCGATGGTCGGCGTGTGCTTCGGCCATCAGCTGATCGCGCAGGCCCTGGGCGGCACCGTGCGCAAGTCGGAGAAAGGCTGGGGCATCGGCCGGCACGTCTATCAGGTGCTGCCCGAGAACGGCGTCGTCGAAGGCGAAGCGGTCGCGATCGCCGCCTCACATCAGGACCAGGTGATCGAGCCGCCGGCCGACGCGCTGACGATCCTCTCGTCCGAGTTCACCCCGCATGCCGGCCTGCTCTACGCCAACGGCGCGACGCTGACCGTGCAGCCGCATCCGGAGTTCGACGTGGAGTTCGCGCAAGTGTGCTGCGAGCTGCGCGACGGCAAGGCGCCGGATGACGTCGTCGCCACGGCGCGCGCGTCGCTGGCGCAGCCGCTGGACAACGCGAAGCTCGGTGGGGCGATTACGCGGTTTCTGGCGCGCAAATCTCTCCCCACATCCTGAGGAGCGCGCTCGCGCGCGTCTCGAAGGATGAAGGCCCGGATGCAGCAGCAGGGCCTGCCTGGTTCGAGACGCCGCTTCGCGGCTCCTCACCATGAGGATTGAGAGTTGCTTGCGCGGCTCAGAACGGATCCGTCCCCAACCCCGCCACATCCGCCGGCCGCGGCCCCGGCGCGGGCCAATGAAACCGGCGGTCCTTCTCTGCAATCATGATGTCGTTGATCGACGCCTCGCGCCGCTTCATCAGGCCGTGCTCGTCGAACTCCCATTGCTCGTTGCCGTAGGAGCGATACCACTGGCCGCTCGCGTCGTGCCATTCGTACTGGAAGCGCACCGCGATGCGGTTGCCGTCGAAGGCCCAGAGGTCCTTGATCAGGCGGTAGTCGTGCTCCTTCTCCCATTTGCGGGTGAGGAAGGCGACGATGGCCTCGCGGCCCTGGAACACCTCGGAGCGGTTACGCCAGCGGCTGTCCTCGGTATAGGCGAGCGAGACACGTACCGGATCGCGCGAATTCCAGGCGTCCTCGGCCATGCGGGCCTTTTGCGCAGCGGTCTCGCGGGTAAAGGGGGGAAGCGGTGGACGCGACATGGTGGCCTCATCGGTTGGTCGGGGCCGCAAATCTATCGCCGCAGCCGGCGGAGTCGAGTGGCCATCACCAATCGGGCGATCACGAAATCAGATCAGCCTTCATCAGCGTGCGGATCGACTTCGGGATCGGCTGGGCACGGCCGCCGCTGATGAAGGCGACGCGCACTTCGGCCTTGACCAGCACGTCCTCGCCGCGCCGGACCTCCTGTGCGAGCATGATGGAGGCGCCTTTCACCGCGATCGGCCAGGTCACGACGTCGAGCACGTCGTCCATCCGCGCGGGCTTGAGGAAATCCAGGTGCATCGAGCGCACCACGAAGGCGAAGCCGGAGTCCTCCGTCGCGGGCTGCTCGAACAGCGCCTGCTGCTCGGCGCCCATCAGCCGCAGATGATTGGTCCGCCCCCGTTCCATGAAGCGCAGATAATTGGCGTGATAGACGATGCCGGAGAACTCTGACTTGACGATATCGCAACAGAAGGCGAACGCATTAATTTCATTGGGTCGCTGGAGCGTTAAAGCGTGAACGAAAGGCAGATTTATCTGTGCTCTTCCATAGCAAGCCTCAGACCCTTTGGGATGCGCTGCGCTTTTCCGCCTGAGATAAACGCGACCCGTACACGCGCCGAGACCAAGAGATCACCCCCGCGCCTGCACTCCTGCAGCAAGGCAATCGACGCGCCTCTCACCTCTTGCGGGACCGTGACAATGTCAAGCAGGTCATCCAAGACTGCCGGTTTTAGAAAATCGATTGTCATCGAACGGACAACGAAGGCGAAGCCCGGCGCATCGTTCCGCGTTTCCTCGAGCAGCGCTTGCTGATTGGTTCCGAGCAGGCGCAAGTAATTCGTTCTGCCACGTTCCATGAAACGCAAAAAATTCGCGTGATAAACAATCTGGCCGGAATCGGTATCCTCGAAATAGACGCGGACCTGCATGTAATGCCGTCCGTCTCGAATTTCGCCGTCAAGAGAGACTGTCACAGCGCGGTTTCCTCTTATTGCGCGTACAGGGACCCATTGTCTTGCACAGAGGCGGTTTTCTGAGCAATCGCTAAGATCTTGAGCTTGGCTCCTGCTGCCGGAAGCTGAGGCAACCGCCTGAATGCGGCAGGCGTCGCGCTGCTGCCATCGACTTCGGATGAATATGTCGGAGATCTATCGTCAACGCGTACCCGGCTTGAGGACGACGTTCATGAATGCGCCTCCGGCTCATGAACCTAGGCGAGCCAGTCTTTCGCCGCAATCGCTGAACGAAAAATTGTCGAGGCCGGCGAGGCCGTAGATGGCGTTGCCCGTGGCGATGGCCTCGTGCTCGCTGCGGGCGAGCACGAGGGTTTCGTATGTCATCCAGCTTTTGAAGCCGACGACGTAGTGCCGCGTGGCGGCAGGGCTCATTGTCCCGCCTCCGCGTCGGCCTTGGGTTCGCGAACCACGAGGCGGCCGTTCAATGGCAGGCAGCTCAACTGGACGTTGAAGCCCTTGTCGTCCTGTTGCCGGGCCCGCGCCGATCTTGGTCCAGAAGGGTCACCAATCCGCCAAAAGGGTCAAATATTGAGCGAGACAGTTCTGCAACGCCTTGAGGCAGCTCATCTCCTGGAGCGTATCGACATGCAAGGCGTCGGCCCCGTCGTCGCGCTTCGCGCTGATGGATATCTGGGCAATCCCAATTTCGCTCGTCTCAGAGCCCGCATGCTTGTCGAGAAGATGCTGCTCCTAGCTCTCGGGATTGGGCAAGGCGGCTCGGCCTTGCCAGCTATGACAAGATCGAAATTCGCGGTGACGGCGATCGCTTGCCGAAATTCGGCACCTTCAACTGGGACTTGTGCGGTCCGTCCTACATGGTTCCGATTGTTCGCCGGCAGAAAGATGGCCCCCAAACCAGGCTTCCTCGTTGCCGACGTGATCCCCGGCGCTGCAGTCACGGAGCGGGCGGTTGCCGCATTCAGACGGAGAGCCGATTGATCCGTCCCCGACGATCGACCAAGCGGTGAATGGCGGCTTCCCCTGGCTGGAAATCCAGTGCGCGCGCTGCAAGACGTCGAGTGACGTCGGCCTCGCGGCGATGAAGCATCCGCCGACCACCTTCGTGCACGATCTTTCCAGCCGGCTGCGCTGCCGCAAATGCGCCAAGGCCGGCCGGCGTCCTTCGGCGACTTTGCTACAATTGGCGTGGCAGCCGCGCCACCCTCGGACCGAAGCCTGACCGATATGCAATCTCTACTCGATCACGACCAACCAAGCCGCCATTAGCGCGCTGTTTCGAGCCGTGAACCGATACGTTGGTAATCCGGCGCCGATGCCTGGGGTTTTTCCCGACTACAAGGCACCGATCGTTCGCAACGGACCCGGGGGCCGCGAGCTCGCCATGGCGCGGTGGGGCATGCCATCGTCATCGAAGGCGTTGATGGACGCCACCAAAAAACGAGCCGAAAAGCTGCAGGCCAAGGGCAAAGCGGTCGACTTCAAGGAACTGCTGCGGATGGAACCGGACGGCGGCACAACTAACATCCGAAACGTGAAGAGCAAGCACTGGACGAGATGGCTAGCGTCTTCCTGTTCCGCGTCATGGTCGATCCATCCTAAAAAGTTCACGCTGTCTACTCGGCGTTGGACGGTTTCGGCCGCCAAAGCAGCCGACTATCTGAAATGGTTTCGTCGTAGCGCTCCACGAAGGCAGCAAATTTTTCTCGTTCGTCGTTGTAAGACGCGAGCCACTTCCCGAGGGCGTCGGCGAATGATTGGATGAGTGCGAAGTAATCGAAATAATAGGTCCCCTCGGCGTCGGCCTCGCCCTCGCCGCCGATGCGGATCGAAATACGGCGCACCTTCTTCCGAGTGACCTGTCTTGATGCCACCGAACTTGGCCTTCCATTTGTAGATGCTGGCGTCGCTGACGCCATGCTTGCGGCACAGATCGGCGACCGACACGCCGGCCTCATGCTCCTTCAAAATCCCGATGATCTGCTCTTCCGAAAAGCGGCTGCGCTTCATGCTCTGGTCCTTGTGGTGGGCCAGAACGAACTTCAAACTGGATCAAGCCCGAGGGGCAAGGTCAGAACCAACGCAACGTTCTCCCCATTGACCTCAGTTTGTAAATCAATTCCGAACACAAGAGCAGCGCTTTTGGTTGTTGGCGCCAATCTCGGGATAAATTACGGACTAGGCTGCACCGGCGACGTCCGCTTTCGCGGGGCAATGCGGAAACCCGGCAGCGGTATCGAGAAGCTCGCAAATGACGAAAAAAGACATGTGATCGATGTCCGCGTTGGCAAACAGCGGCTGGATATCGGCTGCAATGTGACAGGCATGGCGGGCACCGAGAGATTGTGCTCGTTCTACTTGTCCTTGGTCGTCTCAAAGAAGTCGATGAGCGATCTGATCATTGGATCGCTTCCCAGTGCGCGGCCTGGTTCACTCGCGGAAGCCCCACTGACCCTGGCGCTAAAGGGCGCGGAGGGCGAGGGAACCCCAACGACAGAGCCGAGCCCTTCGTCTGGACCAAGAAAAAGGTCCGTCAACGCCGTTTCAAAGGCCGCCGTATCACTCAGCTCTGATTCCGGGTACTAGCCCGTCCTATTCGTGAGAGTGCTTTTTCTAGTCCGATTGATGTGGCCGCACATCTGCTCTGACGAGGCGCACAGGATTGCCTTCGGCTTTTCACCGCCTGACGACCCGTACTTTGCAACGCGCTTGAGGGATAGGTTGGGCGAACGGGGGGCGGACGCCCCGCCGGTCAAGGACTGAGCGGCAGCAGCGCGCCGGGCAAGCAGCGGATCAGGTCGGCTTCGGGACATGCCGCGGCGAACGCAAGGCGAATGCGGCTCGTGGTCTCGACCACACGGGCAGCGAGTTTCAAGAGACGAAGACGCAGCGTCGCGAACTCGGCAGTGGCCAATTCCCGGGCTTTGGGAATGGCGTCGCGCACGGTCAGCATCAGCCAATAAGCGGCCGTATGGAGCACGAGACGGACCTGGTTGGCGAGCGCCGAACGGCAGCTGGTGCGATCGGAGGCGAGCTGTGTCTTATGCAGCTTGATCAGATTCTCGGCTTGGCCGCGCGCGCAATACAGGCTGTCGTAGATCCACTCGGCCGAGCCGACATCGAGGCTGGTGACGACGAAACGGATGTCGAGGCCGAGCATCGTCGCCTCAATACGGGCGACGGTGCGCCGTTCGCGATCCCAGGACTTTGCCTTGTGGCGGGTCTCGGTATAGCCACGCAGAACCGGCAGGTTCTCGATGGCGCGTCGGGTGCGGATGTCGTCGGCGACCTCGTCGACTTTTCTGGCGAGAGGCTTGGTGCCGGACAGACCCAAGATGTAGTCGATGCCGTTGGTCTCGCACCACGCCATGGCCTCCGGCCGGGCATAGTGCCCGTCGCCACGGAACGTAATTTGCGTGTTGTGCCATCGCGTGCGGATATGCCGTACCAGGCGGCGCAGATGGGCACGCACCTCGACGCCGCCCGGCGTCTTGCCGGGCCGCAGCACGACGGCCACGGGCCGGCTCTTCTCCGTGTCGTAGACGTGGATCGGCAGAAAGCAGCGTTCATCATAATGAGCGTTGAACAGCGAGAGCTGCTGATGGCCGTGGACGACGTCGCAGGTATCATCGATGTCGAGCGTGACGGATGCCGGCTCGTGGGGGTAGCTATCCATCCATGCGTCGACCAAAATGTAGGTCAGTCGGATCACGTCGCGCAGGCGCGGAGCATTCTCCAGCCGCGACAGCGTCGGCTGGGAACACAAATCCCGGCCCGTGTCCGGTAGGCGACCGCAGGCCAGCTTGAATGCCGGATCGGACCGCAGATGATCGAGGTCGTCGGCGTCCTCGTAGCCGCAGCAGATCGCGAACATGCGCGCGCGGAACATATCGACCAGGCTGTGCACGACCCGCGTCGGATCGCGCCGATCCGGGAACACCCGGGCCAAATTGTCGGCCAAACCGAGACGCCGCTCGGCCATCGCCAGAAGCATCACGCCCCCGTTCGAGGTTAGGCGCCCACCATCGAAGGCAGCTGTGACTTTCTTGGCGTGAACGGCTGGAAACGAGAAGGGCGGAATCGTATCGTCGGTCATGGCGGGCGTGGCGTTCGCGGTTGGAGGTGATGGGGTTGGCTTCGCAACCGAATCCTACGCCGCATCAGCGCTTTACCCCTCAGGCGCACTCTTACGAATAAGACGGGTTAAGTTGAAGAAAGATTGAGTGACTCCCGATCATTTCTGTGCCGAAACGTGGAGTCGCGGTCGTGCCGCGTCCAAAGAAACCGGCGCGAGCGGCCTATTAGACGCGGTAGGTGATCAGCCTCCGAAACGAGACTATCAAGCATGAAGAGATCGAGCGCGAGGCAGAGGTTTTATTTGTGTTGAATTCTTGCTTCTCGATAGTGGTCTGAAATCGTATCATCGGTCATGGCGGGCGTGGCGTTCGCGGTTGAGGTGATGGGGTTGGCTTCACAACCGAATCCTACGCCGCATCAGCGCTTTACACCACGCTCGCCAGCCTCTCAGGCGCCCTCTCGCGAATAAGACGGGCTAGTTGTCCGCCCGTCTGCTCGGTGATCGCGGCAATCCGCGAGCGAAGTCCTGACACGCCTCGTTCGAACGCGCTCTCGCTGCCCTTGCTGTCGGAAGGAGGTTCGAGTGCGACGCTGACGTGGATGCAATGCGCTTCCATGTCCAAAGCGCCGAGGAGGACGCCGCCCATTTCTGCTGGCAGGTGCTGCTCTCGGAATCGTCCGATTGCCTTAGCAACGTCGTCGGAGAGAACGATAGACCAATCGTCAATCGCGAGACGCTGCCAGTTTCCAGCGGGGGCGACGACGCGTTCCACTGCGCCATCCTTCGTGCGCCAGATCGATATCGAGCCCTGTTCGGTGGACAACGCACCCGGGATGGCCCCGGAGATCAGAGCCGAAAGCAGTGCGGCTCGAGTTTCGGGCATACGATTGGTCGCCTGCCTGCAGGCGCCCGAGTAGGCGATGGTTGCCTCGGAAGTGTGAAGATGTCCCCGCAGAGCTGGGACTTGAACGACCATGGCGTAGTGTTGCGCCTCCAATTCGCGCAGAGAGATTGAGCGGTCGTTCGGCTCGACGAGCAGCACTGCGTCGGTGCCGTCGGAATTGAAGAAGAAGCTCAGGCGCCGGGTCTTGGTGTCCGGCCATGCGGCCAGCCGACGGGATACGGCGATGGAGGCAGAGGCGTCCATGATGAAGTCCGCCGTCTCCAACTTCGATTTGACTGCGGCCTCCGTCGATGGGTCGTTGGAGAGGACATCCGCAGTTAGATGGCCGGACTGCTCCGGATATCTGTTCATCCCGTCGATGAAGCGGGCGAGAGCCGCCGCCTTAGAGCGCCCCACCTCGGCTCGAGGCAGCACATGGCGAGGGACATTGTGGGGAAGAAGATAATCGCCATCGATCACGTCCCAGGTGTAGCGGCCCTCCCTCGCGAGGTTTGCTGCCACGTGGGAGCCGACCGTGCCCGCGCCAACGAGCACGGCGCGTCGCAGATCCACACCTTCGGCTCCCGAAATCTGCGATGCGAGTTTTCTGTCGTGGCCGAAGTGAACCTCGCCGCAAACTAGCTCGACTGCGTCGGCGGCAGCGCCATCGCGTGCGGTCAAGGACCGGGCGTGAAGTCCGTTGGCTTCATCTAGGCATCCCATTTTCACGCCGATTTGGGCCACGGTTTCGAGGCTCAAGAAGCACTTCAGATCGAGAATGCCGACCTCTTTGCCGCTCTCGGTTGCCACGGGAAACGCCACGAGCACCCCTAGCCGCCATCCCAATCGCTCGGGGTCCCGCTGTGGCTGCGCTCCTTTCTCCCAGGCCTGGCTCGTCCATTCGAGGATTCTAGCTCGGATCGCCGACCGCAAGTCGACACCACTGAGCTCGTCCGCCAGTTCACCGAAAGTGCGTGGCGGAAAGCGCAAAGCCCCCATCTCCCGCCGTTCAGTGACTACCGTGATGAGGGCGATGCCCAGTCGCGGAAACGGAAGGGGCGTAGATGGCAAAGTCGCGATCAGGATTTCCCTGTTGACCTCTGCATCCGCGCGGTGAACCGCCAACTCAATGGGCCCCTTACCGGCCTCGTCCACAAGGACACGGTCGACGATGACCACGGGACCGGGGGCGACGAAAAGCGGCTCGGGCGCGCGTACGTCACCATGAAGCTCGCCACGTGCCGTCTTGCCGAGCCAGGTGTGGATCCGAACCAGGAAGTCTGAGGGGGTCCAGTTTAGCTTGGCTTCAGTCCAGGGTCGGTCGTCGATGCAGAGGCTACGAGGATCGTCCCTGTGTCCGGGATTTGTGTGCGGGACGTCGGGAAAATCGTCCCGAAGAGCGAGAATCGTGGGCTGACGGTCGTCTACAGGGAAGTGAAGAGCCAGGAGCTCGACGGCCTTTAGCGGATGCACGTAAAGCTGCGGCCGGTTCACGTGCACATTGACGATGATAGTCTCGCCGCCGGACCCGGAACGCCGGGCCTCGACGAAGCGGTATCCTTGCGTCCCAAAATCGCAGATCAAGCGAGCGACCGAGTGGGACTTCGCGTTTTGCAAAGCTTCCCACTCGACGGTCTCGCCGAACTGCTCCGAAAGCGGGCGCAACGGCATCAGCCAGCTCGCATCGTCCTGGCCGCGGCATAGTCGCCGGGGATGGAGGCCATCGCAACGAAGGCGGCACCGGCGGTGGTGATGCTGACCTGGCTAGGCTTCGGATTACGCAGCGGGGAGTTCTCCATGGTGACCTCGAACTGCCCGTCGATCGCGTTCACGACATCCTGATAGTACGCGGCGGCCTGCCGATGCGGGGGCTGCACGTCCTTATCGCGTGGCGTCCCCTTGCCGGGAATGATCTCGCTGGTGGAAATCATGATACCACGGGGCTCGGCGCCTTCCTCGCAGAGCCAGCGAACGTCTTCGGTCGGCACGGTCTTATCGACGCCTTTGTCGGCCCAATTCAGCGACTTGTAGCTGCAGTGATGAGGGATCTTGAACACGTGCCAGCGCAGCCGATCCTGATTGCCGTGCGCCTTCGAAGTCTGGACGATGTGGCCGAGCGAGATGTCGTCCACGTCGGATGCGAAGAGGACTCTGGTATCGGTTGCCCCTTCCCGGAACGTGGCTTGGAAAACCACGGCGTCGTCGTTCCGCTCCTCAACTTCGCGGTCGTTGAGCCGCCAAGCCATCGGGTTGTGGATGAAGATCTCCAGGCCACCCGCAGCGTTCAGGTCGTCGAACCCAGGCACCAACTTTCCGGCGTCGGTGACCAGATGAAGGCGATCCTCAAGGCGGATCCCGTTCTTTTCGCAGAAGTCCTTTAGGCGACCAGGCCGCGAGAACACGCGGATGCCTTTGCCCTCGATGAAACGGTGGCGAGCCTCCTGGCGAATGATCTGGGCGTCGCCGTCCAGGCCCTCTTCCGTGAGCGCGGCCGCCGGCACCCAGAGTTCGTGCATTTTGATACGGCCGTCGCATTGGCGAGTCGAAAATCGCTCGAAATGGAAGAAATCGCCGGCGCGGTTCGTGTGATCCTTGTCGAGATGAGTGAACAGCACGATGTCGAAATAGTCGCGGTCGACGGCCCGAAGGTCTTGGCGCAGCGCGGCTGGAAGGTCGATGCACGGGTCGCTCGGATTGTCCGGATTTCGCATGTCGGCGTAATCCACCAGGATCTTGCGGCCGTCCTTGAGGTCGATGCGGGTGCAATCCGCATTGTTGAGAGGGTGGAACGTCAGCGTTGCCAAGTTGTCCTCCGTGCGGGATCGGCGCGGCCGACCCGATCATGTTTTGTTCGCGCAAAAACTTTTCCGGCGGGCGCGAGCGCCTGCCGGTCGGATGATCTTGTCGGATGGGAAGGCCCCGCCCAAGATTGCTAAAAATTTAGCGAAGTTCCATATGGGCGCCGGTTGTGTTGTTTCAAGGTCGCAAGATACCGGAGAAATACTGTTCCACAGCTTCTTTCATGTTGCGATGCAACACAACGCCTCCCTTAGGCCGGCACCGACGGCTCTGCACGCTCCCGCTCACCCCACCCGCGCGAAAGCCTCTGCTTCACGTCGTGACGCGCCAACACCTTCTCGCAAAGCTCCCAGCGCTCGCCCTTCGGGGTCACGTCGCCGGCGTACCTGAGGTCGAAGGCGTTCGCGCGCTTTCGTCGCTCCGTGTATTCCCGCAGGCGTTCGTCAAGCTTCTCCTCGTCTTCGATCCAGTCGTCATCGATGACGTCGGGCAGCGTGCCGAAGATATCGAAGCGGTTCCTCATGCGCTCCGACAGCTTGGCGTAGACCTTCTCGTCGACGGTCTGCTGAGCGACCCCGTGGTAGAGCAGATTCAGCATGTCGACCCGGTCGCGGCGCTGGCCGAAGCGCTTGATCCGCCCGATCCGCTGCTCCAGACGGGACGGATTCCACGGCAGGTCGATGTTGATCAAGGTGCCCAGAGTCTGGAGGTTCAGGCCCTCGCAGGCCGCATCTGTCGCCACCACCAGGCGGATCGTGCGCTCCTTGACGGCCTTCTTGATCTGCTCGCGCTCGACGCTCTTCCATTCGCCGCTGATGTACATGCCAGATTTGCCGGCGCCGGCGTACACCGCGATCGGCTCGCCCGGAATCCGTTGCGTCAGCGCCTCGCCGACCCATTTTGCCGTGTCGAAATACTGGCTGAAGACGATGCAGCCCTTCGGGAGCCAAGGATCTGGTCGCTCCAGAAGGTAGTAAAGGACGGTGTCGAGCTTGGGGTCGGTCGGATGGGGCGAAAGGACGTCGATGATAGCCTGAAGCTGCCGGACCTCCTCGTCGACGAAATCGAGGTGCTCCTCGCCGAGCTCGAGCTCCATCTCCTCGTCGTCCAGAGTGCGCCCGGACAGGAGCTTCTCGGCAGTGGCCAGGCCGCTGGCGTAGCTCGAGCATAGCCGCTGCAGCATCAGGCTCCGCATGAACCCGGCGGACTTCTTGCGCTTGCTGAGGGCGCGGGTGAACTTTTCGGCGGCCTGGTATGCGGCGTCGAACGCGCTCGAAGTCCGCAAGCCCAACCCGTCGAACATCGGCGGCATGTGGGCGCCGGGCAGCGGGTGGATGTCCACCGGGATCCGGGGGATGAGCCCCATCTCTTCAAGCGTCGAACGCTTGCGCAATACGACGTGCCTGACCACCGGGTTGTTGCGCTGGAAGAAGCCCAAAGACCCGCGCGGCGTAGCGTATTTCCTCACCTGGTCGATCGTCGGCCCGTTTTTAACCCTGTGAACGACCTGCCCATCTGTCATCCCCAAGATCAACTCGAGGATATCGAGATCGGCGGCATCATCACCGGTGGCGGGCAGCAAAGCCCCCCAAAGGCACGCTTCGGCCAAGAAGAGCGGCTTCCTTCCTTTCCAGTACGACCCCAAAGATGTGAGCGTCTGCCCCTGACCGGCCTTACGTTCCTTCTGTGCCTCCACGGAAATCTTCTGGGCGGGCCACACCCGCTCGATCAGAGAAGGCGCATCTTTCAACGAAAACGGCACGACGGCAGACTTGGGGCTGACTGCATCCATGACAACACTCTTCACTTGACGCGCTCGAACAGCGGGAGCGTGGGGCGGTCCTCTGGACGGCGAGGGTTCTTGGCGCGGATGGCTCCGACCTCCTCGCCCGTCGGGTTCTCGGTCATGGCGATGCGGATCGCCTTGCGCCAGCCGACGTCCACATCGTCGGAGGTGCCGGTCACCGAGGCCGCCATGGCGAACAGCCACCAACGCTCCTCGGGCTTGAGCGCGCTCCAGTTGCGGATCGCGTTGGGGATCGCCTCCTTCGGTGCCGCCTCGACGGCCCAGAGCAGGACGCACAGCTCGCGCCCGAGCAGACGCTCGACCTGGTTCTTGCCGCTCTTCCAGCGGCTGGTGGTGAGCTTCTTCTCTTTGAGGCGCTCGTTGAGCACGCGCTCGAGCTCCTTGCGGACGGCATTCCAGTGATCATGAGGCAGCTTGCAGCGAACGACGGCGTCAGGGAGACCGTTGGTGCCGCCGGCCAGGCCGAAGTGCTCGGTGACCACCACAGGATTGGCGCGCGCGGCCGGGATCTCCACCACGAAGTGGTGGGGATCGATGTCATTGGGCACGCCGAAGCCTGTGGTCTTGCGATCGTTCACTGCTGTTCGACCTCGTTGGGTTGCACGTCCCAGCCGACCGCGGCGATGAACTCCTCCATCTCGCGTCCGGTCGAGAACTGCACTTCCGAGAACCCGACCTCTACCTCGGCCAGCTCGTTGGCGAGCGCTGCGCGGCCGGCGCTGAGAAAGCCTTCCAGGATCTCCGCCGAGAGCTCCGTCTTCGGCCCGAAGCGGGTCGTGGCGTTGACGTCGCCCTGACCGACCGTGGCCGAAAGGCTGCCGCGGACCTTGCCGTGGGCGACTTTCAGCGCATTGATGACGATGAAGACGTCCTTGGTCGAGGCGATCTTCTGACGCTTCTTGATCACCACCGGCCTGTCCGGATCGATCTGGACCTCGCCGCCCTTCACCGGCCGGATGGTGAAGGTCTTCTGGGTCTCCACGCCGGCGTCTTCGGCGTAGGCGTAGATCTTCACTTCGTCGCTGCCGTTGATAGGGATCGGCCCCGTGTAGGGCTTCCCCTCGCGCGGGTTGGTGCCGTCGGTATTCCAGCGGATGTTGCCCCGCGGCTTGACCGTCAGCGCGACGCTGCGCTTACCCATGACTTCCTTCGGCTCATAGGTCAGGGTCAGCGTGTTGGTCCACTTCACCGGCTCGCCGGTTTCGTGCTTGCCGTCCGGATCCACGGCGACGAACCAGAGCACGGTTTCGTCACGGTCCGTGATCAGGTCGGGGACGATGGGCGACTTGCCGGAGACATCGGACGTAGGCGCAAAGTGGATCTTGCCGTTGGGGCCGGCGTCGGTCGCCGTTAGCTCGATGGTCGCGGTGCCCGTCTGTTCGTCGTAGTTGCGCGTGAGGACCTTCACCGAGGTCTTGGCGGCCGGAAACGGTCCCTTCTCGATGTAGCCGTCGCCGTTGTCGCGCCACTGCCCGTTGGCGAGCGCCGCCCGCTTGATCTCGTCGAGTCCGCGCAGCGGCAGCCACGGCCAGCGCACGTTGATCGCGCGCTCCTCCACGTCCTTCCAACGCGTCTTGCGCTCCGTCGTGCCCCAGAGCTGGTCCTCAGCCCTGGTCCGAAGCCCGGACAGCGTCTGCTCGGCCGTGAGGTCAAGAATGAGCTTGGAGGCGCCGGTGGCGCTCAAGGCCTCCTCGACGGCGGCTTCGCCGTCGATCGTGGCGGGACCGCCATCCTTGCTGCGGCGTTCGACCAGCTTGAGCGCCGCGTAAGCGAGCCCATCGACGCCGCCCTTCGGCAGCCTGGCCGGATAGTAGACGCGGTTGAAGAGGTTGATCAGCGACGAATTGAACTCGAACTCGGCCGTCTCGGCCTCCTCCTCGAGCTCGGCAAGGTTCGGCGAGCGCTCGCCGCCGTCCTCCTGCATGACCTTGGCAGTCGCCCAGATGCGGCGCACCTTGTCCTCGAGCTTGGCCAGATCGGTGCCGTCGCCCGTCACTACGCAGAAGTTGTTCTTTTCGGCGATGGCGTTGAACAGACGCTCCGCCTCCTCGGGCGGGACGCGCTTGTCGGGGCTGAGAACGAGCAGGATGCGGTCGCCGTTAGTCTTGATGTCTTCGACCTTCGGCAACGGCAGCACCGTCGAGTACGCATTCCGTCGCTTGGCCTCGAACACCATCGTCAGCCGGCGCTCCATCTCGTCGTCGATCTTCGGCTGGGGCGCGGTGGTCGCGTACTTCTCGATCTTCTTCTTGAGGTTCTCGTTCTTGGAGAAGTACCAGGCATCGTTCTCCTTGCGATGCAGGTACCAGCACTCGATGCGCAGCTTCTCGAAAGCCTCGTCGAATTCGATCGGCGAACGGTGCGGTGCGACGAGGTTCTGAACGACTTCCGCCTTGGCGAGCCCCTTGACGGCGTCGTTCGCTTCCGAAAGCGACGCCATGAGGACGAGGCGTGCCACCTGGCTGGCCGAGTCGTTGTCCATCTGGTCGTCGATGGTCTGCGCGTGCGCCCGCTCGGCGCCGGTGCCGGCGATGTCGTGTGCGATGGCGCCCGACAGGTCGTAGACATTGGTGATCGCGTCGCGCACGTCCGGATTGGACAAGTCGATGTGCTGACAACCGACCAGGAACACGTCGTTCATGGGCCTTGCGAGCGCCGACTTCACCATGAGTGCGGCCATCGTCATCAGGCCGCGGGTCTGGCGGAAGCGCTCGTTTTCTTTGAACAGCGCCAGGATGTGCTTGAACGACGGATGGAAGGGATAGCTGGCGGCGATCTCGTCGGCGATCTGGGTCGCGGACTTTGCGACGGCCTTGGACTTCACGGCGTCGGAGATCGCATCGGAGAATGCCGTCGCGACGGCATCGACGGTCATGGAGTTCGGCTGCGCGCTCAAGAGGCGCGTCCGGAGAATACTGTAGATCTCGTCAGAGCCCAGTTCGACCGGAGTGATACCCTTGGCCTGGCGGCCGGTCTCGTTCTGCAGGTCGCGGGTCGCCTTGGCGACCATCGCGGTGATGTCCTTCGTCGCGCCTTCGTAGGCACCGGACAGGTTCGAGATCACGATGCAGAGCCGCGGCAGCTTCTCCCGGCCTTTCGCTTTTCCGCCATTACCCTACCCGCGCGTGGTGCGCTCCCGGGAATCGTCCCATGGGTTGCGGGGCACAGCAAGGCTTTGGGTCCGGCGCACAGCATTTTTCCCCCGCAATCGGCGCCATTTTATCAGTCCCAAAACAGAACATCCCTCTGAAATAGCAGCAATTTCCTCACGAATTAGCTGGGCGGCTGTTAGGCCAACTCAACCACAAGCTCGGCTGGCTGCGGATCGTGGGCCGCAGCGCCACGTAGGACGACGCGCCGCCTCATGAGGTTAGGCACAGGCTGGTCGAAAGGGTGGACGAGGAATTTCTCACGCCGCCTATCGACTCTCATGTTCCTGTTATGTTCTGTGTCGATAACTGACCGACTCGCGAGCTTGCCATGCCGACACCCAAGCAGACGGACACGATGGCCGCCGCCGTCGGTAGAAGGCACCTGCGAAGCTCGGACCGGGACCGAACGACGACCTCCCGCCCGAGTACATCCTAAACGACGCTGGCGCCGACCATGGCCGATCGAGTCCTTCTGCACGCCGCCGCCCGCAGCGGCTGAGCCAGATTCCCCAGCACGTGCTGCGGGTCGATTGCCGGCGCTGCTGCAGGACTATTGAGATCCAGCGGGCGGATGCCGTCCGGCTGTACGGTCCAGACGCAGTCTGGAAGGAGGTCGGTCAGCGGCTGGGAAACACGTGCTCGCAGCGGACTGGCTGCTGGCCGTCGTTCAAGTGATCGCGCCCGGATGGCGCCGAAGCACCACCCGACCCCGCTTAGCGGCGGCGACCGAAAGGCGCTGCAGAAGGAGCTCGGCCGCGCCCGCGCGATGACGACGATCCTTGCGGCGCAGTCCGCTGAGGCTCGGGCCAAGGGAGAGGCCTTGATCCGCCAGGCCGACAAGCTCCTGTGCGAGTCTGTCAACGAACGCTTGTGGTCGGATGGTGGGCCTCTCGATCCGTCCCCGACCTTCGACCAAGCCGTCAACGGTGGCTATCCCTGGCTCGAAATCGAATGTTCGCGGTGCAAGACCAAGCGGGACGTCGACTTGGCCGCGCTGCCCCATCCGCCGACAACCTTCGTCCATGACTTGGCGAGCCGACTTCGCTGCAGCAAATGCGCCAAGGCTAATCGCCGGCCTGCTGCCACGCTGCTACAGTTGGCGCAGCGCCCTCGCCAGGCCGCTCCGGAGACCTGACGATGTGCTGGTGTGGACGGCCTCTCATCCCCACGGTTCTATGGCGCTGTCAGCGTCACAACTAGATGAGAGGAAAGTCTGATGAATCTTCCTGTTCGCATCGGTATGGACACTTCCAAGTCGGTTTTCCAGCTTCATGGTGTTGATGAGAATGAGGTGGTGGTGGTCCGCCGCCAGTTCCGGCGAGCCGAGATGATCCGCTACTTCGAGCGGCTTCCACCGGTTCTCGTCGCCATCGAGTCCTGCGGCAGCTCGCATCATTGGGCGCGCCTGCTGCAGTCGTTCGGTCACGAGGTGAAGCTGATCCCCCCTCAGTACGTGAAGGCTTACGTGAAGCGCGGCAAGAACGACGCGGCCGATGCCGAAGCGCTGTGCGAGGCGGTCACCCGGCCGAGTATGCGGTTTGTACCGATCAAATCGAGGGAACGGCAGGCGGCCTGCATGTTAATGACTGTGCGGGAACGCCTGGTCAGCGTGAAGTCGCAGCTTTCCAATGCTTTCAGGAGCTATGCGGCTGAATTTGGCATCGTCGGCCCCGCCGGTCGGCAGAATGTCGCGCAACTCATCAAACGGGTACTCGAGGATGACAGCTTGCCGGAAATGGCAAAGGATCTCTTCCGACTCCAAGCAGAGGAATATGCCGCGGTCGAAGCCCGCCTGGCAAAGATCGAAGCCAAGCTGATGAGGTGGCACCGCGACGATGATGTCAGCAGGCGGATCGCGACGATTCCCGGCGTCGGTCCGATTGGGTCGTCCATGCTAAGCATGAAAGCGCCGCCGCCCGAGACCTTCAGATCGGGTCGCGACTTTGCGGCGTGGCTCGGGCTGACACCTAAGGATCATTCAACTGGCGGCCGGCAAAGGCTTGGCGGCATTACAAAGGCTGGAGATTCTATACTGCGATCGACGTTGATCGTCGGTGCGACCGCACTGCTGAGGCATATTCGAAAGGGCCGTCATAAGCCCACACCATGGCTCGCTTCGCTGCTCGAGCGAAAGCCGCCAAAGTTGGTCGCGGTGGCCTTGGCCAACAAGTTTGCCCGCATCGCTTGGCGCTTGATGATATCGGGCGGCGTGTACAAGCAGCCGGTAGCCGTCATGCCGACTTGATCTGAAATCGGCCCGCGAGCAGGTTGCTCGGCGGATTGCCCACGAACTTGCAGGACGCAGTAGATGGAAGGACCGATCGGTCGATACGCGCGAGCTTCCGAAGATTACACTGGCAACAAGAATGTCGCCCATGTGCTTGGAGCGCGCGTAGCGAACACCATCTCGGCCAGCGGGCTTTGTCCGCGCAAACAGGCCGGACATCTGATAGCAAGCGATCTGGCCAAAAGTCTGCTACAATCCTGACAAGTGGGGGGCAAGCCGCCATCAGCGCGCTGTTCCGCGTCGTGAACCGATACGTCGGCAATCTGGCGCCGATGCCGGGCGTCTTTCCGGACTATAAGGCGCCGATCGTGCGCAATGGCGCTGATGGCCGGGAGCTCGCGACCGGGCGCTGGGGCATGCCGTCGTCGTCGAAGGCGCTCATGGACGCAACGAAGAAGCGGGCCGAGAAGCTGCAAGCCAAGGGCAAGGAGGTGGATTTCAAGGAATTGCTCCGGATGGAACCCGACGGGGGCACGACCAACATCCGCAACGTGAAAAGCAAACACTGGACGAGATGGTTGGGTCCGGAGCACCGCTGCGTGGTGCCGTTCAACAGCTTCAGCGAATTCAACAAGGCTGAGGGCGGAGACATCTGGTTCGCGCTCGACGAGACCCGTCCGCTCGCCTGTTTCGCCGGCATCTGGACCAATTGGACGTCGGTGCGGAAGGTCAAGGAAGGCGAGACCACCAACGACCTGTACGCGTTCCTGACGACGGAGCCGAATGCCGAGGTCGGCACCATACACCCGAAAGCGATGCCGGTAATCTTGACGACGCCCGAAGAGGTCGAGACTTGGATGACAGCGCCGGCCGAGGAAGCCCTGAAGCTGCAGCGGCCGCTACCGGACGGGACGTTGAAGATCGTTGCTCGGGGCGTGAAGACGCTGCGCCCGCGACCACCGAAGTCCGCGGCTCGGGCCACCTGTAGCGCCTAGCCGCTTGACTCAGAGGACCGCCCTCGAACAAAAATAGAACAAACGATTCTGCCCCGAAGGTTCGCTTGGCCAAACTGCCCCAACTGCCCGTCTATTATTATCTCGACCACTTCGCGGAAATGCTGGGGTTCGTGCAGCGGACGTACGCCTCCGTGCTTGGTCCAGAGCATCACGCCTTCATAGCGCGTTTCGAGGGCCTTCCGAGAGACGCGCGATGCCTGCTGGTCCGGATGATCAACAGGCGCGGTGCCATATTCAACCGATCCTTGTTCAGCTACCCAGAGATCGATGACGTCGAGCGTGCGGCATCCGATCTGACCACGGCCGGTCACGCACGGGAGCTCGGCGAGGCGGACTATGCGGCCTTCGTCTCATGCCTGCCAAAGGACATCCTCGTCACCGGAGCGCAGGCGGCCGGGCGAGGAGACGTCCGCAAATCCTGGTCCAAGCCGAAGTTCATCGATTATTATCTACAAAGCATCCCTTTTTCGGTGGCCGCCCAGCACTGTGGCGCGCGCAACTTCATCGCGCTCGACGGGACGCGTCCGATCGAGTTCCTGCTCTACCTGTATTTCGGCAAGACCGAGATAGATCTGAAAAACTTCGCGCTGCGCGATTTGGGCATCCTGCGCACCAACCGCGAGACCTCGTTCAGCGCGCGCTTCACGGATGCTGAAGAGGCGCTCGCCTCGTTCCATTACAGCCGGGTCCTGGACAGCCTGGAGGACGGATCGGAGGCTGTTCACAGGCGGGCCGCTATCGACGTGCTGGCAGGTCCTGCCTGCACAACCGAGTTCGCCGCCGATCTCCGCAGCCGAGCCGCGCATCAAACTGGGCTTTTCTTCGAGAAAGTGGGCGAGAGCGAGCTCGCCCGGCAGCTCTATCGTGCCGGGCCTTCCCCCAACTGCAACGAGCGCTTGGTTCGCCTGCTCTACAATACCGGCGACAAGGCAGAGGCGGAAGCGCTGCTCCAGCGGATGATCGATGATCCCGCCAGCGACGAAGAACACCTTTTCGCCACCGACTTCTACGCGCGCAAGTTCGGCGGACAGCGCACAGGTCTCCACACCGAACTTTTGCGGTCCGGCCGCACGATCACCGTAGACGACACTTATCGCGGCAATCCTGAAGCGGGCGTTGCCGGTGTGCTTCGGCGCGAGGGCACCAAGGTTTTCTTCACCGAGAACGTGCTCTGGCACACCCTGTTCGGCTTACTCTTCTGGGACGAGCTCTTCGAGAGCACCCGGATGCCCAGCGGGTTCGATTGGCTGCCTCATTGCCTGAAGGACCGCAGCTTCAGTCGGCTTTTCGCCGCGACAATCGACGAGAAGCTGGCGGCCATCGCGTCCGGATCCGCCCTCCCGTTGATCCTCCGCACCGTCGCAGCGAGATGGGGGCGCCCGAACGGGATCTTCAGCTGGGATCACGTGCAAGTGGAGGCGCTGCGCGCCCTGCTCGAAGGATCCGATACGGCCGGCATCGCCAGCATTGTCCGCGGCATGTGCGACGATTTCCGCGGGATGCGAGACGGCTTCCCCGACCTCATGTTGGTCCAGGACGGCAAGGCGTCCTTCATGGAGGTCAAGGCGGAAGGCGATGTGATCCGCCGCAACCAACTGACCCGCCTCCGTCAGCTCGGCGACGCCGGCATTGTGGTCGAGATCGGTCGGGTCGACTACCGCTTCGACCCCGAGCAGGATTACGTCGTGGTCGACATCGAGACCACCGGCTCATGGTCGAACGGCGACCGCATCACCGAGATCGGCGCTGTGAAGATCCGCAACCACCGGGTCGTGGACGAGTGGCACTCTCTCCTCAACCCGCAGCGTTCCATTCCGGCAAAGATTGTCCAGCTGACCGGCATCACGAACGAAATGGTTCGGGACGCGCCTTTGTTCGCCGAAGTCGCGGATTCCTTCATGCAGTTCATGGCCGACGGCATCTTCGTCGCCCATAACGTCAGCTTCGACTACGGTTTCATCACCTACGAATTCGAGCGGATTGGGCGGCGCTTCAGATTTCCGAAGCTCTGCACGTGTGCCGGGATGCGGCGGCGCTATCCGGGACACAAGTCCTACGGACTGGGGAAGCTCTGCGAGATTTACGGCATATCGCTTGCCACCCACCACCGCGCCCTATGCGACGCGCGGGCCTCGGCGCAATTGTTGAATCTCATCAATCAGAAGCGGAGTGAGGAGAGATTTATCGGCGAAGCCGCCTAGCGGTTCGAGCCGATCGGGTGGCTTGGAAACGGCTCCAGAGAATTCCGATAAGACGAAATCTGTCTTGCTCCGTCGGGCAAAACAGTGGTTCATAAGGCGCTGGTCCTAGCGAGACGAAGGAGCCAGCCCGATGGCGAATGACGTGGACACCTCCTCGGAATTGTCCAAGATCGCGAAACTGAACGGTGACTTCCGAAGGAATTACGGCACTCTCATCGGTGCGATTTTGTACGTCCGCACCGTGAGCGCCGCCCGCCGAAGCCCTTGGCTTTGGGCTGGCCTGATCTCGATCGCTTTTTCGGCGGTGCTGAGCTGGTTGGGGCGGCACGGGTGGTTTTTGCCAGCGTTGCTTTGATGGCCGCGAACAGTGCCCCCCTTTCCCGGTAAAGCGCCCCGCGATGGCGACGAAGGGAGCCTGATGCGAGCCAGACGTAGCGTCCCGACCTCAACGAGGCAGGCAGTAGAACGTAATCCTCGATCTCGCGATTTGCCGCATCCAACCGCATCACGGCAAGCAGGCCCGATGAAATCTGCCTTCGATAGGCCTTCCATTGCGCAGCGTGATCCTCTCCCCGTCGCGCCAGCCGTCGCGCGACGAGAAACGAAACTACCCGCCTGCCTTCGACATCGACGCCGATCCCGTCCGGAGCGAGCTCCGGCCGAAGACCAAGGTCGTTTCGCAACACCCCCGCGAGCTCGGTTGCGTGCCTCGCCTGTTCGGCAGCCCAAAACTCCCGGGTGTCGATCCAGTCGCAGTCGCGCGGCGACTCGTATCCGATCAGCGCATACGCCTTCCGCAGCGATCCGAAATGCTTCACGTACGCCGAGACGTGATTGAGACCGAGCGTCATATTGATGATGCGCGAGTTGAGCTTTCCGCGCCGGCGCAGCGTAAGGCGCAGGCGCAACAACATCTCATTTTCGGGGATCTCCACGCGCCGTTCGGCCAGCAGTTTCTGGGCGCGTGCGAAGATGCCGGGGTCCACGATAGGCTCGATCTGCGCAGCGCCTCGGACCCAGGTGTGATCCGGATTCTTGACCAGCTTCTGCCCCAACCGTCGCGAGGTGCGATTGTAGACGGTCTTACCGATGTAGTTCTCGTTCGCCAGGATGGTGGGGATCATACCGTCGGTCCAAGGGCGGCCATTGTGATTGGCGATTCCTGCGTCGTTCAGGTGTCGCCTGATGTCGCTGTACGATCTTCGGCCATTGACGAACTGATCGAAAATGGACCGGATCACGGCCGCCTCCTCGGCGGAGCCGTGCTGCAGACGAACGCGATCCGATTGCAATGCCTTGAACTGGCCTTTTGCGAGGAACGCTTTCGGATGCTCGCTTTCGTCGACCATCAAGCGTCGAAGGCCGTACCCCACAGGAGCGCCGACCCGGTAACCGAGGCTCGCGACCCGGCAGTGTCCAGCGTGCACCTTGACCGAAAGCTCGCGGCTCCACTCCGCGGCCATACCGCGCTTTAGGTTCTTGGCGATTCCGGAGACGAAGCTGCCGTCGTTCTTGAAGAGCTCCGCGCAGTATTCGACTTGCACGCCGCTCCGCTTGCAAAGGAATTCGTAGTAGGCGCTCTCGTCGACATCCTGGAACCGACCCCACCGACTGACGTCGTAGACGAGGATGTGGTCGAAGTCGGCCTGTCCCGACTGAACGTCCTCGATCAGTTCGATGAGACCAGGCCGCCCCTTGATCCGGAGGCCGCTGCGGCCCTCGTCCGCGTAGGTGCGAACGATGGTAAGATCGTTCGTCTCGGCATAGGCGGCGATGGCCGCCATCTGGTTCTTGATCGAGTAGCGCTGGAGCTCCCTGGACATCCGGACGTATTGCGCAGCGCGACGCGTCCGGGTCCGCCTCGCCAGGCTTGTCCCCTTCGGAACAACGAGCCAGTTTCCCATGTACCCCTCCTGCTACTTCAGAGGTACCGACGCCCGCGAATACACCTTTCGCGTTTGGAATGACAAGGTTCAAACAGGAGGCGGCCACGCCCTCGGGCCGCTACTGCGCCTATGCCCTTGTGCACAGCGCCGCGGAACACGGGGACAAGCCCCGGCCCTACCGATTGCGAATCCCTGTCCTGTGCTACCCGCCGGGAACGACGAGGCGGCGGAAGGATTCGCCCTCGCAGGAGCGATCTCGATGCTGATGTTCAAGGAAAGACGGCCGGCGATCCGCACGCTGCGCGGCTGGGCCATCGCCGTGCTGCAAGAAGCCGGCGCCATCCGCGAGTGCGAGGAGCACGGCTGGATGCAGGACCGCGCCGACCCGCACGCCCGCGAGCGGGCTTTCGACATCGCTCGTCAAAACCCGCCGGCCGGCGTGTCCGCCAGCGAGGCGGTCAAGGAAATCCGGGACGTCATGGATTCGATCGGCGACGCCTGTCCGGAGTGCAAGGAGGAGAATTAGCAGCCCCGCGGACCGAACGGTTCGATGGCGCGGGGCGGCTGAGTTCGACCCAGGCCTGCGCCAGATGGATCCAGCGCTGCGCTCCGCGCCATCGGTGCGCACGGCCTCCTTCATCGCCGCTTCCGCTTGCCGCTGAGGATCGAAATCGTTGTCCATGCCGCCGGCTATCGTAGCAGGCCGGCGTAAACGATAGATGGCAGCCGCCCCGTAGGAATCCCGTCCGACAGGACCGTAGGTATTGCTGCCCGTGCGGGGCTCATCCCGACCTGCCACTGAACCGTAGCCTTGGGACGGCCGAAAAGCGCATAGTGGTTCCCGTGTCGGAACAAAAAAAGCCGTAGCATCAGCATCCGACAGACAGCTTGCCCTCCCGCCGAAAGGAAAGGAGCGGTCCATGAAGGACATGCATGCCCATCTGGAGAAGCTGCAGATTCAGCTTGCCGAATGCGAGATGATCCGAGACCTCGCCACCGATCCAAAGAAGAGAGAGCTGTTCAGCAAGCTTGCCGAACATTTCAGGGCCTTGGCCGGAGAGATCGAGAAGGCGATGGCCGAGCGGATGTCGCCCACCTTCCTCGGACGCAAGACCCACGAACCCTTCCCAAGCGAGGAAGAGCCCTAGCAACGAAATACGGATCGAGCAGCAATGCCTCGGGAAATCGCCATAGCCCTCTGCTCGTTGGCCGCGGCCTGCATACTCGCGTTCGGCCTCGCAGCGATCGTTTCGTCCCACTAGGTCCGCGCCCTACGCGAGGCCCCGATCGATCTGGTCGATGGTCTTCGCGATCGACGCGGAGGGTCTGCAAGGTGGCGGCTTTCTCAGGAACGCGACTGAGACAAAGGGCAGCGCGGTTGTCCGTTGCGCCACGTCAATGTGCTGCTTCCGCAACGTCTTAGTTTTGAGGTGTAGCCGAACAACTTGGTGTCGGGCTGCTGAGGCTACGGCGGACCCGGAGCTCCGGGAGCTTCGGGTCCGCCCGCCTCCGCTGACGTCGACCGCCCGGCTTCGCGAGGCAGCTTCGGCAGGAGAGCCGACATGTCCGCCAACGTCGATCCCGACGACCTGAGCGACGTGGTGCGCTATGCGCTCGAGACCACCCGCGCAACGATGGCGTGCCCTTTCCACGACGACGTGATCATCCGGGTCGGAGATGACGCTGCCGAGAGTCACGCATTCGAACGCGCCAAAAGGATCGTGAAGACCGACCTGACCACGTGGGATAGCGTAGCCCTCAGGCATGAAATGGGGCGCCAGCTCGCCGCAGCGGCAGACGGCGAATGTCCGCGATGCGCACAACGAACTGTCCCCGATCGTTGAGCCGAAGCCAGCCAGGCTTAGTCCCCGCGCTGCGGCGCGACCGCCCACTTCTGCTATCGTCGCCGGGCCACCAGAACTCCCAGCAAGAATGCCACGGACAGCGCCAGCAGCGGCGCCTCTCGCGCCAAGCTGCGCAACTCATCCGAAAAAGCTACCGCAGGAGTTTGCGCATCGCGCGCTTTCGCGCCGCCTCTCATTGCGTCGGAGACACTGGGCATCGCTTGCGATGCATTCTCGATGGCGTCCTGATCGCTCGGAAGACCGGAGGCTTCCGTCATTGCAGAGGCTTCCCTCATATCCATGCGATCCTCCCATTCGTTCGTGATGGCAATCGTCCCAGACGACGGAGTGGAGGCGTTAGGCCGACTTCCGCTGGGACCTGGCCGCCGGCTTCTTCGCCGCCGCCTCCTTCGGCTTCTTGCCCTCGATAGGCATCAGCATTTCCTTCTGCCCGGCGGATGCCTTGCGCCCCTTCTTGCCGGGCTTCTCGGCTTTCGCCGGCGCGGCCTCCTGACCCACGCTCCGCCGAAGCGCCTCCATCAGATCGACGACGTTGCCTGTGGTCGGCTTGGACTTCGGCGTGATCGGCTTGCCGGCCCGCTTCTGGTTGATGAGCTCGATCAGCGCGGTCTCATAGTGGTCCTCGAACTTCTCCGGGTCGAAGCGGCCGGCCTTTTGGTTGACGATGTGCTTCGCCAGATCGAGCATGTCCTTGGTGACCTTCACATCCTGAATCTCGTCGAAATATTCCTGCTCGCTGCGTACCTCATAAGGATAGCGTAGCAGCGTCCCGACCAGCCCTTTGTCCAATGGCTCCAGGCCAATGATGTGCTCGCGGTCGGTCAGCACCACCCGCCCGATCGCGACCTTGTTCATCTCTCGAATGGTCTCGCGGATAACCGCGAAGGCGTCGTGCCCGACCTTGCCGTCCGGCCGGATGTAATAGGGGCGGATCAGGTATCGCGGGTCGATGTCGGCCTTGTCGACGAACTCGTCGATCTCGATGGTGCGCGTCGACTCCAGCGCGATCTCCTCGAGCTCCTCCTTGGTCACCTCGATGAACTGACCCTTCTCAAGCTGGTAGCCCTTGACGATGTCCTCGTTGGGCACTTCGTCGCCGGTGTCGGCGTCCACCTTGAGATACTTGATCCGGTGGCCAGTCTGCCGGTTGAGCTGGTTGAAGCTGATCTTCTCGCTCTCCGACGTGGCCGGATAGAGCGCCACGGGGCAGGTGACGAGCGAGAGTCGCAGGAAACCTTTCCAGTTCGCGCGGGGGGCCATGGGTACGCAACGCTCCAGGGGTACGGGACACGGACTCAAGACGAACGGGGCGGCGCGGTTCCGACACCGCCACGGGCCGCCCACGGAATTCCGCCTGCCCCTGCAGCGGCGCCCGCGAAACAGAGCGCCGGCGCTTGACTCTCGTGAACAAAATGAGAACATAATCTGATAACCGCTACGCCCGAGCCCTCCAGACCGGCCACTTTCGACTTGGAGGCCGCCGCCGACCAGGCCATCGCGGCCTGCGGCGGAGACGCCCGGGAGGCGGTCAAGGCACTGCTCGTCGCCGTCGACTTTCTCGAGGCCGAGACCGACGAGCTCCGGACGAATGTGTCGAAAGGCTACGCCCGGGGACGGCTCCCAGGGGCGCGCGAACGCAAGGATGAGGCAGATGTCTGAAGTGACCTACTATGTCGCTCTGCCGTTCGTTTTCTCCGACGACGGCATGACCGCCGGCGAGGCGGCGGAATGCCTGAGCGCCAATGCCGCGGTGATGCGGGCCGAGGCGCTGGCGCGCAAGCCCGGACACGCCGGCGCCGTCGCGTTCAGCCGCAGCGGAGACCCCGCAACCGGGGACTTCGGCGACGCGAAGCTGATCCGGAAGTTCGGGGACGTGCCGGACGATCTGAGCGCCTTGTGAAGCCCGACTAACCCGGGAGCGAATGCTGAAGGAAGAAGCGCAGCATCTCCCTCGTCGCGTCCGGCCCGCGGGGATCGGTGTAGGAGCCGGCGGGACTGCCGCCCGACCAGGCGTGGCCGGCGCCGTGAACATTCCAATGCTCGGAGACGGCGCGCCCGTCCGCGTCGGCAAGGTTGGTGCGGGTGTAGGCGTGCCCATGGGGCACCCGTCCGTTGCTCACCTTCGCTTTCAAGCCTGCCGCCTTGGCGGACTGCTCGACAATCCGGTCGCCGTTGTTCGGATGCACCGTGGTGTCGCGGTCGCCATGGAAAACGATGGTCGGCACTGGCGGTCCACCAGCGGCAATTTTAGACCCGCCGCCCTGACGCATGGCGACGAACGCTGAGGGAAGATCGCTTGCCGCCCCGCAGGCGAGGCCGGAATGGATCCCGACGGCCGCGTACAGATCGGCGTGGGTCGCTGCCATGATGGCGGCGGCCGCCCCGCCGGCCGACAGACCTGCGACGTAGACCCGCTTCGGATCGATCGGATAGTCCAGCATGATTTGGCGAGTGATGCCTGCGATCAGCGAAGGCTCCCCGCCCTCCCGCTGCTGGTCGCCCGTGCGAAACCAATTCCAGCATTTCGCCTGGTTGGCTCCGCTGGGCTGCTCCGGATAGACCACGAAGCAATTCCGCTCTTCCGCCAGGAAATTCATCCGGGTGCCTGCCGCGAAGTCGTCCGGCGACTGGGTGCAACCGTGAAGCATGACCACCAGGGGAAGCGGTTTTTCCTGCGAGTGGCTTGGGACGAACAGCTTGTAGTTCCGGCTTCCATTCGCGTTGCGGAAGGTGCCGGCGATGAACCTCGTGCCTTCGGGTGCGATATCCGTCGTGGCAGGCGGAGCGCGGGTCATCGGACCACGCAGGTTGAGTCCGGGGAAGTCTTTCAAGCGATCGAACCGGGCGATGCTTTTGCGTTGCAAAGGAGCGGGAGAAACCCGGGTGGTTCGTCGGCTTTCCTTCTCCTCCACAACGTTGGCCTTCACGTCGATGGTCGGCGGCTCGAGCCGATCTGGCGCGACACGGGCAGTGCTGTCCGACGGCTCGGAGGCGCTCTCGCCGCGGAGCATGCGCTGCAGGAGCGCGGTGGCCTCGACCAGGTGGCCCGCACGTGTGAGGCGCGTAGCCTCGGAAATCATGTTCTGATTCAGCATCGCGTTCACCTAGTTCTGTCGGAGAGTGCGGCCTTGACCGCGGGAGTGGCGTGAAGGGCACCGAGCACCGAGACCGAAGCAATGGTGGCGCGGGCCAGCTCGGGGGTGACGTCCTGGGCGATGGTCGCGAGACCCAGCACGTTGATGTGCAGCATCTCGCCGGCGCGCCGCGCCGCTTCGAGATCCTCGCGGCTGTAGTTGCGCAGCCCCAAGTCCAGGCTCTTTCGGACCGTCGACTGCTTCACGACGTCCGCGTGGCGTTCGAGCTGGTTGCGGATGGCCGTCCGGATGAAATCCGTGCGGTTCGAATAGAACCCTTCCTGCACCATCAGATCGACCTGACCCAGATCGACATAGCCAAGGTTGATCGTGATCTTCTCGGTATCGGGGATCCGGGATCGCAGCTCGCGGACATTGTCGGCCATGAAAGCATCCATTTCTACCATCCAATGGGATGGCGCATGGATGTCAAATGGATGCTCCGGGGCCACTTTCAAGGGGCGGCTAAAAATCGATTAGCCGGGGGCCGGAAGTTCGTCGGCCGGCCTCGGCTCGCGCGGACGTTCGGCGTGCGGCGCCGCGAATGCCGCAGCCGGGTACGCGGCGCCAGAGATCAATCGGCGGTACGCGCTTTCATACTCGCGCGCCATTCGGTCCGCGGAGAAGCGTTCCTCGAAGCGGGCACGTACTTTTCGTCTGTCGAGCCGGCCCAGATCGCCCACGGCCCTGACAGCCTGCTCCTCGTTCTCGACGATGAAGCCCGTCACGCCGTCCTCGACGACCTCGGGCACGGAGCCGGAGCGGTAGGCGATCACTGGCGTCCCACAGGCCATCGCCTCGATCATGACGAGGCCGAAAGGCTCCGGCCAATCGATCGGAAACAGCAGGGCCGCGGCCTCGGCGAGGAACGGCTGCTTCTTCGCCTCGTCCACCTCGCCGACGAGCTGGACCGCCAGACCGTCGATGTGGGGCTCAAGTTGCTTCTTGAAGAAGACGGTCTCGCCGCGCGGAATCTTGGCGGCGATGCGCAAGGGCATTCCGGCGGCGCGCGCGATGCGGATGGCGTCCTGGGGCCCCTTTTCCGCGGTGAGGCGGCCGAGGAACGCCAGATAGGATCCCTGATCGAAAGACGGGCGAAAGTTGTTCGATGGCAGTCCGTGCGGGATCGTGGCGATCCAATTCGCCTCCGGCAATGGCAGACGCTGATGGTCCGATATCGACACGAAGCCGGCGCCGGGAAACTGCCGCAGCACATCGGAAAGGCCCGGCAGGTCGAGCCGGCCATGCATGGTGGTCACGAAGGGCACGCCGAGCCGGCTGAGCAGCGGAAGCGGCAGCCAGTCGATGTGCGCGTGGATCACGTCGAAGTCTTTCGCGCGCTTTGCGATCGCTTCCAGCAGCACGGCGCAGGCGGCATTTGGATCGGCGCCCTTTCGTCCGAGACGCAGCGCGCGCGGCCACACGGCATGAAGCTCGCCTTTCGTCCGGGAGTCGCCGCTCGCGAACAGCGTGACGTCGTGGCCGAGCTCGACGAGCTCATCCACCAGCCACGCCACGACCCGCTCCGTGCCGCCGTAGAGCTTAGGAGGGACGCTTTCCGCCAGGGGAGCAAGTTGAGCGATGCGCATCGATGCCGACCCTCTAGACCGAAAACATCGAACGGAAGAGCAGCACGGCGGCCGCGGAGGCGAGACGGCCAGCAACGTCCAATCCGGCCTGGCGCTGTCGACCGCAGCTCGCCTGACGAGCCCCTCCATCAGCCTCAACATTCGTCTTCGGGAAGGCGCTCAAGGTAAGCCAGGCCGAATCCCGTGAGTTCTTCGGCATCGCTCACACGCGCTTCCCATTTCCCTTGCAGATGACGCTCCAGCAGGTAGCGGCGGGTGTCGGCAGCATCGACGTCGCGATGCCTCGCCAAGGTAGAGGGACCAGACCGTATGTACCGCCGTGCGCAACGGGACGTCGTCGACCATGTTCGGCTCCGACGAGAACAGACCTCGCCGGATGCCAACTCGTCTCCGAAGATGAAGTTTCTACTTTTTCCCGAAAAGTCGGGTCCCCGTCGAGCCGAGTCAGCCCTTTCGATAGGATCGACAACCGGCCTCGGCGCCAGAGCCGGATTTTTATTAGCCGGCGGGCGGAGCGGGCTCTCCGCCCTTTTTTGGGCGGCGGGGTCGTGCAGCGGATCCTCCTCGCAGGCGGGGCAGACGTACCGCTCGCCGCCCCGGCCCGTCTCGTCGGGGACAAGCTTCATCGCCTTGCCATTTATCTCCAACCCCGACTTTCCGCGCCGCGTGGCCGAAGGCCTGCCGTTCATGCCAGACGACCAAGCGGCGTGGTTCGCGCAAGGACCAGAAGGGTATCTCGATTACCCGGCCATTGCGGACCGCCAAGCGCCGTTCATCCCAGTTGCGCGTACACCGCGAGCGCCGCGCTAGGCTCGGGTATCCAGTAGCTGCGACACGGCGGCAGCCAATTGCGCCGGTGCAAAGGGCTTCTCGATCAGGACGCTGCCGTCGACGCCCTGCGATTTCCAATCCGGGGCTGGCGCTCGTCATGTAGACCACCGGAAAGCCAGGCGTGATTTCCCTAATCCGCCGCGCCAGCTCCCAGCCCGTGATGCCATCACCCAGGTTGACGTCCGTCAGCAGCGCCCGGCATCCCTCGCAGCCATCGCAAAAGGTGGACAGGGCCGCCTCCCCCGAAGAGACCGAGCAGGCCTGGAAACCGCCGTCCGACAAGGCGTCTTCGATGAAGCTGCAGATCAGAGCTTCATCCTCCACGACCAGAACACGAACGGCATCAATCACTTTTCAAGCCTCCTCGGCGGATCGAGCGCCGTCTTGCGTAACGACGGTGGCGTTGGCCCGAGCGTCATGCCGCATCAAGCCACGGGCACCCCGTAGTAGGCGTTCACGGAGCGCGCCCTCGCCGGGTCGCTCCAATTCCATGCGCTCTCGTCGGCGTATTTTGGGGCGCCGCGAAGCTGGTCCTGGGTGATGCCCGTGACGTAGCCCCCGAGGTCGGTGTCGTACTTCAGCGCCTGCCAGGGCAGCGGATAATGATCGTCGCCAATGCCGAGCAGACCGCCGAAGCTGAGCACCGCGTACGACACCTTGCCGCTGACCTTGTCGATCATGACGCGCTCGATGTAGCCGACCTTCTGCCCGTCGGATCCGTACACATTCGTGCCCTCGACCTTGTCGCTTCCGATGAGACTGAAGGTCTCGCGATCTTCCATGGCCATGTTGACCTCCGTGTGTTGTCTTCCGGAGTCAACCGCACGACGGTGGCACCGTTCCTGACTGACGCTCTTGGCGGCGTTGTTCTCGCGGTCGTCACCGATCGACCGGACCGGATGACGCGGCCGCAGCGCCCGCCCTGCAAGGGCGGCCCAGATCTGAGGTTCCTGCGCGCGGCGGGATGGCGGACGGGACGCGAGCCTGCGCGACCGGAACGCAGTCCGGGGCGGCACCCTTGAGGCCTCAGCTTTGGAGGAACGATAATCGTCGTATCCCATTGAACCGTAGAGACCGTCGCCCGCCGTTGAACTACGGCGCCTGTCGCGGATAGCCAAAGGTTTCACGACCCGCTATTCAGAACTAGCGCTCGCGAGGATAGCCAAAGGCGGCGGCCTCTCCGGACTTCCGTGTACTCGAAGCTACGCGGCTAGGCGCTCGGCGCGGCCGCGCGAGGCTACCCCGCACGCCTTATCTGCCCCTCAGCGAGAGACTGATGCGCGTTACGATGTGGTCCCAGTCGCGCTCTTCGCTCGCCGGGTAGTTGATCAGGACGCAGTGAATCAATTCGCTCGAGAAGTTGCACCGGTTGTACCAGACCTTGTCGCCCTTGTAGCTGGACACCGCAAAGAACCGAGGCGTCGTTCGCTTGTACTGAATGCGCGCGGGCGGATGCTTCTTCGCGAGAAATGCAGCGGGTGAATCGTTCGCAACGTTGGGTGCGGCCTGTATCGTAAGGTCGGCTCGGCCGTCAGCCGTCCGAAATCGCTGTCCGTACCCGTCCGGACGGCCGGCTTCTTCGGTAAAGATCGAGGCCGGGAAATCCACCGAGGTACCCGTCTGCGGGATGGAATAGGTCGTCCATCTCACCGGTTGGGCCGAGACCGTGGAGCTCAAGGCGACCAGTCCGAGAACGAGCGCCGACACCATCCATTTCATCGCGTCTCCTCCCGGGAATCATGAAGACCCGACGAAGTCTCGCTTCGAACATCATGATGCCGACGTTCGGATCGGCCTCCGGCGCAAGGGCAGCGTCACGACGAACCGCCTCCGTTCCGGAAGGTCACTTCCGGCCCGACGGCGCCTGCGCATTCGAATCGTTCGGGGTCTTCTTATTCGCCTCATGATGGCCGATCACGCAGCCGGCGGCAGCGCCGAGCTTGCCGTGCCCTGCCATGTGGCCGGCGACGCCCCCGACGATGGCGCCCTTGATGCAACCTTTCGCGTCCGCACCGGAGGCCGAAGCCAGCGCTATTGCGGCCATCAATGCCGCCGTGAACATCCATTTCATGAGCGCTCTCCGGCTCGGTTTCTGCAAGATCAATTCGATCCGGACACGGTCGTTCCGCTGCGGACACGTTCCTGACTCAGCTCCGCGATTTCCCTCCTCGGCAGCGGAGCCGGCCTCGTCGGCGAGAGCCGCCACCCACCCCTCGAGTCAAGGAGCAAGTGGCTGGCCTCCGAGTTTCCCATCTGCTGGAGCGAAATCGTTCATGCATGGAGACGCCGTGCGCGCGGTCAAGGAGGTCCCGCTTCCTCCGCGACGCGATGGTCGACGTGCAGATTGCCAGCCGCGGCATCCGCAGCAGACGGGTCCTGCTGGCGATGCGGCAGGTCCCCCGCGAGATTTTCCTCGATCGGCGGTTCGCGGAAGCCGCGTATGATGACTGCGCCGTGCCGATCCCGAAAGGGCAGACCATCTCTCAGCCCTACATCGTCGCCAGGATGCTCGAGGCCGCCGCCATCGCCAAGTCGGACCGGATTCTAGAGATCGGCGCGGGTTCGGGTTATCTGGCGGCACTCGCCGCCAAGCTCGGGCGGGAGGTTTGCGCAATCGAGCGCCACGAGGCATTGGTACGACAGGCCCGATCGCGCCTTCGGCATCTCGGCTGCCGCAACGTGGATCTGCGTCAGGGCGACGGGACCGCAGGATGGCCGGATGGCGGCGACTTCGACGTGATCGTGGTGTCGGCCGCCGGCGCGCAGACGCCCGCGGCTCTCAAGGCTCAACTGGCTCCGTCGGGACGACTTCTCATCCCGCTCGGCGATCCTGACGGTGTGCAGTGGCTGACGAAGCTGACACGCGCCCCGGACGATCGTTTCGTCGAGTAAAGGATAGAGGTGATCCGCTTCGTTCCTCTGATCTCCGACTGAAAGCCCGCTTGCCGTCTCAATTGGCGCAAAAAGGCCGCCCGGAGGCGGCTAGTTTTTGATCTTCGCTTCTTCTGCTTACTTCTTGAGGGCGTCAGCGGCGTCCCGCGCTGCATCTTTCACGTCGCCCGCGGCGTTGTGGGCGGATCCCTTGGCCTTGTCGATCTTGCCTTCGGTTTCCATGTCCTTGTCGCCAGTGAGCTTGCCGGCACCTTCTTTGATGGCGCCTTTTGCCTTGTCGGCGGCGCCCTTCACATGTTCGCGGTCCATAATCGTATCCTTTGCTGTCCGGAAGATCAGCACAACGAAAGTGTTGCGCAGGGGTTCCTCGCAGAACAAAGCACGATGCTTTCAACGAACACTCTGACCGTGGCCCTTGGCCGAGCAAAGCTGGGGCGGTCGGCTATTGGCGGCAGGACCGGCCGCGCGGCCATGCCTGTCCCAATCGCCGGCCGCGCTGACGATCAGTCGCCGCTGCAACCACGAACGCAGACCGGCTGCCCGCTATCGAATCCACAATCGCCGAAAAGCCCGTGAATCGCTTGTTTTTCCGGTACCTCACTGTCGGCGCTGCGGATATTCTGCGTTCAGCCAGCCGACCGGTTCTGGCAGTCATTCCGAGCAGCGATGTTACAGGACACGACCGATCTGGTTGCCATGGCCGAGGCCTTGAGCCGGTCGCCCGACTACCGGATTCTGCGGCGTCTGGTCGCCAGACCCACGTACGTGCCGACGCTCGGGCAGGAGGTCAGGACCGGCGTTCTGCTCGACACCGAGACGACGGGGCTCGATCACGCTAAGGATGAGATCATCGAACTCGGCATGGTCAAATTCGACTACTCGGCCGATGGCCGCATCGTCGGCGTCCGTGATACGTTCTCGGCCTTCAATGAGCCCAGCGTGCCGATTTCCGCGGAGGTCACTGCACTCACCGGAATCACCCACGAGATGGTGGCGGGGCATCGGCTCGACCGATGCGGCCGTGACGGACTTCGTCGGCGACTCAGTCGTCACAATCGCTCATAACAGTGGTTTCGACCGGAGGTTCGTCGAACGTTACTGGCCGGTGTTCGAGCACAAGGCCTGGGCCTGCAGCGCGACCGAGATCGACTGGCGCGCTCACGGCTTCGCAGGCGCGCAGCTTGGCTATCTGCTGAACGGCGCCGGCTTCTTCCACCAGGCGCATCGCGCCGTCGACGACTGCCATGCCCTGCTGGAGGTCCTCGCCTTCGAATTGCCGACGACGGGCGCGCCGGCGCTCGCGCTACTGCTGGAGACCGCCCGCAAGCCGACGCTGCGGGTCTGGGCGGAGCAGACCGCGTTCGAGCTCAAGGACTCGCTGAAACGAAGGGGCTATCGCTGGAACGACGGCAGCGACGGGTGACCCAAGTCCTGGTTCATAGACGTCGACGAGACCGCTCTCGACGACGAGATCGCGTTCCTGCGGAGCCAGATCTACATGCAGGACGTCGAGCCAACCGTGCAGAGGCTGACCGAATTCACACGGTTCTCCGGCCGGGTCTGAGGCGGCCTAGCGGCCGAGACGCTTCTCGACCCGCTTGCGGCTGTTGCCGACCTTCTTGACGACTTTCTTCACGGCCGATGCCGAGCGACCGGTCTTCTTCGCTTCGTAGCGGACTTCGTAGTCCTGCCCCTTGGCGACGCGTGCCCGGTCCTGCTTGCGTCCACGCGCGGTCTTCTTCTTGGCTGCCGCCATCGGCTCCTCCTCTCGCGAACCTGATGACGATCCAACGCCGCAAGGATTCGCGGGTTCCGGAAACGAATCCCGCGGTCCCGGCTTTGAGTCCGCGAGTTGTTGCGTTGGAGTTCGTTGCGTGGCGTATCAGCGACGTAAACCGGCCGCGGTCGGCGTGAAGGCGACGTTCCCCGGCTTCGTAGAACCGGCCTTGGCATCATCGATCGAAAAGGTGCCGTCCGGGGCGCGATGGATTCACGAAATCAAGTTCGACGGCTACCGCGTCCAGGTCCATCTGGCGAACGAAGCCGTGAAGGTCTTCACCCGCCGCGGTCACGACTGGACCAACCGCTTCAAGAAGATCGCCGACGACGCCTGGCACATCAAGGCCGGGTCGGCGATCGTGGACGGCGAAATCGTGGTCCCCGCGGCGGACGGCACGACGGACTTCTCGGTCCTTCAGAACGAACTGAAGGGCAGGTCGACCAGCATCGTACTAGTCGCCTTCGATCTCCTGTACCTGAACGGCCGCGATCTCCGGAAGCTGCCGCTCTTCCAGCGCAAGACCGAACTCAAGAAGATCATCGACGGCACCGAGATCCAGTTCAGCGAAAGCTTCGAGATCGAAGGCAGCGAGATGTTCGCGCACGCCTGCAGGGTCGGCCTGGAGGGCGTGGTCTCCAAGGTCCGCGACAGCGTGTACGCCAGCGGCCGCGGCAACAACTGGGTGAAGAAGACATGCGCGCAGCGCGAGACGCTGACGATCGCCGGCTTCGCGCTTGACGACGGCAAATGGGACGGCATCTATCTCGGTCGGCGCAAGGGGGACGACCTGGTCTACGCCGGCAAGGTCGACCACGGCTTCGATAAGGTCTCCGCAGCCGACCTGCAAAGGCGACTGAAGCCTCTAATCCGGAAGACGCAGCCGTACGCGAAGCGGATCGCCCACAAGGGCATCTGGGTGGAGCCGAAGCTGCTCGCCGAGGTCGAATATCGGGCCAAGTCGGCGGAAGGAAAGGTGAGGCACCCGTTTTTCAAGGGTCTGCGCGAGGATCTGTGACGGATGCCTACGACGGTTTCGGCAGCGGGGCAGACCCGCGCGCCTCGCCAAGCCGGCCGCCCAGAGCGTGCGTCGAGACGCATTCTAGTAATGGTCATGTTCCGGATAGCCGGCGCGAAAGCGCACTTGCAGGACATCCGCGTTGGTGCACAAGCCGATATCGTGAATTGATATTGGTACCCTTTGAGGCGGCCTTATTTCGTTTGCGGGGGGCTTGGGAGCGGAAGCCCGTATTTCCGAGCTCGGTCGGCAGCAAGCTTCCGATAGGAGGCGGCCTGCTTTTCAAATTGGAGCTTGGTCTGTGGATTTGATTCCTCGGCCGCCAGACGCTCAAATGTAAGCGCATGCTCCAAATATTCGGTCAGCAGTTTCATCGCGGTCCCCCAGCGGCCCATAACGCGGGTTCGGTTGGTTGTTCCAAATTTTCGCCCGGCCCAAATGGTGGGGCGATCTAACCGCGACAGCCGGATCGCCTTGCCCCCTCGCCGCAAGTTTCTGTTCCGAGAGGCCGGGGTTCAAAGGCGCAGCCGAGGCTTAACCAAGCGAATGGCGAATGTGCCGAAGCATCGCCAGGGCGTGGTCTGTGTAGATACCGAAATTGTAGATCTGGTCTATCGCGATTGCTGTTGCGAGAATCGTAGCCGCGATCAAAAAGCCTTTGCCCATAATGCTTTCTCTTCCGCGTAACCTCCAGGACGAAACTTCTGCGCATTTATGAGGGCGCGCCCTAGTCATCTGGAGCGCAAGTTCGTCACATTAGTTGATAGCTCGAATCTCTACAGAGGAGAGAGCTCGTGGCTAATGCAGGTGAGCGAGGCCGGCCGATCGCGCCGTTGGTGCTTAGTCCGCAGGAGCGGGCGTACTTGGAGAGGCAAGTTCGTCGTCATCGCGTTGCCCGATCGCTATCTGAGCGATGCCGCGCGATCCTGCGATGCGCGGATGGATTGCCAAGCAAGTCTGTGGCTGCCGAACTCGGCCTGCACGAACACACCATTGGCAAGTGGCGTCGCCGATTTTTGAAGGACCGCTGTGATGGCCTGCTTGACGAGGCACGCCCTGGCCGCCCTCGAACCATCAACGACGATCAGGTTGCTGAGGTGATCGAGCGGACGTTGCGGACGACGCCAGCCGATGCCACGCATTGGTCGATCCGCTCGATGGCTGCGGAAACCGGCTTTTCCCACACCACGATCCGCCGAATGTGGGCGGCGTTCGGCTTGCAGCCGCACCGTGGCCAGACATTCAAGCTATCGAGCGATCCGCTGTTCGTCGACAAGGTACGCGACATCGTCGGCCTTTACCTGTCCCCACCGAACCGAGCCCTTGTCCTCAGTGTCGATGAGAAAAGCCAGATCCAGGCCCTGGATCGCGAGCAGCCGGTCCTTCCGATGATGCCGGGCGTACCGGAACGGCGCACGCACAGCTATGTGCGGCATGGTACGACCTCGCTGTTTGCCGCGCTCGATGTCGCCTCGGGATTCGTCATCGGCAAATGTTACAAACGCCACCGGGCAATCGAGTTCTTGAAGTTCCTCAAAGAGATCGACGCTCAAGTCCCTGAAGGGATCGATGTCCATATCGTCATGGACAACTACGCCACTCACAAAACACCCAAGATCAAAGCGTGGCTCGCCCGCCGGCCGCACTATCATGTCCATTTCACGCCGACTTCCGCGTCATGGATCAACCAGGTCGAGCGCTGGTTCGCTGAGCTCACCAGAAAGCAGATCCAGCGAGGTGTTCACACCTCCGTCAGGCAACTCGAGGCCGACATCCGTACCTTCATCGATTTGCACAACAGACACCCGAAGCCCTTCAAATGGACCAAGTCCGCAGACCAGATTTTGGCGTCCGTCAAACGCTTCTGCCACAAAGCCCAGCAGACATTATGTGGCGAACTTTAGATTCAGGTGACTAGCTGGCCGGCTCCGGAGAGAGGGGACCAAGATGCGGCCGAGCGAGCTCGAGCCAGGCCTGCGCGACCCGAATCCAGCGCTGCCGTTCGAAACCATCGGCGTTGACGGCCTCCTTCATCGCCGCCTCAGCCTGTACTTGAGGATCGAAGTCGTTGCTCATGCGGTAGATATTGTACTAGCAGTGCGTAAACGATAGATGGCGGCGGGAGCCGTACGAATCCGGAGGAGCGCGCTACGGACGTTTGAGGCCCGGCCTTGATCCCTAATCCCTAGGAAGCGCGACGCCGGTCAGCTCACCAGTCGGGTGATGAGCTGATCCTGGAATTCACGATCGGCGGCTTTGCGCGCCGGCTGCTCCTGCTGGAGGGATGCCAGTACCGGCCGCTCGCCCTGACCGCCGGATCATCGCTTACGGCCAGCCAGGCCTGGGTTCGCTGCCCGGTCTCTGAGGTTGTCAACTGAGACGGCCTTGATGTGTAGTCGGATTGCTGTGCGAGACTTCGGTAACGTTTCCCTTTTCGTCGCGGACCTCAATGATCATTTCGCGGAGGTACGACTTCTGGGAGCTCCCCTCGGCCTGGTTGGCGAAGACGTTAAGCACGCGCACCGCCTCCTCCATGGCCGCCCTTAAACCCGGGAATTGCATGCCTGTCTCATCAATGGCCGTGGCGTCGCCGTCTCTTAGGTCAAAATAAAAAAGGGGCATGGGGCGCTCCATATTGAGGCGGGAGCGCTCGCATCTCTCAGCCACCAGCGCCTGCAAGACACGCGTTGCTGGTGATGGATCTAAAATAGCTCGACTCTGCCGATGTTCCTAATCCGGGGGCTTGAGGCCGGGCGATGTCAGCCACTCGCTCATGTGCGAGCCGGTCTCGGCTTGTCTGGCTTTGCGGAGTGCGTGATCTCGCTCGATGCCCGGGGGAAGTGAGTTGGCTTGCTCACGGAGCCGCTTCGCTTCTTCGGCAAGACGTTCTTCAAGGGAGCGGGTCTGCTTCACTCTGCGGCGCTTTTGCATAGCGCGCTCCTTGGGTCGTTAAAAAACGACTCCAGAACGTCGCCGGCCAAAACCAGTTCCAACAACGAAGCTAGGACGCTCTCGGATTGAACTTTAGCGATCGAGGATGGCATCCAGTTGCCGCTTCAGCGCATCGGGCATGAAAGGCTTCTGAAGCACCGGCCGCTCCCGGAATTCCTCCGGGATGCCGCCGCCTCCATACCCGCTCGCGAAGATGAAAGGCAGCCCGCGTTCGTGGACGATCCGCGCCACGGGCGTCACGGCGAAGCCTCCCAGATTGACGTCGAGCAACGCCACGTCGAACGCGCTGTCCCGGGCTGTTGCAATGGCCGCCTCCAGAGTCCCTGCCTCGGCCGCCACACGGTGGCCGAGCTCCTCGACCATTTCGGCGACCATCATCCGGATGAGCGCCTCATCCTCGACGAGCAGGATGGATGCGGGCGTCACCCCGGGCCTCCCGCGAAGTGCGCATCCCGTACGGTCAGCAATTGCGATACCGCGGTGACTAGTTGTGCCGGCGCGAATGGTTTCGCCAGAAGGATCGAGCCGGGCACGCCCTGCGAGGGCCATTGATCGCCGGCCGCTCCGGTCATGTAGATCACCGGCAGGTCGGGAACGATCTCCCTGACCCGCCGCGCCGCATCCCATCCGCTCAGCCGGCCGCGAAGGTTGATGTCGGTGACCAGGGCGCGGTGCGCGCCGGGATTGCCGGTGAAAAGCGTCAGGGCTTCCTCCGCGGTCGCCACGGTGTTGACGAAGAATCCGCCCTCGCCGAGGGCGTCCTCGATCATCTCCTGCAACTGATAGTCGTCCTCGACGACCAAGATGAACGGCTGGTCCAATGTCCCCCCTTGCGTCAGGGCTCGGATACCCGGAATCCTGAACTCGGTACAAATCTGGACGGAGGAACTTTGTTCCGCGAGCCAGAAGATATAGCTAGAGAACATCAGTCGCCGACCTCGCGCCGGCGAAGCGGCTCAGCGTCCGAGCCGCGACACCGACTGACGATTCAGGCGGTCGAGCGCATGCACCAATTCGCCGTCGAGGACAGCCCGGAGCCGGCGCAAGCGTCGTGATGCTGCAACTTACGCTAGGACCTTAGGCCGGCGGGCTATTCACCCCGAGTTCGATGCCGCCTGAACCAAGAAAGGCTTTGCGAGTTCCTAAATTGATGACGAAAGCGTCCATGCGGAGAAAGCATGCCACAGAGCGACCTATCCGCATAAGCTGGGGTAGTGGATCAACCGATGCGAAAGAATTCCTCTTTAGATGTGACTGATCCGCTCGACTCGCAGATCGCCACTTTGTGCGGTCGAGTGGAGGCGTTGGTGCCTGGATGCAGAGCGGGCGTCTGCATTGCAAGTGCCGATCATACGAAGTTGGAGCGATCCGTCTTTCCGAATCTGCCGCCGACGTTTCAGCAGGCCATCAAGGAACTCCCAATGGGACCACCTTACATTGGATGCTGCACGGCCGCGATGCAGGGGAGGCAGATCATCACCGTTCACGACTTGGAGAAGGAAAGCCGCTTCAGCGACCTCTTCATCGCGACGTGCCTTTCGCACGGCATAAGATCGTTGCGCTCGCGCCCCGTTTATGGTCGAGCGGATGCGGCTATCGGCACTTTCGTCATGGGTTATGGTGAGCCGAGCGACGACCAGCGCTTCGACTTACCCTACATAGATTTTGCCTCAGATGCGGTCGGGGCAATGCTCCAGCGGGAACTTGATCGGACGCGCGGACCTCTTTCAAGCCACTGATACCGTTCCGCCGGTCGCGGCGCCAGGGCGTAATGATCGGGCGACCTTCGCCTTGAGCGTGTCCGGATGCGGCCTTCAGGCCGAATGCCGCGCGTGCGCCGGCGGTCCGCTCCGATCGCCGAGCAGCTTGCCGGTCACGACGTTCACAAAATGCATCGATGCGCATGCAGGACACCGAACCGAAACGTGGATGTTTTCGGCGGGGCGCTCGAGGGCCGCATCGTCGAGCTGATGCTGCACGTTCATGCCGGTGCGCGGACACCTATAGATGATCTGGCGCTGCATGACATCATCATGCTCTGGATCCGATCGAGCGAAATTGCGGTTGATTACCTAAGGGCCCCTCCGACGCGAACAAGTCGGATCGGAGCTATGGCGGAATCTGGGTGATGACGGTGTGAGGAAGGCGGCGTATCGAGGCGGGTGACGAGCCTGCCAGAACCTCTCGAGGAGAGCGATACGCCATGACCGAGACTACCAATGTTCTTGCTTTCCGTCAGCCGTCCGCGGTTGATGATCCACTGACCGATATCGTTCGAGCCGGCGCGCGGGACCTGCTTGCCAGGGCGATCGAGATCGAGGTTGGCGCGTTTCTGGCCAGCACGGCCAATCTGACGCTGCCCGACGGTCGAGCGCGCCTGGTCCGACATGGGCACGGTCCGGTGCGCGAGATTGCGACCGGCATCGGTCCGGTGGAGGTCGCTCGTCCCAAGGTCCGCGACCGCGGAGCGAGCGGGCCAGGCGACCGCCTCCGCTTCAGTTCGGCAATCCTGCCGCTATGGGCGCGGCGGACGAAGAGCCTGGATGCCTTGATCCCGGTCCTCTATTTGCGCGGCATCTCGACCGGCGACTTCCAGGAGGCGCTCTCGGCGCTGCTCGGCAAGGATGCGCCGAACCTGTCGCCTTCGGTGATCGCCGGCCTGAAGGCCGATTGGCAGGTCGAGTACGAACGCTGGCAGAGACGCGATCTGTCGGCGCGTCGCTATGTCTACATCTGGGCCGATGGCGTGTACCTGCAGGCCCGCATGGAAGATCACAGCGAATGCATGCTGGTGCTGATTGGCACCACGCCGGAAGGCAAGAAGGAGCTGATCGGCTTCCAGGTCGGCGTGCGCGAGAGCGCGCAGAGCTGGCGCGAACTCCTGATCGACCTGCGGCAACGCGGGTTACGGATTGCCCCGCAACTCGCCATCGGCGACGGCGCCCTCGGCTTCTGGAAGGCACTGGACGAGGCCTTTCCCGGCACGCGGCACCAACGATGCTGGTGCCATAAAGTGAGCAACGTACTCGACAAGGTCGCCAAATCCGTGCAGGGCCCCATGAAGAACGACCTGCGGAACATCTATCTGGTCCCACACCGGGCCGAAGCTGAAACCGCGATCGACGTCTTCGTCGAGAAATACCACGTCAAATACGGACGTGCGGTGGAGTGCCTGATCAAGGATCGCCATGCGCTGCTCGCCTTCTTCGACTTCCCTGCTGAGCACTGGATCCACCTACGCAGCTCGAACCCGATCGAGAGCGTCTTCGCCACGGTGCGCCACCGAACGGTGCGGACCAAGGGATCGCTGTCGCAACAAACTGCGAAGCTGATGGTGTTCAAGCTCATCGACGCCGCATCGAAGACCTGGCGGCGATTGAAGAGCACGAACCAGTTGCCGAAAGTCATCGCCGGTGTAAAGTTCATCGACGGAATCGAAGTCATTCCGAACACTGAAAGCCACGCCGCCTGATCAGGCCGCGTCACCCAAAATCAGCCATAGCTCCAGTCGCTCAGCGGCACCTCCTTCACGAGCCTCAAGCAGCTTCAGGAACACATCGATGCCTACGTCAACGCATACAACGACAGAGCCGAGCCCTTCGTCTGGACCAAGAAAAAGGTCCGTCAACGCCGTTTCAAAGGCCGCCGTATCACTCAGCTCTGATTCCGGGTACTAGTATTGGCCTTATGATGTCCGGCTTCCCCAGTTCGGATCGGGCCAATTGAGAGCGGCAGCGCGCGAAAGCCCGTTCAGATGAGCTGGATCGGGGCGAGCCCCGCGAGAGTGAAAAGCACACGAGATGGAGCCCCGAGTGAGAATGGCGACGCATCTGTCGCTTTGCCAACAAGCTCATCATTGCTGTCTTGCAAGTGCCAACGCTATCGCTGCGCCAACTCGGTGTACTGTGGTTGCATTCGCATCATCCTCGCCATGGCATGCAAGTTGCTAATCTTCCTGAAGCGCGCTCTAGGATGATCTGTGGGCGTCGATGCTTGCAGGGGAGTGATCTCGGTCGTGGAGCGCGGAAAATATATCAAAGCAGCGGTCAATAGCGGTAAGATCATGCAGTCCATAACCGAGCATAAGGGCTGCCGCGCTTCGGCGAAGACTGGGCGGGCGAGCTGCGGCTCGCAGGCCGGCCGAGGCGATCTGCCGGTCGAAATCTGGGAAAGGGTGAAAAACCATCCCTGTTACAGCGAGGATGCGCACCATCATTACGCTCGCATGCATGTCGCGGTCGCACCTGCCTGCAATATCCAGTGCAACTACTGCAACCGAAAATACGACTGCGCCAATGAATCGCGTCCGGGTGTGGTGAGCGAGAAGCTCACCCCTGAGCAGGCAGTGAGAAAAGTGATCGCGGTCGCGACGACCATTCCGCAGATGACGGTACTTGGCATCGCTGGTCCCGGCGATGCCCTGGCCAATCCAGCAAAGACGTTCAAAACGCTCGCGTTGGTCACCGAGGCTGCTCCTGACATCAAGCTGTGTCTGTCAACCAACGGACTAGCGCTGCCAGACTATGTCGATACCATCGTGAGGGCCAAAGTTGACCACGTCACCATCACCATCAACATGGTCGATCCTGAAATCGGAGCCAAGATTTATCCATGGATCTTCTTCAACCACAAGCGATACACCGGCATCGAGGCGGCAAGGATACTCACCAATCGCCAGCTTCAAGGGCTCCAGATGCTTAGCGAACGGGGCATTTTGTGCAAGATCAACTCGGTGATGATCCCCAATATCAATGATGACCACCTGGTCGAGGTCAACAAGGCGGTCACGTCGCGCGGTGCCTTCCTTCACAATATCATGCCGCTGATCTCCCTACCCGAGCACGGAACAGCATTTGGCCTCAACGGTCAGCGCGGTCCGACGGCTCAAGAATTGAAGACGCTGCAAGATGCTTGCGAAGGGAAGATAAACATGATGCGGCATTGCCGGCAGTGCCGCGCTGATGCGGTCGGTCTACTCGGCGAGGATCGCAGCGCGGAGTTCACCAATGATCAGGTGATGAAAATGGACGTCCATTATGACCTGGAGATGCGCAAGGCTTATCAAAAAAGGGTAGAGAATGAGCGCGTCTCCAAAGTCGCGGCCGGTCAAAAGGAGTTGGCGGGAGTCTCCGGAGAGATGAGCGCGATCACTGTTCTAGTAGCCGTCGCAACTAAGGGCTCGGGATTGATCAACGAGCACTTTGGACATGCAAAGGAACTCCAACTGTACGAGCTCTCCACATCCGGCGCCAAGTTCGTCGGGCTACGTCGTGTGGAGGGTTACTGCCAGGCCGGCTATGGCGAGGAAGATAGGCTATCCGTGATCATGCGCGACATCCGTGACTGCCACGCGGTCTTCGTGGCTAAGATCGGCGGCTGCCCCAAGAGCAGCCTGATCAAGGCTGGGATCGAGCCGGTCGATCAATTCGCCTATGAGTACATTGAGAAGTCGACGATCGCTTGGTTCAGGGCCTATGTCGGCAAAGTAAAGCGCGGGGAGATCCAGCATGTGCAGCGCGGCGTGCCCCCGCGTTGGCCTGGAGATCGGATCTCTGCGGCGTAAGGAGGAATATGTGCCATTCAAAATCATCGCCTCGCAGTGCACGAGCTGCTCAGCTTGCGAGCCTTTATGCCCGAACGTTGCTATTTCGGAGAAGTGGGGAAACTTTGTCATTGAAGCGGCGAAATGCACCGAATGCGTGGGGCATTTTGACGAACCGCAATGTGCCGCTGCCTGTCCGGTCGACAACACCTGCGTGGTTGACAGGGCCTTGCCTCGCTACCAGGCGCCCGTCTGAAGTGTGGAGCCTGAGCGGCAATGCAATCGCTGGTGCTGAACACGTCCCAAACGTCGCCCTGCGAACTGGCGGCTCCGCAGGCGCCGGCGTCTGCTCTTACGGACGGTGGCCGCTCTGGATTCCTGCGATGGGGCTGTTGCTGGCGGGCAGCACAGCCTGGCGACATTTCGGCGCTCGAGGGCGCCTCGTGATGCGGAGCAGAGTGTCCCCTCGGCGTGCCCCCGCGCCGTCGGTGCATGAGGAGCGAAATATGAACAGAATTCTCCGGGATAGCGACGCCGTCGAGCTAAGCGACCCACCCGCCTTCAGCTTTGGCCAAAAGCTTCGCGCCAATCGCGTCATCCGGAATGATGGCACCTATCCCGGCAAGGAGATCGGAGACGTCTTGGTCAAGAAGGGGGAGGTGGGCTACGTCGTCTCGATCGGCACGTTCTTGCAGCAATTCTACATCTACGGCGTGGAGTTTTTGGAAAGCGGCTACCGCGTTGGCATGAAACGCAAGGAACTTGAGCCAGTGGATGCAGGCGAGGAGGTCGATGATTTGCCACTACCGGAGGAGTCATGACTCAGCGAGGTTTTCCAAAATATTGGTGGGGCCAGCGGGGTAAACCGACAGCCGACCTGATCAAGCACCGCTCATCGGTCGATACGGAGACGGACGGAGCTTCGCTCGCCGCCAGGCCGAGCCGCCAGACCGTCATCGATACTCTCAACAACAAAGCGCATGAGCCTATCTTTATCGTTGATTTTGGTGAGGAGCTGCTCATCTGCTGGAGTTCAAGAGAACATCAAAAGGCATTGAAGGGAGGCTTTCATCATGAATTCCGCACTGATGAGGAAAGTAAAACCGGGGTTGGCGCGTCATCCCAACGAGCTTGATCGCAAACGGATCGAACGCGGCTTGAGCGCGCGGAAGCGCTATCTCTACGTCTCGCCAAACGTGACGCCCGTGTGGGGCGGCTACTGCATCGAGAGTCCCTGCTGCTCGCGCAATATCGACAAGGATGGCGCGCTCGTCGATGTCGCGCTGATCCTTTATGATGGCGTGACCGGGATCTGGAAGCTGTTTCGCAAAAATCATGCGGGGGGAGTCTGGGAATTTTACAGCCTCTATCACCGCTTGATCCCTGCAATCGACGAATTGAATGCGGATCCTGAGCGCCTGTTCTGGCAATGAAGGACCACCGTCCCCGAGGATAGAAGAACGACGATGGCGATCACGACCGAGGAATTGATCGAGATCGAACGGCTGCTTGCTGCCGATAGCGACGGCATGGGTCCCTTTGTCCAGCTGCGCCGCCGCCTTCCGCAGCTTGCTTGTGCGGGGCGTGATGCGTGAGTTCGACACTCAACGCGGGCGACCGGGATCGCATTGGCCAAAGGAATGTTGGGCCGTGAGCAATGAGCCGGCCGAATACGGCGCAGTGCTGTGCAAGCCTACCGATGATGTCTTGGAGTGGTGTCGCATGGTCGAGCAGTGCTACGAGGCGCATCTGCAATCACGTGAAGGAGTCCCGCTAAGATATTCGAAATCGACCACATTACAGTCGAGCTTGTCGGGTGTCAGCTCGTGATCGTAAGCGGCCAAAATAAGGAATCGGTATGAGCTTGCAACAAATCATCATCCACGTCCGCTTCGCCCCGAATGGGCGGGTGATACAAATCGGCCAGCGTCCAGGGAAGCTCACTCCGAACGGGTGGTTCGATGTCCTCAACACCCGTGCCAGCTCGGCTTATCAGCCGCTCGCTCGTGGCCGCGGGGTATTCCGGTTGAGCCGAACTGCTGTCGATACCTTAAAGCAGGAAACGGCGGGGCCGGGTTGAGCGAACCGGTAACCGCGATTTGATGAGTGAACAGATCGAGGGCGACGCCGTCTCTCCGGCCGACATTATTGTTCTGAGCGAGGCCATGGGCATTCAATCGCTGATCGCGGCGAGAACGTCGGCATTGCCGCAACTTCCCTCAATTGTGAGGCGCGCTATGACGCATTTGGTGTGCAACTTGCTCTTCGAGAAATTTGATCGGGGGGATTGTTGCATGAATGAGAGGTCTCGATGCCGGGAGAAGAGGTTGTCATTGATCAGCAGGCGACCTTCGGACGTGAAGGTGCCTATCGCTCATCTCAGCGACGACAGCGAGTAAGGCGCCCGTCCATTCCGACTGCCTTCGCAAGCGGGAGTTGGTATCAGCAGGTGTCCATGCGCCAATGGACGGTCATCGTTGGACATTGCGGGCGGCTATGCGCTCACATCTCATCCCGACAGCTGAAATTCACTATCAGAGGATAGGCGCGTGAACTCAGAAAAAGAATTTCATCTCCCTCAACTCTATAGGCACCATGTCTTTGCGTGCAACACGCAGCGTCCGCCAAACCATCCCCACGGCAGTTGTGGCGCCTCCGGCGCGCAAGCTCTGTGGGATCGAATGGGCAAGGCGATCGAAGCGCAAGGCCTCGACGATATTGGCTTCGCGACTGCGGGCTGCCTTGGCTTTTGTAACTCTGGTCCTTTGCTGGTTGTCTATCCCGACGGAGTCTGGTATCGCGCGACCACGCCTGAGGATGTCGACGAGATCGTCATATCCCACCTCAAGCACGGCAAACGTGTCGACCGGCTTGTGATAGTGCTCAAGCGAAGCTAGAGGCGTCGCTTGGCGGCCGCTTGCCGGGTTAGCTAGCATGGTCGGCTTGCTCGTCGGCTCGACGTTGGGGGGCGGATCGTCTGAGATTAACCGGGCACTTCGCGGCCAAGATTAGGCTGTCAGCGGCGTATCGCCTTCTTATCAGGCAAATGGGAAAATGGCTTCGGTCTTAAGCGTGGCGAAACAGACGTATGATCATATTCTGAGTCGACGTTTGTGTAATGTTACTCACGTGCTGCGCGATTCGTAACTTGCAGCGCGAGCAACGCCAGCGGTTCCCTCTCTTGCGAGCTGACGCGTCGATGGCGCGTCAGCCGGCTTTCCGTGTCAGTCCGGCGAGAGTAGGAGACGAGCTCGATGATCCTGCTGGGATCCGAGTTTGTCAAACGGCCTCTCCACTCTGGCTCTGCTCTAACGTCAGAACTTGTAAGCGACGCCGCCGCTGACGAGCCATGGATCAATATGGGCGCGGCCCGTAACGGCAATCGCATTGTTTAAGGTGGCCGAGTACTCCGGCCGCAGCCACAGCTTTTTAACGTCAAAGTTGAGGCCCCAGTGGCGATCGAGCATGTAATCGAAACCGAATTGGACTGCCGCGCCGAATTGGTTTTTGATGTTTAGATCCGTGACGGAAAGCCCGGCGAGCGAAGTATTGGCTGCCGATTGGTCCCCGCGGGTCACTTCAAATTCCTCCGGGTGTGGTCAGTCAAATTCCTCCACCCGCGAGGCAGGACAAGGGACTGTTAGTTTGAGTTTGTTTCCCGGGCAAGAGCTTCAGCGGCTTCTTTGAGCCGATAGCTGCGTCCGTCGAACTCAAGCAGATGGCAATGATGCATAAGGCGATCGAGGATCGTCGTGCTCATAGTGTTGTCCCCAAGGTATGCCCCCCAATCCTGCACGACGCGATTGGAGGTGACGATGACGCTGCGGCGCAGTTTGTAACGCTGATGGATCAGGGTCTGCAGCAAAGTGCCGGCGTCGTCGGGGATGGCGCGTGCGAGGAATAGATCGTCCAGCACGAGGAGATCGCAGTCGATGATGGTTCGCAGCCGGACCTCGCGTTGTGCCGGAGAGTTCAGGGCGTAGCGGTGGAAGAAGTCGTCGGTCTCAAGATACTGGACCTTGTGGCTTTGCAGGATCGCCTGATAGGCAATCGCCTTGGCGATGTGCGACTTCCCGGTGCCAGGTTTGCCAACAAGCAGAGCGTTCTCGCCAGCGGCAATGAACGCCAGGGTGTGGAGCTGGAAGCAGGTCTGACGTGGCAGTTTGGGATTGAAGGACCAGTCGAACTCGGCGAGCGTCAGCTTTTCGTCGAGCCCGGATTGCTGGTATCGCCGCTCGATAAGACGGGACTGACGACGGTCCAGTTCATCCTGCAGGATAAGGGAGAAGGTCTCGAGGAAGGGCTGGTTGGCGCCCTGCGCCTGGAGCACGCGCGTCTGCAGCGTGTCGCGGACACCCGACAGGCGCAGCTGTCGTAGGCAACGCTCAATTTCCGGCATGGTCATCATGTGGCTAGGTCTCCAGTTTAAGGTGAGAAGGTGCAGCGGGAGCGCTCGTGGCGCCGGAGTTGGCCGGGGTTGCGCAGGCGACACGAGCGCGGATTGCCGTGGCGTGATCGTCGTGAGCCTCGGCCTGCCGACCATTGTCGTCGGCGTCGCGCCGCACAGCGCGGCTGAAGAGGTCGCCGTATTCCGCGGGGGTACGGATCAGCGGATGATCCTGGGTGAGCGGCGATGCCGGCTGTGGCGTCACTCCAACCTGCTCGATCGCCTGTTCGAACAACCGCTCGACGGTCGCACGCACGTGCTTGTAGCGGTAGATGCGGTTGTCGATGGCGTGCGCGCAGGCCTGCTCGACCAGCCGCGCCGGGTACTTCCGGCCCAGCCCGACAATGCCCCACATCGCGCGCTGTCCGGGGCGCCCTTCGGTGTCGAACACCTGCTGGCACAAGGCCCTGGTCTGCGGTCCGATGCGCTCGGCGCTCGCCAGCAGCACGGCGGTTTGCCGCGACGGGTTGAACGGCCGTTCGCTGGTCGGCAGGACGACAGAACCGGGGTGCGCCATCCGGGAATGAACACGCAGCAGCGCACGGGTGTGGCGATCACGGATCTCGATCGTGGTGGTGTAGATGCGCACGACGACCTGGCTGCCGATCGGCGCGGGCCGCGCGGCGTAATAGCTGTTGTCGACGCGTACGGTGGTGTCGTCGCAGACAGTCCGGACGACTTCGGTGAAGATGCGGAAGGGAGCGACAGGCAGCGGCCGCAGGTGCGGCTTCTCTTCCTGGAACATCGCCTCGACCTGACGGCGCGTGCTGCCGTGGATGCGTTTGGAAGCCCAGTTCTCCTCCCAGTGCCTCAAGAACTCGTTTTGCGCCTCCAGCGTCTCGAAGCGCCGTCCGGCCAGCGCAGTGCCCTGGGTATGTTGAATCGCATTCTCGACGCATCCTTTCCGATTTGGATCGGCCACGCGCGCGGGATCGGCGACCACGGCGTAATGAGCCAGCATCGCGCTGTAAATCGGGTTGAGCTGGGGCTCGTACAAATCCGGCTTGAGGACGCCTTCCTTCAGGTTGTCGAGCACGACATAGCTGGGGACCCCGCCAAAATACCGGAACGCCTCTTCGTGGAGCTGCGCCCAGACTTGTTGGCTGGACTTCCAGACTACCCGCCGGAAGCTGCGCCGCGAGTAGCGTAGCGTCATCACGAACAGGCGGGGACGACGGTACCGCCCGCTCTTCGGATCAACCGTCGGCGCGCCCTCGCCATAGTCGACCTGAGCTTCCTCGCCGGGGAGGAACTCAAGACGATCAAACTGCTCAGGATCAGCGTGCCGCAACCGGCGCACAAACCGCTTGACACTCTGGTAGCTGGACGGAAAGCCAAATTGATCAACCAGGTCCTGGTAAATCGCCTGCGCGTTCCGCTTCAGCCGGACCTGTTCTTCGATCCACGTCCGATGCGCTTCGCAAGCCGAACGGGCCAGGCTGCTGGTGACCGTCGCTTCCGATGTCCCAAAAGCCGGTGGTCGGGGTGGAGGAATTTGGCCGTCCGCGCTCACCGAGCCGGTGGTCACTTCCCCGGGGGAATTTGCCTCCGCACCGGCCCGCAGCGCCTGATAACGCCGGATCGTCTTGCGATCGACACCCGTCAGCCGGTGAATCTCGCGCTGGCTGGTGTTGCGATCAAGTAATGTAAGTACGGTGCTTTGCAGATGTCGCTTCAAGACGTTCAACTCCCCGGCCCCTTGCTGGCTAAAGGGGTCGAACATAAACGTCCTGCCTGACCGGCTACTGCTGTTCAGCGGCGCTGACGGCGATCATCAGGTGGGGGAGTTTCAAGTGACCATACCCGGGGGATTTTGACCGACCCACGGGGGATTGGTTGAAGAATACAGTGTAGTTGATGCCCGCGCCGACATAGGGCTTAAGCGGCCCAAAATCGGTGAAGTGATATTGCAGGGTCAGTGTAGGAGGCAAGAGCCAGGCTTTGCCGATATCGAGCCCTGTGAGCGCGCCATTGCCGCTGACGTGATGACTGGTCACGCCGAGAATGAGTTCGGCGGCTAAGTTAGCTGTGAAGAAATAGGTGATGTCGAGCTCTGGTATAGAGAGCTGGCCCCGGTTGTTTGGACAGCGCCCCGCTGGATTTAAGTGGATTCCTGCCGGGTTATGCTGAACGCGGGGCTTTACGGTTTTGTCGTTGCGTCGGGAGGGCGTAGCCCGACCAGAGCGACGACAAAACCGTCGGCGACGGTCATGCGGCCATCACCATAGCTTGCGTGCCGAAGTAAGCCTCGTCGGGCGTGCGCCCGTCAAGGCTCGAGTGAGGGCGTCCCTGATTGTAGAAGGCCAGATACTTGGCAATTGACGCTCGCGCCTCGGACACGCTGTCGTAGGCGCGGAGATAAACTTCTTCGTATTTGACCGTGCGCCAGAGCCGCTCGACAAACACGTTGTCGCGCCAGGCGCCCTTGCCGTCCATGCTGATGGCGATCTTCGCGTCCAGCAGCACATCGGTGAACTCGAGGCTGGTGAACTGGCTGCCCTGATCCGTGTTGAAAATCTCGGGCCTGCCGTGCTTCGCCAACGCCTCCTGGACCGCTTCGACGCAGAAGGCCGCCTCCATTGTGATCGAGACGCGATGGGCCAGGACCCGTCGGCTGAACACATCGACGACCGCCGCGAGATAGACGAAGCCACGCCGCATCGGAATGTAGGTGATGTCCATTGCCCACGCATGGTCGGGCCGCTCGATCTTCAATCCGCGCAACAGGTACGGGTAGATCTTGTGACCCGGAGCCGGCTTGCTCGTGTTCGGGCGACGATAGACCGCCTCGATCCGCATGCGCTTCATCAGCGTCGCGATGTGGCGGCGACCGGCGTATACGCCCTCCCGCCGCAGCAACGATCGCAGCATACGCGCTCCCGCGAAGGGATAATCGAGATGCAGCTCATCGAGCCGACGCATCAAGGCAAGGTCCTCGGCCGAAACTGGCCGAGGTTCATAGTAGACCGTGCTGCGAGCCAGCTTCAGGACCTTCGCCTGGCGCACGATAGAAAGATCATGATCGCGGTCGATCATCGCTTTGCGCTCAGCAGGCCCGCCTTGGTGAGCGCGCCGGACAAAAAATCGTTTTCCAACGCCAGCTCGCCGATCTTGGCATGTAACGCCTTCAAATCGACCGGCGTCTCGGCCGATGTCTTGTCATGCCCAAACACGCCGGCGGCGCCTTCCAGGAGCTGGTTTTTCCAGATCGTGATCTGGTTCGGATGAACATCAAACAGTTGCGCCAGCTCCGCCAGTGTCTTGTCGCCTTTGACCGCAGCCAAAGCAACCTTCGCCTTGAATGCCGGAGAATGCGTCCGGCGGCTCTTCTTCGTCATCTTCGCTCCTGATTCGCAGCAAGAATCCTCGCCGCTGTCAGGCAGAAAATCCACTCAAGCTACTGTCCGAATTTGCGGGGCCAGCTCTTAGCTTGATCGCTGATCGAAAGCCCAGAGTTGGGTGATGACAGCAACGGCGTCCCTGGAACGTTGACAGAACTGCCTGCGGTACCCGGCAAAACGCCAAGCACGCGCAGGCGGATCATCCACGGGTTGCGGGGTTCAATAGGGGGAGCTTTATAGTAGACCGGCGCCGGACCCAGATCAGCACCACGTACCGAGTTGCTGGCCAACGAGGTCGCTAGCGCGAAGACCGATACAGTTGCCAGGACTGTTCTTGCTCTCATCGAATTCTCCATTCCAAAAGTCGCGCGAGAAGCCGCGCAAGGTCTCTGTCACACATAAGGAACGGCGAAAGATTTGATACCAATCAAATATGGGAGCGATCGTGCCGCTCAGTTGCATCAGGATCACAGCTGCGAAACACGTTTTGCTAAAGGAAATACTCGCGCCGGGCCGTCTAATCGGAGGTCCTACGATTACCCCGGTGAAGCAAGCCGCAAGTCGAGAACGTCATTCTTCTGATGTGATCGTCCGGAACTGGCTCATTCGCTTGATCCCATCTTCGGGCAGCGCGTGCGAGTTGCTTGGTGCAGGCATCCCTGGAGATGCTCCTGCGTCTGGTGGCCAAGCTGCGACAGCGCGGGCTCGCGATCGAGCCCGGCACATCGTATTCCGTCTAAGTCGATCAACGGTCGTCGTATCAGTAGTGGATCACTCACCATCAATGCGAGTGCGCTCGCCGCGTCGATAGAATCGAGATTGACTTCGCCTGACTTGACACGAGGCGCGGCTCGGTTGAACCAGGAGCCGACGGGCATATTGCGAAAGAAAGAAGCTGCGCAATTCGTCCGCATGCCATGGCTCCTTCAAGATGTCCTGGACGACCACGTCATGACCGGCGGACTTTAGCGCTTGAATCTGACGCGCGTTCGTGGCGCAGCCGGGCTTCTGATAGAAGATGATTGTAGCCACGGCGTACCTATGTAGGCGTGCTATGCTGGGCGAATAGCACAGGGCTGCTGCTTCCCGGGAGCCATTCGAAGTTCTTGACAGTCAACGTCAATATCAGCGCATGGTGCGCCCTCAGCGAATTTGCAAAGCCGCTGGCCCGTCTCATTTTGACTCCGTCCGGCATCTTTACTCCTCACATGGCTGAGCTTGCGCGAGCGGCAGCAAGTTCTGTTCCACAATGGCGGCATCGGCTAAGTCAGCCTATTTGGCTGTTGGCGTTCATGTTTGCGATTGTTTGTTCGTTGTCTGACAGCCGGGCAGATCTTGTCAGATCCAAAACAGCCTACGATCACGCGCCGGCTGGTTGCTTTTGGAAACGTAATCAGAAGCTTAAGGTGCCGGGTTAGACCTTGGCACGGCTGTTGCTGATAAGCGGCAGCAACACTGAGTGAGGGCTGAGTGCACGCCGACGTGTAAGGCGAGCGATGCGCTCCTTCCCTTGAACCCGTGTGCCCCCGCTTCTGCGAGGGAAGCAAAGCTCGCAAAAGAAGCGCGCAACGTTTGGCAAATCGGTTGATGGAGAGCAGCATGGCTTCACTAAGACAAATCGCCTTCTACGGGAAGGGCGGAATCGGCAAGTCCACCACTTCGCAGAACACGCTAGCGGCGCTGGCAGAGATGGGTCAGAAGATCCTGATTGTAGGGTGCGATCCGAAAGCGGACTCGACGCGCCTTATTCTGCACGCCAAGGCTCAGGACACGATTTTGAGTCTTGCCGCGAGCGCCGGCAGCGTGGAGGATCTAGAGCTCGAGGACGTAATGAAGGTTGGCTACCAGGACATTCGCTGCGTTGAGTCCGGTGGCCCTGAGCCAGGTGTCGGCTGCGCCGGCCGCGGTGTCATCACCTCGATCAATTTTCTTGAAGAGAACGGAGCCTACGAGAACATTGACTATGTTTCTTACGATGTGCTTGGCGACGTTGTTTGCGGTGGCTTTGCGATGCCAATCCGCGAAAACAAGGCGCAGGAGATCTACATCGTGATGTCTGGTGAAATGATGGCAATGTATGCCGCAAACAATATTTCCAAGGGGATCCTGAAATACGCGAACTCAGGTGGGGTGCGGTTGGGCGGCCTGATCTGCAACGAGCGGCAGACCGACAAGGAATTGGAACTGGCGGAAGCGTTGGCCAAGAAGCTTGGCACTCAACTGATCTACTTCGTGCCGCGTGACAATGTGGTGCAGCATGCAGAGCTGCGTCGCATGACGGTGCTTGAATATGCACCCGATTCCAAGCAGGCTGATCACTATCGGAAACTAGCGGCCAAGGTTCACAATAATGGCGGCAAGGGCATCATCCCGACCCCGATCTCAATGGATGAGCTCGAGGACATGCTGATGGAGCATGGCATCATAAAGGCCGTGGATGAATCAATCATCGGCAAAACCGCCGCCGAACTCGCAGCCTCGTAAAGGCCGCGAGTCGCCGCCTTGCGAAGGCGAGCGACAGATGCCGGTCTCCCTCACCCCCCTTCCCGGGGGGGGGGGGGGGCGGCATACTGACGATCGGCCGCGAAAACCAGAGTGCGCCGTGACGAACCACGCATTGTGAAAAACCGCAGAGTTATGTCCGAGCCGCGCGTCCTTCCGTTCACGACTGCCTGTGCTGCTGACGCCAATAGCCAGTTGCACAAGGGAATTTCAACCTACCGGCTGCTCACCGGTGAACATCCTGCAAATGCCGATATCGCCATCGACAGCAATCTCGATCGCCATGCCCTGGCGTCTATCCTGGCGGCTGCCACGATGGATGGTGGCTGTCTGTCTGAGAAAGTTGGCCTGTCCGGCGTTGAATTGGCGGTCTTACTGGAGCAGCACTTTCTCCCAACCGGGATCAGGGCTCCGGAGCAGGCCGCGCCCTTCAAGCGGGAAGAGGATGAGGAGATCGCAATGCTTCGCGATCTTTTGCTCAAGCATCGCTCGACGGAAGGGGATATCGGCCGGTGGCTGGCTGCGATGATCGCGCGCCGCGCCATGGAGCCGGACCATCTTTGGGAAGCTCTCGGCTTGCGTGATCGTGGCGAACTCTCGCTCGTGATGAGCCGGCATTTCGCGCCGCTCGCCGCGAGCAATGTCAACAATATGCGTTGGAAGCGCTTCTTCTACCGCATGCTTTGCGAGGACGAAGGCCTTGCGATGTGCACGACACCCGTGTGCAATCAATGTAACGAATTCAACATCTGTTTCGGTGAAGAAAGCGGTGAGAGCCGGATGGCCGAGCGTCGGCGCGATTTGCTGTTGCAGGCCGCAGCATGGCCGGCTGTGTCCAGCGGCCGGGCATCTGAAACGCCAGGAGAGACCGCAGTCGCATCGTTATCCGAAAAGGCTTCACCGCATTTGTAGGCCGCAGGTCGGAGGAGGGCGCGGATCACCAACTTGGATGCGAGCGGACGGCCGTGTGGTTAAGGCGGCAAGATCGAGTGCTAGGCTACAGTTCACCATGTTGGTGTGCCGCAACGAACCTGTCGCACCAAAGGGCACCTCGTTCGGCCTCATAGCGCTGTCGCATTTGCCACGATGCATTTGCTGAACAAGGTCATAAAGAGAAGCGTGACTTCTTGCACTAGGTCGGCCGTTACGATCACAAAGACTGCGGCGGTAACGGCGGGCGCGGTCAACAAAAACATCGCGTCCGCGCAATTATCGAAGCAGATCTTCCGCTTACCATGATGGAGTGCCGCACGGACCCGGGAAAGAGGCGCCGACGCGAGGGTCGACGCAAGGGTGTCGATGAAATATGTGGTCCCTTGCCATAATATCCATGCCGTCTTCAGGCTGTGTAGTCATCAGGAGCTAACGATGGAAAAGGTCAACCAAGTGTTAGGATATACCGGGCCCGCGAACTTCAGGTGTCAGTCATGAGAAGTCTTTCCGCGCCGTCACCGAGTTCTCATCAGATTGAGCGCAACCGCAAAACCCGCGGGCGCGTTGTCGTTACTGTTTCGGATCCGCTCAATGTGGGCGCTCACCAGAGCTAAACCGAAGGAGAATATTCGATGATCAGCTCATCCCCAGCAACCGGTATTCTAGATCGACTCGGCAAGGCCTCATCGGCAGAGGAGTTTTTTTCGCTGCTTGGCGTCGAGTACGACCCTAAGATCGTGAATGTCGCGCGCCTTCACATTTTGAAGCGCATGGGACAATACCTCGCACAGGAGAAATTTGCTGGTGCCGCAGAGCCGGAAATCAGAACTCGATGCAAGGCGATGCTGGAACGGGCATATGGAGATTTCGTGGCATCGTCACCGATCGACGAGCGAGTGTTCAAGGTTTTGAAGGATGCCGTCTCAGACTCCAAGAAGGCTGCGGCCTTCGTTCCTTTGAGCGAGTTGAAGTGACCTAGCGTTCCACTGTAAGCGAAGTCTGTCCGGCGGACGCCGAGGCGCTCCGTTAATGCGGCTTTCTATTTATCGCGGCAAGTCTCTTAGTCATGGCCCGGCCAACGGCTGTCGTATTCCCGACCCATGTCCGGATTATTCGTGACCAGGTATCAGCAGCTGTTTGATGTGTGGCGCAAGCCAATACGTCCCACTGACTTCAATCGTCTTTGCAACTGGTACGACACTTGCTGTTGTCCTGCTGATCTGATCATCGATGCCGACAGATGGTGGCGCCCCCGGTGAGTTTGAAGGAGGACCCATGATGCTGCTTACATTGCCTGCCGAGCCCCCCTGCGGCATCATATCGAGGCCTACGATGCCGTCAGGTCTGTTCGCAACGGTCTTTGACGCGGTCGCAGTTTCGTAGTGACGGTGAGATGGTAGTCAATAATAGGTGTCCCCTTCGCGCGGCTCTTGCGGCGGCTATGCACAGTAGCGTCCGCATCAAATCGGCCCCCGATCCCGCTCAAATGTGTCTGCATCTCATCGCAGATAGAAACTGCGCTACGAAAAGTGGTGCCCTCCTCCCACACGGAGTGCCAGCGCTGGAGGCTCGGCACGGTCGCGTGACAGAAGCCTTGCCAGGACCTCCATCGATGGTACCGGCGAGGAGCCGCGAACGGACTAGTCAACTAAGGCATGAAAGTGGCCGGTCAGGATCACCTCGTCCTGGCCGGCCACGGTGGCGCTCGTCGAGCCCGGCACCCAAGGATTCAGTTTGCAAGATCCCTCCAAAGCCGGCCGAATGGGTGCGCCAATTGCGACGACGCGTATTGTGGTGCGACTGGTCCGAGCGCGCAGGCGGGCAGAGCAGCCAGCCACTTGCCGGCCAAAAGTGAACTTCGGTTAACGAAAGCGAAAAAGCAACCCGTGGCGCGGGCGCGCCTATCGTCGAGAGGAATTTAGACTATGAGCAAGGTCAGCAAAACGGCGATGCCAGCAGGGGCCGGCCGCGGAGCAGCCAAAAAAGAACTGCCGGAGCACTTCAAGTCGTACAAGCACGTCTGGGTCTTCGTCGAGCTGGAGCGGGGCCAAGTGCATCCCGTTTCCTGGGAGCTCATGGGTGCGGGGCGTGGTCTTGCCGACAGGCTAAAGGTGAATCTTGCCGCTGTCGTTGTCGGTCCGGAGGGGCAGCACACACGCAACGCCGCACTTGAAGCCTTTTGCTACGGCGCCGATCTGGCCTATCTCGTGAGCGACAATGTGTTGTCGGATTACCGCAACGAATCTTATACGAAAGCGCTCACCGAACTCGTCAACACCTACAAGCCCGAGATATTACTGTTGGGCGCCACGACGCTTGGTCGCGATCTCGCAGGTTCCGTGGCGACGAATCTATCGACGGGGCTTACTGCCGACTGCACCGCGCTGGACGTGGACGCCGACGGTTCACTTGCGGCGACGCGGCCAACTTTTGGCGGCTCGTTGCTCTGCACAATCTATACCTTGAATTACCGCCCGCAGATGGCCACGGTCCGCCCGCGAGTGATGCCGATGCCTGAACGCGTTATGCGCGATGCCGCTCGTATCGTCGTTCATCCGCTCGGCCTTGTAGAAGACGATATAGTCACGAAAGTATTGTCCTTCCTACCCGACCGCGATGCAGAAACTTCCAATCTGGCCTATGCCGATGTTGTGGTTGCGGGCGGCCTTGGACTGGGATCGCCTGAGAACTTCCGGTTGGTACGCGAGCTCGCAGCTCTGCTTGGGGCTGAATATGGCTGCTCGCGTCCTCTCGTGCAAAAGGGCTGGGTTACGTCTGACCGGCAAATCGGTCAGACAGGCAAAACCATCCGGCCGAAGCTCTATATTGCCGCGGGCATTTCCGGTGCGATCCAGCACCGGGTCGGCGTCGAGGGCGCGGATCTGATCGTCGCCGTTAACACGGACAAAAACGCTCCGATCTTCGACTTCGCCCATCTCGCGATCGTCAGTGATGCTATGCAATTGTTGCCAGCCCTGACGGCTGCATTTCGCGCGCGGCTTCTGCCAGATTCGCGCGCCAGGATCGCGGTCTAGAGGAGATATTGATGATTGAAGAGAGATTCGATGCGATCGTGGTCGGAGCCGGTATGGCCGGCAACGCGGCGGCATTGACGATGGCCAAACAGGGCATGAAGGTGCTGCAGCTCGAGCGGGGCGAATATCCCGGATCGAAGAATGTGCAGGGGGCCATCCTCTATGCCGACATGATGGAAAAGCTGATCCCCGAGTTTCGAGAGGAGGCGCCACTCGAACGCCACCTGATCGAACAGCGGTTCTGGATCATGGACGATCGCTCGCATGTCGGCATGCACTACCGTTCGGAGGACTTCAACGAGCAGAGGCCGAACCGCTATACGATTATACGCGCCCAGTTTGACAAATGGTTTTCTTCAAAGGTGCGGGAAGCTGGCGCGATCGTGCTTTGCGAGACCACCGTCACAGAGCTCGCGCAGGACGATCGTAACAGGGTCGTCGGTGTTCGTACAGATCGCCGTGACGGCGAGATACATGCTGACGTCGTCGTTCTGGCCGAAGGGGTCAATGGCTTGCTCGGCACGCGTGCGGGCCTGCGCGCCCGTCCGGCACCCGATAACGTTGCGCTCGCGGTGAAGGAAATGCACTTCTTGCCCCGTGAAACCATCGAAGCACGCTTCAATCTTAAGGGGGATGAAGGCGTCGTGATAGAGGCTGCCGGTACCATTTCCCGCGGCATGACCGGGATGGGTTTCATCTACGCCAACAAAGAGTGCATTTCGCTTGGCATCGGTTGTCTCGTCGCCGACTTCCAACGCACGGGCCAAACGCCGTATGGCCTGCTCGATGAATTCAAAAGGCATCCCTCTGTGGCGCCACTGATAGCAGGGTCCGAAGTAAAGGAATATTCGGCGCATCTCATTCCCGAAGGCGGTTACAAATCGATCCCACAGCTTTATGGGGAGGGCTGGGTCGTCGTGGGCGATGCCGCCCAACTCAACAATGCCGTTCATCGTGAGGGCTCCAATCTCGCGATGACATCGGGCCGTATCGCGGCCGAAGCGATAGGTCTGGTCAAATCGCGCGGCGAACCGATGAGTGCAACAAATCTCTCAATCTACAAAAAGATGTTGGACGATTCTTTCGTCATCAAAGATCTCAAGAAGTACAAGGATTTGCCACCCCTCATGCATACCCACTCCGAAAATTTCTTTCTCACTTATCCGCAGCTTATCTCCAAGGCAATGCAGAACTTTGTGCGCGTCGATGGTACGCCCAAGGTTGAGAAGGAGAAGGCGAGCCTCAAATCCTTTGTCAAGACGCGGTCATGGTCAGGTCTGGTCGGCGATGCTTACCGTTTTGCCAGGGCCTGGCGGTGATCGCGACAGTGTGAAGTCCAACAGTGGAAGGCAAAAGCATGAATGTCGAACCCTCCGTGCGCGTCGAAGACAAGCTGTACTACAACCGTTATCTTGTCGACGCCGGGCACCCTCACGTCAGGGTACGTGCGCACAAGACGCCATCGCCGCAGCTCCTCACACTTTTGAAGGCCTGCCCGGCGCGATGCTACGAGCTCAACGACAACGGCCAGGTCGAAGTTACAGTTGATGGCTGCATTGAATGCGGTACCTGCCGCGTGATCGCCGAGCCGACCGGCGACATCGAATGGAGCCACCCGCGCGGCGGATATGGTGTTCTGTTCAAGTTTGGGTGATGACAGAGCGAAGGGAGTGCGGCGTTAGCCGACGCAATCTCACTGTATCTGTGGCGCGCTCACTGTCACCTGCATAGCGCCGGGTTGTTTGAGAAGACACCCGTCATCGCAACGCGACGCAAGACGTGACATGCAGATAAGCAGCAAAAGGCTCGTTGTGGCGCCACTGAGTAGCGCCACGATGCCGTCGATCTGATGGCAGAGAAAAGATCAGTCTCCTGCCTGAGGGGAGGCAGGCCCAGCGGCCTCGAGTGCGATCGCCACTGACTGTGTGATCGCAGCAAAGCGCACGGCGGTCTGGATCGTCTCCGAATTGACGCCCGCGGCTCTCAATGTCCTCTCATGGGCATCAATGCAGATACCGCAGCCGTTTATGGAGGAGACAGCAAGCGACCACAGCTCGAAATCGGACTTGTCCACGCCGGGATTGCCAATCACGTCCATGCGCAGCCGCGGCGGCATCGTCTTGTATTCTGGGTTGGAAGCGAGGTGAACGAAGCGGTAGTAGACATTGTTCATTACCACTACGGAGGCCGCAACTTTCGCTGCGGCGATCGCCACAGATGTCATCACGCCCGAGGCTGCCGATTCCACCGCGGCAATCAGGGCTGAATTGCGGGTGGCAACTGCACTCGCTACCAGCACCCCGTATTTTCGCTGCGGCGAAAGCGTCTCATCGGCCATCAAGGAGGTCAAGTTAATCCTGACATCCTTCGCGAAATCGGGAATCTTGTCGTAGATTTGTTCGATCGGCGACATGCTGCGTCACGCAACCTTCAGTGTTTCCCCGCCGATTTCGCGGTTGCAGGGACAGAGCTCGTCGGTTTGCAGCGCGTCTAGAACGCGGAGTGTGTCCTTAGGACTGCGGCCCACACTCAGATTGGTCGCATAGACGTGCTGAATCGTGTTTTGGGGGTCAACAATGAAGGTATAACGATAGGCAACCCCTTCGGGTGAACGCACCCCGAGGCCATCGACGAGCGTTCCCTTTGTGTCGGCAAACTGCCAGATTGGTAGATTGTGCAGGTCGACATGTGAGCGCCGCCAAGCAAGCTTGCAGAACTCGTTGTCAGTCGAGCCACCCAGTACAACCGCATCTCGGTCAGCGAATTCCTTGGAAAGCCGAGCAAATTCTGCGATCTCTGTCGGGCAGACGAAGGTAAAGTCCTTTGGGTAAAAGAAGATGATCTTCCATTTCTCCGGAAAGCTCATTTCGGTCAGCGTCTCAAACGCACTCTGCCCTTCCTCTTCCTGCGCTTGAAAACCGGGCTTCACGCCTGTGATGTCGAATGGCGGCAACTGACTTCCAATTCCGAGCATGCTGTCCTCACAAACTTGCTTTTGTAGATCGTGACCTCACTGGTGGAGCAAACTATATGCCACGCATTCTTAGACCTGGTACCCACTTTTCTTGGAACGTGAGTCGTGATTCAAGGTCGGGATGATACCCGAAGCAAGAGAAGTCCACCTTTCGAGGAAAGATCGCAAGGTGCTTGAGGCGTGCTGTCGCTCACCGGTGACGTTGCAGCGCGATTTGAAGCGGGCGCGGATAGTTCTGTTGGCGGCGGATGGGCGCAGCACCCGGTCGATCGCCAAGGAAGTTGGGGTCCAGCCGCGGATTGTCAGCCTTTGGCGGCATCGCTATGCCGACCATGGCCTTGAAGGGCTGCAAGACAAGCCGCGGCCTGGCAAGCAGCCGATCTATACGAAGACGACCGACAAGCGGATTCTGAAGCTGCTGGATAAGCCGCCACCGCAAGGGTTTGCGCGCTGGACCGGCCCCCTGCTGGCCGAGGCGCTGGGCGATGTCGATGTCCAATATGTCTGGCGGTTCCTGCGCAGCCACAAGATTGACCTGGTGGCTCGCAAGTCCTGGTGCGAGAGCAACGACCCGAACTTTACGGCCAAGCCGCCGATGTTGTCGGCCTCTATGTCGCGCCGCCGGCGAAGGCCATTGTGCTGTGCGTGGACGAGAAGCCCTCGATCCAGGCTTTGGAGCGAGCGCAGGGTTATCTGAAGTTGCCCAATGGCCGCGCCTTGACCGGCCAAAGCCACGATTACAAGCGGCATGGCACCACAACATTGTTTGCGGCGCTCGAAGTCGCCACCGGAAAGATCATCGCGACCCATTCAAAACGCCGGCGCCGCGTCGAGTTTCTCGATTTCATGAACAGCGTCACCGCGGCTTTTCCGAACCGCAAGCTTCACGTCATCCTCGACAACCTCAACACCCATAAAAAGAACGAGGACTGGCTCAAGGCCCACCCCAACGTGCAATTTCATTTCACGCCGACAAGTGCGTCATGGCTCAATTAGGTCGAAGTATGGTTTTCCATCTTGCAGGGGCAGTCGCTCAGCGGCACCTCCTTCACGAGCCTCAAGCAGCTTCAGGAACACATCGATGCCTACGTCAACGCATACAACGACAGAGCCGAGCCCTTCGTCTGGACCAAGAAAAAGGTCCGTCAACGCCGTTTCAAAGGCCGCCGTATCACTCAGCTCTGATTCCGGGTGCTAGAATTGGCGCAACAAGACCAGCCCAGCGGCTTGGATACAGGCGCCTTTGAGCACGAAAGTACACGGGCGCTGGCTAGGCGGTTGGCGGGAAGACGGCAGCCAGACCTAAACCGAAGCAATCTCGTCCCCGACCGGTAGGCACTGCACAGCCGGCCTGGCCGGGCTATGGCAGTTTGGCGCTCGCCGCTGGTAACTGCGACGTCGTGCCGTTCAAGGTCCACAATCGGCGCGTTCGCAAGGCATCGAGGCGGCGCAGCAGCGGACGCGGGAGCTAAGGCGGCTTCCGCAAATGGCGAAGGGTTTCGATGGGCGTGCGCCGCCCGGTATCGTTCCGACCAATAGCCGCAGCTGGGGTTGAACGGCGCCGGCCGCAAGGCATGTTTTTCGGAACGTCTGTTAAGTCCGGTACGCCTGGCTATCGTAACGATTCGGCGCGCAGGTCCGGTCAGCTCATTCCCGTTGTTTGGCGAATTTGCTGATCGCAAGGAGATGGGGTCCTGTTGCGAAGCGCCCGGGAGACGGCGGGCGCAGCCTCGGCAACCGTTTTTGTCAAGACCGGATTGTTCTGCTGCCGAACGGTTGGGAAATCGAGATCTGTTCTCCCCTCGCAACGTTCGCTTGCGAGCATAATGTGTGTGCCCCCCTCGAGTGCCGCTGCACCTGTCAGGTGATGCCTACGCCTCGCTGCGCGACATCCAAAGCGGAATCGGCAGGTAGCCTCAAGATCGTCTTTGGCAGGTAAAGAACTGCCCGGAGCGCTATTCGAATCTATCTCATCTAGCCTGTCTTATTCGTAAGAGGCGCCCGAGAGGCTGGCGAGCGTGGTGTAAAGCGCTGATACGGCGTAGGATTCGGTTGTGAAGCCAACCCCATCACCTCCAACCGCGAACGCCACGCCCGCCATGACCGACGATACGATTCCGCCCTTCTCGTTTCCAGCCATTCACGCCAAGAAAGTCACAGCTGCCTTCGATGGTGGGCGCCTACCTCGAACGGGGGCGTGATGCTTCTGGCGATGGCCGAGCGGCGTCTCGGCTTGGCCGACAATCTGGCCCGGGTGTTCCCGGATCGGCGCGATCCGACGCGGGTCGTGCACAGCCTTGTCGATATGTTCCGCGCGCGCATGTTCGCGATCTGCTGCGGCTACGAGGACGCCGACGACCTCGATCATCTGCGGTCCGATCCCGCATTCAAGCTGGCCTGCGGACGGCTGCCGGACACGGGCCGCGATCTGTGTTCCCAACCGACGCTGTCGCGGCTGGAGTTGCTCCGCGCCTGCGCGACGTGATCCGACTGACCTACATTTTGGTCGACGCATGGATGGATAGCTACCCGCGCGAGCCGGCATCCGTCACGCTCGACATCGATGATACCTGCGATGTCGTCCACGGCCATCAGCAGCTCTCGCTGTTCAACGCTCATTATGACGAACGCTGCTTCCTGCCGATCCACGTCTACGACACGGAGAAGAGCCGTCCCGTGGCGGTCGTGCTGAGGCCCGGCAAGACGCCGGGCGGCGTCGAGGTGCGTGCCCTTCTGCGCCGCCTGGTACGGCATATCCGGACGCGGTGGCACAACACGCGAATTACGTTCCGTGGCGACGGGCACTATGCCCGGCCGGAGGCCATGGCGTGGTGCGAGACCAACGGCATCGACTACATCTTCGGTCTGTCCGGCACCAAGCCTCTCGCCAGAAAAGTCGACGAGGTCGCCGACGACATCTGCACCCGACGCGCCATCGAGAACCTGCCGGTTCTGCGTGGCTATACCGAGACGCGCCACAAGGCAAAGTCCTGGGATCGCGAACGGCGCACCGTCGCCCGTATTGAGGCGACGATGCTCGGCCTCGACATCCGTTTCGTCGTCACCAGCCTCGATGTCGGCTCGGCCGAGTGGATCTACGACAGCCTGTATTGCGCGCGCGGCCAAGCCGAGAATCTGATCAAGCTGCATAAGACGCAGCTCGCCTCCGACCGCACCAGCTGCCGTTCGGCGCTCGCCAACCAGGTCCGTCTCGTGCTCCATACGGCCGCTTATTGGCTGATGCTGACCGTGCGCGACGCCATTCCCAAAGTCCGGGAATTGGCCGCTGCCGAGTTCGCGACGCTGCGTCTTCGGCTCTTGAAGCTCGCCGCCCGTGTGGTCGAGACCTCGAGCCGCATTCGCCTTGCGTTTGCCGCGGCATGTCCCGAAGCCGACCTGATCCCCTGCTTGCCCGGCGCGCTGCTCCCGCTCGGTCCGTAACCGACCGGGCCTGCGCCCGCTCACCCGCCCCACTCCTCCATCGCCTACAAAACAGCTTGATGTAGAACCCGGTGAGAAAAGGCCGGACGGTCACCCACGCCAGCCGCCAGCCCCCGTCAGACGTCAAGAACGACCGTGCTCTCGTGAATAGACAACTGGGCGGTTAGCGGCAAGGGAGGCGTTTTATCTGTCTCCACTCCGCGTCTTAAATATTGTAGGACTTTGACGCTCGCGTCTCCAACCGCACATGCAGGGCCGTGAGGCGGCACCCAAGGATCATGCCAAGCCTCTCGCGTTCGAGATCGTGCTTTGGCGAATATGCGGCCGTAGAGCTCGTCAATGATGCACAACTCCATGCCATCCGACTGACGCGCCATCCGATCTACTCGGCGGAGAAGGCCTGTAGACGGTCGCTTGGCGAAAGCGCTGACCGAGATGATATGCGGTGCCCGCGCGCTCAAAGTGCTTGAATCGACCGTAACGTCAGGTTGTAGGCATGGCGAAGCAGAACACCATATTGGGAGCCAACATGGGCACATAAGTGCTAAACGGCCGATCTCTGTTTGTCGCGGTCTTCGCAATGCGTGTTGCGAGTGGCGGGATAATGATTCGGAGCGCGGTAATCATTGCAGCCGGCCCGCGAGAAGCGAGACTCATGGCTGCCGAGGCATTCCAATCCGGTAAACAGATCACCTCTCGGGGCAAAGAAAAACAGAGAAGCACAGGCGTCTTATGAGGGGTTTGGTCAATCAAGAGCGACGAATGGGCTGGACTTGCAATGCGCATCGCTTTGCAGCCGTCCTCGCTGCGATCGCGATCGCTGCGACATGGTGCACAGGACACGCTCGCGCGCGAGATCGGCGAGCCGAGGAAGTCTTGGCGTCGTGCAAATCAGACGTGATCCGCTTCTGTGACCGCTTTACAGGCCGTGGCGATGTTGACGTGGCCATGTTTTGTCTTAGGGACAATTTCAAAAACTTGCACCGCGAATGCCGGCGCATGATGCCAACCGCGGCAAACGAAAACGATGCACCGAGACAATCGCTCAACAAGCGCCCGGTAGGCCCTCATCGAGAGACGCGGCAGTTGCGAACTCGAACGATAGTGAAGTATTCAGACTGACGGGCGGCGGGGTTGGCCAGCTTGGTGGCTGAAGGTCGACCGGGCTGGAGCATCAGCCTGCCGAGGCGCAGTCGGCTGGGTGGGACCGATCCGTGATTGGATTGGCTCGATTAGCGATACAGTTGCCCAGGCGTGGTGCGGCCTTGAATCTCGAGTTTCGTGCTGCAGCAGTTGCGCTTTGTTCAGCGCTGTAGCCATTCGCGGCTTCGAGGTTTTGTGAAGTTGCTTTCGTCTCTCTGTGGCTGGTCCCAAGGGCAATCAGCGTCAGCTGTGGAGGCAGTGGACCGTACTGTCATCAATTCATGGCATTGTGGCCCGCGACTACGTATTTTTGCGGAAGTGGCTAAGTCGGCTGCGACAGCCAATGATTGCCGGAATATCAGCGCGTTTGTTTCATCGCGGTTGCCTTAGATTTCTCAGGATTACCTTCGGCTAGTACCCGGAATCAGAGCTGAGTGATACGGCGGCCTTTGAAACGGCGTTGACGGACCTTTTTCTTGGTCCAGACGAAGGGCTCGGCTCTGTCGTTGTATGCGTTGACGTAGGCATCGATGTGTTCCTGAAGCTGCTTGAGGCTCGTGAAGGAGGTGCCGCTGAGCGACTGCCCCTGCAAGATGGAAAACCATACTTCGACCTGATTGAGCCATGACGCACTTGTCGGCGTGAAATGAAATTGCACGTTGGGGTGGGCCTTGAGCCAGTCCTCGTTCTTTTTATGGGTGTTGAGGTTGTCGAGGATGACGTGAAGCTTGCGGTTCGGAAAAGCCGCGGTGACGCTGTTCATGAAATCGAGAAACTCGACGCGGCGCCGGCGTTTTGAATGGGTCGCGATGATCTTTCCGGTGGCGACTTCGAGCGCCGCAAACAATGTTGTGGTGCCATGCCGCTTGTAATCGTGGCTTTGGCCGGTCAAGGCGCGGCCATTGGGCAACTTCAGATAACCCTGCGCTCGCTCCAAAGCCTGGATCGAGGGCTTCTCGTCCACGCACAGCACAATGGCCTTCGCCGGCGGCGCGACATAGAGGCCGACAACATCGGCGGCTTTGGCCGTAAAGTTCGGGTCGTTGCTCTCGCACCAGGACTTGCGAGCCACCAGGTCAATCTTGTGGCTGCGCAGGAACCGCCAGACATATTGGACATCGACATCGCCCAGCGCCTCGGCCAGCAGGGGGCCGGTCCAGCGCGCAAACCCTTGCGGTGGCGGCTTATCCAGCAGCTTCAGAATCCGCTTGTCGGTCGTCTTCGTATAGATCGGCTGCTTGCCAGGCCGCGGCTTGTCTTGCAGCCCTTCAAGGCCATGGTCGGCATAGCGATGCCGCCAAAGGCTGACAATCCGCGGCTGGACCCCAACTTCCTTGGCGATCGACCGGGTGCTGCGCCCATCCGCCGCCAACAGAACTATCCGCGCCCGCTTCAAATCGCGCTGCAACGTCACCGGTGAGCGACAGCACGCCTCAAGCACCTTGCGATCTTTCCTCGAAAGGTGGACTTCTCTTGCTTCGGGTATCATCCCGACCTTGAATCACGACTCACGTTCCAAGAAAAGTGGAAGAATTCCTGGCTCATACGCTTACGGTTACCGGCCAAGGCCGGGCGCGCCCGGTGAGCGCGTGATCGATGAGAACGAAGCGAAGATCGTGGTCCGCATCTTCACCGAATATGTATCGGGGCGTTCAACCCGAGATATTGCGGCCGATCTCACGCGCCAAGGCTTGCCCTCGCCTGGCGCCACCCGTCACAAGAACAAGGCTGGTCGCACGACCTGGAATCATCAGTGCATAACTGGCGGTCGCCACGGTCGCGGCATTATCGGCAACGAGCTGTATATCGGCGAAATACATTGGAACGTTCGCTCAACAATTCTGAACCCGGAAACGCAGAAGAAACAGAAACGCCGCAATCCGGAAGACCGGCACATCATTGTCAAGAAGCCCGAGTTGCGGATTGTTCCGCAAGTGCTTTGGGACAGGGCGCAGAAGGTTCGCAGCGGCCGCGCCATCCATATGTTCGGACCGACGGGCAAGCCGCGGCGCCGTCCTGTGATCCCGCGCAATAATGAGCACCCACTTGCTGGGGTCCTTCGGTGTGGCGTCTGCAACGGGAATATGCGAATCGCTCAATCCTCCAGGAATGGCGCTCCGCGCGCCGCATGCGCCAACGCGCATCAACGAGGCACGTGTGAGCACACCCGGAGCTTTGACATGGACGTGCTACTTGAGGATGTCTCAAGCAAAATGGAATTAAGATTGCTTTCTCCCAAAGCGATTGAAGAGGCGATGCGTGCTTGGAAGGAGGAGCGGAAGAACGATCGGAAAAAGAACAGCGAACACGCAAATTTAGAGCGTAGACTCCGTACGTTGACCACTGAGATCGAACGCTTGTCATATGCCATCGCAAACAGCCGTCGCAAGCCGGATGAGTTGCTCAAGCGGATCGATGAGTGCGATGTGGAACGGGAAACCGTTAAGGAGCGCTTGCGGCTTCTGGGTAGTGGCAGCGAAAACGTGATCCCGTTCGACCATCCAAAGTTCGGTGACCGATATCGTTCGGAGGCCAAGAGACTGGTCACCGCGCTGAAGATTAATCCGAAGGCCATCGAAACCCGCGTCGCCTTTCGCAACTTGATCGACAGCATCGTAGTGCATCCGGTTCGCAAGCGCGATGCCCTACGAATATACTCCGTACCTGAACAGCGCTTCCCTTTCTAGCATGAATCTTTTCCCCGAAAATCGACGCAAGACGAGAGAGATCAGTGCGTTCGTCTACTATGATAACGTCAAGTCAGAGAAATCCGTGTCCTCGTAGTAGACGCGGACCTGCATGTGGTGGCGGCCGTCGCGGATCTCGCCGTCGAGATGGGCAGTCACGTCGCGAGCCTCTTTGCTTTTTGCAACCAGCCCGTTTTGCGCAAAAACAGCCGGCCGTGCAAGCGCGGGTTACGCCACCGCCGGCCCCGTCCTTCCCAGCGTCACCTCGACGATCTCCGGCGGCACGCCGACACGGAGCGGCATGAAGCTGCAACCGAGCCCGCCGGAGATGATGACGTCGCATTTCAGCCTGACATGACCATAGGCGAGCCGGAGGCCGTGCTGCCGCGGAACGGCGGGCGACCAGCCGAGCAGGCGAACCTGGCCGCCATGGGTGTGGCCGGACAGTTGCAGCGCGACGCGCGCGGGCACGCGCGGCGCGATGTTGGGCTCGTGCGCGAGCAGGATGATTGGCGCATCGTCCGTGACCTTGGCGAGCGTCGCGGTGAGATCGTCGGCACCGAAGCGCCCCGTGCTCCGGAAGCGCCGCGCCGGCAGAAAAGCGAGTTGATCGCCGAGGCCGGCGAGCCAGAACGGGCGGCCGTCCTTGGTGAGGCGCACGGCGTCGTTCTCGTAGACGGGAATGCCGGCCGCCTCGAGCGCACGATGCGCCACCGTCGGGCCATGCCCGGCCTGCTGCACGGCCGTGTCCACCCAATAATCGTGATTACCCATGACGGCGTGGACGCCGAGCGGCGCCTTCAGGCCCGCGAGCACCCTGGCCCATTCCTTCGCGGGAATGATGCGCGTGACCTGGTGAAGACCGGCGACATAGTCGCCGAGCAGCACGACGAGGTCGGCGTTCAAACCATTGGCGCGGTCGACGATGGCCTCGATCCGCTCCAGCGACATCCAGGGATCGCAGGCATGGACGTCGGCGATCACAGCGATCTTGAGCGGCAGATCCGCCGGCCATTGCCGCGGGGTCGGATGATAGCGGGTGACGCCGAGCCGGTGGGGCTCGATACCGACGCCGTAGGCGGCGGTCGAGAAGCCGAGAGCGGACAGGCCGCCGAAGGAACGGATGAGATGACGGCGCGTGATCATGGAAGCCCGCTTCTGCTACGGCGTCTTGATGCGGTCCGATTGAAGCGGAATTGGGGTACTCTTGTGCAGACCGTCTGCACAAGCGCTACCATCGGCTCTCGCCGATAAGCGCATCCAGCCGCGCCTTCAATTCGTCGGGCGCGCGGTAGTACCAGACGCCGCCGAGCAGGTCGCGAAAACGTGCGTCGGCGCGCGCCTCGCGCTCGATGCGGTCGATCGTCCCGGCGCTGATCACGTCTTCGAGGGGACCGGCGGCCAGCAGCGACAGCAGCACCGGGTTGGACTCGATCTTGAGGATCTCCAGGATCAGGTCGATCATCCTGTCGGGATCGTCCTCGCGCAGGTCGCGCTCGAAATCCATGATCGCGAACAGATTGTCGTCCTGGTCGCGCTCGGATCTGGAATATTGCTCGACCCAGGCGCCCGCGAGCTCGGCAACCGACATGTTGGCGCAATCGAGCGGCTCGCGCGGCGTGCGCTGCGCCAGATGGTCGGCATGCCACGCCTCGCGATCGGCCAGGCTTGCAATACGCGACATCAAGGGATCGTCGGGACCGACATGCACGCCGCCTAGCAGCCAGCGCAGCCTGTCATTGTGCGCGGCTTCCTGCTCGACACGCGCCATCATCTCCTTGCCATGCGCATAGAATAGCGCCAGCAGGAACTTGTCGTTCAGCTGCATCACCGTCGGCTTGTCGGCCTCGGTCTTGAGCACATCGAGCACGAGATTGAGCGCGGCTTGCGGCTTGCGATGCGGCAGATGGTCGAAATAGACCTTGATGGCCCAGATGCTGCCGATCTGGTCGCGACGGCTGACGCGCTGAAGCGCGCACCACATCGACGCCAGCTCGCCAAGCGGCATCGAATCCAGCAACGCCTCGGTTTCGTCAGGCGTGCGCAGCTGCGGCGCGGCCGCGATGATCTTGAGCAGCCTCGTGTCGTCCGTCGGCTCCATTCCTTCCCACTCCAGTCCGTGTACGGCGATCCCGTTCGCCGCGCGTTCGGATTAGTGCTGGGATGGAACCTGCGGGTTCATCGACTTCGGCGATCAGTCGTCGCTTTCGTCGGTGCCGAACAGGCCGAACTGCGCCGCATCGCGATTGGGTTCGGCGAGACCGAGATGGCGGAAGGCGTGCGAGGTGAGCAGGCGGCCGCGCGGGGTGCGCTGGAGATAGCCGCACTGGATCAGATAGGGCTCGATGATGTCCTCGATCGCATCGCGCGGCTCGGAGAGCGCTGCGGCCATCGTCTCGACACCGACGGGACCGCCGCCATAGTTCATCGCGATGGTGGTGAGGTAGCGGCGGTCCATGGCGTCCAGGCCCGCGGCGTCGACCTCGAGCGCGCTCAGCGCGTGATCGGCGATCTTGCGATCGATCGTTTCGGCATCCGCGGCGGAAGCAAAATCGCGCACGCGCCGGAGCAGGCGCCCGGCGATGCGCGGCGTGCCGCGGGCGCGGCGCGCGATCTCGTTGGCGCCGTCCGCGCTCATGCCGACGTTCAGCACGCGCGCGCCACGGCTGACGATGCTTTCGAGCTCCTCGATCGTGTAGAAATTGAGCCGGACCGGAATGCCGAAACGGTCACGCAAGGGATTGGTGAGGAGGCCCGCACGCGTGGTGGCGCCGACGAGGGTGAACTTCGACAGCTCGATCTTCACCGAGCGCGCCGCCGGGCCCTCGCCGATGATGAGGTCGAGCTGAAAATCCTCCATCGCGGGATAGAGCACCTCTTCCACCGCCGGGCTGAGGCGATGGATCTCGTCGATGAAGAGCACGTCGCGCTCTTCGAGGTTGGTCAGCAGGGCGGCGAGATCGCCGGCCTTGGCAATCACGGGACCCGACGTGGCGCGAAAGCCGACGCCGAGCTCCTTGGCTACGATCTGCGCCAGCGTGGTCTTGCCGAGGCCGGGGGGCCCGACGAACAGCACATGATCCAGCGCCTCGCCGCGCTTGCGCGCCGCCTCGATGAAGATCGAGAGGTTCTTGCGCGCCTGCTGCTGGCCGACGAAGTCGGACAGCGATTGCGGGCGCAGCGCGGTGTCGCCGACATCGTCGCTGCGGCGCTCTGGCGAGACCATGCGGTTGGCCTTGGGATCGCTCACTTCGCGAGTTCCTTCAGACCGAGGCGAATGAGCTGCGCGGTCTCGGCGCCTTCACCCGCACTGCGCGAGGCCGATGCAATGGCCGCGGCGGCCTGCGGCTGGCCATAGCCTAGATTGACCAGCGCGGAGATCGCATCCGCCACCGGGCGCGGCGCGCGCTGGTCGTCGACGGCACCGGCAAGATGCACCACGGCGGGATCGACATTGGCGAAGGCCGGCGCCTTGTCCTTCAATTCGGTGACGATGCGCTCGGCGACCTTGGGGCCGACGCCCGGCGTGCGTGCCACCGCGGCCTTGTCGCGCAGCGCAATCGCATTGGCGAGGTCGGAGGGCGCCAGCGTGCCGAGCACCGCGAGCGCGACCTTGGCGCCGACACCCTGCACGGTCTGGAGCAGGCGAAACCATTCACGCTCCTGGTCGGTGCGGAAGCCGAACAGCTTGATCTGGTCCTCGCGGACATAGGTCTCGATCGACAGCACGGCGGCCTCGCCGGGCGACGGCAGATGCTGCAGCGTGCGCGTCGAGCAATGCACCTGGTAGCCGACGCCGCCGACGTCGAGGATGACGAAATCCTCGCCGTAGGAATCGATCAGGCCCTTCAGCTTGCCGATCATGATTGCGCAGCGCTCTTCTTGTTACCTCCCCCCTTGTGGGGGAGGTCGGATCGCCGAAGGCGATCCGGGAGGGGGGTAAGCCACAGACGCCGGCGCCCGGGGCTGCCCCCCTCCCCAACCCTCCCCCACAAGGGGGGAGGGAGAAGAGTGTGCGTGCGGCTCATGTTGCGCCTCATGACTCGAACTTAAACTCCCACCACCTTCAGCCTGAGCGCCGTGCTCTGGCGGTGATGGGCGTGGGTGATGGCGATGGCGAGCGCGTCGGCAGCGTCGGCTGACGGCGATTCGGCCTTCGGCAGCAATATCTTCAGCATCATCGCGATCTGTTGCTTGTCGGCATGGCCGGCGCCGACCACAGTCTTCTTCACCTGGTTCGGCGCATATTCGGCGACGCTGATGCCGAACATTGCGGGCGCCAGCATGGCGACGCCCCGGGCCTGGCCGAGCTTCAGCGTCGCAACGCCGTCCTTGTTCACAAAAGTCTGCTCGACGGCGGCTTCCATCGGCTTGTGATCGGACAGGACAGAGGCGAGCCCTTCGTGGATCGCGAGCAGGCGGCTGGACAGCGGCAGGTCGTCCGGCGGTTCCACCGAACCGCAGGCGACATAGATCAGGCGGTTGCCCTCAGCCTCGATCACGCCCCAGCCGGTACGGCGCAGGCCAGGGTCGATGCCGATGATGCGAACGGGGCCACGAATCGGGAGCGCAGTCATGGGCCAGTGATAGCGGCTGGCTGCGGCGGGGGAAACAGAAACAGAACGGAAGTAACAGGGGAAGTGTCGCTCTTCGCCTCTCCCCGCTTGCGGGGAGAGGCCGGAATGCGCGCGAAGCGCGGATTCCGGGTGAGGGGACTCTCCACGAGTCCCTCTATCACCGCCGACGCGGAAACAGCCCCTCACCCCAACCCTCTCCCCGCAGAGCGGGGCGAGGGCGCGCACCGTTCGTGTGTCCCCTACCCGCCCATCTTGGCAACAAGCGCGTCCGACACCTCGAAATTGGCGTAGACGTTCTGGACGTCGTCGTGCTCGTTGAGCAGGTCCATCAGCTTGAGCAGCTTCTCGCCGGTCTCGTCATCGACGGCGACCGTGTTCTGCGGCTTCCAGATCAGCGCGGCCTTGCGCGGCTCGCCGAACTTGGCTTCCAGCGCCTTGGCGACGTCGCGATAGCCTTCGGTCGAGGCGTAGATCTCGTGTCCGCCTTCGCCGGAGACGACGTCGTCTGCGCCGGCCTCGATCGCGGCATCGAGCACCGCGTCGTCGGAAGCGACGCTGCGGTCGTATTCGATGATGCCGGTGCGGTCGAACATGAAGGAGACCGAACCGGTTTCGCCGAGATTGCCGCCCGACTTGGTGAAGAAGGAGCGGATGTCGGAGGCGGCGCGGTTGCGGTTGTCGGTCAGCGCCTCGACGATGACGGCGACGCCGCCGGGGCCATAGCCCTCGTAGCGGATCTCGTCATAGTTCTCGCCGTCGCTGCCGAGCGCCTTCTTGATGGCGCGCTCGATATTGTCCTTCGGCATGTTCTCCGCGCGCGCGGCGATCACGGCGGCGCGGAGGCGCGGGTTCATGGCGGGGTCGGGCGTGCCGAGCTTGGCGGCGACGGTGATTTCCCGCGCCAGCTTGCCGAACAGCTTCGACTTCTGGGCATCCTGCCGCCCCTTGCGGTGCATGATGTTCTTGAATTGGGAATGTCCGGCCATGCGTGGTCTCGTAAAGGAATCGTGCGCCTAAGGTGAGCGTGGGAAGCGCGGCCTTATAGGCCGCCAACCCACCGGAATGAAAGAGGCTCTACGACTTTAAGGTAACACCGTAGTGGCCCTTGCCCAGATGTCAGGCATCGTTAACCCTGACTTCATTCCGGCCTGCGAAAATAGCGTACGACCGTCCCCCGACAAGAGAGACCTGATGGCGTTCGGACTATTTCGGAAGCCTCTGCCGGACATGGCTGCGCCCGCGGCCGCCCCGCAGGCTGCGGCGCCGCCGGCCCATTCCGAGCCCGGCCCGGCCGCTGAGAGCGATTCTGCCAGGGAAATCCTGGAACTGCTGGAACTCGAGCTGGGCGCGATGATTCGCCAGCTCGAGCGCGCCGCCAATTCGGTGGCCGGCGGCGCCGAAGCGACCGCCACGACGCTTGCGGCCATCCGCGACCGGACCGACGCCCTGACCGGCCGCACCAACGCCGCACAGTCGACCGCATCCACCTTCGCCCATGCCGCCGACAAGTTCACCCAGTCCGCGCTGGGCATCGGCGCGCAGGTTCGCGCGGCCGGCAAGCTCGCCGACGAGGCCAGTGCCGCGGCGCAGGAAGCCCGCGCCAATGTCGACCGACTGCGCGAGTCCTCCGCCGCCATTGGCAACGTCGTCAATCTGATCGCGCAGATCGCGCGGCAGACGACGCTGCTCGCGCTCAACTCGACCATCGAGGCCGCGCGCGCGGGCGCTGCGGGCAAGGGTTTTGCGGTCGTCGCGACCGAAGTGAAAGCGCTCGCGGTGCAGACCCAGGGCGCGACGGAAGAGATCACCAAAAAGATCGATGCACTGCAGCGCGACGCCGCCGGCTCCGCCGATGCCGTGCACCGCATTTCGCAGGCGATCGAGGCGATCCGCCCGGTATTCGAGACCGTCAATGGCGCGGTCGCCGAGCAAAACGCCACCACGAGCGAAGTCTCCGGCAATGCCGCCAGCGCGTCGGAGTTCATCGTCTCGGTCGGCCAGAGCGCGGCCGAGATCGACGCCGCGACCAAGGCGGCCGAGACCCATGGCGAGAACGTCGCCAGCGCCGGCAAGGCGGTCACCACCTTCGCACAGAAGCTGAAATCGCGCTGCGCGGTGCTGCTGCGCCAGAGCGAGCACGACGACCGCCGCAAGACCGAGCGGCTGCCCTGCCATCTCAAATTCGAGAGCGCGCGCGGCGTGATGCCGGTCTACGAGATCGCGATGGACGGCGTGCTGATCGGCGGTGCGGATGCAGGCCGGCTGGCGCCGCAGGCGATGATCGAAGGCACGCTCGAAGCCGTCGGCGCCTGCCGCCTGCGCGTCGTCGAGCAGTCCAAGGCCGGAGCCCGCGCGCATTTCGTCAATCCCGATGCCGAGCTCCGCGAGAAGATCGAAGACCGGCTGTGGTCGATCCACGAGGAGAACACGGAGTTCGTCACCCGCGCCATGGAAGCGGGCAACGCGCTGACCCAAATCTTCGAGCAGGCGGTTGCACGCGGCGAGGTCGGGATCGACGACCTTTTCGACACCGACTATGTGGAGATCGCAGGCACCAATCCACAGCAATACCGCACCAGGTATCTGGACTGGGCTGACCGCGCACTGCCGCCGTTCCAGGAAGCGTTTCTCGCCAAGGAACCGCGCATGGCGTTCTGCGCCATGGTCGACCGCAACGGCTTCCTGCCGGTGCACAACAAGATCTATTCGCATCCGCAGCGGCCGGGCGACGCCGCCTGGAACACGGCCAACAGCCGCAACCGGCGCATCTTCAACGATCCGGCGGGGCTCGCGGCCGCGCGCAACCTGCGCTCGTACCTGGTCCAGAGCTATGCGCGCGACATGGGTAACGGGAATACGGTGATGATGCGCGAAATCGACGTCCCGATCCGCGTGCAGGGCCGGCACTGGGGCGGATTCCGCACAGCTTACAAGCTGTAGTGCACGCTCTCGTGCACTCCTGGGCAAGACGCCGCTCGCGAATCATCCTCTAAGGTCGAAACTGGAATGGGAATGCCGCCGAGAGCCAATCCACGGCTCTGACTGGAGAAAACCCGTACATGTCTCTGGCACAACTTGCAGTATTGGACACCGGGTCGAACCGGACGCTGGCTGAACGCCTGATCGACCAGCTCGCCGACCGCATCGGCGGTCTCGGCGTGGAGCTCGCCGACATCGCGGGCAACGTCCAGGAAGTCGCCAACCGCGTCGCGAACCAGTCGGAACGGTTCCATCACCTCCAGGAGACGGCGGAGACGATGGTCTCGGCCAACCACGACATCGCCAATGCGTCGCAGGCGGTGCAAACGACGACGTCCGCGGCGGTCGGCGAGATCGCGCAGTCGCGCAGCGCGGTCGATACCGCCGTCAGCCACATCTCCGAGCTTGTCGCCGCCGTTGGGCGGATCGAGGCGCGCCTGAGCGCGGTCGGCTCGGCGCTGGCGCAGGTGGCCAAGGTGTCCGGCTCGATCGAGGCGATCGCGAAGCAAACCAACCTGCTTGCGCTGAACGCAACCATCGAAGCCGCGCGCGCCGGCAATGCCGGCCGCGGCTTCGCGGTGGTCGCGAGCGAGGTGAAGAACCTCGCGGAAGCCACCCGCCAGGCGACGCACCAGATCTCCGACACCGTGCGCGATCTCGACGGCCAGATCGAAGGCCTGATCGGCGAGAGCAGCGACGCCTCGCAGCGCGCGAAGACCGCCGGCGAAGGCGCCCAGCAGATCTCCAGCATCATCTCGCGCGTCCAGCAGGGTTTCGCCTCCGTGGAAGCGGAGATCGACAGCGTCGCGCGCGCGGCGACCTCCAATCTCGGCCATTGCGACACCGTCATCAGCGAGCTCAACGAGCTCGCCAAGGGCGTCGACCTCTCCTCGCGCGACCTCAAATACGCCGACGAGCGGGTGGCCAAGCTGCTCGACACCTCCGAAGGCCTGATCGCGATGATCGCCGACAGCGGCGTGGAGACGTCGGACGCGCCGCTGATCCGCGCGGTCGTCGAGACCGCCAAGCGGATCTCGGCCGAGTTCGAGGCCGCGATCGATCGCGGCGAGATCACGCTCGACCAGCTCATGGACGAGCAGTACCGTGAGATTCCCGGCACCGATCCAAAGCAGTATCTCACCAACTACGTCGACTTCACCGATCGCGTGCTGCCCGCCATCCAGGACCCGATCCAGAAAGCCGATCCCCGCATCGTGTTCTGCGTCGCCTGGGCCAAGGGCGGCTACCTGCCGACCCACAATCCGAACTACCGCCTGCCGCAGGGCAAGGACCCGGTCTGGAACAACGCCAATTGTCGCAACCGCCGCCTGTTCACCGATCGCGCGGTGAAGAAGGTCGCTGCGAACACCAAGCCGTTCCTGCTCCAGACCTACCGCCGCGACATGGGCGGCGGGCAGTTCGTGCTGATGAAGGATCTGTCCTCGCCGATCATGATCCGCGGCAAGCACTGGGGCGCGTTCCGGATGGGCTTCCGGCACGGCTGAAGGATCTCGCGACGGCCGCTCCTGCGACCTTCAATCAAAAACCTGAAAAACAACCCCATAGCCGGGGCGCGCGGAATCAATGGCTTAGAAGCCTCATGGGATGAGATCGAAGCTAGTACCCGGAATCAGAGCTGAGTGATACGGCGGCCTTTGAAACGGCGTTGACGGACCTTTTTCTTGGTCCAGACGAAGGGCTCGGCTCTGTCGTTGTATGCGTTGACGTAGGCATCGATGTGTTCCTGAAGCTGCTTGAGGCTCGTGAAGGAGGTGCCGCTGAGCGACTGCCCCTGCAAGATGGAAAACCATACTTCGACCTGATTGAGCCATGACGCACTTGTCGGCGTGAAATGAAATTGCACGTTGGGGTGGGCCTTGAGCCAGTCCTCGTTCTTTTTATGGGTGTTGAGGTTGTCGAGGATGACGTGAAGCTTGCGGTTCGGAAAAGCCGCGGTGACGCTGTTCATGACCATTGGCCGTTGCAATTGATCCCGTGCACCGTGCTTGCCGTCGCTCGCTTTTCCCAATCGCACGAATTTCGTGATCGCATGATTTTGCGCATTCGCACGATCATCAGAGCTGGCCCCGGTTGTTTGGACAGCGCCCCGCTGGATTTAAGTGGATTCCTGCCGGGTTATGCTGAACGCGGGGCTTTACGGTTTTGTCGTTGCGTCGGGAGGGCGTAGCCCGACCAGAGCGACGACAAAACCGTCGGCGACGGTCATGCGGCCATCACCATAGCTTGCGTGCCGAAGTAAGCCTCGTCGGGCGTGCGCCCGTCAAGGCTCGAGTGAGGGCGTCCCTGATTGTAGAAGGCCAGATACTTGGCAATTGACGCTCGCGCCTCGGACACGCTGTCGTAGGCGCGGAGATAAACTTCTTCGTATTTGACCGTGCGCCAGAGCCGCTCGACAAACACGTTGTCGCGCCAGGCGCCCTTGCCGTCCATGCTGATGGCGATCTTCGCGTCCAGCAGCACATCGGTGAACTCGAGGCTGGTGAACTGGCTGCCCTGATCCGTGTTGAAAATCTCGGGCCTGCCGTGCTTCGCCAACGCCTCCTGGACCGCTTCGACGCAGAAGGCCGCCTCCATTGTGATCGAGACGCGATGGGCCAGGACCCGTCGGCTGAACACATCGACGACCGCCGCGAGATAGACGAAGCCACGCCGCATCGGAATGTAGGTGATGTCCATTGCCCACGCATGGTCGGGCCGCTCGATCTTCAATCCGCGCAACAGGTACGGGTAGATCTTGTGACCCGGAGCCGGCTTGCTCGTGTTCGGGCGACGATAGACCGCCTCGATCCGCATGCGCTTCATCAGCGTCGCGATGTGGCGGCGACCGGCGTATACGCCCTCCCGCCGCAGCAACGATCGCAGCATACGCGCTCCCGCGAAGGGATAATCGAGATGCAGCTCATCGAGCCGACGCATCAAGGCAAGGTCCTCGGCCGAAACTGGCCGAGGTTCATAGTAGACCGTGCTGCGAGCCAGCTTCAGGACCTTCGCCTGGCGCACGATAGAAAGATCATGACCGCGGTCGATCATCGCTTTGCGCTCAGCAGGCCCGCCTTGGTGAGCGCGCCGGACAAAAAATCGTTTTCCAACGCCAGCTCGCCGATCTTGGCATGTAACGCCTTCAAATCGACCGGCGTCTCGGCCGATGTCTTGTCATGCCCAAACACGCCGGCGGCGCCTTCCAGGAGCTGGTTTTTCCAGATCGTGATCTGGTTCGGATGAACATCAAACAGCTGCGCCAGCTCCGCCAGTGTCTTGTCGCCTTTGACCGCAGCCAAAGCAACCTTCGCCTTGAATGCCGGAGAATGCGTCCGGCGGCTCTTCTTCGTCATCTTCGCTCCTGATTCGCAGCAAGAATCCTCGCCGCTGTCAGGCAGAAAATCCACTCAAGCTACTGTCCGAATTTGCGGGGCCAGCTCTGTCGCGCGGAAATTCGCCGAATTGATCGCCGCAAGCGATCGTCGAGCAAGGGGATGCATATGGCAACTGTTCTCACCATCAATGGCGAAACGAAATCCTTCGACGCGCCGCCGGAAATGCCGCTGCTGTGGGTGCTGCGCGACATCCTCGGGATGACCGGCACCAAGTTCGGCTGTGGCATCGCGCAATGCGGCGCCTGCACGGTGCATGTCGACGGCAAGGCGGTGCGCTCCTGCGTGCTGCCGGTGAGCGCGGTCCAGAACCGCACCATCACCACCATCGAGCATATCGGCAGCACGCCTACGGGCGCGAAGGTGCAGAAGGCCTGGCTCGATGCCGAAGTGATCCAGTGCGGTTACTGCCAGTCCGGCCAGATCATGTCGGCCGCGGCACTGCTGGCGGCAACGCCCAACCCTGATGATTCCGACATCGACGCCGCCATGGCCGGCAACATCTGCCGCTGCGGCACCTATGTGCGCATCCGCGAGGCCATCAAGCAGGCGGCCTCCGGCCGTCAGTCGTGAGGTCCGCCATGAATGCACACAACAGCGTCTCCCGCCGCACGCTCCTGACCGGCGGCCTTGCCACCGGCTTCCTGCTCGCCTTCCACCTGCCGCTGCGCGCCGCCGTCAACGAGCCGGTGCAGCCGAAGGATACGACCGATGGCAAGTTCGCGCCCAACGCCTTCATCCGGATCGACCCTGAAGGTGCGACCACGCTGGTGATGCCGCAGGTCGAGATGGGGCAGGGAATCTACACCGCGATCTCGATGATCCTGGCGGAAGAGCTCGACGCGGATTGGTCGAAAGTCCAACTGCTGCACGCACCGGCCAACGAGAAGCTCTACGGCAATCCGATTTTCATCATTCAGGCGACCGGTGGCTCCACATCGGTCCGGGCATTCTGGAAGCCGCTGCGTGAAGCCGGCGCCAGCGCGCGTGCCATGCTGGTGCAGGCTGCAGCTGCGCAATGGAACGTCGATCCCGCCAGTTGCACGACGTCGAAGGGTGAGGTGACCCACAAGGCCAGCGGCCGGACGCTCTCCTATGGCGCGCTTGCGGCTGCCGCGAGCGGCCAGACGCCGCCCAAGGACGTCCCGCTCAAGGACCCCAAGGATTTCGTCTATATCGGCCAGCCGTTCAAGCGGCTCGATACGCCCGAGAAGGTCAACGGCAAGGCGGTCTACGGCATCGACGCCATCGTGCCGAACATGAAGTTCGCAACGCTGGCGCAGTGCCCGGTCTTCGGCGGCAAGGTCGGCAAGGTCGATGATCGTGCCGCGAAGAAGATTCCGGGCGTGCGAAAGATCGTCGTGCTCGACGATCTCGTCGCCGTCGTCGGCGATCACATGTGGGCGGCGAAAAAGGGCCTGGATGCGCTCGACATCACGTGGAACGAGGGACCGAACGCAAAGCTCAATTCGAAGGCGATTTGGGACGATTTGCGCGCCGCCAGCGCAAAGGACGGCGTGGTCGCCAGATCCACCGGCGACATCGCCAAGGGCCTTGCGAGCGGCGAAAAACTCGAGGCTTCGTTCGAGCTGCCGTTTCTCGCCCACGCAACGATGGAGCCGCTGAACGCCACGGTGCATTGCAAGCCCGATTCCTGCGAAATCTGGACCGGAACGCAGATCATGGCGCGCGTGCAGTCGGAGGCGGCAAAGGCGGCCGGGCTCCCGGTCGAGAAGGTGACCGTCAACCAGCACCTGCTGGGCGGCGGCTTCGGCCGCAAGCTCGAGCCTGACATGGTGGTCGCGGCCGTTCGCATCGCCAAGGAGGTCGACGGGCCGGTCAAGGTCGTGTGGACCCGCGAGGAGGACATTCAGCACGACGTCTATCGACCGGTCTATCGCGATACGATCGCAGCGACCTTGTCGGCCGGCAAGATCGTCGGCTGGAAATACAAGATTGCCGGCGCTGCGATCATCGCGCGCTGGCTGCCGCCGGCCTTCCAGAAGGGCATCGATATCGACGCGATCGACAGCGCCACCGACGTGCCCTACGACATCCCGAATGTCCACGTCGAATATGTGCGGGCCGAACCGCCGGCGATACCAACGGGGTTCTGGCGCGGGGTCGGGCCCAACAACAACGTGTTTGCGGTCGAATGCTTCATCGACGAACTGGCGCGCAAGGCGGGCAAGGACCCGGTCGAGTTTCGCCGTGGAATGCTGGCCAATCAACCGCGCTTCCTGTCCGTCCTCAATCTTGCGGCAGAGAAAGCCAATTGGGGTCAACCCTTGCCGGCGCGCGTCGGGCGCGGCGTGTGCTTGCAGCCGTCTTTCGGGAGTTTCATCGCAACCGTTGTGGAAGCTGAGGTCGACGAGCAAGGCGAGATCAATCTACGCCGTGCGACCTCGGTGGTGGATACCGGCATCGCCGTCAATCCCGATACGATCGTGGCTCAGGTCGAGGGCGGGCTGATCTTCGGCCTCACCGCCGCGCTCTACGGCGAGATCACCATCGAAAAGGGGCGAGTCCAGCAATCCAACTTCAATGACTATCGGATGCTGCGGATCCATCAGACGCCCAAGATCGAGGTTCACGTCGTCAAGAGCGGCGAGGCACCCGGCGGAATTGGCGAGACCGGCACGACGGCGGGGCCGCCGGCGCTGCGCAACGCGATTTACGCCGCAACCGGCGTGGCGCTGCGGCGCCTGCCGATCGACCGGAAACTGCTGGCTGCGGGGAAGAAGGCATGAGCGGCACGATGCGTATCCTCACAAGTATCGTTGTGATCGCCATCGTCGCGGTGGCGCTTGGCGTCTTCCTCGTCCGCGGGCCCGGCCCGCTCGACTTTGCCGGCGGCACGAAAGTGGCGCTGGCGGATTACCGCGCCGGAAAGCCGACCGGCGTGCCGGCAAAGCTGGAGAAAGCGAGCCTGGTCGAACGCGGCGAATATCTGGCGAAGGCCGCCGACTGCATGGTCTGCCACACCAAGCCGGGCGAGGAGGACTATTCCGGCGGGCTCGCCTTCAAGCTGCCGTTCGGCACGCTCTATTCGACCAACATCACGCCGGACAAGGACACCGGCATCGGCAATTACAGCGACCAGGATTTTCTGAACGCGGTCCAGCACGGCAAACGCAATGACGGCGCGCGGCTCTATCCGGCGATGCCGTACACGTCCTACACCTTCATGACCGACGAGGACGTGCTCGCGGTGAAAGCGTATCTGTTCAGCCTGCCGGCGGTGCGCGCCAAGGCGCCCGACAACACGCTGTCGTTCCCGTTCAACCAGCGCTGGGCGATGATCTTCTGGTCGGCCGTGTTCAATCCGGACACGCGCTTTGCGCCGGATACGTCGAAGAGCCCGGAATGGAATCGCGGGGCATATCTCGCCGAAGCGCTGGCGCATTGCGGCGAGTGCCACACGCCGCGCAATCTCGGCTTCGCGCTGGATAACCGCAAGAAGTTCGCCGGCGCGATCACGGCGGGCTGGCGCGCCTTCAACATCTCGTCGGACAAGGCGACAGGTCTCGGCAACTGGAGCGACGCGGATCTGATCTCGTATCTGTCGCTCGGCCATGCGCCGGGCCACGGCTCGGCCTCGGGTCCGATGGGTGAAGCCGTCGACCACAGCTTCAGCCAGTTCGCCCCCGAAGACATAAGCAGCATCGTTGCTTACCTGCGCAGCGTGCCGCCGCAGCCCTCGCCCGACCTCCCCGCCACCACGGCGCCGGTCGCGCCCGCCTCGCACAAGGACGGCGTGACGGCCGACGCCCGCGGCAAGAAGGTGTTCGCCAGCGCCTGCGCCAGCTGCCACGGCTGGAGCGGCGAGAGCCCGGTGTCGCCGATGGCGACACTCACCGGCACCTGGGCCGTCAACGACCCCACCGCCACCAACGTCGCGCAGATCGTGATCTCGGGCACCAAGCGCCATACGCCTGATGGTGCGCTGTCGATGCCGGCGTTCGGCAACGCCTACACCGACGACGAGATCGCGGCGGTGGCGAACTATGTGACGGCGCGGTTCGGCGCGAAGGGCTCGAAGCTGACGGCGAAGGATGTGGCGGAGCTGAGGGAGCAGACGGCGGAGTAGCGCGCAGCCATCCGCGGCGAGATTGATGCGCAATCGCGCGCATCAATCTCCGCCGTCGTCCCGGACAAGCGAAGCGCAGATCCGGGACCCCTACCCACAGGGAGTAGTTTGGCGAAGACTCGGAGTGGGAGCTGTGCCCCACACTACTCCCTGTGGGTATGGGTCCCGGCCTTCGCCGGGACGACATCGAGGGTGTGGCGACGTGCTTCAGCTCAACCAGAACCTCGGCGTTGCCGGCTCCAGCCGGCCGCCCACGCGCACCGGCGCGATCCGCAGCGCGAGGCCCGTTGCATCGTCGGTCTCGATCGCAACGCCGCTGAGTGTCGCCACCCCCGCCGCCGGCTCGAACCGGCCGGAGGGAATCCCCGACGTGAACCGGCGCAGCGGTTCTTCCTTCTGCATGCCGATGATGGAATCGTAGTCGCCGGTCATGCCGGCATCCGTCATGTAGGCGGTGCCGCCCGTGAGGATCTGGTGATCGGCGGTCGGCACATGGGTGTGGGTGCCGACGACGAGGCTGGCGCGGCCGTCGCAGAAGAAGCCGATGCCCTGCTTCTCGCTGCTCGCCTCGCAATGGAAATCGACGACGATCGCATCCGCTGCAACGCCGAGCGGACAGGCGCCGAGCTCGCGCTCCAGCGCCGCAAAGGGATCGTCGAACGGGGTCATGAAGACGCGGCCCAAAGCATTGACGACGAGCGCATGCTTGCCGTTCTTGGTCTCGACCAGCGCCGCGCCGCGGCCGGGCGTGCCGCGCGGATAGTTCGCGGGCCGCACCAGGCGGTCGGCGCGCTCGATGAACACCAGGGCCTCGCGCTGGTCCCAGGAGTGATTGCCGAGCGTCACCGCGTCGGCGCCGGCATCGAGAAACTCCTGATAGATCGCTTCGGTGATGCCGAAGCCGCCGGCGGAATTTTCGCCGTTGACGACGACGAAATCGAGCGACCAGTCCTTGACCATGTCGGGCAGATATTCGGCGATGGCCGTGCGCCCCGCACGGCCGACGACATCACCCACGAAGAGAATGCGCAACTTCAGAACTCCGGAAATCGAACACGTCCGATTCGGTTAGCACATAATCCAGCGCGACGTCGTGGGATAGTGCCGGAACCGCCTCGATCTCCTGCGCGGCAAACGCAAGCCCGATGCCGACGATTTGCTTGGTCTTGCGCAAGTGCGCAAAGGTGAAGTCGTAATGCCCGGCACCATAACCGATGCGGTGGCCGAGCCGGTCGAAGGCCGCGAGCGGCGTCAGCATGATGTCGGGGATGACTTCGCTTGCTGCCGGCGACGGCTCGGGAATGCCGAGCGGGCCGAGCATCAGCCGGTCGTTCGGATGAAAGATACGGAAGACCAGCGACTGGCCGCGCGCGGTGACACAGGGCAGCGCCAGCCTTGCGCCCTCCTCGGCGAGCTTCCTCAAGAGCGGCATCGGGTCGATCTCGCTGCGGATCGGCGAATAGCCGGAGACGATGCTGCCGGGCAGCAGCTTGTACGGCAGCCCGCGCTTGGCGAGCTTGGTGGCAGCGGCGGCGCGCTTCTTCTCGCTCAGCGCGTCGCGTTTGGCGAGGGCTTTGGCACGGAGCTCGGCTTTCGAATTGGACATGCGCGCTTTCCCCCGAAGGCAGAGCCTCGCTCCGCTGTCATCACCCGCGAAAGCGGGTGATCCAGTATTCCAGAGACGCGAGTTGCAAGAACCGAGACGCCGCGGCGTACTGGATGCCCGCCTTCGCGGGCATGACACCGAGACTCAATTGAACCGCAAGCGTGTCGGGGACGCAATTTCGACAAGCACAAACCAAGCAAACAAAAGTGCGAAGCCGCGGACGCCGTTGAAGCACTCGATCCCGGAGTTCCCTACGAAAGTAGGTGGGCACCATATGTCCGGGCCCACGGGCCCGGCCAGGGACAGTTCCCTAAAGGATCGATAAGGCCCCGGGGATATATGGCTCCGGACGCGCGTCGCAGCCTCGCCTTTGCAATGTAACAACGATACTGACGAACCGCCAGCCCGCCGACGGGCTGCCGAGCTTCGGTGCAATGAAATCAGTCCTTCCTGCCGCCACGGCGGAAGTGCGCTCCCTCCCCCGCTTGCGGGGGAGGGTTGGGGAGAGGGTGTCTCCGCACTGAGATTCCCCAAGAGGTGAGAGCCCTCACCCGGCGCTTCGCGCCGACCTCTCCCGCAAGCGGGAGAGGTTGAGCCCGCGGTTACATCGAGCGGACCAACTGATCGAGTCTTCCGCGGCCCCTACCCGATCGCGATGCCGCCTCCGACGGTCCGGTTCAGGACCTGGGTCGACTTCTCGATGCGCTCAGCAGCAGCGTTCAGCGCGTTCACCACCGCGGTCTGCGTCATCCTGGCGCGCTCGACGGCGGCATTGCGGAAATCCCGCAGCTCGGTCAATTCCTGCTCCATGCTGCGGACGCGGTTGCCGGCGTCGACCAGCTCGTCGCAGACGGTCAGCGCCGCCATCACGGTCAGGCGCGCATCGCCGATCTCGCCGAATTTTCCGCGCAGCGACTGAATCCGCGTCTCCAGGCTTTCGGCGAGCTTGAGCAGCCGCACCTCCTGCCCCTCCTCGCAGGCCATGCGGTATTGCCGGCCGTTGATGGTGACGTTGATGTGGCTCATCCATCCTCTCCGGTATCGAGCACCGAGCGTATCGTGACGATCGCGGAATCCAGCCGATCGGAGATCTCGCGATTGGTGCGCTCGAGCTTGCGCGCCTTCACCAGCGCACCATCGAGCTCATCGGCAAGCCGCGAGCGGTCCGCGCCGAGCGCCTGGATTCGCGCGGCGAGCTCGTTCTCGTCGCGATCGGCGTCGCGCCGGCGCTCCACCGCGCTCTCGAGCGCGTCGAGCGCCGCCATGAGCCTGCGGGTCGCGATCTCGATCTCGACGGCGGAGGACTCCGTCATGGCGGAACTGTTGGATACGCGATCGTTCATGCGGTCAGCGGCGGACCTTGGTGGCCTTTGCATCGGGGCTTGCCGCCCGGCAAAAGACTCGGTTCGGCAAGCGGTTAGAAGCAGAAATTTACGTGGCAAGCTAGCCCAGCGCAATGTCGCCGCGAAACTATGCACCGCTAGATCGGCCCTCGGCATGGCGGCCGGCTGGTTCCAGATCTGCATGATCCGCGGCTGCGGCTTTTCCGGATCATGCCGTAAGCAACTTTTGCGGCCAAACCGGCGTTTGATTGCCTTGGACTCCCGGAACCGAGATGCTATCCAGCCCCCAACCTCCCGTGACCGCCAGGCTCGATCCAGCGCGGCGCACACGGCCATCAAGCACCTCATTCCAGACGGATTTTCATCATGATGCAGCTCGATGCCACCCGTATGGCCCATACGCAGGTCGACCACTCCCGTATGGCCAACGCGATCCGCGGCCTTTCGATGGACGCTGTCGAGAAGGCGAAATCGGGCCATCCCGGCCTGCCGATGGGCGCCGCCGACATCGCCACGGTGCTGTTCACGCAGTTCCTGAAATTCGACGCCGCCGCGCCCGCCTGGCCGGACCGCGACCGCTTCGTGCTGTCGGCCGGCCACGGCTCGATGCTGCTCTATTCGCTGCTGTACCTGACCGGCAATGCCGACATGACGCTGGAGCAGCTCAAGCAATTCCGCCAGCTCGGCGGGCTGACGCCTGGCCACCCGGAGAACTTCCACACCAAGGGCATCGAGACCACCACCGGTCCGCTCGGCCAGGGCATCTCGACCGCGGTCGGCATGGCGCTCGCCGAGAAGATGCTCGCCGCCGAGTTCGGCAAGAAGATCGTCGATCACCACACCTTCGTGCTCGCCTCCGACGGCGACCTGATGGAGGGCGTGTCGCAGGAAGCGATCGCGATGGCCGGGCACTGGAAGCTCAACAAGCTGATCGTGCTCTACGATGACAACGGCATCTCGATCGACGGCCCGACCTCGATCGCCGATTCCGTCGATCAGGTGAAGCGCTTCAAGTCCGCCGGCTGGGCCGCCGAGAAGATCGACGGCCACGACCAGGCCGCCATCACAGCGGCCATCACGCGCGCGAAGAAGTCCAACAAGCCGACGCTGATCGCCTGCCGCACCACCATCGGCTTCGGCGCGCCGCACAAGGCCGGCACGTCGAAGGTGCACGGCGAGGCGCTCGGCGCCGAGGAGCTCAAGGCCGCCAAGGAAAATCTCGGCATCTCGCTCGAGCCGTTCTCGGTGCCCGACGACGTGCTGAAAGCCTGGCGCGCGGCCGGCAGCCGCGGCGCTGCGGCTCGGCAGGAATGGGAAGGACGGCTCGGCGAGCTCGGCAGCCGCAAGCGCGCCGAGTTCGAGCGCCGCCTGCGCCATGAGCGTCCGGCCTCGCTCGCAAAGGCGGTGCGCGCGTACAAGAAGGAGCTACTGGAAAAGCCGTTGGTTGCGGCCACCCGCAAATCCTCGGAAGCGGTGATCGAAGTCATTGCCGGCGCCATGCCGATGGAATTCCTCGCAGGCTCGGCCGACCTCACCGGCTCCAACAACAACAAGGCGAAGTCGGCGACCGCCTTCTCGGCCAAGACGCCGAAGGGCCGCTTCATCCATTACGGCATCCGCGAGCACGGCATGGCCGCCGCGATGAACGGCATCTTCCTGCACGGCGGCTTCGCGCCGAACGGCGCAACCTTCCTGGTGTTCACCGACTATGCGCGTCCGGCGATGCGCCTTGCCGCGCTGATGGGCACCGGTGTCGTCTACGTGATGACGCACGATTCCATCGGCCTCGGCGAAGACGGCCCGACCCATCAGCCGGTCGAGCATCTCGCCGCGCTTCGCGCCATTCCAAACATGCGCGTGTTCCGTCCCTGCGACTCCGTCGAAGTCGCCGAGTGTTGGGAGCTCGCGCTCAACCGCATCGACGGCCCGACGGTGCTGGCGCTGACGCGGCAGAACCTGCCGCAGCTCCGCACCACCGCGCCGAACGACAATCCTTGCGCGGCCGGTGCCTACGAGCTGGTTCCGGCGCAGGGCGAAGCCAAGGCGACGCTGTTCGCCTCCGGCTCCGAGGTCGAAATCGCGGTCGCCGCCCAGAAGCAGCTCGCCGAGCGCGGCATCCCGTCACGGGTGGTGTCGGTGCCCTCGCTCGAGCTTTTGTTAGCGCAACCAGAAGCCAAGCGCGCCGAGATCATCGGCAACGCGCCGGTGAAGGTCGCTATCGAGGCCGCCGTGCGCTGGGGCTGGGATGCTGTGATCGGCCAGGATGGCGAATTTGTCGGCATGCATTCGTTCGGCGCGAGCGCGCCGGCGAAGGACCTGTACAAGCATTTCGGCATTACCGCCGAGGCTGCGGTTAACGCCGTGCTGAAGCGCGTATCCTGAGAGTTGAGCTTGCCAAAAAAAAGGACTACGTAACGTCCCATATGATCAAGCACCGCCCGGCCGAACCGGGCGTCCGCCCTAAAAAACCCTCGCTGACGCGTTAGCCGCGCGTCCGGCGGGATGACAACGGTCATTGAAGGAGACGAAAGATGGCAGTCCGCGTTGGAATCAACGGTTTTGGTCGTATCGGCCGCAACGTCCTGCGGGCGATTGCAGAGTCCGGCCGCAAGGATATCGAGGTGGTCGGCATCAACGACCTCGGCCCGGTCGAGACCAATGCCCATCTGCTCCGTTTCGACAGCGTTCACGGCCGCTTCCCCGTCACCGTCACCGTCGACGGCGATTCGATCAGCCTCGGAGGCGGCAAGATCAAGGTGACCGCCGAGCGCGATCCCTCGAAGCTGCCCTGGAAGGATCTCGGCGTCGACATCGCGCTGGAATGCACCGGCATCTTCACCTCGAAGGACAAGGCCTCCGCACATCTGACCGCCGGCGCCAAGCGCGTGCTGGTCTCCGCGCCCGCCGACGGCGCCGACGCCACCATCGTCTACGGCGTCAACCACGACACGCTGACCAAGGATCACCTGGTCGTCTCCAACGGCTCCTGCACGACGAACTGCCTCGCGCCGGTCGCCAAGGTCCTGAACGATCTCGTCGGCATCGAGACCGGCTTCATGACCACGATCCACGCCTATACCGGCGACCAGCCGACGCTCGACACCATGCACAAGGATCTCTATCGCGGCCGCGCGGCGGCGATGTCGATGATCCCGACCTCGACCGGCGCCGCCAAGGCGATCGGCCTCGTGCTGCCGGAACTGAAGGGCAAGCTCGACGGCGTCGCGATCCGCGTGCCGACCCCGAACGTCTCGGTCGTCGACCTCAAGATCATTGCCAAGCGCGCCACCGACGTGAAGGAAATCAACGCGGCGATGAAGCGCGCCTCCGAGCAGCAGCTCAAGGGCATCCTCGGCTACACCAATGCGCCGAACGTCTCGATCGACTTCAACCACGATCCGCACTCCTCGACCTTCCACGAGGACCAGACCAAGGTGCAGAACGGCACGCTGGTGCGCGTGATGTCCTGGTACGACAACGAGTGGGGCTTCTCGAACCGCATGGCCGACACCGCGGTCGCGATCGCGAAGGTGATCTAACTCCGCAGCGGTTTCGTCATTCCGGGATGGTCCGTAAGGACCAGACCCGGAATCTCGAGATTCTCAGGTGCGCAACTGCGCACCAGGGTTCGCGCTAAGCGCGCCCCGGAATGACAGTCCAAATGGTTGAGGCCATCCCATGGCGAACAAATTCCGCACCCTCGACGACGTCGACGTGAAGGGCAAACGCGTGCTGCTGCGCGTCGACCTCAACGTGCCCATGGAGAACGGGCGCGTCACCGACGCAACCCGGCTCGAGCGCGTCGCGCCGACCATCACCGAGCTCGCCGACAAGGGCGGCAAGGTGATCCTGCTCGCGCATTTCGGGCGGCCGAAGGGACGCGATGCCAAGGAATCGCTCAAGCCCGTCACCGAGGCGCTGTCGAAGGTCCTGAACAAGCCCGTTGCGTTTGCCGACGACTGCATCGGCGAGCCCGCGGCCGCGGCCGTGGCGGCACTCAAGGACGGCGACATCCTGTGCCTGGAAAACACCCGCTTCCACAAGGAAGAGGAAAAGAACGATCCCGCCTTCGTCGCGGAATTGGCCAAGCTCGGCGACATCTGGGTCAATGACGCGTTCTCGGCCGCGCACCGCGCCCACGCCTCGACCGAAGGCCTCGGCCACAAGCTGCCGGCCTATGCCGGCCGCACCATGCAGGCCGAGCTCGATGCGCTGGAGAAGGCGCTGGGCTCGCCGACCAAGCCGGTCATCGCGATCATCGGCGGCGCCAAGGTCTCGACCAAGATCGACCTGCTCGAAAATCTCGTCAGCAAGGTCGACGCGCTGGTGATCGGCGGAGGCATGGCCAACACCTTCCTGCACGCCCAGGGCGTCGGCATCGGCAAGTCGCTGGCCGAGAAGGATCTCGCGCCGACCGCGCTGCGCATCATTGAGAAGGCGGAAGCCGCCAACTGCGCCATCATCCTGCCGGTCGACGCCACCGTCGCCTATCATTTCGCGGCCAACGCGCCGTCCCACGCCTACGGCCTCGATGCGATCCCGGCCGACGGCATGATCCTCGACGTCGGCCCGCAATCGGTCGCGCGCGTGCACGCGGCGATCGACGACGCGGCGACGCTGGTCTGGAACGGGCCGCTCGGCGCCTTCGAGATGCAGCCGTTCGACCGCGGCACGGTCGCGGCCGCCAAGCACGCCGCCGAGCGCACCAAGGCGAGAAAGTTGATCTCGATCGCGGGCGGCGGCGACACCGTCGCGGCCCTCAACCAGGCCCACGTGGCCGGTGACTTCACCTATGTCTCGACCGCCGGTGGCGCATTTCTTGAATGGATGGAAGGCAAGCCACTGCCCGGCGTCGAGGTCCTGCGCATCAAGTAGTCAGTCGACAAGTAGCTAGCGGGCCCTGAAGGCCCAAACCGGAGAAAAAGACACATGGCTCGGATCACGTTACGTCAATTGCTCGACCATGCGGCTGAGAACGATTACGGCGTACCGGCCTTCAACATCAACAACATGGAGCAGGCGCTGGCGATCATGGACGCCGCCAACCAGGTCGATGCGCCCGTCATCATCCAGGCCTCGCGCGGTGCGCGCTCCTACGCCAACGACGTCATGCTCAAGCACATGATGGACGCGGTGACCGAGATCTATCCGCACATCCCGGTCTGCGTGCATCTCGACCACGGCAACGAGCCGGCGACCTGCATGACCGCGATCCAGGCCGGCTTCACCTCGGTGATGATGGACGGCTCGCTCAAGGCCGACGGCAAGACCCCCGGCGACTGGGGCTACAATGTCGGCGTCACCAAGACCGTGACCGACATGGCCCATCTCGGCGGCATCTCGGTCGAGGGCGAGCTCGGCGTGCTCGGCTCGCTCGAGACCGGCATGGGCGACAAGGAAGACGGCCACGGCGCCGAAGGCAAGCTCAGCCACGACCAGCTCCTGACCAATCCGGACGAGGCCGTGAAGTTCGTGCAGGAGACCAGGGTCGACGCGCTCGCGATCGCGATGGGGACTTCGCACGGTGCTTACAAATTTACCCGCAAGCCGGACGGCGACATCCTCGCCATGAAGGTGATCGAGGAGATCCACCGCAAGCTGCCGAACACGCACCTCGTCATGCACGGCTCGTCGTCGGTGCCGCAGGACCTCCAGGACATCATCAACACCTATGGCGGCAAGATGAAGCCGACCTGGGGCGTGCCTGTTACCGAGATCCAGCGCGGCATCAAGAACGGCGTGCGCAAGATCAACATCGACACCGACAACCGCATGGCGATGACCGGCCAGATCCGCAAGGTGCTGAAGGACAATCCGGAAGAGTTCGACCCGCGCAAGTACCTGAAGCCGGCGATGGAAGCGATGACCAAGCTGTGCAAGCAGCGGCTCCAGGAGTTCAACACCGCCGGCCAGGCCTCCAAGATCAAGAAGGTCCTGACCACCGCCGAGATGGCCAAGCGCTACGCCAAGGGCGAGCTCGACCCCCGCGTCGCGTAGCGATCGCGCGGTGGCGTAAGGCCTCCGGACACACCCTCCCGTCATTCCGGGACACGCGAAGCGTGGGCCCGGAATCCATAACCACAGCCTGGGGTTATGGATTCCGGGCCTGCGCCTTTCGGCGCATCCCGGAATGACAGAGAACCCCCTTACCCCTGCGACGAACGTTAACTCGGCATTTGCCCGAGAACGGTCTATTTTCACGGGCAAGGGCAGAATCGTTTTGGGAGGACCTCTCGATGGATCTGACTGAGCTCAACAGGATCGCGACCGCCATGGTCGCGCCCGGCAAGGGCATCCTTGCCGCCGACGAATCCTCCGGCACCATCAAGAAGCGCTTCGACGCGATCGGCGTGGAATCGACGGAATCGAACCGGCGCGACTACCGCGAGATGCTGTTCCGATCCAGGGAAGCCATGAGCCAGTACATCTCCGGCGTGATCCTCTATGACGAGACGATCTGGCAGGATGCAAAGGACGGTACGCCCCTGGTCAAGCTGATCGAGAGTAGCGGCGCCATCCCGGGCATCAAGGTCGACGAAGGCACGCAGGCCCTGCCGATGTGCCCCGGCGAGCTCGTCACCGTCGGGCTCGACAAGCTCGCCGAGCGGCTGAAGAAATATTACGAGCGCGGCGCGCGCTTCGCCAAATGGCGCGCGGTGATCGACATCGGCAGCGGCATTCCTTCGATGACGGCGATCAGCGTCAACGCCCACGCGCTGGCGCGCTATGCCGCGCTGTGCCAGGCCGCGCAGATCGTGCCGATCGTCGAGCCGGAAGTGCTGATGGACGGCGATCACGACATCGACCGCTGCTACGAGGTCACGCAGCGCGTGCTCAACAAGACGTTCCAGGAATTGCGCGTGCAGCGCGTCGCGCTCGAGGGCATGGTGCTGAAACCGAACATGGCGATCTCAGGCAAGAAGTGCGCGAAGCAGGCCCCCGTCGAGGAGGTCGCGGAGAAGACGATACGGCTGCTCAAGGCCTGTGTGCCGGCGGCGGTGCCCGGCATCGCCTTCCTCTCCGGCGGCCAGTCGGACGAAGAGGCAACCGCGCATCTCAACGCCATGCACAAGCTCGGCCCGCTGCCCTGGGGCCTGACCTTCTCCTACGGCCGCGCGCTTCAGGCCGCGCCGCAGAAGGCCTGGTCCGGCAAGGCCGAGAACGTCGCGGCCGGCCAGCGCGCCTTCAGCCATCGTGCACGAATGAACGGCCTCGCCTCCAAAGGCGAATGGCAAAGCAGCCTGGAAAAGAAAGCGGCCTAGACCTTGTCGAACAAATCGCCTCCGCCGCGCCTTTATCTCGCGACGCCTGTTGTCGATGACCCAGCTTCGCTCGTCGCCGAGTTGCCGGGCCTGCTCGCGGCCGCCGACGTCGCGGCCGTGCTGGTGCGGCTGAAGGAGACCGACCAGCGCACCATGATCTCGTGGATCAAGGCACTCGCGCCGCCGGTCCAGAAGGCCGGCGCCGCGCTGCTGATCGACGGCCATGCCGAACTGGTCGCGCGCGGCGGTGCCGACGGCGCGCACCTGCCCGGCATCGCCGCGCTGAAAGAGGCGCTGCCATCTCTCAAGCCCGATCGCATCGCCGGCGTCGGCGGGCTGACGACGCGGCACCATTCCATGGATGCGGGCGAAATTGGCGCGGACTATTTGCTGTTCGGCGAGCCCGATGCAAAGGGCCAGCGTCCGTCGTCCGAGGCGATCGCCGAGCGGCTGGACTGGTGGGCCGAGCTGTTCGAGCCGCCCTGCGTCGGCTTTGCGACCTCGCTGGAAGAGGCCTACGACTTCGCCGCCAGCGGCGCCGATTTCGTGCTGGTCGGCGAGTTCGTCTGGGCCGATCCGCGCGGGGCCAAGGCCGCACTGATCGAGGCCGACGCCACGATCAAGAAGGCCCATGCGGCTGCGCTCGCAAGCCAAAATCCCGCGGGCGAGCACGGCTAGCGCCCGACATGAAGCTCCCGCGCATCACCATCCTGGCCACGCTGCTGCTCACGGTGCCCGCGGCAGCGCAACTCCAGATCACGCCGCCGGCCACGACGCCGAGCCCGCCGGCCGAGAAGCAGAAAGCCAAGCCGCCCGCGCCCCCCAAGAAGAAGGAGGCCGCGCCGGCACCGAAGCCGTCCGCCTCCCCCAAGCCGGCGCTGCCCGCGACCGTGATCCCGGCGCCTCCGACCGACAATTCCAATGTCGACCTGGTGTTCGGCGCCTACCAGCGCGGCCAGTACAAGACCGCGTTCGAGCTCGCCACCGCCCGCGCCCAGGCGGGCGATCCCAAGGCGATGACCATGCTGGGCGAGCTCTATTCCAACGCCATGGGCATCAAGCGCGACTACGCCAAGGCGCTCGAATGGTACAAGCGTGCGTCCGACGCCGGTGACCGCGAGGCGATGTTCGCGCTCGCCATGATGCGCATCGCCGGCCGCGGCGGCCCGGTCGACAAGGGCGAGGCGGTGAAGCTGATGGCCTCCGCCGCCAAGCTCGGCGAGCCCAAGGCGGCCTATAACCTCGCTTTGCTCTATCTCGACGGCCAGACCCTGCCGCAGGACGTCAAGCGTTCCGCCGAGCTGCTGCGGCAGGCGGCGGACGCCGGCCTGCCCGAGGCGCAATACGCGCTGGCGACCTTCTACAAGGAAGGCACCGGCGTGCCGAAGGACCCGGAACGCGCGGTGCGACTGCTCCAGGCGGCGTCGCTGACCGACAATGTCGATGCCGAGGTCGAATACGCCATCGCGCTGTTCAACGGCACCGGCACGCCGAAGAACCAGCCGGCGGCCGTAGCCCTGCTCCGCAAGGCGTCCCGCCAGGGCAGCGCGATCGCGCAGAATCGGCTGGCCTGGGTGCTGATCAACGGCATGGGCACGCCCGTGGACAAGGTCGAGGGGTTCAAATGGCACCTGGTGGCCAAGACCGGCGGCAAGGGCGATCCGGAGCTCGACAAGCAATTGTCCGATCTGCCGGCCGAGGACCGGGCCAAGGCCGAGGCCGCCGCCAGGAAATGGCTCGGCGCCAAATGACCTGACGCAATGACTTGACGTTGGGCCCCCCACAGGGCACCCAATCCCCCAAACAGGCGCGTTTTCGCGCCATTTCCCCCGATCAAGACCGGAAGCTCATGCTGTATTCCGCCACTATCAACGTCATGGTCAAGGCCGCGCGCCGCGCCGGCCGCAGCCTCAAACGCGATCTCGGCGAGATCGAGCATCTGCAGGTCTCGCTCAAGGGGCCGGCGAATTTCGTCTCGCTCGCCGACAAGCGCGCCGAGGAGATCCTCTACCAGGACCTCGCCAAGGCGCGGCCCGGCTACGGCTTCATCGGCGAGGAAGGCGGCACCCGCGAGGGCACCGACAAGAGCCACACCTGGATCGTCGATCCGCTCGACGGCACCACCAACTTCCTGCACGGCATCCCGCAATTCGCGATCTCGATCGGCCTCGCCCGCGAGGGTACGATCATCGCCGGCGTGATCTACAACCCCGCCAATGACGAGCTCTACATCGCCGAGCGCGGCAAGGGCGCCTTCCTCAACGACCAGCGCCTGCGCGTGGCCGGCCGCCGCCAGCTCAACGAATGCGTGGTGGCCTGCGGCCTGCCCCATATCGGCCGCGGCGACCACGAGGAATTCCGCCGCGAGATGACCGCGATCCAGGACCGCGTCGCGGGCCTGCGCCGCTTCGGCGCCGCCTCCCTCGACCTCGCCTTCGTCGCCGCCGGCCGCCTCGACGGCTACTGGGAGCGCAACCTGCAATCCTGGGACATCGCCGCCGGCATGATCATGGTGCGCGAGGCAGGCGGCACGGTGAGCGACATCGACACGACAGGCGATGCGCTGGTGACCGGGCATGTGGTGTGCGGGAACGAGTTCGTGCACGGGGAGCTGGTGAAGATTTTGCGGAAGCCTGCGTAGCGCGCCGCCCCCTCCACGTCGTCATTCCGGGGCGCGCCTCTTGGCGCGAGCCCGGAATCCATTGATCCGAGTCAATGGTGGCGCGATGGATTCCGGGTTCGCGCGATGCGCGCCCCGGAATGACAGTTTGCCCTATAGCTTCACCGGCGCCGGCGGCCCGTAGGCCTCGCCCTCCGCCGCCACCTTCTCCCGATCACCCGCCAGCACGCGCTGCACGGAGACGAAGAACACCGGCACCATCAGCAGCGCCAGGATCACCACCGCGATCATGCCGCCCATGACGATGCTGCCGAGCGCCTGCTGGCTGGCGCCGCCGGCGCCGTGGGCGATGGCCATCGGCAGCACGCCGCAGATGAAGGCAAGGCCGGTCATCAGGATCGGGCGGAAGCGCAGGCGGCAGGCCTCGATGGTCGCGTCCACCAGCGGCTTGCCTTCTTTGCGCAGATCCTTGGCGAACTCGATGATCAGGATCGCGTCCTTGGCCGCGAGCCCGATGATGGTGATCAGGCCGACGGTGAAATAGACGTCGTTGGGCAGGCCGCGCAGCATCGCCGCGATCACGGCACCGACGATGCCGAGCGGCACGGTGAGCAGCACCGCGAGCGGAATGGTCCAGCTCTCGTAGAGCGCGGCGAGGCACAGGAACACCACGAACACCGAGAGCGCGAGCAGGAACGGCGCCTGCGAGCCCGACAGCTTCTCCTGGAGCGACTGACCGGTCCATTCATAGCCGAAGCCGCGCGGCAGCTTGCCGGCAAGGCGCTCCATCTCGGCGATGGCGTCGCCCGAGGTGAAGCCGGGCTTGGCCTCACCGGAGATGCGCACCGCCGGATAGTAGTTGAAGCCGGCGATCTGTGTCGGGCCGCGTGCCCACTCCACCGTGGTGAACGACGAGAACGGCACGAGCTGGCCGCGGCTGTTCTTGACGTTGTAGTTGAGGATGTCCTCGGTGCGCATGCGGTCGCGGGCGTCGGCCTGCACCACGACGCGCTGCATGCGACCGCGGTTCGGGAAGTCGTTGATGTAGTTCGAGCCGAGATTGGTCGAGATGGTGTTGTTGATGTCCTCGAAGGTGACGCCGAAGGCGCCGGCCTTCTCGCGATCGATCACGAGATTGACGACGCCCGCCTCGGGCAAGCCCTCGACATAGACTTTCTGCAGCACCGGGCTCGCATTGGCTTCCGCGATGAGCTGGTCGGCGGCGCGCATCAGTGCCGGATAGCCCTTCTGGCCGCGGTCCTGGAGACGGAACGAGAAGCCCGAGGAGTTGCCGAGATTGTCGATCGGCGGCGGCTGCAGCGCGGAGATCTTCGCATCGCGGATCGACGACGACAAATCGCGGTTGATGTCGGCAACGATCGCGGCGGCCGACTCCTTCGGCCCACGCTCCGACCAGTCCTTCAAGGTGATGAAAGCCTGCGCGGTGTTCATGCCCTGACCGGAGAAGCTGAAGCCGGTGAGGAAGGTGACGTTGTCGACGCCCGGCCGCTGCGCCAGATATTTTTCCACCTTCTCGATCACGGCTTCGGTGCGGGCGTAGGAGGAGTCCGACGGCGTCTGCACGTCGGTGGTGACGAAGCCCTGGTCGTCGACGGGCAGGAAGCCGCCTGGCAGGTTGACGAAGGCCCAGGACAGGCCGACGAGCAGAGCGACATAGACCAGCATCAGGCGGCCGGTGCGCTTCAGCGAGAAGCCGACGGTGCGCCCGTAGTGAAACCGAGCGGCCTCCAGCATGTGATTGAACCGGCTGAACACGACGTTGCTGGAATGGCCGTGCCCCTTGGCCACGGGCTTCAACAAAGTGGCGCACAGCGCCGGCGTCAGCGACAGCGCGAGGAAGGCGGAGAAGCCGATCGCGGCCACCATGGTCACCGAGAACTGGCGGTAGATGATGCCGACCGAACCGGGGAAGAACGCCATCGGCACGAACACCGCCATCAGCACCAGCGTGATGCCGATGATGGCGCCCGATATCTGCGACATCGCCTTGCGCGTCGCCTCCTTCGGCGGCAGCCCCTCCTCGCTCATGATGCGCTCGACGTTCTCGACCACGACGATGGCGTCGTCGACGAGGATGCCCACGGCGAGCACCATGCCGAACATCGAGAGCATGTTGATGGAGTAGCCGGCGAGCAGCAGCGTGGTGCAGGCGCCCAGGAGCGCCACCGGCACCACGATGGTCGGAATGATGGTGTAGCGGATGTTCTGCAAGAACAAGAACATCACCACGAACACCAGCACCACGGCTTCGACCAGCGTCGACAGCACCTTCTTGATCGAGGCCTCGACCACGGGCGTGATGTTATAGGGGATCTCGTAGGAGATGTTGGCAGGGAAGAAGCGCGACAGCTCCTTCATCTTCTCTTCGACCGCGCTCGCGGTCGCCAGCGCATTGCCGGTCGGCGACATCAGCACGGACAGGCCCGCGGTCGGCTTGCCGTCGAGGCGGGTGTTGAACTGGTAGCTTAGGCCGCCGACCTCGATGCGCGCGACGTCGCGCAGGCGCACGGTCGAACCGTCGGCATTGGCGCGCAGGATGATGGCGCCGAATTCATCGGGGGACGAGAGCTGGCCCTTGACCAGCACCAGCGCGGAAGTGCGCTGGGTCGACGTCGACGGCTCGGCGCCGATGCTGCCCGAGGCGACCTGCGCATTCTGCGCCGATATCGCCTTGTTGACGTCGTCGGCGGTCAGTCCATAGCCGACGAGCTTGGCCGGATCGACCCAGACTCGAAGCGAGCGCTCGGTCGAATACAGCGTGGCGCGGCCGACGCCGGGGATGCGGCGGATCTCGCCGAGCACGTTGCGGATCATGAAGTCGCCGAGGCCGACCTCGTCGAGGCTGCCGTCGGTCGAGTTCAGCGTGATGATCTGGAGCACCGCGCTCGAGGCTTCCTCGATCAGAATGCCCTGCTGGATCACCGCGCGCGGCAGCCGTGCCTCGACGCGCTTGATGCGGTTCTGCACCTCGACGGACGCCGCGCTGGTATCCGTGCCGGGCTGGAAATTGGCGATGATCTCGACCTGGCCGAGCGAGTCGCTGGTCGATTCGAAATTGAGGATGCCGGAGGCGCCGTTGAGCTCCTCCTCGATCAGGCGCGTGACGCTGTTGTAGAGGTTCTCCGGCGAGGCGCCGGGATAGCTGGTCGAGATCGAGATCGAGGGCGGCGCGATGATCGGGTATTGCGCGATCGGCAGCAGCGGCACCGAGATCGCGCCGATCAGACAGATGAACAGCGCCACAACCCAGGCGAAGATCGGCCTGTCGATGAAGAAACTCGCCATGGCACGTTACCGCGTCAGCTTCTGAGCGTGACGGTTATCTGCGGTCGCGTCCGCCTCCGACCAGGATTGCGGCTTGACCTTGTCGCCGGCCGCGAACTTCTGGAAGCCTTCGACCACGACCTTGTCGCCGGCCTTGAGGCCATCGGTGACGAACCAGATGCCGTCCTGCACCGAGCCGGTGCGGACCGGCTGCACCGCGATGCGGTTGTCATCCTTGACGACGAACACCTCGCTGCCGCCGCCGCCATTGCGCTGGATCGCCTGCTGCGGCACCGCGATGGCGTCGCTATCGAGGCCCTGGTCGAGGCGGACGCGGACATACATGCCCGGCAACAGCTCGCGCTTCGGATTGCGGAACTCGCCGCGCAGCGTCACCTGGCCGGTATGGGCGTCGACCTTGGCTTCAGAGAACAGCAGCTTGCCGTCGAGCGAATAAAGGGTGTTGTCGTCGAGCACGAGGCGCACCTTGACGGCATCGGCCTCGATGCGATCGAGATCGCCGCTCTCGAAGGCGCGGCGGAGCTGGTTGAGCTCGTTCACCGACTGGGTGAAGTCGGCATAGATCGGATCGAGCTGCTGGATGGTGGCGAGGTTGGTCTCGTTCTGCACGGCGAGCGCGCCTTCGCTGACGAGCGCTGCACCAACCACGCCGTCGATCGGCGCGCGCACGGTGGCATAGTCGAGATTGAGCTTGGCACGCGCGAGGTCGGCCTTGCGGCCCTCGACCTCGGCATGGGCCTGGCGTTCGGCGGCAACCGCCTTCTCGTTCTCGGCTTCGGGCGCTGCACGCTGGCTGGTGAGCGTGGCGATACGGTGCGCCTGCTGCTTGGCCTGCATCAACCCGGCTTCGGCCTTGGCGACCGCCGCCTCGTTGGCCATCACCTCGACCTCGAACGGACGCGGATCGATGCGATAGAGCGCATCGCCCGCCTTGACCTCGCTGCCCTGGCGGAACAGGCGCTCGACCACGATGCCGGAGACGCGCGGCCGCACATCGGAGACGCGCGTCGGCGCGATGCGGCCGGGCAATTCGCGCACCACGGCGCGGGCTTGCTGCTTGACGACGACGATGCTGACGTCAGGATCGGCAGGCTGGGCGGCGGACACGGCCGAGCTGGATTCCTCGCAGCCCGCGAGCAGCGGCGCAAAGGCCGCGAGCATCATTGCAACGCATGCCGATCGCGCACGAAGTCCTGACATGAAGTTAAGTGCCCCGATGTTGTTGAAACTGGTCACGCTCCGCGCGGGCCCATTCTGGGCAAATCACGCGCGGCTGATGTCGTCAAAATAGAATGCGCCTGCTGCGATGCAACGCGTGGCGCGGGCGGCCCAATGTCACATGACCTATCGTGCTGAGTTCAGGTCACTTTCCGGCTCTCACCGGATTGTGAGTCGAGTTCCATCGCCGCGTGCTGCGACAGAACATCGCAATCAAACGTTTCGAGCCGGGACGTGCGTTCACGAGGGCGCAAACGACATTCAGCTACTGACGGCCAAGCGGAAGTTTTGCGATCAATCATAGCATCACCGCTCGTGACCCGAAGCGGTCCTGCACGCGGATGGCGCGTCGTCGCATGCGCCATCCGCTCCCACAATAAATCTCTTGCGAAGAAACGAGCCTTAAGCCTTCAGGTCGGTGATCCGCATAATCGCGACCACATTCCCGTCGTTGTACGCCTGTTCTTTTGTTTCCTTGTTGCAGGTCCAGACAAAATTCTTCTTGCCCGTAAAGGTCTTTCCCTCCTGCTCAAGCCGAAGCTCCCCTTCGGTGACATGGCAGACCATGGCATTCATCATCGGGGGGCCCATGGTCTTCGACCCCGGCTGCATAATGATATCGCGCATTGAGACGGTCTTAAAACCTGGGATCAGGGATGGTGTTTCGCCTTCATATTCACGCACCACGACACCTGGCCAAGGCGTCGTATCCTTGTAGCTTGTGGCTTGAGCGGCCGCTGGCTTTACCATGGCAGCCGAAACTGCAGCCAACCCGATTCCCAGTGCGGACCTTCGATTGACCTTGCTCATTGCTTTCCTCCCGACATTACTCGAACGAGCCGCCGCAAACGCAGCGCGCAAAGTTCGTGGTGAACGGTGGTGCGAGACCGAAAAAAGAACGGTCTCTAAGAGGAGTGTGCCTGCCGATAGCACCCGTGCTCTCGTTTGCCCGGACGGTGATTTCGGCACGTCCCGCTTCAAGGGGCAGTGACATTCTACGTCACCTGACGCATCCGGGAAACAGGTGGCGTCGCACGAAGACACTGCGGCCCCTTAGGAATGTCCGGAATTGGCCCCAATTCGGACCTCGGATGAGGTCTGCCATCGCGCCGCTATGGGGCACAGCGGACCTCATGCATGCGCTGGGCACGCGGGACTATGAGACCCCCTCATCCGCCGCCTTCATCCGGTAGTGGCTGACGCCCCATTCCGTTCCGCCGGCGTAGCCGAACAGGCCCGATGTCGCGAGGAAGAACCAGCGCCAGCGTCGCATCCATAAGGCGGTCTCGTCGCCATGGACGTTGCGCAAGGAAGCCTCGATCGCGTCGCGATGGGCATCGAAATTGGCGAGCCAGTCGTTGGCGGTGCGCTGATAATGCGTGCCGCTCCAGCACCATTCCTTCTCGACCGTGAAGATGTCGTCGAATTGCCTGACGAGGTGATGGCTCGCCATCACCCCGCCGGTGAAGACGTGCTGCGCAATCCAGTCCTCGCGATTGGCCCGGTCGAACAGATGGGAGCCGGAACGATGGGTAACGATGTGCATGAACAGGCGCCCCTCGGGCGCGAGCCATGACCGCAGGCGCGTCATCAGCTTGCGCCAGTTCATCACGTGCTCGAACATCTCGACCGAGACGATGCGGTCGAACTGGCCCTCGGGCGCGAACACGTTCATGTCGGCGGTGACCACGCGCAGGTTCAAAAGCCCGCGCAGCCGCGCCTGCTCCTCGACATAGGCCCGCTGGCCTTGCGAGTTCGACACCGCCGTCACCTTGGCATGCGGAAACTGCCGCGCCGTCCAGAGCGACAGCGAGCCCCACCCGCAGCCGAGCTCGAGGATGGTCTGCCCATCGGCGAGACCGGCATGCGCGACGGTCTGGCGCAGCGCCTCCTCTTCCGCCTCCCGCAGGGTGGTCGCATCGGTCGTGTAGAAGCAGGACGAGTATTTGCGGTTGGGGCCGAGCGCCTGCGCGATGAAGGATGCGGGCGCCTCGTCGTGCCCGGCATTGGCGGCATCGACGTCCTCGGCGATCGGCCGCAGCATCATCCGCCCGGCGAAGGCGGCCTCGTCGTCCGCGCCGAGGGCGGAGATGCGGGTCGCCGTCCGCGAGCACAGACGCTGGATCGCGGCGCGGATCACGACATCAGGCAGCGGCACGCGTTCGGCAGTCCCGATGATCGCGGAAACGACGCTCATGCGGCCACTCCCCTGGTCATGTCTGGTTCGGGACGCGGAAGAAGCAACGGGCAGGTTCGGGCGTTGCCGCCCAGCCGGATGCTGGCGAACGCCATCAGGACCGCGAGCAACGGCGCGATGACGTCCAGTCCCCCGAGATCCGTCACCATGCAAAAAATCCGACCTAAGCCTGCGGATTGCCGAAGTTTTGCAAAATACGTCCTTATCAAAGCGCGGTTTCGGCTTTGGGTTCCGGAAGCTCTCCACGGAATCCGCGCATCCGACGCTTTTTTTGGGCTGGCGCTGTGCCATAGTGCGCGCCGCAAGCAAGCTTTCGTAACGGATGATACCGGACATGCCGTCAGGCGCCTCGCCCCGCTCCCCCATGGACATCGAATACACCAAGCTATCCTCGCCCAGCGTCTTCCTGGTGCGGATGCTGGTCTTCCTGGTGCTCTGCGCACTGGTGGGCGTGGTGCTCTACAAGCAGATCATCCAGGCCTTCTTCGCCAATCCGGGCCTCAACGCCCTGATCGGGGCGGTGCTGTTCATCGGCATCGTGCTGGCCTTCCGCCAGGTCATCCGGCTCTACCCAGAGGTGTCCTGGGTCAATAATTTCCGCATCGCCGATCCCGGCCTTGCCCCGGCCCGGCACCCCAAGCTGCTGGCGCCGATGGCCATGATCCTGGGCGGCGAGCGCACCGGGCGGATGACGATCACCCAGACCACGATGCGGCACCTGCTCGATTCGATCGCGACCCGCCTCGACGAGGCCCGGGACATCTCCCGCTACATGACCGGCCTGCTCGTCTTCCTCGGCCTGCTCGGCACCTTCTGGGGCCTGATCGAGACCGTCGGCTCGGTCGGCAAGGTGATCGACGGGCTCAAGGTCGGCGGCGATTCCGGGGCGCTGTTCGACACGCTGAAGGAGGGCCTCGCCGCGCCGCTCGGCGGCATGGGCATCTCGTTCTCGAGCTCCCTGTTCGGTCTCGCCGGCTCGCTGATCCTCGGCTTCCTCGACCTGCAATCGAGCCAGGCCCAGAACCGCTTCTACACCGACCTCGAGGACTGGCTCGCCACCACCGTGCGCGAATATGGCCGCGGCGAAGTGACTGTGGCCGCCACCGGCGGGGGTGTTGCCAGCGGCGAGCTTCAGGCCGCCGTCGAGCGGCTGCGCTCCGTGCTGGAGGAAGGCAGCGCCAGCCGCGGCACCACGGCGGCGATGGCGAGCCTTGCCGAAGCCATCCAGGCGCTGGTCTCGCACATGCGCACCGAGCAGCAGATGATCCGCGAATGGGCCGACGGCCAGGGCGAGCAGAACCGCGAGATCCGCCGCCTGCTGGAGCGGCTCGCGCGCCAGCCCGAGAAGGGTTAGCGACATGGCTCTAGCGCGCGGCCGCCGCAGCGACGGCGCCTTCAACTACTGGCCCGGCTTCGTCGACGCGCTGTCGACGCTGGTGCTGTCGATCGTGTTCCTGCTGTCGGTGTTCCTGGTCGTGCAGTTCTTCCTGTCGCAGGAGGTGAGCGGCAAGGACAAGGCGCTGGAGCAGCTCAACGCCAAGATCGCCCAGCTCAACGAGCTGCTCTCGCTGGAGAAGCTCGGCAAGCTCACGCTCGACGACCAGGTCTCGCAATTGAAGGCCGGCCTCGCCTCGGCGGAGTCCGAGCGCGACCGCATCAAGGGCCTCTATGACGGCCTGGCTGCCGCCGGCAACGACGCGCAGGGCAAGTCCACCGAACTCGGCAAGGCGTTGGACTCGGAGAAGGCGGTCTCGGCGCGGGCGCTGGCGCAGATCGAGGTGCTGAACCAGCAGATCAGCGCGCTGCGGCGGCAGCTCGCCGCGCTGGAAGAGGCGCTCGATGCCAGCGAGAAGCGCGACAAGGAATCGCAGAACCGGATCGCGGATCTCGGTTCTCGCTTGAACGTCGCCCTAGCGCAGCGCGTGCAGGAATTGTCGCGCTACCGCTCGGAATTCTTCGGCCGGCTGCGCGCCATCCTCGGCAACCGCCCCGACATCCGCGTCGTCGGCGACCGCTTCGTATTCCAGTCCGAAGTGTTCTTCGACACGGGCCAGGCGACGCTCCTGCCAGAGGGGCGCGCCGAGCTCGACACGGTGGCGAACGCGCTGATCGAGCTCGACAAGAAGATCCCGGCCGAGATCGCCTGGGTGCTGCGCGTCGACGGTCATACCGACGTGCGCCCGGTGAGCGGTGCGAGCTTCAAGTCGAACTGGGACCTGTCCGCGGCGCGCGCGATCTCGGTGGTGCAGTACCTGATCTCGCTCGGCGTGCCGGCCCAGCGCCTCGTCGCCGCCGGCTTCGGTGAATTCCAGCCGCTCGACACCGCCAACACGGAGGACGCCTACAAGCGCAACCGCCGCATCGAGCTGAAGCTGACGGAGCGGTAGTGAGCGCCCTCCACCTCCGCCCCTATCGCGCCGAGGACGAGGCTGCCGCCATCGACCTCTGGCATCGCACCTGGCAGCAGGCCTACCCGCAGATCAACTTCGCGGCGCGGCTGGACTGGTGGCGCGAGCGCTGGCGCAAGGATCTGGTGCCGAAGGCCTCGATCGTGGTTGCGGAGGCGGACGGCGCGCTAACCGGCTTCGTCACCATCGACGGCGAGGGCTATCTCGACCAGCTCGTGGTCGATCCCGCATCCTGGGGCTCGGATGCCGCGCGGCTGCTGGTGGAGGAAGCCAAGCGCCTGTCACCTTCTGGCGTCACGCTGCTGGTCAACAAGGACAACACGCGCGCCATCCGCTTCTACGAGCGCAACGGCTTTGCGCATGCCGGCGACGACGTGAATCTGACCTCGGGACGGCCGGTGCTGAAGATGGTGTGGAGGCCGTAGGCGCGCGCCAATCTCTCCGGCGTCGTCCCGGCGAAGGCCGGGACCCATACCGCGTGATCTATCGATAGGCGCAGGTGACCGTACCGTGAGAGGACTCTTCACTACGAGTCTTCGACAAACTTCTTCTTGGGGTTATGGGTCCCGGCCTTCGCCGGGACGACACCGAATTTAGGGCAGCCGGCGGGTGTCTCGCTCGTCACGCCCCCTCGAACTGCAACCTCGCGAGCCTCGCGTAGAGCCCGTTCGCAGCCACCAGCTCGGCATGCGTGCCCTGCTCGACGATCTTGCCCTGGTCCATCACCAGGATGCGGTCGCAGGAGAGCACGGTGGCAAGCCTGTGGGCGATCACCAGCGTGGTGCGGTGCTTCATCAGCTCTTCGAGTGCGGTCTGAACCAGCGTCTCGCTTTCGGCGTCGAGCGCGGAGGTGGCTTCATCGAGCAGCAGCAGCGGCGCATCGCGCAGGATCGCGCGCGCGATCGCGATGCGCTGGCGCTGGCCGCCGGACAGCGTCACGCCGCGCTCGCCGAGCGGGGTGTCGAAGCCTTCGGGCAGGCGACGGATGAACTCGGCGGCATGCGCGAGCTCGGCGGCGCGCTCGACCTCGGCGTCGGTCGCATCGGGCCGGCCGAAGCGGATGTTCTCGCGGGCACTCGCGGCGAACACGTTCGATTCCTGCGGCACCAGCGCGATGCGGGAACGGAAATCACGGGGATCGGCGGACCTGACCGGCACGCCGTCGAGCGAGATCGGGCCGCTGCGCGGATCGTAGAAGCGCAGCAGCAGATGAAAGATCGTGCTCTTGCCGGCGCCGGAGGGGCCGACGATGGCGACCTTCTCGCCGGGCCGCACGGTGAACGACACGACGTCGAGCACCTTGACGTCGAGCCGTGCCGGATAGGCGAAGCTGACCTGGTCGAACCCGACCTCGCCGCGCGCCGGCACCGGCAGCGCGCGCGGTGAGGCGGGCGCCTTGATGTCGGGCTGCACATGCAGGATCTCGAACAGCCGCTCGGCAGCGCCGGAGGCCGCCGAGACCTCGCCCCAGACCTCGCTGAGCTGGCCGAGGCCGGCGGCCGCGAACGCGGCATAAAGCACGAACTGGCCGAGCCGGCCCGGCGAGATGGCGCCGGTGAGCACGTCATGCGAGCCGATCCAGAGGATCGCGACCACGCTTGCGAACACGATGAAGATGATGATGGCGGTGAGCACGGCGCGCGCCTGCGTCGAGGTGCGCGCGGCTTCATAGGCTTGCTCGACCTCGCCGCCGAAGCGCTTCGCAGCCAACCCTTCGCTGGTATAGGCCTGCACGGTGCGGATCGCGCCGACCAGCTCGCCCGCATAGGCGGAGGCCTCGGCGAGCGTGTCCTGCGCATTGCGCGACAGACGCCGCACCCAGCGCCCGAAGGCGACCAGCGGCAGCACGATCAGGGGAATGGCCAGCAGCACGAAGCCCGACAGCTTCGGGCTGGTGATGACCATCATCGCCACCGCGCCGAAGAACATCATCAGGTTGCGCAGCGCGATCGACACCGAGGCGCCGACGGCGGATTTGAGCTGGGTGGTGTCGGCGGTGAGCCGCGAGATCAATTCGCCGCTGCGCGCGGAATCGAAGAAGGCGGGCGACAGCGACAGCAAATGAGCGAAGACATCGCGCCTGAGGTCGGCGACGATGCGCTCGCCGATCGTCATCACGAGGTAGTAGCGCGCGGCGCTTGCCAGCGCGAGCACGGCGACGACCGCGATCATCACCGAGAAGTAGCTGTTGATCAGCTCGATGCCCTCAGGCGTCAGGCCGAAATCGATCATCCGGCGCACCGCGACCGGCACCAGCAGCGTGGTCAGCGCGGCGATCGTGAGCGCGACGAAGGCGAGCGCGGCCCGGCCGCGATAGCGGGCCACATAGGGCGCGAGCGCGAGCAGCGGCCGCAGCTTGGCGCGGCCCTTGGCGGGCTGCTCGATCAGCTCGGCTTCGATGGACGGGGCCTCAGGCGGCGCGGCATCGCGCTCGTCGCGGTACTGGTCGTCAAGCCGTTCCACAGCGCTCATGAGATCGGACCCAGGAAGACAGATGTGCTCCACATAGGCCGGTGCGGGGGGAGTGGCAAATCCGGGATGTCCCTTAGGGGACGGCCCGGTTCTCCTTTGCCCACAATGGCTTGTTTTGAAGGGTCCGCTGGGGTATAGAGCCGGCCAAATCCGTCATTCGATAGCCACTCAAGCAAGGCGCAGGTCGCCCTAGGAATTGCCATGAAAGCCGAAATTCATCCGGATTATCATACGATTAAGGTCGTGATGACCGACGGAACCGAGTACCTGACCCGCTCCACCTGGGGCAAGGAAGGCGACACGCTGAACCTCGACATCGACCCGAAGTCGCACCCGGCCTGGACCGGCGGCAACGCCCAGATCATGGATCGCGGCGGCCGCGTCTCGCGCTTCCAGAAGAAGTTCTCGGGCTTCCTCAAGAAGGATTGATCCGGCCGTTTCGGCCGCGACGGAAAACGCCCCCGGGAGACCGGGGGCGTTTTTGTTTTTTCCGGCTGTCATTCCGGGGCGCGACGAAGTCGCGAGCTATGATGCGCAATTGCGCATCTGAGAATCCATAACCACGGTCGGGAGTATGGATTCCGGGCCCGCGCCAAGAGGCGCGTCCCGGAATGACGACCGAGATTGTCGATAGAGCTTACCGCTCGAACGCGGCCTTCAGCGCGTTGAGGTGCGGCACCAACGGGTTGCCGATCGCGATGTGCTCGGCCGGCGGGGTGTGGATGGTGGTGTCGAGGCGGCGCACGCGGGTCTGCAGGCTCATCGAGCGATGGATCAAATCCTGCAGCTGCGAGGGCAGCTTCTCGATGGTGTCGGCGGGACCGGGATCGGCCGCGCTGAGCTTGACCTTGGTCTTCTCGCGGTTGGCCTGGACCAGCGTCATCTCGCCTTCCTTCACCGCGCGGTGCAGCAGCAGCCAGGAGGCGAGCTGCATCAGGCGGGTGGTGAGGCGCATGCTCTCGGTCGCATAGGTGAGGCTGACGGCGCGATCGAGTGCCTTGGCCTCGGTGCGGCCGGCGCCGTCGAGATAGGCGGCGGTCTCTTCGACGAGGTCCATGCCCTCGCGGAACAGCGTGCCGAACGCAGCCGAATTGGTGAACCGCTCGCTGAGTTGAACGAGAGCGCCGTCGGCTTGCAAACGTTCCATGGTTAACGCCCCTTACGCAACTGTTTACCTGTCCGGCTTTGCGCCGGCTTTATGATGAACAAATCATTGCGCGGGCGGGACGCGGAGTCCAGCGACAAGCTCGGATATGGTTTCCGCGGGTCTTTCCTCGGAATTCAACCGCAACGAGACGCAAAAAAGAGCCGCCGGAAGACCGGCGGCTTTGAAAGTTGATAACAGGGAGGCGTCAAACAGAGTGGACAGGAGCCACTCGGTGTCCAAACGAGGACAGTTCCAGTCATAAAGCCGAAAGCTTAATCGACGGTAAACGAGCGAATTTTTTGAGGGTTCGTTAGCCATGTCGGTCAGTGGCCGAGTGCACTGCGGAACAAACTCCCCCTCGTCATTCCGGGGCGCGCCGAAGTCGCGAGCTATGATGCGCAATTGCGCATCTGAGAATCCATAACCACGAGCGGATGAGGCGACCCGGCTCTGTCAGCCTGCCCCCTGCAAAAGCCTGTGGTTATGGATTCCGGGCTCGGCGCTATCGCGCCGCCCCGGAATGACGACGAGGAGAGTTCGGGCGCCACGTCCTGGACACGAGAGTGGAGCGACAGCCGCTACGACTTGAAAATACTGTTCGCCGCATCGCGCGAGGCGCGCTTCTTGGTGGCGGCTTCTTCCAGCCTTGCGATCTCGGTCTTGAGCAGGGCGACGCGCTCGGTCAGTTCCTCCACGGACAACAGTGAGAGATCCTGTCCGATTTCATGCGTGATCTTCTTGCGCGGGCGGTCGTCGTCTTCCGTCGCCATGATCGTTCCTCCTGCGTTCGCACCGGGCACACGGCTGAGGCGGTTGCCAGTTCGGACCGCGCTGGCTAAGCAATGGCCTCGTTTCCTCCCGCACCTTTGCTCAAGGACACATCATGGACAAGCTGCCCGCGCAAATGACCGTGGTCGCCATCTCCAAGCCCGGCGGACCGGAGGTGCTGGTGCCGGAACAACGGGCCCTGCCGCAGCCCGGTCCCGACGAGATCCTGGTCAAGGTGCAGGCCGCTGGCGTCAACCGGCCCGACGTGGCGCAGCGCTCCGGCGCCTATCCGCCGCCGCCCGGTGCCAGCGACCTGCCGGGCCTTGAGATCGCGGGTGAAGTCGTCGCCGTCGGCGGCAATGCCAAGCGGCACAAGATCGGCGACAAGGTGATGTCGCTGGTCGCCGGCGGGGGCTATGCGCAGTACTGCATCGCTCAGGACGCCCAGGCGATGAGCGTGCCGCCGGCGCTGTCGATCAAGGAAGCCGGCGCGCTGCCGGAAACCCTGATGACGGTCTGGCACAATGTGTTCGAGCGCGGCGGCCTCAAGGCCGGCGAGACGCTGCTGATCCATGGCGGCTCCTCCGGCATCGGCACCATGGCGATCCAGCTTGCGAAGGCGTTCGGCGCGAAGGTGTTCGTCACCGTCGGCTCGCAGGACAAGATCGATGCCTGCCTCAAGCTCGGGGCCGACCGCGCCATCAACTACAAGACCGAAGACTTCGTCGCCGTGGTGAAGGCGGAGACCGGCAATGCCGGCGTCAACCTGATCCTCGACATGGTCGCCGGCGAGTATGTGGACCGCAACTACGACGCTGCCGCGGTTGACGGCCGCATCGTCCAGATCGCGACCCTCAACGGCCCCAAGGTCAGCGTCAACATCGCCAAGGTCATGGTCAAGCGCCTGACGCATACCGGCTCGACGCTGCGCCCCCGTAGTAATGCGGACAAGGCGGCGATGGTGGCCGCGATCGAGGCGAAAGTGATGCCGCTTCTGCGCGAAGGCCGGGTCAAACCGGTGATGGACAGCGCTTTCCCGCTGGAAAAGGCGGCCGATGCCCACCGGCGCATGGAGACGAGCGCACATATTGGCAAAATTGTGTTGGAGGCCTAGGCCTCTGCCCCATAGGGACGCCGGAAACCCTTTGATTTTCCTTGCTTTCGTGGCATCTATCGCGACGCACCGAACCAATTCCGTCCGGTCTGAAATCGCCTTGCACACGAAGTTTGCGTCGAACGCGGAGAACTGACCTTGCGTCTGATCAGGTGCCTCGCGCCCATCGCGCTGGGCCTCATGATTCTTGTCGCCGCGCTTCCGGCGCGCGCGCTCGACGCCGTCAGCGTCCGCGGTGACGCGCCCGCGATCGACCTCACCGGCGTGCTCGAGCATCAGCGCAGCGATGCCGACCGCATCCAGGTCTCGACCGCGCCCGGCACCGACGGCATCGTCCGCCGCATCGAGGTGCGCGCCCGCGAGGGCGGCCAGAACTGGGTGGTGTTCGCGCTCGCCAACAACACTGACGACCAGCTCGACCGCCTGATCGTCGCCCCGCACTACCGCATCGTCTCCTCGGGGCTGCTGTGGCCCGACCTCGGGCTGTCGCGCATCGCGACCATCACGCCCTCGACCGGCGACCGGCCGGAGCGGCAGGAAAGCCCGACCGCCGACGTCTTCCGCGTCACGCTCGACCCCGGCGCCGTCATCACCTTCGTCGCGGAGCTGCGCACCGACAAGCTGCCGCAGCTCTATCTGTGGGAGCCGGAAGCCTACAAGGACAAGGTCAATTCCTTCACGCTCTACCAGGGCATCGTGATCGGCATTTCGGGGCTGCTGGCGCTCGTTCTCACGATTCTGTTCGTGGTGAAGGGCAGCATCATGTTCCCGGCGGCAGCGGCGCTGGCCTGGGCCGTGCTGGTCTATATCGGCGTCGATTTCGGCTTCTGGGGCAAGGTGCTCGACATGTCGAACAACGCCGAGCGCATCTGGCGCGCGGCGGGTGAAGCGATCCTGGCGGCGACGCTGCTGGTGTTCCTGTTCGCCTATCTCAACCTCAGTCGATGGCATGTGCGCTATTCGCACATCACGGTGGGCTGGCTCGCCTTCCTCGGCTCGCTGGTCGCACTGGCGCTGTTCGACCCGGCGGTGGCCTCCGGCATCGCGCGCATCTCGCTGGTGCTGATCGCCTTCGCCGGCTTCGCGCTCATCATCTATCTCTCCACCCACGGCTTCGACCGCGCGGTGCTCTTGATCCCGACCTGGTTCCTCCTGGTGGTCTGGGTGGTCGCGGCCGGCATGACGGTGGCGGGCTCCGTCACCAACGACATCGTCGGCCCGGCGCTGCTCGGCGGCCTCGTCCTGATCGTGATGCTGATCGGCTTCACGGTGATGCAGCACGCCTTCGCCGGCGGCGGCGCCACCACCGGCGTCGTCTCCGACATCGAGCGGCGCGCACTGGCACTCGCCGGTTCCGGCGATTTGATCTGGGACTGGGACGTCTCCGCCGACAAGGTCTTCACCAGCCCCGAGACCGAAGCCCTGCTCGGCCTCAAGCGCGGCACGCTGGAAGGCCCGGCGGCGTCCTGGCTGGAAGTGCTGCATCCGCTCGACCAGGACCGTTTCCGCGCCGCGCTCGACAGCGTGCTCGACCAGCGCCGCGGCCGCCTGGTGCAGGACTTCCGCCTGCGCACCCCGGACGGTCATTTCATGTGGTTCGCGCTGAAGGCGCGTCCCGTGGTCGGCTCCGACGGCGAGGTCTCGCGCGTGGTCGGCACGCTCACCGACGTCACCGAGCTGCGCAATGCCGAGGAGCGCCTGCTGCACGATTCCGTGCATGACAACCTCACCGGCCTGCCCAACCGCAAGCTGTTCATGGACCGGCTGGGTGCGGTCGCGCATTTCGCCAAGACCATGCCGACGCTGCGGCCGACGCTGATGGTGATCGACCTCGACCGCTTCAAGCAGGTCAACGATTCCGTCGGCATCGCGGTCGGCGATTCCATCCTGCTGACGCTGGCCCGCCGTCTCACCCGCATCCTGAAGCCGCAGGACACGCTGGCGCGGCTCGCCGGCGACCAGTTCGGCCTGATCCTGCTGTCGGAACAGGATCCCGCCCGCATCACCGCCTTCGCCGAGACCATCCGCAAGACCATCCGTGCGCCGATCGCCTTCAACGAGCGCGAGATTTTTCTCACGGCCTCGATCGGGCTCGCGCTTTCTGATCCTCAGACGCAATTGACGGACGAGATCATCAAGGATGCCGAGCTGGCGATGTATCACTCCAAGCGCATCGGCGGCGACCGCATCGACGTCTACAAGCCGGCGATGCGCGCCCGCAAGACCGACCGCCTGACGCTGGAAAGCGAGCTGCGCCGCGCCATCGAGCGGCAGGAGCTCACCATCCTCTACCAGCCGATCGTCCGGCTGGAGGACCGCTCCGTCGCCGGCTTCGAGGCGCTGGCGCGCTGGGACCACCCCAAGCTCGGGCGCATGGCGCCGTCGGAATTCATCACCATCGCCGAAGAGACCGGCCTGATCGTCGACCTCGGCATGTTCGTGCTCGACCAGACCGCAAAGCAGCTCTCTATCTGGCAGCGCGCGATGCGCTCGCGCGAGCCGATCTTCGCCTCCGTCAACGTCTCCTCGCGGCAATTGCTGCGCCACGACCTGATCCACGACATCCGCACCGTGCTGTCGCGTTCGTCGGTGGCGCGCGGCACGCTGAAGCTGGAATTGACGGAATCGCTGGTGATGGAGAACCCGGAGCACGCGGCGCAGATGCTGACGCGGATCCGCGAGCTCGGCACCGGGCTGTCGCTCGACGATTTCGGCACCGGCCATTCCTCGCTGGCCTATCTCCAGCGATTCCCGTTCGACACCATCAAGATCGACCAGTCGTTCGTGCGCACCACCAACCGCGGCACCCGCCCGGTGATCCTGAAGTCGATCATCGCGCTCGCGCACGACCTCGGCATGGACGTGGTCGCCGAAGGCGCCGAGACCGATTCCGACGCGGTCGAGCTCTACCAGATGGGCTGCGAATACGCGCAGGGCTTTGCCTTCGGCGAGCCGATGGACGCCGATGCGGCGATGCGCCTGCTGACGGAAGTGCGGCTGGAAGCGGCGAGCTGAACTCGCGACTCGCGCGCCACATCAACCTCGAGGTCGGCAGCTTCACCGCCGCCGGTCGTTCTTCTTCTTTTTCGTGAACCTGACGCTCGCGCCGTCCGGCATCCGTGTCGCCACGAACCCGGCGGCGAGGCAGGCCTCGCGCTGCGGCATCTGGATGTCGGGGCTGCGCAGGCTGTCCCACCACGAGGCGCGATTCGCCGCACGCGGCAGGGCCGCGCCGATGATCTCCTCGATCTGTTCAAAGCTCAGCACGAATTCGTCCTGCTTCTGCCGCAGCAGATAGTCGCGCAACGCGTCGTAGTCGTTCACCGTCGTCCTCTCGTCCGAAGCCGGATTTGCCCGATCAGGCCTGCCCAAAACCGTGAGCCGCATCAACCGTTTCTTAACTCATTGCGGCAGTGCCGTCCTACCTTAAACACTACTCAAGCTTTCGGGCGCATCCACTAGGATCGGGAGCAAACGATGCTGTCTGGATGGCGCGAAGTCACGGCACGCCGGCCGTGGCGGATCTCGGCGAAATTGCTGATCATATCGTCCGTCGTGACGGTGATCGGCTTTTCCACCATTTGCGTCAACGTCATGCTCGACATGCGCCGCGGCGAGGAGGCACTCGCCCGCCAAACGCTGGAAAACCTGGCGACGACCATCGAGTCCGACGTCAGCCGCAACATCGAGATCTACGACCTGTCGCTGAAGGCGGTCGCCAACAACATGCTGCTGCCCGAGCTCGCGACGGTCTCCAAGACGGTCCGCCACCTCATCCTGTTCGACCATGCGACCACGGCACGGCATTTTGGCGCGATCCAGGTGTTCGATGCCGAGGGCAGGCTGACCATCGACGCTTCCACGCTCGATCCCCTGCCGGAGAGCCGGAGCGAGGAGGACTACTTTAGGGTTCATCACGACAATCCGGAAGCGGGCCTCTTCATCAGCCGGCCGATGCTGTTCCGCGGCACCTATTCCATCGTGCTCAGCCGGCGCATCAGCGACACCGACGGCGGCTTCCTTGGCGTCGTCGCCGGCTCGATCCGCTTCAGCTATTTCCACGAATTGTTCGAGCGCCTGAGCCTCGACCCTGAAGACACCATCACCGTGCTCAGGCGCGACCGCACCATCATCATGCGGCGGCCGTTCGATCTCGACGTCATTGGCAAGAACCTCGGCACGCGACCGGACTGGAAACCGGAAAACCTCCAGGTCGGAGGCTCCTTTGCGGGCAAGGGCCCGGTCGACGCCACCCCGCGGCTCTATGTCCGCAGCGGCGGGTCCAGTCCGCTGTTCGTGGTGGCCGGCAAGCCGCTGAGCGCCGTGTTCGCGCTGTGGCAGAAGGAAGCTTATCGCATCGGCGCCGTGGTGCTGGCGCTTGCACTGTTCGTGCTGGGATCGACGCTCGTGCTCGCACGCGAGATCGACCGACGCGCCGAGGCCGAGCGCAAGCTCGAGGAGATGGCAACAACCGACGCGCTCACCGGCCTGAAGAACCGCCGCAAGTTCGATGCTGTCATCGATGTCGAATGGCGGCGCGCGATGCGCCAGAAGACGCCGGTCGCGCTCCTGATGATCGATGCCGATCACTTCAAGGCCTACAACGACACGTTCGGCCACCAGGCCGGCGACCAGCTGCTGGTCGGCATCGCCATCTGCATTTCCGATTCGGTGAGCCGCGCCGGCGACTGCGCCGCGCGCTATGGCGGCGAGGAATTCGCCGTGCTGCTGCCGAACACCTCCGCCACCGAGGCCTTCGGGATCGCCGAGGCGATCCGCGGCAAGGTGCAGGGCTGGTCCGACGATGCGGCGACCTCGACGGTCTCCTGCGGCATCGCCAGTCTCGTCCCCGCCGCCGGCATGGACTGGTCGATCCTGGTCGCCGCCGCCGACAAGGCGCTCTATGCCGCGAAGGCGGGCGGGCGTAACCAGTCCGTGGTCGCGAGCTTGCCGAAGCTGTCGCTGGTGGCGTGATCTAGGCTGTCATTCCGGGGCGGCTCGAAGAGCCGAACCCGGAATCTCGAGATCCCCCGGTGCGCAATTGCGCACCTGAGGTCTGGTCCTTCGGACCATCCCGGGATGACATCGAAGGCGTCCGCCTTCGATGTCACTGCCCCAGATACTTCTTCATCTCCGCGATCAATCCGTCGCGCAGCTCGGGGCGCTTCAGGCCGTAGGCGATGTTGGCGCGGAGGAAGCCGGGCTTGGAGCCGCAATCATGGCGCTCGCCCTCGAACTCGACGCCGTAGAATTTCTGCGACCTGGCGAGGCCGATCATGGCGTCGGTGAGCTGGATCTCGCCGCCGGCGCCGCGCTCCTGGGTCTCCAGGATCTTGAAGATCTCCGGCTGGAGGATGTAGCGGCCGGTGATGGAGAGGTTGGAGGGCGCGGTGCCCTTGGCCGGCTTCTCGACCATGCCGTCGACCTCGAACATCTTGCCGGTGCGCTTGCCGACGCCGCAGATGCCGTATTGATGGGTGAGATGGTCGGGCACTGCCTCGACCGCGATCAGGTTGGATTTGTCGCCGAGCGAGGACGCCGTCTCGATCATCTGCTTCAGGCAGCCGGGCGTGTTGAGCACGAGCTCGTCGGGCAGCACGACCGCGAACGGCTCGTTGCCGACGATGTCGCGGGCGCACCAGACCGCGTGGCCGAGCCCGAGCGGCGCCTGCTGGCGGGTGAAGCTGACGGCGCCGGCTTCCGGCTGGTTCTGCGCCAGGATCTCCTGCTCGGCCTTCTTGCCGCGCGCAGCCAGCGTCGCGTCGAGCTCGAACATCTTGTCGAAATGATCTTCGATGACATTCTTGTTGCGGCCAGTGACGAAGATGAAGTGCTCGATGCCGGCTTCCCTCGCCTCGTCATAGACGTACTGGATCAGCGGCTTGTCGACGATGGTCAGCATTTCCTTCGGCATCGCCTTGGTGGCGGGCAGGACGCGGGTGCCGAGGCCGGCGACGGGGAATACGGCTTTGCGGATTTTCATGGGATCGATCGAATACCTGAGGACGTGAACGGAGCAATGTGATCTTGCTAGCTTGTTTGCAACCGCTAACAAAGGCGGATGTGGGGCCTCGCCGTTACAGAGTTGAGAAAAAGGCCGACACCAAAATTTCATCTTTGTTAAGCTATTGGCAACCGCAACCGGGCCTCCTGATGGCGGATTTTTTGGCCTGACAGGTGGGACATGATGCAATCAGTGGCAGGACTGGCAAAACGTGCTGGATCCGTGACCAGCGTGGCGTTGGTTGCGGCTGCCTTGCTGCTGCCGGCTTGCGCGCAGGCACAGGCGCAGAACGGCCTGTCGAACCTGTTCGGCGGTATTTTCTCCGGCTCGAACCCTGCTCCCTCGCAAGCCCCGCCAGGTCCCGGCGGCGCGCAACCCTGGAGCGGCGAGGACGGCGCTTCCGGCCATCCGCTGATGACGGCGGCCGCGATCCGCGAGGGCGCCTCCAATTTCAACAATTGCGTTGCGGGGATGTGGCCCGATGCCGCAAGCCGCAACATCACCCAGGAAAATTTTCAGCGCTTCACCGCAGGGCTCGCGCCCGACCTGCGCATCATGGACCTGATGGACTCGCAGCCGGAGTTCACCAAGTCGATCTGGGACTATCTCGACATTCTCGTGAACGACAACCGCCTCGCCAAGGGCCGCGAGGTGCTCGCCAAGTACAAGGCGCAGTTCGATGCCACCGAAAAGGCCACCGGCGTCGATCGCTACATCATCGCCTCGATCTGGGGCATCGAGTCCAATTACTCGACGCAGATGGGCGACCGCAGCGTGCTGCAATCGACCGCGACGCTCGCCTGCATCGGCCGCCGCCAGGCTTATTTCAAGGACGAATTCCTCTCCGCGCTGGAGATCCTCAACCGCGGCGATCTCAGGCCCGAGCAGATGCGCGGCTCCTGGGCCGGCGCCTTCGGCCCGACCCAGTTCATGCCGACCGCCTTCAAGCGCTTTGCCGTGGACGGCGATGGCGACGGACGGCGCGACGTCGTCGACAATCCCACCGACCTGATCGCCTCCACCGCCAACAACCTGAAGAAGGACGGCTGGCAGGCCGGCCAGACCTGGGGCTTTGAGGTCGTGGTGCCCCAGGGATTCAACTACATGCTGGCGGACCGCGCCAAGGCGATGACGATCGCGCAGTGGGAAAAGCTCGGCCTCAAGCGCGCGACGGGCCAGCCCTTCCCGCACCCGGCGGAGAAAGCCTATCTGCTGGCGCCGGCGGGCGCGCAGGGGCCGGGCTTCCTGATGCTTCAGAACTACCGGGTCATCATGAAGTACAACCCGGCCGAGGCCTATGCGCTGGCGATCGGCCATTTCGCCGACCGCCTGCGTGGGGGGCAGCCCTTCGTGCAGCCCTGGCCGCGGCAGGAACGGGAGCTGGCCCGCACGGAACGGCTGGAACTCCAGCAATTGCTGGCCCAGCGCGGCTTCTACAAGGGCACCCCGGACGGCCAGTTCGGCGGCCAGACCCGGGAGGCCTTGCGCAACTTCCAGGCCTCGATCGGGGTCCCCGCGGACGGTTTTGCCTCCTCCGACGTGCTGGAACGGCTGCGCGGACGGTGAAATCGCGCCGAAAGTAACCCTGAACAGGGATTTCGCCTGACGGCCTTGACGGGGCGGCGGTTCCCCGGTGTATGGCCAAAGAATCTGCGAGAGAATCTGCAATAGAATCTGCCCGTTTGGCGCTTGATTCCGTTATTATATCGAGCCACTTCCAGACCCGTTGCGGGTGCCCGAGATCGCATGTCGAAGAAGTCCCTGTTCAAGGCGCTGACCGAGACCGGCCCGCTGATCGCGCTGGGGACGGCGCTTGCGATTCTGGTATCGGTCGCGGGGCCCGCCTCGGCGCAATTCTTCAACTTCCCCGGCTTCGGCGGCCCGCCGCAACGTTCGGCCCCGCCGCCACGTCAAGGCGGAGGTGGCGGCTGGTTCGGCGGCGACTTCTTCGCGCCGTTCCAGCAGCAACAACCGCAGGCGCCGCGCCAGGATTTCTCGCGCGCGCCGGCACCTAGCAAGCGTGACACCATTGCCGACAAGAACGTGCTGGTGATCGGCGACGCCATGGCGGACTGGCTCGCCTACGGCCTGGAAGACGCCTACAGCGAGCAGCCCGACATGGGCGTGATCCGCAAGCACAAGACCACGTCCGGCCTGATCAAGTACCAGCCGAAGGGCGAACCCTCGGACTGGGCGGCGGCAGCCAAGGGCATCCTCGAGACCGAGAAGCCTGACGTCATCGTCGTCATGCTCGGCCTCAACGATCGTATCTCGATCCGCGAGCCGGTGACTGAGAAATCCGACAAGGCTTCGGACAAGGACAAGAAGAACGACAAGGGCGCGCACGCCAAGCCGCAAGGAAAGCCTGACGCGAAACCCGGCGACGCCAAGCCCGATATCGCGGCGAAGCCGGACGACAAGCCGGCCGATGCCGACCTGCCGCAGGATGACGCCGACAACGCCGACGCGCCGCAGGTCGCTATTCCCGAGAAGACCGCACGCAACCCGAACGGCCTCTACGAATTCCGCGACGACCGCTGGGTCGAGCTCTACGCCAAGAAGATCGAGGAGCTGGCCAACGTCCTGAAGGCCAAGGGCGTGCCGGTGCTCTGGGTCGGCCTGCCCGCGATCCGCGGCCCCAAGGGCACGGCGGACATGCTGTTCCTGGATTCGCTCTATCGCGAGGGCGCGGCCAAGGCCGGCATCACCTATGTCGATGTCTGGGACGGCTTCGTCGACGAAGCCGGCCGCTTCCTCCAGAAGGGTCCTGACTTCGAAGGCCAGATCCGTCAGCTCCGCACCTATGATGGCGTCTTTTTCACCAAGCCCGGCGCGCGCAAGCTGGCGCATTATGTCGAGCGCGAAATCACGCGCCTGCTCGCAGGCCGCTCCGGCCCGATCGCGCTGCCGAGCGAGCCGGCGACGCCCGACACCAGCGTCGAGCCCGGCAAGCCCGCGCCGCGCCCGCTCGCCGGCCCGATCGTGCCGCTAGTCGCGGCCTCGATCTCGACCGATCAATTGCTGGGCGGCCCGGGCTCGCGTCCCGCTGCCGTCGATGCGCTCGCTGCCAAGACGATGGTGAAAGGCGAGCCGCTGACGGCCCCCGCAGGCCGTGCCGACGATTATGCCTGGCCGCGCCGCGAAGTCGGCCGCGAGCAGGCCAAGGGCGATACGCCGATGGCCACGACGACGCCCGACGGCGGCGCTGCTGCTCCCGGCGCGCCGGGCGCGGCGGCTGCTGCGATCGCGCCGCCAAAGCTCGCACCGAAGAAACCGCCGGTGGTGCAGCAGCCGGCCCAGGCGACGCCGTCGTTCCGTGATTTCTTCGGCTTCGGCTCGCCGCAGCCGGCACCGCGTCAGCTGGCGCCGGCACCAGGGCCGCGCAATCCAGCCCAAAACCCCGCGATCCCGCGTCCGCCGGGCAATGTCGGCCGATCGGCGGAAGTGATCCGGTAGCTGGATTTCTGATGTGATGCGATTCCGGGCGCGCGAAGCGCGAGCCCGGAATGACGAGGCGGGGTGGCTCAGCCGTAATAGCGCCAGCGCGGCGCCGGGCGGCGTGCCGGCCGTGACATCAGCAGCGCGAGCGCGAAGCCGATGCCGCCAGCGACGAGCAGTGCGCCGAGCGGATTGTCCTGCACCTTCCTGGCAATCGCCTGCGAACCATCGCGAAAGGTCTCGCCGCTGTTGTCGTAGGCATCCTTGGCGTAGCCGGCCGCGGTCTCGCTGGCCTCACGCACGGCGTCCTTGGCCTGGCCGTAGAGATTCTGCACGGTGCCGGCAGCCTCGCGCGCCTTGCCCGACGCCTGTGTCTGCGCATCGCCCGCCAGATCTCCGACTGCGCCTTCCGCGCGGCCAGCGAATTCCTTGGCCGATCCAACAATTCGATCCTTGTCCATGTGGTCCTCCTCGGGGGTCAGCCGGAGTAACCGATCAGGCGCAGCGCAGTTCCAATCGCCTAGAGCAATCGCCTAGAGAATGAGCCCGCCATCGACGACCAGCGTCTGGCCGATGATGTAGGACGACAGCGGCGATGCCAGAAACAGCGCCGCGCCCGCCATGTCAGCCGGCGTGCCCAATCGCCGCAGGGGAATGCGCGACAAGGCACCTTCGAGCCGCTTGGGATTGTCGGTCGTGACCTTCGTCATCTTGGTGTCGACGAGGCCGGGCGCGATACCGTTGACGCGAATGCCGTCCTCGGCCCAGGCCTCCCCTAGCGTGCGCGTCAATCCGACCGCGCCGGTCTTCGACGCGTTGTAGGCGGGATTGCCCATGGTGGAATGATAGGCCGCGGTCGAGGACACCATGATCAGCGCGCCCTTCGCATCCCGCAACATGGAATGAAACCGCGTCGCGCACGCCATCAGGCTCATCAGATTGACCTCGACGACCTTGCGGAAGCCGGTCATTTCAAATTCGCCCCGGCGATAGATCACAGCGCCTTGCGCAAGCACGAGGATGTCGAGACGATCGAAGGACGGCTTGAAGGCTTCGATCGCAGCGGGATTGCTGACGTCGAGCTGCGCGTAAGCAAGGCCGGTGAGATCGGAGCCTTCCTCAGCCGAATATTCCGTTGCGTGAGCACGCGTGCCGCAGACCGTGACATGCGCGCCCCTGGCGCGAAAGGCCTGCGCGATGCCGTTGCCGATGCCGCTGGAGCCGCCGACGACCAGCACCTGCCTGCCTGTGAAATCGAGCTCGTTCGCCATCGCGACCTCCCTTTTGTCTTGCTTGTTTGACCTGTCTGCGGATCGATGCCAGCCTTGTCAATCTCATAACAAGAAACAGAGGGACGCGAGGAAACAGCATGTCCGAATTCAAACAGCTGAGCCGGTCCGTGAAGGGCCTGACCGCTCTCGTCACTGGTGCGGCCAGCGGAATGGGGCGCGCGACGGCGCGCGTGTTCGCCGCCGAGGGTGCGAACGTCGCGGTGACCGATTACGACGAGCAAGGCGCGATAGCCGTCGCAAAGGAGATCGCAGCGAGCGGCGGGTCGGCGAAGGCCTGGAAGCTCGATGTCGCCGACGGCGGCGAGATCAAGCGCGTGGTCCATGACGTTGCAGCGCATTTCGGCGGGCTCGACATCGTCGTCAACAATGCCGGCATCTCCGTGCGTGTCGCGATCGATGACGAGACGTACGAAGATGCCTGGGCCAAGGGCATCGCCGTGATGCTGACGGCGCATCCGCGCATCATCCGCGCCGCGCTGCCTCACTTGCGCAAATCGAAGAGCCCGCGCATCGTCAACATTGCCTCGACCGAGGCGCTCGGCGCCACCGCGCTGCACAGTCCCTATTCGGCGGCGAAGGGCGGCGTGGCGAGCCTGACCCGCTCGCTCGCGGTCGAGCTCGGCCGCGAAGGCATCACCGTCAACTGCATCTGCCCGGGTCCGATCCGCACCGCGATCACCGACCGTATCTCGGAAGAGCACAAGACCATCTACGCCAAGCGTCGGACGGCACTCGGCCGCTACGGCGATCCCGAGGAGGTCGCGCACATGACGCTGAGCCTGTGCCTGCCGGCCGCGTCGTTCCTGACCGGCGCGGTGATCCCGGTCGACGGCGGCCTGATGGCCCGCAACGCGTAAGAGGTATGCTGCGCAAGCGTTGACATCTGCGGTTGCCGGAGTAGCTTTTTTGTCAGCAGAGCGGGAGCAACCGCTCGCGGTCCGCGGGAGAAAACGCCATGACGATCGCCATCCGGCAGCTTCAGACGCATTTTGTCGGCGAGGTTTCCGGCCTCGATTTGCGAAAGCCGCTCACGCCGGGCGAGGCCCGCGAAGTCGAGTCCGCCATGGACAAATACGCGGTGCTCGTTTTCCACGACCAGGACATCACCGACGAGCAGCAGATGGCTTTCGCGCTGAACTTCGGCCAGCGCGAGGACGCGCGCGGCGGCACGGTCACCAAGGAGAAGGACTACCGGCTGCAATCCGGCCTGAACGACGTCTCCAATCTCGGCAAGGACGGCAAGCCGCTGGCCAAGGACAGCCGCACGCACCTGTTCAACCTCGGCAACTGCCTCTGGCACTCCGACAGCTCGTTCCGTCCCATTCCCGCAAAATTCTCACTGCTGTCGGCGCGCGTGGTGAACCCGACGGGCGGCAACACCGAATTCGCCGACATGCGCGCGGCCTATGACGCGCTCGACGACGAGACCAAGGCCGAGATCGAGGACCTCGTCTGCGAGCACTCGCTGATGTATTCGCGCGGCTCGCTCGGCTTCACCGAGTACACCGACGAAGAGAAGCAGATGTTCAAGCCGGTGCTGCAACGCCTCGTGCGCACCCATCCCGTCCACCGCCGCAAGTCGCTGTATCTCTCATCGCATGCCGGCAAGATCGTTAGCATGAGCGTGCCGGAGGGACGGCTGCTGTTGCGCGATCTCAACGAGCACGCGACACAGGCCGAGTTCGTCTACGTCCACAAATGGAAGCTGCATGACCTTGTGATGTGGGACAACCGCCAGACCATGCACCGCGTCCGCCGCTACGACCAGTCCCAGCCTCGCGACATGCGCCGCGCGACGGTGGCGGGGACGGAGCCGACGGTGCAGCGGCAGGCGGCGGAGTAGGCGCTACTCAGCAATCGGTGTCGTCGCCCGGCTTGACCGGGCGATCCAGTATTCCAGAGGCAGCAGTGATAGAATCGAGAAGCTGCGGCGTACTGGATGCCCCGGTCAAGCCGGGGCATGACAGCGGAGGCTGAGGCGCGACAGCCGACGACGGCACACCAGCTACGCGTGCCCTGCCTCGTTCGAGAGCATGCCGGGATCGATGCCGATCTTGCGGAGCGCGCGGCCGTATTTTTCGTCGACGTCGTCGCCGAAGATCAGGTCCGCATCCGCATCGCAATGCAGCCAGCCGTTGCTCTGGATCTCGGTCTCGAGCTGGCCCGGCGCCCAGCCGGCATAGCCGAGCGCGAGGATGGCGTGCTTGGGGCCGGAGCCGTTGGCGATCGCGCGCAGGATATCGACGGTTGCGGTGAGGCAGACGCCGTCGTCGATCCGGAGCGTCGCGTTCTCGATGTAGAAATCGCTGGAATGCAGCACGAAGCCGCGCCCGGTATCGACCGGACCGCCGCGCAGCACCTTCATGCTTTCGGCGTTCTCCGGCAGCTTGATGTGCTCGCCCTTCCTGATGATGCCGAGCTGCTCCAACAGCTCGGGGAAGTCGATACTGCCGGCGGGATGGTTGACGATGATGCCCATCGCGCCTTCGGCCGAATGGGCGCAGAGATAGATCACCGAGCGCTCGAAGCGCGCATCGCCCATCACGGGCATGGCGATCAGGAGGCGGCCGTCGAGGTAGCCGGCCGAACTGGGGGGCGCGGGGCCCGTGCTGCGGGTGCTTTCGCCCGTCCTCTTGCCTGTGGGAGCCATCGGTGAAGCACTCCGGTTTCAATTCCTATCCTGATGTTGGGCCCGGCCGCTGTCAAATCAAGGCTTGCAGAGACTTGATTCGAGTGCATCCATCACAACCAATTCAATGGTTTGACCCGGGTTGCCCCTGTAAAGACGTACTATGCTCACAAGAGTTCCCCTGCGTGCGGCGATCGGCGTCGCGACAACCCTGCTTGCGTCGTCACTGGCCCTCGCAGCCCGCGCCGACGACGCCTCGCCCTGGCAGCGCGACGGACATTCCGCGGTGCGCCTATTGGCGGGATCACGCAGCGGCGCCGTGCTGCTCGGCGGTATCGCCTTCCAGCTCCAGCCGGGCTGGAAGACGTACTGGCGTACGCCCGGGGATTCCGGCGTACCGCCGCGGTTCGACTTCTCGAAATCGGAGAATGTCGAGGCCGTGACGATCATGTGGCCGGCGCCGCTGAAGTTCGACGACGGCGCGGGCGGCCATTCGATCGGCTATCACGACCAGATCGTGCTGCCCTTGCGCATCGTCGCCAAGGCCGCCGACAAGCCGGTGACCTTGCGCGCCGAGATCAACTACGCGGTGTGCGAAAAGCTCTGCATTCCCGTCGAGGCCAGCGCCGAGCTCGGCTTCAACAGCGTCGCCTCGACCGAGGACGCCAACCTGCGTGCAGCGCTCGACACCGTGCCGAAGCCCGCCAATATCGGCGACCCCAATCCGCTGACCATCCGCGACGTCAAGCGCGACGGGCCCAAGAACGTGGTGGTCGACGTCGTCGCGCCGGCGGATGCGCGCAAGGTCAATCTGTTCGTCGAAGGGCCGACGCCGGATTGGTCGCTGCCGATTCCCGCGCCGGTCGAGCCCAGCCCGCCCGGCGTGAAACGCTTTTCCTTCGAGCTCGACGGACTACCGGGCGCCAAGCCCGACGGGGCGGCGCTGAAGTTCACGCTGGTCGGGCCAGAGAAGTCGTACGAGTTCAATACGAATTTGGAGTGATGGTCGTCCTGGACAAGCGTAGCGAAGCGGAGCGCCGATCCAGGACCCATTACCCCTGGGAGCAGTCGTGACGCGAAGCTGCTAACCCCGGGCCTTCGCCAAACTTCTCCCTGGGGTAATGGGTCCTGGCTTTCGCCAGGACGACGACGGAAAGCACCCAACCGAATCTTAACGAATGGTTGCTAATCCCCAAGGCTGCCGCATCAAGGCTGCCGCGGCATGCGGAACGCCCTGGGGATTTTCGAATTGGCCGTGATGGATGCAGAACCTGCAGCGGGCGGACCGGCCGGGCTGATCGCGCGGCTGCGGGCTAGGCTCTCGGGCGGATCGAGCGAAGCGTCGCTGACGCGGCGGCTGGCCGGCACCATCTTCATCATCCGCGTCATCAGCGCGGGTCTTGCCTATTTTTCGCAGATCCTGCTCGCGCGCTGGATGGGCACGTCCGACTACGGCATCTACGTCTATGTCTGGACCTGGGTGCTGCTGCTCGGCAGCATGATGGATTTCGGCATCTCGGCCTCCGCGCAGAAGATCATTCCGGAGTATCGCACCGGCGGCGAGCACGCGCTGCTGCGCGGCTTTCTCTCCGGCAGCCGCTGGCTGACCTTTGCCGCCTCCACGCTGGTGTCGCTCGGCCTCGCCGGCGTCGTCAAGCTGCTGTCGCCATGGATCGATCCGGCCGAGGCGCTGCCGCTTTATATCGGCTGCATGACGCTGCCCGCCTTCGTCGTCGCCAACACCCAGGACGGCATCGCCCGCTCGCATGACTGGATGCAGCTCGGCCTGATGCCGCAATTCATCATCCGCCAGGCGCTGATCATCGGCATCACGGCTTCTGCCTTCCTGCTCGGCTATCATATCGGCGCGGTCGCCGCGATGGTCGCGAGCCTGGGCGCGGTGTGGATCGCGATGACCGGGCAGATGGTGGTGCTGAACCGCAAGCTCGCCGGCCATATCGAGCCCGGGCCGAAGGCCTATGACATCGGCGGCTGGCTCGCCGTCTCGCTGCCGATCCTGCTGGTGGAAAGCTTCTACCTGCTGCTGTCCTACACCGACGTGCTGGTGCTTCAGCAGTTCCGTCCCTCCGACGAGGTCGGCGTCTACTTCGCGGTGGTGAAGACGCTGGCACTGGTCTCGTTCATCCACTACGCGATGTCGGCGACGACCGCGCACCGCTTCGCCGAATACAATGCGCTCGGGGACAAAGCGCGCCTGTCGGCCTATGTCGCACATGCCATCAACTGGACGTTCTGGCCGTCGCTGGCGGCGACCATCCTGCTGCTCGCGTTCGGCAAGCCGCTGCTCTGGCTGTTCGGGCCGCAATTCACGGTCGGCTACGACATCATGTTCGTCGCCGCGATCGGGCTGGTCGTGCGCGCCGCCATCGGCCCGGTGGAGCGGCTGCTCAACATGCTCGGGCAGCAGAAGATCTGCGCGCTGGCCTATGCGCTGGCCTTCGTGATGAACGTCGTGCTCTGCGTCGCGCTGGTGCCGCGCTTCGGCGGCCATGGCGCCGCGGCCGCGACCTCGATCTCGCTCAGCTTCGAGACGGTGCTGCTGTTCTGGATCGTGCGGCAGCGCCTCGGCCTGCACGTTCTGGCGTTTGGAAAATAGCCGCTCGCCTGCCCTGCCCCTTGGGGAACGCCTATTGCGTAACGGGCTCGGAAACGAGGCGAAACGACTGCCATTCGCCGGTCGGTAGCATGATTTTTCTTATTTGATCCAAGAGGTTGCCTCCCAGGGAAAATTTATTCTACGTCATATTGCCCAACTGACGAGATAAACTTAAGATTCCCCAGACCATGATTGATCCGCTTTACGTCGCCTCGGGTTTTGGCGTCGGCCTGCTTGTCGGGATGACCGGCGTGGGTGGCGGCTCGTTGATGACACCGCTGCTGATCCTGCTGTTCGGCGTCCATCCGTCCACCGCTGTCGGCACCGACCTGCTTTATGCCGCCGCCACCAAGACCGGCGGCAGCGTGGTGCATGGCTGGTCGCGCAGCGTGCACTGGCCGGCGGTGCTGCGGCTCGCCTGCGGCAGCCTCCCGGCAAGCGCGCTGACGCTGCTCGTGCTGTGGCAGCTCGATCTTAGGAGCGATGCCGAGCGCAGCCTCGTCAATCTGGTGCTGTGCTTCGCCCTGCTGCTAACCGCAACGTCCCTGATCTTCCGCAAGGCGATCATGGAACGCTACCGCAGAAAGCGGGAGCGCGTCGACGAGCGCACCACGGCGATTGCGACCGTGGTCACGGGAATCGTGCTCGGTGTGCTGGTGTCGATTTCGTCCGTCGGCGCCGGCGCGGTCGGCGTGACCGTGCTGCTGCTACTCTACCCGCGCCTGCCGATGGCGACCATCGTCGGCTCCGACATCGCCCATGCGGTGCCGCTGACGCTGGTCGCGGGCATCGGACATTGGGCGCTTGGTGACGTCGATTGGGGGCTGATGGGGGTGCTGCTGCTGGGCTCGCTGCCCGGCATCATCGTCGGCAGCTTCAGCGCGACGCGCGTCCCCGAGACGGTGCTGCGCCTGACGCTTGCCAGCGTGCTGTTCGTGGTCGCCAGCAAGATCATGTTTGCGGAGCTGAACCTGTCATCCGCGTTCGTGACGGCGCTGGCCTGGACGCATTGAACGGAAACGTCGTGAGAGAACTCGTAGGGCGGGCAAAGCCAAGCGTGCCCACCGCCTTTCGTCAATCTGAGAAAGTATGGCGGGCACGGCGCTGACGCGCCTTTGCCCACCCTACGGCATCGAGTGCCTACTCCGCCGTCCAGCCGCCGTCGATCGAGAGGTTGGTGCCGGTGATCTGCGCGGCATCGTCGCGGCACAGGAACAGCGCCAGTGCGGCGACCTGCTCGGAGGTGACGAACTCCTTGGTCGGCTGGGCGTCGAGCAGCACGTCGTTGATGACCTGCTCACGCGTGAGATTGCGCGCCTTCATCGTGTCGGGGATCTGCTTCTCGACCAGCGGCGTCCAGACATAGCCGGGGCTGATGCAGTTGCAGGTGATCTTGTGGGTCGCGACTTCCAGCGCCACGGTCTTGGTAAGACCGGCGATGCCGTGCTTGGCCGAGACGTAGGCCGACTTGAAGGGCGAGGCGACCAGCGAGTGCGCCGACGCCGTGTTGATGATGCGACCCCAGCCCTTCTTCTTCATGCCGGGCACCGCGGCGCGAATGGCATGGAAGGCCGAGGACAGGTTGATCGCGATGATCTGGTCCCATTTCTCCGGCGGGAATTCCTCGATCGGCGAGACGAACTGGATGCCGGCATTGTTGACGAGGACGTCGACCGAGCCGAAGGTCTTCTCGCCGAGCGCGATCATCCCGGCGATCTCGGCCGGCTTGGTCATGTCGGCGGGCGAGTAGATCGCCTTCCCGCCGAAGTCCGCCTCGATCTTCGCACGTTCCTTCTCGATGTCCTCGGCCGAGCCGAAGCCGTTGATGACGACGTTGGCACCGGCCGCCGCGAAGGCACGCGCATAGGCGAGCCCGATACCGCTGGTCGATCCGGTCACGACGGCGTTCTTGCCTGACAGACTACCCATTCTATTCGCTCCTTTTTGCCGGGGGCGCGGAGACGTCCCCCGTGAGATCGTAGGTCACCATGGTCTCGCCGGATTGCGGCTGATCGAGCCTGTCCTTGTGGCGCATCGACAGATGCACGTCGCGCACGCCGGCTTCCCAATGCTCGACCATGGCCACGTGCGAGAAATCATAGTCCTTGGACGAGGATTCGTAATTCTTGCTGCGGTAGATCAGGTGCACCACGGTGACCGTGCTCTCACGAGATGCCTTCGCAAGGAATTCGACGGAAGGGTCGTTCTTGAGATAATCGGGCAATTTGGAAATCAGGTCGCGCACCGCCCTGCGGGCGTTGTGGATCTGCTTGTTCTTGTCGGTGTTCATCCGCGTGCGGCTGGAGAAGCGGATGTCCTTCTCGCGCTCGGTGGCCTCTAACAGCGAATTCGGCAGGTCGCCGCGGGCGCTGAACAGATCCACCTGGAAGATCAGCATGTCGCGAGCCACCTCGGCATCGAGCACGTAGTCGAGCGGCGTGTTGGAGGCGATGCCGCCGTCCCAGTAATGCTCGCCGTCGATGACGACGGACGGAAAGCCCCGCGGCAGCGCGCCGGAGGCCATGATGTGCTCGGGACCGATCTTCTTGCCGAGTTTCTTGAACTCGTAATTGTCGAAATATTTGAAGTTGCCGGAGGTGACGCCGACGGCGCCGACGGAGAAGCGCGTCTTGAGGTCGTTGATGCGGTCGAAATCGACCAGCCGCTCCAGCGTCTTCTTCAGGGGCGACGTGTCGTAGTAGCTTTCCGCTTCGGGATGGCCCGGCGGCCACATCGGCGCGGGCGGGACGCGCGGGACGAAGAAGCCGGGTACGCCGAAGGTCGCGATCAGCGCGGCGCTGGTAGAGTTGAACAGCTCGCGGCTGTGGTCGCTCTTGCCGATCGGCTTCCACGGCACCGGCGCCGAGACCATCTCCCAGAATTCCTTCATCCGCTTGACGCGGGTGTGGCCCTCATTGCCGGCGATGATGGCGGCGTTGACCGCCCCGATGGAGATGCCGGCGACCCATTCGGGCTCGAAGCCATAGCCGCACAGCGCCTGATAGGCGCCGGCCTGATAGGAGCCGAGCGCACCGCCGCCCTGCAACACCAGGACACGTTGCGCATTTGCGGGGACGCTGGCGGTTTCCGGGCTGGTATGATCTGTCATGCGGGAACAATAGCAGATGGCGAGCGACCGTGGCGACAGTTCGCCGCGGCGTCAATGCATCCCGGGATCAAGTCTGGCTTATCGGGGATCCGTCGAGGCCAGGATCATGGTCCAGAACACCTTGTACTTGGTGCCTGGAGCATAGCCCGCCGCGATGCCCAATTTTGTGACACCGCTCTTGAGCATGTTCGCCCGGTGCGGGGGCGAGTCGCGCCAGCCGGAAAACGCTTCCGCCAACGTATGATAGCCGGCCGAGACGTTCTCGACCGCCACGCTGGCCGGATAGCCGCCGGCACTGAGGCGCTTGGCCAGGGGCGCGCGAACGTCATGGTCCATCTTGTTGGCCGCCGCCATCGCCTGGGACTGGGATTCGGCGAGCCGCATCAGGTCGGGGTCGATCACGACGGTGCCGAGCCCATTGTTCTGGCGGTATTGCGAGATCATCACCGCGGCCGCCGGCGCGTCGAGCTTGGTGCCCGGGACCGCCATATCGGCATACATCGACGGCTGCTGGACCGGTGCTTCGTTGCCGGCACAGCCGGCGAGCAGCAAAGTAATGAGTATTGCGGCCGCAGCGCGCATGAATCGGGGCCCCCAAATGAAGGGCCGTTGTTGCATACCAACCGTGGCTGAAAGGTGAATTTTGAGGAAAATCGACGCAAGTCGTTCCGGGGCGATGCGAAGCATCGAACTAGGGTCTGTACCTAAATAGCGCCACGTGATTCTCTTGCCTACGTGTTGATTCGGGGGCGAGAGAATGCGCGCTGGTTTGTTTTGGCTGAACGACAGGCAATGGGCGCGTATCGAACCGCATCTGCCGAGGGGACTGACGGGGCCGGATCGGGACGACGACCGACGCATCGTCAGCGGCATCATTCACATGCTGCAATCGGGTGCACGATGGCGTGATTGTCCACGTGAATACGGCCCTTACACGACGATCTACAATCGCTTCAATCGCTGGGCCAAGCGAGGACGATGGTGCGCAATCTTCGAAGCGCTGGCCAAGCCTGGCGAAGACGGCGTCGTACTGTCGCTCGACTCGACCTCGATTAAAGCTCACCGGTGTGCCTCCGGCGGAAAAGGGGGGAGCACAATCAAGCAATCGGCCGCTCGCGCGGAGGCCGCACGACAAAAATCCATGCGCTGAGCGATCCGCTCTGCCGGCCGGTCGTCCTGCATCTGACTCCAGGCCAGGATGCCGATATCGCTGCGGCTCCCGATGTCCTGGCGCTCGCGCCACCCATGAGCGTGCTCCTCGCCGACAAAGGGTATGATGGCGACAAGCTTCGCGGCGAAATCATTCGTCGTGGCGCCAAGCCCGTAATCCCCAATAAATCTAACCGTGTCGTCATCCATCGCTTCAACAAACGCGCCTACAAAGGACGAAATGTCATCGAACGCTGCTTTTGCAGGCTCAAGGACTTCCGGCGCATCGCCACGCGATATGACAAGCTCGCCCGTAATTTTTTGGCCGCTGTTCATCTCGCCGCTCTCGTCGCATATTGGCTCAATTGAGTCTGGACCCTAGGGTGCGCAATTGCGCACCTGAGAATCTCGAGATTCCCCGGTGCGCAACTGCGCACCTGAGGTCTGGTCCTTCGGACCATCCCGGAACGACGGGGCGTTAACCCGCGAATATCCGGTAGCGGCGGGGCTCGAGGCCGACCCTGTCTCCGGCGCGGAGTTCCCTGTCGCGGGGAGCGTCGATCTCGATGGTTTCGCCGCCGAACAGCGCCACCTCGGCCCGCTGCACCGGGCCGAAATTCCGGACATGCCGCACGGCGCCCTCGAAGGCGCCAGTGCCGGGCGGACCGACCAGCATGTCATGTCGCCGCACGAACAGTCGCGACGCGCCAGGCGCAAGTCCGTCCGCCGCAAGCCGGAGCGGCCGCTCGCCGAGCCGGACCACGCCGTCGTCAATCCTGACCGGGAGCTCGATGGATTCGCCGATGAAGCCGTGGACAAAAGCAGTCGCCGGGCTTTCATAGACGTCTTCGGGCGAGCCGATCTGCTCGATCCTGCCCTTGTCCATCACCACGACGCGGTTGGCGACTTCCAGCGCCTCCTCCTGGTCATGGGTGACGAAGATCGAGGTGACGTTGATCTCGTGATGCAGCGAGCGCAGCCATTTGCGCAGTTCTTTCCGCACCTTCGCATCGAGCGCGCCGAACGGCTCGTCGAGCAACAGGATGCGCGGCTCGATCGCGAGCGCGCGGGCGAGCGCGATGCGCTGGCGCTGGCCGCCCGAGAGCTGGCTCGGATAGCGGTCGGCAAGCCAGTCGAGCTGCACGAGATCGAGCAGCTCCTTCACCCGGGCGCGGATCCTGGCTTCCTCTTTCCGGACCGCGCGCGGCTGCACGCGCAGGCCGAAGGCGACATTCTCGAACACCGTCATGTGGCGGAACAGCGCATAGTGCTGGAACACGAAGCCGACGTGCCGCTCACGCGCGCCCTGCGCCAGCGCGTCCTCCCCGTTGAAGGAGACCTCGCCCGAGTCGGGCCAGTCGAGGCCGGCGATGATGCGCAGCAGCGTGGTCTTGCCGGAGCCCGAAGGCCCGAGCAGCGCCAGCAGCTCGCCATTGTCGACCTTGAGGTTGACGCCGTCGAGGGCGGCAAAGCTGCCGAACTTCTTGACGAGATTCCTGACTTCAATGGTCACTTGCGTCCTGTCCTTCGTCCAGATGACGTTCGAGAACGGTTTTTGCGATCAGCGTGATCAGCGCCAGCATCGCCAGCAGCGAGGCGATCGCGAACGCGGCGACGAACTGGTACTCGTTGTAGAGGATCTCGACCAGCAGCGGCATGGTGTTGGTCTCGCCGCGAATGTGGCCCGACACGACCGACACCGCACCGAACTCGCCCATCGCGCGCGCGTTGCAGAGCAGGACGCCGTAGAGCACGCCCCATTTGATGTTCGGCAGCGTGACGCGGAAGAAGGTTTGCAGGCCCGAGGCGCCGAGCGAGATCGCGGCTTCCTCTTCCTGCGTGCCCTGCTCCTGCATCAGGGGGATCAGCGCGCGCGCCACGAAGGGGAAGGTCACGAAGGTGGTCGCGAGCGCAATGCCGGGCACAGCGAACAGGATCTGGATGTCGTGATCCCTAAGCCAGCCGCCGAAATAGCCCTGCGCGCCGAACAGCAGCACGAAGACGAGGCCCGAGATCACCGGGCTCACCGAGAACGGCAGGTCGATCAGCGTGATCAGGAAGGTCTTGCCGCTGAACTCGAACTTGGCGATGGCCCAGGCGGCGACGAGGCCGAATACGAGATTGAGGCCGACCGAGATCGCTGCGACCAGCAGCGTCAGCTTGATCGCTGACAACGCCTCCGGGTCGGCGAGCGCGGAAAGATAGGCCAGAATGCCTCTCGAGAACGCCTGCGCGAACACGACGACCAGCGGCAGCACGACGAAGACGGAGAGGAACAGCACCGCCAGCGTGATGATGGCGATGCGCACCGCGCGCGGTTCGGTGCGAAGGGTGTCCTGTGCGGCCGCCGCATGCGCGCGCGCCCTGGCGTCCGAGGCCGAGAGCGAGACGGAATCTGCCATCTGCATCGTCATCGCATCCGCCCTCAGCGCGCCGGGATCCGGCTCCGCGCCCAGCGCTGGAGCCGGTTGACGGCGAAGATAATGACGAAGGAGACGACGAGCATGACCACCGCAATGGCGGTCGCATCGGCGTAGCGGAATTCGGAGAGCCGGATCACGATCAGCAATGGCGCGATCTCGGAGACATTCGGCAAATTGCCGGCGATGAAGATCACCGAACCGTATTCACCGACCGCGCGGGCGAAGGCGAGCGCGAGGCCCGTGAGCAGCGCCGGCGCGAGCGAGGGCAGGATCACGCGGATGATGGTCTGCCAGCGGCTCGCGCCCAGGCTGCCCGCGGCCTCCTCGATCTCGGGGTCGAGATCCTGGAGCACCGGCTGCACGGTGCGCACCACGAAGGGAATGCCGATGAAGATCATGGCGACGAAGATGCCGACCGGCGTGAACGCCACCTTGATGCCGAGCGCGGCGAGCGGCGCGCCCAGCCAGCCCTTCTCGGCAAACAGCGCGGTCAGCGCGACGCCGGCGACTGCCGTCGGCAGCGCGAACGGCACGTCGACGATGGCGTCGAACAGGCGCCGGCCGGGAAACCGGTAGCGCACCAACGCCCAGACGATGATGCTGCCCATGACCAGATTGACGCAGGCCGCCGCGAAGGCGAGCCCAAACGAGACCCGCAGCGCATTCAGGGTGCGGCGGCTGGAGAGGATGTTCCAGAACTGCTCGGGGCTCAGCTCGAGCGATTTCAGGAACAGGCCGGCGAGTGGAATCAGGATGATGATGGATAGCCAGGAAAGCGTCAGCCCCATGGTGAGACCGAAGCCCGGCAATGTCCGGCGTCGTGCTGCTACAACTGCGCTCACCAGGCCCCCTGCTACAGCCTCCTAAGACAGCGCCCGATCAGTTCTTGTAGATCTGATCGAAAATGCCGCCGTCGGCAAAATGTTCCTTCTGCGCCTTGGTCCAGCCGCCAAAAACGTCGTCGATCGTGAACAGCTCGACCTTGGCGAACGAGTTTTCATACTTTTTGGCGATCTCGGCATCGCGCGGACGGTAGAAATTGCGCGCGGCGATCTCCTGGCCTTCTCTGGTGTACCAGTACTGAAGGTAGGCATCGGCGGCGTTGCGGGTGCCCTTTTTGTCGGCAACCTTGTCGACGAGCGCGACCGGCGGTTCGGCCAGGATCGATAGCGGCGGCGCCACGATCTCGAATTTTTGGGGACCGAATTCCTTGAGCGCGAGATAGGCCTCGTTCTCCCAGGCGAGCAGCACGTCGCCGACGCCGCGCTCGACGAAGGTCACGGTGGCGCCGCGCGCGCCGGTATCGAGCACCGGCACCTGCTGGTAGAGCTTTCCGATGAAATCCTTGGCCTTGTCGGCCGATCCGTATTTCTTTTGCGCAGAGCCCCAGGCCGCCAGATAGTTCCAGCGTGCGCCGCCCGAGGTCTTCGGGTTGGGCGTGATCACGGCGACGCCCGGCTTGAGCAGGTCGTCCCAGTCCTTGATGCCCTTCGGATTGCCCTTGCGCACCAGGAACACGATGGTCGACGTGTAGGGTGATGAATTCTGCGGCAGACGCTTCTGCCAGTCGGCCGTAATGAGGCCCTTGCTCGCGATCGCATTGATGTCATAGGCGAGCGCGAGCGTCACCACATCGGCCTGCAATCCGTCGATCACCGCGCGCGCCTGCGATCCGCTGCCGCCATGCGACTGCTTGATCTCGACGCTCTTGCCGGTTTCCTTCTGATAGGCGTTCACGAACGCCTTGTTGAACTCGCCATAGAGCTCGCGCGTCGGATCGTACGACACGTTCAGAAGATTGATGTCAGCAGCGAGAGCCGAGCTTGCCAAGAAGCCTGTCGCCAGCAGGCCTGCCGCGAGCAGAACGATACGGCGCATCATGTCCATCTCCATTCACCTCAGCGACGTCGACGTCGCCGATGGCACACGGGCATAACTCGGGACAAACCGCTCCTAAGTCAACGGAACCGGATTTTCTTGTTCGCGGCGTCGCAGCCTGACTGTGCTACGAAGTCTTCATCGTGTGGATGCCGCATTCTGTCTTGGCCCGGCCGCGCCAGCGACCGGCGCGCGCATCCTCGCCTTCGGCCGTTCTGCTGGTGCAAGGCATACACCCAACCGACAGGAAACCGGAGGCGGCCAGTGGATGACGCGGCAATTTGGCGCGGACGAAAATCGCCTCGAGTTCCTCGCGCGAAACGTTGGCGAAGGGGTTGAACTTCAACCGCGCGCCGTCGTCCTCGACCACCGGAATGTCGGCCCGCGCATTGCCCTGGAAGCGCTTGCGGCCGTTGATCCAGGCATCGAACGGCTTCAGCGCGCGCGCCAGCGGCTCCACCTTGCGGATGCGGCAGCAGGCGTCGGGATCGGAGAACCAGAGGTCGCGGTCGGGATCCTCGCGCGACAGCGTCTCCTCCGCCGGCTTGATCGAGCGGACGTCCTTGAGCCCCAGCGTCGCGATCAGCATGTCGCGATAGGCGAGCGTCTCCTCGAACAGCCAGCCGGTGTCGAGGAAGATCACGGGGATCGACGGATCGACGTCCGCCATCACCTTCAGAAGCGTCGCCGATTCCGTGCCGAAGGACGACACCAGCGCAAGCTTGTCGCGGCCGACTGCCTTCAGGGCCGCGGCGATGACCTCCGCGGGCGAGGCATCGCGCAAGGCGCGATCGAGGTCCGCGGCCGAGGGCAGCGCGGAAACGGACACCGGAGATACCTGAGGCGCGATTGCGTTCACGTGCCGACACCTTCGGAGTGACGCAACTGCATGCGCCGGTGCAGCGCCGTGATCCGGCCGTCGCCGGTCGGCTGGTAGAACACCGAATAACGCTTTGCGGTCTGCATGAAGGCTTCCGCGTCGGCCTGCTTCTTGACCTCGAAGGAATCGAAGCCCGCCCGCAGCATGAACACGAACTGGTCGCGCAGCACCTGCCCGGTGGCACGCAGCTCGCCGCGATAGTTGTAGCGCTCGCGCAGCAGCCGCGCCTGACTGTAGGCGCGTCCGTCGCGGAAGCTCGGGAACACCAGCGCAACGGCGGCGACCTTGCCGAGATACGGCACGAGCTCGTCGATGTCGCGGTTGTTCGGCCAGATCACGCCGACCTTGCCGGCACGCTTGAGCAACGCATCGGCCTCACCGACGAAACGCTCGGCCGGCACCAGCATGTCGCCGCCCTCCGGCAGCGGCGTGTCGACCGCCAGCTTGACGAAGCTGTCGTCGACGATTTTTTCGCCATTAACGAGTGGCATAGACACGCTCCTTGAAGGGTTCGACGCCAAGGCGCTTCACCGTGTCGATGAACAGCTCCTCCGGGCGCTCGCGCAGCGCGAGATAGGCTTCCACGATGTCCTCGACGACGTCGGCGACCTCGTCGAACTTGACGCCGGGGCCGATCAGATTGCCGAGCGCGGCGCCCTCGTCGGCGCGGCCGCCGATGGTGATCTGATAGACCTCCTCGCCGTTCTTCTCGACGCCGAGAATGCCGATATGGCCGACATGGTGGTGGCCGCAGGCATTGATGCAGCCGGAGATGTTGATGTGGAGCCGGCCGATCAAATTGGCCAGCTCGTGATTGGCGAAGCGCCGCGTCAGCTCCTGCGCGATCGGGATCGAGCGCGCATTCGCCAGCGAGCAATAGTCGAGGCCCGGGCAGGCGATGATGTCGGTGATCAGGTTGACGTTGGGCGTCGCCAGGCCAAGCTTGTCGAGCGCCTTCCACAGCGCCGGCAGGTCGCGCTTGGCGACATGCGGCAGCGCCAGATTCTGCTCGTGACCGACGCGGATTTCGCCGAACGAATATCTGTCGGCGAGATCGGCGAGCGCATCCATCTGCTCGGCGGTGGCATCACCCGGAGGTGCGCCGATCGGCTTCAGCGAGATCGTGACGATGGAATAGCCCGGGTTCTTGTGCGGGGCGACGGAGTTCTTGCGCCACGCCTCGAACTCGGGATCGGCCGCGGCCTGCCGCAGCTCGTCCGGCATGTGCGGCAGCTTCTCGTAAGCGGGATAGATGAAGCGCGAGCGGATGTCCTCGATTACCTCGTCGTCGATCTGGAGCGAGGAGTTGCGGATGTGCTGCCACTCCTCCTCGACCTCGCGCGAGAACTTCTCGATGCCGAGCTCGTGCACCAGGATCTTGATCCGGGCCTTATAGATGTTGTCGCGGCGTCCGTACTGATTGTAGACGCGCAGGATGGCCTCGATGTAGCTCAAGAGATCGCGGCCGTGCACGAAGTGCTTGATGGTCTTGCCGATGAACGGCGTACGGCCGAGACCGCCGCCGACCAGGACCTCGAAGCCGGTTTCGCCCTTCTCGTTCTTGATCAGGCGCAGGCCGATATCGTGGACCTTGATCGCGGCACGGTCGTGGTCCGACGCGGTGATCGCGATCTTGAACTTGCGCGGCAGGAACGAGAATTCCGGATGCAGCGTGGTGTGCTGGCGGATCAGCTCCGACCAGATGCGGGGATCCTCGATCTCACCGGGCGCGACGCCGGCCCACTGGTCCGAGGTGACGTTGCGCATGTTGTTGCCGGAGGTCTGCATCGCGTGGATCCCGACCTCGGCGAGATCGGCCAGCGCGTCCGGCAGGTCCGACAGCTTGATCCAGTTGAACTGGATGTTCTGGCGCGTGGTAAAATGGCCGTAGCCGCGGTCGTATTTGCGCGCGACATGGGCAAGCGCCCGCAACTGGTTCGACGCCAGCGTGCCGTAGGGAATCGCGACGCGAAACATGTAGGCGTGGAGTTGCAGATAGACGCCGTTCTGCAAGCGCAGCATCTTGAATTCGTCTTCGGTTAGCTCGCCCGAGAGACGGCGCTGCACCTGGTCGCGGAATTCCGAGACGCGCTCGTTGACCAGCGTGCGGTCGATTTCGTCGTAAGCGTACATGGAGAATGCCTTACAGCTCTGCCAACATTCAGACGGGCAAGCCGATCGTCACGCCATCGCGGCGAATCTGCTCACGCAGATTACCCGGCAGGATCTTGCCGGCCTCGTCGACCTGCACCGGCGCGATATAGGGGCCGATCGCGCCGACGTCATCGGCCACGGCCTCGGCGAGCAACGCTTTCGCTTCGTCCGAGTTTCGCACGATCGCGGCATCCGTCAGTTCCACGGACCAGCCCCTGGCAGCCGTGCGATAGACGACGACGCCGTCCCAGGTCCGGTTGGCGGTTACAACGGAGGGACCCGTAATTTTCAGCTTTTGTTGCAGAGGAGAGGTCATTCGGCAGCATCCAATAGGTCGGAGATGATTTGCTTGGGTGTCTGGCGGCGAAGCGAGCCGGCATGCCGGACCACGTCGCCGATGATGAGGATGGCAGGACCGCCATGGATCCGCCGCACGAGCTCGGGCAGGTCGCGCAGCGTGCCGATCGCGCCTTGCGCATCTGGCCGCGTGACGCGGGCGAACACGCCGACCGGCGTTTCGGGCGAACGCCCCGCGGCGAACAGGCCTGCGCGCACGGCCGGCGCCGCGGTCATGCCCATGTAGACCACGACGGTCATTTTGGTGTCGGTGAGCGTCGACCAGTCCACGGCTTCCGCATCGCGCGCCTTGTGCGCGGTGAGGAAGGTGATGCGGGTCGCTTCATGACGATAGGTGAGCGGCACCTCGAAATCGGCGGCGCCGCCGAGCCCGGCGGTGATGCCGGGAATGATCGAATAGGCAATTCCCGCCGAGCGCAGCGCTTCGACCTCTTCGCCGCCGCGGCCGAACACGAAGGGATCGCCGCCCTTCAGCCGCACCACGCGCTGACCTGACTGCGCGGCCTCGATCATGCGCGTGTTGATGGCGTCCTGGCCGACGCCGGGCTTGCCGACGCGGCGGCCGACCGCAACGCGCGTCGTGTCGCGGCGGATGCGATCGAGAATTTCGGACGAGACCAGCTCGTCATGGAAGACGATGTCGGCGTCCTGGAGCGCGCGCAGCGCCTTGATAGTGAGAAGATCGGGATCGCCCGGGCCGGCGCCGACCAGCGCAACGGAGCCTTCCGGCTTGTCGGCACGCGCGAACGCGGCGGGATCGGCAATGGCCTTGAGCGCCGCGTCCGCCTCGCCCTTGCGGCCGGCGAGCACGGAGGCGCCGATGGGGCCGTCGATGACGCGCTCCCAGAAGCGGCGGCGCAGCGGAAACTCGGCAATGCGCTCGTTGATGGACTTACGGAAGCCGCCGATGAACTCGGCGAGCTCGCCAATGCGCGCCGGCAGCAGCGCCTCAATCTTCTCGCGCACGCGTCGCGCCACCACCGGAGAGGTGCCGCCGGTGCCGACCGCGACCACGACATCGCCGCGATCGACGATGGCCGGGAAGATGAAGCTGGAATGCTCGAGATCGTCCATGACGTTGACCGGCAGGCCGAGCGCCTTCGCCCGCGCCGACATCGCAACGCCGACATCGCCCGCCCCGGCGCAGACGATCGCGATGACGCCTGAGAGATCGGCGATGAGCGGATCGCCGGTCGCGATGTCGACGCGCGCCGCGTCCTCGGAGCTAAGGCCCATGTCCTGATTGCCGTCGATCGCATGCACGCGGACGCGCGCATCGGCCGCAGTGAGCACGCGCAGCTTGGCGCGCAAAAGCTCACCCGCACCGATGAGGACCACCGGACCGGCCTTGAGATCGAGGAACACCGGCAAGAACCGCATACGATACTCGCTTCCCCCACATCCGGGGTTGACTGGAATTATTTTCTATATATGTGTCGTTTCGAGCGCGCAAAGAGAAAATTTTTTCTTCTCTCCTGCGCTGCAACTATAGAATTTTCGCCTCCAAACGCAAAGTGGCAGAGATGCATCTTCTCAAGGACGATTCCGCAGCTGTCGGAGTGAGCAGCCCCGCCCTCACCGGGCGCTCGGGCTCGCAAGAATTTTCTGCTGATGTTGCGCCCAGCATGGACCATCTGGACCAGCTCGAGGCGCAGAGCATCTACATTTTCCGCGAGGCCTTCGCCCGTCTGAAGAAGATCGCCCTGCTGTGGTCGCTCGGCAAGGACTCCAACGTCATGATCTGGCTGGCGCGCAAGGCGTTCTTCGGCCGCATGCCGTTCCCGGCCCTCCATGTCGACACCGGCAAGAAGTTTCCGGAGATGTATCGCTTCCGCGATCATTACGGGAAGGAGTGGGATCTCGACCTACGCGTCGAGCCCTGCCCGCCCATCGATGCCGTCGACCCAACGCTGCCGCCGGCCGCCCGTTCCGCTGCGCGCAAGACCGAAGGCCTCAAGATGGCACTCGGCAAATACGGCTTCGACGGCCTGATCGCCGGCATCCGCCGCGACGAGGAGGCCACCCGCGCCAAGGAGCGCGTGTTCTCGCCGCGCGGTCTCGAAGGCAATTGGGACGTGCGCGACCAGCCGCCTGAGTTCTGGGATCATTTCAACGCCTCGCCGCCGCAAGGCGCGCATTTGCGCATCCATCCGATCCTGCATTGGACCGAGGCCGACATCTGGGCCTACACCAAGCGCGAGAACATCCCGATCATCCCGCTCTATCTGTCGCAAAACGGCAAGCGCTACCGCTCGCTGGGCGATCAGGACATCACCAATCCGGTGAATTCGACTGCGTCGACCATCGAGGAGATCCTGGTCGAGCTCGAGCAGACCAAGGTGCCGGAGCGCGCGGGACGCGCGCTCGACCACGAGACCGAAGACGCCTTCGAGCGTCTGCGCGTCGCCGGCTATCTCTGACCTCAGGACGCAACGCGGCCATGAACATGATCGTCACCCCCGCTTCGCCCGCGACCCCGAACGGCACCACGCGCCCGCAGGTCCGCATCGTCATTGTCGGCCATGTCGACCACGGCAAGTCGACGCTGGTCGGCCGCCTCCTGCACGAGACCGGCAGCCTGCCCGACGGCAAGCTGGAGATGCTGAAGGCCGTCAGCGCGCGGCGCGGCATGCCGTTCGAATGGTCGTTCCTGCTCGACGCGCTCCAGACCGAGCGCGACCAGGGCATCACCATCGACACCACGCAGATCCGCTTCCGCACCAATTCGCGCGACATCGTGCTGATCGACGCGCCCGGCCATGCCGAATTCCTGCGCAACATGATCACCGGCGCCTCGCAGGCCGACGGCGCGGTGCTGATCATCGACGCGCTCGAGGGCGTGCGCGACCAGACCAGGCGGCACGGCTATCTCCTGCATCTGCTCGGCGTGAAGCAGGTTGCGATCGTCGTCAACAAGATGGACCGCGTGGATTTCTCCGCCGATCGCTTCCAGGCGATCAGCGACGAGATTTCCGCGCATCTCAACGGCCTCGGCGTGACGCCGACGGCCGTGATCCCGATCTCCGCGCGCGACGGTGATGGCGTCGCGACGCGCACCGACCGCATCGGCTGGTACAAGGGACCGACCGTGGTCGAGGCGCTGGACCAGCTCGAGCCGGCGCGCCCGCTGGAAGCGCTGGCGCTGCGGCTGCCGGTGCAGGCGATCTACAAGTTCGACGACCGCCGCATCGTGGCGGGCCGCATCGAATCCGGCAGCCTGGTTGCCGGCGACGAGATCGTGATCATGCCGGCCGGCAAGATCGCCAAGATCAAGACGGTCGAGAGCTGGCCGGCGACGCCGATTGCCGGACGGCAGGGCGCGGGCCGCTCGGTCGGTATCACGCTCGACCGCGAATTGTTCATCGAGCGCGGCGACATCGTCGCGCATGCGGGCAGTGCCCCGCGCGAGACGCGCCGCTTGCGCGCGCGCATCTTCTGGCTGCACGACAAGCCGCTGGCCAAGGGCGACCAGCTCCTGGTCCGCTGCGGGCCGAAGGAAAGCCGCGCCACCGTGGTGGCGATCGAGAAGGCGGTCGATCCGGGCGAATTGTCGAGCGTCGAGAACAAGGCGATCGGCCGCAACCATGTCGGCGAGATCGACATCTCTCTTTCGAATCCGATTGCGACCGATCCCTACACCGAGAATCCGCGCACCGGACGTCTGGTGATCGAGGTCTCCGGGCGCATCGCCGGCGGCGGTCTCGTGCTGTCGGTCGATGCCGGCCAGCGCGCCGTGCCGGTCGACATCGTGCCGGTGGAATCGGCGCTGCGGCTGGACGAGCGCTCGGCGCGCTACCGCCACAACGGCGCCGTGGTCTGGCTCACCGGCCTGCCGGCCTCCGGCAAGTCGACGCTGGCGAAGGCGCTGGAGCGGCGGCTGTTCACCAATGGCGGCTCCCCGATCCTGCTCGACGGCGACACGCTGCGCGCCGGGCTCAACAACGATCTCGGCTTCTCCGCGTCCGACCGCAGCGAGAACATCCGCCGTCTCGCCGAGGTCGCGACGCATCTCGCCCGCAACGGCCACATCGCGATCGTCGCCGCCGTCTCGCCCGCCCGCGAGGACCGCGCCACCGCGCGCCGCATCGCCGACACCGCGTTCCGCGAGATCCATGTCGCGACACCGGCCGGCGTCTGCGAGGAGCGCGATCCGAAGGGCCATTACAAGAAGGCCCGCGCCGGCGCGCTGGCGTCGTTCACCGGCATCGGCAACGACTACGAGACGCCGCAAGCGGCCGAGCTCGTGATCGACACGTCGACACGGTCGGTCACTGAAGCCGCCGACGAGATTGAGCAGATGCTGAAGACCACCGGCGTGCTGTTCGACGAAGTCGTGGATCTCGCCGCGAATATTTGAGGCGCCGATTATCGCGAGTGTGCTCGCTGCCTCCGCGCATGCAGTGCGTTCCCTCCCCCGTTGCGGGGCAGGGCAATCGCATATGGTGTGCACGATGCGGCGGCATCGGCACTGGGCTCCCTCTCCCTCTTGCGGGGGAGGGTTGGGGTGGGGGTGTCTCCGCGTCGGGATTGTTGGGGATTGCGGATGACATCCCTGCGTGGCGAGAGCCCTCACCCGCCGCGCTCTGCGAGCGCGTCGGCCTCTCCCGCAAGCGGGAGAGGCGGAGCAAGCCCGCGGAATATCCTCGTGAAATCCATATGCGATTGCCCTGCCCCTTGCGGGGGAGGGAGCGCAGTTGTGCGCTTGGCGCCAAGCCGGGCTCAAGCGTTTGTAAAACGATCCGGCCCGCCCACCGCTTCTTGACATTTTGACAACCCCCCGGGGGTCTTCTCACCGCCCCGATTTTGGGGCTAATAGGTCCCGAAAGCCGCCCCCTGTGGGCGCATTTTGCTGCTGTCGGGTCAAAAGCAGCCAAAAAACAGCCATTTCCAACAAGAAAGCCCATCATGAAACGCGTCGACGCCCACGGATTGAAGATCGCTCCTGTTCTGTTTGACTTCATCGCCAAGGAAGCGGCCCCGAAAACGGGGATCGCGCCGGATGCGTTCTGGGCCGGGGTTGCCGCCATCATCAAGGACCTTGGGCCGAAGAACCGGGCGCTGCTGGCGTTGCGCGACACGCTGCAGGCCAAGATCGACGACTGGCATCGCGCCAACAAGGGCAAGGCGTTCGACCTCAATGCCTATACCGCCTTCCTGAAGGAGATCGGCTATCTCGTCCCGGAGCCGGCGACGCAGAAGGTCGAGACCGCCAATGTGGACGAGGAGATCGGCAAGATCTGTGGCCCGCAGCTCGTCGTGCCCCTCACCAATGCGCGCTATGCGCTGAACGCGGCGAACGCCCGCTGGGGCTCGCTCTATGACGCCTTCTACGGCACCGACGCGATCCCCCACGATCCGTCCGAGAGCGGCAAGGGTTACAACAAGGCGCGCGGCGACAAAGTGATCGCGAAGGCCAAGGCCTTCCTCGACGCCGCCGTACCGCTCGCGACCGGCAGCCACACCGACGTCACCGCCTACAGCATCGTCGCGGGCCAGCTCGCGGTGAAGCTGAAGAGCGGCAATGCGACCGCGCTGAAGAACGCCGCGCAGCTCGCCGGCTTCCAGGGCGATGCGGCCGCGCCGAGCGCGGTGCTGCTCGTCAACAACGGCCTGCATGTCGAGGTGACGATCAACCGCAACAGCGCGATCGGCAAGGACGATCCCGCCGGCGTCGCCGACATGGTCATGGAGGCCGCGGTCTCGACGATTCTCGACATGGAGGACTCGGTTGCCGCGGTCGACGCCGAGGACAAGGTGCTGGTCTACCGCAACACGCTCGGCCTGATGAACGGCACGCTCTCGGCCGACTTCGAGAAGGGCGGCAAGACGCTGACCCGTTCGCTCAACGCCGACCGCAGCTACAAGACGCCGGACGGCAAGGGCGAGGTGAAATTGCACGGCCGCAGCCTGCTGCTGATGCGCAATTGCGGTCACCACATGTTCACCGACGCAGTGCTGGACGAGACCGGCGAGGAGGTCCCGGAGGGTCTGCTCGACGCCGCCGTCTCGGGCCTGCTTGCGATCCACGACCTCAAGGGCAATTCGAAGGTCAAGAACAGCCGCACGGGATCTGCCTATATCGTCAAGCCGAAGATGCACGGCCCGGACGAGGTGTCGTTCACGTGCGAGATTTTCGACCGCGTCGAGAAGATGCTCGGCCTGCCGGAGAATACGCTCAAGGTCGGCATCATGGACGAGGAGCGGCGCACCACCGTCAACCTCAAGGCCTGCATCCAGCGCGCCTCCAAGCGCATCATGTTCATCAACACCGGCTTCCTCGACCGCACCGGCGACGAGATCCACACCTCGATGGAAGCGGGCCCCATGATCCGCAAGAACGAGATGAAGGCGCAGGCCTGGATCAAGGCCTACGAGGACTGGAACGTCGACATGGGCCTGATCGACGGCCTGCCCGGCCACGCCCAGATCGGCAAGGGCATGTGGGCCGCGCCCGACAAGATGGCGGACATGCTGCAACAGAAGCTCGCCCATCCGCAGGCCGGCGCCACCACCGCCTGGGTCCCCTCGCCGACCGCCGCGACGTTGCACGCGCTGCACTACCACCAGGTCAACGTCATCGCGCGCCAGCAGGAACTGACCAAGGGCGGACCGCGCGCGAAGCTGTCCGACATCCTCACCATTCCGGTGTCGAAGTCGAACTGGGCGCCCGACGACGTCAAGCAGGAGATCGACAACAACTGCCAGGGCATCCTCGGCTATGTCGTGCGCTGGATCGACCAGGGCGTCGGCTGCTCCAAGGTGCCCGACATCCACGACGTCGGCCTGATGGAAGACCGCGCCACCTTGCGCATCTCCAGCCAGCACCTCGCCAACTGGCTGCACCAGGGCGTGATCACCGAGGCGCAGGTGATGGAATCGCTAAAGCGCATGGCCGTCGTCGTCGACAAGCAGAACGCAGGCGATGCCATCTACAAGCCGATGGCGCCCGCCTTCGACGGCGTCGCCTTCAAGGCCGCCTGCGACCTGATCTTCAAGGGCCGCGAGCAGCCGAACGGCTACACCGAGTACATCCTCACCGCGCGCCGCCGCGAGGCGAAGGCGGCGGGCTGAGCCCGGTCACCGAAATGTCAAAAGCCCCGGCGCGAGCCAGGGCTTTTTTGTTGGGCGAAACGTCGCGGCGCGAGGAGGAACGGCTGCGCACCGCTCGCGTTGTCGGGCCATCAACCAACGGGAGATGGTCATGGATTGGAACCGCATCGAAGGAAACTGGAAGCAGTTCAAGGGATCGGCCAAGGAGAAGTGGGCCAAGCTCACCGACGACGACCTCAAACTGATCGAGGGTCGTCGCGAGCAGCTCGAAGGCCGGCTGCAGGAACGTTACGGCAAGGCCAAGGACCAGGTTCGTCAGGACGTCGACGACTGGCTCAAGACGCTGCACTAGCGTGCTCGGGAACGCAGACCAAGCCCCGGCTTTCGCCGGGGCTTTCCATTTCGAAGCATCGTAGCGGTGCGCCCGCTAGAATACCGTGAGATATTTCAACAGCGACACCACACCAATGATGATGACGACCACGCGCGCGATCTGCTTGGCGCGGCCGTCCATCGGCAACATGTTGATGAGATAGAGCACGAGAATGACGACGAGAAATGTGACGAGTACGCCGACCAGCATCGCGAGGCCCCCCTCAGGCAGATTGCTAACGATAACCTAACGCCTGTCTCGCGCGACGGTTCCACCCGGGCAACCCATTGCAACTTCTAGTAAATGCGTACTTCTACCGGCAGGCCGGCTGCCTAAAACTTTACCCTTTTCCTTTCAGATGCAGAAACCGTTTGAGCCCCTGAAGCGCAAACGGCGTGCGATTGCCGATCTGCCGCGCCCCTGTTTGCCGATGTTGCCGGGCGTCTTCACGAAATTTGCAATGGGAATTTGGGGGACTTCGATGCTCAATCGTCTGACCGTATCCGCGCTGCTGAAGGCGGTGATCGCGATCACGTCGGTCTGTGTGGTGATCGCGCTCTCGCTCACCGCCTATGAATCCTGGGATCGCCTCAAGACCGCCAACCGCATTTCGTAGATCGCCGACGCTTCCGCCGATCTGTTCAAGGCGATGCACAATCTGCGCACCGACCGCTCGACCACCAACCGGCTCCTGAACGCGACCGAGCCGATGGATTCCGAGATCGAGAAGTATTTGCGTGCGCTGCGCGATGCGCAGATGCCAGCGATGGCACGTGCGCTGGAGCTGCTGCCGAACATCGACTTCTCGCAATCAGGCACGCTGGTGCCGGAGCTCGCGCGCCTCAACAAGCTGCTGATCGAGGAGCAGAAGCAGTTCTGGGAGGACGTGGCCAAGCCCAAGGACCAGCGCCGCGCGGGCCTGCCAAAGGAATACATGGAGACGACGCAGGGCCTGCTCGAGACGCTCGACAAGCTCTCGAACGTCCTCGCCGCCACCGTCAACCACCAGGACGCCGTGATCGACCAGCTGCTGTCGATCAAGCAGAATGCCTGGCTGCTGCGCAACACCGCGGGCGAAGCCTCGCTGATCGTCTCGACCGGTCTTGCCGCCGGCAAGATCACCCCCGAAGCCCGATACAACTACACCCAACATGTCGGCGGCACGTCGGCGATGTGGAAGGCGCTGGAATTGACGACCTCGGGCATGCAGTTGCCGCCGGCGCTTGCCTCCGCCCTGGCCGCGGCCAAGACCGCCTATTTCGAGCCGCAATATCTCGCGCTGCGAGACCGTCTCGCGGACACGCTGGTCAAGGGCGAGAAAGCCGAGATGACCGCCAACCAGTGGAGCCCGGTCACCGTCGGCCGTCTCTCCAGCGCGGTCGCGGTGGCGGAAGCCGCTCTCGATGCCGCCAAGAGCCATACGCTGGAACAGCGCTCCGCAGCTCAACGCGCACTCGTCATGCAGCTCGCACTTCTGGCGCTCGCCGTCGGCCTCGCCGTCGGTGCCATCATGCTGGTCAACCGCCGCGTCATCCATCCGCTCAACACCATGCGCGATGCCATGCTAAAGGTCGCCGGCGGCGACCTTGCCGTGGACAGCGGCTATCTCGACCGCAAGGACGAGATCGGCGCGCTCGCCGGCGCGCTGGAGGCGTTCAAGCAGCAAGCGACCGACAAACTCAAGATCGAAGAGCAGGAGCGCGCGCGCAACGCGGGCGCTTCGGCCCGCCAGCGCGCGATCGAGGTCTATGTCGGCGAGTTCGAGGGCGCGGTGCGCAAGACGCTCGGCGAATTGAGCGAGGCCTCCGGTAAGATGCGCAAGACCTCGGGCGATCTGTCCGCGGTGTCGCGCCAGACCAACGACCGCGTGCAGATCGCCGGCAACGCCTCCAACGACGCCTCCATGAGCGTCGACAGCGTGGCGGCCGCCGCCGAGGAGCTCTCGGCCTCGATCAACGACATCAGCCAGCAGGCGGCCCATGCCGCGGGTATCGCCGGCCGCGCCGTCACCCAGGCGCGCGAAACCGACGGCACCGTGCAGGGCCTGGCAAAATCCGCCGGACGCATCGGCGAGGTCGTCGGCCTCATCAACACCATTGCGGCGCAGACCAATTTGCTGGCGCTCAACGCCACGATCGAGGCGGCGCGCGCCGGCGAAGCCGGCCGCGGCTTTGCCGTGGTCGCCTCCGAGGTGAAGTCGCTGGCGAGCCAGACGGCCAAGGCCACCGAGGAAATCTCCGAGCAGATCGCCGACATCCAGCGGGTGGCTGGCGACGCCATCAACGCAATCCAGACCATCGGCGGCATCATCGGCGAGGTGAACGAGGTCGCGACCGCGATCGCGGCCGCCGTGCAGGAGCAGGGTGCGGCGACGCAGGAGATCACCCGCAGCACGCAATTTGCGGCGCAGGGCACCAGGAACGTCTCCGACAACATCACCGGCGTCAGAGCCGATGCGGATGCCGCCGCAGCCGCCGCGGACAACGTCAAACACGCCTCCGAGACGCTGGAGAGCCAGAGCCGCCAGCTCGGCGAGGACGTCACCGGCTTCCTTGGCAAGATCCGCGCGGCTTAGGCTTCATAGGCGCGTGGCCGGCCACACACCCCGATGTCGTCCTGGCTTTCGCCAGGACGACGATGGTGGGTGCCAACCCTCAATGCCCCGGTAATTTTACGGCAGCACCACTGTCTAAGTTTTTACCCTTTTCGGGCCAAATGCGCCTCAAGCGCCTGCCGCAAGGCGGGTGCTTCTGTCACGTGCAACCCTTTGGTCCTTCGAAGTTCGAGGGGGCTGCCGTTCGGGGCCACGAACTTCGAAACGCGTACCGGGGTGTCCGATGCTCAACCGCCTGACCGTATCCGCACTGCTGAAGGCGGTAATCCTGTCCACCGCATTCGTCGTCGTGATCGGCTTCTCGATCAGCGCATGGAGCTCATGGGGCCGGCTGCAAGCCGCCAACCGGATCGTCGCGGTCTCGGCCGCATCGGCAGAAGTGTTCAAGGCGATGGCGAACATCCGTGCCGACCGTTCGACCAGCAGCCGCCAGCTCACCTCGGACGTCCAGTTGGACCAGGACATCGAAAGATATATCCGCGGAATCCGCGACATCCTGATGCCGGCGCTGGCACGCGCCACCGAGATTCTTCCCTCCATCGACTTGCCACAGGGCAAGACGATGGTGTCGGACCTCGGCCGGCTGAACAAGGTGTTGCTTGAGAAGCAGGCGGAATTCTGGACCGAAGTCGCCAAGCCCAAGGCTTCGCGCCGCGCAGCACTCGCCAAGGAATATACCGACGCCGAGGATGGACTGATGGCAATCCTCGAAAAGCTGGCGCCGGTGCTCGGCGCGAGCGTCAATCATCAGGACGCGGTCATCGACCAGCTCCTGATGATCAAGCAGATGGCCTGGCTCTTGCGCCTGAGTGCCGGCGAGTCCTCGCTGATCGTCGGCAACGCGCTCGGCACCGGCAAGATCACGCCCGAGCTTCAGCTCGCCTATATCAAATTCGTTGGCGGCACCGATACGGCCTGGCATGCGATCGAGCTCGCCACGGTCGGCATGCAATTGCCGCCGGCGCTCGCCGCGGCGATGGCGAACGCCAAGGCGGTTTATTTCGATCCGCAATACGCCACTACGCGCGACGGCATCATTGCCGCGGTCGCCAAGGGCGAGAAACCGTCGATGACGGCGAACCAGTGGAGCCCCTATTCGGTTGGCCGTATGGCGAGCGCGATCAAGCTCGCCGACGCCGCGCTCGAGGCGGCCAAGGACCATTCCGCGGCCCAGCGCGCGACCGCGGTGCAATCGCTGATCGTCAATACCGCCCTGCTCCTCGCCGCGATCGTCCTGACCGGCGCCGCGATGCTCGCGGTCAGCCGCCGCGTGATCACGCCGCTGCACCGGATTCGCGACGCCATGCTCAAGGTCGCCGGCGGTGACCTTGCCGTCGACAGCGGCTATCTCGACCGTCACGACGAGATCGGCTCGCTTGCGGGAGCGCTGGAGACGTTCAGGCAGCAAGCGACCGACAAGCTCAAGATCGAGGAGCAGGAGCGCGAGCGCAACGCCGGCGCCGCCGCGCGCCAGCGCGCGATGGAGAGCTATGTCGGCGAGTTCGAGGGCAAGGTTCGCAAGTCGCTGGGCGAGCTGAGCGAGGCCTCCGGCGAGATGCGCAAGACCGCGGGCGACCTTTCCGCGGTGTCGCGCCAGACCAATGAGTGCGTCGAGGTCGCCGGCAAGGCGTCCAACGACGCCTCCACCAGCGTGGACAGTGTCGCGGCGGCCGCCGAGGAGCTCTCGGCCTCGATCAACGACATCAGCCAGCAGGCGGCCCATGCCGCCGGCATCGCCAGCCGGGCCGTCAATCAGGCCCGCGAGACCGACGGCACCGTTCAGGGGCTGGCGCAGTCCGCAGGGCGGATCGGCGAGGTCGTCGGGCTGATCAACACCATCGCGGCGCAGACCAATTTGCTGGCGCTCAATGCCACGATCGAGGCCGCGCGCGCCGGCGAGGCCGGCCGCGGCTTTGCCGTGGTCGCATCCGAGGTGAAGTCGCTGGCGAGCCAGACGGCGAAGGCGACCGAAGAGATCTCCGGGCAGATCGCCGACATCCAGAAGGTCGCGGGCGACGCCATCAACGCGATCCAGGCCATCGGCGGCATCATCGGGGAGGTCAACGAGGTCGCCACCGCCATCGCCGCCGCCGTTCAGGAGCAGGGCGCGGCGACGCAGGAGATCACCCGCAGCACGCAATATGCGGCGCAGGGCACCAAGAACGTCTCCGACAACATCACCGGCGTGAAGGCCGACGCCGACACCGCCGCCGGCGCCGCTGACAACGTCAAGCAGGCGTCGGAAACGCTGGAGACGCAGAGCCGCCAGCTCGGCCAGCAGGTCAGCGACTTCCTGGGCAAGATCCGCGCGGCGTAGGGCTGCGGGTTGGAGAGAAAGCCGTAGCCGCTCCTTCGGTGTCGTCCCGGCCTAGTCGCAATCGCGCACGGGGGGGCCGGGACCCAGCCACAAGGAGAAGTTAGGATGCGAGCTGGCAACTCCGAGTCTTCGCCAAACCACGCCCTGTGGCTATGGATCCCGGATCTAGGCGCGCTTTGGGCGCGCTTGTCCGGGACGACAGCGGAGATTGGGGCACGGGCATTGCATCACGCGAGATGTCGTCCTGGCGAAAGCCAGGACCCATAACCACCGGCCACCACAATGGGCAGGCTGGTGGTTATCTGCGTGCCGCCAAACTCGCATTCGGGGTAATGGGTCCTGGCTTTCGCCAGGACGACAGGGGCTACTCCTTCGCCACCACCGGCACCTGGCGGAATCTGGCGCGGACCGAGTCCGGCAGCGGGGAGAAGTTCATCGCGACGCCGCGGCGATCGCCAGCGTTGCGGCTGGCGACCACCAAGCCATCGGCGCCCGCGACGATGTCACCCTTGCGCAGGGTGGGGTCGTCCTCGACCTTGATCTGGGCGAGGCCGACCGGATCCTTGCCGTTGCAAGTGCAACCCGACACGATCTCGTTGCGGTAGCGGAACGCGTTCGGCAGATCGGAATAGGATTTTCCGCCCTCGGTCGTGGCGTCGTCGATGTTGCTGCCATAGACCAGCGATGTTTCCGAGGTCGGGCAGAAGCTCTTGCAGGACTGCGCCTTGCTCTCGGCATCGTTTCCTTGCGCCGGGAAGTAACGGCCATCGCAGCCGCGGACGCAATAGGCGGCGCCACCGCCGTAGGACGCCCGCTGCCGCGGCGTGTCGTAGCGCGGCCTGTCGTCATTGGGAAACGGCATCCGGATCTCCGGCGGCGGGCGCATCCGGAAGCCACCGAACAGCGCCGAGAAGAAATCCTCCGCATGCGCCGGCGTCAGCGCGAGGCCGAAAGATGCGGCGGCGAAGAACGCCGCGGCGCCACCGGCCAGTTTGCTGATCGAACGTCTCTTCATGCGATCTCACCCAACTCTCAGTTCACGGCCGACGTCGAGATGTTCAGGGCCTGCCGGCCCGAGGGCAGCGTCGTCGACGCGGGGCGCTTGCGCCAAGAATCACTCCCCCTGTCGCCGCCCTTCGCCATCAGCGGCGCGTTCTTCGGCAGCACCACGCCCCTGGCGCCGATATTGACGCGGCTGAACAGATCGGTGACGTCTTCGTTGGTCAAGCGGATGCAGCCGGAAGAGACGAACTTGCCGATGGTGGTGGGATCGTTGGTGCCGTGGATGCGGTATTCGCTCGAGCCCAGATACATCGCGCGCGCGCCGAGCGGATTGCCGGGACCGCCGGCGACGAAGCGCGGCAGATAGGGCTGACGCGCGATCATCTCGGCCGGCGGATGCCAGTCCGGCCATTCCGCCTTGCGGCTGACGCTCTGGACGCCCGACCAGGTGAAGCCCTCGCGGCCGACGCCGACGCCGTAGCGGATCGCCCGGCCGTTGCCGAGCACGTAATAGAGGTACGTATTGCCGGTATCGATCACGATCGTGCCGGCCGGCTCGCTGCGGTCGAAGCTGACGACCTGCTTGCGCAGCCGATCGGGCAACTGGGCATCCTCGTCGGTCGTCTGCGCCGGCTCGCTGACATAACCTTGCGAATAGCTCGGGTCTTGTTGATACGCCTGTGGCTGCGGCAAATACGCCTGCGGTTGCATCGGCGCATAGCCCAGCGTCTGCGCATTTGCGCTGCCGAAAGGCACCGCGAGCAGAGCGGTTGCGAAGGCAAAAGCGGCGGCGGCGCGCGGCGAGAAGCTGCGACGGACTGTAGAGACCATTGTCATGTGCTGCCCCATTGGGTGCGTGCATCTCAGGTGATGCGGCTTGCCAACAAACGCAGCCGGGCCGACTCAAGTTCCGCCGCCTTCTGCGGCGTCGACGTCACAGTCAAGCGAGCGCAACTTCACGAAGCCGCGATGGAACCGCAGCACCCCTCCGGCGTTTCCTGATGACCAATGGGCGCCCGGACACCTCCGTGCGGGAGAGAAATTGTGCGCGTCCTTCCCAGTGAACGTCTGATTTCCGGCAACGGCGAAGGCGCCCCACTCCCCGACAGCCATAGCGAGCTGCCGCCGGTCATTCGCCGCACCGAGTTCGTCGCCTACGCCCTCGCCGGCCTGCTCCTGATCGCCGTGATCGGGGTGCTGTATTTCGCCAAGGCGTTCTTCCTTCCGGTGGTGATGGCTGTTGTCGCCGGTACCATGCTCTCGCCGGCCGCAAGCTTTCTGGAACGGCGGGGCGTGCCGCGCGCGCTTGGCGCCGTGCTGATCGTGACCGCGGTGACGACGGTGGTCGCCTTCGTCGTCGCGCTGATTGCCGTGCCCGCAATGGAATGGAGCTCGCGCCTGCCGGAGCTGGGCGCGCAGTTGAAGGAGAAGCTGCACGTTTTCGACCGGCCGCTGGCGCTGTGGAAGGAGCTGCAAACCATGGTCGGCGGCTCAGAGGGGCTCCCAAGCCTGCCGCTGCCGAAGGCCGAATGGGTCCAGCCGACGCTGGAATTCCTCTCGCCCACCTTCGCCGAATTCCTGCTGTTCTTCGCCACCCTGATCCTGTTCATCGCGAGCTGGCGCGACCTGCGGCGGGCGCTGATCATGAATTTCGGCGATCGCGACGCGCGGCTGCGCACGCTGCGGATTCTCAACGAGATCGAGGTTCACCTCGGCAACTACCTGTTGACCGTCACCGTCATCAATATCGGCGTGGGCGTCGCGACCGGCATTATCTGCGCGATCACCGGCATGCCGAATCCGGCCGGGCTCGGCGCACTTGCGGCGGCGCTCAACTTCATCCCGATCATAGGACCGATCGCGATGTTCATCGTCCTGATCGTGGTGGGGCTCGTCGCCTTCCCGACGCTGGGCGGCGGACTGATGGCGGGGCTCGCCTTCGGCGGCATCACCTTCCTGGAGGGACACTTCGTCACGCCGACCATCATCGGTCGCAGGTTGTCGCTGAACGCACTCGCCGTCTTCATCGCGCTGGCCTTCTGGACCTGGCTGTGGGGACCAATGGGCGCGTTTCTGTCGTCGCCGCTCCTGATCGTGGGACTCATCCTTAAGGAGCATCTGTTGCCGGAGAATTCGCCGCAGCTCCCGCAGGCGTGACGGGCTCCCGCGAACGGAACTTCCGTCACGACGAAACGTTTTCCGCCCATCTCACCGCCAACAGTTCGGAGTTTGCGATGTCAATAGCCGACGGCGAAACCAGGATGAGAGACTGGATCGACAAAGCCACCGCAGAACGCCTCGAGAAGGATGTAGCAGCCGTGAAAAACGATATCGCCGCCCTCACCGACCAGATTACCGACGCGCTCAATACTTTCGCCAATTCGGCCGGAAAACAGGCCCGGCGCGGCTACAAGCAAGCGCGCGAGAACATGGATTCGACACTCGACGACATGTCCGAGCGCAGCAGCGCGATGATGGGCGCGGCGCAGGATGCCTATGGCTCGATCGAGGAGACGCTGGAAGACGCCATCACCGCGCGGCCGCTCGCGACCGTCGGTATCGCGCTCGGCATTGGCTTCCTGATCGGCGCCGCCTGGCGCCGGTAAAGCGCGGGACGGACCCTGGGATCGCGGCGGCGCGCGGCCGCCGCCTCAGGCTTGTGGGGGGATTGAGGAGCAAGGGCATGTTTCAGCGCATTATCGACGGCATCAGCGCCTCGACCGGGACGACGGTCCGTCTGACATCGCTCGCCGCAGCCGCCGCATTCGCGCTCTTCATCACGACGTGCTTTCTTTGCGCGGCCGCGTTCATCTCGGTGCTGGATAAGTACGGCCCGGTGCAGGCATGCCTCGCCGGCGCCGGCATCTTCTTCCTGCTGACGCTCACCGCCGCGGGCACCTATTGGGGCTACAAGCGCGAGGTGCAGAAGCGCGCCCAAATCGCGGCCGAGCGCGCCGCGAAGTCGGCGGCCGCGAGCATGCTGGCCGATCCCATGCTGCTCGCCACGGGACTCCAGATCGTTCGCGCCATCGGGGTCAGGCGACTGTTGCCGATCCTGGCGATCGCCGGCGTCGCACTCGGAATCATGGCGAGTAGGACCAGCGTCTCCGACGAGGCATCGGCTGAACCTGCCGAGTAACGGTCCGGGCGGCACGCCCGATTTGACCTATCCCCGGCTGCGGCAGGGCGAACACGGCACGCCCGGGCGCGTGGACTGCGAATCTCACACCGCCAGAGGTCGCCGGCTTCGGAAGCGCGAGCTGCTGCGAAGCAGATCGTCTTTGCAAAAATTGCGTGCCAGGCGGGTCAAGGGCGGACACGCGAGCGCACCGGCGCGCCCTGCGTAATTTTTCGCCAGTCGGGACAAACCGGCCCTCCTCACGCAAACGCTACTCGGATAGGCAGGCGGTTGCCGGTAAAAGCATCACCCTGATTCCCAAAGCTATTTTACTCATGAAACCGTCCGTCAAGGCGAACCTCGCCGCATTCCATCACGACGCCAGGCTGTATTTGACGCTCGGCATCGCCAACTGGTCGGTGTTCGTCGACCACATCCCGAACAACGTCGTCAACCTGCTGACGCTGCGCAATTTCGGCTTCAGCGGCGCCGCCGACCTGTTCGTGTTCGTGGTGGGCTATGGCGTCGCCATCATCCACGGCAGGATGGCGCTGGAGCGCGGCTACGTCGTCGCAGCGACACGCATCTTTCGCCGCGTCTGGCGGCTCTACGCCGCCTATGTCGTGCTGTTCGTGATCTATATCGACACCATCGCCTACGTCGCCTCGCAATCGATGGCGCCGGAGATCATCCACGAATACAACATCTCGGGCATTCTCGAGCACCCGCTGCGAATCCTGGTCCGCGGCCTGGTGCTCCAGGAAGAGCCGCTGAACCTCGACCTGCTGCAACTGATGATCCCGCTGATGGCGTTCTTTCCGCTGGTGCTGTGGGGGCTGCTGCGAGGACCGAACCTGACGCTGGCGGCATCGGTCGCGCTGTACGTCGCGGCGCGCTGGTTCGACTGGAATTTCCGGGTCTATCCGGACCAGGAGTGGACCTTCAATCCGCTGTGCTGGCAGATGCTGATGGTGCTGGGCGGCTGGTTCGCCGTGACTGGCGCACCCGGCCGTGCGCTCCACGGAATGTCCTGGTTGCGGATCCTCGCGGGCGCCTATCTCGTCTTCGCGATGGCCGTCACCCTGATGCGCCACTCGCCGGCACTGTCCGCCTATTTGCCGGACCTGCTGCTCAACAGCATCGCGCCGACCGACAAGGAAAACCTCGCGCCCTATCGCGTGGTCCACTTCCTCGCGCTCGCGTTCATCGCAACCCATCTCATTCCGGCCGATCATCCCGGCCTGAAATGGCGGCCGCTTCAGGCGGTGATCATATGCGGCGAGGAATGGCTCGCGGTGTTCTGCGTCGCGGTGTTCCTCTCCTTCGCCGGCCATCTCATCCTGATCACCGGGCCGAACCTGGTGGCGATGCAGGTCGCGGTGAGCATCGTTGGCTTTGCCGCGATGACCGCGGTCGCCTATTACATCACCTGGTCGAAGCGGCAGGACCTGCCTGCGGCCTTGCGGCAGCAGACCTGACAACATAATCGTGCGATTCTGCTAGGCCGAGACCTGTGGCTGCGCTATGCGGAGGGACTCTGCGTGAGGAGACCGGGCGTGGCGATGGCGAAAGGCGGGGGTGAAGAGGCTGACAGCGCGCCCCGGCGCGGCCGGCCGCGGTCGATCGAGACCACCAACGCCATCCTCGAAAGCGCCTATGCGCTGATGGCCGCGACCGGCCTTGCCGCCACCACCATCGACGCGATCGCGCGCCACTCCAGCGTCTCCAAGATGACGATCTACAAATGGTGGCCGTCGCGCGAGGCGCTGCTGATCGACGCCTTTCTCCACCATGCCGCGCAGATGCTGCCACTGCCCCCGGTGAGCTCCGGCACGCCCGCGGCACGCGCACGCCGCCATGCCGCGGCCTATGCCGAGGCGCTCCAGGGCGAGTTCGGCAAGGTGCAGCTCGCCGTCATCTCCGAATGCATCTCCAAGACCGGCTCGGCGGAGCTGTTCTACGCACGCTACCTGCAATTCCGCCGCGACGCGCTGGTGGAGATGATCGCCGCAGGCCAGAAGGACGGCAGCGTCCTGGCCGAGGGGGCGCCCGAGGACCTCTACGACGCGATCTATGGCGGCCTGTTCTACCGCTACGTCTTCGGCATCGCGCCGATCACGCCGGCTTACGCGCGCAATCTGGTCGACCTCGTGCTGCGGCCGAAGGGCTAGATCAGGCGCTGAAAATGCCCGCCGTCCGTCCCCGACTCAAGTTCCACGCCTTGGTGATTAGAACGCGCGGACATCTCACGTCTTTCCCCACAGGAGCATCAGTCTCATCATGATCAAACGCATCTTGCCATACGAAGGATTGCTCCACGAAGTGGTCGAGCATGGAGGCGTGCTTTACATCGGCGGAATCGTCGCCGAGGACACGAGCCTCGACATGTCAGGTCAGGCAAACGACGGGCTTGGCCAATTGTCGCGTCTGCTGAAGACTCTTGGATCCGACCTGGCCAACGTATTGCAGGTGACCATCTTCGTTACGAATCTCGGCGAGAAGGCTGCGTTCAATGCGGCCTGGAAAGCGCACTTTGCCGAAGCCCATCTGCCGGCACGCGCCGTCGTCGGCGTGGCCGATCTCGGTTCAGGCGTCAAGCTCGAGATGACCGCAATCGCGGCTCGACCGACCTCGAGCTGAAGCGCGCGAGGTTTATCGCACAGGCCTCACCTGGGCCGAGAGCTTGTCCGTGCGGTCGCGCTCGCTCATGTCGACGACCGTCTCCATCGGAGCAATCAGCTCGTAGACATAGGAGACGTCGGTAAAGTAGCGCTTGGCGGTGCCGCCGAGCGCTTCGGGCGCGACGCGGTCGAGCAGGATCAGGCCGAAATCGGAATCGGGACGGCGCGTCGCCTCGCTGGTGTTGAACTCCTCCCAGCGGAAATGGAAGACCTCGTCGGTCCCCTCGCCTGTCACCGTCCAGTTGGCGGTGATGTGCGGATGCTTGCCGACCAGCGACAGGCCTTCGTCCGAATGCGAGGCGAGCTCGAAGAACAGAAGTGACAGGCTCTGCGCCGCACGCGCGCTCACCGCGATGTCGGGACCGGTGACGGCGATGCGGTCCGCATGCGGAATGGCGCGCGCCTCGAACAGGCCCTTCAACTTGACGCCCTGCCACTGGCTCTCGCTGAGCAGCGAGACCACGTTGGACATGGCGTGGATGCGGCCGATCAGCAGTTCGCGCGCGACGTCGATGTCCGCGCCGTGGCGCAGCGTGCGCGTCACGATCGACTGGATCACCGCCAGGATGTTCTTGACCCGGTGGTTGAGCTCGTCGATGACGGCGGTCAGGCGGCGCTCGAAGCCGATCCGCACCTGGATCTCCCGGCTGAGCCGCAGATTGTTGTAGGCGACATAGCCAAACAGGCCGCACACCATCGCGGTGATCGCAAAGCCGATCGCCGCCACGATGATCGCGGTCTGCTCGGCGCGCCGCGCCGAGTTGGTCTTTGCGTAATAGCCGAGCTGCCAGTCGCGGCCGCCGAAGCTCACGGTGCGCGTCGCCGATGGCGCCGGCCCGTCCGCCGCCGTCATGCGCGTGGAGACGATACCCTGGTCGTTGGCGACGAGCTCGCCGCCGTCCTTGCGCGGGTCCTTGAGCGCGACCGCGAACAACGACATGTCGTCGTTGGTCAGCATCAGTGATGCCAGCTCATAGGAGAATGTGATGAAGCCGACGGGCTCGGTCGCGCCTTCGGGAATGACGGGGGCCGCAACGATGACGCCGACCGGCCCGTTGTTGCGCAGGAGCGGCACCGGGTCGGAGGCGACCGACCTCTTCTCGATCCTGGCCCGGGCGAGCATCGCGCTGCGCACCGGGTCCCGGTCATAGCTGCGGCCGGGCAACCCCTTGGTCTCATCGCTGCGCGGCTCGAGATCCATCAGCACGTCGATCGGCTGGGTGAGGCTTGCGGGATCGATCGGCTTGTCGCCGTAGTCACGGATCTGCGGCTTCGGGAAGCCGGCGGCCGCGATCGCGGCCTGCGCCGCAGCAAGCTCGTTCGGCTGGAGCCGGGCGACCCAGCCGGCCACCACGAAATCGGTCTTGAAGGCGTAGATCGCCGAGCGCAGCGGCTCCAGCATGTTGGGCTTGAGTACCGATGGCGCGCGGAACAGGCCTGAGGCGACACGCGCGAGCAGCTCGCGCTCGGTCAGCCGGTCCTGCACCAGGCTCGCATGGACGTCGATCGCACGTGCGAGCGCGATCCGGTCCAGCGCCAGCTCCTGGTCGTGGACGCGATAGGCCGCAAGCCCGGAAAGCATGGCTCCGAGCAGAGCGATGAAGCCGATGATGAAACCCAGCCGGACCACGCGACTACTCAGACGGAAGCAGGAGGTCGGCAATAAACACGGAGCATATGAACGCAGCTCGAACGGCCATGTGCCGAAACAGGATGAACCCCGATGGAGGAGATAATGAAGGAGGAGGCATCAGTACGCAACTTGGGTCGCCTGAAAAGCTTAATCCGCCCGGCCGGTCGTCCGGCCGGAATGGATTTGCCCCGGGTACCGGTAATTAATCGCCGTGTCCGGAATTTGTTCCGCGGATACGGTCCTGCCTCAGGCGTTAACGGCGGAAAACGCCTGTGCCAAGTCGTCGCGTCCGTCAGCCGGCCCGTTTCAGGCCGCCTTTGGCCTCGATGAAGCCCACGATGCGGTCGAGCCCCTCGCTCTTCTTCAGGTTGGTCATGACAAAGGGGCGCGTGCCGCGCATGCGCCTGGCGTCCGTCTCCATCTTCTCCAGGGAGGCGCCGACATGGGGCGCAAGATCGATCTTGTTGATGACCAGGAGGTCGGAGCGGGTGATGCCGGGGCCGCCCTTGGACGGGATCTTGTCGCCCGCCGCCACGTCGATGACGTAGATGGTGAGGTCGGCAAGCTCCGGGGAAAAAGTGGCAGCGAGATTGTCGCCGCCGGATTCGATCAGCACGAGGTCGAGGCCGGGGAATTTCGCGCGCATGTCCGCGACCGCCGCGAGGTTCATCGAGGCATCTTCGCGGATCGCGGTATGCGGGCAGCCGCCGGTCTCGACACCGGCAATGCGATCCGGCGTCAGCGAGCCCGAGCGCACCAGGAATTCGGCATCCCATTTGGTGTAGATGTCGTTGGTGATCGCCGCGATGTCGTAGCGCTCGCGCATGGTCTTGCAGAGCAGATCCATCAGCGCGGTCTTGCCCGATCCGACCGGACCGCCGACGCCGACACGCAGGGGGCCGTGAGACGTAGCCATTGACTCTTTCCTATCGTCGTCCTGGCGAAAGCCAGGACCCATTACCACCGAAGTTCATTGTCGCGGCGGACTGAGGCCACATCCCTCCATGACCACAGGCATTCGTGGTTATGGGGCCTGGCCTTCGCCAGGACGACGGCAGAATGTGATGCAACGCGCTCACGACCGAAACAGCCGCGTATACTGCGTCTCGTGCCGCAGGCTGGCGAGATCGGCGCGGAATGTCGCGCTGCCGAGATCGTCCAACGTCGCGCTCAGCGCACGAGTTGCGGTCGCGGCAACGGCAGCTTCCAGCCGCACCAGCACGCGCTGGCTGTCGGTCTGGCCGAGCGGAATGAGGCGGGTGGCCGCGGAAATCCAGTTCGAGACCACAGCGTGCAGGAAGGCGTGCAGCGTCGGCGCCAACGGCACGCCGTGCATCGCGGCGACCACACCGACCGCGACGGGATAGACCAATGGCGTGCGGCATGCCGCAACCATGGCGTCCAGCCCCTCCGCATCCCACGCGGCGCGGGCGATGTCGATGAAAGCGCGGCCCTGCGACGTCGTCTCAAGCTGCCGCTCGCGCGACGGCACGAAGGCGCTCGCGAGCTCAGCGATGTCGCGCAACGAGGTCTCCTCGCCCGCCTCAGTGGCGCGATAGGCCTGGACCAGGAACGTCGCATCGCAGAAGCCCGAACCGTCGCCGAGCATAGTATCGAGCCAGTCGGCGAGCGTCGCCGTGTCGGTGATATCGCCCGCCTCGACCGCCCATTCGATCCCGCTGGAGTAGGAGAAGCCGCCGACGGGAAACGCCGGCGACAGCCAGGTCATCAGCCGGTACAGCGCCGCCGCCTCGCGCGCGGCGAGGTCACCGGCATTGACCGGCTCATTTGTGGTCATGAGCATGCTTGTGGCCGTGGTGGTGGTCGGGATGGTCGCAATGCTCGTCGTGATGATGGTGATCGTGCCCATGGTCATGCGCGGCATGATCATGATGGTCGTGGCCGTGATGATCATGACCGTGGTGATCATGATGATGGTCGCCATGATCGTGGTGGTGATGGCCGTGATCATGATGCGCATGGTCATCGTGGCCATGCGCATGACCGGCGTCGGCATAGGCGCCACCTTCAGGATCGAATGGCGCCTCGATCTCGACGACACGCGCGCCGAGGCCCTTCACCATGGCCTCGATGACGTGGTCACGGCGGATGCGCAAGGCTTTGGCCATGATCTGCGTCGGCAGATGACGATTGCCGAGGTGCCAGCCGACGCGGATGAGGTGGTGCGGATCGCGGCCGCGGATCTCGAGCAGCGGCTCGGGCGCCGCAACCACTTCGACCAGCCGGCCGTCCTCCAGCACCAGCGCGTCGCCGCCGCGCAGCGCAACGGCGTTCTCCAGGTCGAGCAGGAATTCGAGCCCCCGCGTCCCCGTCATCGCCATGCGGCGGCGGTGCCGATCGTCGAAATCGAGCACGACCGTGTCCACTGGTGCTTCGGTGAAGCGGTGCTGTCCCCTAACCTGCGTCGCCCGGATCATTGGCTTCTACCCTGTTACCGTGTCTCGACCTTCTCGGGCGTAATGATTTCGACCTTCGGCGGCGCCATGAAGCATTTCACCGCAATGCGGCCGAACGTCTTCATGTGCTCCATGGCGCGATGCGGCACCAGCGCCTCGGCGCTCTCCCACTGCTCGACGAACACCATCTTGGTCGGATCGGTGACGCTTTCATGCATATCATAGGCGATATTGCCGGGCTCTTTCCGCGTCTCCTTGATGCAGGCGGTGGCGCCTGCAATGAATTCGGCGCGCGTCTCGGGCTTGATGGTCAAGGTGGCAACGACGTAAATCACGAGAAATCCTCCCGGCTTTTCTTCTGGGTTCAAGATACCGGGCGGGACATTAGACCAGGCGGGATCGAACGCAACACCGTAAAACCGTCCCCGGACAGGCTCCGGGGACCGGGGCGCTATTTCAGTACATGAAATATCGCTGCGCCATCGGCAGCACTTCGGCAGGCGCGCAGGTCAGGAGCTCGCCGTCGGCGCGGACCTCATAGGTCTCCGGATCGACCTCGATATCGGGGGTTGCGTCGTTGTGGATCATGCTCTTCTTGGAGATCCTGCCGCGGGTGTTCTGGACGGCATAGAGCTTCTTCTCGATACCGAGCTTGCGCGCCAGCCCGCCGGTGATCGCGGCCTTGGAGGTGAACACCACGGAAGATGCCGTGCGCGCCTTGCCGAAGGCGCCGAACATCGGCTGGTAGTGCACCGGCTGCGGCGTCGGGATCGAGGCGTTGGGATCGCCCATGGGCGCAGCGACGATCGTGCCGCCCTTGACGATGCAGTCCGGCTTGACGCCGAAGAACGCCGGCGACCACAGCACGAGATCGGCGAGCTTGCCCTTCTCCACCGAACCGATCAGCTTCGACACGCCATGCGCGATCGCGGGGTTGATCGTGTATTTGGCGATGTAGCGCTTGACGCGGAAATTGTCGTTGTCCTTGCCCTTGTCCTGCGGCAGCGATCCGCGCTGCTTCTTCATCTTGTCGGCGGTTTGCCATGTCCGGATGATGACCTCGCCGAGGCGACCCATGGCCTGGGAGTCCGAGGACATCATCGAGAGCGCGCCGAGATCGTGCAGGATGTCCTCGGCCGCGATGGTCTCCTTGCGGATACGGCTTTCGGCGAACGCAAGATCTTCCGCGATCGAGGGATCGAGGTGGTGGCACACCATCAGCATGTCGAGATGCTCGTCGATGGTGTTGCGGGTGAAGGGGCGCGTCGGGTTGGTCGATGACGGCAGCACGTTCTTCAGCCCTGCGACCTTGATGATGTCGGGGGCGTGACCGCCGCCGGCGCCCTCGGTGTGGAAGGCGTGGATGGTGCGGCCCTTGAACGCCTTGATCGTATCCTCGACGAAGCCGGATTCGTTCAGCGTGTCGGCGTGGATCATGACCTGGATGTCGTAATCGTCGGCCACCGAGAGGCAGTTGTCGATCGCGGCCGGCGTGGTGCCCCAATCCTCGTGCAGCTTCAGCGCGCAGGCGCCGCCCTTGATCATCTCGACCAGCGGCGCGGGGCGCGAGGCATTGCCCTTGCCGGAAATGCCGAGATTGACCGGGAAGGCGTCGAACGACTGGATCATCCGCCCCATGTGCCACGGGCCCGGCGTGCAGGTCGTCGCAAAGGTGCCGTGCGAGGGACCGGTGCCGCCGCCCAGCATCGAGGTGACGCCGCTCATCAGCGCGTGCTCGATCTGCTGCGGGCAGATGAAATGGATGTGGCTGTCGAAGCCGCCGGCGGTGAGGATCTTGCCCTCGCCCGCGATCACGTCGGTGCCGGGGCCGATGACGATGGTGACGCCCGGCTGGATGTCGGGGTTGCCGGCCTTGCCGATCGCGGAGATCATGCCGTCCTTGATCGCGACGTCGGCCTTCACGATGCCCCAGTGGTCCACGATCAGCGCATTGGTGATGACGGTGTCGGCCGCGCCCTGCTTGTTGGTCACCTGCGACTGCCCCATGCCGTCGCGGATCACCTTGCCGCCGCCGAACTTCACCTCCTCGCCGTAAGTGGTGAAATCCTTCTCGACCTCGATGATGAGGTCGGTGTCGGCCAGCCGCACCTTGTCGCCGGTGGTCGGGCCGAACATGTCGGCATAGACGGAACGTTTGATCTTTACGGACATCACAGGCCCCGCTTGCGTTTGAATGTCTTGATGGTGCTCACAGCGAAGCTCTCGCCGTACGCACTGCGTCGTCGAATTTCTGATCGAGCCACGGATTGCCGCCGCGACAGCCGGCGACCACCTGCTCGGCCCAGCCGGTATAGTCGGCGAGGTCGTCGCGCTCCTCGGTCGTCGGGGCGGCATGAATGCGCGCACCGACATTGCTGATCTTGTCGGCGATCTTGATCAGTTTTGCGCCCGCAGATTTCTTCGGCGCATCGACCACCTGCCGCCGGCGCCGCTCGGCTTTCGGCAGCTTCATGTCATCGGTGCACTCGACGACGAGAGATGCGATACGTTCGGAGAATTTCTGCGCGAGCTCTTCACGCGTGGTCTCGGTGTCCTCGATCGTATCATGCAGCCAGCCGGCCGCGACCAGCTCCGCATCGGCGCCATCGGTCGCCCTCGCGAGCAGGTTCGCGACCTCGGCAAGGTGATTGACGTAAGGCTCGTTCCCCCGCCCCTTGCGCGCCATGCCGTTGTGCCGGCGCGCGGCCAGCTCAGCGGCTTCGGAGATGAGGCAGACGGCGGAGAGCATGCGTCACAGCTTCCCCATCACGTCGCCGCGGAAGCCGTAGATGGTCTTCTTGCCGGCGAGTGCGACGAGCTGGACGTCGCGGGTCTGGCCGGGCTCGAAGCGGACGGCGGTGCCGGCGGCGATGTCGAGGCGCATGCCGCGGGCCTTCTTGCGCTCGAACTTCAGCGCGGGGTTGGTCTCGAAGAAATGGTAGTGCGAGCCGACCTGGATCGGGCGGTCGCCGGTGTTGGCGACCGTCAGCGTCACGGTCTTGCGGCCGGCATTGAGCTCGATCTCGCCGTCCTGAATGAAGAGTTCACCGGGGATCATCTCTGTCTTCCTCCGTCATTCCGGTTCTCGCGGAGTGAGAACCCGGAATCTCGATCAACAATCTCTGGATTCCGGGTTCGCCCTGCGCGCGCCCCGGAATGACGAATTCAAATCACCTGATCGGCTCGTGCACGGTGACGAGCTTGGTGCCGTCCGGAAACGTCGCCTCGACCTGGATGTCGTGGATCATTTCGGGGATGCCCGGCATCACCTGGTCGCGGGTCAGCACCTGCGCGCCGGATTGCATCAGCTCGGCCACGGTACGGCCGTCGCGCGCACCTTCGAGGATGAAATCGGAGATGATCGCGATCGCCTCGGGATGGTTGAGCTTGACGCCGCGGTCCAGCCTGCGGCGCGCCAGGATGGCGGCCATCGAGATCAGAAGCTTGTCCTTTTCGCGGGGAGACAGGTTCATGCGAAATCTCTTCCGTTCAACACGTCAATTCAACCACAGCCGCGGCAACGCCGCACCGGTGCGCGCCAGCACGGCCATCATGTCGGCGCGCAAGCGCGCCGCATCTTGGGCACAGAACCGCGCCATTGCAAAGCCATTCCAGGCCGATATCCCGACCTCGCCGGCGAAGGATTCCGAGGCCTCCCGAATGCGCTCGATGAGCGCCTCATCGCCGGGCACGATCAAGGCCGTGCCGATTGCCGCGCCCCCCTTGGCCACCGCGGACCTCGCGAGTTTCGCGCCGATATCACCGCCCAGCCTGACGGTCTCGGCAAAGACGAGCCGACCGCCGCGAGAGAGCCGCCATCGGTCGACGAACTCGCCCTGCTCCATCCGCTCACCCATCGCAGTGCGTCCGAACACCACGATCTCGCAAAGCAGGAGCGAGGCCGCCTCATCGAACGCGATGTCGAAGCGACGATGGACACGGGCACGATCAAACAGGATGGTCTCCTGCGGCAGCCAGGACAGATGCGCGCCTGCGCCGACCTTCAGGGCGATATTGAGCTCCGCCGCCGGGCCCGGCGCGCGATAGACCTTTTCGGCAGCCGCCGTGGTCAGCGTCAGCCGCGCGGCATCGGCCGCCGATATCTCGACATCGAAGCGATCACCGCCGGCAACGCCACCGGCCGTGTTGACGAACACGCCGGAGAGACCTTCATCCTCGGGCGAGGGAAAGCGCACGCGCAGCGAGCCGGATTCATGCAACACTCCGCGCCGTGTTACGCCGTCCCGCGCATGCACGTCGAACCTGACCGCGCCGCGGGCGCGATTGGCCTCGAATATGCTGGACGTGACTGATAGTTCGCTGCGCATCCGCCTCCCCAGCCGGTCGCGGCACAAATGGCTTACAGAGCCATCTGACGGCTGATCTCGCTCGCGTCGAGATTGGTCCGGTCGCAGGTGAACTTCACCGCGCCGCGATCCATCACGGCGAGACTGTCGCCGAGTTCGCAGGCAAAGTCGAGATATTGTTCGACCAGCACGATGGCGATGTTGCCGAGGTTGCGCAAGTAGGAGATGGCGCGGCCGATGTCCTTGATGATCGAGGGCTGGATGCCCTCGGTCGGCTCGTCGAGCAGCAGCAGCTTCGGCCGCATCACCAGCGCACGCCCGATCGCGAGCTGCTGCTGCTGGCCGCCGGAGAGATCGCCGCCGCGGCGGCCGAGCATGGATTGCAGCACCGGAAACAGCGAGAACACGTCGTCCGGGATGTGCCTGTCCTCGCGCTTGAGCGGACCGAAGCCGGTCTTGAGATTCTCCTCGACCGTGAGCAGCGGAAAGATCTCGCGGCCCTGCGGCACGAAGCCGATGCCCTTGCGCGCCCGCTCGTAGGGCTTGAGGCCCGTGATGTCGCTGCCGTCGAACACGATCGCGCCGGAGGAGATGGGATATTGCCCAACCATGGCCCGCAGCAGCGAGGTCTTGCCGACGCCGTTGCGCCCGAGCACGCAAGTCACCTTGCCGGGCTCGGCCGCAATCGAGACGCCGCGCAGCGCCTGCGCCGCGCCGTAGAACAGGTTGATGTCTTTGACTTCGAGCATCGGTCAGCGTCCCAGATAGACTTCGATGACCCGCTCGTTGGACGAGACCTGGTCGATGGTACCTTCCGCGAGCACCGAGCCTTCGTGCAGGCAGGTGACCTTGACCCCGAGTTCGCGCACGAACGTCATGTCGTGCTCGACCACCATGACGGTGTGGGTCTTGTTGATCTCCTTCAGCAGCTCGGCGGTGAGATGCGTCTCGACGTCGGTCATGCCGGCGACGGGCTCGTCGACCAGCAAGAGCTTCGGATCCTGCGCCAGCAGCATGCCGATCTCGAGCCATTGCTTCTGGCCGTGGCTGAGGCTGCCGGCCAGCCGGTTGCGCGCCTCGGTGAGGCGGATCGTCTCCAGCACCTTGTCGATGCGCTCGGACTCGGCCTTGCTGCCACGCCAGAACAGCGTGCCCTTGACGCTGTGATCGACATTGAGCGCCAGCAGCAGATTGTCCTGCACGGTCTGGCTCTCGAACACGGTGGGCTTCTGGAATTTCCGGCCGATGCCGAGCTCGGCAATCCGGGTCTCATCCAGTCGCGTCAGGTCGGTGACGCCGTCGAACAGCACGGTGCCCTCGTCCGGCTTGGTCTTGCCTGTGATGATGTCCATCATCGTGGTCTTGCCGGCGCCGTTCGGGCCGATGATGGCGCGCATCTCGCCGGGCTCGAGCGTCAGCGACAGATTGTTGATGGCGTGGAAGCCGTCGAAGGAGACGTGCACGCCGTCGAGATAGAGCATTGCGGAGGTCGCGCGGGTGTCCATGACGTTCATTGCGCCTACTCCGCCATCTTGGGTTCGGTGACGCCGTCCTCGGCCGCGGCGCTCGCCGTTGTCGCGGCGGGGCGTTTCTCTTTCGACGCGTCCCACCAGGCGTTGAAGGTGCCGACGATGCCCTTGGGCAGCAGCAGCGTCACCAGGATGAACAGCGCGCCGAGCATGAACAGCCAGTACGGCGCCAGCATGCCAGAGGTGAAGAACGTCTTGGCATAGTTGACGACGACGGCGCCGAGCGCCGCGCCGACCAGCGTGCCGCGGCCGCCGACCGCGACCCAGATCACCGCCTCGATCGAATTGCCCGGCGCGAATTCGCTCGGATTGATGATGCCGACCTGCGGCACGTAGAGCGCGCCGGCAACGCCGGCCATGCAGGCCGACACCGTGAACACGAACAGCTTGTAGGATTCGACCCGGTAGCCGAGGAAGCGGGTGCGCGATTCCGCATCACGCACCGCGATCAGCACCTTGCCGAGCTTGGACGAGACGATGGCGCGGCAGACCAGGAAGCCCAGGATCAGCGCCAGGCAGCTCAGCGCGAACAGCGCGGCGCGAGTCCCTTCCGCCTGCACGTTGAAGCCCAAAATGTCCTTGAAGTCGGTCAGGCCGTTGTTGCCGCCGAAGCCGAAATCGTTGCGGAAGAAGGCGAGCAGCAGCGCATAGGTCATCGCCTGCGTGATGATCGACAGATACACGCCGGTGACGCGAGAGCGAAAGGCGAGCCAGCCGAAGCAGAAGGCGAGCAGGCCCGGCACGACCAGCACCATCAGCGCGGCGAACCAGAACATGTCGAAGCCGTACCAGTACCAGGGCAGCTTCGAATAGTTCAGGAACACCATGAAGTCTGGCAGGATAGGGTTGCCGTAGACACCGCGGGTGCCGATCTGCCGCATCAGGTACATGCCCATCGCGTAGCCGCCGAGCGCGAAGAAAGCCCCGTGGCCGAGCGAGAGGATGCCGCAATAGCCCCAGATCAGGTCGATCGCGAGCGCCAGGACGGCGTAGCAGACATATTTGCCCCAGAGCGCGACCAGATAGGTCGGCACTTGCAGGAACGAGCCCGCGGGCAGCAGCAGGTTGGACAACGGGATTAGCACGCCCAGCGCGGCGACAACCAGCAGGAAGATCGTCGCGCTGCGGTCCAGTGATCGCGTCAGCATGTGAGGGGTCATGCTTCCACCGCACGGCCCTTGAGCGCGAACAGACCGCGCGGCCGCTTTTGAATGAAAAGGATGATGAGAACCAGGATGGCGATCTTGCCGAGCACGGCGCCTGCGACCGGCTCCAGGAACTTGTTGGCGATGCCGAGCGTGAAGGCGCCGACCAGCGTGCCCCAGACATTGCCGACCCCGCCGAACACCACGACCATGAAGCTGTCGATGATGTAGCTCTGGCCGAGATTGGGGCTGACATTGTCGATCTGCGACAGCGCCACGCCGGCGATGCCGGCAATGCCCGAACCGAGGCCGAAGGTGAGCGCGTCGACGCGCGAGGTGGCGATGCCCATCGAGGCCGCCATGCGCCGGTTCTGCGTCACAGCGCGCATCTCCAGGCCCAGCGCGGTGTAGCGCAGCATCGCGAGCAGGATCGCGAACACGGCGAGCGTGAAGCAGAGGATCCAGAGCCGGTTATAGGTAATGGTGATCTGGCCGAGCTCGAAGGCGCCGCTCATCCAGGAGGGGTTGCCGACCTCGCGGTTGGTCGGGCCGAACATAGTGCGGACCGCCTGCTGGAGCACCAGCGACAGGCCCCAGGTCGCCAGCAGCGTCTCCAGCGGACGGCCGTAGAGGAAGCGAATGATGCTGCGCTCGATCAACACGCCGATCGCGCCGGCGACGAGAAAGGCCAGCGGCACGGCGATCAGCAAGGAATAGTCGAACAGACCGGGATAGCGGGTGCGGATCACCTCCTGCACCACGAAGGTGGTGTAGGCCCCTAACATCACCATTTCGCCATGGGCCATGTTGATGACGCCCATCACGCCGAAGGTGATGGCGAGCCCGATCGCCGCGAGCAGCAGCACTGAGCCGAGCGAGAGGCCGTACCAGGCATTCTGCACCGTGGACCAGACCGCGAGCGAACTCTGGATCGAGCCGATCGCACTCGCGGCGGCCTTGGTCACCGAGGCCGGCTGGTCGCCCATGCCGGTGAGCAGCGCCATCGCCTCCTGGTCGCCGCGCGCCCTGAGGGTGGCGACGGCCTCGAGCTTCTCGACCTCGGTGGCGTCCGGCTTGAACAGCAGGATCGCCGCGCGGGCTTCGCCGAGCGTAGCCTTGACTGATTTGTTGGTTTCCTTGGCGAGCGCGGCATCGACGGCTTCGAGCGCGGTCTCCTCATGCGACTTGAAGACGGATTGCGCGGCCTGGAGGCGCGTTCCGACGTCCGGCGACTGAAGCGTCAGGCTGCCGACCGCGGCATCGACGCTGCGGCGCAGACGGTTGTTGAGGCGGACCGCGCTCGCACTATCGGGAACGCTGGCCACCGCCTGGCCGGTCGCGGCGTCGATCGACTTGCCGTCGGTGCCGGTGACGTAAACCTTCTTGCTGTCCGGATCGGCCATGAGGCGGCCGTCCTGGAGCGCGCTGATGATGGGGAAGGCCAGCGGATTGCCGCTGCTCGCGACCACGCCGATCGCCTCTTCCGTGTCGGAATAATCATCGTTGGCGAATTTGGCGACCGCATCCTCGAACGGACCGGCGAAGGCCGGCAGTGCGAACGCGATCAGGAACAACGAGAGCAGGAGCGAACAGAGGCGGGCGGACAAATTAGCTGGCACTGTGAATGACCCCGGCAGAAATGAGTGGAGAAGGCGGCGGGATCGCCGCCCTCTCCGGTCGCGTGCATAGATACGGTCAGGCCCGGATCAGGAGCCCGAACCCAGGCACTTGTTGGTCTTGGTGTTGAAGTTGCCGCACTTCTTGCCGACCCAATCGCCGATCAGGTCCTTGGAGCCGTCGAGCTCCTTCGACCAGGCATCGCCCGCGACAAGACCCGGGGTCTTCCAGACCACGTCGAACTGGCCGTTGCCCTTGATCTCGCCGATGAACACCGGCTTGGTGATGTGGTGGTTCGGCAGCATCTTCGACACGCCACCGGTCAGGTTCGGCGCCTCGATGCCGGGAAGCGCGTCGATCACCTTGTCCGGATCGGTCGACTTCACCTTCTCGACCGCCTTCACCCACATGTTGAAGCCGATCACGTGCGCTTCCATCGGGTCGTTGGTCACACGCTTCGGGTTCTTGGTGTAGGCCTGCCAGTCCTTGATGAACTTCTCGTTCGATCCGTCCTTGGTCTTGATCGACTCGAAGTAGTTCCAGGCGGCGAGATGGCCGACCAGCGGCTTGGTGTCGATGCCGGCGAGCTCTTCCTCACCCACCGAGAACGCGACCACCGGGATGTCCTTCGCCTTGATACCCTGGTTGCCGAGCTCCTTGTAGAAGGGTACGTTGGCGTCGCCGTTGATGGTCGAGACCACCGCGGTCTTCTTGCCGGCCGAGCCGAACTTCTTGATGTCGGCCACGATCGTCTGCCAGTCGGAGTGACCGAACGGCGTGTAGTTGATCATGATGTCTTCCTGGGCGACACCCTTCGACTTCAGATAGGCTTCCAGGATCTTGTTGGTGGTGCGCGGATAGACGTAGTCGGTGCCTGCGAGCACCCAGCGCTTCACCTTCTCGTCCTTCATCAAATAGTCGACGGCGGGGATCGCCTGCTGGTTCGGCGCAGCACCCGTGTAGAACACGTTGCGCTCGCTCTCCTCGCCCTCGTACTGCACGGGGTAGAACAGGATGTTGTTCAGCTCCTTGAAGACCGGGAGCACCGACTTGCGCGACACCGAGGTCCAGCAGCCGAACACGACCGAGACCTTGTCCTTGGTGATCAGCTCGCGCGCCTTTTCGGCGAACAGCGGCCAGTTCGAAGCGGGGTCGACGACGACGGCTTCGAGCTTCTTGCCGAGCACGCCGCCCTTCTTGTTCTGCTCGTCGATCAGGAAGAGGATGGTGTCCTTCAGCGTGGTTTCGCTGATGGCCATGGTGCCGGAGAGAGAGTGAAGCACACCGACCTTGATGGTGTCGTCCGCGGCCTTCGCGCCGGAAATGGAGGCCAGACCGAGCATCAGTCCGGCGGTCGCGGCGAGCACGCCGCGGCGGCTAAATGACGCCGCTATATCGTGAGTGGATTTGGTGCGCATTTGTGTATCATCTCCCTGACGCAGACGTGAAAAACGCTGCGAAACGGCCCCACGGCCGCCTGCGATTAACGGAATCGCAAGAACCATGCCATGGGCTAGACACGCACCAAGACATTGATTTTGCTTTATAATCTAGCAAAAATCGAAGTTTCGCCGAGAGCTAATTGCTCAAGATTTGTGCAAATTAATTGTATTCTAATGCGGCAGACAGTTCATTTATTGAGCAGAATGACACCTCTGTCAAAATTTTCGGCATAACTATTTCTGCACTGCAATCGCCGTTTAGGGCCCGCCTGCCTTGAAAGCGCCCGCTCAATGTTCCATATGACGGTCGAGACCTCTTGCGAATCAAGGGGTCGTTGCGAGCCGCGTGTTCTTAAGCCCTCTACGGGCCTCTGGCTTGCCCCATATCTCCCAAGCCATCCGACACCCCAAACACGCAGGTGTCTTCTCGACACCCGTTTGCGCGCGCCGCGCTGAATGCGCCGGGCGCCCGCCTTTGACATGGAAAGAACCCATCTTTTGACTTCGTTTCAGGACTTCGGCCTCGCCGAACCGATCGCTCGCGCTCTCTCCGAAGAGAATTACGTCACCCCCACCCCCATCCAGGCCCAGACCATCCCCACGGCGTTGACCGGCCGCGACGTCGTCGGCATCGCCCAGACCGGCACCGGCAAGACCGCGTCCTTCGCGCTGCCGATCCTGCATCGCCTGCTCGAGCACCGCATCAAGCCGCAGCCGAAGACGACCCGCGTCCTGGTTCTGTCGCCCACCCGCGAGCTGTCCGGCCAGATCCTCGACAGCTTCAACGCCTATGGCCGCCACATCCGCCTGTCCTCGACGCTCGCCATCGGCGGCGTGCCGATGGGCCGCCAGGTCCGCTCGCTGATGCAGGGTGTCGAAGTGCTGGTCGCCACCCCCGGCCGCCTGCTCGACCTCGTGCAGAGCAACGGGCTGAAGCTTGGCAGCGTCGAATTCCTCGTGCTCGACGAGGCCGACCGCATGCTCGACATGGGCTTCATCAACGACATCCGGAAGATCGTCGCCAAGCTGCCGATCAAGCGGCAGACGCTGTTCTTCTCGGCCACCATGCCCAAGGACATCGCCGAGCTCGCCGACTCCATGCTGCGTGATCCGGCCCGTGTCGCGGTGACCCCGGTCTCCTCGACCGCCGAGCGCATCAACCAGCGTATCCTCCAAGTCGACTTCTCGGCCAAGCCCGCCTTCCTGACCAAGCTCCTGAAGGACGAGCCGATCAACCGCGCGCTGGTCTTCACCCGCACCAAGCACGGCGCCGACAAGGTCGTGAAGACGCTCGAGAAGGCCGGCATCGCCGCCAGCGCCATCCACGGCAACAAGTCGCAGAACCATCGCGAGCGCACGCTCGCCCAGTTCCGCTCGGGCGACATCCGCACGCTGGTCGCCACCGACATCGCCGCCCGTGGCATCGATGTCGACGGCATCACCCACGTCATCAATTTCGACCTGCCCAACGTGCCCGAGACTTACGTCCACCGCATCGGTCGCACCGCGCGCGCCGGCGCTGAGGGCACCGCGATCTCGCTGGTCGCAGGCGGCGAGGAGCTCAGCTATCTCCGCGACATCGAGCGGCTGATCAAGGTGGCGCTGCCGCGCGAAGACCTCCGCACCGATGCCGGCCGCCGCGATGCGGGTCCGCCCCCGTCGCAGCAACGACAGGGCCGGCCGGGCCGCCCGGGCCAGCGTCCGCAAGGCGCAAGGCATGGTGAGCGCCACGGTGACGGACGGCGTACCGACGAAAGGCACGGCGACGGACGCCACCACAGCGCCGGCAAGCAGGGTGATGGACGGCCCGGTGAAGGCCGGCATGGCGACGCGCGCCACGTCGACGGAAGGCCCGGCAGCGGCCCGAAGGCCTCAAAGGGGTCTCGTCGCCGCCGCTCCGGCGGCAAGATGCACTCTTCGCAAACCGACCGCCCTGAACAGCGTTCCGCGCATAGCGCTGGGACGCCTGATGGGATACAAGGCGTTGCCTTTTTGCGCCGGGACAGTCGGCCGATGGGCCAACCAACTCGCAAACCCTATTCGCACTAGCCGTCCACGACCTGGAGACATTCATGGCTAAGGAAGAGCTGATCCAGTTCGAAGGACTGGTCACCGAAATCCTCCCCGACGCCCGCTACCGCGTGCAGCTCGACGCCGGGCACGAGATCGTTGCCTACACCGCCGGCAAGATGAAGAAGAACCGCATCAAGACGCTCGCGGGCGATCGCGTGACGGTGGAGATGTCGCCCTACGATCTCGAGAAGGGCCGGCTGATTTTCCGCCACAAGGACGAACGTCCCGCAACATCCGGCGGACCGCCGCGGGGTGGCGCGCAGCGCGGTGGCCAGTTCCGCCGCCGCTAGGCGGCGAACGACGATTCCGCGCGCAAGCGCGGAATCGAAATGCTGACCTGTATGCTGATCTGCCGCGCACATCGCGGCGGATCAAAAAATCGTGCGCGTCAGGATTGTTTTGAAGCCTCATTTCCAATAAAATGAATTAATCGATTTTCGGCCGGACGACATTGGCATCCACCGGTACAGCCGGTTCAGACACGCTGACGACCCTTCCAGAAATTCGATCTAACCTGCCCGCGCGAGCGGGCTCTTACATTGTGTATCTGAGAAGGAACTACCCCCGTGAGCATGGGAACCGTGAAGTGGTTTAACGCGACCAAGGGCTTTGGCTTCATCCAGCCCGACGACGGCGGCAAGGACGTGTTCGTGCACATCAGCGCCGTCGAGCGCGCCGGCCTCGGCACGCTGCGCGAAGGCCAGAAGATCTCCTACGAGATCGTTGCCGATCGCCGGTCCGGCAAGTCGGCCGCCGACAATCTTCGCTCCGCCGGCTGAGCCGACGGAGCTTCGGCTCGCGCGAACGAGCCAACGCAATAGAAAAAGGCCGTGCGTGACGCACGGCCTTTTTTTCATGTTCGAAGAACGGGGCGGTCCTACCAGTTGGCCTGCTGGTTGGTCTTGCTAGTTGGTCTTGGCGCCCGCGCCGGCGTTGCCGCTGGCATTGCTGCTCAGCGAACCGGCCTGGCTCATCGTGGTGTTGAAGAAGTTGTCGCTGTCGCCCAGCGTCACGCGACGCTGGCAAATCGGCATGCAGCTATAGGACTCACGCTCGACCCCGCGGTAGACGGTGACGAGCCGGTCGCTCGGACCTTCGACCTGGATCTGGCGGTCGACCAGGATCTCGCCGCCCCTGTCGAGCGCGATGAAGTTGGTGGCGCCGTAGCCCTTCCCGGTCACGACGATCATGCCACCGGGCTGCAGCGTGACGTCGGCGATCAGGGGATTGCCGACCACGATGGTCGCAACCTTGCCGGGCAGCCGGACCAGCTTGGCCTGGTCGACATTGACGGCGATGGTATCGGCGGTGGATTCGGCAAGACCGGCAGCCGGCGATGCCAGCACCGCGGCCGCAACCAGAAGACACACGCGCGCATGGCGGCGCAGCAGTTCTTTACGCATACTCTTACCCCCGGGACGTCACAAACCGGCAGAAGCGATTGATACAGCGGAGCCGGCGCCCGACCGCGCTAACCTGCCCTCAATTCGTGAACGTTCCGCAAATTCGCCGACTATTGTTTGAGCGGACTGGCGTTTTAAGGTCCTCGCGGTCGTGCTAGCGGCGGAACGGATAAGCGAGCTGGCCCGCGATCTCCCTGGGCATGGTCGCTTCGTCCTTGCCGTAATCCTGCGGCAGTTGCCCCTCCGGCATGCGGAAGGTGCCGAACAGCACGTCCCAGAGCGGGAAGGTCCCGGCGAAATTGGTGTCGCCGCCCTCCTCGAGCGAGGTGTGGTGCCAGCGGTGGAATACCGGCGTCGCCAGCACGTATTTGAACGGTCCGAAGGTCCAGTTCAGATTGGCGTGCACGAAGGCCGAGTGGAAGGTCGTGAACGGGGCAAGCCAGATCATGACATTCGGGGAAATGCCGGCCATCAGCAGCACGACGTCGACCCCGATCGAGCCGAGCACGAGATTGACGGGATGGAAGCGGGCCGCCGAAATCCAGCTGATCTCCTCCGAGGAGTGATGGATCGCGTGATACTTCCAGAACTCGCCGCCGTGGAACAACCGGTGCAGCCAGTACAGCATGAAATCCGACAGGACCAGGAAGAGGACAGCCTGGGCCCAGAGCGGCAATAGCGCCAGCGGGCCGTGGCCATTGTCGTAGAAGGCGATGAGACCGTCGGCATCGTGGATGTTGAAGAGGAGACTCGCGCCGACGATCAAGAGCCCGATCCGCATGGTGCGGGCGAACACCGGAACGAAGAACCAATAGCAGATGTCGGTGACGATCTCCCGCTTGCGCCACCAGGGCGTGCCGGGATTGCAGGCCCAGAAATGCTCGAGCACGGTGAAGACCGCCGCGAGCGCGAGGGTGATGGGGACCACCTTCGCGATGGTCTCGCCGAGCATCAGGGCGACTTGCATGGGCAGGCTCGACATCGTCGCCTCTCTTCCGGATTGCTGGTCCTCCTACGCCTACTCCGCGAAATTTAAGGGAGGGTGAAGCCGGCGACGCACTTGCGGTACGTTAGAACCGCAGCGAACTCCAGCGGGCCTTAAGGCGAAATTCACTCTGGGCAAAAGCATCGCGCAGGGATCGGGTTTGCACGATCGAATTAACTCTACCGAAAGAGCTCGGCTTTCATGCTCATAGCGTCAAAGACAGCGCCGAACGAGGCGATCCAACCCCAGATGGAGTTTGTTCATGAAGAACCTGATTGCGCGTTTCGCCAAGGATGAATCCGGCGCCACCGCCATCGAATACGGCCTGATCGCCGCCGGCATCGCGCTGGCCATCATCACCGTCGTCAACAACCTCGGCAGCACGCTGAACACCAAGTTCACCTCGATCAGCACCTCGCTGAAGTAAGCGACCGACAGGCGACGGCAAAAGCCCCGGACATCCGGGGCCTTTGTTTTTCTGAGTACGGCGAGTTCCAGTGGCGTTACGCAAGTACAGAACCGATGCCGCGGTTGCGGCGAGCGAGGCGGAGGCGGCGCAGACCGGCTCGCCGGCCTACTGGGTCTGCCTTGCACTGCTGCTTGCGACGCTCGCACTCGCCGCGCGCATTGCCAGCCTCTGGTGAGCACTCCTCGCGCGATCCGCCCTGTCAAGGCCACAGCCGCCGTTGTCGGTTTGTTTAGCTCTGCCGGGTAGCATCGGGCGACGCCAGATATCGCGACGAACCCAGGCCTCAAGACGCAGCCCATGATCCTCGACCTTGCGCGCCTTCTGCTCTTCCCGGCCCTGATGGCGTTCGCCGCCGCGAGCGATCTCTTCACGATGACGATCTCGAACCGCGTCTCGCTGGCGCTGGTCGCAGGCTTCTTCGCGCTCGCCCTCTCCGGTGGCATGGCACCTTACGAGATGCTGGGCCATGTCGGCGCCGGCGCGCTTGTCCTGGTCGTGGCCTTCACCTGTTTTGCGATGGGCTGGGTCGGCGGCGGCGACGCCAAGGTCGCGGCCTCCGTCGCGCTCTGGTTCGGCTTCGCGCCATTGATGAACTTCCTGCTCTACGCCTCGCTGTTCGGCGGAGCGCTGACGCTGCTCCTGCTCCAGTTCCGGCAATGGCCGCTGCCCTACGGCCTCGCGGGCCAGGCCTGGCTTGCGCGACTGCACGCCAAGGAGAGCGGCATTCCCTATGGCATCGCGCTCGCACTGAGCGCGCTGATGGTCTACCCGGAAACCGAGTGGGTGAAGGCGATCGACCTCGCTCATCTCGCACTGCGTTGAACGCTCCGGGTAAACCAGGCGTTAAGGCGATTTAGATACGCCTCATTAACCATGCTTTGACGAATAGCTGGTCAACTGCCGATTACGGCGGCGGCTGCGTCGCGGCGTTTGTTGGAAAGTGAAGCGTATGAATAGGGCACGCATTGTCGTCCTGACGGTCGCCATCTGCGCCGGCGGTGTCGCCGCGTACCTGGCGAGCGGCTCGGACAATTCTGCGCCGCCTCCGGCGGCTCCGGTCGCGCAGCTTCCAACCGTCGACGTGCTGGTGGCCAAGAACGACATCGGCCTCGGCCAGACCGTGAAACCGGAAGACGTGCAATGGCAGACCTGGCCGGCCGCGACCGCCAGCGCCACCTTCATCCGCCGCAACGAGCGCCCCGAGGGTGTGACCCAGGTGACCGGTTCGATCGCGCGCGCCCCCTTCATCCAGGGTGAGCCGATCCGCGACCAGAAGCTGGTCAAGGCCGAAGGCTCCGGCTTCATGGCGGCAATCCTGCCCACCGGCATGCGCGCGATCTCGACCGAGATCTCGCCGGAGACCGGCGCAGGCGGCTTCATCCTGCCCAACGATCGCGTCGACGTGCTTCTGACGCGCCGCCTCAAGAACCCGGACCCGAGCAACGGCGCCCCCGACATCGTCACGTCCGAGATCATCCTGGCCAACATCCGCGTCCTGGCCATCGACCAGGCGCCGAAGGAGAAGGACGGCCAGAATACGGTGGTCGGCAAGACCGCCACCCTCGAGCTCAACCCCACGCAGACGGCGACGCTTTCCGCCGCCCGCCAGAGCGGCACGCTGTCGCTGGCGCTGCGCAGCATCGTCGACGTCAAGATGAGCGAGATCACGCTCGATGATTCCGCACAGAGGCGCGATGGCGTTTCGATCATTCGCTACGGTATCCCAAGCTCGACGGCGAAGGCACGATGAGGTCAGTCGATATGAAATGCAGGGCAGATTTGGCGACGATGCGAACCTCAATGGTCCGCGCCCTGTCGTTTTCGGCCGCCCTCGCGCTGGTGCTCAACCCGGCACTGACCCCCGTGGTCGCCGCCGACTACCGCCCCGCAGCGCCGGTCGCGGCCGACGGCCAGATGAACGCGCGCTTCCTCTCGCTCGGCGTCGGCAAGTCCATCGTGATCGACCTTCCGCGCGACATCAAGGATGTGCTGGTCGCCGACCCCAAGATCGCCAATGCGGTGGTCCGCTCGTCGCAGCGCGCCTACATCATCGGCGCCGCGGTCGGGCAGACCAACATCGTGTTCTTCGATTCCGCCGGCCAGCAGATCGCGGCCTATGACATCGCGGTCAAGCGCGACCTCAACGGCGTGCGGGCCGCGCTGAAGCAGATCCTGCCCAATTCCGACATCCAGATCGACGGCCTCGGCGAAGGCATCGTGCTGACCGGCACGGCGGCGAATCCGATGGAAGCGCAGCAGGCCAATGATCTCGCCGCGCGCCTCGCCGGCGGCGCCGACAAGGTCGTGAACTCGATCGTGGTCCGCGGCCGCGATCAGGTCATGCTCAAGGTGACGGTCGCCGAAGTCGCGCGCAGCATCGTCAAGCAGCTCGGCATCGACCTCACCGCCAACCTCAACTACGGTACCTCCGTGGTGACCTTCAGCAACTCCAACCCGTTCACCGCTCTTGGCAAAAATCTGGTGGACGGCAACAGTCTGACCACGAAGTTCGGCGCGACGCCGTCGGTGCAGGCCACCCTGCGCGCGATGGAGACCGCCGGCGTGATCCGGACGCTGGCCGAGCCGAACCTGACCGCGATCTCCGGCGAGTCGGCGACCTTCATCGCCGGCGGCGAATTCCCGGTACCGGCGGGCTATGCGTGCGATCCCACGACGCATGTCTGTACCACCCAGATCAGCTTCAAGAAGTTCGGCATCTCGCTCAACTTCACGCCCGTGGTGCTGACCGAGGGCAAGATCAGCCTGCGGGTGATGACCGAGGTTTCGGAACTGTCGAACGAGAATGCGATCACGCTGTCGCAGGCCGTGACCTCCACGTCGGTGAACTCGCTCACGGTGCCTTCGATCAAGACCCGCCGGGCGGAGACGTCGCTGGAGATTCCCTCCGGCGGCGCGATGGCGATGGCCGGCCTGATCCAGCAGCAGACCAAGCAGGCGGTCAGCGGGCTGCCGGGCCTGATGCAGCTCCCGATCCTCGGCACGCTGTTCCGCAGCCGCGACTTCGTCAACAACGCGACCGAGCTGGTCGTGATCGTGACGCCCTATATCGTTCGCGCGGTGGCGCAAAAGGATCTGTCGCGGCCGGATGACGGATTCTCCGCGCCTGCCGATCCGCAGGTCGAGCTGCTCGGCAACATCAACCGCATCTACGGCGTGCCTGGCCGGACCGAGCCGGGCCGGAACTACCGCGGCACCTACGGCTTCATCACCGACTAAGGCGGAACGGGGACTTCGTTATGACCACAAGACCACCCCAGATTCGCAGAGGCGCCATCGGCTTCGGTGGCGCGCTCGTCGGCATCGCGCTTGCGCTCGGCGGCTGCCAGCACGACGAAGCGGTCACCGCCTCCATTCCCGACAGCTACAAGCAGCGTCATCCGATCGCGATCGAGGAGCAGAACCGTTCGATTGTCGTCTTCGTCGGCCACGCCCGCGGCGGGTTGACCGCGGCCCAGCGCGCCGACGTGATGGGCCTGGCATCGGCCTGGCTGCATGAGGGCACCGGCGCCATCCATATCGACGCGCCGTCCGGCACGCCCAACGCGCGTCCGGTCGCGGGGTCGATGCGTGAGATCCAGGCGATGCTGGCGGCGGCGGGCGTTCCGCCGCGCGGCATCATCGCCCGCCCCTACCAGCCGGAAGACAAGCGCTTCCTGCCGCCGATCCGGCTGACCTATTCCAAGATCGCCGCAGTCGCGGGCCCCTGCGGCCTGTGGCCGGAGGACATCGGCCCCTCGATGAAGAACAAGGGCTGGTTCGAGAACAAGGAATACTACAATTACGGCTGCGCCTATCAGCGCAACCTCGCAGCCATGGTCGACAATCCCTCGGACCTCGAGCAGCCGCGGCCGGAGACACCCTCCTATACGACACGCCGCACCGCTGCGTTCGAGAAGTATCGCAAGGGAGTGCCGACGGCGGTCTCCTATCCTGAGGCCGACAGGGCCAAACTCAGCGACACCGGCAAATGATCAGCTACGCCAGGCAAACACACGAAGAGCAGCCGGAAGCAGCTCCGCCGCCGGCCGACGAGCATATCGCGCCTGCGCCGCGCGTCTCGGTCCAGGCCTTCTGCGAGACCGTGGAAACTGCTGCCGCGGTACAGTCGGCCGGCGAGGATCGCCGTCTCGGCAAGGCCCACCTGAAGATCCAGATGGGCGGTATGGCGGCTGCGGTCGAAGCCTACCGCTCGGCGCCCACACCGAACGTGATCGTGCTCGAGAGCGACGGCCGCAACGACCTCCTGGGCGGGCTCGACCAGCTCGCCACCGTCTGCGACGCCGGCACCCGCGTGGTCGTGATCGGCCGCATCAACGACGTCATGCTCTATCGCGAGCTGGTGCGCCGCGGCGTCAGCGACTACGTGCTCGCGCCGGTTGGCGCGATCGACGTCGTACGCTCGATCTGCAACCTGTTCTCCGCGCCGGAAGCAAAGGCGGTCGGCCGCATCATCGCCGTGGTCGGCGCCAAGGGCGGCGTCGGCGCGTCCACCATCTCCCATAACGTCGCCTGGGCGATCGCGCGCGACCTCGCGATGGACGCGGTCGTCGCCGATCTCGACCTCGCCTTCGGCACCGCCGGGCTCGACTACAACCAGGACCCGCCGCAAGGCATTGCGGACGCCGTGTTCTCGCCCGATCGCGTCGATACCGCCTTCATCGACCGCCTGCTGTCGAAATGCACCGACCACCTCAGCCTGCTGGCGGCGCCGGCGACGCTGGACCGGGTCTATGATTTCGGCACCGACGCCTTCGATTCCGTGTTCGACACGCTGCGCTCCACCATGCCCTGCATCGTGCTCGACATCCCGCACCAATGGTCGGGCTGGACCAAGCGCGCTCTGATCGGGGCGGACGACATCCTGATCGTGGCGGCACCCGACCTCGCCAATTTGCGCAATACCAAGAACCTGTTCGACCTGCTGAAGGCCTCGCGCCCCAACGACCGGCCGCCGCTCTACTGCCTGAACCAGGTCGGAGTGCCGAAACGTCCCGAAATCGCCGCTACGGAGTTCGCCAAGGCGATCGAGAGCCAGCCGGTCGTCTCGATCCCGTTCGAGCCGCAGATCTTCGGCTCGGCGGCCAACAACGGCCAGATGATCGCGGAGATCTCCGCCAACCACAAATCGATCGAGATGTTCCTCCAGATCGCCCAGCGCCTGACCGGCCGCAGCGAAACGAAGAAACAAAAGTCGTCCCTGCTTTCACCCCTGATTGATAAGTTGCGGGGAAAATAAGCCGCCGCATGGAGTCGTTAAGTGTTTGGTAAGCGTAGCGGAACAGACACCGACCTTCGGGCCCCGAAGCCCGGCGCCGTGTCGCCAGAGCCTGCCCCGGCTCTGGCGCCGACGGTGTCGCGCGCGCCGCCCCCGCCGGCCGTCGCCTCGCCGCCGCTTGCCCCGGCGAGGCCTGCGCCGGCGATGGAAACCCGCCGCTCGGACAATTACTACGAGGTCAAGGCGACCATCTTCGGCGCGCTGATCGAGGCCATCGACCTCGCCCAGCTCGCCAAGCTCGATTCGGAATCGGCCCGCGAGGAAATCCGCGACATCGTCAACGAGATCATCGCGATCAAGAACATCGTGATGTCGATCGCCGAGCAGGAAGAGCTGCTCGACGACATCTGCAACGACGTGCTCGGCTACGGCCCGCTGGAGCCGCTGTTGTCGCGCGACGACATCGCCGACATCATGGTCAACGGCGCCAACACCGTCTACATCGAAGTCGGCGGCAAGATCCAGCGCACCGGTATCCGCTTCCGCGACAACCAGCAGCTCCTCAACATCTGCCAGCGCATCGTCAGCCAGGTCGGCCGGCGCGTCGACGAATCCTCGCCGATCTGCGACGCGCGCCTTGCCGACGGCTCCCGTGTCAACGCGATCGTGCCGCCGCTGTCGATCGACGGGCCCGCACTCACCATCCGCAAGTTCAAGAAGGACAAGCTGACCCTGGATCAGCTCGTCAAGTTCGGCGCAATCTCGCCGGAGGGCGCCGAGATCCTCCAGATCATCGGCCGCGTCCGCTGCAACGTGCTGATCTCCGGCGGTACCGGCTCGGGCAAGACCACGCTGCTCAACTGCCTCACCAACTACATCGAGCACGACGAGCGCATCATCACCTGCGAGGACGCGGCCGAGCTTCAGCTCCAGCAGCCCCACGTGGTGCGGCTCGAAACCCGCCCGCCCAACATCGAGGGCGAGGGCCAGATCACCATGCGCGAGCTGGTGCGCAACTGCCTGCGTATGCGCCCCGAACGCATCATCGTCGGCGAGGTCCGCGGACCCGAGGCGTTCGACCTGCTTCAGGCCATGAACACCGGCCATGACGGCTCGATGGGCACGCTGCACGCCAACAACCCGCGCGAGGCGCTGTCGCGCTGCGAATCCATGATCACGATGGGCGGCTTCTCGCTGCCGTCGCGGACCATCCGCGAGATGATCTGCGCCTCGATCGACGTCATCGTCCAGGCCGCGCGCCTGCGCGACGGCTCGCGCCGCATCACGCACATCACCGAGGTGATGGGCATGGAAGGCGACACCATCATCACCCAGGACATCTTCCTCTACGACATGATCGGCGAGGACGCCAACGGCAAGATCATCGGGCGGCACCGCTCGACCGGCATCGGCCGTCCGAAGTTCTGGGAACGCGCTCGCTATTACGGCGACGAGAAGCGCCTTGCCGCCGCACTCGATGCGGCGGAAGTGGCGCCAACGACGTGAGCAGGTCAGCGCCGCCATGAACATGCAGGTCCTCGCCCTCGCCTTCCTCGCCACCGCCGCTGTCGGCGGCATCGCCTGGGTCTTCCTCTATCCGTTGCTGTCCGGGGAGCGGAAGGCGGAAAACCGCCGTGCCTCGATCGCGCGCGCCGACGCGCCCGCGGCCAAGCAGACCGAAAAGAGCCAGCGCTCACGCCGTGAGCAGGTCGAGACTTCGCTGAAGGATCTCGAGGCACGACGTCAGCAGGAGAAGAGCGTTCCGCTCAACATCCGCCTGTCGCAGGCGGGGCTGGACTGGACGCCGCAGAAACTCTGGATCGTGTCCGCCGTCGTGGCGGGCGTGCTGTTCGTAGCCGCCATGTTCGTCGGTGGCGGCCTGCTCGGCGGCGCCGGCCTAGCCTTCGCCGGCGGCTTCGGCTTGCCGCGCTGGGCACTCAGCTTCCTGAAGAAGCGCCGCGAAAGCAAATTCCTGGCCGCGCTGCCCGACGCCGTCGACGTGATCGTCCGCGGCATCAAGGCGGGCCTGCCGCTGTTCGAATCGATCAAGGTGGTCGCTGCCGATTCGCCCGAGCCGCTGCGCAGCGAGTTCCTGGCCATCATCGAGACCCAGGCGATCGGCATGCCGCTCGGCGAAGCCTGCTCGCGCCTCTACGATCGCATGCCGCTGCCGGAAGCCAACTTCTTCGGCATCGTCATCTCGATCCAGCAGAAGTCGGGCGGCAACCTCTCCGAAGCGCTGGGCAACCTCTCCAAGGTGCTGCGCGACCGCAAGAAGATGAGGGAAAAGATCCAGGCGATGTCGATGGAGGCCAAGGCTTCGGCCGCCATCATCGGCTCGCTGCCGCCGATCGTGATGTTTCTCGTCTATCTCACGACGCCGCACTACATCTCCCTGCTGTGGACCCATCCTACCGGGCAGCTCATGCTGGTCGGCTGCGTCGTCTGGATGTCGGTCGGCATCATGGTGATGAAGAAGATGATCAACTTCGATTTCTGACGGTGGCGTATGGTCGAATTTCTGGTTTCGAAACTGCATGACGTCCGTTTCATGACCATGCTGCTGGCGGCCATCGCCGCCAGCGCTACCGTCTATACGCTGGTGATGCCGCTGTTCGCCGGCGAAGGCCTCTCCAAGCGCATGAAGGCGGTGGCGAGCGAGCGCGAGCGGATCCGGCAGCGCGAGCGCGAGCGCCTCAACAAGAGCGAGAAGGTCTCGCTGCGCCAGACCCCGAAGCAGCTCGTCTCCAAGGTCGTCGAGGATTTCAACCTCACCAAATGGCTCGCGCAGGAAGCTGCCCGCGACAAGCTCATCATGGCCGGCTACCGCGGTCAGGCGCCCTACATCACCTTCCTGTTTGCGCGCATGGTCGCTCCGATCACCCTGTTCGTGGGCTCGGTCCTGTACGTGTTCCTGATCGCGCATATGGAGAAACCGGTGCCGGTCAAGATCGGCATCTGCATCGGCGCCGCCTATCTCGGGCTTCAGGCCCCGATGCTGTTCCTCAAGAACGCGATTTCCAAGCGCCAGCTTTCGATCAAGCGCGCCTTTCCCGACGCGCTCGACCTGCTGCTGATCTGCATCGAATCCGGCATGTCGGTCGAAATGGCATTCCGGAAAGTCGCCACCGAAATCGTCGGCCAGTCGATCGCGCTGTCGGAAGAGTTCACGCTGACCACCGCCGAGCTGTCCTATTTGCAGGACCGCAAGGTCGCCTATGAGAACCTGGCGCGGCGCACCGGGCTCGAGGGCGTCAAGTCGGTGTGTCTGGCGCTCCAGCAGGCGGAACGTTACGGCACTCCGCTCGGACATTCCCTGCGCGTCATGGCGCAGGAAAACCGCGACATGCGCATGACCGAGGCCGAGAAGAAGGCCGCTGCGCTGCCGCCAAAGCTGACGGTGCCGATGATCCTGTTCTTCCTGCCGGTGCTGTTCGTCGTCATTCTCGGGCCGACCGGCATCAAGATCTCCGAGATGCAGTGACGCAAGACTTGAGCCGCGTGCGGTTCGCGCGAGCGGCTTCAGGATGAGACGATCAGGTCGGATCAGTCGGGTCGGCTGAGCGCGGCGACGGGCGTCCGCTTCGGTGCGCCGCGTGGGACGTCGCTGCGGCTCAGCATTTCCTTGAGATAGGCGACGTTGGCTGCGGCCTGTTCCGGCGGCAGGTCCGCCTTTACGATAGTCTCGGCTTCGGCAAAGCGGCCCTGGAGACCGACGACCAGGCCGAGATTCTGCCGCACCCGCGCGCTCGCGCGCGGCGAGGCGTAGGCCTGCCGCAACGCCTCTTCGGCCTTGGGAAGGTCTCTCGACAGCATGTAGGACAGGCCGAGATTGGACAGCACGCCGGGATCGCCCGGCGCGATCTTCAGCGCGCTCGCATAATAGGAACGCGCCTCATCGTGACGGCCCATCTGATCGAGCGCCGTGCCCTGCACCGAGAGCAGACGCCAGTCCGGATTGTCGGGTGAATGCGCTTTCGACAGCACGTCGAAGGCCTGCTGGAAATTTCCGTTGTCGGCGAGTGCACGGCCGTACTGGGCGAGCAGCGCCTTGTTGCCGGGATTGGCGATGGTCGCCTGCTCGAGAACGGCGGCGGCCTGGGCGCGCTGGCCGTTGGCGCGCAAGGCCTGACCATAGCCGAGCGCGGCCTCGGCGTCCTTGGGATTGGCACGGTAACGCTCGCCATAGACTTCGACGGCGCCTGCGGGATCGCTGGGAGGGGAGGCCTCCGCACGCGACCCGATCGATCCGGTGACGTCGGAGAGCTTTGACATTGCCGTGCAGCCGCCGAGGCTCATGGCCACCACCGCAACGAGCGAGGCAGATGCGAGAAGCCGGGCAGGACTGAACCGTTGACGCATGACGCTTTGACTCTCGAGCGGATGGATCGAGCCGAACGCGCCAGCAATAGACTGTTAACCCTAATGGCCGGTTAACGCCGGGATGCCCCTCACGACGGCGTCTGCGGCGGCACCTCTCCGCCGAGACCGAGGTCGAGGCCGAGCGCCTTCACCTGCTCGTTCAGGTCTGGAGATCTGCCCGTCGCCGGTTTCGTTTCACCCGATCAATATTCGATGGCAAGCCGCTTGCGGATTTCGTAGCGCTTGTCGAGCGCATCGAAGCGCGCATGGACGGAGCGGTCGTGGAGATAGAAGACGTAGCCGCCGGCAAGGAACGCGAAGATCCAATGATGATGCTCGACATAGCTGAAAATCGCCTCGACGACCTGGCCGATGAAAGTGACCATACTCCACACGACGTCCATTGCATTTCCTCCCGGCAGGCTTCGCTTTCGGCCACCGGTGATCTCCTTGCACCTGGCGGCCGTTGCCGGAACCTAGCATGGCCCCCTTGCTGCGAGTAGCCGCTCGCTCAACGGTGACGGCAAAGCCGATTGCGGCCACCGCAAAACTCTGCGAAGTCTCCCTCATCCGCATAACCAGCTTGATCTGACGACCTGGACCCGCCAATGCCTTCTGTCTTCGAGACGTCGCCAACCGCCATCCCGATCACCTTCGTCACCAAGTCGAGCTGGGATCAGGTCGCCGAGACGCTGCCGCCGGCGCAACGCCAGTTCGCCACGGCGAACGCCTTCGCCGCCAAGCCGGGCGGCTATCTCGCCCTGCCCGCCCCCGGCGGTACGATCGCGCAAGTGCTGTTCGGCCTCGAGGACGAGGGTGCAAGATCCCGCGACCTGTTCCGGCCGGGCGCCCTGCCCGGCCTGTTGCCGCCGGGCACCTATCGCTTTGCGAATGCACCGCACGATGCACGGCTCGCCGCACTCGCCTTCGCGCTCGGCTGCTACCGCTTCGCCCGCTACCGCAAGGCAGATAGCCCCGATGTCCGCCTGGTGCCGCCTGACGGCGTCGACGCCGTCGAGATCAGCCGCATGGCCGATGCCGCGATGCTGGCGCGCGACCTCATCAACACGCCGTCCAACGACATGGGGCCGGAGGAGCTCGCCGCAGCCGCCCAAGAGCTCGCCAGCGAATTCGGCGCGAGCTTTGCCTGCACCATCGGCGAGGATCTGAGGACGGATTTTCCCCTGATCCACGCCGTCGGTATGGCCTCGGACCGCGCGCCGCGACTGATCGACATCGGCTGGGGCGATCCCGCCCATCCCAAGGTGACGCTGGTCGGCAAGGGCGTGTGCTTCGACACCGGCGGGCTCGACCTGAAGCCGTCGAGCGGCATGCTGATCATGAAGAAGGACATGGGCGGCGCCGCCAACGTTCTGGCGCTCGCGCGCATGGTGATGGACGCGAAGCTGAGGGTCCGGCTGCGCGTGCTGATTCCGGCGGTCGAGAATGCGGTCGCCGGCAATGCCTTCCGCCCGCTCGACATTTTTACATCGCGCAAGGGGATCACGGTCGAGATCGGCAACACGGATGCTGAAGGGCGGTTGGTGCTCGCCGATGCCCTGGCGCTCGCCGACGAGGAGAAGCCCGACCTGCTGATCGATCTCGGCACGCTGACGGGAGCTGCACGCGTCGCGCTGGGGCCGGATTTACCGCCCTTTTACACCAATGATGAGACGCTTGCCGCCGACGTCGCGCGCTGCGCCGTCAAGGAGAACGATCCGTTGTGGCGCATGCCGCTGTGGCCGGCCTACGATGCGTGGCTGGACTCCAAGACCGCCACCATCACCAACGCACCGTCCGGCGGCTTTGCCGGGTCGATCACCTGCGCGCTGTTCCTGCAACGCTTCGTCGAGCAGGCCAAGAGCTGGCTGCATGTCGACATCTATGGCTGGACGCCGTCGGCGAAGCCGGCGCGCCCCGAAGGCGGCGAGTGCCAGGCCGCGCGCGCCATCTACACATTGCTGAGCGAGCGCTATGCATGATCCAGGACACGATCCAAGGCTGACACCGGCGCGGGCCGACCTCGCCGCCAAATATCTCGAAGGCAAGGTGCAGGCGGAGCGTTTCGTCACCGGCGAGGAATTCGAGGTGACGGACGCGATTGCAGCGGTGCGCGAACAGCCGTCCTCGGACGCGATGCTGATGACGGAGGCGCTGCGCGGCGAGCGCGTCACGGTCTACGATCGCAATGGCGAGGGCTGGGCCTGGGGCCAGCTGGGAAGTGACGGCTATGTCGGCTGGCTTCCCGATGCGGCGCTCATGAAGCCGACGGCCGCCCCGACGCACAAGGTCAGCGCGCTGCGGACGTTTGCGTTCCCGGGCCCCTCGATCAAGCTGCCGCCAGCCGGCACGCTCGTGATGGGATCGAAGATTGCGGTGGCGCGCGAGGACGGCAGCTTCGCGGTGACGCGCGACGGAGCTTATCTGCCGAAGGCGCATCTCGGCCCGCTCGATCATCGCGAGCCGGACTTCGTTGCGGTGGCCGAACGCTTCGTCGGCACGCCCTACCTCTGGGGCGGCAAGAGCAGCCTCGGCATCGATTGCTCGGGTCTCGTGCAGGTCTCGCTGACGGCGGCCGGCACCGGCTGCCCGCGCGACAGCGACATGCAGCAGGCCGGCCTTGGACGAGCCCTGGAGCCTCACGGGCAGAGCAAGCTGCAACGCGGCGACCTAATCTTCTGGAAGGGCCACGTCGCCATCGTCCGCGACGCCGGCACCATGGTTCACGCCAACGCGCATCATATGGCGACGGTGATCGAGCCGATCGAGCCGGCCATTGCACGGATCAAGCAGGCCGGCAGCGAGGTCGTGGCGATCAAGCGGCTCTAGTCATCTGGAACGCAAGTTCGTCACATTAGTTGATAGCTCGAATCTCTACAGAGGAGAGAGCTCGTGGCTAATGCAGGTGAGCGAGGCCGGCCGATCGCGCCGTTGGTGCTTAGTCCGCAGGAGCGGGCGTACTTGGAGAGGCAAGTTCGTCGTCATCGCGTTGCCCGATCGCTATCTGAGCGATGCCGCGCGATCCTGCGATGCGCGGATGGATTGCCAAGCAAGTCTGTGGCTGCCGAACTCGGCCTGCACGAACACACCATTGGCAAGTGGCGTCGCCGATTTTTGAAGGACCGCTGTGATGGCCTGCTTGACGAGGCACGCCCTGGCCGCCCTCGAACCATCAACGACGATCAGGTTGCTGAGGTGATCGAGCGGACGTTGCGGACGACGCCAGCCGATGCCACGCATTGGTCGATCCGCTCGATGGCTGCGGAAACCGGCTTTTCCCACACCACGATCCGCCGAATGTGGGCGGCGTTCGGCTTGCAGCCGCACCGTGGCCAGACATTCAAGCTATCGAGCGATCCGCTGTTCGTCGACAAGGTACGCGACATCGTCGGCCTTTACCTGTCCCCACCGAACCGAGCCCTTGTCCTCAGTGTCGATGAGAAAAGCCAGATCCAGGCCCTGGATCGCGAGCAGCCGGTCCTTCCGATGATGCCGGGCGTACCGGAACGGCGCACGCACAGCTATGTGCGGCATGGTACGACCTCGCTGTTTGCCGCGCTCGATGTCGCCTCGGGATTCGTCATCGGCAAATGTTACAAACGCCACCGGGCAATCGAGTTCTTGAAGTTCCTCAAAGAGATCGACGCTCAAGTCCCTGAAGGGATCGATGTCCATATCGTCATGGACAACTACGCCACTCACAAAACACCCAAGATCAAAGCGTGGCTCGCCCGCCGGCCGCACTATCATGTCCATTTCACGCCGACTTCCGCGTCATGGATCAACCAGGTCGAGCGCTGGTTCGCTGAGCTCACCAGAAAGCAGATCCAGCGAGGTGTTCACACCTCCGTCAGGCAACTCGAGGCCGACATCCGTACCTTCATCGATTTGCACAACAGACACCCGAAGCCCTTCAAATGGACCAAGTCCGCAGACCAGATTTTGGCGTCCGTCAAACGCTTCTGCCACAAAGCCCAGCAGACATTATGTGGCGAACTTTAGATTCAGGTGACTAGTCATCTGGAACGCAAGTTCGTCACATTAGTTGATAGCTCGAATCTCTACAGAGGAGAGAGCTCGTGGCTAATGCAGGTGAGCGAGGCCGGCCGATCGCGCCGTTGGTGCTTAGTCCGCAGGAGCGGGCGTACTTGGAGAGGCAAGTTCGTCGTCATCGCGTTGCCCGATCGCTATCTGAGCGATGCCGCGCGATCCTGCGATGCGCGGATGGATTGCCAAGCAAGTCTGTGGCTGCCGAACTCGGCCTGCACGAACACACCATTGGCAAGTGGCGTCGCCGATTTTTGAAGGACCGCTGTGATGGCCTGCTTGACGAGGCACGCCCTGGCCGCCCTCGAACCATCAACGACGATCAGGTTGCTGAGGTGATCGAGCGGACGTTGCGGACGACGCCAGCCGATGCCACGCATTGGTCGATCCGCTCGATGGCTGCGGAAACCGGCTTTTCCCACACCACGATCCGCCGAATGTGGGCGGCGTTCGGCTTGCAGCCGCACCGTGGCCAGACATTCAAGCTATCGAGCGATCCGCTGTTCGTCGACAAGGTACGCGACATCGTCGGCCTTTACCTGTCCCCACCGAACCGAGCCCTTGTCCTCAGTGTCGATGAGAAAAGCCAGATCCAGGCCCTGGATCGCGAGCAGCCGGTCCTTCCGATGATGCCGGGCGTACCGGAACGGCGCACGCACAGCTATGTGCGGCATGGTACGACCTCGCTGTTTGCCGCGCTCGATGTCGCCTCGGGATTCGTCATCGGCAAATGTTACAAACGCCACCGGGCAATCGAGTTCTTGAAGTTCCTCAAAGAGATCGACGCTCAAGTCCCTGAAGGGATCGATGTCCATATCGTCATGGACAACTACGCCACTCACAAAACACCCAAGATCAAAGCGTGGCTCGCCCGCCGGCCGCACTATCATGTCCATTTCACGCCGACTTCCGCGTCATGGATCAACCAGGTCGAGCGCTGGTTCGCTGAGCTCACCAGAAAGCAGATCCAGCGAGGTGTTCACACCTCCGTCAGGCAACTCGAGGCCGACATCCGTACCTTCATCGATTTGCACAACAGACACCCGAAGCCCTTCAAATGGACCAAGTCCGCAGACCAGATTTTGGCGTCCGTCAAACGCTTCTGCCACAAAGCCCAGCAGACATTATGTGGCGAACTTTAGATTCAGGTGACTAGTGCGTGAGCTCATAATTCACCGCTAATTTGCCGCGTCCGCTTTACTCTCCGAAGGCGACGTTGAAACCGGTATGCCGAATGTCGGTCTTGGAAGCGGATCCGCATCTGCGGATGTCAGACGTCGCTATGTTGCTTGGGCACATTACCGGCTCTGGCCTTCGGCTTGGAAATCGGAGGGATGCAGCTGCCGAAGCGTGGATCGAGCGGATCGTAACGCGACTTTGTTCGCACGACGATATACAGCGCCGCCAGCGCGAAGGAACCGAGCAGCAGCAGCATCCACACAGGTGGCCGACTTGCGATCAAAAGCACCGTTGCTCCAACCAGTAGCAAGACAACAGTGCCAGAAGACAGCTTTGAAGCCATCACCGCCTCCGCGGCTCCACGGACAGATATTACCGTGGATATCGACATATTTGAGCGAAGCGGGCTGCGACACTCCAGCGCAGAGAGAACCGGAGGTCTCGTACGTTCCCCAGGCTCATTTTCCAGGGAATACACGCACGATCATTCGGGCAACCCGTCACTCGAAAGGGCAACCCGCCCCGGCTGACAGGCATCTCGCGGCGCAACTACGGAACAACGTTACAATTGGGAGAATTGCGGAACGAAACATGTCGTCAGTCTTTCTGCCTTTGGGAGGTGCCCCATGAGTTCTCAGGCCAGAGAAGGCGCGTGTGCATTCGCTTGGCGGAACTACCTGCTGCTCCACAGCGGCATCAGCGAGAATGATAACAGGCGTTCCGCCCTCTATCGCTACATCGCCAGTCTTCGCGATACCGGCGAAGATGATTTCGATCTCCTGCAAATCGCCGCAGTCGCCTACTTGAAAAAACTGGATGAATTGCATGACGACCAATGTGCGCGACTCGCGGCAGATCAAGTTTTGGCCGAGTGTTTGGAAGCACGCAATTCACAACCCGAGAGGTGACTTTAGGCCATAACACCAGCGCGAAGGAGCGAACAGCATGGCAGACAAGACCGCTACTGCAAACCATCTCGCGGGCGACTCACAACGGCGCATCGCCGCAGCGACAGCAATCGGCATGAATGCCTTGAAGCCGATGATCCACTTTCAGGTCTCAATGCTGAGGATGTGGGCCGATAGTATTGAGAAGCTCGCGGGCAATTACGAAAAGAAGTTGGAAGAAACAGCGACCACGGTCGAGGAACAATTAGACAAGGAACGCGCCGCGTAGATCAACGCGACAGGTAGGTGCGGCCCGCTTCGGCCACCAGCAGAAGCGTCCTTGGGCTCGCGCCGTCGCGCGACCGGAATGCCGGGCTACGTCGCCACCGATCCATTCCCGGCCGTCTCCAGCCGGAACGCCGCCGCGAACAGCGCGCGCGTGTAATCGCTCTTCGGGTTCTTGAACAGCTCGGCCGCCTGTCCCTCCTCGACCACCTTGCCGCCGCGCATCACGATCAGATGGCTGGCGAGCGAGGCGACGACGCGCAAATCGTGCGAGATGAACATGTAGGTGAGATCGCGCTTGCGTTGCAGCTCGCGCAACAGATCGACCATCTGCGCCTGGAACAGCATGTCGAGCGCGCTGGTCGGCTCGTCCAGCACGACGAAATCCGGCTCCAGCACCACCGCGCGCGCGATCGAGATGCGCTGGCGCTGGCCACCGGAAAACTCATGCGGATAGCGGTAGCGGGTGTCTGGTTTCAGTCCGACATCCTCGAGCGCCTTGACGACGCGCACCTCACGCTCCTCGCCCGACAGTTTCGGCTGATGCACGGTGAGGCCTTCGGCGATGATGTCGGCGACCGACATGCGCGGGCTGAGCGAGCCGAACGGATCCTGGAACACGATCTGCATGTCGCGCCGGAAGGGCCGCATCTCCTTGAAGCGCAGGCCCTGGATGTCTCTCCCCAGGAACACGATGCGCCCGTTCGAGGAGATCAGCCGCAGCAGCGCCAGCCCCAGCGTGGTCTTGCCCGAGCCGGATTCGCCGACGACGCCGAGCGTCTCGCCCTTGCGCACGGCGAGGCTGACGCCGTCGACCGCCTTGATGTGGCCGACCGTCTTGCGCATCAAGCCGCGCTTGATCGGAAACCACACTTTCAGATCGTCGGCCGACATCACCACCGGCGCATTCGGCTGCGGCGGCGCGGGATCCGGCTTCGGCTCGGCCGCGAGCAGGTCGCGCGTATAGGGATGCTTCGGCGTCTTGAACACCTGCTCGACCGGCCCCTGCTCGACGATCTCGCCGCTCTTCATGACGCAAACGTGGTCGGCGATGCGGCGCACGATGCTGAGATCATGGGTGATGAAGAGCAGGCTCATGCCGAGCCGCGCGCGGATCTCGGCGAGCAGCGCCAGGATCTGCGCCTGCACGGTGACGTCCAGCGCCGTGGTCGGCTCGTCGGCGATCAGCAGATCGGGCTCGTTGGCGAGCGCCATCGCGATCATCACGCGCTGGCGCTGGCCTCCAGAGAGCTGGTGCGGATAGCTGTTGAGCCGCGTCTCCGGATCGGGGATGCCGACCTGGGTCAGCAGCTCCAGCGTCCGCTTGCGCGCCAGCGCGTTGCTGGTGGGATTGTGCAGCTGGATGATCTCGCCGATCTGCGCCTCGATCGTGTGCAGCGGATTGAGCGAGGTCATCGGCTCCTGGAAGATGATGGAGATGTCGCTGCCGCGGACCTCCCGCATCTGCTGCTCGGACTGGTCGATCAGCTCCTGTCCCTTGAAGCGGATGCTTCCCGAGGGATGCGAGGCGTTCGGATAGGGCAGCAGCTTCAGGATCGAGAGCGCGCTCACGGACTTGCCGGAGCCGGATTCGCCGACCAGCGCCAGGCATTCGCCGCGCTTGATCTGGAACGAGACCTTGTCGACCGCGAGTGTCGTGGCGCCCCCCTGGTGGAAGGCCACCGAAAGGTCGCGCACGGCAAGCAGGGGCTGGTTGATCGCGTCCATTGGCCTACCTGAACGTCTTGCGCGGATCGAAGGCGTCGCGCACGGCTTCGCCGATGAAGATCAGGAGCGACAGCATGATCGCGACCGAGAAGAAGCCGGAGAAACCGAGCCACGGCGCCTGCACGTTGGACTTGGCCTGTGACAGCAGCTCGCCGAGCGATGGTGAGCCCGGCGGCAGGCCGAAGCCAAGGAAGTCGAGTGCCGTCAGCGTCATCACCGACGAGGAGACGATGAACGGCAGGAACGTCATGGTCGCGACCATCGCGTTCGGCAGCAGGTGACGGAACATGATGACCGGGTTGGAGACGCCGAGCGCGCGGGCGGCCTGGATGTATTCGAAGTTGCGCCCGCGCAGGAACTCGGCCCGCACGAGACCGACCAGCGAGACCCAGGAGAACAGCAGGAGAATGCCGAGCAGCACGAAGAAGCCGGGCACGAGGACCGAGGACAGGATCAAGAGAAGATAGAGCGACGGAATTGCCGTCCATATCTCGATGAAGCGCTGGAAGATGAGATCGACCCGGCCGCCGAAATAACCCTGCACCGCTCCCGCCGCGATGCCGATGACGGATGAGATGATCGTGAGGCAAAGGCCGAACAGCACCGAGATGCGGAAGCCATAGATCAGCCGCGCCACCACGTCGCGCCCCTGGTCGTCCGTACCTAACCAGTTGTATTCGAGGTCGCGGCAGCTCTTCAGCCCCTTCTTCTCGACCACCGGCTTGCATTGCGCTTCGGTGAGCATCCAGGTCGGCGGCGACGGCGCCGGCGTCGGCAAGTCGAGATTGTGAGTGTCGTAGGAATAGCGGATCAGGGGCCAGACGATGGCGCCGCCCTTGTCCTTGATGAGCTTCTGCAAGTAGGGGTCGCGGTAGTCGGCCGCCGTCTCGAAATCGCCGCCGAAGGTGGTTTCCGAATAGGTCACGAAGGCGGGCCAATAGAGACGGCCGTCGAATTTGACCAGGAAAGGTCGATCGTTGGCGATCAGCTCGGCGAACAGCGAGATCACGAAGAGGGCGATGAATATCCAGAACGACCAATAGCCGCGGCGGTTGGCCTTGAAGTTCTGCCATCGCCGCCTGTTCAGCGGCGAAGGCGCGAACGGCTTTCGCGTGATCGGAACGATCTCACCCAGCGGAGACTGGGTCGTGGTCTCGATCGGCGTCGGCGCGATAACCGTCATCAGACCTCCCGCGCCTCGAAATCGATCCGGGGGTCGATCCACATATAGGTCAGGTCGGAGATCAGGTTGATCACGAGGCCGACCAACGAAAAGATGTAGAGTGTGCCGAACACCACGGGATAGTCGCGGTTGAGCACGCTCTCGAAGCTTAGCAGCCCGAGCCCGTCCAGCGAGAAGATGGTCTCGATCAGAAGCGAGCCTGAGAAGAAGGCGTGGATGAAGGTCCCGGGGAATCCGGCGATCACGATCAGCATCGCATTGCGGAAGACGTGGCCGTAAAGCACCCGGCCCTCGCTGCAGCCCTTGGCGCGCGCGGTCATGACGTATTGCTTGCGAATCTCATCCAAAAACGAATTCTTGGTCAGGAACGTCATGGTGGTGAACGCGCCGAGCCCCATGGCGATCAGCGGCAGCGTCAGGTGCCAGAAGTAATCGAGGATTTTCCAGTACCAGGGAAACTGCGACCAGCCGTCCGAAGTCAGTCCGCGCAGCGGGAACCAGTTAAAGAAGGAGCCGCCGGCAAACAGGATGATGAGGAGGATTGCGAACAGAAAGCCGGGAATGGCATAGCCCAGCACGAGAATGGTCGACGTCCAGGTGTCAAACCGCGTGCCGTCCTTCACCGCCTTGCGGATGCCGAGCGGGATCGAGATCAGATAGGTGATCAGCGTCAACCAGATGCCGAGCGAGATCGAGACCGGCAGCTTCTCCTTGATCAGCTGAATCACGCTGACGTCGCGAAAATAGCTCTTGCCGAAATCGAAGCGGGCGAAATTCCACACCATCAGCGCGAAGCGTTCCGGTGCGGGCTTGTCGAAGCCGAATTGCGCCTCCAGCTTCTTGATGAAATCAGGGTCGAGCCCCTGCGCGCCGCGATATTTCGAGTTGATGGAATCGCCGCCCGCGCCGACTTGCCCCGGGGCACGCTGCGCAAAGTCGCTACCGCCCGAAATGCGCGAAGTGCCGCCGGTATCGGCGCCGGAGAGTTGCGCAATCACGCGCTCGACAGGACCGCCAGGCGCGAACTGCACGACGACGAAGGAGACGAAGAGGATCCCGAGCAATGTCGGGATCATCAGGAGGATGCGGCGGGCGATATACGCGCTCATGATTATTTCGCCTGCTCGAGCTTGGCCGCCTTGGCGCGGTCGGACCACCAGATATCGGGAGCGCCTACGCCATTTGCGTAACGCGGCAGCTTCTGCGGATGACCGAATAGATCCCAATAAGCGAGCCGGTGCGTCTTGTTATACCACTGCGGCACCCAATAGCGGCCGGCGCGAAACAGCCGATCGAAGGCCCGGCAAGCGATCGTCAAGTCCTCGCGGTTGTCGGCCGCCATGATCTTCTCGATCATGGCGTCGATGGCCGGGCTGGCAACGCCGGCGAGATTGTACGAGCCCCTGGTGTTCGCAACCTGCGATGAGAAGAACGCACGCATGGCATCGCCCGGCGTCGCCGACATGCTGAAACGCTGGATCGTCATGTCGAAGTCGAAATCTTCCTGGCGCGCCTTGTGTTGCACGGCATCGACGAGGCGCACGCTCGCTTCGATGCCGAGCGTGCCCAGGTTCTTGATGTAGGGCGCATGGTGCGGCTGGAAGGAGGGCTCGTCCAGCAGGAACTCGATCCTGAACACGTCGCCGTTCGGCAGCACCCGTTTGCCGTCCTTGATCGGCACGCCGGCCTCGCTCAGCAGTTGCTGCGCCTTGCGCAACAGGCTTCGATCCTGCCCGGAGCCGTCCGAGACCGGCGGCGTGAACGGTGCTGCGAACACTTCATCGGGAACCTGACCGCGAAACGGCTCCAGCAGCTTCAGTTCTTCCGGCGAAGGCGCGCTGTCTCCCGCCATGAGATCGGAGTTCTGGAACGGCGATACCGTACGGGCATAGGCGCCGTACATGATGGTCTTGTTGGTCCATTCGAAGTCGAAGGCATTGATCAGGGCCTCGCGCACGCGCGGGTCTTTGAACTTCTCGCGCCGCGTGTTGATGAACCAGCCTTGCGCGCCGGACGGCGTGTCGTCGGGTACGGTTTCGAGCTTGACGCGATTATCTTTCACGGCCGGAAAGTCATAGCGTGTCGCCCAGATGCGGGAGGTGAACTCTTCGCGGTAAAGATAACTCTTGCCGGTAAAGCCCTCGAAGGCGACATCGCGATCGCGATAGAACTCATAGCGCACGACGTCGAAATTGTAGCTGCCGCGGCAAACCGGCAGATCGGCGGCCCACCAGTCCTTCACCCGCTCGTATTCGATGTAACGATTGACCTCGAACCTGCCGACCTTGTACGGACCCGAGCCCAGCGGAATCTCCAGCGACGTTTCGTCGAACGGGCGGGACGCATAGTACGCCTTCGAGAAGATCGGCAGGCTCGCGACATAGAGCGGCACGTCGCGCGCGCGTCCCTTGGCAAAGGTGACGACCAGCGTCGCGTCGTCGATCGCCTCCGCGCTGACCATGTCACGCATCTGCACGATGATCAGCGGATGGCCCTTGGTCTTCAGCGCCGTCAGCGAAAACGCCGCATCATGAGCAGTGAGCTTGGTGCCGTCGTGGAATTTCGCCTCGGGCCGCATCGTGAAGCGATAGACCAGCCTGTCCGGCGATATCCGCACGGATTTGGCGGCAAGGCCGTACATCGCGTCTGGCTCGTCGTTGGCGCGCACCATCAGCGGCACGAACGTCATGTCCATGCCTTGCGCGCCGTCGCCCTTCAGGATGAAGGCGTTGAGCGAGTTGAAGGTCTGATAGGACTGGTTGTACGCCTTCACCGACGGGATGAGCGAGAACGTGCCGCCCTTCGGCGCGTCCAGATTGACGTAGTCGAAATGACGGAAGCCGGCGGGATATTTGAGATCGCCGAATGCCGAAATGCCGTGCGCCTCGGTCCCCGCCTCCGAAGCACGCGCGCCGCGCAGCAGCGGTGCGCCAAGGGATGCACCGAGGGTGCCGCCGGCACCCAAAACAACCACATGGCGGCGTGACATCTGCGTCATGCGGGAAATGTCCTTCACGACTTCTTTGCGATCCGCGCCGCCTTGTCTGCGTCGTACCACCAGATGAACGGGAAGCCGGACTGACCGTATCTGGGCAATTCCGACGGCCGGCCGAAGCGGTCCCAGCGCGCGGTGCGCACCTTCGTATAGGTCCACTGCGGCACGACATAGTGATTCCACAGCAGCACGCGATCGAGCGCCTTGGTCGCTGCGGCGAGATCGTCGCGATCCCTGGCGTAGATCACCCGCTCGATCAGCTTGTCGATCGCCGGATTCTTGATGCCGGCAATGTTGCGCGAACCGGCGATGTCGGCCGTCTTGGACGACCAGAATTCGCGCTGCTCGTTGCCCGGCGACTGCGACTCGCCCCACGAGTTGGTGACGATGTCGAAATCCCACTCGCGTGTCCTGTTCTCGTACTGGGTGGGATCGACCGTCCGCACGCTGACGGCGATGCCGAGCCGCTCCAGCGACGGCTTGTAGAACAGCGTGATCCGCTCGAAGCTCGGATCGGAATTCAGCAATTCCACGGAGAACTGTGTGCCGGTCTTGACGTCGATCAGCTTGCGGTCGCGCACCTCATAGCCGGCCTCCTTGAACAGGCGCAGCGCCTCGCGCAGATTGTCGCGAACGGCTTCCGGACTGCCGCCAATCGGATTGGTGTAGGCCGTCGTGAAGACTTCGGGCGGGACCTCGGAGCGGACGGTTTCGAGGATCTCGAGCTCCTTGCCCTGCGGCAAGCCGGTCGCCATGAGATCTTCGATGCCGTCGAAATAGCTGCTGATGCGCTTGTACTGACCGTAGAATATCTGCTTGTTCATCTCCTCGAAATCGAACGCGTAGTTGAGCGCACGGCGCACGCGGGGATCGCTGAACTTGGCGCGGCGCAGGTTCGGCACGAAGGCCTGCATCACGCCCGAGCTGCGATTTGCGAACTCCTCGAGGATCACGCGCTTTTCGGTGACGGCCGGGAAGTCGTAGGCAGTCGCCCAGTTCTTGGCGCTGTTCTCGGTGCGCCAATCCACCTGGTCAGCCTTGAAAGCCTCGATCGCGACGGTGGCGTCGCGGAAATACTCGTAGCGCAGCTCGTCGAAATTGTTGCGGCCGACATTGGCGGGCAGGTCGCGGCCCCAATAGTCCTTGACGCGCTCGAGCGCGATCGATCGTCCGGCAACGAATTCCTTGACCCTGTAGGGGCCGGAGCCAAGCGGCACTTCGAGCGTGGTGGCGGAAACATCGCGCTTGCGGCCCTGCGCGTCCGTTCCCTCCCACCAGTGCTTCGGCAGGACCGTGAGCTGCCCGACAATCTGCGGCAGCTCGCGATTGCCCGGCGCGTCGAACACGAATTTGACCTCGCGCTCGCCGACCTTTTCGGCCTTCACCACATGACTGTAGTACGCCGAGTACATCGGATGGTGCTTCTTGAAGGAATCGAGCGAGAAGATCACGTCATCCGCGGTCACCGGCTTGCCGTCATGCCATTTGGCTTGTGACCGCAACCGATAGGTGACGAAGGAGAAATCGTCCGGGTGGCTGACGGCTTCGGCCAGCGCGCCGTATTCGGTCGAGACTTCGTCGAGCGCGGGCGTCAGCAGGGATTCGTAGATGAATGCGACGGCTCCGGAAACCTGGCCCTTCACACCGGAGACGACGATGTTGAAATTGTCGAACGTGCCGACCGCGATCTGGCGCGCGACCCCGCCCTTGGGCGCTTCCGGATTGACGTAGTCGAAGCGCTTGAAGTCGGCGGGGTACTTGACCTTTCCGAACAGCGACAACGCATGGCGCCAAGGGAACGCGCTTGAAGCCGCTTCTCCGGCAGATTGCGCCGCGGCCGTGCCGATGACGGGAACGCCCGCGACGGAACCGAGGGCGGGGAGCGCTGCAGCCGCAGTGCCGGTGAGCAGGAGATCGCGTCGGGTAATGGCCAAATCAACATTCCTGTCTTGAAGGAGGCTACTCCTTTAAGTTCCCAATATAGGCGAGGTTTCGACGGAATATGTTGCTTTTTCCTCATCTTGGTAGCCCGCCGCGCCATTCGCTGCGGCCAAACGCCCCGATAACGACCTCGCGAGGCCCGGATAAGGAAACGGCCAGGCTTTTCAGCCTGGCCGCATATTCCAAGACGGGTTTTTAAGGCCTTACTTCGACGCCGTCGGCAACGGCTTGGGATGCTCCGACAGCGAATTCAGATAGGCGATGACATCGGCGCGCTCGGAATCCTTGGGAATGCCGGCGAAGCCCATCGCGGTGCCCGGGATGAAGCCCTTCGGATTGGCGATGAACTTGTTGAGGTCGTCGAACGTCCAGGTGCCGCCCTTGCCCTTCATGGCCGCCGAGAAGTTGAAGCCATTGCGGCCCTCGCCCCGTGCCTCGCCGACGACGCCATAGAGGTTCGGACCGACGCGATTCGGACCGCCCTTCTCGAAGGTGTGGCAGGCGCCGCACTTCTTGGCGGCGGCAGCGCCCTTCTCGACCGAGGCGGTCTGGAGCAACTTCTCAATGGGTTCGGAAGCCGCAGCGGCAGCGCCGCCTTCCTTGCCGTGGCCGGCGTCTTCCTTCACGGCGATCTCGAAGCCCGGCTTTTCCGGCATCTTGGGCGAGAACAGCGCATTCGCGGTGAAGCTCGTGACCAGCAGGATGAGACAGGTGCCGAGCACGGCACCGAGAATCTTATTGAGTTCGAAAGAGTCCATTTCCGGCCAGGCCCCACACCGCTGAGAAGGATTGAGCGGCCGGGCGGCCGCCAGGACGAGCCCCGGGAGAATCACACGTTCCTTGTCTTTCCCCCGAGTTCTGCCATTGAGATATCGGTTTGCCCGGGGTCTGGCAACCCGTATAAGCGACCCGGCTTTGAACCCGTCCCCACCCCATTTCTCGGCGCGGAAAACGCCCCGTTTCCAGGCTCTTGACCCGATGACCGATCCCCGCATCCTGGTGCTGATCCCGGCCCGCATGGCCGCCACCCGCCTGCCCGGCAAGCCGCTCGCCGATATCGCGGGCCTGCCGATGATCGTGCATGTGCTGCGCCGTGCGGAAGCCGCCGGCATCGGCCGGGTCGCTGTGGCTACCGACACGCCGGAGATCGCGGCCGTCGTAGCAGCCCATGGCGGCGAGGCCGTGATGACCCGCACCACACACCCCTCCGGCTCGGACCGCATCCACGAGGCCATGCAGAAGCTCGACCCCGAGGGCAAGGCCGAGATCGTGATCAATCTCCAGGGCGATTTCCCGACGATCACGCCGCAGACCATCCGCGAGGTGCTGCCGCCCTTTGCCGACCCCGCGGTCGACATCGTAACCCTGGCCTCGCAGATCCACACCGAGGAGGAGGACCTCGCGCCGAGCGTCGTGAAGGCCGTCGGCTCGCCGATCGGGCCGCGGCGGCTGCGGGCACTATATTTCACCCGCGCCACGGCCCCTTACGGCAACGGACCGCGTTACCACCACATCGGCCTTTACGCCTACCGCCGCGCTGCGCTGGAGCGGTTCGTGTCGCTGCCGCCTTCGCCCCTAGAACTTCAGGAAAGCCTGGAACAACTCCGGGCGGTGGAGGCCGGCATGCGCATCGACATCATGATCGTCGACAGCGTGCCCCGCGGCGTCGACACACCGCCCGATCTCGAAACCGCCCGCAGCATCCTTTCCAAATCCTGAGCCGCTGCTACAAGGCCGATCATGAGCAAGCTGAAAATCGCATTCCAGGGCGAGCCTGGGGCCAATTCCCACATCGCCATTGTCGAGGCCTATCCCGACGCCGAGCCGATGCCCTGCGCCACCTTCGAGGACGCCCTGTCGGCAATCTCGTCGGGCGAAGCCGATCTCGGCATGATCCCGATCGAGAACTCGGTCGCCGGCCGCGTCGCCGACATCCATCACCTCCTGCCGGCCTCCGGCCTCTTCATCATCGGCGAATGGTTCTTGCCGGTCCGGCATCAGCTGATGGCGGTGAAGGGGGCCAAGATCTCCGACATCAAGTCCGTCGAGAGCCATGTCCACGCGCTCGGCCAGTGCCGGCGCATCATCCGCAAGCTCGGCATCAAGCCGATCGTGCACGCCGACACCGCCGGCAGCGCACGCGACATCTCCGAGCGCAAGGACAAGACGGTCGCCGCGATCGCCTCGCGTCTGGCCGCAAAGATCTACGGCCTCGACATCCTCGCCGAGGATATCGAGGACGAGGCCCACAACACCACGCGCTTCGTGGTGCTGGCGCGTGAGCCGAAATGGGCCGCGCAAGGGTCGGGCCCGCTGGTCACCACGTTTGTCTTCCGGGTGCGCAACTTGCCGGCCGCGCTCTACAAGGCGCTCGGCGGCTTTGCCACCAACGGCGTTAACATGACCAAGCTCGAGAGCTACATGGTCGACGGCAATTTCTTCGCCACGCAGTTTTATGCCGACGTCGACGGCCACCCCGAAGACAAGGGCCTCGCCTTCGCGATCGAGGAGCTGAAATTCTTCTCGCGCGAATTCCGCATCGTCGGCGTGTATCCGGGGCACCCGTTCCGCGCGACGTTCAGCGAGACGCAGCAGGATTGATGCCGTCGTTCCGGGGCACGCAAAGCGTGAACCCGGAACCTCGAGATTCCGGGTTCGATGCATCGCATCGCCCCGGAATGACGGTGAGTGCTTACGCCGCCTTCGCCAATCCGAACGCCGCCGCCAGCAGCGAATACGACTTCTTTCGCGCCTCGTGGTCGTACACCGCCGTGATCACCATCAATTCGTCCGGCTTGCTGGAATCGATCAGCGGCTGGAGCTTCTTCTGCACGGTCGCAGGGCTGCCGACGAATAAGCGCGAGCGGTTGCGGGCGATCGAGATGCGCTCGGCGTCGGAGTAGGGATAGGCCAGCGCCTCCTCGACGCTCGGCAGCGGCAGATACTGGCCGCGGTCGCGGCGGAGGCGATTGAGGTCGAAGGATGTCGCGAGCTTTTCAGCTTCCTCGTCGGTCTCCGCCGCGATGACGGCGACGGCAAGGATCGCGTGCGGCGTGGCGCGCCAGGCCGAGGGCTGGAAGCGGTTGCGGTAATGCACCATCGCATCGATCGCATCATGGGACGCAAAATGATGCGCGAAGGCGAAGCCCATGCCGACTTGCGCGGCAAGCTCCGACGAATAATCGCTGGAGCCGAGCAGCCAGATCGGCGGCAGCTTGGTGTCGTCGGGCATCGCGACGACGTTGTTGTAGGGGTGCCCTGACGGAAATTCTCTCGTCTCCCACAAGATCAGTTCGTGCAGCCGCTCCAGAAAATCGTCGCCCTCGCGGCGATCGAGCCGGCTGCGCAGCGCGTAGGCCGTGGCACCATCGGTACCGGGCGCGCGGCCGAGGCCCAGGTCGATGCGGCCGGGAAACAGCGCCTCCAGCATCTTGAAGCGCTCGGCCACCACCAGCGGCGCGTGGTTGGGCAGCATTACCCCGCCGGAGCCGACGCGGATCTGCTTCGTCACCGCCGCGATCTGCCCGATCATCACGTCGGGCGCCGGGCTCGCGACGGAGGCGAGGTTGTGATGCTCGGCGAGCCAGTAGCGGACATAGCCGAGCCCATCGACATGCTTCGCCAGATCGATGCTGTTGCGCAGCGACGCGGCGGGTTTTGTGCCTGTGGTGACGACGGAGAGGTCAAGGACTGAGAGCGGGATCATGGCGCGCTAACGTAGTGGAGGGCTGCGCGGCGGCAATGGGCAGACAGCGCAGGTCTGGCGTGTGCGGACCGCGAGCCGATACGCCCCGCCAAACGAAGCGTTGGGACAGACGACATTGGCGTGACGGCGAATTCCATCCTGCCCATCGCGACGATCAACCATCTGACTACCGCAATTCAAGATATATTATTGATTTTACATAGTTTATTGAATTGACGCACTTCCCACAATTCATTCCGAAGGCACAAAAATTCAACCCTCCTCGGGTTAAGTGGGCCATTTCCCATCCCCGATGGGCTGTCGAGTGCGGCCGCGTTGGCTTATCTTAGCGGCTCCTGATCTAGACCTGACCGCAGGCCGCGAAGACCCGGAGTGAGTGGTGCCATGACTGATCTGACGAAGCCTGCGACAGCCGACGGGCACCTGAAGCGGCCTGCGATCTCCTTCGAGTTCTTTCCGCCCAAGACCGAGGAGATGGAGCGCAATCTCTGGGAGACCATCAACCGGCTCGCCCCGCTCGACCCGAAATTCGTCTCGGTGACCTACGGCGCCGGCGGCTCGACCCGCGAGCGCACCCATTCGACCATCGCCCGCATCCTCAAGGAGACCGCGCTGCTGCCGGCCGCGCACCTGACCTGCGTCGGCGCCTCGCGCGGCGAGATCGACGAGATCGTCGACCGCTACCACGAGGTCGGCGTCCGCCACATCGTCGGCTTGCGCGGCGATCCGCCCGGCGGCATCGGCACGCCCTATTCCAGCCATCCCGACGGCTACCAGAGCTCCGCCGATCTCGTCGCGGGCATCAAGAAACGCCACGGCGATATCGAAGTTTCTGTGTCCGCCTACCCCGAGAAGCATCCTGAAGCGCGCGATTTCGACGCCGACATCGACACGCTGAAGGCCAAGGTCGATGCCGGCGCGACCCGCGCGATCACGCAGGTGTTCTTCGATAACGACCTCTACTTCCGCTATCTCGACCGCGTCCGCGCGCGCGGGATCAACATTCCGATCGTGCCGGGCATCATGCCCATGCACAATTTCAAGCAGGCGAGAGCCTTCGTCACGCGGGCCGGGACATCCGTGCCGGACTGGCTCGCGGAGAAATTCGAGGGCCTGGACGACGACGCCGAGACCCGCAAGCTCGTGGCGGCCACCGTCGCCGCCGGCCAGGTGCAGAAGCTGGCGAAGCACGGCGTCGACACCTTCCATTTCTACACCATGAACCGCGCCGATCTCGTGTTCGCGATCAGCCATTTGCTCGGCATTCGCGCCAAGAGCGCGCAGAAGGCGGCGTAAGACAACATGACCGTACCCACCTCTCCCAAGCGAACTGCCCTGCTCAACGCCGCGCACGAGCGCATCCTGGTGCTCGACGGCGCCATGGGCACGATGATCCAGAACCTCCAGCTCGACGAGGCCGCCTTCCGCGGCGAGCGCTTCAAGAACTTCCATCGCGACCTGCGCGGCAACAACGACCTGTTGATCCTGACCCAGCCGCAGGCGATCGAGGACATCCACGCCGCGTACCTTCGCGCCGGCGCCGACATCGTCGCGACCAACACCTTCTCCACCACATCGATCGCACAGGCCGATTACGACCTCACCGACATAGTCTACGAGATGGCGCGCGAAGGCGCCCGCCTCGCCGGCAATGCCGCAAGGCGCGTCGAAGCCGAGGACGGCAAGCCGCGCTTCGTCGCCGGCGCCATCGGCCCCACCAACCGCACCGCCTCGATCTCGCCCGACGTCTCCAACCCCGGCTACCGCGCCGTCACCTTCGACGATCTGCGCAAGTCCTATGGCGAGCAGATCCGCGGCATGCTCGACGGCGGCGTCGACCTGCTGCTGGTCGAGACCATCTTCGACACGCTGAACGCCAAGGCGGCGCTCTACGCCATCGCCGAGATCACCGAAGCGCGCGGCATCGACATGCCCGTGATGGTGTCGGGCACCATCACCGACAAATCCGGCCGCCTGCTCTCAGGCCAGATGCCGGAGGCGTTCTGGAATTCGGTGCGGCACGCAAAGCCTGTGACCATCGGCTTCAACTGCGCGCTCGGCGCCGAAGATCTGCGCGCCCATATCGCCGACATCGGGCGCGTCGCCGACACGCTTGTCTGCGCTTACCCCAATGCCGGCCTGCCCAACGAGTTCGGCCAGTATGACGAGACGCCGGAATACATGGCGCGCCTGGTCGGCGAGTTCGCGCGTGATGGCCTCGTCAACATCGTCGGCGGCTGCTGCGGCACCACGCCGGACCACATCGCGGCGATTGCCGCGGCCGTGGCCCCGCACAAGCCGCGCATCGTGCCGGAGATCGAGCCGCGCTTGAGGCTCTCCGGCCTCGAGCCGTTCATTCTAACCGACGCCATTCCCTTCGTGAACGTCGGCGAGCGCACCAACGTCACGGGCTCGGCGCGCTTCCGCAAGCTCATCACCGCCGGCGACTACACCGCCGCGCTGCAAGTCGCGCGCGACCAGGTCGAGAACGGCGCGCAGATCATCGACGTCAACATGGACGAGGGCCTGCTCGACTCCGAAGCGGCGATGGTGACGTTCCTCAACCTCGTCGCCGCCGAGCCCGACATCGCCCGCGTCCCCGCGATGGTCGACAGCTCGAAATTCTCGGTGATCGAGGCCGGCCTGAAATGCGTGCAGGGCAAGCCGGTCGTCAACTCGATCTCGATGAAGGAAGGCGAGGAGAAGTTCATCCACGAGGCCAAGATCGCCCGCCGTCATGGCGCGGCTGTCGTGGTCATGGCCTTCGACGAGGTCGGCCAGGCCGATACGTTCGCGCGCAAGACCGAGATCTGCAGGCGCGCCTACGACATCCTGGTGAACCGCGTCGGCTTCCCGCCCGAGGATATCATCTTCGATCCGAACATCTTCGCGATCGCGACCGGCATCGAGGAGCACAACAATTACGGCGTCGACTTCATCGAGGCGACGCGCTGGATCCGCCAGAACCTGCCGGGCGCGCATATTTCCGGCGGCGTCTCCAACCTGTCGTTCTCGTTCCGCGGCAACGAGCCGGTGCGCGAGGCCATGCACTCGGTGTTCCTGTATCACGCCATCAAGGCCGGCATGGACATGGGCATCGTCAATGCCGGGCAGATGATCGTCTATGACGACATCGATCCCGAGCTGCGCCAGGTGTGCGAGGACGTCATCCTCAATCGCGACCCCGGCGCATCCGAGCGATTGCTGGCGCTTGCGGAAAAATTCCGCGGCAACAAGGCCCAAACCAAGGAAGCCGACCTCGCCTGGCGCGAATGGCCGGTGGCGAAGCGGCTGTCGCATTCGCTGGTGCACGGCATCACCGAGTTCATCGAAGTGGATACCGAGGAAGCGCGCAAGGCGTCGTCGCGTCCGCTCGACGTGATCGAAGGCCCGCTGATGGCCGGCATGAACGTCGTCGGCGACCTCTTCGGCGACGGCAAGATGTTCCTGCCGCAGGTGGTGAAATCCGCGCGCGTCATGAAGCAGGCGGTCGCCTGGCTGATGCCGTTCATGGAGGAAGAGAAGGCGCGCAACCTCGCCAACGGCATCGGCACCGAAGGCTCCTCGTCCGCCGGCAAGATCGTGCTCGCAACCGTCAAGGGCGACGTCCACGACATCGGCAAGAACATCGTCGGCATCGTGCTCCAGTGCAACAATTTCGAGGTCATCGACCTCGGCGTGATGGTGCCCGCCGCCAAGATCGTCGAGACCGTGAAGGCGGAGAAGGCCGACATCGTCGGCCTGTCCGGCCTGATCACGCCCTCGCTCGACGAGATGGCGTTCTTCGCCGGCGAATTGCAGCGTGAGGGCTTGAAGCTGCCGTTGCTGATCGGCGGCGCCACCACGAGCCGCGTGCATACCGCGGTCAAGATCGACCCGAGCTACCGCGCCGGTCCCGTCGTGCACGTCAACGACGCCAGCCGCGCCGTCGGCGTCGCCTCCGCGCTGCTCTCGCCGGAGAAGCGCGTGGCCTATGCCGCCGAGATCCGCGCCGAATACGCCAAGATCTCGGACGCGCATCTGCGCGCGCAGGCCGACAAGAAGCGGCTGAAGCTGGCAGACGCCCGCAAGAACCGCGTGCCGGTCGATTTTGCCGCGAACAAGCCGGTAAAGCCGACGTTCCTCGGCACCAAGAGCTTTGACGCGTACAACCTCGCCGAGCTCGTGCCCTATATCGACTGGACGCCGTTCTTCCAGACCTGGGAGCTCGCCGGCCGCTTCCCCGCGATCCTCGACGACGCCAAGGTCGGCGAGGTCGCGCGCTCGCTCTATGACGACGCGCGCAAGATGCTCGACCTGATCGTCAAGGAGAAATGGTTCCGGGCGCGCGCCACCGTCGGCTTCTGGCCGGCGAACGCGGTCGGCGACGACATCGTGCTGTACGCCGACGAGGGCCGGACCAAGCAGATCGCGACGCTGCACACGCTGCGCCAGCAGCTCGAAAAGCGCGAGGGCCGTTTCAACGCGGCGCTCGCCGACTTCATCGCGCCGGTCGACACGGGCGTGCCCGATTATGTCGGCGGCTTCGTCGTCACCGCCGGGATCGGCGAGGATGCGGTCGCCGACCGCTTCAAGATGGCGAACGACGACTACTCCTCGATCCTGTGCAAGGCGCTGGCCGATCGCCTCGCCGAGGCCTTTGCCGAACGCATGCACGCGCGCGTGCGCCGCGAGTTCTGGGCCTATGCGCCGGACGAGGCGCTCTCCTGCGACGATCTGATCCTGGAAAAATACCAGGGCATCCGTCCCGCGCCGGGCTATCCCGCGCAGCCCGATCACACCGAGAAGGCGACGCTGTTCGAGCTGCTCGATGCCGAGGCCACGGCCGGCGTGAAGCTGACCGAGAGCTTTGCGATGTGGCCGGGCTCCTCTGTGTCCGGGCTCTATTTCGCGAACCCCGCGAGCTATTATTTCGGCGTCGGCAAGATCGAGCGCGATCAGGTCGAAGACTACGCCGCGCGCAAGGGCATGACGGTCACGGAGGCCGAGCGTTGGCTCGCGCCGGTGCTGAACTACATCCCTGCGCGAGAGGGGACCGACAAGGCCTTCGCGGCGACGCCGGCGAACGACGAGACGTCAAAGGACCTCGCCTCGCATCCGCCGGGCTGCACTTGCGCGGTGCACCTCGTCTGGCAGCAGAAGCGCGCGGGGGCGGGATAGACCCGCCTCTAAATCAAAAATGCGAAAACAACCCCATGCACAGTAGGGATGGGGTTGAAAGACCTGAGGAATTTCGGTCTTACCGAAGCGACTTGCGACGTCGGGCAGAACACCAGTAATATGCGATCATCGCCCACCGTGCCGGTTTCGCACTCCGGCGGATGCGATGTCCCAATCTCATCATTGCGAGCGCAGCGAAGCAATCCAGAATCTTTCCACCGCAACAGTCTGGATTGGTTCGCTGCGCTCGCAATGACGGAGCAAGTTTCGACGTCACGACGTTCCACTTACATCTTCAAACAGCAGACACAACTTTGCTCGCGGGAACCCGCCGCTTGTGAACTCGTTCACTTGTCCGCTCAACCTTGATTCGCTAATCTATCGGCCTACTACCTTCAAACCGACGGTTTGCTTGGGATCGAACATATGAAGCAGTTCATTGCACTGTTCGTCGCCGCGATCGCCCTTGTCGTCCTGCCCACGATTGCCGCGGCGGACTGTCCGAAAGGCTACGTGCCATGCGGCGAACGAAGTCAGTTGTGCTGCCCGGGAAAATAGCCAGCCGCAAATGGCTTTGGCTTGGTAGCGGGGTATTTGTCGCGATCGGCCTGGTGATGGTCGCAGTCTTCGTCGGAATCCCGCGCAAGAAGCAGACGATCACGGCCATCCTCTCCGAGACCGGATATTTCGAGGTGGTGCCGCCGAGCACGTTCGGCGGTCCCGGCACGATCAACACGATCGAGTATCTGAGCAACGGCCGGCTGGAACTGCATCCGACCTGCGATGTCGACCCTGCGCTCCTGGCCAGCAAGATCCAGAAATCACGGACCGTCGACCGGGACTTGAAGCAAACGCTCGAGAAGAAACTCGACGTCTCGGCCGAGGTGAGGGAGAAGCTGTCGGCTGTCGCCGGGATGCAGCAGGTCGAAGCGGTCAACCTCAAGCTCGAGAACGCCAACATCCTGCTGATTTCCGACGAGTCGCTGATCTCGGCCCGGAACGCATTGCTGAAGGCGGAATGCGAGGACGCGGTGGCCCAGAACGTGTCGAGTGGCGGCGTCGTGTGCCAGACGCGGTCCGTTCTGGAGGCCGATGTCGTCTACGAGATCAAATATCACAACAAGATCTCGATGGAGGAGAAGGCCAAGCTGACATCCGAGATCGCAGCGAAACTCGACCTGGACGTCCATCAGGGCGCGGACGACAAGGTGTCCGGCTCTCAATTGTTCTTCGGCATAAGACTGTCGCCCAATCCGATCGTCCTGAACACCGCGGCTGGCGAGATCAAGCCCTGTTCGCGGAAATAAGGCCTGCGTTCCGCGCTTCATCCCCTCGGCGGCAGGGCAATCGCATTTAAGGCCGTTGCGCTGCGGCCCATCCTTCGAGACGCCCGCCTTTGGCGGGCCCTCAGGATGAGGACGGAGTGCGCGGCAGCAATTTCGACCGGCAAAGATGCCGCTCAGCCTCATCCTGAGGAGACCGCTGGAAGCGGTCGTCTCGAAGGACGAGGTGTGCGCTCAGGCCTCCGCCAGGAAGTCACATGCGATAGCACTGCCTTCGGCGGCACCAGCGGTTGCATGATCTCCCGAAAAGGCGGCAGTGCCGTGAACGCGACGCGCGCTCGCCGCGACCAATGGCGATCGCCGCCGCAGAGCAGGGAATCGGATGCTGGACGCCCAACAATTGATGTGGACGCAGATTGCGGCCGGCATCTCGGTGCTGCTGTTTGGATTGATGCTGTTCAATCTGGTCCGCATGCGGGGCCGGATGCAGGCCGCGCGGAGCTGGGACAAGGTGGAGGGCATCATCACGGTCTCAAGTGTCGATCAGCCGGCGACGCACGCCTCGGACGATCGGAACGACGCCAAGCCTGTCATCCGCTATCGCTATCAGGCCGGCGGCCAGGAACTGGAAAGCGACAAGGTCTTTGTCGGCGGCCCCGCCATCACGACGAGGGTACTGGCCGCAAAACTAATCGGACGATATCCGGTCGGCGCGCATGTCGACGTCCATGTCGATCCGAAGCAACCGACCGAGGCGTTGCTCGAACCTGCTGCCGCGCAGAACGTCGCGGCACTGGTGGCGTTCACAATCGTGTTCGGCTTCATTGCCACCACCCTCACCGCGCATTCGCTCGCGGGTCACGTGCTCTACACAAACAACGGCGTTCCGCTGTTCGCGTTCGCGTTGCCGATCATCGTGCTCGTAGGCGGCGTGTTCTGCGTCGCAGAGTATGTCCGGACGCGCCGGCTGGCGAGCGCCAGCCTGCGCTGGCCGACCGCGGCTGGCAGGGTCACCCGTTGCGACGTGATCGAGGAAATCATCGAGGAGAAGAGCGACGACGACGACAAGTCCCGGTCCAGCAAGCTCCAGCACCGCTATCAGGTCGACCTGCGCTACGCCTACAGGGTCGACAAGCGCGACTTCATCGGCACCGAGGTCGATTGGGGCGGCACCATGATCTCCGGGCTGCGCGAGGTCGCCGAAAAGGCCGCAGCGAAATATCGTCCCGGGCAGAACGTCAAAGTTTATTACGATCCGGAACGACCGGGACATGCGGTGCTGGAGCCTGCGAGCCGGGAGGGCGCGCTGGGGCCGCTGATCGGTGCCGCGGTCTGCGCGGTCGTCGGAGGTCTTTTCCTGACAATCCTGATCAAGGTCGGGTTCGCATAGAGGCGCTTGATGCGGCTCACCCCTTCGGCGGTGCCAACGGCTGCACGATCTCCTGGAATGGCGTCAGCGCCTCGCAGCGCTCGGCATGCGCCGCGAGCGCCGGATAGCGCGCCGCGTCGAACAATTGCGGATGCGCCTCGCGGGTAAAGCGCACGACGCAGGCCACCGCGATATCGGCGTGGCCAATGCGGTCGCCCAGCCAGTATGGCGTCGTCACCTTGGCGCGCTCGGCGTCCAGCACGCCGAGCACGTCGCCGATCTGCGCCTGGCAGCGCTCGACCCACAGCGCAAGCTGCTCCTTCCGCAGCACGCGCTCATAGAGCAGGCTCACCGCCTTGTCGCCGAGACCGGAAGCGAGCGCGCAGATGCGCAGGTGCTGTCGTCGCTCGGCGCCGCTGCGCGGCAGCATCGCCTTGCCCTCGCCGACCAGCTCATCGAGATATTCGAGGATGATCGCGCTCTCGATCAGCGCCTCGCCGTCGTCAAGCACCAGCGTCGGGACGCGGCGCAGCGGATTATAGGGCGCGATCTTGTCGGCATCGCCGAAGGTGGACCACGGCCTGTGCTCAAAGGAGAGCCCGTAAAGCCGCAGCGCAATCGCGACGCGGCGGACGAAGGGGGAGTCGTATTGGCCGATCAGGAACATGGTTCGCGCTCACTCGTTGGAACACGGCAGGGCCGGTCAGTTTCCACGACAAGATCGGCGCGGCGCAAGAAAGAAGATGGAAATGGAGCATTGCGTCGGGTGCAACGTCGCCTGCAGCAACATCTGCGCGATCAAAGGCCGTCCTGGATCGAGCGCTTGATGGCGGCGATCGCGGTTTCGTTGCGCCTGTACATCGTCCACTGCTTGATCCGCTTGGCGCGCACCAGCTTTGCGGCGGTCAGGACCCGCATGTGCTCGCTCAGGGTCGGCGCGCTGACACCGAGCTTCTCTGCGATCAGCAATCCGCAGACGCCGTCATCGACCAGATCGCCATCGGCCTGCTCGCGAAAATGCTTCCGCGGATCCCGCAACCAGTCCAGGATCTGCAGGCGGCGCTCGTTGGCCAGCGCGCGCAGGGCGACAGTGACTTTCATTTAGTCATTTTGCTAATTACCTAATTGATGTCAACTCTCCGATGCGCTATAAGGAACGGCATCATGACAGCGACAATGGACATCACGCGGGAGCGGATTGCGGCGACCGAGGTCGTCATTCGTCCGCACATAAGGCGCACGCCACTCGTTATGGCCGATCTTGCCGATTTCGGCCTGCCGGCGGCGCCCATCACGTTCAAGCTCGAGATGCTGCAGCATTCCGGATCCTTCAAGGCGCGGGGCGCTTTTGCCAACCTGCTGCTGCGGCCGGTGCCGGAGGCGGGCGTGGTCGCCGCATCCGGCGGCAATCACGGGGCGGCGGTCGCCTACGCGGCGCAGCGGCTCGGCATCCCCGCCACGATCTTCGTGCCCGACATCACCTCGCCAGCCAAGGCCGAGCGGATCAAGGGGAATGGTGCGAAACTCGTGATCGCGGGCAGCCGCTACGCCGATGCGCTCGCCGCGAGCGAAGCGCATGTCGCACGGACCGGTGCGATGGCCGTTCACGCCTACGACCAGGCCGAAACCCTGCTCGGCCAGGGCAGCGTCGCCCTGGAGCTGGAGCAGGACGCGCCCGGCATCGATACGCTGCTGGTGGCGGTCGGCGGCGGCGGCCTGATCGGCGGCATCGCGGCGTGGTACGCTGGCAGGACGCGTGTTGTTGCGATCGAGCCGGAGCAGTCACCGACCCTGCACGCCGCTATCGCGGCGGGAGCACCGGTCGATGCGCCGGCCGGCGGCCTCGCCGCCGACAGCCTCGCGCCGCGGCGCGTCGGTGAATTGATGTTCCCCATCGCGCAGGCCCATGTCGAGCGGGTCGTTCTGGTCAGCGACGAGGCAATCCGGCAGGCGCAGGCAGCGCTGTGGTCGAGCCTGCGTCTCGTGGCCGAGCCCGGCGGCGCAGCCGCATTTGCCGCGCTACTGTCCGGCCGCTATCGTCCCTCACCCGGCGAACGCGTCGCAGTGCTGCTCTGCGGCGCCAACACCACGGCGGTGAAGTTCGACGGCTAGTCTCAAGCGGGATTGCATGATCGGGCTCCGCGCCGTCGTCCTGGCATCGACCCTGCTTCTGTTGATCGGAGCCGGCGCCGCAAGCGCCGAGGACCGCCCGATCGGCTTTCTGGCGCCGTCGAAAAACATCGTCTGCCAGTTCTTCATCGACAACGGACAAGGCGTGCTCCGCTGCGACATCCTGAACATGGAGACGCGCCCGCGCCGGCCCGCTGACTGCGATCTCGATTACGGCCACGCCTTCGAGATGAGCGCGAAGGGCAACGCGGAGCGCATCTGCGCCGGCGACACGGTGATGGACCCATCGCTGCCGGTGCTCGCCTATGGCGAAGTGTGGCGGCGGGCGGGGTTCACCTGCCGCTCGGAGCAGGCGGGGCTGACCTGCTTCAACGCCATGCAGCACGGGTTCTCGCTGGCAAGGGGGAAGCAGGAGTTGTTTTGACGAGCCGTAGCCCGCATGGAGCGGAGCGGAATGCGGGGAAACCGCCCCGGATTTCGCTGCGTTCCATCGGGCTACGAATTCGCGGCTTGCCGTCATTCCGGGGCGCGCGGAGCGCGAACCCGGAATCCATCGTGCACCGTCTCATGCGGACAAAATGGATTCCGGGCTCGCGCCAAGTGGCGCGCCCCGGAATGACGGCGAGGAGCGAGGCGCAGCGCGCATGGAGCGGAATGCGGGGACATCGTCTGGGATTACGCTTGGCTCCGTCGGGGCTACGGCGCCATCACGCGTTGATGTGCCGATTCGAAGAGCCAGGGCGGCGCCCACGCTCCGTCATTGCGAGCGCAGCGAAGCAATCCAGGATCTTTCCGCGGAAACAGCCTGGATTGCCTCGTCGCAAGGGCTCCTCGCAATGACGGTGGAGCGGCAGCCGCGCACTATTCGATAATCGGCACGTGCTTCGCCGCATCGCGCGGCGCCGTGCCATCGAGACGTGGATCATCGGCGATCTCGATCTGGCGGCGGAAGGGGCGGTAGCCGGAGCGCTGATAGAATTCGACGGCGGAGGGATGGTCGAAGGTGCAGGTGTGCACCCAGACGCGGTGCAGCTCGCGCGACCAGGCCAGCTCCAGTGCGCGGTTCATCAGGAAGCGGGCGGCGCCCGTCCCGATCAGGCCGGCGGTGACGCCGAAATAGACCAGCTCGCACTGGCCGGCCTCGCGGAAATCCAGCTCCAGCAGGCCCTCGTCGCGGCCGTCCGCGACCAGGGCGTAGACCTCGACATCAGGCGCGTGGATGATTGCGGCGAGCTCGGCATCATTCATGCGCGGCCGCGAGAACCACAGCCACTCCTCGCCGACGCGGCGGAAGAGGTCGCGATACCAATGAAGCGCGGGCGCGTCGGCCTTGCGCAGGGTCCAGGCGCCGGGAGGATCGTCACGGCGCGCAGGAGGTGCGATCATCTCAAGATGCGTGACGACGGCGGCGATCTTGCCGGCGGGGATGTCGGAATAGCCGCCGGGGAGGATCATTCGTGCTTGTTCCGATTCATCGCGAGAGGCTCCAGAGCGGCGCTACACACTCCATTGTCGTCCCGGACAAGCGTAAGCGCAGATCCGGGCCCCATAACCACGACTGTTCGTGGCGCGAAGACGCCCACTCCGAGCTTTCGCAAAACTTCTCCCTGCGGGTATGGTCCCGGCCTTCGCCGGGACGACGATAGTGTTTGGGGCCGCGTTCCTTCGCCGCACTTTCATCGCGGCTTTAGGCGCGCTCACGCCCCCTCGTCGCTCGCCAGCACGCCCTTCACCGCCCGCGCCCAGCCCGCGAGCTTCCGCTCGCGCGTCGCCTCGCTCATGTTCGGCTTGAAGCGGTGCTCGAGGCGCCAGTTGTCGGCGAATTTGGTCGGCTCGGGATAGACGCCAGCATTGAGGCCGGCGAGATAGGCGGCGCCGAGCGCAGTCGTTTCCTGAATCACGGGGCGATCGACCGGCGCGTCGAGGAGATCGGCGAGGCGCTGCATGGTCCAGTCCGACGCGGTCATGCCGCCGTCAACGCGCAGCACGACGCTGGCGGTTTCCGAGCTCGGCCAGTCGGCGCGCATCGCGGCCCAGAGGTCGAAGGTCTGGTAGCAGACACTCTCCAGTGCTGCATGCGCGAGCTCGGCAGGTCCCGTGTTGCGGGTGAGGCCGAACAGCGCGCCGCGCACGCGCGGATTCCAGTAAGGCGCGCCCATGCCGACGAAGGCGGGGACCAGATAGACGCTCTGCATGGAGTCGGACTGATCAGCAAGAGGTCCGGTCTCGGCGGCGTGCTTGATGATGCCGAGGCCGTCGCGCAGCCACTGCACCGCGCTGCCGGCGACGAAGATCGAGCCTTCGAGCGCGTAGGTGCGCTTGCCATCGAGCTGATAGGCGACCGTGGTGAGCAGCTTGTTCTTCGACACCACGGGCGTGGTGCCGGTGTTGAGCAGCGCGAAGCAGCCGGTGCCGTAGGTGGACTTCATCATGCCCGGGCGGAAGCAAGCCTGGCCGATGGTCGCGGCCTGCTGGTCGCCGGCGATGCCGGAGATCGCGATCGCGCCGCCGAACAGGTCGGGCACGCTCTCGCCGAAGCGGGCGGACGAATCCTTCACCTCGGGGAGCATCGAACGCGGCACGCCGATGATCTCCAGGAGCTCGTCGTCCCACTGGCCAGTGTGGATGTTGAACAGCAGCGTGCGCGAGGCGTTGGTGGCGTCGGTGGCGTGGACCTTGCCGCCGGTGAGGCGCCAGAGCAGGTAGCAGTCGACGGTGCCGAACATCAGCTCGCCGCGCGCGGCGCGCGCACGTGCGCCGGGCACGTGGTCGAGGATCCAGGCGACCTTGGTGCCGGAGAAATAGGGATCGATGATCAGGCCGGTCTTCTCGGAGATGACAGGCTCGCGGCCGTCGGCCTTGAGTTTCGCGCAGATGTCGGCGGTGCGCCGGTCCTGCCAGACGATGGCGCGGTGCACGGCCTGCCCGGTGGCGCGGTCCCATACCACGGTGGTCTCGCGCTGGTTGGTGATGCCGATCGCGGCGATGTCCTTCGCGCTGATGGCGGCCTGCGCGATCGCATCGCGGCAGACCATCACGGTCGAGGTCCAGATGTCCTCCGGCTCGTGCTCGACCCAGCCCGAGGCCGGAAAATGCTGCGGAAACTCGGCTTGCGCACGCGCAGCAATCGAGATGTCGCTGCGGAACACGATCGCGCGCGAGGAGGTGGTGCCCTGGTCGATGGCGAGGACGAAAGACATGGTAGCTACCTTGGCGTTTTCTTGGTGGCGTTCATTGTGCTGCGCCAAAAGGAGCGGATTAGGGCGGGAAGGTCAAGGCCGCCACGCCCGCCGAGGCGGTTGACGGTGCACCGCCCGGGCGAGCCGGGAGGCTAGGACAGCGGGAGCGAAGATGATACATGCCGGGCCGGGTAATTCGGGCGACATGACATTCACTTCCTTTCAGTTTGGCCTCTTCGTCGCGATCGTGTTCGGCGCCTATTATCTGCCGCCTTTACGCCGCTTCCAGGTCCAGCTGCTGGTGCTTGCGAGCCTGGTGTTCTATGGTTCGGGTCAGCCAGCGCTGCTGCCGCTGCTGCTCCTCGCCGTGCTCGGGACCCATCTCTGTCTGGTGCTGGCCTTCGACAACCGCGCGATCTGGATGCCGGCTGGAATCGTCTTCAATCTCGCGCTGCTGGCGTTCTTCAAATACAAATTTCTGCTCGTCGATGCGTCCACGGCTTACCCGATCGGCTTCGCGCCGGCGGATTTCCTGTTGCGGCTGCCGCTGCCGATCGGCATCTCCTTCTTCGTGTTCCACAACATCAGCCTTCTGGTCGACCTCACCCGCGAGAAACGGCCGCCGCCGCTGCGGGACGTCTTCCTCTACATCATCTTCTTTCCGCAGTTGGTGTCGGGACCGATCACGCGCGCGGGCCAGTTTATGCCGCAGATCGTCCCCAAACAGCTCTCCAATGTCGATTTCGCGGAAGCCGCCAAATGGATCCTGACCGGCTTCTTCTTCAAGCTCTACGTCGCCAACAATCTCAACGAGATGACGTCCTACATGGACTATCCGCTCTATGAGACGGTGGCCACGCAGGACCGCTGGCTGCTCGTGTTCCTGTACGGCTACCAGATCTATGCCGACTTCTTCGGCTATTCGGCAATCGCGCTCGGCCTCGGGCTGCTGTTCGGCTACCGCCTGCCGGTCAACTTCGACTTGCCCTACATCTCGGCTTCGTTCTCCGAGTTCTGGACGCGCTGGCACATCTCGTTGTCCGTTTGGCTCAGGACCTATCTCTACATCCCGCTCGGCGGCAACAGGAAGGGACCGGCTAGAACCGGCCTCAATCTGATGATCGTGATGACGCTTGGCGGCCTCTGGCACGGCGCGAGCCTGAGCTACGCATTGTGGGGCATGCTGCACGGCCTCCTGCTCGTCGTCGAGCGGCCGTTTCTGAAGGTGCTGGGCGAAGCCGGCCCTGTCGTGCGCGTCGCCCGCGTGGGCGTCGTCTTCTTCTGCGTGACGATGCTTTGGATCTTCTTCAAGCTGCCGAGCTTCGATCACGCGCTCGGCTACCTCGCAGGCATGTTCACGCCGACGGACAATCCCAATCCGACAAAACTGTTTCGTAGCATGGCCCTGCTCTACGCCCTTCCCGTTCTCATCCAGCATCTCGGCCTCGGTGCGCTCGCCAGTGGCAGGTTGCGGCGATGGGAGCCGTATCTCTATGGTGCGCTTGCGGCATTGGCCTATCTCGAGGCGGGGCCAGACGCCGCCTTCATCTATTTCCAGTTCTGATGATGGCACAGATGTCCGGACTTCCATGGTTGATCAGATGTGCGGCTGCAGCCGTCGCGCTGCTGCTGGTCTGCGGTCTTGCCACGGCGCGGTTCGGCTCCGCGCTCGAGCAGCCGTCCGTCACGACCTGCGACGGCAGCCGCATCACCCTCAATCGCTATCTGAGAGAGCCGGTCCCAGACGTCGTGCTGGTCGGCAGCTCGGTCGCCTGGCGTCTCAAGGAGGAATATTTCTCGCTTCCCCGCTTCCGCAATCTCGCGCTGGCCGGAGGCTCGCCGGTCACCGTCCTCGAGATCCTCGCGAAACAGCCGAGCTTGCCGAAGATCATCCTGATCGAGACGAACGTCCTATCGCGCGAGCCCGACAGCGAGCTGATCGGACAATTCTCCGGTAGCGCGCGCGCGGAAGCGCCGTTCCTACGCCCCGTGCGCACAGCGTTTGCGGCCTATGAGAGGTGGAATCACGCGCCGCCCAATCCCGCACAGGCTCGCGCCGAGCAGGATCGCCTGCTCAAGGAACCGCCGAGCACGTTCGACAACAAGGCCTATCTCGACCTGGCGCTGCGACAGATGAATGAAGGTGAGGCGACAGGGCCGGTGCGCGTCAATGTCGCGCGCACCAGAGAGCTGATCGACGACGTCCAGCGGCGTGGATCCCGTGCCTTCCTATCGAGATTCCGTTCGAGGCCGAGATCGAGGACTCCCGCCTCGTCGCCATGAGCAAGGCGATTGTCCACGCAGCTTTTCCGGATCAGTCGCTGTGGCTACCGATCAATCCGCCGCGGGGCCAATTGCGCTGGGCCGATGGTGTACATCTCGACGAGCGATCGGCTCTGATCGTCGTGCGCGCCATCGAAAGCGCGCTCGGCGAACGCGACGGCCTACGCCGGGACAAGTGACGGCTACACCGCCGCGGTGGTGACGCCGCCGTCGATGACGATGGTCTGGCCGGTCATGAAGCTCGACGCGTCGGAGGCGAGGTAGGCCACGGCACCTGCGATCTCGTCGGGCTCGCCGATGCGGCGCAGCGGCGTGGTGGCGGTGCGGCGCTTCAGCAGGGCTTCGTCTTCCCACAGCGCGCGGGCGAAGTCGGTCTTGACGAGGCCGGGCGCGATGCAGTTGACGCGGACGCCTCTCGGGCCCCATTCGCCGGCGAGCGAGCGGCACAGCGCAAAGTCGGCGGCTTTCGAGATGCCGTAGGCACCGATCACGGTGGAGCCGCGCAGCCCCGCGGGTCACTTCAAATTCCTCCGGGTGTGGTCAGTCAAATTCCTCCACCCGCGAGGCAGGACAAGGGACTGTTAGTTTGAGTTTGTTTCCCGGGCAAGAGCTTCAGCGGCTTCTTTGAGCCGATAGCTGCGTCCGTCGAACTCAAGCAGATGGCAATGATGCATAAGGCGATCGAGGATCGTCGTGCTCATAGTGTTGTCCCCAAGGTATGCCCCCCAATCCTGCACGACGCGATTGGAGGTGACGATGACGCTGCGGCGCAGTTTGTAACGCTGATGGATCAGGGTCTGCAGCAAAGTGCCGGCGTCGTCGGGGATGGCGCGTGCGAGGAATAGATCGTCCAGCACGAGGAGATCGCAGTCGATGATGGTTCGCAGCCGGACCTCGCGTTGTGCCGGAGAGTTCAGGGCGTAGCGGTGAAAGAAGTCGTCGGTCTCAAGATACTGGACCTTGTGGCTTTGCAGGATCGCCTGATAGGCAATCGCCTTGGCGATGTGCGACTTCCCGGTGCCAGGTTTGCCAACAAGCAGAGCGTTCTCGCCAGCGGCAATGAACGCCAGGGTGTGGAGCTGGAAGCAGGTCTGACGTGGCAGTTTGGGATTGAAGGACCAGTCGAACTCGGCGAGCGTCAGCTTTTCGTCGAGCCCGGATTGCTGGTATCGCCGCTCGATAAGACGGGACTGACGACGGTCCAGTTCATCCTGCAGGATAAGGGAGAAGGTCTCGAGGAAGGGCTGGTTGGCGCCCTGCGCCTGGAGCACGCGCGTCTGCAGCGTGTCGCGGACACCCGACAGGCGCAGCTGTCGTAGGCAACGCTCAATTTCCGGCATGGTCATCATGTGGCTAGGTCTCCAGTTTAAGGTGAGAAGGTGCAGCGGGAGCGCTCGTGGCGCCGGAGTTGGCCGGGGTTGCGCAGGCGACACGAGCGCGGATTGCCGTGGCGTGATCGTCGTGAGCCTCGGCCTGCCGACCATTGTCGTCGGCGTCGCGCCGCACAGCGCGGCTGAAGAGGTCGCCGTATTCCGCGGGGGTACGGATCAGCGGATGATCCTGGGTGAGCGGCGATGCCGGCTGTGGCGTCACTCCAACCTGCTCGATCGCCTGTTCGAACAACCGCTCGACGGTCGCACGCACGTGCTTGTAGCGGTAGATGCGGTTGTCGATGGCGTGCGCGCAGGCCTGCTCGACCAGCCGCGCCGGATACTTCCGGCCCAGCCCGACAATGCCCCACATCGCGCGCTGTCCGGGGCGCCCTTCGGTGTCGAACACCTGCTGGCACAAGGCCCTGGTCTGCGGTCCGATGCGCTCGGCGCTCGCCAGCAGCACGGCGGTTTGCCGCGACGGGTTGAACGGCCGTTCGCTGGTCGGCAGGACGACAGAACCGGGGTGCGCCATCCGGGAATGAACACGCAGCAGCGCACGGGTGTGGCGATCACGGATCTCGATCGTGGTGGTGTAGATGCGCACGACGACCTGGCTGCCGATCGGCGCGGGCCGCGCGGCGTAATAGCTGTTGTCGACGCGTACGGTGGTGTCGTCGCAGACAGTCCGGACGACTTCGGTGAAGATGCGGAAGGGAGCGACAGGCAGCGGCCGCAGGTGCGGCTTCTCTTCCTGGAACATCGCCTCGACCTGACGGCGCGTGCTGCCGTGGATGCGTTTGGAAGCCCAGTTCTCCTCCCAGTGCCTCAAGAACTCGTTTTGCGCCTCCAGCGTCTCGAAGCGCCGTCCGGCCAGCGCAGTGCCCTGGGTATGTTGAATCGCATTCTCGACGCATCCTTTCCGATTTGGATCGGCCACGCGCGCGGGATCGGCGACCACGGCGTAATGAGCCAGCATCGCGCTGTAAATCGGGTTGAGCTGGGGCTCGTACAAATCCGGCTTGAGGACGCCTTCCTTCAGGTTGTCGAGCACGACATAGCTGGGGACCCCGCCAAAATACCGGAACGCCTCTTCGTGGAGCTGCGCCCAGACTTGTTGGCTGGACTTCCAGACTACCCGCCGGAAGCTGCGCCGCGAGTAGCGTAGCGTCATCACGAACAGGCGGGGACGACGGTACCGCCCGCTCTTCGGATCAACCGTCGGCGCGCCCTCGCCATAGTCGACCTGAGCTTCCTCGCCGGGGAGGAACTCAAGACGATCAAACTGCTCAGGATCAGCGTGCCGCAACCGGCGCACAAACCGCTTGACACTCTGGTAGCTGGACGGAAAGCCAAATTGATCAACCAGGTCCTGGTAAATCGCCTGCGCGTTCCGCTTCAGCCGGACCTGTTCTTCGATCCACGTCCGATGCGCTTCGCAAGCCGAACGGGCCAGGCTGCTGGTGACCGTCGCTTCCGATGTCCCAAAAGCCGGTGGTCGGGGTGGAGGAATTTGGCCGTCCGCGCTCACCGAGCCGGTGGTCACTTCCCCGGGGGAATTTGCCTCCGCACCGGCCCGCAGCGCCTGATAACGCCGGATCGTCTTGCGATCGACACCCGTCAGCCGGTGAATCTCGCGCTGGCTGGTGTTGCGATCAAGTAATGTAAGTACGGTGCTTTGCAGATGTCGCTTCAAGACGTTCAACTCCCCGGCCCCTTGCTGGCTAAAGGGGTCGAACATAAACGTCCTGCCTGACCGGCTACTGCTGTTCAGCGGCGCTGACGGCGATCATCAGGTGGGGGAGTTTCAAGTGACCATACCCGGGGGATTTTGACCGACCCACGGGGGAAACGTGCGCGCTCGTACTCCTTCACGAGCAGTTCGAGGCGTTCGACGCTCTCTTTGGACGCAGCCAGTTCACTCTCGACATGAAGGCGCGCCGAGCATTCATCGTCTGCGCGACGACGCTCGGCTTCAATCATCGCTTCCTGCGCGCGGAAGAGCGCGCGCAAATCGGCGGGCAGCGCTGCAAGACGGGCGGGATCAATGGGGGACGGCGGCACATCCGCAAGCTATCATCCCAAAGCCCCGCGCGAAACAGGTTGTCGGGTCTGAGTCAGTTCGCCGCAGCTGGCGTCGCGACAATCCGTTCGCCCACTCGCTTCCTGATAGTGAGTCTGACGAATCATTTCCGGAGGTGGTCGAGGTTCGGGACCCCCACCATCCTTTGTGGGGGCGCTCATATCGAGTGATTAGGAAGATCGGTCAGCGAGGCCGAGGCATTCCCGCTTCGTATGAAGTTGAGTATCGCGCAGGAAGCAGTCTTCTGATTCAAGCAACCGCAATCGAATATTATGAGCAAGAGGCAAATCAGATTAAGCTGAGTATGGAGGCTCTACTCGAGCTTTTATCGACAGCGGATTGTCCCGACGCACATGAGCATGGATCCAGCCGATCTTTGGTCGACGCTGACGCCCGCGCTCCGACGCCAGATCGTCGAAGACGTCGCCGCAATTTTGGCGGAGATCCCTCATGAAGTCCGAGCTGGTCACACCAAGCCACTTGGCGCGCAAAGCCGTAGTCTACATCCGGCAGTCGACGCCCCATCAGGTCGTAAGCAATCAGGAGAGCCTGCGCCTTCAATACGCGCTTCGCCAGCGCGCCCGCGAACTCGGATGGCGTGAGGCGGCCATCGACGTGATTGATGCCGATCTCGGGTTGAGCGGCGCGTCTATAGCACAGCGTAACGGCTTCAAGGAACTCGTTGGCCGTGTTGGCCTGAGTGAAGTGGGACTCATCCTGTCGATCGACGTGACCCGCTTGGCGCGTAATTGTACCGACTGGTATCCGCTCCTGGATATCTGTGGTCTACGTGGCTGCCTGATCGCCGACCGCGATGGTGTCTATGATCCGGGCACTCCCAACGGACGGTTGCTTCTCGGGCTGAAGGGTTCGATCTCCGAGCTTGAGCTACATACGATCCGCAGCCGGCTGACCGCCGGCCTGCTGGCCAAAGCCGAACGCGGCGAACTTGCGGTTATGCTGCCAATCGGGCTGATGCGGGACCCGAGCGGTGTGGTCGTTAAGGATCCCGACATGGCCGTGCAAGGGCGGCTCGGTCTCGTCTTCCAGTTATTCCTGCAGCTGCGCAGCGTTGCCAAGGTCATGCGAGCGTTGAACGAGCGTGACCTGGAACTGCCGCGTCGTGATCGATATGGCGATTTGTGCTGGACGCGCGCGACGCTGGCTGCCGTCGCGGCGATCTTGAAGAACCCCGCATACGCGGGCGCCTTTGTCTATGGACGAACCCGCTTCCGGCCGCCGAAGCGGGAGGGGGCCCTGCCACAAAAGGCTCCGCGGCCGATGGAGGAGTGGCGGATCGTCGTTAAAGATCGATATCCAGCCTATATCGACTGGCCAATTTATGAAAAAATCCGATCCGTCATCAGAGATAACCGAGCCGAATACATGCGCATCAAAACCCGCGGCGCGCCTCGCAATGGCGAGCTCCTGCTCCACGGCATTGCCTGGTGCGCACGATGTGGCCATAAGATGTACGTCCGCTACAAGGGCGGCGGCGAATATGTATGCAATCACCTGCGTACCCAGGAAGGTCAGCCAACCTGCCAACACATCCGCGCCGCCCATATCGATGCAGCCGTTGGCGACGCATTCCTAACCGCACTAGCGCCGGCCGAACTCGATGCCTTGTCGCGCTCCCGCCGGGTGCAGCAGCAGACGAACAATGCGCTACGCTCCAGTGCAGAACGAGAGCTCGAGCGCAAGCGATACACGGCGGCGCTCGCCGAACGGCAGTTCAACCGAGCTGATCCAGATAATCGGTTGGTCGCCTCGGAACTCGAGCGTCGATGGGAAGCGGCGCTAAACGACGTGCGCGCCGCCGAAGAGGCGCTTGCCCGACAGACGCCGCCCAAAGCCATCACACAAGTGGCCATAAGCAAGGAGCTCAACGACAAGGTCATCAGCCTCACCGGCCGCCTCCCGCAGATATGGGGTGACGAGACTATCTCGGATGCGCATCGCAAGGCGTTGTTGCGATGTCTCATCGAAAAGGTCGTTCTCGACCGCGGTGAGCGCGACTTGGCCCTGGCTAGGATCGTCTGGCGGGGAGGCGCCGTGACGGAGCTCGAAGTGAAGATGAGCGTCAACTCCGTCACCAGATTGACGCGAGGCACAGAGATGCGGGAACGCCTTCTGACGCTCGCTCGCGACGGCGTCCCAGACGACAAGATCGCCACAATCCTTACTCGGGAAGGTCACCGCTCTCCCCGTTGCGCCGATAAGGTGCTGCCTATCACCGTTGGGCGGCTCCGTCGTGCCGCCGCCATCAAGGTAACTGCCCAGCGCAGCCGATGGGAGCATGACGACTCATACCTCAGCCCGCCCGAACTGGCCCGAAGGCTCGAGATTCCAGTAAACTGGCTCTATGTTCAGATCCGAACCAAGCGTTTGCTAATTGATCGCCAGCCCAGCGGCGCCTATCTCTTCCCGAATACACCATCCGTTCTTCACGCCATCGGAGACCTTCGAAACCACGTCATCGCGCAACTTGATCTAAGAATCTGTCAGCCTAACAAGGAGGGGCATCTTCGAACTGCACGCGCGTCAGATGCATGACGCCGTCGCTGATCTGCGGCCACTCGAAACGACCATCGCGGCCAAGGCGCTTGTAGACCAAAACGAGGCCCGTGCCGTCCCATAGCAAAATCTTCAGCCGGTCGGCGCGCTTCGAACGAAAAACCACGATCAGGCCCGAATGCGGATCGAGCCCAAGCGTGTTTTGCACAAGACCGGCCAGCGCGTCGTGCCCGCACCGGAAGTCAACAGGACGCACAGCAAGCACAATCCGCAGTCCCTGCGCCGGAATGATCATGCGCCGCGCTCGATCGCAGTCACGATCTCCGCGATCCGCACCGCCGACACGTCCGCATCCAGGCGGACCGAAACCTTGCCAATCGTAATCTCGACGGGCCCCTCGCTCTTGCCTGACGCCACTGGATCGCTTAGCTCGATCGACACGAAATCCGCCGCGTCGTCCGTGACCAATGCGAGCCGGCCAGCACGCGCCAATCTGCGCCACGTCGTCAACTGCTGGGCCTTCACACCGTAACGCCGTGCGACATCACATACCCGGGCGTCGGGCTTCATGCTCTCGAAAACAGCGCGCCCCTTGATCTCCGCAGACCATAACCGGCCTCCAGAACGCGTCCGGCGCGTAAGCTTCCCTACAAAGCCATCAGCTTCGGCTTCCTCCCCCGATTGTTCCATCGCCTTCAGTCTCCTCTCGGCTCTCTGACAAGCCAAGGATCGCAGAGCGAAAGCCGAAGCGAAACCAGTCAATCAAATGGGAGAAAAGCTCCGCTTACCGACAATCCGCTACGGATTGCCGTTCTGGACAGAGGCGCGCCGGTCATCGATGCAGCGGTCGCGGCGTATATGGAAGGCTTCATCCAGCGACAGAGGATCGACGTCTTCTTGGTCGACCCCCTCGTCGGGTTCCACGCGGTGGCCGAGAACGACAATGGCCACATGGATGTCGTCATCAAGGAAGGATTCGGCGCCATCGCCAACCGAACCAACTCGGCCGGCGAAGTCTATCACCCCGGCAAGCCCAAGCCAGGGCAAACTGAGACCACCGTTGAAGACGCTCGCGGAGCTTCGGCGGTCATCTGGGCAGTGCGCTCGGCGCGAGTCTTCAACTTCATGAGCCAGGAGGAAGCCCGCAAGCTCGGACTTTCCGAGGACGAGCGGCGACTGCATATCCGGGCCTCGAACGGTAAAGCCAACATGGGCCCGCTTGGGCGGGCCAAATGGATGCGCCTGATTGTCGTAACTCTCGCGAACGGGGATCAGGTTGCAGCCGCCATTTCATGGTCGCCGCCGAACCCCTTTCACGGTGTCACCCCGGAACACGTGGAACTGGCGAGATCACTGGCGGCAACTGGCGAATATCGAACCGACATGCGGTCGCCGAACTGGATCGGTTATGCGCTCGCGACGCGGCTGAACATCCCAATCTCGCACGGTGGCCTGAACGATCCGGGGCAGATCGAACGTATCAAAACCATCATCAAAACATGGATTGCTAACAAGGTTCTCAAGGTCGATCGCCGGAAGGACAGAGATGGCAAGGAGCGCGACTTTATCGCACCCGGACCTTTCCAGCCTGAATTGCCGCTACCAGATCGTAGAGAGGACGACGAATAGAGCAACCGGCGACAACTGGCGATGAATTGGCGACCGCTGCTCGCTTGAAGGTCGGAGCTTCCGCCAGTTCGCCAGTTTCGCCGGTTACGTAGTAACGGCGAACTGGAGTGGCGACGGCCGGCGTGCTTGGGGGGCGCGGCGCTTAAGGCGCCCGCGCGCTCAATCCGAGCTCTCATCCCGCGCTTTCAAGCGCGACGAAGGCGCGGTCGATAGTGTGAGGGTGAGCGACGTTCCTGCAATCGTCATCGAAAATGCCGATTAACTATATGAAAGATCTAAGGTATGCACCTCGCGACCGCGACCGATACCACCAACGCTACCAACTACGCTGCAGGAAGCGGAGCTGACGTAATATAACTTAGGACTGAATCGGACCCATTCGCCAGAGGATGGGATATGGACTGCCTCGCGCGCGAGTCAGCCTCAAAGGCTCTTTCAACGATTCGGTCCGTCGGGCCGTCAATCTCAGTCGATTCCGAGGGGCTTCAGATCCCCTCGGCTTGCGATGGCCAAGACGGCACCCGGGAGGCGATGCCGCCCGTTGGTTTTGGTAAAATCGCGTGGCGAAGCGCCACCATGTCGGAACCAGGCTCCGCCGTTCGTCTTGAATCCAAGCCGCCCCGACCGGAGTTCTGCGTACATGGCCCCCCGCGCCAACTGGAAAGGCTTCCTGCGTTTGTCCCTGGTGACCTGTCCGGTCGCGCTCTACCCGGCCACCTCCGAGAGCGAGAAGATCTCGTTCAACCAGCTCAACCGGTTCGATCTCCAACGAGATTAATGTCGATCGCGTGGGCCAGATTGCGATGGCCAAGATATTCAAAAAGCAAACGGATGCCGGGGTTATCTTGCGCGCGGAACCAACCCCAGCCATCCTATCATTGGTCGGCGATCATCAAATGGGCACCTGCCGCATGGGGGATGACCCGGAGACCTCCGTCGTAAATCGATTTTGCCGACTACACGAAGCGAAAAACGTGTTCGTGGTAGACTCCAGCTTCATGCCGACTGGGCTCGGCCTCAATCCAATGGTCACGGTGGTTGCAAACGCCCTGCGCGTCGGCACTCACATCGTGAATGCCTTAAGGAAGGGGCAAGTCCCCGGCCAAGTCTAGTCATTCAACTCTACATCGGTCTACACACCAGCCATACGTTCGCGCCAAGCGGCGCTGAACGAAGGCCACTGGGTCCAGTCACTGCTCTTCCCAAGCTTGGCTGCGGTCGGCGCTCTCAATTGAACTTATAGGACGCCTGAAAGAACGTGCCCCAGCGCTCCATGCTGAACTTCGAAAACTCAGTCAAAGTGGTTCCCGGGCCATCACAGCCTGTGCATATCACATCGCTGTCCTTTTGGGTCCACATTGCCCAATAGCGGCCGCCGACGCCGACGCTGAAGTTCTTGGTAATGAAGTAAGACAACACGCCTTCGAGCTGGACGCCCCCGCCTCCGTTCCCGCGTTGATCAATGAAGGTGGTGAACGGGCGCAAGAGATGATAGTCACGCCCTTTGAAATTGGTCCAAGGCAGGTAAGCGACGTCGGTGCTCAAGCGCCAACGCTCGGTGAGCATGGTTTCAGCGCTTAGACCGACACGAGGTGCATTCCACTGAGTATTCTGGCTTCCAATGACCGTGTCGTCACCTGGCCGCAAGCATGTCCTCATCGGGTTGGCGATCTCTACACATCCGATGGAGTCGGAGCTCTGTTCGTAGTAGGTCCAGCCGATAAAGCCGCCGACCTTGTAGTTGGCGCCGCGCAGGAAATCGTAACCTACGTCGGCCGTGTAATAAGTGAACCTCCCGTTGGCCTGGCCTGATATCGTGTTGACATAGGAGAGACTGCGATCGAGGCCCCAATCTTCATCGTTTATGTTTCCTTTGTCGAAGCGCCCGATGCCAACGTTGCTCTTCAGGAACACTCCCCACGGGCTGTCAAGGCGGCCAAATAACTCCCCGGAAAGTCCGTCGAGGCCGTGGTAGGTGAGCCTTGATATAAGAATATTAGGATCTCCAGTAGCGATCTCATCGGGCACAGCGCTGGCGTCCCATTGGAATCGTCCGCGGCTGAGCCAGAGCCGCGAGCCGCCTTCGAACGACCAACCGGCTGTGTCAGCAATCGGCGGCACGCTGTCCGTTGCTTTCGCGAACAACGGCGCATCGGACCATCGCGCCGCTTGCGGGTCGGCGCCAAAATGATAGTTCAAACCGATCTTTCCGATGTGGTAGTTACTGGACAGGCTGGTTGTGTTCGCCGGAACGATTGCGAACGGCGGAAACTGCACCGTCGGAGGGAGCGCGACACTCGGCCCACTGAAATGCAGATAGTCATACTCTACTTTGACCGACCATGCAGGCGTAAGCGCTTGCTCGACGCCCAGCCCGATGACGCCACCGACCTGACCATAGTCGAAATGGGTTTTCTCCTGTGGCCAGAAGCCATTAAATTCGTTGTTATTGAGGACGTTGCCGTGATTGGCTTGCCAAGCCACGCCTCCCTTGAGATAGGCCAGCGTATGGCCGAGAGCGCCGAACGCGTAACCGACGCGACCGGTCCCGGTGGCAAAGAGGTTTGGACCTGCCTTGCAGTTTGCGCTCACAACAAAGCCAGAGGCCGCGAGGCAGGTATTGGTGCCGTCGGAAACAGCCCCGCTGGCATCCAGTTCGAGGCCAAACACCCAGCTATTCTTCTGCCAATTGTAGCCGATCTGCCCACCCGCCAGGAACACAGGGGTATCCACGACGTCGCCATAGATCGATGGACCATAGGGATCACTGAAGGACGTTCGGCCGTAACCACCGCCGACGTGCCCGCCAATATAGCCTCCCGACCAGCTCCACACCGCCGAGGGCAGTTGCACCGCTGGCTCAAGGTCAGCCGAATTGGTTGCTTCGCTTGTGACGAGCGCAATTGTTGTGGCTCCCCAAACAAGAACTCCAGATCGCATCAAACACTCCGCTGCGCATTCCCGTCCATTACCGAGCGCCTTCGCGCCGGCATCGGTGGCGGCGCCGCGAATGAAGCAAGCAGCGTGCCGCTCGAAAATCGAGGTTCTCCACGCCTACTACTGGATACGCGCGTCAAATTGGGAACATTGGTCTCAAACCCGACAGTCGCGCTGTTCGCCCGTCTTATTCGCAAGAGCGCGCCTGAGGGGCTGGCGAGCGTGGTGTAGCGCTGATGCGGCGCAGGATTCGGTTGCGAAGCCAACCGATCACCTTCGACCGCGAGCGCCACAGAGCTGGCCCCGCAAATTCGGACAGTAGCTTGAGTGGATTTTCTGCCTGACAGCGGCGAGGATTCTTGCTGCGAATCAGGAGCGAAGATGACGAAGAAGAGCCGCCGGACGCATTCTCCGGCATTCAAGGCGAAGGTTGCTTTGGCTGCGGTCAAAGGCGACAAGACACTGGCGGAGCTGGCGCAGCTGTTTGATGTTCATCCGAACCAGATCACGATCTGGAAAAACCAGCTCCTGGAAGGCGCCGCCGGCGTGTTTGGGCATGACAAGACATCGGCCGAGACGCCGGTCGATTTGAAGGCGTTACATGCCAAGATCGGCGAGCTGGCGTTGGAAAACGATTTTTTGTCCGGCGCGCTCACCAAGGCGGGCCTGCTGAGCGCAAAGCGATGATCGACCGCGATCATGATCTTTCTATCGTGCGCCAGGCGAAGGTCCTGAAGCTGGCTCGCAGCACGGTCTACTATGAACCTCGGCCAGTTTCGGCCGAGGACCTTGCCTTGATGCGTCGGCTCGATGAGCTGCATCTCGATTATCCCTTCGCGGGAGCGCGTATGCTGCGATCGTTGCTGCGGCGGGAGGGCGTATACGCCGGTCGCCGCCACATCGCGACGCTGATGAAGCGCATGCGGATCGAGGCGGTCTATCGTCGCCCGAACACGAGCAAGCCGGCTCCGGGTCACAAGATCTACCCGTACCTGTTGCGCGGATTGAAGATCGAGCGGCCCGACCATGCGTGGGCAATGGACATCACCTACATTCCGATGCGGCGTGGCTTCGTCTATCTCGCGGCGGTCGTCGATGTGTTCAGCCGACGGGTCCTGGCCCATCGCGTCTCGATCACAATGGAGGCGGCCTTCTGCGTCGAAGCGGTCCAGGAGGCGTTGGCGAAGCACGGCAGGCCCGAGATTTTCAACACGGATCAGGGCAGCCAGTTCACCAGCCTCGAGTTCACCGATGTGCTGCTGGACGCGAAGATCGCCATCAGCATGGACGGCAAGGGCGCCTGGCGCGACAACGTGTTTGTCGAGCGGCTCTGGCGCACGGTCAAATACGAAGAAGTTTATCTCCGCGCCTACGACAGCGTGTCCGAGGCGCGAGCGTCAATTGCCAAGTATCTGGCCTTCTACAATCAGGGACGCCCTCACTCGAGCCTTGACGGGCGCACGCCCGACGAGGCTTACTTCGGCACGCAAGCTATGGTGATGGCCGCATGACCGTCGCCGACGGTTTTGTCGTCGCTCTGGTCGGGCTACGCCCTCCCGACGCAACGACAAAACCGTAAAGCCCCGCGTTCAGCATAACCCGGCAGGAATCCACTTAAATCCAGCGGGGCGCTGTCCAAACAACCGGGGCCAGCTCTCGCGCCCCACCTTTGGCATCAACTCCGCTAGGTCAATAAATTCGTCCGCCTGGCGCCGAAGTTCGTCGGCGACCATCGGCGGCTGGCTGGCGAGGGAGGAGATCACGGTCACGCGAACACTGCGGCGCTGTACCGCCTCCACCAGGCAACGGAAGTCGCCATCGCCGGAGAACAGAATCATCTGGTCGATGTGCCTGGCGAGTTCCATGGCGTCGACCGCGAGCTCGACGTCCATGTTGCCCTTGACCTTGCGGCGGCCGCTGGCGTCGACGAACTCCTTGGTTGCCTTGGTGACGACGGCGTAGCCGTTGTAGTCGAGCCAGTCGATCAGCGGACGGATCGACGAATACTCCTGATCCTCGATGATCGCCGTGTAGTAGAACGCGCGCAGCAGTGTGCCCCGACTCTGGTATTCCTTGAGGAGGCGCTTGTAGTCGATGTCGAAGCCCAGGGTCTTCGCGGTTGCGTGGAGGTTGGCGCCATCGATAAAGAGTGCGGTCTTGCCGAAAGGTGACATTGCTGCTCCGACTTTCAAAATCAATGCGCGGGGGCCGCCCAGGTTATCCGCTAGAACACGGCGAATATTAGACGGAGAGTTGGAGCGGTCCGTCGTGTGGATGAAAGATCGCTCTTCACAAGAGGCCAAGCAAGCTCTCCATCTCCACAAAAAACCTCCAAACTGTTTCAGCTCAACTGAGCGCTAGAATGTTGCGGAAGAGACCAACAGCCTTACTCCCCAATCGTTCCCGGCTTAGGCGGCCGTTCTCGAAGGCCGACTGATGCAGCTATCCGAAGACCCAACTTGTCTCAAAATGAAGAACTGAAGAGGTGAGGTAGAGCGCCTGGGCGAACTTGCTAGCCTGTCTTATTCGTAAGAGGCGCCCGAGAGGCTGGCGAGCGTGGTGTAAAGCGCTGATACGGCGTAGGATTCGGTTGTGAAGCCAACCCCATCACCTCCAACCGCGAACGCCACGCCCGCCATGACCGACGATACGATTCCGCCCTTCTCGTTTCCAGCCATTCACGCCAAGAAAGTCACAGCTGCCTTCGATGGTGGGCGCCTAACCTCGAACGGGGGCGTGATGCTTCTGGCGATGGCCGAGCGGCGTCTCGGCTTGGCCGACAATCTGGCCCGGGTGTTCCCGGATCGGCGCGATCCGACGCGGGTCGTGCACAGCCTGGTCGATATGTTCCGCGCGCGCATGTTCGCGATCTGCTGCGGCTACGAGGACGCCGACGACCTCGATCATCTGCGGTCCGATCCGGCATTCAAGCTGGCCTGCGGTCGCCTGCCGGACACGGGCCGATATTTGTGTTCCCAGCCGACGCTGTCGCGGCTGGAGAATGCTCCGCGCCTGCGCGACGTGATCCGGCTGACCTACATTTTGGTCGACGCATGGATGGATAGCTACCCCCACGAGCCGGCATCCGTCACGCTCGACATCGATGATACCTGCGACGTCGTCCACGGCCATCAGCAGCTCTCGCTGTTCAACGCTCATTATGATGAACGCTGCTTTCTGCCGATCCACGTCTACGACACGGAGAAGAGCCGGCCCGTGGCCGTCGTGCTGCGGCCCGGCAAGACGCCGGGCGGCGTCGAGGTGCGTGCCCTTCTGCGCCGCCTGGTACGGCATATCCGCACGCGGTGGCACAACACGCAAATTACGTTCCGTGGCGACGGGCACTATGCCCGGCCGGAGGCCATGGCGTGGTGCGAGACCAACGGCATCGACTACATCTTCGGTCTGTCCGGCACCAAGCCTCTCGCCAGAAAAGTCGACGAGGTCGCCGACGACATCCGCACCCGACGCGCCATCGAGAACCTGCCGGTTCTGCGTGGCTATACCGAGACGCGCCACAAGGCAAAGTCCTGGGATCGCGAACGGCGCACCGTCGCCCGTATTGAGGCGACGATGCTCGGCCTCGACATCCGTTTCGTCGTCACCAGCCTCGATGTCGGCTCGGCCGAGTGGATCTACGACAGCCTGTATTGCGCGCGCGGCCAAGCAGAGAATCTGATCAAGCTGCATAAGACACAGCTCGCCTCCGACCGCACCAGCTGCCGTTCGGCGCTCGCCAACCAGGTCCGTCTCGTGCTCCATACGGCCGCTTATTGGCTGATGCTGACCGTGCGCGAGGCCATTCCCAAAGTCCGGGAATTGGCCGCTGCCGAGTTCGCGACGCTGCGTCTTCGGCTCTTGAAGCTCGCCGCCCGTGTGGTCGAGACCTCGAGCCGCATTCGCCTTGCGTTTGCCGCGGCATGTCCCGAAGCCGACCTGATCCGCTGCTTGCCCGGCGCGCTGCTGCCGCTCGGTCCTTGACCGGCGGGGCGTCCGCCCCCCTTCGCCCAACCCATCCCTCAAGCGCGTTGCAAAGTACCGGTCGTCAGGCGGCGAAAAGCCGAAGGCAATCCTGTGCGCCTCGTCAGACAAGATGTGCGGCCGCATCAATCGGGCCCAAAAGCCGCACTCTCACGAATAGGACGGGCTAGATAGGCTCACCGCTCCCTCTGACAGCATGATGTGGCGGCCAGGCGTCGACCACGAACAGAAGCATGAGCTCGGCGGCGTGGCGTTCACTCGGGAGGCTTGACATCATCGGGCCCATTACAGAAGGGCGTGTACTCATAATGGGGACGCCGTCTGATCCGGGATGCCTCGGCGCGAAAGCGGACGTCGCAGGACTTCCGCGTTGGGCCATGTGTGGACGGCTCCGGGTTGGCAAGAAGAAACTTCACTTTGCAGCATTGGTCGGAGCAGCCATGTGTTCGGCCTGTTTACGCGGTACGCATGACCGCTTGTGTTTCGGCATGGAATAAGGACCCCCGCATTGCCTCACCCAGAATGTTACTGGACAACTTCTCGCCGATGATTGGGTCGGTGCCATCGAATTGGTTCGGTGGCGTCTATGGCGGGAAGATCAGCATGGGCGCGCGGCGCGAGGTGGTGTCGGTGGTAACGGAGCGTTACCGATCGGCCAAACGAGCGGAGAAGGGACGGATCCTCGACGAGCTGTGCGCGACGAGGTACTGTCCAGAATCTTTCGCACTTTGATCAGGCGACGGCTCCGGTTTCAGAGAGTTGTGGCTGATAGAGCGGTCGCATGTTCATGTAGCATTTGGTCGACCACGCCGTTCCGGCAATGTGCCGCAGCCGGGCCGCCGCCAAATTGAGACAGGATTGACCGTCGGGGAAGGCGCCGACGACACGGGTTCGTCGCCGGATCTCCTTCATGATGCGCTCGAGCGGATTGTTCGTTCGAATCTTCCGCCAATGGATATCTGGAAAGGCATAGTAGGCGAGCGTCTCGTGAACTGCCTGCTCGACGAGATCAGCAGCTTTGGCCATACGGCTTGCCCGCAGATCCGCGATGACGGTCCTGGCTTTGTCGTCGGCCGCGGCGCGGCTCTCCTGGGCATGAATGGCCTTGAGCATGTGGCTCACCTCGCGGACCCGGGTCGACGGCACGTGGCTGAAGACATTGCGATAAAAATGCACCATGCAGCGTTCATAGCGTGCCTCGGGCAGATAATCCGCAACGCTTTCGACAAGACCTCGGCACGCGTCGGAAACCACCAACTGCACGCCCTTGAGACCGCGATCGACGAGATGCCGCAGAAACGATGACCAGCCGGATTTGTCCTCCTTGGCGCCCTCACAGATGCCGAGGATCTCCCGGAACCCCTCGGCATTGACCGCCGAGGCCACCAGCAGCGAGACGTTGCGAACCTCACCAGCCCAGCTGCGCTTCATCACGATGCCGTCGAGGTAGAGATACGGATGCTCGCCTTCGATCCTGCGATTCCGCCACGCCTCGATCTTGGTATAGATCTTCTTGTTCAGGTTCGACACTGTGCTCGGGCTGACCCGGGTGCCCCGCAGCGCCTCCGTAATGTCTTCGACCCGCCGAACCGAAATCCCGGCCAGATACATCTCGATCAGCGCCTCCTCGACCGAGCTCTCCCGCCTCCGGTAGCGCTCGATAATCGCCGTCTCGAAGGTTTGCCGCCGTAGCTTCGGAACCTTCAGATTGACGTCGCCCGCCTTGGTCTGCAGCGTTCGCTCGTAGCTGCCCGCCCGCGTGTCCTGCCGGGCCGGGCTGCGCTCATAACGCCCAGCACCGCACAGCTGGTCCGCTTCGGCCTCCAGCATGGCGTTCAGTGTCTCTTCCACCGTCCCGCGGACCATCTCGCCCAGGTGATCTCGAATCCGGGCCTCATCAATTTGGATCACCTGACCCATGGCATTCCCATCGTTCATTCAAAGCTCCTTCATTCTAGAGGAAGCCGTCAATCCTGAAAGTGCGAAAGACTCTGTACGTTATCCGCGACGACTGGCTAGCATCGCAAGCATGCGGTGCGCGCGCTCAGGCGACGCGAGGCGGTTGGACCGGGCGAGGTCGAGGCAACAAGAAAGCGAAGACGCAGATATGGCGCGACGATCAAGGACGCGCTGACTGCGCTGTGGGAGGCGTCGGATCGGGTGTGCGGCAAGCGGCTCAAGGTGATGATCCCGACCTTGCTGCCTGCCCTTGAGCGACATGGCCGATTGCAGCTTGGCCAGTCGGACCGTGACCGTGTTCTGGCTATCAGCGCCGCCACCATCGATCGCCTGCTCGTCGATGTGAAGATCGCGGCGAGCGGCGGCAGGCGGCGCCGTGCCGGGTTCCATTCGGCAATCCGGCGCGAGGTCCCGATCCGCACCTTCAATGACTGGAACAGCCCGCCGCCGGGCTTCTGCGAGGTCGACATGGTCGCCCATGGCGGCACGTCGGTGGCTGGCTCGTTCATCCAGACCCTCACGATGGTCGATATCGCCACGGGCTGGACGGAGTGCCTGCCGTTGCTGACGCGGGATGGCTCGCTGGTTGCCGAGGCGATCAACCGCGCACAGAGCCTGTTCCCCTGGCTCTTGCGCGGCGTGGACTTCGACAACGACAGCGCCTTCATGAACGATGTCGTCGTGCCATGGTGCCGCCAACAGAAGCTCGAGGTGACGCGCTCGCGTGCCTATAAGAAGAACGATCAGGCGTTCGTCGAGCAGAAGAATGGTGCCGTCGTCCGCCGCCTCATGGGCTATGGCCGCTTCGATGGCGTCGAGACGGCGCGTATGATGGGCCGCCTTTATGCTGCGGCACGGCTCTACGTCAACTTCTTCCAGCCGTCGTTCAAGCTGAAGGAGAAGCGTCGCGAAGGGGCTAAAGTGATCAAGCGTTATCATGCTCCGTTGACGCCCTATCAGCGCGCGCTGGCCCATCCCAAGGTGACCGCGGCTGTAAAGCGGCGGCTACGCGATCAGTATCGCTCGCTCGATCCGGTCGCGCTGTTGGCCGAGATTCGCGCAACCCAGGACGAACTCGGCAATCGCGTCGATCGTCGTGCCGGACAGGCGCGCTGCCTGCAACGCGCTTGCACGAGCACCGCGCCGGCGACCGCGGCGACGTTTGCGAAGACGCTCGGCAAGACGGTGACGGCCGGCGAGCCGCGTGCCACGCACCGGCGAAGCCGTCGGCCCTATAAGACCAGGGTTCGCATGCCGTCCAAGCTCGACCCGCATCTTGCTGCGATCGAAGCCTGGCTCGCAGAGCAGCCGCAGCTGACTGCACTCGCCATCGTCGGCCGGCTGAGCGAGAAACACCCGAGGAGTTCGGGACGAGACAGCATTCGATCGTGCAGCGTCTGCTGAGGGCGCTTAGACGGAGGGCTGCCGAGCAGTTGGTCGCGGAGGAGTCGCTCGGCGACGCCACCACCGCTGCCCCATTGTCCGGGGTTGTGGACGGCTCGGGCTATGTAGGGCCCGACCCGCCCACAGCCCCTCCCACCGAGCAAGCTTGGAAAGCAACCTGGCGCGGCCAATCAGTCGACATCGCATCGACCGCTGCAACGGCGCCATCAGGGTAACATTCGCAGATGCGGCAATACGGGGGGTCCCAGTCAAACGCCGATTGACAGCCATCGCTGCGCGTTTGTTGACCGCCGTTACGCCACTGACAATCAAACTTGCACTCGAAGCGCTGACCAATTTGGAAGCGCGCGACAACGCGATTTCTGCGCAATGGCACCGAAGGATCGAGCGGGCACGCTACGATGCTGACTTGGCAGAACGCCGCTATGAGGAGGCCGACCCCAGCAATCGCCTGGTTGCCAGCACGCTCGAAAAGCGCTGGAACGACGCTATGCAGCGGATGATCGAACTCAAGGCCGAGGTCGCCGACTTTGAGCGTCAAGCAATGCGCAGCCTCACACCTGAACAAAAGCAGCAAGTTCTACAGCTCGGCAAAGACTTTCCTCGACTTTGGAAGGCAACAACCACTTCAGCTTGCGACCGCAAGCGAATGCTGCGTTTGTTGATCCGTGATGTCAGCGTCGTCAAGGGTACGGAACCCAAGCTGTTGCATTTGCAAATTCGTTGGCAGGGCGGAGCGACCGAAACGATCGATGTCCGTCGCCAGCCAAACCGCGCCGAGGCCATCCGTTATTCCGACACCTTTGTTGCTAAAATCCGTACGATGGCGGAAAAATACGATGATAAAGAGATCGTCCAACGGCTCAATGGCGAAGGGCTGACAAGCTCAACCGGCAAGCCCTTCACGGTCAGCATCGTACGTTGGATCCGGTTTAAGCATCTTATCCCCGGCCCGTCGCTTTCGACCGGAACGCTTACAGTCAGCCAAGTTCGTGAGAGATATGGCGTCAGCCCGTGGGTCGTCCACTACTGGATCGAGCGCGGCGTTGTCTCAGCGGTGCACGGCAAACCAAATACGCCATCGCGATTGATAACACTGTTGATCGACGTCTGCGAAAATGGGTGGCAAATTCCGGGCATCTTCATCCATCATCCCCAACGCAAACTGTATGAGGTGCATTATGCGTGGTGCGTCGGAATACCCAGTGGGTGTAGCTTGCCGTTGGTTTTCGGGATATAGATTCGCTTCACCGGCTGTGCGATAACTCTCGTCCAGTAGGCTTTTCCGCAGGTCATCCAGATGCTGATCCAATCTGACCTGCAATCGTTGCTTATCTATTCCGTCGATGCCCGGTGTTCGTGCGCCACTTGACGCCAGAACAATCCGAGCGGCCTCGGCAAGCCATTCCCGGTTGGCAATCAGCCGAGGGAGGCGATCGAACCTTCGGTTCGGATCGCTCTCGGCGCTTGTGCTGCATTTCACTGATTATCAAAGGTCTTCACCTCATTCGGTCAGGTAGTTTGCACTCCAAGCAGTTTGAACTGTTCCCCTTCGCCATGTGGCAGGTTTTCCCTGCCGCGGACTACTACGAGAACTCCGCCAGCATGATGGACATCAGGGTCAACTCCCTTGCGACGCAGAGCATCGTGGGCATTCCATCATGCCTTCCCTCGTTCATAGTAAGCGACGTTCGCGTCCCATTCGCAAAGGTTTGGCGTGGGGATTGCAGTCTGTTGATCAACGTGTTTGCAAATCGTTGGCGGGGGGTATGGAGGCGGCAACGACGGAGAATTACGAGGTGCGGCCGAACGACCAGGGCAGGAGCTCGTCGATCCGGGACTGCGGGTGACCGGTTGCGATCGCTTTGAGCGTCGCTTTCATCCAGACGTAGGGCTCCACGCTGTTGATTTTGCAGGTGGCGATGAGCGAAGCTATGCGCGCCCATGAACGACCACCTTCGTCGTGACCAGCAAATAAACTATTTTTACGCGTCAGAGTCAGCGGCCTGATTTGATTTTCGACGGGATTGGTGTCCATCTCAACGCAACCATCGTCGAGAAACAAGGTGAGGCCATCCCAATGGTTCAGGAGATAGGCGATCGCCTTGCCCATCTCGCTGCCCGGCGACAGGCGAGCGGCTTGCTCGCGCAGAAACCTCTCGAGTTCAGCGACGAGCGGCCGTGATCGCTCGTTACGGGTCGTTTGCCGAGCCGGGGCGTCGGCGCCACGGATCTCCTTCTCGATCGCATAGAGTGCGGCGATGCGCGCGAGAACGGCTTCGGCGATGGGTGAGCCGGCTTTCGGAGTCGCTGCGATGATCTTGCGCCTTGAGTGGGACCAACATGCGGCCAGCCGCAGCGGCACGCCGCCTTTGCGCTTGGGCCGTGCGAGCCGATGATAGCCCTGGTATCCGTCGACCTGAAGGATGCCGTCGAAGCCCTCGAGGATGCGCTCAGCATGGTCACCACCGCGTCCTGGCGCGTAGTGGTAGACCACGATTGGTGGATCAGCGCCGCCGTGGCCGCGATCGTCGCGCAGGACAGCCCACAGATAGCCGGTCTTCGTTCGGCCCCGGCCCGGATCGAGCACAGGCGCCCTGGTCTCGTCTATGAACAAGCGGCCCGATTGCTTCATCACGACGCTCATGCGCTCGACCAGCGGCGCGAGGTGGAAGGCGACCGTTCCCATCCAGTCTGCCAGAACGGCGCGATCGATGAAGATGCCATGCCGAGCCAGAACCTGCGACTGACGATAGAGTGGCATGTGCTCGCTGAACTTGGCGACCGCCACCTGCGCCAGCAGCGCCTCGGTGGGGATGCCACCCTCCACGAGATGGGCGGGCGCCGGCGCCTGAGCAACACCGGTGCAGCCCTTTGCGCAGGCGTAGCGCGGTCGCACCGTCTCGATCACACGATACTGGGCGGCCATGACATCGAGACGGCGGGAGCGATCCTCGCCGATCTGGACCATCCGGCCGCAGCCGCAGGGACACTCGAGGTTCTCGGGTTCGATCACCTGCTCGATGCGCGGCAGGTGCGCGGGAAAGGCACGGGCAGCGCGCCTGGTCCGGCGGCTGGACGGCGCCGTGCCGGCGCGGCGCGCACGATCGTCCTGGCGTTCCTGGACTTCGGCGATGGCAATCTCGATGTCCTCGAGAACCAGTTGCATCTGATCGGGATTGAACTTTTCCGAGCGTTTACCGAAACGTGCGCGCTCGTACTCCTTCACGAGCAGTTCGAGGCGTTCGACGCTCTCTTTGGACGCAGCCAGTTCACTCTCGACATGAAGGCGCGCCGAGCATTCATCGTCTGCGCGACGACGCTCGGCTTCAATCATCGCTTCCTGCGCGCGGAAGAGCGCGCGCAAATCGGCGGGCAGCGCTGCAAGACGGGCGGGATCAATGGGGGACGGCGGCACATCCGCAAGCTATCATCCCAAAGCCCCGCGCGAAACAGGTTGTCGGGTCTGAGTCAGTTCGCCGCAGCTGGCGTCGCGACAATCCGTTCGCCCACTCGCTTCCAGTTCAGCCCTTCAAACGAGGGGATTGAGGAATGTCCCTGATAGTGAGTCTGACGAATCATTTCCGGAGGTGGTCGAGGTTCGGGACCCCCACCATCCTTTGTGGGGGCGCTCATATCGAGTGATTAGGAAGATCGGTCAGCGAGGCCGAGGCATTCCCGCTTCGTATGAAGTTGAGTATCGCGCAGGAAGCAGTCTTCTGATTCAAGCAACCGCAATCGAATATTATGAGCAAGAGGCAAATCAGATTAAGCTGAGTATGGAGGCTCTACTCGAGCTTTTATCGACAGCGGATTGTCCCGACGCACATGAGCATGGATCCAGCCGATCTTTGGTCGACGCTGACGCCCGCGCTCCGACGCCAGATCGTCGAAGACGTCGCCGCAATTTTGGCGGAGATCCCTCATGAAGTCCGAGCTGGTCACACCAAGCCACTTGGCGCGCAAAGCCGTAGTCTACATCCGGCAGTCGACGCCCCATCAGGTCGTAAGCAATCAGGAGAGCCTGCGCCTTCAATACGCGCTTCGCCAGCGCGCCCGCGAACTCGGATGGCGTGAGGCGGCCATCGACGTGATTGATGCCGATCTCGGGTTGAGCGGCGCGTCTATAGCACAGCGTAACGGCTTCAAGGAACTCGTTGGCCGTGTTGGCCTGAGTGAAGTGGGACTCATCCTGTCGATCGACGTGACCCGCTTGGCGCGTAATTGTACCGACTGGTATCCGCTCCTGGATATCTGTGGTCTACGTGGCTGCCTGATCGCCGACCGCGATGGTGTCTATGATCCGGGCACTCCCAACGGACGGTTGCTTCTCGGGCTGAAGGGTTCGATCTCCGAGCTTGAGCTACATACGATCCGCAGCCGGCTGACCGCCGGCCTGCTGGCCAAAGCCGAACGCGGCGAACTTGCGGTTATGCTGCCAATCGGGCTGATGCGGGACCCGAGCGGTGTGGTCGTTAAGGATCCCGACATGGCCGTGCAAGGGCGGCTCGGTCTCGTCTTCCAGTTATTCCTGCAGCTGCGCAGCGTTGCCAAGGTCATGCGAGCGTTGAACGAGCGTGACCTGGAACTGCCGCGTCGTGATCGATATGGCGATTTGTGCTGGACGCGCGCGACGCTGGCTGCCGTCGCGGCGATCTTGAAGAACCCCGCATACGCGGGCGCCTTTGTCTATGGACGAACCCGCTTCCGGCCGCCGAAGCGGGAGGGGGCCCTGCCACAAAAGGCTCCGCGGCCGATGGAGGAGTGGCGGATCGTCGTTAAAGATCGATATCCAGCCTATATCGACTGGCCAATTTATGAAAAAATCCGATCCGTCATCAGAGATAACCGAGCCGAATACATGCGCATCAAAACCCGCGGCGCGCCTCGCAATGGCGAGCTCCTGCTCCACGGCATTGCCTGGTGCGCACGATGTGGCCATAAGATGTACGTCCGCTACAAGGGCGGCGGCGAATATGTATGCAATCACCTGCGTACCCAGGAAGGTCAGCCAACCTGCCAACACATCCGCGCCGCCCATATCGATGCAGCCGTTGGCGACGCATTCCTAACCGCACTAGCGCCGGCCGAACTCGATGCCTTGTCGCGCTCCCGCCGGGTGCAGCAGCAGACGAACAATGCGCTACGCTCCAGTGCAGAACGAGAGCTCGAGCGCAAGCGATACACGGCGGCGCTCGCCGAACGGCAGTTCAACCGAGCTGATCCAGATAATCGGTTGGTCGCCTCGGAACTCGAGCGTCGATGGGAAGCGGCGCTAAACGACGTGCGCGCCGCCGAAGAGGCGCTTGCCCGACAGACGCCGCCCAAAGCCATCACACAAGTGGCCATAAGCAAGGAGCTCAACGACAAGGTCATCAGCCTCACCGGCCGCCTCCCGCAGATATGGGGTGACGAGACTATCTCGGATGCGCATCGCAAGGCGTTGTTGCGATGTCTCATCGAAAAGGTCGTTCTCGACCGCGGTGAGCGCGACTTGGCCCTGGCTAGGATCGTCTGGCGGGGAGGCGCCGTGACGGAGCTCGAAGTGAAGATGAGCGTCAACTCCGTCACCAGATTGACGCGAGGCACAGAGATGCGGGAACGCCTTCTGACGCTCGCTCGCGACGGCGTCCCAGACGACAAGATCGCCACAATCCTTACTCGGGAAGGTCACCGCTCTCCCCGTTGCGCCGATAAGGTGCTGCCTATCACCGTTGGGCGGCTCCGTCGTGCCGCCGCCATCAAGGTAACTGCCCAGCGCAGCCGATGGGAGCATGACGACTCATACCTCAGCCCGCCCGAACTGGCCCGAAGGCTCGAGATTCCAGTAAACTGGCTCTATGTTCAGATCCGAACCAAGCGTTTGCTAATTGATCGCCAGCCCAGCGGCGCCTATCTCTTCCCGAATACACCATCCGTTCTTCACGCCATCGGAGACCTTCGAAACCACGTCATCGCGCAACTTGATCTAAGAATCTGTCAGCCTAACAAGGAGGGGCATCTTCGAACTGCACGCGCGTCAGATGCATGACGCCGTCGCTGATCTGCGGCCACTCGAAACGACCATCGCGGCCAAGGCGCTTGTAGACCAAAACGAGGCCCGTGCCGTCCCATAGCAAAATCTTCAGCCGGTCGGCGCGCTTCGAACGAAAAACCACGATCAGGCCCGAATGCGGATCGAGCCCAAGCGTGTTTTGCACAAGACCGGCCAGCGCGTCGTGCCCGCACCGGAAGTCAACAGGACGCACAGCAAGCACAATCCGCAGTCCCTGCGCCGGAATGATCATGCGCCGCGCTCGATCGCAGTCACGATCTCCGCGATCCGCACCGCCGACACGTCCGCATCCAGGCGGACCGAAACCTTGCCAATCGTAATCTCGACGGGCCCCTCGCTCTTGCCTGACGCCACTGGATCGCTTAGCTCGATCGACACGAAATCCGCCGCGTCGTCCGTGACCAATGCGAGCCGGCCAGCACGCGCCAATCTGCGCCACGTCGTCAACTGCTGGGCCTTCACACCGTAACGCCGTGCGACATCACATACCCGGGCGTCGGGCTTCATGCTCTCGAAAACAGCGCGCCCCTTGATCTCCGCAGACCATAACCGGCCTCCAGAACGCGTCCGGCGCGTAAGCTTCCCTACAAAGCCATCAGCTTCGGCTTCCTCCCCCGATTGTTCCATCGCCTTCAGTCTCCTCTCGGCTCTCTGACAAGCCAAGGATCGCAGAGCGAAAGCCGAAGCGAAACCAGTCAATCAAATGGGAGAAAAGCTCCGCTTACCGTTCATATGCTGGACGTCGTCGTATTGGTGAGGCTGCCGGTCGCAATCTTTTCCCTTGCTTTCCGCAAGTCGATGCCGATGCCATGGTCTGGCTGCGTTCTCCCCATGATCCCTCGCGAGCGTCCTTACATCTGGGCTCACGTTCGGATTCATGCCGTCATACCCGCGACATCATCAGCATTCCACCTGTTAAACCGTGTAGGCGGAGGCGACATTTCAGCCCTCAGATGCGGGTGAACCGGTTCGTGTTCCTCAACCTTCCAATACTTCAGCCTCGGGGACCATCTCGGCTTAACGGCTTCGCCTCAATCCCCTTTACCTGCGGGCTACGTCACCCTGCCAGTTGACGACAGGTCACCGCCGCTTGGGCTCATGTCCCCTCACAGCAGGGAACAAGTCATTTTTTTCCAGTCCTCCTTTCTCTTTTGCATTCCAGTCATACGCGCTTCCCCAAATCTGGGGCGAGGCGCACTGTAGGTGATGTCCATCGCCCACACCTGGTTCGGCCGCGTGATCTCCATCCCGCGCAGCAGGTACGGGTAGATCTTGTGGCCCGGCTCGGGCTTTGTCGTGCGTGGACGGCGATAGAGCGCTTCTATCCCCATCCGCCGCATCAGCGTCTTCACATGCCGACGGCCGATCTTGCACCCATCGGCAGCCAGCAGCCCTCGCAACATGCGAGAGCCGGCAAAAGGGAACTCCAGATGCAGCCGGTCGAGGCGCTGCATGATCGCAAGGTCGGCGTCCGGCACCGGCCGCGGCAGGTAGTACACGCTGCCGCGGCTGATGTTCAAAGCCTCCGCCTGCCTGGTGATCGACAGCTCGTACTCACGGTCGATCATCGCTTTGCGCTCAGCAATCCCGCCTTGGTGAGCGCTCCTTCTAAAAAATCGTTCTCCAGCGTCAGTTCGCCGATCTTGGCGTGTAACGACTTCACGTCGATGGCTGCTTGCTCCGCTCCGGAGCCGCCGCCGGGACCGAACGCATCGGCGGTCTTGCTTTCAAGCTGAGCCTTCCACGCCGTGATCTGATTGGGGTGGACGTCGAACTGCTCGGCAAGCTGAGCCAGCGTTCGATCGCCCTTCACGGCGGCGAGCGCCACCTTCGCCTTGAAGGCCGGTGTGTGGTTCCGGCGTGTTCTTCTGCTCATTGTCGCTCCTGATTCGCAGGCACAGCGTGCCCGCTGTCAGGCGGAAACTCCACTTATCGCCCTGTGCAGAATTCCGGGGCCGGCTCTCTAGCATACCGATGTCCAATTTTGACGGCATTTCGTCCAACGACTTGAATCGACACCAAGCAAGCAGGCACGCTGAACTCAACAGGGTAGGTTGAACCCTACAAGTTTTGGCGGGTGGAACGTTCAAGGAATCAAAACTAGGGTTGGTTAGAAGGATCGAACATCTTGCATTAGGGAACTGTTGATAAGGAGTGGCAAGTGAAGCGACCGCTGACGTCGGCGTCGGTTTCGGCTGCGTAGAATGCCACCATGTCCAAACGCCTAGCAGTTCATTGGAGCAGAGGCCGGCCATCAGCTGGGATTCTACTCGTATCATAATCGAGCTAGTGGTTTTCGGCTGGCGAAACCCTGGAAACCAGCTTCGATATCCTTGCTTCAACACGCGAATTCCTCGTGCGCATTGATCGCCTGTCATGAATTTCCTTCACCAGCACCTATCCCCCGCTTTCCCGGCGGCGTCCGGGAACGTCTGACCAGATGAAGGAGATCAGACATGGCCTACCAGAAACTGATCAATCAAAGCGGACGGATGCTCAAGGGGGCGCCCATCACGCCTGTTGCCTTGGAGCCGAACCAGCCCGACAGGATCATCACGTCGGCGCTGCCGCGGGACGGCAGGCAGACGGTCGACTATGGTAATCCGCAGAATCCTTTTCGGAACTGGCGAGTGATTTCTTGTTCCGATGGCGCGTTTTCACATGAACACCGGAGACTGCCCGTCGGTTCGATTAGCACGTTTTTCAAGGACTTGGCCATCTTGCGGCAACACGCTATCGGCGCCATTTGTGCCGCGGTCGTTGGAGTGTCGCCGCTCTCTGCCGAGCCCTTGGCATTGCGCAGCTATCACGCGCCCATCGGCGAGAGCTCGATCTCCGGCATTTCATCAGGCGCCTTCATGGCAGTCCAGTTCGGCGCAGCCTGGTCCTCGATCGTCAAGGGAGTGGGGGTGGTCGCTGGCGGTCCCTATTGGTGCGCTGAGGCCAAGATGTGGCGTGCGACGGGTCCGTGCATGAAAGGGCCTGCATCGGGCCTGAACATCACGGCGTTCACGACGAAGGCTGATGCGAACGCGTCAGCAGGCAAGATCGATCCGGATAGTAACCTTGCCGGGCAGAAGATCTATCTCTTTCACGGCTACAACGACGCGGTCGTCGATAGGGCCGTCACCGATGCGGCTGCCGACTTCTACCGTCGCTATCTAGGTGACGCCAATCGAGGCAATCTCTTCTATCAGACCGCCCTCGGCGCCGGGCACTCTTTCGTGGTGGCCAAGCAGGGCGACACCGGACTGAATAGCTGCAGTGCTAACAAGGAACCGTATATTGACCAATGCGGCTACGATCAGGCCGGAATCATCCTGCAGCATATTTATGCCCGCCTCAATCCACCTAATCGCGGGCAGCTCGCGGGCGTCGTGAAGAGCTTCGATCAGTCACTCTATACCAGGCCGCAGGCGCCCGCCGCGTTGAGCCTGAGCGATACCGGCTATCTCTTCGTGCCTCAGGACTGCGAGCAAGGCGCTCTCTGCCGTGTCCACGTGGCGCTGCACGGATGCCGCCAGAATGCCCGCGAGATCGGGCTCAAGTTCGTCAATGATACCGGCTATAATGCCTGGGCGGATACGAACCGTTTGATCATTCTCTATCCACAGACCAGGACCAGCTTATATCGGCCCACCAATCCGCAGGCCTGCTGGGACTGGTGGGGCTACGTCAATCACACGAGCAGCTACGTGACCAAGTCTGGGGCGCAGATCCAAGCGGTCAAGGCTATGCTCGACGCGCTCGCGGCCGATGGCGCGACGCCCGTCAGCGCGACGCGGCAATTGACATCAGCACCTCAGGGGCTCACGGTGATCGATGCTTCGGATACTAGCGTTGATCTGGTCTGGTCGCCGCTGGTAGGGGCAACGACATACCGCGTGCTGCGTGCAGGCCCTGATGACACATTTCAGAGGATCGGCGAGGTTGCAGGAGCCAGCTTCGGCGATTCCGATCTTAGGCCGCAAACAACATATCGCTGGCGCGTCTCGGCCGTTCTCAATGGAGCAGAGGGACCTGCGTCCGGGGAAGCCAGCGCGACCACGCGATCGACGCCTCCACGCTGCAACCATCCGGGGACTTGCCCGGTGACCAAATAGAAGACTCTTGGCCTCTACCGCCTGCGACAAGAGGCCGGTTCGCATCGGCGCCTTGCCAATCCTGGCAATCTCATCTTCCAGACGTGGAGACGCTGCACGGGACGTTTACCTATGTCCGATATTGCCCAAGTGTCTGCTTGTTCGCGGGATAATCGAAGCCTGGCGGTACACGGAGAAACCGACCGGAGGCTGTTGAGCGACCGCGCCAATGAGCCGCATAAAAATGAACAGGTGACGAAACAAGAGATCGACCTCGCTTCGGCATGAAAGCTCCTCGGAAAAATCGCCGGACCGGGCCCAGCTCAGGGCTGATAGCCGCCGTCGATCCAGCTCTCGAACAGTGCAATCTTCTGCGTCGACCAGGGTCCATCCCCGCCTTTCGCAGGAGGCGGCGGCATCACCGGCCCGCCCTGCGCCTCAGTCTGCGAAAAATCCGATCAGCATCTGTCTTGACGTCGCCGTACTTGGAAAGGTCGCAGAACCACATCATGTGATTGATGTCCGTCTGCGTAAGCAGCGGTCATAAACCTGCAATAAAAGCGTGCTAAGTAGCTTGGTCCGACAAATTGCCGCTGCTGGTCGGAGTGACGCGCAATGTTTTTTGCTCAGTGATTTGTCGGCATGGGTATTCGCGCATGGCCTACGACACTGCTACGGTGCAGATGCTCCGCAACGTCCTTGATGAAGTACTTGCTAGCCCCACGTTCATCTGGCAGGAGCACCGCTCTGCGCTGGAGATCGCGGAGCGCATTCTTTGGCTTGCCTCACAGGGAGAGCGGGAGGCCGCGACAATCAAACAGCACTTGCTGAACGAGTTTTTGGCCAGTGGTAGCAATAGTGTAAGAGCTGAGAAGGCCATCTCGATGGCAAGCATGGCTCCGCGGTTGTGTTCGGGGATACGCCATCGGGGATCCTAGTGACCACCATGTCGTCAGCGCCGCAATGTCGTGCGCATCAACCGCTAGCGCGCTGTGATTGATCTGAAGCCCTGGCCAAGGTTGTCTCCTCGTAACGAGGCTCTGCAGCTTGCATGAGGAATTCAATTGTCGCGAAGACCTGCTTGATACATTCGAAGTCCGCTAGGCCGCCATCTTCCAGGAGCGAATGAATGCCAACCAGTTTTCGTAGGTGCCGCGCAGGTCTTTCTGGGCGATACTGTCCAACGCAAGCGCAGGCTCACCAATCCAGGCTCACCAATCAACGTGTTTGCCCACCGGTGACGGATGAGCCATTTTTGTCGTCGTTGGATACCAGGGGAAAGTATGTCTTCAACGGCAAAGCTGGAGTCGCCGCCGACAGCTTCGACGACGATAAGGAGGCAACGATGAAGCGGATCGCATCAGTTCTTCTGGTCACATTTGTGCTCGGGGTCGCTGCGCGCGCCCAGGCTCCTGATCCCGATCCCGCACTGAACAATCCCGATAAGGTGTCGTGGGAATTGTTCACGACCTCGTACGAAAGCGGGAAGCCCCCGCCACGATGAACCGAGCGGCGAATGACGCGGAACGTGCGGCCGAACAGCGGATGCGTCGGTTCGAACACTGTAACTTCGATGGCAGGTGATTCGTCAGACTCCCCAGAGGGGATATTTCGATGCGCCCTCGCTCGATGGCTCAGACTGGAAGCGTGTGCCGATGCGAGTTGTGGATCAGCCAGCGCGAGCTGGTTGATCCGTATCAAGAGTAGCTCGTCACTCATGCGGAGTTGTTGTAAAATCACTTTGCATGAGTGATTTGCCTTCCGATCCAGCATTGCTCCGACACACCGTGATGGCGCTGTCGTCAAGGCTTGCGGCGTTGTCGGCGGAATGCAGCACGCTCTCGGCCGAGCGTGATGCGGCGATCGCCCAACGCGACGCTGCGGTTCAGGAGAACGACAAGCTCCTGATGATCCTGTCCCAGTTCAAGCGCACGATCTTCGGTCCCCGCTCCGAGACACTGGATCGCGGACAGCTGCCTCTCTTCACCATCACGGCACAGGCGGCTCGTGCCGCGGCCAACGCCGACGTAACCGGAGGCAGGCTGCCTGATGGAGCGGAGGGCCGTGGAAAGCGACCGGCGCGACGCAACCGGGGGAAGCTTCCGGAGCATTTGCCGCGCATCGATGTCGTAATCGATGTCGAGAGCCACATCTGCCCTTGCTGCGGCGAGCGGCTGCACAAGATCGGGGAGACCGTCAAGGAAGCCTTCGACGTCGTTCCGATGCAGTACCGGGTCAAGCGCATTGTGCGTCCGCGGTATGGCTGCCGGGGATGCCGCCAGGGTGTGATGCAGGCACCTGCGCCGGCCCAGGCGATCGATGGCGGGATGGTGACGGAAGCCTTGCTGGCCCACATCGCGGTGATGAAATACGGCTACCAGTTGCCGCTGTATCGGCAGGAACAGATGTTCGCCGCGCAAGGCATCACGCTCGATCGGCAGACGCTGGCCTCGTGGATGGGCCGCGCCGCCTGGCGGCTGAAGCCGCTTCACACGCTGTTGCGCGACACAGTGATGTCCTACCCGCGGCTGTTTGCCGACGAGACGCCGCTGCCAGTTCTCGATCCCGGCCGTGGCAGGGCCAAAGTCTGCCAGTTCTGGGCGATCGCCACCGATGACCGTCCGTGGGGCGGCCCGGCACCGCCGGCGGTAGTCTACACGTTTGCTGAGGATCGCAAGGCGATCCGCGCCAAGCAGCTGTTCGGGGACTACCACGGCATCCTGCAGGTCGACGGCTATGCCGCCTACAAGGGCCTGATCAAGAACGGCGGCCATCTGGTGCAGTTGGCGTTCTGCTTCGCGCATGCGCGGCGGAAGTACTGGGACGTTCACGTCGCGACGAAGTCGCCGATTGCTGCGGAAGCGCTGCAACGGATCGCGATGTTCTACGCCATCGAGGATCGCATCCGCGGTCTGCCGGCGGCGCATCGGGCTGCAGTGCGGCAGACCGACACCAGGCCGTCGATCGAGGGCTTCAAACCCTGGCTCGAGGGGCGGCTACTGGAAGTCTCGAAGAAATCCGGCCTTGGCAAGGCGATCCGCTACACCCTCAACCATTGGGAAGGCTTGACGCGCTTCATCGATGATGGTCGCATCGAGATCGACAGCAATACGGTCGAACGCAGCATCAAGCCGATAGGCCTGGGAAAAAAGAATTACTTGTTCGCCGGCAGTGAGGGCGGCGCCGAAAGCTGGGCCACCCTCGCATCGCTCATCAACACGGCAAAGCTGCACGACATCGACCCGCGGCACTATCTGACCGATGTTCTCGAGCGCATCGTCTCCGGAAGTACAAAGATCAATCAGCTGCACATGCTGTTGCCGTGGAATTGGAAGGCCGAGCGCGATAGTTCGCAGGCAAAGCTCGCCGCCTGATCAGTTCGACGGCAGGGCATCTGGAACTTCCTGCGCATCGCTGGCGTCGTCGTAGATCTCTTCGCGGATCACGCGCAGCGTCACCTCGTGCAGATACACTTGCAGCGCACGCTCCAGCTCGGTGAACTCCGGCAGCAGGACTCGATCGACGAAGCCCCGTGACGCACGGACCATCACCGTGTTGCGTCGCTGCCGGCGATAACGAAACGGCCGCAGCCCATATCGGCGGCAAAGCGCCAGAAAAAGGTGCCGAGACCACTGGTCGGGGAGTGAGAATTGCTGTTCGATTGGTGGATCGTGGCGAGCGAGTTCCTCGACCCGGGCCCGCACCCGCTGCAGCGCGGCTTCCGCCGCATGGCGCTCACCAGCAGTTCCGGCCCCCACGAACAACGCCTCGATCTTCCGAAGCTTCTCGCGCAGCTGCGACTCGCTGTTCATTCTGATCCCGTTGCCCGCTCCGAACCGGGATCACCCCATCACCGCGCCCCGGCGGCGTCAATCATCCCGACCGCGCTATCCAGAGCATTCCGCGCAAGTCAAGCCCGGGAACCGTGATCCTGTCGTGACGCTCACGTACAAGCTGCGTTTGATGTAGGGCAGAAGCGACTGCCTTGGTCGTGAACGCGTCCGACCGGAATTTTCGCAACGATTTCGACAAGAGCTGGTCGATCGACGTTGCAAACAGCGAGCTTGAGTGAGCGCGCGGCCTTTTTGGCCGCCGCCGCCTGGCGCTCCGGAAACCGGCCGGCCTTCGGCTTGCCGGTCGCGTCGATCCCGTAAACGATGATTGCCGAGGCGGAGAGTGTCTTTTGGTTCGTGAGATTGGGCTTGGCCATTTTGCCCTCCTGAAAAGCCGAAGGGGCCCGATTTGGGCCCCTTTCTGAAACGGCGTTGTCGCTGGTCCTGCGGGATGCTCCCGGCAATGGCGGTCTTGTCATTGGACGACTCCTTTGCTGAAGACGAGAAGAGCGTTCAAACAATCTCGTCGTAAGTATAATAAAGCATATCCTCCAAAAGCGCAATGATTGCAATAATTTAGCTGCAGAAAAATTGCGCTTAAATAGAAGATAATTACTGTAATTTCCGCGCTTTTTTGGCACAATTACTGTAAACAATACACGACGAAAGATCGCATGACTTGCGATCATCAATATTGTTGCCGTTGCAGACGTTCAAACCGTCAGCAGCGCAGTAACGCCAAAGAGCGTGCTGAACAAAGCGCGGAAAATCCGCCGGAAAATTACGATCAAACTGGCGCGCGTCGATCTGTGCCGAGACGCGCCGCAAGACCTCGGCGCAGCCGCCGTCTGCATAGCAACGGGGACCGTACGGATGAACCATGCCAAGTTGCTCCAAAATCCCGGTTCGGACCAGAAAGTTGTGAACCAGCCGATCCACGACGATCATGGCAATGCCAACTGCATACCAATCAGGACGGGCCTCGCGATCCGCCATCAAAACGGATGAAAGCGTCATCGTCAGAACCTTGTCCGAAACCCCAAAAACATGACGGGTCGGACCGACTAACCTGTCTTATTCGTAAGAGGCGCCCGAGAGGCTGGCGAGCGTGGTGTAAAGCGCTGATACGGCGTAGGATTCGGTTGTGAAGCCAACCCCATCACCTCCAACCGCGAACGCCACGCCCGCCATGACCGACGATACGATTCCGCCCTTCTCGTTTCCAGCCATTCACGCCAAGAAAGTCACAGCTGCCTTCGATGGTGGGCGCCTAACCTCGAACGGGGGCGTGATGCTTCTGGCGATGGCCGAGCGGCGTCTCGGCTTGGCCGACAATCTGGCCCGGGTGTTCCCGGATCGGCGCGATCCGACGCGGGTCGTGCACAGCCTTGTCGATATGAAGGAGGAGCTTGGACTTGATCACTTCGAAGGGCGATCATGGCAAGGTCTTCATCGCCACGCCCTTATGACAATGATTGCCTACGCCTTCCTGCAACATCGTCGCCTCGCATACGCGGGGCGGAAAAAAAAGAATCAACGGGCCTCCGCCTCAACCAACCATGCCCGCCGCACGCCATGCCATCGTCGATCTCATCCTTCGGCCGCCGCCTCAGCAATGCCCATATTGCCGAAAGCAAATCCTTGAAAAACAGCGGCCAAAACACATTCTGTTCGCGGTAGGGACACCCATCACTGGGCGCCCCCCGCGCAGATCCCGGCGAGCCCAATTAAGGCACCGGGCTCCTACCTCGGGTGTTTGACGGCGAAGCGCAGCTTCGGCCATGGATGAAGGATGCGAGCCTTGGGGAGCCAGTCATCGGTGATCTGCGTTATGCGATCCCAGGTCAGACAGGTCCGCTGACTGCGCCGCCGAAGCGTCCGCCTCCAGAGATCGGTCAGATAGAACCGAAACGCATTGAGCGCTCGGCCATTCGTCGGGACAGCAAAGTACGCAAAGTGGCCGGTCAAGACCTGCCTCAGCCATTTCCCTTGTGCAGGGATCGGCCAGTGCATTCGGCGCCTTAGCTCCTCCTTGATTTCGCGGAGTTTGGTTCGCAAGCGGTCGCTACGGGTCTTCCGTTGAAGCTGGAAGCGCCCTTGGCGTGATTTGCCGCAGATAAACGTGAACCCCATGAACGCAAAGGTTTCCGGCTTTCCGAGTCCGCGCTGCTTGCGTTGAGCCGCCGCATGGCGACCAAACTCAATCAGGCGGGTCTTGGCCGGGTGGAGCGTCAGCTCGAACTCCTCCAGTCTCGCGCGCATCGCGTCAAGGAAACGACGTGCGTCATCCTCGCGCTCAAAGCCGACTACTACATCGTCCGCGTAACGCACGATGATCATGCCGCCGGAGACCTCGCGCTGTCGCCAGCGTTTGGCCCACAGGTCGAGAGCGTAGTGCAGGTAGATGTTGCCCAGAAGCGGTGAAATCACCGAACCTTGACCCGTTCCCCTGTCATCAGCGGCTACGACGCCGTCTTCGAGAACACCCGCCTTCAGCCATTTCTGAATGAGGCGGATGATGCGCTTGTCGCCGATCCTATGTTCCAAGAAGCGAACCAGCCAAGGTTGACTGACTGCGCCAAAGAAGTTTTGGATGTCGGCGTCAATGATCCAGTTCACGTTCCGCGTCTCGATCGCTGTGCAGAGCGCGTCCAACGCATCATGTGGTCCTCTGCCGGGCCGAAACCCGTAGGAAAAGCCACAGAAGTCTCCTTCGTAGATGGCGTTGAGCACGATGACGGTGGCGCCCTGGACGATTTTGTCTTCGAGAGCCGCGATCGCTAACGGGCGCTGCTTGCCGTCTGCCTTTGGTATGTACGTCCGGCGAGACGGTTGCGGGCGATACGCTCCTCGTTGGACCCGTTTGTGCAGATCGGCGAGCCGGGGCTCGAGATCTTCCTCGTAGTCCTCCCACGTCATGCCATCCACTCCGGGAGCAGCCTTACGCCTGAGCGCAAAGAACGCCGCCCGCAGTGTATCGACATTGATGTGGTGAAAGAGCGCGGTGAACCGGTCCTTCTTCCTCAGCCTTGCGGCTGTCCGTACGCGGTCCAGCGACTGGGTCATGCGAGCCCGGCCCTGTGTCCGGTGCATGCGCTGCTGTTCCGCGTTTCCCTTGGTCCCCGGCCTTGGCTCCGCCCACTCCGCCGCCAGTAATCCGGCTTTGTTCGTTGGCTTCTCAGCTACTATGCCAGAGTCAGACTTCTCCGTGTCGTGCATCAGCGGCTACAGCTCCTCGCCTTCCCGCTGCGGACCATCTCCTCCGAGAAGGAAGATGGCCGACCCGGAGATATCCCGGTTCCCGTACAAGGAGCTTCCATACATGCCAGGGTCTACGACCACGCCGGGTTGGACGGGTGCTCGCGTTTGCGCACTCGCCCATATTGCCTTCCGCTCTTTGGACAGCGTCGGCTCCCGAGATAACACTGTTTCGCGGCTCAATGGCTGGCCTGCATGCTCCCCTACCGACGCTTCGCCGACACCCTCGCGGACGCCTGCGCACGGCTCGGGGCCGATGTGGTTCGCTACACCTTCATCGCAATGGACTTCCACCATCTATTCCTTGCCGGTCTCCCGGCGCACCCAAAGTAGTGTTAGGGCTTCAATATCGCTGCGCGTGCGATTGTAGACGATGAGATGATGGCTAGCCTTTAGCAGGTTCCGCGCCATTGGCGCACCCATGTGGCCAAGCCCGATGAAGCCGAGGTCCATCGCAGGCATCGTCAACTAATCGATCGCCGAGCTGAAGGAGGCGAGTCTCAGAGGTCGAGAGTCGGCGATAGCGCTTGTCCTGGAGATCTCGCGCCAAGTCGCAAAGGCTCGTTCGCGCGAAGCTCGACGGAAGTCGGCCGTGACGGCTCCGGGATAGGGGATGTGGAAAAGGTTCGCGACCTGATCGTGAACTGACAGAAACCGTTGAGCCTGATGGGGACGATTTTAAACGCTTCATGATCCGCTCGCGTCGCCGCGTCGGCTGATGAGAATTCTCGGCCCGATTGTTGAGAGCTTTGTGCTGGCGATGTTCGACGTGAAAGCCCATCTTCGCCCTCGCAGCGCCGTACGAACGCAGCTTATCCGTGATCATCACGCGCGGCGGCGTGCCGGCGGATTTCAAGAGCTTCTTCATGAGCCGCTGGGCAGCGCGCTAGTCTCTCTTCGGCGCTGGATCAAGACGTCGAGAACGAAGCCATTCTGGTCGACAGCGCGCCAGAGCCAATGTTGTTCGCCCGCGATCGAGATAACGACCTCGTCCAGATGCCATTTGTCACCGCGGGTGGGAGCGCGCTCGACGGATCCGATCGGAGAACAGCTTGCCGAATTTCCGTCCCCCCTGGCGCACGGTTTCATAGGTCATGCCAATGCCACGCGCCGCCAGCATTTCCTTGACCATGCGCAAGCTTAAGGGAAACCGGAAATACAACCACCGTTCATGATGAAGGATCTCGCACAAAACCCGAATGCGCAAGTGGCAGGACTGGCGATAGCAGGACCACTCCGAACACCGTCATCCATGGGCGGAGGTCAAAATCCATCCCTGCAACGAACCTGCTTGTCTTGTCATGCATTTCCCCTGTCGTGACATGCTTGTTGTCGGCCAAAATGCTACAGAGTTTACCTTCAGTCCACGGATGTGGCCGATCCACCGCGGTAGCGACGTCCGTCAAATTCCCATGTGACTTCGCCTGCTTCTAATCAGACGGGCGCAGCCAGAAACGCGTAGCCTTCACGAAGAAGGCCCATCGAATAGTCGCGGCCATGCTCCGGTTTGCGCTCTTCCCGGCAAATGGCGTATGCAATGTCGTATACGCGCCCGACTCTTTCTTCGCGGCGTCGGCAATAGGTCTTGAGCGCAGTCTCCAGATCGTCGTTGCGATTCAGTTCCTGGGCCAGAACCAGCGCATCCTCGATCGCCATTCCGCCGCCGGATGTCATTTGCGGCATCAACGAATGGGCAGCATCGCCGAGCAGCACGACACGGCCACGGTGCCAGGGGGCTGGCATCATCAAGACATCAAATGGGCGGTAGCTTATGTGCTTGTCTTCGCCGATCACCTTGGCAGCCGCGACCAGTTCGGGCGCCGTAAAGGGGGCGAGCAGGTTACGGAGATAGTCGCACACCTGATCTTGCGGAATACGAAGCTTTTCGTCCGTGCTTTCCAGGAAGAATAGATAGCACAATTCCTTCGATAGCGGCAGCGCGCCAACTACGCGGCCCGTCGGAAGGCGGTACAGGACGAAGCCATTCATCGCCTCGGTGCGAGAAACCGTATAACGCCATACCCCTTGGCCGGCGTAGTGCGGCTTGAACTCGTCGCCGAAGATGCTCTGGCGGATCTTGGAATAGACTCCATCCGCAGCGATCAGCAGATCGGCGCGATCTGTCTCGCCGTTCGATAGCTGAACCGTCACCCCTCGATCGTCCTGATCAATACGGGTGATCGTTGTGTTGAAATCGATTTTCGCGCCGCTCTTCGTCGCAAAGTCTTCCAGAATCTGTCCCAGACGTGGCCGCATGAGTCCCAGTGCGGCTGGACGATCAGCGTCCCAAATTCTTGGTGAGGACTGTTCGCTCAGAATCGTTCCCGCGCCATCGCGTACCGACACGGTATCCCAACCAAGGCCGCCTTCGAGGCAGGCATCCACCAATCCCAATTCGGCAAGTGCCCGCAAGGCATTCCCCAGCAGCGTGATACCGGTGCCGATCCGGTCACGCTTATCTCCCATCTCAATGACTCTGGTAGATACGCCTATCCGCTGAAGCGCATGGGCGACCGTCAAGCCGCCAATCCCGCCACCTACGATGAAAACCTTCTTCACCGCGCCCATTTCTCCTCCTCCACTTGTTGGTATCTTTTTTATTTCTTGGCGATCACCCCCCGGGGGCCGCCGCGTTCTATGAAAAGCATTGTATTCTGTAACCTACCAATCCTGCTCTCGCCGAGCACCACCAAGCGCAACACCGATCCCGCTTACATCCATTTCAATGACGTCGTCGGGCTCGATCCGCTCGTCCAAAGATCGGCACACGACTACCCATCGCGCGCTAGAGCGAGACCGCAATGTACTTTGGTTTCAAGGTATTCCTTGATGCCTTCGGTTCGAGCCTTCACGACCGAGGCCGCTTGCCTTGCTGCCACCGAAGGGCGCCGCCCGATCGGACGCAAGTCCTCTGTTCAGCGCGACCATGCCGCTCTGCATTTGCCCGGAAAGGCGCAAACCACGCTTCAGGTCCTCGGTGTAGACGTAGGAAATCGGCCCAAATTCGGTGTCGTTGGCCAACTTCACGGCGCGCGCCTCATCGTCGAAGGGTGTTCGCCGTCAGGACCTGTGAGACAAATTGAAGGATTTTGCGGAGGGAGGATTTCTGGTTCATCGTAGCCACCAGGAGCGAAGATGAAGCAGAAATCCGTACCGGGCAAAGTGCCGCAGAACAAGTTCTAAAAGACATTCTGCGACAAACCCGCCGGCATTATTCGTCGGAGGAGAAGATCCGCATTGTGCTGGAAGGATTGCGCGGCGAGGAAAATATCTCCGAGCTCTGTCGCCGCGAGGGCATTGCCGCCTCGATGTATTACGGCTGGTCCAAGGAGTTCCTCGAGGCCGGCAAGCGCCGCCTGGCGGGCGACACGGCACGAGCTGCGACCTCCGGCGAGGTGAAGGATCTCCGCCGGGAGACTGTTGCCCTGAAGGAGGCCGTAGCCGATCTGACCCTGGAGAACCGTCTGCTCAAAAATAGCATGAACGGGCTCTACAGGTGAATGCTCCGCATTCACCTGTCGGGTGAGAGAGGGGGAGGACGAGGCATGAGGTATCCCGCCTCTGAGAAGGCCGAGATCATCCAGCAGGTCGAGCAATCGCATCTTCCCGCCAAGCGCACGCTGGACAAGATCGGTATCCCGCGCGCCACATTCTATCGCTGGTATGATCGCTACCGCGAGGGAGGCGTTGAAGCGCTGGCCGATCACCGGTCTCGACCAGACCGGGTCTGGAATCGCATCCCCGACGATGTGCGGGGTCAGATCATCGACCTGGCGTTGGAGTTGCCTGAGCTGTCGCCACGCGAGCTGGCCGTGCGGTTCACCGACGAACGAAAGTACTTTGTATCCGAGGCCTCGGTCTACCGGCTGCTGAAGGCGCATGACCTCATCACCAGCCCGGCCTATGTGGTGATCAAGGCCGCGAACGAGTTCAAGGACAAGACGACGGCCGTCAGTCAGCTCTGGCAGACCGACTTCACCTACCTCAAGATCACCGGATGGGGGTGGTACTATCTCTCGACCGTGCTTGACGACTTCTCGCGCTACATCGTGGCCTGGAGGCTTGGTCCCACCATGTGCGCTTCCGACGTCACAGCCACCCTCGACCAGGCACTCGCTGTATCCGGCCTTGACCACATCGCCGTCGCGCACCGGCCAAGGCTTCTCAGCGACAATGGTTCGAGTTACGTGGCGGACGATCTGGCCAAGTGGCTCGACCAGAAGGGCATGCAGCATGTGCGCGGCGCTCCGTACCATGACCCAGGGAAAGATCGAGCGGAAAGATCGAGCGCTGGCATCAGACGCTGAAGAACCGCATCCTGCTCGACAACTACTACCTGCCCGGTGATCTCGAACGTCAGGTACGGGCCTTCGTCGAACACTACAATCACGTCCGTTATCATGAGAGCATCGACAACCTCACAGCAGCCGATGCCTACTTCGGCAGGGCCGAGGCGATCCTCGCAGAACGAAAACGCATCCGAGGGAAACGATCCATTTTTCCATCATGACCGTGATCCCAAGCTCTTTTTCCGTCTCTATCCTTGCTGCGTTGAGTGCTGCGACCGCTTGCGTTTGGTCGACAAACGAACCCTCCAAGGTGGTGTTCGGAAGAGTAAATAGAGTGTCGTCATGGTCCAGAATCCAGGGAAACCAGCCGTACTCGATCGCATTTGTAAGAAAGTGTTCGTGCGGGTCTGGCCTAGCCTCTTTTAGATCGTACGAGGCAATAAATGTGGGCATCATGGTTGCTCCACTCTGCGGCGCACACGCGGACTTGGAGGCACGCGGACATGACTCGACGCCGTGGAGAGTGAAAACCCGCCGCTGTTCCTGCCGCGCCCGCGCTGCCAGTGAAGTTGGCGGCGGTGACTCGGCGCTCACGGCTCCGGAAGCGCTGTCCCCACCACGCGCTGCAAACTTCGGTGGCCAGCCTTCGCCCTTGGATTCGCGAGACCGACCACCTCCCCGAGAGGCTTCAATTCCAAGGGCGCTACCAGACAGTATCGCTGAGAACGACTGGAAGCACCTACCAAGATTGGTTGGTGCCGATCTGATGTGGCCTGGGGCAAATGCGCCATGGCGACTGAATTAGATACGATTTTTGATGTGATTGAGCGTCACCGCGAGCTTTCCGCGCAGCACGCCGCCGCGGCATCGGTATCCTCGAAACTTGTCGCAGGTCCCGAGTTTGATGCCGCCGACGCGATCAGCGAGGAAAGAGGGTTGGCTCTCGAGGAGTATGCAGACGTGCTCATCCACTCCAAGCCTACTACGCTTGCGGGCGTAATCGCCCTGAGCCGCTACGTAGCCAGCCTACCGGCTTGGCTGCTGTCTGATGAAAATGATTGGCACCAATCGTTTCTGAGGACGCTGGCGGACGCGGTGGATGAGATCAGTGTGAGGTAGCGCCACCTCTGGAATTGAACCGGCCGGTGCGCGGGAAGCGCAAGAGAGCTATCGCTGAAAGTTGGTGACGGCGGAATCGCAAAGGCGGCACCCCGTGGGGGGGCTTGACGCCTCCACTTCTCCACCGAAGGAGCGATATGCCGTGTCCAACGATAACGTCATCCAGCCGATTCAGCCAGGAATCGTTGACGATCAACTCACAGAAGTCTTGCGCAACGGGGCACGTGCCTTCTCGCCAAGGCGGTCGAGGCCAAAGTCGCAGACTTTCTCGGCCAGCATGCCGATTTGAAGACCGCGGACGGCCACCAGCGCATCGCGCGCCACGGTCACCTGCCGGAGCGCGAGGTGATGGCCGGCATCGGTCCGGTCGCCGTCCGCCGGCCGCGTGTACGCGCTCGCGAGGCGGCCGCTACCTGGGCGCCGGTTCTCTCCGTCGATGCTGCGGCCAACATGCGCCACTCCAAGTCGATCGAGACACTGCTGCCGATCCTTTACCTGAAAGGGATCTCGACCGGCGACTTCTCCGAGGCGCTGCCGGCGCTGCTCGGCAACGATGCTGGCGGGTTGTCGGCATCCGCGATCGGCCGGCTGGAGGACGTCGGATTGACGAGCACGCCGCGTGGCAGAAGCGCGATCTGTCGGCGAAGCGCTACATCTACATCTGGGCCGACGGCATCCATTCCAAGCACCGCCCGCACAGCGCTTCGTCAGACAGATTGTGCATATGTTTGAGGATGAACAGCCCGGCCACGAGCCTCGTTGGCAGCGGCGGCTGGCCCGGCCCGTTGCGACACACCGAGCTGAAGCGCTTCGCCAGAAAATCCCAATCAATCTCCGCCGCAAGCCGCACCAGCGGATGACGAAGGTTGATGATCGCATCCAGAGAAGCCCGAAATAGGTCGTCCTGGCGATCGTCGCGCGGCTGACTCACGGCCCGTTCTCCAACAGCGAATCTTGCCGTCAAAGGAATCACGATCCACCAAAATCCGGTATCCCAAAACGCAAGAAACCGACCCTCCCCCCGGCTTTCTTGCAAAATCGAATACTTGCTCAGGTTAAATCATCGCGACGTATCAATCGCTTCCGAATTCTTCACGCGCGGCTCGCGAAGAATTTGAGGAGCTGATCTCGTCGCAGCGTCTTGCGAAAGATGACGACTCCTGAAACATCCGAGCCATGCACCTTGCCAGTCTCCCGGCGCACCAACTGTAAAGCTAAGATAACGAGGCAGTCGGTACCGGTCGTTATCGCGGTCTGCATATGTCGCCGCATTTCCCGCCAGGTCCTTTCGCGCACGCAAGCCGTTTCCGCCCATCCCTCCGGAAGTGCCGGCACCAACAACCCGAGCGCACAGCTTCAGCGATCGTCTGCATCATCAGTTTCGAGTCCGGCAGGAAAACCGCCCTCCATTTGCCTGTGCAAACATCGCTATTGTTGCTCCGCCGAACCATACGATCGACAAAAAGTGACAGCTCTCAACACACTACCCAGCGGCATAATAAATCCGCTCGCGATTTGACGGTTGTTCGGCCTGGGAAATGCCAGTTCCGAAATACCGCGCGTGGGCGACGTCGAGGATACCGTTGACCAAACTCGAGAAGGTGTACCCGGCGGCTTTCGCGGCCAGGACATAAGACGCGCCGATACCGAGTGCGGCCATCGAGTTGATCTCCAGGACAAAGGGGTGCCCGGAGCGGTCGATCCGGATGTCGACGCGGGCGTAATCCCGGCAGCGGCAGGCGCGGAAGGTCGCAACCGAAATATCCCGCAGTATTGTCGCGAGATTGCTCCCGACCTGCGCCGGGCAAATCTTCTGGGGCTCCACGACCGCCATGTGCATCTTGTCTTCCCAAGTGATAAGACGCGTCTCGCGCTCGCCGAAGTCCTGCTCCACCAGAGGCAACGCCTCAAGCTCTCCGTTTCCCAGCAGGGCAACGCAGATCTCCCGCCCTTCGATGTATTCTTCTACGAGCGCATCCTGCGCATATTGCGTGACGATCACTTCTACGGCCTGTCTCAACTGGGCGGGCTCATATACGAGCTGCAATCCGAAGCTCGTGGATTCATGACGCGGCTTTACTACCAACGGGAAGCACAGATCGCCGGTACTCTCGGTGCCCCTACGCATCACACGAAAGTTCGGCGTCGGCACGCCGCAATCGCGGATGAGCTGTTTGGTAATGGCCTTGTCGAGCGCCAGTGCGTGCCCGAGCGGGCTGGAGCCGGTGTACGGAACGCCAGCCATCTCGAGCATGGCCGGAACGTGCGTGTAGCGGCACTCGCCCTGAATTCCGTACGCCATGTTGAAAACGATCCCTGAAGGGCGGGCTTGCGAATCGGGTGGCATGAACCGCTCAAGCGTCGCGAGCAGTCCTTTATCACCTTCGCACAGCAGCGTGTCGTGGTTACCCTCTTGCAGTGCCGCCACCACGCTTTCGACCGTCTTGCGGCCGTATTTCTCCGGGCAAGGTTGACCGAAGTGGTTGATCACGCCCCTATGATCATCGTTCCACACGACGGCTACCCGCATGAGCTGCTCCCTGTATGTTGCCGGCTTTCACGTTCATTCGCCTGGATTTGGCAGATCGAGAGGGACGGCTCGCCTGGAGTGCCCGCGCCCCAAGGCCAGGCGACGAGCGGGTTCACTCCTTCCAACAAGCGGAAATCGAGATACTTGTTGATTAGCAAAATGCACCCGGCCTGCACCAACAGCAGTTCCGGGAATCGCAGGAAGAGTTCCAACGTGCCTGGCAAACTCGATAGAGCCACGATGATGAGGGCGGCCAACACCGTCGTGAAGGCGCGCCAGATCGCTTCACGGACTCCATTTTGGTTGAGCACTTTTGCGAAGCTTTCGCAGGTCAAACACAAGGCGATAACCGGAAAGAACGCAATCTCACGAAGCCAGGCGATATGCCACCATTCCCCCGCGGTCAAAGGCGCAAACAGCAGCGCTGCCGCCAAGCTCAACAGCACAGCCACTCGCGCGTAACTGTGGTCTGTCTTGAGCAGCGGCCGCAAGGCGACAACGACGAGGAGTACGAACAGCAGGAAGGCAAGGCTGATCGGGATGCTGACGGTATCGAAAGCCATCGCCAACAAGATCGGCCGAAGAAGCCCCAGCACCCTGACGCCAAGAGTGAGGCGAAAGAGTACGACGAAGACAGCTCCCAAGGAGACGAACACCACGCTCTCGGCTGACTTGTGGAACTGGGCCGGTAACTCTGTGAGCGAAACAAAACTCGCACTGATGGACGAAGTCGATAGCATCGGCAGTTTGGCGAGCGCTACGCCGAGCGGCAGGACAAAGAGGCCCACGAGCAACCAATCGGTCTTTGGCGCGGCGTCCGCCGAGGCATTCTTATTTCTGCACGTTTCACTCAAGAGAGCACCTCCACCAGGCCATCACGCCGGGGATCGGCAGCGCCTTTCGCGCTTCCGTCAGTCATGAGTTGGAGCGCGTTGACCGAACCCATCGCAAAATTGAGTCGTGATTTGACGATTGGGATGCGGTTACGGGCGCGCAATCTTGCCAACAGGGCATTGCTGGCTGCCGGCCGCTCGATCCAGACTTTGCGACCGACCAGTCCATGTACGCGAGGCGCCGCCACAGCGTCCGTGATATCCAAGCCCAAGTCGATGACTCCACTTAGGACATGGAGAATTGCCGAAATGATCCGTCGACTGCCGGCGGCGCCCAGTGCCAGGAGCGGGCGGCCGGTGGCGCCCTGTAACACCAGCGTTGGGGCCATGTTCGAGCGCGGTCGACAACCTGGTCCGAGCTCATAGGGGTGAGAAAGGCGGGGACACGTGCACAGATAATTGTTGTAGAGGAAACCCAGATCCCGGTGTGCCACCTTGGCGCCGAACACCGATTGGATAGACTGTGTCAGCACTACAATGATGCCATCTCGATCGCAGACCGAAAGATGGGTCGTATCGCCCGGTTCTTCGGCACTGTCGGTCGCGAGCTCTTTGGTACTTTGCGGCGCCAGGATGCTATCTGCGACTTGCCGCGCGTAATCTTCGCTCAACCGCCCTTGACGCGATTGCGGAATGAGATCATCGGGCAGCAACGGGCGGAGCTCCCGCTCGCGAAAGACGGCGGATGACGCGAGCGCGATCGCTTCGTGCCAGCTATCGTCGGATGACTCCGAGTTTGTCGCTGATATCTGCGCGATGATGTTAAGTGCAAACAAGAGTTGCAGTCCGCCGCTAGGCGGCGGGATGCTGAGAATCCGATGGCCGCGATAGGACGTCGAAACCGGCTCCACCTGTGCGGGCGGACCGCAGCTTGCTAGATCTTCTTCGGTGATGAGACCGCCGGCCGCTCGCATATCGGCTGCGATCTGCCGGGCAATTCCGCCGTGATAGAAGTCCTCGGTGCCGAAATCGGCCAACCGGCGAAGCGTGCCCGCGAGCTCCGGTTGTCGAAACATGTGGCCGATTTCCGGTGGCAGACCGTCTTGGAGAAACAGCTCACCGGCCGGCGATGCTCGCAGATCATCGGCCACCCATCGGGCTTGTCGGTGCTGCAATGGCGTGATCGGATAGCCTTCTTCCGCAATGCGGATCGCTGGCGCCATCACAGTTTCGCGGCTGAGCACGCCGTATTTCCTGTGCGCCCAGTCCAGCGTCGCGGGAGTCGATGGAATCGTGCAGGAGCGATACCCGCGCCGCTGCTGGCCCGCTTTGATCGTGTCGAGCGAAGCGGCTGCGGGCGCACGGGAATGTCCGTCGATGATCCGAATTCGATCATCCGCAAAACGGACGAGCAACACGGTCTGCCCGCCCAGACCCGATGCACTGGGTTCGCACACGCAAAGCGCCCAGGCGGCGGCCACAGCGGCGTCGATCGCGTTTCCGCCGGCGCGCAGGATTTCCACCCCGGCTTCGGTAGCGTTCGGGAAAGCCGTCACCACAGCCTCGTGGCGCTGCCCTACGGAAGCGGCAGGGCCGTCGAGCTCCACGCGCTCCAAGTTGGGCATCAGCATCGCGCGCATTTCGATCTCAGCCTTCGGGCAAATCGTCCAACCAGCAGGCGCCCTCGACGTGCCGCCGGGAAAAGACCTTTCCGAGTTCTTCGGGAATCTTGTTTTGATGATATCGCATATACACGCGGCCATCGGCACCAAGGTCGAGAACCTCGATCTTCCCCGTGTAATGGGACATGATGTATTTGAACGTCTTCTGGATACCGCTGAGACGTCGGTTGATGCCGCGCGCGATCTCTATACCGCGCCGCAGCGAGACCTGAAAGTGCGATGCGCCTTTCACCGGCCTGCCTTGAAAAAGATAATAAGGGCGGACGCCCATTTGGTGACACTTTGCAAAGGTCGCCGCCAAGATTTCGGGATCGTCGTTGACTTTCGCCAGAAGCACGGACTGATTCAGAAACTGCACGCCCTGTGCGCGTAGCGCGCGAATGTTGCGCTCCGCATCGACCGAGATCTCGCCGATGTGGTCGAAATGCGCGACGATCACTGCGGTCTTTCCCGCTTCACTGATCCGCCGGAACAACGCCGGGAGTGCGGGATCCTCAAACCGCCTGGGTGCGAAGGCGACTATTTTTGTGCCGAATCGAATTGACTCCAAGTGCGGGATCGGTAGCAGATGATCAAGAATCTCGCCGAGCTTAGCGGTGCTGAGCACGAACGGGTCGCCTCCAGATAGCAGCACGTTCGTCATCTCAGGATGGCCGGCGATATACTGCGCGACCCGGGCGAAATCGGGCGCGATCTCATCGGAGTCCTTGCCGACGATGCGTTTGCGAAAGCAGTAACGGCAATAGGACGCGCAACGGTCCGTTACCAGCAGCAGACCGGTCTGCGCGTATTTGTGCTGAAGCCCGGGCACGACGGTATTGTCATGCTCGCCGCTGGTGTCAAGACTTCCGGGACTCTTGAACTCAGCAATTGTGGGCTCTACAATGTATTTAAGCTGGTCGTAGTAGCCACTGTTGGCGATCTGATCGCGATAAAAATTTGTGGCGTGATACTGCGTGATGTTGTTGGCTTGCAGCTCACTCTCGGTAATGGCGCGCGCGCCCTCGATGAAATTCATGACCGCGGTGTGCGGCCGCAGGCCGTGCGCGATAGGCCGTGATGAGGTGCGCAAACCCGCGCCTCCGGGGTTGTCAGCATGAACAACTCCTTGTTGATCTTGTGATGAGGACGGTATCTCGACCACCGGACGTCTTCCGGTGGCGACGCGAGCTTGCGCAGATCGGCCTAGCATCTTGTTCGTCATAGCTGATTCTCCCCAGCGCGTGGACCGGAACTGATCCCCGGGCAAAGTCTGGACTAGCAATTGATGTGCCACCAGAGACTCTGTGTAGTTAAGCTTCAATGACAATAGGATGATGCGTCTCTTCTGCGCAGCACGAGACGCAGAGTCGGGTTGCCGACATTGTGTCACCAGCCGGACGCGAGTGAATACTAGCTTGGAACGTGAGTCGTGATTCAAGGTCGGGATGATACCCGAAGCAAGAGAAGTCCACCTTTCGAGGAAAGATCGCAAGGTGCTTGAGGCGTGCTGTCGCTCACCGGTGACGTTGCAGCGCGATTTGAAGCGGGCGCGGATAGTTCTGTTGGCGGCGGATGGGCGCAGCACCCGGTCGATCGCCAAGGAAGTTGGGGTCCAGCCGCGGATTGTCATGGCCTTGAAGGGCTGCAAGACAAGCCGCGGCCTGGCAAGCAGCCGATCTATACGAAGACGACCGACAAGCGGATTCTGAAGCTGCTGGATAAGCCGCCACCGCAAGGGTTTGCGCGCTGGACCGGCCCCCTGCTGGCCGAGGCGCTGGGCGATGTCGATGTCCAATATGTCTGGCGGTTCCTGCGCAGCCACAAGATTGACCTGGTGGCTCGCAAGTCCTGGTGCGAGAGCAACGACCCGAACTTTACGGCCAAAGCCGCCGATGTTGTCGGCCTCTATGTCGCGCCGCCGGCGAAGGCCATTGTGCTGTGCGTGGACGAGAAGCCCTCGATCCAGGCTTTGGAGCGAGCGCAGGGTTATCTGAAGTTGCCCAATGGCCGCGCCTTGACCGGCCAAAGCCACGATTACAAGCGGCATGGCACCACAACATTGTTTGCGGCGCTCGAAGTCGCCACCGGAAAGATCATCGCGACCCATTCAAAACGCCGGCGCCGCGTCGAGTTTCTCGATTTCATGAACAGCGTCACCGCGGCTTTTCCGAACCGCAAGCTTCACGTCATCCTCGACAACCTCAACACCCATAAAAAGAACGAGGACTGGCTCAAGGCCCACCCCAACGTGCAATTTCATTTCACGCCGACAAGTGCGTCATGGCTCAATCAGGTCGAAGTATGGTTTTCCATCTTAGCCCATGAACGACCACCTTCGTCGTGACCAGCAAATAAACTATTTTTACGCGTCAGAGTCAGCGGCCTGAGCGGCTTGCTCGCGCAGAAACCTCTCGAGTTCAGCGACGAGCGGCCGTGATCGCTCGTTACGGGTCGTTTGCCGAGCCGGGGCGTCGGCGCCACGGATCTCCTTCTCGATCGCATAGAGTGCGGCGATGCGCGCGAGAACGGCTTCGGCGATGGGTGAGCCGGCTTTCGGAGTCGCTGCGATGATCTTGCGCCTTGAGTGGGACCAACATGCGGCCAGCCGCAGCGGCACGCCGCCTTTGCGCTTGGGCCGTGCGAGCCGATGATAGCCCTGGTATCCGTCGACCTGAAGGATGCCGTCGAAGCCCTCGAGGATGCGCTCAGCATGGTCACCACCGCGTCCTGGCGCGTAGTGGTAGACCACGATTGGTGGATCAGCGCCGCCGTGGCCGCGATCGTCGCGCAGGACAGCCCACAGATAGCCGGTCTTCGTTCGGCCCCGGCCCGGATCGAGCACAGGCGCCCTGGTCTCGTCTATGAACAAGCGGCCCGATTGCTTCATCACGACGCTCATGCGCTCGACCAGCGGCGCGAGGTGGAAGGCGACCGTTCCCATCCAGTCTGCCAGAACGGCGCGATCGATGAAGATGCCATGCCGAGCCAGAACCTGCGACTGACGATAGAGTGGCATGTGCTCGCTGAACTTGGCGACCGCCAGCAGCGCCTCGGTGGGGATGCCACCCTCCACGAGATGGGCGGGCGCCGGCGCCTGAGCAACACCGGTGCAGCCCTTTGCGCAGGCGTAGCGCGGTCGCACCGTCTCGATCACACGATACTGGGCGGCCATGACATCGAGACGGCGGGAGCGATCCTCGCCGATCTGGACCATCCGGCCGCAGCCGCAGGGACACTCGAGGTTCTCGGGTTCGATCACCTGCTCGATGCGCGGCAGGTGCGCGGGAAAGGCACGGGCAGCGCGCCTGGTCCGGCGGCTGGACGGCGCCGTGCCGGCGCGGCGCGCACGATCGTCCTGGCGTTCCTGGACTTCGGCGATGGCAATCTCGATGTCCTCGAGAACCAGTTGCATCTGATCGGGATTGAACTTTTCCGAGCGTTTACCGAAACGTGCGCGCTCGTACTCCTTCACGAGCAGTTCGAGGCGTTCGACGCTCTCTTTGGACGCAGCCAGTTCACTCTCGACATGAAGGCGCGCCGAGCATTCATCGTCTGCGCGACGACGCTCGGCTTCAATCATCGCTTCCTGCGCGCGGAAGAGCGCGCGCAAATCGGCGGGCAGCGCTGCAAGACGGGCGGGATCAATGGGGGACGGCGGCACATCCGCAAGCTATCATCCCAAAGCCCCGCGCGAAACAGGTTGTCGGGTCTGAGTCAGTTCGCCGCAGCTGGCGTCGCGACAATCCGTTCGCCCACCACGCGCGTCAGATGCATGACGCCGTCGCTGATCTGCGGCCACTCGAAACGACCATCGCGGCCAAGGCGCTTGTAGACCAAAACGAGGCCCGTGCCGTCCCATAGCAAAATCTTCAGCCGGTCGGCGCGCTTCGAACGAAAAACCACGATCAGGCCCGAATGCGGATCGAGCCCAAGCGTGTTTTGCACAAGACCGGCCAGCGCGTCGTGCCCGCACCGGAAGTCAACAGGACGCACAGCAAGCACAATCCGCAGTCCCTGCGCCGGAATGATCATGCGCCGCGCTCGATCGCAGTCACGATCTCCGCGATCCGCACCGCCGACACGTCCGCATCCAGGCGGACCGAAACCTTGCCAATCGTAATCTCGACGGGCCCCTCGCTCTTGCCTGACGCCACTGGATCGCTCAGCTCGATCGACACGAAATCCGCCGCGTCGTCCGTGACCAATGCGAGCCGGCCAGCACGCGCCAATCTGCGCCACCTCGTCAACTGCTGGGCCTTCACACCATAACGCCGTGCGACATCACATACCCGGGCGTCGGGCTTCATGCTCTCGAAAACAGCGCGCCCCTTGATCTCCGCAGACCATAACCGGCCTCCAGAACGCGTCCGGCGCGTAAGCTTCCCCACAAAGCCATCAGCTTCGGCTTCCTCCCCCGATTGTTCCATCGCCTTCAGTCTCCTCTCGGCTCTCTGACAAGCCAAGGATCGCAGAGCGAAAGCCGAAGCGAAACCAGTCAATCAAATGGGAGAAAAGCTCCGCTTACAATTTTTGCTCGTTCAGACCGACACAAATTGCTCAAAGATTCGTGGAGAGAAAAGCAGATGAGCGATGAGCCCGACCTCGAGAGCAGAGTCGTTGCAGCGATACGACACTATCGTGCGGCGCTCGACGTGGCGGAAAACCTGGAACGAGAGGACGCGTGCGCGCATCGAGCGCTGACGAGCACCCTGCTCGATTTGGAGCGTGCCCTGCGAGGCGAAGCGGCCCCGCATCTCAACAACAACCTGTTTGAGACCGGCTCCACGGCGGTTGCACGGTCGGATAAAACATGGGCCGACCTGGTCGAGGCGACTGCGAGATTGGATTCGGCCCGTCGAACCTTAGCTGCTCTGGAACGGCAGTTGGGATATCTTCCAAAAGTCTCGAGGGGAGCGGATCACAAGTGAGGTTAGATAAGAGTCTCGCACGATCGGAAGGTTTCCCGACCATTTCAGAGCGGCGGCGGCAACGCTCTGACGGGCTCGTGTCCCAGCCAAAATCCCGCGCCCAAAACAGACCTCTCTGCGTCCTCGTGTTTGGGACCGCCGAGGTACAGCGCGCGAATCGGGACCTTGCTGGATCCCAACCTTCCAACTTTCCCGCCGCCTCGCCGCGTCCTCCTATGCAGGAATAGACCTCGACGCACTGGCTCGATCGTCCTGTCGAGCGTGCACAGTTTCTGATGACGCTGACCAGCGAGTCCTGGTTGAGTTTCTTCTGCTTGTGACTCGGCGTGGAAACGGCATTGCAGCCTCTTCGATCTTCGGCGCGGCTGCGATCATGTGATCAAGCTCTAAAAAATGGTTCGACGACAGGCAGGCGCTTGAGGCCAGCGTCAACGTTGTCGGAAAAGTGGAAGCCGTGCCGGCTCACACCGTAATCAAAACAGACGTCAAGCGCCAATCCAAGGGCCAGAGCTGCGCTTACGATCAACGTCGAACCGATGCGTTCGAACCACCAATCTCATTGGTGGCGCCTGCTCCGGTGCGATCGATGACCCAGGCCACCATGTAGCCCTTGGCCTGCTCGGTCTGCACCTGCCGGAGGGCCTCAGAGTAGGTTAGTAAGGGCTCTTGCGCCGGGTAGACGGCGCGGTCGGTCGGGGTGACAAAGTGATGGCAGCACACGCGATAGTCTTTAGCCTCGAACATCGGAATCCTCCTCTCGCCTCAGGTTGCGCGGCCATACGCGCTTTCAGATACTGCCCTACCACAGAGAATGCGGCCTTTAAGAGGCCGCGCGCTTCTTCAACACCCCATAAGGTTGGTCGGGCTGCCAGACGCAGGTCGGCGATGTCCGACCACATCGCGCGCTTGATTTTCTGCAGCAGCACCGGCAAAGAAGTGCCCGGGTGTCATTCCATAATTCACCCGTGTCCGGACTTCGATTTCCCGTTCGTCCGCAATTGCTCCGTCGATCGCCTCAACGGCTGCACCGATGTCACCTAGTCAGCTTTCAAACCTTGCTGAGGCTGCTGGATCGACAATGCTTGGACCGAGCTCCGGCGCGATTCAGTGAGCTTCTCGATCAGTTCAGACTGCGGTCTCGGTTTTGCCGCGAGACGGTGGGGTTCAAATCGGGCCGTGGAGCCTCCACATCATCGCCACAGTCCGAAGACACCCGCCTGGTGCAATTGATGTAGCGAGAGAATGAATCGTTTGGCCCTGATCGATTCATAGAAAGCATTGGACCTCGCTTCCACAGGAAGCGAGAATCCATGCATGCCGAACCTCAAGCTAGGGCCGCTTTACCTTCGCCGCATCGACACCACCCGCAACATGCGGCGGTTTTACTTGCTTTCGATCCAACCGACCTTGTTCGGCGGGGTCTCGCTGATCCGCAACTGGGGCCGGATCGGCACGACCGGCCAGACGATGGTGCAGACTTTCGATGCCAGCGCTGAAGCGGGCGAAGCATTCGGACGGCTGGAGCGCGCCAAGCGCAGGCGCGGATACACCTCTGCTGAGGAGAGAGTCTGAGGTTTCGTCAATTTCCCGGGGATTACGGATCCACTTACGATGCCTGGAACGTGAAGTGACAGAAACCGTTGAGCCTGACGGGACGATTTGAAACGCTTCATGATCCGCCGCGTTGCCGCGTCGGCTGATGAGAATTCTCAGCCCGATTGTTGAGAGCTCTGTGCTGGCGATGTTCGACGAAAAAGCCCATCTTCGCCCTCGCAGCGCCGTGCGAACGCTTGTCCGTGATCATCACGCGCGGCGGCGTGCCGGCGGATTTCAAGAGCTTCTTCATGAGCCGCTGGGAAACCGGAAATACAACCAAACGGCATAGCTGATCACTTCCGGTGGGAAGCGATGGCGGCGATAAAGAGGGTCCCGGGCGGTCGGCATGCCGGTCGTCTACCCCTCGGCCGCTCCAATTCGTTAACTTGACGGTACCCGCTGCTCGTCGACAGCGATGGCACGATCATCGCGGGCGAAGGCCGATACCTGGCCGCGCGAAAGCTCGGTCTCCTCGAGGCGCCGGTCATCGAGCTGACCGGTCTTTCCGAAGCGCAGTGTCGCGCGCTCGCCCTTGCCGACAACCGCATCGCGCTGCCGGTGGTCCGGCGGCTCGTCGGATACGGGCGCTTCGACGGGGGCGAGACGGCCCGCGTGATGGCACGTCTCTACGCCGCGGCGCGCCTGCTGGTGAACTTCTTCCAGCCGTCATTCAAGCTCAAAGCGAAGCGCCGCGAGGTCCGCCCACGGCGACATCAACCCCTGAGTCGCGCTTGCAGCGCCTGCCGATTGGCAACGACGTTGCTGAGGTTCAGCTGGTCTGGCTCCCGTCCTTGCGCCAATTGCCTAACCAGCTCCCGCGTGCCGTCCACGACAAAGACGCCGCAATCATAAGTGTTCTGCTGCTGGGCCATGCCGGCGGGCTGCAGGGCGATGTTCAGCCTTTCTGCGAGTTGTCTTGCATGCGTCTCGTTGTATCTCCCGTAGGAATCGTAGTGATAGGCGACAGGCCATTGCCGGTTGCTGCGATCAACGAACAGCAGCGACCAATGCCTGCCGCGGTCCGTAGCACTGGCATCGTTCACTGGCAGCAACAGGAAGTCGGCTGTATCGTTATCACGCCGATCATGGACGATGCGATGGAATACGCGTAGCACGTCGCTCTCCGCGCCCAGGCGCAGCCGCAGCGCTTCGAGGGGATCTACGAACCGCGTCCGGGCGGCGAGATCCGAATCGCTCCTCTGCAAATCCAGCTCCTGAAGCTGGTAATCCCTGAGGATATGCTCGTCGCCCAGCCATTCCGTGTCCTCGAGCACCAGCCCGCGGTTGTGGGACAAGGCTATCGGATTCAACGCCCCGATCTGAGCATCGGAGGAGGTGATCGGAAACCGCCGCACGATATCGTCGCGCAATGGGGACGGTGCGGGCGCGGTCAGATCAACCAATGGAAGACCGTCGTAGGTGTCTGAACGAGCCCTGGCAGAAGGCGCTGGCGCAAAGTGAGCACTGTCATCCAACTCGGCCGCATCCGGATCAAGCAGTGCCCCAAACCCACGATAGAGATCCTGAGCCCTGGCAGTTGATGGTGATGCCGGTTCTTGCATCTGCCGCGCAAGCTCCTCGCTCAACCACGCCAAAGCGTCATCGTCCGAGTGGGCGGACACCGGAGAAAGCCCCTGCGGCGAGCCGAGCTGTCGAGCGCCCTGGTGATGCCCCGGTACCGGCCCGGCAAACGGCGGCGGAAAGCCAGGCGCCCGGCTCCAAGCATTGTCGCGCAACTCAAATGATGCGGGCGAATTCGGATTAAACGATACCTCAAGACCGCCGTAGGTGTCTGAGCAAGCCCTGGCAGAAGGCGCTGGCGCAAAGTGAGCACTGTCATCCAACTCGGCCACATCCGGATCAAGGAGTGCCTCAAATCCACGATAGAGATCCTGAGCCCTGGCAGTTGATGGTGATGCCGGTTCTTGCATCTGCCGCGCAAGCTCCTCGCTCAACCACGCCAAAGCGTCATCGTCCGAGTGGGCGGACACCGGAGAAAGCCCCTGCGGCGAGCCGAGCTGTTGAGCGCCCTGGTGATGCCCCGGTACCGGCCCGGCAAACGGCGGCGGAAAGCCAGGCGCCGGGCTCCAAGCATTGTCACGCAACTCAAATGATGCGGGCGAATTCGGATTAAACGACACCTCAATACCGCCGTAGGTATTTGAGCGAGCCCTGGCAGAGTGCGTTGGCGCTGCTTCCACGGTCGGCCGGGCAGGTTCCTGCCCAGCTTGGACTATGTCCTGCGCCTGCTCAGGAGGAACCTCGGGCCACGATGGGCCGTCTTCCACCATTAAGCGCAGATCCTGATCGTAACCTTCCGGGAGGACCAATGGCCGACTGACAGCTCGCTGCCGCGCGCTGTGCTGCGCAGCGGCGCCCCCGACGTACGTCGCGACCGCATGCGGCGCCGTGACATCTTCGTAGCCGCTCCGCAGCAGCATCGGCTGCGTCTCCCATGACGACGTACCCTGTTGATGGGTAGGCGCCGGTGTCGGCTGGCCGCCTGAATTGGCGATCTCGCTCAGCTGCCGCTCGCCGGCAACGCCTTGCGGATTGTTTAGGGTCCTCTGCCTCTTCGCTGGCCTCAACTCAGCTGTGTCATGCTCATCGTTGATGAGGACCTCCTCGCTTGGCAGGCGGTTGCTCCTGGCAAGCGCAGCCATCGGCTCGTCCGGGGACTGCTGGCGGTCGGGCTCTCCGGGATCCGGTGCCTGGTCATGGCGCGCGGCTGGCTCGAGAGATGACGACGAGCGGGGTTCGTCCATCAGCCCCAAAAGCAAATCCTGATCGCGGCCTTCCGCGGGAAGCTCCTCTGGCCGACGGCCAGTTTCCTGCGACGCGCTGTGCTGCGCAGCGGCGGCGTCGACGCGCCTCGGCTCCATCAGTACCGTGTCTTCGGGATTGATAAAGGCCACGTTCTGGGGGTGAGGATTCAGCTTAGCGCGTCGTGAGATCGGCACTTCGCCCGTCGACCGCAAGGTCCGGAGATAGTCGATTGCCTGAACGAGTCTCTTTGGATTACCCTCTCCGGTGAACTCGAGCACCTCACCGCCATCGGTCAGCGACTTATTGTCGAGCCGATCACGAATGCTCGGTTTTTCTTTTGCGAAAAGCCAACGGCTAAAGCTACGAAGAGAACCTCCGTGCTGCTCGGCAGCGGATTTGCTGAACCCGCCCTTGATGAGGGCCCTCTCAAGCCCCGAAATAAGGGGAGCATCCACGGAATAAAGAGGCTGCTTCCTCTTCCCTATCACAATCCAAGTTGACTGAGCCGACTGCGGCGCCGAGGACGACGGGCCGGGTTCATCCATCAGCCCCAAAAGCAAATCCTGATCATGGCCTTCCGCAGGAAGCAATTCCTCTGGCCAACTGCCACCCTTCTGCGACGCAATGTGCTGCGCAGCGGCGTCGCCGACCCGCCTCGACTCCCTCAGGGCCGCCTCTTCGGGATCAATATGGCGCTCGTGCTCCATCGCCTCAGCGCCGGCCTGCGATTTTCGGAGACGAGCCAGTGCGGCACCAATCCTGGAATCAGCACCGGCGACCTTCCTATAGCTCTCGACATCTCCATCAAACGACGTGCCGAGCCCAGCAGCAATGCCCGGCCTGTTGTTGTCACGCAGGTAGTCGCTGAAACTGCGAAGAGCAGTTGCATCCTTCCTGCTTGCATCCTTCTTGCCGGTATCTGTCGCTGCTTCGTTTTTGTACTCTTCGATGAGAGCCGCGTCCTGGGGATAAGGATGCAACTCAGTGCGGCCTGCGATCCGCACGACTCCGCCCGTCGACTGCGAGGTTCGGAGATGAACTATCGCCGCAAGAAGTCTTAAGGGATTACCCTTTCCGATGAACTCGCGCGCATCAGCGGTCAGTGACTTTTCGTCGTCGAGCCGAGCAGCAATGGGATCTTTGTTATTTGCGAAGAGCCAGTGGCCAAAGCTGAGAAGAGTACGTACATAGCCCCTGGCGGTGCGTTCGGCGGCGTTCCCATTACGGAGGGCCTCCTCAAGCCCCGAAATAAGGGGAGCATCCTCGGTATGAAGAGGCTGCTCGTCGTGCCCTCTCAAAATCCCAGTTGACTGAGCCGGCTGCGGCGCCGAGGACGACGGGCCGGGTTCGTCCATCCGGCCCAAATCCTGATCGTGGCCTTCCGCAGGAAGCAATTCCTCTGGCCAACTGCCAGCTTTCTGCCACGCACTGTGCTGCGCAGCGGCGTCGCCGACCTGTCTCGACTCCATCAGGGCCGCGTCTTCGGGATCAATATGGCGCTCGAGCTCCATCGCTTTAGGGCCCGCCTGTGATTTTCGGAGATGAGCCAGAGCGGCACCGATCCTCGAATCAGCACCGGCGTCCTTCTTATAGCTCTTGACATCTCCATCCAGCGCCTTGCCTGAAAGCCGACCAGCAATGCCCTTCTTGTTGTTTTCACGCAGGTAGTCACTGAAACTGCGAAGAGCCGTTGCATCCCTCCTGGCTTCTTCCTTCTTGCCGGTATCTGTCGCTGCTTCGTTTTTGTACTCTTCGATGAGAGCTGCGTCCTGGGGATAAGGATGCAACTCAGTGCGGCCTGCGATTGGCACGATTCCGCCCGTCAACCGCGAGGTCCTGAGATGGTCTATTGCCCTAAGGAGTGTCGCGGGACGCTTTTCGAACAACTCGCGCGCATCAGCGGTCAGTGACTCTTCGTCGTCGAGCCGAGCAAAAATGCTCTTTTTGTTATTTGCGTAGAGCCTCTGGCCAAAGCTGCGAAGAGAAGATAGATAGTTTCGGACGGTGCGTTCGGCGGCGCTCCCATTCCGGAGGGCCTCCTCAAACCCCGCAATAAGGGGAACATCCTCGGAATGAAGAGGCCGCTTCTTGTGCCCTATCGCAACCCCAGTTGACTGAGCCGGTTGCGGCGCCGAGGACGGCGGGCCGGGTTCGTCCATCGGACCCAAAAGCAAATTCTGATCATGGCCTTCCGCAGGAAGCAATTCCTCTGGCCAACTGCCAGCTTTCTGCGACGAACTGTGCTGCGCAGCAGCGTCGCCGACCTGCCTCGACTCCTTCAGGGCCGCGTCTTCGGAATCAATATGGCGCTCGAGCTCCATCGCCTTAGCGCCCGCCTGCGATTTTCGGAGATGAGCCAGAGCGGCACCGATCCTCGAATCAGCACCGGGGGCCCTCTTATAGCTCTTGACATCTCCATCCAACGCCTCGTCTGAAAGACGAGCAGCAATGCCCTTCTTGCTGTTTTCACGCAGGTAGTCGCTGAAACTGCGAAGAGCAGTTGCATTCTTGCTTGCATCCTTCTTGCCGGTATCTGTCGCTGCGTCGTTTTTGTACTCTTCGATCAGAGCTGCGTCCTGGGGATAAGGATGCAACTCAGTGCGGCCTGCGATCGGCACGATTCCGCCCGTCGACCGCGAGGTCCTGAGATGGTCTATTGCCCTAAGGAGTGTCGCGGGACGCTTTTCGAACACGCGCGCATCAACGGTCAGCGACTCTTCGTCGTCGAGCCGAGCAGCAATGGGATCTTTGTTATTTGCGAAGAGCCACTGGCCAAAGCTGCGAAGAGAATATAGATTATTTTGTGCGGTGCCTTTGGCGGCCCCGCCCTTGATGAGGGCCTTCTCAAGCCCCAAAATAAGGGGAGCATCCTGGGAATAAAGGGGGCTTTTGCTGAGCCTTCTCAGAATCCCTTTTGACTGAGCCGGCTGCGGCGTCGAGGCGGCCGGCATTGCTCCATCACCTTCACCTGAACTGCCGATCTCGCTCAATTGCCGCTCAAAGGTCGCCGCGGCTGCGGACGGAGCCGCGGGTGAGCTCTCTTGCGGGCCCGTGCTGTCCGATTGTTCACGCACCCGCTTGGTCGAGGGGAAATCCATCCGTTCTCACTTTCAAAATATGAACCAGGGCTTCGATCTGGCATGCTGGCGATCAGCAACAAACCACCCTTTACAGCCCTCGATAGACCCGCACCGGGAGCATCTGCGGATTTCACGGATCGTGAGCATCGATTTCGCGCGATCGTGAGCAGCCCGCTACGGCCGATGGGAGATAGAGTCAGTGTTCTGGTTGGCCGTCAAGGGTGATGGTTTTGGCGCTGCGTTTTCGCATGCTTTCTCCGGTGAGCTGGAGGCGGTGGGCGTTGTGGACGAGGCGATCGAGAATGGCGTCGGCGACCGTGGGGTCCCCAATGGCTCCATGCCAGGTGTCCACGGGGAGCTGACTTGTGACGATGGTGGATGCGCGGCCATGGCGGTCCTCGAGGATTTCGAGCAGATCGCGGCGTTCCGCGGCGGTGAGCACCGATAGTCCCCAATCATCCAAAATCAGAAGCTGAGCGCGGCCGAGGCTTTTGAGGAGCCGAGCGTAACGTCCGTCTCCGCGCGCGAGCGCGAGCGCCTCGAACAGCCTTGGAACGCGATGATAGAGGACTGATCGGTTGTCGCGGCAGGCCTTGTGGCCGAGCGCGCAGGCTAACCAACTTTTGCCCAGGCCGGTTGCCCCGGTGACGAGCAAATTCTCGTGGCGATCGATCCAGCGACCTTCGACGAGTTTGGCGAAAACGGCGCGGTCGATGCCCGCGGGGTGCGCAGATCGACGTCCTCGACGCAAGCAGTCTGGCGCAGTGCGGCGATCTTGAGGCGCGTGGTGAGCCGCCTGGTGTCGCGTTCGGCGGCTTCGCGGTCGACCAACAGGCCGATGCGATCTTCGAACGGCAGGGCTTCGAGATCGGGCGATCGGCGCTGCTCCTCGAAGGCCTTGGCCATTCCGGTCAGGCCAAGCTCGATCAGCCGTTCGTGGGTTGGGTGGTTAAGCATGCCGGGTCTCTCCTTGCTTCAGTGGAAGTAGTCGCGTCCGCGGATGTTGCCGTGGCGCAGGGGCTGGTGCTCGAAAGATTCGTCGAAGAACGTGCGATCGAGGCCGTTCTGGAGGATCGATCTAATCGAGGCGACGGAGCGCGCCTTGATGAGGATGCCCCTCCGGCAGGCTGCGTCGAGGCGTTCGGCGCCGTAGCTTTTGACGAGCGCCAGAATGCCAAGGCAGGTTCGAAAGCCTTGTTCTGGATGGGGCCGGGCGTCGATCACGGCCTGGAAAAACGCTGCTGTCGAAGGACCGATCCGCTCGCCGGCGGCGATCACCGCGGCGGGGGTCCATTTGCCGTAGCGGCGATGGGCGCTGGGCATGTGGTCGGCGATGGTGGTGTGTCCGCGTCGGTTGGGCGCGCGGGCATGGCTGGCGATCCGCTGGCCCTTGTGGAAGATCTCGACCGTCCGATCGTCGATACCAGCTCGCCAATCAGACGATACGGCGCGGAGTACCAATGGCCGTCGACCTCGACATGATAATCGGGAGCGAGGCGGCAGCGCTTCCAGCGTGCGAAGGCATAAGGCTGATCTGGCAGCGGGGTTAGCTTGGGTTTGTCGAGTTCGGCAAACAGTTCGGCGCGGCTTGAGCCGAAGCCACGCATTTGACGAGCATTGAGTTCGTCGACGAGTGTCTTGATGGCGGCGTTGAGCTCGGCCCGGGAAAAGAAGCGCTGATTGCGCAGCCGGGCCAGAATCCAGCGCTGGGCGATTTGCACCGCGACCTCGACCTTCGCCTTGTCTTTTGGGCGCCGCGGCCGTGCGGCGAGAATGGCCGTGCCGTAATGGCTCGCCATCTCGGCATAAGTGCGATTGAGGCCGGGATCGTAGCGGTCGGGGTTGCTGACGGCGGCTTTGAGGTTGTCGCAGACCACGAACGTCGGCGTTCCGCTCAAAAACGTGAACAAGTTGACGTGGGCCCGGATCCAGTCGGCCAAGCTCTCGCTGGGGCAGGCCTCGGCGTAGGTGTAGTTCGAAGCGCCCATCGCCGCGACGAACAGCTTCATCGGCTGCACTTCCCCGGTCAGGGGATCGACGATGTCGATGGTGTCGCCGGCGAAATCCACGAACACCTTCTCGCCGCCCAGATGAATCTGCCGCATCGAAGGTCGGACCCGCCCCTTCCAGGCCTCGTAGGTAGTGCAGAACCACGTGTACCCGAAACCGTCGGGATTAACGGCGCGATACTCCTCCCAGAGCAGGCGACGGGTTACGTTGCGCCGGCGGAGCTCTTTATCGATGTAGCTCCAGTCGGGCACCGGCCGCTGCGGGCTCTGAGACGCTGGTCGTGGGGCCGGGAAAAGCAAAAGCTCCAGGTCTTCATCGGTCATTCCCTCCGGAAGCGGCCAGCTCAACCCAGCAGAGCGGGCGCGGCTCAGGTAGCTGTGCACAACGCCGTTGCTGACGCCCACGCTCCGCGCGATGGCCCGCTCTGGCAGGCCTTGAAAATGTTTTAACCGAAGGACTTCCTTGATCCGGCGCATCGACAATCTCTGGGTAGGCATTGGACTTCCTCGTTAACCACGAGGTCATCCCTAAGCCGGTTGAGTTGTCGGCCGAAGCGCTGCAAGGCTCCGAAAGCCTTGCTCACGATCCCGCGAAACGCGCAGTCCTCGGCCGAAACTGGCCGAGGTTCATAGTAGACCGTGCTGCGAGCCAGCTTCAGGACCTTCGCCTGGCGCACGATAGAAAGATCATGACCGCGGTCGATCATCGCTTTGCGCTCAGCAGGCCCGCCTTGGTGAGCGCGCCGGACAAAAAATCGTTTTCCAACGCCAGCTCGCCGATCTTGGCATGTAACGCCTTCAAATCGACCGGCGTCTCGGCCGATGTCTTGTCATGCCCAAACACGCCGGCGGCGCCTTCCAGGAGCTGGTTTTTCCAGATCGTGATCTGGTTCGGATGAACATCAAACAGCTGCGCCAGCTCCGCCAGTGTCTTGTCGCCTTTGACCGCAGCCAAAGCAACCTTCGCCTTGAATGCCGGAGAATGCGTCCGGCGGCTCTTCTTCGTCATCTTCGCTCCTGATTCGCAGCAAGAATCCTCGCCGCTATCAGGCAGAAAATCCACTCAAGCTACTGTCCGAATTTGCGGGGCCAGCTCTATAGTTTCCATTCATTCGCGCAGACCCCCGAGCCACAGCTGTAGCAGCGGCATTGGAGGCGGGCAATTGTGCATCATTCTCCTTGAGCTTCAGCGCCAACTCCACCAGATGGCGGAATCGCCAGTTTGCGGCCATCTCGAGGCACCCAGGCAGACTTGACTTACAATGCAGATGCATTACATTGGGATGTCGTGACGACGCAAGGAGCCGCTATGGCCAAGACCGCCGAAATCCTCGAGATCCCCGCGACCATCACAGACCGCGGCCAGACGACCGTGCCCGCCGCCATCCGCAAAATGCTGGCCCTGGGAAAGCGCGACCAGGTCGTGTTTCGGGGGCTCGCTGACGGCACCGTTGTGATCGCGAAGAAGCAGTTGAGCGCCGACCACGGCGATCCGGTGATCGGCACGTTCCTCGCGTTCCTGGCCCGCGACATGGGGAGCGAGCCAGCCCGGATCCGGCCGGTGCCGAAGTCGCTGGTCGCGCGCGGCAAGGGCTTGGTCAAGGGTGTTAAGGTCGATCTCGACGCGGCGCTGCCGGAAGACGATACGTGAGCGACGACACCTTCGGGGTTAACGGTTGGACGGTCTACGCCCATCCGCTATTTCTCGACCAGTTCGAGACTATGATCGCGGCGGTCGAGAAGGCGCGCAAGAAGGATCCGAAGGGATACAAGAAGAAGCGCGCCGCGAAGCTCCTGTCGGCTGTCTTGAAGGTGGCGTTCGACGACATTCCGAGTGACCCAACGCGTGACGTCTATCGGCAGGGCGGCACTCTCGGCGACGAGTACAAGCACTGGTTCCGCGCGAAATTGCTGCAGCAGTTCCGCCTGTTCTTCCGCTATCAGCAATCGGCGGACGCCAAGATCATCGTTCTCGCCTGGGTGAACGACGACTCGACGCTGCGCGCCTACGAGAGCGCGAACGACGCCTACGCCGTGTTCAGGAAGATGCTGGACCGCGGAAACCCGCCGGACTCGTGGAACGAACTCGTAGCGGCGGCCTCGACTGGCGAATCCAAGACGCGTCTATCGCGCTCGACGCGCGGGAGATGACCCCAGCTGGCCTCGTTCGGCCGCGACCGCCCGCTGATCCGGCCCGCGCCGCCGGCACCGGTCTGCAGCGAGAGACACGATTCGGCCAGGAAGAGTCCGTGAAATGCCCACCATCCAGCTGTCGGCTACGCCCAAAGGCAGCGGCGAATGCGCCGACTGTCCGGCGACATCATCATCAGCATTCCACCTGTTAAGCCGTGTAGACGGAGGCGACATTTCAGCCCTCAGATGCGGGTGAACCGGTTCGTGTTCCTCAACCTTCCAATACTTCAGCCTCGATCCCCTTTACCTGCGGGCATCAATGCACCTCCGACCTGCCCGCGGGTTCCCGTCACCAGTATCCGCCCGTACAATGGAAGGTTTTGGATGTCGGCAAGCAGCGGCGCGGCCGCGTCCTTGGCCGAGAGCGACGGCTTTTTGATACCCCAGTTTATACCGATCACCGGGTCGTCCCAGCGGATCGAAACCTCGTTCTCCGGATTATAGAAATCATCGCATTTGTAGAAAAAGTCCGCGGTCTCTGAGAGCACACAACGAAACCGTGCGCGAATCCGCGCGGAACCCATAGTTGCCGCCGGTTATGCTCGCTTAATTCGACGGCAACGTAGCGTCCGAAATTCGGGCTCCGGACGCGGACGTCGACCGCGACGTCGAGCACCTTGCCCCTCATTGATGGATGTCCAGACAATCGGACTCGCGGCGCACTAAGCGGAGTTGAGTGAACGCTAGTGAGGCTCGCGACAATTAACTACAGTCGCCTTAAGATCGTGGAGCATGCCCGTGATCCCGTCGATGAGCTCGTCGATTTGATCCTTGTTGACGATCAGAGGTGGGCATATCGACAATGCATCGTCTACATTCCGCACGATGATCCCTCGCTCGTGCAGCAACCGGCTCGCAATGCTGCCAACATCGCCCGGAGTAGTAGCGGCGACTTTCCGTTTCTTGTCCAGCACCAGCTCGATTGCCGCAATAAGGCCAACGCCACGGACCTCCCCAACGAGTGGATGGTCAACGAGCGTGCGCAGCCGTTCCTGCATGTAGGCCCCGATGCGGCCAACGTTCGCAATCAGACCCCGCTCCTCGATGAGTTTGAGGTTTTCGAGCGCTACGGCGGCTCCGACCGGGTGACCACCGCCCGTGAAGCCATGAGCCAGCAGTCCAACCTTATTGCTCTCGTCCGCGATTGGTTCGAACATGTAGTCATTCATTATGATCGCAGATAACGGAAAATAACTGGACGTGAGCTGCTTCGACACCACGATTACATCGGGCGCGATGTTGTAGGTTTCGCAACCGAACATTTTTCCGGTCCGGCCAAAGCCGCAAATCACCTCATCAGCGACCAAAAGGATGCTATGCTTTTTTAGCACCCTTTGAATTTTGTCCCAGTAAGTCGGCGGCGGAACGATGACGCCGCCCGCGCCCATGACAGGCTCACCGAAGAATGCTGCAATGGTATCGGCACCTTCGCGCTGAATCAGCGACTCGAGCTCCTCGGCCCGACGCGTTGCAAAGGTCTCCTCCGATTCGCCCGCACGGCTGTCTTTGTAGAAATGGGGGGAGCCCGTGTGCATAATGTTGGGGAGCGGCAGATCGAAAGAGCGGTGGTTGTCTGGAAATCCGGTCAGGCTTGCCGCACCGATCGTGACGCCGTGATAGCCGCGCAACCGGCTGATGACCTTCTTGCGCTGAGGCTGGCCCACTGCATTCGATCGATAGGCGATCAGCTTCAACACCGTATCGTTCGCTTCCGAGCCGGAATTTGTGAAGAACACCTTACTCATTGGCACCGGAGACATCTTCACCAGCTTCTCGGCAAGCGCGATGGAAGGCCCATTCGATCGTGATGCGAAGGTATGATAGAATGGCAGGATTTGCATCTGGCGATGCGCGGCTTCGATAAGCCGCTTTTCGCTGAAGCCAAGACCCGCACTCCAGAGACCGGCCATCGCATCGAGGTAGCGTTTTCCTGCCGTGTCGAAGACGTAGGGGCCCTCGCCGCGTTCAATTATGAGCGGCCCGGCCCGTTGGTGCGACCGCGCGTTGGTATAGGCGTGAAGCTGATAGGCCACATCTCGGGCCTGTTGAGAACTGGGCAGCATGGTCGGCGTCACATCATCGGTTCAGAATTGGATAGGGACCGGAGCATCATGTGGGGAAGCGCCGGTCCGTTTACGGCTTCTCTGGGCCTTGCGATAGTCGTCGTTGACGATCGCTTTAAAGGGATTCGCTTTTGCCTATGCCTGATTCGAGCCCACCACGTTCAGGCCGTCCGCTCCGCTGAAGGCCAGCGTGTCATGTGTGTTTAGCACGTTATCCCAGCTGCTGCCGCGCGTCGTCACGGACTGGTTGGGCTCCGAGCCAACACGCGTGATAAGTAACACTGTAAGCAACAACCCGCTCTGATTGACCAGTTTCTTGTGGGCCATCAGTGATCTCCTTGATCTGGTCGGTGTCCCGGCTTTGCGCGGTGATCTGCGACCGAGTTTCCCCCAGAATACCTTAACTCGTTGAGTTGGTCGCCTGCCAAAGCTTGTAGGCTCACTCCCAACCGGCACCGTCAAGTTAACGAATAGGGGCGGCCGATGGGGTAGACGACCGGCATGCCGACCGCCCGGGCCCCTCTTTATCGCCGCCATCGCTTCCCACCGGAAGTGATCAGCTATGCCGTTTGGTTGTATTTCCGGTTTCCCTTAAGCTTGCGCATGGTCGAGGAAATGCTGGCGGCGCGTGGCATTGGCGTGACCTATGAAACCGTGCGCCAGTGGGGACGGAAATTCGGCAAGCCGTTCTCCGATCGGATCCGCCAGCGCGCTCCCGCCCGCGGTGACAAATGGCATCTGGACGAGGTCGTTATCTCGATCGCGGGCGAACAACATTGGCTCTGGCGCGCTGTCGACCAGAATGGCTTCGTTCTCGACGTCTTGATCCAGCGCCGAAGAGACTCGCGCGCTGCGCAGCTTCTCATGAAGAAGCTCTTGAAATGCGCCGGCACGCCGCCGCGCGTTATGATCACGGATAAGCTGCGTTCGTACGGCGCTGCGAGGGCGAAGATGGGCTTACACGTCGAACATCGCCAGCACAAAGCTCTCAACAATCGGGCCGAGAATTCTCATCAGCCGACGCGGCGACGCGAGCGGATCATGACGCGATCGTCCCATCAGGCTCAACGGTTTCTGTCCGTTCACGATCAGGTCGCGAACCTTTTCCACATCCCCTATCCCGGTAGCCGCCACCGCCGACTTCCGTCGTGCTTCGCGCGAGCGAGCCTTTGCGACTTGGCGCGAGATCTCCATGACAAGCGCTATCGCCGATTCTCGACCTCTGAGAATCGCCTCCTTCGGCTCGGCGGTCGATTAAGTTGACGATGCCCTGCGTCGAGCCGGCGGCGGGCGCCGATCTCGGTCTGCTGGGCGATTGCCTGCTCACGCGTCAGGCGGGCCATCTCGACCGTCGAGACGCTGCCCGATTTGATCAGGGACGAGGCCCGCTCCACAGCGGCCGCCGCCTCTTCCCGTCGCGCGGCCGCGGCCTCGATCGCCGACTGGATTTCGGCGATGCGCGCCTCGAGCTGAAGGATGCGGCCATCGCGGAACTGGCCCGCCTGGCGGGCGAGGTCCTGTTGCGCGGTCTCGGCGGCTGCCAGCTTAGCGGCAAGGCTCGGGCGCTCGTTCTCCTGCCGCGACATCTGCCGCCGAAGATCGTCGAGCCGCACGCGATCGCCACGCGCGTTGACGACATGAAGGATCGCGTCGCCCTCATGGACCACGCTGAGTTGCGTCGAGCCTTGCGGCGGCCTCGCGCTCACGGTGCCGTCGATCGGCGAGCGCAACGTCACGATCCTGGCATTGACCACGGCCTCGACGCTCGAAGTCTGCAGCACGGCCTTCAGCGGCAACCATCCGAAGACGGCCACGATCGCAAGGCCAATGCCGACCTTGAGCAGGCGGCGAACCCACCGGCCCGAGCCTGCAGGTGCTTCGGGATGGGGAGCACTATCGCTGACGGGCTCGCTCACCGGCTCGTCGTGCGCCGGCTGCAACCGATCCTGCAAATCGCGCTGCAATCCGCATGCGCCCGCGTCCTTATCCTTGGTGACGTAAACTTTGTCTTCAGGAGAGGGCTTCTGCTGCTGTGCCTGATTCATTGACCGGCCCCTGAATTGTCAGTGCGGGCGGGGTTCAGAAACCGTAATCCTGAAATGGACCCCGGTTTTGGGACCAGAGGCTAAGTTGGAAAAGGGCCGCTCCGTTTGATAGACGGAGGGCATGATGACGAAGAAGACACGACGGAAGATCGACGCGGCGTTGAAGGCAAAGATCGCGCTGGAAGCGGTGCGGGAGCAGGCGACGGTGGCCGATCTGGCCCAGCGCTATGAGGTTCACCCGAACCAGATCTATGCCTGGAAGAAGCAGCTGCTGGACCAGGCGGCCCGGGCTTTTGACGCGGGTGTCGGGCGCGAGAGCGAGGAAACGCGCGAACGCGAGATCGAGAAGCTGCACGCCAAGATTGGACAACTGACAGTCGAGCGCGATTTTTTAGCGCGGAGGTCCGGAAGATGAGCACGCCGGACCGTCGAGGAATGCTCGATCGCGCCGACCAGGCGCTGTCGATCCGCCGGCAATGCATGTTGCTTGGCATCGCCCGTTCTGGGGTCTACCGGCCGCCACAGCCGGCCAACGACAACGACCTTGCCCTGATGCAGCGGATCGACGAGCTGTTCACCGCCTGGCCATTCCTGGGCTCGCGGCGAATGACCGCGATGCTGAAGGCTGAGGGGCTTCAGGTCAATCGCAAGCGCGTGCAGCGGTTGATGCGCAAGATGGGCATCGCGGCGCTGGGACCGAAGCCGAACACGACAAAGCCGGCGCCGGGCCACAAGATCTATCCCTATCTGCTGCGCAACATGACGATCGACCGGCCGAACCAGGTGTGGGCGGCCGACATCACGTATCTGCCCATCGGCCGCGGCTTTCTCTATCTCGTCGCCATCATCGACTGGGCGAGCCGTGCGGTTCTGGCGTGGCGGTTGTCGAATACGATGGACGTCTCGTTCTGCGTGGCGGCTCTGGAAGAGGCGCTGGCGACGTACGGCACGCCGGAGATTTTCAACACCGACCAGGGCAGCCAGTTCACCAGCGTGGCCTTCACCGGCGCGTTGGTGGGCGCAGGGATCAAGATCTCCATGGATGGCCGCGGTCGTTGGATGGACAATGTCTTCATCGAGCGGCTGTGGCGGTCGCTCAAGCATGAGGACATCTATCTCAAGGGCTATGCCGACGGCCGCGAGGCCAAGGCAGGGATCGCGAGCTGGATCGCCTTCTACAACGATCGTCGCCTTCATCAGTCCCTCGGCTATCGCACGCCGATGGCGGTCTGGCGCGAACGGATGCAGGCCGCGCAGGCTGTGGACATGGTGGACAACGCTGACGCGTTGACCACATGCCCACAGCAATTCCAGCAGACAGAGTCTCTGGCTGCGTGATAGAAAGGGATCAGGAGCGATCCGTTTCCAACTAACAAACCGGTTCAACCGGTCCCGCTCCGCGGGTCCATTTCAATCCTGAACGGCCAATGTGCTTTTGGGGTGCCCCTTCGACATGGGAGCACCGTCCCACCGAACGGGGCCGTTATACGCTGGCCCATTGATGGCCACTGATACTATCTCGCTTGGATTTCTGAGGCCCAACCCTATGGTTGCACACAACCTAGACGGTTGCAACAGTCATTTTCTACTCGGAATGCGACGAAACCGCGCGCGCTCGTAAAGCGGTTGCAAGGCTCGACGCTGACGGAAGACACGATGAATCGGCGTGGGATCCGGACGCCGATCGGCGTCCCAAGTGCTTGATTGACTTCGCGCGTGCGGGGGTCAATTCAGCGTCGATTCACAAACAGGCAGAGCGTTTGTCGTCTCCCTCACACCTGTGAGCGTGCCGCGCACGATACCACTTGCAGCGGCCGTTCTCGATTATCAGAAGCACCGAGTGAAGAAGCTCAAGAAGCCGGGCCGGAGGTAGCATAGAAATGGCGCACGCGATTATCCGTGGAAAGAATGGTCGCCCGGGGATGTCCCGATCGGTGTTGAACTACGTCGGGCCGACGTTGCCGGAATGAATGTTACGCGGCCCTCGAGCCGTGGGCAACGGGCTTGATCGTCATGCGATCGTGATGAGCGTGAAGGGCCGCACGCAGAACCGACAATTGCTTATGCGCCTTCAATCGTCGGAAGCCCTTGTTGGCCTCGATCATGCCGGCCGCGACCCATCGCAACGCCATACCGGCATCCCGCCAGCGTTTGACGTTGCGCGTGACGCGGCGAATGGTGCCCATCATGTTCTCGGCGATGTTGGTGCAGGCGAGCGATCGACAAAGCTCCTTCGGCAGCGTCAACCGGACGACAGTCAGGATTTCGTCGAGGCCTTCGAGGATGCTGGCCGCTACGCCGGGCCATTGCTGGTCGAGTCGACCCGCGAGATTGCGGATCAATTTTTCAGCCTTGTCGGCGTCATCGAGCTCCCAGGCCTGGCGCAGCACCCGACGGGTGGCCGCTCACGCTGGTGGCGATCGCCTACGCCTTCATCCTGCACCTGGCGGCGAAAACATCGCCTATGGCGGGCTGGCACTGGCCTGGAGCCTGTACAATTGCGTCGTGCTCGCGATCGTGCGCTTCATCTGCATCGAGCAGCCGCGGCGCCGCAAGGCCGAGCGTTTCGAACGCGACGAGCCGATCCTGGTTCACGAAGGCGCCGAGCCGCGGCTGGTGCGGATGGCCGACATCTCGATTTCGGGCGCGCGCTTCATCGATCCCGCCTCGCCGGCAATCGGCGCCTCGATCAAGTGCAATGTCTATGGCCAGAACGTGAGCGCGACCGTTGTCCGCCGCACCCGCGACGGCTTCGGCGTCCGTTTCGAGGACGCGGTTGCGACGCGGATCAATGTCGTCCGCGCATTCTATGCCGGCGGATATGTCCGCGCCTTCCGCAGCGTGCGCGCGGCGCCGGTCGGCAAGGCGTTGCTGATGCGGCTGTTCGGCTAGAGCGGTATGAATGAGGTGGGCCTGGAGCAGTCCCATCCGTCGTCATTCGCAATTGCGCAGCTTAGTGCCGGTCGTGCTGACAGTACTCGCCTTGCTCGTGTGACCGCCCGAAACCACGGTGGGCGCGATGACGGTCCAAGAGTTGGTGACCATACTGCAAGCGCTTCCCGACCAAAACGCCCCTTCGAAAGCACCTTCGCTACCGTGCGCCACCGCACCATCCGATCCAAGGGTTGCCTGTCGAACAGGACTGCGCTTGCGATGGTCTTCAAACTGATCGATTATTCCCGCTGAAAGCCGCCGCTGCTCCCTAGCTCCCCGACGAACCGTCGATGCTTCTCCAACCATTCAGGTGAACGAGCTGCGATAGCTTGAACGCACACTTGAACGCATTCATCACAAATAGCAGCTGCTCCGTCAGGAGCGGTGACGATCACAAGAACATGCTGCGCCTCCATTCTACAGAAAGAACAGATTACGTCCGAGGTCATAGTCGCTTCTCATTCCTGTGATGGGGACACAGAATAGTACTACCTGCAGGACCGAGTCGCGAGCTATCGCCGAATTTTGGTGACCGCCGGGGCCGGTCAGGCGGCGGCGGTTGTGGGCTGACGGTCGGTCGGCTTGGCGATGACCTCGATCCCGTCTTGAATGTCATGAGGGAGTCCCAATATAGACTATATCTACTCCCGATCTGTCAAGACACTCCGCCTTACACACGGCTTCTCTTGCTCAACCTTGAACCGGAAAATACTTCCGGCTAAACCCCGTTCGATGACATCTAATCGTGTAGGCACAGATCTCACTCCGTTGAGAGCGACAGTATATCCCTGTTCTGTAACAGTACGGCCGACCATTTTTGGTAGGTCCATCGGGCGCGTTTGCGTCATCACCGGGGTTATTGAGCGTCAGACCGACTTTCTAAAACAGAATTGTCAATCCTTTCCGGCGTGCAACACCAAGAACTGGTTATGGCCATCGAGACGGCGCCAGCTTTTCTGCGCGCCCTTGGCTGAGACTTTCTTGTTCGAAGCCGCTCTCCGTTTCAGTCAGCTTCCGGAGCGTGAAAAGCGGGCCCGGATAGTTCTGTTGGCAGCGGATGGGGAGGGTCGTCCTGCCCCGACAGACGCGACAGCACCCCCGCCCAGCCCGCCAGCACCGTCAGGAACAACGTCGTGCCATGCTGCCGGCTCAGCCGCTTCAAGTCCCGCATCGATGACAACAGGAACACTGGCCCCGGCAAACGACTGCTGGGCCGGCCGCGCACGGTCCGTCGGCAAGACAAGACGGGCCGTGCCTGACAGGGCGTTGCGCCAATACTTCGCCTGCTTCTGCAGCCGTTCCCCGACAGCCACTGCCGTTGCCAGGCGGCATAATCCGGATACTGGATCGCCAACGGCGGCAAAGGATCGTCCTGTCCAGCCTCGAACGCCCGGTAAAGCCGACTGAGTTCATGCACCAGCACGCCCATCGACCGCCGTCCGAGACGATGTGATGCTGGGTCAGCAGGAAGACGTGTTCCTCATCCGACATCCGCACTAGCCCGTCCTATTCGTGAGAGTGCGGCATTTGGGCCCGATTGATGCGGCCGCACATCTTGTCTGACGAGGCGCACAGGATTGCCTTCGGCTTTTCACCGCCTGACGACCCGTACTTTGCAACGCGCTTGAGGTATAGGTTGGGCGAACGGGGGGCGGACGCCCCGCCGGTCAAGGACCGAGCGGCAGCAACGCGCCTGGCAAGCCGCGGATCAGGTCGGCTTCGGGACATGCCGCGGCAAACGCAAGGCGAATGCGGCTCGTGGTCTCGACCACACGGGCAGCGATTTTCAAGAGACGAAGACGCAGCGTCGCGAACTCGGCAGCGGCCAATTCCCGGACTTTGGGAATGGGCGTCGCGCACGGTCAGCATCAGCCAATAAGCGGCCGTATGGAGCGCGAGACGGACCTGGTTGGCGAGCGCCGAACGACAGCTGGTGCGATCGGAGGCGAGCTGTGTCTTATACAGCTTGATCAGATTCTCGGCTTGGCCGCGCGCGCAATACAGGCTGTCGTAGATCCACTCGGCCGAGCCGACATCGAGGCTGGTGACGACGAAACGGATGTCGAGGCCGAGCATCGTCGCCTCAATACGGGCGACGGTGCGGCGTTCGCGATCCCAGGACTTTGCCTTATGGCGCGTCTCGGTATAGCCACGCAGAACCGGCAGGGGTACCGTCAAGTTAACGAATTGGAGCGGCGGAGGGGGTAGACGAGCGGCATGCGGACTGCCAAGGACCCTCTTTACCGCCGCCATCGCTTCCCACCGGAAGTGATCAGCTATGCCGTTTGGTTGTATTTCCGGTTTCCCTTAAGCTTGCGCATGGTCGAGGAAATGCTGGCGGCGCGTGGCATTGGCGTGACCTATGAAACCGTGCGCCAGTGGGGACGGAAATTCGGCAAGCCGTTCTCCGATCGGATCCGCCAGCGCGCTCCCGCCCGCGGCGACAAATGGCATCTGGACGAGGTCGTTATCTCGATCGCGGGCGAACAACATCGGCTCTGGCGCGCTGTCGACCAGAATGGTTTCGTTCTCGACGTCTTGATCCAGCGTCGAAGAGACGCGCGCTGCGCAGCGGCTCATGAAGAAGCTCTTGAAATCCGCCGGCACGCCGCCGCGCGTTATGATCACGGATAAGCTGCGTTCGTACGGCGCTGCGAGGGCGAAGATGGGCTTACACGTCGAACATCGCCAGCACAAAGCTCTCAACAATCGGGCCGAGAATTCTCATCAGCCGACGCGGCGACGCGAGCGGATCATGACGCGATCGTCCCATCAGGCTCAACGGTTTCTGTCCGTTCACGATCAGGTCGCGAACCTTTTCCACATCCCCTATCCCGGTAGCCGCCACCGCCGACTTCCGTCGTGCTTCGCGCGAGCGAGCCTTTGCGACTTGGCGCGAGATCTCCATGACAAGCGCTATCGCCGACTCTCGACCTATGAGAATCGCCTCCTTCGGCTCGGCGGTCGATTAAGTTGACGATGCCGTGCCAGGACACACCGTGATCAAACAGACGTCAAGCGCCAATTAAAGCGCCGCAGAGCTGCGCTTACGATCAGCGTCGAACCGATGAGTTTGAATCACCAATGTCATCTGGTGGCGCCTGCATCGGCGCGATCGATGACCCAGGCCACCATGTAGCCCTTGGCCTGCTCAGCCTCCACGTGCATCGGCGATCTGTTCTTCTTGCCCGGCGGAATCCTGAATATCCGATTGCTCGAGCATGCCCTTGCCCATGTCATGGATAGGCACGAAGGCCTCAGACTCCGCGTTGCCCGAACCGACGATGGTCTACGTCTGACAATCGGACCTTCCGTGGCCGAACGCCTCGTGGAGGAGATCGATCTTGTCGGAATGACCGGCCTAGTCGGGATGATACCCGAAGCAAGAGAAGTCCACCTTTCGAGGAAAGATCGCAAGGTGCTTGAGGCGTGCTGTCGCTCACCGGTGACGTTGCAGCGCGATTTGAAGCGGGCGCGGATAGTTCTGTTGGCGGCGGATGGGCGCAGCACCCGGTCGATCGCCAAGGAAGTTGGGGTCCAGCCGCGGATTGTCAGCCTTTGGCGGCATCGCTATGCCGACCATGGCCTTGAAGGGCTGCAAGACAAGCCGCGGCCTGGCAAGCAGCCGATCTATACGAAGACGACCGACAAGCGGATTCTGAAGCTGCTGGATAAGCCGCCACCGCAAGGGTTTGCGCGCTGGACCGGCCCCCTGCTGGCCGAGGCGCTGGGCGATGTCGATGTCCAATATGTCTGGCGGTTCCTGCGCAGCCACAAGATTGACCTGGTGGCTCGCAAGTCCTGGTGCGAGAGCAACGACCCGAACTTTACGGCCAAAGCCGCCGATGTTGTCGGCCTCTATGTCGCGCCGCCGGCGAAGGCCATTGTGCTGTGCGTGGACGAGAAGCCCTCGATCCAGGCTTTGGAGCGAGCGCAGGGTTATCTGAAGTTGCCCAATGGCCGCGCCTTGACCGGCCAAAGCCACGATTACAAGCGGCATGGCACCACAACATTGTTTGCGGCGCTCGAAGTCGCCACCGGAAAGATCATCGCGACCCATTCAAAACGCCGGCGCCGCGTCGAGTTTCTCGATTTCATGAACAGCGTCACCGCGGCTTTTCCGAACCGCAAGCTTCACGTCATCCTCGACAACCTCAACACCCATAAAAAGAACGAGGACTGGCTCAAGGCCCACCCCAACGTGCAATTTCATTTCACGCCGACAAGTGCGTCATGGCTCAATCAGGTCGAAGTATGGTTTTCCATCTTGCAGGGGCAGTCGCTCAGCGGCACCTCCTTCACGAGCCTCAAGCAGCTTCAGGAACACATCGATGCCTACGTCAACGCATACAACGACAGAGCCGAGCCCTTCGTCTGGACCAAGAAAAAGGTCCGTCAACGCCGTTTCAAAGGCCGCCGTATCACTCAGCTCTGATTCCGGGTACTAGAATGCCGGCCTTACCGCAAGAACGACCAGGCGTTTGTCGAACAGAAGAACGGAGCCGTGGTCCGAGAGATGGTCGGTTACATTCACGCGCGTATGGTAGTTTTCAATGCGCCTTTTTCTTACAACCTTACGACCTTAGATTTGAAGATCGCTCTCGCGAGTTTTGGCCTGCATCTCTTTGAGCCGTGTCAACTCCGTTTCGCAAGGCTGGGCTGTCTCGGTCAGCTCAGCGCTTCCATGCTTGACAGCCCGTACGTCTTAAGGGCCCCTCCAGCTTTGCTCCGACAAAGCGACGCGAGCGCCAAAGCGGGACCCAATCGCCTCTTTCAATTGGCATTGCCGGAATGCCGGCTATCCTGTAAACGGGCCGCGCACCGTTGCCGGCCGTCTTTGAGCGGTCGCCCGCAGCGGGGCCTGTAGCTCAATGGTTAGAGCCGGCCGCTCATAACGGTCTGGTTGCAGGTTCGAGTCCTGCCGGGCCCACCAGTGAGTTCAAATATATATGTGCGGACACTTTGAAAACGACTCGATTTCGTTTTCGAATCGACTCGATCTCAGAACTCCCTGATCAGCCTGCCGAATTTCTTCCCGATTTTTTCGCCAATTTTGGGGTCCGAAAAAGTGAGGGGGTCTAATCAGCTTCGTCGCGTCTGCAACGCCTGCACCTCCCATCCAATCGCCATCGAGGACGACATGAAGCAGCCAGCATCGACGTTCGTGTTCCATGAACAGGAAGTCGCCGGCGTCGCGTTTCGCGCCATGGTCGAGACCGGACGCGTGGTGCTGCAGATGCAGAACTCGAGCGGTCGCGAGTCCAGTGTTGACCTCATCGCGAGGCATTCGCCCTGCCGTGTCTCTGCTACGCCGAAGATGGCTGGCAGCGTCGCGGCATGATTTCAGGCCCGCCGGGCTGGGCCGTCTGTCACGACACCGCGCGCGAGCCACGTATGTTTCTAGGATACCTTCACTCCGACGACGTGCGCCTTCTGAACCACGAATTCGGCCTCCATCGAAGGAACTTCCTTGGTCATCAACTTCAATTCAAGGATTCGATAGCTGGCCGGGCGCTGAAGCAGATCATGCTGCATGATCCGGTTCGCGCGGCCCTTTTCCGCAAGGCCGACGCGTCGCTGGATAACTGGGCCGAGCAAGTCGCTTCCGAAAAGCCGGCGTGCCCCACACGACTGGCGATCCAAAGACGCGAGCTTACTCGCTCGGGAAGCGTCCGAGGGAGGGTGTTTCCTCCCTTCGGCCATCACCTTATCCGTTGACCGTCGGCTACTTTTCCGACTCAATCAGGCCGTTTATGGACCGGTCTTAACAACCTCGGGGGCGGCATGGATTCGATCCTTCGCGTTCTGATGCCCTTCTTCGGGCCGAAGAACTATTCTGAGATGCTCTAGTACCCACTTTTCTTGGAACGTGAGTCGTGATTCAAGGTCGGGATGATACCCGAAGCAAGAGAAGTCCACCTTTCGAGGAAAGATCGCAAGGTGCTTGAGGCGTGCTGTCGCTCACCGGTGACGTTGCAGCGCGATTTGAAGCGGGCGCGGATAGTTCTGTTGGCGGCGGATGGGCGCAGCACCCGGTCGATCGCCAAGGAAGTTGGGGTCCAGCCGCGGATTGTCAGCCTTTGGCGGCATCGCTATGCCGACCATGGCCTTGAAGGGCTGCAAGACAAGCCGCGGCCTGGCAAGCAGCCGATCTATACGAAGACGACCGACAAGCGGATTCTGAAGCTGCTGGATAAGCCGCCACCGCAAGGGTTTGCGCGCTGGACCGGCCCCCTGCTGGCCGAGGCGCTGGGCGATGTCGATGTCCAATATGTCTGGCGGTTCCTGCGCAGCCACAAGATTGACCTGGTGGCTCGCAAGTCCTGGTGCGAGAGCAACGACCCGAACTTTACGGCCAAAGCCGCCGATGTTGTCGGCCTCTATGTCGCGCCGCCGGCGAAGGCCATTGTGCTGTGCGTGGACGAGAAGCCCTCGATCCAGGCTTTGGAGCGAGCGCAGGGTTATCTGAAGTTGCCCAATGGCCGCGCCTTGACCGGCCAAAGCCACGATTACAAGCGGCATGGCACCACAACATTGTTTGCGGCGCTCGAAGTCGCCACCGGAAAGATCATCGCGACCCATTCAAAACGCCGGCGCCGCGTCGAGTTTCTCGATTTCATGAACAGCGTCACCGCGGCTTTTCCGAACCGCAAGCTTCACGTCATCCTCGACAACCTCAACACCCATAAAAAGAACGAGGACTGGCTCAAGGCCCACCCCAACGTGCAATTTCATTTCACGCCGACAAGTGCGTCATGGCTCAATCAGGTCGAAGTATGGTTTTCCATCTTGCAGGGGCAGTCGCTCAGCGGCACCTCCTTCACGAGCCTCAAGCAGCTTCAGGAACACATCGATGCCTACGTCAACGCATACAACGACAGAGCCGAGCCCTTCGTCTGGACCAAGAAAAAGGTCCGTCAACGCCGTTTCAAAGGCCGCCGTATCACTCAGCTCTGATTCCGGGTACTAGCGTCAATGCTGACCCGGACAGCCAGCGCTGTTTGAGCAGGATTGAAGTTGACGCCGAAACTCGCGCCGGCACGGCTACTACGTTTGAAATGAAAACGGTGATGACCACGGGCGAAACAAAAAGCCGTCACGCACATTCGCCGTGAGCGGCAGCCGTTCGCCCCGAATGCGGCAGATCTCGATCGGCTTTGCAACGTCTTGGAGCACCCCGCCCCTGCGTCAGTCCATGACCACGACCGGCAGCAAGGTTTCCTGGCTCGCGGGTTGACGCCTCCGACCACCTTCCCAGGTTCGAACGAACGAACCCAGTGGCTCAACTGTCGTCGGCTCGCCGCTTACAGTTGCGGGGGCAGCTTCGGCCTTGTCCGTGAGGACGCACCGTATTCCCTTGATACGCCTTTCGGCGCTACCGATAACCAGACTGAAGGCCCCTCATAACCGAGTCAAGCAAGGGGCGTGAATCGAGTGCTGAGTGACACAACATGTGACTGTTTAGCCCGTCCTATTCGTGAGAGTGCGTTTTTCTAGTCCGATTGATGTGGCCGCACATCTGCTCTGACGAGGCGCACAGGATTGCCTTCGGCTTTTCACCGCCTGACGACCCGTACTTTGCAACGCGCTTGAGGTATAGGTTGGGCGAACGGGGGGCGGACGCCCCGCCGGTCAAGGACCGAGCGGCAGCAACGCGCCTGGCAAGCCGCGGATCAGGTCGGCTTCGGGACATGCCGCGGCAAACGCAAGGCGAATGCGGCTCGTGGTCTCGACCACACGGGCAGCGATTTTCAAGAGACGAAGACGCAGCGTCGCGAACTCGGCAGCGGCCAATTCCCGGACTTTGGGAATGGCGTCGCGCACGGTCAGCATCAGCCAATAAGCGGCCGTATGGAGCACGAGACGGACCTGGTTGGCGAGCGCCGAACGGCAGCTGGTGCGGTCGGAGGCGAGCTGTGTCTTGTGCAGCTTGATCAGATTCTCGGCTTGGCCGCGCGCGCAATACAGGCTGTCGTAGATCCACTCGGCCGAGCCGACATCGAGGCTGGTGACGACGAAACGGATGTCGAGGCCGAGCATCGTCGCCTCAATACGGGCGACAGTGCGCCGTTCGCGATCCCAGGACTTTGCCTTGTGGCGCGTCTCGGTATAGCCACGCAGAACCGGCAGGTTCTCGATGGCGCGTCGGGTGCGGATGTCGTCGGCGACCTCGTCGACTTTTCTGGCGAGAGGCTTGGTGCCGGACAGACCGAAGATGTAGTCGATGCCGTTGGTCTCGCACCACGCCATTGCCTCCGGCCGGGCATAGTGCCCGTCGCCACGGAACGTAATTTGCGTGTTGTGCCATCGCGTGCGGATATGCCGTACCAGGCGGCGCAGATGGGCACGCACCTCGACGCCGCCCGGCGTCTTGCCGGGCCGCAGCACGACGGCCACGGGCCGGCTCTTCTCCGTGTCGTAGACGTGGATCGGCAGAAAGCAGCGTTCATCATAATGAGCGTTGAACAGCGAGAGCTGCTGATGGCCGTGGACGACGTCGCAGGTAGCTGTGCACAACGCCGTTGCTGACGCCCACGCTCCGCGCGATGGCCCGCTCTGGCAGGCCTTGAAAATGTTTTAACCGAAGGACTTCCTTGATCCGGCGCATCGACAATCTCTGGGTAGGCATTGGACTTCCTCGTTAACCACGAGGTCATCCCTAAGCCGGTTGAGTTGTCGGCCGAAGCGCTGCAAGGCTCCGAAAGCCTTGCTCACGATCCCGCGAAATCGTTGCTCACGATCGTCTGAAATCTCTGCTCACGATCCCCTGAAATCCGCGCTCACGATCCCGCGAAACGCGCAACGAGCCTCGCAGTCTGGAACAAACGGGATCAGCTAAAGGCCGGATCCCGCCGTTCGTAGCTTGCGCCGGGCTTAGTCATCACTACCCATGCGATCCGCGCAATCTTTGCCGCCAAGGCGACGGTGACCTTGTTAGTGTGCATGCGTGCCTGAAGTCCATCAAGCCAGGCGCCAAGGTGATATCGCGAGCGATCAAGATGTGTCACGCAGGAGCGGGCGCCGTGGATGATCATCCGGCGCAGATATCGGTTGCCGCGCTTGCTTATCCCCAGGAGCTTCGTTTTGCCTCCCGTAGAGTATTCTCTAGGAACAAGACCCAGCCAAGCTGCCATATCGCGGGCCTTTTTGAACTGTCGGGCAGATCCAGCTGCTGCCAAAAGCGCTGTCGCCGCGAGTGGACCAATGCCCGGGATAGTCATTAATCGACGTGCAGTATCGCTTTGAGAGGCAATCGCCTCAGTCTCGCGGTTGACTTCAGCAATCCGCAGCTCCAGCTGCCGCAGCTCGTCGAATGTAGATGCAAGAATGCGACGCATGGCCGACGTTAGATCATTCGATTCATCTGCCAAAACCCTCGGCAGATCTGCCTTGAACTTGCCGGCGCCCTGGTGAATAGCGATCCCATATTCAAGGCAAAAAGCGCGCATCTGATTTATGAGGCACGTCCGTTGCGAAATCATCCTATCGCGAACACGATGCAGCGCTTGCAGGTCAATGTGTTCGGGCGACCGTATTTCGACGAAGCGCATTGTTGGTCGCCCCCGTGGGTCGGTCAAAATCCCCCGGGTATGGTCACTTGAAACTCCCCCACCTGATGATCGCCGTCAGCGCCGCTGAACAGCAGTAGCCGGTCAGGCAGGACGTTTATGTTCGACCCCTTTAGCCAGCAAGGGGCCGGGGAGTTGAACGTCTTGAAGCGACATCTGCAAAGCACCGTACTTACATTACTTGATCGCAACACCAGCCAGCGCGAGATTCACCGGCTGACGGGTGTCGATCGCAAGACGATCCGGCGTTATCAGGCGCTGCGGGCCGGTGCGGAGGCAAATTCCCCCGGGGAAGTGACCACCGGCTCGGTGAGCGCGGACGGCCAAATTCCTCCACCCCGACCACCGGCTTTTGGGACATCGGAAGCGACGGTCACCAGCAGCCTGGCCCGTTCGGCTTGCGAAGCGCATCGGACGTGGATCGAAGAACAGGTCCGGCTGAAGCGGAACGCGCAGGCGATTTACCAGGACCTGGTTGATCAATTTGGCTTTCCGTCCAGCTACCAGAGTGTCAAGCGGTTTGTGCGCCGGTTGCGGCACGCTGATCCTGAGCAGTTTGATCGTCTTGAGTTCCTCCCCGGCGAGGAAGCTCAGGTCGACTATGGCGAGGGCGCGCCGACGGTTGATCCGAAGAGCGGGCGGTACCGTCGTCCCCGCCTGTTCGTGATGACGCTACGCTACTCGCGGCGCAGCTTCCGGCGGGTAGTCTGGAAGTCCAGCCAACAAGTCTGGGCGCAGCTCCACGAAGAGGCGTTCCGGTATTTTGGCGGGGTCCCCAGCTATGTCGTGCTCGACAACCTGAAGGAAGGCGTCCTCAAGCCGGATTTGTACGAGCCCCAGCTCAACCCGATTTACAGCGCGATGCTGGCTCATTACGCCGTGGTCGCCGATCCCGCGCGCGTGGCCGATCCAAATCGGAAAGGATGCGTCGAGAATGCGATTCAACATACCCAGGGCACTGCGCTGGCCGGACGGCGCTTCGAGACGCTGGAGGCGCAAAACGAGTTCTTGAGGCACTGGGAGGAGAACTGGGCTTCCAAACGCATCCACGGCAGCACGCGCCGTCAGGTCGAGGCGATGTTCCAGGAAGAGAAGCCGCACCTGCGGCCGCTGCCTGTCGCTCCCTTCCGCATCTTCACCGAAGTCGTCCGGACTGTCTGCGACGACACCACCGTACGCGTCGACAACAGCTATTACGCCGCGCGGCCCGCGCCGATCGGCAGCCAGGTCGTCGTGCGCATCTACACCACCACGATCGAGATCCGTGATCGCCACACCCGTGCGCTGCTGCGTGTTCATTCCCGGATGGCGCACCCCGGTTCTGTCGTCCTGCCGACCAGCGAACGGCCGTTCAACCCGTCGCGGCAAACCGCCGTGCTGCTGGCGAGCGCCGAGCGCATCGGACCGCAGACCAGGGCCTTGTGCCAGCAGGTGTTCGACACCGAAGGGCGCCCCGGACAGCGCGCGATGTGGGGCATTGTCGGGCTGGGCCGGAAGTATCCGGCGCGGCTGGTCGAGCAGGCCTGCGCGCACGCCATCGACAACCGCATCTACCGCTACAAGCACGTGCGTGCGACCGTCGAGCGGTTGTTCGAACAGGCGATCGAGCAGGTTGGAGTGACGCCACAGCCGGCATCGCCGCTCACCCAGGATCATCCGCTGATCCGTACCCCCGCGGAATACGGCGACCTCTTCAGCCGCGCTGTGCGGCGCGACGCCGACGACAATGGTCGGCAGGCCGAGGCTCACGACGATCACGCCACGGCAATCCGCGCTCGTGTCGCCTGCGCAACCCCGGCCAACTCCGGCGCCACGAGCGCTCCCGCTGCACCTTCTCACCTTAAACTGGAGACCTAGTACCCACTTTTCTTGGAACGTGAGTCGTGATTCAAGGTCGGGATGATACCCGAAGCAAGAGAAGTCCACCTTTCGAGGAAAGATCGCAAGGTGCTTGAGGCGTGCTGTCGCTCACCGGTGACGTTGCAGCGCGATTTGAAGCGGGCGCGGATAGTTCTGTTGGCGGCGGATGGGCGCAGCACCCGGTCGATCGCCAAGGAAGTTGGGGTCCAGCCGCGGATTGTCAGCCTTTGGCGGCATCGCTATGCCGACCATGGCCTTGAAGGGCTGCAAGACAAGCCGCGGCCTGGCAAGCAGCCGATCTATACGAAGACGACCGACAAGCGGATTCTGAAGCTGCTGGATAAGCCGCCACCGCAAGGGTTTGCGCGCTGGACCGGCCCCCTGCTGGCCGAGGCGCTGGGCGATGTCGATGTCCAATATGTCTGGCGGTTCCTGCGCAGCCACAAGATTGACCTGGTGGCTCGCAAGTCCTGGTGCGAGAGCAACGACCCGAACTTTACGGCCAAAGCCGCCGATGTTGTCGGCCTCTATGTCGCGCCGCCGGCGAAGGCCATTGTGCTGTGCGTGGACGAGAAGCCCTCGATCCAGGCTTTGGAGCGAGCGCAGGGTTATCTGAAGTTGCCCAATGGCCGCGCCTTGACCGGCCAAAGCCACGATTACAAGCGGCATGGCACCACAACATTGTTTGCGGCGCTCGAAGTCGCCACCGGAAAGATCATCGCGACCCATTCAAAACGCCGGCGCCGCGTCGAGTTTCTCGATTTCATGAACAGCGTCACCGCGGCTTTTCCGAACCGCAAGCTTCACGTCATCCTCGACAACCTCAACACCCATAAAAAGAACGAGGACTGGCTCAAGGCCCACCCCAACGTGCAATTTCATTTCACGCCGACAAGTGCGTCATGGCTCAATCAGGTCGAAGTATGGTTTTCCATCTTGCAGGGGCAGTCGCTCAGCGGCACCTCCTTCACGAGCCTCAAGCAGCTTCAGGAACACATCGATGCCTACGTCAACGCATACAACGACAGAGCCGAGCCCTTCGTCTGGACCAAGAAAAAGGTCCGTCAACGCCGTTTCAAAGGCCGCCGTATCACTCAGCTCTGATTCCGGGTACTAGCCACATGATGACCATGCCGGAAATTGAGCGTTGCCTACGACAGCTGCGCCTGTCGGGTGTCCGCGACACGCTGCAGACGCGCGTGCTCCAGGCGCAGGGCGCCAACCAGCCCTTCCTCGAGACCTTCTCCCTTATCCTGCAGGATGAACTGGACCGTCGTCAGTCCCGTCTTATCGAGCGGCGATACCAGCAATCCGGGCTCGACGAAAAGCTGACGCTCGCCGAGTTCGACTGGTCCTTCAATCCCAAACTGCCACGTCAGACCTGCTTCCAGCTCCACACCCTGGCGTTCATTGCCGCTGGCGAGAACGCTCTGCTTGTTGGCAAACCTGGCACCGGGAAGTCGCACATCGCCAAGGCGATTGCCTATCAGGCGATCCTGCAAAGCCACAAGGTCCAGTATCTTGAGACCGACGACTTCTTTCACCGCTACGCCCTGAACTCTCCGGCACAACGCGAGGTCCGGCTGCGAACCATCATCGACTGCGATCTCCTCGTGCTGGACGATCTATTCCTCGCACGCGCCATCCCCGACGACGCCGGCACTTTGCTGCAGACCCTGATCCATCAGCGTTACAAACTGCGCCGCAGCGTCATCGTCACCTCCAATCGCGTCGTGCAGGATTGGGGGGCATACCTTGGGGACAACACTATGAGCACGACGATCCTCGATCGCCTTATGCATCATTGCCATCTGCTTGAGTTCGACGGACGCAGCTATCGGCTCAAAGAAGCCGCTGAAGCTCTTGCCCGGGAAACAAACTCAAACTAACAGTCCCTTGTCCTGCCTCGCGGGTGGAGGAATTTGACTGACCACACCCGGAGGAATTTGAAGTGACCCGCGGGGGTCGCGTCACTGCTTCCGCGATCGCTGCGGCATCGATGATGTCACTTTTGTTGGACTTTACATAATCGTCCGTGAAGAATGCAGATCGGCCTGAGAGATAGGCAGAAGTTGTCTCGATAAAGTATTCGATTTTGCAGGAAAGCCGGGTGTTGGGCCGCGGTTTCTTGCGTTTTGGGATTTTGCTTTCGAGCGATTCGTGATTCCCTGACGGACGGGTCATCGGCATTGGGGACGGCGATGAGCAAACCGCGGGATGATCGCCAGAAAGACCTGTTGCTTCCGGCGCTCGATCAAATCATCGACATGGGCCACCCGCTGGTGCGGTTGGCGGCGCTGATCGACTGGAAGTTTCTGGATGACCGCTTTGGTTCGGTGTGCCAAACCGGGCCGGGGCAGCCTGGCCTACCGACGCGGCTTGTCGCCGGCCTGTTCATTCTGAAGCACATGCACAATCTCTCGGATGAGGTGCTGTGCGCCCGCTGGATCGAGAACCCTTATTACCAATACTTCTGCGGCGAGTTAAGCTTCTGCCACCGGCTGCCGTTCGATCGATCGTCGATGACGCGCTGGCGCCAGCGGCTCGGCGAGGAGCAGCTCGTCGCGTTGATCCAGGAAAGTCTGTCGGTGGCACACAAGACTGGCGCCATCGGTCCCAAGGACCTGGAGCGAGTGGTGGTCGATACCACGGTGCAGCCCAAGGCCGTTGCCCATCCGACCGACGCGCGGCTGATGCATCGGGCCATCACCAAGCTCGTCGGGCTTGCCAAGCGCAACCGTGTGCCGCTGCGCCAGAGCTATCTGCGCCTGGCCAAGCGCGCCGCCATCATGGTCGGCCGCTATACCCACGCTCACCAGTTCAAGCGCGCCCGGCGCCAACTCAAGTTCCTGCGGACGCGGCTTGGCCGGATCATCCGCGACATCCGCCGCAAGATTGATGGCGATGCGGCGCTGGAAGCGCGCTTCGGCCCGCTGCTCGATCTGGCGCAGCGGGTGCGCAGCCAGGATCAGCATCAGCGCGGCCCCAAGGTCTATGCGTTGCATGCGCCGGAGGTCGAGTGCATCGGCAAGGGCAAAGCCCGCGCGCCTTACGAGTTCGGCTGCAAGGTCAGTATCGCCACCCCCGTGACGTCCCCGAAGGGTGGACAGTTCGTGCTCCATACCAAGGCGCTGCACGGCAATCCCTTTGACGGCCACACGCTCGGCCCCGTGGTCGCCGACATGGAGAAGCTCACCGGCGTGGAGGCTCGTCGTATCCACGTCGACAAAGGGTACCGTGGCCACAACTACCCGCACCGGTTCAGGGTCTGGATCTCGGGTCAGGTTCGCCGCGTCACGGCTTCCATCCGGAGCGAGATGAAGCCTCGCGCGGCTGTCGAACCCGTCATCGGTCACGTCAAGGCCGAGCACCGCATGGACCGCAACTATCTCAAAGGCAGCGTCGGTGACCGCATCAACGCCGTCCTCGCCGCGGCCGGCTACAACTTCGGCCTGCTCCTGCGATGGCTCGCAGAACTCTTGCGTGCCATCATCCGCGCCTTCGCCGAAACTGTCCCGGCTCAAAAGATCGCTTAAATCAGCGCTCGTCCGCGTTCTTCACGGAGGACTACATAAGGCTTGACGAATTGAGCCGGAATAATGCGGACGGTATGCCCCATCGCGGCGATCTTGCGTGCCAACCATTGCGAGCTGGCCTTCCAATTGTAGATCGTCGCTTCGGAGACCCCGTGCTTGCGAGCTAGGTCGGCCGTCTTCGCCCCGGCCTCATGCTCCTTCAACACTGCGATAATCTGCTCTTCCGTGAACCTTGCTCGCTTCATCTGTCCGTCCTTCTTCGGGGCGGACTCTGAATCCTTCTGGAGGAAATGCTCAGTGGCAGGTCACGCCAACGAAAAGAAGCGTTGGTTGCGCAGCCGCGCCAGAATCCATCGCTGCGCGACTTGCACCGCAACTTCGACCTTTGCCTTATCTTTTGGGCGCCGCGGCCGGGCTGCGAGATGGCCGTGCCGTAATGGCTTGCCATCTCGGCATAGGTTCGGTTGAGGCCGGGATCGTGGCGGTCGGGATGTGAGCGGCAAGCCAAGGCCGTCAGTCAGCGTGGCTCATTGGCATAGCGCAGCTCACCTTACCGCCCGCGCGGACTTCACTTCGAAGTCACGGACCAGTTGTTGAAATTGAAGTTCTTTCCCCCCGGGGACGAGGTAATCTCGACGCCGTATTGGACGCTACCGACGTTTATGTCGCCAAAGTACCCCTTCGACTTGATCCACTGCAGGATACTCTTGATGTCCACTGTCCCGCTGTTGGTCTTCGAAGTGCGCAGCAATGAGATGACCTTGTGACCATCGGAGCCTTCGCCTTCAAACACGTTCCAAGTCGCCCCGCCTACATTGACATTGCTGTAGACCGGAATCGCCGCACCGGAAGGGGCATAATGATATGAAATGGGCTTAACGTTGCCGCTCCCGTCCGAGTTTCCGGTGTAGTTTGTCCAGAGCATTATCTCATGTCGGTCTGAGCTGTCCCAGATATCGTAGGCGACATCCCAGGCGCCGCCAGTGGGAACTTCCTGATTGAAGCTCGAGCTCAAAGTGTTGATTGAGCTGAGCGGTTTCCCGATATTGAAAGCCACGTGCGGATAGCTCTTGATGCCAGGAGTATTGGGCTGGTTCGACCACACGCTCCACCGGTTGGCTGCACTCACCGAAATCGTCTGAGGCCCAGGGTGCGGGCCCCATACGTCGTTGTTCCAAGAGTAGCCATCGCGTGAAAAGCTTCCGTATGGAGCGCTCGAACGCCAAATCGGCGTCTGTGCCGATACAGGCCCGGCAGATGATAATGACCGGGCTTCATTCGCGGCCTGCCTAAATAGATCATGATCCTCCTGTGTCCGGACGTACCCCGTTGGAGACCCTTGCGCGCCGGCACCGCTTATCCGATTGGAATCCATAAAGCTCTCCTTTCTGATAACAAAATCTCCTGCAGATCCACTAGCGGGCCCCCTAGTTCAGCATGGGCGGCATCGGCATCTAAAGACCGGGCTTGAATGCTAGGAAGGTTGGCTTTCGAGAAGCTGACGAGCTCGGGAAGAAGGGTGGACCCGCGCCCGGATTTGCCGTCTTTCGGATGACAGCAGCCTGGCTGAGACAGTGGCAACGATTGTCCGTCGTCAGACAATTTGAGACTGATCAGGCTTTTCGAGAAGGGAGGCTCTGGCTCATCAGGGGGCATCGTCAACTTAATCGACCGCCGAGCCGAAGGAGGCGATTCTCAGAGGTCGAGAGTCGGCGATAGCGCTTGTCATGGAGATCTCGCGCCAAGTCGCAAAGGCCCGCTCGCGCGAAGCACGACGGAAGTCGGCGATGGCGGCTCCGGGATAGGGGATGTGGAAAAGGTTCGCGACCTGATCGTGAACTGACAGAAACCGTTGAGCTTGATGGGACGATTTGAAGCGCTTCATGATCCGCTCGCGTCGCCGCGTCGGCTGATGAGAATTCTCGGCCCGATTGTTGAGAGCTTTGTGCTGGCGATGTTCGACGTGAAAGCCCATCTTCGCCCTCGCAGCGCCGTACGAACGCAGCTTATCCGTGATCATCACGCGCGGCGGCGTGCCGGCGGATTTAGAGCTTCTTCATGAGCCGCTGCGCAACGCGCGAGTCTCTTCGGCGCTGGATCAAGACGTCGAGAATGAAGCCATTCTGGTCGACAGCGCGCCAGAGCCAATGTTGTTCGCCCGCGATCGAGATAACGACTTCGTCCAGATGCCATTTGTCACCGCGAGGGGGAGTGCGCTGGCGGATCCGATCGGAGAACGGCTTGCCGAATTTCCGTCCCCACTGGCGCACGGTTTCATAGGCCACGCCAATGCCACGCGCCGCCAGCATTTCCTCGACCATGCGCAAGCTTAAGGGAAGCCGGAAATATAACCAAACGGGATAACTGATCACTTCCGGTGCGATGGCGGCGATAAAGAGGGTCCCGGGCGGTCTGCCGGTCGTCTACCCCTCCGCCGGCCCAATTCGTTAATTTGACGGTACCGTTCAATGGACTGTCCCTGTCGAAGGTTGCGGCCGATCTTGCGGCGCACGCCGTCAACGGCTGGCCGCCGGAGGTCATCAACGATTTCGGCAATCTCGGCTTTGTCCGACCTGCTGGCATCGTGTTTCTCAGCAACTTATTCGCATGGATGAGCGCTCATCAAACCAAGATCACGCTCACCAACCTCAGGGGCAAACGCCGTCAGGTTTCTGGACGACTCCCTGTTCTTCGAGCAGCATTGCGGCGCAAAGCTTCGCCCGGATGCATCACCACGGTCGACAACGCGACCACTGATGAGGATCGCTCATCAGCGATTGCCATGGCTGGCTGGAACACAACCTTGTTCCTTGGCTGGCTGCGCGCCTGTCGATCTCTCCCGCGAGCGGCGTGTACAACCGGCCGGTAGCCGCCATGCCCATCTGATCGCGGGCATCTGGACCGGGTTCAAGGGCGACCGGGGCACCTAGTCCAAGCCGGTCCCCGGCCCTCACCTCGTTTATGGCTTCCTGACGACCGATGAGGAGCGCGACGTATGGATGCGCGCGCCGCGGGATGAAGCAAAGGCATTGCAGCGGCCGTTGCCGGATGATGCGCTGAAGATCGTGATGCGCGGCGCGGATAAGGAAGATCAGCCAACAGCAGGGTAGCAATGCTTTAGCGCCGCAATCGGTATGGTGGCCATACCAATTATGGGGACAAGAGGTCTGATGTTGTTCAAATCGCCAACAACGGCCGTGCTCATCATCAGCGCACGCCGATGGCCGAAGCGTTGCATTTCTGCAGGGCGCGGCGTTCGGCATTGCTGCGAACTGCCCGAAACTTCATCTGTATACGAAAGCAATCGCTCAATCGAAAAACGGTATCCGAGGAGTTCGCCAGGGCAACGCAAAGGAATTTGCAGAGGGCGCGTTTCTGTTCCACGAATTGCTAACTGGCGGAAAAGGAGACGAATGTGATGGCGGCTCGTGCACCTGCGATAACGTATGCGGCCTTCGCCCCGGTACATGCTACTTCGTGATCGAACCGTCGGAGGTAAAGCCCTGAGTCCGCAATTCTTTAAGGCAGCACCTTGACGAGATTGGCCCGCTTGCGTGCAGCCAGCTCGACAGCAGCATCGCGCGCCGCTTTGAATGTCATCACTTCCGCTGGCGCGTGCTCATGATCCTTCTCGATCATGGATGAAGCCGCCAAGGAAGCTCGATCTTAGTCAGCTTTTCGCAAGCTGCTCCTGCTAGCATGAAGAGGATAGGTCATCTAGGCGACGCCGCTATCCGGGTGTTACGACATGAACGCAGACGCAGCCGATATCAATGCAACAGCGTCGCAGGTTGGCGCCCCCTCCGACACCGCCGAGAACGGCGGCGATGACACGCGTGCAGCGCTACTGCGCCGAGCATTCGAAAAGGCTCTTGTTTCCGTCGCGACGCAAGTCATAAGCGATTCGCAGTCGGATATGGATGAGGCCATGAGCGAGCTTGATGATGGATGAGCCGATGGTCGGCGCCAGATAGCGATACGGCCGCCTGGTGATTGAATCGAAGACGTGCCAAGTGAGACTTGGCACACGCCAGCAGTTAGATGCGCATTCTATGATCTTTCAGGTCCGCTGCGAACTGCTCCGCGAATCCGAATGCACCTGGATCTTTTTGGCAGCGGGCTGCTGCGACGTCCCTTTGGCGTCCCCAACAGCAGACTTTGACGGAAATGGTGATGCTCAAAGCCATGGCGCCTCCGGCTTCGTGAGAGGATGATGGATGTTCTGGGGGCGCAAGGGTTCACGCCCGGCTTCGTAGGCTAAAGACAGGCAGGGCTCAACGCGAAACAGGGCTTATGCTTTTGAGCCGAGGGTAGATCGCGCCGCAGAGGCCGTCCCCAATCCAATCTACGATCTTGGCCGGGATTTTCGCTGCGACGCCTGCATCTGCAGGACGTTGACTTGCAGACAGACCTGAGAGCACCGTTCCCGTGCAGCGCCTCCATCGCCGGCAACGCGCCGCAGCAATTCTAGCCGGGTAGCCGGGTCTGGAGGCCCTCCGCCCGTTTGTCGGCGCCAAGGCTGCGATTGCCAAGACAATCTGGCTGTTACCGTCGATCCTAAATCGATAGATCGCCAAGCTGCCCTTCTCGCGGCCGTTTGGCGAAAATGAAAGGCGGGCGCTAGCGCCCGCTTCCACGAGTTTCCGACCTCCCCGGGATCAGGCCTCATGCCGGCTGTGCATCGCGACCGAAAATGCGCCGGAACATGGCCTCGCGCATCATCGTCTTGAAATCCGGCGGCGCATCCGGGTTCTCATTGTGGTTGATCACCGACTGCGTCACCTTGCGTCCGGAGTTGTCAACCCACCCCTGATTTGTCTCATGGATTGTCTGAGCTCCATCGGACGTCAGCTGATCAAGCGTCCGCCCAGCATTAGACTGCGTGACCTTCAGATTGTTTTTCCCATCCTTGTCGTCGCCGAGTCCCTCCACAACCATGGCATTGTCGCCGTTGGTGATGGTGAGCTTCGAGGAGATGGTTTTTCCCTTGCCATAATCGACCGTGTCCACCGTAATCTTCGTGCCGTCGTCGAGCTGGAAGGTCATACCTTTCTTGAAGTCGAAATCGTCCTTGCCGTCGCCATTAGCATCGACGTGAGGATCGCCGTGGATCCTCGAGACATGGCCGGTCTGGTTGTTCCTAACGGTCCAGGTGCCGTCCTTCTCATCGGCTGTGATCGTATACTTATCACCAAGGTTGATCGTCGCCTTGCCGTCCTTGACCTCGTGCGACCACACTGGCGCTGGCTGAGATGACGGCGCTGGCGTCTGAGCGACGGCAAGCGGAACCATCGCAAGAGGCGGCGGTGGAGGAGGAACGAAGAACACGGGTGTTGCAGTGGCAGGCGTTGCGATTGCAGACTGGTAGTTGCCCGGCGCGCGACCCTGTTCGCCGGCATCGATACTCGCCTGATTCACCACGCCGCCGGCGCCATCGACCCAGCCTTGGCCGCTCTCATGGATCGTCTGGGCACCATCGGGTGTCAGCTCATCAAGAGTCATGCCAACATTGGACTGAGTCACCCTCAGATTGTTTTTGCCATCCTTGTCGTCGCCGAGCCCCTCCACAACCATCGCGTTGTGGCCGTTCGTAATGGTCAGCTTTGAGGAGATGGTCTCACCATTACCGTAGTCGACATTATTGACGGTAATCTTGGTCCCATCGTCGAGCTGGAAGGTCATATCTTTCTTGAAGTCGAAGTCATCCTTGCCGTCCCCGTTAGCGTCAACATGGGGATCGCCATGGATCTTCGTGACATGGCCGGTCTGGTTGTTGCGAACGGTCCAGGTGCCATCCTTCTCATTGGCTGTGATCGTATATTTGTCGCCGAGGTTGATCGTGGCCTTGCCATCCTTGACCTCATGCGTCCATACCGGATCGACGGAAGGCTCCGAACCCGAACTTTGCTGGCTCAACAGCATGGAAGGAGGAGGCGGAGCCATCATGTACACGGGAGCAGCCACGACTGGAGTGACGACCGCCGGAGCCACGACAGCGGTTGTGACGCCACCTGCAGGAACGACAACGACGGCAGCGCCTGCCGGCAGGTACTGGTAGGCACCCGGCGTGGCATACTGTCCCAACAGTGTGCTGAAAGCTGGGCTGGCAACCACCCCCTCTGACCCCACCCCATTCACCGTCGAATCGAGTGCGCCGACCACGGGGAGACCGGCCACGGGAAGATACGCCATTTAGTTCACTCCTGATTGCATCGAAGAAAGCGGTAAAACTGCGAGCGTTATGGTGAGCGAATGAATGCCTCTCGCCACCAGCCCCGGCAGCCTCGATGAGCCCCCCCCCCCTCTCTCATCACCTTCGCAGCGGCTCGGCGCGAGCATATCGCGCCCATCGAACTCGCAGGGACTCTACCTGCAGCACCTGTCGAAAAGCTGACGACAATGAACCACCGACTGAGCATCGCAACCCTCGTAGCATCCGAGGGGTGCGGATCGCATGGTTGCTCGCGGCGGCCGGCCGTCACGACGGACCATCTCAGGCAACTATCGACGCCCGCCGATCACATGTGATACGTCGCTTCGTTAACATCGATCGACTGTCCGATGTCGGCTGCGCCGATCGGTCCTGTTGCATGCGAGATTCACGCCGCTTGCTCTTGATGCAACAATCATCGGGACCGAGAGGCACATCATTCTGTCGATAAGTGACGCGGTCGCCGCAATTCCGCCAGTCACTCCATCGGATCTGGGAAGCAGCATTCCAACCGCTCCGGCCACGCCGCTATTGCCGCCAGCGGCGATCCGAAGATTCCGGACGCGATCTGTGGGGATACCGGCGATCACACCAACAGCCTCTACAGCATCAGCGCGCGGCCCTAACCAGGCTACCGCCCCACGCCATGAGTCTCCAAAGACTTCAGATTGGATGACTCAGCGCTGATCGACAAACGCCACAGCCAACCTGTTGGCCGATCGATCCAAGTGCGCGCCTGACCGCGCACGCAGGTCAGAATTTCGCTGCTAGCCTCACTAGATCAACCAACTGCGTCTAAACGCAGAGGCACGTCCGCCGTCCCCTTGCCGGTTCGGCCCACGTCGACCATAGGCGCGACCAGCGAAGCCTAGGTGAGGTTGCAGCTGCCGGCAGGTGATGGGCTGCTGCAAAGGATCGACCTAATCACCCCGACCGAGACTCGTCAGCTTCTCGAAAGGTAGCGCCCCTAGCGTGAGGCTGCTGAACTCTAGGCGAGCACGTCTATTGAGACGTAACAAGACGAGCATAGGAGAAAGCAATGGCCGCCGAAAACAAGAACGCCGGCAAAACGGACAACGTACAGCCCAAGACCGTTGGTCTCGGCAAGAGCGCCGAACTGAGCCTGAGCAGTCTGGGGGGCGAGCACGTCTTTCTTTCTATTCCTGCCCCTCGTATCGTCGGCCCGCCCGACGTAGCAGGCCACAACTAACGACATACCATAAAGAAAGGTGAATAGACATGGCGGTTAATAGTGTTGGCGGTAACGGCGCCGCTCCTGCTACCCAGCAGACCCAGGATGCCGGTTTCCAGAACCAGATGGCTGAGTTCGAGCGTGTTAGCCAAAAGGTTCAGGCCCAGGCCGTGGCAATGCGCAGAATTACGACCGAGCTCTCTTCTGAGAAGAAGGTCGCCGACGAGCGCGTCCAATAAGTCTGCCAAGACGGCGGCTCAGCGCGTCGCTACCGGATCCGCGCAGTGAATGACGAACTCCGGAAGAGCCGTGCGGCAACTGCCGTACGGCTTATCTCGTTATTCAGGAGATTATCCTGAACGAATCGATCTCTCGAGTTTGAAGTGCATAGCAAAGCCGAGGGGAAGACGACCGCCGTCAGCATGTGAGTTGGCGCGGGGCCCGGCGCCGATCGGCACGTTAAGCCGTTGACATCATTAATCTGGGCAGGGTCATTCCATCCGCCGATTCACACAAAGCGCCTGATCGCCCGCGGCGAAGCGCTGCGCGCGATCGATGGCGACACTCGCGCCTGACTAGGCGCCATGCCTCAGGACGATCGGCTCTTTCTCCGAGAAGTGCGTGCGCGAGCGGGCGAACTTCTTGACGCCCATCGGCTTGCCGAACAGGTAACCCTGGACCTGATCGAAATCCATCTCATGTGCGGCAAGAAAGTCCGCGCGCGTCTCGACCCCCTGCGCAATTACCTGCGCGCCGGAGTCGTGTGCGAGCTCGACGATACGCCGGCACACCGTCTGCTTGAGGCGCTGATCCGCGCAACCGGTGACGTATTGATGGTCGACCAGGACGAACGGAAAGTTCGGCAATCCCAGCAAGGATGGCCACTTCGCGCCGACATTGTCGATCGAGATGCCGATATTGTGCAGGCGAACGCGCCGGGCGACATCGATCGCCAGGTCGAGATTGTCGATCACCTCGGCGCTGTCGATCTCGATCAGCAGGCCGGCGAACGCCGCATGATCCGGAATCCGGTAGCAAAGCTCGCGCACCGCAGCATCGTCGGCCAGAAACGAGATCGGCAGGTTGATCGAGAGATCGACCGGTCCGATCTGCCCGAGCAGATAGCGCCAGTCCGCGATCGCGCGCGCGATCACGAACTCGGACAGCGCATGAAAATGCGGATCGCTTTCGTCGGGGATGAAGTAGGCCGGCGGCACGACGCCCCATGCGGGATGGCGCATCCGGATCAGCGCCTCGGCGCCGCTCGGAACCAATGTCCGGAGATGAAGTTTCTGCTGATACCACAGCTCGAGCGAGCTGGCTTTCAGCGCTTCGGGCACATCCACTGCCGGGCTCGGTGCGGGCTCGAGCGGCATCAATGACGCAAGACTGTCACGAAGGGTTCCGGCGCTGAACGGGGTGGAGAGGGCCGGCAGCATGGCGATGCCGTATTCATCGCCGATCTGCCGAACCGCTTTGACGATGATCGAGTCCGGCTGGCCGATGACGAGGACCTTGCCGCCGTAGTCCTTTCTCACCAAAGTCTCGAGAATTTTACTGACTTCGATGCCATCCACGGACACGCCGAGCACCAGAAGATCGGGCCGTTCCGCGTCCAGCACGGTGTCGAGTTCCAAAGCCTGGCCGCATTCGCTGGTGATGAAGCCGAGGTCTTCCAGCGCCTCTGCGAGGAAGGTCCGAAGGTGTTTTTTGCTGTCCGCAATGCATGCGCGTGGGGTCAGCTTGCGATGTCCGAACCATCCGGCTCGCGTTTGTCCGATGTGACTGATGTGGTTCATGCCCCGCCTCATCCGTAATTACCCCGGCCTGACTCGTACATCCATGAGCGGCGGCAATCATGGAAATTTCTGGCTTATACATTGATTGCGCCGCTAACCTTAAAGGATTCAATTCGAATCAAATGACGCAAGCATCGGTGCGTCTCACCGCAGTCACGCGCGCAACAAATGCGTCACCTGGCGTTCATGAGGAGCAATCGCGTCTATCTTGGCCAGCGTTCATATGCGAGCGCGCCAATAGGCCGCAGAACCTAGGCCACCAAACCCGCCAATCCGTGGTTATTGCTGCTTGATACGTAGCGGATAAGCGGTTGCGTGACCCTCGGGGAAATCGTGCGGAAACGATGCAGCATAGCTACGGGCTGCTGCTGATGTACGAATGACCAGCACCGGAATGGCCAGGATCATTCGTGCGAGGACGGCGTGCGCGCAGCGCAGCGCAGCGCCGTCTGAAATGGTACCCGGATAGCGTGAGCATAGCGACCCGAAGGGGCACGCGGGTCCGAGTGCAACGACGAGACCGGCTTAGCAGCGGCACCCGTGGGCAGTAATAGCGGTCGCCGAAGGCGAGCCCCTTTTCCGAGTGCCCCCGGCGAGGAGCACATTATGTCTTGCGCGATGGGATCGTTTACCCGGCATGGGCCGAGACCCCATCTCCGTAAGGGAGTCGGTAAGCGCAGCTCATAGAGCCCGGTTCGCGACAGCGAACGCGGCCTGCCTGCAATACGAGAATCGCACCTAGGGTCTGTACCTAAATAGCGCCACGTGATTCTCTTGCCTACGTGTTGATTCGGGGGCGAGAGAATGCGCGCTGGTTTGTTTTGGCTGAACGACAGGCAATGGGCGCGTATCGAACCGCATCTGCCGAGGGGACTGACGGGGCCGGATCGGGACGACGACCGACGCATCGTCAGCGGCATCATTCACATGCTGCAATCGGGTGCACGATGGCGTGATTGTCCACGTGAATACGGCCCTTACACGACGATCTACAATCGCTTCAATCGCTGGGCCAAGCGAGGACGATGGTGCGCAATCTTCGAAGCGCTGGCCAAGCCTGGCGAAGACGGCGTCGTACTGTCGCTCGACTCGACCTCGATTAAAGCTCACCGGTGTGCCTCCGGCGGAAAAGGGGGGAGCACAATCAAGCAATCGGCCGCTCGCGCGGAGGCCGCACGACAAAAATCCATGCGCTGAGCGATCCGCTCTGCCGGCCGGTCGTCCTGCATCTGACTCCAGGCCAGGATGCCGATATCGCTGCGGCTCCCGATGTCCTGGCGCTCGCGCCACCCATGAGCGTGCTCCTCGCCGACAAAGGGTATGATGGCGACAAGCTTCGCGGCGAAATCATTCGTCGTGGCGCCAAGCCCGTAATCCCCAATAAATCTAACCGTGTCGTCATCCATCGCTTCAACAAACGCGCCTACAAAGGACGAAATGTCATCGAACGCTGCTTTTGCAGGCTCAAGGACTTCCGGCGCATCGCCACGCGATATGACAAGCTCGCCCGTAATTTTTTGGCCGCTGTTCATCTCGCCGCTCTCGTCGCATATTGGCTCAATTGAGTCTGGACCCTAGTACCAAGAGAAGTCCACCTTTCGAGGAAAGATCGCAAGGTGCTTGAGGCGTGCTGTCGCTCACCGGTGACGTTGCAGCGCGATTTGAAGCGGGCGCGGATAGTTCTGTTGGCGGCGGATGGGCGCAGCACCCGGTCGATCGCCAAGGAAGTTGGGGTCCAGCCGCGGATTGTCAGCCTTTGGCGGCATCGCTATGCCGACCATGGCCTTGAAGGGCTGCAAGACAAGCCGCGGCCTGGCAAGCAGCCGATCTATACGAAGACGACCGACAAGCGGATTCTGAAGCTGCTGGATAAGCCGCCACCGCAAGGGTTTGCGCGCTGGACCGGCCCCCTGCTGGCCGAGGCGCTGGGCGATGTCGATGTCCAATATGTCTGGCGGTTCCTGCGCAGCCACAAGATTGACCTGGTGGCTCGCAAGTCCTGGTGCGAGAGCAACGACCCGAACTTTACGGCCAAAGCCGCCGATGTTGTCGGCCTCTATGTCGCGCCGCCGGCGAAGGCCATTGTGCTGTGCGTGGACGAGAAGTCCTCGATCCAGGCTTTGGAGCGAGCGCAGGGTTATCTGAAGTTGCCCAATGGCCGCGCCTTGACCGGCCAAAGCCACGATTACAAGCGGCATGGCACCACAACATTGTTTGCGGCGCTCGAAGTCGCCACCGGAAAGATCATCGCGACCCATTCAAAACGCCGGCGCCGCGTCGAGTTTCTCGATTTCATGAACAGCGTCACCGCGGCTTTTCCGAACCGCAAGCTTCACGTCATCCTCGACAACCTCAACACCCATAAAAAGAACGAGGACTGGCTCAAGGCCCACCCCAACGTGCAATTTCATTTCACGCCGACAAGTGCGTCATGGCTCAATTAGGTCGAAGTATGGTTTTCCATCTTGCAGGGGCAGTCGCTCAGCGGCACCTCCTTCACGAGCCTCAAGCAGCTTCAGGAACACATCGATGCCTACGTCAACGCATACAACGACAGAGCCGAGCCCTTCGTCTGGACCAAGAAAAAGGTCCGTCAACGCCGTTTCAAAGGCCGCCGTATCACTCAGCTCTGATTCCGGGTACTAGGTACGTGGCCTTCACCAGAGATGAACAAACCGCCCGATCTTGTCCAGTCTGTCTCGCTCATAAAACGGAACACCGACAAGCCTTGGGCTGCCGGGTCGGGCAAGCGATCTGCGGCGGCTTACAGAACTAATGGTGGGGTTATATCCAGTGGTTTGACGGCGCGGCCGAGGCCATGGTGTGGCACATGAAAACTCGCGCCCTGGTGTCCTCTCTGCTTGTTCATGCCGTCCAGTCGCCCGGCAACGAACGTGACGCGGAAATCGTGGCTCGAAGCGGGCTGCCCACTAGCCGAATTAGCGACTTCATGTTCACGGCTCCAGTCAGGAGTCGCGCAGGAATTCACTTTGCCGTCCGGCGCATGAGACTATGGCAGGGCGAACGCACCTGTGCGCACATCATGAATAACGTGGAATGATTATGAGTATCTATGTGCCAATCGTCCTAGTCAACATGCCTGTGTCGGCAGTCGAAAGGCCGTCGCTAGCGCTTGGTCTGCTGAAATCAGCGCTGACCCAGGCTGGACTGCAATCCACCATAGCCTATGCCAACGTCTGGTTTTTAGAATACATAGGCATCGCCGACTATGGACCTCTTGAGAATTGCCCGCCAGAGGAGGCACTGGTTGATTGGCTGTTCGCGGGCATTGCTTTTCCCGACTTCGAACCCGAACAAAACGCCTTCCTCGACCTCTATTTCGAGCGCAACCCGATACACGCAGGCAAAGGTATGGCCGAGCGTCGCGCGAATTTCCTCAGGCTGCGCTCGCTCATCGGCGGGTTTATCGACTGGACGGCTGACAAGATATTGGCGAAGCGGCCGGCTATGGTCGGGTGCAGCTCGACCTTCGCCCAGCATGTCCCCTCGCTCGCGTTGCTGCGCCGGCTGAGCGAGCGCTCACTTGATCTTGTCACCCTCATGGGTGGAGCGAACTGCGAGTCGGTAATGGGGCGGAGCACTCACGCGCGTTTCCCATGGGTCGACTATGTCGTGTCGGGCGAGGCCGACGCACTGATCGGCCCACTGTGTTGGGACATCCTAAATCGCGGCAGAGACATCCCGCCTGCTGACCTGCCATTTGGCGTTTTCGGCCCGACGCATCGCGAGGCCGGCTATCCCGCGGCGTCGACGCGCGACTTAGTGCCCCGCGCAGTGATCGAGAACATGCGTGACCTGCCGCTGCCGGATTTCTCGGACTATTTTGCGGAGGTTGAGGCGTCGCTCTACGCCGACCGCATCCATGCTGGGCTGCCGATGGAGTTCTCTCGCGGCTGCTGGTGGGGCGAGCGCAGTCATTGCCTGTTTTGCGGGCTGAACGGCGGATCGATGACCTACCGCCAGAAGCCCGCGGGGCAGGCCGCAGCGGAGATGATTGAGATGTCGGCGCGCTACGGCTCGTCGCGCATCGAAGCTGTAGACAATATTATGGCCATTGACTACCTTGAAAAGGCGCTGCCTCACCTCACCGCGCTACCCGAGAAGCTCGCGATCTTCTTTGAGGTCAAAGCCAACCTGAAGCGCCACGAAGTGGAAAAGCTGGCTGCCGCCGGCGTCCGCTGGATTCAACCGGGTATTGAGAGCCTGGATACTCGTGTTTTGAAGCTGATGCGCAAAGGAACGACCTCAGCGCACAATGTTCAGCTGTTGAAGTGGTGCCGTCAGTACGGCGTGCGGGTCAGTTGGAGTTTATTGTGGGGCTTTCCCGGCGAGTGTGATGCATGGTATGCGGAAATGGCCTCTTGGTTGCCGTTGCTGCATCATCTGCAGCCGGGACCTGCGGTACGCTTGCGATACCAGCGCTACAGCCCCTATCATTACACAGCTGAGAAACATGGACTGAAGCTGCTCCCGGCCGCCCCCTATCGCTACGTGTATCCGCTGTCGGAGCGCGATCTCTCGGAACAGGTATACTACTTCGAAGACAGCGAAGACCACGATGTCGGCGGCCATTTCACAGCGCGCGACGAAAACCGCCCGGGGCTAAATGCCGTCGCCAAGGGCATCGATGCCTGGCTGAAAGCCTGGAGGGGGCCGACTTTCTCTATGCTGTCGATGCAGGACAACGGCGACGAAATCATAGTCGAGGACACGCGAGCCATAGCAATCGAGCGCGAACACCGCGTCAGAGGCCTCGAGCGAGAAATTCTTCTGGCCGCGGACGAAGGCTCGCCTGAAACCCGCCTGTGCGATCGGCCGGGCGCGGCGAATGTAATGCAGGGCGAGATTGATGAGGCGATAGCTAACATGATCGCCCGCAAACTGATCGTACGGCTTGACGCGCGGCTGGTTGGGCTCGCGTTACGGCATCCATATACGCCAATCCTTCCCCTGACTGCGTTCCCTGGTGGCTATCTCGACCGACGCTCCACGCCAGTGGCCCTCCCGCGCGAATAAGGAAAACTGCGGTGTGCACTTCGCAGGGCCACACCCCTCGCCTGTCTCCTTTGCTTGGCGCTCGCGCCAGCCTTGTCATTTTTTTCGCCCGCGTCGTTGAGCACAATCAACGGCGTCGAGCCCAAAGCTCCAACATATATGGTTTGAGATATTTGGCCGAAGCGGCGGCGATAATCGCGCCAACCCTAGTGGAGCCGATGAAGTTTATGCGGCGTTCGTTCCGCATTAGATAGCTTAAATATGCGCTACGAACTGCATCGCTCGATTTTCGTAGACTACTTCATCGGGCGAAAAGGAGAAACCGCATCGAACTTCAACTGTTTGACACAGGTTGCAGCTGCCAAAGCGTCGTGTAGTTTATCGGTTCGATCATCGGCTGTAATCGATCCAACTGCTTCGCCGCGTCCAGATCGACACATAGACTTACATTCGTGAGCGACGATGTCGTCACGACTGCACCATCATAAAATGCAGGCAACCCGCGCATCGTTTCGATGCCGGGGCGAATCCCCTTATCGTCCTCGATCATCATTTGCCGCATTTCCAAATTTATCCGGCGGACATCGAAGAATAGAGCCCCTTACGATTCACTGCATCTCCCTTAAGCTGTAAAACGATATGATGAACCGGTCCACGATTGCTATGCCGACGCGTAGGGTCAGGGCCTCGCTCGGCCGCGAAGCTTCTCGTCGGGCTGGTCAACGCTGGATTTGGAGTGCCTGTCAGGTTCCATGGCTCGATTGTTCTGATCCTCACCAGTTGTCCGTGAACAAGCCTCCAAGCACTTGATTGAGAGTCTGTTTTCCGGTTGCGGCGGCATTTGAGATTGCAGGGGATTGGGGCTTCACAGCCCAAAAACCTGCAATTTCGATTTTGGATTTCCCTGCCGCTGCGAACCGTGATTCTGTGCTGCATCGGAGGGACCGATGCGACCAAAGAAGCACAGGACGACAGGCTCGAACGATCTGTTCCGGTCCCGGCTGGACCAGATCATCAACATGCGACACGAGCTGGTTCTGCTCGCCGGCAGGGTCGATTGGGACTGGATCGACGGCGAGATCGCGCCGCTCTACAGCGACAACGGCAGGCCGGGTATCGCGACCCGCTTCATGATCGGATTGCTGCTGCTCAAGCACATCTACGGCCTGTCCGATGAGGGGGTGTGCGAGCGCTGGGTCCACGATCCGTACTTCCAGTTCTTCACCGGCGAAGAGTTTTTCCAGCACGTTTTCCCGCATGAGCGCTCAGACCTGAGCCACTGGCGCAAGCGGCTCGGCGACAAGCTGGAGCGGTTGTTGGCCGAGAGCCTTCGGGTGGCGCACGCGAGCGGTGCGTTGCGCAGCCAGGACCTCAAGCGGGTCACGGTCGACACGACCGTCCAACCGAAGGCCATCAGCTTCCACCGACGCCAAGCTGCTGCATGCAGCGATCCGCGGGTTGAACCGCCTGGCGAGGAAGCACGGGGTCAGGCTCCGGCAATCCTATGTTCGCGTGGCCAAAAGCGCGGCGATGATGGCGGGCCGCTACGCTCATGCCAAACAATTCAACCGGCATCAGCGACAGCTGCGCATCCTGCGCAGCCGGCTGGGCCGGATCATCCGCGACATTCGCCGCAAGACCGAGGGCCAGGCCGCATTGGAGGGGGCATTCGCCCTGCCGCTGAGCCGAGCCACCCAGATCGGCTCGCAGCAGCAGCGCCAGCGCGGCTGGAAGTTGTATTCCTTCCATGCTCCGGAGGTCGAGTGCATCGGCAAGGGCAAGGCCGCCGCCCTATGAGTTCGGCGTGAAGGCCTCCATCGTCACCAACAACCAAAGAGCTCCGGGCGGCTTGTTCGTGCTCCACGCCTGCTCGCTGCCGGACAACCCCTACGACGGTCACACCCTTCGCAACGTCATCGAGCGCACCGAGAGCCTCACCGGCTGCCCGATCGAACGGGCCTATGTCGACAAGGGATATCGCGGCCACGACACACAAAATCCCCGCCGCCTCTTCATCTCGGGCCAGAAGCGCGGCGTCTTCGGCGTCATCAAGCGCGAGCTACGCCGCCGTTCCGCCATCGAGCCCATCATCGGACACATGAAGAACGAAGGTCACCTTGGCCGCTGCTATCTCAAAGGCCGCGCCGGAGATGCCGCTAACGTTCTCCTCTCGGCCGTTGGCCACAACCTCCGCCGTGTCCTGGCTTGGCTCAGAGACCTTTTGTCCCTCTTCCTGCTCTCACTCTGGCCAACGCTCAACTGTCCAGTTCAGCCCAATTCGGCTTATTAACGATCGACTCACCACGCTCATTGGAGAACGTAGAGGTTTCTCAACCTCCGAGCTAAGCTCGGATCCTCCGCGCGAGCTACGGAGGGTTCAGCTCGAGAAGCTGATTGACGCGCTCGAAAACAACAGCCCGGCGAAATCGACACCCACCTTTGCAATTTACCGGCCGAGCCAAGAGCCGCTTCGAAGGCATTGCGTTGGTCAAGTGTCCAGAGATCTCAGAATGGGGCGCTAGCTTCCGAGAAGCTGACGAGCCTCGGCCCAATGCTTGGTTCGATGTTGAGAACGCCGTCGAGTTTTAACCGGCAGGGGTGCTAGCGGCAGCAACAGCTGAACGGTGAATGTCCCGTATGATCTTCCCCCAAAAAATTAGACGGGTTTAGGCGACGTTTAGCTCCATCTCGATCGGGGCGATATATCCCACGGCGGAATGGAGCCTTGTTCGGTTATAGAAGCCCTCGATGAAGGCGAAGATATCACGCTGGGCGTCGGCGCGGGTCTTGTAGTTGCGATGATGAACGAGTTCGGTCTTCAAGGTATGGAAGAAACTATTGCGCCTCCAATAAGCTGACGGCCGCTGCCCTCCCGGCCGCAGAGAATAGCACAAGGCTGTTTCTAACCCGCGCAGCGTGCAACGGCTCTGGACAGTTTTTTAAAATGTCGCGCTCGTTCGGTCTCCTGGCGCAGCCGGGCGATCTCTCTCAGAGGTTCTGGCGCTCACAGCTGCTGCTGTAGAACTGAAAAGCGGAAGCGTAGCGCTTCTGACCCTCAAGCGTCGAAAGAGTGACGTGGTACGACAAATTTCCCTACCGCTGAAACCCGGCCGAGGCGCGAATGGAGTTTCCGGAGTTGGCTGAGGTGTGGGCCACGATCTTTCCTGCCGTAGAGAAGGCGGCGGAGGAAGCGGAGCGAAAGTTGCGCGATTTCGTCGCTCAAGTCGGGTAGTAGAAATTTGCGGCGCTCACGCGCCGCCGAATTTTCAGACCGGGATGCCGAGCTTCTTCGCCTTGTCGCCCAGATTGTCCTGAATTCCCGCGCCCGGGACATGCATCACGCCAATCGGCAGCTCGTTGAGCATCGATTTCCGTTGTCAGGGTTGCAACGGCGTCAGTCGATGCCTCCGCGTCAGCCCTTCCAGCGATCTCTCCAGGTCGTCCCGACGCATCAGGACGGCGGCGTCCGTATCATTTACGGTTCGGTCGAGCTCTTGAGTTCGTGTTCGTAGCGCTCTGGACACAGCCGGGTCGGTGGCAATCAGCGGGAACACCTGACCCTGCGACCGGGCGATATCCTGACAGGCCATATTGAAGGCCCCTTCGGCTGATGCGCGGCGATTCTTCGCGGCCTCCATTCCCGCGGCAGCTTCCTCGCAGCGAGCGCTCGCCGACTGGAACGCGCCAGCAGCAGCGGATTTCGCCTCCCACGCCTTGGCGAGGGTTTCGTGGGCCGTTCGACGACCTTCGTTAATCCGGGTCCGGTGACTCGCGGTCGCCCCACCGTCAAGAAGTTCAGCTCAGGCGAACGCTTCTCTACCAGTCGACGTTGTTTGGCGCGCTCTGCGTCGATTTGCGACCGTGAATGCTCAAACGAGATGGCCGCGACCGCGCCGTCCGGCTCCGTTGCAGCGTCATTTCGAGCTCACCAGCCCGCTCACGCAGTGCACCGTACTTTTGCGCAACCGCTGAAAGTCTGTCGGCGCAGCCCACCGGGGCGGCGTCAATATGCCGTTTGGTTGTAGTTCCCGTTTCCCTTAAGCTTGCGCATAGTCGAGGAAATGCTGGAGGCGCGTGGCACTGTTGACCTATGAAGCCGTGCGCCAGTGGGGACCGAAATTCGGCAAGGCGTTCTCCGATCGGTCCGCGAGCGCGCTCCCGCTCGCGGTGACAAATGGCATCTGGACGAGATCGTTATCTCGATCGCGGGCGAACAACATTAGCTCTGGCGCGCTGTCGACCAGAATGGCTTCGTTCTCGACGTCTTGATCCAGCGCGGAAGAGACTCGCGCGCTGCGCAGCGGCTCAGGAAGAAGCTCTTGAAATCCGCCGGCACGCCGCCGCGCGTGATGATCACGGACAAGCTTCGTTCGTACGGCGCTGCGAGGGCAAAGACGGGCCTTTGGGTCGAACATCGCCAGCACAAAGTTCTCAACAATTGGGCCGAGAATTCTCATCAGCCGACGCGACGACGCGAGCGGATCATGATGCGTTTCAACTCCTCCAGGCCCACCGATTTCTGTCAGTTCACGATCAGGTCTCGAACCTTTTCCACATCCCCTATCCCGGAGCCCTGACTGCCGACTTCCGTCGTGCTTGGCACGAGCGAGCCTTTGCGACTTGGCGCGAGATCTCCATGACAAGCGCTATCGCCGAATCTCGAACCTTTGAGAAGCGCCTCCTTCAGCTCAGCGGTCGGTTAAGTTGACGATGCCGTCGCTCGACATTCGGTATGGCACAGGGATTGCAGTGATGAAAACAAAAGCGCTCCGGAAGCTGAGCACGGCGAGCCGGTGCCGGGCTATGGATCTATTCTGAGTCGTTACGGAACATGACCATCAGCGGGCAGAACCCAGGTGCAGCCGGTCGATATCAGGAATCTGTTGATCGGCCACGTCTTCTTTATGTCGTGCCACGTAACTCTGACAGGTAGACAGAAAATTTGGAACCCACATTATGCCGGCGGAGTCGGATATCAAATGTGCGAATGCAAACATTCGAACAAGCACCGTCTGGACAATTGTGCTCGGCTTTGCCGCCGATCCATTGATGCGGTGGAGTTGGCCTGACGCAAGCCAATATCTTCGGAGCATGCCTCGGTTCGTTAACGCCTCTGGTGGACCAGCATTCGAGCACGGCACAGCATACGTCACGGAAGGGATCCGCGCCGCAGCCCTGTGGCTGCCGCCTGGCGTGCAGCAAGACGAGTCCGCGTTAGACGAAATAATGGCGCTGTCCCTGAACCCGGCGATCACCGAAGATATGGCGCTCCTGCGGCAGGAAATGGCCGAACATCATCCGTCCGAGCCGCATTGGTACCTGCCTCTCATCGCGGCCGATCCGAACTGGGTCGGACAAGGACTTGGCACATTGTTGATGAAATACGCTCTTCAACGATGCGATGAGCAGGGCATTACCGCCTATCTGGAAAGCTCGAATCCCGATCACATCCCCTTTTATCAAAGCCACGGCTTCGAGGTCATTGGCAAAATACAACATGGTTCTTCGCCGCTGCTCACGCCAATGTTGCGAGCAGCCAAATAAAGCGAAATTCAAAGCCTGTGTTCGCATTGGCTCACGAGGGCCACCTTTCAGCACTGCTTACGTGTTGTCTGCGGCGGCGCTGATTATTTCGCCAGCAAGTATTGGGGCGACTCGGGCTCGCGGCGATGCTCCATGATGTCGGGAAGCTACCATTCCGCTGACGCTGTTCGACAAGCCGGGCCGTCTAAATGAGGAAGACAGCAGACTGATCGAGACACATCTGGTCGACGGCTTCGGAAGACTCTGGATGGCGTTAAGTTAACGAATTGGAGCCGCCGAGGGGGTGGTGACGACCAGCACGCCGACCGCCCGGACCCCTCTTTATCGCCGCCATCGCTTCCCACCGGAAGTAATCAGCTATGCCGCTTGGTTGTATTTCCGGCTTCCTCTCAAGCTTGCGCATGGTCGAGGACGTGCTGAAGTGCTGGCGGCGCGTGGCATTGGCGTGACCTATGAAATCGTGCGCCAGTAGGACGAAAACTTCGGCAATGCGTTCTCCGATGGATCCGCTCGCGCGCTCCCGCTCGTTCAAACGACTGAGAGCATGCACTTGACCGACCGCGACAATCGCGATGATCAAAGCCGGTTGTTGACGCGTCGATTTCGCTCGCCCGAGGACGAGTACGAAGCAAAGGCGGCGCGCGGTCACGACAGAATTCCGGCGGAGCATTCCGCAGCCCGGTAGAAGGCCCGGGCATCCCGTCTTACAAGGAATCGGCAATGAGGCTGCGCGCCGACCATTTCATGCTGCCGCACACCGTGCGATCTTCACGGCGGTAGATGCGTGCTGCCTCAACGGGCCGCGCCTCAGCCTCCTCGCTCGAGCGCCAATCGGCAATCGTCAGCTCAAAGATGATGTCGATTGCAGGATCCATCTTGAGGCAGCGCCACAGAGCAACGAAGAATATCCCCGCGGGACTGTTGGGAAGTCTTATTGTTCTAGGCCGCGCTCTGCGAGCAGCCGGTGCATGACCTCGCCTTTGATCTCGCCTGCGATTTGGTTTCGGACTTGGGCTCCGAGCACCCGCTCGGCATCGACGTCGCCCACCAGACCATGTTCGGCCAGTCGCTGATCCAGACGGCTTTGGAACTCTTCGCCCATGGCTTCGACGAGCCGGTCTTGCATCGCTGCATGTTCGTCTGGAGCGATGCGCCTCAGCACCGTCTCCCAGGGTTGCCAGCGGCTTGCCATGAAGTCGGTGAACTGGCTTGCTTCCCGCTCCCGGACCAGGTCGAGCGCCTCCGTCGCATCATCCTCGCTTACGTGAGAGACCGCCAGGAAGCGCATGTCAGGGGCGACGTGACTGAGCTCCAGCGGCTCGCGCAGCCGATGTTGATAGGCCAGGTAGACTTCGATGTCGTCTACGTTCGGGTTGCCGCTGGCGAGCGAGTTGATCCTGTCGCGCGCGATCTCGTCCAACGCCTCCAAGCGGAAGGCGACACGGCCGCGCTGGATCAGATCGCCAAGCCGATCGTCATATACCCCGTCCTCGACGTCAGCGTTGAGGCGCGCGGTCTGCATACCATTCCAGTGCAAGGTGACACGATCCTCGCAGCTCGCGTTGGCCTCGGACGCCTGCGCAAAGAACTGCTCGCGCAATGTCGGATTGGCGGCCGCCTGCTGCAGATCATCAGCCACTGCCTGCCGAAACTCGTCATTGCCGTAGTTCACGGTCTCTCGTAGCCTCTCCAGGAACTGCGCGTAGTCCTGGGCGCCTGGCTCATCCGCAAAGTGCTGCCATTTGGCCAGCGTCGCCGGGTCGTCTGCGAGCCATTGCGCGGCAGCCTCATATAGAGATTGCTGCGCAAGCTGCGGTGGCGCTTCAGCCGTCGCCAGATTAGCGAGGACGTCGTCCGGCAGCGGGTTATCCCCGAACTCGAGGTTCTCCAAATGCGGGTAGCTGAGACTAAGATTCGGTACACGCCCCTCAAGAAGATCCTCAGGCAGGCTGGTCAGCCGGTTACCGCTGAGATTGAGCGATTGGAGGGTGCTCGGAAGGGGGGCGGGGAGGTCGGCCAATTGATTGCTGCTGACATCGAGTTCAATGAGCCCCGATGGGAGGTAGTCGGGGAGGTCGGTCAGCTGATTGCCACTAACCGCGAGCGAGGTGAGCCTGCTCGGGAGAGCCTCCGGCAGGCTAGTTAGTCGGTTGTCGCTTGCGTTCAGGATCTCGAGCCCAGCCGGAAGGTTGGCCGGCAGACTGGTCAAGCTGTTATCGGCCACCTCCAGCCGAGAGAGGGTCGCCGGAAGAGCGTCCGGCAAACTGATCAACCGGTTATGGCTAATGAGAAGATGCTGAAGACCGGGTGGGAAGCTAGCGGGCAGGCTGCTTAGCTCGTTGTGCCTGGCGCGCAGTTCCAGCAATCTTGGCGGCAGGGCGGCGGGCAAAGCGGTCAGGGAGAGGGAGGACAAATCCAGCGAGTGCGAGCCAGTGTTGTCCGCCCCCCTAATTCGTGCGCGTCCCTGTCGCCGATTCTCGGCTTCGCCCTGCCCCTCTTCGGCCGCCCAGTTGTCCAGCAACTGCGCGCGCGCGGAGGCCGGGGTCCGATATCCTGTCATGGCTTCGAGCAAATCCGCCACGGCTCGGCTGAAGCCGCTGAGGTAACTTTCCTGCTCCCCCTCTTCAGAAGCGGCCGAGGAAGAACCTGCACTCCACTGAGCCTGTCCTGTGTTCATCAATATCTCCATCGCCAAAACAAGAATACCCCCGCTCCTCAAGGTCGCGAAGCAGGCCGGGTGTCATGATCATTGTTCACACGAGCCCAAACGCGCAAATGGATCGATACTGCTGCGAGGCTTCCTGCCATTTCGTTGACCAGATAAGTCCCGGAGGGCCGTCAACGTGGCAGCGTTCTGCCCTTAGCAGGCCTACCTGTCGATAAGCTGACGAATGTCGCTGCAGAACCCCGGGTCGCTCGGTTGCCAGCAGTGACCGAAGCAAGCCCGGTTTGAGGTTGAACCGGTCAAGCTTCGCAAAGACCAGCTTGGCCCCCATTGCCTTGGCATGGGCACCGCTAGCGCTTACGCGTTCGGAGCGCCTGCCACTCTTCGTTGCCACGTACTCGGTCGAAGGGTAAGCGGCAAGCTGCGGCCGTCAGGCGGCGTGGTTCCATGGCATAAGCGCGTCGATTTCGCCGCTCGGCCAGCCGTTGGCGATACGCTGAGGCGTTAGGCTGAGCCAGGCGCACGGATCGACGTTATTCATCTTTGCTGTCTGCAGCAGTGTTGCGATGGTTCGCCCAGGTTCGTCCGCCGCCGTCGCTACCGGCAAAGAGGCTATTCTTTCTCGTAATTGTTTGTGGTCAGATGGCGCGTTCAACGATGTTGGAGTCGAGCTCGATGCGAACCATCAGTCTGGAAGCGTTCGAAGATGGCACGGCGCGAGACGGCATAGCGGATTGCCTCAGCCAGTTTTGATTTTCCGGAAATCCGCCGCAATGTCTGCTGCCAGAGATCGAAGAGATCTGCGACGACCGCTGTGGAGGCTTGCTGGCGCGCGGCAACGCCTACGTCGGGGCTTTGACCGCATATGGTCTTCTCGACCTGCCAGAGCTTCGCCATCCGCTCGACCGTCGCCGTTGCCACTTTCAAGCTTCCTGCAACATGCCGCTCATAGAACTTGCGCCGGCTGTGTGACCAGCAGCCAGCCAAGGTGACGCCATCTCTCTTGCGTGAACAACGGACGTATCCATTTCTTGATCTCTGGAAGCGACGCCGCCCACAACGCAAGCGTCTCCTCGATCGACGCTGCTGGCGTCCACGACCTCCGAATCATGATGTCTATAGATTCAGACATCTCCTAAAAAGGCAACTGTAATGCTAGGATTACCCCTAGGACCTGCAGCGCTCGCGTCCGTCAAACAAGGCGGCCTCAATGGAGGGATACCTTCCATCAGCTGGATGGCTGGATCATCCGAAGGCTCTGGTCGCGCCGCGGAAGCGGTGGCGGAACGCAGCCTGGAAGGAATATCCGACCGCTCGCAAAGCGCATGGGGTCCTGCTGAACGCGCTGCGAGGCGCCTTCGATGGCGCGCAGCCGCGGCCAGCTTGCAACATAGATATCGTTCATCGCCGTCCGCCAGCGGAAGATGTAGTGACTGACGAAGAAACGCGTCATCACACCGACACGACCGCAACAAGAGCAATGCCGGCAAAAGTCGACAACTCGCTGTAGAACTGCTGGACCATCACTTGCGCCGATTTCGAAAGCGCGGCCTGGACAAGGTCATAGAATGGCCCATACCAGCTGTTGATGGCGACGCTGACCTGGACCTGAAAGTAGGAGGTGAACAGTATTAGCGCGGAGCCAAGAATCGACCACGTCGCCCAGGGGTGCGGCGCAACCAACATCCAGCCAGCCGCAAATATCGCGGCGCACGCGGCGAAATAGAGGTCGAACCAGAGAGCCGGCGCCGACGAGAACGTCGCCAACCCGACCTGCCTTTTGCGGCGCTTCGAACAGATTGCTCGCGAAGCCATACCAGACCAGCATCGTCAGTGCGGTCCAAACGATCGCCGAGAGAAAGAACAGCTTGGGTCGGGGGAAAAACGAGAGGTCCGAGCATCTGTGGCCTCTTGGACTACAGGAGACCGTCGGGCATCGTCAACTTAATCGACCGCCGAGCCGAAGGAGGCGCTTCTCAGTTCGAGATTCGGCTTGTCGCGGAGATTTCGCGCCAAGTCGCAAAGGCTCGCTCGCGCGAAGCACGACGGAAGTCGGCGGTGACGGCTCCGGGATAGGGGATGTGGAAAAGGTTCGCGACCTGATTGATCGTGAACTGACAGAAACCGTTGAGCCTGATCGGACGATTTGAAACCCTTCATGATCGGCTTGCGTCGCCGCGTCGGCTGATGAGAAATCTCGGCCCGATTGTTAAGAGCTTTGTGCTGGCGATGTTCGACGTGAAAGCCCATCTTCGCCCTCACAGGGCCGTACGAACGTAAGCGCGTATTTTACCGCACAGGCTACGCGCGCGGCTGGCCGCGGCGTCGCGTGACGCCGGGCCCCAGCAGTGTCATCGGAACGGCTTGGTTGACCTGAGCGTTCGAACGTCAGCCGCTATTCTCAGCTGGCAGGTTTTTTTGAGCGGTGCAGTTGAACGGCAACAGATCTTCGATATCGGCGTCTGGCGCGCGCTGGGGCAATTCGGTGAGCGCGTGACGTAGCCATGCATAGGGATCGACGCCGCATGCCCGGCATGTCAGCACCAAACTGTAGATCACGGCGCTTGCCTTGGCGCCGGCAACGGTGTCGCTGAACAGCCAACTTTTTCGTCCGGTGCAAAACGGCCTGATGTCGCGCTCCAGAACATTGTTATCGATCGGGGCGAGACCGTCACTGGTGTAACGGGTCAGATAATCCCATTGGTTGCGCGCATAGGCGATCGCCTTGCCGGTCAAGCTTTCGGGGAGGACCTTCGGCGCCTGGTCGTCGAGCCAGGTCCGGAAGGCGGCCAATACCGGCAGGCTATGCTGCTGGCGCAGCCGCAAGGTGTATGCGGCGCGCGTTTCGTCGTCGGGCGGCGTCTGGCGCGCCACCCTCTCGACCTCATACAACGCCTCGAAGAACTTGAGCGCCTGCAATGGCGGACCGCCGGGCGTCTTCCTGGCCTTGAGCGCATCGGTAAATTTCCTGCGCGCATGCGCCATACAGCCAAGATGGGTCGCGCCTGTCAGCGTGCCCCAGGCGTCATAGCCGTCGCTCATCAACAAGCCACGATAGCCGGCCAGGAAGGCCTGAGGATGTTCCTGGCCGCGACCGGGCTGGTAATCGAACAGCACGACCGGCTGCGCGCAGTCCTGGCCGCTGCGATAGGCCCACATGAAGGATTTGGCCTGCGCATCCCGGCCGTCCTCTTTCAGAACCTGGACCCAGGTTTCGTCGCCGTGGACCAGGGGCTGCGACCTGAGCTTTTGCTGTAGCGCGTCATAGACCCGATGCAGATGCAACTCGCTCGCCCGGATCACCCAGTTGCCCAGCGTCCCGCGGCTGATGCTGACGTCGGCGCGCCCCAGCGCGTCCGCCACACGGTACAGCGGCGTGCCGTCGACGTATTTGTTGGCGAGCACCAGCGCCAGCGTCGATGGCGTGGCGACGCTACCCGGCAGCGGCTGCGCCGGCATCGGCGCGGTCACGATCGGGGTGTTCAGCGCGGTGCGCTCGCAGTGACGGCAGGCATATTTGAACCGCACATGTTGCAGCACTGACGCCTTCACCTCGACGTGCAACTGCTCGGTGACGGTCTCGCCCATCCGATGCATCCGATTGCGGCAGCACGGACAGTCCTTTTGATCCTCACCCAGATCATGTTCGACGCGTTGGCGCGGCAGATCGTCAGGCAGCGGCTTGCGGCCGCGTGTCTTCGGTGCCGGCTTTGGAGCCTCCGGCAATCCCGTGTCCGGCACGGCGACCGCCTCGACATCGTCGTCGTCCCGGCTTTCAGCGGCGGCCTGCTCGGCTTCGTTGAAGATGCGCTCCTTGAGCTTTTCGCTCTTCGGCGCGTAGCGGCGCAAGCGCTCCAGGCGCAACTGCTCCTCAAGATGCAGGACGCGTTGCGCGAGTTTCTCGTTCTCCGCCTTCAGCGCCGCGAGCTCGGCCGCGTGCGCCGCGATCAAGGCTTCCAGCTCGTGCGTCGTGGGCCTGCGACTCATCGTAGTCTTGAATCGAAGTCATGCCGCCGCGTCAACCGAGTTCCATGCGGTGGCCGGCGTCATCCGATAGCGCTGATGACGCCGCCCGCATCGAACACGCTCAGCCCACGCTGTGATATTGCCGCACCGGATGACGACGCACCGCCGCGATGTTGATGCCGTCAAGCAGCCAGTGCAGCTCCTCCGTCGTCAGCGTCAGCACCGCCTCCTGACTTCGGGGCCAGTGGAATCTGTCGGCCTCCAGCCGCTTCAGCAGCATCCAAAATCCTGACCGGTCATAAATCAGCAGCTTGATCCGGTCGCGGCGACGATTGCAGAACGCGAACACCGCGCGCTGGAACGGATCCAGCCCCATCGACTGCTCGACCACGATCGCCAGGCTGTTGATGCCCGCCCGGAAGTCAATCGGTTCGCGGTGAAGGTAGACCCGAAGATCAGACGCCAGCCGGAACATCGCAACGCCCCAGCGCTTCAATCACCGCCGACAGCAACTGCGCGTCGCCGCCTTCCAGCGAAAGCGTCACGCCGTTGGGCATCGATGCCGTCAGCCGCCCTGCACAGGATCGCTCCGTCGCGCAAACCGCGATCGCGCCAGCAGATCGAGTTGGCGACGGCGACGGCGCGCGAACCGGAACAAAGGCTGGCGCAATCGGCGCCTCCGGCTGGCCATCCCCGTTCTGACGTTGTCGCTTGGCCACCCATTTGCGCAGCAGGTTCGCGTTCACGCCGTGTTGCAACGCCAGCCCCGCCAGCGACACGCCAGGCTGCAGACAGGCCTCGACCAGCCGCTGTTTGCTGGCCGGATCATAGCGACGCCGCCCATTGCGCAACACGCCGACCGTCTCAAGTCTCAAAAGTTCTTCTGGAGTGATCATCGATGGTGTCCACCTCGTTCATGGTGGACACCTCATCCCATCCCCGCGCTCAACTGCATAGGTGCGTAGAAAGGAGCGCTTACGTACGAACGGAGCTTGTCCGTGATCATCACGCGCGGCGGCGTGCCGGCGTATTTCAACAGCTTCTTCATGAGCCGCTGCGCAGCGCGTTCGGCGCTGGATCAAGACGTCGAGAACGAAGCCATTTTCTGGTCGACAGCGCGCCAAAGCCAAGTTGTTTGCCCGCGATCGAGAAGGCGCTGCTGCAAAACTACGGGGTGACCACCTGAGGGCCGTGTCCGAGATCGGCCCAGAAGGCCAGCGCCAGCCCGATTTAGCCGGACGGTGGGTATGGGTCCTGGCCATATGTCCACTCGTGTCTGAACCTGTGGTCATGGCCCTGAACTAGAACCTGAGCGTCGCGTCCTACCTTTCCCTCCTTGTGGGCAGCGTCGACCGCGACGCGGATCGCCTCTTCCTCAGTGGCGTAGGGGCCGGAGTACTCGCAATTGAGCGCAACCATCCACTGGCCTTTATGGCGCGTGACGAAGTACTGAACGCTTGCCATAAAGCTTGCTCCGGCATCGCCCCTGGGATCGATAAACGGGGTCGTACCCTGCAAATCTGCCGCGGTCGCCTCAACTACCGGATTTGGTGGGCTCCAAGGAGCAGCGCCTTGTAGGCTGGCCTGTTTGCTGTACCCGCGGAGACCAACTGCCGCGCCTTAGTTTCCCTTATTCACGAGAACCGGAACGTAGCAGCTTCAATCGTCGTAGATGTGGCCTAGCTGCTAGCAAGTCTCTCTTCCTCGTTGGAGTCGAAGGCTGGATTGATGGTTGAGTGCTGCGACCGTTTGCGTTTGATCGACAAATGAACCCTCCAAATAGAATGTCGTCATGGTCCAAACTCCCGGGAGACCAGCCGCACTCGATCGCATTTGTAAGAAAGCGCTCGTGCGGGTCCGACCTTGCCTCTTTTAGATCGTACGAGGCAATAAATTTGGCATCATGGTTGCTCCACTCCGCGGCGCACACGCGGACTTGGAGGCACGCGGACATGACTCGGCGCCGTCGGGAGTGAGAACCCGACGCTGTCCCTACCGCGCCCGCGCGGCCAGTGAAGTTGGCGGCGGTGACTCGGCGCTCACGCCTCCGGAAGCGCTTATCCCTACCACGCGCTGCAAACTTCGGTGGCCAGCCTTCGCCCTTGGATAAGCGAGACCGACCACCGCGGCACCCCGAGAGGCTCAATTCCCAAGGGTGCTACCAAGCAGTATCGCTGAGAAGGACTGGAAGCACCTACCAGGATTGGTTGGTGCCGATCTAATGTGGCCTGGGGCAAATGCGCCATGGCGACTGAATTTGATACGATTTTTGATGTGATTGAGCGTCACCGCGAGCTTTCGGTGCAGCACGCCGCCGCGGTATCGGTATCCGCGAAACTTGTCTAGGTCTCGAGTTTCATGCCGCCGACGCGATCAGCGAGGAAAGAAGGTTGGCTCTCGAGGACTATGCAGACGTGCTCACTCCAAGCCGACCACGCTTGCGGACGTGATCGCCCTGAGCCGCCACGTAGCCAGACTACCGGCTTGGCCGACGGTCGATGGCGATGCCGTGCGTCGCCAACATCTGCGCCTGGCGATAAAGCGGCAAATGCCAATGATACTTGGCATCGATCACATGCGCTGACCAGCCGCTCCGTGGGCAGTGTTCGGGCCCGGCATGCTGGAGGACGACGCCATGACAAGCGCGGCAGGCCAGTTTGGGCCGGCGAGTGACGATTACGCGATACTGCGCCGGTACGACGTCGAGCCTCTGGCTCTCATCGCTCCCAATTTCAAAAAGGACGCCTGCGCAGCACGGGCGGCAGGTTGCAGTGGGCATCAGGGTCTCGACGATGCGCGGCAAATACTCCGGCAGCTGACCGCGGTTGGCTCTGCGCTCGGCAGTTCGCTTCTCGCAGGTTCTTGGATTGGCGTGATCCTCGGCTGCTTCGAGAGCCGCGACGGCCTCTTCGATGCCCTCCAAAACAGGCTGTAGTTGATCAGCGTCCAGCTTTCCGACGATCGACCGAACTGCGCATCTTTCGCAAGCTTGCGCCACGCTTACGGCCTACTGGGTTAGCGCGATGTCGGATCGCGGCCAATCAAAAAGGCAACTGCAGCTAGTTCTTTTCACTTGAGCTGCTGCCGGTTTGATGGACACCCGGTTAAGCTAGGGTCTGTACCTAAATAGCGCCACGTGATTCTCTTGCCTACGTGTTGATTCGGGGGCGAGAGAATGCGCGCTGGTTTGTTTTGGCTGAACGACAGGCAATGGGCGCGTATCGAACCGCATCTGCCGAGGGGACTGACGGGGCCGGATCGGGACGACGACCGACGCATCGTCAGCGGCATCATTCACATGCTGCAATCGGGTGCACGATGGCGTGATTGTCCACGTGAATACGGCCCTTACACGACGATCTACAATCGCTTCAATCGCTGGGCCAAGCGAGGACGATGGTGCGCAATCTTCGAAGCGCTGGCCAAGCCTGGCGAAGACGGCGTCGTACTGTCGCTCGACTCGACCTCGATTAAAGCTCACCGGTGTGCCTCCGGCGGAAAAGGGGGGAGCACAATCAAGCAATCGGCCGCTCGCGCGGAGGCCGCACGACAAAAATCCATGCGCTGAGCGATCCGCTCTGCCGGCCGGTCGTCCTGCATCTGACTCCAGGCCAGGATGCCGATATCGCTGCGGCTCCCGATGTCCTGGCGCTCGCGCCACCCATGAGCGTGCTCCTCGCCGACAAAGGGTATGATGGCGACAAGCTTCGCGGCGAAATCATTCGTCGTGGCGCCAAGCCCGTAATCCCCAATAAATCTAACCGTGTCGTCATCCATCGCTTCAACAAACGCGCCTACAAAGGACGAAATGTCATCGAACGCTGCTTTTGCAGGCTCAAGGACTTCCGGCGCATCGCCACGCGATATGACAAGCTCGCCCGTAATTTTTTGGCCGCTGTTCATCTCGCCGCTCTCGTCGCATATTGGCTCAATTGAGTCTGGACCCTAATCCCACCTTGCGCTCGAACGCAACCGGGCTGAGATAGCCGATGGTCGAGTGCCTGCGGGTCGTGTTGTAAAATCGTTCGATGTAGTCGAACACATCGGCGCGTGCCTCGTCTCTGGTTCGATAAATCTTGTTGGCCGTACGCTCGGTCTTGAGCGAGGAGAAGAGGCTCTCCATCGCCGCGTTGTCCCAGACGTTGCCGGAGCGGCTCATGCTGCAAACGATGCCGTGGTCGGCCATCAGGCGCTGGAACTGCTCGCTGGTGTACTGGGACGCTCGGCGGCGAACTGCCGGTCAAGGAGGTTCGCCGGTACGGTCTCGAGCTGTCGATCGCCGTCATCCTTCGGCAAGCGCCGACGTCGCGGCCGCGCCCGCAAGCCTTGCAGGCGCATCAGCCGCTCAATCCGGTGCAGGCCGCAATCCGCCCCGTCGGCGAGCAGGTCACGCCACACCCGGCGTGCGCCATAGGTGCGGTCGCTGGCGACGAAGCTGGCCTTGACCTTGCCGCCGAGCGCCTGGTCGCTGCGGGATCTGGCGCTGGGAGAGCGGTTGAGCCAGGCATGGAAGCCCGACCGCGACACTCCCAGCGCATCGCATAGCCATGCCGCCGGCCAGATCGTCCGGTGCTTCGCGACGAAGGCGAACTTCATGTCGCTTCCTTCGCGAAGTAGGCTGCGGCCTTCCTAAGAAACAGCCGGATTGGCGTCCCCCGGAAGAGCCTGTAACACGAAGCCCAGTGATTTGGCTCGGCGCTGAAGGTTGGCGAGCACACGGCTGCGATATTGTCGCTCATATTGGTCTGCACCCGGATCTCTGTAGGGCATGCCGTGCCGCAGGGTGTTGTAGCATAGAACTGCGATCTTGCGGGCGGTCGCCGTCACCGCCTTTGATTTGCCTGCACGTGAGGATAGCCGGCGATAGAATGCGCCGAGCGCCGTATCGCTCCGTCCGACAGTAGTGGCCGCCAATCGCAACAGTGCGGCTGCCCGACTGGACGATCTTCGTGTGCGTGAAGACAGCACCTTGCCGCCGGAGATTTTGTTGCCCGGTGCAAGGCAGAGCCACGAGGTGAAGTGCTTGGCGCTCGGCCATGCCCTCAGATCCGTGCCGCACTCGCCGATGAGCTTCAGCGAGAGGGACGGACCTAACCCATGGATCTCACTCAAATCGACGCCGAGCATTCCGTACAGCGCGGCCCTGACATCGAAGGTAGGTGTGTTGACCTGCTTGGTCTTAACGCGTGGCTTTGATAACTTTGCGCCCGCTTTTGCCCCTTTGTTGCTCAATACGGCGATCAAGGCTTCGAGCTTGCGGTCGCAGTCCAGCATCTTCGCCTGGTAAACGTCGTATAGTTCCAGCGATTGACGGAGGGCGAAGACATGTTCTTCCCGGTCGTTGCCCACCAGTGCCGCGCGGATTGTCTCGGTCGAAGAATGACAACGCACGTCCCGATAGGTTGCCAACACGTCGGGATTGAAATGGACCCGCGGAGCGGGACCGGTTGAACCGGTTTGTTAGTTGGAAACGGATCGCTCCTGATCCCTTTCTATCACGCAGCCAGAGACTCTCTCTGCTGGAATTGCTGTGGGCATGTGGTCAACGCGTCAGCGTTGTCCACCATGTCCACAGCCTGCGCGGCCTGCATCCGTTCGCGCCAGACCGCCATCGGCGTGCGATAGCCGAGGGACTGATGAAGGCGACGATCGTTGTAGAAGGCGATCCAGCTCGCGATCCCTGCCTTGGCCTCGCGGCCGTCGGCATAGCCCTTGAGATAGATGTCCTCATGCTTGAGCGACCGCCACAGCCGCTCGATGAAGACATTGTCCATCCAACGACCGCGGCCATCCATGGAGATCTTGATCCCTGCGCCCACCAACGCGCCGGTGAAGGCCACGCTGGTGAACTGGCTGCCCTGGTCGGTGTTGAAAATCTCCGGCGTGCCGTACGTCGCCAGCGCCTCTTCCAGAGCCGCCACGCAGAACGAGACGTCCATCGTATTCGACAACCGCCACGCCAGAACCGCACGGCTCGCCCAGTCGATGATGGCGACGAGATAGAGAAAGCCGCGGCCGATGGGCAGATACGTGATGTCGGCCGCCCACACCTGGTTCGGCCGGTCGATCGTCATGTTGCGCAGCAGATAGGGATAGATCTTGTGGCCCGGCGCCGGCTTTGTCGTGTTCGGCTTCGGTCCCAGCGCCGCGATGCCCATCTTGCGCATCAACCGCTGCACGCGCTTGCGATTGACCTGAAGCCCCTCAGCCTTCAGCATCGCGGTCATTCGCCGCGAGCCCAGGAATGGCCAGGCGGTGAACAGCTCGTCGATCCGCTGCATCAGGGCAAGGTCGTTGTCGTTGGCCGGCTGTGGCGGCCGGTAGACCCCAGAACGGGCGATGCCAAGCAACATGCATTGCCGGCGGATCGACAGCGCCTGGTCGGCGCGATCGAGCATTCCTCGACGGTCCGGCGTGCTCATCTTCCGGACCTCCGCGCTAAAAAATCGCGCTCGACTGTCAGTTGTCCAATCTTGGCGTGCAGCTTCTCGATCTCGCGTTCGCGCGTTTCCTCGCTCTCGCGCCCGACACCCGCGTCAAAAGCCCGGGCCGCCTGGTCCAGCAGCTGCTTCTTCCAGGCATAGATCTGGTTCGGGTGAACCTCATAGCGCTGGGCCAGATCGGCCACCGTCGCCTGCTCCCGCACCGCTTCCAGCGCGATCTTTGCCTTCAACGCCGCGTCGATCTTCCGTCGTGTCTTCTTCGTCATCATGCCCTCCGTCTATCAAACGGAGCGGCCCTTTTCCAACTTAGCCTCTGGTCCCAAAACCGGGGTCCATTTCAGGATTGCGCTCGCCTGCAACAACGGCTCGGATAATCCGCATGCCGGTCCAGGTGGCGCGGAGGTGGATGGTCACTACCAAAGCTTGAGGGGGCGTCGAAAGCCTGGCTCTTGGCTTTTGGTGCGATCTTTTCAATCGAGCTTATAGGAGGCCTGAAAGAACGTACCCCAGCGTTCCATGCTGTACTTCGCAAGCATGGTCGGTTCAACGCAGCCGCTGCTGCTGCACAATGAGGCGCTTCGGCTGTTGGTCCACATCGCCCAGTAGCGGCCACCGACGCCGACGCTGAAGTTCCTGGTGACGAAGTAGGACAAGACGCCTTCAACCTGGACGCCTCGGCCCCCATTGCTCCGTTGTTCATCAAACATGGTCGTCGGGCGCAAGAGATGATGGTCACGCCCCTTGAAATCGGTCCAGGGCAGGTAAGCGACGTCAGCGTTCAAACGCCAACGCTCGGTGAGCATGGTTTCGGCGCTTAGGCCGACACGAGCTGCATTCCACTGAGTATTCTGGCTGCCAACGACCTGGTCGTCGTCCGGCGCCAAGCATGGAGGTGGGGCAGCTATCTGTACACACCCCCTCGAGTCGGAGCTCTGTTCGTAATACGTCCAGCCGATAAAGCCGCCGACATTGTAGTTGGCGGCGCGGAGGAAATCATAACCTACGTCGGCCGTGTAGTAGGTGTACCTCCCGTTGGCCTGGCCTGATATCGTGTTGACATAGGAGAGGTTCGGGGGGAGGCCCCAATCTTCGTCGTTCATGTGTCCTTTGTCGAAGCGCCCAAGGCCAATGTTGCCCTTCAGGAACACCCCCCACGGGCTGTCGAGACGGCCAAATAGCTCCCCGGAAAGTCCGTCAAGTCCGTGATAGGTGAGCCTCGATATTAGCATGCTGGGGTCTTCAAGGCCGCCGGAGGCCACTGCGCTGCGGTCCCATTGGAATCAACCCCGGCTGAGCCAGAGTCGCGATCCGCCTTCGAACGACCAACCGGCCGTGTAAGCAATCGGCGCCGCGCCGGCGGGCGCTTTTGCGTAGAGCGGCGCATCGGGCCAACGCACCACCCACGGGTCGGCGCCAAAATGGTAGTTCAACCCGATCTTTCCGATGTGATAGCTGCTGGAGAGGCTGGTTATGTTCGCCGGAAGAATGGCGAACGGCGGATTCTGCACCGTCGGAGGCGTTGCGACACTCGGCCCGCCGAAATGGAGATAGTCATACTCGACGTTGACCGACCATGCAGACGTAAGTGCTTGCTCGACGCCTAGCCCGATGACGCCACCGAGGCGACCATAGTCGAAATGGGTTTTCTCCTGTGGCGCGCCGCCTTCAAAGTTGTTGACGACGTCGCCTCGATTGTTTTGCCAAGCCACTCCTCCCTTAAGATAGGCCAACGTGCGGCCCAGCGCGCCAAACGCGTAACCGACGCGCCCAGTCCCGGTGGCAAAGACGTTGGGACCTGCCTTGCAGTTTGCACTCACGACAAAGCCGGAGGCGGCGAGGCAAGTATTCGTGCCGTCGGAGACAGCACCGCTGGCATCGAGTTCGACGCCGAACACCCAGCCATTCTTCTGCCAATTGTAGCCGACCTGGCCACCCGCGAGAAGCACTGGGGTATCGACGACATCGCCATAGATTGACGGACCGTAGGGATTGCTGAAGGAGGTTCGGCCGTAGCCGCCGCCGAGGTGCCCGCCAATATAGCCTCCCGACCAGTTCCACACCGCGGGCGGCAGTTTCACTTCTGGCTCAAGGTCTGCCGCGTTCGCTGCACCGTTTGCGACGAGCGCAATTGTCGTGGCTCCTAAAAGAAGAACTCCGGATCGCATCCAACACTTCCCTGTATTGTCTCGGCCCACGACCGAGCGCCCTTAAGTTATCGCCGCAGCAAACCGTCGGGGCGGACCAGACGCTAACAGCGACGCGCGCCGAGTCCGCCCCCGAGGATCATCGCAAGCGATTGGTGATGATGCCGCAAAGAGAGCAAGTCGCGTGCCGAAGTGAATTCGCAGGCTATGCAGGCACTTCGTCGCGGCGTGTGGCGCCAAGTTGCTCACATTGGTCTCGATACCGACAAGGGCCACGTTACCCGAGAGTGGCCCGCTCGCGCGCTGAATGTGTACGCGCGGTGGCGCGTGCAGACCCGGCCCGTGTGATTTCAACAGGAAGCCCTCTGCGCTTCCCCGACTACGGCGCTGTGTCGCCGTTGATTTTAGTTTCACCGAGTCCTACTGATGGGACTAGTCCTCTGGAACGCAAGTTCGTCACATTAGTTGATAGCTCGAATCTCTACAGAGGAGAGTGCTCGTGGCGAATGCGGGTGTGCGAGGCCGGCCGATCGCGCCGCTGGTGCTTAGTCCGCAGGAGCGGGCGTACTTGGAGAGGCAAGTTCGTCGTCATCGCGTTGCCCGATCGCTATCTGAGCGCTGCCGCGCGATCCTGCGGTGTGCAGATAGTCTGCCAAGCAAGTCGGTGGCTGCCAAACTTGGCATCCATGAACACACCGTTGGCAAGTGGCGCCGCCGATTCTTGAAGGATTGCTGTGATGGCCTGCTTGACGAAGCCCGCCCTGGGCGCCCTCGAACCATCGACGACGATCAGGTTGCTGTGGTAATCGAGCGGACATTGCGTACGACGCCGCGCGACGGACGCACTGGTCGATCCGCTCGATGGCTGCGGAAACTGGCTTTTCTCACACCACGATCGGCCGAAAGTGGACGGCGTTCGGCCTGCAGCCGCACCGCAGCCAGACATTTAAACTGTCGAGCGATCCGCTATTCGTCGATAAGGTGCGCGATATTGTCTGGCTTTACCCGAACCGAGCCATTGTCCTCAGCGTCGATGAGACCATTAAGGCACGGTGGTGAGCAGGCGCATCAGCAGTTGAAGGAGGAGCTTGGACTTGATCACTTCGAAGGGCGATCATGGCAAGGTCTTCATCGCCACGCCCTGATGACAATGATTGCCTACGCCTTCCTGCAACATCATCGCCTCGCATACGCGGGGCAAAAAAAAGAGAATCAACGGGCCTCCGCCTCAACCAACCATGCCCGCCGTACGTTTCGCCATCGTCGATCTCATCCTTCGGCCGCCGTCTCAGCAGTGCCCATATTGCCGAAAGCAAATCCTTGAAAAACAGTGGCGCAAACGCATTCTGTTCGCGGTAGGGACACCCATCACTGGGCGCCCCCCGCGCAGATCCCGGCGAGCCCAATTAAGGCACCGGGCTCCTACCTCGGGTGTTTGACGGCGAAGCGCAGCTTCGGCCATGGATGAAGGATGCGAGCCTTGGGAAGCCAGTCATCGGTGATCTGCGTTATGCGATCCCAGGTCAGACAGGTCCGCTGACTGCGCCGCCGAAGCGTCCGCCTCCAGAGATCGGTCAGATAGAACCGAAACGCATTGAGCGCTCGGCCATTCGTCGGGACAGCAAAGTGTCAATCGGCCTGTAAATTTTGCAGACGATGACGTAATTGCGGTCGGCGCCCGCGGCTCAAAAAGGTCCGCTATCTTCAAGCCTTCCCGCAATCTCACGAATCGGAGGGGGCCATGAAGCAATATGTTGGGCTGGATGTCTCGCAAAAAGAAACGTCGGTATGTGTGGTCGACGAAGTGGGTCAGATTCTGTTCGAAGGAAAGGCAAAGTCCGACCCCGGGGCGCTCGCGGCATTGCTTCGCAAGCGGGCGCCACAAGCGGAGCGCATCGGATTTGAGACCGGGGCGATGGCGAGCTGGCTATGGCATGAACTTCGTAGGGTCGATCTCCCAGTGGTTTGCATCGACGCGCGGCATGCCCACGCGGCTTTGTCCGTACGCATGAACAAGAGCGATCAGAATGATGCTCGAGGTCTGGCCGAACTGGTGCGGGTTGGTTGGTATCGAGAAGTCAAGGTCAAGAGCGAGGAAAGTCAGAAGATCCGCGCGATACTCGTCGCGAGATCCCGGCTCGTGTCCATGCGCCGAGACATCGAGAACCAGGTCCGGAGCTTGATCAAAGAATACGGCTTGCTGTTCCCGCGTGCAATCGGCCAGCAGTTCCGCAACCTGGTCAGCGAGCTATTGGGCGATAATCATCCACTCCTTAGCGTGATCTCGCCGCTCCTGTTGATCCATGAGCATATCTGTCAGCAGCAGAACAAGTTCGACGACGAAGTTCGCCAGTTGGCGAAGGCGGACGAGACGACGCGCCGCCTAATGACCGTTCCCGGTGTCGGCGTGGTGACCGCCTTGACTTTCCGCCATACGATCGATGACCCATTGTCGGCGTTGACAGTCGGCGCCTACCTCGGCCTTACACCTCGGCGCAACCAATCTGGCGAAACTGACATCAACGGCAAGATATCTCGATGGGGCGACCGGCTTCTCCGAACCTACTTGTTTGAGGCCGCCACTGTACTTCTCTATCGGACAAAGAAGTGGTCTTCCCTCAAGGCCTGGGGCATGAAGCTCGCCAAGCGGATCGGCATGAGGAAGGCAAAGGTCGCTGTCGCCCGAAAGATCGCAGTCATCCTTCACTGCATCTGGGTCGATGGCACATCCTTCGACTGGGGGCAGCCGCAGCCAGTCTGATATTTGCTCGCAAGTTCCTGGTCCGGTCTGCCGGACTGGCGATGTCCCGCTGGGACGGTGTTGAGGCGACCTCGTTCATTCGGCTGGTGGCGGCTCGACCGTACTCCGCTGCAAACGTTGAGGCGTCCGACCCGGACATCATCATGAGGCGCTGCGCGACCTCGGAAAGGACCGTGACCCCAGTGAAGACATAACCAGCCCGGGCGATCCAATGCCTGGCCGGCAAAGTACGCATCAGCCGCGCTCGCGCCGTCTCCGCAACCCTGACCAGCTCCGACAGCGCGAGCGCTACCGTCGTGCCGTCGGAAAGTTTAAAAGGTGATTGACAACAATCCGCAATTAAAGGGCCGAATGACAGTCTTCGCGCCGCTGAATGCCTGGATGTTCAAGGCCATGAGCGGCCATAATGTTCAGATTCTGTCCGTTTCGATCTTCATCATCGGTAACCTGATCTGCGCGATCGCTCCGAACTTCCTCACCCTTGCTGCAGGCCGCGTCATTTCGGCCTACGGCGCGGCGATGTTCACCCCGTCGGCTACCGCGCTGGCCGTGGAACTCCTGCCGCCAGCCCGCAAAGGGTTCGCGTTGTCTCTCATCTTTGGCGGCATGACTGTTTCACAGGTTGCCGGCGTTCCTGCCACAAGCTGGATCGCGGATGCTATCGGCTGGCGCTTCTCATTCGGTTTCGTCGTCATTGCCGGGCTTCTCGCATTGATAATCTTCGCTCCGATGATGTCCGGAATAGCTACCAAGGCGCCGGAGCGCGGAAACAGCCCGATCTCAAAAGGCCTCTCCAAGGCCACCTAGTACCCGGAATCAGAGCTGAGTGATACGGCGGCCTTTGAAACGGCGTTGACGGACCTTTTTCTTGGTCCAGACGAAGGGCTCGGCTCTGTCGTTGTATGCGTTGGCGTAGGCATCGATGTGTTCCTGAAGCTGCTTGAGGCTCGTGAAGGAGGTGCCGCTGAGCGACTGCCCCTGCAAGATGGAAAACCATACTTCGACCTGATTGAGCCATGACGCACTTGTCGGCGTGAAATGAAATTGCACGTTGGGGTGGGCCTTGAGCCAGTCCTCGTTCTTTTTATGGGTGTTGAGGTTGTCGAGGATGACGTGAAGCTTGCGGTTCGGAAAAGCCGCGGTGACGCTGTTCATGAAATCGAGAAACTCGACGCGGCGCCGGCGTTTTGAATGGGTCGCGATGATCTTTCCGGTGGCGACTTCGAGCGCCGCAAACAATGTTGTGGTGCCATGCCGCTTGTAATCGTGGCTTTGGCCGGTCAAGGCGCGGCCATTGGGCAACTTCAGATAACCCTGCGCTCGCTCCAAAGCCTGGATCGAGGGCTTCTCGTCCACGCACAGCACAATGGCCTTCGCCGGCGGCGCGACATAGAGGCCGACAACATCGGCGGCTTTGGCCGTAAAGTTCGGGTCGTTGCTCTCGCACCAGGACTTGCGAGCCACCAGGTCAATCTTGTGGCTGCGCAGGAACCGCCAGACATATTGGACATCGACATCGCCCAGCGCCTCGGCCAGCAGGGGGCCGGTCCAGCGCGCAAACCCTTGCGGTGGCGGCTTATCCAGCAGCTTCAGAATCCGCTTGTCGGTCGTCTTCGTATAGATCGGCTGCTTGCCAGGCCGCGGCTTGTCTTGCAGCCCTTCAAGGCCATGGTCGGCATAGCGATGCCGCCAAAGGCTGACAATCCGCGGCTGGACCCCAACTTCCTTGGCGATCGACCGGGTGCTGCGCCCATCCGCCGCCAACAGAACTATCCGCGCCCGCTTCAAATCGCGCTGCAACGTCACCGGTGAGCGACAGCACGCCTCAAGCACCTTGCGATCTTTCCTCGAAAGGTGGACTTCTCTTGCTTCGGGTATCATCCCGACCTTGAATCACGACTCACGTTCCAAGAAAAGTGGGTACTAGGGCAACACGCGTCCGAATATGACAGGCAGCAATGAGGGCCAAAGATGATGGTGCAATCGCCTTGTCCCGACTGGCTGAGTAAACCCCGCCTCATCAATGCCGTCGCGGCGGGCCGACGTTTGCTGATCTTGATATGCTGCGCCGCAGCCAGTCGACCCCCAAAGCCCCGAGACAGCGCCGACTTACCGGCGAATAAGCCGACCGATGCATCTGGTGTGCTCAGCACATCGCATCTGTTCAATTCCCTGATGCCAGGACGAGAGAGAGACGACAATGATCTCGGTCCCCAGGGCGGGCGCCAAGGTCCGCGAGAGTAACCTTTGCATCCGCCGCATCGACAGCGCTCATCTCCGTGAGCGCTTCATGGATCGTCGCCGCTCTCATCCCGCTTCTTCGCGTCGATTGTGATCGGTAACCGTGTGTCGCTCGCCATCTCGGGCAAATCGAGCACCCAACCGTTAGCGACTTTGATCCAGCCGCCCCATAGGGTCTCGTACTCGGAGGCCACGATTGACTCTTCGATATCCTTTTTTGGCACGTAGATTGACAAGCCCGTGTCCGGAGAGCGGCGGATCATGATTTTCACGAGGTCTGCTCCCTGACCGTGGCGCGGGAGCTGGCGCGCATGCGAGCCACGATATCTGACACAGCGCACACGGCCTCATCGACTTCGGCGAGGGAGGTTTCGCGCGAAAGAGAAAAGCGCACGGCGCCGTGCATCCGCCACGCAGGTACCTGCATGGCACGCAGAACATGCGATGGCTGCATTGAGCCCGACCTGCAGGCTGACCCGAGCGATACGGCGATGCCCGCCCGGTTAAGACGGTGGGCAATCGCTTCACCTTCGAGATGGTCGAAGGCAATATTAGTCGTATTCGCCAAACGATTGCGAATGTCGCCAAGCACAACGCACTCGCCATTGCGCAAAATTCCCTGCTCAAGGCGGTCACGTAACGCGCCAATGCGGATGCGCTCGGGTTCAAGCCGCTCCGCCGCAAGTTCGGCAGCTTTTCCTAGTCCGACGATTCCGGGAATATTCTCGGTCCCAGCGCGCCGCCCTCGTTCCTGTGATCCGCCGCAGATCAGCGGCTGGAATTTTGTCCCTTTACGCAAATATAACGCACCTACCCCCTTCGGGCCGTGCAGTTTGTGCGCGGATAGTGAAAGCATGTCGATCGTGCTGTCCTTTAGGTTTAAGCGTACTTTACCAATGGCCTGCACCGCATCTGTGTGAAATAGCGCTCCCGCCTCACGGGTCCACCCGGCCAGACACTTCACGGGAAATATCGTTCCGGTCTCGTTATTGGCCCACATAACCGAGGCAATCGCTGTGCGTGGCCCAAGCGCGCAGCGAAACGCCTCGATGTCGAGCCGGCCGCAAGCATCTACGGCAATAATGCGCGTCTTGACTCCCCTTGCCGCCAATTGCTCCGTTAGCGCAAGTACGGCGGAGTGCTCAACCGAAGTGGTGACAACCTCGTCTCGACCTTCCTGGGTTGCAAGTGCCGAGAGGATTGCGGCATTATTGGCTTCGGTCCCTCCCGAGGTGAAGAGGATTTCGTGATCGTATGCACTACCTAGCAGGCCGCTCAAGCTTCTCCGTGCCTGCCTCACCGCAATTGCGGCCTCGTTGCCAAAGGCATGCGCGGACGAGGCATTGCCGAATTGCTCAGTGAAGAAAGGCAACATGGCTTGCACGACGGATGGATCAGTTCGCGTCGTTGCATTGTTATCGAGGTAAATCGGCGCTCGATTCTCGCTCACTGCACCACCCCGCCTGCAGCAACAACGAGGACCAGGCGATCCAAACCTCCGATCTTACCTACCAGGTGCCCCTGAATCCCTTCTAGACTCACGCTCGGAAGCTTGTACGGCTTGCCAGCATTGTCGAGCCGCGCCAAGAGCATGCTGCTATCGTGCCGATCAGCTAACAGGCGCCAGCTTCGGCTTGGCGATTGGGTCCGATCTCTTCGTTCGCGCAGCGAACGGGACCCTCTCGCATCGTGGGGATCGACGAGTTCTTCAGTCGGTCTGGTTCGGCCGGTGTGGTTCATTGCCCTTTCCTTATCGCCTGATCAATGTTTCCATCAGCCGAATGATTTTCCACAGGAGCAGTTGGTGGCCGCGTTCGGGTTATGAAAGGTAAAGCCAGAGCTCTCCGGTGCCAGCACGAAATCGATGGTTGTGCCGGCCAGATGCTCTCGGCTCTTGCTATCGACAAACACCTTGAGCCCATCGCAGTCGATCACGGTGTCGTCAGGCTTTGGCTCATCGGCGATGCCCATCTTGTATTTGAATCCATTGCAGCCGCCTGCTTCGATCATGACGCGCAGACCACCCGCCCGCCGCTCCGAAGATGAAATCGCGCTCTTGATTGCATTGACTGCGCTATCGGTCAAGTTGATCACGTCTTTGCCTCGTCAGCTTGGGCCCAGCTAAGAGCAAGTCACGTGCCAGCGCGCAGACGCCTGATGATGCTCATTTCCGCGCCCCTTGGCTGGCAACGGATGTCGGGTTCCTGACAAGGCACGTAAGGCGGTGCCAGCCACCGGCGCGTTTTCTTTCCGAGCTTCACTGAACGCCGCCACGCAGGCGACGGCAGGCAATTTGCATCGCATCTGGCTCCGACAACGCGTCGGTGAAGAGCATAGATCAAGGACAGATTTAATGACCGCTATCGAGAACACTGCACTCGGCAGACTTGAGAAGGAGAGCCGCCTTCTCAACGCCGTATTCAAAGGCGCGACCACCAAGCCGGGCCGGTTCGGCTTTCGCGGCGACGTCGCACTAAAGTTCCAGACTCAGGTCGCGGACGAGAAACGACCGCCAGACTATTCCATTGAGCAGGTTCTGACGATCGCCCAAAACGGAGAACGCACTATCCCCGTGCTGGCCGGCTACCTACATTCCTTCGCGTATCTTGTTGACGTCGCGACCGTCCTCGACGGTGCCTTGAGCCCAATCGGCAGCTATTTCATTTTCTGCAACAACATCGATTTGCTGGCGAAGTATCGAGTTAAGCTCGGCGATATTAACTTCCACGTCTTACCCTGCGATGAATCCACGGTTTGGAAGGAGATGATGGACTTGGTCGGGCTGAACAAGGACGACATCAAGAAGCTCGATCCGGCCGGCAAGCTTGATTACCTTCTCGATGCCACAAGGGATCTCGATCTATCCTATGAGGAAATCTCGTATGACGACGGACTAAAGAGGATGGAGGCTGTGAAAAACCGCAACGAGAACCGCCCGGTCTGAGGGCGGTCTTCAGTTGTTGGCTCATGCATCGTCCTCCGCGAGATGCACACCGACGGCGCAGATGTCGCCATCCACAACTACCAACGCGATCGGCGTAAGCGCTCTACCTTGACATGGACCTTCGACGCACCGCCCGGTGCCGAGTTCGAAGGTCGAACCGTGCTTGCCGCACATCAGCCGGATACCGTTTGGATCGAGGAATTCGTTCTGCTCCCAGTCCAAATTGACGCTGTGGTGCGGGCATTTATTGACATAGCCAAGCACCTTCTTGCCCCATCGCACCACAATGATGGGCCACGGCCGGTGATTGCCGTCATCTTCGAGGACCATAAGATGAAATCCGATGGCCTGGCGGCTCGGAATGTCGTTAAAGCTGCAAATCGCATAGACGAGAGTTGGCTGCATAGGTTGCTCTTGCAAGACTTAATTGTCGCTGTGCAATTGCCCCTGCAATAACCGTACGAGCGCCGAAACGAATCGTGTCTGGTCATCCGACGCGCAAACTTGGCTATTTCAGCAGATCTCGTTGCACAGCGGCGTATATTTCAGACAAAGGAACATTGAGCCTTCTTGTTCCCTCCGTGCTAGCTGCAGAACTGCTGCTCCGCGCTCCGGGCTTGCCGGACGGCTAAACGCGGCGGATGTCGCTGCTGCTCGTTAATGGCCACGCCGCATAGCGGGGCCACGGTGCCCCGGTACTGTCCAGAATCTTTCGCACTTTTGATCAGGCGACGGCTCCGGTTTCAGAGAGTTGTGGCTGATAGAGCGGTCGCATGTTCATGTAGCATTTGGTCGACCACGCCGTTCCGGCAATGTGCCGCAGCCGGGCCGCCGCCAAATTGAGACAGGATTGACCGTCGGGGAAGGCGCCGACGACACGGGTTCGTCGCCGGATCTCCTTCATGATGCGCTCAAGCGGATTGTTCGTTCGAATCTTCCGCCAATGGATGTCAGGAAAGGCATAGTAGGCGAGCGTCTCGTGAACCGCCTGCTCGACGAGATCAGCAGCTTTGACCATACGGCTTGCCCGCAGATCCGCGATGACGGTCCTGGCTTTCTCGTCGGCCGCGGCGCGGCTCTCCTGGGCATGAATGGCCTTGAGCATGTGGCTCACCTCGCGGACCCGGGTCGACGGCACGTGGCTGAAGACATTGCGATAAAAATGCACCATGCAGCGTTGATAGCGGGCCTCCGGCAGATAATCCGCAACGCTTTCGACAAGACCTCGGCACGCATCGGAAACCACCAACCCCCGCGGGTCACTTCAAATTCCTCCGGGTGTGGTCAGTCAAATTCCTCCACCCGCGAGGCAGGACAAGGGACTGTTAGTTTGAGTTTGTTTCCCGGGCAAGAGCTTCAGCGGCTTCTTTGAGCCGATAGCTGCGTCCGTCGAACTCAAGCAGATGGCAATGATGCATAAGGCGATCGAGGATCGTCGTGCTCATAGTGTTGTCCCCAAGGTATGCCCCCCAATCCTGCACGACGCGATTGGAGGTGACGATGACGCTGCGGCGCAGTTTGTAACGCTGATGGATCAGGGTCTGCAGCAAAGTGCCGGCGTCGTCGGGGATGGCGCGTGCGAGGAATAGATCGTCCAGCACGAGGAGATCGCAGTCGATGATGGTTCGCAGCCGGACCTCGCGTTGTGCCGGAGAGTTCAGGGCGTAGCGGTGAAAGAAGTCGTCGGTCTCAAGATACTGGACCTTGTGGCTTTGCAGGATCGCCTGATAGGCAATCGCCTTGGCGATGTGCGACTTCCCGGTGCCAGGTTTGCCAACAAGCAGAGCGTTCTCGCCAGCGGCAATGAACGCCAGGGTGTGGAGCTGGAAGCAGGTCTGACGTGGCAGTTTGGGATTGAAGGACCAGTCGAACTCGGCGAGCGTCAGCTTTTCGTCGAGCCCGGATTGCTGGTATCGCCGCTCGATAAGACGGGACTGACGACGGTCCAGTTCATCCTGCAGGATAAGGGAGAAGGTCTCGAGGAAGGGCTGGTTGGCGCCCTGCGCCTGGAGCACGCGCGTCTGCAGCGTGTCGCGGACACCCGACAGGCGCAGCTGTCGTAGGCAACGCTCAATTTCCGGCATGGTCATCATGTGGCTAGGTCTCCAGTTTAAGGTGAGAAGGTGCAGCGGGAGCGCTCGTGGCGCCGGAGTTGGCCGGGGTTGCGCAGGCGACACGAGCGCGGATTGCCGTGGCGTGATCGTCGTGAGCCTCGGCCTGCCGACCATTGTCGTCGGCGTCGCGCCGCACAGCGCGGCTGAAGAGGTCGCCGTATTCCGCGGGGGTACGGATCAGCGGATGATCCTGGGTGAGCGGCGATGCCGGCTGTGGCGTCACTCCAACCTGCTCGATCGCCTGTTCGAACAACCGCTCGACGGTCGCACGCACGTGCTTGTAGCGGTAGATGCGGTTGTCGATGGCGTGCGCGCAGGCCTGCTCGACCAGCCGCGCCGGATACTTCCGGCCCAGCCCGACAATGCCCCACATCGCGCGCTGTCCGGGGCGCCCTTCGGTGTCGAACACCTGCTGGCACAAGGCCCTGGTCTGCGGTCCGATGCGCTCGGCGCTCGCCAGCAGCACGGCGGTTTGCCGCGACGGGTTGAACGGCCGTTCGCTGGTCGGCAGGACGACAGAACCGGGGTGCGCCATCCGGGAATGAACACGCAGCAGCGCACGGGTGTGGCGATCACGGATCTCGATCGTGGTGGTGTAGATGCGCACGACGACCTGGCTGCCGATCGGCGCGGGCCGCGCGGCGTAATAGCTGTTGTCGACGCGTACGGTGGTGTCGTCGCAGACAGTCCGGACGACTTCGGTGAAGATGCGGAAGGGAGCGACAGGCAGCGGCCGCAGGTGCGGCTTCTCTTCCTGGAACATCGCCTCGACCTGACGGCGCGTGCTGCCGTGGATGCGTTTGGAAGCCCAGTTCTCCTCCCAGTGCCTCAAGAACTCGTTTTGCGCCTCCAGCGTCTCGAAGCGCCGTCCGGCCAGCGCAGTGCCCTGGGTATGTTGAATCGCATTCTCGACGCATCCTTTCCGATTTGGATCGGCCACGCGCGCGGGATCGGCGACCACGGCGTAATGAGCCAGCATCGCGCTGTAAATCGGGTTGAGCTGGGGCTCGTACAAATCCGGCTTGAGGACGCCTTCCTTCAGGTTGTCGAGCACGACATAGCTGGGGACCCCGCCAAAATACCGGAACGCCTCTTCGTGGAGCTGCGCCCAGACTTGTTGGCTGGACTTCCAGACTACCCGCCGGAAGCTGCGCCGCGAGTAGCGTAGCGTCATCACGAACAGGCGGGGACGACGGTACCGCCCGCTCTTCGGATCAACCGTCGGCGCGCCCTCGCCATAGTCGACCTGAGCTTCCTCGCCGGGGAGGAACTCAAGACGATCAAACTGCTCAGGATCAGCGTGCCGCAACCGGCGCACAAACCGCTTGACACTCTGGTAGCTGGACGGAAAGCCAAATTGATCAACCAGGTCCTGGTAAATCGCCTGCGCGTTCCGCTTCAGCCGGACCTGTTCTTCGATCCACGTCCGATGCGCTTCGCAAGCCGAACGGGCCAGGCTGCTGGTGACCGTCGCTTCCGATGTCCCAAAAGCCGGTGGTCGGGGTGGAGGAATTTGGCCGTCCGCGCTCACCGAGCCGGTGGTCACTTCCCCGGGGGAATTTGCCTCCGCACCGGCCCGCAGCGCCTGATAACGCCGGATCGTCTTGCGATCGACACCCGTCAGCCGGTGAATCTCGCGCTGGCTGGTGTTGCGATCAAGTAATGTAAGTACGGTGCTTTGCAGATGTCGCTTCAAGACGTTCAACTCCCCGGCCCCTTGCTGGCTAAAGGGGTCGAACATAAACGTCCTGCCTGACCGGCTACTGCTGTTCAGCGGCGCTGACGGCGATCATCAGGTGGGGGAGTTTCAAGTGACCATACCCGGGGGATTTTGACCGACCCACGGGGCAACTGCACGCCCCTGAGACCGCGATCGACGAGATGCCGCAGAAACGAGGACCAGCCGGATTTGTCCTCCTTGGCGCCCTCACAGATGCCGAGGATCTCCCGGAACCCCTCGGCATTGACCGCCGAGGCCACCAGCAGCGAGACGTTGCGAACCTCACCAGCCCAGCTGCGCTTCATCACGATGCCGTCGAGGTAGAGATACGGATGCTCGCCTTCGATCCTGCGATTCCGCCACGCCTCGATCTTGGTATAGATCTTCTTGTTCAGGTTCGACACTGTGCTCGGGCTGACCCGGGTGCCCCACAGCGCCTCCGTAATGTCTTCGACCCGCCGAACCGAAATCCCGGCCAGATACATCTCGATCAGCGCCTCCTCGACCGAGCTCTCCCGCCTCCGGTAGCGCTCGATAATCGCCGTCTCGAAGGTTTGCCGCCGTAGCTTCGGAACCTTCAGATCGACGTCGCCCGCCTTGGTCTGCAGCGTTCGCTCGTAGCTGCCCGCCCGCGTGTCCTGCCGGGCCGGGCTGCGCTCATAACGCCCAGCACCGCACAGCTGGCCCGCTTCGGCCTCCAGCATGGCGTTCACTGTCTCTTCCACCGTCCCGCACCATCTCGCCCAGGTGATCTCGAATCCGGGCCTCATCAATTTGGATCACCTGACCCATGGCATTCCCATCGTTCATTCAAAGCTCCTTCATTCTAGAGGAAGCCGTCAATCCTGAAAGTGCGAAAGACTCTGTACGTTATCCGGTGCCCTCCGATGGCGTATGTCTCACGGCGTCGCAAGGGCCTTCGCAGAAGAGCCATGTGCTCGCTTTCAGCCGGCGCAGGGCGCGCGCAGCGAGCGCGCGCCCCCTTTGAACTAAGACTGTTGCGCCCGCGCTTTGAACGGTCAAACGCCCATCACTTCAGGTTCGGTGTTGCTATTGCAGCCACCTTACTCCATGCGCGTTCGGCAACATGCACTTCAAGCAAGGTGACGGCTCATCGTGCAACAATTCGCTTTCGAAACTGAGTGTCGATATCACTGCTCTCAGCTTTCGAAAAATGGCTCAGGGTCGCCGTTGCGTTACTCCATGCTTAGCCCCGTGAGGACGCGCTCCAAATAGACTGACGGATCATCTTCGTCAGAATAGTCCGCCTGGACCGTCGATTCAGCGGCGGCATCATCATCCTCCACCTTACTAAGGTACTTCGTAGGCTTGCCTACTCGCTGCCACTGGTCGTTCTCATTCTTCGTCCACACCTCGGGATGCTGATGAGGATCAAGCACCCAGTGATTTCGACCCACATGAACAAAACCCATTTCTGCTAGGCGGGGTTCCATGCCGGGCAAGCCTGGCTTTGACAAGATCAAGGGATGATCACCATCCTCTCTCAGCTGGTGCTCCAGCAAAATATCGCCCGCGTTCTCAACCAGGGGATGAGTGACCCGAAGGTCCACCACGGACGTGAGATCGTTGCGCCCAAACCGTTCCCGGAAGGCCTCCCCCTTGATCCGAACCGGACCTCCTGCTCTCAACAGGCCAACTGTTTCGTCACCCAATTGATAGCTGAAGAAGCGCACGGGCCTGGCTGGATCATAGTGAGTGGCGCTATAGCTGCCAGCAACCGTTGCTGCCCGCTCAGCTTTCTTTGATACGAAGTCCGAGTACTCTTGCGGATTAATGGCGATGTTCATGATGCCGCGGCCCAAAAATCTCTGCAGCCCTCGATCGAAGGAACGCTCGTCGATCTCATCAATGGGCGGACGGGCATTCAGATAGTACGCCCTTGTTTCAGATGACGACCCGCCTGGCTCCATACCTGCAAGTGTTTCCGCAAAGCGGGGGCTATCTCCCGATTCATCAACTTGACTAGCGCTTGTGGATTGGCTGGATGAGCCAACGATTCTGCCATACATCAGATCGCTCTCCTATCGGCAACATTGCACGCGATTGAGCTCGTGCCGCGCAAGCTCGCGTTCATAATATACAACCTAACTGACCACAACCTGACCTAAGCATCTGCCGGCACTCGGGGACGCTGCGGCTGCGCAATCCGCAAGCGAGCCACGCACTCGCTGGTCAGCAATCGTAGGCTGATGGCGTGCGATATTGTCCGCGCTTGATCATCAAAAATGTGACGTTCAACGGCGCAGATCTGCAGCACCGCACTTTACTTTCGGTTGTCGCCGCCATTGACCAATGCAGCTGTCTATCGAGGATCGGCGGCTTGCGCGCAGAATTGCTGCCCGGCGCTTCTGTCGCGGCGTCCGCGACTCGCTCGTGCTATTGCACTGTCATCCAATTCGGAGCAGCGCCATCCGGTCCCAGGATAGAATCGCGAAGACACAGGTGCCGCCATCACATGCGCTTCAACGCGATCGGCGGCTATGATCGGCCGGACAATTGTAAAACCCGTGGACCGTGGCAGACTTTCGCTCCTGCCGATCCCGCAACCGAACGCCACAGGATAGGATGGGCAGGACTGGCTCCGAAGGAAGTGCCTAACTTCGGAAAACCGACTATGACGACCACGACGGTAATATGATCGCCCGCCCAAGGCCAAGTCGCTTTTCGACAAAACGCGGAACCTGCGATACGAGCGAGACTTGCAAGCAGGCGCCAGTCAGCCGGTATGGCTTGCCTCGGGGCTGAGCAGCATTCTCGTGCCGTCTTGCCATTCAGGGAAAAAATCGGGCCATTCGAGCGCCGGCACGAGTCTCCGTTGCGGATTGACCTGATCCAGCGGAGCCTCCCTCCACGCGCTGCGGCGAACGGGAGAGAGAGCCCCCTTCGCTCATGCAGCTGCGGCTGGGACGTGGGTCTGGCAGCTGGCCGGGCAAACCCTATCGCACGCACCGCAGCCGATGCAGGCGCCCTGATCGTTCAGAACCATAATCTTTTTTTCGACTTCATCGTCCTCGTCATTGTCAAGGTTGACGAGTTCGCCCTCCTCGTTGATCCCTTTCAAAGTCATGACATCTTGACCGCACACCTTGAAACAGCGGCCACAGCCGATGCACTTCTTGGCATCGATCGAGGCTAGGTATTGTGGCATCCAGTCGCGGCCGTCTCGCGTTGCGAATGACATGCATTGCCCTTCAAGTATTCTCCAGCTCTTTCAACTCGCGACTCTTGCGCTCCAGATCGGCATAGACATCGTACGCCTTCTGCGCCACCGCCATAATCGACGTCCAGTTGATGGGCAATTCTTCCGAAAGGTCGTGCATGTCCATCTTGGCCTGTATCGCCTTGGCGGACATTTTCTTTAGTTCGGCCTTCAGTGTTTCACGATCGCCCATGAGTGAGTATCCTCAATAGTTAGCCACGTCCGGAAATTTCCGAATTAGGCCGATCCCCTCGCTGACATATTTGTCCCCCTCTTGAGCCAGCTTGACGCAATTATCGAATCCGAAGCGATGCACGTCGCGCAGCTGCTTGTTTACGGCGACCAGCCGCCCTGCGATGAGCACTATGCGCCCGAAGCCTTCATGATGCAGCTTCAGGATCGGCTGAACTATAACGCCGGTCTCCCTCCCTACTGACAGGCCGACCGCATTGAAGAACAGCTCAAGCCGCCATAGTGTCTTAGAATCGGGATCACCGATGATCGGCAATGCGCGCCGTCTCTCCCTGTTCAAGATATAGGGTTCGAGCAGATCAAGGTCGCTCTTCCCTTCCCAGGCTCCATTGGTATCCTGGGCGCGCCAAAGCTTGACTAACTCGATTAGAAATGGTGCGTCGACGACGCTGCCCTGCTGCGCTATTTTTGCGGTCATATCATCTCATTCGTCGAACTCAAACGATCGCGGTTGGTCCTTTGCAAGGACCTTGCGTAGCCAGGGAGGTGGCGTGCCCTTCAGCACCGACTCGAGCTTTTCCAGCAACACGTGAATGCTTTCCGGTTTGCTCACCTTGATAGGATGGATTTTGCTGGCCACCACTCGCGCAGCCGCGGCACCACCAATGGCCACGACGTAAAGGATGGCGCAATCCTTGATCGCCTCGATCTTTGGCGCCAACTTGTCACCACTACCGTCTTCCTCAAGAATGCCCTCAAACTCGATCGCTTTAAGAAAGACATGCCCGCTAGGCGCGACATCGTAGATTGCGATATTCTTTGCCCAGCCAAAATGAGCATCGACGCGTCTCAGATCCTGAGTGGCAAAAGCGACCTTCATGCAATTGACCTTTCAGGCGCGCCAGTGGAGCGGCGATGCCCCACGTGTTGTGGCAGTCCGGGCGTGGTCCGCCACCTATCGGGCGTAGGCCGGTCGTTCTCGTCCCGATGCGCGATCACGAGATTGGCGATTTGGAAGATCACATTGCGGGTACCACGATAGCCGACGGATACTTGGTGGCCCGCGCCAAGCCGATCGAATATCGGAAAACCTACGCGATAGAACGGCACTTTCAGCCGCCCCGCCGCTTGCCCTCCATGCGAATGCGTGATCAGCAGATCGCAATGCTTTTCTTTTGCAAATCCTTCCAGATCTTCGAGGTCGCCAATGAGAACCTCCTTGGTCCTGATACGCTCGATCACCTCCGACTGAGTGGTCGTCACGGCGACGGTCACCTGCGCGCCCATATCGTGCAGCATGCCGGATAAATCGAACAGAAGGTCTGGCTCGGCACCGATCGCCACTTTGCGGCCGCCAATATGGAAGTGCGCGTCCAACATAGCATCGGCGAGCTGACTGCGCTGGCGTCGATATTTCGAGGGTATCGGGCGCCCGCTAATCTCGCTCAAAAACATCATGAAATCGTCGTTTGGATGAAGACCACACAGGCGCTCGAACACACGAAAAGGCACCCCGGTCTTAGTCTGCATGACCTCAGCCGCGCGCTGCATCTGCGCACCGATTGCAATGGTCCACCCTGCGCGTCCCATGCTCGCGATTTCGTCGACGTCGATGCCGCCGATGGTCGTTGACGTAAACTCATCGGGGATATGCCCGTCGAGCGATCCCGCCAGGTCAGGGAGGAAGGAGGGGTACAATCCGAAATCCTCCAGCAAGGCACGGAGTTCATCAAGGTCGCCGGGCGTCAGGTGACACCCCGGTAGAACATTCACCTTCGAGGGATCCCGCAGGCCATTGGCACGGGGCCGGTCCACCAGCACCTCCACCATGCGTGCAACAGCCTTCTCCCACCCATCCTGGAACGCGCCCTTGAAATCAGGCGTTGATACATATACGAGCGGCAATTTTGCGAGTTGCGGATATGCACTCCGGATTAGTTTGAGGTACGCTTCCACATCGTCGCCGTTGGTCTCGGTGACACCGGTCGAGCAGATTCCGATGATCTTCGGGTTGGCGCGCTTGGAGATGTTAAGTATCGCCTGCTCCAAATTCTCATATCCGCCGAGTACGGTCGCGACCTCGCTCATCGCGGTGGTCTGCAGCGGTATTGCTTCTTTGAAGTGCCGGACAAAGAGCGTGAGGCCGAAGGATGTGCACCCCTGTGAGCCGTGCAGAAGCGGCATCGCACCGCGCAGCCCCATGAAGGCGTATGCGCCGCCGATCGGCTGGCTCATCTTCAGCGGGTTGACAACGCAGGCTTTTGTCGGCGCCGTGACCAGGGCCATGGCGACTCCCTACTCTGCGGCCTGTCGCATGTCAGATGGCTCGGACATCAACATATCTTCGATGCGTCCTTGACAGCAGCCACCGGCCGCATTGGTAAGCTCTCGGACCGCTGCGACGCTCCTCAAGCCGTGCACGTAGATTGCGTCCTCAATCGTGCCCAGATCAACCCTGTTACACACGCCGATATTCCTCGCGCGGCGCGCTGTTTCGGCGAGGGCCGGATCGCAGGCGATCGCGGCCATGGACGATTGCATCTGCTCCCGCGCCTTGGCCAATGCCTCCCATGGCGCTGGCCGACGTAGCTGCTCCCACATCGGACTGGAGAGCGAATTATCGATCTCCTCCACCAGCTTGACTATTCCGGCATAACCCATATAGGCGTGGCAACGCTCTTGGTTGATATCGACCCATGGCACCGCCGCCTTCAGCGCGACAAATTGCGACTTGCCGCCCGATAGCATGATGTCCGCTTCTGCGTCCTTCAACATCTTGTACATTTCGCGCGCAGTCATGTCGTCGATCATGTGGGCATCCTGCCCCATGAGCTCCTTGATGCGCTCCTTGTCTTCCATGGTCGATTTCTTCACACTGGTTCCGACTAATTCCAGCCCGGCTTCCTGGAGCGCCGAGACGACCGACCATGACTTGACACCGCCGGTCATTAACAAGGCCCTTTTGCCTTCGAGTCGCGGCTTGTACGGCTGGATGGCAGCCCACGCCCGCGCTTCCTCGCGCGCGATCACCGCTTCGGTGCGCCCGAGCAGATCTGCCGGGGCGCCGCGCTCAACCAATAAGCGGGCGATCTGGCGTAGCGATTCGCTTGAATCCTGAATACCGTAGAACGCCCCCTCGAAGAATGGGATCCCGTAGCGTTGCTCCATCTTGCGTGCCACGTTGATCATGGATTTTGAGCACACCAACATTGCCGCCCGCGCGCGATGAGATGAAGCGACTTCGCGGTATTTGCCATCGCCCGAAATGCAGCAGAGAATTCGCACTCCAAGCTCGTCTAACAATGGCTTCACCTGCCAGAGCTCTCCTGAAAGATTGTATTCTCCGATCAGATTGATGTCGTACGGCGTGGTGTAGTCCGGTTCTCGCGTGCCGATCACGTAGTCGAGCAAGGCTTCGCCCGCGAGCTTGTTACCGAGGTTTTTCGAACCGGCGAAGCCCGGAGAATTGATCGGGATCACCGGTTTTGAGAATCTTCGCGACGCTGCCTTGCACACTGCATTGATGTCATCGCCGATCATCGCCGGGATGCAGGTTTGATAGACGAAGATTGCGGGCGGATCGCACTTGTCGATGATCTCCTTGATCGCTTTGCACAGCCGCTTCTCGCCTCCGAATACAATATCGGTTTCGCTCAAATCGGTTGTGAAAGCGGTGCGCCACAAATCCGAGCCGGACGACGCCGCGCCGCGATTGTCCCAGGAATTACCTTCGCACGCGATCGGGCCATGTACCAAGTGAGCGACATCGGTGAACGGCTGCAGCGCAACCTTCGCGCCGTCGAAAGCACAGCCACCCGCAGCGCTACCCGGCTGCAACTGTCTGGTACAGCCGTTCCTGCGTTCCGCCTCAGACTTACTGCCATTCTTGGCGCAGCCTGGCTCGTCGAAGATATTCTGGACCGTGGCCGCCAGTGAACTCATCCTGCTTCCTCTCAGGGCAACAAATTGTAAACTCAACCGTTATGTGCTCGTGCCATCGTCCAGTCCTGGACGATGGCACGTGTAGTTGCTCATCAACGAATGATGTCGAAGCTGTAGTCGGTTTTGCCAAGAATGTGGGTCTTGTTGTCGATCTCGTCGAAGATCTTGTCCAGGATCTTGACCAGCACATTCAGACCGCCCTGATAGCCCCATATGGGGGAGCGGTGATGGTGATGCCGGTCGAAAATCGGAAAGCCGATGCGGATCAGTGGCGTTGCGGTATCACGCTCCAGATACTTCCCATAGGTGTTGCCAATCAGAAAATCGACCGGCTCGGTGAACAAGAGTGAACGCATGTGCCAGAGATCCCGACCCGGATAGACTTGGCAGCCCTGTCCAAATGGCGAGCTTGCAAGCAGCGCCTGCATTTTCTCCTGCCACGCTTTGTTGCCATTGGTGGACAGCACATGGGTCGGTTCGGCGCCGAGTTCGAGCAGAAACGCAGCCAATCCATAGCAAAGATCCGGATCGCCATAGATCGCGAACTTTTTGCCATGAACATGAGCGCTTGAGTCGGCAATGGCATCAACCAAGCGGCCACGTTCTCGCGCGAGTTGCTCCGGAATCTCCTTGCCGCTGATGCGTGACAGCGCGACGATAAAGTCATCCGTTGCTGATAAGCCTACCGGGTAGTTGAAGGATAGAACGTCCTGGCCATGCTCTGCCGCAAATGACAGCGTTTTTTCCGTGCACCATTGCTGCATGGAGATGGTCGCCTTGGCGTGAATCGCGTTCGCCGCATCCTTCAGCGTCGTACCACCGTCATACATCCGGAATTCGCCGTCTGTCGGAGTGTCGAACACTTCAGAATTGTCGGCGAGAACTGTGTGCTGGATGCCCATCAATTCCAAGATGCGCTTAATCTCGCGAAGGTTCCCGACGGTATATCCATCAAACCCGCCAATGATGTTGATCGCTCCATTCGGTTTGCGCTCCAGCTTCGGCGCTGTTCCGGCCTTGCCGTCCCAAAAATGCTCCAGAATGCCTTTGAGGGCATTGTCGTAGCCGGTGACGTGGCTGCCAACGAATGCGGGCGTGTGGGCGAACGGCACGTCGAAGTCTGCCGGAACCGAGCCCTTTTCTTTCGACGTCTTGATGAAGGCGTTCAGGTCATCGCCGATCACTTCGGCCATGCAGGTTGTGGAAACCGCAATCATCTTGGGCTTGTACATCTTGTAGCTGTTCGCGAGCCCGTCGGTCATGTTGTTCAGACCGCCGAATACGGCAGCATCTTCCGTCATTGATGAAGAGACACAGGAGCTAGGCTCCTTGAAGTGCCGCGACAAATGACTGCGGTAATAGGCCACACAGCCTTGGCTGCCGTGGACGAAGGGCAGCGTGCGCTCAAAGCCGACAGAGGCGAATACGGCGCCAAGCGGCTGACACGCCTTCGCCGGATTTACCGCCAGCGCCTCCCGCGCGAAGTTTTTTTCGCGATATTCGGCCGTTTTGGTCCATTCCTTGATACGTTCGACCTCGGCAGGATCGCGCGGATTCTCGAATATCTTCTTCTTCGCCAGCATTTGCTGGTATTCTGGACCGCGGAACAGTTCGACATGATCGAGCACGTGTTCGGCACTCTGCGGCATCGGTGAAATCCTTCACTATCAGATTGGAATCGCCCGGGCTTTCCCGGAGAGCGAGACGAGTTGCGTTATTCTGCAGCCTGGAGCTTGGCGCTCGGCGCTTCCTTCCAGGGAGCTTTCGTTCTTTTCCAAATTGGCGAGTTGACGGCCATGTCCATGTCGCGCGCGAAGATCGCAAAGCCGTCATAACCGTGATATGGACCCGAATAGTCCCACGAATGCATCTGCCGGAACGGCACCCCCATCTTTTGGAAAACGTACTTTTCCTTGATGCCTGAGCCGACAAGATCAGGCTGGAGTTTTTCGACGAAGCGCTCGAACTCATAGCCATTGACGTCATCATAGATGAGGGTGCTGTCTTTCACGTAGTGCTGAGCTGTGCGCTGATAGTCGTCGTTGTGACCGAACTCGTAGCCAGTGCCAATGACGTCCATCCCGAGGTCCTCGTACGCGCCAATCACATGACGCGGACGAAGGCCGCCGACGTACAGCATCACCGTCTTGCCCTCGAGGCGCGGGCGATATTTTGCAATCACGGCGTCCACCAGCGGCTGATACTTCTCGATCACTCGCTCGGCGCCTTCCTTGATCTTGTCATCAAAATAACCCGCAATCCTGCGCAGTGAGTCCGCGATCTTTGAAGGTCCGAAGAAGTTGTACTCGCACCAAGGGATGCCGAACTTCTCTTCCATGTGGCGTGAGATATAGTTCATGGAACGGTAGCAATGCAGAATGTTGAGCTTTGCCTTCGGCGTTGCTTCGAGCTCGGCCAGTGAACCGTCGCCGGACCACTGCGCGATTACCCGTAGTCCCATCTCTTCAAGCAGAATTCGCGATGACCAAGCATCGCCGCCGATATTGTAGTCTCCGATGATCGCAACATCGTATGGTGTCGGCTCGAACTTTGGTTTGCCCTCGGCCTCGATATGCCCGAAAATCCAATCGCGTACCGCATCGTTTGCAATGTGATGGCCTAGTGACTGCGACACACCCCGAAAGCCCTCACAACGGACCGGCACGATGGTCTTGCCTCCATATTCTTTGGATTTCGCCCTTGACACCGCCTCGATATCGTCACCGATCAACCCTACCGGGCACTCTGATTGTATCGTGATGCCGTTGTTGAGTGGAAACAGCTCTTGGATTTCATCAAGGATTTTGTCCAGTTTCTTGTCGCCGCCAAATACGATATCCTTTTCCTGGAAGTCGGAGGTGAACTGCAGAGTCACGAAGCTATCGATGCCCGTGGTGCCAACGTAATAGTTGCGCCGCGAGCCCCATGAATATTGGCCGCAGCCAACCGGGCCATGGCTGATATGAACCATGTCCTTGATTGGTCCCCAGACCACCCCCTTCGACCCTGCATAGGCGCACCCTCTTATCGTCATCACGCCGGGTATGGATTTGATGTTGGACTTCACCCCGCAGTCCGACTTACCTGCTTGGTGCACGTTGAGGTGCTTGGCACGCCTTTTCGCGGTTTTCTCCGGATAGACCTTCAGCACCTCCTCGATCAGCTCTTTGTTGCGAGCCCTGATTTCTGCAACGCTGTTGGTCGTGGCGAGACTCATCTGGTGTCCTTTAAAAGGTTAGCTGTTGGGAGGGCGGCTTCTTGATCCAAGACTTTGCAACCGGCATGCCAGGGTCTCATGAGCACTAAAACTAGAACAACAACAGTTTCTTAGCGCGCCTTGTACGGTGACGGGCTGTTGTTGCGAATCCGACATCTCGCCTTTGCGAGGGACTCTTGGTTTGGCGGCGTTCGAAATGGAACAAGGCGGCCGCGCGTGAAATTCACGGCGGAGTTTTTGAGTTTATGCGCGACAGCAACGCTCTGCGGGGTAAGGCGGAAGCAGGCCGCAAGTCTGGCTTCCAATCCTTCATACTTATTGAAACCTATAGGTGCTCACCTGCGATGTAATGACGTGCGCGATCTCGCGCTCTAGGGTCCAGACTCAATTGAGCCAATATGCGACGAGAGCGGCGAGATGAACAGCGGCCAAAAAATTACGGGCGAGCTTGTCATATCGCGTGGCGATGCGCCGGAAGTCCTTGAGCCTGCAAAAGCAGCGTTCGATGACATTTCGTCCTTTGTAGGCGCGTTTGTTGAAGCGATGGATGACGACACGGTTAGATTTATTGGGGATTACGGGCTTGGCGCCACGACGAATGATTTCGCCGCGAAGCTTGTCGCCATCATACCCTTTGTCGGCGAGGAGCACGCTCATGGGTGGCGCGAGCGCCAGGACATCGGGAGCCGCAGCGATATCTGCATCCTGGCCTGGAGTCAGATGCAGGACGACCGGCCGGCAGAGCGGATCGCTCAGCGCATGGATTTTTGTCGTGCGGCCTCCGCGCGAGCGGCCGATTGCTTGATTGTGCTCCCCCCTTTTCCGCCGGAGGCACACCGGTGAGCTTTAATCGAGGTCGAGTCGAGCGACAGTACGACGCCGTCTTCGCCAGGCTTGGCCAGCGCTTCGAAGATTGCGCACCATCGTCCTCGCTTGGCCCAGCGATTGAAGCGATTGTAGATCGTCGTGTAAGGGCCGTATTCACGTGGACAATCACGCCATCGTGCACCCGATTGCAGCATGTGAATGATGCCGCTGACGATGCGTCGGTCGTCGTCCCGATCCGGCCCCGTCAGTCCCCTCGGCAGATGCGGTTCGATACGCGCCCATTGCCTGTCGTTCAGCCAAAACAAACCAGCGCGCATTCTCTCGCCCCCGAATCAACACGTAGGCAAGAGAATCACGTGGCGCTATTTAGGTACAGACCCTAGATCTCAAAGCGAGCTACCTCGACGCCACGTGAACTTCTTAGGCTCGTTAGATCACACGAGCATCGTCGCGCCTTGATAAGGGGGAGCTATGCGGGATTTTGGGTGACGAGGCGATCAGGCGGCGTGGTTTTCCGGCACTTGGATGACCTCGATGCCGTTTTCGAATCTGACACCTGCGCTGACCTTCGGCAACTGATTTGTGCCTTTCAGCCGCCGCCAGGTCTTTGATGCGGCGCAGAGCAGCTTGAACACCATCAACTTGGCAGTTGTTGACGATAACGAACCTTTCGTGCGCACCGTTCTGTGCCGGACCCTCGCGAACACGCTTTCGATGGGATTCGTCGTCCGCAAGTGGTCCCAATGCTCGGCGGGGAATTCGTAGAACGCAAGCATTGCGTCGCGATCTTTCGTCAGGCACTCGACCGTCGTACTTCGCTCCGTATTTCTCGGCAAAGACATCGATCGCCACTTCGGCCGAAGCTCGGTTGGACGCCAAATAGACCTCGCGCAGATCCTTCTTCATGCTGGCCTGTACCGACACTGCGACTTTGTTCAAGATATTCGCGGTTTTGTGCACCCAGCACCGCTGATGTCGCGTGGCGGGAAAGACCTCGTCGAGCGCCTTCCAGAAGCCGAGCGCGCCGTCACCGACGGCGATTTCCGGGGCGATCTTCAGCCCACGGGTTTTCGCCTCGACGAGCAGTTCGTGCCAGCTCTGCGTGCTCTCGCGCACGCCGACCTGGAAGCCGATGAGTTCCTTCTTGCCTTCCGGCGTCGCGCCGATCAGCACCAGCATGCATTCGCTGTGGTCTTCCATGCGAGCCTGCAGGAAGACGCCGTCCGCCCACACGTATACGTACCGGCGCGCCGACAGATCGCGCTTCTGCCAACGCTCGTACTCGAGCTGCCACTCCGTCGTCAGTCTGGAAACCACCGCCGGAGAAAGATTCGGCGCATCCTTGCCCAAGAGCGCCGCCAGCGCCTCCTGGAAGTCGCCCGTCGAGATGCCTCGCAGGTACAGAACCGGCAAAAGTGCATCCAAGCTCTTCGTGCGCCGTGCCCACAACGGCAGGATCGCCGAGGTGAAGCGGATCCGCTCGCCATCGCTGGTCACCGCGCGATCGCGAATCTTTACCCGGGCGACTTCGACGGCGCCGATCCCCGTCTGGATCGTCCGCACTGGACCATGGCCGTGCCGCACGAGGCGGTCGCGGCCATCGGGAAGCTTCAAGCCCTTCATCGCGGCGAGAAACGCCTCGGCTTCCATCTCGACAGCCTGCGCAAGCAGCTGCCGAGCACCAGATCGCAAAATATTCGTCAGTGGATCGTCGATCTCATCGGGCTGACGCAGTGGGACAATGTTGCTATGCTCGTTCATGGCGTATCGCTCTCCTTGAGGTTCTGGCAGGCTCGACACCCGCCTCGATACGCCGCCTATCTCATTCCGTCATCACCCAGTTTCCCGCATAGCTCGATAAGGGGCACGCACGATCACATCGATGTCTTCGCGTGTGTTGTACATGCCGAGGGACACAGAGCACGCAGCCAGCACGCCGAGATGCATGTGCAGCGGCATCGCACAGCGCCCCCCGCCCGCACCGATGCAGCGGCCCGGGCGACGATCGTGGCAATATCATGCGCGTGCGTTCCCTTCACTTCGAACGAATTAATCGCTCCCTTCTCGGCCGCCGTCCCGATCATCCGAACAAAGTTGAGGTCCCCTAGCCTCTCCTGACCGTAAGCGGCCAGTATGTTCTCGTGCCTGTGGATCCGTACCTTGCCTGTTGAACTGATGTAATCGATAGCCGCGCCTAAGCCGATGGCCTGGACGATCGGCGGCGTACCCGCGTCGAACCGGTGTGGCCGATCGCCATAGATGACCCCGGAATGCGAGACTTCACGGATCATCTCCCCGCCGCCATTGAACGGCGGCATCGACGGCAGATGCTCAGACTCGCCGTAAAGCACACCAATGCCAGCCGGACCATACAGTTTGGGGCTGGTCATGACGTAGAAATCGCAATCGATGTCGCATACGTCGGCGTTCAGACGGACGCATCATTGCGAGCCGTCGACCAGCAACGGGATACCCCGGGCATGCGCGATCCTGACTGTCTCTGATCGGCAACACTGTCGCGAGCACGTTCGACATGTGTGTGATCGCAACCATCCTGGTACGCGAGAGTCAGAAGCCGCTCGAAATCGTCGAGCAGGACACTTCCCTCATTATCCACCGGCGCCCATTTTATCACTGCACCAAGTCGTCTCTGAGAAGGCGCCAGGGCACGATGTCCAGAATTGAGAGAACAATCTCGTCACCCGGGGTGATACGTTCACGGCCGAAGGTCTGGGCGACCAGATTAATTGCCTCCGTGCACTCCTGATGAAGATGATCTCTTCGCTGCAATGCGCGTTCACAAACCGCCACCTTGGCACGGGCACCTTCATAGGCCTCGGTCGCCGCGTTAGAGAGGTGGTGCAAGCCACGATGAACGTTGGCGTATTCGCAGGAGTATACCTGCATCATACGAACAAGCACCGCGTTCGGCTTTTGCGCGGCTGCAGCGTTATCGAGGTAAACCAGCGGCTTGCCCTACACTTTCATGCACAGTGCAGGAAAGTCCATACGCAGACGGTCGACCTCTTAACCCCCATTGCTCGTTGCGGGATGTACACTCATCCCCCACCCCGCAGCCAGTGTTCAGCTCGCGCTGTCACAAACTCGCGCAAATTCTTGGAAGCGATCTCCTCAATCGCTTCGCCAACGAACGCTTTAATCAGCAACATCCGCGCATCCTTCTCGGACAGTCCCCGAGCGCGCAAATGGAATACGAGATTCTCGTCGAGCGCACCCGATGCCGCGCCGTGGCCGCAGGTCACGTCGTCAGCCAAGATTTCAAGTTCCGGCTTATTGTCGGCCTCGGCCTGGTCGGATAGCAGCATCGCTCGCGTCGTCAGGGCGGCATCCGTCTTCCGGGCGGCGGGACGAACGACGATTCGACCCTGAAACACCGAGCGTCCACAATCATCGACGACCGCGCGGAACTTCTCCCGGCTGGTGCAATATGGCACTGCGTGGTCGACCACGATCGTTGTGTCGGCGTGCAGCTTTCCTCTGACGAGATTAACCCCATTCGCCGAGAGCTTTGCTCCCTCGCCGGCCAGGGTGATGAAACCCTGATAGCGGCTGACGGAGCCGCTGCAGGTCATGCTGAAGAAGTCGAGCGTAGCCCCGGCGCCGACGGCCACGATCGCCGAGGAGATATTCGCAGCGTCACAGGCATCGGCTGCCACGCGGATATGCGAAAGGCTCGCCTCGTCACCAACCAAGGCGATGATCGCATCGTTGGCCTGATAGCCGCTCGCACCTTCTGCCGCCACGAAACTTTCCACGACGACCGCATGCGCTGCTTTACCGAGCTGCAGATACGAGCGGGTAAACGTGGACACCGAACAACCGGTTGCCACGTGAACGATGTGAATTGGAGGGTTCAACGCAGCGCCGTCGGGGACCGTAATCACCAAGCCATCTGTCGCCATTGCGGCATTGAGCGAGATCGCCGGGTTGCTCGTCGTCAACAGCACCAGACCAGCCAACTCTGCCGTGGCCGCGTCCTCCACAACCTCCCTCAGCGAGCGTACAACGATTTCATTTTCCAACTCGCCGAGATGGGATAGGTGCGGAGTGAATATGCCGTCCACCAAAACAAGCTTGACTGCCTGATGAGCAGCGGCTTGCTTGGCCGATACGTTTGCGCGGACGATCGCGTCCGCATCCGGTCGCGGAGCGAGTGGCAGCACCTCGCCGATCAGTGCGCGTGGATCAGTGTATTTCCAATTCTCCATGCGCGGATGCGGGAGGCCGGCACTTTTGTAAATCTCGAATGCCCTCGCCCGGATTTCCGGAACAGGGGCTACACCAGGCAGTTGCGCCGCAGCAAAGACCTCCCCCGTGGCGCGTTTGGCGCGAGCTTTGGCCTGCTTCATCGGTAAATCCTTGAGGTCAGGCTGCGTCTTCGAATTGGGCGTAGCCATAAGCCTCGAGCTCCTGCGCGAGTTCCTTGCCACCGCTTTTCCTGACCCGTCCTTTCGACATCACGTGCACAACGTCCGGCTCGATATGGTCGAGGAGCCGTCGATAGTGAGTGATCACGACCATCGCTCGTTCGGGCGAACGCAAGCCATTGATGCCGTTGGCGACGATACGCAGCGCGTCAATGTCCAGGCCGGAATCGATCTCGTCCAGGATGCACAGGCCCGGCTCGAACAGCGCCATCTGCAAAATTTCGTTGCGCTTCTTCTCGCCGCCTGAGAAACCGACATTGAAGCCGCGCTTGAGCATGTCGTGAGGGATGTTAAGCCAACCGGCGGCCTCACGGATCCTTTTCAGAAACTCGGGGGTGGATAATTCCCGCTCGTCTCGCGCTTTGCGCTGGGCGTTCAGTGCCGCCCGCAGAAAGTTCATTGTGGTCACGCCAGGGATCTCGACCGGATATTGGAAGGCCAGGAGCACGCCCTTGGCGGCGCGCTCCTCCGGGTCCATCTCCAGGAGATCTTCCTCCTTGAACAGAATCTGGCCGCCGGTGACCTCATAGCCGGGCTTGCCGGCGATCACATGCGAGAGCGTCGACTTGCCGGACCCGTTCGGCCCCATGATCGCGTGCACCTCACCCGCATTGACGCTAAGATCGAGGCCATGAATAATTTCGAGGCCTTCGACGCGAGCATGCAAGTCGCGGATTTCGAGGAGCGCCATTCTGATCTGGTCCCTTAAAGTGCGTCGTATAGCGGGCCGTATTTGAGACGGCTTGCTGGAGGTTGGTTTATCCAACTGATCCGTCGAGCGAGATCGAGATTAGCTTCTGCGCTTCCACTGCGAATTCCATCGGCAGCTTTTGCAGAACGTTCTTGACGAAGCCGTTGACGACGATGCCGACCGCTTCCTCCTGAGAAAGCCCGCGCTGGACGCAGTAGAACAGCACGTCCTCGGAGATCTTCGAGGTCGTCGCCTCGTGCTCGAACGTCGCCGAGGAGTTCTTGGCTTCGATGTACGGCACGGTGTGCGCGCCGCATTTGTCGCCGATCAGGAGCGAATCGCAGGCGGTGAAGTTGCGCGCGCCGGTCGCTTTCCGGTGCGCGGTGACGAGCCGCGATAGGTGTTCTGCGACTTGCCGGCGGCGATGCCCTTCGAGATGATGCGGCTCGACGTGTTCTTGCCGAGGTGGATCATCTTGGTGCCCGAATCGACCTGCTGGAAGCCGTTCGAGATCGCGATCGAGTAGAACTCGCCGCGGGAATTGTCGCCGCGCAGGATGCAGCTCGGATACTTCCAGGTGATCGCCGAACCCGTTTCGACCTGGGTCCAGGAGATCTTGGAATTGTTGCCGCGGCAGTCGCCACGCTTGGTGGCGAAATTGTAGATGCCGCCCTTGCCTTCCGAATTGCCGGGATACCAGTTCTGCACCGTCGAATAATTGATCTCGGCATCGTCATGCGCGACGAGCTCGACCACGGCGGCGTGGAGCTGGTTCTCGTCGCGCTGCGGCGCGGTGCAGCCTTCGAGATAGGAGACGTAGGAGCCCTTGTCGGCGATGATCAGCGTCCGCTCAAACTGGCCGGTGTTGCGCTCGTTGATGCGGAAATAGGTCGATAGCTCCATCGGGCAGCGCACGCCCGGCGGCGCGTAGACGAACGAGCCGTCGGAGAACACCGCCGAGTTCAGCGTCGCGTAGAAATTGTCCGAGGTCGGAACCACAGAGCCGAGATATTTCTGGACCAGCTCGGGATGCTCGCGGATGGCTTCTGAGATCGGCATGAAGATCACGCCGGCCTTCTTCAGCTCCGCCTTGAAGGTGGTCGCAACCGAAACCGAATCGAACACCGCATCGACCGCGATCTTGCGGCGCGCCGGATCTTGCTCGCCGGGCTTCGGCTCGACGCCTTCGAGCATGGCGACTTCCCGCAGGGGAATGCCGAGCTTCTCGTAGGTCTTGAGAATCTCCGGATCGATCTCGTCGAGCGAGGTGACCGTCTTCTTCGGCTTCGGCGCCGCGTAATAATAGAGGTCCTGGAAGTCGATCTTGGGATAGTCGACGCGGGCCCAGGTCGGCTCGGTCATGGTCAGCCAGCGCCGATAGGCTTCGAGCCGCCACTGGAGCATCCAGGCGGGCTCGTTCTTCTTCTCGGAGATGAACCGGACGGTGTCTTCAGACAGCCCCTTGGGGGCCTTGTCGGACTCGATCAGGGTCTCAAACCCATAACGATACTGGTCGACGTCGATGCGCTTGACGCGCTCGACCGTCTCTTGAACGGCTACCATTGCCTCCTCCGCTCACTCAAGGCAACTCCCGCCGGCGCCGACTGCGCAGCAATCTTTCCGAGCGGCTCGCGCAAATCACTTCGAACACGGGGCTAGCGAGCGAGGAAAACGGGAGACGGGTCGCAAAGGCGGCTGTTTTGGATATTATCTTCATCATGCTTCGTGCAGGAGCCCCTCTCATCGGCTGCCGCTCCTATGCGGGCACGCAAGTATCTGGCACGGGGCAAACCACGGCGCACTTTGGCGCGTCAGAATGCCCCTCACATTGGGTACACTGGGACGGATTGATCACATAGATGTCGTTCTTCAGGCTAATCGCGGCATTGGGACACTCGAACTCACACGCACCGCAGACCGTGCATTGGGATGCGATTATCTTGTAGGCCATCAGTGCTATTCCATAAGCAGAAGGTGCGGAACAGTTTCTTGCTATCAAGTCTTGTGCCAGACATCTTGAGCTTGATTCATCTGAAGAAATTTCGATAACGCAAGTCGCCGACCCGATACGGTGTCGCAAATCCTACAACGAACATGACAATCTGATCTCGATCCTGTGGTTTGCGCATGATCGGTGTCACGGCCGTCAGCGATCAGGTAAACCACCTTCTCCAGCATTAGGGAACGATCCGAGATCCTTAAGGCCGCCTGCCGCGGCTATGATCGATGTGTCGCGACATCATGGAGCTGTCCGGGCAAGTATCAGGTCGCCCGCGGCGCATCTTGTCGGCTCCACTCAACGGGACCGTTAGGCAAAGCATCATGACGAACAAACCGGCCGTCATCGCCGATCCAATCGACGTACCCAGATTCCGTCAGAAAGGTCGCAGCAGTCGCTCCAGACAAAACCTCACTGGTGATGCGCATCTTCGTGGAGCCCAAGGGACGGATTCTCAGTTGCCCTGTATTGCGGCCAAAACCGGCATTCACATGCACCGTATGGGGCGAAGGTACATCGTCTCCCTATCCCGGCGGCGGTTGAGGCAGGCGTTCGTCCGGTGATCCTCTGCTTCGTTCCGCACTCCTAATCAATACTGGCGGAGGTCAGTTGATAAATAGCCGAAAAAAAGAGCCACCCCGAAGGGTGGCCTTAGTCAGGGAGGAAACGCCCATGAGGGCCTCTGGGATCAGGCCGCAGCCTGTTCGATCGGGGAGAAGGGCAGCCCGAGGCTCTCGGCCACCGCCTTGTATGTTAGCCGGCCCCGATGGACGTTGAGGCCTGCGCGCAGATGTGGATTCTCGAGTACGGCGGAAAAACCCTTGTTGGCCAGAGCCAAACCAAACGGCAGGGTCGCGTTATTCAGTGCCTGGCTCGAGGTTAGCGGCACGGCACCCGGCATATTGGCCACACAATAATGAATGATGCCATCTACTTCGTATGTTGGATCAGCGTGAGTGGTTGGGCGCGATGTCTCAAAGCAGCCGCCCTGATCGATAGCGACGTCCACGAGTACGGCTCTCTTGCGCATTGAGCTCAGCATGCTCCGGCGGACCAGCTTCGGAGCGCTCGCCCCTGGGACGAGCACCGCACCAATCACCACGTCCGCCGCAAATACCTCTTCCTCCACGGATTCGATGGTCGAAAACCTAGTACCCGGAATCAGAGCTGAGTGATACGGCGGCCTTTGAAACGGCGTTGACGGACCTTTTTCTTGGTCCAGACGAAGGGCTCGGCTCTGTCGTTGTATGCGTTGACGTAGGCATCGATGTGTTCCTGAAGCTGCTTGAGGCTCGTGAAGGAGGTGCCGCTGAGCGACTGCCCCTGCAAGATGGAAAACCATACTTCGACCTGATTGAGCCATGACGCACTTGTCGGCGTGAAATGAAATTGCACGTTGGGGTGGGCCTTGAGCCAGTCCTCGTTCTTTTTATGGGTGTTGAGGTTGTCGAGGATGACGTGAAGCTTGCGGTTCGGAAAAGCCGCGGTGACGCTGTTCATGAAATCGAGAAACTCGACGCGGCGCCGGCGTTTTGAATGGGTCGCGATGATCTTTCCGGTGGCGACTTCGAGCGCCGCAAACAATGTTGTGGTGCCATGCCGCTTGTAATCGTGGCTTTGGCCGGTCAAGGCGCGGCCATTGGGCAACTTCAGATAACCCTGCGCTCGCTCCAAAGCCTGGATCGAGGGCTTCTCGTCCACGCACAGCACAATGGCCTTCGCCGGCGGCGCGACATAGAGGCCGACAACATCGGCGGCTTTGGCCGTAAAGTTCGGGTCGTTGCTCTCGCACCAGGACTTGCGAGCCACCAGGTCAATCTTGTGGCTGCGCAGGAACCGCCAGACATATTGGACATCGACATCGCCCAGCGCCTCGGCCAGCAGGGGGCCGGTCCAGCGCGCAAACCCTTGCGGTGGCGGCTTATCCAGCAGCTTCAGAATCCGCTTGTCGGTCGTCTTCGTATAGATCGGCTGCTTGCCAGGCCGCGGCTTGTCTTGCAGCCCTTCAAGGCCATGGTCGGCATAGCGATGCCGCCAAAGGCTGACAATCCGCGGCTGGACCCCAACTTCCTTGGCGATCGACCGGGTGCTGCGCCCATCCGCCGCCAACAGAACTATCCGCGCCCGCTTCAAATCGCGCTGCAACGTCACCGGTGAGCGACAGCACGCCTCAAGCACCTTGCGATCTTTCCTCGAAAGGTGGACTTCTCTTGCTTCGGGTATCATCCCGACCTTGAATCACGACTCACGTTCCAAGAAAAGTGGGTACTAGCACGATGCGGATCTTCTCTTCCGCCGAATACTGCCGGCGGGTCTGGCGCCGAATGTCCTTTAGCACTTGGTCTGCCGACGCTTTGCCCGGTCCGGATTCTGTTTCATCTTCGCTCCTGGTGGCTACGATGAACCAGAAATCCTCCCTCCGCAAAATCCCCGTGTTTGTCTCACAGGCCCTGACGGCGAACAGGCCGCTCGGAAGGTGCGTCGGGGGGCTCAACTTGGGCGCCGCTCGAGCAGGATGGCGCCGATGAGACGCAAACCGTCGCTCGCAGCATCGAGTGCAGGCCGCTTAAACTCTAACCCCTGAGGAGCCAGACGCTCCTTTCGCCAGCCGCCTAATCAGCCTCAAATCATTTGACAACGGACAACGGTTGCGCCGCTTGTGCGGCGCCAGCAACCGGTCGGCCCTCTGCTGAGATGTTTCGTTGTCGTGCAACACTTCGAGACTACAGACGCGAGCGATCGCCACGACGCGGCGCGAGATTCGCTGATGGTTCATGGATTTTGCTTTTAGCTCTGATGCCGGTAGCGGACTGGCTGCCGGGGTTCAGAAACCGTAATCGTGACCGGCCAATGTGCTTTTGGGGTGCGCTTGGACACGGGCGCACCGTCCCCGCCGAACGGGGCTGTTAGCACGCTGGCCCATTGATGGCCACTGATGCTGTCTTCGGTTTCTGAGACCCGATCCTATGGTTGCATACAACCTAGACGTTTGCAATGTTAATATTCCACTCTAGGCGCGACGAAACCGCGCGCTCCCGTTGCAAGGCTCGACGCTGAAAGACACGTTGGATAAGGAACGGCCTCGTGATCGCCGGGGTCTTCGAGCCCTCGGCTGCGCTCGGCCTTATCAAACCCGAATTGCTCAAGCTCCTCCCGCAAGCGCAGACAACATGGTCAGTCCAAAGAGGTGCCGAACTCCTAACCCGATCTATTCACGAGAGCACGGTCGTTCTTGACGTCTGACGGGGGCTGGCGGCTGGCGTGGGTGACCGTCCGGCCTTTTCTCACCGGGTTCTACATCAAGCTGTTTTGTAGGCGATGGAGGAGTGGGGCGGGTGAGCGGGCGCAGGCCCGGTCGGTTACGGACCGAGCGGGAGCAGCGCGCCGGGCAAGCAGCGGATCAGGTCGGCTTCGGGACATGCCGCGGCGAACGCAAGGCGAATGCGGCTCGTGGTCTCGACCACACGGGCAGCGAGCTTCAAGAGACGAAGACGCAGCGTCGCGAACTCGGCAGCGGCCAATTCCCGGGCTTTGGGAATGGCGTCGCGCACGGTCAGCATCAGCCAATAAGCGGCCGTATGGAGCACGAGACGGACCTGGTTGGCGAGCGCCGAACGGCAGCTGGTGCGATCGGAGGCGAGCTGCGTCTTATGCAGCTTGATCAGATTCTCGGCTTGGCCGCGCGCGCAATACAGGCTGTCGTAGATCCACTCGGCCGAGCCGACATCGAGGCTGGTGACGACGAAACGGATGTCGAGGCCGAGCATCGTCGCCTCAATACGGGCGACGGTGCGCCGTTCGCGATCCCAGGACTTTGCCTTGTGGCGCGTCTCGGTATAGCCACGCAGAACCGGCAGGTTCTCGATGGCGCGTCGGGTGCGGATGTCGTCGGCGACCTCGTCGACTTTTCTGGCGAGAGGCTTGGTGCCGGACAGACCGAAGATGTAGTCGATGCCGTTGGTCTCGCACCACGCCATGGCCTCCGGCCGGGCATAGTGCCCGTCGCCACGGAACGTAATTCGCGTGTTGTGCCACCGCGTGCGGATATGCCGTACCAGGCGGCGCAGAAGGGCACGCACCTCGACGCCGCCCGGCGTCTTGGCTTCACAACCGAATCCTACGCCGTATCAGCGCTTTACACCACGCTCGCCAGCCTCTCGGGCGCCTCTTACGAATAAGACAGGCTAGTAAGCGGAAACCTCGACCGGTACCTGAACGGATCGATCATTTATCGAGCATTCCACTCTCTCTGTGGAACGAGAAATACGACGTTGTTACGTGGGTCCGGCTCGACAGTGAGAAATTGTAGTGATTGTCTCGATGTCGCTGGCACCCTTCGCGTTATTTCATTGAAAAGACGGACCGTAATGACCTGGCTTATCGGATTAACCTTTAGGCGAATTGGTGGAGGATCCTCATTCCAGTTGAGCGGGCTAGTACCCACTTTTCTTGGAACGTGAGTCGTGATTCAAGGTCGGGATGATACCCGAAGCAAGAGAAGTCCACCTTTCGAGGAAAGATCGCAAGGTGCTTGAGGCGTGCTGTCGCTCACCGGTGACGTTGCAGCGCGATTTGAAGCGGGCGCGGATAGTTCTGTTGGCGGCGGATGGGCGCAGCACCCGGTCGATCGCCAAGGAAGTTGGGGTCCAGCCGCGGATTGTCAGCCTTTGGCGGCATCGCTATGCCGACCATGGCCTTGAAGGGCTGCAAGACAAGCCGCGGCCTGGCAAGCAGCCGATCTATACGAAGACGACCGACAAGCGGATTCTGAAGCTGCTGGATAAGCCGCCACCGCAAGGGTTTGCGCGCTGGACCGGCCCCCTGCTGGCCGAGGCGCTGGGCGATGTCGATGTCCAATATGTCTGGCGGTTCCTGCGCAGCCACAAGATTGACCTGGTGGCTCGCAAGTCCTGGTGCGAGAGCAACGACCCGAACTTTACGGCCAAAGCCGCCGATGTTGTCGGCCTCTATGTCGCGCCGCCGGCGAAGGCCATTGTGCTGTGCGTGGACGAGAAGCCCTCGATCCAGGCTTTGGAGCGAGCGCAGGGTTATCTGAAGTTGCCCAATGGCCGCGCCTTGACCGGCCAAAGCCACGATTACAAGCGGCATGGCACCACAACATTGTTTGCGGCGCTCGAAGTCGCCACCGGAAAGATCATCGCGACCCATTCAAAACGCCGTCGCCGCGTCGAGTTTCTCGATTTCATGGACAGCCTCACCGCGGCCTTTCCGAACCGCCAGCTTCACGTCATCCTCGACAACCTCAACACCCACAAGAAGAACGAGGACTGGCTTAAGGCCCACCCCAACGTGCAATTTCATTTCACGCCGACAAGTGCGTCCTGGCTCAATCAGGTCGAGGTATGGTTTTCGATCCTGCAGGGGCAGTCGCTTAGCGGCATCTCCTTTACAGCCTCAAGCAGCTTCAGGAACACATCGACGCCTACGTCAACGCGTACAACGACAAAGCCGAGCCCTTCGTCTGGACCAAGAAAAAGGTCCGTCACGCCGCTTCAAAGGCCGCCGTATCACTCAGCTCTGATTCCGGGTACTAGGCCCCTCAGCAAAGGTCTTTTCCTCGTCTACCGTGCGAACCATCCAGGCTTCTAGGTGCCCTTCCGTATGACCGCCGCATTCCGTGCAGCCCGTGGCAGCGCTCACTTCAATGCAAATATTTCGTTCGGTTTTCACACCGTCCTTCCAATTGATCCCGCCATAATTCGTGCCGGGGGACGTGTCGTTATCCTTGTATGCGGTGTGCTTATCTTCAACTAACTTCACCCTGAGCAAGTCGAACACATACCCTTGCTCAGGCGGGTAACACTCATGCTTAACTCGCCGCAGAAGTATTGGTAATAAGGGTTCTCGATCCAGCGGGCGCACAGCACCTCATCCGAGAGATTGTGCATGTGCTTCAGAATGAACAGGCCGGCGACAAGCCGCGTCGGTAGGCCAGGCTGCCCCGGCCCGGTTTGGCACACCGAACCAAAGCGGTCATCCAGAAACTTCCAGTCGATCAGCGCCGCCAACCGCACCAGCGGGTGGCCCATGTCGATGATTTGATCGAGCGCCGGAAGCAACAGGTCTTTCTGGCGATCATCCCGCGGTTTGCTCATCGCCGTCCCCAATGCCGATGACCCGTCCGTCAGGGAATCACGAATCGCTCGAAAGCAAAATCCCAAAACGCAAGAAACCGCGGCCCAACACCCGGCTTTCCTGCAAAATCGAATACTTTATCGAGACAACTTCTGCCTATCTCTCAGGCCGATCTGCATTCTTCACGGACGACTTTCTAGGAACCAGGAATCCAAGTGAGACGTCCGTAACTTCTGACGGAGTGAAATCAAGCCCCTTCATTCTTAGCTTTGGGGCGGCCACATCCGCTGCATGAAGGCGTACCCCAGAAATCGAGATGCGCACCGTGTCGGAAATTGAAGCGGGAGCGACGTAGCTCGGACTGTAAGCAATGACCATAGGCTTCTTCGTCCAAGAAAACACGTCTGCTGTAATTGCAGCGAAAGTATTTCCGAGCTGCAGCCCCTTATTGATCGGATCACGAACCGCCTGATTCATCTCATTTATTGCATTTAGAGTGTCACCGAAGGCTTTCTGCTGCTGGCTGTCCAATTGGGAAAAGGTCAACTTGACGGAGTCCGCATAAGCGGTTGTCAACGATTGAATTAGCTGATCCGAAAGCTGGAATGCTCTCATAAGCGTGACTCTGGCCTCGCCACCCGCCTGCGCAATCAAGGCGGACATTTCTGCGCGGAAATGCGATATGATATCCTTCACATCGCTGGTCGGCGCGAGGATAGCGGGAGTGAGGTCGGCTTTTGCTGGGCCACCAACGGCGGGCGAAAAAACAATCACAAGAAACGCAAAATAAATTTTCCAAGGCACGATCATACCTCGCCCTTATATGAAAAAAAACGAAATTCTACCACTTAAGCGCGAAAGTCAAACGGTGATTTGGTTAAATAAAGAAAGCAGCCCGGTTTGTGGAATCAACATGTCGCCGATCTGCTCGCTTCAATCGCGCCAAAAATCCTTGAACCGGGTAGGCGACAATTCGGTGTAGCGGACCGTATGTTGAATATTCTTGTGGCCTAAATAGGCTTGCAACGCACGTGTATCGTGACCTTTGTTTGCGAGCGCATATCCGCAAGCATGGCGGAGCATGTGTGGATGAGCTTTGAAGTTTAGCTCCACCGTAACGCCAGCGCGCTCGACCATTCGTGCAAATCCTGCTGTGGTAAACGGGGTACCGCGTTCCGATGTAAAGACAAACGGCGATTTTGGCTTCTGCTCCCGCTGAAGCTTGCGTAGGGCACGCAACTCATCGCCCAAAATCGGGTGCGTGCTCGGCGTGCCTTGTTTGACTCTTCGGACATGTAGAGTAGCCGTGGAGAATTCGATTTGATCCCAACGAAGGTCAGTCAGCTCCATCCAACAGTCGGAGTTGACTTCGCTCGAGATTATTCTCGCGATTTCCTTGCTTGAGCGATTGAGCGTTGCGATGTCGAAGGAGTGCAAATACACTCCCTTGTAGATCCTGGTCGTCGCCCATTCGATTGGATCTAGATAGCCATTGGCTATCCTCATAACGTCGGCAACGATCACTAGCGATCGATCCAACCCCAAGGCACGAAGGCTGAGATCGAACAAAGTCAGCGCAGTATCTTGAATATATTTTTCCGAGTCGGATGCTCGATCGCTATTCATCGCCAAATTGTTCTTGAAGACGCTACAGTGCAGGAGCTATGGCTGATTTTGGGTGACGCGGCCTGATCAGGCGGCGTGGCTTTCAGTGTTCGGAATGACTTCGATTCCGTCGATGAACTTTACACCGGCGATGACTTTCGGCAACTGGTTCGTGCTCTTCAATCGCCGCCAGGTCTTCGATGCGGCGTCGATGAGCTTGAACACCATCAGCTTCGCAGTTTGTTGCGACAGCGATCCCTTGGTCCGCACCGTTCGGTGGCGCACCGTGGCGAAGACGCTCTCGATCGGGTTCGAGCTGCGTAGGTGGATCCAGTGCTCAGCAGGGAAGTCGAAGAAGGCGAGCAGCGCATGGCGATCCTTGATCAGGCACTCCACCGCACGTCCGTATTTGACGTGGTATTTCTCGACGAAGACGTCGATCGCGGTTTCAGCTTCGGCCCGGTGTGGGGCCAGATAGATGTTCCGCAGGTCGTTCTTCATGGGGCCCTGCACGGATTTGGCGACCTTGTCGAGTACGTTGCTCACTTTATGGCACCAGCATCGTTGGTGCCGCGTGCCGGGAAAGGCCTCGTCCAGTGCCTTCCAGAAGCCGAGGGCGCCGTCGCCGATGGCGAGTTGCGGGGCAATCCGTAACCCGCGTTGCCGCAGGTCGATCAGGAGTTCGCGCCAGCTCTGCGCGCTCTCGCGCACGCCGACCTGGAAGCCGATCAGCTCCTTCTTGCCTTCCGGCGTGGTGCCAATCAGCACCAGCATGCATTCGCTGTGATCTTCCATGCGGGCCTGCAGGTACACGCCATCGGCCCAGATGTAGACATAGCGACGCGCCGACAGATCGCGTCTCTGCCAGCGTTCGTACTCGACCTGCCAATCGGCCTTCAGGCCGGCGATCACCGAAGGCGACAGGTTCGGCGCATCCTTGCCGAGCAGCGCCGAGAGCGCCTCCTGGAAGTCGCCGGTCGAGATGCCGCGCAAATAGAGGACCGGGATCAAGGCATCCAGGCTCTTCGTCCGCCGCGCCCATAGCGGCAGGATTGCCGAACTGAAGCGGAGGCGGTCGCCTGGCCCGCTCGCTCCGCGGTCGCGGACCTTGGGACGAGCGACCTCCACCGGACCGATGCCGGTCGCAATCTCGCGCACCGGACCGTGCCCATGTCGGACCAGGCGCGCTCGACCGTCGGGCAGCGTCAGATTGGCCGTGCTGGCCAGAAACGCGCCAACCTCGATCTCGATCGCCCTGGCAAGCAGGTCCCGCGCGCCGGCTCGAACGATATCGGTCAGTGGATCATCAACCGCGGACGGCTGACGGAAAGCAAGAACATTGGTAGTCTCGGTCATGGCGTATCGCTCTCCTCGAGAGGTTCTGGCAGGCTCGTCACCCGCCTCGATACGCCGCCTTCCTCACACCGTCATCACCCAGATTCCGCCATAGCTCTACAGTGCAGTGCCAGAGCCTGGAAGTACGAGTTCGCCGCCTCCACGGGTTGTCAAAAGCGTTCTCCCGCCCTTGATGGTTTAGGAGAAGCGCTTTGTAGGCTGAAAACTGCACCTTTTGTGCCCGCTCGTACGACCGGCCGGAAACAACAAAATCGCAAATTTCCAGACATTGTGTGAAACCTATTCCAGAATTGCGTTCGGCAAAAAACCAACAACGCAGATGCTCGATAGGTGGCGGAAACCTTGTGCCAAGAACGAACTTGAATGCGGCGCGGGCCTCCTGCAGTTTTGGCGGCTGCAGAGCGCTCGCAACGTAACCATAAACTGACTTAAAATGTGGGTGCTCGGTGATGCTGGCGGGAAGCTTCGAATCATGTACGAGATCCCAGGCGCTATCTAAATAGACAGGGTCTCCAAGCCGTTTGCCCTTGCGAATAAAATCACTTGTGCGGATTGCAAGGCGGGCTATTTGCGGTACCTGTGGGAAGTACGCTTTCTCGAATGTTTTTACCCTCGCCTTAATAAGTCGTCCGTGAAGAATGCAGATCGGCCTGAGAGATAGGCAGAAGTTGTCTCGATAAAGTATTCGATTTTGCAGGAAAGCCGGGGGGTGGGGCCGCGGTTTCTTGCGTTTTGGGATTTTGCTTTCGAGCGATTCGTGATTCCCTGACGGACGGGTCATCGGCATTGGGGACGGCGATGAGCAAACCGCGGGATGATCGCCAGAAAGACCTGTTGCTTCCGGCGCTCGATCAAATCATCGACATGGGCCACCCGCTGGTGCGGTTGGCGGCGCTGATCGACTGGAAGTTTCTGGATGACCGCTTTGGTTCGGTGTGCCAAACCGGGCCGGGGCAGCCTGGCCTACCGACGCGGCTTGTCGCCGGCCTGTTCATTCTGAAGCACATGCACAATCTCTCGGATGAGGTGCTGTGCGCCCGCTGGATCGAGAACCCTTATTACCAATACTTCTGCGGCGAGTTAAGCTTCTGCCACCGGCTGCCGTTCGATCGATCGTCGATGACGCGCTGGCGCCAGCGGCTCGGCGAGGAGCAGCTCGTCGCGTTGATCCAGGAAAGTCTGTCGGTGGCACACAAGACTGGCGCCATCGGTCCCAAGGACCTGGAGCGAGTGGTGGTCGATACCACGGTGCAGCCCAAGGCCGTTGCCCATCCGACCGACGCGCGGCTGATGCATCGGGCCATCACCAAGCTCGTCGGGCTTGCCAAGCGCAACCGTGTGCCGCTGCGCCAGAGCTATCTGCGCCTGGCCAAGCGCGCCGCCATCATGGTCGGCCGCTATACCCACGCTCACCAGTTCAAGCGCGCCCGGCGCCAACTCAAGTTCCTGCGGACGCGGCTTGGCCGGATCATCCGCGACATCCGCCGCAAGATTGATGGCGATGCGGCGCTGGAAGCGCGCTTCGGCCCGCTGCTCGATCTGGCGCAGCGGGTGCGCAGCCAGGATCAGCATCAGCGCGGCCCCAAGGTCTATGCGTTGCATGCGCCGGAGGTCGAGTGCATCGGCAAGGGCAAAGCCCGCGCGCCTTACGAGTTCGGCTGCAAGGTCAGTATCGCCACCCCCGTGACGTCCCCGAAGGGTGGACAGTTCGTGCTCCATACCAAGGCGCTGCACGGCAATCCCTTTGACGGCCACACGCTCGGCCCCGTGGTCGCCGACATGGAGAAGCTCACCGGCGTGGAGGCTCGTCGTATCCACGTCGACAAAGGGTACCGTGGCCACAACTACCCGCACCGGTTCAGGGTCTGGATCTCGGGTCAGGTTCGCCGCGTCACGGCTTCCATCCGGAGCGAGATGAAGCCTCGCGCGGCTGTCGAACCCGTCATCGGTCACGTCAAGGCCGAGCACCGCATGGACCGCAACTATCTCAAAGGCAGCGTCGGTGACCGCATCAACGCCGTCCTCGCCGCGGCCGGCTACAACTTCGGCCTGCTCCTGCGATGGCTCGCAGAACTCTTGCGTGCCATCATCCGCGCCTTCGCCGAAACTGTCCCGGCTCAAAAGATCGCTTAAATCAGCGCTCGTCCGCGTTCTTCACGGAGGACTAATAACTGAGATTTTGTCCAGTCGCTCCGATTCCTTGAGCACGAAGCTCCGCGTCAATGTGTCCAGGTTGTAAGAAGCAGGCGGCCGGAGCCTTACTGACGATGTGGATCCTTCATCCAGCTTGGCTTGCCAATGATTACCTTAGGCGCGTCGATGATGGATGCTGGATTGAACCCGGGATCCATCGGGAACGTATAATCCGCATGATTGCCATCCGTGATCCAGCCGGTCGCATAGAGTGTTTCCAGATAAGGATTATCGGACACCAGCACGTCGGCATAGGGCAGCAGCGCGCCAAAAGTGGCACGAGAATCCATGTCCGGACGGCCGGGTAGGGTGATCGGCACGCCCTCAGCGCTATAGTAATACTTATAGCCGTTAACGGAGAACGCCTCGGAGATATAGGACGTTGTGAGTGGTGCACTGGCGAACTTCTCGCCTGCTGCCTGGAAGGCTGCGGCCACCTGGTTCATCTCGTCGAAGGTGGTGGTCCCCTTGTAGCGGCTGATTTCCACCATGGCGAGGGCGCCCAGCCTATCAAGAGAGGTCAGCCCATCGCCGGCCTGGGTCACCGCATCATCGTCGATGTAAGAAGATTGGACGTCTTCCACCCTGAGGAGCACCGGGATCAGATTGAGCCTGCCGTTCGGCTGGACCGTGACATTGGCCTGCACCAACGCATCAAATACTTTGGTTGTCTTCTTTTCCCAGCGCGCAACGACGCGATCGGTAGTCGGAACATGGCTGGAATAGATCTTTATGCCGAGATGGTTGCGCACCTCAGCATTCTCCGGCGCCGAGAGTAATTTGATTGCCGCGATCGTCGATAGCTCGTCCTTGGGATCGATGATGACGTTGAATTCCTCGCCGTTTATGTTCTTCTCGCGAACGTAATCGAGGATACTCTGCAGGTCTTCCATCTTTTGCGGATTACCTTTGCGGTCCAGTGCGGGCGTGCGCGCATTGGTAATGGGATTCCACGTCAAGAGGTTCATCTGCCTGATTTCCGCAGTCGTGACGTCCGAAATCAGGCAATTGCCCGGATCTCCGGTAACTCGCCCTAGTGTAGTGTCATGCATAATCCAGGCGTGGCCGTTCTTATCAGCGCGAATATCGAGCTCAACGGCATGGAAGCCGTGCTTGAGCGCGTTGTCTGCGGCTGAAATGGTGTTTTCGAGAATGCCCTTGGAGTTATCGAACAAGCCGCGGTGCGGCAGTATCTGCTTTCTATGGGGATCGATGCCGCGAGCTTATCTCAGCTCCCGTCAGGAAAAGATCCTTCCCGTAACTGGAGGCGTCGATTTCGGACTCTGCGTCGCCAACTGCGGGCCTGTCCAGACCGAAGCTGCGCTTCCAATCGGCCTTATTGCCGGCCGCCAACCACTCGGTGATCGTCTTGTTGACGGTGCCGTCGACCGGGTCGTTCGGATCATTGGAGCCAAATTTGGCAGTTGTCTCGCCACACGCGGAAACCGGTAGAGTGATGGGCTTACCGGCCGGTTGCGCCTCGCCGATTTGTGCTTGCGTGCCAGCGCTCGCCTTGTCCCCCGCAACAGCGTTGGTGCCCCCGTCGACAAGCATAGAATGGTCAGTGAACCCGCCAGCCGTGGATGAGGCGACAACCATGGCCACAACGAAGCCGAGCCGGACCAGTTGTTTGCACCACCGGCGGCACGCGGCGAGAGAGAGAAGGTTGCGAGAGCTGATCAGAACTGTCCGTCGCGCCATATGAGCGCTCCCCCTGCTGAGAATTCGCTGTAGTTGCTGTTGGACGTAGCTCTACAAGCTTCTTAAGAACGGATCGAGTTCTCAGGAAACATGATCATCGTCCGCGTTGACGTTGCTTCGATAGAGAAACGCGCTTATAGCCATCGCCGGTTGATGGTCATTTAGGTGAGCAGATCTGGCCGAGGTATTGCAGCAGTGGTCAGGTCGGCCGCGTAAGGGTGATCGCAATCTATGGTATGCCCGAGTTCAGGAGTGAAACAACGCTGCGGCTCGCTGATAAGTGCTGTTGAGTGTGAGGGTACAGCAGCCAGTTGCACCACGATGGTCCTTCGCGCGGGTAGCCGGTAAGGAGCGCAACAAGCAGTGTCGGTGCCGGCGGGAGCGTCGGCAGTTGGCTGTAGTTGCCTTGCAGGGAGGACGTGACACGAACTGACAGCTTGAGTGATGCTGCCGAAGCCTTGGATGCGCCTGCTCGGCGCGTCGACCACCAATTCAGCTTGAAGAGTTTGCCTCCGGGGCGGCTTTCGCCAATCTGATAGCAGGCGTGAAACAATCCCGACATGGTCTTTGGTTGTCGTATCGGGCATAGAGCTATCCTTTCCTATCTGAGAGAATTGATCGGGTGATCGGCCGTGTTCATCGGGCCAACTGCCGCACGTAGTCATCAGATTTTTCCGCCGGAATCAGGCGCGTGCCATTGCTACCGGACACGACGATATGCGGCGCGTAATGGCCGGGGAAGCTGCTCTTGACCGAGCAGGGCGTGGACCTATCACCGAGCGGTCCCGTCCAGCCCATCACGTCGATCTTCACGCCGCCGACCCAATGCGGATCGCGCACTAGTTCCTGTCGTGAAGTTCGGCGCATCACCCTCAACCTCGGCCAGAAACACCCCGAAGCCGTCGGGTCCGTGGATGAAGGTGGCTTTTGCCCTGTTCCCGCGTCGGATCGCGCCGATCCGGGAACACCCGGGCCAGATTGTCGGCCAAGCCGAGACGCCGCTCGGCCATCGCCAGAAGCATCACGCCCCCGTTCGAGGTTAGGCGCCCACCATCGAAGGCAGCTGTGACTTTCTTGGCGTGAATGGCTGGAAACGAGAAGGGCGGAATCGTATCGTCGGTCATGGCGGGCGTGGCGTTCGCGGTTGGAGGTGATGGGGTTGGCTTCACAACCGAATCCTACGCCGTATCAGCGCTTTACACCACGCTCGCCAGCCTCTCGGGCGCCTCTTACGAATAAGACAGGCTAATTCGCTGCGTCATCTCTGAAAAGAAACGCAGCCTGCCCGTCTTAGCAATTTTTGCCGGAGACCTATCACCGGGGGACGTGATCAGACCCGCAGGTTTTCAGCGCTGCTCTTGCCACGCTTGGGGGTAAGGGTGCCAGAAATAGAGCAACCGGCGTGCCGGAGCGAAAATGCTGATCCTACAGGGGATGGCGAGCATCGGGTCGACGACAATGGACGCAAAGCTGACAACCGCGTGCGACTGCCAACATTCTCAGGCTAGCTCAATCCGTTGGGATTACTCGAAGGCAGCACACGGCGGGCGGTAGGTTCTGGAACCGCATGATGCGAGCGCCGTGTGCTGCAGTTGAAAGTCAGCCTTGTCGATATGTTCCGCGCGCGCATGTTCGCGATCTGCTGCGGCTACGAGGACGCCGACGACCTCGATCATCTGCGGTCCGATCCCGCATTCAAGCTGGCCTGCGGACGGCTGCCGGACACGGGCCGCGATCTGTGTTCCCAACCGACGCTGTCGCGGCTGGAGAATGCTCCGCGCCTGCGCGACGTGATCCGACTGACCTACATTTTGGTCGACGCATGGATGGATAGCTACCCGCGCGAGCCGGCATCCGTCACGCTCGACATCGATGATACCTGCGATGTCGTCCACGGCCATCAGCAGCTCTCGCTGTTCAACGCTCATTATGACGAACGCTGCTTCCTGCCGATCCACGTCTACGACACGGAGAAGAGCCGTCCCGTGGCGGTCGTGCTGAGGCCCGGCAAGACGCCGGGCGGCGTCGAGGTGCGTGCCCTTCTGCGCCGCCTGGTACGGCATATCCGGACGCGGTGGCACAACACGCGAATTACGTTCCGTGGCGACGGGCACTATGCCCGGCCGGAGGCCATGGCGTGGTGCGAGACCAACGGCATCGACTACATCTTCGGTCTGTCCGGCACCAAGCCTCTCGCCAGAAAAGTCGACGAGGTCGCCGACGACATCCGCACCCGACGCGCCATCGAGAACCTGCCGGTTCTGCGTGGCTATACCGAGACGCGCCACAAGGCAAAGTCCTGGGATCGCGAACGGCGCACCGTCGCCCGTATTGAGGCGACGATGCTCGGCCTCGACATCCGTTTCGTCGTCACCAGCCTCGATGTCGGCTCGGCCGAGTGGATCTACGACAGCCTGTATTGCGCGCGCGGCCAAGCCGAGAATCTGATCAAGCTGCATAAGACGCAGCTCGCCTCCGACCGCACCAGCTGCCGTTCGGCGCTCGCCAACCAGGTCCGTCTCCTGCTCCATACGGCCGCTTATTGGCTGATGCTGACCGTGCGCGACGCCATTCCCAAAGTCCGGGAATTGGCCACTGCCGAGTTCGCGACGCTGCGTCTTCGTCTCTTGAAACTCGCCGCCCGTGTGGTCGAGACCTCGAGCCGCATTCGCCTTGCGTTTGCCGCGGCATGTCCCGAAGCCGACCTGATCCGCTGCTTGCCCGGCGCGCTGCTCCCGCTCGGTCCGTAACCGACCGGGCCTGCGCCCGCTCACCCGCCCCACTCCTCCATCGCCTACAAAACAGCTTGATGTAGAACCCGGTGAGAAAAGGCCGGACGGTCACCCACGCCAGCCGCCAGCCCCCGTCAGACGTCAAGAACGACCGTGCTCTCGTGAATAGATCGGGCTAGATGCGGTAATGGGCCCGGCTCCGGAGCAAGGGTCATGATGGTGGCTGTCCCCCGATAGATGATGAAACGGGGTCACGACTTGAGTCGGCCCCAAGCATCTGGAGACGGAGGACAGCCGTGGAGAATTATGCCGGAATCGACGTGTCATTGGAACTGTCGAGCGTGTGTGTTGTGGACGCCCAGGGTAAGATCCTGAAGGAAGCGAAGGTCGCAAGCGAACCCGACGCCTTAGTTGAGTTTTTTGAGACGCTCGGCTTTGCAGTGAAGCGGATCGGGCTGGAGGCTGGGCCGCCCAGCGCTAGATTCTGGCCCGGCTGCGCAATCAGCGCTTCTTTTCCCGGGCCGAGCTCAACGCCGCCATCAAGACACTCGTCGACGAACTCAATGCTCGTCAAATGCGTGGCTTCGGCTCAAGCCGCGCCGAACTGTTTGCCGAACTCGACAAACCCAAGCTAACCCCGCTGCCAGATCAGCCTTATGCCTTCGCACGCTGGAAGCGCTGCCGCCTCGCTCCCGATTATCATGTCGAGGTCGACGGCCATTGGTACTCCGCGCCGTATCGTCTGATTGGCGAGCTGGTATCGACGATCGGACGGTCGAGATCTTCCACAAGGGCCAGCGGATCGCCAGCCATGCCCGCGCGCCCAACCGACGCGGACACACCACCATCGCCGACCACATGCCCAGCGCCCATCGCCGCTACGGCAAATGGACCCCCGCCGCGGTGATCGCCGCCGGCGAGCGGATCGGTCCTTCGACAGCAGCGTTTTTCCAGGCCGTGATCGACGCCCGGCCCCATCCAGAACAAGGCTTTCGAACCTGCCTTGGCATTCTGGCGCTCGTCAAAAGCTACGGCGCCGAACGCCTCGACGCAGCCTGCCGGAGGGGCATCCTCATCAAGGCGCGCTCCGTCGCCTCGATTAGATCGATCCTCCAGAACGGCCTCGATCGCACGTTCTTCGACGAATCTTTCGAGCACCAGCCCCTGCGCCACGGCAACATCCGCGGACGCGACTACTTCCACTGAAGCAAGGAGAGACCCGGCATGCTTAACCACCCAACCCACGAACGGCTGATCGAGCTTGGCCTGACCGGAATGGCCAAGGCCTTCGAGGAGCAGCGCCGATCGCCCGATCTCGAAGCCCTGCCGTTCGAAGATCGCATCGGCCTGTTGGTCGACCGCGAAGCCGCCGAACGCGACACCAGGCGGCTCACCACGCGCCTCAAGATCGCCGCACTGCGCCAGACTGCTTGCGTCGAGGACGTCGATCTGCGCACCCCGCGGGCATCGACCGCGCCGTTTTCGCCAAACTCGTCGAAGGTCGCTGGATCGATCGCCACGAGAATTTGCTCGTCACCGGGGCAACCGGCCTGGGCAAAAGTTGGTTAGCCTGCGCGCTCGGCCACAAGGCCTGCCGCGACAACCGATCAGTCCTCTATCATCGCGTTCCAAGGCTGTTCGAGGCGCTCGCGCTCGCGCGCGGAGACGGACGTTACGCTCGGCTCCTCAAAAGCCTCGGCCGCGCTCAGCTTCTGATTTTGGATGATTGGGGACTATCGGTGCTCACCGCCGCGGAACGCCGCGATCTGCTCGAAATCCTCGAGGACCGCCATGGCCGCGCATCCACCATCGTCACAAGTCAGCTCCCCGTGGACACCTGGCATGGAGCCATTGGGGACCCCACGGTCGCCGACGCCATTCTCGATCGCCTCGTCCACAACGCCCACCGCCTCCAGCTCACCGGAGAAAGCATGCGAAAACGCAGCGCCAAAACCATCACCCTTGACGGCCAACCAGAACACTGACTCTATCTCCCATCGGCCGTAGCGGGCTGCTCACGATCGTCTGAATTCAGTGCTCACGATCGCGCGAAATCCGCAGTCTGCTGGGCGATCGCCTGCTCGCGCGTCAGGCGGGCCATTTCGACCGTCGAGACGCTGCCCGATTTGATCAGTGACGAGGCCCGCTCGACGGCGGCCACTGCCTTCTCCCGTCGCGCGGCCGCGGCCTCGATCGCCGACTGGATTTCGGCAATGCGCGCCTGGAGCTGGAGGATGCGACCGTCGCGGAACTGGGCCGCCTGGCGGGCGAGGTCCTGTTGCGCCGTCTCGGCGGCCGCAAGCTTGGCGGCGAAACTCGGGCGCTCATTTTCCATCCGGGACATCTGCCGCCGAAGATCGTCGAGCCGCACGCGATCGCCACGCGCGTTGACGACATGAAGGATCGCGTCGCCCTCATGGACCACGCTGAGTTGCGTCGAGCCTTGCGGCGGCTTCGCGCTCACGGTGCCGTCAATCGGCGAGCGCAACGTCACGATCCTGGCATTGACCACGGCCTCAACGCTCGAGGTCTGCAGCACGGCCTTCAGCGGCAACCATCCGAAGACGGCCACGATCGCAAGGCCAATGCCGACCTTGAGCAGGCGGCGAACCGGCGCGAGCCTGCAGGTACTTCGGGATGGGGAGCACTATCGCTGACGGGCTCGCTCACCGGCTCGTCGTGCGCCGGCTGCAACCGATCCTGCAAATCGCGCTGCAACCCTCGTGCGCCCGATTCCTCGTCCTTGCTGACGGACGTATGATCTTCGGGAACGGGCTTCTGCTGTTCCTGATTCTCTCCTTTTGTGAGACGTCAAGCCCAACATATTGCTTCATAGCCCCTCCGATTCGTGTGATTGCGTGCAGGCTTGAAGATAGCGGACCTTTCGTCCCGCGGGCGCCGACCGCAATTATGTCATCGTGTGGGGTCCGGACGCCGATCGGCGTCCCAAGTACTTGATTGACTTCGCGCGTACGGGGGTCAATGTTCAGCGTCGATTCACAGCCAACTCTATCTCGCCCACGGCGACATCAGCCCCTGAGTCGGTTTTGCAGTGCCTGCCGATCGACGACGAGCTGGTCCAGGTGGACTGTCTGCCCTCCTTGCTCCAATTGCCTAACCAGCGCCCGCGTCCCGTCCACGACAAAGACGCCGCAATCATAAGTGTTCTGCTGCTGGGCCATGCCGGCTGGCTCCAGGCGGAGTTGCAGCCTACTTGCGAGATGCTCTGCATGCTTTTTGTTGAGTCCCCTGTAGGAATCGTAGTGGTAGGCGACCGGCTGCCCCCGGTCACTGCGATCAACGAACAGCAGCGACCAATGGTTGCCGAGGTTATTAGGATCTTCAGGGTTGGCATTAATCACGGGCAGGAACAGGAAGTCGGCTGTATCATTAAATTCATCATCATGGACGATGCGCTGGAACTCGGTTTGCACGACGCCATCGTCGTTAGAGCCCAGATAATTTAGGACGATGAGGGGATTCACGAACCGCGTCCGGGCGGCGAGATCCGGATCGTTCCTCTGCAAATCCTGCTCCTGGAGCCGGTAATCCCTGTCGATATGCTCGTCGCCCAGCCATTCCGTGTCCTCGAGCACCAGCCCGTGGCCGTGAGACGAGACTGTCGGATCTAAAGCCCCGATCTGAGCATTGGCGGAGGTGATCGGAAACGGCCGTACAGAATTAGCATCGTCGCGTGATTCGGACGGCGTGGGCGCAGTCAGATCAACCAATGGAAAACCGCGGTAGGTGTCCGAGCGCGCCCTGGCAGCGGGCGCCGGCGCAAAGTGAGCATCGTCGCGCAATTCCCACGGCGTGGGCGCATCCAGATGCACCAATGACTCAAGGCCGCCGTAGATGTCTGAGGGAGCCCTGCCGGTTGATGGTGAGGCCGGTTCTTGCATCTGCCGTCGCGCCAGCTCCTCGCGCAACCACGCCAAAGCTTCATCATCCGAGAAGGCTGGCGCCGGAGAAAGCCCCTGCGGCGAGCCGGGCTGTCGAGCGCCCTGGTGATGCCCCGGTACTGGCCCGGCAAACAGCGGCCGAAAGTCAGGCGCCGGGGCCCAAGCATTGTCACGCAACTCGAATGGTGTGCGCGGATTCGGATTAACCGCTGCCTCAAGACCGGCGTAGGTGTCTGAGCGAGCCCTGGCAGGATGCGCCGGCGCAAAGTGAGCATCGTCGCGCAACTCGGACGGCGTCGGCGCATTCAGATCAACAAATGGCTCAAGACCAGCGTAGGTGTCTGAACGGGCCCTGGCAGGATGCGCTGGCGCAAAATGAGCATCGTCGCGCAACTCGGACGGCGTCGGCGCATTCAGATCAACAAATGGCTCAAGACCAGCGTAGGTGTCTGAACGGGCCCTGGCAGGATGCGCTGGCGCAAAATGAGCATCGTCGCGCAACTCGGACGGCGTCGGCGCATTCAGATCAACAAATGGCTCAAGACCAGCGTAGGTGTCTGAACGAGCCCTGGCAGGATGCGCTGGCGCAAAATGAGCATCGTCGCGCAACTCGGACGGCGTCGGCGCATTCAGATCAACAAATGGCTCAAGACCAGCGTAGGTGTCTGAACGAGCCCTGGCAGGATGCGCCGGCGCAAAGTGAGCATCGTCGCGCAACTCGGACGGCGTCGGCGCATTCAGATCAACAAATGGCTCAAGACCAGCGTAGGTGTCTGAACGAGCCCTGGCAGGATGCGCCGGCGCAAAGTGAGCATCGTCGCGCAACTCGGACGGCGTCGGCGCATTCAGATCAACAAATGGCTCAAGACCAGCGTAGGTGTCTGAACGAGCCCTGGCAGGATGCGCCGGCGCAAAGTGAGCATCGTCGCGCAACTCGGACGGCGTCGGCGCATTCAGATCAACAAATGGCTCAAGACCAGCGTAGGTGTCTGAACGAGCCCCGGCAGGATGCGCCGGCGCAAAGTGAGCATCGTCGCGCAACTCGGACGGCGTCGGCGCATTCAAATCAACAAATGGCTCAAGACCAGCGTAGGTGTCTGAACGAGCCCTGGCAGGATGCGCCGGCGCAAAGTGAGCATCGTCGCGCAACTCGGACGGCGTCGGCGCATTCAGATCAACAAATGGCTCAAGACCAGCGTAGGTGTCTGAACGGGCCCTGGCAGGATGCGCTGGCGCAAAATGAGCATCGTCGCGCAACTCGGACGGCGTCGGCGCATTCAGATCAACAGATGGCTCAAGCCTGCCCTTAGCATGTGACGGGGGCCTGGATGGTGATGCTGGTTCGTGCAGCTGTTCACCCAACCAAACCCAAGCTCCCGCGCTTGGGCTTGCCGGCGTTGAGGGAAGATCCTGCGCCGAGCCGGGATGCCGATCGCCCCACGCGGCCGGCGAGCTCGGCTGCTCAGGGCCTGGCAGCTCCAGCTCTCGGTTCGCCTCGATGAGTTTTAAGTAGCTGCGAAGATGCGACAAATCGGGACGGTATCTTGCGCCTCCGGTCCGTTGGAACGCCAGCACATCGTTGTCCAGCGTTAACTGCTCCTTGCTAGAGCCGTTAAGTCGCCCGATGATGCTCCCTTTGCGATTCCCTTTAAGCCACGCACTCAGCGCGCGAAGACGTGTCGCCCGCTTTTGCGCAGACCCCTTATCCTTCGCAGTTTTAACATGTTTCAGAGCTTGGCTCAGCGCGCCCTCGATGAGGGGCGCATCTTCTGGATGAGGAACCAGGCGACGTGGGGCACCGAGGACGCGGGGTTCGGGAGCTTCGGCTTCTTCACCCCCACGCAAGAGCCGCCGGAGAACATCCAGGGCCGATGTAATGCGGTGCTGGGGGTCACGGCCCAATCTCCGGTACGCCGCAATTTCCTCATCCAGCGGTGTACCTTTTCGTAGCCGAGAAGCTACGGACCCCCCATGCTCTGCGTTGACCCAGCGAACAAATCTCCCAAGCCCGGAAACACTGTTATTGATGGCGCCTGGGGTGAGCTTGCGCCGCTTGGCGTCTACACGAAACCTCGCCAAGAGCTCCGCGTCTTCCCCCGGGAGCGGCTCGCCGATCAGCTCGTTTTGCGACAGCATCGGAGCCTGCATCTGCGATGGGGACGCCGCCAGTTGATGGGATGGCGTCTGCATCAGCTGCCGCTCAACGGCGACGCCCTGCGGATTGCTTAGCGTCTTCTGCCTCTTCGCTGATCTCAACTCCCCTATATCATGCTCATTGATGACGAGAACCTGCTCGCCTGGCCCGAGCGGGTTCCTGTGACGTTTATCCGTCAGTTCGTCGTCATGGTGGCGCCAGTTCAGGGACCCTGCAGCATCCAATGCCAGGCCATGCGGCGGTGAAACCCCATGGTCGGCGCGGGGCAAGTTCAAGTCACGAAAAGACCCTCCTGCATCCGCTGCTTGTTGATGGTGCGCAATTGTCTCGATAGGCGGCGAGGAGCTGGGTCCGTCCATCGTCTCCAAAAGCAGATCCTGCTGGTTCGCAGGCAGAGTCTCCGGCCAGCTGATAGCTCCGCTCGAGCTGTGCTGTGCAGTCGCGGCCCGGGTCCGGCTCGGCTCAGCGCGAACCGCGCCTTCGAAATCAGGAACGGGGCGAATATGAGGCCGGAGCTCGATCGCTCTAGCACCCGCCGGCGACCTCAGGAGATGAGCCAGCGCGGCCCCGGCTTTTCTGCGGCCACGGGGGTCCGCCTCCTTATACTGGCTGACATCATTATCCAGCGAGCCGTCGCCAAGTCGAGCAGCAATGCCGGGCTTATCGTTCTCACGGAGGTAATCACTGAAATCGATAAGAAGAGTTGCATACTTCCTGACGGTGTTGGCGGTGCCTGACGCTGCATCTTCCTTGTACCCTTTGATGAGATCCGCATCTTGGGAATAGGGATTCAGCTCAACCCGGCTTGCAATCGGCGCGATGCCGCCCGGCGATTGGGAGGCTCGAAGATGAACCAGTGGCGTAGCGATGGCCTGCCCCTCCTGCTTGCCGAACTCCAGGGCATCCTCGACCAGCGACTCTTCGGAAAGCCGGGCAGCAATGCCCGGCTTTCCGTTCTTTACGAGCCAATGCCCCAATCCGAGAAGACAACGTACATTGCGCCTGACGGTGCGCTCGGAGGCCCCAGCCTTGAAGAGTGCCGGCCCGAGCCCCTCAATAAGAGACGCATCGTCGGAATAAACAGGATCCATGCCGCTTCCTGCGAAAACCAAATTTGCATGGCCGAGCGGCAGCGCCGACGCATTCAGCGTCGTTCCACCGCCTTCACCGTGCGGAGCCGGCGTATATGGTTGCCCGCTCGCCCGCACGATGGGTCGCGCCTCAGATCGCGATGCATCCGCTTGATAGGCGCGGACCTGCATGAGCACGGGAGCGGACAGGACAGCGACCTCGCTCAGCTGCCGCTGAAAGGCCGCCGCCTCTGCCGACGAGTCGGCTGGAGAGGCATCTTGCGCGTCCACGCTATCCGTTTGTTGCCCCCCCCGATTCATTGAGACGAATTTCATGTGTACTCACTTTCGAAGATGAAGAGCCTGGAGCGCTGATCGCATGCGCCTGGACTTGAGACGACACATCGCCGGCATTTGACGGTTCAGCTGCCAAGCGAAAGGAAGTTGGGGTCACGACGCTCCCGATCGAATTTCAATCGGACCCTGTTGATCTGTTCGAGGAAGCCCGCGCCGGCTTCGAGCTCATCGAGGATTTCCTCTCGGTGAGAAACGGTCCACTTGATCGTGTCACCACAGCGACGCTCTGGCGCGGGACACCCAGGTAACTACATCCCGAGGCGCGCGAACTGCATCGACGCGTGCTCCGCCTCGGGAAGGGGATGCCACGGCTGGCCGCCAGCTGCGGTGCGCAACAAGGACCTACAGAACGCCGGCGTGAGCTTGCCGCGGTGGATCACGACGTTCTCGCGCCCCGTCGCAGCTCGAGCGCTCTGCCAGTCCTGATTGTAGCCGCGCTGGTCATTGGACTTCACGTGGCAAGCGGCGAACCCGGCATCGCTCAGCGTTGCCAACTGCCTGGCATGTACCGGCCGCTTGGTATGGATGTGCACCCACATCGGGCTTGGCGTCGCGCCATTGCGCAGGGCCTTGGGCTGCAGCTTGATCTCGAACAGTGTCCCCGGATCATCCTTCAAGGCGCGCGGTGAATTCACAGCCGCCAACTCCCCGGCCGCTCGCAACTGTTCAAGATACTTCTGGGACGGAAACGCGTAGGTCTTCATGCAATCGATCGTGATCACCGCCTTTCGCGCCGTGAAAGAGTTTGCCTGTCCCTGCACCTCGGACAACATCGCCTTGAGCCGGGCTATTTTGTCGTGCACTTCCGGCACTTGCGCAGGCGTGAGTAGGACACGTCGGCGAGGCTCCTCCAGCGCGGCTACACTGGCCTCAATCTCGGAGGCCTGTGTCTGCAGGCGCTTAACGACGAGATCCACGGCGTGATCGGCGTCCTCGGGCTTCCCGTGGCGCGCTTGCGAGACCGCGCTTTGCTGAGCCGGCAGATCGAACTGCAAAAGTTCGTCCAATCGCTTGAGTAATCCGGTCAGTGCGTTCCTGGAGGGCGGAGCCTGCAATATCTCCAGGTGCCCGGTCGCCGACGATGACGCCCTCGCGAGTGCCGCCTCCTCCGCGCTCGCGAGTTTCTTCGTACCCAGATCCGAGAGTACGATCACCTTGACTGTCGGGGCCGTGGCAGCGTCGGGCGTGGCGAGCTGCGGCTCGCGCGGCCCGGCCGCCGAACTTCGCTCGCCTGCGGCCGGTGCGCGCTTGCCCTTCCCCTCCCTGCGGGCCGCACCCCCCTCAACCACTACGGCAGTCCGGGCCGTCGGCTCAATCACGGCGGGCGTCTTTGGCTGCACGTCCAAAAGACGCGTGACGTCGTCCGCGGTGACCCATGCACCATCCGCGATCTGGCCCAACAGTTTTAATGGAAGGTCGGCATCCGTTCCGGCGTCCCTTAGCCTGGTAACGATTCCGTGCACCCCTGAGGCAAATTCCGAAAGCCGCTCCATGACTCCTTCCAGAACGGTGCAGTGGTCTGCGTCGAGTGCCGCTCCGTTGCTGCTCAGAACGGCTTCGGACGCCGAGTTAAATGCCGGAAAAACATCCTCGATAAAGGTCCCGAGCAGACGCACCCGCCCATCCTCACCCATGAGGGCGTCGCTTACAGCTGGTTCGAACGTGCTCGCCCGCGACTCAATTAGAAGCTGAGCAAGAGCAACCTGCGATTGCAGATACACGCACTTCGTATAAAGTGCCCAGCCGGTCTGCAGGCGTAGTGCGGCCTCTTCGGCCTGCCGCATCTCGGGCGTGGTGCTCGGCAAGTTGGCGGTGGCCGCGCAGACGGACTGCATCCGTTCCATGCGCAATGCCTTCTTTCCCCACCCCTCCATGCAGGCCTCGTAGTGCTTCGCCACGCTGGATACCGCTCGGCTCAGCTGGTCAGGCTGAGCGTTGGCAACTCGCATATTCTTGAGCAAGGCTGTTGCTTTCTTCCTGCTCTTCTCCAGGTCGCCGATAATCCAGGTGGCCACGATGTCGCATTCGTTTCCCGCAGCGATAGTTTCCTCGCGGAGTCGGCGAGCCCGACCGTCGGAAAGGAGCCCGCGCGCCATGTCCGGGGGGAGGCTCGCGTAATAGCCCAGAACTTCCGAGCCTGCCTTGACGACTTGATCGATCAGCTCTTGCGCCTCCGACGGGTTCGGGTTCCGGGCTCGTGTGGCTGCATTTTTAGAAGCATCAAGCCCCGCAAGCAGGCTGCGCATTTTTTGCTTCGCTGCCTTGATTCCGTCGCCACTTGAGGAAATCTGGACTGCCACCGCCGAAGCTGGTGGCAGGCTCACGAGCGGAGCCGTTCTATCTCGAGGCCCGGAGCGCATCCGCTCCACGACAGAGTCGAAAGATTGCCCGCCCTCCCCGGGGGCGGGACCGAGCTCCGGGCTCGAACTACTCGATCCCCATGCGCCGTCGGCTCCTGCGGGCCCAACGTGCGATTTACCAGCTCGGCCAATGCCTGTCATATTCCACCTCCGATGAAGTCGAGAGTGCGCAGCCAGTCTGCATAGACTGGCTGGCTGACGAGTAGCTGACGTAGGGCGCTTCTCCCCGATTCACAGGAAAACCCGGATCACCGTGGGGTGCAATTCCATCGCGCCTGGCGTGCTGCTGGAGGCAGCGGGGCATCGTCAACTTAATCGACCGCGAGCCGAAGGAGGCGCTTCTCAAAGGTTCGAGATTCGGCGATAGCGCTTGTCGCGGAGATCTCGCGCCAAGTCGCAAAGGCTCGCCCGCGCGAAGCACGACGGAAGTCGGCAGTGACGGCTCCAGAATAGGGGATGTGGAAAAGGTTCGCGACCTGATCGTGAACTGACAGAAACCGTTGAGCCTGACGGGACGATTTGAAACGCTCCATGATCCGCTCGCGCCGCCGCGTCGGCTGATGAGAATTCTCGGCCCAATTGTTGAGAGCTTTGTGCTGGCGATGTTCGACGTGAAAGCCCATCTTCGCCCTCGCAGCGCCGTACGAACGGAGCTTGTCCGTGATTGTCCGTCGTCAGATGGTCGTTCAGCCGCCGGCGGCATACAACGCGCCGGATTCGAGCGAATGGTGGCGGAGGTTTGCCTCGGCAAGGTTGGTGCGGTTTGCGCCCGCGAGGTCTCGCGCTTCGCCCGCAACAGCCGGGATTGGCAGCAACTCATCGAGATGTGCCGCGTGGTCGATACCGTTCTGGTCGATCAAGAGACCATCTATGCGCCAAGGCACGGCAACGACCGCCTGCTGCTCGGGCTCAAGGGCAGCCTCAACGAGTACGAGCTGGATCTGTTGCGCCAGCGCTCGCTCTCGGCCCGCTACGAGAAGGCGCGCCGGGGCGAGTTGGTTGTGACAGCGCCCGTCGGCTTCGTGAAGGCCGGCGACCGTTATGAGAAAGACCCGGATCGGCGTGTCCAGGAGGCGATCAAGCTGGTGTTCGACAAGGTCGAGGAACTGGGCAGCGCGCGACAGGCGCTCTGCTGGCTCCATGAGTACAATCTCGATCTGCCGGTGAAGCAGACCAACGGCGACACGGCCTGGCGGCGACCAAACTACTCTGCCATCCACCGGATCATTGAGAACCCGGTCTACGGCGGCGCCTATGCCTATGGTAAGACAGCTGTGGCGGCGGGATACAGCACCGCGGGCGTGAGCCTGAAGATCCGCCGCAAGGCGCGGAACGAATGGCTGACGCTGAAGCCCAACACTCACGAAGGGTATGTGAGCTGGGAGAAGTTCGAGGCGATTCGCACCATGGTCAGCAGCAATGTTCCCACCAGTCGGCATCACGGCGCGCCCAACCATGGTGACGCGTTGCTGGCCGGTCTGATCCGCTGCAAGCGCTGCGGTCGCAAGCTCACACTCCGGTACTCCGGCATGGAGAACCATATCCCGCGCTACAGCTGCAACCGTGCCTGGATGGATAATGGCGGGGCCCACTGCATCGCCTTCGGCGGACTGCGCGTCGATGACGCCATCGAGGAATCGCTGCTTGGAGTCGTCGGTCCGGGCGCTGTCGCCGCCGCAACCGCTGCCGCCAAGGGAGCCAGGGAACGGCGCGATCAGGTACGCGATGCTCTCAGTCGCGACCTCGAAGCGGCGCGCTATGCCGCCGACAGGGCTTTCCGGCAATACGATGCCGCTGATCCCGCGAACCGGCTGGTGGCCAGTGAGCTGGAAGCGCGCTGGAACAGGGCGCTCGCTCACGCGGCGGAGGTTGAGGCCAAGATCGCCATGCATGATGCGGCCACGCCCGCACCCCTTGCCGATCCAGTCTCGCTCGGCGTTCTGGCCTCGAACCTCAAAACGGTCTGGGATGCGCCGACGACGGGTGCTCGCCTCAAGAAGCGCATTGTGCGCACCCTCATCCATGAGGTCGTGGCCGATATCGACGACGCGGCCTCGGAGATCGTTCTCATCGTCCATTGGGTGGGGGGGCGCCCACAGCGAGTTGCGCTTGCCGAAGCGCCGGCGCGGACAGCGCAACAGCACCTCTGCCGATATCGTCCAGGCCGTGCGTCAACTGGTGCTGATCGCCAGCGACGATCTGATTGCCGGCCTCCTCAATCGCAACGGCCTCAAGACCGGCAACGGCAATCGCTGGACCCGCGAGCGCGTCACATCAATGCGCTCGAACTACCACATCCCGGTGTTCAAGCCCGCCGAGGACGCGATCGAGCCATGGCTCGGGGCTTGGCAACCTTGACCATCACGCTACTCAACAAAACAGGTTATCGAACCTAGCTTAAGCATCTCGCGCCCAGGGGCGTTCCCGCTTGAAATTCCACGATACTGATCGCCGCGCTTCCGGGAAAAGATAGCAGCTCTGGCAAACGGCGGCGCTTGACTCCAAAGGAACAAAATGAGAACCTTTTGCAGTCTCATTTATTGCGGAAACGGCTGATGTCTCAAAGTCCCATGCCTATTCCGCAAGGCGACGAGGACCCGCTTGAGGAGTCTGTCGATCAAGCCCTTGCCGCGTGCGGTGGGGACGTTCGCGCTACGATCAAGGCTTTGATACTTGCAAACCAGTATCTGGAATCCGAGGTCGCCGAACTGATGAAGTCAGTCTCTCACGCCTACGCGCGCGGAAGATTTCATCCCTACAACGGCTAGGAGCGGAGGAAATGTCAGAAGTAACCTATTACGTCGCATTGCCCTTCGTCGCCGCCGATGACGGCATGGCGCCTGGAGAGCCGACCGAGTGCTTCAATCCTAATGCGGCGGTCATGCGCGCCGAGGCTCTGTCGCGAAAGCCCGGGCATATCGGCGCTGTCGCGTTTTCGCGAACGGGCGATCCAGCCACCGGCGATTTCAGCGACGCCAAGCTGATCAGGAAGTTCGGTGAGGTCCCAACCGACCTGAGTGCGCTTTAGCGCGACGGAAGGCCACTCTCCGCGCTGGCGCGAGCGGGTCAAAGCCGCGTAGCGCCCATCGGGCTTGGCCTTGACGCGATCAGGACAGAATGGACCTTTTTTTGCCGCGAAGCAAAGCGGAGCCGAGCGAAATGCAGCCGCAAGAGCATCAGCATAGCGACCGCGAAGCGGGATGCGGGACCGACTGCGGCGACGAGACCGGTTAAGAAGGCACCCGGCGCACGCAGCAGTGATAGCGGTGCCGTAGGCAGCTGCTTGACCGAGTGCCTCCGGCGAGGAGTGCATTATGCCTTGCGTGAGGGATTGTTACCCGCATGGGCGGAGACGGCGCAGCGGCTCCGGGCTAAGCCTAAAGCCCGGCCCGCGGGGGCACGCCGTATTTAAAAGGCCCCCCCCCGCAGGAGAGCCTTAGCATTTCGCAAACAGGATGAAGGCCGCGGCAAAGCGCTCCCGGAATCCAGCATCGCCCGGCAACGCAATCGCCGCTTCAGTGACAAGCTGGGCTTCAGCCAGGGCCTCAACGGCCCGAACGAATTCATCCTTGCGCCAGTGTGGCCAAGAAGTCTTGTCGATAAGGTCGCGAAACGCGTCCACGAGCCTAGCCGCTTCGGCTACCGACCGGGCATCTAGTCAGGCTCCTGGTCGGCCTGGGGCTTCGGTTCGCGCAGCACGATTTTACCCAAAACGGCCAAGCCGGGCGCGATCACGATATTGAAACCCTTGCCGTCATCGTTCGGCCAAGCGGCGCCGATCCGCGTCCATGTAGAATTTCGGCCGTCACCGGCCACAGCGAAGGCATCGTGCGTGGGCTTTCGACTTTCAGACATGAGGTTTCCTTTTCAAAACGAGGGATGTTCATCATGACCGACAATCCGCGCCAGGGCTCGGCGCGGGATGACTTCTTTCGGGCCTCGGCGCTGCAACTGCTGACGGCGTTGATCGCCGATGTCTGTTTGTCCGGTCATACGGAAAAGAAGGATCAGCACCTCCGCCAGGTCCGCGCCAACCTGTCGGAGCCGGAGCCGAAGTTGCGCCAGCGGCTTCAGACGATTTACGACAACTCAGAGTCCGGATTCGTGAAGGAGAATGTCGCGCCCTTCATCGCCATGACGCCAGAGACCTTCAGCGGCGTCTACGCCAATGCGGTGAAGGAAACCCACTGGCTCTCCTATGGCAACTATGCCGCCCTGGTGTCCGGATCGAGCTTCACGACGGCCGAGCTCGCGGAGGGCCGGACGGACGTCTTCATCAATCTCGACCTGAAGACCCTGGAGAACCATGCCGGCCTCGCCCGCGTCACCATCGGCTCGCTGCTCAACGCCATCTACAATCGCAATGGCGAAGTGACCGGCCGCACCCTGTTCCTGCTCGATGAGGTCGCTCGCCTCGGCTACTTACGCATCCTCGAAACCGCGCGTGATGCGGGCCGCAAATACGGCATCACCCTCTTGATGCTTTACCAGTCGATCGGCCAGATGCGCGAGGCCTATGGCGGGCGTGACGCCACCAGCAAATGGTTCGAAAGCGCGTCCTGGATCTCCTTCTCGGCGATCAACGACCCTGAAACGGCGGACTACATCTCCAAGCGCTGCGGTGACACGACGGTCGAGGTGGATCAGCTGAGCCAGTCCTCGCAGACATCGGGTTCCTCCCGCACCCGGTCCAAACAGCTCGCGCGCCGGCCGCTCGTGCTGCCGCATGAAGTGCTGCGCATGCGAACGGACGAACAGATCATCTTCACCGCCGGCAACCCGCCGCTGCGATGCGGACGCGCCATCTGGTTCCGGCGCACCGACATGCGCGCCTGCGTCGGCGAAAACAGGTTCTATCGGAGAGACGCTGGTCGGCGTCGCTGATCATCGCGAACGCGGCGATGAGAAAGACGTGGGCGGCATACAAACGACCGGCTGGTTCCCAGGCAGAGAAAGAAAGGGCGTACGTGGAAGGGCAGTATTGTCTGGGAACGGAAAGCCGAGACGGAGCGCATCCAGCAACGACGGCATACCGGGCTCGATGCTCGGCTCGTCGTACGAGCCGGCGCATCATCTCGCCCGCCACCTGTAAGCCGCCTAATTTTTGGTAAGCGACGTTCGCGTCCCATTCGCAAAGGTTTGGCGTGGGGATTGCAGTCTGTTGATCAACGTGTTTGCAAATCGTTGGCGGGGGGTATGGAGGCGGCAACGACGGAGAATTACGAGGTGCGGCCGAACGACCAGGGCAGGAGCTCGTCGATCCGGGACTGCGGGTGACCGGTTGCGATCGCTTTGAGCGTCGCTTTCATCCAGACGTAGGGCTCCACGCTGTTGATTTTGCAGGTGGCGATGAGCGAAGCTATGCGCGCCCATGAACGACCACCTTCGTCGTGACCAGCAAATAAACTATTTTTACGCGTCAGAGTCAGCGGCCTGATTTGATTTTCGACGGGATTGGTGTCCATCTCAACGCAACCATCGTCGAGAAACAAGGTGAGGCCATCCCAATGGTTCAGGAGATAGGCGATCGCCTTGCCCATCTCGCTGCCCGGCGACAGGCGAGCGGCTTGCTCGCGCAGAAACCTCTCGAGTTCAGCGACGAGCGGCCGTGATCGCTCGTTACGGGTCGTTTGCCGAGCCGGGGCGTCGGCGCCACGGATCTCCTTCTCGATCGCATAGAGTGCGGCGATGCGCGCGAGAACGGCTTCGGCGATGGGTGAGCCGGCTTTCGGAGTCGCTGCGATGATCTTGCGCCTTGAGTGGGACCAACATGCGGCCAGCCGCAGCGGCACGCCGCCTTTGCGCTTGGGCCGTGCGAGCCGATGATAGCCCTGGTATCCGTCGACCTGAAGGATGCCGTCGAAGCCCTCGAGGATGCGCTCAGCATGGTCACCACCGCGTCCTGGCGCGTAGTGGTAGACCACGATTGGTGGATCAGCGCCGCCGTGGCCGCGATCGTCGCGCAGGACAGCCCACAGATAGCCGGTCTTCGTTCGGCCCCGGCCCGGATCGAGCACAGGCGCCCTGGTCTCGTCTATGAACAAGCGGCCCGATTGCTTCATCACGACGCTCATGCGCTCGACCAGCGGCGCGAGGTGGAAGGCGACCGTTCCCATCCAGTCTGCCAGAACGGCGCGATCGATGAAGATGCCATGCCGAGCCAGAACCTGCGACTGACGATAGAGTGGCATGTGCTCGCTGAACTTGGCGACCGCCACCTGCGCCAGCAGCGCCTCGGTGGGGATGCCACCCTCCACGAGATGGGCGGGCGCCGGCGCCTGAGCAACACCGGTGCAGCCCTTTGCGCAGGCGTAGCGCGGTCGCACCGTCTCGATCACACGATACTGGGCGGCCATGACATCGAGACGGCGGGAGCGATCCTCGCCGATCTGGACCATCCGGCCGCAGCCGCAGGGACACTCGAGGTTCTCGGGTTCGATCACCTGCTCGATGCGCGGCAGGTGCGCGGGAAAGGCACGGGCAGCGCGCCTGGTCCGGCGGCTGGACGGCGCCGTGCCGGCGCGGCGCGCACGATCGTCCTGGCGTTCCTGGACTTCGGCGATGGCAATCTCGATGTCCTCGAGAACCAGTTGCATCTGATCGGGATTGAACTTTTCCGAGCGTTTACCGAAACGTGCGCGCTCGTACTCCTTCACGAGCAGTTCGAGGCGTTCGACGCTCTCTTTGGACGCAGCCAGTTCACTCTCGACATGAAGGCGCGCCGAGCATTCATCGTCTGCGCGACGACGCTCGGCTTCAATCATCGCTTCCTGCGCGCGGAAGAGCGCGCGCAAATCGGCGGGCAGCGCTGCAAGACGGGCGGGATCAATGGGGGACGGCGGCACATCCGCAAGCTATCATCCCAAAGCCCCGCGCGAAACAGGTTGGCGGGTCTGAGTCAGTTCGCCGCAGCTGGCGTCGCGACAATCCGTTCGCCCACTCGCTTCCAGTTCAGCCCAGCACGCGCGTCAGATGCATGACGCCGTCGCTGATCTGCGGCCACTCGAAACGACCATCGCGGCCAAGGCGCTTGTAGACCAAAACGAGGCCCGTGCCGTCCCATAGCAAAATCTTCAGCCGGTCGGCGCGCTTCGAACGAAAAACCACGATCAGGCCCGAATGCGGATCGAGCCCAAGCGTGTTTTGCACAAGACCGGCCAGCGCGTCGTGCCCGCACCGGAAGTCAACAGGACGCACAGCAAGCACAATCCGCAGTCCCTGCGCCGGAATGATCATGCGCCGCGCTCGATCGCAGTCACGATCTCCGCGATCCGCACCGCCGACACGTCCGCATCCAGGCGGACCGAAACCTTGCCAATCGTAATCTCGACGGGCCCCTCGCTCTTGCCTGACGCCACTGGATCGCTCAGCTCGATCGACACGAAATCCGCCGCGTCGTCCGTGACCAATGCGAGCCGGCCAGCACGCGCCAATCTGCGCCACGTCGTCAACTGCTGGGCCTTCACACCATAACGCCGTGCGACATCACATACCCGGGCGTCGGGCTTCATGCTCTCGAAAACAGCGCGCCCCTTGATCTCCGCAGACCATAACCGGCCTCCAGAACGCGTCCGGCGCGTAAGCTTCCCCACAAAGCCATCAGCTTCGGCTTCCTCCCCCGATTGTTCCATCGCCTTCAGTCTCCTCTCGGCTCTCTGACAAGCCAAGGATCGCAGAGCGAAAGCCGAAGCGAAACCAGTCAATCAAATGGGAGAAAAGCTCCGCTTACGAAGAACCGCATCCTGCTCGACAACTATTACCTACCCGGTGATCTCGAGCGTCAAGTAGGAGCCTTCGTCGAACGCTATAATCACGTCCGCTATCATGAGAGCATCGACAACCTCACGCCAGCCGATGTCTACTTCGGCAGGGCTGAGGCGATCCTCGCAGAACGAAACCGCATCAAGCGCGACACCATCGCGAACCGCCGCTTGCAGCATCAACTGCAGGTCACTTAAACTCTAACCCTGATGAACCAGAGCCTCCCTTCTCAAAAAGCCTGACCAGTCTCAAATTATCTGACGACGGACAAAAAGCTTCGAACGCTCAGGACATCCTTTGTGTTACGACCGTCGATATATCACGTCGGTTCGGGTTCCTGTAACGCTCGGCGAGACTCTTGAACACCTCCCCCATCTGATCTGACCGAACAGTAAACTCCCCATAGTTTGGGTCAAAGAGGGTCGTCATTCCATTCGATGTCGAGGTTGCGATTGTGTGTTTGCCACCTGCGGCGAAACGCAAGCCGAGCAAATAGACCGATGGATCGGCGGTGACTTCGTTCACTATTCGGGCAATGCGCGAAGATGAGCCAAAACTGTATCGCGTATGTTTGTCGGATGGCTCCAAACCCGCGCCACGCAACATTGCGCTTCTGGCCTGAAGGTTGTGAGAACCTCCCACCCCGTCGTTTCGCAACTGATTCTTGATTTCTTCATACCGCTGCTGCCGCATTGCCGCCGAGGCATGGCTTTGAGTGCCCGGATGCAGCGCACTCATTCGGGCTGAGGGGCTGCTGTGGAGATTGAGCAGCCACTCCGCGGCCAAACCGACGCAGATACCGTCGACATTGGCCCGAGGCAATTCAGCAGTCCTGTATTCGAACAAAGCACGGATCGGCCTTGCCGGAGAGGATGGATCGGAATCGGATGATAAAGAGGATGCGCTTGGATCTAAGCGGCCTGGACTGTAAACGTTTGCGTCCGAGGTATGTGGCCTGCTGCAGCAGCCGCCCATTTGGTCGAACAACTCCTCATCCGACAGGCTCTCCTGTTTGGCGCAATCCGTAAGTGCCTGCGCAAAGTTGCCACTGTCCGCCGACTGGCTCGGTCCGTCAGCCCGATTGGAGCCTATGGATTGTCCACTAACTCGATTATACACGATGGTTCGCCTGCCTCTTCAGCGCCCGTTTGCTCAGATCGAGTGCCGGCTAATGATGTTGCGACAAGCTGACGACGAGCTGACGAGCAGATAAGCCCGGAACTGTTATCGATCCATGTCCCGATGTTTGGCGAATATACGCTCGGCTTTGCGGTCGGCTGCATAGACATAGGCGATGCCGGCCGGATCGAGGTCGCGCCAGGACCTGTCGTCGGCGGCATAGGCCCAGAGCTGGCCGGTCTTGGTGCGCCCTCGACCGGGATCGAGCACCGGCACCGTCGTCTCGTCGGCGAACAGCTTGGACCTCGCTCGAAGCACCGCAAGAAGGCGCTCATGCAACGGGCGCAGATGGAAGGCGGCATTCCCAACCCAGTCCGCCAGTGTCGATCGATCGAGAGTGATGCCCTGGCGGGCATAGATCATTGACCTGCAGATAGTTAGACAAAACTGCCCCATGTCATTGATGTTTGATAGCCAGTTAGCCCGATCTATTCACGAGAGCACGGTCGTTCTTGACGTCTGACGGGGGCTGGCGGCTGGCGTGGGTGACCGTCCGGCCTTTTCTCACCGGGTTCTACATCAAGCTGTTTTGTAGGCGATGGAGGAGTGGGGCGGGTGAGCGGGCGCAGGCCCGGTCGGTTACGGACCGAGCGGGAGCAGCGCGCCGGGCAAGCCGCGGATCAGGTCGGCTTCGGGACATGCCGCGGCAAACGCAAGGCGAATGCGGCTCGAGGTCTCGACCACACGGGCGGCGAGCTTCAAGAGCCGAAGACGCAGCGTCGCGAACTCGGCAGCGGCCAATTCCCGGACTTTGGGAATGGCCTCGCGCACGGTCAGCATCAGCCAATAAGCGGCCGTATGGAGCACGAGACGGACCTGGTTGGCGAGCGCCGAACGGCAGCTGGTGCGGTCGGAGGCGAGCTGCGTCTTATGCAGCTTGATCAGATTCTCGGCTTGGCCGCGCGCGCAATACAGGCTGTCGTAGATCCACTCGGCCGAGCCGACATCGAGGCTGGTGACGACGAAACGGATGTCGAGGCCGAGCATCGTCGCCTCAATACGGGCGACGGTGCGCCGTTCGCGATCCCAGGACTTTGCCTTGTGGCGCGTCTCGGTATAGCCACGCAGAACCGGCAGGTTCTCGATGGCGCGTCGGGTGCGGATGTCGTCGGCGACCTCGTCGACTTTTCTGGCGAGAGGCTTGGTGCCGGACAGACCGAAGATGTAGTCGATGCCGTTGGTCTCGCACCACGCCATGGCCTCCGGCCGGGCATAGTGCCCGTCGCCACGGAACGTAATTCGCGTGTTGTGCCACCGCGTCCGGATATGCCGTACCAGGCGGCGCAGAAGGGCACGCACCTCGACGCCGCCCGGCGTCTTGCCGGGCCTCAGCACGACCGCCACGGGACGGCTCTTCTCCGTGTCGTAGACGTGGATCGGCAGGAAGCAGCGTTCGTCATAATGAGCGTTGAACAGCGAGAGCTGCTGATGGCCGTGGACGACGTCGCAGGTATCATCGATGTCGAGCGTGACGGATGCCGGCTCGCGCGGGTAGCTATCCATCCATGCGTCGACCAAAATGTAGGTCAGTCGGATCACGTCGCGCAGGCGCGGAGCATTCTCCAGCCGCGACAGCGTCGGTTGGGAACACAGATCGCGGCCCGTGTCCGGCAGCCGTCCGCAGGCCAGCTTGAATGCGGGATCGGACCGCAGATGATCGAGGTCGTCGGCGTCCTCGTAGCCGCAGCAGATCGCGAACATGCGCGCGCGGAACATATCGACCAGGCTGTGCACGACCCGCGTCGGATCGCGCCGATCCGGGAACACCCGGGCCAGATTGTCGGCCAAGCCGAGACGCCGCTCGGCCATCGCCAGAAGCATCACGCCCCCGTTCGAGGTTAGGCGCCCACCATCGAAGGCAGCTGTGACTTTCTTGGCGTGAATGGCTGGAAACGAGAAGGGCGGAATCGTATCGTCGGTCATGGCGGGCGTGGCGTTCGCGGTTGGAGGTGATGGGGTTGGCTTCACAACCGAATCCTACGCCGTATCAGCGCTTTACACCACGCTCGCCAGCCTCTCGGGCGCCTCTTACGAATAAGACAGGTTAGATGGCGATAAGTGCTCTAAGCGATTGTCATTCCTCAAGAAACATCAGCCTGAAAATCGCAGTGTCGGTGGTTCGATTCCGCCCCTGGGCACCATCAATTCATTCCCCGGCTTCCGCCATCCTCCGCTAATGTGCTAGAAGTGCTTGAAAATAAGCGCTTTCTGGTTCGCTGACGTCCGTGTGGCTCCGCCTCCATCCGGTGAGTTTGTTGGTAGGGCCGTTGGTATCTCACCGGAAGCGTGTTGGTAGATTGTGCCGGGGGACCGTAACCGATGCCGCTTTCAGATGCCGCCTGCCGCTCCGCCAAACCGGGGGACGACAAACCGTACAAAATCAGCGACGCCGGCGGTCTGTTCCTTCTGGTCGAAAAGAACGGATCGCGGCTCTGGCGTCAGGCGTACCGTTTCGACGGGAAGCAGCGCCTGATTGCCTTAGGCGCCTATCCCGCAATCAGCCTCGCTGCCGCCCGGACCGCGCGGGATGAGAATAAGGCTCTCTTGGCGAAAGGCGTTGATCCATCGGCGCAACGGAAGCTGGATCGGGGCGCCGCCCGGATCGCGCGGACCAACACCTTCCGGATCGTCGCCGATGAATTGATCGCCAAATTCGAAGCCGAAGGCGACGATCCGTCGACGATCGAAAAAAAGAAATGGCTGATAGGATTGCTGAACGGCGACATTGGCGATCGTCCAATCGCTGATATTGCAGCGCCGGAATTGCTGGACGCGCTTCGCAAGATCGAACGTCGCGGTCGCTATGAAAGCGCCCGGCGCGCGCGCAGCCTCGCCGGCCGCGTCTTCCGATACGCAATCGCCACCGGTCGCGCCGAACGCGATCCAACCGGCGATCTTGCCGGCGCCCTCATTTCGCCGAAGGTTCAGCACCGGGCCGCTATCACCGAGCCAAAGGCCGTCGGCGCGCTTCTGCGAGCCGTCGACGATATCGACGGTCAAGTCACGACGCGCGCGGCGTTGCAGCTGATTGCGCTTACCTTCGTGCGGCCGGGCGAACTGCGTCATGCGGAGTGGAAGGAATTCGATGTTCGCGGTGCAATCTGGAACATTCCTAAGGAAAAAAATGAAACTGCCGCGTTCCCATAGCGTGCCTTTGTCGCGACAGGCGATTTCGATCATCGAAGGTATTCGGGAAGTCACCGGGACGTCGGCGTTCCTGTTTCCGCAAATTCGGTCTTGGCATCGTCCGATCAGCGACGGCACGTTGAACGCCGCCCTTCGCCGGCTTGGTTACGACAAGACCCAAATGACGGCGCATGGCTTCCGGTCGACCGCGTCGACGCTGCTTAACAAAAGCCGTCTTTGGCATCACGACGCGATCGAACGTCAGCTCGCGCACATGGAGGCCGATGAAGTTCGCCAAGCGACAGGTCCATGGACATGCCCAGCTGCGCGGCCGGCTCCATCATGCCCATAACCTGATTTTTCGTCAGGCCACGCGCGGCAAGCTCGCGCTGAGCTTCCAAAACCTGAATGTCGTTAAACTTGGTCTTGGCGCCCAGCGGCAAAAGATATTAGCGGCGGAAACGATGGATGCTTGCGCCAAAACGTCAGCGTCGTCGGGATCGTAGAGCCAAGTACAAAGCAGGCACAAGGCGATATGTTTCTCGAATGGGTGCGCCTCCGATCTTTCACCAATCAACAGCGCAATGAATTTGCTAACGTCTCTTTTTAGGCGTCCAGTCATGGCCAAGTCGATCTTGTAAATGATTCCTGTTGCTTAAGGCCAGGAGCGACTTGCCAGAGGAGGAATTATGGCTGACAGTTATCCCGGACGTAACGGTATTTAACTCGACAAGTGGACGCGGAGAAGCGGCGAACTGATAGGTTTTGTACAGACAAGGTATCGGGGGATTGAGCTATTTGACCTCCGCCTGTGGTACAAAAAGGATGGCGGGCACTATCCCTCGCCATCTGGAATCAGTTCCGAGAGGGCGAAATAGAAACATTGTATCGAGCAATTCGCAAGGTTAGGTCCGTGATCAAAGCACGAAAGTGAGTAATTGATCGACACAGGAGCGGAGATGCAAGCCGGATCAAGTTTAAGTTCGTCTCCATGATGGTAATCAGACCTTCATTCTTTGCCTGGTAGGGGCGCCTAGTACCCGGAATCAGAGCTGAGTGATACGGCGGCCTTTGAAACGGCGTTGACGGACCTTTTTCTTGGTCCAGACGAAGGGCTCGGCTCTGTCGTTGTATGCGTTGACGTAGGCATCGATGTGTTCCTGAAGCTGCTTGAGGCTCGTGAAGGAGGTGCCGCTGAGCGACTGCCCCTGCAAGATGGAAAACCATACTTCGACCTGATTGAGCCATGACGCACTTGTCGGCGTGAAATGAAATTGCACGTTGGGGTGGGCCTTGAGCCAGTCCTCGTTCTTTTTATGGGTGTTGAGGTTGTCGAGGATGACGTGAAGCTTGCGGTTCGGAAAAGCCGCGGTGACGCTGTTCATGAAATCGAGAAACTCGACGCGGCGCCGGCGTTTTGAATGGGTCGCGATGATCTTTCCGGTGGCGACTTCGAGCGCCGCAAACAATGTTGTGGTGCCATGCCGCTTGTAATCGTGGCTTTGGCCGGTCAAGGCGCGGCCATTGGGCAACTTCAGATAACCCTGCGCTCGCTCCAAAGCCTGGATCGAGGGCTTCTCGTCCACGCACAGCACAATGGCCTTCGCCGGCGGCGCGACATAGAGGCCGACAACATCGGCGGCTTTGGCCGTAAAGTTCGGGTCGTTGCTCTCGCACCAGGACTTGCGAGCCACCAGGTCAATCTTGTGGCTGCGCAGGAACCGCCAGACATATTGGACATCGACATCGCCCAGCGCCTCGGCCAGCAGGGGGCCGGTCCAGCGCGCAAACCCTTGCGGTGGCGGCTTATCCAGCAGCTTCAGAATCCGCTTGTCGGTCGTCTTCGTATAGATCGGCTGCTTGCCAGGCCGCGGCTTGTCTTGCAGCCCTTCAAGGCCATGGTCGGCATAGCGATGCCGCCAAAGGCTGACAATCCGCGGCTGGACCCCAACTTCCTTGGCGATCGACCGGGTGCTGCGCCCATCCGCCGCCAACAGAACTATCCGCGCCCGCTTCAAATCGCGCTGCAACGTCACCGGTGAGCGACAGCACGCCTCAAGCACCTTGCGATCTTTCCTCGAAAGGTGGACTTCTCTTGCTTCGGGTATCATCCCGACCTTGAATCACGACTCACGCTCCAAGAAAAGTGGGTAGTGCGAACCCGTCCTTCGAATAGCTCGTCCAGCTCACGGAGCCGGATGATCGAACGATCGATGATGGTCACCTCTGCGCCCAGACCAGCCGCCATGCGCGCGGCGTGCGTACCGACGACCCCACCTCCAATCACCACGATTCGGGCAGGCTGAACCCCGGGCACCCCACCGATCAGCAGCCCTCGCCCCCCCCTGTACTCCGCTTTAGCCTGTCTTATTCGTAAGAGGCGCCCGAGAGGCTGGCGAGCGTGGTGTAAAGCGCTGATACGGCGTAGGATTCGGTTGCGAAGCCACCCCATCACCTTCAACCGCGAACGCCACGCCCGCCATGACCGATGATACGATTCTGCCCTTCTCGTTTCCAGCCATTCACGCCAAGAAAGTCACAGCTGCCTTCGATGGTGGGCGCCTAACCTCGAACGGGGGCGTGATGCTTCTGGCGATGGCCGAGCGGCGTCTCGGCTTGGCCGACAATCTGGCCCGGGTGTTCCCGGATCGGCGCGATCCGACGCGGGTCGTGCACAGCCTTGTCGATATGTTCCGCGCGCGCATGTTCGCGATCTGCTGCGGCTACGAGGACGCCGACGACCTCGATCATCTGCGGTCCGATCCCGCATTCAAGCTGGCCTGCGGACGGCTGCCGGACACGGGCCGCGATCTGTGTTCCCAACCGACGCTGTCGCGGCTGGAGAATGCTCCGCGCCTGCGCGACGTGATCCGGCTGACCTACATTTTGGTCGACGCATGGATGGATAGCTACCCGCGCGAGCCGGCATCCGTCACGCTCGACATCGATGATACCTGCGATGTCGTCCACGGCCATCAGCAGCTCTCGCTGTTCAACGCTCATTATGACGAACGCTGCTTCCTGCCGATCCACGTCTACGACACGGAGAAGAGCCGTCCCGTGGCGGTCGTGCTGAGGCCCGGCAAGACGCCGGGCGGCGTCGAGGTGCGTGCCCTTCTGCGCCGCCTGGTACGGCATATCCGGACGCGGTGGCACAACACGCGAATTACGTTCCGTGGCGACGGGCACTATGCCCGGCCGGAGGCCATGGCGTGGTGCGAGACCAACGGCATCGACTACATCTTCGGTCTGTCCGGCACCAAGCCTCTCGCCAGAAAAGTCGACGAGGTCGCCGACGACATCCGCACCCGACGCGCCATCGAGAACCTGCCGGTTCTGCGTGGCTATACCGAGACGCGCCACAAGGCAAAGTCCTGGGATCGCGAACGGCGCACCGTCGCCCGTATTGAGGCGACGATGCTCGGCCTCGACATCCGTTTCGTCGTCACCAGCCTCGATGTCGGCTCGGCCGAGTGGATCTACGACAGCCTGTATTGCGCGCGCGGCCAAGCAGAGAATCTGATCAAGCTGCATAAGACACAGCTCGCCTCCGACCGCACCAGCTGCCGTTCGGCGCTCGCCAACCAGGTCCGTCTCGTGCTCCATACGGCCGCTTATTGGCTGATGCTGACCGTGCGCGAGGCCATTCCCAAAGTCCGGGAATTGGCCGCTGCCGAGTTCGCGACGCTGCGTCTTCGGCTCTTGAAGCTCGCCGCCCGTGTGGTCGAGACCTCGAGCCGCATTCGCCTTGCGTTCGCCGCGGCATGTCCCGAAGCCGACCTGATCCGCTGCTTGCCCGGCGCGCTGCTCACGCTCGGTCCGTAACCGACCGGGCCTGCGCCCGCTCACCCGCCCCACTCCTCCATCGCCTACAAAACAGCTTGATGTAGAACCCGGTGAGAAAAGGCCGGACGGTCACCCACGCCAGCCGCCAGCCCCCGTCAGACGTCAAGAACGACCGTGCTCTCGTGAATAGATCGGGCTAACGAGGTAGAGCCCCTGGGTGCCGCCATCGGAACGGTGACGTTATCATCGACCGCGTAGCGACGATGAAACTCCTCGACCGCACCGAATCCCTCATCGGCCCACAGAATATCGCCAATGCCGAGCACCAAAATCCGCTTTTTCTCTGTTGAATTGAGCATCCGCTTCCCAGTCAATCGCCAAACCAATGCTCACCTACTTGATAGAAGGGAAGCTGCGGCGCGACACGACGTCGTCCCAGAGCACCGCGTAGATGTGGACCAGCGCGAACATCACGATCACCCACAGGCCGAGATGATGCCAGGTGTGAAAGTCCTGGCTGTTCGGCCAGAGTGAAAACACCCAGCCGAACACCTTGTACTGCCAGCTGTCAGTACCGGCACCTTGCCCGTAAAGTGCATAGCCCGTGACGACCATGAACGTGATCGTCTGCGTAAACATGAAGATCATTGCTAGCTGAGCAAGGCGGTTGTGCCCGAGGCCCTTTCAGGCTCAACCGCAAGGAACGAATACCGGCGAATCTCGTGGTGCAACTCCCGCCAAAAGCACCGGCGCCAAAGCGGCACGCAAAAGATCTGCATGGCGTGCGCGTTTCCCATCAAGGCCCAGTAGATACGCAGAAGAAAGCCGGCGCTGAGTACATAGTCCTCCGTGAAGAACGCGGACGAGCGCTGATTTAAGCGATCTTTTGAGCCGGGACAGTTTCGGCGAAGGCGCGGATGATGGCACGCAAGAGTTCTGCGAGCCATCGCAGGAGCAGGCCGAAGTTGTAGCCGGCCGCGGCGAGGACGGCGTTGATGCGGTCACCGACGCTGCCTTTGAGATAGTTGCGGTCCATGCGGTGCTCGGCCTTGACGTGACCGATGACGGGTTCGACAGCCGCGCGAGGCTTCATCTCGCTCCGGATGGAAGCCGTGACGCGGCGAACCTGACCCGAGATCCAGACCCTGAACCGGTGCGGGTAGTTGTGGCCACGGTACCCTTTGTCGACGTGGATACGACGAGCCTCCACGCCGGTGAGCTTCTCCATGTCGGCGACCACGGGGCCGAGCGTGTGGCCGTCAAAGGGATTGCCGTGCAGCGCCTTGGTATGGAGCACGAACTGTCCACCCTTCGGGGACGTCACGGGGGTGGCGATACTGACCTTGCAGCCGAACTCGTAAGGCGCGCGGGCTTTGCCCTTGCCGATGCACTCGACCTCCGGCGCATGCAACGCATAGACCTTGGGGCCGCGCTGATGCTGATCCTGGCTGCGCACCCGCTGCGCCAGATCGAGCAGCGGGCCGAAGCGCGCTTCCAGCGCCGCATCGCCATCAATCTTGCGGCGGATGTCGCGGATGATCCGGCCAAGCCGCGTCCGCAGGAACTTGAGTTGGCGCCGGGCGCGCTTGAACTGGTGAGCGTGGGTATAGCGGCCGACCATGATGGCGGCGCGCTTGGCCAGGCGCAGATAGCTCTGGCGCAGCGGCACACGGTTGCGCTTGGCAAGCCCGACGAGCTTGGTGATGGCCCGATGCATCAGCCGCGCGTCGGTCGGATGGGCAACGGCCTTGGGCTGCACCGTGGTATCGACCACCACTCGCTCCAGGTCCTTGGGACCGATGGCGCCAGTCTTGTGTGCCACCGACAGACTTTCCTGGATCAACGCGACGAGCTGCTCCTCGCCGAGCCGCTGGCGCCAGCGCGTCATCGACGATCGATCGAACGGCAGCCGGTGGCAGAAGCTTAACTCGCCGCAGAAGTATTGGTAATAAGGGTTCTCGATCCAGCGGGCGCACAGCACCTCATCCGAGAGATTGTGCATGTGCTTCAGAATGAACAGGCCGGCGACAAGCCGCGTCGGTAGGCCAGGCTGCCCCGGCCCGGTTTGGCACACCGAACCAAAGCGGTCATCCAGAAACTTCCAGTCGATCAGCGCCGCCAACCGCACCAGCGGGTGGCCCATGTCGATGATTTGATCGAGCGCCGGAAGCAACAGGTCTTTCTGGCGATCATCCCGCGGTTTGCTCATCGCCGTCCCCAATGCCGATGACCCGTCCGTCAGGGAATCACGAATCGCTCGAAAGCAAAATCCCAAAACGCAAGAAACCGCGGCCCAACACCCGGCTTTCCTGCAAAATCGAATACTTTATCGAGACAACTTCTGCCTATCTCTCAGGCCGATCTGCATTCTTCACGGACGACCACATATCCCGCCGAGAAATGAGCAAAGCGGATATAGCCGAATAGAAAACCGCCGCTTGCCATTCCCCATATCGCCGGTGTCCCGGTTCCAATAAGATAGCCCGTTAAACTCAGTACCAGAATCGCGGCTGCATTAGCCCAATGCCAGAGTCGCACCAGCGCATAAATGTGGGCGGTGCCCCCACGGATGCTGCGACCAGCCAGTGCCGCATCGGCGGCGGCAAGAAACTTCTGAGCCCTGTCCCGCATGGGCCTAACGAACTCTAATTGAGGCCATTTCTTGACCCTCATGACTCATCACGTGCGTCGAGCAAGCCAAGCACGGATCAAAGGAGTGGATGGTGCGCAAAATCTCCAACGGGCGCTGCGGATCGGCCATCGGAGTGCCGATCAGCGAAGCTCCAAAAGCGCCAATATTGCCGCTTGAATCGCGAGGAGATCCGTTCCATGTCGTCGGCACGACACATTGATAGTTGTCAATCTTAGCGTCCTTGATCGTAATCCAGTGCCCGAGCGCACCGCGAGGCGCCTCAGTGAACCCGTAGCCTTTGGCTTCCTTGCGCCAGGTTTCCGGCCTCCACCTGCTGATATCGGCAGTTGCCGTGTTGCCCGCCTTGATGTTGATTACCAGCTTATCCTGGAAATGGCGCATCTGATGCGCCGCCCATTGGCATTCGAGCGCCCGCGCCGCAGTACGGCCAAGGGTCGAGAACAGCGCAGTCACGGGAAGATTGAGCCCCTTGAACAGTCTCTCGGCGGGCTCCTTGAACTCGGCTTTGCCTTGCGCATAACCGATAATGTATCGGGCCAACGGCCCAACCTCCACGGCGCGGCCGCGCCATCGCGGCGCTTTGATCCAGGAATATTTGCCGCCTTCGTCGAGTTCTTTAATATCTGTCTTGCTGCCTTTGAGTTTTGGCCCAAGTTCAAAACTCGGCTCGGTGATACCATCCCAGGGATGCAGTCCGCAGCAATGGCCGGGGTATTTATACCATGAATGCGCGACGAATTCCTGGATCTGTTCGGGATCACCATGGTCGATCGGCAATATCTCCTTGAGATTGCCATCAAGAATGACCCCGCGCGGCAGCTTGAAACTCTCGCCGGAACAGTCATTGGCCTTTTCGGGGATATCGCCATAGGACATCACGCTTTTGCTCGAAAGACCGCCGCCGTGGAGCCAGTCCTTATAGTACGAAAAGATCGCGGCAATGTCGGGCAGATAGACCTGCTCGACAAACTCGATCGAACGGTCGATGATGGAGGATATAATGTTCAGTCGCTCCATGCCGATTGCGCCCACCGCACCGATTCCGTCGATGTTGATCGCGCACGGCACGCCGCCCACCAGCCAATTTGGATGCGCCATAAATCGCTTGGGTTTTGACGATCTCCTTCTGGAAGTCGAGTGCTTCAAGATAATGAGCTACCGCTATCAGGTTCGCTTCCGGTGGCAGTTTGTAGGCCGGATGCCCCCAATAGCCATTCTTGAACGGACCGAGTTGCCCTGATCCGAAGAATTTGCCGAGCCGGATCTGTAGATCCTTGAAATAGCCAGGGGATGACAGCGGCCAGGGCGAGATAGATTGCGCCAGTGTAGAGGTCGACTTGGGATCGGCCTTGAGGGCGGAGACCACGTCGACCCAATCCAACGAATGGAGGTGATAGAAATGTACGAGGTGATCATGCACGAGCAGGCACAGCTGCATGATGTTGCGGATCGAATTTGCATTCTCCGGAATCGTTATTCCTAGTGCATTTTCAACCGCGCGCACGGAGGTGAGCGCATGGGTACCGGTGCAGACCCCGCAAATCCGCTCGGTGAACGCCCATGCGTCGCGCGGATCGCGCCCACGCAGGATGACTTCGATGCCACGCCACATCGTCCCGCTTGAGACTGCATTGCGGATCACATTGTCGGAATCGAGATTAGCTTCGATGCGCAGGTGGCCTTCGATGCGAGTCAGCGGATCGATAACGATTCGCTTGCCGGAACGATCGAGATTGAACCCATTCGGCGTCTGGACGGCCACCGTCGTTACCTCCTCAACTCGGCTTGCCTTTGTGGGCAGGGCGATCCGGCCGGTGCCTCAACCGCTTCGCGGCGGTGACCGCCGCGTGGGCAGCGACCGCTAGCCCCACCACGCCGGCAGCGGCCATGCCGATCTCGTCGGCGTTCTGCTCGATGCCGAACTGCTTGATGGTCGTGAGTCGGTCGTAAAATGACCCTTTATCCCAGAAGCCATCTTCGGAGCAGCCGAGACAGCCGTGGCCGGATTGAATGGGAAATGAAACGCCGCCGTTCCACCGAAGGGCCGAACAGGCATTGTAGGTGGTTGGTCCCTTGCAGCCCAACTTGTACAAGCAATAGCCCTTGCGTGCGTTGGTGTCGTCCCACTCTTCGACGAATTGACTAGCGTCGAAATGGGACCGCCGGTAGCACTTATCGTGAATGCGCTCGGAATAAAACATACTTGGACGCCCTTGGTGATCAAGCTTCGGAAGCTTTCCGAACGTGGTAATGAAAGTCACGAGGCCGCACATGACCTCTGCGATCGGCGGGCACCCGGGCACCTTGATGATGGGCCTGTTGGTGATCACCTTATCGATCGGCACCGCGCCAGTCGGATTTGGCTTGGCCGCCTGCACGCATCCCCAGGACGCACACGTGCCCCAAGCGACGATCGCCATGGACTCTTCCGCCATCGACGTGAGCTTTTCAACGAACGGCTTGCCGCCGTCAATGCAGAACATGCCACCCTCGTTCAAGGGCGGGTTACCTTCAACGGCAAGCACATATCCGCCTTTGTACCTGGCACGGGTTTCCTCCAGGATGGCCTCAGCCTGGTGTCCTGCCGCCGCCATGATCATATGGTCATAGTCGAGCGAAATCATCGACAGCAGCGCGTCCTTGATCAAGGGATGAGCCGAGCGGATAAAGCTTTCCGAGCAGCAGGTACACTTGAGCGCGGCGACAGGCTGGACGTTTAGAGCGATCGCCCTGGCAAACCTAAGATGATTCGTTGCCTCGCCCGGTACAATGTCTGTCGATGATGGCTAAGGTGAAGATTGTCGCAAATGCGAACATCACCATACCAGCGGCAACCACACTTCCTCGTGCCAGCGCGACTCTTGGACGTAGTCCACGACATAGGCCGACAACACCTTGGTGCGTCCAGGAATATTTCCGCCGATCATCATCACGACGCCGAATGTGCCTATCGTGTGAGAAAATCCAAGCACGGCCGCTTTAACGAGCTCCAGTCGCGCCAGCGGTGCGATGATAGCAACGAAGCCATACAATGGCGAAACACGCCCTGTCATTTCCAACGGGTGATCGCCAACCGCAAGAAAGGCGTTACGTATCGGCTGCACGACCAATGGCAGCGCCGAGAGCACCGATCCGACCACGATCCCGACGAAGGTAAGAGCGAGCGTGCGCTCGCCCCAGAAAGAGGCGAGAACGCCGCCGGGTCCGTCGGGGCCGAGCAGAACGAGTACGCAAAAGCCGAGAGCCGCTGGGGGTAGTACCAGCGGAAGGGCAATTAGCGCAGCGACAGCCTCGCTCAGAAAAGTCTTTGAACGCGCCAGCCACCAGGCGAGGGGCACACCAATCACGAGGAGGATCACGGTCGTCACGCTAGCGAGCTCTATCGTGAGCGCAATGGATTGCGAGATCTCTGACGAATCAAAATCTATGTGCGTCAGCCCGCCAACGAGCGCAGGTCGCCGTATCGCGATAGTGATTGCCTGCACGTCGGGCTGCCCAGCGATGTGGTGCGAATAGCCATTTGTTCGTGCGGCAGCTCGCTCTGTCACCCAAATTTACGCGCACCGTTTCTGCGAGCAAGAGCAGCATCGCAAGGCTCATCGGCAACTCCTGTGACAAGTCCGCTTCGTCCCACCCGACGGCGGCAGCTTCTCATTTGTCATCAGCAATTCGAGTGCCACGTGCGAACAGCGGCGGCGCTATGCTTATGTGAAAGCACTTTGCGTAGACGCCGACGTCACCGTGGAGTGGACCTAACGCTTTGTCAGGTTTCTGGCATCTTTGTTTCCAAGCGGACAGCAACAGCCGCCCAACGAAAACGGCAGACTCGACTCGAGAAATGCCTGTTTGGTTTGTCGGCGGCTCAAATCCCGCGCTCGCAGGGCCGGTAGCTGAACCGATCGCAAGAAGCCTGCCGGTCGGCAGCTACGCAAACGAAGTAGCTGAAAACTCGTCGTAAGGCTGGTTCGGCGACGCGGCAAAGGCGCGAGGGGCCGCGAGCGACGGCCGCTCCCCTGACCGGCTTAGCTTGCGCATCGTCAGCACAGGCGTGACCGCTTGCGGAAAAACGCAGTCATCCATCAGAGGTCCTACCCGGGCAACGCAGCTCCTAGCCAGACTTCCATTCGGTAAATGCGTTCAATCCAAAATATCAATTTTACCAACTGCACGTACTGCTGCATCGATCTCAACACTCCAGCATTCCGCTAATGCGCGCTACGCTGCAGCCTAATGTTCGACCTTGCGAACACGGCTAAGAGCACTCAAGCCGATGCCACCGAAGGGAGGCCATTGTCCGCGACTTTTTAGTCCGCCGCAGTTTGGGATTTGGTGCATATCTTGCTTAGCGAGAAAGGACAACGCAACTAAACGCCTGCCTTTGGAAAGACGCGCCGGCTCTCGGACGCGTCTTCAATCGCGCAAGGCTATAATGATTAGTCTCGTATGACACTGTCGCCTCTCACCGAGCCGCGGCACACATTCGAGTATATTCGGGAAGGAAGCGTCATGACCACCATGGCAACCGCGGCGCCTGTGCGCGCGTCGCAAGCTTGGTATAAGATACTCTACGTCCAGGTGCTGATCGCAATCCTAATTGGCGCCATGGTTGGCTGCCTATGGCCGTCTGTCGCCACAAACGACTGGGTCAAGGCGCTCGGTGATGGGTTCATCAAGCTCATCAAGATGGTGATCGCGCCCATTATTTTCTGCACCGTCACGTCTGGCATTGCGCATATTCAAGATGCCAAGAAAGTCGGGTGCGTCGGCGTCAAGGCGCTGTTCTATTTCGAGATCGTCTCCAGCTTTGCCTTGCTGTTGGGCCTTGCCATGGGCAATCTGGTCCGGATTGGCCATGGCCTTGCGGTCAAACCGGATGCTGCGGCGGTCGCCAATTACGTCAAGCAGGCGGAAGCCTCGAAAACCGTCGACTCTATTCTCAACATCATTCCCGATAGCGTGGTCGGCGCCTTCGCTCGCGGCGATGTTCTGCAGGTTCTCCTGTTCGCGATCCTTTTTGGCTTCTCGCTGATGGCGTTGGGAAAGCGTGGCGAGCGTCTGCGCGGCATGATTGACGACGTCGCGCACGCGGTGTTCGGGGTAATAGCTATTGTAATGAAAGCGGCCCCGATCGGCGCCTTCGGCGCCATGGCTTTCACAGTCGGCAAGTTCGGGCCCGCAGCACTCGGCAATCTGATCGGTCTGATCGCGCTGTTTTACGTGACTGCTGCCCTATTCGTAGTAGTCGTGCTTGGTCTGATCGCCCGCCTCGTCGGCTTTTCAATCTTCAAGTTCCTTATCTATATTAAAGACGAGCTTCTGATCGTGCTCGGTACTTCATCCTCCGAAAGCGCGCTCCCTCAATTGATGGAGAAGCTCGAGCGGCTGGGCTGCTCCAAGCCGGTGGTCGGGCTGGTGGTGCCGACTGGCTACTCCTTCAACCTTGACGGCACCAATATCTATATGACACTTGCAACATTGTTCATTGCCCAGGCACTCGGTGTCGATCTCAGCTTTGGCCAGCAGCTCACGATCCTACTAGTAGCAATGCTAACTTCGAAGGGAGCAAGCGGCGTCACCGGCGCAGGCTTTATCACGCTCGCTGCGACATTATCGGTAGTAAACCCAGCTCTGGTGCCGGGCATGGCAATCGTGTTTTCTATCGACAAGTTCATGAGCGAGGTGCGCGCCCTCACCAACATCATCGGCAATGGCATCGCGGCTGTGTTCGTATCCTGGTGGGAAAGCGAGCTCGATCACGTGACGCTGCAGACTCGGCTCAACAAGTCCACCGCTTCCACTACTATCGACACTACAAGCACATGAGGTAGGTCCCGGATCTGAACCGCCGCCATTCGGACACGAATACTCCCCATGCGCTCTCCGGCGCACAGCATTATTCCGCGCCGCAGCCAGGGCAGCTGCCCCTGAGAGGCTAGCGAGCAAAGAGGCAGGAGCTTTTTCAGGGTTTCGCTTTCGCACTCAAGGGCTACCGGCCATCTGAACGCTTGTGCAACATTTTTGCCAAGCCGATGACGGGACTGACGGACTAGTACCCGGAATCAGAGCTGAGTGATACGGCGGCCTTTGAAACGGCGTTGACGGACCTTTTTCTTGGTCCAGACGAAGGGCTCGGCTCTGTCGTTGTATGCGTTGACGTAGGCATCGATGTGTTCCTGAAGCTGCTTGAGGCTCGTGAAGGAGGTGCCGCTGAGCGACTGCCCCTGCAAGATGGAAAACCATACTTCGACCTGATTGAGCCATGACGCACTTGTCGGCGTGAAATGAAATTGCACGTTGGGGTGGGCCTTGAGCCAGTCCTCGTTCTTTTTATGGGTGTTGAGGTTGTCGAGGATGACGTGAAGCTTGCGGTTCGGAAAAGCCGCGGTGACGCTGTTCATGAAATCGAGAAACTCGACGCGGCGCCGGCGTTTTGAATGGGTCGCGATGATCTTTCCGGTGGCGACTTCGAGCGCCGCAAACAATGTTGTGGTGCCATGCCGCTTGTAATCGTGGCTTTGGCCGGTCAAGGCGCGGCCATTGGGCAACTTCAGATAACCCTGCGCTCGCTCCAAAGCCTGGATCGAGGGCTTCTCGTCCACGCACAGCACAATGGCCTTCGCCGGCGGCGCGACATAGAGGCCGACAACATCGGCGGCTTTGGCCGTAAAGTTCGGGTCGTTGCTCTCGCACCAGGACTTGCGAGCCACCAGGTCAATCTTGTGGCTGCGCAGGAACCGCCAGACATATTGGACATCGACATCGCCCAGCGCCTCGGCCAGCAGGGGGCCGGTCCAGCGCGCAAACCCTTGCGGTGGCGGCTTATCCAGCAGCTTCAGAATCCGCTTGTCGGTCGTCTTCGTATAGATCGGCTGCTTGCCAGGCCGCGGCTTGTCTTGCAGCCTTCAAGGCCATGGTCGGCATAGCGATGCCGCCAAAGGCTGACAATCCGCGGCTGGACCCCAACTTCCTTGGCGATCGACCGGGTGCTGCGCCCATCCGCCGCCAACAGAACTATCCGCGCCCGCTTCAAATCGCGCTGCAACGTCACCGGTGAGCGACAGCACGCCTCAAGCACCTTGCGATCTTTCCTCGAAAGGTGGACTTCTCTTGCTTGTACTAGGGTCCAGACTCAATTGAGCCAATATGCGACGAGAGCGGCGAGATGAACAGCGGCCAAAAAATTACGGGCGAGCTTGTCATATCGCGTGGCGATGCGCCGGAAGTCCTTGAGCCTGCAAAAGCAGCGTTCGATGACATTCTTTGTAGGCGCGTTTGTTGAAGCGATGGATGACGACACGGTTAGATTTATTGGGGATTACGGGCTTGGCGCCACGACGAATGATTTCGCCGCGAAGCTTGTCGCCATCATACCCTTTGTCGGCGAGGAGCACGCTCATGGGTGGCGCGAGCGCCAGGACATCGGGAGCCGCAGCGATATCGGCATCCTGGCCTGGAGTCAGATGCAGGACGACCGGCCGGCAGAGCGGATCGCTCAGCGCATGGATTTTTGTCGTGCGGCCTCCGCGCGAGCGGCCGATTGCTTGATTGTGCTCCCCCCTTTTCCGCCGGAGGCACACCGGTGAGCTTTAATCGAGGTCGAGTCGAGCGACAGTACGACGCCGTCTTCGCCAGGCTTGGCCAGCGCTTCGAAGATTGCGCACCATCGTCCTCGCTTGGCCCAGCGATTGAAGCGATTGTAGATCGTCGTGTAAGGGCCGTATTCACGTGGACAATCACGCCATCGTGCACCCGATTGCAGCATGTGAATGATGCCGCTGACGATGCGTCGGTCGTCGTCCCGATCCGGCCCCGTCAGTCCCCTCGGCAGATGCGGTTCGATACGCGCCCATTGCCTGTCGTTCAGCCAAAACAAACCAGCGCGCATTCTCTCGCCCCCGAATCAACACGTAGGCAAGAGAATCACGTGGCGCTATTTAGGTACAGACCCTAGGTATTGGTCCGCCTACGAAGATCCATATGCACGTCGCTCCACTTGCCTCACGCGGTTAAGGACGACGTAGGGATCCTGCGGACGCAGCTTGTCGTTCTCGTTACGATGCGCGCTGCGTTAGCAGAGCATGGTGGGTATGATCAGCGTGAATGGCACTCGACAAAGCCGTGGCGAGTCATACGAGGCTGCCCTGCGTTCTGCGACGCCGCTCGCTTCCAGCGGAACCAGTTTTTCGCAGCTAAAGCGCGATAAGATTGGAACGAATCATCATCGCGCGTAGGACTCGCGCGACTCCGGCTTCTGTGTCGGCAGGCGAACTTGCGCTTTCTTCGCGGGAGCGGCTGTGTCGGGGAGACGAGTGATTCGGCAGCTTTTTTCTGATCCTTGCCGGTCCGGAGGCGCGCCTTCGAACCTATCGGCTGAACTGAAACCACTGTCCTCATTCCGCGGGCCTAATGGGGCGCATTGGCCGTAGGCTCGAGCGATGCGCAAAAGCGGACGTTTCAGCTTCGACTAAAGTCGCGTCAGCGACACCTACTAAAGGTTTAGGACAAATATACGTATGTTTATAATGCGTTTTTTCCCCGCGCGTGCTGAGTTCGGCAGCCGATGATCGATCTTGCACACGCTAGCATGCGGACCCAAGTGTTCAAGATTGCCTCATTTTTGCCTAAAATGCTATAGCTCTCCCGCCGGATAACAGGCCGGACGGTCTCAAAATGTATAGGATCAGCAGTTTCAAACGTTCAGCCCCTCAGTTGACCTTGGGCAGCATAGCGCTAGCCGCGGTTACACTGGCTTGCGTTTACTTTCAGGCGCATTTCGCCGCCGCGGCGTTCGCCTATTTGTTAGTAGTCTTACTATTTTCGTTGATGGGCAGCTTCATCGCTTCATCAGCGCTTTGCATCGTCGCAATCGCTGCTCTCGCATACTACTTTGCGCCGCCGGCGTTTAGTTTACGAATCGATGATCCCCGCGATGTTCCTGTGGTTGTTGCATTTTTTATTGTCTCTGTTGTCGGAACGTACCTGATTGGAAAACTCCGCCAGGAAAGAGAGGCTGCACGTGTGGCTGCGGCCAAGCTTCAGCGGAGTGCCTCGGATTTGGAGGATCGTGAAAAACGGTGGCACGCAATTTTCGAGCACAATCCAGCCATGTACTTCATGGTCGATGAGGCCGGCATTGTCCTCAACGTCAATACGTTGGGCGCGACACAACTGGGATTTGCTTGTGCAGAACTATTGGGCCAATCCGTGCTCGACGTATTTCTGGAGGAGGATCGCGCATTCGTCCGCAAATGCATTCAGACGTGTCTTGAGGATGTTGGACAATCGCGCACTTGGGACGTCCGGAAAGTCAGGAAGGACGGTTCTGTATTGTGGGTGCGTGAAAACGCCAAGGCCATGCTTTGGGCCGGCGACCGCCCCGTCATCCTCATGGCGTGCGAAGATATTACGGAGCGCAAGCAGACCGAGCTTGCGCTGCAGCGGAGCGAAGCGCATTTGGCTCACGCGCAGGAGTTGAGTCATACAGGCAGCTTCAGCTGGAACGCCTCTACCGGCGAGGCCTTCTGGTCTAAGGAGACATTTCGGATTTTCCAAATCGATCTTCAGACGACACCGGCGCCACAACTCGTCATTGAGCGCACGCACCCAGATGATAGGGCTTCTGTCAAAGAGATTATCGATGAAGCGATGCGAGACCTGAGGGATTTCGAGCACGAGTACCGGCTGCTGCTACCTGACGGCTCCGTGAAGCACATCCATGCGCAGGCACGAGTCACGCGAACCGCCTCTGGTGAAATTGAGTTTGTTGGGGCAGCCACCGATATTACGGCAGCTAGGCGAGCAGAACAGCAGTTGCGCCGAAGCGAGGCCTATCTGGCCGAGGCCCAGCATCTCACTCACACAGGCAGCTGGTCCTGGGACGTCCACACACGAGATTTCGTTTATCGCTCCGCTGAGGTCGACCGCCTGTTTGGCTTTAACCCACAAGAGCCGGTTTCGCTAGAGACTATTCGATCGCGCATCCATCCGGAAGACTTGCCAGGGTTGCAGGAGGTGCAGCGTCAGGCGATTGACCAGGAGCACGAACGGTTCGAATATGATTTCCGTGTTATTCTGCCAGATGGCGGGATAAGGCGCATACACTCCGTTGCACACGTTGTCGTCGGCAGCGATGGTAATGTCAGCGAGCTGATCGGAACACATATGGATGTTACCGAGCAACACGCAGCTAGGGAACGCTTGGAAAACACGCTTGTAGCGCTGCGCGAGAGCGAACAGCGCTTTCGCGACTATGCCGAGACTGCTTCCGACTGGCTCTGGGAAACCGGGCCAGATCATCGGGTCACTCACTTGTCCGAGCACACCAGCGCTGCGGGAATTTTGGCGACAGGGTTAACGGGCCTGCTTCGCTGGGACATCGCGTGCGACATGGAAGAAGAACCGGAGAAGTGGCGTCAGCATCGGGCGACGTTGCAGGCACACCTGCCGTTCCGGGATCTCATCTACCGTACCGTAAATAGGATGGGATCTCCGATCTACGTCCGCACTAGTGGCAAGCCCTTCTTCGACGGAAACGGAAATTTTTTGGGCTATCGCGGCGTCAGCACTGACATCACCGCTACCATTCGCGCTGATCAGGCCGAACAAGAGCTGCGAAAGGCACAGGCGGAGCTTGCACATGTGACGCGTGTAACGACCTTGGGAGAAATGACAACTTCTATCGCCCACGAGATAACCCAACCACTCGCCGCTATCCTCAGCAACGCCGATGCGTGCCTCGGCTGGATGGCTCGCGATGTTCCCAATCTTGCAGCCGCGCGCTCTTCAGTCGAATGGATCATAGAAGATGCAATCCGGGCAAGCGAGGTGATCCGTAGTATTCGCGCACTCGCGAAAAAAGGCGAGATCGAGATGGTGCCGCTCGACATTAATCAGGTGGTTAGGGACGTCAGCGCGCTGGTAACACGAGAGCTGGTGAGCCACCAAGTGACGTTGCGAAGCGAGTTGGCGTCTGCGCTGCCTAGGGTCCTCGGTGATCGAATTCAGCTACAACAAGTGATCATCAATCTGGTGATGAACGGAATCGAGGCCATGGACGCAGTTACAGACCGGCCGCGTGAACTTCTGATTCAATCATCTACGGACGATCTGGGGTACGTGCAGCTTTCCGTGACCGATTGCGGCGTCGGGATCGCCGAGAATGACGCGGACCGCGTCTTGGACCCCTTCTTCACCACCAAATCGAGCGGCCTAGGAATGGGCCTTTCGATCTGCCGGTCGATCGTGGAAGCTCACGGAGGACGAATTTCAGTGGTTCAGAAAAATGGACCGGGCGCGACGTTCCAGTTTGCCCTTCCGCTGCATAAGGAGGCCATCTCGTGACAGGACGATTTGACTGGAGAGGCCAAGGCGGACATACCGAGGCTTCGACGAAGGCAATCGTCTTTGTCGTCGAGGATGACATCTCTATGCGTCGCTCGCTTACGAACCTTTTTCGATCGGTAGGCTTGGAGGTCGTGGCGTTCGGATCGGCCCGTGAAATGCTGCAGAGCACAATGCCGGACGTCACAAGCTGTCTAGTTCTTGATGTCCGGCTGCCGGGCCTGAGCGGCCTTGACTACCAGACCGAGCTCGCCAGGTTGAACATACACATCCCAATCATCTTCATTACCGGCCATGGCGACATTCCCATGACCGTCAGGGCCATGAAGGGAGGCGCGGTCGATTTTCTCAGCAAGCCCTTCCGCGATCAGGAACTGCTTGATGCCGTCGTTGCGGCGACCGAACGCGATCGCAAAAGACGAGAAGCTCAGCGAACCGTGGCGAACCTGAAATCTCTATTTGAGACCCTAAGCCCGCGAGAACAGGCAGTGATGAAACTGGTCGCGACGGGGCTGATGAACAAGCAGGTAGCCGCCGAACTTGGGCTCGCCGAGATCACCGTCAAGATCTACCGGGGACACGTAATGAAAAAGATGCGTGCCCGCTCGCTGGCTGACTTGATCAGAATGAGCGAGACGCTCGGAATTAGCGCCAATCACACTGAGCAAACCCAAGTATGATTTTACAATTCCATCACTTAAGCCCACTTTCGCGAAAGTGGCTGACGGTTTGGCAGCCGCTGCACTGCGTCGGGAGGGCTCATCTTGTCCACGCCTTTGATTTCCGTCGTTGACGACGACCCCTCGGTCCGTGCGGCGACAGAAAACCTTTTGAAATCGCGTGGCTACGTCGTGCAGATATTTGCCTCGGCCGAGGCGCTCCTGCGGTCGCCGCGGTTGAACGAGATATCCTGCGTCATAACTGATGTGCAGATGGCAGCGATGAGCGGGCTGGAGCTGCTGGCAGAGATGCGGACGCGTGGTTACCAAGCACCCTTCATTTTCATTACAGCTTTCCCCAACGAGCGCGTACGCGCGTCAGCCTTGGACGCCGGAGCGATCGGCTTCCTCGCCAAACCATTCGGCGTACAAGAGTTACTCAAGTGTCTCGACAGCGCACTGTAGGCATATGGCGACCGAGGCCGCATCTGATTCGATCAACTGCGCGTTCTTGTCCGATCTAACGACGATCACGCACCGGGCAACCTCTTTGCGGCCGGAACCGCGACCTGCCCTAACGTTATTAGGAGCTAATTCTTGCCCGCCAAAGCTTTACCGGCTACTGTCGGCTGCAAAACAACCTTTGACCTTGCGAGAGACGGAGGGTACGCCGGCTCGATTCATTCCAGGTCGTGATCAAAGTAATGCCGGCCCAGAGCGATCAGCGCCCCTAGCATTTAACTCCACCTGGAGCGAAGTTATATGCTCCATTGCAGAGCGGTTCCCGAGAGCGCTCGGCAAGCACGAGATTGGTTGTGCTCAGCCCAGCCGCGGTGACGACGAAATGGAGCTTCGCCAGGACGCCCCTCATGTCTTGGTCACCGCTTTTCCGGTGAAAGCGCTTTGAACGATGCCCAGCCCAAGGAATTGTTACGTCCGCTGACGCGTGCGGGTTGGACTTGTCTATAGGGCCGCCGCTTCGTTATCGATTCCCAGCGCGCCGGCTATCGTCAAGCTCCCACATCATGTGTGGCAGACCTCTGGTCCAACCCGTCAAACGTGCTCGGCGCAACACGTCCCCACCACGGCCGGGCTATCACACAGGTGTCCTCGCCGCAGCGAGCATCGGCAGCAACTGGTTTGTACTGTAGCCCCCAATTTCTTAAGGCAAACAAATCAGTCAGCAACTGCTAAGCTAAGGAGGACCGTAAGCGGAGCTTTTCTCCCATTTGATTGACTGGTTTCGCTTCGGCTTTCGCTCTGCGATCCTTGGCTTGTCAGAGAGCCGAGAGGAGACTGAAGGCGATGGAACAATCGGGGGAGGAAGCCGAAGCTGATGGCTTTGTGGGGAAGCTTACGCGCCGGACGCGTTCTGGAGGCCGGTTATGGTCTGCGGAGATCAAGGGGCGCGCTGTTTTCGAGAGCATGAAGCCCGACGCCCGGGTATGTGATGTCGCACGGCGTTATGGTGTGAAGGCCCAGCAGTTGACGACGTGGCGCAGATTGGCGCGTGCTGGCCGGCTCGCATTGGTCACGGACGACGCGGCGGATTTCGTGTCGATCGAGCTGAGCGATCCAGTGGCGTCAGGCAAGAGCGAGGGGCCCGTCGAGATTACGATTGGCAAGGTTTCGGTCCGCCTGGATGCGGACGTGTCGGCGGTGCGGATCGCGGAGATCGTGACTGCGATCGAGCGCGGCGCATGATCATTCCGGCGCAGGGACTGCGGATTGTGCTTGCTGTGCGTCCTGTTGACTTCCGGTGCGGGCACGACGCGCTGGCCGGTCTTGTGCAAAACACGCTTGGGCTCGATCCGCATTGTAAGCGACGTTCGCGTCCCATTCGCAAAGGTTTGGCGTGGGGATTGCAGTCTGTTGATCAACGTGTTTGCAAATCGTTGGCGGGGGGTATGGAGGCGGCAACGACGGAGAATTACGAGGTGCGGCCGAACGACCAGGGCAGGAGCTCGTCGATCCGGGACTGCGGGTGACCGGTTGCGATCGCTTTGAGCGTCGCTTTCATCCAGACGTAGGGCTCCACGCTGTTGATTTTGCAGGTGGCGATGAGCGAAGCTATGCGCGCCCATGAACGACCACCTTCGTCGTGACCAGCAAATAAACTATTTTTACGCGTCAGAGTCAGCGGCCTGATTTGATTTTCGACGGGATTGGTGTCCATCTCAACGCAACCATCGTCGAGAAACAAGGTGAGGCCATCCCAATGGTTCAGGAGATAGGCGATCGCCTTGCCCATCTCGCTGCCCGGCGACAGGCGAGCGGCTTGCTCGCGCAGAAACCTCTCGAGTTCAGCGACGAGCGGCCGTGATCGCTCGTTACGGGTCGTTTGCCGAGCCGGGGCGTCGGCGCCACGGATCTCCTTCTCGATCGCATAGAGTGCGGCGATGCGCGCGAGAACGGCTTCGGCGATGGGTGAGCCGGCTTTCGGAGTCGCTGCGATGATCTTGCGCCTTGAGTGGGACCAACATGCGGCCAGCCGCAGCGGCACGCCGCCTTTGCGCTTGGGCCGTGCGAGCCGATGATAGCCCTGGTATCCGTCGACCTGAAGGATGCCGTCGAAGCCCTCGAGGATGCGCTCAGCATGGTCACCACCGCGTCCTGGCGCGTAGTGGTAGACCACGATTGGTGGATCAGCGCCGCCGTGGCCGCGATCGTCGCGCAGGACAGCCCACAGATAGCCGGTCTTCGTTCGGCCCCGGCCCGGATCGAGCACAGGCGCCCTGGTCTCGTCTATGAACAAGCGGCCCGATTGCTTCATCACGACGCTCATGCGCTCGACCAGCGGCGCGAGGTGGAAGGCGACCGTTCCCATCCAGTCTGCCAGAACGGCGCGATCGATGAAGATGCCATGCCGAGCCAGAACCTGCGACTGACGATAGAGTGGCATGTGCTCGCTGAACTTGGCGACCGCCACCTGCGCCAGCAGCGCCTCGGTGGGGATGCCACCCTCCACGAGATGGGCGGGCGCCGGCGCCTGAGCAACACCGGTGCAGCCCTTTGCGCAGGCGTAGCGCGGTCGCACCGTCTCGATCACACGATACTGGGCGGCCATGACATCGAGACGGCGGGAGCGATCCTCGCCGATCTGGACCATCCGGCCGCAGCCGCAGGGACACTCGAGGTTCTCGGGTTCGATCACCTGCTCGATGCGCGGCAGGTGCGCGGGAAAGGCACGGGCAGCGCGCCTGGTCCGGCGGCTGGACGGCGCCGTGCCGGCGCGGCGCGCACGATCGTCCTGGCGTTCCTGGACTTCGGCGATGGCAATCTCGATGTCCTCGAGAACCAGTTGCATCTGATCGGGATTGAACTTTTCCGAGCGTTTACCGAAACGTGCGCGCTCGTACTCCTTCACGAGCAGTTCGAGGCGTTCGACGCTCTCTTTGGACGCAGCCAGTTCACTCTCGACATGAAGGCGCGCCGAGCATTCATCGTCTGCGCGACGACGCTCGGCTTCAATCATCGCTTCCTGCGCGCGGAAGAGCGCGCGCAAATCGGCGGGCAGCGCTGCAAGACGGGCGGGATCAATGGGGGACGGCGGCACATCCGCAAGCTATCATCCCAAAGCCCCGCGCGAAACAGGTTGGCGGGTCTGAGTCAGTTCGCCGCAGCTGGCGTCGCGACAATCCGTTCGCCCACTCAACGCGCGTCAGATGCATGACGCCGTCGCTGATCTGCGGCCACTCGAAACGACCATCGCGGCCAAGGCGCTTGTAGACCAAAACGAGGCCCGTGCCGTCCCATAGCAAAATCTTCAGCCGGTCGGCGCGCTTCGAACGAAAAACCACGATCAGGCCCGAATGCGGATCGAGCCCAAGCGTGTTTTGCACAAGACCGGCCAGCGCGTCGTGCCCGCACCGGAAGTCAACAGGACGCACAGCAAGCACAATCCGCAGTCCCTGCGCCGGAATGATCATGCGCCGCGCTCGATCGCAGTCACGATCTCCGCGATCCGCACCGCCGACACGTCCGCATCCAGGCGGACCGAAACCTTGCCAATCGTAATCTCGACGGGCCCCTCGCTCTTGCCTGACGCCACTGGATCGCTCAGCTCGATCGACACGAAATCCGCCGCGTCGTCCGTGACCAATGCGAGCCGGCCAGCACGCGCCAATCTGCGCCACGTCGTCAACTGCTGGGCCTTCACACCATAACGCCGTGCGACATCACATACCCGGGCGTCGGGCTTCATGCTCTCGAAAACAGCGCGCCCCTTGATCTCCGCAGACCATAACCGGCCTCCAGAACGCGTCCGGCGCGTAAGCTTCCCCACAAAGCCATCAGCTTCGGCTTCCTCCCCCGATTGTTCCATCGCCTTCAGTCTCCTCTCGGCTCTCTGACAAGCCAAGGATCGCAGAGCGAAAGCCGAAGCGAAACCAGTCAATCAAATGGGAGAAAAGCTCCGCTTACTCCGCATTCGGGCCTGATCGTGGTTTTTCGTTCGAAGCGCGCCGACCGGCTGAAGATTTTGCTATGGGACGGCACGGGCCTCGTTTTGGTCTACAAGCGCCTTGGCCGCGATGGTCGTTTCGAGTGGCCGCAGATCAGCGACGGCGTCATGCATCTGACGCGCGTGCAGTTCGAAGCGCTGTTCGATCACCCATGTTGATGCCCCTCCTTGTTAGGCTGACAGATTCTTAGATCAAGTTGCGCGATGACGTGGTTTCGAAGGTCTCCGATGGCGTGAAGAACGATGGTGTATTCGGGAAGAGATAGGCGCCGCTGGGCTGGCGATCAATTAGCAAACGCTTGGTTCGGATCTGAACATAGAGCCAGTTTACTGGAATCTCGAGCCTTCGGGCCAGTTCGGGCGGGCTGAGGTATGAGTCGTCATGCTCCCATCGGCTGCGCTGGGCAGTTACCTTGATGGCGGCGGCACGACGGAGCCGCCCAACGGTGATAGGCAGCACCTTATCGGCGCAACGGGGAGAGCGGTGACCTTCCCGAGTAAGGATTGTGGCGATCTTGTCGTCTGGGACGCCGTCGCGAGCGAGCGTCAGAAGGCGTTCCCGCATCTCTGTGCCTCGCGTCAATCTGGTGACGGAGTTGACGCTCATCTTCACTTCGAGCTCCGTCACGGCGCCTCCCCGCCAGACGATCCTAGCCAGGGCCAAGTCGCGCTCACCGCGGTCGAGAACGACCTTTTCGATGAGACATCGCAACAACGCCTTGCGATGCGCATCCGAGATAGTCTCGTCACCCCATATCTGCGGGAGGCGGCCGGTGAGGCTGATGACCTTGTCGTTGAGCTCCTTGCTTATGGCCACTTGTGTGATGGCTTTGGGCGGCGTCTGTCGGGCAAGCGCCTCTTCGGCGGCGCGCACGTCGTTTAGCGCCGCTTCCCATCGACGCTCGAGTTCCGAGGCGACCAACCGATTATCTGGATCAGCTCGGTTGAACTGCCGTTCGGCGAGCGCCGCCGTGTATCGCTTGCGCTCGAGCTCTCGTTCTGCACTGGAGCGTAGCGCATTGTTCGTCTGCTGCTGCACCCGGCGGGAGCGCGACAAGGCATCGAGTTCGGCCGGCGCTAGTGCGGTTAGGAATGCGTCGCCAACGGCTGCATCGATATGGGCGGCGCGGATGTGTTGGCAGGTTGGCTGACCTTCCTGGGTACGCAGGTGATTGCATACATATTCGCCGCCGCCCTTGTAGCGGACGTACATCTTATGGCCACATCGTGCGCACCAGGCAATGCCGTGGAGCAGGAGCTCGCCATTGCGAGGCGCGCCGCGGGTTTTGATGCGCATGTATTCGGCTCGGTTATCTCTGATGACGGATCGGATTTTTTCATAAATTGGCCAGTCGATATAGGCTGGATATCGATCTTTAACGACGATCCGCCACTCCTCCATCGGCCGCGGAGCCTTTTGTGGCAGGGCCCCCTCCCGCTTCGGCGGCCGGAAGCGGGTTCGTCCATAGACAAAGGCGCCCGCGTATGCGGGGTTCTTCAAGATCGCCGCGACGGCAGCCAGCGTCGCGCGCGTCCAGCACAAATCGCCATATCGATCACGACGCGGCAGTTCCAGGTCACGCTCGTTCAACGCTCGCATGACCTTGGCAACGCTGCGCAGCTGCAGGAATAACTGGAAGACGAGACCGAGCCGCCCTTGCACGGCCATGTCGGGATCCTTAACGACCACACCGCTCGGGTCCCGCATCAGCCCGATTGGCAGCATAACCGCAAGTTCGCCGCGTTCGGCTTTGGCCAGCAGGCCGGCGGTCAGCCGGCTGCGGATCGTATGTAGCTCAAGCTCGGAGATCGAACCCTTCAGCCCGAGAAGCAACCGTCCGTTGGGAGTGCCCGGATCATAGACACCATCGCGGTCGGCGATCAGGCAGCCACGTAGACCACAGATATCCAGGAGCGGATACCAGTCGGTACAATTACGCGCCAAGCGGGTCACGTCGATCGACAGGATGAGTCCCACTTCACTCAGGCCAACACGGCCAACGAGTTCCTTGAAGCCGTTACGCTGTGCTATAGACGCGCCGCTCAACCCGAGATCGGCATCAATCACGTCGATGGCCGCCTCACGCCATCCGAGTTCGCGGGCGCGCTGGCGAAGCGCGTATTGAAGGCGCAGGCTCTCCTGATTGCTTACGACCTGATGGGGCGTCGACTGCCGGATGTAGACTACGGCTTTGCGCGCCAAGTGGCTTGGTGTGACCAGCTCGGACTTCATGAGGGATCTCCGCCAAAATTGCGGCGACGTCTTCGACGATCTGGCGTCGGAGCGCGGGCGTCAGCGTCGACCAAAGATCGGCTGGATCCATGCTCATGTGCGTCGGGACAATCCGCTGTCGATAAAAGCTCGAGTAGAGCCTCCATACTCAGCTTAATCTGATTTGCCTCTTGCTCATAATATTCGATTGCGGTTGCTTGAATCAGAAGACTGCTTCCTGCGCGATACTCAACTTCATACGAAGCGGGAATGCCTCGGCCTCGCTGACCGATCTTCCTAATCACTCGATATGAGCGCCCCCACAAAGGATGGTGGGGGTCCCGAACCTCGACCACCTCCGGAAATGATTCGTCAGACTCACTATCAGGGACATTCCTCAATCCCCTCGAGGAAGCGAGTGGGCGAACGGATTGTCGCGACGACGCCAGCTGCGGCGAACTGACTCAGACCCGACAACCTGTTTCGCGCGGGGCTTTGGGATGATAGCTTGCGGATGTGCCGCCGTCCCCCATTGATCCCGCCCGTCTTGCAGCGCTGCCCGCCGATTTGCGCGCGCTCTTCCGCGCGCAGGAAGCGATGATTGAAGCCGAGCGTCGTCGCGCAGACGATGAATGCTCGGCGCGCCTTCATGTCGAGAGTGAACTGGCTGCGTCCAAAGAGAGCGTCGAACGCCTCGAACTGCTCGTGAAGGAGTACGAGCGCGCACGTTTCGGTAAACGCTCGGAAAAGTTCAATCCCGATCAGATGCAACTGGTTCTCGAGGACATCGAGATTGCCATCGCCGAAGTCCAGGAACGCCAGGACGATCGTGCGCGCCGCGCCGGCACGGCGCCGTCCAGCCGCCGGACCAGGCGCGCTGCCCGTGCCTTTCCCGCGCACCTGCCGCGCATCGAGCAGGTGATCGAACCCGAGAACCTCGAGTGTCCCTGCGGCTGCGGCCGGATGGTCCAGATCGGCGAGGATCGCTCCCGCCGTCTCGATGTCATGGCCGCCCAGTATCGTGTGATCGAGACGGTGCGACCGCGCTACGCCTGCGCAAAGGGCTGCACCGGTGTTGCTCAGGCGCCGGCGCCCGCCCATCTCGTGGAGGGTGGCATCCCCACCGAGGCGCTGCTGGCGCAGGTGGCGGTCGCCAAGTTCAGCGAGCACATGCCACTCTATCGTCAGTCGCAGGTTCTGGCTCGGCATGGCATCTTCATCGATCGCGCCGTTCTGGCAGACTGGATGGGAACGGTCGCCTTCCACCTCGCGCCGCTGGTCGAGCGCATGAGCGTCGTGATGAAGCAATCGGGCCGCTTGTTCATAGACGAGACCAGGGCGCCTGTGCTCGATCCGGGCCGGGGCCGAACGAAGACCGGCTATCTGTGGGCTGTCCTGCGCGACGATCGCGGCCACGGCGGCGCTGATCCACCAATCGTGGTCTACCACTACGCGCCAGGACGCGGTGGTGACCATGCTGAGCGCATCCTCGAGGGCTTCGACGGCATCCTTCAGGTCGACGGATACCAGGGCTATCATCGGCTCGCACGGCCCAAGCGCAAAGGCGGCGTGCCGCTGCGGCTGGCCGCATGTTGGTCCCACTCAAGGCGCAAGATCATCGCAGCGACTCCGAAAGCCGGCTCACCCATCGCCGAAGCCGTTCTCGCGCGCATCGCCGCACTCTATGCGATCGAGAAGGAGATCCGTGGCGCCGACGCCCCGGCTCGGCAAACGACCCGTAACGAGCGATCACGGCCGCTCGTCGCTGAACTCGAGAGGTTTCTGCGCGAGCAAGCCGCTCGCCTGTCGCCGGGCAGCGAGATGGGCAAGGCGATCGCCTATCTCCTGAACCATTGGGATGGCCTCACCTTGTTTCTCGACGATGGTTGCGTTGAGATGGACACCAATCCCGTCGAAAATCAAATCAGGCCGCTGACTCTGACGCGTAAAAATAGTTTATTTGCTGGTCACGACGAAGGTGGTCGTTCATGGGCGCGCATAGCTTCGCTCATCGCCACCTGCAAAATCAACAGCGTGGAGCCCTACGTCTGGATGAAAGCGACGCTCAAAGCGATCGCAACCGGTCACCCGCAGTCCCGGATCGACGAGCTCCTGCCCTGGTCGTTCGGCCGCACCTCGTAATTCTCCGTCGTTGCCGCCTCCATACCCCCCGCCAACGATTTGCAAACACGTTGATCAACAGACTGCAATCCCCACGCCAAACCTTTGCGAATGGGACGCGAACGTCGCTTACGGAGGACCGAGGAGACAGCATTGATGTCTCCTGTTCAGAACGTAACCTAAGTTCGTCTGAGCTATGCGGGATTTTGGGTGACGAGGCGATCAGGCGGCGTGGTTTTCCGGCACTTGGATGACCTCGATGCCGTTTTCGAATCTGACACCTGCGCTGACCTTCGTCAACTGATTTGTGCCTTTCAGCCGCCGCCAGGTCTTTGATGCGGCGCAGAGCAGCTTGAACACCATCAACTTGGCAGTCGTTGACGATAACGAACCTTTCGTGCGCACCGTTCTGTGCCGGACCCTCGCGAACACGCTTTCGATGGGATTCGTCGTCCGCAAGTGGTCCCAATGCTCGGCGGGGAATTCGTAGAACGCAAGCATTGCGTCGCGATCTTTCGTCAGGCACTCGACCGTCGTAATTCGCTCCGTATTTCTCGGCAAAGACATCGATCGCCACTTCGGCCGAAGCTCGGTTGGACGCCAAATAGACCTCGCGCAGATCCTTCTTCATGCTGGCCTGTACCGACACTGCGACTTTGTTCAAGATATTCGCGGTTTTGTGACCCAGCACCGCTGATGTCGCGTGGCGGGAAAGACCTCGTCGAGCGCCTTCCAGAAGCCGAGCGCGCCGTCACCGACGGCGATTTCCGGGGCGATCTTCAGCCCACGGGTTTTCGCCTCGACGAGCAGTTCGTGCCAGCTCTGCGTGCTCTCGCGCACGCCGACCTGGAAGCCGATGGGTTCCTTCTTGCCTTCCGGCGTCGCGCCGATCAGCACCAGCATGCATTCGCTGTGGTCTTCCATGCGAGCCTGCAGGAAGACGCCGTCCGCCCACACGTATACGTACCGGCGCGCCGACAGATCGCGCTTCTGCCAACGCTCGTACTCGAGCTGCCACTCCGTCGTCAGTCTGGAAACCACCGCCGGAGAAAGATTCGGCGCATCCTTGCCCAAGAGCGCCGCCAGCGCCTCCTGGAAGTCGCCCGTCGAGATGCCTCGCAGGTACAGAACCGGCAAAAGTGCATCCAAGCTCTTCGTGCGCCGTGCCCACAACGGCAGGATCGCCGAGGTGAAGCGGATCCGCTCGCCATCGCTGGTCACCGCGCGATCGCGAATCTTTACCCGGGCGACTTCGACGGCGCCGATCCCCGTCTGGATCGTCCGCACTGGACCATGGCCGTGCCGCACGAGGCGGTCGCGGCCATCGGGAAGCTTCAAGCCCTTCATCGCGGCGAGAAACGCCTCGGCTTCCATCTCGACAGCCTGCGCAAGCAGCTGCCGAGCACCAGATCGCAAAATATTCGTCAGTGGATCGTCGATCTCATCGGGCTGACGCAGTGGGACAATGTTGCTATGCTCGTTCATGGCGTATCGCTCTCCTTGAGGTTCTGGCAGGCTCGACACCCGCCTCGATACGCCGCCTATCTCATTCCGTCATCACCCAGTTTCCCGCATAGCTCCGTCTGCTGGGTTGAGCTGGCCGCTTCCGGAGGGAAAGACCGATGAAGACCTGGAGCTTTTGCTTTTCCCGGCCCCACGACCAGCGTCTCAGAGCCCGCAGCGGCCGGTGCCCGACTGGAGCTACATCGATAAGGAGCTCCGCCGGCGCAACGTAACCCGTCGCCTGCTCTGTGAGGAGTATCGCGCCGTTAATCCCGACGGTTTCGGGTACACGTGGTTCTGCACTACCTACGAGGCCTGGAAGGGGCGGGTCCGACCTTCGATGCGGCAGATTCATCTGGGCGGCGAGAAGGTGTTCGTGGATTTCGCCGGCGACACCATCGACATCGTCGATCCCCTGACCGGGGAAGTGCAGCCGATGAAGCTGTTCGTCGCGGCGATGGGCGCTTCGAACTACACCTACGCCGAGGCCTGCCCCAGCGAGAGCTTGGCCGACTGGATCCGGGCCCACGTCAACCTGTTCACGTTTTTGAGCGGAACGCCGACGTTCGTGGTCTGCGACAACCTCAAAGCCGCCGTCAGCAACCCCGACCGCTACGATCCCGGCCTCAATCGCACTTATGCCGAGATGGCGAGCCATTACGGCACGGCCATTCTCGCCGCACGGCCGCGGCGCCCAAAAGACAAGGCGAAGGTCGAGGTCGCGGTGCAAATCGCCGAGCTATGCGGGAAACTGGGTGATGACGGAATGAGATAGGCGGCGTATCGAGGCGGGTGTCGAGCCTGCCAGAACCTCAAGGAGAGCGATACGCCATGAACGAGCATAGCAACATTGTCCCACTGCGTCAGCCCGATGAGATCGACGATCCACTGACGAATATTTTGCGATCTGGTGCTCGGCAGCTGCTTGCGCAGGCTGTCGAGATGGAAGCCGAGGCGTTTCTCGCCGCGATGAAGGGCTTGAAGCTTCCCGATGGCCGCGACCGCCTCGTGCGGCACGGCCATGGTCCAGTGCGGACGATCCAGACGGGGATCGGCGCCGTCGAAGTCGCCCGGGTAAAGATTCGCGATCGCGCGGTGACCAGCGATGGCGAGCGGATCCGCTTCACCTCGGCGATCCTGCCGTTGTGGGCACGGCGCACGAAGAGCTTGGATGCACTTTTGCCGGTTCTGTACCTGCGAGGCATCTCGACGGGCGACTTCCAGGAGGCGCTGGCGGCGCTCTTGGGCAAGGATGCGCCGAATCTTTCTCCGGCGGTGGTTTCCAGACTGACGACGGAGTGGCAGCTCGAGTACGAGCGTTGGCAGAAGCGCGATCTGTCGGCGCGCCGGTACGTATACGTGTGGGCGGACGGCGTCTTCCTGCAGGCTCGCATGGAAGACCACAGCGAATGCATGCTGGTGCTGATCGGCGCGACGCCGGAAGGCAAGAAGGAACCCATCGGCTTCCAGGTCGGCGTGCGCGAGAGCACGCAGAGCTGGCACGAACTGCTCGTCGAGGCGAAAACCCGTGGGCTGAAGATCGCCCCGGAAATCGCCGTCGGTGACGGCGCGCTCGGCTTCTGGAAGGCGCTCGACGAGGTCTTTCCCGCCACGCGACATCAGCGGTGCTGGGTCACAAAACCGCGAATATCTTGAACAAAGTCGCAGTGTCGGTACAGGCCAGCATGAAGAAGGATCTGCGCGAGGTCTATTTGGCGTCCAACCGAGCTTCGGCCGAAGTGGCGATCGATGTCTTTGCCGAGAAATACGGAGCGAATTACGACGGTCGAGTGCCTGACGAAAGATCGCGACGCAATGCTTGCGTTCTACGAATTCCCCGCCGAGCATTGGGACCACTTGCGGACGACGAATCCCATCGAAAGCGTGTTCGCGAGGGTCCGGCACAGAACGGTGCGCACGAAAGGTTCGTTATCGTCAACGACTGCCAAGTTGATGGTGTTCAAGCTGCTCTGCGCCGCATCAAAGACCTGGCGGCGGCTGAAAGGCACAAATCAGTTGACGAAGGTCAGCGCAGGTGTCAGATTCGAAAACGGCATCGAGGTCATCCAAGTGCCGGAAAACCACGCCGCCTGATCGCCTCGTCACCCAAAATCCCGCATAGCTCGGGCCGCTGTCGCAATGGCTGCACGCAGGCCTGAAAGGTGCAGGATTTGAAACAGTTCTGCTGGAAACGCGGCATGTGAAGGCCGCATTATCTGCAATGACGGTCAAGACGGATCGCAAGGATGCCCGCGGGATCGCCCAGTTGATCCGGATGGGATGGTTTCGGCAGGTACACGCAAAGTCGGTTGATGCGCAAGAGATCCGGGCACTCCTGATCGCACGCAAACAGCTTCTCGGGCGGCTGATCGATGTAGAATTAAGTATCCGAGGGATTTTGCGCGGCTTCGGTCTGAAGGTCGGCCCGGTGACGCGAAGGAATTTCGAAGCGCGGATTCGAGAGTTGGTTGCAGGCCAGGCGACATTGGAGCGCATTGCTGGTGCGATGCTTTCGGCACGATCGGCCCTGAAGGCAGAATACGGAAGACTACACAAGGCTGTGCTGGCAATTGTGCGTGATGATGCAGTCTGCCGCCAGCTTATGACAGTACCAGGCGTTGGTCCCCTGGTGCACATCACCTACAAATCGGCGATTGATGATCCTCATCGCATTGTAAAGTCAAAGGCAGCAGGCGCGCTGTTCGGGCTCACGCCAAAGAAATATCAATCGGGAGAAAAGGACGTCACGGGCGGAATCACGCTGGCCGGCGATGAGACGGTGCGGACGGCCTTGTATGAAGCCGCCAACGTTCTGCTATCGCGCATCACGCGGTTCTCAAAACTCAAACGCTGGGGGATGGACGTCGCCAAGCGGAGAGGCTCGAAGCGCGCAAAGGTCGCCTTGGCACGCAAGCTCGCAGTGATCCTGCATCGGATCTGGGTCGATGGCACGACTTACCGATGGGCCGAAGCGGGCTCAATCGCAGCATAGAAGACGTGGAGGAGATCAAGAACGCAACCGGGATGAACTGAAGCCCGGTGCCCGAAGTCCCGTCGCCGGGACGGTGGATGCGGTGAAGCCGTTACACGCCCAGTGGCCGTCGTCCGACGAACCACGCGTATCTAGCCTGTCTTATTCGTAAGAGGCGCCCGAGAGGCTGGCGAGCGTGGTGTAAAGCGCTGATACGGCGTAGGATTCGGTTGTGAAGCCAACCCCATCACCTCCAACCGCGAACGCCACGCCCGCCATGACCGACGATACGATTCCGCCCTTCTCGTTTCCAGCCATTCACGCCAAGAAAGTCACAGCTGCCTTCGATGGTGGGCGCCTAACCTCGAACGGGGGCGTGATGCTTCTGGCGATGGCCGAGCGGCGTCTCGGCTTGGCCGACAATCTGGCCCGGGTGTTCCCGGATCGGCGCGATCCGACGCGGGTCGTGCACAGCCTTGTCGATATGTTCCGCGCGCGCATGTTCGCGATCTGCTGCGGCTACGAGGACGCCGACGACCTCGATCATCTGCGGTCCGATCCCGCATTCAAGCTGGCCTGCGGACGGCTGCCGGACACGGGCCGCGATCTGTGTTCCCAGCCGACGCTGTCGCGGCTGGAGAATGCTCCGCGCCTGCGCGACGTGATCCGGCTGACCTACATTTTGGTCGACGCATGGATGGATAGCTACCCCCACGAGCCGGCATCCGTCACGCTCGACATCGATGATACCTGCGACGTCGTCCACGGCCATCAGCAGCTCTCGCTGTTCAACGCTCATTATGACGAACGCTGCTTTCTGCCGATCCACGTCTACGACACGGAGAAGAGCCGGCCCGTGGCCGTCGTGCTGCGGCCCGGCAAGACGCCGGGCGGCGTCGAGGTGCGTGCCCATCTGCGCCGCCTGGTACGGCATATCCGCACGCGATGGCACAACACGCGAATTACGTTCCGTGGCGACGGGCACTATGCCCGGCCGGAGGCCATGGCGTGGTGCGAGACCAACGGCATCGACTACATCTTCGGTCTGTCCGGCACCCCCGTGGGTCGGTCAAAATCCCCCGGGTATGGTCACTTGAAACTCCCCCACCTGATGATCGCCGTCAGCGCCGCTGAACAGCAGTAGCCGGTCAGGCAGGACGTTTATGTTCGACCCCTTTAGCCAGCAAGGGGCCGGGGAGTTGAACGTCTTGAAGCGACATCTGCAAAGCACCGTACTTACATTACTTGATCGCAACACCAGCCAGCGCGAGATTCACCGGCTGACGGGTGTCGATCGCAAGACGATCCGGCGTTATCAGGCGCTGCGGGCCGGTGCGGAGGCAAATTCCCCCGGGGAAGTGACCACCGGCTCGGTGAGCGCGGACGGCCAAATTCCTCCACCCCGACCACCGGCTTTTGGGACATCGGAAGCGACGGTCACCAGCAGCCTGGCCCGTTCGGCTTGCGAAGCGCATCGGACGTGGATCGAAGAACAGGTCCGGCTGAAGCGGAACGCGCAGGCGATTTACCAGGACCTGGTTGATCAATTTGGCTTTCCGTCCAGCTACCAGAGTGTCAAGCGGTTTGTGCGCCGGTTGCGGCACGCTGATCCTGAGCAGTTTGATCGTCTTGAGTTCCTCCCCGGCGAGGAAGCTCAGGTCGACTATGGCGAGGGCGCGCCGACGGTTGATCCGAAGAGCGGGCGGTACCGTCGTCCCCGCCTGTTCGTGATGACGCTACGCTACTCGCGGCGCAGCTTCCGGCGGGTAGTCTGGAAGTCCAGCCAACAAGTCTGGGCGCAGCTCCACGAAGAGGCGTTCCGGTATTTTGGCGGGGTCCCCAGCTATGTCGTGCTCGACAACCTGAAGGAAGGCGTCCTCAAGCCGGATTTGTACGAGCCCCAGCTCAACCCGATTTACAGCGCGATGCTGGCTCATTACGCCGTGGTCGCCGATCCCGCGCGCGTGGCCGATCCAAATCGGAAAGGATGCGTCGAGAATGCGATTCAACATACCCAGGGCACTGCGCTGGCCGGACGGCGCTTCGAGACGCTGGAGGCGCAAAACGAGTTCTTGAGGCACTGGGAGGAGAACTGGGCTTCCAAACGCATCCACGGCAGCACGCGCCGTCAGGTCGAGGCGATGTTCCAGGAAGAGAAGCCGCACCTGCGGCCGCTGCCTGTCGCTCCCTTCCGCATCTTCACCGAAGTCGTCCGGACTGTCTGCGACGACACCACCGTACGCGTCGACAACAGCTATTACGCCGCGCGGCCCGCGCCGATCGGCAGCCAGGTCGTCGTGCGCATCTACACCACCACGATCGAGATCCGTGATCGCCACACCCGTGCGCTGCTGCGTGTTCATTCCCGGATGGCGCACCCCGGTTCTGTCGTCCTGCCGACCAGCGAACGGCCGTTCAACCCGTCGCGGCAAACCGCCGTGCTGCTGGCGAGCGCCGAGCGCATCGGACCGCAGACCAGGGCCTTGTGCCAGCAGGTGTTCGACACCGAAGGGCGCCCCGGACAGCGCGCGATGTGGGGCATTGTCGGGCTGGGCCGGAAGTACCCGGCGCGGCTGGTCGAGCAGGCCTGCGCGCACGCCATCGACAACCGCATCTACCGCTACAAGCACGTGCGTGCGACCGTCGAGCGGTTGTTCGAACAGGCGATCGAGCAGGTTGGAGTGACGCCACAGCCGGCATCGCCGCTCACCCAGGATCATCCGCTGATCCGTACCCCCGCGGAATACGGCGACCTCTTCAGCCGCGCTGTGCGGCGCGACGCCGACGACAATGGTCGGCAGGCCGAGGCTCACGACGATCACGCCACGGCAATCCGCGCTCGTGTCGCCTGCGCAACCCCGGCCAACTCCGGCGCCACGAGCGCTCCCGCTGCACCTTCTCACCTTAAACTGGAGACCTAGCCACATGATGACCATGCCGGAAATTGAGCGTTGCCTACGACAGCTGCGCCTGTCGGGTGTCCGCGACACGCTGCAGACGCGCGTGCTCCAGGCGCAGGGCGCCAACCAGCCCTTCCTCGAGACCTTCTCCCTTATCCTGCAGGATGAACTGGACCGTCGTCAGTCCCGTCTTATCGAGCGGCGATACCAGCAATCCGGGCTCGACGAAAAGCTGACGCTCGCCGAGTTCGACTGGTCCTTCAATCCCAAACTGCCACGTCAGACCTGCTTCCAGCTCCACACCCTGGCGTTCATTGCCGCTGGCGAGAACGCTCTGCTTGTTGGCAAACCTGGCACCGGGAAGTCGCACATCGCCAAGGCGATTGCCTATCAGGCGATCCTGCAAAGCCACAAGGTCCAGTATCTTGAGACCGACGACTTCTTCCACCGCTACGCCCTGAACTCTCCGGCACAACGCGAGGTCCGGCTGCGAACCATCATCGACTGCGATCTCCTCGTGCTGGACGATCTATTCCTCGCACGCGCCATCCCCGACGACGCCGGCACTTTGCTGCAGACCCTGATCCATCAGCGTTACAAACTGCGCCGCAGCGTCATCGTCACCTCCAATCGCGTCGTGCAGGATTGGGGGGCATACCTTGGGGACAACACTATGAGCACGACGATCCTCGATCGCCTTATGCATCATTGCCATCTGCTTGAGTTCGACGGACGCAGCTATCGGCTCAAAGAAGCCGCTGAAGCTCTTGCCCGGGAAACAAACTCAAACTAACAGTCCCTTGTCCTGCCTCGCGGGTGGAGGAATTTGACTGACCACACCCGGAGGAATTTGAAGTGACCCGCGGGGTCCGGCACCAAGCCTCTCGCCAGAAAAGTCGACGAGGTCGCCGACGACATCCGCACCCGACGCGCCATCGAGAACCTGCCGGTTCTGCGTGGCTATACCGAGACGCGCCACAAGGCAAAGTCCTGGGATCGCGAACGGCGCACCGTCGCCCGTATTGAGGCGACGATGCTCGGCCTCGACATCCGTTTCGTCGTCACCAGCCTCGATGTCGGCTCGGCCGAGTGGATCTACGACAGCCTGTATTGCGCGCGCGGCCAAGCCGAGAATCTGATCAAGCTGCATAAGACGCAGCTCGCCTCCGACCGCACCAGCTGCCGTTCGGCGCTCGCCAACCAGGTCCGTCTCCTGCTCCATACGGCCGCTTATTGGCTGATGCTGACCGTGCGCGACGCCATTCCCAAAGTCCGGGAATTGGCCGCTGCCGAGTTCGCGACGCTGCGTCTTCGGCTCTTGAAGCTCGCCGCCCGTGTGGTCGAGACCTCGAGCCGCATTCGCCTTGCGTTTGCCGCGGCATGTCCCGAAGCCGACCTGATCCGCTGCTTGCCCGGCGCGCTGCTCCCGCTCGGTCCGTAACCGACCGGGCCTGCGCCCGCTCACCCGCCCCACTCCTCCATCGCCTACAAAACAGCTTGATGTAGAACCCGGTGAGAAAAGGCCGGACGGTCACCCACGCCAGCCGCCAGCCCCCGTCAGACGTCAAGAACGACCGTGCTCTCGTGAATAGATCGGGCTAGCTCACTGGTTCTTTGACTGAGATTGCGGACTGAGACGAGGCATAGGCGCTCGAGACAAGCTTGTAACAGCAACATGCCTTTTGCTCGAGGTGCTCGCGTTCATCGATCTGCAAAACTCCGCGCATTTTACGAATGAGCCCTCGCTCTTCGAATCTAATGAGCGTCTCCGTGACCCCAGCGCGGCGCAATCCTAAGACGGAGGAAAGATAGTCATGGGTAACTGGCAGCACAGGAGCGTCAACAGCATCACACGCCAAACAAAGCCAGCTTGCCAGCCTCTGTTCGCGATCGTGCCGGACCCCGCACAATCCTGTTTGAACGCACTGAAACGTCAGCGCTTGAACATACTCGAAAAGATTCTTCCGGATCTCCGGACGCTCCTTTATTACCCGACGCAATTCGTCGACAGGGATTCTGTACGCATTTCCAGGAAACAGCACCACAGACTGATGCGTCGACAGATGTCCTCCCCACAAAAATGAAGCACCGACAACACCTCGATATCCGATGACTGCCGTTTCGAGCATGGTCCCGCCCGCGACAACCCTTAGCGAGACCAGGCCCGTTTCTATGAAATAGACGTGCTCGACATGTCTTTTGGGCTCTTGAAGAACCATGCGTTCGTTCAGGACGATCGGCTCAAGGCGTTCCCCTATTGCCGGACGCGGTGGCACAACACGCGAATTACGTTCCGTGGCGACGGGCACTATGCCCGGCCGGAGGCAATGGCGTGGTGCGAGACCAACGGCATCGACTACATCTTCGGTCTGTCCGACACCAAGCCTCTCGCCAGAAAAGTCGACGAGGTAGCCGACGACATCCGCACGCGACGCGCCATCGAGAACCTGGCTGTTCTGCGCGGCTATACCGAGACGCGCCACAAGGCAAACACGATACTTCAGGTGTTTACGATCAGGGTGATAAATCTGCATTTCCTCGCCAGTACAGTGCTCGCACGTCACCAAGCCGACATCTTTCAAGAAGAACGCCGTGCCGGTAAAGTGCTCGCAAACGGGTGCCGAACCGTCGATAACTGGGCCAACATACTTTGTTATTTCGAGGCAATAGGTGCTCGCCCTCAAGAGTTCGATTGCCGATATAGGGAGCAATCTAAAGGACCCGGTACGCCTGTCAGGCAGTTCGTTGAACCGGAGGAGTAGCTTCCGACAAACTGGTTCGATTTCACCTTGCACTGACTTGAGGAACTCTAGCTTCCCGCGCAGGGTGTGTTCAAAATCATCCCTGTCATGCTTGCTAAGACGCCCTTCGGACTTCCTCCATTTGGTCAAGTGCTCAGCTTCTGCGGCAACACGGCCAAACTTTTCCCACGCGTGCATCATAGCCCTGATCTGACGCACAAACGTTCGAGGCACATTAAGCTTTTCGTTGACGATCAGACCCGTAACCTCCTGACGGTTCCCCCGTCCACTAAGGCGCGACTTCGTTTCATTCAGTTTGAAGTCATTGCTTTCGATAACTGCGCGTAAAACATCCCCGATGATCAGTGTGGGTTTCTCGCCATCGTCGAGGTGTGCAAGCGCGCGAGGAAACTTCGATGCTCCGGTAGAAATGGTTATGTCATCAGCGTACCGTGTATAGCGGCACCGAAATTTCCGGCAAAGCCTGCTCAGTTCACCGTCTAGCCGGTCAGCCACCATGTTAGAAAGGACTGGCGAAAGCGCGCCCCCCCTGTGGCAGCCGCCCCGAAACGCACGCCGCATTAGCAAGTGCGTGGGCGATAGGCGCTGTTAATTTGAAGGGATTGGCCTCTAGCCGTCCCTTGATGCGACCGAATGTAACCGAGTGAAAGAAATCTTGCAGATCGAGACTAAGCACCCATCTCGCTCTGAGATGAACGCGGGCATTCGTCAGGATACTTCGATCCTTTAGAAAGCCGTGCACCACGCCGCGAGGTCGATACAATTCATCAAGGAGCGGCCGTAATTCCTGTTGAATTCGGAGCAAGGGCCATCGAGGGGCCTCAATCAGCCTTTCTCCGCCGCTGCGCTTTGGCAGCTTGAAATCACGGTACTTGAGCGACCCTGGGATAACGTAAACGATGTATGCAAAGCGACGAAAATCGAAGCCAATCGCAGAAGCCAGCTGACGAGGCAAGAAAATGGAATTGAGACGAGGTGGCGTTGGCGCGGGCAATCTCGCTCTTCCCCGATCCGTGTGCATCGGAACGTCGCATCATTAGCATTCGGTCGGCGATGAAGTTACCCTTCTCCGCACGTGTCGCAGGAACACAACACATGTTGATCTTCCCACGCCAACCAAGACAGACTAGCAAAGAAAGACTCGCGGGCAACGTGCAATCGAACGTTACCCACACTAGTCCTTGAGGGGGTACCCCGCGCTGCAACAAGGCGACTTCGCGGTAGGGACGCGAGTTACCTCGCGCCCCCCGCACAGAGCCGTACAAGCGGCTTTCCCGCGTACGGCTCCCACCTTGGGTGTGTGACGGCGAAGCGATCGCTCGGCCAGGGATGGAGGATGATGGGTTTCGGGAGCCAGTCGTTCACCAGCTGCGTCATCCGTGTCCACGTGAACCCATCCTTCTGGCTACGCCGCCGCAGCGTGCGCCGCCAGAGGTCGGTGACATGGTGCCGGAACACATCCAGTGCTTGTCCTCCGTCGGCCTTTCGCTCCTCGAGGAAGTGTCGCCTTCCATCCGCAAGGTCGCCATACTTTGGAATGGTGAGGACCGCGCTATGGTCCAGCGTTATCAGCTGTCGGCTGCATCGGCCGGTTCCTTTGCCGCTGAACTTTTTGCACTCTTTTCTCAAAACGCGTCCGATGCTCCTCAAGATAGGGAAGATGCCGCGAATGAACCAGCCGCAGGCGTCCGCGAGGCTCGATACCGACCACGTTAGCGTCGGCTTGGGCGAAGTCAGGGGCAAAAACTACATCGCCATTCTGATCGAAAGTGATCAAAAGCTTATCGAAGGCCGCGTCATACCCCACTGAGAGGAGCAAGCCATTATAGGGATCAAGCCGTTCGAAATTATTGCTGGCAAACCAGGGTTTGATGTGAGATGCACGCAACAACTCACGTTTGGATAGTGATGAGAGCGCACATCGCAAGCCCCAGATTTCATCCAGAGCTTCTCGGAATTTCCCTTGGCCAAGTCGAGCCGCAACCAGTGCGTTTCGAGTGGTTTCCCCGGAAGCGCCATTGGAAAACTCAGCCGCGATCGCGCGGTTTAAAAAAAGCGGCTCGCGCCCCTCAATTTTTTCAATTAGAGCTTGCCCTGCATCATCCGGCAAAGCAAACAGGTAGCCTAAGCTGCTTTTCCCAGTCCCCTTTGAAGAAAAGGGCGAATGACGTTCTGGAAGCAGATCCATGATCAAAGGAATGAAATCACGATAGTTGATTGGCTCTCTGAGTTAGAATTCCGAACGGCAAGCATCTTTCCGGTTTTGGCAGTGGAAATCCAAATGGAAAATTTGCCGCAGTTCGGCGCGTCTCAGTCACGGGCGCTTGGAGTTGCCCGTCTCGACCTGATTTCGGATACGCGCAATGCAATGATAGCGTTCGTCCGTCACCGTCTGCGGTAGCAAATTCGTAGAATCTCGTGGGTTGGGCTATAAAGGCATAAGAGGGAGCGGTCTAAGCTGGCGCCCAGCAAAATCGCGTTCTTTCGGAGCGGATTCCTAGAAGTCAATGTTGGTGTCCATGTTGGTATCGGGAATTCACGACGATAAACTTACGAATGAAAACAAGTACTTATTGATCAAATTAAACGCCGGCCAGGGCACCACGCTTCGGGCTTCGCGTGGCGCAGCCATGCGAGACCGAAGGGCGAAGTGTGTCCGGCGAAGCCTCTTGGCGAAGACGGACTGGCTCAACGTAGCTCAATCCCTTCCCATCCTCCCGTCCCCACTTTATAAACCGGTAGCTTCTTCCGTCATTCGAAGAGGCGAACATGAACGACCTGCACACGTGGCTTTCGCAGCAGCACCACGGTTTGCGCACCTTCCGTATCTTTAGAAACTCGAGATGCTTGAAATGGACCCGCGGAGCGGGACCGGTTGAACCGGTTTGTTAGTTGGAAACGGATCGCTCCTGATCCCTTTCTATCACGCAGCCAGAGACTCTGTCTGCTGGAATTGCTGTGGGCATGTGGTCAACGCGTCAGCGTTGTCCACCATGTCCACAGCCTGCGCGGCCTGCATCCGTTCGCGCCAGACCGCCATCGGCGTGCGATAGCCGAGGGACTGATGAAGGCGACGATCGTTGTAGAAGGCGATCCAGCTCGCGATCCCTGCCTTGGCCTCGCGGCCGTCGGCATAGCCCTTGAGATAGATGTCCTCATGCTTGAGCGACCGCCACAGCCGCTCGATGAAGACATTGTCCATCCAACGACCGCGGCCATCCATGGAGATCTTGATCCCTGCGCCCACCAACGCGCCGGTGAAGGCCACGCTGGTGAACTGGCTGCCCTGGTCGGTGTTGAAAATCTCCGGCGTGCCGTACGTCGCCAGCGCCTCTTCCAGAGCCGCCACGCAGAACGAGACGTCCATCGTATTCGACAACCGCCACGCCAGAACCGCACGGCTCGCCCAGTCGATGATGGCGACGAGATAGAGAAAGCCGCGGCCGATGGGCAGATACGTGATGTCGGCCGCCCACACCTGGTTCGGCCGGTCGATCGTCATGTTGCGCAGCAGATAGGGATAGATCTTGTGGCCCGGCGCCGGCTTTGTCGTGTTCGGCTTCGGTCCCAGCGCCGCGATGCCCATCTTGCGCATCAACCGCTGCACGCGCTTGCGATTGACCTGAAGCCCCTCAGCCTTCAGCATCGCGGTCATTCGCCGCGAGCCCAGGAATGGCCAGGCGGTGAACAGCTCGTCGATCCGCTGCATCAGGGCAAGGTCGTTGTCGTTGGCCGGCTGTGGCGGCCGGTAGACCCCAGAACGGGCGATGCCAAGCAACATGCATTGCCGGCGGATCGACAGCGCCTGGTCGGCGCGATCGAGCATTCCTCGACGGTCCGGCGTGCTCATCTTCCGGACCTCCGCGCTAAAAAATCGCGCTCGACTGTCAGTTGTCCAATCTTGGCGTGCAGCTTCTCGATCTCGCGTTCGCGCGTTTCCTCGCTCTCGCGCCCGACACCCGCGTCAAAAGCCCGGGCCGCCTGGTCCAGCAGCTGCTTCTTCCAGGCATAGATCTGGTTCGGGTGAACCTCATAGCGCTGGGCCAGATCGGCCACCGTCGCCTGCTCCCGCACCGCTTCCAGCGCGATCTTTGCCTTCAACGCCGCGTCGATCTTCCGTCGTGTCTTCTTCGTCATCATGCCCTCCGTCTATCAAACGGAGCGGCCCTTTTCCAACTTAGCCTCTGGTCCCAAAACCGGGGTCCATTTCAGCTCGGCCGGGACCATCCATCCCAGCGCGGCCTGTGCCGCCTGTTGAGCGGTCTCGTCGGCAGCTATGTCGAGGCCTTTGACGAGGCCCCGCTGCCGGTCGAAATTGCCGACGGCGCCTATCGCCGCCTGCTGGCGCTGGTCGCAAGCATCGATCTGAACGCCGACGCCGACCGGCGGCTCGCCGACATCAACCGGGTTGCGGAGAGTCGGCTCTGGCAGTGAAGAGAAACGTCGCTTGCGACTCGCCTCGGCCTCCCGGACGCGCTGTGCCGGCCGAAGGCCGCGTGCGTGCCGGTACGAACGATCGTCGAGGCGTTCGACTTCGCCAAGTCGATACCTATATCCTGCAGCAACGTGGTGTTGCAGCGAGCAGCTTTGATGGCCAGGAGACGCACGACGGAAGCCGACATCGACGATCTCCCCCGCTATTTCGTCTGGGTCCGGGGCCTCGAAGGCCCCGAGCCGCAGAAATGGACGGCGATGGATTTCGGCATCGGCGACTGGAAGCGGTCACTCGTGCTGGCCTTTCTGGAGCTGCCGGAAGGCGAGCGGCACCTGCCGCTGTCGGCACTGGCGCGGCGCTATCCGCCGCCGCGGGTGGAGACATTGTAGGCTTGTAGAGTGGGTTGGGCGAAGCCGTAACCCACCACTTCCCTATCCGCCGAAGCAGAAGAGGTGGGTTACGCTGACGCTACCCCACCCTACGAAGAGCGATCCTCACTTCCCTCTCGCCGCCGTCGGCGTCAGCCCGAACCGCCTGCGGAAGCAGCGGTTGAAATAAGAGAGGTCGTTGAAGCCGCAGGCAAACGCGATGTCGCTGATGCGGCCCTCGTGGTGGGCGAGGAGGTCGGCGGCCTTGCGCAGGCGCAGTTCGTTGAGGCGCGTGGTGAAGCTCGCGCCGGCTTCGAACAGCAGCTCGTTGACGTAGCGTTCGGAGAGACCGGCGGCGGCGGCGAGCTTTTGCGCGGAAAAATCCGGTTCGTGGAAGCGCATCTCCAGGATCGACAGCACGGCCTTGAGCCGCACGGCGCGCAGGCCCCGGCGGCGGGCCGCGGCTGCGGTATCGCTGCGGGCGCCGAGACCGATCGCGGCGAGATCGAGCAAATGGGCGGCGATCGCCATGCCGGCCTCGTCGGCGGCGGCAGGGTGGCGCAGGAGGAGATCGCTGTAGTCCATCGCCAGCGACAGCGCGCCGCCGGGCTCGAGCTCGCAGCCGACGAGATCGTCGACATCGGGCACCATCGCCCGCAGCGTATCGACCGGCAGATGGACATTGGTGAAGCGCTTGTGGCTGGCGCCGTCAGCGGCGAAAAACGGCTCGTCCAGCTTGAGCAGCACCATCGATCCCGGCCGCATGGTGAACTCGCGGCCGCGATGGACCACCTGCGAAGAAAGATCTCCGGTATTGCGCGCGAGGCAAAAACGGTCGTCGCCGGTCTCGATCACCTGGTGCTTCTCCCGCCGCACCGTGACGAAGCTGCCGTCGCAGCGCCCGAGCATGGTGGTGCCGATGTGGATCGAGTTCATCGTGGCGCGAAACGGCACGTCGGATGCCGGATCCAGCTCGCCGGTGTTTGAGAAATGCTCGAACAATTCGGCGAAGCGAATGAAGCGCTGCCGGTCGGACAGGTCCTGCGGGAGCATGTCGGTGGAGAGCGCTTTCCTGATGACGGACATCGAAAGGACTTCCAACAAAGACTTTTTCGAAAAAGCGTCGTGCGTGAAACCGGCCGAACCTCGCAGGCAAGAGATGAACCCGTGCTGAAGGCGGCCGCCCGCAGGCTATCAGCACGCCAACGTGAATCAAGCTGCGCCGGTCAGTCCAAGCCGTGACGTCGCCGGCGCCGGACAGTCCAAGACGGTCCGCATCGGCGGGCTCTATTCGGGCGGCGGTTGCGGCATCCGCCACACAGGGGCTGCATCCGGGCAACCGGGCGGGCCCAGCCTGACGCCCGCTGGAGGAGACAACGACATGCGAACCTCTCTACCCCGCAGCTTCGTGCTCGGCGGCGTCATCGCGACCAGCCTCTGCATCGGTTACGCGCTGGGCGCGCAGCCGCACATGGACGAGGCCATCGCGATCCTGCAATCGGCGCGCGCCGAGCTCGGCAAGGCCGAGCCGAACAAAGGTGGCCATCGCGAGAAGGCCATCGGGTTGATCGACCAGGCGATCGCCGAAGTGCGCGCCGGCATCGCATTCGCCGTCGGCCATTGAAGCAACGGCACTCGGGAGGACAAGACATGATGCGCACCCTGTTTGCCGCAGCCGTCGCGCTCGGCGCGATCACGGGCGTTGCCCAAGCGATGCCGCTCGCCACGCTCGGCGCGAGCACGAGCGGCGACGTCATCGCGGTCGCCGGCGGCTGCGGCCCCGGCTGGCATCGCGGCCCCTACGGCGGCTGCCTGCGAAACTACGCCAACCCCGCCGCGCATGCCTGCCCGCGCGGCTACCATATCGGTCCCGGTGGCCGCTGCCGCGGCAATGGCAGGTAGAGGCTGAACACTCCGCCTCTCCCGTTCGTCGGGAGAGGCGCCTGCGGACATCGCCTCCCCTCGCCGTCCGGCACGCCGACCAGCAAAACCAAATGCTTTTCGCGACCGTCATTCCGCGACGTCCGACCGCGGCGAGACCGCGCGTTCCTGCTTGCTACCTCAGCGGGACTATGCGCAGAATACATCCCATTTTATAAACGCAATCGTTGATTGAGTCCGAGGAGTGCCGGCTCGGGCCTGAAGCGCTTCCTCGTGAAATTGCCGGAGCAGCCCATGCCAGATCAGGATGGCGCGCGGACCGCTGGTACTGCCGAACCGGAACACCCGCTTAGCAGGATGAATGCCGGCGGGACGGCCGACGCCGCCCGGTCGAAACGCAAGCTGGTGCTGTTCGCCGACGGCACGGGCAATGCGTTCACAGCCCAGGAATCCAGCGTCTGGCGTCTCTACGAGGCGCTCGACCACACCCAGCCGGACCAGATCACCCACTACATCAAGGGCGTCGGCACCGCCGGCTGGGCGCCGCTCGCCGCGCTCGACGGCGCAACCGGTTTCGGCGTGCCCTCCAACGTCCGCAAGCTCTACCGCTTCCTGTGCTGGAACTGGCGCGAGGGCGACGAGATCTACATCTTCGGCTTCAGCCGCGGCGCCTTCACCGCGCGCACGCTGGCGTCCATGATCGCGAGCCAGGGCCTGGTGCCGGCGGAGATCGAAGGCACGCCGGTGTCGCATGAGGAGATGGGGCGCAACGCCATGGCCGCGTGGCGGGAATACCGCCGCGACACCGTGCCATGGAAGAAGAGCCTGCCGACGATCTGGATCGCGCGCTTCATCCGCGATTTCCTGCTCTATCTCTATCATTCGATCTGCGGGCACCGTTCCTACGCCGATGTCCGGGCGGCGATGAACGGTCGCAAGGACGTCGACATCGAATTCATGGGACTGTTCGACACGGTCGAGGCCTTCGGCGTCCCGATCGAGGAGCTGCGCGTCGCGATCGACTGGGCGATCTGGCCGATCTCCTTCCGCAATCACCGGCCCTCGCGCAAGGTGAAGCACATCTGTCATGCGCTGGCGCTGGACGACGAGCGCACCACCTTCCATCCGCTGCGGATCGACCAGAGCCATTTGGCGGCCGACCAGACGGTCAAGGAGGTGTGGTTCACCGGCGTCCATTCCGACATCGGCGGCGGCTACCCGGATTCCACGCTGTCCTTCGTGCCGCTGGTCTGGATGACCGATCAGCTCGAAGGCCGGCTCCGTTTCCAGGACGGCGAGATCGAGCACTTCAGGGACTACCAATCGGCGATCGGACCGAAGCACGATTCGCGCAGCGGCGCCGCCGTGCTCTACCGTTACGGACCACGCCCGGTCCTCGCCGGTGAGGTCAATGGCGGGCTGCCGGTGGTGCACTTCGCCGTCATCGAACGCATGCTGTTCGGCTGCGACGACTACGCGCCGATCATGCTGCCGGCGGACGCGCTGGTGCTGATGCCGGACGGCAGCAAGCTGAACCTCATCGCGGACAGTACCCGCGGGGTGATGAAGCAGGCCTATCTGGCGAAAGCCAAGGGCCCGCGGCGCGAAAGCGAGGCCGAAGCCTTCACGCGCATGAGCACGCCCAGCGCCGAAATGGCCAGGCTCACGCGCGACACCGTGTGGTTGCGGCGCGTCGCCTATTTCTCGCTGCTGTTCATGGTCGGCGTGATCGCGGTCTGGCCGTGGATCGCCCGCAGCCTGATCGGGGTGTCGAAGGATAACGGTCTGCAAGGCACTGTGGTGCTGCACGTCATCGCCACCATCGATTGGCTCGTTGGCGCCGTGCTGGGTCCGCTCGCCAATCTCGTCAGGAACGTTCTGCCATCCTATGCGGCGCCGTGGCTCGACATCACGCTGTACTACCCGTTCGCCACCTCGATCGTCCTGGCCATCACCTACCTGATCTGGCGCAGGAACACGGTGCTGCGCGACACCATCCAGGAACGCGCGCGGCTGGCCTGGAGCAGGCCGCACCGCATGGCAAGCCGGCGGCATGTCGACGAGCCCGGCATGCTGCTCCGCTTCGCCCGATGGATGCGGCTGAATGCGGGGCCGGCCCGCTGGTTCTTCGTCAGGCTCGTGCTGCCGGGCATCTTCCTGTTCATCATCTTCTACGCCGCACTGCTGATCGGAGCGACCAGCGTCTTCACGGCCCGCACCGCGACCGGAAATATCTGCGCGACGCCCGGGCCGGAGGCCGGGACGCCGGTGCCCGACGAGCCGGTCGATGCGCCCGGCCGCTTCGCGACGAGGGAGTTTTGCTGGTGGAGCGGCCTTGCGGTCGAGAAGGGCCGCAAATACCGCGTCTGGGTCGAGATCGAGGATCCCTGGTTCGACCGCACCATCATGAGCGGCACGAACGGCTTCATGACCTATTTCACGCCTCACTACCTCGCCCTGCCGACGCTCCGTCAGTTCGGCGCCGCCTGGTTCCAGCCCGTGGTGCGCATCGGCACGAAGGGAATGAGCGACATTCCGCTGCAGGCCGTCAACGTCATGCCGGCCGAGGAATTGCCGCGCCGGATGAATCCGACCATTCCGGCGGAGGACGATGCGGACAAGCGCAAGGGCAGGTATCCGACCCAGCTGGACAAGACGAAGGAGTTCGAGGCACTCCCCGACAACAATCCGCTCAAGCTCGCTGTCAGCAAGCTCGGACCTTTCGACCCGGTGCCGAAGGATCCCACGGCGCGCACGATCTGGGAGGACCAGAAACTGTCGGGACGGCTGGTGGCCGAATTCGTCGCGCCCGACGCCGGCGATCTGTTCTTCTACGTCAACGACGCCGTGCAGATTTACCCAGCACTGCTGCCGGCAGCGTTGCGGCCGGCGATGCTCGACGCGGTCCAGGGGCCCTATGAGCAGTTCTACAAGAACAATGCCGGCACCGCGCGCATCATCGTGCAGCGACTGCCGAGCCTGCCGATGCCGACGGACAAACCGGCCGCGACGAAGCAGTAGGCGTCCGGGACGCCGCCTCATTGCGGCCCCCATGATTATGGGTGTCGCGGCGTGCCTGCTGCGGGTAAACTTGCCGTGCGCCGCGGGGGACACGCGGTGCGGGACGATGGACATGAGCGAACAGGGCGAGACGGGTGACGCCATCACCATCCTCCTCGTCGAGGATGACGCGCCGACCTGCTGGCGGCTGCAGGATGCGCTGGTCAAGGCCGGCTACGAGGTGCGCAGCGCCGGCACGCTGGGAGAGGCCCGGTCGGCGCTGGGCGAGGCGGCACCGCGCGTGCTGCTCACCGCTTCCCGACGGCCATGGCGTCGAGCTGATCCGCGAGGTCCGGCAGCGCTTTCCCGACACCGAGATCATGGTGATCTCGGCGCTCGGCGACGAGGAGAGTGTGATCTCCGCGATCACGGTCGGCGCCACCGGCTACCTGCTCAAGGACGCCTTCCCCACCGATATCGCCACCACCGTGCGCGATCTGGTCGCCGGCCATTCCCCGATCTCGGCCTCGATCGCCCGTTTCATCGTGCGGCGAACGCAAAATTCGGCGGAGCCGCCGCCGGGCCCCGCACTCAACACCGCAAGACTGACCCCGCGCGAGATCGACATCCTCTGGGGCATCGCCAAAGGTTTCAGCTATGCCGAGATCGCAAGCCATCTCGGCCTGTCCAGGCAGACCGTGCCCGGGCACATCAAGAACATCTATCGCAAGCTCGAGGTCCACACGCGCAGCGAAGCGGTGTTCGAGGCCGTCCAGCAGGGCCTGATCAAGCTGTGAGCGAGATCGCGGCGAAGGCACCGGTCAAACCCGCGCGGCGCCGGCTGCTGGCCGCGCGCCTCGTGCCTTACCTGCTGCTCCAGGCGTTGATCGTGATCGCCACCATCCTCGGGCTGCGGCTGCTCCAGCCGAGCGACCCCGACGATTTTGCCTTGAGCGGATTTTCGCTGCGGGAGGACGGCGCGAGCCGTCCCGTGACGCTGCCGCACTTCACCTCGTCGCGTTACTCTCTGGCCGATCCGCCGCTCTACACCGGCGCCTTCACGGTTGGGCGCGGCGATGCGGCGACGGGATGGTCGGTGTTCCTGCCGCGTTTCAGCAATGCGGTGGAGGTCGCCGTCAACGGTGTCGTCGTGCTCGATTCCCGCCGCGATTTCAACGCCAACCGGCCGGACCGTAACACGCCGCTCATCGCGCTCATTCCCGCATCGCTGCTGCGTGACGGCGGCAACGAGATCACGGTACGGCTGTTCGTATGGGGACCCTTGAAGGGTTTTCTCGACACCGTCTATGTCGGTCCCGATGCAGCCTTGCGTCCCGCCTATGAGACACGCACGCTGCTGTTCGTCACGTTGCCGGTGGTGTTCTCCGCCTGGCAGTCCATCCTCGCTGTCATCCTTGCGATCATGTGGCTGATGCGGCGCCGCGAGCCGGTCTACGGCGTGCTGGCGGCGGCGATGGTGCTCGGCGTGGTGCAGGCGTTCGTTCCGCCGCCGGTGCCGCCGGCCACCACGTCGCGGCTTGCCGCGGTGCTGCTGGCATCGGCACCGACCGAGAGCGCGCTGATCGTCGTGTTCGGCGTGCTGTTCTTCGGCTGGCGCTGGCCGCGTTACGGTGCGCTGCTGTTCGCGCCGGGCATCGTCGTGTTCGTGGTCGGGCTGATCGCCGGGCCGCCACTGCCGCGCATTCTGTTTCTCCTGCTTGGCATCCCCACGGTCGGGGTCTGCCTGTTCCTGATGGCCTGCGTCTCCGCGGCCGCGGTTGTGCGGCGGCAGGATGCCGCGAGCTTCACGCTCGGCTGCGCGGTGAGCATCGTGCTGACCTGCTGGGTCCACGACATGCTGTCGGTGTCCGAGATCGTCACCAACGAACGCATCTTCGTCTCGCGCCTGTCCTATTCGGCGATGCTGGTCGCGATCGGCGCCGGCCTGACCTGGCGCTTCGCCCGCGCGCTGAACCAGGTCGACAGCTTTGCCGGCCAGCTCGTGACGCGCGTGCGCGAGGCCGAGGAGCGGCTGAAGGCGAGCTTTGCCCGCGAGGAGGCGCGCGCCCGGGCCGCCGCGCTCGCCAACGAGCGCACGCGGCTGATGCGCGACCTGCATGACGGCCTCGGCGGCCAGCTCGTCAGCATCGTCGCGCTGTCCGAGCGCGGCCATGAGGGTGCGACCATCACGGACGCCGCCCGCGCGGCGCTGAAGGATCTCCGTCTCGTCATCGACTCCATGGACGACATCGGCGGCGACCTCATGCTCGCGCTCGGCTCCTGGCGCGAGCGCGCGGCGATGCAATTGCGCCCGCACGACATCGCGCTCGACTGGCGCGTGGCGACGCCGCAGGGCCTGCCGCTGCATCCCGAGCTCAGGCCATGGCACGTCATCCAGATCGTGCGCATCCTCGACGAGGCCGTGACCAATGCGGTCAAGCACGCGCACGCCGGCAATATCGCGGTCATGATCGAGACGCTCGACGCGGACCAGGGGCCGTACGGCGTGATCAGCGTGACCGACGACGGCCGCGGTTTTGCGCTGGCCGGCAATTGCGAGGCCGCGGGCGCGAGCCAGACCGCGCGGGGCTTGCGCAACATGAGAAGCCGCGCCGCGCGCTGCGGCGCGGTGCTCGATCTGAGCTCGGATGCCTCGGGCACGCGGGTGCGGCTGCAATTGCCGCAAATCTTTCCCGACAGCGACGCCGCTGCCGGCTGAAAAGCCCCCCTCCCCGAACGTGTGGGACGCACGGAGAGAGGGAACGGGCCGGATGATCTTCATGCGGAGGACGGGGGGGTCGTCCGCAAGTCATCCCGTCGCCCGAAGTCTTTCCTCTCCCTCTCCCCGCTTGCGGGGCCGCGACGAGCTTCGCTCGCGCTGAGAGGGTCGGGGTGAGGGGGCGTCTCCGCAAGGACGGCGACAGTTAGACTCGTGGAGAGTCCCCCTCACCCGAATTCGAGCTACGCTCGAATTCGACCTCTCCCCGCAAGCGGGGCGAGGTGAAGAAAAGCTCAGCGAACACCGACGCGATTGACCGGGCCGCCGCGATTCATCGGCGTGCCGGCACGTACGCCGACACCGGGCGCACCGACGCCGGGCGTCGCGACCGCAGCCGCCGCGAGCGGGGCTCCCGGCGCGACCACCACCGCCGCCGTCGGCCGCACCACGCAGCCCTTGGGCACGCCGACCGTCTTGCAATAGACCACCGCCTGCGCCGGGCTCGTGCCCAGCGACACCATCGCCGCACCCGCCAGCGCCATGATCGTCAGCCCGGCGCTCAGCACTCCCGCTCTTTTCGACATCTTGCTCTCCTGCTTCCCGTTCGGCGTCCCGGTGCAATCACCGGGTTCGCAGCCGACGTGCAGTCTGAATGGCAAAAGACGGCGTACGGATACATGCCATGAAGATGGGGGTACGCAGGCCAGAAGCGCGATCCGATGCCATGAACATGGCATGGACCGGCACCAGACCTCCGCGAGATGGTCCGCCCGCTTGATCCCGAACGGGACCACCCGACAAGCCCAAAGAGGTGTTTTATGAAGATTTCGATCCTTGCCGCGCTGCTGCTTGCCGCCACCGCCCTGCCCGCCGCGGCACAATCCGGTCCGACGCTGCAGGAGCAGATGGCCTGCCGCGGCGACGCCAGCAAATTCTGCGCCGAACATGTCGGCAAGCCGCCGCAGATGAACGCCTGCCTGCGCGAGAACAAGTCGAAGCTTTCGGACGGCTGCCGCAAGGTGGTGGAGTCGCACGGGGGCTGAGCTAGCGGTCATTCCGGGGGCGCGCCAACGGCGCGAGCCCGGAATCCATCGCGCTGCGGTCGCCGCGGATAAATGGATTCCGGGCCTGCGTGCTGCGCACGCATCCCGGAATGACGAGGCGCTGCCGGATGGGCATGGACGATCTCGCCGTCGCCGATCCGCAGCGGTTGCAGGTGCGAGGCATTGACGGCTTGCATGTCGCGGACGCCTCGGTGATCCCGATCAGGATCTCCCGCAACATCCAGACGCCGACGATCCTGATTGCCGAGCGCGCAGCGACCGCGATCCTGGGTTAGGTGCTAGTCGTCGTCGGGGCCGAACAGCCTGATCTGCGGGAAGCCGCCGCGCGGCCGGCCCGCGTAATCGCGCGCGTCTGAATCTTGGCGGATGTTGCGGGCCACGTCGTCCCAGTCGGTCCGGTCGCGCATGCCGCGGGGATCGCGGGACTCATAGCGGTGACGCTCGGACCAACGCTCGCGGCGATCCATCCGGCGCCGTTCGGACGCGGCACGCTTCACGTCAAAATCCCTCGCCTTGGCATAGGCGTTGTCAGGTGAGGAGGACGGCTCTGTCGAAGCCTGCTGTTCGACGGGCTTTGCGGCCTGCGGAGGCGATGGCGATGCCGGTTTCGGCGGCTCGACCGCGGCCGCTTGCGACGGCTGCGGCGCAGGCGGCTCGGCGTTCGCCGGAGTGACCTGCGTGTCGGGCCTTGTCTCAGGCTTGGCGTCGTCGCGCGCCTGCGCGGGTGCGGCGATCATCGTGCCGAAGGCTTGCGAGCCGGTGAGATATTGCACGCGCTCCGACGGCGCATTGCTCTGGACCGGCGCGATAACCGCTTCCGTGCGCTGCGCCAGCTTGCCGGCATCCGGCCCCTGCTTGGGCGCGATCGGATTCATGATGTTGCCGGCGACGATGCCGCCACCGAGACCAATAGCGATGGCCGCGACGATGGTTCCGGCACCGACGAAATAGGCTGTCGAGGCGCGCATTGGTCCACTCCCTCTTTTGGAGCGGGCAACGCCTGGAGATTGCCGGATGTTCCTGATATCGGCGGTTCCCTCAGCGCGATGGCTCGCCATCGTGCCTCAGCTCATTGTTTGAGCATGATGTTTTCGGAAACCGCGCGTCAGATCTGCTGCGCGACCTTCTCGAGCCCAATGATGCGGGCGAGCTTGCGCACTTCCTCTTTCTGGTCGTCACGCAGTTGGAACAGGAGCGGCATCGCGGCCGACTTCAACTGCTGGACCTCGTCGCAGTTCGGATCGATCTGCGCGCCGGGCGGCGCGTTCGGATTCGACAGCTTGTTCGCCTGGATCCTGCGGACGACGTTGCGCAGCGCCGTCTCGACCGAAGGCCAGTAATATTCCTGCGACGACGACAGCTTCAGACGATCCTTGATGCCCGAAATCTGAACGTCGGAGAGCAGCGAATAGAACTTCTGCGGCTGCGGCTTGGCGACGACTTTCGGCTTGGCCGGGACTTCGACGGCGGGAGCTTCCGCCGTGGGCGCCTCGTTCACGCTCGCCGATGAACCCGTCTTGGACATCGGAAAATCGGACGGAGTGGCGGCGGCAAAGGCCTGGCGCAGCGGCTCGGTCAGCACCGGCGCCTGCGCAAGCTTGTCGGCGGGCACCTGGACCGGCTCGATCGCGGCCGAGGCCAGCGCCAGGGTCGGAACCAGACGGTCGGCCTTGGCGGCGCGGTTGGTCGCGAGCGGTTTCGGCGGGGCCTGGATGATCATCTCGGCGCTAACGCTGGGCACGCTGTCGCGTCCGAGAATGGCGGTGGTGGCGGCACCGAGGACGAGGAAACAGGTCAGAACGACGATGGTGATGGCTTTGGACAAACGTCTCTCCGAGGGGGAGGGGCGGTTCACGATGTTGTCAACGGTGCCCGGGAAAAAGGAACGAATTAAGGCTTGAGTGTGCCTTTGCGGCGACAATCACCATGCCTATGGCGACACGACTAAAAAGCCGAGTAAAATCAAGCAGCTGAGGCCAGATCGTAGGCATCCTGGATGTCCGCGACGATTTCGGAGGCCTCCCAGACCGCGCGCGGCTCGACCGATTGCAGCGTCACCGTCCAGTTGCCCCCCCGGCGGGTGCGGGGGACGCTGACGATATCGAAGCGCACATTGCGGCACAGCGGGTGGCGGGCCAGCGCATGGGCCACGCGGACGCGGATTTCGTCCAGCGAAGCCGCCGTCTTGGAGTTGAGAAAATCGAAATCCATCGCCTGTCCCTCTCGGTCCTGATTGGCGGCCTTGAGGGGGATTCTGGGCGGGCGATGGTTAATCTGCCGTTAAGTGAGGGGGAATCGAGCCATGCAGGATTAACTGTGATCGATGCGACGGCACCTGGTCTCCCTCGCTCCGTTCATACGGGGAGAGGGAGAGGAGCCTACCGCCCACCCGCCGCGCGATATTCCGCGAGCGTCGACGCGACGAGATCGTCAACCGCGAGCACATCGGTCACGCCGGAGGTCGAGTGCCCGCCGCTCCAGATATCGCGCCAGCGCTTTGGCCGGTTCTCGCGCGCGTTGACGTCGATGTCCTTGGCGATGTCGATCGCCCCGCGCGCCGGCAGGTCGTCGGGATCAAGCCCCGCAGCGACGATCGACGGCTTCAGCATGCTGGTCTGAAGCCCCGTGAACGCGGTGGTCAGCAGGATGTCGTCGGCGCTGCTCTCGACCAGCATCCGTTTGTAACGATCATCCGCCATGCTCTCGCGCGTCGCGATAAACTTCGTGCCCATGTAGCCGAGATCGCAGCCGAGCACTTCCGCGGCATGCAGCGCGCGGCCATCGCTGATGCCGCCCGCGAGCACGATGATGCCATCGTAGAATGCGCGCACCGCGCGGACGAAGGCGAACGGATTGAGCCAGCCGGTCTGCCCGCCCGCGCCCGCCGTGAGCAGCACGAGTCCATCGGCACCTGCTTCCGCCGCACGTTCGGCGTGGCGGATCGAGGCGACATCCGCCAACACCAGCGCACCGGCGTCATGCAGCGGCTTGAGCACTGGCGCGGGCGAGCCGACCGAGGTGATGACGATCTCCGGCCTGTGCCGCAGCAGCACCGCGAGATCCTGCTCCAGCCGCGCATTGGAGCGGTGCACGATCAGGTTTGGGCAGAGCGGCGCCGCCTTGCGGCCGGCTTGATCTTCATGCCGGCGCAGCCGCGCTTCGATCTCGCGGAGCCATTCGTCGAGCTGTTCCGCGCTACGGCAATTCGCGCTGGGAAAGCTGCCGATCACGCCGCTCTGGCAGGCCGCGACCATGAGCTCGACACCCGACACCAGAAACATCGGCGCGGCGATCAGCGGCAGTGCCAGGCGATCGCGGAAACGTTGCAGCCGATCAGACGTCACGCATGCCTCCCTCGCGCGGGCTGTGTCGTTCCATCCCGCATTCCCTGTGCTAGTACCCACTTTTCTTGGAACGTGAGTCGTGATTCAAGGTCGGGATGATACCCGAAGCAAGAGAAGTCCACCTTTCGAGGAAAGATCGCAAGGTGCTTGAGGCGTGCTGTCGCTCACCGGTGACGTTGCAGCGCGATTTGAAGCGGGCGCGGATAGTTCTGTTGGCGGCGGATGGGCGCAGCACCCGGTCGATCGCCAAGGAAGTTGGGGTCCAGCCGCGGATTGTCAGCCTTTGGCGGCATCGCTATGCCGACCATGGCCTTGAAGGGCTGCAAGACAAGCCGCGGCCTGGCAAGCAGCCGATCTATACGAAGACGACCGACAAGCGGATTCTGAAGCTGCTGGATAAGCCGCCACCGCAAGGGTTTGCGCGCTGGACCGGCCCCCTGCTGGCCGAGGCGCTGGGCGATGTCGATGTCCAATATGTCTGGCGGTTCCTGCGCAGCCACAAGATTGACCTGGTGGCTCGCAAGTCCTGGTGCGAGAGCAACGACCCGAACTTTACGGCCAAAGCCGCCGATGTTGTCGGCCTCTATGTCGCGCCGCCGGCGAAGGCCATTGTGCTGTGCGTGGACGAGAAGCCCTCGATCCAGGCTTTGGAGCGAGCGCAGGGTTATCTGAAGTTGCCCAATGGCCGCGCCTTGACCGGCCAAAGCCACGATTACAAGCGGCATGGCACCACAACATTGTTTGCGGCGCTCGAAGTCGCCACCGGAAAGATCATCGCGACCCATTCAAAACGCCGGCGCCGCGTCGAGTTTCTCGATTTCATGAACAGCGTCACCGCGGCTTTTCCGAACCGCAAGCTTCACGTCATCCTCGACAACCTCAACACCCATAAAAAGAACGAGGACTGGCTCAAGGCCCACCCCAACGTGCAATTTCATTTCACGCCGACAAGTGCGTCATGGCTCAATCAGGTCGAAGTATGGTTTTCCATCTTGCAGGGGCAGTCGCTCAGCGGCACCTCCTTCACGAGCCTCAAGCAGCTTCAGGAACACATCGATGCCTACGTCAACGCATACAACGACAGAGCCGAGCCCTTCGTCTGGACCAAGAAAAAGGTCCGTCAACGCCGTTTCAAAGGCCGCCGTATCACTCAGCTCTGATTCCGGGTACTAGCGTTACGGCAAACATTGGCACGCCAGAAGCCGATGACAAAGCAGCGAGGAAACATATGTCAGATCCGCTCCACGCATCGTCCCCGACTTGCGCACAGGCGCTGCGGGCGCTGGCGCGCTATCCCGGCCGCACCGCGTTCGCCTGGCCTGGCGGATCGCTGAGTTATCAGGGCACCATCGACCTGATCGGGCGCATCCAGGGCGTGTTCATGCGGCTTGGAGTGCAGCCCGGCGCGCGCGTCGCCTTCCTCACTGCGAACCGCGCCGACACCTGGTGCGCGGGTGTCGCAGCGCAATTGTCGAGGTTTTGCGTCACCTGGCTGCATCCACTGGGATCGCGGGGAGACCAGCTGTTCCAACTCGAGGATTCCGAGGCCGAGGTGCTGGTGGTCGATGCGGCCGCGTTCCGCGATCGCGGCGGCGAGCTTGCCGCGAGTGCGAGCCGGCTCAAGGCGGTCTTCACCACGGGGCCGGCCGGCTATGGCGTCGACCTGTTGCAGGCGATCGAGATCGGAGGCCATGCCAGCGCTCATTGCCTCGCCGGCCCTGACGATCTCTCCACGCTGAACTACACCGGCGGCACGACCGGCAAATCCAAGGGCGCGCTGCGCTAGCACCGCGAAAATGCCGGGGCTGCCGCCGCGATCCTCGCCGACTTCGAAATCCCGGAAGATGCGCGCTATCTCGCGGTCGCCCCGATCAGCCATGTCGCCGGCACCAAGGTGCTGCCGACCCTGATGCGCGGCGGCACCGTGCACATGCTGAAGGGTTTCGATCCCGAGGCCGTGCTGGCGACCATCGCGCGCGAGCGCATCAACTTCACGCTGTTCGTGCCCACCATGATCTATGTGCTGCTCGATCATCCCGCTCTGAGCAGGACCGACCTCTCCTCGCTCGAGCTCGTGCTCTACGGTGCCTCCGCGATCTCGCCGAGCCGGCTGATCGAGGGCATCGAACGGATCGGGCCGGTGTTCTCGCAGCTCTACGGCCAGACCGAATGCTATCCGATCTCGGTGCTGCGCAAGAAGGACCATGATCCCCGGACGCCCGAACTGTTCCTGTCCTGCGGCTTCCCGATTGCGGCCTGCGAGGTCAGGATCCTCGACGACAATGACCAGGAGGTGAAGACGGGCGAGGCCGGCGAGATCTGCGTGCGCGCCCCGCATGTCATGGCGGAATACTGGAAGCGGCCTGACATCACCGCCGAGACGCTGAACAACGGCTGGGTCCACACCGGCGACATCGCGCGCAAGGACGAGCGCGGCTACATGTTCATCCTCGACCGCAAGAAGGACATGATCGTCTCCGGCGGCTTCAACATCTTTCCGCGCGAGGTCGAGGACGTGCTGTCGCAGCACGCCGATGTCGCGATGGTCGCGGTCGTCGGCATCCCCGACGAGAAATGGGGCGAAGCCGTCACCGCCATCGTGGTGCCGCGCGAAGGCGCAAAGCCCGATCCGGACGAGCTGATCAATTTCGTGAAGACGCGGAAAGGTTCGGCGCATGCGCCAAAGCAGATCCAGTTCGTCAAGCAATTGCCGATGACCGGCGTCGGCAAGATCGACAAGAAGGTGCTGCGCGCGGGATTCTGGAGCGGGCGGGACCGGATGGTGGGGTAGTCGTCTCGATCTGCAACTTGTGGCAGGCGGCACCGTGCAGGCCCCCGCGCCCGACCCCGGGATTTTACGGTGTCGCTGTGACCGGCGAACAACAGCGCGGAAGGGACTTTTCAGGCACGCCGTCCGCGCGATTGCGGGCGAATCAACGAATCAACTAGACCGCTGATGGGGCTGGGAAGCGGAGTATCAAATGAGAGTCGCTTCCTTGGAAAGTGCGTTGGCCGCGATCACGTTGATCACGGCTATTGTTGTCCTGCTGTGGGAGATCAAGATCGTCTACGGCAGTTGAACAGGCAGGACGCTGGCGTCGAACAGAGACCTCCGGACAAGAGAAGAGGCTCGCGACCAGGGCATCCCTTCCGCGGCGGCGGAAGTCTGCCGTTCCTTCGGCTCAAGGAGCGATCACGGCGCTTGCCGTCACGCTCACCGCTTCTCGATCACCAAACTCTGCACCGCGCGACCGAAATAGCCCTGCCGATCCGCCAGCCGCGACATGGCGAGTCCAGCGCCATCAGGGCCGATCCAGGAGTCGCCGTCGAGCAGGATCCACTCGCCGACCGGTTGGCGCGCAAGGCTCACGGTGAGATCGGCGTTGATGTAGGTCCAGGCGCGGAAGTCGAGCGTCGAGGCGGTGCCGTTGGAAAAGTCGGCGGCGACCACGGCGCGCATGGCCTGCGAGATCGCTTCGCCCTCGATCAGGGAATGGTCGACGCGAAACCAGATCGCGCCCGCACCGGCCTGGCCGAAGCGGCCGCGCGCGGCGCGCATCGAGACCGAGCGCACGAACGGGCTGGTGGCGGCATGACCGTCCTCGACCAGCGAATCCTCCGGTGACGGCAGCGTGAGCGGGACTTCCTTGACGTCATCCGGCAGCGCCTGCGCCTGACGCCTGATCTTCAGCACTGTGGCGCCCACGACCTGCACGCCATCGGCGAGCAGCTTGATTTCGCAGAGCTGAATCTTGCGGCCCTCGCGCAAGACCTCGGTCTCGATCGTGAGCGGCGCCACCGGCACCGGGCGCATCAGATCGATGGTGACGCGCGCGATGTCCATCGTAACAGGCGTCGGAATACGCTCGGCCGCCCACGTCACCAGCGATGCCGGCGCCGAGCCATGCTGCATGCGCCGGTCCCACGGACCCGCAGCGTCAGGGCTGGTGACGACACTGTTGCCGTCGACACGGTAGATCGGGGGCATGGTGCAGATCTCTGTTGGCTGAGACGCTCGGAGTTCCAATGACAGTGTCGTCCTGGCGAAAGCCAGGACCCATTACCCCAGGGAGAAGTTGTGGCGCGCAACTCTCAACTCCAAGTCTTCGCCAAACTACTCCCTGGGGTAATGGGTCCTGGATCTGCGCTCCGCTCCGCTGCGCTTGTCCAGCACGACGGAGGAAAGATACGCGCGCTGCAATACGCAATAGCCGCCGTTCACAACGGCGGATCGATCGCCTCGTCGTATTCCTTCTTGAAGCGCGCGATCAGCTCGGCGGCAGGCAGAACCTGGTCGACGCTGCCGATACCCTGGCCCGAGCCCCAGATCTCCTTCCAGGCCTTCGGCTTGGCGCGCTCGCCGGAGGCGTCGGTGCCGAAGTTCATCTTGGACGGATCGGACGTCGGCAGGTTCTCCGGATCCATGCCGGCGGCGAGGATCGAGGGCTTCAGATAATTGCCGTGCACGCCGGTGAAGAGGTTGGAATAGACGATGTCGTCGGCCGTCGACCCCGCGATCATCTCCTTGTACTTCTCGACAGCGTTGGCTTCCTTGGTCGCAATGAAGGCCGAGCCGATATAGGCGAAGTCGGCGCCGAGGATGCGCGCGGCGCGGATCGCCTTGCCGTTGCCGATTGCGCCCGACAGCGCGATCGGGCCGTCGAACCACTTTCGCGTTTCCGCCACGAAGGCAAGCGGCGAGATCACGCCGGCGTGACCGCCGGCGCCGGCCGCGACCAGGATCAGCCCGTCGGCGCCCTTCTCGATCGCCTTGTGCGCGAATTTCTGGTTGATCACGTCGTGGAAGACGATGCCGCCCCAGCCGTGCACGGCCTGGTTCAGTTCCTCGCGCGCGCCGAGCGAGGAGATGATCATCGGCACCTTGTACTTGGCGCAGAGCTGCATGTCGTGATCGAGCCGGTTGTTCGACTTGTGCACGATCTGGTTGACCGCGAACGGCGCCGACGGCCTGTCGGGATGCGCGCGATCATAGGCCGCGAGCTCTTCGGTGATCCGCGCCAGCCATTCGTCGAGCAGCTCGGGCGGCCGCGCGTTCAGCGCCGGAAACGAGCCGACGACACCCGCCTTGCACTGCGCGATCACGAGATCGGGCACCGAGATGATGAAGAGCGGCGAGCCGATCACGGGGATCGACAGGCGCCCTTTGAACAAGGCAGGCATGGACATCGCGAAACGATCCTCTATTGGCGGTCAAATCGAAGTTGGGAGCCATACCAACAAGGCAATCTTTCCACTGTCAAGTACTGCGTTTTGCCGCCGCGGAAGATGCCGTTACCGCAATTCCAAGCCGCGGAATTCCTCTTCCGTCATTCCGGGGCGCCGAAAGGCGCGAGCCCGGTATCCGTCTGACCTCCGCACGCGTGGGCGAAATGGATTCCGGGTTCGCGCTTCGCGCGCCCCGGAATGACCATGAGACATCACGCAATCAGGTCCGGATTGATCAGCCGCTCGAACGAGAACATCTCGTCCCACTTCTCCTGCGTCAGCAGCTTGCGCTCGACCACCACGATCTGGTGCAGCGACTTGCCGCTCTTGTAACCCTCGCGCGCGATCTCGGCGCATTGCTTGTAGCCGAGCAGCGGCTTCAGCACCGTGACGATACCGAGCGAGTTCAGCACCATGTTGCGGGTGTGCTCCGCGTTGGCGGTGATGCCGACGACGCAGTTCTCGCGCAGGCTGTTGACCGCGCGCTCCATGGTGCGGATCGAGAAGAACAGCGCGAACGAGATCACCGGTTCCATCACATTGAGTTGGAGCTGGCCGGCGGACGCGGCAAGCGTCACCGTGGTGTCGAGGCCGATGACAAGGAAGCTGGTCTGGTTGACGACCTCGGGGATCACGGGATTGACCTTCCCCGGCATGATCGAGGAGCCCGGCTGGAGCTGCGGCAGGTTGATCTCGTTGAAGCCGGCGCGCGGGCCCGAAGCCAGCAACCGGATGTCGTTGCAGATTTTTGTCAGCTTGCTCGCCGTGCGCTTGAGCACGCCGGAGAGCTGCACATAGGCACCGGTGTCCGAGGTCGCTTCGACGAGGTCGCCGGCGAGAATGAAGTCGATGCCGGTCAGCGCGCTCAGATGCCGGACGGCGAGCTTGGGATAGCCGTGCGCCGCGGTGACGGAGGTGCCGATCGCGGTCGCGCCGAGATTGATCTCGCGCAGCAGCGCCCGTGCCTCGGAGATACGATCGACCTCCTCGCCCATGGTGGTACCCCAGCCGCGGAATTCGGCGCCGAGCGACATCGGCACGGCGTCCTGAAGATGCGTACGGCCCATCTTCAGCACGCGGTCGAACTCACGGCCCTTGGCGAAGAACGCCTCCTGGAGCTGGCGCAGCGCCGTCATGTAGCTCTCGAGCCGCAGGATCAGCGCGAGGCGGAAGGCGGTCGGATAGGTGTCGTTGGTCGACTGGCCGTAGTTCACATGATCGTTCGGGCTGACGTGCTGGTAGTCGCCTTTCTTGAAGCCCAGCGATTCCAGCGCGAGGTTGGCGATCACCTCGTTGGCGTTCATGTTGGTCGAGGTGCCGGCGCCGCCCTGGATGAAGTCGGTGACGAATTGATCCATCATGTCGCCGGCAATCACGCGGTCGCAGCCGAGGATGATCGCATCGGCCACCCTGGCGTCGATCACGCCGAGATCGCGATTGGCCATCGCCGCGGCCTTCTTCACGTAACCCAGCGCCTTCACGAAGTAAGGCTCCTGGTTCATCGGAATGCCGGTGATGTGGAAGTTCTCCTTCCCGCGGATGGTCTGGACGCCGTAGTAAATATCGTCGGCGATCTCACGCTGTCCGAGGAAATCCTGCTCCGTACGGCTCATGGGCGCTCCTGGTTGCTCGCGCGCGGCGTCGTCACGTCAGTTCTGGCACAGCGCGCTGGTCACGAAAGTATCGGTGCGGCAGTCGTCCGGTTTGCGTTGCCTGCCCGGGATGAGAACCTTGGCCGAGCATTTCTCGGCGGAGTCGGCGTTGAGGCTCTTGCCTTGCTTGTAGCCCTTGCCCTGGCAGAGCTGGTCGGCGGCCTGCTTGCAATCCGGCGCGCCGTTCGACGAGACCGGACAGGCCACGCGCCCCGAGACCATGGTCGAGGGCGTGGCCAGCCGCGACAGGTCATTCATGGTCTCGCTCGGACTTTTGATCGGCGGCAGGATCGAGGGCAGCTTGTCGAACAGCTTGCCCATTTCGTTGATCAGCCCGGGATTTTCCCCGCCCGCCGGCGGGGCAGGCGTCGATGGTGGCGGAGCAGCCTGCGGCCCCTGCTCCTGCAAGCCGAGCGCCGGCGGCGCGGATTGCGGCCATCCAGTCCCGCCCGCACCCAGCAGGAGCAGCAGCACTGCTGACGTCAGCGTCCCAAGCCGCACGGCCGGATTGCCGGATCGAACCATCATGACGGCAACCGTAGCCGAAGCCGGCGCAGCGGCAAAGCGCTGCGGATGCGTTATCCGTCGAGCATGAACTATCCGCAAAACCGCTTCACGCTTTGCGCTGACGCGGCCCTTCGGGTCCGGATCATGCTCTAGATCAGCTTGACCGCCACCACGAAGCCGAGCACCAGCACGGCGGCACCGAGCGCGACCCACAGACCGAGATGCTTCTCGATCCGAACCCGGATCCAGTCGCCATAGCGGTTGAGCAGGATCGCGGCGATGAAGAAGCGTCCGCCGCGCGCGACGATCGAGCACAGGACGAACAGGCCGATATTGTAGCCGGCAAAGCCCGAGGTGATGGTGACGAGCTTGTAGGGGATCGGCGTCAACCCCTTGAGCAGGATGATCACCGCACCCCACTCCGCATAGGAGGCGCGGAAGGCATCGACCTTGTCGCCGAGGCCATAGACCTGGATCAGCCAGTGGCCGACCGAGTCGAACAGCAGCGCACCGATGGCGTAGCCGAGCAGGCCGCCGAGCACCGAGGTCGCGGTGCAGACCGCCGCGTAGACCCAGGCGCGCTGCGGGCGCGCCAGCGACATCGGGATCAGCATCACATCCGGCGGAACCGGAAAGAAGGAGCTTTCGGCGAAAGCCACGGCTCCCATGATCCAGAGCGCGTAGGGCTTGTGGGCGGCGTCGATGCACCAGTCGTAGATACGTTTCAGCATGGCGCCGCGATGAAGCACCATGGGACGGATTTGTCCATGCCGAGATTGAGGCGAATTATGACGGTTCTAGTGGCGCTTGCGCGCCGTACGGCCCTCGAGCGCGACAATTGGCCGCCTCGCAGCGACGCGCGGTGACGCAACTTTGGGCAGCTTCATCGCCGACTTCGGCAGTTTCTCGGCGATGCCGAGCATGTCTTCCCGCCGCGTCATCTCGCGCCAGACGTCCTCGGGGCGCACGCCGGCCGAGGCCCAGAGCACGGTGAGGTTGTAGAGCAGGTCGGCGCTTTCCCGGACCACGGCATCGGTGTCGCCATTGACGGCATCGATGACGACCTCAATGGCCTCTTCGGCCAGTTTCTTCGCCATTTTGGAGGGGCCACGCTGAAACAGCCGGGCGGTGCGCGATGTTGCCGGATCAAGGTCTCTGGCCGCGAGCACAGCCAGATATAGCCGCTCAAGCGAATCACTCATGGTACTCAAAACTACTCTAAACCAATGGCGAACGCGTTAACGCCCGGCAATTAAAGCAAAAAACAGGCCGGCGCGGCAAGTGCGACGGCCTGTTTTGGTCAACCCTTGGTAGCCAAGGTCTGGTCGCCAGGGCTGGTCTTCAAGGCTCGTCGTCAAGGCTAGTAGCAGTTGGTGTAATAGCCTTGGCCGCAGAGCTCGGAGGGGGCGGTGCCGCCGTAGCGCTGATACTGGTAGTTCGGGCCCGGACCGTAATAGGGGCCGTCGCCGTAATAGGCAGGGCCGCTGTAATAGGCCGGACCGCCATAACCGCCATAATAGGGCCCGTTGTCGTAGGCATAGGCATTACGGGTCGCGGCGATGGCAAGGCCGGTGCCGACGATGCCGGCAAAGGCTGCGGCAGCCGCTGCGCCACCACCACCACGCCAGTGACGGCCGCCGGCGTATGAGGCGGTCGGAGCGACCGCAGTCAGCGCCAGCACCGCAGCGGTGGCGAGAACGGCCTTGCGGCCGGCCAGTCTCGAAAATCGGTCGAACATGTCCTGGACCCTCCTTGGGACCTCGAATGGTGCCTGCGCAGACAGGCTCATGTCTTTCAAACACCCACGTCCCATGTTGGGTTCCCGAACCCCAACACAAGCTGAACGGGGTTGCGTAATCGTGACGCAACCACCGCTCATCCGCCGTTCATATTGGCGCGCGCAGGCTCGTCGCCGGCCGGCGCTGCGAGCGTCACGAAACCACAACAATGCGGGACCGGCGCAACTGATGTCAGAATTCAAGACGATCATTTCTCGTTGCCTGCTGGCGCTCTCGATCTCGCTTGCGACACTGACCGCACGCGACGTCACGGCGGCCGAGACCGCCGTGCCCTCCGTCGCGATCCACTTCACCTTCGACCGCCCGATCGATGCGAGCATGGCGCCGTTCTTCCTTGCCGCGAAGGACGGCAAATTCGGCGCCGAGCGCCTCAACGTCTCCTTCAACACCGCGCCCGGGTCCCCGGAGACGCTCGCGCGCGTCGTCAAGGGCGACAGCGAGCTCGCGCTCGTCGACATCAACGAGCTGATCCGCTTTCGCGACAAGGACGAGGCGGCGCCGCTCAAGGCGGTGTTCGTGCTGTTCAACCGCGCGCCCTACGCGATCGTCGCGCGCAGGAGCCGCGGCATCCACCTGTTGCCCGATCTCGACGGCAAGACCGTCGGAGTCGCCGACAGCGATCTGTCGATGCGGCTGTGGCCGGCACTGGTGCAGCAGAACGGCATCAACGTGTCGCGCATCAAATTCCACAAGATGAGCGCGGCGGTGCGCGAGCCGATCCTGTCCGCAGGGCAAGTCGATGCCGTCGCCGGCTTCAGCTATCTCTCGGCGGTGAACCTGCGCGACCGCGGCGTGCCCGGCGACGATCTCGTGGTGCTGCGCTACGCCGACTATGGCTGCGAAGCCTATGGCTTTGCCGTGGTGGCCAACCCCGCTTTCGCCGCGGCGAAGCCGGACGCGCTTAAGGGATTTGTCCGCGCCTTGATCGCGGGTATCAACGCGACCGTCAAAGAGCCCGCCCGTGCGGCGGACGAGGCCGCGAGCCGTATCGACGACGGCGACCGCGACCTCGAACTGGAGCGCCTGCGCACCGTGCTCGTCGACAACATCCTGACCGACGAGGTCAAGCGCAACGGCCTCGGCGGCATCGACCCGGCGCGGCTGGACCGCTCGATCGACCAGATCGCCCAGGACTTCAAATTCCGCAAGCGGCCGGCCGCGGGCGACATCTTCGACGACCGGTTCCTGCCGCCGGTCGCAGGGCGGCTGATCAATTGAGCAAAACCGCTAGCTTCCGCTGTATCTCGCGGGCGATCCCTGCTTAGAATACGGGCCCCGTTATCCGCCCGAGTTGCCGGTCCGCATGTCCATTTTCAGCCTTTACACCCGCGTTCTCGAGCTGCTCGGCAAGGAGGCGCGGCTGGGCTGGCTGCTGGCGTTTGCCAATCTCCTGCTCGCCGCCTCGCAATTCGCCGAGCCCGTCCTGTTCGGCCGCATCGTCGACGTGCTCTCGGGCAAGTCAGTCGCCGGTTCGAGCTCGGCATGGCCCTTCCTGGCTGCCTGGGTCGCGTTCGGGCTGTTCACCATCGCATGCAGCGCGCTCGTTGCGCTGCAAGCCGACCGGCTGTCCCACCGCCAGCGCCAGGCGGTGCTGACCGACTATTTCGAGCACATTCTGCAACTGCCGCTGACCTTCCACTCCGGCACCCATTCGGGCCGGCTGATGAAGGTGATGCTCAACGGCACCGACGCGTTGTGGCGGCTGTGGCTCGGCTTCTTCCGCGAGCACTTTGCCGCAATCCTCTCGGTCGTGGTGCTGCTGCCGCTGTCGCTCTATCTGAACTGGCGTCTCGCGATCCTGCTGTTCGTGCTCTGCATCGTCTTCACGGCGCTGACGACTTTCGTCGTGCGCCGGACCTTCGGCATGCAGATGGCGGTCGAGGAGCACTACAGCGAGCTCTCCGCGCGGGCCTCCGACGCGCTCGGCAACGTCGCGCTGGTGCAGAGCTTCGTGCGCGTCGAATCCGAGGTGCAGGGGCTGCGCTCGGTCGCCAATCAATTGCTCGAAGCCCAGATGCCGGTGTTGTCCTGGTGGGCGCTCGTCACCGTCATCACGCGCGCCTCCACCACCATCACTGTGCTCGCGATCTTCACGCTCGGCATCGCCCTGCACGACCAGGGGCTGACCTCGGTCGGCGAGATCGTGATGTTCGTGAGCTTTGCGACGCTGCTGATCCAGAAGCTCGAGCAGGTCGTGAGCTTCATCAACAACGTGTTCATGGAAGCGCCGCGCCTGCGCGAATTCTTCAACGTGCTCGATGCCGTGCCGGCGGTCCACGACCGTCCCGACGCGATCGACGCCGGACGCCTGTCCGGCCTCGTCGAGTTCAACGACGTCACCTTCTCCTATGACGGCAAGCGGCCGGCGGTCGAGGACCTCTCCTTCACCGCGCTGCCCGGCCAGACCGTCGCGCTGGTCGGCCCGACCGGCGCCGGCAAGTCCACCGCGATTGCGCTGTTGCATCGCGCCTTCGATCCGCAATCCGGCTTCATCAGGATCGACGGCATGGACGTGCGCGGCGTTACACTGACCTCGCTGCGGCGAAACATCGGCGTCGTGTTCCAGGAAGCGCTCTTGTTCAACCGCTCGATCGCGGAGAATTTGCGCGTCGGGAAGCCGGATGCGACCAAAGCCGAGATGCGCAAGGCGGCCGAGCGCGCACAGGCGCTCGAATTCATCGAGCGCAGCGGCGGGTTCGAGACCAATGCCGGCGAGCGCGGCCGCATGCTCTCCGGCGGCGAACGGCAGCGGCTGTCGATCGCGCGTGCGCTGCTGAAGGACCCGCCGATCCTGATCCTGGACGAGGCGACCAGCGCACTCGACGCCGTTACCGAGGTCAAGGTGAACGCCGCTCTCGACGAAGTGATGAGGGGCCGCACCACCTTCGTGATCGCCCACCGCCTCGCCACCATCCGCAACGCCACGCGGATCCTGGTATTCGAGAACGGGCGCGTGACCGAAAGCGGAACTTTCGATGAACTCGTGGCCAAAGGCGGCCATTTTGCCGAGCTCGCCAGGGCCCAGTTCATGGTGCAGGAACAGTCACAAGCCAACACACGGGCCAGCGTGACGGCGGCCGAGACTATCGCGACTGCGGCCAAATCCCCCTAGCAAGTCCCCGCAGGACCGCCGAAATTCGGCCTATTTCATTGCGGAATACCGCGCCGAAACCCCTATTCTCGACGCAGGAGCCGGTATAGGTTTGCGACGCCGCAAGCGGCGGCGCCGGAATTCAAAACCCGAAACTCAGATCACGAGAACCGTCCGGAACCGGCGGATCTCCAAGGACCGGAATCGGATAGTGCACGCCTTTCGCCCGCTGCTTCGCAAATCCCTGTTCAACCTGTTCGCCGCGGCCCTCGCATGCGCCGCGCTGCTCGCGCCGCGCGCGGCGAGCGCCGAAGCGCTGCTGCTGATCGAAGCCGACAGCGGCAAGGTGTTGCAGGCGGATAACGCGACCATTCCCTGGTATCCGGCATCCGTCACCAAGATCATGACCGCCTATGTCACGTTGAAGGCGGTGAAGGACGGCAGGCTCACGCTCGACACGCTGCTCACGGTGTCGCCGACCGCGGCCTCGCAGTCGCCGTCGAAAATGGGGTTCCGCCCCGGAACACAGCTCACCGTCGACAACGCTCTGAAGATGATGATGGTCAAGTCGGCGAACGACATGGCCGTGGTGCTCGCCGAAGGCGTCGGCGGATCGATCGACGGCTTCTCCGTCATGATGAACGATACTGCCAAGAAGCTCGGCATGACGCAGACGAGCTACGTCAATCCGAACGGCCTGCCCGCCGATGGTCAGATCACGTCCGCGCGGGATCTCGGCATTCTCGCACGCTCGTTCCTGCGCGACCTGCCGGAATACGAATACTTCGTGCACATTCCGGCGATCCGTTTCGGCAAGCGCGTCACCGGGAATTTCAACAAGCTGATCGGCCGCTATCCCGGCGCCGACGGTTTCAAGACCGGCTTCATCTGCGCGTCCGGTTACAACCTCGTCGCCTCGGCCACACGTAACGGCCGCCGGCTGATCGCCGTTGTGCTCGGCGCCAATTCCGGAACGGCGCGTGCGGTGAAGGCGGCGCAGCTCCTGGAGCGCGGCTTCAGCCAGGACAATCTGTCGTGGCTGCGTCCCTCGCTCGGCACCGTCGAAAACCTCGTGCCGGTCGACGCCTCGCCGCCGAACCTGCGCGACGACATGTGCGGCGGCCATCGCAAGCGGCCGGCGAGCGACGACGACGATGCCCTGATCGCGGCCAATGGCGGCACGACCGGATCGGCCTCCGCCACCGGCGGCGAAGCCCAGGTGACCTTCTTCACCGCCGGGCTTCAGCCGCCCCTGATGAAGGCCTCCGAACTGATGGCCTCGGCGCCGGCGGCAGCCGAGCCCGTGCTGGTCTATACCGGCCCGACCCGCACCGGCACTGCCCTGATCGCCGCGGTCGCAGCCGATGCCGACCAGCAGGCCACGCCGAAGGCGCGTGGCAAGAAGTCGCGTGTCGCCAAGAAACCCGACGCAGCCGACAAGCCGGCCGATAAGCCGAAGGACACCAAGACGGCGGCAGCGAAGCCAGGCGCCAAGGGTGATGTGAAGGGTGACGCAAAGGCTGACACCAAGACCGCGGCCAAACCCGCGGGGACCAAGCATGCCGCGGCGAAGCCCGATGCGACGAAACCCGCCGCAAATAGCGATCAGCCGGCAAAACCCGCCAAGCCCAAGGCCGCGACCAAGCCTCCCGCCAAGCCGGCCAACAACAGTTAACGCCCCTGCGAATTAAACCGAAGCCGGCGCTTCGCACCTGCGGCAGCGCGGTTTTGCGACGATTCCAGTAGCCACTCTCCGACCTTTGCCCTAAGCCTCGACGGCTTGCCACCCGTTCCGGCAGGCTCGATACTGGCGGTAATGAGGCAAGCCCGAGATACAACGGGCTCTGATGTAGGAGAGGGGAGTTTCCATGGAGCGCATCTGGCTTAAGCAATATCCGCCCGGCGTGCCCGCCGATATCGAGCCGACGCAATACGCATCGCTGGTCGACCTTCTGGAGGAGAGCTTCGCCAAGTTCGCCGACCGCAAGGCGTTCATCTGCATGGACAAGTCGATCAGCTACCGCGACCTCGACCAGATGTCGGTTGCGCTGGCCGCCTATCTGCAAGGCCGCGGACTCCAGCGCGGCGCTCGCGTCGCCATCATGATGCCGAACGTGCTGCAATACCCGATCGCCACCGCCGCGGTGCTGCGGGCCGGCTTTGCGGTGGTCAACGTCAATCCGCTCTACACGCCGCGCGAGCTCGAGCATCAGCTCAAGGATTCCGGCGCCGAAGCCATCATCGTGCTGGAGAACTTTGCCCACACCGTCGAGCAGGTGATCACTAAGACATCGGTAAAGCACGTCATCGTCGCCAGCATGGGCGACCTGCTCGGCTTCAAGGGCGTGATCGTCAACCTCGTCGTCCGCCGCGTCAAGAAAATGGTACCGGCCTGGTCGCTGCCGGGCGCGGTGTCCTTTAACGACGCGCTGTCGGCCGGCCGCGGCTTGACATTCAACAAGCCGAAACTGTCGCCGGGCGACGTCGCCTTCCTGCAATATACCGGCGGCACCACCGGCGTCTCCAAGGGCGCGACCCTGCTCCACCGCAACATCGTCGCCAACGTCTTGCAGAACGATGCCTGGCTCCAGCCGGCGCTCGCCGCGCCTCCGCATGTCGACCAGTTGATGATCGTCTGCGCGCTGCCGCTCTATCACATCTTCGCGCTGACGGCCTGCTACCTGCTCGCGGTGCGCGCCGGCGGCTGCAATCTCCTGATCCCCAACCCGCGCGACATCGCGGGCTTCGTCAAGGAGCTGGCGAAGTATCAGGTCAACAGCTTCCCGGCCGTCAACACACTGTACAACGGCCTGATGCACCATCCGGACTTCAAGAAGCTCGACTTCTCCAAGCTGAAGATCTCCAACGGCGGCGGCATGGCCGTGCAGCGCCCCGTCGCCGAGCAGTGGAAGGCGGTGACCGGCTGCTTCATCGCCGAAGGCTATGGCCTGTCGGAGACCTCACCGACGCTGACCTGCAATCCGGCAACCACGAACGATTTCTCCGGCTCGATCGGCATCCCCGTGCCCTCGACCTATATTTCCATCCGCGACGACGACGGCAATGAAGTGCCGCTCGGCCAGGCGGGCGAGATCTGCGCCAAGGGCCCGCAGGTGATGTCGGGTTACTGGAACAGGCCGGAAGAGACCGCCAAGGTGATGACCGCGGACGGCTATTTCCGCACCGGCGACATCGGCGTGATGGACGAGAAGGGCTACACCAAGATCGTGGACCGCAAGAAGGACATGATCCTAGTCTCCGGCTTCAACGTCTACCCGAACGAGATCGAGGAAGTGATCGCGAGCCATCCGGGCGTGCTCGAATGCGCCGTGATCGGCATCCCCGATTCCAAATCGGGCGAAGCGGTGAAGGCCTTCGTGGTGAAGAAGGACCAGAACCTCACCGCCGAAGCCGTGATCAAGTTCTGTCACGAGCAGCTCACCGGCTACAAGGTGCCCAAGCACATCGAATTCCGCACCGACCTGCCGAAGACCAACGTCGGCAAGATCCTGCGCCGGCAGCTCCGCGACGAGAAGAAGGCGGAGGCGGCGTAAGGCCGCCTTTGAGTCATGACTGAGGTCGGCGACATCAAGCCGGCCGGCATTCTCGCCTTCTGGCGCGAGGCCGGCCGCGAGCGCTGGTACAAGCGCAGCGAGGCTTTCGACGCGGAGGTCAGGCGCCGCTTTCTCGCCCTCTGGCAGCAGGCGGCCGCCGGCGAGCTCGCGTCATGGGAGGCAAGCGACGACGGCGCACTCGCGCTCGTCATCGTGCTCGATCAGTTCCCCCGCAACATGTTTCGCGGCGATCCCAGGACGTTCTCCAGCGACGCGCTGGCGCGCGAAATTGCCCGCCGCGCCATCGATCGGGGCGCGGATCGCCGGATCGATCCTGCCCTGCTCGAATTCCTCTACATGCCCTTCATGCATTCCGAGCACCTGCCCGACCAGCTGCACTGCATTGCGCTGTTTCAGGACGCCGACAATGCCGAGAACCTGAAATACGCGCGGGAGCACGCCGACATTATCCGGCGGTTCGGCCGCTTCCCCCACCGCAACCGCGTCCTCGGACGCCCGACCACCGAGGAAGAACAGGCCTTCCTCGACAATGGCGGCTTTTCCGGCTGATGACATCAAGGTGAAGGGCCGCAACCTTCGCCGCTTTCCCTGCCGGCAATATTGTGCAGGCCCGCCGCACAGTCTAAAAAGCGGGATCGATTTTCAGGGAGACTGACGATGGCGATCCAGACTGGCGACAAGCTGCCCGAGGCGAAATTCCGCGTGATGACGGCGGAAGGCCCGCAGGTGAAGACCACCGACGATATCTTCAAGGGCAAGAAGGTGGCGCTGTTCGCGGTGCCCGGCGCCTACACCGGCACCTGCCACAAAATGCATCTGCCGAGCATCTTCCTCAACGCCTACGCCATCAAGGACAAGGGCGTCGACACCATCGCCATCATCTCCGTCAACGACGCCTTCGTCATGAACGCCTGGAAGCGCGACACCGACCAGCGCGACGAGGCCGTCTTCCTCGCCGACGGCAATGCCGACTTCACCAAGGCGATCGGCATGGAGCTCGACGCCTCCGCCAATGGCCTCGGCATCCGCTCCAAGCGCTATTCGATGCTGGTCGAGGACGGCGTGGTGAAGAAGCTGAACCTCGAGGCGATGCCCGGCAAGGTCGAGGTGTCAGGCGGCGATACGCTGCTCGGGCAGCTCTGAGATAGATGTCATTCCGGGGCGCCTCGCAGAGGCGAACCCGGAATCACGAGATTCTCGGGTGCGCAATTGCGCACCTGAGTTCGGTGCTTTGCACCGCCCCGGAATGACGGAACAAACTGCTACTCCGCCACCCTCTGCTGCAACCTCGCCTTCACGATCCCGTCCCGCGCCAGCTGATCCGCGCGCTCGTTCTCGGGGTGGCCGGCGTGGCCCTTGACCCAGTGCCAGCGGACCTGATGCGCCTTCAGCGCGGCGTCGAGGCGCTGCCATAGCTCGACATTCTTGACCGGCTTCTTATCGGCGGTGCGCCAGCCGTTGCGCTTCCAGCCGTGGATCCAGCCCGTGATCCCCTGCCGGACATACTGGCTGTCGGTGTAGAGATCGACGGTGCACGGCTTCTTCAGCGCTTCGAGCGCCGAGATCGCCGCCATCAGCTCCATCTGGTTGTTGGTGGTGTGACGCTCGCCGCCGTTCAGCTCCTTCTCCTTGTCGCCGAACTTCAGGATCGCGCCCCAGCCGCCGGGCCCGGGATTTCCCGAGCACGCGCCGTCGGTATAGATCGTGACGACGGGAAGCTCGCTCACGCGACCAGTCCTGACGGCATCAGCCCGTAGTCGCGCACGCTCGAGACGCTCTGGTGGAAGCGCAGCTTGCGGACATATTCCAGCGGATCCTTCGGCCTCACCAGCGCACCGGGCGGCACGTTGAGCCAGTCGACCAGCCGCGTCAGCAGGAAACGGATCGCGGCACCGCGTGCCAGCAGCGGCAGCGCGGCCTCTTCCGCCTCCGAGAGCTTGCGCACGCGGCCATAGGCGTTGAGGAAAGCGCGCGCCTTGGTGACGTTGAAGGAGTGATCCGGCTCGAAGCACCACGCGTTGAGGCAGATCGCGACGTCATAGGCCAGCATGTCATTGCAGGCGAAGGTGAAGTCGATGATCCCCGAGAGCTTGTCGCCGAGGAAGAAGACGTTGTCGTTGAAGAGGTCGGCGTGGATCACGCCGTCGGGCAGATTGGTCGGCCAGACCCCGCTCGCGAGATAGTCGAGCTCGGCTGCGAGAAACGCGCGCAGGCCCGGCTGCACCTCGTCGGCGCGGCTTGCGGCCGCATCGAACAACGGTCGCCAGCCCGCGGCCGAGAGCGCGTTCGCGCGCCTGATCGCGAAATTGGCGCCGGCCAGATGCATCCTGGCCAGGCCCTCGCCGACGCCGGCGCAATGGGCCGCGTTCGGCTTGCGCGGCCAGACGCCTTCGAGAAAGGTGATGATCGCGGCGGGGCGGCCCGACAGCTCGCGCAGCGCCTCGCCGTCTCTTCCCTTCACCGGCAGCGGGCAATTGACGCCGTGCTCGGCGAGATGCGTCATCAGCGCGAGGAAGAACGGCAGATCGTTCTTCGCCACGCGCTTCTCGTAGAGCGTGAGGATGAACGATCCCTTGGTGGTGTGCAGCAGGAAGTTGGAGTTCTCGACGCCCTCGGCGATGCCCTTGTAGGAGAGCAATTCGCCGAAATCGTATTGGCTCAGGAAATCCGCAAGCTCGTCGGCGGCGACGTCGGTGTAGACCGCCATAGAGGTCTACTCGGCGGCGGCTTCGGGGCGCACCTGGCGCGGCAGCGGGAAGAACTCGTTCTCTTCCGCGGCCGAGACCGTCTCCACATGCAGCGTGAAGCGCTCGGCGAACGCGTCCATGATCTCCTCGACGATCACTTCCGGCGCCGAGGCGCCCGCGGTGATGCCGAGGCTGGTGATGTTTTCGAACCGCTTCCAGTCGAGGTCGGCGGCGCGCTGCGCCAGCACCGCGATCGGGCAGCCCTCACGCTCGGCGACCTCGCGCAGGCGCTGCGAGTTCGACGAATTCGGCGCGCCGACCACGATCAGGGCGTCCACCACCGGCGCCACCTTCTTCACCGCGAGCTGGCGGTTGGTGGTGGCGTAGCAGATGTCTTCCTTGTGCGGCCCGTTGATGTTCGGGAAACGCTCCTTGAGCAGCGCGACGATCTCTGCGGTGTCGTCGATCGACAGTGTGGTCTGGGTCACGAAGGCGAGGTTGTTGGGGTCCTTCGGGGTGATGGTCTTGGCGTCCTCGGCGGTCTCGATCAGGGTGACGGCGCCGACGGGGAGCTGGCCGAGCGTGCCGACCACCTCGGGGTGATGGGAATGGCCGATCAGGAAGATCTCGCGGCCGCGCTTGAAGTGGATCGCCGCCTCGCGGTGGACCTTGGTCACCAGCGGGCAGGTCGCGTCCAGCGAGAACAAATTACGGGACTGGGCGTCGGCGGGAACCGATTTCGGCACGCCATGGGCCGAGAATACGACCGGCGCGGTGGTACTTTCCGGGATTTCGGCCAGCTCCTCGACGAAGATGGCACCCTTCTTCTTCAACCCATCGACGACGTATTTATTGTGTACAATCTCATGGCGAACATAGACGGGGGCGCCGTATTTATCGAGCGCCCGTTCCACGGTGTCGATCGCCCGGACCACCCCGGCGCAGAAGCCGCGGGGAGAACAAAGCACGATCTTCAGGTCTGGTTTGGCTGACATTGAGCGATCTCGGGACCGAATCACCTCGCCGAATGGGGCGGGAAGCGGTCGATGGATGAATAGGGCTTAGGGTACGGGCTTACAGCGACTTCAGAGGGAATTGGGCCCCCTTTCGGGCGCTGTCAAGGCACTATCTATAGCAGAACCATTGCGTGGCTAGCCCCTCCGGGCTTATATAGCGCGAATTCCCAGTCATCGCTGATGACCACCGGCTTCGCCTCCAAAGGGGTGGGCGAAGCACAAAGGAGATTTGCCATGAGCAACGCACCTCTGATGCCCAAGGCGACCGCCGTCTGGCTGCTCGACAACACGGCGCTGACCTTCGACCAGGTCGCCGATTTCACCAAGATGCACCCCCTCGAGGTGCGCGCGATCGCCGACGGCGACGCGGCCCAGGGCATCAAGGGCATGGATCCCCTCTCCAACGGCCAGCTCACCCGCGAGGAGATCGAGAAGGGCGAGAAGAACCCGGACTACCGCCTCCGCCTTCAGGAGAGCAAGGTCGTGCTGCCGCCGCAGCCCAAGCGCAAGGGCCCGCGCTACACCCCGGTCTCGCGCCGCCACGAGCGCCCGAGCGCCATCCTCTGGCTGCTACGCAACCATGCGGAGCTCAAGGACGCCCAGATCATGCGCCTGGTCGGCACCACCAAGAGCACGATCGCCAGCGTGCGCGACCGCACCCACTGGAATACGTCCTCGCTGACCCCGATCGATCCGGTCACCCTCGGCCTCTGCTCGCAGATCGAGCTCGATTTCGAGGTGGCCCGCGCGGCCAAGGAAAAGCCGATCGACGCGGCCTATGGCGGCGCGACCCTGCTGCCGGCCTCGGAGACCACCAAGAAGGACGAGTTCGAGCCGGCCGAGCGATCGAGCGACGACCTCAACGTGGACGCCGTGTTCGCCAAGCTGAAGACCCTCGGCGGCAAGAAGCAGGACGAGGAGGAGTAATTCCCCCTCCTCCGATTTACCATCAAGCTGGATTTGAACGCGGCGGCCCCCCGCCGCGTTTTTATTTGGGCGCGCGGGCGTGTGTCGATGCCTGCCTGGCAGATTCGCGGAGGCCAGGGCGAGAGGCTGCATGATCTCGGCAGCCAGCCGGCGAGGCGCACGTGGCCGCAATCTGGAACGATGCGTATGATGTCGCATTGTTCCCGCGCGGAGGATCAGAGATGCAAGTCAACGAAGAACGCTTTGCCTTGATGCTTGGTCACGCGGCGCTGTCGGTCTGGGGTGAGATGCCCCGGGACATTCAGGAATCGCTGTTCGAGATCGCCGTACAAGGGCACCCCGAGGATCGCGACCCGCTCGCGAAGCTCCTGCACGATCGGCATCCCCGCACCGTGCATTCGGACTGACAGGATACAGGATTGGTCGAGCAGATTGACGCGGCGCCGGGCCCCCCGCCCGGCGCCGCGAAGACGTCATCAGAACTTGTACGTGACGCCGCCGCCGACCAGCCACGGGTCGATATGCGCGTTGCCGGTGACGGGCAGGCCGCTGACGGTCGCGCTGTAGTCCGGCCGCAGCCAGAGCTTCTTGACGTCGACGTTGAGACCCCAGTGCCGGTCGAGCATGTAGTCGAAGCCGAACTGCACGGCGCCGCCCCATGCATTGCTGACGTGCAGGCTCGTGGTGGTGGCGACGATCGCGGGCGGGCCGACGATGGCGGCCGGCGCATTGGCGGCGGAATTGTTGAAGAACACGGTGTAGTTCACGCCCGCGCCGATATACGGCTTGAACGCGCCGAAATTGTCGAAGTGATATTGCAGCGTCAGCGTCGGCGGCAGCAGCGTGGTCTTGCCGATCGGCAAATTCGCGAGCGAGCCGGTGCCGCTGATCGAATGCCTGGTCACGCCGAGGATCAGCTCGGCCGCGATGTTCCTGGTGAAGAAATAGCTGATGTCGAGCTCGGGCACGACCTGGTCGCTGATCGAGAGGCCGGAATTCGGCGACGACAGCGACGGCACGCCCGCGACGTTGACGGTCGAGCCGCCGGCATCGGGCAACACACCGAGCACGCGCAGGCGCACCATCCAGGGATTGAACGCCTCCACGGGCGGCGGCGCCTTCTTGTAGACCGGCAGGTCCGCGGCCTGCGCCGAGGCAAAAGTCCCCGCGAGCATCGCACCGACCATCGCGATCCGCGCCAAGTGTCTTGTCGTTCTCTGCATTTCAATCCCCTTCAGCCGTCTCTCGCGCATCGTTGCGCGACACCAGCGTCAGAGCAGAAAGGGGATGGTGAAGGATTTGACGCCGATCAAATCCGGCGAAACGCGGCACGATTTGTGCCGCGGCGTTGCAGATGTGTCACGAGGAACGCGAATGCGAGCAAGTGGCCAGGCAGGATTATACCGCGCCCGATATCACGGCCGCTCGGGATGGTTCAGCATGTACTCGCCGAGATCGCGCTGGCGGCGGTCGGCGCGGGCGGTGGCGGCGCTGCGCTGGACGTCACGGTCCTTGCGGCAGGCCACATATTCCGGCGAGCCCGCCGCATAACCGCGGCTCTGGCACACCGCGTCGTCATCGTCGCCGCCCACAGCCACGGGCGTCTGGTAGCGCGCCGAGCAGGCGGAGAGCACAATGGCGAGAGCTAAGGCTGCAAGCAGGCGCGGCGCGGTGGCGAGTGGCATACGAGGTCCCCTGTTGGCGGGCCCTGTTTAGCCCGGAATGAGGAGATTGTAAGTCGGCAACACCGTCATTCCGGGGCGGTCCGCAGGACCGAACCCGGAATCTCGAGATTCCCAGGTGCGCAATCGCGCACCATAGTTCGATGCTTCGCATCGCCCCGGAACGATGGTTCGAAACCTCACACCCGCCCCTTCAGTGCCGCCCCGATCTCGTCCAGCACCTTGGGGTCCTCGATCGTCGCGGGCATGGTCCAAGATTCGCCGTCGGCAATCTTCTTGATGGTGCCGCGCAAAATCTTGCCGGAGCGCGTCTTGGGCAGCCGGCCGACGGTGATGGCGAGCTTGAAGGCGGCGACGGGCCCGAGCTTGTCGCGCACCAGCGCAATGATCTCCTTCTCGATCTCGGCGGGTGCGCGCTGCACGCCGGCCTTGAGCACCAGGAAGCCGCAGGGCACCTCGCCCTTGATCGCGTCCTTGACGCCGAGCACGGCGCATTCGGCGACGTCGGGATGCGAGGCCAGGATTTCCTCCATGCCGCCGGTGGACAGGCGATGGCCGGCGACGTTGATGATGTCGTCGGTACGGCCCATCACCCAGACATAGCCGTCCTCATCCTTGTAGCCGGCGTCCGAGGTTTTGTAATAGCCGGGGAATTCGCTGAGGTAAGCCTCCTTGAAGCGCTCGTCCTGCTTCCACAGCGTCGGCAGGCAGCCCGGCGGCATCGGCAGCTTGATGACGATCGAGCCCATGGTGTTGGGACCGACAGGCTTGGCCGCTTCATCGACCACGTCGACCTGGTAGCCCGGCATCGGCACCGTCGGCGAGCCGTGCTTCACCGGCAGCATGCCGAGGCCGACCGGATTACCGGCGATGCACCAACCGGTCTCGGTCTGCCACCAATGGTCGATCACAGGCACCTTCAGCTGCTGCTCCGCCCATTCCACCGTGGGCGGATCGGCGCGCTCGCCGGCGAGGAACAGCGTGCGGAATGTCGACAGGTCGTATTGCCGGATGAACTTTCCTTCCGGATCCTCTTTCCGAATCGCGCGGAACGCGGTCGGCGCGGTGAACAGCGCCACCGCCTTGTGCTCGGAGATGACGCGCCAGAATGCGCCGGCATCGGGCGTGCCGACCGGCTTGCCCTCATACATGATCGAGGTCGCGCCGTGCAGCAGCGGGCCGTAGACGATGTAGCTGTGGCCAACCACCCAGCCGATGTCGGAGCCGCACCACCAGACCTCGCCCGGCTTGACGCCATAGAGGTTGAACATCGACCATTTCACCGCGACCAGATGGCCGCCATTGTCGCGCACCACGCCCTTGGGAATGCCCGTGGTGCCCGAGGTGTAGAGGATGTAGAGCGGATCGGTGGCGGCGACCGGCACGCAAGGCGCCTTCTTGCCGTCGTTCATCGCCTTGCGGCGCAGGCTCGCCCAATCGTAATCGCGGCCCGGCGCCAGGTCACAGGTGAGCTGCGGACGTTGCAGCACGATGCAGGCCTTCGGCTTGCTGCCGGCAAGCCTGATCGCCTCGTCGAGCAGCGGCTTGTACTGCACGATGCGGCCGGGCTCGATGCCGCAGCTCGCCGACAGGATCAGCTTCGGCTGTGCATCGTCGATGCGGGTGGCAAGCTCCTTCGCGGCAAAGCCGCCGAACACGACGGAATGCACCGCGCCGATGCGCGCGCAGGCGAGCATCGCGACCACCGCCTCCGGCACCATCGGCATGTAAAGAATGACGCGATCGCCCTTGGCGACGCCGAAATCCTGCATGACGGCGCCGAGCGCCTGCACCTCGTTCAGCAGCTCGGCATAGGTGAGCTTGGTGATCGAGTTCGTCAGCGGCGAATCATGGATCAGCGCGACCTGGTCGGCGCGGCCGCGTTCGACATGGCGGTCGAGCGCGTTATAGCAGGTGTTGACCACGCCGCCGGTGAACCAGCGGCCGTAGGTTCCTTGCGACGCGTCGAAGATCGTCTTGGGCGGCTCGATCCAGTCGATTTCCCTGGCCGCCTCGGCCCAGAAGCCCTGGGGATCAGCCAGCGAGCGTGCATGGACCTCGTGATAGCTGCTCTTGCCCTGGATGTTCATGTCCCGCGCTCCCGTTTCCCTTATTCACCTAGCCTTGACCTGACGACAGGACAGCCGTCCCGCCATGACCAGGATCAATCGCCGGCCTTGTTTGAGAGGTATTTTCCCGGGATCGGGCCGCGGTTCAAGCTGAAAAGGATGATGTCCTTCCCCCTCTCCCCGCTTGCGGGGAGAGGGTCGGGGTGAGGGGGAGTCTCCCCGGGGACGGTGAGAGCTGGACTCGCGGAGAGTCCCCCTCACCCGGAATTTGCTGTCGCAAATTCCGGCCTCTCCCCGCACGCGGGGAGAGGCGAAGAATCCCGCCTACCCCTCCATCGCGTTCAGCCGCTGCAACCGCTCCTGCATGACCTTCCTCAGGTCATAGCCGGGCCGGCCAAAGCTGGCGTTGCGGGTGGCGAGGAAATCGCGCTGGGTACGGCGCAGGTCGCCGGCCGAGCGCTTGTTCGCGGATTTCAGCACGCGCTCGTAGGTCTCGGCGATCTGGCGATCGAGCACGCCCAGCTCCGGATCGGCGCAGATCACCTTCTCGACCTCGCGCTTCGCGGTCGCGCAATCGAATGACGGGCCGTTGCCGGAATTCGCCGCGAGCGGACGCCGCGGCTCATCGCCGAATTTCGCGATCTCCGCGATCATGGTGCGGCGGCCGTTGGCCGCGTTGTCATTGCCGGGATCGAGCTTCAGCGCGGTCTCGTAATCGGCCAGCGCCTTCCTGCGCTCGCCCATCTTCTTGTAGAGCACGGCGCGGTTGTTGTAGGTCTGCGCGAAATTCGGGTCGAGCTTCAGCGCGGCTTCGTAATCGTTCAACGCCGCCCCGAACTCGCCCTTGAACTGGTAGGAATCGCCGCGGTTGGTGAAGAAGTTCGGCTTCGGTGCCAGCCGCAGTGCCTGGTCGTAGTCGGCGATCGCCTTGTCGTAATCGCCCATCGCGGCCAGCGACAGGCCGCGATTGTCGTAATATTCCGGCACCTTCGGATCGAGCCTGATGGCCTCGGCGGCGTCGGCGACGGACTTGTCGAGCTGGCCGAGCTTCTTGTAGGCCGCGCCGCGATTGGTGTAGGTGCGCGGCCGGTTCGGATCGAGCCGCAGCGCCTCGCTGAGATCGCGGATCGCCTTTTCGTTGTCGCCGCCGAGATAATAGGTCACGCCGCGGTCGGACCAGGCCTGCGCGTCACCCGGCTTCAGCTTGATCGCCAGGTCGTAATCGGCCAGCGCGCGGTCGAGCCGGCGCTGACTGGTGTAGACGACGCCGCGCAGCTCGTAGGACTCCGCATCCTGCGGATCGAGCTCGATCACCTTGCTGAGATCAGCCGCGGCGCGATTGAGATCGCCGCCGGCCTCGCGCAGGAGATCGCCGCGCAGGCGCCAGGCCTTGGCATTCCTGCCATCGAGCGCGATGGCGCGGTCGATGTCCCGTAGGGCCTGGGTGAGACCACCCGAGGTGCGTGCATTGGCGTCGGCACGGACCAGCAGCGCCGCGGCGCGATCGGAGCTCGAATTGGCCGCCTGGTCGATGATGGCGCTGCACGACGTGATCAGCTCGGCGGGAGCAGCCTTGCTGCCGGCGATACAATCGGCGGCGGCCGAGGCCGGCGCGGCGAGGACAAGGCTCATGGCGGCGCTGAGCAGGAGGGCGCACAGCGAGGTTTTGGATGTTTGCGCGGAAGAGCGCGTGCCGCACATGAGGAAGGCTCCGTGACGTCAGGTTTTCACCATTGTCGCGGTGGATTGGCGATGGGTTCAAGCGCGCCCAGCAAGCGACGCACCGGCACCTGCACTCCCTCGCCCCGCTTGCGGGGAGAGGGTGGGGTGAGGGGGAGCCTCAGCAGGGACGGCAGCAGTGAGACTCGCGGAGAGTCCCCCTCACCCGGAATTTGCTCCGCAAATTCCGGCCTCTCCCCGCACGCGGGGAGAGGCGAAGAACTCAATACCCGTCCACCCCGTTGATCTGTTGCAGCCTGTCCTGCATTGCCTTCTTCAGATCATACCCCGGTCGGCCAAACCCGCTATTCCTGCGCGCGATGAAATCGTCCTGTTCGCGCTGGATCTTGCGCGCCTCCGCCGGGCTCTGGGCTTCGCGGATGACGCGCAAATGCGATCCGTAGATCTCGCGGTCGAGATCGGCGAGCTCGCGATTTCCGCAGATCGCCTTCTCCACGGCGCGGGCCGCGCGAGCGCAATTGAAGCTGGGCTTGCCCGCGACCGCCATCTGCGCCCCGATCCGCTCGAGCTCGCGCGCCATCGCCTTGTGATTGGCCTTGGCCTTCTCGTGGTTCGGATCGAGCTTCAACGCGGCGCCGAAATCCTGCACCGCCTTGGGCTTGTCGCCTTTCTTCAACCAGAGCTCGCCCCGCGCATTGAAGACATCCGCGAGGGTGGGATCGAGCGAGAGAGCACGGCTGTCGTCGGCGATCGCGCGGCCGACCTGATCGTGCCGCGCGTAAAGCGCGCCGCGCGCGACGAGCGCCTTGATCAGGTCCCCCTTCGCCGTCTTCTCATTGTCGATCACGTCAGCGCAGGCGGAATTGGCCTTGTCCATGTCGTCGCCAGCGGCGGCCGCAAGGCACGGCGCGATGTCGACCTGCGTGACGGCGGCCGGCTCGCCACCGGTCGCGGCCAGGGTCACGCCGAGCGGGAGCGCGCAGAGCAGTACGGCACCGGACCATTGAATGAGATTTTGAAAACGCATGCTTGCTGCAGTCAGGAGGTCTTGCCTTGAGGCCGTACTATCCATCATACGGCCGGATTGGTGCTAGCTTGTGGCGCCGCTCAAATCGGTTTCGGGGATTATCGTGTCGACATTCGAATGGATCATCGCGCTACTGCTCGGCGCCGTTGCCTTATCGGCGCTGGCGCGGCGGATCAAGGTCCCCTACCCGACCTTTCTCGCCATCGGCGGCGCCCTGATCGCTTTCGTTCCGAATAGTCCCACCTGGACGCTGGAGCCGGACCTGGCATTGGCGCTTTTGTCGCACCGGTGCTGCTGGATGCGGCCTTCGACACCTCGCTGCGGGACCTGCGCAACAACTGGGTTCCAGTCTCGACCCTCGTGGTGGCTGCGGTCGGCCTGACCACGGTCGGCGTTGCCTACGTCGCGCACCGGCTGATGCCTGACATGCCCTGGGCCGCCGCGATCGCGCTCGGCGCCATCGTGGCGCCACCGGATGCCGCGGCGGCGGTCGCGATCCTGAGCCAGGTCAAGCTGCCCCACCGCATGGTGAAGGTGCTGGAGGGTGAGAGCCTGCTCAACGACGCGACCTCGCTGCTGATCTATCGGATCGCCGTCGGCGCGGTCGTCATGCAGCATCTGAAATGGAGCGAGGTCGCGCCGACGATCGCGCTGGCGCTTGTCGGCAGCGTCCTCGCAGGTCTCCTGGCGGGGCGCATCATACCGCTGTTCCTCCAACGCGTGAAGGAAGCGCCGAGCGCGATCATCCTGCAATTCGCCACCACCTTCATGGTCTGGATCGCCGCCGAGCATCTCGGCCTCTCCGGCATCCTCACCATCGTCGTCTACGCCATCACCATGGCGCGCACGGCGGGGGCGCACATGCCGGCGCGGCTGCGGGTGCCGTCCTATGCGGTGTGGGAGACGATGGTGTTCGTGCTCAACGTGCTCGCCTTCATGCTGATCGGCATGCAGATGCGGCCGATCTGGACGCGATTGGACGCGGACGTGCGCTGGGAATATTGCGTGGCGGCAGCCTGGATCCTGCTCACGGTGGTCCTGGTGCGGCTGCTCTGGGTGACGTTCTACCGCACGACATTGCGCGCGCTGATTGCCCACGGACTTTATCATCCCAAGGATCCGAAACAGGTGGCCTCGCCGAAGGACGGCCTCATCATCTCCTGGTGCGGCATGCGCGGCCTCGTCACGCTCGCGACCGCCTTCGCCCTGCCGGAGAACTTTCCCTATCGCGACTTCATCGTCTTCATCGCCTTTGCCGTCGTGCTGGGATCGCTCGTCATCCAGGGCCTGACGCTGCGGCCGCTGATCCTGGCCTTCGGGCTCAAGGACGACGATCCCGTCGGCATCGAGGTCGCGCGCGGACGCGCGGTCGCCTATCGCGCGGCGCTCGATGCGATCGAGAGCGATCCGTCGGAGGAGGCGGAAATCCTGCGGCTCGAATATCGCGCCATCCTGATGCAGGCGGACGACGATCCGAACGGCGGCATTGCCAGTGGCGAATTACCGGCCGATCCGCTGCGCCGCCGCGCCATCGAGGCTGCGCGCAAATCGATCTTCGACCTGCGCGCCACCGAGGTGATCGGCGACGACGCCTTTCACCGCCTCGAGGAGGAGCTCGATCGCGCAGAATTGAGCGCGGGGGGATAAGCCTCAAGAGCAGCACACTCCGCTGTCGTCCCGGACGAGCGAAGCTCCAGACAACGCGCAGCGTTGACTGGAGCGGAGCGCCGATCCGGGACGACAGCGGGGCATTGAACCAAACGCCGTCTCTTCAGACACACTCCAGATGACGACCCTGATCGACGACCGTCGTGTTCGCGCGCGTGATGCGTCGCCTGCACGATATTTTTACCTCCACATGGCCCTGGCCTGCGCGGCGACCGCTTTTCTCGGCTTCGCGCCGACCTATTGGGTGCCGCTCGCCCACCGGACGTTCTCCGCAAGCCCCGTGATTCACTTTCACGGCCTCCTGTTCTTCACCTGGTCTCTCTATTTTGTGATCCAGACCTGGCTGGCGGCTTCAGGCCGCGTGGTCAATCACCGCGCGATTGGCATCGTCGGCGTTTCGCTCGCGACCGCGATGACGATCTTCGGCTTCCTCGCCTCCGTGCACGTGATGCAGCACTCCGCCGCGCTCGGGCAGAAAGAAGCCGGCATCGCCTTCTCGATCGTGCCGATGAGCGGCATCGCGTTCTTCGCGGTGGTGTTTGTGCTCGGCATCGCGAACACCCGCAGGCCCGAGATCCACAAGCGCCTGATGCTGCTCGCCGCGGTCTCGATCCTCGACGCCGCGATCGCACGCTGGTTTCTGACCTTCCTCGCCCCTCCCGGACCGCCCGGCCCACCGCCGGTGCCGGTGACCATCGCGCCGGCCGTGGTCGCCTCGCTGTTGCTCGTCGTCGCCATGGTGCGCGACTGGCGCACCGAGCGCCGCGTGCACCCGGTCTACATCACCGGCACGCTCGCGATGCTGGCGGTGAAGGTGCTGAACTGGCCGATCAGCGAAAGCGCGGCATGGCATGCGTTCGCCGGCGGGATTCTGGCGCTGGCGCAGTAGTTCTCCGATGTCGTCCTGGCGCAAGCCAGGACCCATTACCCCGAATGCCGATTGTTGAAGAAGGCTGGAGCTACCAGCCTTCGCCAAACCTGTCCCTGTGGTAATGGGTCCTGGATCAGCGCTCGCTTGTCCAGGACGACGGCGGAGTGTGAGGCAGCGCTTACGCCCCCGCCTTGCACGTGATCCCGCCGTCCACGACCAGCTCGATCCCCGTCACATATTTCGACTCGTCCGACGCCAGGAACAGCGCGGCATTCGCGACGTCAAAGGCATCGCCCATGTGACCCATCGGCACCTGGGCATCGCGCGCGCGCCACATCGCCTCGACGTCGCCCTTGGCGTAGCTGGCGGCAAGGCCGGCGGAATGCTCGACCATCGGGGTCTTCATCAGGCCGGGCAGGATCGCATTCACGCGCACATGATGCCGCGCGAACTCGATCGCGGTGGTGCGCGTCATCTGATTCATCGCCGCCTTCGAGGTGCCATAGGTGACGTAGGAGATGCCCATGTGGCGGATCGAGGCGATCGAAGAGATGTTGATGATTGAGCCGCCGCCCTGCTGAAATGGACCCCGGTTTTGGGACCAGAGGCTAAGTTGGAAAAGGGCCGCTCCGTTTGATAGACGGAGGGCATGATGACGAAGAAGACACGACGGAAGATCGACGCGGCGTTGAAGGCAAAGATCGCGCTGGAAGCGGTGCGGGAGCAGGCGACGGTGGCCGATCTGGCCCAGCGCTATGAGGTTCACCCGAACCAGATCTATGCCTGGAAGAAGCAGCTGCTGGACCAGGCGGCCCGGGCTTTTGACGCGGGTGTCGGGCGCGAGAGCGAGGAAACGCGCGAACGCGAGATCGAGAAGCTGCACGCCAAGATTGGACAACTGACAGTCGAGCGCGATTTTTTAGCGCGGAGGTCCGGAAGATGAGCACGCCGGACCGTCGAGGAATGCTCGATCGCGCCGACCAGGCGCTGTCGATCCGCCGGCAATGCATGTTGCTTGGCATCGCCCGTTCTGGGGTCTACCGGCCGCCACAGCCGGCCAACGACAACGACCTTGCCCTGATGCAGCGGATCGACGAGCTGTTCACCGCCTGGCCATTCCTGGGCTCGCGGCGAATGACCGCGATGCTGAAGGCTGAGGGGCTTCAGGTCAATCGCAAGCGCGTGCAGCGGTTGATGCGCAAGATGGGCATCGCGGCGCTGGGACCGAAGCCGAACACGACAAAGCCGGCGCCGGGCCACAAGATCTATCCCTATCTGCTGCGCAACATGACGATCGACCGGCCGAACCAGGTGTGGGCGGCCGACATCACGTATCTGCCCATCGGCCGCGGCTTTCTCTATCTCGTCGCCATCATCGACTGGGCGAGCCGTGCGGTTCTGGCGTGGCGGTTGTCGAATACGATGGACGTCTCGTTCTGCGTGGCGGCTCTGGAAGAGGCGCTGGCGACGTACGGCACGCCGGAGATTTTCAACACCGACCAGGGCAGCCAGTTCACCAGCGTGGCCTTCACCGGCGCGTTGGTGGGCGCAGGGATCAAGATCTCCATGGATGGCCGCGGTCGTTGGATGGACAATGTCTTCATCGAGCGGCTGTGGCGGTCGCTCAAGCATGAGGACATCTATCTCAAGGGCTATGCCGACGGCCGCGAGGCCAAGGCAGGGATCGCGAGCTGGATCGCCTTCTACAACGATCGTCGCCTTCATCAGTCCCTCGGCTATCGCACGCCGATGGCGGTCTGGCGCGAACGGATGCAGGCCGCGCAGGCTGTGGACATGGTGGACAACGCTGACGCGTTGACCACATGCCCACAGCAATTCCAGCAGACAGAGTCTCTGGCTGCGTGATAGAAAGGGATCAGGAGCGATCCGTTTCCAACTAACAAACCGGTTCAACCGGTCCCGCTCCGCGGGTCCATTTCACTGCTTCACCATCACGGGGATGACGTGCTTCATGGCGAAATAGGCGCTCTTGAGGTTGACGCTGAAGACGCGGTCCCAACTCTCCTCGGTTACCTCGACCACGCTGCCCATCTCGGCGATGCCGACATTGTTGTCGAGCACGTCGATGCGGCCATAGGCCTTCAGGCACGCCGCGACCATCGCCTCGATCTCGGCTGACCGCGAGACGTCGGCGGTAAACGCGGTCGCCTTGCCGCCTTCGTCATTGATGATCTTCGCGGTCTCCTCGGCAGCAGTGCCGTTGCGGTCGACGCAGAACACCTGCGCACCCTCGCGCGCGAAGGTCACCGCGGTCGCCTTGCCGTTGCCCCAGCCCGGCCCGATCGAGCCGGCGCCCACCACCATCGCAACCTTGCCCTTGAGCCGATCCATCGCGTGTCTCCCTTGTTGTTGTTCTTGTAGCCCGGATGGAGCGAAGTGCAATCCGGGCTACGGATCGTTGCAGACCTTCATCGTCGTGACGTTAGCACCTATGGGATGCCCGACAATCTCCGACAATGTCCGGCACGCGCCGTCATGGCAGAGCCGCCATTCCCCGGCGGCGCCGGAATTGCCGAGCACGACCTCCTGCATCGGCGCACGCTGCGGCTGCCATTGAAACCAGCCATCGACGAGCCGCGCTTCGGGCGGCGGCTCCATGCCGGCACCGCTGCCCTTGACCCGCGCCTGCACCAGTTCGAGCCCCGCCGGCGTGACGCGCCAGTCCTCCTGCCAGTCGACCTTTTCGATCGAATGCGTCCACACCAGCGTGAAGGCGGACAGCGCCAGCGCCTTCACGCCCGATGCTGTGGCGAAGCAGAGGCTCACACCGCCTCGACCACTGCCGGCGGGCGCTGCCGCCACTGCCACAGCACGAGCGCGGCGGACAGCACGAAGCCCGCGGTGTCGCTGAACGGGAAATCGCCGAGCAGGCAGAACGCGGCACCGAGCGCGACCAGGCGTTCGACGAACGTCAGCCGCGTGAACAGAAAGCCGATCGCGACCATGCCGAACAGGCCGATCGCGACCAGCGCCTTGAAGGTCGCTAGCGCGACCGCGCCGTAGAAGCCGAGCTTGGCCGCCATGGGATCGCCGGCCTGGAGCATCAGCGCCGGCGAATAGACGAAGACGAAGGGGATGACATAGCCGGCGAGCGCGATGCGCATCGCCTCCCAGCCGATCTTGTCCGGATTTTCCTTCGATCGGCGCGGCCGCGAGCGCGGCGAGCGCGACCGGCGGCGAGAGGTCGGCCATGATGCCGTAGTAGAACGCGAACATGTGGCTCGCGATCAGGGGCACGCCGAGTTTCGCCAGCGCAGGCGCCGCGAGCGCGGCGGTGATGATGTAGGTCGGGATGGTCGGAATGCCGGTGCCGAGCAGGATCGACAGCAGCATGGTCATGATCAGCGCCAGGAACAGGCTCTTCTCGCCGAGACCGATCACCCAGCCGCCGAAGATGGTGCCGACACCGGTCTGCGACATTATGCCGATGATGACGCCGACGATGGCGCACGCCATGCCGACGGTAATGGCGGACTTGGCGCTCTCGGCCAGCGCGTCGCGGCACTCGCGCAGGGCCTTGAACCCGCCGCGGATGAAGGCGGTGATCACGATCAGCCCGGCGACGACGCTCGCGACCGGCACGATCTGAAGGCCGTCGCGCGACAATGCGGCGACGACGAGCGCGAGCCCGACCCAGAAGATGGTGCGGATCACCATCGAGGACGCACCGGCCGTGATGCTGGCGCCCAGGATCAGCGTCACCGTGAGCGCAAGGCCCATGCTGCCGGCATAGAGCGGCGTAAAGCCTTCGAACAGCATGTAGACCAGCGCGGCGAGCGGCAGCACGAGGTACCAGCGCGTCACCAGCGCCTTCCAGGCGCTCGGGATCTCCGAGCGCTTCATGCCGACGAGACCGTGCTTGCCGGCTTCCAGATGCACCATCCAGAACGCGGATGCGAAATAGAGGATCGCGGGGATCGCCGCCGCCTTCACGATCTCGGAATACTGGACGCCGAGCGTCTCCGCCATGATGAAGGCGACCGCGCCCATCACCGGCGGCATGATCTGCCCGCCCATCGACGCCGTGGCCTCGACACCGGCTGCAAAGGCGCGGCGATAGCCGAACTTGGTCATCAAGGGAATCGTGAACTGGCCGACGGTGACGACGTTGGCGACGCCCGAGCCCGAGATCGTGCCCATCATGCCCGAGGCGAACACCGCGACCTTGGCAGGTCCGCCGCGGGTGCGGCCGAACAGGCCGAGCGAGACGTCGGTGAAGAGCTGGATCATGCCGGCGCGCTCGAGGAACGAGCCGAACAGGATGAACAGGAAGATGTAGGTCGCCGACACGTAGATCGGCACGCCGTAAAAGCCTTCGGTGCCGAACGACAGATGCGTGACGATCTGGTCGAAATCATAGCCGCGATGGTTGAGCGGCGATGGCAGATTCTGGCCGAAGAACCAGTAGAGCAGGCACGCGCCGCACATCAGCGGCAGCGCCGCGCCCATCAGGCGCCGCGTGCCCTCGAAGATCAGCACCGCAAGCAGCGTGCCGACGGCGAGATCGAGCCTGGTCGGATCGCCGTCGCGCGCGATCAAATCGGCGTAGAAGATCCACTGGTAGAGGCCGCAGAAGAAGCCGGCGCCGCCGATCACCCAGCCGAGCGCGCGGCCGACATCGCTCCTTGCAGTGAAGTTCGCGATCAGGCCAAAGGTGAGGAGAACGAGAAAGCCGACATGGACGCCGCGCACCACCTGGCTCGGCAGATAGTTGAAGGCGGCGACATAGAGCTGGAAGGTCGCAAAGGCGATGCCGATCCAGTAGGCGAGCCGGCCCCACCAGCCCGGGCCAAACCCTTCGGGGAAGCCGTGCTCGAAATTGTCGAATTCGACCTTGATGGGCGCCTCAGAGCCCTCTGCCTGCAACATCGATGTTTCCCCGCGCCCTGATTAGGTGCGTTCTTACAGCATTCGCGCTGCGCCCTGAATACGTCATACCCGGGCAGAAGCGCGAAGCGTCTTCGCGCAGATGACCCGGGCATCCACGCTCACTCCGTCATTCCGGGGCGATGCGACGCATCGAACCCGGAATCTCGAGATTCCGGGTTCGGCTCTTGCGAGCCGCCCCGGAATGACAGCGGAGAATTACTTGATCAGCCCCTTTTCCTTGTAATAGCGGATCGCGCCGGGGTGCAACGGAACCGGGCTGCCGGTGGCGGCCGTCTCGAGCTTGATCTCCTTGCCGGCCGCGTGGGCATTCTGCAATTCCGGCAGCGACTCGTAGACCAGCTTGGTCATCTGGTAGGCGAGATCGTCGGACACCGCCGAGCTGGTCACGAGATAGTTGACCACGGCCGCGGTCGGCACGTCCTTGTCCTGGCCCGTATAGGTGTTGGCGGGAATGGTCGCCGCGATGAAGGGCGGGCCGATCTTGTCGACGGTCTCCTTCGGCACCGACACCACCGTGATCGGGCTCGAGGTGGAGAGATCCTTCAGCGAGGCCACACCGAGCCCGGCCGATTGCAGCGTCGCACCCAACTGGCGGTTCTTCATGAGGTCGACGGATTCGGCAAACGGGAGATACTCCACCTTGCCGAGGTCCTTGTAGCTCATGCCGGCCGCGCTGAGGATCGCGCGGGAATTCAGCTCGGTGCCCGACTTCGGCGCGCCGACCGACAGGCTCTTGGCCTTGAGGTCGGCCAGCGTCTTGATGCCGCTCTCGGTGGTCGCGACGATCTGGATGTAGTTCGGATAGATCGCGCCGATGGTCCTGAGCTTGTCGAGCTTGGTCTTGAAGCCGGCTTCCTCGTCGCCGTCCCAGGCCGCCTTGAGCGAGTCGCCTAGCGTGAACGCGAGCTCGCCGCGGCCCTGCTGGAGCAGGATCAGGTTCTCGACCGACGCCTTGGTGGCCTGCACCTGCGTCTTCACGTTCGGGATCTTGTCGCCGTAGATCTTCCCGATCGCGACCCCGAGCGGGTAGTAGACGCCGGAGGTGCCTCCGGTCAGCACGTTGATGAAGGATTGCGCATGCGCGCAAGGCGCCGACGCCGCCAGAGCAAGAGCCGCGGCCACGCCGAAAATCGTCCGTTTCATGATTTCTGTACTCCCCAAACCGGCGGGGAAATTGGCCGGATGAGGGGGGCGGGTCAACCCATCCAATAGGCAAAACAGGACTGCGGTAAACAGCCGTTCCGGCTCGACTTTTGGGGAACCCGACGGGTGCGGCGACGTGGCGCAGCCGGATCGCGGCGCGCCCGAACGCATCGTGTTCGAGCGCGCAATCTGCTCACTGGAACGTCATGTCCAGGCACTTGGAGATGTCGGAGCCGAGGCCGGAGGAGATGATGATGCAGCCGCGCACCTTCTGCGCGGTGACGTCAGCAGCCCAGACCGAGTAGCCGCCGGGGCCGAAGAACGAATTGGTGTTCGGCGGCTCGGTCTCGGTGGCGTCGAAGTCGTAATGTCCGTCGGTCTCGAAGATGCGCGGCTTCTTGGTGCAGCCGCCGTCGGTCTGGACGTTGATGACTTCCTTGTTGTCCCGGGTCAGGGCCAGCGATACCTGGCAACGGAAATATTCCGAGGTCCTGGTGTTGAAGAGATAGGTGTAGGACTTGCAGGTCGCCGTGTTCAGCTTGCCCGGGGCAAGGCCGCGGCTGCACGAGATCCGCTGGTTGTGGCTGAGCTGGTAATCATCGGCCCGGGCGGCCGGAGCCAGCGCCGTAAGCAACAGCGCGGCAGCCGAGCAGGCTTTAATGACATGGTTCATTCGAATCATCCCCACCAATATTTTTGTCGAATTGCGTTCTAGACGGAAAGCGGAACATAGTCGCGAGGGGACGAAGGGAAAATCACAAACTGCTGGACAAGACGTGATGCGCCGCGGCGCTTTCGCGAATTGACCCGAAAATGCCGTTCGTGATTTGTTCAAGCCGGGCACCCCGACGATGGGGAGGATAGGATCATGGTATTTTCAACGAAGACATTTGCAATCGCAGCCGCGCTCGGCGCATTCACAGCACCCGCATTGGCGCAGACCGAGGCGACGCCCTGGGAGCTCAAGCCCGACATGGGCTACGCCTATGACAGGGACGGCAAGACTTATTCCTACAAGATGGGCACCAGCAATGCCGGCGAGCTGCTGAAGGGCGCCAAGAAGGTGCCGAAGGGCACGCTGTTCTTCATCGGCCACAACGGCCAGCTCTACATGCGCAGCGGCCCGTATCTGGAAGGCGACGGCAAGTTCAAGTTCGGGCCGGATCAGTAGGCACGGCACCGTAGGGTGGGCAAAGGCGCGTTAGCGCCGTGCCCACCACCTGTCAGCACACTCTGGTCGAAAGCGGTGGGCACGCTTCGCTTTGCCCACCCTACGGCAGCGTCCTAAAACGCCCCCGCCAGCTCCCGCGCGCCGGCATTGTTGCTGTTGCTGTCCATCCGCGTATCCGTCACCGCGAGCAGCTTCGCCACCGTGTTGTGGCGGATCGCGACCGGGTTGCGCTCGTAGCCGCCGCGCTGGAAGAAGTTCGAGGTCGGCACCTGCTCGCGCATCGCCTGCGGCATCGTCACCATGTCGAGGCCGGTGCCGTCGCCGGTGAGGTTCATCATCTCGAGCTCGGCCGCCGTGAGCGGACGCGCGTAGCCCTTTGCGCGCGCGAACAGCACCGACGTCAGCAGCTTGTGGGTCTGCAGCATCGGTCCGATATCGACGTCGAGCACCATGGCATGCATCGCCCAGCCCTGCGCGGTGTTGCCGATCTTCTCGTGCTCCGACCAGGTGTCCGGCACCGACTTCGCATGCGCCACCATTTTCTTCAGCACGGTGAGCTTGTGCTCGAGCGACTGCCGCGCCGGGCCCGAGGTCCGCGCCACCTTGTCGGAGAGCGCGCGAATGAATTCATGGCCCTGCTCGGCCAGCAGTTCGACGCTGTTGGTGGTCAGGAGCTGGTTGTAGCCCATCGCGGTCGAGATCGCGCGCTTGCCGCCATGCTCGATGCCCGCCTGCACGTCGTAACTGCCGGTGCCGCCGGTCTCGAACGAATAGACCCGCACGGCCTGCTCGCGCGTCAGCCCGGAGGCGAGCGCGTAGCGCGCATAGGCGCGCTTGAACTCGACCTCGCTGGACGGGCGCTGCGGCGTGAACTGGTAGAGCTCCTGCGCCGCACGCAGCAGATCGGCGACGACGGGGATCGGCTTTTTGGTCGGGCGCTCCGGCGTTTCCTCCGGCTCCGGATTCACCGGCCGCTTCGGCCCGGTGTAGAGCGGCGGATGCTCCAGCACGTAATCGTCGAGCGTGATCTGCTGCCCGCTACGCCGCTTGGCATTGCGGGTCTTTCGCTTCTCGGAGATCTGGCTCCAATAGGCGCCGGCTTCCTCGTCGAAGGCCGCGCGCGCGGCCTGATATTCCTGCAGCTTGCGGCGATATTCGAGCACAGCGGGCGACGCCCCGCCTTGGGCAAAAAACTGCGACAGGAGCTGGGCCTTGGCATCGCGGACGGCGGGCGGCAGCGCGTCGGACGCGCCGCCACGCGCGGCGGGCGCGAGCAGGACGAGCGCGAATGGAACCAGCGCAAGGCTCTTTCGAATCGAATGATGCATGCCGCTCTCTTAACAGGCATCCGGTAACCGTCACGTTAACGCGCCGTTTACCATCGTCACTTCCAGGCGAACACCGGCTGTTCCAGCTCAGTCACGCGGGTCTGCCGCCCCGCCAGCACCTCGCGGAACTGGTAGATCAACGCCGCCGTCGGCGCGTGGATCAGGCTCATCTGGTGGTGAAAGCGGATCACTCGGCGGCTGCTTTCGGGGATCGCGGTGAAATCAAAGGCGTCGTCGCGCTCGATCGTCGTGAGCGCGATGCGATGAACGGAGGCGACCTCGTCCGGGTTCGGACGGATGGCGGCGGCGGCCGTGGCCCAGACCACCACCGGCGTGATCAGATAGCCGGAGCGGGTCGGATAATCGTCGAGCGTGCCGAGCACCTCCGCGCTGGTGAGGCGAAGGCCGAGCTCCTCGTCGAGCTCGCGCAGCGCCGCCTCGACCGGCGTCTCGCCGGCATCGCAGCGTCCGCCCGGCAAGGCCCATTGGCCGCGATGAGCGCGCAGGTGCGATGCGCGCAGCGTGAGCAGGAACGCGGTGTCGTCCCCCTCGCCCGCCGCGGTCAGCGCGACCGCCACCGCGGCGCGCTTCAGCGAAGGCGCTGCGCCGTCTTCCGGCAGCCGCGTGAAGGCCGCGCAGGCGGCCGCGATATTCCGCCGTGTGGCATCGTCGAACGGTCTCATCATGCTTGACTACACCACGTCCGCCCCCGATGAAATGAGATCGCAAGGCCCGCAGAGGAATGGACGACGAGATGACCAACAAGGCCGCCGCAAGGCTCAAATCGGAGGGCTGGACCATCCTCGATACCACGGGCTTCTTGCACTTGATCGGCCCCTTGTGGCAGCGCAAGGTCGACGGTCGCTACGAATTCGCACTCGCCACCGAGGACAAGCATCACAACCGCCGCGGCATGGTCCAGGGCGGCGTGATGATGACGTTCGCCGACCGCACCTGCGGCATGACCGCCCGCTACGTCTCCGGCAAGGAGTTCATGGCGACAGTGCAGCTCGACACCCATTTCGTCGAGGCCGGCCAGATCGGCGACATCCTGATCTCCCGCCCGCGCGTGGTGCGCGCGACGCGCAGTCTGATTTTCATGAGCACCGAAGTCAGCGTGGACAACCGCTGTGTGGTGATGGCCAACGGCGTGTTCAAGATCTTGAAGGGGCCGGCGTAGCGGCGCGTTCCGCCGTCGTCCTGGCGAAAGCCAGGACCCATTACCCCTGAGAGAAATTGCAGCGCGAACCGGTAACCGCGAATCTTCGCAAAACCAATTCCTGGGGTAATGGGTCCTGGATCGGCGCTCGCAATTGGACAACGCTACGCGTTGCCAAGCGCTCGCTTGTCCAGGACGACGATGGGGAAACAACGCGCTCCCCCAACCTCGTCATTGCGAGCGCGGCGAAGCACTCCAGACGCGTTCCTCGGACGCATCTCTGGATTGCTTTGCAGCGCTCGCAATGACGGAGCGGGATGGCTATGCTGCCCCCACAAGAAGCAGCAAGGATCCGCCCATGCAATACCGCCAGCTCGGCCGCACTGGCCTGAAAGTCTCGCCGATCTGTCTGGGCACCATGATGTTCGGCGGACCGACCGATGAAGCCGCATCAACGCGGATCATCGCGAAGGCGCATGAAGCCGGGATCAATTTCATCGACACCGCGGATGCCTATTCGAAGGGCGCATCCGAGGAGGTCGTGGGCCGCGCGATCGGCAACAACCGCCATGCCTGGGTGCTGGCGACGAAGCTCGCCAACCCCATGGGCGATGACCCCAACCGGGTCGGGCTGTCGCGGCGCTGGGTGCTGCAGGCCGCGGACGAAAGCCTCAAGCGGCTCGGCACCGACCACATCGACATCTACTATCTGCACAAGGAGGACCATGCGACGCCGCTGGAGGAGACGGTGCGCGCGATGGGCGACCTGATCCGCGCGGGCAAGGTGCGTTATTTCGGCGTCTCGAACTATCGCGCCTGGCGCGTCGCCGAGATCTGCAACATCTGCGACCGGCTCGGCATCGACCGGCCCGCGGTGAGCCAGCCCTATTACAACGCGATGAACCGCATGCCCGAGGTCGAGCACTTTCCGGCCTGCGCCTACTACGGCCTCGGCATCGTGCCCTATAGCCCCTTGGCGCGCGGCGTGCTCACCGGCAAGTACAAGCCGGATGCAGCCCCGGACAAGGAGACGCGTGCGGGGCGCAACGACACCCGCATGATGCAGACGGAATGGCGGCCGGAGTCGCTCCAGCTCGCGCAGGAGATCAAGAGCCATGCCGAGACGAAAGGCATCACCGCCGGCCAGTTCGCGGTCGCCTGGGTGCTGAACTCCGCTTTCGTCTCCTCGATTGTGGCGGGCCCGCGCACCGAGGAGCAGTGGGACGGCTACATCAGCGCACTCGACTATCGCTTCACCAGCGAGGACGAAGCCCTGATCGACCGCCTGGTGACGCCGGGCCATCCCTCGACGCCGGGCTACAACGATCCGGCCTATCCGATCGAAGGCCGCCGCGCGCGGACGGCATAACAGCGGGAGGCGACGATGGCGCATGAAGACCGCTACGGCCGGCCGTTCTCCACCAACTCGCACGAGGCGGCATCCGCCTATCGCGACGGCGTCGACCTCATGCTGGCGGGCTGGACCGGTACGGCGGAGACGCTGGAGCGCGCCATCGCCGCAGATCCGGACTTTGCGCTTCCCCTTATCGCCCGCGCCCGCGTGCACGCCTTCTACCAGCAGGGCGACCTCGCGCGACAGAAGGCGGCACGCGCGCGTGAGCTCACGGCAAAGCGCGGCACGGAGCGTGAGCGTTCGCATGTCGAGACCCTGGCGCTGGCGATCGAGGGACGGCTGCCCGAGGCGATTGCGGCGACGCTGAAACACGTCGAGGCATGGCCGCGCGATGCCGTGGTGCTGTCGCTGCCGCTCGGCGCGTTCGGCCTGTTCGCCTTCTCCGGCATGGCCGATCACGACCGCGCGCGGCATGAGCTGTGCGAGCGCGTCGCGCGGCATTATGGCGAAGACTGGTGGTTCCTCACCATGTCCGGCTGGGCGATGATCGAGAACGGCGACGTAGCCCGCGGCCGCGGCATCACCGAGCGCGGCTTCGCCCTGCGCCGGCAGAATGCCCATGCCGCGCACGCCGTGCTGCATGCGATGTTCGAGGACGGCTCGATCGAGGCGGCCGACCGTCTCGTCGACGAGTGGATTCCCACTTACGACCGCGCCGGAATCCTGCACGGCCACATCCGCTGGCACCAGGCGCTCGGCGCGCTCGAGCATGGCGACGCCGCACGCGCACTTGCGATCTATGCCGACGTGCTGCAGCCCTCCGCGACGCAGGCGCCGCCGCTCAACGTCGTCACCGACGGCGCCTCGCTGCTCTGGCGCCTGTCTGCTTACGGCCACGCCGTGCCGCAGGAACTCTGGCTTGACGCCGACGCCGCCGCGCAAAAACTGTTTCCGAAATCGAGCCTGCCGTTCGCCGACGTCCACATGGCGCTATTCGCCGCCGCAACGCAAAACCGCGGCGCGCTCGCCGCGCGCCTTGCCGTGATCGAGCAGCGGGTCGTCGAGGGCAAGCTGCCGGCCGGCCCCGTGGTGCCGGCGATCTGCCGCGCGCTGGCGGCCTTTGCGGACGCGGACTATGCGGCCTGCGTGCGGACGCTCGCACCCGTGCTCGCCGACGTCGTCCGCATCGGCGGCAGCCATGCCCAGCGCGAATTGATCGAGGACACCTTTATTGTCGCCCTCATGCGCGGCGGCGAGCTGGCGCGCGCCCGCAGCATGCTCGACGCCCGCCTGCATCGCCGCCCCTCCCTGCGCGATACGCGCTGGCAGGCGGCGATGGCTTGAGGCAGGATAAGAAAAACAAAGCGGAGGACGCCCATGACCGAGATCGTTGCACTGGAGGCGCTGGCCAGCCGCGTTGCATCGGGGCAATCGCTGGCCGTCCCCGTGGACCGCTCCGGCGTCGCGATGGCCGCGACCGCCGCCATCATCGCGGCCGGCATCGACAATCTTCATCTGGTCTGCGTCCCCATCAGCGGCATGCAGGCCGATCTCCTGATCGGTGCCGGTGCGGTCAAGACGCTCGAGACCAGCGCCATCTCGCTCGGCGAAGCCGGCGGCGCGCCGCGTTTCGGCGCCGCGGTGCGGGCGGGTAGCGTAACGCTGCGCGATGCCACCTGCCCCGCGATTCACGCCGGCCTGATGGCGGCGCAACACGGCGTGCCCTTCATGCCGATCGCCGGCATCATCGGCAGCGATCTGCTCGAGGTGCGGCCGGACTGGAAGGTGATCGACAGCCCGGTCGGCGAGGCGCGCAAGGTCGTGGTGGTGCCGGCGATCAAGCCCGACGTTGCGCTGTTCCATGCGCCGGAGGCCGACCGTGCCGGCAATATCAGGATCGGCCGTTTCCGCGAGCTCGCCACCATGGCCTATGCCGCCAAGCGCACGCTGGTCACCGTCGAACGCATCGTCGACCGCGATCTGTTCGAGACGGAGGATTCCGCCGCCGGCGTGCTGCCCTCGCTCTATGTCGACGCCATCGCGGTTGCCGAGCGCGGCGCCTGGCCGCTGGCGCTGTGGAACGAATATCCTGCCGACGAGGCCGAGATCGCGCGCTATGCGGCGATGGCGCGCAGCGAGGACGGCTTCCGAGCCTATCTCTCGACCTTCCTGTCCCATCGCAAGCAGGTGGCCTGATGTCATTGGAACGCGAACAGCGCGAAATCCTGATCGCCACCATTGCCGACCTGCTCGACGGCATCCGTCACGTCGCGGTCGGCGCATCGTCGCCGATCCCCGCAGCCGGTGCGATGCTGCTGCGCGCACGCAACGAACTCTGTGGCAAACCGCCGGTGCGCATCTCGATCCTGGGATCGCAGCGGCATAATTTCTTCACCAATGGCGGCATCGAGCTGTTCGACTGCGCCGCGCAAGGAAGGGTCGATGCGTTCTTTCTCGGCGGCGGCCAGATCGACGGCGCGGGCAACATCAACCTCGTCGGCACCGGCGATTACCCGAAGACCGATGTGCGCTGGCCCGGTTCGTTCGGCTCGGCCTATCTCTACCATCTCATTCCGCGCGTGATCCTGTTTCGCGAGGAGCACACCCCGCGCGTGTTCGTGCCGAAGGTCGACTTCGTCAGCGCCCGGGCGACCACACCGGAGGTCCCTCGCCGCGGCGGGCCATACGCGCTCCTGACCAACATGGCGCTGTTCGACTTCGACCGCGAGGCAGGCGGCTTCGCCCTGCGCTCGGTGCATCCGCCCTTCACGCCGGCCGACATCAGGGAGAATACCGGCTTCACCTATGAAGAACCGGAGGTCGTGCGGGAAACCGCGCGGCCCGATTCCGCAACCCTGGCATTGCTGCGCGGTCGGATTTTCGACGAGCTCGCCGAGACTTACCCGGCCTTTGCAAGGACGATGAAGCAGGCGGCGTGACCCTCCGGTTCTGCCACGAAAAAAACACTGGCCTGACGGCAAGTGCCTTCCGGGATGGTTGGGCGATTTTGGGCGAATCGCCGATGGGTGGCGCGGTGGTATTCCAGACGGGCTTGGCGGCACAAACGGGATCGCAACCAATTTGCGGTTCGATGGTTGTTGAGCGGAACCTTTCCGCGATCCCCTGGCCTATGAGCCTCACGATGCGCCTCTGCCGACCGGCCCTCGCGGCAGCCTTCGTTGTCCTCGCAAGCCCTTGTTTCGGCGAGCCTTCCAGGCCGATTCCCGTCAACAATCAGCCGGCGCAGCAGACCGCCTTCATCGATCTGCTGGCGCTGATGTCCGGCCACTGCAAGACGCTCAAGGTCGCGGGACGTACCCTTGCCTGCAAGACGGTGGCCTACGCCCATGGCGACACCGGCCGGGTCAATTTCGCCGTCGCTGTCGACGACCCCACTGATGCGAACCACGTCGTGTCGTTCTCCGGCGAGAACGGCAAGCGGGCCGACGACAACTCCTACGAGCTGCCGATCGACCGCATGCTGCTCAACTCCAAGGACCGGCCCAAGGTCGACGGCCTGCCGGTGCCGGCGGAGCAGACCTCCACCGGAATCTGCCGCCAGACCGGCAATTTCGCCGCCCGGAAGGTGACCGATGTCACCTGCTCCGCAACCGACAGCGAGGGCCGGAAGTACGAGCTCCTGTTCGTCTCCGACGGCACGCCGGTAAGCGTGCGCCGCATCAGGCAATCGTCGCCGTCGATCCAGGATCCGTTCAAGTAGCGGCCCCTTGTGTCGCCCTGCTTGTCACCGGGGTGAGCACGCATCCTTCCGTTGAAACTCCAGGTCAGGCGGTTATGCTCTCGCGTGCATCCTCATTGAGGAGACCCGATTGCATCCAGAGGCGAGGCCGAGAGTCCGGCAATGCGTGTGATCCGCGGGCTCGCGCGCATCCTGATCGCCTGCTTGTTCGCTGGCCTCTCGCGTGAATGCGTCGCAGCCGACGGCCCCCAGCAGCGTTCGGTCCTGGTTCTGGAAGAAGCCGATTTTCGCTCGCCCTTTTATTCGGAGATCTTTGCCGGAATCCGCACCGCCGCGAAGCAGAACGGGAAGAGCAACACGGTGATCTACGGCGAAAGCCTCGATCTCGCCCGCTTCCCGGGACCGGACTATGAATTGAGCCTGGTCGGTCACCTCAAGACCAAATATGCGCAGCGGCCGATCGACGTCATCGTTTCGATCGGCGTCGCATCGGCGAAATTCCTTCAGAAGCGGAAGCAGGACATCTGGCCCGCCGCGCCCGTGGTATACGGCTTCGTTCCCGACCTGCCTGAGACGCGCGCGCTGTTCCTGCCCGATACGACGGCCGTCTTCGCCAGAGTGAGGGCGACACACCTCCTGACCGCAGCGCGCGCAATCGTTCCCGACCTGACCCGTGTCGTCCTGGTGGGCGAGGCCTGGAAGAATCCGCTGGTGTACGGACATTGGAAGCAGGACTTCGCGGCCGCAATGCCCGATCTCGAAGTCATCGATCTGTCCGGCGCGGTGCTGCGTGAGGTCCGCAGTCGCGTCGCTTCCCTGCCCGACCGCTCCGCGATCCTGACCTCGGCGATGTATTCCGACGGCGAAGGCACCTATTACGCCCCGGCCTCGGCGCTCGCACGCGTTGCCGAGAGTGCGAACCGCCCGATCATCATAACATCCGATACGTTCCTCGGACGGTCGGGCGTGGGTGGCTTCCTGCTGCTGCCCGAAATCATCGGGCGAGAAGCCGGCGAAGTGGCGATGCGGATCCTCGACGGCGAAGCCCCCTCGAGCATCGCACCGTTCAGCGGAAACAACGTGAGGCCGATCTTCGACTGGCGGCAGCTGAAGCGCTGGAATGTGGACGAAGCCAATCTGCCCCCCGGCAGCGAGGTGCGTTTCCGCCAACCGACCTTCTGGGAGCAGTATTACTGGCACTCCGCGATCATTGCAGGCGTGGTGCTGGTGCAGGCGCTGATGATCACCATTCTGCTGCGCGAGCGCCGTCTGCGCTTCGTGGCCGAGGTCGAGGCGCGCCAGCGCATGTCGGAGCTCGCCCACATGAACCGCCGTGCGACCGCGGGAGAGATGTCCGTCTCGCTCGCAAACGAGCTGAACCAGCCGCTCGCCGCCATTCTGATCAATGCCGAGACGGCCCAGCAGATATTACAGAGTCCGGCGCCCGACCTCGGCGAGATCAGGGACATCCTGGACCACATCCGCCGTGACGATCAGCGGGCCGCCGAAGTCATCGGCCGGCTGCGCTCGTTTCTGAAGCGAGACCCGGCCGAACGGCGCGAGCTCGACCTCAATGCCACCGTCGGCGAGGTGTTTCGATTCCTCTCCGTGCAGGCCCTGACCCACGATGTTGAACTCGTCATGCAACCGTCGTCCGCAGACATTCGCGTGAAAGGCGACAAGATTCCGCTCCAGCAGGCCATCCTCAATCTCGTCGTGAACGGCATGGAGGCTGTGGCCCATCTTCCGGACGAGCGGCGCCGCGTCGTCGGACGAACCAGTCTCAACGAGGGCAACCTCGCCCTTGTCTCCATCGCCGACAAGGGCGACGGCATCCTCGCGGAGAAAGTCGCCGAGATCTTCAAGCCGTTCTTCACGACCAAGGCGCAAGGCATGGGCATAGGCCTCTCGATCGCGCATACCATCGTCCAGGCGCATGGCGGCCGCATCTGGGCCGAAAACGTCCCGTCAGGGGGCGTCGTTTTTCACGTCAGCCTGCCGCTGGCAGCGCCGCGATAGGCGCCGTCGCGTGCGCCGGCGACGTCATCCCGGCGAAAGCCTCAAGCGAACGCCTTCTCCAGGGTCGCGAAGATCACCGCGAGCGACTTGTCGTGGCGGGTCACCGGCGGCACCGGGCGCTCGATCTTCATGAGCTGATAGACCGCCATCTGCGCCGCGCGCACCGAATATTCGACGGTGAACACGACGTCGTCGGGGATCTCGACGAACTGGCTGACGAAGGCAAGGTTGACCGAATTCCTGGGCACCGGCAGCGGCCGGTCGGTCACGTTGCGCGGCATGAACATGCTGGTGATGTAGGGCATGCGGCAGGGAATGCAGGTCGCAGTCTCGAACACGTCGCGATCGAAATTCAGGTGCCCGCAGAGCTCGTTCAGGATGTCGGCGCCGCCGCACTCGGACATCGGCTTCCCGACGAAATTGCCGATGCGGTCCGGATGCAGCGCATAGCCCCAGAACACCTGAACGTCCTTCGGCTGGCCGGCGAAATGCGGCTGATGATATAGCACCGCCGACATCAGCCAGTTGGAATCCCGGAACGTCACCAGCCCGCCGGTGCCGGCCCTGTTGCCCGAGAACGCCTCCATCTTGTCGAAGAAGCGCGGATCGCGGCAGGTGACGGTGAAGGACAGCCAGTACGATTCCGGGATCGAGCTGTTGAACGCGGACGGATTGCCGAATTCGGGACGTCCCTGCGCGATCGTCTCCCACAGCGCCCAGCCCTGGCTGTCGGCCTTGGTCAGGTGCGGCGGCGGCTCGGTCATGGTGCCCAGGCTCGAAGCATCCGTCATCGAGCCGTTCTGGAAGAACACGAGATCGCCGTCCTCGAGGCGGACGTTGGCGGTGCGGCCGTCGCGGTCGAGCACGAGCTGGCGCACGCGCACGCGTCCGCCCTCGTCTTCGAGCGTCATGTCGGTGACGGCCGTGCCGCGCACGAACTGCACGCCTTGCCGCTTCAGCCAGTCGGCAAGCGGCTGCACGATCGCGTCATACTGGTTGTAGACGGTACGCTTGACCCCGGCGAGGGTTTCGATGCGCGGGAATTCGCTCATGAAGCGGTGCAGATAGCGCTTCAGCTCGACCGCGCTGTGCCAGGGCTGGAAGGCGAAAGTGGTCTGCCACATGTACCAGAAATTGGACTCGAAGAATTTTGGCGACAGCCAGTCGGTGATGCGGCTGTTGCCGAGCGTCTCCTCCGAGGCCTCGGTGAGCCGCAGCAGCTCGAGCCGGTCGCGCGCGGAAAAGCCCATGTGGGAGACGTCGATCTTGAAGCGGTTGCGGTCAACCAGCCGCGCCCGCGAATGCGCCGGGTTCTCCTCGTTGAACGCGACGGTCTCGTCGCGCACGCTCAGGCCCGGACGCTCGAGCGAGGGGATGCTCGACAGCAGGTCCCAGGTGCATTCGTAATGGTCGGTAGTGAGCATGCGTCCGCCGCGCAGCGAATAGGCGCCGTTCGCGAGCAGTGCGCCGTCGAGACTGCCGCCGACCAGCGGCTGCGCCTCGTAAATCACGATGTCGCGCCCCGGCAGCTGCGCGTCGCGAACCAGGAACGCCGCGCCCGCGAGCGATCCGATGCCACCACCGATGAAATACGCCTTCATGACCTGCCTCGATTGCAATTCGAACTTTCGCGGCGACATTGCATGAGGGCCAGCGAGCGAAGTTGCGCTGGATCAAGCGCGATGGACACGGCATTCAAGAGGATGTGAGTGCTTTCTTCTCCCTCTCCCCGTTCTTACGGGGAGAAGGGCTGCTTCCGCGAAAAACGGTAGGAGTTGGACTCGCGGAGACTCCCCCTCACCCGCCGCGCGTTCCGCGCGTCGGCCTCTCCCCGCAAGCGGGGAGAGGCGACGTCACTGCGCCTTCACCGTCGCCGCCGGCTTCTTCGCGTAGATCTGCGCGATCTCCTCGGCGAAGCGGTGTTCGAGCGCGGGGCGCTTGTTCTTCAGCGTCGGCGTGAGCAGGCCGCTAGCAATGGTCCAGGGGTCCAGCGTCCACCAGACCGCGCGCGGCGTCGCGTAGGACGGATAGGCCTTCACGGCCGCTGCGATTCGCGCAAGCAGCGCGGCCCGCTCCGCCGCACCGCCTCGCTTGCCGCTCGCAGCCAACCTTTCCTTCTCCTGCACCCAGGCCTTGGCGTTGAGCACAACCAGCGCGGCGAGGAACGGGCGCTGCTCGCCGACCATCAGCGCCTGCTCGAACAGGGGATCGGCCAGGATCGCGGTCTCGAGATCGACCGGCGCGATCTTCTCGCCGGTGGACGTCACGAGGATATCCTTGATGCGGCCGGTGATGGTGATGCGCCCGTTCTCGATGCGGGCCTGGTCGCCGGTGTGCAGCCAGCCATCGGCCTCCTTCACGCGGCGCGTCTCCTCGGGCTTGTGCCAGTAGCCTAGCATCACGCTTGGGCCACGCACCAGCAGCTCGTCGTTCTCACCCAGCCTGGCCTCGACGCCGTCGAGCACATGGCCGACCGAGCGCGGATCGTTGTCCTCGGGGGTGTTGACCGAGATCACCGGCGAGGTCTCGGTCATGCCGTAGCCCTGGAGAATGTCGAGCCCGAGTGCGAGAAACAGACGAATGACGGGCTCGGCGATCGGCGCGCCGCCGGAAACCGCGACGCGCAACCGGCCGCCGAGCTGCGCCAGCACCTTGTCGGCGACGAGCTGCTTCAGCAGCGGCCAGGCCAGCCGGTCGAGCAGCGACAGTGCGCCGCGTCCCTGCCGCGCGTCGAACCGGCGGCCGCCGACGGCAATCGTGAGATCGAGCAGCGCCCGCTCGATGCTTCCGGCCGATGCGCGGTGCTGCATGATCAGCGCGTAGACGCGCTCGTAGATCCGCGGCACCGAGACCAGCACCGTCGGCCGCACATGCTTGAGGTCGTCCCCGAGTTGCGGCACCGAGCGCGCATAGGCGACGCAGGCCCCGGCCGCGATCGGATAGTAATAGCCGCCGGTGCGCTCGAACGTGTGCGAGAGCGGCAGGAAGGACAGGAAGACGTCGTCGGGCGACGCCGCGATGCGATGCGCGATCGCCTTCACATTGGCGACAACGTTGTCATGCGACAGCATCACGCCCTTCGGCCGCCCGGTCGTGCCCGAGGTGTAGACGATGGCGGCAAGATCGTCCGGCGCCACCGCGACGTCGGACAATGGCGCGGTCGCGCCAGGCGCGGACGCAAGCCACTGGTCGAGCGCGACGATGCGTGCATCGGCCGGCACCGGTCCGGTCATGTCGGCACAGACGATGCGCTTGAGCGCATCGAGCGGCTGGCCGGTGGTCACGATCGCCTGCCAGCGCGCCAGCGTATCGACGAACAGCAGCAGCGCGCCGGAATCGGCGAGGATGTAGGCGATGCTGTCGGGGTTGTCGACCGCATGCATCGGCACCGGCACGAGACCGCGCGACAGCGACGCCTGGTCCATCGCGATATGCGCAATGCCGTTCGGCATCAGGATGGCGACGCGCTCGCCCGGCGAAAAATTCTCCGCGGCCAGCGCCCGCCGCCACAGCTCGAATTCCGCGTCGATCTCGTGCCAGGACTGGCTGACCCAGCGCCCGGCATGCGCGTCGAAATGGCGATAGGCTTCTGCCGCCGGCGTCGCCTCGACGCGCCAGCGCAGCAGCTCAGGCAGTGTCTTCACGTCGGCGAGCGTCTGCGGTTGACTGATCGGCCCCGGCATGGCGTCCTTTCCTTCACCGTCGATTCCCATGAATCTGGGGGCTCGACACTAGGCCGGCCAGCCCTCGCCGCCTTGATCCTCAGCAAGGCGGCCATGCTTCGGAGCGATCCATGACGCGCGACCTGCTGTTTCTGCTGCGCCCGGGGTTCGAGGACCCGGCCTATCCGGGCCGGCGCTTCTATTGCTGGCATTGCGCGCTGATGGAGGGCGTGCTCGCTTCGTTTCCGGCGCTCGCCGAAAAGCTCGACGTCGAGCGCATCGCGTGGCCGCAGCCGCGGCAGGCCGTGATCGCACTGGTCGGGGAGGAGAACCAGTCGCTGCCGCTGCTCGTGCTGGCAGACGGCGCGACATCGCGGCACCAGACGGGCACCCACCGCGGCCGCGCCTTCATCGCCGACAAGGACGCCATCCTCGCCGCGCTCTCCGAACGCCACGGCTTTCCCGATCCGCATCCTTAGGAACGTCGACGTAGCCCGGATGGAGCGCAGCGCAATCCGGGCCACGGACCTGCAATGACGTCGCGAAACGAGGGAAGATTGGCATTGCGCTTCCCCGATCGCCTCGCATATTCGGCCCGACAAGCCGTCCGAAAGGTCCGATTATGCTGCACCCCCTCCCCGCCCTTATCGTCATCGACGTCCAGCGCGCGTTCGACGAATGGGAGGCGGCGGGCAAGCGCCGCAACAATCCGGACGCGGTGGCCCGCATCGTCGATCTGCTCGCGGCGTTCAGGGCAAACGGTGCGCCGATCTTTCATATCCGCCACGAGGGCACGAAGCCGAATTCGTCGTTTCTGCCATCGCGCTCCGGCTACGCCGTCAAGGACGAGGCGCGCGAACAGGACGGCGAGGCGGTGATCGTCAAGCGCGTCAACAGCGCCTTCATCGGCACGGACCTCGAGACGCGCCTGCGCGCAAGCGGCATCGCCACGCTCGTCATTTGCGGCGCCACCACCAACCATTGCGTGGAGACGACGACGCGGATGGCCGGCAATCTCGGCTTCGACACGCGGCTCGCGCGCGATGCGACCTGGACCTTCGACCGGATCGGACCCGATGGCGATGCGCATTCCGCCGAGGAGATCCATGCGATGACGCTGTCGAATCTCAACGGCGAGTTCGCCCGCATCATCACCGCGGGCGAGGTGATCGCATCATTCGCGGCGAAGTGATGGCAGCAGTGCGATCAATGCCGGCGATGCGACAATAAATCTCACGCCGCGCGATCATCCGCGCCGAATCGGACAGCGCCTGCTGCGTCGTTTCGACGCCCGCACTGGCCGGAACGCAACCAGCGCCCATGTGTTGTCACACGACATTCAACTGGAGTGGTGACATGAAGTATCTCATTGTCGCGATGGCCGTCGGTGCCGCGGCGCTTGCCGGCGGATCGGCGGCGAACGCGGCCAACACCACAAGCGCGAAGCAAAGCGCGCGGGGAGGCCAGCCGACCGACATCAGCGCGCAGCACAGGCACCACCATCATGGCTATCGCCATCATCAATGGCGCCATCACCACCATGGCTACTATCGTCCGCACTACCGGAGCTACGGCTATTACCCGCGGCACCACGGTTACTACGGCGGCGGACCGTACGGATATTACGGTGGCGGCGGCCCGGGCGTGACCCTCAGCTTCGGCGGCAACCGCTGGTAAACCGGCGGTCGCCTGCGAACGAAAGGCCCGCGACCACGCGGGCCTTTTTTCATCCCCGCAAGATCATACCCGCCGTCTCCAGCCCGCTCGCCAGCGCCGCCTCGACCGTGCCCATGTCGCGGCCGCGATAGAGCGCTTCGCCGGAGAACAGCACCGCTCCGTCGGCGCGCGCGAGCATGGTTTGCGCCGCGCGCGTCCGCGGCGTGGCCCAGGAATAGGCGCCGCGGGCGAGCGGATCCTGCCCCCAATTGGTCGCCGTGGCCGCGACGAGGTCGCGCGCGACGTCCTCGCGCGACAGGCCGAAGATGGTGGCGAGCGAACCAAGCCCGGCCTCGACCAACGCCTGCGGATCGAGGCCTTGCAGCTCCGCCGTCCGCGGGCCGCCGAACCAGCCGGTGAGCACGGGATGCTGATCCGGATGGCGCGTCCACCACACCGGGATGGTCTGGTCCGACAGCAGGAAGGTCATATCCGCAAGATCCGGCTTTCGCTCACGCCACCATGGCCGCGCAAACCGCAGCAGGATCTTGATGACGTTGCCGAAGCCGATGTCGTCGGCAGCCGCCGCCTTCGCGCGCACGTTCGCCGGAAGCGCGATCTCGCGCAGCAGCGGCAGCGGCACCGTGAGGATCACGCGGTCGCAGCGATGCACCCCGCCGCCGGCACCGCGAACGACCGCCGCGCCGCCTTCGTCCTCGATCGCCGACACCACGCAGCCGAGGCGGACCGCCGCGCCATGCCTGCGGCACTCCGCGGCGAGAAAATCGATCAGCGCGCCATAGCCGCCATTGATGCGCGCCTGCGTGTGGAGCCCGCCGTCCATCCATTCCTCGCGCAGCGCCAGCGTGGAGGCGCGCTCGGGATCGGCGGCATCGTAGCCCTCGACCATCCGCTCGATCGAATAGCGCAGCCCGTCATACTCGGGTCCGGCAAAATGACGGCGCAGGAAATCGGCGACGGTGAGATCGTCCTTCAAATCCCCGAGCACGGCATGCAGCTCCGCCTCGTGCGGATCATGGCGATCCTCACGCGAGAAATTTGCACCGTCAAATCTCCATAGCGTGCCTTCGATCTCCTGAAGGGACAGCCCCGCCTCGCGCAGCAGGGCGCGTGTCACCGGGGCATCGCCATGGACGAATTCGGCGCCGCCATCGGCGGGGTAGCCGAACTCCGCCGCCGGCAGCGGGTGGATGCGCCCGCCGCAGCGCTCGCGTGCTTCCAGGACCGTCACCTTCTTGCCCGCGCGCGCGAGCTCGCGCCCCGCCATCAGGCCGGCCGCGCCGGCACCGACGATGACGATATGCTGTGGTTTGTCCGACATGCCGGTGCTTTTACTTACCCACGTCCTGCGGATCGTTCTTGATCAGATAGCGCAGCAGCAGGACACCGCTGCCGAGCTCCCGTACCCCCTCCAGCGTCATCGCGGCGAGGGGCGCGCGCTTGTCGCTGTCGGCTTCCGTCGAAGAGAACACGAAGGGCGCGCCGCTTGCGCCATCCACCGCGGGGCTGAGGATGAGATTGAATTCGTCGATGAGACCGGCGCGCAGGAACGCGCCATTGGCGACGCCGCCGCCCTCGACCAGCAGGCGCTTCACGCCGAGCTCGCGGTTGAGGATGTCCAGCGCCAGCGCGAGGTCGATCTCCGACTTGCCGGCGAAGATGTAGGACACACCCTCGGCGCGCAGGCCTGCAAGATGCGAATCCGGCACGCCCTCTGTCAGCACCACGACAATCGGATCGCCGCCGATATCGGAGCGGCCCCAGCCGATCTTGCCCTGCGCGTCGAGCACGACGCCATAAGTCTTTGCATCACGCCGCGCAAACCAGTTCTGACGCGGAAACGTCTCGCCCGAGGTCGCGGGATAGGGCTTGCCCTTGGCGAACTCCGAGCCGGTGACGCGGCCGATGACCCAGGCATCGCCGCCGAGCTCGTCATGGATCTTCTCGAACCAGTCCGTGCCCGCGCCCTTCGGACGCCAGCGACTGGGGTGCGTGCGGCCGTCCAGGCTGGAATGCATCAGACAGATGACATACGGCTTCATGCAAATCTCCGGACTGCGCTCAACCCGCCGTTCCGCTGCCGCCGCTCTTGGCGCGATCGTTGACGATCGCCGCGAGCGGATTGAGTTTTGGCGGCGCAACGAGCTGGAGCGTGTTGGTGTCGTGATGATTGAACGGCGCGCCGCGGACGAACAACTCGGTCTGGATCAGGTAGGTCCAGCTTCCGTCGTCGTTGAAGGTGATGTCGCAGCGGTAAGCGTCGGTGCGGAAGGCCTGTTCCAGGAAGTCGGTCGAGCAGATCCCGTAAGCGGTGTCGCCGCGCTTCGCCGTGACCGCAATTTTCCTGTCATCAGGTCCGGCCTTGCCCGAGGCGAGCAGCACCTGCCCGCGCGGGATCGCCAGCGTCTGCATGATCAGCCCGGTCGCGGGCTCCCACAGCCAGTAGCCGACCTGGTCGTGGAAGGTGATGTCCTCCTCGGGCGTGTTGATGTGGATGTGATAACGCAGGCCGTAGAACAGCTGCGGCCCGTTGGCCTGCGGATCGATCGGGTCCATCCGAATTCGCTCGATGAAGGTCCGCCGCTCCGGTCCTTCGGCCTTCGGGTTGACGTCGATCCCCTTGTCGGCCTGCCAACTGCCTGCGAGACGGCGCAGCGGGCCGAGGTTGGCGAGACCGTCGGGCGAGACGTTCTCGGGCTCGGTGAAGATGTCGGCGGGAAGGGGAAGCATGAGTGTCCTCGCGGGAAGTTGCGGGGAGCAGCAATAGCACGGAGGCGGCAACATGGCTCGTGCTCAAGCCTCACAATCGCGAATGGACATCCGCGCCACGCGCAGACGATCGGTGGCCTTCCAGAGAGTTCGCGGGGGAAAAAGAGAGTTCGCGGGGGAAAATACGAAGCGCGGTCTCAATGGCTTGAACCGCGAAGCGGAGCCGAACCGATTGGGTTCGGCTCCGTCGCAAGGACGTCTAGTGGCGGTGGTCGCGGACCTCCGGCTGATTGCGGTGGTCGCGAACGATGGTCTGATTGCGATGGTCGCGCACGACGGGCGGGTCGCGATGGTCGCGGACGATGGTCGTCGCGTTCGAGGGCGTCACCACGTTTGCCAATGCGATCGCTACGAGAGCCACAAGGATGTAATTGCGCATGAGTCTTGTCCTTTGCCTGGTGGCTCACTGCGAACCACCTGACAACAAGCTAGATTGACCGGCTCGAATGATATGTGCCGGCGATCACGCGATGATTGTCGATGCGCTGGCCGATTGCACTCCGCCCCGCGCGGGTTCAGCCCGACTTCGTACCCGTGATGGCGGCAAGCGCCTCGACGAGCCGGTCGAGATCGGCCTCCTCGGTGTAGAGCGCCGGCGTCACGCGGATGCATTGGCCCTTGGCGACGCCAGCCCGGCGAACCGTCAGGACCTTGTAGGTGTCCCTGAGCTTCGCCACGACGGCGTCGTTGTCGGCCTTGCTCGTCTTGCCGGCGAGGCGGAAGGACGTGATCGCACCATACAGGCCGGCCTCGTCCGGCGTCAGGATCTCGATGTCCTTGAAGCCGCGAACGCGGCTGACCCAGTAGTCGCGCAGGTAGCGCAGGCGGGCCTGTTTCGCCGCGGCGCCGATCTGCTGATGCAGTTCGACGGCCGCGGGCACCGTCAGCACCGTCGCGAAATTGACCGTGCCGGTGTGTACGCGCGAGCGGATGTCGGTCGCCGGAAAATCCTCGTCGCCGAGGTCGCGGTCGATGTCGGCGAGGCGGTCCTTCCTGATGTAGAGGAAGCCGACGCCGACCGGCGCGCCGATCCATTTGTGCAGGTTGAAGCCGACAAAATCGACCTCGAGCTCGCCCACCCTGAAGTCCATCTGTCCCCAGGAATGAGCGGCGTCGAGGATGGTGTCGACGCCCTTGGCCCTGGCCATGCGGACGATCTCGGTGACCGGCATGACGAGGCCGGTGCGATGGCTGACATGGGTGAGGAGGAGCAGCCTGGTCTTCGGATTCGCCTCGAGGGCGCGGGCATAGGCGTCGAGCACGGCCTGCCGGGTGGCCGGCTCCGGCACGTCGAACTTGACCACGTCGACACCGCGGCGCGCTTTGAGCGCATTCATGGCATATTGCATCGAATCGTAGTCGAGGTCGGCGTAGAGCACGCTGTCGCCGGGCTTCAGCTTGTTGTATCCGCCGATGAGCAGCTGCAGCGCTTCGGTCGCGCCGCGGGTGAGCGCGATTTCCTCGGGCGCAGCTCCAACCGCCTCCGCCACCCTGGCCCGCACGGCCTCGAAATCCGCGCCCGCGTGCTGCCGCGCGTAATAGGTGTTCTGATAGTTGACCATGTCGGACAGACGGATGAACTCGCGCCGCACGGGCTCGGCCATGATGCCCCAGAAGCCGTTCTCCAGATTGACGACATCGGGCGTCACGGCATAGAGCCCCTTCACGGCCGTCCAATAGGCCTTGTCGGTGGCGATTGCGACCGCCGATCCGGTCGGCTGCGCCGGCAGGCCCTCGGCGGCAAGAGCCGGCGCCGCCAGCGGCGCGACAGCTGCGGCCGCGAGGCCCTTCAGGATCGACCGGCGGTCGGAAGAAATTGTCTTGATCAGATGCATGTCCACCCTCTGCGCTGCGCGGCGAAAGGAGCAGCGATCAATGGAACACCGATGACAGGGCGGTGACAGTCTGATGATGCCGGACGTTGCCCCGGCAGGGAATACGATCTGGTTGGCCGCACACACCGGCCTCGTCAAAACGGGAAAGCCGCGCGCCCTGCTGGCAACTCACGCCCGCACCGATCTGCTTAGTTTCAACATCGGAGCACAACCGCAATCGTCAGGTGTTGTCGGGTGCAGGCCCGTCGGCCGGTCCGCCCAGGCGATCATCGATGTAGCGCCGAAGCGCCGCGGCCGCGTTCAACATATGCGCCCGCATTCTGCGCGATGCGGTCTCGCCATCGCCTTCGGCGATCGCCTGCATGATGACGTCATGCTCGTCGCGGGACTTGCGAATGCGATCGCCGTGCCGCAATTGCGTGCGGCGAAAGGCGCTGAGGCGCGAGCGGACATCCTGCGCCTGCTCGGCCAGAAACGAGTTGTGCGTCGCCCGGTAGATGCATTCGTGGAATTCCCGGTTGAACGCGTCATAGGCATCGACGTCATTGGCCTCGACCATCTTCAGCGAGGCGTCATGCAGCTCGATCAAATGGCTGCGCTCGAGCGGGGTCATGCGATAGGTCGCGAGCCTGACGCACATCGCCTCGACCTCGGCACTGGTCTCGAACATGTCCATGATGCGCTCGGGCGTCATCCGCGCCACGACGAGGCCGCGCCGCCCCCGCACTTCGACGAGGCCGCTGACCACGAGCTGGCGAAGCGCCTCCCGCACCGGCGTGCGGGAGGCCCCGAAGCGATCGGCCAGCAGCTGCTCTTCCAGGGCGGAACCGGCGACCAGCGCACCCGAGGCGATCTCGTCGGTGAGCGCGTTGCGGATGCGATCGGAGAGCAGCCCGCCATCGTCCTCGGCGTCGGCTGCGACTTTCAACAATCCTGCCATTCAGCCTCCCGTGATCGCGCGCACCGCGAAGTAAAGAACAGAGGGCGCGACCAGACACCCGAGCCCGGTGTGGAACGTCGCCGTCAGCGCACCGTACGGCACCAGACGCCGGTCCGTCGCCGCCAGCCCTCCGGACACGCCGCTGACCGTTCCCATCAAGCCGCCAAACACCATCGCGCTGCGCGGATTGTTCAGACCGATCATCTTCGCCACGAAGGGCGTACCGATCATGACGATCACCGCCTTGAATACACCGGTCGCGATCGAGAGCGCAATAACCGGCGAGGATGCGCCGATCGCAGCCCCCGTGACCGGCCCCACGATGTAGGTCACCGCGCCGGCGCCGATCGTCGTCATCGAGATGGCATCGGTGTAACCGAATGCCGCGGCGACGAACACGCCCAGAATGAACGGGACGACAGTTCCGAGCCCAAGCGCGACCGCACCGATGGCCCCGGCCTTGCGCGCGTGAACGACATCGACCTCGAAGGCGGTCGCGACGATGGCGAAGTCGCGCAGCATCGCGCCGCCCATCAGGCCGATCCCGGTCAGCGCCGGCAGGTCGGCGACGCCCTTTTCACCGCCTGTGGCGAGGCCTCCGAAGAAGGCCAGCACGAGACCCAGCATGATCGCGATCGCCGAGCCGTGGATGCGTCCGAAGGTGAGGTATTTCGAGATCGCTCCGGAGACCCACATCAGGATCCCGACGGCCGCGAAAGCGGTGAGCAGCGAGTTTGCAGCTAGAATGTGCGATATCATCGTCATCCGATCCTCCCGGACTTGAAGTGGGGCACGCTCGCCTCGAGCGCCTCTCGCGCCTCGATCTCGTCCATGGTCTCGACACGGCCGCTGAGCCGGCCGATCAGGGCCACCATCGCGAAACACACGGCGACCGCGCCGATCCCCGCGATGACGACGATGGGACCGCCCTTGGCCGCAGCGACGACGTTCTGCTGCGCCGCCATGGCGACCACGATCGGAATGTAGAAGCTGCCCCAGAACTCGACGCCGGTCTTGAGACCGTGGCTGAGCAGGCCGTGCCGCACCAGCCAGAGCCGGGCGGCGATCAGAAACATCATGGCAATGCCGACGCCACCGACATTGGCCTTAACGCCGAGGGCGATGCCGAGCAGGTCCCCCAGCAAGACCCCCAGCAACGTGCAGATGGAGAGCAGCGCTACGCCGGAAACGGTCACGGGCGCCTCCCCTGAACGAACGGAGCTCCGGCCACGCGACTTGGACGCCTTGCATGCATTCGCATCTCAAATCTCCTCCTGTGTATGCGAATATCCATCGCTTATGAGTTTGCGTATACACTAATTGACATTAAGACGCAATACGCATACATTCGGCACAAATGAAGGCAACCTCGCATGCCAAGGAGCCGAGATGAGCAATTGGGGTATGCAAAAGGCCGCTCTGGGAGAGCGCCTGACGGCCGGCCGGCGGCACGCGAAGGGAAAGATCGTCCCGCTCCCGAGCCTGCCCGTGTTTCTTGCGGCTGTGATCCGATCAGGCGACCGGGTGTGCCTGGAGGGCGACAACCAGAAGCAGGCCGACATCCTCGCCGCGGCGCTTGCGAACCTCGACCCCGCTGAGATCAGCGACCTGCACATGGTGCAGTCCGGCGTGGTCCTGCCCGCGCACCTCGATATCTTCGAGAAGGGCATCGCTCGGCGGCTCGACTTTTCCTATTCGGGCCCGCAATCGGCGCGCATTGCGCGCATGCTGTTCGGCCGCAAGATCGAGCTCGGCGCGGTCCATACCTATCTCGAGCTGTTCGCCCGCTACTTCATCGATCTCACGCCAAACGTCGCGCTGATCGCCGCGGTGAGTGCCGACAAGGACGGCAACCTCTATACGGGGCCGAACACCGAGGACACACCGACCGTCGTCGAGGCGACGAGTTACAAAAATGGTCTCGTGGTGGCGCAGGTCACCGAGATCGTCGACAAGGTGCCGCGCGTCGATATTCCCGGCGACCTCGTGCATTTCGTGGTCGAAGCCGGCAGGCCGTTCTACGTCGAGCCGCTCTTCACCCGCGACCCCGCCGCCATCACCGAGACCCAGATCCTGACGGCGATGCTCGCCATCAAGGGCATCTACGCGCCTTACGGCGTACGCCGCCTCAATCACGGCATCGGCTTCAACACCGCCGCGATCGAGCTGTTGCTGCCGACCTATGGCGAGAAGCTCGGCCTCAAGGGCAAGGTCTGCACCCACTTCGCGCTCAACCCGCATCCAACCCTCATTCCGGCGATCGAATCCGGCTGGGTCGACCAGATCCACTGCTTCGGGTCGGAAGTCGGCATGGAGGACTATGTCGCCGCGCGCTCCGACATCTTCTTCACCGGCCCCGACGGCTCGCTGCGGTCCAATCGCGCCTTCTGCCAAACGGCCGGCCTCTATGCCTGCGACATGTTCATCGGATCGACGCTGCAGATCGATCTCGAGGGCCACAGCTCGACGGTGACGACGAACCGCATCGCCGGGTTCGGCGGCGCGCCCAACATGGGATCCGATCCACATGGCCGCCGCCATCCGAGCGAACCCTGGCTCAAGGCCGGCGCCGAGGCGGCCCCGCACGCCAACGCCGCGCTGCGCCGCGGCCGCAAGCTGGTGGTGCAGATCGGCGAGACCTTCGGCGAGCGCAATGCCCCGCTCTTCGTCGAGCGGCTCGATGCGCTCGAGCTGGCGCGCGAGCTCAAGCTCGATCTCGCGCCGGTGATGGTCTACTCGGACGATGTCACCCACATCGTCACCGAGGAAGGCATCGCCAACCTCCTGATGTGCCGCACCAAGGACGAGCGCGAGCAGGCGATCCGCGGCGTCGCCGGGTACACCGACATCGGACGCGCGCGCGATGCGAAGCTGGTCGAGCAGCTCAGGCAACGCGGCGTCATTCGTCGTCCCGAGGATCTCGGCATCGACCCGCTTGATGCCGACCGCCGCCTGCTGGCGGCCCGCTCGATCAAGGACCTCATGCTGGCCTCCGGCGGCCTCTTCCGTCCGCCCAGCCGCTTCCGCAACTGGTGAGGAGTTTCGCATGGAAAAACTCAGTTTCAGGCTGACCGCAGCCAGATCGGCCGGCGGCACCCGCGCGCAGGCGATCGTCGGCGTCGTCGCCTCCGGCAATCTCGAGGTCCTGCTGGAACGCGCCTCGCCGGCCGACATGTGCACGATCGACATCGCAACCGCAGCTCACGGCTTCGGCGCGGTGTGGGACGCCGTGGTCCGCGACTTCGTCGCCCGCCGCTCTGCCGGCGGCTTGCGCATCTCCATCAATGACGGCGGCGCCCGGCCCGACACGGTTGCGCTGCGCCTTGCGCAAGGCGTCCGCAAGATCGAGGAGCCGGAACGATGACACAGGCGGCAGCCAACACGGCTTCGCTGAGCTGGTACGAGGCGAGCGCCCGGCAGCGCATCGACGCGCTGGTCGATGCCGGCAGCTTTTCCGAATACATCGGCCCCGAGCTGCGCGAGATCAGCCCGCATCTTTCGATCTTCGACCTGCCGGAGCAGTTCGACGACGGTATCGTCATCGGCCGTGGCCGCCTGGAGGGGTCGCCGGTGCTCGTTGCCGCGCAGGAGGGACGCTTCATGGGCGGCGCCTTCGGCGAAGTCCACGGCGCCAAGCTCACCGGCCTCCTGCGCGCGGCGCGTACGCTCAAGCACGACGTGCTGATCCTGTTCGACACCGGCGGCGTGCGGCTCCAGGAAGCCAATGCCGGCGAGCTCGCGATCGCAGAGATCATGCGCGCGGTGGTCGAGGCACGCCGCGCCGGCATCAACGTCGTCGGCCTGATCGGCGGACGTGCCGGCTGCTATGGCGGCGGCAGCCTGATCGCCGGCACCTGCTCGCGCCTGATCGTGTCCGAGCAGGGCCGGATCAGCGTCAGCGGTCCCGAGGTGATCGAGACCAACAGGGGCATCGAGGAGTTCGACTCGCGCGATCGCGCGCTGGTCTGGCGCACCATGGGCGGCAAGCACCGCTATCTCATCGGCGGCGCCGACATGTTCGTCGACGACGAGGCGCTGGCGTTTCGCGAGGCCGCGATCGACGCGCTCAAGATCAAGCGTGGCTGCGACACCAGCGTACTCGCAGCCGAGCAGAGGCGCCTCGAGCATCGGCTGCAGCGTTTCGGTGAAGCCGAGGACGCCGTCGAGATCTGGCAGACGCTTGGTATCGACGCGCCGACCGAGATCCCCGCGCTTCCGACCGACGCGTTTCTACGCGCGGCAAAGACAAGGGAGAACGCCGATGACGCTCGATGACATCCTGGCCGGCCTGTTCCCGAACGGCCGAAAGATCGAAACGACCGGCGCGATGATCGCGGGAACGGCGACCCTGCCTGACGGCGGACTGATCCACGTGCTCGGCATCACGCAAGGACAGCCGCTCGGCGTGGACGAGGCGATCGCGCTCGCAGGGCGCGTGATCGAGATTATCAAATCTGGGGATCGCGCGCCGATCCTGGTCCTGGTGGATTCCGCCAGCCAGCGCATGAGCAAGCGCGACGAACTGCTCGGCCTCAGCGAATATTTGTCGCATCTCGCCAAGGTACTGCTGCTCGCGGAAGCGGAAGGACACCGCACCGTCGGCCTGCTCTACGGCGGCAGCGCGGCCGGTGCGTTCATCGCCACCGCTCTTGCCACCGGCACGCTGGTGGCGCTTCCCGGCGCGCATCCCGCCGTGATGGATCTGCCGTCGATGGCGCGGGTCACCAAGCTTCCGATCGACGTGCTGAAGGCCAAGGCGGAAGCGACACCCGTTTTCGCGCCCGGGCTCGACAACATGGTCCGCACGGGCGGCATTCACGTCGTCTGGGACGAAACTGCGCCCCTGGCGCCGCAGCTTGCGGCCGTGCTGGCACAGCCTGCCGGACGGGACGAACGCAGCCGGCTCGGCGCGGAGCGGGGCGGACGTCGAAAGGCGGCCGAGATCGCCGATCGGGTCGTCGCACTCGCCGCGATATCGCAGCAGGGAGCGCAACATGGCTGAAGCGCTCGCGCGTCACACCATGGTGAAGGCCTCGGCCGCCGGATGGGCTGCCGTGATGAGCCGCCACCCCGAACTCGCCAGCGAGCCGATCATCGACGGCTGGGCGCGCGCCGACCGCCCCCTCATCGTTCGCCGGCCGGCTTGCAGCGATGCCGCCGGCATGATTCCGCTCGGCCTGCCGCTGCCGCCCAGCCACGGCAAACGGCGCATCGCGTTCGCGCTCGCACCCGGCGACATCATCGCATCGGCTCCGCCGCCATCCTTGGCCGATGCGGCCGCCGCGGCACCTGCGCGCTGGCGGGAGACGATCGGCCTGCTGCTCCTGCTTCTGCCGGAGACCCGCACCTTCGGCAGCCTGGCCTGGCAGCACCTCACCGGCCTGCCCTATCTTTCCGACAGTTCGGACCTCGATCTGCTCTGGCCGCTGTCGTCGGCAAGGCAAGCCGACACGCTGCCGTCGGACATCGGCCGGATTGCGAACCAGGCGCCGATGCGGCTGGACGGTGAGATCGTTGGTCGCGCGGGAGGGGTCCAATGGCGCGAGCTCATCGGTGCTGACGACGATGAAGTCCTCGTGAAAGGCCCCGCCGGCGTCATCAGCACGACGCGCGCCGCGTTTCTGACGGGGAATCTGTCGTGACCGTCGCGCTGAGATGGCAATCGACACCTGCCAACGCGCCCGATGCGGCGCAGCTCGGTGATCTGGCGTCGCTTTGCTTGAAGCTCGAAGTTGAAACCCATCCGAAACCGGGACTCGTCAGCCATGTCGACAATGGCGCACACAGCGACATGGACGCCGAGCTGCTGTGCCGCAGCGCCGATACTTTGAGGCCATTCCTCCGTGATCTGGCGCTTGCCGGAGCCGAGGGCGCCGGCATGAGCCGCTTGCGCGCGATCGGGGTCGCCGCCGAGCGCGCCATGCTCGCGGAAACCGGAGGCGTCAACACGCATCGCGGCGCGATCTTCGGACTGGGTCTGCTCTGCGCCGCGGCCGGATATCGCGGCGCGCTCGGCATTCGCAAATCGCTCGGCGATCTGGTGTCGCAGCGCTGGGGCGAAGATATCCTTTCGGGTCCCATATCCTTGCGCAGCCACGGCGCCATGGCCTCGCGGCGCTACGGTGCCGGCGGCGCCAGGGCGGAAGCGGCTTGCGGCTTCCCGTCGGTCTACGAGATCGCCCTGCCCGCCCTGCATGCTGCGCGAAAGCTCGCTCGTTGCGATGAGGAAGCGGTCCGCGTTCAGACCTGCATGACGCTCATCGCCGACGTCACCGACACCAACCTCCTGCATCGCGGCGGAGCGGAGGGATTGCACTTCGCCCAAGACAGCGCATCCGCATTTCTTGCCGCCGGAGGCGTTGGACGTCACGGCTGGCGCGAGCGGGCCATCGAGATTCATCAGGCCTTCGTGGCGCGCAATCTCAGTCCCGGCGGCTCCGCGGACCTGCTGGCCATGGCCCTCTTCGTCGATCGGCTGGAGCCCTGATGCTGGCCCTGCTCTGCGGTGGACAAGGCACCCTCTCGGACAAGATCTTCGATCTGGCCGCCGGTCAGCCTGCCGCGGAGCCTGTTTTCGTCGCGGCAACCGCGCATCTCGGCGAGAATCCACGGCAGTTCGTCCGGACGCACAGCACAGACGAGCTGTCCGCCAACCATGTCAGCCAGATCCTGACCGTCACATCGGCGCTCGCGATCCATGCCTGCATTGCCGACCTCCTGACCGAACCTGCGGCCGTCACCGGCTACAGCGTCGGCGAGATGGCCGCCTGGAGCATTGCAGGGATATGGACCGCCGATGAAGCCTTGCGACTGACGGCTGTTCGCGCGCGCCTGATGGACGGCGTCGCCGGACCCGACGGCCGCCTCGGCTATATCCGCGGGCTCGACCCGGCCGCGCTCGAACGCCTGCTCGGGAAGCATCGCTGCGAGATCGCGATCAGGAACCCCGATCGTCTCGTTGTCGTCGGAGGCGCCGAGCAGGACGTGACCGACCTCTGCCAGGAAGCGATACGACAAGGCGCCACGCGCACAGGTCTCCTCGCCGTGAGAATCGCCTCGCACACGCGGCAGCTCGAACAGGCCTGCCGCCCCTTTCAACTGGCGCTCGACGCCAGCACACGCTCCGCCATTGCAAGCCGGCGCGTCCTGCTCGCCGGAGGCGATGGCGAGCGCATCTTCTCCGCGAGCAACGCAACCGCAAAGCTCGCCCGGCAGGTGGCGCGCCCGATCGACTGGTCGGCGACGCTGGAAGCCCTCGTGGAGCTGGGCGTCAGCAGGGTGCTGGATCTCGGTCCGGGACACGCGCTCGCCGAGATGATGCAGGCCTTCCTTCCCTCCATCCGCTGCTACGCGGCAGACGGATTTCGTACGGTCGATGGTCTGCGAAACTGGATTGCGGCCGAATAGCCAATCGGCAGCGCGAGGCCGTTGGAATTACAGAATTGCTTTGGATATCGGGCTGTTGGAAGAGCCGGATGGTGCCCAGGGGCGGAATCGAACCACCGACACTGCGATTTTCAGTCGCATGCTCTACCAACTGAGCTACCTGGGCGTGCTGAGGGAAGGACCCAAAGAGAAGGTCAAGGCCCATCGAGCGGGCGGTTTATAGTGGGCTGAAGGCCGCCTGTCCACCCGGCTTCGCCTGAAGGCTACGCCGGGCGCGGCCCGGCTGTGCACAAGGTGGGGTGGCGTTGCCGCGGCTGGCGTGCGGCACGCTGGAAACTCAATTAAGTAATTGATATTGCTTTTCTATTAAACGTCGTCCACCTCGTCGTCGCGGCCGGGGATGACGTATGAGCCTTTCAGCCAGCGGTTCAGGTCGACATCGCGGCAGCGCGAGGAGCAGAACGGGTGGGTGGCCTGCGCGGCGGGCTTGCCGCAGATCGGGCAGGTTTTGAGCGGGCCGGTGGGCATTTTGACCTGGTCGTCCATGATGTCGGCAGCTTACACGGGGTGAAAACGTTCAAGAGCCTGTCCGCAAACAGGTTCCTCGGGCGGACGCGCAGGCGTCGCGGCCCGGGTCCCGCGGGCCAATTCTACTGTGCATGGGGTTGTTTTCGAGATTTTTGTTAAGACCCGTCCGGCGCGGCGTTCGCGCTCACACGGCGGTGGCGTTGAGCCAGCCGAAGCGGATCGGGAAGCCCTCGCCGCCGAGCAGCGTCGTGGTCTCGTAGAGCGGTAGGCCGACGACGTTGCTGTAGGACCCCACCATCTTCACCACGAAGGAGCCGGCGATGCCCTGCACGGCGTAGCCGCCGGCTTTGCCGCGCCATTCGCCGGAGCCGATATAGGCCTGGATGTCGTCCTCCGACAGGCGCTTGAAGCGGACGCGGGTCTCGACCAGGCGCTGGCGGAAGGCCTCGCGCGGTGTGACGAGGCAGATCGCGGTGTAGACGCGGTGATTGCGGCCCGAGAGCAGCCGCAGGCACTGCGCGGCCTCGTCCACGAGATTGGCCTTGGGCAGGATGCGGCGCCCGACCGCCACCACCGTGTCGGCGGAGAGGATGAAGGCGCCGCGCAGTTCGTCGTCGAGCTGCACCGATTTCAGCGCCGCATCCGCCTTGGCCCTTGCGAGGCGATTGGCGCAGGCGCGCGGCAGCTCGCCTCGCTTCGGCGTCTCGTCGACGTCGGCCGGCCGGAGCGCATCCGGCTCGATGCCGGCCTGGTTGAGCAGCGACAGGCGCCGCGGCGAACCGGAGGCAAGTACGAATTTGGGGCGGCCAAGCATCAGGTGATTTTGGGGATGAGGCAGGGGTGAATTGCGCGCGGAACCTATCGGAAGGGGGCTGATTTCACAACCCGGGAACCCGGACTTTGCTGATTCGAGGTGTCCGACATGCCTGTGCCTGCAGTCTGTGACGCGGGTGTTACGCCCGCCGGATGCTACCCGCTCGCTGCGCCCACTTTCGCGAAGCGCCGGCGGATGCGCAGCAGCAGCTGGTCGCAGACCTCGCGGTAGGCGGCGAGCTTCTGGTCGCGGCTGCCTTCGATGGTGGTGGGATCCTGGGTCGGCCAGTATTCGACGTCGGCCGCGAGCGTGCGGGTCAGCTCCAGCGCCTTGTGATGGGCCTCCGGCGACAGCGTGATGATGAGGTCGAAGTTCAGCCCCTCCCAGTCCTCCAGCTCCTCGAAGGTCTGCGGCCTGTGGACGGAGATGTCCTGGCCGAGCTCGGCCATCACGGCAACGGCGAAAGGATCGAGCTCGCCCTTCCTGGCGCCGGCCGACTTCACGTAGAGGCCCTGCGGAAACATGTGCCGCAGCAGGCTCTCGGCCATCGGCGAGCGCACGCTGTTCATCGCGCAGGCGAACAGCACCGATTGCGGATCGCGTGCGCGTGGGGGCGCAGCCATCCGCGCTTACCCCTTCCAGTGCAGAACAGTAATGAGCGTGAACAGCCGGCGCGAGGTCTCGAAGTCGACCCGCACCTTGCCCTTCAGCCGCTCCTGGAGCGTGCGCGATCCCTCGTCATGGATGCCGCGGCGGCCCATGTCGATGGCCTCGATCTTGTCCGGGGTCGCGGTGCGGATCGCCTGGTAATAGCTGTCGCAGATCATGAAATAGTCCTTCACGATCCCGCGGAACGGCCCCAGCGACAACAGATGCACGACCACGGGCGCGCCGTCCTCGCGGCGGATGTCGAACATCAGGCGGTTGCCGGTGATGCCGATATGCAGCGTGAACGGCCCCTTCCCGTCGGCGCCCTCCGGCGCGAACAGGTTCTGCTCGATCAGGTCGTAGATCGCAATCGCGCGCTCATGCTCGATGTCGGGCCCGGAACGGCCGATCGATTCCTCGTCGAGGGTGACCGCGACGATGCGATTGTTGGAGTCGTCCTGTTCGGGCGGCTTTGTCATGACAGATTGAGGCGCAATCCGATCGAGCGCGAATGGGCGTCCAGCCCTTCCGCCTTGCCAAGCGTCATCGCAGCAGGTCCCAGCGCACGAAGCTGATCCGGGCCGCATTTCAGGATCGAGGTGCGCTTCATGAAGTCGTGCACCGAGAGGCCCGAGGAGAATCGCGCCGAGCGCGCCGTCGGCAGCACGTGGTTGGAGCCGCCGACATAATCGCCGATCGCCTCCGGCGTATGCGCGCCGAGGAATACCGCGCCGGCATTGCGGATCTGTGCGGCGAGCGCGTCGGGATCGATCGTCATGATCTCGAGATGCTCGGCGGCAATCGCATCCGCAAGTGGGATGGCGTCGTTGAGATTCTTCACCATGATGATGGCGCCGAAGTCGGCCCAGGAGGCGCTCGCGATCGCGGTGCGCGGCAGCGTCTTCAGCTGCGCCTCGACCGCCTTCTCGACATCGGCGGCAAGGCGTGCGGAATCGGTGATCAGGATCGATTGCGCACTCGTGTCGTGCTCGGCCTGCGCGAGCAGGTCGGCGGCGATCCAGTCGGCATTGCCGGTGTCGTCGGCAATGACCAGCACCTCGGAGGGACCGGCGATCATGTCGATGCCGACCTTGCCGAACACCAGCCGTTTGGCTGCGGCGACATAGGCATTGCCGGGGCCGACGATTTTTGCGACCGGCGCGATGGTGGCGGTGCCGTGCGCGAGCGCGGCGACGGCCTGCGCGCCGCCGACGCGGTAGATCTCGGTGACGCCGCCCAGCTTTGCCGCCGCCAGCACCAGCGGATTGAGCTTGCCGTCCGGCGAGGGCACCACCATCACGAGGCGCGAGACGCCGGCGACCTTAGCGGGCACCGCGTTCATCAGCACCGAGGACGGATAGGCGGCAGTTCCCCCGGGCACGTAGAGGCCGGCGGACTCGATCGCGGTATAACGCCAGCCGAGCTCGACGCCGAGCGGGTCGGTGAAGCGCTCGTCCTTCGGCAATTGGCGGCGATGATAGGTCTCGATGCGGTCGCGCGCGAGGCTCAAGGCATCCAGCGTCGCGGCATCGCAGGCCTTCACCGCAGCCTCGATCTCGGCGGCCGAGACGCGAAGGCCGGATGCGTCCAGTGTCAGCCGGTCGAACTTCGCCGTGGCCTCGAGCAGGGCCGCGTCGCCACGCCTCGCCACGTCGTCGACGATCGCGCGCGCGGCGGCTTCCACGTCGGCCGAGACCTCGCGCTTGGCGGCGAGGAAGGCCGCGAATCGCTGGTCAAAATCGGCGCTGCTGCGGTCGAGACGAACGGGCATGTCTGGCTTGGCTTCTGGCTGGTTTCTCGGGGCGATTGGCGCACCAGGTCCCCTGCTCAATGGCGCGACGGCCTCCCGCCGTCAACCCTTGCGAGACGTCGTCGTCGCCCATCGTCATCCTGCTTCGATGTCGTCCTGGCGAAAGCCAGGACCCATTACCCCAACTTGTTGTAATTGAAGCAGGATGTGGTTCCGGCCCACTCCATCACGACCACCGGTGGTAATGGGTCCTGGCTTTCGCCAGGACGACAGCAGGAGTGGGGTCATTCCCATTCCTCACCCCTCCGCTTCGATCCCCGTCCCCAGTTCGTCCGCCCCGAGATCGGTCAGCTCGCATTCGAGGCATTCGACATCGAGGCGGATGGCGCCGCCCTGGGCGAACAAGAGCAGTGCGCTGCCGCCGGGCTCCTCGTCGTGGCCGTCCTGGGGGTGAAACTCGATGCCGACGAGGTCCAGGACCTCGTCCGGGGCTCCAAGGTCGATGTTGCGCGATTTGCAGGCAAGCACGCGATCGAAGCGGAGCGCGGCGACCAGCCGGCGCGGCTCGGTCTCGCCGTCCAGCGTCTGCTCCCAGTCCAGCCGGCTTATGCCGACCACCAGCCGCTTCTCGCTCTGCCGCCAGATGATGTCCGAGGCCTGCACCCGGGCATCCTGCACATGGGTGGAGATCACGGCGAGATCGTCGGCATCGAGCGCGATCAGTTTGAGCTGGGGCGACATCGCCGGCATTTCTCCTGGGGGGGCGGATACGGCCCAACGCGCGCGGCCGCGGAAATTTCCTTAGAACTAACGACCCGGCGGACTAGAGGCTATTGATATCCTCCATCTCCAGCACCTTGCGCGGATACCCCTCCCGGGCGACGCGGATCATGGCGCGGCCCATCTGCTCGGTGGAGGTGACGAGCCGCGGCGAAATCCGGCGCAGCACCGACCAGAGTGGCCAGGTTGCGGCATACACGGCCTGCACCCAGGCGGTCTTGGAGCGGGCACCATGCAGGAGCTGGATCGCGCCGGGCCGGAACATGTAGGCGCCCTTGAACGGCAGCTTGAGCAGATCGTTCTCGGTGTTGCCCTTGACCCGCGCCCACATCCGCGAGCCCTGCTCGGTGGAGTCGGTGCGGGCGCCGCTGACATAGGTGAAAATCATCTGCGGATTGAGCCGCGCCAGCGTCGTCGCCGCGGCGAGCGTGAGGTCATAGGTGAGATGACGATAGCGCTCCTCGCTCATGCCGATGGAGGAGACGCCGAGGCAGAAGAAGCAGGCGTCGAAGCCGGTCAGTTGAGACTCGATCGCCGAATAGTTCGTGAAATCGTCGTGGATGATCTCGGTGAGCTTGGCGTTGCGCACGCCGGTCGGACTGCGGCCGACCACGAGCACGCGGTCGATGCCGGCATCGACCAGGCACTCGCGCAAGACGCCCTGCCCGACCATGCCGGTCGCGCCAAAGATGATGACTTGCATCGGGACGTCCCCAACAGCGTCGCGGCTCATGCGGCGACCGCGATGTCGTCGAAGGATACACCGGTCAGCGTTGCCGAGACATCCCACAGCATGGCCGCCGCGGCGAAATCCTTGGCCCATGGCATGATCTTCGCCGGCGCTGGCGGCCCCTTCAATTCATAGAACCCGTTCGGACCGTAATAGCCGCCGGGCTCGGCCGCCGGCGAGGTCGCCGCGAACAGCGTGGGCAGCGCGCCCTCGGCGGCGGACTGGCTGATCAACGGCTGCAGCCAACGGCCGACGCGCCACTGGAGCGTGTTGGCGCCCGGCCCGTTCGCAATGAGATCGGTCCGCGCGTAGCCGGGATGGGCGGCAACGCTGGTCACGCCCCAGCCGGCGGCGAGGCTGCGACGCTGCAATTCCAAGGCAAACATCAGCATCGCCAGCTTCGACTGGCAATAGGCCCGCCACGGACGATAGGAACGCTTGCCTTGCAGATCATCGAAATTGATCGCGCCGGAGCGGTGCGCGAGGCTCGAGAGATTGACGATTCGAGACGCTTTCGCCCGGCGAAGCTGCGGCAACAGGCGCGCCGTCAGCGCGTAATGGCCGAGATAATTGGTGCCGAGCTGCATCTCGAAGCCATCCTCGGTCTGCTGCCGTTTCGGCAGCGCCATCACGCCGGCATTGTTGACGAGGAGGTCGAGCTGCTCGTTGCCGGCGGCAAAGCGCTTGGCGAAATCGGCCACGGACGACAGGCTGGCGAGGTCGAGATGCTCGTAGGCGATCAGCGCATTGGGAAACCGCTCGCAAATGCCCTCGATCGCCCGCAGGCCCTTTGCGTCGTTGCGTCCGGTGAGTATGACAATGGCACCGGCGCCCGCCAGCGCCATCGCCGTCTCGTAGCCGAGCCCGCCCGTCGCGCCGGTCACGACGGCGGTCCTGCCGCTGAGGGAGGGGATGTCTGCCGTGGTCCAGTCGGTCATGCCATAGCTCCAGGCTATCAGGGGGTGGAATAAGGCCCGCGACCGGTCTAAATGTGCACTAAGTGCAAATTTGCACGAGGTGAAATAATTTGAAGGCTTCGAAGCACGCTAGCAGACGCGCCAAGCCCTTGTCCTCCGGAGAAAAATCCCCGGCGGCGCCCGGCCTGCGCGAGCGCAAGCAGCAGCAGACCCGCGAGCGGCTGAAGCGCGCGGCGATGGCGCTGTTCCTGGAACGCGGCTTCGAAACCACGACTATCGACGACATCGCGGCCGCCGCCGATGTGTCGCGCCGCAGCTTCTTCCACTACTTCGCCTCGAAAGAGGACGTGGTCGCCGCCTGGCAGGAGGATGCCGCGGCCGCCCTGGTCTCCGAGATTCTCGCGCGGCCTGCGGACGAATCCATGCTGACGGCGGCGGAGAATGCGATCGCCGCGGCGGTCAAGCGGATCGATCCGACCGAGGCGGCAGCGATGTCGCGGCTCAAGCGCGACAATCCCGCGCTCCACGCGCGCGACCAGCTCAAATACGAAAAGCTCGAGCGCGCGCTCGCGGACGGGCTCACGCAACGCTCCGGCCGCAAGTCGGACCGGCTGAAGGCCCGGCTCGTCGCCATGATCGCCACCGGCGCAATGCGCGTCGGCGGCGAGAGCTGGATCGGCGAAGGTGCGCGGGAGAAGCCGGAGGCTTTCGTGAAGCGCACGTTCGATGCGATCAGGGCGATATTGAAGTGATCGATTACCCTCCCCTGGAGGGGAGGGTAAGCGCGGACTTACTCTTTGAAGAACGCCAGCAAGTCCGCGTTGATGGTCTCGGCATGCGTCGTCGGCATGCCGTGCGGGAAGCCCTTGCAGGTCTTCAGGATGCCCTTCTTGAGCAGCTTCGCGGACAACGGCGCGGAGTCGGCGTAAGGCACGATCTGGTCGTCGTCGCCGTGCATCACCAGCACGGGCACGTTGATCTTCTTCAGGTCCTCGGTGAAGTCGGTCTGCGAGAACGCGACGATGCCGTCGTAATGCGCCTTGGCGCCGCCCATCATGCCCTGACGCCACCAGTTCTGGATCACCGCTTCCGACGGTTTGGCGCCGGGACGGTTGTAGCCGTAGAACGGGCCGGCGGCGATGTCGCGATAGAACGCCGAGCGGCCGGCGGCGAGTTGCACCTGGAAGTCGTCGAACACGCTCTTCGGCAGGCCGCCGGGATTGGCTGCGGTCTGCACCATCAGCGGCGGCACCGCGGAGAGGATCGCGGCCTTCGCCACCCGGCTCTCGCCATGGCGCGCGATGTAATGCACGACCTCGCCGCCGCCGGTGGAATGGCCGACGTGAATGGCATTCTTCAGGTCGAGATGCGCGGTGACCGCCGCAAGGTCGTCGGCATAGTGATCCATGTCGTGGCCCTCTGCGACCTGCGCCGAGCGGCCGTGGCCGCGGCGATCATGGGCGATGACGCGGTAGCCGCGCGTGACGAAGAACATCATCTGCGCGTCCCAGTCGTCGGCCGACAGCGGCCAGCCATGGCTGAACACGATTGGCTGGCCCGTCCCCCAGTCCTTGAAGAAGATCTCGACGCCGTCTTTGGTGGTGATGGTGGGCATGGTGGGACTCCTTTCAGTGGGACGTCATTCCGGGGCGCGCGTCCGCGCGAACCCGGAATCTGGAAATTGTCGCACGAGACTCCGGGCTCATCGCTGCGCGATGCCCCGGAATGACGAGGGTTCGTGCGATCAGGCAAACGCCATCGGCTTGAAGCGGCGCCAGGCGCCGATGGTCAGCACCACGAAGAACACCAGCACGATGCCCTGCACCACGGCGAACACCGGGCCGGACGGCGGCGCGGGCGGCACGGCGGGCGCGAGCGCGGCGAGCGCCGGCACCTTCAGGAACGACTGGATCACCAGCACGAAGACATTGAAGTACAGCGAGATCATCGCGGTGACGATGTAGACCGGGCGCCAGACGCCCGCGAGCTTCATGCCGTAGAGCGCGATGCAGGCGATCGCGAGCAGCACCAGCGAAATGATGCCGATGATGTGCGAGGGCAACAGCTCCTTGAACGGAAACAGGAAGCCGGTCGCGCTGGTGAGGATCGTGAACAGCAGGAAGATCGCGGTGAGGCCCGGCATCGGCTTCGAGCCGAGCAGGCCGAACATCACGACGAGGCCGGCGACGATGGCGATCAGGCTTATGATGACATGGACCATCGTGAAGACGGGCAAGCTCAACCCAAGAACCATGACATCTCTCCTACTCTCTGCATTGAGATGGAGATTAGTATTACGCCCCTCATGAGATTGCCACATGCGTTGTCGTCACACGCATGGGCAAAGCCATGCGTCATCGTGCGAATCGACAAACGCATGGCTGAATTTTTTGCATCGCTGTCACAAACGACAGCAGGCATCGACCAAAATTGAATCGATTGTTCACGCTTCCTTGGTGTCGAAGATCAAGAGGTCGGCACCGCCGCTGGCGAATTTCGGCACGTCGGCGCCTGTCGCCTTGCCTTCCGGACTGGCGAATGCCGCCTGAATGTCGGCCACGCTGTCGAAGGTGAGAATGGCGACGAGATGGATTCCGGAAGGACCTGCGGGAGATGCGACCGGCCCCTTGCTGACGGCGTATTTCTTCAGGCCGGGAAGCTTCTTGGCGAGCGGAATGTGGGTCTCGGCGTAGTACTTGTCGAAGGCCGCAGCATCCTTGGGTGTTTTGTAGAGCACGACGATTTCAGCCATTGAGTCCTCCCTTGGGAATCCTTGTTTTTCCACGCGCGATTGGCCTCGCGACCAGGCGATAGTCTGTGGGACGCAGCAAGATGGCAAGCCGGATTCGACTTGCCATTCCCTTGCCTTCTCCTTGACTAAAGCGCCGGTTTTGCGGCGTCGCCGAGATAGCCGTGCAGCGACGCGACGACTTGCGCGCCCTCGCCGATGGCGCCGCCGACGCGCTTGACCGAGCCGGAGCGGACGTCGCCGACGGCGTAGACGCCGGGCACGGAGGTCTCCAGCGGCGCCACGAGCCGGCCCTGGTTCTGCTCGGACTGCGCGCCTGTCACGACGAAGCCGCCGCGATCGAGCGTCACGCCGCAGCCGTCGAGCCAGCCGGTGGCGGGATCGGCGCCGACGAACAGAAAGAGATTGCGGATGTCGGCAAAATCCTCGTCGCTCGACAGCCGGCTCTTCCAGCGGATGCGCCGCAGCAGCGAGGCCTCGTCGCCCTCGAGCGCCGTGATCTCGGTGTTGAACATCAATTCGATGTTCGGCGTCGCTTCGATGCGCTCGATGAGATAGCGCGACATGCTGGCGCCCAGACCGCCGCCGCGGATGATCATCAGCACCTTCTTGGCGTGACCCGACAGGAACACGGCGGCCTGGCCCGCCGAATTGCCGGCGCCGACCAGGGCGACCTCCTCGCCGGCGCACAGCTTCGCCTCGACCGGAGAGGCCCAGTACCAGACGCCGCGGCCCTCGAACGTGTCGAGCTTTGCGATCTCCGGCCGGCGATAGCGCGCGCCGCTCGCGACCACCACCGCGCGCGAGCGCAATGTGTCGCCGCAATCCAGCGCGAGGGCGAAGGTGCCGCCACTGCGCGAACAGTCCAGCGACTTCACCGACATCGGGATCATGATCTCGGCGCCGAACTTCTGCGCCTGGGTGAAGGCGCGGCCGGCCAGGGCCTGACCCGAGATGCCGGTCGGAAAGCCGAGATAGTTCTCGATGCGCGCGCTGGCGCCGGCCTGGCCGCCGAAGGCGCGGGTGTCGACGACCGCAACCGAGAGGCCTTCGGAGGCCGCGTAGACCGCGGTCGCGAGCCCTGCCGGCCCGCAGCCGACGATCGCGACGTCGTAGATCCGATCATCCTTCGCCCCGCCGATCATGCCGATGGCGCGCCCGAGCTCGATCTCGCTGGGATTGCGCAGCACGCTGCCGTCGGCGTTGACGACCAGCGGCCAATCTTCCGGCTTCGGCGAATAACGCGCGATCACCTCGGCCGCGTCGTGCTCGCTGTCGGCATCGAGCAGATGATGCGGCTGGCCGTTGCGGGTGAGGAAGCCCTGCAAGCGCACCACGCCGGCGGAGTTCGACGGCCCGATCAGCACCGGGCCACCGACGCCGCCCTGGATCAGGCTGACCCGGCGCAGGATCAGCGCGCGCATGATGCGCTCGCCGAGCTCGGCTTCGGCGACCAGCAGGGCGCGCAGCCGGTCCGGCGGGATCAGGACCACCTCGACATCGCCCTCGGCGCGTCCGTCGACCAGCGCCGGCCTCCCCGAGAGCTGGCCGAGTTCGGCCAGGAACTGGCCGGGTCCCTGGTCGATCACCGGGCTGACATGACCGAGCCCGTCGCGCTGGGTGATGGCGACGTGGCCCTTCAGGATGACGAACATGCCGGGTCCCGGCTTGCCGGTCTCGAACAGCAGCTCGCGATCCGAATAGGTGCGGAGCTCGCCGAAATGCCTGATGCGCTCGATCTCGGCCGATGTCAGCGCCGGAAAGGTCTGCTCGGGGCGCGTGAACCGCGACATCAGCGCCTCACGGTCGTTTCGTTGCTGTCCGTCTTGCCCCATTGCCACGTCGCTCAACTCCAAAATTTCCAGCCGCCGGATTTTAGCCGCCGGTCTTGCCGGCGGCCCCCTCATTTAGGGACCCATCTTCGTTCTGCGAGGGGTCGGCGCTTGCGGCGCGTTCGCGCGCCTGTAGCTTCCGCCGCTTCAGGTTTTCCCGCAGCGCCGATTTCAACCGGTCGTCCCGGGACGCCCTCGCCGGCCTCGTGCTTTTGTCGTTCTCGTCAGCCATCACCGGTCCATTACAGCGATCGGCGATAACATGCCCAATGAACGTGGCAGCTCAAGAGGCCCGTGCGATCCGATCGTGCGAAATTCCAAAATGAGGCGAATCCGGCAGCCCGGCCAACTGGCCAGTTGGGTGGGGAAATCGGAACCCGAATCGACGGAAAGTCGGTCGTTTCGAGCCAAAACAGGCATTTTGGCTCCGATATCGGCCCGATTTTCTCGTTTTGGCAGGGCTTGCAAGCTTGCACAGGAGGGGGGCTTGTGGCAGATATCGGCCCGCTTGGTAGGCCCCTCGTGGCGGCCGATTCTAGATCCCAGCACATGCTGCCGTAGCTCAGTGGTAGAGCACTCCATTGGTAATGGAGAGGTCGACAGTTCAATCCTGTCTGGCAGCACCATTCTCTGGGTCAAATCACGCACAGATCGGCATTCGCGCGACATGCAGCGCCCGAGTTTTGCTCTCTCCTTGACCCTCTTTAGGTGAAGAGGGCGCAGGGAAGGCCGGGTGCCGGCTGGCACCCACGATCCGCTGCGCGAAGAATTTGCACACGCAAATGCGCAGGCGGGACAACAGGTGGGCCGGGAAACACCCGGCCTTCCCTGCGCGATGGGTTGACGGCGTATGCGCGCTCTCCCCGGAGCCGAGTTCCTTCTGGCCTCCGTCACCTTGCGAATTGGCGATGCCCGAGACCCGGTCGAGCCCCGATTCATCTCCGCAAGGCTCGACCGTAGCAACGACGGTCAGGACCACGCGTTTTTGCCGTACGCAGCTCATCCGGCTTCGCTTTAACAGCTTCGCCGGACTTCGGCGCCGTCCGTCCGCACCGAGCAAGGACCTCACGAGGTTCATCTCGCCCTGGTCCCGCCTTCGCGTGCCCGACGCAGCCGCGTCCACCGCACCCCGATCCACGTTCGTTACGACGTACGATCGCCCCTCTCCGAGGACCGGGATGGCGAGACAATGCCGTAATTCCGAATTTCGGTAAAGTGGAATATTTTTGCGGCGGGGGATTGACGGGGTTTTGATGTGAGGCGGGGTGTTTTGCCCGACGGGTCAGATTGGCGTGCATGGAGCCACAAGCCCGACGACACGTCCCAAAGACCTGATGCCGATGTTCCTACCTGTTGGTCCACGCAAGTAAGGTTAATTATTCCTTTCGATTGTCGATAAAGTTTTATCTATTATCGTCTTTGTCATTCATAACGAACCAGAGGCTCCGATAGTGTTTCGTGTTGCCTGATCGTGACTGGGACTGTGCTGCTTCTGTCCGGATTGGTTGCCTTCGGCTTTCATAGAAACTCGCTGCACTCAATGGCGTTGCTCTAGCCGCACCAGCCTTGGTAGAGCGAAGCGAAACCCATCGGCGTCTTGCTCGGTGTCGAAACATGATGGGTTTCGCTTCGCTCTACCCATCCTACGCATGATCAGCTGTCTTCACCCACCTGATGCCCAGCAAAGCGATCATCCGCACGGCGCAGCCGGCGGCAAAGCTCGCGGTTGATGTTCTGCAGGACGATCACGTAGGCGTGGATATCGGCCTTGTAGCAGGCGTAGAGTTTTTGAGCCGTCAGCTCGTACAGCACCGTCGAGCTCTCCGCGACCACAGTGGCGGAGCGGTTTTGCATTTCGATCAGCGTCATCTCGCCGAAGAAATCCCCTCGCTCCAGAATGGAAATCGGGATGACGCTTCCCGAAGTCGCCCGTTTGCTCACCGCCAGCCGGCCGGATCTGACGATGAACATCGAGCGTCCCGGCTCGCCTTCCGCCACGACAGTCGCGCCGGCTTCGAAGCGGCACTCGACCAGCATCGACATCAGGAGGTCGAGACCTGTGGCCGAAAGACCGCCGAAGAACGGCGTCGCGAGCAGGAACGCTTTCATCTCGGGGGCATTGACAGCCATCGGGCGAGGATACGCCCCGTCGCTATCTCCGACAAGCAGAGCAGATATCGGCGGTGACGGCGCTCAGCGTGTTCGAACAATATGACCAGCAAAGTTTCGTAGGATGGGTAGAGCGAAGCGAAACCCATCGAGGGCTTGTTCGGTGTCGAAGCATGATGGGTTTCGCTTCGCTCTACCCATCCTACGCATTAAACCGCTTTGGCTCACTGCCGCGGAGCGCCCTTCGCTTTCGCCACACCTGCAGGTCAACCATGGCTTTCACGGTTGCCGCGAGGACGAGCGCGCAAAGCGCCGCCTTCGAGATCGTCTCCATTGTTCCCTCGATCAGCAGGCAATGGACCGCGCTGCCTGCGACGATGACGATCGCGAGAGGCATATGAACGAAACGCCACGTTCGCGGTCGCAGTCCCAATCGCCGGCGCAGCAGAGCCAGCAGCGCAACAATGAAGATGGCCCACATGGCGATCACGCCGAAGGGGGAGAACGGCGTCGGCGACGAGAAGGTCAGGGCGTCGATCATGTCGGGCGGGCTGGTGATCCAGAGGCCGGCGACATGGATCACGATCGCCAGAGCAAGCGCGCCACCGATCCAGTGATGGGCGCGCCGTCCACGATAGGCCGACAGTCCCGGCAGATATCCGCCGATCAGCAGGGGCTGAACGAGCACGAGACCCAATGCGACAATTCCCGCAAACCCGGCGAGGATGTAGACCGGACCGCGCCATGCGAGCTGCTCGCTTCCTGCGGCAGCAGCGATCGGCACGCCAATGGCGGAAACCAAGGCGCCCCAGATCAGGATCACCCGGGCCAGTTTCCACCCCGTCATTCGTTGGCCCGGTCAGGCCGGCTGCAGAACGAAGTGCGCCTCGAGGCTGGTTTCCTTTGCGCTGCGCATCACCGGCCGCAGGAAGACGGTCTTGAATTCACCGCTGTCATAGGCGAGGTGACCATGCGGCTGGCCGAAGATCGGAATGATCTGCGGCATCTCGAGCCGGAACTTGCCGTCCTTGTCGGTGAGCGTGGCGCCATGGCTCTGCGGCTCGTGCTCCTGTCCTTCGACCGTGTGCGCCCATATCTGGATGCGCTGCCCGGCAAGCGGAGCGCCGTCGCCGGCTCGGCGGACGGTGCCGCTCATCCAGAAGCCGCCCTTGCCGATGCGATCCACGATCGCCGCGCCCTTGCGGTAGTTGTTCGCCCCGCCCGACATCGTCTCGGTCGGTGCGAGGCCGTCCGCGCGGGCCGGCAGCAGGAGGCCGGGAAGCCCGGCTGTCAAAACCCCGGTTGCGAGAACGGAGCCGCCGGCGACGAGGAGGTTGCGGCGGCTGAGTACGACAATGGTCATGTCAATTCCTCCGGGCGTCCGGGCCGTGGCTCTGGCAAGGGTACAACAACAGGCGCAAAACGCCCAGTTGCGACAAAGGGCGCCATAGGTCGCAATAACAGTGTTGTGAACGGAGGCGCAGGCCGCTCAGACAGCCTCGTGGGATGGGTTGAGCGAAGCGAAACCCATCGAGGCTTTGTTCGACGACGAAACATGATGGGGTTTCGCAAGTGCTCTACCCATCCTACGCCCTATTCAGCCACGCTTGCCCTTTTGTCGTTCAAGGCGGAGCCTTTGTGCTCTCATACGTTTTATCTCTTCATTGAGAGCGTCGGTTTTTTCATCAAGGCGTGAATTCTCTGATTTCGGCGCGTCGCGCTGACGTATCTTTTCGAGCGCTTTCTCAACCGAGAGCTTGGTCGGATCGGCCATCGTACCTCTCCAGGAAGGAAATCGAAGCAACCAATGTCGGAAGTGAAAATGAAGCCAGGTTTTGAATGTTGACGTAAATCAAACCTGCGCTGGGAGTCCGCTGGGTCAAAAACGCTATCTGGCAGTTCGCCGGTCACCCGCGACAATTCCGAATGGCATCGTTGCGCCGGTGTCCGATCGACACTGCAACGCTAACATTCGGGCTGGCAGGTACTACATATGGAGCCCCGGCGCATATCGCCCTCCACCCGGACCCCCACGCATGATCCCCTTCTCCGTGCTCGACCTCGCTCCCATCCGCCAGGGTGGCGACGCCGCGCAGGCGTTTCGCAATTCGCTTGATCTTGCCCAGCACGCCGAGGCCTGGGGCTACAAGCGGTTCTGGCTGGCCGAGCATCACAACATGACGGGCATCGCCAGCGCGGCGACCTCTGTCGTGATCGGGCATGTCGCGGGCGGCACGAAGACGATCCGCGTCGGCTCCGGTGTGGTTCGGCGGCGCCGAGATCGATCTGGCCGAGCGCGATCTCCCCGCGCTCCACCTCATGGCGCTTTACGCCTTCGACCGGGTGCTGAAGCTGCGCGGCCTGCCCGCGGCTCCGCAGCACGCACTGTCCTTGCGCGAGCGCGAGGTGCTGACGCTGGCGGCCGTCGGACGATCCAGCGATGAGATCGCCGACGCCCTGGCCATCACGGGACGCACAGTGAAGGCGCACATCAAGAGCTGCTGCAAGAAGCTCGGCGCAGCCACCCGCACGCAGGCCGTGATGATCGCCATGCGCGACCGGATCATCTCGCCCTGAGGTGACAGGCCCGATCGCGACCGGAGTCGATCAGTCGGCAAAGCCGAACAGCTTTGCCGGATTGTGCACCAGGATCTTTTCCAGCTCCGCCTGGTCCGCCGCGTAGCGGTACATCAGCTCGAGCAGGTCGGCATCGTTGGGCGGCTGCTTGACGGAGACCGGATGCGGCCAGTCGCTGGCCCAGACGCAGCGGTCGCTTGCTGCCTCGATATAGGCGCGCGCGATCGGGATCACGTCGTCGTAGGGCGGGCCGGCCTTCGAGGTCTTCTCGCCGAGCGACAGCATCACCCAGAAATTGCCCTTCTTGAGCAGCTCCAGCATCTTGCGCAGGTTCGGATCGTCCTTGCCGGCTTGCGGATCGGGGCGCGCCATGTGGTCGATCAGCACGGGAACGTCGAGATTCTCGTACTTCGCGACGCTGGAGACGATACCGTCCTTCTCCGGCTGGATCTTGACGTACCAGCCGAGCTCGCGGATGCGGGCGATGGCGCGGGCGAAATCGGTATCCGACAGCACGGCGCCGAGCTCCTGGCGGAAGCTAAAGCGCGCGCCGCGGACGCCGGCGTCATGCAGCTTTGCGAGATAGGAATCGTTCGCCTCGGCAAACACCAGCGCGTTGGCACAGCCGCGGTAGTTCGGACCCATCACCGCGAGGGCGTCGAGCACGACGGCATGATCCGCGCCATAGGTCGTGGTCTGCACGATGATGCCGCGCTCGATGCCGAGCGTCTTGTGCATACGCAACGCCGCTTCCCAGGTCGCGGTCGGCATCCGATAGGCCGCGCCGGGGCGCTCCGGATATTTCTCGATGGGCCCCAGCACGTGGAACTGGCTGTCGATGGTCCTCAGTGGCGGCGCCTTGACCGGGCGGCGCGGATTCGGGTCGAACGGCAGATAGGTCGGCATGCGCAAATCTCCTTCAGTCGATCACGGCGGTGAAGTCGCACTGCACCAGCGCGCCGCCGTCCATGTTGTCCATCGGCAGCGCGTGGCGCGCCGGGCGCGAATGCTCGTCCGGAAACATCTTCAGCCACTCGACATTGACGGGCCCGCGCTGCGAGCGGTCCTTCAGCCACACCGTCATCTTGATGATGTCGTCGGTGGTGCCGCCGGCGGCCTCCACCGTCGCCTTCATGTGCGCGAACATGTTGGCGCATTGCGCGTCGAGACTCACGGGCATCGCGCCGGCCGCATCGCGGCCAAGGATGACGCCCGACATCACGAGATTGCCGATGCGGCAAGCGTTCGGAATCGGATTGGCGTGCTTGAAGCCGCCGATGTGGATGCTCTTGCGCCGTGTCATGGTGCGCTCCCTCTTGTGTGTTGGTTCAGACGAACTGGCACGACACCGAGCCGAACGCGCCGTAGTCGGCGTGGAACGTATCGCCGCGGCGGATGTCCACCGGCCGCGTGAACGATCCCGCCAGCACCACCTCGCCGGCCCTGAGATATTCGTCATGCGGCGCGAGCCGGTTGGCGAGCCAGGCGATGCCGTTGGCGGGATGATTGAGCACGCCGGCGGCAAGCCCGGTCTCCTCGACCTCGCCGTTGCGGAACAGCAGCGCGCCGATCCAGCGCAGATCCGCATCCATCGGGCGGAACGGCCGGCCACCGAGCACCAGCGCGGCGTTCGCGGCGTTGTCCGAGATCGTGTCCATGACCTTTCGCGTCTTGCCCGTTTCAGGATCGACGCGGTGCATGCGCGTCTCCAAGATCTCCAGCGCCGGCGTCACGTAGTCGGTGGCGTTGAGCACGTCGAAGATGGTGCAGTTGGGCTCGCGCAGCGGCGCCTTCAGCACGAAGGCGAGCTCGACCTCGATTCGTGGCGCATGAAAGCGATCGAACGGGATGGGCGTGGCGTCGGCATAGAACATGTCGGCGAACAGCACGCCGTAGTCGGGCTCGGAGATGCCGACCGCGTTCTGCATCGCCTTCGAGGTCAGGCCGATCTTGTGGCCCTTGATGACGCGCCCTCGCCCGAGCTGGAGTTTCGTCCAGGCGCGCTGGATGGCGTAGGCGTCCTCGATCGTGAGGCCGGGATACTCTTTCGAGAACATCGGGATCAGCGCCTTGGTGCGCTCGGCCTCGTCCAGGCGCGCGGCAAGACGTTCGATCGTGGCGGCATCCAGCATGGTCTATTGCTCCGCAGCCACGGTGTTGCGCAGCACGCCGATGCGGCTCGACTCGACCTCGACGACGTCGCCGACTTTCAGCCAGCGCGGCGGATCGAAGCGCGCGCCCGCCCCGGTCGGCGTACCCGTCACGATCATGTCGCCGGGCTTCAGGGTGGCGAAGGTCGAGAGATAGGAGATCAGGAAGTCGAACGGAAACATCAGCCGCTCGGTGGTGTCCTGCTGACGCACCTCGCCGTTGACGCGCGTGGTGATGTCAAGAGGCCCGCGCGGGTCGAGCTCGTCCGCCGTGACGATCCACGGGCCGATGCTACCGGAGCGGTCGAAATTCTTGCCTTGCGTGACGTTGAACTTGCCGTGGCGCAGCCAGTCGCGGATCGTGCCTTCGTTGCACAGCGTCATGCCGAAGATGTGCGACCACGCCTTCTCGCGCGGGATGTGGCGGCCTTCCTGCCCGATCACGATCACGAGCTCGCCTTCATAGTCGAGCTGATCCGAGACTTTGGGCTTCTCCAGCGGCTGGCCGGAGCCTGTCATCGACGACATGCTGCGCACGAACAGGCTCGGATATTTGGGCAGGTCCGAATTGTCTTTATATTCGGCGTTGCGCTCGGCGTAGTTGACGCCGATGCACCAGAGCTTTTCCGGCGCCAGCACCGGCGGCAGCAGGACGAGATCATCGAGCGCGTAGTCCGGTTGCTGATCGGCGATCACTTCCTGCGCGTCCGCCAGCGCATTGGCCGCGATCAGCGCCTTCACGTCGGAGAAGTCGCGGCCGATCCGCCGGGTCAGATCGACCACGCCGCCCGCGACGGCCGCGCCGTAGCGCGCCTCGCCGTCCAAGAGATAGCTCAGGAGTCGCATTGTGGTTTTCTCCAATGGTCTTTGGGCACAAGGGCCGCGATGGGCCGCGCGCTCAGTCGGTCGATTTGGGAGTTTGAAAGACGGTGTTCAGCGTCACGATCTCGCCGAGGCGGGCGTAGCGCGGCCCGCCGATGCGCGCGATCGGGTCGAGCGCCCGGGTCTCGACCTTGCCGTTTTCCACGAGGCCGTCGCGAATGTGGAACATCACGACCTCGCCGACGATCAGCCGGCTGCGGGCGTCGCCGAATTCGAGGCACTGCCGGAAGCGGCACTCCATCGCGACAGGTGCGGCCGCGAGCCGCGGCACCTTGATGCGCTCGCAGCTAAGCGTCTCCAGGCCAAGCTCCGCGACCTCGCTGACTTCAGGCGGGGCTCGATCGAGCTGTCGTGCACCGCAGACATCAGCGGGGTATCGGCGATGTGGATGACGTATTCCTCGGTGTCGAGGATGTTGTGCGCGGTGTCCTTGTAGTCCGCGCCCTTGCGGCCGACGCTGATGGCGAGCATCGGCGGCTTCTGCGAGACGAAGGTGAAGGCGCTGAAGGGCGCGAGGTTGAGCACCCCGGAGCGCGACAGGCTCGTCACCCAGGCGATGGGGCGCGGCACCACGATGCCGGTCATCAGCCGGTAGATGCGCTCCGCGCCGAGCTCGGTGGGATCGATCCGCATCACTCAGTCCGCCTTGATGTTGGCCTTGCGCACGACCGGAATCCACTTGGCGTCCTCGCGCTCGAGATAGGCCCTGAACTCGTCCGGCGTCATCGCGACGGCTTCCCCGCCCAGCTTTTCGAACTTGTCCACCACGCCCGGGTCTTTCAGGATCGCAACCAGCGTCTCGTGCAGCTTGTCGACGACAGGCGCCGGCGTGCCCGCGGGCGCGAACAGGCCGGTGAAAGTCTGGCCGTCGAAATCCTTGTAGCCGAGCTCGGTGAAGGTCGGGACGTCAGGCAGCGACTTCAGCCGGTGCGGGCTGGTGACCGCGAGCGCGCGGAACAGGCCGGCCTTGATGTGCTGGAGGCTGACCGTGAGCTGGTCGAACGCGAACTGCACCTGGCCGCCGAGCAGATCCTTGATGGCCGGCGCGTTGCCGCGGTAATGCGCGGTGACCCATTGCAGGTCGAGATTCGACTGCATCAATTCGCTGAGCAGATGATTGGTGGTGCCGGGGCCGGGCGAGGCCATCGTCAGCTTACCGGGCTCGCGCTTGGCGAGGTCGATGAATTCCTTGAAATTGTTGGCCTGGACGGAGGGATGTACCTCGAGCACCAGCGGCGTCATCGAGATGGTCGAGATCGGCAGGAAGTCCTTCTTCCAGCTATAGGCATCGCGCTTGTTGATCTCGGTCGCGAACAGCACCGGGCCGTTGGCGCCGACGAACAGCGTATAGCCGTCGGGCGCCGATTTCGCGAAAGCCTCGCCCGCGATCATGCCGCCGGCGCCGGCCTTGTTCTCGATGATGAAGGGCTGGCCGAGCTTTTCCTGGAGCTTGTCGGCGACGATGCGCGCGGCGCTGTCGACATTGCCGCCGGCCGGATAGGGCACGATCAGCTTGACGCTGCGCGCCGGCCATTGCTGGGCCGATGCGGGCCCCGCCAGCAACGTCGTGACAGCGGCTATGGCAATCGCGATTAATCTCATGTTAACCTCCCGGCGGCGCTTCCAATTCACTTCGAACGCCTTGACGTTGCGCACGGCGCTCGATCGCCGCGCAATCTCCAGATGCGCGCTTTACCTGTCGAGTGAATTGTGGCGTTCTTGTCCATATTATGGACAAGAGACCTTCTCCGAAAGCCACCCGCAGCGCGCTGGAACCGCGACAGGGCGCGCAGGCGATCCGGCGCGCGCTCGCGGTACTGCGCATTCTTGCCGCAGGCCGCGAGGACGGCGTGCCGCTGGCCGAGGTCGTGCGGGCGACCGGCCTTACCCGTCCGACCGTGCATCGCATCGTCCACGTGCTGATCGAGGAAGGCATCGTCGAGCGGCACGATCGCACCGGCCGCTACGCGATCGGCAACCAGGTGCCGGAATTGGCGCTGGCACGGGCGCGGCCGTCGCGGCTGCTGGTCGCGGCAAGTCCGTCGCTGCGGCGCGCCTCCGCCGAGATCGGGGACACGCTGTTCCTGACGGTGCGGACCGGCAACGACACGCTGTGCGTCGATCGCAGGATCGGCGTCTATCCGATCCAGGTGCTGTCGATCGAGGTCGGCGCGCGCCGGCCGCTCGGCGTCTCCAGCGCCGGCGTTGCCATCCTCGCCGCGATGCCGGCGCAGGACGCGCGAAAAATCGTCGCAGCCAACGAGAAACGGTTCGAGGCCTACCAGACCGACGTCGCAGCCGTGATGAGCCAGGTCACCGCCGCGCGGAAGCGGGGTTACAACATGCGAGAGATCGGCCTCGTGCAGGGCACCAAGTCGATCTCGACCTGGATCAAGACGCCGGACGGACAGCCCGCCGCGGCGATGACCGTCTCCGCCGTTCGGACGAGGCTCGGCCCGCGCCGCGAGCAAGAGGTCGCGGAGATCCTGCTGCGGGAGGCGCGGATCATCGAGCAGGCGATCCGGGGCAATGTCGGCTACTGAAGGCGGCGCCGTTCGCCTCTCCCCGCTTGCGGGAAGAGGCCGGATTGCATCGAAGATGCAATCCGGGTGAGGGGGACTCTCCGCGAGTCCGACTGTCACCGTGATCTCGGATGGAGCCCCTCACCCCAACCCTCTCCCCGTAAGAACGGGGCGAGGGAGCCCACCGGCGATGCGGACAGAGTTCGCCTCAATCATGTCACCGCTGTGCGCCATCCCACGGCGCTGTCAATGGGCTGACTTGGCACGCCGTTTTGTGGCACAAGGGCCGCCATCGCCGACCGAGCAACGAGGCCACGCATGCCCGCGCCAAAACCGCCTGCCTTCGAGACCCTGAGCCTGCATGCGGGCCAGCATCCGGATCCCGCGACCGGCGCCCGCGCGGTGCCGATCTACCAGACCACGTCCTACGTGTTCCAGGATTCCGATCACGCCGCCGCGCTGTTCAACCTGGAGCGCGCCGGCCACATCTACACGCGCATCTCCAATCCGACCATCGGCGTGCTGGAGGAGCGGCTCGCGGCACTCGAAGGCGGCGTCGGCGCGATCTGCACCGCGAGCGGCATGGCTGCGCTGCATCTGGCCATCGCGACGCTGCTCAACGCCGGCGACCACATCGTGGCGTCGAGCTCGCTCTATGGCGGCACCATCAACCTTTTGGCGCATACGCTGCCGCGCTTCGGCATCACCACGACATTTGTGAAGCCGCGCGATCTCGATGCGTTCCGCAGCGCCATCAAGCCGAACACCAAGCTCGTGATCGGCGAGACCATCGGCAATCCCGGGCTCGAGGTGCTCGACATCCCGAAGGTCGCGCAGATCGCGCATGAGGCAAAAATTCCGCTGCTGATCGACAACACCTTTGCGACGCCCTATCTCAGCCGGCCGATCGAGCTAGGGGCCGACATCGTGATGCACTCGGCGACCAAATGGATCGGCGGCCACGGCATCGCGATCGGCGGCGCTATCATCGACGGTGGCCGCTTTGACTGGCGCGGCTCCGGCAAGTTCGGAGTGCTGACCGAGCCCTATGGCGGCTATCACGGCATCGTCTTCGACGAGCAGTTTGGCACCGCGGCGTTCATCATGCGCGCGCGCACCGAGGGCCTGCGCGATTTCGGCGCCTGCCTGTCGCCGACCAACGCGTTCCAGCTCCTGCAGGGCGTGGAGACGCTGGGCGTCCGCATGGACCGGCATATGCAGAACACGCATCTGGTGCTGGAAGCGCTGAAGTCCAACAAGGCGGTGGACTGGGTGCTGCATCCCTCGCTTGAAGACCACACGGACTACCAGCTTGCAAAGCAGCTGCTGCCGCGCGGCGCCGGCTCGATCGTCTCGTTCGGCATCAAGGGCGGCCGCCCCGCCGGCCGCAAGTTCATCGAGTCCCTGCGCATGATCAGCCATCTCGCCAATGTCGGCGACGCCAAGACGCTGGTGATCCACCCGGCCTCGACCACGCATCAGCAGATGGACGCCGAGCAGCTCAAGGCCGCCGGCATCGGCGAGGAGCTGGTGCGGCTGTCGGTCGGCATCGAGACCGCCTCCGACATCATCGACGACCTCAATCAAGCACTGCGCATCTCGCAAAAGGCCTGACACCATGAAGCTTTCCGTCAACGGGGCCGAGGTATTTGTCGCGACCGGCGGCCGCGAATTCGACAAGTCCCTGCCCGCGGTGGTCTTCATCCACGGCGCCGGCTTCGATCACTCGACCTGGGCGCTGCATACGCGCTGGTTCGCCCATCACGGGTTTTCCGTGCTGGCACCGGACCTTCCCGGTCACGGGCGCTCGGCCGGCCCCTCGCTCTCGAGCATCGCCGAGATGGCCGACTGGACGGCGGCGCTGCTCGATGCGGCAGGAGCTGCGAAGGCGCATCTGATCGGCCACTCCATGGGATCGCTGATCTCGCTGGAGACCGCGGCACGTCACCCCGACAAGGTTTCCGCACTGAGCCTGATCGGCACCGCCGCGACCATGACGGTCGGCCCCGATCTCTTGAAGGCGGCCGAAGCCAACTCGCAGGATGCCAACGACATGGTGTCGATCTGGGGCCTCGGCTTCAACGCCGAGCTCGGCGGCAGCCTCGCGCCGGGCCTGTGGATGCATGGCGGCGCGCAAGCGGTGCTGAAGGCTTGCGAGCCGGGCGTGCTGTTCAGGGATCTGTCGGCCTGCAACGCTTACGCGAATGCGCTCACCGCCGCCGCGAGCGTCAAGGTGCCTGCGACGCTCATCCTCGGCGAGCGCGACATGATGACTCCGGCGAAGGCGGGCAAGGCGCTCGCGGCCGCGATCCCGCATGCGAAGACCGTCGTGGTGCCGGGCGCCGGCCACATGATCATGGCCGAGCGGCCGGATGAGTTGCTGGCCGCGCTGAAAGGCTGAGCCCGGCTCAAGATCCCGGCGTCCACTTCCAGACGATGTCGGAGACATTGACCGGCTTCGGGATCAGGCCGAGCTTTGCGAAGCGGTCGGCAACGACCTGCTGGCTCTTGACCACCTCGGCATCGATCGGCACCACGCGATAATTGGAGCGGGCGACGAAGCGGCGGATCGCCTCGATGTCGACGCCGGTCGCCTCGGCCTGCGCCTTCGCCACGTCTTCGTGATGTGAATCTGCCCATACACCTTCGGACGCGAAGGCCGTGTTGAGCTTCGCAACGAGCGAGGGATACTTCTCCACGAAATCGGCGCCGGCGATGTAGAAGGCGTTCGGCTTGTGCACGTCCTTGTCGAAGGCGATGACGCGCGCATTCTCCTTCAGCTCGGCGAGCGCGAGATAGGGATCCCAGATCGACCAGGCGTCGACCGAGCCCTTCACGAAGGCCGCCGTCGCATCGGCCGGCGCGAGCGGCGCAGGCGTGATGTCGGACCAGGACAGGCCGGCCTTCTCGAGCGCCGCGACTAGCAGATTATGCGCGCTCGATCCCTTGCCGAAGGCGACGCGCTTGCCCCTGAGATCGGCCAGTGCGTGAATCGGCGAGTCCTTCGGCACGACGATCGCCTGGGTGTTGCCGTCCGATTTCACCGCGGCGACGTAGCGGATCTTCGCGCCGCCGGCCTGCGCGAAGATCGGCGGGGAGTCGCCGACATAACCGAAATCGACGCTGCCGACATTGATTGCCTCCAGCAGCGGTGGACCGAACTGGAAGTCGATCCACTTGATCTCGATGCCGAGCGGCTTGAAGGCGTTTTCGAGCGTCTGGCGCTGGCGCACCGCCGGGAAGAAGCCGCCCTTCTGGGTGCCGATGCGGATTTCCGCCGGTTTGTTCTCCGCGTGCACGGGTGCAGCCAGGGCTGTCGCGACCAGGAGTGTCGTTGCGAGCATGTGTCGTCGAGTAATCATATCGCGGTCCTTTCGGTGGGATCAGTTGGCGAAGAGTTGCGAACTCGCGCGCCGGCTCAGCTCGGAGAACACCGCGCGCGCGGCCCGCTCGGCATCGCGCGCCGAGCGGAACTGGCGGCCTTCGAGGCTGTCGAACAGCCGCTCGGAGGAAAAGAAGCGGAAGCCGCGCGCGTCTCTTGTGATGATGCCGGCGGCGCGGTCGTGGATTTCGATGATGTAGGCGTTGGACTGGGCTTCGAACTGGGCTTCAAACTGACCTTGGGACATGACTGCTCATTCGCCGCGATTGCGGCGTTCCTGTCTTGAGATTTGCGATGGGACGTACTGAGAGGGAGGCGCTCAGCAGCAACAACAGGCGCCGGTCGCCGCCGAGAAACAGCGCCGCGTCATGCACGGGTGCATGTCGTCCGGATTACGCTGGTGATCGGTTCTCATGTTGCGGCTTCGGCTCGAGGAGCAGTTTCGATGCTGTAAATATCGAGCGATCGGCGCGATTGGTCAATGAAATGGCTATCCATATTTACGAGCGACACGTTCGGCCGCTTCTCCCGCCGCAAGCGCCCGCAGGCAGATTCATCTCGCGATGAGTTCAGCACTGGCGCCCTCTTCACCTCTCCCCGCTTGCGGGGAGAGGTCGGATCGCCCCCGGCGATGCGAAGCATCGTCCGGCGCGATCCGGGTGAGGGGGTACAGGTCCCCACAGCGATCTCACGTGCGGAGAGAGGCCCCTCACCCCGCCTCTCCCCGCAAGAGCGGGGCGAGGGAGACGAGAGCGCGGACGCTACCACATCGTCGCTGCGGCACGCGCCGCCCAGGCGCGATCGTACTCCTCGCCGCCGACCTTGTTCTGGCTCATCTCGGCGAGGATCTGGCCGGGCGTCGGCAGCGTCTTCGGGTCGATGCGCTTGTCGGGGTTCCAGAGATCGGAGCGGACGATGGCGCGGGCGCACTGGAAGTAGATCTCGTCCACATTCATCACCATGACGCTGCGCGGCGCCTTGCCTTCGACCTTGAAGGACGCCAGCAACTCGGGATCGATCGACAGATGCGCGCGGCCATTGGCGCGGACCGCATTGCCGGAGCCGGGGACCAGGAACATCAGGGACACGCGCGGGTCGCGCACGATGTTGCGCAGCGAATCGACCCGGTTGTTGCCGCGACGATCCGGCAGCATCAGCGTCTTGGGGTCGTGAATGCGAACGAAGCCGGGCAGATCGCCGCGCGGCGAGCAGTCGATGCCCTCGGGCCCGATGGTGGCGAGCGCCGCGAACGGCGCCTTCTCGATGAAGACGCGATAGAGCGGCGTGACATGGTCGGCGACTTTCACGGTCGAGGCATCGTTGGTGGCGCCGTAGATGGCCTCTAGTACCCACTTTTCTTGGAACGTGAGTCGTGATTCAAGGTCGGGATGATACCCGAAGCAAGAGAAGTCCACCTTTCGAGGAAAGATCGCAAGGTGCTTGAGGCGTGCTGTCGCTCACCGGTGACGTTGCAGCGCGATTTGAAGCGGGCGCGGATAGTTCTGTTGGCGGCGGATGGGCGCAGCACCCGGTCGATCGCCAAGGAAGTTGGGGTCCAGCCGCGGATTGTCAGCCTTTGGCGGCATCGCTATGCCGACCATGGCCTTGAAGGGCTGCAAGACAAGCCGCGGCCTGGCAAGCAGCCGATCTATACGAAGACGACCGACAAGCGGATTCTGAAGCTGCTGGATAAGCCGCCACCGCAAGGGTTTGCGCGCTGGACCGGCCCCCTGCTGGCCGAGGCGCTGGGCGATGTCGATGTCCAATATGTCTGGCGGTTCCTGCGCAGCCACAAGATTGACCTGGTGGCTCGCAAGTCCTGGTGCGAGAGCAACGACCCGAACTTTACGGCCAAAGCCGCCGATGTTGTCGGCCTCTATGTCGCGCCGCCGGCGAAGGCCATTGTGCTGTGCGTGGACGAGAAGCCAGAGCTGGCCCCGGTTGTTTGGACAGCGCCCCGCTGGATTTAAGTGGATTCCTGCCGGGTTATGCTGAACGCGGGGCTTTACGGTTTTGTCGTTGCGTCGGGAGGGCGTAGCCCGACCAGAGCGACGACAAAACCGTCGGCGACGGTCATGCGGCCATCACCATAGCTTGCGTGCCGAAGTAAGCCTCGTCGGGCGTGCGCCCGTCAAGGCTCGAGTGAGGGCGTCCCTGATTGTAGAAGGCCAGATACTTGGCAATTGACGCTCGCGCCTCGGACACGCTGTCGTAGGCGCGGAGATAAACTTCTTCGTATTTGACCGTGCGCCAGAGCCGCTCGACAAACACGTTGTCGCGCCAGGCGCCCTTGCCGTCCATGCTGATGGCGATCTTCGCGTCCAGCAGCACATCGGTGAACTCGAGGCTGGTGAACTGGCTGCCCTGATCCGTGTTGAAAATCTCGGGCCTGCCGTGCTTCGCCAACGCCTCCTGGACCGCTTCGACGCAGAAGGCCGCCTCCATTGTGATCGAGACGCGATGGGCCAGGACCCGTCGGCTGAACACATCGACGACCGCCGCGAGATAGACGAAGCCACGCCGCATCGGAATGTAGGTGATGTCCATTGCCCACGCATGGTCGGGCCGCTCGATCTTCAATCCGCGCAACAGGTACGGGTAGATCTTGTGACCCGGAGCCGGCTTGCTCGTGTTCGGGCGACGATAGACCGCCTCGATCCGCATGCGCTTCATCAGCGTCGCGATGTGGCGGCGACCGGCGTATACGCCCTCCCGCCGCAGCAACGATCGCAGCATACGCGCTCCCGCGAAGGGATAATCGAGATGCAGCTCATCGAGCCGACGCATCAAGGCAAGGTCCTCGGCCGAAACTGGCCGAGGTTCATAGTAGACCGTGCTGCGAGCCAGCTTCAGGACCTTCGCCTGGCGCACGATAGAAAGATCATGACCGCGGTCGATCATCGCTTTGCGCTCAGCAGGCCCGCCTTGGTGAGCGCGCCGGACAAAAAATCGTTTTCCAACGCCAGCTCGCCGATCTTGGCATGTAACGCCTTCAAATCGACCGGCGTCTCGGCCGATGTCTTGTCATGCCCAAACACGCCGGCGGCGCCTTCCAGGAGCTGGTTTTTCCAGATCGTGATCTGGTTCGGATGAACATCAAACAGTTGCGCCAGCTCCGCCAGTGTCTTGTCGCCTTTGACCGCAGCCAAAGCAACCTTCGCCTTGAATGCCGGAGAATGCGTCCGGCGGCTCTTCTTCGTCATCTTCGCTCCTGATTCGCAGCAAGAATCCTCGCCGCTGTCAGGCAGAAAATCCACTCAAGCTACTGTCCGAATTTGCGGGGCCAGCTCTGCCCTCGATCCAGGCTTTGGAGCGAGCGCAGGGTTATCTGAAGTTGCCCAATGGCCGCGCCTTGACCGGCCAAAGCCACGATTACAAGCGGCATGGCACCACAACATTGTTTGCGGCGCTCGAAGTCGCCACCGGAAAGATCATCGCGACCCATTCAAAACGCCGGCGCCGCGTCGAGTTTCTCGATTTCATGAACAGCGTCACCGCGGCTTTTCCGAACCGCAAGCTTCACGTCATCCTCGACAACCTCAACACCCATAAAAAGAACGAGGACTGGCTCAAGGCCCACCCCAACGTGCAATTTCATTTCACGCCGACAAGTGCGTCGTGGCTCAATCAGGTCGAAGTATGGTTTTCCATCTTGCAGGGGCAGTCGCTCAGCGGCACCTCCTTCACGAGCCTCAAGCAGCTTCAGGAACACATCGATGCCTACGTCAACGCATACAACGACAGAGCCGAGCCCTTCGTCTGGACCAAGAAAAAGGTCCGTCAACGCCGTTTCAAAGGCCGCCGTATCACTCAGCTCTGATTCCGGGTACTAGCTGTTCGACCGTTTCGATCACCGACATTCTTCCACTCTCCTTTGCGCCGGCGGTTACTCGCGCCAGCCTTCGTTCCTGATCACGCGCACGAGCTGGCGGCTGTGATAATCCGCGCTGCCGGCGTTGAGGATGGTGACATCGGCCTGCGCCGATGCGTCCTCGACGCTGCGGGACAGCCGTTCCGCGATATTGCCGTCGCTGTGCCGGGCGCGGGCGGCAAGCCGCTGCGCCAGCACGTCCGGCGGCGCCGTGATGGCGACCACGACGACATTGGCATAGGCCTGACGCAGCGCGGCAATCACGGTGCGCGAGACGTTGACGACGACGGCGCGGCCGGCGCGGATGTCGTCGTTGATTTCGAGCGGTAGCGCGTAGGAATGCCCATGCGCTTCCCAGTGCACGGCGAAATCCCCGTGATCGATTCCGAGCCGGAATTCGTCCGGGCTCATGGCAATGTTGTCCTCGGCCGCGGAGGACTCACGCGTCACGACGCGACGCGGAAAGACGACGTCGTGATCGTCGATGCAGGCCGCCTGCGCCAGCTGCAGCAAGGTGTCCTTGCCGGCGCCGCTGGGACCGACCACGAGCACGAGCCGGCCAGGGCCGATCGCACCCGCCTCGCCTTGCGCCATGGTCGCGGTCTCGCTCATGCGACCCGGCCTCCTTCGCGCCAGACGCTGCGGACGACGGGAACGCTGCCCGCGATGTGCACCCGGATCAGGTCGGCGCGCTTGCCGACCGCAATCTCGCCGCGGTCGAAGAGACCAACCGCCTCGGCCGGCGCTTTCGTTACGGTTCGAACCGCCGCCGGAAGGCTGATCGCGGGCACATGCTCAGGCAATTGCAGCGCGGCCATCAGAAGGCTCGACGGAATGTAGTCCGACGAGAGAATGTCGAGCAGGCCCTCGCGGGCAAGATCGACCGCGGCGATATTGCCGGAGTGCGAGCCGCCGCGCACGACGTTGGGCGCGCCCATCAGGATGTCGATGCCGGCCTGATGCAGGCCGCGCGCGGCCTCCAGCGTCGTCGGAAATTCCGCCACCGAAACGCGATCGCGCACGGCGTCCGCGACATTCTCCTCGGTGGTGTCGTCATGGCTCGCCAGCGGAATCCTGTGCTGATGCGCCAGCGCCACGATCTCGCGCATGTTGGTCGCCGCATAAGCCTTTTGATACTCGAAGCGCTTTGCGAACAGCTCGTCGAGCTGGGCATCGGTCTTGCCGCCGTTCTTGCCGCGGTAATAGTCGCGCAGCTTGCCCTCGTCGCGGAACTGGCGCTGGCCGGGCGTATGGTCCATCAGCGACATCAGCTTCACGTCGGGACGGTCGATCAGCTCCTTGGCCTCCTCGACCACGCTCGGCATCGGGATTTCGCAGCGCAGATGCAGGAAGCGGTCGGCGCGCAACAAATCAGCATCGCGCGCGGTCGTGATCGCGGCGGCGAGCACGCCGGCGCGGCCGTCGACTTCCTCAGCGCCGTCCTCACGCCAGACCCGGAGCGAGTCGAACACGGTCGTGATGCCCGAGGTCGCGAGCTGGCCGTCATAGGAGACGACGGCGGCGACCGGATTCCAGAACACCTTCGGCCGCGGTACGTAATGCGCTTCGAGGTGATCGGTGTGGAGCTCGATCAGTCCGGGCATGATGAGGTCGCCGCCAGCATCCTCAGCGCCCGCCGGCGCCCTGCCCTCGCCGATCTCGGCGATGCGCCCATCCGCAAGAGCCAGCCAGCCCTGCTCGATCACCCGGTCAGCCAGGACGATCCTGGCGTTGGCGATCACGGTGTCCTTCGGCTTGGCGTTCATTTCAATTTCCTTCAGGCGGCGGCGGCAAAGCTGGTAACGTCAACAATACGGTCGGCAATCAAATGGCGGATTTCGTCGTCATGGACAATGGCGACCATGGCGACGCCCTGGCGCTTTTTCTCGGCGATCAGCTCGACCACGACGGCGCGGTTGGCGGCATCGAGCGAGGCGGTCGGTTCGTCCAGCAACAGGATCGGCAGGTCGGAGATGAAGCCGCGCGCGATGTTGACGCGCTGCTGTTCACCGCCGGAGAAGGTCGCGGGCGGAAGCTGCCAGAGCCGCTCAGGGATGTTGAGGCGGTGCAGCAGGGTACCCGCCCTCTGCTGCGCCTCGGCTCGGGCCAGGCCGTTCACGATCAGCGGCTCGGCGACGACGTCGATCGTGGCGACCCGTGGCACCGCGCGCAGGAACTGGCTGACATAGCCGATGGTCGCGCGGCGCACGTTGAGGACCTGCCGCGGCTCGGCGGTGGCCAGATCAATCAGCGCGCCGCGATGGCGGATGCCGATGCGGCCGGAATCGCAGCGGTAATTGCCGAAGATCATCTTCAGGATCGACGACTTGCCGGCGCCGGACGGGCCCGACAGCACGACGCATTCGCCGGGATCGACGTGGAAGGTCACGCCGCTGACGACAGGCAGCTCGATGCCGCCCTGCAGGTGCATCGTAAAGGTCTTCTTGGCATCAGTGACGTCGATCATGGCGGTCATCAGTGGGCTCATGGCGGCAGAATCGAGGAAACGAGGAGCTGAGTATAGGGCTCACGGGGATCGTCGAGCACCTGGTCGGTGAGACCGGTCTCGATCACGCGGCCGCCCTTCATCACCATCACGCGGTGCGACAATAGCCGCGCGACCGCAAGGTCGTGGGTGACGATGACGACGGCGAGGTTGAGCTCGGCAACGAGGCTGCGCAAGAGATCGAGCAGGCGCGCCTGCACGGACACATCAAGGCCGCCGGTGGGCTCGTCCATGAACACCAGCCGCGGCTCGGTGACGAGATTGTGGGCGATCTGGAGACGCTGGCGCATGCCGCCGGAATAGGTCCGCGGCGCATCGTCGATTCGAGCGGTATCGATCTCGACGCGGGTGAGCCAGTCGGACGCGGTGTCGCGGATGCGACCGTAGTGATTCCATCCCACCGCCATCAGCCGCTCGCCGACATTGGCGCCGGCCGAGACCGCCATGCGCAGGCCCTGCGCGGGATCCTGGTGCACGAAGCCCCAGTCGGTGCGGAACAGGAAGCGCCGCTCGGCTTCGCCGAGCGTGGCGAGATCGCGGGTGACGCCGTCGCGCATCCGGTAGGTGACGTGCCCGCCGCTGGCCGCGAGCTGGCCCGACAGCAGTTGCAGCAGCGTCGACTTGCCCGAGCCGGATTCGCCGACGATCGCCAGTACCTCGCCGGAATAGAGCGAGAACGACACGTCGCGGCACGCGGCGATGCGGCCGTAGGACTTGCTGAGCGAATTCGCAACCAGCAGCGGCTCATCGTTGTCCAGCATGTCGTGATCAGCCATTTGATGTCTCCTGCGCCTTCTCCTTGTACGGCGCAGCGCTCAGGCTGCCGTGATGGCCAGCGGCCTGACGGCCCTCGCAATAATCGGTGTCGGAGCAGACGAACATGCGGCCGCCCTTGTCGTCGGTGACGATCTCGTCGAGATAGGAGTTATCCGCGCCGCACAGCGCGCAAGGCGCGTTGAAGCGATACGGCTCAAAGGGGTGATCCTCGAAATCGAGCGACACAACTTGCGTATAGGGCGGGATCGCGTAGATGCGCTTCTCGCGGCCGGCGCCGAACAATTGCAGCGCCGGGCAATTGTCCATCTTGGGATTGTCGAATTTCGGCGTCGGCGACGGGTCCATCACATAGCGCGCGTTGACCTTGACCGGATAGGCGTAGGCGGTCGCGATGTGGCCGAAGCGGGCGATGTCCTCATAGAGCTTCACATGCATCAGGCCGTATTCGGCGAGCGCATGCATGCGCCGCGTCTCGGTCTCGCGTGGCTCGAGGAACCGCAGCGGTTCCGGGATCGGCACCTGATAGACCAGCACCTGGTTCTCGTTCAGCGCGGCCTCCGGGATGCGGTGACGGGTCTGGATCACGGTCGCCTCCTCCGTCGCCGTCGTGGTGGCGACGCCGGCGGTCTTGGCGAAGAACTTGCGGATCGAGATCGCGTTGGTGGTGTCGTCGGAACCCTGGTCGATCACCTTCAGCACGTCCTCAGGACCGAGGATCGCCGCCGTCACCTGCACGCCGCCGGTGCCCCAGCCATAGGGCATCGGCATTTCGCGACTGGCGAACGGCACCTGATAGCCTGGGATCGCGATCGCCTTCAGGATGGCGCGGCGGATCATCCGCTTGGTCTGTTCGTCGAGATAGGCGAAATTGTAGGCGGGCGCGTTCATTCCGCGGCCTCCTTCATGGCATCGGGCGCATTGGCCTCGGCAAACTCCTGACGCAGCTTGCGCAGCAGGCCGAGCTCGGACTGGAAGTCGACATAATGCGGCAGCTTCAGATGCTCGACGAAGCCGGTCGCCTGGACATTGTCCGAATGCGACATCACGAATTCTTCATCCTGCGCCGGCGCGAGCGCCTCTTCGCCGAGCTCGCGGGCACGAAGCGCGCGATCGACCAGCGCCATCGACATGGTCTTGCGCTCGCTCTGGCCAAAGGCGAGGCCATAGCCGCGGGTGAAGCAGGGTGCTTCCGTGGCAGAACCCCTTGAACTGGTTGACCATCTGGCACTCGGTGAGCTCGATCGAGCCGAGCGGCACGGCGAAGCCGACATCCTCGGCGAGGAATTCGACCTCGACCTCGCCGAAGCGGATCTCGCCGGCAAAGGGGTGGTTGCGGCCATAGCCGCGCTGGGTGGAATAGCCCATCGCCAGCAGGAAGCCTTCGTCGCCGCGCGCGAGATTTTGCAGGCGCAGGTCGCGGTCGGCCGGGAAGTTCAGCGGCTCGCGCGTGAGATCGCCGACGCTGGCGCCGGCCTCGGCCTGCGGCGAGGATTCGATCAGCCCATCGCGGCCCAGGATATCGGTCACGCGCGGCGTCGGCGCGGTCGAGGCTTCGGCCGTCGCCGGCGCGTCCGGCACAAATCCCTCCGCGAGCGAGGGATCGAGCAGGCGGTGCGTATAGTCGAAGGTCGGCCCGAGGATCTGGCCGCCGGGAATGTCCTTGAAGGTCGAGGACACCCGCCGCTGCACCCGCATGGCGCCGGTGTCGACCGGCTCACTCGCGCCGAAGCGCGGCAGGGTGGCGCGGAAGGCGCGAACCAGGAAAATCGCCTCGATCAGATCGCCCCGCGCCTGCTTGATCGCGAGCGCCGCGAGCTCACGGTCATAAAGCGAGCCTTCGCTCATGACGCGGTCCACGGCCAGACCAAGCTGCTCCGAGATCTGGTCGAGCGTGACTTCCGGCACGCTTTGATCGCCGCGCCGCGCATTGGCGAGCAGCCGATGGGCGTTCTCGATGGCGCGTTCGCCGCCTTTGACTGCGACATACATGCTATTCACTTCCCTTGTTCGCAACGCGCGTGGTGCGCGGGATCGCAACCACGGCGTCATCGGCGACCAGCACCACGTCGATGCCGCGCGGAAACAGCGTCTCGTTGACACGCAGCCGCTCGAACAGGTCGGCGGGCTTGATCGAGGCCCGGAGCGTCGCGACGCCGTCGATGCCGGGGCCGCGCAGCTCGAAGCCCCGCCCTGCGTCAAGGCTATCGACCTGGAGGATCAACGTGGTCGACCGGTCCGGGTATTCGCTGGTGCCGAGCGCGAAGCGCTCGAGCGCCGGAAGCAAGGCGCCATCGCTGATCAGGGCAAAGCTCGCGATCGAGGAATCCTGAATGACCGGCGCGCCGGTGTGGAACTTGAGCCATTTCACGACGTGCGAGCTTTCCGACATCCGCGCATCGAGCCAGAGCGGCGTGTCGTGGTCGAACAGCGTCAGCGCGATCGCGGCGGCGCCGCGCATCATCGGCCCGGGTGTGCCCGCCATCGGCACGATGCGCTGGACCGAACCCGGCCGCGCCATCGCGTCCATGACAGAGCGAAAGGTCGATTGCGCCGACAGCACCTTGTCGGCGAACCCCGGCGGCAGTTCCGCAATCGTGGTCATGATCTCACCCCTCACCGCGCACCATGGTGTAGAAATCAACCTTCGTCGCGGCGGTCTCGGCCGCCGCCTGCTTGCGCCGGATCGTAAGCTGCTCGCGCAACGGTGCGATAACGTCCCGCTCGACCGATGCGGAAAAATCCCGCGACTGCACCAGCGCATCGCACAGCGCGATCAGCCGCGCCTTCTCACCGTCGCGTCCGAGCGTGTAGCCGAAGCCGACCTCGCCGCTCGCGAGCCGCACGGCGGCACGCGACACCGTGGCTTCGCCGAGGTTGAACGGGGCGCCGTCGCCGCCGACCCGGCCGCGCAGCATGACGAGGCCGTTTTCCGGCGCGCGCAGATCCTGATGGGCCGGGAGGGCGAAAGCGCGGAGGCGAGCGGCGATCTCGCCCGCCTCCGCGTGCGCCAGCACGGCCATCGCGGCCTTGCGCTGGGCTTGCTGATTGTTGTGCTGCGTCACCCGATCCACCGAACTTGCCGAACTCAAGTTGTCTATGATAGTAGACAACTTCATACGGAAGCGCCATGACTGTTTCGTGACAAGCGTGTGATTTTCGGGCTAGGCTGACCGGCGATATGAGCATGCAGGACACCGCCTCCACGGGCGTCGCGCTATGGCGCCTCGTTGCCGACGGCATCGAGCGCGGCATCGCCGACGGCCGTTTCGCCGCCGGCGACAAGCTGCCGGGCGAGATGGAGATCGCCGAGACCTATCGCGTGAATCGCCACACCGTGCGGCGGGCGCTGGCAGCCCTTGCCGAGCGCGGACTGGTGCGCGCCGAACGTGGCAGCGGCACCTATGTCGAGGCGCAGCGCATCGCCTATCCGCTGCGCTCGCGCACGCGCTTCTCGGAGATCGTCGGCGCCGGCGGCCGTGAGCCGCGCGGGCAGTTGATCGAGGCGTCCGACGACGTCGCGACGCGCGAACTGGCGCGCGAGCTGGGCCTGAAGGTCGGCGCCCCGCTGGTGCGGATCGAGGCGATACGCCTCGCCGACCGCACCCCGATCTGCGTCTCCACGACGTGGCTGTCGGCGGAGTTGTTTCCGGGCGCGGGCAGCGTGTTTGCGGCAACGCGCTCGATGACGAAACTGCTCGAACACTTCGGCGTCCGCGACTATCGCCGCGGCGCGACCCGGATCACCGCCGGCATCGTCGACGCGACCGACGCTGCACGGCTCGATCTGCCGCTGGGACGGCCGATCCTCGTGGTCGATGCCACCGACCACGGTCTCGACGGCAAGCCGCTGGTGACGAAGCATTCGCGCTTTGCCGCCGAGCGGGTGGAGTTTCTGGTGGAGAACGGCTGAGATGCAGCCCGCTCTTCCCCCCGCAAGAGGAGGAGGAAGAGCAGCGCCTGCTACTCCTGCATCATCTCGCCGCTGCCGCCGAACTCGGCGGGGAAGTCCTTCAGCTTGGGCAGGCCGTCGCGCATCGGCAGCACCGTCTCGGCGTAGTTGACGTGGACGCCGGGCGTGAACGCCAGGGTGGGGATGGTGGCGGTGAAGACGTCGGTCAAACCGAGCGGCGGGTGATTGGTCATGAGATGGCCGCCGCACTTCCTGCAATATTTGCGCTGGCTGAGCGGCGTCTTGGCGAAGGTCTCGACGTGCTGCGCGCCCTCGGTGATGCGCACCGCGTCAAGATCAATGAGGTCGCGCTCCTCCAGCGCGATGCCGACGAAGATGTAGATCGTGGTCACGGCCGCAAACAGCAGATGTCCCGCGGTCATGACCGGAGCCGCCCAGAACGCGACGATGAAGCCGAGATAGATCGGATGACGGACAAACTTGTAGAGCAGCGGCGTCTTGAAACGCGGCGGCGTCGCTTCCTTGCCGACGAGATGGTTGGTCACCTGATGCAATCCGAACAATTCGAAATGGTTGATGATGAAGGTCGAGGTGAACACCAGCACCCAGCCTGCGAAGGACACCGTGACCAGCGTCACGGCGAGATCCGGGTCCTCGACCTCCCATATGACCGTCGGCAGCGGACGCCACTGCCAGAACAGGAGCAGCAATGACAGACTCGCGAACAACACATAGGTGCTGCGCACGATCGGTTTGGAGACGAACTGCGTCCACCACGTCTTGAAGCGCTGGCGCGCCATCACGCTGTGCTGGACGGCGAACAGCGCCATCAGGAGCAGGTTGATGATGACGGCCTCAGCCGTCGACGTGTCGGTTCCGGTGTCGATGGTCTTCGGCACCACCAGCCCCATCACGAAGCCGATAGCGTAGAGAATGGTGACGAAAAACACGAGATACGCCGCAATTCCGTACAGAAAGGCGATGAACTTGAAAATGCGAGAGCCCGTAACCTCCGGGCCGATCGAATGAACCTGGTGATCAATTTGGGACATGGAAAGCTCCGTTGTGCCGAGGCATCGGCACTGTTTGGTCTTCGCACCATGCCGGATCGGACGTTCCATGGCTTTTGCGGACGGTTGATTTTCGCCTGAGACGACTTTGATTTTTGCTTGAGACGACAGAAACGTGCGATTTTGCTTTGAAAACAACGTGCTCGACGGCGACCTGCGCGAACTGACCTGCGCCGGGGTCGCCGTGCCGTTGCAGCCCCAGGTGTTCGATCTCCTGCTTTACCTCGTGGCGCAGCGGGCCCGAGTGGTCAGCAAGGATGACCTGATCAGCCAGATCTGGAGTGACCGGATCGTCTCGGATTCCGCCCTGAACAGCCGGATCAATGCCGCGCGCAAGGCGCTCGGCGACGACGGCGCGACTCAGCGGCTGATCAAGACGATCCCGCGCAAGGGCTTTCGGTTCGTCGGCGAGGTCCGGGAAGATGTGGCAGTCACACTGGCGCCTGCGGAACCCGCCGCGGCCCCGGCACGCACTGTTGCGGACCGCCCGGCGATCGCGGTGCTCGCCTTCGAGAACATGAGCGGCGATCCCGAACAGGACTATTTCGGTGACGGGATCTGCGAGGACATCCTCACCGCCCTGTCGAAGCAGCGCTGGTTCATGGTGATCGCCCGCAACTCGTCCTTCATCTACAAGGGACGCGCGGTCCACATCAGGCAGATCGCCGAGGAGCTCGGCGTCCGCTACATCGTCGAAGGCAGCGTGCGCAAGGCGCACAACCGGGTGCGCATCACCGCCCAGCTCAACGACGCGGCGTCAGGCAGCCATCTCTGGGCCGAACGCTATGACCGCGAGCTCGTCGAGTCTTCGCCGTGCAGGACGAGATCACCAACGCGATCGTCGCGGCGATCGAGCCGCAGATCCACGCAGCGGAGAATTTTCGCAGCCATCGCAAGCCGCCCGCGAGCCTCGACGCCTGGGATCTGTTGATGCGCGCGCTGTCGCACTACTGGCGCGTGACGCGGCAGGATCACGAGGCCGCACAGGCGCTGCTCGAGCGCGCGATCGGGATCGATCCGAATTACGGCCAGGCGCTGTCGGTGCTGGCGGCGAACCACATGTTCGGCGCGCATCTCGGTTGGGTCGAGCTGGCCAGGGTGGCGCCAATAGCGGAAGCCGCCGCGCTGGCCGCGGTGCGTTGCGATCATGAGGACGCCTGGGCGCATGCCGGGCTCGGCAGCGTCTACTTCTCGACGCGCAGGCTTGCGGACGCGCTGTCCGAGTTCGAGCAGGCGCTCGCGCTCAATCCGAACTTCTCGCTGGCGCAGGGCTATTACGCGCTGGCGCTGTCCTATGCCGGGCGATCGAAGGACTCGTTCGAGGCGGCGCAGAGGGCGATCCGGCTCTCACCGCGCGACCCGTCGCTGGCGATCTATCACGGTATCGCCGGCTATGCGCGCTTCACCGAGCGGCGCTATGACGAGGCCATCGCGCTCGCGCGCGAGGCGATCCGCCATCGCGGCGACCTCACCGGCGCCTATCGCGTGCTCGCCGTCTCCGCCGGCATGACCGGCGACGGGATGCTTGCGGAGATGGCGCTGGGCGAGCTCCGCCGCACCCAGCCGGGCATCTCGCTGCACTGGATCGAGACGCAACTGCCATGGGCCAGTGACGCCGATCGCGAGCACTATCTGGAAGGATTCCGCCGGGCGGGGTTGCGGTGACACCTCTTGCCTTCCCTTGAACGGCAGGGGAATAGCATTTGAGAGCGGTTCCTGCGGGCATCCTTCGAGACGCCCGCCTGGCGGGCTCCTCAGGATGAGGACGGAATTCGCGGCAACAGCTTCAACGGGCACGGTGCTGCATAGCCTCATCCTGAGGAGACCGCTGGAAGCGGCCGTCTCGAAGGACGAGGCGTGCGGTGAGGCCCCTCCAGGGGAAGGTAAGAGCGCGGCGGCGCTACACGCGCTTCCGGCGCAGATGGACGATGACGTCGAGCCGCGCGATCTCGTGGCCGGGAAGCGCCTCGGGAATCCTGGTGAAGGCGAGGCCATCGGCGACGTCGACCAGCACATCCTCGCCTTCGAGGTAGAAGTGCGGATGCACGGATGTGTCGGTATCGAAGAACGATTTGATGCCGTCGGCAGCGATCCGGCGCAACAGGCCGGCTTCGGTAAATTGGTTCAGCGTATTGTAGACGGTCGCGAGCGACAGGTATGCGTTCGCCGCCAGCGCCTCCTCATAAAGCCCCTCGGCGGTCACATGACGATGGCCGCGCAGGAACAGCAACTGGCCGAGCGCCAGGCGCTGGCGCGTTGGCCGGAGGCCCGCATCAACAAGCAATTGCAGACAGCGCTGCACGCCCTCATCCGGCTCCGGTACGACGACGTCAGGTCCGCTGTCGTCGCCCGCGGGGATATTCGTGGCCTGCATGTCCATCGATCGTCTCACGGCTGAAAGAACCAGGGCACGCAACGCGGCGTCCGGCCAGTTGCCATTCGATCGCAGAAGCGGCGGCTTGGCTTTGATCCGGATCAAATCCGGAAGCGGTCGCCTCTGACCTATCGCAAGGCGGCCCGGTCTATTCCCGGTCACAATGCAGCGATATCGATGAGGCTCACATGTCCAGGCCGGTTCCCGACAAGGCAGAGGTCGCGCTCGAATATCCCGACAAGTTCTATGTCGGCACCTTCGAGCATTCATCGCGCTTCGAGGCGCGGCTCGACGGCAGCGGCGTTGTGCTCGTGCTGCAACATCCGGGCGCCGCCGATGAGCGCAAATCGGTGCATCTGCACATCAATTTCGGGCTGCTCGCCGGCATCCTGCGGGAGCTCGCCGGCAACGTCGCCGCACTCCCCAAGGACGACATCGCGCACCGCGAACAGCTCGCAGACGCGCTCGACGAGTTGCGACGGGCGCTGCGGACGCCCTGAAGGCTATTTCGTTTTCACCTGGATCGGCTTCGGTGCCGGCACCGCCGCCCATTCCTTGTCGGCGCGCGGGCCGTTGAGATCGCCGGTCAGGCCGACGAGCTGACCGGGCAGCACGTCGAGGGTCTGCTGCCAGGTCTGGGTCTGGCACAGGAACTTGATCAGGCAGCCCTTGAGCTTGAGACGATCAGGAGATTCGCGCCACAGCGAGACCGAATAGAACTTGCCGTCCTCCGCATTGTAGATGTCGCCGGCAAATCGTCCCTCGGGCGTCGCCTGCAAGCCCATGATGAGCTGGTGGCCGAGCAGCGCGCGGGCGCGCTTGTCCGCATCAGGATTCTCCTTGTCGCGATAGGGCTGGCCGCGCTTGTCGGCCGGCTCCTTCATCCAGACGATGAAGCCGCAGATGCGCTCGCGCGACGGACCGCAGCGTTCGAGCCGGATGCGGGCGCGGCCGTCCTCGACCAGCCAGGTGCCGCTGGGATCGGTGGGCGCGGCAGCGCCGGCGCGGCCGCCGACGATCATCATCACGACGGTGATCGCGACGCGCAGCACGAAGCGAAGAAGAAGAATGTCCATCTGCGATGCCTTTCGTTGCGCGGGTTGCCGCGTCAGTTCAGTTGCGCCATCAGCGCGTCGGCGCCCTTGTCGAGGCCGGCGGTGGCGGCTGCGAGCGCGCCGACGCTGGCCTTGATGTCGTAGGCGCCCGGGTATTGCTTGGTGACGTAGGCAGAGAGCAGGCGCGAGGTGGCGGCGTCGAAGATCTCGACGCCATAGACGACCGAGCCGGTCATCGTCCCCTCGCCGTCGCGCGCGGCCTGCACGCCGTTGTAGACGGCACCGGCGAGGTCGAAGCGCGAGAGCGTGCCGAGCACCGGCGTGTTGGTGACGGCGCCGGTGAGCGTCAGCCTGATCCGCAACGTGTTCGGTCCGCGCTCGCGCACCAGCGCGAAACGGCCGCGCAGCCGCTCGGCGAAGGAGTTCTGCATGTAGGCGGCGAGCGTTGCCTTGTCCTTGTCGGACATGTCGCCGAACTGATGATCCTTGCCGCGGTAGAGCACGACGGGATCCAGGATCACTTTATTATATGCGCGCCAGTCGACCGGCGTGGAATAGCGGTAGGGCACGCGGCCGGAGGCGTCCGACTTGTCCGGGGCCATGTAGGCCGACGACGCCATCTCCGAATAGGGCACGGGCGCGACCGAGGCGCAGCCGGCCGCGGCCGCGCAAAGCACCAGCGTTCCCAGACCGCGCAGGGCGATCGAGCGATCCATTCCAGACTCCTCTAGCGGCTTTCAGCAAAGGCGATGGGGACCGCAGCCGCGTTTTGGGACCAGACGCGGCTGCGGCGCTCACCATTGCCGGCCCAAGGCATCGTCCGGGGCCATTTCAGACGCCTTGGGCCGTCTCAGTGTTTCCGTTTATAAAACCGACCAGCTGGTTTGTAAAGTACGGAAATGACGCGCTGGCACATTTGGCCGCAGGCGCGGATTTGGGCAGGCGCCGGTCGGAATTCGTTAACGGTGAATCAGGCGCGCTTGCGCGGGGTTGGAGCCTTTGCCGCCGATGGCGTTCCGGACTTGGCCGTGGACTTGGCCGCGGACTTGGTGCGTGTCGTGGCGGGCTGTCCGAGGCCGGTCCACTGTGCGTCGTCGAGCAGGCGCGCGAACAGTCGCTGGTGCTCGTCCTTGCTGAGCGGAGACATGCCGAATAGCGAGCTCAGCAGCAGCCCGAGCGCCCCGGCCCAGCGCAGCATCGCGAGGTCGGGATCGGCGGCTTCTTCCTTGATCGCCGCCATCCTCTTCATTTCGAGTTCGCGCGGCAGCGCCATCAGGTCGGGATTTTCGACCATGGCCGCAACCAGGGCCAGCGCGGCAGAATTCGGCGAGGTCGCCGCTTCCCGGATCGTGGCGAGCTGGGTCGCCAGATTGGGATTTGCCGAGGTCCCGCTCACCTTTGCCATATAGCGGATCGAGAACTCCTCGAAATGCGCCATCTGCCGCTCGAGCAACGCCTTCAGCACCGCCTCCTTGGTGCGGAACTGATGCATCACGCCGCCCTTGCTGAGGCCGCTCTCGCGGGCGATGGCATCGAGCGTCAACCGGCCCGGCCCGTCGCGCGCGATGATGGCGATGGCCGCTTCGAGCGCAGCGTTGCGGGACCGTTCGGAGCGCGTGGCATTGTCCATGGCCGACTTGTCTCCACGACAGGATAATGAATCAAGTGAAAACAGGACGCGCTGTACATTTTTTGTGCGAACACTGTCGAGACTTTCATCTTGCGGCGCCGAATGGGACTATGTGAGCCTCGATACCGGATGGGGACTGGGATGGGCCGGCCGTAGCTTTGCGCGCCATGACGTGCGAAGCGTCTACGGCTGGCCTCGCTTGAGAAAGATACGACATGCCAAAACGAGTGTTGCTTGGTCTCCTCCTGGCTTGCGGCCTCACGGCCTCGGCACTGGCGCAAGAGCCGAAAACGGGGGGTGTGATCAATGCCGTGATCCAGCCCGAGCCGCCCGGCCTGATGCTTGCGATGGTCCAGAACGGCCCGGTCCAGATGGTGTCCGGCAACATCTTCGAGGGCCTGCTGCGCTACAGCCCCAAGCTCGAGCCGCAGCCGGAACTCGCCGAGAGCTGGACCGTGAGCGAGGACGCCAAGACCTACACCTTCAAGCTCAAGAAGGGCGTCACCTGGCATGACGGCAAGCCCTTCACCGCCGCCGACGTGCTGTTCTCGATCGAGATGCTGAAGCAGACCCACGCGCGCGCCCGCAACAACCTCGGGCAGGTCGACAAGGTCGAGGCGCCCGACGATTACACGGTGGTGTTCACGCTGAAGCAGCCGTTCGGCCCGTTCCTCGGTATCTTCGAGGTCGGCTCGATGCCGATGGTGCCGAAGCATCTCTATGACGGCACCGACTGGAAGACCAACCCCTACAACAACGCCCCGGTCGGCACCGGCCCCTTCATGTTCAAGGAGTGGCAGAAGGGCTCGTTCATCCGCCTGGTCAAGAACCCGAACTACCACGAGAAGGGCAAACCCTATCTCGACGAGATCTACTGGCAGGTCATTCCCGACGCCGCCGCGCGCTCGGTGGCGTACGAGACCGGCAAGGTCGACGTGCTGCCCGGCGGCTCGGTCGAGAATTTCGACGTGCCGCGGCTGTCCAAGCTGAAGGACACCTGCGTCACCGGCGCCGGCTGGGAGTTCTTCTCGCCGCTGGCCTGGCTATGGCTGAACAACCGCCAGGGCCCGCTCGCGGACAAGCGGGTGCGGCAGGCGATCATGTTTGCGATCGACCGCGATTTCGCCAAGGACGTGATCTGGAACGGGCTCGGCAAGGTCGCGACCGGCCCGTCCGCCTCGACCATCAAATACTACACCGACGACGTGCCGAAATATCCGTACGATCCGGCCAAGGCCAAGGCGCTGCTGAAGGAAGCCGGCTACAAGGGCGAGAAGATCCGCCTGTTGCCGCTCGCCTATGGCGAGACCTGGCAGCGCTGGGGTGAAGCCGTGAAGCAGAATCTCCAGGACGTCGGCATGAACATCGAGACCATCGCCACCGACGTTGCCGGCGGCAACCAGAAGATCGGCGACTGGGACTACGACATCGCCTTCACCTATCTCTACCAGTACGGCGATCCGGCCCTCGGCGTCGGGCGCAACTACGTCTCCAGCGCCATCGCCAAGGGCCAGGTGTTCAACAATGTCGAGGGCTACTCCAACCCGGAGATCGACAAGCTGTTCGCCGATGGCGCCGTCGCGACCCCGGATTCCAAGCGCAAGGAGATCTACGAGAAGGCGCAGAAGATCCTGGTCGAGGACGTGCCGGTGGCCTGGATGCTCGAGCTGCAATTCCCGACCATCATGCGCTGCAAGGTCAAGAATCTGATCACGACCGGCATCGGCGTCAATGACGGCTTCAAGGACGCATGGCTCGACAAGTGATGGCAGGCGCTCCGAACTCCCCTTACCTCTCCCGCTTGCGGGAGAGGTCGCTACGCTCGAAGAGCGTAGCGGGTGAGGGTTCTCTCCTCTTGGCAATCCCTCCGCGGAAGCACCCCCTCCCCTGCCCTCCCCCGCAAGCGGGAGAGGGAGTGCACCGTGATCGCGGTGACACGCACCTCAATCTCACTGCGTTATAGATATGCTCTCCTTCGTCGCTCAGCGTGTCGTGAAGGGCGTGATCGTCCTGCTCGCGATCGTCGTCCTCAATTTCTTCCTGATCCGGCTTGCGCCCGGCGATCCCGCGGTCGTGATGGCGGGCGAGGCCGGCGCCAGCGACCAGATCTTCGTCAAGCAGCTCCGGGAAAAGTTCGGCCTCGACAAGCCGCTGCCCGAGCAGCTGTTCATCTACGTCAAGGGCGTCGTCACCCTCGACCTCGGCTTCTCCTTCCGCCAGCAGGCGCCGGTGTCGAAGCTGATCCTCGAACGGCTGCCGGCGACCCTGTTGCTGACGCTGACCGCTTTCGCGATCTCGCTGATGCTTGGCGTCCTGTTCGGCAGCTTCGCGGCGCGCTTTGCCGGAACCTTTCTCGACACCGGCATCACCGTGTTCGCCCTGATCTTCTACGCCATGCCGATCTTCTGGGTGGCGCTGATGGGTATCCTCCTGTTCTCGGTTACCTTCGATTGGCTGCCGAGCTTCGGCTACGAGACGGTCGGCGCCAACCTCACCGGCCTTGCCCACGCGGTCGACGTCGCAAAACACCTGATCATGCCGGCGATGACGCTCGGCCTGTTCTTCATGGCGACTTATACCCGCATGACACGCGCCTCGATGCTGGAGGTGAAGCGCCTCGACTTCGTCAAGACCGCGCGCGCCAAGGGCCTCTCCGACGCCGTGATCCAGCGCCGCCACGTGCTGCGCAACGCGCTGCTGCCCGTCGTGACGCTCGCCGGCGTGCATTCCGGCACGCTGATCGGCGGCGCCGTCATCACCGAGACCGTGTTCGCCTGGCCCGGCATCGGGCGCCTGATGTACGACGCGCTGCTGCAGCGGGACTACAACCTCCTGCTCGGCGTGTTCGTGATCTGCTCCGCCATGGTCCTGATCTTCAACCTCATCACCGACCTGGTCTATCGGCTGGTCGATCCGCGCATCGAATTCGCCTCATGAAACAGTTCTGGAAATCGATGCTGAAGAGCCCGAGCGGCGTCATCGGCCTGATCATCCTGTTGCTTGCGATCGGAATCGCGGTGTTCGGACCGATGCTGTTCCCGAACTCGCCCTGGCGCATGGTACAGCGGCCGTTCCTGCCGCCGTTCACGCTCGGGGCCGTGCCGCTCGGCACCGACGCGCTCGGCCGCGACGTGTTCGCCGGCATGATCTTTGGCGCACGCGTGTCGCTGCTGGTCGGCCTCGTCTCGACGCTGGTGGCGCTGGTCGTCGGCGTGCCGATCGGCGCCATGGCCGGCTATTTCGGCGGCAAGGTCGACGACGCCCTGATGCGCTTCACCGAATTCTTCCAGACCATTCCGAGCTTCGCGCTGGCGATCGTGCTGGTCGCGATCCTGCAGCCCTCGATCTATTCGATCGTGGCCTCGATCGCGGTGGTGAGCTGGCCGCCGGTCGCCCGCCTCGTGCGTGGCGAGGTGCTTTCGCTGCGCACGCGCGAATATGTCCAGGCCGCCGTGGTCACCGGCCGGAGCAACACCTGGATCATCCTGCGCGAGATCCTGCCCAATGCGCTGTCGCCGGTGATCGTGCTGGCCTCGCTGATGGTGGCGACCGCGATCCTGCTGGAGTCCTCGCTGGCCTTCCTCGGCCTCGGCGATCCCAATCTGATCTCCTGGGGCTACATGGTCGGCGCCGGCCGAACCGTGATCCGCCAGGCCTGGTGGATCACGGTGTTTCCCGGCGTCGCCATCCTGATCTCGGTGCTTGGGCTGAACCTGATCGGCGAAGGTCTCAACGACGCGCTCAATCCGCGCCTGTCGCGGGAGGGACGCTGATGATGACCGCCCCGCCCGCCGTCTCCATCAAGAACCTGCAGATCGCACTGCCCAAGGGTGCCGAGCGTGCCTTCGCCGTCGACGGCGTCTCGCTCGACCTTCGGCCCGGCAAGATCGTCTGCGTCGTCGGCGAATCCGGCTCCGGCAAGTCGATGTGCGCGCATGCGCTGATGGGCCTGCTGCCGGATACGGTCAACGTCACTTCCGGCGAGATCCAGTTCGAGGGCCGCGACCTGCTCAAGCTGGATGACGACGGCTGGCGCGATCTGCGCGGGCGCCGCTTCGCGATGATCTTCCAGGAGCCGATGACCGCGCTCAATCCCTTGATGCGGATCGGCGACCAGATGGCCGAGATGTTCGAGGCCCACGGCCTGCTCACGCCGAAGGAGCGGCGCGCAAGAGCGCTGGCGCTGGCACGCGAGGTCGGCCTGCCCGACCCCGAGCGCATCGTGCGCGCCTATCCGCACCAGCTCTCCGGCGGCCAGCGCCAGCGCGCCATGATCGCGATGGCGCTCGCGCTCGAGCCGGCGGTGCTGGTCGCGGACGAGCCGACCACCGCGCTCGACGTCACCACGCAGGCGCAGATCCTGAAACTGATCCGCAACCTCCAGCGCAACCGCAACATGGCGGTGATGTTCATCACCCATGATTTCGGCGTGGTCGCCGACATTGCCGACCAGGTCGTGGTGCTCCGGCATGGCAAGGTGGTCGAGGAAGGCCCGGCGGCGACCGTCTTCAACGAGCCGCAGCACGACTACACCAAGGCGCTGCTCGCGGCCGTGCCGTCGATGGATCCGCCGGCGCGCGAGCCCCTCGACGACCAGGCCAGGGCCGTCGAGGTGATCGGGCTGGACAAGACCTACGTCACATCAGGGGGCTGGTTTCGCGAGGACCGCCGCGTCGACGCAGCGCGCGCGGTCAACTTCAACATCCTCAAGGGCGAGACGCTCGGCCTCGTCGGCGAATCCGGCTCGGGCAAATCGTCGGTGGCGCGCCTCGTGATGCGGCTGATCGAAGCCGACCGCGGCACGGTGCGGATCGGCGAGACCGATCTCACCTCGCTCACGGGCAAGGCGCTGCGCACCGAGCGCCATCGCATCCAGATGATCTTCCAGGATCCGTTCGCCTCGCTCAATCCGCGCCGCAAGATCGGCCACATCATCGCCGACGGCCCGATCGCGGCCGGCATCGATCCGAAGGTCGCCTTCGAGCGCGCCCGCGATCTCCTGAAGATGGTGGGCCTGGATGCCGGCGCGCTCGAACGCTATCCGCACGAATTCTCCGGCGGCCAGCGCCAGCGCATCGGCATCGCGCGCGCGCTCGCGCTCGAGCCCGAGATCATCGTCGCCGACGAGGCCGTCTCCGCGCTCGACGTCTCGGTGCAGGCGCAAGTCTTGCGGCTGCTCGAGGACCTCAAGACGCGCCTCGGCCTCTCGATGCTGTTCATCACCCACGATCTGCGCGTCGCCGCCCAGATCTGCGACCGCATGGCGGTGATGCAGCGCGGCGCCATCGTCGAGCTGAAGCCGACCGCGCAGCTGTTCGCCGCGCCCGAGCACGCCTATACGCGCGAGCTGCTCGCGGCAGTGCCGGGGCGGAAGGAGCGCGCGCCGGCGGCGTGAGGCGAACGGTATCCGGTTCGGCCCCGGACGATTGGACCGAATCGAACCGCATCCGTCGTAACGCCGCGGTCACGCGCTTTTTATTCCCCGTGACCACCCGCACAGCTGCAAAGCGCCGGGCCGCACCCCACATCGGTTTGGAATGATTTCCATCATCTGATGATGGTCGCCAAACTCTTCGGAGCCAAACATGGGCCAGGTTATTCAATTCGTCTCGAGATCCGAGCGCGTTTGATTGCCCCTCATCCAGGAGGCACGCGCGATCTACGACAGCATCTTCCCGCCGGCTGATCCGGTCGGCGAGCGGCACGACACGACCACGATCGGGCGCGCCGTCGGCGGCGGCAACGTGGAAAATCTGTCGTGATCAAGATCATTGCCGTGCTTTGCAGCCTCTCCTCTCCCGCCAATTGTCACGAGCAGATCGTCACCACGTCGGACTTCGCCGACGTTTCGATGCAGTCCTGCATGATGGGCGCGCCGCAGCTTGCCGAATGGATGAACCAGCATCCGGCCGAGCGCCTCGCGGGATGGCGCTGCGTGATCGGGCAACAGGGCGGCCGGGGCGCCTGAGCCGCCTTCTGGGCTCTTTTCCATCCCTTATTATATGATATATATCATTTCATAAGGTCTGGAGGCGCTCGATGGTGGACGACAAAGTCGGCAAACCGGCCATCGAATACGGTGTCGTGCCCATCGACGTGATGGCATCGATGTCTGGGCTTGATTTTGTCCGCGCGATCTTCTCCGGGGAATTGCCCGAACCGCCGATCATGCAGACGGTCGAGCCGTTCGACTGCAGGGCCGAACCTGGAATTGTCGTGATCCATAGCGTGCCCGGCCTGCGTCACTACAACCCGATCGGCTCGGTCCATGGCGGCTACGCCGCGATATTGCTGGATTCCGCAATGGGGCTGGCGGTGCAGACCACCCTGCCCAGCGGGACCGGCTACACGACGCTGGAATTCAAGATTTCGTTCGTGCGCGGCATGAGCGAGGCCAGCGGCGTGATCCGCACCGAAGGCCGCGTGCTGAACGCCGGCCGCCGCGTCGCGGCCGCCGAAGCGCGCATCACCGATACGAAGGGCCGGCTGCTCGCGCACGCGACGACGACCTGCCTTGTGTTCGGCATTGAGAAGGGCGGCGCGGAGAGCTGACGGGCGATGCAATCGCTCATCACCGCGGGTTGGTATTGCTCCAGGTCGGGACCGAATTGGTCACGCCGACCGACGGCCAGTTGTACGTTCCGATCGACGGCGCCGTGACCGTGCCGACCGTCTGTCCGGACGATCCGTAAGCGGGCCTGCCCTGCGTCGCCGGCAATCCAGCGCTGCCATAGGCCGGGGCCACCACACTGGTGCTGTAATATCGGCTCGAGCGGTGCTTCTTCGCCTCAGCCGCGAACGGCGCGGCAAGCAGCCCGGTCGTGATGAGCGCGGCAATGGCGAGTTTGACGGTTGTCATGGCTGATCCCTTCATCGCTAGGGCCCCGCTGTGTCATCTGTTCATTCGCCGGAAGATTTCCATGGGCACTCCGTTCATAACTCCGTGCGCACACAAAGGTACCGGAGCCCGGGGGCTGCGCTCGCTGCCTTCGGATGGACCCGAATCAGCGCTAGTGCATTGCCATAAGCAGCTCCCCTGAACGCGATTGACATGACCGGCCCCGAACTGAAGCAACTCCGCGCCGACCTTTCCGATGCCCTCGAGCGCAAGCTCACCGCGGCCGACATGGCCAGGCTATGCGGATTGCCGGAGAACGGCGGCGCCGACACCATCCGGCGCTGGGAGGTCAGCGGCCCGACGCCGTCGGCGACCAAGGTGCTGCGCGTGCTCGCGATGGCGAGCGAGCGCTATCCGATCCTGGAGAAGTTCGACATCTTCGATCGCCACGACGTGCGCGAGGAAGACCGGCCGGCAAAGCGCGCGGCATTCCGCGCGCAGATGCGCGATGAAGCACGGCGGCGTCTTGGTTAACAAGAGCCGCACGCAAGTTACCGGGAAGTGGCGACGTTAAACCTTCCTTCAGCATTTCTTAAGTCGCCATTAAGCACGAAAATCATTTGCAGCCCAATACGTTAGGTTGGCTGCCGCTGTGCCACGGATGTGACAGCATTTTCGTCAAAAGCGAGCTATCTGCAAAACCAACGACGGCGCAGAAAGCGCGCCTGCCGGGGACCTAAGTGTTGGAGTTTGGACTATGAAGAAGATTCTGTTTGCGACCGTCGCGCTGCTCGTGGTGGGCGCCGCTGCGCCGGCCGTCGGCGCCGATCTCGGCAACCGCAACTACTACAAGGCGCCCGCGCCGGCCTATGTCGCGCCGATCTACAACTGGACGGGATTCTATCTCGGCGCCCATGTCGGCGGCGCGTTCTCCAGCGACAACAATTTCAACGGCCTCTCCACCGGCAACAACGGCAACGGCCGTTTCCTCGGCGGCGTGCAGGTCGGTGCCGACTGGCAGTTCAACCCGAACTTCGTGGTCGGCGTCGAAGGCCAGTATTCCTGGCTCTCCGGCAGCGTCGGCGCGGTGTTTCCGGGCGGCGTCGCCTACACCAACGACCAGCGCGGCCTCGGCTCGATCACCGGCCGCGTCGGCTACACCTGGGGTCCGAGCCTCCTCTACGTGAAGGGCGGCTACGCCTATTCGGACAACAACGAGAAGGTCACCGTCGGCGGCGTGCCGACCGGCTTCATCATCGATGGCGATCATCGCAACGGCTACACCGTCGGCGCCGGCCTCGAATACATGTTCGCGCCGAACTGGTCGGCCAAGGCCGAGTACCAGTACTACAATTTCGGCGACGCGCACTTCACCGCGGGCCCGCTGGCGGGCACCGGCAACTTCACCACCGACGACCACACCTTCAAGGCGGGCGTCAACTATCGCTTCAACTGGGCCAATTCGACGGTCGCGCGCTACTGATCGGTTAGCAAAACCTTATCCTGACGAAGGGCCGGCCCCGTTGCCGGCCCTTCTTTTTTCGCCCTGCGGAACCAGCGCAAGCAATTGCACCAATTGCGATTTTTTTTAACCGGCCCCGCCGATACTGCCCGCCACAAAACAGAAGCAAGAGCGTGGGGGAAGTTCGATGGCGATCCGTCTGGGCGTTGGCCGTTTGCTTGGCCGTTTGAGACCTCGTTTCAAGATGCCGACATGGGGCGTGCGCGGCAGCCTGTTCACCGCCTTCGCGGTGATCGCGGGCATGGGCCTCGTGATCGCGGCCGGCGCCGGCCTGGCGCTGCAAAATCTCGGCGGACGCATGACAGAACTGAGCAGGCGGGACATTCCGCGCCTCGCCGCCAGCCTGCAATTGTCGGCCCTGAGCGCGGGCCTTGCGGCACAGGGACCTGCCCTGCTTGCGGCTCAAAGCGAGGACGCCCTGAACGAGCGCACCAAGAAGCTCAGGGAATTGCAGGAGCAGACGCAGCAGAAACTCAACGAGATCATCGAGCTCGGCGGCGACAAGGCCGTCGTCTCCGGACTCAGCGAGACGATGAAGAGCATCAACGAGGCGGCCCAGAGCCTGGCCAAGGCCGCCCGCGAACGGCTGGACATTGCCGCCCTGCACGACAAGCAATATGACGCGCTGCGCAGCGCCCAGGGCGCCTTCGTGGGCGCGGCCAGTCCGGCAATGCTGGACGCGCAGACCCGGGTCAACGCCATTCTCGGCTCGGCCAACCTGTCGGCCGAAGATGCCACCGAAGCCGCGCAGACCGTCGGCCAGCTCGGCAACGTCGTCGCCAGCGGCAATCTCGCAGCCGCCGACATGAGCGCGGCGCTGTCGGCGAACACGAGCGACAAGCTCGATGACATCCAGAAGGAATTCAAGACGGCACAAGGACGCCTGCGGTCGAACCTCGATCTGCTGTCGGACAATCAGGGCAACAAGATGCTGCGCGCGACGGCGGAAAAGCTGCTCGCGCTCGGCACCGGCAAGACCGGCGTGTTCAATCTGCGCGAGAAGGAGCTCGACTCCATCGACTACGGCCAGACCATCCTGGACGAGACCCGCAAGCTCAATGTCGGCCTCGGCATCAGCGTGCAGCAGCTCGTCGACGGCGTGCAGAAGGAAACCAACGCGTCGACCTTCCAGGCGCGGCAGGAGATCTCGCTCGCGACGTCGGTCATGCTGGCGCTGGGCGCGCTGATGCTGGTCGGCTCGGCGCTGTTCGTCTGGCTCTATGTCGGCCGCAACATCCTGCGCCGGATCACCGGCCTCCAGCGCGCCATGCAGTCGCTCTCGGCCGGCGATCTCGACACCGAGATCGCGCGTGCCAAGCACAATGACGAGATCGGCACGATGACCGACACGCTGACCGTGTTCCGCGATAGCATGGTCGAGGCCCGCGCGCTCGCGAGCGAACAGGACAAGGACCGCGTCGCCAAGGCCGAGCGTGCCGCGCGCATCGAGGCGAAGATCGCCGAATTCGAAAGCACGGTGCGCTCCGCGCTGGACAATCTGGCGCAGTCCGCCAATTCGATGCAATCGACCGCGCAGAGCATGTCGACGACCGCCGACCAGTCCAACGCGCTGGTCAACGCGGTCGCCTCCGCGGCCGAAGAGACCTCGGTCAACGTGCAGACCGTGTCGTCAGGCACCGAGCAGCTGTCGTCCTCGATCGCCGAAATCAGCCGCCAGGTAGTCACCTCGGCCGGGATCGCCAAGAAGGCCGTGGACGAAGCCGGCGCGACCGACGCCACGGTGCAGAGCCTCGCCGACAGCGCGAGCCGCATCAGCGTCGTGGTCGATTTGATCCAGACCATCGCCTCGCAGACCAATCTGCTCGCGCTCAACGCCACCATCGAGGCGGCACGCGCGGGCGAGGCCGGCCGCGGCTTCGCGGTGGTCGCCTCCGAGGTGAAGAGCCTCGCGAGCCAGACCGCGAAGGCGACCGAGGAGATCCGCACCCAGATCGCCAGCATGCAGGACGTGACGACTTCGGCGGTCGGCGCCATCCAGGGCATCGGCCGGATCATCGGCGAGATCAACGACGTCACCACGACGATCGCTGCGGCGGTCGAGGAACAGGGCGCGGCGACCCGCGAGATCGCGCGCAACATCCAGCATGCCGCCGGCGGCACCAGCGAGGTTTCCAGCAACATCGTCGGCGTCTCCACCGCCTCCGCCGAAGCCGGCGCTGCGGCGAGCGAAGTGCTGGGCGCCTCCGACGCACTGCGCCGCGAGGCCGACCTGCTGCGCGGGGAGATCGACGCGTTCCTCAACAGCATGCGGGCGGCCTGATTGTCATTCCGGGGCGGCGCTTAGCGCCGAACCCGGAATCTCGCGCGACGACCTCCAGATTCCGGGTTCGCGCTCACGCGCGCCCCGGAATGACCGGTATTTTTGGGCCGCGCTCCATCCGGGTCACGGAAAAATCCGGCCCGGAATGACCGCTATGCGAGCCACCCTCGCGTCCTTTTTCGGCCGGCGCGGCGCGCCCGGCGGGTTTAAGTCGGTAGCATGAACGCGAAGACCGACACCGTGCAGTCCTCCGCGGAGGCCCTGCGTTATCCCTGGGACCAGCATCCCGGCCCCGACGAGGTCGTGGAGGTGAAGCCCGGCGTATTGTGGGCGCGGCTGAAGCTGCCGTTCCGCCTCAACCATGTGAACATCTACCTGCTCGCCGACGGCGACGGTTACGCCATGGTCGACGCCGGCTTCGGCAACGAGGAGACGATCGAGGCCTGGACGAAGCTGTTCGACGGCCCGCTCAAGGGCGTCAACATCACGCGCCTGATCGTCACTCACTCCCACCCCGATCATGTCGGGCTTGCGGGGTGGATCGTCGAGCGGTTCAACTGCCCGCTGGTGATGTCGCAGGTCGAATATCTGCAATCGGTCTATCACCAGAATCGCGGCACCGAGGAGCGACGCGAAGCGCAGCGGCTGTTCTTCCGCCGCCACGGCACGGACGAGTCGCTCACCGAAAAGCTGCTCGGCCGCGGCCAGGACTATCTCAAGCGCGTCTCGGTGCTGCCGCCGTCCTACCGCCGCATCTCGCATGGCGACGAGGTCGTGATCGGCACGCGCCGCTTCAAGGTGATCACCGGCGGCGGCCACGCGCTCGACCAGGTGATGCTGTATTGCGCCGACGACAAGCTGTTCCTTTCCGCCGACCAGGTGCTAGCAAGATCTCGCCGAATGTGAGCGTGTGGGCGGTCGAGCCCGACCAGAACTCGCTCGGTGAATATCTGGCTTCGCTCGCCAGCCTCACCACGACGCTGCCCTATGATTTGCTGGTGCTGCCCGGCCACGGCGTACCGTTCTACGGGCTCAAGACCCGCATCAAGCAGCTCGCCGACCACCACGAGGAGCGCTGCCGCCTGATCGCGGAAGCCTGCCGCGAGGTGCCGCAGACCTCGCGCGCCTTGGTGCCCGTGGTGTTCAACAAGCACGTGCTCGACGAACACCAGATGGGTTTTGCCGCCGGCGAACTGGTCGCCCACGTCAACTACATGATCGTCGAGGGCCGGCTGACGGCGGAGACCAAGGACGGCGTGCTTCAGTTTCGGACGACGTGATTTTTTTCGCCTCTCCCCGCCTGCGGGGAGAGGCCGGAATTCGCGCGTAGCGCGGATTCCGGGTGAGGGGGACTCTCCACGAGTCCGGCTGTCACCGTCCGTGCGGAGACTCCCCCTCACCCCAACCCTCTCCCCGCAAGCGGAGCGAGGGAGCAGACCGTCGCTGCGGCAGCATTTCACTTCATATTCATATTCATATTCGCAATCGCGTGCAGCGCCGCGATGTAGCCGAACGGCCCCAGCCCGCAGATCACGCCGGTCGCCACGAACGAGATCTTGGAGTGCCGGTGATATTCGTCACGGGCGTGGATGTTGGAGATGTGGACTTCCAGCACCGGGCCTTCGAATGTCTTGATCGCGTCCATGATCGAGACCGAGGTGAAGGACAGGCCGGCCGGGTTGATGATGACGGCATCGGCGTCCTGCCGCGCCGACTGGATCAGGTCGACCAGCACGCCTTCATGGTTCGACTGGTGGAAGGCGAGCTTGAGCCCGAGCTTCGCGGCGGCTTCCTCGCAGCTCGCATTGACCTCTGCGAGCGTCGTGGTGCCGTAGATGTGCGGCTCGCGGATGCCGAGCATGTTGAGGTTGGGACCGTTGAGGATCATCACGCGCTTCATGGGAGGGTCCTTTCGAATGATAATCTGCTGAATTGTGTTGCCGAGCCCAGGCAGCCCCAGGCTGCCATGTCGGCCCCTCCCGGTACTTACCGCAAAGCAGCATTACACAAGCCGGTGAGTTCTTTGATCGGGATCAAGTTTCAAATCGCACGATAGGGCATTTTGCCCAAATGCCCTCCAGGGCCAAATGTGGGATAGCGCATAGACATTGGAGCTGGAAAAGCTCTAAGAAGATGCGCCCCTTGGTCAGGTTCCGTTGCAGGTTTGCCGATGGATTACAGCCAGTTCTTTAATTCCGCCCTCGATCGCCTCCACACTGAGCGGCGCTACCGCGTGTTCGCCGATCTCGAACGCATGGCGGGCCGATTTCCGCACGCGATCTGGCATTCGCCCAAGGGCAAGCGCGACGTCGTGATCTGGTGCTCCAACGACTATCTCGGCATGGGTCAGCATCCGAAGGTCGTCGGCGCCATGGTCGAGACCGCGACGCGCGTCGGCACCGGCGCGGGCGGCACCCGCAACATCGCCGGCACGCACCATCCGCTGGTGCAGCTCGAGGCCGAGCTCGCCGATCTCCACGGCAAGGAAGCCGCGCTGCTGTTCACTTCGGGCTACGTCTCGAACCAGACCGGCATCGCGACCATCGCAAAGCTCATTCCGAACTGCCTGATCCTGTCGGACGAGCTCAACCACAATTCGATGATCGAGGGCATCCGCCAGTCCGGCTGCGAGCGCGTCGTGTTCCGTCACGACGACCTCGCCGATCTCGAAGCGCTGTTGAAGGCTGCCGGCCCAAACCGGCCGAAGCTGATCGCCTGCGAGAGCCTCTATTCCATGGACGGCGACGTCGCTCCGCTCGCCAAGATCTGCGATCTCGCCGAGAAATATAACGCGATGACCTATGTCGACGAAGTCCACGCGGTCGGCATGTACGGCCCGCGCGGCGGCGGCATCGCCGAGCGTGACGGCGTCATGCATCGCATCGACATTCTCGAAGGCACGCTGGCCAAGGCGTTCGGTTGCCTCGGCGGCTATATCGCCGCCAACGGCCAGATCATCGACGCCGTGCGCTCCTATGCGCCGGGCTTCATCTTCACCACCGCGCTGCCGCCGGCGATCTGCTCGGCCGCGACCGCCGCGATCAAGCACCTGAAGACCTCGAGCTGGGAGCGCGAGCGCCACCAGGACCGCGCCGCCCGGGTTAAAGCGATCCTCAACGCCGCCGGTCTCCCGGTGATGTCGAGCGACACCCACATCGTGCCGCTGTTCATCGGCGATGCCGAGAAGTGCAAGCAGGCCTCCGACCTCCTGCTCGAAGAGCACGGCATCTACATCCAGCCGATCAACTATCCGACCGTCGCCAAGGGCTCCGAGCGCCTGCGCATCACGCCCTCGCCCTATCACGACGACGGCCTGATCGATCAACTCGCCGAAGCCCTGTTGCAAGTGTGGGACCGCCTCGGCCTGCCGCTCAAGCAAAAGTCGCTGGCGGCGGAGTAGGCCTCTTCGCCTCTTCTTGAATCCAACTCGGACCGTCCCCGGAGCTACCCCCTCCCCGACCCTCCCCCGCAAGGGGGGAGGGAGCGAAACAGGTGCGCCCGCCTCACGTCGATTGAGCGCGACTGCCTGACGCTGCACTAGTCTCGCCCTTGTCCCTAGTCTCACCCTTGTTGCAGCGATAGACGCTCTCTCCGTTCCCTCCCCCCTTGCGGTGGAGGGTCAGGGAGGGGGGTGCCACACGGGGACTCTCTCGGTGGGCCTCAAGCGACCAGCTTAACGACAACCCCAGTTCCCGCCCCCGGCACGGCATTTCGCTGTCGCTTGCGCCCACCCAACGCGCTAGATTTGCAGGGAAAATGAGACCGGGCGCCGTCGCGCCCAGGGAGAAGCACGCTCGCCATGCTGCACGACTGGGGCGTGATTGCCGCCGCCTTTGGCTATATCGGCTTCCTGTTCCTGGTGGCGAGCCACGGCGACCGCCGCTCGCCGGCCGGGCCAGGCCGCGCCTCCGGGCTGATCTATCCGCTGTCGCTGGCGATCTACTGCACCTCCTGGACCTTCTTCGGCTCGGTTGGCTTCGCCACCCGCACCTCGACCGACTTCCTCGCCATCTATGTCGGCCCGATCCTGATGATCGGCCTCGGCGCCGGCGTGCTGCGCCGCGTGATCCAGCTCGCCAAGGCCCACAACATCACCTCGATCGCCGACTTCATCGGCGCCCGCTACGGCAAGAGCCAGGCGGTGGCGGCGACCGTGGCGCTGATCGCCATCATCGGCTCGGTGCCCTACATCGCGCTCCAGCTCAAGGCGGTCGCCTCCTCGCTGGAGACGATCCTGAGCGAGGATCAGGCCTTCTCCCACATCCCGATCCTCGGCGACATGGCGTTGATGGTGACGCTGGCGATGGCGGCCTTCGCCGTGCTGTTCGGCACGCGGCAGACCGACGCCACCGAGCACCAGCACGGCCTGATGCTGGCGGTCGCGACCGAATCCATCGTCAAGCTGGTCGCCTTTCTCGCCGCCGGCATCTTCGTCACATTCTGGATGTTCTCGCCGCACGAATTGATCGAGCGCGCGATGAAGACGCCGGAGGCGGTGCGCGCCATCAACTACTCGCCGTCGATCGGCAACTTCCTGACCATGACGCTGCTGTCGCTGTGCGCGGTCATGCTGCTGCCGCGCCAGTTCCATGTCAGCGTGGTGGAGAATTCCTCCGATGCCGAGGTCGGCCGCGCGCGCTGGCTGTTCCCGCTCTATCTCGTCGCCATCAATCTGTTCGTGATCCCGATCGCGATCGCCGGCCTCGTCAGCTTTCCGTTCGGCACGGCCGATCCTGATATGTACGTGCTGGCGCTGCCGATGGCGGGCGGCGCAGATCTGCTCAGCGTCGCCATCTTCGTCGGCGGCCTGTCAGCGGCGACCGCGATGGTGATCGTCGAATGCGTTGCGCTCTCCATCATGGTCTCGAACGACCTCGTGGTGCCGCTGGTGCTGCAACGGCGGCCGGAGGGGCGCACCGGCGGCGCCGATTTCAGCGACTTCCTGCTGCGCTCGCGGCGGCTCGCGATCTTCGCCATCATGGTGATGGCCTATTTCTACTACCGCGCGCTCGGAAATACCCAGCTCGCAGCGATCGGCCTCTTGTCCTTTGCCGCCATCGCCCAGCTTGCGCCGAGCTTCTTCGGCGGGCTGCTGTGGCGGCGGGCGACCGCCCGCGGCGCGATCGGCGGCATGCTGGTCGGCTTCGCGGTGTGGCTCTACACGCTGTTCATTCCGAGCTTCATGGATTCCTCGACCGCAGGCATCCTGCTGCTCCAGCACGGCCCGTTCGGGATCGAGGTGCTGCGGCCGCAGGCGCTGTTCGGCGCCGACCTGCCGCCGCTGATGCATGGCGTCATCTGGTCGCTGTCGCTCAACATCCTCACCTATGTGCTGCTGTCGCTGGCACGGCGGCCTTCGTCCATCGAGCTGGTGCAGGCCGATCTGTTCGTGCCCAACACGCTCGCGCCGATCTCCCCGAATTTCCGCCGCTGGCGCACCACCGTCACTGTGCAGGACATCCAGACCACGGTCGCGCAATATCTCGGGCCCGACCGCGCCCGGCATTCGTTCGAGGCCTTCTCGGCCCGTCGCAATGTGCGGCTCGAGCCGGCAGCGCCCGCCGATTTCGAGCTGCTCCAGCACGCCGAGCACCTGATCGCCTCCTCGATCGGAGCTGCGTCCTCGCGCCTCGTGATGTCGCTGCTGCTGCGCAAGCGGACGGTCTCCGCCAAAGCCGCGCTGAAGCTGCTCGACGATTCCCATGCGGCGCTGCATTTCAACCGCGAGATCCTGCAGACCGCGCTCAACCATGTGCGCCAGGGCATCGCGGTGTTCGACGCCGACCTGCAGCTAATCTGCTCCAACCGGCAGTTCGGCGATCTCCTCAACGTTCCCCCGCATTTCATCCAGTTCGGCACGCCGCTTCGCGAAATCCTGGAATTCATGGACGTGAGCAATCCGGCCGACCCGATCGAGCGCGAGGCCATGCTGGAGCGGCGGCTTGCCGCCTATACCATCGACAGCGAGCCCTATCTCGAGCGCCTGCCGGACCGCCATATGGTGATCGAGGTGCTCACCAACCGCATGCCCGGCAGCGGCTTCGTCATCACCTTCACCGACGTCACGCCCACCTTCGAGGCCGCGGAAGCGCTGGAGCGCGCCAACGCGACGCTGGAAAAGCGCGTGCGCGACCGCACCGAGGAGCTGACCCGGCTGAACTCGGAGCTGGCGCTGGCCAAGAGCACGGCGGAAGACGCCAGCATCTCCAAGACACGCTTCCTCGCCGCCGCCAGTCACGACATTCTCCAGCCGCTCAACGCGGCGCGGCTCTATGTCACCAGCCTGGTCGAACGCCAGCACAGCGGCGAGGAGACCCGGCTGGTCGAGAACATCGACGAATCGCTCCAGGCCATCGAGGAGATCCTCGGCGCGCTGCTCGACATCTCCAGGCTCGACGCCGGCGCGATGGCGACCTCGATCTCGAGCTTCAAGATGGCCGATCTGATGCGCTCGCTGGAGATCGAGTTCGCACCGATCGCGCGCGCCAAGGGCCTCGATCTCACCTTCGTGCCCTGCTCGCTGCCGGTCGAGTCGGACCGACTCCTGCTGCGGCGCCTGCTCCAGAACCTGATCTCCAACGCGATCAAATACACCCCGCGCGGCCGCGTGCTGGTCGGCTGCCGCCGCCGCGGCGCCTCGCTCAAGATCTGCGTCTACGACACCGGCGTCGGCATCCCCACGGTCAAGCGCGGCGAGATCTTCAAGGAGTTCCACCGCCTCGAGCAGGGCGCGCGGATCGCGCGCGGCCTCGGCCTTGGCCTGTCGATCGTCGAACGGCTGGCGCGCGTGCTCAACCACGGCATCGCCATCGACGCCAATGTGGGCGGTGGCTCGGTATTCTCGGTGACGGTGCCAACGGCGAAGGCGATCACCCTCACCGCCGCAGTGACCAGCGCGACGCCGCTGGCGCGTACGCCGATCGCGGGCGCGCTGATCGTCTGCATCGAGAACGATGCGGCGATCCTCGACGGCATGCGCACGCTGTTGAAGGCCTGGGACGCCGAGGTGATCGCGGTCGCCGATCCCGAAGGCGCGATCGCGGCGATCGAAGTTGCGGGCAAGCGCGTCACCGGGCTGCTGGTCGACTATCACCTCGACCGCGGCAACGGCATCGCCGCGATCCGCGACATCCGCCGCCGCTTCGGCGACGCCATCCCTGCGATCCTGATCACCGCCGATCGCAGCCCCGCCGTGCAGCTGGCGGCGCGCGACGAGAAGATCGCGGTGCTGAACAAGCCGGTGAAGCCGGCCTCGCTGCGCGCCCTGCTCGGCCAGTGGCGCACGCAGCAGATGGTGGCGGCGGAGTGAGAGAAGCCCGTTGGCGAATGCCAGGCACGCCGTCGCAACTTACGGCGCAAGCCGCGTGAAGACGTAATCGCGGCTCTTGGCGCGAGCCTCGTGGCAGGCGAAGCAGGTGCGGTGCTGGGCCTCGTCGACCGGCTTGCCGTTGACGAAGCGGCCAAAGCCCCAGCCGCCGGTTGAGGCATATTTCCTGGAATCCTTGACCATCACCTGGATCGTGGTGGCAGCGCCGGGAATCGTCGCGGACGCGAATTCCGGTGACCGTTTCCGCTTCCAGGCGCGCTTGACCAGAATGGTGCCATCCGGGAACGGAAGCTTTCCGGCTTGATAGGCGTCGACTGCCACCTGGTTGCCGACGACCGCGCGAAGCTCGTCGAGCGGCGCGGCCTCTTCGGCCGGCGCGACCAGCTCCCATTGCCTGTAGCCCGCGGGAATCGTGACCCCGAAGATCGGCGAGGCATCTGCTGTCGCGGGGCCCTCCGCGAGCGCGATCGAGACGAGGTACGGCACACAGGTCAGGAGAACGACCAGAAGAAGCGCGGCAAGCACGATCACCGTGGGGAAGGAGAATCTTTTCTTTGCAGGTTCAGTTGGCGTCATGACGTTTCATCAAGCTGGGATCAACGGATGAACCTCGGTCCGGCCCGGCCGGACCGAGGTGCTGGCGGATCCTCAGGCGCCGTCGGCATCGATGACGGCCTTGGCAAAGGCCTGCGGTGCCTCCTGCGGCAGATTGTGGCCGACGCCGCCGGTGATCAGGCGATAGTCGTACCGGCCGGAGAATTTCTTGGCATAGACGCTGGGGTCGGGGTGCGGCGCACCGTTGGCGTCGCCTTCCATCGTGATCGTCGGCACGCTGATCAGCGGGGCCGCCGCGAGCTTCTTTTCAAGCTCCTCGTATTTCGCTTCGCCCTTGGCGAGCCCGAGCCGCCAGCGGTAATTGTGGATCGTGATCGCGACGTGATCCTTGTTGTCGAGCGCCGCGGCGCTGCGGTCGAAGGTGGCGTCGTCGAACTTCCACTGCGGTGAGGCGAGCTTCCAGATCAGTTTTGCGAAATCGTGCGTGTACTTCTCGTATCCGGCGCGGCCGCGCTCGGTCGCGAAATAGAACTGATACCACCATTGCAGCTCGGCCGACGGCGGCAGCGGCGCGCTGCCGGCAGCCTGGCTGGAGATCAGATAGCCGCTGACCGACACCAGCGCGCGGCAGCGCTCCGGCCACAGCGCGGCGATGATGTCGGCGGTGCGCGCACCCCAGTCGAAGCCGGCGACGACCGCCTTCTTGATGTCGAGCTTGTCCATCAGCGCGATGATGTCGACGGCCATTGCGGCCGGCTCGCCATTGCGCGGCGTCTCGCTGGAGAGGAAGTGCGTCGTGCCGTAGCCGCGCAGATAAGGAATGATCACGCGATAGCCGGCCTTTGCCAGGATCGGCGCGACATCGACGAAGGCATGAATGTCGTAGGGCCAGCCGTGCAGCAGGATCGCGACGGGACCGTTCGACGGGCCAGCCTCGGCATAGCCGACATTGAGGACGCCGGCATCGATCTGCTTGATCGTACCGAACGACGCATTCGATGCGAGGGGGCGCGGCGCTTCCGTTTCAGCGCGGGCGAGATCGATCACGCCGAGACCCACGGCAACGGTTCCCGCGGCGACGCCAAAGAACTTGCGGCGATGCTGGTCGATGAGCTGCTTCATGATGGTGCTACCTTGTTGATGGTCGGAGATGGTTCGTCAGGTCAGCGCGACCGCGACATCGATGTTGCCGCGGACGGCCTTGGAATAGGGGCAGGTCTGGTGCGCCTCATCGACGATGTCGCGTGCGACCTCGCGATCGAGGCCCGGCAGGCTGACATTGAGGCGCGCCCGGAGGGAGTAAGCGCCCTCATCGAGAAGGAGGTCGATCTCCGCATCGATTGCGCATTTCCTGGGAAGCGTGATCTTCCGCTTGCGCGCCGCGATCTCCATGGCGCCTTCGAAGCAGGCCGACCAGCCGGCCGCGAACAACTGTTCGGGGTTGGTGCCGATGCCGGCGCCGCCCGGCGGAGAGAGCCGCACATCGAGGCGGCCGTCCGAACTGCGGGACATGCCGTCCTGCCGCCCGCCGCCGGTGCGGGTTCGGGCCGTGTAGAGCAGTTTCGCCGCTTGCGTCATGAAAGGTCTCCTTGCCGTCGCGCAACTGACTAGCAGCGGCTGTCGCAGGACACCCGTTTGGACTTGTGAGAAATTGTGAGATCTCCGCCTGCGTGCCTGATGAGGCCTGCATGCGCGGTCTGACGCCGATGCGGGAGCGGCCTTGCCGGATCGCAATCATCTGGCTATCCGGTCCATTCGCAAGGACCTAGATCTCGCCATGACTGAGCCGGCTGCGCCTACGGCAGGACCCCTGTCGTTCGGGCCATTCACCGTGACACCGCATGAAAGGCTCGTGACGCGCGACGGCGTCGCGCTGCCGCTCGGCACGAAAGCCTTCGACACGCTGATCGCGCTGATCTCGCGGCCGAACGAGGTCGTCAGCAAGTGGGACCTGATTGCGCTGGTGTGGCCCGGCATGGCCGTCGAGGAGGCCAATCTGCGCTTTCATGTCGCAGCGCTTCGCAAGGTCCTCGGCGACGGCAAGGACGGCGCCCGCTACATCACCACGCTCTCCGGCCGCGGCTATTGCTTCGTGGCGCCGATCTCGCAAACGGATGTTCCGGCAGAGCGGCGCCCCGCACCGCGTATGGAACTGCCGCCCGTGAAACTGCCGAACCGGCTGCAGCGGATGGTCGGACGCGACGAAGTGGTCGCGGCCATCTCGGACAAGCTCATTACCTCGCATTTCGTCACGATCGTCGGCCCGGGCGGCGTCGGCAAGACCGCCGTTGCGGTGGCGGTCGCTCACGACCTGCTCGAGACCTTCGCCGACGCCGCGCACTTTGTTGATCTTGCCGCGCTCAGCGATCCCGATCTCGTGATCACCTCGATCCTGCTGATGCTGGGTCTGCCAGCCCAGACTGACGACCCGCTGCCCGCGCTGCTCGCGCATCTCCGGGACAAGAGGATGCTGCTGATCCTCGACAATTGCGAGCACGTCATCGCCGCCGCAGCGCCGCTGGCGGCGGAGATCTTCCACGCCGCGCCGCATGTCCATATCCTGGCCACGAGCCGCGAAGCCCTGCGCGTCGAGGGCGAGCAGGTCTATCGATTGGCGCCGCTTGCCGTTCCGCCTGACGATGCCGGACTGACGGCGGCCGTCGCGCAGACCTATCCCGCGCTTCAGCTGTTCCTCGAACGGGCGACCGCCGGCGGCGCGCAGATCGCGCTCGACGACGGCAATGCGGCGATCGTCGCGGGCATCTGCCGCAGGCTCGACGGCATGGCCCTGGCGATCGAGCTCGCCGCCGGCCGGGTCGAAGCCTACGGCCTGGAGCAGACGGCGGCGCTGCTCGACGAGCGCCTCAATCTGCTCTGGCAAGGTCAGCGCACTGCGCCGCCGCGGCAGAAGACATTGCAGGCGACGCTGGACTGGAGCTACGGGCTGCTGTCCGGCACCGAGCGCCTCGTGCTGCGCAGGCTCGCGGTCTTCGCTGGCCATTTCACCATCGACGCGGCGCTCGAGGTCGTGCCGGACGACCGTGTCGACCGCGCCCGCCTGTTCGACGCCATCGACAGCCTCGTCGCCAAGTCGATGGTCGCACCGCGACCGATCGGCGCCATGATGCGCTACCGGCTGCTCGACACGACGCGCGCCTATCTGCTCGAAATCGAGCCTGACGACGCGGCGCTCGCCGCCCGCCACGCGACCTACTACCGGCGATGGCTGGAACAGGCCGGCACGACATGGGCGACGGTGCCGAGCGCCGACGAACGCGCGGTCCACTTCTCCGCGCTGCACAACGTGCGCGCCGCGCTGGACTGGTGTTTTGGCGCGAACGGCGATGCATGCATCGGCATTGCGCTCGCCGCTGCGGCAGCTCCCATCTTTCTCGCAATGTCACTGCTGATCGAATGCCGGCGCTGGTCGGAACGGGCGCTGCTTGCTATCGATCCGTCCACGCGCGGCGGCGCCGAGGAAATGCACATCCAGGCCGCCCTGGGACTGACCCTGATGTTCACGCGCGGCGGCAGCGAAGCGGCGCGCGGCGCATTGAGCAGAAGCCTTGCGATCGCGGAGGCGCGCGGCGACTCGCCGAACCAGCTTCAGCTGCTCGGCCGCATGCATATCTTCCACGAGCGGATGGGGCAGTTCGATGCCGCGCTTGGTTACGCACGGCAGAGCCTCACAGTCGCCGAAACGCTGGGCGATGCCGCGTCCATCGGACTGGCCCATTCGCTCCTGGGTGTCTCGCTGCATCTGGCCGGCGAGCACCGCGACGCACTGAACATGCTGGAGGCTGCCTGGCAGGGTCCGGGTACCGAACGGACCAGCACGGTCCATGGCTTCGATCACCGCAACCGGGCCGGCATCTCGCTCGCGCGAGAGCTTTGGCTGCAGGGCCGGCCCGGGGATGCGCGGCAGCTGGCGCGACGGACGGTCACCGAGGCCGCGCAGATGGACCATCCGATCACGCTCTGCATCGCGCTGATATGGCTGGTCTCGATCGATCTCTGGAGCGGCGAGCTCGACGATGCGGAAGAGAGCATCGACCACTTCATCGCGCATGCCACCTCGCGTTCGATGGGCCCTTATCTCTCGGTCGGCCGCGGCGTCAAAGGCGAGCTGGCGATCCGGCGCGGCGACGCCGCAGGCGGCGTCGAGACGATAAGGGCCTGCCTGCTCGAGCTTCACGATGCCGGTTACGAGCTGCTTACCACGACATTCAACATCGCGCTGGTCCAGGGCTTGTTGGCACTGGGGCAGGTCGAGCAGAGCGCGCACCTGGTCGACGATGCGATCCGCCTCGTCGAACAAGGCGGCGATCATCTCTATATGCCCGAATTGCTGCGCATGAGGGCCAAGGTGTTGCTGTCGCTCCCGGAGCCGAAAACCGGGGAAGCGGAGACCTGCCTCATGCAGTCGCTGGAGCTCAGCCGGGGCAAGGCTGCGAAAGCCTGGGAGCTGCGAGCGGCGATTGATCTTGTGCAGCTGCTTGCCGAACGGCACGGCCGCGAGGACGCAAAGCTATTGCTCCAGGCGGCGCTCGAAGGCTTCGTCGAAGGTTCCGAGACGGTGGATATCAGGGCAGCCAGCGCGCTCCTGGCCACACTGTAGCGGGCTCACCCCGTCGGCGTGCCCTGCTTCCACTGGCCACCGGCGATCTTCGCGGCTGCAATCACCGCCTGCGTCCGGCTCTCGACGCCGAGCTTCTGCAGGATCGCCGAGACATGCGCCTTGATGGTGGCCTCGGAAACGCCGAGCTCGTAGGCGATCTGCTTGTTGAGCAGCCCTTCCGACAGCATCATCAGCACCCGCACCTGCTGCGGCGTCAGCGTCACCAGGCGGTCGCGCAGGCGCGTCATGTCGGGGTCCGTGGCGGCCGACAGGTCGGTGTCGGCGGGAACCCAGACGTCCCCCTCCATCACCTTGAGGATGGCGTCGCGCAGCGTCTCGACGCCGAAACGCTTCGGGATGAAACCGGAAGCGCCGAAATCGAGCGAGCGGCGGATCGTGGCGCTGTCGTCGGAGGCCGAGACGATCACCACCGGGATCGCCGGATATTGCGCGCGCAGATAGATCAGGCCGGAAAAGCCGGAGATCCCGGGCATCGAGAGATCGAGCAGGATCAGGTCGACGTCGGAGGTCTGCTCCAGCAGCTTGGTCAGATCCTCGAACGATCCGGCCTCGTCGATCCTGGCCGAGGTCAGGACGCTCGCCACCGCCTGCCGCAGCGCATCGCGGAACAGGGGATGATCATCGGCAATGACGAGATGGGTCGAGGGAGCGTTCATCGTTCTCTTGCTGTCATTCGCTACCGGCTGGCGAGTCGATGCCACGGCTGGCCAATTCTTCCCTGACCGGCCGTGGCATGCAAGTGCACATTATCCCTTTGCTGCAAAGGGGTTAATCCGGAAGTCTTCGCGGCTGCGCAGCGGCGCCCGATACCGCGCCGTCAGGCGCGCGTCAGCGCGCAAGGCCGAAAGTCGTATTGGGGCGGGTTTCACGCCGATGTTACCTTGGAGCCAAGACCTGGGTTGATCCGGCATGACCGGGCGTCTGGGGCGCGAGGAAACGCATTTTTCGGGGAGCGACTCAACATGTCGACAATGGCTGTGTCTCAAGCTGGCGTGGGAGGGATGACGAAGGACGAACGGTTCGTCATTCTCGCCTCCTCGCTGGGTACCGTCTTCGAGTGGTACGATTTTTACCTTTACGGCTCGCTGGCCAGCATTATCGGCGCGCAGTTCTTCTCGGCCTACCCGCCGGCAACCCGCGATATCTTCGCGCTGCTGGCATTCGCCGCGGGCTTCCTGGTGCGCCCGTTCGGCGCGATCGTGTTCGGCCGCATCGGCGACATCGTCGGCCGGAAATACACCTTCCTCGTCACCATCCTGATCATGGGTCTGTCGACCTTCATCGTCGGCCTGCTGCCGAATGCGGCGACGATCGGCATCGCGGCCCCGATCATCCTGATCGCGCTGCGCCTTGCCCAGGGTCTCGCGCTCGGCGGTGAATATGGCGGTGCGGCGACCTATGTCGCGGAGCATGCCCCCAACGGCAAGCGCGGCTACTACACCTCCTTCATCCAGACCACGGCAACGCTCGGCCTGTTCCTGTCGCTGCTGGTGATCCTGTTCACCCGCTCCGCGATCGGCGAAGCCGACTTCGCGGCCTGGGGCTGGCGCATCCCGTTCCTGGTCTCGGTGCTGCTGCTCGGCATCTCGGTCTGGATCCGGCTCCGCCTCAACGAATCGCCGATCTTCCAGAAGATGAAGGACGAGGGGAAGAGTTCGAAGGCGCCGCTGACGGAAGCCTTCGGCAACTGGCAGAACGGCAAGCTGGTGCTGCTCGCGCTGCTCGGCGGCGTGATGGGCCAGGGCGTGGTCTGGTACACCGGCCAGTTCTACGCGCTGTTCTTCCTGCAATCGATCCTGAAGGTCGACGGCTACACCGCCAACCTCCTGATCGCCTGGTCGCTGCTGCTCGGCACCGGCTTCTTCATCGTGTTCGGCATGCTCTCCGACAAGATCGGCCGCAAGCCGATCATCCTCGGCGGCTGCCTGATCGCGGCACTGACCTTCTTCCCGATCTTCAAGATGATCACCTCCAATGCCAACCCGGCGCTGGAAAAGGCGATCGAACAGGCCAAGGTCGAGGTGGTGGCCGATCCCGCGGGTTGCGGCGACCTGTTCAACCCGGTCGGTACCCGCGTCTTCACCGCGCCTTGCGACACCGCACGCGCCTTCCTCGCCCAGTCGTCGGTCAAGTATTCGACGACATCGGGTGCGGCCGGCTCCGGCGTGAAGGTGATGGTCAACGGCAAGGAAGTTGCCTACACGAACGCCAAGGACAGCAATCCTGCGGTTCTCGCCGCCGTGCAGGCCGCCGGCTACCCGAAGACCGGCGACGCCGGCATCGTGAAGATGGCGCATCCGTTCGACATCTTCCGTCCGCAGGTGGCCGCGACCATCGGACTGCTGTTCATCCTCGTGATCTTCGTCACCATGGTGTACGGCCCGATCGCCGCGATGCTGGTCGAATTGTTCCCGACCCGCATCCGCTACACCTCGATGTCGCTGCCCTACCACATCGGCAACGGCTGGTTCGGCGGCCTGCTCCCCGCGACCGCCTTCGCCATCGTGGCCTCGACCGGCGATATCTACGCGGGTCTCTGGTATCCGGTCATCTTCGCGTCCATCACCGTCGTGATCGGCTTCCTGTTCCTGCCCGAGACCAAGGACGTCGACATCAAGGCGACCTGATCGCAAGCAACGATCAACCAACACCAACCGGCCGCGGTCTCCGCGGCCGGTTTTGTTTTCTGCCTACTGATTGGCGCCGATGAATTGAAGCACTACCTCGCGCCGGTGCGGGCGGGCGCGATGCTCGATCAGATAGATCGCCTGCCAGGTGCCAAGCGCGAGCCTGCCGTCCAGGACCGGGACCTGAAGCGAGGTCTGCGTCAGCATGGTCTTGATGTGTCCGGGCATGTCGTCGGGCCCCTCGGTGTCGTGGGTCCAGCCGGCGTTCTCCGGCGCGAGCCTGGATAGCGCGGTGGTGAGATCAACCAGCACGGAGGGATCGGCGTTTTCCTGGATCGTCAGCGACGCCGAGGTGTGGCGGATGAACAGCGTCAACGCCCCCTCGCGCGCGCGGGCCTCGGCAATGAACGCCGCTACTTCGCGGGTCAGGTCCGTGAAGCCGCGCCCCTGCGTCTGCACGGTGAGCAGCGACGATGCGATGCGGATGGCTTGCACCGAGGATGGCGCCGAGCGGGTTACGGATCTGGCTGATGTCATGGAGGTTCTCTCGTAACGCCGTCCCGGCGAAAGCCAGGGCCCATTACCCCGAATGCGCGTGACGGCAAAAGGTGGCAACTCGCATCGAGAATGAACCGAGAGGCCGCGCCGTATGGGTCCTGGCTTTCGCCAGGACGACAAACTCAGATCCTCCCCGACACGTCCTTCTGCACGCGGTTGGCCATGTCGATCAGCCGACGCCAGGCCTTTTCCAGGAACGACATCACACGATCGACGTCCTGGTCGCTCGGCAGCGGGATCTCGATCTTGCGGTCGCCCTCGGCGACCTTCGGATCGGCTTTCTTGAGCGGGTCGGATTTCGGCAGCGCCTCGTCGATCTTGCCCGACACGGTCGGTCCCGCCGCGAGTTGTCCCTTCAGCTTCTCGACTTCGGTCTGGAGCCGGCCGATCTCGGCGTCGAGCGCGGCACGCTCGTCGGGCACCGCGTAGCAGGCCCAGCCGGCGCCGTTCTTGGTGCAGGTCGACACCGTGCCGGTGCGGGTGTCGAGCCGCAGCACGCCCTCGGGGATCGGCGTCATGCTGTAGCGGCCGTTTTCGCCGTCGGGCGCGGATTGCGCGGCAACGAGACCGCCGCTGCTGGCCATCACCGCGGCCAGCGCCGCTGCCGAAAGCCATGATGTTGTGGACGACGTCGCTGGTCTCATCGCACTCTCCGCCACGCCGCGCAGGTGGCACATCTGCAATTCTACACCCCGCCAAGGCCATCCGCCGCCAAAAACACTCGCCCGGAATCAACGATTACGGCCGCCCGTTTGATCCCGGCAGCACGGCGAAATGGCGACCGCATCCACCGATCATGAGAGGAGCTGCTGCGGTGCGGCGTCACGCTGTGTGCAGCGCTGCCGCGTGCGCCGATATCGTCAAATAAATCAGACACATAACAGAAAGCGACGCAATCGTGACTTGGCTTGACTTGATTATGGGCCATCAGTATGGTCCGCGCGGCTTTTGAGGGTGGCGGGCGTAATTTCCATTCAGCCGCGGCGTTTCGGGTCTTCGTTGCATGACACAGGGCACGGGACACGGCGAGAATGGAGATCGCGATAGATCGCCCGAGGAAGCTGCGCTTTCCGAACGGCTCGGAAATCTTGATCAGCGGTTGTCCGAACTTCGCGGCCGCCACGTCAAGACCGAGCAACCCGCAGGTGACGATGGAGACAGAGCGGCCAGAGCCTCGGCGATGGCGCTTGGTTTCCGGTTATCTTCGGAGTTGGTCGCCGGGGTCGTCGTCGGAGCGGGGATTGGCTGGGGTTTCGACCGCTTGCTGTCGACGTCGCCTTTCGGATTTATCGTGTTCCTGCTGCTGGGCTTCGTCGCCGGCGTGGTGAATGTGGTGAGAACGGCAGGGGCAGGTCAAAACAGGCGCGGTGGTTCTTAAGCGATCCGCTCAGGAGAGGAATGATCGTGCCGGCTTTGCCGGTACGGGCCGGCCCGGCCGGCAGACCGAGACCCGCCGGCATTGCCCGGCAGACCAAGAGATGCCGCGCTGATGAAAATCGACCCGATCCACCAGTTCAACATCGAGCCTCTCTTCACGATCGGCCATATCGGCCATCAGACGATCGCCTTCACCAATTCATCGCTCTACATGCTGATCGCCGTGGCGATCATCTCGCTGCTGATGCTTGCCAGCGGTGCGCAGCTGGTTCCCGGGCGCCTTCAGTCGGTCGCCGAGATCTCCTACGAGTTCGTCGCGTCGACCATCCGTTCGACCGCCGGCTCGGAAGGCATGAAGTTCTTCCCGCTGATCTTCTCGCTGTTCATGTTCATCTGCGTCTCGAACCTGATCGGCATCATTCCCTATACCTTCACGATCTCGAGCCATCTGATTGTGACGGCAGCCCTGGCGCTGCTGGTCTTCTTCACGGTCCTGATCTACGGCGTTGCCAAGAACGGCCTGAAATTCTTCTCGATCTTCGTGCCCCACGGCGTCCCCGGTTACATCCTGCCGCTGGTGATGTTCATCGAGATCCTGTCGTTCTTCCTGCGGCCGGTCTCCCACAGCGTCCGTCTCTTCGCCAACATGCTGGCCGGCCACATCGCGCTGAAGGTGTTCGCGGGCTTCGTCGCCATGCTCGGCTTCTCGCTCGGCGCCCTCGGCTGGGTCGGCGGCGTGCTGCCGCTGGCGCTCACGGTCGCGCTGTACGCCCTCGAGATTCTGGTCGCGTTCCTGCAAGCCTATGTGTTTGCGATCCTGACCTGCATCTACCTCAACGACGCCATTCATCCGGGACACTGAGCGGTCCGGGGAATTTCCACCCGCAACCCAATCTTTCTTCCAAGGAGTCTAAAATGGATCCGGCAGCAGCAAAACTTATCGGCGCGGGCATCGCATGCATCGGCATGGGCGGTGCGGGCGTCGGCGTGGGCGTGATCTTCGGCAACTACCTCGCCGCGGCCGTTCGCAACCCCTCGGCCGCTCAGGGCCAGTTCGGCAACCTGATCTTCGGCTTCGCCGTGACCGAAGCGCTCGGCATTTTCTCGCTGCTGATCGCGCTGCTGCTGCTGTTCGTTCCGCTCTGAGGACGACGTTCTTCGCGCCGCTTCGACCGAAGCGGCGCGCATGACAGCAACAGGAGTACTCCATGGCTGAGAGTCATGGCGGGGCGAAGGGTCCAGCGGCGGGCGCCCACACCGGGGCCGAAGGCGGTCACGGTGGTGGCTTTCCGCCGTTCGAGAGCAGCACTTATGCTTCGCAGCTGGTGTCGCTCGCGATCTTCTTCGTCGTGCTTTACGTGATCGTGTCCAAGCTCGCTCTGCCGAAGGTTGGCGGGGCGATCGAAGCGCGTCAGAACAAGATCGAGGGTGACCTCGCCGAGGCGCAGACGCTGAGGGACCAGTCCGACGCGGCGCTGAAGGCCTATGAAAGCGAACTCGCTTCGGCGCGTTCGCGGGCGCAGGCGATCGGCAATGAATCCCGCGACAAGGCGAATGCGCAGGCGGAAGCCGAGCGCAAGGCCCTGGAAGAGCAGCTGGCGGCCAAGCTCGCCGGGGCGGAGAAGACCATCGCCTCGACCCGCACAGCCGCCATGAGCAACGTCCGCGGCATCGCGGCCGATGCGGCAGGCCAGATCGTGCAGCAGCTCACCGGCGTCGTTCCCGATGCCGCGTCAGTGAATGCCGCGGTCGATGCGTCCCTGAAAGGTTAATCGAGATGTTCTTCGATCCTGAAACCTGGGTCGCCATCGCCTTCGTGATCCTGATGGTCGTGTTCGGCTATCTCGGGGTCTTCAAGTCTGCGATGACCGCGCTCGACCATCGCGCCGCGCGCATCAAGGCCGAGCTCGACGACGCGACGCGCCTCAAGCAGGAGGCGGCCAAGGTGCTCGCCGACTACAAGGCGCGCAGTGCCACGGCCGAGCGCGAGGCTGCCGACATCATCGCCAACGCCAAGGTCGAAGCCGAGCGCATCGCGACCGAGGCCAAGGCGAAGATGGAAGACTTCGTGGCCCGCAGAACCAAGACCGCGGAGAGCAAGATCGCGCTCGCCGAGGCCCAGGCGGTGGCCGATGTCCGTGCCGCAGCCGCGGAAGCCGCCGTCCAGGCCGCCTCCACGATCCTGTCGCAGTCGGTCAAGGGCCAGGTCGCCGACGACCTGCTCGCCAAGAGCATCAGCGAGGTTCGGCAGAAGCTGAACTGAGCGCGAACGCCTCATCAATCAAAAAGCCGGCGCGATGAGCGCCGGCTTTTTTGTTTGTCGGCGCCGTGGCCGCAAATTGGATGTCATGCCCCGCGAAGGCGGGGCATCCAGTACGCCGCGGCCCTTCCGTAGACCGCTGACGTCTCTGGAATACTGGATCACCCGCTTCCGCGGGTGATGGCAGCTGAAATTGCGGTGCCAGCCGAGATCGAGACCCTACTTCTTCTTCGGCTTTGCCTTCGGCTCGGGCGACAGCGCCTGCGGGTCGAAGCCGACGTAGAAGACGTAGGAATCGGCGGTCGCGGCCGACGGGATCGGATAGGACAGATCTTCGGCGACGAAGGTGAAGGGCACGCTGCCGCCTTCCGACATCCCGACCGTGGTCCGATAGGCCTTCGAGGCGATTACCTTCTCGCCGACGCCGCCCTGCACCACCGCGACGCGCAGCGGAACCTCGACGCTAGCAGGCGCGCCGGCGGGACCGGCGATGACGCGGCCCTGGACGCCGATCCGGGCCGTGATGTCGCCGCCGTTGCGGACGCATTCACGCGCCATCTTGGTGATGGTGGCCTGGAAGCGGACCTCATTGCCGACGGCCGGCTTGCCGGTGGCTCCGACCGCATAGGTAGAGGCGCCGGCGCGCACCGTGACCTGCGGGCAATCGACATCGTCGTCGGCCGGCTGTCCGGGCGCAGGCGCCGGCTTGGGCTGGGCCGGCTCGTCGGACTTCCCGCCGAACAGGCTCTTGAAGCGGTCGCTCAACGACTGGGCCGCCACCGGCGAGACGGACGCGAACGCAACCGACAACGCCAGCGCGACCGCTGTCCCCCGCCGCAACGCATTCCGCGATGACCGAAGCTCGTGCACCATCAACGCCCATACTCCATGACAACAATCCGGCCGATCGCCAGCCTTCCCGCCGCGTTATATCGCCAAAATCGGCGAACCCAAGGCAGCAAAAAAGGCAGGACGCCGGAGACTTTGGCCGTACGAACCGACCGGCTCAGCCGCGGAAATCCTCGTGCAGCAGACCGAACAGCAAATGGTCCTGCCAGACCCCGTTGATGCAGAGATAGCGGCGCGCCAGCCCTTCCCGGGAGAAGCCGCACTTCTCCAGCACCCGGATCGACGGTGCATTGGTGGGGATGCAGGCGGCCTCGACCCGGTGCAGGTTGAGTTCGCCGAACAGCGTCGGCAGCAGCACCCGCAGCGCAGCCGTCATGTAGCCGCGATGGGCGTGGGGCTGACCGACCCAATAGCCGATGGTGCCGGCCTGGACGATTCCGCGCCGGACATTGGCGAGCGTTATGCCGCCGACCATGGCGCCGTCGAGCTCACGGAAGATCAGAAAGGGGTAGGAGCGGTCCGCGGCGATATCCTCGGAATAGCGGCGCAGGCGGCGGCGAAAGCCGGAGCGCGTCAGATCGTCGGACGGCCAGATCGGCTCCCAGGGCGTCAGGTAATCGCGGCTGGACTCGCGCAAGTGAGCCCACTGCAGGAAGTCCGACATCTGCGGTGCACGCAGCAAAAGCCCGTTGCCGCGCGGCGCGAGGGCGGCGGGTCCACTGGATGGCAGGCGAAAGAGGGCCATGGTGATGCTTCCCGGGGCGGATCAGCCCACGCGCGGCTCCTAATGCAGTCGCGCCTTGGCACGTGCCCGGGTCAATCCTTCCGCAAAAGACACCGCCGTGTCCAGACCCCTGCCACTGCCTAATGCGACAACCGCAGGGCGGCTGCGCGAAAGCAGTGCACGCGCCGCGTCCCGGGTCGATTCGACGCTGACGGCGTCGATCCGGGCCACCAGCTCCTGCACCGTCTGCGGCCGGCCATAGGCCAGGACGTGGCGGGCGAGCTGCTCGGCACGGGAGGAGCAGCTCTCCAGCGCCATCAGGAGGCCCGCCTTCATCTGCGCCTTGGCCCGTGCAATCTCGGCCTCGGTCAGGGTCTCCACCGAATCATTCATGACGTCGACCACGACTTCCATCATCTCCGGCGCATCGGCCGGATCGGTACCGGTGTAGAGGCCGAAGAAGCCGGTATCGGTATAGGGCGCGTGGAAGCTGTAGATCGAGTAGCAGAGGCCGCGCTTCTCGCGCACCTCCTGGAACAGCCGCGACGACATTCCGCCGCCGAGGATGTTGGTGAAGACCTGGAGCGAGAACAGCGACAGATCGTTCTGCGGCACACCTTCCAGCGCCAGCGTCAGATGCGCCTGCTCGAGCTCGCGATGCACGACCTTAGCGCCGCCCTTGCCGAACTGGGCGGCCTGCGGCTTCGGGCCCGGCGTTCCTTCAAAGCTTGCAAAGCGCTTCTCGGCCTCGGCGACCACCTGGCTGTGATCGACCGCGCCGGCGGCCGCCACCACCATGTCGGGCCCGCGATAATGCGTCGACAGATAGCCGCGCAGCATGTCGCGGTTGAAGGCGCGCAGCGTCTTGGCGGTGCCGAGCAGCGAGCGGCCCATCGGCTGGTCGGGATAGCAGAGCTCGTTGAGATGCTCGAACACGACGTCGTCGGGCGTGTCCTGCGCGGCACCGATCTCCTGCACGATGACGTTCTTCTCGCGCTCCAGCTCGTCGGGCTCGAAGGCGGGATTGGCCAGGATGTCGGCGAGCACGTCGAGCGCCAGCGGCACGTCGGCCTTCAGCACCCGCGCATAATAGGACGTGGTCTCGGTCGAGGTGCCGGCATTGAGGTCGCCGCCGACAGCCTCGATCTCCTCGACGATCTCGCGCGAGGAGCGCTTGGTCGTGCCCTTGAACGCCATGTGCTCGAGGAGATGCGAGATGCCGTGCTCGTTGGGCTTCTCGTCGCGTCCGCCGACGCCGGCCCAGACCCCGAGCGCCGCAGTCTCGAGATGGGGCATCTTGTCGGTGACGACGGTGAGGCCGGACGCAAGCTTGGAGATCTCGACGCTCATCCGGCAACTCCCTGTTTTGCGGCACGGCTGACCGACAGCACGAACCGCTCGACCTCGGCCTGATCGTTCTTCATCACCTTCATGTGTTCGGATTTGGTCATGAGGCCGTCGAGCCAGGCCGGCAGTTGCGGCCGCTGGCCGCAGGCCGCTTCGACCGCGTCGGGGAATTTGGCCGGATGCGCGGTGGAGAGCACGATGCTGGGCACCGTGGTGTCGGTGGTGTCGCGATCGGCAACCGCGAGCGCGACCGCAGTATGGGGATCGACCAGCTCGCCCGCCTCACGCCAGGCGGCGCGGATCGCGGCCTCGGTTTCGGTCTCGTCGGCGCGCCCGGCGTCGAACTCCTCGCGGATCGCGGCGAGCGTCGCATCGGGCAGCACGAAGCGCCCGGACTGCTTCAGCGAATCCATGAGACGGCGCACACCGGCCGCATCGCGCCGGCCGGCTTCGAACAGCAGCCGCTCGAAGTTCGAGGAGATCTGGATGTCCATCGACGGCGACGCCGTGGCGTGCACCTCGCGCACCTCGTAGATGCCGGTCTTCAGCGTCCGCGCCAGGATGTCGTTGACGTTGGCGGCGATGCGCAGGGTCCGCACCGGCAAACCCATGCGCTTGGCGACGTAGCCGGCAAAGATGTCGCCGAAATTGCCGGTCGGCACGACGAAGTCCACCGCGCGCGCCGGCGCGCCGGCGGCAACGGCGGAGGTGAAGTAATAGACCACCTGGGCAACGATACGCGCCCAGTTGATGGAATTGACGCCGGACAGCGAGGTCGCATCGCGGAAGCGATGGTTGTTGAACATTCCCTTCACGAGGGCCTGGCAGTCGTCGAACGTGCCTTCGATGGCGAGCGCATGCACGTTGGCCGCGCCCGTCGTCGTCATCATCCGCCGCTGCACCTCGGAGATGCGGCCGTGCGGGAACAGTACGATGAGATCGACGTTCTCCAGCCCCGCGAAGGCTTCGACCGCAGCGCCGCCGGTATCACCGGAGGTTGCGACCACGATGGTGGTGCGCTGGCCGCGCTTGGCGAGCACATGGTCCATCAGCCGCGAGATGAGCTGCATCGCCACGTCCTTGAAGGCGAGCGTCGGGCCGTGGAACAGCTCCAGCACGAACTGGTGCGGCGACATCTGGCGCAGCGGCACCACCGCGGGATGGCGGAAGGTGGCGTAGGCCTCGTTCGCCATCCGGCCGAGCTCGGCGTCCGTGATCTCGCCTCCGGCGAAGGGACGGATCACGTCGACGGCGACCTCCCAATACGGGCGGCCGAAGAAGCCGGCGATCGTGTCAGCCGAGAGCTGCGGCCATGTCGCCGGCACATACAGGCCACCGTCGCGGGCAAGCCCGGTCAGCATCACGTCGCAGAAGCCGAGTTCGGGGGCCTCGCCCCGGGTCGAGATATAACGAGTCAAACTGCCCTCCAAAGGCCGGCCAAGCCGAAGCTTGATCCGTAAGCCTTTGATTTCACGATATTCCTGATTAACAGCCAGAGGCTTTGGGCCACCATAAAGTGTTTTGCGGCATCGGGAAACCGCTTCCCGCCCGCACCCTTTGCAACGAAAAGGGCTGCGGCAATGCCGCAGCCCTCTCTTGGAAGGTCTGTCGTTGATATGTGCAGACCGGTTTGGCTCGTCCGGGGCGCCTGCCCGCTAAAACTGCTCGCGCAAGCTTTCGTCGCCTGTCCTCAGACCGTCAAGGGCGAAAACCGGGCGCGACGACAAATGTTCCTGTTTTTCCCGACGCGTATGAACGCCGCATACCCGTCCGCATACTGGCCACAAGGCCGGCTTTGCCATTTCTTCCTGAACCCTTGATCGCGGCAGGAACGAACGCAGCCGCAGTCCATTGTGTCGGCGGATAGCGTCCGCCGTCGGCCACGCATTGCCCGGCCGGCGGAGTCGCCGATCCGTCGGCCGAACCGCTGCATCCTGGAGCAGCCGGTTCGGTCGCTGGCGGGACGTCAGTTCATGCCGATTTCCACCGCAATCCGGATCAGGTCGGAATGGTTCTTGGCCCCCAACTTCTGCTTGAGCAGGGAGGTGGTGTTGGCGACCGTCTTGTAGGAGATCCCAAGCGCCTCGGCGACCTCGACGATCTTGTCGCCGCGCCCGAGCAGGCGGAGGATCTCGAGCTCCCGCGGCGTCATCTGCGAGGCCGGATTGGCCTTGATCGCGGCACCGGAGAACGTCACGGCCTCCGCCAGCTGCGGCGAGATGAAATTGTCGCCCGCGACCACCTTGCGCACCGCTTTCAGCAGGATCCGGGGATCATCGCCCTTGGAGACATAGCCCTGCGCCCCCAGCTCGACCGCCCGCACCACGAAGGCCGGATCGTCGTTCATGCTGAACATAATGATCTTGGCATCAGGATCGTCCTTGCGGATCCGCCGCATCAGCTCGAACCCGGAGACATCCGGCAGGCTGATGTCGATCACCGTGACGTCGGGCCGCTTGCTGATATAGGCGCGATGGCCGGATTTGGCGTCCGTCGCCTCGTCGATGCGGATCGAATGGTCGGATGCGAACAGGGTTCGGCAACCCGACAGCACCACAGGATGGTCGTCGACGATCAGGACCCTGGTCGCCGGCTTGGCGGTATCTTGCATCGCGCGCTCTCTGGTTTTTCAACTCATAGACCGGCGGGAACAAATGGAAAGAGAGAAATCCGCCGGGACGCGTTAGAATTGAACTAATGTGGCAACACCTGTCGTTCAGAACCCAACTGTTTCTTCCGCTCGGCGTGAGCTTCCTCGCCGCGCTGGTCATGGGCGGCGTGCTGCTCCAGAGCTTTGCGACCGGCCAGCTGGCCGACGAGAACGAATTGGGGCGACATTCGGCCCGAGCGGTCGCCGCGGCGCTCAACAACACCCTGCGCGCCTCGGACAATCCGCGGCAGACGCTCGACGCCTTTGTCCATTCTTTGGGCACCTCCTCCGATATCCAATTCCGTCCTGTCGAAGCGGGTCCCGAGCCCTCGCCAACGGCCGGTCCGCGCAAGCCGCATAGCGTGCCGCAATGGTTCATCGACCTGCTCATCATCCCGGACATGGACGCGGCGTCCCCACTGATCATCGACGGCAAGCGGGTCGGCGATCTCGTGTTCCTGCCCGACCTGTCGGCCGACCTGTTCGAGAAATGGATCGGTTTTCTGGCGCTGACGAGCCTCATCGCCGTGCTGACGGTGCTGACCGGAACGATCGCCTATCTGTTCGCGGAATCGGCACTGCGCCCCCTGCAAAATCTGGGCGCAGGCCTCACGCGAATACGGCGCGGCGATTATGCGACGCCGATCCCGGTGGCAGGGCCGCCGGAGATCCGGCAGAGCTGCGAGGAGGCCAATGCGCTGGCGGCGACGCTCGCGCGACTAAGCCAGGACAATCGCGACCTGCTGCACCGCCTGGTGTCGCTCCAGGACGGCGAGCGGCGCGATCTCGCCCGCGAGCTGCACGACGAGCTCGGCCCGCTGCTGTTCAGCATCCGCGCCGGCACGATCGCCCTGATCGAGGCTTCGCCGCCGGTGGGACATCTCGGCAATACGGCGCAGGAGGTGCTGCAATCGGTCGAAGCGCTCCAGCAGACCAACCGCCGCATTCTCGACCGGCTGCGGCCGCTCTATATCGAGGAATTGGGGCTGGAAACCAGCGTGCAGACGCTGCTCCGGAACTTTCGCAAGCAGGCCCCGCATATCGGCCTGACCGCCACGGTCGATCCTGGTCTCAACGGGCTCGACGGGCCGCTGGCCCAGACCGTCTATCGCGTGATCCAGGAGGCGCTGACCAACGTGCTGCGCCATGCCGCAGCACGCAATGCCCATGTGCAGGCGGCCATATCAGGCGACGCGCTCGCCATCGAGATCTCCGACGACGGCGGGGGATTTCTCGAGGGCAACGTGTTCGGCCGGGGTCTGACCGGCATGCACGAGCGCGTGCGCGCGCTCAGCGGATCGCTGTCATTGCTGCGCGCGGATGAACGAACCTATGTGCGCTGCCGTCTGCCCGTGCAGGGGACGCGCGACGAGCCGGCGCAAAGCTAGCACGGGCAGCCGTGATGCGCGTTCTGTCGCGCCGGCGCGCACAGCGTGCTGTCGATTTTGCCTTCCGCACTGAAGCGAAACGAGGCGTGAATGCGCAGCGCGCCTGCGACGGAATATTCGAGATCGACGCCATCAGGCACGGGATGGATCTCCTCGAGACCGAAGCCGGCCGACGAGAATGCGCTGAGCCGCGGCCCCCAGTAGGTTTCGAGCTCGTCTCGGCCGCGATAACGCTGCGTGCCGTTGCACGTGCATTCGATCTGCGCGTCGTCCGCATAGAGGTCGAGCAGCGTCGCGAGGTCGCCCTTCCGGCAGGCATCCACCCAATCGACGACAATTCCCATCTGATCGAAATCGCTCACGCCGTAATCCTGTCTGCCGCGAAATTTTGCATGCGGCTTAGGACCACACTCGTGAATACGCGCTGAATGGTAAACCCCGGGTGATACCGGGTTCCTCCCGGGAACCTACGGAAGATTCAGCTCGAGCGACGTCCCCTCACCCAGACGCCGAACGCGATCAGCACCGCGCCTGCAAGCGCGAACCAGGTGACGGCGTATTGCAGGTGATCGTCCTTCAGATGCACGTCGAGCGGACCCGGACGCGGGATGCCATTCGCGGGCGCGGGCTGCTCCAGATCGATGTAGAACGGCGCAACCGTGCCCCAGCCGAGCGCGCTCGCGATCGCCACATGATCGCGCACGAACCAGAGCCGCTTGTCGCGGCTCTCCGCCGGCGTCAGCCAGCCCGGCGGTTCGGGAAAGCGCAGATAGCCGGTGAGCGCGACCGGCTGCCCGGTCACGAGCTTCTTCACCGCGCGATCCTCGACGCTGCGATCCTGCATCGTGTTCTCGACGAAGCCGGCATCGATCACGACCATCTCGCCGCTCGGAAGCCGCGCCGGCAGGAAGGCCCAGGTGCCGGGACCGGAGGCGTCCTTGCGTACGGCCGAGCCGGACGAATAGACCATCGCATCGGGCGAGGCGGCGTAGGTCGCAGTGAAGCTGACACGGCGGAATTCATCGCGCGCGGGATTGAGCGCAGTCCATTGTGCGGGCGGCGGCAGCGCAGTGGGTGCCGCCGCCAGACGCTCGGTGAGTGCTGCGATCAGCTCGTGCTTGGCGGTCCGGCGCTGCAATTGCCAGACGCCGAGGGCAACGAAGGCGGCCGTCAGGAGAAGCGTGAACAGCGCAAAGCCGGCCACGCGAGGCTTGCGCGCAGTCGCGTTCATTTCGCGCGGTCGACCAGCCGGCCCGGCGCTGCCTTGTGGTGGAATTGCAGCGCGATCAGCAGCGACTTCATCGCGCGCAGTGGCAAGAGCGTGGTGGCGAGGATCAGCGGCAGCCACAGCACGGCATGCAGCCAGTACGGCGGCTGGTACTTGACCTCGACGATCAGCGCGCACGCAACGACGATCCCACCGGCGAGCATGATGATGAAGATCGCCGGGCCATCGCCGGTGTCGATGAAGGCATAGTCGAGGCCGCAGCGGTCGCAGGAGGGTGCGAGCGTCAGGAAGCCCGCATAGAGCTTGCCCTGGCCGCAGCGCGGACATTTGCAGGCCAGCCCGCGCATCGCGCTTTGCAGGACGGTGGTTTCGGACTTGGGTGGACCGGCGGTGTCATTCATGATGGCGGACTCTATCACAGTTTCCACCGAAACTTCCGGCGGCGCAAAAGCGAAAGGGCGGCCCTGCGGCCGCCCTTTCTGATCGATCCAAAGCTGCTCAGTGCGCGCCGTGGGCCATGGTCTCGGCGCCGTGTCCCCACACATAGATGCAGAGGAACAGGAACAGCCAGACCACGTCGACGAAGTGCCAGTACCAGGCGGCGAACTCGAAGCCGAGATGCTGCTTCGGCGTGAAGTGGCCGGCATAGGCACGGAACAGGCAGACCAGCAGGAAGATGGTGCCGACCAGCACGTGGAAGCCGTGGAAACCGGTCGCCATGAAGAAGGTCGCGCCATAGACGTTGCCGGCGAACGAGAACGCCGCATGGCTGTACTCATAGGCCTGCACGCAGGTGAAGAGCGCGCCGAGCACGACGGTGAGGATCAGGCCGTATTTCAGACCCTGGCGATCGTTCTCGAGCAGCGCATGGTGCGCCCAGGTCACCGTGGTGCCCGAGGTGAGCAGGATCAGCGTGTTCAGGAGCGGCAGATGCCAGGGATCGAAGGTCTCGATGCCGTGGGGCGGCCAGGTGCCGGGGACCGCGCAGGCGCCGGCCGCGGTGCCGAGGCCGCAGCCGAACACGGCATCGCGGGTGGCGTGGACAGCGTCGGCCGGAAACAGCGCCGCGTTGAAATAGGCCCAGAACCAGGCGACGAAGAACATCACCTCGGAGGCGATGAACAGAATCATGCCGTAGCGGTGATGGAGCTGCACGACGCGGGTATGGTCGCCCTTGTACTGGGCTTCCTTGATCACGTCGCCCCACCAGCTCGCCATGGTGTAGAGCACGCCGACGGTGCCGACGCCGAACACGATCGGCGCGGCCGAGAACATGTGGTGCATCCAGGCGATCGCGCCGACCGCCATGATGAAGGCCGAGAGCGAACCGACCGCCGGCCAGGGAGAGGGATCGACCAAGTGATAGTCGTGATGCTTGCCTTGCGCGGTAGCCATTTGCGGTCTCTCTCCTCAATCCCGTGCCTGTCCGGCACTTATCCCCTTATTTCCGATCCCCTGAACGCGCCCGGAGATCAGAGATTTCCCTTGCGTTTGTCGCCTTCGCCCGATGCCAGCGGCTTCACCACCGGATCCTTCACCGGGTAGAACGTGTAGGACAGCGTGATCGTGCTGAGCCCGTCGTTCTCGTGGTCGTCGGCGATCGACGGATCGACGTAGAACACGACCGGCATCTCGCGCTTCTCACCGGGCGCCATGGTCTGCTCGGTGAAGCAGAAGCAGTTGATCTTCTGGAAGTAGGACCCGACCGTCAGCGGCGCGACGTTGTAGGCGGCCTGGCCGGCAGTGGTGCGCGCGGCCTGGTTGGTCACGGTGTAGAAGACGGTCGTGACCTGGCCGATATTGACCTCGATCTCGCTCTGCTCCGGCTCGAACTTCCAGGGCAGACCGGGCGCGACGTTGGAATCGAAGCGCACCGCGATCTTCCGCGCGATCGGACCGGTTGCCGGCGCGGCGGTCGCGACCTGGGTCGTGCCGTTGAAGCCGGTGGCGCGGCAGAACCAGTTGTAGAACGGCACCGCCGCGTAGGAGGCGCCGACCATCAGCGCCACCACGCCGCCGCAGATCGAGGCGACCAGCACGTCACGACCGAGGCCCTTACCGACGCCTTTCCTGGCCGTCCGGCTCTGATCCCGCGATATGGTCGGCTCGTGATCCATTTTCCCTACATCGGCCGGACTAGAACTGCCGGTCCCTTGACCATGGTGACGGCGAAGAACAGCACCACGAGCACGCCGAGCGCGAGCGCGATCGCGATCGAGCGCTGGCGGCGGCTCTTCTTCTGCGCCTCGGTGAGGACGATTCCATCAGGCTCGGGTTTGTCCGCCACCGCGATCATGCGCCCCCTGCCATCGGAGCAAGCGCCCGGAACACGACCTCGGCCAGCAGGGTCGCAAACAGCGCGAACAGGTAAAGGATGGAGAAGGCAAACAGTTTTCGCGTGGCGCGCAACGACTGGCTGCGCTCGCGGCGCATATAGACGTTGATCGCGAGCACCAGCATGCCGGCGCCGAGGATCAGCGAGACGACACCGTAGACGGCGTCGAAATAGCCGAGCGCCCAGGGCGCGGCGGCCACCGCGATCAGCACGATCGTGTAGAGCAGGATCTGGAGGCGGGTCGCATCGGGACCGGCGACGTTGGGCAGCATCGGAATGCCGGCGCGCGCGTAATCGTCCGAGCGGAACAGCGCCAGCGCCCAGAAATGCGGCGGGGTCCAGAAGAAGATGATGGCGAAGAGAAGCAGCGGCTCGACGTCGACCGTGCCTGTTACCGCGGCCCAGGCCACCACCGGCGGCAACGCACCGGCGGCGCCGCCGATCACGATGTTCTGCGCGGTCCAGCGCTTCAGCCACATCGTGTAGATCACGACGTAGAAGAAGATGGTGAAGGCGAGCAGCGCGCCCGCGATCCAGTTGACGAGGATGCCGAGCGTCATCACCGAGAAGAAGGCGAGCGTCATGCCGAACGTCATCGCCTCGGGACGGGTGATGCGGCCACGCGGAATCGGCCGGTTCGCCGTGCGCGACATCTTGGCGTCGATATCGCCTTCGAGCGCCATGTTGAGCGCCCCGGAGGCGCCGGCGCCGACGGCGATGCAGAGCAGCGAGGTGATCGCCAGCACCGGGTGGAAATGCCCGGGCGCCATCGCCATTCCGACCAGCGCGGTGAAGATCACCAGCGACATCACCCGCGGCTTGAGCAGCGCAAGATAGTCGCGCACCTCCGCTTCGGAGATGCGGGGATTGATGTCGACGGCGTTGTGGTCGAGGACGGACACTAAATCAACTCGCTTCGTTATGGAGCCGCGGCGCCCGTCATGGGCGCCGCGGGTGTTCGCTTACTGCACGCGGGGCAGCACTTCGAACTGATGGAAGGGCGGCGGCGAGGGCAGCGTCCACTCCAGCGTGGTCGCGCCGGCACCCCACGGATTGTCGCCAGCCGGCACCTTTTTCGCAAAGGCATCGATCACGCAATAGAGGAAGATCAGGACGCCGAAGCCGGAAATGTAGGAGCCGACCGACGAGACCAGGTTCCAGCCGGCGAAGGCGTCGGGATAGTCGACGTAGCGGCGCGGCATGCCCGACAGGCCGAGGAAGTGCTGCGGGAAGAACACCAGATTCACGCCGATGAAGGTGACCCAGAAGTGCGCCTTCGCCAGCGTCTCATTGTACATGTAGCCCGTCATCTTCGGGAACCAGTAGTACCAGCCGGCGAAGATCGCGAACACCGCACCGAGCGACAGCACGTAGTGGAAGTGCGCGACGACGTAGTAGGTCTCCTGGAGCACGCGGTCGACGCCGGCATTCGCCAGCACGACGCCGGTGACGCCACCGACCGTGAACAGGAAGATGAAGCCCACGGCCCAGATCATCGGCGCGCGGAATTCGATCGAGCCGCCCCACATCGTGGCGATCCACGAGAAGATCTTCACGCCGGTCGGAACCGCGATCACCATCGTCGCCGCGACGAAATAGGCCTGCGTCGCCGACGACATGCCGACCGTGTACATGTGGTGCGCCCACACCACGAAGCCGATGCCGCCGATCGCGACCATGGCGTAGGCCATGCCGAGATAGCCGAACACGGGCTTGCGCGAGAAGGTGGAGACGATCTGGCTGATCATGCCGAAGCCGGGCAGGATCAGGATGTACACCTCGGGATGGCCGAAGAACCAGAACAGGTGCTGGAACAGCACGGGGTCGCCGCCGCCGTCGGGCGCGAAGAAGGTCGTGCCGAAATTGCGGTCGGTGAGCAGCATGGTGATCGCACCGGCAAGCACCGGCAGCGACAACAGCAGCAGGAACACCGTCACCAGGATCGACCACACGAACAGCGGCATCTTGTGCAGGGTCATGCCCGGCGCGCGCATGTTGAAGATCGTGGTGATGAAGTTGATGGCGCCGAGGATCGACGAGGCGCCCGCCAGATGGAGCGACAGGATCGCGAAGTCGACGGCCGGGCCGGGATGACCCGAGCTCGACAGCGGCACATACATGGTCCAGCCGGCGCCGACGCCGTTGGCGCCCGGCTCACCCTCGACGAAGGTCGACATCAGCAGCAACCCGAACGAGGCCGGCAGCAGCCAGAACGAGATGTTGTTCATGCGCGGGAACGCCATGTCGGGCGCGCCGATCATCAGCGGCACGAACCAGTTGCCGAAGCCGCCGATCATCGCCGGCATGACCATGAAGAAGATCATGATCAGGCCGTGGGAGGTCACGAAGACGTTGTAGGTGTGCGTCTCGTGGAAGATCTGCACGCCCGGATACATCAGCTCGGCACGGATCGCGATCGACATCGCGGCACCGATGACGCCGGCGATGACCGCGAAGATCAGGTACATCGTGCCGATGTCCTTGTGGTTGGTCGAATAGACGTAGCGTCGCCATCCGGTCGGATGGGCGTGCTCGTCATGTCCGTGGTCTTGCGCGTGATCGCCGTGTGCCGCTGCGCTGGTTGCCATTTTCAAATCCTGCCTTGCGTCCCAATCGGACCTTTGGAGGCCCCGCCCTTTATGTCGCTTTCAGTCCCCTCGAGCCTTTACCCGACGCCTACTGCGTCGGGCCGGCCGCGGAGGCGTAGGTGCCGGTGCCACCGCTCGCAAACTTCTTCTTCGCCGTTTCGACCCAGGAGGCGAATTCCTTGTCTTCCACGACGCGAATCGCGATCGGCATGAAGGCGTGATCCTTGCCGCAGAGCTCCGAGCATTGGCCGTAGAACATGCCGGTCTTGGCGGCCTTGAACCAGGTTTCGTTCAGTCGCCCCGGAATGGCGTCGATCTTCACGCCGAACGCCGGCAGCGCGAAGGCGTGGATGACGTCCGCACCGGTCACCTGAACACGAATCACCTTGTTGACCGGCACCACCATCTCGTTGTCGACGCCGAGCAGGCGGGGCTGCTTGTCCTGGGCCATCAGCGAGTCGAACTCGAACTTGCCGTTGTCGGGATAGGCGTAGGACCAGTACCACTGCTTGCCGGTCGCCTTGATGGTCAGGTCCGCCTTCGGCACGTCGAGCTCCAGGAACAGCAGGCGGAACGACGGCACCGAGATGCCGACCAGGATCAGCACCGGAACCAGCGTCCAGGCCACCTCGATCAGCGTGTTGTGGGTGGTCCGCGACGGCACCGGATTGGCCCTCGCGTTGAACTTGATGACCACGACCACCAGCAGCGCCAGAACGAACAGCGTAATCAGCGCGATGAGCACGAACAGGAAGTTGTGGAACCAGACGATGTTGTCCATCACCGGCGAGCCGGACTGCTGGAGCGTCCACTCCCATGGCGCCGGCTGCCCAAGCTCGGCAAATGCCACGCTGCCCGTCGCCAGTGTCAGACCAGCTACGGCCAATCCCAGCAAATGCCGGCCTACCCGGCCCTTCGACATCCTCATGCCGTTCGCGCTCCCCTTACGAAATCACCCCAGGCGCGTCCCCCTATTTCCGGGAAACGCTTATTCGATCCGTCCGTCTGACAAACCGCCACTCAAGAATACCTCTAAGAGGAATTGGGGCCAGATCGCTAGAACGCCGAAATCAAGCTTCTCAAACCATAATTCTTGATCTATCGCAATGCAGTCTTGAACCCCATCTGCCAGCGATCACCCGCAAGATATTTCCTAGTAACATCAGACAAAAATACCGTTTCCCGGGATGCTGCGGCTTGACAGCGGAATTGCCCGTTGTAGGCACAGGGCGAACGGCCGCACAGGAACCTGATTCGTGCCGGCGGCGGCGGCCTCGGCGGCGCGGAATTTGCTTGGGAATTGCCTTCAAGACGCCGTCATTTCCGTATCAGTCCACCCGCGCAAGCGACCCAAGCGAGCAGAGGGACCGACCCCGATGGGGCTTTCGAGATGCATGGCAAGGCCGGATAGCAGCCTCAACGCGCTGATCGGCCTTCTGGCCGCCGCCCTTCTCCTTGCTTTACCCAGCCTCGCCCATGCGCAGGGCGCGGTGCGCTCCGTCCATGGCGACTGGCAGATCCGCTGCGACACCCCGCCGGGCGCCCAGGCCGAGCAATGCGCCCTGATCCAGAGCGTCGTGGCCGAAGACCGCTCCAATGCCGGCCTGACCGTGATCGTGCTCAAGACCGCCGACCAGAAGAGCCGCCTGATGCGCGTGGTCGCCCCCCTCGGCGTCCTGCTGCCCTCCGGCCTCGGGCTGAAGCTCGACAATCAGGACGTCGGCCGCGCCGGCTTCGTGCGCTGCCTGCCCAATGGCTGCGTCGCCGAGGTCGTCATGGACGACAAGCTGCTCGGCCAGCTCCGCACCGCCAAGACCGCGACCTTCATCATCTTCGAGACGCCGGAAGAAGGCATCGGCTTCCCGCTCAGCCTGAACGGACTGGGTGAGGGGTACGACAAGCTGCCGTAGGCAGCTGGACCTATTGTTTCCGTAATGTGAGGCTTCGCGCCCTCGCGGAACTGGTCTGAAACCATTATCTTGCCCCACATCTCCAGATAATGGACGGACACATGACCAATCCCGCCACAACCTCCCTGCTCGACCGCGCCAATCTCGACCGCGACCAGGTTCGCCACGAGGTCGCGCGCGGGCTTGCCGGCGCCGACGACGGCGAGCTGTTCCTGGAGTACAGCCAGACCGAAGCGCTGATGTTCGACAATGGGCGGCTGAAGCAGGCGACCTACGACACCTCCCAGGGTTTTGGCCTGCGCGCCGTCAAGGACGACGCGGTCGGCTACGCCCATTCCTCCGACGTGTCGCTGCCGGCGCTGATTCGCGCCGCCGACGCGGTTGCGGCCGTGCGCGGCGGCTACTCCGGCAGCTTTTCGGCTCCTCCCCCGCATACCAATGTGCGCCTCTATGGCGACGACAACCCGCTCGATGCGCCGGGCTTCGAGACCAAAGTCAAGCTGCTCGCCGAGATCGACGCCTATCTGCGCGACAAGGATCCGCGGGTGCGGCAGGTCAGCGTCAGCCTGGGCGCGACCTGGCAGGTGGTCGAGATCCTTCGGCCCGACGGCGAGAGCTATCGCGACATCCGCCCGCTGGTGCGCGTCAACATCTCCGTCGTCGCCGGCCAGGGCGACCGCCAGGAGAGCGGCAGCAAGGGCTATGGCGGCCGCGCCGGCTATGCCGAATTCATCGAGAGCAAGAACTGGCGCGACGCCGCCGACGGCGCGCTGCGCGAGGCGCTGGTCAACCTGGAGTCCATTCCCGCCCCTGCCGGCGAGATGGACGTCGTGCTTGGCGCAGGCTGGCCCGGCGTGATGCTGCATGAAGCGGTCGGCCACGGGCTCGAAGGCGACTTCAACCGCAAGAGGACCTCGGCCTTTGCCGGCCTGATGGGCCAGCAGGCCGCGGCCAAGGGCGTCACCGTGGTCGACGACGGCACTATTGCCTCGCGCCGCGGCTCGCTCTCGATCGACGACGAGGGCACGCCGACCAATCGCACCGTGCTGATCGAGGACGGCATCCTGGTCGGCTACATGCAGGATCGCCAGAACGCGCGGCTGATGAACATGAAGCCGACCGGCAACGGCCGCCGCCAGGGCTATGCCCATGTGCCGATGCCGCGCATGACCAACACCTACATGCTCGCGGGCGATCGCGATCCGGCCGAGATCCTGGCGTCGGTGAAGAACGGCGTCTTCGCCGCGAATTTCGGCGGCGGCCAGGTCGACATCACCTCGGGCAAATACGTGTTCCAGTGCACCGAGGCCTACAAGATCGAGAACGGCAAGATCGGCGCCCCGCTGAAGGGCGCCATGTTGATCGGCAACGGGCCGACCGATTTGCATCGCATCCGCATGATCGGCAACGATCTCGCGCTCGATACCGGCATCGGCACCTGCGGCAAGAACGGCCAGGGCGTGCCGGTTGGCGTCGGCCAGCCGTCGCTTCTGATGGAACGCATTACGGTGGGTGGAACAGGCGCATGAGTGTTGAGAAGATGACTGCGACCACCACCAAGCGGAAGAGCAGCGGCTGGGGCGGGCAACTGGTGCAACTCGCCGGCATCGTCGCCGCGGTGTTCATCGCTAAGGGCGCGCTCGCTGAGCCGTTTTACGTGCCGTCGGGCTCGATGGAGCCGACGCTGCTGATCGGCGACGCCCTGCTCGCCTCGAAATTCCCCTACGGCTACGGCACCTCGTCGCTGCCGATCCAGATCAACCTGCCCGAGAGCGGCCGCGTGTTCGCGGAGACGCCGAAGCAGGGCGACGTCGTGGTGTTCCGCTGGCCCGGCGATCGCTCGCAGGCCTGGGTCAAGCGCGTGGTGGGTCTTCCCGGCGACCGCATCCAGATGCGGCAGGGCCAGCTCTTCATCAACGACCGGCCCGCCGAGCTCAAGCCCGACGGCATCGGCGCCGCCGAGGACGACAATGGCGGCAGCGAGCCTGCCTACCGCTATGTCGAGACGCTGCCGAACGGCGTCTCGCACCTGATCTTCAAGATGCGCGACAATGGCCCGCTCGACAACACGCCGGAGGCGACGGTGCCGGCCGGACATCTCTTCGTGCTCGGCGATAACCGCGACAACTCCGCCGACAGCCGCGTTCCCTTGCGCTCCGGCGGCGTCGGTCTGCTGCCGATCGACAATCTGGTCGGACGCGCGGATGCCGTGCTCGGCTCCTGGGACCTCGGCATGCGCGGCCAGCCAGTGTGGACCTGGCTGTCCGGTTTCCGCCTCGCGCGGTTCTTCACCGCCGTGCATTGACCGGAAGTCTCCTCACCTCACGATGAACCGCGACGAATTCCTCGCGCTCGCGCTGAGAAATCCCGTCAACGTTACGATCATCGACGAACTCGCGCGGCTCGCCCTTCCGGATGCGTGGCTGGTCGCAGGTTGCCTGGTGCAGACGGTGTGGAACGTGCTCACGGGCCGCGCCGTCGATCACGGCATCGCCGACTACGACGTGTTCTATTTCGATCCCGATACGTCGTGGGAGGCGGAAGACGCGGTGATCCGCAAGCTGCAGGCACGGCTGGCGCATCTCGGCGTCAAGGTCGAGATCCGCAATCAGGCGCGCGTGCATCTGTGGTACCCCGACAAGCACGGCCTGCCCTATCCGCCGTTGACGCGTTCAACCGACGGCATCGACCGCTTCCTGACGGAGAATACCCAGCTCGGTATCCAACCCGCGGGCGGGAGCTTCGACGTCTATGCGCCGCACGGGTTCGACGACGTCGCGCGATTGATCGTGCGGCCCAATCGGGCACAGAATTTTTCCATTGCCAATTACGCGGCGAAGGCCGCGCGATGGAAGGCGCTGTGGCCGGAGCTCACGGTCATTGCGGCGGAGTGAGATGCCTCGCCACGTCATGGCCGGGCTTGACCCGGCCATCCACGCGCAGCCGCGATGGAGAAACGACGTGGATGCCCGGGACAAGCCCGGGCATGACGACCGTGTATTCGACGTTAGCTAAATCCTACCGCACCACGCCCGACGTGAACCCCGCCTTGCGGCGCGGCGGCTTGATCTCCTTTTTCAGGAAGCAGCGTGCCTCGCGGCCGGTGTAGCCGGGGCGGGCATAGGTGAAGGCGCGGCATTTGTTGTCGGCGGTGCAGGCGGCCTTGCACGCCTCCTCGCCTTCGCCGTCCTTGAGTTCAAAATTGCGCAGGTCGCCACCGGGGCGGTCGATCGAGGTCTCCACGCCTTCGACGCGCGGCTCGATCACGCCGGCGCCGCGCACACCGGAGATGCAGCAATTGCCCGGCACGCGCGGCGGCACCGTGTTCTTGAGCCAGCACACCGCCGCGGCGCCGTCGATGTCGGGATAGCTGAAGCTCCACGAGCGGCAACGGCGGTCGCGCTCGCACAGCAGCGCGCAATCCTCGGGGTCGCCAGATGTGACCGGCGTGCTGAAATAGTCACCGCCGGGCCGGTCGAATGCCGTCTGGGCGCGCGCAGGCCAGCTCGCAAGCACGAGCGAGAGCAGCGCGGCGCATGCCACGACGCTTGCCAAGACCCTTGCCATGACGGACAGGCGGCCCTTCCCCATCAGAACAGCTTTCGAGTTATTGACGACGCTCAGGTTTTTTCAGCCGGTCATTTGATCGCCGCAAACCTGTATGGGCGATGAACGGCTTAAGTCCCGGTCGTTGGCCTGTTGGTCTAGAACGCGTACTCCGCGTAGGCCGGTTCCACGGAGCCCTTCCAGGGGCCGTTGAACTTCTCGAGCATTTCCTCGGCCGGCGTGCGGCCGGAATCGATAATGCGGTCGAGCGGCTCCAAATGCCGCGTTTCGTCGCGGCCGAGCTGGTCGATCCGGCCGCGCCGGCGCAGGCCGGCATGTGCCAGAACGAGGCATTCCTTGGCGATCTCGAACAGATAGCGGTCCTTGATCCGCGCCTTGAAGCCGAAGCGCGGCACGTCGTCGCGCAGGGCCTGGCGCTCATGCGCGCTCCAGTGCTTCACCATGTCCCAGGCGGCATCGAGCGACACATCGTCATAGAGCAGCCCGACCCAGAACGCCGGCAGCGCCGGCAGACGGCCCCACGGTCCGCCGTCGGAGCCGCGCATCTCGAGATAGCGCTTCAGCCGCACTTCCGGGAAGATCGTCGAGAGATGGTTGGCCCAGTCCGACAATGTCGGCCGCTCGCCGGGAAGATTGTTGTTGCGGCCGTCGAAGAAGGCGCGGAACGAGGAGCCCGAGACGTCGATGTAGTCTTCGCCGCGCTTGACGAAATACATGGGCACGTCGAGCGCGTAGTCGACATAGCGCTCGAAGCCCATGCCGTCCTCGAACGCCCAGGGCATCATGCCCGCGCGCGCATTGTCCGTGTCGCGCCAGATCTCGGAGCGGAAGGAGAGGAATCCGTTCGGCTTGCCTTCGGTGAACGGCGAATTTGCGAACAGCGCGGTTGCGACCGGCTGGAGCGCGAGCGACACACGCAGCTTCTTGACCATGTCGGCTTCGGAGGAGAAGTCGAGATTGGTCTGCACCGTACAGGTCCGGTACATCATGTCGAGGCCGTACTGGCCGACCTTCGGCATGTAGTTGGTCATGATCTTGTAGCGGCCCTTGGGCATCACCGGGATGTCGGTGCGCGACCAGGACGGCGTCATGCCGAGCCCGAGGAAGCCGATGCCGAGCGGCGCTGCGATCTCGCGCACCTGCGCCAGATGCGCCATCAGCTCGCTCTGGGTCTGGTGCACGTTTTCGACCGGCGCACCGGAAAGCTCGAACTGTCCGCCCGGCTCGAGCGAGATCGCGCCGCCGCCGGTGACGTCGTAGAGGCCGATGATGTTGCCCTTCTCCATGATCGGCTCCCAGCCGAGCAGGAGCTTCATGCCCTCGAGCAGCGCGCCGATGCCGCGTGCGCCTTCGTAAGGCACCGGGCGGTGCCCCTCAAGCGTGAAAGGCGTCTTCTCGTGCTCGGTGCCCATGCGGAATTCGGACGGGTCCTTGCAGCCTTCCTCGAACCACGCAACGAGCTCGTCGCGCGATTGCAACGGCGTCATATCGATCTGGTCTCGCGCCATATCAAACTCTAATCAAAAGCGCTTCGACCGAATGCGCGGGTGACAGGGATGGTCCGCGAACCGACGGGCGCGCGGACGTGCTGGTTTGCCGCGCGATCATCGCGGCGGCGTGCTTTCGTTGACGTTGGCGACGGGCGGAAGCTTCATCTCGCCGCACGAGCAGCCCAGCCGGTCGAGCAGGCCGCTGAGCTTGACGGCATCGGCATCGGACAGCTTCGAGCCGACATATTTCTCGATCGCAGCGGAATAGGCACTCCACATCCGCTTCTGCAACTCGCGGCCGGCTTCCGTGATCTCGACGAACTGTCCGCGCTTGTCGATCTTGCATTCGCGCCGCGAGGCAAGGCCCTCATCGACTAGGCGGTCGATCAGGCGCGAGGTGGAGTATTGCGGGATCAGCATCTGCCGTTCGAGTTCCACCGGCCGCAACTCGCCGGAGGGCGCGCGGGACAGTTCGAGCAGCGCGTCATACCAGGCCAGCGGCGGGAACCCCGCCTTCTTCAGGTCCTGCTCGACGCAGTCGAGCACGCGGCTCTGCACCCGCATCAGGCGGATCCAGGCGGCGGTTGCCTCGGTCGATGGCTTGCGTTTCATGGTCCCGCTCAAACTCGTCGCCCGTCTCTTACCCTACTCGATGCACCTGCATCAATCTTGACTATTGCATGCAGCTGCATGTAGGCGTTCATTCGCCCAAGCCAAGCATCAAGAGGAGGAAATTCCATGAAACTCTATTACTCGCCCGGCGCCTGCTCCCTGTCCCCCCACATCGCACTCCTCGAAGCCGGCCTGCCCTACGAGCTGGTCAAGGTCGATATCCGGGCCAAGAAGCTCGAAAATGGTGAGGATTATCTGAAGCTGAACCCCAAGGGGCAGGTCCCTGCGCTGGGGCTCGACAGCGGTGAGATCGTGACCGAAGGCCCGGTGATTGTCCAGATGATCGCCGACCAGGCTTCTGCCAAGGCGCTGGCGCCGGCCCACGGCAGCGCCGAGCGCTACAAGCTGCTCGAATGGCTGAACTTCCTCACCTCGGAGGTGCACAAGAGCTTCGGCCCGATGTTCGCGCCGGCGCTGAACGACGAGGCCAAGGCGTTCTTCAAGGACCGCGTCATGGGCAAGCTGAAATACATCGACAGCCAGCTCGCCGGCCGCGACTACCTGATGGGCAAGCAGTTCACGGTTGCCGACGGCTATCTCTTCACGATGCTGACCTGGGCCGACCGGATGAAGTTTGATCTTTCGGCGATGCCCAACCTCACCGCCTACAAGACCCGCGTCGCGGCACGGCCGCAGGTGCAGGAGGCGCTGAGGAAGGAAGGCCTCGCGCAGGCAAAGTAAGCGCTCGCAAGACGCAGGCAGCGAAAGGCCGGACCGACGATTCGGCCTTTCTTTTTATGCTGCCGGGCGGCGCGGTAGCGAACCCATTGCGCCGGATCATCGTACCTTAGTTTGACTTATGAACTACTGTTCGCCAAACGTAAGTAGTGCTGTCTTGTCAGCACTCGCAAAGCGGGCGAGCTTGGCTGAATTGTTTGAAGATTTTTTGGGCTCTCATCGGAGTTGAACTTGACGATTGCCTTCGTCCTGATCGTCGCAAGTGCGTTGGTGGGAATCGCGACAGGTTGCGTTTTCAAGATCTGGGCGCTGGTTGTGATCTCACCGTTGATCGCAGTGTTCTCGGCGATAATTCTGCGCGCTTACGAATTCGGGATGATGGCCGGCGTGATCGTCATTGCCATCTGTCTTGCCGTCTGCCAGCTAGCCTATTTCGCGGCAGCCTATGTGCTGCACGCGCGCCACGTCTCATCCCATGACGAAATCGACGGCGAGCCAGGCGAGACAGGCGAGCAGAAAATCCACCGCGAGCACAAGTAACGCCAAGGCTGCCCAAAGCACCGGGCCCTTGCGGCGCAGGCGCGCCGGCTTTTGTTGCGGCGAGAGACGGCCATTCGCGGGCGCAACAGTGTATTTCTCGGTGAGATCGCGGCCAAGCGCGGTCTTCCGCAGCACCAAGGAGTTCATCAAGGACACTTTCTTATTTTCTCTTCAACTCGCCGATGGATCGGCAAGCGTCCCAACCGGGTTCGTGACCCTGACCCGCAGCAAGACTAGTGCCAGGGCCGAGCAAAAGAACGGCGCCGCTTTGGCGCGCCTATGACAATTGCGCGACACCGCGGCAGCGGGGACTCTGGCACGGTTCCTACGCGAATTCTGTGACCGGTTCCACAGATCGGGAACCTCCTGACGCAACCGTGATGACGTCTCCCCAAACAAAAAGGCCGGATCGACGATCCGGCCTTTTTTCTCAAATGGCCTTGGGTGATCAGGCCGCCGCCTTCTTCGGCGCGAAGCGGCCGTAGAAGGTTTCGCCCTTCGCCGCCATCTCCTCAAGGAGCTTCGGCGGCGTGAAGCGCGAGCCGTATTTCGCTTCCAGCTTGTGGCAGAGCTCGACGAACTTCTTCGCGCCCATGAAGTCGATGTAGGACAGCGTGCCGCCGGTGAACGGCGCGAAGCCGAAGCCGAGGATCGAGCCGACATCCGCTTCGCGCGGATCGGTGATGACGTGGTCCTCCACCGTGCGCGCGGCTTCCACCGCCTGCACCACCAGGAAGCGCTGCTTCAGCTCCTCGACGTCGAGCGTGTCGGGGTCGAGCTGCTTCGGCTGGAGCGCCGAGAGGCCCGGCCACAGGCTCTTCTGACCCTTGCCCTTCTCGGGATAGTCGTAGAAGCCCTTGCTGTTCTTGCGGCCGAGTCGGCCCTGCTTCTCGACCATCTCCACCATCAGCTTCTTCTGATCGGGGTTGATGGCGTTCGGACCGAGATCGGCTTCGGTCGCCTTCATGATCTTGAGGCCGAGGTCGAGCGCGACTTCGTCCGACAGCGAGAGCGGGCCGACCGGCATGCCGGCCATCTTGGCGCAGTTCTCGATCATCGCCGGCGGCACGCCTTCCAGGAACATCTCGTTGCCTTCGGCGACGTAGCGGCCGACGCAACGGTTGGCGAAGAAGCCACGGCTGTCGTTGACCACGATCGGCGTCTTGCCGATCTGCCGGACATAGTCGAGCGCGGTCGCGAGCGCGACATCGCCAGTGTTCTTGCCGAGGATGATCTCGACCAGCATCATCTTCTCGACCGGCGAGAAGAAATGGATGCCGACGAACTTGCCCTGGTCCTTGAAGGCTTCCGCGAGCGAGGTGATCGGCAGCGTCGAGGTGTTCGACGCGAAGATCACGTCCGGCTTCAGATATTCCTGCGCCTTGGCGAACGTCTCCGCCTTGACCTTGCGGTCCTCGAACACGGCCTCGATGACGAGGTCGACGTCCTTGAGCGTGGAATAGTCCGCGGTCGGCGTGATGCGCGCGAGCAGCGCTTCGGCATCATTGGGCTTGGCGCGGCCCTTCTTGATCTGCTCCTCGATCACCTTCTGCGCATGCGCCTTGCCCTTGTCGGCGCTTTCCTGGTCGCGATCGATCAGGACGACGTCGAGGCCGGCACGCGCGGAGACGTAGCCGACGCTCGCGCCCATGAAGCCGGCGCCGATCACGGCGATCTTCTTCACCTTGGTTGCGGGCACGTCCTTCGGACGACGCGCGCCCTTGTTGAGCTCCTGCATCGACAGGAACAGGCTGCGGATCATCGCGGCCGCTTCCTTGGAGCGCAGCACCGAGGTGAAGTAGCGCGACTCCACACGGAGCGCGGCGTCGATCGGCAGCTGCAGGCCCTCATAGACGCAGCTCATGATCGCGCGCGCGGCCGGATAGTTGTCGTAGGTCTCGCGGCGATAGATCGCGTTGCCGGCCGGGAACATCATCATGCCGGCCTTGGAGAACACCGGACCGCCGGGCAGCTTGAAGCCCTTCTCGTCCCAGGGCGCGACGGCCTTGCCACCGCCCTTGATCCAGTCTTTCGCGGCCTTGATAAGGTCAGCGGCCGGAACGATGGCGTGGATCAGATTGAGTGCCTTGGCCTTCTCGACCGTGACCGGATCGCCCTTGAGCAGAATGGTCATCGCGTCCTGCGGCGGCACCAGGCGCGGCACGCGCTGCGTGCCTCCGGCGCCGGGGAACAGGCCGACCTTGACCTCGGGCAGGCCGAGGCGCGTCTTGGGATTTTCCGCCGCCACGCGATAGTGGCAGCACAGCGTGATCTCGAAACCGCCGCCGAGCGCGAGGCCGTTGATCGCGGCCGCCCACGGCTTGCTGGAGGTCTCGATCGAGCGCAGCACCTGGGAGAAGCGCCGGCTCTGCTCGAACAGCATCTGGTTCGCGGCGGTCTCGCCCTGCTCCCTGAAGACCTTGGCGTAGGCCTGGTTCATGCCCTCGAGCATCGACAGATCGGCGCCGGCGCAGAACGCCTCCTTGGCCGAGGTGATGACGATGCCCTTCACCGCGGCGTCGGCGGTGGTCGCCTTGACGATCGCATCGAGCTCGCTGGTCGAGGTTTCGTCGAGCACGTTCATCGAACGGCCCGGGATGTCCCAGGTGACGAGCGCGATGCCGTCGGCGTCGGTTTCAACCTTGAAATTCTTGTAAGCCATGTTGGTTGCTCCCCTTCGCCTTAGACGCGCTCGATGATGGTCGCGGTGCCCATGCCGCCGCCGATGCACAGCGTCACCAGCGCAGTGGACTTGTTGGTGCGCTCGAGCTCGTCGAGCACGGTCCCGAGGATCATCGCACCGGTCGCGCCGAGCGGATGGCCGAGCGCGATCGCGCCGCCGTTGACGTTGATCTTGGCGTTGTCGATATCGAAGGCCTGGATGTAGCGCAGCACGACCGAGGCGAAGGCCTCGTTGAGCTCGAACAAATCGATGTCCGACTTCTTCATGCCGGAGCGCGCGAACAGCTTCTCGGTGACGTCGACCGGACCGGTCAGCATCATCGCGGGCTCGGAGCCGATGTTCGCAAACGCGCGGATTTTTGCGCGCGGCTTCAGACCGTATTTGCTGCCCGCGTCCTTGCTGCCGAGCAGCACGGCGCCGGCGCCGTCGACGATGCCCGACGAGTTGCCGGCGTGGTGCACGTAATTGACGCGCTCGATTTCGGGGTGCGACTGCACCGCGACGCCGTCGAAGCCGCCCATCTGCGCCATCATCGTGAACGCCGGCTGAAGCTGCGCCAGCGACTGCATCGTCGTCGCGGGACGCATGTGCTCGTCCTTGGCGAGGATGGTGAGGCCGTTGATGTCCTTCACCGGCACGACCGACTTGTTGAAGCGGCCTTCGTCCCAGGCCTTGCCGGCGCGCTGCTGGCTCTGCACGGCGTAAGCGTCGACGTCGTCACGCGAGAAGCCGTACTTCGTCGCGATCAGATCGGCCGAGACGCCCTGCGGCATGAAATAGGCGGGCACCGCCATCGAGGGATCCATCGGCCAGGCGCCGCCGGAGGCGCCGATGCCGACGCGGCTCATCGATTCGGCACCGCCGCCGATGACGAGCTCATGCTGACCGCTCATCACCTGCGCGGCGGCAAAGTTCACGGCATCGAGACCGGAGGCGCAGAAGCGGCTGATCTGCACGCCTGGCACGGCTTCGCCGAGGCCCGCCTTCAGCGCGGCGAAACGCGCGATGTCGCTGCCTGCTTCACCGACGGGATCGACCACGCCGAGCACGACGTCGTCGACGCAATCTTCCGGCAGGTTGTTGCGGTCCTTCAGCGCCTTCAACGGCACCGCGGCGAGCGCCAGCGCGGTAACTTCGTGCAGCGCGCCGTCCGCCTTGCCGCGGCCGCGCGGGGTTCGGACGTGGTCGTAGATGTAGGCATCTGCCATGGGAGCCTCCTGATTGCAGCTATTGGTTACGACCGCGACGCGATCGGCATTATTGGTGAAGCGAAAATGCTCAGAACGCTTCTGCCGGCAGTTCCATGATGGTGGCGCAGCCCGACTGGATGCGCGCGAGATTGGCCGCGGTCTCCGGCAACATCCGCTCCATGAAGAAGCGGCCGGTGACGAGCTTGGTCGAGAGATAGGGCGTCGCCCCGCTCTCGGCAATCTTGGCATTGGTCACCTTGGCCATCTTCGCCCACATGTAGCCGAGCGCGACGAAGCCGAAGAGATGCAGGTAATCGGTTGCGGCAGCACCCGCATTGTCCGGCTTCATCATCGCATTCTGCATCAGCCAGGTGGTGGCCTGCTGGAGATGGCCGAGCGAAGCCGAGAGCGGGGTGATGAAGGGTTTTAGCGCCTCGTCGCCGCCGTTCTCCTTGGCGAAGGCCATGACCTCGCCGAAGAAGGCCATGATGGCGCGGCCGCCGTCGCGCGGCAGCTTGCGGCCGACGAGGTCGAGCGCCTGGATGCCGTTGGCGCCTTCATAGATCATCGCAATACGCGCATCGCGCACGAACTGCTCCATGCCCTGCTCGGCGATGTAGCCGTGGCCGCCATACATCTGCTGCGCCTGGACAGCGTTGGCGAAGCCGTAGTCGGTGAGGAAGCCCTTCAGCACCGGCGTCATCAGGCCCATATGGTCGTCGGCGGCCTGACGGTCCTTGGCATCCTCCGACCGGTGAGCAACGTCGCTCTTCAGCGCGGTCCACATCACGAAGGCGCGCGCGGCCTCGTTGAAGGCGCGGATCGACAGCAGCGTGCGGCGCACGTCGGGATGCACGATGATCGGATCGGCCGGCTTGTCCGGCGCCTTGGTGCCGGTCAGCGAACGGCCCTGGATGCGCTCGCGGGCATAGGCGACGGCGTTCTGATAGGCGACCTCGGATTGCGCGAGACCCTGCACGGCGACGCCGAGACGGGCCTCGTTCATCATCACGAACATGCCCTGCATGCCCTTGTTCTCTTCGCCGATCAGCCAGCCGGTGGCGCTATCGTAGTTCATCACGCAGGTCGAATTGCCGTGGATGCCCATCTTGTGTTCGATCGAGCCGCAGACCACGCCGTTGCGTGCGCCGACCGAACCATCGGCATTCACCAGGAATTTCGGCACCACGAACAGCGACACGCCCTTGATGCCGCTAGGCGCGCCCTCAATGCGGGCGAGCACGAGGTGGATGATGTTGTCGGCAAGGTCGTGCTCACCAGCGGAGATGAAGATCTTGGTGCCCGTGATCTTGAAGCTGCCGTCGGGCTGGCGCACCGCCTTGGTGCGGAGCATGCCGAGATCGGTGCCGCAATGCGGCTCGGTCAGGTTCATGGTGCCGGTCCATTCGCCCGCCACCATCTTCGGCACATAGGTCTTCTTCTGCTCGGGGCTGCCGTGCACGATCAGGGCTGCGGTCGCCCCCATGGTGAGGCCGCCATACATCGAGAACGCCATGTTGGCGGAGATCTGGAATTCGTTGACCGCCTGGGAGAGCGTCACCGGCAGGCCCTGCCCGCCGAACTCGGTCGGAGCCGACAGACCAAGCCAGCCGCCCTCGGCGACCTGCTTGAACGCGTCCTTGAAGCCCTTCGGCGTGGTGACACTGCCGTCATCGGCGCGCTTGCAGCCTTCGAGATCGCCGACGCGGTTGAGCGGCTGGAGCACCTCTTCGGCGAGCTTGGCGGCTTCGCCTAGGATCGCCTCGCGCACGTCGCTGGACGCATCGGAGAAGCCGGGCAGATTGTCGTAACGATCGATCTGGAAGACGTCGTTGAGCAGGAAATTCACGTCTTCGACGGGGGCTTTATAGATCGGCATGATGGTCTCCCGGCAGGTACCTTGAAGTCATTGGGGCTTGAAGTGACGATGTTCGCGTGATTCCTGCGGCGCAGCCTTTGCCAGCAAGCTTAGCTGCTTCTGCAACCTCAGGGCAGGGTCATGATGGGGCGGCAAGCTGCTCCGCCATCAGGCGGTGCAGCATGTTGATCGCCTTGAGCGGACGCACCATCACCTTGAAATGCGTGATGCGTCCCTCGGAATCGAAAGTGATGATGTCGACGCCGTTGATCTCGATGCCGTCGATCATGGTCTTGAACTCGAGGACGGCGCCATTGGCGCTCGTCCACTCGCCGACATAGGTGAAGCCGGGACCGCCGAGGACCTTCTCGGCGCTCGACAGATATTTGAAGGTGATGTCGCGGCCGCGCTGGGGCGAATGCACCACAGGGCTTTCGAACACGGCATCGGGATGGAGCAGGTCCCAGAGCGCCTTGCGGTCATGGGACTTCATGTAGCCGTACCAGGAATCGAGGCCGGTCATTCTCGGGCGCCTCCCTAAAGGCAAAAAACGCGAAAACAACCCATGCACAGTAGCGAAGAGGTTGATTTTGCTTGATCTTCGGGGCGGGTCTTTGGCCCGCTCCGAAGTTGCCTCATATGCACATTGACGCATATGCGCAGATGCGCATAAAGTCAAGCTGGTTGGTCAAGGTCGAAGAAGGGAGGCCGGTGTCATGGCACTGGGCGACGCAATCCTCGCATGCCTGACGGAACGTCCGATGACGGGCTACGAGCTGGCCAAGACGTTCGATTCCTCGATCGGCTTCTTCTGGAAGGCCGACCATCAGCAGATCTATCGCGAACTCTCCAAGCTGCGCGACCGCGGCTACATCCAGGGCCGCGAGGTCGTGCAGATAGGCAAGCCCAACAAGCTGGTTTATACGCTCACCCCCGAGGGGAGAACAGCGCTGCGGCACTGGGCCGCGCGGCCAAGCACGCCAGCCTCGACCAAGGACGATCTGCTGGTGCGGCTGCATGCGCTCGACAGCATCGATATCGAACCGCTTCGCACCGACCTGATGGCCCGGCTGGAGCACCACCGCGACCGCCACGCCAACTATGAGCGGATTCTGAAAAAGCGATTTCCGGACGGCACGGCGGAGGGCCGGCTCGATCTCGGCAACCTGCTCCTGCTCCGCCTCGGCGCCCGCCACGAGCAGATGGTGGCCGACTTTTGCGAAGAGACACTCGAGGCGCTGTCGACGATGAGCGGCAAGGGCACGGTGGTGCCGCTGGAGGACGGCAAGCGCGAGGGGAAGGGCTGAGGGCTAGATCGGCCTCGGCGGTGCCCGTCACCTCTCCCGCTTGCGGGGGAGGTCGCGCCGAAGGCGCGGGTGAGGGCTTTCTCCTCTTGGGGATCCTCGATTGCGGAAGCACCCTCTCCCCAGCCCTCCCCCGCAGGCGGGGGAGGGAGCGCTCCGACTATGCGGCGAAAGCTGAGGTTCAGTTCGTTGGGTTCCCGCCGCCCAACTTTAAGACACCGGGCCCGCGTTCCTTAACCCGTTATTTACCGTAACAGACAAAAGTCGGTTTTCGAGGCAGACGACCCGCGCCAAATCCGATTGTCTTTGCAACCGGCACGCGTGGGAAGGCTGGAGTCGCCGGGTGGGGCGCCGAAGTCGGAAGCGGACAGAGTCATGAATTCGCGCGTATCGTGGAGTGTTGACGGCATCGATCCCTCCGTCCGGGAGCGGGCCGAAGCTGCTGCGCGCAGAGCCGGTATGTCACTCAACGATTGGCTGAATTCCACGCTCGGCGAAACTGCCCCGCCAAACTTTCGCGGACCTTACGAGCAGCGTCCGCAGCACATGCCGAACCAAGTGCCGAGTCCGGAAAGCCGCGAAGTCGCCGATATCCACCAGCGGCTCGACGCGATCACCCAACAGATCGAACGGATTTCGAAGCCCACCCCTCGCCAGGACTCTTCACGACAAGAGGTCTCGCGCGAGCAGGGCGTCGCACGCCAGCTCAACGACGCGATCTCGCGGCTCGATGCGCGCCTGTCGCAAATCTCAAAGCCGCAGCAGCTGCAACCGCAGCCGCCTCAGGCTCCGCGGCCCGCACCCGTCGAGACGCGCCAGCGCCAGGCCGATGCGGTCGAGCGCGCGGCCGCGCAGGTCTATCGCAGTTCGCCGCCGCTGAGCCCCGCCTCGTTCGACGTTGCCGTCGCCGAGATCACGGCGCGGCAGAGCGAGCTCGACGGCTTTGCGCCCAGGCAGATGCCGCCGCGCGCCGCGCCGTCGATTGCGCCCGCGGCAGCTCCTTTCGCCGCGCCGATGGCGCCACCCGCGCCTGCCTACGCTCCGCCGCCACCGCAGCCGGGGCCGGATTTCTCGTCGCTCGAGCGCCATCTGCTCAAGATCACGAGCCAGATCGAGTCGCTCCAGCGCCCCGACAATACCGAGCAGGCGATCAACGCTTTCCGCAGCGAGCTCGCGGAGATCCGCCACGCCATCACCGAGGCGATGCCGCGCCGCGCGATCGAATCGATCGAAAACGAAATCCGTTCGTTGCACCGTCGCATCGACGAGACCCGCTCGTCCGGCACCGACGGCCAGGTTCTGTCAGGCATCGAGCACGCGCTGTCCGACATCAAGCAGGTGCTGCGCACGCTGACGCCGGCCGAGCAGCTCACCGGCTATGACGAAGCGATCCGCAATCTCGGCGCCAAGCTCGATCTGATCCTGCGCGCCAATGACGATCCGTCCACGGTGCGCCAGCTCGAAGGCGCGATCTCGGCGCTGCGCGGCATCGTCTCCAACGTCGCCTCCAACGAAGCGCTGGCACGGCTGTCCGAGGACGTGCAGCTGTTGTCGTCCAAGGTCGACCAGATCACCCGCTCGTCCGGCCCGGGCGACAGCTTTGCCGTGCTCGAGCAGCGCATCGCGGCACTCACCGCCGCGCTGGAGACGCGCGAGCGGCCTCAGCCCGCCGAGAGCACCGAGCACCTCGAGGCCGCAATCCGTGCGCTGTCGGATCGTTTCGACCGCATGCAGGTCGGCAGCGATTCGGCCTCGACCTTTGCGCATCTCGAACAGCGCGTCTCCTATCTGCTGGAGCGGATCGAAGCTGCCTCCGATCCGCGCAACACCAATCTCAGCCGCGTCGAGGACGGGCTGCACGACATCCTGCGCCATCTCGAACGGCAGCAGGCGACCTATTCCGCGCTCGCCGAGAGCCGCAGTTCGGCGCCGTCCCCCGATTCCGGCATGGTCGATCTCGTCAAGCGCGAGCTCTCCGACATTCGCTTCAGCCAGGCCGAAACCAACCGCAGCACCCAGGACTCGCTCGAAGCCGTTCACAGCGCGCTCGGCCACGTCGTCGATCGCCTCTCGATGATCGAGGGCGATCTGCGCGCGGTGCGCACCGCGCCGCCGGCCCCTGCGCCGCAGCCGATGCCGATGCCGATGGCTGCGCCCATGGAGCCCGCGCCGATGGCGCGCGAAGCTCGGCAGCAAGCACAGCAGCCGAAATACGATCCGAAGCCTGAGCTGCCGAATCCGGCCGCCATGCAGCAGCCGGCGCATTCCGCCTTCGTGGCCGCGCCGCGCGAATTCCACGCCGCCGCGGCACCTGCCGCTCCGCCGCCGGTCCCGATGGCGCCGACGGCACCGCAAGCCGCACCACCCTTGCCGCCGCGCGCGATCAGTGAAATCCTGGAGCCGCATACGGCGCCCGCCCGCGCCGCGTTGGCGCCGGAATTGCCGCCGGATCATCCGCTCGAGCCTGGCACGCGGCCGGGCGGACGCGTCGCCACGCCGTCCGAGCGCATTGCCGCGTCCGAGAGCGCGATCAGCGGAATTCCCACGGCTCCGAAGGAGCCGGTGTCGTCGTCGAGCTTTATCGCGGCCGCGCGCCGCGCCGCTCAGGCCGCCGCCGCGCAGCCGCCCGAGAAGCCGGCCCGTGGCGCCAAGGCCGCAATCGCCCGCGCCAAGGACAAGGGCCAGGAAGGCGCCTCGACCATCACCTCGAAGATCCGCTCGCTGCTGGTCGGCGCGAGCGTGGTCGTGATCGTGCTCGGCACCTTCAAGATGGCGATGAACCTGCTCGATGGCGGCAGCGCGCCGCCGGCGCCGCAGGCGATGGAGAATTCGGTGAGCGAGCCCGCGCCGCAGGCTTCGCCGCCTCCGGTCGAGACCAAGCCCGCCATACCCGAGCAGGTCACGCCCTCGATGACCTCGCCGACGCCGATCGGACGGCAATCCCAGAACAATGCCGCGCCGGCTTCCACGCCCAATTCCGGCAGCTCGGCCTCGGTTGAAATTCCGCCCGCTCCGGCGGCCGTGCCGCCTGCCGCCAGCGACGTCACCGGCGCGCTGTCGGGGGCCAGCCGCGCGCGGCTCGGCCTCGTCCAGGTGCCGCCGAGCGAGAAACTGCCCGACGCTATCGGCGGCCCAGGCTTGCGCACCGCCGCGATGAAGGGCGATGCCACTGCCGCCTACGAGATCGCCGTGCGCTTTGCCGAAGGCAAGGGCGTCGCTGCAAACTACGACGAAGCTGCGAAATGGTACGACCGCGCGGCGCAGGCCGGCGTGATGCCCGCAACCTTCCGCCTCGGCACGCTCTACGAAAAGGGCCTCGGGGTGAAGAAGGACGCCGATATCGCCCGCCGCTACTACACGCAGGCCGCCGAGCGCGGCAACGCCAAGGCGATGCACAATCTCGCTGTGCTCGATGCCGACGGCGGCGGACGCGGCGCCAATTACAAGAGCGCGGCGCAGTGGTTCAGGAAAGCGGCCGACCGCGGCGTCGCCGACAGCCAGTTCAATCTCGGCATCCTCTATGCCCGCGGCATCGGCGTCGAGCAGAACCTCGCCGAGTCCTACAAATGGTTCAGCCTGGCAGCCGCCCAGGGCGATGCGGACGCTGCCGGCAAGCGCGACGACGTCGCCAAGCGCCTCGATCCGCAATCGCTCGCCGCCGCCAAGCTCGCGATCCAGACTTTCAGCGCCGAACCGCAGCCCGACGATGCCGTCAACGTCCCAGCCCCGAACGGCGGCTGGGACAGCGCGCCGCAGGCGAACGCCAAGTTCGCGCCGAAGCCGGTCGCGACGAAGCGGTCGGCGTCAGCGGCGCACTGAGCCGCATAGCATTAGATTGAACCAAGCGGGTCACGGGCTCGGTGCACCTCTCCCGCTTGCGGGAGAGGTCGGCGCTCGCAAGAGCGCCGGGTGAGGGCGTTGACCTCTTGGGGAGTCTCACTGCGGAGGCACCCTCTCCCCAACCCTCCCCCGCAAGCGGGGGAGGGAGCGCACCTTTGTTGTCGCAACGATCGAGCCTAGTTCACACTCTCCTCGCCATCATTCCCCACGCCCAAAATTCCTGATCCGCTCGACAGCGAATTCCGCTATTGAGGGACGCGGCAATCGATCCGTCTGGCCGGTGCGTGGTTCAATGCAGCTCTACCTTCCGATCGCCGATCTTCCGGTCAACGTCTTCCTGGTGCTGGCGATGGGCGCTGCGGTCGGCTTCGTCTCCGGCATGTTCGGGATCGGCGGCGGCTTCCTGATGACGCCGCTGCTGATCTTCATCGGCATCACGCCGGCGGTCGCGGTCGCCTCGGTCGCTAGCCACATCGCGGCGTCCTCCTTTTCCGGCGCGATCTCCTACTGGCGGCGGCGCGCGATCGATCCGGCGCTGGCGAGCGTGCTGCTCTGCGGCGGCGTGACCGGCACAGCATTGGGGGTGTGGACCTTCACGCAGCTCCGCGCGCTCGGCCAGCTCGATCTGATGATCGCGCTGTCCTACGTCGTGCTGCTCACCACCGTCGGCAGCCTGATGTTCTCCGAAGGCCTGCGCGCCCTGATGCGGACGCGGCGCGGCACGGTGCCGCCGCGGCGCACGCACAACTGGATCCATGGCCTGCCGCTGAAGATGCGGTTCAAGCGCTCGAAGATCTATCTCTCGGTGATCCCCGTCTTGATCGTCGGCACCATGATCGGCTTTATCGGCGCCATCATGGGCATCGGCGGCGGCTTCATCCTGGTGCCGATCATGATCTACCTGCTGCGAGTGCCGACCTCGACGGTGATCGGGACGTCGATGGTCCTGACCCTAGTCACCATGCTGTTCGCAACCATGCTGCATGCGGTGACCAACCACCTCGTCGATGCCGTCCTGGCGCTGATCCTGATGGTCGGCGGCGTCACCGGCGCGCAGTTCGGCGCACGTGCCGGCCAGAAGATCCGCGGCGAGCAGCTTCGTTTGCTGCTGGGCCTCTTGATCCTCTCGGTCGGCGTCCGCTTCGCGATCGAGCTGGTGATCCGGCCGGAGGATCTCTTCACCATCCGTGAGCTCGGAGTGAGCGGATGATTCGCGCGCTGCTCGCAATCGTTCTCGTCCTGCTGCTCGGCAGCGCCGCGCGGGCCGAGCGGCTGATCGTGTCGGTCTCCAACCACCGCGTCACGGTGACGCCGAATTATTCCGGCGAGGAGCTGGTGCTGTTCGGCTCGGTCGAGAAGGACGCCACGACGCCCGCGGACCGCACGGCTTACGACCTCGTGGTCACCGTGATGGGCCCGCACGCCGACATGGTGACACGGCGCAAGGAGCGCACCTTCGGCATCTGGATCAACACCGACTACCGGCAATTCCTGCAGGTGCCGAGCTATCTGGCGCTGTTCGCCAACCGTCCGTTCGACGTCATCACCGCGCCCGACATCGCACGGCGGCAGCAGATCGGGCTGAACAACGTGCGGCTGACCCAGCGCGTCAGCGGCGATTATGCCGACGTGGTGCCGAACGACGCATTCCGCTCCGCCTTCATCCGCCTGCGCACCCAGCGCGGCCTCTATCGCGAGGATGCGAGCGCCGTGACGTTCCTGACACCGACGCTGTTCCGCACCGGCATTCCGCTGCCGGCGGAAGTGCCGATCGGCACCTATGAGGTCGAGATCAAGCTGTTCGCGGGCGGCGCATTCATCGGCAGGACCGAAACCGCCTTCGAGATCGTCAAGGTTGGTTTCGAGCAGTTCGTCGCGACGACCGCGCGACAGAACGGCCTGATCTACGGCCTCGCCACCGCGGCCATGGCGCTGATGACGGGGTGGATGGCGTCGATCGTGTTCCGGAAGGATTGAGACTGACATTCCGGGGCGCGCGTAGCGCGAACCCGGAATCCATCGATCGGCGGAGTAGGCGGCGCGATGGATTCCGGGCTCGACGCTTCGCGTCGCCCCGGAACGACGACCTCCATCACGGCGCCTCGATCACCGTCGGCACGCCCGGCTCCAGCAATCGCAATCGCGTCCCGAAACCGAGCACGTCGAAGGTCTTACGCAGGTCCTCGCTGTTCTGGCGGAAATGCGCCCAGCCTTCGGTATGCAGCGGCACGATCATCGCATCGGGAAAGGCCCGTGCGGTCTCGATGGTGTCGTTGGTGTCCATGGTGAGATGGAACGGCCCGCGCGTCTGCGCAGCGCCCGCGAACGGCAGCACCACGCCGCATTTGAATCGGCGCGCGACCTCGGCGACGCCGTCGAACCAGGTGGTGTCGCCGCTGATATAGACCGCGCTTGTGTCCTTGCGGTTTGAGGACACCACGAAGCCGATGACATCGCCCGACAGCGGCTCGATGCCGGCAGGACCGTGACGCGCCGGCGTCGCGGTGATGGTCAGTGAATTGCCGTCACGATCCTTCACATGCGAGGTCGCCCAGGGCGCAAGGCCTTCGGCATGGCCGCCGAGGCGCCTGGCGCCGGCCTCTGTCGTCAGCACGCGCTTCGCATGTTTGAGAAACGCGCGGCCGGAATTGTCGAGATTGTCCGAATGCTGGTCGTGGCTGAGCAGGACCGCATCGACCGGACCGATCGCATCGGCGGTCAGCGCGGGGCCGGTCGTCTTCTCCAGCTTCACATGCGGCAGCTGGTACGCGCCCGGCGCATCGAAGGTCGGGTCGGTGAGGAGACGGAAGCCGTCGATCTCGATCAGCGCGGTCGGGCCGCCGATCAGGGTGATGGAGATGGGCATGATGAACCTTCCTTACGATGCGGCCTTTGACGGAAGCGACTTTGACGAAAACGATTTGGCCGGCCGGGTCACCAGATAGATGCCGAGCGCGACCGGGATGATGCCGAGCAGGTCGCGGGCCTCGACATGCTCGCCGAGCACGAGGAAGGCGAACAGCATGCCGAGCGGCGGCATCAGGAAATGATAGGCGCTGGCAGCGGTCGCGCCACACACTTTCAGGAGATGAAACCAGAGCCAGTAGGCCAGGATCGAGCCGCCGAGCACGAGGAAGGCGAAGGCGCCGATCAGGCTTGGGGTGACATTGATCGCGTGGACGTCGGCGAAGGTGAGCGCGACCGGCGTCAGCACGATGCCCGCTGCGAGATTCTGCACGCCGTTGCCGATCCACAGGCTTCCCTTCGGCGCGAGCAGCTTGAAGAGGATCGTGCCGAGGACGATGGAGGCAAGCGAGGCAAGCGTGAAGACGATGCCGTGCCATGAATCGGTGCCGACCGACAGGCGGTGCCAGACGATTGCCGTCACGCCGATGACGCCGAGCAGGAGACCGCTCGCCTTGCGCCAAGTCATGCCTTCACCAAGCAGCAATGTGGCGAGCGCCGCGGTGAACACCGGATTGGCCGACACGATCAGGCCGCCGAGCCCGGCGGAGACCGATTGCAAGCCGGTGTAGCCGAGCCCGAGATAGAGCGCGTTGTTGGCGATGCCGAGCACAGCGAAGATCGCGACATCGCGCCAGGACAAGGACCAGCTGTCGCCGCGGATCAGCGTCGCACCGAGGATCAAAATGCCGGCGAGCGAGAAGCGCGCGGCGAGCAGGATCAGCGGCGGGCAATGGGTGACGCCGATCTTGCCGGCGACGAAGGCATAGCTCCAGAGCAGGCAGAACAGGCCGATAGCGAGCGGCAGCGTGTTGAAGCGGCTGCGGGGAACGGGAATCGAGGGGGCGAGCGACATGAGGGCATTCTCCAGAGCCCTCGATCTAGGAAGGCGGCTTGCCATTTGGAAATTAAATGATTAACTGCCGATCAGTGGATTTTCGAATGGAGGCGCCCATGCTCGATCTCGAGCTTCTGCGCAGCTTCGTCTCGGTCGTCGAGGCCGGTGGCTTCACCCGCGCCGGCGAGCGCGTCCACCGCACGCAATCGACCGTCAGCCAGCAGATCAAGCGGCTGGAGGAGGATGTCGGCCAGGTGCTCCTGCACCGCGACGGCAAGGACGTGCGTCCCACCGAAGCCGGCGAGCGGTTGCTGTCCTACGCCCGGCGGCTGCTGTCGCTTGCGGAGGAGGCGCGCGACGTGCTGAGCCAGCCCGACAGCGAAGGCGCGATCCGGCTCGGCATTCCCGAGGATTTTGCGGCCTATCGCCTGGCGAAATTGCTGGCGACGTTCTCGCGCTCGCATCCCGGCCTGCGGCTCGACGTCCGCGCCGACCAGAGCAAGAACCTCGCCCGCGATCTCGAACGCGGCGAGCTTGATCTGGCGCTTTACAAGCGCGAGGCCGGCGAGAAGGGCGCGATCGCGGTGTGGCCGGAGCGGGTGCACTGGGTCACCAGCAAGAGCCATCCGATCGACGCGGGCGCGCCGTCGGTGCCGCTGATCGGCTTTCCGCTGGGCTGCCTCTATCGCGCCGGCGCCATCCACGCGCTGGAGAGCGCGGGCCGCACCTGGCACATGGCCTACACGTCATCGAGCCTCGCCGGCATCCAGGCCGCGGTCGCCGCCGGCATGGGGCTGAGCATCCTGTCCGAGATGTCGATCCAGGCCGATCATCGCGTGCTGACCGCGAAGGACGGCTTTGCGCCAATCAACAAGACCGAGGTGGCGCTGATGGCTGCGCCGGATGCGAGCCCGGCAACGCTGCGGCTCGCGGATCGACTCGCGGAGTTCTGCGATAACGTGCAGGCGAAGGCGGCCTAGTCGCCACGAGGTCGGTCTGTTCCCTCCCCCCTTGTGGGGGAGGGTTAGGGAGAGGGGTTCACACGGGGACTCTCTCGATTCAAAGCGACATTTTGCGCACTCGCCTAACACGCACCTTTTCCCGGGCTACCCCCCTCCCCTACCCTCCCCCACAAGGGGGGAGGGAGCACAATGGTGCGCGTGGCAGGCAGCGTGTGTTCAGTACGCTCGCTCAATAACACCGCGACGCGGCGATGGCGTGGACGCGGCGGTCGCCGAGCAGATGGGCGACAAAACCGTTCTTCGGGAAGATCTTTGCAAACGCCGCGTCGCGGACGCTGAGGCCGCCGGCATAGGCGCCGAAGGCGGGCATCACGGCGCGCATCCCGTCGCTGGCGAAGCAGCGGCGCTCCATCGAACGGCCGCGCGCGGAGATTCGGGCCTTGGGATGGAGATGGCCGGCGATCTCGCCATGCGCGCCGGTCGGCTCGTGGCGGAACGTGATCGGGCCGATCGCGACCTCGTCGGCGACGGTGCCGCCGAGATCGCGCGGCAGCATCGGATCGTGGTTGCCGGAGATCCAGATCCAGTCGCGACCGGATTGGAGTCCGGCGACGGCGTCGCGATCCTCCGCGGAGAGTCGCTCATGCGCGGTGCGATCGTGAAAACTGTCGCCAAGCGCGATGACGGTGCGCGGATCATGGCGGGAGATGACAGCAGCGAGCCGGCCGAGTGTCGCGATCGTATCGTAAGGCGGCAGCAGCACGCCGCGGCTGGCGAAGCTCGAGCCTTTTTCGAGATGCAGGTCGGAGACGACGAGCAGGCGCTGCTCTTCCCAGAACAGGGCGCCGGAGAGATCGGCGGCGAACGTCACATCGCTGATGGTGACTCTGGAAACGCGCATGTCCTCGACATCTCCTGAAACCAGCGCGCCTGCCGTCACGTCAAAACCTGCTCTTATCCCATCGCCTCTTTGACCAGCTCGTCGGCGGCCTCGGCCAACAGCTCGTCTGCTGCTTCGCCATAGACTGACTCGCGGCCGATTTCCAGCATCACGGGGACCGCGAGCGGGGAGACGTGGTCGAGTTCCCGGTGGGTGATGCGGCCCTGGATGCGGGCCAGCATGCCGCCGAGACGGCGCAGGTCGAGCAGCCCGGTGGCGGCATCGGCGCGGGCGGCGCGCAAGAGGACGTGATCGGCCTGATGCTTGCGCAGGACGTCGTAGACGAGATCGGTCGAGAACAGCACCTGGCGGCGGCTCTTGTCCTCATTGGTGAAGCGGCGCTCGATCAGGCCTGATATCAGCGCGCAGTTGCGGAAGGTGCGCTTCATCAGCGCGGATTCGGCGAGCCATGCTTCGAGATCGTCCCCGAGCATGTCGGGGTTGAACAGCGCGTCGAGATTGAGCTCACCGTTGCGGACCATGAAGGAGGCGTCGCCCAGCCCCCAGATCGCCACCGCATATTCATTGGCGACAAAGCCGAGCGGCCGGGCGCGGGCACGCTCCAGACGACGCGTCAAGAGCATGCCGAGCGTCTGGTGTGCGAGGCGCCCTTCGAAGGGATAGCAGATCAGATAATGCTTGTTACCGCGTGGAAAGATCTCGACCAGAAGCTCGCGGACACCCGGTACGCGCGAGACGTCCTTCTGCAACGACAGCCAGTCGCGCACCTGCTCCGGCAGACCGTTCCATGCGCGCCTGTCGTCGAGCAGGCGGCGCACACGCTCCGCCAGATAGGTCGAGAGCGGGAACTTGCCGCCCATATAGGACGGCACCTTCGGATCCTTGTCGTTGGCGCGGGAAACATAGACCTGATCCTCGGCGAGCGCCTCGTAGCGCACGACCTCGCCGCCGAACACAAAGGTGTCGCCGGCGGTCAGCCCCTCGATAAAATATTCCTCGATCTCGCCGAGCACGCGGCCGCCGCGCGCGATGGCGCCGGTCGAACCGCTGCCGGTGGAGCGGGAACGCACCAGACGCACCTTCAGCATCGGCTCCTCGACGATGGTGCCGACATTGAGACGGTAGCTCTGCCGCACCTTGGGATTGGCGACGCGCCAGCGCCCCTGCTTGTCCTGCCTGATGCGGGCGAAGCGCTCGTAGGTCTTCAGCGCGTAGCCGCCGGAGGCGACGAAATCGACGACATCGTCGAAATCCCGCCGCGCGAGACCGGCGTAAGGCGCGGCAGTGCGCACCTCGTCATAGAGCTCGTCGGAGAGAAACGGCTCGCCGCAGGCGCAGCCGAGCACATGCTGGGCCAGCACGTCGAGCGCGCCGGTGCGCAGCGGCGGCGTGTCCTGCGCATTCTCGGCGATGGCATCGATCGCGACACGGCACTCCAGCACCTCGAAACGGTTGGCCGGCACCAGCACCGCGCGCGAGGCCTCGTCGAGGCGGTGATTGGCGCGGCCGATGCGTTGCATCAGGCGCGAGGAGCCCTTGGGCGCGCCGATATTGACGACGAGATCGACGTCGCCCCAGTCGACGCCGAGGTCGAGCGAGGAGGTGCAGACCACGGCGCGCAGCTTACCTGCCGACATCGCGTCCTCGACCTTGCGGCGCTGGGCGACGTCGAGCGAGCCGTGATGCAGCGCGATCGCGAGCCCGTCGTCGTTCATGCGCCAGAGATCCTGGAACAACATCTCCGCCTGGCTGCGGGTGTTGACGAAGACCAGCGTGGTCTTGTTCGCCTTGATCAGCTCATAGACCTCGCTGAGCGCGTGACGCGCGCCGTGGCCGGCCCAGGGCAGCCGCTCGCGCGTATCGAGCATCTCGACCAGCGGCGGCGCGGCACCGCCGGCGATCACGATGTCGGCGGCCACTTCGTTGCCATCAGGCTGCGGCACCAGGAAGCGCGCGAGCTGATGAGGCTCGGCCACGGTCGCCGACAATCCGATCGCGCGGATCTGCGGCGCCAGCCGCCACAACCGCGCCAGCCCGAGCGAGAGCAGATCGCCGCGCTTGGACGTCACCAGCGCGTGCAGCTCGTCCAGCACGATGCGCTTCAAGGAGGAGAACAGGAACGGGGCGTCGTCGGAGGAGAGCAGAAGGGCGAGCTGCTCGGGCGTCGTCAGCAGGATATCAGGCGGATAGCGCCGTTGCCGCTGCCGCCGCGACACCGGCGTGTCGCCGGTACGGGTCTCGACCTTGATCGGCAGCGCCATCTCGGCGATCGGCCGCTCCAGGTTGCGCGCGATGTCGACGGCGAGCGCCTTGAGCGGCGAGATGTAGAGCGTGTGGAGGCCAGCGCTACGCTGCACGCTGCGGCCGGTAGAGACGAGGCTGTTGTTGTCACCTCCCCCCTTGTGGGGGAGGTCGGCAGCGGCAGGCTGCCGGGAGGGGGGTAGAGCCACGAACGGTGCTTGTGGCCACCCCCCTCCCCTCCCCTCCCCCACAAGGGGGGAGGGAGAAGAGAAAGAAGACAGCTCCACCAGCGTCGGCAGAAATCCCGCCAGCGTCTTGCCGGCGCCGGTCGGCGCGATCAGCAGCGCGGAGCGGTCCTCGCGCGCCTTCTCCAGCAGCGCCAGTTGATGCGCGCGCGGCGACCAGCCGCGCGCCGCGAACCACGCCTCGAAGCGGTCGGGCAGCGGCGCGGCCGGCTCGGCCGGGATTTTGTGGATGCGGGGCGGCACGGCATCACAGGTAAGCCGTGGGGGCTGGTTCGTCGAGGGGTGGAGGGAGGTCTCGTAGGGTGGGCAAAGCGCAGCGTGCCCACCATTCGCGTATGGATACCTGGAGAGATGGTGGGCACGGCGCAAGGGCGCCTTTGCCCACCCTACGGCACCTCCCCGCAAGCGGGGAGAAGAGAACATTCACTCCGACATCGGCTTGTCGGAGATATCCCAATCCTTGCCGGTGAAGGTGGAGATGAAGAGCGTCTTCATCGGCGTGTAGTCCTCGGGCGTGTAGCTGTAGGTGACGCCGTCGAGGAAATAGGGCGAGTGGAAGCCGGCAAGAGTCGAGGCCTGCTTCAGCACGTTGGCACGCGTGAGATCATCGCCGCAGCGGCGCAGGATCTCGCCCATGGTGACGGCCTGGCCGTAGCCGGCGAAGGCGATGGTGTTGTCGGGGTCGATGGCCGGCGTGTACTTCTTGCGCAGCTCCTCGAACGCCATCACGTCGGGGTCCTTCTCCCATTTGGGCAGGCCGACCTCCTTGTTGTAGCGGATGGCGACGATGCCGGCGGCATTCTCGAGGCCCGCGGCATTGAGGATCGAACGGCCGGTCGAGCCCGCGGACAACAGTTGCAGCGGCTTCCAGCCGAGCTCGGCCACTTTCCGGATCGACTGCGACGACGCCTTGCCCGTCGAGATGTTGTAGAAGACGTCGGCGCCCGACTTCGAGAGATTGATGAGCTGGGAATCGACGGTCGGCTCGGTGAGATCGTAGGTCTGCTCCATGATCACCTGCGCGGTGCCGCCGGCGTCAGTCAGCGCCTTCTTGAAGGGACCGAGGAAGTCGCGGCCAAAATCGTCGTTCTGGTAGAGGATGCCGATCTTGGCGTTCGGCTTCACGCTGACGACATGCCGCGCCAGGATGCGTGCCTCGGTCGGATAGAGCGGCAGGCCCGCCATCGTCCATTTGAACTCTTTCGGATTGTTCCACTTCGACGCGCCGGTGTTGAGCAGCAGCTGCGGCACGCCCTTGGAGTTCAGGTATTTGTGCACGGCGGTCTGCGGCGCGGTGCCGAGCGAACCGTAGAGCGCAAGCACCTCCTCCTGCTCGACCAGGCGCCGCGTCGCCTCGACGCATTTCGGCGCGCTGTAGGCGTCTTCCATGGTGAGAAACTTGATCTTGCGCCCGTTGATGCCGCCCTTCTCGTTCAGCATCTGGAAATAGGCCTCGCCGACGCGCCCGAGCACGCCGTAGAGCGAGCCGGGGCCGGAATGCGGCACGGTCTGCCCGATCTTGATCTCGGTGTCGCTGGCGCCCGCATCGTATTTCTTCTCCGCGGCCCAGACATATGGCGCGGGCAAGGTGGATGCGGCGATGGTGGCGAGCGCGGCGGCGCTGAAATCGCGCCGCGATGGATTCTTGGTCATTATTTGTTTCTCCCTGGCGCGCGCATTGTGCTGGCATCGCAGCACGGCTCGCAAGTAGGAAGTCGTCGCTTTGCGACGCAATGACGCTCAAATCGCGGGGCGTTTAGCGCCTAGACTCAAGTTTTCTCGGCGACGACGACGAGGCCGCGCACCGGCTCGTTGTTCTCGTTGCGCGGAGAGCCCGGCTCCAGGGTGAGGAGCTTCAGTCCGGCTTGCGCAATGGCGCCGCGCACATATTCCGCCGAATGGGCATAGCGCAGGCCTTCGCCGAGAACGATGCCGCTGCCGTCATGCGTCTCCAGCGTGAAGGCAAGCACGCCGCCCGCTGCAAGCACGCGCCCGGCTTCGGTCAACACCGGCGCGAGGTCGGAGAGATAGACGAACGCGTCCGCGGCCACGACGAGGTTCGCGCATCCATCGCCCTTGCCGCGCAGGCCCTCGATCATGTCGGCGACCTCGAGCTCGGCGTAGAGATCGGTCGCGCGCGCCACCCTGATCATGCCGGGCGACAGGTCGATGCCGATGAAATGATCGACCTGCTTGGCGAAGGCGGCGGCCGCAAGCCCGGTGCCGCAACCGAGATCGATGGTGCGCTTGAAGAAAGCCGGCTTCTTCGCGGCAACGCGCGCGGCCAGCACCGCCTTGAAGATCAGCGCCGGGGCGCGATAGCCGAGATCGTTGATCAGCACGTCTTCAAAACGCGGCGCGTACTGGTCGAACAGGGCCTGCACATAAGCCTTGGGCATCTCCGTCATCTGCGCGTCGCCGAGCCGTATCAGATGCAGGCCGGCACCATGCTGATCCCCCGGATCGGACTCCCGCGATTTACGAAAGGCCGCGATGGCCTTGTCGCGCTCGCCGAGTTGCTGCCGGATCTCGCCAAGCGTGAACCAGGCCGAGGCGAAATTCGGTGCGAGCTCGATCGCCTGCTCCAGGAGATCGGCGGCTGCAGGCAGATCGCCCTTGACCTGGAGGTCGCGCGCGAACTCGAAACGGCGGTCGGCCATGAGATCGCCGGAGGACAGAAACAGGCGCAGGAGCATTGGGAACCAGGAAGCGGGTGGTGACTCGAAGATGCGGTGAGGCAGCCTATATACCAGTCATGCGCCCGCAAGACATCCTGTTGCCAGCTGCTGCCGGCCTGTGCTGCAAGCCCGGCGGCTTCCACATCGATCCCGTGCGCCCGGTCGAGCGGGCCGTGATCACCCACGGCCATTCCGACCATGCCCGCGCCGGCCATGGCGCGGTGCTGGCGACGCAGGAAACGCTCGACATGATGCGGCTGCGCTATGGCGAGAATTTCGCCGGCTCGACGCAAGCCATCCGTTACGGCGAGAAGATCCGGCTCGGCAATGTCAGCGTGAAATTCCACCCGGCCGGGCATGTGCTGGGCTCGGCGCAGATCGCGGTGACATGCAAAGACACCTGCATCGTTGCCTCCGGCGACTACAAGGACGCGCGAGATCCGACCTGCACGCCGTTCGAGCTGGTCCCCTGCGACGTCTTCATCACCGAGGCGACGTTCGGCCTGCCGGTGTTCCGGCATGGCGATGCGGCCGATGAAGTGAAGAAGCTGCTCGCCTCGGTCGCGCTGTTTCCCGAGCGCGCGCATCTCGTCGGCGCCTATTCGCTCGGCAAGGCGCAGCGCGTGATCGCGCTGCTGCGCCAGGCCGGCTATGAGGCACCGATCTATCTGCATGGCGCCATGGAGACGATCACGCATTACTACCAGAGCCGCGGGATCGCACTCGGCGATCTCAGGCCGGTGATGGGCGTGAAGAAGGCGGCGCTCGCCGGCACCATCACGCTGGCACCGCCGTCAGCGACATCAGGTATCTGGACGCGCCGTTTTCCCGATCCCGTAACCGCCTTCGCCTCAGGGTGGATGCGCGTGCGCGCCCGCGCGCGGCAGCGCGGCGTCGAATTGCCGCTCGTGATTTCCGACCACGCCGACTGGGACGGCCTCACCGCCACGATCGCGGCGACCGGCGCCGGCGAGATCTGGGTCACGCACGGCCAGGAAGACGCGCTGGTGCATTGGTGCCAATCGCGGGGCCTGCGGGCGCAGCCGCTCGATCTGGTCGGCTATGGCGACGAGGAGGAGAGCGAGACGCAGCTTCAAGACGAGGCGGAAGGATGAACCGTTTCGCCGAACTTCTGGACCGCCTCGCCTACGAGCCCGGCCGCAACAACAAGCTGCGGCTGATCACCGGCTATTTCCGCGAGGTCGGCGATCCCGATCGCGGCTACGCGCTGGCGGCACTGACCGGCGCGCTCAGCTTCAAGCACGCCAAGCCGGCGCTGATCCGCGACCTGATCGCGTCGCGCACGGATGAGGTGCTGTTCGGGTTGTCCTACGACTACGTCGGCGATCTCTCGGAGACGGTGGCGCTGATGTGGCCGAAGCGCGCGGGAGATGGCGGGCAGTCTTTTCCGGGCCACCCCTCTCCTCCGCCCTCCCCCACAAGGGGGGAGGGAGCGCAGCAGAACGCGGCTCTGTCAGCGAGCACAACAACTAATAGCGATTCCCAAAGTGATGGAGGCACGAGCCTCTCCGTCCCCTCCCCCCTTGCGGGGGAGGGGCAGGGAGGGGGGTACCGCGGGCGAGATGCCAGCGATGCGCTCCACCCAAGCAACCACAACAACCCGCCGCCGCCGACCCTCACCGAAGTCGTCACCACGCTCCGCACCCTCGGCAAGACCGAACTGCCGAAGCAACTTGAACGCTGGCTCGACGAGCTCGATGAGACCGGCCGCTGGGCGCTGCTCAAGCTCGTCACCGGCGCGCTTCGCATCGGCATTTCCGCACGCCTCGCAAAGACCGCCGCGGCGGCGCTCGGCGACAAGGACCCGCATGAGGTCGAGCTGATCTGGCCGGGGCTCGCGCCACCCTATCTCGACCTGTTCGCCTGGCTGGAAGGCCGCGGCGAAAAGCCGGTCAATCGCGATCCCGCGCCGTTCCGCCCGGTGATGCTCGCGCATGCGATCGACGATACCGATTTCGTCGCGCTCGATCCCGCCGACTACATCGCCGAATGGAAATGGGACGGCATCCGCGTGCAGGCGGTTGCGGGCCGCGACGACCGCGGCCACGTCACTGCCCGGCTCTATTCGCGCACCGGCGAGGACATCACGGGGAGCTTTCCGGATCTCGTGCCATCGCTGCGCCTGCCGGGCGCGATCGACGGCGAGCTTCTGATCCTGCGCGAGGGCCGCGTGCAGAGCTTCAACGTTCTCCAGCAGCGGCTCAATCGCAAGGTGGTCTCGCCAAAGCTGATCAAGGAATTCCCGATCCATCTGCGCGCCTACGATTTGCTCGGCGACGATGAGAACGACCTGCGCGAGCTGCCATTCGCAGAGCGGCGCGAACGGCTGGAAACATTCGTCACTAAGCTCGGCGATCCCCGCATTGATCTGTCGCCCATCGTGCCCTTCGCGAGCTGGGAGGCGCTGACCGCCGCGCGCGCCGACCCCGCAAGTGCCGGCGCCGGCGAGGATGCCGACGCCGTCGAGGGCGTGATGCTCAAGCGGCGCGATGCGCCTTATCTGCCCGGCCGGCCGAAGGGCCAATGGTGGAAGTGGAAGCGCGACCCGCACATCATCGATGCCGTGCTGATGTACGCGCAGCGCGGCCACGGCAAGCGCTCGTCCTATTATTCCGACTACACGTTTGGCGTCTGGACCGAAGGTGAGACCGGCGACGAGCTGGTACCGGTGGGAAAGGCCTATTTCGGCTTCACCGACGAGGAACTACTCCAGATCGACCGCTTCGTCCGCCGCAACACCACGGAAAAGTTCGGCCCGGTGCGCCATGTCGTGCACGAGGGCGACAAGGGGCTGGTGCTGGAGGTCGCGTTCGAAGGGCTGCAGCGCTCGCCGCGGCACAAATCAGGCGTCGCGATGCGCTTTCCCCGCATCAGCCGACTGCGGTGGGACAAGCCGCCGCGGGAGGCCGACCGGCTGGAAACCCTGGAAAAGATGCTGAAGGCGGAGGCGGCGGAGGTTGAGGCTTGAAGCGTGCTGAGACGAGGCTCGATTGTCGACAAGGCGAAGGTGCGCCCCCTCTCCCGCTTGCGGGAGAGGGTTGGGGTGAGGGTGTCCCCTCATCGGGATTCCCCAAGAGGACAGAGCCTTCACCCGGCGCTCGGGACGATGCTTCGCATCGCCGGACGCGCCGACCTCTCCCGCAAGCGGGAGAGGTGAGCCCAGCCGCCGGCGTGCACCCAAATCGCTGGCGCGCTGCCGAAATTAAAATGCGGTAAGCTGATTGACGGCCGGTTACGGGTTCCCCATGTGCCCCGCCGTGACTTATAATCGGATCGAATCCCGCGAGGAGTTTTTTGCGATGGTCCAAGACGTCAGAGATTTGCCGGCCGGCCGCAGTGACGGCCTGAACCGCTTTCTCGGCGGCTCGCCGCTGGCGGTCGCGTTTCGCCTCGTCCTGCTCTCGATCCTGGTGGGCGTCGTGCTGGCGGCGATCGGCTTCGATCCCTGGAATATCATCTACAGCATTCGCCTCTTGTTCCAGCGGCTGTGGGATCTCGGCTTCGATGCCGTGAACTGGCTGTGGCGCTACTTCCTGCTCGGCGCGGTCATCGTGATTCCGATCTGGCTGCTGTCGCGCGTCTTCGGCGCGCCGCGCCGCTAAGTCCGGATCGAGCTCAGGGAGCCCGCAGCCGATGCAATTACGCTTTGTCGGCTGCGGCGACGCCTTCGGCTCGGGCGGCAGGCTCAACACCTGCTTCCACGTTGCGGGGCGCGAGGCCAACTTCCTGATCGACTGCGGCGCGTCGGCCCTGCCTGCGCTGAAGCGACTCGAGATCGACCGCAACGATATCGATCTGATCCTGATCACGCATTTCCACGGCGACCATTTTGCAGGCCTGCCGTTTGTCCTGCTCGACGCGCAGTTCTCGCGGCGAACGCGACCGCTGACGATCGCGGGCCCGCAAGGCATCGAGACACGGCTGCGCGAGGTGATGGAGGTTTTGTTCGAGCATTCCTCGAAGACCAAGCAGCGCTTCGAGCTCTCCGTCGTCGAGCTCGCGCCCGGGCAAAGGCGCAATTTCGGCGCGGTGACGGTGACGCCCTACCCGGTCGTGCACGGCGAATCCGGCGGCCCGTTCCTCGCCTACCGCGTCGAGACCGAGGGCCGCACGCTCGCCTACAGCGCCGACACCGAGTGGACGGAAACGCTCATTCCGCTGGCGCATGGCGCGGACCTTTTCATCGCGGAAGCCTATATGTACGAGAAGGTGGTCAAGAACCATCTCAGCCTGAAGACCTTGGAACAGCATCTGCCCGCGATCGGCGCCAAACGCCTCGTCCTCACCCATATGAGCGACGACATGCTGTCGTGGCTCGTCGATATCGAGCATCTCGCCGCCGAAGACGGCATGGTGCTCGTGTTCTGACATGCACGCGCCCGTTCCCCTCAAGATCGGCTCCCGCCAGGTCTTCGCCATCGCGGGTCCGGCGATGGTTGCGAACCTCACCACGCCGCTGATCGGAGTGGTCTCGACCACGGCGATCGGGCGGCTCGACGATGCCGCGCTGCTCGGCGGCGTGGCGATGGCCTCCGTCATCTTCGACTGCCTGTTCTGGCTGTTCGGCTTCCTGCGCATGAGCACGCTCGCCTTCACCGCGCAGGCGCTCGGCGCCGGCGAGACGCGCGAGCTGACCGCTATCCTGATGCGCGGCTTCATCGTCGCCAGCCTGATCGGGGCGGCGTTGATCGCGCTGCAACTGCCGCTGGCGGCCGTTCTGTTCGACCTGATGGGCGGCAGCGACGGCGTCACGCGCGCCGCCAAGACCTATTTCATGATCCGGATCTGGTCGTCGCCGCTGGCCTTCGCCAACTATGTCATCCTCGGCTGGCTGGTGGGGCAGGCCCGCGCCAATCCGGCCTTGCTGCTTCAGATCGTCATCAACCTCGTCAACATGGCGGCGACGATCCTGCTCGTGCTGGTCTACGACACCGGCATCGCGGGCGCGGCGATCGCCGCGCTGCTCTCGGAGGCCATCGGCTTCGTCCTCGGCGTGATCGTCTGCCGCCGCCATGCGGACGGCGGCTTTGGCGTGCCTCGCGCCACGTTGTTCGACCGGGCCAAGCTGATGCGGATGCTCGCGGTGAACTCCGACATCATGATCCGCACCGCGGCGCTGATCGCCGTGTTCCTGTTCTTCACCGCCAAGGGCGCGCGCGCCGGCGATGTCACGCTGGCCGCGAACTCCGTGCTCAACAATTTCCTGCTGGTCAGCGCCTTCTTCCTCGACGGTCTTGCGAACGCGGCCCAGCAGCTCTGCGGCAGGACCTTTGGCGCACGCGATGCAAGGGGGTTTGCGGATTCGACCCGGCTGGTGCTCGCGTGGGGGCTCGGCTTCGCGCTGGTGGTCGCGGTGCTGTTCGCGCTGTTCGGGACGGCGCTGATCAATGTCATGACCGCGAGCGAAGACGTTCGCCGGGCCGCGCGCGACTTCCTGCCCTTCATCGTGCTCGCGCCGGTGCCCGGCGTGTTCGCCTTCGGCTTCGACGGGATCTATATCGGCGCCACCTGGGCCCGCGAGATGCGCAATCTCATGCTGGCCTCGCTGGCGATCTTCCTCTTCACCTGGTGGGCGCTGCAATCCCTCGGCAATGCCGGGCTATGGTGCGCGCTGATCGCCTTCTATGTCGCACGCGGCGGCTTGCAGGGCGCGCGCTATCCGGCGCTGTACGGGGCGACGTTTCCGAAATCGTAGAACAATCGTGGCCCGGATGGAGCGGCTTTCTCTTCTCCCTCGCCCCGCTTGCGGGGAGAGGCGAAGAACGGCGCCTCACATCCCCGGCCAGTCTTCCGCCGTCAGCGTCGCAGCATCCGCGCCGACGATGTCGGAGAGCGAATCCCGGCCCGTGCGCAGCAATGTCGAGGTGAGGTCGCGCTTGATCTCCTCGACGAGGCCGAGGCCCTTGTAGACCAGCGACGAATAGAGCTGAATCAGGCTCGCGCCGGCGCGGATTTTCGTCAGCGCGGCGCCGCCGGAATCGACACCGCCGACGCCGACCAGCGGGAACGCGCCCTCGACGCGCACATAGGTCTCCGCGACCATGCGCGTCGACAGGCGGAACAGCGGCCGGCCGGACAGGCCGCCCTGCTCCTTCGCCCGCATTTCCTCGCGCAGCGTGCTCGGCCGTGCGATCGTCGTATTCGACACGATCATGCCGTCGACCCGGCGCGAGCGCGCGACCTGCACGACGTCGTCGAGCTGGGCAAGGCTCAAATCCGGCGCGATCTTCAGCAGCACCGGCGTGTCGCCGGCCTTCTGGCGCACCCGCTCGCGCGCGTCGATCACCCTTGCGAGGAGGTCGTCGAGCAGCGCGCCTTCCTGCAAGTTGCGCAGGCCCGGCGTGTTCGGCGAGGAGACGTTGATCGTGAAATAGCTCGCGACCGGCGCAAAGGCCTCGATCAGCTTGACGTAGTCCCCAACGCGGTCCGGCGAATCCTTGTTGGCGCCGACATTGACGCCGACGATGCCGCCGTGCTGCGCGCGCGCGGCGAGCCGGCGCAGCGCGACATCCGCGCCATCATTGTTGAAGCCCATGCGGTTGATGACGGCCTCGTCGCGCTCGAGCCGGAACAGCCGCGGCCGCGGATTGCCGCTTTGCGGCTTGGGCGTCACCGAGCCGATCTCGACGAAGCCGAAGCCGAGGCGCAGCAGCGCATCCGGCACCTCCGCGCTCTTGTCGAAGCCCGCGGCCATGCCGATCGGGTTGGGAAAGTTGAGCCCGAAGGCGCGCACCGCGAGCTTGGGATCGTCAGCGCGCGGCTTGACCGGCGGCAGGAAGCGCAGGCCCTGGATCGCCAGGCGATGCGCATCCTCCGGATCGAGCCAGCGCAGCACCGGCAGCGAAAGAGCATCGAAGGCGCGAATCACGGGGCAAGCTCCGGCATGTCGTGGCCGCCGTCCGAGCGCATGTTGAGGTTCACCACCGAGATGACCGCGCCGAAATCGAGCTCGCCATAGAGATGCGGAAACAGCTCGTCATTGCGCGAGCGCTCCCAGCGCAAAGCGCTGCCGAGCGCATCGCCGTCGACCTCGACCAGGAACAGCGCGCGCTGCCCGAAATAATGCTTGCGCAACGTCTCGGGAATCTGGGCGGCCGTCGAGAAATGGATGAAGCCGTCGCGCGCGTCGTCCGCGCTGCCGCGGTACACGCCCTGCCGTTCCGCCTCGCGCCAGGCCGAGGCCGGACAGATTTTGTAGATCTTGTTGACCACCTGATGTGGAGCCCTGTTTGCTCTTTGAGTCAGTTCGTTGAGTCTCTTGGGGTTTTTCGTCTCTTGCGGGTCTCAAAACCCGGCGCGACCGTAAAGGCGGCCCCTTCCGAACTCAAGACTTAGAGCCTATTCCATTCCGATGAAATCGGAATGGGCTCTAAATTCTTGTTTTGACGCGTATTCTTGACGCGAACCGGTATCCGCTTCGCTTGAAAGCGCGTCCGCCGTCGCCTCTTGCGCGAAAATCGGAAAACCGGTTGATTTGAGGACAGTTTTCCTGAGTTGCGACGGGCTGGACCTTCCATGGTCAGACAGGCCAAAGCGCAGAGGATACTAACTCACGACCAGATCTGGGTCGCGCTGGATCGGCTGGCGGCGCGCGCCGGGCTGTCTCCGTCCGGCCTCGCCAAGCGGGCAGGGCTCGACCCCACCACTTTCAACCGGTCCAAGCGTGTCACCTCGGACGGCCGCGAGCGCTGGCCCTCGACCGAATCGATCGCAAAAGCGCTGGCAGCGGCCGGCGCCTCAATCGATGTCTTTGCCGGGTTGATCAGCGACGAGACCGGCAACAGCCGCTCGGTGCCGCTGCTCGGGCTCGCACAGGCGGGCGCGAGCGGCGCTTTCGACGAGACCGGCCTTCCGTCCGGCAAGGGCTGGACCGAGCTCGCGCTTCCCACCGCCGAGGACAGCCAGACGTTTGCGCTGGAGATTGCCGGCGATGCGCTTGCCCCGACCTATCGCAACGGCGACGTCATCCTGGTCTCACCCGGCACGCCGATCCGCAAGGGGGATCGTGTCGTGGTGACGACCAAGGCGGGCGAGGTGACGGTCGCAACGTTGAAGCGCCGCACGGCCAAGGCGCTGGACTTGCTGCCGCTCGATGCCTCGCAGGCCGAGCGCACGATCGCGGCGGGTGAGCTCGCGTGGGTCGCAAGAATCGTGTGGGCGAGCCAATAAATTCAACGCGCGACGGCCATTGGACTCACCGCGCCTCTCGCCTAGGTTGCGCGCGCATCGCCGATCTAATTCATCTTGGGGGAATATGATGAATCGCCGTCACGCATTGAAGGCCCTCGCGGGTCTTGCGCTTTGTCCGGTCTGCAAGCCGGCCTTCGCCGCCGAAGGCGTGCATTGGAGCTATGAAGGCGCCGGAGCCCCTGCCAAATGGGGCGATCTCGACGCGGCCAACAAGGCCTGCGCGGTCGGCCTGCAACAATCGCCGATCGACATCGAGGCGACGATCAAGTCGCAATTGCCGATGTTGAAGCTGAATTGGGGCAAGAGCGCCGACACCATCGTCAACAACGGGCACACGATCCAGCTCAACTTCGCCGAAGGCAGCACGCTCACGCTCGGCGACGTCAAATACAAGCTGCTCCAGGTGCACTTCCACCGGCCGAGCGAGCACATGATCGGCGGCAAGAATTTTCCGATGGAGGCGCATTTCGTCCATCGCAACGATGCCGGCGGGCTCGCCGTGGTCGGCGTGCTGATGGCCGAGGGCAAGCCGAACCCGGCCTTCGGCAAGATCGTCAAGACCATGCCGGCGGCGGAAGGCCCCGCGGTGAAAGCCGACGCGAGCATCGATCCCCTCTCTATGCTGCCAACGAGGCTCAGCTACTTCCGCTATTCCGGCTCGCTGACGACGCCGCCCTGCTCGGAAGTGGTCGAATGGCTGCTGCTGACCACCCCGATCCAGGTCTCGGCCGCCGACGTCGCCGTCTTCGCAAAGCTCTATCCGATGAACGCGCGGCCGGTGCAGAAGGACAACCGGCGTTACGTGCTACGCTCGACCTGAGGCGCAGCCACGGCGCCTCGGACGTTCTGTCTGATGTCCACGACGACCTCGTAGTTGGCGGCCGTTGCATCGAAGGCCGTCAGCATGGCCTGCGCCTCAGGATCGACGACGGCCTTGTCGGGATCGGGCCCCGTGAAGGCGCGGATGCTGTCGAGGCCCTGCCACAGCGTCAGCGCCAGCACTTCGGTGCCCCCCTCCACCTCGCGGCGCAACAGCGAGGCGCCGGAAAAGCCGTCGATGGCCTCAAGGTGCGGCACCACCCGGGTTGCAAAATGATGCTGATAGAGGGCGGCCTTGTCGCGCGCGGCCGCCGCACGCCAGATGCGAGCGATCATCGTTCTCTCCGAAGCCTGCAAGGCGGAGTCTCGGGGAACACCCCCGGCGCCGTATTGGCTGAAATTGCGGCAACGCTCCCATCCCGATTTTGCCTCTCGTCCAGGACCGCCCGTCGCGTCATGATGTGCGAGAGACGGAGCACACGGACCGACGATGGCGCGCCGGCACACTGGCAACCACACGAGCTATTGGCACAGCCGGCGGATTCCCGGCATGAGCCTGCTGCGCGCCGATTTCCGTCACCACGACTACGGTTCGCACACCCATGATGCCTATGTGATCGCGGTAACGGAGTCCGGCGGCGCCGAAATCCGCAACCGCAATGTCGTGCGAAAGGTCGGCGCCGCCACGCTGTTCGTCTCCAATCCGGACGAGCGGCAGTCGGCCCGGATGGGCGATAGCGGACGATGGCGCTATCGCGCCTTCTATCTCGCCCAGCCTGCAATCGGCGACCTCGCGCGGCGCTTCGGCACGGACCCCCTGCCCCACCTCCAGGAGAGCATGCTCGACGACGGCGATCTGATCGGGCGCTTCGACCGGTTGCACCGGGTGCTGGAAACCGAACAGGACGACCTTTTGGCCGACGAGCTGGTCGCCGATGCCTTCGGCCGTCTGTTCGAGCGCTATGGTGACGGACGCCGCAGCAAGATCCTGCCGGCCGCGACGCCGTCGTGTCGCGGTTGATCGCCCTGATGCGGGAGCGCCATGCCGAAAATCTGAGCCTGGACCAGCTTGCCGGCCTCGCAGGCCTCACCAGTTTCCAGCTGATCGGGCTGTTCAAGCGCACGGTTGGCCTCACCCCGCACGCCTATCTCGTCCACATCAGGCTCAACGCGGCCTGCCATTTCTTGAGGCGTGGCCATTCGCTGGCCGACAGCGCGCTGGCGGCGGGATTCTGCGACCAGGCCGCGCTCAACAAGCATTTCAGGCGCTGCTACGGCATCACGCCCTTGCAGTTTGCGCAGGCCGTGCGAGCGGGCTGACGCCGCAATTTCAGCCAATACTGCCGGGGAACACGCGCCCTACTGCGATGCTGCGGAGGTTCTGCGCGGCGGGCGCCGTGCCGATTCCCGGCCTGACCGAGAAAGCGAAATGACCACACCATCGGAACCGAGACTCCCCGCATTCGATCCGGAGGACGTCGGCGAGAGCAATTTCACCGGCTATCCGCAGCTGCACCGCGCCGCGAACCAGATGCGCTACAACCGCCGGCTCGGCGAGCATGCGGGGCTGAAGAATTTCGGCGTCAACCTGACCCGGATCATTCCGGGCGGGCAATCCTCGTTCCGTCACGCGCATTCGCGCCAGGACGAGTTCGTCTTCGTGATCGAGGGCGAAGTGGTGCTCGAGACCGATTCCGGCGCGCAGGTGCTGACGACGGGTATGTGCGCCGGCTTCCCCGCCGGCAGCGGCGATGCGCACCGCTTCGTCAATCGCACCACGCGCGACGTCAGGCTGCTCGTGATCGGCGATCGCACGCCGAACGACGTGATCAGCTATCCCGACGTCGACATGCACGCCGTGCTCGGGCCGGATGGCGTCTACAAATTCACGACCAAGGCGGGCGAGCCGCTTTAGGGCCGCGCCTCGCTACCTGCCTCACGCGCTCCGCGCCAGCGCGCCGTCGATCATGTTGACCGCGTTCTGCACACCGTACACCGCAACGAAGGAGCCGAAGCGCGGGCCCTTCTCCTGGCCGAGCAGCACCTGGTAGAGCATGTTGAACCAGTCGAGCGTCACGCCCGGACGGCCGTCCTTGCCCTTCTTGACCTGGTCGAGGAACGGCTCGCGGCGACCGATCTCGTAGACGACGTTCTGGATGTCCTCGGCCGAGGATTCCTGCGGAAGCTGCGACAGCGCATCGCGCAGATCCTGCAGCGCGGCGCGCTCGGTCTCGGTCGGCACGCGGAACTGCTTCGTCGGCGCCACGAAATCGCGGTAATAGTTGATGGCGTAGCCGACCATCGCATCGAGCTTGGGATGCGTCTGCGGGCTCACGCCGGGGCGATAGCGGCCGATGAAGCCCCACAGCGTCTCGGCATTCTCCGCATTCGACGACGACACCAGCGTCAAGAGGAGCTGGAAGGTGACGGGCATGTCGCCCTTCGGCGGATGGCCGTTGTGGATGTGCCAGACCGGATTGCCGAGCTGCTGCTTGCCATCCTGCTTCGCAAAGCCGTCGATGAACTGCTGGTAGTCGTCGACGTTGCGCGGGATGACGTCGAAATAGAGCCGCTTGGCCGCCTTCGGCTCGCGATACATGAACAGCGACAGCGATTCCGGCGAGGCGTAGCGCAACCATTCGTCGATGGTGAGGCCGTTGCCCTTCGACTTCGAGATCTTCTGGCCTTGCTCGTCGAGGAAGAGCTCGTAGTTGAAGCCTTCGGGCGGCGTGGCGCCGAGCGCCCGGGCGATCGCGCCCGAGAGCTTCACGGAATCGATCAGGTCCTTGCCGGCCATCTCGTAGTCGACGCCGAGCGCAACCCAGCGCATCGCCCAGTCGGCCTTCCACTGGCACTTGACGTTGCCGCCGGTGACGGGCGTCTCGACTTCCTGGTTGGTATCCGGATCGACATAGGTCACCGTGCCGGCCGCGACATCGCGGCGGATCATCGGCACCTGGAGCACGATTCCGGTGGTCTTGCTGATGGGCAGGAACGGCGAATAAGTCGCGCGGCGGTCCGGCCCCAGCGTCGGCAGGATGATCGCCATGACCTTGTCGTAGGCGGCGAGCATCTTCAGCAGCGTCGCGTCGAAACGGCCGGACGTATAATAGTCGGTCGAGCTCGCGAACTCGTAGTCGAAGCCGAAATGATCGAGGAAGGCGCGCAGGCGGGCGTTGTTGTGGTGCCCGAATGACGGGTACTCGTTGGAGAACGGATCCGGCACGCGCGTCAGCGGCTTGCCGAGATGCGCAGCCAGCATTTCCTTGTTGGGGACGTTGTCGGGCACTTTCCGAAACCCGTCCATGTCGTCGGAGAAGGCGAGCAGGCGCGTCTTGATCTTGTCCTCGGTCAGCACGCGAAAGGCATGGCGCACCATCGAGGTGCGCGCGACCTCGCCGAACGTGCCGATATGCGGCAGGCCCGAGGGGCCGTAGCCGGTCTCGAACAGCACCTCGTCCTTCGGGCTTTTCTTCAGCCGCGCGACAATGGCCTTCGCCTGCTCGAACGGCCAGGCGTTGGATTGTTCGGCGAGCGCACGCAGGTCGCTCGGATTCGCGGCAAGATCGATAACGGACATCAGGGGCCTCCGGGCCGCGGAAAATAGCGATTTCCCGGCAGAATGCAAAAATGGTCTTGATCGTCATTCCGGGGCGATGCGCAGCATCGAACCCGGAATCTCGAGATTCCGGGTTCGCGCTTCGCGCGCCTCGGAATGACGATCGATGGTTAGAACGGGCTCACTGAAAAATACCGCAGCCACAGGTCGGTGTAGCGGCCTTTTTCCCAGACGCGGAACAGGGCCCAGTTCAGGGCCTGGCGCAGCACGTCGTTGCCCTTGCGCACGGCGATGCCGATGCCTTCACCGAAGAAGCGGCTCTCAACGAAGGGACCGCCGGAGAAGGCGCAGCAATCGCCCGAATCCGTGCCGTTGATCCAGAAGGCGAGCGAGATGGCGTCGCCGAAAATGAAGTCGACCTCGCCCTTGCGGAGCGCGGCGCGCATCGCGTCGTCGTTGGGATAGGGGTGCAGCTCGGCGTCGGTGAACATCGCCTTGAGATAGGCTTCATGCGCGGAGCCGCCGATCACGCCCACCTTCTTGCCCTCGAGATATTCCGGGCGGATTTCCGGCATCACCGCATCCTTGCGCGAGGCAAAGCGCGCCGGCACGCGGTAATAGGGATCGGAGAAGTCGACGCGGGCCCGGAGCTGCGGGCTCACCGCCATCGAGGCGATGATGGCATCGCCCCGGTTCGAGGTGAGCGCGTCGACCAGGGTCTCGAAGCGGCGCATCTGCACCGTGCAGGTGACCTTGATCTCCTCGCAGAGCGCGCGGGCGAGATCGACGTTGAAGCCGGCCGGATTGCCGTCGGCGCCGGTGTAGTTGAACGGCGGATAGTCGGTCTCGGTCAAAAAGCGGATCACGGTCAGGCGCGACAGGTCCGGCCGCTCCGGCCGCCGCCGCGGGCCCCAGAAGCCGGGCACGGCCTGCGGGGCCGCCTGGGGCGCGACCTGCGGGGTGACCTGGGGCGCCGCCGGAGGCTGCTTGGCCGGGGCCTGCGCCGTCGCGCCGGGCAGGCCGGCGAACAGGCAGGCGCCGACGGCCAGCCCTGTCAGCAAGCCACGGGCAGATTTGGACGATTTCGCCTGTTGCGATGGAGCCATCGGCCGGAAATGAACGAATTTCGTTGGGATCGGAGGGCCTTATAGACCATCCGCCCGGGAACGCGAGCGCCGATTGCGGTCAGGGTGAAGGTGCGCTCCCTCTCCCGCTTGCGGGAGGGGGTCGGGGAGAGGGTGTCTCCGCGGAGGGACAATCCCCGAGAGGAGAGAGCCCTCACCCGGGGCTCTGCCATAGCCGAGGCTTTGCCTCGGCGTCTTAGAGGACGGCCGCCAAAAGCGGCCTATACCTCTCCCGCAAGCGGGAGAGGTTACACCGAGGACGCGGCCCGACCGATCCACCAAACTACAGATAACGCTTTAGGTCCGCCGCGGCCTCTTCCGGCGTCCGCTTCAGGTTGAACGGCGAGACGAAGCGGCCGTCGCGGTCCATCAGATAGATCAGCGCGGTGTGGTCCATGGTGTAGTCGCCGTCCTTGGTCGGGACCTTCTTGGCGTAGACCCGGTAGGACGTGATCACCTTGGCGATCTCGGCGGGATCGCCGCTGAGGCCCTCGAGATGCGGATCGAAGCTCGACAGATAGTTCTTCATCGTCGCCGGCGTGTCCCGCTCGGGGTCGACCGAGATGAAGATGGCGTTGACCTTGTCGGCGTCCTTGCCCATCGCGCGCAGCACTTCCGAGATCTCGAACAGCGAGGTCGGGCAGACGTCGGGGCAATGGGTGTAGCCGAAGAAGATCAGGGTCGGCTTGCCCTTCAGGCTCTTGTCGGTGACGGCCTTGCCGTTCTGGTCGGTGAGCTGGAACGGGCCGCCGATCGCAGCCGGTTGCGCCACCTTGCCGACCCCGCCCATGGCCCAGAACATGATCAGCAGCCCGACGATCAGGCTTGCGGCGAAGGCGGTCGCGATCACCAGCGGGCGGGTGGCGGAGCTCATGGGCGGAAGACTTCCTGTCGGGGGTCAGAAGCAGGCAATGAAGCCGGTCCTGATCATTTCGAAGAACACCTGGGTGCCATAGTGGAACCACAGCGCCAGCGCGCCGATCACGACCAGGCCGCCGACACCTGTGCCAGCCAACAGCAGCACAGACGGCGTCCGGCCGGCAGTGGGCGAATTGTCCTGTAACGGATGGGCCGGGCGCACTGGTTGAGCCATGACAACGATCGGGGCGAAAGCCCCGGTTCCCTAGCTTTGAGATAAGCTTTAGCCCGCCTGCGGGCAAGGCGCCGCTGGCGGGCTAAAGCAAACCCGTCGTGCCGAGGATGTCAGTGCAGGAGCTGGCCCCGGGCGGACTCGAGCTGGTCCGATTGCGGGAGAGACCGGCGGGTCGGTTTGATCGCCGAGGCCTGCGCGTCCATGTAGCAGGGCTTGTACATGGCCTGAAGCTGCTTGCCCCTCAGGAAAAGCATGTGCGGGGTCAGGCCCCCGCGCTGGCTGATCCAGCGCCTCACCTGCGAGGGATACATTGCGTAAAGCATCTGGGTTGCTTCGGAATTGGTGACGGCGCGGCCATTGGCGCCGAAATCCCAGGCGGCATGGAAGCCGAGCGTCGCGCTCGAGGTCACGCAGATGCGGTCGTGCGGGATGGCGCCGAGGACGATGGTGCAGGCGGAGGCGCAGAGGCCGTCGATGATGACGGTTTCGCCGGACTGCCGCAGGTCCTGGTATTTGTCGACGTAGGTTCCGATCCGGCCGCCGCGGTCATCCGCGATGCGAACCACCGCGTGAGAAGCCCCCATGCAAGCGATGAGCACAACCGCCGCCAGCAACCCCGTCAGAAACTTCATTGTCCCCCGCCCCAGTCGAATTCGAATCTGCGTGTCAGGTGGTGATGCACGGCTAGCGTCCGTCGTAACCAAGGTTTTGTCTAGGCAGGCCGGCTGACTCAAAACAAATTCAAATCCAGTGTTGCGTCCGCGCTGCACTTGGCCGGGCTCTATCCCAAAGTGGAACAAGTTAATGATGTCTTACGCGCCACACCCTTGATCTCAGTTAGAACCGCTGGCTTCAATCCGGGCAACTACAGGGGGGAACCTATGGAGGGGGACGCGCATGGCTGAAGAGACAGACGTCATCGTTGTCGGCGCCGGACTATCGGGCCTCGTGGCCGCAACCGAGATCGCGGATGCGGGCAAGCGCGTGATCGTGGTCGACCAGGAAGGCGAGCAGTCGGTCGGTGGCCAGGCGTTCTGGTCGTTCGGCGGACTATTCCTGGTCAATTCGCCCGAGCAGCGCCGGCTCGGTATCAAGGATTCCTTCGATCTCGCGATGCAGGACTGGCTCGGAACCGCCGGCTTCGACCGCGACGAGGATCACTGGCCGCGCAAATGGGCCGAGGCCTATGTGGCCTTCGCGGCCGGCGAGAAGCGCGACTGGCTGCGCGCGATGGGACATCGCATCTTCCCCGTGGTCGGCTGGGCCGAGCGCGGCGGCTATGACGCGATGGGCCACGGCAATTCGGTGCCGCGCTTCCACGTCACCTGGGGAACCGGGCCCGGCATCGTCGAGCCGTTCGAGCGCCGCGCGCGCGAGGCGATGAAGAGCGGCCGCTTGATCTTCAAATTCCGCCACCGCGTCGACGCGTTGTCCATCACCAATGGCACGGTGGACGGCGTCAGCGGCGCCGTTCTCGCGCCCGACAATGTCGAGCGCGGCAAGAGCTCCTCGCGCAGTGTCGTCGGGGAGTTTGCACTGAAGGCGCAGGCCGTGATCGTCGCCTCCGGCGGCATCGGCGGCAATCACGAGCTGGTGCGGCAGAACTGGCCCAAGCGGCTCGGCGAGCCGCCAAAATTCATGATCTCGGGCGTGCCCGAACACGTCGACGGCCGCATGATCGGCATCACGGAGCAGGCGGGTGCGCGGCTGATCAACCGCGATCGCATGTGGCACTATGTCGAGGGCATCCAGAACTGGTCACCGATCTGGCCGCGCCACGGCATCCGCATCCTGCCGGGGCCCTCGTCCATGTGGTTCGACGCCACCGGCACGCGTTTGCCGGCGCCGCTGTTCCCCGGCTCCGACACGCTCGGCCAGCTCAAATACATCATGTCGACGGGCTATGATTATTCCTGGTTCATCCTGACCCAGAGCATCATCAAGAAGGAGTTCGCGCTGTCGGGCTCGGAGCAGAACCCTGACCTCACCGGCAAGAGCTGGCGCATGACGCTGCGCCGCGCCACCAACAAGGGCGCGCCGGCGCCGGTGGAAGCATTCAAAAGCCATGGTGTCGACTTCATCGTGCGCGACAAGATCGACGATCTCGTTACGGCGATGAACAAGCTTGCCGGCAGCGACCTCCTCAGGCTCGAGCACATCAAGATGCAGATCGAGGCGCGCGACCGCGAGATCGCCAATCCCTACGTCAAGGACGCGCAGGTGATGAACATCCACAATGCGCGCCGCTATATCGGCGACAAGCTGATCCGCACCGCCTCCCCGCATCGCATCCTCGATCCCGCACACGGACCGCTGATCGCGGTCAAGCTCAACATTCTCACCCGCAAGACGCTCGGCGGCTTCGAGACCGATCTCGACTCGCGCGTGTTCGGCAGCGAGGGCAGTATCATTCCCGGCCTCTATGCGGTCGGCGAAGCCGCGGGCTTCGGCGGCGGCGGCGTGCACGGCTATCGCTCCCTCGAAGGCACTTTCCTCGGTGGCTGCCTGTTCTCGGGCCGCAATGCGGGCCGTGCGGCGGCGAAGGCGGTAGGCTAGATCGTGCGGCGGTGGATGCATATCGGGGCGCTTCTCGCGGGCTTCGCCACCGCCCCGGCTGCGTCCGCCGACACCATCGACGTCAACGGCGTGATGCGGTCCTACACCGTGCAACTGCCGGCCAAGCGACTTGTCCCGCTGGTGGTCGTGCTGCATGGCAAGACGCAGCGCGGCGCCGACATGGTCGCGCGGACGGCGTGGCCGCAGGTCGCAAAGCGCGAAGGTTTCGCGGTGGTCTTTCCGGATGGGCTCAACCATGCCTGGGCCGATGCGAGGACGAAGGCGGGACCCGCGCTCCGAGGCCCGCCCGAGGGCACCGACGACGTCGCCTTCATCGCCAAGCTCGTCGAGAAACTGGTGACGAACGGCACGGCCGACCCTGGCCGCATCTATGTCGCCGGCATCTCCAATGGCGGCGCCATGGCGATGACGCTTGCTTGCGCCCGCGCCGATCTGTTTACGGCAGGCGCGAGCGTGATCATGAACCTCACCGATGAAGCCGCGGTCACGTGCCATCCGTCGCGGCCGCTGCCGATGCTGATCATGAACGGCACGGCCGACCCGCTGGTGCCCTACGAGGGCGGACGCGGATCGAGTTATTTTGCCGCGGACGGGTTCTGGTCGACCGAAGAGACGTTTGCCTTCTGGCGCAAGCTCAACGGCTGCGAGACCGATGATGTCAACGTGACTGAAATGCCCGACAGGGCACCCGCGGACCAGTCCACGGTCACGCGGATCTCCTCGCGCTGCCCCAGGGGGCACGACGTCGTGCTCTATCGCGTCAACCATGGCGGCCATCGCATGCCCGGCTTCGCGCCGGATGCCCGCTTCCCCAAGGTCGCAACCAGCCTGCTCGGGCCTCAGAACAGCGACATCGACGGCGCCGAGACGATCTGGACGTTCTTCAGTCAGTTTCCGTAGGGAACGCGTGCAACGCCCACGACACATGCGCCACGGGCAACGCATGCGTGCCTGGCAACGCATGCGTGCCTGGGGTGGCTGAGCGCGAGGTGCTGGGCTAGACAGGGCCGCCATTCCACCAGGAGATCCCAAATGAGCATTCAGCGTTTTGAAACCGGCCCGCGCATGAGCCAGGTCGTCGTGCACGGCAACACCGTCTATCTCGCCGGTGTCGTCGCGAGCAAAGCCGCCGGCGAAAGCGTGACGAAGCAGACCCAGGACATCCTGGCGACGATCGACGGCCATCTCGCCAAGGCCGGCACCGACAAGTCGAAGCTGCTCTCGGCCACGATCTACATCACCGACATGAAGACGTTTGGCGAGATGAACGCGGTGTGGGACGCCTGGGTCTCCCCCGGCAACACCCCGGCCCGCGCCACCGTCGAGGCCAAGCTGGCAGCGCCGCAATACACCGTCGAGATCATGGTCACGGCCGCGAAGTAACCTTCGCGAACAATTCGCCTGCGACCGAAGCGCGGTGAGAACATCATCGCGCTTCATTTTTTTGCGCACGCCGATGACCTCTGAGGTAATCGATCGGCGTGCGCGAACCTTCGATAGTGACGATCAGCCGAATACGGCGTCATCGAAGGAGCACCCCATGACCGACCACGTCACCATTGCCCGCCGCTACATCGAGCTCTGGAACGAGCGCACGACAAACCGCCGGCGCGAGTTGCTGAGCCAGAACTGGACGGCGGATGCGAGCTATGTCGATCCGCTGATGAAGGGCGACGGCCAGGACGGCATCGACGCGCTGATATCAGGCGTGCAACAGCGCTTTCCCGATTTCAAGTTCAAGCTGCTGGGCGAGCCCAACGGCTACGGCGATCATCTCCGCTTCAGCTGGGGCCTTGGCCCCGATGGCGCCGACAGCCCGATCAAGGGCACCGATTTCGCCGTGCTGAAGGACGGGCGCATCAGAAGCATCACGGGATTTCTGGACCAGGTGCCCGCGGGCGCGTGAGGGGCGAGCGCAGCCTCAAGCTCCGTCGTCGTCCCGGCGCAGGCCGGGACCCATACCGCGTGATCTCTCGGACTGCGCGCGGTGGGAGTACCGAACGACTAGTCTTCGCCAGACTACTCCCTTGGGGTTATGGGTCCCGGCCCCCCGTGCGCAATTGCGCACTAGTACCCACTTTTCTTGGAACGTGAGTCGTGATTCAAGGTCGGGATGATACCCGAAGCAAGAGAAGTCCACCTTTCGAGGAAAGATCGCAAGGTGCTTGAGGCGTGCTGTCGCTCACCGGTGACGTTGCAGCGCGATTTGAAGCGGGCGCGGATAGTTCTGTTGGCGGCGGATGGGCGCAGCACCCGGTCGATCGCCAAGGAAGTTGGGGTCCAGCCGCGGATTGTCAGCCTTTGGCGGCATCGCTATGCCGACCATGGCCTTGAAGGGCTGCAAGACAAGCCGCGGCCTGGCAAGCAGCCGATCTATACGAAGACGACCGACAAGCGGATTCTGAAGCTGCTGGATAAGCCGCCACCGCAAGGGTTTGCGCGCTGGACCGGCCCCCTGCTGGCCGAGGCGCTGGGCGATGTCGATGTCCAATATGTCTGGCGGTTCCTGCGCAGCCACAAGATTGACCTGGTGGCTCGCAAGTCCTGGTGCGAGAGCAACGACCCGAACTTTACGGCCAAAGCCGCCGATGTTGTCGGCCTCTATGTCGCGCCGCCGGCGAAGGCCATTGTGCTGTGCGTGGACGAGAAGCCCTCGATCCAGGCTTTGGAGCGAGCGCAGGGTTATCTGAAGTTGCCCAATGGCCGCGCCTTGACCGGCCAAAGCCACGATTACAAGCGGCATGGCACCACAACATTGTTTGCGGCGCTCGAAGTCGCCACCGGAAAGATCATCGCGACCCATTCAAAACGCCGGCGCCGCGTCGAGTTTCTCGATTTCATGAACAGCGTCACCGCGGCTTTTCCGAACCGCAAGCTTCACGTCATCCTCGACAACCTCAACACCCATAAAAAGAACGAGGACTGGCTCAAGGCCCACCCCAACGTGCAATTTCATTTCACGCCGACAAGTGCGTCATGGCTCAATCAGGTCGAAGTATGGTTTTCCATCTTGCAGGGGCAGTCGCTCAGCGGCACCTCCTTCACGAGCCTCAAGCAGCTTCAGGAACACATCGATGCCTACGTCAACGCATACAACGACAGAGCCGAGCCCTTCGTCTGGACCAAGAAAAAGGTCCGTCAACGCCGTTTCAAAGGCCGCCGTATCACTCAGCTCTGATTCCGGGTACTAGGCCGGGACGACACCTTGGTTGGGGCGCGAGCTCGGCTTAAGCAATCGCTAGCCGATACGCAGCCTTCGCATTCACCCCGAACGCCTTGTCCCGCACGCCCGGCCCGAGCCTCGCCAAACACGCCTCCAGCGCGCCCTTGATCTCGGCATAGCTTCCCGCAAGCAGACACACCGGCCAGTCGGAGCCGAAGATCAAACGATCCTCACCGAAACATGTCGCGGCGTGCTGGACGAACGGCAACAGCCGATCCGCGTCCCAGTCGCTCCAGACCGCTTCCGTCGCGAGCCCGGAGATCTTGCACCAGACATTGCCGCAAGCGGCGAGCGCTTTGATGCGATCAGCCCATTCGGCGCTTCCGCCGGAAGCGATCGGCGGCTTGGCGGCATGGTCGAGTACGAAGCGCGCGTTGGGAAAGGCCTGCGCGGTTGCGATCGCCGCCGGCAATTCGCGGGTGCGGACGAGGAAGTCGTAAGTGAGATCGCGGACGAACAATGCGGCAAGTCCGCGCCGGACGTCCTCGCGGAGCAGCCAATCGGGATCGGCCTCGTCGTGGACCTGGTGGCGGATGCCGACCAGCTTGTCGCCGCCCGGCGCGGCGCGCAGCCGGTCGAGCGTGTCCCCAAGCGCGCCATCGGTCAGATCGACCCAGCCGACGACGCCGACGACAGAGGGCGTCGCATGCGCGATGCGCAAGAATTCCTCGGTCTCCTCCAGCGCGGAACGGCACTGCACCACGATGCTCGCGTCGATGCCATTCGCCTTCAACAGCGGCGCGAGATCGGCGGGGCCGAAGGCACGGCGGATCGGCGCGAGTTCGGGCGCGTCCATCCAGGGATAGTCGGCGCGCGCCGGATCCCAGAAATGCTGATGGGCGTCGATCACCATGCCCTACACTCCACCCGGCAGCGGCGCCCGCGCGTCGACGAGCTTCTGCGCACGCAGCTCCTGCCAGAAGGCCGGCCGCACCGGCGCCTGCGACATCGCGATGTTGTCGGCGACCTCGCCGGCATTGCGCGCGCCCAGCACGGCGACCGTCACGGCCGGATGGGCCATGCAGAATTGAAGCGCGGCGGCCTCAGCTCGGTGCCGTGCCTGCGGCAGAGCTCGTCGAGCTCGAGCGCCCGCGCGATCAGCGCCGCGTCGGCGTCCTGATAGTTGAACTTCGCGCCGGTGTGCGGGTTGGCCAGAATGCCGCTGTTGTAGATGCCGCCGAGCAGGATGCCGATGTTCTTTGCCTGGCAGACAGGAAACAGCGCATCCAGCGCGCCCTGATCGAGCAGCGTGTAGCGGCCGGCGAGCAGGAAGCAGTCCACCGGCACGGTTTCGGCAAAACGGACCAGCATGTCCGACTGGTTCATGCCGGCGCCGATCGCCTTGACCGTGCCCTCCGTGCGCAGGCGCTGGAGCGCGCGCAAGGCGCCGGCGACGGCGTCGTCATAATGCTCGTCGGGATCATGCACGAGCAGGACATCGACGCGGTCGAGCCCGAGGCGAGCCAGACTCTCCTCCACCGAGCGCATCACGCCGTCGTAACTGAAATCGAACACCGGCCGTTCGCGCGGCGTGCTCTTGTAATGTTCGTCCTCGGCGGCAGCGCCATCGCCCGAGCGCAGCAGGCGGCCGACCTTGGTCGAGATGACGTAGGAGTCACGCGGCTGTTGCCGCAGGAATGCGCCGAGCCGCCGTTCCGCCAGGCCAAAACCGTAGAGCGGCGCGGTGTCGTAGAAGCGGATGCCGGCCGACCAACCCCGCTCGAGCGTCGCTTGCGCATCGGCATCGCTGACGGGGGTGAACAATCCGCCGAGAGGGGCGGAGCCGAGGCCGATTGAGGTGACGTCGAGAGAGCCGAGCCGCGACCGTTTCATTCCAAATTTCCTTCCGGCAGTCCAAATCATCTCTCCCGCTTGCGGAAACCGCAAGCGGGAGAGGCACGCAGGAGCAGGAGTGCGGGGCTGGCGGCGCTCCTACTTCAGCATCTGCGCAACGTTGTCCTTGGTGACGAGATCGAGGCCGGTATAGACGATCTCCGGCACCTTCTCGCCCTTCTTGATGGCGAGCAGCGTGTCCATCGCCTTCTCGCCCATCTCGAACGGTCGCTGGCCGACCAGCGCATTGGCATAGCCGTCGCGCAGCAATTCGAGCTGCATCTTCAGCGTATCGGCAACGACCAGCGTGAACTTGCCGGAATCGATGTCCTTCTTGTTCCTGCTGGCGAAAGCCTTGAAGCCTTCGGGGGCAAACATCGGCCAGCCGCCGATGGGAACGATGGCGGCGAGATCGGGCGTTGCGGTGCGCATATCCGTCATCTGCTGGACCGCGAGTGCCGGATCGTCGTTGCAGAAGGTCGGCGAGCCCGCGACCTCGGTCCATTTCGAGCCCTTCAGCGCCTCGCGGACGCCATCGACGCGCTCGGCAAGGTTCTTGGCACCGGGGCCGCCCGAGACCATCGCGTACTTTCCGCCGTCAGGCCGCATCTTCACGAGTTGCTTGCCGAGCGCGACGCCGAATTCCTTGTTGTTGGTGCCGATATAGGCGATGCGCTTGGATCCCGGTGCATCGGCATCGAAGGTGATGACGGGGATGCCCGCCGCGGTCGCCGCCTCGATCGACTTGGTCATGGCCGCGACGTCGGCGACCGAGATGGCGAGGCCGTCGACCTTCTGGGTGACGAAGTCCTGGATGATCTGCGCCTGCGTCGCCGGCTCGTGCTCGACCGGCCCTTTGTAGACGCACTCGATATTGCCGAGTTCCTTGGCGCGCTTCAGACAGCCGTCGCGCGCAAAATCGAAGAACGGATTGTTCATCGCCTTGGGCACGATCACGAAGCGATAGTTCGCAGCGAACGCCGGCGTCGCCATCAGCGCGACAGCGATGCCCGCAAGAAGAAGTTTCCTCATCGTCTCCTCCACCCTTCTTTGGCGCCTGTCCTCTCAAGTTCGTCCGGGAAGCGGACAGGCGGCATTTTCGTGGTCCTCCCGAACGACGTCACTTTCAGATCATCCGCGAGCGCACACGATCGACCAGCACGGCCAGGATGATGATCACGCCCACCAGCGTCTGCTGCCAGTAGGAGCTGACCTGTGCCAGCACGAGACCGTTGCGGATCACTTCCAGCAGCACGCAGCCGACAATGGCCCCCAGCGGCCCGCCGATGCCGCCGGCGAGGTTGGCACCGCCGATGACGGCCGCCGCGATCACGTTGAGCTCGTAGGACGTCGCCATGTTGGCGGGTGCCGATCCGAGCCAGCCGGAGATGATGATGCCCTGGAGGCCTGCGGCGAGCGCGCAGAGCACATAGACCTCGATCTTCACGCGCACGACCGGGATGCCGGTCAGTTCGGCCGCCTTCTCGTTGCCGCCGAGCGCGAAGACATGGCGGCCGAACGAGGTGTGGTGCAGCACCACCGCCATCGCCAGCGCAAGGATCACGAGATAGATGAACGGTACGGGCACGCCGAGCACGTCGCCCGAGGTGAGCGCGTAGAAGTAATCGGCGTCCGGCCCGCCGGGAAAGCTGCCGCGCCCGTTGGAGACGACATAGCCGAGCCCGCGCACGATCGAGAGCATGCCGAGCGTGGTCACGAACGGCGACAGGCCCAGCACCGCGATGCAGAAGCCGTTGACGAGACCGGCGATCAGCGCGACGCCAAGGCCCGCGACGACGGAGATCAGCAGGATCAGGCCGGGGACATTGGCCAGCACCGTCTTGCCGTCGGCCGCCATGTGCACGAAGAGCGAGGCGCCGAGCCCGCCCGGCGTCGACAGCTCGGTCATGACCATCGAGGTGATCATGGCCGAGAAGCACATCATCGAGCCGACCGAGAGAGCGATGCCGCCGGTGATGATCACGAAGGTGACGCCGAGGGTGGCGATGGCGATGGCGATGAAGGAAAAGTTCTTCGCCACGTTCTGCATGTTGCCCTGGGTGAAGAAATACGGGCTGGCGAAATGCATGATCACCAGCAGCACGGCCAGCGCGAGCAGCACGTAGCCGGTCTGGGAGGCGAAGATGCCGCGCTGCCACCACTTGATCTTGCCGACATTGGAGAAGGTGATCGGGGATTCCAGGGGCATGGCCATCACGCCGCCTCCTTCGCGCCGGTAATGAGGGCAGTGACTTCCTCGGGGGACGTCGCCTGAATCGCCTTGTCGGCCCGCTTCTCGCCGCGGCGCATGACGATCACGCGGTCGCACACGGCGAACACGTCGGGCATGCGGTGCGAGATCAGCATCACGGCGACGCCCTGCTCCTTGAGCCGGTGGATCAGGCTCAGCACCTGCTCGACCTGGCGGACCGAGATCGCGGCGGTCGGCTCGTCCATCATCACCAGCCGTGCATTGGAGAGCCGCGTCCGCGCGATCGCGACCGCCTGGCGCTGGCCGCCCGACATCTGCTTGACGAGGTCGTCGGGGCGCGTCTCCGAGCGCAATTCGCCGAACAATTCCAGCGCGCGCGCCGCCATCGCCTTGTGGTCGAGCAAGGCGAACGGGCCGAATTTTCGCTTCAGCTCGCGGCCGAGGAAGACGTTGGCGGCCGCGGTCAGATTGTCGGCCAGCGCAAGATCCTGATAGACGACCTCGATCCCGACCGTGCGGGCATCGACGGGCCGGTTGAAATGAACCGCGCTGCCGGCAAAGCGGATCTCGCCATAGCTGGGGCGGAAATTGCCGGCGATGATCTTGACCAGCGTCGACTTGCCCGCGCCGTTGTCGCCCATCAGGCCGACCACCTCGCCGGGGAAGACCTGCATGTCGACGTCATGCAGCGCGCGGATCGCGCCGAACTCCTTGCCGATGCCGGAGAGTTGGAGCACCGGTGTTGCCTCAGCACTTGTCATCAGCGGCCTTCCTCAGACATAGCGGTTGACGAGGGATTCCAGATATTCCTGCCGTCCCGAGCGTGGCTGCGGGTCGAAACCGGGGCCGAGCGCACGGTCGGCGAGATCGGCGAGCGAGCGCTGGCCGCCGAGAATGGCGCGGCCCTCGGGGCCGGCCCATCCTTCGTAGCGCTTGTCGAGCGGCGCAGTGAGGGCGCCGGCATCAAGCATGTCGGCGGCGGCAAGGAAGGCGCGCGCGCAGGCATCCATCGAGCCGACATGGGCGTGGATCAGATCGTCGGGGTCGATCGACTGACGCCGGATCTTGGCGTCGAAATTGAGCCCGCCGGACGTGAAGCCGCCGCGGTTCAGGATCTCGTGGAACACCAGCGCCAGCTCCGGCACGTTCATCGCGAACTGGTCGGTGTCCCAGCCGAGCAGATCGTCGCCGCGGTTGACGTCGAGCGAGCCGAAGACACCGAGCGCCTCGGCGAGCGCAACCTCGTGATGGAAGGAATGGCCGGCGAGGATGGCGTGGTTCTGCTCGATGTTGAGCTTGACGTCCTTGAGGAGGTCGTAGCGCGCGAGGAAGCCGTAGCAGGTGGCGACGTCGAAATCATATTGATGCTTGGTCGGCTCCTTCGGCTTCGGCTCGATCAGGATCGGGCCCTTGAAGCCGATCTTGTGCTTGTGCTCGACGACGAGCGAGACGAAGCGGCCGAGCTGGTCGAGCTCGCGCTTGAGATCGGTGTTGAGCAGCGTCTCGTAGCCCTCGCGGCCGCCCCACAGCACGTAGTTCTGGCCGCCGAGCCGGTGCGTCACCTCCAGCGCGGCGCGGACCTGGCCGGCGGCATAAGTGAAGATGTCAGGGTCCGGATTGGTCGCGGCGCCCGCCATGTAGCGGCGATGCGTGAACAGATTGGCGGTGCCCCAGAGCAGCCGGACTTTGGCCGAGGCCATCTTCGCTTCGAACAGGTCGGCGATCGCGTTGAGGTTGGCGACCGACTCCGCGAGCGAAGCCCCCTCCGGCGCCGCATCGACGTCGTGGAAGGTGAAGAAGGGTACGTCCAGCAGCCGGAACAGCTCGAAAGCGACATCCGCCTTGGCCCGTGCCTGCGCCATCGCATCGGTGCCGCGATGCCAGGGCCGCAGGAACGTCTCGCCGCCGAAGGGATCGCCGCCCGGCCAGCAGAAGGAGTGCCAGTAGCAGACCGCAAAGCGCAGGTGATCCTCGAGCCGGCGGCCGTGGACGAGGCGGTCCTTGTCGTACCAGCGGAAGGCGGGCGCTTGTCCGGCATCTTGGCCGGCGAAGGCGACAGGCGTGCTTTCCTCGAAGAATTTGGCTGACACGTTCACTTAAGCGGACTCCTTCAACGCGGGATAAAGCGCGCGCCAGCGGCGATAGGCCTCGTCATAGGCGGCGGTCACGGATGCGCGGGGTGCGAAACTCGCGAGCCGGCGCGGGCGCGTGCAAACTTCAGAAGGATCGTCACCGGTGGCGGCAAGGCGGCCGAGCCGCGCGGCGCCGAGCGCGGCACCCACCTCGCCTTCCTCGACGCGGTGGACGGTGATGCCGAGCACGTCGGCGCAGATCTGGGCCCAGAGCGGCGAGCGCGAGCCACCGCCGACGAGATCGACTTCCACGATCGGCCCGCTCGCCGCGCTCAGTGCCGCCAGATTGTCGCGCGCGGCAAAGGCGACGCCTTCGAGCACGGCCTGCACGATCTGGCCGCGCCCGGTCGCGCCGCGCAAACCGACGAAGGCGCCGCTGGCGGCGGCGTCGTTGTGCGGCGTGCGCTCGCCGTCGAGATATGGCAGGAATCTTATCGGGCTCGGCCCATCGACGCGCTCGCCGAGCGGCGCCAGCAGCGCGGCGGCCGGCGTCTCCATCACGCTCGCGAGCCAGGCGAGCGAGGCCGCCGCCGACAGCATCACCCCCATCTGGTGCCACAGGCCGGGTAGCGCGTGGCAGAACGCATGCACGGCTGAAGCCGGCGCCGGCGCAAAGCGGTCGGTGACACGGAACATCACACCTGACGTTCCCAGTGACAGAAACGCATCGCCGGGCGCGATCGCGCCAAGCCCGATCGCGCTGGCGGCATTATCGCCGGCGCCGCCCGCGACCACGACATCCTTTGCCATACCCCAGCGCTGCGCGAATTCCGGCGCGAGCACCGCGCTCACCGCGCTGCCCTCGACGAGGCGCGGCATGTGGTGGAGATCGAGGCCGGTCGCATGCAGCAGCAGCGCCGACCAGCGGCGCTGGCCGACATCGAGCCACAGCGTGCCGGCCGCGTCCGACATGTCCTCGACCATCTCGCCGGTCAGCCGATAGCGGACATAGGCCTTCGGCAGCAGCACCTTTGCGACACGCGCGAAGATCTTTGGCTCGTGCCGCGCGACCCAGAGCAGCTTCGGCGCAGTGAAGCCGGGCATCGCGAGATTGCCGGCGATCGTGTGCAGCGACGGACAGCGCCGCTCCAGTGCGACGCATTCGGCCTGCGAGCGGCCGTCGTTCCAGAGGATGGCGGGGCGCAGCGGCCGTCCATCCTCGCCGAGCAGCGTCGCGCCATGCATCTGGCCCGATAGTCCGATGCCGGCTACCCGCGCGACTTCGCGCGGATGGCGGGATGCGAGATCATCGACTGCACCGGTCGCCGCGTCGATCCAGGTGTCGGGATCCTGCTCGGACCACAGCGGCGCCGGATGCGACAGCGCAAGCTCGCGCGCCGCCGTCGCGACAACCGCGCCGGCATCGTTCACGAGCACCGCCTTCACACCGGACGTGCCGATGTCCAATCCGAGATACACGCCGTCCTCCCTTTCGCCTGTCGTCGTGTGCGATCTTGCGTCGCCTTGCCCGCAACGGGCCGTTCGAAATCCGCTGCCGCTAAGGCAGATTGTCCCGCATCACGATGTCGATCCTGATCTTCTCTTGTTCGTACAGGATGGGCTCGCCGCGGGCGAGCGCGAGCAGCACGCGCACGGCGGCGCGCGCCTCATGTCCCGGATTCTGCGAGATCGCGGCATCCATCACGCCCTGCAAAAGCAGCCGGCGCGTCAGCGCCGTGACGTCGTGCCCGACGAACACCACCTGCTTATCGCGGCCGGCATCGCTCAACGCCTTGGCGACACCTTGTGTGCCCGCGCCGACATTATAAAGGCCGACAATGTCAGCATGCCTGCCGAGCAGCCGGGCCAGAACCTGTTCCGAACGTTCGTCCTCGTCGCGCCCTTCCAGCACCGGCAGCACGCTGAGGCCAGGGAATTCCGCCGCCATCACCTGATTGAAGCCGAAGATGCGCTCGGCATGGTCGCGCAGGCCCTGCGAGCCAGCGACGATCGCGACCTTGCCGGAGCGCCCGCCGACCAGCCGCCCGACCAGCGCGCCGGCGGTGCGCCCCGCCGCGATGTTGTCGATGCCGACATAATGGTGGCGCCGCGACGACGGCACGTCCGAGACCAGCGTCACCACCTTGGTGCCGGCATCGACGAGATCGTTGATCGCGGCGCGGACGCCGGGATGATCCAGCGCCACCACGGCGACGCCGTCGTAATCGCCCGACAGCGCCTCGAGCGAGGCTGCGAGCATGGAATGATCGAACACGTCGGTTGCGACCATCTCGACACCGAGGCGGCGGGCCGAGAGCCAGGCCGACATCTCGCCGAGATAGGCCTCGATCTGCTGCATGAACGGGTTCGGCCCGGACGGCATCACGAAGGCAAAGCGGCGGGCGCGGCCGCGGGCGAGCTCTGCGGCGGCCACGTGCGGCTGGAACGCGTTGCGCTCGATCGCCGCCTTGACGCGCCGGACCGTATCGGGCCGCACGCCCGGGCGGTTGTGCAGCACACGATCCACCGTCGCGAGACTGACGCCCGCCTCGCGGGCGATGTCCTTCAGCGTCAGCGCGGCGGCGGTGAGAGTATCGGCCATGGCTGAAGGCTAGCAGAGGTTTTTTGAGGTACGCAACTCATTTTGAGGGGCGCGAAAGAATTTTCGGCCCCCGGTTGCACTGCGGCAGTCGGCCGGAGAGCTCAGCGGCCGCTCAGATCCAGCGTCAGAAACAGGCTGTTGCGGTCCTCGACATAGCCCTCGAACGGGCCGCAGAGGACGAAGCCATGCGCCTGGTACAGCGCGTGGGCCGGCTTGAAATAGTCCCACGAGCCGGTCTCGAGGCTGAGCCGCGTCAAGCCCCGCGCGCGGGCTTCACTGATGATGTGGCGGAGCATCTCGCGACCAAAGCCGCGCCGCCGCGTGGTCTGCAGCGTGTGCATCGACTTGACCTCGCCATGGGTGGCCGAAAGCGTCTTCAGCGCGCCGGTGACGACCAGCGTCTCGCCGTCCCAGCCGGTCCAGAACGCGACGTCGCTCGCGCGAAGGCCCGCCAGATCGAGCGCATGGGCGCTGCCCGGCGCGGTCTGCGCCCGCGCCGCCGTGACGTGATGATCGAGCAGCGCGACGACGCGCGGATCGAAAGTGTCGCCGGGACGGATCTGCATCGTCACGGCCTCACTCCGCTTGCAAGCCGCATCTGCATGAGGACCATATCGAGCCAGCGGCCGAACTTGCAGCCGACCTCCGGCATACGGCCAACCTCGGCAAAGCCGAACGAGGCGTGCAGCGCGATCGAGGCGGAATTCGAGGACTCGATCGCGGCGACCATCGTGTGCTTGTTCAGCGCCGTGGCGCGCTCGATCAGCGCAACCATCAGGCCGCGGCCGATGCCCGCGCGATGATGCCGCTCGTCGACATAGACGGAATTCTCGACCGTGTGGCGATAGCCGGGCCAGGGACGGAAATCGCCGAAGGACGCGAAGCCAACCACATCCCTGCCCGTCATGGCGACCAGAACAGGATAGCCGGCTTCCCGTCGCGCGCGGATCCACGCGCGCCGCGACTCGAGATCAACCGGACCGTCGGTCCAGACCGCCGTGGTGTTGATCGCGGCATGGTTGTAGATGGCCAAAATATCTTCGGCATCCTCCAGCGTGGCGTCCCGCACGATCAGCGACATCACATTTTCCCGTAAGAAGTGCCGCGCCGCGTGATGATGACGTAGCGCGCGTCCTGTCTGGTTTCGTTCTCGAAGGTCACCGCACGCATCACGTCGAAATCGAGACAGTCGCCCTCGCGCAGGCGCACCGTCTTGGCGTCGATATGCACGCACACCGCCCCCTCAAGCATCAGCAGCTGCTGGGTGAAGGCGTTGCGGCCCCAGGGGCTGTAGGAGACGCGCGCACCGGCCGGCAGGTCGACGACGATGATCTCGATGCCGCTTGCCGCGTCCGGCGGCGAGGCATGGCGCCTGCGGTAGCCGCTGTCGGGATCACGCCAATGCGGCTGGTCCGCAAGCCGCATCAGCCGCTCGGGCGGCTTCTCGGCCAGCGCGACGACGTCGCTGAGCGTGACGTCGAGCGCCGCGCAGAGCTTGTTGAGCAGCGCCGCCGTCGCACTGCTCTGCGCCCGCTCCACCCGCCCGATCATGGCCCGGCTGACGCCGGAGCGGCCTGCAAGTTCGTTCAACGTCATGCCCGCCTGCGTCCTCAGGGTCTTCAAGCGACGACCGATCGCACGGTCGAGTTTCTGCTGGTCCATGGTCTTCATCCGAACATTGCCCGGCCACAGACCGCACCACCCATCAGGGTGAGAGGGAGCTTAGCGCGGACGGAGGCGAACGCCGTGAGCGGCAGTCTAATATATTAGAATCTTCGCAAAGCTCGTAGGGTCGGTTAGGATGCGCCCCAATCACAAATGATCCGGAGGCGACGAGATGGGCGAGCCAACGCAACGGACGATCAAGGCCAACGGTATCAGCCTCAACGTCGCCGAGCAGGGCAAGGGGCCGATGGTGCTGCTCTGCCACGGCTTTCCGGAAGGCTGGTACTCCTGGCGGCATCAGCTCGAGGCGCTGGCGGCGGCCGGCTACCACGCAGTCGCGCCCGACATGCGCGGCTACGGCAAGAGCGACCGGCCCGAGGCGATCGACCAGTACACGCTCCTCCACATGGTCGGCGATCTCGTCGGCGTACTCGACGCCCTCGAGGTGAAGGACGCCGTCATCGTCGGGCATGACTGGGGCGCGACGATCGCCTGGCACACGGCGCGCCTGCGGCCCGATCGCTTCCGCGCCGCTGCGATCCTCAGCGTGCCCTATCGGCCGCGCAGTCCGGTGCCGCCGACGCGTGTCATGCCGCAGACGGCGGATGCGCAGTTCTATCAGCTGTACTTCCAGGAGCCGGGGGTCGCCGAAGCGGAGTTCGAACGGGATCCGCGCGCAACGCTCGGCGCCATGCTCTATGGCGGTTCCGGCGAAGGGGCGGCGGCAATCCGCGCGAGCGCCGAGCGCGCCGGCAGAACCGTCGGCGTCGGCATGGTCTCGCGCAAGGACGGCATGTTGCCGAAGGTTCAGGTGCCGCTGCCGTCGTGGCTCAGCGCCACCGACCTCGACTATTACAGCGCCGAATTTGCCCGTAGCGGGTTTCGCGGGCCGCTCAACTACTACCGCAACATCGATCGCAACTGGGAGCTGATGGGGGCCTTCGAGGGCGTGAAGGTGGTGGTGCCCTCGCTCTTCATCGCCGGCGACCACGACATGGTCATCGCCTTCCCCGGCGCCGCCGAGCATCTCGCCAACATGAAGCAATTCGTGCCGCAACTGCGCGAGATCAAGATACTGCCGGGCTGTGGGCACTGGACGCAGCAGGAACGGCCGGCCGAGGTGAATGCTGCGATCGTCGAATTTTTGCGGAGCCTGCCAGGTTAGCACCCTTCTCCGCTAAAGCTTCGAAGGGCATCCTGCATCGCGTTGCCGAAGAATGGAAATCCTGCGAAGCGCGTTCGCGCGAAGCAGGATGGAGCGGGCGAAGGGAATCGAACCCTCGTATGCAGCTTGGGAAGCTATCCGTATCTCAGCGAACTCAAGGCTTTAGCTGCAAAACCCTTGCAATCGGGGTTCAGTACCATCAATCGGTTATCCGACCGGATCTCTTCGAGATGAAGCTCCTGAATGTCCTTCAGGTCAACTTTCTCGAATTCAGTGTAGTCAGCGAGCTCAATCCGAAAGTACGAGCGAAAGCCCGCCCAAACACCAGGCTCTGGCGGAGCCATCTTGGTCTCGACTACCCTGCGACTGACAATTGACTTGCCAACCAAGAAGCGTTCACTGCCATCCTTTATGAGATGAAACACAGGGTCGCCGGCCTGCGGCACCCTCATGATGCGATAACGGTCTTTATCCTTGCGGTCGGCCGCTGGACTCCAGAGAACAACGCCAAGCTCCCACCCTTTTCCGCCGTGCCATGTTCAAGTGCCGAGATCTCTACCCAATGTCTCATGCAATCCCGCTTGCTCGCTCGCCGTTTACGAGTGATAGGAGCGCTTCGAGCTCCGGAACTAGATCATCGTAAGAGGGCCCATACTCCAACAGTTGAACGTTACAGGTTTCAAGCAAGTCGTTCGCCACAAACGAACTGGTCTCGCCCTGTCTAACGACAGCGTAGTGCGGCTTTTCGTGGCGTCCGATAATCTTGACGTCCTCAAGCAGCAACAGAATATCGGGATCGTCCAAGCTACAGCCCAAGAACACAATCGTGTTAGTCAGGAAGAGGGCCTTCATGATCTCGTAGAAAGCGACGTGTTTTCGCTTCGCTTCGTGATACTCGGACCGAGTAAAGATCATGTCTCTAACATCATCGATAGAACCATGAGCCCTCACTATGAGACGCGTATCATCTCTCACCTCATCGGCAAGTCCGGCCGATGTATAGCTTACGACCTTATGCAGAGCGCGCCCGGCCGGCCTGTAAGACAGACAATACGAGTCGTAAATCTTATCAAAGTTGGTCGTTAGAACGATCTTCGCATCGAGCTCATAGATAATCTCGTGCAGTCGGCTAGGTTGGCATGCAAGATTGAACGTCCGATTTAGATAGTCCTGATAGGTTGCGCGGTTTGCATTGTCCTTTATAGCTTGCAGAGCGAGTAGATACTTTCTCTCGCCAATCAGCGCTGCAATTGCATCCCTCCCCCGGTCGGGCGGCACAAGGGCGCACGCGCCTTCCAGAAATGTCTTCCAGGTAGGCGGCGACTGCCCCTCTGGCCCTTTTGCGCTCGCCGACACTCCAGATCCGAGGAAAAGAATACACCGCTCTTTCACAATCTCCCGAGGAAGGGTTGCAGGCCAGTCGATCATGTCGCGACACCGACATTGGCCAGAAGCTTGTCACAAAAACTCGAGAGCGTATTGTCGAAGTCTTCTACTTGCTTCCCTTGCGATCCAACAATGGCCCCAACATCGGCAAGCATATGAACAGGTACGCGGTTCGATTGAGCAAGAGGGATCAGACTATACAGGAACGGAATGTGCCCAATGGGGCAAGTGGCTCGATCGCGTCGCAGATTATTTCGGCGATCTGCGAATTGCGCAGTTCGATCGGCCCGAGAAAATTCGACCTGTGATCCGCCGCTGGCGCAACCGTTGGGCCGACACTCCGCGCACCGCCGACTATGCACTTCAAGTACTATCACGCGTCCTGGCCCATGCAGTGGAGCTCGGTAAGATCGCAGGCAACCCGTGCGAGGGCATCAAGCACCTCTACAACAACGATCGCTCCGAGATCATTTGGACCGACTCCGACATCGCGCACATCAAGAAAACCTGCTCGGCTGAAATCGCCAATGCCGTCGATCTCGCTGGCCACACTGGCCTGCGGCTCAGCGATCTATTACGGCTATCGTGGTCGCACGTCGGCGACGACGCGATCGTTCTTACCACGGGCAAGAGTAGGCATCGCCGCGAGGCCATCATCCCTCTGTACGGTGCGCTTCGCGACGTCTTGGCGCGCATTCCAAAGCGCGCGACCACGATCCTGACCAGCAGCCGGCGGCGTCCGTGGACGGCCGACGGTTTCGGCAGCTCTTTCAACAAGGCCAAGATCGACGCCGGTATGTCGGAGCGCGACTTGCACTTTAACGACCTGCGGGGAACTGCTGCGACGAAGTTCTACATCGCTCGCTTCAGCATGCGCGAGATCGCGGAGACGCTTGCTTGGGAGGAGGAGTCGGTCGAGAAAATCATCCGCCGATACGTCGATCGCGCAGCCGCCATCAAGGCGAGGATCAAGAAACTCGAGGCCAAAGAATGAACAAATCCTGCAAAACCACCAACAAAACCGCCTCGCCAATTTCGGCTAAGTGCTGGAGCGGGCGAAGGGAATCGAACCCTCGTATGCAGCTTGGGAAGCTGCCGTTCTACCATTGAACTACGCCCGCGGATGCGCTGCTCACGCCCGTCCTGATTAGCCGAGACGGCGCGTCTCGCCAAGCGGTTTGGCGCACCTGGCCGGACGGTTGTTAACGTCCTGGCAAGATTTTGGGTGCGCCGGATTGTGGCGGTGTTATGATCTCGCGTCTGGGGGATACGTGCACTGAGTGGGGCGTGTGCATGGTGGGGCGTGGCTATACGATATTCGATACGGCCATAGGGCGCTGCGGCATCATCTGGAGCAGCACCGGCGTGGTGGCCGTGCAATTGCCGGAGGCGCGGGAGATCGACACCCGCCGCCGGATCTTCGCGGTCCATCCCGAGGCGCGCGAGCAGCAGCCTCCGCTGAATACCGAGCTTGCGATCGAGGGCATCGTGGGCCTGCTGCAGGGCAGCGATCCTGATTTTTCCGACGTCAGCCTGGATGCCGGCGGCGTGCCCGGCTTCAACCGGCGGGTCTACGAGTACACCTGCACTATCCCGCGCGGGGAGACGCGCACCTATCACGAGATCGCCAAGGCGCTGGGGGCCTCCGGCGCGGCGCATTCGGTGGCGCAGGCGGTCGCGAAGAATCCCTACATGCTGATCGTGCCCTGCCACCGGGTGCTGGAGGCCGGCAACTACACAGACCGTCTCTCGCCCTATGGCGGGGTGATCTCCAAGCGGCGGCTGCTGGCGCTCGAGGGTGCCCATCCCGCCGCCAGCAAGACGCTGTTCGAGGTGTTGCTGCCCGTTGCCCCGCCTCGGGCGCCCACCTAGATAACGTCGCATGGATGCGACCACGCTGCTGACGACACGCTCGATCACGGTCTCCGAGTTCCGCTGCGATGCGGGGCCGGACGACACGCCGTTCGCGGAGTGCCGCACCGGGCATTCCATCGCCTATGTCCGCTCCGGCAGTTTCGGCTGCCATTGCCGCGCCGGCTTCTTCGAACTGGTGGCAGGCTCGATTCTGGTCGGCGCCCCCGGCGAGGAATACACCTGCACGCATGAGCATGTCAGCGGCGACGTCTGCCTGGGCTTCTTCTTCAGCGAGGACCTGGTCGATGCCCTCGGGGGACGGCACGAGATCTGGAAAGTCGGCGCGACACCGCCGCTGCCCGAGTTGATGGTTCTGGGCGAGCTCGCCCAGACGGCGGCAGATGGCAACAGCGATTTGGGCCTCGACGAGATCGGCCAGATCCTCGCCGGCCGTTTCGTGGACGTCGTCTCGGGCAAGGCGCGCAAGCCGGCCACGCCCACCGCACGCGACCGCCGCCGCGCCGTCGAAGCCGCGCTGTGGATCGACGCCAACTCGCATGCCGAGGTCGACCTTGAACAGGCCGCGCGGCACGCGGGACTCAGCCCGTTCCATTTCCTGCGGTTGTTCTCGGCCGTGCTCGGCGTCACCCCGCATCAATATCTGGTGCGCTCGCGGCTGCGGCACGCCGCGCGCCTGCTCACCGAGGACGACATCGCGGTCACCGACGTAGCCTATGACGTCGGCTTCGGCGATCTCTCCAATTTCGTCCGTACCTTCCATCGCGCCGCCGGCGTGTCGCCGACGAAGTTCCGGCAGGCGTCGAAAGGCGAGCGCAAAATTTTCGGGGAACGGCTCGTCCTCAACTGAGACACACGGGCCGCTTCGCCAGTAACAGTCTGTTGACCAGACGTGTGCGATGCACTGGCGCTCGCGGTACATCGCGCGTTATTACAACCGAAGGGCGATTTGACGCCCGTTCAAGGCGGCGAGCCGGCAGATGGACAGTACCTCGAGTGACGTGATTGCGGCTACGCTGATCGCGCTTGTCGTCGGCCTCGCCTTCATCGCGGGCTGTGCCGTCTATTACGGCCGCCAGATCAGCTCGCGCAGGATTCCGATGCAGTGGGACACCGACGGTCAGCCGGCCTGGTTTGCACCACGCCTCGTTGGGCTCTGGTTCAGCTTCGGCGTCACGGCGGCCCTTTCCATGTTCCTGCTCGTCCTCGCCCTTCATGCACCGCAGAAGCTCACAGCCCTGATCGTCGCCACGATCAGCGTGATTGGAACGAACATGTGGGTGCAGGTCTATCACCTGAAACGGGTGGTCCGCTGGCAGGCGGAGGCACCGGCGAACTAGCCGGGCGGGATGCGCAAGATTCTCCAAGAGCGGCTTGCCTTCAATTGACTAGGTTCGTCTCCGGCGTGCGCCACGCGCGGCGCGCTTTGCAATGGAGACGAACATGTACGACCACATCGGACTTCGCGTAGCCGATCTCGATGCCGCCACGCGCTTCTACACCGCGGTGCTGGCGCCGCTCGGCTACGTCCTGTGCTCGAGCGGCGACGGCTATGCCGGCTTCGGGCCGAAGGGCGCGCCGGCGCTGTGGCTGCACCTGAACAAGGGGCGGAAGGCCGACGGCGCGCATATCGCGTTTCGCGCCGGGAATCATGACGCGGTCAAGGCGTTCCACAGCGAGGGGCTCAAGAGCGGCGGACGCGACAATGGCGGCGCGGGCCCGCGCAAGGACTACAGCCCGACTTACTATGCGGCGTTTCTGATCGATCCGGACGGCAACAATGTCGAGGCGGTTTGCGTGTGAGCAAGCGCCCCACGCACGAGCATTCGTAGGGTGCCACGTGCGACGGTGCCGATGAATGGTGGGCACGGCGCGCGAAGAGCGCGCCTTTGCCCACCCTACGACCCCTTCAACCAAGGACACCTTCATGGCCTCCATCCACAACGACATTCCCCTCAACGCCCCTGCGCGCGACGTCTGGGACGCGGTGCGCGATTTCGGCGCGCTGCATCAGCGGCTGGTGCCGGGCTTCGTCACGGCCTGCACGCTCGATGGCGATGCACGCATCGTCACCTTCGCCAACGGCTCCGTCGCGCGCGAGGTGCTGGTCGATTGCAGTGATGCGCGGCAGCGCCTCGTCTATGCCATCAACAACGAGCGGCTGAAGCACTACAGCGCCTCGGTGCAGGTGATCGCCGAGGGCGATGCGCGGTGCCGTCTGGTCTGGATCATCGACATGCTGCCGAACGAGCTTGCGCCGTATGTCCAGGGGCAGACGAAGGAAGCCGTGGCCGCCATGCACAAGGCGTTTCCAGCCGCGGCGGCCTGACTGACCTCTGTGACTTTTCTCACAGAGCCCTCGCCTCCTCGGCCGTAACCATGGCCGCGTGCGTCCGGTTGGCTCCGCTCTTCCGGCGAAGCCACGCACGCGAGGAGCATGCCATGAGAGGTGCGGACAAGGTGATCTGCCAGGCGGCCGCCGTGCTGCTGCTGTTCTCGGTCGCGAGCACGCCGGCGGAGGCGCAGCTCGCGGGCTTCGGTGGCGGCGGAGGCGCCGGCGGCGAGGACATGATGACCCAGATGGCGCCGATGCTGGAGATGATGAAGGCGAAGATGGGCAAGCGCCGCTTCGCCATGCTGATGCAGACCATGGGCCCGATGATGAGCCGCATGATGGAGAATGGTGGCGGCGGCTTCGGCGGCATGATGGGCGGCGCTGGCCTCGGCGGCGGCAATCTTGGCGGCGGCTTTGGTGCGCCCAATTATGGCGGCTACACCCCGATGGGCGGAGGCGGCTATATGCCAACGGGCATGGGCGGCGGCGACATCATGGGCATGCTCGGCGGCACCAGTGGCGGCGACATGATGGCGATGATCCCGCAGCTGATGCGGCTCGCCAATATCGGCGGCGGTGGCGGCCATCGCCGCCACAAGCATCGCTAATCCGCGACGCCTGAGAGAGCCGGCCTGATCGCGGGCTTGCTCTTGCGCGGTCCCCAGCGCGTCAGCACCACGCTGGAGCACGACAGCAGGCCGAGCACGACCATCGAGCTCGCGGCCAGCCAGAAGAAGCTCTGCGCGGTCGCCTCATGTGTCGACAGCCACCAGCCGGTCGCCGAGATGTAGATCAGCCGCGCGGTCTGCGCCAGCACCGGGCCGATCACCTTGGCCGCGCCTTGCGAGGAGAAATACATCGTCGAGGCGAGCCCGATGAAGGCGTAGAACGGCGCCACCGTCGACAGATATTGGTGACTGGCCGCGCGGACGGTCGCGCTGTCGGTGAAGATGTTGACCCAGAGATCGGGGAAGAGCGCGACCAGGCACGCCGGCGCACCGACGGCGACGAATGCGCTCGCACCCGCGATCCAGGCAATGCGCCGGGCGCGCGCGATGCGGCCGGCGCCGACGGCCATGCCGACCATCGGCACCGAGGCGATGCCGAACGAGAACGCGATCGAGGTCAGCAGGAATTCGAGCCGCGCACCGATGCCGTAGCCGGCGAGGATCGCGGTACCGAACTTCGCCAGCATGTGGGTGAAGATCGAGATCGTCAGCACCGATTGCAGCGGCGAGAAGCAGGCGATGGCGCCGACCTTCAGGATGTCGAAGAACATCGCCCATTGGATGCGCAGGCCGCGCAGCTTCGGGACGACGCGCGCGCGGCCTGAGAACAGGTACCAGCCCATGACGCCGATGTTCATGCAATAGGCGATCAGCGCGCCGGCCGCGACGCCGCGCATGCCGAACTGCGGCACCGGTCCGAGCCCGAGACCCAGCGTGCCGCCGAGCACGATCTGCCAGGCCGCGGAGTTGAGGATCAGGAACGAGGGCAGCCTCATATTGCCTGTGCCGCGCAGCACGCCCGCCATGGTGTTGAGCAGCCAGGGCAGCACGGCGCCGCCGAAAAACACCTGCGTGTAGGCGATCGCGTGCGTCAGCACATCGCCGCGGCCGCCGAGCATCTCGAGCACCTTGGGCCCGAAGATCAGCATGCCCAGCATGAAGACGAGACCGAACGTGACGCCGATCAGCAGCGCATGCGCGGCGAGCGTGCCGGCGCGCTCGCGGTCGCCGGCGCCGAGCGCGCGTGCGATGGCGGAGGCCACCGCACCGCCCATCGCGCCGCCCGACATCGTCATGGTCAGGATCACGGTCGGAAACACCAGCGCCATCGCGGCCAGCGCCTCGACGCCGAGCCGGCCGATATAGGAGGTCTCCGCGATCACCGTGCAGGTGCCGGCCGAGAGCGCGATCACGTTCGGCCAGGCAAGCCCGAGCAGCGTGCGCAGGATCGGTCCGTCCATCAGCGCGCTCCTCACCGGCCGCGGAGGCGGCGGCAGCGGGCGCTCTTGTTCATCGACCGGGATTTCGGCGATGTCGGACATGTCCTCTCCCGGGCACGAGCGCCATTTGCGGTGCGGCAATGACTAGATGTGCCAATGAATTTCTTCGCGCAGAAGGCGCAGCGAGAAGCTTGTTAGCACGGCAATTGCCGATTCCTCCTGCGCCTGATGCAGGCGTGCCCTGCGGCAGCGCATTTCAGCCCGTGGAATTGCGGTCTCTCGTCTCCCTCTCCCCGTTCTTACGGGGAGAGGGTTGGGGTGAGGGGCCGCGTCCGCGAAAACGATGCGAGTTGGACTCGCGGAGAGTCCCCCTCACCCGGATTGCATCTTCGATGCAATCCGGCCTCTCCCCGCACGCGGGGAGAGGCGAAGTGGCCGCGCCGTTCTCGTCAGCCAATCGTCCAGACCAACGGCGCCCGGCCGCCTGCGGCCGGGCGCATGTGGACGCCGATATGCCGGCCGCAGCCGGCAGCCAATCCCTCGAACAATCCCTCCAGCACCTTGGCGCAGGCGCGGTGACAATCAGCGACGTCGTCCATCAGCTTCCAGCTCTGCTGGCGGATTTCGAAGGTGCCTTCGGACTGCGTCATCTCAGCATTGTCGTCCTGGGCAGCGAACAGCGCGTTCAGGAACGATGCGAATTCCCTCGCGCCGCCGCGGCTCGTCGCGAGTGCGGCCGCTACCTCGTCGAAATACTGCATCCCGATCAGCTTGCCGGTGAGATGCAGCAGATAGCCGGCGTCCTCCGGGCCGAACAGCTGCACCATCACGGGCGCGGCGGTGCGGACATATTCCATCGCATAGTTGCGATAGGCTTTTTCCAGCCGCGGCTTCGGCCAGCTCGCGACCGGCAGCGCCGGCGCGGTCTTCGCATCGAACGGCGGCGCTTCCAGATGCCGCGCGAACACCAGGCGCTGGTCGAGTTCGAGCGGATGGTCGTATTGATGATAATAGCCTTCGAGCCCGTCCTGGCCGTCGACGCTCTGCTTGGTGCAGACGAAGCCGAGGCGAAGATCTCCGAGCGCAACCCCGTTATTGGCGTGCCAGCCGCGCAGCATCGCGCGCGAGACCTCGCCCGGCACGCCGCAGATCGCGGTGCCCTTCCAGATCCAGCGCGGCGGCGGATAGCGTATCCAGGCCTTGGTGTCGCTCTCGTACATGTATTCGACATGCACGCCGCCGATCCAGTTGGAGAGGTAGTGATATTGCGCAGCAGCGACCGCCGGCGGCAGATGGCTGAGGCCGAGCTTTTCCAGCCCTGGCAGGAAACGCTCCTGCTGCTGGCGGCGGAACACGCGGAAGACGAACTCCGCGGCATCCGCGGTGCCGCGCCGCGTAACGACGGTGAGGATAAGGCCGGTGAAATAGGCGTGATAGAGATCGGCGACCGCGCGCCAGCGCTTCCATTGGGCTTCCTGCGCGGAGTCAGCTGCGGCGGTCATGTTCGCTCCCGGCTTGTTGTTTTACGGGAGTGTGTCATCGCGGCTGGGGCGGCGCAACCAGCCACAGACTCGGTGTCATCGCCCGGCGAAGACCGGGCGATCCAGTATTCCAGAGGCAGTTATGATTGAATCGAGACGCCGTGGCGTACTGGATGCCCCGGTCGAGACGGGGCGTGACAGTTGGAGATGTCGCTACACCCGAAAATGTTTCGAGAGCTTCAATCCCTGCGCCTGGTAGTTCGAGCCGATGCGCTGGCCGTACATCGCGTCGGGGCGGGCGAGCATCTTCTCGTAGACGAGGCGGCCGACGATCTGGCCGTGCTCGAGGATGAACGGCACCTCGCGCGAGCGCACCTCCAGCACGGCGCGCGATCCCAACCCGCCGGCACCGGCATAGCCGAAGCCGGGATCGAAGAAGCCGGCATAGTGCACGCGGAATTCGCCGACCAGCGGATCGAACGGCACCATCTCGGCTGCAAAGTCGGGTGGCACCTGCACGGCCTCTTTCGAGGCGAGGATGTAGAACTCGCCGGGATCGAGGATCAGGCTGCCGTCGGGCCGGGCCGAGATCGGCTCCCAGAAGTCCTCGACGGAATAACCGGAGCGGCGATCGACGTCGACGACGCCGGTGTGGCGCTTGGCGCGGTAGCCGACGAAGCCGCTCGCCTTCTCGCCGGAGAGATCGACGGAGACGGCGACGCCGCCGGACAGATCGGCATCGTCGATGTCGACGAGGCGCTCGGACGCATGCAGCGCATCGAGCTCGTCGGCATTGAGGATGGCGTCACCGGTGCGGAAGCGCACCTGCGACAGGCGCGAGCCCTCGCGCACCAGCACCGGAAATGTCTTCGGGCTGATCTCGGCATAGAGCGGGCCGTGATAGCCGGCGCCGATCATGTCGAAGCGGCGGGTGCCGTCGGCGATCACGCGGGTGAAGACGTCGAGCCGGCCGGTGGAGCTCTTGGGGTTCGCGGCCGCGACGATCTCCGGCGGCAGCGCCAGGCTCTCGAGCAGCGGCACGATGTAGACGCAGTTGGTTTCCAGCACCGCGCCGTCGGCAAGGCTGAACTCGTGCAGCTTCAATTCGTCGATGCGCTCGGCCACCGTGGCGCCGGGACCGGGCAGGAAGCTGGCGCGGACGCGATAGGCGATGTCACCGAGGCGCAAATCGAGGCTCGCCGGCTGGATCTGGCTTTCGACGAAATCGTATGCGGGCAGGATGAGGCCCGCCTCCGCCATCGCCGCGATCATGCGGTCGGGCAGGATACCATTGGCGTCGGCGGCGATCGTGAAGCTCAACCGGGGGTCCTCGTCAGGGGTCAAACGCATCCGGACGTGCGGGAAATACTAGCCTTTTACGGCTATCCGATGGACGCCTTGACGGAAAGGCCATTGCGGAATATGAGCATCACTTATCCCGTGGTGATTTGAGCCGGCCGGCTTGCAGCCACGTTAAATAAGTCGCTAAACAGGCCGGGGACCTCTGTGATCCCGGCCCGTGGATATATCCAGGCCGGTTTTTTTGTGATTTCGACGAGACGGTCATGTCGGAGGTACCTATGTCGAAGTCGCCTGCCACTTACCGTCCCGAAACCCGCCTGGTCCATTCCGGCACCCTGCGCTCGCAATTCGGCGAGACGTCGGAGGCGCTGTTCCTGACCCAGGGCTACGTCTACAACAGCGCCGAGGAGTGCGAGGCGCGGTTCAAGGGCGAGGATCCCGGCTTCATCTATTCGCGTTATTCGAACCCGACCATCTCGATGTTCGAGCGCCGCATGATCGAGCTCGAAGGCGCCGAAGCGGCGCGTTCGGCGGCGACCGGCATGGCCGCGGTGACGACCGCGATCCTGGCGCCGCTGAAGGCCGGCGACCACGTGGTCGCCTCCCGCGCGCTGTTCGGCTCGTGCCTCTACGTCATTCAGGATCTGTTGCCGCGCTACGGCATCGAAACCACGCTGGTCGACGGCCTCGATCTCGACCAGTGGCAGCGGGCCTTGCGGCCGAACACCAAGACGTTCTTCCTGGAGAGCCCGACCAACCCGACGCTCGACGTGCTCGACATCCCCGGCATCGCCGAGATCGCGCACAAGGGCGGCGCGCGGCTCGTCGTCGACAACGTGTTTGCGACGCCGATCTGGCAGAGCCCGCTCGCGCTAGGGGCCGACGTCGTGGTATATTCCGCGACCAAGCACATCGACGGCCAGGGCCGCTGCCTCGGCGGCATCATCCTGTCGTCGGAAGCCTTCGTCGCCGAGCACCTCCACAATTTCATGCGCCAGACCGGGCCGTCGATCTCGCCGTTCAACGCCTGGGTCTTGCTCAAGGGCCTGGAGACGCTGGCCGTGCGCGTGCGCGCGCAGACCGACACCGCGGCACGCGTTGCGGAAGTGCTGGCCGGCCATCCGAAGATCTCGCGATTGATCTATCCCGGCCGCGCCGATCATCCGCAGGCAGCGCTCGTGAAGAAGCAGATGCGCGGCGGCTCGACGCTGGTCGGCTTCGAGGTCAAGGGCGGCAAGGCGGCCGCGTTCCGCGTGTTCAACGAGCTCAAGCTTGCGAAGATCTCGAACAATCTCGGCGACGCCAAGAGCCTCGTCACCCATCCGGCAACCACGACGCATCAGCGCCTGAAGCCGGAAGACCGCGCCGCGCTCGGCATCAGCGAGGGCTTCATCCGCTTCTCCGCGGGGCTGGAGCATGCGGACGATCTGATCGAGGACCTGACGGCGGCGCTGGAGAAGGCGTGAGGCGATTGAGCTCTCGTAGGGTGGGCAAAGCGAAGCGTGCCCACCATTCACCACCGAGCTGGCGATAGATGGTGGGCACGGCGCGCGAAGAGCGCGCCTTTGCCCACCCTACGGCTATGCAGCCGAACTACATCGGCCGGTACGCCCGCACGTCCCCGGGCACGTTGACCCCGAGCTTGATCTGGCCGACGGAGCGGATGATGTCGTCGCCGAGGAGCTGGGCAAAGCAGGCGTAGCCCCAATCGTTCATATGCAGGCCGTCGGCGATCACGAAGCTCTCGACCGGGATCGATTGATTCTCGTGCCAGTCGCGCATCACCTCGAAGCGCGGGAAGATGCCGACGTGACGGAGCTCGGCGACCTTGCCGAGCAGCTTCACCATCTTGCCGGCACTCTCCTTGCGCTGGTTGACGGCCGGCGAATATTGCGGATCGACCAGCACGATATCGGCGCCGCCGGCGGCCTGGATGCGGGCGATGCCGTCCTCGACCATCTTGGCGGTGTCGCCGGGATCGAGATTGCGCAGCACGGCGTTGGTGCCGACCTGCCAGATCACCATGTCCGGATGCACGTCGATCACCTCCTTCTGGAGGCGCTTCATCGGGCGCGTCCTCGCCGCCGACGCCGGCATTGATGACGGTGATGTCCGCGGTCGGATATTGCCGGCGCAGCTGCGCCGCAAGACGGTTCGGATAGTTGAAATCGGGCGAGCTTGCGCCGTAGCCGGCGGTCGACGACGAGCCGAACGCGACGATCACGACAGGCTTGCCGGCGACGAGCTTGCCCGCGACATGCGGCAGCGAGCCCATCGCCTTCGCGCCGCCCTTCGGCGGCAGGCAGGGGACGCGGTTGAAGACGTCACCGGCGGATTTCGCGACCTGCTTCACCTTGTCGATGGCGCGCGCGGTGATGCCGCGCTGTTCGGGAGACGTCGCGGCGACGGTGGTCTGGGAGGGCGATGCCGGAGCGGGATTAGCGGCCTGCGCGGGCGCGGGCGTTGCCTGCGCCGCCTGCGCCTGCGCGCGCGACTGCGAAACAGGAGTCAGCAACAGCAGCGCCGCCGCCACGGGTACAGCCAGCCATGACGTCAGGCAAAAAGGGCGGTTAGAACTCATTAACACTAGACCTCAATTTTGCTGCTGGGCCGGCCCCAGATGGGCTGCGTCGATCACGAACTGTGCCAACGCCCGGCCAAGGCAATCGTGGACCTGTTTCGCGAGCTCAGGCCCGCGAGACGGGCTGAACAGGTCGAACTGACCCTGATCATTCCACTGCCGCATGATCGCGAAACGGTCGAACAGCGGGATGTCGTGCTCCTGTGCCACCACCCGCATATTGTCGAGATAGGGCGGCACCGAGATCATGGTTTCGGTACGCGGGCTGTACTGCAAGTTCATCAACACGACGTCAGCCCCTGCATTTTGCAATGCGGAAACCCCTCCGGTCACCGCACCGCGAAAATCGTCGGGATCGATTGCTCGGATAGCATCCACGGTCCCGGTCTGCCAGATGACCAAAGTAGGCCTTTTTGCTTCCATCAGCTTAACGAAGCTGGCGGCCGCCTCCTCTGCCGTCTTCTTGCTCTGTATTTCTACGGAGACGTGCACAACTTCCGATGGCGACAGCTTGTCCTTCAAAATGGCCTGCATGCGTGCCGGATAGGAAGCGTCCTCGGAGGCCGGAATCGTGGTCGAACGGCTGCCGATGACCAGGATTTCGAGCGGTTTTCCGGCCTTGATGGCGTCGGCGACCTTGGGAAGCTGGCTTTCGCTGGTGAGCAGATAGGACGGCAATTCGCAGGCTGCGGGCGCGGCCGGAGCGGGCGGCGCAGCATCCTCCGCGCGCGCCGACGGCGCGGCGAGGCCACCGCATAGCAGGATCAGGCTCAGGAGAACCTTCGCCTTCATCAGCCCCCTCCCGCCAGATCGGCGTTGCCGACGGCGTTCTTGGTTTTCGCACCGCTCTTGTCAGCTACGCGCTTGTACCACGAAATCACCCAGGCCACGCCCCACATGATCAGGATTCCGGAGAGACTAATCACCGCATGCATGACGGCGCCGCCGGAGACCTCGGCCAGGATGAAATGACCAGCGAAGGCCAGGAAGACGCCGAGGCAGAAGATCTCCAGGGAATGCGAGCCGCACAGGATCAGCGGCCGCAGCCAGGGCGATTTCAGGCCCGGCCAGTCGCGCGGCAGGAAGCGCACGGTGAGCGCTGCCAGCGCCAGGAAATGCGTGAAGCGCAGCACGTCGAGGTCGGTCTTGTCGATCGGATACATCCACTGCTCGAGCCGCTTCGGCATCAGATGCGAGAGCTGCGGCACATACCAGGTCAGCGTCACGTAGAACGCCGCGACGATATAGGCGATCGCGATCCACATCGTCACCGGTGAAGCCAGAATACGCGACATGCGCCGCGCACCTCCGAGCGCACACCATGCACCGAAGACGAACAGCAATTGCCAGGCCAGCGGATTGAACGCCCAGAAGCCGTTCGGATAGGCGGAGAAGTAGAGGTCGTATTCCCAGGTGACCGCGTAGAGCACGACCGAGAGGCCGAGCGTGACATCGGGCTTCCACTTCATCGACCACAGGATCAAAGGCAGCGCCAACATCAGCACGATGTAGAGCGGCAGCACGTCCATGTTGACGGGACGGAAGCGCAACAGCAGCGCCTGCACGATGGTGACGTCGGGCTGCTTGAGAAAGTCCATGATGCCCATCTCTTCAGTGTAGAGCGGGTTCTCGAAGCTGGTCGCGACGTAGGAGATCTCGGCGAGGAAGATCGTGAACAGGAAGACGTGGGCGACATAGATCTGCCAGACCCGGCGCATGATGCGCGCGGTGGCGATGACGACGCCGCTCTCCAGCATCGCGCGGCCGTAGACGAAGGCGGCGGTGTAGCCGGAGATGAAGATGAAGATCTCGGTGGCGTCGCTGAAGCCGTAATTGCGGATCGTGAACCAGGTCAAAAGACTCGACGGCAGATGGTCGATGAAGATCAGCCACAGCGCGAGGCCGCGGAACAGGTCGAGCCGGAGCTCGCGCTCGCCGATGGCGGGCAGCGAGATGGCCGGCGCGGCCGCACGCGGCTTTGCATCCGCAGGCTTGGCCCCCGCGATCGTCGATCCCGTCACTTGGTCCGCAATGGTCATCGGGGCCTGGAAACCCTCACACAAATCGCGACGTTATAGGGATTGTACCGGTCCGGCCGTCGTCTCGCAAAGCGGCCGGATCACATAAGGGTGTCTTTCTTTGGGGTGTCTTTCTCCGCGAATTCTGGCGGGACGATGTCGCGAAAGCCGCTTGCGGCGTTTGGTTCCCGGCCGGGTTTTCGTTATGATGGCAGCCATGTACCGCGCCGTGACCCGCCAGATCGAAGTGACCGTCGAGCCGAACTTTGTTCCGGAACAGTCGTCGGCCGACCGCTCCCGCTACTTCTGGTCCTACACCATCGTCATCACCAATTCGGGCGAGGAGACCGTGCAGCTCAAGACGCGGCACTGGATCATCACCGACGCCACCGGCCGCCAGCAGGAGGTGAAGGGCGAGGGCGTGGTCGGCGAGCAGCCGACCCTGGCCCCCGGCGAGCGCTTCGAATACACCTCCGGCGTGCCGCTCTCGACCGCCTCCGGCTTCATGACCGGCCGCTACCAGATGGTCAGCGAAAGCGGCGAACGCTTCGAGATCGACGTGCCGACGTTTTCGCTGGATAGCCCGGACAACAAGCGGGTGTTGAACTAGGGGCGGGGCCGTGGGGTGGGCAAAGCGAAGCGGGCCCACCATTTCGGTGGTGACGCAGAAAGATGGTGGGCACGCTTACGCTTTGCCCACCCTACGATGTCCGAGCACTTGGCAGGCTGTTTTCCCGTCGTCATTGTGAGCGCAGCGAAGCAATCCAGACTGCCACTGCGGAAAGACTCTGGATTGCTTCGCTGCGCTGGCAATGACGGAGGATAGAGTTACGCGTCCTCCACGCCCGCCTCATCGGGCGTGAAATCGTACACCGACGAGCAGAACTCGCAGGTGACAACGACCTTGTCGTCCTTGACCATCGCGGCGCGATCGTCCGGCGAGAAGCTCTTCAGCATCGCGGCGACCGCATCGCGCGAGCAGGAGCATTGCGCCTTCAGGACCAGCGGCTTGAATACGCGCACGCCACGCTCGTGGAAGAGGCGGTAGAGCAGCCGCTCGCCGGACAGTTCCGGATCGATCAGCTCGACGTCCTCGACGGTCTCGACCAGCGAGCGCGCCTCGACCCAGGCGTCATCTTCGGCGACGGCGTGCACTTCGGCGCCCTCGGGCGCATCGCCGGGATGCAAGTCCGCCTGCCGCGCGCGCTCCGGCGCCTTCGGCAGAAACTGCATCAACATGCCGCCGGCGCGCCAGCGATGCCTGCCGCCGTCGTTCGAGCGCCACTCCTCGCCGACCGCAAGACGCACGCGCGTCGGGATCTGCTCGGAGCGCAGGAAATATTCGTGGGCAGCGCCTTCGAGGCTGCCGCCGTCGAGCGCGACCAGACCCTGGTAGCGGCTCATGTCGGGGCCCTGGTCGATGGTCATGGCGAGATGGCCGCGGCCGAGCAGCGCGCCGGAATCCTTCGCCGTGCCCAGGCGCGAGGCGTCAAAGCGGGCATAGGCGCGAAGCTGGTCCGGCGCCTTGTAGTCCACCACCAGGAACGACACCGGGCCGTCGGTCTGGGCCTGGAGGATGAAGCGACCCTCGAATTTCAGCGCCGAGCCGAGCAGCGTCGTCAGCACGATGGCCTCGCCGAGCAGCTTGCCGACGGGCGCGGGATAATCGTGCTTGGTCAGGATGTCGTCGAGCGCCGGACCGAGCCGCACCAGCCGGCCGCGCACGTCGAGCGCGTCGACCTCGTAGGGCAGCACGGCGTCGTCGATCGGAACCGCTGATGGTTCGCGAACCGGGCCTTCCGGCCTGGTTTTCATGTCAGGGGATTGGGAATCCATGGCCGTCTATCTGGGGTCGGTGGGTGGGAAATGGTAGGGGTTCCGGCTGCATCCGGCAATGCAGAATGGACGTATGCAAGGACGGCAACCTCCGCGTCGTCCTGGCGTTCGCCAGGACGACAGTTGCATGTGAGGCGGCCGCCAGGCCTACGCCAAACTTACTTCACCGCGTCAAAACACCAGGCCAGAATACCCTTCTGCGCGTGCAGGCGGTTTTCGGCCTCGTCGAACACGACCGATTGCGGACCGTCGATCACCTCGTCGGTGACCTCCTCGCCGCGATGGGCGGGCAGGCAGTGCATGAACAGCGCGTCGGGCTTGGCCAGCGACATCAGCTTGGCATTGACCTGGTAGGGCTTGAGCACGTTGTGGCGGTGCTCGCCCTCCTTGTCGCCCATCGACACCCATGTGTCGGTGACGACGCAATCGGCGCCGCGCACGGCGGCTTCCGGATCGGTGCCGAGCATGATCGGCGCGCCTGAAGCCTTGATCCAGTCGCGCATCGCCTTCTTCGGCGCAAGCTCCGGAGGCGTTGCGACATTGAGCTGAAACTTGAAGCGCTCCGCGGCATGCGCCCAGGACGCCAGCACGTTGTTGTCATCGCCGGTCCAGGCCACCGTCCGGCCCTCGATCGGGCCGCGGTGCTCCTGATAGGTCAGAAGGTCGGCCATCACCTGGCAGGGATGCGAGCGCCGCGTCAGGCCGTTGATGACGGGCACGGTCGCGTTGGCCGCAAGCTCGAGCAAGGCGTCGTGGTTGAGGATACGGATCATGATGGCGTCGACATAGCGCGACAGCACGCGCGCGGTGTCGGCGATGGTCTCGCCGCGGCCGAGTTGCATCTCGGCGCCGGTGAGCATGATGGGCTCGCCGCCGAGCTGGCGCATGGCGACGTCGAACGACACCCGCGTACGGGTCGACGGGCGCTCGAAGATCATCGCCAGCGTCTTGCCTTCGAGCGGCCTCACCGGCTGATGCGCCTTCTGCTTCGCCTTCATGGCGGAGGAGGCATCGAGCATGCTCTTGAGCTCCGACAGCGGGAGCTCGTTGATATCGAGGAAGTGCTTCGGCGACTTGCTCATCAGCTTGCCGCCCGCTTGGTCTGACTGGACGAGATCGCGGCGCAGGCGCGTTCGAGCCGCCCGACGCTGTCCTCGATCTCGGCTTCGGTGACGATCAAGGGCGGCAGGAAACGCACGACATTGTCGCCGGCGCCGACCGTGAGCAGCTTCTCGTTACGCAGCGCCGCGACGAGATCGCCTGATGGCACCACGGCCTTGATGCCGATCAGGAGGCCCTCGCCGCGCACCTCGCTGACGACATCGCCATGACGATCGATCACGGAGGCGAGCTTCTGCTTGAGCAGCAGCGACATCTTCTGCACGTGATCGAAGAAGCCAGGCTTCAGCATGACGTCGAGCACGGCGTTCGCCGCCGCGACCGCGAGCGGATTGCCGCCGAAGGTCGAGCCGTGCGAGCCGGGACCCATGCCGGCCGCCGCGTCCGCGGTGGCCAGGATCGCACCGATCGGGAAGCCGCCGCCGAGCGCCTTGGCCAGCGACATCACGTCAGGTGTGACGCCGGTACGCCGATGCGCGAACAGATCGCCGGTGCGGCCCATGCCGGTCTGCACCTCGTCGAAGGCGAGCAGCAGGCCCTTCTCGTCGCAGAGCTGGCGCAATGCCTGGAGGAACGCAGGTGTTGCGGAACGCACGCCGCCCTCGCCCTGAATCGGCTCGATCAGGATGCCGGCGGTCTGCGGACCGATTGCCTTCTTCACGGCCTCGATGTCGCCATGCGGGACCTGGTCGAAGCCATCCATCGGCGGACCAAACCCTTCGAGATATTTTGCAGATCCCGTCGCAGCCAGCGTCGCCAGCGTGCGGCCGTGGAAGGCGCCTTCGAAGGTGATGATGCGGTAACGTTCCGGATGACCCTTGGAGAAGTGATGATGGCGGACCAGCTTGATCACACCTTCCAGCGCCTCGGCGCCGGAATTGCAGAAGAACACGAAGTCCGCGAAGCTTTCATTGCAGAGGCGCGTCGCGAGCTTCTCGCCGTCCGGACTCTGGAACAGGTTCGACATGTGCCAGAGTTTTGTGGCCTGCTCCTGCAGCGCCTTGACCAGCGCGGGATGGGCGTGGCCGAGCGCGTTCACGGCGACGCCGGAGGTAAAATCGAGATAGCGATCGCCATTGGTCGCAATCAGCCAGCAACCTTCGCCGCGCTCGAAACCGAGGTCGGATCTGGCGAAAACGGGAAGCAAATGCGGCGCTGCGCTGTTAGTCATGACGATCACTTGATGTTGCGGACGGCCTGAACACGCTCATGCAGCGCACCATTGACCGGCCCGGAAAACGAAACGTGCCGCCTTTTAAGGGCGGCACGTGACACTATCTTATGCCTGGTGAAACCGGTGTCAATGCCGCCCGAAAGCCTCGCGAAACGCTGAATCCGTAGTCTTGCGGAGCCGAAATTGCGGGGTTTTCGCCACGGAACATGTGGAAGCGAGTCGGCGGACTCTTGCGCGTGAGTCACGCCATATTGTAGCGTTTGGCTTGTCAGATACGACATCTCGTGCAGTGTTTCTGATCCTCTAAGTCCTCATGTACCGGCGTAGACGTTCGGGCGTTATCGGCGCGCCCGGCGAGCCTTAAGGGATTCTGACGGCACGGGTTTTTCGAGGCTTAGGCATTCGCCGCGAGGCGCCAGGATGGCAGCCGCACGGCGAGGGAAAGGGTGCAATGACGGTTTTGACCTGGTCCGACGATCGCGTCGAGCAGTTGAAAAAGCTCTGGGAGGCCGGATTGTCGGCCAGCCAGATCGCAGCCGAGCTCGGGAACGTGACCCGCAATGCCGTGATCGGCAAGGTACACAGGCTCGGCCTATCCGGCCGCGCCAAGAGCCCCTCATCGGCGGCTCCGCGGCCGCGCAAGGCGCGCCCCGCGCAGCACATGATGCGGGTGAGCCGCCCCATTGCGCGCGGCAACACCGCGCTGGCGCAGGCCTTCGAGGTCGAGGTGGAGGCCGAACCGGTCACCTACGACAACGTGGTGCCGATGAGCCAGCGGCTGTCGCTGCTGGAGCTGAACGAGGCGACCTGCCACTGGCCGGTCGGCGATCCCTCGAGCCCGGATTTCTTCTTCTGCGGCGGCAGGGCGCTGTCGGGCCTGCCCTACTGCGCGCAGCACTCGCGCGTGGCATATCAGCCCGCCGCGGATCGCCGGCGCGCACCGGCGAAGCCCTCGCGGTGAGTTTGTTCTGAAATCGAGTGACGGCCGTCACGCGTTGACGGCCCAACAAACTCGATGTCGTCCCGGACAAGCGCGCCTGAAGCGCGCGCAGATCCGGGACCCATAACCACCGCAAGATGTGGCTACGGGGACTCGGAGTTACCTTCTTCGCGCGACAACCACGCCCTGTGATTATGGGTCCCGGATCTGCGCTTACGCTTGTCCGAGACGACACTGAGAGTGTGGCTGTAGCCCGCTAAACCAACGCCTGCAAACCCTACGTCTGCTCCGCCTTCGCAAAGCGATCATCCAGCGCGTAGCCGGCGCCGCGGACGGTGCGGATGGGATCCTGCTCGCGGCCGAGATTGAGCAGCTTGCGCAGGCGGCCGATGTGGACGTCGACGGTGCGCTCGTCGATGTAGATGTCGCGGCCCCAGACGCTGTCGAGCAGCTGCTCGCGCGAGAACACGCGGCCGGGATGCTCCAGGAAGAACTCCAAGAGGCGATATTCGGTCGGGCCGAGGTCGATCGGCCGGCCCGAGCGCGCGACGCGGCGCTTGTCGCGATCGAGCTCGATGTCGCCATAGGCCAGCACCGTGGCGAGCCGCTCCGGGCTTGCGCGCCGCAGCAGGCCCTTCACGCGCGCCAGGAGCTCCGGCACCGAGAACGGCTTGACGATGTAGTCGTCGGCGCCGGTCGCAAGACCCCGCACCCGCTCGCTCTCCTCGCCGCGCGCGGTGAGCATGATGATCGGGAGCTGCTTGGTCTCGGGCCGGGTCCGCAGCCGGCGGCACAGCTCGATGCCCGACAGGCCCGGCAGCATCCAGTCGAGTACGATCAGATCGGGGATGTGTTCCTTGAGGCGGGTGTCGGCGTCGTCGCCGCGCATCACCGTCTCCACATCATAGCCGTCGCCTTCGAGGTTGTAGCGGAGAAGCTCGGTGAGAGCTTCCTCGTCCTCAACCACCATAATGCGTGCGCCCATGGTGTCGTCGCTCCTTAAGTCTTCAGGTATTCGGGACCGTCGTGGCGAAGGTCGTCATGTCGCCCTTCGGTCGCTTGTCGGTGATCGCCTGGCCCTCGATCATGTAGAACACGGTCTCGGCGATGTTGGTGGCGTGGTCGCCGATCCGCTCGATGTTCTTTGCGCAGAACATCAGATGGATGCAGAACGAGATGTTGCGCGGATCCTCCATCATGTAGGTGAGGAGCTCGCGGAACAGCGAGGTGCAGATGGCGTCGACTTCCTCATCGCCCTTCCACACCGCCATCGCCGCCGGCAGATCATGCGCGGCATAGGCGTCCAGCACCGACTTGACCTGCTGCTGCACGAGGTCGGTCATGTGCTCGAGGCCGCGGAACAGCTTGAGCGGATGAAAATCCGTCTCCAGCGCCGCGACGCGCTTGCCCATGTTCTTGGCGAGGTCGCCGATGCGCTCGAGATCGGTCGCAACGCGCATGGCGCCGACGATCTCGCGCAGATCGACCGCCATCGGCTGGCGGCGGGCGATGGTGAGCACGGCGCGCTCCTCGATGCGCTTCTGCAGCGCGTCGAGCTCGGTGTCGGTGGCGACGACGCGCTGGCCGAGCGCGACGTCTCGGCGGATCAGCGCGTCGACGGAATCGACGATCATGCGCTCGGCGATCCCGCCCATCTCGGCGACGAGCCGGGTGAGCTCCTGGAGGTCGGTGTCGAAGGCCTTTGCGGTATGTTCAGAACCCATGTCCCGTCTCCTCAGCCGAACCGGCCGGTGATGTAATCCTGCGTGCGCCGGTCGCTCGGCGACGTGAAGATCTTGCTGGTGTCGTCGAACTCGATCAGCTCGCCGAGATACATGAACGCGGTCTTGTCGGAGACGCGCGCCGCCTGCTGCATGTTGTGGGTGACGATCGCGATCGTGTAGTTCTCGGACAGTTCCTGAATCAGCTCCTCGACCTTGGCGGTCGAGATCGGGTCGAGCGCCGAGCAGGGCTCGTCGAACAGGATCACCTCGGGCCGCACCGCGACGGTGCGGGCGATGCAGAGGCGCTGCTGCTGGCCGCCGGAGAGCGACAGGCCGGAGGCGTTGAGCTTGTCCTTGACCTCGTTCCAAAGCGCGCCGCCGCGCAGCGCCTTCTCGACGCGGTCGTCCATCTCGGACTTCGAGATCTTCTCGTAGAGGCGGATGCCGAAGGCGATGTTCTCGTAGATCGTCATCGGGAACGGCGTCGGCTTCTGGAACACCATGCCGACGCGGGCGCGCAGCAGGTTGAGGTCGAGCTTGCCGTCGAGGATGTTGGTCTGGTCGAGCATGAGCTGGCCGGTGGCGCGCTGCCCCGGATAGAGGTCGTACATCCGGTTGAAGATGCGCAGCAGGGTCGACTTGCCGCAGCCGGACGGGCCGATGAACGCGGTGACGCGGTTGGTGCCGAGCGTCAGGTTGATGTTCTTCAGCGCGTGGTGCTCGCCGTAATAGAAGTTGAGGTTGCGCACCGTCACCTTGGCCGGCGCTTCCGGCAGCAGCGGCGCCTGGGGCAGCCCACCGGCCGCGCTCATCGATACGGAAAGCTCACTCATTTTGCGGTCCTCTCGGCGCCAAGGATGCGCGCGCCAATATTCAGGGCAAGCACGGTAATCGTGATCAGCAGCGCGCCGCTCCAGGCGAGCTGCTTCCAATAGGCGTAGGGGCTCTGGACGAAGTTGTTGATGGTGACCGGCAGGTTCGCCATCGTCTTGTTCAGGCCAAGGCTGAAGAACTGGTTCGACAGCGCGGTGAAGAGCAGCGGCGCGGTCTCGCCGGCGACGCGGGCGGTGGCTAGCAACACGCCGGTGATGAGGCCGGAGCGGGCGGCACGATAGGCGATCCGCTTGATCACCAGCGAGCGCGGCAGGCCGAGCGCGGACGCCGCCTCGCGCAGCGCGTTCGGCACCAGCAGCAGCATGTCCTCGGTCGTGCGCAGCACCACCGGGATGACGATGACGGCGAGCGCGAGGCTGCCTGCGATCGCCGAGAAGCCGCGCATCGGCACCACCACCGCGCCGTAGATGAACAGACCGATGATGATCGAGGGCGCCGAGAGCAGGATGTCGTTGATGAAGCGGATCACCGAGGTCAGGCGGTCGTTGCGGCCGTACTCCGCGAGATAGGTGCCGGCGAACAGGCCGAGCGGCGCGCCAATGCCGACGCCGAGCACGGTCATGATGATCGAACCGGCGATGGCGTTGCGCAGGCCGCCTTCGGTCGAGCCCGGCGGCGGCGTGTCTGCCACGAAAATCTCGAGGTTCAGACCGGCGATGCCGTTGTAAAGCAGCGTGATCAGGATCAGCGCAAGCCAGGTGACGCCGAAGGCGGCGGCGGCGATGCAGAGTCCGCGAACGACGATGTCCTTGCGGCGGCGGCGTGAATAGATCGGGTTCATGGCGCTAGTTCCCCGCCTTCTTTTCCAGCCGCATCAGCATCAGCCGTGCCGCTGCGAGCACGAAGAACGTCAGCACGAACAGCAGAAGGCCGAGCAGGATCAGGCCGGACTGGTGCAGGCCGTCGCTCTCGGCGAACTCGGATGCGATCGCCGCCGAGATCGTGGTGCCCGGCGCGAAGATCGAGGAGGAGATGCGGAACGAGTTGCCGATGATGAACGTCACCGCCATGGTCTCGCCGAGCGCGCGACCCAGCGCCAGCATGACGCCGCCAATGACGCCGACGCGGGTGTAGGGGATCACCACGCTGCGCACGACTTCCCAGGTGGTGCAGCCGACGCCGTAGGCGGCCTCCTTCAGCACCGGCGGCACCGTCTTGAACACGTCGACCGAGATCGAGGTGATGAAGGGCAGCACCATGATGGCGAGGATCAGCGCGGCGTTGAACAGGCTGAGATAGGACGGGGGACCCGCGAAGATTGCGCCCAAGACAGGAACGCCGTCGAAGATCTTGATCATGAAGGGCTGGAAGGTGTTGGCCAGGAACGGGCCCAGCACGAAGAAGCCCCACATGCCGTAGATGATCGAGGGAATGCCGGCGAGCAGCTCGATCGCCATGCCGATCGGGCGGCGCAGCCATTGCGGACAGAGCTCGGTGAGGAAGATCGCAATGCCGAGGCCAACGGGAATGGCAATCAGCATCGCGATGAAGGAAGTGACGAGCGTGCCGTACATCGGCCCGAGCGCGCCGAGCACGGGCGGATCCGCCGACGGCGCCCAGCGCTGCGTCCACAGGAAGGAGAAGCCGTATTCCTTGATCGCCGGGAAAGCGCCGACGATCAGCGAAACGATGATGCCGCCAAGGATCAGCAGCACCGAGATCGCGGAGAGCCGCGTGATCCAGTAGAAGGTGACGTCGCCGAGCTTGAACGCGCTCAAGGCCTTGGCGCGATCATACGGTCCGGCGTCGTCGATTACATCGCTCTGAACGGCCATCTCTGCCACGCCGATCCCCTGTACCCGTTATATACGCTTGTTGTTGGTCTTGCGCTCCGGATGCGGCACGAGGCCGATCCGGAGCGGAGGTCTTTTGAGATCCCGGCACCCTGTCCGGGACAGCAGCGCTTAGGGTCTGTACCTAAATAGCGCCACGTGATTCTCTTGCCTACGTGTTGATTCGGGGGCGAGAGAATGCGCGCTGGTTTGTTTTGGCTGAACGACAGGCAATGGGCGCGTATCGAACCGCATCTGCCGAGGGGACTGACGGGGCCGGATCGGGACGACGACCGACGCATCGTCAGCGGCATCATTCACATGCTGCAATCGGGTGCACGATGGCGTGATTGTCCACGTGAATACGGCCCTTACACGACGATCTACAATCGCTTCAATCGCTGGGCCAAGCGAGGACGATGGTGCGCAATCTTCGAAGCGCTGGCCAAGCCTGGCGAAGACGGCGTCGTACTGTCGCTCGACTCGACCTCGATTAAAGCTCACCGGTGTGCCTCCGGCGGAAAAGGGGGGAGCACAATCAAGCAATCGGCCGCTCGCGCGGAGGCCGCACGACAAAAATCCATGCGCTGAGCGATCCGCTCTGCCGGCCGGTCGTCCTGCATCTGACTCCAGGCCAGGATGCCGATATCGCTGCGGCTCCCGATGTCCTGGCGCTCGCGCCACCCATGAGCGTGCTCCTCGCCGACAAAGGGTATGATGGCGACAAGCTTCGCGGCGAAATCATTCGTCGTGGCGCCAAGCCCGTAATCCCCAATAAATCTAACCGTGTCGTCATCCATCGCTTCAACAAACGCGCCTACAAAGGACGAAATGTCATCGAACGCTGCTTTTGCAGGCTCAAGGACTTCCGGCGCATCGCCACGCGATATGACAAGCTCGCCCGTAATTTTTTGGCCGCTGTTCATCTCGCCGCTCTCGTCGCATATTGGCTCAATTGAGTCTGGACCCTAGCTCTTGATCTCGGCAGCCCAGGTCTTCTCGATCAGGGTCACGACGCCCTCGGGCATCGGGATGTAGTCGAGCTCTTCAGCCGCCTTGCCGCCGTTCTTGAAGGCCCAGCGGAAGAACTTGATGGCTTCCTGCGAGGCCGCCTTGTCGGTGGCATCCTTGTGCATGAGGATGAAGGTCGCCGCCGTGATCGGCCAGGACTTGTCGCCGGGCTGGTCGGTCAGGATGACGTAGTAGCCGGGCGCCTTGGCCCAGTCGGCGTTCGAGGCGGCCGCCTGGAAGGCCTCGACGGTCGGCTGCACCGGCTTGCCGGCCTTGTTGACGAGACCGGTGTAGGTCAGCTTGTTCTGCTTGGCATAGGCGTACTCGACGTAACCGATCGAGTTCTTGGTCTGGCCGATGTTGCCGGACACGCCCTCGTTGCCCTTGGCGCCGACGCCGACCGGCCACTCGACGGCCGTGCCCTCGCCGACCTTGCTCTTCCAGTCCGCGCTGGCCTTGGAGAGGTAGTTGGTGAAGTTGAAGGTGGTGCCCGAACCGTCGGAGCGGCGGACGACGGTGATCGCCTCCGAGGGCAGCTTCAGGCTCGGATTGAGCTTCTTGATCGCGGCATCGTCCCACTTGGTGATCTTGCCGAGATAGATGCTGGCGAGCGTCTCGCCGTCGAACACCATCTCGCCCGGCTTCACGCCCTCGATGTTGACGACCGGAACGATGGCACCCATCACCATCGGCCACTGGACGAGGCCGTCCTTCTCGAGCTGCTCGGCCTTGAGCGGCGCGTCGCTGGCGCCGAAGGTCACGGTCTTGGCCTGGATCTGCTTGATGCCGCCGCCGGAGCCGATCGACTGGTAGTTCAGACCGTTGCCGGTCTCTTTCTTGTAGGCGTCGGCCCACTTGGAATAGATCGGGAACGGGAACGTCGCGCCGGCGCCGGTGATATCGGCAGCAAAGGCCGCCGTCGTCGATGCGGCGACCAAGCCGGCAGCGACGATCGTTTTGAGGAAATTCATGCTGGTCTCCATACAGGGGAGCGAAGCGCCATCCGCGCCCGATCGCGCTCCCCGTGCCGCCCCTTTAGGAGCGGTCGGCTGTGCTTTTACGAAGGTTTCGTGACAGTCGGATGACAGCCCCCAAGCGATTGAAATCGCTTGAATTTCAGACTGTCACCGGGGGCCTGATCTGGGGAAAACAGGCGGTGAAAGTGGCGCCCTGTTTGGGCACGCTTTCGATCAAAAGCCGGCCGCGATGCCGGTTAAGAATATGTTTCACCAGCGATAATCCGAGCCCGGTCCCGCCCTGCAAGCGGCTGTCGCCGACATCGACCCGGTAGAACCGCTCGGTCAGCCGCGGCAGGTGCTCAGGCGCGATGCCGGGGCCGAAATCCCGGACCATGACCCGGATTTCCTGAGTTCCATCAGTGGCGGCGCCTGAGGTCAGTGACACGATGACGCGTCCGCCCGAGGCGCCGTATTTGAGCGCGTTCTCGATCAGGTTCTCGAACAGGCGGAGCAGCTCCTCGCGGTCGCCCGCGATCATCACCGGCGGCTCCGGCAGATGGATCTCGACCTCGACCTGGCGCTCGCGCGCCAGCGGCTCGAGCCCGTCGGCGACCTGGCGGATGATCGGCAGCAGGTCGACCAGGGTGTCGGGGCGCACATGGGCCGACAGCTCGACCCGCGACAGCGAAAGCAAATCGTCGATCAGGCGCGCCATGCGGGTGGCCTGGTTGTGCATGATGCCGAGGAAGCGCTCGCGCGCCTTGGGGTCGTCCTTGGCCTGGCCCTGGAGCGTGTCGATGAAGCCCGACAGCGCGGCGAGCGGCGTGCGCAGCTCGTGGCTGGCATTGGCGACGAAGTCGGCGCGCATCTCCTCGACCCGGCGCAGCGGCGTCTGGTCGTGGAAGGTCATCAGCATGCATTTGTCGGCGCCGCCGAAGGTGGTCGGCACCGGCACCGGCGTGATGATCAGCTCCATCCAGCGATCGACCGGGACATGGTCGAGATAGGTCGCGCGCCGCGGCTCGGTGGTCGCGATCGACTCGCGCAGCGCGGTGATGATCTCCGGCGAGCGCAGCGCGAACTGGGCGAGCTCGTTCCTGCGCAGCGCCGGCGCAAGCTGGGCGGCGGCCGCGTTGAGATGGATGACACGGCCGGCACGGTCGAGCAGCACCGCCGGATCCGGCATGCCGGCGACGACCGCGGCCACCGCGGCGCTCTCGACCGGGTTGATGCGCCTGACATCGTCGCGCGAGGCGGCGGTGTCGTGCAGCCGCCAGGGGATCAGCGCCGCAGCGGCGATGCAGAGGAACACGGCAACGGCGTGCAACACCGACAATTCGCCGAGCGAGACCACGACCGACAGCGCCAGCGCCGCGGCGATCAGGATGATCGTCGAGTGCCGCAGCCGGTCGGACCAGGGCTGCGCGGTGGGAGAAGATGGGGCGTCAATCGCCATCGGGGCGGGCTTCTCCTAGGGGCTTGTCCTAACGGCTTCGTCCTAAAGGCTTTGTCCTAAAGGCTTGGCGCCGTCAGGCGGTGCCGTCGCTGCGCTCTCTCACATAGGCGGCTTCACGCGCCGGGGCGGGGTCGAGCTTGAGCGCCGCCTGCTGCAAACGCTTCGATCGGGCGCCGATTATAACTTCGCGAAACGTCAGCAAGATTACAGATATGACGAAGGGGGACAGATAATAGAGGACGCGGAACAGGAGCATGCCGCCCAGGAGTTCCTCCCGGTCCATCTGCCAGAGGCCGACCAGCATGGCGGCGTCGAACACGCCGAGGCCCCCGGGCGAGTGGCTGGCAAAGCCGAGCAGGGTGGCCGAGACGAAGATCACGGCAACCACGACGAAGCCGAGGTTGGGCTCGTCCGGGACCAGCACGTACATTGCGAGCGCGCAGAATCCGAGATCGATGATGCCGATCGCGATCTGGAGCAGCGTCAGCGGTCCGCCCGGCAGCACCACGGTCCAGGGCCCGCGGCCGACCACCCGCGGCTGGGTCCAGACCCAGACCACATAGCCGACCAGTCCCACGATGATCATCAGCGCCAGCGTCCGGTTCAGCCAGGGCGGAAGCTGGTCGATCGAGGCCGCCGCCTCCGGATGGTAGGAGATGCCGAGGCCCAGCACGGCGGCATTGCCGAGCCAGAAGGTCAGGCCGGCGAGGAAGCAGATCTTTGCGACATCGATCGCGTTCAGCCCATAGGCCGAATAGATGCGGTAGCGCACCGCGCCGCCGGTGAAGACGCTGGCGCCGACATTGTGGCCGATCGAATAGCTGGTGAAAGCGGCGAGCGCATTGATGCGGTAAGGCACATGGGCGTGGCCGATCGCACGCACGGCGAACAGGTCGTAGAAGGTCAGAGTGAAATAGCCCGCGGCCACGAACAGCGCCGCCATCGCAATCTGGCTCGGCTCGGTGCTCTTGATCGCCTCGATCACCTCGTTGAAGTCGATGCCGCGCAGCATGTGGTAGAGCACATAGCAAGCGATGCCGATGACCGCGACGCTGATCACAACTCCAAGCTTATGCAGGACTTGCTTCTGGCGCAGAAACGTCATCGCCCTGCGTATGGCTTCCAGCATCTAGACCTCGAACAACGCTTCAGCGGCCAGGACGGCCGGCGAACAGGCAAACGACGCAAAGGCACTCAACGAACCCTCGCCGCCGGCTCCGGCATCGCGCATGCCCCCTAACCCTCCACTAGCGCGTTTTGGGGCGGAGTGGAATTCGCCAATTCGAACAAAATCACGTGCCTTCAATATTTTAGGCAGGGTTGCGGGCTCTGGATGCACGGTTTGGCGCTTTCGGCGGCAAGGCTGACGCGAATCTCCATGGCAATCCTGCGCAGACGCCATGAAGTTTTGATGATTTCGGCCGCGCAATGTTCCGTCACGTTTTAAGCCGACGTCAATCTATGGGCCGCGCCCGGCTGTTGAAAGAGGGGCGACGGGGTCGTTCTGGACGGATTTTCCGATGCACCAAACAGGTGCGGCGCAACAGTAGCTTAAGGGGCGGTCAGATAGCCGCGCTGATAGGCACTGGCCTGGTCGTCGAAAATCGCCATGGCCGTCGTCATCCGGCGGAAGCCGAGACGCTCATAAAAGCCCTCTTTGCCAGGCACCGCATAGAGGATGATTTTGCGATGTCCGCGGCATCGCGCCAGCAGCCGCTCGATGATCTCGCGGCCGAGGCCTTGCCCCTGACAGTCCGGGCGCACCGCGACATCACAGAGGTAGGCGCAGTCGCGGCCGTCCGCCAGCGCTCGGCCGGCACCAACCAGCCGGCCTTGGTCGTAAGCGAAGGCACAGAACATGCTGTTGCCGAACACGAGCGCGAGATCGGCTGGTGTCTTGTTGCCGAGCGGTGCGGTGCGGTAGAGCGCGGAAAGCTCGTTCCAGTCGATTGCCGCCGGATCTTCGTTCCAGACGACCGGCATCTGCGTGCCTCCCCGGATCAATGCCGCGCCGCGGTGACGGCTGCGACGATTTCGTCGGTGCCGGGAAAATGGCGTTTGCTGCGGCTGGCCACAATCCTGTCGCCGAGCTTGACCTGAAAGATGCCGCCCTTGCCGGCCACGAGATCCGCCTCCAGCGCCAGTTGCCGGCGCAGCGCTGCGGCAGCTTCCTTCGCACGCTTCTCGTAGCCGCAGGGACGGCAATAGACGATCGTCACATCCGACATCTCATCCTCCTCACGCGGCGAGTTGCGGACGCACCGCTTCGATGCCGGCGATCCAGCCGGCCACCGATCGGCCGATTGCGTCAGCGTGGTCCTCCTGCAGATAGTGCAATCCCGCGCCGAGCCGGATCAACGCGCAACGCGTCAGCGAGGCCGCAAACCGCTCGGCAAATTCCGGCGAGACGAGCGCGCCCGGTTCGCCCGTGAACAGCAGTTTCGGATAGGAAGATGCGGCCAGCGCCGCATGGGCGGATTGGAGCGCCTCATAGACATCGGCGGGCTCGCCTGCGATCGGCAGCTCGCGGGGAAACGCAAGAACGGGGCGGCGACTCTCAGGCGTCGGGAACGGCGTGCGATAGGGCGCCATCTCTTCGTCGCTGAGCTTGCGGACGATTCCGCCGGGCAGAACGCGCTCGACGAACGCATTCGCCTCGAGGATCATGGCCTCACCCTCGCCCGGCGTCCTGAACTTGCGAAAGACCGCCCTCGCCGCCTCGAAATGATCTTGCTCCTCCGCGACCTCGGTATGGTGGAAATCCTGCCAGGTCGGCATCGGGCGGATGAATTCCATGAAGGCTAATCCGCGTACGAAATCCGGCCGGCGCGCGGCGAGATGAAATGCGAGCGCCGTGCCCCAGTCCTGCGCGACGAGATAGGCCGATGTGACGCCGCGCTGTTCGATGAACGCATCGAGATAGCGGACATGGTCGAAGAAGCGGTAGGCGATGTCAGGCTTACCGGATTGGCCGAAGCCGATGAGATCGGGCGCAATGCAATGCGCGACCGGTGACACCAACGGCAGGATGTTGCGCCAGATGTGCGACGAGGTTGGGTTGCCGTGCAGGAACAGCACAACCGGCGCATCCTGCGCACCCGTCTCGCGGTAAGCTATGCTGCTTCCCAGCACGGGCGCTCTGCGAATCTCGATCTCGATTGGCTTGCTCATGTCAGCTCCTTGAACACGGTCTGAAATGCGATGGTCTTGAAACGTTCGAGCGCTTTCGGATTGCGATCGACCTTCATGCGCAGGATCGCGCCCTGCCAGGACGCGAGCAGGAAGTCGGCAAGCTCCTCGGGCTCGAAATCGGATGCGATCTCGCCGCGCGCCTGAGCCTCGGCGATGCAGGCCGCGAACGGCACGCGCCATTCGACAAAAATCTCGGTCAGGCGCGTACGCAGCATTTCGCTGCTGCCGGTCGCCTCCAGGCTGAGATCGCCGATCAGACACCCACGGCCATAACCGTCGGCCTCGAGCCGGCCGGTGATGATGTCGAGATAGCGCTTGAGGCGCGCGCGCGGCGTCAGCGTCGTGTCCTCAAGCGCTTCTGCGACCAGCCCCCTGGTGACGTCGAAGTAGCGGTCGAGCACCTCCGAAGCGAACGCTTCCTTGGAGCGGAAATGGTTGGTGAAGGACCCCTGCGGCGCGCCCGCCGCAGCGGTGACGTCGCGCACGCTGGTGCCGTGATAGCCGGTTCGGAACATGACCTTGAGGCCGGCGTCGAGGATGGCGTCTTTGAGCGAAGGCTTTGGCATGAGCAAAATAATACGTACGTACGTATTATTGTCAAGCGTAGTTTCATCGCTCGGCGATTTCGCAATCCGATCAGGCTGTTATCGCAATGTTGGATCTGGAACTGATGGGATGAGCCTCGCCTAGCGCGCCGATGGCGGTACGCTCCCTCCCCCACAAGGGGGGAGGGAGCGAGAGAGCGATGGCCTCACGCGAACCAAGGACTCAAGCCGCCGGCTGGCTCCGCGAGACCACCCGGTCGCGCAACCAGGCGCCGATGGTGCAGCCGACCAGGTAGCAGGCGAACATGATGAGGCCGAGGTCGAGCCAGTAGCCGAAGCGGCCGGGGACCACATGCGCGAGCGAGGCCGCGACCAGCGCTACGGCGAGCGCGGCGAGCCAGCGCGCGGTGACCTTCGAGGTGCCGTTGCCGCGCTGGACCACCGAGATCCAGCCCATGCAAAAGCCCAGCACCAGCGATCCGATCAGCCAGCCCAGATGGAACGAAACGAGATAGGGCATCGTCACCTCACCAGAAATTCGATGCGGCGGTTCTGCGCCTTGCCGTCGTCGGTGTCGTTGCCGGCGACGGGCTGCGTGCTGCCGTAGCCGATCGCGGTGAAGCGGCTGGCGGGCAGGCCGGCCTTGACCAGATAGTCGATCACCGCCTGCGCGCGCTTCTCCGAGAGTGCCTGGTTGAACGCGTCCTCACCGTCGGCATCAGTGTGCCCGGCGACGTCGATATTGGTGGTGGGACAGCGCAGCGCCGTCTCGATGAGATGGTCGAGGATTCCCGCCGAGTCCGGATCGATGTCGGCGCGCTTGGTGGCGAAGCGGATCTTGCCCTTATTCAGGAGCTCGGAGAACAATTGCTGGCAGACGGTGCCGTCGACCGGGCCTGCCGCGGGCTTCACCGTGATTTCCGGCTTGTACTGCCAGTTTTTCGGGAAGTCCTTGCCAAGGCCCGCGCGGATGTCGTTGCCGGCGCCTTCATAGAGCGCATCGCCCGACAGCTTCACCTCGCGATCGGACACCACGAGCGTGCCGGTCGACAGCCGCGACAGCGCCCCGAGCGCTGCGACCACGGCGGGGTTGAAGGCGCCGGGGGCGCCGAGGCTGGGCTTGAGATTGTCGACGACCTTCTCGTTGAAGAATTTTCGCGACGCGCTGGTTGCGATCGCCGCGTGGACGTTGTTGTCGGGAACATAGCCGGTCAGCGTCACGGTCGCGGCAACCGGATCCTTGTAGGCCTGGAAGATATAGGGCGGCGCCTTGATGTCGTTGGCGGCGATCAAGAACCCTTCCGGCAAGTTCTTCAGCGCAGCCGCGATCGCCTCGCGTCCGCCGAGATCGCGCGCCATGCCCGACAGGTTGATCTTGGTGTCGGAGATCGTGATCTTGCCGTCCTTGAGCTTGCCGATCTGGTCGAGCAGCAGCATCGCGGCGGCCTCGAAGCGCGGCGGCGCGCCACGTGCCAGCCCCATCTGATCGGCGACCTCGACGCCGCCGACCTCCTTGCGTGCCGCCTCCGTCAGGCGGGCCTTGATCGACGGCAAGGGCGCGGAGCCCGACAGCGTCACCCGCACCACGTCACGCTCGGCGTTCCAGACGAAGGGTTTTGCCTCGGCAACGAGGCGGGTCCGGTCGTCGACCAGGCGCACGCCCGGGACAATCTCCACCGCCATTACCGCGTCCCGGCGCCCTTCCTCGGAAAAGGCGTCCGCGGCCAGGCTGACGTCGCGCCCGTCCACCGCGATCCGGGTCTTGTCCAGAACGGTCTCCTTGAGCGCCGCCGAGCTGCGGGCTGACAGGTCCGCCTCGACCGGTAAGGTGTTATTCCAGGCCGCAAATCCCCACATGACGGCCAGGGGGATCAGCCCTGGCCACCATTTGCTGGCCCACCTGAAAAGCTTCTGCATTCGACGACCCGAACTCTGGAACCGGAGACAAAACAAACCCTTGGCAGGCTGTCAAACCGGAAATGGCGGCCCTCGCAAGGCCTTTGCGTGGACAATTGGAATAACTTTTTCTTCAAGGGTTCTTCCGTAAGTTGAGGACGGAATGCCAGAGTCCGCCAGCGGGTCATGAAACAACTTCGTAACAACGTCATCCGCGCCGGGCTGGGAGCACTCTATTTCAGCGGGGCGCACCACCTGTTGCGCCCGCTTTTGTCGGGCGTCGGCGCCATTTTCATGCTGCACCACGTGCGGCCGGCCCGCGAGGCCACGTTCCAGCCGAACCGACATCTCGAAGTCACTCCGGATTTCCTGCGCGCGACGCTGAGTCATCTGCGCTCGCGCGACATCGACATCGTCAGCATGGACGAGCTGCATGAGCGGCTGGTGCAGGGCAGGTTCACCCGCCGCTTCGCCGCCTTCACCCTCGACGACGGCTATCGCGATAATCTGGACTATGCGCTGCCGGTGCTGCGCGAATTTGACGCGCCTTTGGCGGTCTACGTCGCCAGCGATTTCGCCGAGGGCACGGGGCGGCTGTGGTGGACCGCGCTGGAAGCCGTGATCGCCAGGGCCGAGCAGATCGAGGTGCAGATCGGCAATTCCGCGCTGCGGCTCGACGCGACGACGCCTGCCGCGAAACAGGCGGCGTTCGACCGCCTGCATGACTGGCTGCGCGCGCTGCCGGGCGAGCACGATCTCGCGCGCGAGATCGCAGCGCTCTGCACCAGGCACGGCGTCGGCATGGAAGCGCTGTGCCACACCCTCTGCCTGTCCTGGGACGGGGTAAAGCAGCTGGCCGCAGACCCGCTGGTCACGATCGGCGCGCACTCCATCAGCCATTGCAATCTCGCCAGGCAGAGCGAGGAGATCGCCGCGCAGGAGATGGCGGTGAGCCGCACGCGGATCGAGCGGGTGCTGGAGCGTCCCGTGCTGCACTTCGCCTATCCCTATGGCGACCGCGAGGCGGCCGGGATGCGCGAATTTGCGCTGGCCGCATCGGCCGGCTTCAAGACCGCGGTGACGACGCGGCCCGGCATGCTGTTCGCCGAGAACGCCGGCCACATGACCGCGCTGCCGCGCATCTCGCTCAACGGCAACTACCAGGACACGCGGATCCTGCCGGTGCTTACCTCGGGCGCCGCGACCGCGATGTGGAACGGCTTTCGCCGGATTGCGGCGGCTTAAGTTTCTGTCGTCCACCGCTGTCACCGCAATCTCTGCCGTCGTCCTGGCGAAGGCCAGGTCGACGTCAAGATTGACTCCCTCCCCCTCCCCGCCCAAAACGAGCGCCACCAAAGGGAGGTACCATGTTCAACGATCTGTTCTCGCTCAAAGGCCGCATCGCACTCGTGACCGGCGGCTCGCGCGGCATCGGCAAGATGATCGCGGCGGGCTTCCTCGCGCAAGGCGCGGCGAAGGTCTACATCACCGCGCGCAAGGCCGGCCCGTGCGAGGCGACGGCGAAGGAGCTCTCGGCTCTCTATGACGGCGAGTGCATCGCGCTGCCGATCGACATCTCGACCGTCGAAGGCTGCGACAAGCTCGCCGGCGAAATCATCAAGCTGGAGCCGAAGCTCGACATCCTCGTCAACAATGCCGGCGCCGCCTGGGGCGCTGAGTTCGACGAATTCCCGGAAAGCGGCTGGGACAAGGTGATGGACCTGAACGTCAAGTCGCTGTTCTTCCTGACCAAGGCGCTGGCGAAGCCGCTGCGCGCGGCGGCAAGCGCGGAACATCCGGCCAAGGTCATCAACATCGCCTCGGTCGACGGCATCTTCGTCAATCCGAGCGAGACCTATTCCTACGCCGCCAGCAAGGCCGCCGTGATCCATCTGACCCGGCGCATGGCGACGAAACTGATCAAGGACAACATCAACGTCACCGCGATCGCGCCGGGCGCGTTCAAGTCCGACATGAACCGGGCCGCGCGCGACCATGCGGACGACGTCGCCAAGCGCATTCCGGCGCGGCGCATCGGAACCGACGAGGACATGGCAGGGGTCGCGATCTATCTCGCCTCGCGTGCGGGCGATTACGTGGTCGGCAACACCATCGCCGTCGACGGCGGCGTGGTCTACGCCAATGCCGGGCTGGAGATCGCGGGGTAGCTGAACCCGGGGGACTAAGAGAGCGAGTGCGCTGGTTGATAGACGCGACGCCCTCACCTCATATTTAGTGTCGTCCCGGACAAGCGAGCAAAGCGAGCGCAGATCCGGGATCCATAACCACAGGGAGTGGTTTGGCGAAGACTCGTGGTTGGCTGCTCGCGCTACGACCTCTCCCTGGGGTTATGGGTCCCGGATCTACACAAACGCCTGGCAACGCTATGCGTTGCCAGGCGTTTGCTTGTCCGGGACGACAGCTGAGTATGAGGCCGCGCCTACGACTCGATCTTCACGTACTCGAAATCGCCGGGCTTGTTGTCGATGCCGACTTTCGGCGGCGAGATCCAGGAGGCGAACTTGCCGGTTTCGGTGACGGGCTGCATCAGCGAGGTGATGAAGTCGCCGTCGGCTGTCGAAGGCAGCCACTCGTCCTTGCGCTTCGCCCAGGTCGCATCGTCGATCAAAATGCCATCGGGCGTCGCATGGACGTCCTTGAACTCGCCGATGTGGCGGTGGAAGGCGACGTTGGGCAAGGTCAGCTTGAAGTCGTAGCCCGCGGTCGAGATCACCTTGTTCCAGCGCAGCATGCCCTTGACGCAATCCTGGCTGTAATCGTCGCGCAGGCGCATGTTGAGCGCGGTCAGCGCCGGCTCGTCGACCAGCTTGATCTCGCCGTTGATGAACTTGAGCACCGGATAGGTGGCGTTCTTGAGTTGGTGATCGTCCTCGATCTGGGTCTCGTGATAGCGGCCCTTGATGCCGGCATTGAAGGCGTTGGCCGCGTTGGTCGAGACCTCCGAGCCGAACAGATCGAGCGACAGCGTGTAGTGCAGGTTCAGCTTCTTCTGGATGGTCGGAAGATCAATGACACCGAGCGCTCGGACTTTTGCGATATCGGTGGGATCGGTGATGCCGGCTTCGCGCATCGCATCGCAGGTGCGCTGCACGACGCGGGTGATGCCGGTCTCGCCGACGAACATGTGGTGCGCTTCTTCGGTCAGCATGAAGCGGCAGGTGCGCGACAAGGGATCGAAGCCCGACTGCGCGAGGCTGTGCAGCTGCATCTTGCCGTCGCGGTCGGTGAAGTAGGTGAACATGAAGAACGACAGCCAGTCCGGCGTCGCCTCGTTGAAGGCGCCGAGCATGCGCGGCGCGTCCGCGTCGCCGGAGCGGCGGCGGAGCAGATCGTCGGCCTCCTCGCGGCCGTCGCGGCCGAAATATTTCTGCAGCAGATACACCATCGCCCAGAGGTGACGGCCCTCTTCCACGTTGACCTGGAACAGGTTGCGCATGTCGTAGAGCGAGGGCGCGGTCTTGCCGAGATGGCGCTGCTGCTCGACCGAGGCGGGCTCGGTGTCGCCCTGGATCACGATCAGGCGGCGCAGCATGGCGCGATGCTCGCCCGGCACTTCCTGCCAGGCCGGCTCGCCAAAATGCTCGCCGAACGGAACGACGCGGTTTTCCTCCTGCGGCGCAAGCAGGATGCCCCAGCGATATTCGGGCATGCGGACATAGTCGAACTTGGCCCAGCCGCGCGGATCGACGGAGTAGGCGGTGCGCAAATAGACCAGCGACTCCTGGAAGCCTTCCGGCCCCATGTCGCTCCACCAGTCCATGTAGCCGGGATGCCAGCCTTCGAGTGCCTTCAGCACCTGGCGGTCTTCAGCGAGGTTGACGTTGTTCGGAATCTTGGTCGAGTAGTCGACGTTCATGATGTTCATGTTCATGGCCGTGCTTCTCCCTAAACTCTTGTCATATCGAATTTCGGCTTCTGGCCGCTACCGTAACGGCGGAGCGCGCCCTCCTCGCCGACCGCGTTCGGGCGCTGGAAGATCCAGTTCTGCCAGGCAGTCAGGCGCGCGAAGATCTTTGATTCCATCGTCTCCGGGCCGACGAAGCGCAGGCTCGCTTCCATGCCGGTGAGGCTGTCGGGCGAGAAGCTGGCGCGCTCCTCCAGAAACACGCGGACCTCGTCGTCCCAGTCGATGTCGTCGAGCGCGAAGGTGACGAGGCCGAGCTCCTCGGCCTCTTCGGCGTCCAGGCTCGTGCCGATGGTGGCTTCGGCGCGTTCCAGATCGGCCGGGTCGGCCTGGAAGCGAGACTGAAGCCGCGTCAAACCATGGCTCATCGGATACGGGCCAAAATTCATCGCCGACAGCTCGATCGCGGGCGGCGGGCGGTTGTCGCCCTGGCGGGTGCCGATCAGCATGTAGGAGCGGTCGGCGGCGAAGACGAGCTCGGCGAGCGTGCCGGCAAAGCAGGAGCCGGGCTCGACCAGCGTCACCAGCGTGCGCGAGGTGACGTCGATACGCTTGAGCACGCGCTTCCAGTAATGCCTGATCTCGTTGACCAGCCAGTGCGCCTTGTTGGCTTCAAGGAAGGCATCGGATGCGAGCACATGGGCGCGGTCGCCATGGCTCTTGAACACCAGCATGGCGATCTCGAGCTCGTTGATGCGCAAGTGCAGGATGGCATCGTCGAGCTCGCGCGCGACCTGGAGCGGCCAGAACGAGGCGCCCTGCGCCATCATGCCGTCGATGTCGGCCGGCGGCGCCGCCTCCGGCGCCTTGATCGAGATGGTGGCGATGCGGGCGGCGCGATCGACGTCGACGGTGACGAAGCCGTAGCGCAGGCTGGTCTCGTCGATGATGCGCTTGAGCGGCGTCAGCGCAATGCCCTTGCCGCTGCCGTTGCGCCTGGAGGCCGCGGAAAATTCCTTGACGCGCTCGGTGATCCTGCCTTCCAGCTTCGAGTTCGGCGCGATCTCGTCGACGAGACGCCACTGCACGGCGCGCTTGCCTTTCACGCCTTCCTCGATGGTGCAGAAGAAGTCGGCATGGTCACGGCGCACCTTGCGCTTGTCGACGACGCGGGTGAGGCCGCCGGTGCCCGGCAGCACCGCGAGCAGCGGCACTTCGGGCAGCGCCACCGAAGAGGCACCGTCGTCGGCGAGAATGATGTGGTCGGTCGCGAGCGCAAGCTCATAGCCGCCGCCCGCGGCCGAGCCGTTCACCACGGTGATGAAGCGCTGGCCGGAATTCTCGGACGAATCCTCCATGCCGTTGCGGGTCTCGTTGGTGAACTTGCAGAAATTGACCTTGTGGGCGTGGGTCGAGCCCGCGAGCATGCGGATGTTGGCGCCGGCGCAGAACACGCGGTTCTTGGCCGAGCGCATCACCACGACCTTCACCTCGGGATGCTCGAAGCGCAGCCGCTGGATCGCATCGGCAAGCTCGATGTCGACGCCGAGGTCGTAGGAATTGAGCTTGAGCAGATAGCCCTCGAACAGGCCGCCGTTCTCGTCGACGTCCATGGTCAGGGTCGCGACGTCACCGTCGACCGCGAGCTTCCAGTGCTTGTAGCGGGACGGTTCGGTCTGGAAATCGATGAATGTCGCGCCGCCTGCGAGGCGCCGATCTTCCCCGGCCATGGGCCACCCTTGAGTTCGTCTTGGTTTTACCGTTAGATGCACAATAGTGCATATTTCAGAGCGCGTCTAGTCCTTAACAGCCAATACATGCACTTTGTTTCATGCCAGTGTCTAGGACCGCACGATGGTGCCGAGTGCGATCCAGTCGGCCTTGGAGAGCTGGGGACGACCGAGCTTGGCCTGGAGCGAGGCCGTCAGCGCAGCAATGGGAAAGCTCTCGACAAAGCCGTCGCCGACCGCCGCCTTGCGCGAGCTCAGCGCGCGCAGCTCCGCCAGCGCATCGCCAAACAGCCGTGCCGCCGAATGCGACCTTTGCATGCGCAGCCGCAAATTCGCATTGGCGATGTGGATACAGGCCCGCAGCAGAATGCGCTCGCGGCCGCCTTGGGGCGCTGCGGCCCACACCGCCTCCAGCACCTCCTGCGCTTCCCAGAAATAGCCGCGGTCGTTGAGCGCGAGCCCGTAGCGCAGCGCCGGATGGCGTGCCGGCACATGGCCGCGAAACGCCGAAGGCGCCAGCGCCTTGGCCATGGCGAGCGTCTCGTAGTCGGCATCGAGCCCGGCCTCGCCCGGCACATAGGCCCACTGCGGCCACGGCAGCGGGCCGCTCGCATTCGGCGGCGCACTCATGCGAGGTGCGCCTCCGCAACATCATGCGGCGCGTCCCTGAAGTCCCTGATCGTCGCGCAGGGCCGCCTTTGCAAATTGCTCAATTGCGTCAAGCGTCGCCCCCGGCGCTTCACGATGCGGGGAATGGCCCGCGTCTGAAATAATTTTCAAATCTACCGGACAGTAACACTCTTCCTGCGCAATTTCGACCTGGCGCAGCGTCCCGTATTGGTCGTCCACGCCTTGCAGGACTATGACAGGGACGCGGATATAGGCGAGGTATTCGGAGATGTCCCAGTCGCGGAATTTCGGATCGAGCCAGGCGCCGTTCCAGCCGTAGAAGGCGTTGTCGACGTCCTTGTGCCAGCGCGCGAGCTTCGGCTTGAGATCGGTGGTCTCATAGGCGGTCTTGATCGCGGCGATGGATTTCACCGAGATGTCCTCGACGATGAAATGCGGCGCGATCAGCACGAGGCCGTTCAGGCGATGATCCTGGTGCGCGCCGGCGTAGATCGTCGCGATCGAGGCACCGTCGGAATGGCCGAGCAGGAGGCCGCGCCTGAAGCCGATCGCATCGAGCAGTTTCGGAAGCACCTCCAACGCCTCGCGGTGCATGTAATCCAGCGGCCGCGGCAGCGCGACCGGGCTCGACTGCCCGTAGCCCGCACGCGAATAGACGAAGATGCCGGCACCGGTCGCCTCTCGAAGCTGTTCCGGGAAGTCGCCCCAGAGCCCGACCGAGCCGAGACCTTCGTGCAGCAAGATGATGGTCGGTGCCTCCGCTGATTGCGGCGCGAGCCATTTATATTCGAGGCTGGCGCCACTGACGCTGAGGAAGCCCGTGGGGGTGAGGTTGGTCATGCTTTCGGTTCCATTCATTCCGTCATTCCGGACAACTCGCAAAGCGAGTTGATCCGGAATCCCGAGATTGCAGTCTGCGGATCGAGATTCCGGGTTCGCGCTTCGCGCGCCCCGGAATGACGAAGCCAATCAATTCGCCCCTTCCCGCAGCTTGAACCGCTGGATCTTCCCCGTCGCCGTTTTCGGCAGCGAGTCCACCACGTCGATCCAGCGCGGATATTTCCACGGGCCGATCTTCTGCTTGACGTGCTCCTTCAGCATCTCCTGCAAGTTCGCGGTCTTCGCGCCCTGACGCAGCACGACGAAGGCTTTCGGCTTCAAGAGGCCTTCCGGATCGGCCTCGGGCACGACGGCGGCTTCCAGCACCGCCGGGTGCGTGATCAACGCGCTCTCGACCTCGAACGGCGAGACCCAGATGCCGGAGACCTTGAACATGTCGTCGGCACGGCCGCAGAAGGTGTAGCGGCCATCAGTGTCGCGGACATATTTGTCGCCGGTGCGGGTCCACGGGCCCTCGAAGGTGCGGCGGCTCTTGTGGCGCTGGTTCCAATAGCCTTCGCCGGCGGAGGGCGCATCGACCAGCAGCTCGCCGACCTCGCCGTCGGCGACGTCTTGGCCGGCCTCGTTGACGAGCCGCACCGCATAGCCCGGCACCGGCTTGCCGGAGGAGCCGTATTTGATGTCGCCGGGCGCATTCGACAGGAAGATGTGCAAGAGCTCGGTCGAGCCGACGCCGTCGAGAATGTCGACGCCGAAGCGCGCCTTCCAGCTGTTGCCCACAGACTCGGGCAATGCCTCACCGGCCGAGGTGCAGATGCGCAAGCTCTTTCCGCCGCGCTCGGCCTTCATCATCTCGTCGTTGAGCATCGCCGCGAACAAGGTCGGCACGCCGTAGAAGATCGAGGGGTTATAGCGGTTCATCAGGTCAAACATGCGCGCCGGCGTCGGGCGCTCGCTGTTCAGCACGACGGTTGCGCCGACCGACATCGGGAAGGTCAGCGCATTGCCGAGACCATAGGCGAAAAACAGCTTTGCGGCGGAGAGGCAGACGTCGCTCTCGCGAATGCCGAGCACCTGCCTGGCGTAGGTGTCCGCAGTCGCCTGCAAGTTCGAATGCAGATGGCGCACGCCCTTGGGCATGCCGGTCGAGCCGGACGAATACAGCCAGAATGCCGGCTCGTCCGGATGAGTCGCGGCGATGGTGAACTGGTCGCTCTCATCAGCGAGCTCCTCGGCGAGCTGCTTGTGGCCATTCTGCTTGGCGCCGGAGACGACGACATGCTCGAGATCCGGCATGCGGCCGACGACGTCCCTGATGACGGGATAGAGCGCTTCGGAAACGAACAGCACGCGGGCACGGCAGTCGGCGAGGATGTAGGCGTACTGGTCCGCGGTCAGCAGCGTGTTGAGCGGCACCGGCACGACGCCAGCGCGGATCGCGCCCAGGAACACGATCGGGAAATCGACCGTATCGAGCATGATCATCGCCACGCGCTCCTCGCGGCGGACGCCGAGACGGCGCAGCATGTTGGCGGCGCGGCGGCTCTCGCGCTGGAGCTCGCCATAGGTCAGCCGCGAGACGGTGTCGTCGAAGGCGAGCTTGTTGCCGCGCCCCACCTCGACGTTACGGTCGAGCAGCCAGGTCACCGCGTTATAGGATCCCTCGCTCACGGACTTCTCCCCTGAATTTAGAATTATAATTCATAGAAAGACACCGCGGCGGCTTTCTGTCAATGCCAGCAGGCATTATGTTTCATTAAAACGCGCCGCAGGACATCTGTAAAGAAGGCTCATGACCGACAGTCCCGACGCCGAATCCCGCTTCCTCGAACAGCTCGGCCAGCGTGTGCGCACCACGCGCGCACTGCGCGGCATGTCGCGCAAAGTGCTCGCCAAGGTATCAGGAATCTCGGAGCGCTACATCGCGCAGCTCGAAAGCGGCAAGGGCAATGTCTCGATCGTGCTGCTCCGCCGCGTCTCCGACGCGATGGGCGCGCATCTCGAAGATCTGCTGCCCAGCGCCGATCCGACGCCGGACTGGCAGATGTTTCGCGATCTCCTGCGCAAGGCGACGCCGTCTCAGATCGCGCAGGCCAAGGATTTGCTCGCCGGCGGCAGCGCATCGGCGCCGCGGCGCGCGCCGTTCTGCGGCATCGCGCTGATCGGCCTGCGCGGCGCCGGCAAGTCCACGCTCGGCAAGATCCTGGCGAAGAAGGTCGGCTGGAGCTTCGTCGAGCTCAACAAGGAGGTCGAGCAGCAGAACGGCCTCTCGGTCGCCGAGATCATCGCGCTGTACGGCCAGGAAGGCTTTCGCCGCATGGAGCAGGCGGCGCTGCAACAGCTGCTCGCGCGCAACGAGCTGATGGTGCTGGCGACCGGCGGCGGCATCGTCTCCGAGCCTTTGACCTTCGACCAGATCCTGTCGTCGTTCTACACGATCTGGCTGAAGGCCGAGCCCGAGGAGCACATGGCCCGCGTCCGCCGCCAGGGCGACCTGCGCCCGATGGCGGACGACCGCTCCGCGATGGCCGAGCTGCGCAACATCCTCTTGAGCCGCGAGCCGCTGTACTCGCGTGCGACGGCGGTGGTGGATACGGCGGGCCTCTCCGTCGATGCCGCCGCCGCGCGCCTGATCGACGCGGTGCGCCCGGTGCTCCAGAACGAAGCGCGCAGCTTTGGTCTGCGCAGCGTGGCGCTGTAGGTCGTTTCGAGCTCGCTACAGCTACACACTCCACTGTCGTCCCGGACAAGCGCGCCACAAGCGCGCGCCGATCCGGGACCCATACCCCCAAGGAGAAGTTGTTGCGCGAGCTGGTAACCACGAGTCATCGCAAAACTACCCCCTTTGGCTGGGTCCCGGATCAGCGCTCCGCTTCGCTGCGCTTGTCCGGGACGACAGCAAGGATTTTGCGCGACCTCCAGCAACACTGTATCAACGATCAGCAAGCAAGCCTCGAGACAAATGATGACCGATAGCGACGTCGCAATCTCCATGTTCGAGCGGATCGGCGGCAGTGCCACGATCGACCTTCTGGTCGATCGCTTCTACGAACGGATGGACACGCTGCCGGAGGCGAAAGTCATCCGCGCCATGCATGCAGCCGATCTCGGCCTGATCAGGGACGTGCTGAAGCGCTATCTCACCGAATGGACCGGCGGCCCAAGACTCTATTCCGTCGACAAGGGACACCCACGGCTGCGCCAGCGTCACATCGGCTTTGCCATCGGCGATGCCGAACGCGATGCGTGGCTCACCTGCATGCGCGGCGCGCTGGAGGAGACGGTCACGGACGCTGCCGCGCGGCAGGACCTCGACAAGGCGCTGTCCGGCCTCGCCGACTGGATGCGCAACCGCTAGCCACCACACGGGCAAGGCGGGGCGCGCCGTCCACTTGGAGGGGCACCGCTGCGGCGCTATGCTGCGCGCGATGGACGCTGCCGCAAACCCCGATGTCATCCGTCGGCCCGCCTCGCCACGCCTTGCGCGGCTGGTCTCCAGCATCTCGTTCTATCGCGAGCGCGGCGTCGGGTTGGCCGGCTTCCGGCACGCGGCGCCGCTTGCGCTGCCTCTTCTCGTGAATTTGGGGACACCCTTCCGCATTGCGCTTGGGCGCGAGCCGGATGTTGCCGACGCTCAGCCGAGTTTCGCGGCTGGTCTCTTTCCCGGACCGGTCCTTATCGAATCCGATGGCCGCGCCGAATGCGTTCAGGTCGATTTCACCCCGCTTGGGGCGTATCGCTTCTTCGGAGGAGCGGTGCCGGATCTGACCGCGCGCATGGTCGGTCTGGACGACATTCTGGGACGGAATGGCGAGAACCTCCGCGCTAGGGTTGCCGAGGCGGTCGGATGGCAGCGACGATTTGAGATCGTGGAAGACTTCGTGCTTCGTCGCGCCGTGCATGAGCCCTCGCCGGCGATCGCCTTCGCCCTCGATACGCTCTGGCGACGGGCAGGCGCGGTCCGGATCACCGAGCTTGCCACCGACATAGGCTGGAGCCGCAAGCATCTCACGCGCCGCTTCCACAACGAGATCGGCGTACCGCCGAAGACAATGGCCCAGATGCTGCGCTTTCACCGGGCCTGCTCACTGGCTCGCACGGACGGGACAGGCGGCTGGGCAGCCGTCGCGGCAGACGCCGGCTATGCCGACCAGGCGCATCTTGCCCGCGACTTCCGGTTACTCAGCGGCGAGACGCCGACCGGATGGGCCGCGCGGCTCGATCTTGCGGATCCACGCCTGATGCGGGACGGCGGCGGGTAGCGTCCGGTCCCATTTGTTCAAGCCCGGCTGGCGCGATCCGAACTAGGGTCGGTGTTGCAAAAGACCTGGATAATTTCCTGGAGAATTTCATGAACCAGCAGAATGGCTATGAAGCGCCGCGCCTGTACCACACCATGCGCTGCAAGGATCCGGAGGCGATGATCGCCTGGCTGAAAAACGTTCTCGGCTTCGCCGAGCGCGTGGCCTATCGCAAGGAGGGCACGGTCGTTCACGCCGAATTGGCATTTGGATCGTCGTAAGCGACGTTCGCGTCCCATTCGCAAAGGTTTGGCGTGGGGATTGCAGTCTGTTGATCAACGTGTTTGCAAATCGTTGGCGGGGGGTATGGAGGCGGCAACGACGGAGAATTACGAGGTGCGGCCGAACGACCAGGGCAGGAGCTCGTCGATCCGGGACTGCGGGTGACCGGTTGCGATCGCTTTGAGCGTCGCTTTCATCCAGACGTAGGGCTCCACGCTGTTGATTTTGCAGGTGGCGATGAGCGAAGCTATGCGCGCCCATGAACGACCACCTTCGTCGTGACCAGCAAATAAACTATTTTTACGCGTCAGAGTCAGCGGCCTGATTTGATTTTCGACGGGATTGGTGTCCATCTCAACGCAACCATCGTCGAGAAACAAGGTGAGGCCATCCCAATGGTTCAGGAGATAGGCGATCGCCTTGCCCATCTCGCTGCCCGGCGACAGGCGAGCGGCTTGCTCGCGCAGAAACCTCTCGAGTTCAGCGACGAGCGGCCGTGATCGCTCGTTACGGGTCGTTTGCCGAGCCGGGGCGTCGGCGCCACGGATCTCCTTCTCGATCGCATAGAGTGCGGCGATGCGCGCGAGAACGGCTTCGGCGATGGGTGAGCCGGCTTTCGGAGTCGCTGCGATGATCTTGCGCCTTGAGTGGGACCAACATGCGGCCAGCCGCAGCGGCACGCCGCCTTTGCGCTTGGGCCGTGCGAGCCGATGATAGCCCTGGTATCCGTCGACCTGAAGGATGCCGTCGAAGCCCTCGAGGATGCGCTCAGCATGGTCACCACCGCGTCCTGGCGCGTAGTGGTAGACCACGATTGGTGGATCAGCGCCGCCGTGGCCGCGATCGTCGCGCAGGACAGCCCACAGATAGCCGGTCTTCGTTCGGCCCCGGCCCGGATCGAGCACAGGCGCCCTGGTCTCGTCTATGAACAAGCGGCCCGATTGCTTCATCACGACGCTCATGCGCTCGACCAGCGGCGCGAGGTGGAAGGCGACCGTTCCCATCCAGTCTGCCAGAACGGCGCGATCGATGAAGATGCCATGCCGAGCCAGAACCTGCGACTGACGATAGAGTGGCATGTGCTCGCTGAACTTGGCGACCGCCACCTGCGCCAGCAGCGCCTCGGTGGGGATGCCACCCTCCACGAGATGGGCGGGCGCCGGCGCCTGAGCAACACCGGTGCAGCCCTTTGCGCAGGCGTAGCGCGGTCGCACCGTCTCGATCACACGATACTGGGCGGCCATGACATCGAGACGGCGGGAGCGATCCTCGCCGATCTGGACCATCCGGCCGCAGCCGCAGGGACACTCGAGGTTCTCGGGTTCGATCACCTGCTCGATGCGCGGCAGGTGCGCGGGAAAGGCACGGGCAGCGCGCCTGGTCCGGCGGCTGGACGGCGCCGTGCCGGCGCGGCGCGCACGATCGTCCTGGCGTTCCTGGACTTCGGCGATGGCAATCTCGATGTCCTCGAGAACCAGTTGCATCTGATCGGGATTGAACTTCTCCGAGCGTTTACCGAAACGTGCGCGCTCGTACTCCTTCACGAGCAGTTCGAGGCGTTCGACGCTCTCTTTGGACGCAGCCAGTTCACTCTCGACATGAAGGCGCGCCGAGCATTCATCGTCTGCGCGACGACGCTCGGCTTCAATCATCGCTTCCTGCGCGCGGAAGAGCGCGCGCAAATCGGCGGGCAGCGCTGCAAGACGGGCGGGATCAAAGGGGGACGGCGGCACATCCGCAAGCTATCATCCCAAAGCCCCGCGCGAAACAGGTTGTCGGGTCTGAGTCAGTTCGCCGCAGCTGGCGTCGCGACAATCCGTTCGCCCACTCGCTTCCAGTTCAGCCCTTGAACTGCACGCGCGTCAGATGCATGACGCCGTCGCTGATCTGCGGCCACTCGAAACGACCATCGCGGCCAAGGCGCTTGTAGACCAAAACGAGGCCCGTGCCGTCCCATAGCAAAATCTTCAGCCGGTCGGCGCGCTTCGAACGAAAAACCACGATCAGGCCCGAATGCGGATCGAGCCCAAGCGTGTTTTGCACAAGACCGGCCAGCGCGTCGTGCCCGCACCGGAAGTCAACAGGACGCACAGCAAGCACAATCCGCAGTCCCTGCGCCGGAATGATCATGCGCCGCGCTCGATCGCAGTCACGATCTCCGCGATCCGCACCGCCGACACGTCCGCATCCAGGCGGACCGAAACCTTGCCAATCGTAATCTCGACGGGCCCCTCGCTCTTGCCTGACGCCACTGGATCGCTCAGCTCGATCGACACGAAATCCGCCGCGTCGTCCGTGACCAATGCGAGCCGGCCAGCACGCGCCAATCTGCGCCACGTCGTCAACTGCTGGGCCTTCACACCGTAACGCCGTGCGACATCACATACCCGGGCGTCGGGCTTCATGCTCTCGAAAACAGCGCGCCCCTTGATCTCCGCAGACCATAACCGGCCTCCAGAACGCGTCCGGCGCGTAAGCTTCCCTACAAAGCCATCAGCTTCGGCTTCCTCCCCCGATTGTTCCATCGCCTTCAGTCTCCTCTCGGCTCTCTGACAAGCCAAGGATCGCAGAGCGAAAGCCGAAGCGAAACCAGTCAATCAAATGGGAGAAAAGCTCCGCTTACGGATCGTCGATCCTCATGCTCGGTGCGCATCGCGATGATGCGTACGCAAAGCGGGTCGGCGACATCGGCGGCCACCGTACGGATGCCATTTATCTGGCTGTCGATGATCCCGACGCACTCTATGAGAAGGTGAAGGCGTCCGGTGCGACGATCGAAATGGAGCCCTACAACACCGATTATGGCAGCCGCGATTTCGCGGCGCGCGATCCCGAGGGCGGCCTCTGGAGCTTTGGAAGGTCGGCGAAGAGTCGCTGCCGGGATAGGCCAGACGGTTGCTTCGGATGCCGCTCGGCGGGCGCGGCAAGCTCAATTGAGCCCGCAAGAGCGATGCGGCTGCGAACCCGTCCTGCTCTCTAGACCGACCAGTAATTCGGATGCGGGTAGGACCGCGAGCGGTCGCCCCAATCGAACTCGTCGCCATCGAACTCGCATGGACCGCTGCTGAACTCGTCCATCGTCAGCTCGACCTGGAACGCCTGACGGCCGCGATCGTATTTCAGCGCGCTCCACTGCACCGGATAATGGTGATGAGCACCGAGCAGCCCGCCGGTCTTGATCACGGCATAGGCGACCATTCCGCTGACCTTGTCGAGCATCAGCCGCTCGATCGTGCCGAGCTTCGTGCCGTCGCGCCCGTAGACGGCGACGTGCTCCACGCGATCACTGGGAACCATGGTATGTTGCATGGCATCCTCCCTGTTCTCTTGTGCCGCGCGCATTATAGCCTGCCAGGCAGGAAGAGCGAAGTGCGCTGTAGCTACAGCAACTGCGAACGCACTGCTTCGGCGCCCTCGCGCAGCAGCGGCAGGAAGCGGTCGATCAGCTCCTGCGCCGGCACGCGGTCGACATGGGCGCCCATGTTGATGGCGGCGACGATCACGCCATCATAGCGCCGCACGGGAACCGAGATCGAGCGGAAATGCGGCTCCGCCTCGCGGTCGACCAGCGAATAGCCCTGCGCGCGGTCGGCCGTGATGCGCGCGAGCAGCGCCTTGGGATCGGCCACCGTCTGCGGCGTCAGGACTTCGCGCGTCATCGCCTTCAGCCGCACAGCAAGTTCGGCATCGTCGAGCTGGCCGAGCATGGCGCGGCCGACCGACGTGCAGAAAGCCGGCAGGCGATAGCCGATCTCGAGTCCGCCTGAAAACATCCGCCCCGGACTGCTGCGCGCGACGAACACGACGTCGTCGCCATCGAGCACTGCGAGGGACGAGATTTCGTTCGCCGCGGTTGCGGCGCGATCGAGCACCGGTTGCAGGACCGTGACGAGCTGATTGGACCGCAGATACGATGCGGCAAGGGTCAGCACGTGCGGCGTCAACGTGAACAGCTTGCCGTCACCACCGACGAAGCCGCCGCGCTGGAGCGTGAACAGCATGCGCCGGGCGGTGGCGCGCGGAAGATCGGCGGCGCGGGCGAGATCGCTCAAGGTCATCGGGCCGACCGTCGAGCCGAAGCACTGAAGCAGGCGCAGGCCGCGATCGAGGCTTTCGACGAAATCCGTCGCACGCTCATCGGTCTCGCTTCGCTTCAGCTTGGGCATGGCGTCGGACTTTCCTGCAAAATAGTGCTTGCCGCCGATCCAAGGCATGTCATAATTCGCCCATTCGTTCAATAGGCGAACAAACGCCACTCCGAGATATGGGATGCACTCGCCATGATGAGCCAGGAGCAGAACGACCTGATCACCCGCACCGGGCCCAAGGACCCCTGCGGAAAGCTGATGCGGAGCTACTGGCAGCCGGCGGCGCTGGTCGAGGAGCTGGAAGGCGCGCGGCCGATCCGCCCCGTGCGACTGCTCGGCGAAAACCTCGTGCTGTTCCGCGACGAGCGAGGGCGCTACGGCCTGATCGATCGCCACTGCGCGCATCGCGGCGCCGACCTCGCCTTCGGGCGGCTCGAGCATGGCGGCCTGCGCTGCGCCTTCCACGGCTGGCTGTTCGACGCCACCGGCCAGTGCATCGAGACGCCGGCAGAGCCGAAGGATTCAAAGCTCTGCCAGAACATCCGCCAGCGCTCCTATCCTGTCGTGGAGAAGAGCGGCATCCTCTGGGCTTATCTCGGCGAGGGTGAGCCGCCTGCATTTCCCGAGATCGACTGCTTTGTCGCGCCTGATACTCACACGTTCGCGTTCAAGGGCCACATGGCCTGCAACTGGCTCCAGGCGCTCGAGGTCGGCATCGATCCCGCGCACGCCTCCTATCTGCACCGCTTCTTCGAGGACGAGGATACCTCCACCGCCTACGGCAAGCAGTTCCGCGGCGCCTCCGCGGGCAGCGACCTGCCGATGACGAAGATCCTGCGCGAATACGACCGTCCGATCATCAATGTCGAGCACACCGAATACGGCCTCCGGCTGATCGCGCTGCGCGAGATCGACGAGGAGCGCACCCATGTGCGCGTCACCAACCAGCTGTTCCCGCACGGCTTCGTCATCCCCATGAGCACGGAGATGACGATCACGCAGTGGCACGTGCCGGTCGACGACGAGAACTGCTACTGGTACGCGATCTTCACCAGCTACACGAACCCCGTCGACAAAAAGAAGATGCGCGACCAGCGGCTCGAGCTCTATGAGCTGCCCGACTACAAATCGCGCAAGAACAGCGGCAACGATTACGGTTTCGATCCGCACGAGCAGCAGACCGCGACCTATACCGGCATGGGCAACGACATCAACGTCCACGACCAGTGGGCGGTGGAGTCGATGGGCGCGATCCAGGACCGCACCAAGGAGCACCTCGGCCAGAGCGACAAGGCAATCGTGCAATACCGCCGCCTGCTGCGGCAGGAGATCGAGAAAGTCGGCGGCGGCGAGAAGCCGATGCTGTTCCTCGACGAGGCCAACGCGCGCAGCATCCAGGGACCGGCGACCATGGACGGCATCGGGCCGACGCGGGGCTGGGAGACCTACTGGATGGAAGTCGACGTCAAGCGCCGCCGCGGCGCGCCGTGGACCGCGCCGGTGCCGAAGGAGATCGACGGCAAGGTGCATCGGCTGATGGCGGCGGAGTGATTTTTGGGGCATCGTCATTCCGGGGCGATGCGATAGCATCGTACTATGGTGCGCACTTGCGCACCTGAGAATCTCGAGGTTCCGGGTCTGGTCCTTCGGACCATCCCGGAACGACAGCTATCGGGGAGCAATAGCAGTGACTTTCGTCGCGCGTCATGCGCTGTGGTCGGATGAACAGAAGGACGCGGCGCAACGCATGCGCCGCATCGTCGAGGAGAAGAACCTCGAGGTCATCCGCCTCGCCTTCCCCGACCAGCACGGCATCCTGCGCGGCAAGACCATCATCGCCGCGGAGGCGATCGCCTCGCTGGAGAGCGGCTGCTCCATCACCACCACCATGCTCGCCAAGGACACCTCGCACCGCACGGTGTTCCCGGTGTTCACATCGGGCGGCGGGTTCGGCATGAAGGAGATGGAGGGCGCAGCCGACGTGCTGATGGTTGCCGATCCCACCACCTTCCGCGTGCTGCCATGGGCGCCGACCACGGGCTGGGTGCTGTGCGATCTCCATTTCAATGACGGCCGCCCCGTGCCGTTCGCAACGCGCGGGCTTTATCGCAAGGTGCTCGATGAGCTTGCTGGCCGCGGCCACGATTTCGTCGCCGGGCTCGAGGTCGAGTTCCACATCTTCAAGCTCGACGATCCGCATATGCGTGCGGAGGACGCCGGCCAGCCCGGGACGCCGCCCTCGGTGAGCCTGCTCAGCCACGGCTACCAGTACCTCACCGAGCAGCGCTTCGATCAGATGGAGCCGGTGCTGGAGATCCTGCGCCGCGACGTCGTCGCACTCGGCCTGCCCTTGCGCTCGGTCGAGGTCGAGTTCGGGCCAAGCCAGTGCGAGTTCACCTTCGCGCCGAGGAAGGGCCTCGAGCCCGCCGACAACATGGTGCTGTTCCGCTCGGCCGTGAAGCAGATCGCGCGGCGCCACGGCTATCACGCCACTTTCATGTGCCGCCCCAAACTGCCGAACCTGTTCGCGAGCGGCTGGCATCTGCACCAGTCGATCGTCTCGCGCACCAGCGGCGAAAACCAGTTCATGGCGCAGGCAGGCGGCGAGCCGCTCAGCGCGTTCGGCCGCGCCTACCTTGCCGGCCTGCTCGACCACGCCCGCGCGTCCGCCGTGTTCACCACCCCGACCATCAACGGCTACAAGCGCTACCGCTCCTATTCGCTGGCGCCCGACCGCGCGATCTGGGGCCGCGACAATCGCGGCGTGATGATCCGCGTGCTCGGGGCTGCCGGCGATGCCGCCACGCGCCTTGAGAACCGCATCGGCGAGCCGGCTGCCAATCCCTATCTCTACATGGCCTCGCAAATCCTCTCCGGCCTCGACGGCGTCGATCGCAAGCTCGATCCCGGCCCGTCGGCCGACACGCCCTACGAAACCAAGGCGCCGCTGCTGCCGAAGTCACTGCGCGATGCGGTTGCGGCGCTGAAGGACGATCCGTTCTTCCGCGAGAAGTTCGGTGCGGAGTTCGTCGACTACTACACCCACATCAAGAACGCCGAGATCGACCGCTTCCTCGCCGAGGTCACCGACTGGGAGCACCGCGAATATTTCGAGATGTTCTGACACCCCTCTCGACGGGCGGCCTTGGGGAGCACCATAGCGCACGGCTCACGCCGCTGTGAGGCGACTTCGTCCCGCCTGTTCCGACGACATCTCCCCACCATCCGACGAAGCCATTTTCCTCCCCCCTCGAAAACAGCCGGAAAGACACGGGGTCTAGAGTCCCTGCCGATGATCAACAACGGAGTTCGGTCATGTTGGGTCGATTGTTCAGTCTGATCTATCGCTTGTCCTGCCGGGCCACCCTGATCGAAATCGGCACGCACCACCTGTCGCGTTAGGCGCCGGCGCGTGCGAATTGGGTAAGACATACTGGCCAGATAACGGGGGTTCTCATGCGCAAGCTGATCCTGATCGCCGTGATGTCGCTGGTCGCAACCGAGGCTTATGCCGGTGGTCCGCGGAGCCTGAGCCTTGCGGCAACCAATTCGAACCAGCAGGCCACCGAGCCGCCGGCCGCGACGGCAACCGTGCCGGCGCAGACGACGCAGGCTCCGGCGGCAACGCAGGCGCCGAATCTGCAGACGGCGACGACCGCGCCGACCTCAACACCGCCAGCCGCAATCACTGCTACGACGCCGCCGACAGCAGCCGCACCGGTCGCGACCGGCCCGGTTGCCACGCCCCCCACTCAGTCCACTGCCGCACCGGTGGCCAGCACGACCGAAACGGCGAAGCCAAAGCGCCGCCAGCCGTCCACCGAGGCCCGCGTGATCCGCGAGCTGCACCGGCATGGGATTTATTGGTGATTGGTTCGCACCCCGGCGTCGTCCTGGCGAAAGCCAGGACCGATTACCCCAGGGAGCAGTTTGGCGAAGACGGGTCGTCCGGTACGGATACCACCTGCAATCGATGGATTCCGCGGTATGGGTCCTGGCCTTCGCCAGGACGACACCGAGAGATCGGCGGGAGCGCTCTGCCCCTCACCTCGCCGAGCCCGCTAGATCCCCAGATATTTATGCTGCAGATCCGGCTCGGCCATCAGCTGATCCGACGTGCCGCTCCACACCGTCTTGCCGCGCTCGATGATGAAGTGGCGATCGCAGATGCGGGCGAGGTGATCGACGTTCTTGTCGACGACCAGGATCGACTGGCCCCGGCTCTTGAGCAGCGACAGGCAGTTCCAGATTTCTTCGCGGATCAATGGCGCAAGGCCCTCGGTCGCTTCGTCCAGAATGAGGAGCTTCGGGTTGGTCATCAGCGCGCGGCCGATCGCCAGCATCTGCTGCTCGCCGCCGGAGAGCTGGTTGCCCATGTTCGACGCGCGTTCGGCGAGGCGCGGGAACATCACGTAGATGGCCGCGAGCGTCCAGGGATTGCTGCTGCCGAAGCGGTCGGCCGCCGCCGCGACCAGGTTTTCGCGCACGGTGAGGTTCGGGAAGATCTGGCGTCCCTCGGGCACCAGGCCGACGCCGAGTTTTGCGATCCTGTAGGACGGTTGCGTTCGCACCTCGGAGCCCGCAAAACGGATGCTCCCGGCGCGCGCCGGTGTCAGGCCCATGATGGAGCGGATGGTCGTCGTCTTGCCCATACCGTTGCGGCCCATCAGCGAGACCATCTCGCCCGGCTTGATCGACAGCGACAGGCCGAACAGCACCTGGGAGAGGCCGTAGCAGGTCTCGATGCCGTCAACGTCGAGCAGCGTGTCAGCCATGGTGCGTCACCACATGCTGGTCGCCGAGATAGGCGCGCTTGACGTCCTCGTTGGCGCGGATCGCGGCCGGATCGCCCGAGGCGATGACGCGGCCATAGACCAGCACCGAGATGCGGTCGGCCAGCGCGAACACCGCCGGCATGTCGTGCTCGACCAGCACGATCGAGACCTCCCTGCGCAGCTCCTGGAGCAACTTGACCATGCGCTGGGATTCGGTGACGCCGAGGCCGGCCATGGGCTCGTCGAGCAGGAGCAATTTCGGTTTGCTGGCGAGCGCGACCGCAAGCTCCAGCTCGCGGCGCTCGCCATGGCTGAGCCTGTTCACGACGACGTCGGCGCGATGCAACAGGCCGACGCGGTCGAGCGCGGCATGGGCGGCGTCGCGCAAGCCCTTTTCCTTGCGCGCGTTGGCGAAGAAGCGGAACGAGGTGCCGGCATGGGCCTGCGCCGCCAGCGCGACGTTGTCGGCGGCGGTGAAGTCGAGCAGCAGCGAGGTGATCTGGAACGACCGCGCCAGCCCCAGCGCGCAGCGGCGATAGGCCGGCAGGTAGGTGATGTCGCGCCCGCCGAGCGAGACGCTGCCGGAATGCGGTTCGAGATGCCCGGTGAGCTGGCTGATCAGCGTGGTCTTGCCGGCGCCGTTCGGGCCGATGATGGCGTGCAGCTCGCCGGCCGCGACGTCGAGCGAGACGTTGTCCGTCGCGATGATGCCGCCGAAGCGGCGCACCAGCTTCTCGACGCGGAGCAAGGGTTCAGCCACGGCCAGCCCTCCCGAGCATGCCCATGATGCCGCCGCGCCCGAACAGCACGATCAGCAGCAGTAGCGGCCCCATGATCAGCGCCCAATATTCGGTGATCTGCGACAGGAACTCCTCCAGCAGCAGGAACACCACCGCGCCCATCACCGGGCCGAACAGCGTACCCATGCCGCCGAGGATCACCATCACCATGAGGTCGCCGGAACGCGTCCAGTACATCACGGCCGGGCTGATGAAGTCGGTGTTGTTGGCGAGCAGCGCGCCGGCAAGTCCGCACATCATGCCGGAGATGACGAAGCAGACCAACTGATAGCGCTTGGCGGGAAAGCCGATCGCCTGCATGCGCTGCTCGTTGGAGCGCAGGCCCTGCACGACGAGACCGAAGCGCGAATTGACGATGCGCCAGATCAGGAACAGGACGCCGAGAAGACAGGCGAGGCAGAGATAATAGAACTGCACGCGATTGCCGAGATTGATCAGCCCGGAGAAGTCGCTGCGCTTGTAGACGGTGAGGCCGTCGTCGCCGCCGTAACGCGCCAGCCCCGAGGCGACGTAATAGGCCATCTGCGCAAAGGCCAGCGTGATCATGATGAAATAGACGCCGCGGGTGCGCAAAGAGAGCGCGCCGATCACCAGCGCGTAGATCGCGGAGGCCGCCAGCGCGACTGGAAACTGGATGAAGCCGGAACCTACGCCTTCCTGCGCGAGCATGCCGACGGCGTAGCCGCCGATGCCGAGATAGGCGGCGTGGCCAAAGCTCATCATGCCGCCAAAACCCATGATGAGGTTGAGGCTCGCGGCGGCCAGCGCCAGGATGACGATGCGGGTGAACAGCGTCAGGATGAAGACGTTGCCGGATGCTTGCGAATACAGCGGCAGCAGCACGAGGCCTGCCAGCATCAGGGCCGTGACGGCCTTGCTCACCGTGAAAGCCTTCATCGACGGTTGGCCGGAAACAGCCCCTCCGGCCGCACCACCAGCACGATCGCCATCACAAGATAGATCAGCATGGACGACAGCGCGGGCGCGGCGGTGGAGGCCGCGGCGCCGCTGAGCACCTGCCGCAGCAGGTTCGGCAGGAAGGCGCGGCCGAGCGTGTCGATCATGCCGACGAAGATCGCGGCCAGGAACGCGCCGCGGATCGAGCCGATGCCGCCGATCACGATGATGACGAAGGCCAGGATCAGGATGTTCTCGCCCATGCCGATCTGCACGGTGAGGATCGGCGCCTGCATCAGGCCGGCAAGGCCGGCGAGCGCGGCACCGAGACCGAACACCAGCGTGTAGAGCAGCTTGATGTTGATGCCGAGCGCGCCGATCATCTCTCGGTTGGAGGCGCCGGCCCGGATCAGCATGCCGATGCGGGTGCGCATCACGCCGAGATAGAGCAGCAGCGCGACCAGCAGCGCCACCACGATGATGGCGAGGCGATAGGCGGGATAGTGAATGCCGGGCAGGATCGGCACCGGCACGGTGAGCCAGGCCGGCAGCGGCAGCGCCAGGCCTGCCGGGCCCCAGATCAGCCGCACGGCTTCATTGAAGAACAGGATCAGGCCGAAGGTCGCGAGCACGTGGTCGAGATGGTCGCGGCCGTAGAGATCCCGCAGCGCCGTCATCTCGAGCACGATGCCGAGCACGAGCGTTGCGCCGAGCGCCATCAGCGCACCGAGCAGGAAGCTGCCGGTCCAGGCCGCGAAGGTCGCGGCGAAATAGGCGCCCATCATGTAGAGCGAGCCGTGCGCGAGGTTGACGAGATCCATGATCCCGAACACCAGCGTCAGGCCGGCGGCGAGCAGGAACAGCAGCAGGCCGAACTGCAATCCGTTCAAAAACTGTTCGACGACTAGCAGCATCAAGACTCTTTCAGGCGCACGCAGCGTCGCGCCGATGTTCGAACACGGTCGCCATCAGTGAAAGAGCTCCCCCTGCCTCTTCAAGGCCGAAAAATGGGTAATGGCAGTATCGTTCAGAGGCAAGAGCGATTTGACACCAAACATGCACTTTGTTGCATCCCGGCGCACACGGCCGAAACCTGTCCTGCGATGCAAGAAGGCTGCCGCGCAGCATGGGGCAACCTGCCGCACCCAAACGATCACCCTCCCCCCGGGTAGGCCGGGGAGAGGGTGAGGACGTCGTCAGAATGAAGGAAGTGAAGAAGGTTGCGTCTAGTGCGACGTCATCTGCCGGGGAAGATCGTCCGGCTCGGCGAGCACGCTGTTTGCCGTCGAGGCCTCCAGTGCGGCCATCCGGAACAGATAGGCAAGCGTCGTCAGTCCGGAGTCGTCCGCCATCTGCGCCAGCTCGAGCGCCATGTCGGACATGTAGCCGAGATTCTCGTCCTTGATTTGCGCCATGATCTGGCTGTCCCGCATCATATTCGACATTTCAGGCGCTCTTTCGTTGCGCGGCAGCGAGGCCGCAAAGGTTGGCACGGGCGACGGCGTCCAGACGCGGGCCGTCCTGTTGCACGATGGAAGGCATGCCGATGCGATCATGCAGGACATCGAGCGTCTGGCGACGAATGTCGACGGTGGCCGCCATGGTCCAGGCGTTCTCGACCAGAGCCGGCAGGCCGAGCGGCGTCACGACGAAGCCGGCCTCGTGGAAGCGCGGCAACCACCAGGTTTCCATGATCGCGCTGACCTGCGCGATTCCCTGGTCGAGGCAGAACTCCTGCACCGCCGCCATCAGTTGCAGGTTGAGCGCGCCGTCGCGGCGATCGCGGACGACGAAGTAGCGCGACCATTCCCATATCAGCGGATCCGAGGGGCAGCCGCGAACCGCCGCCAGATGCGGGAAGACCTCGCTCATCATCGAGGGCTTGGTCGTGGGGTAGAGCCGGTGGCCGCCGACGACGCGTCGTCCCTCCAGCGCAAGCAGATAGACGGTATCCTCGTCGTCATAGGAATCGACCTCGCGGCCATCCGGCCTGCGCAGCGTCTCCCAGTGCCGCTCCTCGACAAAGATGTCATGACGCAGCCGGAAATGCTGCTCGATTACGTCCTCGTATAAGTGGCGATTGACCGCGGAAATTGCGTGAATCATGGAAACCCCCATTCAGCCTCAATGGGGGGCAGCCTCTGCGAAAAGAGGCAGGTTCGATATTGGGAAATTTCCCAGTACGTCGCTTAGGGATTGATGATCTTGTGGCGAATCGCCAGCGCAACCGCATGCGTACGGTTGACCGCACCGAGCTTGCGCGCAGCAGTTGCAAGATGCTCTTCGGCGGTGCGCTGCGTGATGTGCAGGATCTCGCCGATCTCCCAGGCCGACTTGCCCTGCGAGGCCCAGGAGATCACCTCGCGCTCGCGCGGGGTGAGACGCGTCGACGGATACGGCGTCGGGTCGAGCAGACGGCGAATGTGGTCGAAGCCATACATCGCCATCAGGTGCAGCGCCGGCTTGCTGCGGGGATTGAGGTCGAGATGGACGCCGCCGAGCGACACCGCGGCTTCATAGCCGGTGAGCCCGTGGATCGGCACGATGAAGCCGCGCGACATGCGAAAATCGCCGGCGCGGTTCATCACCTCGGCCGCGCTCGGCTCGAGCTCGGCATCATAGGGCGCCTCCGACCACTCGAACGGATTGACCGATTGCCGGCACAGCCGCACCACGGGATCGAAGCGGTCATAGTTGTTCTGAGTGTAGAGATTGAACCATCCCGCCGGCCAGCGCTTGGCGAGCACCATCTGCGCAAACCGCTGATCGGGATTCGGCAATCCCGTCACAATGATAGTTTCGAAGCCGAAACGGCCGAAGGCCGCTTCAAGCGCGTTCATGGCGTCCGGTACCTTGCGATAGACACCCAGGCCTTCGATGAAATCGAGCGCTTCCCGGCCATAATCGACGGCGGACATCGGTGCGTTTCCTGACCCTCGTCGTCCGCTATAGCACGTATTTGGGGGCTGCCTCAATTCGCTGCTTCCGTAGTTCTCCGGTATCCGCCTGCTCCGAAGCTTTAATCTACTTGTGGAAGAAGGGACGTCAAGTTACACCTGTGGCGTACAAAGCGGGAAAACCACGATGGACGACGAGAACATCGCCCTCAACAGCGTGCTCGGCCTGGAATTGAACCGCGTGTTTTTCGCCGTCCGTGAAACGGCAAACAAGCAGAAGATCATCGAGTTCGCGCGCGAGGTGCTACAGAGCGAGCGCGCCGAGTTCGCGAACAGCGTATCGCCCGAAGGGCCGGCGAGCTAGCAGACGACGCCGATGCAACAGATCGCGCGACGCCGCCGCCCTTCCATTTGAACGCGCAGATTTTAGTCGAAACACGCCAACCGCGAAATTACTCCGCCATCATCGTCAGCGAATGAGCGGCGCCCTTACCCTCCCCTGGAGGGCATGGGAATCGCTCGCTGCGCTGCCATGGCTCGCCATTTGCCGCTGGCTGACCTCGCTTCTCTCGTGAGATGATCGCCGCACGATCCTCTTTCGGAAGCCCGGGACATGATGACGCTGCGCCAGGTTGAAGTGATCCGTGCCGTGATGGTGACGGGCACCATTGGCGGTGCGGCGAAGCTGCTCAACGTCTCGGCGCCGGGGATCAGCCGCCTCGTCAAATACACCGAGCGCTCGCTCGGCATCCGCTTCTTCCAGCGCCAGAACGGCCGCTACTTCCCGACGCCGGAAGCCGAGAACATCTTCGAGCAGATCAACGGCGTCTACAAGAAGGTCGACGACCTCTCCGAGATCATCTCCAAGATCGGCCGCGGCGGCCTGTCGGAATTGCGCATCGGCTCGGTGCCGAGCATCTCGCAGGTGATGGTGCCGCGCGCGATCGAGCGCGTCCGGCGCCGCTATCCCGATCTCGGCATCGACATCAACATCCTCAAGCTCGAGGAGGCCATCGACTATCTCCTGCTCGGCCGCGGCGAGTGCGTGGCGATGAGCTACCGGCTCGAGCATTCCGGGCTCGACTTCCTGCCGCTCGCCTCGGGCGAGCTCTATTGCATCGTGCCGCCCGGCCACGAGCTCGCCGGCCGGAAGCAGGTGTCGGCGGCCGAGATCACCCGCTACCCGCTGATCGGCATCGATCCGAACGACCCCTACGGCCGGATCATGGCCGGGATCTTTTCGCGCAACCGGCTCGATTACAACATCACCATCCGCGCGCGCTTCGGCACCACGGTCTGCGCGCTGGTGAAAGCGGGGCTCGGCATCGCCGTCATCGACCAGTTCACGGTGGCCCATGGCGGCTATCCCGGGATCGAGCTGCTCAAGATCACCGAGCCGACGCGGTTCGACACCTATATCGCGGTGAAGCGCGGCGCACCGCTGTCGCTTCACGTCGAGTATTTCATCGAATCCCTGCGCGCCGAGATGCGCGCGGTCGAGCCGTCCCGCGGCAACGGCAGGGCTGCGCCTGCACGCGGACGGAAGAAATAACATGATGTTAGGTTTGCGGGGCATAAGGGTAATTGTGTTAGGCGAGGGAAAGGCTATCGTCGCACGCGGAAGCCCCCTTGGAATTGCGCAGGTTTCCCCGCTAATGGCCGGGACCGAACGCTCCCAACGAGACGATAGCGAACCATGTCGAAGCGCGGATACGCCGCCAGCAAGAAACTCCTCACCGGCCTGATCGGCGCGCCGATCGCGCATTCCGCTTCCCCCGCCATGCATGAGCGCGCCGCCGAGGCGCTCGGCCTGCGCGGTCACTACCAGCTGATCGAGGTCGCAGGCGCCGACGCGGCCGGACTGAGGCTGATGCTCGAAGGCGTGCGGCGGCTCGGCTTTGCCGGCGTCAACGTGACCTATCCTTACAAGGAAGCGGTGGTCCCACTGCTCGACGCACTGGCGCCGGGCGCCGCCGCGATGGGCGCGGTCAACACCGTCGTTGTCAGGGACGGCCGCCTGACCGGCCACAACACCGACACCACCGGCTTTGCGCGCGCGGTGGCGCCGCTGCTGGCGCCGTCTGGAAATGCGGTTGCCGTGATCGGCACGGGCGGCGTCGGCAAAGCGATCGCCTTCGCACTGGCGAGCCTTGAGGTCGCCGACCTCCGCATCTTCGACTCCGAACCGGCGCGGGCCGAAAAACTTGCCGCACTGCTTGCCAAGCATGGCGGCGCCAGGGTCGCGAAAAGCGTCGAGGACGCGCTCGACGGCGCGACCGGGCTCGTCAACGGCACGCCGGTCGGCATGCTGCCGAACCGCGGCATGCCTGTTCCGGCTGCGCTGCTGCACGAGAAGCTCTGGGTGGCCGACGCCGTCTATTCGCCGCTGATCACGCCGCTGCTGGCCGCGGCGCAGGAGCGCGGCGCGAAGATCATGACCGGGCGGGAGCTTGCGATCTACCAGGCCGCCGACGCTTTCGAACTGTTCACCGGCCTTGCCCCATCGACCGAAGTCATGGGAGAGGCTTTTGACGAGGTGATGGCGGCACGAAGCTCAGCCTATCACGCAGCGTAACCGAAGCGGCCGGACACAAGGCCGCGGACAACAACATCAGAGGGAACGGGAGGAGAGACGATGAAATCGACTATTCTGGCAGGCGCCCTGCTTGCCTTCGCGACTGCAACCAGCGTCCACGCACAGGCGATCAAGCTCGCCGACGTCGCCGAGCTGTCGGGCGGCGGCGCCACCGTCGGCACCAACTGGAAGAACGGCATCGACCTCGCGATCGAGGAGATCAACGCCAAGGGCGGCGTGCTCGGCCGCAAGCTCGAGGTCACCCATGCCGACTCGCAATCCAATCCGGGCGTTGCCCGCGCGCAAGTGCAGAAGGCACTCGATGCCGAGCCCTATGTGCTGCTCGGACCCGGCTATTCCGGCTCGGTGAAGGTCACCGCACCGCTCGCGGCCGAAGCCGGCATCGCGCAGATCATGGGCGGCGAAGCCGCCGAGCTGACGCAAGCCGGCAACAAGTTCCTGTTCCGCACCTCGTTCGGCCAGCAATCCTCGATGCCGAAGGTCGCAAAATACATCCACGACGAGATGAAGGCGAAGTCGGTCGCGGTGGTCTGGGTCAACAACGACTTCGGCCGCGGCGGACGCGACGTCGTCGTGAAGGAGCTCGACCGGCTCGGCTCCAAGGTCGTCGCCGATCTCTCCACCGAAGCAGGCCAGGCCGACTTCGCCGCCGACGTCGGCAAGATCAAGTCTGCCAATCCCGACGCCGTATTCGTCTATCTCAACGAGGAAGAGAGCGCGCGCATCCTGAAAGAGCTGAAGCGCCAGGGCGTCACCGCGCCGCTGATGGGCGAGACCACGCTGATCGGCCAGAAGGTGATCGAGCTCGCCGGCGATGCCGCCAACGGCGCGCGCGGCCATGTCGGCCTCACGACGGACGCACCGGTCGACCTGATCAAGGCGTTCCGCGAGAAGTTTTCCAAGAAGTACAATTACGTGCCGGACCACAACGGCCTGAAGGGCTACCTCGCCGTCTACATGGTGAAGGCCACCACCGAGAAGATGGGCAAGGTCGATTCCAAGGCGTTCGCCGACACGCTGCATGGCCTGACCATCAAGGCCGCGGACGAGCCGGGCATCCTGATGGACGTCACCTTCAGCGAGACCGGCGACATCGACCGCCAGAGTTTTCTGGTCGAAGTGGTCGAAGGCAAGCAGGTGGTGAAGCAGGTGCTGCCGAAGGTGAAGTGAGGCTTCTTTGCCTCTCCCCGCACGCGGGGAGAGGCCGACGCGCGAAGCGCGGCGGGTGAGGGGGAGCTTCCGCGAGTCCAACTGTCACTGACTTCGCGGAGACTCCCCCTCACCCCGACCCTCTCCCCGCAAGCGGGGAGAGGGAGAGGAGAGAGGGGAAAATGTCCAATCTGTTCGATCTTCTGGTCGCAGGACTTGCCACCGGCGCCATCTATGCACTGGTCGCGGTCGGCTTCACGCTGCTGTGGCAGACCTCGCAGACCATCAATTTCGCGCAGGGCGAGTTCGTGATGCTGCCGGCGTTCCTGATGCTCGTGACGATGCATGCCGGCGCGCCGTTCTGGCTCGCGATCATCCTCGGCATCTTGCTCTCGATGATCCTGCTCGGCCTCGCCTTCAAGATGCTGCTGGTCGATCCGATGATGCGCCATGGCGTGCTGCCGCTGGCGATCGCGACCATGGCGCTGGCGATCGGCATCAAGGAATCGGTGAAGCAGTTCTTCAGCGCGGAGGCCTCGCCCTTCCCCTCGATCGTGCCGACCGGCGATATCTCCATCCTCGGCCACGCCGTCTCGCTGCAAAGCATCGGCGTCCTCGTCGTCGCCATTCTTGCAGTCTTCGGCCTGACCTCGCTCCTCAACCGCACCTCGCTCGGCCACCAGATGCAGGCGGCGGCGCAGAACCCGACGGTGGCGCGCATCATCGGCGTGCCCGTGGAGCGCATGATCCTGTTGACCTTCCTGATCAACGCCTTCCTGGTCGCGCTGGCCTCGCTGCTGATCACGCCAATCTATCTGGCAAAATTCTCGTCCGGCGAGGTGCTGGGCCAGGCCGCCTTCATCGCGGCGATCGTCGGCGGCTTCAACCAGGTGCGCGGCGCGATCGCGGGCGGCCTGTTGATCGGCGTGCTCGACAATCTCGCGGCAAGCTACGTCTCGACGCAATACCGCGCGGCCGTGCCGCTGATCTTCCTGATCGTCGTCATCCTGTTCCGGCCGCAAGGACTGCTCGGCCGCGCCGAGGAGCGCACGGTATGAGCAGCTTTGGCAAACCCCTGAAGATCGCGCTCGGCCTCATCGTCATCGCCGGCCTGATCATCGTCCCCATGAACTTCAACCGCTACGGCCTGTTCATCCTGAGCCAGTGGGCGGTGATGACCATCGCCGCGATGGGCCTCAACCTCACGCTCGGCTATGCCGGCCAGGTCTCGCTTGCCCAGGGCGCCTTCGTCGGCATCGGCGCCTATGCGGCGGCGATCATGACCACCCATGGCTGGCCGCTGCCGGTCGCGATCCTGGTTGCGATCGTCTTGAGCTTCGGCGTCGGCTGGGTGCTCGGCTATCCCGCGCTGCGCGTGCAGCACCACTACCTCGCTTTCGTCACGCTCGCCTTCTCGACATTGGCCTTTCTGGTGTTCCGCAACGAGAGCTGGCTGACGGGCGGCATCTACGGCATCTCCAACATTCCGCGCCCGCATTTCTTCGGAATCGCGACCAACAAGCCGCTGCCCTTCTACTATGTCTGCCTCGGCTCGCTCGCGATCGTCTCGCTCGCGGTGTGGTGGCTGATCCGCTCGCCCTGGGGCCGCGCCTTCATGGCGCTGCGCGAAAACCCGCTGCGCGCGCAATCGCTCGGCATCGACACAAGGCGCTACACGCTGATGGCGTTTGCGATCGGCTCGGCGCTTGGCGGCGTTGCCGGCGCGCTCTACGCGCCGCTGACGCAATATATCGATCCGGTGCCGTTCAACCTGTCGCTCTCGCTCGATCTCCTGATGATGGTGATCGTCGGCGGCGCCGGCTTCTATTTCGGTCCCTTCCTGGGCGCGATGATCGCGGTGCTGCTGCCGGAATGGCTGCGCTTCACGGAAGGGTATTACCTGATGCTCTATGCGATCGCGGTGATGCTGCTGCTGATCTGGTCGCCGACCGGCATCTTGGGAATCCTCGACCGTTATCTCGCCGAGCGCCGCACCAAGGCGGCTTCTGCGCTGCGCGCCGTGGCAAAATCCCGGCTGGAGACGGTGCAATGAGTGCGGTCCTCGAAGTCACCAACATCAAGAAGAATTTTGGCGGCATCAGCGCGGTCGCCGACGTCAGCTTCGACGTCCGCGAAGGCGAGATCCTCGGCCTGATCGGGCCGAACGGCTGCGGCAAGTCGACCCTGTTCAACTGCATTCTTGGCCAGCTCACGCCATCAGGCGGCGAAGTGAAGCTCGACGGCAAGGTCGTCACGGGGCTGCGCCCCTCCGAGCTCAACAAGCTCGGTGTCAGCCGCACCTTCCAGCTCTTGCAGGTGTTTCCAAAACTGTCGGTGCGCGAGAATTTGATCCTCGCGGGACAGGAGCACCAGGGCAACATGGCCTCGCGCCTGGTCGGCCGCTCCGATGCCGGGCTGACGGAGGCCGCCAACCAGATGATCGGCTTCTTCAAGCTCGACCATCTCGCGGCTGAACCTGCCGGCGGTCTGTCCTACGGCCAGCAGAAGCTGCTCGATGCCGCCATGGCTTTCATGGGCGGACCGCGCCTCGTGCTGCTCGACGAGCCCGCCGGCGGCGTCAACCCGTCGATGCTAGCGGACCTGAAGGACCGGCTGGTCGCGATCAACCGCCAGAAGAACGCGACCTTCGTCGTGATCGAGCACAACATGGAGTTCGTGATGTCGCTGTGCTCGCGCGTGATGGTGATGGCCGAAGGCAAGGTGCTGGCGATGGGACGGCCGGACGAGGTCCGCAAGAACCCGGCCGTGATCGAAGCTTATCTGGGACATTGAGGGCACGAGCCATGAGCGACCCGATCCTCTCGGTTCACAATCTCGTCGGCGGCTACGGCAAGATGACGATCCTGAACGGCACGACGTTTTCCGTTCCGCAGGCCACCATCACCACCATCATCGGCCCCAACGGCGCCGGTAAGTCGACCGTGTTCAAGGCGATCTTCGGCCTGCTCAAGCTGCGCGAGGGCAAGGTCAGTTTTGCCGGTCGCGACGTCACGAACTTAAGCCAGCGCGCGCTGCTCAATGCCGGTATCTGCTACGTTCCGCAGGGCCGCAACATCTTCCCCGAGCTGTCGGTGCGCCACAACATCGAACTCGGCGGCGTCGCCGCCGGGAAGGGTCTCGACCTGCCCAAGCGGATCGAGGCGGCACTCGACCTGTTTCCGGCGCTCCGGCGCAAGTCGGCACAGCAGGCCTCGACGCTCTCGGGCGGCGAGCAGAAGCAGCTCGAGATCGCCCGCTCGCTGCTGCTCGAGCCGAAGCTCGTGCTGATCGACGAGCCCTCGATCGGTCTGTCGCCGCTGATGGTGCAGCAGACCTTCGACATCCTCAAGAACCTGCGCGACCGCGGCGTCACTATCCTGATGATCGAACAGAACGCGCGCTCGGCGCTGGAGATCTCCGATATCGGCATCGTGCTCGAGCTCGGCCAGACCCGCATGGTCGACGGCGCGAAGCGCATCCTGAACGATCCCCGCATCGGCCAGCTCTTCCTCGGGGGAGCCATGGAGGAGACAGCAGCATGAACAAGCGCTCGATCGCGACCGTCTCTCTCTCGGGGGCGCTGGACGAAAAGCTGCGCGCCATCGCAGCCGCCGGCTTCGACGAGGTCGAGATATTCGAGAACGACCTGCTGTCGTTCGGCGCGGGCCCGCGCGACATCGCAAAGCTCTGCCGCGATCTCAACCTCAAGATCTGCGCGTTCCAGCCGTTCCGCGATTTCGAGGGCATGCCGGAGCCGCAGCGCGCGCGCAACTTTGCCCGCGCCGAACGCAAGTTCGACTTGATGCAGGAGCTCGGCACCGACCTGCTGCTGATCTGCTCCAACGTCTCCCCCAGCTCGCTCGGCGGCATCGACCGTGCCGCGGACGATTTTCGCGAGCTCGGCGATCGCGCGGCCAAGCGGGGCTTGCGCGTCGGCTACGAGGCGCTGGCCTGGGGACGGCATGTCAACGACTACCGCGATGCCTGGGAGATCGTGCGGCGCGCCGATCATCCCGCGATCGGCGTCATCCTCGACAGTTTTCATGCACTCGCTCCGGGCTTTCCGGTCCGCGCTATGGCCTCGATCCCCGGCGACAAGATCTTTCTGGTGCAGCTCGCCGACGCACCAAAGCTCGAGCTCGACATCTTGTCCTGGAGCCGGCACTTCCGCTCGTTCCCCGGCCAGGGCGATCTGCCGGTCGGCGAATTCATGGCGGCGGTCGCGGCGACCGGCTATGCCGGACCGCTGTCGCTGGAGATTTTCAACGACCAGTTCCGCGCCGGCTCGGCCGCGCAGACCGCCATCGACGGCCTGCGCTCGCTGATCCTGCTGGAGGACCAGCTTGCACCGGATTGGCCGAAGCTCGTCAGCGAGCCACTGGCGCCGAAGGCCAAAAGTCACGGCACCGGCTTCATCGAGTTCGCCGTCAACGAGACCAAGGCCGGCGAACTCGCCCGCCTGTTGTCGCAGCTCGGATTCCGCAAGACCGGCGAGCATCGCAGCAAGGCGGTGGAGCGCTGGTCGCAGGGCAAGGTCGAGCTCGTCATCAATTGCGAGACCGACGGCTTTGCGCATTCGCACTACGTCACGCACGGCCCCGGCGTCTGCGCCATCGCGCTCGACGTCGACAATGCGGGCCTTGCCATGCAGCGCGCCGAGGCATTGAAGGCGCGCACCTACTATCAGCCGGTCGGGCCGGGCGAGCTGGAGATTCCCGCGATCCACGGCGTCGGCGGCAGCCTGCTTTATTTCCTCGATCAGGCCGGCAAGAACTGGGACACCGATTTCGAACCGGTTGCGAGCGAGGCGAGCGCGGACGCGCTGCTCGCCGTCGACCACATCGCGCAGTCGATGCCCTATGACGAGATGCTGTCCTGGCTGCTGTTCTACACCGGCATCCTCGACCTCAAGCGCCTGCCGCAGATGGAGATCGCCGATCCCAGGGGCCTCGTGCAGAGCCAGGCCATCATCAACGGCGACCAGAGCCTGCGTTTCGTGCTCAACGGCTCCTCCGCCAACCGCACCCTGCCGGCCCGCTTCATCTCGGAGTTCTTCGGCTCGGGCGTGCAGCACGTCGCGTTTGCATGCCGGGACATCTTTGCAGCGGTCGCAGCGATGCGCGCCCGCGGCGCGGGCTTTCTGGATATTCCCGACAATTACTACGACGACATCGAAGCCAAATACGACCTCGCGCCCGACCTGATGGCGCAGCTACGCGCCAACCACATCCTCTACGACCGCGAGGGCGACGGTGAGTTCTTCCAGGTCTACACCCACATCTTCGACGAGCGCTTCTTCTTTGAGATCGTCGAACGAAGGGATTATCAGGGCTTCGGCGCGGCCAATGCCGGGATCAGGCTCGCGGCGCAATCACGCGAAGTGCGGCCCGCGAGCATGCCGCGGGTGTAGCTCTTCGCCTCTCCCCGCTCGCGGGGAGAGGCCGGAATTCGCGCGCAGCTTGAATTCCGGGTGAGGGGGAGTCTCCGCGAGAGACATGACAATCGGGGGCACCACTCTCTCAATACGTCATTGCCAGCGCAGCGAAGCAATCCAGAATCCCTCCGCGGAAAGGCTCTGGCTGCGCTCGCAATGACGATGTGGGGAATTTCGAGGAATTCGACTCGCTCCGTCCTCGCGGAGACAGCCGCTCACCCCGCCCCTCTCCCCGTAAGAGCGGGGAGAGGGAGAGGAGAGAGCTCGCCCAACCAGCTCACTTCATCGCGCACTTCTGATGGAAGCGATCCTGGTCGTTCTCGACGATGGTGGCGACCGTCTTCAGCGCGAGCTGGCCATCGGCGTCCTTGACCACGTCCTGGAGATAGAAGCTCTGCACCGGGATGTGGTTGTTGCCGTACTTGAACGCACCGCGCAGCGACTTGAAGTTGGCCTTCTCCATCTCGGCCTTCATCGCGTCCTTCTTGCTGGTGTCGCCCTTCACCGCGACGACGGCGCTGTTGATGAGCTGGGCGGCGTCGTAGGTCTGGGCGCCGTAATAGGTCGGACGCAGATTGGGGTACTTCTTGCGGTAGTCGGCAACGAAGCGCTTGTTCTGCTCGTTGGGCAGGTCGTTCACCCACTGCTGCGCGCCGGGAACCCCTAACGCGTTCTCCTTCTGGAGCGGCAACGACAGCTCGTCGACGGTAAAGGCGGTGTAGAGCGGCATCGTGCTCTTCAGGCCGGCCTGGGTATATTGATTGAGGAACTGCACGCCGGCGGCACCGGGGTAGAACACGAAGATCGACTCGGCGCCGGAAGCGCGGGCCTTGGAGAGCTCGGCGGAGAAGTCGAGCTGGCTCGGCCAGACCGTGTATTCTTCGCCCTTGATCTCACCCTTGAAGGTGTTCTTGAGGCCCGCGAGCATGTCCTTGCCGGCCGCGTAGTTCGGCCCGATCAGGAAGACGCTCTTGACGCCCTTCTGGTTCATGTAGAGGCCCATGGCCTGCGGCGTCTGGTCGTTCTGCCAGGAGGTGGAGAACACGTAAGGTGAGCAGAGCTCGCCGGCGAGCTGCGACGGGCCGGCATTGGCCGAGATCAGGAAGGTCTGCGAGTCCACCGCGGTCTTCAAGGAAGCCAGCAGCACGTTCGACCAGATATAGCCGACGATGAAATCGACCTTGTCGGACTGCACCAGCTTCTCGGTCTTCTGCTTGCCGACATCGGGCTTCTGGCCGTCGTCCTCGTAGATCACCTCGACCGGCTTGCCGTCCATCTTGCGGCCGAGATGATCCAGCGCCAGCTCGAACGAGTTGCGCATGTCATTGCCGATCACGGCGGTCGGGCCGCTGAAGGTCGAGACGAAACCGATCTTGATGGTGTCGCCGGCGAATGCCGGATTTGCCAGCACCAGCGCCGCTGCGCCCGCCAGCCAGAATGCCGTCCTCATAACCACTCCCCTCCTTATTATTGATCCCGGAAACGGGGTGATCGCCGCCCCGGGCCTGTCTCTATTGAACGCAAAATCTGTCGAGCCGCCAATGGCTCAGCACCCGTCCCTGCACCATATTTCGCCCCCATCGGCGATGGCAAGAAATATAATTCTACTCACTTCGGCCGAGGCCGGCCTGAGGCCGGTCCGGAGGCTGCGGCGCTTTTTCGCGGCACGACGATACGCCCAGCCTATTCCGCGATTGATGACGGCTATTGGACCGCGGGTCACTTTCCGCACTTAAATGAAGCGGAGAAGCAGCAAGAGTCGAGGGCGCATCATGACCACCACACCCCATCGTGTCGTCATCGTCGGCGCCGGCTTCGGCGGGCTGGAGGCGACCTACCGGCTGGCGGGCGCCCCGGTCGACATCACGCTGATCGACCGCCGCAACCATCATCTGTTCCAGCCGCTGCTCTACCAGGTCGCGACCGCATCGCTTGCGACCAGCGAGATCGCCTGGCCGGTCCGCCATCTCATGCGCGACCGGCGCGAGGTGACGACGCTGTTCGCGACGGTCAGCGGCGTCGATGCTAACAGGCGCTACGTGCTGATCGACGACGGCAGCGAGGTGCCCTACGACACGCTGGTGCTCGCCACCGGTGCGCGTCACGCCTATTTCGGCCATGACGAATGGGAGCAGTTCGCGCCCGGCCTGAAGACGCTGGAGGACGCGACCACGCTGCGCCGGCATATCCTGGTGGCGTTCGAGCGCGCCGAGCGCGAGACCGATCCGGCCAAGCGCGCGGCGCGGCTGACCTTCGTCATCGTCGGCGCCGGCCCCACCGGCGTCGAGCTCGCCGGCACCATCGCCGAAATGGCGCATCACACCCTGCCGGAAGATTTCCGCAACATCGATACGACCAAGGCGCGCGTGGTGCTGATCGAGGCGGGGCCGCGCGTGCTCGCAGGCTTCGCCGACGAGCTCTCGGCCTATGCACAAGCGTCGCTGGAGAAGATCGGCGTCGAGGTCGTGCTCGGCCAGCCCGTCACCGAGATCGACCGCGACGGCGTGGTCTATGGCGGCACGCGCCTGGACGCGAAGACCAAGATCTGGGCCGCGGGCGTGCGCGCCTCGCCCGCCGCCGAATGGCTGGGCGTGCCGGCCGATCGCGCCGGCCGTGTGCAGGTCGAGGCCGACCTGACGATCCCCGGCCATCCCGAGATCTTTGCCATCGGCGACACCGTGACGATCAGTGCCTGGGAGGGCAAGCCGGTGCCCGGAATCGCGCCCGCCGCCAAACAGCAGGGGCGGCACGTCGCCGAGACCGTCAAGGCGCGCCTGCGCGGAGAGACGAAGGGAGCGTTCCGCTACAAGCACTCTGGCAGCCTCGCGCAGATCGGCAAGCGCCTCGCGGTGATCGATTTCGGCCGCATCAAGCTGCGCGGCACCATCGCGTGGTGGATCTGGGGCATCGCCCACATCTACTTCCTGATCGGCCTCCGCCACCGCCTCAGCGTCGCCCTGAGCTGGCTCTGGATCTACGCGCGAGATCAGCGCGCGGCGAGGCTGATCACGCAGGGATCGAGCAAGGTGGTGGGGTGACGGCTTCTCCCTCTCCCCGCTTGCGGGGAGAGGGTCGGGGTGAGGGGGAGTCTCCGCGGGGACAGTAGGAGTCGAATCCTTCGATGCTCCCCCACCGTCGTTGCGAGCGCCGCGAAGCAATCCAGGGTCTTCCCGCGGAGGAATTCTGGGTTGCTTCGCTGCGCTCGCAATGACGCGTTGAAAGATCGTCGTTCCCGCGGACATGTGACTCGCGGAAGCACCCCCTCACCCGGATTGCATCTTCGATGCAATCCGGCGTCTCCCCGCAAGCGGGGAGAGGCAAAGAGCAATTACTTCACCAACTCGCACCCGCCCTCCGCCAGCGGGCGAAACGCCTGCTCCGCCGGAATCGTCGAGACCAGCTTGTAGTAGTCGTAAGGGTATTTTGACTCCTCCGGCTTCTTCACCTCGAACAGATACATGGGATGCACGACGCGGCCGTCCTGGCGCATGGCGGTGTCGCCGAACAGTTTGTCCTTGCCCCTGAACTTCTTCATCTCGGGCACGGCGTCCTTGGCGTTGTCGCTGCCGGTTGCGGCAACCGCGTTGAGATAGGCGAGCGTGGAGGCATAGACGCCGGCTTGGTTGCCGCTCGGCATCTTGCCGTTCATCCCCGGCCGCGCACCGAAGCGCTTGGCAAACGCGCGGGTGTCGTCGTTCATGTCCCAGTAGAAGGCTTCCATGAGCTGGAGCCCCTGCGCGACCTTGATGCCCATGCCGTGGACGTCGTTGATGAAGAGCAGGAAGGCGACGAGCTTCTGCCCGCTTTGCTGAATGCCGAACTCGGCGGCCTGCTTCACCACATTGATGGTGTCGCCGCCGGCATTGGCAAGGCCAATCACCTGCGCCTTCGAGCTCTGCGCCTGCAACAGGAAGGAGGCAAAGTCAGACGTGCCGAGCGGGTGCTTGGAGGAACCGATCACCTTGCCGCCGTGCGCCTCGATATATTTCTGCGCTTCGGCCTCGATGCCCTTGCCGAGCGCGAAATCGACCGTGAGGAAGTACCAGTCCTTGCCGCCGCGCGACACCATCGCGGCCGCCGTGGTGTTGCCGGTCGCCCAGGTGTCGTTGACCCACTGGATGGTGTTGGGCGAGCAGGCCTTGCCGGTGAGATCCGAGCTCGCCGTGGACGACGCCAGGAAAGTCATGCGGCTGTCGCGCAGCAGCGTGTTGATGGAGAGGCCGACCGCAGAATTCGGCACGTCGACAATGGCATCGACGCCCTCGACATCGAGCCATTTGCGCGCAATCGCATTACCGACATCGGCCTTGTTCTGGTGGTCGGCGTAGACGATCTCGACCTTGATGTTCTTAGCCCCGCCGTTGAAATCCTCGGCCGCCATGCGCGCGGCCTCGACCGAGCCCATGCCGTTGGTGTCCTGGAAGATCCCGGAGATGTCGTTGAGCACGCCGATGCGCACGACGTTGTCGGAGATTTCGCCGCTTGCCGCGCCGCTCACGAGGCTTGCGGCCAGCGCGAGCGTCCATTTCAGGTGTTTCATCGTTCCCTCCCCTTATGTGTGTCGCGCCGGTCGTCGCCGGCACGTTTGGAATTCAGACCTGTCGTTCCGGCAGTCTCAGCACGAGCCCGTCGAGCGCGGGCGTGATCATGATCTGGCAGGACAGCCGGCTGTTCGGCAGCCGCTCGGCGGCGGTGCCGTCGAGCAGCGCGTCTTCGTCATCTGCCATCGCGGGCAGGCGCGCGAGCCAGGCTTCGTCAACATAGACGTGGCAGGTCGCGCACATGGCATTGCCGCCGCACTCGGCCAGGATGCCGTCGAGGCCATGGCGGGTCGCGGCCTGCATGGCGCTTTCGTCGGCTGACGTTTCGACACGATCGGACTTGCCGTCGGCACGAATGAAAGTAATGGCGGGCATCGAGGCTCCTCGTCAGGCCGGGGTGATAGTGACCGGCAGGCTGTCGAGCCCGCGCAGCGTGTTGTTGAAGCGGCGTTTCGGCTCGCCCGTGATCTCGATCTTCGCGATGCGCCGCGCCAGCGCCGTCAGCATCACTTCGCCTTCGAGGCGCGCAACGAGCTGGCCGACGCACATGTGGATGCCGGAGCCGAAACCGACATGGCCGGACGAGCGGCGGGTGATGTCGTAGCTGTCGGGCTTGTCCCAGCGGCGCGGATCGCGATTGGCGGCGGCGAGAAACATCAGCACCTTCTCACCTTCGCCGATCGTCGCGCCCGACAGTTCGACCTCACGTGTGGTGGTGCGGAAGAAGGTCTGCACCGGGCTTTCGAAACGAACCGCTTCCTCGAAGGCGCTGCGCGCGAGCGAGAGATCGCCGCGCAGGCGCTGCCATTGCTCCGGAAAGCGAGCGAGGCAATAGACGGCCGCGCCGATGCCGTTGACGGTGGTGTCGAGGCCGGCCGACAGCAGCGAGCGCACCAGCAGCGGCGCTTCGGTCGCCGTGATGGCGCCCTCGTCGACCTGGGCATGAATGCAGGCACCAAACCCGCCGGGCGCGAGGTTCTCGCGCTGGCATTGCTCGGCGACATAGGCTTGGTGTGGCGTCGAGCGCGCGATCGCCTCCTGGCGCAGCTGGTTGGGCGGCCCGAACGCGTTGAACACGACGCTCGCGTAGGGAATCAGATGCTCGCGCCCCTCGGATTTCAGCCCGAGCGCATCCGGGAAGATCGAGAGCGGATAGGCCTCGGCGAGGTCGGCGATCGCATCGAAGCTGCGCTTTTCGATCAACGCGTCCACCCGCTCCTCGGCCGCCGCGGCAAAGCGGTCGCGCACCTGCTTCATCACGGTCGGCGACAGCACCTTTGACAGCACGGCGCGGGTGCGGGTGTGCGCGGGCGGATCGGCCTCGAGGATCAGGCTCGGCGGCCGCCACGGCGTCTCCTTCTTGAAATCGGAGAGGCCGACGCCGCGGCTGGAGCAGAACGTCGCGGGATCGTTCAGCACGGCGTGGACCTCGGCATAGCGCGCCACGCCAAAGACGTTCCACTTGTCGAGATAGACCACCGGCCCTGCCTCCCGCAGCAACTCGTGCGTGGGATAGGGGTCGGCAAAAAAGTTCATGTCAAAGGGATCGACGTCGAGATGCGGGACGCCTGATGCGGCGGAGCCGGGTGCGCTCATGGAAGTCCTCCCTCATTTTGATCTTGTGAAAGGGCCGCGCTTGCCCTTAGGTCTCCGGGCACCACGCGAGTCAAAAGCCCGATATGCCGACGTCTTCGACCAGAGCCCGCCAAAAGCCCGCGCCCGCCGAGACCGGGCCGACGCTCGATCTCGATCGTTACGTCCCGGCGTTCATCACCTTCATCGCCAACAAGCTCTCGAACAGCGCGACCGCGTTCTACCAGCGCGAGTTCGGCGTCAACGTCACGGAATGGCGGATCATGTCGCTGCTCGCGATTGAGCCCGGTATTCCCGCCTCGCGGATCTGCCACGTCATCGGCTTCGACAAAGGGCCGGTGAGCCGGACGCTTGCCGGCCTTGAGAAGCGCGGGCTGGTGTCGATCCGCACCGACCCGAATGACGGCCGCACCCATTCGATCGCGCTGACGGCGAGAGGCCGCGCCACCCATGACAAGGTGATCGTCGCGGCGTTCGAGCGCGAACGGCGCCTGCTGTCCTGCCTGAGCAAGGACGAGCGCGAGGTGCTGATCGATCTGCTCCGCCGGCTGCACGAAAATCTCGGCGCGGTGACGGGCAGCAGCACCACGTGACGCACCGCGCGTGAAGCGCGCCGCATCGCCGCTTTCAGGCATGCGCCGGCATTTGCCCGCGGCACCATTCCTGCCGAGCATTGTTTCCTCCGAGATCAGGCGCGGCGGTTCGTCCACCGTCATCCTTGTCCGGAACGGTTCGCACAAATTAGTTGCTTAGGCAACAAAATAATCAGACAGGATATTGCGGCAGGTTGGCTGGCCTATTGGCAGCCTGTCTCACACTCAGCTCGTCATTCCGGGGCGCGCGTACCGCGAACCCGGAATCCATCGTGAAACAGCCCCTGCGGTGAAATGGATTCCGGGTTCGCGCCAAGAGGCGCGCCCCGGAATGACATCGAGACGACCAGGACTGCGCTATTGCGCGGTTGCGTCATCGCCTCGATGAGGCGCCGCCTCCGCGTCAATTCACCCGACGCACCCAATCCACTCCCCCGCCGCATCGTCATTCAGCCGCGCCACCGCCTCCGCGCGTCGCGTCAGCACCGCGCGCTGGTTGATGTAGCCCTTGTCGGTGATCTCGCCGCCGTCGACCGATGGCGGTTCGGCGAGCAGCAGGGCGCGCGTGGCGTGGCCGGAGGAATTGGCGCCCTGCTGCTTCAGCTTCGCAAGCCCCTGAGCGATCGCACCCCTGATCTTGTCATGTGCCAGCACATCATTCACATCGGCCGTCTCCGGCAAACCGGCATGCCCACGGCACGCCAGGATGTTCGGGAACACCAGGAAGCGCACCTCGTCGCCGCCATGACCGGCGACGACGATATCCTGCGCGAGCGGCGCCAGCGCGGCGATGCCGGCGAGCCGCAGCGTGCCGACGCTGACCCAGGTGCCGGAATTGAGCTTGAAGTCCTCCGCGACTCGGCCGTCGAAGAACAGGCCGCGCTCCGGCCGCGCGCTATCAGCAAGCTTCACCGCATCCCCGATGAGATAAAAGCCCTCGTCGTCAAACGCCTGCCTGGTCAGCTCGGGCGCCTTCCAGTAACCCGGCGTGACGTTGGGGCCGCGCACGCGCACTTCGAGCTTGTCGCCGGAGGTGACGAGCTTCAGCTCGGTACCGGGTATCGGCACGCCGATATTGCCGGAGCGCTCGGCGAGGAAATGGCAGTCGGTCGCCAGCGGCGAGGTTTCCGTCGAGCCCCAGGCCGAGACCATCGGCAGCGGGCGGCCGATGGTTTCGACGGAGAGCTGTTCGAGCGCGTCCCAGAGATTCTGCGGCAGCGCTGCGCCCGCATAGAAGGCGAACTTCACCTCGCTGAAGAAGCGGCGGCGCAATTCCTCGTCACCGCGCAATGCCGCGATCAGCATGTCGAAGCCGCGCGGCACGTTGAAATAGACCGTCGGCATCACGCTTTTCAGGTTCGCGAGCGACGTCGCAAAGAGACCGGGCGCAGGCTTGCCGCCGTCGATATAGAGCGAGCCGCCGTTGCGCAGCACCAGGTTGAAATTGTGGTTGGCGCCGAAGGTGTGGCTCCAGGGCAGCCAGTCGAGAATGACGAGATCGCTGCCAGCCTGTTCGAGGAAGGTCCAGGTCTGCGCCTTGGCCTGCTGGCTGGAGGTCAGCATGCGCTGGGTGTTGATGACGGCTTTCGGCGTGCCGGTCGAGCCTGACGTGAACAGGAATTTTGCGATCGTGTCCGGCGTCACCGCGGCAAAGGCTTTTGCGACGTCGACAATTTCGGGCGTTGCCGCAACGGCGCTGAAGGCGAGTGCGTCGGCGTCAGCGCCGTTGCCGCTGATGATCTGCGCCTTGTGCAGCGGCTCGATCGCAGCCAGCGCCGCCGCGAACGGCTTCGTCGCGGAGACGTAGATCGCGCCCGGCTCGAGCAGCGCGATCATGCTCTTGAGCTTGTCGAAATCCCTGGACATCAGCGAATAGGCCGGTGAGATCGCGGCGGAGGGCACGCCGACATGCTGCGCGGCAAGCGCAAGCAGCGCATGGTCGATGCTGTTATCGGAGAGGATCACGAGCGGGCGTTCGGCGCTGAGGCCTTGCGCCAGGATCCACGACGCCGCACCACGCACCTGGCGCAAGGCGTGCGCGTAGGTGACGGTGGTCCATGGCGCTTCGGCATTGCCGCGCTCGGCGAGGAAGATCGCATCGGGCGTCTGCCGCGCCCATTGCTCCAGCCAGTCGCCGATGCAGCGCGCGCTGTCGCGCAACGGCTCCGGCGAGCGCAGCACGATGCTGCCGTCGGCGCGATGCTCGGCGATCGTCTTGGGCGCTGCGAACAGACTTGACGCGTCACCGCGTAAGGCGGCTGTCATGTGTTTCCTCCTCCGCCCGGATGTCGGGATCGGCCGCAGCCTCGTTCCGGGCTGCCTTGGCCATTCTGCCTTGGCCATAATGTTGGGCACGACAATTGTTGTCGTCAACAACAATCTTCCGTACGGCCGTCCGAGGCGCTACAAGGGATGCATGGCAGGAGACGCGACGTGACAGCCACCGTAGCCCAAACTTCCCCACGCAAACGCGCCGGCTACGGCGCGGCGCGGCGGAACGACGCGGACGAGATCGGGCTCGACGCGCTGGTCGGACACGCCGGCTACGCGGTGCGGCGCTTCCAGATCTGGATCTTTCAGGACTTCATCAAGACGTTGGGCGATGTCGACATCCGGCCGACGCAATATTCGGTACTGACGGTAATCGGCGCCAATCCGGGCCTGTCGCAGATGGCGGTGGCCAAGCGCCTCGGCATCGAGCGCGCCCGGCTGGTGCATCTGCTCGACAGCCTCGAACAGCGCAAGCTGGTGAAACGGGTCAAGTCGAAGGCGGACCGGCGCTCCCACGCCCTGCACCTCACCGCCCAGGGCGAGACGGCGCTGGCGAAGTTCAAGCGGCTCGCCGACGAGCACGAGCGCCATGTCGAGGCGAAGATCGGCAAGGAGAACCGGGAGCGGCTGCTCCAGATCCTCGCTGGCTTCACCTGATCCAGACTGCCCAAAATTTGCGCAAATGCCCGGAACAAGGCGTTGGCGCGACGGCCCGCTGGGCCGCCGAAATATCCCCCAACCTACTGATCTCCCGATAATATCCGGAGCAGCCGCGCTGCCCGGATTCTGTACACAATGGCACATCGCTTGCTTCAATCCGGGTGAGGACATGTTGCCGGAGTTTTGTCGCCATGAGGGCTGAAAATGGGGGCTGAGCAGCCTGAAACGATCGCCGCGATTGTGGCCGCGCATCGCGCGGGCACGCTCACGCCGGCACAGACGATCGCGCGCAGCTACCAGCGCATCCGCGACCACAACGATCCCGCCGTCTTCATCAGCCTGCGCGACGAGAAGGACGCGATCGCGGAAGCTGAAAAGCTTGCCGCGCGCCCGGATGCCGCCAGTATGCCGCTCTATGGCGTCCCGGTCGCGGTGAAGGACAACATCGACGCGCTGGGCTTTCCGACCACGGCGGCCTGCCCCGCCTTCTCCTACACACCGACCCATGACTCGACCGCGGTGGAGCGCCTGCGCGCGGCCGGCGCCATCATCATCGGCAAGACCAATCTCGACCCGTTCGCAACCGGCCTCGTCGGAGTACGCTCGCCCTACGGCATTCCCAAAAATTCGATTCGCGAGGATCTGATTCCCGGTGGCTCCAGCTCGGGCTCGGCGACCGCCGTCGGCGCCGGGCTGGTGCCGCTGTCGCTCGGCACCGACACCGCCGGCAGCGGCCGCGTGCCGGCCATGCTCAACAACATCGTCGGGCTGAAGCCAAGCCTCGGCATGATCTCGACCGCGGGACTCGTGCCTGCCTGCCGCACGCTCGACTGCATCTCGGTATTCGCCTTGACGGTGGACGATGCTGCACTCGCACTCTCCGTGATGGCGGGACCTGACCAGGCCGATCCATTCTCGCGCGACCGGCCGCTCGGCGCGCTGACGCCGTTTCCCGCAAACCTGCGCCTCGGCGTGCCGCGCAACGGGCAGCTGATCTTCTTCGGCGACAAGAAGGCGGAAGCGGCTTACGGCGATGCGCTGAAGCGCTGGACTGCGCTCGGCGCGACGCTGGTCGAATTCGACCTCGAGCCGTTCTACGAGACGGCGCGACTGCTCTACGAAGGGCCCTGGGTCGCCGAGCGCTATCTCGTGATCAAGAACCTGCTGGCGTCCGCGCCCGAAATGATCCATCCGGTGACGCGCGAGATCACCGCGGCCGGTGCGCGGCTGACGGCGGCGGACACCTTCTCCGCGCTCTATCGCCTGCAGGGTCTGCGCAAGATCGCCGAGCGCACCTTTGCCAATATCGACGCGCTGGTGCTGCCGACGGCGCCGACCGCGTATACGACCGCGCAGGTGCTGGCCAACCCGATCGAGCTCAACAGCCGGCTCGGCACCTACACCAATTTCGTCAACCTGCTCGACCTCTGCGGCCTCGCCGTGCCGGCATCGATGCGCGCCGACGGCATCCCGTTCGGGATCACGCTGCTGGCGCCGGCCGGCCGCGATGCGCTGCTTGCGAGCATCGGCCGCGTGTTCCATGCGGATACCAGGCTGAGCGTCGGCGCGAAGGGCGTCGCGCAACCCGCGCTCTCGCCGCTTGCCGCAGGCGGCATCGACGAGATTCCGATCGCCGTCGTCGGCGCGCATCTGTCCGGCATGGCGCTGAACGGCGAGTTGAAGGCGCTGAACGGAAAGCTGATCGAGGCGACCAAAACCGCACCGGACTACAAGCTCTATGCGCTTCCGACGACGCCACCGAAGCCGGGCATGCTGCGCGTCGCAGCCGGCAAAGGCGCGGCCATCGAGCTGGAGATCTGGTCGCTTTCTGCGGCTGCGTTCGGCAAGTTCGTCAACGCGATTCCGGCGCCGATGGCGATCGGCACCATCAGGCTCGCCGACGGCCGCAGCGTGAAGGGCTTTCTCGTCGAGCCGGAAGTGCTCGGCGAAGCGCGAGACATCACAAGCTACGGCGGTTGGCGCGCGTATATGGCGGAGGCGGCCACGGCGTAGCTCTCGTAGGGTGGGCAAAGCGTAGCGTGCCCACCATTACCACCAGCCAGGTGGTGGGCACGGCGCTTTGCGCCTTTGCCCACCCTACGGCACGGAGTGCGCGTCGCCTACACCGACACCGCGTAGATTTCGTACTCCCCGCGCACCAACTCGATATGGGCGCGCATGGCGGCGGCGGCGCCCTGCTTGTCGCCGCGCATGATGGCGACGACGACGCGGTCGTGCTCCGCTTGCGATTTGGCGAGACGGCCAAGGTTGCGGAACTGGGCACGGCGGAACGGCTGCACGCGGACGCGGGTCGCCAGCGTGATCTCGGCGATGTAGCCGTTCTGCGAGCCGGCATAGATCGCGTTGTGGAAGCGCTCGTTGACCTCGTGGAAACGATCGGGATTGCCGGTGTAGCTGAGGACACGCAGCTCTTCGTGGATGGCTTCCAGGCCGTGGCGTTCGGCGGCGGACATGCGCTCGGCGGCAAGGCCGGCGCACAGCGCTTCCAGCTCCGCCATCGCCTCGAACATGCTCTTCAGCCGTTCGATCGACGGCTGCGCCACCACCGCGCCGCGATGCGGCCGGGCCTCGACGAGGCCGCTCGCCACCAGCTGGCGCAGGGCCTCGCGCACCGGCGTGCGCGAGACGTTGAAACGCCGCGCGATGTCGGTCTCGTCCAGCGGCGAGCCGGGAGCCAGGGCTCCGCGCACGATCTCGTCGGCGAGCTGAAGACGCAGCTCCTCGGCGCGCGTGACCTTCTGCACCGACGGCAGGGCCCGGTCGACGCGGGGCACCACCGGCTCGGCCGGCAGAGTTCCCTGCGGAAGGTCGTCAAGCGTCATTCGATCAGGTCTCTTTCGACTCGTCGATGATGCTGACATGGGCGGCGACGACGCGCCAGCCCTCCGGGAAGCGAATCCAGGTCTGCATCTGCCGGCCGACCTTGCCGGGCGCCGTGTCGCGATAGAACAGGGTGGAGGCGACGGCCGTGTCGCGGCCATAGCTGCTGATGACGGTTTTCGCGGTGCGACGGTTCAGGCCGACCGGCGAGCGGCCGGCGCGGAAGCCGGAGATCGCCTCATAGCCATAGAGGTTCTCGCCGATGCCGTAGCGCAGCGTGCGGGGATCGTTGCGGAACAGCTCGCCGAGCACGGTTACGTCGTTGGTGACCAGGGCCTGCTCATAACGATCGAATGCGGCTTTGACTTCCGCGATCACCTCTGGGAGATCGATCTCCATCTCAGAATCCTCTCGGGGCTGGCGCTGCGACAACGCCCATCCGTTCCAATGCATGCGCGACACGCAGCGCGATGTCTTCGCGCCAGGGCGCGGCGATGATCTGCACGCCGATCGGCAGCGGCTCGAGCGGCACCGGCACCGCGACCACGGGCAGGCCGATGAAGGAGATCGGCTGGGTGTGGATGCCGATATTGGCGCGCACCGGCAGTTCGACGCCGTCGAGATTGAAATTCACCTGCCCGAGCTTTGGCGCAGTGCACGGCGTCGCCGGCGCCAGCAGCACGTCGACCGATTTGAAGATCTCGGAAAACTGCGCGCGATACCAGCGGCGGAATTTTTGCGCGCGATCGACCAGCGGCGCGGGCACCATGGCGCCCGCGATCAGGCGGTCGCGCACGGCGGGATCGAAATCGTTCGGGCGCTTGCGCAGGCGGTCGAGATGCAGCGAGGCACCTTCGGTGGTGGAGATGACGTAAGCCGCCGCGCGGGCACGCGCGGCTTCGGGCACCTCGACGATTTGCGTCGCGCCGAGCGCCTTGGCGACGCGGCTCACGGCTTCGACGGCCTCGGGAAACACGTTCTTCTGGAAGTAACCGCCGGCGATCGCGATGCGCAGGTCCGAGACCGGATTGGCGAGCAGCGGCACCGTCGGCTCCAGGCCGCGTGTGGTGCAGGCGGCGTCGTCGGCATCCGGCCCCTGCATCGCATTGTAGGCGAGCGCGAGATCGGTGACGGAGCGCGCGAACGGGCCGAGATGATCGAAGCTCGCGACGAACGGAAACGACCGCGCCCGCGACAGCCGGCCATAGGTCGGCTTCAGACCAAAAATGCCGCAAAACGAGGACGGTACGCGAATCGAGCCGTTGGTGTCCGAGCCCAGCGCGATCGGCACCAGCGCGCCGCCGACGGCGCTGCCGGAGCCGCCGGAGGAGCCGCCGCTCATGCGCGTCGTGTCGTGCGGATTGCGCGATGGACCGTCGTGAATGTTCTCGCCGGTGAAGTCGTAGGCGTACTCGCCCATGTTGAGCGCGCCGACCAGAACCGCGCCGGCCGCTTCCAGCCGCTCGATCAAGGTGGCGTCGCGCTTGGCGGGCGCGAGGTCGCGGTTGATCTTCGAGCCGGCACGCGTCGGCAGGCCCGCGACATCGAACAGATTCTTCACCGCGAAGGGCACGCCGGCGAGCGGGCCGACCTCCTTGCCGGCGGCAATGTCGGCGTCGATCGCACGCGCTTTCGCAAGGGCGCGCTCGGCGGTGACGTCGGTGAAGGAATTGAGGATGGTGTCGTGCTGCTTGATGCGCGCAAGCGCGGCTTCGGTGGCAGCGAGGGCGGACATCTTGCCGCCAGCCACCGCTTTCGCGATGTCGGCAGCACTCATCTCTGGCTTGGTGGTCATGGCGGCGTCAGACGGAGAAGATCGGCGCCGGCTCGGTCTCGTCCGGCAGCGCGAATTCGTCGACGAGGCGGGCGAGCCGCAGCGACACTTCGAGATTGGCGCGAACCGCCGGCCTCCAGGCCTCCTCGATCGGCAATGCCAGCGCTTTCGATACGGCGTCGATATAATCGTCCAGCGGCTCGGCCATCACGCTCCCAAACAATCAGTGTACCGGCAACGGCGGATGAGGGATCGCCGTCAGCAGCTCCTTGGTGTAGTCGTCCTGCGGATCGCTCAAAACCCTCTCGGAAGAGCCTTCCTCGACGATTCGACCCGTCCGCATCACAATGACACGATCGCACAGCAAGCGCACTACGTTCAAATCATGCGAGACGAACAGATAGCTCATACCTAGCCGCGCCTTGAGGTCCTGGAGCAGATTGAGGACCAGGGCCTGGACCGAGACGTCGAGCGCCGCGGTCGGCTCGTCCAGGATGACGAGTTTCGGGTGCAGGGCAATCGCCCGGGCGATGCCGACGCGGGCCTTCTGGCCGCCGGACAATTGGTGCGGAAACCGATCCAGCAGATTGTGCGGCAGGCCGACCATGGTGGCCAGCTCCTCGCAGCGGGCGCGCAGCGCGTCGCGGCCCCTGACGTCGCCGAGTTGCATGATCGGGTCGGCGATGGCGCGCGCGGCGGTGAAGCGCGGGTTGAGGCTGTCGGTCGGGTCCTGGAACACCATCTGGATGCGGCTGCGCTGCGGCAGCCGGGCAAACGAGGCCGGCGCGATGCCGCCGATGTTCTCGCCGTCGAACTGGATCAGGCCGGAGGTCTGGTCCAGGAGCCGCATCACCATCATCGAGGTGGTCGATTTGCCGCAGCCGGATTCGCCGACGAGCCCGACGCTCTCGCCATGGCCGATCGAGAAGCTGATGCCGTCGACGGCGCGGAATACATCCGGCTCCACCGGCGGCTTGCGGCCGAACAGTCTGCCGAGCGTGGCCGTGGCGCCCTGGCGGGGATACTCTTTCACGAGCTTTTCGATGAGAAGGAGAGGCTGTTCGCTCCTCCCCCTCTCCCCGCTTGCGGGGTCGCGACGAGCTTCGCTCGCGCTGAGAGGGTTGGGGTGAGGGGGCGTCTCCGCGAGCACGGTGCTTGGAGAGTCCCCTCACCCCCCGCACTTCGTGCGTCGGCCTCTCCCCGCACGCGGGGAGAGGCGAAGGAAGCCCCCTCCTCCTCCGGCAACAGATCCCGCAAGCTCACGCCGAGCCGCGGCGTCGCGCGCATCAGCTTCTTCGTATAGGGGTGCTGCGGATTGGCGAAGATATCGGCGGCCTTGGCGGTCTCGACCACGCGGCCCTTCTCCATCACCACGACGCGGTCGCAATAGGCGGCGGCCAAACCCAGATCATGCGTGATCAGGATGGTCGACATCGCGCGGCGCCTGGTCAGCTCGACGATCAAATCCATCACCGCCTTCTGGGTGGTGACGTCGAGGCCCGTGGTCGGCTCGTCCGCGATGAGGAGCTGCGGGTTGCAGGCCAGCGCCAGCGCGATGACGACGCGCTGGCACATGCCGCCGGACAGTTCGAACGGATAGGCGTGGTAGCGCTCGCGCGGGCGGGCGATCTTAACCTGCTCCAGCGCCTCGATCGCCTTCTCACCGTGATCGGCGACCTGGGCCTGCTGCACATGGGTGCGCAGCACGTCCTCGATCTGGTCGCCCACTTTCCGGATCGGATTGAGCGCGGCGCGCGGGTTCTGGAAGATCATCGAGACTTCGCGGCCGCGCAGGTCGCGCATCTGGTCTTCGGTCGCGGCCTTCACGTCGATGCCGGAAAACATCACCGAGCCCTCGGCGATCCGCCCGGCACGGTCGAGGATGCGCATCACCGCATAGGACGTCACCGACTTGCCGGAGCCGGACTCGCCGACGATGGCGAGCGTCTCGCCCTTGGCGACGGAGATGTTGACGTGCTGCACCGCCTTCACGATGCCGCGGCGGGTGGTGAATTCGACCGTGAGGTCCTGGACGTCGAGCAGCGGCTGGGCGGTCATGGATGGCTCCCGTCACTCAAAAAGGTCGAAAACAACCCCATGCACAGTAGAAGGGCGTTGGATTCATTGGACAATTTCGACGGGGAATTTGGAGGTGAAGGAACCATCACCTACGTCCTCCGCTGCGGATCGACGATGTCGCGGAGACCGTCGCCGAGGAGGTTGAAGCAGAACACGGCGATCATCAAAGCGAGGCCGGGGAACAGCGCGATCCACCATTCGCCTGAGACCATGAAGCCCGCGCCTTCCGCGACCATGATGCCCCATTCGGCGGTCGGCGGGCGGACGCCGAGGCCGATGAAGGACAGGCCGGCGGCGTTGAGGATGGCGTAGCCCATGGTCAGCGACATCTGCACGATCATGATCGGCATGATGTTCGGGAGAATATGCACCAGCAGGATGCGGAATTCACCGTTGCCGGACAGGCGCGCGGCCTGCACGAAGCCGGCATTGCGGCGGACATTGGCCTCGGCACGCGCGACGCGGGCATAGAGCGGGAAGTTCACGATCGCGGTCGCAAGAATGATGTTCTGCACCGTGTTGCCGAGCGCCGCGACGATGCCCATCGCCAGCACGAATAGCGGAAACGCCATGATGGTGTCGGCGATGCGGCCGACGATGCGGTCGGTCCAGCCGCCGAAATAGCCGGCCGCGATGCCGGCGAGGCCGCCCATCAGGAACACCAGCACGACGGAGGCGATCGCGATGAAGGTATCGAGACGCGTGGCCACGACGACGCGGCTGAAGATGTCGCGGCCGAGCTGATCGGTCCCGAACCAGTGCGCCGCCGAGGGCGCTTTCAACGCCGCGGCGGTGTCGGAGGCGAGCGGATCATACGGCACCACATAGGGACCGAAGATCGCGGCGATGAGGATCACAATCAGCAGGGCGAAGGCAAAACCCGTGACCTTGTTTTCGCCGAGAACGTAGCGGGTCTGTTCGAGGATCGCGACCAGTCCCGAGGTACGGGCGGGACCGACGGGTTCAACAGCAGGCGCAACGGAGCTCATGATTTAGCCCTCCAACCTGACGCGCGGATCGATTACGCCGTACAAAATGTCGATCACGAGATTGAGCAGCACGTACATGACCGCCATGGTCAGCACGAAACCCTGCACCGGCGCGAAGTCCGACGAGATCAGCGCTTCCACCGCATAGGATCCGATGCCGGGCCAGGCGAACACTTTTTCCACCAGCACGTTCGCACCGAGCAGGAACGGGAACACCATGCTGAGCGTGGTGATCACGGGCAGCATCGCGTTGCGGAAGGCGTAGGTGACGATGACGGTCGCCGGCGACAGGCCGCTGGCGCGCGCAGTGCGGACGAATTCGGAGGCGAGCACCGCCAGCATCGAGGCGCGGGTCATGCGCGCGATCGGTGCCAGCGAGAAGATCGCAAGCGTGGTGGCCGGCAAAATAAGCTGGCTCAGCGCCGAGCGGAACGCCTCGAGGTCGCGCGCGATCAGGGTGTCGATCAGATAGAAACCGGTCACCGTCGGCGGCGCGCTGTAGAACACATCGAGACGACCGAGCGGCGCGGGAGACCAGCCGAGCCGGAAATAGAAAACGTAGACCAGCACGAGGCCGGTGAAGAACACCGGCAGCGAGACGCCCGCCGTCGTCGTGACCCGGCAGAGGTGATCGACCCATGACCCCGGCCGCGTCGCCGCCAGCACGCCCAGCGGAATGGCGATGACGATCGAGACGATGAGGCCGAGCAACGTAAGTTCAGCGGAGGCCGGCAGGCGGTTGCGGATCTCGGCCGCGACCGGCTGGCCTGTGGTGAGCGAGTTGCCGAAATCGCCATGGGCGAGATCGTTGGTGTAGCGGAAGAACTGCTCGATCAGCGGCCGGTCGAGGCCGAGCTTCTTCCGGATCTGCTCGACGGCCTCTTTCGTCGCGGCGGGACCGGCGAAATACGCGGCGGGATCACCAGGCAGCGCGCGCGTCAGCAGGAAGGTGACGATGACGACGCCGATCAGCGAGGGTATCGCGAACATCAGGCGCTTGCCGATCATGGTCAGCATGGGAGTGCTCTCCTTCTGCCTAGCCATTGGAAGCAAATTCGAACGACTTGCTCAGCTGCGTTCCCTCCCCCCTTGTGGGGGAGGGCTAGGGAGGGGGGTGGCTCCGGGAGGGGTCGGAGTTCGTGGCTACCCCCCTCCCTGCCCTCGAGAGCGAGCTTCGCTCGCCTCGGACCCCACAAGGGGGGAGGGAATGAGATGACAGTGCCCACCTCACTCCAGTGGAAGAGACCAACACATGCCGATGCGTCGCCGACCATCAGCATGACACCTCACCCCTTTGCCATCGCGCGGTAGTCCAGGCGGCGGTGGAACCAGTATTGGTAGCCGCTGATGTTCTTCTGCATCGCGACGTTGACGAAGGGCTGGTACAGCGGGATGCGCGGGATGTCGCTGTAGGCGAGATCGACGAAACCCTTCACGTCGGTATCGTAGGTCGCGGTGTCGCCGCTCGCGGCCGCGACGCGCGCGCCGTCGATCAGCTTGTCCATCTCCGCCGACTTGTAGCTCATGGTGTTGAAGACGGAATTGTTGCCGTGATAGCACCAGTAGAAGAAGTACTCGGGGTAATCGAGCCATCCCGAGAACACGTTGGTGAAGAGCGGCATCTCCTTCTTGTTCAATTCGGTGAGCCAGTTGGCGCCGGGCACCTTGTTGATGGTGGTCTTGATGCCGAGCTGGGCGAGCGATTCCTGCACCAGCACGCAGAGCGGCTCGTTGACGCCGGCGAAATTGAGGTCGAACGAGATCGTGGTCTCGAAACCGTTGGCGTAGCCGGCCTCCGTCAGCAGCGCCTTCGCCTTCTCCATGTCGGTGTTGTATTTGTGCTGCTGCGGCCAGGCGACCTCGGTGGCCTTGTCCTTGGCGGCGCCGAACATGGGATTGCCGAGCCCGAACAGCACCGCGTCCATGATCTTCTGGTAGGGCAGCGCATAGGCGATCGCCTGCCGCACCTTGACGTTGTCGAACGGCGGCTTGGTGACGTTCATGCCGATATACTGGATGCCGTTGGAGAACGGCAGCGACACCACGTTGAGCTTGCCGCTCGCCTTCATCTCCTGGAAATCCTTGAACGGCAGCTCGTAGGAGATGTCGGCGTCGCCGCGCTCCAGCAGCGCACGGCGATTGCCCGCCTGCGGCACCATGCGCCAGATCACGCGCTTGATCTTCGGCAAGGGCCCGCCGACCCAATCCTCGTTGCGCTCCATGATCACTTCGGTGCCGGCGGTCCACTTCGTCACCTTGTAGGCGCCGGAGCCCGCGGTCTGCTGCTTAGTGAATTCGAGACCCCAGGGATCCTTCTCGCTGGCGTTCTTCTTCACCAGCTCGGAGTTGACGATGCAGGGCACGATCACCGCGAGATCGGGAATCGTCAGCTTGTCCTTTTTCAGGAAATCGACGCGCACGGTGTAGTCGTCGATCACGACGAACTGCTCGGGCTTGGTCAGCGAGCCCGCGCTCATCTGGAAGGTCGGGAAGCCGCCGACGCTGACGGCGCGGTCCAACGACCACTTCACGTCCTTGGCGGTGACCGGCGCGCCATCGTGGAATTTGGCGTTCTTCTTCAGCTTGAAGGTGACCGACATGTCGTCGATCTTCATGTCCTCGGCGAGCTCGCCCTTGAACTTGTCGCGGTCGTAATAGGGCACGCCGCCGGGACCGCTCTTCATCTCGTGGCTGATCAGCCGGTCGTAGCAATTCCAGGACACCTCATAGCCGGGCACGTTGGTGCCGACGCCGTGGATGTCGAGATTGTTGGGGCCGCCCTCCGAGACGATCAGCAGCGTCTCCGAACGCGCATCGGCCTTGGCCGAGCAGATCACGGACGGCATGGCCGGAAGCGCCGCGCCTGCGGCCAATCCGGAAACGGACTTGAGGAAATCGCGGCGCTTCATGAAATCGCTCCAACACAAAAGTTTCTGGTTGGAACTGGATTCGCAAGGTTCGTGCCAGAGCTTAACGAGGCGTTAGTCTCGCGCTAATCAACTGATATAACTTGATCTTTTTGATTTTTGCCTGATTTTCCGGAGAGCGGCGCAGTTCCTGCTTGCATACAAAGACGGAGAATTGCTCAAAAAATTTCATCGATAAAGCGTGAGAGCCCATTCGGGAGGCGACGGCAGGACTCATCGCGCAGGTAGCGCGGCGCCCGTGCTGAAGCCAACAGGCCCGGCCGTCATTCCGGGGCGATGCGCAGCATCGAGCCCGGAATCCATCGGGCCACAGAATGCGTGGGAAAATGGATTCCGGGCTCGCCGCTTCGCGGCGCCCCGGAATGACGGAGAGGGGTGGGGCCGGAGCACTCACTCCGCCCAGATCAGGTCCTGCAGCTCGACGAGATCCTTCGCCTTGTCCTGCCAGCCCTCGATGCAGATGTGGCTGTTGAGATCGCTGGCGTGGTGCAGCAGCATCAGGGCCATCAGGCGCCGCTTGAGCGCATAGTCCAGCTTCGCATAGCCAAACCCTTCGAGCAGGCTGCGCACCCTCCCCGGCCGGCCCGCCGCCATGAAGGCGCCGGGGCCGAGCAGGTCGTAGTCGCGCCATCCAGCCCGCACGTCGCCGAAGTCGAACAGGCCGGCGAGCGACCATTGCCCGTCATGGCAGGCGAGCAGAAAGTTCTCCGGAATGTATTCGCCGGTCAGGATCACCGGCGGCGCGTCCATCGGAATGAGGCGCGCCGCATCGCGCAGCAGATCGTCGAGGCCTCCAAGGAATTTGGGCGCAAGGCCGAGACGCTGGTGCCTGGCGCGGCACCCCTGCATCTGCCTGCGCATGAACGCGTCCCAGCGCGGCTCTATTGCTGCGAGAGGGTCAAGCGGCGCGCGCTGCACGGCCGCGATGGTCTCGCCGATCTGGCGCAGCAGGCGCTCCTTCTGCTGTTCCGGCAGAGACGGCCAGACCTCCGAGCCGAGCGTGCCGGCAAGACGCGTGATGACGAGATAGGGCCAGCCGTCGCGCATCCCTTCCGCGACGACCTGCGGAATTGGCAAGGAAAGACGTCCCGCAAGCTGCGTCAGCGAACCGCGCTCGGAGACGAATTACGCGTGGAGCAGCGGCGGGAAGATCTTCAGGATCAGGCGCTCACCGAGGCCGACCACGAGATTGGTACCTGTTACAAACACCTGCGGCGCGCCGACGTCGAGGCCGTGGCTGCGCGCGATGTCGAGCGCGATCGGCAGCCATCGGGACTGGTCGGCGCGCAAGGCACGGTAGGCCTCGAGGCTCGTCGACGCGGACACGCCCCAGGCACCCGCCGAACAAGCACCTGCCGAACAAGCAGCGGCGGAATCCGGCGGCAGCATCTCCTCCATCACAGCGCCCGGCTCCGCCCGGTGTTATTCCAGGACATCCTTGACGCTGTTCTTGATGGCCGAGGGGACCGCATGCTCGGGGACTTCGATGGTCTGCGCACCGCGCGTGATCCGGTAACTGAACGCGTCGGCCTGACCCGGATGTGCGGGCGCGACTTTCTTCGGATCGGCAAACAGCTGCTCCACCGTCTTCTGATCGGCGGCGGACAGATCCGACAGCGCCACTTCACCACGACTTTTCAGGTGAGGGCCGCCGAAGCCGGCGAACCCTCCGACGCGCTCGATCTTCAAGCGATCCACGCTTCCTTCCTTTCGTATCGCACGCTTTAGAGCCCGACCTTCTTCCATCCGGTATCGACGGCGGCGAGGACTGCGGCATCGCCAGGGTACAATGTGTGGGCACCCTGCCGGGTCCGCGCCGCGAATGCCTTCATCGTCATGTTCGGCGTCGGCCCGAAACCAGTGAGCGAATGGTACCACACCTGCCCGATCCTGGCCCAACTGTATCCGCCAAGCGTCGTGCAGGCGGTGTAGAAGGCGAGGTTCGGCGGCCCGCTCGCGTAATGCGGGTCCATGCCGGGCGTCACTTGCGAATACTTGGTCGGCTGCGGCGCCAGGCAGTGCTTGGCGGCGGGATCGGCCATGTCGCGCAGGCAGGCGAACCCCTTCTTCTTGGCCGCCGGCCCCATGATGTCGCGCCCGATCAGCCAGTCGGCCTTCTTGACGTCCTGCTTGGCCTCCCACTGCCGGAACATCGAGCCGAAGCAGTCGGAGATGCTCTCGTTCAGGCCGCCGGCATCGCCGCTATAGGCGAGCTGGAGGCTGTGCTGGGTCACGCCATGGGTCAGCTCGTGGCCGATGACGTCGTTGCCGCGGGTGAAGTCGAGGAAGATGCTGCCGTCGCCGTCGCCATAGACCATCTGCGAGCCGTTCCACATCGCGTTGTTGTACTTCTCGCCGAAATGAACCGACGACATCATGGTCATGCCGTGATCGTCGATCGAATTCCGGTTGAAGACCTGCTGGTAGAACCTGGCCACCTTGGTGGTCTGGTTGAAGGTGCGCTTGACGGAGCCGTCCGAGGACGTCTTCGGCTTCGGCACGGGCGTGCCGGGCAGCGTCTGCGTGTGCTTGCAGTCGTAGACCGTGACCGACGGCGCCGCGGCCAGCGTGACCAGACCTGCGGCGCGCGCCGCCACGACGCTGGTCAATTTCGCCGTCTGCGTCCGCAATTCGCGCAGTTCATGACTGACCTGGACGGTGTCGACCATCTGCTTGCGAAGCACGGCGGACAGCTTCTTGTCCTGGGAAAGTCTGGTCAGAACGTCGTTCGGGATGATGCAACATGAGCAAAACATAAGCGATCTCCATCACAACTTTTCCGGAAAAATGATAGATGAAACAACCTCAAGATTATCGCTGCGCGCCCGCGGCACAAGTGATGTGGCTCACACGGGCGTCATTGTTTCGAGAGCGTGGATTTGCGGACCGCCCGCGGATCCGTGCATCGCTTCAAATTTCGTGATGTGGAGTCGCGTGCGCGCGCAGCGGGCCGAGCAGCGCCTATCGCTCCGGGCTGGCGCGCTCGAACTGGCGCAGCAGCTTGTTGCCGCGCTCGACGGCGGAATCCAGAGCTCCCTGCGCGCTCTTCTGGCCGGCAAAGGCCTGCTCCAGCTGGTCCTCGATCGCGCCGCGGATCAGCACGAAGGAGCCGAGCCGGATGCCCTTCGAGTTCGACGTCGGCGGATGCAGCGTGATCTCCTCGAACGAGATCGCCGAGCCCGGATTGCGCTCGTAGAAGCCTTGCGCGCGCGTCAGCTCGTAGGCGGCGCGGGTGATCGGCAGATATCCGGTGTTCTGGTGCCAGGCCGCCTGCACGCCGGGCTGCGACAGATAGGCGAAGAACCGCGCAACGCCCTTGTATTCCGCGCGCGGCCGATCACGCAGCACCCACAGCGTGGCGCCGCCGATGATCGAGTTCTGCGGCGCGTCCTTCACCTCGGGCCAGTACGGCATCATGCCGTAGCCGATGTCGAATTTCGAGTTCGCGTTGATGTCGGCGCGCGTCGCCGAGGAGCCGATGAAGATGCCGCATTCGCCGTTCTGGAAGCGCGGCTCGGCCGACTGGCCGCGGCCGCCATAGTCGAACAGCCTGGTCTTCTGCCACTCAGCCAGCTGGGCGACGTGCTTGACGACGACCGAATTGTTGATGGTCAGCTCGGCATCGAGCCCGGCAAAACCGTTGGTGCGGGTCGCGAGCGGCAGGTTGTGGAAGGCGGAGAGATTCTCGATGTGGATCCAGGACGGCCAGGACGTGGTGAAGCCGCAAGGAGCGCCGCGGTCGCGCAGACGCTTTGCGATCGCGCCAAGCTCCGGCCATGTCTTCGGCGGCGCCTCCGGATCGAGGCCGGCGTCACGGAACATGGTCTTGTTGTAGTAGAGGATCGGCGTCGACGAATTGAACGGGAACGACAACAGATTGCCGGCCGCATCGGTGTAGTAGCCGGAGACGGCGGGAAGGTAGTCGTTGAGCGAGAACGGCTCGCCCTGGTCCCGCATCAGGCTGAACACCGGATAGATCGCGCCCTTGGCCGCGGTCATGGTGGCGGTGGCGACCTCGTTGACCTGGACGATCGCGGGCTGGCTGCGCGAGCGGAAGGCGAAGATCGCCGCCGTCACCGTCTCGGTGTAGTTGCCCTTGTAAGCAGGCACGATCCGGTAATCGGACTGCGAGGCGTTGAAGTCGGCGGCGAGCTTTTCCAGTTGCCGGCCGAGCTCGCCCGACATGGCGTGCCACCACGCGATTCGGTGGCGGCGTTGGCCTGCGCGGTGAACGTGAAGGCCGCGGCGGTGGCAACGACCTGCAAACAGCGCAATGCTGAAATCACGATGGCTCTTTCCATGTCGCGCGGCAAAAGGCGACCCCGTCCTGCTTACGGCGCGGCATTTCCAGTTTCAACCGGGAATGAGGGCCGGCCGCGCCGCACAATCACCCCGCGGGCCGCGGCGGGATGGCCTTCCCTTAACCATCTGCTAGATTGCATTGAACCTTTTGGTCTCGCCATAGACTCCACCACTGAGGGGTTGAGTGTGCCAGTGTTGAACCGTGCCGAACTCTCACGGACCGGGGTGGTTTTCATCGCGCTTTTGTTCGCCATTTGCGCGACGAGCGCCGTTGCGCGTGAATTTCGCGCCGCCGACACCCAGACCGAGGATTACCCGACCGTCCAGGCGCTGCGCTACATGGGTGCGCTGATCGCCGAGCGCACCGGCGGCCAGCACGAGATCAAGGTTTTTCATTCCCGCCAGCTCGGCGAGGAGAAGGAGACCATCGAGCAGACCCGGGCCGGCGCGATCGACCTCAACCGGACCAATGTGGCGCTGATCGGCAATTTCGTCCCGGCGATGAACGTGCTCGCCATGCCGTTCCTGTTCCGGTCCATCGAGCACATGCAGAAGGTGCTGGACGGGCCGATCGGCAGCGAGATCCTTGGCAGCTTCGAGCCCTACGGTTTCGTCGGGCTCGCCTTCTACGATTCCGGGGCGCGCTCGATCTACAACGGCGCCCGCCCCGTCAGACGCATCGCAGACCTCCGGGGCCTGCGGATCCGGGTGCAGCAATCGGAGTTGATGAGCGAGATGATGCGCTCGCTCGGCGCCGAGCCGGTCGAGATGCCCTATGGACAGGTGCTCGCCGGGCTAGCCAACCACCTGATCGACGGCGCCGAAAACAACTGGCCATCTTTCGTGACGACGGACCATTACAAACATGCCGGCTACCTCGCGCTCACCGAGCACACGATGAGCCCCGAAGTGCTGGTGATCTCGCTCAAGGCCTGGCGCAGCCTGTCGGCGGACGACCAGACCATCTTCCGGGAGGCCGCGCAGCGCTCCAGCCGCTTCATGCGCGAGAAGTGGCGCGACCTCGAGGAGCAGTCGCAGCGCAAGGCGGAGGAAGCCGGCGTCACCATCGTCAGGGATATCGACCGCAAGCCGTTCGAGGACGCGATGGCGGCGATCTACGCCAAGGCCGGGCGCGATCCCGCCGCGGCCGCACTGATCGAACGCATTCGCAAGGTGGAGTGAGCCTCGTTGCCCGCGTCTGGACACAGCGAGCACGCAGACAGGCAGCCCGGGCCGCTCGGGCGGCTGCGCGCGCGCCTCGTCGGCGCGCTCCGGGCGGTGCCGATCCGCTGGCGCATCCTGTCGATCGCGGCGCTGAACTCCGCCGTGGTGGTGGTGCTGGTGGCGCTGATCTGGAACGGCTCGCAAGTGCTGGGCTCGGCCTGGGACGACGTGCGCCAGGTGCGCGAATCCGACCGGATCCTGGCGCTGCTCGAAAGCGAGACCGGGCGGCTGCACAATCTGATCCACCGCTACATCAACCAGCCGAGCCCGGACCTGTTCGCCGAGATCCTGCTGCTGCGCGAGGCGGTGCTGGGGACCCTCGCCAACCGCGCCGCCAAGGACCCGATGCTGTCGGGCTCGGTCGAGGAGCTGGAGCGCACCACCGACCGCTTCCTCAACGGCTTCGGCGAGCTACGCAGCGTCCAGGCCACCATCGCCAAGACCTATGAGGACCAGGTCCAGGGCCCGGCCAGGGACATGGCGGGCCTGTATTCCATCATCGAAGGCGCCACCGGCCATCGCGACGCGCTGATCTGGCCCTCGCTCGGCAAGTCGCGCGAGGCCTTCACCGCGATGCTGGTCGCGGCCAACTCCTACTATCTGTCGCAGTCGTCAGGCGCGGCCGACGACGCGCGCCACAACACCGAGACGATCGAGAAGACCATCCCCGTGATGATCGACCTCGCCGACAACGACCTCCAGCGCATGGCGCTGCAACGGCTCGCGACCCGCACCGTGGCGCTGCGCGAGGGCTTTGCAAAACTCTCCGAGCAGCTGATGAGCCGCACCGAGCTGCTGCGCAACACCATCGACGCCAGCCAGGCCGAGGCGATCGGCGCCATCGACGACCTCTCGACCAAGATGCGCCAGCGCGAGCAGAAGGCGCAGGAGACGTTCGACCGCACGCTGGCGGATATTTCGCGGCGCGTGCTGTCGATCGCGGTGATCTTCCTCGGCATCATCCTTACCGCCGGCGTGCTGATCGCGCTGTCGATCCGCCTGCCGCTGCAGCAGATCATGGCGGCGATGCGCGCGATCACGCTCGGCGACCTCGACCGCGAGGTGCAGGGCACCAAGGCACGCGACGAGGTCGGGGCCATGGCCCGCGCGGTGGAGGTGTTCCGCGAGAACGCGATCGCCAAGCGTGAGACCGAGGACGAGCTGCGCGCGTCCAAGGAGAAGGCCGAGAGCGCGCTGCTCGAGCTCAACACCGCGCAGCAGAACCTGATCGACGCCGAGCGGCTCGCGGCGCTCGGCGGCCTCGTCGCCGGCGTCGCGCACGAGGTCAACAACCCGATCGGCATCAGCCTCACCGTTGCGTCGAGCTTTGCCCGGCGCAGCGATATCTTCGAGGCGCAGCTCAAGGGCGAGGGCGGCCTGCGCCGCTCGCAGCTCGAGGAGTTCGTGCAGGCCTCGCGCGATGCCTCGCAGCAGCTGGTCGCCAATCTCCAGCGCGCCGGCGAATTGATCCAGTCGTTCAAGCAGGTCGCGGTCGACCGCTCCCATGCCGAGCGGCGGCAGTTCAGCTTGAGCGAAGCCACCGACCAGATCATCGCCAGCCTGCGCCCGGTGCTGAAGCGCTCGCCGATCACGCTCCAGGTGGACGTGCCCGAGGGGCTGCTGCTCGACGGCTACCCCGGCTCCTACGGCCAGATCCTGACCAACCTCTTCCTCAACGCCGCCAACCACGCCTTCGCCGACGGGCGCGCCGGCACGATCACGATCTCGGCGCGGCCGCGCGGGGCCGACGACATCGAGATCATCTTCACCGATGACGGGGCCGGCATGACCCCGGACGTGCAGCGCCAGGCCTTTGACCCATTCTTTACCACCCGGCGCAATGAAGGTGGTACGGGACTTGGCCTCCATATCGTCTATAACCTCGTCACCCAGCAGCTCGGCGGGCGGATGATGCTGGAATCCAAGCTGGGACAAGGCACTACTTTTCGCATTATCATGCCCCGGGTCGCCAAGGGCGGCGCGCAAAGCACAGAGACTGACGGGACTTCTCAATGGCCGAACAGGACGATGTCCTCCACCTGATCGACGACACCGGCACCGCGTCGGAGGATACGGACGCCCGGAAATGGAAGATCGCCGTCATCGACGACGATCCGGCCGTGCATGACGGCACCCGTTTCGCGCTGTCCGATTACAGCCTCAACGGCCAGGGCCTGGAGATCCTCTCCGCCTATTCCGCGGCCGAAGGCCGCAAGCTGATGGCCGCGCACAACGACATCGCCGCGGTGCTGCTCGACGTCATCATGGAGACCGACGTCGCCGGCCTCGAGCTGGTCGAGTTCATCCGCAACGAGATCCGCAACGAGACCGTGCGCATCATCCTGCGCACCGGCCAGCCCGGCCAGGCGCCCGAGCGGCGCGTGATCGTGCAGTACGACATCAACGACTACAAGGCCAAGACCGAGCTCACCGCCGACAAGCTGTTCACCTCGCTGACCGCGGCGCTGCGCTCCTATCAGCAGCTCGAGCGCATGGTGCAGACGCGGCGCGGCCTCGAGATCATCATCGACGCGGCCTCGACGCTGTACGACTTCAAGTCGATGCAGCGGCTCGCCGAGGGCGTGCTGACCCAGCTCGCTTCGCTGCTCAATGTCGATTGCGCCGGAATACTGGTCCTGCGCGACAATGGCGGCGTCGACCCCGAGCTCTCGGTGCTCGCCGGCAGCGGCTGCTACAGCCGCTTCATCGGCACCACGACGTCGAAGGCGCTCGACCCCGACCTGCGCGAGATGGTCGAGGCCGCCTTCCAGCGCCGCAAGAACGAATTCGCCGACCACCGCAGCGTGATCTACTTGCGCACCGGAAGCGGCCGCGAGGTGGTCGTGCTGCTGCAGGCCGAGCGCGAGCTGTCCGAGACCGACCGCTCACTGGTCGAGATCTTCTCCAGCCGGCTCTCGATCGCCTTCGACAACGTCATCCTCTATCAGCAGCTCCAGGACGCCAACACGCAGCTGGAAGACCGCGTCGCCCAGCGCACCCGCGCCCTGATGCAGGCCAACCGCCGCCTCTCGGCGCAGTGGCTGCGGCTGCAGCGCGCCAACGGCTTCAAGAACGAGATCCTGGGCACCGTTGCGCACGATCTGAAGAATCCGCTCGGCGTCATCCTCGGCCGCACCGAGATGCTGAAGGAGCTGATCTCGACCGGCGCCTCGTCCAGCGGCGTGGTCGCCCAGGTCGATCACATCCGCGACGCCACCAAGCGCCTGACCACGATGGTCGATCACCTGATCTCGGACGCGATGGCCGATGCCTTCGACATCACCATCCGCCGCGAGCCGGTCGACGTCGCCGCCCTGGTCAAGGAGGTCGCCGACGCCAACCAGCCGCTCGCCGTCAACAAGCAGCAGGCGATCAGCGTCGCCGCGCCGTCCAACATCGTCACCATGTGCGACACCGACCGCATCCGCGAAGCGATCGACAACCTCATCAGCAACGCCATCAAGTACTCACCGATCGGCGGCAAGATCAGCGTGGCCGTCGCCCATGAGGGCAGCGAGACCATCGTCCGCGTCAGCGACGAGGGCGCCGGCCTGTCGCCGGAGGATCTCGGCCGCCTGTTCGGCCGGTTCCAGCGGCTGTCGGCAAAACCGACCGCCGGCGAGAGCTCGACGGGGCTTGGGCTTTCCATCGTCAAGCGTATTATCGACATGCATGGCGGCGAGGTGACCGCCGACAGCGACGGCCCCGGCAGGGGCTCGACCTTCACCATCACCCTCCCCGCGACCGAACTGCCGTGATCTCAAGACCATGACCCAAAGCCAGCACATCATGATCGTCGACGACGAGGCCCCGGCCCGGGAGATGGTCGGCGATTACCTCAAGATGCACGGCTTCACCGTGACGCTGTGCGACGGCGGCAAGTCGTTGCGCGCCGCGATCGACGGCGGCATGCCCGATCTCGTCGTGCTCGACCTCAACATGCCCGAGGAAGACGGGCTGTCGATCATCCGCGACCTCAAGAGCCGCATCAACGTGCCTGTCATCATGCTCACGGCGACCGCGAGCCCGATCGACCGCGTCGTCGGGCTTGAGCTTGGCGCCGACGACTACGTGGCAAAGCCCTGCGAGCTGCGCGAGCTGATGGCGCGCATCCGCTCGGTGCTGCGCAGAAGCGGGCCGGCCAAGGCCGCGGCGCCGGAGGCTGCGGCGGCGAAATCGGACAAGGATCAGCTGGTCCGCTTCGGCACCAAATGGCTCGACCTCGAAGCCCAGGCGCTGCGCGACGACGAGGGCAACGAGCATCCGCTGACCGCATCGGAGTTCGGGCTGCTCAAGGTGTTCGCGGCCAATCCGAAGCGCGTGCTGTCGCGCGAACGTCTGCTCGAACTGGCCAATGCGCGCGACGCCGAAGCCTTCGACCGCGCCGTGGACCTGCGCATCATGCGCATCCGCCGCAAGATCGAGCCCGACCCGGCAAAACCCGCCGTGATCCGCACCATCCGCGGCGGCGGCTATCTGTTCTCGCCGGCTGGCGAGAAGACGTAGGGGCGCCAGGCAAATACAGCTGTCGTCCCGGACAAGCGCCAGCGCAGATCCGGGACCCATAGCCACGAAATTGGGTTTGGCGAAGACTCGGAGTTACCAGCCTCGCGCCACAACGCCTCCCTGTGATTATGGGTCCCGGATCGGCGCGCGCTTTTGGCGCGCTTGTCCGGGACGACGGCGGAGTGCGGGGCGCGACTGAACGCAAACCCCGAAAATTCGTTCCCGGCGCCTCCGCTCGCTGCCAAATCCCCACCCCCGTATTTTCCGTACATTGAAATTCCACGCTTTTTTGCCCCGAATGTTTCGTCGCGCCCTGTCCGACGAAACAATTTGGCGGCGCACGAAACCATTTTCCGCTTTTCGCGCAGACGTCCCGAAACGGTGGCTGATTAACACTTTGGTCCAAGGAAACGCCGCTCGGTTGCGGCGCTACGGGGAGCCAAGTCTATGCCGAACGTCATCGCCATCAACGCCCAGGCCAGCCAGAGCATCATCGCCGCTCAGGCGACTTCGGACGATATGCTTCTGGAAAGCATTGCCGACGGCAACCGGACGTCGATGCACATCCTGTATTGCCGGCACAATGTGCGGGTTTACCGCTTCATCCTGCGTATCGTGCGTGATGCCACCACCGCGGAAGACCTTGTCAGCCAGGTGTTCCTCGACGTGTGGCGGACCGCCGGCCAGTTCCAGGGCCGCTCGCAGGTCTCGACCTGGCTGCTGTCGATCGCCCGCTTCAAGGCGCTGACCGCGATGCGCCAGCGCCGCTTCGAGGACATCGACCAGGAAGACGTGCGCCAGATCCCTGACGACACCGACACCCCGGAGACCTCGCTCGACCGCAGCGACACCAGCGCCATCCTGCGCGCCTGCGTGCAGAAACTGTCGCCCGCGCATCGCGAGATCATCACCCTCGTCTACTACCACGAGAAGTCCGTGGAGGAGGTCGGTCGGATCATCGGCATCCCCCAGAGCACGGTGAAGACGCGGATGTTCTATGCCCGCAAGCAATTGGCGGATTTGCTTAAGGGCTGCGGCGTCGACCGCTTCGCTGCCTGAAAGCTCATGATTTCAAAGGGATAGGACCGGACCAGCGGCCCTATTCCCGGACACGGAAGTGTTACCGCGGACGAAACAATTGAAACAAACCACAACATCAGGCGGAAAAACTTCTCTCCTATAAAGCTCACATACGGTTTTGCTTAAACCTCCCAAGACTTCCAACGACCCGGACGGGATGCCCCCCTCCGGGTCGTTTTGTGTTTGGGCCTGAGGTGGCCACCGCGAGCCCCGCCTCTCCCGCTTGCGGGAGAGGCCGACGTGCCCGGGCGATGCGAAGCATCGTCCCGCGCGCGGCGGGTGAGGGCTCTCTCCTCTCGGGGAGTATCCCGTTGCGGAGACACCCTCTCCCCAACCCTCCCCCGCGAGCGGGGAGGGAGCGCACCGTCACCCTGATGGGCACCCCGTCACGAAGCCGTGACGCCACGTAACGACTGCCCCTCCCATCCCGAACTGCCCTCGTGACCTCCCTCGCGAGTGGCCCATGCTCGACCTGATCTTCGCCGTCCTTGCCGGCGTCCTCACCATCGCTGCGCCGTGCACGCTGCCGATGCTGCCGATCCTGCTTGGCGCTTCGATCGGACGCGCGGGGCATCTGCGGCCGGCGATGATCGCGCTCGGATTCGTCATCTCGTTCTCGGCGACAGCGCTGCTGCTCGGCGCGATCACCCGGCTGTTCGACTTCGATCCGAACGTGCTGCGCGAAGCGGCGTCCATCCTGCTGCTCGGCTTCGGCCTGTTGATGCTGTGGCCGGCGCCGTTCGAATGGCTGTCGATCCGACTCAATGGCTGGCTCGATCTTGGTGCTGCGAGCGCCGCGCAGCGCGAGGGCGCGCTTGGCGGGCTCATCCTCGGCACCACGCTGGGCCTGGTCTGGACGCCCTGCGCAGGGCCCGTGCTCGGCTCGATCCTGACGCTGGTGGCGACGACGAAGAATGCGACCTGGGCCGGCACGCTGCTGGTCGCCTACGCCATCGGCGCGGCGATCCCGATGCTCGCGATCGCCTATGGCGGACAGGCCGCGACGACGCGCGTGCGCAGCCTCGCGCGCATTTCGCCACGCCTGCAGCAGGGCTTTGGCGTCGTCGTGATCGGCTTCGCGGTCGCCGCCTACTTCCAATACGACACGCTGATCGTGGCGTGGCTCACCGGCTTCTATCCCACCGGCCAGATCGGCCTGTGATTGCTTCGCATCTCAACGGAGGACGCTTCCATGACCTTGAAACTGCTCGCCGTATCCGCAGCCCTGATCGGCATGGCCGTGACCGGCGCCGTGATCCCCGGCATCTGCGACGAGGCCGCACGCGCTGCGCCTGTCGTCAGCGCGGCCGCAAGCCAGCAGACCGCGCCCGACTTCACCGGTATCAACACCTGGTTCAACTCGAAGCCGCTGAGCATCGCCGATCTCCGCGGCAAGGTCGTGCTGGTCGATTTCTGGACCTATGGCTGCGTCAACTGCGTCAACACGCTGCCGCACGTCACCGACCTCTATGCAAAATACAAGGACAAGGGCCTGGTCGTGGTCGGCGTGCACACGCCGGAATTCCCGTTCGAGCGCTCTGCCTCCAATGTGCAGGCCGCCCTGAAGCGTCACGGCATCACCTATCCGGTGGCGCAGGATAACGATTCGAAGACCTGGAACGCCTACAGCAACCAGTATTGGCCGGCGCAATACATCATCGACCAGACCGGCAAGATCGTGTTCCAGCATGCCGGTGAAGGCCGCTACGACGAGATCGACCGGACGGTGGCGAGGCTGCTGAACACCAGCAGCTGACGCGGCACGGACATCGCGCGGCTGGTTTCACCTGACGGCCTTGTTGCTTGACTCCACGGACCCGTCCGTGGAGTTTCGCAACCGACGCAATCAGCCGCCCGCAATGGACGACGCGACCACCAGCAACGACATCCGCCTTCGTGAAGGCTCATCGATCGCGCAGCGGCTGGTCGTGGCCGGCTCTGCGGCGGCCGTTGCGCTCTGCTTCACGCCCGGCCTGTTCACGCACGACACGCTGGAAATCATCATCTCGGTGGTCGCGCTGCTGGTGGGAGCGGGATTTGTCGTCGGCATCATGATGGCGCCGGCGGTGGTGTGGATCATCACACCCGACGAGATCCTGATCGGGCATCAGCGTCCCTTCGGAAAACTCCAGACGCGGATCGTTCCGAAGGACGACATCACGGGGTTGCAAGTTCCCGGCAGCAAGCGGGTGAAGGCCCGCTTTCAGCTGGTCTTCACGCTTGTCTCGGGCGAGCGCCTGACGTCGCCGCCGATCTCGGATGTCACGCATGTGCGCGACACCGTGGCACGGATCGCCACGCAATTCGACGTTCCCCACGTCGAGGAGCCGGTCAATCCGCTCGATGCCAGCAATTCCGAGATGCATCTCGGCGAGCCGCTCGAGGCGTTTTCCGCACGGGACATAAGGATCGTCACACTGATCGCCGTCGCCTTGTCCGCCGTGCCCTACGCCTACAAGCTCTGGCGCGGATGGCCGCCGAGCCATGTCGATATCCTGCTGCTGCCGCTCGGCGCGATCGCGGCGTTCGCCGTGTATCGCTACGCCAACCTCGTGACCGGCGCGTTCTGGATCATCCGCGAGGGCGACATCCGCGTCGAACGCCTGTGGGGCGACGGCCAGCCGCGCACCGACCATATCGAGGGGCACGAGGTGAAGACGATCACCGTCGACCGCCGCGGCCGGTCCGAGGACGAGCACTGCATCGTCACGATCCGGTTGCGCTCGGGCCGACGCTTTCGCAGCCCCCGCATCGGCTCGCGGCTCGAGGCCCGCGCCGTGGGAGCCGAAATCGTGCGGCGGCTCGGGATCGCGGCGGAGAACAACAAGATTTAGTCGATGATGGATGAGACTCGACGAGCCCCCCAACCGAGGTGCGTTCCCTCCCCCCTTGTGGGGGAGGGCTAGGGAGGGGGGTGGCCCCGGAAAAGGTGTCGGTTATTGACGATGCCTCGCATGTGGTTGTGCGACGGAGAGAATCCCCGTGTGGCCCCCCTCCCTGCCCCTCCCCCACAAGGGGGGAGGGAACGGAGAGAGCACTGTGTTGGCCAAACTCGATCGGACTTCAAACATCGCGCTCAGGAATGCCTCAACCCGCGGTCGATGTCGCGAGTACTGCTTTTCGCGCCATCCCTGTTTGTGGCATTGCCGTGGGCCCGTCAAAAAAGCAAAGCATTCTCGTGACATACCAGCCGGGCGCGCCATCAACTTGCCATGAACATGCCCCTGAGATTTGATGGCTTTGAATGATTTGCGCTGTGGCAGCGGGGAGAGCTTGAAATGACGGATTTTCGTCGCCTGACCGGGATGTTCGTGGCCACGATCGGCCTGATCCTGTCCGCACCACAGGCCGTCGCGCAGCAGCCCGACCGCGGCGACGAGCCGGGTCTGGTCGCTGACGACGCCTACCAGCTCGAGCCGGAATGGCAGAAGCAGGTGGTCTACTTCCGCACCACCGAGACGCCGGGCACCATCATCATCTCCACCGCAGAGCGCCACCTCTATCTGGTGCAGCCGGGCGGGCGCGCGATCCGCTACGGCATCGGCGTCGGCCGCGACGGCTTCCAGTGGCAGGGGCTGGTGAACATCACCAACAAGAAGGAATGGCCGGACTGGACGCCGCCGCCCGAGATGATCCAGCGCCAGCCCTATCTGCCGCGCTTCATGGCCGGCGGCCCCGGCAATCCGCTCGGCGCCCGCGCCATGTATCTCGGCACCACCGTGTACCGCATTCACGGCACCAACCGTCCCGATACGATCGGCACCAAGGTGTCCTCGGGCTGCTTCCGTCTCGTCAACAACGACGTCGCCGATCTCTACGATCGCGTCCCTGTCGGCACCAAGGTGGTCATCCGGCAGAAGCCCGAACTCTAAGTTCCCCGCCTTCGCAACACTTCCTTTTCTTCCCGATTATTTCGAGAGAGAGACATCATGCGCACTTTTCGAGGCGGCCTGCTCATCGGGCTCGCGGTCGCCGTGCTGGTCGGCGTGCTCGCCGTCATCTACGAGTTCTACGACACCCGTACCCTGAAGCGTACGGTTCGCCGTGGCGAAGTGCTGTGCGGCGTCAACAAGGGCCTGCCGGGCTTCTCGATCCCCGACGACAAGGGCAACTGGACCGGCTTCGACGTCGATTTCTGCCGCGCGGTGGCGGCGGCGATCTTCAACGATCCGGCCAAGGCGAAGTTCGTCGCGCTCGACGCCAGCGAGCGCTTCAAGGAATTGCAGAGCCGGAAGGTGGACATCCTCTCGCGCAACTCGACCTGGAGCATGGCGCGCGAGCTCGACTACGACCTCTATTTCCCGGCGGTCGCCTATTACGACGGCGCGGGCTTCATGCTGCCGCGTTCGCGCAACAAGGAGACGTCGCTGGACCTGACCGGCAGCAAGGTCTGCGTGCAGACCGGGACCACGACGGCGCTCAACGTCTCCGACTACTTCCGCGCCAACAACATGAAGTACGAAGAGGTGAAGTTCGACAAGCTGGACGACGTGGTGAAGGCCTACGACACCGGCAAGTGCGATACGCTCTCCGCCGACGTCTCGCAGCTCTACGCGCTGCGGCTGAACCTGTCGAAGCCCGGCGATCACATGATCCTGCCGGACATGATCTCCAAGGAGCCGCTCGCCCCCGTGGTGCGCCAGCGCGACGACGACTGGATGATGATCGTGAAGTGGACGCTGTACGCGATGATCAACGCCGAAGAACTTGGCGTCTCCTCCGAGAACATCGACGAGGCGCTGAAGTCGAAGAAGCCGGAAGTGATGCGCCTCGTCGGCACCGAAGGCAATTACGGCGAGCAGCTCGGCCTCACCAAGGACTGGGTCGTCCGCATCATCCGCAATGTCGGCAATTACGGCGAGATGTACGAGCGCAATATCGGCGAGAAGTCGAAGCTGAAGATTCCGCGCGGCATGAACCAGCTGTGGAACGCCGGCGGCGTGCAGTACGCGCCGCCGATGCGGTAACGGCGGTTCCTCCGCCGTCATTGCGAGGAGCGCAGCGACGAAGCAATCCAGAATCCCGCTGCGGTGACAGTCTGGATTGCTTCGCTGCGCTCGCAATGACTAGATGAGGCACGAGCTTTCCACACTCTCAACCGTCATCGCCCGCGAAGGCGGGCGATCCAGTATTCCAGAGCCAGTTGTTGTTGATCGAGACGCCGCGGCGTACTGGGTCGCCCGGTCAAGCCGGGCGACGACACTGATTGTGAGGCGGCGTCCTGCGCCTCACGTCCACCCGCCTCAATATCCCCGCGCCCTTGCCAACTGCTCGGTGTGGTAATTCGCATCCCCGAATAGCTCCTCGCACACCCGTGCGCGCTTCATGAAGAAGCCGATGTCGAACTGGTCGGTCATGCCCATGCCGCCATGCATCTGCACGCCTTCCTGGACCGCGCGCGTGGCGGTGGTGCCGGCGCGGGCTTTTGCGACCGCGACGGCTGACGTGGCTTTGGCGACGTCAGCATCCAGCGCCTGGAGCGCCTTCATCACCGCGGCGCGGGTGATCTCGATGTCGACATAGAGCTCGGCGGCGCGATGCTGCAGCGCCTGGAATTCGCCGATCAGCTTGCCGAACTGCTTGCGACTCTTCAGGTACTCGACGGTGCGATTGAACACTTCGTCGCTGAGGCCCACCATTTCGGCGGCCACCGCGCCGCGGCCGATATCGAGCACGCCGTCGAGCAGACCGGCAGCCTGATCGACCTCGCCGAGCACGCTGTCGGCATTGACCTCGACATTGGCAAGCTCGATCCGCGCAGCGTTGTGCGCATCGACCATGATGGTGCGCTCGATCGCGACGCCCTTGGCTTTGGGGTTGACCAGGAACAGCGTCAGGCCGTCGCGCTCACCGGCGGAGCCCGCGGTGCGTGCGGCGACGATCAGGAGATCGGCGACGTGACCGTCGACGACCAGGGCCTTGGCACCGGAGAGCTTGAAGCCGTTGCCGGCGCGCACGGCCTGGAGGCTGGTCCGGAGCGGGCGATGCTTGGCGCCCTCGTCGATCGCGAGCGTCGCCAGCAGCGAGCCGTTGGAAATCTTCGGCAAATATTCCGACTTCTGCGCGGCATTGCCGCCGCGGTTCAACGCCGAGGCTGCGACCACGCTGGTGGCGAGGAAGGGCGACGGCATCAAGGTGCGGCCGATCTCCTCCATCACGACGCCGGCCTCGACGAAGCCGAGGCCGGAGCCGCCGAACTCTTCCGGCACGAGCAGGCCGGCAAAGCCCATCTCGGCGAAGGAATGCCAGAACTCCTTGGAGAAGCCGGTCGGATCCCTGGAGTCGCGCAAGTGGCGCAGGTGCGACACCGGCGCCTTGTCGCTGATCAGCCCGCGCGCAGAGTCACGGAGCATCGATTGTTCTTCGGTGAGGACGAGGGCCATGGCTTCAGTCTCTAGCGTCTTTGTAAATCTGTTGGTGTCATTCCGGGGCGCGTCGAAGACGCGAACCCGGAATCTCGAGGTTCCGGGTTCGGTCCTGCGGACCGCCCCGGAACGACGGCGGAGTTAGGCCCCCGGCAGATCGAGGATGCGCTTGGCGACGATGCCGAGCATCACTTCGGACGTGCCGCCCTCGATCGAGTTGGCCTTGGTGCGCAGCCAGGCGCGCGGACGGGCGCCCTGCTTGGAGCGCTCGCTCTCCCATTCCAGCGCATCGACGCCGCCGGCCGACATCAGGATCTCGTAGCGGCGCTTGTTGAGCTCGGTGCCGTAATATTTCATCGCGGAGGAGAACGCCGGATGCGCCTGCCCCGCCTTGGCGAGATCGACGGCACGCTCGGCGCAGGCGGCTAGCGCGGCTTCATCGACATCGAAGCTCGCGATCTTGCCGCGCAGCATCGCATCGTCGAGGCGACCTTGCGCATCGCTGCCGACGGAATCGGCTGCGATCTGGCCGAGCGGACGGCCGACGCCGCGCTCGCCCATGCCCGAGATCATCGCGCGCTCGTGCTGGAGCAGATACTTCGCGACGTCCCAGCCGCGGTTGACGGTGCCGACCACATGCGATTTCGGCACGCGGACGCCGTCGAAGAAGGTCTCGCAGAACGGCGAGTAGCCGGAGATCAGGAGGATCGGCTTGGTCGTCACGCCCTTCGAGGTCATGTCGAACAGGATGAAGCTGATGCCGTCGTGCTTCTTAGCGGCCGGATCGGTGCGGACGAGGCAGAAGATCCAGTCGGCATAGTTGGCGTAGGAGGTCCAGATCTTCGAGCCGGTGATGACGAAATCATCGCCGTCGCTCTCGGCGCGGGTCTGGAGCGAAGCGAGATCGGAGCCGGCGTTCGGCTCGGAATAGCCCTGGCACCAGCGGATCAGGCCCGCCGCGATCTTTGGCAGGTGCTCCTTCTTCTGCGCCTCGTTGCCGTATTTCAGCAGCGCCGGCCCGAGCATCCAGATGCCGAAGCTCGACAGCGGCGGCCGCGCGCCCATCTTGGCCATCTCTGCGCGCAGCACCTTGTGCTCGGCAGCGCTCAATCCGCCGCCGCCATATTCCTTCGGCCAATCCGGCACGGTCCAGCCCTTGTCGCGCATGCGTTCGAACCAGATGCGCTGCGGCTCGGACGAGAATTTTGCGTTGCGCCCGCCCCAGAACACGTCGGCGTCCGACGTTGCGGGCTTGCGCATTTCCGGCGGGCAGTTGGCTTCAAGCCAGGCGCGCGTCTCGTTGCGGAATGTTTCGAGATCGGCCGTTTCAGAATCGCTGGTTTTAGAGTCAGTCATTGGTCGTTTCCATCAATCAAAATCGACTTGTTGGGCGCGACTCTGGGCCATCGCACCGTGGAATTCAACCACTTCCGCAGGCGCATTCGGCTATAGTCGCGACCACGACGGTGCTTGAAAACAAAGAGGAAACGAGAATGCGCCTGACACTTCTTTCGCCTGGCGAAATGAACGAGAGCCAGCGGCAGACCTATGACGAGTCGATTGCCGGCAAGCGCGGCAAGCCGCCGGCACCGATGATGGCCTGGCTCAACAGCCCGGAGATGGCCCGTCACGCGACACGGCTCGGCGAAGTGCTGCGCTTCGATACGATTTTCCCCGCCAAGCTTTCGGAGATCGCGATCCTGGTGACGGCGCGGCACTGGACCGCGCATTACGAATGGTACTCGCACAAGCGCCTCGCGCTTGCAGGCGGCATGGATCCAAAAATCATCGACGCGATCCGCGACCGCCGCACGCCTGAGTTCGACGATCCCAAGGCCAGGATGATCTACGACGTCGCGAAGTCGCTGCATGAGGGCCGCGGCGTCGAGAAGGGCCTCTATGATGAGGCGGTGAAGTTGCTCGGCGAACGCGGCGTGGTCGAGGTGATCGGGCTGTGCGGCTACTACACAATGGTGTCGATGACGCTGAACACGTTCGAGTTCGGGCTGCCCGAGGGCGAGGAGCCGGAGCTCTCTTAGTTTCCCATCCGGAAACGCTGGGTTTCGGGATAGGCCAGTGGCACTGTCCCGGGGCGCGGCCTATGTGGGGTTGATCAACGGAGCATTGCCATGTCGCAGAACCCAGCCGTCCATGCCGGCACCCGGATCGGCCACGTTCATCTCAAGGTCGCCGATCTCGATCGCGCGCTCGGCTTCTATTGCGGCGCGCTCGGCTTCGAATTGATGCAGCGCATGGGCTCGGGCGCGGCCTTCATCTCGGCCGGCGGCTATCATCACCACATCGGGCTCAATACCTGGGAGAGCAAGGGCGGCTCGCCGCCGCCGCCGGGCACCACCGGCCTGTTTCATACCGCGATCCTCTACCCGACGCGCCCCGCGCTGGCGGATGCGCTGCACCGGGTGCTTTCGGCCGGCATTGCGCTCGACGGCGCGAGCGACCACGGCGTCAGCGAGGCGCTTTACCTGCGCGATCCCGACCAGAACGGCGTCGAGCTGTATTGGGATCGGCCGAGGGAGCAATGGCCGTTCGGACCGGATGGCAAGCTTGCGATGATTACGAAGCGGCTGGATGTGGAGGCGTTGCTGCGGCAGCGGGAGGCGTGATGTCGTAGGGTGGGCAAAGCGAAGCGTGCCCACCAATTCTTTCGACACGATTGGAGAGTCGGGCGGTGGGCACGGCGCTACGCGCCTTTGCCCACCCTACGAGAGCTTCGTCCGCGGCCTCCCCCGCACCATGATCAGCGCCGCCGCCGCCACCTCCAGCGCGACACACAGATAGAACGGCAGCGCATAGCCGCCGGAGAAGTCGCGCAGGAAGCCGACCACGCCGGGGCCGAACGCGTAGGTCACCTGGTTGATCGCGGTGTTCAGGCTGATCAACACGCCGAACGAGGCGGAATCGAACTCCTGCTGCACGATCAGCGAGGGCAGCGTGATGAGGTTGCCGACCGAGAAGCCGAACATGGCGCAAGCCGCAATCAGCACGTAGTCGTTGTGCAGGTTGATGACGACGCACAACGCCGCGGCCTGGCTCAGGAACGACAGCGCCGAGGCGAGGCGCTGGTTGAGCCGGTCGATCACCATCGAGAACAGCACGCGGCCGACCACCGCCATTGCCGTCAGCACGGCGACGGCTACCGCGGCGCGCTCGCGGCCGATCACCGGGTCGAGGAACGAGATCAGGTGCACGATGAAGCCGACTTGCGCGAACAGCACCAGCGCGAAGGCAATCGTCACCGTGAGGAAGCCGACGTCGCGCAGCGCGTGCGCGCGGATTTGCGCCGACGATTGCGGCTTTGCCTTCGCTGCCGCATGCCAGCCATGGTGCTCGGGCGGCCGGCCGACGGCGAGCAGGATCACCGGCACGAGCAGCACCAGCATGGCGCCTGCGGTGGCGTACATCGCCGTCGCGAATCCAACATGGCTGATCATGGTCACCAGCAGCGGCACGCCGACAATGCCGCCGAAGCTGGCGCCGTTCAGCGCGAGGCTGATCGCCATGCCGCGCTTGTGGTCGAACCATAGGCTGATCGTGTTGGTGATCATGGCGAGACTGGTGCCGGCCCAGCCGAAGGCGAGCACGGCGTCGGCGAGATAAAGCTGCCAGGGCTCGCGCACCGCGCCGATCGCGACCGCCGCGGCGGCCATCGCCAGCGTGCCCGCGATCAGGCAGAGGCGCGGGCCGTATTTTCGGACGGCCTCGCCGACGAAGACGACGAGCAGCGCACCGAACAGATAGAAGAACGTCGTCCCCGCGGAGATCAGCGAGGCCGGCCAGCCCCGCGCGCGCTGGAGCTCGGCGACATAGACGCTCTGGCCATAAAAGCCGAGCCCCCAGCCGAAGGTCGCGAGCAGGAAGCAAGCCGCGACGATGCGCCAGCCTTCATAGCGGAGGGAGGATTCGTCGATCGGAGCTGCGTGGCGGGGATTGTCGAGCATTTCTTTGCTCCTCGCCGTCATTCCGGGGCGATGCAAAGCATCGAACCCGGAATCTCGAGATTCCGGGTTCACCCTTCGGGTGCCCCGGAATGACGGCAGAAAATGAAGGACGTTGCTGGCCTGACGAGCCTGTTCATGACGAGCATCATGTAACAACGCGGCTCCCAAAAATCACTTCGACCTGGATCGAAGTATCAACGTTGCTGACAGCCTCCCGCCATCAGACCGCGTCCGGGAACTCGCCCATGGCGGCGTCCAGCCGCGCCTTGCGGCGGCGCGCCCAGGAGACGAGCGAGAGCACGGCAAGCCCCAGCACGACCGGCGGGAACACCACCATGTTCACCGCGGACCAGCCGTAATTGGCGAGCAATTGCCCTGACGAGAACGAGCCGATCGCCATCATGCCGAACACCAGGAAATCGTTGAAGGCCTGCACCTTGTTGCGCTCCTGCGGCCGGTGCGTCTCCAAGACCAGGGCGGAGGCGCCGATGAAGGAGAAATTCCACCCCACGCCGAGCACGATCAGCGTGGCCCAGAAATGCATCGCCGTGAGGCCGGAGAGACCGATGGTGGCCGCGCCGGCCTCGAGCAGCAGGCCGGCGGCGACGATCTTCGGTGCGCCGAAGCGCGCGATCAGCGCGCCGGTGAAGAAGCTCGGCCCGTACATGGCGACGATGTGCCATTGAATGCCGAAATTGGAATCGGAAACGCTGAGGCCGCACAGCTTCATGGCGAGCGGCGCCGAGGTCATCACCAGATTCATCATGGGATAGGAGATGACGCCGCACAGCGCCGCCGCGATGAAGCGCGGCTGGGTCACGATCGTGAGCAGCGGCCGGCCGCCATGCAGATCGGCCGGCGCCGGCTTCGGCATGTCGACGCCGGCGACGATGCCCATGGCGACCAGCGCCACCGCAGCCTGCACCAGGAAGCTGAAGGCGAACAGATAGGGCTGCCAGACATCCATGGTCCACTGCACGAGCTGCGGACCGAGCACGCCGGCGAACACGCCGCCCGCCATCACCCAGGACACCGCCTTGGGCCGGTAGACCGCGCTGGCGCCATCGGCGGCGGCGAAGCGATAGGACTGCGCCACCGAGCCATAGAGACCACCGAGAAAGGTCGCGATGCAGAACAGCGCGAACGAGCCGTGCAGGATGGCGAACGAGCCGAGCAGGCCGGTGAGCGCGCCCAGACCGGTACCGATGACGAAGGCGGCGCGGCGGCCGAAACGGCGCGAGATCGCGCCGGTCGGCAGCGTGCCGGCAGCAAGGCCCACCACATACATCGAGATCGGCACGGTCGCGAACGACATGTCGGGCGCGAGCTTGGCGCCGACGATCGCGCCGGTGGCGAAGATCACAGCCGAGTTGGCGCCGGTCAGCGCCTGCGCGGCAGCAAGGCGCACCACATTGGCACGCACGCGGGCGTCGGCGGCGATCTGATTGGCTGAAGTCACGTCAAGCATCGGCATTTCCGCCCCAACGGGCTCACAAGGGCTTTGTTGATTCCCGGCACTATGGAGCGGCGCGGGAGGGCGGGCAACCGGCGCAAACGGGCGCAGGCCATGCCTCTGACGCAATCGGGCAGATGATAGCGGGCTGCGCTCTTGACGGCTTGCGCTCGATCAAATCCTATCCGCCGCGACTTTTGGGAGTTTCGTTCATGACGGTCGACGACAGGCCTACGCTCAGCGCTCCCGACGACGATCCCTGGCTCTGGCTGGAGGAGATCGAAGGCAAGCACGCGCTCGATTTCGTGGAGCGGCAGAACAGCCTGACGCTCGACGCATTCGGCGGAGCGGCCTTCGCGCGCGACCGCGATATCCTCGCGGCGATCTACGATCGTCCCGACAACATCCCCTATGTCAGCCGGCGCGGCAGCGATCTGCACAACCTCTGGAAGGACGCCACCAACCCGCGCGGCCTGTGGCGGCGAACCAATCTGGCGGAGTTTCGCAAAGCAAGCCCGGCGTGGGAGATCGTGCTGGACATCGACCAGCTCGCGGCAAAGGAGGGCGAGGATTGGCTGCTGAGCTCGATCGTCACGATGCCGGCAAGCTCGCGGGCGATTCTGAGCCTGTCGCGCGGCGGCAGCGACGCCGTCACCTTGCGGGAATTCGACCTCGACACGAAGAGCTTCGTGGCGGACGGCTTTACGCTGCCGGAAGCCAAGGGCGGCGTTGACTGGCTCGATCAGGACACGCTGCTGCTGTCGAGCGCGCATGGCGAGGGCATGGCGACGAGCTCCGGATATGCGCGGACCGTTCGCCTGTGGCGGCGTGGCCAGCCTGCCGATCAGGCGCAGGTGATCATCGAGACCACCGCCGATCACATGGCGGTCTCCGGCATGGCCGACGACACCGGATCGGTGCCGCGGGTCTGGATCGTCGATCAGATCGACTTCTTCAATCACGCGATCTGGCTGCGCGATGCGACCGGTGCGACGACGAAGCTCGACCTGCCGACCGGCGTCTGGATGCAGGCGCATGGCGACTGGTTCGCGATGAAGCTGCGCAAGGACTGGTCGGCCGGAGGCCGAACCTTTGCCACCGACACCGTGCTCGGCATCTCGCTCTCGGCGTTCCTCGCCGGCAGCCGCGATTTCGCGGTCCTGTTCGAGCCCGGCCCGCGGCGCGCATTGCAGGGCCTGTTCTGGGCGGGCAGCAAGCTGGTGCTGTCGATCCTCGACGAGCTCAAGCCGCAATTCGAGATCTGCACGCCGTCCGCCGCGGGCTGGAGCCGCGCGACGCTTCCCGGCCTCCCGCAGATCGGCGTCGTCGATATCTGGCCGCTCGACCGTCATCCCTCCGAGAGCAATGGCGACCTGCTCGCCAACGTGCAGGATCCGCTCACGCCGCCCTCGCTGCTGCTGTTGGAGCGCGGCGTCGCAAGCCCGACCGTGCTGAAGCAGGCGCCGAAGACGTTCACCGCCGACGGCCTCGTGGTGACGCAACACGAGGCGATCTCGATCGACGGCGAGCGCATTCCCTATGTGCAGACCGGTCCTGCCAAGGAGACCGGCGATGCGCCGGTCTATATGAGCGCCTATGGCGGCTTCGCCGTCGCGGTGAAGCCGTATTACAACGCCTCGCTCGGCAAGCTGTGGCTGGAGCGCGGCGGCACGACGGTGCAGGCGAATTTGCGCGGCGGCGGCGAATTCGGCACGCGCTGGCACGATGCCGGCCGGCTCGCCGGCAAGAAGCTGTCGCATGACGATTTCGCCGCCGTTGCCGCCGATCTCGTCCGCCGCGGCGTGACGAGCGCGAAGCGCATCGCAGCGCAGGGCGGATCGAACGGCGGCATCCTCATCACCAACATGCTGGTGCGCTACCCCGAACGCTTCGGCGCGCTGTTCTGCACCATCCCGCTGATCGACATGCGCCGCTACACCAAGCTGCTCGCGGGCGCGAGCTGGATCGCGGAATATGGCGACCCCGACAAGCCCGACGAATGGGAGTGGCTGAAGACCTACTCCGCCTATCACAACGCAAAGCCCGGCCAGGCCTATCCGCCGATCCTGATCGCCACCACGCGGCGCGACGACCGCGTCCATCCCGGCCACGCCCGCAAGATGGCGGCAAAGCTCCAGGCGATGGGCTATGAGGCCTGGTTCTACGAGCCGGCAGCCGGCGGTCACGGCTACGGCAAGGACAACAAGGAGCGCGCCGGTTTTGAGGTGCTCGGCTTTCGATTCCTCAGGGACAAGATCGGGTGGAAGGATGGGGAGGCGTGATTGCGCTGCCTCTTCGAACTCTCACCATCACGACGTGAGGCGGGCACCACTCTCTCATTCCCTCCCCCCTTGCGGGGAAGGGGCAGGGAGAGGGGTATCACACGGGGACTCTCTCGATTTGCGCGCGCCGTACAGTCGCAGACGGATAGACCTTTTCCCGGGCCACCCCTCTCCCCCGCCCTCCCCCGCAAGGGGGGAGGGAGCGCACCGCCTTCGCGGCGTGCACCCAGATCAGCAGTGACTCACCCCCGCGCAAACACCAGCGTCAGATTGTTCGCCGGCATCTCGATCGTATCGACGAGACCAAGGCCGGCGCCTCGCGCGAGCGTCTCGACATCGCCGATGTCGCGCACGCCCCAGTCGGGATTGCCTTCGCGCAATGAGGTGTCGAACACGGCGTTGCTGAGCGCGGTATGCTTGCCGTCGCGCTTGAACGGGCCGTAGAGGAACAGCTTGCCGTCGGCCCGCAAATAGCGACCGGCGCCGGCGAACAGGCCTTCGGCCACGGTCCATGGCGCGATATGGATGACGTTGGCGCAGAACACGGCGGCGAGGTTCGTCGGCCCCTGCCCGCTTCGCATTTCCGGACACCAGCCGGGATCGGAGAGATCGATCCGCAACGGCGAGCGGATGTTTGGCAGGCCCGAATGGACGCGCCAGGCCTCGATGCTCTTCACGTGCCGCTGGTTGAGGTCGCTCGGCCACCAGACCAGGTCGGGCGTATGGCGGGCGAAATAGACCACGTGCTGGCCGGTTCCGCTGCCGACCTCGACAACGTTTCCGGAACAGCCGGCAAGGTGCTTTTCCAGAGCCGCCCGGAGCGGCTCGTGATTGCGATGGAATGCCGGTGCATCGAGCCGCCCATCGGGCTCGACCCGTCCGCCGTCCCTGCCAAATTCGACGACATATTCAGCCAAGTGACGTCCCCTTGAAAAAACGAGAACACGATGAAAACAGCAGGAGCGCCCAAACGCCCTCGAAACAGCCGGCCCGCGCTCACGGACCTTACTCTCGCGGCCAAATCGGCCGAACAAATAATCTCTTTAGTTGCAATGCGGAAGATATTAACTCCATTTTGCCGCGTGCATAGTCCTGATTGTCAGGTGATGCCCTTTGTGCTTTGGAACGCTGCTATTTCCGCGATCGAGTGCATCGCCATAACGCCTCGGAATGACGCCTTGACCGCCTTTTCCCGGATGCCTGCCCTGCTCCTTTTGCTGGCCTTCGCCGCCGGCCTCGCCAGCCCGGCGCGGGCGCAATCCGCCGTGGCCGAGGGCCAGAAGCTCGCCTTCGACCGTGGCAAGGGCAATTGCCTGACCTGTCACGTCATCAAGGGCGGCGACCTGCCGGGAACGATCGGCCCGGAGCTGAAGGACCTCAAGGCGAAATACCCTGATCGCAACGAGCTGGCCGCGATCATCTTCGACGAGACCAAACGCAATCCGCAGACCATGATGCCGCCGTTCGGCCGGAACCGGATTTTGACCGACCAGGAGATCAGCGCAATCGTTGATTTCCTGCAAACCCTGTGACTTCAGGCACGCCAGGAGAGCTCAGATGACCACGACCACCGGCCCCCTTGCGACGCGGCGCCTGATCCTTCAGGGCGCAGCCTCCGTCGCGCTGCTCGGCCTCGGCAATCTGCCGTTCGGCGTGGCGCCCGCGTACGCCGCGGCCAACGACAAATATCCGGAAGAAGCGTTCAAGCTGAAGAACGAAGCGGACGCGATCAAGGCGCTCTACGGCAAGACCGCCGAGCCCTCCGACAAGGTCAAGCTGGATGCGCCGGAGATCGCCGAGAATGGCGGCGTGGTTCCGATCTCGGTGACGACGACGCTGGAGAAGGTGACCTCGATCTCGTTCTTCGTGGCCGAGAACCCGAACGCGCTCGCCGCGTCCTACAAGATTCCCGACGGCACGATCCCTGCTGTCGCCAACCGGCTGAAGATGGCGAAGACCACCAACGTGACCGCGATCGTGGAAGCCGACGGCAAGCTCTACAGCGCGACCAAGGAAGTCAAAGTCACCGTCGGCGGCTGCGGCGGCTAAGGAGATCGACATGGCATCCAGCATTCGCGTGCGCGCGACCGCAAACGGCGACATCACCGAGGTGCAGGCGCTGATCCAGCACCCCATGGACACCGGCCTGGTCAAGGACGCCAAGGGCGAGGTGATCCCCGCGCATTTCATCCAGCAGCTGAAGTTCGAATGTAACGGCAAGGACGTCTTCGTCGCCGATTGGGGCACCGCCATCTCCAAGGACCCCTATGTGAAGTTCAGCTTCAAGGGCGCCAAGAAGGGCGACGACATCAAGATCTCCTGGACCGACAACAAGGGCGGGTCGGATACGACCACCGCGAAGATCGCGTGATGAAGGCCTGCTCCGCCCTCCTGCTTGGTTCGCTCAGCGCCGCGCTCGTCGCGGTCGCCCTCACCTCGCCGCGCGTGATCGCGGCCGACAAGGCCGATCCAGTTGCCGACGCAAAAGCGTTCCAGAACTTCTTCTTCCAGAAGTTTCCGACCGTGAAGCACGAGGATTTCGTCAACGGCCCTTATTCCATGAACGAGGACATGAAGCGGCAGTGGCAGGAGAAGGAGGAATTCCCGCCCTACGAGTTCGCGCTCGACGCCGGCAAGGAGATGTTCGCCACCCCGTTCAAGAACGGCAAGACCTATGCCGACTGCTTCCCGAATGGCGGCATCGGCATCCGCCAGAACTATCCCTACTTCGATGAGAAGGAGGGCAAGGTCGTCACGCTGGAGCTCGCGCTCAACCGCTGCCGCGAGGCCAACGGCGAGGCGCCCTATTCCTACGTCAAGGACGAGATGGCCTCGCTGACCGCCTATATGGCCTTCACCTCGCGCGGCAAGCTGATGGACATCAAGATTCCCGATGATCCCCGCGCGCTCGCCGCGTTCGAGAACGGCAAGCGCTATTTCTACACGCGGCGCGGCCAGATGAATTTCTCCTGCGCGAGCTGCCATGTGCAGAACCCGGGCGAGCGCATCCGCGCCGAGATCCTGGCGCCGGCGCTCGGCATTTTGAACGCGATGCCGATCTACCGCTCCGAATGGAGCGGCATGGGCACGACCAGCCGCCGCTTCGTCACCTGCAACAGCCAGACCCGGGCGGTTCCGCTGGAGCCGCAGGCAGATGAATATCGCGACGTCGAATATTTCCTGTCCTACGTCGCCAACGGACTGCCGATATCAGGACCGGGAGCGCGGCCATGAAGCGGTCACTTCCTCTCGCCATGCTGCTCGCCCTTAGCCTCGCGCCAACGGCGCGCGCGGCGAATGAGGCGGATTACAAGGCGGCCTATGCCGCCGCCGAAGCCGCCTCCAAGGAGGCAGCCGGCATGCGCAATCAGTGGACCGTGACCGTCTCGACGCTGGCGGCGGCGAAGAAGGCAGCCGATGGCGGCGATTTCGACCGCGCCCTGGCCGCAGCCAAGGAGGCCGAGGCGCTGGCGAAGGCGTCGATCTTCCAGGCCACGTCCGAAAAAGAGGCCTGGAAGGCGATGGAAATCCGCTAGACTGGACCTCAGTTGAACTGCCGATGAGGCGCGGAGGATTCTGGATGGCGATCCGCCGCCGTGATTTCCTGAAGAGTGCAGGCGTTGCCGCAGCATCGCTCGGCCTGCCGCGGCTTGCGCGCGGCACTGAAGCGGCGAGCATTTACGACCTCGAACGTTTCGGCCATGCCCGGATCCTGCACATCACCGACACGCATGCGCAGCTCAACCCGGTCTATTTCCGCGAGCCCAGCGTCAATATCGGAATCGGGGAGATGGCGGGACGGCCGCCGCATCTGGTCGGCCGCGCCTTTCTCGAGCGGTTCGGAATCCGGCCCGACAGCGCCGATGCCTATGCCTTCACCTGCTTCGAGTTCGAGAAGTCTGCGGCGCGCTTCGGCAAGCTCGGTGGCTTTGCCCATCTGAAGACGCTGGTCGATCGCTTGCGCGGCGATGTCGGCGAAAGAGATTCGCTGCTCGTCGACGGCGGCGATCTCTGGCAGGGCACGGGGCTTGCCAACGTCATGCAGGGCCGCGACATGGTCGAGGTCGCCAATCTGCTCGGCATCGAGGCGATGACCGGGCATTGGGAATTCACCTATGGCGAGCAGGCGCTGCGCGACAATCTCGAGCGCTTCAAGGGCGAGTTCCTGGCGCAGAACGTGTTTCTGACCGAGGAAGCCGCGTTCAACGACGCCCGCGCCTTCGACAAGGCGACGGGGCGCGTCTTCAAGCCCTCCGTGATCAAGGAGCTCGGCGGTCATCGCATCGCGATCGTCGGCCAGGCCTTCCCTTACGTGCCGATCGCGCATCCAAAGCGGTTCACGCCGGACTGGACCTTCGGCATCCGCGAGGAAGAGCTCCAGAAGCATGTCGATGCCTTGCGCACCGCCGAGAAGGTCGATGCCGTCATCCTGCTGTCGCACAACGGCATGGACGTCGACCTCAAGCTCGCGAGCCGCGTCACCGGCATCGACGTCATCCTCGGCGGCCACACCCACGACGCCGTGCCGCAGCCGATTCCCGTGACGAACGCCGGCGGCACGACACTCGTCACCAATGCCGGCTCCAACGGGAAATTTCTGGGCGTGCTCGATCTCGCGCTCGACAAGGGCAAGGTCAGTGGCGTCAAATATCACCTGCTGCCGGTCTATTCCGAGCTGCTGAAGCCTGATCCGGCGATGGCCGAGCTGATCGGCCGGGTTCGCGCGCCGCACGTGGCCGACTGGTCGGAGAAGATCGCAACGCTCGACCGCCTGCTCTATCGCCGCGGCAATTTCTCCGGCCCGGTCGACGAGCTGATCTGCACCGCGTTGCGCAGCGAGCTCGACGCCGAGATCGCGCTGTCGCCGGGCTTCCGCTGGGGCGTCACCGCGCTGTCCGGCCAGGCGCTGACCATGGAGGACGTGCTCGCGGAAACCGCGATCAGCTATCCCGAGACCTATGTGCAGGAAATGACCGGCGCCCAGATCAAGGACGTGCTGGAGGACATCTGCGACAATCTCTTCAACGCCGATCCCTATTACCAGCAGGGCGGCGACATGGTGCGCGCCGGCGGCCTCAGCTACACCTGCACGCCGGCGGGTGCGATCGGCGGCCGCATCTCTGAGCTGAAGCTCAACAACGGCAAGGCGATCAGCGCCAACCACCGCTACAAGGTCGCGGGCTGGGCCTCGGTCAACGGCCAGCAGGGCGCACCGGTGTGGGACGTGGTGGCCAAATATCTGCGCTCGGGCCGGATGCTTTCGGAGCGGCTCGGCTCCGGCGTCACGCTGAAGGGCGTCGAGAACAATCCGGGCATTGCGGGACAGGGATGACGCGCTCGCAAATGTTTCGCGCGATGATGCTGGCGCTGCTCGCCTTGGCCGCGATGCCGCCGGCTTTTGCGCAGCAGGTGCCGCTTCAGGACAAGCCGTTCGCCGAGCACAAGATCGTGCTGCAGCTCTCCGACGGCGACGCCAGGAAGCAGGCGCTGGTGCTCAGCGTCGCCAACAATCTCCTGAAGGCCTACGCCCCCGACAAGGTCGCGATCGAGGTGGTGGCATTCGGACCCGGCATCGACCTGCTGCTGTCAAACAGCGAGCGCCGTAAGCAGGTCGAGAGCCTGATCGCGCAAGGCGTGCGCTTCGACATCTGCCTCAACACCGTCGACACGGTCGAGCGGGAGACAGGCAAGCGGCCGGAGTTCATCCTCGCCGCGACGCCGGTGCAGGTCGGGGTCGGACAGATCCTGTTCCTGGCGGAGAATGGGTACACGGTGGTGCGGCCGTAGGGGGTCGCCAGGGCGTCACACTCCCCTGTCGTCCCGGCGCAGGCCGGGACCCATACTCCCAGGCAGGTGTTTGGCGAAGATCAGTCGTTCGGTACTCCCACCGCCCCTCCCGAAGGATCTCGCGGTATGGGTCCCGGCCTTCGCCGGGACGACACTGAGTGTGTGGCGCTTATCCCCGCCTCGCAAGCAATAAAAATCTTCCAAATTTACCTGTTCACACAGTGAATTGCTTCTCTTTCTAACCCGGAACATAGTAGAATCTTGGAAGCCAGTTCCACGCCGGGTCTTGCCATGATCTTCCGCCAGCTCTTCGACAGTGTTTCGGGCACCTACAGCTACGTCCTTGCCAGCCGCCACGGCGGCGAGGCGCTGATCCTCGATCCCGTGCTGGAGAAGGTCGACCGCTATTGCCAATTGCTGCGCGAGCTCGACCTCAAGCTGGTCAAGGCGGTCGATACCCACCTTCATGCCGACCACGTCACCGGCCTCGGCGAGCTGCGCGACCGCACCCATTGCATGACCGTGATGGGCGACCAGACCAAGGCCGACGTGGTGGCGATGCGCGTCGCCGACGGCGACAAGGTGACGATCGAGGGGCTGTCGCTCGACGTGATGTACACGCCCGGCCACACCGACGATTCCTATTCCTACCTGATGGGCGACCGCGTCTTCACCGGCGACACGCTGCTGATCCGCGGCACCGGCCGCACCGATTTCCAGAACGGCTCCTCGCGCGCGCAGTACGATTCGATCTTCAATCGCCTGCTCAAGCTGCCGGACGAGACGATGGTGTTCCCGGCGCATGACTACAAGGGCGACACCGTCTCCACCATCGGCGAGGAGAAGCGCTACAATCCGCGGCTCCAGGTGCGCTCGGTCGACGAATATATCGAGCTGATGGCGAACCTGAAGCTGCCCAATCCGAAGATGATGGACGTGGCGGTGCCCGCCAACATGCGCGTCGGCCTGCATCAGGAGGAGCTGGAAAAGGAGGGCCGCGCGCTGACCGCCAGCGAGGCGATCCGCGTCCTGGGCCGGCCTGATATCCTGCTGGTCGATCTGCGCGAGACCAACGAGCGGATGAAACACGGCATGCTCGAGGGCGCCCTGCACACGCCCTATCCGTCCGTCGAGGAGAGCCTGAAGCCCGGCGGCATGCTGCGCGAGGTCGCGGCCGCCACCGGCCGCCGCATCGTGTTCTTCTGCGCCTTCGGCGAACGCTCGGCGATGGCCGTCGCTGCGGCGAAGGAGGCGGGCCTCGCCAATACCGCCCATATCGCCGGCGGCATCGATGCCTGGAAGAAGGCGGGCGGACCGGTGGTGCACTGACGCCCCGGCGCGCCATTCTTGAGATAAGTCAGGAACCGCCCACATATTGGGACTAGGATCGGATGCAGCATCACCATCCGGGAACAGCCATGGCCAAGATCGCCAACAAGACCGCCAAGCCGAGCGCGCCGCCCAAAACCGCCAGCGAGAAGCCGGCGGACGACAAGGCGAAGAAGCCGCCGCCGCGCGACACCGACGACGACGATTACGAAGACGGCGACATCGCAACACCGAAGCGTGACCGGTACGGTCCCGATGACGAGCCGTTGTGAGTTGAAGCCTGCTCCACGAATGGTGCGTTCCCTCCCCCCTTGCGGGGGAGGGTTAGGAAGAGGGGTGCCACACGGCACACTCTTTCGAGAGCGCGACGATCTTTGCATCGACCACGGATAGACCTTTTGCTGGGCTCCCGCCCTCCCCCGCAAGGGCGGAGGGAGCGCAGTGTGCCCGATCGCATCATCGGGTAATGATTGAGACAGCGGCGCCACCCGCACTACCTGCCATGCGCCTGCGTTCATGGACAAATAACCGCTGTGCCCGATAGTTTGCGCTCCCTTCAGGGAGTGAATCGGAACTGCAATGGTCGATGTTCTCGCCGCACCGCAGCAAGGCAAGGCGGACAGCGCGCTGCGCACGCTGACGGGAATCTCGATCGCGCATTGGGTCAGCCATTTCCATCTGCTGGTTCTGCCGATGCTGTTTCCGTTCCTGAAGGACAGGCTCGGCGTCGGCTATGTCGAGCTCGGCTTCGCGCTCACGACCCTTGCCGTCGTATCGGGCCTGACGCAGGCGCCGACCGGCTATCTCGTCGACCATTTCGGCGCGCGCAAGATCCTGCTGATCGGGCTGACACTCGGCGGCTGCGCGCTGATCCTGCTCGGCCTGCACCTCAGCTACGCCTCGCTGATCGCCTGCGCCGTGCTGCTCGGGCTCGCCAACAGCGTCTATCATCCCGCCGACTACGCCATCCTGGCGGAGCACATGGACGAGGCGCGGATGGGCCGCGCCTTTTCGATCCACACCTTTGCCGGCTATCTCGGCGGCGCCGTGACGCCGGCGATCGTCGCCGCGCTGGTCACCGTATCGGGTGGCGTCGGCGCATTGATCGCGTCGGGCGCGATCGGCGTGCTGGTGGCGCTGCTGCTGGTCGCCATGAGCATTCCCGAGGCCGGCGCGCACAAGAAAAAGCCCGGTCACGAGAGCGCGCCGAAGCAGGCCGTCATCACGCCGGCGCTGATCACGCTGACCGCGCTGTTCATGCTGCTCAGCCTGTCGGTGGCCGGCATCAACAATTTCGGCGTGGTGGCGCTGATGAGCGGCTACGGCGCCTCTTATTCGATCGCCAACATCGCGCTGACCGCATTCCTCGGCGCCAGCGCCGCGGGCGTGCTCGCAGGCGGCTTCCTCGCCGACCACACCGAGCGTCACGGCTATGTCGCCGCCGCCTGCTTTGCCGCAAACGCGGCGATCGTGCTCTTGATCGCACTGGTGACATTGCCCGGCTGGGCTTTGACCGCGACGATGACGGCGGCGGGCTTCCTCTCCGGCGTGATCGCCCCCTCGCGCGACATGCTGGTGCGCAATGCCGCTCCCGCCGGCGCTGCGGGGCGCGCCTTCGGCATCGTCTCCACCGGCTTCAATCTCGGCGGCATCGTCAGCCCGCTTTTGTTCGGCTGGATCATGGACCAGAGCGCGCCACACTGGGTGTTCGGCGCCTCCGTGATCTTCATGCTGGCGACGGTGGTGCTGTCGCCGTTCACCGAGCGGAAGCGGCAGGCTGCGGCGTAGCCACAAGTTCAACTGTCGTCCTGGCGAAAGCCAGGACCCATTACCCCAGGGAGAATCTGTCGCGCGAGACTGGTCACTCCGAGTCTTCGCCAAACTACTCCCTGTGGTTATGGGTCCCGTATCTGCGCTGACGCTTGTCCGGGACGACGAGTAGAGAGAACTGCGTGTAACAAGAACAAAACGGGAAGAAACCTCATGACCAATCCTGATCTCGTGATCCGCGGCGGCACGGTCGCGGATGGAAACGGCGGCGAGCTGTTCGAGGCCGACGTCGCCATCACCGGCGGCAGGATCAGCGAGGTCGGGAAGATCTCCGGCAAGGGCAAAGAAGAAATCGACGCGCGCGGAAAACTGGTGACGCCGGGCTTCGTCGACGTCCACACCCATTATGACGGGCAGGTCACCTGGAGCCAGGATATCACGCCGTCCTCGCAGAACGGCGTCACCACCGCGATCATGGGCAATTGCGGCGTCGGCTTTGCGCCGTGCAAGCCCGCCGACCACACCCGCCTGATCCAGCTGATGGAAGGCGTCGAGGACATCCCCGAGCCGGTGCTGAGCGCCGGCATTCCCTGGGCCTGGGAGAGCTTTCCGGACTACATGGGCTGGCTGTCGAAGCGCGATTTCGACATCGACGTCGGCGCGCAACTGCCGCATGCGGCGTTGCGCGTCTATGTCATGGGCGAGCGCGGCGCGCGCCGCGATCCGTCCACGCCGGAAGACAATGCGGCGATGGCAAAGCTCGCGGGCGAAGCGGTCCGCTCCGGCGCGCTCGGCTTCTCGACCTCGCGCACGCTCAACCACCGCACCTCCACCGGCGATTTCACGCCGACCTTGAAGGCCGGCGAAGACGAGCTCACCGCGATCGCGGGTGCGATGCATCGCGAGGGCCGCAGCGTGCTGCAATTCGTGCTCGATCTCTCCACCATCGACGAAGACCTGCCGATGATGCTGCGGGTCGCCGACACGACGAAATGCCCGATCTCGTTCTCGATCACGCAGAACGACAAGGCGCCGCAGCGCTGGCGCCAGACGCTGGACGAGATCAATGCCGCCGCACAGCGCGGCCTCTCCATCACCGCGCAGATCGCGGCGCGCCCGGTCGGCCTGCTGCTAGGGCTCGAGCTGTCGCGCAACCCATTCCAGACCCATCCGAGCTACAAGGCGATCGCACATCTGCCGCTGAAGGAGCGGCTGGCGCGGCTGCATCAGAGCGAGATCCGTCAGGCGATCCTGAGCGAGACGGCGACCGCGACCGACGATCCGCTGTTCTTCCGGCCCAACTACGACAAGATGTTCCTGCTCGGCGATCCTCCCGATTACGAGCAGCCGCCGGAGAACGCGCTGGGGCCGCGGGCGCGCAAGCAGGGCCGGAAGCCCGAGGAACTCGCCTATGACGCGATGCTGTCGGACGAAGGCCGCGGCATGCTCTACGTGCCGTTCCTCAACTATGCCGACGGCAATCTCGATGCGACGCGCGAGATGCTGATCGATCCGCAATCGGTGCCGGGCCTGTCCGACGGCGGCGCGCATTGCGGCATCATCTGCGATGCGAGCTTCCCGACCTATCTGCTGACGCACTGGACACGCGACCGCAAGCGCGGCGAGAAGCTGTCGATCCCGTTCGTGGTCGCGGCACAGTCACGCAAGACCGCGCTCTCGGTCGGCCTCACCGATCGCGGGCTGATCGCGCCCGGCTACAAGGCCGACGTCAACGTGATCGACTATGACCGCCTGCATCTGCATCCGCCGAAGGTGCATTACGATCTGCCGGTCGGCGGGCGGCGGCTGTTGCAGGACGTCGACGGCTATGAAGCGACCATCGTGTCGGGCGTGGTGACGCGGCGGCATGGCGCGGCCACGGGGCGCCGGCCGGGGAAGTTGATTCGTGGCGCGCAGGGGGTGGTGAACTAGCGCGGTAGGATGCATGTGAGACGCGAAGGCCGCGCCTCACATTCGGTGTCGTCCCGGCGAAGGCCGGGACCCATACGCCGCGGCAATTGTTTTGCGAAGACTCGGAGTTATCAGCTTCGCCTCAATCCACTCCCTGTGGTTATGGGTCCCGGCCTTCGCCGGGACGACAGCGGTGTTTGTGGCGGGCCTTGAACGCCTGCCACCCCTTACGTCGGCGACACCGCGCCTTTCAGCGCCGCTGCCTGCGAGGCGGCAGCGCGCGTCAGCCGAGCCTTTTCGCTGTTCGGCCAGAGCAGGGCCAGGCCGAGCAGGCCGGAGCCGACCATGATCACGGCGTTGATGGTGAAGCCGGTCATGTAGCCGTCGAGCATGCTGCCGGCGCGCTGGATCACGGTGCCCATCACGGCGGGCGCGATGATGCCCGAGAGCGTGTAGAGCGCGCCGTAGATCGCCAGGATCGCGCCGCGCTGCGACGACGGCGTGAATTCGCCGAGCATGGGCGGACAGACGACGTAGATCGCGCCGCACAGGCCCGTTCCGACCACGAGCAAGGCGAGCTGAAGGCCGGCGCCCTGAACATACGGCATCGCAGCCAGGATCAGGCCGCCGACCATCAACGGGACCGAGCCGAGCACGCCGCGGGCGACGCGCGTGGTCGATCCGCGGGCCATCATCAGTTGCGAGATCCAACCCGTCAGGATCACGATGGTGGCGCCGAACACCCAGGGCAGGGTCGAAATCCAGCCGGCCTGGCTCTGCGAGAAGCCGAGGCCCTTGATGATGAACGGCGTGAACCAGGTCAGCCCCAGCGACAGCGCCCAATAGGCCCCGAAGGTCGCCGCGACGCAGCCGACGAAGGTGCGCGAGGTGAGAAGCTGAAGATAGGGAATTTTCGTCTCGGTGGCGGCAAGGGTGTGCGTGTCCTCCAGCGGGCCTTCCTTGCCGAGCGCGAGCCAGGCGCAGACCCAGATCAGGCCGACGACGCCGAGCGCGCCGAAGGCGTAGTGCCAGGAGTGATTGACGATGACCCAGTTCAGCGCCGGCACCGCCAGGATGACGCCGAAAGCCGAGCCTTGCGACAGGATCGCAGTCGGCAGCGTGCGCTTCTCGTCGGGGAACCATTTGTAGATGGCGTGCGCGGCGACCGAGAAGGCCGGGCCTTCGCCGGCGCCCAGCACGATGCGGCAGATCAGCAGCGTGGTGAAGGAGACGGTGCCGACCATCGGAAACTGCGCCAGCGCCCAGACCACCGCCAGCGTCAGGAGCACCCAGCGCGTCGGCACCTTGTTGACGATGAAGCCGACCACGATGGCCGAGATCGAGAACAGGAAGAAGAACGAAGACCCGAGCAGGCCGAACTGCTCCGGGGAGAGCTTCAGGTCCGCCATGATCGGCACGCCGGCGAGGCCGACAACGATCTTGTCGGCGAAGTTAACCAGCATAAATAGAAACAGCAGAAAGGTGACCGTCCAGGCGCCCTTTGGTGTTTCCCTGGATGTCGTCGTCTTGCCCGCCACCATGGGCGTTCCCTGAGCGCTCATCGTTCTCCCCGTCTGTCTTTTTGGCAGTTTTTTGATTTGGCCGTTGTTGGAGCTAACAACGGCTTCGACGGCAACGCAACCCCGGCATTTCCGCGGCAGGTGTGCTACGCAGCATTTCCGTTAATTCCGTCCGGCGCCATTCATCGTGCTGAGCATCCGAAATCTCTCCAAGACGTTCTCCTCGGCCGCCGAACCGGTCCACGTGCTGCGCGGCGTCGACCTTGACCTCAAGGCCGGCGAACGCGTCGCGCTGACCGGCGAATCCGGCAGCGGCAAGAGCACGCTGCTGCACCTGATCGCGGGGCTCGATGCCGCCGACAGCGGCTCGATCCGGTTGGAAGACACCGAGGTCACCAAGCTGTCCGACGCGGGACGCGCCAGCCTCCGGCGCGACCGGATCGGCCTCGTGTTCCAGCAGTACAACCTGATCCCGAGCCTGTCGGTCGCCGACAATCTGGCCTTCCAGGCGCGGATCGCCGGCCGGCACGACGCAGCCTGGTCCAGTGAACTGGTCGAACGGCTCGGGCTCGGCGCCCTCCTGAAGCGCTATCCCGAGCAATTGTCCGGCGGCCAGCAGCAGCGGGTCGCGATCGGCCGGGCGCTGGCGACAAGACCCTCGCTGCTGCTCGCGGACGAGCCGACCGGAAATCTGGATGAAGCGACCGCCGAGGACGTGCTGGCGCTGACGCGCGACCTCGTCACGCGCACCGGCTGCGGATTCCTGATGGTGACGCACAGCCTGCATCTGGCCGGCACGCTCGACCGTCACCTCACTTTGCATGCGGGGCGAATCGCATGAGGCGCGCGCTGTGGGTCCTCGCGGTGCTCCTGAGCCATTGGCGGCGGCACAGGATGCAGTTCGCGACACTTCTGATCGGGCTGATCGCCGCGACCGCGCTGTGGAGCGGCGTGCAGGCGATCAACCAGCAGGCCCGCAATGCCTATGACCGCGCCGCGGCGACGTTCGGCGGCGTGCGGACGCCGATGCTGGTCGCACCCAATGCGGCGACCTTCTCGCAAGACCTGTTCGTCAGGCTCCGACGCGCGGGCTGGCCGGTCTCGCCGGTGCTGGAGGGCCGCGTCCAGATCAACGGGCGCTCGGTGCGGCTGCTCGGCATCGAGCCGGTGACGCTGCCGGTGGATGTCGGCAACGCGCCACGCCTTGGTGCCGCGGACCTGACGAGCTTCGTCGCGCCGCCCGGCCAGACGCTGGTGGCGAAGGAGACGCTGGCCGACTTGCAGGAGCAGGAAGGCGCGGCGCCGCCGATCAGCAGCGGCGCAACACTGCCGCCGCTGCACGTGCAGCCGCAGCTCGTGCCCGACGTGCTGGTGGTCGATATCGGCGTGGCGCAGAAGCTCCTGAACAAGCCGGACCAAATCTCGCGGTTGCTGATCGGCAAGCCGAAGAGCAAGCCGGCGCCGCTGGCGAGCGTCGTCGGCGACCGGCTGCAACGAGTCGAGCCGAATGCCGAGACGGAGCTGGAGCGCCTCACCGACAGTTTCCATCTCAACCTCACCGCCTTCGGCCTGTTGTCGTTCTTCGTCGGCCTGTTCATCGTCAATTCGGCCGTGGGTCTTGCCTTCGAGCAGCGACTGCCGATGCTGCGCACGTTGCGGGCCTGCGGCGCCTCGGCGCGCCTCGTCAACACGGTGCTGGTGATCGAGCTGGTGGCGCTGGCGCTGGTCGCCGGACTGATCGGGCTCGTCTGCGGTTATTTCATCGCGGAAGCGCTGTTGCCCGACGTCGCGGCGTCGCTGCGCGGGCTCTATGGCGCGCAGATCCCGGGGCAACTCACGTTGCGGCCCGAATGGTGGCTCGCCGGCATCGGCATCAGCGTTGCCGGCGCGCTCGTTGCGGCGGCGACCAGCCTGATCAAGGCGATCAGGATGCCGGTGCTGGCGACCGCGCAGCCGTACGCCTGGCAGCAGAGGCAGCGCCGCTGGCTGATCCTGCAAAGCATTGCGGCGTGCATGGTGTTCGCGGTCGCGCTGCTGCTGCTTCACTATGGCGAATCGCTGATCGCAGGCTTTGGCGTGCTGGCGGCGCTGATGCTGGGCGCGGCACTGATCCTGCCGGCCTTCCTCGACATCATCCTGCTCATAGGCCAGCGCGGCGCGCGAGGACCGCTCGCGCTGTGGTTCTGGGCGGACAGCCGGCAGCAGCTCTCCGGGCTGTCGCTGGCACTGATGGCGCTGCTGCTCGCGCTCGCCGTCAATGTCGGCGTCTCCACCATGGTGGAAACCTTCAGCCGCACTTTCGTCGGCTGGCTCAACGGGCGGCTCGCGGCCGACGTCTACATCAGCGCTTCCGACAATGCGCACGGCGTCGCGATCCGGAACTGGCTGAAGGAGCGCAGCGAAGTCCAGGCGATCCTGTCGGGCGGCCGCGCCGAGACGCAAGTCCAGGGCCAGCCGGTGGAGCTGTTCGGCCTGCCCGATCACGCACTCTATCGCGAGCGCTGGCCGCTGCTGGAGACTGCGCCACGCGCCTGGACCCAGCTGGTGCCGGGCAATGCCGCCTTCATCAGCGAGCAATTGAGCCGCCGCCTCAACGTCCGCGTCGGCGACGTCGTCGAGGTGCCGGCGCCGGGCGGGACCTGGGAGCTCGACATCGTCGGCATCTATGCCGATTACGGCAATCCCAAGGGTCAGCTGGCCGTGAATGTCGCGGCGCTGATCCGTCACTTTCCGCAGACGCCACAGACGCGGATCGGCCTCATCGTCGCGCGGGACAAGATTCCGGACTTGATCGCGGCCTTGCAGAAGCGGTTTGCACTCGACGACCGCAGCGTCGCCGACCAGGCGACGGTGAAGGCGGAATCGATCCGCATCTTCAACCGCACCTTTGCGGTGACATCGGCGCTGAACGCTTTCACGCTCGGTGTCGCCGGCATCGCGCTGCTGACCAGTCTTTTGACGCTGGCCAACTCCCGCCTGCCGCAGCTCGCACCGCTGTGGGCGATCGGCATCACGCGGCCGCGCCTCGCCGCGATCGAATTGACCAAGACGCTGTCGGTGGCGCTGTTCACCTCGCTGCTGGCCGTGCCGCTCGGGCTGCTGGTGGCGTGGTGCCTGATTGCGATCGTCAATGTGAAGGCGTTCGGCTGGCGGCTGCCGTTCCATGTGTTTCCGCTGCAACTTGTCGAGCTGGTCGCGGTCGCGCTGGTCGCCTCGCTGCTCGCCGCGCTGCTGCCGGTTGCACGGCTGGCGCGGATGCAGCCGGCGAACCTCGTCAAGGTGTTTGCCAATGAGCGCTGACAAGATCTCGCGGCGCGCATTTGCCGGCGGCATAGCCGCGCTCGCTCTTGCGCGCCGCGCCGGCGCGCAAGGCTATGCCGGACTCGGCGAGACGGCCGACGGTTTTGCGAAGGTGACGCCGGGAAAGGCGTTCGCCTTCCCCGCCGATCACGGGCCGCATCCGGAATTTCGCATCGAGTGGTGGTATCTCACGGCGAACCTCGTCGATCGCAGCGGCGCGGCTTGCGGCCTGCAATGGACGCTGTTCCGTCAGGCGGCGCAGCCGGGACCGCAAGGCGAAGGCTGGGCCAATCAGCAAATCTGGATGGCGCATGCCGCGGTGACGCGTGCCGACACCCATCGCTTCAGCGAGCTGTTTTCGCGCGGCGGGATCGGACAGGCCGGCGTCGAAGTGAAGCCCTTCGCGGCGTGGATCGACGATTGGGAGATGAAGGGTCTTGAGCGCACCGACGATCGCGCTTTGGCGCCCCTGACGCTGAAGGCCTCCGGCACGGACTTCAGCTATGCGCTGACGCTGGAGGCCGATCGTGCGGTGGTGTTGCAGGGTGACGGCGGCTTCAGCCGCAAGTCGGAGCGCGGCCAGGCCTCCTACTATTACAGCCAGCCGTTCTACCGCGCGCGCGGCACGCTCACCATCGATGACAAGCCGGTCGATGTGTCGGGGCAGGCCTGGATGGACCGCGAGTGGAGCAGCCAGCCGCTCGACGCCGACCAGACCGGCTGGGACTGGCTGTCGCTGCATCTTGCATCCGGCGACAAGCTGATGCTGTACCGGCTGCGGCAGAAGGACGGCAAGGACTATCCGTTCGGCAACTGGATCACCGCCACCGGCAGCACGCAGATGATCTCGGGCAGCGACATTCAGATGACGCCGGGAGCGACCGCCGAGGTCGCGGGGCGCAAGCTGCCGGTGGAGTGGCAAATCGCCATTCCCTCGCGCTCGTTCTCGATTTCCTGCAAGCCGCTCAATCCAAGGGCCTGGATGGGGACCGGCTTCTCCTATTGGGAAGGGCCGATCAGCTTTGCCGGCACGCATGACGGTGTTGGCTATCTCGAGCTGACCGGGTGTTGAAGCGCGACCTCTTCAAGGAAGCGAGCGATGTATCACCTCACCGCCCTCGTCACGCTGCTGGCGATTGCGTTTTATTTCTTCGCCACCATCAACGTCTCGCGCGCGCGAGCGAGGACGGGCATCAAGGTGCCGGCGACCTCAGGACACCCGGACTTCGAGCGCGCCTTCCGCATCCAGGTCAACACGCTGGAATGGATGCCTATCTTCCTGCCGTCGCTCTGGCTGTTCGCGATCTATATCAGCGACGCCGTCGCAGCCGGGATCGGCGCGCTCTGGATCGTCGGCCGCATCGTCTATTTCATCGGTTATTCGCAGGCCGCCGCAAAGCGCGGCCCGGGCTTCTTGATCCAGGCCATCGCAGCGATTGCGCTATGGGTAGGGGCGATCGGGGCGGTGGTGTCGCGGCTGGTATGAGGGGCGGGCTGTGGCCATTCCGCCGTCGTCCCGGACAAGCGCAGCGAAGCGGAGCGCAGATCCGGGACCCATACCCACAGGGAGTGGTTTTGCGAAGACTCGTAGTGGGAATCTCGCGCCACACTTCTCCCTGGGGTTATGGGTCCCGGCCTGCGCCGGGACGACTCGGAGATTGTAGCGCGGTCCTCGTCCCTACTTCGTCAGCGGGCAGCCGCTGTCCTTGGCGGTGAAGAACGCCTTGTCGCCGGGGACGGTGGCGAGCAGCTTGTAGTAGTCCCAGGGCTTCTTCGACTCCGAGGGCTTCTTGACCTCGAACAGATACATGTCGTGGACCATGCGGCCGTTCTCGAGAACCTTGCCGCCCTGCGCGAAGTCGTCGTCGACCGGCAGCTCCTTCAGCTTCTTGGCGACCGCATCCGGATCCTTGGTGCCGGCGGCCTTGACCGCCTTGAGATAGCTCAGCGTCGCCGAATAGGTGCCGGCATGGATCATGCTCGGCATCCGCCCGGTGCGCTTGAGGAAACGTTCGCCGAGATTGCGGGTGCGGTCGTTGAGATCCCAGTAATAGCCTTCTGTCAGCACCAGGCCTTGCGCGGCCTGCAAGCCGAGGCCGTTCACTTCGGCCAGCGTCATCAGGAGGCCCGCGAGCTTCTGACCACTGGCGACGATGCCGAACTCGGACGCCTGCTTGATCGAATTGGTGGTGTCGAGGCCGGCATTGGCAAGCCCGACGATCTTCGCCTTCGAGCTTTGCGCCTGGAGCAGGAAGGAGGAGAAGTCCGACGAATTGAGCGGCACGCGCACCGAGCCGACCACCTTGCCGCCGTTGGCGGTGACGATCTCGCTGGTGTCCTTCTCCAGCGCGTAGCCGAAGGCGTAGTCCGCGGTGAGGAAGAACCAGGTGTCGCCGCCGGCCTTGGTCAGCGCACCACCGGTGCCGACGCCGAGCGCGCGGGTGTCGTAGGCCCAGTGGAAGCCGTAGGGCTGGCAGGCATCCCCGGTGAGGCGCGAGGTTGCGGCGCCCACGACGATGTCGATCTTCTTCTTTTCCTTGGAGAGCTCATGGATCGCGAGCGCGACCGAAGAGGTCGTCAGCTCCGTGATCATGTCGACGTTCTCGACGTCGTACCAGCGCCGCGCGATCGAGCTCGCCAGATCCGGCTTGTTCTGATGGTCGGCGGTGACGAGCTCGATCTTCTGGCCGAGCACCTCGCCGCCAAAATCCTCGATCGCCATCCTGGCCGCTTCGACCGACCATTTGCCGCCGTAGTCGGCATAGACGCCGGACTGGTCGTTGAGGATGCCGATCTTGACGCCTTGCGCGGAGGCCGGTGCTGCCAGCAGCAGGGCCGAGGTTGCGACGGCGGCCAAAAGGGCTGATTTCATGTGTTGGCTCCCAGCAGTTTTCTGTTTTGAAATCGCGCGGATACTAGTGAAGAACCCCGGGAATGCCCATCCATTGCGTGTTGGTCGTTAGTATGAAGGGCGGCACCACAAAAACCGTCGTCCTGGACAAGCGCAGCGAAGCGGAGCGTAGATCCAGGACCCAATACCCCAGGGAGCAATTTGGCGAAGACCGGTGGTCGCAACCTGCTCGCGCCGCAACTTCTCCCTGGGGTAATGGGTCCTGGCTTTCGCCAGGACGACGCTGGAGAAACATCACATCGCGACCTTCGGCTTCCCGTCGTTCTTCCCCTCAGCCAGGTTGCGCACCACCACATAGAAGATCGGCGTGAACAGAAGCCCGAACAGGGTGACGCCGAGCATGCCGAAGAAGACGGCGACACCAACGGCCTGGCGCATTTCCGAACCGGAGCCCGTCGAGACCACCAGCGGCAGCACGCCGAGAATGAAGGCGAAGGAGGTCATCAGGATCGGCCGCAGACGCAGGCGGCAGGCGTCGATCACGGCCTCCAACCGCGGCTTGCCTTCGTTCTCGATGTCGCGCGCGAACTCGACGATCAGGATCGCGTTCTTCGCCGCCAGTCCCACCAGCACGACGAAGCCGATCTGGGTGAGGATGTTGACGTCCTGCCCCATGATGCGGACGCCGATGGTGGCCGCTAGCAGGCACATCGGCACGATCAGGATCACCGCGAACGGCAGGGTCCAGCTGCCATATTGCGCGGCGAGCACGAGATAGACGAACAGCACGCAGATCGGGAATACCAGCAGGCCCGCGTTGCCGCCGGTGACCTGCTGGTAAGAGAGATCCGTCCACTCGAAGGTGAAGCCGCTCGGCAGGGTGTCGTCGGCGAGCTTCTTGATGGCGTTGAGCGCGGTGGTCGAGCTCGTCCCAGGCGCCGGCTCGCCCTGGAGCTCGGACGCCGCGTAAAGATTGTAGCGCGCGACGCGGTCGGGCCCCGAGACATCCTTGAAGTCGACCACGCTGCCGAGCATCACCATGTCGCCGGAGGCGTTGCGCGTGCGCAGCCGCGCGAGATCGCTCGGCTCTTTGCGGAACGGGAAATCGGCCTGCGCGGTGACGTGGTAGGTGCGGCCGAACAGGTTGAAGTCGTTGACATAGGTCGATCCGAAATAGGTCTGGATCGTGTCGTTGATGTTGGCGATGGGTACACCGAGCTTCTGCGCCTTGGTGCGGTCGATGTCGACGAAGAGCTGCGGCGTGTTGGCTGAGAACGGCGAGAACACCGTCGGAGCGAGCAGCGAGGGCGATTTGCGGGCGGCGGCGACGAGCTCGTCGGTCGCGGATGCCAGCAGCTCGGGCCCTCGGCCCTGGCGGTCCTGGATGCGGATGGTGAAGCCGCCGCCCGTGCCGATGCCGGGCACGGCGGGTGGCGGAATCACGATGATGAAGGCGCCCTGGATCGCGGCGAGGCGCTTGCGCAGCTCGGCCGTGATGGCATTCGCGGTCAGGCCCTTCTTCAGCCGCACCTCGGGCTCATCGAACACAGGGAAGAGCGCCGCCGCATTGCCGGCCTGCGTTCGTGTCGCGCCCGAGAAGCCGGCGAAGGCGGCCACGCGGATAATGCCTGGCGTGTCCAGCGAGATCCGCTCGATCTCTCGGACAATCTCGGTGGTCCGCGCCAGCGATGCCGCACCCGGCAACTGCACTGAGATAATGACGTAGCCGCGGTCCTGCGCCGGGATGAAGCCCTGCGACGTCGTCCCGATCAGCCAGCCTGCGCTGCCGATTAGCACGACATAGATTAGCAGCATCACCACCGAGTGCCGGATCACGAAATTGGCAAGGCCGGCATAGCCATGCGCGAGACGGTCGAACGTGCGGTTGAAGACGCCGGTGAAGGCATTCCAGCCGCGCGCGACGACGTTCCAGCTCGCCGGCGGCCGCTTCTCCTCGTGCGGCGTCAGGATCTGCGAGGCCAGCGCCGGTGACAGCGTCAGCGAGCAGAAGCAGGAGATCGCGGTCGCAACCGCAATGGTGACGGCGAATTGCTGGAAGAACTGCCCGGAAATGCCGCCCAGAAATGCGGTCGGCACGAACACCGCGCACAGCACCAGCGCGATCGAGACCAGCGCGCCGCCGACCTCTTCCATGGTCTTCAGCGCGGCATCGCGCCGGCTCAGGCCGTGCTCAAGATGGCGCTCCACATTCTCCACCACCACGATGGCATCGTCGACCACGATGCCGACCGCGAGCACGAGGCCGAACAGCGTGAGATTGTTGATGGAGAAGCCGAGCGCCGCCATCACCGCAAAGGTGCCGACCAGCGAAACCGGGATCGCGATGATCGGAATGATCGCGGGCCGCCAGCCCTGCAAGAACACCAGCACCACGACAACCACGAGCAGCATGGCCTCGTAGATGGTCTTGATCAGCTCATGGACGGACTGCGCGATGAATTCGGTCGGGTTGTAGCCGATATTGTAGTCGAGGCCTTTCGGAAAACTCTCCTTGAGCTTCGTCATCGTGTCGGAGATGTGTTTGGCCGTCGCGAGCGCGTTCGATCCCGGCCGCTGCGTCACCAGCATCGCGACCGCCGACTTGCGCAACAGGAAGCTGTTGGTGGAATACGCCAGCGCCCCGAGCTCGATGCGGGCGACGTCGCGCAGGCGCACCGTGCGGCCGTCGGAGCCAGCCTTGATCAGGATGTCCTCGAACTGCTTCTGGTCCTTCAGGCGTCCGGTGAAGGTGAGGTTCGGCTGGAAGGCGCGATCGGCGATCGGCGGCTCGGCAATCTGTCCGCCCGCGATCTGCACGTTCTGGGCACGGATCGCCGCCAGCACCTCGGTCGAGGTCAGGCCGAGATTGGCGATCCGGTCGGGATCGAGCCACAGCCGCATCGAATAATCGCGCGCGCCGAAGATCTGGATGTCGCCGACGCCGTCGATGCGAAGCAGCTGGTCGCGGACCTGGAGCAGCGCGTAGTTGGAGATGTAGAGCTGGTCGAAGCTGTCGTCGGGCGACAGCATGAACACGACCATCAGGATGTCGGGCGAGTTCTTGCGGGTGACGACGCCGTTGCGCTGCACCTCGTCCGGCAATTGCGGCTGCGCGATCGCGACGCGGTTCTGCACCAGCACCTGTGCCTTGTCGAGGTCGGTGCCGAGCCTGAAGGTGACGGTGATCGTCAATTGCCCGTTCGAGGTCGCCTGGCTGTAGAGATACAGCATGTCCTCGACGCCGTTGATCTGCTGCTCGATCGGAGCGGCGACCGTGTCGGACACGGTCTGCGCGGAGGCGCCGGGATATTGCGTGGTGACGACGACGGTCGGCGGCACCACCTGCGGATATTCGGAGACCGGCAGCGTGGTGTAGGCGAGCGCGCCGACGATCAGCAGCACGATCGACAGCACCATCGCCAGGATGGGCTGGTTGATGGAGAGGCGGCCAAGGTTCATGACTTGTCACCGGGCTTGCCGCCGGCCGGCGCGGGCGCGGGAGACGGAGCGACCTTGGCGCCGACGCGGGCGCGCTGGATGCCGTTGACGATGACGCGGTCGTCAGCCTTCAACCCTTCGCGGATCACGCGCAGGCCATCGTCGATCGGCCCAAGCACCACGGGACGCGCTTCGACGGTGTCATCAGGCTTGACCACGAACACGATCTTGCGGGACTGGTCGGTCGCAACGGCGACATCCGGGATCAGCAGCGCCTCGTGGGGCGCGCTGCCGATCAGGCGGACGCGGCCGAACTGGCCGGGCAGGATCGACAGATCGGTGTTCTTGATCACGGCGCGGCTGCGCAGGGTCCCGGTGGAGACATCGAGGCGGTTGTCGAGGAAGTTGATGGTGCCCTCATGCGAGGGCTTGGTCTCGCCGGCCAGCGTCACCTGCACCGGGTTCGCCGTATCGCGCGAGCTCGGGCGCTTACCTTCGAACCAGAGCTTGCTGTATTTGATGAACGTCGTCTCATCCATGTCGAAATAGACGTAGATCGGATCCAGCGCGACGATCGAGGTGAGCAGCGTCGAAGTGCCGGTATCGCTGCCCTGCACGAGATTGCCGGGGCTGACGAGATGGCGGCTGACGCGGCCCGTGAGGGGCGCGGTCACATGGGTGAATTCGATGTTGAGCTTGGCGGCCTTGAGCGCGCCTTCGGCCTGCACTTCCGCCGCGTGCGCGGCCTGCAAGGCCTGGCGGCGCTGATCGACGACCTGCTCGGAGACGGCGCTGGTCTGCACCAGGTTGAGGCCGCGATCGAGCTCGCGCTTGGCAAGCTCCACCTTGGCGCGCGCATCGGAGAGCTGACCGTCCGCCTGCTCCGCCACCGCCTCGAACGGACGCGGGTCGATGACGTAGAGCAGATCGCCCTGGTGCACGATGGCGCCGTCCTGGAATTCGACGGAGTTGACGAAGCCGCCGACACGGGGGCGCACCTGCACCTCCTCCACGGCCTCGAAGCGGCCGGTGAATTCGTCCCAATCGGTGACGGTGCGCTTGACCGGCTGGGCGACCGTCACCGGCGGAGGTGGCGGGGCCGCGGCCTGCGAGGTCGGCTGTCCGCAACCGGTGAGTGCAAACGCCGCGGCGAGAAGGCCGGCGATGGCGTAAGGCCGCGGCCGAACGAAATCGTGCGTTTTGACAAGTTGCTCGCTTCCATCCGGTCCGCTCATCCCAGGTCCTCGCATAAAAGCCGCAGAAAACGCAGGGTACTCGCCTACCCGCGGGGGACACAAGATGGGCTGCCATAATGAAATCTTCAAGACGATGGCTCGCGCAACGCTCGGCGAGAGGACCTAGCCTGATGACGGGTTGACAGGGAGGGAGATGGCGCTCCTTCGCCTCTCCCAGCTTGCGGGGAGAGGCCGAATCGCATCGCAAGTTGCGATCCGGGTGAGGGGGAGTCTCCGCGAGTCCAACTGTCACCTCCCTTGCGGAGAGCCCCCCTCACCCCAACCCTCTCCCCGCAGGCGGGGAGAGGGAGAAGAGTAGCCAGCGTCTTCGCGCATGACGGGCGGGGCAGGCTCGGCTAGATTACCTCTACAAGAACAAGACGAATTGTCCGGGAGGACAGACGTGCACCAGGGACGTGTCGTTTACGGCGCGATCGAGGAGGTCGTCTTCGGCCATCCTGCGGCAGGCGCCATCGTCGCGCAGATGGACCGGCTGGGGACGCGCCGTGCCTTCCTGATGGTCTCCGGCACGCTGAACCGGCAGACCGACGAAATCGAGAAGATCAGACAGGCGCTCGGCGCACGCTGTGCGGGCGTGTTCGACGCCATGCCGGCGCACACGCCGCGCGAGGCGGTGATCGCCGCCGCCAATGCGGCCCGCGAGGTGGGCGCCGACCTGATCGTCACGGTTGGCGGCGGCTCGATCACCGACGGCGCCAAGGCGGTGCAGCTCTGCCTTGCCAACGGCATCGACGATGTCGACGGCATCGAGCGCATCCGCGTGCACAAGGGCGTCGCGCCGGAGATGAACGCGCCGACCGTACGGCAGATCAGCGTGCCGACGACCATTGCCGGCGGCGAGTTCAGCGCGATCGCGGGCGTGACCGACCGCAGCACGCATGTGAAGCAGATGCTGCGGCATCCGCTCACGGTGCCGCGCGCGACCATCCTCGATCCCGCCATCACCGTGCACACGCCGGAATGGCTGTTCCTGTCCACCGGCATCCGCGCGGTGGACCATTGCGTCGAGGCGATCTGCTCACGCGAGACGCACCCTTATGCCGACGCGCAATCGGTCAAGGGCCTCGCCATGCTCGCCGACGCGCTGCCGCGGGTGAAGGCCGATCCGGCCGACCTTGACGCGCGGATGGATGCGCAGATCGGCACCTGGCTGTCGATGGGCGCGCTTGCGGCCGGCGTGCCGATGGGCGCGAGCCATGGCATCGGTTACGTGCTGGGTGCGGCCTTCGACGTGCCGCACGGCTACACCTCCTGCATCATGCTGCCGGCGGTAATGCGCTGGAATGTGCGCGACAATGCCGAGCGCCAGATGATCGTGGCCGCCGCCATGGGCTTTCCCGGCCACAACGCCGCCGACGTGCTGGACGCCTTCATCCGCTCGCTCGGCATGCCGCGCAGCCTCGCGGAGGTGCACGTCTCGCCCGAGCATTTCGACGCCATCGCCGAGCAGGCGATGCGCACGCCCTGGGTGCCGCGCAACCCGCGCAAGATCGACGGCCCCGCGCAGTTGCGCGAAATCCTGCTTCTCGCCGCATAATCTCAAGCCGGAGGATCGATGTACACTGGTCTCCATGCCCGCCTGCGCCCGCTCCAGCCCGCCTTCATCATGGCGGCGACCGGCGAGACCGTCACCTATCGTGAGCTCGAGGCGCGCAGCAACCGCCTGGCGCACCTGTTCCGCAAGCACGGCTTGAAGCGGCTCGATCACTATTCGATCTTCATGGAGAACAATTCGCGCTATCTCGAGGCCTGCGGCGCCGGTGAGCGGTCCGGGCTGTACTACACCTGCATCAACTCCTTCCTCACGCCCGGCGAGCTCGCCTATCTCCTGGTCAACAGCCAGTCCAAAATCCTGATCACCTCCGTGGCGAAGCTCGACATCGCGCGCGAGGCGATCCAGGCCTGCCCCGACATCAGGCTCTGTGTCGTCGCCGACGGTCCCGGCGAGAGTGACCGCATCGTCGGACTTGCCGAAGTGACCGCCGGTCTGCCGAAGACCCCGATTGCGGATGAGTGGCTCGGCACCGCGATGCTCTATTCATCCGGCACGACAGGGCGGCCGAAGGGCATCCTGCGGCCGCTGCCGGAGGAGCCGCCGAAACACAATCTGCCGCTGTTCGATTTCCTGACGAAGCTCTGGCACTACCGCGAGGGCATGGTCTATCTGTCGCCGGCGCCGCTCTATCACTCCGCGCCGCAAGCCGCCGTGAACCTCACGATCCGCATGGGCGGCACCGTCATCATCATGGAGACGTTCGATCCCGAGCGTTACCTCCAGCTCGTCGAGCGATGGGGCATCACGCACACCCAGCTGGTGCCGACGATGTTCTCGCGCATGCTGAAGCTGCCGGAAGAGGTGCGAAAGCGCTACGACCTGTCTTCGCTCGAGATCGCGATCCATGCCGCGGCGCCCTGCCCGGCCCTCGTCAAGGACGACATCATCAAATGGTGGGGGCCGATCATCCACGAATATTACGGCGCCACCGAGGGCCTCGGCTTCACCGCCTGCAACAGCGAGGAGTGGCTTAGCCATCGCGGCACCGTCGGCAAGGTGCTGCTGGGCGACCTCCACATTCTCGATGAGAACATGCGGGAATGCCCGACCGGCACGCCGGGCCAGGTGTGGTTCAAGACCGCATCGCCGTTCGAATATTTCAACGATCCGGAGAAGACGAAAGAGGCGCGCTCGGCCGACGGCAGCATGAGCACGGTCGGCGACGTCGGCTATGTCGATGCCGACCGCTTCCTCTACCTCACCGACCGCGCGACCTTCATGATCATCTCGGGCGGCGTGAACATCTATCCGCAGGAATGCGAAAATCTGCTGATCACGCACCCGAAGGTTGCGGACGCCGCCGTGTTCGGCGTGCCCAATCCCGATCTCGGCGAAGAGGTGAAGGCGGTGGTGCAGCCGATGCCGGGCGTGGTGCCGGGCGAGGCGCTTGCCGAGGAGCTGATCGCCTTCTGCGGCCAATCGCTGTCGCGGCAGAAGGTGCCGCGCTCGGTCGATTTCGAGAAGGAATTGCCGCGGCTGCCGACGGGGAAGCTGTACAAGCGGCTGCTGCGCGACCGGTACTGGGGGAACAAGTCGTCGCGGATTGTGTGAGGGGTTTTGGGCAATCCTGCGCCACACATTCAGCGTCGTCCTGGCGAAGGCCAGGACCCATACCGCGTGATCTCGCGATTGTTGTAGGTCGCAATACCGGACGACGATCTTCGCCAAACACCTCCCTGGGGTAATGGGTCCTGGCTTTCGCCAGGACGACGCCGGGGGAACTCTTTCATTGTGAAAGAGTGAGACCTGCGGCCTTCCGTCATCCGAATTGTCGAGAGCGCCGCCACCCTTGCCGGTTGCCTCGCTGCGCGCGCGTCGCTATCGTCGCTTCAACAGGCCGCAAAAGGCTGTTGTCCAGGGAGGACGAGGATGCGGAGCGTGCGGGCGCTTGCCGCGACGGCGGCGCTATCTTTGCTGGCGTTTTCGACCATCGCATTGGCCGGCGGGCCCAAGCAGGGCGGAATCCTGCGGATGTATCACCGCGACAGCCCCGGCAATGCCTCGATCCATGAAGGCGCGACCTACTCGCTCAACGTTCCCTTCATGCCTGTGTTCAACAACCTCGTCATCTACAAGCAGGACGTGGCGCAGAACAGCATGGACACCATCGTCCCCGAGCTCGCGGAGAGCTGGGCCTGGGTGAACGACAACAAGACACTGACCTTCAAGCTGCGCCCGGGCGTCAAATGGCACGACGGCAAGCCGTTCACCTCTGCGGACGTCAAATGCACCTTCGACATGCTGATGGGGAAATCGCAGCAGAAGTTCCGGCAGAACCCGCGCAAGACCTGGTACGACCAGGTCAACGACATCTCGACCAACGGCGATCTCGAGGTCTCCTTCAACCTGAAGCGGCCGCAGCCTTCGCTGCTGGCGCTGCTCGCCTCGGGCTATACGCCGGTCTATCCCTGCCATGTCTCGCCCGGCGACATGCGCACGCACCCGATCGGCACCGGCCCGTTCAAGTTCGTCGAGTTCAAGGCCAATGAATCGATCAAGCTGACCCGCAATCCCGACTATTGGCGCGAGGGCCGGCCCTATCTCGACGGCATCGAGCTCACCATCATTCCGAACCGCTCGACCGCCATCCTCGCCTTCGTCGCGGGCAAGTTCGACATGACCTTCCCGACGGAGGTGAGCATTCCGCTGCTCAAGGACGTGAAATCCCAGGCGCCGAACGCGGTCTGCGTGGTCGAGCCCAACAATGTCGCGACCAACATCATCGTCAACTCCTCCTCGCCGCCGTTCGACAACATCGACATCCGCCGCGCTATGGCGCTGGCGCTCGATCGCAAGGCCTTCATCTCGATCATGTTCGAGGGCCAGGGCGATGTCGGCGGCACCATGCTGCCGCAGCCGAACGGGCTGTGGGGCATGCCGAAGGAGATGCTCGAGACCATTCCGGGCTATGGCCCCGATGTGAACGCCAACCGCGAGGAAGCCAAGAAGCTGATGCAGAAGGCCGGCTACGGCCCGGACAAGCACCTCGCCGTCAAGATCTCCACCCGGAACATTCCGGTCTACCGCGATCCCGCGGTGATCCTGATCGACCAGCTCAAGAGCATCTATATCGACGGCGAGCTCGACGTGGTCGAGACCGCGAACTGGTTTCCGAAGATCGCGCGCAAGGACTACATGCTCGGGCTCAACCTGACCGGCAACGCGGTCGACGATCCCGACCAGTCGTTCTACGAGAACTATTCCTGCGGTTCCGAACGCAATTACACCAACTACTGCAACAAGGAGATCGAAAAGCTGTTCGACGTGCAGTCGCAGGAGACCGATATCGCCAAACGCAAGAAGCTGGTGTGGGACATCGACAAGAAGTTGCAGGAGGACGTCGCGCGCCCGATCATCTTCCATGCGCGCACCGGCAGCTGCTGGCAGCCCTATGTCAAGGGCGTGACGGTGATGTCGAACAGCTCCTATAATGGATACCGGTACGAAGACGTTTGGATGGACAAGTAGCGCGCTAACGGTTCGACGGGAGGGCGCGGGATGTTTGCCTATCTGGTGCGGCGCCTGTTCCTGATGCTCGTGACCCTGTTCGGGATCTCGGTCGTCATCTTCTTCCTGCTGCGCATCGTGCCCGGCAACATCGTCGACATCCTGTTCGCCGCGGCCGGCTATGTCGATCCCGCCGACAAGGCCAATCTGGAGAAGGAGCTCGGCATCGACCAGCCGCTGGTGGTGCAATATTGGCACTGGATCAGCGGCTTCCTGCGCGGCGATTTCGGCTACTCCTATGTCTCCGAGAAGCCGGCGCTTCAGGAGATCCTGCCGCGGATCCCGATCACGGCGCGGCTCGCCGGCCTGGCACTGCTGTTCTCGGCGTCCATCGGGATTCCCTTGGGCGTCATCAGCGCGGTGAAGCAGGGAACGCGGCTCGACTACGCGCTGCGTGTCGTCAGTCTTTCCGGCCTGTCGCTGCCGTCATTCTGGCTGGGGCTGCTGGTCCTCACGGCGTCGGTGGCGATGTTCGGCCAGATGCCGCTGTTCAATCCGAACCCCCAGAGTTTTGGGGAGGCGGTTGCAACCTATTGCATCCCGGCGATGGTGGTCGGATTCCGCAGTTCGGCACTGACCATGCGCATCACCCGCTCCTCGATGCTGGAGGTGCTGCGGCAAGATTACATCCGCACCGCGCGCGCCAAGGGTGCGTCCGACGCCGCGGTGAACTATCAGCACGCGCTGAAGAACGCGATCCTGCCCGTCATCACCGTGATCGGGATCGAGGCCGCGTTCCTGATCGGCGGCCTGATCGTCACCGAGACCGTGTTCAACATCCCCGGCGTCGCACGCTTCCTGGTCGAGGCGATCCGCTGGCGCGATTATCCGATCGTGCAGAACCTCGTGATGCTGATCGCCGTCGTGGTGGTGAGCGCGAATTTCATCGTCGACATGCTGTATGCGGTGTTCGACCCGCGTATCCGGTACACGGACTAGGAGAGCCGATTGGCCACGATCGACTATGATCTCGAACTCAGGCGCGCCGGCATGCATGCGACCGGGGGCTGGCGGCGTGTGCTGTTTCTAGCGCAGCGGCATGTGCTCGGCGCTGCGGGGCTCGTCATCATGACGGCGTTCGTGCTGACCGCAATCTTTGCCGATTTCATTGCACGCTATGACCCCCTGACGATCGATGCCGCCCGTGCGCTGGCACGCCCGAGCCTGGCGCACTGGATGGGGACGGATTCCTTCGGCCGCGACGTCTTCAGCCGCATCATTCATGGCTCGCGGATCTCGCTGGCGGTCGGGATCGGCTCGACCGCGCTCGGCGGCACGATCGGCGTGATCGTCGGGCTGACGTCCGGTTATCTCTCCGGCTGGGTCGATCTGGTGTTCCAGCGTGTCTCCGACGTCCTCCAGGCGCTTCCATTGCTGGTCCTGGCGTTGATCATGACCGCCGCACTCGGTCCGTCCTTGCCGAACGTCATCATCGCCATTGCCATTCCGCTGATCCCGACCGTGTCGCGTGTCGTCCGCGCCAACACGCTGGCGCTGCGCGAGCTGCCCTTTATCGAAGCTGCCAAGTCGATCGGCATGAGCGAGGTGCGCATCGCGCTCCGCCACGTGCTGCCAAACACGCTGGCGCCGCTGATCGTGCTGGCGACCGCCCAGCTCGGCTCGACGATCCTGACCGAAGCCTCGCTCTCCTTCCTCGGCCTCGGCATTCCCGAGCCTTATCCGTCCTGGGGCCGCATGCTGTCGGAATCCGCCGCCGAATATGCCCGCACCGCGCCGTGGCTGGTGATCTTCCCGGGGATCGCGATCAGCCTCGCCGTGTTCGGCGCCAACCTGTTCGGCGACGCCCTGCGTGACATCCTCGATCCCCGGCAGCGCGGCTGATGGCTGATAAATCCGATCTCGTGCTCGAAGTGAAGAACCTGAAGACGGTGTTCTTCACGAACTCCGGTCTCTTCAAGGCCGTCGATGATGTTTCCTTCACCGTCAGGCGCGGCGAGACGCTGGCGATCGTCGGCGAGTCCGGCTGCGGCAAGAGCGTCACCGCGCTGTCGCTGGTGCGGCTGGTGCCCGATCCGCCCGGCCGCATCGTCGGCGGGTCGGTCTCGCTCGAAGGCACCGATTTGTTGACGCTGGACGAAGCGGAGATGCGCGCCGTCAGGGGCAACCGCATCTCCATGATCTTCCAGGAGCCGATGACGTCGCTCAATCCCGTCATGCGGATCGGCGACCAGATCGTCGAGGCCGTGCGGCTGCACCGGGTGACGTCGGCCAAAGAAGCCCGGAACATCGCAGTCGAGATGCTGCGGCTGGTACGGATTCCAGAGCCGGCACGGCGCGCGCGGGAATATCCGCACCAGTTGTCGGGCGGCATGCGTCAGCGCGCGATGATCGCGATGGCGCTGGCCTGCCGGCCGGCGCTGCTGATCGCGGACGAGCCGACCACTGCGCTGGATGTCACCATCCAGGCGCAGATCCTGGCGCTGATCCTCGACCTCCAGAAGGAGCTCGGCACCGGGCTCGTTCTCATCACGCATGATCTCGGCGTCGTCGCGCAGACCGCGCAGCGCGTGATCGTGATGTATGCGGGCAGGAAGGTCGAGGAAGCCAGCGTCGAGGCGTTGTTCGCCGATCCCAGACACCCCTATACGCGCGGGCTGATGGCCTCGATTCCGTCGGTGCCGGCGTCCGGCGCCGCGACGCAGGCGCGGCTCAACGAAATTCCCGGCACCGTGCCGTCGCTGGTGCGGCTGCCGTCAGGCTGCGCTTTTGCGCCGCGCTGCAAGCTCGCGATCAAGCGCTGCGAGGAGTACCCGCCATTGCAGGATTGGGGCGGCGGCCATCTCGCCGCCTGCTGGCGCGCGGCGGAGGTCGCATGACCGAAGCGCTGCTCGAGGTCACCGACCTTAGGAAGCACTACCCGGTGCGCGCCGGCGTGTTGCGCCGGCAGGTCGGCACCGTGCACGCGGTGGACGGCGTCTCGTTCACGGTTGGTGTCGGCGAAACATTGGGGCTGGTCGGCGAGTCCGGCTGCGGCAAGTCGACGGTGGCGCGCAGCGTGCTGCGGCTGGTCGAACCGACCTCGGGCCAGATCCGTCTCGAGGGCGAGGACATCACGCATCTTTCCAGGGCGGCGCTGCGCCCGCACCGTCGCTCGATGCAGATCGTGTTCCAGGACCCCTTTGCTTCGCTCAATCCGCGCATGACCGCGGGCGACATTGTCGGAGAGCCGCTGGCCGTGCACGGGCTCGCGAGCGGCAAGGAGCTGGAAGCGCGGACTGCAAAGCTGTTCGAGCAGGTCGGCCTGCGGCCCGACCAGATGCGCAACTTTCCGCATCAATTCTCCGGCGGCCAGCGCCAGCGCATCTGCATCGCACGGGCGCTCGCGCTGGGGCCGCGCCTGATCGTCTGCGACGAGCCGGTCTCCGCGCTCGACGTCTCGATCCAGGCGCAGGTGATCAATCTGCTGATCGACCTGCAACGCCAGCACGGCTTCTCCTATCTCTTCATCGCGCACGACCTCGCCGTGGTCGCCCATATCAGCCACCGCGTCGCGGTGATGTATCTCGGCCGCATCGTCGAGATCGCCGCCAAGGACGAGCTGTTCAGGAACCCCCGCCATCCCTACACGCAGGCCCTGCTCGCCTCGGTGCCGATCGCCAACCCGCTCGCGAAGAAGCTCGCGCCGCTGGTCGACGGCGACGTGCCGAGCCCGGTCAATCCGCCATCCGGCTGCGCGTTTCACACGCGCTGCCGGTTCGCGATGGACCGGTGCAGGACGGAGCGGCCGGCGCTATTAGATGCGGGCGACGGGCACCAGGTGGCGTGTTTGCTCAATGACGGGACTGGGCGGAGCCAATAGCAACAGGCGCCAACGCCCGGATCACCGGCCACGCCGCCAGCGCAGCAGCCAGATGCTTGAGTGTGTGGCCCGAGACGATGTGCCCTGTCGCTTCGAAAACGGCCTCGTCGCCGAGCTCGAAAAGCTTGGCCAGCACATAAAAGAAAATCACGCCGCCGAGCGGCACGCCAAGCGCACCAGGCCGGGGCCGTGTCAGCGCCAGTCCCACGGCCAACGCCATGCCGCCGAACTGCACGACCACCCATGGCGTGAGGTTCTCGCGTGCCACCCAGGCCGCGAGCAGGCCCGCAACCATCATCAGCACCAGCACCGCCTCGCCTGCGCGCACGCTGATGCGCTCGCTGGCCGCGATGCCCAGGAATCCTGCGAACGCCACCGCCATGCCGAGACGATCAGCCACGAGCCGTTGCGGCATGTCGGGGTCCAGATGATAGAAGCCCGAGCCTAAGCAAGTGAGGATCAGTCCCACAAAAAACCAGCTTGCTCCCACGGGTGCATCATGGCGGGCGCGCAGCCGCTCCGAGCCCCAGACGCCCATCGCGAGGAAGGCGAGATTGCTCAGTACGTCGCCGGCGTTGGGCACGCCGAGCCAGGAGCGGGCGTCGACGAAATGCGGGATGTGCCACGCGCCGGGGGGCAGAGTCGGCGCCAGCAGCGCCGCCAGGGCCAGAACGAAGAGCGCGCCGATCAGGTATTTTTCGCGAACTGTAGGTGCGGCGCACCGACGGGGCGTTGAGGGGAACGTGACATTGGGCTTTTGAGCGTGGTCATGTGCGCACAACATGGGAGCTCCGTATTTGAACAATGTTCAGCGTTGGTAATCCACTAATGAACATTGTTCAATCTGAATCGCGCGATCGATGCAAATTTCTAACATCTCTTTGAAATTATTTATGATTCCATACGAGACGGAGGCCAGCAACCCACAGCGAGTTGAGTTCGGGGCAGCATCTCCGTCGTCATTGCGAGCGCAGCGAAGCAATCCAGACTGCCGCCGCGGAAAGATTCTGGATTGCTTCGCTGCGCTCGCAATCGAATTTGCCGCGCTAGCCCGCTCCGATCTCCGCGACGATCCTGCCCGTCGTGACCTGCTCACCCTCGGTGACGTCGATCGCGGCGACCACGCCGTCGATGCCGGCCTTGTGGACGTGCTCCATTTTCATCGCTTCCAGCGTCAGCACCGGCTGGCCGGCGGCGACGCGGTCGCCCGGCTTGACCAGGACGGCGACGACACGGCCGTTCATGGCGGCGCGGACTTTTCCGTCGCCGCCGTTGGTTGCCGCCGCCTTTGGCGCAGCGAGAGTGAAGTCGGTCACCGCGAGCGGAAAGCCGCGATGCTGGAGATAGAGCCGATCGCCATCGCGCAGGAATTTGGCGCTGTCCATCATGCCGTCGTGACGGAAGCGGATCGCGTCAGGATCGAGCTGATCAATTTCGAACTTGTCCTGCCGGCCGTCGGTGGCGACGGTGTACCCACCATCCCGCTCTCGCGTAACTTCGAGTTCGCGCGCCTGGCAGGCGATCTCGATTTTCGCAGGAAGCGGAAACGTTGCCGACAGGCTCCGGCCGCCCCGCCATGACGGCGCGCGCGGATTTGTGACGTAGAGCAGCAGGCCTGCCAGCGCCGTGCCGAACGCCGCGTCCGCCGGGGGAGCCAGCAGCTCGTCGCGATGCGCGCCGATGAACGCCGTCGTCGCCTCGCCCCTGGCAAAGCCGGGATGACGCAGGCAGGACATCAGGAAGGCCTGGTTGGTGGTCACGCCGAAGGCGGTGAGCTGCTCCAGGCCGACGATCAGCCGCCCCCTCGCCTCCTCGCGTGTCGCGCCATGGCTAATCACCTTGGCGATCATGGAATCGTAGAACGGCGGGATCTCCGAGCCCGATTGCAGCGCGTGCTCGACGCGGATGCCATCCGGCGCTTGCCAGCGCGCCATGCGGCCGGACTGCGGCATGAAATCCTGCGCGGCATCTTCCGAGCAGAGCCGCACCTCGATGGCGTGACCTGCGAAGCGGATGTCCTGCTGCTTTACCGGCAATTGCTCGCCGCGCGCGACGCGCAGCTGCAGCTCGACGAGATCTAGCCTGTCTTATTCGTAAGAGGCGCCCGAGAGGCTGGCGAGCGTGGTGTAAAGCGCTGATACGGCGTAGGATTCGGTTGTGAAGCCAACCCCATCACCTCCAACCGCGAACGCCACGCCCGCCATGACCGACGATACGATTCCGCCCTTCTCGTTTCCAGCCATTCACGCCAAGAAAGTCACAGCTGCCTTCGATGGTGGGCGCCTAACCTCGAACGGGGGCGTGATGCTTCTGGCGATGGCCGAGCGGCGTCTCGGCTTGGCCGACAATCTGGCCCGGGTGTTCCCGGATCGGCGCGATCCGACGCGGGTCGTGCACAGCCTGGTCGATATGTTCCGCGCGCGCATGTTCGCGATCTGCTGCGGCTACGAGGACGCCGACGACCTCGATCATCTGCGGTCCGATCCGGCATTCAAGCTGGCCTGCGGTCGCCTACCGGACACGGGCCGGGATCTGTGTTCCCAGCCGACGCTGTCGCGGCTGGAGAATGCTCCGCGCCTGCGCGACGTGATCCGACTGACCTACATTTTGGTCGACGCATGGATGGATAGCTACCCCCACGAGCCGGCATCCGTCACGCTCGACATCGATGATACCTGCGACGTCGTCCACGGCCATCAGCAGCTCTCGCTGTTCAACGCTCATTATGACGAACGCTGCTTTCTGCCGATCCACGTCTACGACACGGAGAAGAGCCGGCCCGTGGCCGTCGTGCTGCGGCCCGGCAAGACGCCGGGCGGCGTCGAGGTGCGTGCCCATCTGCGCCGCCTGGTACGGCATATCCGCACGCGATGGCACAACACGCGAATTACGTTCCGTGGCGACGGGCACTATGCCCGGCCGGAGGCCATGGCGTGGTGCGAGACCAACGGCATCGACTACATCTTCGGTCTGTCCGGCACCAAGCCTCTCGCCAGAAAAGTCGACGAGGTCGCCGACGACATCCGCACCCGACGCGCCATCGAGAACCTGCCGGTTCTGCGTGGCTATACCGAGACCCGCCACAAGGCAAAGTCCTGGGATCGCGAACGGCGCACCGTCGCCCGTATTGAGGCGACGATGCTCGGCCTCGACATCCGTTTCGTCGTCACCAGCCTCGATGTCGGCTCGGCCGAGTGGATCTACGACAGCCTGTATTGCGCGCGCGGCCAAGCAGAGAATCTGATCAAGCTGCATAAGACACAGCTCGCCTCCGACCGCACCAGCTGCCGTTCGGCGCTCGCCAACCAGGTCCGTCTCGTGCTCCATACGGCCGCTTATTGGCTGATGCTGACCGTGCGCGACGCCATTCCCAAAGCCCGGGAATTGGCCACTGCCGAGTTCGCGACGCTGCGTCTTCGTCTCTTGAAACTCGCTGCCCGTGTGGTCGAGACCACGAGCCGCATTCGCCTTGCGTTTGCCGCGGCATGTCCCGAAGCCGACCTGATCCGCGGCTTGCCCGGCGCGCTGCTCCCGCTCGGTCCGTAACCGACCGGGCCTGCGCCCGCTCACCCGCCCCACTCCTCCATCGCCTACAAAACAGCTTGATGTAGAACCCGGTGAGAAAAGGCCGGACGGTCACCCACGCCAGCCGCCAGCCCCCGTCAGACGTCAAGAACGACCGTGCTCTCGTGAATAGATCGGGCTAGCCCCGTGATCGCCTCGGTCACGGGATGCTCGACCTGAAGACGGGTGTTCATCTCCATGAAGTAGAACTCCCCGCCCGCATCGAGCAGGAATTCCAGCGTGCCGGCGCCCTCGTAACGCAGCGCCTTCACCGCGGCGACGGCGACATCGCCCATTCTCGCACGCAGCTCCGGCGTGACGGCCGGCGACGGCGCTTCCTCGATCAGCTTCTGGTGCCGCCGCTGCACGGAGCAGTCACGCTCGCCGAGATGAATGGCGTTGCCGTGGCTGTCACCGAACACCTGGATTTCGATATGGCGTGGGTTCTGGATCGCGCGTTCGAGAATGACCGTGGCATCGCCGAACGCGGCTTTCGCCTCCGACCGCGCGCTGCGTAGCGCGTCAGGGAAGGATGCAGCATCGGTCACAAGCCGCATGCCGCGGCCACCACCGCCGGCCACCGCCTTGATCATCACGGGAAAGCCGATCTTCCTGGCCTCCGCGAGCATGACCTCGTCGCCTTGCTCAAGGCCCTGATAGCCGGGCACGCAGGGCACACCGGCCTTCCGCATGATCTCCTTGGCGCCGGCCTTGTTGCCCATCGCCTCGATCGCCTGTGGCGATGGGCCGATGAAGACGAGACCGGCGTCCTTGCAGGCCTGCGCAAAGTCCTCGTTCTCGGCGAGGAAACCGTAGCCGGGATGGACGGCATCCGCGCCGCTGGCTTTCGCCGCGGCAATGATCGCGGGGATGTTGAGATAGGATTGCGCCGGCAGCGCCTCGCCGATGCGCACGGCCTGATCGGCCTGCCGCACATGGAGCGCATCGCGATCCGCGTCGGAATAGACCGCGACGACGCCGAGGCCAAGCTTGCGCGCGCTGCGCATCACCCGCAACGCGATCTCGCCGCGGTTGGCGATCAGGACCTTGAAGAACGGCCGGTGCTGCACTGATCCGTTCCTCATGGCCGGGCCACCGAAAACTGCATGCGCTGGGGCGTGCGTGCGTCGCCTTCGCGGCAGATCGCGAGCACTTCGGAGAGGACCGCCCGGGTGTCGCGCGGATCGATCACGCCGTCGTCGAGCACGCGCGCGCTGGTCGAGAACACGTCCATCTGGCCGTCGAACACGCCGACGATCTGCGCCTTCATCGCATTGAGCTTGTCCTTCTCGATCGGCTTGCCGCGCCGCACGGCGGCGGCTTCCGTCACGATGGCCATGGTCTCGGCCGCCTGCTCGCCGCCCATCACCGCCGTCTTGGCGTTCGGCCAGGAGAAGCAGAAGCGCGGATGGAAGCCGCGCCCGCACATGCCGTAATTGCCGGCGCCGAACGAGGCGCCGCAATAGATGGTGATCTGCGGCACCGTCGCCGACGTCACCGCCTGGATCATCTTGGAGCCGTGCTTGATCATGCCGGCTTCCTCATAGGCCTTGCCGACCATGTAGCCGGTGGTGTTGTTGAGATAGAGCAGCGGCGTGCGGGTCTGACAGCAAGCCTGGATGAAATGCGTTGCCTTGTTGGCGCCGGCAGGATCGAGCGGGCCGTTGTTGGTGATGATGCCGATGGCCTGGCCCTCGATGCGGGCATGACCGCAGACAGTGGCCGGGCCGTAATTCGGCGCCATCTCGGTGAAGTCGGAATCATCGATGATGCGGGCAATCACCTGCTTCATGTCCACGGGGCGCTTGTGGTCCATCGGCATGATACCGAGCAGCTCGTCCTGGTCGTAGCGCGGCGGCTTGAATTGCGGAGCAGCTCCGTCCGGCCGCTCCCATTCCAGCGCAGCCATGATCTCGCGCGCGATGCGCAGCGCGTCGCGATCGTCCTCAGCGAGATAGTCGCCGAGGCCGGAGACCTGGGTGTGCATCTCGGCGCCGCCAAGCTCTTCCTCGGTCGCGATCTCGCCGGTTGCGGCTTTCAGCAGTGGCGGACCTGCGAGGAAGGCGCGGGTGCGGCCGCGCACCATGACGATGTAGTCGGACAGGCCCGTTTGATAAGCGCCGCCCGCGGTCGATGAGCCGTGCGTTACGGTCACGACCGGCAGGCCCGCCGCCGAGAGCCGCGCCAGGTTGCGAAAGATGTTGCCGCCGCGAACAAAATCCTCGACGCGGTAGCGCAAGAGATTGGCGCCGGCGCTTTCGACCAGCTGCACGTAGGGCAGCTTGTTCTCCAGCGCGAGCTCCTGCACCCGCAGCGTCTTGTCGAGGCCGAACGGCTGCAGCGCGCCGGCGTCGATGCCGGAATCGCTGGCGCTGACCATGCAGCGGATGCCCGAGACGAAGCCGATGCCGGCGATGACGCCGCCGCCCGGCACGCTCTTGTTCGGATCGGGCACGTCGAACATGTAGCCGGCGAGCGTCGACAGCTCGATGAAGGGCGCGCCGGGATCGAGCACCAGCGCGACGCGCTCGCGCGGCAGCAGCTGACCGCGCTTGTGAAAGCGGTCCTTTGCCGCGGCCGATGCGGCACGCGTGCGCTCTTCCAGCGCGCGCATGCGGTCGATCAGACCCAGCATGCCGTCGCGGTTGGCGTGGTAGGCCGCGCTGCCGGGGGAAATGGTATTTTCGAGAATGGACATTAATGCTCCTTCCCGTCATTCCGGGGCGCGCGTAGCGCGAACCCGGAATCCAGAGATGAGTCCTACAATATCGAGATTCCGGGTTCGACGCTTCGCGCCGCCCCGGAATGACGGCGAAGGTCACAGCCCCATCTGCCGCGACGCCAGATCCTTCATGATCTCCTCGGTACCGCCGCCGATGGCGTTGACCTTGACCTCGCGGTAGATGCGCTCGGCCTTGATGCCGCGCATGAAGCCGGCGCCGCCGAAGATCTGCACCGCTTCCGAGGCGCAGAACGCCATGGTCTGCGTTGCCTGGTTCTTCATCATGCAGATTTCGGCGACCGGACTTTCGCCCTGCTCCAGGCGCCAGGCCAGCATCTCCAGCATCGCCTGCGAGGCCGCGACTTTCTGCGCCATGTCGACGATCTTGTGCCTGATGACCTGATGCTGGGCGAGCGGCTTGCCGAAGGTCTTGCGTTCCTTGGCGTAGGCAATCGCCTCGTCGAGGCAGACGCGTGCGAAGGCGGTGCAGCCCGCCGCCATACCCATGCGCTCGCTGTTGAAATTCTGCATGATGATCTTGAAGCCCTGGCCCTCCTCGCCGATCAGATTTTCGGCCGGCACGCGGCAGTCGTCGAAATGCAGCGTCGCGGTGTCGGAGGCCCACCAGCCCATCTTCTTCAGTTTTGTCCTGGACAGGCCGGGCGTGTCGCCCGCGATCAGGAGCAGGCTGACGCCGCCGGCGCCCTCGCCGCCCGTACGCACGGCGACGGTCAGATAATCGGCGCGCATGCCCGAGGTGATGAAGGTCTTCTCGCCGCTCACGACGTAGTGATCGCCGTCCCGCCGCGCCCGCGTGCGAAGGTTTGCAACGTCCGAGCCGCCGCCCGGCTCGGTGATCGCGAGCGCGGAGATCTTCTCGCCTGCCAGCACCTGCGGCAGCACGCGCGCCTTCACCTCCGGCCGCGCCGCACGCGCGATCGGCGGCGAGCCGATGGTGTGGCTCATCAGGCTGGCGCTGACGCCGCCGGCGCCGGCCTGCGCCAGCTCCTGGCTCGCCACGATCTTCATGAACTGGTCGGCGGCAATCCCGCCGTATTCCTCGGGGAATCCGAGCCCCAACAGGCCGATCTCCGCCGCCTTGCGATAGAGTGCGCGGGGAAATTCGCCGGCCTCGTCCCATTCATGGGCGAAGGGCGAGATCTCCTTCTCGACAAAGCGGCGCATCACGTCGCGGAAGGCATCGTGCTCGGCGGTATAGAACGGGTTCTTCATCGCACTCTCGCCTCGCGGACGGATTCGTCTCATCCACCATGGCTGGAACCTGGGCAGCTCACTTGCGCGGAGTGGCTGACCCGGTAAGGCCATTCAGCAGGCCATCACCTAGCAACTCAACGCAAGACGATTTTCGCCCCTCGCGCGCCAACTCCAAATCAAAAAAGACGTGTCGCACAAACTCCGGCTGGCCCCAGGGCCACGCCGGGCATGGTGCACGGCAATAGGGATACAGGCGGTACAAGACCGCCGAGGGAGGGTTTTTTGGCCGTTCGTTACTACGACTGGATCGCCCATCATGGCCGCCGCACGCCTGGCAAGGTCGCGGTCATCGACCTCGCGAGCGAGCGCCGCTTCACCTATTCGCAGCTGGATGCGAGGGTCTCGCGTCTCGCCTCGTTCCTGTGTCACACGCTGAAGGTCTCGCGCGGCGACCGCGTCGCGGTGCTGGCGCTGAACACGACCGATACGTTGGAGGTGCAGTTTGCCTGCGGGCGGTTAGGTGCGATCTTCGTGCCGCTGAACACCCGCCTCACCGTTCCCGAGCTCCAGTTCATCACCGCTGATTGCGCGCCGAAGGTGATGATCCATGATACCGACCTCGCCGAGACGGCGCTGAGCGTCGCCAAGCTCTGCGGTGTAGCGACCAGCCTGCTGCTCGGCCCCGGCGGGGCCTACGAGGCCGGCATCGCCGCCGCAAAGCCGCTCGACCGGATCGAGGAGGTCACACTCGATGACGTCTCGACCATCATGTACACGTCCGGCACCACGGGTCATCCGAAGGGCGCGACCATCACCCACGGCATGACGTTCTGGAATTGCGTCAATCTCGGCGGTCCCGCCTGCATCGGACCGTCCTCGGTGCTGCTCACCGTGCTGCCGCTGTTCCATACCGGCGGGCTGAATTGCTACACCAATCCGGTGCTGCATGCTGGCGGCACCGTGATGATCATGCGGGCCTTCGATCCCGGCACGGCGCTCGGCCTGATCAACGATCCCGCGCAGGGCATCAACGTGTTCTTCGGCGTCCCCGCGATCTACCAGTTCATGGCGCAGCATCGCGCCTTCGCAACGACCGACCTTACCCGGCTGATCGTCGGCGGTGTCGGCGGCGCGCCAATGCCGGTGCCGCTGCTGAAGGTCTGGGAGGCGCGCGGCGTCGCACTCCAGCAGGGCTATGGCATGACCGAGACCTCGCCGGCCGTGCTGGTGCTCGACCGCGAGGATGCGGCGCGCAAGGCCGGCTCCGCCGGCAAGCCGGTGCTGCACACGGAAGTCCGCATCGTGCGACCAGACGGCAGCGACGCCGATGTCGGCGAGCTTGGCGAGCTCTGGGTGAAGGGACCAAACATCACGCCCGGCTACTGGAACAGGCCGGAGGCGAACAAATCCTCCTTCACCGACGGCTGGCTCCACACCGGCGATGCGACGCGAATCGACGAGGAAGGCTTCTACTACATCGTCGACCGCTGGAAGGACATGTACATCTCCGGCGGCGAGAACGTCTATCCGGCCGAGGTCGAGAACGTCCTGCACCAGCTTGGCGCCATCGCCGAAGCCGCCGTCATCGGCATTCCCGATCCGCAATGGGGCGAGGTGGGCCTTGCCATCGTCGCGGTCAAGCCAGGACAAAGGCTGACGGAAACCGACGTCTTCGCACATTGCGCGGCCAATCTCGCGCGCTTCAAATGCCCACGCCAAATTCGCTTCGTCGATGCGCTGCCGCGCAACGCCACCGGCAAGATCCACAAGCCGACCTTGCGCAAGGAATTCTCGGCGGCCTCCGAAGTCGACAAGAAAGTCGCCAACGCCTGACCAAAGCGCCCCTCTCGCGGGCGCTTTTTCCTTTTGTAGTGCCTGCTCCGACCCACAAGAAACCCAAGGAATTGCCATGAAAAACAAGAAACGCGTCCTGCTCGCGGCGGCGACGGCCCTGACATTGCTCTCGGTTCAAGGGGCTTACGCACAGAAGAGGTACGATACCGGCGCCTCCGACACCGAGATCAAGATCGGCAATGTCGAGGCCTATTCCGGCCCCGCCTCCGCTTACGGCGTCATCGGCAAGACCGAGGAAGCCTATTTCAAGATGATCAACGACCAGGGCGGCATCAACGGCCGCAAGATCAACTGGATCTCCTATGATGACGGCTACTCGCCGCCCAAGACCGTGGAGCAGGTCCGCAAGCTGATCGAGAGCGACGAAGTGTTCCTGGTGTTCAACGCGCTGGGCACGCCGACCCAGACCGCCGTGCAGAAATATCACAACGCCAAGAAGATCCCGCAGCTCTTCCTCGCCACCGGTGCCAGCAAGTGGAACGACCCGCAAAATTTCCCGTGGACCATGGGCTTCCAGCCGAGCTACCGGGTCGAGGCGCGGATCTTCGCCAAGTACATCCTGAAGGAGAAGCCGGACGCGAAGGTCGCGATCTTCTATGCCAACGACGATTTCGGCAAGGACTACGTCGCCGGCATCAAGGACGTGTTCGGCGACAAGGCATCGAAGCTGATCGTGGCCGAAGAGAGCTACGAGACGTCGGAGCCATCGATCGACTCGCACATCGTCAAGCTCAAGGGCGCCGGCGCGGACGTCTTCGTGAACATCTCGACCCCGAAATTCGCGGCGCAAGCCATCAAGAAGATCGCGGAGCTGGAATGGAAGCCGATGCACCTGATGACGGATGTCTCGGTGTCCATCGGCGCGGTGATGAAGCCCGCCGGCCTCGAAGCCTCCGAGGGCGTGTTATCGGCCGGTTATCTGAAGGACGCGTCGGATCCGCAATGGAAGGACGACGAGGGCATGAAGAAGTTCATGGCCTTCATCGACAAATACATGCCCGGCGCAAACATCTCGGACGCCAATCTGGTCTACGGCTATGCCGCGGCCCAGACGATGGTGCAGGTGCTGAAGCAGGCGGGCGACAATCTCACCCGCGAGAACGTGATGAAGCAGGCCGCCAGCCTGAAGGACTTCGCCCCCGATACGCTGATCCCGGGGATCAAGATCAACACCTCGCCCACCGACTTCGCGCCGATCGAACAGCTCAAGATGTGGCGGTTCAAGAACGGCCAGTGGGAACTGTTCGGCCCCATCATCAGCGCGGAGCCGAGCGGCTAGGTCTCGGCGAACTCTCCGTGCATGGGAGATGGCGGCCGCGAGGCCGCCATCTCCTTGTCCGCGGATCTCCAGGGTTAACCTATGCCGGCAAGAACAGCGCGAACGGCTCTTCCACCGTGCGACGCAGGTGTTTTCGGTACAGCTCATAGTTGGCGTCGCCGGACGCGACCCGTCCCAAGGACGGCGTCGGAACGTTCCTGAGCGGCACGTAGGCGATCGGTGCTGCAATCGGCGTCAGCTGCGAGCCGGGACCGGCGCGGAGCGTCGAGATGATGCCGTACATCTCGCCGGCGACCGTCGGCCGCGACACCGTGATCACGCGATGCTGGCCGTGCTTGATGATGACGAGATAGATGAAGCCGGACTGATGCGGCACGGCGACCTCGCCGGTGTGCTCATAGGCGGCATCGGTCCGATCGCCCTCGCGGAAGACCAGCGACGAGACCTTCGGCTCCCACAAGATTTCGGTGCGGTAGGCGAAGATCGCGTCCTTGTCGCCAAACGACGGCCGCAGCGTGATGTAGACGTCCTCGAGCCAGGTCACCGCGCGATGCGCATAGGAGCCGAGGCTGTCGGGCGCGACATCGTTCGCGGCCGCAGGCGTCACGACGACGACGCTCTTGCGCAAGGACACGCCTAGCGCCTGCTCCAGCCGAACCGTCGTCGCCAGCGTGAACGGCCGGCGGCCGCCGAGCACCTTCTCCAGCGTCGACAGGCTGAGCTTGGCCTGCTCGGCCAGCGCCTGCCGGGAGATCCGGCGCCTGGCGAGCTCCTCGCGAATGGTCTCCGCGATCTCGCGGCTCTGCTCGTCCGAAAGCTGCTTGTCGCCCTGCGTCTGCATCGTCACCCCTGCCTTGGGAGCACCATTCTAGCAGGGCGGACAAACCAGCACAAAACCGCACATGGCCACCCGTCCGCCGCCCGCCCGGGCCGGCCGCGGCGGAACATTGCCGATCATTCTGCTCGCGAAATCAGGCCCTCCCGGCGGATGCTGAGCCTGCAAACATCCTTCGGGAGCAGGCCAAATGAATACCTACGACACAGCCGACAGCGACGAACATCCCATGCTGAGCCGGCTGATCAAGCTCGGATTGTTTCTTCTCGCGCAGGGCATCGCAGTGATGCTGGTCGCCTTCGTGGCCCTGCTGGTGAGCTTCGGGACGAGCTGGTCAGCAACGACCGAACAGGCCAGCCTGCTCCAGCCCGGCGATGCCAGGTCCGGCACCCTCCTCCTGAAGGAAGATGGCGCCACCACCGAAGCGATCCGCCTCGGCATCGATATCGACATCACGGTATCGGGCCCGACGCTGCGCACCCGCGTCACCCAGGCGTTCCGCAATCCGACCAAGGACTGGGTCGAGGCCACCTATGTCTATCCGCTCGCGACCAATGGCGCCGTCGACACGCTGAAGATGGTGGTCGGCGACCGCGTCATCGTCGGCGACATCAAGGAGCGGCAACAGGCGCGCGTGATCTACGAACAGGCGCGCAGCGCCGGCCAGAAGGCCGCGCTCACCGAGCAGGAGCGGCCCAACATCTTCACCAACTCGGTTGCGAATATCGGTCCCGGCGAAACCGTGCTGGTGCAGATCGAATATCAGGAGCCGGTGCATCAATCCGGCAATGAATATTCGCTCCGCGTGCCGCTGGTGGTCGCCCCGCGCTACAATCCGGCGCCGATTGTACAGAGTGTCGACTTCCGCAACGACGGCTCCGGCTGGGGCGCCGCCACGTCCGATCCCGTGCCCGACCGCGAGCGTATTTCCCCGACAGTGCTGGATCCCGCCAGGAATGCGCCCGCTAACCCGACCAGCATCACAGTGCGTCTGAAGGCCGGCTTTGCGCTCGGCGAGGTCAAGAGCCACCATCATAGCGTCAAGATCGAGAGCCCGGACAACGCGACGCGCATCGTCACGCTCGCCGACGGCGCGGTGCCCGCCGACCGCGATTTCGAACTGACGTGGAAGCCGGCGGCTCAGAAAGCACCGTCGGTCGGCCTGTTCCGCGAGCATGTCGGCGATGCCGATTACCTGCTCGCCTTCGTCACGCCGCCGAGCGCCGAGCAGGCAACGCAGAAGCCGCTGCCGCGCGAGGTCGTGTTCGTGATCGACAATTCGGGCTCGATGGGCGGCACCTCGATCGTCCAGGCCAAGGCGAGCCTGCTCTACGCCCTCGGCCGCCTCCAGCCGGCCGACCGCTTCAACGTCATCCGCTTCGACGATACCATGGACGTGCTGTTTCCGGCCTCCGTGCCGGCGGATGCCGCCCATGTCGGCGAAGCGACCTCGTTTGTCAGCGCCTTGCAGGCGCGCGGCGGCACCGAGATGGTGCCGGCGATGCGCGCCGCGCTGACCGACAAGATCGGTGACACCGGCATGGTTCGCCAGGTCGTGTTCCTGACCGACGGCGCGATCGGCAACGAGCAGCAATTGTTCGAGACGATCACGGCGATGCGCGGCCGCTCGCGCGTATTCATGGTCGGCATCGGGTCCGCGCCAAACACCTATCTGATGACGCGCGCTTCCGAGCTCGGCCGCGGCGCCTTCACCCATATCGGCTCTGTCGAGCAGGTCGAGGAGCGCATGCGCGGCCTGTTCGCGAAGCTGGAAAATCCGGCGGTGACCGGCCTCAGCGCAAAGTTCTCCGAAGCCACGGCCGACGTCACCCCGGCGATCATTCCGGACGTCTATCGCGACGAGCCCCTGGTGCTGGCGGCCAGGCTCGACAAGCTCGCAGGCTCGCTCGAGATCAAGGGTCGCGTCGGCGACCGTCCGTGGTCGGTAACGCTGCCGTTGCAGAATGCCGCCGAAGGCAAGGGCCTGTCAAAACTCCGGGCCAGGCGCAAGATCGGCGACGCCGAAGTGGCGCGCACAATGCGCGAGATGACGCCGGAAGAGGCCGACAAGGCGATCCTGGCGCTGGCGCTCGACCATCAGATCGTCACGCGGCTGACCAGCCTCGTCGCAGTCGACAAGACGCCGAGCCGCCCCGAAGGCGAGCCGCTCAAGCTCAGCGAATTGCCGATCAACCTGCCGGCCGGCTGGGATTTCGAGAAGATCTTCGGCGAACGGCCGCAGCAGGTGCCGACGCAGCTGCGCGAGCGTCATGCCGATGCGCGCAACCAGCCGGCGGCAAGGCGGCCGACCCCCGCCGCACCCGACGCGATCCGCCTGCCCAAGACCGCCACCTCGGCCGAGCTGAAGATGATCGCAGGTCTGGTCCTGATCGTGCTCGCCCTGATCCTGTTCGTGTTCAACCGGCGTCAGCCCTTGCTCACTGACGCCGCTTGAGAGAGGAGCGCCCCGAACTCCTCTGTTAGCGCGCGCGGCTGCCCGTCCCCTACCCAACGGCCGCGCGCGCCTTTTTGGGGAATGTCATTCCGGGGCGGCTCGTAGAGCCGAACCCGGAATCTCGAGGTTCCGGGTTCTCGCTACGCGAGCCCCGGAACGACGAACAAGAGATACTCAATGCCGCGCCTCATCTCTCCCCTGATTCTCGCGCTGATCGGCGCCGTCCTGTTCGGCGACGGCGCCTATATCCATGCCAAGGCGTGGCTCGCGCAGGTGCTGCTGGAACGCGCGTTCGACAGAAGCGTCGCGACGGGAGAGGTGGTCAAGCCATGGTCATGGGCCGATACCTGGCCGGTCGCCCGGATCGAGGTGAAGCGGATCGGCGCTAGTGCGATCGTTCTGGACGGCACGAGCGGCCAGGCGCTCGCTTTCGGACCCGGCCATATCGAGCGGACAGCCGATGCCGGAGAACGCGGCGTTGCCGTCTATGCCGCCCATCGCGATACGCATTTCCGCTTCTTACGGAATGTTGCGATCGGAGACGTGATCGAGATCACCCGCCGCGACGGCAGGCATTTCCGCTATCGCGTGGATTCTTCGGCCGTTGTCCGTTTCGACGCATCGGGCATCGATCCCGCGACACAGGATGCCGAGCTCGTGCTCGCCACCTGCTGGCCGTTCGACGCCGTCACGTCCGGTCCCGAACGTTATGTCCTGCATGGCGTCCTGATGGGAGCGAATGAATAGCAGCGATGCATCGCTCATTCCATCACACGGCATACCATGTGGTTGCTACTGCGAAGAACTCGCCATAGAACATAGTGACGCGCCACCAAGAAGAACAACAGGTGAGATCACGCCATGGAAGCTCGCGTATCTGCTGCATTCTCCTCTCCGCGCCCATGGTCTCCATCGCCCGACGCCAGCGACATCGTAAAAGGCATCCATGCCATGCTGCACCCGCACAACATCGTGCTGGTGGGCGCGACCGACAAGCCCGGCAATTATGCCGAGCGCATCTGGAACAATCTGGTCAAATACGGCTTCGAGGGCGGGCTCTATCCGGTCAACGCCAAGCGCGAGACGATCTGGGGTGTGCCCTGCTACAAGGATTTTGCAGCCCTCCCGGAAAAGCCCGATCATGTCCTGGTGCTGGTGCCGGCGCGTTTCGCCGTGCAGGTGATCCGCGATGCCGCCGCGGCCGGCGCGCGCTCGGCCACCATCGTCACCTCCGGCTTCAGCGAGTTGCAGGATGACGAGAGCCAGAAGCTCGCCGCCGAACTGCAAGCGGCCATCCGCGAAACCGGCCTCGCCGTCACCGGCCCGAATTGCCTCGGCAACTTAAGCGCCGGCGAAAAGCTCTTCACCAATATCGACGACCGCATCGTCACCATGGAACAGGGCGCGGTGGCGATCGCCGGGCAATCCGGCGCCATCGTCATGGCGATCCGCCAGGCGCTGGAGGATCGCGGTGTCGGTGTCGGCTACATGGTGACGACCGGCAACGAGGCCGGGCTCGAGACGCCGGACCTGATGCGCTATTTCGCGGAGGATCCGAGCGTCAAGGTGATCGTCGTCTACCTCGAGGGCGTGCGCAACACCAAGGCCTTTCGCGACGCCTGCAAGGCGGCGCGCGCGGCGAGCAAGCCCGTGATCGCGCTCAAGCTCGGCGCATCCGAGGGCGGCCGCGCCGCGGCGATGGCGCACACCGGAGCGCTGGCGGGCTCGATCGAGACGTTCGACGCAATCGCAACGCGTGAAGGTGTCATCCGGGTCGGCGGGCTCGACGAATTGATCGAGACCACCGAATGCTTCGTCCACGCCGCCGTACCCAACGGGGACCGGCTCGCCGCGGTCACGCTGTCCGGCGGCAAGCGCGGCATGCTGATCGACGCCTTCTATGCGGAAGGCTTGAACTTCGCACCGCTCAGCCCGCATGTCAGCTCGGAGCTGGCGAGGATGCTCGGGCCCGGATCGATCGTCGGCAATCCGCTTGACGCCGGCTTTGCCGCGGTCGTCGATCCCTCCGTCTACATGAAGTCGATCAAGCTGATGATCGACGACCCCGAAATCGACATCGTCATCATCGATGCCGAGCTGCCGAAGGCGCCGCACGAGCTGCGCGAGCGTAACCTGCGCATCGTCGACGAGATGGCGAGCCGGGCCTCAAAGCCCGTGATCTACATCAGCGCGATGTCGATCGGCTTCACCGAGTTCACCAAGTCCTTGCGCAAATCGCTGCCGCATCTCGCGGTCATGCAGGGCATGGACCGCGCGGTGACCGCGATCAAGTCACTGCTCGCCTATGCGAAGCTACGCAAGGAAGTACCCGACATCGTCTCGAGCTCGAAACCCGCCGCGCGTGCCGTGCTGGAAAAGGCGCTGACTTCGGCGAACGGCGCCGCGCTCGACGAAGTCGCCTCGAAGAAGCTCCTGAAGGCCTATGGCATCCCGACCTCGAAGGAAGCGACCGCACAGACGGCGGCGGAGGCCGTGAAGATCGCGAAACAGATCGGCTTCCCGGTCGTGGCAAAGGTCGTCAGCGCCGAGATCCTGCACAAGTCCGACATCGGCGGCGTGGTGCTGAACCTGAGCAATGCGGCCGAGGTGAGGAACGCCGATATCACCGCGCGGGTGAAGCGGCTGAAGGGCAAGCCGAGGCTCGACGGCATCCTGATCGCGCAGCAGGTCAAGGCCGACCTCGAACTCGTGGTCGGCGCCTCGCTCGACGCCGAGATGGGCCCGGTCGTGCTGTTCGGCACCGGCGGCATCGACATCGAGCTGATGAAGGACGTCGCGCTCGCCGGCGCGCCGCTCGACGGGACCGAGGCGCGGCTCCTGATCGGCCGCACCAAGGCCGGCATCAAGATGCGCGGCTATCGCGGCAAGGCGGCCTTGCACGAGGCTTCCGCGGTGAAGGCGCTGGTCGGCCTGTCCAACCTGATCGCGGATGCCGGCGACCGGATCGCCTCGATCGACATCAATCCGTTCCTGATCAACACCAGGACGGGTGTCGCCGTCGATGCCCTGATCGTGCTGAACAATGCCGCGGCAAAGCGCGCGGCCGGGCATTGATGTCGCGTTGGGCGGACTAGTACCCGGAATCAGAGCTGAGTGATACGGCGGCCTTTGAAACGGCGTTGACGGACCTTTTTCTTGGTCCAGACGAAGGGCTCGGCTCTGTCGTTGTATGCGTTGACGTAGGCATCGATGTGTTCCTGAAGCTGCTTGAGGCTCGTGAAGGAGGTGCCGCTGAGCGACTGCCCCTGCAAGATGGAAAACCATACTTCGACCTGATTGAGCCATGACGCACTTGTCGGCGTGAAATGAAATTGCACGTTGGGGTGGGCCTTGAGCCAGTCCTCGTTCTTTTTATGGGTGTTGAGGTTGTCGAGGATGACGTGAAGCTTGCGGTTCGGAAAAGCCGCGGTGACGCTGTTCATGAAATCGAGAAACTCGACGCGGCGCCGGCGTTTTGAATGGGTCGCGATGATCTTTCCGGTGGCGACTTCGAGCGCCGCAAACAATGTTGTGGTGCCATGCCGCTTGTAATCGTGGCTTTGGCCGGTCAAGGCGCGGCCATTGGGCAACTTCAGATAACCCTGCGCTCGCTCCAAAGCCTGGATCGAGGGCTTCTCGTCCACGCACAGCACAATGGCCTTCGCCGGCGGCGCGACATAGAGGCCGACAACATCGGCGGCTTTGGCCGTAAAGTTCGGGTCGTTGCTCTCGCACCAGGACTTGCGAGCCACCAGGTCAATCTTGTGGCTGCGCAGGAACCGCCAGACATATTGGACATCGACATCGCCCAGCGCCTCGGCCAGCAGGGGGCCGGTCCAGCGCGCAAACCCTTGCGGTGGCGGCTTATCCAGCAGCTTCAGAATCCGCTTGTCGGTCGTCTTCGTATAGATCGGCTGCTTGCCAGGCCGCGGCTTGTCTTGCAGCCCTTCAAGGCCATGGTCGGCATAGCGATGCCGCCAAAGGCTGACAATCCGCGGCTGGACCCCAACTTCCTTGGCGATCGACCGGGTGCTGCGCCCATCCGCCGCCAACAGAACTATCCGCGCCCGCTTCAAATCGCGCTGCAACGTCACCGGTGAGCGACAGCACGCCTCAAGCACCTTGCGATCTTTCCTCGAAAGGTGGACTTCTCTTGCTTCGGGTATCATCCCGACCTTGAATCACGACTCACGTTCCAAGAAAAGTGGGTACTAGCGCGCCATTTTGCACGGCGGAGAGCAGTGGCGGGTTACACTTCCGCCTTCGCTCTTCGAGCTACGGCGGTCAAGTCGTTAACCCGCCCGCGTTAGCATTGCGGTCGTTCGGACTCCTTCCAACTTCCCCGCTTTGGTCGTAAAATCGCACCCGCATGGCACGCGCGAGCAATCTGGTGATCGGGACGGCGACGCTGGCGGCGATCGCCGTGGCGTTCGGCGGCCTGCTCGGCGTACAGAAATGGCGCACCATCCAGAGTCGCAGCCAGCTGCGCGTGGTGTTCGAAGGCGGTTCCGCCAGCGGCCTGCGCCGTGGCGGCCCGGTCAATTTCGACGGTGTGCTCGCGGGCCAGATCCTGTCGATCAAGCTGGACAATCCCCGCAAGGTCGTGGCGCTGGTGATGCTCGACAACTCCGCGCCGATCCGCAAGGACACCGTGGCGGGAATCGAGTTCCAGGGTCTCACCGGCGTCGCCGCGGTCTCCCTGATCGGCGGAGCGCCTTCCGCACCGCCAGTGCCGCTTGATTCGGACGGCATTCCCGTGCTCACCGCCGATCTCAGCGACGTCGAATCCATCGTCGACACCTTGCACAGTGTCGAGCGCACGATCGTGAGCAACGCCCCTGCGATCAAGGAGGGGCTCCGCACATTCGAGAACTCCAGTGCCGACCTCAGGAGCAAGGGCGGCGAAATCGATTCCGTCATGGCCAAGGTCGACAGCGCCTTCGCAGGCTTCGACAAGGCGGTCACGAAGATCGAGGGCGTAGTGCCGGGCTTCGTCGATGGCAGGGCCGACGAGCTGTTCGAGACGGTGCAGGGGCTGCGCGAGCTGACCGACACCATGAGGAAGAAGTCGGCGAGCTACATCGAGGACATTCGTCGCTCGCTGCTCGACGTCAGCGAGACCGCCAACAAGATGGCCGGCACGCCCGTGCCGCCGCGGCCACCGCGCAAGCCCGAGCAGAAGAAGCGGTAGGCGTAGCGAGCTGATCCGCCCCTCCCCCCAAAAACGTCGAAAACAACCCCATGCACAGTAGAACTGCCCCGCCAGTCGGGGCTTGGCGCTGCGCCGCGAACACGCTTGGCGCCCCTGTCCGGGGGGTCGCGATGAGGGGCGGGCACGCGAACGCTTTGCCCACCCTGCGACATCCGCGACAGCTCAGTAGTTGCTGGACGCTGCCTCATTGGGGATGCCCTCGATCGGGCACTCGTCGGTCCCCGGCGTCGAGCGAGTCATCGCCTCGACCATGTCGCGCGTGCCTTCGGGATCCTTGATCCAGTTCTTGTAGAAATCGTACGGGCACGCCGCGACGCCGCGCGAGCTTTCGCCGGAATTGATCATGCCGGTGTAACCGCGGTGGACCAGCTTGTAGAGGTGGTTCTGCGACTGGCCATTGCGGCGCGCGTCGCGGATTAGATGCTTCGACAGCTGGGCGTACTGGATGCCGTAATCCTCTTCGCCGCACTCGCCGAGTGTGCGGCCGTCGAAACCTATGATCGCGGAGTGACCGAAGTAGGAATAGACGCCGTCGAAGCCGGCGGCATTGGCGACCGCGACATAGACATTGTTGGCCCATGCCATGGCCTTGGAAATCAGGACCTGCTGCTCCTTGGCCGGATACATGTAGCCCTGGCAACGCACGATCAGCTCGGCGCCCTTCATGGCGCAGTCACGCCAGATCTCCGGATAGTTGCCGTCGTCGCAGATGATCAGGCTGACCTTGAGGCCCTTCGGGCCGTCGGAGACATAGGTGCAATTGCCGGGATACCAGCCCTCGATCGGCACCCAGGGCATGATCTTGCGGTACTTCTGGACGATCTCGCCCTTGTCGTTCATCAGGATCAAGGTGTTGTAGGGCGCCTTGTGCGGGTGCTCCTCGTGGCGCTCGCCGGTCAGCGAGAACACGCCCCACACTTTCGCCTTGCGGCAGGCCTCGGCGAAGATCGCGGTCTCTTCACCGGGCACCGCCGAGGCGGTCTCATACATCTCCTTGGAATCGTACATGATCCCCTGAGTGGAGTATTCGGGGAAGATCACGAGGTCCATGCCGGGCAGGCCGACCTTCATGCCCACCACCATGTCGGCGATCTTGCGGGCGTTGTCGAGCACCTCAGCCTTGGTGTGCAGGCGAGGCATCTTGTAGTTCACCACTGCGACGCCGACGGTGTCGTTGCTGCTGGAAATGTCGCCGTGAAGCATTTTGACCGCTCCTGTTCTTGACTTGTTGTTCTGGGTTGGCCGCCGATCGAGCGGTCGCGTGGGTTAGTGGCTGATCATCCAGGGGCGGGCCGTTGGAAAACCCTTGGCGCCGCTCCTGCTCTTGGTCATCAACCGCGCCGGCTTCTTCTTGTCCGCCGAGCCCTTGTCCTTGACCGTCTTGCCCGTGGAGCAGCAGCCGCAGCCGGGGCCGTGCGAGGCCTTGTATTGCGCGAGCGTCTGCGGCGCGTGCGTGCTGCGCTCGTTGACGGCGTGCGCCTTGCGCTTCTCCGCCGGCATGCAGAAGAAATTCGGCGCGGTCAGGATCACCCGCGGCGCCATGGTCTCGCAATGCGGACAGCTTTGCGGATCGTCGCATTCCGCCATCGGGCGCAGGTCCTTGAAGGGACCGCAGTCGTCACAGAGATATTCATAGACCGGCATCGCATCATCCCCACGCTCTTGCCTGTTCAACACACCTGGCGGCGGATGCGGGGCGGCAGATACGCGCCGTCCCGCATCCCGTCGCGCAGGGATTACTTGTCCGGCGAGATCGGCATCTGGATATCGCCGGTGATGTGCTTGATGGGACCCGCCGCCGACGGCATCACGTCGAAGTCGAAGATCTCGGTCGGCAACCATAGCGTGGCGCAGGCGTTGGGCACGTCGACCACGCCGGAAATGTGCCCCTGGCACGGCGCGGTGCCGAGGATCGAGTAGGCCTGCGCGCCGGAGTAGCCGAACTTCTTCAGATATTCGATGGCGTTGAGGCAGGCCTGGCGGTAGGCGATGTGGACGTCGAGATAGTGCTGCTTGCCGGCCTCGTCCACCGAGATGCCCTCAAAGATCAGGTAGTCCTTGTAGTTCGGCGTGATCGGCGACGGCTTGAAGATCGGGTTCTTGATGCCGTACTTCGCCATGCCGTCCTTGATCACCTCGACCTTCAGATGCAGCCAGCCGGCCATCTCGATCGCGCCGCAGAAGGTGATCTCGCCGTCGCCCTGGCTGAAGTGCAGGTCGCCCATCGAGAGACCGGCGCCGGGCACATAGACCGGGAAGTAGATCTTCGATCCGCGCGACAGGTCCTTGATGTCGCAATTGCCGCCATGCTCGCGCGGCGGCACTGTGCGTGCGCCTTCGGCGCCGATCTTCGCCTTGACCTCGCCCTTGGCGCGGCCGCCATGGGCGGTCGGCGCGAATGGCGGGTTGGCAAGGCCGGGCACGCGGGTCGGGTTGGTCGAGATCAGCTCAGCCTCGCGCTTGTTCCAGGTGTCCAGCATCTTCGGATCGGGCAGACAGCCGATCAGGCCGGGATGGATCAGGCCGGCAAAGTTGACGCCCGGAACGTGACGGGACGAGGTATAGAGGCCCTTGATGTCCCAGATCGATTTCTGCGCCAGCGGGAAGTGGTCGGTCAGGAAGCCGCCGCCGTTCTGCTTGGAGAAGAAGCCGTTGAAGCCCCACAGGCTCTCCTTGAGCGGGCCGACGTCGAGCAGGTCGACGACCAGGAGATCGCCGGGCTCGGAGCCCTTGACGCCGATCGGGCCGGAGAGGAAGTGCACGATCGACAGATCGATGTCGCGCACGTCGTCGGCGGAATCGTTGTTCTTGATGAAGCCGCCGGTCCAGTCATAGGTCTCGATGATGAAATCGTCGCCGGGATTGACCCAGGCCACGATCGGAATGTCGGGGTGCCAGCGATTATGCACCATGTCATTTTCGTAGGCCGACTTGGTGAGATCGACCTTGATCAGTGTCTCTGGCATCGAGATGCTCCCCTTTTACTACGGTTGGTTAGACGGACAGATATTTGGAGACCTGCGCGGCATCGACGGCGTCGCGCGGATCGTCGCGGACGATCTCGCCGTTCTCGATGACCAGCACGCGGTCGGCGATATCGAGGGCGAAGCTCAGGACCTGCTCGGACACCACGATCGAGAGCCCCTTTTCGTCACGGATGCGCTTCAGGGTGCGCGCCATGTCCTTGATGATCGACGGCTGGATGCCTTCGGTCGGCTCATCCAGCAGCAGCACCTTCGGCTTGGTCGCGAGCGCCCGCGCAATCGCGAGCTGCTGCTGCTGGCCGCCGGACAGATTGCCGCCGCGGCGGCCCTTCATCTCCAGCAGCACCGGGAATAATTCGTAGATGTCTTCAGGTACCTCGGTGCCGCCGGAGACGACGAGGCCGGTCTCGATGTTCTCCTTCACCGTCATGGTCGAGAAGATCATGCGGCCCTGCGGCACATAGGCGAGGCCCTTGGCCACCCTCTCGTAGCTCGGCAGACCACCGAGCCCGGCGCCGTCCATGGTCACCGAGCCGCTTTTCGCCGGCAGAATGCCCATCAGCGACTTCATCAGCGTGGTCTTGCCCATGCCGTTGCGGCCCATGATCGCAACGATCTCGTTCGGCGCGACCTTGACGTTGAGCCCATGCAGCACCTCGCTCTGGCCGTAGGCGACGTGGAGGTCGGAAATTGCCAGCATCATCGCGCTCCTAGTGACCCAGATAGACTTCAACGACCTTGGGATCGTTCTTCACCTTCTCCATGGTCCCCTCGGAGAGGATCTGGCCCTGGTGAAGCACGGTGACCTTGTGCGCGATGTCCTCGACGAACTTCATGTCGTGCTCGATCACCAGCACCGAGCGGTTCTTGATGATGCGGTTGAGCAACTCGGCCGTCTTGGCGCGCTCGGACACGCTCATGCCGGCGACGGGCTCGTCCAGCATCAAGAGGTCCGGGTCCTGGATCAGCAGCATGCCGATCTCGAGCCATTGCTTCTGGCCGTGGCTGAGCAGATCGGCGTTCACGTTGAGCCGATCCTTCAGGAAGATCATCTCGGCGACCTCGTGCACCCGGTCGCGCACGGCGGCGTCGCGGGTGAAGGTCAGCGCGCCGAACACGGAGCGGCCGCGGGGATATGAGATCTCCAGATTCTCGAACACCGTGAGATCGTCGTAGATCGAGGGGTTCTGGAACTTGCGGCCGACCCCGGTCTTGACGATCTCGTTCTCCTTCATCCGCGTCAGCTCCTTGCCGCGGAACTGGATCGAGCCCGACGTCGCCTTGGTCTTACCGCAGATCAGATCGAGCACCGTGGTCTTGCCGGCGCCGTTGGGGCCGATGATGACGCGGATCTCGTTCTCGTCCACGTAGAAGGAGAGATCATTGACCGCCTTGAACCCGTCGAACGACACGGTGAGCGCTTCGACGGCGAGCAGGAATTCCTTGGGCTGGTGACCGACGAGCATGATCTATCTCCTCACTGCCAGCGTGGCATCGGCATCGTGATGACCGACGAGCATGACCTATCTCCTCACTGCCAGCATGGCATCGGCATCGTGGTGACCTACGAGCATGATGATCTCCTCACTCTGCCGGAGCGCCGTCGGCGACCGAGCTTTCGGTCCAGCCCTCGGGTTTCGGTTTGCGTGACGAGATCAGGCGATCGATGCGCGGCTGCACATAGTCGCCCCAGATCCCGGCAAGGCCGTTCGGGAAGGCCAGGACCACGGCGATGAACAATCCGCCGAGGCCAAACAGCCACAATTCGGGAAAGGTTTCCGACAGGCTGGTCTTGGCGAAGTTGACCAGCAGCGTGCCGTAGATCGCGCCCAGGATCGACAGCCGGCCGCCGACCGCGGTGTAGATCACCATTTCGATCGAGGGCACGATGCCGACGAAAGAGGGCGACATGAAACCGACGTTCAGCGCGAACATGGCGCCGCCGATCGCGGCGAAGACCGCGGCGATGCAGAAGGCGAAGATCTTGAAGTTCGCGACGCTGTAGCCGGAGAAGCGAACCCGGTCCTCCTTCTCGCGCATCGCGACCAGGATGCGCCCCAGCTTGGAGTGCCGGACGAACTGCGCGATCATGATGCAGGCGAACAGCAGTCCAACCTCGAAGAAGTACAGCACGATCTTGGCGTGGTCGGGCCGGATGTCCCAGCCCTTCAGCGTGCGCAGATCGGTCATGCCGTTGATGCCGCCGGTGTAACCCTGCTGTCCGACGATCAGGATGGTGAGGATGGCAGCGACGGCCTGGGTGATGATGGCGAAGTAGGTGCCGCCGACCCGGCGCTTGAACATCGCGGTGCCGATGATGAGAGCGAAGATGCCGGGCACGAGAATGATGGCGGCGATGGTAAAGGTGAGGCTGTTGAAGGGCTTCCAGAAGAACGGCAGCGCGGTGATCTGATTCCAGTCCATGAAATCGGGAATGCCGGGGGTCGACTGGATCTTGGTGTTCTCAACGCTCGATGCCTCGAGCTTGAGGAACATCGCCATGCAGTAGCCGCCGAGCCCGAAGAACACGCCCTGTCCGAGGCTTAAGATGCCGCCATAGCCCCAGCAGATCACCAGCCCCAGCGCGACGAAGGCATAGGTCAGGTATTTCGCGACCAGATTGAGCCTGAAGACATCGAGCGAGAGCGGCAGCACCACCACCAGGAACACCGCGAGCACCAGAATTCCGATGAGCTCCGATCGATTGAAGAACCGATTGTCGGTCATTGCATCAGCCCCATTTTCTTACTTCCGGACCTTGAGGGCGAACAGCCCCTGCGGCCGCAGCATCAGGATTCCGACAACGGCGAGCAGCGTCAGCACCTTGGCCATCGAGCCCGACATGAAGAACTCGAGGGTGGATTGGGTCTGCGAGATCGAGAAGGCCGAGGCGATGGTGCCAAGCAGGCTCGCGGCGCCGCCGAACACGACCACCAGGAACGTGTCGACGATGTAGAGCTGACCGGAGGTCGGCCCGGTCGAACCGATCATGGTGAAGGCGCTGCCCGCGATGCCGGCGATGCCGCAGCCGAGGCCGTAGGTATAGCGATCGACCTTTTCGGTGTTGATGCCGACGGCGCCGGCCATGATGCGGTTCTGCACGACGGCGCGCACCTGCCGGCCCCAGCGCGATTTGTACATCACATAGGCGACGCCCAGCGTGATCAGCACGGTGAGGCACATCACGAAGACGCCGTTGATCGGCACTTCGATGCTGTCGGTCACGTGCAGCGAGCCGAGCATCCACTGCGGCAGCTCGACGCCGACCTCGCGCGCGCCGAACACCGAACGATAGGCCTGCTGCAACATCAGGCTGAGGCCCCAGGTGGCGAGCAGCGTATCGAGCGGGCGCTTGTAGAGGTGCCGTATCAGCACCCATTCCACCAGCATTCCCAGCGCGCCGGACGCGACGAAGGCCAGGATCATCGCGAGGAAGAAGTAGCCGCTGAACAGGCTCGGCAAATAGGACTGGAATAGATTGGAGGTCATCCAGGTGACGTAGGCCCCGAGGATCATGAACTCGCCATGGGCCATGTTGATGACGCCCATCTGGCCGAAGATGATCGCAAGACCGAGCGCCATCAGCACGTAGACCGAGAACAGGATCAGTCCCGCAAAACCCTGCATGACGAAGATGGAGCCAAGGTCGCCAATCGAGTAGTCGCCGAACATCGATGTCCTCCGTCAGGGAAAGGGTCCCGCGTCGCGAGCAGGTTCGCGACGCGGGGGTCTTGGGCATGGACTTGCGATCCACGCCAGGGCGCGGTTTTGCCTCGAGGGAGACGCGGCAGAGGCCGCGCCCTTACTGGTAGCGCTTCTTACTGGTAGCCCTTGGGGAACGGATCCGGCTCGACGAGATCGGCGGTCTCGTAGATCAGCTCGAACTGGCCATCGAGCTTGGCGCGGCCCACCCGGGTCTTCGACCAGAGGTGATGGTTCTCGTGGATGCGCACATAGCCTTCCGGAGCACCCTTGAACTCGACGCCCGGCGACGCCGCCGCGATCTTGTCGACGTCGAACGAGCCGGCCTTCTCGACCGTCAACTTCCACAGCCACGGGCCGAGATAGGCAGCCTGGGTGACGTCTCCGATCACGGTCTTCTCGCCCCACATCTTCTTGAACGCGGGCACGAAAGTCTTGTTGTTCGGATTGTCGAGCGACTGGAAGTACTTCATGCAGGCATAGGCGCCTGCGATGTTCTCGCCGCCGATGCCGTCGATTTCGTCTTCGGTCACCGAGATCGTCAGCAGCGGCTGCTTGGCGAGGTCGATGCCGGCAGCCTTGAGCTGCTTGTAGAACGCGAGTTGGAACCGCCGACGACGTCAGTGAAGATCACGTCGGGCTTGGTCAGCTTGATCTTGTTGATGACCGAATTGAACTGGGTGTTGCCGAGCGGATAATACTCCTCGCCGACGACCTTGCCCTTCAGCACGTTCTCGACGTGCTTGCGCGCGATCTTGTTCGAGGTGCGCGGCCAGATGTAGTCGGAGCCGATGAAGAAGAACGACTTCGCGCCCTTCTCCTTGGCGATCCAGTTCAGGCCCGCGAGGATCTGCTGGGTCGCCTCCTGGCCGGTGTAGATCACGTTCTTGGACTGCTCGAGGCCTTCGTAGAAGGTCGGGTATAGAGCATACCGTTGTACTGCTCGACGACCGGCAACACCGCCTTGCGCGAGGCCGAGGTCCAGCAGCCCATGATCGCCGCGACCTTGTCGTTGACCAGCAGCTTCTTGGCCTTCTCGGCGAAGGTCGGCCAATCGCTGGCCCCGTCCTCCTGGATGAACTTGATCTTGCGGCCGAGCACGCCGCCCATGGCGTTGATCTGCTCGATGGCGAGCTTTTCGGCTTCGATCGAGCCGGTCTCGGAGATCGCCATGGTGCCGGTCGCCGAATGCAGGATGCCGACCGTCACCTCGGTGTCGGTGACCGCGAGACCCGTGGTATTGACCGCCGAGGTCGCCGGGGCCTGTGCAAAAGACGCCCGCGGCAGCATCGTGATGGCCGGCACGGCTGCCATTCCCATCAATAATTTGCGCCGGAGCGGCGACAACAGGCCCTTGCTTGCTTCGTCTGACATGAGCACCCCACTTTTGTTCGAGGACACGCGATTGGTGCCGTGAGGATGGCTCGAATTTGTGCAGCGCAAGCATACGCAAGATCGCGTATACTGCACCGCAAAATGCCGACGTAGGCTTTTGGTACGGGATTTGCGAGGGATCCGGGTCGTATCGGGAGTGGGATTAAGTGGCAGGGCGGCAGCGAATAGACCGCGTCAGGCGCCAGTACAACCAATGGGTCGCCAACCAGACGCTGGAAGACTACGCGCTGCGCTTCACGGCCAAGAGCGCGCGTCGCTGGTCCACCGCCCGCGTTGCCAACACCGCGCTGGGCGCGATCTCGTTCCTGGCGATGGAGGCGATCGGCGGCACCATCACCCTGAACTACGGCGTCACCAACGCCACCGCCGCGATCCTCGTGGTCTCGACCATCATCTTCTGCTGCGGCGTGCCGATTGCCTATTATGCCGCCAAATGCGGCATCGACATTGACCTGCTGACGCGCGGCGCTGGTTTCGGCTACATCGGCTCGACCGTCACCTCACTGATCTACGCGTCCTTCACCTTCATCTTCTTCGCGATCGAAGCCGTGATCCTGGCGTCCGCGCTCGAGATGTGCTTCGGGATTCCGAGGCCGGTCGGCTATCTCATCAGCGCGGTCGTCATCATCCCGCTGGTGGCCTACGGCATCACGCTGATCAGCCGCTTCCAGCTCTGGACCCAGCCACTCTGGATCATTCTGCACATCCTGCCCTTTGCGGCGATCGCCTGGGCCAACCCCTACTCGTTCACGGAGTGGCGCAAGTTCTCGGGCGAGCACGGCGACCTCAACGGACATTTCGATCTGCTGCTGTTCGGTGTTGCGGCCTCGGTCGTGTTTTCGCTGGTGGCGCAGATCGGCGAGCAGGTCGACTTCCTGCGATTCCTGCCGCGCGACCGTCGGGCCTCCAGGACCTCCTGGTGGATCGCACTGATGAGCGCGGGCCCCGGGTGGATCGTGCTCGGCGCGCTGAAATTGCTGGCCGGCTCGTTCCTCGCCTTCTTCGCGCTCAGCCACGGCGTGCCGCCCGAAGAGGCCGCCGAGCCGGCGCATATGTATCTCGAAGCATTTCGATACGTGCTGTCACAGCCCGACCTCGCGCTGGCGCTGACCGGCACCTTCGTGATCCTGTCGCAGGTCAAGATCAACGTCACCAACGCCTATGCCGGCTCGATCGCCTGGTCGAATCTCTTCTCGCGCCTGACCCACAGCCATCCCGGCCGCGTGGTCTGGCTGGTCTTCAACGTCATCGTGGCGTTGCTGTTGATGGAGATCGGCGTCTACAAGGCGCTGGAGCAGACGCTGGCACTCTATTCCAACGTCGCGATCGCCTGGGTCGGCGCACTGGTCGCCGACCTCGTCATCAACAAGCCGCTTGGATTGCGGCCACAGCAGATCGAGTTCAAGCGCGCTCATCTCTACGACATCAATCCGGTCGGCGTCGGTGCGATGACGATCGCGACCATCATCTCCATCAGTGCCTTCTACGGCCTGTTCGGGCCGACCGCGAAGGCGCTGGCGGTTGCCTTCCTCGCCGCCCCCCTGATCGCATGGGCGACCGGTGGCAAATACTACATCGCGCGCAAGCCGAAGCGGAGCTGGCAGAACATCGAGGCGATCCAGTGCTGCATCTGCGAGCACTCGTTCGAACCGGAGGACATGGCCTCCTGCCCCGCTTACGCCGGGCCGATCTGCTCCTTGTGCTGCTCGCTCGACGCCCGCTGCCACGACCTCTGCAAGCCGCATGCGCGCGTACAGACGCAATTCTCCGAGACGCTCGGCAAGATCCTGCCGCAGCCGATCTACCAGCGGATCAATTCGCAGCTCGGCCATTACATCGGCGTGTTCGTGATCTCGGCCGGCCTCGTCGCGCTCGTGCTGGGGCTGATCTATCTCCAGACCTCCGCGAGCGCGCATGGCGAGAACATGCTCGTCTCCGACGTGCTGTGGAAGGTGTTCTTCTCGCTCAGCATCATCATCGGCGTGGTGGCCTGGCTGTTCGTGCTGGCGCAGCAGAGCCGGCGCGCCGCGGAGGCCGAGACGCGGCGGCAGACCACGCTGCTGATCCAGGAGATCGACGCGCACAAGCGCACCGACGCCGAGCTCCAGCGCGCCAAGGAGGTTGCCGAATCCGCCAACCTCGCCAAGAGCCGCTACGTGGTGGGCCTCAGCCACGAGCTGCGCTCGCCGCTGAATGCGATCAGCGGCTATGCGCAGCTCCTCGAGCAGGATACGACGCTCAACACCAAGCCGCGCGACCAGGTCCGCGTGGTCCGCCGCAGCGCCGATCATCTCTCCGGCCTGATCGACGGCATCCTGGACATCTCCAAGATCGAGGCGGGGCGGCTGTATCTCTCGCGCGACGAGGTGCGGCTCAGCGAATTCCTCGACCAGCTCGTCGGCATGTTCCGCCTTCAGGCCGCCGCCAAGGGCATCGACTTCGTGTTCAGGCGTCCCGCCCACTTGCCGGTCGTGGTCTATGCCGACGAGAAGCGGCTGCGCCAGGTGCTGATCAATTTGCTCTCCAACGCGATCAAATTCACCCAGACCGGCAGCGTGCAGTTCGTCGTGCACTATCGCAGCCCCGTTGCCGAATTCGAAGTGATCGACACCGGTCCCGGCATCCAGGGCGACGATCTCGAACGCATCTTCGCGCCGTTCGAACGCGGCGCCCTCGGTGTCTCGCAGCCGCAGACCGGAACGGGCCTCGGGCTGACCATCAGCCGGCTGCTCGCCGGCGTCATGGGCGGCGACATCAAGGTCATGAGCACGGTCGGCACCGGCAGCACGTTCAAGGTCAAGATCCTGCTGTCGGAGGTCGCCAATCCCCAGCGCATCGCGCCGGTGGAGGCGCCGGTCTCCGGCTATCACGGCGCGCGCAAGACGATCCTGATCACCGACGACGACCCCGTTCATCGCGACCTCCTGCGCGAAGTGCTGACGCCGCTCGGCTTCATCCTGCTCAGCGCCACCGACGGCCCGGGCTGCCTCGCGCTGGCACAGCATTGCCGGCCCGATCTGTTCCTGCTCGATATCTCCATGCCCGGCATGGACGGCTGGACGGTCGCGGAGACGCTGCGCGCGAGCGGCCATCACCAGGCCCGAATCCTGATGGTCTCGGCGAGCGCGCTGGAGGCTCACGGCACGCCGCTGGCGCAACCGTTCCACGACGGCTATCTGATGAAGCCGATCGACATTCCGCGGCTGCTGGAGACGATCCGCCAACTGCTCAAGATCGAATGGCAATACGGCTCGGACGAGATCGCGGTGCCGTTCTGGCAGCCCGAGAGCGGCTCACGGCCGCCGGTGCGACACATCGAGGAGCTGATCGGGCTCGGCCAGATCGGCTACGTCAAGGGCATCCAGCTGAAGCTCGACGAGATCGGCAGCGAGCATCCGGAGCATGCCGACTTCGTCGCCCAGATGCGATCGCTGGTCGACCGCTTCGATCTCGACCAGTACATGACCACATTGAAGACGTTGCATGCGCATGAGCATTGAGTCGAAGAAGCGCGACGTCGCGCTCGTTGTCGATGACTCTCCCGAGACGCTGCGGCTGCTCACCGACGCGCTCGACGGCGCCGGGATGACGGTGATGGTGGCGCTCGACGGCGCGGCGGCGATGCGCATCGTCGAGCAGATCACGCCCGACATCGTGCTGCTCGATGCGGTGATGCCCGGCATCGACGGCTTCGAGACCTGCCGCCGCCTCAAGCGCGATGCGGGCCTTGCCAACGTCCCCGCGATCTTCATGACGGGCCTCGCCGAGACCGAGCATATCGTGCGCGGGCTGGACGCCGGCGGCGTCGACTACGTGACCAAGCCGATCGTGATCGAGGAGATGCTGGCGCGCATCCGTGTCCATCTCGGCAACGCCCGCCTGACCCAGAGCGCGCGCGCCGCGCTCGACGTCTCCGGCCGCTTCCTGTTCGCGGTCAACCGGCAGGGCAGCATCCTCTGGGCGACCCCGCAGGCGCAGAAGCTGCTGTCCGATCACCACGGGGCCCAGGCCGATGACTTTGCCCTTCCGCCATCACTGCTGCACTGGCTGGAGCAGGCCAAGGGCAAGGGCAGCTCGAAGTCGCAAGGCGCTTCCTTGCCCGACAATCCGCAACTCCGGTTCTATTACATGGGCGAAACCGCGCCGAACGAGTTCCTGCTACGGCTGTCCAAGGAATCCGGCACCGCGTTGCCGCCGGAATTCACCAGCGAGCTCGGCCTCACCACCCGCGAAGGGGAAGTGCTGGCCTGGCTCAGCAAGGGCAAGACCAATCGCGACATCGCGCAGATCCTGGGATTGAGCCCGCGCACGGTCGACAAGCATCTCGAGCAGATCTACGCGAAGCTGGGCGTGGAGAACCGGACTGCGGCGGCGGCGATTGCGACGAGCGCAACGCGGAGAAATTCGTAGCCGCGGCGCGAATGAGTTGGGACACCGCTAACCCAACAAACGGTGTCGTCCCGACAAGCGCAGCTCCCGACAACGCGTAGCGTTGTCTAGAGCGGAGCGCCGATCCGGGATCCATAGCCACAGGGAGACGTTTGGCGAAGACTCGGAGTTATCTGCTCGCCCTACGACCACTGCCTGAGAGTATGGGTCCCGGGCTCGCTTCGCGCCCCGGGACGACAGTGGCATGCGTGACAACGGCCATCGCCCTACAGGAACAAGCCCCTCACCCGTACACGAACGCCTTGTCATCCAGATCCGTCTTCGGGATCTCGTCCTTCTCGGTCCAGTAATCCTGGCTGTGCTGCCATTCCGGCTTGTCGCCGCGCTTGGGCAGCAGGTTCATGTTGCGCATCATGTAGCCGGGGTTGAAGTTCTCCGGATCGATCCAGGGCAGGATCGGCATGTTGTGGTCTTCGGGGCGCAAGCTCACCTCGACCTTCTTTTTGCCCTTCGCCTTCGTATGTCCGAGCAGACGGCAGACGAAATCGGCGACGAGGTCGACGCGCAGCGTCCAGCTGGCGCGGAAATAGCCGAACACCCAGACCATGTTCGGCACGCCCGTGAACATCATGCCGCGATAGGTGACGGTGTCGCCGAAGGCGAGCGGCTTGCCGTCGATCTCGAAGGCGATGTCGCCGAGCGCCGCGAGATTGAAGCCGGTCGCGGTGACGATGACATCGACTTCCAGCAGCTTGCCCGACTTGAGCTGGATGCCGTTCTCGACGAAGCATTCGATCTCGTCGGTGACGACGGAGGCCTTGCCGCTGGCAATCCCCTTGAACAGATCGGCATCGGGCACGAAGGCGATGCGCTGCCGCCACGGCCGGTAGCTCGGCGTGAAGTGCGTCTCGACATCGTAATCCGGCCCAAGCACCGCGCTGATCTGGCCGATCAGTTCCTTCTTCACCTGCTCGGGCCTGGACACGCAGAGCTTCGTGAACGCATCCTGCTCGAACAGGATCTTGCGGCGGACGATCTCGTGGATCCATGCTTCATCCACCTGGAGCCGACGCAGCTCCTCGGCGATCTCGATGGCGTTGCGGCCGAGGCGGAAATAGGTCGGCGAGCGCTGCAGCATGGTGACATGCGCGCAATCGTCCGCGATGTTCGGCACCAGCGTCGCTGCGGTCGCGCCCGAGCCGATCACGACGACCCTCTTGCCGGTGAGGTCGATGTCATCAGGCCAGGTCTGCGGATGGACGATGCGGCCCTTGAAGCGATCCATGCCCTTCCACTCGGGCGTGTAACCCTCGGAATGGCGATAATAGCCCTGGCACATCCAGAGGAAGTTTGCGGTGAAGGTCTTTGCTTCACCGGTATCGGTCGTGACCGCTTCGATGGTCCAGAGGTTTTGTTCGCTCGACCAGCTCGCGGAATTGATCTTGTGCTTGTAGCGGATGTGGCGGGCGATATCGTTGTCCTCGATCACCTCGTTCATATAAGCGAGGATCTCCTCGGCGGTCGCGATGGGCGGCCCGACCCAGGGCTTGAAGCTATAACCGAAAGTGTGGAGGTCGCTGTCCGAGCGGATGCCGGGATAGCGATGCGTGCTCCAGGTGCCGCCGAACGTCGCTTGCGTTTCCAGGATGACGTAGCTCGTGCCCGGCAGGTGCTTTGTGACGTGATAGGCGCTGCCGATGCCGGAGATGCCGGCGCCGACGATCAGCACGTCGAAATGCTCTGAAACCTGTTTGGCCGTGGCGTGACTGCGAACAGCGACATTCATTGTTGCTTCTATGCCTTGCTTGTTTTTGCGGCCGCCCTTGATTGAGCGACGCGTTTCCTCCGCGACAGGCATGGTCGCCCATCGCGCTTCCGCTACAAAATGACATAGATCAAGTTGCGGTCAAATCACAGCGCCGCACCCCAGCTCCGCGCGGTCTGCAAGATCCAGTCGCGGTGGAGCGTGAGCGGCGTGACGCCGGTCAACCCGCCGCAGCCAGCCGCGCCATTCGACCCCGTGGACCAGCTGATGAGGCCGACGAGCACGGCGCCGTTCGGCTTGTCCTCGAACACGGGACCGCCGGAATCACCGGTGCAGGCGCCGATTCCGTCGCGAACACCGTTGGTTACGGGATCGACCAGCCGGATCTGAAGCGTGCCGGGCTGGCCGGTGGCGACGAGGCCCGCGACCCGCGTCGCGCCGCCGCTCTTGCCATCACCGCGCACGGTGACGCCAATACCGGCGATGACGAAGCGGCTGCCGACCTGAATTGGAATATTCGGCATGCCAACCGGCACCGCCGATTTTCCCTTGAGTGGAATTTCCAGTTGCAGCAGCGCCACGTCGGCGGTGGCGCGATGCGCCTGCATCGCCTGCATGTTGAAGTTCGGATGGATCGCGACGGTGCGGACATTCAGCAATTGCGGCTGGCCGTCGGTGCCGCGATCCACGATCTTGTAGTCCGCGCCGGGCTGCACGCAGTGGGCGACGGTGAGCACGAGTTTTGGTGCGATCAGGCTGCCAGTGCAGAAATTGCCGCGCGAGCCGACGATGGTGACGACGGCGCGCGCAACGCCGTCGGCTTGCGGCGTGCCGCCGCCGACGATGGCATGGGCGGGCGCGGCGAGCAGCAGCGCCGCGATGATGGGAGTTGCAAGCTTCTTCATGGGAACACGCTTTGGCGGCGGCCTCGGTGAGGGCGGATTGCTTCGGACTGGCCCTTGCCGATAGCGCATGCTAGCCCTCTTGGAAAGGAATTGACGAGGGCAGGACATTGGCGATCGAGGCGGTGATCTTTGATTTTGGCGGCGTGCTGACGAGCTCGCCGTTCGAGGCGTTCGCGCGGTTCGAGACCGAGCGCGGGCTGCCCATCGACATCATCCGGCGCACCAACGCGGCCAACCATCTGGAGAACGCCTGGGCCAGGTTCGAGCGCGCCGAGGTCGACATCGACACCTTCGACACGTTGTTCGCGGAGGAGTCGCGCGCGCTCGGCGCGGAGGTGCGCGGCCGCGACGTGCTGCCGCTGCTTCAGGGCGATCTGCGTCCCGAGATGGTCGAAGCGTTGAAGCGCATCAAGGCCGGGCTCAAGACCGGCTGCATCACCAACAACCTGCCTGCCAACGCCATCGGCAGCATGACCGGGCGCTCGCTCTACATCGCCGAGGTGATGGTGCTGTTCGACCACGTCATCGAGTCCGCCAAGATCGGCCTGCGCAAACCCGACCCACGCATTTACAAGATGATGGTCGAGACGATGAAGGTCGATCCGGGAAATTGCGTCTATCTCGACGATCTCGGCGTCAATCTCAAACCCGCGCGCGAGATGGGAATGACCACCATCAAGGTCACCAGCGGCGCCCAGGCGATTGCCGAGCTCGAGGCGGCGACAGGGTTGAAGCTGACATAGTTCGCGAAGGCTGTAGGGTGGGCAAAGCGAAGCGTGCCCACCAATTCCATTGGGACAAGCAGATGGTGGGCACGGCGCTTTCGCGCCTTTGCCCACCCTACGAGAGCCTACTCCGCCGCGGCGGCGATTCGCTCCGGAAACGCTGCGGCGAGCGAGGCGCGGTCGGGCTTCAGCACTCCGCGCTCGGTGATGAGACCGGTGACGAGGCGAGCAGGCGTCACGTCGAAGGCGTAGTTCGCGACCGGCGAGTTCTCGGGCACGATGCGCACCGTCTCCAGCCTCCCGTCGGCGGTGCGGCCGGTCATATCGGTGACCTCCACGCCGCTGCGCTGCTCGATCGGGATGTCGCGGATGCCGTCATGGACGGCGAAATCGATCGTCGGCGACGGCAGCGCGACGTAGAACGGCACGCCGTTGTCATGCGCGGCGAGCGCCTTGAGGTAGGTGCCGATCTTGTTGCAGACGTCGCCATTGGCGGCGACGCGGTCGGTACCGACGATGGCGAGATCGACCATGCCGTGCTGCATCAGATGGCCGCCGGTATTGTCGGGGATCACCGTGTGCGGCACGCCGTGATGGCCGAGCTCCCAGGCCGTGAGCGAGGCACCCTGGTTGCGCGGGCGCGTCTCGTCGACCCAGACATGGACCTTGATGCCGCGCTCATGCGCGAGGTAGATCGGCGCCGTCGCGGTGCCCCAGTCGACGGTGGCGAGCCAGCCGGCGTTGCAATGGGTCAGCACGTTGACGACCTCGCCCGGCTTCTTCGCCGCGATCGCCTCGATCAGCGCCAAACCGTTGGCGGCGATGCCGCGGTTGATCTCGACGTCCTGCTCGACGATCTCGTCGGCGCGCGCATAGGCCGCCTCGGCCCGTTCAACCGGATCGATCGGCGCGAGGGTCGCACGCATCTCATCCAGGGCCCATTTCAGATTGATTGCGGTCGGGCGTGCCACAACCAGCGTCTCGTAGGCACGCTTCAGGCCGACATCGGAACTGTCCTCGCGCATCGCGAGCGCCATGCCGTACGCCGCGGTGGCGCCGATCAGCGGCGCGCCGCGCACCAGCATGTCGCGAATCGCAACGGCCGCGTCTTCGCACGAGGTCAACCTTGCAACGACGAACTCATGCGGCAGCCGGCGCTGGTCGATCGCGCCGACCGACCAGCCGTCGCGCTCGCGCCAGATGCTGCGGAAATGCTTGCCGTCAACCTTCATGGCTTTCTGCCTTTCGTCTCAGCCGCGTAGCACGCGCCCTGCTACGGCATCGAGCTTCTTCAGAAGCTCGGGATCACGCGCCTCGGGCGCAGTGATCAGCGCGGTGTCGAGCGCGCGGTCCGAACCGATCGGGCACGGCTCATGCTCGCGCGGGAAATCCTTTGCCAACCGCGCCACCAGCGCCTTCGCCTTGTCGGCGTTCGAGGTCAGCACGCGGATGATGTCCTGCACGGTAACGGCGTCATGGTCGGGATGCCAACAGTCGAAATCCGTCACCATCGCGACCGTGGCGTAGCAGATCTCCGCTTCGCGCGCGAGCTTCGCCTCGGGCATGTTGGTCATGCCGATCACGGAATAGCCAAGCGTCTTGTAGGTCATGCTCTCCGCATAGGTCGAGAACTGCGGCCCCTCCATGCAGACATAGGTGCCGCCGCGCGCGATTGCGATACCCTCGGCCTCGGCCGCCGCGGCAAGATGGATGCGCAGCCGCGGCGAGACCGGATGGGCCATCGACACATGCGCGACGCAGCCGCGGCCGAAGAACGAGCTCTCGCGCTTGTGGGTGCGGTCGACGAATTGATCGACGAGCACGAAGGTGCCGGGCGGCATCTCTTCCTTGAACGAGCCGCAGGCCGACAGCGAGATCAGGTCGGTGACGCCGGCGCGCTTCAGCACGTCGATATTGGCGCGGTAGTTGATGTCGGAGGGCGACAGCCTGTGGCCCTTGTCGTGCCGCGGCAGGAACACGATCGGCAGGCCTGCGATGGTCCCGCGCCGCAGGGGCGCCGAAGGCTCGCCCCACGGGCTCTTGATCACCTCTTCGTGCGCGCCCTCGAGGCCCGGCAGGTCATAGATGCCGGAGCCACCGATGATGCCCAATACCGCCTGCGTCATGCCTGCTCCACCCTGCCCGCTACGTGCGACATGGTTAAGCTATGCCAGTTTTGCGGCGGTTTTGGAACGGGGGTGGGGGAACGATGGGCGTGAGGCGCTCGTAACACGTTCGGTGTCGTCCTGGCGAAAGCCAGGACCCATACCGCGAGGTCCATCGATGGGGCGCGATATCAATCCCGAACGACCAAACTTCGCCAAACTCCTGCCTGGGGTAATGGGTCCTGGCTTTCGCCAGGACGACCCCGGGGAGACAGCTGTGCGCTTAGCTAAGCCGCGGTCGCCGGCTGCAGCTGGGTCATCACCATCCGCTCCAGAGTCTCGACGGACTGAAAATTCTCCGGCGTGATCTCCGACTGCGGAATGGTGAAATCGAATTCGGCTTCGACGCCGAGCATCAGATTGACCATGTCCATTGAGGTCAGGCCGACATCGACGAGCTTTGCCTGTGGCGTGACGTCCGCGGCGAGCGCGTTCTGTTCGAGGATGCCCTTCACCAGCTTGATGATGCGATTGCGCACGTCGGTATTGAAGGCCTGCATCGGCAAATTCCCGTTTGTCTAGTCGGTCCGGACTGCCGCCTACGATGGTCAGGGACGGCCGATCCCGCAATGGCCGGCACCATTACTTCGCGTTTCTTAGTAAACGATGACTCAGATTTTCTGGAATCCGGACATCTTCCAGATCCCTAACGCGATCGCGGAAATTCCGGCCATGCCAACAACCCGACCTTAACTGTTCGTTCGGAATTTGGCTTTGTTTACCCTGTATTTCATCGACGAATTTGAATTAAATCCGTAGCCTCGTCTCACAAGCAAAGATGGCCGGAGGATCGCTTACGCGGCATCGCGAATGATGCCGGCGATCTCGAACGGCAAACCGGAGGCGGACGAGCATGAACGTGCGTGAAGCAGTTCTCACTGTCGACGAAACGCAGACGAACCTCCTCGAGCAGGGTCCCTCCCTGATCGAGCGCGTCGCCCGAACCGCGGTAGCGGCAGCGGCCGACGCAGACGGGGTCGATCGCGACGCCCGCTTCCCGCACAAGGCTTTCGACGTCGCGCGTGAGCAGAAATTGCTCGGCGTCATGATCCCGGTCGAGTTCGGCGGCTTCGGCGCCTCGATCTACGACGTCACCGACATCTGCTACACGCTCGGGCGCGCCTGCGCCTCGACCGCGATGATCTACGCGATGCACCAGACCAAAGTCGCCTGCGTCGTCAGGCACGGCCACGGCATTCCCTGGATGGAAACCATGATGCGCCGGGTCGCCCGCGACCAGTGGCTGCTCGCTTCCTCCACCACAGAAGGCCAGAACGGCGGCAACATCCGCGCCAGCGCCGCCGCCGTCGACGTCGCCGGCGACACCGTCTCGCTGGTGCGCGACGCCACCGTGATCTCCTACGGCGCCGAGGCCGACGGCCTCGTCACCATCGCCCGCCGCGCCACCGACGCCGCCGCCTCGGACCAGGTGCTGCTGGCGCTCGCCAAGGACGATTATTCGCTGAAACGTACGCTGGGCTGGGAAACGCTCGGCATGCGCGGCACCTGCTCCACCGGATTCGAGCTGAAGGTCGACTGCCCGACCGACCGCGTCTTCCCGGAAGCCTACGACAAGATCCATGCCCAGACGATGACGCCGTTCGCGCATCTGTGCTGGTCCTTGGCCTGGGCCGGCATTGCCGCCGCGGCCGTGACGCGCGCGCAGGCCTTCATCCGCAAGGCGGCCCGCAGCTCCGGGGGCCAGATGCCGCCGGCAGCAGCGCACTTCACCGCGGCAAAAATGTCGCTGGCAAAGCTCCGCGCGCTGATCGCCGCCAATATCGAGGCCTTCGCCCGCGCCGAGCATGACGAGCGCGCACTCGGCTCGCTCGACTTCCAGTCGTCGATCACGCTGCTGAAGGTGCAAGCTTCCGAGCTCGCGGTCGAGACCGTGATGCATGCGATGCGCACCGCGGGCCTCTCCGGCTACCGCAACGACGGCGAGTTCACCATGGGCCGCCACCTGCGCGACGTGCTGTCGTCGCCGATCATGATCAACAACGACCGTATCCTGGCCAACGCTGCGACCTCGACGCTGATGAGCGGCATTCCGGCGAGCCTGCGGGACTGACAGGTTTTCGAGACTGACGTGCCTTCGTCCAACAAGAATAATTTCAGATAGCAGGAAGTCGAACATGAACATTGCTGTTCTCCCCAACTCGCCTGACACCGCGCCGCAAATCGCCGATCCGCTCGATCATCTCGCCGACAAGCTGTTCCACAGCATGGGCTCGGACGGTGTCTACGCCCGCACCGCGCTCTATGAGGGCGTCGTCGAGCGGCTCGCCGCGCTGATCACCAGCCATCGCGAAGCCGGCACCGAAGCGCTGCGCTTCCCACCGGTGATGAGCCGCGCCCAGCTCGAGAAGTCCGGCTATCTCAAGAGCTTTCCGAACCTGCTCGGATGCGTCTGCGGCCTGCACGGCACCGAGCGTGAGATCAACGCCGCGGTGAGCCGTTTCGATGCCGGCGGCGACTGGACCACGTCACTGTCGCCGGCCGACCTCGTGCTGTCGCCGGCCGCCTGCTACCCTGTCTATCCGATCGCGGCGAGCCGCGGCCCCTTGCCGAAGGGCGGTCTCCGCTTCGACGTCGCCGCCGATTGCTTCCGCCGCGAGCCGTCGAAGCATCTCGACCGGCTGCAATCGTTCCGGATGCGCGAATATGTCTGCATCGGCACGCCCGACGACGTTTCCGATTTCCGCGAGCGCTGGATGGTGCGCGCGCAGGCGATCGCCCGCGATCTCGGCCTGACCTTCCGCGTCGGCTACGCCAGCGATCCCTTCTTCGGCCGCGTCGGCCAGATGAAGGCGGTGAGCCAGAAGCAGCAGCAGCTCAAGTTCGAGCTCCTGATCCCGCTGCGCTCGGAAGAGCAGCCGACCGCCTGCATGAGCTTCAACTATCACCGCGAGCATTTCGGCACCACCTGGGGCATCCAGGACGCCAATGGCGAGCCGGCCCACACCGGCTGCGTCGCCTTCGGCATGGACCGGCTCGCGGTCGCCATGTTTCACACCCACGGCACCGATCTTTCCGCCTGGCCCGCCAAGGTGCGGGACATCCTGGGCCTGCAGCCGCATGTTGCGGCCGGCGCCCATGGCGAAGGCTGGCGCTAGTACCCACTTTTCTTGGAACGTGAGTCGTGATTCAAGGTCGGGATGATACCCGAAGCAAGAGAAGTCCACCTTTCGAGGAAAGATCGCAAGGTGCTTGAGGCGTGCTGTCGCTCACCGGTGACGTTGCAGCGCGATTTGAAGCGGGCGCGGATAGTTCTGTTGGCGGCGGATGGGCGCAGCACCCGGTCGATCGCCAAGGAAGTTGGGGTCCAGCCGCGGATTGTCAGCCTTTGGCGGCATCGCTATGCCGACCATGGCCTTGAAGGGCTGCAAGACAAGCCGCGGCCTGGCAAGCAGCCGATCTATACGAAGACGACCGACAAGCGGATTCTGAAGCTGCTGGATAAGCCGCCACCGCAAGGGTTTGCGCGCTGGACCGGCCCCCTGCTGGCCGAGGCGCTGGGCGATGTCGATGTCCAATATGTCTGGCGGTTCCTGCGCAGCCACAAGATTGACCTGGTGGCTCGCAAGTCCTGGTGCGAGAGCAACGACCCGAACTTTACGGCCAAAGCCGCCGATGTTGTCGGCCTCTATGTCGCGCCGCCGGCGAAGGCCATTGTGCTGTGCGTGGACGAGAAGCCCTCGATCCAGGCTTTGGAGCGAGCGCAGGGTTATCTGAAGTTGCCCAATGGCCGCGCCTTGACCGGCCAAAGCCACGATTACAAGCGGCATGGCACCACAACATTGTTTGCGGCGCTCGAAGTCGCCACCGGAAAGATCATCGCGACCCATTCAAAACGCCGGCGCCGCGTCGAGTTTCTCGATTTCATGAACAGCGTCACCGCGGCTTTTCCGAACCGCAAGCTTCACGTCATCCTCGACAACCTCAACACCCATAAAAAGAACGAGGACTGGCTCAAGGCCCACCCCAACGTGCAATTTCATTTCACGCCGACAAGTGCGTCATGGCTCAATCAGGTCGAAGTATGGTTTTCCATCTTGCAGGGGCAGTCGCTCAGCGGCACCTCCTTCACGAGCCTCAAGCAGCTTCAGGAACACATCGATGCCTACGTCAACGCATACAACGACAGAGCCGAGCCCTTCGTCTGGACCAAGAAAAAGGTCCGTCAACGCCGTTTCAAAGGCCGCCGTATCACTCAGCTCTGATTCCGGGTACTAGAGCATGATCCGGAAAAGTGCGAAGCGGTTTTCCGAAAAGATCATGCTGAAACGATAGACCAAACGAGGCCGACCATTTCCACGGGTAAGACGAGCGTGATCCACGCCAAGGCTCGATGCCGCGAGATTACCGAGTCCGATGTCGATGCCATCGCGGACTTGCTGACGCGCGGCTTCGTGGGCCGCTCGCGCAACTATTGGATCCAGGGCCTGCGCCGGCAGGCCTTCCGGCCGGTGCCGGAGGGCTATCCGCGCTTCGGCTACATGATCGACAATGACGGCACGCCGGTCGGCGTGCTGCTGCTGATCTACACGGCACGGAAGAACGGTGAAGAGACCGCGATCCAGTGCAACCTGTCGAGCTGGTATGTCGATCCGGCGTATCGCAACTACGCCCCGCTGCTGACCAAGATCGCGCAGCGGCACAAGGACGTGACCTATCTCAACATCAGCCCGGCGCCGTGGACCTGGCCGATCATCGAGACGCAGGGCTTCCGTGCCTATTGCCGCGGCATATTCTTTTCGGTGCCAGCGCTGGCGCGGCCCCCGCGCTGGAGCAAGATCGAAGTCATCTCGCAGCACGCCAAGACGATCGAGGGACTTTCCGAGGCCGAGACCGAACTGCTGACGCGGCATGCGCGCTACAATTGCCTTAGCCTCGTCTGCCGCACGCCGCAGGGAACCTTCCCCTTCATCCTGCAACCGGTGCGCATCCGCCGCGGCTTCATCGCGCCGCCCGCAATGAAGCTGATCTACTGCCGCAGCGCCGCCGAATACGCCGCCTGCGCAGGCCGCATCGGCCGGCTGCTGCTGCGGCTCGGCAAGATCTCGGTGGCGGTCGATGCCAACGGCCCGGTTCCCGGCCTCGTCGGTATTTATACCGAGCGGCGTGGCCGCAAATATTTCAAGGGTCCGCACCAGCCGCAGCTCGCCGATCTCACCGACACGGAACTCGTGCTCTACGGGCCGTGAGGGCAGATGCCGCCACACTCAGTGTCGTCCCGGCGAAGGCCGGGACCCATACCGCGTGATCTGTCTGTAAGCGCAGGGTGCTAGTACCGCGGGAAAACCTGTTCACTACTAGGGTCTGTACCTAAATAGCGCCACGTGATTCTCTTGCCTACGTGTTGATTCGGGGGCGAGAGAATGCGCGCTGGTTTGTTTTGGCTGAACGACAGGCAATGGGCGCGTATCGAACCGCATCTGCCGAGGGGACTGACGGGGCCGGATCGGGACGACGACCGACGCATCGTCAGCGGCATCATTCACATGCTGCAATCGGGTGCACGATGGCGTGATTGTCCACGTGAATACGGCCCTTACACGACGATCTACAATCGCTTCAATCGCTGGGCCAAGCGAGGACGATGGTGCGCAATCTTCGAAGCGCTGGCCAAGCCTGGCGAAGACGGCGTCGTACTGTCGCTCGACTCGACCTCGATTAAAGCTCACCGGTGTGCCTCCGGCGGAAAAGGGGGGAGCACAATCAAGCAATCGGCCGCTCGCGCGGAGGCCGCACGACAAAAATCCATGCGCTGAGCGATCCGCTCTGCCGGCCGGTCGTCCTGCATCTGACTCCAGGCCAGGATGCAGATATCGCTGCGGCTCCCGATGTCCTGGCGCTCGCGCCACCCATGAGCGTGCTCCTCGCCGACAAAGGGTATGATGGCGACAAGCTTCGCGGCGAAATCATTCGTCGTGGCGCCAAGCCCGTAATCCCCAATAAATCTAACCGTGTCGTCATCCATCGCTTCAACAAACGCGCCTACAAAGGACGAAATGTCATCGAACGCTGCTTTTGCAGGCTCAAGGACTTCCGGCGCATCGCCACGCGATATGACAAGCTCGCCCGTAATTTTTTGGCCGCTGTTCATCTCGCCGCTCTCGTCGCATATTGGCTCAATTGAGTCTGGACCCTAGTCTTCGCCAAACCTCTCCCTATGGTTGTGGGTCCCGGCCTTCGCCGGGACGACACCAGAATATGTTGCGCCCTCTCTCGGCCAACTCTTGCAGGCACCTTTGCAATCCGGAGACGCTCTCCACCGCCGGTCACCCTCCGTAAACTACTGCGCTTAAGGGAATTTTCCGGGGTCTCCGTTACCCTCGGCGCTCGAATTACGCTGCGTTAAGTCTATTGCCCGCCGAGATCACGCCGACCCCATGACGTCGACCCGCGACAACGAGCTTGGTGCACGCTGCGAGCAGGGCCCGGAGGCCCTGGTCGCGCTGAGCCAGCTTGCGCTCGACCACATGGAGCAGGGTGTCTGCGTCTACGATGCCGACAACAGGATCGTGCTGGTCAACCAGCGCTACCTGTCGCTGTTCGACATGTCGGCCGATGTCGTGCGGGTGGGCGCGAGCTATCGCGAGGTGCTCGCGCACAGCGCGACGCGTGGGAATTTTCCGGAAAGCGAGCTCGACTCGCTGTATTCGACGCGGATCGCGCAGATCGCGGCGGGCAAGCCGTTCCGTACCGAGCAACGGCTGGCGACTGGCCTCGTCATGGCACTCGAGCTGAAGCCGCTTCCCGGCGGCGGCTGGATGACGATCTGTGACGACGTCAGCCGCCTCGCCCGGCTCGAGGCGGAATTGCGCGTGCAGACAGAACGCAGCCAGCATGCGCTCGCCAACATGTCTCACGGCCTCATCATGTATGACGCCGACAGCCGCGTCGTCGTCTGCAACGAACGCTTCCTGAAACTCTACAACCTCGACCCAGAAGTCGTGAAGCCGGGCGTCACGCACAGCGCGGCCATCGAACACTGGCTCTCGCGCGGCAACACGCCGGGCATGTCGGCCGACGAATTCCACGACACCAGGCTCGAGGACGTGCGCAGCCGGAAGGCGAAGACGCTGCTGGTGATGCGCTACGACGGGCGGATGGTGCAGGCGGTCTCCCGCTTCCTGCCCGACGGCGGCTGGGTGACGGTGCACGAAGACGTCACCGAGCGGCTGAAATACGAGGAGACGCTGAGGCAGCAGAACTTCATCCTCGACGCGGCGATGGAGAACATGGCGCACGGGCTCGCCTTCTACGACAGCGACATGCGCCTGCGCGTCTGCAACACCACCTACCGCAAGATCTATTGGCTGTCGCCGGAGGAAACCAGGCCCGGCACGCATCTCGGCGAGCTGATCGAAAGATCGATGGCGAACGGCGCGTTCGTTTCGGAATACAGTCCGCGACAGCTCCTGGAAGCCGCCAGCGCGAAGATCGCGAACCGCGATTCCTCGCCGATGCGCCGGCGCATGACGAACGACACCGTGATCTCGGTGCGCTACTGCGCCCTGGCCGAGAGCGGCTTCGTCGCCACCTATGAAGACATCACCGAGCGCGAGCGCGCGATCGAGGAACTGAGCGAACAGTATCGCCGCTTCGACGCGGCGCTGAACAACATGAGCCAGGGCCTGTGCATGCTCGATTCGAGCCTGCGCGTGATCGTCTGCAATCGCCGCTATATCGAGATGTACGGGCTGTCGCCCGACGTGGTGAAGCCGGGCATTTCGATGCGCGAGATCATGGATCACAGCTGCGAGCTCGGCATCCATCCGGACACGACCGGCGCCAAGCTCTATGCCGATTATGTCGAAAGGCTGCGCGAGGGCGAACACACGCTGCACCGCCATTTGAGCGACGGCCGTATCATCAAGCTCAACCACAAGCGGATGGAGCTTGGCGGCTGGGTCGTCACCTATGAGGACGTCACCGAGCGCCACAAAGCCCAGGCCCGCGTCGCGCACATGGCCCGGCACGATTCACTCACCGACCTGCCCAACCGCACGCTGTTCCGCGACAAGATGGGCGAGGGACTGAACCAGGTCGCGATCGCCGGCGGCGCCATGGCCGTGCTGTGCTTCGACCTCGACAATTTCAAGACCGTCAACGACAGGCTCGGCCATGCCGCCGGCGACCGCTTGCTGCGCTGGGTCGCTGCGCGCCTGAAGGAGAATGTCGGCGAGCACGACACCGTCGCCCGCCTCGGCGGTGACGAGTTCGCCGTTCTCCAGCGCGGCCCGCAGCCACAGTCGGCCGAAAAGCTCGCCCGCCGCCTGGTCGGGATCATCGGCCACCCGCCGCCGCTGGAAAGCCAGTCGATCCATGTCGGCGTCTCCGTCGGCATCGCGATCGCGCCCGACCACGGGCTCGATGCCGACGAGCTGATGAAATGCGCCGATCTCGCGCTGTACCAGGCCAAGGCAAGGGGGCGCGGCGCCTATCAGCTGTTCGAACCCGAGATGGAGGAAGAGGCCCGCAGCCGGCACGCGCTCGAGCACGACCTGCGCGGCGCACTGGAGGCGCGTGAATTCCACCTGGTGTTCCAGCCACAGGTGCGGCTCGAGTCCTCGGAGCTCACCGGCTTCGAGGCGCTGCTGCGCTGGAAGCATCCCTCGCGCGGCTTCGTCTCGCCGGCCGAATTCATTCCGATCGCCGAAGAGAACGGACTGATCGTTCCGATCGGCGAATGGGTGCTGCGCACGGCCTGTGCGACCGCGGCGTCCTGGCCCGATGTCACGGTCGCGGTGAACCTGTCGCCGGTGCAGTTCCGCGCGCGCGGGCTGGCGGCGATGGTCACAAGCGCGCTCGCGGAAGCCGGCCTGCCGACGCAGCGGTCGAGCTCGAGGTCACCGAGACCGCGCTGCTCGACGACAGCGAGGCGACGATCGAGATCTTGCACCAGCTTCGCGCGCTCGGCGTGCGCGTCAGCCTCGATGATTTCGGCGTCGGCTATTCCTCGCTGAGCTATTTGCGCAAGTTTCCGTTCGACCGCATCAAGATCGACCGCTCCTTCGTCGGCACGCTCGGCGAAAGCCCGGAGAGCGTCGCCATCGTTCGCACCATCGCAAGCCTTGGCTCCGTGCTCGGCGTCGAGACCACCGCTGAGGGTGTGGAGACCGAGGAGCAGCTCGACTTCGTGCGCGAATGCGGCTGCACCGCGGTGCAGGGCTATTACTTCGGCAGACCGTGCCCGGCGGCCGAGGTTGCACGTACCATCGAGACGCTGAACGCGGTTCGCCGCGTGGCGTAAGGACGCCCACGTCAAATTCCGTGCCTCGGCACGCCTCCAAACGACCAATTGTCGCACATACCGTTTCCGGCTGGATAGCCGCGTCGACCGCTGCGCACGGTCCGCGCAATGCGCTTTTCTTCTCTGGTGATTTCAGGGACAATCCCGTCATAACAAAGAGAGACGGCGGCCCGAACGAGGCCGCCGCGAGGGAGGTAACCCGATGTCGCGGTATGGGCTGAGGACGGCTGTATTCGCCGCCATACATATTGCCGTGGGAGCGCTGCTCGCGACCGCGGCCGGCGCGCAGGACTATCCGAGCAAGCCGGTCACGCTGATCGTGCCATGGCCGGCCGGCGGCTCGACCGACATCTCGATGCGCGCGATCGCGGACAGCGCCTCGAAAGTGCTGGGACAGCCGATCGTGATCGACAACAAGGCCGGCGGCGGCGGCACGGTGGGCCCCGCGACCATGGCAGCGGCCGCCAAGCCCGACGGCTACACCATCTCGCAGATCCCGATCACCGTCTTCCGCCTGCCCTTGATGCAGGACGTGTCATGGGACCCGGCGAAGGACTTTACCTATATCATTCACCTCACCGGCTACACGTTCGGCGTGACCACCAGCGCGGAGTCGCAGTTCAAGTCCTGGAAGGACGTGGTCGAGTTCGCGAAGGCGAATCCGGGCAAGGTGACCTATGCGACACCGGGCACCGGAACCTCGCTCCATATCGGCATGGAGCAGATCGCGGCGATGTCCGGCATCAAGCTCACGCAGGTGCCGTTCAAGGGCGGCGCCGAGACCAACGCCGCAGTGCTGGGCCAGCACACGATGCTCCAGGCCGATTCCACGGGATGGCGGCCCTTGGTCGATGCCGGCAAGCTGAAGCTTCTGATGGTGTGGACCGGCGCGCGATCGCCGAATTATCCCGACGTGCCGACGCTGAAGGAGCTCGGCTACCCCATGGTCTACGATTCCCCGTTCGGCATCGCCGGCCCGAAGGGCATGGACCCCAAGATCGTCGCCAAGCTGCACGACGCCTTCAAGAAGGCCGTCGAAGATCCCGCGGTGATCGCCACGCTCGCCAAGTACGACATGGTGCCGAACTACAAGAACACCGAGGACTACAGGAAGTTCGTCGTCGAGGTCACGGAGTCCGAACGCAAGGTCATCGACACGCTCGGGCTCGCGAAGAAGTAGAATCGCGAGAACAACTTGGGCTACTGCAAATTCTGACGTCATGCTGAGGTGCGAGCCGCCCTTGCGGCTCGCCTCGAAGGATGGACACGGGCACCGTCGCCCTTCGCTGAAGAAGCGGCCGCCTCAGCGACAACGGCTTCGCCGTTGCGCGGGGGTGACGGTGGTCTAGGAGTGTTTCACATGGGCGACCAAACCAACGTCAAACTCCGCCTCTCCAACTCCGAACTCTGGGGCGGGCTGATCGGGCTCGGGCTCGGCGGCTTCGTGATCTGGCAGGGCTTGCGCTTGAAGCTCGGCACGATCAACGATCCCGGCTCCGGCTACGTGCTGTTCTACACCGGCATCCTGATGTGCGTGTTCGCGGCCTCCATCATCGTCTCGGCCGTCACCGAGGGCGGGCCGACGCTGGCCTCGCGCTGGGAAAATGTGCGCTGGGGCAAGCCGCTGCTCGTCATCGTCTGCCTCGTCGCGTTCTCCTTCGCGCTGGAGCCGCTGGGATTTCTGCTGTCGTCGATCCCCTTGCTGCTGCTGATGTTGCGGCTGATCGATCCGGTGCGCTGGACGCTGGCGATCCCGATCGCCGTGCTGGTGCCATCAGGCATGTGGTGGGTGCTCAAGCGCCTGCTCCTGATCCAGTTGCCCTCCGGCCTGTTCGGGATCGGCTGATCGCATGGATACGCTCGTCAACGTCGCGCATGGGTTCGGCGTCGCGCTGCTGCCGATCAACCTGCTCTATTGCTTCATCGGCGTCTTCATCGGCACGCTGGTCGGCGTGCTGCCGGGCATCGGGCCGATCTCGGCGATGTCGCTGCTGCTGCCCGTGACGTTGTCGGGTACGCCGGAATCCGGCATCATCATGATGGCCGGCATCTATTACGGCTCGATGTATGGCGGCTCGACCACCTCGATCCTGGTCAACATCCCCGGCGAGGCGGCCTCCGTCGTGACCTGCATCGACGGCCACCAGATGGCCAAGCAGGGCCGCGCCGGCCCCGCGCTCGGCATCTCCGCCTTCGGCTCCTTCATCGCCGGCACGTTCGCGCTGGTGGCGCTGATGCTGGTGGCGCCGAGACTTGCCAGCATTGCGATCGCATTTGGCCCGGCCGAGTATTTCAGCCTGATGGTGCTTGGCCTCGTGGTGCTCACCTTCCTCACCCAGGGCTCGATGCCGAAGGCGCTATTGATGGCGTGCATCGGCGTCGTGCTCGGGCTGATCGGGCTCGACAGCATCACGGCGCAGCCGCGCCTGACCTTCGGCCGCATGGAGCTGATCGACGGCATCGGCCTCGTGCCCGTGGTGATGGGCCTGTTCGGCGTCGCCGAGGTGCTGCTCAACACCGAGCAGGCGATCAAGCGCGACATCATCAACGCCAAGATCACGCAGCTCTTGCCGAACAAGGCCGATTGGCAGGCCAGCGCCGGCCCCGTCGCGCGCGGCACGCTGCTCGGCTTCCTGCTCGGCATCCTGCCCGGCGGCGGCGCGGTGGTGGCCTCGTTTGCGTCCTATGCGCTGGAGAAGCGGCTGTCGAAAACGCCGGAGCGGTTTGGCCATGGCGCGATCGAGGGCGTCGCGGGCCCCGAATCCGCCAACAACGCGGCGGCCGGCGGCGCGTTCATTCCGCTGATGACGCTGGGCATCCCGCCGAACGTGGTGATGGCGCTGCTGCTCGGCGCCTTCGTCATCCACGGCCTGCAACCGGGGCCGCTGCTGATCACGCAAAACCCCGGCCTGTTCTGGGGCATCGTCGCCAGCATGTATATCGGCAACGTCATGCTGCTGATCCTCAATCTGCCGATGATCGGCATGTGGGTGCAGCTCCTGAAGCTGCCCTATAACATCCTCTTTCCCCTGATCATCCTGTTCACGATCCTGGGCGTATACTGCTCCAGCAACAACGTGTTCGACGTCTATGTGATGATCGCGTTCGGGATCATCGGCTATTTCATGCGCAAGCTCGGCTACGAGCCGGCACCGCTGGTGCTCGCCTTCGTGCTCGGACCGATGCTGGAGAACAATCTGCGCAAGTCGCTGATCCTGTCGCAGGGCGATCTCTGGACCTTCGTGCAGCGGCCGATCTCGGCGGCGTGTCTTGCGCTGGCGCTGGCGCTGCTGGTCGCCCCGCTGCTGCCGTCGCTGCGCAGGAAGCGCGAGCTGGTGGCGCTGGATGAGGGAGCGTGAGGGAGGGGAAGCGAGATCGCAGCGCGATTAAACGATGAACTCCTACCCCGCCGCAGGCAGCGCGCTGTCCGGCGGCGCACTCCACGGGCGTTCGGCTGACGCCAGCCCGATCAGACGGCCCTGGATGTAGTCGCAACCCCAGTCGCGCAGCATGTTTGCGGCCTCGTCGTCCTGCACCCATTCGGCCACCGTCTTGATGTCGAGGCGGCGGGCGAGGTCGATCAGGGTCTGCACGAAGGCGCGATCGTCGGCGGAACGGGTGATGTTCTGCACGAAGGCGCCGTCGATCTTGACGATGTCCACGCCGAGCTTGCGCAAATTACGGAACGAGGTGTAGCCGGCGCCGAAATCGTCGATGGCGATGCGGCTGCCGAAATTCTTCAGCCGCGTGACGAAACCGCGGACATCGTCGATGTCCTGGATCGCGACCGTTTCGGTGATCTCGACGATCAGCCGCTCGGCGACCCCGGGATGCGCCAGCATCAGCGACTCGATTCCCGCCCACCAGTCCGGATCCATGGTGGTGTCCGGCGAGATATTAAGGCTGAGACTGACATCGGGCGCGGCCGCAAGCTCGGCGACCACGAGCTCGAGCACGCGGTGATCGACCAGGCGGATCAGGCCGAGGCGCTCGGCAACCGGCACGATGTCGGGCGCGAGCAGCACCTGGCCGTCACCCTGGTCCATCCGCACCAGGCATTCATGGAATGCGCGCTCGCGCGAGACGGCCGAGACCACCGGCTCATAGGCGAGCTTGATGCGGCGCTCGTTCAGTGCGGTGACGATCTCGTCGGTGACGCGGATGTTGACGCGGCGCTGCGCGTCGCGCGTGGCATCCGGACGCCACGCTGCAAACGAGCCGGCGCGGCGGCGCTTTGCGGCGTCCAGCGTCTCATGGGCGCGGTTGACCGCCTCGTCGGTGTTGCGGGCATAGCGCGGCACGCTGACCGCGCCGATCGACGCGGTGACCGAGACCGGGCCGGATTTGGTTGGCACCACCTCGTCCCGGATGCCGGCGAGGAAACGCTCGGCGGCGACGTTCATGTCGTCGATGGTGCAGTTCTTCAGGATCAGGCCGAACTTGTTGCCGGAGAAGCGCCCGAGCACGTCGCCGCCGCGCAGCCGCGCGCGAATGCGTTTGCCGACATCGAGAATCACGGCATCAGCAACGTCGAAGCCGAAGGCGTCGTTGACGCGGGCGAGATGATCGATGCCGACCAGCATGAAGGCCGCGGTCGAGCGGAAGCGGGTCGTCTCCTCGATCGCCTCGGCCAGCGCCGCGATCAGATGCGAGCGGTTGAGCTCGCCGGTCAGCGGATCGAGCCGGGCCAGCCTGGTCAATTCCTCGTCGCGGGCGTGGCGCTCATTGTTGATGCGGACGGAGCCGATCGCGCGGACCGGGCGGCCGTCGGGGCCGGCGAACCAGCGGCCGGTCTCCTCGACCCAGACCACGGGATCGGAGGCGCTCATGCGCACGCCGTATTCGACCCGGTAGGGCGTGCCGTCGGCGCCGTGCACGGCGGATGTCTGCGCCAGCGCGGCGGTCCGCAGCGACGGCGCGGGTTCGATCAGCTTGGCGAATTCGGCGCCGGTCGCAAGCCGCTCGGCGGGGATGCCGGGGAAGACGGCGCCGGCGTGCTCCCCCCAGACGATGACGTCGCTGGCGATGTCCCAGGCGAACACGGCCTGGCCGAGCGCGGCCAGGATGTCGGAGGCTTGTGGCAATGCGGGGGTCAAAATCGCCTCATTTCGGGACAGCGGGGAGTCCTGAGCCGGCACAGGATAGAGCCAGATTCGCCCCCAACCCTAGGCAAAGTTGATAAACAATTTGGAAACCATGTTTCGGGGCAGCGCGGAACCAAACCGGCCCGGCCGGCATAGGCCTTGCGAGTACGTGACTCGCACCGGCGCCCGCGTCCCGAAACGCGACGATCTTCGCCGGATCAACGGTGATTGCGATGTTGAGTACTGATCGATCGGACTTGGCGGACTACGGCACAGGCTCGGCCCTCGTGCCGCTGCTGCCGACGTTGCAGTGGGTTATCAAGGCGCCGCTGCCTCGCCCCGATCCGAGCTTCGTCACCCAACTCATCGCCAATGCCGAGCATTTGCCCCAGGCCAGCCGGCTCCGCCGCGCCTCCCCTGAAGATGCGCGGATGGCCTATGGCAGCAAGCGCCCGCTCGGAAGCGTCAGCGCGCGCACGCGGCAGGTGGCTTGAAATCGATCAGCGCGGCGTATCCGGCGACGACGGCGTGCCATTGCCCGGCTGCAGATGCGGCGAGGGAATTTCCGGCGAGGGCGGGCTCACCGGCTTCGGCGCCGGATGGTCCATCAGCACGGATTCGGCGACCGATTGCGCGGTGGGCGCGGGCGGCACCGGGGCTGCTTGCGGTGCCGACACCGGCTCGAATTTGGGCTCGGACGCGACGTCATCCGCCGGCGCCTCGGCCTGGCGCTTGGCCTTGCGCGGCGCGGGCACCGTCGTCTCGGCGACATAGGTGACGCGGCGGCGCGTGCGCTGGGCGATGCCGCCGAGGAAATCGGCCATCGCGAGCAGCACCAGCAGGAAATAGGTGGAGTTGCCGAATTTGGGCCACATCACGAATTCGGCGGCGGCCGCGCCGAACACGATCAGCGACAGCAGATGATCCATCAGGAATTTCGAGCCGGGCCGCGCGCCTTTGACCACCTCGAGCAGCAGCAGCACGATACCGAGCGCAAGCATCAGATCGGCGAGCGTGACCGGCCAGGTCTCGCCCGTGATCATCGGCACCTTGAACAGCACGTCCGAGAAGGACACGCTGGGCATCAGGAAGGCGATGATGTTGTAGACCGCGAGCGGAATCAGGAGCAGCGGGAAACCGACCATCGGCGAAATGCCTTCTCGATCAAGATATCCGGACAGAACAATGCAGCGGCGAAGCATTCGCTCCGCCGCCGTCACCGTCATATCTCATGGGTTGGCCGAAATCAGGCAGGTCACGTCATCCTGATTGAGGATAACCCTGCCCGAAGAAGAGTCCGACCTCAGGACTCTTTCTTCTTCAGGACCTGACGGCCCTTGTACATGCCGGTCTTGAGGTCGAGATGGTGCGGACGACGGAGCTCGCCGGAGTCCTTGTCTTCCACATAGGTCGGCTTCTTGATGGCGTCTGCCGAGCGGCGCATGCCACGGCGCGACGGCGAGGTTTTTCTTCTCGGAACGGCCATTTCAATATCCTCTAGGGATTGGTGTCATCAGGGCATCGTCCGCGAGGGACGGCTCAGCACCCGCAATACGAGGCGAGCTGAATGCCGATCAAGGCCGCGCTTATAGAGGAAGGCTGGCCGCAAAGCTAGGCTCTTGGGCCGGAAAATGCGCCCGAAAAGGGCCCGAAATCAGCGATTTTCTCGCCAGCAGGTCGCAAGCGTCGAGGCCTGCGCCCTTGCCACATAGGTCCCGGCGAGCCGCCGGACGCCCGGTCCGGGGGTCCTGGCGCTGCGTTTGACCGGATTCGGCAGGATCGAGGCCAGAAGTGCCGCCTCCCGGGGGGAGAGGCTGGCGGCCGATTTACCGAACGCATAGGCACTGGCCGCCTCCACCCCAAACTGGCCCTGCGGACCGAGCTCGGCGATGTTGAGGTAAATTTCCAGGATCCGCGGCTTGGGCAGGACGAAATCGATCCACAACGCCAGCGGGAATTCCAGCGCCTTGCGGATGAAGTCCCGCCCCTGCCAGAGGAGCAGGTTTTTCGCCACCTGCTGGGTGATGGTGGAGGCGCCCCGGAAGGCGGTGCCGTCCTCCTTCGCGTCGTCGATCGCCTCGCGCAACGCGCCCCAGTCGATGCCGTGATGCTTGCAGAAATGAGCGTCCTCGGCCGCCACCACCGACCGCGGCAGGTAGGGCGACATCGCCGCGAGATCGATCCATTCCCGCTGCATCGGCGCGCCCCGCAAGCTGCGCCAGGCCATCAGCGTCGAAACGGGATGGCCGGTGCGGTAGAACGGCGCGATCACATAGGGCGCGAGAACCACGACCGCGAGCGCTACCAGCAGGATTTTAACGATGCGCAAATCGACCTTTCCGGCGCAAAATGAAACGCAGCCACGGGCCCAGCCATTAAGTCTGTGATAATTCGGGTCTTTTCCAGCACTTTTTAGGCCTTCCAAACGATTGACTGAGGCGGGCTCATAAAGGATTGTCCCGCCGAATTTTAGTTCTGGAGCCCTTCTTGATGACCGGCACGTCCCCGTCCGATTTCGCCAAACGTCTGGACAAGACCGCTGATGACACCGAGGCCCTGCTCGGGCGCCTCCTCGCGGACGACATCCTGCCCGATGAAATCGCCCGTCCCAAGCGACTGATGGACGCAATGCGCTATTCGAGCCTGAACGGCGGCAAGCGCCTGCGGCCGTTCCTGGTGGTTGAAAGCGCAGCCGTGTTCGGCGTGCCGCGCGAGGCGGCGCTGCTCGCCGGTGCGGCGCTCGAATGCATCCACTGCTACTCGCTGATCCATGACGACCTGCCGGCGATGGACAATTCGGACCTGCGCCGCGGCCGGCCCACCCTGCACAAGAAGACCGACGACGCGACCGCGATCCTCGCCGGCGACGGCCTGCTGACGCTCGCCTTCGATATCGTCACCCGCGACGAGATCCATCGCGACGCCAATGTACGGCTGCTGCTGACGCGCGCGCTGGCGCGCTGCGCCGGCATCGGCGGCATGGTCGGTGGCCAGATTCTCGACCTCGCAGGCGAAGGCCGCTTCGGCGGCAACGAGCCGATCGATGTCGCCCGCATTCAGCAGATGAAGACCGGCGCGCTGCTGCGCTACGGCTGCATCGCCGGCGCGATTCTCGGCCAGGCCACGGCCAAGGAATATCAGGCGCTCGACGATTACGGCCGCGCGCTCGGCGAAGCCTTCCAGATCGCCGACGATCTGCTCGACGTCGAAGGCGATGCCGCGGCGCTCGGCAAACCTTCGGGCCAGGATGCTGCGCTCGGCAAGACCACCTTCGTCACCCAGCTCGGCATCGAAGGCGCCAAGCAGCGCGTGCGCGACCTGCTCGCGCGGGCCGACAGCGCGGTCTCGATCTTCGGCGACCGCGCCGCCGTGCTGCAAGCCGCCGCGCGGTTCGTCGCCGAGCGCAAGAACTGACCGGGCGATGACGGGCGTCGACAAGGAAGATCCCGTCCTCGCGCGCTTCCAGAGAATGTCGCGGCCGATGCGCGTGATTTACGCGCGGCCGCGGACTTTCATTTCACTCGGCTTCGGCATTCTGGTCTGCCTGCTGCTGCCCGGCTCCCTGCGGCTGGCGACGCGGCTCGTGCTCGGCTGGGATGCGCTGATCGCGGCCTATCTGGTGCTGGTCTACGTGATGATGCTGAACAACGACCACCAGCACATCCGCCGCAACGCTGCGATGCAGGACGACGGCCGCTTCGTGATCCTGCTGGTGACGGCGATCGGCGCATTCGCGAGCATCGCGGCGATCGTCGCCGAGCTCGGCGCCCATCGCGGCGCCACGGAGCTGACGATCGCGATCACCACCATCGCGCTGTCATGGGCCGCCGTGCATACAACCTTCGCGCTGCATTACGCCCATGATTACTATCGGCACCCGCCGGGCGGGTTGCAATTCCCGAGCGGCGACAAGGAAGATCACGCCGATTATTGGGACTTCGTCTATTTCTCGTTCGTGATCGGCATGACCGCGCAGGTCTCCGATGTCGGCATCACCGACAAGACCATCCGCCGCACCGCGACCGCGCACGGCATCATCTCGTTCATCTACAACACGGCCTTGCTGGCGCTGACGGTGAACATCGCGGCGAGCGCGATTGCGACGTAACGTCGTCCCGGCGAAGGCCGGGACCCATACCGCGTGATCTATCGTATGAGAACGGTGCGAGTACCGAAGACTCTATAGATCATAGCTAATCTTCGCCAAACCACTTCCTGTGGTTATGGGTCCCGGCCTTCGCCGGGACGACACCGTGCCCTTCAATTACACACCTCGGCGTTGGCATCGTTGCCGGGGCCGCCGCCACCGCGATACTCGAGATGGCAACCGCGGTTGACCGGACGGCAGCCGCCATTAGTGCAGAAGACCTGCCCGCCGCCTAAGGCGCGCCGCGCACCGGTCGCGATGCCGGCAGCGGCGCCGCCCAAGCCCCCGAGGCCGCCCGCGGCGCCGATCTGCGGACGCTGCCGCGCCGGGCGATCCTCGCTGTCGTCGCGCCGCGAGGTCGCGGGTTTGGAAGCCGTCGGCTTGGCGGCGCGCTTCTTCTCGCATTCGTTGTCGTCGTTCAGCGCATAGCCGTCGCCGCAGACGATCCTGGTGCACTCGTCGCCGTCGGCCTTGAAGCCGTGCTCGCAGACCAGCGGGCAGACGCGCGACGGCTTCGACTTGACCGTATCGAGCGCATCGGTGCTCGCCACCTTCACGTCGAGCTTGGTGCCGGCATAGCGGTTGAACTGCGACAGCGACCGCTGCGAAGACGTGTTCCAGTTGCCGTCGGCCTGGCCCGAGAAACAGCCGACGCGGCCGAGCTCGGTCTGGACCGAGCGGCTGAGATCGGCCGGCGTGGTCGCCGGCGTCAGGGACGCAACGTTGGTGCCGGCCGGGCTCGCCGTGCTGGCCGGCGCAGCGCTCGGGGCCGCGGCGGCAAGGTTGACGCGCTGCTGCTCGGCGGCGGCCGCTTGCTGTTGCGCCTGCTCCTTCGCCTTCTGGGCGGCAAGCTGCGCCTGCTCGGCGGCCTTCGCATCGGCCGCGGCCTTGGCCTGCGCATCCTTCTGCGCACCGACGGCGGCAAGACGATCGCGCTCGGCCTCGGCCTGCTTGGCCTTCTCGATCGCCGCCGCATGGGCCTGCTCGGCGCCGATCTTCTCGAGCTGAAGCTTGGCGAGGCTGGAATAGAAACCGTCGGGATGCTGGGCGAGGAAGGCGTCCCATGCCGCCCTGTTGCCGACCTGGAGCGCGAGCTCGTAGTCGCGGCGGATGTCGGCCTGCGGGTTCGCCACGGGCGACGCTGCAGCCGCCACCTTGACCGGCACCAGCGGGACGTCGGCGCCGCCGAGCGAGCCATAGACGAACGGCTCCTGCTTGTTGCCGGTCGACTTGAGCACGTCGTCGCGCACGAAGCCGAAGGCGCGGCGGACATCGAGGCCCGGCGTCGTCAGGTGCTTCGACAACGCAACCGTAAACGGGCTGTTGGCACCGTCGCCGTCCTGCGCCGTGAAGCCGGCCTTGGCCGAATAGGCAATCAGCGTGTTGGGGCTGCTCGGCTCGACCTGGGCGAGGCCCCGGCCGATGCCGCGCGAAGCCACCGAGCGCTTCATGGTCTTGCCGAACGGATTGTCGCGGCAGGCATCCAGGATCACCAGGCGAAGCTGCTTGGCGGGTTCGACGGCGACCAGGACGCGGTCGAGCGAGAGTGCTTCGTCATAGACGTCGGTATCGCGCTCGAGCCTGGCGTCAACGGGGATCAGATAATTGGAGCCTTCGACCTCGATGCCGTGACCGGCATAGTAGACCACGGCGATGTCGGCATCGCGGGTCGCGTCCGCGAAGTCGCGCAGCACGCGCCGCGCCTCGAGGGCCGACAGATCGTGCCGGGAATCGACAATGTCGAAACCGGCATCCTTCAGCGTCTTCGCCATCACCGAACCGTCATTGACAGGGTTGGTGAGTGACGGCGCGTGCTGATAGGCCGAATTGGCCAGTACCAGCGCCACGCGCTTTCCGGCAAAAGCAGGTTCTGCGCCGAACAGCAGCGCGAGGGCGAGGAGAAGCGGGCAAAGTCTGAGCAAATTGCGCATGACACGAATTCCGAAGTTCAGGGCCGTTCGAGCCCCCCTTTGGGATCGTTCTAGTACCCACTTTTCTTGGAACGTGAGTCGTGATTCAAGGTCGGGATGATACCCGAAGCAAGAGAAGTCCACCTTTCGAGGAAAGATCGCAAGGTGCTTGAGGCGTGCTGTCGCTCACCGGTGACGTTGCAGCGCGATTTGAAGCGGGCGCGGATAGTTCTGTTGGCGGCGGATGGGCGCAGCACCCGGTCGATCGCCAAGGAAGTTGGGGTCCAGCCGCGGATTGTCAGCCTTTGGCGGCATCGCTATGCCGACCATGGCCTTGAAGGGCTGCAAGACAAGCCGCGGCCTGGCAAGCAGCCGATCTATACGAAGACGACCGACAAGCGGATTCTGAAGCTGCTGGATAAGCCGCCACCGCAAGGGTTTGCGCGCTGGACCGGCCCCCTGCTGGCCGAGGCGCTGGGCGATGTCGATGTCCAATATGTCTGGCGGTTCCTGCGCAGCCACAAGATTGACCTGGTGGCTCGCAAGTCCTGGTGCGAGAGCAACGACCCGAACTTTACGGCCAAAGCCGCCGATGTTGTCGGCCTCTATGTCGCGCCGCCGGCGAAGGCCATTGTGCTGTGCGTGGACGAGAAGCCCTCGATCCAGGCTTTGGAGCGAGCGCAGGGTTATCTGAAGTTGCCCAATGGCCGCGCCTTGACCGGCCAAAGCCACGATTACAAGCGGCATGGCACCACAACATTGTTTGCGGCGCTCGAAGTCGCCACCGGAAAGATCATCGCGACCCATTCAAAACGCCGGCGCCGCGTCGAGTTTCTCGATTTCATGAACAGCGTCACCGCGGCTTTTCCGAACCGCAAGCTTCACGTCATCCTCGACAACCTCAACACCCATAAAAAGAACGAGGACTGGCTCAAGGCCCACCCCAACGTGCAATTTCATTTCACGCCGACAAGTGCGTCATGGCTCAATCAGGTCGAAGTATGGTTTTCCATCTTGCAGGGGCAGTCGCTCAGCGGCACCTCCTTCACGAGCCTCAAGCAGCTTCAGGAACACATCGATGCCTACGTCAACGCATACAACGACAGAGCCGAGCCCTTCGTCTGGACCAAGAAAAAGGTCCGTCAACGCCGTTTCAAAGGCCGCCGTATCACTCAGCTCTGATTCCGGGTACTAGCAGGCTCCAGCGCCGGTGCTTGTCAGATCGAATGCCCCCTTTGGTTCGTCGCGCCAGCGCCGTCGCGGTTCGCTGGGGTCCCGGCCGGGTTCCCTCATCCGTCCCCGGTGCCCCCGATATTGCGGCAGATTGTCCGTAATCTCATGCCAGGGCGCCTTCGAACCGACGAAAATGTGGGCGCTCGGCCGGATCGAGGGGGCATCGACCAGGGTTCCCATCGCGACATGGACCCATTTTCCGTCGCGCACCCGGGAATAAAGCAGCGAGCCGCAACGAGCGCAGTGGGCGTCATGGGTGGTGTCGTCCCCGAAAATGATCCGCTGGTCGTCACCCCGGACGATGCGGAGCTTCTCTTGCGCGATGCCGGCGAACGGCTTGAAGGCGGAGCCGGTGGTGCGACGGCAATTCGAACAGTGGCAGTTCATTGCGTAAGAGAATTGGTCCGCGACCTCGTAGCGCACGGCGCGGCAGTAGCATTCGCCGGTGAGGATACGAGCATTCGAATTTTCTGATCCGGTCATGGCAACGCCTGCGTGCAAATGGTTGACACACCCATAGCGCATTTTTATGCGTACGACTAAATTCCCGCCGAGCCATCATTCAAAGGGATGACCCATGAGCCAGAATCGTTCGAGCGTCGAGGCCGTCGTGCAAAGCTATTTTGACGGGCTCTACGAGGGCGACGCCGACAAGCTCGGCGACGTATTCCATCCGTCCGCCGATCTGCGTTGGGTGGAAAAGGGCGAGCTGAAGATCCTGACCGTGCCGGACTGGCTCGCCTGGGTGCGCAAGCGCCCCTCGGCCAAGGCGGAAGGCAAGCCGCGCGAGGATTTCATCGTCACCATCGACCGTTCGGACGACAAGACCGCCTTCATCAAGGTCCGGTGCCAACTGCCGCCACGTTTTTTCACCGATTATCTGGTGGCGATGAAGCTCGCCGACGGCTGGCAGATCGTGTCGAAATCGTACCGGTATGACCTGAGGGAGTGAGGGAGCCTCAATCTCCCGCTGCCCAATATCTGCCGCGCTCGATGCCCATCCTCCGTCATTGCGAGCGTAGCGAAGCAATCCAGAATCTCTCCGCGGAAACACACTGGATTGCTTCGCTACGCTCTCAATGACGATGTGGGACAATCGTGCGCGACCTTCCCTCCCCCTGTTCCATCTGTCCCAAAGGTCCCCCATGCTGCTCGACCGCCGCTCCCTCCTCGCCTCGCTGTGCTGGATGGCCGCCACTCCCGTGCTCGCCGCCGACGCGCCGCCTGAGCTCGAAGCCTATGAGCGCGAAAGCGGCGGACGGATCGGGCTCTATGCGGAGAACCTTGCAACCGGCGCGAAGATCGCCTGGCGCGCCGACGAGCGGTTCGTCATGTGCTCGACGTTCAAGGCCTCGCTCGCGGCCTGCGTGCTGGCGCGGGTCGATCGCGGCGAGGAGCAGCTCGCGGCCATGCTCCCTTACGGCCAGGCCGACCTGCTGAGCTATGCGCCTGTTGCCAAGCAAAATCTCGCGGCCGGCAAGATGTCGGTCGCCGAGATGTGCAAGGCGATCGTCGAGCTCAGCGACAACACCTGCGCCAATCTGCTGCTGGCACGGATCGGAGGGCCGGCCGCCCTCACGGCGTTCTGGCGATCGCTTGGCGACACCACCTCACGGATCGACCACAACGAGCCTGAGGTCAATAAGTCAGCGCCCGGCGATCCCCATGACACCACGACGCCGGCCGCGATGGCCGGCAATCTGCGGCGGCTGGTGACGGGCGAGGCATTGTCGCCGGCGTCGCGCGCCCAGCTCACCGAATGGTTGGTGGGCTGCAAGACCGGTGCGAACCGGCTGCGCGGCGGCCTGCCCGCGAGCTGGACCATCGGCGACAAGACCGGCAACAACGGCAAGGACGCATCGGGCGATATCGCGGTCGCCTGGCCCAAGCCCGATACTAAGCCCGATGCGCCGATCCTGATCGCGGCCTACACCCAGGGCGGCTCGCCGGCAGATCGAGGCCGTGTTCGCGCGCATCGGACGCATGGTGGCAGGGCGCCTGGCGTAAGGCCCCCGCATTGACCTCTTGGCCGCTTCCGGGCGAAGACAGGCCATGATCGCAGCGAAATTCCAGACCTTCCTCATCCTGCTCGCGGTGCTGGCGGGCACCGCGCTCGTCGCCCGCCGTTTCAACATCGCGCCTGCGATCTTGCTGATGCTGTCCGGTGTCGGCCTCGCCTTCGTGCCGGGCATGCCGCCGGTGGAACTGCCGCCGGAGCTGGTGCTGCTGATGGTGCTGCCGCCGCTGATCTACTCGGCGAGCGTCGCCATGAGCTGGCGCGAGTTCCGGAACAATCTGCGCCCGATCGTGCTGCTCGCGGTCGGCGCGGTGATCTTCACCGCGGCGATGGTGGCGGCCGCCACGCACTATTTGATCGGCCTGCCATGGGCCATCGGTTTCCTGCTCGGGGCCATCGTCGCGCCGCCCGACGTGGTGGCGCCGCTCGCGATCGCGCGGCGGCTCAACATACCGCGCCGCCTCCTGGTCATACTCGAAGGCGAAGGGCTCGCGAATGACGCCACCGCGCTGATCCTCTACCGCTTCGCGCTCGCCGCCATCATGGTCGGCCATCTATCGCTTCCGATGGCGGCCGGCGAGTTTGTCCTCATTATCGCCGGAGAGATCGCCTTCGGCATCGGCGTCGGCTGGCTTTCCCTGCGCTTCCGCAGATGGGCGAAAGATCAGCAGGTCGAGCTGACGCTGTCGCTGATCACGCCTTACGTCTCCTACTGGCTGCCCGAGCATGTCGGCGGCTCCGGCGTGATCGCCACCGTCGCCTGCGGCCTCTATGTGAGCTGGAACGGCCCGCTGCTGATCTCCTCGGCGACACGCCTGCAAGGCATCTTCTTCTGGGACCTCATCATTTACCTGATCGAGGGCCTGCTGTTCCTGCTCACCGGCTTCCAAATGCGCGCGCTCTACGAGAAATCGAAGGCGTTCCCGCTCGACGACATTCTCATCGCGACCGCCGTCGTGCTGACGATCATTGTGACCGCGCGTTTCGCCTGGCTCTATCCCGCGACCTATCTGCCGCGGATCCTCTCCAAATCGCTGCGCAAGCGCGACCCGTCGCCGCCATGGCAATGGCCGTTCGTGCTCGCCTTCACCGGCGTGCGCGGCGCGGTGTCGCTGGCGGCGGCGCTGGCGCTGCCGTTCACGCTGCCTGATGGCAATGCCTTTCCGTATCGCGACCTGATCCTGTTCGTCGCCTTCGGCGTCATCTTCGTCACGCTGATCGGCGTCGGACTGACGCTGCCGCCGGTGGTGCGCTGGCTCGGCGTCGCCGAAGCCGGCCGCAACGAGCATGTCGCCGAGCATGAGGCCGAGATCGCGGCACGCCGCCAGGCGCTCGACGCTGCGCTGAAGTCGCTCGATGCGCTGACCGAGGCGAAGGAGGTGTCGGACGAGGTGATGCGGCTGCTGCGCGCCCGCCACGAGATCCGCGTCAACCAGCTCCCTGATTCACTCGATCCCACCCATCACGACGTCTCCGCCGCCGGCACCGCGCTGACCCGCGAGCTGATCGCCGCCGAACGAAAATTCATCCACGACCTCCTGCGCGACGGCCAGATCACCGACGAGACGCGGCGCCGGATCGAGCGGGATCTGGATCTGGAGGAGGCGAGTCTGGCGAACCGGGAGTATCGGGGCGTGCCGCTGTAGTGCGCTGTCGGACAGCGATACGGGTTGGCTGCGCGACGTCAATCTCCTTGCGTCGTCCTGGACAAGCGAGCAGAGCGAGCGAAGATCCAGGACCCATTACCACAGGGAGCAGTTTGACGAAGACTCGCGGTTGCCAGCATGGCTCCGCGACCTCTCCTTGGGGTAATGGGTCCTGGCTTTCGCCAGGACGACGACGGTGAGCATCGCGACGCCCGATGTCAGCACTACCGCCTCTCGCAAAACTCCCCCATCGCCGCCGCGACGGCTCCCGCGATCATCTCCTGCCGCTCCGGCGAGTTCATCGCCATCTCCTCGTCGCGGTTGATGATCGAGCCGGCTTCGAGCAGCACCGCGGCGCTGTTCGTTCGCGACAGCACGACGAGCCCGTCGTAGCGGTAGACACCGAAATCCCTGTCCAGCAATTGGCGCCGGTAGCGCCCCATCACCGGCAATGTGTATTGGCTGGCATAATGCAGGCCCTGCTCTTTCAACTGCCGGCCGATCATCCGGGCCAGCAACAGGCTGGTGGCGAAGTGCGAATTGCGTTCGGATACGAACAGCGAATGGCCTGAAAACCGATCGCTGAAATAACTCATCGCGCCGTCGAATTCCCAGGTCTCGAGCAGCTTGTCCGGCACCGAGTCGTGATGGATCGACAGCAGGAGATCGGCCCGGCCGTCATTCGCGGCACTGACGCGCTTGAACAGGCTCGGCCGCGCCTTGCCGTCCGTCACGAGCAGGCGGGTTGCGGCAAAGCCTTGGTCCCTGAGTTTCGCCGTGATCAGCTTTCCGAGCCGGAAGTTGAAGCCGAATTCCGTATCATTGCGCGCGCTCAGCGCGCCATAGGAGTCCGGGGTGTGCCCGACATCCACGACGATCCGGAATTTCGGCATCTGGCATTTGGCCGGTGACGCCGGCGGCTTCGTCATTGTTCGCGCGGCAGCGGCATGTCCGCGCTCGACAGGGGCAAGCGACGACAGCAGGGTCGACGCGACCAATCCGGCGATGATGCTGCGCAATTGGCCCAAGCGCTACTCCGCTGCTGCGACCTTGGGACGGCCGACGAAGCCCGCGACATCGCCAAAACGTTCCAGCATCACCGCGGGCAGGTCCTTGGCCTTGCTGGTGACGCAGGCGCCGGAGCGCACCGCGTAGCGATCCTGATGCGCGGCCTGCGGCGGCGCTTCGCCGCGCTGGAGCGCGCGGGCCAGATCCATCACGACTTTCCGGAAATGCATGATGCCGAGATCGGTCGGGCCGAGATGCTCGCGGGTGCGGTCGGCGATCGGCCCCTGGCTGTCCTGCACGGCGGCGTCCTGCTCGGAGACGCCCTTGATGCCGGTATAGCTCCTCGTCTTCTGGAGCTTGCGATCGATCAGATAGTCGTTGCCCTTGTGGCGCAGCGGCACGTAATTGTCGTCGACCTCCGCGATCACGCCATTGCCGCGGTCATAGGCGTCGCGTTCGGCCTGCGTCAGCGGCCGCTCCGGATTCCAGGCGTAGGTGTAGATCCAGCAATTGGTATCGCTGACCGGCACGAAGGTCTGGCCAAAGATGTTCTCGCCCGGCATCGCGCTCGGTGCGTAGGCGTGGAACGGCATCAGGAACTGCGCGATCCGCCAATAGATGTTGTCGCTGCCGGTGAGCCGGCCACCGGCAATGGAGAGGCCGGCGTCGTGCGGGGCGATCTTGATCACCGGCCGCGGGTCCTCGGCGATCCAGCGCATGTGGTCGCTCGACATCCGCGCGATCGGATTCACAAAATGCTTCTTGATGTCGAGGATCTCGTTCTCCTCCTTGTCGAAGGAGAGATGCGCAAAGGTGAAATGCGCGGTGTCGATCGAGCCCTCCAGCGCCTGCACCCAGTTGCAGTCCTGCCATTTCTTGCTGACGTAACGATGCGAGGCCGGCAGCATCGCCATTTCGAGATCGGGCAGCTCGGGCATGACGTCCGCCGGGCCCATATAGGCCCAGATCATCTCGCCCCATTCGCGCACCGGATAAGACTTGATGCGGATGAGATCCTTGGCGTTGAGATCGGGATAGGAGGTCGGCATGTCCACGCAGCGACCGTCCGTGTCGAACTTCCAGCCGTGATAGACGCAGCGGATGCCGCATTCCTCATTGCGCCCGAGCCAGAGATTGGCGCCGCGATGCGGGCAGTATTGATCGATGACACCGACGACGCCGCGCGAATCGCGGAAGGCGAGCAGCTCCTCGCCGAGCACGACGATCTTCTTCGGCTCGCCATCGGCTTCAGGAAGCTCCTTCGACAGGAGCACAGGAATCCAGAAGCGGCGCAGCAGCTCGCCCATGCCCGTCCCGGGGCCGGACTCGGTCAGGAATTTATTGTCCTCTGCGCGGAGCATGGAAAATCCTCCCGATTTGTTTTTGGGAAGATTGGCGCGGACGTGAGACGACGTCAACGCAAGAACGGTTTCGTAGGGTGGGCAAAGGCGCGCTCTTCGCGCGTCGTGCCCACCGTCCTGTTGCATGCACAGCGAGATGGCGGGCACGGCGCTGACGCGCCATATTCACCCTACGGCAGCCATGCCTAAACCGGCCGCTCCCCCTTCACCGTCACCCGTGTCCCCGAGCGCGTGTGCGGCCAGTAGTCCCACATCGCACGGTGCTGGGTGCAGCGGTTGTCCCAGAAGGCGATGGCGTTCTCGGTCCAGCGGAAGCGGCACTGGAACAGCGGGTTCTCGGCGTGCTGGTAGAGATAGGCGAGCATCGCGTCGCTCTCGTCGCGCGGGATGCCGTTGATGTGGCGAGTGAAGCCGCGGTTGACGTAGAGCGCCTTCCTGCCGGTGACCGGGTGCGTGCGCAGCACCGGATGCTCCGCGTTCGGATAGGATGGACGATCGGCGACGCCATAGTTGGCATAGAGGCCGCGATAGATCGGCTCGCCGTCATGCAGTGCGGTCAGGCCGTCGAGATAGGCCTTCATGCGATCCGACAGCGCCTCATAGGCCGCATACATGTTGGCGAACAGCGTGTCGCCGCCGCGGGGCGGGCACTGCTTGATGTAGAGGATCGAGCCCATTGGCGGCTCGAGGTCGCAGGACACGTCGGAGTGCCAGCCCTCGCCGTTGGCGCGCGGCGAGTTCTTGTCGGCATAGATCTTCATCAGTGCCGGGTCTTCGTCCTCGTGCGGCGCTGCGGGATGGAAATGCAGCTCGCCGAACTTGCGGCCGAAGGCGAGATGCTGTTGTGGCGAGATGTGCTGGTCGCGGAAGAAGATGACGAGATTTTCCGCGAGTGCGCGATGGATCTCGTCCATCTGTTGATTGGAACGAACGTCATCGGAGACGAGCCTGCCGATGTCGACGCCGGAGATTTCCGCGCCGATGATCGGTGTGAGCTTTTCGACCGCGATGGTTTCGTAAGGCGCGCCGTCCTCGGCCATGTGGCGATAGCGCGGACCCTGCTTGCCGGCGAGTGAGCTCATGGCGTGTCTCCCGATCATTTTGATTGGAGACATCGTAGCGCGGATGGAGCGAAGCGCAATCTGGGCTACGACCCGCGCAAAAAATAAGGCGGGTTACGCTTCGCGAACCCGCCTCACGATTCCAATGTTTGGGAACGACTACTCCGCCGCGGTCACCGGTACCTTGGCGCCCTGGCCGTAGCGCTGGTCGATGTAGTCGATCACCAGCGCCTTGAAGTCGGCGGAAATGGTCGGGCCGCGCAGCGTGCGGAACTTCTTGCCGTCGACGAAGACGGGCGCGGCCGGCGCTTCGCCGGTGCCCGGCAAGGAGATGCCGATATTGGCGTGCTTGGATTCGCCGGGGCCGTTGACGATGCAGCCCATCACCGCGACGTTGAGCTCTTCCACACCCGGATATTTCGTCTTCCAGGCCGGCATCTCGTCGCGGATGAAATCCTGGATCGAGCGCGCCAGCTCCTGGAACGTGGTCGAGGTGGTGCGGCCGCAGCCGGGGCAGGCCGCGACCAGCGGCACGAAGGTGCGGAAGCCCATGGTCTGCAGGAGCTCCTGGCCGACCTGCACCTCACGGGTGCGGTCGCCGCCGGGCTCCGGCGTCAGCGAGATGCGGATGGTGTCGCCGATGCCCTGCTGCAGCAGGATGCCGAGCGCGGCCGAGGAGGCGACGATGCCCTTCGAGCCCATGCCGGCCTCGGTGAGACCGAGATGGATGGCGTAGTCGGAGCGCGATGCGAGATCCTGGTAGACCGCGATGAGATCCTGCACCGCCGAGACCTTTGCGGAGAGGATGATGCGGTCCTTGGGCATGCCGAGCTCTTCGGCGCGCGCGGCCGAGAGCAGTGCCGACTGCACCATGGCCTCGCGCGTCACCGCGCGCACGTCGCGCGGATTGGCGGACGCGGCGTTCTCGTCCATCAGCTTGGTCAGCAGCTCCTGGTCGAGCGAACCCCAATTGGCGCCGATGCGGACCGGCTTGCTGTTCTTGTTCGCGATCTCGATGATGTCGGCGAACTGGGTGTCGCGCTTGTCCTTGAAGCCGACATTGCCGGGATTGATGCGGTACTTGGCGAGCGCCTCGGCACAGGCCGGATAGGCCGCGAGCAGCTTGTGGCCGATATAATGGAAGTCGCCGATCAAGGGCGTGGTGATGCCGCGCTTGGCGAGGCCGTCACGGATGTGCGGGACGGCGGCCGCGGCCTCCTCGCGATCCACGGTGATGCGGACCATTTCGGAGCCGGCGCGCGCGAGCGCTGCAACCTGGGCGATGGTGCCGTCGATATCGGCGGTGTCGGTGTTGGTCATCGACTGCACGACGATCGGCGCACCGCCGCCCACGGCGACGTCTCCGACCTTGACCTGGGTGGTCCGGTGCCGGGGCGCGGGGCCCGCGATGTCTGAATCGATGGTGTCTTCGAGCTTGTTCATGGGGTCCAAATATCAGGTTTTGGTGACGTTCAGCAATGCATCGCGCGGCGCCGCAGCCGTTTGGCTGGGACGGTTAACCAGAAAAAGCCCAGCAATTACAAGGACCGCGGCGGCCCCGAATGTCAGGCTCAAGGTGTCGTGCATGATGAAATAGCTACCCACCACGCCAAACAAAGGGGTGATGAAGGTAAAAGCGGACAATTTGCTGGCCGAATAGGCCTTCACCAGCGCGAACCAAAGCGTGAACGTGGTTCCCACCACCCAGATCGCCTGGAAGGCCATCAGGGCGAGGGACAGCGGCGCCGGGGTGTGGGTGATGGATTCGCCGAACAACCAGGCCGCCAGGCCCAGGATCGGGATCGAGGTCGCAACCTGGTAGCCCAGCGCCTTCTCCGGCGCGGCGAAGCGCAGCCGCGTGCCCTTGGCAACCAGCGTGGTGGCCGCCCACAGCGCGGCACCGCCGACGATCATGAGGTCGCCGAGCAGCACCTTGGCGTCGACATCCGGCTGCGGCACGCCGATCGCGAGCGCGACGCCGGCAAAGCTCACCGCGAGCCCCAGCCATTGCGTGCCGCCGAGCCGTTCGCCGAGCACCTGGTAAGAGCCGAGCGCGACGAAGAACGGTGCGGTGTAAAGAAACACCACGGCCCGGGACGCCGGCGTGAGGCGCAGGCCCTGGAAGATCAGCACGAACTCGATGCCGAACATCAGCCCGGCGATCAGGCCGGGCTTCCACGTGCCGTCCTTCTCGAAGAATTTGACGCCGCGCAGCGTGCCGATGATGAAGAGTACCGGCAGCGCGCCCATCGAGCGGATCATCGCCTGGAGCATCGGCGGGATGTCCGGCAGCACCAGCTTCACCGCGATCTGGTTGAACCCCCAGGTCAGGCACAGCATCAGCATCAGGGCGATGGCGCCGGCACTGAGGGGGCGACCGGCGGACGGTATGGCTTGAGGTGAGGACATTTCTTCCCGATATCGGCTTTGCGCCGTTGTTGCTTTATGCAGTTTTCTGACAATGGGTGCAGATGCCCGTGATCTCCACCACAGACAATTTGGGGGCAAAACCTGAGCTGCGCGCAGCGGCGTTGATATCCTTGGCGAAGGACGCCGACGGGATCTCGCCGACCAGACCGCAGCGCTCGCAGATCAGGAACGCCACCGCGGAGGTCGCATCGTGGTCGTGGGCGGCGCAGGCGAGATAGGCGTTGCGACTTTCGATGCGGTGCACGAGGCCGTTGGCCATCAAGAAATCGAGAGCACGGTAGATCGTGATCGGGGCCGGCCGCGGCATCGACTTGGCGAGTTCGTCGATCACCTCGTAGGCCCCGAGCGGGCGGTGGCTGGAGAGCAGCGCCCCGAGCACCTGGCGGCGAATCGGCGTGAATTTCTGCGCGCGCTGCTCGCAAACCTCCTCGGCATGCGCCAGCGCGTCCGCAGTGCAGCGGCCGTGATCGTGGTCGGGCGCGGGGAATGCCGGCTTTGCGAGGGTCATTTGGCCTGCCTTCTAGCATTTCGGCGAGGGAACCCAAAGCACGACCGGCGAACGGCGGTCAGCCATGCTCTTGCAGCGGGACAGCGTCCCGTTACCCCGCCATGAAAAAATCATAAGCTTGCTTATAGTATCTCAAGCTTATAGGAGACCAAGCTCATGAGCCGCGGGCCCGTGGACCAGAACTTCCTGTTTACGCTCGCCGAGCTCTATCGCCTGCTGCGCGTCTATGCCGACAAGGAGGCGTCGCGCTTCGGCATCACCCGCGCGCAATGGGCGGTGCTGGCCAAGGTCGAGCGTAGCGAGGGCATGAAGCAGTCGGAGCTCGCCGAGCTCCTCGAGGTGCAGCCGATCACGCTGACGCGCCTGATCGACAAGCTCTGCGACAATGACTGGATCGAGCGCCGCAGCGACGCCTCGGACCGGCGCGTCAAGCGCCTCTACCTGAGGAAGGCCGGCCGGCAATTGCTCGGCAAGATGAGCGGGCTCAGGTCCGAAATCACGGCCAACGCGCTCGACGGTATCAATCCGGCGGATGCCCATCGCCTCCTCACCCAACTCGAAGCAATCAAGGAAAACGTGCGTACCGCGATCCAGACATCCGGAGCGGAACAAGCACGTAAGGAGCAGCGCTATGGCTGATCAAGTCATCAAGTTCCAGCCCGAGCAGAAGATCGACAGCGGCAAGCCCACCAAGAAAGCCGGCACCGATCCCCGCCGCCGCATCGTCGCAGGCCTGCGGCGCTATCGCCGCTTCCTGCTGATGGTCGTGCTGCCGATCGTCGTCGCCATTGGCGGCTTGACCTTCTATCTGAATGGCGGCCGCTATGTCGGTACCGATGACGCCTATGTCGGCGCGCAGAAGGTGCTGGTGACGCCCGACATCTCCGGCAAGATCGAGAAGGTCGTCGTGAGGGAAGGTCAGCTCGTCAAGCAGGGCGATGAGCTGTTCGAGATCGATCCCGTGCCGTTCCGCCTCGCGGTGGACGAGGCCAGGGCGCAGCTCGCGCAGGCGCAGTCGACCTACGACAATCTCCGCGCCAACATCAAGATCTACGGCGACATGCTGAGCCTCGCCCAGCAGGGCGTCGACCTCAAGCAGCGCGACGTCGAGCGCAAGCAGGCGCTGGTCAAGAACAGCTACGGCTCGCAGCTCGACCTCGACAACGCCGCGAACGCGCTGGTCACGTCAGGCTCGATCGCGCAATACGTCAAGCAGCAGATCTCGGCGGCCAAGACGCAACTGCTCGGCGATACCGACCTGCCGCTGGAGAAATTCCCGCCCTACGCGCAGGCCAAGTCCAAGCTCGACAACGCCGAGCGCAATCTCGATCACGCCGTGGTGCGCGCGCCGATGGGTGGCGTCGCGACGCAGGTCGAGCAGATTCAGCTCGGCCGTTACGTCACTGCCGGCACGCCGGTGTTCTCCATCATCGACGTCGCCCATCCCTGGGTCGACGCCAATCCGAAGGAAAGCGACCTCACCTACGTCACCGAAGGCCAGCCTGTTACCCTCGAGGTCGACGCGTTCCCGAACCACGTGTTCAAGGGCAAGATCGGCTCGCTCTCGCCCGGCACCGGCGCGCAGTTCGCGATCCTGCCGCCGCAGAACGCCACCGGCAATTTCGTCAAGGTGGTGCAGCGCGTGCCGATCCGCATCTATTTCGACGAGACCGACAAATACGTGCGGAAGCTGAAGGCCGGCATGAGCGTCTACGCCACCATCGACACCGGCCATCGGCGCTCGCTCGCCGGCCTGTTCGGCCTGTCGGCGACCGCGGGCCAGGACAAGGACTGATCCGATGTCCGGCCCCAATGCCAGCCTGATGGTCCCCGGCCTGCGCCGGAACATGGTGACGATCTGCGCCATGACCGCGACCATCATGCAGGCGCTGGACACCACCATCGCCAACGTCGCCCTGCCCTACATGCAGGGCACGCTGTCGGCCTCGCAGGACCAGATCAACTGGGTCCTGACCTCCTACATCGTCGCTGCTGCGATCATGACGGCGCCGGTGGGCTGGATCGCCAACCGCTTCGGCCGCAAGCGCATCTTCATCATCTGCTCCGCCGGCTTCACCATGGCGTCGGTGCTGTGCGGCCTCGCGCAGGACATCAACCAGATGGTGCTGTTCCGCCTGCTGCAAGGCGTGTTCGGCGCGGCGCTGGTGCCGCTGTCGCAGTCGGTGATGCTCGACTATTACACGCTCCAGGAACGCGCCAAGGCGATGTCGATCTGGGGCATGGGCGTGATGATGGGCCCGATCATGGGTCCCTCGCTAGGGGCATGGCTCACCGAGACCTATTCCTGGCACTGGGTGTTCTTCGTCAATCTGCCGTTCGGCGCCATCACCGTGCTCGGGCTGATCATCTTCATGGACGAGACCAGGAAGGACATCAGCCTCAAATTCGACTGGTTCGGCTTCGCTGCGCTGGCGGTCGCGATCGGCTCGCTTCAGCTCGCGCTCGACCGCGGCGAGCAATTGGGCTGGCTCGAATCCAATGAGATCGTCGCGGAGTTCATCGTCTCCGCCGTCGCGTTCTACTTCTTCGTCGCGCACTCCTTCACGACCTCGACGCCGTTCATCCGCTTCGCGCTGTTCCAGGATCGCAATTTCGTCACCGGCTGCATGTTCATGGTCGTGATGGGGCTCGTGCTGTTCTCGACCATGGCGCTGGCCTCGCCCTACATGCAGAACGTGATCGGCTACCCCATCATCACCGCCGGCCTGCTGCTGGCGAGCCGCGGCTTCGGCACCTTCTTCGCCATGATGCTGGTCGGCCGCATGATGCGTTATTTCGAGGCACGCACGCTGATCATCTCCGGCCTGACGCTGACCGCGGGCTCGCTGTATCAAATGACCGGCTGGACCGACCTGACCCAGGTGCCGGAGATCGTGACCGTCAGCGTCATCCAGGGCTTTGGCTTCGGCCTGGTCTTCGTGCCGCTCTCGACCGTTGCGTTCCTGACGCTGTCGAACGAGCTGCGCACCGACGGCACCGCGATGCTGACCCTGATGCGCAACGTCGCGAGCTCGGTCGGCATTTCCGTCGTCATCGCCCAGCTGACGCAGGGCACGCGGCGGACCTATGCGATCCTGTCCGAGCACGTCAACCCGTTCAACCACGCGCTCCAGATGCCCAGCGTCAGCGGCATGATCAACTTATCCACCGACGCGGGCCGCGCCATGGCCGACAGGATGGTCAGCGTGCAGGCGCAGATCATCGCCTTCGCGCACGACTATATGCTGGTGATGGTCTTCATCCTCTGCACCATCCCGCTCGCCCTGTTGATCGGCTCGACCAAGGCCACGCTGCGCAGGCAGGCCGCGGGGCCGGAACATGCGGTGATGGAGTAAGGGGAGGGGCGTCACAAGCTCCGCCGTCGTCCTGGACAAGCGAAGCGCAGATCCAGGACCCATTACCCCAGGGAGGAGTTTGGCGAAGACTCGTGATTACCAGCTTCGCGCCACAACCTCGCCCTGGGGTAATGGGTCCTGGCTTTCGCCAGGACGACAGCAAGTATGTAGCGTCGCCTACCCCAACAACTCCTCACACCCCAGATCCTCGACCGCCATCATCACCCGCTCCAGATTGTTCCACCAGATCAGCGGCGGGATGTTGATGCTCCACTGCCAGACCGGCCCCGTGATGTGCCAGAGCACCGACAGACGATAGTCCTGATCGAGCGCGCCGCGCGTGTAGCCGCTGACGCCGTTCGCGACCAGCGTCTCGTGATAACGATTGAGCAGCGGCCGTTCGAGCGCCTGCCTGCGGTCCGGGTACCATTGCATCGCCATCATGTAGGCAAGGTCACTCGTCGGCACGTTGATGCGCCACTGGTCGAAATCGAAGATGCGCACGGTATCCGCGACGCCGGGGCGCGGCAGCATGAAATTCCAGATATGGGCATCGCCATGGGCAATGCTGATGTGACGCCGCGAATGATAGCGCTGGGATAGCCGAGCCGAGTGCTCGATCAGGCGGCGATAGAGGGTGCGGCGCTCTTCGCCGAGGCGATCACCGAGCAGATCGGCGAAGCGGTCGTAATGGCCGGCGAAGGTTTCCATGTGCTGCGCGCGGTCCTCGGCGCTCGCCCAGGTGCCGACGGTGTCGCCAAGACCGGGATGGTCCCACCATGCCGCATGCCAGCGCGCCAGTGTCGTGACGATCGCCATCGCCTGCTCACGCGACGGCGGCAGCGGCCACTTCGTTGCGATCTCATGGCTGTCGGTAAGGTCCTCGAGCAGCAGGTGCCAGGTGGGGCCGTCCTCGTCGAAATGCCCGTCAAAGCAGCGCGGCACCAGTCCCGGCGGCATCTTCGGCGCAAGCTGCGTGTAGAAGTCCACCTCGCGCCGGCCGCCATTGGCGAGGCTCTCGGCGAAAGCGGAATTGGGAGTCTTGAGGATCAGCGACTGCGGGGCGCCAGCGGACTCGCCGACATAGCGCAGCCCGAGCCTGACGATCTGTGACACGAGGGTGTCACGCTGATGCAGCACCTTCACCTCGCGCACCGCGCCCGCGTCAAGCACGCCGCCCCTGCGCAGCGCCGCCGTCAGTTGGGCGGACTCAACGACCGCCGGCAATTGTGGAGATGTCATAGCCACGATGCCCCTGTCCCGCGCCATACTGCACGATCACGCCCCCGGGCACCAGCGGCCGACGCGATGCCGGGCTCAAGCCGCGGCGGTCGAGTCGCGCACAGTCCGGACCACGACCGACCGCAGCTGTTCGAGATTGGACGCCATGCCGGCGATCGCCTGCCTGACCTCCGCGGCGCGCTCGTTCACGGAGGCGGCGTCGCGGCTGACATTGCCGATCTTGGCCGAGACCTCCTTCGCGGCGGACGCCGATTCGGAAATCGACCGCGCGATCTCCCGCGTCGCGGCGTCCTGCTGTTCCATCGCGGCAGCAACCGAGGACGCCACGCCGTCGATCTCGACGATGTGGCCCCCCATGGTCTCGACGGCATCGACCGCGGCCTGCGTCGAGGCCTGGATCTCGGCAATCAGCCGCCCGATCTCCTCCGTGGACTTGGCGGTCTGGTCGGACAGGGATTTCACTTCGGCGGCCACCACCGCAAAGCCGCGGCCGGCCTCGCCGGCGCGCGCCGCCTCGATCGTGGCGTTGAGCGCCAGCAGGTTGGTCTGGCCGGCGATGCCGCCGATGAGATCGGAGACCTCGGCAATCTTCTTCACCGATCCCGCCAGCGCTTGAATGGTCGAACGCGCCTGCTCACGGCCGGCAACGGCCGATCTGGTGACCGTGCTGGTCCGCGCGACCTGGCCCGCGATCTCGCGGATCGAAACACTCAGTTCTTCGGCCGCGGCCGAAACGGTCTGGGAACTGCCGAGGGCCTGGGTGGAGGCCGCGGCCACCGCCTGCGACTCCGAGGACAGCGATCGCGCGATCTCGGACAGGCTGGAGACGGCCCGCTCGACGCCCTGGCTCGCCGCGCTCGCGGTGTCGACCGAGCGCCCGGTCTCGCGCTCGACGGTCTCGGCCATCTGGTGCAGGGCGCCGCGCTTGGCGAGCGCGGCCTCCTGCTCCTTCTGCAACTGCTCCTCGCGCAGCCGCGAATTCTCGGCCGCCGCCTGCTTGAACACCACAAGCGCGCCCGCCATCGAGCCGACCTCGTCCTGGCGGTGTGCAAATGGAATGTCGGCGGCGAGATCGCCGGTCGCGAGCCTTTGCATCGTATCCGTCATGCGCACGATCGGGCGCACCACGCCGAGGGCAACGCCAAGCAGGCCTGCGGCAACGAAGGCCAGGACGGCGGCAGAGACGCCGAGGAGGATATAGAGCATGGTGCTGTCGCGCTCCGCGGCCAGCTTCTCCATGTCGGCGTTCTGCTTGTTGGCGCTCTCGACGATGCTGTCGATGACGGCGCGGTGGGCCGTGTAGGCGTCCTTGAGCTGCGCGTAGGCGCCTTCGGCAGCGGCGCTGTTCTTGGCCTTGAGGGCCGGCAGGAGCTGATCGGACAGGACTTTCCAGAACTTCTGTACCTCGGCATCGGACTTCGACACCAGCGCGTTCTTCAGATCGGCCGAGAGGCTGGAGGCGATCCAGAATGCCTTGCGCTCGTCGTAATCCTTGCGGAGCTGGACCAGGCGCTCGCCATGGGCCGCCAGCTGATCCGGCTCGCGCATGGCGAGGGTCGCTTCGAGATAGGCCTCGATGACATATTCCGGCGGCGGCAGGATGTCCGCGATGAGGTCGTTGCCCAGCTTGATGTCGGAATAGAGCGGACCGCCGACCTTGAGCTCGCGCAGGGCGTAGAGGCTGGTGGAAACGACCGCCGTGAAGCCGATGGCGAGAACGATCCCGAATGCAATGACCGCAGAAGAAAGCGAGAGACGAAATTTCATGGAACAATCCAATGCCGCTGGTCGAAATCCGAACGGACCCTAAACGATTGCGGTAAACACGGGATTGCTTCGCGCGGAAATTGTATTCCGCGGAGACCGGAAAATTACGGGAATTGGATGTCGAACGGTCGGTTTTCAGGCAGCGAGACCGACTCACGGCGCGAAGAGAAACGACTCAGGCCCGATGCGGAGCAGCAGCCGACTCGGTTGCGCTGGATGAGAAACGCGTGCCGGCCGTCGATATCGCCGCCACGCGTGCCGCCTCACACGTCGAAGAACACCGTCTCGTTGTCGCCCTGCAAACGCAGGTCGAGGCGATAGACCGGCTTGCCGGCCTCGCGCGTTGCAATCAGCGTGGCGCGGCGCTCAGTGGGCACCAGCGCCAGCACGGGATCGGCGGCATTGCCGGCCTCGTCGCTGAAATAGATCCGGGTGTAGAGATGCCGCAGCATGCCGCGGCCGAACACCGCAAGGAGGATATGCGGCGCCTGCGGCTTGCCGTCGGGATCGGGCACCGCGCCCGGCTTGACGGTGTCGAAGGCGTAATTGCCGTCCTTGTCGGTGCCGCAGCGGGCGAAACCGCGGAAGCTGGCGTTCGGCAGCGCGCGCTTGTCCTGCGGGTCGGCGAAGCGGCCTTGAGCATCCGCCTGCCAGATCTCCAGCATGCAATCCGGCACGGCGACGCCGTCACCGTCGAGCACGCGACCCTCGATGCGGACACGATCGCCCGTGACGTCGGGCGTCAGCGTCGAGTTGGTGAACGCGTCGTTCCAGGCGTAGTCGCCGGTCGGCGTCAGGCCGTATTTGAAGAACGGACCGACGGTCTGCGATGGGGTGATCCCCTCGGGCTTCACAGAATCCTGCACGTTAGTGGTTCTCCATGGGCGTGGCGTTCTTGCCGCGCAGCACGATGTTGAAGCGGTAGCACAGCGCCCATTCGGGCTGGGTGTTCTCGAGATCGAACGACGAGACCATCCGCGCGCGCGCCTTCTCGTCCGGCACCGAATTGAAGATCGGATCGAACGGGAACAGCGGATCGGCCGGGAAGTACATCTGCGTCACCAGGCGCGTGACGAAGGAATGGCCGAACACCGAGAGATGGATGTGCGCGGGACGCCAGGCGTTGTGGTGATTGCCCCACGGATAGGCGCCGGGCTTGATGGTGACGAAGCGGTAGTAGCCGGAGGCATCGCTCTGGGTGCGGCCTGCGCCGGTGAAGTTCGGATCCAGCGGCGCCGGATGCTGGTCGCGGACATGAACGTAGCGGCCGCACGAATTGGCCTGCCAGATCTCGACCAGCGAGTTCGGCACGCCGCGGCCGTCCTCGTCGAGCACATGGCCGTGCACGATGATGCGCTCACCGATCGGCTCGCCGGTATGCTGTGTGGTGAGATCGTTGTCGCCCTCGCGCACGGTCTCGTGGCCGTAGACCGGGCCGGTCAATTCCGACAGCGTGTGGCGCATCGGGATCAAGGGCTTGTTCGGTGCGCGCTTGATCGAGCTCTTGTACTCGGGCGACAGCGGCAGCGGATGCGCCTTGTTGCTATCGACGGGATAGATGAATGTCATTGGCGAACTCCTCCCCCGGCCCATTTTGGTCCGGCCGGTCAACACTTCCGCCAATCATTATAGGATATAACTAATTGGGGGAAGCGGGTTTAGCAGCCTCTCTGCGCCGCAGCCGCGCCCTATTTGATCGGCGGACGTGGCAGCACGGCCTCGCCGGTCTCGAGCCGGTAGGTGTGGTCGAGCGAGTACCAGGGCGTCGCGACGTCGCGCGCGGTCGGATGCGGCGTATCGTGGCGCAGGAACTTGCCGATCAGCGCCTGCGTCACCCCGAACTGCACGTCGCTGTCGATATGCGGATCGGCGGGGTCGTAGACCTGCGAGATCAGCACCTTGAATCCGGGCTTGAAGATCAGCGCGTGCAGATGCGCGGGACGATAGGGATGCCGGCTCTGCGCCTTCAGCAGGCGGCCGACCACACCACTGGTCGGAATGGGATAGCCAACCATCATCACCGAACGGAAGGCGAAGCGCCCGTCCTGGTCGGTCGTGAACTTGCCGCGCAGGTTCATGTCCGCCTGCTCGGGGTCCTGGTTCTCGTAGAGACCGACCGGCGAGGCATGCCAGACATCGACCTCCGCCCCAGTGACGGGACGGCCATCCTTGTCCACGACGCGGCCGCTGACGAACAGCGGCGCACCCGGGGTCTCGGAGCGAACGATCGATCCGCCGTTCTCGACCCGCGGCGAGTTCAACCGCCAGAACGGTCCGAGCAGCGATTGGTCGGTTTCCGTATTGCCCTGATCGCCATTGTTGAGCAGGCACACCAGCGGCGAGACGCCGAGCGAGCCGGCCATCAGCACGACTTCGTTATGCGTATCGGTGGTCAGCTTGCCGAGCTCGGCCACGATCGCCGTGGCGTCGCGGAATTCCGCCTCGGTCAGGCGAACATCGCGGACGAAGGCGTGCAGGTGCTTGACCAGTGAGACCATGATCTGGCGAAGCCGCGGATCGGACGTCCGCTCCATCACCGCCAGTGCCGCGGCCGTGACGTCCTGCTCACGTTCGATGATCATGCTTGCCTCCCGGTCGCCCGTCATTCCGGGGCAGCCCGACAGGGCTGAACCCGGAATCTCGAGATCCCGGATTCCGCTCTAACGAGCGGCTCCGGGATGACGGGACGCGCAGCGTCCCGTCAGTTCAGCTTCTCGATCGCCACGGCAACGCCCTGGCCGACGCCGACGCACATGGTGGCGAGCGCGAGCTTGCCGCCGCGCTTCTCCATGCCGTGCACGGCGGTGAGCGCCAGGCGCGCGCCGCTCATGCCGAGGGGATGTCCGAGCGCGATGGCGCCGCCATGCGGATTGACGAAGTCGGCATCGTCGGCAACACCGAGTTGGCGCATGCAGGCGATGCCCTGCGAGGCGAAGGCCTCGTTGAGCTCGATCAGGTCGAAATCGCTGATCTTCTTGCCGAGCCGCTCCATCAGCTTGCGGGTCGCAGGCACGGGTCCAATGCCCATGATGCGCGGCGGCACGCCGGCCGAGGCGAGGCCGAGGATGCGGGCGCGCGGCGTCAGGCCATGCTTCTTCACGGCAGCTTCGGACGCCAGGATCATCGCGGCGGCGCCGTCGTTGACGCCGGATGCGTTGCCGGCGGTGACCGTGCCGGGATTGCGCACAATCGGCTTCAGTTTGGCGAGGCCTTCCAGCGTGGTCTCGGGACGCGGATGCTCGTCCTTGTCCACCGTGATCGGACCGGCCTTGCCGCCGGGAATGCTGATCGGCGTGATTTCTTCGGCGAAATAGCCGGCCGCGATCGCGGCGCCTGCGCGCTGCTGCGAGCGGATGGCGAAAGCGTCCTGGTCGGCGCGCGAGACCTGGAATTCCTCGGCGACGTTCTCGCCGGTCTCCGGCATCGCATCGACGCCGTACTGCGCCTTCAGCAGCGGATTGATGAAGCGCCAGCCGATGGTGGTGTCGAAAATCTCGGCCGAGCGGGAGAAGGCCTCCTGCGCCTTGCCCATCACGAAGGGCGCGCGGGTCATGGATTCGACGCCGCCGGCAATGGCGAGCTCGATCTCGCCGGAGCGGATGGCGCGGCCGGCGGCACCGACTGCATCGAGGCCGGAGGCGCACAGGCGGTTCAGGGTCTGGCCGGGAACCGAGTCGGGAAGGCCTGCGAGCAGCAACGCCATGCGTGCGACGTTGCGGTTGTCCTCGCCGGCCTGGTTGGCGCAGCCGAAGAACACCTCGTCCACCTGCGCCCAATCGAGATTGGGGTGCTTGGCCATCAGCGCCTTGATCGGCGCGGCGGCGAGGTCGTCGGCACGCACCTTGGCAAGCGAGCCGCCGAAACGGCCGATCGGGGTCCGCACGGCATCGCAGATAAAGACGTCACGCATCGTTGTTCTCCCTGAATGCCGCGGTCCGGCCAAATTCTTCAATTCCGGCGGAGTTTTAGGAGGGCGCCCGCGGCAGGTCAATTGACGGTTTCGCGGGTGGCCGTCATTCAAACCCCTCCGTCTTTCCGGGGCGCCCGGAGGGCGAGCCCGGAATCCATAACCACAAGCCGGGGTTATGGATTCCGGGCCTGCGCCTTTCGGCGCATCCCGGAATGACGACCGAAGATGAGGCGCGCTTATCCCGCCATACGGACAGCGTGGAAAACCTCGCTTCCCCGGCCAAACCGATAGGAGCGCGGGACGAAATTTTGTAGGTTGCGCCGCCCATGACGATGCAACAGCCGATACCCGTACCGCCGCCCGACGAAACGCCCGCGCCGCAGGCGGAAGCCGCCGCGCGCGTCACGCCGATGATGGAACAGTACCTGGAGATCAAGGCGGCGCATCAGGGCCTGCTGCTGTTCTACCGGATGGGCGACTTCTACGAATTGTTCTTCGAGGACGCCGAGATCGCCTCCAAGACGCTGGGCATCGTGCTGACCAAGCGCGGCAAGCACCAGGGCGCGGATATCCCGATGTGCGGCGTTCCGGTCGAGCGCGCTGAGGATTATCTGCACCGCCTGATCTCGGCCGGCCACCGGGTCGCGGTCTGCGAGCAGACCGAGGATCCCGCCGCCGCGAAAGCGCGCGGCAACAAGAGCGTGGTGCGCCGCGGCGTGGTGCGGCTGGTCACGCCCGGCACGCTGACCGAGGACACGCTGCTCGATGCGCGCGCCAACAATTACCTGCTGGCGATCGCGCGCGCCCGCTCGTCCACCGGCGGCGACCGCTTCGGGCTCGCATGGATCGACATCTCGACCGCCGAATTCATGGTGACGGAATGCTCGGGCGGCGAGCTCGCCGCAACGCTGGCACGGATCAATCCGAACGAGGCGATCGTCACCGACGCGCTCTACAATGACAACGAGCTCGGACAGACCTTGCGCGAATTGCCGGCGGTGACGCCGCTGACCCGCGACGTCTTCGACGGCGCCACCGCCGAGAAGCGGCTGTGCGACTACTTTGCCGTCGCGACCATGGACGGGCTGGCACAGCTGACCAGGCTCGAAGCGACGGCCGCGGCCGCCGCCGTCACCTATGTCGACCGCACCCAGGTCGGCAGGCACCCGCCACTATCACCGCCCGCGCGCGAAGCCTCGGGCGCGACCATGGCGATCGATCCGGCCACGCGCGCCAATCTCGAGCTGACGCGGACGCTCGCCGGCGAGCGCCGCGGCTCCCTGCTCGATGCGATCGACTGCACCGTGACCTCGGCGGGCTCGCGCCTGCTGGCGCAGCGGCTGGCGGCGCCGCTGACGGATGCGCCGGCGATCGCGCGGCGGCTCGACGCGGTCGGCGCCTTCGTTGCCGATTCGGCCGCGCGCGAAGACATCCGCAGCATCCTGCGCGGCGCGCCCGACATGTCGCGGGCGCTGGCCCGTCTCTCGGTCGGCCGCGGCGGACCGCGCGACCTCGCGGGCTTGCGCGACGGCATCATCGCCGCCGACCAGGTGCTAGCGCGGCTCGGCGAACTCGACCAGCCGCCGCAGGAGATCGCGGCGGTGATGGCGGCCTTGACGCGACCATCGCGCGAGCTCGCGGCCGAGTTTGCGACAGCGCTCGACGAGCAACTGCCGCTGATCAAGCGCGACGGCGGCTTCGTGCGCCAGGGCTACGAGCCCGCGCTCGACGAAGCCCGGAACCTGCGCGACGCCTCGCGCCTCGTGGTGGCCTCGATGCAGGCCCGCTACGCCGACGACACCGGCGTCAAAGGCCTCAAGATCCGGCACAACAACGTGCTCGGCTATTTCGTCGAGGTCACCGCGCAGCATGGCGACAAGCTGATGTCGGCACCGCTCAACGCGACCTTCATCCATCGCCAGACGCTTGCGGGCCAGGTCCGCTTCACGACCTCCGAGCTCGGCGAGATCGAAGCCAAGATCGCCAATGCCGGCGACCGCGCGCTCGGCCTCGAGCTCGAGATCTTTGAGCGGCTCTGCGCCAAGGCGCTGGAGATCAGCGACGACCTGCGCGCCGCCGCGCAAGGCTTTGCGCTGCTCGATGTTGCGACTTCGCTGGCCAAGCTTGCAGTCGACGAGAACTATGTGCGGCCGGAAGTGGACTCCTCGCTCGGCTTCGCGATCGAAGCCGGCCGCCATCCCGTCGTCGAGCAGGCCCTGAAGCGCAACGGCGAGCCGTTCATTGCCAATGCCTGCGATCTCTCGCCGGCGCCCGCGCAAAAATCCGGACAGCTCTGGCTGCTGACCGGTCCCAACATGGCTGGTAAATCGACCTTCCTGCGCCAGAACGCGCTGATCGCACTGCTGGCGCAGATCGGCAGCTTCGTGCCGGCGACGCGCGCCCGCATCGGCATCATCGATCGCCTGTTCTCGCGCGTCGGCGCCGCCGACGATCTCGCGCGCGGCCGCTCCACCTTCATGGTGGAGATGGTCGAGACCGCGGCGATCCTGAACCAGGCCGGCGAGCGCGCGCTCGTGATCCTCGACGAGATCGGCCGCGGCACGGCAACCTTCGACGGCCTCTCGATCGCCTGGGCCGCGATCGAGCATCTGCACGAGAGCAACCGCTGCCGCACGCTGTTCGCGACGCATTATCACGAGCTGACCGCGCTCTCGGCCAAGCTGCCGCGGATGTTCAACGCCACCGTGCGCGTCAAGGAGTGGCAGGGCAATGTCGTGTTCCTGCACGAGGTGCTGCCGGGCTCGGCCGACCGCTCCTACGGCATCCAGGTGGCAAAACTCGCAGGCCTGCCGCCGGCCGTGATCACGCGCGCCAAATCCGTGCTGGCGAAACTCGAGGCGCAGGATCGCGGCCAGACCGCGCGGGCCCTCGCCGACGACCTGCCGTTGTTCGCCGTGCCCTCACGCGCCGCCGCGGAAGCCGCGCCGCCGAGCGAGGCGGAGCTGCTGATGGACGCCGTGAAGGCGCTGCACCCCGACGAGATGTCGCCGCGCGAGGCGCTCGACGCGCTGTATGCGTTGAAGGCCAAGCTGCCGAAGCAGTAACGGCGCCGTATCTGGTATTCGCCGCGGTTGAGCGCGGCCCAGAATTCGCGATAGGCGCCGCCGTCACGCTCGGACTGAGCCACGAACAGGCTGTGGTGCTTGCCCTCGATCTCGGCCAGCGAATAGCCGAGCGCCTTGCAGAAATTCTCGTTGGCCGTGACGACGGTACCGTCGAGCTTGAACTCGATCACGGCCTGGGCGCGGCTGATGGCGGACACCTTGGAGGCTTCCGTCATGGCGCGGACCTTCTTGGCGGTGATGTCGGTCGCGATCTTCACGACCTTGACCGGCTTGCCGGCATTGTCGAGCACCGGATTGTAGGACGCCTCGATCCAGACCTCGCGGCCGCCCTTGGCAATTCGCTTGAATTCGGCGGCCTGCGGCTCGCCGCGGTTGAGCTGCGCCCAGAACGCCTTGTATTCGGCGCTGTCGCGCTGGTCGGCCGGCACGAACATGGCGTGCTTCTTCCCCTTGATCTCGTCGAAGGAGTAGCCGAGCGCCTTCAGGAAGTTCTGGTTGGCCGTAAGAATCGTGCCATCCATCGCAAACTCGATCACGGCCTGCGACCGGCCGATGGCGGCGAGCTGTGCGTCTGCATCACTGCGGGAGTTGCGACCAAACATCAAAGAATCTCCATCTCGAAACAACACCGATCGGGACGTGCCCGTCGGAACCAGGGGATGTGACCGCGCGGCAGCGATGCCGTATTCCAATCAGCGGTTCCCGCAGGTCCGATCGCTTGAATTGAGATCCGCCAAAATATACGCGGGCGGTGTCGGACGCGGGTATGCAAGTTGATTCGTACGGGAAAAGCTCGAACAAAGTTCTAATAGAAATGTCGGAAAGCAGCAGCCGGGGAAAATCACCGGTGCACACGGCGCCCCGCGGCGGTCTCGGCCCGAATTTGAAATGACATTTGTCATTCAACGGCTTGCGGGACGCCGCGCTGATTGCTCGAATGAACTAGCCGCAGATATGTCTTCGACATCATTTCGCGTTCATCCGTAGTCTCACGGCTTCTGCCGAGCCTTGTGCATCGCGCGCCGGCCGATCCCCCACAGCGTCAGGTTCCAGGTGACGCAAGTGCCGAGCGCAAGACTCAAGCCGACGGCCAGGCCGAACTGCACCACCGCGACGTGCATGACGGCGACCGCCATTCCGAATCCGAGCAGACCCCAGGCGGAGTTGGCGAGCACGGCGGCGGTCGGCGGACCGCCGATGCGCGGATGCAGGATCACCATCATGCTGGAGAACACCACGGGATACAGCGCGATGATGCCGCTGATGCGGGGGCCGACCCAGCTGGAAGTCGAGACCACGATGGCGACGAGGGTCGCGACCAGCGCAGCCCGCATCGGGACGTCGTACCAGCGCCGCGTCACCAGCGGCATCTTCACGTGGCGATAGCCTGCGAGCAGCGGAATGCAGATGCCGAACGCGATCAGATTGGCGGCAAGCCCGGCGGTGAGCGACCAGTCGAACTGGCGGATGATCGAGGCCAGCCCGATCCACACCGCGACGGCGCTGCCGCAACTCACCGCGAGATTGTGCCGCTGCGACAGCACGACATAGGTGAGGCACCTGAAGATGGTCGCCGCGTTCACCGGCAGGCTCGCCAGCGCGCCCTGCGCGATGAAGGCGGCGTCATGGTCGATCGCGAGGAAGACGTAGGACGGACCGGCCGAGACCGGCAGGGTCGCGATCAGCGCACCGATCACCGGACCCGAGCGTTCGGTGATGATCGAGGCGGTCACGACGAACGCCGCCGCGATCGCCATGCGCAGGAGCAGGAAGAGGATGAAGTGGAGCTCGGGGGACATTTTTTGTTTGTCGTGCCGGACAAGCGAAGCGCAGATCCGGAAGGAAGGCATTCTGTCCGTCATTCCGGGGCGCGCGAAGCGCGAACCCGGAATCCATAGGCACAGGGCGTAGTGATTCGAGAGCTGGAGCTACGACCGTCCGAAATCACGACGGCCTGGGGTTATGGGTTCCCGCCTCCGCGGGAACGACACCAATTGTAGAGCAGCGACTCTCGCGTCTCACATCCGCTGCATCGACACCGAAACCTTCGGGCCGTTCTTGATGGTCTGGTAGACCACGCAATAGCGCTCGGTGAGCTTGAGCAGCAGATCGAGCTTGTCTTGCGGCGCCGGCGTGTCGACCTCGAAGCGGAGGCGGATCTCGGCGAAGCCGACCGGCGTCTCCTTGTCGACGCCGAGCGTGCCGCGGAAATCGAGATCGCCCTCGGCATAGACGTTGCCGGTCTTGAGTGGCACCTCGATCGCAGTCGCGACCGATTTCAGCGTGACGCCGGCGCAAGCAACCAGCGCCTCGAGCAGCATGTCGCCGGAGCAGAGTTCGAGGCCGGAGCCGCCGGTGGCCGGATGCAGGCCGGCAAGCGCGATAGCCCGGCCGGTCTCGACCTTGCAGGCGATGCCGTCGCTGTCGGTCGAGCCCTTGGCCTTCAACGTGATCAGCGCGGTCTTGGGATCGGTCTTGTAGCGTTCCTTGATCGGGGCCTGCATCTGGCGCAGTTGGGCAGCGTCCATTTTCGTTCTCTCCCGGAAAAATCGCCCCTCGATGTACCGGCTTGAGGAGAAATTGTCACCACCACATGGCCTGACCGGGACCCTGGGTTGCGTCACGGTCGGGCACGCTGCGGTCGAGCGAACGGTCGAGTGACGTCAGCACACTTCGCTTGAAGTTCTCGAACAGCGGCGAATTGCGGTCGCGCGGCCGGCCCAGATTGATCTCGATCTGGTCGAACAGGCGGCCCGGCCGCGGCCGCATTACCAGCACGCGATCTGCCAGCACCACGGCCTCGTCGACGTCATGTGTGACGAGGATCAAGGTCGGGCGCGTGTCGGCCCAGAGATCGAGCAGATGATCCTGGAGATCCCTGCGGGTGAATGCGTCGAGCGCGGAGAACGGCTCGTCGAGCAAGAGCACCTCGGGCTGCGGCACCAGCGCGCGGGCGATCGCGACGCGCTGCGCCTGCCCGCCGGAGAGCTCGCGCGGCCAGGCCTGCGCCTTGTCGGCGAGCCCGACGCGCGCGAGCGCGCGCGCCACCTTCTCGCGCCGCTCGGCCGCGGGCAAATCGGCAAGGCCAAAGCCGATATTGTCGGCGACGCTGAGCCAGGGCAAAAGCCGCGGCTCCTGGAAGATGATGCCGATCTTGGCGTGGGGCGAGGCGATCGCCTCGTCGTCGAGCGTCACCGTGCCTGAGCTGGCGCGATCGAGGCCGGCGATGGCGCGCAGCAATGTTGATTTGCCGCAGCCGGAGCCGCCAATAATGGCGACGATCTCGCCTTGGCGGATCGCGGCCGAGAAACGCGCCAGCGCCTCGACGCCGTTGGGATAGGTCTTGCTGACCCTGTCGAGCACGAGCATCGCGCTACCGAAGCCGTCCTGCCAGCGCAGGAAGGGCGCGGACCCGACCTCGATCAGCCAGTCCGTGAGCTTGCCGAGCATGGCGAAGATCACGATCGCGGCGAGGATCTGCGCGGGCTTGCCGAGCTGCTGGCCGTCGAGCAGGAGATAGCCGAGACCTTCGGACGCCCCGATCAATTCGGCCGCCACCACGAACATCCAGCCGAGACCGAGGCCGACGCGCAACGACACCACATAGGCCGGCAGCACCGCGGGCAAGAGGATGCGGCGGATCATCGCCGGGCCGGAGAGGCGGAAGGTGCGCCCGACCTCGACGATCTTGCGATCGACCGAGAGGATGGCACCCATCACGCCGAGATAGACCGGGAAGAACACGCCGACCGCGATCAGCGCGATCTTCGATGTCTCTAAGATACCGAGCCAGAGGATGAACAGCGGCACCCAGGCCAGCGAGGGTATCGCGCGCAGTGCCTGCACGGTCGGATCGAGCAGCCGGCGCGCCAGCGACCAATAGCCGGAAATCGCGCCGAGCAGCGTGCCGGCGACCACTCCGAACGCGAAGCCAAGGCCGACACGCCACAGCGTCGCGGCGATGTGACGGACCAGCTCGCCGGAGCGGGCGAGGTCAGTGATGGTGACAAAGACGCGCGAGGGCGGCGGCACCAGCCGGCCGTTGGACCAGCCGGACCACACCACGAGCTCCCAGCCGAGCGCGAGAGCGAGCGGCAACAGCACACCCAGCACCGGCCGCGCGTAACGCGCGATGCGCGACGGCGCGGCGGCGCCCTCGGCCGGTTCAGAGGATCGTTGCAAGGCAGGCGCGTCGGAGATCATGGTCATAGCAAGCGCGTCTTGTGAGGGAATGCAACAGTGTCGCCACACCCACGACCGTCGTCCCGGACAAGCGCGCCTCAAGCGCGCGCCGATCCCGGATCCATAACCACGGGGAGGAGTGGTTACGGGGATTCGGAGTGACCGCCTTCGCGCAACAACCACTCCCTGTGGTGATGGGTCCCGGCCCCCCGTGCGCAATTGCGCAACTAGGCCGGGACGACGGCGGAGTTTGATGCACGCGCGGCTGCCTCTTCCTGCCGACTAATTCGTCGGCAGCGGAATCTGGTCGTCGATCAGCGCATCCAGCGTCGCCTTCACGTCAACCTTGGCGTCGACGACGCCCGCCTGCTGCAACGCCAGGCCGGCGGCGAGGATCGACTCGCGCTGGGGCGAGCCGATGCGGCTGTGGGTCAGCTCGGTGCGCTCCTTGAGCTGCTTGTCGACGACGGCCTCGGGAAGCTTCGTCACGGCGATGAAGGTCTTCTTCAGTTCGTCATAGTTCGCCAGCGAATATTTGCGCGCCTCTTCGTAAGTGGCGAGCACGCGGCGGGCCACGTCCGGATAGTCCTTCAGGAAATGCTCTCGCACATTGAGGATGCCCCAGGTGTTGGCGTCAGCCTTGCGGTAGAACAGCTTGGCGCCCTCCTCCACTTCGGCCTGCGCCATCATCGGATCGAGCCCGGCCCAAGCATCGACATCGCCGCGGATCAGCGCGGTCTTGCCGTCGGCGTGCTGGAGCAGCACCGGCGTGATGTCCTTCTCGGTGAGGCCGGCGCCAAGCAGCGCGCGCACCAGGAAGATGTGCGGATCGGTGCCGCGCGTCACCGCGACGCGCTTGCCCTTGAGATCCGCAACGCTTGCGATCCTGGACTCCTTGCCCGTCACCAGCGCGGTCCATTCGGGACGCGAATAGACATAGATCGACTTGATCGGGTTGCCGTTGATCTTCGCCACCAGCGCCGCCGAGCCCGCGGTCGAGCCGAAATCGATCGAGCCGGCATTGAGGAATTCGAGTGCCTTGTTCGATCACCCATGTTGATGCCCCTCCTTGTTAGGCTGACAGATTCTTAGATCAAGTTGCGCGATGACGTGGTTTCGAAGGTCTCCGATGGCGTGAAGAACGGATGGTGTATTCGGGAAGAGATAGGCGCCGCTGGGCTGGCGATCAATTAGCAAACGCTTGGTTCGGATCTGAACATAGAGCCAGTTTACTGGAATCTCGAGCCTTCGGGCCAGTTCGGGCGGGCTGAGGTATGAGTCGTCATGCTCCCATCGGCTGCGCTGGGCAGTTACCTTGATGGCGGCGGCACGACGGAGCCGCCCAACGGTGATAGGCAGCACCTTATCGGCGCAACGGGGAGAGCGGTGACCTTCCCGAGTAAGGATTGTGGCGATCTTGTCGTCTGGGACGCCGTCGCGAGCGAGCGTCAGAAGGCGTTCCCGCATCTCTGTGCCTCGCGTCAATCTGGTGACGGAGTTGACGCTCATCTTCACTTCGAGCTCCGTCACGGCGCCTCCCCGCCAGACGATCCTAGCCAGGGCCAAGTCGCGCTCACCGCGGTCGAGAACGACCTTTTCGATGAGACATCGCAACAACGCCTTGCGATGCGCATCCGAGATAGTCTCGTCACCCCATATCTGCGGGAGGCGGCCGGTGAGGCTGATGACCTTGTCGTTGAGCTCCTTGCTTATGGCCACTTGTGTGATGGCTTTGGGCGGCGTCTGTCGGGCAAGCGCCTCTTCGGCGGCGCGCACGTCGTTTAGCGCCGCTTCCCATCGACGCTCGAGTTCCGAGGCGACCAACCGATTATCTGGATCAGCTCGGTTGAACTGCCGTTCGGCGAGCGCCGCCGTGTATCGCTTGCGCTCGAGCTCTCGTTCTGCACTGGAGCGTAGCGCATTGTTCGTCTGCTGCTGCACCCGGCGGGAGCGCGACAAGGCATCGAGTTCGGCCGGCGCTAGTGCGGTTAGGAATGCGTCGCCAACGGCTGCATCGATATGGGCGGCGCGGATGTGTTGGCAGGTTGGCTGACCTTCCTGGGTACGCAGGTGATTGCATACATATTCGCCGCCGCCCTTGTAGCGGACGTACATCTTATGGCCACATCGTGCGCACCAGGCAATGCCGTGGAGCAGGAGCTCGCCATTGCGAGGCGCGCCGCGGGTTTTGATGCGCATGTATTCGGTCGGTTATCTCTGATGACGGATCGGATTTTTTCATAAATTGGCCAGTCGATATAGGCTGGATATCGATCTTTAACGACGATCCGCCACTCCTCCATCGGCCGCGGAGCCTTTTGTGGCAGGGCCCCCTCCCGCTTCGGCGGCCGGAAGCGGGTTCGTCCATAGACAAAGGCGCCCGCGTATGCGGGGTTCTTCAAGATCGCCGCGACGGCAGCCAGCGTCGCGCGCGTCCAGCACAAATCGCCATATCGATCACGACGCGGCAGTTCCAGGTCACGCTCGTTCAACGCTCGCATGACCTTGGCAACGCTGCGCAGCTGCAGGAATAACTGGAAGACGAGACCGAGCCGCCCTTGCACGGCCATGTCGGGATCCTTAACGACCACACCGCTCGGGTCCCGCATCAGCCCGATTGGCAGCATAACCGCAAGTTCGCCGCGTTCGGCTTTGGCCAGCAGGCCGGCGGTCAGCCGGCTGCGGATCGTATGTAGCTCAAGCTCGGAGATCGAACCCTTCAGCCCGAGAAGCAACCGTCCGTTGGGAGTGCCCGGATCATAGACACCATCGCGGTCGGCGATCAGGCAGCCACGTAGACCACAGATATCCAGGAGCGGATACCAGTCGGTACAATTACGCGCCAAGCGGGTCACGTCGATCGACAGGATGAGTCCCACTTCACTCAGGCCAACACGGCCAACGAGTTCCTTGAAGCCGTTACGCTGTGCTATAGACGCGCCGCTCAACCCGAGATCGGCATCAATCACGTCGATGGCCGCCTCACGCCATCCGAGTTCGCGGGCGCGCTGGGCGAAGCGCGTATTGAAGGCGCAGGCTCTCCTGATTGCTTACGACCTGATGGGGCGTCGACTGCCGGATGTAGACTACGGCTTTGCGCGCCAAGTGGCTTGGTGTGACCAGCTCGGACTTCATGAGGGATCTCCGCCAAAATTGCGGCGACGTCTTCGACGATCTGGCGTCGGAGCGCGGGCGTCAGCGTCGACCAAAGATCGGCTGGATCCATGCTCATGTGCGTCGGGACAATCCGCTGTCGATAAAAGCTCGAGTAGAGCCTCCATACTCAGCTTAATCTGATTTGCCTCTTGCTCATAATATTCGATTGCGGTTGCTTGAATCAGAAGACTGCTTCCTGCGCGATACTCAACTTCATACGAAGCGGGAATGCCTCGGCCTCGCTGACCGATCTTCCTAATCACTCGATATGAGCGCCCCCACAAAGGATGGTGGGGGTCCCGAACCTCGACCACCTCCGGAAATGATTCGTCAGACTCACTATCAGGGACAACGGCCGATTGCACCCAGGTGATGGTGATGCCGTCCTTGGCGAACTCCTTCTCCAGCAGCCCCTTCTGCTTCAGCACCAGCGACACCGGATTGTAGGTCGCCCAGTCGATGCGGATTTCCTTGAGCGGATCGGCCGCCCGCGCCGCGGGGGTCATGGCGAGCGCCATCGCGCCCACCAGCAGAATGCGTCGTGTCACCTTGGTCATGCCCGCCATCCTCAAAAACTTCATTGTTTTTCAATGAGTTATATCTAGAGGTCAACGAGAAAATCCCACCCTTGAAAGCGGGTCGCCCGAGAACAACTTTGCCCGATGCCGGGCTTTTCAAGCATGGAACGACTATTGCCAGCGAATGGCGGGTGACAGCGCCTGTCACCTCTTATATCCGGTGTGACATGGACAGCGTCACGACAGAGCACAAGCAAGAGGTGGACGATCGCTTCGACACCGCGCGGATCACCGCCGCGGTCGATGCGCTTGCTGAAAAGCACCAGGGACGCGAGGACGCGTTCCGCACGGCCATGGCGCAATTGCTCAAGGCCGAGCTGATCGCGGCGCGCGCCGCCGCGCAGGCGATCCTGCTGAAGGACCGCCATGGCCGTCGCTGCGCCGAGCGGCTGTGCCATGTGCAGGACGAGATCATCCGCATCCTCTATTCGGCGGCGACCCGCCATCTCTACCGCTCGCCGATCCCGAGCGGCGCCGAGCGCATGGCGGTGGTCGCGACCGGCGGCTATGGCCGCGGCCTGATGGCGCCGGAATCGGACATCGATCTGCTCTTCATCCTGCCCTACAAGCAGACCGCCTGGGGCGAGCAGGTCGCCGAGGCGATCCTCTATTGCCTCTGGGACATGGGGCTGAAGGTCGGACACGCCACGCGCTCGGTCGACGAGTCGATCCGGCAGGCGCGCGGCGACATGACGATCCGCACCGCAATCCTGGAGACGCGCTTCCTGACCGGCGACCAGCCGCTCTATGACGAGCTGGTCGAGCGCTTCGACAAGGAAGTGGTGCAGGGCACCGCGTCCGAATTCGTCACCGCAAAACTCGCCGAGCGCGAGGAGCGGCACCGGCGCGGCGGCCAGTCGCGCTACCTGGTCGAACCCAACGTCAAGGACGGCAAGGGCGCCTTGCGCGACCTGCACACGCTGTTCTGGATCGCCAAATACGTCTACCGCGTCCGCGACACCGACGAGCTGGTCGAGCGCGGCGTGTTCGACGCGCAGGAATACCGCACGTTCCGCCGCTGCGCCGATTTCCTGTGGTCGGTGCGCTGCAACCTGCACTTCTACTCCGGCCGCGCCGAAGAGCGCCTGTCCTTCGATCTCCAGCGCGAGATCGCGGTCCGGCTCGGCTACACCTCGCATCCCGGCATGCAGGACGTCGAGCGGTTCATGAAGCACTACTTCCTGGTCGCCAAGGAAGTCGGCAACCTCACCGCCATCCTCTGCGCCAAGCTCGAGGACCAGCAGGCCAAGCCCGCGCCGGTCCTGAGCCGGATGATGGCGCGGCTGCGCCCGACCCCCGCGAAGCGGCGCGTGCCTGACAGCGACGACTTCATCGTCGACAACAACCGCATCAACGTCGCCGCGCCCGACGTCTTCAAGCACGATCCGGTCAACCTGATCCGCATCTTCCGCCTGGCGCAGAAGCACAACCTCGCCTTCCACCCAGATGCGATGCGCGACGTGACGCGCTCGCTCGGCCTGATCAACGCCCAGCTTCGCGAGAACCCCGAAGCCAATCGGCTGTTCATGGAGATCCTCACCTCCGACAACGCGGAGATCGTGCTGCGTCGGATGAACGAGACCGGCGTGCTCGGCCACTTCATCCGGGCCTTCGGCAAGATCGTCTCGATGATGCAGTTCAACATGTATCATCACTACACCGTCGACGAGCATCTGATCCGCTGCGTCGGCTTCCTCCAGGACATCGAGCGCGGCGGCATCGAGGAATTCGCCGTAGCCAGCGACCTGATGCGCAAGATCCGGCCCGAGCATCGCTCGGTGATCTACATCGCGACGCTCCTGCACGACGTCGCCAAGGGCCGGCCGGAGGATCACTCCATCGCTGGCGCCAAGGTGGCGCGGCGGCTCTGCCCGCGGCTCGGCTTCAGCCCGGCCGACACCGAGCTCGTGGCCTGGCTGATCGAGGAGCATCTGACCATGTCCACGGTCGCGCAGTCGCGCGACCTGTCGGACCGCAAGACGATCGAGAATTTCGCTGCCGTGGTGCAGTCGGTCGAGCAGATGAAGCTGCTGACGATCCTCACTACCGCCGACATCCGCGGCGTCGGTCCCGGCGTGTGGAACGGCTGGAAGGCGCAGCTGCTGCGTTCACTGTACTACGAGACAGAACCGGTGCTGACCGGCGGCTTCTCGGAAGTCGACCGCGGCAAGCGCCTCACGGCCGCATACGCCGAATTCCGCAACGCCTTCGCCGAATGGCCGGCGGACGAGCTCGACGCCTATATCGCCCGGCACTACCCGGCCTACTGGCTCAAGGTCGAGCTGCCGCGCAAGATCCGCCACGCGCGCTTCGTCCGCTCCAGCGAGCAGGCCGGCCACAAGCTCGCGATCAATGTCGGCTTCGACGAGGTGCGCGGCGTCACCGAGCTGACTATCTTCGCGGCCGACCATCCCTGGCTGCTGTCGATCATCGCGGGCGCCTGCGCCTCCGCCGGCGCCAACATCGTCGACGCCCAGATCTACACCACGACCGACGGCCGCGCGCTCGACACGATCTCGATCTCCCGGGAATACGACCGCGACGAGGACGAGGGAAGGCGCGCCACCCGTATCGGCGAGATGATCGAGGACGTGCTGGAAGGCAAGCTGCGCCTGCCCGAGGTGGTGGCGCGGCGCACGGTGCGCAGCAAGGCACGGCCCTTCGTGATCGAGCCTGAAGTGACCATCAACAACCAGTGGTCCGACCGCTACACCGTGATCGAGGTATCCGGCCTCGACCGGCCCGGCCTGCTCTACGAGCTCACCACCGCGATCTCGAAGCTCAATCTGAACATCGCCTCCGCCCACGTCGCGACCTTTGGCGAGCGCGCGCGCGACGTGTTCTACGTCACCGACCTGCTCGGCGCGCAGATCAACGCGCCGACCCGCCAGTCCGCGATCAAGAGCGCGCTGACCCATGTGATGGCCGGCGACAAGGCGGTTCAGCCCGCGGCGTGACGGCGGTCGCGCGCACCTCTCTCCCCTCGTCATTCCGGGGCGCCGCGCAGCGGCGAGCCCGGAATCCATCGAGCCACTGGTGACGCGGATAAATGGATTCCGGCGCTACGCGCGCCCCGGAATGACCACGGGAGTGAGAACCTAGACCTCCACTCCCTCGTGCCGCAGCAGCCAGCGCTTACGCTCGAGCCCGCCGCCGTATTTCACCAGCGAGCCGTCGGCGCCGATCAGGCGGTGACAGGGCAGCACCACGCTGATCGGGTTGGAGCCGTTGGCATGGCCGACGGCGCGAATGGCCCTGGGCATGTCGATCCTTGCGGCCAGCGCGCCGTAGCTCATCGTGGTGCCGGCGGGGATTTGCGCAAGCGCGGTCCAGACCTTTTATGGAACGGTGTGCCGGCGATGCGCCATGCGATCGCTGATAGCCTTCCGAGGTTACCTGCGAAGTAATCCGACAGCGCGGCCTTGATCGCTGCCGGCGCGGAGCGCTGGCTCAGATCCACCGCGCCGTAGTGCAGGCGCAGCAGCTCGCGCATGCGGTGCTCGTAGTCGTCCCAGTCGAGCGCACGCAAGGCGCCCTCGGCATCGGTGACGAGCAGGGCGGTTCCGATCGGCGTCGCCAGACGATCGAGGCCGAAGCGTTCCGGCAGGCTGGTTGATCGAGCGGCCATTGCGACTCCATCACTTCAAATCATGGGATCGCACTTGCCATGCCGGACGTGCTACCGTCCACCCGAAAGCTGACGCTTTGGGGGAGCTCAACTTGAGTCTGATCGCGAATATCCTGGTGGCGCTGGTCGCCGCACTGCACGCCTACTTCCTGATCCTGGAGATGTTTCTCTGGGACAAGCCGCAGGGCTTGAAGGTCTTTCGCAATACGCCGGAAAAGGCCGCGATCACGAAGGTGATGGCTGCCAATCAGGGCCTCTATAACGGCTTCCTTGCCGCCGGCCTGATCTGGGGCTTGCTTCACGGCAACCCGGCCTTCGCATTCCAGATCAAGGCGTTCTTCCTGCTTTGCGTGATCGTGGCCGGCGCCTATGGCGCGGCGACCGTCAGCACGCGCATCCTGCTCGTGCAGGCGCTGCCGGCGGCGATCGCGCTGGTGGCATTGTTCCTGGCCTAGGACCGCTGGCCTAAGATCCTTGGCCTAAGATCCTGGGCCTAAGATCCTGGGCCTAAGATCCTTGGCCTGAGACGCTACGGCGCAGTGCCGCGATCCTTGCGCGGCGGCGAACGTTCCTCCACACTCTTCGGCAGCGATGGCGACCGTTGCAACCAACGGAAAAAGACCATCGGCCGAAAATTCCGTCAGGAGGAACAACCCAACATGAGCAATCGCAGAGTCTTCATGGCTGCCACGGCGGCGCTCGCCTTCGCGGTCTCCGCCAGCCAAGCCCTCGCACAGAAGAAATATGACACCGGTGCGAGCGACACCGAGATCAAGATCGGCCAGACCGTGCCGTTCTCCGGCGCCTACTCGGTCTATGCCAATATCGGCAAGACCCAGGCCGCCTACTTCAAGATGATCAACGATCAGGGCGGCATCAACGGCCGCAAGATCAACCTGATCCAGTATGACGACGCCTATTCGCCGCCGAAGACCGTCGAGCAGGTCCGCAAGCTGGTCGAAGGCGACGAGGTGCTCTTCACCTTCCAGCTCATCGGCACCGCGGCCAACGCCGCCGTGCAGAAATATCTCAATGGAAAGAAGGTGCCACAGCTGCTGGCCTCGACCGGCGCGGCGCGTTTCAACGATCCGCAGAACTATCCCTGGACCATTGCCTACAATCCGAACTATGTGTCCGAGGGGCGCATCTACGCCAAGTACATCCTCAAGGAGCATCCGAACGCCAAGATCGGCGTGCTCTACCAGAACGACGACATGGGCCGCGACTACCTCGCGGGACTCAAGAGCGGCCTCGGCGACAAGGCCGCCAGCATGATCGTCGGCGAAGTGTCCTACGAGGTCACCGATCCGACCGTGGATTCGCAGGTGGTCAAGCTGAAGTCGATGGGCGTCGACCTGTTCTATGACGCCTCGACGCCGAAATTCGCCGCGCAGGCCATCAAGAAGCTCGCCGACCTCGGCTGGACGCCGGTGCACATCCTCGACATCAATGCGAGCCCGATCTCGGCGACGCTGAAGCCGGCCGGCCTCGAGATCTCCAAGGGCATCATCTCGACCCAGTATGGCAAGGAACCCAGCGATCCGCAGTGGAAGGACGATCCGGGCGTGAAGGCCTTCTTCGCCTTCATGGACAAGTACTTCCCGGAAGGCGACAAGCTCAACACCGTCAACACCTATGCCTATTCGGTGGCCGAGCTGCTGGTGCAGGTCCTGAAGCAATGCGGCGACGACCTCACGCGTGAGAACGTCATGAAGCAGGTCGCCAACATCAAGGACTTCACCCCGAGCTTCGCGCTGCCCGGCATCAAGATCAACACCGGGCCGAACGACTACCGCGTCAACAAGCAGATGCAGATGATGAAGTTCAACGGCGAGCGCTGGGAGCTGTTCGGACCGATCATCGAGGACAACGGTCCGTCGGGCTAGCGACTCGGAGACGTCACAGGGTGGGTTGGCGAACCGCAGCCCACCCTACGAACTGCGGGCACATCCCCGCCTTGCGTTGCAGCAACGCCTCCTCCACACTCCCCGGCAGCGATGGCGCCGGGCGCGCAACAGTGCGTCCGGCAGATCATCGGCAATAACAAGCTGAGGAAATTGCGAATGAGGAATGGAATGCTGCATCTGGCCACGGCAACGGCGCTGACCCTGGCGCTGTCGATCTCTGCGGCCAATGCCCAGAAAAAATATGATCCGGGCGCCAGCGACACCGAGATCAAGGTCGGCCAGACCGTGCCGTTCTCGGGGCCAGCGTCGGCCTATGCGTCGATCGGCAAGACCCAGGCCGCTTACTTCAAGATGATCAACGACCATGGCGGCATCAACGGCCGCAAGATCAATCTGATTCAATACGACGATGCCTATTCGCCGCCGAAAGCGGTGGAGCAGGTCCGCAAGCTCGTCGAGAGAGACGAGGTGCTGCTCACCTTCCAGATCATCGGCACGCCGTCGAACGCGGCCGTGCAGAAATATCTCAACTCCAAGAAAGTGCCGCAGCTGTTCGCGGCCACCGGCGCCTCGAAGTTCACGGACCCCAAGAACTTCCCGTGGACCATGGGCTACAATCCGAACTATTTCGTCGAAGGCCGCATCTATGGCCAATACATCCTGAGGGAGCATCCGAACGCCAAGATCGGCGTGCTCTATCAGAACGACGACCTCGGCAAGGACTATCTGAACGGCATCAAGGCCGGCCTCGGCGACAAGGCCGCCAAGATGATCGTGACGGAGGCGTCCTACGAGGTGTCCGACCCGACCGTCGATTCGCAGATCCTCAAGATCAAGGATGCCGGCGCCGATTTGTTCTTCAGTGCGACCACGCCGAAGCAGGCGGCGCAGGCGATCAAGAAGATCGCCGAGCTCGGCTGGCATCCGGTGCAGATCGTCGACATCAACGCGACCTCGGTCGGCGCGGTGATGAAGCCGGCGGGGCTCGATGCCGCCAAGGGCGTCATCAGCGTCAACTACGGCAAGGACCCGCTCGATCCGACCTGGAAGGACGATGCCGGCATGAAGCGGTATCTCGACTTCATGGCGAAATACTACCCGGACGGCGACAAGGACTCGAACTTCAACACCTACGGCTACGGCACCGCGCAGCTTCTGGCCCATGTGCTCCAGCAGTGCGGCGACAACCTGACGCGCGAGAACGTCATGAAGCAGGCGGCGTCGCTGAAGGACGTGACCGGCGACATCGCGCTGCCGGGCATCAAGGCCAACACCTCGCCGACCGACTACCGCGTCAACAAGCAGCTTCAGATGATGAAGTTCAACGGCGAGCGCTGGGAGTTGTTCGGCCCGATCCTGGAGGATGCAGGGCCGGCGGGTTAGTTTCCTCCGCTGTCATTCCGGGGCGATGCGACAGCATCGAACCCGGAATCTCGAGATTCCGGGTTCGGCTCTTCGAGCCGCCCCGGAATGACTGAACAAGAAGGCGTGGATGGCTGGGTCAAGCCCGGCCGTGACGGCAGAGAGAGTGTCGCTCCGCGGCTCTCAAGTCGGCACCTCGCCAAAATTCTTCCCCACCGGCAGCACCGCGTGCCGGATCAGCCGCGAATCCTCCACGGCGGCCTGGCGGTGCTTCACCGCCTCGCGATAGACGGGATCGCGGATCATCTCGACGAAGGCGGCGACGCTTGGGTATTCGGCGATGAAGCAATGGTCCCAGCGTTCCTCCTGCGGGCCGATCAGCATCAGCTCGAACCTGCCCTGCCAGACGATGCGCCCGCCGAGGCGTTCGAACACCGGGCCGCTCTCGCGGCCATAGGCCGCATAGGCCTCCGCGCCGCTCGCCTTGCGGCCGTCCGGGTAGGCGGCGTCTTTGCGCAGCCGCACCAAGTTGAGCATGTGGATCGGGCCCGGGCGATCGTTGTCCCGGAATTGCGCGAAAATCTCCTTGGTCGGATCGATGTGGCCCATAGGTACTCCCTCGTGTGTTCCCTCTTGTTTTGTGGCGGCGATCCTAGCTTCGCCGTCCGATCAGCGGAACTGCGGCGGACGAATGCCGCACCTCCTAATCGCGCGTTAACGCCTGGGTAACCGGGCCTTAAACAGCGACCGCTAGCGTGCGGCGGGGCGGGCTGACCGGGCGTTTTGCGTATGGCGTGGGGAAAGAAAAAGGGTGGGCGGAAGGAGCCGCTGTTCGGCTTGCCCGCGGCGCTCGCCGACCTGCGCCTGACTGCGGCCGACCGCGTCCCGGGCGGCGAGGACAAGCCGAAGAAGTCAGCGAAATCGTCCGCCAAGCGCCGGTCGAAGTCGCGTATCGGCGCCAGCCTTGGCCGCCTGGTCTATTGGGGCGCGGTGGTGGGCCTGTGGGGTGCCATCGCCGTGATCGGCGTCGTGATCTATGTCGGCGCCCATCTGCCGCCGATCCAGTCGCTGGAAATTCCCAAGCGTCCGCCGACGATCCAGATCGTCGGCATGGACGGCAGCATGCTGGCGCAACGCGGCGAGATGGCCGGCGCCAATGTCGCGCTGAAGGATCTGCCGCCATACCTGCCCAAGGCCTTCATCGCCATCGAGGACCGCCGCTTCTATTCGCATTTCGGCATCGATCCCGTCGGCATCCTGCGCGCCCTCGTCACCAACGTGCTCCATCGCGGCGTGTCGCAGGGCGGCTCGACGCTGACGCAGCAGCTCGCGAAAAACCTGTTCCTGACCCAGGAGCGCACCATGCAGCGCAAGCTGCAGGAGGCGGAGCTCGCGATCTGGCTGGAGCGCAAGCATTCCAAGGACGAGATCCTGGAGCTCTATCTCAACCGCGTCTATTTCGGCTCCGGCGCCTATGGCGTCGAGGCCGCCGCGCAGCGCTATTTCGGCAAGTCGGCGAAGAACGTGACCATCGCAGAAGCCGCGATGCTGGCCGGCCTGGTCAAATCGCCCTCGCGGCTTGCGCCGAACCGCAACCCGGAAGGCGCGGAAGCGCGCGCGCAAATCGTGCTCACGGCGATGGCGGATGCAAGGTTCATCACCGAAGCGCAGGCGCAGGCCTCGATCGGCCATCCCTCCTACAACGTGAAGCCGGTCGGCGCCGGCACGGTCAATTACGTCGCCGACTGGATCGGCGAGGTGCTGGACGACCTCGTCGGCCAGATCGACGAGAGCATCAAGGTCGAGACCACGATCGATCCGAAGCTGCAGGGCGAGGCGGAAGCCGCCATCATCGACGAACTCGCGGCCAAGAGCGTGAAGTTCAATGTCAGCCAGGGCGCGCTGGTGGCGATGACGCCCGACGGCGCCGTGCGCGCCATGGTCGGCGGGCGGAACTATTCCGAGAGCCAGTACAACCGCGCGGTGACCGCCAAGCGCCAGCCGGGCTCCTCGTTCAAGCCGTTCGTGTACCTGACCGCGCTCGAGCAGGGCCTGACGCCCGACACCGTGCGCCAGGACGCGCCGATCGAGGTCAAGGGCTGGAGACCTGAGAACTACACCCATGAATATTTCGGCGCGGTGACGCTGACCCAGGCGCTGGCGATGTCGCTCAACACGGTCGCGATCCGCCTCGGTCTCGAGGTCGGGCCCAAGAACGTGGTGCGCACTGCGCACCGGCTCGGCATCTCCTCGAAGCTCGAGCCCAATGCCTCGATCGCGCTCGGCACCTCCGAAGTCTCGGTCGTCGAGCTGGTCGGCGCCTATGCGCCCTTCGCCAATGGCGGCTTCGTGGTGACGCCGCATGTCGTCACGCGGATCAGGACGCTCAGTGGCAAGCTGCTCTACATGCGCCAGCCCGACGAGCGCAACCAGGTGATCGACCCGCGCTATGTCGGCATGATGAATTCAATGATGCGGGAAACGCTGATATCAGGCACCGCCAAGAAGGCGGAGATCCCCGGCTGGCCGGCGGCCGGCAAGACCGGCACCAGCCAGGATTACCGTGACGCCTGGTTCATCGGCTACACCGCCAACCTCGTCACCGGCGTCTGGCTCGGCAATGACGACAACGCGCCGACCAAGAAGGCGACCGGCGGCGGCCTGCCGGTCGAAGTCTGGTCGCGCTTCATGCGCACCGCGCACGAGGGCGTGCCGGTCGCGAACTTGCCGAACTCGCAAGCGAGCTGGGGCCTGTCGAACCTCGCGCAGGCGGCATCGCAGGTATCGCCGCCAACAGCGGCCGCGCCCGGGCCGGCACCGGCGAGCAATGGCGGCTATCGCCCGCCACCGACGCGCGCCAATGCGCGGCCGGAAGCGGCGGCGGGGCTGGATGGCTGGTTGATGGACCGGCTGTTTGGCGGGAATCGATAGGTTCGGCTTGAGGCCTTTGGGGCCTCAAAACAAAAACTGCGAAAACAACCCCATGCACAGTAGCCGGTGATCGCTGGCGCGATGCGCGGTGGATTGTGCGAGGTCATTGATACGTCGGGCAAATCAAAAGCCGTAGCGCAAGGCGCTGACGTCGCCCCACTCTCCGCCGTCATTGCCCGCGAAAGCGGGCAATCCAGTACGCTGCGGCCTCTCGATTCAGTAACAACCGCCTCGGAATACTAGGGTCTGTACCTAAATAGCGCCACGTGATTCTCTTGCCTACGTGTTGATTCGGGGGCGAGAGAATGCGCGCTGGTTTGTTTTGGCTGAACGACAGGCAATGGGCGCGTATCGAACCGCATCTGCCGAGGGGACTGACGGGGCCGGATCGGGACGACGACCGACGCATCGTCAGCGGCATCATTCACATGCTGCAATCGGGTGCACGATGGCGTGATTGTCCACGTGAATACGGCCCTTACACGACGATCTACAATCGCTTCAATCGCTGGGCCAAGCGAGGACGATGGTGCGCAATCTTCGAAGCGCTGGCCAAGCCTGGCGAAGACGGCGTCGTACTGTCGCTCGACTCGACCTCGATTAAAGCTCACCGGTGTGCCTCCGGCGGAAAAGGGGGGAGCACAATCAAGCAATCGGCCGCTCGCGCGGAGGCCGCACGACAAAAATCCATGCGCTGAGCGATCCGCTCTGCCGGCCGGTCGTCCTGCATCTGACTCCAGGCCAGGATGCCGATATCGCTGCGGCTCCCGATGTCCTGGCGCTCGCGCCACCCATGAGCGTGCTCCTCGCCGACAAAGGGTATGATGGCGACAAGCTTCGCGGCGAAATCATTCGTCGTGGCGCCAAGCCCGTAATCCCCAATAAATCTAACCGTGTCGTCATCCATCGCTTCAACAAACGCGCCTACAAAGGACGAAATGTCATCGAACGCTGCTTTTGCAGGCTCAAGGACTTCCGGCGCATCGCCACGCGATATGACAAGCTCGCCCGTAATTTTTTGGCCGCTGTTCATCTCGCCGCTCTCGTCGCATATTGGCTCAATTGAGTCTGGACCCTAGATCGCCCGCTTTCGCGGGCGATGACAGCTCCAATTTGGTTAGCAGCGGACGCTAATCCTCGACCCCGTACCGGTGCAGGTCGTTCCCGCACGTGTCGAGCCACTTCTTGGCGCGCTCCATCGAGGGGCAGACCTTGCCGCACACGCGCCAGAACCGCGCCGAGTGGTTCATCTCGACGAGATGGGCGACCTCGTGGGCGGCGAGATAGTCGAGCACGAAGGGCGGCGCGAGGATCAGGCGCCAGGAGAACGACAGCGAGCCGGCCGAGGTGCAGGAGCCCCAGCGGCTGGATTGGTCGCGGATCGACAGCCGCTTGACCCTGACACCGAGCTCGGCGGCATAGGCTTCGGCCGAACGCTGAAGATCGTGGCGCGCCTCGCGCTTGAGGAAGTCATGGACGCGGCGGTCAGCATGCTCGACGCCGCCGGCGACGCAGAGAATGCGTTCACCGCTGTCGCGCACTTCGGTCCACACCGTGCCGCGCGCACCGGCGCGATGAACGATGCGATGGGGAACACCGCGAAGCGGTATCACTGTGCCAGGCTGGAACGGCGCGGCCTTCGGCAAACGCCCGAGACGTGCCGCAATCCATGCACCGTGACGCTGCGCGAAGTCTTTTGCTTCGGCGAGCGTGCCGCGCGGCGGCATGGTGAGGATGGCTTCGCGATCGCTCGGATGAATTCTGAGCGTGTAGCGGCGCGCACGCCTGTGCCTGCGCAGCCGAATCGCAAAAAACTGCGATCCATGGGTGATGACGAGGGTTTTTGGCTCGTGGGGCCGCCGATAGAGGAGAGCGCGAGTGGCCATGTCTGTCAGTCCGGGGAGCAGGAGTTCGCCCGGATTCTGCCATAACCGCCGCCAGGGAAAGCGCTCGGCGCAAAAACAAATCATTTGCCCAATATACAGGGGTCTGGCGTCCGGGAGACCCTACAGACTGGGGTTGGAACCCGCTTTGTTCGCCCCCTCCGGACGCATGCGACACCCCCAAGGGGTGAGGGCTGACTCACTCCTATAAAGCTACCTAAATACCGCGAATCTGGAGGGAACCAAGCCCTGTCGGAACCTCCGGCAGCACCCGAATTTTCGACGGGAAAGCCGAAAAACGCGTCGAGAGCGAGGTCCGCTCCGATGTGATCGAACGGAGATGGCTCTCGATTCCACTTCTGACGCGTTTTCTTTGCGCGGACCGGTCCCGCTTCGCTCGAAAACGCTCTATTCGGCCGCGAGAGCCTGCAACGAGCTCGGATTCGCAGCGGAGACCATGAAGTCGTGAATCCTCGGCACGATTTCCGACTTGAAACGCGAGCCGTTGAACACGCCGTAATGGCCGACGCCCTTCTGGACGTAATGAACGCGGCGATGATCGGGGATCGAGCGGCACAATGTGTGCGTTGCTTCGGTCTGACCCAGACCGGAGATGTCGTCGTTCTCGCCTTCGACCGTCATCAACGCCACACGCTTGACCTTGGAGGGATCGACGCGGGTTCCACGATGGGTCATCTCGCCCTTCGGCAGCGCGTGCTTCACGAACACGGTGTCGACGGTCTGCAGGTAATACTCGGCGGAGAGGTCCATCACCGCGAGATATTCGTCATAGAACTCACGATGCTTGTCGACGAGATCGCCGTCGCCCTTCACCAGATGGGCGAAAAGCTGCTTGTGGGCATCCATGTGCCGGTCGAGATTCATGCTGATGAAGCCGTTGAGCTGCAAAAATCCCGGATAGACGTCGCGCATCATGCCCGGATGCGGGAACGGCACCTTGGTGATGACGTGGTTGCGGAACCAGTCGATGCCGCGCTCCTGGGCCAGGTTGTTCACCGCGGTCGGATTGCGGCGGGTGTCGATCGGGCCGCCCATCAGGGTCATCGAGGTCGGCACGAACGGATCGCGCTGCGCTTCCATGATCGAAACGGCGGCGACAACGGGCACCGAGGGCTGGCACACCGCCATGACATGGGTGTTGCCGCCGAGGACGTGCAACATCTCGATGATGTAGTCGATGTAGTCGTCGAGATCGAAGCGGCCGTCGCTGAGGGGCACCATGCGGGCATCGGCCCAGTCGGTGATGTAGACATCATGCGCGGGCAGCAACGCCTCGACCGTGCCGCGCAGCAGCGTCGCATAGTGGCCGGACATCGGGGCCACGATCAGCACGCGCGGCTGCGGGCTGCGCAGCGGACGGGTGAACTTGCGATCGAAGTAGAGCAGCCGGCAGAACGGCTTTTCCCAGACCGAACGGATCTCGACGGGGACGCGGATGCCGTTGACCTCGGTGTCGTTGAGGCCCCATTCCGGCTTGCCGTAGCGGCGCGTGGTGCGCTCGAACAATTCGCAGGCCGCGGCGACCGACTTGCCGACCTCGGTGCGCGCCCAGGGATTGAGGGGATTCTGAAACAGGAACTTGGTCGCGTCGGTGACCGCACGTGCCGGATTGAGAGAGGCGTGGGCCATCTCGTACATCCAGTACATCGGCGTCGTCAGGACCGGACTGCCTTCTGCAGCCAGGGGCGGCGCGCCGCCAAACTCACCAATAGGCATCGCTATATCCCTCTTCGCATCGCAGCATACTGCCGAATGCGTAATATTGCGTCAATGCACCGTCCCCGTACATCTACGTGGCAAAGACGGTTAAATCAGCCTGAATCCACGGGAAAGTGAAACTATTCGCCGGCGGACAGCAGCGAGCCGTTCTTCCTGGCGCTGCGCAAAAGGGCAAGGAATGCCCCAAAAGATGCAACAAGCAGCCCTAAATTGATGGCCAGCGCCTCCAGCATCAGGTCGGTGCGGAAGGTGTTCTCGATCAAGAGCGCCCGCATCCCCTCGAAAACGTAGGTCGGCGGCAGCGTCCAGGCGACAACTTGCAGCCAGCCCGGCAGCACGCTGACCGGATAGTAGATGCAGGCGAGCGGCATGATCGCGAACATCAGGGTCCAGACGATGCTCTCGGCGCCGAGACCGTTTCGCAGCACGAGTCCTGACACGAAGATGCCGACCGACCAGCTGGTGAAGATCAGATTGCAGAAGAACGCGATCAGCGGCAGGCCGAGGGCGTAAACGTTGAAGTGAAACAAAAACAGCGCGAGCAGCGTCATCGGGATCACGCCGATCGCGAGCCGGATCAGGCTCATGATCATCAGCGACAGCAGAAACTCGATCGGCTTCAGGGGGCTCATCATGAGGTTGCCGAGGTTGCGCGCCCACATCTCCTCCAGGAAGGAGATGGAGAAGCCGAGCTGGCCGCGGAACAGGATGTCCCAGAGGATGACGGCGCCGATCAGCGTGCCGCCGGCGCGCGCGAAGAAATTGGCGTTTTGCGCGATGTAGAGCTGCAGGAAGCCCCAGGTGATGACTTGGAGCGCAGGCCAGTAGAGCAGCTCGAGCAGCCGCGGCCAGGACGACATCAACAGGTACCAGTAGCGCAGGATCATCGCGCCGATGCGCTGCATGGAGATGCCGCGATGGAGGGTGATGTCAGTCATCGCGGCACCGTGCAGCCCGGATGAAGCTTCGTCATTCCGGGGCGCGCAGAGCGCGAGCTATGATGCGCCCCGGGATGACGGGATCCATCCGGGCTAGGACCGAAAAATCGGGACTCCCTCATCGCGCCGCCTCCTTCTCGCCGTTCACCCGGCCGCGCGCGACGTCCAGGAACACCTCCTCCAGCGTGGTGCGGTTGTAGCGGGCCATGATGGCCTCCGGCGTGTCGTCATCCTCGATGCGGCCGCGCTTCATGATGATGACGCGGTCGCACAGACGCTCGACCTCGAGCATGTTGTGCGAGGCCAGGAGGATGGTGGCGTTGTTCTCCTTGCGATAGCGCTCCAGATGGCCTCGCACCCAATCGGCGGTGTCAGGGTCGAGCGAGGCGGTCGGCTCGTCCAGGAGCAGCAGCTCGGGCTGGTTGATCAGCGCTTTCGCCAGCGCGACGCGGGTCTTCTGGCCGGCGGAGAGCTTGCCGTTGGCACGGTCGATGAATTCGGTGAGGTCGAGATCGTCGGCGAGCCTGGCGATGCGGCCCGCGAGATTCTTCACCGCATAGAGCTTGCCGAAGATGGTGAGGTTCTGCCGCACCGTGAGCCGCATCGGCATGTCGACATAGGGGCTTTCGAAATTCATCCGCCCCAGCACGGAAGCGCTCTCCTCGGGCATCTTATGCCCGAGCACCTGCACGCGGCCGGAGGTCGGCAGCACCAGGCCCATGATCATCGCGATGGTCGTGGTCTTGCCGGCGCCGTTGCCGCCCAGGAGCCCGGTGATGCTGCCGCGCGGCAGCGAAAAGGAGATATCGTCGACGGCGCGGGTCTGCTTGTAGACCTTGACGAGGTGATCGACCGCAATTGCCGCAGAGGAGCTGCGCTCCGCGACAGTCGGCGGACTTGAAGCTTTGTCGTTCCCGGTCATGCTGAGCCGTTCTTCTGCTATTGCAGCTGACAGCGCAAGGCTTGTAATCCGGGTGGTTCCACCAGCCGCGCGTTCGTGACCAGAAGGCACCGCCACATTGGCCGACATGACCGAAATTGCCGCTTCCGACTTTCGCCCCGCGCAGCGGCATATCCGCCTGGACACCATCCTGCGGCTGCGCTGGCTCGCGGTGCTCGGCCAGCTCGCCGCGATCTTCATCGTGGCGCAGGGGCTGGAGTTCAACGTCGAGATCGTCCCCTGCGTCAGCATCATCGCCCTGTCGGCCTCGCTCAATCTGGCGCTCCAGACCGTGTCCAATCCGCTGCAGCGGCTGGAGCCGATGCAGGCGGCCGGACTGCTTGCGCTGAACATCGTGGAGCTGGCCGGCCTGTTGTTCTTCACCGGCGGGCTCCAGAACCCGTTCTCGTTCCTGTTCCTGGCACCGGTGCTGATCTCGGCAACCGCGCTGCCGGCCCGCTTCACCTTCGGGCTTGGCGTGCTGGCCGTCGCCTGCGCCTCGGTCCTGTTCTTCTTCCACCTGCCGCTGCCCTGGGATTCCGACGATCCGCTGGTGCTGCCGCCGATCTATCTCGTCGGCGTCTGGCTCTCGATCGTGCTCGCGATCGGCGTCACCAGCCTTTACTCGTTCCAGGTCACCGAGGAGGCGCGCAAGCTTGCGGATGCGCTCGCCGCGACCGAGCTGGTGCTGACGCGCGAGCAGCATCTGACCCAGCTCGACGGCCTCGCCGCCGCGGCCGCGCACGAGCTCGGCACGCCGCTCGCGACGATCTTCCTGATCTCGCGCGAGCTGGAAAAGACGGTGAAGGACCCGATCTTTGCCGCCGATTTGAAAACCCTGCGCGAGCAGACCCAGCGTTGCCGCGACATCCTCAGCAAGATCACCCAGCTCTCCTCCACCGGCGCGCCGTTCGACCGCATGAAGCTGTCGGAGCTGATCGAGGAGGTGGTGGCCCCGCACCGCGATTTCGGCGTCGACATCAAGGTGCGGATCGCGGTGGCCGCCTTCGCCGAGCCGGTCGGCTCGCGCAACCCGGCGATCCTCTACGGCGTCGGCAACATCGTCGAGAACGCAGTCGATTTCGCCCACACCACCGTCGAGGTGAACGCCTGGTGGAACAAGGACACGATCGAGCTCCTGATCTCCGACGACGGCCCCGGCATTCCGCCCGATATCCTTAACCGGATCGGCGAGCCTTATCTGTCGCGGCGGCGCACCCAGGATGACGCCGGCGGCGAACGGCGCGGCCTCGGGCTTGGCGTGTTCATCGCGCGCACCCTGCTCGAACGCACCGGCGCCAAGGTCTCGTTTACCAACCGGATCTTTCCGGAACACGGCGCGGTGGTCCAGATAACGTGGCCGCGACAGCGTTTTGAGGCTATCGAGACGCTTGAAGAAACAATAGGATAGGCCGCGACCTTGCGTCGCACAGGCCGGCTGATCGACTATTGGCGGCCTTGGCGCCGCCCGTTTGCGACGCCATATGTGGATGTGCAGAGAGAGGACGAAACCTTGAACGCCATCGCCGAACTGAACGAACAGACCGACCGCTCGCTTCTCATCGTGGAGGACGACAAGCCGTTTCTGGAGCGCTTGTCGCGCGCGATGGAGACGCGCGGCTTTGCGGTGACATCGTGCGACACCGTCTCGGACGGCCTGGCACAGATCGGCAAGGCGGCGCCGGCATTCGCCGTGGTTGATTTGCGCCTCGGGGACGGCAACGGCCTCGACGTGGTCTCGGCGCTGAAGAAGAAGCGCCCGGATGCGCGCGCGATCGTGCTGACCGGCTATGGCAACATCGCCACCGCGGTGACCGCGGTGAAGATGGGCGCGATCGATTATCTCTCCAAGCCGGCCGATGCCGACGACGTCGTCGCCGCGCTGCTGTCGACCAGCGCAGAGAAATCCGAGCTGCCGACCAACCCGATGTCCGCCGATCGCGTCCGCTGGGAACACATCCAGCGCATCTACGAGATGTGCAACCGCAACGTCTCGGAAACGGCGCGGCGGCTCAACATGCACCGCCGGACGTTGCAGCGCATTTTGGCCAAGCGCGCGCCGCGGTAACAGCTTCGTAGGGTGGGTAGAGCGAAGCGAAACCCACCTTCCTTGCTTACCTGACCGCCTTGCTTACCTGACCGAAAGTGATGGGTTTCGCTTCGCTCTACCCATCCTACGGACTCATTCCCAGAAATCCGCGTGCCCCTGCGGATCGACCAGCCGGTTGATCCGCAAAGCCGCCGCCATCGCAAAACGCACCGTCATCTGCTTGCGCGTGGCGGCCGCGATCTTGTGCTCGGGCGCCTCGCAATGCAGATGCGCGCCATAGGCGTCGGCGATGATGAGGCCGGTGTCTTGCGGAAAGATCTCGCACGGCAGGTCCTGCGTGAAGGCGAAGAACAGCCGGTCGCAATGGGCGCGGTATTCGTGCCATTTCTGATCTGCGCGCAGATCCTCGACGACGACTTGATCTCGACGATCCAGATCTCGCCGCGCTCGTTCAGCGCCACCAGATCGGCGCGCCGGCCCGACGGTAGCGGCAGTTCGCTGATGCAGGAAAATCCGAGCGAGCGCAGCAGCCGCGCCGTGCCGCGCGCGATCGCCAGCGCCGTCTCGGATTGGCGGCGGTCCGGCGGCGGCACGAGGGCGATGTTGCGGGCGCTGCTGTCCATGGGGTGAGGATAGCCGATTCCATTCCACCCGTCATTCCGGGGCGCGCCACCTGGCGCGACAAGAACTCGCCCTATCGCGACTGGTACGTCTGGTCCGACACGAAGCCCGCCAATGCCAACAAGGGCATGGTGTTTCCCGGCGTGCAGAAATCGACCTGGACGCGCGACAAGGACGCCGGCGCCTGGTATTTTCATCGCTTCTACGATTTTCAACCCGACCTCAACACCTCGAACCCGCACGTGCAGGCCGAGATTTTGAAGATCATGGGCTTCTGGATCCAGCTCGGCGTCTCCGGATTCCGCATGGACGCCGTGCCCTTCGTGATTGCGACCAAGGGCGCCAAGGTGAAGAAGCCGGTCGAGCAATACGACATGCTGCGCGCGTTCCGCGAATTCCTGCAATGGCGCCAGGGTGACGCCATAATCCTCGCCGAAGCCAATGTGCTGCCGGAAACCGACATGGAATATTTCGGCCGCGATGCCGACCGCATGCACATGATGTTCAACTTCCACGTCAACCAGCATCTGTTCTATGCGCTGGCGTCGGCCGACTCGCGACCGCTGGCAAAGGCGCTGAAGGCGACCAAGCCGCGGCCGGCCTCGGCGCAATGGGGCCTGTTCCTGCGCAATCACGACGAGCTCGATCTCGGGCGCTTGACCCCGGCACAGCGCGACACCGTGTTCAAGAGCTTCGGCCCCGACAAGGACATGCAGCTCTACGACCGCGGCATCCGCCGCCGCCTCGCGCCAATGCTCGGCGGCGACCGCAGGCGGCTCGAGCTTGCCTACAGCCTGATGTGCACGCTGCCGGGAACGCCCGTGATCCGCTATGGCGACGAGATCGGGATGGGCGACGATCTCTCATTGCCGGAGCGCAATTGCGCGCGCACGCCGATGCAATGGTCGACCGAGCCGCATGGCGGCTTCACCAAGAACGACAAGCCGGCCTGTCCCGTCATCGACAAGGGCCCTTATGGCTTTCCGCACGTCAACGTCGCCAAGCAGCGGCGCGATGCCAATTCCATGCTGAACTGGACCGAACGCATCGTCCGCATGCGCAAGGAGGTGCCGGAGATCGGCTGGGGCAATTTCGCGATCATTGCGACGCGTGATCCGGCTGTCTTCATCATGCGCTATGACTGGCGCAACAATTCGGTGCTGTTCGTGCACAATCTCGATGAGAAGCCACGCGAGATCGCGTTCTCGACGGGGCTGCCTGATGATGCCGGCGCGCACCTGATCAATCTGCTCGCGGAAGACCACAGCCACGCCGACAAGCGCCCAGCACCGCGTCGTCCTGGAGCCGTATGGCTATCGCTGGTATCGGGTCGGCGGGTTGGATTATTTACTGAAGCGGAGCGATATCGATGAGGATACTGCGGGTAACAAGCATCCGGGGTAGGTGCATCCACACACTCCGCCGTCGTCCTGGCGAAAGCCAGGACCCATTACCCCAAGAGGTCGTTGGCGCGTGAGCTGATAACCACCAGCCTCCGCCACACTGCGTCCTGTGGTAATGGGTCCTGGATCTGCGCTTCGCTTGTCCAGGACGACGTTGGAGAATGACGCTATCGCCTCGCCCTACTTTTTAGGGCGGCGCGACGATCACGCCCTCATTGCCGCGCAGATCCAGCACCCCTTCCAGCCGCTCACCCTCACGATCCAGGAACGTCGACAGCAGGATCTCGCTGCCGAAGCGGATCGCGCTGGTGGTGACGGCGATCGGGTCGGGGCCGAGATTGAGGGCCACGATCACCGCCCTGCCCTCGGCCTCGCGGCGGTAGATCAGGAGATCGCCCTGCGCCGCGATCGGATGATAGTTGCCGGCCACCAGGGGCGGGCTGCTCTTTCGCAGCACGATGAGCCGCCTGTACAGGCTGAGGATCGAGCGCGTGTCGGCTTCGAGATTGACGACATTTTCGTGGATATGATCCTCAGGCAGCGGCAGCCACGGCCTGACGTTCGAGAAGTCGGCGAAGTTCGAGGAATCCCACTGCATCGGCGTGCGGCAACCGTCGCGGCCGACGCCGATGCCGGGCACGTTCTTCTCGAAGGGATCGCGCACATCCTCGGGCGCGATCGCGAGCTGATGCATGCCGATCTCGTCGCCGTAATAGAGCGTCGGCGTGCCGCGCAGCGTCAGCAGCAGCATGGCGGCGACGCGGGCCTGCTCGGGCCCGACGCGGCTGGCGACGCGCGGGCGGTCGTGATTGCCAAGCACCCAGTTCGGCCAGGCGCCTTTCGGCAGCGCCTTCTCGTAGTCGTCGATGATCGTCTCGATCGAGCGCGCGCTCCAGAACGTCGAGAGCAGCGCGAAGTTGAACGGCATCTGCGCGCCGGTGAGGTCGTTGCCGTAATAGGCCATCAGCCGGTGCAGCGGCAGATAGATCTCGCCGATCAGCACGCGGGCGCGATAGGCATCGGTGACGCGGCGCATCTCGGCGATGACGTCGTGCACCTCCGGCTGGTCGGTGGAATATTGCGTGAGTATCTTCTCGTTCGGCGGACGGCCCTCGACGTAGTGAGGATTGGGCGGATTGTCGCGGAATTCGGCGTCCTTGATCAGGTGCCAGATCACGTCGACGCGAAAGCCGTCGACGCCCTTGTCCAGCCAGAACCGCATCGCGTCGTAGATCGCCGCGCGGACGTCCGGGTTGCGCCAGTTGAGGTCCGGCTGCTGGGCGAGGAAGGCGTGATAGTAATATTGACCCGTCGTCTCGTCGAACTGCCACGCGCTGCCGCCGAACTCGGACAGCCAGTTGTTCGGCACGCCGCCATCGGGCGCCGGATCGCGCCAGACGTACCAGTCGCGCTTGGGATTGTCGCGCGAGGACCGGCTCTCGACAAACCAGGGATGCTGGTCCGAGGTGTGGTTGGGCACGAGGTCGAGGATCAGCTTGAGACCATGCTCATGCGCGGCCGTGAGCAGCGCGTCGAAATCCGCCATCGTGCCGAACAGCGGATCGATGCCGGTATGGTCGGAAATGTCGTAGCCGAAATCGGCCATCGGCGAGGGGAAGATCGGCGACAGCCAGATCGCGTCGACGCCGAGCGACTTCACATAAGGCAGCCGCCGCAAGATGCCGGCGAGATCGCCGACGCCGTCACCGTCGCTGTCCTGAAACGAGCGCGGATAGACCTGGTAGAAGATGCCGTCGCGCCACCAATTCACCTCGCCCTGTGCCATGTCGGAGAACCCACCCGAAAATCCGCCTCGCGCGAGAGAACGCGGAAGCAACGCCCCGGTTCAAACCAGCAGGCCAATTGGGACGGCCGTGTGACGGCCGAGGCGGCTGTTCCGGGGCCGGGCCACGAATCTTTTGCTTGGCGGCATGGCAAAAATCGGCATTGTGGCGCCATGACCGAGCAAAATGATACCCAAGGATCCTCGCAAGAGTCCTCGCAAGCCAAGGCCGGCGCGATCATCGTCCCCGTGACGCTGTTCGAGCAGAACTGCACCATCATCTGGGACGAACCCGGCAAGAAGGCCGTGGTGATCGACCCCGGCGGGGACGTGCCGAAGATTTTGGAGGCGATCAAGCAGACCGGCGTCACCGTGGAGAAGATCTGGCTGACCCACGGCCATATCGACCATGTCGGCGGCGCCGCGGAATTGCGCGATGCGCTGAAGGTGCCGATCGAGGGACCGCATCAAGCCGACAAGTTCCTGCTCGACAATGTGGTGGAGAGCGGCGCGCGCTTCGGCATGACCGGGGTGCGCAACTTCGCACCGAACCGCTGGTTAGAGGAGGGCGACACCGTGTCGATCGGCGGCTTGCAGTTCGACATTCTGCACTGCCCCGGCCATTCGCCCGGCAGCGTGGCGTTCTTCAACAAGGAATTACGTTTTGCCCATGTCGGCGACGTCCTGTTCGCAGGCTCCGTCGGCCGCACCGACCTGCCCGGCGGCAGTCACGCCACGCTGATCAGCTCGATCAAGACCAAGCTGTTGCCGCTCGGCGACGATGTCGGCTTCATTTGCGGCCATGGCGCCGGCTCGAGCATCGGCCAGGAGCGGATGACCAATCCGTTCATCACCGGCGAGATGTAAGCTCTATTCAGCGATGCAGCGGCGTCGCCACAAACAGAGCTGTCATCCCGGACAAGCGTAAGCGCAGATCCGGGACGACGCGTGAGGGCTGAGCTACTTCATCAACCCCGCGGCGGTGAGCGCGCGCGTGATGATCTGGCCGAGGTCGAAGCCGCGGGCGTCCTCGCGCTTCGGCTCAGCCGGCGGTTCGGCGACCGCGTCGCGGATCGAGCGGGCCAGATGCGGCGCTGGCGTCAGCGCCGGCTTCGGCGCTCCAGGCTTTGCCTCCGCCTTCTTCTTCGCCGCGTCCGGAATCCAGCCGGTCAGGCCGAAGAACTTTGCGATGTGGTAGGACGAGGAGATGCCGGCCTCGATCAGGAACGCGCCTTCGACGCCATAGCGCTGGTCGTTGTCGGCTAGCCCGAGCGGCGTGCCGTGCGCCATGTCGGTGATGGCGTAGGACTCGACCAGCGTCTCGCCGTCCTTGTTCCACCAGGCCTGGCGCGGATAGCCGTCGACATTGGTCTCGGCCATCGGCACGTCAGGCAGGTCGTGCAGGTCGAGCCACTGCTTGACGATCTCGTTGGCATTGCCGGGATTGACGGTGCGGTCGGCACTGCCGTGCCACACCGACATCTTCGGCCAGGGGCCGCGATAATCGGAAGCGTTGCGCACGAGATCGCCGAGCTCGCGCGCGGGACGCGCCGGCGAATGGAACATGCCGTCCAGCGCCTCGCGCAAATTCGAGGCGATGCCATAGGGCAGGCCTGCGATCACCGCGCCGGCCGCGAAGACTTCCGGATAGGTCGCGAGCATCACGGACGTCATGCCGCCGCCGGCGGAGAGGCCGGTGATGAAGACGCGCCTGGGATCGATGCGGTGCGTCTTGACCATATGCGCGATCATCTCGCGGATCGAGCGCGCCTCGCCGCTGTCGCGCGCAGTGTCTTCCGGATTGAACCAGTTGAAGCAGGTGTTGCCGTTGTTGGCGCGCTGCTGCTCGGGCATCAGCAGCGCGAAGCCGTAGTGCCGTGCGAGCGTCGACCAGCCCGCGCCGAGATCGTAAGCCGCTGCGGTCTGTCCGCAGCCATGCAGCACGACGACGAGCGCGCGCGGCATCTGCAACTGCGCCGGCGCGAACGCAAACATGCGAAGATTGCCGGGATTGTCACCGAAGTCCGCAACCTCTTGCAATGGACCGGGCGCATCCGCGCTGCGGCCGAAGTCGGCAAAGCGCAGACCATCCACCTTCGGCAGGCGTCTCAAGAGATCGATATTTCTGGCAAGCGACACGGCAACTCCTGGCAGGCGACGTTCAACGTCCACCCAAACCAGATAGTTGCTGCACTGCAAAATGAAAAGTGTGTGTGCTGTCAATTACCAGAAATTCACGGAGAAACCGCACGCATTAACCGCAATGCCTCAACTTCGTGCAGATGCGCGGCGCATCCACGCCAGAAATGCGGCGCAGATCATTATTAATGTCACAAACAGCGCGAGCGAGACGAGAAATCCTGCGCGCGGTGATTGCAGAGCTTCGAGCGCGAAGAACAATGCGCCGATTGCGGCCACTCCGGCCGCATTTCCGATCTGCGCAATGGTGCCGTACATGCCGGACGCCGAGCCTGCGGCGACGGGCTTTACGGTGGAAAGCACCGCGCCGGACAGCGGCGCCATCACCAGGCCCTGACCGTAGCCGAAGATGATCATGGTGAGCGCAAGCCCGATCGGCGTCGGCGCATCGAGATCGACTACAACAAGCGCGAGCGCGGCGAGGCCCGCGATCTGAAGCGCGCAGCCCTCGATCAACACCTTGGTGCCGCGATGGCGCGCCCGCACACCGCTGTGACGCGAGGCCACGATGAAGGCGAACGCGAGCGGAATGAAGGCCATGCCGGCTTCGAGCGGCGGGATCTTCAGGCCGCGCTGCATGAACAGCGTCATGACGAGATAGAACGAGAGATTGGCGACGAAGAAAAAGAAGGCCGCGCCGAGGCCGCGCAGGAACGCCGCATCCGCCAGCAGCGTGAGATCGATCAGCGGCATGCCGCCGGCGCGCCCGACTGCGTGCTCGAGCTTCAGGAATAGCGCGAGGATCACCCCGCCGAACGCCATCGCCGCCCACAGAAACGGCGCCCAGCCGACATCGTGCCCGAACAGCAGCGGACCGATCAGGCACAACAACCCTGCGAACAGCACAACACTGCCCTTGATGTCGAGCTTCGTACCGGCCCGGCGAGGCACCGACGGCATGATGCGCCAGGCGGCACCGGCGATGACGAGGCCGCCGGGAACGTTGACGAAGAACACCGAGCGCCAGCCGGTGCCGGCGAGATCGAGCGTGACGAGAAGCCCGCCGAGCAGGAAGCCCGCGGCGCCCGCAAGCCCGAGCACAATGCCGTAGACGGCAAAGGCGCGGTTGCGCTGGCCGTCGGTGAACAACAGATGCAGCGTCGCCAGCACCTGCGGCACCATCAGCGCGGCGGTGGCGCCCTGCGCCAGCCGCGCGATGATCAGCTCCGCGCCTGATTGCGCCAGCCCGCACCACAGCGAGGTCAGGGTGAAGCCGAGCACGCCGGCCAGGAATACGTTCTTGGTCCCGTGGATGTCGCCGAGCCTGCCGCCGGTGACGACCAGCGTGGCATAGGCGATCAGATAGATCGCGATGACGGATTCGATCTGCGCCGGCGTTGCGTGCAGATCGACGGCGATGGTCGGAATGGCGACGTTCACGATGAAGGCGTCGACGCCGAACATGAACTGGGCGGCGACGACGATGCCGAGCACCCACCAGCGGCGCGACGAATCGATCTGCTTTGTGACGGTTTGATGCATCGGCGCGCGGCCCTTCCGGAATTTATTTGCGCGCGATGCTCGCAGATCGGCGTCATCGATGCGATTACCTCCGAGGTAGGACTTGCCGCCTTCTTGCCGCTTTGGCCCGATTGCTGCATGTCGGTTCCCGCGGATCTCGCGGGGTTCGGAAGTCTTCCGATGTACGACTACGACATGGTGGTGATCGGCTCGGGCCCGTCGGGGCGCCGAGCCGCAGTGCAATGCGCCAAGCTCGGCAAGGCCGTGCTGGTGGTGGAGAAGGGCCGGCGGGTCGGCGGCGTCTCCGTCCACACCGGCACCATTCTCTCCAAAACCCTGCGCGAGACCGTGCTCAATCTGTCCGGCTGGCGCGAGCGTGGCTTCTACGGCCGCTCCTACCGGGTGAAGCAGGATATCGCGGCAAGCGACCTGATGACCCGGCTGCAGAAAACCCTCGATCACGAGGTCGAGGTTCTCGAGCATCAGTTCAGCCGCAACCTGGTGCGCACCGCCAACGGCGAGGCGCGCTTCGTCGCGCCGCATCACCCAAGGTCAACGCGATCGAGAAGAATGCGCAGGGCAATATCGTCACGCATTTGTCGGACGGGCGTCACGTCACCACGGAAATGCTGCTGTTCGCAGCGGGGCGTGTCGGCGCCACCGACCGCCTCAACCTCGAGGCCGCCGGCATCGCCGTCGATCATCGCGGGCGCATCACGGTCGATCCCGTGACATTGCAGACCAGCGTGCCCCACATCTACGCGGCCGGTGACGTGATCGGCTTTCCGAGCCTCGCCTCGACCTCGATGGAGCAGGGCCGCGTCGCCGCCTGTCACGCGCTCGGCATGGAGCCCCTGGCGCCGCCGGAGTTCTTTCCCTACGGCATCTATTCGGTGCCGGAGATCTCGACCGCCGGCCTCACCGAAGAAGAGGTGCGCACGCGCGGCATTCCCTACGAGGTCGGCATCGCCCGCTTCCGCGAGACCTCGCGCGGCCACATCATGGGGCTGAACAGCGGCATGATGAAGATGATCTTCTCGACCAAGACGCGCCGCCTGCTCGGCGTGCACATCCTCGGCGAAGGCGCTACCGAGCTGATCCATATCGGCCAGGCCGTGCTCAACCTCAAAGACGGCATCGACTATTTCATCCAGAACACGTTCAACTACCCGACGCTGGCGGAGGCGTACAAGATCGCCGGCCTGGATGCGTGGAACAGGATGACGCGGTGATCTTCCTTCGCCTCTCCCCGCTTGCGGGGAGAGGCCGGAATTCAAACGCAGTTTGAATTCCGGGTGAGGGGGAGTCTCCGCGAGTCGACTGTCCATTGGAACGACGCCCCCTCGACGCGTCATTGCTTCGCTGCGCTCGCAATGACGGCGTGGGCATCTCGAAACCCCACTGCCTCCGTCCCCGCGGAGACTCCCCCTCACCCCGACCCTCTCCCCGCAAGCGGGGAGAGGGAGAAGATGAGCGCATGCCTGCATTCCGCCGCGCGGGACATCGCGCGATTGCGTTCGCGCCATCGGGCACGTAGCCTCACCATCTCAACAAACAAAAAATCCAGCCGGAGAGAACGCCATGGCGCGCCTGAAGTTCGGAGCCTTCCTTGCCCCGCATCACCCGATCGGGGAGCATCCGATGCTCCAGTTCCGGCGCGACCTCGACCTGGTCGAGCAGCTCGACGCGCTCGGTTATGACGAGTTCTGGTGCGGCGAGCACCATTCCTCCGGCTGGGAGATGATCGCCTCGCCCGAGATGTTTTTGGCCGCGGCCGGCGAGCGCACCAAGCGGATCAGGCTCGGTACCGGCGTGGTGTCGCTGCCCTATCACCATCCCTTCAACGTCGCCCAGCGCATGGTGCAGCTCGATCACATGACCGGCGGCCGCGCCATCTTCGGCTCCGGTCCCGGTGCGCTCGCCTCCGACGCGCACACGCTCGGCATCGACCCGATGACGCAGCGCGACCGCCAGGACGAGGCGATCGGCGTGATCCGCCGCCTGTTCAACGGCGAGCGCGTCACCGCCAGGAGCGACTGGTTCACCATGAACGATGCCGCGCTCCAGCTCCTGCCCTTGCAGGAGGAAATGCCGTTCGTGGTGGCCTCGCAGATCTCGCCCTCCGGCATGACGCTCGCCGGCAAATACGGCATCGGCATCATCTCGCTGGGCTCGATGACGACACAGGGCCTGATGTCGCTCCAGCAGCAATGGCAGTTCGCCGAGGATGCCGCCAGGAAGCACGGCACGACGGTGAACCGCGCCGACTGGCGCGTGCTGCTGACCTGGCACGTCGCCGAGACCCGCGAGCAGGCCCGCCGCGAGGCCGGCGCCGGGCTGATGCGCTGGCACAACGAATATAATGTCGGCACGTTGCAGCGGCCGGGCCTCACCGCGTTCACCTCGCCCGACGATGCCGTGGACAAGACCGCCTTCGTCGAAGGCGCCGCCTCCGTCATCGGCACGCCCGACGACCTCGTGAAAATGATCAAGAACGTGATGCAGGTCTCCGGCGGCGTCGGCGCCGTGATCGGCTTCGTGCACGACTGGGCCAACCCGGAGAACACGCGCCGGAGCTGGGACCTGGTCGCGCGCTATGTCGTGCCGGAGATCAACGGCTATATCGATGGCCTCCGCAAGTCGCAAAAATTCGTGATCGAGAACCGCGCGATCTTCGAACGCGCCGGCCAGGCCGTGATGGCCAAGATCATGGAGAACGAGAAGGCTGCCGAAGCGCTGAAGGTCACCGGACCCGGCCGCGTCGCCATTCCCGCCGTCAACGCCCCGGATCTGCAGAAGGAAGCGGCGAAGCGGTAGGGCTCGTTGGCGTTACACGTGTAACCACGATCTCAAGCAAGCGATATCGGCCTGTGCTATGCTGCCCCGGTCAGCTGGCGCAGGCCGCAATAAAGTTGCGGTCGCGCGATGTCCGTTCGGTCAGCCAACCGGAGCACTCGTCATGTCGATGCAGAATGTGGCCGCCCCTGCGCTTCAGTTTACCGCCCCCAGGCGTAACGAGCTGACGCACATCCCGGGCGACGAGGGCTGGCCGGTCATCGGCAAGACCTTCCAGGTGCTGGCCGACCCCAAGGGGCATATCGAGGCGAACGGCGCCAAATACGGCCCGGTCTACCGCACCCATGTTTTCGGCGAGACCAATGTCGTGCTGCTCGGACCCGAAGCCAACGAGCTCGTGATGTTCGACCAGCAAAAACTGTTCTCGTCGACGCACGGCTGGAACAAGGTGCTCGGCCTGCTGTTTCCGCGCGGATTGATGCTGCTCGATTTCGACGAGCACCGGCTGCACCGCAAGGCGCTGTCGGTCGCGTTCAAGTCCGGACCGATGAAATCCTATCTCAGCGATCTCGACCGCGGCATTTCCGCGCGCGTCGCGCAGTGGAAGGCCAAGCCCGGCGAGATGCAGCTCTATCCGGCGATGAAGCAGCTCACGCTCGATCTCGCCGCCGCGTCCTTTCTCGGCGCCGATATCGGGCCGGAGGTCGACGAGATCAACCGCGCCTTCGTCGACATGGTCGCGGCCGCCGTCGCGCCGATCCGCCGTCCCCTGCCCGGCACGCAGATGGCGCGCGGTGTCGCGGGCCGCAAGCGCATCGTCGCCTATTTTCGCCAGCAGATTCCGCTCCGCCGCGGCAATCACGGCGGCGATGATCTGTTCTCGCAGCTCTGCCGGGCCACCCATGAGGACGGTGCGCTGCTGTCGGAGCAGGACATCATCGACCACATGAGCTTTTTGATGATGGCGGCGCACGACACGCTGACCTCGTCGCTCACCTCCTTCATCGGCGAGCTCGCCGCAAACCCGGACTGGCAGGACAGGCTGCGCGCCGAGGTTCTGGCACTCGGGCTCGCTCCTGATGCACCCAGCAGCTTCGACGATCTCGAGAAGATGCCGCTGTCCGAAATGGCATTCAAGGAAGCGCTGCGGATCAAGCCGCCGGTGCCGTCGATGCCGCGCCGCGCGATGCGCGACTGCACCTTCAAGGGTTTCAGGATTCCCGCCGGCACAGCCGTCGGCGTCAATCCGCTCTATACGCATCACATGAAGGACATCTGGCCGGAGCCGGACCGCTTCGATCCGCTGCGCTTCACCGAGGAGGCCCAGCGCAACCGCCACCGCTTCGCCTGGGTGCCGTTCGGCGGCGGCGCGCATATGTGCCTCGGCCTGCACTTCGCCTACATGCAGGCCAAATGCTTTGCCCGGCACTTCCTGCAGAACATCGAGGTGTCGCTGGAGCCGGGCTACAAGCCGGACTGGCAGATGTGGCCGATCCCGAAGCCGCGGGACGGGTTGAAGGTGCGGGTGAAGGCGGTGTGAATTGGTACGCCGTCATTCCGGGGCGCACGAAGTGCGAGCTATGGTGCGCAATTGCGCACCTGAGAATCTCGAGATTCCGGGTTCGATGCTTCGCATCGCCCCGGAATGACGACAGAAAATCCCTCGCTACGCCCCCTGATCGAACGCCTTGCGTAGCGCCACGTACCCCTGCTGCTGCTGGCTCCAGTTGCGGCCGCCGGTGATGGCGCCGTCGATGACGAGGTCGTGGCCGTTGATGAAGCTGGATTCGTCGCTCGCCAGGAACACCGCGGCATGGGCGATGTCGTCGGGAATGCCGGCGCGCGGGATCGGCTGGGCGGTCTTGTAGACTTCGCGCATCACCGCCGGCGTCTTCTCCGCGGCGTCGGTCGCCAGCCCAAGCGCCTTGCCGAAAATGCCGGTCGCGATCGCGCCGGGCGAGATCGAGTTGACGCGGACGTTGGATTCGCCGAGCTCCATCGCCACGCATTTGGTGAGATGGATCACCGCCGCCTTGGCCGCGCCGTAAACCACCGACGAGGAGAAGCCGGCGAGCCGGCCAGCGATGCTGCCATTGTTGATGATGCTGCCGGACCCCTGCTTCTTCATGTAGGGCGCGGCGTGCTTCATGCCGAGCATGACGCTGCGCACCAGCGTCGCCATCGCCGCGTCGAAGCGCTCGACCTCGAGGCCCTCAATGCCGCCGGTCTGCGCCGGCCCGCCGGCATTGTTGAACAGGCAATCGATCCGGCCGAATTTGTCTACCGCGAGCGCGATCAGCGCCTGCATCTGCGCTTCGACCGTCACATCGGTCTGGCGGAAGATGCAATTGGCCCCGAGCTGCTTCGCCAGCGCCTCGCCTTCCGGTATGCGCCGCCCCGCGATCACAATTTTGGCACCTTCGGCAACGAAGACTTCAGCGGTCCGTAATCCGATCCCGCTCGTCGCACCCGTAATCACCGCGACCTTTCCGTCCAGCCTGCCCATGGAATGTCCCTGTTTTCGAACCTCTTGACGCCAAATGGCGGATACCGATCGACGACGGCGCCGCGACAGTCGGCACCGCGACGGTCACTATTCCTGCCGGCTCCCGACAAGGCAAGCTTTGCTTGCGCTGGCGAGATGCGTAACATTCGCAACGAACGCACCTCGCAACCGGGCGGCGCATGGAGAAGCTGATCGACGAATTCCGCAAGGGCTGGCAGGGCGCGGCACCTCCGTCGCTCGGCTTGAGCATTGCCTTTGCGGTGGCCTGCCTGCTCGTTGCGACGCTGGCGCGCTGGGGCCTCGCGCAAGTGCGGCCCGACGTCTACTTCACCCCGTACTTTCCGGCCGTGTTCTTTGCCGCCGCGTTCGGAGGCTTCCGGATCGGCATCGTGACGGCGATCGTCGGCGGCGTGCTCGGCGTCGTCGTGAATTTCAGCGACGCGCTTGCCGATCGCGCGCGTTTTGCCCTGCTGGCGCACTACTGGGCCGTGAGCGCGCTGACCATCTGGGGCGTCGAGCACTATCGCACCATGCTGGCGGAGCAGCGCCGGATCTCCAAGCGCCTGATCGAGGAAGAAGACTATCGCAAGCTGCTGGTCGACGAGCTCCAGCACCGGCTGAAGAACAAGCTCTCGACAGTGCACGCCGTGATTCACCAGGTGCTGCATGACCAGCCGCAGGTCTGGGCCCGGGTCGATCCGCGGCTGCGATCGCTGGCCGCAACCGACGATCTGATCTCGCGGATCGACAAGGCCGGCTGCGACATCCGCGATCTCCTGATCTCGGAGCTCGGCCCCTACGGCCACGTCCGCTTCACCCTCAACGGCGACCGGCTGTTCCTGCCGGCGAAGCTCGCGGTCACGCTGTCATTGATGTTTCACGAGCTCGCCACCAATGCAGGCAAATACGGCGCATTCTCTGCGCCGCGCGGTCTGCTGCAGGTGTCGTGGACCGTCAGCGACGATCGCCTGACCATCACCTGGGACGAGACCGAGGGGCCAACCGTGGACAAGGTGTCCGAGCCTGGCTTCGGCACCAAGCTGCTGAAATCGGCGCTTTCCGCCTTCGATGGCAGGACCGAGATCTCGTATCTGAAGACCGGGCTGCATTGCATCATGCAATGCCGCATCCCCCAAGGCGAAAGCCGCTAAAGCGAAAGCAGACCCGCGCGCTCCGCTCGCGATTTCGCTGGGCGCATTGACCCTCTGTTAATGACGATCGGCGCGCGTGCCGCATCGCCGCAAGACACCACCGTATTTCTCCGGACCCCTTAACCGAACTTAAGAGGGAACCACGCAAGATCGCGCCCATTGCAAAGGCGCGCTGAAACAACAAGATTCATGACTTCTATGAACGACAACAGATATTCCGGCGCGAGCGAAGCCGAACTCGGATTCCTCAAGGAAATCGTTAGAATGCTGCCGGCCGGCCTGACCGTTCAGGACCCCCATGGCGAGCTTCTGCTGGTTAACGATGCCGCAGCGGCGCAGCTCGGCATGGACGGCAGCCGTCCCTCGCCCGATCTGACGCCGCGCCAGGAAGCCTGCCGCCGGGCGCTGAGCGCCGGCCAGGCGGTCGTCACCGAGGAAGCCCTGCACGACGGCGCGGCGCGCCAGGTGCTGCTCACGACCCATCGCCCCGTTCGCCTCGCCGGACGCGAGCTCCTGATCTCCGCCTCCTCCGACATCACCGAGCAGAAGAATTTCGAGGACCAGCTGTTCCGCTCGGCCTATTTCGACGAGCTGACCGGCCTGCCGTCGCGGCGCGTGATCGAGCACCGCGCCAACAACCTGCTCGCGCGCGATGGCGGCGGCGAGCGCTTCGCGCTCGCCTTTCTCGACGTCGACAATTTCAAGCACATCAACGACTATTACGGCCACGCCGTCGGCGACGCGCTGCTGGTCGAGCTCGCGAAGCGGCTCGGGCGCGACCTGCGCGATTCCGACATGCTGTCGCGCATCTCGGGCGACGAATTCCTGCTGCTGCTCTCCCCGATCCAGGGCCAGGAGGAAGTCGCCGAATTCATGCAAGCGACGCTGGAGCGGCTGACCGCGCCGTTCTTCATCGACCATTCGGAGGTCTTCGCCTCGACCTCGGTCGGCATCAGCATCTATCCCGATCACGGAAGCAGCTTCGAGATGCTGCGTCAGAACGCCGACATCGCGATGTACCGCATCAAGAACGACGGCAAGGGATCGGCCGCCTTCTTCGACGCCAGCATGGAGCGCGAGGCGCTGGCGCGCACCAAGATCGAGCAGTCGCTGCGGCTCGCCATCCTGGAGAAGCGCTTCTGCTGCGCGTTCCAGTCCAAGGTCGACATCCGCACGCAGGCCGTGAAGGGCATCGAGGCCCTGGTGCGGCTGCGCGACGACGAAGGCGTGATCCAGGCGCCGGGCTCGTTCATCAACCTTGCCGGCGAGCTCGGACTGATCGACGAGCTGACCCATCTCGTGCTCGCCGAGATCGTCAAGTCGATCGACCTGATCAACGACACGTTCGGCGCGGACGCCTCCATCAGCATCAACGTCGCCGCCAGGCAGGCCGGCAATCCCGAGTTCATGCGCAGCTTCGCGCAGGCGCTGGACAACACCGGCTTTCCCCAACGCTTCATGATCGAGCTGACGGAAGAGGCCTTCGTCGCCAAAAGCCATTTCCAGTCGGAAATCCTGCCGATGTTCCGCAAGCTCGGCGTCGGCATCTCGATCGACGATTTCGGCACCGGTTATTCCTCGCTCTCGGCGCTCGCCGACATCACGGCCGACGAGATCAAGATCGACCGCTCCTTCATCACCGACATCCATAAGCGGCCGCGCAGCCAGGGCATCCTGCGCGCGATCGAATCCTTGAGCGAAGCGCTCGGCATGACCGTGATCGCCGAGGGCCTCGAATCCTACGAGGAGCTCGCCTACCTCCAGGCCGCGACCAAGATCCGCTACGCGCAGGGCTATTATTTCTCGCGGCCGATCTTCCTGGAGGAGCTGAAGCTCGCAACACCCGTCGCCAGCGAGTCCCGCGCCAGCGTGGCCAGCCGCCCGATGCAGCAGAACCGACAGGGCTATTCGCGGGCGGGCGGGTATCGGCGGTAGGGCGACAGCGGCGCAACAAACACCGCCGTCGTCCTGGCGAAAGCCAGGACCCATTACCCCAGGCGGGTGCCGTGGCGCGGGATGGTGACCACGAGTCTTCGCCAAACAGCTTCCTGGGGTAATGGGTCCTGGATCGGCGCTCGCTTTGCTCGCTTGTCCAGGACGACGACCGAGAATGGGTCGCGAAGCCAGCGCCAATTCTCCCCTTTGAAATTGCTGCCCTTTTGGTAATAAACAGGCGGGCTTCCCGCGAGGCACGCCATGTCCGGTCCCTCTTCCGTCGTCAGCGATCCCGCCTATATCCGCGCACGCGCCATGGAGACGCTGTTCGAGCGGCTGGAGCATCTGTGCGAGGGCGCCATCGCGATCGATGCAGCGGACGCGTGGTGTATGTCAACGAAAAATACGTCACTGCGATGGGCCTCTCGCACGAATCCGAGGCGCTCGGCCGCCCGATCGAGGAGGTCATCCCCAACAGCCTGATGCGCAGGGTCGTGGAAACGGGCGAACCGATCATCCTCGACATCATGGAGCTCGGCGGCGAGCAACTCGTCGTGACCCGCATGCCGATCGAGGACGAGAAGGGGAATATCATCGGCGCGATCGGCTTCGTGCTTTACGACCGCCTCGAGGGCCTGAAGCCACTGCTCGGTCGCGTCGCCCAGCTCGAGAACGATTTGCGGCTGGCGCGGCGGCAATTGTCGCATGCGCGCGCCGCCCGGTTCACTTTCGACGACTATGTCGGTGCAACCGCCGGCATCGCACAGGCCAAGGAACTTGCAGCGCGCGCAGCGCGCCAGAGTGTCACCGTTCTCCTCACCGGGGAGACCGGCACCGGCAAGGAGATGCTGGCGCAGGCCATCCACAACGCCTCCGCCCGCGCCGAAAGGCCGTTCGTCAGCGTCAACGTCGCGGCGATCCCGGATACGCTGATCGAATCGGAGTTCTTCGGCGCCGCGCCGGGCGCCTATACCGGCGCGGACCGCAAGGGTCGCGACGGCAAATTCCGGATCGCCGACGGGGGCACGCTGTTTCTCGACGAGATCGGCGAGATGCCGCTGCAATTGCAGGCCAAGCTGCTGCGCGTGCTGCAGGAGCGCGAGATCGAGCCACTCGGCTCCGACAAGGTCACCAGGGTCGACGTGCGCGTGATTGCGGCCACCAATGTCGACCTGCACAAGCGGGTCAGCGAGGGGACATTCCGGGCGGATCTCTACTACCGGCTGAACGTGCTCTCGATCGAGCTGCCGCCCCTGCGCCACTGCCTGGACGACCTGCCCGAGATCTGCGGACGGCTGCTCGAAGACATCAGCGCATCCGGCGACTACCTCAATGCCAGGATCACGCCCAGCGGTCTGGCTGCGCTTGCGCGCTATGGCTGGCCCGGCAATGTCCGCGAACTGCGCAACATCCTGGAACGCGCGCTGATCCTGAGCGATTCGGGACGCCTCACCAGCGACGACTTCGATCGCATTCTCCCCGTCGGCGCGGAGACGGTGCCCACGGCACCATCGCGGCCGGCCGGCCTCGTCCTGCCCTATGCGGAAGCCGAGGCCGAGTTCGAGAAGCACACGCTGGAACAGGCGCTCGCCGCCAGCAACGGCCAGATCTCGGAGGCCGCCAAGATGCTCCAGATCTCGCGCGCGACCTTCTACAAGAAGCTCGCCAAGTTCGGCCTCGCCTCGGGAGCCGCATCCGTCTGAGTTGCGAGACATCGCGTGTCCGGAGTCTCGGACTCCAGACACGGCGCGTTGCCGCTCTGTCCCGGGGCGGGCGCTGAAACTGCTGGGTTTTCAGCCATTTTGCGCAAACCTGCGGCATCTGGCGCGGAGCTTGCTCTTCGCCCTGCACAATGACGCATGCTGCACATGCGCATTCGCAACTAGGGAGGACGCAAGATGAGTGAAGCGATCTCAGTCCATCAGCTTGAGGCGAGACAGCCCTCGCACGTGACCGTCGCCACCGCGAGCCTGATCGGCACGGCCATCGAGTGGTACGACTTCTTCCTTTACGGCACCGCCGCGGCGCTGATCTTCAACAAGCTGTTCTTCCCGACCTTCGACCCCATGATGGGAACGCTGCTGGCGTTCGCGACCTACGCGCTCGGCTTCATCGCGCGTCCGCTCGGCGGCGTCGTGTTCGGCCACTACGGCGACAAGATCGGCCGCAAGACCATGCTCTATCTGACCCTGCTGATCATGGGCGCGGCGACCGCGGCGATCGGCTTCCTGCCGACCTACGAGACCGCCGGCATCTGGGCCGCGGTCCTGCTGGTGACCTGCCGGCTGATCCAGGGCTTTGGCCTCGGCGGCGAATGGGGCGGCGCGGTGCTGATGGCGGTCGAGCATGCGCCCGCGGACAAGAAGGGATTCTACGGCAGCTGGCCGCAACTCGGGGCGCCGCTCGGCCTCGTGCTCGGCACGCTGGTGTTCTCGGTGGTGTCCGCGATGCTGACCGACGCACAGCTTCTTTCCTGGGGCTGGCGCATCCCGTTCCTGTTCTCGATCGCGCTGGTGCTGGTGGGCCTGTGGATTCGCTTCACCATCGCGGAATCGCCGGAGTTCCAGAAGGTCAAGGACACCAAGCAAGAGGTCAAGATGCCGATCCTCGAGGCGATCCGGATGTATCCCAAGAACATCCTGCTCGCGATGGGCGCGCGCTTTGCCGAAAACGGCTTCTTCTACATCTACGCGACCTTCGTGCTCGCCTATGCGACGCAATCGCTCGGCATGAACAAGCAGGACATGCTCAACGGCGTGCTGATCGGCGCGGCGATCGAGACCTTCACCATTCCCGCCTTCGGCGCGCTCTCCGACCGGCTCGGGCGGCGGCCGATCTACATCTTCGGCGCGGTGTTCTCGGCGCTGATGTCGTTCCCGCTGTTCATGCTGCTTTCGACCAAGAACCCGCAATATGCCTGGATCGCGATCGTGCTCGGCCTCGCCGTCGGTCACGCCGCGATGTACGGCCCGCAGGCGAGCTTCCTGTCGGAGCTGTTCGGCACCAAGGTGCGCTATAGCGGCGTCTCGCTCGGCTACAACCTCGCCTCGATCTTCGCCGGCGCATTGTCGCCGCTGATCGCGACGGGATTGATGACGGCGTACGCGCCGGCGACCTGGCCGATCTCGCTCTACATGATCGCGCTGGCGATCATCACCGTCGTGTCGGTCTATTTCGCCACCGAAACACGCAAGATAGTGCAGTCCTGAACGTCCTGACGATACCTCTTGTCGCGAGGAGCAGCCTGTTCCGGGCCTGCTCCCCGCGCTAGGATCGACGCACAGCAACGACGGCATACCGTCCAGGGATCGGGAGGAACGCCGTGAGCCATCATCCAGCTCTGCCCTATCTGCGCAATTCCGAGAAAGGCAAGGTCGTCACGGCGGCCGAAGCGGTCATGCTGATCCGCGACGGCGACACCGTCGCGACCGGCGGTTTCGTCGGCATCGGCTTTGCCGAGGAGATCGCGATCGCACTGGAGGAGCTCTATCTCTCACACGAGGGCGATGCGCCCTACACGCAGGGCAAGCCGCGCAATCTGACGCTCGTCTACGCGGCCGGCCAGGGCGACGGCAAGCATCGCGGCCTCAATCATTTCGCGCATGAAGGCCTGGTCCGGCGCGTGATCGGCGGGCACTGGGGCCTTGCCCCGAAGCTCCAGCAGCTTGCGATCGCCAATCAGATCGAGGCCTATAACCTGCCGCAGGGCGTCATCACGCATCTGTTCCGCGACATCGCCGCGCGCCGGCCCGGCCACATCACCCGCGTCGGCATGGGCACCTTCGTCGACCCCCGCAATGGCGGCGGCAAGCTGAATGCGCGCACCACCGAGGACATGGTGGAGCTGATCAAGATCGGCGGCGAAGAATGCCTGCTCTACAGGACGTTTCCGATTCAAGTCGGGATCATCCGCGCCACGACGGGCGATCCCGACGGCAATCTCACCATGGAGAAGGAGGCGCTGACGCTGGAGGCGCTCGCGATCGCCATGGCGGCGCATAATTCCGGCGGCATCGTCATCGCCCAGGTCGAGCGCGTTGCCGAGAGCGGCAGCCTCAATCCGCGCCAGGTCAAGATTCCCGGCATCCTCGTCGATTGCGTCGTCGTGGCGAGACCTGAGAACCACTGGCAGACCTTCGGCACGCAATACAATGCGGCCTTCTCGAGCGAGATCCGGGTCCGCGCCGCCTCCCTGCCCGTGATGCCGGTCAGCGAGCGCAAGATCATCGCCCGGCGCGCCGCGCTCGAGCTCAAGGCCAACAGCGTGGTCAATCTCGGCATCGGCATGCCCGAAGGGATCGCTTCGGTCGCAAATGAAGAGCGGATCATCGATCTCATCACGCTGACGGCGGAGCCCGGCGTGATCGGCGGCATCCCGGCGAGCGGGATCGATTTCGGCGCGGCGATCAACACCCAGGCGGTGATCGATCAGCCGTATCAATTCGACTTCTACGACGGTGGCGGCCTGGATGCCGCCTTCCTCGGGCTCGCCCAGGTCGACCGCGCCGGCAACCTCAACGTCAGCAAGTTCGGGCCGAAGCTCGCGGGCGCCGGCGGCTTCATCAACATCAGCCAGAACGCCAAGGAGGTCGTCTTCGTCGGCACGTTCGGCGCCGGCAAGCAGCGCATTGCGGTGAACGACGGAAAGCTCGCCATCCTCGACGAGGCGAGGTCTCGTAAATTCGTCGACAGCGTCGAGCACGTCACCTTCAGCGGTCCCTTCGCGGCGGCGCGGGGGCAGCGCGTGCTCTATGTCACCGAGCGCTGCGTCTTCGCGTTGCGGCCCGACGGGCTCGAACTCATGGAAATAGCGCCCGGCATCGACATCGAGCGCGACATCCTGCGCCTGATGGATTTCAAGCCATTGATCCCGCGCGACCCTATCCTGATGGACACCCGCATCTTCCGCGACGGCCCCATGGACCTGCGCGAGCGACTGCTGACCATTCCGCTCGACCAGCGCTTCACGCTCGACGAGCAGCAGAACCTGTTCTTCGTCAACCTGGAACGCTATCCGCTGCGCAGTAAGGCCGAGATCGATGCGATCGCGGCCCTCGTCGAGGCGAAGCTCGCCCCGCTCGGCCGCCGGGTCTACGCCATCGTCAACTACGACAACTTCTCGATCCTGCCGGAGCTGATGGACGACTATTCGGCCATGGTGCGCAGCCTCGTCGACCGCTTCTATTCCGGCGTGTCGCGCTACACCACGTCCGGCTTCCTGCGCATCAAGCTCGGCGAAGCCCTGGAGAAGCGCGGCGTCGCGCCGCACATCTTCGAGAGCGCGGAAGAGGCACAGTCGGACTGGCGGCAGATCGAGTCTGCCGGCAGCCCCGCCGCATCAGGCGACACGCGCGTGACACGGCAGGCCTAAAAATGATGCATGCTCATGTGCCGGCGCAGTCCGCCGGAAGGATGAATTGCAATGTTCGTAACGTTGTGCAACTCGCTGTTACCGAGAAACTTTGAATCAGGAGGGACCATCGTGCGTCGATCACTCATCATAACAACAACCATCCTCGCCCTCGCCGCGGGCACCTCCGCACGGGCCGACGACCTCAAGGTCGCGCTGATCTACGGCAAGACCGGTCCGCTCGAGGCCTACGCCAAGCAGACCGAGACCGGCCTGCAGATGGGTTTTGAGTACGCCACCAAGGGCACCATGACGCTCGACGGCCGCAAGATCGTCGTCATCACCAAGGACGACCAGGGCAAGCCCGATCTCTCCAAGGCAGCGCTCGCGGAAGCCTATCAGGACGACAAGGCTGATATCGCGATCGGCACGACATCGTCGGCCGCAGCGCTTGCCATTCTCCCGGTCGCCGAGGAGAACAAGAAGATCTTGATCGTCGAGCCGGCGGTCGCGGACCAGATTACCGGCGAGAAGTGGAATCGCTACATCTTCCGCACCGCGCGCAACTCCTCGCAGGACGCGATCTCGAATGCGGTCGCGATCGGCAAGCAGGGCGTCACCGTCGCAACGCTGGCGCAGGACTATGCCTTCGGCCGCGACGGCGTCGCCGCCTTCAAGGAGGCGCTTGCCAAGACCGGCGCGACGCTCGCCGCCGAAGAATATGCCCCGACCTCGACCACCGACTTCACCGCGGTCGGCCAGCGCCTGTTCGACGCGCTGAAGGACAAGCCGGGCCGCAAGGTGATCTGGGTGATCTGGGCCGGCGCCGGCAATCCGCTGGCCAAGCTCCAGGACATGGATCCGAAGCGCTACGGCATCGAGCTCTCCACCGGTGGCAACATCCTGCCGGCGCTCGCCGCCTACAAGGGCCTGCCCGGCATGGAAGGCGCCACCTATTACTTCTACGAGATCCCGAAGAACCCGGTGAACGACTGGCTGGTCGCCGAGCACCAGAAGCGCTTCAACGCGCCGCCGGACTTCTTCACCGCGGGCGGCTTCGCCGCCGCGATGTCCGTCGTCGCCGCCGTCACCAAGGCGAAGTCGACCGACACCGAGAAGCTGATCACCGCGATGGAAGGCCTGGAGTTCGACACGCCGAAGGGCAAGATGGTGTTCCGGAAAGACGACCATCAGGCGCTCCAGAGCATGTATCACTTCAAGGTCAAGGTCGATCCGAACGTCGCCTGGGCCGTGCTCGAGCCGGTGCGCGAGCTGAAGATCGAGGACATGGACGTTCCCGTCCGCAACAAGCGCTGAGCTTTCTTGCTTCACCTCCCCCGCTTGCGGGGGAGGCCGGGTGGGGGCTCTTCTCGCTCGGGGGTTCTCGATTGCTGAGACACCCTCTCCCCAACCCTCCCCCGCAAGCGGGGGAGGGAGCGCAGCGTGATCGCGGATACATCTCCATTTTATTCGCCAAACTCGGTCGAAACATCGAATGACGCTCTCTCTCGAAACCCGCGACCTCACCATCCGCTTCGGCGGCCACGTCGCGGTCAACAACGTCTCCTGCACGTTCCGCCCCGGCGAGCTCACCGCCATCGTCGGGCCGAACGGCGCCGGCAAGACCACCTATTTCAACCTGATCTCGGGCCAGCTACGCGCATCGAGTGGCAGCATCCTGTTCAACGGCACCGACATCACCCAGCATTCCGCGCCGCTGCGCACCCGCGCGGGCCTCGGACGCGCCTTCCAGCTCACCAACCTGTTTCCGAACCTCACCGTGGAAGAGAACGTCCGCCTCGCGGTACAGGCGGCGAACGGCACCCATTACGACATGCTGCGGCCGTGGATGGTCCGCCGCGACCTGATCGCGCGCGCCGACGCCATCCTGGACCAGGTCGCGCTCGGTGGCCGCCGCGGCGTCGCCGCGACCGCGCTGTCGCATGGCGACCAGCGCAAGCTGGAGGTGGCGCTGATGATCGCGCTGGAGCCGAAGGTGTTCATGTTCGACGAGCCGACCGCCGGCATGAGCATCGACGAGGTGCCTGTGGTGCTCAACCTGATCGCGCAGCTCAAGCAGGACAGGAGCAAGATCATTCTGCTGGTCGAGCACAAGATGGACGTGGTGCGCTCGCTGGCCGACCGCATCATCGTGCTGCATAACGGCCAGCTCGTCGCCGACGGCGTACCTGCCGAAGTGATCGCCTCGCCGATCGTGCAGGAGGCCTATCTCGGCATCGCACCGAAGAGCGCCGCATGACCGAGCTGTTGAAACTCTCCGGCGTGCACACCCATATCGGCCGCTATCACATCCTCCAGGGCATCGATCTCGTCGTCCCGCAAGGACAGACCACGATGCTGCTCGGCCGCAACGGCGCCGGCAAGACCACGACGCTGCGCACCATCATGGGCCTGTGGCAGGCCTCGAAGGGCGAGATCAGCCTCGCCGGGATGCGCATCGAGAGCCGCGCCACGCCCGACATCGCCCGGCTCGGCGTCGGCTACGTGCCCGAAAGCATGGCGGTGTTCTCCGATCTCACGGTGAAGGAGAACCTCGTGCTGGCGGCCCGCGACGGGCCGCTCGACGACGCCCAGCTCGACTGGATCTTCGGCTTCTTCCCGGCGTTGCGCCGGTTCTGGCTGTCGCGCGCGGGAAGTCTCTCGGGCGGACAGAAGCAGATGTTGTCGATCGCGCGCGCCATTATCGAGCCACGAAAGCTGCTGCTGATCGACGAGCCGACCAAGGGGCTGGCGCCCGCCATCGTCATGGCGCTGATCGAGTGCCTGAAGGAGATCAAGCGCAAGGGCGCCACCATTCTCCTGGTCGAGCAGAACTTCTTTGCCGCGCGCGAGCTCGGCGACAACGTGCTGGTCATGGACAACGGCACCATCGTTCATCGCGGCGAGATGGCGGCGCTCGCCGCCGACGTGCCGCTGCAGGAGCGGCTGCTCGGCCTGAGCCTGGAGGCGCATCAGTGACAGAACTTGCCGCAAACGATCCGCTGCCGAAGCCGAAGCGCGACATCGCGCCGATCCTGCTGCCGATCGCGCTCGCCCTCCTGGTGATCCCGCTGGTCGGCTCGCCCAGCACCTGGCTGACGCTGACCGCCGCGAGCCTCGCCATGGGCATGATGATCTTCATCATGGCCTCCGGGCTGACGCTGGTGTTCGGCCTGATGGACGTGCTCAATTTCGGTCATGGCGCCTTCATCGCCGTCGGCGCCTATGTCGCAACCCTGGTGCTGGCACCGTTTGCGGCGTCCATTCAGGCCGATTCGCTCTGGATGAACCTCGCGGTGCTGGCGCCGGCTGCGCTGCTGTCGATGGCGGTGTCCGGCGCGCTCGGCCTGGTCGTCGAGCGCGTGCTGATCCTGCCGGTCTACGGCCAGCATCTGAAGCAGATCCTGATGACGACCGGCGGCCTGATCGTCGCCGAGCAGACGCTCTATGCGCTGTGGGGGCCGCAGATCATCCCGATGCCGCTGCCCACCTCGCTGCGCGGCTCCTTCATCCTCGGCGACGTCGCGATCGCCAAATACCGCGTGCTGGCGACGCTGATCGGCCTTGCCGTCTTCATCGCGATCCAGCTCGTGCTCAACCGCACCAAGCTCGGCCTGCTGATCCGCGCCGGGGTCGAGAACCGCGAGATGGTCGAGGCGCTCGGCTATCGCATCCGCCGCCTGTTCCTCGGCGTGTTCATGACGGGCTCCGCGCTCGCAGGCCTCGGCGGGGTGATGTGGGCGCTCTATCGCGAGCAGGTCCACGCCTCCATGAGCGACGACCTCACCGTGCTGATCTTCATCGTCGTCATCATCGGCGGGCTCGGGTCGATCGGCGGCTGCTTCATCGGCGCGATCCTGGTGGCGATGGTCGCCAATTACGGCGGCTTCCTGGTGCCGAAACTCGCCCTCGTCTCCAACATCCTGCTGATGGTCGCCATTCTGATGTGGCGGCCGCGCGGCCTCTATGCGGTGACCAGCCGATGATGATCCTCTCAGGCGATCCGCCGCGCAGCCGCGTTCTCACGCTCGTCCTCGTCCTCATCATCCTGGCGCTTGCGGCGACGCCGTTCCTGTTTCCCGGTGCCAAGGCGCTGAACGTTGCGGCCAAGATCTGCGTCTTCGCCGCGCTGGTCGCCTCCTACGACCTGCTGCTCGGCTATACCGGCTCGGTGTCGTTCGCCCACACCATGTTCTACGGCATCGGCAGCTACGCGATCGCGATCGCGCTGTACGGGATGGGTCCGAACTGGGCCGCGGTCGCAACCGGCATCGTCGTCGGCCTGCCGCTGGCGGCCCTGCTCGCGCTCGCGATCGGACTGTTTTCGCTGCGGGTCGCAGCGATCTTCTTTGCCATGATCACGCTGGCGGTCGCCTCCGCCTTCCAGGTGCTGGCCTCGCAGCTGTCCTGGCTGACCGGCGGCGAGGATGGCCGCAGCTTCCAGCTGCCCGAACTGCTGCGCCCCGGCACGGTGCTGATCTCCAGAAACCTGTTCGGCTTCGAGGTCAACGGCCGCATTCTCACCTATTACCTCGTGCTCGCCATCTCGGCCCTGATGATCCTCGCATTGCTGCGCGTGGTGAACTCGCCGTTCGGCCGTGTGCTGCAGGCGATCCGCGAGAACCGTTTTCGCGCCGAGGCGCTCGGCTTCCGCACCGTGTTCCACCTGACCTACGCCAACTGCCTCGCGGCCCTCGTCGCCGCCAGCGCCGGCATCCTGAACGCATTGTGGCTGCGCTACGCCGGCCCTGACACCTCGCTCAGCTTCTCGATCATGCTCGACATCCTGCTGATGGTGGTGATCGGCGGCATGGGCACGATCTACGGCGCGATCATCGGCGCCACCATCTTCATCCTCGCGCAGAACTATCTCCAGTCGCTGATGGGCGTCGCCTCCAAGGCGGCGTCGGAAGCCGGCTTGCCGCTGCTGCCGGGACTTCTGCATCCCGACCGCTGGCTGCTGTGGCTCGGGCTGCTGTTCATTGCCAGCGTCTATTTCTTCCCGACCGGCGTGGTCGGACGGCTGCGCAGTGGCGGCGGTGACAAGAGCGCGGGCGCCTCGCATTAAGCTGCCGTTAGTGATGCAGCGCAGCGATTGTTACGCGCATCGCGCAACCGCGGAGCGATTCCCGCCCAGCTGCATGCGGCCTGGCCGTGCAACCGCATTAATGCTCAGGTAACCGGCTTTCCTAAGGTTTGGGCCATTTGTGCGGTGTATTCATGTTCCTCCAGGGAGGGGGAATGCGCCAGGTCTTTTCCACGGTGGCAGCCGGAATGTCCTTAGCCGCAAAGAACGGCTGGGCGGCCTTGGCGCGGCGTGGTCCTGTCCTGTGGCTGACCCTGTGCGGCGTGTTGCTGGTCGCGGGGATCTTCGCCGTGACCGCCATGGCCGTCGGCGAATTCCGCGAGCGAACCCTCACCAACCGCGAGCGCGAGCTGGAAAACACAGTGCAGCTGATCGCGCGGCATTTCGATCAGCAATTCGAGGATTCCGACGTCGTCGCCGCCGATCTGATCGGGCAGATGAACCTGCCGGGCATCGCCTCGCCCGGGATGTTCCGCGAGCGCATGTACGGACCTGCCACAAACCAGATGCTGCGCAGCAAGGTCAGCTCGGTCTCCTATCTCGGAGACATCGCGATCTACGATGCCGACGGCGAACTGATCAACTGGTCGCGGGCCCAGCCGTTGCCGAAGATCAACATCTCCTCGCGCGCCTACTTCCAGACCTTCAAATCGGACCCGATGGCCGAACCGGTGCTGCTGGAGTCCGTCCGCAGCTTCATCATCGGCAAATGGACCACGGTCGTCGCACGCCGGCTGAGCCTGCCGGACGGCACCTTCGTCGGTGCGATGGTCCGGCGGATCGATCCGGACAGCTACCAGAACTATTTCGCATCCGTGGCGCTCGCCGAAGGCACGGCGATCTCGCTGTTCGATCGCGAAGGCAAGATGCTGGCGCGCTATCCGCATGTCGAGGAGCTGATCGGCAGGAGCTTCAAGACCGCGCCGCTGATGCACAAGGTGCTGACCGAGGGCGGCCATCAAACGCTTCGCGTCAGGAGCCCGGTCGACGGCGAGGAGCGGCTTGGCTCAGCCGCGTCGCTGAACCATTTCCCGCTGGTCATCGTTGCCACCAACACCACGGCGGCGGCGCTTGCCGACTGGCGGCAGCAGACCGGCTTCATGGTCACGACGGCCGCGCTTTCGGCCGTGGTGATCGCGCTGATCCTCTTTCTGATCATCCGCCAGATCAACCGGCAGAACCGCGAAGCCCAGGAGGGAATCGAAGCGGAGCGGCTGCGGCTCGACACGGCCTTGAACAACATGTCGCAAGGGCTGATCCTGTACGACGCCGCCGGATACATCGTCACCTGCAACCGCCGCTACGCCGACATGTTCGGCCTCTCCCACGACGTCATCAAGCCCGGCTGTCACATCCGCGAGGCGATGTACCATCGCAAGGAACGTGACGCGTTCGACGGCGACGTCGAGGAATTTTGCGACGACGTCATGAGGACCGTCGCCGAAGGCACGGTCTCCACGAGAACCCATCAGATCGCCAACGGCCGCGCCTTCCAGGTCATCAACACCCCGCTCGCGCAGGGCGGATGGGTCGCCACGATCGAAGACATCACCGAGCGCCGCAACCTGGAACAGGAGCGCGATCGCAACCACACCTTCCTGCGCGAGATCATCGACCATATTCCCTCGCGCATCACCGTGAAGGACGCCCACACGCGGCGCTACCTCCTGGCCAACGAGGTGGCCGAGGAGCAACTCGTCACCGCCCCCGAGACGATCGTCGGCAAGACCGCGTTCGACCTTTATCCGACGGACGCCGCCGAGATCATCACCCGGGACGACGACAAGCTGCTGCAATCGCCGGACGGACTATTTCTGGATGAGCACATCTGGAGCACCCCGACCATCGGACGGCGCTACATCACCTCGACCCGGATCGGCATTCGCGACAAGTCCGGCGAGCCGCGCTACATCATCAATGTTGTCGAGGACGTCACCGAGCGGCGGCGCGCCCACGAGAAGATCGCGCATATGGCGCACTACGATGCGTTGACCGACCTGCCGAATCGTACGTTGTTCCGCGAGCAGATCGAACGCGAGCTGGCGAAGGTCGCCGACGGCGGGCAGTTCGCGCTGCTCTACATCGACGTCGACGAATTCAAGGGCATCAACGATTCGCTCGGCCATCACGTCGGCGACGAGCTGTTGAAGGCGATCGCCACCCGCCTCCGTGGCTGCCTCAAGAAGAGCGACCTGATCGCGCGGCTCGGCGGCGACGAGTTCGCGGTGATCCAGACCGGAATCCAGTCCCGTGCCGACGTGCTGTCCTTCGTGACGCGGATTTACGAGGCGATCCGGCAGCCCTATCACTGTCTCGGCCACCAGCTCTCCACCGACGCCAGCATCGGCATCGCGCTGGCGCCGCAGGACGGCAACGATCTCGACCAACTCATCAAGAACGCCGACCTCGCGATGTACGGCGCCAAGGCCGAGGGACGCCGCACCCACCGCTTCTTCGAGCCGGAAATGGACGCGTGCGCCAAGGCGCGCCTGACCATGGAGCAGGATCTGCGTCAGGCCCTGGTGAACGGCGGCTTCGAGATCCACTATCAGCCGCTGGTCGATCTGCGCTCGGGCGAGGTCTCCGGCTGCGAGGCGCTGCTGCGCTGGCGCCATCCCGAACGCGGCGGAATCTCGCCGGCGGAGTTCATTCCGATCGCCGAGGATACCGGCCTGATCAACGAGCTCGGCGACTGGGTGCTGCGCATGGCCTGCAACGAAGCCGCGACCTGGCCGGCGCATGTGCGGGTTGCGGTCAACGTCTCGCCGGTGCAGCTCAAATGCGACACGCTGGCGCTCAGGATCGCCGGCGCGCTCGCCGCCTCCGGACTCGATCCGCGCCGGCTCGAGCTCGAAATCACCGAGGCCGTGCTGATCCGCGACGACGAGGCGGCGCTCGCGATCCTGCACCAGCTTCGCGCGATCGGCGTGCGGATCGCGCTCGACGATTTCGGCACGGGCTACTCCTCGTTGAGCTATCTGAAGCGCTTCCCGTTCGACAAGATCAAGATCGACCGCTGCTTCGTCGCCGACATCGCGGAGACGAGCGGCGCGCCCGTGATCGTGCAGGCGGTGGTGAACATCGCCGCCGCGAGCCACATGACCACGGTCGCCGAGGGCGTCGAGACCGAGGCCCAGCGCGAGCTGCTGCGCGCGCTCGGCTGCACCGAGATGCAGGGCTATCTGTTCAGCGCGCCGAAGCCCGCCAGCGAGGTGCGAAAGCTGTTCGGCCCGAGCCACGCCGTTCCGGTGGCGGCGGTGGCCTGAGATGGCGAGATCCGCATCGCCGTCATGGCCTTGCGGATCGCCCATAGCGCCAGGAAGCCGGCGACCACGTCACACTCAGCGTCGGCGTCGCCAGCCACATTCCCGGCGAGGCCGACGGCACCCCCGACCGGCTGCTGGGCCTGGCCGACCAGGCGCTTTATGCGGCAATACGGCTTGGCTGCGACAGCCTGCCGGTTCCTGGCCGCATTGCCCGCAAATCAACGTGGCCGAACACGGCGGAAGCGGTTGCCCACCCCTCGCCAATCGGCTAAATGAGGCCCACTGCACCCGTAGCTCAGCTGGATAGAGCGTTGCCCTCCGAAGGCAAAGGTCACACGTTCGAATCGTGTCGGGTGCGCCAGCGTTTCTCTTGATCTACCAACGTTTTAGAGCGTTGGTGGTAGCTCCTCAAAAGCTCCTCGAACCGGCCGGTCACAAGCTGGTCACACGAGAGGAGCTTTTTGCATGGCAAGCCTACGGTTCAGAAACGGCAAGTGGCAGGTCCAAGTACGGCGCTACGGACACGCGCCACAAGCCAAGTCGTTCCAATCCAAGTCTGACGCACAACGCTGGGCACGGCAGACCGAAGCCGAACTAGACCGGACGTTGATCCCTAACGACGTGCGATCGCTCAATACGATCACTGTTGCGCAACTTCTCACGCGTTATCGCGACAATGTCACGAGCGAGAAGCGCGGCATCGTCCCGGAGCGAAAACGGATCGAAGTGTTCCTTCGTCACCGATGGAGCGCACTGCCACTTGCAAGGATCGATGCAGCTACCTTTAGCCGTTATCGCGACACGCGCTTGAAGCAGGTGCAGCCAGGCACGGTAATACGGGAGCTGGGGTTGCTGCGCTCCGTCTTTGAGATGGCACGCCGCGAATGGGGCTACACTGCATTCCAAAATCCACTTGCCGGCGCTCGCACCCCGCAGCGATCGCCTCTCGCATCAGTTGATTGAACTGGTATTATCAACTCATCTATCTTTAGTGACGTCATTTTGTGAAGGCCAGAAGCCCCATGCCGGATACACCATTTCGCTGGAAACGTTTCTGGTTTCCCACGGGAAGTCAGGTCTCATTGATGGACGGATACCTGCCGGATTCGGAAAGCCGGATGGGTCCATACCTTGATGCAAGGGGCGTAGAGCTGCACGCTTTGGCCGAAGTCCCGTGTCTCATCCTGCTTGGGATACCGGGCATGGGCAAGACAAGCGAGCTAGAAGCGGCGGCAGATACTGCAAAGCAGGCTGACGAGCTTGTCGACTTTATTACCCTAGTACCCACTTTTCTTGGAACGTGAGTCGTGATTCAAGGTCGGGATGATACCCGAAGCAAGAGAAGTCCACCTTTCGAGGAAAGATCGCAAGGTGCTTGAGGCGTGCTGTCGCTCACCGGTGACGTTGCAGCGCGATTTGAAGCGGGCGCGGATAGTTCTGTTGGCGGCGGATGGGCGCAGCACCCGGTCGATCGCCAAGGAAGTTGGGGTCCAGCCGCGGATTGTCAGCCTTTGGCGGCATCGCTATGCCGACCATGGCCTTGAAGGGCTGCAAGACAAGCCGCGGCCTGGCAAGCAGCCGATCTATACGAAGACGACCGACAAGCGGATTCTGAAGCTGCTGGATAAGCCGCCACCGCAAGGGTTTGCGCGCTGGACCGGCCCCCTGCTGGCCGAGGCGCTGGGCGATGTCGATGTCCAATATGTCTGGCGGTTCCTGCGCAGCCACAAGATTGACCTGGTGGCTCGCAAGTCCTGGTGCGAGAGCAACGACCCGAACTTTACGGCCAAAGCCGCCGATGTTGTCGGCCTCTATGTCGCGCCGCCGGCGAAGGCCATTGTGCTGTGCGTGGACGAGAAGCCCTCGATCCAGGCTTTGGAGCGAGCGCAGGGTTATCTGAAGTTGCCCAATGGCCGCGCCTTGACCGGCCAAAGCCACGATTACAAGCGGCATGGCACCACAACATTGTTTGCGGCGCTCGAAGTCGCCACCGGAAAGATCATCGCGACCCATTCAAAACGCCGTCGCCGCGTCGAGTTTCTCGATTTCATGGACAGCCTCACCGCGGCCTTTCCGAACCGCCAGCTTCACGTCATCCTCGACAACCTCAACACCCACAAGAAGAACGAGGACTGGCTTAAGGCCCACCCCAACGTGCAATTTCATTTCACGCCGACAAGTGCGTCCTGGCTCAATCAGGTCGAGGTATGGTTTTCGATCCTGCAGGGGCAGTCGCTTAGCGGCATCTCCTTTACAGCCTCAAGCAGCTTCAGGAACACATCGACGCCTACGTCAACGCGTACAACGACAAAGCCGAGCCCTTCGTCTGGACCAAGAAAAAGGTCCGTCACGCCGCTTCAAAGGCCGCCGTATCACTCAGCTCTGATTCCGGGTACTAGTACCCACTTTTCTTGGAACGTGAGTCGTGATTCAAGGTCGGGATGATACCCGAAGCAAGAGAAGTCCACCTTTCGAGGAAAGATCGCAACTATGTCGCGCCGCCGGCGAAGGCCATGCTTGAGGCGTGCTGTCGCTCACCGGTGACGTTGCAGCGCGATTTGAAGCGGGCGCGGATAGTTCTGTTGGCGGCGGATGGGCGCAGCACCCGGTCGATCGCCAAGGAAGTTGGGGTCCAGCCGCGGATTGTCAGCCTTTGGCGGCATCGCTATGCCGACCATGGCCTTGAAGGGCTGCAAGACAAGCCGCGGCCTGGCAAGCAGCCGATCTATACGAAGACGACCGACAAGCGGATTCTGAAGCTGCTGGATAAGCCGCCACCGCAAGGGTTTGCGCGCTGGACCGGCCCCCTGCTGGCCGAGGCGCTGGGCGATGTCGATGTCCAATATGTCTGGCGGTTCCTGCGCAGCCACAAGATTGACCTGGTGGCTCGCAAGTCCTGGTGCGAGAGCAACGACCCGAACTTTACGGCCAAAGCCGCCGATGTTGTCGGCCTATTGTGCTGTGCGTGGACGAGAAGCCCTCGATCCAGGCTTTGGAGCGAGCGCAGGGTTATCTGAAGTTGCCCAATGGCCGCGCCTTGACCGGCCAAAGCCACGATTACAAGCGGCATGGCACCACAACATTGTTTGCGGCGCTCGAAGTCGCCACCGGAAAGATCATCGCGACCCATTCAAAACGCCGGCGCCGCGTCGAGTTTCTCGATTTCATGAACAGCGTCACCGCGGCTTTTCCGAACCGCAAGCTTCACGTCATCCTCGACAACCTCAACACCCATAAAAAGAACGAGGACTGGCTCAAGGCCCACCCCAACGTGCAATTTCATTTCACGCCGACAAGTGCGTCATGGCTCAATCAGGTCGAAGTATGGTTTTCCATCTTGCAGGGGCAGTCGCTCAGCGGCACCTCCTTCACGAGCCTCAAGCAGCTTCAGGAACACATCGATGCCTACGTCAACGCATACAACGACAGAGCCGAGCCCTTCGTCTGGACCAAGAAAAAGGTCCGTCAACGCCGTTTCAAAGGCCGCCGTATCACTCAGCTCTGATTCCGGGTACTAGCTCGACTTACCGGCCCCTCAGAGCTTCAATCTAGGCTGATCGGAAGTAAGCATCACGTTGCTTGGCAGCAAGACAACAAGGTTTGGAACATATACCTGGATGGCCTTGACGAGGCCTTGGCCCAACTGAGCCAAATCGAGAAGTCTATCCCGGACCTCGTTAGGCAGCTGGCGGGTGACGGTAACCAACTTAATGCTCTGCGCTTACGAATTAGCTGCCGGTCGGCGGAATGGCCTCATACTCTCGAAGCCGAGCTGCGGGGAATCTGGGACGCCGAGCAGGTCAAGGTTTATGAACTGGGGCATCTTCGCGAGAAGGACGTAAGGAGCGCAGTGGAGCAGCTCTTAGCACAGGCGCACAGTGTCGAGCTGTCTTCTGCTGCCGCACGATGGCAACGGGACGACCTTGAACGAAAGAAAGCGCGTGCCGCCGAAGAAGGTTTGCGGGAGAAAGTCAATGCCGTCGCACTCGCGGAGCAAGAGCTAGCGAAGATCGACACTAATGGCAGCTTTGATTGGTGGCGACTGAACATGATTCTGTTCGCGAATCAGAATGGCCGCCTTGATCCAGCGGCCGAGTTCCAATCGGACCTCAAAAAATCGCGAGGGTGGCTGTCGCTATCCGAAGAGTCTCGCAAAAGCGTCGTCTCGTCCGCTCGGCGCTACTTGGATGAAAATTTCGTTCGATCAAAACATTGGATCGGAACCCAAACGTTCCATCGTAAGCGACGTTCGCGTCCCATTCGCAAAGGTTTGGCGTGGGGATTGCAGTCTGTTGATCAACGTGTTTGCAAATCGTTGGCGGGGGGTATGGAGGCGGCAACGACGGAGAATTACGAGGTGCGGCCGAACGACCAGGGCAGGAGCTCGTCGATCCGGGACTGCGGGTGACCGGTTGCGATCGCTTTGAGCGTCGCTTTCATCCAGACGTAGGGCTCCACGCTGTTGATTTTGCAGGTGGCGATGAGCGAAGCTATGCGCGCCCATGAACGACCACCTTCGTCGTGACCAGCAAATAAACTATTTTTACGCGTCAGAGTCAGCGGCCTGATTTGATTTTCGACGGGATTGGTGTCCATCTCAACGCAACCATCGTCGAGAAACAAGGTGAGGCCATCCCAATGGTTCAGGAGATAGGCGATCGCCTTGCCCATCTCGCTGCCCGGCGACAGGCGAGCGGCTTGCTCGCGCAGAAACCTCTCGAGTTCAGCGACGAGCGGCCGTGATCGCTCGTTACGGGTCGTTTGCCGAGCCGGGGCGTCGGCGCCACGGATCTCCTTCTCGATCGCATAGAGTGCGGCGATGCGCGCGAGAACGGCTTCGGCGATGGGTGAGCCGGCTTTCGGAGTCGCTGCGATGATCTTGCGCCTTGAGTGGGACCAACATGCGGCCAGCCGCAGCGGCACGCCGCCTTTGCGCTTGGGCCGTGCGAGCCGATGATAGCCCTGGTATCCGTCGACCTGAAGGATGCCGTCGAAGCCCTCGAGGATGCGCTCAGCATGGTCACCACCGCGTCCTGGCGCGTAGTGGTAGACCACGATTGGTGGATCAGCGCCGCCGTGGCCGCGATCGTCGCGCAGGACAGCCCACAGATAGCCGGTCTTCGTTCGGCCCCGGCCCGGATCGAGCACAGGCGCCCTGGTCTCGTCTATGAACAAGCGGCCCGATTGCTTCATCACGACGCTCATGCGCTCGACCAGCGGCGCGAGGTGGAAGGCGACCGTTCCCATCCAGTCTGCCAGAACGGCGCGATCGATGAAGATGCCATGCCGAGCCAGAACCTGCGACTGACGATAGAGTGGCATGTGCTCGCTGAACTTGGCGACCGCCACCTGCGCCAGCAGCGCCTCGGTGGGGATGCCACCCTCCACGAGATGGGCGGGCGCCGGCGCCTGAGCAACACCGGTGCAGCCCTTTGCGCAGGCGTAGCGCGGTCGCACCGTCTCGATCACACGATACTGGGCGGCCATGACATCGAGACGGCGGGAGCGATCCTCGCCGATCTGGACCATCCGGCCGCAGCCGCAGGGACACTCGAGGTTCTCGGGTTCGATCACCTGCTCGATGCGCGGCAGGTGCGCGGGAAAGGCACGGGCAGCGCGCCTGGTCCGGCGGCTGGACGGCGCCGTGCCGGCGCGGCGCGCACGATCGTCCTGGCGTTCCTGGACTTCGGCGATGGCAATCTCGATGTCCTCGAGAACCAGTTGCATCTGATCGGGATTGAACTTTTCCGAGCGTTTACCGAAACGTGCGCGCTCGTACTCCTTCACGAGCAGTTCGAGGCGTTCGACGCTCTCTTTGGACGCAGCCAGTTCACTCTCGACATGAAGGCGCGCCGAGCATTCATCGTCTGCGCGACGACGCTCGGCTTCAATCATCGCTTCCTGCGCGCGGAAGAGCGCGCGCAAATCGGCGGGCAGCGCTGCAAGACGGGCGGGATCAATGGGGGACGGCGGCACATCCGCAAGCTATCATCCCAAAGCCCCGCGCGAAACAGGTTGGCGGGTCTGAGTCAGTTCGCCGCAGCTGGCGTCGCGACAATCCGTTCGCCCACTCGCTTCCAGTTCAGCCAGCGCTTCGAACTGCACGCGCGTCAGATGCATGACGCCGTCGCTGATCTGCGGCCACTCGAAACGACCATCGCGGCCAAGGCGCTTGTAGACCAAAACGAGGCCCGTGCCGTCCCATAGCAAAATCTTCAGCCGGTCGGCGCGCTTCGAACGAAAAACCACGATCAGGCCCGAATGCGGATCGAGCCCAAGCGTGTTTTGCACAAGACCGGCCAGCGCGTCGTGCCCGCACCGGAAGTCAACAGGACGCACAGCAAGCACAATCCGCAGTCCCTGCGCCGGAATGATCATGCGCCGCGCTCGATCGCAGTCACGATCTCCGCGATCCGCACCGCCGACACGTCCGCATCCAGGCGGACCGAAACCTTGCCAATCGTAATCTCGACGGGCCCCTCGCTCTTGCCTGACGCCACTGGATCGCTCAGCTCGATCGACACGAAATCCGCCGCGTCGTCCGTGACCAATGCGAGCCGGCCAGCACGCGCCAATCTGCGCCACGTCGTCAACTGCTGGGCCTTCACACCATAACGCCGTGCGACATCACATACCCGGGCGTCGGGCTTCATGCTCTCGAAAACAGCGCGCCCCTTGATCTCCGCAGACCATAACCGGCCTCCAGAACGCGTCCGGCGCGTAAGCTTCCCCACAAAGCCATCAGCTTCGGCTTCCTCCCCCGATTGTTCCATCGCCTTCAGTCTCCTCTCGGCTCTCTGACAAGCCAAGGATCGCAGAGCGAAAGCCGAAGCGAAACCAGTCAATCAAATGGGAGAAAAGCTCCGCTTACGTTCCATCGACCAGCGGCAGCAGGCTACCGAGCTTTCCGTTTGCTGATGTCTGAGGACTACGCATCGTACCTCCAACTCGATAAGCGGACATGGCGGAAGTGGGCCACATCGATACTCGGGGTTTCATTTACTGAAGACCGTGCGGATCAGGAGGCACGAAGTCGAATCGCTCAGCGATGCTTCGATCTAACCCCTAGGCAGGTCTTGCTTGTCATCGGGCGATTGCTCACGAAGGCACGCTCGGAGTTTGATATTCGTACCGTGCTATCGTGGTTCTCATCAGCCTCCGACGAGAGGTTGAACAATTTGCTTTGGCAGGTCTTGAGCCAGACGGAGGCGGGCGACTTCCGGGCCAAACCGATAATCCGCTTTTTGGTACAAGAATCGTATGCCCCGGCTACGCAGCTAACTATCGACTTGTTCTCCCACCCCGATTCTGGACTGGGCAACCAAACTGCTGGAGGCGAGGAGTTCATTGTAGCAGCGGCGTCTCTCATTCAAAGGGACGCAACGTTAGCTTGGCCATACTTCTGTGATTTGCGTGAGCGTGACGAGAAGCTAGCGATAGAGATACTGAGGGCGACCTTAGAGACAACCTCGTTTGGTGAGGCTGCATTCGTTCGCTACCTCTCAGAAGCACAACTAGCAGAACTGTACGTCTGGCTTTTCCGCCATATTCCTCCCCCGGCAGAACGAGAGGGCGGGGGATGGCTCCGGTTTGAGGATAACGTAGAGCAGCTGCGCAATGTCATTCTAAATAACCTTATCAGTCGCGGCACGGCTGAGGCCGTTGCGGCGGTGCAGGAGCTGGCAAGCAAAACCCGGAGGCCGAGTGGCTGAAATGGAGGGTCATTGATGCAAAGCGAGAGTTGGCTGCAAACACCTGGAAGCGGCTAGATCCCTCGGAGATAATTGCGGTCGTGGCTTCGTTTCGCCCTATGCCGCCCCGTGGGTCGGTCAAAATCCCCCGGGTATGGTCACTTGAAACTCCCCCACCTGATGATCGCCGTCAGCGCCGCTGAACAGCAGTAGCCGGTCAGGCAGGACGTTTATGTTCGACCCCTTTAGCCAGCAAGGGGCCGGGGAGTTGAACGTCTTGAAGCGACATCTGCAAAGCACCGTACTTACATTACTTGATCGCAACACCAGCCAGCGCGAGATTCACCGGCTGACGGGTGTCGATCGCAAGACGATCCGGCGTTATCAGGCGCTGCGGGCCGGTGCGGAGGCAAATTCCCCCGGGGAAGTGACCACCGGCTCGGTGAGCGCGGACGGCCAAATTCCTCCACCCCGACCACCGGCTTTTGGGACATCGGAAGCGACGGTCACCAGCAGCCTGGCCCGTTCGGCTTGCGAAGCGCATCGGACGTGGATCGAAGAACAGGTCCGGCTGAAGCGGAACGCGCAGGCGATTTACCAGGACCTGGTTGATCAATTTGGCTTTCCGTCCAGCTACCAGAGTGTCAAGCGGTTTGTGCGCCGGTTGCGGCACGCTGATCCTGAGCAGTTTGATCGTCTTGAGTTCCTCCCCGGCGAGGAAGCTCAGGTCGACTATGGCGAGGGCGCGCCGACGGTTGATCCGAAGAGCGGGCGGTACCGTCGTCCCCGCCTGTTCGTGATGACGCTACGCTACTCGCGGCGCAGCTTCCGGCGGGTAGTCTGGAAGTCCAGCCAACAAGTCTGGGCGCAGCTCCACGAAGAGGCGTTCCGGTATTTTGGCGGGGTCCCCAGCTATGTCGTGCTCGACAACCTGAAGGAAGGCGTCCTCAAGCCGGATTTGTACGAGCCCCAGCTCAACCCGATTTACAGCGCGATGCTGGCTCATTACGCCGTGGTCGCCGATCCCGCGCGCGTGGCCGATCCAAATCGGAAAGGATGCGTCGAGAATGCGATTCAACATACCCAGGGCACTGCGCTGGCCGGACGGCGCTTCGAGACGCTGGAGGCGCAAAACGAGTTCTTGAGGCACTGGGAGGAGAACTGGGCTTCCAAACGCATCCACGGCAGCACGCGCCGTCAGGTCGAGGCGATGTTCCAGGAAGAGAAGCCGCACCTGCGGCCGCTGCCTGTCGCTCCCTTCCGCATCTTCACCGAAGTCGTCCGGACTGTCTGCGACGACACCACCGTACGCGTCGACAACAGCTATTACGCCGCGCGGCCCGCGCCGATCGGCAGCCAGGTCGTCGTGCGCATCTACACCACCACGATCGAGATCCGTGATCGCCACACCCGTGCGCTGCTGCGTGTTCATTCCCGGATGGCGCACCCCGGTTCTGTCGTCCTGCCGACCAGCGAACGGCCGTTCAACCCGTCGCGGCAAACCGCCGTGCTGCTGGCGAGCGCCGAGCGCATCGGACCGCAGACCAGGGCCTTGTGCCAGCAGGTGTTCGACACCGAAGGGCGCCCCGGACAGCGCGCGATGTGGGGCATTGTCGGGCTGGGCCGGAAGTATCCGGCGCGGCTGGTCGAGCAGGCCTGCGCGCACGCCATCGACAACCGCATCTACCGCTACAAGCACGTGCGTGCGACCGTCGAGCGGTTGTTCGAACAGGCGATCGAGCAGGTTGGAGTGACGCCACAGCCGGCATCGCCGCTCACCCAGGATCATCCGCTGATCCGTACCCCCGCGGAATACGGCGACCTCTTCAGCCGCGCTGTGCGGCGCGACGCCGACGACAATGGTCGGCAGGCCGAGGCTCACGACGATCACGCCACGGCAATCCGCGCTCGTGTCGCCTGCGCAACCCCGGCCAACTCCGGCGCCACGAGCGCTCCCGCTGCACCTTCTCACCTTAAACTGGAGACCTAGCCACATGATGACCATGCCGGAAATTGAGCGTTGCCTACGACAGCTGCGCCTGTCGGGTGTCCGCGACACGCTGCAGACGCGCGTGCTCCAGGCGCAGGGCGCCAACCAGCCCTTCCTCGAGACCTTCTCCCTTATCCTGCAGGATGAACTGGACCGTCGTCAGTCCCGTCTTATCGAGCGGCGATACCAGCAATCCGGGCTCGACGAAAAGCTGACGCTCGCCGAGTTCGACTGGTCCTTCAATCCCAAACTGCCACGTCAGACCTGCTTCCAGCTCCACACCCTGGCGTTCATTGCCGCTGGCGAGAACGCTCTGCTTGTTGGCAAACCTGGCACCGGGAAGTCGCACATCGCCAAGGCGATTGCCTATCAGGCGATCCTGCAAAGCCACAAGGTCCAGTATCTTGAGACCGACGACTTCTTTCACCGCTACGCCCTGAACTCTCCGGCACAACGCGAGGTCCGGCTGCGAACCATCATCGACTGCGATCTCCTCGTGCTGGACGATCTATTCCTCGCACGCGCCATCCCCGACGACGCCGGCACTTTGCTGCAGACCCTGATCCATCAGCGTTACAAACTGCGCCGCAGCGTCATCGTCACCTCCAATCGCGTCGTGCAGGATTGGGGGGCATACCTTGGGGACAACACTATGAGCACGACGATCCTCGATCGCCTTATGCATCATTGCCATCTGCTTGAGTTCGACGGACGCAGCTATCGGCTCAAAGAAGCCGCTGAAGCTCTTGCCCGGGAAACAAACTCAAACTAACAGTCCCTTGTCCTGCCTCGCGGGTGGAGGAATTTGACTGACCACACCCGGAGGAATTTGAAGTGACCCGCGGGGGCCGACCGTCCGCAGCACTAAGGAAGCGGTTAGACGCGCGGTCGCTTTCCAGGAAGCCAGCGAGACCTTGCCTCCCGATGCGCTGCTGACGTCATTGGATAGAGCGGCTGAAACGCTGGACTTGTCTACTATCAAACCGACTACAGAGGTCGCCGTCAAACCCCGCCGAATAATGACCGTGGCGACAGAATGGAGTTCGGCCCACGGTGGCCTTTCCACTCTCAACCGCGAACTTTGCATTGCCTTAGCGGCCGCCGGGCATAGCGTCGTTTGTTTGGTTATCGAACCGGCGCAAAGAGAGATTGATGACGCGAAAGCAGCAAGAGTGCGATTGATAGGCTGCCCATCCGATCCTGCTATTGAAGGTACGGGACGGCTGCTGCTCTTTCATCCATCACAGCTTGCTGGCTACACTCCCGAAGTCGTTATTGGTCATGATCATATTACCGGATCGGCAGCGCAACACATAGCGCATCGGCTCTATGGCGTCCCGAACGTTCACTTCGTCCATACACTCCCTGAAGAGATCGAAATATACAAATCAAGGAGCGAAAATGGGATGCTACGCGGAGCTGAGAAAGCTGAAGTGCAGTACCGCCAATGTCTGTCCGCTCAACTAGTGGTCGGAGTTGGTCCGCGTATTCACCATGAAATGTCTACCAAGATTACTCCCAACTCGGATGTACCGGTCGTCGTAATGCGACCAGGGCTAGATAGAAGACTGCTGGAGTACGAAGTTGACCTTTCCAAGCCTCGAAGGCCGCAATGTCTCTTTCTGGCTCGCTTGGAGGACGGAGAGCTAAAGGGCGCTGGTCTCGCTTGCCAGATGATTTGCAGCCTGAATACTAATTGGAGCTGGACCGTCGCTTCCCGACCCCGACTGATTGTTCGGGGGTTCAATCCGGCTCCAGAAAAATTTGAGAAAGAGATAGCTGCTATCGGCGGCTTCAAGGAAGCGATTCAGTACTTGATACCGCGTCCGTTCGCGGCAGATGCGGAAACTGTTGCCGGGGATATACGCAGCGCATCGGCGATCATAATGCCTTCAAAGCGCGAAGGATTTGGCTTAACGGCTCTTGAAGGAATATCGGCGGGCATTCCCGTCATAGTTTCATCTGAAAGCGGATTAGCGTGGCTTCTGTTGGAATCCGATGTACAAGCGGCAATAGGCACCGCAACCGCTGACGCATGTGTTGCGGATGTTGATGGAAAGTCAGAAGACATCTGCAAGGATTGGGCCACCCGCGCTCAAACAATACTATCCGATCCGACCAAAGCCTTCTCACAAGCCAAGCAAATGCGACGCGCCTTGATCCCTCTTCTGAGTTGGGAAAAGGCCGCACTGAAATTCAGCAATGACCTTGAATCCATCCTGGGTACCGACACTGAACTGGCCGTCGGCGGGAATTAGTTTGTGATGGGGAGCGCGGAGGCATGCCGGATCGGGCCTTCAGCGTCCCAGAAACGGGAAATTTTTTCGCGCGGGTATTTAATGGGCTGGTCCGTGAAAATGTCCCCCGTCCCACCGCCACCGTTGCTTGCTTCGCGGTCACATCTCGGTCACACCTGTCACACCAATTCCTCACGTCGCTTGACCTCACGCACGGCATCACCGTATCCTATCCGTTCTGATCGGCTGTGTTTTCAGGGACTTTCGAGCTTAGCAATTCAGAGAAGCCGAGCGCGCCAGACAGGTCGAGTTGCCCTCCGAAGGCAAAGGTCACACGTTCGAATCGTGTCGGGTGCGCCATTCTTATCGCCGTCTTCACGCCAGCGCCTAGCTGAGCATCGAGATCATCGCCTGGATCTGGTCCGAGGCGGACGCGACCAGTCCGTCGTAGGACGTCTGGCCGTGTGCGGCGGCCTTCAGGATGCATTCGGCCACGGCCGCTTTCAGACCGAAGACCGATTGATGGGCCGGTACGCTCGCCATCACGGTCTCCAGCGCTTGACGCATCGTGCGAATGAGCTCGGAGCTGTATTGCATGGGTTGTCCTCCGCGCCCTCATATTAGATCGCGTGCCCATGCTTGCCACTCACAAGCCTGAGACTGTTCTTTGAACCTGGTCGAGACTGAACGCCTCAATTCAAACGCCAGATGGCCGCATTGAGCAGGCCGGCAAACGCGACCCAGGCTGCGTAAGGCGCGAAAAGCATCGATCGCCTCGCGCTTCTCCTTGCACGATTGTATCATCTCTCCATGAGCGATTCCGGCACGGTGACGGGCGAAACCTCGCCCGTCCGCAAGATCATCCATATCGACATGGATGCGTTCTATGCATCCGTGGAGCAGCGCGACAATCCGGAGCTGCGCGGAAAGCCGGTCGCGGTCGGAGGCTCCGCCGAACGCGGCGTCGTCGCGGCCGCCAGTTACGAGGCCCGCAAGTTCGGCGTTCGCTCCGCGATGCCGTCGGTAACGGCGAAGCGGCAATGTCCCGACCTGATCTTCGTCAGGCCGCGCTTCGAGGTCTACAAGGCGATCTCCAGGCAGATCCGCGACATCTTTGCCGAATACACGCCGATCATCGAACCGTTGTCGCTCGACGAGGCCTATCTCGACGTGACGGAAAACCTGCAGGGCATTCCGCTGGCGCGCGACGTCGCGCTGCGGATCCGCGAGAAGATCAAGGCCGAGAGGGGGCTCAACGCTTCGGCGGGCATCTCCTACAACAAGTTTCTGGCCAAGCTCGCCTCCGATCATCGCAAGCCCAACGGCCAGTTCGTGATCTCCCCGGAGATGGGACCCGCCTTCGTCGAGGCGCTGCCTGTCGGCAAATTCCACGGGATTGGCCCGGCGACCAGCGCAAAGATGAATGCGCTCGGCATATTTACCGGTCGCGACATGCGTAACCAGACGCTGGAGTTCATGAACGCGAATTTCGGCAAGGCGGGTGCCTATTACTATTGGATCTCACGCGGTGTCGACGAACGTCCGGTGCGGGCCAACCGGATCCGCAAGTCGATCGGCGCGGAGACCACGTTCCAGGCCGACCTCGACGAATTCGACGCGCTGGTCGCCGCGCTCAAGCCTCTCGTCGACAAGGTCTGGCGCCATTGCGAGGCGACCGGCAATCGCGGCCGCACAGTCACCTTGAAGATCAAATTTGCTGACTTCGAGATCATCACACGCAGCAGGTCCGCACCAACACCGGTTGCAGGCCGGGACGATCTGGAGCGGCTGACCTGCGGCCTGCTCGAAGTCGAGATGCCACTGCCCAAGCGCGTCAGGCTGTTGGGCGTATCGCTGTCTGCCCTCCAGGACGGGGATGATCCGGAGCCGCAGCTGACTTTCGGTATTTGAACCGGATGGACGGTGACGGGATTTTTCAAAAATCGCTTCCGAATGTGCTGCGCGCAACGACGGCTAGGAAACCAGCCTGGTGCGAAGCCGCCTGTACTCGTCATCCGTTACGGATCCCGCCTTTCTGAGCTGATCAAGCTTGGTAAGCTCGTCTGCAACGCTGAAGCCGACGATGTGCCGCAACTCCTCGCGCGCCCGCTGAGCTTGCTCGGCGTTACGTTCGGCCATGCTTCGCCCTTGCGTAATGAGGTACGCAAAGATGCCGAGGTAGGAGGTCAGAACCAGCGCGAGCACCCATAGTGCCTTGCCCCACCCGGAGATGTCGTGGCGCCTGAACAGGTCGCCATAGATGACGATGAGCAGCCAGAACCAGACGACGAATGCGAATATCGCAATCATGTCCATCAGGAAATTTCGGTACGTGAATCCCTCTTGAACGAAGAACATTGCAATCCCCTCGTTGAATGACCGTTCTCGATCCGTCGCTCCACTTAACGGCAGTACCGATGCGACACGCGGTGCGATCTTCCGCTGCTCGAGCGGTACCAGCAACTGCCGTTCCGCCAATAATATCTATGCCAATGCCGATGCCGCCGGTGGGCGCCGGCGATCGCTCCGGCCGTAGCTCCTATCGCAGCGCCGCGACGACCGCCGACGGCACCGCCGATGACCGCGCCCCGAAGCGCGCTCTGAGGATACGATTCGCTGGAAGGGAACATTCCCGCGAACGCGAGCAGAATGACGAACAGTGCAAGCTTTCGCATCTGAGCGTGCCTTTCCTGATTGGACGCGTCTGCCGCGCAGATAACCGCAGAACGGTTTATCTCTGAGGGTGATCAGCGCCGCCGCGGAGCGGCATAGCGTGGATTGATGCCGCAATATGCGTTCGTGCCGGAAGCGGCAGCCAGACATTGCGAGCGTGTGGCGAACTGGCAATTGCCCGGAAAGCCCCAGTTGCGGACCACGCAGGCAGTAACGATCCGCCTCGGCGGCCTGGGCCGGCCCCGAGAATACAACGGATAAAAATGTGGCGAGCAATGCCAGCATCGGAACGGCACGATGCATCTCGACCTCCATGGATGGATGGAGGCGAATTATATCGCCGACGCGTCGACCATACCGCCAGTAAAAGCCCTTGCCAGACGCTGCGGCGTTTATTGATGCGACCTGGGGCGAAAAGCGCCCACGCTTTCGCGAAAATCTCAAGCTCGGGGCTGCCTGAAGGCGGCCGTATCGATTGACGGCGCCACACCCTCACGGCGGGGGTCTCCCCCGCCGATCTGATCTTCCTTCACGACCAGCAATGGTCAATGCCTCACATGCTCGAACACGACGATCACACCCGTCGGCTCCGGCTCGTGGGCCATCAGACGCGTGAGGTCGGCATCGCTCCAGTCGGCGAGGCTGACGACTTCGCCGGTCTGGCGCTCGGCGCCGAGCGACGGGGTCGGCTCGAGGACCTTCAGGCCCGTCTCGTCGACGAAGAAGGTATGCTCGCCGAACATGCTGTTGAGCTGCGGCATGGCGGGATGCTCGTCGGGCAGCACCTGGGCGCCGAGTTGGTTGACGGTCTGCTTCACCTGTTCGGATGTGAGCTTCATGGGCTGCTCCGTTTCTGTCGTGCCGGGTTTCATTGAGTTGAGCTAGGACGGGCGTTCCCTGCGCCTGTGTCGCCTGGCTCAAATTCCCGAACGGGTGCTGCGCACAAATGTTCCGGTGAAATGTATTTCGTGATCGCGATTTCATCCGCCGTGCTCACGGCACGGGATCGCCACACGATGTCCACGATCTGCCTGTGAGCGGCTCTAATCGGCAGCTTCGACGATCCGGATGTCGCGGTCCGCGCCGTCGCCGAGCAAATCATGGGCAGCCTGATAGGCCTCTCCTGATGCCTTTTGATCCGTTACTCGCTCCTGACCTCGCCGACCGAGAGCGCGCAGATGCGTGACAGATATGTGTAGGGCAGACCGGTCTCCCCGGCCCAGGCGTTGAACTGCGCCTGCACTTTTGCGAGATCGCCCTTCGACTTCACCTCTTCGCCGATATCGAGGCCGGCACCGCGCAGGCAGGCCACGACATCCCTGGAGGTGACGAAACCGTCCCAGCCGACGAAGCGCAGCAGCATCTGGCCGGTATTGCCGCCGAGCCGGCTGCCGCGCTTGGTGAGGAGATCGAGCAGGCCGATTTCGTCGGACGACGGCCACTTCGCCAAAAACTTGCCGAAGCTGCCGTGCTCCTTTGCGATCGCCTGGACGAAGGCGGCGTTGTCGCGCACCGACATGATCTTGGCGCCGTTGCGCACGATCCGCGCATCGCGCAGCAGACCTTCCCAATAGTCTTCCGGCTGGAAGGTGAGCTTGGCCGGCTGGAAATGCAGGAAGGCCGCTTCAAAGCCGTCCCATTTCGAATCGATCACGCTCCAGGCAAACCCTGCGCAAAACACCCGCCGGGTCATCTCGGCGAGGATGCGGTCGTCGCCGAGCTTGGCCAGACGCTTGAGGTCGGGCTTGTCGGGCATCAGCCTGTCCAGCGCCTTGGGGCCGCCCTTGCGCTTCTCGGCGCGGGCACGAATGGTCTTGAACGGGGTCATGCGGACACGAGCGATTGAGGATATGCCACGACAGCAGAATTCGATGGTCCGGTCCAGACCTGCGACGCCCGATGCCCTGCATGCCGCGATACGCCGCGGCATGCTCCGGCTCATTGGATTGACGCGAGGGGGCGGCCGTGCTGGTCTGCTTCTTGCTTTTTGCCGTTTTGGAATTCCCAGACAATTTCAATCGCGAACGGATTTCAAATGCGCTGCCTGGTCGTGGCTGACCTGCACTACGCGCTGCCGCAGTTCGACTGGCTGGTCAGCGCGGCGCCGCAATTCGACCTGGTGATCTTCGCCGGCGATGCGCTCGATATCGGCTCGATGGTGGATTTTCGCGCGCAGATCGTGGTGGTGAAGAAATACCTCGCGCTGCTTGCCGGGAAGACCCGCGTGATCATCTGCTCCGGCAATCACAACCTCGACGAGCGCAACGCGGAAGGCGAGAAGATCTCGCGCTGGATCTCGGAGGTGCGCGAGCTGGGGATCGCCTGCGACGGCGACGGCCTCACCATCGGCGACACCCTGTTCACGGTGTGCCCGTGGTGGGATGGACCGCTGGTCAAGCAGCGCATCGCCGACCAGCTCCGCGATGCCGCGGCGAGCCGGCCGCAGCGCTGGATCTGGGCGCATCATGCGCCGCCGGCGAATTCGCCGACGAGCTGGGGCGGCAAGCGCTTCTTCGGCGATGTCGAGGTGGTGCAGTGGATCATGCAGTATCAGCCGTCGATGGTGATCTCGGGACATGTGCATCAGTCGCCCTTCATCACCGACGGCTCGTGGTTCGACCGGCTGGGCCAGACCTGGGTCTTCAACGCGGGCCTGCAACCGGGCCGGCCGCCGACGCATATCGTGCTGGATCTCGATGCCAACAAGGCGTTCTGGCTGGCGGCGGGCGAGGCGCAATGGATCGATCTCGACGCGCCGCTGAAGCGGCCGGCGGCCTTGGTCGAGGCACCGCCGGACTGGCTTACATTCTTGGATCGGATTGTCGATCCGAGCCTGGCGAGACCTCAAGCGGCGGCAGGTTGATCATGCTCTGAAGCACTTCGCCGACCATGGCCAGATGCGTGCCGTGGCCGGCATATTGCCGCTTGAGATCGGCAAGATAGGTGTTGGCGACGTTGAGCCGCTGCGCCAGCATCTTCGCGATCAGCAGCGCCACCCCCGGCTCCTGCTTCAGGAACGAGGCGGCATCCTCGAACTCGTAGACGATTGCATCGGAGCAGGCCCTGACCGTCGCGGTGTGCGGCTGGCCCAGCAGCACGGACATTTCGCCCAGCACCGCGCCCGGCTCCGTGACGGTGGCGACCACCATCTCGCCCTTGAGCACCTCGAGCTTACCTTGCATCAGCACATAGAGATGGCCGCTGGTGCCGCCCTCGGTGACGACGACCGTACCGGCCGCAACCTGCCGCTCCGTTCCGCCGGTGCAATAGTCCAGGACTGCGCGCATCGCCGAAAGCTCCCATCGCTGGGGATACCCATCGCCGGGATACTAGAGCACGATCCGTGCCACGCGGCAATTCGACCTGCGTAGAGCTATCGCGACAGGTGCTTTGCGAGGTGAACCGACTGCCAGTCGCCGAGCCCGGTATCCCTGAACCCGGCCTTCTTCGCCAGGCCGCGCATTTCCGCGTTCGTCCGCGCGGTCTCGCCGGCGATCATCTCGTGGCCGAGATCGATCGCGCGCATCTCCATCGCCGTCATCATCTGGAGGCCAAGGCCCATGCGCCGGAAGGCATCGGCGACCGAGATGGCAAACTCGCCGTGCCGTGCGGCCGCATCGTAGGTGTAGTGCGTTTCGCCGATGATGGCGCGCTGCCCCGCTTGCCTGAACTCGGCCAGCAAGGTGAAGTGACCGGGACGGTCGGCCTTCGCCACGCATTCGGCCGCGACCACGGCGAGGTCGGCGCGCGCACCCATGAAACGCTTGTTGCGCGATGACGTGGACAGGCCGGTGAAATAGACCGACAGGTCCTCCACATCGGACGCACTGGCGGCCCTGATGCAGACCGTCCCCTTCGCTTCGGCCAGTTCAACCGGCGCGACGACGGCCCCCGGAAACAGCTGTAGCATGCGTGACGCTCTCGGCAGGTTGCGTGGACCGCACACCTAGCCGAGGCCGTGCACGCAGCGCTTGGACATCACTGCCAATCATGCGGCTAAAAACGAACAGCCCGTTTCCCTGTGCCCCGCGTCACACACGGGAGGGTGAAAGCGTCGAAGCGGGCGCGATCGTCTTCAGGCCGCGGTCACGCGGCCTGGCGCAGGCCTGCGTCGCGCTGGAACAGCACCCGCCAGATCGCCTTTGGGCGACACTGCAACACCATTTCCGTGAACTTGAACCAGGCCAGCACGCGCCACGGCGCCATATGGCGCGTGGCGAGCACCTGATGCTTGTAGTCCCATCGCCGGCGATCGGGCTGGATCACGCGGCGCTCGGCCGCGAGACGGAAGTAAGGCGTCCAGCGATGCGGCGTGACGTAGAGCAGCTGAACCTGATCGGGATCGTAGGCAAGCAGCTGCTTCAAGCCGCGCCAGTGATCGCGATCGGTCTCCTCCTCGAACCCGACCACCCAGGTCGCCATCGACAGAATGCCGTGCTGCCGCAGCAGGCGGATGGCCTCACGGTCGACGGCCGTCGTCGCGCCCTTGCGGATCAACTCCAGGGTCCTTTCGTCGGTATTTTCAAGCCCGAGCAGGAAGCGCTGCCAGCCGGCCTTCTTGTAGAGATGCAGGATGTCGGCGTCGCGCACGATGTCGTCGGCGCGGGTCGAGCCGACCAGGATGAGGTCGACGTTCTCAGCGATCAGCGCTTCGAGGAAGGCGCGCCAGACTTTCTTCGAGACGGTCGGGTTTTCGTCGGCGAAATTGATGACCTTGACCCCCTGCTCGCGATGCAGGCGCGCAAGCTCCTTGGCGAAGCGGACCGGATCGCGGTGACGCCAGCGCGTCCAGAACCCGCGCTGGCCGCAATAGTTGCACAGATGCGGACAGCCGCGCGAGAACTGGACGACCACGGCGCGCAGGCCGCCCCAATAGCTGTAGCGCGCATGATCGATCAATTCCCAGCCGATGCGACAGGCGTCGAGGTTTGCGATCACCGGCGCCGGCTGCGTCGCGCGGGGACCTGAGACATCGCGGAACGCGATGCCGGCTATGTCGGCGAGATCGCGACCGTATTCCAGCGCGCGCATCAGACGCCGCGCGGTCTCTTCACCTTCGCCGCGCACGATCGCGCTGACATAGGGTTCATCGTGCAGGATTTCGCGCCAATGGTAGGTCGGGAAGACGCCGCCATAGACGATCAGCACGCGCGGCATGGCCTTCACCAGAGCACAGGCAACCGCCGCGATCACGGGATGTCCGGAAGTCGAGCCGGAATGGCCGAACAGCACGGCATCCGGGGCGAAGCCCGTCGCTTCGCTGACGACCTCGGCGATCGACATGGGGCCGAATTCGGCGTCGATCAGCCGCACCGCATGGCCGTCGTCGATCAGCGGTCCGCCGATCGCGAGCAAACCCAGCGGCGGAAGATGATCATCGGGAATTCGGCTTCCGATCGAGGGATGAGGCACGTTGACAAGAAGAACACGCATGGACTTTCGCTCCCGCTTTGGTTGGCGTGATCGTCCGTCCCACTTCTATGAAGAAGCCCAATCCCCCGACTGAACCCGAAGACATTCGTGCGTGACTGCTGCGGAGACCCTTGCTCTGCCCCGCCTTGGCGTCACACCCGCGAGAGTGACGGCACCTCCTCGGGCATGATCGCCTGGAGGCCGCCGAAGCGCCGCTCACGGCCGTGGAACGCGGCGAGCGCCTCGGCGAGATCGCCCGCATCGAATTCCGGCCACATCCGCTCGGTGAAGTGCAGCTCGGCATAGGCGCCTTCCCACAGCAGGAAGTCCGACAGCCGCTTCTCGCCCGAGGTGCGGATGATGAGATCGACGTCGCGCAAACCGGCCTCGCCGGTGACGAGCTGCGAGAACGCTTCGCGGGTGAGGCTGGTCAGCGCCGCCGCCTTCGCCGCCGCGTTGAGGATGGCATCGCGCGCGGAATAATCGACGGCGATGCGGAGGTGGAGCGTGCTGCCGTGGGCGGTGGCCGCTTCGGCCCGCGCGATCGCATTCGCGATGCCGTCAGGCAGTCGGTCGCGGCGGCCGATCACGGTGAGACGCACCCCGTTCTTCACCAGGCTCTGCACCTCGTTGGCGAGATAGAAGCGCAGCAGGGTCATCAGCGCTGCGACCTCGGCCTTCGGCCTTCGCCAATTGTCGGTCGAGAACGCATAGAGCGTCAGCGTGCCGATGCCCTGCTTGGGCGCCGCCTCGACGATGCGGCGGATCGTCTCGACGCCGGCCTCGTGGCCGCGCAGCCGCGACAGGCCGCGCCGCGTCGCCCATCTGCCGTTGCCGTCCATGATGATGCCGACGTGAAGCTTCTCGCTGCGAGAGGTCATGTCACTTTGCATTGCAAAGTCTCCGGTCAAAAAAGGGGAGGATCAGGTCGAGATGATACCGAGACGGTCGAGCGGCGGCGCTTCGCGACCGGCGGCCTTGGCGGCGTCGCGCACCAGGCGCTCGAGCACGGCCAGATAGTCGAGGAAGCGGCGGCGGCCTGCCCTGGTCAGCCGGCATGTGGTGTGCGGGCGATTGCCCTCATAGCCCTTGGTTACCTCGACGAGGCCGGCCTCCTGCAGCACGGCAAGATGCCGGCTGAGATTGCCGTCGGTAAGGCCGCAGAGCAGCTTGAGGTCGGCGAACGCCAGCCCCTTCGGATGCGCCATCAGCGAGGTCAGAAGCCCGAGCCTCGCCTTCTCGTGGATGACGCGGTCGAGCCCTTCATAGGAAAAAGGCGCGCTGTCAGTCTTCGACATCATGATCTCCGGACGCAAAATACAGAATGCCCGCCATCACCGACTGGCCGATCACGAAAGGCAGGCCCATGGTCCACGGCGACAGCGTGTGGGTTCGGCTCGCGAGCACCACGACCGCGAAACCCGAAACGAAATACCAGGCGCCGGCGAGCGCGACGGTGCGCGGCAGCGAGCGAATGGAGGCGAAGATGCCAAGCGACACCAGGATCTGCCACAGACCCGGCAACAGCCACAGCGTCTCACTCGCGAACTTCCACATCACCACCGCAAGCAGCACGCCGGCGACGCCTGCCGGAAGGAACTGCTCGACCGCCTGGTGGATCATGGCGTCGGCAAGGCCGGAATGATGGCGGCGCGAACGCGCGCGCATCTCGATCCCGATCATCAGGCCGGAGACCACGGCGGCGATGAACCAGCCGAAGAAAAAGCCGAGCGGCTCTCCGGTGGGGTCGCCGAGCAGCCAGAATTGCAGGATTGCCGTAATCAGCGCGACACCGCCGGTCGCGACCATGGTTGCCGGGCCGTAGCCGCGGAACGCCGTGCCGGCCGCAATCTGGCTGCGGATCGCCACGATGTCGGCCAGTGCCTTGTCGAGATCGCGCATCGGCAACGCCAGAACCTCGCTCGACCCCGCTTGTCGGGATCCGTTACTTTGTATTGCAAAGTATATAGCATTGCAAAGTAAGCGCAAGCCCGAAGGATGCCCCGAGGAAACACGCTTCAACAGAACAACTGCCGGTTGCACCAATGGGGACCGGCCGGATAAGATGAGCCAATAGCGTTCCGGGGGCGTGGAGATGTTCAAAACGACTGTTGTTGCGTGCGTGCTACAGATGATCCTGGCCGGGGTGGCCCATGCGGCGGGGCCTTTCGGCACGATCCGCGTCGGCAACTGGAACGGTGGCGCCTATTCCAATGATTCGACCGGCGCGTTCTCTCACTGCGCCGCAAGCACACCTTACGCCAACGGCGTCACCTTGCTTGTTGGCCAGGATGCAAACAGCTCTTGGCTGCTCGGCTTTGCCAATCCGGCATTTCGCTTCAAGAAGGGTGAGAACCTGACGATCGACGTAACCTTCGACGGTCAGGCCGAGGTAAGACTCTTCGCGACCGCGTTTTCCGAGGTGATGGTCTCGGCAGTTCTGCCCACCAACGTCGCCCGCGCGCTCCAGAAGGCGAGCCTGATGGTGGCGGTGGCGAGAGGTACGCCCTTTCAGTTCAGCCTGACGTCAACTGCGCCTTTGGTGGCTGCGATTACCAATTGTGTGACCAGAGTCAAAGCCGACGGCCTGGATAAGGCCGGCGATTTTACAAAGATTGCCGCCAAGCCGCAGACCGCGCCGGACAAGCAGGCATCACCGGCAACCGGCGGCAAATCTGCTCGAACCAAGAGCGGCACCGGCTTCGTGGTCAGCGCCAACGGCCACGTCGTCACCAACAACCATGTGATCGACGGCTGCGTCGGCGACATCAAGGGCAACCTCACCGGCGAGGCCTCGATGGCGCTGCGCGTTGTGTCCAGCGATGCGAACAACGATCTCGCTTTGTTGCAGGCGCCGTCGACGGCGGCTTTCAAGGACTTTGCCCGTATCCGCGACCGCTCGATCCGCTCCGGCGATTCCGTCATCGCGATCGGCTTTCCTTACCATGGAATGCTGACCTCGGACTTCACCGTGACGACCGGTATCGTGAGCTCACTCAGCGGCATGCGCAACGACACGCGCTTCCTGCAGATCAGTGCGCCAGTGCAGCCCGGCAACAGCGGGGGCCCGCTGTTCGACGCCACCGGGCAGATCGTGGGCGTCGTTACCGGAAAGGTCGACGCGCTCCGCATCGCCGTGGCGACCGGCAACATTCCCGAGAACATCAACTTCGCCATCAAGACCGGCGTGCTGCGCGACTTCCTCGACAATTCCGTGGTGCCCTATCAGACCGCCGAGCCTAAGGCCGAGCTCAAGACCACCGACATCGCCGGCAACGCGCGGCCCTATACGATGCTGATCTCGTGCAACGCGACGGAGCAGGCCGACGCGAAGCGGTAGCCCTCACGAGCAAGGCAAGCTGCCGCGCCGACCACTGCTGTCATTCCCCGCGAAGGCGGGGAATCCAGTACGCTGCGGCCTCTCGTCTCTATCACTCCCCTCTCGGAGTACTGGATCGCCCGGTCAAGCCGGGCGATGACACCTTTGACGTGGGCAGGGCGTCCCCGCCCCCTCACCCGTGGCAGCACGCACCCTTCGTCGCCTGCGGCTCGTACTGGTCGCGCAGGCGCACCCAATCCATCGGATAGGGCAGTCCCTCCTCGTGACGGCCGAGCGGGGTGAGGTCGAGGTACTGATAAGCGGCGTTCATCATGTCGAGGCCGCGGGCGAAGCAGGAATAGGTGTGGAAGATCTCACCGGCCTCGTTGCGGTAGAACACGCTGATGCCCGGCAGCTCCGGCCCGTAGATCTTCGTGGTGCCGAAATTGTACATCGGCTTGCCCGTGGCGATCTGGTCCGGCGAGAACGTCACGCCGTAATCCCGGTTGAAGTCGTTGCTTCCCGACGAGACCCAGTCGAAGGTCCAGCCCATCCGCGTCTTGAAGTCCTCGAGCTTTGCGATCGGCGCCAGCGAGATTGCGACCGTCGCGGTGTCGCGTGCGGCCAGGTGCGGCACCATGCGATCAAGACCGTCAGCCCAGAACGAGCAGCTCTTGCAGGCCGCTTCCCAGTCGGGCGCGAACATCACGTGCTGGACGACGAGCTGCGGACGCCCCTTGAAGAGATCGCCGAGCGTCACCTTGCCGCTCGGTCCGTCGAACACGTAGTCCTTGTCGACCTTGACCCAGGGCAGCGCGCGGCGCTCCTCGGCGAGGCGCTCGCGAGCCGCTGTAAGCTCCTTCTCATGCGCCATAAGGGTTTTGCGAGCCGCGATCCAGCTCGCGCGATACGATCTGATGGGGTTGCATGACGGTCTCCTCTGACAGAAATCAGGCGACGAAGGCATCGAGCTTGTCGAGGAACGAGCTCCAGCCCCGCTGATGATTGTCGCGTGCGGCCTCGTCGAAGAACTGGGCGTGATGAAAGATCATCAGCGTGCCGGCGCTATCCGGCTTGAACGAGATCGTGACCAGCGATTCGCGCTCGGGCGTCGAGTGCCAGGCCCAGGTGAAGACCAAAAGCTCGTTCGGCACGACCTCGCGATAGGTGCCGCCGGCCTCGAAATATTCGCCGTCGTCGCCGACGAAGCTGATGCGGTAGCGACCGCCGGTGCGAACGTCGAGCTCGGCGGCCAGCGTCGCCGGTTTCATGTTCGGCGGCCCGAACCATTGCGCTAGCTGCGAGGCCTGCGTCCAGGCGGCGTAGACTTTTTCCGGCCGCGCGCGGAGCCGGCGCGTGAGCGTGAGGCTTGGATGTTCGCTTGGACGTTCTGCCGGGCGCTCGGCGCTGCGGGAATCGGCGTTGACGGCTGTGTTGGCCATGTCTCTTCCTCCACGAAGGCGGCAAGACGATCTAGATTGTCGGACCAGAACTGCGCGTAACGATTGAGCCAGTTCATCGCCTGCTCCATCGGCTGCGCGGTGAGCCGGCACGAGACCGTGCGACCGGTTTTCTCGCGCACGATCAGGCCTGCGTCCGTGAGCACATCGAGATGCTTCATGATCGCCGGCAGCGAGACCGGAAACGGCGCGGCCAGCTCGCTCACCGACAGGCTGTCCTGCTCGCCGAGGCGGGCGAGAAGCGCACGCCGCGTCGGGTCGGATAGCGCCGCAAAGGTCCGGTCCAGCGTCTCGTCCTGATACTTAACCATGTGGTTTAGTATAGACGTGAACGAGAAGGCGTCAAGCAGGAACCCGCGCGCCCGGATCTGCACGATCAGGTGATCAGGCAGACGTCAATGAGAGGCGCCGCTAGTATGGCGGAGCGTGCCGGGCTCGCGGAGCCGGCTGAGGTGGCGCTCGCGTGACCAAGGCGGGATTCTGACCGCAAAAGCCCTTGCGGCCTGAGGCGCTCAGCAGACACTGCTCGCGGGTTTGATAGGAGCAGTCGCCGGGATAGCCATATTCCGAATCCTGAATGCACCACGCATAGTCCGCCCGCGCCGGGCTGCCGCCGGCGAGCCACACAAGGACCATGGTGCCCAGCACGAATTGCGCCTTGCGCATGACCGATCTCCCATGTTCGCCGCGCGACATGCGACCTCACAGAGAGAAAGGCTCGCAGAGCCAGTTTATTCCGGAGCGATCACGCGAAAATGCGCCGCTGCGGGCTTCGCGATGACTTCGTGCGGCTAGTACGGCGCGACGGGCCGCGTGCGCCGGCGCGGCTGCGGTTGGCGCTGCGGCACCTGGCCATAGGCCATGAGCGGATTGGGGCCGCAGTACAATAGCCGGCCGGACACACTGGCCAGACACTGCTCGTAGGTGCTGTAGGCGCATTCGCCGGGATAATCATATTCGCCGCCCTGGGCGCACCAGGGATAGTCGCGCGCCGCGGCGGGCGTGACGGTGACGACACCGGCAAGGGCCGTCGCACCCAATGTCAGCAGGACCAGTTGCGTCTTGCGCATGTCCCAACTCCTCTCTTCACGGCGCCAGATACGGCGCCATACATCATCAGGTTTCGCCGGGCCGCTTTATTCCAGATCAACGAGACAACGCGCGCAAGAAAAAAAGCCCTGCCGAACGGCAGGGCTCCAATTCCGATCATCACAAGATCGCTACTCGACCTTCAGGCCGGCGAACTCGACGACCTTCTTCCACTTCTCGGTCTCGGCCTTGATCTCCTCGCCGAACGCCTCGGGGGTCTGCACCCGCGGCTCGCCGCCGAGCTCGACCAGACGCTTGGTCATGTCGGGCTCCTTCATCAGCGTGTTGATCTCATCGTTGAGCTTGGCGATGATTTCCTTCGGCGTGTTCTTCGGCGCCCCCATGCCGAACAGCGCGCTCGCCTCGTAGTCCTTCACGGTCTCGCCGATCGCCGGCACGTCGGGCAGTTGCGGCGAGCGCTGCGCGGTGGTGACGCCGATCGCACGCAGGCTGCCCGAACGGATGTGCTGGATGATCGAGGGCATGTTGTCGAAGATCACCTGCACCTGACCGCCGAGCATGTCGGTGATCGCGGGCGCCGCGCCGCGATAGGGCACGTGCTGCATCTTGCAGCCGGTCATCGCCATGAACATCTCGCCGGACAGGTGCACCGAGGTGCCGTTGCCTGACGAGGCCATGTTGACCTTGCCGGGATTGGCCTTCACGTATTCGATGAACTCGGCGACGGTCTTGGCCGGCACGTCCTTGTTCACGGTCATCACGTTCGGCACGCGCTGGAACGAGGCGACCAGCGCGATGTCGCGCACGAAGTTGAACTTCAGGTTGGTGTAGAGCGAGGCGTTGATGTAGTTGGCCGGATTGACCAGCTGCAGCGTGTAGCCGTCGGGCTCGGCATTGATCACGGATTCGGTGGCGATATTGTTGCCGGCGCCCGGCTTGTTCTCGATCACGAATTGCTGGCCGAGCTTTTCCGACAGCCGCTGGCCGATCAGCCGTGCCAGGATGTCGGTGGCACCGCCCGGCGGATAGCCGACCACCCATTTCACCGGGCGAGCCGGATAATCGGCGGCAAGGGCCTTCGACAGCGGGCTGGCTGCAAGAGGAGTGGCGGCAAGCAGGCCCAGCGCGGTACGGCGAGTGATCATTTCAAGGGTTCTCCCAACGTGTTGTTCTTGAAAGCCAGATATCTTGAAAGCGTCGTCGGCGGCGTTGTAACAAAGCCGGAAGCACGCGGAAAGTGCGCAACGCACATGGCGACGAAAGGATAAGGCATGCCGGTCAAGGTCGAGGCCCTCGATCACCTCGTGATCAACGTCGCCGACGTCGCGGTGACCGCTGAGTGGTACCGCAAGATTCTCGGCATGGAAGTCAAGGTGTTCGACCCCGGCGGCGGCAAAGCGCCGCGGACGTCGTTGCAATTCGGTAACCAGAAGATCAACGTCCGGCCGCGCGATGCCGACAAGGTCGAGTGGTTCACCGCCGACCACCAGACCGCCGGCAGCGAGGATCTGTGCTTCCTCACCTCCGCCGCGCCCGACGAGGTGGTGGCGCATTTGCAGGCACATGGCGTCGCGATCGAGGAAGGCCCGGTTCCCAAGCAGGGCGCCCGCGGCACGCTGCGCTCGGTCTATTGCAGGGATCCGGACGGCAGCCTGATCGAGATCTCGTCGTACGAAAACTAGACTCGTCATTCCGGGGCGATGCGAAGCATCGAACCCGGAATCTCGAGATTCCGGGTCTGGTCCTTTGGACCATCCCGGAATGACGAATGAGAGAACGAGCGCGCGGCCACTGCACAGCGCACACCGCCCCCGATTTGCTCCCCGCGCCGTCCGGTGGCAGGAAGACGCAATAATCAAAAGGCGGCCGCCATCAAGATGCAGGCTGCACGGGAGGACGCATGCCCAATCAACAGACCGCAGCCGGAATCGTGGGCCCGTTTGACGGGCTGGATGTGCCGTGGCTCCTGAAGATGCGCGCCGAGGTGCGCAGCGCTCATCCCTTCCTGATCTGGGCGCCGTTCGACGCGCCGGCGCGGCACTGGAGCTATGGCGAGTTTCACGAGCGGGTCGGCGCGCTCGCGGCGGGGCTGGCGAAGCGCGGCGTCAGGCCGGGCGAATATGCGCTCATTCACCTGGACAATTGCATCGAGGCGCTGCTGGCCTGGTTTGCCTGCGTCGAGCTGGGCGCCATCGCAGTGACCACAAACACGCGTTCGGCGCCGGCCGAGATGGAATATTTTGCGGATCATTGCGGCGCGGTTGCCGCCATCACGCAACCGTCCTACGCCGAGATCCTTGCAAAGCACTGCCGCAATCTGCGCTGGATCGCGGTGACCTCGCACGATGCGGGCGCGGCGCCGGCACAGCCCGTCGCGCACGGCGACAGCTTCGAGGCGCTGTTCGCCGACGGCGCCGACCGTCCCGGGCGCATGGCCGATCCGCTCGCGCCGTGCAGCGTACAATACACCTCCGGCACGACATCGCGGCCGAAGGCGGTGCTGTGGACCCACGCCAACGCGCTGTGGGGCGCCAAGATCAACGCCGCGCATGAGGATCTGCACGCCGGCGACGTGCACCAGGCCTATCTGCCGCTGTTTCACACCAACGCGCTGGCCTACTCCATGCTGGCGACGCTTTGGGTCGGGGCGACCTGCGTAATCCAGCCGCGCTTCTCCGCGAGCCGGTTCTGGCGCGTCGCGCGCGAGCACGGCTCGACCTGGACCTCGACCATTCCCTTCTGCATGAAGGCGCTGCTCGAGCAGGAGATCCCGAAAGACCACAAATTCCGCCTGTGGGGCAGCGCCGTGAACGAGCCGCCGGCCTTCGCCGCCTTCGGCGTCAAGATCATCGGCTGGTGGGGCATGACCGAGACCATCACCCACGGCATCGTCGGCGAGGTCGATCAGCCCAACATCCCGATGTCGATCGGCCGCGCCGCGCCTGAGTACCAGATCCGGATCACCGACGATGACGGACGGCCGACCGAGGTCGGCGACACCGGCAATCTCTCGATCAAGGGCATCCGCGGCCTGTCGCTGTTCGCCGAATATCTCCACAACGAGAAAGCCACGCGCGAGAGCTTCGACGCGCACGGCTTCTTCCTCACCGGCGACCGCGTCGAGCGGCTGGCGAACGGCTTCGTCAGATTCGGCGACCGCGCCAAGGACATGCTGAAGGTCGGCGGCGAGAACGTCGCGGCCTCCGAGATCGAGCAGGTGATCGCGCTCGTCCCCGGCGTGCGCGAGGCGGCGGTGGTGGCGAAGAAGCACCCGATGCTGGACGAGGTGCCGGTCGTCTTCATCATCCCGCACGGCGGTGTCGCGGGCGCGGCGCCGGACCTGCGTGACAGCGTGATGGCCGCCTGCCGCAAAGGCCTCGCCGACTTCAAGGTGCCGCGCGAGATCAGGCTGGTCGACGACATGCCGCGCTCGACGCTGGAGAAGGTGGCGAAGGCGGAGCTGAGGAAGATGGTGGGGTGATCACAGTCGTTCCGGGGCGGTGCAAAGCACCGAACCCGGAACCTCGAAATTCCGGGTTCGATGCTTCGCATCGCCCCGGAATGACTCGTCAAGAAGTCAAAACGACCCCAGCGCCACGGGCCTGAACGCCTGCAGCAGCTGCTGGTCGAGCTTGCCGCCCATGCCTTCCATCATCGTGAAGGCGCGGGAGTGGGTGAAGGGCATGCGGTAGGCGCGCTTCTCCACCAGGGCGGCGTAGATGTCGACGATCGTCGTCAGCCGCACGATGTCGCTGATCTGGTTCGACGACAGGCCGTTGGGATAGCCGCTGCCGTCGAGGAATTCGTGGTGATGCAGCACGACGTCGAGCATCTCCGGCGGGAAGCCGCCCTGAGCTGCGAGCGCATCATAGCCGCGGCGCGGATGCTGGCGGACCTCGTCCATCTCCTCGTCGGTGAGCTTGCCGGGCTTGTCGAGCAGCGCGGAGGGAACGAAGGCCTTGCCGACGTCGTGCAGCAGCGCGGCACGGGTCAGGCGGCGCTGGTCATCCTCGCGCATGCCGAGATGCTGCGCGAAGGCGACGGCAAATCCGGTGACGAACAGGCAGTGGCGATAGCTGCCGACATGGTGGCAGCCGACCGTGGTGAGCCACTCGCGCAGCGAGGAGTGCTTCATCGCCTTCAGGATCTTGCTCTCGGCGGCGATGACGTCGTCGAAGGTCAGGGGCACGCCGAGCGGCAGCTTCTCGAACATCTTGGCGAGCACCGCGTGCGCCGCCTCGACGCCGCGGTTCAGCGTCTTGCCGCGATCGGTCGCGTCATAGGTGGCGGTGTCGGGAAACGCGGCGCGGATGCGCTGCAGGATCGCGTCGGCCTGAAGCGGCCGCGAGATCGTGTCGGTGGCGCCCAGCGCCCAGGCCTGCATGGTGCCGTGGTGCAGGGCATCGGCGAGCACGAACAGCCGCGGCATCGAACGATAGGCATCGCCGCGCAGCTTGTTGCGCACCCGCTGCACGCTCTCGGGCGAGCGCAGATTGATGTCGACCACGAGGCCGGAGAGATCGCGCGAGGGCTTCTCGGGGATGTCCTGGGTCGTCACCGTCGAGACGTCGCCGACCGCCTTCAGGATGCTGGCAAGCTCGGTGCTCTCGTCGCTCCGGTCGGAGGCGAGCAGAAGCCGGCGTTTGGCGGCGGGTTTCACTGAGGCGTTCATGGCTTCCCCAAGAGAACGGGAGTGTTTCGGGCGAAAGCCTAAGCCGGATCAGGTTCTCCGGCCCTTAAGAGGCGTGCTCAATGGAACCTTCCGGAATTGCGCGCAATTTTACGGATTTCGGTTACCCGCAAGGGAACTGCAAAACGGTGAAAACAACCCCATGCACAGTAGAACGGCCATTGAAGATAAAGGGGATTTTCGGGCGCTGTCCCTCCCGCCCGCCGCCGTCATCGAACGGCTTGACCGGGCGCTCCAATACTCCGAGACGGCGCGGCTAGAATCGAGAAGCCGCGGCTTACTGGATGCCCGCCTTCGCGGGCATGACAGTGAGATTGTGGAGGCGGCCTCCAAAACAAATCCGCCGGAAGTTGCCCTCCGGCGGATGATCTCTGGCAGCCTTCGACCGGCTTACGCCTTCATTGCGCCCTTCACGGCCTCGGCCGTGATCGGCAGCGCCCGCACGCGGGCGCCGCTGGCGTTGAAGATGGCGTTGCCGATGGCGGGGGCGATCACCGTCACCGCCGGCTCGCCGACGCCGGTGGCCTTCTCGCCATTGGCGATCACGGTGACCGCGACCTCGGGCATCTGGCTCATGCGCAAGGGCGTGTAGCTGTCGAAATTGGTCTGCTCGATGCCACCGCCCTTGAGCGTCGCCTTCTCGTACATCGCCAGCGACAGGCCCCACAGCGCCGCACCCTCGACCTGGGCGCGGATGTTGTCGGGATGCACCTGGGTGCCGACATCGGTTGCGACCGTGAGCTTCTTCACGGTCACCTCACCCGACGGCGCCACCGCGACATGGGCGACGCACGCCGTCCAGCTTGCGGTCGCGCGCTCCTGCGACGAGACGCAGGCGACGCCCATGCCCTCGCCTTTCGGCAGTTGCCTGGTGCCGTAGCCGGACAGTCCCATTGCGGCGAGCAGCGTGTTGCGCAGCCGCTGCGCCCCGCCGTCGTTCTTGCCGGCACCGTCGAGCAGCGAGATGCGGAACTGCGCGGGATCCTTGCCGGTCGCAGCCGCGATCTCGTCGATCATGCTTTCGACCGCCCAGAACGTCCAGCCGGGCGCCACCGAGCGAAGCTGCCCGGACGGCGTCGCGTTGTGCGCGAGCTCGTTCTTGATCGCGCGCACATAATGGTTGGGCACGGTGTAGAAGAAGTCGGCACCGTTCACCGTGAAGCTGTCGAGCGGCCCCTTCTTGTCGACCGATGGCGTCAGGAAATCGGGGATTCCCCAGCGCGCGGTCGGCCAGGCGGAGACGACGTCGTGGCTGAGCGCGATGAGCTTGCCGTCGCCGTCCACGCCGGCCTTCACCTTTTGGTAGGTGAGCGGACGCGAGAAATCCATCGTCATGTCGTTCTCGCGCGAATAGATCACCTTCACCGGCTTGCCGACCGCCTTTGCCGCCTGCACGGCCGGAATCATCATGTCGGCATCGAGACGCCGGCCGAAGCCGCCGCCCAGCCAATGCTGGTGCATCACCACGAACTTCGGATCGATCCCGGCCGCGCCCGCGGCGATCGCGCCGGAGCGCGTCGCGAACTGGTTGCCGGAATAGATGTGCAGGATGTCGCCCTTGAACTCCGCGGTGGCGTTCATCGGCTCCAGCGGCGCGTGGATGTTGATGCTGGTGGTGTACTCGGCCTCCACCACCTTGGCCGCCGAACCGAAGGCCGCATTGGGATCGCCGTCCTTGACGAAGAACTGGCCGGAATCCTCGAGGCCCTGGAGCCGCTTGGCCTCGTCGAGCAGCGACTGGCTCGACAGCTTGGCGTTCGGACCGCCGTCATAGGCGATCTTCAGCGCATCCGCCGCCTTGCGCGCGTTGGCATAGGTGCCGGCCACCGCGACCACCCAGCCGGAGGTGGTTCCGGTCTTGTCGTCGAGGATGATGGCCTTGATGAAGCCGGGCACCTTCTTTGCTTCGCTGTCGTCGACCGATTTCACCGTGGCGCCGAAGCGCACCGGCGGGGTCACCACCTTGCCGTAGACCATGCCCGGCAGCATCACGTCGATGCCGTACTTGGCGGTGCCGTTGGTCTTGGAGGGGATGTCGAGCTGCGGCACCGACACGCCGATCATGGTGTATTGATCCGGCGTCTTCAGCTTGATCGCCTTAAGCTCGTCCGGCGTGAAGGTCTTGGTCGCCTTTCCGCTCTTGACGATGTCGGCAAACGACATCTGCTTCTTCGACTTCGGATGCGAGACCATGGAGTCGCGCACCACCAGCTGGTCCTTGAAGTAGGGCGGCAGGCCCATGGCTGCGGCCGCCGCTTCCGTCAGCGCGATACGGCCGGCAGCGCCCGCCCGGCTCATCGCCTCGAAATTCATCATGGTTGACCAGCTGCCGCCGGTGATCTGCGCCCCCAGAACGGGATCGTTGAACTTCGGATCGTTGGAGGCGAGCTGCACACGCATGTCGCTCCATTTCGCGCCCAGCTCCTCGCAGACGATCTGCGCCATGGTGGAGGCGATGTGCTGGCCCATGTCGGCCTTGCCGCAGGTCACGGTGACGAGACCGTCAGGCGAGATCGCATACCAGACGCTCGGCTCGAAATTGGCGGGCGCGGCGGCCGACGCCGGATCGATGCCGGGCATGCCGGCATAGCCGAGCACGAGGCCGGACGCGGCGGTGCCGACGAGGAAGGAGCGGCGGCTGAGATCGGTCGTCCCGGGGGCGACGTTGTTCACGTGCTTATTCATGTGGACCTCCGCTCATTGCCGGAGGCGGATGCAGTGCGCATCTCGGTTGCGGCGTTCGCCGCATCCACGGACAGACTCCGCCCGTTGATGGTGAGAGTTGGCATAGGCGTCTTCCCCTGCCGGTGCATGAAGCCGCTTACGGCGGCAACTTGTATTGGCGGACGCCCACCGGGCTGGCGTCAACCTTGATCGCAAGAATGATCGCGTTCCGCCGCAGAGGCAAATGCAATCTGGAATTGATCGAAGCCATCTCGGCCTTTGCATGTTGTGCGTTGCGAGAACGGAACTGACGCAGCGCGCATGATGCAAAGGAAAACGGCAGACCTCGCGTCAAGCATACATGCCATCGCCTTCAGGCGGTTTCTTCGAGGTAACCCGGCGGCTAGGATGGCCGCGACGAAACAAACAATAAAGGCGGGAGAAATGCCGAAGATCGATCGGGACGGCGTCGGAATCTATTACGAGGTCCATGGCGACGGGCCGCCGCTGCTGCTCACGCACGGCTACTCATCGACCTCGGCGATGTGGCGTGAGCAGGTCGATGCATTGGCGAAGGACCACAAGCTTGTCTTGTGGGACATGCGCGGCCACGGCCAGTCCGACTATCCCGACGATCCCAAGGCCTATAGCGAAGCGCTCACCGTCGGCGACATGGCGGCGATCCTCGATACCGTCGGCTCGAAGCGCGCCGTCATCGGCGGGCTGTCGCTCGGCGGCTACATGTCGCTCGCCTTCACGCGCGCTTATCCGCAACGCGTCCGCGCGCTGCTGATCATCGACACCGGCCCGGGCTTCAAGAAGGACGATGCGCGCGAGGCCTGGAACGCACGGGCGCTTGCCACCGCCGACAGGCTCGAGCGCGAAGGTCTCGACGTGCTGAAGGCGGCGACGCGCGAGCGCGCCTCCGCTAGTCATCGCAACGCCAGCGGGCTGGCGCTCGCCGCACGCGGCATGCTGACCCAGCGCGATGCGAAGGTGATCGAGCTGCTTCCCGATATCACGGTGCCGTCGTTGATCGTGGTCGGCGCCGACGACACGCCGTTCCTGGCCGCATCCGACTACATGGCGGCCAAGATCCCCGGCGCACAAAAGGTCGTGATCCCCGCCGCCGGACACGCCGTCAACATCGATCAGCCCAAGGCTTTTGTTGACGCGGTCGTGCCTTTCCTGAAGAACTTGCCGCAATAGGCCGGCCGAACGAGGATTTGAGCCGATGAAGCAAGCGATGTTGGTTGCGGGCGTCGTGGCGACACTTTTCTCGGCGCCTGTTCAGGCCGAACCGTTTGGCACCGTGCCGCCGCGCCGGCCCTTCGTCGCGACCTTGTCGAACAACACACCGCTCGCCTTCGGCATGGACGCCGAGCAATCCGCACGCGCTTTGGGGCAGCCGCTGCAATATGTGCGGGGACGTCCCGGCAACGAAATCTACCTCGCGCTTCGCAACATCGGCGGCAGCGGCTTGATCCCCTACCGCCACCGCCTGTTCCTGCAATTCCGCCACGGACGGCTGGCGGGATGGAAGGAGGACTACGGCGAGAACTGGATGTGGGAATAACTGTCACCCCTCACGGTGTGGAGCGCGGAACGCGCGTCTCGAACCATGCAGGCCCGCATCTCGCAGCTCGGCCTCTATCCTTCGAGACGCGCGCGAAGGGCGCGCTCCTCAGGATGAGGGGAGAGAGCTGAGTTCGCAATAACAGAGAAGGACAACCCGCGTGGGACAAGACATCAGACTGAAGGCCTCCGACAATTTCCAGCTGGGCGGCTATCGCGCCGATCCCGCAGGCAACCCGAAGGGCGCGGTGGTGGTGATCCAGGAGATATTCGGGGTCAATCATCACATCCGCTCGGTCTGCGATCGGCTGGCGAGCGAAGGCTATGTCGCGATCGCGCCGTCGATCTTCGACCGCACCTCGCCCAATTTCCAGTCGGGCTATACGCCCGATGAGATCGCCGAGGCGCGCAAGTTCGTTGCCAGTCCCGACTGGGCCGCGATGCTGCGCGACACCCAAGCCGCGATCGATGCGGTGAAGGGCGTCGGCCCGGTCGGCATCATCGGCTTTTGCCTCGGCGGCAGCGTTGCCTTCGTCGCGGCGACGCGGCTGTCGGGCCTGAAGGCCGCGATCGGCTATTATGGCGGCGCGGTCGTGCGCTTCGCCGACGAGACGCCGAAGGTGCCGACGCAACTGCATTTCGGCGAGAAGGATGCCGGCATTCCCCTGACCGACGTCGAGACCGTCAAGGCGAAACGGCCGGACGTGGAGGTCTTCATCTATCCCGGCGCCCAGCACGGCTTTCATTGCGACGAGCGCGCCAGCTACGACAAGGCGAGTGCCGACATCGCCTGGCCACGCAGCATGCAATTCTTCGCGAAGCATTTGACGACGTAGCGCGGGCGACTCTCTCCTCCGTCATTCCGGGATGCGCCGCGAAGCGGTGCAGGCCCGGAATCCATCATGCGTCAAAGTCGGAGGCGCGATGGATTCCGGGCTCGCGCTACGCGCGCCCCGGAATGACGAGAGGTGAGAGCGGGAATCGGGTGGTTGCGACCTGCCCCCCGGCGATAGGGTTGGCCAATCAAGCCAACACACGCCGGGAGATCGTCATGCAGCAGGTCAACACGAACCTCGTCATCCGCAATCCCTTCGGCACGATGGACGTCCCGGGCCCGGACGATTCTGACGTCATGAGCTACGCCGCGGCCGCCACGCTTTCCGGCGATGCAGCCGACGGCAATGCGGCGCATTGGGCAGACATTTCTTCGCGCGCCGACCCGCTTGAAGGCATCTGGGCAAGCCGCTGGAACGGCGGCGCCGATCCGACCATTGCCGGCGACACGCCGGAGACATGGAAGCGGGGCCGCGCCGACGTTCGCGTTGCGGGGAACCGGATCTACCTGCGTTTCGACTGGGACGATGGTCGCCGACACGGGCTGATCGACGCGGCGCGCGAGGGCGCGGATCGCCTGGTTGGCAAGTACATCAACCTGACCAACCCAGCGATCACGCGGCCGTGGGTCGGGCGCGTGGTCGATGCCGCGTGCATCGACGGATGTTTTCGGGAAGGGCGGCTGGATTTCAGGAGATAGGTCGCGAGGTCGCCGACATCATCCCTGCCGTCATTCCGGGATGCGCCGCGCAGCGGTGCAGGCCCGGAATCCATCGTGGGTCAGAGATGGTGGAGAAATAGATTCCGGGCTCGCGCTACGCGCGCCCCGGAATGACGAGAGAGCTAGAACCAGCGCTCGCCGACGAACACGGTGTCGCCCGGTGCCAACGGCGTGCCGAGCGGAACCACGGCGCGCATCGAGCCGCCGGCTTCGGTGTGCGTGACGGTGACCACGTCGCGCTTGGCGCGGGGCGAGAAGCCGCCGGCGATGGCGACGGCGCTTTCGACCGTCATGTTCGGCACGTAGGGATATTGGCCGGGCGCCGAGACTTCGCCGAGAATGAAGAACGGGCGATAGGCCTCGATCTCGACGGCGACCGAGGGCTCACGGATATAACCGTTGCGCAGGCGCGCGGCGATTTCACCGGCGAGGCCCGCCGTGGTGCGGCCACGCGCCGGCACCGCGCCGATCAGCGGCATGGTGATGGAGCCGCCGGCATCGATCGCGTAGCTGTTGGTGAGACCTTCCTGGCCATAGACCACGACGCGCAGCTTGTCGCCGGCATCGAGATGGTAGGAGGCATCATAACGGACCGGCGCTCCCATCGGCGCGGCGTAGCCGACCGGCATCGGCGCAGGCGCGGAGGCAAAGGAGTTGCGCAGCGCGCCGATGGCGCCGCCACCGTCGGCGACGACAACCGGCTGCGGCGCGTTGTAGGGCTGGCCGTAGGCCATCGAATCGAGATCGGCGCGCGGCTGCATCACCGCGACGGGGCCGGCGGTCTGCATGCAGCCGCCAAGGGCAAGCGCGGCGGACGCTGCCAACATCGACCATCGAAACGCGCGTGCAACCGGCACCGGACCTATCCCTCGAAACGAGACGGCTCCAGTGATGCACCGGTTATGGTTAATAAAGCGTTGAGGGGGCTGGAGCGCTGCGAGCAACGGGCACACTGCGCTCCCTCTCCCGCTCTTGTCCGCCGAAGCCTTGGCGAAGGCGGATGCGGGGCGCGACGAGCTTCGCTCGCGCTGAGAGGGCTGGGGAGAGGGTGTCGCCACAACGGGACAGTCCCCCGGGGGATAGAGCCCTCACCCGGCGCGCGGGACGATGCTTCGCATCGCCCGGGCACGCCGACCTCTCCCGCAAGCGGGAGAGGTGCAGCGAGTCCGGAGCTGACTTACGCGCTCACGCCGACGCCGATCGGGCAGGACACGCCGGTGCCGCCGAGGCCGCAATAGCCGGCGGGGTTCTTCGCCAGATATTGCTGATGGTAGTCCTCGGCGAAATAGAATGCGCCGGCGGGCGCGATCTCGGTGGTGATGGCACCGAGGCCCTTGGCCGCGAGCGCCTTCTGGTAGAGCGCCTTCGACTCGTCGGCCGCTTTCTTCTGCGCATCCGAGCAAGTGTAGATCGCGCTTCGGTACTGCGTGCCGACGTCGCTGCCCTGGCGCATGCCCTGCGTCGGGTTGTGGCTCTCCCAGAACGTCTTCAAGAGCTTCTCGTAGGAGACCTTCTTCGGATCGAACACGACCAGCACCACTTCGGTGTGGCCGGTGCGTCCCGAACAGGTCTCCTCATAGGTCGGATTCGGCGTGTGGCCGCCGGCATAGCCGACGGCGGTGGTGTAAACGCCATCGCCAAGCTCCCAGAACTTGCGCTCGGCGCCCCAGAAGCAGCCGAGCCCGAACACGGCCTGCTCGAGGCCGGCGGGATAAGGCGGCTGCAACTTGCTGCCGTTGACGAAATGGGTGCTCGCGGTCGGGATGGCTTGCGCACGGCCCGGCAGCGCCTCAGTTGCGCTCGGCAATGCGGTGGTCTTGCGCATGAACAGCATGGTCGGATCTCCGAAGAACGAGCTGTCCGTCGCTTGTGCCGACTCGAAAAGCCAGGCGCTCAGGCGGCGTGCTCGCGATCAGGTGGGAATATAGGCGTTTACGCGCGAAGGGGCAGCCTTGTTACGCGGCGCCGCGCGCGGGACTCAGTCCCGGGAATAGCCGATCAGCGGCTTGCGCGGGCGGAACAGGATCATCAGGAGGATGCCCAGGATGCCGAGGACGGCAAACACCGGCTGATCCAGCACAAGGCGGATCACCGAGGTCCAGAGCCAGGGCGCCTTGGCCTCGACCCAGGTCCGGAACGCCGACTGGCTGGCCTGATTGATGTCGTTCCAGAACTGGCCGAACCGGGTGAACTTGAGGGTCTGGTCGGCCACCCAGCGGGCGCCGTCATAGACCATGAAGATGAACCCGCCGGCGAGCAGCAACAGCCCAATCAGTCGGAAAAAGCCGCGGATCATGCCTCACCTTATATGGTCGTCCGGTCGCAGGACCCAAAGAAACGCCGCCAGCCAATAGCCGGGCGACGGCAGAAATTCAACCTCTTCAGGGCGTTACGGCACCCATTCAGGCCGCCAGAGCCGGTTTTCCGGGTCTTGAAAGCGTTGACGGTGCCAAAGACCCTCTCTATAAGGGCGCCAACTGGCGGCGGGCGCAATCCTGCCGCCGCTGTTCTTTGAGCAGTTGCAGGCTCTTTGAGGCCTCATGTTCCGGGAACAGCCTTGAACCGAACACCCTAAATCCGAGCGTCGATTACGCGGTCAAGCAAGCCGGCGCTACCCGACCAAGACGCGACCGGTACCCGCAAAGGACATTGAGACCATGGCCAATACCACCTCCGCCAAGAAAGCGACGCGCAAGATCGCCCGCCGCACCGCCGTCAACAAGTCGCGCCGCACCCAGATGCGTGGCGCCGTGCGCAACGTCGAGGAAGCCATCAAGACCGGCGACCGCGCCGCCGCCGTGAAGGCGCTGGCGAATGCCGAGCCCGCTTTGATGCGCGCCGCGCAGCGCAACATCATTCACAAGAACAATGCCAGCCGCAAAGTCTCGCGGCTCACCGCGCAGATCGCCAAGCTCGCCAAGTAAGTTCGCGAACCAGGCTCGCCAAGCGATCTGGTTGCAATCATCCGATCGGTTGATCCGCTCGACATCGCGCTCGTCAATCAGCCCGGCCTCGCGCCGGGCTTTTTGCTGCCTGTCATATTCACGCAAGCAGTCACGTGCCAATCCTCGATTGGAGGATTTGCATCTCCGCACTATGATGCGTTCCGCAATTTTACCTCCAGCTCGTTGCGGGTGATATTGCAACAGCGGAAACTTTCGCTGCGCTGCGCTGCGAAAAACCCTTGCGAGGCGGGCCCAACTCGCACCTGCACGCGCGCCAGGTTCTGCACACCGTAGTTTCACCGGGACACATCGTGCGATGGAGTTACCCTGTGAAACGAGACTCAAAAAACGGTGTCTCGCTAATCACTTATCGACATAGCGATCGCAAGCATTTGGAAAATTCGTCTGCACGTCGCGCGCGTGACGATTTTGTAAAAAATTTTTGGCTGTGACGAGGATTTGTCACATGACGCGGCGCATTTTCGATTCTGTGCACGAATCCAAAAACTTGGTCACGAGCCTGTGCACAAGTCGCGCGCGGCGTTAACGCTGGTCAAGTTTTTTGATGCATCGAGTGTGAATCAATTTCGTTGCGAGTCTTTCCGCTTAGTGTATTCCTTAAGTCGTTCGCGGCGCCCACGATCTTGAGACCAGCGCGGTTTTGGAAACGGGGCGAGCGTGCAAATCGGCGGCGGTGTGCACGTTGGCGACGCTTCAACAAGCGATTGTCGGTTCAAAACCCATAGCAACATGGGAATGGTAGCTCTTTGTCTGAATGTCTCCAAGCGAGATCCAAGCGCAAACGAGAGACATCTTGAGACTACCCCGACACGCGTGATTGGCGAAGCCGAGCGGACGAACAGTGCAGACGGGCAGGACATCGGCGACTTTAGCCGCGGATGTCTTCAGGACACGCAGGACCTTGCCGTGAGCAATCACGGCAGGACGGGGAGGTATCATGTCTTACGGACAGAACGCGGTATTGAAACAGGTTTTCCATTCCAACGATGCCGTTTTAAATCCGTCGGACACCCAGCCTCCCGCGTGTGACGGAGCGCCGAGTACGCGCTGACCTCGCGACCCCTCCATCTCTGACATCGCTGATCGGACGCGGCGTTCTCGCCGAACGGTCGAGCCATGTCTGACGATGGACTCGCTTTGAGGTCGCGCTATGCCAGGAACCCTATGGCAGGAACCCTGCATGGCGCTCACAACGCAACTATATCTCTCAAGAGAAGTTTTGACGATGAACACATCGGAACAGGATCGCTGGTCACGCGTGAAGGGTCGGCTGCGCTCGAGCGTCGGCGAAGACATCTATACGAGCTGGTTTGCGCGCATGGATCTCGAAGACGTGCAGGATGAGAGCGTGCGGCTCTCGGTTCCCACGCGCTTCCTGAAGAGCTGGATCCAGGCCCATTATGCCGAGCGCGTGCTGTCGTGCTGGCAGGCCGAGATGCCGGAAGTGCATCGCATCGATCTCACCGTGCGCTCCGCGGTGCGCCCGGTCGCGCCGCCGAAGGAAGCGCCCGCACCCGTCGAGACACGCCGCGCGCCTGCGCCGGAGCTGCGCTCGACTGCGACCGCGCCGGTCTCGGCCAATCATGACGCGCTCGGCGGCTCGCCGCTCGATCCGCGCCTGACCTTTGCGAGCTTCGTCATCGGCCGCTCCAACACGCTGGCCCATGCAGCCGCGCGCCAGGTTGCCGAAGGACGTCGCGGCGATCCCGTCATGTTCAACCCGCTCTACATCCATGCCGGCGTCGGCCTCGGCAAGACGCATCTGCTCCAGGCGGTGACCTGGGCCGGCAATTCCGGCAACGAGCGTAAGGTGCTGTATCTCACGGCCGAGAAGTTCATGTACGGCTTCGTCGCCGCGCTGAAGACGCAGACGGCGCTCGCCTTCAAGGAAGCGCTGCGCGGTATCGACGTGCTGGTGATCGACGATCTCCAGTTCCTGCAGGGCAAGTCGACGCAGGCCGAGTTCTGTCACACGCTGAACGCGCTGATCGACGCCGGCCGCCAGGTCGTGATCGCGGCCGACCGTCCGCCGTCCGATCTCGAAAGCCTGGATGACCGCGTGCGCTCGCGGCTGGCCGGCGGCCTCGTGGTCGAGATGGGCTCGCTCGGCGAGGAGCTGCGCCACGGCATCCTCAAGTCGCGCGTCGCCGCCGCCCGCGCCCATCATGCGACGTTCGACGTGCCGGAGGAGGTGCTGCATTATCTCGCCCGCACCATCACCCATAACGGCCGCGACCTCGAAGGCGCGATCAACCGGCTCTTGGCGCATTCCAAGCTCAACAACCAGCCGGTGACGCTGGAGATGGCCGAGCGCGAGGTGCGCGACCTGGTCCGGCCGCAGGAGCCGAAGCGGATCAAGATCGAGGACATCCAGCGCGTGGTGGCGCGGCAGTATAACGTCAGCCGCTCCGACTTGCTGTCCTCGCGCCGCACCGCCAACGTGGTCCGTCCGCGCCAGGTGGCGATGTACCTCGCCAAGACGCTGACCCTGCGCTCGCTGCCCGAAATCGGCCGCCGCTTCGGCGGACGCGACCACACCACGGTGCTGCACGCCGTGCGCAAGATCGAGGCGCTGGTCTCCAAGGACACCGCGCTGTCGGAGGAAGTCGAGTCGCTGAAGCGCCAGCTTCAGGAATAAACGCCTATTTCTTTCACCTCTCCCCGCTTGCGGGGAGAGGTCGGAATACGCGCGCAGCGCGGATTCCGGGTGAGGGGGACTCTCGGCGCATCCAACTCTCACCTCCCTTGCGGTAACTCCCCCTCACCCCAACCCTCTCCCCGCAAGCGGGGCGAGGGAGCAGACCTATGCCTGAGCGGCGGCGGGTGTTTTTGCCTGTAAATCGTGGGGAACTGCCCCCCGATCCCTTGAAACCGGGGGCCATCCGCGCCACCTTGCGCGACCCTGACGGCTTTGGTCATATCGGCTGGAGACCCCGGCCTGTCGGGGTCTTCGGTGCCGCGGCGCGCTTTTCGGCCGCCCGGCTTTTTTCATCTTGGGGATCGGGCGAGTAGTGCAATGAAGGTTACGGTCGAACGCGCGCAACTCCTGAAATCGCTGGGCCATGTCCACCGCGTGGTCGAGCGCCGCAATACGATTCCGATCCTCGGCAACGTGCTGGTCCGGGCCGAGAACGCGAAATTGTCGCTGAAGGCGACCGACCTCGACCTCGAGGTGACGGAAACCCTGCCCGCGGAAACCGCGACTGCCGGCTCCACCACCGTGCCGGCGCACATGTTCTACGACATCGTGCGCAAGCTGCCGGACGGCTCCCAGATCGTGCTCGAGGCCGACGGCGACCGCGCCGTGCTGGCGATCCGCGCCGGCCGCTCGCGCTTCACGCTCCAGACGCTGCCGGAGAATGACTTCCCGGATCTGGCCGCCGGCGACATGTCGCATTCGTTCTCGCTCGCCGCCAAGGACGTCAAGCGGCTGATCGACCGCACCCAGTTCGCGATCTCGACCGAGGAGACGCGCTATTATCTCAACGGCATCTATCTGCACGCCGCCGGCACCGCCAAGGCCGCGACCCTGCGCGGCGTCGCCACCGACGGCCACCGCCTCGCCCAGCTCGACCTGGTCCAGCCCAAGGGCGCCGACGGCATGCCCGGCGTGATCGTGCCGCGCAAGACGGTCGGCGAGGTGCAGCGCCTGATCGAGGACACCGAAGCCGAGATGACGATCGAGCTGTCGCAGGCCAAGATCCGCTTTACGATCGGCAACGTCGTGCTGACCTCGAAGCTGATCGACGGCACCTTCCCCGACTACGGCCGCGTGATCCCGCAAGGCAACGACAAGGAGCTCGTCGTCGACAAGAAGGATTTCGAGAACGCGGTCGACCGCGTCTCCACCATCTCCAGCGAGCGCGGCCGGGCGGTGAAACTGTCGCTGTCGCCGGGCAAGCTGGTGCTGTCGGTGACCAATCCGGACTCCGGCAGCGCGACCGAAGAGCTCGAGGTCGAATACGCCTCCGACGCCCTCGATATCGGCTTCAACTCCCGCTATCTGCTCGACATCGCCGCCCAGATCGAAGGCGAGGTCGCGACCCTCAGGCTCGCCGACCCCGGCTCGCCCACCCTGGTCCAGGACCGCGACGACAAGAGCGCGCTCTACGTGCTGATGCCGATGCGGGTGTGAGGGCCGTGCTCCCTCGCCAGCACACACTGCCCTTAGAACCGCGCGCGATGCACGTTACTGCGCCCTCTCCCCCTGTGGGAGAGGGCTACACCAATGTTTGACGCAAGCTCACTTGGGTGAGGGGTTGGTGCCACGAGACCCGTCCCATCGACCGATCGCCCCGCCTCTCCGCCAATTTGCAAGGAAGATGCGGCACGAGCCGACTGACGCCGAGAGGGCAATGTGGCGCTTGTTGAGGGATCGTCGGCTCTCCACTTTCAAGTTTCGCCGACAGGAGCCGTTCAAGAACTACATTCTCGACTTTGTCTGTTTCGAGAAGAGGCTCGTGATCGAGATTGACGGAAGCCAACATGCGGAATCACAAGGCGACGCAACTCGTGACGCAGCCTTGTCCGCGGCAGGTTTCGCCATAGCGCGTTACTGGAACAACGAGGTGTTGCAACAGCCCGCGGCTGTGCTGGAAGACATTCTTGCAAAGCTCGCCACGCGGTAACATACCCCTCACCCGTCGCCTCACTTCGTGAGGCGCCACCCTCCCCCACAAGGGGGGAGGGAAAGGCACTGCCCGGCAATGACGAGTTAAAATGACCCCCTCCCGCATTCATCGCCTGACGCTGACGCATTTTCGCAATTATCGGGCGGCGGGGCTCGAGACGGCGGCTGACATGGTGGCGCTGGTCGGGCCGAACGGGGCGGGCAAGACCAATTGCATCGAGGCGATCTCGTTCCTGTCGCCGGGGCGCGGCCTGCGGCGTGCGACGCTGGAGGACGTTGCCGACAATCAGGGCGACGGCTCCTGGGCCGTGTCTGCGCAGGTCGAGGGCGCATTGGGCCTCGCCACGCTCGGCACCGGCATCGAGCCGCCGCGCGCCGACGCTGCCGTGACCCGGCGCTGCCGCATCGACCGCGAGCCCGTGAATTCGGCGGCCGCCTTCGGCGACCACATCCGCATGGTGTGGCTGACGCCGGCGATGGACGGGCTGTTCATGGGCGCGGCCTCCGAGCGGCGGCGCTTCTTCGACCGCCTGGTGCTCGCCATCGACAGCGAGCATTCCAGCCGCATCAACGCGCTCGAGCGCTCCCTCCGCTCGCGCAACCGCCTGCTCGAGACGCGCAATTACGACGACCATTGGTGTGACGCGATCGAGCGCGAGACCGCCGAGCTTGCGGTCGCGGTCGCAGCAACCCGCGGCCAGACCGCAGCAAGGCTGACCGGCATGCTGAGCGCGCGCGCGCAGGCTTCCGCCTTTCCTTCGGCGCAGATCGCGCTCGACGGCTGGATGGAGAACGCGCTGCTCCGGGAGACCGCGACGTCGGTCGAGGACCGCTACCGCCAGATCCTGCGCGACAACCGTCCGCGCGACGCCATCGCCGGCCGCACCACCGACGGCCCGCATTTGACCGATCTCCAGGTCATCTACGCGCCGAAAGGCATGCCGGCGCGCGATGCCTCGACCGGCGAGCAGAAGGCGCTTCTGATCGGCCTCGTGCTGGCGCACGCCACGCTGGTCGCCGAGATGACCGGCATCGTGCCGCTGCTGCTGCTCGACGAGGTCGTCGCCCATCTCGATCCGAACCGCCGCGCCGCGCTGTTCGAGGAGCTGAAGAAGCTCGGCGCGCAGGTCTGGCTGACCGGCGCGGACCCGGCCGCTTTCGCCGAGATCGGCGCCGGGGGCGAAGTCTTTGACGTCGAGAGCGGACGCGTCTCCGCCCGGCGCTAGAACGCCATTGAACCCGACGATTTCCCGCCGCGACTAGCTGTCGGAGGCCGCGCCGACGACGTCGCAGCCGTGACTGCGCGATGACATGAATCGCAATCTCTTGGAGAGTGAGATGCTGACGGTAAGGTCCGGGGCGCAAGCCCCGGCACGATGGCGGGCGTTTGCGTGCGGCCTCGCCCTGCTCGCAAGCTGCATGCTCGCGGCAACCGCCGGCGCCTTTGTGCCGGATCTGCCGCGGCTGTTTTCGGCAGAGCTCACGCCGGACCCCGAGGCCAAGCTGCCCGCGCCGACCCGCTACAGCTACAGGGGGACCCACACCACCGTGGTGCAGGGCGTTAAAGCGCCGCTTCGCATCAGACTGGAGGCCACCGTACCCGCCGAGCTCGGCAACGTGCTCGCCTTCTATCGCACCGAGCTCAGCAAGCTCGGTTGGCAGGAGCAGCGCGACGGCGCGGTGATCGCCGCCGATCACGTCCAGCTCGCATTCGCCTCCCCGCTGGGACCAGCGCTGCTGGAGCTCCACCGCAAGGACAGCAGCACCACGGTCAAGCTCGTGCAGAAGAACGCATTGGTCGCAACCGACGCGAACGTCATGCCCGAACCCGGCCAGGCCAAGCTGGTGTTCGCCAATATCAGCAAGACGGACGCCACGCTCACGATCAATGAGCAGACCGCCGACCTAACATTGCTGCTAATGATTTTGTTCAATGGCTCAGTCAACACACCGGCCTCGATGGCAGGGTCCCAGCGGAAAATTTCGCTGTCCTTGAACGACTACCATGTGGGGTATCCCGACTTGTCCGGGTTTGGTGTTGGGTTCCTTGTCGTGTTGACACAGGGTGATGACGGGTCACTGGCCGTGCCCGATGGAGCTTGAAGCGCTTCCTGACCACTGGATCGCGCTTACGTTTCCATCCGGCTTCATGACAGAGTCCCGCCTATCACCGTGCGGTGGGTTTAAGCCGTTACGAACGCAGCGTGTACTTCTTCATTGGAGCGGCGGTCGCTACTGTGGATACCTTTGTCGTTCGCAAAGGACGCACAAAGCGCGCCGCCGGCGCCCATGCGGTGTCGCTGGATCTGCAGCCCGGCAAATATTCCTACGAGATGAGCGTGCCGGGCCATCCAGCCACCACGAATGTCCTCGACGTCGCTGCCGGCGATACCTGGGAGCTCACCGTCGGGCCCGACGGTGACGCATGGTCGCCGCTCCTGCTGTATTGAGCCCTTTTGAACCTCACGGGTTCCTGCCGCGACTTCTCATCCGAGGCCGCGCCGACGGTGTCGCAGCCTGCAATTGCGCGAGGGATCGACCCGCGCGAAATTCAGGAGTTTTTAGTGATGTCGATCATCAAGCGCGGGACGCAGGTCCCGGCACGCTGGCGGTTGCTTGCCTGCGGTCTTCTGCTCATGGCGAGCGCGTCTCTGCCCGCACGCGCCGACGATGGCATCGTCGACGTTCACGCGCTGCCGCAGCTCGAGGGTGCGGTGGAGGATAATTCGCGCCCCGATCCCTACCGCGTCGAGTATCGCATGCCGACGCCGGAATCCCTGACGTCGCCGGCGGTGAAGAAGCTCCTCGGCGCGGTCGGCTGGGTGCCCTATGTGCGGCCGCTGGAGGAGAAGAGCACCACGCTGAATTTCAAGAAGGGACGGCAGGGCCTGTCCGTTCATTTCACGCAGGCCCTCGGCCGGCCCGACCAGTCCGTGGTCTACTACTCGACCGACCGGATCTACGGCAACGTGCCGTTCCCCGACGGCGCGAGCGACATCGTGTTCGATGGCACAAGGCCCTATCTCGGCTGCATCGCGCCCAGCGCGCTCGATACGACATCGGACTTTTACGCCAGCCAGATGGAAGCGATCGGCTGGCGCAAGCTCACGCCGGAAACGGCCGCGCGCTGGACGACCAGCCTGGATGAGACCGTTCCCAACGGCTTACGCGTGTTCTACGAGCATCCCGACAGTGAGGTCACCGGCTTCTACAAGCAGAAGCCCGTCATGCTGACGCTGACGCGCCGCGACGACGGCCGCACCAATGTCGACATCCGCGTCGCGCCCTTCGCGCTTCCCTTCGATCTCAAGGCCGACAGCGACGCCGCCGGGCTGCCGCGGCCAACTTTCACCAAGTCGTCGAGGGGGCTCGGCAGCGCAAGCTCCAACAAGCGCGAGATGTCGGCGGCCGCGATGGCCGAGCTGCCCGCGGTGCTGGCCTTCTATCATCGCGAGCTCGCCGCGCGCGGCTGGCAGGAGGACGGCAGCGCGCCGCTCGCGCCCGGCGACGAGGTGGCGATCAAGATCTCCAACGCCGAGGAAACCGGCGTGCTGCGGCTTGGCCGCAAATACGATTTCACCATGGTCAGCCTGACCGCGCAGGTGAAGGAATCAGCCCTTGCCGCCCGCGCCAAGGCAAAGAAGGAGGCTGACGACAGATTCTTCAGCGATGCCGCGGCAGCCGCAAAGCAGGTCATCGCCGCCGACGAGGCGCGGCGCAAGGTGCAGGCGGCCGCGCTGTCCGATGTCCCGCTCAACGCGCTCGCCGACAGCAAGACGCCGGTGCCGCTGCCGGAGAACGCCGAGGGCGTGAAGTTCGAAGGCAGCGACGGCAGCCTCGAATTCTCGTCCACATCGAGCGTGAAGGCGCTGACCGCGTTCTACCGGGCCTCGCTGAAGCCATTGGGCTGGAACGAGCGGCCTTCGGTCATCAACCAGCCCAACATGGCGATGCTGGAGTTTGCCAAGGGCGGCAAGTCGATCTCCTTCACCGTGATGCAGATGGGCCCCAAGGTGAGGGTCAGCGCCGAGGGTTCGGGCCTTAAGGTGGCCGCCGCCAAGCCTGCGGAGGTGCAGGCCAAGTCATCCGAACCGCTCAAGCCGGACACCGAATCCCAGCTGCCCGTGCCGACGCAGCGTTCGTCGACCTCGCTCGCCACCACGAAACTGCCGGGCAGCGAGACGCCGTTCCGCCGCGAGCTGGAGGCCAGCATCCCCGCCCCGCTCGGCGACGTGCTGGCGTTCTACCGCACTGAGCTTGGAAAGCTCAACTGGCAGGAAAAGGCCGACGGCGCCGCCGTGTCCGCGGAGAGCGCGCAGATCGACTTCACCTCGCCGCAAGGCCCGGCCGTGCTCAAGCTCGGTCGCGCCAAAGGCGAGACCATTGTCAATCTGGCGCAGAAGAATCCGGATGCCGCGACCAAGGCGGACATCATGCCCAAGCCGGGCCAGGCCAGGGTGATGCTCGGCAATATCGGGGCGAAGGAAGCATCGCTCACGATCAACAAGCAGACCATCAAGATCGCGGCCGGCGCCGGCGGCCCGCAGTCGCCGAAAGGTCCGATGCTCGATCTGGCGCCCGGCAAGTATCAGTATGCGCTGCGCGTACCGGGGCGTCCCGCCCGCACCGAGACCCTCACGGTCGCCGCCGGCGATGCCTGGGGCCTGATGGTGGGTCCGACCGGCGAGGTGCTTCCGCTGCAGATGTATTGATTCCGCCGCCTGTGCCTGTAACGGCCAGGTTGAACCTGTCCGGTTCCTGGGGCGACTAGTCGTCTGGAAGCGGCGGCGACCGTGTCGCAGCCGCCGCATCGCGCGAAGACCACAACGCGCGACATTCTCGGAGATGGAGCATGACAACGGTCAAGCGCGGGACGAGAGTTCCGGCACGATGGCGGCTGCTGGTGTGCGCCCTCACGCTTCTCGCAGGCTGTTCGAAGGAGCCGCTGACGGCAGATCCCGACGTCGACATGCCGGCACCGAAGCAAAGCAGCTTCAGCCAATTCCGCACCACGCACGCGCATGACGCCAAGGTCCCGCTCCGGCTCGAGATCGAAGCGCGCGTGCCCGCGGAGCTCAGCGAGGTGCTCGCCTTCTACCGCAGAGAGCTCGGACAGCGCGGCTGGCAGGAGAAGCCGGATGACGCAATGATCGCCGCCGATCGCGTGCAACTGGCCTTCGTCTCCCCGAAGGGCCCGGCCGTGCTGAAGCTTGGCCGCGCCAAGGGCGAGACCACGGTCAGCCTGGCGCAACGGAATCCGGAGGCTGCAGCCAAGGCCGATGTCCTGCCGATATCAGGACAAGCGCGGCTGATATTCGGCTATCTAAGGCCAGATGTGGCTTCGCTTGTGATCAACGATCAAACCATCAAGATCGCGGGCGGCGAAAATCATCCACAAACGCTGGATCTGCCGCCCGGCACGTATTCCTACGAGCTACGCGTGTCGGGCCTTCTGGTGCGCACCGATACCGTCACCCTGGCCTCAGGCGAGGCCTGGGGCCTCAGCGACGATAAGAAACCGTCCCAGATATACTGAACCCGTGGCCCGTTCCGAGGCGCCGCGGCATCTCGGAACGCGCTTCTCCGCCCCGCAAAATCCACGCCTTCGGGGGGTGAAAAGGAGGGTCCGAATCGCGCTTTTTGCGGCGCCGAGAATCGGCCTTCGCGAGGCTTGAAAACCGGCTAAAAATCCCTATTTAGTCAAAGGGTTGCTGGAGGATACTTTGCGCTAGGCGCAAGCGGTCTTTCATGGCACAAATAGCCTCACATCAGCGCCTTTTGCGCGGCTGATTCGGGCGACATCTCGAAGGCCTCTTATGACAGAACCTGCTCGGCAGACGCCTGCCGAAAACGAGCCCTCAAATCCGAGCGATTACGGGGCGGAATCGATCCGCGTGCTCAAGGGTCTCGATGCCGTCCGCAAGCGCCCGGGCATGTATATCGGCGACACCGACGACGGCTCGGGCCTGCACCACATGGTGTACGAGGTCGTCGACAACGCGATCGACGAGGCGCTGGCGGGCCACGCCACGCGCGTCGATGTCGTGCTCAATGCCGACAATTCCGTCACCGTGCGCGACGACGGGCGCGGCATTCCCGTCGACATCCACAAGGGTGAAGGCATCTCGGCGGCCGAGGTCATCATGACCCAGCTCCATGCCGGCGGAAAGTTCGACCAGAACTCCTACAAGGTGTCCGGCGGCCTGCACGGCGTCGGCGTCTCCGTCGTGAACGCGCTGTCGAGCAAGCTCGGCTTGCGCATCTGGCGCGACAACAAGGAGCACTACATCGAGTTCGCCCATGGCGATGCCGTCGCACCGCTGGTGGTGGTCGGCGACGCGCCGGGCAAGCGCGGCACCGAGGTGACGTTCCTGGCCTCGCCCGACACCTTCAAGAACATCGAATATGATTTCGCGACGCTCGAGCACCGCCTGCGCGAGCTCGCCTTCCTCAACTCCGGCGTCAACATCGCCCTCTCCGACATGCGCCACGCGGTCGAGAAGCGCGAGGAGATGCACTATTCCGGCGGCGTCGAGGAATTCGTCAAATATCTCGACCGCAACAAGAAGGCGATCGTGCCGGCGCCGATCATGGTGCGCGCGGAAGCCAACGGCATCGGCGTCGAGGCGGCGCTGTGGTGGAACGACAGCTACCACGAGAACGTGCTGTGCTTCACCAACAACATCCCGCAGCGCGACGGCGGCACCCATCTCGCCGGCTTCCGCGGCGCGCTGACGCGCCAGGTCAACGGCTATGCCGAGGCCAATGCGAAGAAGGAAAAGATCGCGCTGACCGGCGACGATTGCCGCGAAGGCCTCACCGCCGTTCTGTCGGTCAAGGTGCCCGATCCGAAGTTTTCGTCGCAGACCAAGGACAAGCTGGTGTCCTCGGAAGTGCGTCCCGTGGTCGAGAACGTGCTCAACGAGGCGCTCCAGGCCTGGTTCGAGGAGCACCCTAGCGAAGCCAAGATGATCGTCGGCAAGGTGATCCAGGCCGCAGCCGCCCGCGAAGCCGCGCGAAAGGCGCGCGAGCTGACGCGCAAGAGCCCGCTCTCGGTCTCCTCGCTGCCCGGCAAGCTCGCCGATTGCCAGGAAAAGGATCCGGCCAAGTCCGAACTCTTCATCGTCGAGGGCGACTCGGCAGGCGGCAGCGCCAAGCAGGGCCGCAACCGCGAATTCCAGGCGGTGCTGCCGCTGCGCGGCAAGATCCTCAACGTGGAACGCGTGCGTCCCGACAAGATGCTGGGAAGCGAGCAGATCGGCACGCTGATCACCGCGCTCGGCACCGGCATCAGCGACGAGTTCTCGATCGAGAAGCTGCGCTATCACAAGATCATCGTGATGACGGACGCCGACGTCGACGGCGCCCACATCCGCACGCTGCTGCTCACCTTCTTCTACCGGCAGATGCGCGACATCATCGACGGCGGCTATCTCTACATCGCCCAGCCGCCGCTCTATAAGGTCTCCAGAGGCAAGTCCGAGCAGTACCTGAAGGACGAGCGGGCGCTGGAGGACTATTTGATCGAGACCGGTCTCGATGATTGCATATTCACGCCCGGCACCGGCGGCGACCGCAGCGGCCGTGACCTGCGCGGACTGATCGACGACGCCCGCGTCGTTCGCAGCATCCTGCGCAATCTGCACACCCGCTACAACCGCAAGGTCGTCGAGCAGGCCGCCATCACGGGCGTGCTGAACAAGGACATCTACGGCGATCCCGACAAGGCCGCCGCGGCCGCCCAATACGTCGCCGGACGGCTGGACAAGCAGGCCGAGGATGTCGAACGCGGATGGGTCGGCCACTACGTGGAAGGCCAGGGCTTCCAGTTCGAGCGCACTGTGCGCGGGGTCAAGGACGTCGCGATCATTGACTCCGCGTTCCTGGGCTCGGCCGAGGCCCGCAAGCTCGACGAATTTACGCCCAAGCTGCAGGATGTTTATGCCCGCCCCGGCAACCTGCGGCGCAAGGACGTCGAGCACACGGTCCACGGTCCGGTCGATCTGTTCGAAGCGGTCACCGACGCCGGCCGCAAGGGCGTCACCCTGCAGCGCTACAAAGGACTGGGTGAGATGAACCCGGAGCAGCTCTGGGAAACAACGCTGGATACCAATGCGCGCTCGCTGCTCCAGGTGAAGGTCAAGGAGGTCGACGAGGCCGACGACATCTTCACCAAGCTGATGGGCGACGTGGTCGAGCCGCGCCGCGACTTCATCCAGGAACATTCGCTGAGCGCGACGATCGATATCTAGCCCCGACCTCGTTGCACCTCTCCCGCTTGCGGGAGAGGTCGACGCGCCCCGGGCGATGCGAAGCATCGTCCCGCGCGCGGCGGGTGAGGGCTTTCTCCTCGCGGGGATATTCTCCGTAGATTTCGACAACCCCACCGCTGAAGCACCCCCACCCCAGCCCTCCCCCGCAAGCGGGAGAGGGAGCACACCTCCTTCGTGGCGACCATCAAGCCCGAATTGCTACCGTGCCCAAATCTCGGTAGTTTGCGCCTCCAAAGTAGCCCGCCCCACCCAACAGGACAGCGAGAACCACCGTGGCGCCCATCCAGTACATCGTCGAGGGCGGTCACCGGCTCTCGGGCTCGATCGAGCCGTCCGGCAACAAGAATTCGGCGCTGCCGATCATCGCCGCCGCGCTGCTCACCGAGCATCCGGTGACGCTGGAGAACGTGCCGCGGATCCGCGACACGGAGACGCTGGTCGAGCTGATCCGCTCGGTCGGCGCGGCGGCGGAGTGGACCGCCCGCAACACGCTTCATATCCATGCCAAGAGCATCCGCGCTGCGGATCTCGACCCCGAGCTCTGCGTCCGCATCCGCGCCTCGATCCTGCTCGCGGGCCCCCTGCTCGCCCGCTGCGGCGAGGTGATGCTGCCGCCGCCCGGCGGCGACGTCATCGGCCGCCGCCGGCTCGACACCCATGTGCTGGCGCTGGAACAGCTCGGGGCCAAAGTCACCGCGACCGACCGGCTCGAATTCCGCGCGCCAAAGCTCGCCGGCGCGGACGTGTTCCTGGACGAGCCCAGCGTCACCGCAACCGAGAACGCGCTGGTGGCGGCGGTCGCGGCCGACGGCATCACCTATTTGCGCAACGCAGCCTCCGAGCCGCACGTGCAGGACCTCGCCAACTTCCTGGTCGCGCTCGGCGCCAAAATCGAGGGCATCGGCACCAACACCATGATCATCCATGGTCCGGCGACGCTCGGTGGCGCGACCTACCGGATCCAGCCCGACCATATCGAGGTCGGCTCGCTGATCGGGCTTGCCGCCGTGACGCGCTCGCCGCTTCGCATCGTGCGCGCCGGTGTCGAGCATCTGCGCTCGATCCGCATGGGTTTCGAACGGCTCGGCATCGTCTGCCGCGTCGAGGGCGACGACCTCATCGTGCCCTCGAACCAGACGCTGAAGATCCAGGACGATTTCGGCGGCCACGTGCCGAAGCTGGAGGACCAGCCCTGGCCGGCCTTCCCGGCCGATCTGATGTCGATCGCGATCGTCACCGCCACGCAATGCGAGGGCGTGATCCTGATGTTCGAGAAGATGTTCGAATCGCGGATGTTCTTCGTCGACAAGCTGATCGCGATGGGCGCGCGTATCGTGCTCTGCGATCCGCATCGCGCCATCATCGCCGGCCCCAGCCGCCTGCGCGGCGCGCCGATGACCTCGCCCGACATCCGCGCCGGCATGGCGATGCTGCTGGCCGCGGTCTGCGCCGAGGGCACTTCGACCATCAACAACGCCGACCAGATCGAGCGCGGCTACGAGCGCATCGAGGAGCGGCTGAACGCGCTGGGCGCGAAGATCAAGCGCGTGCCGGAAAGGAAGAGCTGAGGTCTTTGCCTCTCCCCGCTTGCGGGGAGAGGCCGGATTGCATCGCAGATGCAATCCGGGTGAGGGGGACCCTCCGCGAATCCAACTGCCATCTTTTCTGCGGAAACAGGCCCCTCACCCCAACCCTCTCAGCGCGAGCAAAGCTCGTCGCGGCCCCGTGAGAACGGCGAGAGGAAGAAGAGACACGGGCCATGTTTTCGTCGCTCAGTGATGCTATTGAGTGACCATGCTCGACACCGTGCAACATCATTCGCAGCCGCAATCCGGCGTGCCGCAAAACCATCTCGCCGATGAGTTCGTCGAGACGCTGCGGCTGGCCGTGCCGATGATGCTGACGCAGCTCGGGCAGATCGCGATGATCACGACCGATCTCGCGCTGATCGGACGGCTCGGCGAGAGTGCGGTCGCCGCCGCCGCGCTGGCGCATACGGTTTATTTCGTCAGCTTTACCTTCGGGCTCGGATTGATGGCTGCGGTGTCGCCGCTGGTGGCGCAGGCGTTCGGCGCCGGCGACGTCAGGCGCATCCGCCGCGCCTTGCGCGTCGGCCTGTGGGTCGCGCTGCTGATCTCGCTGCCGATGATGGCCTCGCCGCTTTATGGCGAACACATCCTGATCGCTCTCGGACAGGTGCCGCAATCGGCCGCGCTCGCCCAGCGCTATCTGAACGGCCTCGCCTGGGGCATCGCGCCGGCGCTCGGCTTCATCGCGCTGCGCAGCATGATGAGCGCGGTGAACCGGCCGCAGCCGCCGCTGTGGATCACGGTCGCGGCGATCCCCGTCAATGCCGCGCTGGTCTATGTCCTGATCCACGGGTTGTTCGGCCTGCCGGAGCTCGGCCTGTTCGGCGCCGGGCTCGCGACCACGCTCGTCAATCTCGGCACCTTCCTCGCCGTGCTCGCCATCGCCGCATGGCGAAAGCCATTCGCGGACTACCGTCCGCTCGCCCATCTCTGGCGGATCGACTGGTCCCTGATGCGCCAGCTCATCGCGCTCGGCGCGCCGATCTCGTTTTCCCTGCTGCTGGAATATGGCCTGTTCTCGTCCGCCGCGCTGCTGATGGGGTTGATCTCGACCACGGCGCTTGCCGCGCACCAGATTGCGCTCCAGGTCACGGCCGTGCTGTTCATGGTCCCGCTCGGCATCGGCATGGCGGCGACGGTCTGCGTCGGCCATGCCTTCGGCCGCAACGACCCGGCCGCGGTGAGACGAGCGGGCCTCGTCGCTGCGGTGCTTGGCGTAGCGCTGGTCTCGGCCCTGACGGTTGCCATCATCCTCGGCCGCTACGAGCTCGGACGGCTGTTCTTCGGCGGCAGCGAGGCCAGCGCGGGAACGGTCGAGCTGACGGCGACACTGCTGCTGGTCGGCGCGACCTTCTTCATCGCCGACGGTCTCCAGACCATCATGGGCGGCGCACTGCGCGGCATCAATGACACCAGGATGACGCTGGTGTTCGCGGCGATCGGCTATTGGTGCGTCGCCTTTCCCGTCGCCTGGGTCCTGGCTTTCCACACCGGGCTGGGCGCAGTCGGCGTCTGGATCGGATTCTCGATCGGCACGTTCGTCTATGCCGGCCTCCTGGTCTTGCGCTTCCGGATGCTGGCGCGCAGACTGGCGGGATGATCGGCACAGTCCGCGAAGTTCCTCCCAATGTCGACGCCGGCACGCTGCTGGCGGGCGCGCAGTTCGTCGACGCATTTCGCGTGGAGATCGGCGCAACGGCGGTGAATGCCCGCGAGGCCTGCGTGCGGATGGTTCTCCACGGACCGCGCTGGGTCGATGCGCTCATACGCCTGCGCAACATCCTGGTGAGACCGTTCGGACTGAAGACCTCGGGCGAAGGCGCACCGGCGCCGTATGGCCTGATCGGATTGTTTCCGGTGGTCAGCGAAACACCGGAGCGGCTGGTCGCGGGCTTCAACGATTCCCATCTCGATTTCCGCCTCGTCGTCGATGTCGCCGGAACGGAGGCGGACCGCCAGGTGACATCGACCACGCTGGTGCGCACCCACAATCTGCTCGGCCGGACCTATCTCGCCCTCATCATGCCCTTCCACAAGTTCGTGGTCCGCGGCATGATGAAGCGCATCGCGGAACCGGCGAGATGACCCTGTCCGTCGACCTCTTCTACTCCTACCGCAGTCCCTTCAGCTATCTGGCGCTGCCGAAGACGCTGAAGCTCGTCGCGGTGTATGACCTCGCGGTGAACCTGCGACCGGTCTATCCGCTTGCAGTCCGCGTCCCCGGCTTCTTCAAGAAGGCCAGCCCGAACTTCATTCGTTATGTGGTGCTCGACAGCACGCGCGTCGCGCAGCACGAGGGCATTCCGTTCCGCTTTCCGAGGCCGGATCCGATCGTGCAGGACAAGACGACGTTCGATGTCGCGGCCGAGCAACCCTACATCCACCGCCTGACCCGGCTGGGCGCGATGGCGCAGCTCGAGGGCCGTTCGCTCGCATTCACCGATGCGATCGCGCGCGTGCTATGGGACGGCTCGGTGGCGGGCTGGAACGAAGGCGATCATCTCGCCCGCGCGGCCGAGAAGGCCGGCTTCGATCTCGCCGCGATGGATGCTGCGATCAGCGCCGATCCGGATCGTTACGAGCAGGTGATCGCGGAGAACGAGAAGGACCACGCCGCCTCCGGCCATTGGGGCGTGCCGACCTTCGTGTTCGAGAACGAGCCGTTCTTCGGCCAGGACCGCATCGATCTCTTGGTCTGGCGCATGCAGGACAAGGGCCTGACGAAGCGGTAGGGCAAGTCCTGATGCGTACCGGCCTCGGCCCATGACCGACATAGGTCAACATGCCGCGGCCGGGCATGCATCCGCGTTGATCCCGGTCAAATGACGCATCTCGCCGGCTGCATAGCGTCTCCTCGCGGAAGGAGCCGCGATCATGCTGCCGTTCACGATCGAGCAATTCCTAGGTGTTATTGCGAGCTACAACCGGGCAATCTGGCCGATGCAGGTTCTCGCATATCTGCTGGGCGGGCTGGCCTTCGTGCTGGTGTTTCGCAAGGACAGATGGGCCGATCAGATCGTCGCCGGCATTCTTGCGGCGATGTGGGCATGGACCGGGATCGTCTATCACCTGACCTTCTTCGCAACGATCAACAAGCTGGCCTACATTTTCGGCGCGTTGTTTGTCGTCCAGGCTGCAGCCTTCGTCTATTTCGGCGTGTGCCAAAACCGGATCGATTTCGACTACAATGAGGAATCAGCGGGGGTTATCGGAGTCGCGTTCGTATTCTACGCGGCGGCGATCTACCCCCTGTTCGGCCTCGAGATGGTTCAGCACCCCAACGAACTGCCGATGTTCGGAGTCACGCCGTGTCCCGTCACCATCTTCAGCTTCGGCATGTTGCTGCTGACAAGGCAGCCGGTCCCGCGCTGGCTCCTTGTGATCCCGTTTCTATGGTCGCTTGTCGGCGGCAGCGCCGCGATACTGCTCCGCGTGCCGCAAGACTGGGCGCTGTTGGTGGCTGGAGCTGTCTCTCTGGCACTGCTGGTCCAGCGTGACCGGCGGGTCGCATCAGCCTGCTAGTTCCAGCACCGGCTCACTCCGCCACGCGCGCGGGCTTGTCGCTTGCTGCCTCCGACCACTCGCCGACGACGCGGTCGAGATCGCAGAGATTCTGGTGCATCTGCTCCAGCGAGAAGCCGATGGCGAAGAAGCGCTCGGCGGTGTCGCCGGAATGGCCGCGGATCAGACCGTCCTGGCGCACCGCGGCAACCGCCTCGGCGTAGTGCTGAAGCGCGACATGCACGGGATGGATCGGCGGCGCGCCGGCGCCAGCCCGCAACGCTTCGGCCGCCGACCGCAGGAAGCGCACGATCGCCGCACTGACCTCCGCCAGCGGCGCGGCGAGCCGCATCTGCACCTCGACCGGCAGCGGGACGACGGTGGCGCGGCCGATCATCACGACGTCATGGCGCAGCCGCAGCACCGTTCGCAGCAAGGGACCGGTATCGGGCCCGCTCGACAGGCGCGCGGCACGCTCGCGTTCGGCCTCTGCACCGATGACATTCATGCCCACCATCGCGGTGCCGATACCGTCCTGGATCCGGTGCAGCGCATCGTTGTCGCGGCCGCGCGTCAGGCCCGCGAGCAGCTCGGTGAAGGCATCCGCGATCAGTTCGAGCAGTCTTGCCGCGCTGGCGCGGATCTGTCGCACGGCGCGTGAGGGCAACACCAGGAACGAAACGAGCAATCCCGTGATGGCGCCGACCCCGACCTCGCTGACGCGATCGATCGCCGAGGTCATGGGATCGGAATGATGCATGGTCGGAACCAGCAGCACGATGATCGCGGTCACCGTCGCCGCGTTGAGGCTTGGGTTGATCGCGGCCACGAAGGCGAGAGGCGCGACCGCCAGCACCAGCAACCCCAACAGGCCCGCCTCAGTAGAGTAAGGGATCAGGATCGCGATGGCGCCACCATAGATGGCGCCGCCGATCGTGCCGAGCACGTAGTCGCGCGTCGCCTTCAGCGAGCGACCGACGCTCATCTGGGTCACGATCAGCGAGGTCAGCACCGCCCAGAGCGGCAACAGCAGATGCAGCGCGGTGGCAATGGCATAGGCCGCCACCGCGGCGACCGTGACCCGGATGGCCAACCCCAACTGCGTCCGCCGTGATCGGATCCGGTCGAACATTTGTCTTGCGAGTGCCATCGTCGAATGTCCCGGTCCGATCCTCTTGCGCCTGCCAAAAGCATAGCTGATGCCCGCGGCCCCAAGGCCGCTTGAAAGGCCAAATCAGCCCGCCTAACTTGCGCGCCAAAACGAGGAAACACGATGGCCCACGAAACCGCAACGCTCGCCGCCTATGTCTTCAATCTGAAATACCAGGATATTCCGGCGGAAGTGCTGGATCGCGCCAAGGTGTTGACGCTGGATTTCCTCGGCAGCGCGATCCGGGCCAGAAGCGAAGCGGAATCCACCCCCTCGATCCTGAAGATGCTGGAGGCGCTCGCGCTCGACACCAGGGGCGAGTCCACCGTGTTCGGCGACAGCAAGACCTGGACCCCGGCGGTGGCGGCGCTGCTGAACGGCGCGCTCGGCCATTCCCTCGATTTCGACGACACGCATGCGGATTCTTCGCTGCATCCGAGCGCGCCGGTCGTTCCGGCCGCGTTCGCCGTCGGCGAGATGGTCGGCGCTTCCGGGCGCGACGTGCTGACCGCGATCGTGGCGGGCTATGAAGTCTGCTGCCGGCTCGGCAACGCGCTCGACCCGACCTCGCATTATGCGCGCGGCTTCCATCCGACCGCGACCGCCGGCACCTATGGCGCGGCCGCCGCGGCCGGAAAACTGTTCGGCCTCAGCGAAAAGCAGATCATCGCCGCCTTCGGCGTCTCCGGCAGCCAGGCCGCCGGCTCGCTGCAATTCCTGGTCAACGGCGCCTGGAACAAGCGCTACCAGGTCGGCGCCGCCGCGATGAACGGCGTGATCGCCGCGACGCTGGCGCGCAACGATTTCGTCGGCGCGACCGAATCGGTCGAGGGCAAGCACGGCCTGCTCGCCGGCTACACCGACGACGCGCATCCCGGCAAGGCCGTCGCCGAGCTCGGCAAGACCTATGAGACGATGAAGATCGGCGTGAAGCCGTATCCGAGCTGCCGCTACACCCATGCCGCAATCGACGCGCTGATCGCGATGCGGCGCGAGCACAATCTGACGCCAGACCAGGTCAAGCGCGTCGAGATCGGCCTGCATCGCAACGGCATCACGCTGACCGGTGATGCCGCGACCAAGCGGCATCCGACCTCGATCGTCGGCGGCCAGTTCTCGATGTTCTTCACCGGCGCGCTCGCGCTCGATCAGGGCAGCTTTGGTTGGGACGACTACAACCGCCTCGGCGATACCGCCATCGACGCGCTCGCCGACAAGTTCGACGTGGTGCAGGACGACCGGCTCGAGATCGGCCGCACCCATCCGTTCGGCGCGCGCGTCAGCATCACGACGGACGACGGCGTGCACGAGCGGCTGTATGCCGATCCCTCCGGCGAGCCGAATTCGTTTCCCGATGCGCAGGCGATGCAGCAGAAATTTTTGACGCTGGCGCGCCCGGTGCTGAATGCGCGGGCGGAGAAATTTGCCGACGCGATCCTGACGCTGGAGCGGTTCGACCGCGTGGCGAAGGCGACGGAATTGGGGAGGTAGGACTCTCTCTTCCCCCTCTCCCCGTTCTTACGGGGAGAGGGTTGGGTGAGGGGCATCTCTCCGCGAATGAGATGGCCGCGAGACCTGTCCCCCTCACCCGGATTGCTGCGCAATCCGACCTCTCCCCGCAAGCGGGGAGAGGTTAAATCAATTCACCCCCGCCAGCTTCCCCTTCTCGTGCGTTGCGGCCACCACGTCGCGCACGAGATCGAACACGCCGTCCGCCTCCGGCGGCCAGTTCGGCGAGCGGCCGAGCCGCACGATCACGAGTCGCTCCGAGGGAATGACGATCGTGTACTGCCCGATCGTGCCCTTGGCGAAGAAGGCATCGCGCGGCCAGCCGTGTGTGATGCGAAGGTTCGCGCCAAAGCTGGCGCCGTGGTTGGTCCAGAAGCCGGCGCCGATGCCGACCCACGCGTTTGGCGTCGCCGTCGCCGAATAGTTCACCCATCCCTCGGGGAGGATGCGCTTGCCGCCGGCGAGGCCGTCATTGAGATAGAGCTGGCCGAACCGCGCCCAGTCACGCGCGGTCGCCAGCATTTCGCTGGAGCCCTCGACCGTGCCGGCGCCGTCGAGCTGGAGCGTGACATGGCGCATGCCGAGCGGGGCGAACAATTCGCGGCGCGCGAAGCGCAGCGCGTCTTCGGGGGTACCGCCGGCAGCAACGCGGATCAGATGCGCGAGAATGATGGTGTTGCCGTCGTGATAGTTCCACGCGGTGCCTGGCGCGGTCTCGAGCGGGATGCTCTCCGCATAGGCGGCCATGTCGGATTCGGCGAATTTCATCCGGTTGACGGGCTCGAAGGCGGAGCCGAGCGAGGCCTCCAATGAGCTGCCAAGCGCAAGGCCCGCAGTGTGGCGCAGCAGCTGATCGACAGTGATAGCGTGGCGCGGATCGTCAGGATCTTTCCAGGCCGCGACCGGCGCAGGCCCATCGAGCTTCAGCCTGCCCTGGCGCACCAGCACGCCTGTTAGCGCCGAGATCACCGATTTTGTCATGGAGAAGCCGAGCAGCGGAGTCTCCGGTCCGATTCCGTCCGCATAGCGCTCGGCGATGATGCGGCCCGCCTTCAGCACGACGACCGCGCGGGTGCGGCGATAAGGCGGCCGCGCGGGCTCCGCGAAGGCACGGTCGAGCGCGGCGGCAAGCTCGGGACTCTGCGGCGGCACGATCGCGGGGCCGGCGATTTCGGGCAGCAGCGCCAGCTGCCTGTCGTCCGCGGGCACCGCGACGTCGGCGATCGCCGCGCCGTGCTCCAGCGTGCAGCCGAGCCCCTCGCGATAGACGGCATGGCTGCGGCCGATGCCGAACAATGTCACCGTGACGTCCTTGCGCGCGCGATCGACCTGATAGTCCATCGCCCAGGTGATGAGACTGGTGCCCGGCATGGCGTCCATGGTTTCGGCGAAGGTCCGCCTGATATCCAGGCCCGAGACGAACGTCTCGGAGCACAGAATGTCGGCGACGAAGCCGGTGGCGATCCTGGGCACGTCATGCGCCCGCGCCGCGCCGAGCGCGACGCCGGCAGCGGCGATGGCGGTGGTGAGGAGGATGATCTTGCGGCGGCGGGTCACGGGCTTTCTCCGGCTTCGGGGCAGGTGCGGGAGAGCAGGCCGGATGCGGGCGACACGCGCTCGCCGGATTTGGAAAATAGCGTGGCTGAAACTGAGCGGGGCTGGCCGATTCCGAAATAACTCAAATATTTCAAAGCAATGCGAGGATGCAGTCACGACGGTGGTCCGCTCCCTCGCCCCGCTTGCGGGGAGAGGGTTGGGGTGAGGGGGAGCCTCCGCGGGGACGGTGAGAGTTTGACTCGCGGAGGCTCCCCCTCACCCGCCGCGCTTCGCGCGTCGGCCTCTCCCCGCAGGCGGGGAGAGGCGAAGGACCCGTCACGCCGCGCTGGTGTTGAGCCGCCGGTACTCCGTCGGCGTCACGCCGGTGACCGCCTTGAAGGCGCGGTTGAACGGGCCGAGCGACTGGAAGCCGGCGTCCATGGCGATGGTGATGACCGAGACCTCGGCCTGGGCGGGATCGCGAGCGCGGCCTTGGCTTCCTCGATCCGGTGGTTGTTCAGGAATACATTGAAGTTGCGGTAGCCGAGCCGCTGGTTGATCAGCCGGCGCAGCCGGTATTCGGGAATCTTCAGCCGGCCCGCCAGGACGCCGATGGTGATGTTCTCCTGGCGATAGATCCGCTCGTCCGCCATCAGCCGCATCAGCGCATCGATGAGCTTTTGATCGGCGGCGTCATCGGCCGCAGGCTGACTGAAAACAATCGGCGGTGCGGGCTCCGCCGCAGCCGGAAACAGATCCGCCCCGTCAACGCGCATCATGGCATAGACGATCGCCGCGACGGTGCAGGCAAGCACGCCGGCATTGATGGTTTCGGCGACATCGCCGACGTGGTGGCCGGCGACGACGATCTGGAGTACCGCGTTCAGCCCGCCATAGAGTGCGGTTACGCAGACGATGAAGACACGAACGTGGCGGCGGCGCTCGACCAGGTCGGCCGGCCAGGAGGCGATCATCTCCCCGACCGCGAGCGCGATGAAACCGAGCACGATCAGATTCACCACCGTCACCGAGAACCGCACATGGCCGCTGGGTGCAATCCAGACGCAGCCTGCGAAGCTGAAGGCGGTCACCAGCGCCCAGACCCATCCGTGCCACCAGCGGAGGCGAAACTCGTCGTCGAACAGGGAGCGTGTGAACAGCCAGAACACCACGATGGTGCCGGTCGAGAGCGCGATCAGCGGCGCATGCAGGAGCGGGATCCGCGACGTGACATCTACCGAATAGCTCGCCGCATGCGCCGCTGAGCCCAGCGCGAAGGCCGCACCGAGCCGGGCCGCCAGCACATTGCGGAAATCCGAGACCAAGGACGCCGCAAGCACCAGCAGCAGCGCCACGGACGCGGCGCGAAATGCAAGCTCTGTTGTGGCAAGGGTCATCAGTTGTGGCGGCCGTCTGGTGTAATCGACCGACCATCGTTCGTCAGGCCGATTTTTTCAAGCACCATCCGCACCACAACCGTCATCGCCCGGCTTGACCGGGCGATCCAGTACTCCGAGACGGCAATGATTAAATCGATGGTCCGCGGCGTACTGGATCGCCCGCCTTCGCGGGCGATGACAGTTGAGAATGTGGCACCGCCGCCCCCACGACATCTTGTCCGGCTTTGCCGCGACGACGACGCCAAATCCTGCTACGATCGCGCCCAAGAAAGTTAAAAGGAGTCCATCATGAGCTGGCAACCCTCCAACGATCCCGTGCTCGGCGATCCCATGTCCTGCGATGCGCTCGATCTTGTGATCGTGCCGCGCACGCGCGACCTCGGCGACGGCTTCGTCGTGCGACGCGCGCTGCCCCATGGCAGGCGGCAGATGGTCGGGCCGTTCATCTTTTTCGATCATTTCGGCCCGGTGCAGTTCGTCTCCGGCAAGGGCATGGACGTGCGGCCGCATCCGCATATCGGGCTCGCCACCGTCACCTATCTGTTCGACGGCTCGATCATGCACCGCGACAGCGAGGGCAACGTCCAGGAGATCGCGCCCGGTGCGATGAATTTGATGACGGCGGGCCGCGGCATCGCGCATTCCGAGCGCACGCCGGATGCGCAGCGCGCCTCGGGCCAGCAGATGCTGGGCCTGCAAAGCTGGATCGCGCTGCCGGCCGGATCGGAAGAGATCGCACCGTCGTTCCAGCATTACGGCGCCGGCGACCTGCCGATGATCTCCGAGCGGGATTTCACCGCGCGGGTGATCGCGGGCTCCGCCTTCGGCATCACGTCGCCGGTGTCCATGGTCTCGCCCTGGTTCTACACCGAGGTCACGGCGGTCGCGGGCGCGAGCGTGCCGCTTGACCCCGATCACGAGGAGCGCGCGATCTACGTGGTCGACGGCGAGGTCGAGATCGCGAACGAGCGCTATGAGGGGCCGCGGCTGCTGATCTTCCGGCCCGGTGACCGCATCACCGTGAAGGCACTCAAGGCCACGCGAATGATGTTTCTCGGCGGCGATGCACTGGAAGGCCCGCGCCACATCTGGTGGAATTTCGTCTCCTCCAGCAAGGAGCGGATCGAGCAGGCCAAGCAGGACTGGAAAACCGGCCGCTTCGCGGCGGTTCCTCAGGAACATGAGTTCATTCCGTTGCCGGAATAGGCTAATCCGGTTTCCGGCCGTGCCGTCAGGCGCGGCCGGATTTCCCGCCTGAAGGCCATGCCTTCGAAAGATCTGTCTGCGAAAGCTTTGCCGATGACCACCATGCTCTCCAGCGACCTGCCGCTCCCCAAGATCGGGCGCGGCAAGGTGCGCGACATCTACGCCGTCGACGACGACCGCCTGCTGCTCCTTACCACCGACCGCATCAGCGCCTTCGACGTCGTCATGGGCGAGACCATCCCGATGAAGGGCGCGGTGCTGACCCAGATCAGCGCGTTCTGGTTCAACGAGCTTGAGGGCGTGGTGCCGCATCACATGATCAGCGCCGACACCGACGAGATCATCGCGGCCGTGCCCGCCTTGAAGCCGCATCGCGCCGAGATCCTCGGCCGCGCCATGCTCTCCCGCCGCACCACGGTGTTTCCGATCGAATGCGTGATCCGCGGCTATCTCTCGGGATCGGCCTGGAAGGAATACGCAGCCAGCGGCACGCTCGCGGGCGAGAAGCTGATGGCCGGCCTCGTCGAGAGCGAGAAGCTGGAGCCAGCGATCTTCAGCCCGGCGACCAAGGCCGAGACCGGCCATGACGAGAACATCACGATTGCGCGGATGCGCGAGGTGGTCGGCGACGAGACAGCCTACACGCTCGAGAGCATGACGCGCGCGATCTACACGCTCGGCGAGGAGCTGGCGCGCGAGCAGGGCATCATCATCGCCGACACCAAGTTCGAGTTCGGCCGCGACAAGGACGGCCGCATCATCCTGATCGACGAGGTGATGACGCCGGATTCGTCGCGGTTCTGGGCCGTCGATGCCTACAAGCCCGGCCAGCCACAGGCGAGCTTCGACAAGCAGCCGCTGCGCGACTATCTCGACGTCGAGCGACGCGCCGGCCGCTGGAACGGCGACGCCCCGCCGCCGCCGCTGCCGGCGAGCGTGGTGGAGGCGACCAGCAAACGGTATCTGGAGGCGTATCGGCGCGTGACGGGGAAAGAGCTGAAGATTTAGGCGCAGTTGCTGCCACAAACTCGTCGTTGCGAGCGCAACGAAGCAATCCAGAGTCTTTCCGCGGAGGGATTCTGGATTGCTTCGCTACGCTCGCAATGACGTGGAGGGGGCAGTGTGTCTTTCCGGCATTGTCCATCCGGCTCTATTTCTTCACGCATGATTGGCCGTTCACATGCCATCGCCGAAACTGTCGGATATTTCATAGTTACAAGAATCCTGTTGCGCTAAGTCCGCAGTCGTCTACGTCTCGGACGGGACTATTTCAGGGGCGAGCGCAACCGCGTGACCGATCCAGCAATTATTTTCAGTCCGGCTGCCCGTTTCAACCCGGCCCTCAGGCGTGCGCTGAATGATATATTGGGCGGGAGCGCCGCCAGCGTCCTGGCCGTCACTTTCGGGCTATCCTACGCGCTGCTGATCTTCACCGGGCCGCTGTCGCCTTATCTGTCCTACGGCATCGCCGCGACTTTCATCAGCTCCGCGGTCCTTGCGGCTGTCATCGGGCTGGGAAGCTCCCTGCCCTTCGCGGTCGCCGGCCCCGACAGCTCGACCGCCGCAGTGACGGGCATCTTGGCCGCCTCGCTGGTCGAACGCATTGAAGCGGCCAATCTGTCGGCGCCGCTGCTCTCGCCCGTCCTGATCACGCTCGGCCTGTCGACCATGCTGACCGGGATCGTGCTGTGCGGACTGGGACTGACGCGGATGGGCCGCGCCATCCGCTACGTGCCTTATCCGGTGATCGGCGGCTTCCTCGGCGCCACCGGGCTCTTGATCGTGATGGGCGCGATCCGGGTGATCACCGATCATCCCGTGCAGTTTGCCACCCTGCCGCGCTTCACCAACGGCGTCACGATGTCGGAGCTGGGCGCCGCCTGCGCGATGGCGCTGGTGCTCTATCTGACGTGGCACCGCTCGCGCAACGCGTTCGGGTTGCCGATCATCCTGGTCGGCGGCATGCTCGCCGCGCATCTGGCGTTCTGGATCGCCGGGATTTCGCCGGAGGAGGCGCGCGCTTTGGGCTGGATGTTCCAGCCGCCGCCGCCGGCGACCTTCATGTTGCCCTGGCACATCGACGACCTCGCGCACTATCCGTGGTTCGCCGTGCCGGACCTGCTCGGCAACGTCGTCGCCGTCATCTTCGTTAGCGCCTCCAGCACCCTGTTCAACACCACCGGCATCGAGGTCGCCGCTCACCGCGAGGCCAATCTTGAGTGGGAGCTGAACACTACCGGCGCCGCCAATATCCTGTCCGGCGCGCTCGCCGGCTATGCCGGCTGCATCTCGGTCAGCCGCTCGATCCTCAATTTCAGCAGCGGCGGCCGCGGACGCCTGTCCGGCTTCACGGTTGCGGCCATATCACTGCTGATGCTCGCGATCGCACCGGAGCTGCTCGGCTTCATGCCGAAATTCGTGCTCGGCGGCCTGCTGCTCTATCTCGGCGCCGATCAGCTCCACAAATGGCTCATCGAGTCGCGCAAGCGGCTCTCGAAGCTCGAATATCTGTCGCTGGTCGCCATCATCGCGATCATCGTCATCTGGGGTTTCGTGCCGGGCATCCTGATCGGCGTGATCATCGGCTGCGCGACCTTCGCATTCAGCGCGGCGCGGGTCGAATCGATCAAATACAGTTTTGACGGCGCCGAATATCGCTCCTCGCTCGATCGCTCGCGCGACGACCAGGAGGTGCTGCTCGCTCATGGCGGCAAGATTCAGGGCCTGAATCTCCAGAGCTATCTGTTCTTCGGGTCCGCCAACCGGCTCTATCAGCACGTCAAGAAACTGCTGCACGAACGCCCGGAGTGCCGCTATCTGCTGTTCGACTTCAAGCTCGTCACCGGCGTCGATTCGTCGGCCGCCTACAGTTTTGCCCAGATCAAGCGCAGCGCCGGCGACCTCGGCGTCGAGCTGATCCTGGTGTACCTGCCAGCCGCGGCCGAGAAAGTGCTGCGCTCCAGCGATTTCCTCGGCGACGGCGTCACCGTCATTCCCGAGCTCGATCATGCGCTGGAGTGGTGCGAGAACGAGCTCATCGCGCAGCATCAGGGCCTGGCGCAGGAAGAGGCGAATTTGCGCGACTGGTTCGCAGGGATTCTCGACAGCGAGGACGATGCCGACGAACTGATCCGCCGCTGCCAGCGCCTCGAGGTCGAGGCCGGCGAAATCATCGTGCAGGCCGGCGATGCCGCCGATTCCATGCACTTCATCCTCGACGGCCGCGTCGGGATCATGATCCCCGCGGAGCAGAATGGCATGACGCGGGTCCGAAGCCTCGGGCGCTACACTACGATCGGCGAGATGGGCCTGGTGTCGCAGACGCCGCGCAGCGCGACGATCCAGGCCGAGGTCGACAGCGTGCTCTACGTGCTGAACACGCACCAGTTCGACGCGATCAGGGACGAGGCCCCCGCGCTCAGCCGCAAGCTGCTGACCTATTTCGTGTCGGTCATGGCCGAGCGACTGACATTTGCGAACAGGACGATCGCGGTGCTGCGGCGGTAACGACCGCGTAGTCCGGACGGAGCGAAGCGCAGTCCGGGCTACGGCACTTCCGTCTCATGAGATTGCGCCACCAAGCATTGCAATGAGGCAGTTGGCGTGACCCATTGCGGTGCATTGGGACAATAGCGGGCGTCGCCGATCTGCAATATGATCCTGCCTGCCATTGCTCTCCGAGTACGATACGGCGTGCCTCCGATGAAGCTTCTCTTATCGCAAGGGCCGCCGCTTGCGCCGAGCGCAAACGGCGTCGGTTGCACGCCGCTCCAGACCAGCGCGAGAAGACCGCCAGGGACCGCGCAACGGCCCCCGGACAGCGAAAGCGCATTTGGAAGACAGCAATGGAGGAAAAATCATGACACGTACATGCGCGACAAGAATTGCAATAGCAGTCTCGACCTTCGCCTGCGCAACGTTGTTCTCCTTCGCCTGGTCTGAGGAGCACGGCGTCTCGATGTCGGTCGACAGTGCACAGGCGCGGGTCGGTCGCCCGCTGACTCCCGTGAGCGTTGCCGGCGTGGCGCGTCGACAGACACGGCGCGCCGTATACGGTGCCGGCGCCTACGGTGTCGGAGCAGGTGTCGCAGCGGTTGGCACAGCCGCCGCGATTGCCGCAACGTCACCTGGATGGGGGGCCGGTCCGGGCTATTATGCGGGCGGCGGTCCTTACGCGTCTTACGCCTACTCGCCGGAGGACTGGCGCAGGCGAAACGGCATGGTCTGCACACCCGGTACGCTGACCAAGATGGAGGACGGCCGCATGTATCGCTGTCAGTAATGGCACAGTCGCATCAGCGGGAGGCGGCTTTCGAGCCGCCTCCCGCATCTTGCACCTTTGCCAGACGGCGCACGCCTCGCAACAGCGAGCAAGCCGCTTTGCAATTCCTGTGCTCCATTGATCCAGATCAAGCCGGGAGCAAATGACCAGAGAATGCTGATCGCTCGGCTTTGATACCCGAGGGAGATTGCCATGAAGCTGGCCGGCACCAAGCGAATGCTACTTGTTGCAGCCGTTCTAGGCTGTGGAATTTTCGGCTCGATCAATTGGTCACACGAGGACGGCATCACGCTCGTCGTTCAAGCCGCTGAAGCCAGGGTCGGACGACCGGCAACCCCGGCGAGCGTCGCCGGCGTCGCACGTCGAACCACGCGGCGCGCGGTCGTAGGGGGAGCGGCGGTAGGCGCGGCAGCGGTCGGCACAGCATGCGTCCGCGTATATGTGAACGGCGCCTACGTGTGCCGCTGATGCATTCGCGCCGGCGAGTTCAAATCGCCGGCGCGCAGCATCGATTGCCGGTTAGACCCCCGCCATCATCACGTATTTGATCTCGACATACTCTTCCATGCCGTGGCGCGAGCCTTCGCGCCCCAAGCCGCTTTCCTTGACGCCGCCGAAAGGCGCGACTTCGGTCGTGATCAGGCCGGTGTTGACGCCGACCATGCCGGACTCCAGCGCTTCGGCAACGCGCCAGACGCGGCCGAGATCGCGGGAATAGAAGTAGGAGGCGAGCCCAAACGGCGAGGCGTTGCACATCGCGATGACGTCGGCCTCGTCCTTGAAGCGGATCACCGGCGCGAGCGGGCCGAAGGTTTCCTCCTGCGCCACCAGCGAGTCCGGCTTGACGTCGGCGAGCACCGTGGGCTCGAAGAAGGAGCGTCCGAGCTCGCTGCGCTTGCCGCCGGTGACGACCTTGGCGCCGCGCTTCACGGCGTCGGCAATGTGGCGCTCGACCTTGTCGACCGCCTTCAGGTTGATCAGCGGGCCCTGCGTGACGCCGCTCTCGGTGCGTCGCCGATCTTCATCGCCGCGACCTTCTTCGACAGCTTCTGCACGAACTCGTCGTAGATCTTGTCCTGCGCGTAGAGGCGGTTGGCGCAGACGCAGGTCTGGCCCATGTTGCGGTATTTCGAGACGATTGCGCCTTCGACCGCCGCATCGATATCGGCGTCGTCGAACACCACGAAGGGCGCATTGCCGCCGAGCTCGAGGCCGAGCCGCTTCACGCCGACGGAGGCCTGCTGGTAGAGAATCTTGCCGACGGCGGTCGAGCCGGTGAAGCCGACGAAGCGCACCGCCGGATGCTCGCACAGCACCTTGCCGATCGGCGGCGCGTCGCCGGTGATGATGTTGAGTACGCCCTTGGGGATGCCGGCCTTCTCGGCGAGCACGGCCAGCGCCAGCGCCGACAGCGGCGTCTCGTTGGCGGGCTTCAGCACCACGGTGCAGCCGGCCGCCAGCGCCGGCGAGACTTTTCGCGTGATCATCGAGTTCGGGAAATTCCACGGCGTGATCGCACCGCAGACGCCGATCGGCTGCTTGATCGCGAGCAGGCGCGCATCAGGACGTTGCGTCGGAATGGTTTCGCCATAGACGCGGCGGGCTTCCTCGGCGAAGAACTCGATATAGGCGGCGCCGATGTCGACCTCGCCCAATGCCTCGGAGAGCGGCTTGCCCTGCTCGGAGGTGAGGATCAGCGCAAGGTCCTCGCGATTGGCGATGATCAGCTCGAACCATTTGCGCAAAATGTTGGAGCGCTGCTTGGCGGTGTGCTTGGCCCAGGCGGGAAAGGCCCGCTCGGCGGCTTCGACCGCCTTGGTCGTATCGTCCGCACCAAGCTGCGGAACCTTCGCAAGCTCGACGCCGGTGGCGGGATTGTTGACGGCAAAGACCGGCGTGCCGACCCAGGCGCCGTCGATGTAGCAGGCCTCCTTCAGCAGCGACGGGTCCTTCAACCGGTCGCGCAGGGTGGCGGTGGCGTGCTGGGCGCGTGCGGCGGCAGTCGGGGTCATGGCGTTACTCCTCGGAGCGCGATCGGATCGGCCCGGAATATAGGGACAGACGGCGCGTAATGCACCGCCCCGCAACGCACATCAGATGGGAGCTAAGCTCGTAGCGACGAACCCTTCACCTCTCCCCAGCGGGGAGAGGTCGATTTGCGCGGCAAATCGGGTGAGGGGGTCAGGTCCCACAAGAGATCGTAACCCCTCACCCGCGCCTGCGGCGCGACCTCTCCCTATGGGAGAGGTTCGGCATCGTGACTGCGGAAACAGTTCACTCGATATCTTGTCGTCGGTTACGCCGCGCCGCTCATATAGGTCTCGCGCCGGCCGATCATGCGCTCGGCGGCGGCTTTGGCGTCGGACTTCGAGGAGGTCGCACAGGTGCGATATTCGAGATCGGGAACGCCCGTGGTGTCGCGGCGGCCAAACCACGATTTCGAGCCGACCGGAAGCAGCGCCAGCGCCTGCGCCAGATTGTCGACCGCGCCGAAGGAATAGAGCGCGCCGCTGCCGGCGATGCGGACCTCGTAAATGCCGGGCGAGATCGGCGCCTCGAGATTGTCGCCCCGTCCGGGACGGGGATAGCGCTTCCATTCGCTCCAGGTTGAAATCATCAGAGGTCCCCCTCGCGGCCGGTGCCGGCCGCCAAATTTGTATCAAGTCCTAACGTCCGCGGCTGATTGGGCCCGTTGCCAAACGCCGCAACGCACAAAATGTTTCAAGTGCTTCAAACACGCGAAACATATCGCCAGAGCCCGCCCACGGTCACGGTTCGTTGCGGCCATCCACCGCAGATTGTGACGGAGTGTTGCAGTCCAGACGTCTTCTCGTCCTGCGCGGGGCGCAGGTCGTCAAGTCACGACATCGCGACCGGCGGAGACATCGCGACGCGCTTGCCGCGCGGGGCATGCAGGAGGACAATCGATCACTTCCAACAATAATCAAACCGGAGGAAACGCGTATGCAAAGCCAAGCCCAGATCGACGAGGTTCTGCGTAAGACAAGCGACGCCAAGGAGATTCCCGGCGTCGTGGCCATCGCCGCCAACGGTAACGACGTGCTGTATCAGGGCGCGTTCGGCAAGCGCGATCTGTCCAAGCCCGACGCGATGACAGCGGACAGCGTGTTCTGGATCGCATCGATGACGAAGGCGGTGACGACAGCGGGCGCGATGCAGCTGGTCGAGCAAGGCAAGCTGTCGCTGGACGCGCCGATCGGTGAGGTGCTGCCCGATCTCGCCAAGCCGCAAGTGCTCGAAGGCTTTGACGCCAAGGGCGAGCCGAAGCTGCGGCCGGCCAAAGGACCGATCACGCTGCGCCAGCTCATGACCCACACCGCCGGCTTCTGCTACGACATGTGGAACGGCAATATGTTATGGGCATCTATCTCGAGAAGACCGGAACGCCGGGTATCATCACCTGCCAGAACGCCGCGCTGAAGACGCCGATCGCCTCCGATCCCGGCACGCGCTGGGAATACGGCACCAATATCGATTTCGTCGGCAAGGCGGTGGAAGCCGTCAGCGGCAAGCGGCTGGACGCGTATTTGCGTGACAGTCTGTTTACCCCGCTCGGCATGAGCGACACCGGCTTCAAGATCACCGACGACATGCGCAAACGGCTAGTCGGCATGCATGCGCGCGGCGAGGACGGCCAGCTCGGCGCGATCCCGTTCGAGCTCGAGCAGGCGCCGGAATTTTGCATGGGCGGCGGCGGCCTCTATTCGACCGCGGCCGACTACATCAGGTTCACGCAGATGATCCTGAACAAGGGCCGCGGCAACGGCAACCAGGTGCTGAAGGCCGAGACGGTCGCAACGATGGGGCAGAACCACATCGGCGATCTCAACGTCACCAAGATGACCTCGGTGGCGCCGATGTACACCAACGACGTCGACCTCTATCCGGACCAGGTGAAGAAGTGGGGCCTCAGCTTCCTCATCAACACCGCCAAGACGCCGGAAGGCCGCAGCCCGAACAGCCTCGCCTGGGCGGGCCTCGCCAACACCTATTACTGGATCGACCCGGCGCGCGACGTCACCGGCGTGATCCTGATGCAGGTGTTGCCGTTTGCGGACGGAAAGTGCCTGGAGGCGTTCGCGGGATTCGAGCGCGGCGTCTATGCCGGGCTCGATGCGGGGAGCGGGCAAAAGGCGGCGTGAGGGGGCGACTTCGCGCACGGCTCTCACCACACGACGACTGTCATCCCCCGCGAAGGCGGAGGATCCAGTACGCCGCGGCTTCTCAATAAATCACAGGCGTCTCGGAGTACTGGATCGCCCGGTCAAGCCGGGCGATGACAGCGGAGAGCGAGGCGCGGGCTTGCGTTACGCCGTCAGCCCGCGCTGCTCCGCCAGCTCCTTCAGCGACACTTGCGGGCGCGCGCCGATGTGCTGGATCACTTCGGCGGCCGCAAGCGCGCCGAGCTCGCCGCACTGCTTGTACGGCAGGTTGCGCGCCAGGCCATAGAGGAAGCCGGCGGCGAAGAGATCGCCGGCGCCTGTGGTGTCGACGAGCTTGGCGATGGGAGCCGCCGGCGCGGCGACGGCGTCTTCCACTGACACCACCATGCAGCCCTTCTCGCTGCGGGTGACCACGCCGAGATTGACGTCATTGCGCAGCTGCTTCAGCGCCGTGTCGAAGTCCGAGGTCATGTAGAGCGAATGCAGCTCGGACTCATTGGCAAAGACGATGTCGACGGTGCCGTTGCGCATCAAGGACAGGAACTCGTCGCGATAGCGATCGACGCAGAAGGAATCCGACAATGTCAGCGCCACCTTGCGCCTCGCGTCATGAGCGATCTTGGCCGCCTTGACGAAGGCCTCCTTGGCGTTCTTGGGGTCCCAGAGATAGCCCTCGAGATAGACGATCCCGGCGCTCGCGATCTCGGCCGGATCGATATCGGCGGGCGACAGATCCTGCGCCGCGCCGAGATAGGTGTTCATGGTGCGCTCGCCATCGCCCGTGACCAGGATGTAGGAGCAGCCGGTGGCGGGGCCATCCTTCGCGGCGGGCGTGTTGAAGGCGACGCCGGCGGCACGGATGTCGTGGACGTAGAGCTTGCCGATCTGGTCGTCCTTGACCTTGCCGACATAGGCCGCGCGGGCGCCTAGGCTGCCGATGCCGACGATGGTGTTGGCGGCAGATCCCCCCGAGACTTCCGTCGCCGGGCCCATGTCCTGGTAGATGGCGGCGGCCCGCGCCTCGTCGATCAGCGACATGCTGCCCTTGGTCATGCCGTGCTTGGCGAGAAAAGCCTCGTCGGTCCTAACCAGCACGTCGAACAGCGCGTTGCCGATCCCGAGAACGTCATATTTCACGTCAGCCATTCACCTTGATCCTGTTTGGCGGATTGCGATTGCCGGGAAAATCCGCTTCCTGTCTGCCTGAAATCTGGCTCGCGGCCTATCACGACCCGGCCTTCGCGGGCAAGCCACGGTATTATGCACACGCAATGATCCGCTCCTTCCTGACCGCCTCGACGGGAACACTGGCCTCGCGACTGCTGGGCTTTGCGCGCGATTCCATGATTGCCGCCCTGCTCGGCACCGGCGCGGTGGCGGATGCCTTTCTGGCGGCCTTCCAGCTCGTCAACGTGGTGCGGCGGCTGCTCAGCGAAGGGGCCCTGAACGCGGCGCTGATCCCGGCCTGGCTGCGTATCCGGGATCGCGACGGCGAGGCGGCCGCCTCCGCGTTCGCGGGACGCGTGCTCGGCACGGTCAGCGCGGCCCTGATCGCGATCTCGGTCGTCATTGCGCTGCTGATGCCGCTGATCATCACGGTGATCGCGCCGGGATTTCTCGGTAGCAGCAGCCTCGATCTCGCCGTCCAGAACGCGCGGCTGATGCTGCCCTATCTCGCTTTCGCCGGCCCCGTCACCGTGCTGATGGGGCTGCTCAACGCGCAGGGGCGTTTTGCGCTCACGGCGTTCTCGCCGCTGCTGTTCAACATCGCCCTGATCGCCGCAATCGCGACGCTGCTGGTCTGGCATGCCGATGCGACCTCCGCCGCGTGGATGCTGGCGGCGACCGTCGGCATCGCCGGGCTACTGCAACTCGCCATGCTGCTGTCGCAGCGAAGCGGACGGCTTGCCGCACCGTTGCGCGCAAGCTTCGACAAGGAGATGCGCGGCTTCTTCGCCAAGGCCATTCCCGGCATGATCGCAAGCTCGGGCCCGCAATGGCTGATGGTGGCCGGTGCGATCATCGCTTCGGCGACGCCCTCTGCCGTCTCCTGGCTCTATTTCGCCAACCGCCTGATCGAGCTGCCGCTCGGCATCGTCGGCGTCGCCATGGGCACGGTGCTGGTGCCGGAGCTCACGCGCGCCGTCACCGGCGGCGACCGCGACGCGGTGGCGCATGCGGAATCGCGCGCGCTGGAACTTGCGACCGGGCTCGCACTGCCGGCAACCCTTGGCCTGATCGTGCTGGCCGAGCCGATCGTGCGGCTGCTGTTCGAGCATGGCGCCTTCGGCGCCGATGACAGCACGGCCACCGCGCGTGCGCTGATGTGGCTGGCGCTGGGCCTGCCGGCTCACGTGCTGATCAAGGCGCTGTCACCGGCCTTCTATGCCCGCAGCGACACGATGACGCCGCTGCTCGCAACGGCCAAGGGTTTTGTGGTCGCGGTCGCGCTTGCGGTTCTGCTCGGCCATTTCTTCGGCGCAAGCGGGATCGCCGCGAGCATCGCGGCCGGCGCCTGGAGCAGCGCGCTCTCGCTGCTGCGGAAGGGCACGGGCGAATTCGGCTTCTCGGTCGACACCGCCGCCCGCAGGCGACTGCCGCGGATCGTGCTCGCCGCTTCCGCCATGGGCGCCCTGCTCTGGCTGACCGCTGGCCTGGTGCCGCCCGAAGCGCATGGCGTCATCAAATTCATCGTGCTGGGCGTGCAGATCGCGGCCGGAATCGCCGTCTACGGCCTGCTCCTGCAAATCCTCGGCGCGGCCTCCTGGCGCGAGGCGGCTGCCGCCTTGAGGCGGCCCGCCTAGCCCGACCTCGGCGCGCAGGATGATCGAATTGCCCTTGACGAGGCAGCGCCGCTGTTGGAAACGACGGCCGGTACCTTCCAGGAAAGCTTGCCATGCCATTCGTTGAACGGGTCTTCTCGGGCGTCCAGCCGACGGGCAATTTGCATCTCGGCAATTACCTCGGCGCGATCGTCAACTTCGTGAAGATGCAGGAAACCCATAACTGCATCTATTGCGTCGTCGACATGCACGCGATCACGCAGGGCGTGGACGTCTGGGGCGGACCGGTCGAGCTCGCGCGCAACACCCGCGAGGTGACCGCCGCGTTCATCGCGAGCGGCATCGATCCAAAGAAGCACATCGTGTTCAACCAGAGCCAGGTCTCGGGTCATGCCGAGCTCGCCTGGATATTCAACTGCGTCGCGCGCATGGGCTGGCTCGGCCGCATGACCCAGTTCAAGGAGAAGGCCGGCAAGGACCGCGAGAACGCCTCCGTCGGGCTGTTCGACTATCCCGTGCTGATGGCGGCCGACATCCTGCTGTACCGAGCCACCCACGTGCCTGTCGGCGAGGACCAGAAGCAGCATCTCGAGCTCTCGCGCGACATCGCGCAGAAGTTCAACAACGACTTCGGCGACTCGATCCGCGCCCAGGGCACCAATGACGGCCTGTTCTTCCCGCTGCCGGAACCCTTCATCACGGGCCCGGCGACGCGCGTGATGTCTTTGCGCGACGGCACCAAGAAGATGTCGAAGTCGGATGCCTCGGACAATTCGCGCATCAACCTCACCGACGACGCCGACACCATCGCGCAGAAGATCCGCAAGGCGAAGACCGATCCGGAGCCGCTTCCGACCGAGGAGAAAGGCCTGGAAGCCCGGCCCGAGGCCGACAATCTCGTCGGCATCTTCGCGGCGCTCGCCGACCGCTCCAAGGCCGACGTGCTCAGGGATTTCGGCGGCGGACAGTTCTCCAGCTTCAAGAACGCGCTGGCGGAGCTGTGCGTCACCAAGCTCGCGCCGATTGCTGGCGAGATGAAGCGCCTCGTCGCCGACCCCGGCCATATCGACGCGATCCTGAACGAGGGTTCCGACCGGGCCCGCGCGATCGCCGACGAGACCATGAAGCTCTCGAAGGACATCGTCGGCTTCATCCGCCCGCGCTGATTATCGCATTCGCAAAACGCGGCCGGCGCGCCGACGTCGGCCGCTTCCCCTCTCCCAAACGTTGCAGGAGTGTGGCAGCATGCCGGCCGCGCACACGCCGGGACATGCATGACCAGCAAGCGACTTTGCTTCGAGCCGGGTCACAAGCCCAAATGCCTCGTCATCGTCGACGACACCGCCGAATGGGACCGCGCGGTCTACTACGCCAGCCGCTGGGCGATCCGCGCCGGCGGCGGGGTGGTGATGATGCTGCGCATCATCGAGCCCGAGCAGCAGACCCAGGAATGGCTTGGTGTCGCCGACATCATGCGCGCCGAGGCGCATGAGGCGGCGGAAGCCGCGCTCGACCGCGCCGCCGGCCGCGCCAACGGCATTGCCGCGATCACGCCGGAGCGGGTGATTCGCGAAGGGGCCGCGATGGAACAGCTGCTCGCGGTGATCGACGAGGACCCCGACATCGCCATGCTGGTGCTCGCCGCCAATCCCGGCGCGGAAGGTCCGGGACCCCTGGTCGCGCTGCTCGCGCATGAGCTGGGCACGTTCCCGGTGCCGGTGACGATCATCTCGGGCGCGCTGAGCGACCAAAGCGTGGATTCGCTGTCGTAGGCCGGGCGCTCGTCATGCCCGGGGCTTGTCCCGGGCATCCACGTTTTTGGTTCCGCGAAGTAAGGCGTGGATGGCCGGGACAAGCCCGGCCACGACGAGGTTGGAATATCTTGGCACCTTAACCCACTGATATAACAACGGAACGGCCATCTCGCCCCTTGATCGTGCGTTCCCCGTCGCCATCTGCTAGTGGATAGCTTGCGCGCCGGCCTTGAACCGGCGATGTCTGGAGAAAACCATGTTCATTCAAACCGAAGCCACCCCCAATCCCGCCACGCTGAAATTCATTCCCGGCCGCGTCGTGGTCGACGGCAGCCCGATGGAATTTGCGAGCCGCGAATCGGCCGCGCGTTCGCCGCTCGCCGAAAAGCTGTTCGAGGTGCCCGGCGTCACCGGCGTGTTCTACGGATCGGACTTCATCACCGTGACCAAGGCAAACGGTGAATGGCAGCAGCTCAAGCCCGCGATCCTCGGTGCCATCATGGAGCACTACATGTCCGGCGCGCCGCTGCTCGCCGACGGCGCGGCGCAAAGCGATGCCGATCTCGACGACGAGGACGAGTTCTTCGACGAGGCCGATGCCGAGACGGTCGACATGATCAAGGACCTGATCGAGACCCGGGTGCGGCCGGCGGTCGCCAATGACGGCGGCGACATCACCTTCCGCGGCTTCAAGGACGGCATCGTCTATCTCAACATGAAGGGCGCCTGCTCCGGCTGCCCGTCATCGACCGCGACGCTCCAGCACGGCATCCAGAACCTGCTCAAGCACTTCGTGCCCGACGTGGTCGAAGTCCGGCCGATGTGACGACGAAGCCGTCATTCCGGGGCGGTCCGAAGGACCGAGCCCGGAATCTCGAGATTCCGGGTCTGGTGCTGACGCACCATCCCGGAATGACAGCTTGCGTGGGGCATTTTGGAGGCCTGCAAATAGTGCGTGATGAATGGCGGATTGGCGCGTGGTTCGCTACACTCCTCGTTATTCGCCACTCGCCATTCGCGTTCTCATGCTGATCCTTGCCATCGATACCGCGCTCGAGGCGTGCGCGGCCGCCGTGCTCGATACCGACGCCGGCGAGCTGCTTGCGCAGGAGCAGCTTCTCATGAAGCGCGGCCACGCCGAGGCGTTGATGCCGATGATCGCGCGCGTCATGCAATCGGCCAATCTTTCCTTCACCGCGCTCGACCGCATCGCCGTCACCGTCGGCCCGGGAAGCTTCACGGGCCTCCGCGTCGGCATTTCGGCAGCGCGCGGCCTTGCACTCGCGGCCAAGCGGCCGGCCGTCGGGCTGACGACGTTGTCGGCCTATGCCGCCACCGTCGTCGGCCAGAGCAAATCGGCCCCGGTCATCTCCGCTATCGATGCGCGGCACGATCACGTCTACTTCCAGATCGTCGCCGGCGACGGCAGCCGGCTGGTGCGGCCGGGCGTCGTCTCCGTCGACGAGGCGATCGCGGCCTCGCAATTCGGCGCACCGCATCTGGTCGGCAATGCCGCAAACATCCTTGCCGAGCGCTGGCCGAAGGATGCACCGCAGCCGGTCGCGGTCGACGCGCAGCCCGCGCCCGATATCGGCTGGGTCGCATGGCTTGGCGCTGCCGCCGATCCCGAGACAAATCCGGCGCGGCCATTCTATCTGCGCGCCCCCGATGCAAAACCGGCAACGCAGCCGCCGCTCGCAGCTCAAGCCGCAACTTCATGATGAGCTGGCTGTCGGAATGGTGGCGCGGCGGCACGGCCGCCGTCGAGCCGGCTTCCGCGCGCGATGCCGCGCGGCTCGCGCAGCTTCATGGCGCCTCCTTCGCGCGCGGCTGGGGCGAAGGCGAATTCGAGAGCATGATGAGCGAGCGCAATACGCTGGTGCATCGGCTGCGCCTCGGCCGCAAGACCATCGGCTTTGCGGTGTCGCGGATCGGCGCGGACGAAGCGGAGATCCTCTCGATCGCGGTCGACCAGGCCCATCGCGGCCGCGGCCTCTCCCACACGCTGCTGATGAGCCATCTCGGCCACCTCGCCGGGCGCGGCGTGCGCACGATATTTCTCGAGGTCGAGGAAAATAACCAGCCGGCACGGCGGCTCTACGCGAGGTGCGGATTCATGGTGGTCGGACGCCGCGAACGCTACTATAAACAGCCGAACGGGGAACAATTGAACGCCCTTCTGATGCGGCGTGACTTGTCGTAACATTGATGGCAGAAAGCGCCCCGTCAGGCAGACAGATCATGACCGCACTGAAACCTTCTTCTGCATCCAAGGCGTCCGGCATCGAGGCGCGCTGTGCCGCCACCGGCATGCGCATGACCGAGCAGCGCCGCGTCATCGCCCGCGTGCTCGCGGAGGCGGTCGATCATCCCGACGTCGAGGAATTATACCGCCGCTGCGTCGCCGTCGACGACAAGATCTCGATCTCAACCGTGTATCGCACCGTCAAGCTGTTCGAGGATGCCGGCATCATCGAACGCCATGACTTTCGCGAGGGACGCGCGCGCTACGAGACGATGCGCGACAGCCATCACGACCACCTCATCAATCTGCGCGACGGCAAGGTGATCGAGTTCACCTCCGAAGAGATCGAGAAGCTCCAGGCGGAGATCGCGCGCAAGCTCGGCTACAAGCTGGTCGATCACCGGCTCGAGCTCTATTGCGTCCCGCTCGACGACGACAAGCCCACAAATTAAGTGCCCGTCGATCTCATCATCTTCGACTGCGATGGCGTGCTCGTGGACAGCGAGGTGATCTCCTGTCGCGCGCATGCGGACGTGCTGACCCGCCACGGCTATCCGATCACCTCGGAGCAGGTGCTGGTCCGCTTTCTCGGCGTATCCGAGAAGGACGCGCGGCGGATGGTCGAGCAGGAAATCGGCCGCAGCCTCCCCGACGATCTGGAGAGCCAAGTGAATGCGGCCACGCTGCAATTCTATGCCAGCGACTTGCAGCCGATCACCCATGTGGCCGCGGCGATCGCCGCAATCGATCTACCGAAATGCGTCGCATCGAGCGGCACGCCGGAGAAGATCCATCACGGCCTGACATGCGCCGGGCTCTACGACCTGCTCGCGCCGAACATCTTTTCCGCGAGCCAGGTCGCCCGCGGCAAGCCCGCGCCCGACCTGTTCCTGTTTGCCGCCGCGCAGATGAAGGTCGCCCCGGAGCGCTGCCTCGTGATCGAGGACAGCCTTCCCGGAGTGACCGGCGCGCACGCCGCCGGGATGACCGTGCTGGGCTTTCACGGCGGCAGCCATTGCCCGCCGGGGCACGCCGAAAGGCTGCGGGCCGCCGGCGCCGGACTGACGTTCGACGATATGCGGCAATTGCCGGAGCTGGTCCGGCGGGTCGAGGCGGACGCTTTGGCGGGCTGATTTCGCCCCCTTGCCCGTCATTCCGGGACACGCGCAAGGCGCGTGAACCGGGAATCCCGTACTTTTGGAGCGATTCCGGGTTCGCCCGCCTTGCGGGCGCCCCGGAATGACCGCCTCGGGCTCCATTCGCTGGATTTTCCCCCTTCCAGCCTATATCTGAGGGCCGTCCTCCACCTCCATTTTCGGGTTCCATGACGCCGCCGCGCAAGCTGCACATTAAATCATATGGCTGCCAGATGAACGTCTACGATGCCCAGCGCATGGTGGACACGCTGGCTCCGGAAGGATTCGTGGAGACGGCCAGCGCCGAGGACGCCGACCTCGTCATCCTCAACACCTGCCATATCCGCGAGAAGGCCTCCGAGAAGGTCTATTCCGAGCTCGGCCGGCTGCGCGTCGCCAAGGACGAGGCCGCCCGCGGGGGCCGCGCGATGCAGATCGCCGTCGCAGGCTGCGTGGCGCAGGCCGAGGGTGAGGAGATCGTGCGCCGGGCGCCGGTGGTTGACGTCGTGGTCGGCCCGCAGAGCTATCATCACCTGCCGGAGCTGCTGAAGCGGGCCGGCAACGAAGGCCGCGCGATCGAGACCGAATTTCCCGCGGCCGACAAGTTCGGCTTCCTGGCCCAGCCGAAACCCGATGCGATCCGCGCGCGCGGCATTTCCGCCTTCGTCACGGTGCAGGAAGGCTGCGACAAGTTCTGCACCTTCTGCGTCGTGCCCTATACGCGCGGCGCCGAAGTGTCGCGCCCGGTGGCCAGGATCGTCGACGACGTGAAGCGGCTCGCCGACAACGGCGTACGCGAGCTCACGCTGATCGGGCAGAACGTCAACGCCTATCACGGCGACGGACCCGACGGAAAAAGCTGGCCACTCGGCCGGCTGCTCGAACACCTGGCAGGGATTCCCGGCATCGCGCGGCTGCGCTATTCGACCAGCCATCCCCGCGACGTCGATGACAGCCTGATTGCGGCCCATCGCGATCTCGCGGCCCTGATGCCGTTCGTGCACCTGCCGGTGCAGTCGGGCTCGGACCGGATTCTGGCCGCCATGAACCGCAAACATACCGCCGATGATTATCGGCGTGTCATCGACCGTTTCCGGGCCGCGCGCCAAGACATTGCTTTTTCATCAGATTTTATCGTCGGATTCCCTGGTGAAAGTGAGCAAGATTTTCTCGCCACCCTCGCGCTTGTCACGCAAATCGGCTACGCTGCCGCTTATTCGTTCAAATACTCCGCCCGGCCGGGAACGCCGGCCGCGGACATGCAGGAGACGGTGTCCCCCGCCGAGATGGACCAGCGATTGGAGCGGCTCCAGGAACTGATCGACAGCCAGCAATCGGCCTTCAACAAGGCCGCGATTGGCTCAACCGTCGATGTGCTGTTCGAGCGTCCGGCGCGCAAGGACGGCCAGATCGTCGGCCGCACCGCCTTCCTCCAGCCCGCGCATGTGATGGCCTCGCCCGACATCATCGGACAAATCCTTCCGGTGCGGATCGACAGCCTCGAACGCTACAGCTTCCTCGGGGAGCTCGTCACACCGCGCGTTGCGCGCGAGCCCGCTTTATCACCCATCGCCACTGGAGCCTGAACCCTTGCCAAAAAGCGCATCGGATTCGTCTTCTATCGCTCCCAGCCGCAAATTTGACCGCGACATGCAAGTTCCGCCCGAAACCCAGGTCGTCATCGACTTCGACGACAACCGCGCCGCATCCGCACTGGTCGGCCCCTACGGCCAGCACCTCGCGCAGATCGAGCGCCGGCTCGGCGTCGTCGTCGATTCCAAGGGCAACCACATCACCATCGGCGGCACGCGCGACGGTTGCGATGCCGCGCGCCGCGTGCTGGAGGTACTCTACGCCCAGGCGGTGAAGGGGCAGGATCTCGACCAGGGCGAGGTCGAGGGCGCGATCCGCGCCGTGATCGCACAGGGCTCCCTGTTCGAGTTCGACGCCAAATCGGCCAAAACGACCTTCGACAGCATCAACTTGCGTAAACGCCCGGTGCGCGCGCGCACCGCCGCGCAGGACTCCTACATCCGCGCGCTGAAGCGCCACGAGCTGGTGTTCGGCATTGGACCTGCCGGTACAGGCAAGACCTGGCTCGCGGTCGCGCATGCCGCGCAACTGTTCGAGCGCAAGGAAGTCGACAAGATCATCCTGTCGCGCCCGGCGGTGGAAGCCGGCGAGCGGCTCGGCTTCCTGCCCGGCGATCTCCGCGAGAAGGTCGATCCCTATCTGCGCCCGATCTACGACGCGCTCTACGACCTCATGGATGCACGCATCGTCGAGCGGGCGCTGCAGACCGGCGAGATCGAGATCGCGCCGCTCGCCTTCATGCGCGGCCGCACGCTGACCAACGCCGCCATCATCCTGGACGAGGCGCAGAACACAACATCGATGCAGATGAAGATGTTCCTGACCCGCCTCGGCGAGAACAGCCGCATGATCGTGACCGGCGATCCCTCGCAGATCGACCTGCCGAACGGCCAGACCTCGGGCCTCGCCGAGGCAACCCGCCTGCTGAACGGCGTCGAAGGCATTGCACAAGTTCATTTCAAAGCCGAGGACGTGATCCGCCACGAACTCGTGGCGCGGATCGTCTCCGCCTATGAAGGGCAGCCGCAGCGGCCGGCCGCCGGTAAATCCTGACGGGACAACAACCGGACCATATGGGCGCGGACGCGAGCGCCTTTTCGTTCCGAACAAAGACAATGTCACACCCCAACCTTCCCATGACCGAGGTCCTCGTCGTCGCCGATTGCTGGCAGCGCGAACCCGATTCCGAAGCCGTGATCCAGCGCGCGGTCGCGGCCGCCGCCGAGAGTGTCGACGAAGACGTCGCGGAGGCGGAAGTGGCGGTGATGCTGACCGACGATGCCGGCATCCGCACGCTCAACAGCAACTGGCGCGGCATCGACAAGCCGACCAACGTGCTGTCGTTTCCCGCGCTCCAGCCGGAGGGCGAATGGAAGGAAGGCGATGCGCCGCGCATGCTCGGCGACATCGCGATCGCCTACGAGACCATGCGGCGCGAGGCGGACGAGGAAAAGAAGCCGTTCGACCACCATCTGAGCCATCTGGCCGTGCACGGTTTCCTGCACCTGATCGGCTACGACCACGAGAACGACGACGACGCGGAGGAGATGGAAGCGCTGGAGACGCAGATCCTGGCCCATCTCGGCATTCCCGATCCCTATGCCGACCGCCCGGGGACGCACTGAGATGCCGGATTCCGACCCGATCCACGACAATCCCCGCAACACGCCCAATTTGCCGGTCGTGGTGGCACCCGGCGAGGTGCTGCGTCCGACCGCCGAAGGCTGGCTGCTGCGCGCGATCCGCACGCTGTTCGGCTGGAAGGCGGGGTCGGTGCGCGACGATCTCCAGGTCGTGCTCGACGCCTCGACGCCCGACGACACCGGCTTCTCCGCCGTCGAGCGCACCATGCTGCGCAACATCCTCGGTCTGCACGAGCGCCGCATCGCCGACGTCATGGTGCATCGCGCCGACATCATCGCGGTGAAGCGCGACATTCCACTCGGCGAGCTGATGGACCGCTTCGAAAGCGCCGGCCATTCGCGCCTCGTCGTCTACAACGAGACGCTCGACGATCCCGTCGGCATCGTCCACATCCGCGACCTGCTCGCGTTCATGACCGCGCGGGCACGCGTGTCGGACGCCACCAAGACCAAGCGCAAGAAGCCGCTGCCGGCCGGCCTCGACCTTCGTACCGTCGATCTCGCGATGCCGCTCGAGGACGCGCGCATCATTCGCAAGCTGCTCTACGTGCCGCCGTCGATGCGGGCGATCGACCTGCTCGCGCAGATGCAGGCCACGCGCATCCACCTGGCGCTGGTGGTCGACGAATATGGCGGCAGCGACGGGCTGGTCTCGCTCGAGGACATCGTCGAGCAGATCGTCGGCGAGATCGACGACGAGCACGACAGCGACGAGCCGCCCTCGATCGTGCGCCTGCCCGACAACGCCTTCATCGCCGACGCCCGCGCCAGCCTCGATGACGTCCGCACCGTGATCGGCGCGGACTTCGTCACCGGCGAAGCCGGCGAGGAAGTCGAGACGCTGGGCGGCTATCTCGTCAGCTTCGTCGGGCGCCTGCCGGTGCGCGGCGAGGTGATCTCGGGCCCCGGCAACTATGAGGTCGAGGTACTCGATGCCGATCCGCGCCGCGTCAAGCGGCTGCGCATCTCGACGCGGAAGGAACGCCCCGCGCCGCGCACCCAGCGCGAGAGCCGACGCCGCGAGAGCGCGCCGGAGAGCGGTCAACCGCCGGCCAGTGATACGCCGACCCCGCCGCCAAGCGACGGGACCGGCCCGCAGTGAGCGCGTTCCAGCGACTCCGGCAGATTGCGCTTGCCATCATCCTCACCTGGGGATGGAAGCGCGCCCTCGTCGCCATAACCGCCGGCGCGCTGTCGGTGCTGGCGCTGGCGCCGTTCAATCTCTTCCCCGTGCTGTTCATCACTTTCCCGGTGCTGGTCTGGCTGATCGACGGCGCCGGCGCGGGGCGATACCGCGGCATCCCCGCCGCGGCGCTGACCGGCTACTGGTTCGGGCTCGGCTATTTCGTCCCCGGCCTCTACTGGATCGGCTATGCCTTCTTCGTCGACGCCGATGTGTTCGCCTGGCTGACGCCGTTCGCCGTGCTGGGCCTGCCGGCCTATCTTTCCATCTTCACTGCGATCGGATTTGCGCTCGCCCGCCTGCTCTGGACCAAGAACGCCACGCGCGTGCTTGCGCTCGCGGCAAGCCTCACCATCGCCGAATGGCTGCGCGGTCACGCGCTGACCGGCTTTCCCTGGAACGCGTTCGGCTATGCGCTGTCCGAGCCGTTGCCGCTGGCGCAGACGGCGTCGCTGATCGGCCTGTGGGGCATGACGTTCCTGACTGTTGCGATCTTTGCAAGCCCCGCGACGCTGATCGACCGCACGCCCGATCGCCGCGTGGCGTGGCGCGCGCCGGCCGCGGCAGTCGCGCTTCTGATTGCCATGAGCATATTCGGCGCGATCCGCCTGTCGCTGCATCCGACCACGATGGTCGCGGGCGCCAAGCTGCGCCTGATGCAGCCGAACCTCCAGCAGGACGCGAAGTTCAACTACGCCGCCAAGACGGAGGTGATGAAGAAATACCTGGCGCTGTCGGACCGCGCCTCCGGACCGCAATCGACCGGCGTGCGCGATGCCACCATCCTGATCTGGCCGGAATCCGCCTTTCCGTTCTTCCTGACCCGCGAAGCCGACGCGATGGCCGAGATCGCCGAGCTGCTGCCGAAGGGCACGGTGCTGATCACGGGCTCGGTTCGCGCGCCCGATCTGCCGCGGGGAACGCCGATCACGCGTGCCTATAATTCGATCTACGTGATCGATCACGACGGCAGCGTGCTCGCGGTCTACGACAAGCTGCACCTGGTGCCGTTCGGAGAATTTCTTCCCTACCAGGATCTGATGGAGAAGCTCGGCTTCGAGCAGCTCACGCGTGTGCGCGGCGGCTTCATCGCCGGCACCGTGCGGCACGCGCTGCCGATGCCCGGCGCGCCGTCAGCGCTGCCGCTGATCTGCTACGAAGCGATCTTTCCCGGCGAGGTTGCCGGTCGCAACGAACGTCCGGGCTGGATCGTGAACCTCACCAATGACGGCTGGTTCGGCATCTCGACCGGACCCTATCAGCATCTGGAGCAGGCGCGGATGCGCGCGATCGAACTCGGCTTGCCGCTGGTCCGCTCCGCCAATACCGGCATCTCCGCGGTGATCGATCCGGTGGGGCGAACCGTCGCCAGCCTCGGTCTCGGCGTCGAAGGCATTTTGGATGCAAGCCTGCCCGCCGCGATCCCGCCGACGATCTATGCACGGGTGGGCGACGTGCCCGCGGCCGTGCTCGTCGCGCTGGCCGTGCTTCTCGCGGTCCGCCGACGTGTGGCCAAACGGCACCCCTGATCCCGCCGTCACCGCCGAAGCGGCCGGAATCCTTTGACAACCGTGGTCCCACGGTTGACAGACTGCACGCGGGTTCCTCATTCTGCACCAGCTGCAAAAGACAGTGGGCATTGCTAAATTTCTCCGCAATGTTTCCCAATAACAGGGTCTGATTTTATGATGCTGGCACCTGAGGCATTCCGTCGATTGCGCTGAGGGTGGTGTTTGGAGGCTGAGGAAATGTCGAAAGCGCCCAACCCTGTTGACAAATATGTCGGCAGCCGCGTGCGCATGCGCCGCATCATGTTGGGCATGAGCCAGGAAAAGCTCGGTGAAGCTTTGGGCCTGACTTTCCAGCAGATCCAGAAATACGAGAAGGGCACGAACCGGGTCGGCGCGAGCCGCATCCAGCAGATTGCCGAAATTCTCGAGGTGCCGGTGTCGTTCCTGTTCGAAGGCGGACCGAGCGGTGTGGCCGGCCCGAACGGCTTCGCGGAAGGCGCCTCGCCCTCTTACGTCTCGGACTTCCTCGCGACCTCCGAAGGACTCGCTTTGACCAAGGCGTTCACGCGAATCACTGATTCGAAGATGCGCCGCTCGATCGTCGATCTCGTCGAGCAGATCGCGGCGCGCGAAGGTCCCGACAAGCGCTGAGGCGCGCCAGCTCAATCGATTTGAGGCTGCGCCAAATCTGGCCTATGTCGTCATTTGCGGCCGCGCTTTGACGCGCGTCCTCCCGGATGATGCGATTCAAAGGCATAGATGCGCCCATGACGAACTCCAACTGGTTTGATAACCAAACTATTCTCGACGGCATCCGGCGCTGGGTGGAGATCGAGACGCCGACAGAGGCGCCTGAACAGGTCAACAGGCTGGTGTCGCTGGTCGCGGATCATTATCGCGATCTGCCTGTCACGCTCGAGCGCATCGCCGGCGTCGACGGCTGCGGCGATCATCTGCTGGCACGCTCGGCCTGGGGCCAGGACCGGCCCGGCATCCTGGTGCTGAGCCACCTCGATACCGTTCATCCCCTGGGATTCATCGAGCGCCTGCCGTTCAAGGTCGAAGGCGACAGCGCGTTCGGTCCCGGCATCTACGACATGAAGGGCGGCGCCTACATCGCCCATCACGCGTTTCGCGCGCTGTGCGCCACGGCCGAGCGCTCGCCACTCGGCATCACCCACTTATTCACCTCCGACGAGGAGATCGGCAGCCCCACCTCGCGTGCGCTGATCGAGAAGGAAGGGCGCAAGGCCAAATACGTGCTGGTGACAGAGCCGGCACGCGACGGCGGCAAGATCGTCACCGGACGCAAGGGCGTCGGACGCTTCCAGGTGTTCATCAAGGGCGTGCCGGCGCATGCCGGCTCGCGACCCGAAGATGGTCGCAGCGCCGTCCGCGAGCTCGCCAATATCATCCTGACGCTGGAAGGGATGAACGACCCGGCGCGCGGCGTCTCCGTGAATGTCGGTGTGGTGCGCGGCGGCACGCGCCCCAACGTGACGCCGGAAGAGGCCTATGCCGAAATCGATCTGCGCGTGCCGAGCTTCACCGATGCGGACGAATTCGTCGGCAAGATCCTCGCCCTGAGGTCGAAGACGGACGGCGTCACCGTCAAGGTCACCGGCGAGCTCAATCGTCCGCCCTACGAGAAGGGCAATGCAGGTGCCTCGCTGTACGAGCATGCCAGGACGCTCGCCACGGAGATCGGCTTCGAACTGATCGACACCTACACGGGCGGCGGCTCGGACGGCAATTTCACCGCTCCCCACACCGGCACGCTCGACGGGCTCGGCGTCGACGGCAAGGGCGCACACACCCATTATGAGCAGCTCTATGTCTCGTCGCTCGAACCGCGCGCGCGGCTGCTCTATCGCCTGTATCAGACGCTGCGATGAGCGAACGCAAGTCAGATCCCGATCGCGATGACAACAGCGAGCGCGCCTTCTTCGGGCGCCGCAAGGGCCACAAGCTCAGGCAGCACCAGGCCGAGCTGATCGATCATCTGCTGCCGCATCTTGCGCTCGACATCGCGGGCGAGGCGCCGGCGAATGCGTGCGAGATCTTCGATCCCGCGGCGAGCGACGTGCGGCTCGAGATCGGCTTCGGCGGCGGCGAGCATCTTGCGGCCGAGGCGCAGAACTTCGCCACGACCGGCTTCATCGGCTGCGAGCCCTATGTCAACGGCATGGCGAAGATCCTCGCGCAGATCGAGGCCGGCAACATCGCCAACATCCGCCTGTTCGCGGGCGATGCCGCCGAGCTCCTGGCCTGGCTGCCGAAGGCCTCGCTGTCGCGGATCGACCTGATCCACCCGGATCCCTGGCCGAAGCGGCGGCACTGGAAGCGGCGCTTCGTCCAGGACAGGACCATCGCCGCAATGGCGCGCGTGCTGAAGGTCGGCGGCGAATTCCGATTCGTCTGCGACATCGACGATTACTGCGCCTGGACGCTGTCGCATCTTGCGCGCTCGGCGGACTTCAAATGGCTTGCGGAGCGCGCCGACGATTTCCGGCAGCCATGGGACGGCTACACGATGACGCGCTACGGCCGGAAAGCCGCGCGCGAAGGACGCAAGGCGACGTATTTGCGGTTCAGAAGAAGCTGATTGTCGTTCCGGGGCGCGCGAAGCGCGAACCCGGAACCTCGAGATTCCGGGTTCGATGCTTCGCATCGCCCCGGAATGACCAACACAGTAACTTCAGATCGTCTGCCGGTTGCGCCAGAAATTCACGACGCGTTCCGCCGTCGTCGGCATCAGGCGCGTGAAGTTCATGCGGGCGGCCTCGATGTCGGCATCGGCCGGCGTGCGATGCGGACCGTACCAGAGCAGGATGAGCGCGCGCACCGTGGGCCAGCCGAGATTGAGCACGCGCCCCAGGATCAGAATCGGATCGTAGCGGTCGCCCGCGATCAGGCGGTCGAGGATCGAGAGGCGGACGCCGGACATCGCCGAGAGCGAGGCGATCGCTTCCTCGTATTTGTTTGCCTTGGCAAAGCCGAGCAGCGCGCTCTCGCCGAGATGGCCCTCGCGATGCAAGCCGAGCACCGTGCGCTGTGCCGCCGTGAAATCGCGCCGCGGCCCGGGCGGCAGCGCGGCCTCCTCGATGGCCGCCATGGCGCGCTTGATCTCGACCTGGCGCACGGGATTGACCACGCTGGAGAGACGGCGGCGAATGACGTCGAGCGTGCCGTTGAGCAGCTCTTTCAGGTGCTCGCCCGAAAGATCGTTGCGCTGGCCGATCTTGAGCGTCAGCACGCCGTCCTGCGCGGCACGCTTGATCAGCTCGGAATAGCCGCCGGGTGAGAACATCGCACCGGCATTGCCTGCGGCGCGACGCACGACGTCGCGATCGCCGCGCTCGACCAGTACGTCGGTGACGACAGACGACAGGGCGGGACGCTCCGTCATCGCCAGCAGATGACCCTGGCCCTTCAGCCGCGCGATCTCGACCAGCGCCGCTTCGTCGAGCACGGGCGAGCGGCGCAACACAGGGGCCGCCACCATGATCTCGTTTTCACGCGCGAACTGGTTCACCAGGTGCCGCGGCGCGTTGTCCAGGCGCGAGAAGCGCTCGGCGAGATCGACGCGCGAGGCGAGCTCGGCATGCGGGACGAGATCGATCAGGAGATCGTCGAAGAGATCGATGAGCTCGGGACGGAGCTTGGCGGGATCCTGGAAGAACAGCTCGGCGATGGCACGCGCGATCTCGCCACGGCGCCGGGGGTCGCCGCGTTTGACGATATCGTCCAGTCCGGGAATGAGCGACGTGGCAACGGTCATGAAAACGCAAACTCGTACAGGGCACGCCGCGGGTGCGCCCTTGGTCCAAGTCGCCCCACGATCAGGGAATTTAGGCCTCGTTGATGAAGGAAGCGTTGCGCGGGGGGCCGTTGGAAAGGCGCAAAAAGCCTCGCCTGCCCTGCGATGGGCCTTGTCCGCGAGGGTGGAAAGGGCTATATCAGCGCCAATTCATCTTCTCATACGATCCGCGTAGTGAGAGTGGGCCCGAAAGGACCCGCTCTTTTTTATTACCTGAGCGCGGCTTGGCGGAAGATGCGGCCCGGCGAGCTGCCGGGAGAGTTCCGAAGCGGGCTTTGAAATCGTAACCAAGCCTTAACCATCGAGCGCCTTGACCCTGGATATGACCGAACCGACCGCTGGTTCCACGGATGCCGAGTTGCTGGCCGAGCCGAGGCTCGTGGTCGAGCCGGGCGTCGCGGCACGGGTGTCCGCGGTGGCAGGTTCCGTGCTCCAGGGCATGGGCTACCGCCTGGTGCGGATCCGCATTTCCGGCGAGGCCGGCTGCACCGTGCAGATCATGGCCGAGCGCCCGGACGGCTCGATGCAGATCGAGGATTGCGAGGCAATCTCGCGGGCGCTGTCGCCCGTGCTCGACGTCGCCGACCCCATCGATCGCGCCTATCGGCTGGAAATCTCCTCGCCGGGGATCGATCGCCCCCTGGTGCGGCGTTCCGATTTCGAGCGCTATGCCGGACATCTGGTGAAGGTCGAGATGGCGGTCGCCCATGAGGGGCGGAAGCGGTTCCGCGGCATGATCGGCGCTGTCGAAGGCGACCGCGTGCATCTGCAGCGCGACGACGTCAAGGCGGGCGAGGAACGCAACGTTCTCCTGACGATGGAGGACATCAGCGAGGCCCGGCTGGTACTGACCGACGAGCTGATCGCGGAATCGATGCGCCGTGGCAAGGCCGCGGCGCGCGAGATGCGCCGCAATCTCGGCCTGGAGCCGCCGGCTGCGCCTCACGCGAAAATCAGCGAAAAAACGACCAAGAACACCAAGCCGAAGAAGAAGCCGGCACCGACCAATACGAAGAAACATCGCCTGGCCGCCGAACGCGCGCGGCGCGGCGAGATCGAGCCTGACGAAGGAGACTAGCCATGGCAGTCAGCGCCAATCGACTTGAACTGCTCCAGATCGCCGATGCCGTCGCGCGCGAGAAATCGATCGACCGCGGCATCGTCATCGCGGCGATGGAGGACGCCATCGCCAAGGCGGCGCGGGCCCGTTACGGCAGCGAAACTGACGTTCACGCCGAGATCGACCCGAAGAAGGGCGAGCTGCGGCTGTCGCGCCACATGCTGGTGGTCGAGAAGGTCGAAAACCACTCCAACCAGATTTCGCTGGTGGATGCGCAGCGCGCCAATCCCGGCGCCCAGGTCGGTGACACCATCGCCGACACCCTGCCGCCGCTCGAATATGGCCGCATCGCTGCGCAGTCGGCCAAGCAGGTGATCGTGCAGAAGGTGCGCGAGGCCGAGCGCGACCGGCAATATCAGGAATTCAAGGACCGCATCGGCGACATCGTCAACGGCGTCGTCAAGCGCGTCGAATATGGCAGCGTGATCGTCGATCTCGGCCGCGGTGAAGCCATCATCCGCCGCGACGAGATGCTGCCGCGCGAAGTGTTCCGCAACGGCGACCGCGTCCGCGCCTATATCTTCGACGTCCGCCGCGAGACCCGCGGCCCGCAGATCTTCCTCTCCCGCACCCATCCGCAGTTCATGGCGAAGCTGTTCGCGCAGGAAGTGCCGGAGATCTACGATGGCATCGTCGAGATCAAGGCGGTTGCCCGCGATCCGGGCTCGCGTGCGAAAATCGGCGTGATTTCCCGCGATTCCTCGGTCGATCCGGTCGGCGCCTGCGTCGGCATGCGCGGCTCGCGCGTGCAGGCCGTGGTGAACGAATTGCAGGGCGAGAAGATCGACATCATTCCCTGGTCGCCCGACATCGCGACCTTCGTGGTCAACGCGCTGGCGCCGGCCGAAGTCTCCAAGGTCGTCATCGACGAAGACCGCGAGCGCATCGAGGTCGTGGTGCCCGATACCAACAACCAGCTCTCGCTGGCGATCGGCCGCCGTGGCCAGAACGTGCGCCTGGCCTCGCAGCTCACCGGCTGGGATATCGACATCCTGACCGAGCAGGAGGAATCGGAGCGCCGCCAGGCCGACTTCGAGAACTCCACCCGCGTCTTCATGGAATCGCTCAACGTCGACGAAGTGGTCGGCCAGCTGCTGGCGTCCGAAGGCTTCACCTCGGTCGAGGAACTCGCCATGGTGGACATCAAGGAGCTCGCCGGCATCGAGGGTTTTGACGAGGAGACCGCGCAGGAGCTCCAGAACCGCGCCCGCGAATATCTCGAGCAACAGGAAGCCGAGCTTGAGGCCAAGCGGGTGGAACTCGGCGTCGAGGACGCTCTCAAGGACGTGCCCGGCGTCACCTCGAAGATGCTGGTCAAGTTCGGCGAGAACGACATCAAGACCGTCGACGACCTCGCCGGCTGCGCCACCGACGACCTGGTCGGCTGGACCGAGCGCAAGGAAGGTGGCGAAACCACCAAATATCCGGGTGCGCTCGACGGTATCGACATTTCCCGTGACGATGCCGAAGCGATGATCATGCAGGCCCGCGTCAAGGCCGGCTGGATCACCGAGGCCGATCTCGCCAAGCCCGCCGAAGAGGCTGAGGCGAGCGAAGATCAGCCGGCTTAAGGACGAAGGAGAATGTCGCCCGGATGCTCGCAGATACTGACCACGATCTCGACCATGGGCCGCGGACCGAAAGGTCCGCGACCATGCGGATGTGCGCGGTCAGCCGCGAGGTCCGGCCGATCGACGAGCTGATCCGTTTCGTCGTCTCGCCGGAAGGGCACATAGTTCCCGATCTCAAGCGCAAGCTGCCCGGACGCGGCATGTGGATCACCGCCTCGCGCGAGGTGGTTGCGGAAGCGGTGCGGCGTCACCAATTTAGCAAGGCCTTCAAGCGCGAGCTGCGCACCCCTCAGACGCTTCCCGCCGACATCGAGGCGCTCCTGGTCCGGAGCGTGACGGAAGCCCTTGGGATTGCCGCCAAGGCGGGCCAGGTCGTGGCCGGCTTCGGCAAGGTCGAGAGCGCGCTTCGGGAAGGCACGGTCGAGGTCCTGATCCACGCCAGCGACGGGGCCGCGGACGGAATCCGCAAATTGGACATGCTGGCGCGTCAAAATGCCGGAAATCGCGGCGCCAAGCCGCAGATTCCCGTCGTGACCGGACTGAAATCGATAGAATTGGATTTGGCACTGACCCGGTCAAATGTGATACATGCTGCGCTGCTCGCGGGCCCGGCGAGCAGGTCATTCCTGTCACGTAGCCAGATGCTGGTCCGATACCGGATGGCGGACGATGACAAGACTGCCGAAAAGCGCGGCCAGGATTTCTGAGAGACAACGACCAACCGACATGACTGTGCGGCAACGCACAACGACAACAAGATCAGGATTAGGACTGCTGAATGGTTGATACCAAGACCCCTGGCGACAAGAAGCTGAGCGTTCCGAGCAAGACGCTATCGCTCAAGCCGCGCGTCGAAACGGGCACCGTGCGCCAGAGCTTCAGCCACGGCCGGAGCAAGCAAGTCGTGGTCGAGAAGCGCGGCAAGCGCCGTATTGGCGACGGTCCCGAGCCGCACGCGCCCGAGGTGACCGCAAAGCCGGCGCCCGCCGCGCCTGCCCCGTCGCGCCCGGCTCCGCCGCCCGCCCCGCCGCGCAATGCCGGTTCCGGCGTGGTGCTGCGCACCCTGACCGAGGACGAGCGTTCGGCCCGTGCCAGCGCGCTGGCCGATGCCAAGCTGCGCGAAGTCGAGGAACGCCGCCAGGCCGAGGAAGAGGCCCAGCGCCGCGCCGTCCGCGAGGCCGCCGAACGCGCCGAGCGCGAAGCCGCCGAAGCCCGCCGCAAGGCCGAGGACGAGCGCCATCGCCACGAGGACGAAGCCAAGCGGAAGGCCGAGACCGAGGCCAAGAAGCGTTTTGGCGAGGGCGAGCAGCCGGCTTCGGCCGCGCGTCCCGCGACCGCAGCGCCGGCCGCACCCGCACCGCGCCCCGGTGCGCCCGCGGCACGGCCCGGAACCACGACGACCCGCCCGGGAACAACGACCGCGCGTCCTGCAACGACGACCGCGCAGCGTCCGGGTGCACCGGCAGGTCGCGGCCCCGCAGTTGCGGCCGAGCCGGACGAGGACGAGGCGCCGCGCCAGATCCGTCGCGGTCCCGGCGGCGCCGCGCGTCCCGCGCCGCCTCCCAAGACCACTCACAAGCCCGGCCCGCAGAAAGAGCGCGGCCGTCTCACGGTGGTCACCGCGCTCAACGCCGACGAGGTGCGCGAGCGCTCGATCGCCTCGTTCCGCCGCCGCACCCAGCGTCTGAAGGGCCATGCCTCGAACGAGCCGAAGGAAAAGCTCATCCGCGAGGTGATCATTCCGGAAGCGATCACGATCCAGGAGCTCGCCAACCGCATGGCCGAGCGCGCGGTCGACGTCATCCGCATGCTGATGAAGCAGGGCGCGATGCACAAGATCACCGACGTGATCGACGCCGACACCGCGCAGCTGATCGCCGAAGAGCTCGGTCACACCGTCAAGCGCGTCGCCGCGTCCGACGTTGAAGAAGGCCTGTTCGACCAGGTCGACGATTCCACCGACACCGAGACGCGTTCGCCCGTGGTGACCGTGATGGGTCACGTCGACCACGGCAAGACCTCGCTGCTCGACGCGCTCCGACATGCCAACGTGGTCTCCGGCGAAGCCGGCGGCATCACCCAGCATATCGGCGCCTATCAGGTGGTATCGCCCGAAAGCGGCAAGAAGATCACCTTCATCGACACGCCCGGCCACGCCGCGTTCACCGCGATGCGCGCCCGCGGCGCCAAGGTCACCGACATCGTCGTGCTGGTGGTCGCGGCCGATGACGGCGTGATGCCGCAGACCGTCGAAGCCATCAACCACGCCAAGGCGGCGCGGGTGCCGATCATCGTTGCCATCAACAAGATCGACAAGCCCGATGCCAAGCCCGAGCGCGTGCGCACCGAGCTGCTCCAGCACGAAGTGCAGGTGGAATCCTTCGGCGGCGACGTCGTCGACGTCGAGGTGTCCGCCAAGAACAAGACCAATCTCGACAAGCTGCTCGAAATGATCGCGCTCCAGGCCGATATCCTCGACCTGAAGACCAATTCGGAGCGTCCGGCCGAAGGCACCGTGATCGAGGCCAAGCTCGACCGCGGCCGTGGCCCGGTCGCGACCGTGCTGGTTCAGCGCGGCACGCTCCGTGTCGGCGACATCATCGTTGCCGGCGCCGAGATGGGCCGCGTCCGCGCGCTGATCTCGGACCAGGGCGAGACGGTGCAGGAAGCAGGTCCGTCGGTGCCGGTCGAGGTGCTCGGCTTCAACGGTCCGCCGGAAGCCGGCGATCGCCTCGCCGTCGTCGAGAACGAAGCCCGCGCCCGCCAGGTCACGAGCTACCGCGCGCACCAGAAGCGCGAGAACGCGGCAGCCTCGATCTCCGGCATGCGCGGCTCGCTCGAGCAGATGATGTCGCAGCTGAAGACGGCGGGCCGCAAGGAATTCCCGCTGATCATCAAGGCCGACGTGCAGGGCTCGCTGGAAGCGATCCTCGGCTCGCTGGAGAAGCTCGGCACCGACGAAGTCGCCGCCCGCATCCTGCATGCCGGCGTCGGCGGTATTTCGGAGTCGGACGTGACGCTCGCGGAAGGCTTCAACGCCGCGATCATCGGCTTCTCGGTTCGAGCCAACAAGGAAGCCGCTGCGGCCGCCAAGCGCAACGGCATCGAGATCCGCTACTACAACATCATCTACGACCTCGTGGACGACGTGAAGAAGGCGATGAGCGGCCTGCTCGCGCCGACCTTGCGCGAGACCATGCTGGGCAATGCCGCGATCCTGGAGATCTTCAACATCTCCAAGGTCGGCAAGGTCGCCGGCTGCCGCGTCACCGACGGCACCGTGGAACGCGGCGCCAATGTGCGCCTGATCCGCGACAACGTCGTCGTGCACGAAGGCAAGCTGTCGACGCTGAAGCGCTTCAAGGACGAAGTGAAGGAAGTCCAGTCCGGTCAGGAATGCGGCATGGCCTTCGAGAACTATCACGACATGCGTGCCGGTGACGTGATCGAGTGTTATCGCGTGGAGACGATCCAGCGCTCCCTGTAAGTCCAAATCTTACCGAAGCGCCCGGATCTTTTTGAGCTGAAATAGCGGGAGTGAGATGGCCGGATTTTTTCCGACCATCCGCGCCTCTTCGTTTCAACGGACAAATGACAATGCTCGTGTCCCAAACGCGGGCACGACGAGGTGATTTCCAGAATGCCGCGCCACCACCAGAAAAAAAGTTCCGCGTCCGGCGGAGGCTCGCAGCGCCAGTTGCGCGTCGGCGAGCAGGTTCGCCATGCGATGGCCGAGATTCTGGCGCAAGGCAACGTGCATGATGCGGACCTCGAAGGTCACATCGTCACCGTGCCGGAGGTGCGGATGTCCCCCGACCTGAAGCTCGCGACAATCTACGTGATGCCGCTCGGTGGCCGCGACACCGAGATCGTCATCGCTGCGCTCGAGCGCAACAAGAAATTCCTGCGCGGCGAAGTCGCGCGGCGCGTTAACCTGAAATTTGCACCTGACGTTCGCTTCCGCGTCGACGAGCGATTCGACGAAGCGGAACGGATCGAGAAGCTTTTGCGAACACCTGCGGTGCAGAAGGACTTGGACAAGAATCTGGAACAGAATCCGGATTCGGATCGGGAAGAAGAGCAATGACGATGGACCCGGCTCACGGCACGATCGGCGGCGAACAGGCCGATCAGCGCGACGTGCAGAAAAATAATTTTGCAGACATGGGCGGCAATTCCCAGCCGCACCAGGAGCCGCGCCGCGTCAACAACGATCCCCGCGCCAAGCAGCAGAAGGGCAACCAGGTTCGCCGCGACCGCCGCGACGTCCATGGCTGGGTCGTGCTCGACAAGCCGATCGGCATGACCTCGACGCAGGCCGTCGCCGTGCTCAAGCGCCTGTTCAACGCCAAGCGCGCCGGCCACGCCGGCACGCTCGATCCGCTCGCTTCCGGCGGCCTGCCGATTGCGCTCGGCGAAGCCACCAAGACGGTTCCCTTCGTCATGGACGGCCGCAAGCGCTACCAGTTCACCGTGTGCTGGGGCGAGGAGCGCGACACCGACGACATCGAGGGCCGGGTGACCGCGACCTCCGAGCTGCGCCCGACCCGGGAGGCCATCCTGGCGCTGTTGCCCCGCTTCACCGGGGTGATCGAGCAGATCCCGCCGCGCTATTCCGCGATCAAGATCCAGGGCGAGCGCGCCTATGACCTCGCCCGCGACGGCGAGGTCGTGGAGCTGGCTCCCCGCCCGGTCGAGATTCACCGATTAACCCTTGTGGATCAACCGGATAACGACCGGGCCGTGTTCGAGGCCGAATGCGGCAAGGGCACCTATGTCCGCGCGCTGGCCCGCGATATGGGCCGGATTCTCGGCACTTATGGCCATATCTGCGCGCTGCGGCGGACCCTGGTCGGCCCATTTGGCGAAAACGACATGATTCCGCTGGATCAGTTGGAGGCTTTGTGCGATAGAGCCGCGTCCGGCGAGGGCAGCCTCGCCGACGCGCTTTTGCCCGTTGAGACCGCGCTGGACGACATCCCGGCGCTGGCCGTCACTCGGGCTGATGCGGCAAGGCTCCATCGGGGCCAGGCCGTTTTGTTGCGCGGACGGGATGCGCCCACTTGTAGCGGCACAGTCTATGTCACGGTGGCAGGCCGCCTTTTGGCGCTTGCCGAAGTCGGCAATGGCGAAATCATCCCCAAGCGTGTGTTCAACCTGACCGGCCTGACTGCCAGCCCCGGTCGCAACGAGAGAAATTGACGATGTCGATTGCCGCAGAACGCAAAGCGGAAGTCATCAAGACGAATGCCACCAAGGCCGGCGATACCGGCTCGCCCGAGGTTCAGGTCGCGATCCTGTCGGAACGCATCAACAACCTCACCAGCCATTTCAAGACCCACGTGAAGGACAACCATTCGCGTCGCGGTCTCTTGAAGCTGGTCTCGACCCGCCGCTCGCTCCTCGACTACCTCAAGAAGAGGGACGAGGCGCGCTACAAGGCACTGCTCGAGAAGCACAACATTCGTCGTTAAGTGTTCCTGCGCGCGCCACTGGCGCGCGTTTTCGCGCGTGGTTTCGAACGAAAGCGTTTGTTTAAAGGTTTTTGATCGAGGCTGCGTGCGCGTCGGATGCGAGCCCAAAGCGCGAAGAATCGCATTTTGGATTGTTGTTTGAGCATGATCTTTTCGGAAAACCGATTCGCACTTTTCCGGATCATACTCGAGTGACGGCCAGCATCCGGGGCACGATCGGCGAAGACCGCAGTTCGGTGTTCGCGTTCGTGCCGACTGACAGTCCAGCAGCAATCCGGCGGCTGGGCACAACGGGCAAGGCGCCCGTATGACCCGAAAGGATGGACGCCATCCGAAATCCAAAAACCATGGCAGGATCGCAGGACGCTGATCATCCGCTCCGATCAGCGTCCCGCAATCTTGCGCATGGTTTTTGTTTTTCGAAGCGTCCCTTGTTTCGAGAACCCATGAAAGAAGACCTCTATGTTCAATAAGCATTCAGTCGAGATCGACTGGGGCGGACGCCCTCTCAAGCTCGAAACCGGCAAGATCGCCCGCCAGGCCGACGGCGCCGTCGTCGCCACCTATGGCGAGACCGTGGTGCTCGCCACCGTCGTCGCGGCGAAGGCGCCGCGCGAAGGCGTCGACTTCCTGCCGCTGACCGTCGACTACCAGGAGAAGACCTACGCCGCCGGCCGCATTCCCGGCGGCTATTTCAAGCGTGAGGGCCGTCCGACCGAGAAGGAGACGCTGGTCTCCCGCCTGATCGACCGCCCGATCCGTCCGCTGTTCGTCGACGGCTGGCGCAACGAGACCCAGGTGATCGCCACCGTGCTGTCGCACGACATGGAGAACGATCCCGATATCGTCGCGCTGGTGGCCTCGTCGGCTGCGCTGACCCTGTCGGGCGCTCCCTTCAAGGGTCCGATCGGCGCCGCGCGCGTCGGCTTCGTCAATGACGAATACGTTCTCAACCCGACGCTCGACGAGATGGTCGACACCCAGCTCGACCTCGTCGTCGCCGGCACGGCCGACGCCGTGCTGATGGTGGAATCGGAAGCCAAGGAACTTAACGAAGACATCATGCTCGGCGCGGTGATGTTCGGTCACCGCCACTTCCAGCCGGTGATCAACGCGATCATCGAGCTCGCCGAGAAGGCCGCCAAGGAGCCGCGCGAAGTCACCGTCATCGACAATGCCGCGCTCGAGAAGGAAATGCTCGGCCTCGTCGAGCAGGAACTGCGCGCCGCCTACGCCATTCCGGTCAAGCAGGATCGCTACGCCGCGGTCGGCAAGGTCAAGGAAAAGGTGATCGCCCATTATTTCCCCGAAGGGCAGGAACCGAAATACGACAAGCTGCGCATCGCCGGCGTGTTCAAGGAGCTCGAGGCCAAGATCGTTCGCTGGAACATCCTCGACACCGGCAAGCGCATCGACGGCCGCGACTCCAAGACCGTGCGCAACATCATCGCCGAAGTCGGCGTGCTGCCGCGCGCCCACGGCTCGGCGCTGTTCACCCGCGGCGAGACCCAGGCGATGGTCGTGACCACGCTCGGCACCGGCGAGGACGAGCAGTACATCGACGCGCTGTCGGGAACGTACAAAGAGACGTTCCTGCTGCACTACAACTTCCCTCCCTATTCGGTCGGTGAGACCGGCCGCCTCGGCGGCACCAAGCGCCGCGAGATCGGCCATGGCAAGCTCGCCTGGCGTGCGATCCATCCGGTGCTGCCGCCGCATCACGAGTTTCCGTACACGATCCGCGTGGTCTCCGAGATCACCGAATCCAACGGCTCCTCGTCGATGGCTTCGGTCTGCGGCGCCTCGCTCGCGCTGATGGACGCAGGCGTGCCGCTGAAGCGGCCGACCGCGGGCATCGCGATGGGCCTGATCCTCGAAGACAAGCGCTTTGCGGTTCTCTCCGACATCCTCGGTGACGAGGATCATCTCGGCGACATGGACTTCAAGGTCGCCGGCACGGAATCGGGCATCACCTCGCTCCAGATGGACATCAAGATCGAGGGCATCACCGAGGAGATCATGAAGGTGGCTCTCGGCCAGGCCAAGGATGGGCGTATCCACATCCTCGGCGAGATGGCCAAGGCGCTGACCAACGCCCGCGCCGAGCTCGGCGAATACGCGCCGCGCATCGAGACCTTCAAGATCCCGACCGACAAGATCCGCGAAGTGATCGGCACCGGCGGCAAGGTGATCCGCGAGATCGTCGAGAAGACCGGCGCCAAGGTCAACATCGAGGACGACGGCACCGTGAAGGTCGCCTCCAGCGACGGCGAGGCGATGAAGGCCGCGATCAAGTGGATCAAGTCGATCGCGTCCGAGCCCGAAGTCGGCCAGATCTATGACGGCACCGTCGTCAAGGTGATGGAGTTCGGCGCCTTCGTGAACTTCTTCGGCTCCAAGGACGGCCTCGTCCACATCAGCCAGCTCGCTTCGGCGCGCGTGCAGAAGACCTCCGACGTCGTCAAGGAAGGCGACAAGGTCAAGGTCAAGCTGCTCGGCTTCGACGACCGCGGCAAGACCCGCCTGTCGATGAAGGTGGTCGACCAGACCACCGGCGAGGACCTCGAGGCCAAGGACAAGGCCGCCGAGGGCGAGAAGGCCCCGCGCGAAGCGGCCGGCGAGTAAGTCTCGCACCAGTCCAGAAAAACGAAGGGCGGCCGAGAGGCCGCCCTTTTTGTTTGTGTTCGTGCTCGCCCGGGAGAGCTGCGCTCGCTCTCCCGCTTGCGGGAGAGGGCTGGGGTGAGCCCGCGCCTTCGGCGCCACCTCTCCCGCAAGCGGGAGAGGTGTAACACCGCCTTACGCCGCGAGATCGAACCGGTCGAGGTTCATCACCTTGGTCCAGGCCTTGGCGAAGTCCTTCACGAACTGCTCCTTGGCGTCCGAGGTGGCATAGACCTCGGCGTAGGCGCGGAGCTGCGAGTGCGCGCCGAAGATGAGATCGGCGCGCGTGCCGGTCCACTTCACCGCGTTGGTCTTGCGGTCGCGAGCCTCGTAGGTGCCGTCGGCCGCCGGCGCCCACTGCGTGCTCATGTCGAGCAGGTTGACGAAGAAGTCGTTGCTCAACGCACCCACCTTCGCGGTGAGGACGCCGTGCTTCGAACCGTTCGCATTGGCACCGAGCACGCGCAGACCGCCGACCAGCACGGTCAACTCGGGTCCGGTGAGCTTCAGAAGCTGTGCGCGATCGACGAGCGCTTCTTCCTGCTGCAGGAACTGCTGCCGCTTGCCGACGTAGTTGCGGAAGCCATCGGCGCGCGGCTCCAGCGGCGCGAAGGAAGCCGCATCGGTCTGTTCCTGCGAAGCATCCATGCGGCCCGGCGTGAACGCGACCTTGACGTCGACGCCGGCGTCCTTCGCGGCCTTCTCGACCGCAGCGGTGCCGCCGAGGACGATGAGGTCGGCGAGCGAGACCTTCTTCGCGCCGGCCGAGGCGTTGAACTCCTTCTGGATCGCCTCGAGCTTGCCGAGCACCTTCGAGAGCTGAGCCGGCTGGTTCACCTCCCAGTCCTTCTGCGGGCTGAGACGGATGCGCGCGCCGTTGGCGCCGCCGCGCTTGTCCGAACCGCGGAACGTCGAGGCCGACGCCCATGCGGTCGAGACCAGCTCCGGCACCGAGAGGCCCGAGGCCAGGATCTTCGTCTTCAGCGCAGCGATGTCCTGATCGCTGACCAGCTCGTGATTCACGGCCGGGATCGGATCCTGCCAGATCAGCGTCTCCTTCGGCACCAGCGGGCCGAGATAGCGCTGGATCGGACCCATGTCGCGATGGGTGAGCTTGAACCAGGCGCGGGCGAATGCATCCGCGAACTGATCCGGGTTCTCCAGGAAGCGCCGCGAGATCTTCTCATAGGCCGGATCGAGGCGCAGCGAGAGGTCGGTGGTCAGCATCGTCGGCCGGTGCTTCTTCGACTTGTCGAAGGCGTCGGGAATGATCGCCTCGGCACCCTTGGCCGTCCACTGGTTCGCGCCGCCCGGGCTTTTCGTCAGCTCCCATTCGTACTTGAACAGGTTCTCGAAGAAGTTGTTGCTCCACTTCGTCGGCGTCGTCGTCCACGTCACCTCGAGACCGCTGGTGATGGAGTCGCCCGCCAGGCCCGAAGCGTGCTTGCTCTTCCAGCCGAGACCCTGATCCTCGAGCGCGCCCGCTTCCGGCTCCGGTCCGACCAGCGACGGATCGCCCGCACCATGGGTCTTGCCGAAGGTATGACCGCCGGCGATCAGCGCGACGGTTTCCTCGTCGTTCATCGCCATGCGGAAGAAGGTCTCGCGGATGTCCTTTGCCGCGGCGATCGGGTCCGGCTTGCCGTTCGGGCCTTCCGGATTGACGTAGATGAGGCCCATCTGCACCGCGCCGAGCGGCTCGGCGAGCTGGCGTTCGCCGCTGTAGCGCTCATCGCCCAGCCAGGTGCCTTCGGGACCCCAATAGAGCTCTTCCGGCTCCCAGACGTCGGCGCGGCCACCGGCGAAACCGAACGTCTTGAAGCCCATCGACTCCAGCGCGACATTGCCCGCGAGCACCATCAAATCGGCCCAGGAGATCTTGCGGCCGTATTTCTGCTTGATCGGCCAGAGCAGCCGGCGCGCCTTGTCGAGGTTGGCGTTGTCGGGCCAGCTGTTGAGCGGCGCGAAGCGCTGCTGACCGGCACCGGCGCCGCCACGGCCATCGGTGATGCGGTAGGTGCCGGCGCTGTGCCAGGCCATGCGGATCATCAGGCCGCCATAATGACCGAAGTCGGCGGGCCACCACTCCTGCGAGTCCGTCATCAGGGCGGTCATGTCCTTGATGACCGCGTTCAGGTCGAGCGTCTTGAATTCCTTGGCGTAGTCGAATTCCTTGCCCATCGGATCGGACAGGCCGGAATTCTTGTGCAGCATCTCGATGCTGAGCTGGGTTGGCCACCAATCGCGGTTCGCCGGCACGCGTTTTCCACCCGAAAACGGGCACTTTGAAGTGTCGTCCATGAATACCTCCTCTGGTGGCGTCGAACTCGCGCCTTTGACCAGGTAGAACCACTCTAAGCCCCGCATTCCATCAGGGGAAGTTGACTTTAATGATCGCTGCGATAGGATTTTCTGATGGTCAACGTGACGATGCGCCAGCTCCGGTATTTCGACGCGCTGGCGCGTCACGGCCATTTCGGGCGCGCGGCGGAGGCGAGCTCGATCTCGCAGCCGGCCCTGTCGATGCAGATCAAGGAACTGGAGGAGGCGCTCGGCGGCCTGCTGCTGGAGCGCACCGCCCGGCAGGTCGCGCTGACGCGGTTCGGCGAAGAGCTCGCCCCCCGCGTCCGCGACATCCTGCGCTCGGTCGATGAGCTCGGCGATTTCGCGCGGGCGTCGCAGGACCGCTTCGCCGGCCGACTGCGCATCGGCATGATTCCGACGATCGCGCCGTATTTGCTGCCCAAGATCACCAAGAATCTCACGCGCATGCATCCGGAACTCGACATCCGCGTGCGCGAGACGATGACGCCGCGGCTGATCCAGGAACTGGTCGAAGGCCGGCTCGACACCGCCATCGTCGCGCTGCCGGTGTCCGAGCCCTCGCTCACCGAGGTTGCCCTGTTCGAGGAGAAATTCCTGCTGGTGCGGCCGGGCGCGGATGAGGGAACGCCGGCGCCCTCGCGCGAGATGATGCGGGAGATGCGCCTCCTGCTGCTCGAGGAGGGACACTGCTTCCGCGACCAGGCGCTGTCGTTCTGCAACATGCAATCGGCGCCGCCGCGCGAGATGCTGGATGCGAATTCGCTGTCGACGCTGGTCCAGATGGTCAGCGCCGGCATCGGTGTCACCTTGATCCCGGAGATGGCGGTGCCGGTGGAGACGCGATCGGCCTCGGTCTCGCTCACGCGCTTTCGCGACCCGCAGCCCTCGCGCACCATCGGCATGGTCTGGCGCAAGACCAGCCCGCTGGCGCGGCAGCTGCTGCAGATTTCCGAGGTGGTGTGCCTGTCGGCCGGCAAGGTGCGCGCACGGCAATCCGTGCGCAGCCAACGGGCCTGACTTCCGATGCCGCAACCCGTCATCCGCCCCGCCCGCGCGGACGAATATGACGAGATCGCCCGCGTCTGGATGGAGAGCTGGGTCTCGACCGGGCTTGCCGAGGCGAGTGAATTCCTGCTGGCAAACCTGCGCGCACGCATCAGGCGCGAGATCGAGAACGGCTGGAGCCTGTTCGTCGCCGACGACAACGGCGCCATCGCCGCGATGCTCGCACTGCATCTGCCCAAACTCTATCTCGATATGCTCTTTGTCGGGCCCGCCTTTCAGGGGCAATCGCTCGGGCGAAAACTGCTCGCCTTCACGCGCACGCAAATGCCTGACGAGATGTACCTGCGCTGTGTGCGCGAAAACGAAAAGGCCTGGCGCTGGTACGAGCGCGAAGGCTTTGTGTTTGAGAAGGAAGAGGTCGAACCGTCGAACGGGTTCGTGATGAAGTATTACCGTTGGAAGCGGCCGGCTGCGGGATAGACCACGATCTCTGGATGCAGCTTGCGGTTGTCACGATCCCCACCTAGTGTGGCGGGACCGATGACCCCTGCTCCCGGAATCCATGCTTCGCATTGCTGTCTCGCTGATCGCGCTCCTGTCCCTTCTGACCCCGGCAGTCGCACAAACTCCTCCCGCAACAACAGCGCCCGTCGCTCAGTCCGCACCACAGGCAAAGCCGGTTGCCAAGAAAGCGGCGCCGAAGGCCAAGCCGACTGCGAAGCCGCCGGTCGCGGCAGAGAGCGGCCCGTGTCGGCTCGGTGTGATCTCGGTGATCGGAGATCGCTACTCCGTACAGAAATTTGGCATTACGATCTTCGAGGCTGAGGCAAGCGAGGTCCCGATCGACTGGGGTCTCGACGATCTCGTCGTCGCACGGGTGCGCGCGGCAACGAATAACGATCCCGGGGTACGTAGGATCGCCTATCCCAAGGGCGTCTTCGAGCCCTTCTATAATCCGAAAACGATCCTGATCCGCGATCCCGGAGAGCGTCTGCCGGACATCGTACGAAGCTTCACCGCGAATGCGAATTGCGAGCGCTATCTTGTCGCAACCACGTTCAAGGCGGAGCTGCCAAATTCGCATATGACGCTAAACGGCATCGGCACTTACAATCAGGGGGTCGGCGGCATCCTCCGTCACTCGCATCTTTTCGCCAATGTTGCGATCACACTGATCGACGGAAGGAGCTACGAGGAGATCAAGCGCCCCTTTGTGAATTTCGGCGCCAACTTCGCTGCGAGTCTGCGACTGACCGAAGACCCACTCAACAAGCTCGACAACTCGCTATTTCCCGACCCACCCGCGGCAGCTTCCGCCAGCGCGGCGCTGCGCGAGAGGACGCGCGCGCTCATCACCGACAGGCTCGACCGGGGCCTGCCGGGCTATCTAAAGGAAGAGTAAGCGCCTTTGCCGACGCGACACGCCAGAGAATCAAATTTCGCTGCGCTTGCGAACACAGCCGTGTTCAGCATCATGACCCTGCTGTTCGTCGTCGCGATCATCCTGTGGTGTTTTTCAACTCAGGCGCGGGCACAAGCCCAATTGGAGACGGCACGACCAACCGTCAAACAAGCCATCGGCAAGATAACCACGCGGCGTGAAGCGACGGGCAAGCCCGCTCCCGTGGCCGGCGGCTCGTGCGACTTCGGTGTCGTGGTCACCACCGGCGATGAGTTCACCGTGCTGACGACCGGCCTCACCGTATTCCAGAACAAGACGATGGTGGTCCCGATCCCAGGCTGGGGGCTCAACGATCTGATCTTCGCGCGGACTCGCGCCGCGATCCCTGCCAGCGTGTCCGTTCTGAGAATCTCCTACAACCCAGCGAAATTTCCTCCCCGCGATGAGTCCAAGGACACATTGAAGGACAGGCTGTTCCGCGATCTCAACGCGGAGCTGGCCGGATACATGCGCGAGGTCGCGAAAGGAACGAATTGCCGGCACTACATTCAGATCCTCAATTCAATCAGCCCTATCGGGACATCGAACTATACGGTCCGCGGGTTCGGCATCCTCAACCAGGATGTAGTGCTAGGGCGTCGCATCTATCTTTATGCCCTGGCGTTTATCCGCATCTTTGACGGGCGCGACTTCTCCGTTGTCAGACAGAGCTCTGCGCTGATCAACGTGCATCATTCCCTGGTGGTGCAGCGGCTTCTGGGGAGGCAAATCGGCGGCCCCTATCGCGAATTACCCGCAGAATCGTTTCCAACGCGCCCTGAAGATGCCGCCGACAATCCCGCACTGCGCGACGGCGTGCGCGCCATGCTGGCGGAAAGCCTCGACAAAACGCTTCCGCTCATGCTCGGGGTTCGACCAGCAGCGCGTCAAAGCGACACCAAGGAACGTTGACCCACATGTCGTTCGCGCCGCTTGCCTTCTGCCTAGGCGTATTGCGTTGCGGATACACGGCAAACGCGGCATGAATTGCGCGCTGTTGGCCTTCCGCCGATGAAAGGTTCCCCCCATGATCAAGCTCTACTGGTCGCCCCGTTCTCGCTCGTTCACGACGCTCTGGCTGATGGAGGAGAGCGGCCTGCCCTATGAGCGCGTACTGACCGACATCTCGACCGGTGCGCAGAAGGCGCCCGACTATCTAGAGATCAACCCGATGGGCAAGGTGCCGGCGCTCAGCGACGGCGACGCTGCGCTCGGCGAGGCCGCGGCGATCTGCGCCTATATCGCCGACCGCTATCCCGAGACCAAGCTTGCGCCCGCTGTGACCGATCCGCGCCGCGCGCGCTATCTGCAATGGCTGTTCTTCTCGCCGGGCTGCATCGAGCCCGCCATCATCCAGATCTTCACCAAGATCGAGATCCCGACCTCGACCGCGGCGTGGGGCAGCGCGACGCAGGTGTTCGACGTGCTGGAAGCTGCGCTCGCCAAGGGGCCGTGGATTCTTGGCGAGGAGTTTTCCGCCGCCGACATCACCGTCGGCTCCGGTCTGAACTTCGCGGTGCGCCTGTTCAAGATGGTGCCGTCGCGCCCGGCCTTCGATGCCTATCTGGCGCGCTGCATGGCGCGGCCGGCGTTCCAGCGCGCGGAGAAGATCGCGGCGGGTTAGAGCGTTTTCGAGCGAAGTGGATGCCGGTTCGCGTAAAGAAAACGCGACAAAACAAGAATCCGGCTCAAAGCCTGATCTTGAGGACGGCGAGCCCGGACTGCTGGAGCAATCCGGAGGATGTCGCCGCGAGGCCATAGCGGAGGCCGAGATCGAAACGGTTGTTGTCGGCCGCGACGATGCCCAGCGCGGTCGAGTAGATCCACGGCGACAGGGCAAGGCCGCCTGTCGTGAAGGTCTCGCCGCCGCCGGCAAACGCTGACTTGATCTGAAGTCCCTGATTCAGCGCGTTGTAGCCGACGCCGACATCGCCGGTAAGATAGACGTGCTGCGCGATCCTGTAGGCGCCCTTCAGCCCTGCCGTCAGCGTCAATTCGCGATAGGTTTGCGAATCCACATTGAGGCTGAAGCCGCCTGCGCCGCCTTCCTGATAGGCTGGCGAACGAACCTGTCCATAGTCCAGCCGCAGCGACGGCGCGATCGCAAATCCAGGCTCGAGCGGGATCAGCTTGCGAACACCCGCACCGGCGTGCCCGCTATAGGACCGATAGCCGGCGCCAGCCGTATTGTTGATGAACGTGAGCGAGCGGCTCTCGCCGTTGTCATTCAACGCACCGTCGAGCTGGCCATCGACCTGAACGCCATGGCCGAGCGCATAGGCGCCGTAGAGTCCGGCCTGATAGGAATCGATGGCGAGCCGGTTCGGGACGGCATCCTCGCTGCCGGTGATCGTTTGATGCGAATAGGCGAACACGCCGCCGATCATCGCGCGCGTGGAGATTGTCGTGTCCGCGCCCACGGCAATGCCGCCGCCGGACGCGTTATAGCCGGGGACGCCATCCACACTGCCCTGCCGGACACCGCCGCCGAGCGGCTTCATCCAAAGATTCCGCTCAGGCGTTGCGCCCGCGTTCAGCCCGAGCACGTCGTCCAGCCGCCCCGTCATCGCCTGCTGAAATGTGCGTTGCGTGGAATAGGTCGCCTGCGACGCCGCGCCGGTGAGGACAGGCAAGGTCTGGTTGACGGCGTTGACGAGACCGGAGCCGCTGAGATTGTCGAGCGCGGTGAAGCCGGTCGCCATGCTGCCGGTCCAGCCGAGTGACGTCGCGGACAGGCGATAGAGCATATCCGCCGCGCCTAGGCCCGCACGGTTGTTCTGGGCCTGAAGCGTTTCGGCATAGGGCCGCACCAGGGAGAGATAGGCGATGCCGCCGGTCGGGTTGCCCGAGAGATCATAGCTGCTGACCAGCATCTGTGCGCCCGATGCGTCGCCGCTAGCTGCGCCATAGAGGCTGGCGAGCGTGCCCTTCGAGAGCGTGTTGAAGAGCACGTTGCCTTCCGGCGTCACCGACCCCAGCAGCGTGAAGTTCGCAGCACCGCTCCCCGCGGGCGCAATGCCGGCGCCCCAGAAGTATCCGTTCTGGTAATTCGTGATGACGAAGCGACCAGGCGCGGACGTGCCGAACAGCGTCGAGCTGACGATCCGCCACGGCGTACCCGATGTCCAGGCCCATTGTGGAACGGAGTTGGCCGGAACGGCCTGCGAGGCCGGCGGCGTGAAGGTCGCGGGATCGTAAGGAAGCATGTAGGCCCAATGCGTCACCAGCAGGCTGTCGCCCGTGATCATCTGCATTTCCATGCCGGTCACGCCGTTGACGGTTCGCATATGGCCGAGGCCGACGGTCACCGCACCGCCCGCGGTCGGCTTGAACAGCATCGTGATCTGGCCCGCGGTCGTGACGAACCCCTGGATGGTCGAGGTATCGGTCAGCAGCGCCGGACCAAGCTTGAGCTGCGCCACGCTCGTTCCGGTGAAGGCGCCGTTGGTCGCGGTCGCCAGCGACCACAGCGTCTGGTCGCCGATCGGGATCGGATTGGAGAAGCCGGTCTTGGGCGCGGCGTAGGCCAGCAGCTGCGCTGTCGGCACGTACCAGTTCGTGTTGGAGAGGGTCGCATCCCAGATCGCCGACTGCGCTACGGCGCGGGAGCTGCCGCAAACCAGCATCGCACCGGCAACAGACGCCAGCACGCCTACGCGACTGATCGCACGTATCCTCGGCAAGACCACTCTCCCGAACCGCGGGATACGACCCCGCGGCGCCACCGGGCGCAGCAAACATTATTTCTATCGCCGAGTCTGCCCCATGATCGTGGGGTGCGAGGAAACGGTCGCGGCCTCAAGCGGCCTGCGAACGCTTTATTCCGACTTCAGATCGTCAGGCCTCGGCATCAGGACGATGTTGTAGCCGGAATCGACGTAGTGGATCTCGCCGGTCACGCCGCCGGACAGATCCGACAGCAGGTACAGCGCCGAACCGCCGAGCTCGTCGAGCGTGACGCCGCGGCGAAGCGGCGAGTGTTTTTGCATGAAGGCAAACATCGCGCGCGCCTCACCGATCCCCGAGCCGGCAAGCGTGCGGATGGGACCGGCGGAGACCGCGTTGACGCGGATGCCGCGCGATCCGAAATCGGAGGCGAGGTAGCGCACGGAGGCTTCCAGCGCCGCCTTGGCCACGCCCATCACGTTGTAGTTCGGCATCGCGCGCTCCGAGGCGCCGAAGGTCAGCGTGATCATGCTGCCGCCCTCCGTCATCAGCTCGGCGGCACGTTTTGCGACCTCCGTGAACGAGAAGCAGGAGATCACCATGGTGCGCGAAAAATTCTCGCGGCTGGTGTCGGCGTAGCGGCCCTTCAGCTCGTTCTTGTCGGCGAAGCCGATCGCATGGATGACGAAATCGAGCTTGCCCCATTTTTCGCGCAGCACATCGAAGGTCGCGTCGACACTGGCGATGTCCTCGACGTCGCAAGGCAGCACCAGTTCGACGCCGAGCTGCTCCGCCAGTGGCTTGACTCGCTTGCCTAGGGCTTCGCCGTGGAAGGTGAAGGCAAGCTCGGCGCCATGGGCATGCAGCGTCTTCGCCATGCCCCACGCGATCGAATGATCATTGGCGATGCCCATGATCAGACCGCGCTTGCCCTTCATCAAACCTTCCATGTCAGCCGTCGCTCCTATTTTCGACGTCATCGCCCGCGCAGGCGGGCGATCCAGTATCCAGAGACCGTCGTGATAAATGGAGAAGCCGCGGCATACTGGATGCCCCGCCTTCGCGGGGCATGACAAAATCAGAGATCACACGTCCAGCCGGCTGAACACCAGCGTGGCGTTGGTGCCGCCGAAACCGAAGGAGTTCGACAGCACGGTGCCGATTTTGACGTTGTCGATGCGCTTGCGCACGATCGGCATGTCGGCGAACACGGGATCGAGCTCCTGGATGTGCGCGCTCTCGCAGATGAAACCGTTGTTCATCATCAGCAGCGAGTAGATCGCCTCCTGGACGCCGGTCGCGCCCAGCGAATGGCCGGTCAGCGCCTTGGTCGCCGAGATCGGCGGGCACTTCTCGCCGGTGCCGAACACCTTGCGGAGCGCCTCGATTTCCGGCGGATCGCCTGCCGGCGTCGAGGTCGCGTGCGGATTGATGTAGTCGACCTTGGTCTTCACCGTCGACATCGCCATGCGCATGCAGCGCTCGGCGCCCTCGCCCGACGGCGCGACCATGTCGTAGCCGTCCGAGGTCGCGCCATAGCCGACGATCTCGCCATAGATGCGCGCGCCGCGCGCCTTGGCATGCTCGAGCTCTTCCAACACCAGCACGCCGGCGCCACCGGCGATCACGAAGCCGTCGCGGTTGACGTCGTAGGGACGCGAGGCGGTCGCGGGCGTGTCGTTGTACTTCGACGACATCGCGCCCATCGCGTCGAACAGCACCGACAGCGACCAGTCGAGCTCCTCGCAGCCGCCGGCGAAGATGATGTCCTGCTTGCCGATCTGGATCGTCTCATAGGCATTGCCTACGCAATGGTTCGAGGTCGCACAGGCCGAGGAGATCGAATAATTCACGCCCTTGATCTTGAACCAGGTCGCGAGCGTCGCGGACGCCGTGGACGACATCGCCTTCGGCACTGCAAACGGTCCGACGCGCTTCGGGCCCTTGGTGCGGGTGATGTCGGCGGATTCGACGATGGTGCGGGCGGAGGGGCCGCCGGAGCCCATGATGATGCCGGTGCGGATGTTGGAGACGTCTTCGGGCGACAGACCGGAGTCCTGGATCGCCTGTTCCATCGCGATGTGATTCCAGGCCGCGCCCTGGCCGAGGAAGCGCATCGCGCGGCGGTCGACGACCGTCGCAGGGTCGAGCGTCGGCGCACCTTGCACCTGCGAACGGAAGCCGAGCTCGGCATATTTCTCAGCCCGCGAAATGCCCGACTTCGCCTCGTGGAGGCTCGCAAGCACTTCCTGGGTGTTGTTTCCGATGGACGAGACGATGCCCATCCCGGTGACCACAACCCGCCTCATGACAGCCTCGCCTAAATCGTTGTCTTTCTTTGTGATGCGTTCAGCCCAGGCTCGTGCCCTGCTTGAACAGGCCGACCTTCAGATCCTTCGCGCGATAGATAATCTGGTCATCGACCGAAAGCCACCCGTCGGCGATACCGAGCACGAGCTTTGCCCGCATCACGCGCTTGATATCGACGTTGTACACAACCTTGCGGGCCTCGGGCAGCACCTGGCCGCTGAACTTCAGCTCGTTCAGGCCAAGCGCGCGACCGCGACCTTCACCGCCGCTCCAGCCCAGGTAAAAACCGACCATTTGCCACAGCGCATCGAGGCCGAGGCAGCCGGGCATCACCGGATCGTTCTTGAAATGGCAGCCGAAGAACCAGAGGTCGGGCTTCACGTCGAGCTCGGCGCGCACCAGGCCCTTGCCGAATTCGCCGCCATTGTCGTTGATGTCCGTGATGCGGTCGAACATCAGCATCGGCGGCAGCGGCAGCTGGGCATTGCCCGGGCCGAACATCTCGCCGCGGGCACATGCCAGCAGATCTTCGTATTCGTAACCGTTGCGCCTGTTCAGCATGCATGTGCCTCTGTTCAAAGTCCGATTGAGCGACGTTTTTTGGCGAAAATGGGCCCCGTCCCGGTCGGAGAGTAACGCCAATTGCCATCGTCAGGCGCAACTCCCGCAAGCCCCGATGGACTGCGGACCGGGCCTCGATGCCCGGGTGCACCAAAATCGGCTAAGCGGAACCGCGCGCTCTCTAACACAGGCCATTTCGGTGGCAAAGCGCTCTCATGAAGGTAAAATGACGGGCTCCTCGCTCGGTTCCACTCCGATTAGAACCTCTCTAGTTGCGAGAAACTTGCATCTGCATCTATCTGTTCTTATATTGCACGGAGTTATTGTTCACGCGTGCCCGAAATCTGGAAATGAGCGAGAATACCGCGCCCCATCACGACGACGACGTCCATGCCGCGGCCCTCCTGTCCGGCCGCCAGCCGGCTTTGACCGGCTGCCCGTGGCACGACGTTAACGTAATGCTCCAGTCCGCCGGGCTCCGCCCGACGCGGCAGCGCATGGCGCTGGGCTGGCTCCTGTTCGGCAAGGGTGCTCGCCACCTTACGGCTGAAATGCTGTACGAGGAAGCCACGCTGGCCAAGGTTCCGGTGTCGCTGGCGACCGTCTACAACACGCTGAACCAGCTCACCGACGCCGGCCTGCTGCGCCAGGTCAGTGTCGACGGCACCAAGACCTATTTCGACACCAACGTCACCACGCACCACCACTATTACCTCGAGAACAGCCACGAGCTGGTCGACATCGAGGATCCGCATCTGGCGCTGTCCAAGATGCCGGAGGTGCCCGAGGGTTACGAGATCGCGCGCATCGACATGGTCGTGCGCCTGCGCAAGAAGCGCTGAGATCTATCCTAAACTGTTGATTTGGTCGTGATAGCCGGGCTTGTCCCGGCCATAATTGCTTACGCCGTCGTTCCGGGCGGTGCGTAGCACCGAACCCCGTATCTCGAGATCCCGGGTCTGGCGCTTCGCGCCATCCCGGGATGACGCCTGCAGCGTCAATTCACCTGCTCGTCCGAATACACGCCCCAGAGGCGTTCCTGCTGGATCCAGCCGTCAAAACCGTTGCCGGTGACGCGGCACCAGTTTGCGCTGCACTTCTTCACCTGGGTGACGACGCCGGCCTGGAGCTTGGCCGCAACCGCGCTGTCAGGATCGGCGCGGTCATAGATCGGCGCGAGCTCGTCCTTGTGCTTCATGGTAACGACCGCGGTGCGGCGGCCCGACAGCAGCGAGTGATAGACCCAGCCCTCGGCGCCTTCGGAATCGCGCACCCGGCGCCAGTTCTCGAACTCGGCTGTGATTTCGACCGGCAGGCCGGCGCGGGTATAGACCCAGGCCACGTCATTGTCCTTGGTCGGACCGGCACGGACGTTCACGTGATCCGACTTCAGGCTGACATAGCGCGGCACCGGGAGGCCGCTGGCGCTCTGCGGGGTGTTGTCCTTCGCCGAATGCGAGGGGCTGACCGAGGCGCTCAACCAGGTGCAAACGAGCGCCATCACCGAACAAAAACGCCCCAACGCCATCAACCCGTCTCCTGTCGAGGACCCGGCCGAGCCGGACCCTCACCCCAAAATTCCAAAATACCCTGCCGCGGTCGTCCCTGACCCGCCCCACGCGGGTGTTCCGCCAAGCCTTACCCCGTGGTTCTTGTCTTGGCCCGGCCTTCTGCTAGAGAGGACGGACGCTTGAACAACCAGTTTGGTCCGATTTTCCAGCCTGGAAATATCGGGAGAGCTTGAAGGAAACGCCGGGGACGACACGGCAAGGGCAGTGTCGAACAACCGGGTTAATGAGGCCTGAACGGCCGGCCTTTGGCGACAGAGGCGGGCTTGCCACGCCTCATGAGAGCAGGACATGTCGGTGAAGAAAAAGCCCCTCGTCGTGGTGACGCGCAAGCTGCCGGATTCGATCGAGACGCGGATGCGCGAGCTGTTCGACGCGCGGATCAATCTCGACGACACGCCGATGTCGGCCGACCAGATCGCTGAAGCCGCGCGCACCGCCGACGTGCTGGTTCCGACCGTCACCGACCACATCACCGCCGACATCGTCAACCAGCCCGACTGCAAGCTGCGCCTGATCGCCAATTTCGGCAACGGCGTCGACAATATCGATGTCGAGGCCGCGCATGCGCGCGGCATCACCGTCACCAACACGCCAAAGGTTCTGACCGAAGACACCGCCGACATGACCATGGCGCTGATCCTGGCCGTGCCTCGGCGGATGATCGAAGGCGCCTCGATCCTGACGGAAGGCAAGCCCTGGCCCGGCTGGTCGCCAACCTGGATGCTCGGCCACCGCATCGGCGGCAAGCGCCTCGGCATCATCGGCATGGGCCGCATCGGCCAGGCAGTGGCGCGCCGCGCCCGCGCCTTTGGCCTGCAGATTCACTATCACAACCGCCGCCCCGTGGCGCCGAAGATCGCCGAAGAGCTTGGCGCGACCTATTGGGAAAGCCTCGACCAGATGCTGGCGCGGATGGACATCCTCTCGGTGAACTGTCCGCACACGCCGGCGACCTATCACCTGCTCTCGGCGCGACGGCTGAAGCTGATCCGCAAGGACGCCTACATCGTCAACACTGCGCGCGGCGAGGTGACCGACGAGGACACGCTGATCAAGCTGATCGAAGGCGGCGAGATCGGCGGCGCCGGGCTCGACGTCTACGAGCACGAGCCCGCGGTGAACCCCAAACTGGTGCGGCTCGCCAAAGCCGGCAAGGTGACGCTGCTGCCGCACATGGGCTCGGCCACGATCGAAGGCCGCGTCGAGATGGGCGAGAAGGTGATCATCAACATCCGCACCTTCCTCGACGCGCACAAGCCGCCGGATCGCGTGCTGCCGAGCATGCTCTGAGGCGCTGTGCGCTGGGAGCCACGCGGGGGTAGAGATTGAAGAACGCGCGCCTACGCGCGATGGATGCTTAGATCCTCGATCACGGGACCATCGCCGTTGAGCGGATTGGCCGGATCGCGCGAATAGCGCAGCGTCTCGAAGCGCATCGCGCGCGCATCGATCATCAGGAGGCGGCCGACGAGGCCGTCGCCGAAGCCGACGATCTCGCGGATCGCCTCCAGCGCCATCATCGAGCCGAGCACGCCCGCGAGCGCGCCCATGACGCCGGCCTCGGCACAGGCCGGCACCGTGCCGGGCGGCGGCGCCTCCGGAAACAGGCAGCGATAGGTCGGATTGAATTCGCCAGCCTCGTTCTTTTCATGGGCGCGGATGGTGGTGAGCGAGCCGTCGAAGGTGCCGAGCGCCGCGGTGATCAGCGGCTTCTTCGCGAAGAAGCATGCGTCGGAGACCAGATAGCGCGTCGAGAAATTGTCGGAGCCATCGAGCACGAGGTCGTAGTCGCCGATCAGGCTGAGCGCGTTGTCGGCGTTGAGCCAGGTGGCGTGACCGACAAAGCGGACATGCGGATTGAGAGCGGAAATGCGCTCGGCCGCGCTCTCGACCTTGTGCCGGCCGATATCGGGCGTCGTATGGATCACCTGGCGCTGGAGGTTGGACAGCGACACCACGTCGTCATCGACCACGCCGAGCGTGCCGATCCCGGCGGCAGCCAGATACATCAAGGCGGGCGCGCCGAGCCCGCCGGCGCCGATCACCAGCACGGAGGCCCGCTTCAGCGCGGCCTGGCCCGGGCCGCCGACGTCGCGCAGCACGATATGGCGGGCATAACGTTCGAGTTCGTCCGGGCTCAGCATTCTCAGCTCTTCCTAGATTGCTGCCGCTCCCCGCGAGGAGCGCGGAAGTCGCACATACTGTCATTCCGGGGCGATGCGAAGCATCGAACCCGGAATCTCGAGATTCCGGGTTTGGCTCTTCGAGCCGCCCCGGAATGAACCCGTAACACTCACGTCCTCTCAGATGAGGGTCCGGCCTGCCCGCAGGCCTGAACCACCCCGAGATTGTTCGCGACCAACGAGATGTGCTTCAATGGCATTGCGTTCAATGGGCTGGCTGGATTTGTCATGAGATCGATGCTTGCGGCAACACTGATGTTTGCGGCCGCCACAGGCGCAAACGCCCAGATGACGACGCCGCAGATCCCCGGCACCAAGCCGAAGACGGTCCAGACCGTTCCGATCCGCCCGCCCGCACTTCAGACACCGTCGGAAACGGCCGATGCCATGGCGCAGGCCGAACGCCTCTCGCTCCAGTCCGACCTCGCCTGGGTCGGCCAATATAACGGCGCCATCACCGGCGAGGTCAGCGAGCGCATGGTCAATGCCATCAAGGAGTACCAGAAGAACAAGGGCGGCAAGCCGACCGGCGTGCTCAATCCGCAGGAGCGCGCCGCGCTTGCCGAGACCGCGCGGCGGAAGCAGGACAGCGTCGGCTGGAAGATCGTGACGGAGATGACCAGCGGCGCCCGGCTCGGCATTCCCTCAAAACTGGTGCCGCAGCAGGCGACCGATGCCAACGGATCGAAATGGACCTCGCCGACCGGAACTGTGCAGGTGCTGCTCAGCCGGCGCAAGGAGGCGAACCCCACGACCGCGAAGCTCGCTGACGCCGAGAAGAAGGAGCCGGCCGGACGCAAGGTCGACTACACCGTGGTGAAGCCCGACTTCTTCGTGCTGTCGGGGCTCCAGGGCCTGAAGAAATTCTACGTGCGCGGCACCTTCAAGGGCGACGAAGTCCGCATCATGACGATCCTCTACGACCAGGCCACCGAGAACACGGTCGAGCCGGTCGTGATCGCGATGTCGAGCGCGTTCAATGCATTTCCGGCAGGTCCGCAAGCCGGACCGCCGCCGCGCAAGACCGTCGAATACGGCACCGGCATCGTCGTCAGCGACGACGGCGCGATCCTCACCGACCGCCTCGTCACCGACAGCTGCCTTGCGATCACCATCGCCGGCTACGGCAGCGCCGATCGTCTTGCCGAGGACAAGGAGCACGATCTCGCGCTCCTGCACATCTACGGCGCGCGTGGCCTGAAGCCACTCGGCCTCGCTGGCGGCGGGGCGAAGACGAATGTCGACGTCGTCGGCATCGCCGATCCGCAAAGCCAGGGTGGCGCGGCCGGGGTCTCGAGCGTCAAGGGCGCGCTCGCACCCGTCGCGAGCAGCGATTCCGCGCTGTCGCCACCACCGGCGGTCGGATTTTCCGGCAGCCCCGCGATCGACGCGGACGGCAAATTCGCCGGCATTGCGCTGTTGAAGCCGGCGATGGTGGCGGGACCCGCGACGTCGGTGCCGGCATCGCAGGCCGTGATGGTCTCAGCGGAGACGGTGCGCGATTTCCTGAAGGCCAACGGCGTCACAGCAAACGGCAGTTCAGCGGATGCGAAGTCCGCAGTCGTCCGCGTGATCTGCGTGCGGAAGTAAGCCAGGCGACAATCACAATCTCTCGTGTCTATCGGCGCACATCGCACGTACGACTACGGGTCCAGTAATGGTACGGATTAGCTGGCATTCCCGATTCCGACATCATTGTTACCGTTGATTCGGACCTCCGCGATCCCCTTTGGATCGGGCCGGCACGTCCTGAGCGAGAAGAGCTCAGCATCCAGAAGCGATGCACGTTCGCGTGGCGTATTCCTGACCCAGGCATTCCAAAGGATTCATCTTCCATGCACACCATCGTACTGGCCACCCAAAAGGGTGGCAGTGGCAAGAGCACGCTCGCCGTCGGCCTCGCGCTGGCGGCCAAGCAGGCCGGCTTCACCGTCCGCCTGATCGAGACCGACCCGCAGGGCACCCTGTCCAACTGGCAGCGCCGTCGCACCGCCGAGGATCTCGTGGTCGAGCCGATCTATCACGCCGCCGACATCGCGCCGCGCCTGAACATGCTGGCCGACAGCGGCCTCCAGCTCGCGATCGTCGACACCGCGGCCGGCCTCAGCGCCGCGACCACCGCCGCGATCCGTCATTCCGATCTCTGCCTGATCCCGGCCCGCCCGAGCGTCGCGGACATCGAGGCGACCGCCTCGACGCTGAGCGTCGCACGCGCCTGGAAGCGGCCCTACAGCTTCGTGCTGAACCAGACGCCGATCCGCGGCCAGCGCATCGACAATGCCGCCAACACACTCGCCGAGGAAGCCGCGCTCGATCTCGCCGAGGTGCTCGCGCGTCCCTTGATCGTGATGCGCAACGACCACCAGGATTCACTCGCCGGCGGCCTCGCCGTCAGCGAATTCGCGCCGAACGGCAAGTCGGCGGACGAGATCCGCGGCCTCTGGCAGTGGATCGAGACCCGGCTCGAGCTCAGCGCCACGACCAATGCCCTGATCGACCAGGTCATGTCGGCTCCGGACGGCCTGCTGCATGCCGCCACCGGGCTTTCCACGGACGAGACCCCGACACTGGCGTCCTGAGCGGGGCGATCGTTCGGGCGTCAGCCGGCCCTTCACCCATCCGGAAGGGCACCAGCGTCGAAGCAATCCGGCCACCAGCCCGGCCGGATTGCTTCACTGCACTCGCAATGACGTCGTCGTGAGCTCGTCACGCTCGCAGAGACTCACAGCCTCGCGGTCGCGAGCCTGATCCTCACTTCTGACATTTCGGACACCAGAAGGTCGAACGGCCGTTCTGGGTGAAGCGCTTGATCGTGCCGCCGCAGGCAGGCGTCTTGCAGGTCTCGCCTTCGCGGTCATAGACCTTGAACGAATGCTGGAAGTAGCCGAGCTCACCTGTGGTCTGGCGATGGTCGCGCAGTGACGAGCCGCCGGCCTTGATGGCGTCGTTCAGCACGGTGTGGATCGCACCGACCAATCTCTTCGCGTGATCCGTTGGCTCGCCCTTCCTGGTCGCTAACGTCGCAGCGATCCGGCGCGGCGACAGGTGCGAGCGATGCAGCGCTTCGCAGACATAGATGTTGCCGAGCCCTGCCACCACGCGCTGGTCGAGCAGCGCGGCCTTCAGGCTGGTGGCCTTGCCTTCGCAGGATCGCGCCAGCATCGCGGCATCGAATTCGTTGCCGAGCGGCTCGGGGCCGAGGCCGCGGAGCAGCGGCTCGTCCTCGAGCGCATTGCGCGCGATCACTTTCATGTAACCGAAGCGGCGCGGATCGTTGAAGACGATGTCGGCACCGGAGGACATCCGAAACAGCACGTGGTCATGGGTGGTGTCCTTACCCCGTGGATAGTGAAACTCCCCAGGTGCGACATCATTGTCCGGCTTGATGACACGAAACGAGCCCGACATGCCCAGATGCATCAAGAGCACGTCGCCGGAGGCCAGATCGGCCATGAGATATTTTGCGCGGCGGCCGAGCCCCGTGACGACCTGCCCCTGGAGCCGGGCCACGAAGTCCGGCTGGAACGGAAAGCGCAAGTCCGGCCGGCGGGCCTCCGCGACGACGATTTTCGCACCTTCCATGACGGGCTGAAGGCCGCGGCGGACGGTCTCGACTTCGGGCAATTCAGGCATGGTCAGGCATGGTCAGGCATGGTCAGGCATTCACCTTATGAGGGCGGTGTGATAGCGCCATTGCGGCGGGCGCGCTATGGTCCGCCTCGTGGAGTAGAGTAATGGATCGGCCGGGCGAAACCACGCATTTTGGCTTCAGGGACGTTCCCCTGGGGGACAAGCAGACGCTGGTGAACGATGTGTTTCACAGCGTTGCGTCGCGCTATGACCTGATGAACGACTTGATGTCCGGCGGCCTGCACCGGGTCTGGAAGGACATCATGATCAACGCGCTGGATCCGCCGAGGGGCGACCGGCCGTTCGCGTTGCTCGACGTCGCCGGCGGCACCGGCGACATCTCGTTCCGCGCCGCCAAGGCCGCCGGCCCCGGCTTTCACGCCACGGTCTGCGACATCAATTCCGACATGCTCGCCGTGGGCCGCGAGCGCGCCGCCAAGCGCCATCTCGCGACCCAGGTCGATTTCGTCGAAGGCAATGCCGAAGCGCTCGCCTTTGCCGACCGCAGCTTTGACGCATATACGATCGCTTTCGGCATCCGCAACGTGCCGCAGATCGACCTGGCGCTGCGCGAGGCCTATCGCGTGCTGAGGCCCGGCAGCCGCTTCCTGTGCCTGGAATTCTCCACCGTCGAGATGCCCGGCCTCGACAAGCTCTATGACCTGTTCTCGTTCAAGGTGATCCCGCCGCTCGGCCGCATGATCACGGGCGACGCCGAGTCCTACCAATATCTCGTCGAATCGATCCGCAAGTTTCCCAAGCCCAACGCCTTCGCCGACATGATCCGCGACGCAGGCTTTGCCCGCGTGAACTGGCAGACATTGTCCGGCGGCATCGTCGCACTGCATTCGGGCTGGCGTTTGTGATTTCTGCAATTACCCACACCGCGCGCCTCATGCGCGCTGCGTTCGTGTTCGCGCGCGAAGGCGTGTTCGGCTCCGTCGATCCGAGCCTGGTGCCGCCGCCCGGGCAGCTCGCGCTGAAGCTTGCGCGCATCGTCGAACGGCGCGGTCCAAAGCACGGGCCGCGACTGTCGCGCGCGCTGACCCGGATGGGCCCGGCCTATCTCAAGCTCGGGCAGTTTCTGGCGACGCGCCCCGACGTCGTCGGCGTCATCATGGCGCGTGACCTGGAAAGTCTCCAGGATCGCCTGCCGCCGTTTTCGCAAGCAGAAGCGGAAGCTGCGATCGCAGCCTCCCTGGAGCGTCCGCTCAAGGACGTGTTCGCGAGCCTCGGCCCGCCGGTCGCCGCCGCCTCGATCGCTCAGGTGCATCGCGGCGAAGTGGTACGTGACGGCATCCGCAAGGCAGTCGCCGTGAAAGTGCTGCGCCCGAATGTGGCCTCGCGCTTCCGGCGTGATCTCTCCGATTTCTTCTACGTTGCGCACAAGGCCGAGACCTATTCGGCCGAGGCGCGGCGGCTGCGCCTGATCGAGGTCATCAACACCATGTCGCGCTCGGTCGCGATGGAGATGGACCTGCGGCTGGAAGCGGCTGCAATGTCGGAAATGGCGGAGAACACGGGCGACGATCTCGACTTCCGCGTGCCCACGGTCGACTGGGACCGTACCACGCACAACGTGCTGACGATGGAGTGGATCGACGGCATCGCGCTGAACGATCACAAGCGCCTGGCAGAGGCGCAGGTCGACCTGCCCGATCTCGGCCGCAAGGTGATCCAGAGCTTTCTGCGCCACGCGCTGCGCGACGGCTTTTTCCACGCCGACATGCATCCGGGCAATCTTTTCCTGGACGACACCGGCCGCCTCGTCGCGGTCGATTTCGGCATCATGGGCCGGCTCGGGATGAAGGAGCGGCGCTTCCTCGCCGAAATTCTGCTCGGCTTCATCACCCGCGATTATCGCCGTGTGGCGGAGGTGCATTTCGAGGCGGGCTACGTGCCCGCGCACCACTCCGTCGAGAATTTCGCGCAAGCCATCCGCGCCATCGGCGAGCCGATCCACAACCGCACGGCCGAAGAGATCTCGATGGCGCGGCTGCTGACGCTGCTGCTCGAGGTCACCGGCCTGTTCGACATGACGACACGGCCCGAGCTGATCCTGCTCCAGAAGACCATGGTCGTGGTCGAAGGCGTGGCGCGCGGCTTCGATCCCAGGCTGGATATCTGGAAGACCGCCGACCCCGTGGTGCGTGAGTGGATCGAGCGCAATCTCGGGCCGATCGGCCGGGTGCAGGGCGCGCTCACCGGCGGCGGCGACCTCGCCCGCGTGCTGATGCGCCTGCCCGATATCGCGCAGCGCTCCGTTGCAGTGCTCGAGCAGCTCGAGACCATGACGCGGGAGGGCCTGCGGCTGTCGCCGGAGAGCATCGCGGCGATGGGCCGCAGCGAGGGCCGCAAGAACCGCTGGCGCACTGTGGCGCTCTGGATCATCGCAGCGACCCTCATCGGGATCCTGATCGCCGTCCAGAATTTGTGATTGCACTGCAATCACTTGATTGATAGCATCGCTATCATTCCGTGCCGGAGGGCGTCATGGCGAGCCTAACCATCCGCAAGCTCGACGAACACGTCAAAACCTATCTGCGGCTGCGTTCGGCCAAGAATCACAGGTCCCTTGAGGAAGAGGTCCGGGTCATCCTGCGGGAGCTGATCGAGGGCCGTGAGGAGCCGTTGACGCCCTTTGCGGTGCCGCCTACGGCATCCACCGCTCCGACGCCTCAGCGCACCGGCGCCCTTGCCGAGGCCAGCGTCACTCTGATCATCGGCGGCGGGATCGCGGCCTTTAAATCGCTCGACCTGATCCGAAGGCTGAAGGAGCGGCGCATCGAGGTCCGCTGCGTGCTGACCAACGCGGCCCAGCAATTCGTCACGCCGCTCTCGGTCAGCGCCCTTTCGCATGAGCGCGTCTATACCGACCTGTTCGATCCCCAGAGCGAGTTCGACGCCGGCCATATCCGCCTGGCCCGTGACTGCGACTTGATCGTGGTGGCCCCCGCCACGGCCGACCTGATGGCCAAGATGGCGAACGGCCATGCCGACGACCTCGCCAGCGCCATTCTGCTCGCGACCAACCGCAAGGTGCTGCTGGCGCCGGCGATGAATCCGCTGATGTGGAACAACGCGGCGACCCGACGCAACGTCGCGCAGCTTCAGCGCGACGGCGTCGTGCTGATCGGGCCGAATTCCGGAGAGATGGCCGAGGCGGGTGAAGCCGGTATCGGCCGCATGTCCGAGGCGTTGGAGATCGCCGCCGCCGCCGAGCGCCTGCTGCGGCCGCCGGTGCCGCGCCCGCTCGCCGGCAAGCGCGTGCTGATCACCGCGGGCCCGACCCACGAGCCGATCGACCCGGTGCGCTACATCGCCAACCGCTCTTCCGGCAAGCAGGGCTTTGCCATCGCCGCCGCCGCGCAGGCCGCCGGTGCCGAGGTGATTTTGGTGAGCGGCCCGGTCGATCTCGGCGATCCCCAGGGCGTGACGGTGAAGCATGTGGAATCGGCGCGGCAGATGCTGGAGCAGGTGCAGGCGGCCCTTCCCGCCGACATTGCGATCTTCGCCGCTGCGGTCGCCGACTGGCGTGTCGCCAATGAGGGCGAGCAGAAGCTGAAGAAGACCTCGGCCGGCATGCCGCCGCTCCAGCTGGTCGAGAACCCCGACATCCTCGCCACGATCGCGAAGCTGACCGACAAGCGCCCGCCGCTGGTGATCGGCTTCGCCGCCGAGACCGAGCACCTCATCGACAACGCCAAGACAAAGCTTGCCCGCAAGGGCTGCGACTGGATCGTCGCCAACGACGTCTCGCCGGCGACCGGCGTGATGGGCGGCGACCGCAACACTGTCCACCTCATCAGCCGCAAGAATGGTGAGAAGAACGGCGAGATCGCGGTTGATTCCTGGCCCGCGATGACCAAGGAACAGGTCGCCACCGAGCTGATCGCACATATCGTCAAGAGTGTGATCGGCAAATCCCTGGAGCCCGCATCTTGAGCACGAAAGTCACGGTCGAACTGCAACGCCTGCCGCATGCCGAGGGCCTGCCGCTGCCGGCCTATCAGACGGCGGAGGCCGCCGGTCTCGACCTGATGGCCGCGGTTCCGGAGGACGCGCCGCTGACGCTTGCGTCCGGCCGATATGCGCTGGTGCCGACCGGCCTTGCGATCGCCTTGCCGCCCGGGCACGAGGCGCAGGTGCGGCCGCGCTCGGGGCTTGCCGCCAAGCACGGCGTCACCGTACTGAACTCGCCCGGAACCATCGACGCGGACTATCGCGGCGAGATCAAGGTGATCCTGATCAACCACGGCGCAGCGGCCTTCGTGATCAAGCGCGGCGAGCGGATCGCGCAGATGGTCATCGCGCCCGTGGTTCAGGCCGCGCTGGTTCCGGTGGCGACCTTGTCGGCGACCGATCGCGGCGCCGGCGGCTTCGGCTCGACCGGGCGCTAACGCACGGCAGCGAGTTGGGCTTCACCTCTCCCGCTTGCGAGAGAGGTCGCGGAGCGAAGCGACGCGGGTGAGGGTTCTCTCCTCTTGGGGATTCCCACCGCGGAGACACCCCCTTCCCCGCGAGCGGGCGAGGGAGCGCACCTTCATCGGGGCAACAATTCGCAGGGGCCGCTAACGCACGGCAACTCCAGCCGAATTCCCCGAAGAACTACGTGAACCCGGAACGCCACGTCCCGCATTTTTTTGGGGCCGCCTTTGCGTTCACGATCTGGACTCTTACCGGTGGAGTCACGGTGGGGGTATTGTCGTTTGATTCGCGCGCGACGGGGGTCGCCGCGCGTAAATTCGTGCGGTCTTGGGGCAACTATGTCAGGCGTGATCGTGTCGATGCGTCGGACGCTGCTATCGTGCACATCGCTCGTGCGCGACGGCCTGATCGGGAGCGCTCTCGCGGCGCTGCTGCCGGCTGCGCCGGCTGAGGCCGCCGACTTCGTTGGCACACTTTCGGAATTGCTGGACTTCAACCGGCAGGAACTTGCGGTGCTCGCCACCGCGCTGGCGCTGCTCGGCTTCTCGGTGATGGCCGCGATCCTGCTGATGCGTACGCGCGTGCGCACGGCGAAGAACGAGGCGCGGCTGCGCGCGCGGATCGGGGAACTGCAACTCCAGGCCGACCGCTTCGGTGCGCTGCTGTTCGCCGAGCCGCAGATCCTGATCTCCTGGCCGGCCGGCGACAACCGCGCGCAGATTTCGGGCGACGTCTCGATGGTGCTGCCGCGCGACTCCTCCCCTCAGCGCGTGCTCGCCTTCGGAACCTGGCTGCCGCCGGAACCGGCGCTCCAGATGGACCACGCTGTGGATGCGCTGCGCGACCGCGGCGACGGGTTCCAGCTGACGCTGACCACCGCGCATGGCCATACGCTGGAAGCCATCGGCCGCGCCATCGGTGGCCAGGCCATTGTCAGGATTCTCGAACTCTCGGGCCTGCGCCGGGATCTCGCCGAAACTAATCTGCGCTACAAGGCGCTCTCCGACGAGACCGAGATGCTGCGCGGCTTCGCTGCGGCGGCACCCTGGCCGATCTGGGCCAAGGGCGAGAACGGTGCGCTCACTTTCGCCAACCCGGCCTATGTCCGTGCGACCGAGGCCGCGAGCTTCAGCGACGCCCACGAGCGCAAGCTCGAGCTGCTCGACAGCGCCGACCGCAGCGCCATGGAACGGGGACTGAAGGACGCGGCCAATTTCACCTCCCGGCTGCCGATCGTGATCGGCGGCGAGCGGCGCATCTACGACGTGCGCGCCGTCAATGTCGGCAGCGGCAGCGTCGGCGTCGCGATCGATGCCAGCGAGGCGGATGCGCTGAGCTCGGCGCTGGTGCGGATGGCGGAGGCGCATCGCCGCACGCTCGACCAGCTCTCCTCCGGCGTCGCCGTGTTCGACGGCCACCGGCGCCTTGCCTTCTACAACGATTCCTACCGCCGGCTATGGGACCTCGACCGTACCTTCCTCGACGCCAATCCCGATGATTCCAGCGTGCTGGACCAGCTCCGTGCCGCGCGAAAACTGCCGGAGCAGCCCGACTTCCGCGCCTGGAAGGCCAAGCTGCACGAGGCGTATCGCGCGGTCGAGGCCGCCAAGGATACCTGGTATCTGCCCGACGGCCGCGCCCTCTCCGTCGTCACCACGCCGAACCCGGAAGGCGGCGTCACCTATCTGTTCGACGACGTCACCGAGAGCCTCGAGCTCGCCCGCCGCTTCGACGGCATGATCCGCGTCCAGCGCGAGACGCTGGACAGCCTCGCCGAGGGCGTCGCGGTGTTCGGCAGCAACGGCAAGGCGCAGCTCTTCAACCCGGCCTTCGTCCGGATGTGGAAGCTGTCGAGCGACGCGATGCGCGACGAGCCGCACATCCAGACCGTCGAAGGCTGGTGCCATCAGCTGTTCGACGATCCCGTGGTCTGGCGGCAGATCCGCGAGGCCGTCACCTCGATCGAGAGCCGCGCCGACGTGCCGCTGAAGCTGGAGCGCAAGGACGGCAGCGTGCTCGACGGCATGATCCGGCCGCTGCACGACGGCGCCACCATGCTGACGTTCCAGGACATCACCGACACCGAGAACGTCGAGCGCGCGCTGCGCGAGCGCAACGAGGCGCTGGAGGCCGCCGACCAGATGAAGGTGGATTTCGTCCACCACGTCTCCTACGAGCTGCGCTCGCCGCTCACCACCATCATCGGCTTCGCGCATTTCCTCAGCGATCCCTCGACCGGACCGCTGACGCCGAAACAGGCCGAATATCTCGACTACGTCACCAAATCGACCAACGCGCTGCTGGCGCTGACCAACAACATCCTCGATCTCGCCACCATCGACGCCGGCGCGATGAAGCTGGAACTCGGCCCGGTCGACGTCAGCAAGACCATCGAGCTCGCCGCCGAGGGCATCCAGGACCGGCTCGCCACCGACCGCATCCGCCTGAAGGTCGAGATCGCGCCCGATATCGGCAGCTTCATCGGCGACGAAAAGCGCGTGGTGCAGGTGCTCTATAACCTCCTCGCCAACGCCGTCGGGTTTTCTCCACAGGATTCCACCGTCGGCATCAGCGCGCGTCGCACCGAGCACAGTGTGGTCTTCACTGTGACAGATTCCGGGCCTGGAATACCTGCCGACATGAAGGACAAGGTGTTCAACTGGTTCGAAAGCCGCTCGCAGGGGTCGCGTCACCGCGGCGCCGGGCTCGGCCTGTCGCTGGTGCGCTCCTTCGTCGAGCTGCATGGCGGCAAGGTGCGGGTGGATTCGATCGTGGGCCGGGGCACGGTCGTGATCTGCGACTTCCCGACCGACCAGGCGGCGCATCGCGACGCCGCCGAATGAGCGCGCCAACCACATTCTCCGTCGCGCTTCACAACGAGACGGCCACCGCGCAACTGATGGCTGATCTCGCGCTGCTGGTCGGGCCGGGCGATGTCATCACGCTCACCGGCGACCTCGGCGCCGGCAAGACCGCGGCCGCCCGCGCCATGATCCGCTACCTCGCCGACGACGAGGCGCTGGAAGTGCCGAGCCCGACCTTCACTCTGGTGCAGGGTTATGAGCTGCCGCCGTTTCCGGTCATGCATGCCGACCTCTACCGCGTCGAGGACGAGAGCGAGCTCGAGGAGATCGGGCTGTCGCCGCTGCCGGACGCCACGCTTGTCCTGATCGAATGGCCGGAGCGTGCGCCGTCGGCGCTGCCCGAGGATCGCATCGACATCGCACTCACCCATCGTCCGGCTCTGGGCTCGAACGCACGTGCCGCCGACATCACCGGTTACGGCAAGGGCGCAGCCCAGGTCGCGCGTCTGAGAGCGCTGCGCGAATTCCTCGACGCATCCGGCTATCTCGACGCAATGCGGCGGCGCATGGCCGGCGACGCCTCGACACGGTCCTACGCGCGGCTGCTGCGCGACGACGAGATCGTCATCCTCATGAACTTTCCGCAGCGCCCCGACGGCGCGGCGCTCTACAACGGAAAGTCCTACAGCGCCGCGGTGCATCTCGCCGAAAACGTCAAACCCTTCGTCGCCATCGACGAAGGCCTGCGCGCGCAAGGCATCTCGGCGCCCGCGATCCATCATGCCGATCTCGACCACGGCTTCCTGATATCGGAGGATTTCGGCAGCGAAGGCGTAATCGAAGGCAACCCGCCGCGCCCGATTCCCGAGCGCTACGAAGCCGCGACCGACGTGCTGGCGGTGCTGCACGGCAAGACGCTGCCGGAGACGCTGCCGCTCGACGGGCAGAGCTACGCCATTCCGGTCTTCGACACCGAAGCGATGCTGATCGAAATCGGATTGATGCCGGAATGGTATCTGCCCGATCGCAACGCGCCGCTGAGCGAGGCGAAGCGCGCGGAATTCTTTGCGATGTGGCGCGAGCTGCTGAAGAAGCCGCTGGCCGCGCCGAGGACGTGGATCATCCGCGACTATCACTCGCCCAATTTGATCTGGCTCGGGATGCGCACCGGCATCGAACGCGTCGGCGTGATCGATTTCCAGGACACCGTGCTAGGGCCGCAATCCTACGACGTGGTGTCGCTGCTCCAGGACGCCCGCATCGACGTGCCCGAGAATCTCGAGCTGACGCTGTTGTCGCGCTACATCAAGGCGCGCCGCGCTGGTGATGCGAGCTTCGATCCGGCCGGTTTCGCCGAGCTCTACGCCATCATGTCGGCGCAGCGGAACACCCGCCTGCTCGGCACCTTCGCCCGGCTCAACCGCCGCGACGGCAAGCCGCATTACCTGCGCCACCAGCCGCGGATCTGGACCTACCTCCAGCGCTCGCTGGCGCATCCCGCGCTCAGCCATTTGCGCGACTGGTATCTCGCCAACGTCCCGCCACCCCAAAGGCCGTCACAAGAACCGGCACCAGAACCGCCCCAAGGCTGATTCGGGCCCGATTTACCGGCTGTTAGCCAAGACGTCGGTATTCTGGCGGCAAGGAGCCGAATAATTACCGGGCTGGAGCAAGGGCAGATGGCGGTGAAGACAGACCAGCGCAGCAACAGCCGGGTTGTTTTCGAGCGTGGGATTCCGGCCCAGATGATGGGAATCGACGGCACGTGGCGGCGCGACTGCACCATGGAGGACGTCTCCCAGAGCGGCGCCAAGCTGACCATCGACGGTTCGGTCGAAGGGCTCCATCTGAAGGAATTTTTTCTCCTGCTGTCGTCCACCGGACTCGCGTACCGGCGCTGTGAGCTTGCCTGGGTCAATGGCGACCAGATCGGCGTCAATTTCCTCAAGCTCGGCGACAAGAAGAAAAAGGCGCGTTCCGCATCCGTCGGGGCGTGACGCCACACCCGTCGTACAACCGTCACGGCAGGAGGCTAAGGCGGTTGAGATGCGGTGCGGCTGAATGAGTCCCGTGCTAGGATTACCGCGAGCGCGAATTCCAAGGGCAATTTCGAGAGTAATTCCAAGAGTTCTAATCCCAAGAGTTCTGAGTCCACGAGGCTGAGAAAGACGAATCTGAGAAAGCAAACGATGTCCGTCAAACCGACCAAAGCCATGGTGCTCGCCGCAGGGTTCGGCCTGCGCATGCGTCCGTTGACGGACAAGATGCCGAAGCCGATGGTGCCGGTGGCGGGCCAGCCGCTGCTCGACCACGTGCTCGACAAGCTCGGCCAGGCCGGCGTGACCGAGGCGGTGGTCAACGTGCATTACCTGCCGGACCAGATCATCGATCACGTCGCATCGCGCCAGCATCCGCGCGTGACCATCTCGGACGAGCGCAACCAGGTGCTCGGCACCGGCGGCGGCGTGGTCAAGGCGCTGCCGCTGCTCGGCAACGCGCCATTCTTCCATGTCAATTCCGACACACTGTGGATCGACGGCGTGCGCTCGAACCTCGCGCGGCTTGCCGAAAACTTCGATCCCGCGCGCATGGACATCCTGCTCTTGATGGCGCCGACGGCGACCAGCATCGGCTATAGCGGCCGCGGCGATTACGGCATGCTGCCCGACGGAGCCCTGCGCAAGCGCAAGGAGAAAGAGGTCGTTCCGTTCGTCTATGCCGGCGCGGCGATCCTGTCGCCGTCGATCTTCGCCGATGCGCCGCAGGGCGAGTTCTCGCTGACCAAGATGTTCGACCGCGCCAACGAGCAGGAGCGCCTGTTCGGCCTGCGCCTCGACGGCGTCTGGATGCATGTCGGCACGCCCGATGCGGTGCATGCGGCGGAAGAGGCGTTTCTGGAGAGCGTGGCGTAGGCCGCGAACACGGTGCCGTAGGGTGGGCAAAGCGAAGCGTGCCCACCGCACAAGCTAACTCCAATGACGAATACGGTGGGCACGGCGCAAGCGCGCCTTTGCCCACCCTACGAGGCTACGGGCCGTGACGAACAGCGGGGACGACTTCACCTCCGCCCATGACCATTTGTGTCCGCCTCCCTATATTGGCGCCTGATCCCGAATCAGGCAGCCGATGCGCGTTTTCAGTGTTCCCATCTCAGTTCCGTTCCTGCGCACGGTCGTCACGGCCCTGCTCGACGGCCGGCTGGTCGCGGGATTCGAGGCGCGCAAGGAGCCGGCACGGCTTGCGGACGCCACGCTGTACCTGCCGACCCGGCGCGCCATGCGTGTCGTGTGGGAGATCTTCCTCGACGAGATGAAGGCGGACGCGGTCGTGCTGCCGCGCATCGTCGCGCTCGGCGACATCGACGAGGACGAGCTCGCCTTCGCCGATGAAGGCGAGCAGTTTTCCGGCGCAACGCCGCTCGACATCCCGCCGCGCCTTGGCGAGCTCGAGCGACGGCTGACGCTGGCGCAGCTCGTCGCGGCCTGGGCCAAGGGGCCGGTGCTGTCGCCGCTGGTGGTCGGCGGCCCCGCCTCGACGCTGGCTCTCGCCGGCGATCTCGCGCGCCTGATCGACGACATGGTGACGCGCGGGGTCGACTGGAGCGCGCTCGATGGTCTGGTGCCGGACCAGCTCGATCGCTACTGGCAGCACTCGCTCGAATTCCTGCGCATCGCCCGCATCGCCTGGCCCGGCCATCTCGCCGAGATCAACAGGATCGAGCCCGCGGCGCGGCGCGACCTCCTGATCGCGGCGGAAGCGAAGCGCCTGACCGCGCATCCGCATGGGCCCGTGATCGCGGCCGGCTCGACCGGCTCGATGCCGGCCACCGCAAAATTCCTGCATGCGGTCGCCTCGCTGCCGCATGGCGCGGTGGTGCTGCCGGGCCTCGACACTGATCTCGACGAGGATGCCTGGCGGACCATCGGCGGCGTGCGCGATGCGCTCGGCAAGTTCGCGGAGCATCCGGCGTCGAACCATCCGCAATATGCCATGCACGCGCTGCTGGAGCGCTTCGGCATCAAGCGCGGCGACGTCGAGCTGCTTCAAGCGCCGGCGGAAGGCGGCCGCGACCTGCTCGCATCCGAATCGATGCGGCCCTCCGCCAAGACGGAAGTCTGGCACGACCGGCTGAAGCAGCCGGATGTCGCGGCAAAGATCGCCGGCGGCATGACAAACCTCGCGGTCGTCGAAGCCCCCAACCCTGAAATGGAAGCGCTGGCAATCGCGATCGCGATGCGCGAGGCGCGGCACCTCGACAAATCGGCGGCGCTGGTCACGCCGGACCGCGCGCTGGCGCGCCGTGTGATGGCTGCGCTCACCCGATGGGATCTCGCCTTCGACGATTCCGGCGGCGACGTGCTGATGGAGACATCCGCCGGCGTTTTTGCGCGCCTTGCGGCCGAAGCGGCGACCAAGGGATTGGAGCCGCCGACGCTGCTGGCGATGCTGAAACATCCACTGTGCCGGCTGGGCCGCGCGCCGGGCGCTTGGAAGGCGGCAATCGAAGGCCTGGAGCTCGCCGTCTTGCGCGGCACGCGCCCGCCCGCGGGCACGGCAGGCCTGCTGCGTGAATTCAACCGCTTTCGCGAGGAACTGGCCAAGCTGTGGCGCAGCGAGGTCTCCGCGCTCCACAAGGCCGAGCCACGCGCACGCCTCAAGGCGGAGGATCTCGATCGCGTCCAGGCCCTGATCGATGCCTTGCAGAAGGCCTTGGCGCCGATCGAGAGTTTGGCGTCGTCAAAGCCATATGACTTCGCCGAGCTCGCGCACCGGCATCGCGAGATCATGATCGAGCTGTCGCGCGACGAGCAGGGCATCCCGCTGGCCTTCGAGGAGCGCGAGGGCCTCGCACTCGCCAGCGCCTTCGACGATCTCCTGCGCGGCGGCACGACCAGCGGACTGATGGTGCCGCTGCCTGATTACCCTGATGTCTTCCAGACCGCGTTCGGCGATCGCGCGGTACGGCGGCGTGACAAGCCGGGCGCGCGGCTCCAGATCTACGGCCCGCTGGAATCGCGCCTGATGCAGGCGGACCGCATCATCGTCGGTGGCCTGATCGAGGGCGTCTGGCCGCCGGCGCCGCGCATCGATCCCTGGCTGAGCCGCCCGATGCGGCACGAGCTCGGCCTCGATCTGCCGGAGCGCCGCATCGGCCTCTCCGCCCACGATTTCGCGCAGCTGCTCGGCGGAGATGAGGTGATCCTCACCCATTCCGCCAAGGCCGGCGGCGCGCCAGCGGTGGCTTCGCGCTTCCTGCATCGGTTGGAGGCGGTTGCGGGCGACGATCGCTGGAAGGCGGCCATCCGCGCCGGCGAGAAATACGTGCGGTTCGCAGATCGGCTGGACCAGCCCGACGAGGTCAGGCCGATCAAGCAACCCGAACCGCGACCGCCGCGCGCGACACGGCCGCTGAAGATGTCGGTCACCGCGATCGAGGACTGGCTGCGCGATCCCTACACGATCTACGCCAAGCACATCTTGCGGCTGGATGCACTCGATCCCGTCGACATGCCGCTGTCGGCCGCCGACCGCGGCTCGGCGATCCACGATGCGATCGGCGAATTCACGGAACGCTATGCGACGCGCCTGCCCGACGATCCCGCCCGCGTGCTGCGCGCGATCGGTGAAAAGCATTTCGCGCCGCTGATGGAGCGCCCCGAGGCGCGCGCGCTGTGGTGGCCGCGCTTCCAGCGCATCGCGCGCTGGTTCGGCGAGTGGGAAACGGCACGGCGCGACGTGGTCGAGGCGATCACCGCGGAGACCCGCGGCGAGATCTCGATCACGCTCGACAATGAACGCAGCTTCCGCCTCTCCGCGCGCGCCGACCGCATCGAGCGCCGCCAGGGCGGCGGCTACGCCATCCTCGACTACAAGACCGGCCAGCCGCCGACCGGCAAGCAGGTCCGCATGGGCCTGTCGCCGCAGCTCACGCTGGAGGCGGCGATCCTGCGCGAAGGCGGCTTTCCCGACATCGACGCCGGCTCATCCGTGAGCCAGCTCGTCTATGTCCGCCTCAGCGGCAACAATCCGCCGGGCGAGGAGCGCATCCTCGAGCTCAAGTACAAGCAAGGCGACGAACCGCAGCCGCCGGATATTGCTGCCGCTGAGGCCCGGGCCAAGCTGGAAGCGCTGATCCGCGCCTTCGAGGACGAGAACCAGGCCTACACCTCGCTAAACCTGCCGATGTGGTCCAACCGCTACGGCACCTATGACGACCTCGCCCGCATCAAGGAGTGGTCGGCAGCCGGCGGATTGGGGATCGAGGAATGGTGAAGGCGCCACGCCCAATCCCCGATGAGGTGCGCGCCAGGCAGGCGCGTGCATCCGATCCGACCGCATCGGCCTTCGTGTCGGCCAATGCGGGCTCGGGCAAGACGCACGTGCTGGTGCAGCGCGTGATCCGTCTGCTGCTGTCGGGCGTGCCGCCGGAAAAGATCCTCTGCATCACCTTCACCAAGGCCGCCGCCGCCAACATGGCCGAGCGCGTCTTCACCACGCTCGGCCATTGGGTGACGCTTGATGATACAGGGCTCGATGCCGCGATCCGCGCGGTCGGCATCCCGCACCCTGATCGAAAATTACGGCGCGATGCGCGAAAGCTGTTCGCCTGCGCGCTGGAGACACCGGGCGGGCTGAAGGTGCAGACCATCCACGCGCTGTGTACGCGCCTGCTCCAGCAGTTTCCGTTCGAAGCCAACGTGCCGGCGCGCTTCTCCGTCATCGACGAGCGCGACCAGACCGACATGATGGAGCGCGCCAATCTGAAGGTGCTGCTGGAGGCCGCGCGCGACCCGGAAACGGTCACAGGCCGCGCGCAGCTGACCGCGATGGCCAGCGCCGCCGACGTCACCTTCAAGGAGGTCGTGCGCGAGGCCTGTCTGAGCCGCGATCATTTCATGGCCTGGACCGACGAGGCCGGCAACGCAGAAGCTGCCGCCGCGCAGATGGCGGCGGTGCTGGGCGTTGACGCCGCCGACCGCATCGAGGACGTCGAGACGGAGATTCTCGACGGTCCGTTCCTGCCGCGATCGCGCTGGGACGTCATCGCGTTTGCGCTGGAAGACGGCAGCAAATCCGACAACGACCAGGCCAGCCGGCTCCGCGAGGCAAAGGCGTTTTCGGGCGGCGCGCAGGTCGACGCCTATCTCGGCGTCTTCCTCACCGACGAGAAGCTGCCGCGCAAGGCAGTGCTGACCAAGAAATTTTGCGATCACAATCCCTCCGTCGCCCGCCTGTTCGAGAACGAGGCCCAGCGCATCACTGGATTGATCGAGAAGCGCCGCGCGGTAACCATGCGTGACCGCACGGCGGCTCTCTTGCATATCGCGACCGCTGCTGCCGCGAACTACCGGCGCGAGAAGCAGGAGCGCGGCCTGCTCGACTATGACGATTTGATCGACAAAACGCTGGCGATGCTCAACCGCGTCTCCTCGGGCTGGGTGCATTACAAGCTCGACCGCGGCGTCGACCACGTCCTGATCGACGAGGCGCAGGACACCAGTCCGCGCCAATGGGACATCGTCGCGCACATCATCTCCGAGTTCACCGCGGGCGAAGGCGCGCGCGAGGGGCTGAACCGCACCATCTTCGCCGTCGGAGACGAGAAGCAGTCGATCTTCTCGTTCCAGGGCGCGCAGCCCCGGGAATTCGACGCGCGCCGGCGCGAGCTGCACCGCAAGTTCACCGCCGCCGGGCTGAAATTCGATCCGGTCGCCTTCACCTATTCGTTCCGCTCGGGCGCCGCGATCCTGCACTCGGTCGACCACGTCTTCCGCGACCCCGCGATCTACAAGAGCATCCATTCGGTCGAGATCGGCCATCCCCTGCACAATGCGCTCGCCGATGCAGGGCCAAGCGTGATCGAGCTGTGGGACCTGGCTGAAGCCGACGACAGGCAGGATATCGAGGGCTGGCGCGCGCCGTTCGACGGCGTTGCCGTCACCAGCCCCGAGGTCAAGCTCGCCCGCCGCATCCAGGCCGAGATCAAGCGGCTGGTCGAAAGCGGCACACTCACCGGACATGACGGCGAGCGGCGGCCGCTGCGCTACGGCGACATGCTGATCCTGGTCCGCCGGCGCGGCAACGCGTTCGATGCCGTGATCCAGGCGCTGAAGCACGCCAACGTGCCGGTCGCCGGCGCCGACCGGCTGAAGCTCACCGAGCACATCGGCATCATCGACCTGATGAACCTTGCGGACGCGCTGCTGCTCCCGCAGGACGACCTCGCGCTTGCGGTCGCGCTGAAGAGCCCGCTGTTCGGGCTCGACGACGACGATTTGTTTGCGCTTGCCTGGGGCCGCAAGGGCTCGCTACGCCGGGCGCTCGGCGAGCATGCGGCCGGAAGTGAGAAATTCGCCGCGGTGCTGCGGCGGCTCGAGGCCTGCGAAACTCGCGCGCGCGAGGAGACACCGTTCGCCTTCTACGCCTGGCTGCTTGGCGGCGACGGCGGACGCGCGCGCATCCTGCGCCGGCTCGGCCACGAGGCCAATGACGCGCTCGACGAATTCCTGGAGCTGGCGCTGAACTACGAGCGCAAGGCGCCGGCCTCGCTGCAAGGCTTCATGGCCTGGCTGCGCTCGGCCGACACCGAGGTGAAGCGCGACATGGAAATCTCCCGCGACGAGGTGCGGGTGATGACCGTGCACGGCGCCAAGGGCCTGGAAGCGTCCGTCGTGTTCATGGTCGACACCACGTCGTCGCCCGCGGACTCGCAGCGGGTCCGGCTGATCCAGGTGCCGCGCGGCAATGGCGGCGAGGTGGTGGTGTGGGCCGGCCGCAAGGCCGACGATCCCAAGCCCGTCGCCGAGGCGCGCAAGGCCATGCTCGAGGAGACCGAGGACGAATATCGCCGCCTGCTCTATGTCGCGATGACGCGCGCGGCCGACCGGCTGATCGTCGGCGGCTGCATGCCCGGCAACATGAGGACGGTCCGCAAGCTGAGCTGGTACGACCTGGTCGACACCGGGCTCGCCGGCTCCGGCCTGGAGAAGCAGACGGTGGAAACGCCGCTTGGCAAGGTGACGCGATTCGCCCGGCCGGAGGATGTCGCCGCGATGGGGACGCCCGCGACGTCGGTAGACCACGCGGTCGCTCTGCCGGACTGGCTGCGGACGCCGGCACCGCGCGAGATGCTTGACGACGACGCTGTACGCCCTTCCGGCCAGTCTGCGGAGGACGGCCGCGCCGTGCGAACAGGCGAATCGGTCAAATCCCGCGCGCTCGCGCTGCAACGCGGCACGCTGGTGCACCGGCTGCTCCAGTCGCTGCCCGACATCGTCGCCGACCGCCGGCGCGAGGCCGCGCTCGGCTTCATGGCGCGCAACGCCTCGGACTGGGCCGAGGCCGACCGCGCCGCGCTGGCCGACAAGGTGCTCGCCTTGATCGCCGAGCCACGCTTTGCCCCGGTCTTTGCCGCCGGCAGCCGGGCGGAGGTCGCCATCGTCGGCAGGCTGGAACGGCCGGGCCGCCTTCCAGCGCTGGTGTCGGGGCAGATCGACCGGCTGGTCGTTCGTCCGGACGAGGTCCTGATCGTCGATTTCAAGACCAACCAGGCGGCACCCAAAAGCGCGGCGGAAGCGCCCGTCGCCTATGTCCGGCAGCTTGCGCTGTACCGGGCGGTACTGGCACGGCTTTATCCCCAAAAGCCGGTCAGAGCCGTCCTGCTCTGGACCGAGGCCCTTGAATATATGGAGATTTCAGCCCCCGCGCTGGACGCGGCGCTGGCATCCCTTCATCTCAGTGTGAGCGTCCTTGACCCGGCAAGGGGCCGTTCATAGGTTGACGCCATGATCCCCGGCGCGATTCCAGGTCGCGCCGATTCTCTTTCAACCGAACGAGGTACTCCAATGGCCGTTGGCAAGGTTTCCGACACTGATTTCGAAGCCGAAGTGCTCAAGGCGAACGGCCCTGTCGTCGTCGATTTCTGGGCCGAGTGGTGCGGCCCCTGCCGCATGATCGCACCCGCCCTCGACGAGATCGCCGGCGCGATGGGCGACAAGGTCAAGATCGTGAAGCTCAACGTCGACGAGAGCCCGAAGACTGCGTCGAAGTACGGCGTGATGTCGATCCCGACCCTGATGATCTTCAAGGGCGGCGAGATGGCCTCCCGCCAGGTCGGCGCGGCGCCGAAGGCGAAGCTTCAGCAGTGGATCACGTCGGCGGTCTGATCCGCGTCGCGACCGACTGAGAATTCTGCAACGGCCGGCGAGAGCCGGCCGTTTTGTTTTTCACGATTTGATCCAGCCTGTCGCGAGCGCGTTCGCAAGCTCCGGCTGATTGTTGCGGCGCGCCAGCTCCGACATCGCCTCGTGATCGTAAGCCACGTGACGAAACGTCACCTGCCACCCGCCGACTGTCGGCTCGAGGATCGCATAGCGCGCATCCGGCGTGCCGGCTTCGACGACATGCGGGAACGGATGCACATCGCGATAGCCGGGGCTGCCGACGCTCCCGGGATTGACGATCAGCCGGCCGTCGCGAAGCCGCACCGCGCGGGCAAGATGGGTGTGGGCACAGAGGATCAGCGACTGCGTGATGCCTTGCGCGAATTGCTCGATGCGGTCGAGCGGCGATAGCGCGACGGTGCCGTCGGGATGCACGGTGTCGAGCCAATAGACTTCATCGTCGCCAGGCGTCGCGTGACACATAAAGACCTGATCGCGATACACGTGCGTCATCGGCTGCGCCCGCAGCCAATCGAGCTGCGCGGCGTTGAGCGCTTCGTAGGCGGGACGCGATGCCGTGCATGTGCTCGGCAATCACGACCGCTACCTGCTCGATCGTCCTCCGGAAAAGATCGAGCTGCATCAGGATCTCGACGGTCCGGCGCGCATCGAGCGGGCCGCTCAGCATGTCGCCGAGATTGACGATGTCGGCGATGCCCTGCGCGCGGATGTCGGCGAGCACCGCCTCCAGCGCGAGATGGTTTCCGTGGACGTCGGCAATCGCGGCAAAACGCATCAGCACTTCCTGTAGCCCGTGTTGCGCAACCTCTATGCAGGAGGCGTGCCGTTGATACCGAGCACGTGGCCGGCGAGATAGAGCGAGCCTGATATCAGGATACGCGGCGGCACTTCATAGGCGAGCTTAGACAAGGCGCGCAGCGCGGCCTCGATGCCGGGCGCGGGCTCGACGCGCATGCCGAGGCTGCGCGCGGCGTCGGCGAGGCGGTCGGCCGGCATCGCATTCTCGGTGTCGGGAATCGGCACCGCGATGATGTGACGGGTGAGGCCGGCGAAATTGGCGAGGAAGGCCTGCGCATCCTTGTTGGCCATCATGCCCGCGATCACGACCAGCGGCCGCGACACCCGTTCCTCGAGATCGCCGAGCGCGGCCGCCGCAACGCGCCCACCTTCCGCATTGTGCCCGCCGTCGAGCCAGATCTCCGAGCCCTGCGGTCCCCAGGAGAGCAGCTCGCCCGAGGTGATGCGCTGCATCCGCGCCGGCCATTCGGCACCGACGATGCCGGCTTCGAACGCCGCCTGGTTGACCTTGAATGTCGAAATCGCGCGCAAAGTCGCGATCGCAAGCCCCGCATTGTCGAACTGGTGGCGGCCGAACAGGCGCGGCGCGGCGAGATCCATCAGGCCGCGATCGTCGGAATAAACCAGGCGCCCATGCTCGACATTGACGTGCCAGCTCTCGTTCGCGGCAAACAGCGGCGCGCGCATGCGCTTGGCCTGCGCCTCGATCACCGCCATCGCCTCGCCCGACTGCTCGGCGCAAACCACGGGCACGCCGCGCTTGATGATCGCGGCCTTCTCGCCGGCGATGGAGGTCAGCGTATCGCCGAGGAAGTCCGTGTGGTCCATGCTCACAGGCGTGATCACGGTGGCCGCCGGCGTATCGACCACATTGGTCGAATCGAGCCGGCCGCCAAGGCCGACCTCGAGCAGCACCGCATCGGCCGGATTCTGCGCGAACAGATGAAACGCGGCAGCCGTCTTCAGCTCGAACACGGTGGCAGGCTCGCCGGCATTGACGCGCTCGACTTCTTCCAGTGCGGCGCGCAGTTCGTCGTCGCCGACCAGCACGCCGCCACCGAGGCGACCGAGCCGGAAACATTCATTGATGCGGACCAGATACGGCGAGGTGTAGGCGTGGACGCGCAGGTCTGCCGCTTCCAGCGTCGCGCGCAGATAAGCGAGCGTCGAGCCCTTGCCATTGGTGCCGGCGATGTGGATCACCGGGGGCAGCTTGCGTTCGGGGTGGCCGAGCCGATCGAGCAGACGATGCATCCGCTCCAGCCCGAGATCGATGCGCTTCTGATGCAGGGCCGACAGCCGCCCGATCAATTCGCCGAGCGGCGGCTTTGCGCTGTCAGGAGACGCGTTCACGCGTGCGGCGCGGCCGGCGCCGTCTCGGAAGCCGATACGATCTGCGCCGGGCTGACGACAGGCTGCACCGATTTCGACGCGGTCTCCAGCGCCGGTGCCTTGGTCAACAGGCGACAGAGCCGCGCCAGGGTCGGGCGCAAATCGTGGCGATGCACGACCATGTCGACCATGCCGTGCTCTTTCAGGTACTCGGCGCGCTGGAAGCCTTCCGGGAGCTTCTCGCGGATGGTCTGCTCGATCACGCGCGCGCCGGCAAAGCCGATCAGCGCGCCGGGCTCGGCGATCTGCACGTCGCCCAGCATCGCGTAGGAGGCGGTGACGCCGCCGGTGGTCGGGTTGGTCAGCACGACGATATAGGGCTGTTTTGCTTCGCGCAGCATCTGAACCGCGACGGTCGTGCGCGGCATCTGCATCAGCGACAGGATGCCTTCCTGCATGCGCGCGCCGCCTGATGCGGCGAACACGATGAACGGCGACTTCTTCTCGACCGCGAGTTCGAGCCCACGCACGATGGCCTCGCCCGCGGCCATGCCGAGCGAGCCGCCCATGAAGTCGAAATCCTGCACGGCGATGACGACGGCGGCGCCTTCGAGCTTGCCATAGCCGACCTTGATCGCGTCGTTGAGGTTAGTTCGCGCGCGGGCATCCTTGATGCGGTCGACGTATTTCTTCTCGTCACGGAACTTGAGCGGATCCGGCGTGACCTCGGGCAGCGCGACGTCGTACCAGGTCTCGTTGTCGAAGATCGACTTCAGACGCGCCACCGCGCCCATGCGCATGTGGTAGTTCGAGCCGGGAATGACGAACTGGTTGGCCTCGACGTCCTTGTAGAACACGAGCTGCCCGGAATCCGGACACTTGATCCACAAATTCTCCGGCGTCTCCCGCCGCAGCATGTTGCGGATCTTCGGCCGGACCACATTGGTAAGCCAGTTCATGGTTTGCTCCGATGTGCGATCCCGCTCCGGGGATCGCCTGAAGGGATATATGGCTGCCGGACCCTGCCCCGGCAAGCCGCCGTGTCGTCCGCCCCAATAGCGGAATTATGGCCTATTCCGCCGCCTGTTGTGCGCCTTTGACGCCTTGGGCCAGGGATGCCGTCAGTTCGGCGACGGCGTTAACGGTTTTGGCGGTGGCCCGGCCGTCCGCATCGAGGCTGTTCTTGAGCGCATCGACCAGCGCCGTGCCGACCACTGCGCCATTCGCATGCGAGGCGATGGCGCGCGCGGTCTCCGGCGTGCGGATGCCGAAGCCGACGCAGACCGGCAGCTTGGTGTGACGCTTGATGCGGGCAACCGCTTCGCTCACCGCCGAGGAATCCGCCGCCGCAGCACCGGTGATGCCGGTGATCGAGACGTAGTAGACGAAGCCCGAGGTGTTGGCGAGCACGGCCGGCAGGCGCTTGTCGTCGGTCGTCGGCGTCGCCAGGCGAATGAAGTTCAGGCCGGCCTTCATCGCGGGCAGGCAGAGCTCGTCGTCCTCCTCCGGCGGCAGATCGACGATGATGAGGCCGTCGACGCCGGCGGTCTTGGCATCGACAAGGAACTTGTCGACGCCGTAGATGTAGATCGGGTTGTAATAGCCCATCAGCACGATCGGCGTCGCATTGTCGTCCTTGCGGAAGCCGCGCACGAGCTCGAGCGTCTTCTTCAGCGTCATGCCGGCCTTGAGCGCGCGCAGGCCCGCCGCCTGGATCGACGGACCGTCGGCCATCGGATCGGTGAAGGGCATGCCGATCTCGATCACGTCGGCGCCGGACTTCGGCAGCGCCTTGATGATCTCGAGCGAGGTGGCGGGATCCGGATCGCCGGCCATCAGGAAGGTCACGAAGGCCGAGCGGCCCTGCTTCGCAAGCTCGGCAAAACGGATGTCGATACGCGTGGTCACTTGCTCTTGCCCCTCAGGATGTCGCCGACCTGCGGGACGTCCTTGTCGCCGCGGCCGGAGAGATTGACGACCATCAGGTGATCTTTTGCGCGCTTCGGCGCGAGCTCCATCACCTTGGCGATGGCATGCGCGGGCTCGAGCGCCGGGATGATGCCTTCCAGCTTTGACAGCAGCTGGAACGCAGCGAGCGCCTCGTCGTCGGTCGCGGAGAGATAATTCACGCGGCCGATCTCGTGCAGCCAGGAATGCTCGGGGCCGATGCCGGGATAGTCGAGGCCGGCCGAGATCGAATGAGCGTCCTGGATCTGGCCGTCCGCGTCCATCAGCAGATAGGTGCGGTTGCCGTGCAGCACGCCGGGACGGCCGCCCGCGATCGAAGCCGCATGCAGCTGCGTGAGTCCATGGCCCGCGGCTTCGACGCCGAAAATCTCGACGGAGGGATCGTCGAGGAAGGGATGGAACAGGCCCATCGCATTCGAGCCGCCGCCGATGCAGGCGACCAGCGAATCCGGCAGGCGGCCTTCGACCTCCTGCATCTGTGCCTTGGTCTCGTTGCCGATGATCGACTGGAAGTCGCGCACCAGCGTCGGATAGGGATGCGGGCCCGCGACCGTGCCGATGCAATAGAACGTGTTGTGCACGTTGGTGACCCAGTCGCGCAGCGCCTCGTTCATGGCGTCCTTCAGCGTGCGCGTGCCCGACTGCACCGGGACCACCTTTGCGCCCAGCATCTCCATGCGGATCACGTTGGGCTGCTGCCGCTCGACGTCGACGGCGCCCATATAGACCACGCATTCGAGGCCGAAGCGCGCGCACAGCGTCGCGGTGGCGACGCCGTGCTGGCCGGCGCCGGTCTCGGCAATGATGCGCTTCTTGCCCATGCGCCGCGCCAGCATGATCTGGCCGAGCACGTTGTTCACCTTGTGCGAGCCGGTGTGGTTGAGCTCTTCGCGCTTGAGGTAGATCTTGGCGCCGCCGAGATGCTCGGTGAGACGCTCGGCGAAATAGAGCGGCGAGGGCCGGCCGACATAGTTCTTGAGATAGCCGTTCATCTCGGCCTGGAAGGCCGGATCGGCCTTGGCCGCGGTGTAGGCCTTCTCCAGATCGAGGATCAGCGGCATCAGCGTTTCGGCGACGAAGCGTCCGCCGAAGATGCCGAAATGACCGCGCTCGTCGGGCCCGCTGCGGTAGGAGTTTGGTTTGGCGATGTTCATCGGACGCTCAACTCTTGACTTGCATCTTGGGTGGCGCGCGCGGCGCGAATGAAGGCCTTGATCAGCTCGGGGTCCTTGACGCCGGGAGCGCGCTCGACACCCGAGGACACGTCGACGCCGCCGGCGCGGGTGATGCGAAGGGCTTCAGTGACGTTGTCGGCGTGAAGCCCGCCCGAGACCATATAGGGCAAGTTCAGATCGAGGTTTTCGAGCAGGTGCCAGTCGAACGGCGCGCCCAGGCCGCCGGGCCGCGTCGCATCTTTCGGCGCGCGCGCGTCGAACAGGATGCGGTCGGCGACCGCGGCGTAGCCGGGCAGCACGGCAAGATCGGCTGAGGTTGCGACCGGCACCGCCTTCATCACGGGGCGGCCGAACCGCTGCTTGATGTCGCGCAGCCGCGCGACGGTCTCCTTGCCATGGAGCTGGAAAATATCCGGCGACAGCGCGTCCATGATGTTGTCGAGCGCGGCATCATCGGCATCGACCGTGAGCGCAACCTTGACTGCGCGCCGATTCACCTGGCGGCCGAGATCGCGGCCAAGCTCCAGCGACAGATGCCGGGGCGACGGCGGAAAGAACACGAACCCCACCATGTCGGCGCCCGCGTCGAGCGCTGTTTCGAGCGTCTCGCGCGTGGACAGGCCGCAGATTTTGACGAGCAGGGACATGGTCTCAAAGCAGGTAAAGGCCGCAACTCCGCGGCCGGAAAGCAGGGTTTTCGGTTGCGGCCGCTTCTACAACGTCGCGCGCTGCTTGTCTCGCCCGACGGGCCCGTAAAGGCCCACCCCGACGGGGGCGGGGAGGCGCTGGGAATCGGGCTTGGCCGCGGCCGTCTGGGCCCGCAAGCCGGCCAGTTCGGTCCGGGCGCTGCGCGCATCCGCCTCATGCCGACGGGCCGCGCGGCGCCAGTGCCGCTGGCCGAACCAGACGGCACATCCGCCGGCCAGGACGCCCAGCGCCGCCACCAGGATCAGCACCAGGAACAGCGGGAGCGTGACCGACAATGACGGGGCGTCGGAGACGAAGGGATCGAAGGAGACCGTGACGAAATGCCGGTTGGAGACGGCGAACACCACCAGGATCAGACCCAGCGGAATCACGATCAGCGCGGTCAGGAACTTTCGCATCTCGCTTCGCTCGCCTTGAATCAAGCTTCCGGTCGCATCTTGAGCGACCGCGGGAAACCCTGACGCCGGCCTCAGTCTGCCGCGCCGGGATCCGGATGGTCGCGGTTCAGCCGCTCGCGCATTTCCTTGCCGGTCTTGAAGAACGGAACGCTCTTCTGATCGACGGGTACATGGGCGCCGGTGCGCGGATTACGCCCGGCGCGTGCAGGGCGATGCTTGACCGAGAAGGCACCGAAGCCGCGCAACTCGACGCGATCACCGCGTGCGAGAGCCGCTACGATCTCTTCGAGAATCGCATTCACAATGTTCTCGACATCCCGCTGGTACAGATGCGGGTTGTGCTCGGCGATACGCTGAACAAGTTCGGATTTGATCATCGAGAGATAGGACCCGGAAGCGTGCGGATGACCATTTCCGTGAAAATACCGTGATCTGTCAAGACGCTAAATCAAGGTTGAGCGTCGTGAAAATGCGTGACAAATGCCAAAAAAGCAGGCTGCCCCGACACTCGCCAGACGAGAAAACCCTTAGGCGCTCGCCTGTCCCAGTCAGTTTGACGCAGCCGGCTGCCACAAAGCCAGCATTCCATCCATTCCGAACCGGTCGACGGCCTGCGCGACGCCGGTTTGCCCGATTTGATGCGCAATCGAGCCTAAACCCAGCGCTTCCAGCGTCACGGCAGCGGCCGTCTTGAGGAACGGCAGATCGCCGAAGCGCGACTGAAGCTTGTAGTCGCGCACCGAAAGCCCCTTCTTGACGCCCTTCTGCTCGACCAGCCAGGTCACCGCCGTCTTCTCGTCGCCGATCTGGTCGATCAGCTTGAGATCGATCGCCTGGCGTCCGGTGAAGACGCGGCCGTCGGCCACTTTCTCGAGCTGCGTGTCGTCCATGCCACGCCGCTCCTTCACCAGTCCCTTGAACCAGGCGTAGGAGTCCTTCACCAGCGCGTCGAGCGCGGCCCGCGCCTCGGGACTGGTCGGCTCAAAACCGTTGGGCGCGGCCTTCAGCGGCGAGGATTTTACCTCCTCGACCTTGACGCCGATGGTCTTCAGGAGCTCGGTGACATTGGGGTACTGGAACAGCACACCGATCGAGCCGACCAGCGAGCTCTGCTGCGCGATGATGTGGTCGCTCGCGATCGCCGTGATGTAGCCGCCGGAGGCGGCAAGACCCTCGACCACGACGACGAGCGGCTTCTTCGCCTTGAGCCGGACCAGCGAGTCGTAGAGCTGTTCGGAGCCTGCGGTGGTGCCGCCCGGTGAGTTGATGTGAACGATGACGGCGGCAGCCTGCGAATTCTCCAGCCGCTCCAGCGCCTGCGTGCGATCGGAATCGCTGCGGATCAGGCCGTCGATCTGGACCCGCGCAATCGAGCCGGCGGCTGCGAACGTGCCGCGCGCACCGGGCGTCGCGATCAGCGCGAAGCCCGCAATCGCCGCGATCGCGATCAGCGCGGCCATGACGCGCCAGAACGTCAGCTTGCGGCGGATCCTGCGACGATCGACGATGATGTCCGAATCGAGCGACATCGGAATATCTCCAAATGAAAGACCAGGCGCGTTGTGCCGTCACGGCGTGACCAACGGCTTATCTGGATACATCAATTGCGGCGCAATTTGAAGAAAACAAGGCTGGTGCCGGTCGGGCCGAGCCCCCGTCACAGGCTTCTCGTCATCCCGGACAAGCGCCGCGACGCAGAGCGCTGACCCGGGATCCATACCCACAGAATTGAGTTTGGCGAAGACTTGGAGTTACCAGCTCGCGCCAGACCGCTCCTTGTGGTGATGGGTCCCGGATCTACGCGCGCTTTGAGCGCGCTTGTCCGGGACGACAGTTGAGTATGGAGCAACAAAAAAGCCCCGGCTCACGCCGGGGCTTTGATGTCAGCGAAACGAACGTTTCGCTTACTTGCTGTCGCGGTTCTTGAGCGCGGTGCCGAGGATGTCGCCGAGCGTCGCACCCGAATCGGAGGAGCCGTACTGCGCGATGGCTTCCTTCTCTTCGGCGACTTCGAGCGCCTTGATCGACACCTGGACCTTGCGGGCCTTCTTGTCGAACTGGATCACGCGGGCATCGACCTTCTCGCCGACGGCAAAGCGTTCGGCGCGCTGGTCGTTGCGGTCACGCGCGAGCTCCGAGCGCTTGATGAAGGTGGTGAAGTCGGTACCGGCGATCTTCACCTCGATACCGCTCTCCTTCACTTCGAGCACTTCGCAGGTCACGACCGCGCCCTTCTTGACATCGCCCGGCTCGGCGAAGGGGTCGCCTTCGAGCTGCTTGATGCCGAGCGAGATACGCTCCTTCTCGACGTCCACATCGAGCACCACGGCCTTCACCATGTCGCCCTTCTTGTAGTTGTCGATCACCTGCTCGCCCGGAAGCTTCCAGTCGAGGTCGGAGAGGTGGACCATGCCGTCGACGTCGCCCTCGAGACCCAGGAACAGACCGAACTCGGTCTTGTTCTTGACCTCGCCCTCGACCACCGAACCGGTCGGGTGACCTTCGACGAAGACCTCCCAGGGGTTGCGCATGGTCTGCTTGAGGCCGAGCGAGATGCGGCGCTTGACGGAATCGACTTCGAGCACCTGCACTTCGACTTCCTGCGAGGTCGAGACGATCTTGCCGGGGTGCATGTTCTTCTTGGTCCACGACATCTCGGAGACGTGGATCAGGCCTTCGATGCCCGGCTCGAGCTCGACGAACGCACCGTAGTCGGTGATGTTGGTGACGCGGCCGGTGAAGCGGGCACCCAGCGGGTACTTGGCTTCGATGCCCTGCCACGGATCGTCCAGCAGCTGCTTCATGCCCAGCGAGATGCGGTGCGTCTCGTGGTTGATCTTGATGATCTTGACCTTCACGGTCTGGCCGATCGAGAGCACCTCGGTCGGGTGGTTGACGCGGCGCCACGCGATGTCGGTGACGTGCAGCAGGCCGTCGATGCCGCCGAGATCAACGAACGCACCGTAGTCGGTGATGTTCTTGACCACGCCGTCGATGACCTGACCCTCTTCGAGGTTCTGCACCAGCTCCTGGCGCTGCTCGGCGCGGGTCTCTTCCAGCACCGTGCGGCGGGAGACGACGATATTGCCGCGGCGGCGGTCCATTTTGAGGATCTGGAACGGCTGCGAGTTGTTCATCAGCGGCGCAACGTCGCGGATCGGACGGATGTCGACCTGCGAGCGCGGCAGGAAGGCCACGGCACCGTCGAGGTCGACGGTGAAGCCGCCCTTGACCTGGTTGAAGATGACGCCGTTGACCTTCTCGTTGTTCTGGAACGCCTTCTCGAGCTTGCCCCAGCTCTCTTCGCGGCGCGCCTTGTCGCGCGACAGCACGGCTTCGCCGAGGGCGTTCTCGATGCGATCGAGGAACACTTCCACCTCGTCGCCGACCTTGATCTCGCTGTCACGGCCGGGGCCGGAAAATTCGCGCAGGGCGACGCGGCCCTCGGTCTTCAGGCCGACGTCGATGACGGCCATGTCCTTTTCAATTGCAACCACCTTGCCCTTGACGACGGAGCTTTCCTGCAGGTTGCCACCTGCGAAGGACTCGTCGAGCATCGCGGCGAAATCGTCACGCGAGGGGCTATAGGTATCAGCAGAAGTCGAAGCCATTTGTTCTCCAGTTGCGGATGTCTTGCCGGCCGTTGGGTTCATGGGCGCATCGCACGCGCAGTGTCGGAAGGTCCGCAAGACCTTCGAGCGACCGCTTGCTGCCCCGGCTGGCACCGGAACGGCGGAAGCGGGCCGGCTGAGGCCCGCGCGTTCGATACGTGGAAATCTTTGTCCGGAGCCTCGATCGCACCGGTCCCGAAACAGGCGGACCGGGGTATCGACCTCAAAGAGCGGGAGCGGGCGCTTCCTCCAATGACGGCTGCGGCTTAACCCCGCGACCGGCCCGCTCGGACGGCCTCGATAATGTCGATGGCGGCCCGGACGCCGCCTTCTATATCCAGTTGGGAGTTATCTAGCAAGTAAGCATCGGGTGCGGGTTTCAGCGGCGCAATCGGCCGGTTCTTGTCGCGTTCGTCGCGCTGGATGATGTCGGCGAGCACGGCCGCCTCGTCCGCCGCCTCGCCCCGCGCCTTGGCCTCCATGGTGCGGCGGCGGGCGCGGACCTTGGGGTCCGCCACGACAAAGATCTTCACGTCGGCATGGGGGCAGATCACGGTTCCAATGTCCCGGCCGTCCAGCACCGCTCCCGGCGGATCGGCGGCGAATTGCCGCTGGAAATTGACCAGGACCTCGCGAACCCTTGGGATCGCCGAGACGATCGAGGCGCCCTCTCCGACCTTCTGGGTCTTCAGGGCGGGATCGCCGAACTTTTCCGGATCCAATTCCAGCGCCGCCGCAACCGCGGCCGCCTCGTCGCGGAGATCGTGGCCCGATTGCATCAGGGCATAGGCGACCGCGCGATAGATCACGCCGGTATCAAGATGACGATAACCGTAATGATGAGCGAGACGCTTGCCGAGCGTCCCCTTGCCCGAGGCCGCGGGCCCGTCGATGGCGATAATCATGAAAACTCGGCCCCAAGCGAACGCATCATCGGAATGAAATCCGGGAAACTGGTGGCGATGAAGGCGGTGTCGTCGACGGTCACGGGCTGGTCGGAGGCGCAGCCCATCACCAGCGCGGACATCGCGATGCGATGGTCCATGTGGGTGGCGACGGTGCCACCACCGGGAACGTGACCGCGGCCCTGGACGACCAGATCGTCGCCGGAGACCTCGACCTTGACGCCGTTGACGCGCAGCATCTCGGCGGTGGCCTCCAGGCGATCGGATTCCTTGACGCGCAGCTCCTGCAGGCCGCGCATGATGGTCGTGCCTTCGGCGAAGGAGGCCGCCACCGCCAGCACGAGATATTCGTCGATCATCGACGGCGCGCGCTCCGGCGGCACCTCGACGCCGCGCAGCTTCGACGCGCGCACGCGCAGCTGCGCCATCGGCTCACCGGCATCGCCGCGCACTTCGCTCTCCTCGATCGAAGCGCCCATTTCGCGCAGCGTGGTGAACAGGCCGGTGCGCAGCGGATTGGTCATGACATCCGACAGCACGACATCGGAGCCCTCGGCGATCAGCGCCGCAACGACCGGGAAGGCCGCCGAGGAGGGATCGGCGGGCACCACGACGTTGGCGCCATGCAGCTCGGGCTGGCCTTTGAGCGTGATGCGGCGGCCGTGCTGGCCCTCCTTGGTGGAGGTGATGTCGGCGCCGAAGTGCTTCAGCATCAGCTCGGTGTGGTCGCGACTGGCCTCGCTCTCGATGACCGTGGTGGCGCCCGGGGCGGCGAGGCCCGCGAGCAGCACGGCGGATTTGATCTGAGCCGAGGCGACCGGAGTCTTGTAGGTGATCGGCAGCGGATCGCGCGCGCCCTGGAGGGTCAGCGGCAGGCGGCCGCCCTCGCCGCCGGAGACGACCATGGAGCCCATCTTCTCGAGCGGGTCCAGGATCCGGCGCATGGGACGGCTGCGCAGCGAGGCGTCGCCGTCGAAGACCGCCGAGATCGGGCAGCCGGCGACGGCGCCCATGACCAGCCGGCAGCCGGTGCCGGAATTGCCGAAATCCAGCGCCGCCTTGGGCTGGGCGAAGCCTGCGACGCCTACGCCCTGTACCTTCCAGGCGAAATCGCCGGTGCGCTCGACGCTGGCACCCAGTGCCTGCATGGATTTGGCGGTGTTGAGGACGTCCTCGCCCTCCAGCAGGCCCGAAATCCGGGTCTCGCCGACCGCGAGCGCGCCCAGGATGAGGGCGCGGTGGGAGATCGACTTGTCCCCGGGCACCCGTACTTTCCCGGTCAGGGGACCGTTTGCGCGCGACTGAAGCGGCCTCGGTTGGTCGGAATGGGTCAAGATTGTGTCCTTGGATGTGCTCCGGAGAGCTGGGGCGCAGGTACCACATGGTCCGCGCCCCGTCACCGGCATGTCTTTCTCCCGTAATGCGCTATTGACAGCGGGCCGCCAACTAGCCAAGTGAAACACCGCTTTTCAGACATTCCCAGGATTCCTCTGCCGTGGCCAAGTCCGAACTCGGAACCAAACGTATTTGCCCGACCACGGGCAAGAAGTTCTATGACCTCAACAAGAATCCGGTGATCTCGCCCTATACCGGCGAAGTGGTCCCGATCGCGCCCGTGGCGCCTGCGCGCACGACTCGCGGCGCCGAAGCTCGCCACGCAGCGGCCGCGGACACCACGCCGGAGCCGGCGGAGGCCGAGGAATTGGTCTCCCTCGAGGAGGCCGATGCCGAGGAGAACACCGGCAAGGTCAAGGCCGTCGTGCCCGAATCGGAGGACGATATCGAGGTCGACGAGACCCTCGACGACGACGATGACGATGATTCGACCTTCATCGCCGACGAAGAAGAGGGCGATGAGGACGTTACCGACATCATTGGTGATGTCGGGGGCGATGAAGAGACTTGAGATCAGCCCTGATCTGTGAAAAAGGGTGCACCGCGCGAGTCGCCTAGGGCTCGCCGGCCGGGACGGATCCCCCAGGATCCTCCTCACTGGAAGACTTAAGGGGCCATAGCTCAGCTGGGAGAGCGCTTGCATGGCATGCAAGAGGTCGGCGGTTCGATCCCGCCTGGCTCCACCAGCCTTCGCGAAGCGAAGGCTGCCGCGCCGAAGCCCGCAGGGCGAAGGCGGGCTTTGAATTAAATCTCAACTACTCCCCGATCACCGCATTGAGCCGGTCGCGCAGCGCGACGATCTCGTCTTTCATCGCGACCAGCTCCGACACCGAGCAGTCCGACGCCGCCAGGATCGACTGCGGCACGGCGCGCGCCTTGTCTTTCAGCGCGTGGCCCTGCGGCGTCAGCGCGATCAGCACCTGGCGCTCGTCCTCGCTCGAGCGGGTGCGCTTGACGAGGTGGGCGGCCTCGAGGCGCTTCAGCAGCGGCGTCAGCGTGCCCGAATCCAGAAACAGCCTCTCCCCGATGTCCTTGACCGGCACGTCGTCGCGCTCCCACAGCACCAGCATCACCAGATATTGCGGATAGGTCAGGCCGAGGCGGTCGAGCAGCGGCTTGTAGACGCGATTGAAAGCGTGCGCGGCCGAATAGACCGCGAAGCAGATCTGGTTGTCGAGCCGCAGCGGCGCGTCCGCTGCCGATAGTTTCCGAGCCATGGAGAATCTCACGAGGTTTGTCCGCATTGTGGGGCCGCGCCGCCGTACATTCAATTGCGAACAATTAAATGTGAGACGTCGCAATTTCAATTGCGCACAATCTAATTGTCTGCGATAGACATCGCACCCCACCGAAACCCAGGGAGACGAAAATGTCCGTGAACGTCCTTTACAAGACCAGTGCAAAAGCCACCGGCGGCCGCGACGGCCATGCTGCGACCCTCGACGGCGCGCTCGACGTCAAGCTCACCACGCCGAAGGAGCTCGGCGGCGGCGGCGGCGCCGGCAACAATCCCGAGCAGCTGTTTGCGGCCGGCTACGCCGCCTGCTTCATCGGCGCGATGAAGTTCGTGGCCTCGCAGGGCGGCCCCAAGGTTCCCGCCGACGCCGCCGTCACCTCGACCGTCGGGATCGGCCCGCGCTCCGAAGGCGGCTTCGGCCTCGACATCGACCTCGCCGTCTCGCTGCCGGGCCTCGCCCGTGCCGAAGCCGAGGCGCTGGTCGCGAAGGCGCACCAGGTGTGCCCCTATTCCAATGCCACGCGCGGCAATGTCGACGTTCGCCTGACGGTCGTCTGATCAAACGGCGGATTGGCTGGCCCGGGATCCCCCTCGGGCCGGCCGCTTCCGTTTGAATTTGCCACCTCGCGGGATGGCCGCGCCGCGGCGCATACGGCTCCACGCCCGGCGCCATTGCTGGCGCAAATAAACCTCGCTAGGCCTGTGATCCAACGATCGACACAGGGGAAGCGAAGGCATGACTGAAGCCGTTATGGGTGCAATGAGCGGACTGCGCGTCATCGATCTCACGCGCGTGCTCGGCGGTCCCTACTGCACCCAGATCCTCGCCGACCATGGTGCCGACGTGATCAAGGTCGAGCCGCCCGCCGGCGACGAGGTGCGCGACTGGGGTCCTCCCTTCCACGACGAGGACGCGGCCTATTTCATCGGCATCAACCGCAACAAGCGCTCGATCGGCCTCGACCTCGCCTCCGAGGGCGGCCGCGTCGTGCTGCTCAAGATGCTGGAGACGGCCGACGTCCTGATCGAGAATTTCGAGCCGGGCACGCTGGAGAAATGGGGCATCGGCAACGAGGTGCTGCGCGAGAAATTCCCGCGCCTCGTGCATTGCCGGATCTGCGGCTTCGGCGCCGACGGCCCGCGCGGCGGCAATCCCGGCTATGACGCCATCATCCAGGCCATGACCGGCATGATCGCGGCGACCGGTTCGCCCGAGAGCGGGCCGATGCGGATCGGCGTGCCGCTGGTCGACATCACCACCGGGCTCTATGCAGCGATCGGCATCCTGATGGCGCTGTCGGAGCGGCAGCGCTCGGGCAAGGGCCAGTTCCTGGAGACCACGCTGTACGAGACCGGCCTTGCCATCATGCATCCGCACACCGCGAACTATTTCATGCATGGCAAGCCGCCGGGCCTCACCGGCAACGAGCATCCGAATCTCGTGCCTTATGCGATCTTCCCGACGAAGACCGACAACATCTTCATCGGCGTCGGCAATGACGGCACCTTCCGCAAGCTCGCCAAGGAGATCGGCAAGCCCGAGCTCGGCACCGATCCGCGCTTTGCCCGCAACAAGGACCGCATCGCCAATCGCGAGGCGCTGCGCGCCGAGCTTGCCGCGGTGTTCAGCCAGCACGAGGCCGAGCCGCTCTGCAATCGCCTGCTCGCGGCGGGCCTCCCCGCAGGTCCGGTGCAGAAGATCGACCAGGCGTTGACGAACCCGCACACGATCTACCGCGGCGATATTATCGAGAAGGACTGGTACAAGGGCGTCGCCTCGCCGATCCGGCTCGATCGCAGCAAGCCGAGCCTGCGCCGGCTGCCGCCGAAATTCAGCCAGCACTCGGCGGAGGTGCTGGGCGAGTTCGGATATTCCAAGGCCGAGATCGACGCGATGGTCGAGAAGGGCACGGTCTGCGGCCCCGAGCGCAAGCGCTAGGGCAACGATGCTGCGCTCCCTCTCCCGCCTGCGGGAGAGGGTTGGGGAGAGGGTGTCTCTGCAATGGGACAATCCCCCAGAGGAGAGAGCCCTCACCCGCGCCTTCGGCGCGACCTCTCCCGCAAGCGGGAGAGGTTTTGGAGCCCGCGGCCTGATCGTCGACCTCACACGAGCAATGCCGCACTGCGGCGCGACCCACGCGTGTGCAGCGCGAACGGACGACGCTGTCCGCGTCGCATTCGCCTATTTGACGACTTCCCTTTTCCAGCGCTTGCCGCTTTCGTTTCGGCCGCTTACACAGTCATGTGAACGTCATATGGCGCTGCTAGCGCAAGCGCTTCTTTATTGACGGCCAAGGGAGGTTTTCTTGATGGCACTTCGACACTTTGGGGCGGCTGCCGCATTTGCAATCACGGTCGGCATGTCGGCCTCGCCGGCCCTGGCCGTGACCGAAATCCAGTGGTGGCACGCGATGACCGGCGCCAACAACGACGTCATCGTCAAGCTTGCCACCGACTTCAACGCGTCGCAGAGCGACTACAAGGTCATCCCGACCTACAAGGGCAACTATCCCGACACGATGAACGCGGGCATCGCCGCGTTCCGTGCCGGCAACGCGCCGCACATCATGCAGGTGTTCGAAGTCGGCACCGCGACCATGATGGCCGCGACCGGCGCCGTGAAGCCCGTCTACAAGCTGATGGCCGACGCCGGCGAGAAGTTCGATCCCAAGATCTATCTGCCCGCCATCACCGGCTACTACTCCACGTCGAAGGGCGAGATGCTGTCGTTCCCCTTCAACTCGTCCTCGACCGTGATGTGGGTCAACCTCGACGAGTTCAAGAAGGTCAACGCCGAGATCCCGAAGACCTGGCCCGAAGTGTTCGAGGTCGCCAAGAAGCTGCACGACAACGGTCATCCGACCTGCGGCTTCTCCGGCTCATGGATCACCTGGGTCAACCTCGAGCAGCTCTCCGCCTGGCACAACGTGCCGCTCTCGACCAAGGCGAACGGCCTCGACGGCTTCGACACCAAGCTCGAGTTCAACGGCCCGCTCCAGGTCAAGCATCTCGAGAAGCTGGTCGAACTTCAGAAGGACAAGACCTACGACTACGCCGGCCGCACCAACACCGGCGAAGGCCGCTTCACCTCGGGTGAGTGCGCGATCTACCTGACGTCGTCGGCCTTCTTCGGCAACGTCAAGGCACAGGCCAAGTTCAACTTCAACGCCGTGCCGATGCCCTATTATCCCGACGTCAAGGGCGCGCCGCAGAACTCGATCATCGGCGGCGCTTCGCTCTGGGTCATGGGCGGCAAGTCGACCGAGGAATACAAGGGCGTCGCAAAATTCCTGACGTTCCTCTCCGACACCGATCGCCAGGTCTACATCCACAAGGCCTCCGGCTATCTGCCGATCACCAAGGCGGCCTATGAGAAGGCCAAGGCCGAGGGCTTCTACAAGGACCAGCCCTATCTCGAGACCCCGCTGCTCGAGCTGACCAACAAGGAGCCGACCGAGAACTCGCGCGGTCTGCGCCTCGGCAACATGGTGCAGCTGCGTGACGTCTGGTCGGAAGAGATCGAGCAGGCGCTGGCCGGCAAGAAGACCGCCAAGCAGGCGCTCGACGCCGCTGTCGAACGCGGCAACACGATGCTGCGGCAGTTCGAAAAGACCGCTGTGAAGTGAGGCATCGAAGCGGCAGGCCGCGACCCGGCCTGCCGCTTCTGCTGACATCATGCAAAAGCAAGCCATTTTCCAATCAAAGCTATTGCCTTACGCGCTGGTTGCGCCGCAGCTCGCGATCGTCCTGATTTTCTTCTACTGGCCGGCCCTGCAGGCGGTGATCCAGTCCTTCCTGCTCCAGGATGCCTTTGGCCTGTCGAGCACCTTTGTCTGGTTCGACAATTACATCGAGCTGTTCAGGGATCCCGCCTATTTCGAGGCGATCGTCCGGACGTTCTTCTTCTCGTTCGCGATCGCCGTCTCGTCGCTGTCCTTTGCGCTGCTGCTCGCCGTGATGGCCGACAAGCCGCTGGGCGGCTCGATGCTCTACCGCACGCTCCTGATCTGGCCCTATGCGGTCGCGCCGCCCGTGGTCGGCGTGCTTTGGATCTTCATGCTGCATCCCTCGCTCGGCGTGCTGTCGCGCTATCTGCGCGGCCTGGGCGTCGACTGGAATCCGCTGCTCGACGGCAACCAGGCCGCAGCGCTGATCATCCTCGCCGCCGCCTGGAAGCAGATCTCCTATAATTTCCTGTTCTTCCTCGCCGGCCTGCAAGCCATCCCGAAAAGCGTGTTCGAGGCCGCCGCGATTGACGGCGCGCGGCCGATGCGGCGGTTCTGGACCGTGACCTTCCCGCTGCTGTCGCCCACGATCTTCTTCCTGCTGGTCGTCAACATCGTCTACGCCTTCTTCGACACCTTCGGCATCATCGACACCATGACCCGCGGCGGGCCCGGAACATCGACGGTCACGCTGGTCTACAAGGTCTATTCCGACGGCCTGCTCGGCGGCAATCTCGGCAGCTCGGCGGCGCAATCGGTGATCCTGATGGTCATGGTCATCGTGCTGACGGGAATCCAGTTCCGCTTCGTCGAACGCAAGGTGACCTACTGATGGTCGAGGACGAGGGCATCAGGCGCTACGTCGCCCATTTCATTCTCTGGATCGGGATCGCGATCGTCGCATTCCCGGTCTACATCGCGATCGTCGCCTCGACCCAAGACAACGCACTGATCGCGAACGGGCAGATGTCGCTGCTGCCGGGCGGGCACTTCTTCGAGGTCTACTACCAGACCATCTTCGTCGGCACGAGCGGCTCGACCCGCGAGCCCGTCGGCAACATGATGCTCAATTCGCTGGTGATGGCGCTGGCGATCGCGATCGGCAAGATCGCGATCTCGATCATCTCGGCCTATGCGATCGTGTATTTCCGCTTTCCGTTCCGGATGCCGATCTTCTGGATCATCTTCATCACCCTGATGCTGCCGGTCGAGGTCCGCATCTATCCGACCTACAAGATCGTTGCCGATTTGCACATGCTCGACAGCTATGCGGGCCTGTCGCTGCCGCTAATCGCGTCCGCCACCGCGACGCTGCTGTTCCGCCAGTTCTTCATGACCGTGCCGGACGAATTGCTGGAGGCCTCGCGCATCGACGGCGCCGGTCCCTTGCGCTTCTTCTGGGACACGCTGCTGCCGCTGTCGCGCACCAACATGGCGGCGCTGTTCGTGATCCTGTTCATCCTCGGCTGGAATCAATATCTCTGGCCGCTGCTCATCACCACCCGCGACGACATGCAGACCATCCAGGTCGGCATCCGCAAGATGATCACCACCACCGACGCGCTGACCGAATGGCCGATCGTGATGGCGACCGCCGTGCTGGCCATGCTGCCGCCGGTGTTCGTCGTCGTCGCCATGCAGAGACTGTTCGTGCGCGGCCTGGTCGAGACGGAAAAGTAGGTTCTTGGAAGTGAGTTTTCATGGCTAACGTCACCCTGCGCAATGTCCGCAAGACCTACACCGGCGGCTTCGAGGCCATCAAAGGCGTCAACGTCGATGTCGCCGACGGGCAGTTCTGCGTGCTGGTCGGCCCCTCCGGCTGCGGCAAGTCCACGCTGCTGCGCATGGTTGCGGGGCTCGAGACCGTCACCGGCGGCGAGATCGACATCGGCGGCCGCGTCGTCAACCAGATCGAGCCCGCCGATCGCGACATCGCGATGGTGTTCCAGAACTACGCGCTCTATCCGCATATGAGCGTCTACAACAACATGGCTTACGGCCTGCGCAACCGCGGCATGGCGGAAGCCGAGATCAAGACCCGCGTCGAGGAAGCCGCGCGCGTGCTCGAGCTCACATCGATGCTGGAGCGCAAGCCGCGCCAGCTCTCCGGCGGCCAGCGCCAGCGCGTCGCGATGGGTCGCGCCATCGTGCGCCAGCCGAAGGTGTTTTTGTTCGACGAGCCGCTGTCGAACCTCGATGCCAAGCTGCGCATCGCGATGCGCGTCGAGATCCGCAAATTGCAGCGCCGGCTCAACACGACCTCGATCTACGTCACCCACGACCAGCTCGAGGCGATGACGCTCGCCGACGTTCTCGTCGTGATGAACGGCGGACAGGTCGAGCAGGTCGGCAATCCCTTGGCGATCTACGAGAAGCCGGCCACGACCTTCGTCGCCGCCTTCATCGGGGCACCGCCGATGAATCTGATGTCGACGCGCTCCGACGAAATCAAATCGCAGCTCGGTGGCAGTGCGGCTGAGGCCGGCGTCCTCGGCATCCGCCCGGAAGATTTCGTCATCACCGACCAGACCCCGGCCGGCGGCGTCGCCCTGCCGCTCACCGTGGAAGCGATCGAGCGCGTCGGCGCCGAGACCTTCGTCTACGGTTCCCGCGAGCAGGAAGACCAGCGCGTCGCCGCCACGCCCGGCGAGCTGCCGCCCGGCGAGGTCATCGTCCGCATCCCCGGCACCGAGGCGCCAGCGATCGGGGCAAGAATCCGGGTCGCCGCGATACGGCCGAAGCTGCACCTTTTCAGCGACGACGGGCGGACGCGGCTGGAGGCCTGAGCGGTTCCGCGGGGCCGCTCGATCAAAAACCGCGAAAACAACCCCATGCACAGTAGAAGGGGCCTGTTTTCATTGGGATAAATCGTCGGTCAGATTCGTCATGACCCGGGGCTGCTCCTGGCTACGATGATCCTGGAGCATCTATGCGATGTTGGGCCAGGCGCCGCTGGAAGCAATGAATCCACAGCCCAGCGCTACGTCCTTGAACCACCACGGGGATATGCCCATATTGCTGACCAAGGGGCGCCGCTTCCGGGCCCTGAAATGCCAAAGTCGCTTCGAGAGGACTTTGTAAACTATGTCTCGTGTTCCCACGTTATCCAGTCCGTTCCTTCTGGGCTTCGACGAGATCGAGCGCGTGCTCGATCGGGTCGTCAAAGGCGCCGACGGTTACCCTCCCTACAATATCGAGAGGTGCGACCGGTCGGACGGCCAGCCCGAGCGTTTGCGCATCACGCTGGCGGTCGCCGGATTCACGCGCGACCAACTCGATGTAACCATTGAGGAAAACCAGCTCGTGATCCGCGGGCGGCAGCAGGACGACAAGACCCGGCAATACATCCATCGCGGCATCGCCGCGCGCCACTTCCAGCGCACCTTCGTGCTGGCGGAGGGGATGCTGGTGCTGGGTGCGGATCTGAAGAACGGGTTGTTGTCGATCGACCTGGCCCGGCCTGAACCGGAGAGGATCGTTAAGACAATCGCTATCAATGAGCACGAATAATGGAACGAGTAGCGGACTCGACCGCTTAGTTTCTGTGAAGGAGTCGAGACCATGAGTGAAGGTCACGTTGCGTTCGAATACGAAGCCAAGAACGTCTCTCCGGAGACGCTGGCAACCCTCGGCGAAGGCCATATCGCCTATGTGAAGCAGATCCGCTCCGAGGACGTGCCTGGGCTATTCCCCGAGGCTCCGAAGATTGCGCCCGGCCTGAAGCTCTTCGCGCTCCACGCCGCCGATGGCACGCCGATCATGCTGACCGACAGCCGCGAAGCCGCGGTCGCCAACGCCTGGAGCAACGAGCTGCAAGCCGTCAGCGTGCACTGAGCGCACGCGCGTCGCACGAATAGGATTTCAGCGGGCATGCCTTCGCACGAAGGCGTGCCCGTTTCTATTTGGGCGACAGATCGCCTGCACTCTCGCAATGACGGAGTGTGAGGCTACTGCCCTACCCACGCGTCATTTCAGAAAGCCAAGCCCTTCGCGCGCGGTGTCGGTGGCCCATTTATCGGTCGGCGGCAGCGCGAGCACGCTGTTGAAATCCGCGCGCGCATGTTTGGCGTCGGACATCATCATGTAGAGCAGGCCGCGATTAGCCAGCACATCCTGGTTTTTGGGATCGAGTCGAAGCGCCTCGTTGTAGTCGGCGAGCGCGCGATCGTGCTGTCCCATGTCGCGAAACGCAGCGGCGCGATTGTTGTAGGCCGTCGAATTGCCGGGCTGAAGCCTGATCGCTTCGTCGAAATCGGCGATGGCATGTTTGTCGTCGCCCTTCTTGTGCCAGGCGACGGCGCGCGCCAGATAGGCCTTCACGAAAGCCGGAGCGATCCGTGTGACTTCGTCAAACTCCCGGATGGCCCCATCGGGGTCGTCCTTTTTCAGGAGGACGACGGCCCGGCAATAATGGCCGCCGGCACTCCCGGGCTCCAGACGGACCGCGCTGTTGCAGTCGTCGAGAGCCTCGTCGATCTCGCCTTTGTCGAAATGGACGGCGCTTCGCAGCTCGTAGGGCCACGCGGCCGCCGGATTCCGCTGCATGGCCTCGGTGTAATCGGCGACGGCGTGATCGGTGTCGCCCTTCGCCGCATACGCCTCCCCTCTCATGACAGTCGCAAAATAGGCTTGTTTGGGATTGCGTTCGATCGCCTCGGTGAACCCGGCGATCGCGAGATCGAAGTCGCGCCTGTTGAAATATTCCTGCGCCCGCGATGTGTAAGACGGTCCGTAGCCGGGATCGAGGCGAATGGCCTCGTTGTAGTCGGCCAAAGCGCGATCGCGATCGCCTTTGGCCGAATAGGCGCGACCGCGGCAGTTATAGGCCCGCCCGAAATTCGGATCGATCCGTATCGCAGCGCTGCAGTCCTCGAAGGCGCGGTCCTTGTCCCGCTTCATGTACCAGGCTTCGCCACGCAGCTCGTAAGCGACCGCATTGGTCGGGTCGGCTACAATGATCTCGGTCTTTTCCGCGATGACGCGGTCGTTGGATGCCTCGTCGGCATGGGCCACGGCCGTGGCGGCCATGGTGACCGAGCAAAGCAGGCCGAAGACCCGGCCGATCGAACCGCAAACCATATCTCAAACTCCTGCGCCGAAGCCGTGCCGGTCGCCGGTGGATATGGTGACGAGATATCACAGCGCCCGGCTGCGAAATAAGTCGCAGACGGCGCGGCTTCGGTTCGAACGGGTGAGGGTTACGCCGCAGGCGCCGCCACACATTCGGGCAAGCAAACCTGTGCCGGTTTTGCTTTGCATCTCGCGGCTGGTAGATCGTCGCCATGAACATGATCGCACCCGTCCCGGTCACCAAATTGGAGATTTCGTCCGGCACACCGCTTTGTGACGCCCTGCTTGCGCTCAACAACGGCCACGCAGAGGAGTTGTCATGGCTCGAACGCGAGCGGCTGCAAGACCTCGTCGCGCAAGCCTTCTACGCCCGCAGGATCGGCAATCTCGATGCTTTCATGATCGCATTGGACCAGGACGGACAATACGACAGCCCGAACTTCCTGTGGTTTCGATCCCGCTACGCGCGCTTTGTCTATGTCGACCGGATCGTGGTCGCAGCTTCCGCTCGAGGCATGGGATGCGCGCGCCGGCTTTATGCCGATCTGTTCGATCGCGCGGCCGAGGCCGGGTACGATCGCATTGTCTGCGAAGTTAACCAGCAGCCTCCGAATCCGGCGTCGGATGCCTTTCACGCTGCATTGGGATTTGCCGAGGTCGGCCGCGCAAGCATCCACAAGGGCAGCAAAACGGTACGCTATCTGTCGCGCACCCTCTAAACGCACTCAAGAAAGCAGATCGGGCGGCCTTAGGCCGCCGTCGCCGGCGGCAGCGCAAGCACCGAGTAGATCGCCTGCGCGTCGCGCGAGGCGCGCAGCTTCTTGGCGATGTCCTGGTCGCGCAAAAGGCGGGCGATGCGGGCGAGCGCCTTGAGATGATCGGCGCCGGCCCCTTCGGGGGCAAGCAGCAAGAAGACGAGATCGACCGGCTGGCCGTCCATCGATTCGAAATCGATCGGGCGATCGAGGCGCGCGAACAGGCCGAAGATCTTTTCCAGCTTGGGCAGCTTGCCGTGGGGAATCGCGACGCCATAGCCGACCGCGGTGGTGCCGAGCTTCTCCCGCTGCAGCAGCACCTCGAACACGGCGCGCTCGTTCTGCCCGGTCAGCTCGGCAGCCTTGGCCGCGAGCTCCTGCAAGGCCTGCTTCTTGCTGTTGACCTTCAATGCCGGGAGAATCGCCTCGGGTGCGACCAGATCGGTAATCGGCATGGAGGGTTTCCGAGGTGAATTAAACCGTCAGGTTCCGAATTGGCCAGCTTGGAGAGAAACCACGCCGGGCCGGCGTCAAGAAGGTGAAGCAGGAGGGGGACTTAGCCCCGGTCCTGATGTGGGGCGCTTCTACTCCAACGCAATCCCGGTGCCAACTCCTGCGTGCGGCTTTGCCCCGGTCATTGTTAAGGCCTGCGGATCGTACGGGGCCCGAATCCGGCCCTAACCGCCCACTTTGCCATCGGCCTTGCCTCCGGGCGGGTCGACCCAGCCCACATTGCCGTCGGCCCGGCGGTAAATGATGTTCACCCGGCCGCTGGAGCCATGCTGGAACACCAGGCAGGGTGCCCCGCTGAGGTCGAGTTCCATGACGGCTTCGCTGACCGACAGCTGCTTCAGCGAGGTGGTTGCCTCGGCGATGATCACCGGGCTGTAGCCGGTGACCTCGTCCTCGTCCTCACCCTCGCCCGGCGCCTCCAGCACGTAGCTGGTGGCGTCCATGGCCGCGAGAGCGGCGGAGGCGACATGGGCCTTGCGGGCCGAGCGGTCCTTGAGCCGGCTCTTGTAGCGCTTGAGCCGCTTCTCGATCATCACGAGCGCCTGGTCGGCGCTGGCATAGGCATCCGGCGCGTTCGAATCGGCCTCCAGCGTAATTCCCGAATCGAGATGCAGCGCGCAATCGGTCCGGAAGCCGAAGCCATCCTTGCTCAGCGTGATGTGGCCGGAATAATTGCCGTCGAAATATTTGCGCAGGACCTCTTCGGTCCGGTCGGAAACGCGGCCGCGCAGGGCCTCGCCGACACTGACGCTCTTTCCCGAAATGCGGAGAGTCATGTGAACCTCACCTGGTTAGGTTCTTGTCTGCGCGTGATCCATGCGGACAACCGCTGCACACCTGGCGCTGGCGCGGCCCTCCGGGTCCGGATCATGCGCGCGCATGGATCGGTCTCGATGGGAGATTGAGAGTAGCGCGATTTGGCGCCAGCGCAATCAGGCCGGCTCTGGGTTGCGGGAGCGATCGGACATTGCGGTAGAGAGGACGTTACCAAGAGCGCTCTGCTTGTCGCGGCGACGTTGCACCGAGGAAGGAATGCGCATGGCTTCGCGGTACTTCGCGACCGTGCGGCGGGCAATATCAATGCCCGAGGCGCGTAACCGTTCCACGATGGTATCATCCGACAGGATCGCGGCCGGCGCTTCCGAATCGATCAGCTGCTTGATGTGGTGGCGCACGGCTTCGGCCGAATGCGCCTCGCCGCCGTCGGCCGAGGCGATCGAGGCGGTGAAGAAATATTTCAGCTCGAACGTGCCGCGGTTGGTCGCCATGTATTTGTTGGCGGTGACGCGCGACACCGTGGATTCATGCATCTGGATGGCGTCGGCGACGGCCTTCAGGTTCAGCGGCCGCAGGTGCGCGACGCCATGGGTGAAGAAGCCGTCCTGCTGGCGCACGATCTCGGTTGCAACTTTCAGGATGGTGCGGGCGCGCTGGTCGAGCGCGCGCACGAGCCAGGTCGCGTTCTGGAGCGCGTCGGTGAAATAGGACTTGTCGCCGTCCTTGCCGATCTTCTTCGACAGCTCGGAATAGTAGGTCTGGTTGACCAGCACGCGCGGCAAGGTGTCGCTGTTGAGCTCGACATGCCAGCCGCCGTCCGGACCCGGACGGACATAGACATCGGGCACCATGGTCTGGAGCCGCGCCGCGCCGAACTTCATGCCGGGCTTGGGGTTGAGACGGCGGATCTCGCCGATCATGTCGGCGATGTCCTCGTCGTCGACGCCGCAAACCTTGCGCAAGCCCGCGATGTCGCGCTTGGCGAGGAGATCGAGATGCTCGACCAGCGCCTGCATCGCCGGGTCGTAGCGGTCGAGCTCGCGGAGCTGGATCGCCAGGCATTCGCTCAAATTGCGCGCGCAGACGCCGGGCGGATCGAATTTTTGCAGCACGGCCAGGACGCCCTCGACCTCCTGCTGCGAGGCGCCAAGTCGCTCGGCGGCCTGGCCGAGATCCGGCGGCAGATAGCCGGCCTCGTCGACGAGATCGATCAGGTACTGGCCGATCATGCGCTGCGCGGGTGCGGTGAATGCGACCGAGAGCTGCTCGGCGAGATGGTCGCCGAGCGTGACCTCGGCGGCGACGAACGCCTCGAGATTGTAGTCCTCGTCGCCGGAGGCGCCGCCGCCCCACTCCGTGTAGGTGGTCGGCGCGGCGTCCTGGGCGTTGCGCGCCGCGGCCTCGGCCGGCTCCTCGGAGAAGACGTTGTCCAGGCCCGTGTCCAGGGTCTGCTCGATCTCGGCGCGGGTGCCGAGATTCTTGCTCATCCATTCTTCCTGGCCCGGCTCGAACGCCTCGCCCGGACCCCCGCCCGGCTCGTCGTTATGGCCGCCGTCGGAATCGCTGAACTGGCCGGCCTCGGCCGGGGCTTCGCCGCCGGAGGCCTCGTCATTGGCCCGCTCCAGCAGCGGATTACGCTCGAGTTCCTCTTCCACGAAGGTCGTGAGATCGAGATTGGACAATTGCAGCAGCTTGATCGCCTGCATCAGCTGCGGCGTCATGACCAGCGACTGCGATTGCCGGAACTCTAATCTCTGCGTGAGCGCCATGAAGCAAGAACCGATCCCAAAAGTTGGTCCGATTTTTGCTTATCCTAGTCTGAGCCCGATGTACACGTCTTGACGTAGCGCAAAAACAGGCTAGAGGCGGAATTCCTCGCCAAGGTAAAGGCGGCGAACATCCGGATCGGCGACGATCTCATCCGGGCTGCCCTCGGTCAAGATTTCCCCGGCATAGACGATATAGGCACGGTCGGTGAGGCCGAGCGTCTCGCGCACATTGTGGTCGGTGATGAGCACGCCGATGCCGCGATTGGTGAGATGGCGGACGAGATCCTGGATGTCGCCGACCGCGATCGGATCGATGCCGGCGAAGGGCTCGTCGAGCAGCATGTAGTTCGGACGCGTCGCCAGCGCGCGCGCGATCTCGACGCGGCGCCGCTCGCCGCCGGACAACGCGATCGACGGTGATTTGCGCAGGCGCGTGATGTTGAATTCGTCGAGCAGCGAGTCGAGCTGCTGCTCACGCTTCTTGCGCGAAGGCTCGACCACTTCGAGCACGGCGCGGATGTTCTGCTCGACGGTGAGGCCGCGGAAGATCGAGGCTTCCTGCGGCAGATAGCCGATGCCGAGCCGCGCGCGCTGATACATCGGCAGCTTGGTGACGTCGTGGCCGTCGAGCTCGATCGCGCCGCGATCGGCCTTGATCAGGCCGGTAATCATGTAGAACACGGTGGTCTTGCCGGCGCCGTTCGGGCCGAGCAGGCCGACCGCTTCGCCCCGGCGCACATAGATGCTGACGCCGCGCACCACCTGGCGGCTGCCGAAGGCCTTTTCCACGCTATGCACAGCCAGGAAGCCCGGCCGCTTCAGAAGCTGCGGCCCGCCGGCGCCGTTCGGCCTGGCGGCGGCCCTGACCGGGTGGACCGCCTGCGCCCGCGGCGGCTCGGTTTGATAATCGGCCTGAAAGTGGTCGGGCGCGTGCATCGGCTGGTCCCGGGCGATCGGCGGCGCGTCGCGCACGGGGCTCGCCACCAGCCCGCCGACGCTGTCACCGAGCGCGGTGATGTCCTGACGCGCAAATCCTGGCCGGCCGCGCTTGGCGGGGCGCCGACGGAACATGCTGAAAAGATCGACCATCCCCGCCTTCTAGCCTCGCGCAGTTTTTTGCGCGGTCTTCGCGCGATCTGCCGCAGCGGCGTTACGATTCGCCGACGCAGCATGGGTGAAGGGATGTCTCATGCCCAGTGAAACACGCCCGGTAAGCGGAGGACCCCGCTTCGAAAGCCCTGCGCGCTAGATACAGTCTCGCCGGGCAAGCTTCAACCTCGGATCGGGAGCGCCCGACACAAGCTGTTGAATTTACTTCGGTTTAGTTGCGCCGGGCAATTGCAGGGCTGGACCTGAGCCAGGGCCCGCCTGCGTTCCGCACTTGCTGTTCTGGTCGAACAGGCCCCGTACCTTGCCGCTGTCCGACTCCACCCGCGAGACGCCTGTGGTCATGTCGACCACCAATCGGTCGCCCTGTAGCACGTTCTTGCACTGCGTCAGGACCACCTGACCCGTGCCGCCGAGCATGGTGATGAGGTTGGTCTTGGTGTCGAACACGGCGGTGTCGCCTGTGACCACCTGGTCCTTCTGGGTGACCACGACATTGCCGCGCGCCTCCAGCCGCTTGATCGAGGAACTGCCGCCCGGGCCCGGCGTCGCCGACTGCATCGGGGCCGCCTTGGCCCCCTTCGCCGCGGGCTGCGGCGTCGCCGGCTTGTCGCCGCCGGATTCGTAGAACACCACCAGCGTCTTCGAGGTCATGGTGGTGTCGCCCTGGATGACCTTCACGTTGCCGGCGAAGGTCGCCTCCTTCTTCTTGTCGCGCATCTCGAGCGAAGCGGCCTCGATCTGGATCGGCTGATCGCGGTTCTGCGAGAAGCCCTGCATCGCATTCGGCACGCCTTGCATCGTGCTCTGTGCGACCGCCGCGCCCGTTGCCATCAGCGCGACAGTGGCGGCTAGCGCGGCCGCACCGATGGCGGCGCACCGTTTGCTGTCGTTGCGCGGGAAAAACCTGATCATGAAAATCACTTTGAATTGGCGGACTTGTTCTGCGGCGTACGTGTCTTCACCGGCGGCGTCGGCTCGGCCGGCGCGGGCTGAGCAGCGGCGGGGTCATCCAGCTTGTCCAGATGCATCACCACATTGCCCTCGAAGCGGATGAGATCGCCGCCTTCCGTGATGCGCAGCCGATCCGCGGTCAGCGTGCCGTTGGTCAGCTTGACGTCGACACGTTCGTCCGACGAGACCGTGCCCTTGCCCATGTCGACGAAGGCCGAGTTCAGCCGCGCCTCATAGCCGGTCGAGGTGCGCAGGAAGATGTCCTTGTGCAGGTCGAGCTGCTGCTGCTTGTTGTCGAAGCGGCCGGTGCGGGCATCAAGGAACAGGGTCGATTGATCTTCCATCAGGACCTTTGCGCGAAGGTCCGAGAGATCGACATGGTCGGGGTCGGTGATGTCCTGCGTCGCGGTCTTGGCCCAGAGCTCGTACGGCCGCCGGTCCGGCGTGTAGCCGGCGAGGTGCGGCGATTCCATCGTGATCTTGGTGCCCGATACCACCAGGTTTCCGGAATCGAGCGGCAGCTTCGGCAACAGCATGCGAAATGGATTGAAGATCGAGACGCCGACGATGGCGGCCAGGGACAACAGCACCGCGCCCGGGACCGCGACGCGCAGAATCCGCACCAGGCGGCTGTGGCGCGCCGCGCTGGCAAACTTCGCCGCAAGCGCGGCGTCGTAGGTGGGATTCTGGGCCGAATTCACCTGGGCTCCTGAGGTGTCGCTCGCCTGGTCCGGTCAAGTGCGCGCCATTGTACCCGGCGCCGCCTGAATATGCAGCCTCGGACAGGCCGATACGAAAGTGTCCGAAACGGGGCGATTGGCCCAACCTAGCCGCCCGTCGAGGTGTCAGGAATGCGCGAAAATGTCCTCTTCCGCCCAGCCCTGGAGGTCGAGCAAGGCGCGGGTCGGCAGGAAGTCGAAGCAGGCCTTGGCCAGCCCCGTGCGGCCTTCCCGCACCAGCATGGCGTCGAGCCGCTCGCGCAAGGCGTGCAGGTGCAGCACGTCGGAGGCGGCATAGGCGAGCTGCGGCTCGGTCAGGCTGTCGGAGCCCCAGTCGCTGGATTGCTGCTGCTTGGAGAGGTCGACATTGAGCACCTCGCGCACGAGGTCCTTGAGGCCGTGGCGGTCGGTATAGGTGCGGGTCAGGCGGGAGGCGATCTTGGTGCAATAGATCGGCCCGGTCATAACGCCGAAGCTCTGGTACAGCACCGCGACGTCGAACCGCGCGAAGTGGAAGATCTTGGTGATTGCGGGATTGGCCAAGAGCGCCTTCAGGTTCGGCGCGTCGGTGTGGCCCTTGGGGATCTGCACGACGTCGGCACTGCCGTCGCCGGGCGAGAGCTGCACCACGCAGAGCCGGTCGCGGTGCGGGTTCAGCCCCATGGTCTCGGTGTCGATCGCCACCGCTCCGGTGTAGCGGGACAGGTCGGGCAGGTCGCCGCGGTGCAGGCGTACGGTCATGGCGTTTCAAAACCTCGGGTCGAATCGGTCTGTCGGCACAATAGGCTAATTCGGATTGCCCGCGATGTAGCCATTGCGGGCCGTCCGCGCAACCGCGGTCATGCCCTCACGGGGCCGGGCAGATCACCGCCATGCAGCTGGCGGCAGGTGCGTGGCACGCGATCAAGGTTGCGAGCGGAGATGGAGGGCTTCCGGCCCCCGGGCTGTTGCATGGATCCCACAACCCGGCGCGAGCTTCATGGTCCGGCACAACTTGCGTCATGCGCCCCGTGAAAATCGTCCCCACCCACCCCATCTGTTGCCGATCCCCCGCGCCCTTGCCCCGCTCATCACCAATGAGATGTCATGACCGAACAGACGTTAGCTGCGCCTATCGACGATCAACAGGACCGCCAGCGCGGCTTTTCGCGCTACCAGGCGCTCCTCATCGCGCTGCTCGCGTTCACGCAGTTCACGATCATCCTCGATTTCATCATCATGTCGCCGCTCGGCGCCATCCTGATGCCCGCGCTCGACATCACGGCCACCCAATTCGGCGTCGCGGTGTCGGCCTACGCATTCAGCGCGGGACTGTCGGGTATCTTGGCCGCCGGCTTTGCCGACCGCTTCGACCGCAAGCGCCTGCTGCTGTTCTTCTATGTCGGCTTCACGCTCGGCACCCTGCTCTGCGCAATGGCGCAGACCTACCATGTGCTGCTGCTCGGCAGGATCGTGACCGGATTGTTCGGCGGCGTGATCGGCTCGGTCGTGCTGGCCATCATCACCGACCTGTTCCCGCTGCATTTGCGCGGCCGCGTGATGGGATTCGTCCAGACGGCGTTCGCCGCGAGCCAGGTGCTCGGCATTCCCGCCGGGCTGTTTCTCGCCAATCACTGGAACTGGCATGTCTGCTTCGCCGCGATCGTCGGCCTGTCGATCGCGGCGATCGCCATCATCGCCTTCGCCATGGAGCCGGTCGACGCGCATCTGCGGCTGAAGCAGGACAGGAACCCATTCCACCATCTGATCGCGACGGTCGCACAGAAGCGCTACACGCTGGCCTTCGCGGTCACGACATTGCTGGCGACGGGCGGGTACATGCTGATGCCGTTCTACACCGTGAACAATCTCGGCATCGACATGCTGCATTTGCCGACGATCTATCTCGTCTCCGGCCTGTTCAGCATCGTCACGGGGCCGCTGGTCGGCAGGGCGAGCGACGCGTTCGGCAAATATCCGACGTTTGTCTTCGGCAGCGTGGTGTCTGTCATCATGGTGCTGATCTACACCCATCTCGGCCACGTCTCGCTCGCGACCGCGATCCTCGTCAACGTCCTGATGTTCGTCGGCATCTTCTCGCGCATGATCCCGTCGCAGGCGCTGATGTCGGCGATCCCCGACCCCAGCCAGCGCGGCTCGTTCAGCGCGATCAGCGCCTCACTCCAGCAGTTCTCCGGCGGCCTCGGTTCGATGCTCGCCGGCGCGATCATCGCGCAAGCGCCGGACGGCTCGCTGATCCATTTCGACCGGATCGGCTACGTCGTCGTCGCATCGGCGATGGTGTCGCTGGTCGCGATGTATTTTGTGCAGAAGGCGGTGGCGGAGAGGGCGGGGAGAAGGGTGGTGTGAGGGCGGGCGGATTTGTCCCGCTAGGGATCTTCGCGACGGCGACGCAGACCGGGAGCGGCCCCATTTTGGGTCCACATCCCGCAAAATGGTGCCCAGGAAAGGACTCGAACCTTCACGGCCGTTAAGCCACTGGCACCTGAAGCCAGCGCGTCTACCAATTCCACCACCTGGGCATGCCGTTTGGGGCACGGAGGCGGTTACTACGGTTCGGTGACGCCGTTGTCAATTCATGCTTGAGCCATGTTTCGGCTTGCGGATTGCGCATCGCAAACCGGCTCGATACAAGCCTCGTCAGGCGCACTCTCCCTCAGGAAAAGATCCCCATGGCATCGAATCTGGAAACTCTCGTCACGGTTTTCGGCGGATCGGGGTTTTTGGGCCGAAATGTCGTCCGGGCGCTGTGCAAGCGGGATTACCGGGTCCGGGTCGCGGTGCGGCGGCCGGAACTGGCTGGATACCTCCAACCCTCCGGCAAGGTCGGCCAGGTCCATGTGGTGCAGGCCAACCTGCGCTACCCCGCCTCGGTCGAGGCGGCGCTGCGTGATTCGGATGTCGTGATCAACCTGGTTGGCATCCTCACCGAGAGTGGCAAACAGAGCTTCGACGCGGTCCAGGCCAAGGGCGCCGAGACGGTCGCCAAGGCGGCGGCCGCCCTAGGGGCCCGCCTGGTGCATGTCTCGGCGATCGGCGCCGACGCGGAATCGCCCTCGCGCTATGCCAAGGCCAAGGCGGCCGGCGAGGCGGCGGTCTTGGCCGCGGTGCCCTCGGCCACGATCTTCCGCCCGTCCGTGATGTTCGGCCCCGAGGACCAGTTCACCAACCGCTTTGCGGCGCTGGCCCGGATGTCGCCGGTGCTGCCGCTGATCGGCGGCGAGACGAAGATGCAGCCGGTCTATGTCGGCGATGTCGCCACCGCGATCGCGGATGCGGTCGACGGCAAGGCCAAGGCGGGCGCAACCTACGAGCTCGGCGGGCCGGAGGTGCTGACCATGCGCGAGATCATCGAGGCCATCCTCGAGATCACCGCTCGCAAGCCGACGCTGGTGCCGCTGCCGTTTGGGCTTGCCCGCTTCCAGGCCAACTTCCTGCAATTCGCGCCGGGCGCGTTCAAGTTGACGCCCGACCAGGTCACGCTGCTCGAGCGCGACAATGTCGTGTCGGATGCGGCGAAGGCGGTTGGGCTGACGCTGGAAGGCCTCGGCATCACGGCGGATTCGCTCGAAGCGATCGCTCCGCAATATCTATGGCGCTTCCGCGCCGCCGGGCAGTTCCAGCGCATGAGCATTTGAGCCCGGCTTAGGCCGCGAGCTCGGTTAACCTCTCCCGCTTGCGGGAGAGGTCGGCGCGTTCCGGGCGATGCGAAGCATCGTCCCGCGCGCCGGTGAGGGCTTTCTCGTCATCGGGAGTCTCTCTGCGGAGAGACCCTCTCCCCAGCCCTCTCCCGCAAGCGGGAGAGGGAGCTCACCGTCCTTGCGGCAAGGACCGGCGCGTCAGCAAGCTTTCGAGAGTTATCGCCCCAACGCCAGCGCGATCAGGCCGAGCGTGCCGACGATGACGCGCCACCAGGCGAACACCACGAAGCCGTGGCGGGTGACGTATGTCAAAAACGTCTTCACCACGATGACCGCGGTGATGAACGACACCACGAAGCCGATCGCGACGATGCCCATGTGGTCCATCGTCATCTCGGAGCGGTTCTTGTAGAAGTCGTAGGCGAACGCGCCGATCATGGTGGGGATCGCGAGGAAGAACGAGAACTCCGCCGCCGCGCGCTTGTCCGCGCCCAGCAGCATGGCGGCGACGATGCTGGCGCCGGAGCGCGATACGCCCGGGATCATCGCCACGCACTGCGCGATGCCGATATAGAGATACATCAGCAGCGGAAACCGGGTGGCGTCATGCTCGCGCGGCTTGAGGTCGAGCTTGTCGACCCAGAGCAGGATGGCGCCGCCGACGATCAGCGTGAAGCACACGACCCACGGGTTGAACAGCACACTCTTGATGTACTTGCCGGCGACGAGGCCGACCACGACAGCCGGCAGGAACGCCACCAGCACGCCGATCACGAAACGGCGCGAATAGGTGTCGCCCGTGAAGAAGCCGATCACGACGTCCCACAGCTTCTTGAAGTACAGCCCGACGATCGCGAGGATCGCACCGAGCTGGATCAGAACCGTAAACGAATCCCAGAAGGCGCCTTCGCCGAGATGGAAGAAGCGCTCCGCAAGCAGGAGGTGGCCGGTCGAAGAAACGGGAAGGAACTCGGTCACACCCTCGATGATGCCGAGGATCACTGCCCGTATTACATCTGACATATTTACGGTCCATTTCCGCTGGAAAAGCGGGGTTCTTCTCGCCTATTCGCCTCCATGCTGCAATCGCAAAATACGACATCACGCTCTTGCTTCGCGGTTTTGAAGGACTAGTGTGGCGCCGCACAAACATTGATGGATTCTTAAGCACCATCAAATAGTCAAAGGCTTCATGTTTACGCTGTTTCATCATCCGTTCTGTCCGCATTCGCGCTTCATCCGCTTGATCGCGGGCGAATACGGGCTCGACCTCAAGCTGGTCGAAGAGCGCAGCTGGGAACGGCGCGAGGCATTCCTGCTGCTCAATGCCGCCGGCACCACGCCGGTCCTGGTGGACGAGGAACAGCCACCGATACCGGGCGCGGCGATCATCGCCGAATATGTCGACGAGGCCTATGGCGCGGGGATGGGACCCAAGCGCCTGATGCCGGAGACGCTTCCCGAACGCGTCGAGGTGCGCCGGCTGATGGCCTGGTTCAACGAGAAGTTCTTCGAGGAGGTCTCCCACCCGCTCGTCACCGAGCGCATCTACAAGCGCTTCATGAGCGAGGAGAACGGCGGCGGTGCGCCCTCGGCCGACGTGATGCGCGCCGCCAAGGCGAATGTGCGCTATCATCTGGCTTATATCGGCTGGCTGGCGCAGACGCGTAACTTCCTCGCCGGAGACCGGCTCACCTACGCGGATCTCGCCGCCGCGGCGCATCTTTCGGCGATCGACTATCTGGGCGACGTGCCATGGAGCGAGGACGACGCGGCAAAGGCGTGGTACGCGCGGGTGAAATCCCGCCCGTCGTTCCGCCCGCTGCTGAGCGAATGGCTCGCCGGCGTGCCGGCGTCGCGGACCTATGTGGACCTGGATTTCTGAGCTCTGCCGATCTGTCTGAACTGAAGGCGAAGTTGACGACCGAGGCAAAGGCGCTCGGCTTCGACTGCATCGGCGTGACCGAGCCCGGCACGATCGAGACGGCCGGAAAGCATTTCCTCGAGTTCATCGCCTCGGGCGGCCATGGCGACATGGACTGGCTCGCGGCACAGCCGGAGCGCCGCGTCGATCCGCGCGGGCTATGGCAGGACGTGCGCAGCGTCATCATGCTCGGCGTCAATTACGGGCCCGACGCCGATCCCCTCGCGATCCTCGAGCAGCGCACGCGCGCGGCGATCTCGGTCTATGCGCAAGGAGACGACTATCACGATCTGGTCAAGAAGCGCCTGAAGGCGCTTGCGCGCTGGCTGGTCGCGGCCGCACCGTCGGAAGTGAAGGTGTTCGTCGACACCGCCGCGGTGATGGAAAAGCCGCTGGCGCAGGCCGCGCATCTGGGCTGGCAGGGCAAGCACACCAATCTCGTCTCGCGCGAGTTCGGCTCCTGGCTGTTCCTCGGCGCGATCTACACCACGCTCGACTTGCCGCGCGACGCTGCCGAGATCGATCATTGCGGCTCGTGCCAAGCCTGTCTCGACATCTGCCCGACCGCGGCGTTCCCCGCGCCATACAAGCTCGATGCGCGCCGCTGCATCTCGTATCTCACCATCGAGAACAAGGGACCGATCCCGCGCGAATTTCGCAAAGCCATCGGCAACCGCATCTATGGCTGCGACGATTGCCTTGCCGCCTGCCCCTGGAACAAGTTTGCGCAAGCGGGACGCGAGACCAAGCTCGCCGCGCGCGACGAATTGCGTGCGCCTGGCCTCGCCGAACTGGCGCGGCTCGATGATGCGGCGTTTCGTGCACTGTTCACGAAGTCGCCGGTCAAGCGCATCGGCCGCGATCGCTTCTTGCGCAACGTGCTGATCGCGATCGGCAACTCGGGAGAAGCGGCACTCGCGGAGGAGGCGCAGCGATTGCTGGGGGATGAGAGCGCATTGGTGCGCGGAGCCGCGGTATGGGCGCTGGCGCAGTTGGTGGCGCGGGATGCGTTTGAGGCGATGAGATCCGTCGCGATGGGCAACGAGCACGACGAAGGCGTGCGTGAGGAGTGGGACCTCGCCACCTAATTCTCGGTGTCATGCCCCGCGAAGGCGGGGGCATCCAGTACGCCGAGGCCTATCGATTGAACCACAACCGTCTCGGAGTACTGGATCGCCCGCCTTCGCGGGCGATGACAGCGGAGAACGAGGAGAACGGGCGCCCTTGATTTCCCCGCGAGTTCCTTCAAGGTCGCGCGTCATGACAGACATGCCTTTCTTCACCCGCGACGGCGATACATTCCATCCGACGGAAGTCGCCAATGGCCCGTGGGATCCGAAATCGCTGCACGGACGCGTCATCGTCGGCCTGCTCGGCTTTGCCATCGAGGAACGCCATTCCGGCCCTGAATTCGTGCCGGCGCGGCTGACCGTCGACATGTTTCGGCTGCCGACGATCGACAAGCCGATCGAAGTGACGACGCGGCTCGTGCGTGACGGCCTGCGCATCCGCGTGGTCGAGGCGGAATTTGTCTCCGGCGGCGTCGGCATGGCGCGCGCCTCCTGTCAGCTGCTGCGCAAGACGCAGAACCCTGATGGCAATGTCTGGTCGCCGCCGAACTGGGACGTGCCGAAACCGGCCGACATTCCAAAGCCGACCGATCCCAGGCTTGGCATGCACGGCAAATGGACGACGCGGCCGATCGTCGGCCATATGGGCTCGCTCGGTCCGCGCCGGCTCTGGATGAGCGAGGTGCGCGAGCTCGTTGCCGGCGTGCCGATGACGCCGTTCGTGCATGTCGCTGTTGGCGCCGATTTCGCGAGCCCGTTTGCGAACGCCGGCGACAAGGGGCTCGGCTACATCAACAGCGACGTGACGATCTATCTGCACCGCCTGCCGGTGACGAACTGGATCGGCTTCGACGTGGTGAACCACCAGGCCACCGACGGTGTCGCGATCGGCGAATGCTGGCTCTACGACGAACAGGGCCCGATCGGCACGGCCACCGTCGCCGCGCTGGCGCAGCGCAAGCCGATGGCGAATCCGTCGAAGCGGTAGAGATACGAGGTCTCTCGACTTTGTCATTCCGGAATGCGCCGTCAGGCGCAGACCCGGAATCCATCGAGCCGCAGGCCGAGAGGCGAAATGGATTCCGGGCTCGCGCCAAGTGGCGCGCCCCGGAATGACGAGAGGAGAGAGTCGCGCCTACGCCAGATGCCGCTTCATCTCCGGCCGCGCCTTCAGCTCCGCGCCCTGCCTGGCGACGATCTTCGCAATTCTTTCAGGCGCGAACTTCAAATCGACAAACGCCGGTGCGGTGTTAGCGACCTCGTGATAGCTCGCGATCCTGCCGCCCTTCAGCGTCATGATCGCGACACCTTCGAACATCGCCCGCGCGCCGTTCGCTTCCGGCAAGGTGGAACGATAGCTGAAAGTGTAGCGCGCATAGAGCGTGGTGCCGTCGGTTACAGGATCATGCATGTCCCAGCGAAAGTCGGTCGCCGTGCGATAGAACCAGTCATCGATCATGGCGTCGATCTTCTCGCGGCCTGCGAATGCGCCGTAGAAGACATCGTGATAGACGCCGTCCTCGGTGAAGAGATCGGCAAACGCGCGGCCGTTGCGCTGTTCGACAGCGTCGCAGAAGGCGCGCAGCATGGCGGTGGTGGTCATCGTATTTGCCTCCCAGAGTTTCTTCTTCCCCTCTCCCCTTGTGGGAGAGGGTGGATCAATCGCGCTTTGCGCGATTGAGGCGGGTGAGGGGTTGCTTCCGCAAATCCAACTCGCATTCGAGTATGCGGAGAAAACCCCTCATCCGGCGCCGTAGCCGATGCGAAGCATCGGCGTTTTTAAGAACGGCGGCCGAAGGCCGCCTATGCCACCTTCCCCCACAAGGGGGGAAGGAAGAAAATCACGTCACCCGATCTCGGCCACCGCGGCAAGAATGCGCGCGATGTCCTGCGGGCGCGAGAGGCGGTGGTCGCCATCCTGGATCAGGGTCAGCACGACGTCGTCGGCCGGCAGACGGTGCGTCAGCGCGAAGGCGTGCTGCCAGGGCACATCAGGGTCCTGTGCGCCTTGCAGGATGCGGACGGGACAGCCGAGATCGATGGCGCCGCCGAGCACGAGATGGTTGCGGCCCTCCTCGATCAGATTCCGCGTGATCGGATAGGGCGAGCCGTCGCCATACTCGGACGGCCGCAGCCAGACGCCCTTGGTCTCGATCTCCTTCTTCACCGCAGCCGGAAAATTCTTCCACATCAGCTCCTCGGTGAAGTCGGGCGCCGGCGCGATCAGCACGAGGCCGGCGAGCGACGCGCTCTCTTGCTGGTTCTCCTGTTGGTTCTCTTGCCGGTTCTCCTGGCGCTTCCTGATCTCGCGCGCGAGCAGCAGCGCCATCCAGCCGCCCATGGAGGAGCCGATCAGGATCTGCGGGCCGTCGCAGAACCGCTCGAACACCGCGACGCTCTCCTCCAGCCAGCGCCCGATGGTTCCGTCGGCGAAATCGCCGCCCGATTCGCCGTGGCCGGAATAGTCGAACCGGACCGCGGCGCGGCAGTGATCCCCAGCCCAGGCGTCCAGCGCCAGCGCCTTGCTGCCCTGCATGTCCGACTTGAACCCGCCGAGCCAGACGAGGCCGGGGCCCTTTCCGGCGCGGCGGCGCACCGCGATCCTGCGCGCGGACGCGCCCTCGCCCACATCGATGAAATCGAGCACGGTATCGGGAATTGCATCGGTCATGGAACGTTTACTCTGACTGTGTGGTTTGAGCTGTCTGGGCGTGTTCCGTGGTGCCGCCGGACACCGGCATTGGCCCTTTGGGACGCTTGCGGAACAGAGGCAAGGTGTCTATGTCGGTCAGCGTGCCCGGGGGCGTGTCCAAAATGCCTCGCATTTGAGGGTTTTTCGCTTCGCGTACGCGACTTGCTTGCCGGCAAACGCATCTTCCTTCAAAATAGCCGCTTCTTTCACAACTTTGGAGAACCACCCATTCGCCGTCCTAATAAAGCTCCGCCCGCTGCCAGCAAAGACGGGCCGCGCATCAATGATGATATCCGCAATGCGCAGATCCAGCTGATCGATCAGACCGGTGACAACAAAGGCACGGTCGAGACCGTCGTCGCCATCAAGATGGCCCAGGAAGCTGGTATGGATCTGGTCGAGATTTCGCCGAATACCAGCCCTCCCGTCTGCAAGATCATGGACTACGGGAAGTACAAGTATTCCGCTCAGAAGAAAGCCGCCGAAGCCCGCAAGCGGCAGAAGACCGTCGAGATCAAGGAGATCAAGCTCCGCCCGATGATCGACGATCACGATTACGACGTGAAGATGCGCGCGATGCAGCGGTTCTTCGAAGAGGGCGACAAGGTCAAGATCACGCTGCGCTATCGCGGCCGTGAAATGGCGCACCAGGAGATCGGCACCAAGCTTCTGGACAAGATCAAGACCGACGTCGCCGAGCTCGCCAAGGTCGAGCAGGACGCGCGGTTCGAAGGCCGTCAGGTCGTCATGGTGCTGGCGCCGCGCTGACGCCAGTTATTTGGGATTGAGAGTTAACGGCCCGTCCGGATCTCCGGCGGGCCGTTTGTGTGTCAGCTCCGCGTCGCGTGCCAGGTGCCGCTGCACTGGTCGCCGGAAATGATGCCGCGCCACGAGCCGGCGCCGTTTACGCCGGCAAGCCGGCCGCCGCCGCTGGCATGGGACGCGCCGACGGAGACATAGACCGCCACCATGCCGGAGCGCTTGACCCTGCCCGAGACCCGGCCGCCGCCGGCTGACGAGACGCGGCCGCCGGTCACGGTGAAGGGGACGCTGTAGCCCGAGCTGCAATTGCCACGGGTGGTGGCGAAGGTGACGTTCCAGATGCCGTCATAGCCGCCGGCGCGGGCATCGGCGGTGGACGGCAGCGCAGCGGCGGCGAGCACGGCAAGCAGCGCCAGGCGGCGCGGGCGGGTAAACTGCGGGGCAAATTGCGGGATTAATTGCGAGAAATGGGCCATTTTGGTCCTGCTCCAGGCGACACGGCTTGGACATGAGGATAGCAATTCCGGATAGTCGGCGGGCGGGTTTCGGCGGTTCATCGTTGCCAATCGGCTCCCGCTCTGGCATAAGCCCAGCCTTCATCGCCCGGCTGATTAAGGGCTGCCGTGGCGGTGTTTCGTGCGGGTTTCGCGCTTGTTCGTAGAAACCTGAGCACAATCAACGCTCTAACGAGCATTTTTGACGGCCAGCCGCCTTCGCGGGCGGATTTCTGTGGCCATTAGGAGAGCCAAATGCCCAAGCTGAAGACCAAATCGGGCGCTAAAAAGCGCTTCAAGGTGACTGCCACCGGCAAAGTGATGCACGCCCAGCGCGGCAAGCGTCACGGCATGATCAAGCGGACGAAGAAGCAGATCCGTCAGCTTCGCGGCACCCGCGTGCTGTTCAAGACCGACGGCGACAACGTCAAGAAGTACTTCTTGCCGAACGCCTGATCGCGTCCACGATCACTGCCACCGCAGCCGCGCCTTCCGCGGCGATCCGAAAACCAAGTCATCTCTGAAGGATTTTTGTCATGTCTCGCGTCAAACGCGGTGTGACCGCCCACGCCAAGCACAAGAAAGTCTACAAGGCCGCCAAGGGCTTCTACGGCCGCCGCAAGAACACCATCCGCGCCGCCAAGCCGGCCGTGGAGAAGGCCCAGCAGTACGCCTTCCGCGACCGCAAGCGCAAGAAGCGGACGTTCCGCGCGCTCTGGATCCAGCGCCTCAACGCCGCTGTGCGTCCGTTCGGCCTGACCTACAGCCGATTTATCGACGGTCTCGCCAAGTCGGGCATCACCGTGGACCGCAAGGTGCTGTCGGATCTCGCGATCAACGAGCCCGCGTCGTTTCAGGCGATCGCCGAGAAGGCCAAGGCCGCGCTCGCGGCCTGAGGTCACTCGCGCGCGGGCCTAACGATTCTTGACTAACGGTTCTTGACTAGCGGTTCTTGGGGCCCGCAGCCTGCAGCGCGCGTTGCGAGTAACGCTGGGCGACCTCCGCCCGGCAGAATGCCGCAAACGATAGATACATGGTGCCGGATTTATTCCGGTACTTTCGGTCGCAGACGCGCATCTCGCGTTGATAGGCCTGTTTCAGCGCAGCGTTGAGGCCGGGCATGAAGTCCGCCTCGCATTTCTTCTCGACGGCAGCGCCGAGCTGGACATCGCCGCTCGCGGTCAGTTGGCAATCCTGAAACACCTTCATCGCGCTTTCGCAGCCCTTCTGGGCGTTGATGGTGTCGACGACCTCGTCCAGCGTCATGGACTTCTCCATGCAGACCATGGCGCGTGCCGGGGTGCCGGCAACCGATAGAACGACGGCCAGAATGGCCAGGCAGGACCTTGAGAGCATCACGAATTCTCCTCGTATCCCCCTTGGTGCCGGCGCCCCGCGCGAGGTTCAACCCAGCCGTTCTTCAGCCCGAAATGACCGGCTTTTCGCTTGACGTTACGGCCTTCCGGCGGCGACAACCCAGCCGAATTTAGCAGCAAGGATTTGACTGTGTCCGACCTCGCAACGCTCGAAACATCCATCCTCGATCAGGTCGCCGCCGCCGGCGACGAAGCCGCCCTCGAAGCGGTGCGCGTCGCAGCCCTCGGCAAGAAGGGTTCGATTTCCGCTCTGCTTGCCACGCTCGGCAAGATGTCGCCGGACGAGCGCAAGACGCAGGGCGCCGCGATCAACCAGGCCAAGGACAGGGTCACCGAGGCGCTCGCGGCAAAGCGCGACGTCTTGAAGTCGGCGGCGCTCGATGCGCGGCTGGCGTCCGAAACCATCGACGTGACGCTGCCGCTGCGCGAGGCGCCGACCGATGCCGGCCGCATCCATCCGCTGAGCCAGGTCTGGGACGAGCTGACCACGATCTTCGCCGACATGGGCTTCTCCGTCGCCGAAGGTCCCGACATCGAGACCGACGACTACAACTTCACCAAGCTGAACTTCCCGGAAGGCCATCCCGCGCGCGAGATGCACGACACCTTTTTCTTCCATCCGAAGGAGGACGGCTCGCGCATGCTGCTGCGGACCCACACCTCGCCGGTGCAGGTGCGCACGATGCTGAGCCAGAAGCCGCCGATCCGCGTGATCTGCCCGGGCCGCACCTACCGCATCGATTCGGATGCGACCCACACGCCGCAATTCCACCAGGTCGAAGGGCTCGTCATCGACAAGCACTCGCATCTCGGCCACCTCAAATGGATCCTGCACGAGTTCTGCAAGGCGTTCTTCGAGGTCGACCACATCAACATGCGCTTCCGTCCGTCGTTCTTCCCGTTCACCGAGCCGTCGCTGGAAGTCGACATCCAGTGCCGCCGCGACAAGGGCGAGATCCGCTTCGGCGAGGGTGAGGACTGGCTGGAGATTCTCGGCTGCGGCATGGTGCACCCGAACGTGCTGCGCGCCTGCGGCATCGATCCCGACGAATACCAGGGCTTCGCCTGGGGCATGGGCATCGACCGCATCGCCATGCTGAAATACGGCATCGCCGACCTGCGCCAGCTGTTCGACAGCGACGTCCGCTGGCTGTCCCATTACGGCTTCAAGCCGCTCGAAGTGCCGACTCTCGCGGGAGGGCTGAGCTCGTGAAATTCACCCTCTCCTGGCTGAAGGATCATCTCGAGACCGACGAGCCGCTGGACAGGCTCGCCGACAAGCTCACCATGATCGGGCTCGAGGTCGAGAACATCGAGGACAAGGCGAAGGCGCTGAAGCCTTTCACCATCGCGAAGGTGATCTCGGCCGAGCAGCATCCGAATGCCGATCGCCTGCGCGTCTGCATGGTGGACACCGGCGACGGTGGCGCGCCGGTGCAGGTCGTGTGCGGCGCGCCGAATGCGCGCGCGGGTCTCGTCAGCGTGTTCTCGGCCCCCGGCACCTACATTCCGGGCAAGGACATCACGCTGGGCGTCGGCACCATCCGCGGCGTCGAGAGCCGCGGCATGCTGTGCTCGGCGGCCGAGCTCCAGATCTCGAATGACCATGACGGCATCATGGAATTGCCGGCGGACGCGCCGATCGGCGCTGCTTACGCCGAATGGGCCGCGCTCGGCGATCCCGTGGTCGAGATCAATTTGACGCCGAACCGGCAGGACTGCACCGGCGTGCACGGCATCGCGCGCGACCTCGCCGCCGCCGACATGGGCAAGTTCAAGGACCCGACCATCAAGCCGGTCAAGGGCGAATTCCCGTGTCCCGTGAAGGTCACGGTCGAGGACGCCACGCTCTGTCCGGGCTTCGCGCTCCGCCTCGTGCGCGGCGTCAAGAACGGCCCGTCGCCGGAATGGCTGCAGAAGCGGCTGACCGCGATCGGGCTGCGTCCGATCAACGCGCTGGTCGACATCACCAACTTCATGACCTACGACCGCGCGCGCCCGCTGCACGTGTTCGACGCCAGGAAGGTGAAGGGCAATCTCGTGGTGCGCCGCGCCCGCGACGGCGAGACGCTGCTCGCGCTGGACGGCCGCACCTATAATCTCGATTCCTCGACCTGCGTGATCGCCGACGAGCACGGCGTCGAATCGCTCGCCGGCATCATGGGCGGCGAAGCCTCGGGCTGCGACGAGAACACGACCGATGTCTTGATCGAGTCCGCGCTGTGGAACGAGATCAACATCGCCCAGACCGGCCGCAAGCTCGGCATCAATTCCGATGCACGTTATCGCTTCGAGCGCGGCGTCGATCCGGCCTTCATGGTGCCGGGGCTGGAGCTCGCGACCAAGCTGGTGATGGAGATGTGCGGCGGCGCGCCGTCCGAGAACGTCGTGGTCGGCAAGGCCTTCGGCGATGACCGCGTGATCGATTTCCCGGTGACCGAGGTCAAGCGCCTGTCCGGCATCGAGGTGCCGCAGCCGGAGATGAAGCGCATCCTGACCCATCTCGGCTTCATGATGGCGGGCCCGGGTCCCGTGGTGAAGGTCGCGGTGCCCTCGTGGCGCACCGATGTGCACGGCAAGGCCGACATCGTCGAGGAGATCGTCCGCATCTACGGCGTCGACAAGGTGCCGATGACGCCGTTCGAGCGCGGCGAGGATGCGCGCAAACCGGTGCTTACCCCGCTCCAGCTCCGCACCCGCCGCGCGCGGCGCGCGCTCGCGAGCCGTGGCATCATCGAGGCGGTGACGTGGTCGTTCATCACGAAGTCTGCGGCAAAACTGTTCGGCGGCGGCCAGCGCGAACTCGAAGTCGCCAACCCGATCGCATCTGATCTCTCCGACATGCGCCCGACTCTGCTGGCGGGCCTGATCGCGGCGGCGCAGGCCAATGCCGATCGCGGCTTCGGCGATGTCGCGCTGTTCGAGGTCGGCCAGGTGTTCAAGGGCGATCGCCCGCAGGATCAGTTCATGGCGGCGAGCGGCGTGCGCCGCGGCTTTGCCTCGTCCGAGGGTCTCGGACGGCACTGGTCGGGCTCGGTGCAGGCTGACCTGTTCGACGCCAAGGCCGATGCGCTGGCGGTGCTGGCCGCTGCCGGCGCGCCGATGCAGGCGCTCCAGATCGTCGCCGGCGGTCCCGGCTGGCTGCATCCGGGGCGTTCCGGCACGATCCAGATCGGCCCGCAGAACGTCCTCGGTTATTTCGGCGAGATGCATCCGCGCGCGCTGGAAGCGCTCGGCGCCGACGGTCCGCTGATGGTGTTCGAGGTCATCCTCGACCGCGTCCCCGAGGCCAAGAAGAGGCCGACCCGCGCCAAGCCCTTGATCGAGCTGTCGGCCTTCCAGCCGGTGTCGCGCGACTTCGCCTTCATCGTCGACCGCACCGTGAAGGCCGGCGACATCGTGCGCGCCGCGCAAGGCGTCGACAAGAAGCTGATCACCGGCGTCAACGTGTTCGACGTCTACGAGGGCAAGGGCATCGATGACGGCAAGAAGTCGATCGCGATCGCGGTGACGATCCAGCCGCGCGAGAAGACCCTGACCGACCAGGAGATCGAGGCCGTCGCCGCGAAGGTCGTGGCGGAGGTGACGAAGAAGACCGGCGGTACGCTGAGAGCATGATGCCGAAAAGTGTGAAGCGGTTTTCGGACAACATCATGCTCCAGAAATAAAGCATGAGTCTCACGGACTTCCTCCCGAAGGACGTCAGCCTCACCATTGCGATGGCGCTCTGCGCCGTCGCTTTCGTCTCGGGTACCGCGCGCGGCTTCTCCGGCTTCGGCTCGGCGCTGATCTTCATGCCGCTGGCGAGCAGCTTCGCGGCGCCGCGGCTCGTTGCCGCCCTGCTGCTCGTGATCGATTTCGTCGCAGCGCTGCCGCTGCTGCCCGACGCGTGGCGCAAGGCCGACCGCAAGGCCACGGCCGTGATCGTGCTCGGCGCGCTGATCGGCGTGCCCATAGGCACCTATTTTCTCAGCGTGCTCGAGCCCGTCACCACGCGCTGGATCATCTCCAGCTTCGTCGCCGCGCTATTGCTGCTGCTGCTGTCGGGCTGGCGCTATCGCGGCGAGGACCACGCCTGGCTCTCGGTCGGCATCGGCGGCCTCTCAGGCTTCTGCAGCGGGCTGGCGCAGACCGGCGGGCCGCCGATCGTCGGCTACTGGCTCGGCCGCCCGATCCCGTCGATCGTCGCGCGCGCCAACATCCTGTTGTTCTTCGGCGCGTCGGACTTCTTCTCGATGGTCAGTTACGCGACGACAGGCCTGATCAGCCGCGAATCGCTAATGCTCTCGCTCATCGTCGGTCCGGTCTACGCCATCGGCGTCGCATTCGGCGCCTCGCTGTTCGGCCGCGCCAGCGAAAAAATATTTCGCGGCATCTGCTATGCGCTGATCGCGATGGCGGTGATTTTTGGGCTGCCGGCGCTGGATGGGGTTTTGCGCTAACTCCCCAATGTCGTCCTGGCGAAAGCCAGGACCCATTGCCCCGGTCAACGCTTGTAGTGCGAGCGGGTCACTCCGAGTCTTCGCCAAACTACTTCTTGGGGTAATGGGTCCTGGATCTGCGCTCCGCTTCGCTGCGCTTGTCCAGGACGACAGCTGGATCAATTCCCCTACTGGCGCGGCGCCCGCCGCTTCTTCGTCGATTGCGTCGGCACATCGGCCGGCTCGTCCTTGAGCGCGCCGATCTTGCGCAGCGCTGCGTCCGCGGCGCGTTCGCCGCTTTCCCAGGCGCCGTCGACGGTGCCCCACAGCGTCTCGTGGGTGGCTTCGCCGGCGAGGAACAGATTGCCGATCGGCTCGGTCAGTATCTTTCGCGAGAGCTGACCGCCGGGCGAGGACGCCGACATCGCGCCCATCACGAAGGGCGAGGCATTCCAGCGCGTCGCGCTGGTCTTCTGCACAATGGCCGCGGCCTCGCTGCCGAACAGCTTTGCGATCCATTCCTTCGCGAAGGCCGCCATCGCCTTCTCGCCCTGCTCCGACAGATCGCGGCCGAACGAGCCGCCGACGTCGATCGAGCACAGCGAGGAGCCGCCGATATTGGCGAACATCAGCGCGGTGCGCGTCGAATTGCTCTGCTCGATGAGGATGTCGTCGCGCGCAAGACCAAGCGGATTGCCCGGCAGCTGCAACACGATGTGGTCGTAGCTGCCGAGGCTGAGCTTTGACGCCGCGTCCAACGTGCGCTTGGGAATATCGGGGGCGAACTTGATCGCGCCCGCGGTCAGCACGTTGGTCGAGACCGTGACGATGGCGGCACGCGCGGCGATCTTGCCTCCCTGCGTCTCCACACTGACGTCGCGATTGCTCCAGCTGATGCGGCTTGCCGGCGTCGACAGCGCGACCGGCGCCTGCTCGCCCAGCTTCGTGATGAGCGTACCCAGGCCCTGACGGCAGGCGATCGCGGCATTGCGGTCCTGCGCGCGCGCCTTGTCAATCGCAGAAAGCTCCTTGAGGTCCTTGCCGGCAAAGCTCGCGCCCAGCATGAACTCGGCCGCGCCCGCCCAGTCGCCGAGATCCTTCGGCAGCACGGAGGCGCAGGAGGTATCGAGCTTGCCACGCGCGGCCTCGTCGATGGCGCGGTTGGCGCGCACCAGCGCCGCCAGGAATTCCTCGGTCTCGCCGGCGCGCGCGTTGCGGCGGCCGATGCGCATCTTCTGACCCGATGGCGCCGGCAGCACGTCGAGGCCCGCGCTGCGCGCCAGCCGGATCATCGGATTGGTCTCGGGATTATGCATCCAGCGCGCACCGCGATCGAACGGTACGTCGAAGGTCGTGGTATCGGTGATGCAGCGGCCGCCGACCTGCGATGCCGCCTCGACCACCACGACCTTGCGATTGGCCGCCATGATGCGCCGCGCTGCGGCAATTCCGGCGGCCCCCGCGCCGATCACGACGATGTCAGCCTCGCGCGGCGGGGGTGCGGCGGTTGCGCGCAGGACCGGCATCGCGGCAAAGGCCGCCGACGCCGAAAGGAAACCGCGGCGCGTGATTGTCATGTCATGGTTTCCGGAGACTTGCGGCAAACGGGAACAGCCAGCGAACCTTGCCGTATCTCATGTTGCACGGCAACCATCATGGTGAATCAATCGTGCTTGATCTCACAGAGTGATGAACCGAATTGCAACACGTTTCGACCATGATAGAGAAGGGAAAAAAGGCGGCCGGAAAAGGCCGCGGGGGAGCTCGACATGGGGACGGTCCTAGATTCAGTCGGCAAGCTGATTGCCGCGTACCTCTCGAAGGAGGTGCCGGGCTATGAGCCGTTCACGCCAAGCGACCCCGAGCACCTGCGCGGCGTCATCGAGCCCGGCGACGTGCTGCTGGTCGAGGGCAACAACCGCATCTCCGGCATCATCAAATACCTGACGCAGTCGACCTGGTCGCATGCCGCGCTCTATGTCGGCCCGATCGAGGGTGCGGAAGAGCCTAGCGGCGAGCCGCATGTGCTGATCGAGGCCAATATCGGCGAAGGCGTCACCTCGGCGCCGCTGTCGAAATACTTCCCCTATCACACCCGGGTCTGCCGCCCGGTCGGGCTGTCCCATGAGGACCGCACCACGGTCTGCCGCTATGCGATCAACCGCATCGGCTTCGGCTACGACACCAAGAACATCGTCGACCTGATGCGCTTCCTGTTTCCGCTGCCGATACCGCAGCGCTGGCGGCGCCGCATGATCGCGATCGGCTCGGGCGATCCGACCAAGATCATCTGCTCGGCGCTGATCGCGCAGGCGTTCGACGCCGTGCGCTATCCGATCCTGCCCAAGATCACCAAGGCCGGCAGCCGCGCCGCCCGCCGCGAGATCCTGCACATCCGCGATTCCTCGCTCTACATGCCCCGCGACTTCGACATCTCGCCCTATTTCGAAGTCGTCAAACCCACCATCGTGCACGGGTTCGACTACACCACCCTGCACTGGGCCGACAAGCAGAAGCCGCTCGAGGAGGTAGCGGGCACATTCAGTGTGTTTCCAGAAACGATCAGTGCGCCGCCGCTCGTTCCTGAAGCGGCTGACGAAGAGGCGCCGGATGAGATTCCGGCTGAGCAAGTAGCGGGCGCTGCGGCCGCGCAGCCGGCGGAGATGGTCGAACGCACCGTCCCGGAGCATATCTCGCTGCTGAAGAAGCTGGCGATGTACCGCCCGCGGCGCCGCAGACGGGCGCGCGAGATCGCGGCTTAACCCCGCCGTCGTCCTGGCGAAAGCCAGGACCCATTACCCCAGGGAGAGGTTTGGCGACGACTCGTCGTTCGGTACCGCCATCGAGCGCAATCGATAGATTCCGCGGTATGGGTCCTGGCTTTCGCCAGGACGACGCTGGGGAGATACCGTGCCCCTCACAATGACGGGCGAATACGAAACTATCTTTCCGCCCGTCCGATCACCGCCATCAGCTCCGCGATCTTGGCGCGCTGGTCGGCCTTGTCGCCGCTCGTGATGGCGTGCTCGACGCAATGGGCGACGTGGTCCTTCAGGACCTCCTCCTCGACCCGGCGCAGCGCGGCGCGCACCGCCGAGATCTGCGTCACGATGTCGATGCAGTAGCGGTCTTCCTCTACCATTTTCGACAGACCGCGAACCTGGCCCTCGATCCGGCCGAGACGTTTTCCGACAGATGCCTTGATGTCCTTGCGCATGCCGTCTATATACCCCTACCGGGTATGGGTTGCAAGACCTGACGCCAAGACCTGGCACGAAGCCGGAGCATGGAAATGAGCGACGCCGAGCACAAGCATCATCACGACGCGGACGGTCACACCGGATGCGGCTGTTCGAGCAAGGCGGCGACGCCGCCGAACGAAAAGCCTGCGGCAGCTTCATGCTGCGGCGGACACGGCGATCATGCCGGCCACGCCCATCATCACGCCCATGACCAAGGCAACGCCGCGACGAAAGTCCTCGACCCCGTCTGCGGCATGACGGTCGACCCCGCGACATCGAAGCACCGGTTCGACCATCACGGCGAGACCTTCCATTTCTGCTCGGCCGGCTGCCGCACCAAGTTCGCCGCCGATCCCGCAAAGTATCTCGCCAAGGAAAAGGCGAGCGAGCCGGAGATGCCGGCGGGCACGATCTACACCTGCCCGATGCACCCGCAGATCCGCCAGGTCGGACCCGGCAGCTGCCCGATCTGCGGCATGGCGCTGGAGCCGGAGGTCGCGAGCCTGGAGGCCGGCCCCAATCCCGAACTCGCCGACATGACGCGGCGGTTCTGGATCGGCAGCGTGCTGGCGCTGCCGGCCGTGGTGCTGGAGATGGGCGGCCATCTCGCAGGCCCGCACAGCTGGATCGACCAGACACTCTCGAACTGGATCCAGCTCGTCTTTGCCACGCCCGTGGTGCTGTGGGCGGGCTGGCCGTTCTTCGTCCGCGGCTGGCAATCATTGGTGACGCGCAACCTCAACATGTTCACGCTGATCGCGATGGGCACCGGCGTCGCTTACGTCTACAGCGTCCTCGGCACGGTCGTGCCGCAGATCTTCCCGGACACCTTCCGCAGCCATGGCGGCGCGGTGGCCATCTATTTCGAGGCGGCTGCCGTCATCACCGTGCTGGTGCTGCTCGGCCAGGTGCTGGAGCTGCGCGCCCGCGATGCGACGTCGGGCGCGATCAAGGCGCTGTTGCAGCTCACCCCGAAGACCGCGCGCCGCGTCGAGGCTGACGGCAGCGAGCACGAGGTCGAGATCGATACGCTCCATGCCGGCGAGCATTTGCGCGTTCGCCCCGGCGAGAAAGTGCCGGTCGACGGCGTCATCCTGGAGGGGCGTTCCTCGCTCGACGAGTCGCTCGTGACGGGCGAATCCATGCCGGTCACCAAGGAAACCGGTGCAAAAGTCATCGCCGGCACGCTCAACCAGTCCGGCAGCTTCATCATGCGCGCCGACAAGGTCGGGCGGGAGACGCTGCTGTCGCAGATCGTGCAGATGGTCGCCGATGCGCAGCGCTCGCGCGCGCCGATCCAGCGCCTGGCCGATCAGGTCGCCGGCTGGTTCGTGCCGGCCGTCATCGTCGTCGCCCTCGCCGCCTTCGCGGCCTGGGCCTGGTTCGGGCCGGAGCCGCGGCTGGCCTTCGGGCTGGTCGCCGCCGTCAGCGTGCTGATCATCGCCTGCCCCTGTGCGCTGGGGCTCGCGACCCCGATGTCGATCATGGTTGGCGTCGGCCGCGGCGCGCAGGCGGGCGTCCTGATCAAGAACGCGGAATCGCTGGAGCGGATGGAGAAGATCGACACGCTTGTCGTCGACAAGACCGGCACGCTGACCGAGGGCAAGCCCAAGGTCGTCGCGATCGTGCCGGCTTCCGGCTTTGCCGACGACGACATTCTCCGCTGGGCGGCCAGCGTCGAGCGCGCCAGCGAACATCCGCTGGCCGACGCCATCGTGCGCGCGGCCAAGGAGAAGCAGCTCACACTCGGCCAGGTCGAGGCGTTCGATTCGCCGACAGGCAAGGGCGCGACCGGCAAGGTCGACGGCAAGACCATCGTGCTCGGCAACGCACGATATCTGTCGTCGATCGGGATCGACACCAAGGCCCTCGACACCGAGGCCGAACGGCTGCGCGGCGATGGCGCGACGGTCATCAACATGGCCGTCGACGGCCGGCTCGCCGGCCTGTTCGCGATCGCCGATCCGGTCAAGGCCTCGACGCCGGAGGCGCTGAAGGCCCTCGCCGCCGAGGGCATCAAGGTGATCATGCTGACCGGTGACAACCGCACCACGGCGCAAGCGGTGGCGCGCCGGCTCGGCATCGCCGAGGTCGAGGCCGAGGTGCTGCCGGACCAGAAGAGCGCGGTGGTGACAAAGCTGCAAAAGGCCGGCCGCAGCGTCGCGATGGCCGGCGACGGCGTCAACGACGCCCCGGCACTGGCGGCCGCCGAAGTCGGCATCGCCATGGGCACCGGCACCGATGTGGCAATGGAGAGCGCCGGCGTGACCCTGCTCAAAGGCGATCTCACCGGCATCGTGCGAGCGCGAAAACTGTCTCAGGCGACGATGAGCAACATCCGCCAGAACCTGTTCTTCGCCTTCATCTACAACGCCGCCGGCATTCCGATCGCGGCCGGCATCCTCTATCCGACCTTCGGCGTCCTGCTGTCGCCGATCATCGCCGCGGCGGCGATGGCGCTGTCCTCGGTGAGCGTGGTCGGGAATGCGCTGCGGCTTCGTGCGACCCGGCTGTGAGGGCGTACTCCCTCTCTTCGTTCTTGCGGGGCCGCGACGAGCTTCGCTCGCGCTGAGAGGGCTGGGGTGAGGGGCTGCTTCCGCGAATTCACTACAAGTGGGACTCGCGGATGCTCCCCCTCACCCGGAATTCAAGCTAGGCTTGAATTCCGACCTCTCCCCGCAAGCGGGGCGAGGTAAGAGGAGCGATACGCGCGGAGAGGGCCTGATGCAGCGAATTACGATCACGATCGAGGACGATCTACTGGCGGAGATCGATGCCGCGGCGGCGGCGCGCGGCTACCAGAACCGCTCCGAGATCATCCGCGACCTCGCGCGGGCCGGCTTGCAACAGACCTCAGAGGACACGGCGCAGACCGGCCCCTGCGTCGCCGGCCTCGTCTATGTCTACGACCACGCCGCCCGCGATCTCTCGAAGCGCCTGGTGCAGGAATTCCACGGCCACCACGACCTCGCGCTGGCGACGCTGCACGTCCATCTCGACGACAACAATTGCATGGAGATGACGGCACTGCGCGGCGCGGCCGACGAGGTCAGGCATTTCGCCGACCACATCATCGCCGAACGCGGCGTGCGCTATGGGCGCGTGGTGATGATTCCGACGGGCGAAGGCAAGCCGGCGAAGGCGCGGAAGCACGGGCACAGGCATGAGTAAGTCCGTCGCATAGGCCGCCGTCCCGCACGGCAGGCCCGCCCGCGCGACGCCGCCATACAGCGTTTCGTTCGGCATCTCGTCGCGCAAGATCCTGCGCACACTGACCAGCTTCTCCAGGTCGATCCCCGTCGCAAATCCCTTGCTCTCGCACAGGAACACGAGATCCTCGAACACGACATTGCCGGTCGCGCCGGGCGCGAAGGGGCAGCCGCCGAGGCCGCCGAGCGATCCGTCGAGAATGCGCACGCCCTCGTCCAGTGCAGCCGCGGCGTTGGCGATGCCCATGCCGCGGGTGTCGTGGAGGTGGATGCAGATCGGCTTTTGTCCTGCGAGCTTGACCGCGGCGCGCGACAGCTCGGCGACCTGCTTCGGGCCCGCGTAGCCGACGGTGTCGGCGATCGCGACGAAATCGACGCCGGCCTCAAGGCATTTGTCGACCAGCCGCAAGACCTCGGCCGGATCAACCGCACCGGTGATCGAGCAGCCCAGCGCCATCGAGATCGCGGCATTCACGAGCGGCTTGTGGGAGCTGGCATCGCGCATCTCGCAGAGCCGCCTGACATTGGCGATCGCGGATTCGCGCGAGCGATGGGCGTTGGCCTGGCTGTGCTCTTCCGTGGCCGAGACCACCGACGCGATTTCGCCAACGCCGGATTCGAGGGCTTCATTGACGCCGCGCTCGTTGAGCGCAAGCGCGATTCCGTGAGCGCCCGGCAGGCTCGCGACCGCCCCGATGACATCGCGCACGTCGACGAATTGCGGGAAGGTCTTGGCCGGCAGGAACGATCCGACCTCGAAGTGCCGCACGCCGGCGGCATATTCCTCGCGTACCCAGCGCTGCTTTGCCTCGGTTGACGGAAATTTCTTCACGAGCTGGAGCCCGTCGCGCAGGCCCACCTCGCGCAGGCTGACGCGATCTGAGGGGTAAATCGTCTCGATCCGGCTCATGCACGCCTCCCAGCGGCTTTTGACGCGATGTCATCCTTGTCGATCTCGGCACGAACGGCCGATGTGTCGGCGCCGAGCGGTGCGACCTTCAGGCCTTCACCGAGATGGCTGCCGTTCCACTCGACCGGCAGAGCCGGCACATGGAACGGCTTGCCCTCGGCGGTGAAATTGCTGACGAGCCCGCCCGGGCGCAACACATGAGGATCGGTGAGGAGATCCTCGGGCCGGTTGATCGGCGAAAAGCAGATGTTGAGCGCGTCGAGCTTTTGCGACAGCTCTGCCACCTTCCGCTGCCGGATGATCTCGGCGACGCGCGGAAGGATCCGCGGCCGCGCCAGGATACGGTCGGTCGTGGTGCGCAAGGCGGGATCGTCGAGAAACTCGGTCAGTCCGAATTCGCGACAAAAACTCTGCCAGTGCCCCTCGGTCACGACGCCGATGAAAATGCGCTCGCCGTCCGCGGCATCGAAAATGTCGTAGATCGGCCAGGCGTGCTCGCGCTCGGGCATCGAGCGCGGCTTGTTGCCGGTCATCTCGTATTCGACCATGTGCTGGGCGACAAGGAACAGGCAGTTCTCGAACAGGCCGATGCGAATGTCGGCGCCGTCGCGCTTGCCTCCGCGCTTCTGATAGAGCGCGGCGAGAATCGCGATCACGCCGAACATGCCGCCCATGATGTCGTTGGCGGAGGAGCCGACGCGCTGCGGCTTCTCCTTGGTGCCGGTCATGGCCGCGAGCCCCGACATCATCTGCACGACCTCGTCGAGCGCGGGGCGATGCTCGTAGGGGCCGGACAGAAAGCCCTTGTGGCCGGCGATGATCAGATGCGGATGCCGGCGGCGCAATTCCTCGGCACCTAACCCCTGCTTCTCCAGCTGGCCATCGCGAAAGTTTTCCAGGAACACATCGGCCGTCGCGAGCAGACGGTGCATGCTGTCGCGATCCCCAGGCTTCTCGAAATCCAGCACGACGCTGCGCTTGCCGCGATTGAACAGCGGGAAGAACGCCGTTCCCATGCCGCCAAGGCTCCGCGTCTTGTCGCCGGACGGCGGCTCGACTTTGATCACCTCGGCACCGAGCTGCGCGAGGATCATGCCGCAGGTCGGGCCCATGACCATGTGGGTCATCTCGACGATCCGCACGCCTTCCAGCGGCAATCCGGCCTCAGTCATGCGTCACTCCCTGTTCGTCCACCGAGGAGACTAGGCCTTCACAAGCCTTCTGAAAAATATAATCTGTCGAAGATTGCCTTCGCAGTTCCAGAACGCTTGATCGCCCATGGATTCACGCCAGCTCCGCTATTTCATCGCCGTCTACGGGCAGCGGAACCTGTCGCGCGCGGCCGACCAGGTGAACGTCGCGCAGTCCGCGCTCAGCCATCATATCTCGAACCTGGAGGCCGAGTTCGCAACGCCGCTGTTCGAGCGCAAGTCGCGCGGCATGGAACCGACGGCGGCTGGCGAAAGGCTCTATGAGCACGCACGCATCATCCTGCGCGCGATGGCGGAGGCCGAGACCGAGGTGCGCGAGGGTGCCCGCGTCATTGCCGGCGACATCTCCATCGGCATGGCCAATTCCGGCGTCAAGGCGATCGGTGTCGAACTGATGCGCACGGTGCTGACCAAATATCCGAAGCTCAAATTGTCGCTCACCGAGAGCCTGTCTGGCGCGACGCTGATGCACCTGATGGTCTCCAATGTCGATCTGGCGCTGGTCTACAATCCGCCCTCGGAGAAGGAGCTGATCACGGAAGCAGTGCTCGAAGAGGAGATGTTCCTGGTCGGCATTCCAAAACTGGTCGGCAAGGGCAAGGCCCCGATCCGGTTCGAGGAGCTGAGCCGGATGCCGCTGATCCTGCTTCGCTACGGTCTTGGGCTCTCCTCGCGCGCGCTGCTGGACGATCCGGTCCTGCTCAAGCGGCTGGAAGGCGGCGCCATCCTGCACGCCAACTCGATCACCGGCATGACCGGCGCGCTGGTGGAAGGGCTCGGCTGCACCATCGCGACAAAGCTGTTCGCGCGGGAGGAGCTCGCGGCCGGCCGGCTGATCGCACGCAAGGTGATCGAGCCGAAGCTGACCCGCACGCTCTATCTCTGCCGCCTGCGCAACCGTCCGATGACCTACGCCATGGAAGAGATGCGCCGCCTGATGCTCGCATTGATCGCCGAGCAGGTGCGCAGCGGCGGCTGGCAGGCGGAGCTGGTGGGGTGAGCAACGGTGCGCTCCCTCTCCCGCTTGCGGGAGAGGGTTGGGGTGAGGGTATCTCCGCATCGGGATTGTCCCGTTGCGGAGAGAACCCTCACCCGGCGCTGCGCGCCGACCTCTCCCGCAAGCGGGAGAGGTGACCGAGTTCGCCGAGCGGCTGTCCTGCCTCTCATTAGCCGAGTTCGAAAATCTCGAACGCTCCCATCGATATGTTCTTCTGGATTTCCGCCCTTGACCGGCCAACATGGCGCGATCCGGCAGAGGTCACGACACGCAACACAGATGAGCCGCCGGGAACCGCGTGCGATCCGCGCGCCTCGGGGAGGACATCATGAGCGTTGTCGGCATCGACACAGGCTTCGAGCTCGGCGCTGCGCCGTCGGTGCCGGACGAGATCTCGCGGCGGCTCGAGGCGATGCCGGGGTCGCCCTATGTCTGGCGCCTCGTCATCCTGCTCTCGCTCGGCGGCTGCTTCGAGATCTACGATCTGTTCCTCACCGGCTATATCGCGCCGGGCCTGAGCCGCAGCGGACTTTTGAGCACGACGACGCAGGCGTTCTTCGGCTTCGCCGGCATCGGCGCCTTCGTCGCCGCGACCTTTGCCGGCCTGTTCGTCGGCACCTTCTTCCTCGGCTTCCTCGCCGACCGCTTCGGCCGGCGCGCCATCTTCACCTATGCGCTGCTCGGCTACACCGCGGCCTCCGTGATCATGGCCTGCCAGACCTCTCCGGAAGGTCTGCTGTTCTGGCGTTTCCTCGCCGGCATCGGCATCGGCGTCGAGGTCATCACCATCGACGCCTACATCACTGAGCTCGTGCCGAGCCGGATGCGCGGGCGCGCCTTTGCGGTGAACCAGTCGATCATGTTCGTCGCCGTTCCCGTCGTCGCCTTCCTCGCCTGGTGGCTGGTGCCGCTCGCGCCTTACGGTGTCGAGGGCTGGCGCTGGGTGGTGCTGATCGGCGCCGCCGCCAGCATGATCATCTGGGTGCTCCGGCTGTTCCTGCCCGAAAGCCCGCTCTGGCTGGCGCGGCACGGCCGCAACGAAGAGGCACTTCGCATCCTAACGACGCTGGAGGCCGCCAGCGGCGGCGCCGGGTCGCGGCCCGCGACGTCGCCTGCGCGCCAGGCGGTGCGATCGACCACGAATGTCGGCTTCGCCGACCTGTTCCGCCCGCCCTATCTCTCGCTCGTGGTCCTGTTCATGGTGTTCAACCTCTGCCAGGCCTTCGGCTTCTACGGCTTCGCCAATTGGGTGCCGACGCTGCTGGTCGAGAAGGGCATCAACGTCACCAAGAGCCTGCAATATTCCTTCATCGTCGCCTTCGCCTATCCGATCGCGCCGCTGCTCGCTTCGAGCTTCGCCGACAAATTCGAGCGGCGCTGGATCATCGCCGGCGCCTGCGTCGCCATCATCGTCTTCGGCATGGCGTTCGCGCAACTGACCGAGCCGGCGCTGCTGATCGTCTGCGGCGTGCTGCTGACGGCCTGCAACACCACAATGTCCTACGCCTATCACGCCTATCAGACCGAGGTGTTTCCGACCCAGATCCGGGCACGTGCATCCGGCCTCGTCTATTCGATGAGCCGGCTAAGCGCGACGTTCTCGGGCTTCATCGTCGCCTACATGCTGAAGGAGGGCGGCGTCACCGGCGTGTTCGGCCTGATCACCGCGGCCATGCTGATCGTGGTGATCGCGATGGCGCTGTTCGGTCCGAACGTGCGCGGCAAGCCGCTGGACGCGGTGTAGCCCGCGTCTCGCTCCGCGTTCGTCATCGTCCGCTGCGCTCGCAATGACGGGGAGAGAGCGGACGAACAGCTTTCACCATTTCCGCGGAAATAGCCCCTCACCCCAGCCCTCTCCCCGTCAGGACGGGGAGAGGAAGAGGATCAATCAGGCCGCGAGCAAATTCTGCAACGCGGCGCCGTTGGGGACGCCGAGGCCGGAGCAGGCGTCCCAGCCGGGGCCGGCCTTGTACATGCCGTGCAAATCGCCGGTGATGTCGTTGTTGCCGACCGTGATGTCGCGGAACACGCCTTGCGCGTGCGAGGCGTAGATCAACGGGTTGATGAAGCCGACCGTCTTGCCGAATTTCTTGGTCGTGGCCTCGTTGATGCGGGCGATCAATCCGGCCATCAGCGGTGCCACCGCGCTGGTGCCGCCGATCGTGGTGCCGACGCCGTTGAGGAAGATCTGGTAGCCGGTCGCCGGATCGGCGTCGCCGGCGACGTCAGGAACACCGCGCCCGACCGAGTGCGAGGGCGACTTCGGGACGTGGGCATGGGCCTGGTAGGCCGGCCGCGGAAACACCACGCTGACGCCGCCGCCGCCCGCGCCACCCTGCGTCCCCCCGTTCCAGACCACCTCCTGGATGTGACCGTTCGGCGCCTTCAGGTTGGTGCCACCGCAGGCCAGCGCAAAGGGGCTCGAGGCCGGGAAGTCGGCGTGCGGCTTGCCGTCCCAATCCTCGCCCATATCGGCCGAGCCATTGTCGCCGGAGGCGACGCAGACGGTGACGCCCATCGCGGCGGCATCGCGGATCGCCTCGTTCAGGCCGTCGACGAATTGCTGCGAGCCGTCCTCGTCTTCCGGTCCGCCCCAGCTGATCGAGATCACCGAGGGTTTTCGCGCGGCGTCGTGGACGGCGGCTTTCACCGCGTCGATGAAGCCGTTGGTGGTGTTGGGCGCGAAATAGACCACGATCCTGGCGCCCGGCGCGATGGCGCCGGCCACCTCGATGTCGAGCACGACTTCGCCGTCGGCCTCGGAATGACCCGGCTTGTTGGCGCCGCCGTCGACGCTCGCGGGCGCGATCTGCGGCATCGGGATGCCCGCCTTCTTGAAGAAGGTGCGCAGGTCGGAGGTCTTGTAGCCGGCGCCCGTGGGGTGGCCCTTCTGGTCGATGTCGTTGAGCTCGATGATGGCGATGCACTGGCCGGCGCCGGTCTCGCCGCCCGGGAAGTTGTAGAGCTGCGCAATCTGTTCGACCGAGAAGCTGCCACCTTGGGCGGCGCGCGCCGTTGCACCCTTTTTCGCCATCTTGCGCCGGAAGTGCGGCTGCGCCACCGGGCGGTTGTCGAGGCCATGCACACCGACCACGATACCCTCGAGCTCGGCCGGGATCTGCACGCTGCCCTTGCGCATGCGATAGGTCGCGCCCTCGTGCCTGACCTTGTTGAGCTTGACGCCGAAGGCCGCGCTCATTGCCTTCACCGTACCGGTCAGCTTCACGGTGCGGGACGCCAGATGCACGCTCTTGACGTTGAGCTCGTGATGGTGGGCGAAGTCATCGATCCTGGCGACGTCGGCAGGGTCGGCGCCCATATGCTCGCCGAATTCGGCACGCGAGAGATATTGCCGCTCGCGCGGCGGTTGTGCGCCGAGCGCCATCACGGATTCGTCCTCCGCCGGCTGCGCGCGCTTGGCACGGAGGCGAACGCTGATCTCGATTTCCTGCTTGGGATCGGCCGCGCCGACGAGCTTGGCCCCCTTCGGCAATTTCCTCGCGCTGTTCACCAGCGCAACTCGCTTGGTCGAGCTTGCCATGACTTCCTCCGTTTGTGATTGGAAGGCAGATTGTCGCACCTCAACTATAGGTGTAATCTCAGTCGCGACCTGGTTCAGACATTGCGCAAATTTTTTCAGAATACCGGTTGTTTGACGGGAGAAATTGTCTGCGACCCGAACCGGCCTCGATTCGGTCAATAGCTCCGACCCATTCGACGCCAATGAATTCGATCTAGGATTGCACCAGTCGGCCCGACTGGCCGACCGATGGAAGACATTTGTCAAAATCAAATTGACGGAGACGATGCGATGTTGGCCGACCGCAAATGGGTTGAGAGAAATCTTGGTTTCGATCCGATCACGACACCACCCCCGCCCGAGACCTTCGTGGTGAAACGCGTGAAGGATGCCGCGGCGAAGAAGACCGCAAAGGTCACCGCGGAAGACTTTCGGCGCGAGATCATCGATTTCGATTCCGAATCGGCCGAGGGCCGCGCGTTCATGGCCTTCTCGACCTCGACCGGGCTGTCGCGCTTCACCGACATTCCCTGGCCAAAGGGACTCGCGCCGCAGACCGGGCCGAAGCCGAAAGGCAATGGCAAGGGGTCGCTGCCGCGCGCCGACGTGCTGGTCGTGACCTGGCCGTCGACGAGGGCCACGCGCTCAGCCGCGTGCTGACGCCGGGCAAGGATTCACGCAACGATTACGTGCCCTATACGCATAACTACGCCGCCATCTCCAAGAAGATGCGCAACGGCTGCCCGGCCAAGGAACTGAAGCGTCTCGGTACCTACTGGACCACGACGATCGGCAAGAAGAAATGCGTGATCTTCAAATCCGACTCGCACATGTCGCAGGACGGTCCGCGATTGCCGAACATCGACGTCTGGCGCCAGATCATCACCGAGGTGCAGCCGACGCTGGTCATCACCACGGGCACCGCCGGCGGTATCGGCAAGGCATTCGAGGTCGGCGACGTCGTCGTCAGCCCGATCGTGCGCTTCGACTGCCTGTCGAAATTCAAGAAGCAGCCCTTCGCGCAGGAGCACTTTTCGAGCAGGCCCGCCGTGTCGAAAAAATTCGCGCAGGCCAAGACGCTGTTCAAGGCCAATGCCGGGCAATTGCCGAAGGACAATACCAGGGCGCCGAAGATCTTCGTCGTGAAGCCGAGCGGGCTGTCCTCCTCCGTGGTCACCACCGACTTCTTCGGCTTCGACACCTCGGACAATCATTTCCATCTCCAGGGCCTCGGCGACGTCTCCGAGATGGGCGACGCCATCCTTGGCCTCGTGGCCCAGGAGATGGGCGAGAAGGCGCCGCGCTGGCTCGCGATCCGCAACGTCTCCGACCCGCAGATCAAGGCCGAGGGCACGCTGAAGCAGCAGGAGCAGGTCGCCGCCCAGATCTACAAGGGGTTCGGCCGCTGGAGCACGGTCTGTAGCGCCATCACCTGCTGGGCCAGTATCGCCGCGGAGCGGTAAGCCGCAGGGGCTGGCGGGTCAGCGTCCCTTGCCGAAGCGGCCCGGGGTGTCTACCTCTCGCGGGTGGTTTTCGTGAGAGGAACTCCCATGCTGGATGCCGCCGTGAAGGCGCTGTCGCAAATGATCTCGCCGCCGATGCGATCGATCCTGTGGCGATCGATCGGGCTTGCGCTCGTGCTGATCACCGTGCTGGCGATCGGCCTGCAGCGGCTGCTCAGCTGGTTTGCGACCTATGGCGAAGTCTGGCTTGAGGGCCTGCTCGGTCCCGGCTGGCACACATCACTCGAGGTCCTAGCCTGGATCGTCTCGATCGCGGCGGGACTTGGCGTCGTGTTCGGGGCCGTGTTTCTGATGCCGGCGATCACCTCGCTGGTGGCGAGCCTGTTCGTCGACGATGTCGCCGACCATGTCGAGCGCGAACACTATCCCGCCGAACGGCCGGGCGTGGCGCTGCCCTTCAGCCAGGCGATCTACGAGGGCGTCAAGACCGCCTTGCTGACCATCCTGGTCTATCTGATCGCGCTGCCCTTCGTGCTGCTGGCCGGCGCCGGTTTCCTGATCTTCTTCCTCGCCACCGCCTGGCTGCTGGGACGCGAATATTTCGAGCTCGCTGCGATGCGCTTCCGCTCGCCGGAGGAAGCCAAGGCGATGCGGCGCGACAATGCCGCGACCGTCTTCGCCGCCGGCCTGATCATCGCGGCCTTCGTCTCGATTCCGATCGTCAACCTGGCGACGCCGATCTTCGGCATGGCCTTCATGGTCCACATGCACAAGCGGCTGTCGGGCCCGAGGCCCGAGCTGATCGAGCCGGCGCGGCAGATGCGGTGACGGTGGACTTAAGTCACCTGCGCCCCGCATTTGCGCAGCAGCATCTTGGCGAAGCCGAACGGCGCCGGCGTGAACGGGCCCGGCGGGGCGCGGGTGATCAGCGCGACGACGCCGAGCGCGGCCATCGCCAGCCAGAAGCAGAGCCAGAAGCCGTCGATATAGGCGAGCACATTGGCCTCGCGCTGGACGAAGCTTGCGAGCGTCCCCACCGCGCGCGCCTGGGCCAGGCCGGCGCCATGGGCGGCGAAATGGTCGGCGAGCTGTTTCAGCGTCCGCACCACATCGACGTCGCCGACGCCGAGGTTCTGACCGAGATAGAAGGAATGGACCTGCTCGCGGACGCGCAGCCAGGTCCCCATCAGCGCCACGCCGATCTCGGCGCCGCCGAGCCGCATGATCTGGATATAGGCGGCGAACGACGTGGCCCGGCTCGGATCGGAGTTCGACAGCGCCATGATGATGATCGGCAGCAGCGTCGTCGATTGACCGACCGATTGCAGCAGCACGATGCCGATGAAATCTTCGCGCGCCCAGTCATGGGTGAGCTGGGTGCCCCAGAGGTTGGCGGCGGCAAAGCAGGCAAAGCCCAGCACCGTCACCACGCGCGCATCGAAATGACGCAGCAGCCAGATCGAAATCGGCACCAGCACGAACATCGGCAGCGCGCCGTAGGTCAACAGCAGCAGACCGCTCTGCTCCGGCCGGAGCAGGCCGACATTGCCGAGGAAGTTCGGCACCAGCGATGAATTGGAAAGGGAAGTCAGCGTGTAGAGCAGGATCACCACCAGCGACAGCCCGATATTGCGCGAGAACAGCACGTTCACATGCGCCCAGGGTTGGCGCACCAGCGACTCGTTGACGAGGAAGCCTGCGAACAGCACCGCGCCGGCGGCGAGCAGCGCCATCACCGTGCCGGAGCCCAGCCAGTCCAGCCGGTTGCCCTGGTCGAGCCCGGCATAGATCATCGAGACCGAGGCGCCGAGCAGCAGCATGCCGCCCCAATCGGCGTCGCGCAGCAGCGCGCGGTTCACCGGCTCGCTCGGTGTGCCCAGATAGACCATCAGGCCCATCAGCGGCGCGATCACGACACCCTGCCAGTACAACCATTGCCAGCCGAGATGGTCGACGTAGAAGCCGACCAGCGAGCTCGACGTGTCCAACGCAAAGCCGACGCGGATCGAGTAGATCGAGATCGCCGGCAGCCACCAGCGGATCGGCAGGTTGCGGAACACGATCATCAGCGTCGCCGGTACGAAGGTGCCGAGCAGCAGACCATGCACGACACTGAGCGCAATCAGCGTCGGATAATCGTGCACGAAGGGAATGATCAGCGAGACCGCGGCGTAGACCAGGCTGGGGATCCCGAGCACGCGCCTGAGCCCGAACGCCGTCGCGAGCCACGCCACCGCGGGCGCGATGAAGATCTGCGAGCCGATGCCGGCGGTGGAGAGCCAGGCGCCTTCGTCGAAGCTGAGCGAAAACGCGCCGCGCAGGTCGGGCAGTCCGACCGTGGTGAGACGGCTGTCGAAATTGGCGAGGAACGAGCCGAGCAGCACCGCCGCCACGGCGAACATGGGCTGTGGCGCGACGCCGCCGCGCGAGAGCGGTCCGCGATCGGAATCGTCATTTCCCGCCATTCGCGCCCGCGGTGTTGATGCTGGTGACGACCGACATGCCGGGCACGAGCCGTGCCGTTAGCTGCTGGTTGTCGTCGAGTTGAATCCGCACGGGAATGCGCTGCACCACTTTCGTGAAATTGCCGGTGGCGTTATCAGGCGGCAGCAGCGCGACCTGCGCGCCGGTCGCCGGCGCGATCCGCTCGACCCGGCCGCGCAGCTTCTCGCGCGGAAAACTGTCGACGGTGATCTCGACCGGCTGGCCCGGTGCGACGTGCGTGAGCTGGGTCTCCTTGTAGTTCGCGATCACATAGACCTTCGGCAGCGGCACCACGTTGATGAGGTTGGTGCCGATATTGACGTAGTCGCCGGGCTGCACCTGGCGCTCGCCGACGACGCCGTCGAACGGCGCCGATATCGTCGTGTAGCCGAGCTTCAGCCTCGCACTCGCCAGCGACGCCTTGGTGGCGTCGAGATCGGCGGCGCGCTGTTTCCTGGTGCCTTGCAGGACTTCGAGCTGATGCTGCTGGGCGGCGATTACGGCGCGGCTGGCGCGCACGTCGGCCTGCGCCTTGGCGTAGGCGGCGACCGCCTGCTCGAACCGCTGCCGCGTGCCGGACTCGGTCTGCGACAGTGATTGCTGACGCTCCTGCTCCTGCCGCGCCTCGACCTCAATGGCTTCGGCCGACAGCCGCGCGGCTTGCGCCTGCGCGATCGTCGCATATTGCAGCTCGACCTGGTTGGCCAGATTGTCGAGCATGGCTTGCGCGGCGGCGACCGCGGCTTCGGACTGCGCGACCTGCGCCTCATAGTCCGCCGGATCGATCTGAATCAGGAGGTCGCCGGCCTTGACGCGCTGGAAGTCGGTCACCCCTACGGTCAGCACCTCGCCGGAGACACGGCTCGCCAGCCGCGTCAGCTCGGAGCGCACATAGGCGTCATTGGTGGTCTGGATCACCGCGTTGCCGACCCATTCGTCGAAGCGCAGCGTCGCCAGCGCGACGAAAGCGAGCGCGACGATGACCGCGAACAGCGGGATTACGAGGCGGCTCCACAGCGAGCTGGCGGGAGGCTGTATCGGCTTGGGCGATGGGGCTGGAGCGGCAGGCGGCGGCGATGACGTAACTTGATCCTGCTGACTCACGACATGTCCCCAAAGCCACTTTGCCCGAACGCGAATCTCACCACTGTCATTCCGGGATGGTCCGAAGGACCAGACCCGGAATCTCGAGATTCCGGGTTCGATGCTGCGCATCGCCCCGGAATGACGGCGAATACTGCCTCAGACCGTCTTCTCCGGCCATCGGCAGAGATCGTTGATCAGGCATACCTCGCAGTGCGGCTTGCGCGCGAGGCAAGTATAGCGGCCGTGCAGGATCAGCCAATGATGGGCATGCAGCATGAACTCGGCCGGGATCACCTTTTCGAGACCGAGCTCGACTTCCAGCGGCGTCTTGCCGGGCGCGAGCCCGGTGCGGTTGCCGACGCGGAAGACATGCGTATCCACCGCCATGGTGTGTTCGCCAAAGGCCATGTTGAGCACGACGTTGGCGGTCTTGCGCCCGGCGCCCGGCAACGACTCGATCTCGGCGCGCGTGCGCGGCACCTCGCCGCCGAACTCGCTGAGCACCTTGGCCGACAGCGCAATGACGTTCCTCGCCTTGGTGCGATAGAGGCCGATGGTCTTGATGTATTCGCGCAAGGACTCCTCGCCGAGGTCGAGCATCTTCTGCGGCGTATCGGCGACCTCGAACAATGCGCGCGTCGCCTTGTTGACGCCGGCGTCGGTGGCCTGCGCCGACAGCACCACGGCGACCAGCAGCGTGAACGGATTGACGTGCTCGAGCTCGCCCTTCGGCTCCGGGTTGGCCTTGCGGAAACGGCTGAAGACCTCGCGGATCTCGGCGGGCGTCCAAGGTTTCATCGCTTTGAGCGATTTCTTCGTGGGGGCCCTCGGCTTCACCACAGCCGCCTTTGCTTTTTTCTTAGGCACAGCTGCTTTGCGCGGGACCGGCTTGCGGGTGATTTTCGCCATGATCGGGATATACTGAGGGACGATGAGCACAGGCAACGAAATTGAGCGCAGGGACTCTGAAGATCAGAGCGAAGCTCAAATCTTCTCGGCGCTGCTGACGCCGCACCGCTCGCTGAACCGCACCGGCTTCCTCGCCGTGATGCTGTTCCTGAGCGCCGTCAGCTTCGTCACCGGCCTCGTCTTCCTGATGATGGGCGCGTGGCCGGTGCTCGGCTTCTTCGGCCTCGACGTGCTGGTGATCTGGTGGGCCTTCAAGGTCAATTTCCGCGCCGCGCGGGCCAGCGAGGAGATCGTAGTCACGCCCTCGGAACTGCGGGTGCGGCGCGTCAGCCATCGCGGCCAGGTCGCCGAATGGACGTTCAATCCGCTCTGGGTCCGGCTCGACCTGGAGATCGACGAGGATTTTGGCCTCGAACACCTCTACCTGATCTCGCGCGGCCGCCGGCTCCAGCTCGCCGGGTTTTTGGGACCTGAAGAAAAAACAAGCTTTTACAATGGCTTGGTTGAGGCGCTGAACGCCGCCAAGCGCGGACCGACCTTCAACCCCATCCGCTGAGTTCACGTCGGAAATCGGGTGGTTTCGAACCCTCCCCTCTCCTACATTTCCGGTCATGATGACACTCGCCATACATGGCCAGCGCCTGACCAAGCCGGGCCACCAGAATGCCGCGCTACGCGACTATGACTCGGTGCGCCGGGCGATCGCCTTCATCTCGGAGAACTGGCGCGCGCAGCCGACCATCGAGGCGATGGCGGATGCGGCCGGCGTCACGCCCGATGAGCTGCACCATCTGTTCCGCCGCTGGGCCTCGATCACGCCGAAGGCTTTCATGCAGGCGCTGACGCTCGACCACGCCAAGGGCCTGCTGCGGGATTCCGCGAGCGTGCTCGACGCCGCGCTCGACTCCGGCCTGTCGGGGCCGGGCCGGCTGCACGATCTCTTCGTCACCCACGAGGCGATGTCGCCGGGTGAATGGAAGAATGGCGGCGCGGGCCTCACCCTGCGCTACGGCTTCCATGCCTCGCCCTTCGGCACGGCCATCGTGATCGCGACCGATCGCGGATTGTCGGGGCTCGCCTTCGCCGATCCCGGTGAAGAGAAGGTCGCGCTCGCCGACATGACGCGGCGCTGGCGGAACGCAACTTACGTCGAGGATCACGAAGGCACAGCGCCGCTCGCCCAGCGCATCTTCGACACGAAGCTGTGGCGGCCGGACCAGCCATTGCGCGTGGTGATGATCGGCACCGATTTCGAGGTGCGGGTCTGGGAAACGCTCTTGAAGATCCCGATGGGCCGCGCGGTGTCCTATTCCGACATCGCCTGCAACATCAACAGCCCGAAGGCTTCACGCGCCGTCGGCGCTGCGGTCGGCAAGAACCCGGTGTCGTTCGTCGTGCCCTGCCACCGCGCACTCGGCAAGAGCGGCACGCTCACCGGCTATCACTGGGGCATCACCCGCAAGCAGGCGATGCTCGGGTGGGAAGCTGGGCAGCTGGGGATGCAGTGATTGTCTGATGTCGTTCCGGGGCGATGCAAGGCATCGAACTATGGTGCGCAACTGCGCACCTGAGAACCTCGAGATTCCGGGTTCACCCTTCGGGCGCCCCGGAATGACGGCGTCTGTTACCCCGCCAGATCCAGCTTCGAGGCCACGGTCGAATCCGCATTCAGGCGGTAGATGATCGGCACACCCGTCGCGAGCTCGCGCTTCAGGATGCCTTCCGGCGACAGCTTTTCCAGCACCATGATCAGGGCGCGCAGCGAGTTGCCGTGGGCGGCGACCAGCGTGCGCTTGCCGTTGAGCACGCTGGGCAAAATCTCCTGCACGTAATAGGGAAGCGCACGCGCCAGCGTATCCTTCAGGCTTTCGCCGCCGGGCGGCGGCACGTCGTAGGAGCGGCGCCAGATCAGGACCTGGTCCTCGCCCCATTTCTTGCGGGCGTCGTCCTTGTTGAGGCCGGAGAGGTCGCCATAGTCGCGCTCGTTCAGCGCGAGGTTCTTCTCCGTGGGCAGACCCTTCTGGCCGAGCTCGCCGAGGATGAGGTCGAGCGTGTGCTGCGCACGCGTCAGCACCGACGTGTAGGCGACGTCGAACACGAGCCCCTGCGCCTTCAGCTTGCGGCCGGCTTCCCTGGCCTCGGCGACGCCCTGCTCGGTGAGATCAGGATCCTTCCACCCCGTGAACAGGTTCTTCAGATTCCATTCGCTCTGGCCGTGGCGGACGAGCACGAGAAGACGTTCGCTCATTGACTGCTTTCCGTTGCTTTCTTTCGTTCAGATATCGGCGAGGCCGAGCACGTCGGCCATGGAGTAGTGCCCCGGCTTCTTGCCATGCGCCCACAGTGCCGCCTTCAGCGCGCCATGCGCGAACAGCATGCGGTCCTCAGCCTGATGCGACAGCGTCAGGCGCTCGAACGGGCCGAGGAAGCTGACGCTGTGGTCGCCGGCCGCGGTGCCGCCGCGCAAGGAGGCGAAGCCGATGTTGCCGGGCTTACGTGCCCCGGTGATGCCGTCACGGCCACGGTCCGCATGCTCGTCGAGCGAGATGCCGCGGCCGGCCGCCGCGGCCTGGCCCAGCATCAGCGCGGTGCCCGAGGGCGCATCGATCTTCATGCGGTGATGGGTTTCGACGATCTCGATGTCGAAGCTCTGGTCGAGCGCCTTGGCGACGCGCTTGACCACCGCGGCAAGCAGATTGACGCCCAGGCTCATATTGCCGGACTGCACCACGACCGCGCGATTGGTGACGCTCTTGATCACGGCGTTGTCGGAACCCGAAAGCCCGGTCGTCCCGATGACATGCACGATGCCGCGCTCGGCGGCGATCGCGACGTTGGCGATGGTCGCGGCCGGCACGGTGAAATCGAGGATGCCGTCGGCCTCCTTCGACATCGCCCAGAGATCGGCCGAGAGCTTGATGCCATTGGCCGGCAGGCCCGCGAGCACGCCGGCATCCTTGCCGAGCATCTCGGAGCCCGGCGCCTCCAGCGCGCCCGCCAGCACCGCGCCTTTGCTCTCGGCAATCGCGCGCGTCAGCGCCCGGCCCATCCGGCCGCCGGCTCCAGCAACAATCAAGCGCATGTCGGACATGGTGTGATCCTCTTCGGGGCCGTTGTAGCGGGGGGACGCAGTTCCGGCAACCGAGGGGGACACTACCGTCATTCCGGGGCGATGCGCAGCATCGAACCCGGAATCTCGAGATTCCGGGTTCGCCCTTTGGGCGCCCCGGAATGACGGCCTACCTCAGCCGTCCGACGGCTGTGCGCCGTCATAGCCCTCGATGATGATGAGGTCGGCGACCGAGTGCGGCTGGCGCACCTTGATGTTGGCCTGGTATTCCGGTGAGTTGTAGCAGGCGATCGCGGTCTCGTAGTCCGGGAATTCGATCACGACGTTGCGGGTGCGGCTGGCGCCTTCGACGGTGGTGAACTTGCCGCCGCGGACGACGAAGCGGCCGCCCCATTTCTTGAAGATCGCGCCGTTGGCGACGGCATAAGGCTTGTAGCCCTCGTCACTGTTCACATCGACGCGCCCGATCCAGTAGCCTTTTGCCATTGTTCTTCTCCCTTGTTGTTGTCTCTATTTGAGCATGATCTCCGCGCAAACGCGTTCCGCGTTTGTCGCGATGGAAAACCGCTGCACACTTTGCGCTAACTCGGCCCTTCGGGTCCGGATCATGCTCCCAGCGCCTGCCCGATCTCGGCCTGGATGGCGTCTGCGATCGCCTTGGGCTCGGCGGCTTCCACCACCGGGCGCCCGACGACGAGATAATCGGCGCCCGCGGTGATCGCGCGGCCCGGCGTCATGATGCGTTTCTGATCGCCACTTGCCGAGCCCGCCGGCCGGATGCCGGGCGTGACGAGGCTCATCTGGTGGCCGACGATCTTGCGCAAGGCGCCCACCTCCTCGGGCGACGACACCAGCCCGTCGATGCCGAGCACCTGCGCCTGCTGCGCGCGCGCTTCGACGAGCTCGGCGACGCCGAGCCGGAAACCTGCTGCGTGCAGATCGTCCTCGTTGTAGGAGGTCAGCACGGTGACGGCGAGGATCTTCAGGTTCGAGCCGCCGCGGCCTTCGACGGCGCCCTTCATGGTCTGCGGATAAGCGTGCACGGTGAGGAAGGTCGCGCCCAGCCTGGTGATGCTCTCGACGCCTTGCGCCACGGTGTTGCCGATGTCGTGCAGCTTGAGATCGAGAAAGACCTTCTTGCCCTTGTCGGCGAGCCTCGCAACGAGCGGCAAGCCGCCGGCATAAGCGAGGCGATAGCCGATCTTGTAGAACGTGACGCTGTCGCCGAGCCTTGCGATCATCGCCTCCGCGGCATCAACGCTCGGCAGATCGAGCGCAACGATCAGGCGGTCTTTCGGGGCGATCTCGGCTGGCGTCATGTCACCTCACATCATGCGTTGGGAAATGTCGATCAACTGCGCTACCAGCTCCTTCAACGCGGCGATATCGCCCTCGTTCTTCAGCCTGTCCATATCGTCATAGGCCTCTCCGGCAAAGGCGAGCGTGAGCTGGCTGGCAATCACATTGGCGTGGCAGGAGGTCAGGATCAGCCGCAACGCCTGGAGCGCGCGGGCGGCGCCGAGCCGGCTCTGCGAGGCGCCGGCGAGCGCGAAGGCGCGGTTGCGGAACACCTCGCCGCGCGCCTCGTGCAGCTCATGCACGCGGCTGACCCAGTCGATCGCGTTCTTCAGCAGCGGCGGCACCGAGGCATTGTATTCGGGCGAAACGATCAGCACGCCATGATGCGCGCCGATCATGCGCTTGAGATTGATCGCGTGCTTGGGCACGCCCGACTTGGCCTGGAGGTCGCCGTCGTAGATCGGCAGCGGAAAATCGGCGAGCGAGATGCGGGTGACGTCGACGCCGGCCTGGGCGAATTCATAGGCGGCGAGCGCAGCCAGCTTCGCATTGTGCGAGCCGGTGCGTAGCGAGCCGGGAATGACCAGGATTTTGGGTGCGGACATCCGCTTCCATGCGTTCGGCGAAACGAGCCCGCCGCGCAAAGAGGAATGCCGGCGGAATTAATCCTTGCGATACACCCAGACGCGGGCCGGCGGAAGGTTCATCCAGATCCGTTCCGAAGCCTCTGTGGACACGCCGGGCAGCGATTTCGGGATCGGCGGCACCACCGCATAGGTGAACTGGACGAAGGGCGCGCCGGGCGCGAGCGCCGTGAAAGCGTCGCGAATGAGCCGCAACCGCGTCAGCATCGGTTTGGTGACCAGCGGCAGGCCGGAGACGACGGCGGATGCCGGCGCGCTCAGCACGTTCCAGAGCGTGTCGCGCAGGCGATAGGCATCGCCCTGCACGACCTTGGCCTGCGGATAGCGGTCGCGCAGCAGCGCGCAGAAGCCGGGATTGTACTCGACGAGGACGAGACGCTTCTGGTCGACGCCACGTTCGACCAGGGCCGAGGTGATGGCACCGGTACCGGGGCCGAGCTCAACCACAGGGGCGTCCGAGTTGACGTCGACGTAATGCGCCATGGTCCGGGCCAGCAGCTTGCCCGACGGCATCACTGCGCCCATGTGGAGCGGCTTTTCGATCCACGATCTGAGAAAGCGCACCTCGTCATCGAGACGAGGCTTCTTCAACGCACGCGCGGACGATGGCAATGGCATGTCTGGACCGGACGGGACCGCAGGACGCGGCGTGTCAGAAAATGGTCATAAAGACGTATAGGCCGAAGGCGATACGGTCAAGACGAGTCAATTCGCCCGACTGCCGAAGAAATCCTTGACCTTGGTGAAGAAACCCTCGGATTCCGGCTGGGTGTTGCCGGAAGAGAGCTTTTCGAACTCGGCCAGCAATTCCTGCTGCTTCTTGGTGAGATTCTGCGGGGTCTCGACCACGACCTGAACGTACATGTCGCCGGTCTGGCGCGAGCGCAGCACCGGCATGCCTTTTGATGCAATGCGGAATCGACGGTTGGACTGGGTCCCGGCCGGCACCTTCACCTTGGCCTTGCCCTTCTCGATGGTCGGCACCTCGAATTCGCCGCCAAGGGCGGCCGTCACCATCGAGATCGGCACCCGGCAATGCAGATCGGCGCCGTCGCGCTGGAAGAACTGGTGCTGGGCCAGCGACAGGAAGATGTAGAGGTCGCCGGGCGGGCCGCCGCGGACACCGGCCTCGCCTTCGCCGGCGAGCCTGATCCGCGTACCGTCCTCGACGCCCTGGGGAATGTTGACCGACAGCGTCCGCTCGCGGGTCACACGGCCCTGGCCCGAGCAGGACGGGCAGGCGTCCTCGATCATCCGGCCGCGGCCCTGGCAACCCGGACAGGTCCGCTCCAGGGTGAAGAAGCCCTGCGACTGCCGCACGCGGCCGGCGCCGCCGCAGGTCGAGCAGGTCTTCGGCTTGGTGCCGGCCTTGGCGCCGATGCCCGAGCAGGCCTCGCAGGTGACCGAGACCGGGATCTCGATCTGCGCGGTCTTGCCGCCAAAGGCTTCCTCGAGCGTGATTTCCATGTTGTAGCGCAGGTCGGCGCCGCGCTCGCGGCCGCCGCGGCCGCGCTGTCCGGCCATGCCGAACAGGTCCTCGAAAATATCGGAGAAGGAGGAGGCGAAGCCCGCGCCGAAACCGGCGCCGCCGCCAGGACCGCCCTGCTCGAAGGCCGCATGGCCGAAACGGTCATAGGCCGCGCGCTTGTCCTTGTCCTTCAGGACCTCGTAGGCCTCGTTGATTTCCTTGAACTTGACCTCGCTGGTGTCGTCCCCCGGATTGCGGTCGGGATGGAACTTCATCGCCAGCTTGCGGAACGACGACTTCAACTTGGATTCGTCGGCGTCACGTTCGACTTCGAGGGTCTCGTAGTAGCAGCGCTTGGTGGACGTGGACATGTTGAACTCGGTCTATCCAATCGCGATTCAAGTCGGGGCAAGACAATGCTGCCACGCGACGATATAGGCGTCCCTCCGCCTCGCGGCAGAGGGCAGCATGGCAGCGTTGAGAATAACGGCTGGAAATTGATCGATCGTAACGGGAGCGTAGCCCGCCGACCTCGACACGGGAGCCTCCCCCGCGAAGGGGGAGGCCGAAGGAGTGTGTGGGGTCCAAGCCGTCCGCATCATCACCCTCTTGGGGTTCAGGCGGACTTCTTGTTGTTCTTGTCGTCGTCGACTTCGGTGAACTCCGCGTCGACGACGTCGTCCTTGGCCGCGTCCTTCTTGGCGTCGGCCTCGGCCTGTTGCTTGTACATGGCCTCGCCGAGCTTCATCGAAGCCTGGGCCAGCGTCTGGGTCTTGGCTTTGATCGCCTCGGCATCGTCGCCCTTCAGCGCTTCCTTGAGGTCGCTGACGGCATCCTCGATGGCGCGGCGCTCGGTCTCGGCGACCTTCGAACCGTGCTCGGCGAGCGCCTTCTCGGTCGAATGCACCAGACCGTCCGCCTCGTTCTTGGCGGTCACCGCCTCGCGGCGCTTCTTGTCCGCTTCGGCATTGGCCTCGGCGTCCTTGACCATCTTCTCGATGTCGGCTTCCGACAGACCGCCGGAGGCCTGGATGCGGATCTGCTGCTCCTTGCCGGTGGCCTTGTCCTTCGCCGAGACGTTGACGATGCCGTTGGCGTCGATGTCGAAGGTCACCTCGATCTGCGGCATGCCGCGCGGGGCCGGCGGAATGCCCATCAGGTCGAACTGGCCGAGCATCTTGTTGTCGGCCGCCATTTCACGCTCGCCCTGGAAGACGCGGATGGTGACCGCGTTCTGGTTGTCCTCGGCGGTCGAGAACACCTGGCTCTTCTTGGTCGGGATCGTGGTGTTGCGGTCGATGATGCGGGTGAACACGCCGCCCAGCGTCTCGATGCCCAGCGACAGCGGGGTCACGTCGAGCAGCAGCACGTCCTTGACGTCGCCCTGGAGCACGCCGGCCTGGATCGCGGCGCCGATCGCCACGACTTCGTCCGGGTTGACGCCCTTGTGCGGCTCCTTGCCGAACAGCTGCTTCACGACTTCCTGGACCTTCGGCATGCGCGACATGCCGCCGACCAGAACCACTTCGCCGATCTCACCGGCGGTGACGCCGGCGTCGTTCAGCGCCTTGCGGCAGGGCTCGACGGTCTTCTGGATGAGGTCGTCGACCAGCGCCTCGAACTTGGCGCGGGTGAGCTTCATCGTCAGATGCTTCGGGCCGGTCTGGTCCGCGGTGATGAAGGGCAGGTTGATCTCGGTCTGCGTCGTCGACGACAGCTCGATCTTGGCCTTTTCAGCGGCTTCCTTCAGGCGCTGCAACGCGAGCTTGTCGCTGCGCAGATTGATGCCCTGCTCCTTCTGGAACTCGTCGGCGAGATAACCGACCAGGCGCATGTCGAAGTCTTCGCCGCCGAGGAAGGTGTCGCCGTTGGTCGACTTCACCTCGAACACGCCGTCGCCGATTTCGAGAATGGAGATATCGAACGTGCCGCCGCCGAGATCGTACACGGCGATCGTGCCGGTCTTGGTCTTGTCCAGACCATAGGCGAGCGCGGCCGCGGTCGGCTCGTTGATGATGCGCAGCACTTCAAGGCCCGCGATCTTGCCGGCGTCCTTGGTCGCCTGGCGCTGGGCGTCGTTGAAGTAGGCGGGAACGGTGATGACGGCCTGGTCGACCTTCTGGCCGAGATGGGCCTCCGCGGTCTCCTTCATCTTCTGCAGGATGAACGCCGAGACCTGCGAGGGCGAGTAGGTCTGGCCGTCGGCCTCAACCCAGGCGTCGCCGTTGGAAGCCTTCACGATCTTGTACGGAACGAGCTTCTTGTCCTTCTCGACCATCGGGTCGTCGTAGCGGCGGCCGATGAGGCGCTTCACTGCGAAGAAGGTGCGCTCGGGATTGGTGACGGCCTGGCGCTTGGCCGGCTGGCCGACGAGGCGCTCACCGTCGTCGGTGACGGCGACGATCGAAGGCGTCGTGCGCATGCCCTCGGAATTCTCGATGACTTTGGCGTTCTTGCCATCCATCACGGCGACGCACGAGTTCGTGGTGCCGAGGTCGATCCCAATGACCTTTCCCATGGTCCTGATATCCTTCTTTTTGCGGCAGGTTGGTTGGGCCCAGAAGGCACCCGAACCGAAACCCCCTAAGATCAAACATTCGCGATATTGCGATGGTTGAGGCTCATATAGGAGGGGGGGAGGGGCCCGCAAGGACCGAACGCAAGTTTCGGCCGTGAAAACATTGGGTTTTGGAAGATCATATCCGGGCCCAGCCGCCCTTGCGGGTGAGGAATTATTAACAGGTCCGGGCTTCGGCAAGCCCCCGTTACCGCGATCCGGCCTGCCCTGTTGCGGCAGGGCCAAACCGGCTAAAAGGCGGACCGGCCGGAGCGCCGCACCCAGGCTGCTTCGCGCGACAAAGCGGCCCGGTGGCCGACCATCGAACGGCCTCAATGTGAACCAATCAGAGTGCCCATGAAGCTGATCCGTCCCCTCGCCGCGCTCGCCCTCCTCGCCGTCTCCGCGCTTCCGGCCTTTGCTGCCGACGCCGTTTTCCCGCCCGGACTGCGCCTCGGCATGGTGCCGCTGGTCGGCCTCAGCACGGCCAAGACCTTTCCGGGCTTCGAGAGCGAGGACGGCACCGTCAAGGTGCTGATCACCGAGCTGCCGCCGGCGGCCTATGGCGAGGTCGTGAGCGCCTTCAATTCCAATCCGGCCGGCGTCAACGGCGTCAAGCAGGACAAGATCGAGACCCCCGCGGGCCTTGCCTATTTCACCACCGAGAGCGGCAAGGCCGGCGAGACCGCGGTGAAACGCTATTCGATGATCGTGCCGGGCGCCGGCTTCTCCGGCTATGTCGCGGTGCAGATCCCGGAGAACGCGACCAAGATCTACACCGACGAGGCGGTGCGGCAGATGTTTGCGAGCACTGTGACCCGCAAGCAGGTCTCGGCCGAAGAGCAGATCGGGCTGATGCCGTTCAAGATCACCGATCTCGCCGACTTCAAGGACATCCGCACGCTGGCGCCGGGCTCCAGCATCATCCTGGCCGACGGCAACGAGAGCACGGGCTACGAGTCGAAGCCGTTCATGATCCTCGGCCTGATCGGCGCCACCCCGCAAGCCGCCGACGACCGCGCCCGCTTCGCCCAGGAGGCGGCGCTCCAGATTCCCGGCGTGCGCGAATCGCGCGTCACCATGTCCGAGCCGATCCGCATCAACGGCCAGCAGGGCTTCGAGACCCGGATCGACGGCGTCAGCGGCAAGGACAAGACCCCGGTGACCGTGGTGCAGTGGATCCGCTTCTCGAGCGGCGGCGCCTCGCTGCGCATCATCGCCAGCGCCCCGCGCGACCAGTGGCAAGCCGCCTTCACCCGCTTCCGCGCCGTGCGCGACGGCATCCAGCCGAAGGGCTAGCTGCATCCGCAAGCGAGATGCGCTCCCTCCCCCGCGTGCGGGGGAGGGTTGGGGAGAGGGTGTCTCAACAACGAAGACTCCCCCAGACTCACCCGGCGCTATGCGCCGACCTCTCCCGCAAGCGGGAGAGGTGCACCGAGTACGCGGCTGAGCCCACCCTCTCACCAAAACCGGCTGCATTTTCGGGCTTCTGTTCGTACACAAGCGGAACTAGGCTCCTGCCCAATCGGGTTCATCCTGGAGGGAGGCGAACGATGCTGGATCGGCGACAAGTCTTGGCGGCGCTTGGAACGAGCGCCCTCGTAGCCCTCGCGCCAACCGCACTTCTTGCGGCCGCATCGATCAAGCCGGACGATGCGTCCGCGCTGCTGGTGATCGACGTGCAGAACTGCTTCCTGCCGGGCGGCAGCCTCGCGGTGAAGGAAGGCGAGCAGGTGGTGCCCGTCATCAACAAGATCTCGAAAGCGTTTTCGAATGTGGTGATGACGCAGGACTGGCACACGCCCGGCCACGTTTCGTTTGCGTCGGTACACTCCGGCAAGAAGCCGTTCGAGACCATCGACCTGCCGTACGGCAAGCAGGTGCTGTGGCCCGACCATTGCGTGCAGGGCACTGACGGCGCTTCGCTGTCGAAGGACCTCGCAATCCCGCACGCCGAGCTCATCATCCGCAAGGGTTTTCACAAGGACGTCGACAGCTACTCGGCCTTCCTCGAAGCCGACGGCAAGACCTCGACCGGCCTCGCCGGCTATTTGAAGGGCCGCAAGATCAAGCGTGTCTTCGTCGCTGGCCTCGCGACAGATTTCTGCGTCGCCTGGACCGCGCTCGACGCGCGCAAGGCGGGCTTCGAAGTCTATGTCGTGGAAGACGCCTGCCGCGGCATCGACACGCAGGGCTCGCTGGCAAAAGCCTGGGCCGACATGGCCAAGGCCGGCGTGAAGCGGATTCAGTCGGCGGATATCGCGGCGAGCGCGTAGTCGACGCGGACAACTGCAAGACCCTCATCCTGAGGAGCGCGCTTCTTCGCGCGCGTCTCGAAGGATGAAGGCCGAGCTGTTACATCATGGCCTTCATGGTTCGAGACGCCGCGCAAGGGCGCGGCTCCTCACCATGAGGTCTGCGAGCTAGTTCGCCGCGCTGTTCGGCTCGTTGGTGTTGGCCGCGGGCGCAGCCTTCGCGCCGCCCTTGGCGACGCCGACGAGAGCCGGACGCAGCACGCGCTCGCCGATGGTGTAGCCGGCCTGCATGACCTGCACGACCGTACCGGCGGGCACCGACGCATCGGGGACTTCGAACATCGCCTGCTGGAAGTTCGGGTCGAACTTCTGGCCCTGCGGATCGAACTTCTTCACGCCGTGCTTTTCCAGCGCGTTGAGCAGCGAGCGCTCGGTGAGCTCGACGCCCTCGATCAGAGAGGTCAGGCCGGGATCGGCCGCGGCGCGGGCCTCGGCGGGAACCGCGTCGAGCGCGCGCTGGAGGTTGTCGGCGATGTCGAGCACGTCGCGGGCAAAGCCGGTGATGCCGTAGAGACGGGCGTCGGCGACCTCCTTGGTGGTGCGCTTGCGCAGATTTTCCATCTCCGCCAGCGTCCGCAGCATTCGGTCGCGCGCCTCGGCGGCTTCCTTCTGCAACAGCTCGACCGAGCCCGGCTCGGGATCGTCGGGCATGATGTAGGGCTTCGACACCACGGGCTCGCCGGTCGGCGCGGTCGTGTCTTCGGGTTGCCGGTCTCGATCGGTCATCGGCTCTCTTTTCGAATTTGTCTCAGGGATTTTTCTGGCCCGGATATCGTGCTTCGGACGCCGAAAATCAAGCGCCCGTGATCGCCTCAGCCGCCGGTCAGCCCCCCAGAAGGCGGCTGACGATCCGGGCGGCGTAGTCCACGGTCGGGATCACACGGGCATAATTCAGCCGTGTCGGCCCGATCACGCCCAGAACGCCGACGATGTGGCCGGCGGCATCCCGATAGGGCGAGATGATGGTCGAGGAGCCCGACAAGGAAAACAGCTTGTTCTCCGAACCGATGAAAATCCGCACGCCTTCCGCGGTCTCGGCCCGGCCGAGCAGGTCGATGACGCCGCGCTTGGTCTCGAGGTCGTCGAACAAGAGGCGGACCCGCTCCAGATCCTCCAGCGCGTGCAAATCTTCCAGCAGATTGGCGTGGCCGCGGACGATGAGCTGGCGGTCCTCGTTCTCGCCGCCGGACCAGCTGGCGATCCCGGCCGAAATCACCTTCTGCGTCAGCTGATCGAGCTCGGCACGGGCCTCCCCGAGCGCGGTCTCGAGCTCGAGCCGCGCTTCGGCCAGGGTCCGGCCGCGAATCCGCGAATTGAGGAAATTGCCGGCCTCGGTGATCGCCGAGGAGGGAACTCCGGGTGGCAGCGTCAGCACGCGGTTTTCGACCTGGCCGTCCTCGCCGACCAGGATCACCAGCGCTTTTTCCGGTTCCAGCCGGACGAATTCGATGTGTTTCAGCCGCGCGTTGGATTTCGGCGTCAGCACCACCGCGGCGGCGCGGGTCAGGCCCGACAGCCGCGTCAGCGCCTGGTCCAGCGCCGCCTCGACCGACTGCGCCTGACCGACGGAGGTGAGCTGGCTCTGGATCGACTGCCGCTCGGCGTCATTGAGGTCGCCCACCTGCATCAAGGCGTCGACGAAGAAGCGCAGGCCGAGTTCCGTCGGCAGCCGGCCGGCGGACGTATGCGGGGCATAGATCAGGCCAAGCTGTTCCAGATCGGCCATGACGTTGCGAACCGAGGCCGGCGACAGCGGCATCGCGATCAGCCGGGAAATATTGCGTGAGCCCACCGGCTCGCCGATCGCAAGATAGCTTTCGACAATTTGACGAAAGATGTCGCGGGACCGCTCATTCAGCTGGGCGAGCCCTGCGCGCGGCGCGATCAGATGGATCGGATCGTGATGGGCCACAGACAGCAACTCCTCTCAGATGCTTATAATTTGGCCATCCGGGAGGTCCCTGACAAGCGTGGTTTTGCACTTGCTCGACAGTTGCTTGGGGACCGAAAAGGCCTTGCCGCTCACCCTCACCCCACCTACAAGCACCGCAAACAGCCTATTCCCGTGAGTTTTGGAGGATTTCCCATGCGGCCAAGCCGCCGTGCGCCCGACGAATTGCGCCCCGTGACGCTGGAGCGCGGCGTGGTCAAATATGCGGAAGGCTCCTGCCTGGTGAAATTCGGCGACACCCATGTGCTGGTCACCGCCACGCTGGAGGACCGCCTGCCGCCGTGGCTGAAGGGCCAGGGCCGCGGCTGGGTCACCGCCGAATACGGCATGCTGCCGCGCGCGACCTCGGAACGCACCCGCCGCGAAGCCTCCGCCGGCAAGCAGAGCGGCCGCACCGTCGAGATCCAGCGCCTGATCGGCCGCTCGCTTCGCACCATCATCAATCTCGAAGCGCTCGGCGAGCGCCAGATCACGGTCGATTGCGACGTGCTCCAGGCCGACGGCGGCACGCGCACGGCCTCGATCACCGGCGCCTGGGTCGCGCTCGCCGATTGCGTCAACTGGATGAAGGCGCGCAACATGGTCAAGGCCAACGTGCTGCGCGACAACGTCGCCGCGATCTCCTGCGGCATCTACAACGGCACGCCCGTGCTCGACCTCGACTATGCCGAGGATTCGGAAGCCCAGACCGACGCCAATTTCGTCATGACCGGCGATGGCCGCATCATCGAGGTGCAGGGCACCGCGGAACGCGAACCGTTCACACAAGACGAGCTCCTGGCGCTGATGGCGCTGGCCCAGAAGGGTATCGCGCGCCTCGTGGACTTGCAGAAACTGGCCGTCGCGTAGTCAATAGGCCCATGCACCGCCGAATCACCGGAAAGCTCGTCATCGCCACCCACAATCCCGGCAAGCTCGCCGAGATGAAGGAGCTTTTGGCGCCTTACGGCATCGAGGCGGTGTCGGCCGGCGAGCTCGGCCTTTCCGAGCCGGACGAGACCGGCAACGATTTCCGCAGCAACGCCGCGATCAAGGCGATCGCGGCCGCGCACGCGTCCAAGCTTCCGTCCTTCGCCGATGATTCCGGCATCGTGGTCGACGCGCTCGACGGCGCGCCCGGCATCTACAGTGCGCGCTGGGCCGGACCGACCAAGGACTTCACCGCGGCGATGACGCGGATCGAGCGCCTGTTGCAGGAGCGCGGCGCGACCGCGCCCGACAAGCGCAAGGCGCACTTCGTCTCCGCGCTCTGCGTCGCCTGGCCCGACGATCATCTCGAAGAGGTCGAGGCGCGCGTCGACGGCACGCTGGTCTGGCCGCCGCGCGGCACCGCCGGCTTCGGCTATGATCCGATGTTTCGGCCCGACGGGCACACGCGCACCTTCGGCGAGATGACCAGCATCGAGAAGCACGGCCTGCCGCCGCTCGGCCTTGCCCTGTCGCACCGTGCCCGCGCCTTCGTGAAACTGGCGGAGATCTGCCTTGAGCCGCGCTAACGAAGCCTTCGGCGTCTACGTGCACTGGCCGTTTTGCCTGTCGAAGTGCCCCTATTGCGACTTCAACAGCCATGTCCGCCATGCCGCGATCGACGAGGCGCGCTTCGCCTCCGCCTTCGCGCGCGAGATCGAAACGACCGCGCAGCGCGCGCCCGGCCGCGAGGTCACCTCGATCTTCCTCGGCGGCGGCACGCCGTCGCTGATGCAGCCCGCGACCGTCGGCGCCGTGCTCGATTCGATCGGCAAGCACTGGCAGGTCGCTCGTGATGTCGAAGTCACGCTGGAAGCGAACCCGACCAGCGTCGAGGCCACGCGCTTCGCCGGCTATCGCGCCGCCGGCGTCAACCGCGTCTCGCTCGGCGTGCAGGCGCTCGACGATGCTTCGCTGAAGGCGCTCGGCCGCATGCACAGCGCGCGCGAAGCGCTGGACGCGGTCGCCATCGCGCGCCGCTCGTTCGAGCGTTATTCGTTCGACCTGATCTACGCCCGCCCCGACCAGACGCCGGCGATGTGGGCCGATGAACTGCGTCTTGCGATCGCGGAGGCGGCCGAGCATCTGTCGCTCTATCAATTGACGATCGAGGAGGGCACGCCGTTCTTCGGCCTGCACCAGGCCGGCAAATTGAAGACGCCGGACGAGGCGGTCGCGCGCGCGCTCTACGACGTCACGCAGGAAACCTGCGACAAGCTCGGCCTGCCCGCTTACGAGATCTCCAATCACGCGCGGCGCGGCGCCGAATGCCGGCACAATCTGGTCTACTGGCGCGGCGACGAATATGCCGGCATCGGCCCCGGCGCGCACGGCCGGCTCGACATCGACGGGATCAGGCACGCCACCGCCACCGAGAAGCGTCCCGAAGCCTGGCTGTTGCGGGTCGAGACCAACGGCCACGGCGTCGTCACCGACGATCTCCTCAACAGCGAGGAGCGCGCCGATGAATTCTTGCTGATGGGACTCCGTCTCGCCGAAGGCATCGATCCCGAACGCTACACCGCCCTCTCCGGCCGCTCGCTCGACCCCAAGCGCATCGCGCTGCTGCGTGAGGAAGGCGCGATCACGGTCGATGCGACGGGACGGCTGCGCGTGACCAGCAGCGGATTCCCGGTGCTGGATGCGGTGGTCGCGGATCTGGCGGCCTGAGCTCTCTCCCCATCGTCGTCCTGGCGAAAGCCAGGACCCATTACCCCAGGGAGGAGTTTGGCGAAGAGTCCCAATTATTCTTTGCTGGTACTCGCACTGTAGTCACTCGATAGATCACGCGGTATGGGTCCTGGCTTTCGCCAGGACGACGGCGAAAGAACAGCTAAGCCCCAAAACTCTTCGGCGAGCCCGCGACCGCGACGCCGCCGCCGGTCGTCACCTTCATCACCGCAAGGCCACGTTCGTTGGTGCCGTCGGCGCGGAAGCGGAACAGGCCGTCGATGCCGGCAAAGCCCGAGGGGTTGGTGAGCACGTCGGACGAGAAACGGGTGGTGCCCTGCGTGCGCGCGAGCGCGGCGAGGAGGGCGACCGCGTCATAGGCGAGCGTTGCGGTGCGAATCGGCTCGGCACCGTATTTGGTGCGGTAGCGGCCGGAGAAGGCGCGGAAGCCGGCCGGATCCGGTGCGGCGTAGAGGCCGCCTTGCAGGTTCGCATTCGCGTAGACGCGCGGATTGTCCCACAGGCCGGTGCCGAGCAGCTGGATGTTGCGCAAGTTCGCGCCTGCGGCCGTCATCGCATCGGCGACCGTCACCACCGCATCGCCGTCATCGGCGATGAACAGCGCATCCGCGCTGCCGAGCTGCTGCGCCACGGCGCGCGCCGGCGTGGCGCGGTCGGCGCCGTATTTCTCGAACGCGACGATGCGGCCGCCGCGCCGCGGCACCGCCGCCTTCACTGCGGCCTCGACCACATTGCCATAGGCATTATCGGGCACGAGCACGGCGACGGAGCGCTTTCCGATGCTGGCGGAATATTCGACGATGCGGTTGACGTCGGACTCCGGCAGGAACGAGAGCAGATAGACGCCGCGGCCGGCGATGCTGGAATCGGTCGAGAACGCGATCACGGAAATGCCGCGCGTGCGCGCGACCTGCGCCACCGCCGGCACCGACTGCGCGAACAGCGGTCCCAAAATGATCTCGGCGCCTTCGTCGATCGCCTGCTGCGCACCGGCCTGCGCGCCTTGCGGGCTGCCGTTGTCGTCCTTGATCAGGAGCTGGATGTTCGGATTCTGGAATTCGGCCAGCGCCATCTCGGCGGCGTTGCGCATGGACTGCGCGGCGAGGCCGGCATTGCCGGCGGCCGAGAGCGGCAGGATCACGGCAACCTTCACCCCGCCGGTGCCGGCGGTGGTGGCCTGCTGCGGCGGGCCGGCCGGCTGGGCCGGGGGCGCGGAGGAGCTGCTGAAGGGATTGGAGAACTGGCTCAGGCTCTGCTGCACGCCGGCGCAGGCCGACAGCAGCGGCGCGCCGAGCAACAGGCCGAGCGCGCTCCGCCGGGTCGCACCCGACGATTGGGGCCCCGGATCGGGAGACTTTGGATGACGCGGGCCCAGCATGGCAGCTTCTCTTCTGACCTGCCGTCGCCGGCCGGTCACAACAACTTGCCGCGACACAAGCCGCGGATTCAGGCATATTGTCGGCAAATAGTTAACCAAAACAAAAGGATAATGACCGCTTAACGCGACCGCACCTTAAAGTCCCGGCCAGCTGTCCGCCGTCCGTCACCCAGCATCAAGGCGGCGTTTCCGCCGCGAATATGGCGCTGACGCTGCATTCCCTCTGGAATGTGATGCCGGATGGATCACATTCCACTCCTCTTCAGTCCTTGCCCCGCCCCTTGGCCTAGCCGCGATCTTTTTCGGAGGACCGGTTCCCAGCCCCGGGGATCATGCCTAAGTTCGATTCATTATGCGCGCAAAGCCGGCCCCGATAAATACGCCTGAAGGCCCAGACGCCGCCCCGCGCGGCTTCTCCATCGACGCCCATCGTCTTGCGGCGCCGAAAGCGGCCGCCGGCCTTTACCTGGTCGCGACCCCGATCGGCAATCTCGGCGACATCACGCTGCGCGCGCTTCAGACGCTCGCCGGGGTCGACGTCATCGCCTGCGAGGACACCCGCATCACGCGGCGCCTGACCGAGCGCTACGACATTTCGGCGCAGCTCAAGCCCTATCACGAGCACAATGCCGAGGTGGCGCGCCCGAAGATCCTGGAGCGGCTTTCGCAGGGCGGCTCGATCGCGCTGGTGTCGGACGCCGGCACGCCGCTGATCTCCGATCCCGGCTTCAAGCTGGTGCGCGAGGTGTGCGCCGCCGGCCATGCCGTCTACGCGCTGCCCGGCCCCTCCTCGGTGCTGGCGGCGCTGTCGGTCGCCGCGCTGCCGACCGACCGCTTCTTCTTCGAGGGCTTTCTGCCGGCAAAATCCGCCGCGCGCCGCTCGCGCCTTGCCGAGCTTGCCCGCATCGATGCGACGCTGGTGATGTTCGAGTCCGGCAACCGCGTGCAGGACACGCTCGCCGATCTCGCCGAGATCATGGGGACGCGCGAGGCCGCGATCTGCCGCGAGCTGACGAAGCTGCACGAGGAGATTTCGCGCGCGACGTTGACCGAGCTGGCACGCGAGGCAGATGCGCTGGAGACGCGCGGCGAGTTCGTGCTGGTGATCGCGCCGCCTGCGGCGGACGCCGAGATGCTGACATCGCATGCGCTCGACGACCTGCTGCGCACGCAGCTGGCGACGCACAGCGTCAAGGACGCCGTGGCCCATGCCGTCGCGCTGTCCGGCCGGCCGCGGCGCGAGGTCTATGCCCGCGCACTCGAGCTCGCAAAAGATTTGCGGGGCGGCGATGGCGAAGCCTGAGGGCGGAGCGGAACCGAAAGTCGCCTCGCCCGAGCGCGTCGCCGCGTTCCGCACCGGCATCTCTGCGGAGAGCCGCGCCGCCGCCTATCTCATGGCCAAAGGCTATCGCATCCTCGCCAAGCGCTATCGCACCCCGCATGGCGAGATCGACATCGTGGCGCGCCGGCGCAATTTGATCGCCTTCGTCGAGGTCAAGGCACGCGCCAGCCTCGACGATGCGGCCTATGCGGTGACGCCGCGCCAGCAGCAGCGCATCATCGACGCCGCGCAAGGCTGGCTCGCAGCGCATCCCGAGCATGCCGAATTCGAATTGCGATTCGACGCCATGCTGATTGCGCCGCGATCACTTCCACGCCATGTGTTGGCAGCATTCGACGCCTCGACCTGAAAGGCAGACCATGAAACTGAACGTCGCCGTCCAGATGGATCCCATCGCCCGCATCAATATCAAGGGCGATTCCACCTTCGCGCTGCTTCTGGAGGCGCAGAAGCGCGGCCACGGCCTGTCCTATTACACGCCCGACAAGCTCTCGATGATCGGCGAAGAGCTGGTCGCGCCGGTGCAGCTGCTGACCGTGCGCGACGAGCCCGGCGACCATTTCACCCTCGGGGAGCCCAAGCGCGAGGCGCTCAACGGCTTCGACGTGGTGCTGCTGCGCCAGGACCCGCCGTTCGACCTCGCCTACATCACCTCGACGCATTTCCTGGAGCGGATTCATCCGAAAACGCTGGTCGTCAACGATCCGGCCTCGGTGCGCAACGCGCCGGAAAAGCTGTTCGTGATGAACTTTCCGCAGCTGATGCCGCCGACCCTGATCTCGCGCGACCTCGACGAGATCAACGCGTTCCGAGACAAGCACGGCGCCGTCGTGATGAAGCCGCTGCACGGCCATGGCGGCGCGGCGGTGTTCCGCGTGATGCCGCAGGACATGAATTTCGGCTCGCTGTTCGACATGTTCACGGTCACGTTCAAGGAGCCCTGGGTGATCCAGCAGTTCATCCCCGAGGTGAAGCACGGCGACAAGCGCATCATCCTGGTCAACGGCGAGTTCGCCGGCGCGGTGAACCGCGTGCCCGCTGCCGACGACCTCCGCTCCAACATGGTGTGCGGCGGCGCGGCGCAGGAGACCGAGCTCACCCCGCGCGAGCGCGAGATCTGCGCCACCGTCGGCCCGGCGCTGCGCGAACGCGGCCTGCTGTTCGTCGGCATCGACGTCATCAACGGCAACCTCACCGAGATCAACGTGACATCGCCAACGGGCATCCGCGCCATCGCGCGCCTCGGCGGCCCGGACGTGGCGGCGAAGGTCTGGGACACGATCGAGCAAAAGCGGGCGAAGTAGGGCTCGCACGCTGTCCCCCCCAACGTCGTCCTGGCGTTCGCCAGGACGACACCGATGATGTAGCGCATTGCTTCCGTCTTGTTGGCATGACGGCGCGACGCCAGCTCCCACGTCACTAACCACCCATTCACCATGCCGCCGCGCGCATCGTTCGAATGAACGTCCGCACTGCGTGAATCTACGGGGGCCGCTGGCCGACCGAATAACGCCACGTTCACCATCTGCCCAGAACTCGGGCCGTAGCTGGCCGTCGCATTCGTAACCGCAACACCCCTTATACTTTTACTCCCTACTCATCGACACGGGGAACCCGCCACGTGCGGTTCGAGTGCCCCGCGTAAGAGTAGAGGCGTATGAATACCGCACGCATTGTCGTTCTCGTCATCGCACTGGGCGCCGGCGGCGTCGCTGCGTATCTGGCGAGCGGCTACGACAACAAGCCCGCGCCCGCCCTTCCCGTCGCCGAGAAGCTGCCGACGGTTGAGGTTCTCGTCGCGAAAAACGATATCCAGCTTGGCCAGGCCGTGAAGCCAGATGATCTGCAATGGCAGTCCTGGCCGGCGGCAACCGCCAGCGGCGCCTTCATCCGCCGCGACAGCAGGCCCGAGGCGCAGACCCAGATCGCCGGCTCGATCGCGCGCGTGCCGTTGATGCAGGGCGAGCCGATCCGCGAGCAGAAGCTGGTGCGGGCCGAGGGCTCCGGCTTCATGGCCGCGATTCTGCCGTCGGGCATGCGCGCCGTTTCCACCGACGTTACAGCCGAGACCAGCGCCGGCGGCTTCATCCTGCCGAACGACCGCGTCGACATCGTCCTGACCCGCCGCCTGAAGAATCCCGACGTCAACGGCCCGACCGCCGGCAACGACCTCATCCTGTCCGAGGTCATCCTGACCAACATCCGCGTGCTCGCGATCGACCAGGCACCGAAGGAAAAGGACGGCCAGAACGCCGTTGTCGGCAAGACCGTCACGCTCGAGCTCAAGCCGGACCAGGTCGCAACGCTCACCGCGGCGCGCCAGGGCGGCACGCTCCAGCTTGCGCTGCGGAGCATCGTCGATGCCAACGCAACCGAGCTCACGGCCGAGGACCTGGCGATCAAGCGTTCCGGCGGAGTCAACGTGATCCGCTACGGCGTCCAGGTGCGACAACTGACGTCACAGAAGTGATGGGGATAGCATGAACTACGGGGATGATCGGGCGGGCTTGCGCATTCGGGGGAATCGCGCACGCACGTTCTGGACGGGGGCGATGTTGACACTGGGGCTGCTCGCAGCGCCTGGCCTCGTCAGCGCCGCCGAAGCGCCGGTCGGCGACCAGGCGCCGCTGCAGGCGCCGGATCTCGGCGTGGCATCGGTCGGGACGATCGCGCCGGCGAAGACGCGCTTCCTGTCGCTCGGCGTCGGCAAGCCCGGCGAGATCTCGCTCGCGCATCAGGGCGTGCTGTTCCTCGACGAGCTGCCGGAGTTCGATCCGCGCGTGCTGGATTCGCTGCGCCAGCCGCTGGAGAACGGCGAGGTCTCGGTGTCCCGCGCCAATCATCGCGTCACCTACCCTGCCCGCTTCATGCTGGTCGCGGCGATGAATCCCTGCCGCTGCGGCAACGCGTTCGAGCCCGGCTATGCCTGCAAGCGCGGCCGCATCGATCGCTGCACCGGCGACTACCAGGCGCGCATCTCGGGGCCCTTGATGGACCGCATCGATTTGCGCATCGAGGTCCCGGCGGTGACCGCGGCCGACCTGATCCTGCCGCCGCCGGCGGAGGGATCGGCCGAGGTCGCCGCGCGCGTGGCCGCGGCGCGCGACATCCAGCTTGCGCGCTACGCGGATATCGGCCTGCCGAATGTCCGCACCAATGCCGAGGCGCCGGCCTCGGTGCTGGAAGACATCGCCAAGCCGGACGCGCAAGGCGCCAAGCTGCTGCGCGACGCCGCCGAGACCATGCGGCTGTCGGCGCGCGGATATCACCGCGTGCTGCGCGTGGCGCGCACGCTCGCCGACCTCGACAACGCGGACAAGATCGGCCGGCTGCATCTCGCCGAAGCGCTGTCCTACCGCGCACTCGCGGAGGATGTACGCCAGATGGCTTGATCATTCCGCGCATCAACCCGGCGGTAACGAGTTTCCTTTACGCTCTGCAAACCATAAGGCCCACAAGTTCCCGGACGGGGCCTGGCGAGTAGAGTGTCATGTTGCGTTTCAAGATCCTGGCCTCGGTTGTTCCCCTGTTGGCGGCTGCGGTGTTTGCCCGCAGCGAGATCGGATCGGTCTCGCATCCCTGCATCGCGCTGGGCGACACCTCCGTCGAGCTGACATCGCTGTTCTGGACGGCCGGCATCCATGTCGCCTTCACCGACGATCCGACACGGGCCACGGTGCGGGTCCAGATCACCGACGATGCGGACGGTGCGGACTTCGCGGTCGTGGACGACGGCCTCGGCGCCGAGCCGGACTCCTGCCAAGCCAATCCGCAGACCCGGCTCATCACGATTGCCGCGCAGCCGGTCGACGGCGGACCGGTGATCTATCTCTCCACCGACGGGCCGGCCGACTACCGCATCTATGTGCGCTCGAAGACGTTCTCGCAGCGCGAGGCGGCGGCGCTGATCGTCGGCGCTCACGACGGTCACCGCCCGTTCCAGGCCGCCTCGCTCTGAAGCGCGATGATTATCCCGCTTCAGAGTTGGTGTCGGAGCATGATCTTTCCGGAAAACCGCTGCACACTTTGCGCTGACGCGGCCCTTCGGGTCCGGATCATGCTCTGAGGCGTTAACACCTCGTCAACCTTGTTTGGAGGCGACCCGAAAGCCTCAAGCTGTTCGCAAGGTCGGCGGGACATCGTCGCAGCGGCGAGCGCGGGGTTTTAAGAGTCGGGGTCGGTGGCGATGGGTCGGACGTTCCGGATCAAGGTGCGCATGCGCCGCTTCAGGCGGCAGCACCCCCGCATTGCCTTCGCGATCCGCTCCTTCATGATCTTCTCGGCGACGTTCGGCGGCGCTTATGGCTTTGTCTCCGGCAGCCGCTCCGAGAATTCCGGTTACGATCCCCACACCTTCGCGATCGGCGCGAGCTTCCTGTTCGCGCTCGCCTGCCTTGGCCTCGCGACGCTCAGCATGCGGCTGCGTTTCGTCAACAAGCGGCTGCGCAAGCTCGCCGCCCACAACGAGGCACTGATCGATCGCAATTGGGAGCTGAAGGAAGCCGAGGAACGCGCCCGCAGCCTGTTCGAACAGCAGGGCGACCTGATCGTGCTGCGCGATCACCAGAACCGCATCACCTTTGCCAACGACGCCTATTGCGCGCTCGCGGGACAGGCGCGCGGCGCCCTGGTCGGCACGCGCTTTGATTTCGACGTGCTGGAGCAGGGCGACAGTGCCCGCGAAAGCAGCGGCACACGCGTTCACGACCAGAAGATCGCAACTCCGCTCGGCGCGCGCTGGATCGCCTGGCGCGAGGGCTATGTCCGCCTCGACGCAGGCCAACCGGCCGAGTTGCAGAGTGTGGGGCGCGACGTCACCGACCGCACCGAGACCGAGCGCGCATTGTCCGACGCCCGCGACCAGGCCGATGCCGCCAACCGCGCCAAATCGCGTTTCCTCGCGATGGCCTCGCACGAGATCCGCACGCCGCTCAACGGCATCATCGGCATGGGCAGCCTCTTGCTCGACACCACGCTGACGCTGGAGCAGGCGACCTACGCGAAGGCCGTGAAAACCTCCGGCGAAGCGCTGATGGCGCTGATCGAGGAGCTGCTCGACTATCCCAAGATCGAAGCCGGCAAGCTCGATCTCGAGCAGCGCCCCTTCGCGCTCTCGACCTTGATCGAGGAGATCACCGAGCTGCTCGCGCCCCGCGCGCAGGCGAAGACGCTCGAGATCGCCGCCTATGTCGACGAGCGCCTGCCGCTCGAGGTGGTCGGCGACGCCGCGCGGCTGCGCCAGGTGCTGCTCAACCTCGCCGGCAACGCCATCAAGTTCACCGCAAGCGGCGGTGTCGCGCTGATCGTCGAGCCCGGCATCTGGCCGAACGAGATCAGCTTCCTCGTCCGCGACACCGGCATCGGCATCGCAGCCGAAGCGCAGCAACGCATCTTCCGCGAGTTCGAGCAGGCCGACGAGCGCGTCGCCCGCACCTATGGCGGCACCGGGCTCGGCCTTGCCATCAGCGAACGCATCGTCAAGCGCATGGGCGGCCGGATCACGCTCGCGAGCGAACCGGGCAAGGGCTCGACCTTCGAGGTCGCGGTGCAGCTCGCGCCGTCAGAGGCCCGCGCGGGACAGACCGCGTTCCCGAGCCCCGACCTCACCGGCAAGTCGATCCTCCTGATTGCCGAGGGCATCGAGGCCTCGCTGATCGCGCGGCGCCTGGAGCGCTGGGGCAGCCAGACCTGCCTGGTGACCGACGCCACCGTCGCGGAAGCGCTGCTGCCGGAACGCTCATGGCACGCGGTGCTGGTCGATCGCGCGATCGGCCCCGCGATTGCCGACCGGCTGGGCGAAGTGGCCCGCGCCCATGCGCCGCAACGGCTGGTGCTGCTGACGTCGAGCTCGCGCCATGAAAAGCAGTCGGCGGCGTTCACCGGTTTTCTGGTGAAGCCGCTGCGCGCGGCCTCGCTCGCCGCACGCCTCGCGCTGACCCCGGAGGTTGCCTCGCCCGAGCTCGCGCCGGAGCCTCCGGTTGAATCCGCGAGCCCGGCGCCGGCAAGGGGGCTCTCGGTCCTCGTCGCCGAGGACAACGAGATCAACGCGCTGCTGATGCGCTCGCTGCTGACCAAGCTCGGCCACCGCGTCGTCATCGCCGTCCATGGCGAGGCCGCGCTGGAATCCTGGCTCGCTGCCAGCTCGGCCGGCACGCCCTATGATCTCGTGCTGATGGACATCCAGATGCCGCAGCTCGACGGCATCGAAGCGACCAAGCGCATCCGCGCGCATGAGGCAGCCACCGGCGGCCACCACACGCCGATCCTCGCGCTCACCGCCAATACGCTGGTCGAGGACCGCTACGCCTGCTTCGAGGCCGGCATGAACGGGTTCCTGATCAAGCCGCTCGACCGCGACAAGCTGGACGAAGCGCTGGCGGGACTGGCGGCGTCGCGGCAGCTGGCGGGCTGATCCGGGATTTACGGGAACCTCACCTCGGCTGGCAATCGCCAATTGAAGTCAGCTGCACGGCGCGTCACCATCCTCCGGGGCATTTGCAAAGAGGATGTCGCACATGAACGTGCTTTGCCGCCTCGCAGTCATTGTCCTTCTCGCCGGATTCTCCCGATACGCCGCAGCCGATACGCCGGATCTCGTCTCATCGCTCAAGCAAGGCGGCTACGTGCTGATCTTTCGGCACACTGCGACCGACGATAGCCAAAAGGACGTCTACCCCTTCAGGTTCGACGACATGAGCGCCCAGCGTCAGCTCAGTGAAAAGGGCAGGGACATGGCGCGCCAGATCGGGGCGGCGGTCAAGGAGCTCGCGATCCCGATCGGCGATGTCTACACCAGCCGGCTGAACCGCGCGATCGAGACCGGCAAGCTGATCTCCGGCCGCGAGGTCAGGCCGGTCGACGCGTTGACAGACAGCAGCAACGCCAGCGCATCGGGAATGGCAAACCCGGCCGGCGCAAATGCCAAGGCCGGCCAGTCCGTTCAACAGCTCGTCGATGCACCGCCGAAGGCCGGCACCAACACGTTCCTGGTCACCCACAAGACAAATATCGCCGATGCCTTTGGCAAGGACGCCGGCGACGTGCAGGAGGGCGAAGCTTTTGTCTACAAGGCCAGCGGCTCCGGCCCGGCCGCCTTTGCGGGGCGCATCAAGCCTGCGGACTGGAGCGCGAAGGCCGGCAGGTGACAGACCGCATCGAACCCGGCCGCCTGCGCGACGGGACGGGCGTGACTTGCCGCCCCGCCGCAGTCCTGTGATACCAACGTCCCGTGAGGAGCGACTGAAAGGCCGGCGACACGTGAGAACATCGGAAGACCGCTCATTCCTCGTCTTGCTTGCGGCAATCTCCGTCGCGTTCGGCTGGCTGCTATGGCCGTTCTCCGGCGCATTGTTGTGGGCGACGCTGCTGGCGATCATCTTCGCGCCACTCTATCGACTTTGCCTGGAAACGTTCCCGGAATGGCGCAACCTTGCCGCACTTTCCACCGTCCTCGTCGTGGTCGTCATGGTCCTGATCCCTGTGGCCGTCGTGATCGCCTCGCTCGTCGAGCAGGGAGGGGAGCTGTATCAGCGTGTTCAGACCGGGGAGATCAGTTTCGCTCATCCCCTGCAGCAACTGAAATCCGCGCTGCCCGACTGGGCCGCGTCCGTCTCGGACCGTCTGGCCGGCATTGATCTTTCGGCCCTGAAGGAACGCCTCTCGAGCCTTGTCGTCCCGGCCGGCCAGCAGCTGGCCGGCCACGCGATCAACATCGGTCAGTTGACGGTGGAGTTCGTCGCAAGCTTGCTCGTGATGCTATACCTGCTGTTCTTTTTCCTGCGCGACGGTGACGAGCTGAACCTGCGCATCCGCGACGCGCTGCCGCTGCGTAGGAGCCACACCGCCTCGATTCTGGATACGTTCACCCTTTCGGTTCGCGGGACGATCAAAGGGATCATATTGGTTGCGCTGATCCAGGGAGAGCTTGGCGGGCTGATCTTCTGGCTGCTCGGCCTGACTGCACCGCTGCTG
>NZ_CP172425.1:0-173140 GCF_044570075.1 Bradyrhizobium sp. YCK136
GAGCTGATCGCCGACCGCTCGGTCGCCGGCGCCGCCGAGGCGTTCTGGAACGCAATCGAGGCTTTCGAGAAGCGGTCAGATGCCCAACTCGCCAAGGAGTTCATCATCGCCCTGCCGGTCGAACTCACCATCGATCAAAACGTCGCGCTGGTGCGGGAGTTCGTCGCAACCCAGGTGCTCGCGCGCGGACAGGTTGCCGACTGGGTTTTCCATGACGAGCCGGGCAATCCGCACATCCACCTGATGACCACTCTTCGCCCTCTCGGCGAGGACGGATTTGGGCCGAAGAAGGTGCCGGTCATCGGCCATGATGGCGCGCCCTTGCGCAACGCCGCCGGCAAGATCGTGTATCGGCTCTGGTCGGGCGAGAAGGCCGAGTTCCTCGCGCAGCGCGAAGGCTGGCTCGATCTCCAGAACAGGCATCTGGCGCTTGCCGGTCTCGACATTCGCGTCGATGGCCGTTCCTACGCCGAGCGCGGAGTCGATCTTGCCCCGACGACGCATATCGGCGTGGCGACCAAGGCGATCGATCGGAAAGGAAAGAAGGCCGGTTGGTCGCCGAAGCTCGAGCGCGTCGCGCTCCACGAGGAGCGGAAGACCGACAACCGACAGCGGATTCTGCGGCGTCCCGAAATCGTGCTCGATCTCGTCTCGCGCGAGATGAGCGTCTTCACCGAGCGTGACATCGCCAGGGTGCTGCACCGCTATGTCGACGATGCCGGAACCTTCCAGCATCTGATGGCGCGCATCCTTCAGAACCCGGAAGCGCTCCGGCTGGAGGGTGAGTGCATCGCACTTGCGACCGGCATCCGCGAGCCCGCCAAGTACACGACGCGCGAGTTGATCCGCCTCGAAGCCGAGATGGCGCATCGTGCCGTCTGGCTCGCCGGCCGATCCTCGCATGGCGTCCGGGAGAAGGTGCTGGCGGCAGCCTTCGAGCGCCATGCCCGCCTTTCGGAAGAGCAGCGTGTCGCCATCGCGCATGTCGCCAGCGTGGGGCGGATCGCCGCTGTGGTCGGGCGCGCCGGGGCCGGCAAGACCACGATGATGAAGGCCGCGCGCGAGGTGTGGGAAGCGGCCGGCTATCGTGTGGTCGGCGCTGCGCTCGCCGGCAAGGCGGCCGAAGGACTGGAGAAGGAAGCGGGTATCGCCTCGCGCACGCTGGCCTCATGGGAGCTTGCCTGGTCGAACGGGCGCGAGCAGCTCGACGACAAGACCATCTTCGTTCTCGACGAGGCCGGTATGGTGTCGTCGCGGCAGATGGCGCTGTTCGTCGAAGCGGTTGTGAAGACCGGCGCTAAACTGGCGCTCGTCGGCGACCCCGATCAGCTTCAACCGATCGAGGCCGGCGCGGCGTTCCGCGCCATCGCCGAGCGCACCGGCTATGCCGAACTCGAAACCATCTATCGCCAGCGTGAGCAATGGATGCGCGATGCCTCGCTCGATCTCGCGCGGGGCCGCGTTGCCGAGGCGCTGCAGGCTTATGGCGCGAACGGCAAGCTGGAAGCGCGCAAGTACAAGGCGCAAGCTGTCGAGGCGCTGATCGAGGACTGGAACTGGGACTATGATCCGGCGAAGTCGACGCTGATCCTTGCGCATCTTCGGCGCGATGTCCGTGTCCTCAACGAGATGGCGCGGGCGAAGCTGATCGAGCGTGGCATCGTCGAGGACGGCCATGCCTTCCGCACCGAGGACGGTCCGCGCAGCTTCGCAACCGGCGACCAGATCGTCTTCCTGAAGAATGAAGGATCGCTCGGCGTGAAGAACGGCATGATCGCCCGTGTCATCGAGGCGCGGCCGGGCTGGTTCGCGGCGATGATCGGCGAGGGTGAAGCACGGCGCCGCGTCGAGGTCGACCAGCGCTTCTATGCGAACGTCGACCACGGTTATGCGACCACGATCCACAAGAGCCAGGGCGCGACCGTCGACCGGGTGAAGGTGCTCGCCACGCTCTCGCTCGACCGGCATCTTGCCTATGTCGCGCTGACTCGCCATCGCGAGGATGTCGCTCTCTACTACGGGGCGATTTCCTTCGGGAAGGCCGGCGGGCTCACCAAGATCCTGTCGCAGAGCCGGGCGAAAGAAACCACGCTCGACTATGAGCGCGGCCCTTCCTATCGCGCCGCGCTGCGCTTTGCCGAGGCGCGCGGTCTCCATCTCATGCGCGTCGCCCGGACGCTTGTTGCCGACAAGGTCCGCTGGACCGTCCGGCAGAAGCAAAAGCTCGCCGATCTCGGTGCCCGGCTCCTCGCGCTCGGCGCCCGGCTCGGCCTCGGCGCAGCCCGGAAACAGACGATTCCCAACGGCGCAAAGGAGGCCAAGCCGATGGTCGCCGGCATCACCACATTCGCCAAATCGATCGACCAGGTTGTCGAGGACAAGCTCGCTGCCGATCCCGGCCTGAAGAAGCAATGGGAGGAAGTCTCGACGCGCTTCCGCTTCGTCTTCGCCGAGCCTGAATCTGCGTTCCGCAAGGTCGACGTCGACAGCATGCTGAAGGACAAGGCGACTGCGCAATCCACCCTGTCGAAACTCGCGGAGAAGCCCGAGAGCTTCGGTGCGCTGAAAGGCAAAACGGGCTTGCTCGCCAGCCGCGCCGACAAGCAGGACAGGCAGCGGGCGGACCTCAACGTGCCGGCGCTCGCCCGTGATCTCGAACGTTTCTTGCGCCTGCGTTCCGAGGCGGAACATCGCTACGAGGCCGAAGAGCGCGCCGCCCGGCTGAAGGTTGCTGTCGACATTCCGGCGCTGTCGCCGTCGGCGAAGCAGACCCTCGAGCGCATCCGCGACGCCATCGATCGGAACGATCTCCCGGCAGCCCTGGAGTTCGCACTCGAGGACAAGATGATCGAGGCGGAACTGGAGGGCTTTGCCCGCGCCGTCTCCGAGCGCTTCGGCGAGCGCAGCTTCGTCGGCCTCGCGGCAAAGGACACCGATGGCAAGACCTTCGAGACGCTCTCCGGCGGGATGAACGCCGCGCAGAAGGAGGGGCTCAAGGCCGCCTGGCCTGATCTCAGGACCGCGCAGCAGCTCGCCGCCCAGCAGCGGACCGCAGTGGCCTTGAAGGAAGCCAAAACACTTCGTCAGACGCAGTCGAAAGGCCTGTCGCTGCAATGATCTCGATCATCGACCGGAGAGTGGTGTCACAAGTCGCGGACGCCGCGACCGGAAAGAAAACGGCCGTTCAGCGTCGGCGAGCATCCGCGATCATGGCGGCCGGCGGCGTGGCGATGATAGCGATCGCCGGCATCGCCTGGCTCGGCGGCTTGCGCCTCAACCTGACGCCCAGCGAGCCGCTCGGGCTCTGGCGGATCGTGTCGTTCGATCGGCAAATCGCCGTCGGCGATCTCGTGTTCGTCTGCCCGCCGGCTGGGTCAATATCCGCCTTCGGCCTCGAGCGCGGATATTTTCGGCGAGGATCATGCTCTGGCGGCGCGGCGCCGCTGATCAAGACCGTCGTCGCGCTCGCGGGTGCGCGCATCGACATCGGCGCCGTGGTCATGATCGACGGCGTGCTGCTGCCCCGATCGCGCCTCAGCCCCGTCGACGGTCAGGGACGACCGCTTCCGCCTGGGGTGGGGGGTGTCGTTCCGCCCGGCAATCTCTTCCTTCACTCGCCTTTCGCAGGTTCCTATGACTCGAGGTATTTTGGGGCGGTCCCGGAGGCCGGTCTCCTCGGCCTGGCGCGGCCTATCCTCACCGTCGATCCTTGATCCCGGCGCGCCGCCTTTCTCGCCGTCGCGGCGGCGCTTGGCTGGTCGGGCGATACGGTTCTCTATCGCGCCCGCATGCCTGTGCCCGTGTCGATCTGGCAGCCCCGGCGGACATGGCTCGGGGAGAGCGGCGGTGCGCGAGCGACCTTCGCAAGATCCCGTCGTCGATATCGCCGGCCGCCGGGTGGCGTCGTTGATCTGCTACGAGCAGCTTCTGATCTGGCCGGCCCTGCAATCGATGCCGCACCGGCCGGATACGATCGTCGCCATCGCCAATGGCTGGTGGGTGACCGGCGCCCCCGTCCCCGCGATCCAGCGCGCCGCCGTCGAGGCCTGGGCGGCTGTTCGGTCTTCCCCTCGTCACCGCTTTCAACCGCTGAACAGGAATTCGCCCATGGCCATCGATGCCGATCTCATCCAGAAATGTGCTGATCCCGCCCTGAAGCCCGCGATCGTCGAAAAATTCTTGCACGCCGCCGGGTCGCCCGATCCGCTCACCGTGACGGTGCGCAACGGCGACCGCATCATCCTGGTACCGCCGGTCAAGGCGCCCGAAGAAGCGCTTGAGCTTGCCCGCAGCTATATCGGTCGAGCCGTCGTGCGCGTCGGCATCACGCAGTATCCGGCCGGTCTCGGCGTGAAGGATCCGTCGGAGTTGTCGCCGGATCTGTTCGACGCTTGCAGGAACATCCGCACGGGCACGGCCCTGTTCGGCAAGGTCTGGCGGATCGTTTGGAAATGGTATGGCAATCCGACCGATGATAGCGTCAGGGCGCAGGTGTTCGACGATGCCGTCGAGGCCTGGAAGCGTGGGCAATTTGAGGGGACGGCGGTGTTCACGGCTCACGATCCTGGCGGGCCGAAGCCGCCGGAGCCGAAGCGGGAGGAGGCGCCTCAGCCGGCTGCGGTGGCGCCATCTCCGCAGGAGCCGGCGGCCAACGATCCCAACAAGTCGGGCATCCGCATCGACCTGTCCGGCGTTGGCGGGCGCGCTCCGTGAATGTGGCGGACTCGACGCATCCGGCGGGGGCTATGCTGCCGCGATGTCGATTTGGCTGAAATCATTGCCCTTGAACAAGAGCGGCTCGCCGGTCGCCTTCGCCAGGGTGTAGGAAAAGCAGTCGCCATCGTTCAAGCCGGCTGTGTGCCGAGAGGTTCTGGCAGCTTGATCGCCCGCCTCAATACGTCGCCTTCCTCAGCCGGTTGTCACCCACTTTCCGCCATAGCTCGTTTGTCGGGCAAGCAGCAGTTGTGTAGGGTGAAGCTTTCAATTGTCCATGGGGCTAAAATGAAAGCGTTGACTAGATTCGCGTTTGTATTTGCTTTGTCGTTATTCGCGGGGGCCGCTCTTGCTCAGCAGGGCTCAAATGATCAGGCTTGGGTCGAACTCAAGAAGCTCGATTGGAAATATGGTCCAACGCAGGGCGATATCGCCACCGTGGCCAGCATAGGCGTCCCCAAGGATGCTATGTTTCTCGGTTCAGTCGGAAGCCGGCGGTTTCTGGAACTGATGGGGAATTTGGGCAGTGATGGCAAGTACACCTTTGCGCCGAGGAGCTTGAACTGGTTCGCCGTATTCAATTTCGATCCTTCAGGCTATGTGAAGGATGACGAAACGCTCGATCCCGACGAACTCCTTGGCATCCTAAAGAAGAACAACGTCGCCGGAAACGACGAGCGCAGGCGACGCGGATTGGAGACGCTCGTGCTTGAGGGCTGGTATGTCGTTCCTCACTACGATATCCAGACGAAGCGCCTGGAATGGGGGACCAAACTTCGTGAAGAGTCGGGTGATGTCACCGTGAACTACACGATCCGGTTGCTTGGACGGAGTGGAGTGATGAATGCCACTCTCGTTTCAAGCCCGGGGGCTCGTTAGACAACGACATCAAGGCGTTCAAAGCGTCGCTCGCGAATTTTACGTTTAACCCCGGTCAGCGGTATTTCGAGTTTCGCGCCGGTGACAAAGTTGCGGAATACGGGTTAGCGGCCTTGATTGTTGGCGGAGCCGCCGCTGCAGCCGCGAAGTCAGGCGCATTTAAAGCGTTCGAAAAGTTCATGGTTTTTGGCGTGTTTGGAGGGCTCGCGGCGGCTTGGGCCGCTCTACGCCGGTTCTTCTCCAGAAAACCCGCTTAGCCGAATGCTGGAAGAACTTGCTGCATCAAAGTTCGGCTTTTGGGTGGTTGCTTGGATCATAGCTCTTGCGGACTCCACGTTTCTGTTGGAGCCCGGCAAGTTCGTGTTTACGGTTTCAAGGACCACCCGCCCCGAACTCAGGGCATCTTCAGCCCCTTTTACGGTGATGAACAGAGAGCTAGTTTTCGCAATCTACTCTGTTCCGTTCCGTCTCTTCCTCATCACCAGCATTTCGGCTCCGAATCAAACTTTGCAGAAGACTTTCAGGCGGCTGTCCAACATCAACCGAAGAGAGCGTCGAGCGTGGTCGCTGTTGTTGGTTTCCGCAGGCGCAATGGCTCTTCTTGTAGCGGGACCGATCATTTCCGCTGTGTGGGGCGTGCAGTACTCGATTATCCTGTTACTACCAACTCTCTATGCGTTAGGTATCGCAGCGTCTGTTCTGATTTGGAACGAGAGAAGGCGCTTTGGCCTGTCAAACGCGATGGCAGTAAAGATTTCGGCGGAACTGATGTTGTGCCCGGTGTGCTTGATAAACGTCTTTAAGCGGATAGCGCTGGCGCAGGGCTGGCAGGAGAGCGATCGCACGGAACAAGCGCAGACAGCCTTGCGGACCGATCGTCGGACTGACGGCAACCTTCCGAAAGACATCCTCGAAACGATTGTCGTCGAGGCAATTTACAAGCATCGCTTCCTTCGCGACATTGCCGAGTTACGTCACGCGGACAGCCGTCGGGTTGCCGAGTCCGACGGAAGTGTTGGTCTTGCGCGCACAGCTTACATCAAGGCGATGATCGACGTTCACGCCCGGCAGACCGTGCTGTCGACCCTGCTTGGAGTCCTAGGCTACGTACCAACTATGCCCGCCGATTGAGGATGCGGTCAGATCAGGCCGAGCTTCGTCGCGAGTGCCGTGGCTTGGGCGAGACTTCCCGCATCGAGCACCTTGCGGGCGTTGTTGAGATGAAAATTCACGGTCGCGAACGACATGTTTTCGAGGGTGGCGATCGACTTCATCGGCTTTCCCTCAGCCGACCATTTGAGGCAGAGGGTCTGCTTGGCCGTCAGCTCGAACGTTGGCTGCGCCGTCGGCGTCGCATTGTGCTCTTCAAGCTTGGCATGCAGGAACGCGACCGCCGTGACGGCGGCGATCTGATCGATATCCTTATCGAGGGTCAAGGACGGTTTGCTCGATGCGAGCGTCAGCATCGACATGTGCCGGCAGGCCGTCCGTATCGGGATGCTGATACCCGATCTGATCCCGAAGTCGGCGGCCTCGGAATAGAAACGCCGAACCTCTTTTGTCTCCGAATGGCGGGAGCCTCCGGAGCACCAGGTGAATGCGCGCAAAGTCGTGCTGGCGGTTTTTACGACCGGATCAATCGTCGTGTAGTCGCTGTCGAAATAGTGCCTCAGCCACTCCGGCGAATAGTTCGAGTAGGCATAAGTTCTGGATGGCTGGATGTAGAGATAGGCGTAGCAGTCAAAGCCCAATTCCTCCACGAGATCCGGCAGCGCTTCCCTCAGAACTTCCTGCGTTCTCGCGGCAGAAGTGACGTCCGTCAGTCTCTGAAACCCGGTTTTTAGGTCCATTCTCCTCGTATCCATTGTTTCTCTGAAGACTTTTTTCCGGCGGCGAGCACCCGGCTCGAGTCGGCGCAGGACGCAGTGATGGTGAGATTGACGTCTGGTGGCGGTGCCGGCTGTGAACGGTAAAAGCTGGCGATCTTCCACGCCATACAGCGATTTACCGCCGCGCTGCTTCTTGTGTGCACATTGTCGCGAGGGTTCCACGTGAAGCGCTACGCGTTTCGGCTCACCGCGAGATCCTCGTTACACATCGCGGACAGATAGATTAAGTTGACTCGCCAACGCGGCGAAGTTGCTGTTTTCGTGGTTATGATGTTGGTGCATAGGTGTCGTTCCGCTCTCCTCGCGTCTAATGCAGTCTGGCGTAGCTTGTTATTTATAGTTGGCGCAACAAATGCGAAAATTTAGAGGCCGGATTGCATGAAACTGGTGGATCGAGCATCGCGATAGATGGCGGCTTCAGTCGCATTACGTATGATCAGCCCCGATAAGCGCCAGGGAACACAATGTCCTGATCGACAAGGACGTTGAACTGATAACCGGGGCGAATCTCCAGCGTCGGCTGCACGTCGAGGTTCTTGTTGATGGTGCGCTCCGCAACACGGCCGAAGGTTTCCGCAAAATTCCGCCGTGCGGCGTCCGACGCGGTCTGCTGCGTCGCGAGCGTCGAACTCTGCGGGGCCGCCATATCTATGCCCGTGCCGATGATCGCGAGCAGGATCGCGGAACCGAAGGTCTTGAAGTAGTGGTTGTCGACCTGGTCGGTGAAGCCGCCATAACCCTCCGCGTCCGTTCCGGCCATGCCGCCGATTTGGAGGGTCGAACCGTTCGGGAAGATGATGTCGGTCCAGATGACGAGGACACGGCTTTGCCCGAAGGAGATCTTGCTGTCGTAGCGGCCCATCAGCTTCGTTCCCTGAGGAATAAGCAGGCGGTGGCCGGTCGCACTGTCGTAGACGTTCTGGCTGACCTGGGCGGTGATGCGGCCTGGCAGATCGGAGTTGATGCCGGTGATCAACGTCGCCGGGATCACCGAGCCGCGTTTCAGCTCATAGTAGGAGCGTGGAGGGACAACCTGGTTCGGCAGGTAGCCGAGCTTGGCGAGGTCGGAGTTGAAAAAATTCTCCTTCTTCGCTTGCCCGTTGGGATCGAGGTTCTGGCCGTTGAGCCCGGTCAGAAGCGCGAGGCTGTAGAGGTCGGCCGGCGAGGACGAGGCTGCCGCCGACGTGGCGCCCGGTTTCGCCGGCGACGTGGCGGCTGTCGTCGCCTTGATCTTCTGTGTGTCGATGGCGAGCGGCGAATCCAGCGCGATGTTGCTCGCCTGCAGGCGCGCCCTTCTTTGGCGCTGCTGCTCCCGGAGGAACTGCTCCTGACCCTCCCGCGCGAGACGCGCCCGCCAGGCTTCTTCGGATTCGAGTGCGCCGCCCCTTGGCTCTGCGACGGCAGGCTGTGGCTGGACGAAGGGGTTTTGCGGCGCAGGTCTCGGCTCGGGCGCCGGCGCCGTGGGCGGAGATTGCTGGCCGTCGCCGATGATGCCGTCGGCAACGCCGCGTTTCATCTGATCGGCGAAGGTCGTGGCGGGCGCACCGCCACCCGTGCCGGCGTCGGATGTCGATCGGAACACGAGTCCCCGCGAGGTCAGCCCGTAGAAGATCACCGCGAGGAACAGGATGCCGAGCACGGCCGCGGCGATGATCGGTAGTCGGTTGAGGCGGCGGATATCTTTCGGCGCGCCCGTCCCGCCGGGGCCGCCGCCGAGTTGCAGAGATTGCGTCATGCCCCTCCCCTCAGCCGCGCTTCATCACCGAGACCGGGCTTGCCGGTGCTGCCCCCGCCGCGGTCGCGGAATAGACGCGGCCGATCTCGATCGAGCCGGTCGTGAGACGAGCGAGCATCTGCCCGTCCATGGAGGCGAGCACATAGGCGAGCCGGATGGCTTTCGGATTCTTGGTGTCCTGATCGGTCGTGACGGCGTACCCCCAGCTTCTGAGCGATGTCTCCAGGGCTGAACCGAAGGCCGATCCGTCGGGCTTCAGGACGATGGTCGCCTTTCCCTGGCCGATCTGTTCGGCAAGGCGTGGAACGAGATCACCGGCGACGGCCGAAGCGGCGGGGGCCGAGAGTTCGGCCGGGGCGGTGCTGGCACCGAGTCCGCCGGTTCCGAAAGTCGCGCATCCGGAAAGAAGGGCGGCCGTGAGGAAGAAGGCGGCCGCGCGCGCCAGGCGGCAGCTGGTGAAGAAGTGGCTGGCCATGCCGTCACCCTCCCCTCTGGATGGTGATCTTCTCCTGGCTCCAGCCGACGCCGGAGACGAGGATCGCTTTGTCGACCGCATAGTCGACGATCATGATGTTGCTCTTCATCCGATAATTGACGATGCGGTTCTGGCCGCCTGAGACCACGAACAGGACCGGGGCGTCCTGCGAGGCGACGGATTCCGGGAACTGGATGTAGGTCTTCGTGCCGTCGCTATAGACTTGGGTCGGGCGCCAGCCGGCGCTGCCCGAGACGGAATAGCTGAAGTTCAGCTGCTCCGCCGGCACGCCGGCGCCGCCCGCCTCGATCCGGGCGTTGACGTCGGCCAGGCGCGAGGACACGTCCTCGGGATAGTCGAAGCCGACCCGCGCCATGTACTGGGTCGGGTGCGACTTGAGCTGGATGTGATAGGTCCGTCGCGACGTCGTCACCACCATGGATGTGACGAGGCCGGGCTCGGTCGGCTTGACGATGAGGTGGATCGCCTGGCCGCCCGTCGCGCCGGAGGTCCCGGGCTCGACCTTCCAGCGCACGGTGTCGCCGACGAGCACGTCGCGCACCACCTCCCCGCCCTGCAATTCGATGTCGCAGACCTGGAGCGGCGAGCAGACCACGGAAGGCTGCACCTCGCCGTAGAGGAAGATCACCTTGCCGTCCGCTCCCCGCGTCACGAGTCCCGTCCGGCCGCGCCATTGGCCGGAGATATCCATGCCCTTCGCTTCCTTCCGGTTGAGGCTCTGGGCATCGGCGCTGTGAAGGCCGGTGATGGAAACGAGAGCGGTCGCGATCAGAAGGGCCGTCCGGCATGTTGGTCTTGTCGCAGTCATAGTTGAGGGCGCGCCTTTCAGATCTGTGCGGTCCAGTCGAAGTCCTTGAAGTAGAGGCCGATCGGGTTGAGCCGGATCACCGCCTCATCCTGCGGCGGAATCAGCACGACGCTGGCCACGCCGCGGAAACGCCGGGTCGCCACTTCCTTGCCCTTGCGGTCGCGCTCGTATTCGGTCCAGTCGATCTGGAAGGACTGCGGCGACAGCGGCACGACATTGTTGACCTCGATCGCGACCGTCGCGGTCTTGGCCTTGTCGAAGGGAGAACTCGAGCGGAACCAGGCGTTGACCTTTTCGGTCGCGGGGTCCGTGGTGCGCAGCATGGCGTAGACGCGGTCGATATATTGCTTCTGCACCACAGTGTCCGGCGTCACCGATCGGAAGTTGGTGATGAAGCCAGCGAGCGTGGCGCGAACGACGCGCGGGTCGGCATATTCGATCTGGGCTGGAAAGCCCGCGCTTACGGACGAACCGAGCTTGTCGACCTCGACGATGTAGGGAACGAGCTTGACCTGGGTGCTCTGATAGAGCGCATAGCTCGTGCTCATGAACGCGAGGCCGAGGCTCGCGATGCCGACGATGCGCCAGGCGCTGGCGGCCTTCACATAGGAGCCGTAGCGCTCGGTCCATTCCTGCCGCGCGGCGATATAGGGATTTTCGGGACTGCTGGGGGAGGCCAAACGCGGTTCTTCCGTCATTTTTCGTGTTTTTGGGGCGGAGGGGTCGGCGATCCGCCGCCGCTCTTCTCGAGCTTGGCGTTGGCGAGCCCGAGCAGAGATCCGGCGTAGGCGCCGGGCGCACCGATCGCCTTGTCGCGGGCGGCCGAGGCGAGCGCGCCTCCGGCCGAGGCCGCGCCCCGCAGGCCGGCAAGGGCGGCGCCACCGACCGACGAGCCGCTCGCGCGCGCCGCCGAGAAGGCCGCCGCGCCCGCGTTGGCCCCGCCCATCGCGAGGGCAGCGCCGCCGGCTGCGAAACTCGCCGCCTGCGCGCCGTGCCGGATCATCTCCATGCCGCCGCTGACCGAGGCGCCTTGCACCACGCCCTGGACGATGGATGGCACGTACATCGCGAGGATGAAGACGACGACCGCGATGCCGGCGATGGCGAGCGCGGTTTGATACTGGTTGCCGACCGACGTATCCTTGGCGAGGCCGATCAGTACGTCGGAGCCGATCTTGGCGATCATGACGAGCGACATGAGCTTCATGCCGACCGAGAAGGCGTAGACGAGGTAGCGGATCGCGAAATCCTTGGTGAAGGACGATCCGCCGAGGCCGAGCATGATCATGCCGGCGAGAAGGCCGACATACATCTCGACGAGCACGGCGAGGAAGATCGCCGCGACGAGCGAGAAGGCGATGACGCTGACGATCATGGCGAGCGAGGCCGAGAGCGCCAGCGCGTTGTCCTGAAACACGCCGAAGGAAATCTTCTGCGACATGGCGGAGGCGACCGTCAGGCCGGCATTGAAGACGTTCGCCGGCGAAGCGGAGCCGCTGCCGCCGCCGATCTGGAACAGGCTGTCGACCACGGCCTTGGCGAAGCTCGGCCCCTCCGCCAGGACGAAGGCGAAGAAGCCGATGAACATGATCCGGCGCACGAGCTCGGCGAACCAGGCTTCGATCGTCGCGGCCTGGATGGCGAGCCAAGCCGCGGCGATGCCGACCTCGATGCCGGCGAGGATCCAGAACAGCGATTTTGCAGCGTTCGTGACGGTCGATTCCCAACCCTTCGCGGCCGTGACCACCTGGTTCTCGACCGTCGTTAGCACGCCGCCATCCGCGGCGGCGATTGCCGGACCGACGGTGTGAAGACAGACGGCTGCTGTGACGGCAATGGCAAGCACCGTCGAAGGACGGGTGAGAAAGGAGGCCGTCACCATCGCGGTCGCATCTCCTGTCCGTTGGTCATGTCGTACTTTTGCGGCGTGCCGAAGAACGCTTTCGCGCGCTCGCGGTCATCGCTCGATCGGGCAGCCGGCGTCGGATCGGTCACCGCCGGGCCCGTCGGCGTACGCTGAGATAGCCAGAGGCCGACAGCGGCCGCCGCGCAAACGCCGATGACGCTGATCAGGAGAGATTTCACCATCTCGGGCGCATCTCCTGCCCGCCCGTTATCGACGGCGCCGTCGATTTGAAGAACTCCTCCCGGCGCGCTTGAGCGAGGTCCTTCTCGGCCTGCTCCGACTGATACCAGGTCGCCATCATCGTCATCTGCTGGGAGACGAGCCCGCGCAGCTTCTGCATCTGGGCGACCTGCTGGGTCGCGATCTGGTGGCCGACCTGCAGCGCCTTCATCTGACCGTCGGCGCCTTCCGACATCGAGCGGAGCTGCGACATGGTCGCCTCCTCGCTCGAGAATTGATCGGCGGTGAGGCTCGCGGCGCGCAGCGTGCTGCCGATCGTGTCGCGGTTGGTCGAGGACCAGGTCTGGTAGGTCGACGAGAAGCTGGCATTGTTCGGCAGCCTGGTCTTGAAGTCGGCGTAGCTCTGGAAGCGCTGCTTCAACACGTCGTCGATATTGCCCATCGAGAAGGCGATGCCCTGCCCCTGGCTGACAATGTTTCTGAGCTGGTTGAGGTCGCTCTGGACCTGCCCCCAGATATGGTTCGGCAACTGCGCGGTGTTTTGCAGCATGTTGCTGTAGATCTTCAGCTGGTTTTGGATTTGCTCGGCGAGCTGGGTGATCTGCTTGATCTGGTTGTTCACCTGCTCGGCCGATTTGCCGACCAGCGAGACGAGCTCGCTGTTGTTGAGCATCTGCGTCCACTCGGTCGCGCCGCCACTGAGGGCGCCGCCGCCGGCGAAGGCGGATCTCGCCATGAACGGTAGCGCCATGGCCGCGACCGCCGCGCCGCGCAGGAATTCCAATCTAGTCATCTGCGAGTAGCGTCTCGGCATGAGCGATCCCCCTTGTCTGGAGCCAGTTTGCCGGCCAGGTGCGGCCGTGCACGGCTTTGAGCTCAGTGATGCGTTTGAGATCGTCCCGGCCGGACGCGCCGACGAAGGCGAGCGCGACCGGACCCAGCGCCATGTCGAACAGACGCCGGCCGGCGGGTGAGGTGACGTAATATTCGCGCTTCGGGATCGCGTTGGAGACGATCTCGATCTGGCGCTCGTTGAAGCCGAGGCGTTCGTAGAACTCGCGCGTTCCCGGTTCGCGCGCCGCGCCGTTCGGCAGGCAGATTTTCGTCGGGCAGGATTCCTTCAGCACGTCGATGATGCCGGACCGCTCGGCGTCTGAGATCGACTGGGTGGCGAGCACGACGGCGCAATTGGCCTTGCGCAGCACCTTCAGCCATTCGCGGATTTTGTCGCGGAAGACGGGATGGCCCAGCATCAGCCAGGCCTCGTCGAGCAGGATCAGGCTTGGAGCGCCGGTCAGACGCTTCTCGATCCTCCGGAACAGATAGGTGAGCACGGGCACGAGGCTGCGCTCGCCCATGTTCATCAGCTCTTCGATCTCGAAGGTCTGGAAACCGCCAAGCACCAGCCCGTCGCGCTCGGCGTCGAGCAGATGTCCCATTGGACCGTCGACCGTGTAGTGGTGCAGCGCGTCCTTGATCTCGCGCATCTGCACGCCCGAGACGAAGTCGGCGAGCGAGCGTCCCGGCGCCGCCGCCATGAGCGCGACCTGGCGCGAGATGGCGTTGCGATGATCCGGCGTGACGCTGACGCCCTGCAGTACCACGAGTGTCTCGATCCATTCCGACGCCCAGGCGCGGTCGGCGTCGGTCGCAAGTTCGGCGAGCGGGCAGAAGGCGAGCTGAGGCCCCTCCCCTGCCCCGCCGCCGATCTCATAGTGATCGCCGCCAGCCGCGAGCGTCAGCGGCATCAGCGACCTTCCCTTGTCGAAGGCGAATATCTGCGCGTCCCTGTAGCGGCGGAACTGCGCGGCGATCAGCGCCAGCAGGGTCGATTTGCCCGAGCCGGTCGGACCGAAGATCAGGCTGTGTCCGACGTCGTCGGTGTGAAGGTTCAGCCGGAACGGCGTTGAGCCCGACGCCACCTGCATCAGCGGCGGTGAACCTTCCGGATAGAACGGGCATGGCGCCACCGGGCTTCCCGACCACACCGAATTGAGCGGCAGGAGATCGGCGAGGTTGCGGGTGTGGATCAGCGGCTCGCGGATGTTCGCATACCAGTTGCCGGGCAGCGATCCGAGGAAGGCCTCCGTGGCGTTCAGCGTCTCGATGCGGGCGCCAAAACCCTCGGCCTGGACGACACGGCGAATGCCCTCGCACTTCTCGCGTAGCCGTTCGGCATCGTGATCCTGCAGCACGATGACTGGCGTGTAGTAGCCGTAGGCGACGAGCTGCGAGGCCGCTTCCGCGATTGCGTCCTGCGTCTCGGCGACCATGGCCATGGCGTCCTGGTCGATCGAACGCGACTGGGTCTGGAACAGCTGGTCGAAGAAGGGCCGGACCTTCTGCTGCCATTTCTTCCGGGTGCGCTCGAGCCGTTCGCGCGCTTCGATCTCGTCGAGGAACATGAAGCGCGATGACCAGCGGTAGGTCAACGGCATCAGGTCGAGGATGTTCAGGATGCCGGGCCAGCTCTCGGCCGGCAGGCCGTCGATCGCCACCACGCCGACATAGCGGCCGTCGACCGTCGGCGTCAGCCCGTGCTGATATTCGGCAGTCACGAGCCAGTCGAGATACATCGGGACCTCGGGCAGGCGGACCGGATGGTTCTCGCCGGTGATGCAGAAGCGCACGAACTGGAAGAGCTCGTCATACCGTGCGATGCGCGCGTCGCCGCGTTCCGCGGTCTCGCGCGTTCGCATGCGCTGGATCGACAACAGGTTCGACAGATATTGCTCGATCTCGCGGATTGAGGTCCTGAAGTTGCCGAGCGCCGTGTCGGCGAAGCTCGCCGATCGGCTGTCCTTGTCGGAGTAGACGTACTTGGCGAGGCCCGACTTGCGCCGCTCAGGCGGACGCCAGGTCAGGATCAGGGCATGCCGGCTTTCGTAATGCCCTCTCTCCCGTTCAAAATGCCCGCGTCGCTCCTCGTCGATCGCGCGCGTGACCGCGTCAGGGAAGTGGCCGTCCTTGCGGGCGGGATAGTCCGTGGTCGGAATGCGCAGCGCCTCGACCTGGATCATCCAGCCCGAGCCGAGACGGGCGAGGATGGCGTTGATCTGCCGGGACACGTCGTTGCGCTCGGCGTCGGTCGAACTTTCCGAATCCGGCCCGGCGAAATACCAGCCGGCCATCAGCGAGCCGTCCTTGAGGAGGACGATGCCGTCGTCGACCAGTCCCGCATAAGGCACGAGATCGGCGAAGGACGGGCCGGAATGGCGGAAGGAGCGCAGCGCAACCATGCTCGATCCTCAGAAGCGCCGCCAGGGCGAGGAGGTCGGGCGATAGTGCCGGCGGTAGCCGACATGGCGCATATAGACGCGCCGCATCGCCGGATCGGCCTTCGCCATCATCCGCAGCAGGCCGACCGTGAAGGTCCAGATCGCGACGCCGAACAGCGCCGCATACCAGGTGAGCACCACGAAGATCAGGATGACGGCCGCAAGCCCTGTGAGCAGAACGAGTTCGCGGTCGGCGCCCATCAGCAGATTGGGCCGCGACAGCGCGCGGTGGATACGCGAGCCGGCGAGCGCGGAGTCGGCTTCAGCCACGAGCTCCCTCCCCTGCCCTGCTGCCGGACGAGATGGGGGCGGCGGTTGTGTCGGTTGCGACGGTGCCGATCGAAGCGCCGGTCGAGCCGAACAAGGCGACGATCTGCGTGGCGCCGAGCAAGATGCCGGCGACAAGCACGATGTACATCAGCCGCCGCGCGAAATCGTTGAGCTCGCCGCCAAAGATCAGCATGCCGCCGGCGACCGCCACGGCCGCCAGCGCGATGAAGCCGGCGACCGGGCCGGTGATGGATTTCTGGATCTGCTCGAGCGGACTTTCCCACGGCAGGCTGCCGCCCGACGAGGCAAGCGCGGGATGAGCGATCAGCAGGCCGAGCGCGAGCCCCAGCACGATGCGGGCGGCAAGGCGGTCAGGCGACATGGGTTTCCTCCTTTGGACAATAGGATTCGGTCTGGTAGCGGCCGTTGACGAAGCCCTCGACGTGGAGGATGTCGCGCAGGACGCGGCCCTTGGCGGTCCGCTCGATCGAGACGATGAGGTCGACGGCTTCGCCGATCACCTCGCGCATCGACTGCTGACTTGCTTCCGCGGAGAGCTGCTCGAGCCGGCGCAGGGCCGACTCGGCGGTGTTCGCATGGACAGTGGCGACGCCACCGGGATGGCCGGTGTTCCAGGCTTTGAGCAGCGTAAGCGCGGCGCCGTCGCGAACCTCGCCGACGACGATGCGGTCGGGCCGTAGTCGCATGGTGCTCTTGAGAAGCCGGGCCATGTCGACAGTGTCGCTGGTGTGCAGCGCGACGACGTTTTCGGCCGGGCACTGGATCTCGGCCGTGTCCTCGAGGATCAGGATGCGGTCGTCAGGCGCTGTCTCGGCGATCTCCGCGATGACGGCGTTCGCCAGCGTCGTCTTGCCGGAGCCGGTGCCGCCGGAAATGACGATGTTGAGGCGCGAGGCGACGGCGTTGCGAATGATGTCGGCCTGGCGCTCGGTCATCACCCGACCCTTCACATAATCATCGAGCGGAATCAGCCGCGAGGCGCGCCGCCGGATCGTGAAAGCCGGCGCCTTGACGATCGGGGGCAGCAACCCCTCGAACCTGTGGCCGCCGATCGGCAGTTCTCCGGAGATGATCGGCTGCTCGTCGTCGGCTTCGCAATTGAGCGCGTGTGCGACGCTGCCGATGACGATCTCGGCGGCGGCCGCGGTCATCTCTCCGGTCGCCGCCATGCCGTGGCCGAGCCGTTCGATGAACAGTCGGCCGTCCGGGTTGAGCATGATTTCCACAACGGTTGCGTCATCAAGGGCGACGCAGAGCTTTTTGCCAAGGGCGTCCTGCAGCTTGCGGATCAGGCGCGGATGGGAGCGCAGTTGCGTCATCGCGACCTCCTCAGGCCGCTTGCCGGAGCGGATAGATCGTTGACGAGTAGTCGGCCGGCCGCACGCACGCGCTTGAAGCTCGCCTCGTCAGTCGGAAGCAGGCTGGTGACGGCAGCCGTGTTGCCGATCGGCTCGGGTTCTCCGATCCGAGCCATTGGCCAGCCCGCGCCGCGCAGGATCCGCTTGATGCGGACATCGGTCCCGGTGACGAGCTCGGAATAGCCGTTCGCCATCGACCATTCGATGATCGCCGTGAACATCGTCCAGGTCGCGTCATGAAGTGCCAGCCCTGCCCTTCCCGTCTCGATCAACGTGTCGACGCAGAAGCGCGAGCTCTTGATCATGGCGGCGTGAGGCGGGCCCGACCCGATCAGCTCGGGAAAGCGCACGGACAGCAACGTCGGCCCAGTCGCCGGCAGCAATCGGGCGCAACCGGCGACCTCGCTCCGATTGGATAGCGCCAGGATGTAGGTCGGCCAGCGGAACCGATCGGCCTCGCGCCCGTCCCTGACCTCGACGTCCCAGTTCATGCGTTCGCAGAAGACGTGGGCGCGAAGTCCGTGCATCGAATCGAGAAGGACAGCTGAGTTACTGTATGTTTTGGGTGGGACGGCGATGGCCCGCATGCGTATTGCTCCGAATCTGTCGGGTTCGGAGGCCTAAAAGCCACCATCGCCCGGCCGGCGCGACTAATGAAATTATGAGTGCGGTTCTCGATGCCCGGGTGAGTCGGCATCGACAAAGCCTGAAAGCGGCCGTGGATCGGTGAATAGCGAGCGCTGGCGCCTCTCATAAGAACATGAGCCCCGGCAGGCCGCATTCTCAATGAAGCGCACAGTTATGCTATTGATTGAAATGCAATAAATGCGTTCAACACGCTGATGCGATCCGCGTGCGGAGCCGCCAGAAGCCCGGCGATCGTGCCCCACGGGTCACGCCTGTTCCCATTGATTGGCCAAAATCGGAGCTTCGAGGCGAACAAATACGTGAATCGCTGCCGAATATGGGTAACGGGCCGTTAAAACGCCTGCAAAAATAGTCCTTGCGCGACTCGATGGAATCGACGGAGAAAGTCAACAAGCGGAATTATACGCGAAAATCACGAGAAAGCGCTTGTTGTGAACGTCGGTCAATCAGGAAAGCCACTGAGGCTCCTCATCGAGGAGCAGGGCAAGTCCCTGCTCGACAAGCTGACGGACCATCGGCTGGAAACCTTTCCACCGACGTCAGCCAAAACCTTCAGGAAGCTGTCTCCCGCCGAGACCTCGTCGCTCCTCGGCGTGGCCGAGAGCTACTTGCGAGCCGTGGCGCTCGAAATCGACGACAAACTCAGCACGAAGGGTCAGGCGCGTCGAACCTACACCCTCGAGGATCTCCAGACCCTGCGAAGGACACTGGAGGAAAGGTCACGCACGCCGGGTAAGCTTCTGCGCGGCCGACGGCCCGGCGAGCACCTGCAGGTGATTGCCGTCATCAACTTCAAAGGCGGATCGGCTAAGACCACGACATCCGCCAACCTCGCCCAGTATCTGGCGATCCACGGCTATCGGACGCTGGCAATCGATCTCGATCCTCAGGCCTCCCTTACCTCGATCTTCGGTGTGGCGCCCGAGGTTGATGTTGGTCCGAACCAGTCCCTCTATGGAGCTATCCACTACGGAGAAGACGCCGCCCCCCTCAGGAACATCATTCGGCGCACCTACATCCCCGGCCTGGATCTGGTGCCCGCGGCCCTCGAGCTGATGGAGTTCGAGCACGAAACCGCGACGGTCGCGACGAAGCAGAAGGGCGGGGTGGAGATTTTCGGGCGCATCATGGATGCCCTCCTCCCGGTCGAGGCCGATTACGACGTCGTCGTCATCGACTGCCCTCCCCAGCTTGGCTTCCTCTCGCTCTCGGCTCTGATTTCGGCGACGGCGGTTCTGGTGACCGTCCATCCCGAGATGCTGGACGTCATGAGCATGAGCCAGTTCTTGACCATGCTCGGCTCCTATCTGAACGTCGTCCACCAGCAGACGGGCCACGATCCGCCGCACAATTTCATCCGGTATTTGCTGACCAGGTTTGAGCCCTCGGACGGTCCTCAGAACCAAATCGTTGGTTTCCTGCGCAGCATCTTCAAGGGCTACGTCCTCAATCATCCGGCTCTGAAGTCGACGGCGATCTCCGATGCGGGGCTCACGAGCCAAACGATCTACGAGGTCGAGCGCAGCCAGTTCACTAGGTCCACCTACGATCGGGCGTTGGAATCCGTGAACGCCGTCAATGGAGAGATCGAGCAACTGATACACGCTGCATGGGGGAGACCATGAGCCGGAAAAATCTCTTTAAGCTCGGAGACAAGCCGGAAACCAAGGACGGTGAGCCAGCGAGGGTCCACGCACCGATCGTGCAACATTCGCCGGCGCTCAACAAATTCAGCAGTGTCCTGCAGGATGCGGCCGAAGGCAGCCGGCGAGCCGAAAGGCTTCAGAAAGAACTGGACGATCTGAATAAGAACGGCGTTGTCCAGGAGATCGATAGCACTCTGATCGATCCTTCGCCGATCCGGGACCGGCTTGATGATCCGGGTTCTGAGGAGAACGAGTCTCTTCGCTCCAGTATCGCCGAATCCGGCCAGAGGGTCCCTGCCCTGCTCCGGCCGAACCCCACAGCGCCTGGCCGCTACCTCACTGTCTTCGGCCATCGGCGTGTGGAAGCCGTCAAATCTCTCGGCCGGCCTTTGAGAGCTGTCGTCACGGACATCGGCGAAGATGACGCCCTCATCGCCCAGGGCCAGGAGAACAACGAGCGCAAGAACACGTCGTTCATTGAGCGCTGCCTGTTCGCACGGAGGCTGAAGGATCGGGGCCTGAAAGGCGAGCAGCTGATTGCCGCGATCTCGGGCGGCAAGGCGAACGTCTACAAGATGATCGAAATCGCCGAGAAGGTGCCCGAGGACATTATCGTCGCCATCGGCCCTGCCCCTTCGATCGGGCGTCCGCGCTGGCTGGCGCTCACAGAGATCGTTCCCTCGAAACTCAATGCCTTCAGGAAGAAGATCAGCGATCCGGAGTTCCTCAAACTCCCCAGTGACGAGCGCTTCCAGGCCATCTTCAATCTGGCTTCGACGGATTCGAAAAAGCCGTCAGCTGACGACTTTTCACCCCTCAAGGATCGGAACGGGGCTGATTACGCGCTCGTGCGGCGATCGCCGGCGGGAGACTTGACATTGAAGCTTCCGAAGGACGACGGATCGGCTCGCGCCGATGGTCGATCATTCGGAGAGTGGTTTGAAAGCCGGTTGGTCGCGCTACGCGATGACTGGCTTGAAGGCCGCTGAGGAAAAAGTCGTCAGCTGACGACTTTTTTGTTTCGTAACCTCCCGACCAACTCGAACCAAGGAGCAGCTGCAAAAGAAAAAGGCCCCCGAAACGTCACCGTCCCGGAAGCCTTCATCTGATAGTTGGCGCTTCAGAGAAGACGCTTTCCGCGAATCGCTGTCAAGAGTCTCCCGGCGAGGCTGACGCCATTTTTGGCGGGCGGATTTCCTTTGCCTGAAAAGGCCCATGCAGACCCATGTCCCAACGACGCCCTTTGGGCGGCGATCGCTGACGCTTGCCCATGTGGCAAGCCAGATCGTCGCGACATCGCGGCCGCCGGAGAAGGTGGTCCACAAGTGGAGGATCTACCAGGCCATCTGCTTGGCCAGACCGAAGCTCGGCGTCTCTGAGCGCTCGCTATCGGTGCTAAACGCGTTGCTGACCTTCCACCCGCAGACTGCGCTCACGGGCGAGGACGATCTGATCGTCTTCCCGTCGAACGTCCAGTTGTCGCTCCGGGCCCATGGCATGCCGATCTCGACGCTGAAGCGTCACCTGGCGGCCCTGGTCGACGCCGGCCTGATCGTTCGCCGCGATAGCCCGAACGGCAAGCGCTACGTCAGGAAGGGCTGGGAAGGGGAGAGCGATCGTGCGTTTGGCTTCGACATCTCGCCGCTGGTGGCCCGATCTGAGGAGATCGAGGGCCTGGCCGAGGAGATCGCGGCCGGGATCAGGGCCGTGAAGCTGGCCCGTGAACGCATTACGCTCTGCCGGCGCGACATCGCCAAGATGATCGCCACCGGCATCGAGGAGGGCGTACCCGCCGACTGGCCCGGGATTCACGTCGGCTTCCGGGCGATCGTGGACGGAATTCCACGCTCGCCGACACTTGAGCAGCTGCAGGAGGCCGCTGACACGCTTTCTCAACTCGCCGACGACGTGCTTGGTCTGCTGAAATCACACGTCAAAACGTCGAATCTGGACCCCAATGAGGCCCATTCTGAGCCGCACAAACAGAGTTCAAATCCAAACCTCTTTATTGATCTTGAACCAGCCTCCCGAGAAGGCGGGACGGCTAGAGCGGTGCCAGACCAACAAACGCCGAGGGGAGGGGAGGGGAGGGGCGCTATCCCTTAGGAATGGTGCTGCAGGCGTGTGGCGACCTGGCCGATTACGCCAAGGACGGCCAGATTTCGAATTGGCGCGATTCCTGGCGACGGCCGCTGTGGCCCGGCGGATGCTCGGGATCAGTCCCAGCGCTTGGGAGGAGGCACAGCGCGTTATGGGCGAGGTCCAGGCCGCGATCGTTGTCGCTTGCATCCTCGAGCGGAGCGCCACCATCAATTCCGCCGGCGGCTATCTGCGCGGCCTGACGGCGAAAGCCGCGGCAGGGGAGTTCTCGCTCGGGCCGATCCTGATGGCGCAGATCAATGCCCCGCTGAAGAAAACGAAAATGCGGCCTGATTCATGAAATGGTTTGGTAGCGCGCAACCTTTATAGTAAAGTAGCGCGCAACTGATGGAGATCTCATATGGCGCGGCCCAAGCATACCGATGACGGCCTGACCAAGTTTCAACGCTACCGCCAACAGCAGCAGCATCGCGGCATGAAGCAGCTGCGCATCTGGGTGCCTGATCCCCACAAGCCGGAATTTGCCGCCGAAGCCAGGCGGCAGGGATTGCTGCTGCGCGGCCGGCCCGAGGAAGCTGAGGCGCTGGATTTCATTGCCGCCGCGACTGAATGGCCTGAATCGTGAGGAGAGGGGATCTCGTCACGGTTTCGGCACAGGGCGACTACGGCAAGCCCCGTCCGGCGGTCGTCATCCAGTCCGACGTGCTCAATGCGGCGGACAGCGTGCTCGTGGTCTTGCTCACCGGCATGATCGCCGATGCCCCGCTATATCGGCTCACCATCGAGCCGACGGCCTCGAACGGTCTCAAGCTCGTCTCACAGGTCATGGTCGACAAGGTTCTGGCCTATCCGCGTGCCAAATGCGGCCCGGTGATAGGCCATCTGTCAGGCGCCGATATGCTGGCGCTGAACAACATGCTGTCCGTGATGATCGGGCTCGCCGACTGATTGGACAGCAATAATGAGGGGAGGCCCGATGAAGATCATCTTCGACTGGAAGACTGAGCCTTGGCAAGCCACCAATCCACGCTCCAAAAGAATGGCGCGCAACTGGTTGATCAGCGCCGTACCCTCGGCGACTAGCCGTTCTCTCGACCTGTGTAGAGTCTGCACGTCGAGTTGATCCTGGCTTTTGAACGTCTGGCAGTTCCTTCGTGACAACTGGCTTTCGAACTGCGTGTTCAGATCCTACAACGACATCCTCGATCACTGTTGCTACGCGTGGAACAAACTTATCGACCAGCCGTGGCGCATCATGTTTATCGGAATGCGCGATTGGGCATATCGGTTCTAATCAGCGGAGAGCGGCCTCAGAGGCCTGCCGCCTTGGTCAGATTGACACGGAAGCGGTCGCGCCGGCGCTGATAGCGCCGGGTCATCTCGGCGCTGGCGTGGCCGAGCTGCTTCTGCACGTAGCGCTCGTCGACCTCGGCTGAGGAGGCGAGGCCGGCACGTAGGGAATGTCCGGCAAATTTCTCCTCCCGCTCGCCCTCCGGCAGATCGCCACGGACGCCGGCGGCGACCGCCGCACGCTTCACCAGGCGGGCGACCTGCTGGTCGGTGAGGCGATCCGGACCAACGTCTTTGCCTTCACCCCGCACACGCCGGAATAGGGGCCCATGGCCGATCCGGGCCAGCTTCAGCCAGGTCTGCAGGGCGACGACCGGGCAGGTGGCGTCCGACGAGCCGCGGCCGATCTCGACCTCGCGCCAGCCGGTCTTGCCGCGCAGGGTGACGATCATGCCCTTCTCGAGGATCTCGACCCAGCCACGGCCATCCTCGGTGTCGTCGCGATGGAGGTCGAGGCCGACGATCTCGGAGCGCCGCAGGCCGCCGGCGAAGCCCAGCAGCAGCATGGCGCGGTCCCGCAGGCCGCGTAGCGTGCCCCGATTGAGAGTCTCCAGCATGGCGATCACGTCCTCCGGCAAAACGGCTTCCTTCTGCCGGGGAGGGGCGGCGTGGGTGTTGCGAATGCCGGCGAGGACGGTGGCGATGTGCCGGTCCTTGCGGTCGAGCGGCGTCCCGCGCTGCGCGTAGTTCCAGGTCAGAGCCGAGAGGCGTCGCTCGATCGTCGCGACCGAATTAGCCGTTCGGTCGGCCGTCGCGGCGCCCGAGGCGCAGGCGGTGATGTAGAGCCCGACCGTCTGCGGGGAGGGCGGAAAGACCTCGAGGCCCTGCCGCCGGCACCAGCCGGAAAAGTGCTTCCAGTCGGTGGCATAGGCCCGGCGGGTGTTGGCCGAGCTCGCCGCCTCGACATAGTCGCGGGCCCGGTCGGCGAGCCGTTCGAGATGCGCCGGCACGCCGGATTCCGCAGCCGGGAGAGGGGAGGGGAGGCCGCCGCGGGTCTCGGCCGACGTCTCTGCGGCGGAAACATCGGCACTTTCCGCCGGGCTCTCAGGCGGCGCGGAGGCGTCTGGAGCACGACCTTCGGGGTCCTGGACGGCGATTCCGGGTGTCGTTCGCGTTTCATTGGCGGACGGCAAATCATTGATCTGGAACGAATCAGACTTTGACTTCATTGGCGGATTCTAGCCGAATCGGCGGACAAAGCTGCCGAGCGACGGGCAGGCGATTCAGATATGATGAGACTGCGTGCTTTGGCAGCCAGTCTCACCATTCCGATTCAGCCAGTCTCACAATTATGCGCCGGGAATCTCATAATTGTGCGCGAGATTTCGTCCGGGCGGCCGATTTGCGTGATTTTTGGCACTCTGCTCGACGAGAGAGACCATCTCCAGGTCGGCGTCCGGGAGTTGGGGGCGAACCCCGTCCGCTCAATGAGCGCGAATTCTCGTCGATCTGATGCCAAAAGGAGGCCGTCCGGCGATGAAAAGCGAGCCACAGGCTCATTCCTCTCTATAAAGGCAAAAACGACCGATAATGCAACATTATCGGTCGTTGTTATCCGCCGACAGGCGCGGCGGTTTTATCGAAATAAATGGTCACAAGCGCCGTCATTTGTTACCCTTAGCCATGCTCTCTCTCGCGCGAATCATCCCCGAGCCCCCGCCGACCGTCCCGCCTGTGCCTAGCTGGGCGCGGCAGGGCTCGTCCGCCCAACCGGTTGACGATGCGATGTTTTTTGCCGGCGGCGCGCTTGCTGCGGTCCACCCGATCGCCCGCAGCGAGCATCCCCTCGTTCAGCTCTGGCGCCAACGCCTGGCGCTCGCCAACGCCGCCGTCCTCGCTCGCCAGGGTGGCCGCACCGAGGACGAAGCGGCGTTGCGTGACGCCTGGTATCTGCGCCGCGAGACCGACGACCCGGGGCCGGGCGGATGCATCCTCAAGGCCTGGCGGTATCTCGGCGAGCAGGCCGCCATGGCGCCGACGGACTGGATGCTTACCTTGTCCTCGCTGTTCGAGCTGCGCTTCAATGAAGCGCTTGAGGACGTCGTCACCGCCGCGGCGAAATTGGCGGCAGGACAGAGAAGCGCCGTCGCGGCCGCTGCCGAGATCGCGGCGATAAGCCTGCGCGTCGTCCCCGACAGCGAACCGCTCGCCTTGTGGCTCGCAGACATTGTGCTCGCCCATCGCTTGAAATGGCCGATGGCGGTGCCGCTGCTCGCCGGCCAGCTGCGCCGCGCCGAGCTGCGCGCGGCCGGCAAGGCCGGCGGCCCCGACGAGACCTGGGCGAGGACTTGCGCGCTGGCCTATGCGCGCGCCGCTGCTGCTGCCGTCGATCTCTACGCCGACCTCGTGCGGCGCGCCCATCGGCTACTTGCCTCCGCGCCGAAGTTGCGGGCCAAGGATGCCGACATGATGGTGGCGATCCTGCTGATGGAGGACGCCCAGGCGGCCGGCGCCGGCAGGACCGCGAGTGACCGCAGCACACGGCGGCTATTCGAGCGGCTGGTCTCGCTCGGCGCGGTGCGCGAGCTGACCGGCCGCCCCACCTTCCGACTGTATGGGCTCTGACATTTTGGGAGGGTGATTTGGGGCGGCGCGCGCGGCCAAAAGAGGATCTCGACATCGAGCTGGCCGAGCTGCCGCCGGAGCTGCGCTGGCGCGAATGGATGGGCCGCGTCGAGGCGGTGATCTTCGCCTCGCCCGCGCCGGTGACGCGCGAGGTTCTGGCGCGCGTCGTCGGCCGCGACTGCAGCATTGACCTTCTGATCGACGACATCCGTGATGAGCTGCGCGGCCGGCCCTACGAGCTCGTTGCCGTCGCTGGCGGCTGGCAGCACCGCACCCGGAAAAACTTCGCCGAAACGATCCGGGCTGCGATCGGCGCTCCCGGCGACGGCAAGGCGTTGTCGCAGACCGAAGCGCTGATCCTTGCTTGCATCGCCTACTACCAGCCGATCAATCGCACCGAATTGTCATCCTTCTTCGGCAAAGAGGTCAGCCGCGATACCATCGCCCGTCTGCGCGGACTGGAGTTCATCGCTGCCGGGCCGCGTAGCCCCCAGCCCGGCGCGCCCTACACCTATGTGACGACGAAGGCGTTCCTGTCGCACTTCGGCCTGGAGACGCTGCGCGATCTTCCGGACATGGAGATGCTCGAGGAGGCTGGCCTGCTCAGCAAGGACAAAATGCTCGCGGGGGAGTTTCCTGTGCTGGCGTCGGACGAGGCCGACCAACTCGAGGCGGACCGAGACGAAGACGATCATGTGACTTGAATCGCTGCCGAGGAGTTTTCGACAATGCACTGACCGACGAGCAGTCGCCTCGTTTTCTGTGATCTCCTTGCGCTTCATGCGCAGCAACTACGCGAGCCGGCGCTGCTTACATGCATTGACGAGATATTTTCCCGGTGGGTTTGTCCTTGGGGCCGCGCTCGGGGGCGCCTGATTGGCTCACTCGCTTTCTCGTCAGCAGCGAAAGAGGCTGGTCCTTGAGCAGCTAAAGCGGCCGTAAGCAGTCGTAGCAGCGCCGGCCAGCGCATTGCGCTGCTGGCCGGACTCTGCCCGTCGGAGGGGGCGTCATCGTAATTGATTCTCATTGCAACAGCTTGTTGTTCGGATAAGCCTTCGGAAAGCTGACGAAACCCTCGGGGACTCGGTAATGCGCAGGGCGTCGTCTGACGTCCCGCGCCTTTGTCGCCCAAAGCAGAACTCAGCGCTCTAAAAGATTGCAATTGGCGTTGCCGACGATCACTGTCCGCTCGATTTGCTCCGGACAATCCTGCAACCACGCAAAGACATCTTCGAGCCTATAAGGCGTTACGACTTCACGAGCACCCGGCTTGATGTCTGGACCTTCTATCAAATAGAAGCGCCCTTCCGCCGTCCTGACCATGCGGTCCCGTATTTCACCCTCGACCCCCGTGGTCGGGTCGAAATTCGAAAATACGCGCGTTGCAAAGTTGAACGCTCTGTCAAGTTGACGACGCGCTGTCCGCTTCGGCTTCGCTCGACGTCGCTTGGTTGCGCACTTAAGCTTGCGGCCCGACACCTGTCTCTTGAACATCTGTACTCTTCCTTTGCGATGCTCCGCCGCGGATTCGGCGAGCGCGCTCTTCGCTCGCCGCCATCGCGATATGGCCAATTGAAAGAGCCCGTGCTAATCAGTCGATACGTTTCTAGCCAGCGGCTGTGACATTTGTAAGATTACAAACGCTCGCGAGTTTGGCGCGGCCCGTTGGAATGATGCTTCAGCTAGCCTGCACACTCCGACCGCCACCACTTCGCACCCATTGACCGAATGTGCGCGTGAGAGCCTTGGCGACGACGTTGCCGGACGACACCGCCAAGGTCAACGGATAGCCCCTTAGCCCGATCTATTCACGAGAGCACGGTCGTTCTTGACGTCTGACGGGGGCTGGCGGCTGGCGTGGGTGACCGTCCGGCCTTTTCTCACCGGGTTCTACATCAAGCTGTTTTGTAGGCGATGGAGGAGTGGGGCGGGTGAGCGGGCGCAGGCCCGGTCGGTTACGGACCGAGCGGGAGCAGCGCGCCGGGCAAGCAGCGGATCAGGTCGGCTTCGGGACATGCCGCGGCAAACGCAAGGCGAATGCGGCTCGAGGTCTCGACCACACGGGCGGCGAGCTTCAAGAGCCGAAGACGCAGCGTCGCGAACTCGGCAGCGGCCAATTCCCGGACTTTGGGAATGGCCTCGCGCACGGTCAGCATCAGCCAATAAGCGGCCGTGTATGGAGCACGAGACGGACCTGGTTGGCGAGCGCCGAACGGCAGCTGGTGCGGTCGGAGGCGAGCTGCGTCTTATGCAGCTTGATCAGATTCTCGGCTTGGCCGCGCGCGCAATACAGGCTGTCGTAGATCCACTCGGCCGAGCCGACATCGAGGCTGGTGACGACGAAACGGATGTCGAGGCCGAGCATCGTCGCCTCAATACGGGCGACGGTGCGCCGTTCGCGATCCCAGGACTTTGCCTTGTGGCGCGTCTCGGTATAGCCACGCAGAACCGGCAGGTTCTCGATGGCGCGTCGGGTGCGGATGTCGTCGGCGACCTCGTCGACTTTTCTGGCGAGAGGCTTGGTGCCGGACAGACCGAAGATGTAGTCGATGCCGTTGGTCTCGCACCACGCCATGGCCTCCGGCCGGGCATAGTGCCCGTCGCCACGGAACGTAATTCGCGTGTTGTGCCACCGCGTCCGGATATGCCGTACCAGGCGGCGCAGAAGGGCACGCACCTCGACGCCGCCCGGCGTCTTGCCGGGCCTCAGCACGACCGCCACGGGACGGCTCTTCTCCGTGTCGTAGACGTGGATCGGCAGGAAGCAGCGTTCGTCATAATGAGCGTTGAACAGCGAGAGCTGCTGATGGCCGTGGACGACATCGCAGGTATCATCGATGTCGAGCGTGACGGATGCCGGCTCGCGCGGGTAGCTATCCATCCATGCGTCGACCAAAATGTAGGTCGGATCACGTCGCGCAGGCGCGGAGCATTCTCCAGCCGCGACAGCGTCGGTTGGGAACACAGATCGCGGCCCGTGTCCGGCAGCCGTCCGCAGGCCAGCTTGAATGCGGGATCGGACCGCAGATGATCGAGGTCGTCGGCGTCCTCGTAGCCGCAGCAGATCGCGAACATGCGCGCGCGGAACATATCGACAAGGCTGTGCACGACCCGCGTCGGATCGCGCCGATCCGGGAACACCCGGGCCAGATTGTCGGCCAAGCCGAGACGCCGCTCGGCCATCGCCAGAAGCATCACGCCCCCGTTCGAGGTTAGGCGCCCACCATCGAAGGCAGCTGTGACTTTCTTGGCGTGAATGGCTGGAAACGAGAAGGGCGGAATCGTATCGTCGGTCATGGCGGGCGTGGCGTTCGCGGTTGGAGGTGATGGGGTTGGCTTCACAACCGAATCCTACGCCGTATCAGCGCTTTACACCACGCTCGCCAGCCTCTCGGGCGCCTCTTACGAATAAGACAGGTTAGATGGCTCGTACCAGCATGTGGGCCATGTCGGCCAAACTTGGGCAGGGTAGCCCCCGTCAGCCGCGCGTGCCCATCCTTGGCGGCTCATCGACCGAACGAATGATTGAGCTGCGCTTGCCTCAGACTGTGCAAGTGAACCGCGGCTGGAGACCGGATAGCCGCATCTCGTCCGGCCATCTCGCCGCGTCCATCTGGACGTTGTGCGAGCACCGGTAGTCGTTGCAAACGTCGGTCAAGCCGTCTCCAGCCGCTGCTTAATCTGCTCGGCTTGTTCCTTCGTCAGCTTCTCAGCCAAGCTGTAATCCTTCAGTTGGGCCGCCCCCTTGCGATCCCGATCATAAACCATCCAGTCGACGCTTCCTCTTCGTACGAGGAACCTAGCCTGTATCGGTGCCATGTAATTCACCGTAAACTCCGTCACCAATATGAACGACCGCAATAATATTCGCGAAGAATATCTAGCACCCGGTCTGCGATGCTTCTGTGAACTTACGCACACACACACACACACACACACCGGAGCCCAGATATAGATACTTCGACCAACGCCAATCAGCCGAAAGCCCCTCGAAGATCCCGCCTGAGGTCGTGACTTACTCTAACTCAAATCTTGGCCGCAACTCACTGCAAATACGTTCGAGCCGAGAATGTAACTCACAGAGATCCTCCGGCGCCGCTACCACAGTTGTGCGAAACCCGAGCTGCCTGTCCTCGCTGACCTGAAAGAAGTTGGTCAGTCCAAACCGTTCTAGGATCAATTCATGAAGCTGGTCTTTGGTGATCTTTTGCTTTTGTAACGCCATTGAAAAAGCCGATGCTAAGATTGCCTCCTTTTGCTTCTTCCGCAGCGCAACTGCAAGGCGCTCGTTGCGGCACCCGTAATTGCCCGGGGGGCGATTGTGAATCGACGCTGAACATTGACCCCGCACGCGCGAAGTCAATCAAGCACTTGGACGCCGATCGGCGTCCGGACCCCACGCAGATTCACACTGGTGGCGCTATGGGAGGCCTCGGATCGGATCTGCGGCAAGCGGCTCAGGGTAATGATTCCGACGTTGCTGCCTTCGCTGGAGCGGCATGGCCGGCTCAAGCTAGGACCAGGCCGATCGAGCACTGGTGCTCGGCGTCAGCGCAGCCACGATTGATCGGCTGCTGGTCGAGACCAAGGTTGCCGCGGCCGGCGGTAACCGCAAAGCGAAATCACGACTGGCTGGTCTCCTTTACAGTTCGATTCTTGCACCGCACGGCGGCTACCGACACATATCGCCGGACGCCCATTGATCGGCCATGCAGTCACGCTATGCATGCCAACTCGGTGGGCTCCGAAGGGGGTTGACCACCGTGGTGGCTTGCCAACGACGATCCAACTGAGCAAATTGGGTTCGGGGAAGAGAGCTGTCCGCAAATGGTGCTCTCGGCGACGGAACAGATGATGCGACGATCCGCATGAAACCGCAGCCGAAACCATCAAGCCGGGAAGTTCTTGCTGGCCTTGTTGAGCGCGTCACATACCACAACGACGGGAATGGCTACTGCGTTTTGCGGATCAAGGCGCGCGGCCACCGCGAACTGGTCACTGTAGTCGGGCACGCCGCGGTGATCTCCGCTGGCGAGTGGATTACCGCATCGGGCGAATGGGTCAATGACCGCACCCATGGCCAACAGTACAGGGCGAAGTTCTTAAAGACCTCGGAACCGACATCACTCGACGGCATCGAGAAATACCTCGGCTCCGGAATGATCCGCGGCATCGGGCCAGTCTATGCCAAGAAGCTGGTGCGCGCCTTCGGTGAGAAAGTGTTCGATACCATCGAGGCGGAGCCCGAACGCCTGCGCGAGGTAACGGGCATCGGCCCGGTTCGGGCCAACCGGATCACGGCCGCCTGGGCTGAACAGAAGATCGTTCGCGAAATCATGGTCTTCCTGCACAGCAATGGCGTCGGCACAGCCCGGGCGGTGCGCATCTATAAGACCTATGGCGCGGACGCCGTACAGGTTATGACCGAGAACCCCTACCGCCTCGCGCGTGACATTCGCGGCATCGGCTTCAAGACTGCCGACGCGATCGCGATGAAACTCGGCATCGAAAAGACCGCAATGATTCGGGTTCGGGCCGGGATCTCCTATGGGCTGACCGAGGCGATGGACGAAGGGCACTGCGGTTTGCCGACGGATGAACTGGTGCCGCTTGCCGAGAAGCTGCTTGAGGTCCCGGTGGAACTGGTGCGCATTGCGCTTGATCTCGAACGGACAGCAGGCACAGTCATCGCGGACAGCGTAGGCGAAACGTCATGCGTATTTCTGGCGGGCCTGCATCGGGCGGAGCGTTCGATTGCCGAGCGACTGATCCGGCTTGCGAATGGCACACTGCCGTGGCCCTGGATCAATCCCGACAAGGCACTGCCTTGGGTCGAGCAACGGATCGGGCTTACCCTTGCCGAAAGCCAGGTCGCTGCGATCCGGCTCGCATTGATGTCCAAAGCGTTGGTCATGACCGGCGGTCCTGGTGTCGGCAAGACCACCATCGTCAAAGGTATTCTCCGCATTCTCGCAGCAAAGGGCGTGAGGCTCCTGCTATGCGCGCCGACCGGCCGCGCCGCCAAGCGCATGACCGAAGCGACCGGTTTTGAGGCCAGGACGATCCACCGGCTGCTGGAGGTTGACCCCAAGGGCGGCGGCTTCAAGCGCGGCGAAGACAATCCGCTCGACTGCGACCTGCTTGTTGTCGACGAAGCCTCAATGGTAGACGTCGTGCTGATGCAGTCACTCATCAAGGCCGTGCCAGACAGATCTGCCCTTTTGATCGTCGGCGACATCGACCAGCTTCCTTCGGTTGGGCCAGGCCAAGTGCTGGCCGACGTCATCTCATCCGGTGCTGTGCCGGTGGTGCGTCTCACCGAGGTGTTCCGGCAGGCCGCGCAAAGCCGCATCATTATCAGCGCACATCGCATCAATCAGGGGGCCATCCCCGATCTCAGCCCGCCCGGCACGGATAGCGATTTCTACTTCGTGCAAGCGGGCGATCCAGAAACCGCCGTACAGCGTATCATCGAGTTGGTGAAGACACGGATCCCCAATCGCTTCGGCCTCGACCCAATTCGGGACATTCAGGTTCTGTGTCCAATGAACCGGGGCGGCGTCGGTGCGCGCTCGCTAAACATTGAACTGCAGGCGGCTCTGAACCCCGCCGGCGAGCGCAAGGTTGAACGCTTCGGTTGGACGTTCGCGTCCGGCGACAAAGTGATGCAGATCGAAAACGATTACGACAAGGAGGTCTATAACGGTGACATCGGTTATATCGACGATGTCAGTTCCGAAGACAGCGAACTCACCGCAAGCTTCGACGGCCGCTCGGTCATTTATGAGTTTGGCGAGCTCGACACGCTGGTGCCGGCTTACGCAGCAACTATCCATAAGAGCCAGGGTTCGGAATACCCTGCCGTAGTGATCCCGGTGATGACGCAGCACTACACCATGCTGCAACGAAACCTGCTCTATACCGGCGTCACCCGGGGCAAGAAGCTGGTCGTGCTGGTCGGTCAGAAGAAAGCCGTTGCCATCGCGGTTCGCAACGTTTCCGGGCGGCGAAGGTGGTCGAAATTGAACGAGTGGCTGGCGTCAAGAATAGCATCGATGCCGACAAGATGAGGGCCGACTATGAATGCGGGCAAAGCGCATAAGATTTGGATCGAACAGTGCGAAGCGGCTCAAACGATCAAGGCGCGATTCGGGCTCACGGCGGCCTTCGACTACCTTGTCGGTGAGAAGTTGATGAGTTTTACCAGTACTGCCTCCAGACATCCCGACTTCGCGCGGGAACTGCCGCGGTTTGTTTCCGAGGTGAGACGCATGTTCGCGCCGGATGAGATCGGCGCACAGTTGGCGCAAATCGAGCGTTCGCAAAACGAAAGGAATGTCGATGTTTTGGAGGAGGATGATCTTCTGCCGGAGAGTCCGGCCGCAGTCGCGGAGTGCGTTCAGCAGTTCATGCGGGTCAAGGAGTTGCTGACCGCGCCCATGCTCGGTACTTCGTGACAGAATGGCGAATTACATCTCGATGTGGCGCGCGGCTCACCCCCAAAATCGCGGACATTTCCGGTGGGATCATAAGGTCTCACCGTCATGATGACGCTGGAACCCGTTCTTACCCCGCATGGTTTGCTGACACTGCGACAAACGGCGCAAGCTCCTGCGTTGGAGCTCAATCAGGGCTTGCGGCTGGAGAAAGCATTTTTACGTGGCTCAGGGCACGGATTGTTGTGGCTCGGCGCCGACGAAGTCGCGACGGTTCTCCCACCGGTGTTGTCGTATTGGCGAGCGCTTGGAATGCGCTACATGACTGCGCTGTGCGCGCTTCCTAGTGTTGGAGACGGCCGTACCAAGCCGCCTGTGCCGATCCCCGCCGATGGCGAGTTGGACACGATGGCAGCGGCTGTTCCGCCGATGACCGGCGCGGAATACCTGACGACGTCTGTCCTGGCCAATCTTTGGCAAGGTATGGATGCGGCCTTTGATGCCGAGTTGGTGCAAGCCAAGCTCTCCCTGCAGGAGTTCCTCAAGAGCCGTCATCCGGCTTGGAATTTGGTTGGGCGCGTTCATTTCAACCTCGCGGAGAACCGGAAGGACGATGAAGCCCCGTTCGCGTTTCTTGCGACCTACACCACCCGACTCTCTGCTGAGGCCAAGGCCCAGCATCTGCCGCTTGGCAAAGCCTTGCAGGAGTATTCCGGTGCGAGGAACCGCCAACGCCTGCTCTCGCTGCTGATGCCCGTCCAGCGCGCCGCCGAGAGGAGCCCTTGGTTGAAGACGTTGGTCAATGCCGGCGATATCTTTCACCCGCTGCGCTGGAGCCCACAACAGGCGCTGCAATTCCTGAAGGATGTTCCCGCAATCGAAAGCGCCGGGGTGGTCGTGCGAATGCCGGCGAGTTGGCGCATGAACCACCCCGCACGCCCGCAAGTGAAAGCAACGGTCGGGGGCAATGCGCCATCACAGCTGGGGATGGACGCGCTGCTCGACTTCCGAATGGAGGTGACGCTCGAGGGCGAAAGCCTCTCGAAGGCCGAGATCAAGCGACTCCTGGCGCATTCCGATGGATTGACCTTAATCCGTGGCAAGTGGGTCGAGGTCGATCATGAACGACTGCATCGCACACTCGAGCAATTTGAGGCCATCGAGCGCCGTGCCGCCGCCGAGGGTCTTTCGTTCGGTGAGGCGATGCGTCTGCTGGCTGGGGCTGGCATTGCCGGAGATAAAACTGCCGCACCAGCCGACATCGATTGGAGCCAGACCGTTGCCGGCCCCTGGCTGGCGGAGACGCTGGCGACCTTGCGCCATCCCGATTGGCTCATGCGGGTCGACCCCGGTCAATATTTTCAGGGTACGCTGCGACCCTATCAGCAGTCGGGTGTGCAATGGCTCTATCTGCTAACGCAGCTCAAGCTTGGGGCTTGCCTTGCCGACGATATGGGGCTCGGCAAAACCATCCAGGTGTTGTCGCTGCTGCTGGTGATCAAGAATGAGGACATGGCACGGAAACCGTGCCTGCTCGTAGCCCCCGCCTCGTTGTTAGCCAATTGGGCCGCCGAGATTTCCCGATTTGCGCCAAGCCTGAAAACAGTCGTGGTCCATCCATCGGCTGCGCCGTCCGAGAAACTGAACACTTACAGTGCGGACAGATGCGCAGATGTCGATCTCGTAATCACGAGCTACGGCTTTCTGACGCGTACGCCTTGGCTAGAAACTACATCATGGCGGTTTGTGGTGCTCGATGAAGCACAGGCCATCAAGAACCCGGGCGCTAAGCAGACAAAATCGGTCAAGAGGCTCAAGGCAGAAATGCGCATTGCGCTGACCGGCACGCCCATCGAGAATCGGCTCGGCGACCTATGGTCGATCTTCGACTTCATCAATCCTGGCCTGTTGGGATCGTCGAAGGAGTTTTCGGCATTCGTCAAACGCCTCGCCGACCGGCCACATAACCCTTACGGTCCGCTCCGCGAACTGGTGCGCCCCTATGTCCTGCGACGGCTGAAGACCGACAAGAGCATCATTGCCGACCTGCCCGACAAGACCGAGGTGAAAACCTTCTGCCCCTTGAGCCGCAAGCAGGCGGCGCTTTATCAGCAAGCAGTGGCGGAACTGGCCGGCCATCTCGAAGATGTCGATGGAATAAAGCGGAGAGGCATCGTCCTAGCTTTTCTCATGCGTTTGAAGCAGATCTGCAACCATCCATCACAGTGGCTCGGCGACGGTGCGTGGAATGAGGAGGATAGCGGTAAGCTTGTGCGTCTGCGCGACATCGCGGAAGTGGTTGCCGCCCGGCAGGAGAAGGCACTTATCTTCACCCAGTTCAAGGAGACAACGGCGCCACTAGTGGCGTTCCTGGGCTCCGTATTCGGAAGGCCCGGCCTCGTCCTGCATGGTGAGACAGAGGTTAAGAAGCGCAAGGGCCTGGTGCGCCAATTTCAGGAAGACGAAGACGTCCCGTTCTTTGTGCTCTCGGTCAAAGCAGGCGGCACCGGGCTCAATCTCACAGCGGCCTCGCATGTCATTCATTTCGACAGGTGGTGGAATCCGGCTGTCGAAAACCAAGCCACCGACCGTGCCTTCCGGATCGGACAGACCAAGAACGTGCTTGTGCACAAGTTCGTTTGTCGCGGCACCGTGGAGGAAAAGATCGACCATATGATTGAGTCGAAGAAACAATTGGCTGGGGATTTTCTTAGCGGCGGAGCTGACATCCTGTTGACTGAGATGAAAGATGAGGAGTTGCTTAGACTCGTGACTCTCGATTTGGGCGCGGCGATGAAGGAAGGGGATGAATGAGCTACTACGGGTGGCATGCTTACGTGCCAGTAGCTGAGAAGCGGCGACAGGCAGAACGCAAGTTGGCCAAGCTCAAGAAGCAGGGACGATCGGTTGCGCCCGTGAGGATCGAGGGCCGCACAATTACCAAGAGCTTCTGGGGCAGATCTTGGTGCGTCAACCTTGAACGCTACAGCGACTATGAGAACCGCTTGCCGCGCGGCCGGACCTATGTTCGAAACGGCTCCGTTATCGACCTGCAAATTGCCAAGGGCGAGATCTCGGCAATGGTCGCCGGGTCTGAGCTCTACCAAATCAAGATTGTCATTGCACCGGTTACGCGGGCACGCTGGAAATCCATCTGTCGGGACTGCGCCGGGACCGTCGATTCGCTAGTTGAGCTCCTGCAGGGCCGCTTGGCGAAGGGCGTGATGGACCGGGTCTGTCGAGAGGGTGACGGCCTGTTTCCGTCGCCGACGGAAATCAAGCTGTCCTGCAGCTGTCCGGACTGGGCGGACATGTGCAAGCACGTTGCGGCAGCACTGTATGGTGTCGGCGCCCGGCTAGATGAAAAGCCTCAGCTTCTTTTTGTGCTGCGTGATGTGGATGAAACTGAAATGCTCGCCAGCGCTGGACAGGATTCTCCGCTAACAACGGCGCCAGGCGCGGCGAAGGTGCTTGATGAAGGCGATGTCGCCGCTCTATTCGGGCTGGAGATGGCCGAAACTCCCGATACCCCAAATCCTGCCTTCACAGTCTCAAAGAGCCCCCAACAGTCCAAGTCGCAAAAAGGCAAGATATCTGCCAGAAAGACCAAACGAGCAGCGAAGACAGATGTCGCCTTACATCGTGCGACTCGGGCCTATTCGGGAACGAAAAAGACAACCCGAGCAAGTGCCAGGAAACGGCGCACTCGGGGATGTCCCGATCGCTGTTGAACTATGTCGGGCCGAGGTTGCCAGAATGAATGTTGCACTAAACCGCTCCGCGGTAGGGAGCGCATGGCTGCGGCCTGAAGGGGGAAGCGCCACAGAGTGCGCGGCAGCGGCATTGACGATCCTTCGCTGCGCGTCGCGCCGTCCGACCCGTGGCCTCGCTGAACAAGTGGCGGGGGATGCTGATTATCGCAAAACGTCGCCGTTCTTCCAGGTGCGTTTCAAAATCTGCCTCCACAAAAATCTCGACGGTCTCCTCACTGGCATGAACTTCGACGCGTACCGGCGCGTCGTCAAAATCCACTTCGTATCGGCGACCATTCTTTCCTCGGATGATCGCGTGCGCCATTTCTATGCTACCTCCGGCCCGGCTTCTTGAGCTTCTTCACTCGGTGCTTCTGATAATCGAGAACGGCCGCTGCAAGTGGCATCGAGCGCGGCACGCTCACAGGTGTGAGGGAGACGACAAGCGCTCTGCCTGTTTCTTCCGAGCGAGACAAATGGCAGATGATGCCGCCCTCGTCACCGGCGTATGACAAATCCCAGACGACGTGGTGCATCCGATCAGCATCGGCAATGACCTTGCCCCTCAGGCTTAATCCAGTTTGAAGTTCGCTCTGGCCCAAGACTGACGTGCTCCCCGCAGATTAGGCCAATCGGAGCTGGAATTTTCCACTTATGATCCCCTTGGGGACGAGGAGAGTTCCATGAAGGCATCGAAGTTCACCGAGGCACAGATCGCTTTCGTTTTGCGTCAGGCAGAGGAAAGGACGCCAGTCGCCGAGGTTTGCCGGAAGGCGGGCTGTGAATCGAGGCCGAACATTGACCCCGCACGCGCGAAGTCAATCACGCGCTTGGGACGCCGATCGGCGTCCGGACCCCACGCCGATCCACACGTCGAGCCTTGCAACCGCTTTACGAGAGCGCGCGGTTTCGTCGCGCCCTGAGTAGAAAATGACTGTTGCAACCGTCTAGGTTGTGTGCAACCATAGGGTTGGGCCTCAGAAACCCAAGCAAGCAAGATAGTATCAGTGGCCATCAATGGGCCAGCGTATAACGGCCCCGTTCGGTGGGACGGTGCTCCCATGTCGAAGGGGCACCCCAAAAGCACATTGGCCGTTCAGGATTACGGTTTCTGAACCCCGCCCGCACCGACAATTCAGGGGCCGGTCAATGAATCAGGCACAGCAGCAGAAGCCCTCTCCTGAACACAAAGTTTCCGTCACCAAGGATAAGGACGCGGGCGCATGCGGATTGCAGCGCGATTTGCAGGATCGGTTGCAGCCGGCGCACGACGAGCCGGTGAGCGAGCCCGTCAGCGATAGTGCTCCCCATCCCGAAGCACCTGCAGGCTCGGGCCGGTGGGTTCGCCGCCTGCTCAAGGTCGGCATTGGCCTTGCGATCGTGGCCGTCTTCGGATGGTTGCCGCTGAAGGCCGTGCTGCAGACTTCGAGCGTCGAGGCCGTGGTCAATGCCAGGATCGTGACGTTGCGCTCGCCGATCGACGGCACCGTGAGCGCGAGGCCGCCGCAAGGCTCGACGCAACTCAGCGTGGTCCATGAGGGCGACGCGATCCTTCATGTCGTCAACGCGCGTGGCGATCGCGTGCGGCTCGACGATCTTCGGCGGCAGATGTCCCGGATGGAAAATGAGCGCCCGAGTTTCGCCGCCAAGCTTGCGGCCGCCGAGACGGCGCAACAGGACCTTGCGCGCCAGGCGGCCCAGTTCCGCGACGGTCGCCTCCTCCAGCTCCAGGCGCGCATTGCCGAAATCCAGTCGGCGATCGAGGCCGCGGCCGCGCGGCGGGAGGAGGCAGTGGCCGCCGTCGAGCGGGCCTCGTCACTGATCAAATCGGGCAGCGTCTCGACGGTCGAAATGGCCCGCCTGACGCGCGAGCAGGCGATCGCCCAGCAGACCGAGATCGGCGCCCGCCGCCGGCTCGACGCCGCCAAGGTTGAGCTCACCGCTGTCGGGAGCGGCACTTATCTCGGCGACAGCTACAATGATCGGCCGAGCTCCGCGCAACGCGAAGAGGAGATGCGCCAGCGCGCCAGCGATCTGCGCGCCGATCTGGCGCATGCCGACGCCGAGATCGACTGGCTCACGCACGAGATTGCAGTCGAACAGTTCCACTACGTCAACCGGGCGGAAGCCGACATTAAGGCGCCGGTCGCCGGACGCATCTGGGAGATGATGACGTCGCCCGGCGAGGATGTCCGGGCCGGTCAGCCCTTGCTCAAGCTGCTCGATTGCAGCGGCGCCGTGGTCACCGCCAATGTCACCGAAGGAGTCTACAACCGCCTCCGGCTCGGCGAGCAAGCGATCTTCGAGCCGAATGACGGCAGCGCGACGATCCAGGGTGAGATCGTCAATCTCACCGGCGCATCGGGCGCGCCCGCGAACCTTGCGATCAATCCGGATGCGCTGAACAAGGAGCCCTACCGGGTGACGGTCTCGATGCCGGCGCTCAACAGCACGGGCAAGGAATGCGCGGTCGGCCGCACCGGACGGGTGGTGTTCAACACGGATGCGGCAAAGCCATGATGGCGGCATTCGCGCCCGGCCTGGTTGCCTTCGGCGCCTGCCTTGCGATCCTGCCGCTGCTCCGGCGCGAGCACACGCTGGCCCGCATCATGATGACCGGCATGTCGTTCGTCCTGCTGCTGCACTACTTCGTCTGGCGGGTGACCCAGACCTTGCCGCCTCTGGGACTCACCGCCGACGCGGTGGTCGGCTATCCCTTCGTGGCGGCCGAGGCGGCTTCGATGATCGCGGTGTGGCTGTCGTTGCTGTTCCTCTCCAGGACCATCGACCGCTCGCCCGAGGTCAACGCGATCCTTCGCCGATCCAGGGCCCCGACGGATGCGCCGCTCGTCGACGTCTTCATCTGCACCTACAATGAGGAGAAGGCGATCCTGGAGCGCACCATCATCGGCGCGACGGGACTCAACTATCCCAACTATCGCGTCTGGGTGCTCGACGACGGGCGACGGCTTTGGTTGCGCCGGCTCGCCCAGGAGCTCGGCTGCAATTACCTGACCCGTCCGGACAACCGGCACGCCAAGGCCGGCAACATCAATCATGGGCTCCACCACGTCTCCGCTCTGCCGGACCGGCCGGAGTTCATCTCGATCCTCGATGCGGATTTTGTCCCGATGCCGGACTTCCTGACCCGGGCGATCAGCCTGATGCAGGACGGCACCGTCGGCGTCGTGCAGACGCCGCAGCACTTCATCAATCCGGATCCGATCCAGACCAATCTCGCCGCGACCGACGTCTGGCCCGACGAGCAGCGCTTCTTCTTCGATATCCTGATGCCGGCCAAGGATGCCTGGGGCACCGCGTTCTGCTGCGGCACCTCATCGCTGATCCGTTTCTCCGGCCTGATGCAGATCGGCGGCTTCCCCACCGATTCGGTGACGGAAGACTATCTCGTCACGCTGCGGCTGAAGGAGAGGGGTCTGCGCACGGTCTATCTGAACGAGCGCCTGACCATCGGCCTCGCGCCGGAGGGATTGAAAGAATACATCACCCAGCGCGGGCGCTGGTGCCTCGGCTTCATGCAGATCTTCAGGGGCCGCAGCGGGCCGTTCTCGCGGCAATCCAGGCTCGCCTTCATGGACCGGCTGTCGCTGGTCGATGCCTTCATGAGCTGGGCGGCGGTCTACGGCACCAAGGTTTTCGGCCTGGTTGTGCCCTGGCTCTTTCTGCTGTTCGGCATCAAGGCGGTCCATGCTGACCTGTTCGAGCTGCTGACGTACTTCCTGCCGTTCTATGTCTGGCACGCCTTCACGATGGCCTGGATATCGCGTGGCCGCTCGCTTGCGATCATGACCGACGTCTCGCAATACATCGCGGCGCCGGCGGTCCTGAAGGCGGTCGTGACCGGCCTCGTCAAGCCGCAGGGCCACAAATTCAAGGTGACCGCCAAGGGCGGCGACCGCAACCGCCGCTTCATCGAGTGGCCGCTGCTGCGGCTCTATGGCGGTGCCTTGCTGATTACGCTGGTGGCGATCGCCTACGCCTTCATCCTGCACCTGCGCGGCGACAGCATCGCCTATGGCGGACTGGCACTGGCCTGGAGCCTGTACAATTGCGTCGTGCTCGCGATCGTGTGCTTCATCTGCATCGAGCAGCCGCGGCGCCGCAAGGCCGAGCGTTTCGAGCGCGACGAGCCGATCCTGGTTCACGAAGGCGCCGAACCGCGGCTGGTGCGGATGGCCGACATCTCGATTTCGGGCGCGCGCTTCATCGATCCCGCCCCGCCCGCCATCGGCGCCTTGATCAAGTGCAATGTCTACGGCCAGAGCGTGACCGCGACCGTGGTCCGCCGCACCCGCGACGGCTTCGGCGTCCGCTTCGAGGACGCGGTTGCGACGCGGATCAATGTCGTGCGCGCGTTCTATGCCGGCGAATATGTCCGCGCCTTCCACGGCGTGCGCGCGGCGCCGGTCGGCAAGGCGTTGCTGATGCGGCTGTTCGGCTAGAGCGGGCGGAGCGTCATGCTGCCGGCTTCGCCGCCTGGTCCTCGCTCGACAACAGATGCAGTAGCGCGCTCTTGATCGCGGCCTGCCGGGTCGGCGCGGTGATCTGGGCGCCGAGCAGGTCGGTGACATAGAACACGTCGCGGGCGCGCTCGCCGAAGGTCGCGACGTGCGCCGAGGCGATGTTGAGGTTGAGCTTCGAGATCGCGGTCGTCAGCTGGTGGAGCAGGCCGGGGCGGTCGAGGCCGGAGACCTCGATCACGGTGTAGCGGTCGGACCACTGGTTGTCGACGGTCACTTCGGGCTCGACGACGAACGGCCGCGCCTTGCTGCGCACCGCGCGCTTGGCCACCGCCTCGGGCAGCCTGAGCTTGCCTTCCAGCACCTGCTCGATCATCTCGCCGATCCGCGTCGCGCGGCGGCCTTCGTCATCGTCACGGTCGTATTCGCGCGAGATCGAGATGGTGTCGAGCGCGCGGCCGTCGGTCGTGGTGTAGATCTGCGCGTCGACGATGTTGGCGCCGGCCGAGGCGCAGGCGCCGGCGATGATCGACAGCAGCCAGGGATGGTCGGTCGCCAGGATCGTGAGCTCGGTGACGGCGCGGATAGGACAGCGTATCGATTGCGGATCGTGCGTTCGTGGCGATGGCCTCATGGTCGCCACGCCTCATAGCTTCGCAGGCGACGGTTATTCCGAAGCACTCGGTCGCGGGAACGGGGACCACGGACTTTCAGGGACATTTCCTCAAGGGCCACGTCGGAACTTCTGTGGTCGACGGCTCGTTGTGGCCGCGCGGAGCCTCCCGCTTGCGCCCTTCAGTGGGCCTCGGCCGACCTCCAGCCACAGGCGGGAAAGGTCAACAGTCCCATCACGACTCTTGATCCATCGTATTTCTGCGCTATATCCGGGTTTCCCCTTACCCAATTGTGATCCGGTGAATGCATGACGACGTCAGATACGGCTGTGCATACGCAGCCCTTTCAAGCCGAGGTGTCCGAGCTGTTGCACCTGATGGTGCACTCCGTCTATTCGGAGACCGACATCTTCCTGCGCGAGCTTCTTTCGAACGCGTCGGATGCCTGCGACAGGCTCCGCTATGAGGCTATCGCGATCCCTTCATTACTTGGCAAGGGCGAGGCGCTGAAGGTCCGTATCATTCCGAATAAGCCGGCGAATACGCTGACGATCGCCGACAACGGCATCGGCATGGAGCGGCAGGAGCTGGTCGACCATCTCGGTACCATCGCCCGCTCCGGCACCAAGGCGTTCGTGTCGAAGCTGAAGGAGGCCAAGGACGGCCTCGGCCTGATCGGCCAGTTCGGTGTTGGCTTCTATTCTGCCTTCATGGTCGCCGAGAAGATCGTCGTGATCAGCCGCCGCGCCGGCGAGAGTGACGTCTGGACCTGGACGTCCTCCGGCGGCTCCGGATTCGAGATCGCCCGCGCCAGCGACGAGGACGCAGCGCGCGTGGCGCGCGGCACCGAGATCGTCCTGCACCTGAAGGACGACGCGAAGAAGTATCTCGAGACCTACGAGATCGAGCGCATCGTCGGTGCCTATTCCGACAGCATCCTGTTTCCCATCGAGCTTGTGCCCGGTGAGGGCGAGCCGCGCCAGATCAATTCGGCAAGCGCGCTGTGGCAGCGCTCGAAATCCGAGCTGACGGCAGACGACTACAAAAAGGCCTATCAGCAGATCGCTTCCGCCTTCGGCGATCCCGCGATCACGCTGCACTACCGCGCCGAGGGCCGCCACTCCTACGCCGTGCTGCTGTTCGCACCGTCGACGAAGCCGTTCGACCTGTTCGAGCCGAATCGCAAGGGCCGCGTCAAACTCTACGTCCGCCGCGTCTTCATCACCGATGATGCCGATCTGCTGCCGGGTTACCTCCGCTTCATCCGGGGCGTCGTCGACAGCGAGGATCTCCCGCTCAACATCTCCCGCGAGATGCTCCAGAACAATCCGCAGCTCGCGCAGATCCGCAAAGCCGTGGCGACCCGCGTCGTGTCCGAGCTCGAAAGCCTCGCCGAGAAGGACCCGGAGAATTTTGCCAAGATCTGGGATGCTTTTGGCGCGGTGCTGAAAGAAGGCATCTACGAGGATTTCGAGCGTCGCGAAAAGCTGCTGGCGCTGTCGCGCTTCACCACCACGTCAGGCGAGAAGCGCTCGCTCAAGCAGATTATCGCCGATTTCAAGCCGAACCAGACCGAGATCTATTATCTCGTCGGTGACAGCATCGAGCGACTGAAATCCAATCCGCGGCTGGAGGCCGCCACCGCGCGCGGCATCGAGGTGCTGTTGCTGTCCGATCCCGTCGACGCGTTCTGGACCTCGATGCCATCGGAGTTCGAGGGCAAGCCGCTGAAGTCCTTGAGCCAGGGCGACCTCAATCTCGACCTGATCCCGCGCGTCGACGAAACGGACGAGGCGAAGGAGGACGAGCCGGCCGCCGATGAAGCGGCCACCATCGCCTTGATCAAGGCCGCGCTCGGCGAGCGCGTCAGTGACGTCAAGGCTTCCACGCGCCTCACCAGCTCCGCCTCCTGCCTCGTCGCAGGCACTGACGGCCCGAGTCGCGAACTGGAGCGCATTCTGTCGCAGCAGAACCGCGGCATGCGCACCAAGCCGATCCTCGAGATCAACCTGCGCCATCCGGTGGTGGCGGCGATTATCAGGGCAGAGGCCGGCTCCAAGGCCGTCGACGACCTCAGCCTGCTTCTGCTCGAACAGGCGCAGATCCTGGACGGCGAACTGCCGGAGCACGCGACGGCCTTTGCAGCAAGGCTGAACCGGCTGGTGCTGCAGGGGCTCGGTAGGTAGCCCAGACACGTGCCTCCGGGTGGATAGATGCAAGACCGCCGCCGCCAATTCGACGAATCTTCTCGCAACACACGGCCGGACCATACATAAGGTCACATCCTCAGAAAGACGCTCGAACTTCACAAGACGGCCGCCGCCGGAGGAATACGGTAAATGTCAGACAGTGCGGCATTCAGATAACGTCGTTGGGCAATTGACCGCAGGTCTCGGCTGCGCTCAGGCAAGTTGCCCGTTTTGACAGCATCTTAGGAAGCTCAACGCTTATAGCAGTAAGTTGAGCCGCTGTCCGGCATGGCCGAAGACCGTTTCGGGTCGATGTCCGGCACCGGCCGCGGCAGGTAGTACACGCTGCCGCGGCTGATGTTCAAAGCCTCCGCCTGCCTGGTGATCGACAGCTCGTGCTCACGGTCGATCATCGCTTTGCGCTCAGCAATCCCGCCTTGGTGAGCGCTCCTTCTAAAAAACTATGCGCGGCGCTGCGCTCCCCCTGTGGGATAGAAACGGACCGGCGCTAGATTGCCGACCGGGAGGGAGCGGCCGATACGATTTTGGTGGCACGCGACCCCGTTAAAAAACCTGGTCCATGGGTTGTCGCGTACTTGAGAGTGGTGACGCCATCCGGCGATCCCGTTTAGGAATCTGACGAATAGCGCAGCCCAGCCCTTCCGCCGCCGTCAGCAGGAGGATTAGAGATGAACCCCAAAAGATCGAAGTCGAAGAACGGAGGTAAGATGCAGATGGTGCACCCGGACGCGGCTGCCATCGACGTCGGAGCGACTATGCACATGGCAGCCGTGAGGGCAGATCGCGCACCGGAGCCAGTCCGCAGCTTCGGTACCTTCACGGCTGATCTGCATCGGCTAGTCGACTGGTTTACTGAATGCGGCGTCGAGACTGTCGTCATGGAATCGACCAGCGTCTACTGGATTCCGATCTTCGAGCTTCTCGATGCCCGGGGATTTAACGTGTTTCTTGTCAACGCGCGCGATGCCAAGCACGTGCCGGGGCGCAAGACCGATGTCAGCGATGCGCAATGGCTGCAGCGGCTCCATTCATTCGGGTTGCTGCGGGCCAGCTTTCGGCCCAAAGGGCAGATTGCCGAGCTGCGAGCCTACGTGCGTCAGCGCGAGCGTCTGCTGGAGTACGCGGCCTCACACATCCAGCATATGCAGAAGGCCTTGACGGAGATGAATCTTCAGCTCCACCACGTCGTCGCCGACATCACCGGCGCGACCGGCCTGCGTATCATACGCGCGATCCTTGCCGGCGAGCGCGATCCCGAGGCGCTGGCGTGCTTGCGCCACTACAGTTGCCACTCCAGTGCCGAGACGATCGCGAAGGCGCTCACCGGGAGCTACCGCGCCGAGCATCTGTTTGCACATAGGAGCAGTTGACCCCTTATCAGCCCCTCAGTCGGGTTTGCAGTGCCGGCCGACTGACGCTGAGGTTGCTAAGGTTCTGCAGGCCTCGCTGGCCTGCCACCAACCCCCTAACCAGCGCTCGCGTGCCGTCCACGACAAAGACGCCGCAATCCCAGCCGTTCTGCTGCTGGGCCATGCCGGCTTGCACCGAGTCGCCGGGGAGGCCCAGCCTTCCTGCCAGATGGTCTGCAGACGTCTCGTTGAATCCCCAGAAGGAATCGTAGTGATAGGCAATCGGCGAGTTCCGGTCGCGACGATCAACGAACAGCAGCGACCAATGATTCCCTTGGCAACGAGGATCTGTAGGATCGGCGTCGTTCACTGGCAGGAACAGGAAGTCGGCTGTATCATTACCGTTGTCATCATAGACGATGCGCTGCAATGCGAGTTCCACGACGGTATCGTTGGGAGAGCGCAGCAGATTATGGGCCACAGTAGGATCCACCAACCGCGTCCGGGCGGCGATATCCAGGGTGGGGATATCCAGAGGGTGCCTCAGCAAATCCTGCTCCAGAAGCTGGTAATCCCTGAGGATATGCTCGTCGCCCAGCCATTGCTCGTCGTCGAGCACCAGCCCGCGGGACGAGGCTGTCGGATTCAACGCCACGATCTGAGCATCGGCGGATGTGCTCGGAAACACCGGCACAGAAACAGCATCGTCGCGCAATGGGGACAGTGTGGGCGCAGTCAGATCAATGAATGGATCAAGAGCACCATAGTTGTCTGAGCGAGCCCTGGCAGAGGGCGCTGGCGCAAAGTGAGCATCGTCGCGCAAGTCGGACGGCGTGAACGTAGTCAGATCAACCAATGATTCAAGACCGCCGTAGATGTCTGACGGAGCCCTGCCGGTTGATGGTGAGGCCGGTTCTTGCATCTGCCGCCGCGACAACTCCTCGCACGCCAAAGCTTCATCGTCCGAGGAGGCTGGCACCAAAGAAAGCCCCTGCGGCGAACCGGGCTGTCGATCGCCCTGGTGATGACCCGGTACTGTCCCGGCAAACAGCGGCCGAAAGTCAGGCGTCGGGACGAGGTCGTCACGCAACTCGAACGGATTCGGATGAACCATTGCCTCAATCCGGCCCTCCTGCCGGCTCGGCAGGAGATTGCGCCCGGTCATCTCGTCCAAGGCGCCTTGGTGATTGTGCGGCCAGTTAAGGGGATGGACGGCCTCTCTGGAATCCGGTGCCTGGGGATGGCTCGCGCTTGCCTCGCGAGACGGCGGTGAGGCGGCCTCGTCCGCGCCCCCCCAAAGCAGATCCTGATCGTAATTTTCCGCTGGAATGACCACTGGCGAACTGACAGCTTCCTGCGGAGCACTGTGCTGCGCGGCGGCGTCCCATGGCCGTGCGCCCACCTGGTGGATGGGGGCCTGCATCAGCACGCGGCCGCCTGAATTGCCGTTTCCGATCAGCATCCCCTGAATTGCGACCTCTTGCGGATTATCTAGAGTCCTGGGCCTCTTCGCTGGTCTCAGTTCCGCTGTGCCATGCTCATCGTTAATGAGAACCTCCTCGCTTGGCAGGAAGTTGCTCCACTCAAGCGCCCCCATCAGCTCGTGCGCGGCCTGTTGGAGGTCGCGGTGTCCGCTCAAGTCAGGAAAGGACTCTGCGGGCTCCGGCGCATGGTCGTCGCGCACGCTTGGCTCGAGAGCCGACAAGGGGCCGGATTGATGATCCCGCGGTCCCTGAGTCTCCTCCGGAAGCTCTTGTTCCGGTGGCAGAAGCTCTGGATCGTCAGCCATGATCGGCGGCTCGTCGGCCTCATCATCCAACAGCTGCCGAAGCTCCTCGGGATCGACGTCTACCATCGGCGACTGGGTAGCCTCACCTGCGCCCTGCTGAGAGCCGTCTGCGCCCGAAGCCCCCTCCACCGAGGGGCCTGAAGCCTTCGCCTGACGATACTCACGAAGCGCTTTCAGCCCGCCGTCCAAGACCATTTTCCACCCGACGTTGCGAAACAATCTGTCCGCGTTGACACGTAGGGCTACGTGATCGAGTGCAGAAAGCGAATCGCCGTCAAGCCCTAGCTCTCGGGAGAATTTGCGAAGCGCCCAATCGTAACTCTGGGCGGTAGTCGAACTCAACTTGTTGCTCTCAAGGGCGTGGCTTATGGCGCCCTTAATGAGCCCTTCGTCACCATCGGCAGGAGGAAGCGGTGGGCGCCCACCAATAGATGAAGCGCCCGGAGCGTTGGGGGCACGATGTTCTCTAAGCGCCCCCACCGCGGCCCGCATAAGTTTATCACCCTTGAAGATTTCTTTAGCATGGGCGAGCAAGAAAGCGTCGCTACTCCCGTCAAGCGATAGACCGCGCTCCCCGAGATCATTCGCCAACCTGTTAAGATTGCGCGTATAACCGTTAGCCACCGCGTCTTTCAGCTTCCGACTTGCAATAACGCCCTGAGCCACCTCCCTGATAAGCTCCCGGTCGCACCCAGACACATGGGGATAGACGGTGGATGCTTTTTGGCGCTTGCGCACGGGAGCTGGACGGGGAACGCGCCCCGTCGACCGCCAGGTCCGGAGATGGTCTAGTGCCAATATGAGATCACTGTTTCCGTTGTGCTGGAACACATCACCGCCATCGGTCAGCGAATTGTTGTCTAGCCGAGCAACAATGCCCGTCTTGTTATTTACGCAGAGCCAGCGGCCAAAGCTAAGAAGAGGACCTACAATCCTCTGGACGAAGGATTCGGCGAGCTTGCCCTCGATGAGGGCCTCCCTAAACCCCAAAACAACGAGAGCATCCTTGGAATAAAGAGGCTGTTTCCTTTTTGTGCCCGCTATTGAAACCAGAGTTAACTGAGCCGGCTGCGGGGCCGAGGCGCCAGGCATTGCTCCACCACCTCCAACTGAATTGGCGACCTCGCTCAGCTGCCGCTCAATGGCAACGGCTTGCGGATAGTCTGGGGTCCTCGGCCTGTTCGTTGGTCTCAACTCAGCTGTGTCATGCCCATCTTTGATGAGAACCTTCTCGCTTGGCAGAAGGTTGCTCCCGGCGAGTGCACCTATCGGTTCGTCCGGGGACTGCTGGCCGTCGCTAGACACATTGGGAGTGTTCCCCCGGTCCGGCATCGCGGTATCGGCCTGGCGCGCCTCGTGCAATTGCTGCTCAAAGGCCTCTTGCCCGGCTTGGCCCGCCTGCTGCTCCTGCAACAGGTCGTGCTGCACCTGCGACGAAGCTGTTACGTTGGTTGGGTCATAATTGTGTCGGTCCACGCTAGCCTCGCATCTACAGAATCATCTAAGCAGGTATCTTACTCGGTTACGCGGCGGAACGGCGCATGGCAGCGGCAATCAGGATTGTCGCGCCATATCCCTCCGCAAAATCCCTCAGTTTGTCTCAGAGCTGGCCCCGCAAATTCGGACAGTAGCTTGAGTGGATTTTCTGCCTGACAGCGGCGAGGATTCTTGCTGCGAATCAGGAGCGAAGATGACGAAGAAGAGCCGCCGGACGCATTCTCCGGCATTCAAGGCGAAGGTTGCTTTGGCTGCGGTCAAAGGCGACAAGACACTGGCGGAGCTGGCGCAACTGTTTGATGTTCATCCGAACCAGATCACGATCTGGAAAAACCAGCTCCTGGAAGGCGCCGCCGGCGTGTTTGGGCATGACAAGACATCGGCCGAGACGCCGGTCGATTTGAAGGCGTTACATGCCAAGATCGGCGAGCTGGCGTTGGAAAACGATTTTTTGTCCGGCGCGCTCACCAAGGCGGGCCTGCTGAGCGCAAAGCGATGATCGACCGCGGTCATGATCTTTCTATCGTGCGCCAGGCGAAGGTCCTGAAGCTGGCTCGCAGCACGGTCTACTATGAACCTCGGCCAGTTTCGGCCGAGGACCTTGCCTTGATGCGTCGGCTCGATGAGCTGCATCTCGATTATCCCTTCGCGGGAGCGCGTATGCTGCGATCGTTGCTGCGGCGGGAGGGCGTATACGCCGGTCGCCGCCACATCGCGACGCTGATGAAGCGCATGCGGATCGAGGCGGTCTATCGTCGCCCGAACACGAGCAAGCCGGCTCCGGGTCGCAAGATCTACCCGTACCTGTTGCGCGGATTGAAGATCGAGCGGCCCGACCATGCGTGGGCAATGGACATCACCTACATTCCGATGCGGCGTGGCTTCGTCTATCTCGCGGCGGTCGTCGATGTGTTCAGCCGACGGGTCCTGGCCCATCGCGTCTCGATCACAATGGAGGCGGCCTTCTGCGTCGAAGCGGTCCAGGAGGCGTTGGCGAAGCACGGCAGGCCCGAGATTTTCAACACGGATCAGGGCAGCCAGTTCACCAGCCTCGAGTTCACCGATGTGCTGCTGGACGCGAAGATCGCCATCAGCATGGACGGCAAGGGCGCCTGGCGCGACAACGTGTTTGTCGAGCGGCTCTGGCGCACGGTCAAATACGAAGAAGTTTATCTCCGCGCCTACGACAGCGTGTCCGAGGCGCGAGCGTCAATTGCCAAGTATCTGGCCTTCTACAATCAGGGACGCCCTCACTCGAGCCTTGACGGGCGCACGCCCGACGAGGCTTACTTCGGCACGCAAGCTATGGTGATGGCCGCATGACCGTCGCCGACGGTTTTGTCGTCGCTCTGGTCGGGCTACGCCCTCCCGACGCAACGACAAAACCGTAAAGCCCCGCGTTCAGCATAACCCGGCAGGAATCCACTTAAATCCAGCGGGGCGCTGTCCAAACAACCGGGGCCAGCTCTACTCCGCGTTTCGGCACAGAAATGATCGGGAGTCACTCAATCTTTCTTCAACTTAACCCGTCTTATTCGTAAGAGTGCGCCTGAGGGCTGGCGAGCGTGGTGTAAAGCGCTGATGCGGCGTAGGATAGGTTGCGAAGCCACCCCATCACCTCCACCCGCGAACGCCACGCCCGCCATGACCGATGATACGATTCCGCCCTTCTCGTTTCCAGCCGTTCACGCCAAGAAAGTCACAGCTGCCTTCGATGGTGGGCGCCTGACCTCGAACGGGGGCGTGATGCTTCTGGCGATGGCCGAGCGGCGTCTCGGTTTGGCCGACAATCTGGCCCGGGTGTTCCCGGATCGGCGCGATCCGACGCGGGTCGTGCACAGCCTGGTCGATATGTTCCGCGCGCGCATGTTCGCGATCTGCTGCGGCTACGAGGACGCCGACGACCTCGATCATCTGCGGTCCGATCCCGCATTCAAGCTGGCCTGCGGTCGCCTACCGGACACGGGCCGGGATTTGTGTTCCCAGCCGACGCTGTCGCGGCTGGAGAATGCTCCGCGCCTGCGCGACGTGATCCGACTGACCTACATTTTGGTCGACGCATGGATGGATAGCTACCCCCACGAGCCGGCATCCGTCACGCTCGACATCGATGATACCTGCGATGTCGTCCACGGCCATCAGCAGCTCTCGCTGTTCAACGCTCATTATGACGAACGCTGCTTTCTGCCGATCCACGTCTACGACACGGAGAAGAGCCGGCCCGTGGCCGTCGTGCTGCGGTCCGGCAAGACGCCGGGCGGCGTCGAGGTGCGTGCCCATCTGCGCCGCCTGGTACGGCATATCCGGACGCGATGGCACAACACGCAAATTACGTTCCGTGGCGACGGGCACTATGCCCGGCCGGAGGCCATGGCGTGGTGCGAGACCAACGGCATCGACTACATCTTCGGTCTGTCCGGCACCAAGCCTCTCGCCAGAAAAGTCGACGAGGTCGCCGACGACATCCGCACGCGACGCGCCATCGAGAACCTGCCGGTTCTGCGTGGCTATACCGAGACGCGCCACAAGGCAAAGTCCTGGGATCGCGAACGGCGCACCGTCGCCCGTATTGAGGCGACGATGCTCGGCCTCGACATCCGTTTCGTCGTCACCAGCCTCGATGTCGGCTCGGCCGAGTGGATCTACGACAGCCTGTATTGCGCGCGCGGCCAAGCCGAGAATCTGATCAAGCTGCATAAGACACAGCTCGCCTCCGACCGCACCAGCTGCCGTTCGGCGCTCGCCAACCAGGTCCGTCTCGTGCTCCATACGGCCGCTTATTGGCTGATGCTGACCGTGCGCGACGCCATTCCCAAAGCCCGGGAATTGGCCGCTGCCGAGTTCGCGACGCTGCGTCTTCGTCTCTTGAAACTCGCTGCCCGTGTGGTCGAGACCACGAGCCGCATTCGCCTTGCGTTCGCCGCGGCATGTCCCGAAGCCGACCTGATCCGCGGCTTGCCCGGCGCGCTGCTGCCGCTCAGTCCTTGACCGGCGGGGCGTCCGCCCCCCGTTCGCCCAACCTATCCCTCAAGCGCGTTGCAAAGTACGGGTGGTCAGGCGGCGAAAAGCCGAAGGCAATCCTGTGCGCCTCGTCAGAGCAGATGTGCGGCCACATCAATCGGACTAGAAAACGCACTCTCACGAATAGGACGGGCTAGATCATCGACCTGGCGCTGGAGTTACCTGACCTGTCGCCACGCGAGCTGGCCGTGCGGTTCACCGACGAACGAAAGTACTTTGTATCCGAGGCGTCGGCCCATCGCGTCTCGATCACAATGGAGGCGGCCTTCTGCGTCGAAGCGGTCCAGGAGGCGTTGGCGAAGCACGGCAGGCCGAGATTTTCAACACGGACCAGGGCAGCCAGTTCACCAGCCTCGAGTTCACCGATGTGCTGCTGGACGCGAAGATCGCCATCAGCATGGACGGCAAGGGCGCCTGGCGCGACAACGTGTTTGTCGAGCGGCTCTGGCGCACGGTCAAATACGAAGAAGTTTATCTCCGCGCCTACGACAGCGTGTCCGAGGCGCGAGCGTCAATTGCCAAGTATCTGGCCTTCTACAATCAGGGACGCCCTCACTCGAGCCTTGACGGGCGCACGCCCGACGAGGCTTACTTCGGCACGCAAGCTATGGTGATGGCCGCATGACCGTCGCCGACGGTTTTGTCGTCGCTCTGGTCGGGCTACGCCCTCCCGACGCAACGACAAAACCGTAAAGCCCCGCGTTCAGCATAACCCGGCAGGAATCCACTTAAATCCGGCGGGGCGCTGTCCAAACAACCGGGGGCCAGCTCTCTGCTCTCCTCGACCTTGGTGCCGTCCGGAAGCGTGATCCGGCGGCCTGGGGAGGCTGTCGTGAATGAGCGTCAAGATCGTGCTCTTCGGATCTGCCGCGAGGGGGGCAGAGCGGAAGAAAGCCAGACCGGCGCAGAATCATCTTCATGTCGATCTGAATTTTGGAAAAAGACAACACCCCGAGCCGATTGCGTACCGCTCTCCTTTCGAGTTCAGCCGGCGAGACCGACGATCATTTGCGGCGATCGCCACCTTCGATTGGCAACTTCGTCGCGATCTGCTTCAACAACCAAGTCTGCATCTGCTGGACGACCTTAGCGCGGCATGCTCGGCACTGACGAACTACCCACTCTCGCTCCTATCGGCCGGACGAACGGGCCTGCACTGGCGGGACACGGGGGCCGAAGCCGTGCGTGTCGCAATTGCGCACCATCATAACCTTGCCTGAAGAGCTACGCCGTTCCCTGACGTGGGATCAGGGAGCCGAAATGGCCCAACACGATCCCCAATTCTATGGCTTCGGCACCATCGCTGGCTGAAACGAGGGCTCAGACCATAGGTGTGGAATATCGCTTCATAACAAACATCTATTTGTCCTGGCCGTAGGAGAGGAGCACAGGAGATTCGAATGCGACGGATGGTCGATCGCTGCGCGCTTGCGATGGATGTATTAGCACGCTCAAGGTCGCCATTGTGCGAAGATCACAACCAGCGCATTCGTGCTTGTATTGGAGGCGCGTTCTGACCGGCATTAGCGGACTTGGGATTCGCGTTTGGCAACTTGCAGACGACGGCGCTGAAGGCGCGGCCAAGTCTCACGCAGATGGCGTTTCTGGCGAGGACGGTCAAACGAACATTTCTGTCCTTGGGAGGATGGGCTCTCAGCCTCAAGATTCGGGGACTTGTTCTGCTCGCCTCCCTATCGACGATATAGCTGCGCAGCGCGGGCATGGTGAAAGCCCGGATATACCGTATAGATCTTATCATCACGCACCAAGTCGGGCGGAGAGCTTGTCGGGTCCTGGCGGTGAGCACTGGCGAAGCGATCGAGCAGCCGGAAGCTCGCGAACAGAGGCGCTTCCGCCGCATAGGTATTCCGCGTCCGACCGAGCGGTTGGATCAGGAAGGCGGCCTTTCGATGATGTCGCCGCGCAAAGCGTCCATGGTGCAAGCTCTGAACAATCGTACAGGTCTTATCGTGATGCACCAAGTCGGGCAGAGAGTTCGTCGCGTTCTGGCGGCGAGCACTGGCGAAGCGATCGAGCAGCCGCGAGCTTGCGAACAGAAGCGCTCCCGCCACATAGGTATTCTGCGTCCGACCTGAGTGCCAGGCCAGGAAAACGGCGCGTCGACGATGTCACTGCGCAGAGCATCCACGGTGCAAGCTTAGAGCGCCGCTACGGGTCTTCGAGCGTACTTAATATGGCGTTAAGGGATATTGATAGGGCTCGCGACGTCTATGGATTCTCAGGTGCAGTGGCGAACTATGGCAGGCAGTTGCGAATGCTAGACAAGCCAACGTTCCTGCAAAAGGCCGCCGCTGATTTCCGATACAGATTTGTCGCGCGCTTGGAGGAAGATATCCGCGCTGGTGAATCATGGAGCTACGCCAAGACATGCAACGCGGTGAGCGGTGAGGCTGGCGGTCGGGAAGGCATGGAAGCTTGCAAGGCCTTAGCAGCTCGAGTATCGAGGCTCGACGACGCGCTTATGTACGAAGTCGAGGACCGAGCCCTTGCGCTCCTCGCCGTATCATTCGGTCGGAACTCCCGGGTGCCGGAATGCCGCAGGGGGGCGATCAGAATCGCGGAATTTTGTTGCAATGAAAGCCGCGGACTTCGGAGGCAGACTGATCAAGGCCTATCCTTGCTGGTGAATGGCTTCAGCAAGTGGCCCGGTGCGGCGGGCTGTCGCGAGGCCACCGTCGCCATCGCCGGTGAGGTCAGTCGCCGCGCCGACAGTGTCGGGCTCTCCCGTTTTGACCTGCAGGCGCTGGTCACCCTGGTGAACGGCTTCAGCAAATGGCCGGACGCGGCGGGCTGTCGCGAGGCCACCGTCGCCATCGCCGGTGAGGTGCCTTCCCAGCTCTCCCGTTTTGTCCCGCAGGCGCTGGCCAACCTGGTGAACGGCTTCAGCAAATGGCCGGACGCGGCGGGCTGTCGCGAGGCCACCGTCGCCATCGCCGGTGAGGTCAGTCGCCGCGCCGACAGTGTCGGGCTCTCCCTTTTTGACCCGCAGGCGCTGGTCACCCTGGTGAACGGCTTCAGCAAATGGCCGGACGCGGCGGGCTGTCGCGAGGCCACCGTCGCCATCGCCGGTGAGGTGCCTTCCCAGCTCTCCCGTTTTGTCCCGCAGGCGCTGGCCAACCTGGTGAACGGCTTCAGCAAATGGCCGGACGCGGCGGGCTGTCGCGAGGCCACCGTCGCCATCGCCGGTGAGGTCAGTCGCCGCGCCGACAGTGTCGGGCTCTCCCTTTTTGACCCGCAGGCGCTGGCCACCCTGGTGAACGGCTTCAGCAAATGGCCGGACGCGGCGGGCTGTCGCGAGGCCACCGTCGCCATCGCCGGTGAGGTGCCTTCCCAGCTCTCCCGTTTTGACCCGCAGGCGCTGGCCACCCTGGTGAACGGCTTCAGCAAATGGCCGGACGCGGCGGGCTGTCGCGAGGCCACCGTCGCCATCGCCGGTAAGGTGCCTTCCAAGCTTTCCCGTTTTAAGCCCCAGGAACTGGCGAACCTGGTGAACGGCTTCAGCAAATGGCCGGACGCGGCGGGCTGTCGCGAGGCCACCGTCGCCATCGCCGGTAAGGTGCCTTCCAAGCTCTCCAGTTTTGTCCAGCAGGCGCTGGCCAACCTGGTGAACGGCTTCAGCAAATGGCCGGACGCGGCGGGCTGTCGCGAGGCCACCGTCGCCATCGCCGGTAAGGTGCCTTCCAAGCTCTCCAGTTTTGACCCGCAGGCGCTGGCCACCCTGGTGAACGGCTTCAGCAAATGGCCGGACGCGGCGGGCTGTCGCGAGGCCACCGTCGCCATCGCCGGTAAGGTGCCTTCCAAGCTTTCCCGTTTTAAGCCCCAGGAACTGGCGAACCTGGTGAACGGCTTCAGCAAATGGCCGGACGCGGCGGGCTGTCGCGAGGCCACCGTCGCCATCGCCGGTGAGGTGCCTTCCCAGCTCTCCCGTTTTGACCCGCAGGCGCTGGCGAACCTGGTGGACGGCTTCAGCAAATGGCTGGAAGATGCGGCATGCCATCAGGCGGTAATAGACATCGCGCGCGGCCTCGGCGGACCGGGCCGACGCTTTGGTTCGTTCACGACGCTTGAGCTCATCGCGATCGCCAATGCTCTGGGACACAGTGTCATTAGGGGTGAGGACGGTGGAGACGTTGCGGAGACAGCCCTGCTGAAGAACAGCTTACATCAGCTGGCTCACTACCTGCACCATGATCGGCTGGAGCAGGCCGATGTTCTGAGCATTGCTACCATTTTCAAAGCGCTGGCGAAGACTAGGCTGTTTGAGGACCTCGGGTTGCTCGCACCGATCGGGTTAAATCGGCTCAACCAGTTGTATGGTGCCTCTGGTTTTGCCGCGGAAAGTAACCTCGAAACCATGAGCAATCTTTGCGCCGCCCTGCTGCCGTTGGTGCGCAGCCCGCACCTGCGCTCGTGCCGCAGGCAGGCTCTAAACCTGCTGAACGACATCCAACCGGTAGTGGAGCGCAAGATCGATGCGTATCTCGACGCAAGCGAGGCGGAGCGGACCCGTGGGCCGTTTGCGACTCGCTGTCCCGCCCTCTCGATCTATAAAGTAATCAAGGCGCGTGCGGACCTGGAACGTCTTTACAAACGACCGTATGTCGAGGGCAAGAGGTCCGATTTACGGATCAGGCAGGAAATGCTGCGGCACGGGACCAAGAGGATCCTGAAGGAGGCGCGCGACCTCATCCAAAGCGATCTTTCCAACATGAGCTGGAATCTGATCGCGCAGATCGAGGCGGACAGCCCTGTCGATGCGCTGGACGCGTTCATCGTGCGCGAGGCGGCAACGGTCCAGGTTCAACATGCTGCGTCCGTCTTCGACGTCTATCAGGTGTTGCGATCCATGGATCACGCGCCCAGACCACCGCAGGGTGACGCGGGATTGATGCAGCTGCCGGTGGTGGACCTGCAGGGACGGCGAGTGGCGACGGAGCCTGAGACACGCTATTCGATTTTGCATCGCCTGACCTCGGGGGCATTGCCGGTGGTTGCGGTGCAGCTGCCGGCAAAGCCGAGCACTTTCATGTTGGCGCGGACGCTGACCGTCGAGGGTGTGCCGTACCGCCTGGACCTGTTCGGCGGCAGCATGTTGAAAGCACCCAAACCGAGGCTGTCGCAGATCGCTGCCCGGGCTCCAGGCGATCAGCCGGCGGCGTCTTCCGGGGGCAAGCTGCTGGCCATTCCCTATGCCGAAACCGCTCCGGGGACGTCGTTCGAGCACCTGTCGCGCGCCTGGGCGCCGTTCAAAGAAGCTTATTGGTACACGCAACGCAGGGGGTTTGCGGCGCCACCCGCGATCAAAGATTTAGGGCCTCACGACTACGCGCTGGAGGGCGCCTTCAAACTGCTGCTGATGCCGGACCGGCCTGGCGGCAAAGCGCATCCCTTTAAGCTGACTGGACCGGAAGGTCCGATTGCCTTGCGACCGCATGACGGCTGCGGCTTCATCAAGGCTTCGCTGGCCGAGCGGATGCCTGCTGTTCGCCGGGTTGGTCACCAGGAAGGTCCCGATCGGCTGCGGGCCTTTGGTGAGGGAAGGAGATCGTCCCTCCCTCCCTCGGCGCTGCAACATTACCCTCGCAACGAGCAGGTGGCGGAAGAAGCGAGCGAGAAGGCCAGGACCTGGCTTGAAAGCCGAGAAGGCCAAGAGCTGACGTCGGAAGACTTGTTTCGCACCGTCACGGCCGGACATATCAATGGTCCCGGTGCGGTGGCCGTCCCATCCGATGATGGCTGCCTCCATGTGCCGACGCTCAAGAGCGACACCTTGACAGGGAAAGGTGGTGTGCTGCTCGGGCGGTCCCCCTATGACAAGCCCAACCTGCGCCCGTTCGCCGCCGGACGAGTCAAGTCAGCAGTTGATGGGGATCCGACTGCGGCGTTCCTCGATCGGAACGTGGCCATGCAATACAGTTTCAGTATCGCCCAGAAGTCGCAGGACAAGCTGGCGGCTGAGGATCCGAGCTTCTTTGCCAAAGGCATTTTGATCGTGGTGCCAGATGAGATGTGGCCGGCCGAGTACGCCGACCGTGGACTGGTGATGTCGGCCGAGGACGTCAAGTGCCATTCGAGCTGGACCGAGCGTAAGGACCGCGCGAAGGTGGACGTGCAGGTCGAATGTGTCGGCATTCTGCAGGCAACCGAATTGTTCGCTCCGGGGTCATTGGTTGCAGTCCCGCCTGGTGAACAGAACAAGCTCGATGGCGACTTCGACGGGGATACCGTCATTATCCTCGCCGACCGGCCACAACTTTATCAGCATGTCCGGCGGTTCGATGAGAAGGAGCAAGCTCGCGGCGTTCGCTCGCTCAAGCCGCCAAAGTCGCATACGCCGGCGATCAAGGATGATAGCTACCAGTTCAGTCGTGCCAGCCAGATCCTCGCGGCCACGACGAATGTTTTGGAAGTCTATAGCAGCCTGCAGCGAAGCTTTCTGGCGCAGTCCCATCAAGGTCGACACTGGTTTGCCGAGCGGGCCATCTTTGGCACTTACGAGGGCGTTCAGCACGAGCTCAGGCGACAGATCGGTGGCCTGTTGAACCAGGAGCAGGTGCGTTGCCAGGAAATCCAGGACAAGCTCGAGCAGGCGAGGCACGAGATCGAGGTCGCAGCCCATCCGGTCGCTCGCGAAACGGCCGAGTTGCTCGTCGCCGACCTCGATGCTTGGGCAGCGAGGGCGGATGAGCAGGTCCTGCGTGAGGCAGTCGGACGCGTGAGCGAGGCAAAGCTGACGGTGAGCCCAGCACTCGTCGCGCTTTTCCCGGAACTGGCGGAGGCCTATTCGGCGGCTCCTCAGCCTCGCGACCGCATCCAGGTCATACTCGACCACTATCCGGCGCGCATCGATCCCCGCCCGGATGGTTACAATCCGGACGATCTCGTCCAAAGCGCAAACAATCTCTTGAGCCTCGGCATCAAGGTCGGCACGGACGGCTATAAATCCGACACCGGGGTCCGCCTCTTCATGAAGAAAAGCCAAGAGCTTCAGCGACTCCTGCAACAGGTGCCGGCTCTTAAGTCCGCGCCCTACAGCAAGAGCATGGCGGCGACGCTCAGCCAGGGCCGGTTCGACGTCGATGCTACCTTGGAAGATCTGAAGGATAATCCCACGCTGGCGGCGTCAGTCATGGAGGCCTCAATCAAGCTTGCTGCGGAGAAGCACATTCTGCCCGAACCCTCTGGCCGACTGCTTACGGCTGAGGATACGCCATGACGGTCATTGTAGCCGACCATCCTGCGCACGACAGCGCCGTTCTTTTGCTCGACGAACGCTTGATCGTTTTTGCGGTACGGCCGGCAGCGCGTGAAAATGATACTGGCCGTGTCACAGTACGTCTTGAGCGTCTCGTTCATGAAAACGGTGTCATTGGCCGTGTCCAAGCCAAGAAGCGCGAAGGGCAATTGCTTACGCAATTCCGTCAGCACGGTGCTCAGCAGCGTCTGCTCGCGCACGATCAGCGGCGCACATTCCGTTCAGCCGGTCACGACGTCAGTGAGGACCAGGGTCTGTACGAAACTGCCGCGCGCCGATGGACCGCTGTGCGCGACAAGGTCCGCCTCCACGAAGCCCGGTGCGGGATCATTCCAATCCGCCGAAGTCCGTATCGGAATACTGCGTCGTAGGGCGTGTGCGGCCGGTCGCCGGCGCTGGCGACCGAGCCCCTCCCGAATCCGGCCCAACGCCCGGTCGATCGTCGCCGCGCTCATCGAAAGCAGCTTGCCGCGGATCTCGGGAGCGAGGTCAAGATGGCTGTGCCCGCTCCATCGCGTCGATCAGCATCGATATCAAGGCTTTCAGCCGCTTCCCGCAAACCCGGTCCGAGGCTTCTCAGAGGAGTGCGAGCGCATTGCGTTCGGCTTCACCGTAAATCCGGCGCCGCGCCCGACGACCTGTGAGCTATGCGGGATTTTGGGTGACGAGGCGATCAGGCGGCGTGGTTTTCCGGCACTTGGATGACCTCGATGCCGTTTTCGAATCTGACACCTGCGCTGACCTTCGGCAACTGATTTGTGCCTTTCAGCCGCCGCCAGGTCTTTGATGCGGCGCAGAGCAGCTTGAACACCATCAACTTGGCAGTCGTTGACGATAACGAACCTTTCGTGCGCACCGTTCTGTGCCGGACCGTCGCGAACACGCTTTCGATGGGATTCGTCGTCCGCAAGTGGTCCCAATGCTCGGCGGGGAATTCGTAGAACGCAAGCATTGCGTCGCGATCTTTCGTCAGGCACTCGACCGCCTTGTCGTACTTCGCTCCGTATTTCTCGGCAAAGACATCGATCGCCACTTCGGCCGAAGCTCGGTTGGACGCCAAATAGACCTCGCGCAGATCCTTCTTCATGCTGGCCTGTACCGACACTGCGACTTTGTTCAAGGTATTCGCGGTTTTGTGCACCCAGCACCGCTGATGTCGCGTGGCGGGAAAGACCTCGTCGAGCGCCTTCCAGAAGCCGAGCGCGCCGTCACCGACGGCGATTTCCGGGGCGATCTTCAGCCCACGGGTTTTCGCCTCGACGAGCAGTTCGTGCCAGCTCTGCGTGCTCTCGCGCACGCCGACCTGGAAGCCGATGAGTTCCTTCTTGCCTTCCGGCGTCGCGCCGATCAGCACCAGCATGCATTCGCTGTGGTCTTCCATGCGAGCCTGCAGGAAGACGCCGTCCGCCCACACGTATACGTACCGGCGCGCCGACAGATCGCGCTTCTGCCAACGCTCGTACTCGAGCTGCCACTCCGTCGTCAGTCTGGAAACCACCGCCGGAGAAAGATTCGGCGCATCCTTGCCCAAGAGCGCCGCCAGCGCCTCCTGGAAGTCGCCCGTCGAGATGCCTCGCAGGTACAGAACCGGCAAAAGTGCATCCAAGCTCTTCGTGCGCCGTGCCCACAACGGCAGGATAGCCGAGGTGAAGCGGATCCGCTCGCCATCGCTGGTCACCGCGCGATCGCGAATCTTTACCCGGGCGACTTCGACGGCGCCGATCCCCGTCTGGATCGTCCGCACTGGACCATGGCCGTGCCGCACGAGGCGGTCGCGGCCATCGGGAAGCTTCAAGCCCTTCATCGCGGCGAGAAACGCCTCGGCTTCCATCTCGACAGCCTGCGCAAGCAGCTGCCGAGCACCAGATCGCAAAATATTCGTCAGTGGATCGTCGATCTCATCGGGCTGACGCAGTGGGACAATGTTGCTATGCTCGTTCATGGCGTATCGCTCTCCTTGAGGTTCTGGCAGGCTCGACACCCGCCTCGATACGCCGCCTATCTCATTCCGTCATCACCCAGTTTCCCGCATAGCTCACGACCTGTTCGCGACCCATCGTGGCCCCGCAGCAGCCGCATCGCATGCTTGCGATGATATCCAGTGACATTGACGAACTCATCCAATATCCGCGCCTTCTCCACGCGATCGCTCGATCGGTAGCGTTCGCCCACAGCTGCCGTCAGTTCCTTCCTAGCCCGTCCTATTCGTGAGAGTGCGGCTTTTGGGCCCGATTGATGCGGCCGCACATCTTGTCTGACGAGGCGCACAGGATTGCCTTCGGCTTTTCGCCGCCTGACGACCGGTACTTTGCAACGCGCTTGAGGGATGGGTTGGGCGAACGGGGGCGGACGCCCCGCCGGTCAAGGACCGAGCGGCAGCAGCGCGCCGGGCAAGCCGCAGATCAGGTCGGCTTCGGGACATGCCGCGGCAAACGCAAGGCGAATGCGGCTCGTGGTCTCGACGACACGGGCGGCGATTTTCAAGAGCCGAAGACGCAGCGTCGCGAACTCGGCAGCGGCCAATTCCCGGGCTTTGGGAATGGCGTCGCGCACGGTCAGCATCAGCCAATAAGCGGCCGTATGGAGCACGAGACGGACCTGGTTGGCGAGCGCCGAACGGCAGCTGGTGCGATCGGAGGCGAGCTGCGTCTTATGCAGCTTGATCAGATTCTCGGCTTGGCCGCGCGCGCAATACAGGCTGTCGTAGATCCACTCGGCCGAGCCGACATCGAGGCTGGTGACGACGAAGCGGATGTCGAGGCCGAGCATCGTCGCCTCAATACGGGCGACAGTGCGCCGTTCGCGATCCCAGGACTTTGCCTTGTGGCGCGTCTCGGTATAGCCACGCAGAACCGGCAGGTTCTCGATGGCGCGTCGCGTGCGGATGTCGTCGGCGACCTCGTCGACTTTTCTGGCGAGAGGCTTGGTGCCGGACAGACCGAAGATGTAGTCGATGCCGTTGGTCTCGCACCACGCCATGGCCTCCGGCCGGGCATAGTGCCCGTCGCCACGGAACGTAATTCGCGTGTTGTGCCACCGCGTCCGGATATGCCGTACCAGGCGGCGCAGAAGGGCACGCACCTCGACGCCGCCCGGCGTCTTGCCGGGCCGCAGCACGACCGCCACGGGCCGGCTCTTCTCCGTGTCGTAGACGTGGATCGGCAGGAAGCAGCGTTCGTCATAATGAGCGTTGAACAGCGAGAGCTGCTGATGGCCGTGGACGACGTCGCAGGTATCATCGATGTCGAGCGTGACGGATGCCGGCTCGCGCGGGTAGCTATCCATCCATGCGTCGACCAAAGTGTAGGTCAGCCGGATCACGTCGCGCAGGCGCGGAGCATTCTCCAGCCGCGACAGCGTCGGCTGGGAACACAAATCCCGGCCCGTGTCCGGTAGGCGACCGCAGGCCAGTTTGAATGCCGGATCGGACCTCAGATGATCGAGGTCGTCGGCGTCCTCGTAGCCGCAGCAGATCGCGAACATGCGAGCGCGGAACATATCGACCAGGCTGTGCACGACCCGCGTCGGATCGCGCCGATCCCGATCTTCCTAATCACTCGATATGAGCGCCCCCACAAAGGATGGTGGGGGTCCCGAACCTCGACCACCTCCGGAAATGATTCGTCAGACTCACTATCAGGGACATTCCTCAATCCCCTCGTTTGAAGGGCTGAACTGGAAGCGAGTGGGCGAACGGATTGTCGCGACGCCAGCTGCGGCGAACTGACTCAGACCCGACAACCTGCTTCGCGCGGGGCTTTGGGATGATAGCTTGCGGATGTGCCGCCGTCCCCCATTGATCCCGCCCGTCTTGCAGCGCTGCCCGCCGATTTGCGCGCGCTCTTCCGCGCGCAGGAAGCGATGATTGAAGCCGAGCGTCGTCGCGCAGACGATGAATGCTCGGCGCGCCTTCATGTCGAGAGTGAACTGGCTGCGTCCAAAGAGAGCGTCGAACGCCTCGAACTGCTCGTGAAGGAGTACGAGCGCGCACGTTTCGGTAAACGCTCGGAGAAGTTCAATCCCGATCAGATGCAACTGGTTCTCGAGGACATCGAGATTGCCATCGCCGAAGTCCAGGAACGCCAGGACGATCGTGCGCGCCGCGCCGGCACGGCGCCGTCCAGCCGCCGGACCAGGCGCGCTGCCCGTGCCTTTCCCGCGCACCTGCCGCGCATCGAGCAGGTGATCGAACCCGAGAACCTCGAGTGTCCCTGCGGCTGCGGCCGGATGGTCCAGATCGGCGAGGATCGCTCCCGCCGTCTCGATGTCATGGCCGCCCAGTATCGTGTGATCGAGACGGTGCGACCGCGCTACGCCTGCGCAAAGGGCTGCACCGGTGTTGCTCAGGCGCCGGCGCCCGCCCATCTCGTGGAGGGTGGCATCCCCACCGAGGCGCTGCTGGCGCAGGTGGCGGTCGCCAAGTTCAGCGAGCACATGCCACTCTATCGTCAGTCGCAGGTTCTGGCTCGGCATGGCATCTTCATCGATCGCGCCGTTCTGGCAGACTGGATGGGAACGGTCGCCTTCCACCTCGCGCCGCTGGTCGAGCGCATGAGCGTCGTGATGAAGCAATCGGGCCGCTTGTTCATAGACGAGACCAGGGCGCCTGTGCTCGATCCGGGCCGGGGCCGAACGAAGACCGGCTATCTGTGGGCTGTCCTGCGCGACGATCGCGGCCACGGCGGCGCTGATCCACCAATCGTGGTCTACCACTACGCGCCAGGACGCGGTGGTGACCATGCTGAGCGCATCCTCGAGGGCTTCGACGGCATCCTTCAGGTCGACGGATACCAGGCTATCATCGGCTCGCACGGCCCAAGCGCAAAGGCGGCGTGCCGCTGCGGCTGGCCGCATGTTGGTCCCACTCCCCCGTGGGTCGGTCAAAACCCCCCGGGTATGGTCACTTGAAACTCCCCCACCTGATGATCGCCGTCAGCGCCGCTGAACAGCAGTAGCCGGTCAGGCAGGACGTTTATGTTCGACCCCTTTAGCCAGCAAGGGGCCGGGGAGTTGAACGTCTTGAAGCGACATCTGCAAAGCACCGTACTTACATTACTTGATCGCAACACCAGCCAGCGCGAGATTCACCGGCTGACGGGTGTCGATCGCAAGACGATCCGGCGTTATCAGGCGCTGCGGGCCGGTGCGGAGGCAAATTCCCCCGGGGAAGTGACCACCGGCTCGGTGAGCGCGGACGGCCAAATTCCTCCACCCCGACCACCGGCTTTTGGGACATCGGAAGCGACGGTCACCAGCAGCCTGGCCCGTTCGGCTTGCGAAGCGCATCGGACGTGGATCGAAGAACAGGTCCGGCTGAAGCGGAACGCGCAGGCGATTTACCAGGACCTGGTTGATCAATTTGGCTTTCCGTCCAGCTACCAGAGTGTCAAGCGGTTTGTGCGCCGGTTGCGGCACGCTGATCCTGAGCAGTTTGATCGTCTTGAGTTCCTCCCCGGCGAGGAAGCTCAGGTCGACTATGGCGAGGGCGCGCCGACGGTTGATCCGAAGAGCGGGCGGTACCGTCGTCCCCGCCTGTTCGTGATGACGCTACGCTACTCGCGGCGCAGCTTCCGGCGGGTAGTCTGGAAGTCCAGCCAACAAGTCTGGGCGCAGCTCCACGAAGAGGCGTTCCGGTATTTTGGCGGGGTCCCCAGCTATGTCGTGCTCGACAACCTGAAGGAAGGCGTCCTCAAGCCGGATTTGTACGAGCCCCAGCTCAACCCGATTTACAGCGCGATGCTGGCTCATTACGCCGTGGTCGCCGATCCCGCGCGCGTGGCCGATCCAAATCGGAAAGGATGCGTCGAGAATGCGATTCAACATACCCAGGGCACTGCGCTGGCCGGACGGCGCTTCGAGACGCTGGAGGCGCAAAACGAGTTCTTGAGGCACTGGGAGGAGAACTGGGCTTCCAAACGCATCCACGGCAGCACGCGCCGTCAGGTCGAGGCGATGTTCCAGGAAGAGAAGCCGCACCTGCGGCCGCTGCCTGTCGCTCCCTTCCGCATCTTCACCGAAGTCGTCCGGACTGTCTGCGACGACACCACCGTACGCGTCGACAACAGCTATTACGCCGCGCGGCCCGCGCCGATCGGCAGCCAGGTCGTCGTGCGCATCTACACCACCACGATCGAGATCCGTGATCGCCACACCCGTGCGCTGCTGCGTGTTCATTCCCGGATGGCGCACCCCGGTTCTGTCGTCCTGCCGACCAGCGAACGGCCGTTCAACCCGTCGCGGCAAACCGCCGTGCTGCTGGCGAGCGCCGAGCGCATCGGACCGCAGACCAGGGCCTTGTGCCAGCAGGTGTTCGACACCGAAGGGCGCCCCGGACAGCGCGCGATGTGGGGCATTGTCGGGCTGGGCCGGAAGTATCCGGCGCGGCTGGTCGAGCAGGCCTGCGCGCACGCCATCGACAACCGCATCTACCGCTACAAGCACGTGCGTGCGACCGTCGAGCGGTTGTTCGAACAGGCGATCGAGCAGGTTGGAGTGACGCCACAGCCGGCATCGCCGCTCACCCAGGATCATCCGCTGATCCGTACCCCCGCGGAATACGGCGACCTCTTCAGCCGCGCTGTGCGGCGCGACGCCGACGACAATGGTCGGCAGGCCGAGGCTCACGACGATCACGCCACGGCAATCCGCGCTCGTGTCGCCTGCGCAACCCCGGCCAACTCCGGCGCCACGAGCGCTCCCGCTGCACCTTCTCACCTTAAACTGGAGACCTAGCCACATGATGACCATGCCGGAAATTGAGCGTTGCCTACGACAGCTGCGCCTGTCGGGTGTCCGCGACACGCTGCAGACGCGCGTGCTCCAGGCGCAGGGCGCCAACCAGCCCTTCCTCGAGACCTTCTCCCTTATCCTGCAGGATGAACTGGACCGTCGTCAGTCCCGTCTTATCGAGCGGCGATACCAGCAATCCGGGCTCGACGAAAAGCTGACGCTCGCCGAGTTCGACTGGTCCTTCAATCCCAAACTGCCACGTCAGACCTGCTTCCAGCTCCACACCCTGGCGTTCATTGCCGCTGGCGAGAACGCTCTGCTTGTTGGCAAACCTGGCACCGGGAAGTCGCACATCGCCAAGGCGATTGCCTATCAGGCGATCCTGCAAAGCCACAAGGTCCAGTATCTTGAGACCGACGACTTCTTCCACCGCTACGCCCTGAACTCTCCGGCACAACGCGAGGTCCGGCTGCGAACCATCATCGACTGCGATCTCCTCGTGCTGGACGATCTATTCCTCGCACGCGCCATCCCCGACGACGCCGGCACTTTGCTGCAGACCCTGATCCATCAGCGTTACAAACTGCGCCGCAGCGTCATCGTCACCTCCAATCGCGTCGTGCAGGATTGGGGGGCATACCTTGGGGACAACACTATGAGCACGACGATCCTCGATCGCCTTATGCATCATTGCCATCTGCTTGAGTTCGACGGACGCAGCTATCGGCTCAAAGAAGCCGCTGAAGCTCTTGCCCGGGAAACAAACTCAAACTAACAGTCCCTTGTCCTGCCTCGCGGGTGGAGGAATTTGACTGACCACACCCGGAGGAATTTGAAGTGACCCGCGGGGGTTAAGCCGACACCATTCCGTCACGGATGCGCGTTTCGCGGGATCGTGAGCGCGGATTTCAGGGGATCGTGAGCAGAGATTTCAGACGATCGTGAGCAACGATTTCGCGGGATCGTGAGCAAGGCTTTCGGAGCCTTGCAGCGCTTCGGCCGACAACTCAACCGGCTTAGGGATGACCTCGTGGTTAACGAGGAAGTCCAATGCCTACCCAGAGATTGTCGATGCGCCGGATCAAGGAAGTCCTTCGGTTAAAACATTTTCAAGGCCTGCCAGAGCGGGCCATCGCGCGGAGCGTGGGCGTCAGCAACGGCGTTGTGCACAGCTACCTGAGCCGCGCCCGCTCTGCTGGGTTGAGCTGGCCGCTTCCGGAGGGAATGACCGATGAAGACCTGGAGCTTTTGCTTTTCCCGGCCCCACGACCAGCGTCTCAGAGCCCGCAGCGGCCGGTGCCCGACTGGAGCTACATCGATAAAGAGCTCCGCCGGCGCAACGTAACCCGTCGCCTGCTCTGGGAGGAGTATCGCGCCGTTAATCCCGACGGTTTCGGGTACACGTGGTTCTGCACTACCTACGAGGCCTGGAAGGGGCGGGTCCGACCTTCGATGCGGCAGATTCATCTGGGCGGCGAGAAGGTGTTCGTGGATTTCGCCGGCGACACCATCGACATCGTCGATCCCCTGACCGGGGAAGTGGGCAGCCAGTTCACCAGCCTCGAGTTCACCGATGTGCTGCTGGACGCGAAGATCGCCATCAGCATGGACGGCAAGGGCGCCTGGCGCGACAACGTGTTTGTCGAGCGGCTCTGGCGCACGGTCAAATACGAAGAAGTTTATCTCCGCGCCTACGACAGCGTGTCCGAGGCGCGAGCGTCAATTGCCAAGTATCTGGCCTTCTACAATCAGGGACGCCCTCACTCGAGCCTTGACGGGCGCACGCCCGACGAGGCTTACTTCGGCACGCAAGCTATGGTGATGGCCGCATGACCGTCGCCGACGGTTTTGTCGTCGCTCTGGTCGGGCTACGCCCTCCCGACGCAACGACAAAACCGTAAAGCCCCGCGTTCAGCATAACCCGGCAGGAATCCACTTAAATCCAGCGGGGCGCTGTCCAAACAACCGGGGCCAGCTCTGCGTCTTCGCCACGGTGCGCCACCGAACGGTGCGGACCAAGGGATCGCTGTCGCAACAAACTGCGAAGCTGATGGTGTTCAAGCTCATCGACGCCGCATCGAAGACCTGGCGGCGATTGAAGAGCACGAACCAGTTGCCGAAAGTCATCGCCGGTGTAAAGTTCATCGACGGAATCGAAGTCATTCCGAACACTGAAAGCCACGCCGCCTGATCAGGCCGCGTCACCCAAAATCAGCCATAGCTCAACCGACGCCCAACCGGCGCAGAGGCAGGTCTCCATCATGGAGGGAGATTCCGCCGCCGGACAGCCCCATAGCTTGCACGTCGAGCATCGCGTGAAGCCGGTCACTCACCAGCGCTCCGAGCCGCTGGGCGGCCAGCTTGGCTTCTTTGATGGTTTCGGCGAACAGTATCTGCGAGTCTTTCGAGAATTCCTGGCGCGCGACACGTCCGGCTTCCGCCATCAGCCCGCGGGATGCCGTCGGACCCTTGGTTATCCGGTTGAGCACGGATTGACGTCCCTAGCCCAGATGCCGGTCTGCATAAGGCCCGAGCCGGCTTGGCGCGACGTCCTGACGATCGTGGAAGGCTAGCGCCCTGATGCTCAGTTGGTCCTCTTTGACCCGTTCGTCATAGTGTCCACTCTGCCTCAAGGCTATGGTCGACGGTGAGCCTTATCGAAAGCGCATGTTCGAGCCCCGACTGCTCTTCATCCGTAAGCGCTCCTTTCTACGCACCTATGCAGTTGAGCGCGGGGATGGGATGAGGTGTCCACCATGAACGAGGTGGACACCATCGATGATCACTCCAGAAGAACTTTTGAGACTTGAGACGGTCGGCGTGTTGCGCAATGGGCGGCGTCGCTATGATCCGGCCAGCAAACAGCGGCTGGTCGAGGCCTGTCTGCAGCCTGGCGTGTCGCTGGCGGGGCTGGCGTTGCAACACGGCGTGAACGCGAACCTGCTGCGCAAATGGGTGGCCAAGCGACAACGTCAGAACGGGGATGGCCAGCCGGAGGCGCCGATTGCGCCAGCCTTTGTTCCGGTTCGCGCGCCGTCGCCGTCGCCAACTCGATCTGCTGGCGCGATCGCGGTTTGCGCGACGGAGCGATCCTGTGCAGGGCGGCTGACGGCATCGATGCCCAACGGCGTGACGCTTTCGCTGGAAGGCGGCGACGCGCAGTTGCTGTCGGCGGTGATTGAAGCGCTGGGGCGTTGCGATGTTCCGGCTGGCGTCTGATCTTCGGGTCTACCTTCACCGCGAACCGATTGACTTCCGGGCGGGCATCAACAGCCTGGCGATCGTGGTCGAGCAGTCGATGGGGCTGGATCCGTTCCAGCGCGCGGTGTTCGCGTTCTGCAATCGTCGCCGCGACCGGATCAAGCTGCTGATTTATGACCGGTCAGGATTTTGGATGCTGCTGAAGCGGCTGGAGGCCGACAGATTCCACTGGCCCCGAAGTCAGGAGGCGGTGCTGACGCTGACGACGGAGGAGCTGCACTGGCTGCTTGACGGCATCAACATCGCGGCGGTGCGTCGTCATCCGGTGCGGCAATATCACAGCGTGGGCTGAGCGTGTTCGATGCGGGCGGCGTCATCAGCGCTATCGGATGACGCCGGCCACCGCATGGAACTCGGTTGACGCGGCGGCATGACTTCGATTCAAGACTACGATGAGTCGCAGGCCCACGACGCACGAGCTGGAAGCCTTGATCGCGGCGCACGCGGCCGAGCTCGCGGCGCTGAAGGCGGAGAACGAGAAACTCGCGCAACGCGTCCTGCATCTTGAGGAGCAGTTGCGCCTGGAGCGCTTGCGCCGCTACGCGCCGAAGAGCGAAAAGCTCAAGGAGCGCATCTTCAACGAAGCCGAGCAGGCCGCCGCTGAAAGCCGGGACGACGACGATGTCGAGGCGGTCGCCGTGCCGGACACGGGATTGCCGGAGGCTCCAAAGCCGGCACCGAAGACACGCGGCCGCAAGCCGCTGCCTGACGATCTGCCGCGCCAACGCGTCGAACATGATCTGGGTGAGGATCAAAAGGACTGTCCGTGCTGCCGCAATCGGATGCATCGGATGGGCGAGACCGTCACCGAGCAGTTGCACGTCGAGGTGAAGGCGTCAGTGCTGCAACATGTGCGGTTCAAATATGCCTGCCGTCACTGCGAGCGCACCGCGCTGAACACCCCGATCGTGACCGCGCCGATGCCGGCGCAGCCGCTGCCGGGTAGCGTCGCCACGCCATCGACGCTGGCGCTGGTGCTCGCCAACAAATACGTCGACGGCACGCCGCTGTACCGTGTGGCGGACGCGCTGGGGCGCGCCGACGTCAGCATCAGCCGCGGGACGCTGGGCAACTGGGTGATCCGGGCGAGCGAGTTGCATCTGCATCGGGTCTATGACGCGCTACAGCAAAAGCTCAGGTCGCAGCCCCTGGTCCACGGCGACGAAACCTGGGTCCAGGTTCTGAAAGAGGACGGCCGGGATGCGCAGGCCAAATCCTTCATGTGGGCCTATCGCAGCGGCCAGGACTGCGCGCAGCCGGTCGTGCTGTTCGATTACCAGCCCGGTCGCGGCCAGGAACATCCTCAGGCCTTCCTGGCCGGCTATCGTGGCTTGTTGATGAGCGACGGCTATGACGCCTGGGGCACGCTGACAGGCGCGACCCATCTTGGCTGTATGGCGCATGCGCGCAGGAAATTTACCGATGCGCTCAAGGCCAGGAAGACGCCCGGCGGTCCGCCATTGCAGGCGCTCAAGTTCTTCGAGGCGTTGTATGAGGTCGAGAGGGTGGCGCGCCAGACGCCGCCCGACGACGAAACGCGCGCCGCATACACCTTGCGGCTGCGCCAGCAGCATAGCCTGCCGGTATTGGCCGCCTTCCGGACCTGGCTCGACGACCAGGCGCCGAAGGTCCTCCCCGAAAGCTTGACCGGCAAGGCGATCGCCTATGCGCGCAACCAATGGGATTATCTGACCCGTTACACCAGTGACGGTCTCGCCCCGATCGATAACAATGTTCTGGAGCGCGACATCAGGCCGTTTTGCACCGGACGAAAAAGTTGGCTGTTCAGCGACACCGTTGCCGGCGCCAAGGCAAGCGCCGTGATCTACAGTTTGGTGCTGACATGCCGGGCATGCGGCGTCGATCCCTATGCATGGCTACGTCACGCGCTCACCGAATTGCCCCAGCGCGCGCCAGACGCCGATATCGAAGATCTGTTGCCGTTCAACTGCACCGCTCAAAAAAACCTGCCAGCTGAGAATAGCGGCTGACGTTCGAACGCTCAGGTCAACCAAGCCGTTCCGATGACACTGCTGGGGCCCGGCGTCACGCGACGCCGCGGCCAGCCGCGCGCGTAGCCTGTGCGGTAAAATACGCGCTTACCTTCATCCGGGTCATCTTCCAGCTTCTTGCCGGCTTCATCCCATCCCCTGAGGTAATGACCATACCGATCCTCCTTCAGGAATTCAGTGGGCAGATCGCCGATAGTGACTGTGATGGCGATCGGGTTGGCTTTTGGGTCAACGGCATAGAAGTCGGTATCGAAGGTGAGGCTGTTGCGCGGAGCAAATGCCAGCTCGATGGCGTCGATAACAGTCGTTTTCCCCGAATCGCTTGGGCCGACCAAACAATTGGTTTCAGGCGCCGGATGCCACGAGATCTGCTTGATCCCTCTAAAGTTGATTATCTCGACGCGAACGATTCGCAAGCCTTGCCCTCCCCCTGCCACGAATAGGCTATCATGAAGCTGCAACTAGTGGTAGCCGTTGGAATTCAACAACCAGCGCCGGAATATTCTGAAGAGAGTCCAAAGTTCAGCACGCTCATCATCGCTCAATACCAGGGGCGCAAGTCGCTGGGCCGCCATCAGATCCTCCGTCACTGTTGCAGCCGCCATCTCTGGCACAGCGACGCGAATCTAATGCGAATCTACGATTGCGAACTTGTGACTCGGGAGCTCTGAGAGGCGTAAGCCCGTCTGGGCCGCGACCAGCAGCAGCAAGGTGTGATCGCGGCGGCCAAGCCACGTCGTTCGATCAGGCGCGGCGAGAACCGCCTCGATCTCGGGGCGCGTCAGGAAGTGCACCTGTCGCTTGTCGTGGCGCTTGCTCGGTATGGCGAGTACGCGCTGGATCAGCGCACTATGTGCCGGTTCCTCGAAGGACACGAACCTGAAGAAGGATCGGATGGCGGTCAGACGCAGGTTACGCGTCTTCGCGCTGACGCCGCGCTTAACCTCGAGATCGGTGAGGAACGCGCCGATGAACGTTGCATCCAGATCGGCGAGCGTCAGGGCCGATGGGGACTTCCGCAGCCGCACCTGCGCGAACATGAACAGCAGCCGGAACGTGTCCCTGTAGGAGGCGATCGTATTGGCGCTAACATTGCGCTGGCGCATGAGGTGCTCGGTGAAGAAGCGTTCGATCAACGTGGCGACATTGCAGGCGGGCTTCATAGCGTCACCTCCCATCGCCGGTCGAGACGCCGCGCCGCTTCTTCCATCAACTCGGGGCAGGCCGAGAGATACCAGTAAGTATCGCGCACGCAGGCGTGGCCGAGGTAAGTGGACAGCACTGGGAGCTGCTGCTCGACGTTCTTGCCTTCGCGATACCAGTCGAGCAGCGTCGCGGATGGCGAAGCGATGACGGAAGTCGTGCACGCGTGGCCCGGTACGATCACCTGGGCGCCGCAGCCCGATCTCTCTGGACAATCGCCAGAAGACGCGATTAACGTACTGGTGAAGCAAGCGGCCTCCCTGTTCGGCAACCAAGAAGGTCGAGCCGCAGCATGATCCGAGCAGCGCATCGCGCCGGTGGACGTAGTCGCGCAGCGCTGTTCTCGTCGTCGGATGCAATGGCACGAGCCGCGACTTGCCGAACTTGGTCAGCCGGACCGTCAGCACGCCGGCGTCGAGATCGACGTCATCACGCTCCAGGCCCATCGCCTCGGATATGCGCATGCCCGTCACCGCGATCAGCCCGAACAAGGTATGGTAGGTCCATCGGCGCAGCCCGTCCTCTGGCGGCAGAGCCAGCCCCGCGGGTCACTTCAAATTCCTCCGGGTGTGGTCAGTCAAATTCCTCCACCCGCGAGGCAGGACAAGGGACTGTTAGTTTGAGTTTGTTTCCCGGGCAAGAGCTTCAGCGGCTTCTTTGAGCCGATAGCTGCGTCCGTCGAACTCAAGCAGATGGCAATGATGCATAAGGCGATCGAGGATCGTCGTGCTCATAGTGTTGTCCCCAAGGTATGCCCCCCAATCCTGCACGACGCGATTGGAGGTGACGATGACGCTGCGGCGCAGTTTGTAACGCTGATGGATCAGGGTCTGCAGCAAAGTGCCGGCGTCGTCGGGGATGGCGCGTGCGAGGAATAGATCGTCCAGCACGAGGAGATCGCAGTCGATGATGGTTCGCAGCCGGACCTCGCGTTGTGCCGGAGAGTTCAGGGCGTAGCGGTGAAAGAAGTCGTCGGTCTCAAGATACTGGACCTTGTGGCTTTGCAGGATCGCCTGATAGGCAATCGCCTTGGCGATGTGCGACTTCCCGGTGCCAGGTTTGCCAACAAGCAGAGCGTTCTCGCCAGCGGCAATGAACGCCAGGGTGTGGAGCTGGAAGCAGGTCTGACGTGGCAGTTTGGGATTGAAGGACCAGTCGAACTCGGCGAGCGTCAGCTTTTCGTCGAGCCCGGATTGCTGGTATCGCCGCTCGATAAGACGGGACTGACGACGGTCCAGTTCATCCTGCAGGATAAGGGAGAAGGTCTCGAGGAAGGGCTGGTTGGCGCCCTGCGCCTGGAGCACGCGCGTCTGCAGCGTGTCGCGGACACCCGACAGGCGCAGCTGTCGTAGGCAACGCTCAATTTCCGGCATGGTCATCATGTGGCTAGGTCTCCAGTTTAAGGTGAGAAGGTGCAGCGGGAGCGCTCGTGGCGCCGGAGTTGGCCGGGGTTGCGCAGGCGACACGAGCGCGGATTGCCGTGGCGTGATCGTCGTGAGCCTCGGCCTGCCGACCATTGTCGTCGGCGTCGCGCCGCACAGCGCGGCTGAAGAGGTCGCCGTATTCCGCGGGGGTACGGATCAGCGGATGATCCTGGGTGAGCGGCGATGCCGGCTGTGGCGTCACTCCAACCTGCTCGATCGCCTGTTCGAACAACCGCTCGACGGTCGCACGCACGTGCTTGTAGCGGTAGATGCGGTTGTCGATGGCGTGCGCGCAGGCCTGCTCGACCAGCCGCGCCGGATACTTCCGGCCCAGCCCGACAATGCCCCACATCGCGCGCTGTCCGGGGCGCCCTTCGGTGTCGAACACCTGCTGGCACAAGGCCCTGGTCTGCGGTCCGATGCGCTCGGCGCTCGCCAGCAGCACGGCGGTTTGCCGCGACGGGTTGAACGGCCGTTCGCTGGTCGGCAGGACGACAGAACCGGGGTGCGCCATCCGGGAATGAACACGCAGCAGCGCACGGGTGTGGCGATCACGGATCTCGATCGTGGTGGTGTAGATGCGCACGACGACCTGGCTGCCGATCGGCGCGGGCCGCGCGGCGTAATAGCTGTTGTCGACGCGTACGGTGGTGTCGTCGCAGACAGTCCGGACGACTTCGGTGAAGATGCGGAAGGGAGCGACAGGCAGCGGCCGCAGGTGCGGCTTCTCTTCCTGGAACATCGCCTCGACCTGACGGCGCGTGCTGCCGTGGATGCGTTTGGAAGCCCAGTTCTCCTCCCAGTGCCTCAAGAACTCGTTTTGCGCCTCCAGCGTCTCGAAGCGCCGTCCGGCCAGCGCAGTGCCCTGGGTATGTTGAATCGCATTCTCGACGCATCCTTTCCGATTTGGATCGGCCACGCGCGCGGGATCGGCGACCACGGCGTAATGAGCCAGCATCGCGCTGTAAATCGGGTTGAGCTGGGGCTCGTACAAATCCGGCTTGAGGACGCCTTCCTTCAGGTTGTCGAGCACGACATAGCTGGGGACCCCGCCAAAATACCGGAACGCCTCTTCGTGGAGCTGCGCCCAGACTTGTTGGCTGGACTTCCAGACTACCCGCCGGAAGCTGCGCCGCGAGTAGCGTAGCGTCATCACGAACAGGCGGGGACGACGGTACCGCCCGCTCTTCGGATCAACCGTCGGCGCGCCCTCGCCATAGTCGACCTGAGCTTCCTCGCCGGGGAGGAACTCAAGACGATCAAACTGCTCAGGATCAGCGTGCCGCAACCGGCGCACAAACCGCTTGACACTCTGGTAGCTGGACGGAAAGCCAAATTGATCAACCAGGTCCTGGTAAATCGCCTGCGCGTTCCGCTTCAGCCGGACCTGTTCTTCGATCCACGTCCGATGCGCTTCGCAAGCCGAACGGGCCAGGCTGCTGGTGACCGTCGCTTCCGATGTCCCAAAAGCCGGTGGTCGGGGTGGAGGAATTTGGCCGTCCGCGCTCACCGAGCCGGTGGTCACTTCCCCGGGGGAATTTGCCTCCGCACCGGCCCGCAGCGCCTGATAACGCCGGATCGTCTTGCGATCGACACCCGTCAGCCGGTGAATCTCGCGCTGGCTGGTGTTGCGATCAAGTAATGTAAGTACGGTGCTTTGCAGATGTCGCTTCAAGACGTTCAACTCCCCGGCCCCTTGCTGGCTAAAGGGGTCGAACATAAACGTCCTGCCTGACCGGCTACTGCTGTTCAGCGGCGCTGACGGCGATCATCAGGTGGGGGAGTTTCAAGTGACCATACCCGGGGGATTTTGACCGACCCACGGGGCCAGCGCTGCCGTCAGCAACGCATCGATCTCCGCGTCGCTGTAGACATAGGGCTTGGCGCGCTTCCATCCCGGCAGCATGCCGACGGGCGGCACCTCCGTTCTCGGATCGAAGTTGGCGACATGGCGCGCGAACCCGCGCACGTCGCTCAATCGCAGCGCCCAGGATGCATGACGATCGGGCGGCAGCGTCGCCCATTCCATTGCCAGCTTCGTCGTGATGATCCTGGCTTTGCGCTTCTCCATGAAGGCGACGAAGTCGGCGAGCCGACGGGTCTGGTGCTCGTACTTGTATCCCAGTCCCTTGCGCATGCTCAGGTACTTATCGAGTGCGGAGCGCAGATTGGTCGTTGCACGCCTCCCGGCCAGGGCAAGCTCAATGTTCTCAGCGCATCGATGTCGACCTTCGCGTAAATCCGGGTGGTGTCGTGGTTCTCGTGCCGCAGCAACTGTCCGATCTCCGACAAGGTCGCGCCAGATCGATAACGTACAGAGTCTTTCGCACTTTCAGGATTGACGGCTCCTTCTAGAATGAAGGAGCTTTGAATGAACGATGGGAATGCCATGGGTCAGGTGATCCAAATTGATGAGGCCCGGATTCGAGATCACCTGGGCGAGATGGTCCGCGGGACGGTGGAAGAGACACTGAACGCCATGCTGGAGGCCGAAGCGGACCAGCTGTGCGGTGCTGGGCGTTATGAGCGCAGCCCGGCCCGGCAGGACACGCGGGCGGGCAGCTACGAGCGAACGCTGCAGACCAAGGCGGGCGACGTCAATCTGAAGGTTCCGAAGCTACGGCGGCAAACCTTCGAGACGGCGATTATCGAGCGCTAGCTGATGGCCGTGGACGACGTCGCAGGTATCATCGATGTCGAGCGTGACGGATGCCGGCTCGTGGGGGTAGCTATCCATCCATGCGTCGACCAAAATGTAGGTCAGTCGGATCACGTCGCGCAGGCGCGGAGCATTCTCCAGCCGCGACAGCGTCGGCTGGGAACACAAATCCCGGCCCGTGTCCGGTAGGCGACCGCAGGCCAGTTTGAATGCCGGATCGGACCTCAGATGATCGAGGTCGTCGGCGTCCTCGTAGCCGCAGCAGATCGCGAACATGCGAGCGCGGAACATATCGACCAGGCTGTGCACGACCCGCGTCGGATCGCGCCGATCCGGGAACACCCGGGCCAAATTGTTGGCCAAACCGAGACGCCGCTCGGCCATCGCCAGAAGCATCACGCCCCCGTTCGAGGTTAGGCGCCCACCATCGAAGGCAGCTGTGACTTTCTTGGCGTGAACGGCTGGAAACGAGAAGGGCGGAATCGTATCGTCGGTCATGGCGGGCGTGGCGTTCGCGGTTGGAGGTGATGGGGTTGGCTTCGCAACCGAATCCTACGCCGCATCAGCGCTTTACAGAGCTGGTCCCGATTGTCTGAACAGGATCTCCGCGTCGATAAGTGGAGCGTCTGCCGGGGTTAGGCTGCCAGGCGGGGTGGCAGCGGGGTGAAGTAGGCTTGATCCGGCGTGCTGCCGTCAAGACTCGAATGGGGACGTCGGCTGTTATACGCATGGTCGAGGAAATGCTGGCGGCGCGTGGCATCGGTGTGACCTATGAAAGCGTGCGCCAGTGGGGAAGGAAATTCGGCAAGGCGTTCTCCGATCGGATCCGCCAGCGCGCTCCCGCTCGTGGCGACAAATGGCATCTGGACGAGGTCGTTGTCTCGATCGCGGGCGAACAACATTGGCTCTGGCGCGCTGTCGACCAGAATGGCTTCGTTCTCGACGCCTTGATCCAGCGCCGAAGAGACTCGCGCGCTGCGCAACGGCTCATGAAGACGCTCTTGAAATCCGCCGGCACGCCGCCGCGCGTGATGATCACGGACAAGCTGCGTTCGTACGGCGCTGCGAGAGCGAAGATGGGCTTTCACGTCGAACATCGCCAGCACAAAGCTCTCAACAATCGGGCCGAGAATTCTCATCAGCCGACGCGGCGACGCGAGTGAATCATGAAGCGTTTCAAATCGTCCCGTCAGGCTCAACGGTTTCTGTCAGTTCATGATCAGGTCGCGAACCTTTTCCACATCCCCTATCCCGGAGCCGTCACTGCCGACTTCCGTCGTGCTTCGCGCGAATTAGCCTTTGCGACTTGGCGCGAGATCTCGACGACAAGCGCTATCGCCGAATCTCGAACCTTTGAGAATCGTCTCCTTCGGCTCGGCGGTCGATTAAGTTGACGATGCCGCAAGAGGTCTTGTTTGAAGCACTTTTCGTACCTGCGCAATCAGCAAGGAGCTCACGGCTTCGGCGGCGGGGGCGAGGTCGCCAGAGGAGATGAGGCAAGCCGTCATATGGATCGGCGGATCTATTACGAGCGGCCTCAGATCTTCGTCGCCCGGAATATCGGGAATTTCGCCCTTGGGCAGGATCGCATTTGCGAGACCCGCCCTGACGAAGGAGAGCGCATTGGCGAACGTGTCGACTTCTGCGATGCAATTCGGCATGACGCCGGCCGCTTCAAACGTCCGATCTAATGCGTCGCGAATCGTGTTTGGGCGTGTCGGCAATACAAGAGGGAGCTCAGCCAACTCCTCAGGCGAAATGGCCGGAGCGACGTCCCCTTTAGCGCGAGGACGTACCAAGTGGAGCCGTTGTTGAAACAGTGGCTGGCGGGTAACGCCTGGGGTGGGCGCATCCTCGAGCACAGCGCAGATGTCAAGGGCTCGCGATGCGATGAGTGGCTTCATCTGAAGAGAGTCACCGGTAACAAGATGGAGGCGCACTTTTGGGAGCACTGTCCGGCTGCCTTCGATCAAGGCGCAGGCGAACGAAGCGGCGAACACCGAGGCCATCCCGAGCTTTACCGTACCTTCCGGTACTCCTGCCGCAGAGCGGACGATGCTGCGCAGTTGGTCAACCTGCTGAAGGATGGACATGGCCTCGCGATAAAAGACCGCACCCTCGCGAGTTGGGCGAACGCCGCGTACGCTACGGTGCAGCAGCGCCACGCCGAGCTCGGCTTCTAAGGCAGCCATCTGCTGACTCAGGGCCGGCTGCGCCACGTGGATCGTCGCCGCTGCTTGGCAAAAACTACCAGCATCCACGATGCCCGTGAAATATCGGAAATGACGTAGCTGCATAAGGCTGGAAGACATAGCGCTTTAACATCGTCCGTCGTTGTTCAGACCTTTGATTGTGGCGTGCGGTGCCAGCGGATCAAAAATCCCGGATGCATATTGGGACGAATGCATTTGCCAAAAAACGGGAAGCACATCACCGGTGCACGGCAGGTCGGATACTACGTCCGCCGACAGCGGACCTCGAATCGAGGGAGCCTAACCGGCGTACCTCAGCCAATGTTCCTGATAATACCATTCAGCGCCTCGTGAACTGCTTTGATGACAGTCGAATTCAGGCTCAAGAGTGTAGTATGTGTGTTCAATGAGAGCTGAAGCTTGAGCTGATCCATGGTGTCGTCCGCTTTCATGGTCGTCATGTGAGTTCTCAAGCTCAGTTCAGATGCCGCAACAGATCTGCCAAGCGAGCCATTGATCCTGCTGAAATCCACCTCACCCCTCCAAGCCAGAGGATCGCCTGCTGTGGTGGCGCATCCATGTTGTACTGACAGCGTCTGCTGCGGCATTTATCGCGTCAAGCAATGTGCACAATGCGTCGAAATGACGCCTCGTGACGCCGCTATCCATGTCACGTTTCAACGATTGTCGCCAACTCTCGAACTCTCTCTCGAGGGCAGATAACTCGGTGCCATCGACATCGTCTACCAGCTGCTTCTGCAGCTCAAGCACGACCAGATGATCGCTCACAGTTGATCCTCCTCTGTTATCCATTCCGGCTTGTTCGGATAGGCAATGTGCACGTCGGACTCTCCGACACGCACAAGCATTCCGTCGCGATTGATGACAACGATCTTGCCGAAATGATCGATATTGTCGCCGACTTTCAGGCGCGCTCCGTTCTGAACTACGATGAATGGAGACCGGCCGAGGTGCACACCTCTCGCTGTTGGCAATACAACTGGCAAACAGTGTGCCTCAAGTCGAATGTGGGGTGCGAACTTCTCCTCGAAGCGGGAAGCAACGGTCCTCCACTCGTTATAGGCGGTTGGGGTAAGCGTTCCCGAAACAATGATGACGTCTGGCTTCACCACGATGCGAATCGAGCGACGGAGTCCGACTGTCGTCGCAGTCTCTAGAAAGGTTCGCGCGCGGTCCGGCGTTACGACCGTGTCGTCAACTGTGCGTACTGTGGGAATATCCTGCTGCAGGTGACGAAGGGCCGCTTTGACAACTGCATCGCTCGGCCCATATCCCGCTATTGATATCCCTCCGGCGCTTCCCACGCGAATACTCCCATCGACGCCGAATGCCCGCATGACCGTCGTTGACAGGTCGATGATCTTTGCATCAGACAGGGCGGCTGCGGTCGCTGATTTCGCTGTTACCTCTGCTGTTAGCCCGGCGTCGTGGAGGGCTGCTTTGATCTTTGTAGCCTCTCCAGCTTGCTGGTCGCCGTCGATGAGCAGGTTATTATCGGAGAGCGCGATGCTGACGCCGCGTCCGACATTCAAATCGCGAAGGATATTCCTGGCAATTTTGATCGGGTCAGTACCCGGAACGATGGCCGAGGTGAAAGAGCAAACAACGCGCCCCATCCCGGCACTAGCTCCATAGACGATCAGCAGAAGGACGCAAGCGGCCGCACCAAGCCGAAATGGCCGAGATATCGAGTTCATCACAAGACGGGCTTCTCGACCCCGGGTCGCCGGTCCTTCGGGAGCTGAGGGGGCGCGCTCTGCATGCAGCCTTCTGCGCTCGACCGCGGAGTCGACATCGGGAAAGCCGCCGCCGGTCGGGCCGATACTGAAAATTGTCCGCCCAACCCGAACCGGAGTGAGTGGATCGAGGATTGTCGGATGGCCCGTGGGACAACCATCACCGCCGATGAGCACACCCGGTGCAAGAGCGGTGATCTGGATGCGCCCCGCCTCGATGACGATGCGAAGATGTGAACCAACTAGTTCCGGATCTGCGAAGGTGATGTCGTCAGCGCCATGGCTACCGACTAGCCAGACTCCATCGCCGAGCGATGTCTCGGCCCCATTGTTGGGGCCAGATAGCACGCGCAAGGTCAGTTGGGCCTGATCACCCGTCAGAACACCTTGTTTGATGTTGGCATTTCTCATTGCAGCGATATCCGTCCCAATGGCTGTATGGAGATATCGGGGGGAAGCTCCTGATAGGATAGCACTGGAAGTTCGTAGAAGTCGGTTTCGATGACCTTGCGTAGGTATCGACGTATGTCCGTCGAAGCCAGCAGCACCGGCTTATGCGGCTGCTGGTTTAGGTTGCCGATAGCTTCTCGTATTGCGTCAATGATCTGGCTTGTGGTTCGCGCGTCAAGAGCGAGATAGCTGCCGGCGGAAGTCTGCCGAATGGCCCTGCGTATCGTATCTTCCACTTCTGGCGTGAGAAGATAGGCGGGCAGCAGGTTCATGCCGATACAATACGGGATGCAGAGTTGCCTCTTCAGCGCACAGCGCACATGCTCAGTCAGCAGGACAACGTCTTTTTCGTTCTGTGCCCGTTCGACCAGTGCGGCGAGGATGGTGCGCATGTTACGCAGTGAAACCTCCTCCGCGATCAGCCGTTGAAAGACTTCTGAAATCTTCTGCAAATGCGCTGAGCGGAGTACTTCCTTTACGAGTTCCGGGAAGCACACCTCGATGCGATTCAAAAGAGTTCTTGTTTCCTGGATGCCGATAAACTCGAAAGCGTGCCTGCGCAGGATTAGGCCAGTTTGGTAGCTAAGGATCTGCACCGATTCCAGGAAAGGGATGCTGGCAGCTCGCAATGATTCGCGATGTATGGCGTCCACCCAAACCGTCTCGATCTGAGGAAGAAAGGATTTGTCCAGAACATACGGAATGCCCAGAAGATCGAGGTTTTCAGGAGTATCACGTGCCAAAAGAATTTGCGAGCGCAGTCGCCCTTCACCGCATGGTATTTCATTTACCATGATGACATACGCTCCATCCTTGCAGCTGTCGTTCACCCGCACATTGATCGCTGGAAGAGGGACGCCGAGATCAAGAACAAGCGCATGCCGTTCTGCATCCAACGCTTTCTTCAGTAGATCGGGAGAGGCGGCCGCCTGAACGTCGTGACCAATGTCGACCATCAGGGGCACAGTGAACTTGATGCCAATGTCGTCGGCTCCATCAGCCCCTCCGGTCGGCTCGTCCGAGGCTGTTAAGCGCGTTGCCCCTGTCACCGAGTCGCGACGCATTGCCGGTGTGGCCAGCCGCTGACTACGCTGCAATTGCCAGCCACCGCCTCCGACTACAACCGCCAAGATCATGAAGATTCCCGTCGGAAGGCCAGGGACGAACGAAAAGAGGAGGAGAATGAACGACGCGACAATCAGCGCACGTGGTTGTGCGCCGACCTCGTCGCCGATTTCGTTGCCGAGATCTGCACCGCGATGTTGGTCACTAACCCTCGTAACGATAAATCCCGCGGTAATCGCTGTGAAGAGAGCCGGTATCTGACTGACGAGCCCGTCTCCAATGGTCAGGATCGCATAGACCTCGAGCGCCTCGTACAATCCCATTCCCTTTTGAGTCGCTCCAATCGCGATACCGCCTATGATGTTCACGGCAATGCTGATCAAGCTCGCGATGGCGTCACCCTTGAGAAACTTCATGGCGCCGTCCAGAGCACCGTACAGCTGGCTCTCGCGCTCAATCGCAACGCGGCGTCGACTTGCCTCTCGGATATCAATACTGCCGGCACGCAAGTCGCCGTCAACACTCATTTGTTTGCCCGGCATCGAATCCAGAGAAAACCGTGCAGCAACCTCCGCCACACGCTCCGATCCCTTGGTGATGACGACAAACTGAACGATTGTGATGATCAAAAAGGTGACGGCGCCCACCACGAGATTGCCGGCCACCACAAAGTCCCCGAATGTCTTGATGATCTGACCGGCGTCTGCATGAAGCAAGATAGTGCGTGTCGCGGCGACGCCGAGCGATAGCCGAAATAGCGTCGTCACCAAGAGCGCTGAAGGAAAGGAGACGAACGCAAGGGGGGATTTAATGTAGACCGCCATCATCAGCAGCAGTGCCGAGAGCCCCAGGTTGAGGGCCTGTAGCACATCCATGAGGACCGGCGGCAGTGGAATGATCATCATGAAGATGATCGTGATCAGCAGCGCCACCAGAACAATATCATTACGGCCGGACGCGACTGCTCGGACACGGTCAAGAGAAGTGACACTAGCCAAGCGCGGGGTCTCCTCTGTAGGTGTGTGTCCGGCGTGAATGATGTGACGAACCGCAGACAGCTTCCTGCCTCGGCGCTGACGCTTGCCCAACTGTTTTGACTAACGCTCGTGGCGCTCGAATCGGCCCTCTCCGCGTCCTGTGCAATGGTAGAAACCACTTTGCATGGGCAGAGCCCCCTATCCGCAAATATTCAGCGTCGGCGGCGCGACGCGCCAGACGGTGTTGGGGTCGATTTGTCAGTCCCAGCTGCCATGCTCGGCACGCACCTAAGCAGCGATTCCCGCACGGCCTTTTCTTCAAAAAGTCGCTGAGCTTACGAAGTAACGTAGCGTAACATAATGCAGGTGGGCTTCTTAGGCTTCGGGACGGTTTAAGGATGCTCCGTCTCGGGGTTTGCAATCTCCGACGGTCGCCTTCGAAACAATGTCGTGTTGGGAAACGATCAATAGTGTTCCCGCCGCTCGGAGCGATTGGAGATGCGTGGGACATCCAGCGTCGATCCCGTCGGCTCCCCAAGCAAGTAAGGATCGTCCAACTGATACCATCGTTTGGCCGGAACATCACGGCGTCTCCTAAGCGTTGATTGATATTCTCGCGGTAAACCGCAGGGCGGTTCGGATAGCTCGTTCAAGATCAGTTCAACCTCTTCCGGAGGCAGCAATTATCATGCCTATTCCGTTCTCGAACTAGGAGGCCCATGTTCAGCAGGAATGTACGCGTGGCCGCGGCGCGCAAATCGAGGATTTCGGCATAGAGTGAACGGCGGTGGCGGCCCCGCGAGCGGCGCAGGGCATCAAGTTTCCTTGCGGGCTCTGCCGATAGTTCCCGCCTGGCTTTGTTGTTTCCGATCATCTCGGCAATCATGGCCTTTCCAGCAGCGCCGACCGCCTTGCGATGACGGCCAACAGCCAGACGCAGCGCTTCACCCAGGTTCTGGAGAAGGTGAAAGCGATCGGCGACCTGCGCTGCATCGGGAGCACCGCGACGCGCACCCTCGGAATAAATGCCGGCGCGATCCCGCGCGATTACCTCGATGCCTGGATGACGGCCCAGCCAAGACGCGACCGTATCGGCATTTCGATCCGGCAAAAGATCGATGACGCGATTGCGCTCCAGATCGCAGATGATGGTCCCGTAGCGCAGCCCCTTGCGCCAGGCCCAGTCGTCGATGCCGATTACACGCGGCGCTTCCGGCGACTCGAACTCGGCTGCGCGGATCATCCGCAGCAGCGTGTCGCCGCTGGCCGGCATGGCCAGTTTGCACGACAGACGCGCACCCGGCTCCCCGCCGACCGCCAAGTCGATCGACAGTTGTCTTTCGACGAGCCGGGACGTGCGTCGCGCTTTCGGCCGCACCGTTCCCGGCAACCGTTCAGTAAATATCCGACGCTGGCATTGTGAATTCGCGCATCGAAACCGTCGCGCGTGAAGCTGGATCTCGACAACCCGACCCTGCCACGGCAGATAAAGCGTCGCACGTAATGGCTGTGGACGCGGCGCGTCTGACAGCCGCAACAGGGACAGAACGAGACCGTTGACTTCGACCGAGCCACGAGCACCACTTTATCGGCCTGGGGAAGGATCTGGGCAATCGAAAGGTCAGGAGAAACCAACGAGCGGAATGCATGGAGCAAGGCGAATCACGGACGTCGACTGCGATTCCGGCCTTATGGCCTGATTCGCGTCCTCCGTGAATCTTGAGGGTTCTGTGAGGTCGCGTGGCAGGCGCGATCCGCGCGCGCGGTGGCGCGTGCACCTCATAGAGGCCGGATTGAACGAAGCCGCGGCGTTGTGGGCGCTATGACGATAGTGCAGCCGGAGCAACTGCGGAGAAGGCGTCCCTGTCGTCGCCGTGCGTCGGCGAGACATTGATCGGATGTGAGCGGCTGACCTCGATGCCGTCGTCGAATCCGACACCGGCGATGAGCTTCGGCAACTGATTTGTGCCCTTCAATCGACGCCAGGTTTTCGAGGCTGCATCGATCAGCTTGAACACTCTGCACGAAGCTCGGAACTTTGTTGAGCACGTTGACGGTCTTGTGCTGCCAGCAGCGCTGCCGCCGGTGCCGGGAAAGACTTCATCTATCGCCTTCCAGAAGCCGAGTGGGCCATCGCCGACCGCCAGTTCAGGCGCGACCTGCAGTCCGCGCCGGCGGATGTCGATCAGAAGCTCGCGCGCATTGCGTCAGCGTAGAAGTTCCCGAATGATAGGCTGTTGCCTCATGTAAGTTGTAAGCGACGTTCGCGTCCCATTCGCAAAGGTTTGGCGTGGGGATTGCTGTCTGTTGATCAACGTGTTTGCAAATCGTTGGCGGGGGGTATGGAGGCGGCAACGACGGAGAATTACGAGGTGCGGCCGAACGACCAGGGCAGGAGCTCGTCGATCCGGGACTGCGGGTGACCGGTTGCGATCGCTTTGAGCGTCGCTTTCATCCAGACGTAGGGCTCCACGCTGTTGATTTTGCAGGTGGCGATGAGCGAAGCTATGCGCGCCCATGAACGACCACCTTCGTCGTGACCAGCAAATAAACTATTTTTACGCGTCAGAGTCAGCGGCCTGATTTGATTTTCGACGGGATTGGTGTCCATCTCAACGCAACCATCGTCGAGAAACAAGGTGAGGCCATCCCAATGGTTCAGGAGATAGGCGATCGCCTTGCCCATCTCGCTGCCCGGCGACAGGCGAGCGGCTTGCTCGCGCAGAAACCTCTCGAGTTCAGCGACGAGCGGCCGTGATCGCTCGTTACGGGTCGTTTGCCGAGCCGGGGCGTCGGCGCCACGGATCTCCTTCTCGATCGCATAGAGTGCGGCGATGCGCGCGAGAACGGCTTCGGCGATGGGTGAGCCGGCTTTCGGAGTCGCTGCGATGATCTTGCGCCTTGAGTGCCCCGCGGGTCACTTCAAATTCCTCCGGGTGTGGTCAGTCAAATTCCTCCACCCGCGAGGCAGGACAAGGGACTGTTAGTTTGAGTTTGTTTCCCGGGCAAGAGCTTCAGCGGCTTCTTTGAGCCGATAGCTGCGTCCGTCGAACTCAAGCAGATGGCAATGATGCATAAGGCGATCGAGGATCGTCGTGCTCATAGTGTTGTCCCCAAGGTATGCCCCCCAATCCTGCACGACGCGATTGGAGGTGACGATGACGCTGCGGCGCAGTTTGTAACGCTGATGGATCAGGGTCTGCAGCAAAGTGCCGGCGTCGTCGGGGATGGCGCGTGCGAGGAATAGATCGTCCAGCACGAGGAGATCGCAGTCGATGATGGTTCGCAGCCGGACCTCGCGTTGTGCCGGAGAGTTCAGGGCGTAGCGGTGGAAGAAGTCGTCGGTCTCAAGATACTGGACCTTGTGGCTTTGCAGGATCGCCTGATAGGCAATCGCCTTGGCGATGTGCGACTTCCCGGTGCCAGGTTTGCCAACAAGCAGAGCGTTCTCGCCAGCGGCAATGAACGCCAGGGTGTGGAGCTGGAAGCAGGTCTGACGTGGCAGTTTGGGATTGAAGGACCAGTCGAACTCGGCGAGCGTCAGCTTTTCGTCGAGCCCGGATTGCTGGTATCGCCGCTCGATAAGACGGGACTGACGACGGTCCAGTTCATCCTGCAGGATAAGGGAGAAGGTCTCGAGGAAGGGCTGGTTGGCGCCCTGCGCCTGGAGCACGCGCGTCTGCAGCGTGTCGCGGACACCCGACAGGCGCAGCTGTCGTAGGCAACGCTCAATTTCCGGCATGGTCATCATGTGGCTAGGTCTCCAGTTTAAGGTGAGAAGGTGCAGCGGGAGCGCTCGTGGCGCCGGAGTTGGCCGGGGTTGCGCAGGCGACACGAGCGCGGATTGCCGTGGCGTGATCGTCGTGAGCCTCGGCCTGCCGACCATTGTCGTCGGCGTCGCGCCGCACAGCGCGGCTGAAGCTGTTGATTTTGCAGGTGGCGATGAGCGAAGCTATGCGCGCCCATGAACGACCACCTTCGTCGTGACCAGCAAATAAACTATTTTTACGCGTCAGAGTCAGCGGCCTGATTTGATTTTCGACGGGATTGGTGTCCATCTCAACGCAACCATCGTCGAGAAACAAGGTGAGGCCATCCCAATGGTTCAGGAGATAGGCGATCGCCTTGCCCATCTCGCTGCCCGGCGACAGGCGAGCGGCTTGCTCGCGCAGAAACCTCTCGAGTTCAGCGACGAGCGGCCGTGATCGCTCGTTACGGGTCGTTTGCCGAGCCGGGGCGTCGGCGCCACGGATCTCCTTCTCGATCGCATAGAGTGCGGCGATGCGCGCGAGAACGGCTTCGGCGATGGGTGAGCCGGCTTTCGGAGTCGCTGCGATGATCTTGCGCCTTGAGTGGGACCAACTTGCGTCAGGATAAGTCCTGGAAAGGAGGAAGAATGTAGTCTGAAACCTTTCAACGTGACCCAGAGGGTTCGACGCCCTCCCGGCAAAGGCGGAGCCCGCCAGCCGGAAGCGAGTCTTGCATGGGTGACGGCAACGTCACTCGTGAAGCGTAGACAGCGGGTACTGAAGCCCTGTGACCAGCCTCGAAATCACGGTCGTGCTGAAGCCTTCGCCGTGTTGGATCCGGGGGCAGCACTGGGAAAGCCGCTATGGCCAGGCTGACCGGTTCGGCCGGGGTCTCTGAGCAGGGCAAAGGTACGGGATGGGACACCAGGAAACCTGAGAGGTCCCGTTTGTGCCCACATGGGAAAGCCGGCACGGAGCACCGGCCACAGCAACGCTCCAGGCCTGATGACCGACTTGGCGAGCATCGGGAGCGCGCACGCGAACACGAAAACACCAAGGCATGTGGAATCCCGAGGTGAAGACATAAGCCGACGGACGCGCGCGGCGGGGAGTCGTAGCGGCTTCGTAGTACCGAGGAAGGCGGGGAACTGGGCTCACCGGGACCCGCTCGAGGGAAGGGAGCCGTCACGCGTTAAGACCCATTGACGAGAAACACGGGAGGGAACGCTGAGTCCCACGAACCTGTCCACGAAACGACAATGGATAGCCGATCTGGCGAGGAAGAATCCCAAGCGGGTGCTGACCTCGCTGCATCACCTGATCGACTGTGAATGGATGCTCGAGGCCTATCGCCTGACGCGCAAGGATGGCGCGCCCGGCATCGACGGCATGATGGCGACGGACTATGAAGCGAATCTGGAGGCCAATCTCGGTGATCTCCTGGCGCGCATCAAATCCGGACGTTACATCGCGCCGCCGGTGCGACGGCACTACATCCCGAAGGCGGATGGGACCGAACGGCCACTCGGCATCCCGACATTGGAAGACAAGGTGGCACAGCGGGCGATTCTCCTGCTGCTGGAGCCGATCTACGAGACCGACTTCTTGTCGTGCTCGTACGGCTTCCGACCGGGACGATCGGCCCATGATGCCCTACATGCCCTGCGTAATGGGTTCATGGAGCAAGGGCTGCGCTGGGTGGTGGACGTCGACATCTCGAAATACTTCGACACCATCGACCACGCGCACCTGCGCCGATTCCTCGACCAGCGAGTCACGGACGGCATCGTCCGGAGGATGATTGATAAATGGCTGAAGGCAGGGGTGCTCGAAAAGGGCGTCCTACGCCGCACGACTGGCGGAACGCCCCAAGGCGGCGTGATCTCGCCACTGCTTGCAAACATCTACCTGCACTACGTGCTGGATGAATGGTTCGAGCAGGTGGCGCGACCGCGGCTCAAAGGTCGATGCCAACTGGTCCGATACGCTGATGACGCGGTGATTGCCTTCGAGGACCACCTGTCCGGCAAGCGATTGCTGAACGTGCTGGATAAGCGGCTCGGTCGGTATGGGCTTCAACTCCATCCGACCAAGACCCGCTTCGTAGACTTCCGGTTCAAGCGCCCGGGTGGGCGTCACCCCGCGACGGCGGGGACCACATTCAACTTCCTTGGCTTCACCCATGTGTGGGGTCAATCGAGGAAGGGTAAGAATGTCGTCCGACAGATAACGGCGAAAGACCTGTACGCCCGCGCGCTGGCTTCCGTGACGGAATGGTGTCGGCTTAACCTGCATCGCCCGTTCCGGGCGCAGCACGCGCACCTGTCGCGGGTGATCCGGGGGCACTGCGCCTACTACGGCATCTCCGGCAACGGCCGACGGATCAGATGGTATCACCACCAGATCACGCGGATATGGAAGAAATGGCTCGCGCGGCGTGGCCGCCACAGCAATCTGCCGTGGTCGCGCTTCCGGGCCATGCTCGCGCGACACCCGCTGCCGACAGCCAAGATCGTCCACCAATATGCCGTCCCGTGAGCGAAGCTTACGCGTGAAGAACCGGATGCGGGTAATCCGCTCGTCCGGGTGTGTGTCCAGCGAAGGCTGGCATGTTCAGCAGGAGACAAACCTGCCGGGGTAGAAGTCAGAGCCCCGTAGTTTGGATAGCAGAGGTGATGGAAACTGAAACTCTGAAGCCTATCGACAAAGTCTCCCCAGGGGAGGCTACGAGTCATCGGGCCGTAATAAAAGTGAACGCGTTGTGGCCTCGAAAGTGAGTATCCCCGAGGGCCGAGCCTTCAACCGGAGGGCGAAGGCAGCATGAGCAACTGAAGACTGACCGATACGGATGTTCACCTCGGCGGGGTGGAAGCGACAGCACGGTGACAAGGACATGCTGAGCAACTGGAGAAGCCCTCCTCGTCCCGACGCGAAATCGTCGGAGCAAGGTAGGCCGTATAACCGGCGAAACCGGGAAGTCGGCCGAAGACGAGAGGGTGGCGGCCGGGTCCGGAGTAGCAATGAAGCGGAGTAATATCCGTGGAGCCAAGGGACCCTGCCATTTGCAATGTCTCCAACATAGGGAAGGCAAGGACGAGATGACAAAGGCGTCCATTGATTTGCAGGACCTGAGGCGGAGAATATACGTCAAGGCAAAGGCTGAACCGTCCTGGCGGTTCTGGGGACTATACGTCCACGTCTGCAAGATGGAGACCCTGCGCGCTGCGTATGAGATGGCCAAAGAGAACGATGGAGCACCGGGAATAGACGGTGTCACCTTCGAGGCCATTGAGACGCAAGGCGTGGAAGCTCTGCTTGAGCAGTTACGGGACGAACTGATCGGGCGCACCTACCAGCCACTTCCCGCGCGGAGGCAGGAGATACCGAAGGACGGGGGCAAAGTCCGTGTCCTCTCGATTCCGGCGATCCGCGACAGAGTGGTGCAAGGGGCGCTCAAGCTCATCCTCGAGCCTGTGTTCGAGGCTGACTTTCAACCGGGGTCGTATGGATATCGGCCCAAACGGACAGCACATGGCGCCATCAAGCGTGTGGCTGAAGCGATAGTCCAACGGAAGACGCGGATTCTCGACATTGACCTACGGGCCTACTTTGACAATGTCCGGCATGACCGGCTGTTGGAGAAAGTGGCGCGGCGGGTTGATGACGCGCATATACTGCATCTCCTAAAGATGATGCTGAAAGCCTCAGGCAAGAAGGGCGTTCCGCAGGGCGGTGTGATCTCGCCCTTGCTCAGTAATCTCTACCTCAATGAGGTGGACAGGATGCTGGAGCGAGCGCGGGAAGTCACCCGCAACGGCAAGTACACCTACGTCGAATACGCGCGATTCGCTGACGACCTGGTGGTCTTGATCGACGCCTACAAGCGTCATGACTGGCTGATTGGAGCCGTGACCAAACGACTCCGGGAGGAGTTCGCCAAGCTGCAGGTGGAAATCAATGATGAAAAGAGCCGCACAGTGGACCTTGAGCGCGGTGAGTGCTTTGGGTTCCTGGGCTTTGAGTTCCGCTACTTCCGCGGACTAAGCGGAGCGATGCGGCCGCATTACACGCCCAAGCTCAAAAAGCGGACGGCACTGGTGCGGGCGCTCAAAGAGGTGTTCCGCCGACACCGGTCGCAACCGGTTGAACGAGTGATAAACTTGATCAATCCGATGCTCCGGGGGTGGGTGAACTACTTCGCGGTGGGGCATTCCAGCGAGTGCTTCAGCTTCATCAAAGACTGGGTGGAGAAGAAGGTCAGGCGCCATCTGGCGCATGCTCAGAAACGAAAGGGCTTCGGCTGGGAACGATGGAATAGGCGGTGGCTGTACGACACTATCGGGCTGTTCAACGCCTACAGAGTGCGACGCGACGGGCCGAAAGTCGCCCCAGCAGGATAGGTCCCATAAGCGTTGGCGTGAAGCAAATGGGAGCGCGCAGTGCGGGAAATCCGCATGCTGCGTGCGACGTGGAGGGGACTGGAAACGTGGCACGGTCGAGAGGCCTGTCGGCGCGCCAGTCTTCGACCCTACCTGTGAGGGGCGGGGATGGCAACATCCCCGCCTACTCGGCATGCGGCCAGCCGCAGCGGCACGCCGCCTTTGCGCTTGGGCCGTGCGAGCCGATGATAGCCCTGGTATCCGTCGACCTGAAGGATGCCGTCGAAGCCCTCGAGGATGCGCTCAGCATGGTCACCACCGCGTCCTGGCGCGTAGTGGTAGACCACGATTGGTGGATCAGCGCCGCCGTGGCCGCGATCGTCGCGCAGGACAGCCCACAGATAGCCGGTCTTCGTTCGGCCCCGGCCCGGATCGAGCACAGGCGCCCTGGTCTCGTCTATGAACAAGCGGCCCGATTGCTTCATCACGACGCTCATGCGCTCGACCAGCGGCGCGAGGTGGAAGGCGACCGTTCCCATCCAGTCTGCCAGAACGGCGCGATCGATGAAGATGCCATGCCGAGCCAGAACCTGCGACTGACGATAGAGTGGCATGTGCTCGCTGAACTTGGCGACCGCCACCTGCGCCAGCAGCGCCTCGGTGGGGATGCCACCCTCCACGAGATGGGCGGGCGCCGGCGCCTGAGCAACACCGGCGCAGCCCTTTGCGCAGGCGTAGCGCGGTCGCACCGTCTCGATCACACGATACTGGGCGGCCATGACATCGAGACGGCGGGAGCGATCCTCGCCGATCTGGACCATCCGGCCGCAGCCGCAGGGACACTCGAGGTTCTCGGGTTCGATCACCTGCTCGATGCGCGGCAGGTGCGCGGGAAAGGCACGGGCAGCGCGCCTGGTCCGGCGGCTGGACGGCGCCGTGCCGGCGCGGCGCGCACGATCGTCCTGGCGTTCCTGGACTTCGGCGATGGCAATCTCGATGTCCTCGAGAACCAGTTGCATCTGATCGGGATTGAACTTCTCCGAGCGTTTACCGAAACGTGCGCGCTCGTACTCCTTCACGAGCAGTTCGAGGCGTTCGACGCTCTCTTTGGACGCAGCCAGTTCACTCTCGACATGAAGGCGCGCCGAGCATTCATCGTCTGCGCGACGACGCTCGGCTTCAATCATCGCTTCCTGCGCGCGGAAGAGCGCGCGCACATCGGCGGGCAGCGCTGCAAGACGGGCGGGATCAATGGGGGACGGCGGCACATCCGCAAGCTATCATCCCAAAGCCCCGCGCGAAACAGGTTGTCGGGTCTGAGTCAGTTCGCCGCAGCTGGCGTCGCGACAATCCGTTCGCCCACTCGCTTCCAGTTCAGCCCTTCAAACGAGGGGATTGAGGAATGTCCCTGATAGTGAGTCTGACGAATCATTTCCGGAGGTGGTCGAGGTTCGGGACCCCCACCATCCTTTGTGGGGGCGCTCATATCGAGTGATTAGGAAGATCGGTCAGCGAGGCCGAGGCATTCCCGCTTCGTATGAAGTTGAGTATCGCGCAGGAAGCAGTCTTCTGATTCAAGCAACCGCAATCGAATATTATGAGCAAGAGGCAAATCAGATTAAGCTGAGTATGGAGGCTCTACTCGAGCTTTTATCGACAGCGGATTGTCCCGACGCACATGAGCATGGATCCAGCCGATCTTTGGTCGACGCTGACGCCCGCGCTCCGACGCCAGATCGTCGAAGACGTCGCCGCAATTTTGGCGGAGATCCCTCATGAAGTCCGAGCTGGTCACACCAAGCCACTTGGCGCGCAAAGCCGTAGTCTACATCCGGCAGTCGACGCCCCATCAGGTCGTAAGCAATCAGGAGAGCCTGCGCCTTCAATACGCGCTTCGCCAGCGCGCCCGCGAACTCGGATGGCGTGAGGCGGCCATCGACGTGATTGATGCCGATCTCGGGTTGAGCGGCGCGTCTATAGCACAGCGTAACGGCTTCAAGGAACTCGTTGGCCGTGTTGGCCTGAGTGAAGTGGGACTCATCCTGTCGATCGACGTGACCCGCTTGGCGCGTAATTGTACCGACTGGTATCCGCTCCTGGATATCTGTGGTCTACGTGGCTGCCTGATCGCCGACCGCGATGGTGTCTATGATCCGGGCACTCCCAACGGACGGTTGCTTCTCGGGCTGAAGGGTTCGATCTCCGAGCTTGAGCTACATACGATCCGCAGCCGGCTGACCGCCGGCCTGCTGGCCAAAGCCGAACGCGGCGAACTTGCGGTTATGCTGCCAATCGGGCTGATGCGGGACCCGAGCGGTGTGGTCGTTAAGGATCCCGACATGGCCGTGCAAGGGCGGCTCGGTCTCGTCTTCCAGTTATTCCTGCAGCTGCGCAGCGTTGCCAAGGTCATGCGAGCGTTGAACGAGCGTGACCTGGAACTGCCGCGTCGTGATCGATATGGCGATTTGTGCTGGACGCGCGCGACGCTGGCTGCCGTCGCGGCGATCTTGAAGAACCCCGCATACGCGGGCGCCTTTGTCTATGGACGAACCCGCTTCCGGCCGCCGAAGCGGGAGGGGGCCCTGCCACAAAAGGCTCCGCGGCCGATGGAGGAGTGGCGGATCGTCGTTAAAGATCGATATCCAGCCTATATCGACTGGCCAATTTATGAAAAAATCCGATCCGTCATCAGAGATAACCGAGCCGAATACATGCGCATCAAAACCCGCGGCGCGCCTCGCAATGGCGAGCTCCTGCTCCACGGCATTGCCTGGTGCGCACGATGTGGCCATAAGATGTACGTCCGCTACAAGGGCGGCGGCGAATATGTATGCAATCACCTGCGTACCCAGGAAGGTCAGCCAACCTGCCAACACATCCGCGCCGCCCATATCGATGCAGCCGTTGGCGACGCATTCCTAACCGCACTAGCGCCGGCCGAACTCGATGCCTTGTCGCGCTCCCGCCGGGTGCAGCAGCAGACGAACAATGCGCTACGCTCCAGTGCAGAACGAGAGCTCGAGCGCAAGCGATACACGGCGGCGCTCGCCGAACGGCAGTTCAACCGAGCTGATCCAGATAATCGGTTGGTCGCCTCGGAACTCGAGCGTCGATGGGAAGCGGCGCTAAACGACGTGCGCGCCGCCGAAGAGGCGCTTGCCCGACAGACGCCGCCCAAAGCCATCACACAAGTGGCCATAAGCAAGGAGCTCAACGACAAGGTCATCAGCCTCACCGGCCGCCTCCCGCAGATATGGGGTGACGAGACCATCTCGGATGCGCATCGCAAGGCGTTGTTGCGATGTCTCATCGAAAAGGTCGTTCTCGACCGCGGTGAGCGCGACTTGGCCCTGGCTAGGATCGTCTGGCGGGGAGGCGCCGTGACGGAGCTCGAAGTGAAGATGAGCGTCAACTCCGTCACCAGATTGACGCGAGGCACAGAGATGCGGGAACGCCTTCTGACGCTCGCTCGCGACGGCGTCCCAGACGACAAGATCGCCACAATCCTTACTCGGGAAGGTCACCGCTCTCCCCGTTGCGCCGATAAGGTGCTGCCTATCACCGTTGGGCGGCTCCGTCGTGCCGCCGCCATCAAGGTAACTGCCCAGCGCAGCCGATGGGAGCATGACGACTCATACCTCAGCCCGCCCGAACTGGCCCGAAGGCTCGAGATTCCAGTAAACTGGCTCTATGTTCAGATCCGAACCAAGCGTTTGCTAATTGATCGCCAGCCCAGCGGCGCCTATCTCTTCCCGAATACACCATCCGTTCTTCACGCCATCGGAGACCTTCGAAACCACGTCATCGCGCAACTTGATCTAAGAATCTGTCAGCCTAACAAGGAGGGGCATCAACATGGGTGATCGAACAGCGCTTCGAACTGCACGCGCGTCAGATGCATGACGCCGTCGCTGATCTGCGGCCACTCGAAACGACCATCGCGGCCAAGGCGCTTGTAGACCAAAACGAGGCCCGTGCCGTCCCATAGCAAAATCTTCAGCCGGTCGGCGCGCTTCGAACGAAAAACCACGATCAGGCCCGAATGCGGATCGAGCCCAAGCGTGTTTTGCACAAGACCGGCCAGCGCGTCGTGCCCGCACCGGAAGTCAACAGGACGCACAGCAAGCACAATCCGCAGTCCCTGCGCCGGAATGATCATGCGCCGCGCTCGATCGCAGTCACGATCTCCGCGATCCGCACCGCCGACACGTCCGCATCCAGGCGGACCGAAACCTTGCCAATCGTAATCTCGACGGGCCCCTCGCTCTTGCCTGACGCCGCTGGATCGCTCAGCTCGATCGACACGAAATCCGCCGCGTCGTCCGTGACCAATGCGAGCCGGCCAGCACGCGCCAATCTGCGCCACCTCGTCAACTGCTGGGCCTTCACACCATAACGCCGTGCGACATCACATACCCGGGCGTCGGGCTTCATGCTCTCGAAAACAGCGCGCCCCTTGATCTCCGCAGACCATAACCGGCCTCCAGAACGCGTCCGGCGCGTAAGCTTCCCTACAAAGCCATCAGCTTCGGCTTCCTCCCCCGATTGTTCCATCGCCTTCAGTCTCCTCTTGGCTCTCTGACCAGCCAAGAATCGCAGAGCGAAAGCCGAAGCGAAACCAGTCAATCAAATGGGAGAAAAGCTCCGCTTACGATTTTCAACACGGATCAGGGCAGCCAGTTCACCAGCCTCGAGTTCACCGATGTGCTGCTGGACGCGAAGATCGCCATCAGCATGGACGGCAAGGGCGCCTGGCGCGACAACGTGTTTGTCGAGCGGCTCTGGCGCACGGTCAAATACGAAGAAGTTTATCTCCGCGCCTACGACAGCGTGTCCGAGGCGCGAGCGTCAATTGCCAAGTATCTGGCCTTCTACAATCAGGGACGCCCTCACTCGAGCCTTGACGGGCGCACGCCCGACGAGGCTTACTTCGGCACGCAAGCTATGGTGATGGCCGCATGACCGTCGCCGACGGTTTTGTCGTCGCTCTGGTCGGGCTACGCCCTCCCGACGCAACGACAAAACCGTAAAGCCCCGCGTTCAGCATAACCCGGCAGGAATCCACTTAAATCCAGCGGGGCGCTGTCCAAACAACCGGGGCCAGCTCTGCACCCGCCTCAATACGCCGCCTATCTCAGTCCGTCATCACCCACTTTCCCGCATAGCTCCCAGCTGGATGATCTCGGCCTTTTCGGAGGCGGGATATCTCATGCCTCGTCCCCCCCCATCGAACAAATAGATATTCGTTATGAGGCAATATCTGTGCCTACGGCTGGCGGGAGAACCGCAGGTCAGTCAGACCGGCGACATGTTTCCGGCCGTTGGAAACTGCGATCCACGATCAACGTCACTGACGTCAGGACCGATAAGAGGTCTCAGCCGCCAGGTTTCCGAGCGCCCGCAGAACCGTCCCGAGAGGCACAATCAGGTGTGATGGAATATACTCATCCACCAGGCCGTCCTCCAGGAGCGCGCGCGCCAGCGGAATGTTTCGCATTACCGGCACTCCGGCCTCGGCCGCGGCATCAATCATTTGCTGCGCCAAGAAATCGGTGCCGATGGCGTCGATCATGGGCAGCGGGGTTCGCTGTCGATCGTAATAAATCGCCACTGCAATATGTGTGGGATTGGTGATCAGTACGGTCGCTCGACGCGACTGCCCAATTGCGCCCTTGGCCAACAATTGCGAATGGAAGTGCCTGCGTCGGCCTTTGATCAGAGGGTCGCCTTCATTTTCCTTGGATTCTCGTTTCACTTCGTCCAGCGACATCAAATTCTTGTTCGTGAACTGCCATCGCTGGAACGCAAAGTCCGCAATTGCCACCACAAGGTAGCTCGCCCCCACATAACTAGCGATCCGGAGCAGCAGGTTGCTCGTCACCGCACTTAGGCACGATATGCCACAACTCGGCGTCCACACAAGCGCATGTACACCTTGGCGCAGTACAAGCATTATGACGAGGCCAAGTATCAGAACCTTCACGATCGCCTTACCCAGATCGACGAGATTCTGCAGCGAGACTATCCTTCTCACGTTCTCAGCGGGGTTCAGCTTCTTGAGTGACGGCGAGACAGCTTCGGGCGAGAAAATCGCCCCGTTCTGCACCGCGTTGGCGACTACGCCGATGACCAGGACCACGCCGAGGAACGGAGCCACCATGCTTTGTACTTCACCGATATAGAACTCGAGGAGTCGTTGGCTGACAATTAGGAAGTCCTCTTCGAGAAATGATACGGGCAACAGCATCGTTGCCTCAAGTCGATCTATTAAGCCAGGCAAAGAGATGAAGAACAGCGCGAAGAACCCAATGGTCACCGCCGCCGACACGACTTCCTTACTGTGAGGGACCTGGCCCTTCTTGCGCAGATCCCGCAGCCTCTTGGGGGTCGGCCTTTCAGTTTTTCTACCGACCACGACAGTCACCTGACGATACGATTGAGGATCGCGACAGGTGACGGCATATGCTTGTCGGCGCTGGTCAAAACAATCGTGAGCGAGAGAATCAGCAGCAGAAGGGCGACTGCGCTCTTGACCGACATAGCGAGAAAGAAGACATCCAGTTGCGGTGCGAACCGGCTGATTAGTGCCAACCCCAATTCGCTGAGAAACATCGCCACGATGGCTGGACCGGCGAGAAGCAACGTCAGCCGCATCACGAGGTCTGCAAGATCTAACACACCAGTGACGAAGGTTAGACCAAATTCAGGATAAAAGCTCCACAGCGGCCAGATCTCGTGGGAGCGATAGAGGGCTTCCAGCAGTTTGGAAAAGCCGCCGCTGACGAGCAGCCATGTAGCGTAAAGCTGAGCCAGGAAGATCCCAAGCGGCGAGTCCGGACTGACGCTTGCCGGGCTCAAGAGGCTTGTCATTGTGGCCCCCCTCTGGTGGTCAATGAACGTGCCTGCGGCTTCCACACCCCACATAGTCGCGGCAATTGGCATGCCTAGGACGCACCCGAGCAAGAGTTCCTTGAGCCCCAGGCCCAGCACCGGCACCAGACGTGTGATATCGAGGTCCGCAGGCCTCGTTGCCCAAGCAAACACCATTACCGGGAGCGCCAATGCCATGATCACGCCGTTGCGCGCCAACGCCGTCACCATGCCGCGTCCCAGGAACGGGATGACCAACATCATCCCTGTCACACGCGCCATCGCAAGCGCAAGAACAATAAGAAATGTATGCAGGTGAGCCGGATTAAGTGGCGACATGGAATGCATTAGTCAAGCGCATAGACAGCGAGTTGGCGGCGGTCGCTCTTGTTGCGTGCCGCGCGGGCGAAGAGAGGCAATCGACCGGGCCCCTGGGGCCTTCAAACTTATATCCGGGCGATTTGATCGAAGATGCTCGCCGTATACCGGCTAAGTTCACCAAACCAATTCGCGGTGGCGGCCAGTGTCAGGCTCACGCATATCAGCTTCACCGCGAAGGAGAGTGCCTGCTCCTGAACTTGGGTCAGAGCTTGCACCACACTGACGATCAATCCGACGCCTGTAGCGACGAGGACTGTAGGCATCGAGAGGATAAGTGTCAGTTTGAGCGCGCCAATGGCGATGTTGGTGAGTGTGGCGGTATTCATGGTGCTGCTCCTGCGTAGGAGAAGATGAGGCCATGAATGAGGCGCTGCCACCCATTCACGGCAACGAACAAGAATAGCTTGAATGGCAAGGATATGGTCATTGGCGAAACCATCATCATGCCCATTGCCAAAAGGATGTTCGACACGACGAGATCGATGACGATAAACGGCAGAAACAATAAGAAGCCGATCTTGAACGCGTCTTCCAGTTCGGATGTGATGAAGGCCGGAATCAAAATCATGAATTCGTTGCCCATTATGGCGGCGGCGTCCTCCTTGCTCCACAATCCCCGAGCCGCATTGACGTAGAATTTCCGTTCCCGTTGCGACGCATTCTTCAAAAGAAAGTTGCGAACTGGCTCAGTAGCTAGCGTTACCATTGTCTCTAATTCGCGGAGATCTTGGGATGCGATTGGCTTGTCCCGCACGGCTTCATACGCAGCTTTAGCCACTGGCTGCATGATGTAGGCCGAGAGCAGGATTGCGATCGCATTCAGCGCCATGTTCGGCGGAATGTTCTGAACGCCGAGAGCATTGCGAATGAGCCCAAAGACGACGACGAGCTTCACGTAAGAGGTGACGGTAATCGCAACGAAAGGGGCGATCGCAATGGCGGCGAGTAGGACGATCAGCGTCGCGGGATCAGGCAGCCCCGTCATCGTTCTGCTCGGGCTAATCGCAAGTCAAGCACGCGCACACCCGTTCGCTCGGCGATGCGCACCAGTTCGCCGGTTGCAACGATCTGGCCATTGACGCGCAAGCTGATATTGGTCGTGGCATCAAAACCAAGATCCAGCACCTGGCCGATTGCCAATTCGCGAAGCTGCCTGAGGGGCATTGTCAGGCGCCCAGCATCCACATCAACGGGAAGATCAATGCTGTCGAAGGTTTCCGGTGGAAGCAGATCCGGTCTGTCCATCATACAGTCCACAGCTGAAAGGACGGTAAGGCGGCCATTGCAGATCGAGGCGCGAAAGCAAGGATCGCCAGAGAGGCATAGGAGAACAGTTATGATGCCGTCATTGCCGACCGGGGTGGTATCCAGCAGGATGACGTCACCTAACGCGAGTTGATGCAGATCCGTCGAAATAAGGCTGATGCGCTCGACCAGCAGAACGAGACAAACGGGCAGATCATCGAGCGCGGCGCATGCGACCGGAAGCGCAGAGCAGCAGTCGGCGATCCATTGCAGCCCGCTGCCATCGAATTCCACCAGCCCAACGACGTCGTTTGGACGCTCCAAGCGAAGAATCTCAAATGCGTACAGAAACACTTCAGTGGTTTCGGCCGAAGACCAAGTCGGCCGATGTCCACACCATTGTTCCACCTTGATCGCAAGATCTCGGAAGACAATGTCGAACAGGATTTCTCGCAGGCCGTCCCCCGGAGGCAATGCGGCAATTTCCGGCCAATGTTGTACAGCCACCGCCGGAAGGAGCGTCGAGTCAACTGCGACGCGAATCCTGTGGCCGCGTGGGCGCATCACAGCCCGGCAGTAATCTGCTGGTAGGCGCGGAGTTGTCCAGCCTGGCATGACAGCTTCCACGTCGATGCCAGCGATGTTGAAGGGGACTGGCAGACGTGTAGCAAGACGCGAAACGGCGGCAGCCTCACGTGGGTCATAGCAGGGCAGATCGATCACGCGCCCTTCTCAGCTTTGTAGTAGAGCAGTGTCTCAAATCCGCGAGATCGCCGGTTGCTGCCTTGTTCGTCCAACGTTGAGCTGTAGGCGAAGAGGGCCATCACGATGCGCATTTTAAGCTGATCAGACAAATCGCGCGCAAATGCATGGCCATGTACCTGCAGGATAGGCCAAAGCCGCTCGGATTCGATGCAAACCCTTAGGGTGTCATGCTGGCAACTGACGATAACAAACGCATCGCCGAACAATTTGCGGTTTAGCGTGACGTGCACCCCCGTATTGCCGGCATAGTCTCGGCTGACCAGAGCGTGCTCGGCGATCCCCCTGGTCAACTCGGCGAGTTCAACCGATCGTGACAGCTCTTCGGGCGCTCGCCGACGCTGTACAGGGGGGGGCCTGGCACCGATGAACGAGCTGGCGATCAAGGGTAAAGACGCGGCGCTATCGTTTTCGGCCAGATCATGCAGGTCATAGTCGAAAACCTTGCAACCGGGGGCGCGATCGGACCCTTCGCAGGCGTCTAGGGTCGCCTCCTCGATCAGATGCGAGGACCAAGCGTTGCCCCCGGTACGCGCGTGCTCCGGCACCTGGGCCGCCACCGGAATTGAACGACCACGTGGTTGGATGGACGGCATCGCAGCTCTTGTCGCCAGTTGCATCTAACTTCCTCTGCTAAGTGTGACCGCTGTGGGACTGGGGCACCTGGCTCAGCCGCGTTGAAGCGCTCGGCAGGACACACCATTCACCATCACCCCGACTTGGCGAACCACAACAATAGTTTTCACTGGGCGTACGTCTCCACACATCGTATTTGTCGGAACCGAGTTCCTAGGAGAAAGGCAGGTAGCCGCTCAAGGGAGTAGTATCCGCTCTCCATGTACCCACGATCGACCGAGCACCAATACAATTTCGATATGGAGCCAGCTGATGACGCTATGCCTTCCAGGAACAACATGCTCAGCGTCCAATGGCCGGTTTAAATGAGTAGGGAACCAGTGCGAGTTTCGGAGCTCACTCACACATGCGGCTGAGAGCGTGCGGTGCTGGCCTGACGCCTGTCGAACACGATGGACACATCGTTCTGCGTGTCCGCGCTCGAAGAGGCCTTGGCGCGCTTCGGCCGGCCTGAGATCTTCAATACCGTAAGCGCCCGGTCATGACCCGGGCTTTTGTTCGCCGCCCTTCTCGCCGCGGCCGCGATTGGTTTTGTGCTCGCGGATGAAGTCGGTCAGGCTTTCGAGGCCGAAGTCAGTGAAGGCGGGGATCTGCTGATCGTCGGGCCCGTAGACCCAGAGGCAACTGTCTTCCGGCTCCAGGTCGACATAGACCTCCCACAGCAGTTCGGCGTCCTCGCCGAGCATTTCGGCAGCGAGCGGGAGGGTGTAAACCCGGGTGATCGCAGCCACGGTCAGGCCGCCAGTCTGGCGTCGGATGGGGCGCGCCAGTTCCAGGGAAGAAGCTCGTCGATGCGATTGGCTGCGTGGTCGCTGACGCGGCTATCAGGTCGGCGAGATAGGCCTCCGGATTGATGCCGTTCAGCTTGCAGCTTTATGCCGCCCGCCGAACTATGCCGAACGGATTTGGTACGGCACGCCGTTGTCACGCTGGCACGCGTCGATCGCGTGCAGGGCAGCCCCATTCCTTTCGGCAGAGTCTGGTCGTTCAGAGCGCCTCGAGGAAGGCGAGTAGGCGGTCGTTCGGCTGGAAGCGGGTTCGCTTGCCGCGCTCGTACGGCTTGAGCTTCGCCAGGGCAGCTTCCTTGAGCGCGAGGTGGGCGTGCAGGTACGTCTGCGTGGTCTCGACCGATTCATGACCGAGCCACAGCGCGATCACGGAGCAGTCGACGCCGGCTTGCAGCAGTTCCATCGCAGCGCTGTGCCTCAGCACGTGCGGTGACACGCTCTTGGCCTTCAAAGACGGGCAACTCTTGTGAGCGACACGAACATGCTTTCCCAGCAGGGGACTGGACGCTATCGGCACTGAGCCTGCCCCCGTGCACGTTCGGGAACAACGCTGTTGCTCCTTTCCGCAACGGTTCCTTGAGCCATGCCTGGCGTGCACACCGAGCGAGTGTGGTCAGCGGAGTGGTCCGCTCCTTCCGCCCTTTACCGACGCATCGTACGTGTGCGCCAGACCCGAGGTGGACGGCATCCCGGTCAAGGCTAGTCAGCTGCTCCATACGGCCGCTTATTGGCTGATGCTGACCGTGCGCGACGCCATTCCCAAAGCCCGGGAATTGGCCGCTGCCGAGTTCGCGACGCTGCGTCTTCGGCTCTTGAAAATCGCCGCCCGTGTCGTCGAGACCACGAGCCGCATTAGCCTTGCGTTTGCCGCGGCATGTCCCGAAGCCGACCTGATCTGCGGCTTGCCCGGCGCGCTGCTGCCGCTCGGTCCTTGACCGGCGGGGCGTCCGCCCCCGTTCGCCCAACCCATCCCTCAAGCGCGTTGCAAAGTACCGGTCGTCAGGCGGCGAAAAGCCGAAGGCAATCCTGTGCGCCTCGTCAGACAAGATGTGCGGCCGCATCAATCGGGCCCAAAAGCCGCACTCTCACGAATAGGACGGGCTAGGGGCCGTACTGGCGCCACTGCCACGACTAGCGCGTTCGGCTTGCCAGGCCAGCTCGCGCACATGCGTTCCCGTAGCAAACACTGGTCCAATCTCTGGATGATGCAGCTCCTGAGGGACGACCTGAGAGAGTTCTCCAACCAGCTGCCGACCAACGGCGCGTTGTGTCACCCGGTCGATTGCGTCAACGACAGTGAGCCTTGACGGCGGTTCTTCCTCGGCCGAGGTCTCCTCGGCTCGACGACCACGCCAAATTGTCACGGGCCTGTCGGGCTCGGCAAGACGAGCAGATGCGCAAGTAACGGCAACGTCGAGGGCCTCGGCCGCAGCGGAGATGGCTGGCCAGCGGAGATCGAAGCCCCCGGCTTGGCCACGACCATTCAATTCTCCCTGTATTGCCTGTTGTATTAGGGAGTTGACGCCGGATTGCGCGCAACTGGCTGCTGCTCCCCGCAGGTTCAGCAGGGCATCGTGCGAAACAAGCTGGAAGGCATAAGCCACGAAGTTTGCGACCTCACGGGTGTAGCAGTAAGCTGTGTTGGCGTTGGATTGAACCACCGCTTTGTAGGCATCGACCTTGCTATGCGATGAGCTTCGAAGGTGCCCAAAAGCATTCACGCCCGTGTGCGCAGCGAAGCCGAAGGTCATAGCGGCTGCCGCCAGACTGGGCAACAGACGTGTCAGCTGGCTTGCGGGCACGTCGGGAGTTCCCGCCGTCGCGAGGGCCGCTGATGGCGCCGACCGCTCTCCCTGAAATCCTCTGCGATAAGCCTCCCAATTATCGGTCGCCCGCCATGTGTGCACGCCCGCTCTTGCACCCGCGATCAATCCCATCGCCATGTTGACCGCAGCATGTGCTGCCATCGCCGTATCGCTGACCTGTTGTGGCTGTTCCGGGCGACCGGAAAGCACCTGCACCGCCCCCTGTACGAGGCGACCCGCAAAGGTCTCGAACGCCCCCAGCGCTCCATTCGCGGCCACCAGCGTGGCCGTCCGACGCCACCATCGGGCGCGGCCAGCAGGGAGAGCACGTTGCTCCGTCCCTGCGTCCGCATCAGGTCGCGGCGATACGCTGTCCTCAAGCAGAGGCTCGGCGTACCCAGCAGCATCCTCTTCCACGAGTGAGTTTCCCGAGTGCAATGTCCCCGTACTGGCAAGCTCACAAGCCATCGAAAGTTGTTCAGATGCGTTTTCTTGCTCCGCTCGCTGGTTATCTGTCAGCGTGGGCGGCCCGCTGGTGCTGTCGCGATCCCAAACCCGCACAGCCGTTAGGTCACCTGCGCGCTGAGTCTCAGCCGCAGCTGCGCTATCCACCACACGTGAAATGCCTGTGATCATGTCGCGCTCCGCCCGTCTCGCCAAGCTTTAGCCTGCACCGCCAAGGCATCCAGCAACGGCGCAAAGGTCGGGGGAGCGATCTGCGCAAACTCGAACTTCTGACCCAAGATAAGGTGTTGACTCAACGGATTGACGAAGAACAGCGGCGCACCAAGCAGGAAGTTCTCGAGGTTTCGGGACAATGCAAGTCCAACCAAGTCATGCTCGGCTGCCGTCGAAAGCAGGCCTGCGTCGAGCAGCACAGCGGCCAGATCATGCCGGTCTCCACATGGATGGATGAATGTGCAGACGATGTCGTGCACAATCAGCGTTCGTTCCCGAGCGAAGTGACCAACATCGTCCAGCTTCATTGTACTGGAGTAGTGGCTGAGCCACTGAGAGAAAGCACATGCCACAACGACTCTCCATGGCAGTTATTGTCACTTTAACCGTTGAATATCTCAGGTGTGTGACTGCGTCGCCATTCGGCGCGCCGTCGCTTCGGCGATCACCGAGCATTTGGCACGAGTGCGCTCTGCCGAGCCAAGTAGGTAAAGTGCGGGGCGCCGAGGTCCCGACCTCCGCCTGCTGTGCCTCGGACCGGAAGCAACGATGTTGTGGGCGGACTTGATATTGCGATTAACCGTTCGGCATGCAATTTTGCGTTGCTCGGCATAGATCGCCATCAATTAGGAGATGAAGATGCAAGACATACGATTGAATGTTCCGCTTGTGGGCCATCGAAGGCAGCTGTGACTTTCTTGGCGTGAACGGCTGGAAACGAGAAGGGCGGAATCGTAACGTCGGTCATGGCGGGCGTGGCGTTCGCGGTTGGAGGTGATGGGGTTGGCTTCGCAACCGAATCCTACGCCGCATCAGCGCTTTACACCACGCTCGCCAGCCTCTCAGGCGCCCTCTCGCGAATAAGACGGGCTAGCTCCGCCACCCTGGCGTCGTGGGGATATCGCTCGGAGCCGATCTGCGACTGAATCAAACGCAAACAGCGACGAACGGAGTTTTGGGATGATTCGAATTCATAATGCTCTCGACACGGCAACGTTGGCTTACAGCAGTACATCGGGCGCTGCGCAGCAAGATGAAACCATAAACCAGCACGCCTTTGACCAGCAGCCGGACGAGATATCGCCGAAGCTGGATGAACCAGGCGGTGCACGTCCTGCCCATTCTATTGCCTCGGGCGGGGTGGCTGATGTGGTTAACCAGCAACCTGATTTGAAGCTTGTCGTCATTTCGAACCGCGTTGCGCCCTTCGACCCCAGTAAACCCCAGACCGGCGGCCTTGCCGCGGCCCTTGAGCCGGTCGTGCAACGGTCCGGGGCGGTCTGGGTCGGTTCCTCGGATAACCGGGGCGACGGGACCGAGCGCCCCCTGCCACTGGTGGAAACTGGAGCGGGTTTTGTGGCCAGGCTCGATCTGCCGGCCGCGGACTATCCTGGCTACTATCGAGGTTTTTCGAATTCGACGCTGTGGCCAGCGTTGCACTCCCTGCCCGAGCGCATGTCGGGCTCGGACGATTATGACAGCTATCAAAGGACCAACGGGTTTATTGCGCGTGCCGTCTTCGACGTACGCGATCGGGACGCATTCTGGGTGCATGACTATCATCTGATTCCGCTCGGGGCCAATCTGCATGACCTAGGCATTGAGCGGCCAACCGGCTTCTTCCTTCACACGCCCTGGCCCTCGCCCGACATGATAGAGCGTGTGCCCAATCATCGCGAACAGATGACGTCGATGCTTAAATACGACCTGCTCGGCTTCCAGACGAACCGGGATTTGAACAATTTCGCGGCCTGTCTGCAAACCCATTTTGAACTGGAGAGCAAGAATGGCGTCGTGACAACGGAACGCGGCCAGACGCGACTTCAAAAGTTCCCAATCGGTATCGATCCCAAGCAGTTCGCAGAGTATCTTGCGGCAGACCTTTCTCCCGCAGAGCATGAAAAAGTCTCGTCATTATTGCAAAACTTCGAGGGCGCGAAGTTTGCGATCGGCGTCGACCGGCTCGACTACACGAAGGGTATCGACAAACGGGTCGAAGCCTTCAATCAGGTTTTAGCGGCCGAGCCGCCGCGCAGTATCTCGCTGTTGCAGATCACGCCCTCTTCACGCGCTGACGTCGAACAATACCAGAAATATAAAGACGACGTGGAGACCGAGATCAACCGTGTCAATAACGAACATGGCACCGAGAAGTGGCAGCCGATCCACTACAAGAATGACTCGTTCAGCCAGGCTGCGCTCGCGCGGCTTTACCGCGCAGCCCATGTTGGCGTCGTGACGCCGCTGCGCGACGGCATGAATCTTGTGGCGAAAGAATATGTTGCCACACAAGACCCGGAGGATCCCGGCGTGCTGATCCTATCCAAGTTTGCCGGCGCGGCTGAGGATTTCAACGAAGACGAGGCGCTGCTGGTGGATCCGAACCACCCCGAAGAGATCGCAGCCGCTTTTTCGAAGGCGACCCACATGCCGCTTGAGGAGCGTGTCACCCGCTGGCGCTCGATGATGGACAAGATTGAATCGTATACCATCCACGACTGGTCGGCGGATTTTGTTCGAGAGCTCGATAAAAGCCGAGTTACTGTTCCCGCTAATCATTTCCACCATCTCGGCCTTGGCTGGACCAACGAGGCTCAAATGCCGCTGTACCAGGATCACGCCAAGGCTTTGACCGCATACAACGAGATCGCCCCCATGGATGCCGCCTTGAAAGAGGCTGCCTATGCAGATGTTAAGTCAAGTTTTGAGGCGCTAGCGGCTCCACTGATGCATACACAGGACAGACTCTGGATCCTGCCGGCATCGGACAGCTTCGCAAACTTCTCACAGAGGCCCCGTGGGTCGGTCAAAATCCCCCGGGTATGGTCACTTGAAACTCCCCCACCTGATGATCGCCGTCAGCGCCGCTGAACAGCAGTAGCCGGTCAGGCAGGACGTTTATGTTCGACCCCTTTAGCCAGCAAGGGGCCGGGGAGTTGAACGTCTTGAAGCGACATCTGCAAAGCACCGTACTTACATTACTTGATCGCAACACCAGCCAGCGCGAGATTCACCGGCTGACGGGTGTCGATCGCAAGACGATCCGGCGTTATCAGGCGCTGCGGGCCGGTGCGGAGGCAAATTCCCCCGGGGAAGTGACCACCGGCTCGGTGAGCGCGGACGGCCAAATTCCTCCACCCCGACCACCGGCTTTTGGGACATCGGAAGCGACGGTCACCAGCAGCCTGGCCCGTTCGGCTTGCGAAGCGCATCGGACGTGGATCGAAGAACAGGTCCGGCTGAAGCGGAACGCGCAGGCGATTTACCAGGACCTGGTTGATCAATTTGGCTTTCCGTCCAGCTACCAGAGTGTCAAGCGGTTTGTGCGCCGGTTGCGGCACGCTGATCCTGAGCAGTTTGATCGTCTTGAGTTCCTCCCCGGCGAGGAAGCTCAGGTCGACTATGGCGAGGGCGCGCCGACGGTTGATCCGAAGAGCGGGCGGTACCGTCGTCCTCGCCTGTTCGTGATGACGCTACGCTACTCGCGGCGCAGCTTCCGGCGGGTAGTCTGGAAGTCCAGCCAACAAGTCTGGGCGCAGCTCCACGAAGAGGCGTTCCGGTATTTTGGCGGGGTCCCCAGCTATGTCGTGCTCGACAACCTGAAGGAAGGCGTCCTCAAGCCGGATTTGTACGAGCCCCAGCTCAACCCGATTTACAGCGCGATGCTGGCTCATTACGCCGTGGTCGCCGATCCCGCGCGCGTGGCTGCGGATTTCACGGATCGTGAGCATCGATTTCGCGCGATCGTGAGCACTGAATTCAGACGATCGTGAGCAGCCCGCTACGGCCGATGGGAGATAGAGTCAGTGTTCTGGTTGGCCGTCAAGGGTGATGGTTTTGGCGCTGCGTTTTCGCATGCTTTCTCCGGTGAGCTGGAGGCGGTGGGCGTTGTGGACGAGGCGATCGAGAATGGCGTCGGCGACCGTGGGGTCCCCAATGGCTCCATGCCAGGTGTCCACGGGGAGCTGACTTGTGACGATGGTGGATGCGCGGCCATGGCGGTCCTCGAGGATTTCGAGCAGATCGCGGCGTTCCGCGGCGGTGAGCACCGATAGTCCCCAATCATCCAAAATCAGAAGCTGAGCGCGGCCGAGGCTTTTGAGGAGCCGAGCGTAACGTCCGTCTCCGCGCGCGAGCGCGAGCGCCTCGAACAGCCTTGGAACGCGATGATAGAGGACTGATCGGTTGTCGCGGCAGGCCTTGTGGCCGAGCGCGCAGGCTAACCAACTTTTGCCCAGGCCGGTTGCCCCGGTGACGAGCAAATTCTCGTGGCGATCGATCCAGCGACCTTCGACGAGTTTGGCGAAAACGGCGCGGTCGATGCCCCGCGGGGTGCGCAGATCGACGTCCTCGACGCAAGCAGTCTGGCGCAGTGCGGCGATCTTGAGGCGCGTGGTGAGCCGCCTGGTGTCGCGTTCGGCGGCTTCGCGGTCGACCAACAGGCCGATGCGATCTTCGAACGGCAGGGCTTCGAGATCGGGCGATCGGCGCTGCTCCTCGAAGGCCTTGGCCATTCCGGTCAGGCCAAGCTCGATCAGCCGTTCGTGGGTTGGGTGGTTAAGCATGCCGGGTCTCTCCTTGCTTCAGTGGAAGTAGTCGCGTCCGCGGATGTTGCCGTGGCGCAGGGGCTGGTGCTCGAAAGATTCGTCGAAGAACGTGCGATCGAGGCCGTTCTGGAGGATCGATCTAATCGAGGCGACGGAGCGCGCCTTGATGAGGATGCCCCTCCGGCAGGCTGCGTCGAGGCGTTCGGCGCCGTAGCTTTTGACGAGCGCCAGAATGCCAAGGCAGGTTCGAAAGCCTTGTTCTGGATGGGGCCGGGCGTCGATCACGGCCTGGAAAAACGCTGCTGTCGAAGGACCGATCCGCTCGCCGGCGGCGATCACCGCGGCGGGGGTCCATTTGCCGTAGCGGCGATGGGCGCTGGGCATGTGGTCGGCGATGGTGGTGTGTCCGCGTCGGTTGGGCGCGCGGGCATGGCTGGCGATCCGCTGGCCCTTGTGGAAGATCTCGACCGTCCGATCGTCGATACGGGCATCGACCAGCTCGCCAATCAGACGATACGGCGCGGAGTACCAATGGCCGTCGACCTCGACATGATAATCGGGAGCGAGGCGGCAGCGCTTCCAGCGTGCGAAGGCATAAGGCTGATCTGGCAGCGGGGTTAGCTTGGGTTTGTCGAGTTCGGCAAACAGTTCGGCGCGGCTTGAGCCGAAGCCACGCATTTGACGAGCATTGAGTTCGTCGACGAGTGTCTTGATGGCGGCGTTGAGCTCGGCCCGGAAAAAGAAGCGCTGATTGCGCAGCCGGGCCAGAATCCAGCGCTGGGCGATTTGCACCGCGACCTCGACCTTCGCCTTGTCTTTTGGGCGCCGCGGCCGTGCGGCGAGAATGGCCGTGCCGTAATGGCTCGCCATCTCGGCATAAGTGCGATTGAGGCCGGGATCGTAGCGGTCGGGGTTGCTGACGGCGGCTTTGAGGTTGTCGCAGACCACGAACGTCGGCGTTCCGCTCAAAAACGTGAACAAGTTGACGTGGGCCCGGATCCAGTCGGCCAAGCTCTCGCTGGGGCAGGCCTCGGCGTAGGTGTAGTTCGAAGCGCCCATCGCCGCGACGAACAGCTTCATCGGCTGCACTTCCCCGGTCAGGGGATCGACGATGTCGATGGTGTCGCCGGCGAAATCCACGAACACCTTCTCGCCGCCCAGATGAATCTGCCGCATCGAAGGTCGGACCCGCCCCTTCCAGGCCTCGTAGGTAGTGCAGAACCACGTGTACCCGAAACCGTCGGGATTAACGGCGCGATACTCCTCCCAGAGCAGGCGACGGGTTACGTTGCGCCGGCGGAGCTCTTTATCGATGTAGCTCCAGTCGGGCACCGGCCGCTGCGGGCTCTGAGACGCTGGTCGTGGGGCCGGGAAAAGCAAAAGCTCCAGGTCTTCATCGGTCATTCCCTCCGGAAGCGGCCAGCTCAACCCAGCAGAGCGGGCGCGGCTCAGGTAGCTGTGCACAACGCCGTTGCTGACGCCCACGCTCCGCGCGATGGCCCGCTCTGGCAGGCCTTGAAAATGTTTTAACCGAAGGACTTCCTTGATCCGGCGCATCGACAATCTCTGGGTAGGCATTGGACTTCCTCGTTAACCACGAGGTCATCCCTAAGCCGCTTGAGTTGTCGGCCGAAGCGCTGCAAGGCTCCGAAAGCCTTGCTCACGATCCCGCGAAATCGTTGCTCACGATCGTCTGAAATCTCTGCTCACGATCCCCTGAAATCCGCGCTCACGATCCCGCGAAACGCGCACGTGGCCGATCCAAATCGGAAAGGATGCGTCGAGAATGCGATTCAACATACCCAGGGCACTGCGCTGGCCGGACGGCGCTTCGAGACGCTGGAGGCGCAAAACGAGTTCTTGAGGCACTGGGAGGAGAACTGGGCTTCCAAACGCATCCACGGCAGCACGCGCCGTCAGGTCGAGGCGATGTTCCAGGAAGAGAAGCCGCACCTGCGGCCGCTGCCTGTCGCTCCCTTCCGCATCTTCACCGAAGTCGTCCGGACTGTCTGCGACGACACCACCGTACGCGTCGACAACAGCTATTACGCCGCGCGGCCCGCGCCGATCGGCAGCCAGGTCGTCGTGCGCATCTACACCACCACGATCGAGATCCGTGATCGCCACACCCGTGCGCTGCTGCGTGTTCATTCCCGGATGGCGCACCCCGGTTCTGTCGTCCTGCCGACCAGCGAACGGCCGTTCAACCCGTCGCGGCAAACCGCCGTGCTGCTGGCGAGCGCCGAGCGCATCGGACCGCAGACCAGGGCCTTGTGCCAGCAGGTGTTCGACACCGAAGGGCGCCCCGGACAGCGCGCGATGTGGGGCATTGTCGGGCTGGGCCGGAAGTATCCGGCGCGGCTGGTCGAGCAGGCCTGCGCGCACGCCATCGACAACCGCATCTACCGCTACAAGCACGTGCGTGCGACCGTCGAGCGGTTGTTCGAACAGGCGATCGAGCAGGTTGGAGTGACGCCACAGCCGGCATCGCCGCTCACCCAGGATCATCCGCTGATCCGTACCCCCGCGGAATACGGCGACCTCTTCAGCCGCGCTGTGCGGCGCGACGCCGACGACAATGGTCGGCAGGCCGAGGCTCACGACGATCACGCCACGGCAATCCGCGCTCGTGTCGCCTGCGCAACCCCGGCCAACTCCGGCGCCACGAGCGCTCCCGCTGCACCTTCTCACCTTAAACTGGAGACCTAGCCACATGATGACCATGCCGGAAATTGAGCGTTGCCTACGACAGCTGCGCCTGTCGGGTGTCCGCGACACGCTGCAGACGCGCGTGCTCCAGGCGCAGGGCGCCAACCAGCCCTTCCTCGAGACCTTCTCCCTTATCCTGCAGGATGAACTGGACCGTCGTCAGTCCCGTCTTATCGAGCGGCGATACCAGCAATCCGGGCTCGACGAAAAGCTGACGCTCGCCGAGTTCGACTGGTCCTTCAATCCCAAACTGCCACGTCAGACCTGCTTCCAGCTCCACACCCTGGCGTTCATTGCCGCTGGCGAGAACGCTCTGCTTGTTGGCAAACCTGGCACCGGGAAGTCGCACATCGCCAAGGCGATTGCCTATCAGGCGATCCTGCAAAGCCACAAGGTCCAGTATCTTGAGACCGACGACTTCTTCCACCGCTACGCCCTGAACTCTCCGGCACAACGCGAGGTCCGGCTGCGAACCATCATCGACTGCGATCTCCTCGTGCTGGACGATCTATTCCTCGCACGCGCCATCCCCGACGACGCCGGCACTTTGCTGCAGACCCTGATCCATCAGCGTTACAAACTGCGCCGCAGCGTCATCGTCACCTCCAATCGCGTCGTGCAGGATTGGGGGGCATACCTTGGGGACAACACTATGAGCACGACGATCCTCGATCGCCTTATGCATCATTGCCATCTGCTTGAGTTCGACGGACGCAGCTATCGGCTCAAAGAAGCCGCTGAAGCTCTTGCCCGGGAAACAAACTCAAACTAACAGTCCCTTGTCCTGCCTCGCGGGTGGAGGAATTTGACTGACCACACCCGGAGGAATTTGAAGTGACCCGCGGGGCACAGAGGCGCTCCTACACAGAATTTCTGAGGCCCGGCTCCCTCCACAACGGCTGCGCCCGCACCGTAGACGGCCCGCTCCTTGGATCCATAAATTAGACATCCTTCTCCTGCAGCGGGCCGGCTTTCAAGGCACGCACCAAATTGTCGCATTTCTCGAGCCCCCGATATGCCTTACGCGCGGCGTTGTAGGCTTCCTCCCGTGCCTGCCGGGCTTGTTCGGCTTCCGACATTGCCTCCTCAAGGCGCCGTTCGACCAGCCGTTCGTGTTCGTGCAGTGAGATCATCTTCGCCTTCGCCTCCTCAAGATCATTGAGAGCGACGGTTTTGCCGATCAGCAAATCGTATATCGAGCGTTCCAGACGAGGCCGGTCTTGCCGCCATATGCGAAGGTCTGTCAGTGCCGCTTCGATACCCGCATCGGATTTGTCGAGGGCTGACTGCCGCACTCGTAGAGACTCGTCGGCCCGGCGACGCCGCAATTCCCTCAACTGAAGCAATTGATACACGGCCTTGGGAATTATGCCAGGCACGCGGCAAGCTCATGAAGCATTGCGTCGAAGCCAATCTGTTCACATCTCGTCTGTCGCAGGAAGGTCCGTATGTTCTCTATCTTGGCGATAGCCGTATCAGCGTGCGGATCGGCTCCTTGCTTGTACTCGCCGACCCGTATCAATAGTTCCACCTCTTGGTATTTAGCTATCAACGCCCGCAGCTGACCTGCTAACGTCTCATGCCGCGACGACACGATAGCGCTCATGACACGGCTGACGCTTGCCAGAATATCGATAGCAGGATAGTGGTTCGCCATCGCCAAGGTGCGCGAGAGCACAATGTGGCCATCCAGGATGGAACGGGCTTCATCGGCCAGGGGGTCGGCGACGTCGTCGCCCTCGACGAGCACGGTGTAGAACGCGGTTATCGATCCACGATCGTTGTTGCCGGCGCGTTCAATGAGCTGCGGCAAAGTTGCAAAGACCGAGGGCGGGAAACCACGCAGGGTGGCCGGTTCGCCGGCCGCCAGACCAATCTGCCTCTGGGCGCGCGCAAAGCGCGTGACCGAATCCATGAGAAGCAGTACACGCTGTCCCCGATCTCGATACCATTCTGCGATCGCCGTCGCCACATAGGCCGCCTTCACCCGCTCCATCGCGGAACGATCGGAGGTCGCAACGACAAGAACTGATCTCCGTCGCGCTTCTGAGCCGAGATCGTGTTCAATGAACTCCTTCACCTCTCGGCCACGCTCGCCAATCAGCGCTGTCACAGTCACGTCAACCGCCGCGTTACGCGCCAGCATCGACAGCAGCGTGCTCTTGCCGCCGCCCGCCGCGGCAAAGATTCCGATGCGTTGTCCCTCCCCGCACGTCAAAAGACCATCGATTGCCCGTATACCGACTGGAAGAACGCGATCAATGACGCGCCGGGTCAAGGGACCCGGCGCCTCGCCTTGGACTGGCACGCGGGCGTCTGGAAGCAAGGGCCCATGCGCGGATGTGTCGAGAGGGCGGCCGAGACCGTCAAGCACCCGGCCAAGCAGGTTCCAGCCCGCGGGCACCATCATAGGCTCTCCCATCGGGATCACCTCGGTGAGGGTAGAAAGTCCCTGTATTTTGCCAAGCGGCGTCAGAATGGCGATGTCGTGCTGAAACCCGATCACTTCCGCCGACAATTCGCAGTTGTTCTCGGGATTGCGGAGCGTGCACAGGTCGCCTATGCGGGCGCCAGGTGCCGTTGCACGGATGATTGTCCCAACGATTTGAAGGACTCGGCCGCGGACACGCAATGTCGACGTCTGCGCCACCGCCGTGCGAGCACGCTGGAACAAGCGATCGATGTCGTCGTGCGGAGAATGAATGGCGGTGGTTGCCGTCGGTAGCTCGGAAATCACGTTGCGGAGGCCTTTAGGTTATTGCGCAGGCCGGCTTCGATCGCCGCTAATTGGCTTTCGATCGTGGCGTCGACGAGGCCAGCATCGGTTTCAAGGATGCATCCGGCATCTTTGACGCGCGAATCAGACACGAGTTCGACGACTGCGCGCGACGTCGCCGTCAAGAGCAGCTCGTTCAATCGTCTGCGAACAGTTTCGATATACGCCGGTGCCACGCGTAAGCGGACGAAGGAGCTATGGCCCGTGAATCTCAGGCTGTGCAAAGCGAGCTGCACCGTAGCGTCATCCGGTGCGATGGTGTCGATCACCCGACGTGCGATTTGCAGGCCCATGTCGACGATCCGCTCTTGATTCTCCTCCATGATCCGCAGAGACGCCACGGCGATCGCGGTCAACCGCTGTTCGATGGTCGCTTGCGCCGCTATCAGCGCGGCTTCCTTGGCTGCCGTCTCGATCATCCCTACGGTTTCGCGCGCACCATCCACGAGCGCGTCCGCATCGCGTCGCGCCTGAGTGAGCAGTTGCTCTGCGGCCACGATCGTCTGTGCGCTTGCCGCCGGCAGGACCCGCCCTGGGCCGAGGATGCTGACCCTGCCAGACGTCAGTTGAACCAGTGCGACCATGTTGGCATCTTTTTGCGGACTAGGCGCCGCATCGCACGAAAGGCATCTTCGCCGGCACTGTCGTCACGGCAGGCGTCCGCCACCACCATCCAGATCGCTACAGGTCGGCGCAATCGTAGTCGGGCGCGCAGCCCATGCGGGATGGCGCCTATCGCAAGGCCGAACATCACCGCACCGCGGTAGAGGAATGCACGAGGCCCAGCCGGCATCTCGGAAGCGTTGACCGCGGACATTAGTTCGGCGGTCGGTCGCGGTAGCAGTGCGGCATGCGAAACGAATGCCAAGGCCTCTTCTCCGAGAACGGCGCGCGCCGCCACAACATCGACCGTCCGAAGAAGGCCGATGAGGCTGGACACGCCGGTCCAAGCTCCAGCGAGGCAGATAAGGCGTGCAGCGTCGGGCGTCGGCAGAAATGCGAGCCGGGCCCGTCGTGCGTTGCCGGCCAAAATAATCGCGGACGCTTCACCACCTTGGCCGCGAAGCAGCCAACGTCCAAGCTTGACGCGGATAAGCGGGTCGGACTGAGCGATTTCCAGAGGCATCCATTCGGGCCAATCGGTCGCTATTGTATTATCGAAATCGGCCGCAGGATCGGCGATGCAGCGCACCATCGCTCCCGCCCACGGCGTATCAAGCCATTCATCCGGGATTGTTGCTGAGCTCGTTGCGAGCATGGTCGGATTGTTCGCTTCGCCAAAGTTCATGACGCTGCCATACCGTTCCTACGGTTAAAGCGCCGCCACCATATGAGACAGACGAGCACTGCATTGCCGATCAACGATGCCGCCATGCCGCCGACGAGGCCGATCAAAAGATGCGATGGGTCGCTACGTTCTGACGCCCGACGCTGCGTGGTATTGTCCTGATTTGCCTCTACAAGGGCAACTGAGACCCGATCATAGGACAGGCCCCTCAAGCTATTTGCGACCAGCTCCTTGATCTTCGGCACGACCTGATCGATCGGAGCACCGGGCTTGTAACGGACGAGCACCGCTGCAGTTGGCGAGGCGGGTGGACTACGATCGTCACTCGCGCTTTCCGGCAAGACCGCGTGGACTCGGGCATTGAGCACGCCGTCGATAATGGACAGAGTCTGCGAAAGCTCCTGCGTGACACCATAAATGTAGCGCACACGCTCTTCTGTGTCCGACGAGATCATCCGGTCCTTCTTGAAGAGAGTGCCCATTTCGGCGAAATGATCGCGAGGCCACCCCGCGCTGTCCAACACAGTCATGGCACGCGGCACGTCTTCTGCTGGCACCACGAGCGAGGTCGTGCCGCCGGTGTCTGTCGTCCGCTCCGCGTGGATCCCTTGTCGCATAAGCAACGCAAGCATTTCGTTAGCCTCGCGCGCTGAAAGGTTGCGATAGAGCTCGATCTTCGATCCGCAGCCCGCCAGGGTGAATAGCACCAGAACCGCCACCGCCCGCTTCAATACAGACACCACGCCCGCATCATCGTGGCTTATTGGCCGCTCAGGAAAGTTTCGAGCGTACGGGTCGCCTTCCCAACCACCTTGGTCACAAGGTCGTACTGCAGGCTCATCGCTGATAGCTCGACCTGCGCGTCGAGCCACTCAGCCGAGCGAATGTTCCCCGTGTTCAGGCCTTCGGCAGCGCTGCGAACGCCTTGCATGGATTGTGCAAAGCCTGCGCTCAGTTTTTCCATACCACTGAGGATATCATCGGATAGGCGAGGAGCGAGCGGCCCCCCTCTCTCCTCCGTCAGCCCACCTCCAGCCATGATCAGCGGTTCGTTAGCTCGCTGCGATGGCACGGATGGCTCCAGCACGGCTCGAAACGCTTCAACGGATTCAGCCGACACTTTCGATGCGTCTCGCATCTCCATCGAAAACAAGGCTGGCCGTGCTTGCGAGAGGATACTACCTACGCTGCTCATCAGATGTCCTTTCCTGCGGTATGTGCCGGCGCGGTCTGGCGCAAGGCCGTGTGGAACCTATCGAGGCAGGGCTCGCCACTTGGCAGGTGCCTGAGCACAGTATCGCGTTCGCTTAGGCGTCCAGTAAGCCCAAGAGCCAGGGCCTGAAACGCCATCCCATATGCATCATTCGCTTTGGCAAGAGGATCGAGTCGTTCCAGCGCTGCTGGAATATCGCCTGCCGTCAGATCTGCGACCGCATAAGCCATGACACACTCCCGACTGCCCGGCGCAATGACGTCAAGCCCCTTCGCGATCCGCCTCGCCCTCACCACGTCGTTCGTGACACAAGCCAAGAATGCCGCCTCGGTGAGACGTCGCAGGAGGCCGACGCGACTGTCGGGTGTCGCACAAGTCGACAACCAAGACATACCTGCCGAATCCCTGTCCCTCACCGAGTCACGTGTCGTTTGCTGATCATCCATGTCATGTCCCGCCACCGACCTTGGCCGGTAAAACATCGCGGCAGCCCCCGAAAGGACGCGCGCTCGCACCCCCGCGGCCAAGCACCCATCCCGCCACCACATCCAATACCGCTGACCACGGCCAGTAGCACTCGACAAGACCGTCTGCCGAGCGGCGTTGCCCGCTGCAAGCGATGGCTTCTAACAATCGTCTAGTGCGGCCTTCCGCTTGGCGCCAATACAATACGGGCATGGAGTCATAACGGTTGCCTATGGATAGTGGGTATGCCCTCCGTCGACCGATAGCGGTACGACGACCCCACCTCGTTTAGGTGGACGGGATGAGCGAGACTCGCGCGTGGATTTGACAACGCGAGGGACGCTCGTTCCATGCATCAAGACAGACATCAAGACGGGCATAATGCCGCCTCCTATCAGCGGATCGAGGTGATCACAGGGGAGAGGCGACGGCGCAGTTGGAGCGATGCGGAGAAGGCGCGGATCGTGGCCGAGAGTGCCGATCCGGAGACGAGCATTTCCGAGGTGGCTCGACGCAACGGGGTGAACCGGGGACTGCTCAGTGTGTGGCGGCGCCAGGCGCGGCTCGCGTCGAGCGAAGCGCCGCAGTTCGTGCAAGTCAGGCTCGAGGCCGCCGTCGAGGCGCAGCCGAACGCGATCGATAAGGCGCATGTTCTGACGGATCCGGCCGAGCGGATCGAGGTGATGATCGCGGGCGCGACGGTGCGCGTGCCCGTCGGCGTCGACGCCGCGACGCTGGAGCGCGTGCTGGCGGCGGTGAGATCGACGCGATGATCTCTTTCGGTCCAATGGTCCGTGTGTTCGTCGCGACGCAGCCGATTGACTTTCGTAAAGGCGTTCATGGCCTTGTCGCGCTGGTAGCGGAGGGATTAGGCGGCAAGCCCTACAGCGGTGACGTTTATGTCTTCCGATCGAAGCGATCGGATCGTTTGAAGCTACTGGTTTTTGACGGCTCGGGAATGGTTCTAGCGACGAAGTGGCTGGAGAATGGGGGCTTTGCCTGGCCACCTGTTCGCGAGGGTACGATGCCGGTGACGGGGGCGCAACTGGCGATGCTGATTGAAGGTCTTGCGGAGTGGTCGCGTGTGGTCCCGAAGGTGACGAAGCGGCCGACAGAGCTGGCCCCGGTTGTTTGGACAGCGCCCCGCTGGATTTAAGTGGATTCCTGCCGGGTTATGCTGAACGCGGGGCTTTACGGTTTTGTCGTTGCGTCGGGAGGGCGTAGCCCGACCAGAGCGACGACAAAACCGTCGGCGACGGTCATGCGGCCATCACCATAGCTTGCGTGCCGAAGTAAGCCTCGTCGGGCGTGCGCCCGTCAAGGCTCGAGTGAGGGCGTCCCTGATTGTAGAAGGCCAGATACTTGGCAATTGACGCTCGCGCCTCGGACACGCTGTCGTAGGCGCGGAGATAAACTTCTTCGTATTTGACCGTGCGCCAGAGCCGCTCGACAAACACGTTGTCGCGCCAGGCGCCCTTGCCGTCCATGCTGATGGCGATCTTCGCGTCCAGCAGCACATCGGTGAACTCGAGGCTGGTGAACTGGCTGCCCTGATCCGTGTTGAAAATCTCGGGCCTGCCGTGCTTCGCCAACGCCTCCTGGACCGCTTCGACGCAGAAGGCCGCCTCCATTGTGATCGAGACGCGATGGGCCAGGACCCGTCGGCTGAACACATCGACGACCGCCGCGAGATAGACGAAGCCACGCCGCATCGGAATGTAGGTGATGTCCATTGCCCACGCATGGTCGGGCCGCTCGATCTTCAATCCGCGCAACAGGTACGGGTAGATCTTGTGACCCGGAGCCGGCTTGCTCGTGTTCGGGCGACGATAGACCGCCTCGATCCGCATGCGCTTCATCAGCGTCGCGATGTGGCGGCGACCGGCGTATACGCCCTCCCGCCGCAGCAACGATCGCAGCATACGCGCTCCCGCGAAGGGATAATCGAGATGCAGCTCATCGAGCCGACGCATCAAGGCAAGGTCCTCGGCCGAAACTGGCCGAGGTTCATAGTAGACCGTGCTGCGAGCCAGCTTCAGGACCTTCGCCTGGCGCACGATAGAAAGATCATGATCGCGGTCGATCATCGCTTTGCGCTCAGCAGGCCCGCCTTGGTGAGCGCGCCGGACAAAAAATCGTTTTCCAACGCCAGCTCGCCGATCTTGGCATGTAACGCCTTCAAATCGACCGGCGTCTCGGCCGATGTCTTGTCATGCCCAAACACGCCGGCGGCGCCTTCCAGGAGCTGGTTTTTCCAGATCGTGATCTGGTTCGGATGAACATCAAACAGCTGCGCCAGCTCCGCCAGTGTCTTGTCGCCTTTGACCGCAGCCAAAGCAACCTTCGCCTTGAATGCCGGAGAATGCGTCCGGCGGCTCTTCTTCGTCATCTTCGCTCCTGATTCGCAGCAAGAATCCTCGCCGCTGTCAGGCAGAAAATCCACTCAAGCTACTGTCCGAATTTGCGGGGCCAGCTCTCGACGAAGGTTGCCTGAAGCGTCTTGTTTTGCTGGCGATTGCGAGTGCGTTCGTGTAGCTCTGCGATATGGCGCTTCGCCCCGAAGATCTCCCCCCTGACCCTGCGGCTCTTGCCGAGATGGTGCTGGCTTTCGAAGGCGAGAACGATGATCTGCGCGCAGAGATCGCCACGTTGAAGAGCCTGATCTTCGGCGCACGATCGGAGCGCGCGGCGATCGTCTGCGCCGAACAGATCGCGTTTGATACGGACCGCCGGCTCACAGCTCCCGGCCAATGACGACAAACCGGACGCGCCGCGGCCGGAGCGGCGCAAAGCGAAGCGCAACATCGGCGCGCTGCCGGCGCATCTGCCTCGGGTCGAGCGGGTGATCGAGCCGGCGTCCACGCTGTGCCCGTGCTGCACGGGTCAGATGCATCGGATCGGCGAGGAGAGCAGCGAAGCGCTCGATCGGGTTCCCGCGTGGCTGCGTGTGCTCCGCACGATCCGTCCAAAATACGCCTGCCGCTCCTGTGAGGGCCCGATTGTCCAGGCCCCGGCACCGGCGCGGCTCGTCGAGGGCGGCATGGCAACGACGGCGCTGATCGCGCATATCGCCGCGGCCAAATATGCCTGGCAATCGACGCTCTATCGCCAGACGCAGATCCTGGCGGGTCAGGGTGTCGTCGTCGACCGTCAGACGCTGGCGCGCTGGATGGGGAGCGCGGCGTGGCTGGTCAGGGGCCTCTACGATCTGCAACTGAAGACTATGCACGGCTTCGAGCGGCTGTTCTGCGACGAGACGCCGATGCCAGTGCTCGATCCGGGACGCGGCCGCACGAGGATCTGCCAGTTCTGGGCGCACGCGACGGACGATCGGGCGTGGAAGGGGCCGGCGCCGCCGGCGGTCGCCTACGTGTTCGCAGGTGGTCGCGGCAAAAAGGAGATCGTGGCGCAGTTAGCCGGCTTCGAAGGCGTGCTGCAGGTCGACGGCTATGCCGCCTACGCCTCGCTGGCGGGCGATGCGATGATGTCGGGCCAGATCCAGCTGGCGTATTGTCTCGTTCACGCGCGCCGCAACTTCGTGAGGGTGCACAAGACGACGAACTCACCCTTCGCCGCGGAGGTCATCGAGCGCATTGCGGCCGTCTACGCGATCGAGGAGAGGATCCGCGGTCTCGATGCTGGGGAACGCCGCGCGACGCGACAGGCCGAGACGAAGCCGCTGATGGAGGCGTTGAGGGCCCGTCTGATCGCGGTGAAGGACGGGATCTCCCGCCGCTCGACGCTCATCAAGGCGATCGACTACATGCTCGAACGCTGGCAGGGCCTGACGACGTTCCTGGATGACGGGCGGCTCGAGCCGGACACCAACACGGTCGAACGATCGATCAGGCCAATTGCGATCGGAAAAAAGAACTCGTTGTTCAGTGGTGACGAAGGCGGGGGCGAGACCTGGGCGATACTCGCTTCGCTTCTTAACACAGCGAAATTGAATGGCCTCGACCCCGAGGCGTATCTCGTCGACGTTCTCGATCGCATGGTGAGCGGCGCCACGAAGACCAACCAGCTTCACGAACTTCTGGCCTGGAACTGGAAGGCCGCACGCGAAGCCGAAAAGCGGGCCGTGGCATGACGAAGCCGAAGCAAGGGCGGGGAACGCGAAAAGCACGCAAGACGACGATGGCGGACTATGCCATGTCGTTCGAACGGCTCGGGCAATGGATCAGCAAGCGCGCCAGGTCGCCGACGCTTCGGCATCCGCGGGCGACGTCGCTCTCCATGCTCGATGGCGCGGTGGCCGCGGTCGTCGCCGGGCCGGTCTCGATGGCGTCCGAGGAATGGGTGTGCCCGCTCCTCGGCGTAGATCCCGACGCCTTCAATCACGACACCGAGGAGTTCTCGGCAATCGCCGCCACGCTGATGCGCGACAACGCTATCAGCGAGACGCTGTCGACGAGACCGGAGAGCTTCGAGCCGCTGTTCGTGCGATCACCGGACGGCGAAGTCGACCCGCAGCCCTGGTGCATGGGCTTCTACGCCGTCATGAAGCTTCGGCTTCTCGTCTGGTCGCGGCTTCTCCCCCCGAATGGAACCGAACACCTTATGCTGCGGCCGATCTTGGTCCATTGCATCGACGACGCCGGTCGACCCTTGCTACCCCCGGCCCGGCGCACGCTGGGAACGCAGCCCATCATCCAAAACGCCTGGCGCAACATTCCAGCAACCGTCGAGGCCCTCCGGCAGTTCTGGATGCCTATACGCTTCAAGCGCGGTGCGTAGGCCGTCCGCACCAAGTCCGTGGCTCCGTGGGCCTCTCGTACCGTTTACCGTCGACCGCTCGGTCCGGCACAAAAGTGTGAGCTGCTTGCTGGCGTTTCGTCCAAGGCGACTGCGGAACCCAATCGGCCGCTAATGCGATCTGTATCGTTACCTGCTTAAGGCCGAAAATGCGCGCGGCTCGGCGACAATCTCATACCGAACGCTTCGTTTGGCGCAACGACACGTGCTTCTGGGTTAGAGCTGCCGTCTGGTGCGCTCGCACAAGGACGCACCGATCCATCACGGGCGCCTATGCCTTCATAGCGATCGAGTATTTTGCGCCGTGCGCCGCCTCTAGTAGTAACACGCGTTGTTGATCCAACCGGGACACGGAGGAATGCCATTTGGCCAATTGCGGGAACCCCTCATCGTGAGGAGGAAGGGGATTCTGGCACACCTTATCATCGGGAGACGATGCCTGTCGGTGGCCTTGAGCCGCCGTTTCCGAGAGCAGGTCGTGGCCCCTTGAGCGGGGCTGGCGGCGATAGCGGCTTCGAATCCCGCTGTGCTCGTCTGGGAGGGTCAATGAACCTCGATGATACGATGGAGGCTGCGCGACAGACCATCGCACAGATGGATAGTCTCTTGACGCGGGCTCGCGAACAGCTTGGCCGTTGCGCCTGCCCTTTGGGCGACAGCACTATGAGTGCCGCTTCAATTTCTGCATTTGTCGGCGATCAGGATGAAGCGTTTCAAAGGGCGTATGCGGACGAACTGGCGGCCCTCAGTCACATCCTGCCGGCCCCCGAGTCAATGTCGCATGTCCCAAGCACCAAGCCCTCTCTACGAAGAGTGTGACATGATGAGGATGACGGATGGTGACCTGTTGAATGGTGGGGATGCGACAGACACTGAGCGGCTGGCACAGCTCGCCATCGACTTCACGACGGGGCGCGCTGACCTAGCTAGCGTCATTGGGATCACGGATGATGAGCTTGAGGCTCTATATGTGTTTGGCCATCGCTACTATTCTTGCGGCAAGTACGAAGAGGCGCGGAATTTTTTTCGCTTCTTGTGCTTACACCGGCACATTGACGCACGATTTTGGTTTGGTCTGGCTGCTAGTAGTCAGATGCTTGGGGACCCAGAAAACGCCATGCACGCCTATCGGTTGGCCGGGCTCCTGAATGGCGAGGACCCGCAGATACCGCTTCGTGCTGCGGAATGCTTCATCAAACTCGATCATCCCGCAGCGGCCATCACCGCACTCGAGAATGCCTTGGCGCTGAGTGTCGGAAGGCCCGAACACAAGGCTTTGGCCGGGCGTGGGCTGATGATGCTAAACTGCCTCAAATCCCAAGTGGGGTCCAACCATGGATAGAGTGAACATGAGGGCGTTTACGAGCAAAACACTCCCGGAAGTCGGGACGCTGCCTTTCAGTGCCTCCGCCATCGGTCTTTCGAGCAATGGCCGCAAGACCGACGCCAACCTGCTGCCGCAATCGGTTTCCGGAGAGCCTGTTGCGTCAGGTGCGATTCCAAGCTTAGCGGCACCACGTGCGTTCGATGCGATTGACCTCCTTACCAAGTTTCTGGCTCTAAAGACCAAGATGACGGATGGACAGCTCGCAGCCGGAATAGAGGACGCGCGACACTGGGGAGAGCAGCAAAGGCAGTTGCACGAGAAAATCTCTAAAAGCATCATTGAAGCGGCAAAAAGATCGGCAGAAGCAAAGAAGAGCTCCGGCATCATGAAGTTCTTCGGGTGGCTGGCGGTTGGATTGTCGGTCCTGGCTGCCGTTGCCACTGGTGGAACTCTTGCTGTCATGGCGGCGGCAGTGAACGTTGGAGTAGCGACTCTCGCCGAGACGGGGGTCATCGATAAGATGACCGCGGCAATTGTGAAGAGTCTCGAGAAAGACGGAATCGAGGGCGGCAAGGCCAGAACCTTGGGCATGGTCATTACGATTGGCATCATATTCGCCATCTCGGTGCTAACGGTCGGCGCTGGTTTTGCTAATGGAACTGCTGGATTGCGCATCACCGCCTTGGTACCGTCTATCTCTGTCAAGGCTGTTCAGATCGGACAGAGGGTTTCGACGGCGGCTCTGGTCGGCGAAGCAGTGGCCTCGGTGGGCGCGGCTGCCGCCAGCATCGCCAATGGCGTCCAGCAGAAGGAGGCAACGGACGCCCAGGCGGAAACGCTTGAAATTAGCAGCCGCATTGCAAGATTGAGACAGCTGCAAGGCGATGAGATGGACTTCATCAGGCAATTGCTTCTCGACAGGACGATGACCACACAGAAGGTTGCCGAGGCGATTGAGAGTCAGAGTGACGCCAACGCCAATCTCATAAGGCATTTTGGTTGACACACTGCTCAAGGTCAGTTGTCGAATTTAAGGAACGTAGCGATGGTAGTTAAAATCGAACGTGAAAGGACCGTTGGCGGGTACGACCTCTTGGATGCTGCCGCGCATCAACAACTTCCGTGGCTGCCGATCTCTGCTACGGTCGCCGGCAGGAACGTGCCAGAAGGCGAGATCACACGCCCTCTTGCGGATCGCGTTGAGAGGGCGCCGGGTTGGGGATCAGTTGGTGCACCGGATCTCGCGGACGTAGAGATCCAGAAGCTTTCGAACGTCCAGGCCAAGCTGAAGGACTTTGCTACAGGGAACGACATATCAGCGGTCGCCGCGCTCATCGTTCGGCTCAATGCGGAGTTCCGCAAGGCGGCGAGGTCAGACCGGTCGGCTGCGCTTAACGTCGAGATCGCTGCGCAGGAAGCTGCGGCCAAGGCGCTTCGCAATTCAGGGCTATGCCAGTTGTTTGGCGCAATAGCCACCTCTGGCGGCGCCATGTTAGGCGCCGGCGTGAACCTCAAGGGCGCTCGCCAGTTTCAGGCGCGCTTCGATGAGCTGTACAAGGCCAAGATCCAGACGCCGCTTCCGAAGTCTGGTTTGGAGACGCCAGCCCCGAACAGCCCTACAGGTCGAGCGCAGCGCTTTGACAAACCGGAAGGCGAGCCGAAGCTCGACGACAAGCCTCACGGCAAAGCGCAACTTACCCAAGCACCGGAGCGCGAGGCACGGTCCTCGGAGGACAACATCGAGACAACAGGTCTGGACTGGAGCACATCATCGAGCAGAGACAATACACTTGGCGCCCCGCTTAGGCTGGACGCGCCCGATAGCACGACGGACCCCCTTGAGTTTACTCGCGTTGTCCAGGCACAGACAGCAGCCCAGCAGGCGTCGATGAAATGGAATGGCCTGGGCACAATCGCAACAGAAGCCTTTAAGCTTTTGGGAGCCGGCCTGAACATGGCGGCGACGCACTACCAGGAGGAGAAGGCGAAGCTGGAGGCGGACGGCACCAAGGCGCGGGCGCAGATGGAGGACGAGAGTGAATTCATGGCGAGCTATGAGACCGTGATTCAGGACTTTCTGGGCAAGCTTGATGAAATTCGTCGTGCCGATACCGAGGCGAGAAGCAAGATCGTCAATATGGCTTGAGTGCAATGCACGTTCGACGAAAACGTCTGAACTTTGAGAATGGCGTAAGATGATCAATGCAATGTCTGGATACCAGCCCTATACGTCGGCCAACAGCGTAGGAAATGTTCTCCCGGGTGGCCTGTCTTTGTGCTCGATCATGGTGCTGGTTCTGATGGAACGGTATGGCATCTACCAGGATCTAATCCGGTCCGCATACGACGATATGCAAGCGCGAAACAATTTGCTAAAAGATATGAATAAGGCATTGTCCGTCCTGAGGACCAATCGGCCGACCGATGAAAAGGCAGCTAAGGATTACGGCACTTTCGTCGATTCGCAAGGCACGACCCAGCATGTGTTTGAATGGATGCGCGAAAAAGGCATCCCCATCGAGGCAACTAAAACAACGCTCGAAAAGCTTAACGAGCATTTTGCAAAGCGCGGCGCGCGGTCGCCGTTCCCAAGCCCCGACACGCAAACTGGCGGCAAGAGGGGTGTGCAGTCTCAGTTCGATGCTGCCATCAATAATCTTAAGGCGTCGATTGATGGCGCCAACAGCGAAGGAGAGATGGCGATGATTCACCTGCAGGGGTTGCTGGGTAAGCACAATGACGTTGCTGCACTGATGTCCAACCTTCTTTCGAGGGATCAAAAGATCAAGGAGATGATTATCGGCAACTTTCGTTAAGAGATGGCAATAATAAGCGAGGCATGGCCCTGTTCTGCCCGACTATCTTAAAGTTAAGAGCGCAGGTGCGGCAGTGGATGGAAACTGAATGGATGCGCATTCTTCGCGGGAACGCCGCTTCCTAAATGTCTAGCAAGATTTTCCGAACCCTCGTTTGTCTACTGCTCACCCGATGTGCCGGCTCCGACCCGATTGCTGAACGTGGTATTCTGCTGGCTTCGCCAAGCGTCAGCTGGCGAGCGCCGGAGCTCTCCCTCTCGGCGGGGAAACCGCATGCAAGTAGCTTTGAACTGCTGGCACAGCCGCCAACCCAGCGGGTCACCGCCTCGGTGGAGCGGCGGCTGCCGGTCACCTCCAATAGCACCCGCGTGAGCCTCGACTACGCCAATGCCGATATTCGGCAAGTTGTGAATGACGTCATGGGCGACATTGTGAGCATGCCTGTCATCATCGATCCGGGCGTTGGGGGAAAAATGACACTTCGGACCTCCGGCCAAGTCCCCGCGAGTGATGTGCCGCGATTGCTCGACCAAGCGCTGGCACCGTACGGCTATGGATTGGCCGTGATTGACCGCGGAGTTCGGGTGGGGCGCTTGGTCGACCTCGCCGGCGGAGTACGAACAGATGTTCAAGTGATTCCCGTTCGTTATGTCAATCCAGTTGACGTGATCAAGGTCATCCGACCAAACGTCGAGGACAGCGTGCACCTGACACCCGCGCCGGGAGAACAAGGTATTGCCATCAGTGGGCCGCCCAGCTCGGTCAGTTCCGCGCGCGAACTCATCGACTTGCTTGACACCGATGCTATGGCTCACAAATCGTTTGCGCTGTATACCCTGGCTCAGGCGAGTCCGGCCGCGGTAGAGCGAGAACTCAATTTCTTGTTCAACCAGAATGGCCAGGGCAGAGCTCGCGTTCGGCTTGCGCCGCTCGAGCGGCTGAACGGCATTCTGGTGGTAGCGGATGATTCTGCGCTACTTCAGCAAGTTCGTCGGATCATCGCCAAGCTGGATAAGACCTCGGAGGCGGCGGCAAACATTCACGTGCGTCCGCTTCGGTATCGACGGGCTACGGAAGTGGCGCAGGTGCTCGCACGAGTCTTTGGTGCTCAGCCATCCAGTGCCGAACCTCGCGCGCAGCCCGCGAGGGAGTTTGGAAAGTTGTCAATCGGAAGCGCATCCGATCGTTCGAGTCTGCCACTGAACGCTCCCGGCCTGCTGGACGAAAGATCAGATGCCGCCGCGTCGACAACGCAAGCAAAGGACGATGCGGTGGCCTCCGCAGTCAGTCTCGGCCTGTCGGCACCGGTGCGGATCCAGCCAGATCCGAGCCAAAATGCACTTGTCATCTTGGCAACGCCGCAGGACGACAAAATCATCGAAGCCGCAGTTCATCAGCTCGACGTCAAGCCGCGGCAGGTCCTGATCCAGGCCATTGTCGCAGAGGTGCGGTTGAGTGATCATCTGCGATACGGCGTTGACTATCTTCTCTCCTCCCTGGATTTGGATGCCGTTCCACAAGGTGGTTTATCCTATTTGTTTCCAAATAAGGGCGTCAACGTTGTGCTGCACGCGCTACGTGGCGTCGGGGATGTCAAGGTTGTATCGGCGCCACGTATTCTGACAGTTGACAACCAAACCGCGACAATTGAAGTGGGCGATCAGGTTCCGATTCTCGCGCGATCCGCACAATCCACGCTAAGCCAGAGTTCATCAATCGTGAGTGACGTCGAACTACGCGACACGGGGGTCATTTTGGCTGTAACACCTCGCATCGGCGTCGGGGGTAGCGTGACGCTTGACACCTTTCAGGAGGTCAGTACCGCGAACAAGAACACACTGACCAACGTCCAATCCCCGATCATTTCGGTACGCCGCCTCAAGAGCACCGTGTCGACGCGAAGCGGTGATACGATCGCGATAGGCGGCTTAATGCAGGATAGTACCAACGGGATGGATTCCGGGGCTCCCGTGCTGAAGGACATTCCCTTGGTGGGGTCTCTATTCGGCAGCACGGAGCACGCCAAGGACCGAACCGAGCTCTTGGTGTTGCTGAATCCTCGGGTGGTTGAGAGTGGCGCCGATGCGCGGGCTTTGACTGAGGAGCTGCGAGAGAAGTTCGAATCGCTGGCCCCCGATCTCGGCCGCCACCTGACGCCCCAACGGAGACGTCGTTTGTGAGGCCAAGTTTTGGCAGGACATTGGAGAGATAGACAGAGCTGGCCCCGGTTGTTTGGACAGCGCCCCGCTGGATTTAAGTGGATTCCTGCCGGGTTATGCTGAACGCGGGGCTTTACGGTTTTGTCGTTGCGTCGGGAGGGCGTAGCCCGACCAGAGCGACGACAAAACCGTCGGCGACGGTCATGCGGCCATCACCATAGCTTGCGTGCCGAAGTAAGCCTCGTCGGGCGTGCGCCCGTCAAGGCTCGAGTGAGGGCGTCCCTGATTGTAGAAGGCCAGATACTTGGCAATTGACGCTCGCGCCTCGGACACGCTGTCGTAGGCGCGGAGATAAACTTCTTCGTATTTGACCGTGCGCCAGAGCCGCTCGACAAACACGTTGTCGCGCCAGGCGCCCTTGCCGTCCATGCTGATGGCGATCTTCGCGTCCAGCAGCACATCGGTGAACTCGAGGCTGGTGAACTGGCTGCCCTGATCCGTGTTGAAAATCTCGGGCCTGCCGTGCTTCGCCAACGCCTCCTGGACCGCTTCGACGCAGAAGGCCGCCTCCATTGTGATCGAGACGCGATGGGCCAGGACCCGTCGGCTGAACACATCGACGACCGCCGCGAGATAGACGAAGCCACGCCGCATCGGAATGTAGGTGATGTCCATTGCCCACGCATGGTCGGGCCGCTCGATCTTCAATCCGCGCAACAGGTACGGGTAGATCTTGTGACCCGGAGCCGGCTTGCTCGTGTTCGGGCGACGATAGACCGCCTCGATCCCCATGCGCTTCATCAGCGTCGCGATGTGGCGGCGACCGGCGTATACGCCCTCCCGCCGCAGCAACGATCGCAGCATACGCGCTCCCGCGAAGGGATAATCGAGATGCAGCTCATCGAGCCGACGCATCAAGGCAAGGTCCTCGGCCGAAACTGGCCGAGGTTCATAGTAGACCGTGCTGCGAGCCAGCTTCAGGACCTTCGCCTGGCGCACGATAGAAAGATCATGATCGCGGTCGATCATCGCTTTGCGCTCAGCAGGCCCGCCTTGGTGAGCGCGCCGGACAAAAAATCGTTTTCCAACGCCAGCTCGCCGATCTTGGCATGTAACGCCTTCAAATCGACCGGCGTCTCGGCCGATGTCTTGTCATGCCCAAACACGCCGGCGGCGCCTTCCAGGAGCTGGTTTTTCCAGATCGTGATCTGGTTCGGATGAACATCAAACAGTTGCGCCAGCTCCGCCAGTGTCTTGTCTCCTTTGACCGCAGCCAAAGCAACCTTCGCCTTGAATGCCGGAGAATGCGTCCGGCGGCTCTTCTTCGTCATCTTCGCTCCTGATTCGCAGCAAGAATCCTCGCCGCTGTCAGGCAGAAAATCCACTCAAGCTACTGTCCGAATTTGCGGGGCCAGCTCTGTTTGCCAAGACTGGGCGAATACTAAGGCGGCCTATCGTTTCTTCTCCAATGAACGAGTAAGCGAGGCCGATATCCTATCTGGTCATTTTAAATCGACGCGGGAACGTATCGCGGCTGCGAAAGGGCCTGTTCTTGTCCTGCATGATACGACCGAATTCACCTATCAAAGGGAGCGCCCGGATCTGATCGGGATGATTAAGCGCATCCCCAAGAACAACTCTCGAAGATTGGACGGAAAACCCCAAACGTACACGACATGCGGAATATTGATGCATTCGAGCCTTGCGGTGACCCTCGAGGGCCTTCCGCTCGGGCTCAGCGCCGTGAAATTTTGGACCAGAAAGAAATTCAGAGGGGTCGCGGCACTCAGGCGCGAGGTCAACCTGACACGGATCCCCATTGAAACCAAGGAGAGCATTCGGTGGCTGGAGAACCTCAAGCAATCCACGGAGCTTTTCGACAAGCCATCGCAGTGCATCCATATCGGTGATCGTGAGGCCGATATTTATGAATTGTTTTGCGCCGCCCAAGAGGTTGGAACGCATTTCTTGGTAAGGACCTGTGTCAATCGCCTGGCAGGCGATGGCGATCATACCGTTGCAACGATAATGGACGAGGTCGAGGTCAAAGGTCTCCACCGGATCGAAGTCCGGGATAGCAAGGGCAATCCAGACCAGGCTGTTCTAGAAATCCGGTATCGTAAAATCCGTATTCTGCCACCGATAGGCAAGCAGTCGCGGTATCCAGCTTTGACTTTGACAGTGATCCACGCTGATGAAAGAGGATCGCCAAAGAACAGAAAGAAGATTGAATGGAAACTCCTGACCGATCTTCCGGTGCAATCGCGCGGGGATGCGATCGAGAAACTCGAATGGTATTCTCTGCGATGGAAGATCGAGGTCTTCCACAAGATACTCAAATCCGGCTGTCGGGCAGAGGACTCGCAACTGCGGACTGCTCAGCGATTGACGAATCTGATCTCGGTATTTTGCATTGTGAGCTGGCGCATTTTTTGGATGACGATGCTTAATCGTTCAGCGCCAAATGCCTCACCGGAATTTGTGCTGACCAAAGCTGAAATCCAATTGCTTGATCGGCTCGTCAAAGACAAGAATCCAGCCAGCACACAACGAAAGACATTGTCGCATTATCTCATCAAGATCGCCAGGCTCGGCGGCTATCTCGCCCGCGCCAACGATCCGCCACCAGGGAATCTGATCATGTGGCGCGGATTATCGCGATTCATCGATATCGCAACGGGAGCGACACTCTGACTCAGAAATGTGGGTAATCGTAAGCTTCTCCGAGCGTTTACCGAAACGTGCGCGCTCGTACTCCTTCACGAGCAGTTCGAGGCGTTCGACGCTCTCTTTGGACGCAGCCAGTTCACTCTCGACATGAAGGCGCGCCGAGCATTCATCGTCTGCGCGACGACGCTCGGCTTCAATCATCGCTTCCTGCGCGCGGAAGAGCGCGCGCAAATCGGCGGGCAGCGCTGCAAGACGGGCGGGATCAAAGGGGGACGGCGGCACATCCGCAAGCTATCATCCCAAAGCCCCGCGCGAAACAGGTTGTCGGGTCTGAGTCAGTTCGCCGCAGCTGGCGTCGCGACAATCCGTTCGCCCACTCGCTTCCAGTTCAGCCCTTCAAACGAGGGGATTGAGGAATGTCCCTGATAGTGAGTCTGACGAATCATTTCCGGAGGTGGTCGAGGTTCGGGACCCCCACCATCCTTTGTGGGGGCGCTCATATCGAGTGATTAGGAAGATCGGTCAGCGAGGCCGAGGCATTCCCGCTTCGTATGAAGTTGAGTATCGCGCAGGAAGCAGTCTTCTGATTCAAGCAACCGCAATCGAATATTATGAGCAAGAGGCAAATCAGATTAAGCTGAGTATGGAGGCTCTACTCGAGCTTTTATCGACAGCGGATTGTCCCGACGCACATGAGCATGGATCCAGCCGATCTTTGGTCGACGCTGACGCCCGCGCTCCGACGCCAGATCGTCGAAGACGTCGCCGCAATTTTGGCGGAGATCCCTCATGAAGTCCGAGCTGGTCACACCAAGCCACTTGGCGCGCAAAGCCGTAGTCTACATCCGGCAGTCGACGCCCCATCAGGTCGTAAGCAATCAGGAGAGCCTGCGCCTTCAATACGCGCTTCGCCAGCGCGCCCGCGAACTCGGATGGCGTGAGGCGGCCATCGACGTGATTGATGCCGATCTCGGGTTGAGCGGCGCGTCTATAGCACAGCGTAACGGCTTCAAGGAACTCGTTGGCCGTGTTGGCCTGAGTGAAGTGGGACTCATCCTGTCGATCGACGTGACCCGCTTGGCGCGTAATTGTACCGACTGGTATCCGCTCCTGGATATCTGTGGTCTACGTGGCTGCCTGATCGCCGACCGCGATGGTGTCTATGATCCGGGCACTCCCAACGGACGGTTGCTTCTCGGGCTGAAGGGTTCGATCTCCGAGCTTGAGCTACATACGATCCGCAGCCGGCTGACCGCCGGCCTGCTGGCCAAAGCCGAACGCGGCGAACTTGCGGTTATGCTGCCAATCGGGCTGATGCGGGACCCGAGCGGTGTGGTCGTTAAGGATCCCGACATGGCCGTGCAAGGGCGGCTCGGTCTCGTCTTCCAGTTATTCCTGCAGCTGCGCAGCGTTGCCAAGGTCATGCGAGCGTTGAACGAGCGTGACCTGGAACTGCCGCGTCGTGATCGATATGGCGATTTGTGCTGGACGCGCGCGACGCTGGCTGCCGTCGCGGCGATCTTGAAGAACCCCGCATACGCGGGCGCCTTTGTCTATGGACGAACCCGCTTCCGGCCGCCGAAGCGGGAGGGGGCCCTGCCACAAAAGGCTCCGCGGCCGATGGAGGAGTGGCGGATCGTCGTTAAAGATCGATATCCAGCCTATATCGACTGGCCAATTTATGAAAAAATCCGATCCGTCATCAGAGATAACCGAGCCGAATACATGCGCATCAAAACCCGCGGCGCGCCTCGCAATGGCGAGCTCCTGCTCCACGGCATTGCCTGGTGCGCACGATGTGGCCATAAGATGTACGTCCGCTACAAGGGCGGCGGCGAATATGTATGCAATCACCTGCGTACCCAGGAAGGTCAGCCAACCTGCCAACACATCCGCGCCGCCCATATCGATGCAGCCGTTGGCGACGCATTCCTAACCGCACTAGCGCCGGCCGAACTCGATGCCTTGTCGCGCTCCCGCCGGGTGCAGCAGCAGACGAACAATGCGCTACGCTCCAGTGCAGAACGAGAGCTCGAGCGCAAGCGATACACGGCGGCGCTCGCCGAACGGCAGTTCAACCGAGCTGATCCAGATAATCGGTTGGTCGCCTCGGAACTCGAGCGTCGATGGGAAGCGGCGCTAAACGACGTGCGCGCCGCCGAAGAGGCGCTTGCCCGACAGACGCCGCCCAAAGCCATCACACAAGTGGCCATAAGCAAGGAGCTCAACGACAAGGTCATCAGCCTCACCGGCCGCCTCCCGCAGATATGGGGTGACGAGACTATCTCGGATGCGCATCGCAAGGCGTTGTTGCGATGTCTCATCGAAAAGGTCGTTCTCGACCGCGGTGAGCGCGACTTGGCCCTGGCTAGGATCGTCTGGCGGGGAGGCGCCGTGACGGAGCTCGAAGTGAAGATGAGCGTCAACTCCGTCACCAGATTGACGCGAGGCACAGAGATGCGGGAACGCCTTCTGACGCTCGCTCGCGACGGCGTCCCAGACGACAAGATCGCCACAATCCTTACTCGGGAAGGTCACCGCTCTCCCCGTTGCGCCGATAAGGTGCTGCCTATCACCGTTGGGCGGCTCCGTCGTGCCGCCGCCATCAAGGTAACTGCCCAGCGCAGCCGATGGGAGCATGACGACTCATACCTCAGCCCGCCCGAACTGGCCCGAAGGCTCGAGATTCCAGTAAACTGGCTCTATGTTCAGATCCGAACCAAGCGTTTGCTAATTGATCGCCAGCCCAGCGGCGCCTATCTCTTCCCGAATACACCATCCGTTCTTCACGCCATCGGAGACCTTCGAAACCACGTCATCGCGCAACTTGATCTAAGAATCTGTCAGCCTAACAAGGAGGGGCATCAACATGGGTGATCGAACAGCGCTTCGAACTGCACGCGCGTCAGATGCATGACGCCGTCGCTGATCTGCGGCCACTCGAAACGACCATCGCGGCCAAGGCGCTTGTAGACCAAAACGAGGCCCGTGCCGTCCCATAGCAAAATCTTCAGCCGGTCGGCGCGCTTCGAACGAAAAACCACGATCAGGCCCGAATGCGGATCGAGCCCAAGCGTGTTTTGCACAAGACCGGCCAGCGCGTCGTGCCCGCACCGGAAGTCAACAGGACGCACAGCAAGCACAATCCGCAGTCCCTGCGCCGGAATGATCATGCGCCGCGCTCGATCGCAGTCACGATCTCCGCGATCCGCACCGCCGACACGTCCGCATCCAGGCGGACCGAAACCTTGCCAATCGTAATCTCGACGGGCCCCTCGCTCTTGCCTGACGCCACTGGATCGCTCAGCTCGATCGACACGAAATCCGCCGCGTCGTCCGTGACCAATGCGAGCCGGCCAGCACGCGCCAATCTGCGCCACGTCGTCAACTGCTGGGCCTTCACACCATAACGCCGTGCGACATCACATACCCGGGCGTCGGGCTTCATGCTCTCGAAAACAGCGCGCCCCTTGATCTCCGCAGACCATAACCGGCCTCCAGAACGCGTCCGGCGCGTAAGCTTCCCCACAAAGCCATCAGCTTCGGCTTCCTCCCCCGATTGTTCCATCGCCTTCAGTCTCCTCTCGGCTCTCTGACAAGCCAAGGATCGCAGAGCGAAAGCCGAAGCGAAACCAGTCAATCAAATGGGAGAAAAGCTCCGCTTACGCAATATCCCTTCATAACGACAAACTATTTGTCCCGGACGTCGCGGCAGAGCACCCTCATTGGCCATCTGCCATTGCTGAGTGAGGGCTTGCGACAAGCGCCAGCTAGACAGTCGATAGAACCCCCATCAGCAGCGTCGATATCGTTGCCGTAACGTGACATCGCCGCCGGTGCAACGCACAAGTCGCGACACTAGGTCTTACCCATGCACCACATCCGCCCAACTCGACCTCTCTCTCACTACACTGCGCCAGTTAAAAACGAGCCAGACGAAACTTCTTGTGATGCTACAACCTCGTCATCGGTTGATCGGTCTCAGGCACCACCGTTCCCAGCTCTGAATACAGGCGGCGGACAATCTGAACTCGAGCGTCTTGAGAGAGTAGAGTTCATCTATCCCGCGGATATTGCAAATAAAGGCGATGCTCACAGATTGGCCTTGAAACAGGCATTCGCAGCAAGACAACTTCTGTATCATCCGGGAGACGTGCTTCGACAGGAAATCGCTAAAGCAGCAGGCAAGCTCGTCCGCATTGTGATGAAATTGACAGATGTTGAATTAAGCGCATTGTCGACGCGTTTAGTATCATCGGGTTGTCTGCTTGCAGACAAATCGCCGAACGTATTAATTGAGATCCTCGATCGATTGGTTGATGATGCGCGATACGAAGTAAGCCGTGCAAGCGCAACAGACCGAACGGCCTTTATTTCCTTCTTAGGCGATCTCGGAGCTTTCTATGTTGATTCTAAGAAGAGCAGTGGACCATTTCCATTGTCTGCAGAGCAGAAGCAAGCACTTCTTGGTAGGTTGTCAGACTTAATTGCTGAAGAAAAACTCACCGCGATCTCCGATGCAGTACTAAAGCGAGTAGCAAAGGTCTCCGCGGGTACGGGAGTCGTGGGGCCGAAGAAGAAGGAGGAAAGGAAGAAAATAGACGCCTCTTCGATACGAAGTGGGCTCTACGACCTCGGCGGGGAAATTGACGAAAAGCTTTGCGTGCCTGAACATATGCGAATTCCTCCGATCACTTGGAGACCGATGCATATCAAAGCAACACGGCTCTTGAACGTCCAGGAGCCCCTCGTTGGCCATATGTCGGGCTCCCCTGCTGAAGTATTGATGATGTGGGATATGCTGTGTGGTCGTGCCGAGGGCTTATACACTGCGGCCCTTGATGCGCATCGGAATGCGATCAATGCAGGCCTTGGCTCTGCGGAACCAAAGGATCATTTTAGTGCAGAAGAATGGGTAGCACGGCTCGCCCGTCTTGCCGGCGCTTGCGCGATGCAGATCGGTGTAGGTTATCACAGCGCGGTAGAAGTTGTTGAAAGCGCGCTCAAATATACTGGGCAAGACGTGCGAAGCGTGCTTGCCGATCCGGCCACAGAGGATGCTACTCGTTTGCTCGGAGCAGGTGCCGCAACGGATCTCCTTACGGAGCTTTTCGAAACTCAAACAAAGTCAACTTTGCGCCGCTCAAATGTGAGGGAGGCGACATGACTGACCAGCGCCGCCGAATTTTCCTCCGGCGGTCGGCGCAAAAAGACCCGTCAACTATTAACGCTGATTGTTGGAGACGTCTAGCCCGTCTTATTCGCGAGAGGGCGCCTGAGAGGCTGGCGAGCGTGGTGTAAAGCGCTGATGCGGCGTAGGATTCGGTTGTGAAGCCAACCCCATCACCTCAACCGCGAACGCCACGCCCGCCATGACCGACGATACGATTCCGCCCTTCTCGTTTCCAGGGTACTGTCCAGAATCTTTCGCACTTTTGATCAGGCGACGGCTCCGGTTTCAGAGAGTTGTGGCTGATAGAGCGGTCGCATGTTCATGTAGCATTTGGTCGCGTCCAGGTGATTGACGAGGACCTGGGCAAATCCGGTGCTGGCGGTGTGGATCGTCATGGTTTCCAGAAGCTCATTGCCGAGATCGGCCTTGGCAACGCCGGCCTTGTGGTGAGTCTCGACGCTTCTCGCTTGGCCCGCAATAACCGGGACTGGCATCAGCTTCTCGAACTGTGCTCGGTGTTCGGCGTGGTCATTGCGGATGGCGAACGGCTTTACGACCCGCGCGCCTACCACGACCGCCTGCTGTTGGGCTTGTCCGGCATCATGAGCGAGGCGGAGTTACATCAGCTTCGAATGCGGCTTCACCAAGGGGAACGCCAGAAGGCGGCGCGGGGCGAACTGCGACTGCCCCTGCCAGCCGGGCTCGCCTATGATCGAACGGGCACAATTATTCTCAATCCCGATGAGGAGGTGCAGGCCCGTTTTCATCTCGTGTTTGCCAAATTCCGGGAACTGCAAAGCGCTCGCCGTGTGATGCGTTACCTGGACAGGAATGGATTGTCCTTGCCGGTTCGGCCGCTGCTTGGACCATCTCCACACGAGGTCGTCTGGCGTGCGCCAGATAGTGCACGCGTCCTTAATATCCTTCAGAATCCGGCCTATGCTGGGGCCTATGTTTATGGCCGCCGGCAAAAGGATCCGAGCCGATGCCGGCCGGGATCGCTGACGGGAACGGTCAAGGTGGCGATCGCGGATTGGGCGGTTTGCCTCCACGCCGCTCACCCAGGCTATATCAGCTGGGAGGAGTTCATGGCCAACCAGGGGCGACTGGCAGATAACGTCTGCCGCTATGAGGCAGGACACTCTGGCGTACCGCGCAAGGGGGCAGCCTTGTTACAAGGAATTGCGGTCTGCGGTCGTTGTGGACGGCGCATGAGCATGCGCTACACGGGCCCGCATGCCGACTATCCGGTCTATTGCTGCCGCTCGGATCGGGACCAGCAAGGCAGTGCATTATGTCAGGAAGTCCGGGCCTTGGCGGTTGACGCGCTGGTTGAGCGGATAGTCCTCGATGCCCTGGTGCCGGATCAGATTGAGATCGCACTCGCAACCGCGGGCCAACTGGAGCAGGAGAACCGTCAGCTCGAGCGCCAGTGGGCGCTTCGCGTGGAGCGCGCCCGCTACGAGGCCGAGCGCGCTCGGCGTCAGTATGACGCCGTAGAGCCCGAGAACCGTCTTGTGGCGCGCTCACTTGAGCGGGCTTGGGAAGACAAGCTGCGTGTCGTCGAGGCGGTCGAGCAGCAGCATGCGCGTTGGCGCGCGCAAGAGCCGCTTCTGATTGGCCCGACGGAACGCGCAGGGCTACAAGCGCTCGGCGAGAACCTGCCGCGGATTTGGAACGCGGCCACCACGTCGGCAGCCGATCGCAAGCGTATTCTGCGATTTGTGATCCGCGAAGTCGTTCTTGATCAGAAGCGGACCCGAGGTCAGGTGTGGTTCAAGATCGTCTGGCAGACCGGCGCAACCAGTGAGCATCACGTGCAACGGCGCGTTCAGGCCTACCGCAACTACATCGACATTGATCGGTTGCGGCAACGGATCGTCGAGTTGAACGCTGAACACAAGATGGATGGCGAGATCGCGGCAATACTCAATCAGGAAGGCTTCGTCGCGGCCCGAGGCTGCGCCTTCAAGGGCGAGAATGTCTGGCTGTTGCGGACCCGCTGGAGCATTCCTACCGTCAAAATCAACGGCGTGGACAAGAATCCGATGCGCTGGCCCGATGGGAGCTTCTCAATTCAGGGGGCAGCTGCCGAGCTCTGTGTAACTCCGCAAACGGTGTTCGATTATCTCGCGCGCGGAATGCTGACAGGTCGCCAATTAACCAAAGGCCAGCCTTGGCAGATCGAGCTCTCAGACGAACAAATGAGTCAGCTTCGCAACCGGGTACGACGCACCAAGCGTTCGAAGAAGGAGGCATCATGAAGTCATCGGCTCGCCGATCAGCGCGTGCCATTGATCGACGGGGAGCTGGCTGGTGACGATGGTGGAGCGGTGGCCGTAGCGGTCCTCGAGGATCTCCAGGAGGTCGTGGCGGGCCGCGGCGTCGAGCGGCTCGAGGCCCCAGTCGTCTGATGGCAAGCACAATTTGGCACTTCGAACGACTTGGACGGCTGCGATCGTATGTCCGGCCTTTAGCGCGGATCATATCTCCGCTGGCCCTGATGAAGTCCGACAACCAGGGGGTCACATCAAGGATGCGAGCTTTAAAGCTCACACGACTGGTCGGGTTTTCCTGGTTTTCGGTGGCGACCGTTGTCTTTCATCATGCCTTTCTTGCACTTACCAAGCTTATAACTCTTCGATTCGGATGCGGCTGGCCGACACTCAAGGTTTGGCGAACATCTCGGTGCGGAAGCATTCTCCGGTTTTCATCATTGCCCAGATGATCCGAGCAAGCTTGTTGGCGAGGGCGACGGTCACAAGCCGCGCCGGCTTTTTAGCCAAAAGCCCGACAATCCAGTCGCGCAAGCCGCCGCGGCGTTTTTCCACAACGTTTAGAAGCGATGTTGCTCCGAGAACGAGTAGCTTCCTTATATATCGATTACCCGCCTTGGTGATGGTTCCGAGAGTTGGTTTACCCCCGCTCGAAATTTGCCTGGGCGTCAGACCCAGCCAGGCAGCAAAATCCCGTCCCGAATGGAATACGCTTGGGTCTGGTACACTGGCTGTAATTACCGAGGCAACAAGCTTGCCAACGCCGGGAATTTCTTCGAGCGAACGGCTCGTCTCGCTGAGCGCGTGAGCCTTGGCGACTCGCTCTCCAAATCATCGAGCGCGCTTCCGAGCGCATCAATTTGCTGACCGAGAACCTTCGCGGCCAAGACAGCAGCGTCGGGAAGAGTCGCGTCGCCTTCTGCGAGGCCTAAAAGCTCGTCGACGCGGCCGCTGCCCTTGGCGACGACAAGACCGAATTCGGCCAAGTGGCCGCGTAGAGCGTTCACGCTCATCGTTCGCTGTTTGACCAGCAGCTCGCGTGTCTTGTGCAACATCAGGGTCGCTTGCTGATCAGCGCTCTTGATCGGCACAAAACGCATGGCAGGACGCGAGACCGCTTCACAGATGGCTTCCGCATCGACGGCATCGTTCTTACCTCGTTTGACATAGGGCTTTGTGTAGGCCGGCGGCATCAGAGAAACATCGTGTCCCATGGCCTTCAGTTCGCGCGCCCAATAGTGCGCTGAACCGCAAGCCTCCATGCCAATGCGGCACGGCTCGATCTTCAAGAAGAACTCGCGCATCGTCCGGCGCGTCAGCTTGCGCTTTACGGCTGGTGCATCCTCACTAGACAGCGCATGAATCTGAAAATAGTTCTTGGCGAGATCAACGCCTATTCTGATAAACTTCATCTCGGACGGTCTCCCTTCTTTGTGGCGCTCTGGCGACCACGCCTTGGCACTATGATGCCGTTGAGTGAGGCCGTCCACACCATCAAGGATGAGGAGATCGACGCGGCCGAGCGCGCGCAGCAGACGCGGGTGGCGGCCGTCGCCGCGCGCCAAAGCGAGATCACTGAACAGTCGCGGGACACGCTGATAGAGCACGGTGTCAATCGGCGTTTGACTGGGACCCCCTATCGGCCTCCAAAAGGGACCCCTTTGATCGGCGTGCTCTGCTGGTAGCGCTCGGGTCGTCGGAGCTGGTCGGGGTTGCGGAGACGGCGCGAGCGCGGGTTGTTTGAACATCGTCGCGGCTTTTGAATCGCCAGCTGTCGTTGCCGGTCTCGACGATGTCGCAGTGATGGGTCAATCGGTCGAGTAGCGCGGTGGTCATTTTGGCATCGCCGAACACGCTCGGCCATTCGCCGAACGCAAGATTTGTGGTGACAATGACTGAGGTGCGCTCGTAGAGCCGACTGATGAGATGGAACAAGAGCTGACCGCCGGATTGCGCGAACGGCAGATAGCCCAGCTCGTCGAGGACGATGAAGTCCATGCGGGTCAGATGCTCGGCGAGCCGTCCCTGCCGACCGTTGCGGGTTTCGGTCTCGAGCCGGTTGACGAGGTCGACGACGTTGTAGAAGCGTCCTCTAGCGCCATTGCGGATGCAACTTCTGGCGACGGCAATGGCCAGGTGTGTTTTGCCTGTACCGGTGCCGCCAACCAGCACGACGTTGCGTTGTTGGGCGATGAAGCCGCCGTCAGCGAGATCATTGACGAGAGTCTGATTGATCGGCGTGCCGTCGAACTGGAAGTCGGCGATGTCCTTGGCGAGCGGCAGCTTGGCAATGGTTAGCTGGTATTTGATCGACCTGGCTTGCTTCTCGTTGATCTCGGCGTTGAGCAGGTCGCCGACAATGCGCTGAGGTTCGTGCTGGCGCTTAACGGCAGTTGCCATGATCTCGTCGAAGGCAGCCTTCATGCCGTAGAGCTTGAGTTCGCCCATGAGGTCGAAGATTTGGGTTCGTTCCATCAGATGGTCCTCCGGAGGTTGTCGTAGCGGGCACAATCGGCGATCGGTGCATGACGGAGCGTCAGTGCGGCCGGCGTCATGATGTTGGCCGGTGAGGCGGGTTCACGTTGACGGGCCAGGATATTGAGAACGACATCGGCGGAATGAACGCCATGAGCGACCGCCTCGGCGCAGGCGGCTTCCACCGCGGGCAATCCGTCTGTCAGCACCGCATTGAGGATGTCGACCATCTGTCGATTGCCATCGTCGGCACCGGCGAGTTTGCGCCGTACACGCTCAATCGCTGCGGGCAGCACCCAGTCCTTGAAGGGAGCGCCATTACGCAAGGCACCGGGCTTGCGCACCAGCACGGGCACATAGTGCCAAGGGTCGTAGACCGTCTCGCCGCGACCGAATGATCGCGGGTGCTCGGCAACGATACGTCCATCCTGACGGATCACGATGCGATCGGCATAGGCTTGAACCTCGACCGGTCGTCCGACTGCGCTGGCTGCGACCGAGTACTTGTTGTTGTCGAAGCGCACCAGGCAGGTCTTCGAGACCGATGCCGTCACCGCATGGAAGCCGTCGAAGCGGCCGGCATAGGGAACGAGTTTGGGGCGTTCGGCTTCGAACACGTCCCAGATCGTCTGATCGGTCAGCTCCGGATGGCGATGAGCCTTGGCGTAGGCGATGCATTTGTCGAGCAGCCAGGCGTTTAACTCGTCGAGGGTTTTGAACCGCAGCCGCGGCGTGAAGAAGCGTTCCCGGACCAGCCCGACCTGGTTCTCGACTTGCCCCTTCTCCCAGCCCGACGCTGGCGTACAGGCGACCGGATCGACCAGATAGTGGCTGCACATCTGCAGGAAGCGGCGATTGTAGAGACGGCCTTTACCGACAAAGATCGTCTCCACCGCGGTCTTCATGTTGTCGTAGATGCCGCGGGTGCAGGTGCCTTTGAACAAGGCGAATGCCCGGTCGTGGGCGTCGAACACCATCTCCTGCGTCTCCCGCGGATAGGCCCGCACGAACAGCATGCGGCTGTGACAGAGCCGGACATGAGCAGCCTTCACCATCACCGTGGTGCCGCTCAGCAGGACGACCTCGTGGCTCCAGTCGAACTGGTAGGCTTCGCCGGGTGCAAAGCTCAGCGGCACATAAGCCGACGCTGTCGAGGTGCCGCGTTCCTTGCTCCACCGTCGTGCGTATCGACGAACCGCATCATAGCCGCCGGCATAACCCAGGCCGCGAAGCTCCTCGAATAGCCGGATCAGCGTCAGCCGTTCCCGCGCCGCCTTGCTCTCATTCCCTGCCAGCAACCGATCAAGCTCGGCACTCCAGGCACCCATCTTCGGGAGCGGCTGCGTCTCGCGCTCAGAGCTGGCCCCGGTTGTTTGGACAGCGCCCCGCTGGATTTAAGTGGATTCCTGCCGGGTTATGCTGAACGCGGGGCTTTACGGTTTTGTCGTTGCGTCGGGAGGGCGTAGCCCGACCAGAGCGACGACAAAACCGTCGGCGACGGTCATGCGGCCATCACCATAGCTTGCGTGCCGAAGTAAGCCTCGTCGGGCGTGCGCCCGTCAAGGCTCGAGTGAGGGCGTCCCTGATTGTAGAAGGCCAGATACTTGGCAATTGACGCTCGCGCCTCGGACACGCTGTCGTAGGCGCGGAGATAAACTTCTTCGTATTTGACCGTGCGCCAGAGCCGCTCGACAAACACGTTGTCGCGCCAGGCGCCCTTGCCGTCCATGCTGATGGCGATCTTCGCGTCCAGCAGCACATCGGTGAACTCGAGGCTGGTGAACTGGCTGCCCTGATCCGTGTTGAAAATCTCGGGCCTGCCGTGCTTCGCCAACGCCTCCTGGACCGCTTCGACGCAGAAGGCCGCCTCCATTGTGATCGAGACGCGATGGGCCAGGACCCGTCGGCTGAACACATCGACGACCGCCGCGAGATAGACGAAGCCACGCCGCATCGGAATGTAGGTGATGTCCATTGCCCACGCATGGTCGGGCCGCTCGATCTTCAATCCGCGCAACAGGTACGGGTAGATCTTGTGACCCGGAGCCGGCTTGCTCGTGTTCGGGCGACGATAGACCGCCTCGATCCCCATGCGCTTCATCAGCGTCGCGATGTGGCGGCGACCGGCGTATACGCCCTCCCGCCGCAGCAACGATCGCAGCATACGCGCTCCCGCGAAGGGATAATCGAGATGCAGCTCATCGAGCCGACGCATCAAGGCAAGGTCCTCGGCCGAAACTGGCCGAGGTTCATAGTAGACCGTGCTGCGAGCCAGCTTCAGGACCTTCGCCTGGCGCACGATAGAAAGATCATGACCGCGGTCGATCATCGCTTTGCGCTCAGCAGGCCCGCCTTGGTGAGCGCGCCGGACAAAAAATCGTTTTCCAACGCCAGCTCGCCGATCTTGGCATGTAACGCCTTCAAATCGACCGGCGTCTCGGCCGATGTCTTGTCATGCCCAAACACGCCGGCGGCGCCTTCCAGGAGCTGGTTTTTCCAGATCGTGATCTGGTTCGGATGAACATCAAACAGTTGCGCCAGCTCCGCCAGTGTCTTGTCGCCTTTGACCGCAGCCAAAGCAACCTTCGCCTTGAATGCCGGAGAATGCGTCCGGCGGCTCTTCTTCGTCATCTTCGCTCCTGATTCGCAGCAAGAATCCTCGCCGCTGTCAGGCAGAAAATCCACTCAAGCTACTGTCCGAATTTGCGGGGCCAGCTCTCTCGTACCGGAACTCCGTCGCTTGAGAACGAATGACCTTGCGAACCACCTTCCGCGATACGCCAAGTTCTCGGCAGATCGCCTTGATCGGACGACCATCAACAAAGTAGGCGCGACGGATCTTACCAATCGTCTCCACCACCAGCATCCCAACCTCGGCTTCCATGACTCGATGGAAGCCACTGTGGACCCTTATCCCGGGGTCCCGATTGGATGCCGATCACCCCGAAAACGGGGTCCTTATTCCATGCCGAAACACAGGAGAGCTCGAGAGCGGCAATACACAGGAAATTACGGTGATCGCGATTGGCAGCTCCCCATTACCGTGAACAAGTTGACGTGGGCCCGGATCCAGTCGGCCAAGCTCTCGCTGGGGCAGGCCTCGGCGTAGGTGTAGTTCGAAGCGCCCATCGCCGCGACGAACAGCTTCATCGGCTGCACTTCCCCGGTCAGGGGATCGACGATGTCGATGGTGTCGCCGGCGAAATCCACGAACACCTTCTCGCCGCCCAGATGAATCTGCCGCATCGAAGGTCGGACCCGCCCCTTCCAGGCCTCGTAGGTAGTGCAGAACCACGTGTACCCGAAACCGTCGGGATTAACGGCGCGATACTCCTCCCAGAGCAGGCGACGGGTTACGTTGCGCCGGCGGAGCTCCTTATCGATGTAGCTCCAGTCGGGCACCGGCCGCTGCGGGCTCTGAGACGCTGGTCGTGGGGCCGGGAAAAGCAAAAGCTCCAGGTCTTCATCGGTCATTCCCTCCGGAAGCGGCCAGCTCAACCCAGCAGAGCGGGCGCGGCTCAGGTAGCTGTGCACAACGCCGTTGCTGACGCCCACGCTCCGCGCGATGGCCCGCTCTGGCAGGCCTTGAAAATGTTTTAACCGAAGGACTTCCTTGATCCGGCGCATCGACAATCTCTGGGTAGGCATTGGACTTCCTCGTTAACCACGAGGTCATCCCTAAGCCGGTTGAGTTGTCGGCCGAAGCGCTGCAAGGCTCCGAAAGCCTTGCTCACGATCCCGCGAAATCGTTGCTCACGATCGTCTGAAATCTCTGCTCACGATCCCCTGAAATCCGCGCTCACGATCCCGCGAAACGCGCACCCATCGGAAACATCCCCCCGGGCCGAAGCCGAGCAACGCTACTATGACATGCTGAAACAATCGGCCATGGCGGCATAACTTAAACCAAATGGCCTCCGGCAAACCCGGGGGGGGCAGAATCCGAGATAGCTCATTCCGACTGTCAATCGGACTCTACGGATCGTCTCACCTCCTCGGCAACAGTGCTGCGAAGGCTTGGGCCCGATCCGCGGGCGTGGCAAGGCCGTCGGCGATGACGACGAGGCGCTGCTGGAGTTCGGGCGCAAGCCCTGCCAGGCCCACGCCGAGAGCGTGCAGAGCCGCGGCGCGGTGCGCGGGCTCGTCAAGCTGCTCGGCGATGACGACGAGGCGCTGCTGGAGCGCGGGCGCAAGCCCTGCCAGGCCCGCGCCGAGGCCTGCCAGAGCCCCGGCGCGGTCCCAGGGCTCGTCAAGCTGCTCGGCGATGACGACGAGGCGCTGCTGGAGCGCGGGCGCAAGCCCTGCCAGGCCCGCGCCGAGGCCTGCCAGAGCCCCGGCGCGGTCCCAGGGCTCGTCAAGCTGCTCGGCGATGACGACGAGGCGCTGCTGGAGCGCGGGCGCAAGCCCTGCCAGGCCCGCGCCGAGGCCCTGCAGAGCCCAGACGCGGTGCGCGGGCATGTCAAGCTGCTCGGCGATGACGACGAGGCGCTCCTGGAGCTCGGGCGGAAGCCCTGCCACGCCCACGCCGAGGCCCGCCACAGCCCGGGCGCGGTCCAAGGGCTCGTCAAGCTGCTCGGCGATGACGACGAGGCGCTGCTGGAGCGCGGGCGCAAGCCCTGCCACGCCCACGCCGAGAGCGTGCAGAGCCGCGGCGCGGTACGCGGGCTCGTCAAGCTGCTCGGCGATGACGACGAGGCGCTCCTGGAGCTCGGGCGCAAGCCCTACCAGGCCCGCGCCGAGCCCCTCCAGCGCCGAGACGCGGTACGCGGGCTCGTCAAGCTGCTCGGCGATGACGACGAGGCGCTCCTGGAGCGCGGGCGCAAGCCCTGCCACGCCCGCGCCGAGGCCCTCCAGAGCCCAGCCGCGGTGCGCGGACATGTCAAGCTGCTCGGCGATGACGACGAGGCGCCCCTGGAGCTCGGGCGCAAGCCCTGCCAGACCCACGCCGAGACCCTCCAGGCGATCTGCGGGCTCGTCAAGCTGCTCGGCGATGACGACGAGGCGCTCCTGGAGCGCGGGCGCAAGCCCTGCCATGCCCGGGCCGAGGCTCTGCAGAGCCGAGGCGCGGTGCGCGGGCTCGTCAAGCTGCTCGGCGATGACGACGAGGCGCTGCTGGAGCGCGGGCGCAAGCCCTGCCATGCCCGGGCCGAGGCTCTGCAGAGCCGAGGCGCGGTGCGCGGGCTCGTCAAGCTGCTCGGCGATGACGACGAGGCGCTCCTGGAGCTCGGGCGCAAGCTCTGCCATGCCCACGGCGAGACCCTCCAGGGCCAAGACGCGGTCCGTGGGCGCGGCAAGCTGCTCGGCGAGGACGACGAGACCCTCCTGCTGCGCCCCGATCAGGCAATCGAAGTTCAGCGCAAGTGATCGGATCACGTGGGGATTTAGCAGCGCATCCACGCCGCCGAAGGGAGGCATCGTCAACCTGCGCCAGACGAACTGAACCTGGATAGCTCTCTGGCGCCGTCCGTGAACCTCCGCAGATAGCTGGGCGGCATCACGCAATCGGCTACTTGTTTGCGACACACTCACCAGATCGATCGGCCTGAGCTTCTTGGCCACCATGTCGAACACGTCCAGCGGTAGATGGACTAAGTCCGGCGGTAGTCTGGTTAAGTCAGGCCTACCAAGGTCACCGATGATGCGCGGGTTGTTGCTAGAGGAGGGAGCGCCGTCCTCTTGAGGCTCAGCGCGCGTCTGCTCCACGACAAAACAGGATGATTGGTCGGCTCGTTCAAGGCCAACAGCCGGCCCCGGATCGTCCGCGCCACCAGCTTCGTGGGTGTGAAAACCGGAGATAGTTCCTTTGCCAAGCCCATCAATGCCTCTCATCACCATCTCTTACAGACATCGAAGCGGTCACGACCGCCGAATTGGACGTATTCCTCTCCTCCGTGCGTGCCAGATAGAAGTTCATGACCTCCAAAACAAATAGCCGTTCATTATGGAGCAATATTTCATGACTATGCCAACAGAAGTCGCAGATTCGTCGGATCGAGACATGTCCCTCGGCACTTGAAACTGCGCCACCCGACTATGCTTGGATCTGGCTGACGGAGCCGACCTGAGCTTTTGCTGTAGCACGTCATAGACCGGATGCAGATGCAACTCGCTCGCCCGGATCACCCAGTTGCCCAGCGTCCCGCGGCTGATGCTGACGTCGGCGCGGCCTAGCGCGTCCGCCACACGGTACAGCGGCGTGCCGTCGACGTATTTGTTGGCGAGCACCAGCGCCAGCGTCGATGGCGTGGCGACGCTAAGCGCCGGAGCGATTGGCATCTTTGCAATACACGATCTTGGTCTTTTCCGGATGCAGCGGTAGTCCGCATTCCGCAAACCTAGCTTCCAGCGCCCTACACAAGCCACGCGCCTCCGCTTCGGCAATGGCCGATGGCATCATCAGCATATCGTTCAAATGGGACACCCCGATATTCTCGGCTCATCCACAAACCGAACGCATAATGAAGAAAGAGATTCGCCAACAGCGGGCTGATGACGGCCCCCTGCGCAGTTCCTCTTGTGCGCTTGACTAAGCTTTCATCCGGCATGCTCGCGGGCGCTTCCAGCCACCTTTGCATTTACCGTCAGGCCGAGATCTATGTGCGTCAGGGAATCCGGCTTGATCGGGCGACACTGGGCAACTGGTCCGGCCGCGCCTGCTTCCATCTTCAACCGATCGCGGACCACATGCGCCGCCGCCTGGCCATGGCGGATCGCCTGTTCATGGACGAAACCACGGCGCCGGTGCTCGATCCCGGGCGCGGCCAAACCAAGAAAGGCTACTTCTGGGCGGTTGTCTCCGATGACCGCGGCCACAGCGGCCCAAGTCCGCCGATCGTGCTGTTCCGATATGCCCCCGTCGCAGCGGTGCCTTCGGTGAGAAGTTCCTGGATGGCTTCAGCGGACGCTTCCTGCAATGCGATGCCTATGAGGGTTATGGACCTGACCGAAGTCGCTCGACGGCAAGGGCCATGGAGGCTCGTGCATTGCTGGAGTCACTGCGCCGACGCTTTTTCAAGTTGGCCCGCAATAGCAAATCGCCGATCGCCGAGGCCGCCGTTCGGCACATCGAACAGCTTTCCGCCATCGAAGCCATGGTGCGCGGCTCGTCGCCGGACATCCGGTTGGTCGCGCGCAAGGAGCACTCGCTGCTCATGGTAGCCGCGTTGGTTCGAGAAACAGCTGTCAATGATCTCCAGCGGTTCGACGTTCTCCTTCTTCAACTCCCGCAGCAGCCTGGATATGCGGTGCGGCTCCAGGCCGTGTTCAATCTCGTCAATGAGAGCCACCGACGCCTTTGCTCTGGCGTAATCCTGCAGCGCGGCGGTGAATAGGCGCGACGAACCGACGCGAGCTATGGCGGAATCTGGGTGATGACGGTGTGAGGAAGGCGGCGTATCGAGGCGGGTGACGAGCCTGCCAGAACCTCTCGAGGAGAGCGATACGCCATGACCGAGACTACCAATGTTCTTGCTTTCCGTCAGCCGTCCGCGGTTGATGATCCACTGACCGATATCGTTCGTGCCGGCGCGCGGGACCTGCTTGCCAGGGCGATCGAGATCGAGGTTGGCGCGTTTCTGGCCAGCACGGCCAATCTGACGCTGCCCGACGGTCGAGCGCGCCTGGTCCGACATGGGCACGGTCCGGTGCGCGAGATTGCGACCGGCATCGGTCCGGTGGAGGTCGCTCGTCCCAAGGTCCGCGACCGCGGAGCGAGCGGGCCAGGCGACCGCCTCCGCTTCAGTTCGGCAATCCTGCCGCTATGGGCGCGGCGGACGAAGAGCCTGGATGCCTTGATCCCGGTCCTCTATTTGCGCGGCATCTCGACCGGCGACTTCCAGGAGGCGCTCTCGGCGCTGCTCGGCAAGGATGCGCCGAACCTGTCGCCTTCGGTGATCGCCGGCCTGAAGGCCGATTGGCAGGTCGAGTACGAACGCTGGCAGAGACGCGATCTGTCGGCGCGTCGCTATGTCTACATCTGGGCCGATGGCGTGTACCTGCAGGCCCGCATGGAAGATCACAGCGAATGCATGCTGGTGCTGATTGGCACCACGCCGGAAGGCAAGAAGGAGCTGATCGGCTTCCAGGTCGGCGTGCGCGAGAGCGCGCAGAGCTGGCGCGAACTCCTGATCGACCTGCGGCAACGCGGGTTACGGATTGCCCCGCAACTCGCCATCGGCGACGGCGCCCTCGGCTTCTGGAAGGCACTGGACGAGGCCTTTCCCGGCACGCGGCACCAACGATGCTGGTGCCATAAAGTGAGCAACGTACTCGACAAGGTCGCCAAATCCGTGCAGGGCCCCATGAAGAACGACCTGCGGAACATCTATCTGGCCCCACACCGGGCCGAAGCTGAAACCGCGATCGACGTCTTCGTCGAGAAATACCACGTCAAATACGGACGTGCGGTGGAGTGCCTGATCAAGGATCGCCATGCGCTGCTCGCCTTCTTCGACTTCCCTGCTGAGCACTGGATCCACCTACGCAGCTCGAACCCGATCGAGAGCGAGAGCTGGCCCCGCAAATTCGGACAGTAGCTTGAGTGGATTTTCTGCCTGACAGCGGCGAGGATTCTTGCTGCGAATCAGGAGCGAAGATGACGAAGAAGAGCCGCCGGACGCATTCTCCGGCATTCAAGGCGAAGGTTGCTTTGGCTGCGGTCAAAGGCGACAAGACACTGGCGGAGCTGGCGCAGCTGTTTGATGTTCATCCGAACCAGATCACGATCTGGAAAAACCAGCTCCTGGAAGGCGCCGCCGGCGTGTTTGGGCATGACAAGACATCGGCCGAGACGCCGGTCGATTTGAAGGCGTTACATGCCAAGCTCGGCGAGCTGGCGTTGGAAAACGATTTTTTGTCCGGCGCGCTCACCAAGGCGGGCCTGCTGAGCGCAAAGCGATGATCGACCGCGATCATGATCTTTCTATCGTGCGCCAGGCGAAGGTCCTGAAGCTGGCTCGCAGCACGGTCTACTATGAACCTCGGCCAGTTTCGGCCGAGGACCTTGCCTTGATGCGTCGGCTCGATGAGCTGCATCTCGATTATCCCTTCGCGGGAGCGCGTATGCTGCGATCGTTGCTGCGGCGGGAGGGCGTATACGCCGGTCGCCGCCACATCGCGACGCTGATGAAGCGCATGGGGATCGAGGCGGTCTATCGTCGCCCGAACACGAGCAAGCCGGCTCCGGGTCACAAGATCTACCCGTACCTGTTGCGCGGATTGAAGATCGAGCGGCCCGACCATGCGTGGGCAATGGACATCACCTACATTCCGATGCGGCGTGGCTTCGTCTATCTCGCGGCGGTCGTCGATGTGTTCAGCCGACGGGTCCTGGCCCATCGCGTCTCGATCACAATGGAGGCGGCCTTCTGCGTCGAAGCGGTCCAGGAGGCGTTGGCGAAGCACGGCAGGCCCGAGATTTTCAACACGGATCAGGGCAGCCAGTTCACCAGCCTCGAGTTCACCGATGTGCTGCTGGACGCGAAGATCGCCATCAGCATGGACGGCAAGGGCGCCTGGCGCGACAACGTGTTTGTCGAGCGGCTCTGGCGCACGGTCAAATACGAAGAAGTTTATCTCCGCGCCTACGACAGCGTGTCCGAGGCGCGAGCGTCAATTGCCAAGTATCTGGCCTTCTACAATCAGGGACGCCCTCACTCGAGCCTTGACGGGCGCACGCCCGACGAGGCTTACTTCGGCACGCAAGCTATGGTGATGGCCGCATGACCGTCGCCGACGGTTTTGTCGTCGCTCTGGTCGGGCTACGCCCTCCCGACGCAACGACAAAACCGTAAAGCCCCGCGTTCAGCATAACCCGGCAGGAATCCACTTAAATCCAGCGGGGCGCTGTCCAAACAACCGGGGCCAGCTCTGGGTGACGGGAACGACGATCGCAAAAACGCGGTCACCGTCGCGACGAGACGCCGCGACCAGGGCGCAGGGCCGGGTCTTGCTGCCCTCCTCGTCGCCGCGCCGCTGATCGTCGGCCCACAGATAGCTATAGCTGAGCAGCCAGCCGACCCGCGGCTCAAGGGTCATTTCTCCTCGAGCTCAGCGTTGAGGTGCTCGAAACCAGCCTCCATCTCGCTCGCCTCGATCGCGGCAATGTCCTCCTCGGTGAAGTCCTCGGTGCGCACAGCCCGGCGATCGCGGGCGCTGAGCCGTTGGTACTCCTCGTATGAGAGCACGACGTTGCGGGGCCGGCCGTGCTTGGTGATCAGCACCGGTTGGCTCAAGGAGCGGTCGAGCGCTTCGCCGACCCGGTCCTGGAATTCGCTCGCACTGAGCGTGACAGGGGGCATGAGAAATCTCCGTTTCCGCCAAAATAGCGGAAACCGGGATAAATTTCAAGCCGCAGCCCGACCCCTCACTCTCCGTGCCGGCTCCCTCCCCCGGTTTCCGGACGTTCGAATTTCTTCCTTTTCCGGTCGCCGACCCGATGGCCCTACGCGGGCTCAATATCAGTGTGCGGGATCGACGCCCAAGCGCCAAGGGGCTCACCGGAAGGTTCCAGTCGGGCCGGTCAGAAGCACAGTCAACGCCGAGGCGTCCATGAACATCAGGCGTCGTCAATACAGGCTGTCGCGAAATGCCTTGTCGGCCGGTTGGCCCTTCGCCGGATTGCTCCTCGCGCGCAGATCCCGGCAGAACTGGAGGCCGGGCGAGCGCCACGTGCACGGCTTCAGTGAGGCCGATCTTCTTCAGCGCCGCCACTTTGCGGGCCAGCGCATCGGTTTGCGGATTCTTGATGTGGAAGGCCATGGCACGTTCCTCGAGATCGTGGATCCGTATACATCATCGCGGATATACGAAGCGAAGGGCGCTGGGTAGGCTATTGGCAGGGCTGCCAAGTTCTTGGGCCGTGCTGATACCAGGTCGACGGGGGCGCAGCCCGCCGATCGGGCGCTTTCGACAGACGGGAAATCCGGGCGCAACCCCGCAAAGACGCGCGGTCCTTCGTGGCGCGTGAGGTGGATTTTATGGTTAATCGTCTATGAACGCCTCCCTTCTCCGTCTCCCGGACGCTTCTTCCATCGAGGCCATACTGGCTGACCTCGAACCGGCCTCGGCCGACGACGACCTCGTCCCTGCCCTCGCCCGCGCCTTCCCGGGATTTGAATTCAGCATGGCGCGCATCGACGACGATTACTGGCGGGACACGCGGTCGGTGTTTCGGCCGGATGGCACGCGCCTCGGCGAGCTGCGGCCGTGGATGACGGCCGAGCTGGCCAAAGAGCACGGCGATATCGATACGCTCTGGCGTCGTCTGAAAGAGACCGACCTGCAGATCACCGAATGGCGCGGCGCCAGCGCCTTCGTCTTCGCGCCAACCGGGCCGGCTGCCGCCGACTACATCCAGATCGCGCTCGGCCGTGAAAGCGAGTGGCAGGCCGGTCCGATCGTCAATCCGGACTATCGCCCGTTCGGCGAAGACGAACTGTTCGATCCAGGCTGGATTCGCCGTGACGGGTCGGCCGAGGCCAAGCGCCTGGTCGGACCGGTCTATCGGCTGCTTAATCGCGCCGGCGGCGCTTTCGTCTACGTCCGCAGCTTTCTCGATCGTTGTACCCGCGTCGAGCGCGAGCGCCGTGAGGCCAAACGACCCGAGATGGAACGGCGGGTCATCCGCGAGATCGGGCCGAGCGGCACGCGCGAGACCCCGTTCCTCGAAGCCGTGCCGGACTGGTTCGACCACGTGCCGCGGGAGATCCGCTTCTTTCAGGATTGGGAGGAATCGAGCGCGAGCGCGCACCGCGTCTTTGCGCATTGGGCGCTCGATATCCGTGACTACACCCATAGGGGCGAACGCGAGATTGGCTTCATTCCCCGGCCATTGTGGCCGCCGAAGGACCGGCTTCTGGCGACACCGGGGGTTTCCGTTCACCTCCTGATGGACCGGATCGAGGTGATCGACCGCGAGGTCGGCCTGCCTTTCGGCTGGTTCTTCCTGATGACCCACGGACGCTGGGTCGATCCCGACGTCGGCCTGGCGATTGCGGCCGGGCTGCGGGTGCAGCGGATACGGCTGCCGGACCAGGATGCGGCGGTGCTGCTGCGCTGGGCCGACCAGCCTTACGGCTTCTAGGAGCGCGCCGGTCATGGACGACATCAGCGCTCGCTCGTTGCTCGCCGATCCCGCAACCCGACGGGCGCTGCAGCTCGATACCCTGTCAGCGATTTTGCCGATGGAGCGGCGCGATCGGCTCGCCTAGCTCCTGACCGACGGCGATGTTGAGACGCTGAAGCACCTCGCGTGCGAGGGCATGGGCGAGAACAGTCTGCGGGCATTATCGTCAGATCTCGCCTACCTCGAGGCTTGGGCACAAGCTGCCACCGGCACGGCGTTGCCGTGGCCGGCGTCGGAAAGCTTAGCGCTGAAGTTTGTCGCACACCACCTCTGGGACCCCGCCAGGCGCGAAGCCGATCCCCAGCACGGCATGCCGCCCGACGTCGTGGCCGCCCTGCGCGAAAGCGAGATGCTGCGGAGCGACGGACCGCATGCGCCTTCGACGGTAAAACGGCGTCTCGCAAGCTGGGGGACCTTGCATCGGTGGAAAGGGCAGGAGGGTCCGTTCGCCTCGCCAAGCCTGCGCTCGGCGCTGCGGCTGGCCGTGCGCGCCAGCACGCGGCCGCGCCAGCGCAAGAGCAAGCGTGCCGTGACTCGGGATGTGCTGGATCGCCTCCTCGCGACCTGCGCGTCCGACCGTCTCGCCGACACGCGTGACCTCGCCATCCTGCTGCTCGCCTTTGCCTCCGGCGGGCGTCGCCGCAGCGAAGTGGCGCGGCTGCGGGTCGAGCAGCTCAGCAAGGAGCCGGAGGTGCTGCTCGATCCATGTGATCCGAAGTCGCTGACGTTGCCATGCTTGGCGATCCAGCTCGGTCGCACCAAGACGGGCGACGCCAGCGACGAGGGGAGGGTGTTTCTGGTCGGGCCGCCGGTCGAGGCGCTGCTCGAATGGCTGCACCGGGCGGACATAATGAAGGGTCCGGTGTTCCGGGCTATCGATCAGTGGGAAGCTATCGAGGAACGGGCACTAACGCCGCAGTCGATCAACCTGATCGTTAAACGCCGCTGTGCGATGGCGGGGTTCGAAGCCAGGGAGTTTTCTGCTCACGGACTGCGTGCGGGGTATTTAACCGAAGCAGCGCGACGGGGCGTTGCCTTGCCCGAGGCGATGCAGCAATCCCAGCATCGCTCGGTGCAACAGGCAGCCAGCTACTACAATGAGGCTGAGCGCAGTCAGGGGCGCGCCGCCCGCTTGGGAGTTTAGTCAGCGTACAACTCGCAGCGTGCCGCTGCTCGCTTCTAGTCCGAAGTTTGCACTTACAATCGGCAGAAAGCCGAATCGAATTCGTCGTCGCTTGGATAGAAATTTTACTTGCCGCGCTGTTCCCAAGTCGGCCTCGCTTATGATTCGATTCCGACGTCCCAGCGTTCGTCGGTCGCAGCAGTGCGTGTCCACTAGCGAAGCCGATTGCAAAATCCGCGAGTCGGATCAGTCGGTTGCTTGCTCGCTGGTGCAAACTTCGGTCCAGTATGTGACGAAACTTATTCGGGAAACGACCCCGCGGTCGTTAAGTTGTCAGCGTACAACTTCATACTTCCTAGGCTGATTGATATGCGACGACGCCGAGTGGTTTCGCAACACTCGTAGCGGTTAGCTTCTCGTTAACTCGATAATCCTTGCGGCGTCGAAAGAATCGGGCAATGACTCGCCGTCAGCGCTTTTTGAGACCAACTGCTAAAAAATTCGCAGATGCAGAGATCAGGAATGCCGACGTCGACTCAGACCCTGGAACAGAATGTCCGCGATCTGCGGTCGCTGATCAATGCGGACGCGGCGGAGCTATCGACGCGGTTGCGTGCGCAACAGCTTCGCGACTTTCCGCCCGCGGCCCAGAAGACCATACGCCGCTTTTCGCCGGCGGAAGCCGCGCGCTTTATCGGCATCGCCGAGGGCTATCTTCGGCAACTCGTATCGGAAGGGAAGGGGCCCCCCGCGCCACCCAACAGCCGTCGGAGCTATTCGATCGAAGACATCGACGCGCTGCGCGGGGACCTCGATAGCACCGGTAAAGGTGCCCGCCGATACGTCCCACACCGGCGCGACGCTGAGGCGCTCCAGGTCATTTCGGTAATGAATTTTAAGGGCGGTAGCGGCAAAACCACCACGGCCGCACATCTCGCCCAGTATCTTGCGTTCCGCGGCTATCGGGTCCTTGCAATTGACCTCGATCCGCAAGCGAGCCTCTCGACACTCTTCGGGCATCAACCCGAACTTGATGTCGGCGAGAATGAAACGATCTACGGCGCCATTCGCTACGACGCCGACCGCCGGGAAATGCCGGAGATCGTCCGCGGCACCTACATTCCGAACCTACACATCGTTCCTGGGCAGCTCGAACTCATGGAGTTCGAGCATGAGACGCCCAAGGCGTTGATAGCACGAGAGAGCAACGATTCACTGTTTTTCGCTAGGATCGGCGAAGCTCTGGCCCAAGTTAGTGATGCCTACGATGTCGTGGTGATCGATTGCCCCCCGCAACTCGGTTTCCTCACGCTCTCCGCGCTATGCGCAGCGACTGCAGTCCTGATCACAGTGCATCCCCAGATGCTCGATGTGATGTCGATGTCTCAGTTCCTCAACATGACGGGGAGCCTTCTCGACGTCGTCGCGAACGCCGGTGGCGCCACCCAATATGATTGGATGCGCTATCTGGTCACTCGCTATGAGCCTAGCGATGGGCCCCAGACGACGATGGTCGGTCTGATGCGCTCTATCTTCGGCTCGCGCGTGCTGACCCACCCAATGGTAAAGAGCACCGCGGTTGCCGATGCCGGCCTCACCAAGCAGACCCTCTACGAGGTTGAGCGGCAACAGTTCACCCGAGGCACCTATGATCGCGCCATCGAAGCGCTCGATCTCGTGAACGGGGAGATCGAAGGCCTGATCAAACAGGTCTGGGCTAGGAGCTGACCATGGCGCGCAAGATCAACTTCGATCCACCCACCGCGGATGCCTCGGCGCAGCGAGCAGAAGTGCACGAAGCAGCCCCGCAGCGCTCGCGACCTCTTCTCGGACTTGAACGCCCGATCAAACAATCGAGCGCCCTCGGGGCAATATCGCACTCGCTGGGCGGTATCTCCGAGAAGGTCAAGCGCGCGGAAGAAATCGAGCAAAAGCTCATCGAAGGCCAGGTCATTGTCGAACTCGACCCCGGGCTGATTGACAACTCGTTCGTGCCCGACCGCATGGAGGCTACCGAGGAGCAAAACGCCGCCTTCCGCGAGCTTATCCGCGAGCACGGGCAAAACCTCCCAATTCTGGTTCGTCCGAAACCCAATGGCGCTGAGCGCTACGAGGTCGCATTCGGCCATCGCCGCCTGCGGGCGGCCCGCGAACTCGGCATAAAGGTGAGGGCGGTAGTTCGCTCCCTCACTGATGAGCAACTCGTCATTGCGCAGGGCCAAGAAAACAGCGGCCGCACCGATCTGACCTTCATCGAGCGCGCACGCTTCGCAGCGCGGCTCGAGGATCGGAAATTCTCCCGCGAGATCGTCATGGCGTCGCTCAACGTCGACAAGGCTGCGCTCTCGCGCCTCATAGCCATTGCGACCAGAGTCCCGGCTCCGGTCATCGACGCCATCGGGCCCGCGCCAGCCTTCGGCCGCGTGCGCTGGCAAGAGCTGACCGACCTCTTGGAGCGAGATCACAATCGTGCCCGCGCACTTGAGATAGTCAAAGCTCCGACATTCAGAGCGTTGGACACCGACAAGCGCTTCGAGACGCTCGCAGATGGCCTACGCGAAAAGACGTCCCGCGCCCGCGCCGAAACGTGGGCCGCCAAGGATGGAACGCACGCCGCGAAGGTCTCTCGCGCCGGAAAGAAACTTGCTCTGATATTCGACGATCGCGTCGCTCCGAGGTTTGGCGACTTCGTCCGAGAGCGGCTGCAAGCCCTTTACGACGAATTCAAAGCCGCCGACCCACCGGCATAACCGAACTTGCCTGGTCGGAATGAGCCGGCCGGATCAAGACCACCGCAACTACGTCGGAGAACCATAGGCAAAAGAAAAAGGCCCCCGTCACGTCGCCGTTCCGGAAGCCCCTTCTTTGTATTAGCATTCAAAGAATCGCACTTCCGCGAATCACTGTCAAGCGTTCTGGCGCCGTTTCGGCGAGCGGATTTTCTTTGCCCAGCTGAGGCAAAGACATGCAGTCACATCCACCAACGACGCCCTTTGGGCGGCGGTCGCTGACGCTTGCCCATGTGGCAAGCCAGATGGTCGCAACGGCACGCCCCCCCGAAAAGATCGTGCACAAATGGAAGATCTTCCACGCCATCTGCACGGCACGGCCGCGCCTTGGGGTGTCGGAGCGTTCGCTCTCCGTATTGAACGCGCTCTTGACCTTCCATCCCGAGACCGCGCTGACAGGGGAGGATGATCTGATTGTCTTCCCCTCGAACCATCAGCTGACCCGGCGGGCGCACGGCATGCCGGCATCGACGCTGCGGCGCCATCTCGCTGTGCTGGTCGACGCGGGGCTCATCGTTCGGCGCGACAGTCCAAATGGCAAGCGGTATGCGCGGAAGGACGATGCCGGCGAGATTGAACTCGCCTTCGGCTTTGATCTGTCGCCGCTGGTCGTGCGCTCTGAAGAGTTCGAGAGCCTGGCGGCGGATATCGAAGCCGAGGCCCGCGCACTCAAGCTCGTACGAGAGCGGATCACGCTGTGTCGGCGCGACATCGCGAAGATGATTGCAACGGGCATCGAGGAAGCCGTCCCAATGAAAAGGGGAGGGCAGGGGCCTGCCGATTGGCAGGTCGTGCACGCTGCCTTTCGCGCGATCGTTGATCAGATTCCGCGCACGGCTACGCGCCAGGAGCTCGAGCCGATCGCCGACGAGTTGTCCCAGCTAGCCGACGACGTGCTCAATCTTCTGGAAGAACATATCAAATCCAAGAATCCGAGCGCCAATGAGTCCCATTCTGAGCGCCACATACAGAATTCAAAACCAGACGTCCCTATTGATCTTGAACCTAGCCTTCGAGAAGGCAGGGCGGCAGGAGCTGAGCCCAAACCTCAACCCTCGCGAGTCGGGGAGGGAACGTATCCGTTAGGAATGGTCCTGAGTGCGTGCCCCGACATCGTCGATTATGCGAAGGGTGGGGTTTCGAACTGGCGCGATTTCCTGGCCACAGCGGCCGTTGTACGATCGATGCTGGGGATCAGTCCGAGCGCCTGGGAGGAGGCTCAAAAGGTTATGGGCGAGGTCCCCGCAGCCATCGTCGTCGCGTGCATCCTGCAGCGCGGGACGGCGATCAATTCCGCCGGCGGTTATCTGCGCGGTCTGACGCGAAAAGCCGAGGTCGGCGAATTTTCGCTTGGCCCGATCCTGATGGCGCAGATCAATTCTCGCCGGCGAGACAAGCAGCGGGCGTGAAGCGATGAGGCGCCTTTCCCAGACCTTGCCTTTTTCGTGCGATCGAAATACCCCCACTAAACCAGCTGCTGCGCTGTGTCGACGCAAAGCCGTTCGGAGAGATCGTCATGGCAAAGCACCCTCCAATCATCCTCACGCCGTTCTTCCAGCCTCGTGATGAAGGCGCCGCGGAGCAGCGGATGTACGTGGCGGGGTTCGCGGACGAGGCGGGTGAGGCCTGGGGGACGCTGGTTCCGTTGGATGCGGAGATGGTCGAGCACGCCGTTCTGAGACAACAGACATTCACCGTCTGGTGCAACTCCGACGGTCGCATCCAACCGCAGCCGAGCAGCGACAGTCTTTTTGAAGGGCTTCTTGAGAAAGGCCAATTGAGGGAGACGCCCCTTGATGAACTCGTCGCCGATGCCATCGAGCAGGGCAAGAATGAACCCAATGATGACATCCTCGATATGTTCGAGACTCTGCATGAGCGGCTGTTGCGGGCAGAGGGCATGGTCGCTGACGAGATCGTCGCGGCGCACGCGATGACTCTTCGCGGCGGGCGTGCGCGGTTTCATGCTCCGGGGTGAGCCTGTACTAACGCGAGGCTCCGCAGCATCACCATGGTTGCCCATGCTCTGGCGACCGAGTCGGCCGCCAGCTTGCGCGTGGACGCTAGGATCTCTTGGCGCCTCGCAGGGGGCGAGTGGACGCGGCGGACGAGATTGCATCCACATGGCGGGTACGTCGCCATGCCGCGTCGTCGATCTTGCGATGGCGACTTCGACAGGTGCGTCGAGATTGCTGACAGCGATGATGTCCATTTGCGGGCGATGACGCGCTCGTCTAGGTGGCCATACTTAAGGTAAGCCGCATTTTGCTGCCACGCCCCTTGCCGGAGATCCGAATGGTCGAACGGATTAGGGCCGCCTGTCTTCATTCCATATATTTTCGCGACGGGCGCACCCATCTGCGTCCTCGATAGAGGCTGGTCTGACCGAAGGCCGATCCCGCTTCGCGGGCTCTCGATCTTGTCCCCGCAACGTCCGTCCCCGACTTTCTTCCCCTGGCGCTGCGCGCCATTCCTCGCGGTCCAAGAAAGTCGCGGCCGGCCGCCCTCCATTTCATTTCGGCCCTGTGGGTGCAGGTCGATCGCCTCCGGTCTCACGACCGCCATCGAGGTCGCGATAGGCGCGGCACGAGAAAACCAAGGGAATGCGACAATGGCTACCATCGGCACCTTCACCTCCACGGGCAATGGCTTCTCCGGCGCGATCAAGACGCTCAACCTCAACGTCAAGGCCAAGCTGATCCGCGTCGAGAACCCGTCCGATAAGGGACCGCACTTCCGCATCTACTCGGGCAACGTCGAGTTAGGTGCGGCCTGGCAGAAGACCGCCAAGGACACCGAGCGCGACTACCTCTCCGTCAAGCTGGACGATCCGAGCTTCCCCGCTCCGATCTACGCCACCCTGACCGAGGTCGAGGGTGCGGAAGGCCTCCAACTGATCTGGTCCCGGCCGAACCGGGACTGAGGCCCAACCAGTGGGCTCCGCCGCAAGGCGGGGCCTGCTCCCTTCGACAGGAGATGCGATCATGACCATTGACACCCTTGAAGAATTGCGCGCCGAGCTGCGCGAGTGCGTATTCACGCCAGCGGAGCGCAAGGCGCTCGAAGGCGAGCTGGCCGAACTCATCCGCCGACGCGACGAAGCGCTCGCAGCCGAGGAGGGGGCATAAGCCCCCTTGTCTTGCGATTTACGACGCACCGTCGCTCGGGGCCGCTCCTCCGTTCAGGACATCCTTGATGGCTTTGGCAGGAGTAAACGTCAGCTTCCTGGAAGCTGCGATCGCAATCGTTGCGCCGGTGGACGGATTGCGGCCCTCACGAGCGGGGCTATCCTTGACCTTGAACTTGCCGAAGCCTGGAAGGCTCGTCTCGGTCCCGCTTACGGCCGCATCAGCGATAGCCTTGAACACGCTATCGACGATGGTTTTCGCCTGAGCCTTTGTTAGGTCGTTCTCGGCTGCAATCTTTTCGGCAATCTCATTGGCAGTCGTCATGAGACGAGCTCCGTCTTGTTTCGATTTGCTCGTCTGACATCAACGCCCTGGAACAGATAGAGCCCGCATCACAGCGCAGAGCCGTAATCCCCGAAAAATTGTCAGACTATGACAGGTTTCCGTCCGCTGCAGCGTAACCGCGTCTCCGCTTGGTACGCTCCAGCCGTCCGAACGCTTCGACCGCCTCTGCACTGCCATCGAAGGTCTGCATCATGGTCTGGCCATTCGCGCCGATCCGGCTCCAATTGCGGATCAGCGACATTCCCCCGAACAAGGTCGGCTGCGTGGACAACGCATAAACCGCCACATATTGTGCGCGGCATCGATGCGGCGCAGATGAAGCGGTTCTGGTTCGGATTTCGGCACGGACGGATTCTCGCTTCCTAGGGAAGTGGCGTCCAATGAGTTTTATGAATCGACGGGGCAGTTCGATTCATTTTATCGATGGGTCCATTGCGCCAGAAATTGACGCGACCCGTCCTATTGCCGGATTGAATCTCTCCTCGATGGAGACGTCCCCACCGGGGCCGCGCGTCGCAATACCTAGCTTGCAAGCGCCAGTCCTGATCACAAGAGCGGCCCGCAAGAGATCGGCTCTTAATTCAAAGCTTCCTGCGGCTCTTACTGCCTTGCCTGCTTGGGCGAGTCCTTCGGGGACTGCTCTACTCGCGCCGCCGCGGCGACGCTCCCGGAGCCCGCAAGTGGTCTCCACGCCTTCGCGTGACGATCCTCTCGCGACCCCGTCGCAGAGCGCCCAGCAACGAGCACAATCCCAGTCTCGCGTCCCAGAGTTTCCTTCGATGGTTATGGACTGACCTGACTCTTCTGGCAGGGGATTCTCCGGGTGAATTTCAGGATCGTTCCGGTGATCGGATTCGCGATCGCTGTTGGTTCAAACCAACATCCGCCATGACATGATGGACCAAGATATGACCCCCGCGCCGTTAGACCTTTTTCGGACCTTAAGATGAAGACCATTGTCATCAATAATCAAAAGGGCGGGGTCGGCAAGACGACGCTTGCAGTGCATTTGGCCTGGTTCATGGCGGAAGCGGATCTCCGCGTTCTCGTAATCGACGTTGATGCGCAGAGCAATGCGTCGGAGAGCTATGGCTGATTTTGGGTGACGCGGCCTGATCAGGCGGCGTGGCTTTCAGTGTTCGGAATGACTTCGATTCCGTCGATGAACTTTACACCGGCGATGACTTTCGGCAACTGGTTCGTGCTCTTCAATCGCCGCCAGGTCTTCGATGCGGCGTCGATGAGCTTGAACACCATCAGCTTCGCAGTTTGTTGCGACAGCGATCCCTTGGTCCGCACCGTTCGGTGGCGCACCGTGGCGAAGACGCTCTCGATCGGGTTCGAGCTGCGTAGGTGGATCCAGTGCTCAGCAGGGAAGTCGAAGAAGGCGAGCAGCGCATGGCGATCCTTGATCAGGCACTCCACCGCACGTCCGTATTTGACGTGGTATTTCTCGACGAAGACGTCGATCGCGGTTTCAGCTTCGGCCCGGTGTGGGGCCAGATAGATGTTCCGCAGGTCGTTCTTCATGGGGCCCTGCACGGATTTGGCGACCTTGTCGAGTACGTTGCTCACTTTATGGCACCAGCATCGTTGGTGCCGCGTGCCGGGAAAGGCCTCGTCCAGTGCCTTCCAGAAGCCGAGGGCGCCGTCGCCGATGGCGAGTTGCGGGGCAATCCGTAACCCGCGTTGCCGCAGGTCGATCAGGAGTTCGCGCCAGCTCTGCGCGCTCTCGCGCACGCCGACCTGGAAGCCGATCAGCTCCTTCTTGCCTTCCGGCGTGGTGCCAATCAGCACCAGCATGCATTCGCTGTGATCTTCCATGCGGGCCTGCAGGTACACGCCATCGGCCCAGATGTAGACATAGCGACGCGCCGACAGATCGCGTCTCTGCCAGCGTTCGTACTCGACCTGCCAATCGGCCTTCAGGCCGGCGATCACCGAAGGCGACAGGTTCGGCGCATCCTTGCCGAGCAGCGCCGAGAGCGCCTCCTGGAAGTCGCCGGTCGAGATGCCGCGCAAATAGAGGACCGGGATCAAGGCATCCAGGCTCTTCGTCCGCCGCGCCCATAGCGGCAGGATTGCCGAACTGAAGCGGAGGCGGTCGCCTGGCCCGCTCGCTCCGCGGTCGCGGACCTTGGGACGAGCGACCTCCACCGGACCGATGCCGGTCGCAATCTCGCGCACCGGACCGTGCCCATGTCGGACCAGGCGCGCTCGACCGTCGGGCAGCGTCAGATTGGCCGTGCTGGCCAGAAACGCGCCAACCTCGATCTCGATCGCCCTGGCAAGCAGGTCCCGCGCGCCGGCACGAACGATATCGGTCAGTGGATCATCAACCGCGGACGGCTGACGGAAAGCAAGAACATTGGTAGTCTCGGTCATGGCGTATCGCTCTCCTCGAGAGGTTCTGGCAGGCTCGTCACCCGCCTCGATACGCCGCCTTCCTCACACCGTCATCACCCAGATTCCGCCATAGCTCGCGTCGGATACGTTGAGGCACTACGCTGGTTCAACGTTAGCCGCGGATCTGTTCAAGCCGGGGATACGGGTCGTGCCTCGGGAAGACGAGGCCTAACGCTCGCGCCAGCCGATAGCTCGCTGACCGATCTCGATCGCAGCAGCGCGACCGCCATAACGACTCTGCAGGAGAACCTCGCTATCGCGTCGGATCAGTTCGATGCCTGCGTCATCGATGCGCCACCATCACTTGGACTTCGCAGTGTCGGTTGTTTGGTTGCAGCGTCGCATGTGCTCGCCCCCGTCTATCTAGAGGACTATTCGATTAAGGGCGTCAAAGGTCTGATGCAGACCGTGATCGGCGTGCAGAGGCGCTATGGCCGCCAGGATACGAAGTTCCTCGGGTTGTTGCCTTCTAACTTCAACACGAAGTCGCCCCGTCAAGAGCTATGGCGGAATCTGGGTGATGACGGTGTGAGGAAGGCGGCGTATCGAGGCGGGTGACGAGCCTGCCAGAACCTCTCGAGGAGAGCGATACGCCATGACCGAGACTACCAATGTTCTTGCTTTCCGTCAGCCGTCCGCGGTTGATGATCCACTGACCGATATCGTTCGTGCCGGCGCGCGGGACCTGCTTGCCAGGGCGATCGAGATCGAGGTTGGCGCGTTTCTGGCCAGCACGGCCAATCTGACGCTGCCCGACGGTCGAGCGCGCCTGGTCCGACATGGGCACGGTCCGGTGCGCGAGATTGCGACCGGCATCGGTCCGGTGGAGGTCGCTCGTCCCAAGGTCCGCGACCGCGGAGCGAGCGGGCCAGGCGACCGCCTCCGCTTCAGTTCGGCAATCCTGCCGCTATGGGCGCGGCGGACGAAGAGCCTGGATGCCTTGATCCCGGTCCTCTATTTGCGCGGCATCTCGACCGGCGACTTCCAGGAGGCGCTCTCGGCGCTGCTCGGCAAGGATGCGCCGAACCTGTAGAGCTGGCCCCGCAAATTCGGACAGTAGCTTGAGTGGATTTTCTGCCTGACAGCGGCGAGGATTCTTGCTGCGAATCAGGAGCGAAGATGACGAAGAAGAGCCGCCGGACGCATTCTCCGGCATTCAAGGCGAAGGTTGCTTTGGCTGCGGTCAAAGGCGACAAGACACTGGCGGAGCTGGCGCAGCTGTTTGATGTTCATCCGAACCAGATCACGATCTGGAAAAACCAGCTCCTGGAAGGCGCCGCCGGCGTGTTTGGGCATGACAAGACATCGGCCGAGACGCCGGTCGATTTGAAGGCGTTACATGCCAAGCTCGGCGAGCTGGCGTTGGAAAACGATTTTTTGTCCGGCGCGCTCACCAAGGCGGGCCTGCTGAGCGCAAAGCGATGATCGACCGCGATCATGATCTTTCTATCGTGCGCCAGGCGAAGGTCCTGAAGCTGGCTCGCAGCACGGTCTACTATGAACCTCGGCCAGTTTCGGCCGAGGACCTTGCCTTGATGCGTCGGCTCGATGAGCTGCATCTCGATTATCCCTTCGCGGGAGCGCGTATGCTGCGATCGTTGCTGCGGCGGGAGGGCGTATACGCCGGTCGCCGCCACATCGCGACGCTGATGAAGCGCATGGGGATCGAGGCGGTCTATCGTCGCCCGAACACGAGCAAGCCGGCTCCGGGTCACAAGATCTACCCGTACCTGTTGCGCGGATTGAAGATCGAGCGGCCCGACCATGCGTGGGCAATGGACATCACCTACATTCCGATGCGGCGTGGCTTCGTCTATCTCGCGGCGGTCGTCGATGTGTTCAGCCGACGGGTCCTGGCCCATCGCGTCTCGATCACAATGGAGGCGGCCTTCTGCGTCGAAGCGGTCCAGGAGGCGTTGGCGAAGCACGGCAGGCCCGAGATTTTCAACACGGATCAGGGCAGCCAGTTCACCAGCCTCGAGTTCACCGATGTGCTGCTGGACGCGAAGATCGCCATCAGCATGGACGGCAAGGGCGCCTGGCGCGACAACGTGTTTGTCGAGCGGCTCTGGCGCACGGTCAAATACGAAGAAGTTTATCTCCGCGCCTACGACAGCGTGTCCGAGGCGCGAGCGTCAATTGCCAAGTATCTGGCCTTCTACAATCAGGGACGCCCTCACTCGAGCCTTGACGGGCGCACGCCCGACGAGGCTTACTTCGGCACGCAAGCTATGGTGATGGCCGCATGACCGTCGCCGACGGTTTTGTCGTCGCTCTGGTCGGGCTACGCCCTCCCGACGCAACGACAAAACCGTAAAGCCCCGCGTTCAGCATAACCCGGCAGGAATCCACTTAAATCCAGCGGGGCGCTGTCCAAACAACCGGGGCCAGCTCTATAGCTCGAGGTTCGACATCATGAAGAGAAAGAATGAAGGCGAGCGGGCGGATATCTACACCCGGATCACCGAGAAGATCGTCGCCGATCTGGAGAAGGGCGTGCGGCCATGGGTGCAGCCATGGCGTTCGGGCAACGCCACCGGCCGGGTGACGCGGCCGCTGCGGCATAATGGTTTGCCATACTCAGGATTGAACGTCCTGCTTTTATGGTCGGAAGCCGTGGCCCGCGGTTATACGTTGCCGATCTGGATGACGTTCAAGCAGTCCATCCAGCTTGGAGGCGCTGTCCGCAAAGGCGAAACCGGAACCATGGTGGTCTTCGCCAGCCGGTTTACGAAGACGGAGATCGGCGCGCCGGCGAGGAATTCGATCGGGAAATCGCGTTCCTGAAAGCCTACACCACCTTCAACGTCGCGCAGATCGATGGCCTACCGGATCACTATTACCAGAGGCCGGAGCCATTAGCCGATCAGCTCGAGCGCATCGAGCACGCAGAACGCTTCTTCGCCAATACCGGCGCGACGATCCGGCACGGCGGATCGAAGGCATTCTATTCTCCCGGTAGCGACACCATCGAGATGCCAGAATTGCAGAGTTTCCGAGACGCCGCGAGCTATTATGCGGTTCTCGGACATGAATGCGTCCACTATGCAGGTGCTCCGCACCGTCTGAACAGAGACCTCAGTCGTTACCACAAAGACCAGACCGAGCGAGCGCGGGAAGAGCTGATCGCCGAGCTCGGAAGCTGCTTCCTTTGTGCCGATCTCGGCATCGCGCCCGAACTCGAGCCGCGGCCGGACCATGCTTCTTACCTTGAGTCCTGGTTGCGCGTACTCAGCTCCGACCGGCGGGCGATTTTTCAGGCGGCCGCGCATGCGCAGCGCGCCGTTGCATATCTGCACAATCTCCAGCCGCGGGCGCAGACCGAGCGGGAGGCCGCGTAATGTTTCACGCTCCGATTGTGACGGAGGAAGGCAATGAGCCTTCCCCTATTCGCCTGCGCGCGTTGTCACTCGGCGCTGGCGTGCAACCTTAATCGCCATGGGTCCAGGGATTGACGATCTTGACGCCCATGGGCTCGAAATCGGCCACGTTGCGGGTCACGATCATCATTCCATGCACAAGGGCGCTGGCCGCGATGAATGCATCTCGCTCGGGGCGCGGATCGGGCACATGCAGGCGCGCGCAACGCAGCGCCACGGTTTTGTCGATCGGCACGGTTCTTTCTGCGAATTCGGGAAGAACGTAGTCGTCCATCCAGGTTCGCAAGAGGCCCCCCTGCGCCGGGTCGCGACGTTCGACCAGCAGGATGCCAAGGTCCAATTCCATCAGCGTGACAGCCGAGACGAAGAAGGATGCGGCGTCTTGCGCCGACAGCCAGGACACGACGCGTGGGTCGGCTTTTCCGCTGCCGGCTTTGCGCAGTTCCGAAACGACATTCGTGTCGAGCAGATACATCAGGAAAGATCCGCTGGCCGGGGCAGATCTTTCGACCGCGGGATCTCGAACTCGATGCTTGCAAGGCCGGGCATGGACAGGGCGGCCACGATGTTCCGGCGTCTGCCTGTGATCCGCTGATAGTCCTCGTAGCTGAGCAGTACCTGGGTCGGGCGGCCCCGGTTCGTGATGAAGACGGGGCCGTTGCGCGCGGCCTTCTGCGCCTGGTTGGCGTTCTGCTGAAACTCACGGCTGGACAAAGTTGTGATCGTCATGGCGGCATCCGTTCCAAGAATTGTTGACACATTAGAACATAGGTGCTCCCGAGGCAATTCCAACCTCTGTTGGACATGAATCGGCCCGCCAAGTCGCGGAGCCGTTCAGGTGAGACTCGTCGCGGCTGCGCGGCGCTTTCGATCATGGCTGTGTCATCCTCGCCCTTCACCTCGATGGGGGATGTGGTGTCGTGCAGCGGTCGTTGGCCGCGGGCCGCGGGTTGTCCCGTGTCGGTTTCGCCAGCGGCGTGCTGTTGGGTTCGGCAGCTGCTCGAACAGGGCCATTGCGAATTGCCGGGACCGTCCCCTTGGCCGGTCGTTCTGAAGGCGGAGCGCATCCTGACGTTGGCGCCGGAGTTCGCGTTTCGCCTGTGAGCGCCACTGTCCCTTTGCATGGACGCCATGGACGCGGGGTCATGGTGATGCCTTTCCTGCGGGCGTGCCGGCCCATCTGCGGGCTCGATGAGGCATGTCTGACCGGAGACCGGCTTCGCCTCGATCGGCTTTCCGCAACGGCGCCTGCCGATTTTCTGACCCCTGCCGGCTGCGCCGACATTCCTCGCCAACTAACAAAATCGCCAGTTGCCGTCCTCCATTGCATTGCGGCCTCTGCGAGGTGCGGTCCGATCGTCCCCGGACTTTCCGACAGCCATCGAGACCGCGATGGGCGCGGTCCGAACACAAGGAAAGGCGAAATACCATGGCGACCATCGGCTCCTTCACCAGCAACGGCAACGGCGGATTCACCGGTTCAATCCGCACCCTCACCCTCAACGTCAAGGCCCAGTTCCGCCGTATCGAGAACCCCTCCGACAAGGGCCCGCACTTTCGCGTCTTCGCGGCCGCTAATGTCGAGCTCGGCGCGGCCTGGCAACGCGTCGCGCAGGAAACCGGCCGGGACTACCTCTCGGTCAAACTCGACGACCCGAGCTTCCCGGCTCCCATCTACGCCACCCTGGTCGAGGTGGAAGGCGAGGAAGGCCTCCAGTTGATCTGGTCTCGGCCGAACCGGGACTGAGGTCCCGCCCAACCGGCCCCGCCACCCCGGCGGGGCCGTTCCTATGTCTGGACCGGTGGGCGGCTGTCCGCGTTCGGTCCTATCGGAACCCGGCTGCAGGCATCGAGCCCGCATCCGGGTTTTCCAGAACAGGCGGGAGTGTGGTGATGTCTGCTCGGTCCGCTTGAGGGTGCCATGCCGGCCCGAAGGCCTCAAGGACGGGCGGTCCCCCCCGCCGCTCCGCGGCCGCTTTGCGGTCCCTGACCCCTCCGGTCCGTCATGACCGTGGTCGCCGTCTTTCACAAACAAGACGGAGACGACGATGACGATTTCCATCGAACAGCAAGTCGAAGAGCTTCGGGCCGAACTCAGGAACGCGGTGGTGCGCGCCGAGCGCCGGCAGATTGAGGCCGAACTGGCGGCGGCAATCGCCGAGCGCGATGCCATGCTGGCGGATGATGCCGACGAGCCTCCCCGCTGAGGGAGGCTTTCGCCCTGATCGAAGCACACCCGCCGGATCGACCGGCGGGATGCGCTCGCAACAGTTGCTGCCTCCGCGGTTGTGCCGTCATGAATCCCTCCGCGTTGGCGTGGCCGTTGGTCGCCATGGTCGCTCCTCCATCCCGTCTCCGTATCGGCAAATGGCGGCCGGTATTCCGAAGCGCCACGATGTCGATGTCGGTCCTGCCCGGCAGATAGGCGTAAGCACCACCGGATCGGGTGTGTGAGCAGGCCAGTTTCCGGGAGCGGCATGTGTCGGAGCGCCGTTCGAGGAAAAGGGATCGTACGGTCAGTGGCTTCGGCCGGGGCGGTGCAATCCCGCTCTTTCACGATGGCGTCCTGGTCCACCCCCGGATCTTCCACGATCAACCCGCGCGGGGTCGGCTACGCGAAGCGTGCCGCCGCTTGGCTCATGCCGGCGCGGTGATCGCGACCGGGGCCGGTCCTTCGAGGAGCCATCGAGCGGGAATTCCCCCGCTCCGGATGGAGCCTCAAGACAATGTCCGATCTCGGCCTCGCACAAAACCACGCCTTCAACCTTGCCTGCACCCTGATGGTCCCGGTCACGCTCTTCCAGGTCGACGGCGAATACGGCGTCATGCCCAGCGACGAAATCGACGAAGGTGACGGCCTCGACATCATCCACGAATATAATCCGCACGATGAACGGCCGGCTCACTGAGCCGGCTTCGCTTTCGCGGAGGCTCTGTTCCGTGGGTGCTGCCACCCAACCGGTGGGAGCCTACCGTGTCTGCGCAGACAGCGATCCGGTTACGTCGCCGCCTGCTTTCCTTTCGGATGATATCCGCGATTGCGCTTCTGGCGCAGCAGGTCGAGGAATAGCCTGACCGCTTCGTCCTCGCGCGCGAAGCTGTGCTTCATCATCTGACCTTGTGCGCCGATCCGTCCCCAGCGGCGTGTCAGGCAGATGTCGCCGAAGAGCGTCGGTTCGATGGCCATGGCGTAGAACCGGGCCATGTTCTTCGAGGCGTCGGTGCGTTCGATATAGAGCTGGTAGGGCTGCGCGATCATGACGACAGAATCCCGCATCGGAGAGTTCGCGTCCAATGAGTTTTTAGAATCAATCAGGGGCATATTGATTCATTTTTGCGAAGGGGGCTTTTGGGGGCGGGCCGCTCTGGCGAGCGGACGGCTCTATGCGCCAAGGCGCACCGAACCCGTAAAGCGGTTTCGTCCTCCGGTGACGATCCTCCCGCGGTAGGGGCACGGTCGAGAAAACCAATGATCGTAGCGTGTGCGGCGGGCTACCGCCGCGATCAATCGAGGGCGCACCATCGCGTCGCGGCTCGTTCCAGCGCCGGGCAAGACCTTCCTCGACGAGCGTCTCGCCAAGCGAACGATCGGCGCGCGTGACCGTGCGCAGCTTGCGCCCGTACCGGTCAGTGTCGCGCCAGCCCGAGACCAATGTGAAGCCGCCGGCGTTCAGCAGGACCAGCAACCGATCGCGGGCGATTTCGCCGATCTGCTTCTCGCTTCGGCATCGCGGCGAGAAGATTTCCGGGGCGTCGATATCGGCGATCCTGATCTTGTCACCCCTGAACCAGAACGTGTCCCCGTCGACGACGCAGTTCACGTGGATCGGCCCGTCGCAGAGGGTGAAACGGACGCTCAGCCTATCGCTCCGCAGAGGCGGCGGGATGACCAACATCGCGGTTCTCGTATTGCTCCAGTATATCCGTTGGACGAGGGGAGGGGACGCCGATGGCGACCGCCAAGCCCACATTGATTGCCGTGACGGCTCCTGCAACAAGAAAGCGCGGCGCCGTCATGTTTTTTCTTCAGGTTGGAATCGGTTCTTTCCGACGCAAGCCCTCATGTCGTCACGCCGGAACCAGATGGCGCGGCCGCACCGGAGCGGTGCGTTGCCGGCAGTGAAGACGATCTGTTCGTCGGCGCGCATGCGCAGCACTTCGTGCGGCTGGATCAGCGGCCGCGAGGCGAGCTGCTTCGAGCGCGTCCGAGATGAACCTGACGCCTGCGACGAGCGGCTGACCTGGTCGATCTCGACCGTGGTCATGCCGCAGCGCTTCGAGATGTATTCGGCGGTTTCCGGGTCGTTCACCGCCGCGAAGGAGATCCAGCTCGCGCTCTCGAACCATTTGCTCGCCGCGTCGCGGCCGCCATAGGTTTCGCGCATCTGACCGATCGACTGGAACAACAGGAGGAGCGTGATGCCGTATTTGCGGCCGGCGTCGCGGGCGGTCTCCAGGATGCGCATGAAGCCGAGCCGCGCCACTTCGTCGAGCAGGAACAAGGCCCGTCCCGTCACCTCGCCATTGCGGTTGTAGATCGCGTTCATGAAGGCGCCGATGATGACGCGGGCGAGTCCGGCATGGGTCTCCAGCGTCTTCAGGTCGAGATTGATGAACACGTCGGTTGCGCCGCCGGCGAGATCGTCGCTGACGAAGGTTGAGCCGGACACGAGCGCGGCATAGTTCGGATAGGAAAGCCAGTGGGTTTCCTTGACGGCGTTGGCATAAACGCCGCTGAACGTCTCCGGCGTCATGTTGACGAAGACGGCGACGTTCTCCTTCACAAACTGCGATTCCGAATTGTCGTAGATCGCCTGCAGACGCGCGCGCAGCTTGGGCTCCGGTTCGGACAGATTGGCGCGGACCTGGCGAAGCGTCTGGTTCTTGTCTTCCGTATGCCCTGACAGGCAGACATCGGCGATCAGCGCGGTGACAAGCTGCAGCGCCGAGGCGCGGAAGAAATCGTCGCGCACGCCGCGTACGCCGCCGCTGTCGCTCATGATCCATGAGGCGACGGCGGCGATATCCTCCTCCTTCGTGCCGCCGAAGCGGCCGATCCAGTCGAGCGCGTTGAAGCCGGTTCCTGGCTCTCGTGGATCGAGCACATGCACGGTCCGCCCCGCCGCGCGCCGATGCTCGATCACCATCGGCGCAACCTCGTTCGACGGGTCGAGCACCACGAGCGCGCCGCCCCATTTGAGTGCGGTCGGAATCGTCACCGACGTCGTCTTGAAGCCGCCCGATCCGGCGAAAACGATACCGTGCGATGAGCCGAAGGTGGCGTCGAAGCAGAGCAGCGGCGCGCGGCCGCCGATGCCCCAGCTCTGCCGGTCCATGGCCCGGAACGGCTCAGCCGCCGCGCTGTCTTTGTCGACACGATAGCGCTCGCCAACCACGATTCCGCCGGCGTCGCTGAAGAGCCCTGCCGCTTCCGGCACCAACATCCAATCCGCATCGCCGTGCAGTGCGCGGCGGCCGCGAACGCGCTTCGGCATTGGCGCGGCGAAGGCGGCGTTGCCCTTCACCGCAACGCGCAGCGCGAAGATGCCGGCCATCAGCGCGATACCCGCTCCGACCATGATCGCTGGGTCGATCTGCACCGGCGGTGATCGGCCATGTACGGCGTTCGCCAGAATTGCAGAGAGGCGGATCGCTTCGCGCGCGGCAGCCATGGAAATCGCCGCCGCGCATCCCGCGACGACGCTCCATGCCGCGGTACGGATGTTCGCGGAGCCTGCGGCGGCGAACAGGAAGACGACGCCGATCGCCGCTGCCACGATGTAAGGCATGGCAATCCCGGCGCGGGCGACCAGGAGGCGCTGCGCCTCCGTCTTGCCGAGGCCGGCGAGACTATGCTCGATGCCGGTCAATCCAATGACCGTGCCGAGCATCAGCGCCACCGGCACGATCAGCAGAAGGAGCCTACTCGCCGTCACGGCCGAACGCCTCCACCCCGATCGCGGCAAGCCGAGCCCGCTCGGCTTCGTCGGTTCTCAGCCGACGGCGAAGTTCGATCAGCGCGCCGAGCAGGACCGCGCGCTTCTCGTAGCGTAGTCCCGCCTTTGCGATCAGGCCGCCGAGCTCGATCTTCTCGCGCGTGTCCTTCTTGCGGGCCTCGGAGGATGATGCCTGGCGCATGCGCTCATACCTCGCCAGCGCCATTCGCATGCGCGCCAGACGCGACCTTCGCGGCAGGGGCGCTGGCCTCGCCTCCGGCCTCGGCTCCCTTCCTTCCGGTCGCCTTCCCTGCCTTCCCGTGAAACCGGCCGGCGAGATCCTCGAACGCGGCCAGAAGCTCGCTTTCCTCGATCTCGATCTCACCGAGTCCGGCCCTGAGCGCGATGCGCCCGATCCGCTCGGCCTCGCGTGTCTCGGCCGCCTTCAACTGTTCCTGCAGGCGAGTGATTTCCTCGCGGATCTTCGACGACGGTTTCTTCATTTCCGGTTGAGCCTCCGTGCTCTGCAGCGTGCTGGACGGCACGGAGAATTTCGGAAGTCGTCCGATGGGGCGACTAATAAAAAAGCTAGTCGGCAAGGCCGACGCCGCCTGAAATCATCCCGGCCGCTCGATGAGAGCGGTCCAAGGGCGCAGTAATACGTCGCATCCGCGACGTCCTGCTTTCTCACCTGCCGGGGGGCGTCTGCCCCGGCGCGGCCCTGCCGCCGCTCCCGACGAGCATCCGTGTTCCGCCCTCGTCCGGGAGATCGCGCCGCCTTGGCCATCACGCATTTCACGCCCCAGCTCATTTCGCGCGGTTCCGGCCGCAGCGCCGTGCTGTCGGCAGCCTACCGGCACTGCGCGCGCATGGAGCATCAGGCGGAGGGGCGGACGGTCGACTATTCCGCCAAGCGAGGTCTGCGTTACGAAGAATTCCTGTTGCCGCCGGATGCCCCACAATGGGCGCGT
>NZ_CP172426.1:0-143271 GCF_044570075.1 Bradyrhizobium sp. YCK136
CTCGCCTCGATGTCGTTGTTGAGGAGACAGAGCACGTCACTGTCGAGTGTTGCTGCGGCGTGATTGTTCAGCCTCGCGAAATTGAAGGGACCTTCGACCCGCAAAGTCCGTACGCCGCGTCTCGCCAAGCCCGCAAGATAGGCGATCGTCTTGGGGTCGACACTGTCATTGTCGACAACGAGAATATCTGCGCGGCAGAACTCGACCGCCGGCGCGATGCTGTCGATACAGGTCCGCAAGAGCGGGAGACCGTCTCGGGTCGGGATGACCACTGTCACGCGCTGGTGCGGAATCGCTCGACCAATTCGAACCGCAGGAAACAGGTTAACTTGTTGCGGGGTTACATCGGCACTGACGGCACGTGCGTCGAGGTGCATTTGGCTCGCCGCGGCGAGCAGACGGCTGGCGTACGTTCGATCGAGGTTAGGAAGCGTCGCCAGAGCTCCCGGCAGATGAAGGATGTTGTCCTCACGTGGACCAGCGTGATCGAGCAAGCAGTTGAAGAGGCGGTAAAGATTGTCGGGACGGGTCTCAAGGCCGGCGAGCAGGGCGTCTCGTCGTACAGCAAACAGATGCGCACAATAGCCTTGCTCTAGCATCCTTTCGTAATCGAATGCAGGAAAGGCCAGCGGCCAGAGCCGGCCATCCTCGGCGAGAAAATCGAGGTCGCCGTACAAGGCGATCGCCTCCGGATAGGCGTCGAATGCTGCGGCAATGCGGGCCAGGGCATTCGGCTCGAGCACCACACCCGCCATCGCGATGACGACGTGATGTGAATCGGATGCGGCGCTGTCCAGAAACTCCAACAGAGCGTCGCTGTCGACGGACAGTAGCTCGCCGTCAATCACGCCTGCCGTCCAGCTTTCGTGGGTCTGAATCGAGAGCGCGGCGAGCGTCTGCTCCGCGCCGGGCGCGCCGGCGACGACGACCGCGAGCGAAAGGCCACTTGCTCGCGGCATTGGCAGCGGGAAGCGATCGCACCAATTCACGTAGTCGGAGAACGGAAGCGAGGCGGGAATCAGTTGATCATACAGCTGACCGCGCAGGCGCTCGGCACCGTAGCCGCCGAGCGCGTCGATCATTCCGGCAAGGCCGTCGGGAAAGGCGACAAAGACGGCCGTCGATGGAATTGGCTCACCGTCCTCTCTGCGCAACGAAACGCGGTGAACGCGGCCGTCGGCAAAGCGTCGCGGGGCGTGGAAATCAAAGGCGCGCGCATTCCGGTGTGCCGCAGCTTCCCCAACATGCGTCCAAGCGGTTGCATTAACCTGAGCGACGGCCTCTCCGTCGACGATTGCCTCCAGAAAGAGCGCGGAGTCGCTATCGATCCAGCCCTGGAAATGGAGGCCGCCGAGCCAGCGCAACTGGCACGTTTTGCGCAGATCGGCGCGATTTGCGCCCTCGCTCTCCAAATTGACCGATTGGCCGACAGGCGTGCCGAGATTGGCCAGGCGGGCCTCGAGCGTGCGTGCAGCGCGCAGCAGATCGGGCTCAATCGTGATCGCGAATCCGCAACTCGCCTGGTGCGCTTGTTCAGCAAGCTCGGGAACGAAGGCGTCGGCATAGGTTGTGCTGAACACCAGGCCGTCGAGCAAAATTTCTATGCTATAGCGGCGCTCCGGCTCCTGGGCGTCGTAGACGAAGCCGGACAACGTACCATCGCGCGCGAGCTCGAGCCGGCTGACGAGCTTTGGTCTGATCGTCCGTTCGGATGGCTGGCGGGACAGACGCGACATGCTCAGGACCGCGCGACCCAGTCGACCACGAGATCGGCAAGCGCTGCCGCGTTCGCAATGGCAGAAATGGCAAGGTCGCCTTTGCGAGGCTTCAGCGCGCCGCCGGACCAGTCGCGGTAGGCGACTGGCCTCGTCGCCTGTCTGGCAGTCTCGACGAGAGGATGGCCGAAGACGGGCTGCTCAAAATCGGTGAGGATCCAGCCCGGATTGTGCGGTCTCAGGACATTGCCAAGTTCGTCCGCAGTAATCGCGCCCGTGACGAAGATATTGGGCCGTGACATCAGCCGATCATCGCCGCAGGTCGCCCCGGCGATAACGATCGGTAGCGATGGTTCGCGCCCCCACAGACAATCGGCCAATGTTTTTATCATGCGCATGGATGCGAGCGTTGGCGTCGAGGGAACGATTACAAGGGATTTATCATTGGCCGAGATCGGCGGCAGTGTCAGGAAACATGTGGGCCAGTCATGCAGCACGATCTTGCGATCGGGCCACCTGCTTTGGGCATAGGCCTCTGCCATTTTGCTGGGAACGAAAAGTGGAGTTGTGCAGGAGGGCAGGGAACCAATCTCGCCAATGCTCTCTGATACCAGCCAGCGATCGATCGGAACATCGAGGCACCGGATCAGCTCGATGAGCCGCGGCGGCGGGTTTGGCTCAAGGATCTCAATACGCATCGGGGATAGCCGCCTCAGGATGTCGCCAGAGCTGGCGAGATTTGCCTCTGCGTCGAACCTCAAACGCATGGTCTGCGGCAAACCTCCGTCGGCAGCTCGGAGATGAAGCACGTTGTTGTCCCGCGAGAGCAGGACCGTGCGCTCGCCATGCAGGCGGAGATGGCGTATTCGCGCGTCCGTTACGGCAGGGCAGGTCCGCTCGCCCGCGAGAACTAGTACCGATGGCTCAGCCGGCCATGGCAGCGCACGCTCAAGCGCGGCGCGCGCCGGCCGTAACGGATCGGCGATTTCAAAGGCGCGGCATTCCTCCCGGTAGTCTGGGAATCGCTGGTCTAAAAAGCTGAGATTGCGAAGCACGAGACCTCGCTTCTCCTCTTGAAAAGATTTCGAGCCGTGATGTCCGACATAGACCGACGGCGCGCAAACATTCCGGAAGCCGTTGGTCCGCGCGCGGAGGCAGAGATCGATGTCTTCGAGATAACCGCGATCGAATTTGTCCGAGAGCTCGCCCACACTGTCGAGGCAGGCGCGTGTAATATAGAGGCAAAATCCGATGCCGCTTGCGACATCGATCGCTTTCCCTGCATTCGTTGCGCTGGCGACGTGATCGATCGCGACAATCTCGTCATAGCGCTGCATCGGATTAACGTCGTTCGGCGTTGGAAAGGAAAAGATGTCGCCGTTGTTGGAAAGTGGTGTGACGGTTCCGATGTTTGGCGCCGAATACGCCACGTCGGCCAACCGATCGACGAAGCCGGGCGGAACGAGCGTATCGGAGTTGAGCAGTACTACGTCGCCCCTCTGGATCTCCTTCAGCGCCCGATTGATCGCGCCGACAAAGCCGAGATTGACCGGGTTTACGAGGAGACGAATCTTGCGTTTCGTCGCAAGCTCGCTCAGATGGCGCTGCAGCTCCACTTCCGGGCTGGCATCGTCGATGGCGAGAACCTGAAAGGCGTCCTTACCAGTTCCTTGTGGACGCCTTGCCTTGTCGAGGCTCTCGAAGCATTCGATCGTTGCCCGCGCATCTGCATAGACGGGGACGATAACGGTCGGCAGGTCGACGTTCGGGCCTATTCCAATGGAAGGATCGCGAGCGGCTCGGAGGTTCATCGTCGAAGTGAGGTTAGGCGCCACGCGTCGAACCTGGACGACGTCTTCGCCGCATCTCAGCGTCACGATTTGAGCTGTCGTGGACGGTGGCCGCCGAACCAAGAAGGTTGTTGCCTGCACATCTGCGCTCGCCAGCGCGTGAAACGGATTGGGTTCGAGAATGCTCGTCAGCGTGCCGTCTTCGGTTGCGAGGCTCACTTCGACGAAGAGGGCGTTGGTCCAGGCGACCCAGCCCGTCACGTGATTGTCGAACACAGAGCAGGCCGCCCAATGACGGCCCCCGGCACGCCGCAGCTCCGCGATGGCAGCTCGAAGGATGGCCAGATTGCCTTCGCGGCATATTAGTTGAGCGGCTGCGCCCAGTCGCCGTTCGTCGGCGGCCCACGCCAGCATCCGGCGGTTGGCGCCGACATCATAAGGATCGACAAGACGCGCCCGCGCAAGATCGGACAGCGCAGCTTCGGTAAGTCCGAGCCTCCAAGCAGCTTCGGCGCGGAGAACGAAGCAGTGAGCTGCTGGTGGAGGCGAAACTCGAATGCGTCGATCGGCGTATTTGTGCGCCGTCGCAAACTCCTGCGTAGTCAGCGCCTCGGCTGCGAGGCGTTCGAGCGCGATATGCGCGTGAGGCCCGACAAGCAAGGAAACATCGAGATTCTTGCGATGGTGGTCTAGCCCGGCCGAACGCTCACCCACGCTACGCGGCTCCATTTCGGATTGCCTCTAGCCGATGGAGCTCTCTTGGCGCGCCCGGCTGCGGAAGACGCGGACCCGGCTGGAGCCGACCGGCTTTGGTGACGGTTTTGCGGGAACGACGATATTGTCCGGGGCTGCTAACCGGTTGATGCCGATGCGAATGCCAACCAGAGGCTCGCGGCCGGTCGGCCCCGACAGCACGACGCGTTTGCCGAGGGCGCGCAAGGTCGGCGCGTTCAAGAACGTCGCTTCCGCCACGAACTCGAATCCCCCGGCGCCACTGATTTGCAGCACGACCCCTGTAATCGGTAAGGCTCGTCCACGCGTGCCCGCATAGGTCCCGAGCAACACCATTTTGCCGCTCCCCGCCTGGCCAATGGGGAATTGGACCGCATAGCGAATATCGAGACCCGCCGGCTTCTCCTGCCATTCAAGGGCAATTCCTTCGATGCGCGATGGCGCCGTTGGACCTGCAATCCATGCGTTAGACGCGACGACGACATCGCCGCGACCTGCGACGTGTCCGAGGATCTTGATACCGTCCACTGCAACATTTGCATGCACGGCCGCGCTCTCACCTTGCGCAGCGAGCGGCGCTCGGCCGGACTGAATCGGTTCGATACGAACCATCGCCGCGCGCGATCCCCCGGGTCGCATCGGCTCAACCTGAATCTGCAACATGCCGGGTGTGTTGACCCGAACCATCAGACCCGCATTCGGCTCCCAAAGTGTCGGCTCGGTTGCGTCGGGATGCATGATGAGCGCCATGCGCTCTTCATGTCCCCGCGTCGGTACAACCGTCACGCGCGGCGGCGAAGCGAGATCGTCCGCACTCTTGTAGCTCACGAAGAAGAGTCCCCGATCTAGGCTTACGACTTTCTGCTGCTCAACATCGGCCATCATTGCCCCCAATCAGATGAACGAGATATTTTTCTTCTCGCCTTAACGATCCTGCGTGATCGCCTGAGATTCGGAGCGTCGCTGCGACGAACCGGCCTCCTTAGGAAGGGCCCCTCAAGCGAATGGCGGGGACACCAATTCGGCAACAGAGATTGGCGCAGGTATTCAGTTTCTGCGCTGAGCAGCTCCGCTATCTGACGAAGCCTGTCATTCTCGCCCCTCAATAGCGCGATAACGCCAGCGATGTCATCGGCGTCGATCAAGTGGGAACGGCGGCATTGTGACTCAGAGTTGACGTGGGATTGCTTGGTACTCATCAGAATGCTCACAGTCCAACCGCATGTAAGCAGCTTATCAAACACAACACGGGAGGGAAACAACCAAAGCTGTCATGCGTTTGTCATGTTCACCTAATCTGTGACAGCAAAATACAATTCGAGCCCTGGAGAGCCGAAGGTGATACAGCAGTTTAGGATCGGGAACTGCCGATTGCACCCATTTGCGTTGATCACGCCCAGACCTTGCCGATGAAAATTCTGTTCGTTCACAACAATTTTCCGGCTCAGTACCGCAACATAGTGGCTGCCTTAGCCAGGGAGCCTGGCTTTGAACTTGTTGCCGTCGGCGCGCCGACTTCAAGATCGCTTCCATCCGTCAAATTGATCCGATATGCACTTCCAAAAGCTGATATCTCGGGAACGCATCCGTTTGCGCGACGCTTCGATATAGAGTGTCGGCGCGCGGAGCAGGTGCTGTACAGTCTTTCGAGCTTACAGATGTCCGGGTTCTCGCCTGATCTGATCCTCGCACACCCCGGATGGGGCGAGACCCTGCCGTTGCGCTCCATCTTTCCAAAGGCACGATTGCTCGTTTATTGCGAATTCTTTTACGGGGCCGAGGGGCGGGACATCGGGTTTGACCCGGAATTTCCGGTGCCCGGACTTGATGGCCACATTGGGCTTCACGTGAAGAATGCGACGACTCTGCTCGCGCTCGAGGATTGCGAAATGGGGATCTCGCCAACGAGATGGCAGAAATCCACCTTTCCCCCACATTATCAAAGCAAGATCGACGTGATCCATGAGGGCATCGACACTTTGCGCATGCGGCCGAACCCCCACGCGCGCCTGACACTACCGAATGGCCAGTACCTTCGCCCTTCCGACGAGGTCGTGACGTTTGTCGCGCGAAATCTCGAGCCGCTGAGGGGCTACCATATCTTTATGCGGGCGCTGCCGGAGATCTTGAGATGCCGGCCGAACGCGCAAGTCATCATCATCGGCAGGAGTGGCGTGTCCTACGGTCTGCCGCCACCGACGGGTACGACCTGGAAGTCAACCTTCCTTGCTGAGGTGCGTGATCGCCTCGACTTATCCCGTGTACATTTCCTGGGCGGCGTGGCGTATGAAACCTTCATTGCAGCCCTTCAGGTATCATCCGCACACGTCTATTTTACCTACCCTTTCGTACTGTCCTGGTCGATGTTGGAAGCGATGAGTGCGGGATGCCTAGTGATCGGTTCTGACACGGCGCCGGTGCGCGAGATCATCCGCTCCGGCGACAACGGTTTGCTTGTCCCATTTTTCGCGGTGGACGAGCTTGCTGAACGGATTATTGAAGCGCTGGCGCAGCCAACAAGGTTCTCCGAGCTGCGCGCGGCCGCCCGCCACCACGTGATTGATCATTATGATGCGGAGCAGGTCTGCGTGCCGCGGATGCGTCTTCTTCTGAATCAAAGACTGGGTGCGCCTCCTCCGGGCGGCACTTGCGTCTACGCACCGGCCGGTTGCAATGACGCATAAAGCCGCCGAATGAGCCGCACTTCTGACCAGACCTGCATGTGTGGATGGCTGCCGCGGTGCAAGGGTTTTGTTTGAGCAATGCGCGAAAAGTTGGCGGCTTGCATGTGTCCGGCCTACGTAAGAGGCGGCACGTTTGGCCGCCGGCCCAGATGAGGAGAGCTGGCCCCGGTTGTTTGGACAGCGCCCCGCTGGATTTAAGTGGATTCCTGCCGGGTTATGCTGAACGCGGGGCTTTACGGTTTTGTCGTTGCGTCGGGAGGGCGTAGCCCGACCAGAGCGACGACAAAACCGTCGGCGACGGTCATGCGGCCATCACCATAGCTTGCGTGCCGAAGTAAGCCTCGTCGGGCGTGCGCCCGTCAAGGCTCGAGTGAGGGCGTCCCTGATTGTAGAAGGCCAGATACTTGGCAATTGACGCTCGCGCCTCGGACACGCTGTCGTAGGCGCGGAGATAAACTTCTTCGTATTTGACCGTGCGCCAGAGCCGCTCGACAAACACGTTGTCGCGCCAGGCGCCCTTGCCGTCCATGCTGATGGCGATCTTCGCGTCCAGCAGCACATCGGTGAACTCGAGGCTGGTGAACTGGCTGCCCTGATCCGTGTTGAAAATCTCGGGCCTGCCGTGCTTCGCCAACGCCTCCTGGACCGCTTCGACGCAGAAGGCCGCCTCCATTGTGATCGAGACGCGATGGGCCAGGACCCGTCGGCTGAACACATCGACGACCGCCGCGAGATAGACGAAGCCACGCCGCATCGGAATGTAGGTGATGTCCATTGCCCACGCATGGTCGGGCCGCTCGATCTTCAATCCGCGCAACAGGTACGGGTAGATCTTGTGACCCGGAGCCGGCTTGCTCGTGTTCGGGCGACGATAGACCGCCTCGATCCCCATGCGCTTCATCAGCGTCGCGATGTGGCGGCGACCGGCGTATACGCCCTCCCGCCGCAGCAACGATCGCAGCATACGCGCTCCCGCGAAGGGATAATCGAGATGCAGCTCATCGAGCCGACGCATCAAGGCAAGGTCCTCGGCCGAAACTGGCCGAGGTTCATAGTAGACCGTGCTGCGAGCCAGCTTCAGGACCTTCGCCTGGCGCACGATAGAAAGATCATGACCGCGGTCGATCATCGCTTTGCGCTCAGCAGGCCCGCCTTGGTGAGCGCGCCGGACAAAAAATCGTTTTCCAACGCCAGCTCGCCGATCTTGGCATGTAACGCCTTCAAATCGACCGGCGTCTCGGCCGATGTCTTGTCATGCCCAAACACGCCGGCGGCGCCTTCCAGGAGCTGGTTTTTCCAGATCGTGATCTGGTTCGGATGAACATCAAACAGTTGCGCCAGCTCCGCCAGTGTCTTGTCGCCTTTGACCGCAGCCAAAGCAACCTTCGCCTTGAATGCCGGAGAATGCGTCCGGCGGCTCTTCTTCGTCATCTTCGCTCCTGATTCGCAGCAAGAATCCTCGCCGCTGTCAGGCAGAAAATCCACTCAAGCTACTGTCCGAATTTGCGGGGCCAGCTCTGTGATGAAGAGTGAGGGCGAAGCGCGGCGAACTACAGGCAATATTCCGTCACCTGCGGCGGCGGTCCCCGCAAGCCTGCACGCCTCGCTCATGGCGAGGCTCGACCAGCTCGGGCCCGCCAAGGAGGTGGCCCAGATCGGTTCCGCGATCGGGCGAGAGTTCTCTCATACCCTGCTTTTTTCCGTTGCGAGCAAGCCGGAGCCAGAGTTGGCATCCGCCTTAGACCGTCTGATCTCCGCTGGCTTGTTGTTCCGGCAAGGTGTGCCTCCGTATTCCAGCTATCTATTCAAGCACGCTCTGGTGCAGGACGCTGCTTATGGCACGCTGCTGCGCCGAAGACGGCAAGAGTTGCATGCACGAGTTGCCACCGCCTTGGAGCAGCATTTCGCAGATCTGGTCGATCGGCAGCCCGAGATACTGGCCCATCATCTGACGCGTGCCGGACAGGCGGAACGGGCCTCTGATCAATGGCTAAAAGCGGGCCAGTTTGCGGCTTCCCGCTCCGCGTATGCCGAGGCGGTCAGTCATTTCGATCGTGGTTTGTCCCTGCTGTCATCTCTCTTGGATGCGCAGCGCGATCGGCAGGAGATCAAGCTGCAACTCGCTAAAGGCGTGTCTCTTAGTAACGCGAACGGCTTCTCCTCGGCCGAAGCAGCAAAAGCGCACGCTCGTGCGCACGAGCTTTCCGATAAGATAGGGGACATCGATTCTCAGTTCACCGCGATATGGGGGTTGTGGACTTTCCGACGCACGTCGGATTGGAATGCGGCGCGCCAGCTTTCAGATAGGCTTCTGAGCCTGATCGAAAAGGGTAATAATGTCGGCCTTCGGCTCGAAGCTCATCATATGGGTTGGACAACACATTTCTTCTGCGGCGAACTCGCTCCGGCGCAGGAGCATTGCGAGAAGGGCCGAACCCTTTATGAGTTCGAGCAGCACCGGACGCACGCACACATCTACGGCCACGACCCTGGAGTCTGTGCACGAACGCTAGGTGCCTGGAGCGCCTGGCTGCTCGGCTACCCTGACACTTGTTCCGCAATGGCAGCAGCACCCGTCAGGGCTTCGGCTCCGCCGGGGTAGTTTCCCGTGCGACAAAGCACCGCCGAACACTTGATAAGCGATGTGAACGTCGCCGCTCTTGGCGTACTGGGTGTCTGGCTGCATTGACGACCCCACGCTTGCCCGGGGCTTTCCGGCCGACCCGGAATTATAGCGACAGCTTCGATTGTCGGAAGCGACTCAATGTCGCCTGGTTGGCCCTTTTGAGAAGTAGCGTCCCGCCTCGTGGAGGTCCCAACGCCCGATTGATCGCAAACTCGCCATTCCCAACCGCCACGATTGCGGTCGGCCATCGGAGCTAGACCACTCTAGACTCCGTACTGAGGGGTGGGCTTTCGATTAAGCTAAATGGGAAGGTGGTCGCCGACAATGCATCAATTGCGCATTGCGCTTCGGAGAGGCGCTTAAGCAAGAACTCGCGTTCAAGATCGGATAATCGAGTGTTTAGCAGCGGGCGATAGCGGTGAATTTTGCTGCGATGGGCACGAAGCCAAGCCAGTTTTTCATCGATCATCTGCGTCATCCTAGACGGTCGTTGTGTTGTCCTTGACTGAGAGGTGGGGAAAGCCCCGGCTAAAAAATTTAGTACGAGCGGCCGGACTGTCAATATCCTAACATTCGCCAGCGCTCACGTGCTGTCCGGCCTTTGGCCGGGGCGCCAGATGCGCATTCCCCCGAAGGTGATCTTTACCGTGGCATTGGGGCTCCAGCTTCCAGGTTGTCTGGCCGCTCTATCATCGTTCCATGCGCATGTATGGGCTGCGCTCTGAGACCATTCGAAGGTCAGGGTCGCAGCCAAGGTGTGGGCTGCCTCGACCCGAACCGGCCTCTTGGGGGGACGCTCAGCCACAACAACCCAGGCAATGACGCCAAAAGCGAACAAGGCCCACCGCTACAATCCAAGGATCCCGCACCATGGCGTCCTTGCTTACGCCGGATGGTCAGAGGCAAATTCTCTCGCTGCATATTCCAGGAGAGATCCCCGACCTCCAAAGCCTGCATCTGCACGTCACGGATCTGACCTGACGGCGCTGACGGACTGCACCTTCGGCTTCATCCAGCATGGTGCTTGCTTAAATTGAACCAGAGCAGACCCAACGTGGCGGCGGCGCTTACGAAAGCCGAGGCATTCGCGGCCACTCCGGATGCTACCAAAACGTAAGTGGTCCGACCAGGAGCTATGGCTGATTTTGGGTGACGCGGCCTGATCAGGCGGCGTGGCTTTCAGTGTTCGGAATGACTTCGATTCCGTCGATGAACTTTACACCGGCGATGACTTTCGGCAACTGGTTCGTGCTCTTCAATCGCCGCCAGGTCTTCGATGCGGCGTCGATGAGCTTGAACACCATCAGCTTCGCAGTTTGTTGCGACAGCGATCCCTTGGTCCGCACCGTTCGGTGGCGCACCGTGGCGAAGACGCTCTCGATCGGGTTCGAGCTGCGTAGGTGGATCCAGTGCTCAGCAGGGAAGTCGAAGAAGGCGAGCAGCGCATGGCGATCCTTGATCAGGCACTCCACCGCACGTCCGTATTTGACGTGGTATTTCTCGACGAAGACGTCGATCGCGGTTTCAGCTTCGGCCCGGTGTGGGGCCAGATAGATGTTCCGCAGGTCGTTCTTCATGGGGCCCTGCACGGATTTGGCGACCTTGTCGAGTACGTTGCTCACTTTATGGCACCAGCATCGTTGGTGCCGCGTGCCGGGAAAGGCCTCGTCCAGTGCCTTCCAGAAGCCGAGGGCGCCGTCGCCGATGGCGAGTTGCGGGGCAATCCGTAACCCGCGTTGCCGCAGGTCGATCAGGAGTTCGCGCCAGCTCTGCGCGCTCTCGCGCACGCCGACCTGGAAGCCGATCAGCTCCTTCTTGCCTTCCGGCGTGGTGCCAATCAGCACCAGCATGCATTCGCTGTGATCTTCCATGCGGGCCTGCAGGTACACGCCATCGGCCCAGATGTAGACATAGCGACGCGCCGACAGATCGCGTCTCTGCCAGCGTTCGTACTCGACCTGCCAATCGGCCTTCAGGCCGGCGATCACCGAAGGCGACAGGTTCGGCGCATCCTTGCCGAGCAGCGCCGAGAGCGCCTCCTGGAAGTCGCCGGTCGAGATGCCGCGCAAATAGAGGACCGGGATCAAGGCATCCAGGCTCTTCGTCCGCCGCGCCCATAGCGGCAGGATTGCCGAACTGAAGCGGAGGCGGTCGCCTGGCCCGCTCGCTCCGCGGTCGCGGACCTTGGGACGAGCGACCTCCACCGGACCGATGCCGGTCGCAATCTCGCGCACCGGACCGTGCCCATGTCGGACAGGCGCGCTCGACCGTCGGGCAGCGTCAGATTGGCCGTGCTGGCCAGAAACGCGCCAACCTCGATCTCGATCGCCCTGGCAAGCAGGTCCCGCGCGCCGGCTCGAACGATATCGGTCAGTGGATCATCAACCGCGGACGGCTGACGGAAAGCAAGAACATTGGTAGTCTCGGTCATGGCGTATCGCTCTCCTCGAGAGGTTCTGGCAGGCTCGTCACCCGCCTCGATACGCCGCCTTCCTCACACCGTCATCACCCAGATTCCGCCATAGCTCTCCGACCAGCCATGCGGCCCCCTGCGAAACCTCACAACGCATCCGTTTAGCGCGGGGTCCGCCGCCGGCGAGGGGGGTTAGGCGGGCAAACCTTCGAAGAGCCGGCCGATCGTCAGTTTCAATTCGTTGAGCGATACGGGTTTTCGGAGAAGAGGCCGCCTCCTAAGCAACGATGGCATGACCTCCGGCCCGTAGCCGGAGGCGAACATGAACGGTTTGCCGCGTAGCGCAATGAGATCGACGGGGGGTCGACGTATCGGCCTGCAGATTGATGTCGAGGATGGCGAGATCGTAATTGGCGGTCATCGCGTAAGAAGTCGCGTCTTCAATGTTCGCCGCTTCCGCCGCCACGTTATGCCCGAGATCGACGAGCATGTCTGCGAGCGCCATCCCGATCAGCGCTTCGTCCTCGACAATCATTACGGCGAGAGAGCGGGCCATGCGAACATCCTAATGGTCGATGAGGTTGTCCGAACCCGGCAACAGGTCAATCCGCCTCCGTCTAAGCGCCCTGCGTTTGAGGTTCCAAACGTAGCCCGGACGCAGGATAGGAACCTGTCGGGACGCCAACGTGCATATCCTGCGCCGAAATCAAACTAGGCAATCGCCTCATTAAAGCAGGCCGCGAGACATCCGCGGCCTGCCTTAGATCCACCTCAGGCGGCCTTCTGATTGACGCTGCGCAGGGCCATCGTGTTCAGCTTCTTGTCGGTGGCCTTTTCCTCGTCGAGGTTCTGCTGCAGGACCGACGCGCAATCCTCGCGGCCGAGCATCTTCGCACAGGCGATCAGGGTGCCGTAGCGCGTGATCTCGTAGTGTTCGACCGCCTGTGCCGCCGCGATGAGCGCGGCGTCCAGGACCTGCTTGTCGTCGACGTCGCCGGCGACGTCGCTCGCTTCCTGCAAGATGCCGTCGATGGCCGGGCAGTCGACACCCTGGACCTCGACGCCGTGCATCTGGAAGACCTTTTCGAGCCGCGTGATCTGGCCCTTGGTCTCGGACAGATGGGTCTGGAAGCCGTTCTTGAGACCGGGGTCGGTGGCCTTCTCGACCATGTCAGGCAGGTTTTTGGCGATCTGCTGCTCGGCGTAATAGATGTCTTTGAGCGTATGCACGAACAGGTCGTTCAGAGTCTTGATGTCCTTGGTGAAAAAGCCCATGGCGTCCTCCTGCGTTGGGTTCGCACTCCAAACGACCGGCGCGGGGGCCCCTTCCTATGCGTCATAACGGGATGATTTCCTGGGCGCGGATGACGATCTCTTTCTGTGCGAGCTCTGTCTCCAGCCGCTCTCGAAGAGCGCGCCAGTATTCGGGGACCAAGCGCTCCGTCATGACCTCGATAACGGCGATATTGTCCCGCTCGGTGCCGCCGTCGCCTCGCCACAGCCCCTCGCCGGGCGACCGGACGAAGCTGGTCGCTCCACCGAACTTGTCGGTCATTTCCTTCACAAGGCTGTCGAACCAATCCTTTGGAATTTTTTCTCCTTGACCGGTCTCTTTCGGTAAAAGGATCTGGACGAGATAGGACCCGGTCATGGCTGAACGCTCGCACGGGTGGCGCCGGGCCAGCTGGCGAGGAGGGTTCCCGTCGTCACGCACTCCACCTGCTGCTCGAACGGATTCATGTAGATGGTCATCATCGAGTCATGGGTCTCGTCGGCGGAGCCGCAGATCGCTTCGGTGACGAGGACGACCCGGAAGCCCCAGTCGACCGCGCCCAGCACGGTGGCCAACACGCAGACGTCCGTCTCGTCGCCCGTGACGACCACAGTGTCGACGCCCGCGCTTGGCAGCTGCGAGTGCAGGTCGCTACCGGTCCACGGCGAATACACGTACTTGTCGAAGTGCGGGCCGGCGGAGCGAAGCTGGCAAGAGATGGCACAAGATCGACCATGTCGCCACCGAGCTCGTCGATGGTCATCGAACTCCAACGTTCGTAGTAGCGGCGCCACATGCCGACGCCATGGCCCGGGGCTCTCGCCGGGAAGAAGCGCGTGAAGACCGTTCGCTCCGGATGCGCGGCCGTTATCGCCACGACGTTCGGCAGGACCCGGGGCAGCCACGGCATCTTCCACTCCGTGTCTTCGGCGAACATGCGCTGCATATCGACACTTAGGTGGATCGCTTCGGCGCCCACAGGGCCATACCTGAGCTCGTCTTCTTTTGACATCGCTCCATCCTCGAAAGCCATCTCCAACGGAGCGTCGCGGGCTTGGTTCCTAGGTCGCATAGCTCGGTCGAATGATTCCATGACAGGCGGATGAACTTGGAACCTGCTCCGACGTTATGGTGCAACAGATGCAATTCAAACGAGGCGTCGCGCACTTCACGGTCGGCGCCACGGATCGGGGTGATGGCGTTAGTAACAGTCAAACCTACCAAGCCGGATGTGCTGATCGCGCAGACCGTGGCGCGCAACACGAACCACCGCGCGGAGATGGTCTCTCGCGGACTGACATGGGGCGCGGACGAGAAAATCCTTCTGGCCTTGGCCGTCGCCGGTTGGGTCGCGACGAGAGGCAGATCGGAGCAGCTGCAGCGCGCGGCTAACCACGCATTTCTGGTTACCGTCCTCGCGTCCTTGGTGCCTCATGGGATGAAATCAGTTTTCGATCAGACCCGCCCGGATCGCACGACGGTGCTCGGTCATCTGCATGGGGTCTCGTTTTCCGGCAAGCGCGAGGACGCATTTCCGTCCGGGCACGCTCTCCATATGGGCGCACTGGCATCCGCTGCGGGCGCATTGCCGCCTCTGCCGCGGCGATTGATCCGTACCCTGGCGGTCGGCCTTTCCCTGACGCGGATCGTGGTGCTGGCGCACTGGGCGAGCGACGTGGTCGCGGGCTTCGCGCTCGGTGCCGTCATGGAGCGGCTCGTGCGCCTCTGGACAGGATATCCGATGTCGGCATCGAATGAGCATGACAATGCCAATCCTTGAGGACGTGAAGGAATACGTGCAGCGCGCCACAGGTCTGCGCCGCCCCGGAAAGAAGGAGGCTCCTGACCTGGCGCGGCCAAGAAAGCCTCGCACGGCTCGTTTCAAGGACGACGGCCTCATTCCGAACCATCCGCGCTGGCCTCTCGTCATCTACCGGGGCGCTGTCGATCTCGGCGACGGGCATGATCCGGCGGCCGTCATGGAGGATCTGTTCGAGGCCAACGGCTGGGGCGAAACCTGGCGGGACGGCATCTACGACTACGTCCACTACCACTCTCGCATACACGAGGTGCTCGGCATCGCGCGCGGCAAGGGGCGGGTGCGCTTCGGCGGCAACAAGGGACGGATCTTTACGCTGAAGGCGGGCGACGTCGCGATCTTGCCGGCAGGCACGGGACATCAGTGCCTCTCTGCGGAGAAGGACTTCCTCGTCGTCGGCGCCTATCCGCCCCTCGGCACCTACGACGAGTGCACGGAGGTCGAGGACCGTCCGAAAGCTCTGAAGACGATCCCGAAGGTGCCTGTCCCGCGCAAGGACCCGGTGTACGGCGGGGAGGGGGCGCTTTCCAAGCTATGGAAGAAACCAAAATGAGCGAGTACGTCGTCCGCTTCCTAATAGGTGGCGCCGTCGTGTCCGTCTTCGCGATGCTCGGAGACATGCTGAGGCCGAAGAGCTTCGCCGGCCTGTTCGGAGCCGCGCCCTCGGTCGCGCTCGCCACCCTCGGCATCGCGATCTATCAGCACGGCGAATCCTACGCGGCCGTACAGACCCGTTCGATGATGGCCGGTGCCATCGCGCTCGGCATCTATAGCGTCGTCGTCTGCCAGCTGTTGATCCGGGCGCGCATGCGTGCGCTGCCGGCCTCGCTGCTGTCGATCGTCGTGTGGCTCGCAGCGGCATTCGGCCTGTGGGCGGCCGTGGGAGGTCAGACATGAGCACGCCGATCGAACTATCGTCTTCCTCGCTGCGGGAGGGCCGCTGGTACGAATACCTGGTGCGCTTCGTGCTCGGTGGCGCGGCGACGGTCTTCGCCGGCCTGGTCAGCAGCCGCTTCGGTGCGTCCATCGGCGGGCTATTCCTCGCGCTGCCAGCGATCTTTTGCGCCAGCGCCACCCTCATCGAGAAGCACGAGATCCGCCGAAGGCGGCGAGGGCAACAGGCCGCAGCGCTCGACGCCGCCGGCGCGGCGCTCGGTGCGCTCGGGATGCTGGTTTTCGCCGGAGTGTTCTGGCTTCTAGTCGAACGAAGCGTCGGCGGCGCATTTGCGGGCGCCTCGCTGGCGTGGCTGGCGGTGTCGGTCGCGGCCTGGTTCGTGCGACGCAAGGCGAGGTCATCCCGGAGTTGGCCCGCGCATGAGAAGAGCCGCCCCGTGATACGGCGGGGGCGGCTCTTCTGAGTTCGGTCAGCCGTCAGGCCATGTCGGGCCGAGCAACCGCAGAACCAGGCGGTCAGCGTCCCGCCGTCATCTCTCTTACCGCCTCGACAATCTGCTCCGGATGGTAGGGCTTCTGCAGCATGAGGCTGTTCGATACCGGTCGGGGCGTCACGGGAGGGAAGCCCGTTGCATAGATCACCGGCAACTCCGGATGATGTTGACGGCAGTGTTCGGCGATCTGCCAGCCGTCGATCTTTCCGGGTAGCCTCACATCGGTGACCAGAACGTCGGCCGCCGGACGAATCCCGTGTGTTGTCCGACCTTAATGGATTGGTTGGGCTTCGAAGGGGTTCCAGGAAATAGCCTCCACATTAGACCGTACCCGAAACCGACACAGGTGGACTGGTAGAGTATACCAAGGCGCTTGAGAGAACTATGTTGAAGGAACTCGGCTCCGGTTGCACCACGCAAGCGCTTCTTCGCCGTCGCAGGCGTGGATGACGTCATAGCCTGCCTCGCGTAACGCATCGACGATGAATTCTCGGATCAGAGGGTCGTCTTCGACGAAAAGGATGCGCACGCGGGAACTCCGATTCACTTTAGGAGTCTGAACCGGCGAAGCTTTAGGCAGTTCCTGCCTACGACTCGGCGCGTGCGGCGCCGACCGTGTCCGCCATCTTCGCGCCGCGCGCGCCGAGCGGTTTCGACGCGCCTGTCGTGGTGTCGCGTGCTGTCTGATGCTCCATCTCGGCGTTGAGTTCGCCGCCGAGCAGGATCACGATGGCGGAGATCCAGAGCCACGTCATGAAACCGATGACGGCGCCAAGCGAGCCGTAGGTCTGGTTGAAGGTGCCGAAGTTGGCGGCGTACCAGGAGAACAGCGCGGACGCCGCGAGCCAAAGCACGGTCGCGACCGTACTGCCCCAGGTGATCCACCGCCACCGCGGGGCCTCGCGGCTGGGCCCGAAGCGGTAGATACAGGCCAGTCCCAGCGCGACCGCGAAGAACAAGGCGGGCCAGACTGCGATCCGGATTAGAAGCTCGATGGCGTGGGACAGCCAGAGGTGCTGCAGGACGACGGGTACCGCGACGACGGCGGCCAAGGCGAGCAGGATGAAGCCGATGGCGGCGAGGGTGAAGGCGAGAGAGATGGCATTCAGCTTGAGGAAGCCGCGCTTCTCCTGCTCCCCGTAGACGATGTTCAGAGTGTCGAAGAGAGACTTCATGGCGGCGTTCGCGCTCCAGAGCGAGATCGCCAGTCCGATCGCGAAGGTGAAACCGAGCGTCCGGTCGCCTTTGGTGGCGACGCGGGTGAGCTGCTCGCGCGCCACGTCGATCGCGCCGCCCGGGACGAAGCCGCCGAGCTCGTCGAGATGCTTGGCGATGCTGCCGGGGTCCGAGAAAATGCCGTAGATGGACACCAGCGCCGCGAGCGCGGGGAAGATCGCGAGAATACTGAAGTAGGTCATCCCGGCGGCAAGCGCGAGGATGCGGTGGTTGCCGATGTTGCCGTAGACCCGCCAGAGGATGTCCTTCCAACCCCGCGCTGGAATGTCCGACGGCGACATCGCGTGCCGGCCGCGGTCTCCGCCTTCGGTGACGAGGCTGGCGGGGGATGCGTGCCGGCTCTGGTCCTCCTTCGGCTCCAGGCCGCCGCCTTCCTTCGGCTCCGCGGGCGCCATGCGGTCCCATACGAACGCTACGGCGAGCAGCCCTAGCGCCGCGGCGATGCTCCAGCCGTCGGCGCTGGCGTGTTTCCGGGGTCGGTTCTGGAGGTCCATTCTCTTCTCCGCGACCACTAACAGCCGTGGCGAAGAAGCAGTTCCTGCAGGCGGTAGGAACCGCGCTCCCCTGTCCAAGGTTGATGCGCATGACCGGAAGAACACTCTACGAAAGCGCCAACGGCGACATCTGGCGGCTGGTCCGTGATCCGAATACCGGAGGCCCGGTCGTCGAGCATCAGCCGAACGCAAACTCAGGGGGACGGACGTCTCTGATCGAGATCGGGCATTTCCTCCGTGCAGAGGGCAACGGACCGCAGCACCAAGCTTTGCTCGCGTTGATCGGCACGCTGGTCGAGGGCTGACGTCCACCTGGGAGGGGGCATGTTCTTTTTCTTCTCCAACCGGCTGGGCTGTCTCGGTTCGCTCGTGGTTTCAGCCATCGTCACCGTCGCGCTACTTTTCCTGTTCGGAGCGCTAAGATTTTAAGGCCAGGCCGCTAAACCAAACGGGCGAGGGCGTGCTGTTGAAGCGAAGCCGCGTTGGCGCGCTTTTAGGCCTCTCCCGGACCGGTGAAGATGGAGGTCGGCGGGATGCGCGGTATCGGGAGGGGGCGCTCGGCGCGCTGCAGGGCCTGACCAGCACGGCCCCCTTTTGCATCGTAACGCTCGGCGAGCTTCAACAGGCGTCGCCTGGTTGAGGGGTCCGCTCTGTCTGCGAGGTCGCGCACGCGCTGTGCCAAATCCTTATAGAATTCCTGCTCCATATCACACGCCTTGGGGCTGCTGCTTTCGGGCAATTCGGCACCGGCGCGCGGCCGCCGTCAAGACTTGATTGCAGGGTCGCATCTCGTGCCGATTCTCCTTGAGACAGGCTGCCCCGTGGGCCTACTCGCCGGTGGCAGTGATATTGACGATGCGGCATCTGACCCGGAAGGTGTGCCCGGATTGCGGGCGGCCACTGAAGCTCGTGCCTGATGAAGAGGGCAAGGGCCGCGACATCTACGTCTGCTACTACTGCGAGCGGGATCCACTGCAAGACCTCGCCGCGCGCAGATGGGTTGAAAGTCCCCTGAAGCCGCCGAACGAATCCTAGCTGGTTCAAAGTCGAGAGACGCGGCAGGCTTGTTCTTTCGTCTGATTTTTGCGCTTGCACTAGAGAATGGATGCGGCGGGGTCGAGGCCGTATGCCATGGCGACTGCAAGCGACACCAGCAGACCGGCGCCGCAAAAGATCAGGATGGTTTTGAGCTCATCGACGTCGACATCCAGGGTGGTGGTTCGCGAGAGCGCTTTTGCCAGTGTACCCAACATCCGAGTCCTCCGAGATCGACAGGATGCTGCACCCTAGGGCATTGTGTCGGCGACGAGTGTGAACTGGCTCTCAAGTCCAAGCGCGCTCGGTCGCGCAACGGCAGAGCTAGGGTTTCGCGTGCGTCGGTCATGAGACTCGTCTAGTCGACCTTATCTTCCTTTGTACCCCGGGCGACGATTTCCAGCGCCCCGTCAGGAAGCGGCCGCTGCAGCTTCAGCGCTTCTTCGGCCGGCGCGGTCATCCAGGTCTCGACCTCTTCGGGCGTCGTCAGGATCACCGGCATCGCCTTCGGATGGACGGCGAAGACTTCCGTGTTCGCGTCTGTCGTCAGGAACGCATAGAGGTCGTTGGTGGTCTCGCCCTCCTTGACCTTCCTGACTGAGGTCCAGTTGGTCCAGATTCCGGCGAAGCACGCGAGGGGGCGGCTCTCGTCCAGCGCGAACCAGATGTCGCCGCCTTCTTCCTTGTTGAACTCACTGAACGAGTTGAACGGCACCACGCAGCGGTGCTCGGGACCCAGCCATCGGGTCCAGTGTTTGCTCTTCACGTTGCGGATGTTGGTGGTCCCGCCGTCGGGCTCCATTCGGAGCAATTCCTTGAAATCGACGGTCTTCCCTTTGGCTTGGAGTTTTTCCGCGCGCTTCTTGGTCGCGTCCATCAGTGCCTTCGATGACGACGGCATGCCCCAGCGCGCTGTCGCAAGCTCGCGGCCGCCGGCACCGGTCCGGACGATCGGCGCCTCGTAGTCCGGAAAGACCCCGGGCATCGGGGCGAGATTGCCAACGTAGCGGTTGACGACGCGAAACAGCGCGCTGATAGCCGCCTGGTTCGTGGTGATCGAATAAAGGTTGCACAAGGTCAGGTCTCCGAATCCGGGTGCCGGGCCCGCTGAGCCAGCTGCAGCAGGGTGGCGGCCGGGCGCTTGCCGGCTCTTGCGCACTTCCGGCACCGTAGTCTGCTGGCCAGGTCGTGCACGAACGTCGTCGATGGGTGGGTGAGGGCAGCGAGGTCGACGTCGCGAGCAGCCTTGCAGCGCGAACACTCGATCTCGAGCCAGCTATAGCCGCCATTTATGGCCTGGTCGATCGTCGGAGACGGGTCGATTGGCTCTCCGTCCGACCACATGCGTTCGTTCCAGCTTTCGCAAAGCAACTTGTCGGCTGTCCGGATCAGGGCCCCGCCTTTGGCTCGTGCCTCGGCGGACTGCCCCGCGAGAATGGTGGTCATGGCCCGCGCGCGGCCGAGCTCCTTTTGCAGCGCCTTGCGGTCACCTCCGGAGAGGGGCGTCGGGTGATGCTTTGGCGCCATCGCCGGCGCCTACTCGAATTGCGGCCAGCAGCCGTCCTCTTCATAACGGCCCGTTCGGACTTGGCAGGTGTTGTCGAGCAGCTTCTGGCCCACGTTCTTCCACCGCGCGTCACGCCCGTACAGGCGAGCGGCATCGGCCTTTTGGATCTCGACGACCCTGCTGCAGCGCCGGCAGCTTACCCGGAGGATATGCTGAGGGAGCTGGGACAACCGCAGCGCGGGTAGGGACGGACCAGGCCTGGACTCGGCTCGGGGATCGTCCAGGAGCGCTTGCCAGTATTCCGCCGGCAGATCGTCATTCGGCCCGAGTACAGGCGTTGGCGGCGCGTTTCTGCCGACGTGAGAAGCCATCTTTTCCATCTGCTTGGGGCGCGGCATGCGCCAGCCCGCGGGTCGGTCGGTCATGAGCGATTAGAACATATCAGGAACGAAAGAGTCGATCCCCGCCCGAAAAAAATGATCATGTGGGCTGACAACGGGAGTCTTATGGGCAAAGCCAGTAATGGGGAGCTGGCGGCAATTTGATCGCGCTCCTGCACCAATCACCGCCAACCCCGCTCTCCATTACGAGGTACGCCTGAGGAGTTCGATCAGCTGGTCGGTGGGCTGGAAGACGCCGCGCCGCAGGTGGGGCGGCACGATCGCCTCCATCGCATCGAGCTTCTCGGTTGGATCGCCGCGCGTGTAGACCTCGGTGGTCGTCAGCGTAGCGTGGCCCAGCCACAGCGACACCTTCCGGATGTCCCGGGTCGCTTGCAGAACGACCATCGCGCAGGTGTGCCTGAGCACGTGGGGCGAGACGCGTTTCTTGGCGAGACCGGGCTGCTTGCGAGCCGCAGTCGCGGCGTGCTGCCTGAGCAGATAGGCAAAGCCCCATCGGCTCAGCGGCTCACCACGGGCGTTGACGAACACCTCGGGTGTCGCGACCTGCCCGCGGATGGCCAGCCAGGCACGCAGTGCAGCAGCCGCCGGCTTCCACAACGGCAGCGTCCGCTCCCGGCGTCCCTTGCCGAGCACGCGGATGCTCATCGAAGGCAGGTCGATGTCATCGACCTTGAGGCCCGTCAGTTCGGAGACGCGCAGCCCTGCGCAGACGGCCACGTGCAGCATTGCGCGATCGCGGATGCCATCGCGTGTCGCCGGATCGGGAGCGTCGAGCACGGCTTTGAGCTCTTCGCGCAGAAGGTAGGGTACCAGGCGCGTGTCAGTTTTCTTGAACGGGATCGCCAGTACACGGCGGATCTGCTCGAGCGCCGCCGGCTGCCGGTACTCGAGGAAGCGGAAGAACGACTTGATCGCCGCCAGGCGAACGTTGCGCGTCACGGCCGCGTTTTTGCGCTCGTCCTCAAGATGCTCAAGGAAGGCGCTGACGAGCCCGGCATCGATCTGTTCGAGCGTCAGCGCCGAAGGTTTGACCTTGAGCCGGTCGGCGGCGAACACGAACAGCAGCTGGAAGCTCGAGGCATAGGAGTCCCTCGTGTGCTGGCTGGCGCCCCGCTGGCAAGCGAGTGTGTCGCGCAGGAACGTCTCGATGAGGGGAGCGATCGGCGTCATGCTGACCTCCCTTCGGAGATGAACGCTTCGCCGGCCATGGCGACATCGCGCAAGAGGTCGGGCGTGGCCTCGAGATACCAGTAGGTCGCATAGATGTTGACGTGACCCATGTAGGTCGCGAGTGCCGCCATGTGCGCCCCGCACCGGCCCCGGCCGGTAGGGCTGCCTTGCAGCGCGCGCACCGCAAACGTGTGCCGTAGATCGTGCAGGCGAGGACGGCGAGCCGACGTCGATCTGATGCCAACCTTGTCGACCAGCCTGTCGAAGGTCTCCTTGACGGCAATGTAGCGTAGCGGCCGACCGGGCTTGTCGATGAAGACCGGATCATCGTCTGAGCCGAGCCCGCGACGTGCCAGGTATCGCTGCAAGCCGGCAACCGCCGTGTCGTGCAGCGGCACCAGTCGGGTCTTGCGGAACTTGGTCTCGCGGATCAGCAGACCGTCGCGGGTCACGTCCGCGATCGTCAGCTTCAGGGCTTCGGAGATCCTGAGCCCGGTGGATGAGAGCAGCGCGATCAAGGTCGCTTGCGTGTGCGGGCGCAAGCCGCGCGTTGGCCGAAGCCGCAGCGCAGCTTCGACCAGCCGACTAATCTCGTCTGTCGTGTAGATGTGCGGCGTGCGACGCTTCTTGCGGGCGCCGAAGTGATTTGCCGGCGGCAGCTCGTGCCCGACTTCCTCCACCCGGACATGGCGTACGAAGCGACAGACGGCTCTGAGCCGTGCATCGCGTTGCGCGACGGATGGTCCGAGCGCGGCCCAGTCGATCGCTGTTTTTGTCTCGACGTACGTTTGTCCGCGCTCGGCCGCGAAGGCGGCAAAGCTCTTCAGCAGGTGCTCCGCGGTCGACATCGCGAAGCCCGTGGTGCGGCGGAGCGCGAGATAGGTCTCGATGGCGTCGAGCATCAGAGCGCCTCCGGCCAAGGCTGAGCAACCTGCTTCAGCAGCGCGACGTCGGCCTTTGCGTAATAGGCCGTCGTGTCGATGCCGCGATGCCGAAGGACGAGGCCGATCTTGTCGAGCGGCACGCCATGGCGCAGCATCTCGGTCGCCGCGGTGTGCCGCAGAGTGTGGGCCCCTTTGACCGGCGCCACAATGTCGGCCCGCTTCATGATACGCTTGACCACCGACGAGATGCCGTCGCCTCGTCGGAATGGCCGGCTCGGCGCGATCGTGCGCAGGAACAAGACATCGTTCCGGCCGGTAGACGGCCGGCATTCGAGGTAGGCGGCGATCGCATCCCCGACGTCTTGCGGTAGCGGCAGCCGGACCTCGTAGCGCGACTTGCCGCAGACCCGTAGCGATCCCGTTTGCCACTCGATATCCGCGAGACGCAGTTGCGCCACGTCACCGGCCCGCAGGCCGAGGCGCACCAACAAAAGTACGATCGCACGATCACGCCGGCGCCCACCGACGTCGCCGTCACAGACAGCGATCAGCCGGTCGACCTGCTCGGTCGACAGATACCGGGGCATGTCGGCAAGCTGCCAATGAGCGTAGGCTGGAACGGCGCCGTCGAGACCTGCCTGACAACGGCCTGCGACTGCGAGATACCGCAGGAAGGCCCGCAGGCTCGTTGTCATCTTCTCGATCGTGCCACTCCCGCTATTGCTCGCCCGCTCCAGGAAGTAACTGCGGACATCGTTCGGCCTCCAGCCGTCCGGGTCAGATCGAAGATGCATCATCAGGCCCGCGGCGTCGCGGGCGTAGAGCCTGATGGTGGCATCGGATGCGCCGCGATGCTTGCGCAGCCACGTTTTGAAGTCGGCGACCAGCTGCGGCTCGGCGGGTGCTGCCGCCACCGCGGACCGGCAAAGGCCGAGCTCGACGAGGTGCCGACGAAAGAGCCTGGCACCGTAGATGGTGTGGTGGTTGCGCCGGCCGCCTTTGGCGCGTGGACACCGGCAAGTGCGCAGGTGCTCGCCGAACGCGGCGAGATCAACGTCCGTCAGGCCCGCGCCTTGCTCGGCCATAACATGACCGATGTGAGCCGCCGCTCGCAAATAGCGTACCGCTGTCTCGGGGCCATAGCCCTGCCGCTCCAGCGCCGCTGCAAACCCGTCAAGGTAAGGCCCGCTCGGCCCACTGCGCAGATGCCCCAGCATCTTCGCTGCCGAGAAGTACGTCTCCAACATGTCCGTCTCCGTATGTGACCGGCCATCAGTGGCCGACCCAACGGGGCCGCACGAGCGACTTGTAATGGAGAGCTCGAGAGCGGCAATCCACAAGAAAATACGGTGATCGCGATTGGCAGCTCCCCATTACTGGCTTTGCCCATAAGGCAGGTAATGGGTGATGCCCATTACTTGCCGGAACCAGCGCTGTCCGATCGTCTTGAATCGAGTCCCGACTGGAGTGTTGCGTAACCATGGCTCCCCGCGCGAATTGGAAGGGCTTCTTGAGGCTCTCGCTCGTCACCTGTCCTGTGGCGCTCTATCCGGCTACCTCCGAGAGCGAGAAGATCTCGTTCAACCAACTCAACCGGACAACCGGCCACCGCATCAAATATCTGAAGGTCGATGCGGACACCGGCGACGAGGTGCCGAACGAGGACATCGTCAAGGGCTACGAGGTCGAGAAGGGGCAGTTCATCGAGGTCACCAAGGAGGAGCTCGAGGAGGTCGCGCTGGAGTCCACGCGGACGATCGAGATCGATGAGTTCGTCGACAGGAGCGACATCGATCCGCGCTACCTGATCCGTCCGTACTACCTGCGGCCCGACGGCAAGGTTGGGCACGACGCCTTTGCCGTGATCCGCGAGACCATCCGCGAGATGGACAAGGTCGCGATCGGGCGGGTCGTGCTGACGAGCCGCGAGCACATCATCGCGCTCGAAGCGCGCGACAAGGGCCTGATCGGCACGTTGCTGCGGTATCCCTACGAGGTGCGAGATCCCGCCGAATATTTCGACGACATCCAGGATGTCAAAGTCACGAAAGACATGCTCGACCTGGCCAAGCACATCGTCAATCAGAAGGCGGGCAGCTTCGAGCCGGACAAATTCGAGGACCATTACGAGACCGCCCTCGTTGACCTCATCAACCAGAAGCGCGCCGGCAAGGTTATTCGGCCTAAGGAGCGGCCGAAGGGCGAGAACGTTGTCGATCTGATGGACGCGCTACGGAAAAGCGTAGGCGGGGCAGCCAAGGAGGTCGCCGCACAAAAAAAGCCCGCCAAGGCAAAGAAGGCGACAGCCGGCCAGAAGGAAATGCTGATGTCGATCGCCGGCAAGAGGCCGGCGAAGGAAGCGGCGTCGAAGAAACCGCCGGGAAGGTCGCAGCGGAAGTCCGCTTAGCGTCAGGAACCGAGGGTCTTTGGCGCGGGTTATCCGCTGCGGAAGGCAAGGGAGATCGGCATGGACCCGAACGAAACGGCGGCGATGACCGAGGCTTCCGGCCTCGTGGATCCCGAGCGCGCCACGCTGACCAGCACAAGACCGTCATCAGGACCGAACGGGAGCGCTCACCCGCTTGGCATGCCCTCGCAGGAGAACATGGAGCGGTGGGCCGAGAAGTTGCGCGAGGTGACCGTCAAGGCGCCCTTGCGATCGCTTTTCGCCGCGTTCGTGCTGGGGCTCTGGGTGGCGCGCCGGCGTTAGCCGCGACAGCAAATGCCGCGAAAGCTGAAGACATTCCAGACCTCGTTGGGGTTCTACGACCTCGCGATCGCGGCACCGTCGATGAAGGCGGCTCTCGAGGCCTGGGGAGCCGGCAGCAATCTTTTCCATCAGGGCTTCGCCACGGAAACCCACGATCCCGCGGTGATCGCCGCGGCGATGGCAAGGCCCGGCGTCGTGCTCAAGCGCCCGGCCGGATCCAACAGGCGGTTCGCCGAGCAATCGGATCTGCCGACCGATCTTGGGGTGGAAAACGGCGCGCGAAAAAAGGCTACCTCGCCGAATAAGCGGCTCTCGCCCAGGATCAGCGACGAGAATGCGCGCAGCGCCGCCGCGGAGTTCGAGCGCGAAGAAAAGCGCCGCGACGCTGAGCGCCGAAGGGAAGAAGCGACACGCGAGAAGGAACGCGCCAAGCGGGAGCGCGCGGTGGCGAAGGCTCGAGCAGCGCTGGACGAGGCGCAGCGGAAGCACTGCGCGGTCTCTCGAAGCAGAGCGCGGCGAGATCGAGAAGCGGATCGAGGACGAAGACACCCGCTGGCAGCGCGAGAAGCAAAAGCTGTCCGAAGCGCTTCGTGTAGCGCGGGATTGATCGGGTCACGATAGCCCTTGATCGAGCGATCGTGCCGCCGAGCCGGACAAAAGCGCCAGAAACGGCACGGTCCATGCCGCCGAGACGTGGCTGAGCAGCACCATTCCAAGAACGGCCTGAGTGAACATCACGCAGACCTCCGCCACGCGGCGGCCCAAGGCCGCCGCAGCCGCATGGTGGCGCCGCCCGGGCGGGGCGGATCGTGGTCCTCGCCGTCGAGGCGCCGCAGCGCCGAGAGGATTTCGGTGAGCCTGATGGCGTGTCCCATGCCGGGGATCTCGCGCAGCGCGGGACAGGATTCGACGGCGTACATGTCGGACGCCCAGGACGACAGGATGACGCGTTTTTCCGAAGCCGAGAGGGTCTCGTCGTTCAGCACGTCGTCCGGAGACGCATAGTGCGCGGCGGGATGGAAGAGGGGATTGAGATCGCCGGAATTCGTTCTGACATTGGTCATCGTCGGCCTCCCTTACACTCCTTTCAATGGGGAGGTGTGATGGACGGCGGGCGCGAACCCGCCGTCGCTGGACTTCGATCCGGAAGCGGTCAGGCCGCCTTCTTCTGCTCGATCTGCGTCGGAGAAGGCGCGCCCGCGATCTGGATCCTTCGCGGCTTCATGGCCTCGGGCACCTCGCGGACCAGGTCGATGATCAGCAGCCCGTCCTGGAAAGAGGCCTGCTTCACTTGGACATAGTCGGAGAGGTTGAAGACGCGCCGGAACGGCCGCGCGGCGATGCCCTGATACAGGAATTCGCCGGCCGCCCTGTCGGGCTTCCTTGCCTCGATCGTCAGCGAGTTCTGCTCGGCGGTGACCGTGATGTCACCGAAGGATCGGCTGCACCACTACTGTCTTGACAGGTTCTTCGCGCCGAATATTTTTTGCTGCGGGGAGCTCGCTTCCCCGTTTCTCGAACCGCAAAGGACAGGAAGACCGTCAGGAGAGGCGACGATGCTCGACGAAGATTTTGCCCGGATCCGTGCGCACCGCAACAACATCCACCGCTATCGCAGCCTGCTGAAGACGAAGCTGTCGGACCTCGAGCGCCGGTTCATCGAACGGCGCATGGCCGAGGAGACTGCCTCGCTCGAGGCGCTGACTTCCGAAACCTTCCCCATCGCATTTGTCCCGCCTCAAAGGCCGAGCGCGGGGGTGGCGTCATGACCGATGTCAGGGACCTGCTGATCCGCGGCAGCGAGAATGTGATCGACCACTATCGATTGCTGCTGGCGAGCGCGAAGACGAAGCGGGAGCGCCAGCTCTACCTGAGCCGGATCGAGCGCGAGGAACGGCTTCTGGGTCAGCTCCAGGGTGGGTTGCCGAACAGGGTGGCGGCGTGACTTCTCCGGACGGCGAGGATCGATTTGAGGGGTTCGACGTCGTGCTGAAGCGGCGCGGGCGGAGCCGATGGAAGTGGGCCGTTTGCACCGCCGCGGGCGAAGTCGTCATGTCCGGCTCGGAGTGCAGTCGCGCAGGCGCGAGGTACAAGGCCGAGCGCGCTCTCTTTCTTCTGCTTTGCGCAAGCGCGTCGCGGGCGGCTTCCGGAGGAGAGTGGCGGGCAACCGGCTAGGAACCTTGGTTGTCGTCAGTCGGTTGTCGGGCTCTCGACCCTCGGAGACCGATTCCGATGCCTGACTATCCGAAGCCGCCTTACCCCAGTCAGAAGCAGCCGATGCCCGGCTCGACCGCGCAAATGGATCCACGCCCCGATCACGGAGAGGCCAGCTACAAGGGGGCGGGCCGCCTGAAAGGCAAGCGGGCGATCATCACCGGTGGCGACAGCGGAATAGGGCGAGCCGTGGCCATCGCCTTCGCCCGCGAGGGAGCCGACGTCCTGATTGCCTATCTCGAGGAGCACGACGACGCCAAGGAAGTTGCGGCCCTCGTCGAGGCGGAGGGGCGCAAGGTTGTTCTGGTCGAGGGCGACCTGAGGTCCGCGGACCACTGCAGGAAGGTCGTCGATCGGGCGGTCCGGGATCTCGGCGGCGTCGACATCCTCGTCAACAATGCCGCGCATCAGGCGACCTTCAAGGATCTTGCCGACATCAGCGACGAGGAATGGCGAATGACCTTCGATGTGAACATCCACGCCATGTTCTTCCTTGCGAAGGCCGCCGTGCCGCACATGGAGCCGGGCGGCGCGATCATCAATACGGCTTCCGTGAACTCGGACATGCCGAACCCCACGCTCCTGGCCTATGCGACGACCAAGGGCGCTATCCAGAACTTCACAGGCGGGCTGGCCCAGATGCTGGCGGAGAAGGGCATCCGCGTGAACGCCGTGGCGCCCGGGCCGATCTGGACTCCGCTGATCCCATCGACCATGCCCGAGGATACCGTGAAGAATTTCGGCAAGCAGGTGCCGATGAAGCGGGCCGGGCAGCCGGCCGAGCTGGCGACGGCCTACGTGATGCTCGCCGATCCGCTTTCAAGTTACACCTCCGGTACAACGGTCGCGGTAACCGGAGGGAAGCCCTTCATCTGATGCCGGGCCTGCAGCATCCAGTCACGCCCGATGGGCGCTATTTCGTAGTCCGCGGTCGGCTCTGGCGGATGAGCGATCCCGACCTTGCTGCCCAAGACAAGGAGCGGCTGGTGAAACAGCTGATGGATGCGCGGCGAGCCGTGAAAGACGCCAGGACGGCTAGAGATCTAGACGCAGAGACCGTCGCCCATCGCCTCGTCGACGAAGCGAAGCGCCGGCTGGGAGAGCGGGGACCGGTGTGGTGGAAGGATGGCGCGCCCGACTTCACCCGACACGCGGTCAAAAACACGCCCTATGCCGACTGGTACGCGGGGCTCAGGCGGCGGCCTTCAGTGAAACGAGACGCTTGCGGAGAAATGCGAGCACCATGATCTCGACGGAAGTGAGCTTGGCGTACTGGCGCTTGAACTTCTGCGCTATCTTGGCTTCGATCATCTTCACGAGGTCACCGGACATGTGTAAGCGACGTTCGCGTCCCATTCGCAAAGGTTTGGCGTGGGGATTGCAGTCTGTTGATCAACGTGTTTGCAAATCGTTGGCGGGGGGTATGGAGGCGGCAACGACGGAGAATTACGAGGTGCGGCCGAACGACCAGGGCAGGAGCTCGTCGATCCGGGACTGCGGGTGACCGGTTGCGATCGCTTTGAGCGTCGCTTTCATCCAGACGTAGGGCTCCACGCTGTTGATTTTGCAGGTGGCGATGAGCGAAGCTATGCGCGCCCATGAACGACCACCTTCGTCGTGACCAGCAAATAAACTATTTTTACGCGTCAGAGTCAGCGGCCTGATTTGATTTTCGACGGGATTGGTGTCCATCTCAACGCAACCATCGTCGAGAAACAAGGTGAGGCCATCCCAATGGTTCAGGAGATAGGCGATCGCCTTGCCCATCTCGCTGCCCGGCGACAGGCGAGCGGCTTGCTCGCGCAGAAACCTCTCGAGTTCAGCGACGAGCGGCCGTGATCGCTCGTTACGGGTCGTTTGCCGAGCCGGGGCGTCGGCGCCACGGATCTCCTTCTCGATCGCATAGAGTGCGGCGATGCGCGCGAGAACGGCTTCGGCGATGGGTGAGCCGGCTTTCGGAGTCGCTGCGATGATCTTGCGCCTTGAGTGGGACCAACATACGGCCAGCCGCAGCGGCACGCCGCCTTTGCGCTTGGGCCGTGCGAGCCGATGATAGCCCTGGTATCCGTCGACCTGAAGGATGCCGTCGAAGCCCTCGAGGATGCGCTCAGCATGGTCACCACCGCGTCCTGGCGCGTAGTGGTAGACCACGATTGGTGGATCAGCGCCGCCGTGGCCGCGATCGTCGCGCAGGACAGCCCACAGATAGCCGGTCTTCGTTCGGCCCCGGCCCGGATCGAGCACAGGCGCCCTGGTCTCGTCTATGAACAAGCGGCCCGATTGCTTCATCACGACGCTCATGCGCTCGACCAGCGGCGCGAGGTGGAAGGCGACCGTTCCCATCCAGTCTGCCAGAACGGCGCGATCGATGAAGATGCCATGCCGAGCCAGAACCTGCGACTGACGATAGAGTGGCATGTGCTCGCTGAACTTGGCGACCGCCACCTGCGCCAGCAGCGCCTCGGTGGGGATGCCACCCTCCACGAGATGGGCGGGCGCCGGCGCCTGAGCAACACCGGTGCAGCCCTTTGCGCAGGCGTAGCGCGGTCGCACCGTCTCGATCACACGATACTGGGCGGCCATGACATCGAGACGGCGGGAGCGATCCTCGCCGATCTGGACCATCCGGCCGCAGCCGCAGGGACACTCGAGGTTCTCGGGTTCGATCACCTGCTCGATGCGCGGCAGGTGCGCGGGAAAGGCACGGGCAGCGCGCCTGGTCCGGCGGCTGGACGGCGCCGTGCCGGCGCGGCGCGCACGATCGTCCTGGCGTTCCTGGACTTCGGCGATGGCAATCTCGATGTCCTCGAGAACCAGTTGCATCTGATCGGGATTGAACTTCTCCGAGCGTTTACCGAAACGTGCGCGCTCGTACTCCTTCACAAGCAGTTCGAGGCGTTCGACGCTCTCTTTGGACGCAGCCAGTTCACTCTCGACATGAAGGCGCGCCGAGCATTCATCGTCACCGCGACGACGCTCGGCTTCAATCATCGCTTCCTGCGCGCGGAAGAGCGCGCGCAAATCGGCGGGCAGCGCTGCAAGACGGGCGGGATCAATGGGGGACGGCGGCACATCCGCAAGCTATCATCCCAAAGCCCCGCGCGAAACAGGTTGTCGGGTCTTCTTCTCTATTCGGCCGGATTTAGTCAAGGGCTTGATTGGGTGCCTCCTTGGGTTCGGTACCGCTCGCGGGGCCGTGCTTCTCTTCGGGATCAGCCGTATGGCTCTCCCAGCATGGGATCAGTAGAACGAGACGGAACAATCTGACTCGCGTGCTGATCGCAAGGACGCGACCGTACAAGAGCCCAAAGCGAACTCATCTCGTCCATCGTCCCGCGAGGGACCTCCTCCCGCTAAACAACGGGTGCGTGGACCGCGCGTCGCACTATTGTGCCGCGGGCGTGGCCTCCCGTGTCCAGCGGAATTCCGTTCCGTCGCTCCACATGCGGTGCATGATGACGGCGAGCCGCCGCGCCAAAGCGACGATCGCCTTCTGCTGCCCGCGTCGTTTGGCGATCTGCATGGCCCACGCCTTGAGCCAGGACCATTTCTGCACCCGCGTCAGCATGACCTGTGCGGCCTCATAGAGTAGCGCTCGCATGGCTTCATCACCGCACAGCGAAATCCGGCCGATGCGGTGGCTTTCGCCGGACTGGTTGAGAACTGGCGTCAATCCAAGGGACGGCCCGACGGCTTTCGAACTCTTGAAGCGGGCGGGAACGTCGATCGTGCTGATAAAGGCCAGCGACGTGACGGGGCCGACACCAGGGATCGTCATCAACCGACGACAGACCTCGCTTTCCCGGGCAAGTAGAAGCACTTTGCGATGCAGTTGTGTGAACTGTTCGCGTAAAACGCGTCGGGCGACGAGAAGCGGTTCCATGAGTTCGGCCAGCTCCGGCTGACCGCCGACGAGTTCGTGGATACGTTGTTCAAAGCCGATCACCCCCACAATTCCGACCTTCAAGCCGAAGTTGCGTAACAGCCCACGAATGTCATTCTCGATGGCAATGGCCTTCTCCTGAAGCAGCTTGCGACCGGCAAGCAGGACCCGTCGCTTTTGGCTGATCAGGGTCTTGACGTGGACAGGCCGGAACAAGCCGACGCGCATCATCTGCGCAATGCCACGCGCATCATTGCGGTCGCTCTTGTTCACCTGCGCCTTGAGGAACGCCTTGGCATGTCGCGTCTCGATGCAGATTACCGGCAGGCCAGCCTCCGCCAGCCCGCTGAACAGCCATTGCGACAGCGGTCCAGCCTCGAGCCCAATCCGATCAAACCGCCAAATCGGATCGTTGAGTGCAGCAAGAAGATCGTCCGGGTGACTCACCAACTTCGCTTCCCGGCAAATGCGGCCCGTTTCGTCGACAATGCACAGGGACGTCTCTTTGACCGACACGTCCAGTCCAGCGTAATGTTTCATGCTGCGCTTCTCCGTCTGATGCTTGTGGCTGTTCGAAAACAGACCACGTTTATCATCAACCTGAAGCGCAGCACCCTGCTAACGCGGGGCTCAGCAACAGGCCGAATACCCCATCTGAGTCAGTTCGCCGCAGCTGGCGTCGCGACAATCCGTTCGCCCACTCGCTTCCAGTTCAGCCCTTCAAACGAGGGGATTGAGGAATGTCCCTGATAGTGAGTCTGACGAATCATTTCCGGAGGTGGTCGAGGTTCGGGACCCCCACCATCCTTTGTGGGGGCGCTCATATCGAGTGATTAGGAAGATCGGTCAGCGAGGCCGAGGCATTCCCGCTTCGTATGAAGTTGAGTATCGCGCAGGAAGCAGTCTTCTGATTCAAGCAACCGCAATCGAATATTATGAGCAAGAGGCAAATCAGATTAAGCTGAGTATGGAGGCTCTACTCGAGCTTTTATCGACAGCGGATTGTCCCGACGCACATGAGCATGGATCCAGCCGATCTTTGGTCGACGCTGACGCCCGCGCTCCGACGCCAGATCGTCGAAGACGTCGCCGCAATTTTGGCGGAGATCCCTCATGAAGTCCGAGCTGGTCACACCAAGCCACTTGGCGCGCAAAGCCGTAGTCTACATCCGGCAGTCGACGCCCCATCAGGTCGTAAGCAATCAGGAGAGCCTGCGCCTTCAATACGCGCTTCGCCAGCGCGCCCGCGAACTCGGATGGCGTGAGGCGGCCATCGACGTGATTGATGCCGATCTCGGGTTGAGCGGCGCGTCTATAGCACAGCGTAACGGCTTCAAGGAACTCGTTGGCCGTGTTGGCCTGAGTGAAGTGGGACTCATCCTGTCGATCGACGTGACCCGCTTGGCGCGTAATTGTACCGACTGGTATCCGCTCCTGGATATCTGTGGTCTACGTGGCTGCCTGATCGCCGACCGCGATGGTGTCTATGATCCGGGCACTCCCAACGGACGGTTGCTTCTCGGGCTGAAGGGTTCGATCTCCGAGCTTGAGCTACATACGATCCGCAGCCGGCTGACCGCCGGCCTGCTGGCCAAAGCCGAACGCGGCGAACTTGCGGTTATGCTGCCAATCGGGCTGATGCGGGACCCGAGCGGTGTGGTCGTTAAGGATCCCGACATGGCCGTGCAAGGGCGGCTCGGTCTCGTCTTCCAGTTATTCCTGCAGCTGCGCAGCGTTGCCAAGGTCATGCGAGCGTTGAACGAGCGTGACCTGGAACTGCCGCGTCGTGATCGATATGGCGATTTGTGCTGGACGCGCGCGACGCTGGCTGCCGTCGCGGCGATCTTGAAGAACCCCGCATACGCGGGCGCCTTTGTCTATGGACGAACCCGCTTCCGGCCGCCGAAGCGGGAGGGGGCCCTGCCACAAAAGGCTCCGCGGCCGATGGAGGAGTGGCGGATCGTCGTTAAAGATCGATATCCAGCCTATATCGACTGGCCAATTTATGAAAAAATCCGATCCGTCATCAGAGATAACCGAGCCGAATACATGCGCATCAAAACCCGCGGCGCGCCTCGCAATGGCGAGCTCCTGCTCCACGGCATTGCCTGGTGCGCACGATGTGGCCATAAGATGTACGTCCGCTACAAGGGCGGCGGCGAATATGTATGCAATCACCTGCGTACCCAGGAAGGTCAGCCAACCTGCCAACACATCCGCGCCGCCCATATCGATGCAGCCGTTGGCGACGCATTCCTAACCGCACTAGCGCCGGCCGAACTCGATGCCTTGTCGCGCTCCCGCCGGGTGCAGCAGCAGACGAACAATGCGCTACGCTCCAGTGCAGAACGAGAGCTCGAGCGCAAGCGATACACGGCGGCGCTCGCCGAACGGCAGTTCAACCGAGCTGATCCAGATAATCGGTTGGTCGCCTCGGAACTCGAGCGTCGATGGGAAGCGGCGCTAAACGACGTGCGCGCCGCCGAAGAGGCGCTTGCCCGACAGACGCCGCCCAAAGCCATCACACAAGTGGCCATAAGCAAGGAGCTCAACGACAAGGTCATCAGCCTCACCGGCCGCCTCCCGCAGATATGGGGTGACGAGACTATCTCGGATGCGCATCGCAAGGCGTTGTTGCGATGTCTCATCGAAAAGGTCGTTCTCGACCGCGGTGAGCGCGACTTGGCCCTGGCTAGGATCGTCTGGCGGGGAGGCGCCGTGACGGAGCTCGAAGTGAAGATGAGCGTCAACTCCGTCACCAGATTGACGCGAGGCACAGAGATGCGGGAACGCCTTCTGACGCTCGCTCGCGACGGCGTCCCAGACGACAAGATCGCCACAATCCTTACTCGGGAAGGTCACCGCTCTCCCCGTTGCGCCGATAAGGTGCTGCCTATCACCGTTGGGCGGCTCCGTCGTGCCGCCGCCATCAAGGTAACTGCCCAGCGCAGCCGATGGGAGCATGACGACTCATACCTCAGCCCGCCCGAACTGGCCCGAAGGCTCGAGATTCCAGTAAACTGGCTCTATGTTCAGATCCGAACCAAGCGTTTGCTAATTGATCGCCAGCCCAGCGGCGCCTATCTCTTCCCGAATACACCATCCGTTCTTCACGCCATCGGAGACCTTCGAAACCACGTCATCGCGCAACTTGATCTACTGTCAGCCTAACAAGGAGGGGCATCAACAACTGCACGCGCGTCAGATGCATGACGCCGTCGCTGATCTGCGGCCACTCGAAACGACCATCGCGGCCAAGGCGCTTGTAGACCAAAACGAGGCCCGTGCCGTCCCATAGCAAAATCTTCAGCCGGTCGGCGCGCTTCGAACGAAAAACCACGATCAGGCCCGAATGCGGATCGAGCCCAAGCGTGTTTTGCACAAGACCGGCCAGCGCGTCGTGCCCGCACCGGAAGTCAACAGGACGCACAGCAAGCACAATCCGCAGTCCCTGCGCCGGAATGATCATGCGCCGCGCTCGATCGCAGTCACGATCTCCGCGATCCGCACCGCCGACACGTCCGCATCCAGGCGGACCGAAACCTTGCCAATCGTAATCTCGACGGGCCCCTCGCTCTTGCCTGACGCCACTGGATCGCTCAGCTCGATCGACACGAAATCCGCCGCGTCGTCCGTGACCAATGCGAGCCGGCCAGCACGCGCCAATCTGCGCCACCTCGTCAACTGCTGGGCCTTCACACCATAACGCCGTGCGACATCACATACCCGGGCGTCGGGCTTCATGCTCTCGAAAACAGCGCGCCCCTTGATCTCCGCAGACCATAACCGGCCTCCAGAACGCGTCCGGCGCGTAAGCTTCCCTACAAAGCCATCAGCTTCGGCTTCCTCCCCCGATTGTTCCATCGCCTTCAGTCTCCTCTTGGCTCTCTGACCAGCCAAGAATCGCAGAGCGAAAGCCGAAGCGAAACCAGTCAATCAAATGGGAGAAAAGCTCCGCTTACGGACATGTAGGCGTCCAGAACCTCGGGATGCACGTAGCACTTGCGGCAGATGGCCGGCGTGTTGCCGAGTTGCTTCGAGACGCTCTCGATCGCGGCGACGACGTTGCGCTTTGCCTCGGCCTGGCTGTCGTATTTCTTGAACTCGGACAGCGCCAGCGCCGCCAGCACGGTCCCGGCCCAGGTGCGGAAATCCTTGGCGCTGAAGTCCTCGCCCGTAACGTCTTTGATGTAAGCGTTGACGTCGCCGGACCTCAGCGAACAGCAGCGGACTTTGGTGCGCCTAATCGTCAACGACGGGAAGAAGCCTGAAGAAGCGGCCGAGCTCGCCGGATATCACCCCAAGCCGGTTTATAAGACAATGCGACTGCCAGCGGTCGCGGCTGCGATCTCGGAATCGATACAGCTTGATCTCGCGGTGGTCGGCGCCCCGCTTGCTTATCGAGTGGCCAAGTCGCTTCTCCAGGACACAAGCATTAGCGCCCGTGTCCGAGCTGATCTGTCGATCAAAGTTCTAGACCGGGCAGGGCACATTGCTCCTACCCGGAAGGAGACGTCGTTACAGCAGAAAGCGCTGTCTGAGATGTCTCGAGATGAGCTCGCTGCCTTCATCGAGCGCAACCAAGCTGAGATCGACAAGGTGGAGGGTGAACTGGCCTCTCGTGCGAAGGACGTTTCGTATCTGGGGTGATGCTCGAGACCCTCCGGTTTGAGCGCCAGCCATTTGGTCCAATTTTCTACAGTTGCGCCTCCAAGGCTGCCTTATCGATAATCGATCGAACACGTACGATCTTGTTGTTGTCGAACTGGTAGAAGACGTTCTCGTGGAATGAAACGCGCCTGCCATTCACTGGCAAGCCGAGAAAGACGCCTGTTGGAGAGCAATCGAACCGGAGCCGACTTCCCAGATAGGGATACTCGCTAATCATCATTTCCACGTTGAAGCGAAGGTCGGGAATTGCCGCGTAATCCCGTTTCAGCATTTCACGATACCCGGACAGGCCAAGGGGATTGTCGTTATGGATAACGTCGTCGGCGACGAACGTGCCCAAGCGCAACCAAGCTTGCTCATTCAGGCAGTCGATATAGTCGCGATAAATATGCTTTAGGTCCATTACTGAACAACCTTTGGCATCACCACAACGATGTCGCCAGTCATCCTAAGAGGTAGACTCGCCTAACTGGCGCCGCGTGCGGAGCCGCCTGGCCTGACATCTCTGCCTGTTCGAGCTCGTCGGCCTGCGCATGGTATTGCTCGGCAAGGGACCCGGGATGCCGACATGTCGCTGATGGTGTTGGAGAGCCGTCCGCCCGAAAAGCTTGCTCCCTCAATCTGTCTGATTGTTTGCTCAAGAATGAGTTCCTACCCAATGAACGAAGAACGCTTCGTGAGCGATTTTCGTTCCTGCCTGCAGGCTAACTTTCTGGGCACTTCTCATCCAGCGCACAAATGTTAAGGATCGGGCCTCCGCCGTTCTGGACAGAACAGCGCTTCAGCGAGGACGCAGGGAGAAAGGGAGGCATGCCAAGCTATCGGGTTTATGAGGTCGATGCGGAGGGCACAAGTGTTGGATGGCGCAGAAGCCCGCGACCGTTGACATCGAGCTTAATCCGGAACCAAACCGATCGAGAACATTTCTCGGGCGCCAACAGCTACCGGATAAGCCCCATCCAAATTCGTATAGTAGTAAGAGTTCCTAGACGGAGGCGGGAACGACCACCATGCCCACAGCAGCGAGCACGATATCACTGCCCCAGCAGCAACAATGGCGAACCTACCCAACCGACTCTGCGCGGTTTGCCAAAGTGCCATCTTCGTCGTCGCGCGGGTTGTCACCTAGATCGCGCCTAGCTTCACGCAGATCGCGTGTAAAATCATGAAAGCAGGAAGAGCGAAGAAAAACCACACTATGGCCTTGTCCGCATCCCGATGTGGCGCAAACTCGCGGTTTGCATCTGTTTCTGTGGCATGACGGACGATGACCGAATGGGCTCGGCTTCGACGAGGGCGTCGGGCCACTTGCGTCATAAGCTGCTTCACGGCGGTTTCCTGCTCGCTCGTGACTTGGTGGCGCGTGGCCATTACGTTTAATCCTCTATCTCCAAGGCAACTTCACCGCCCTGCTGTTGCGCCGCGAGAGACCCACACCAGTTAGCTAGCTCGATGCCTTTACGGGCTGGACTTCTTTGGCTTGGGGGCGGGTGCTGCGGCTTCCTGCTGCTTCTTCAATTCAGCAACCTAGCCAACTCGGCACGCTTCGCATCGGCCTCATCCTCTTTGACGAGGAGATAGCCCTTTTCCGCCATGCAACCCTGGCCGACAGTGTCAGCGGCGTTAGTTCGCTCTTGGGCTGCTATAGCTCCCGCCAATCCACCGCCAGCGACAGTGACCCCCGAAAGGGCAGCCTTGTTGCGCTCGCCAAGACAAGCGGTCCTGTCCACCTCGAACTGCGTTTGTAGAACGGGATTTCGCGAGAGGACTGACCGTCCACGCGGACCCAACCCATTTTCGGCGCGGCTGCACAGCCGCCCAGTGCGGCGCAAAGCGCCGCAATCACAAGTTTTCGCATAAGAAAAGCCCCCCGGCCGAAATAAGAGTAAGCGCTCCTTTCTACGCACCTATGCAGTTGAGCGCGGGGATGGGATGAGGTGTCCACCATGAACGAGGTGGACACCATCGATGATCACTCCAGAAGAACTTTTGAGACTTGAGACGGTCGGCGTGTTGCGCAATGGGCGGCGTCGCTATGATCCGGCCAGCAAACAGCGGCTGGTCGAGGCCTGTCTGCAGCCTGGCGTGTCGCTGGCGGGGCTGGCGTTGCAACACGGCGTGAACGCGAACCTGCTGCGCAAATGGGTGGCCAAGCGACAACGTCAGAACGGGGATGGCCAGCCGGAGGCGCCGATTGCGCCAGCCTTTGTTCCGGTTCGCGCGCCGTCGCCGTCGCCAACTCGATCTGCTGGCGCGATCGCGGTTTGCGCGACGGAGCGATCCTGTGCAGGGCGGCTGACGGCATCGATGCCCAACGGCGTGACGCTTTCGCTGGAAGGCGGCGACGCGCAGTTGCTGTCGGCGGTGATTGAAGCGCTGGGGCGTTGCGATGTTCCGGCTGGCGTCTGATCTTCGGGTCTACCTTCACCGCGAACCGATTGACTTCCGGGCGGGCATCAACAGCCTGGCGATCGTGGTCGAGCAGTCGATGGGGCTGGATCCGTTCCAGCGCGCGGTGTTCGCGTTCTGCAATCGTCGCCGCGACCGGATCAAGCTGCTGATTTATGACCGGTCAGGATTTTGGATGCTGCTGAAGCGGCTGGAGGCCGACAGATTCCACTGGCCCCGAAGTCAGGAGGCGGTGCTGACGCTGACGACGGAGGAGCTGCACTGGCTGCTTGACGGCATCAACATCGCGGCGGTGCGTCGTCATCCGGTGCGGCAATATCACAGCGTGGGCTGAGCGTGTTCGATGCGGGCGGCGTCATCAGCGCTATCGGATGACGCCGGCCACCGCATGGAACTCGGTTGACGCGGCGGCATGACTTCGATTCAAGACTACGATGAGTCGCAGGCCCACGACGCACGAGCTGGAAGCCTTGATCGCGGCGCACGCGGCCGAGCTCGCGGCGCTGAAGGCGGAGAACGAGAAACTCGCGCAACGCGTCCTGCATCTTGAGGAGCAGTTGCGCCTGGAGCGCTTGCGCCGCTACGCGCCGAAGAGCGAAAAGCTCAAGGAGCGCATCTTCAACGAAGCCGAGCAGGCCGCCGCTGAAAGCCGGGACGACGACGATGTCGAGGCGGTCGCCGTGCCGGACACGGGATTGCCGGAGGCTCCAAAGCCGGCACCGAAGACACGCGGCCGCAAGCCGCTGCCTGACGATCTGCCGCGCCAACGCGTCGAACATGATCTGGGTGAGGATCAAAAGGACTGTCCGTGCTGCCGCAATCGGATGCATCGGATGGGCGAGACCGTCACCGAGCAGTTGCACGTCGAGGTGAAGGCGTCAGTGCTGCAACATGTGCGGTTCAAATATGCCTGCCGTCACTGCGAGCGCACCGCGCTGAACACCCCGATCGTGACCGCGCCGATGCCGGCGCAGCCGCTGCCGGGTAGCGTCGCCACGCCATCGACGCTGGCGCTGGTGCTCGCCAACAAATACGTCGACGGCACGCCGCTGTACCGTGTGGCGGACGCGCTGGGGCGCGCCGACGTCAGCATCAGCCGCGGGACGCTGGGCAACTGGGTGATCCGGGCGAGCGAGTTGCATCTGCATCGGGTCTATGACGCGCTACAGCAAAAGCTCAGGTCGCAGCCCCTGGTCCACGGCGACGAAACCTGGGTCCAGGTTCTGAAAGAGGACGGCCGGGATGCGCAGGCCAAATCCTTCATGTGGGCCTATCGCAGCGGCCAGGACTGCGCGCAGCCGGTCGTGCTGTTCGATTACCAGCCCGGTCGCGGCCAGGAACATCCTCAGGCCTTCCTGGCCGGCTATCGTGGCTTGTTGATGAGCGACGGCTATGACGCCTGGGGCACGCTGACAGGCGCGACCCATCTTGGCTGTATGGCGCATGCGCGCAGGAAATTTACCGATGCGCTCAAGGCCAGGAAGACGCCCGGCGGTCCGCCATTGCAGGCGCTCAAGTTCTTCGAGGCGTTGTATGAGGTCGAGAGGGTGGCGCGCCAGACGCCGCCCGACGACGAAACGCGCGCCGCATACACCTTGCGGCTGCGCCAGCAGCATAGCCTGCCGGTATTGGCCGCCTTCCGGACCTGGCTCGACGACCAGGCGCCGAAGGTCCTCCCCGAAAGCTTGACCGGCAAGGCGATCGCCTATGCGCGCAACCAATGGGATTATCTGACCCGTTACACCAGTGACGGTCTCGCCCCGATCGATAACAATGTTCTGGAGCGCGACATCAGGCCGTTTTGCACCGGACGAAAAAGTTGGCTGTTCAGCGACACCGTTGCCGGCGCCAAGGCAAGCGCCGTGATCTACAGTTTGGTGCTGACATGCCGGGCATGCGGCGTCGATCCCTATGCATGGCTACGTCACGCGCTCACCGAATTGCCCCAGCGCGCGCCAGACGCCGATATCGAAGATCTGTTGCCGTTCAACTGCACCGCTCAAAAAAACCTGCCAGCTGAGAATAGCGGCTGACGTTCGAACGCTCAGGTCAACCAAGCCGTTCCGATGACACTGCTGGGGCCCGGCGTCACGCGACGCCGCGGCCAGCCGCGCGCGTAGCCTGTGCGGTAAAATACGCGCTTACAAATAAGAGGCGCATCCAATCTCAACCACCGCGCGAGATCAATAGCTTGTGCGCGTGATCCCTGCAAAAATGCGGGGCGCACCGGCTGGCGAGACAGATTGTCGCCGAGCGAGCGGGACGCCGAAACCACCCGCCTTGCTCAGATGAAGCAATGAACGATTGCGATTTGCCAAATACGCGCCCGCGATTGCGCATCATCCTTCGCCTTCGCTGCTGCAAGTCGGCTCCAAGCCGCTCGTAAATCAGGAAGTCCGATCTACAGCCCTTGACTCTATGTTCTCATTTTGTTCTTATGTCGGCGTCCAGCCAAGGAGCGAGCCATGGACAACCGTATCAGCGAAATTCGCAGAAGCATCAGGGCGTTGCGCGTCAGCGTGCGCGAGGCCGAAGCCGTTATGCATGAGCAAATCAATCGGGATGATGACTGCACCTTCGTCGCCCAGGAAATCATCAGGATGCGGACGGTCATGAGCGAGCTGGTCCAGGAGCGGACCAAGCTCGGCGATACCACCCCCATCGTAGTCGCCAGCATTTTTATCCCCCGCCGTCTGCCGGCTCCGCCGCGCGGCCGTATCCCGAAGCGTCGCCTCGTGCCTGGGGCTGCGCGGGTGAATGGATAACCTCCGGCGTTTTCCGCCCCCGTGGACGATGGAAGAAGATAAGCACTGCTTCAGCATCAAAGACGCCAGTGGCTTCCACATCTGCGGCGTCCCTCACCGTGAGGATCTGCATCAGAACAATTACCAGTACGCTCACCAATTCGTGTCGCGGGAAGAGGCGAGGCGGATAGCTAAGGCTATCTCAAGGCTGCCGGAGTTGCTGAAGCGGCCTCAGTACTAGAACGGATTATCACACCGCGTTCCCCGACCGTTCGGGGGGCGTTCTCAAAAACACAACCTGAAACCCTCATTCGGTTGTGTGAGAACGCATTGGGCAGAATTTCGTGGGAGGAACTCCGGGGGCGCGTGAGTTTGGTGTTTCGTTGAGCAGCATAGGTAAAACGCCCGTCGCTGGTTTGCTCGCCTGCGGCGGGTTCTTTTTGTGAGTTGCGTAGAGTGGCAAAGCGTATCAAGGCCCCTCCGGCGAAGAGGCCGGAAGCCGTCCTGCCAGGCTTCATCAGCCCGCAGTTGGCGACCCTGAAGACGAAGCCGCCTTCGGGAGCTCCATGGATTCACGAAATCAAATATGACGGCTATCGCGTCCAGCTTCACATCGATGGCGATACGCGGAGAGCTATGGCGGAATCTGGGTGATGACGGTGTGAGGAAGGCGGCGTATCGAGGCGGGTGACGAGCCTGCCAGAACCTCTCGAGGAGAGCGATACGCCATGACCGAGACTACCAATGTTCTTGCTTTCCGTCAGCCGTCCGCGGTTGATGATCCACTGACCGATATCGTTCGAGCCGGCGCGCGGGACCTGCTTGCCAGGGCGATCGAGATCGAGGTTGGCGCGTTTCTGGCCAGCACGGCCAATCTGACGCTGCCCGACGGTCGAGCGCGCCTGGTCCGACATGGGCACGGTCCGGTGCGCGAGATTGCGACCGGCATCGGTCCGGTGGAGGTCGCTCGTCCCAAGGTCCGCGACCGCGGAGCGAGCGGGCCAGGCGACCGCCTCCGCTTCAGTTCGGCAATCCTGCCGCTATGGGCGCGGCGGACGAAGAGCCTGGATGCCTTGATCCCGGTCCTCTATTTGCGCGGCATCTCGACCGGCGACTTCCAGGAGGCGCTCTCGGCGCTGCTCGGCAAGGATGCGCCGAACCTGTCGCCTTCGGTGATCGCCGGCCTGAAGGCCGATTGGCAGGTCGAGTACGAACGCTGGCAGAGACGCGATCTGTCGGCGCGTCGCTATGTCTACATCTGGGCCGATGGCGTGTACCTGCAGGCCCGCATGGAAGATCACAGCGAATGCATGCTGGTGCTGATTGGCACCACGCCGGAAGGCAAGAAGGAGCTGATCGGCTTCCAGGTCGGCGTGCGCGAGAGCGCGCAGAGCTGGCGCGAACTCCTGATCGACCTGCGGCAACGCGGGTTACGGATTGCCCCGCAACTCGCCATCGGCGACGGCGCCCTCGGCTTCTGGAAGGCACTGGACGAGGCCTTTCCCGGCACGCGGCACCAACGATGCTGGTGCCATAAAGTGAGCAACGTACTCGACAAGGTCGCCAAATCCGTGCAGGGCCCCATGAAGAACGACCTGCGGAACATCTATCTGGCCCCACACCGGGCCGAAGCTGAAACCGCGATCGACGTCTTCGTCGAGAAATACCACGTCAAATACGGACGTGCGGTGGAGTGCCTGATCAAGGATCGCCATGCGCTGCTCGCCTTCTTCGACTTCCCTGCTGAGCACTGGATCCACCTACGCAGCTCGAACCCGATCGAGAGCGTCTTCGCCACGGTGCGCCACCGAACGGTGCGGACCAAGGGATCGCTGTCGCAACAAACTGCGAAGCTGATGGTGTTCAAGCTCATCGACGCCGCATCGAAGACCTGGCGGCGATTGAAGAGCACGAACCAGTTGCCGAAAGTCATCGCCGGTGTAAAGTTCATCGACGGAATCGAAGTCATTCCGAACACTGAAAGCCACGCCGCCTGATCAGGCCGCGTCACCCAAAATCAGCCATAGCTCATACGCGGAAAGCCTTCACCCGCAACGGCCACAACTGGGTAGAACGGTTCTCTGCCATTGCGGGCGCCTTCAACATCCCGGGGCAGGCAATCGTCGATGGTGAGGTGGTCGTTATCCATGAGGAGCGCACCAACTTCTCCGAGCTGCAGGCCGATCTCGGGAGAGGCGACCAAGACCGTTTAATCTACTTCGCCTTCGACTTGCTGTGGCTCGATGGCCAGGACCTCCGGAAAATGTCGCAGCTTGCGCGCAAGGGGCTGCTGAAGGAGCTGATAGACGGAAATAACCTGAAGGAGCCCATCTTCTACAGCGAGCATCACGAGGGCGACGGGCAGGAGCTGTTCGAGGCGGCGAGCCGGTTGAACTATGAGGGCATCGTCTCGAAGCGCGTAGATGCGCCGTACCGATCGGACCGGGTTGAGGCCTGGCACAAAATCAAAACCGTCCAGCGCGAGAAATTCCCAGAAAATCTGCGCGTCTGACGGCTGCCGCGACCATAGCGCTGCGGTTTTGATCACTGCACCTTTTGTCCGAGGTCTCTCAGGAGCGCGTGGAGAAAGTCACTGGCATGGTCGTATCGCGCGTTGCCATCCGTGAGTTGACGGGCGCGCGGCTCCATTAAGCGGCCAACGGTTTCGGAACCGAGCAGCTCAACTCTGTCCGACCACTGCAGCAGCAAACTATCGGGGATGTCTTCCGCAGATCCGAATAGCTTCAGAAGGCAATGTTCGCCCTCGAGTTTATGGTCATGATGAGCCTTGGCCGCATAGAAAGCGAACAACCCGCGAAAGGCATCACGGGAAACGGCAGGTTTTCCCATCGCAATGTCCCTAAAAAATTAAGACTCTCAATGGGAGCCAGTCTGAAGCCCTCGTGCGGAAAAGCCAGCAAAAAAGTCAGTTTCGCACTGCACCCGTGTCAAGAGTAGAGGCCGCCAGTTGGGCGGCCTCCGTCTTTCATTACGCTGATCAAAATCGCGCTTAAATCGGCCGTCGCAGCGTTGCATCGAGGCGACGGTGAATACCAGCCCCGATCCCGGGAGGACGGGCGAAGTGGTCGTCCGTGAAGAATGCAGATCGGCCTGAGAGATAGGCAGAAGTTGTCTCGATAAAGTATTCGATTTTGCAGGAAAGCCGGGTGTTGGGCCGCGGTTTCTTGCGTTTTGGGATTTTGCTTTCGAGCGATTCGTGATTCCCTGACGGACGGGTCATCGGCATTGGGGACGGCGATGAGCAAACCGCGGGATGATCGCCAGAAAGACCTGTTGCTTCCGGCGCTCGATCAAATCATCGACATGGGCCACCCGCTGGTGCGGTTGGCGGCGCTGATCGACTGGAAGTTTCTGGATGACCGCTTTGGTTCGGTGTGCCAAACCGGGCCGGGGCAGCCTGGCCTACCGACGCGGCTTGTCGCCGGCCTGTTCATTCTGAAGCACATGCACAATCTCTCGGATGAGGTGCTGTGCGCCCGCTGGATCGAGAACCCTTATTACCAATACTTCTGCGGCGAGTTAAGCTTCTGCCACCGGCTGCCGTTCGATCGATCGTCGATGACGCGCTGGCGCCAGCGGCTCGGCGAGGAGCAGCTCGTCGCGTTGATCCAGGAAAGTCTGTCGGTGGCACACAAGACTGGCGCCATCGGTCCCAAGGACCTGGAGCGAGTGGTGGTCGATACCACGGTGCAGCCCAAGGCCGTTGCCCATCCGACCGACGCGCGGCTGATGCATCGGGCCATCACCAAGCTCGTCGGGCTTGCCAAGCGCAACCGTGTGCCGCTGCGCCAGAGCTATCTGCGCCTGGCCAAGCGCGCCGCCATCATGGTCGGCCGCTATACCCACGCTCACCAGTTCAAGCGCGCCCGGCGCCAACTCAAGTTCCTGCGGACGCGGCTTGGCCGGATCATCCGCGACATCCGCCGCAAGATTGATGGCGATGCGGCGCTGGAAGCGCGCTTCGGCCCGCTGCTCGATCTGGCGCAGCGGGTGCGCAGCCAGGATCAGCATCAGCGCGGCCCCAAGGTCTATGCGTTGCATGCGCCGGAGGTCGAGTGCATCGGCAAGGGCAAAGCCCGCGCGCCTTACGAGTTCGGCTGCAAGGTCAGTATCGCCACCCCCGTGACGTCCCCGAAGGGTGGACAGTTCGTGCTCCATACCAAGGCGCTGCACGGCAATCCCTTTGACGGCCACACGCTCGGCCCCGTGGTCGCCGACATGGAGAAGCTCACCGGCGTGGAGGCTCGTCGTATCCACGTCGACAAAGGGTACCGTGGCCACAACTACCCGCACCGGTTCAGAGTCTGGATCTCGGGTCAGGTTCGCCGCGTCACGGCTTCCATCCGGAGCGAGATGAAGCCTCGCGCGGCTGTCGAACCCGTCATCGGTCACGTCAAGGCCGAGCACCGCATGGACCGCAACTATCTCAAAGGCAGCGTCGGTGACCGCATCAACGCCGTCCTCGCCGCGGCCGGCTACAACTTCGGCCTGCTCCTGCGATGGCTCGCAGAACTCTTGCGTGCCATCATCCGCGCCTTCGCCGAAACTGTCCCGGCTCAAAAGATCGCTTAAATCAGCGCTCGTCCGCGTTCTTCACGGAGGACGAAGTGGCTTACCTCTGCCCAACAAGATCTGACAAAGTTTCCGGGAAAAAAATGCAAGGTCTCCTCAGACGCTGCGCCTGCTCAAAGCGTTCCCGAAAAGTTAGGCTAGGACGCGGGGCGCTCGGTGATGTCGTACGAGAGGGGCAGGCGGGAAGCAACTGGAGATCGCGGCAAAGGCCCGGGCGGACAAATAGATCTGCACCCTGCTGTTCGAACGGCTCTTATCTCGTGGCAAATGGAAGCTGCTAGTCGGACACGGCGCAACGACAGAGTGCCAAGCTGAGCTTTTTCGACGGACGATCACCACGTCCGGCGGTCAAGACGCAAGCCGCAATGATCGTAACGGAAAATCTTAAGGACTTTCCGGCGACAGTTCTTCCCGACTTGAATATGGAGGTAAAATCCGCCGACGCTTTCATTGCGGATACCACACTCGACGAAGCTCGCGAGCCGTTGCAGCCATTCGGCGTATGCGCGAACGCTTCAAAAAACCGGACATGACGCCAGCCGAGCTATTGCTCGTGATGGAAGCCGCGGGACTGATCGAGACGGTTGACCTGCTAAGGCCACACGTCGAATCGCTCTAGCCGATTGACAGCGATGATCGTCATGGACGATTGAGTAATTTAACTGGACTGGGCTTTCGTTAGCTGAGATTCTGACGTGAAACCTTCTTCGGATATTCCATAATGAAGGTTATGCGAATAAATAAAGCTTATTGGACTCAATGATTTACGCGTCATCTGCGCCGCGTCAAAAGTCGAGTCCAGCCCCGACCGACCTTCCTTAGGACGCGTTCGTTTGTCTTCGCCGTACAGTGTCCCGCTGGCGCCGGTTTCGGTCGCGCTTGCGCCGAACTAGCGCTATCGAAGGCATCGGTGACAGAGTCGTGGCCAGCGTCGGCTCCTCGACGGCGCGGACGGGAGTTAACTCCGTTGCTTGGGCGGGTGCGGACCGCGCCTCCATAATCTCGAGAACCGAGCGCCCCTTGTCTGTGACACGCCAGCCGCCGTTCATCCGCTTGATGATACCTTTTGATGGAGCTTCTGATCGTGGTCGAGGGAGCATCTCGTCGGCGTGGACTGGGTCGGCGCCTGTGCTCGGTATCAACGGCGACCTGCACGTTGTAGCCGACGACCCCGGAGCCGCGGCCGCTCGTCGCCATCGAACGGCCGTCGGAATCGGTCAGCGAGATTTGCTGGTCAGGCGAAGCGCGCATCTGCTTCTCGTAGACGGCAAGCTTGCCCATTTCGTCCTTCAGCTTCGTCAGCTTCTCCTTAAGCCTCGACACCTTTGCAGCCAGCGCCTCCGTCGGCTCTTGCCGATCGGCCGTGTCGAGCTGGCTCAAATATCGCGCCACACTCTCCCCAACTGGGCACGCCGCCGCTCCACCTTTGCCCGCGTAAAGTTCTTGTCCCGGTTGTTGACGGCCTTGAACTTGCTGCCATCGATGGCGACGCTCGCCGTGGCGAGAAGGCCCATGTCACGGCAAAGCTCGACGAAGCGCGCGCAGACCTTGCGCAGCGCCAAGCCGTTGTCCTTGCGGAAGTCCGCGATCGTCTTGTGATCTGGAGCAAGCCGACCCAACAGCCACATCACCTCGACATTGCGTCCGGCCTCTCTTTCCAGCCGCCGGCCCGACTGAACCCGGTTCAGGTAGCCGTAAATGTAAAGCTTAAGGAGAACCGAGGGATGGTACGACGGCCGACCCGTCGCCGCTGGCTTCACTCCCTCAAAGCTCATCTCGGCCAATTCGAGAGTTTCGACAAACACATCGATCACCCGAACCGGATTGCTCTCGTCAATGAAATCATCGAGGCATTCAGGCAACAGCGTCCATTGCCCACGATCCGCCTCTTCAACGAAGCGTCTCATCGATTCCTCCCGCAGAATCACGAGAGAATCCTAACAGGGCACGGCGTTTTCACACATGGGGTAATTCCGGGCTCGAGCCATACTCAGGCTTTGGGAATCAGCTCTCTTGGAATCGACGAGGCCCTCCCTCAGGGCCTTGCAATGAAGGAGAGAGGTAATGGAACACTATGTCGGATTAGACGTATCGCTGAAACTGACTTCGATCTGCGTCGTCGATCGGGCAGGAAAGGTCGAGCGCGAAGGAGTGGTTGCTTCTGCCCCGGAGGCGATCGCGACGTTCATCAAATTGCATGCGCCACACGTCGTTCGGATTGGACTCGAGACCGGAGCAACACCGACATGGTTGTGGACCGAGCTGGATAAGATGGGGTTGCCCATCGTCTGCATTGACGCCAGGCATGCGAAGGCGGTTCTGAAGATGCAGATCAACAAGAGCGACCGAAATGACGCTGCGGGCATAGCCCGTATCATGCAATGTGGTTGGTACAAGGAGGTTTGCGTCAAAGATCTCGATAGTCATGCGACCAAAGCTCTTCTCGTCAGTCGAGCTCTGCTCGTCAAGGTCAAGCGGGATATCGAAAATCAAATCCGGGGGCTCCTCAAGAATCTTGGCCTCGTCATCGGACGAGCAAAGATGAATATGTTTGCTGTGCGCGCCGCGCAGTTGGCCGAAGATCGGTCAGAGCTTTTTGCCGCGGTAGATCCACTGCTGAAGGCACGCGAGGCCATCGAGCAACAGATTGTGGACCTTGACCGCAAGGTGCTGCGGCTGGCTCGCAATAATGCTCAGGTGCGTGGGTTCATGACGGCTCCTGGCATCGGCCCGGTCACGGCCCTTTGCTTCCTTGCGACGATCGATGACCCCGCTCGCTTCAAGAGATCACGAAGCGTCGGAGCCTACGCAGGGCTAACGACCCGCCGATACGCATCCGGCGAGATTGACTGGACGGGCCGAATCTCGAAATGCGGCGATAAGATGCTGCGAGGTTACCTCTACGAGGCGGCCAATGTGCTGCTCACACGCGTAGCAAAATGGTCAGCACTCAAGGCGTGGGGCATTCGGCTTGCGAAACGAAGCGGGCTACGCAAAGCCAAGGTTGCGGTTGCCCGCAAACTTGCCGTCATTCTGCATCGGATGTGGATCGATGGTACCGAATTCAAATGGTCATCAAAGGATGCTGCTGGGCAACCTGTATAAAGGATAACGAGTTCCCGCCGACCAGCGGGAGCGAACGTCCCTGCCGGGACGCTGGCGTTGGTGAGATCGCCCCTGGCTTTGCGACGCTCGAAAGAGCAAAGCGCGCTTCACACATTGATCCGCCAGCGTCATCTTACGCCATCATGCGGAGGGCACGCCCCTACCGCGGAGAGAACCATGGACCCGGCAAGGATGTTCAAGGAGAGCTTGACCCCACGCCCGGAATTAGAGAACAGCCAGGGTCAAAAGGCGAAGAACTCAGCGTGAGCAAATCTCGTCCGCTACGCCCCAGCGGCGCGCCCGAGCTCGACGCTTTTCGAACAGCCAATCGCATTGACCGTTATGTGCAGCGATCGACATCGCCCGCGTGTAGTCCATCTTGCGGCGCAACTACGGAACAACGTTACATCTGCGAGATTCGCGGAACGAAAGGGATCGTCAGTCTTTCTGACTTTGGGAGACGCCCATGACATCTCAGGCCGTAGATGGTGCGTGCGCGTTCGCGTGGCGGAACTACTTGCTGCTCCACAGCGGCATCAGCGAGAACGACGACAGGTGTTCCGCCCTCTATCGCTACGTCGCCCATCTTCGCGATACCGGCGAAGATGATTTCGATCTCTTGCAAATAGCGGCAGTTGCCTATTTGAGAAAACTCGACGAATTGCATGACGACCGATGTGCGAGACTCGCGGCAGATCAAGTTTTGGCCGAGTTTTCAGCGTCACGCAGTGCACAACCTGACACGTAGCTTTAGGCCATAACACCAGAGCGAAGGAGCGAACAGCAATGCAAACCGCTTCGCGCGCGACTCACAACGGGGCATGACCGCAGTGACAACAATCGGCATGAATGCCTTGAAGCCGATTATGCACATTCAGGTCTCAATGCTGAGGATGTGGGCCAACAGCATCAAGAGGTTCGCGGGCAATTACGAAAAGGGGTTGGAAGAAACCACGACCACTGTCGGGGGGCAGTCAGACAAGGAGGAACGCGCCGCGTAAACTAACGCGAATTATTAGGCGGAGTCCGAGTTGGGTCAAAATGCGAAGAACTCAACGTAAGCAAATCTAGCCCGCCATGCCTTACTGAGCGGACCTCAACGAGGTGCGCGGCTACTTCGCTGATGTGCCAACAGGGGAAACGCGGCTTGACCCGTTCACTGAACAAGCACGTCCTCATGGCGTCCGGCGCGGCCGGGGCCTGGAATGCCTCATTAGCGGAAAAGCCGACGCCGGTTTGGAACGGCGACGGCTTCTTCTTTACGCGCTCAGACGGACGGCCGCGGCTACCCGCCGCGTCGCATGAAGGAAACGGTTAGCGGGCGCTGCGACGCCATCAATTGGAGGACGCTCCTGTTTGAGCAACTCATCGACTAGACGTTCGAGATAGGGCGGCAGAGGCGAGGCTTCGAGAGATAAATTCTGTTGCAATCTGTCACCCACCTCGTCACAGATCGAGCGGGCAGTCTTATGGTCGATGTGGTCCGATATTCGATTGGTCGTTTCCATATCCCGACCTTTCGATTAGGCCCCACGTTCACTCCGAAGAAGAAGCGAGTGCGGCCGGCGTTCGAGCGGTAGGAGTAAGGCCGTGTTGGTCGTATGATCCAAGATGCTCTTAACCGAATTGAAAATGGAGTCGTCGAACTGCAGATGATCGTTCTTCACATCGAAGTCGAGAATGGTGTTGGCACCAGACTCAGGCCGGAAAACAAATTGATCGGGCCCCTTGCCTCCAGCCAGGATGTCGCCTTTACCGCCGATCAGTGCACGTCAGTGCCTTTGCCGCCATATGCAACAGCATGGCCTGCAGATCCGTCGAGCGCGCTCTTCCCGTTATCGCCCCACAAGATGGTGTTTGAGCCGGCTTTATAGGTGAAGGAAGGATCAAAAACGGAAAACGTCAGGGTGGAGGTGTCGCTACCGCCATGACCATCAACCGTTGTGTAGGTGAAGGTATCCTGAGCAAAAATCTGTGACGGCAGGGCTTTAGCTGTAGCGACATAACGCGTCGTAGCCCAAAGCTTACCCCTGAGCTAAAAGTGCGAATTGGGTGGTGCGTCCGGACGGGTTCTGAACGGCCGACCTCCGCCATGTCACAGCGGCGCTGCTACCAACTGAGCTGCGGACGCGGGCCGGTATCGACTCTCTGACGCCTACGTCGCTGGCGTTTACCCCAGCGGCCGATCTCCGGCTCTTTCCCTTCCAATTCACATATTGCCCCTCGTCCTCGCAGATCAGGCACGAGACAGGTGGATCTCCGCTGTCTGAAATCGGGCGCCGCAGGTTTCGCAGGTCCAGAGAGGCATGGCCATGATCCAGGAGAAGCAAGGGGCACCCACGAGATGACGCCGTAACCATCCCATCGCAGAGGCGGAGGAACCACCGCGATTGGCCCATGTTATCCTCTGGTCCACCCCCGCGCCAATTGGCTGGTCATGTCATCGCAGCTTGTCAGCCCTGCGTGTACGGGACCACATTCTGTCGGAAGTCGTTCAGCGTCTCGATGGCATCGCGCTCCCCTCCCCGCCTCTGGCCCCTCTACGCAGTCAACTTCTTCATGGCCGACATGCAGTCGGGCATCGGACCGTTCGTCGGCGTGTTCCTCCAGGAGCGCGGCTGGGCGACCGGACTGATCGGCACCGCGCTGACGATCGGCAACGTCGCCGGCATGCTGGTCACAACGCCGATCGGCGGCTTCATCGATTCGAGCCGCAACAAGCGCCTGTGGGCCGTCATTCCCGGCATCTGCGTGGTGCTTGCGTCCGCGATCATCCTGATCTCGCAAAGTTTCTGGGCGGTCACGTTGTCGCAAGTAGCGCAATCGCTCGCGAGCGCCGCGATCGTGCCGGCGGTCACAGGCATCACGCTCGGCATCGCCAGGCAAAAGGGCTTCAATGCGTTGAACGGCCGCAACCAGGCCTTCAACCACGCCGGCAACATGGTGGGCGCGGCGCTGTCGGGCTATCTCGGCTACAAGTTCGGCTACGTCGCCGTATTCGTGCTTGCGGCGGTATTCGGCGCCATCGCGATTGCCTGCGTGCTGATGATCCCGGCCAACTCCATCGACGATCGCCAGGCCCGCGGCAGCAAGGAAGACGAGAGCAAGAACCCGCCGGATGGCATGTCCGTCCTCCTAAAGCACAAGCCGCTACTGGTGCTGGCGCTTGCGCTTGCCATCTTCCATCTCGGCAATGCAGCGATCGTGCCGCTCTATGGACTTGCAGCGGTCGCCGAAGGCCAGGCCAACGGACCGAGCTTTGTTGCGACCACCGTGGTGATCGCCCAGGGCGTTATGGTGGTGACCTCGCTGATCGCCATTCGGCGTCTTCCCGCAAGGGCGAGACGTGCAGGTCGTCCGCTGCGGCGATTCGCGCGACCTCGTCCTTCGGCCAGAGAGCTGGCCCCGCAAATTCGGACAGTAGCTTGAGTGGATTGAAATGGACCCGCGGAGCGGGACCGGTTGAACCGGTTTGTTAGTTGGAAACGGATCGCTCCTGATCCCTTTCTATCACGCAGCCAGAGACTCTGTCTGCTGGAATTGCTGTGGGCATGTGGTCAACGCGTCAGCGTTGTCCACCATGTCCACAGCCTGCGCGGCCTGCATCCGTTCGCGCCAGACCGCCATCGGCGTGCGATAGCCGAGGGACTGATGAAGGCGACGATCGTTGTAGAAGGCGATCCAGCTCGCGATCCCTGCCTTGGCCTCGCGGCCGTCGGCATAGCCCTTGAGATAGATGTCCTCATGCTTGAGCGACCGCCACAGCCGCTCGATGAAGACATTGTCCATCCAACGACCGCGGCCATCCATGGAGATCTTGATCCCTGCGCCCACCAACGCGCCGGTGAAGGCCACGCTGGTGAACTGGCTGCCCTGGTCGGTGTTGAAAATCTCCGGCGTGCCGTACGTCGCCAGCGCCTCTTCCAGAGCCGCCACGCAGAACGAGACGTCCATCGTATTCGACAACCGCCACGCCAGAACCGCACGGCTCGCCCAGTCGATGATGGCGACGAGATAGAGAAAGCCGCGGCCGATGGGCAGATACGTGATGTCGGCCGCCCACACCTGGTTCGGCCGGTCGATCGTCATGTTGCGCAGCAGATAGGGATAGATCTTGTGGCCCGGCGCCGGCTTTGTCGTGTTCGGCTTCGGTCCCAGCGCCGCGATGCCCATCTTGCGCATCAACCGCTGCACGCGCTTGCGATTGACCTGAAGCCCCTCAGCCTTCAGCATCGCGGTCATTCGCCGCGAGCCCAGGAATGGCCAGGCGGTGAACAGCTCGTCGATCCGCTGCATCAGGGCAAGGTCGTTGTCGTTGGCCGGCTGTGGCGGCCGGTAGACCCCAGAACGGGCGATGCCAAGCAACATGCATTGCCGGCGGATCGACAGCGCCTGGTCGGCGCGATCGAGCATTCCTCGACGGTCCGGCGTGCTCATCTTCCGGACCTCCGCGCTAAAAAATCGCGCTCGACTGTCAGTTGTCCAATCTTGGCGTGCAGCTTCTCGATCTCGCGTTCGCGCGTTTCCTCGCTCTCGCGCCCGACACCCGCGTCAAAAGCCCGGGCCGCCTGGTCCAGCAGCTGCTTCTTCCAGGCATAGATCTGGTTCGGGTGAACCTCATAGCGCTGGGCCAGATCGGCCACCGTCGCCTGCTCCCGCACCGCTTCCAGCGCGATCTTTGCCTTCAACGCCGCGTCGATCTTCCGTCGTGTCTTCTTCGTCATCATGCCCTCCGTCTATCAAACGGAGCGGCCCTTTTCCAACTTAGCCTCTGGTCCCAAAACCGGGGTCCATTTCAGATTTTCTGCCTGACAGCGGCGAGGATTCTTGCTGCGAATCAGGAGCGAAGATGACGAAGAAGAGCCGCCGGACGCATTCTCCGGCATTCAAGGCGAAGGTTGCTTTGGCTGCGGTCAAAGGCGACAAGACACTGGCGGAGCTGGCGCAGCTGTTTGATGTTCATCCGAACCAGATCACGATCTGGAAAAACCAGCTCCTGGAAGGCGCCGCCGGCGTGTTTGGGCATGACAAGACATCGGCCGAGACGCCGGTCGATTTGAAGGCGTTACATGCCAAGATCGGCGAGCTGGCGTTGGAAAACGATTTTTTGTCCGGCGCGCTCACCAAGGCGGGCCTGCTGAGCGCAAAGCGATGATCGACCGCGGTCATGATCTTTCTATCGTGCGCCAGGCGAAGGTCCTGAAGCTGGCTCGCAGCACGGTCTACTATGAACCTCGGCCAGTTTCGGCCGAGGACCTTGCCTTGATGCGTCGGCTCGATGAGCTGCATCTCGATTATCCCTTCGCGGGAGCGCGTATGCTGCGATCGTTGCTGCGGCGGGAGGGCGTATACGCCGGTCGCCGCCACATCGCGACGCTGATGAAGCGCATGGGGATCGAGGCGGTCTATCGTCGCCCGAACACGAGCAAGCCGGCTCCGGGTCACAAGATCTACCCGTACCTGTTGCGCGGATTGAAGATCGAGCGGCCCGACCATGCGTGGGCAATGGACATCACCTACATTCCGATGCGGCGTGGCTTCGTCTATCTCGCGGCGGTCGTCGATGTGTTCAGCCGACGGGTCCTGGCCCATCGCGTCTCGATCACAATGGAGGCGGCCTTCTGCGTCGAAGCGGTCCAGGAGGCGTTGGCGAAGCACGGCAGGCCCGAGATTTTCAACACGGATCAGGGCAGCCAGTTCACCAGCCTCGAGTTCACCGATGTGCTGCTGGACGCGAAGATCGCCATCAGCATGGACGGCAAGGGCGCCTGGCGCGACAACGTGTTTGTCGAGCGGCTCTGGCGCACGGTCAAATACGAAGAAGTTTATCTCCGCGCCTACGACAGCGTGTCCGAGGCGCGAGCGTCAATTGCCAAGTATCTGGCCTTCTACAATCAGGGACGCCCTCACTCGAGCCTTGACGGGCGCACGCCCGACGAGGCTTACTTCGGCACGCAAGCTATGGTGATGGCCGCATGACCGTCGCCGACGGTTTTGTCGTCGCTCTGGTCGGGCTACGCCCTCCCGACGCAACGACAAAACCGTAAAGCCCCGCGTTCAGCATAACCCGGCAGGAATCCACTTAAATCCAGCGGGGCGCTGTCCAAACAACCGGGGCCAGCTCTCCTCATCTGGGCCGGCGGCCAAACGTGCCGCCTCTTACGTAGGCCGGACACATGCAAGCCGCCAACTTTTCGCGCATTGCTCAAACAAAACCCTTGCACCGCGGCAGCCATCCACACATGCAGGTCTGGTCAGAAGTGCGGCTCATTCGGCGGCTTTATGCGTCATTGCAACCGGCCGGTGCGTAGACGCAAGTGCCGCCCGGAGGAGGCGCACCCAGTCTTTGATTCAGAAGAAGACGCATCCGCGGCACGCAGACCTGCTCCGCATCATAATGATCAATCACGTGGTGGCGGGCGGCCGCGCGCAGCTCGGAGAACCTTGTTGGCTGCGCCAGCGCTTCAATAATCCGTTCAGCAAGCTCGTCCACCGCGAAAAATGGGACAAGCAAACCGTTGTCGCCGGAGCGGATGATCTCGCGCACCGGCGCCGTGTCAGAACCGATCACTAGGCATCCCGCACTCATCGCTTCCAACATCGACCAGGACAGTACGAAAGGGTAGGTAAAATAGACGTGTGCGGATGATACCTGAAGGGCTGCAATGAAGGTTTCATACGCCACGCCGCCCAGGAAATGTACACGGGATAAGTCGAGGCGATCACGCACCTCAGCAAGGAAGGTTGACTTCCAGGTCGTACCCGTCGGTGGCGGCAGACCGTAGGACACGCCACTCCTGCCGATGATGATGACTTGCGCGTTCGGCCGGCATCTCAAGATCTCCGGCAGCGCCCGCATAAAGATATGGTAGCCCCTCAGCGGCTCGAGATTTCGCGCGACAAACGTCACGACCTCGTCGGAAGGGCGAAGGTACTGGCCATTCGGTAGTGTCAGGCGCGCGTGGGGGTTCGGCCGCATGCGCAAAGTGTCGATGCCCTCATGGATCACGTCGATCTTGCTTTGATAATGTGGGGGAAAGGTGGATTTCTGCCATCTCGTTGGCGAGATCCCCATTTCGCAATCCTCGAGCGCGAGCAGAGTCGTCGCATTCTTCACGTGAAGCCCAATGTGGCCATCAAGTCCGGGCACCGGAAATTCCGGGTCAAACCCGATGTCCCGCCCCTCGGCCCCGTAAAAGAATTCGCAATAAACGAGCAATCGTGCCTTTGGAAAGATGGAGCGCAACGGCAGGGTCTCGCCCCATCCGGGGTGTGCGAGGATCAGATCAGGCGAGAACCCGGACATCTGTAAGCTCGAAAGACTGTACAGCACCTGCTCCGCGCGCCGACACTCTATATCGAAGCGTCGCGCAAACGGATGCGTTCCCGAGATATCAGCTTTTGGAAGTGCATATCGGATCAATTTGACGGATGGAAGCGATCTTGAAGTCGGCGCGCCGACGGCAACAAGTTCAAAGCCAGGCTCCCTGGCTAAGGCAGCCACTATGTTGCGGTACTGAGCCGGAAAATTGTTGTGAACGAACAGAATTTTCATCGGCAAGGTCTGGGCGTGATCAACGCAAATGGGTGCAATCGGCAGTTCCCGATCCTAAACTGCTGTATCACCTTCGGCTCTCCAGGGCTCGAATTGTATTTTGCTGTCACAGATTAGGTGAACATGACAAACGCATGACAGCTTTGGTTGTTTCCCTCCCGTGTTGTGTTTGATAAGCTGCTTACATGCGGTTGGACTGTGAGCATTCTGATGAGTACCAAGCAATCCCACGTCAACTCTGAGTCACAATGCCGCCGTTCCCACTTGATCGACGCCGATGACATCGCTGGCGTTATCGCGCTATTGAGGGGCGAGAATGACAGGCTTCGTCAGATAGCGGAGCTGCTCAGCGCAGAAACTGAATACCTGCGCCAATCTCTGTTGCCGAATTGGTGTCCCCGCCATTCGCTTGAGGGGCCCTTCCTAAGGAGGCCGGTTCGTCGCAGCGACGCTCCGAATCTCAGGCGATCACGCAGGATCGTTAAGGCGAGAAGAAAAATATCTCGTTCATCTGATTGGGGGCAATGATGGCCGATGTTGAGCAGCAGAAAGTCGTAAGCCTAGATCGGGGACTCTTCTTCGTGAGCTACAAGAGTGCGGACGATCTCGCTTCGCCGCCGCGCGTGACGGTTGTACCGACGCGGGGACATGAAGAGCGCATGGCGCTCATCATGCATCCCGACGCAACCGAGCCGACACTTTGGGAGCCGAATGCGGGTCTGATGGTTCGGGTCAACACACCCGGCATGTTGCAGATTCAGGTTGAGCCGATGCGACCCGGGGGATCGCGCGCGGCGATGGTTCGTATCGAACCGATTCAGTCCGGCCGAGCGCCGCTCGCTGCGCAAGGTGAGAGCGCGGCCGTGCATGCAAATGTTGCAGTGGACGGTATCAAGATCCTCGGACACGTCGCAGGTCGCGGCGATGTCGTCGTCGCGTCTAACGCATGGATTGCAGGTCCAACGGCGCCATCGCGCATCGAAGGAATTGCCCTTGAATGGCAGGAGAAGCCGGCGGGTCTCGATATTCGCTATGCGGTCCAATTCCCCATTGGCCAGGCGGGGAGCGGCAAAATGGTGTTGCTCGGGACCTATGCGGGCACGCGTGGACGAGCCTTACCGATTACAGGGGTCGTGCTGCAAATCAGTGGCGCCGGGGGATTCGAGTTCGTGGCGGAAGCGACGTTCTTGAACGCGCCGACCTTGCGCGCCCTCGGCAAACGCGTCGTGCTGTCGGGGCCGACCGGCCGCGAGCCTCTGGTTGGCATTCGCATCGGCATCAACCGGTTAGCAGCCCCGGACAATATCGTCGTTCCCGCAAAACCGTCACCAAAGCCGGTCGGCTCCAGCCGGGTCCGCGTCTTCCGCAGCCGGGCGCGCCAAGAGAGCTCCATCGGCTAGAGGCAATCCGAAATGGAGCCGCGTAGCGTGGGTGAGCGTTCGGCCGGGCTAGACCACCATCGCAAGAATCTCGATGTTTCCTTGCTTGTCGGGCCTCACGCGCATATCGCGCTCGAACGCCTCGCAGCCGAGGCGCTGACTACGCAGGAGTTTGCGACGGCGCACAAATACGCCGATCGACGCATTCGAGTTTCGCCTCCACCAGCAGCTCACTGCTTCGTTCTCCGCGCCGAAGCTGCTTGGAGGCTCGGACTTACCGAAGCTGCGCTGTCCGATCTTGCGCGGGCGCGTCTTGTCGATCCTTATGATGTCGGCGCCAACCGCCGGATGCTGGCGTGGGCCGCCGACGAACGGCGACTGGGCGCAGCCGCTCAACTAATATGCCGCGAAGGCAATCTGGCCATCCTTCGAGCTGCCATCGCGGAGCTGCGGCGTGCCGGGGGCCGTCATTGGGCGGCCTGCTCTGTGTTCGACAATCACGTGACGGGCTGGGTCGCCTGGACCAACGCCCTCTTCGTCGAAGTGAGCCTCGCAACCGAAGACGGCACGCTGACGAGCATTCTCGAACCCAATCCGTTTCACGCGCTGGCGAGCGCAGATGTGCAGGCAACAACCTTCTTGGTTCGGCGGCCACCGTCCACGACAGCTCAAATCGTGACGCTGAGATGCGGCGAAGACGTCGTCCAGGTTCGACGCGTGGCGCCTAACCTCACTTCGACGATGAACCTCCGAGCCGCTCGCGATCCTTCCATTGGAATAGGCCCGAACGTCGACCTGCCGACCGTTATCGTCCCCGTCTATGCAGATGCGCGGGCAACGATCGAATGCTTCGAGAGCCTCGACAAGGCAAGGCGTCCACAAGGAACTGGTAAGGACGCCTTTCAGGTTCTCGCCATCGACGATGCCAGCCCGGAAGTGGAGCTGCAGCGCCATCTGAGCGAGCTTGCGACGAAACGCAAGATTCGTCTCCTCGTAAACCCGGTCAATCTCGGCTTTGTCGGCGCGATCAATCGGGCGCTGAAGGAGATCCAGAGGGGCGACGTAGTACTGCTCAACTCCGATACGCTCGTTCCGCCCGGCTTCGTCGATCGGTTGGCCGACGTGGCGTATTCGGCGCCAAACATCGGAACCGTCACACCACTTTCCAACAACGGCGACATCTTTTCCTTTCCAACGCCGAACGACGTTAATCCGATGCAGCGCTATGACGAGATTGTCGCGATCGATCACGTCGCCAGCGCAACGAATGCAGGGAAAGCGATCGATGTCGCAAGCGGCATCGGATTTTGCCTCTATATTACACGCGCCTGCCTCGACAGTGTGGGCGAGCTCTCGGACAAATTCGATCGCGGTTATCTCGAAGACATCGATCTCTGCCTCCGCGCGCGGACCAACGGCTTCCGGAATGTTTGCGCGCCGTCGGTCTATGTCGGACATCACGGCTCGAAATCTTTTCAAGAGGAGAAGCGAGGTCTCGTGCTTCGCAATCTCAGCTTTTTAGACCAGCGATTCCCAGACTACCGGGAGGAATGCCGCGCCTTTGAAATCGCCGATCCGTTACGGCCGGCGCGCGCCGCGCTTGAGCGTGCGCTGCCATGGCCGGCTGAGCCATCGGTACTAGTTCTCGCGGGCGAGCGGACCTGCCCTGCCGTAACGGACGCGCGAATACGCCATCTCCGCCTGCATGGCGAGCGCACGGTCCTGCTCTCGCGGGACAACAACGTGCTTCATCTCCGAGCTGCCGACGGAGGTTTGCCGCAGACCATGCGTTTGAGGTTCGACGCAGAGGCAAATCTCGCCAGCTCTGGCGACATCCTGAGGCGGCTATCCCCGATGCGTATTGAGATCCTTGAGCCAAACCCGCCGCCGCGGCTCATCGAGCTGATCCGGTGCCTCGATGTTCCGATCGATCGCTGGCTGGTATCAGAGAGCATTGGCGAGATTGGTTCCCTGCCCTCCTGCACAACTCCACTTTTCGTTCCCAGCAAAATGGCAGAGGCCTATGCCCAAAGCAGGTGGCCCGATCGCAAGATCGTGCTGCATGACTGGCCCACATGTTTCCTGACACTGCCGCCGATCTCGGCCAATGATAAATCCCTTGTAATCGTTCCCTCGACGCCAACGCTCGCATCCATGCGCATGATAAAAACATTGGCCGATTGTCTGTGGGGGCGCGAACCATCGCTACCGATCGTTATCGCCGGGGCGACCTGCGGCGATGATCGGCTGATGTCACGGCCCAATATCTTCGTCACGGGCGCGATTACTGCGGACGAACTTGGCAATGTCCTGAGACCGCACAATCCGGGCTGGATCCTCACCGATTTTGAGCAGCCCGTCTTCGGCCATCCTCTCGTCGAGACTGCCAGACAGGCGACGAGGCCAGTCGCCTACCGCGACTGGTCCGGCGGCGCGCTGAAGCCTCGCAAAGGCGACCTTGCCATTTCTGCCATTGCGAACGCGGCAGCGCTTGCCGATCTCGTGGTCGACTGGGTCGCGCGGTCCTGAGCATGTCGCGTCTGTCCCGCCAGCCATCCGAACGGACGATCAGACCAAAGCTCGTCAGCCGGCTCGAGCTCGCGCGCGATGGTACGTTGTCCGGCTTCGTCTACGACGCCCAGGAGCCGGAGCGCCGCTATAGCATAGAAATTTTGCTCGACGGCCTGGTGTTCAGCACAACCTATGCCGACGCCTTCGTTCCCGAGCTTGCTGAACAAGCGCACCAGGCGAGTTGCGGATTCGCGATCACGATTGAGCCCGATCTGCTGCGCGCTGCACGCACGCTCGAGGCCCGCCTGGCCAATCTCGGCACGCCTGTCGGCCAATCGGTCAATTTGGAGAGCGAGGGCGCAAATCGCGCCGATCTGCGCAAAACGTGCCAGTTGCGCTGGCTCGGCGGCCTCCATTTCCAGGGCTGGATCGATAGCGACTCCGCGCTCTTTCTGGAGGCAATCGTCGACGGAGAGGCCGTCGCTCAGGTTAATGCAACCGCTTGGACGCATGTTGGGGAAGCTGCGGCACACCGGAATGCGCGCGCCTTTGATTTCCACGCCCCGCGACGCTTTGCCGACGGCCGCGTTCACCGCGTTTCGTTGCGCAGAGAGGACGGTGAGCCAATTCCATCGACGGCCGTCTTTGTCGCCTTTCCCGACGGCCTTGCCGGAATGATCGACGCGCTCGGCGGCTACGGTGCCGAGCGCCTGCGCGGTCAGCTGTATGATCAACTGATTCCCGCCTCGCTTCCGTTCTCCGACTACGTGAATTGGTGCGATCGCTTCCCGCTGCCAATGCCGCGAGCAAGTGGCCTTTCGCTCGCGGTCGTCGTCGCCGGCGCGCCCGGCGCGGAGCAGACGCTCGCCGCGCTCTCGATTCAGACCCACGAAAGCTGGACGGCAGGCGTGATTGACGGCGAGCTACTGTCCGTCGACAGCGACGCTCTGTTGGAGTTTCTGGACAGCGCCGCATCCGATTCACATCACGTCGTCATCGCGATGGCGGGTGTGGTGCTCGAGCCGAATGCCCTGGCCCGCATTGCCGCAGCATTCGACGCCTATCCGGAGGCGATCGCCTTGTACGGCGACCTCGATTTTCTCGCCGAGGATGGCCGGCTCTGGCCGCTGGCCTTTCCTGCATTCGATTACGAAAGGATGCTAGAGCAAGGCTATTGTGCGCATCTGTTTGCTGTACGACGAGACGCCCTGCTCGCCGGCCTTGAGACCCGTCCCGACAATCTTTACCGCCTCTTCAACTGCTTGCTCGATCACGCTGGTCCACGTGAGGACAACATCCTTCATCTGCCGGGAGCTCTGGCGACGCTTCCTAACCTCGATCGAACGTACGCCAGCCGTCTGCTCGCCGCGGCGAGCCAAATGCACCTCGACGCACGTGCCGTCAGTGCCGATGTAACCCCGCAACAAGTTAACCTGTTTCCTGCGGTTCGAATTGGTCGAGCGATTCCGCACCAGCGCGTGACAGTGGTCATCCCGACCCGAGACGGTCTCCCGCTCTTGCGGACCTGTATCGACAGCATCGCGCCGGCGGTCGAGTTCTGCCGCGCAGATATTCTCGTTGTCGACAATGACAGTGTCGACCCCAAGACGATCGCCTATCTTGCGGGCTTGGCGAGACGCGGCGTACGGACTTTGCGGGTCGAAGGTCCCTTCAATTTCGCGAGGCTGAACAATCACGCCGCAGCAACACTCGACAGTGACGTGCTCTGTCTCCTCAACAACGACATCGAGGCGAGTTCCAAAGACTGGCTCGAGGAGATGCTCACGCGGCTTGCCGAGCCTGATGTCGGTGCGGTCGGCGCGCTCCTGACTTGGCCTGGTGGCGTCGTTCAGCATGGCGGTGTCGTCCTGGGAATGAATTTCGCGGCGACTCACGCTTTTACCGATAGATTCGGTGATGATCCCGGGTTTCTCGATCAGCTCCTTGTGGCGCACGAATGCAGCGCCGTGACTGCGGCCTGCCTCGCCACCAGACGCAGAGACTATCTTGCCGTTGGCGGGATGGACGAGTCGCGCTTCGCGATCGCCTTCAATGACGTCGACTATTGCTTGCGGTTGCGCCAAGCGGGCAAGCGAATCGTTTTCACGCCGCATGCGAAGTTGGTTCACGCCGAATCAGCCAGCCGCGGGCGGGATGATCGCGCCGACCGGCGCGGCCGGTTCGAGCATGAACTTAATCTGCTTCGGGCGCGCTGGGGTGAATGGCTCAACGAGGACCCTGCCTACAATCCGCAGCTCTCACGCGATGGGATTCCCTACAGCGGCCTCGCCTGGCCGCCCGGGCCGCGCGCCCCTCGCTACAATCATCTCGAATCGGCGCGTGACGTGCCGTTGGGGTTCTGATGCGGCGCCTCTTCGTCATTCAGCCGCTGCCCGCTCCCTTCGCTGATCCGCCGTTCAATCACGAATAGGCTCGGTGCGGGAGCTGCGCGCCGGCTCGGCGCGTGCTGCGTTTTCTTGCAAGGCAACGAAATCGTCGAGCTCGACCGGTAACGCCTCATGCCAATTCGGCGTGGTCACTCCAAACTGTCTCTTCAGGCGCGACAGGTCGAGCCGCGAATTGCCGGGCCGTATCGCCTTGGTCGGGAAATCGGCCGTGGCGATCGGAATGACGCGTTCCACCTCGAGCCTTAGGCCGCGCGACCTAAGGCCGGCGACGATCGCGCTGGCAAAGCCATGCCAACTTGTCTCGCCGGCGCAGACGAGATTGACGACGCCGCCTTTGCGCGCAAAGAGCTCATTCAGGTTCGACAGATTTGGCAGCGCGATATCCGCAATGGCGTTGGCGACCGTTCTCGCAGTGGTCGGCGCGCCGATCTGGTCACCAACGATGCGTAGCTCTTTGCGCTCCGCCGCAAGCCGCGCGATGGTGCGTAGGAAGTTGGCGCCCTTGGCGGCGTAGACCCAAGAGGTACGTGCAATTAGATGCGGACCGCCTGCTGCGCAAATGGCAGTGTCACCGGCAAGCTTGCTCGCGCCGTAGACCGACAACGGCCCCGTTGGGCTATCCTCGCGCCATGGCGCATTCCCAGAGCCATCGAAGACGTAGTCTGTGGAAAAATGCACCAGCGGCACGCAACGTTTTGCAGCCCATTTGGCGATCACCTCGGGTCCCCCGGCATTGATGCGGAATGCGAGCTCGCGTTCGTCCTCGGCGCGATCCACGGCGGTATAGGCCGCGGGGTTGATGATGAGATCCGGCTGGAACGTGTCGAGCGCCCTGACGAGTCTGTCAGGCTTCGACAGATCGAACTTATTGAGGTCAGGCGCGATGATTGTGCCCCGTCGAGCCAGGAGTGATTGCAATGCACCTCCGACCTGCCCGCCGGTTCCCGTCAACAGTATCCGCATCAGACTTGCCCATACAATGGAAGGTTTTTGATGTCGGCAAGCAGCGGCGCGTCCGCGTCCTTGGCCGAGAGCGACGGCTTTTCGATACCCCAGTTGATACCGATCGCCGGGTCGTCCCAGCGGATCGAAACCTCGTGCTCCGGATTATAGAAATCATCGCATTTGTAGAAAAAGTCCGCGACCTGTGAGAGCACCAGGAAACCATGCGCGAAGCCGCGCGGAACCCATAGCTGGCGCCGGTTCTGCTCGCTCAACTCGACGGCAACGTGACGTCCGAAATTAGGGCTGCCGACGCGGGTGTCGACAGCGACGTCGAGCACCTTGCCCCGCAGCACGGCGGCTAGTTTGCCCTGGGTAATGGGATTTTGCAGATGCAGACCCCGCAGCACGCCGTAACGCGAACGGGACATGTTGTCCTGCACGAAGCGTCGCATGATACCGCATGTGTTGTAACGAGTCAATTGATAGCTCTCGACGAAGAAGCCACGGTCGTCGCCGAAGAACTTGGGCTCGATGATGAGAACTTCGGGGAGCTCGGTCCGGATCACATTCATTCCGCAGCACTTTGAATTTGCCGACCGACCCGATTCTCTCGGCGTCCGCACTAACTTGCACTCTTCACATTATATGGTATGCTTGTGATAAGTAAACTGTGAGGAGCAATGAAAGGCATCATTCTCGCAGGCGGCACCGGCTCTCGCCTCTATCCCGTGACGACCGTCGTTTCGAAGCAACTTCTGCCGGTCTTCGATAAACCTATGATCTACTATCCGCTCTCCACGCTAATGCTGGGCGGAATTAGGGAAATCTTGATCATCTCCACGCCGCACGACAAGGCGCTTTTCGAGCGCCTGCTCGGCGATGGCAGCGAAATCGGTTTGCGTTTCTCCTACGCGACGCAAGCGACGCCGCGCGGAATTGCCGACGCGTTCATCGTCGGACGGCATTTCATCGGCGACGATCCGGTCGCCCTTGTGTTAGGTGATAACATTTTCTACGGGCACAACCTGCCGGGAATGTTAACTAAGGCATCCCTGCGCAATAAAGGCGCTACCATATTCGGTTATGTCGTCAACACACCCGAGCAATATGGCGTGGTCGAGCTCGATCAGGCCGGCCGCGCGCTTTCGATAGAGGAGAAGCCGAAACAGCCGAAGTCCAACGTCGCGGTGACCGGCCTCTACTTCTACGACAACGACGTGCTCGACATTGCCGCATGCATCAAGCCGTCGGCTCGTGGCGAGATCGAGATTACGGACGTCAACGAGGTCTATATGGAACGGGGCGATCTCTACGTGGACGTGCTCGGTCGCGGCTTTGCCTGGCTCGACACCGGTACGCATTCCTCGCTCGTCGAAGCCAGCCATTTCGTCCAGATCCTCGAGCAACGCCAGGGCCTGCGCATCGCCTGCCCAGAAGAAATCGCTTTGCGACAGGGCTACATTACGATTCAATCGTTCGAGCGGGTGGCTGCGAAAACCGCCAAGAGCAGCTACGGCGAATATCTACAATCTGTCGCACGCGCGCACCGAGCAGACTGATTCGGCAGACGGAGTAGATTGATCATGCGTTTGAAGGGGATCACCATCTTCGTGACGGGTGGGGCCGGGTTCATCGGCTCCGCGGTCGTACGACATCTCCTGCGTAATAGCCACGCACGCGTCGTCAACCTCGACAAGCTCACCTACGCCGCGGTCCTTTCTCCCCTGACCGGCGCGACGAAAACGAACTACGCCTTCGAGAAGCAATGCATCTGCGACGCGCCCGGTGTACGCCGACTGTTCGAGCGCTATCAGCCCGACGCTGTGTTGAACCTTGCCGCAGAGAGCCACGTCGACCGCTCGATCGACGGCCCCGGCGAATTCATCCAAACCAATATTGTAGGAACGTTCACACTGCTCCAGGAAGCCCTACGCTACTGGAGGGCGCTGTGTCCGGACAAGCGGGCGCGGTTCCGCTTCCAGCATATCTCCACGGATGAAGTATTCGGCTCGCTCGGCGAGGACGGCTTCTTCACGGAAAACACGCCCTACTCGCCCAATTCACCCTACTCCGCAAGCAAAGCTTCATCCGACCACTTGGTGCGCGCCTGGCATAAGACTTACGAGCTGCCGACGCTCCTGACCAACTGCTCGAACAATTACGGCCCCTATCACTTCCCGGAAAAGCTGATCCCGCACATGATCATTAAGGGTCTGGCCGGAGTGCAGCTTCCCGTCTACGGCGATGGAAAAAACGTTCGCGATTGGCTCTATGTCGAGGATCACGCCAAGGCCCTCACACTCGTGCTCGAGCACGGAGCCGTCGGCGAGACCTATAATATCGGTGGCCGGAACGAGCGGACCAATCTGCATGTGGTGGAGACGATCTGCGACTTGCTCGACGACCTCGCCCCGAGCACGGACGGCCCGCGCCGCCGCCTGATCTCCTTTGTCACCGACCGCCCCGGCCACGACCGCCGCTACGCCATCGACGCCTCCAAGCTCGAACGCGATCTCGGCTGGAGCGCGGTGGAGAATTTCGAGAGTGGCATCGACAAGACGGTGCGCTGGTATATCGAGCAGAAGCCGTGGTGGCAGGCGATCCTGGAGCGCGGATATCAGACCAAGCGGGTCGGACTGAGTCAATAGCGTCAATGAGTCGTCGCCGAACCGCGTCGTCTCACTGAATTCATGATTAACCGTCACTCGGTTTCAAGGATCGCGTCGTACGGCGGTGAGGCCTCTCTTGCCGCGTCCACCTGAACGCGAGGCGCTCATGCTGCCAAGAATGTCAGAGGAAGAAACGGCTCTGTTCCTGTCGTTTGTCAGAAACAGCCGCGACTACGTGGAATTCGGCACGGGTGGCAGCACCGTTCTCGCTTCGAAGTACGTCAAACGTTCGATACGGTCCGTTGACTCCTCTCAGGAATGGTTGAAGCGCGTGGGCAGCGCATGCGCCGAATGCCAGACCCAACCCGAGCTGATGCTTGTCGACATCGGTCCCACCGGCGATTGGGGTTTTCCAACCGATGGTGCCACCAAGTCGCGCTGGCCTGATTACCATTCGGCCATCTGGAGGTATGAGCAGAGTGCAGACGCTGATCTCTACCTTGTCGATGGCCGCTTCAGGATTGCGTGCTTTGCGCAGACCGTCTTGCATTGCAAGCCGACAGCCATCATCGGCTTTCACGACTTCAGCTCCCGGCGTCCCTATCATTGCGTGAGAAAGATAGCCCAGGAGATCGCAACGGCCGGCGACCTATCGTTTTTCCTTCCGCTGCCCAGACGGGACGCCGCGGAAGCTATCCTTCGCTCCCATTACACGGAGCCGTCCTAGCACCGCACCCCAGTTCCCGCTCAAGCTCAATGAGCTTCCGACGGCGGCTTGATCTTGACCTTGGTCTTGACCAACGCTAGGTCCGATCCGATCTCACATCCCCCCTGCACTAGATAGAGCGTCGGCGTTCGGCCGACCTGATCAAAATTTGGCCCAGGGGAGTTTTCGTCGATCAGGCTTGGATAGCTGAACCGCTTTCCGATCGAGCAATCCTTCGACCAGAACAGGGGGACCTGCTCCAGGACCTGTCGATCGTGCCAATGAACCAGGTCGTCCGAGAAATATGCGACGATGCTTCCACCATTGATGTCCTCCGCGACGGTTGCGACGAAGAGATTCGAATTTGCTAGCTTGGCAATTGATCCGACAAAGCCTCGCATGCCCGTCACATACTCGCAGCGAACGCGCGCCTGATCTTCATAAGCGCTCTGGTTTGGCCGCACAAAGCCGTCGCGCGTGAAAATCTCCCAAGAGCTCGTCGTCACCGGCAGCCGACTGCGGAGCACGCATCTCCCAGAATCGCCCTTATCCACGCCGGAATAGCCAACCAGCGTGTACAGATAGTCCCCCCATTTCACTAGGTTTGTCGGACTCGTATAGCCTCTGGGATGGCCCTGGCCGAGCGTGTCTGCAAAGTCGGGGGCTACGACTGCTTTGTCCAAATCGTCAGCCCGGTGAAACGTCCGACCACGGTCATTGCTCCTGAGGAGCACGATGCTGTTGTACCAGCACGACGAATAGTCCGCGAAACGGCAATGCCCCACCAACTCGTGGGCCTGATACTCGTTGTGCCCAAGCGCAATGACCGATCCATCATCGCCGATCCACGTCGCCGTGATCCACGTCTTGTAGTTGAAATGCGAGGGATCGGGATCCAACGTTCCCTCATACGCGACCGAGCAGTTCTTCGCCATCGCACCGAAGCTACTGCCAACCAGCGCCCGGTTGCGATAATGCGTCGCGAATGCCGTAATCGAACCATCCGGCGAGCGAAATGCCCGCAACGGAGCATCAGAAATGTCCAGGGCGTCGCATTTCGCGTCCGGCACGACGTGAGGGAGATCATCCGCTTCAGTCGCGCGGTGTCCGCCCAGCACGAGCGGCAGGAACGTCCCAATCACGGTCGCGGCTCTGATGGCGCGACCCTTCACTTGAAACTCTTCACGATGATGGAGGGGCCATCCTCAATGAACTTCGAGAAAATCCCGCGCGCGTCCGCGTTGGAGAAGACCACCGTCCCTCCCCGTCCTAGTTCTATAACCTCGGTCTCGCTATCGGGAATCGATTTGTCGCCCTTGAGATAAGCAATCATTTCCGCAACCTCCTTCTGGAACCGAAGCACGGCTGGATCGGGATGTCTGCTGAAGTCCATCCTCGAAACCGCCTCCGGATCGATGGCGTGATCGACAAGACTCCGGTTCGCCAATTTTCTCACATTGGCCGCGATCCGCTGATCAGGAAATTGTGTCAAATGCAGCAGAAACAGATTACTGCTGCAACTCGCCGAAAATCGGCTACCGGCGTACTGGATGTTGTGAATGCCCGATTGAGCCGCAATCAGCTCGGGCGGAAGAATGGGCTTTCCCCACTTCAGATTGTTCGAGAAGTTGCGCCGGCGCTCGGTGTCCAACAACGTGAATTGATCCATGCGTCCGATCGCGTTGATTAGCCACGTTGCTGGATAGATTGCGCCACGCTCTTTCAGGCAATCCAGGATCCGCTCATCCGCGAACCAACGCTTCGTATCGATCCAGACGAGCCGCTCGTCGACGTCGACGAAGGAGAAGAACTCGACGGTCTCCCTCAAGCGATCGAACAATGGCCGGAACCTAGGATGCCAGTGAATATCGTTGTGAACCCCGGAGAAGCGGAAGATCGTGATATCAGGGGCAGCCCGACGATAGACGTCGAGCGTCGCGGCATCTGACGATCCATTGTCCGCTATGATCAGATTTTGCGGACCGACGATGGCGCTATGATGATTAATCCAACTCTGGACAAATTCGGGCTCGCTGAGAGTCTTGCAGCAAATCTTGAGCTTGGCCCGGTTTTGCAGGCGCCTCAGAATCTCCGGCTGATCCGTGTCCCATTGAAGAACCGACATCTCAAACATCTCTCTAACATTTTGAGCTTTCCCCCCTGTCAGGAAAGCGCTTCGACGATGCTCAGCCTGCGCTGCCGATCCAACGATCATCGGACTCGCTTCGGTATGATTTAACGCCTGTTCCGAGATACCTCACATATCAATTCGGCAAATTGTGGTCCTCCACCTAATTCGATCCGTAATCATGCGCTTTGCTTCAGGAGCGAAGCGCGTTTTTCCATTGAGCGGCATTCTCCTCCTGATCGAGGTTAGGACTGCGTCCCTCCGCCGCCCCGACCAAATGAAAATGATGCTTGGCCGACTTGATCCGACCCTCCCGAACGGCAATCGCCACATCCGGATATTTGCCCATGTACCAAGCTTCGTCGACTTCGGGTCCTCCACCCTGTCGTCCCTCGAAATAGCCGAAGCCGATATAGTGCACGTGCGCGCTCTCGATTTCACCGCTCACGAGCGCCTTCGCTATGTCCGGATTGTCCCTGAGATAACCGTCCTCATCAAACTCAGCGGCCGCCAATGCGATTTGCAACAACAGCTTCAGAAGCGCACCTGGTATTTCGATCTTGCCTCCGTTCTCGAAGGCCGCACTGTCTACGTTGAGTGCACTCAACAGTGAAACGGCGGAAGGCACGAACATGACAGCCCCGACTTGCTCTGGTTGTTTTCCCTAGCCGATCACGTCGTCGCCGTCGCACGCACTGCGGATTTCGCTGCCCGCCTGGGCGCATCAGGCTTGGTAGCGGCGCTCGCCAGTTGCGCCGACACCTCGTTGCGATAAGCGGCCTGTGCCACAAGCTCCCGCTCCCCGAAGCCGAAACGCCTCCGCGCGAGACGATGCATAGTGTCGATCTCCTCGATGTGCTTTTGGGCCTTCAACGAATTGGTGACGCTCGCCGCATGGCGCCGATGGACGTTGAGGGGGTCGGCAACGTAGGCGATCTTTGCGCCCGGTCCTGCCAGAACCTCCAGATAGAGCACCCAGTCGCCGGCCATCCGGAACTCTTTCAGACAATCGCGACAGGCGTTCAGCGCGCGCAGCAACGTCTCGCGACGCCACAGCACTGAACTGACGTTCAGGATCGTATTCTTGACACCGAGATAGCGCGTTACGAAATCGCGACCGTCAAACACTTCCGTGCGCGACAGCGCGCCAGGTTCGATCGTGGCAAAATACGGCTTGTAGCTCGCGTAAAGATGAGCGCCATCGGCGTCGATCGACTTCGAATCGGTGAAGCCTATAGCGATGTCGGGGTCACCCTGCATCAGCGCCAGCAGGCTCGAGATGAAGATCGGCTCCGAGAGATCGTCGGCTTCGGCTATCCAAAGGAACTCTCCCTTCGCCATCTCTGCAGCTTTGGCCCATTGCGCGAACACCGAGCCGGAATTCTGCTCGTTAATGACGAGCGTCAGATCGCGCTGGCGCTGATCGGCAAGCTTCATGATGATGGAAGTGCTATCGTCGCACGAGCAGTCGTCCAGCACGATAATCTCCTCGACCGGATGGGTCTGATCGAAGATGGTGTACAGCCGCTCAGGAAGGCAGCGCGCATAGTTGTAGTTTGGTACGGCGACCGAGACGCTGGGCAATGATGGAACGGCTAACCGCAGCAGATCGCGGACATAGTCCGCGAAGTCAAATTTGCTCCGGATAATCTCGGCCATGCGGTCCCGCTCGGACTCGGGCGGTGTCCAGCGTAGAAAAGTCTCCACTGCCTGTGCCATCGCCGGCGCATCGCAATAGGGCACGACGCACCCCACGTTCTCCTTGTGCAGCAAGCCGGGGATACCGCCAGAGTCCTGGAACGCAACGACGGGCACGCCGACGCTGAGCGCCTCCAGTGTCACCGTCGGAAACGGGTCCTCGCGCGACGTCAGCGCGTAGACGTCGGATGCGGAATAGAGCGCCTGCATGTCCGAGCGATAGCCGGCGAGATGGAAGTGGCCCGTGGCCTCGGCACGCTTGATCTCCGGCCCCAGCCATTCCTGGAGGCTTGGATCGATGCCGCCGGCCCAGCAAAAATGGACATTTGCATTGCGTCGTCGAACCAAGTTACAGACTTGCAAAAACAGGTCAAAGCCCTTGCGCAGATCAGCATATCCGACGCCGAGCACCATCTTGTCGCCAGCGGCGATGCCAAATTCCTTGCGAAACAGCACGGCTTCCGTCGGCACCGGCTCAATCTGCTTGTAACTGCCCTGCGCGCGAATGAGGAAACGCTCATCCGTCCCGTCAAGCCCAAGCGCTTCGACGAGCTTGTCGCGCACGAAATCCGAGGCGAACACCACACGATGCGCACTCCCAATCGCCGCGGCAGCGGCCTCTTCCAGCTGCTTCTCGTGCAGGATCCGCGGCAATTCGTGGACCAGGGAAACGGTCCGAAAGCCCATTTCGACGAGGAATTTTGTGGCGCGCCCGCTCGCGGCCGTGTTGGCGATGGCCGCTGTAAAGCCCTTCTCCCGGAAGTGTTGTAAGGTCGCAGGGATATCGGAAGCCTGCTTGAGTACGGTGAGCGGCGCGACCGAGGCGTATTCGGCTTCCAGCGCTCCGCCCTGAAGCAGGAGAAAGTCGATCTCGATATTGAAGGCGCTGCGCAGCGTCTTGCCGATGTTCAGCAAGAGATGCTGCGCGCCGGCGGGAAACGCATCATGTCCGACCAGCAGAATCTTGGACACTGACCGATCGGAGGTCAGACCAGTGGCCGCGCGCGCGGTAGCATTCAGGTAGGCCGAACCGAAATGGAGATCGGGCTCGAGATACGCGCCCTCGCACCATTCATTCCAGGCGTTGATACAGACGAACGATTCGCCGAAAAAGGTGTGCGTCTGCGCCTGTTCGACCAGCGCTGACAACCACGCCTCGTATTTCTGGGGGGTCGAGCCCTGGACCACGAGGCCCGAGCCTTGCCGGCGCGCATCGTTGTCCCAGCTCGGCACCACCGTCTTGATCAGCGGAAAATTCGGACGCGGCTCATCAACTGAATATTTGGCGACGTCGTCGTAACTGTAGATTTGCCCCGCATAGGTATCGTCCAGGAGTTTGGCGTCAGAGTTCACCAGCGGCACGTATTTGGTAAGCTTGTGCGGCGGAAATTCGATCGCGCCGTCCATGCCGTTCGGAGTTGGATCGTAATCATCAAAACTCTGGCTCATGATGATGATTGGATCTTCGTTGAACCGTTTCGCGAAGATCGCGCGCCAGCGCGCGATGACGTTTGCCGTGTCCGGAATGAGGCGCGGCCGATAGATCATCAAGAGGGGACGGCCCTGGACACGGATGTAGCGTTTGTCCGTGAAGTGACGATTGAAATCCGACAACAGGCGCTCGTCATCGTCAGACAGGTAGTCCTGCGAAATCAGGACCTCGCCCTCCATGCCGTCCCACCGCCGCGTCCAGTTCTCGTTGGTCCACATCAGGCAGAACGGCATGTTGATATCGCGCGCTTTCAGGAATTTCTCCAGCGGTTTTTCCAATAGGCGCTTGCCGTTGAACCAGTAGTAGTAAAAGACGAAGCCGTGGATGCCCGCCGCCTTGGCTAGCTTCGCCTGCTTGCGCATGGTTTCGATGTCGGCGAGAGAGTAAAAACCCAGGTCGCGCGGAATCCGCGGTTGATAGTGATCCTTAAACCGAGGTATGCCGCGCGCGATGTTCGTCCATTCGGTGAAGCCGGTGCCCCACCATTTGTCGTTCTCAGGGAAAGCGTGAAACTGCGTCATATAGTAGGCCAGCACCTTGGCGCGCGGCTTTGCGCCGTCGGGCAATGGACGCAGTTCCTCGAATAGCCGGCTCGGACGGGTGAACCGCTTGATCTCGGCCGGGATGGTGGCCTCGTTCTCCGGAGGTGACGGATAGATGCCATCCTCGTGGCGATGCGCAAGATAGTGCAAAAGCGGATTCTGATCCGTCTTACCCTTGAAGTAGCGCTGAATGTAAAACTTGGTGTCGAACTCCGCCGACGGGTTGCGCCCTTCCTTATAGCCATGAAAGATGAAGTGCTCGAACGGATCGACGCCGGCCGCTGCGACGTCCGGATAGATCTGACGATAATACTGCGCGTCGAATTCCGGGATCGGGCTGAACGGGCCCAGGCGGTTCTTCAGATAGTGCGCGAGCGGGCTCTCGCCTTCCGGGATGCCGTACTTCTCCCGATACCAGGCCGGTTGAAAATAGGGACTTGGCCGCCGCCCATCGCGCTCGCCGACCGTCGCATAGTGCAGGAACGGATGCTCATCCGCCTCCTTCACATCGGGATAGGTTGTGACGTACCAGATCGGGTCGAAGATCAGATTTGGCTTTCGACCTTCCCTGTAGCCATAGAGGAAGAAATGCTCAAACGGATCGGCGCCGACCGCGATCACGTCCGGATAGCTGGCCGCGTAGAAATCCTGGTCAAAAAGCCCGAGGCCCTTGAGGGTGCGCGCGGCATCTGCAAGGTCGCCGGCAGGCCTGCTCGCCGATCCCTCGGCGGCGAGCAGCTTCGCAGAACCGTTCAGTTTTGCGGCGACCGGCTCTGACTTGGATTGCAGCCTTGCAGCAGCGCTGCGCCTCGCCCGAGGTCCTCTTCGACCGGCGTCGCGCGCGAGGTTCGAAAGAAAATCAGCCATTGTTACTCACTCGTGCATTAGAGGCATCGTTCCGCACAAAGTTTCTGTGTACGGTGTGACAGCCCCGTCGCCGCCGATCGACTGGAGGCGCCGCACGGCGCCTTCATTGCGTTGCCGCGCCGCGTATCGATACCAATTGACCGCTGCTTCGCGATCTTGCGCCGTGCCTCGGCCCGACATCAACGCGTCGCCCAGCGCAACCTGCGCTTCCGCCATTCCTCGCTCGGCGGCCCTCTGAAACCATTCCGTCGCCTTCGTCACGTCAGCCGCGCGCCCCTGCCCACTCCGGAGCATCACGGCAAAGTTGTACTGCGCAATCTTATGTCCCTGCTCTGCAGCGGCCTCGTACCAGTTCACACCCTCTGCAAGATCCAGGCCCACTCCGTAGCCCGTGCAGTACATGACGGCCAGTTGGAATTGCGCTGGTGCATGCCCCGCGCGCGCCGCCTTGGTCATCCACGATGATGCTGCCCGCGCATTCCCCACGCCGCTCGTCGAATCCAGATGGAGAAGTGCCAGCATGTACTGAGCCTCGACATGGCCGGCATCCGCCGCCCGCGTGAACCATGGGGTCGCGCCTAGCTTATCGGCGATCCCGCCGAACTTACCCATCTTCAGCGCGCCCAGTTGGAACGCCGCCGGAGGATGACCTGCCTCGGCCGCCTCTGCCAGCAAAGAGTGCGCGCGTGCGACGTTATCATCGGACGCATTCTGATGAATCATAAAGAGTGCATAGGCGGTCTTGGCGTCAGGATCTCCGCTACCGGCGGCCCTGCTCAACCATTCCGAAGCCATTTCCTGATCTTTGGGAACGCCCGCACCGGTCGAATAGAGCTTTCCGAGTTGCACCTGTGCGGCGCTCATGCCGCCATCTGCGGCACGTTCGAACCATTTGATCGCGGCCTCCACGTTGCGCTGAACGCCGGAGCCGTTGAGATAGAAGATCGCAACGTTGAATGCCGCAGTGGCATGGCCATTTTCGGCTGCGCGCTCGAACCACTTCGCGGCCTGTCGAGTGTTAGGCGAAACACCGACACCAGTCGCATAAAACCGGCCGACGAAGAATTGCGCCTGCACATCGCCCCGCTCGGCCGCCTTCTCATACCAAATCGCCGCCTCACGCAAATCGGGCTCGGCATCGGCTCCGCTCGAATAGAATTCCGCGAGTGCCTGAATTGCCGGAAGATAATCCTTCCGCGCCGCCTTGCGCAGCGCGGTCTCGGCGCGGTCGAGGTCTTTGGCGACGCCCTTGCCGCTCAGCCGTAACAGGCCGATGTTGTAGAGTGCGATCGGATCATCATGCGTGGCTGCACTCTGGAACAGGCGAGCACCCTCAGTGGGGTTCTCGGGCAAGCCCATACCTTTCAACGTCATAAATGCGAGCCCAATCTGCGCCCTCACGTGCCCCTGCGCGGCGGCCTTGCCATACCAGATCGTAGCCTGCGCGAAATCGACGAGTACTCCGCGTCCCTGGTAATAGACATCGCCTAGCGCGAACTCGGCCGGCGCAAAGTTCTGATCGGCCGCCGCCAGATACCAACGCAATGCAGCAGCGAAGTCCTTCGTGCACCCCTGCCCTTCACTGTAGAGATTGCCCAGGATGGTCTGAGCATCCGCTTTGCCGGACCCGGCGGCGGCCGATATCCAGCGAAACGCGGCGCAAATATCCTTCGCGAAACTGATCCCGTGCGGGAATATCAGGTGATGCACATCCGACGCGCTATCGCCCAATCGCGCGGCTGAGGATTGACGCCAGGTCTCCGGCCTACTCGGTCCGAGGCTGGCGTTGACTCCGTAAAGATAGATCAGGCCGAGTTGATATTGCGCCTCGACGTGACCTCGCTGCGCCGCGCGGTCGTACCACACCGCGGCATCCGGAATGCTGCCTGCCACTCCCCGGTTCTCGGCATAGAGCATGCCGATCCGATAGTCCGCTTCCGCGTCGCCGTTTTGCGAGGCACGCTTCCAGAGCTTAAGTGCCTCCAGATAGTGACCGCGCTCGAACGCTGCCTCCGCCGGACCGAGCCGCTTTTCATCTGATCCGCGAGACGCGGGACGAAGCCATTGGAGGAGCGATCGGGTCAATACCGTCATGGCTCACGCATGGCCTCCCGGATACCCTTCAGCATTCCGCCAAGCAGATACATTCCGACCGCCCGCGTGCCGACATGGACGTCCCCCGCAAGCGTCATGCCAGGAATCAGGCGGAAGTTTTTTGGGACATCCTTGAAGTTGGCTGAGTCCACCGAGCACCGCGCCTTGTAGTAGGCTTCGATAGGCTTTCCATCATCGTCGGTGGTGAACGCGCCCTCGCTGATCCAGCGCACTTTGCCATCGGCTGTACCATGCTCCGCGGCATTGAACGCATCGATCCGCATCGTGCAGGGGTCTCCGGGCCGGATGAAACCGACATCGCGCGAGGCGATGCGAATTTCAGCCTCGAGCTTGGTGTCGGTCGGCATCAGCGTAATGAAAGGATCGCCGGGCTTTAGCACCGATCCGACCGAGAGCCTTGCCATCGTCAACACGACCGAGTCTTCGGCAGCGGTCAATCGGACCAGATCCTGGTGCCTGAGCGCCTTCTCATAAGACGCTCTCGCCTCGTCCAGCTTGTTGCGGGTCGCCACGAGATCCTGACTCAGTTGCGCAAACCACTGCTGCTTGAAGGCGTCACGGTCTGCGGTTGACACCGCGAGCGTATTCTGGGCTTCGATTAGGCTGTTGTGGGTGTTCTCCAGGGTCCGCAGCAATTCAAGCCTTGAGTCCTGGGAAATGAACATATTGAGCTGCGAGCCCGTGCCGTGCTCGGCCAGCGTCGTGCGCATGGTCTCGATCTTCTGCAAGATCTCGTCACGCTGCCGATATCTCGCATCGTCCCCGCGAAGCTTCTCCATCGTCGCCTGGGTCTGCTTGATCCTCGAATCGAAACTATTGATCTGCGCGGTATATTGCGCCATCCTCTGATCATAGAGCGCCTTCTGCAAGGCTGCGTATTTTTGGTCGTTGGGGTCTGGCTTGCTCGCAAAAACCAGCGGATGCTGGTTCAGCTCGGCTTCATCGCGTGCCACCTGAGTCTCGAGGCTAGCGATCTGCAACTTCGCCTGGGTCAGGTCCGCCGACGTAAAGGTCGCGTCCAGGGTCGCAATAAGCTGTCCCGGTTGCACCTGCTCGCCTTCCCGCACGTCGATCGTCTTAATAATCGATTGATCCAGGGCCTGAAGGACGCGGATCTGTCCCACCGGCACGATCCGCCCGCCAACGCTGGTGATGACGCGATCTATCCGCGTCAGAGCCAGAATGGCAACGATCGTGACCAGGAAGGCCGAGAGGACAAACAGCGTTGCTCGCGCGACCAGAGGCTCAGCCTCCTCTCGGATCGCATCCGTTTCCGATTGAAATTGGCGAACAGTCGCAAGCGCACCATCACGAGACAAGCGTTGGACTCCCGAATGTTGACCGATCGTTGCGGGCTGCCGGCACCAAATGCGCGTTCTGCTGATACCACAGCGAGCTGTAGATATCGTTGCACGCCAGGAGCTCCTCATGCCGCCCGATATCGTCGACCACACCACGATTAAGGACGAGAATTGCGTCCGCCTTTGCCAGGGACGACAGGCGATGCGAGATGATAATCAGCGTCCGGCCATGCGCGAGGCGCGTTATGTTGGCGTTCACGATCGTCTCGCTGTCGGCGTCTAGCGCGCTTGTCGCCTCATCGAGAATCAGAATGGGCGGGTTGACGATCAACGCACGCGCGATCGCAAGCCGCTGCCGCTGCCCTCCCGAGAGGTTCGGCGAGCCTTCATAGATATGCGTCTCGTAGCCACGCGGCAGCTTGTCGATGAATTCTTCCGCACCCGCCAGCCTCGCCGCCCTGACCACATCATCGAACGACGCGTCCGGCGTGGCCGCTGTGATGTTTTCGCGGATGGTCCCACTGAAAAGAAAATTCTCCTGGAGCACCACACCCACGTTACGACGGAGATGGTCGATGTCGTACTCGCGAACGTCAATGCCATCGATCTTGATCAATCCGTCATAGTCGCAATGCAGCCGCTGCAGCAGCCGCGCAATCGTGGTCTTGCCAGATCCGCTCTTGCCCATCACGCCTAAAGTAGTCCCTAGCGGAATCTCGAAGGAGATGTTGTTTAGCGTTGGCGATAGCGCTCCCTTGTATTTGAAGGTGACGCCGGAAAACTCCACCTTGCCCTCGAGTGGCGAACGCACGCCATGGCCGGAACGTCCCTCTTCGGGAGGAAGGTTGACGAGATTGCCGACGGTTGCAACCGCACTTCGTGCCTCGTCGTATTGATTGATGAGCTGCGCCATCTGCATCAGCGGACCCGAGACGCGCTGTGACAACAGCAGGAATGAGAACAGCGCCCCGATATAGACCGGGTCATTGCTTTCGAGCGCGAGATAGACGCCGAGCGCATAGGAGCCGCTGACGGCCAGCCGCTCCAGGGGACGCACCACCGACTGGATGGCGTTTCCAGTCATGCCTTCCACAAGCCGCGCCTTGGCAACGCGTGCGACCAGAACATCCCACATGTGGCGCTGCCGCGTATCGAGCGCGAGGGACTTGATCGTCCGGATCCCATTCAAAGTTTGAACCAAAAACGCGCCCTGCGCGCCCTCCGCGGCCAGCACGGCAGTCGACGCCTTGCGGTAATTCGGCAACATTAGGACGAGCCACGCGACGATGAATGCCGACAAGGCGAGAACCACGAACGTCATGACGGGGCTGAAGAAGAACATGACGGGCAGGAAGAACATCAGCGTCGTAGAGTCGAGAATGGTGCCGAACAATTGCCCCATTAGGAACGAGCGGATGCGAAAGACTTCGCGAATGTCGCGCGCGACGAGGCCGACGGGCGTCTGCTCGAAATAGTCGATGGGAAGATTGAGGACCTTTTCGAAGACGTAGGTCGACAATTTGACGTCCAGCCTGGTGGTCAAGCGATGGACAAGGAATTGTCTCAAGAACGAGAAGGCTGCCTCGAAGGCTATGACCACCAGCATCGCGACGCAGAGCACATAGAACGTGTTGTACGCCTTGTAGAAGATCACCTTGTCCGACAACAGGCGCCAGAACATGATCGGCGCCAAGCTGAGAAGCCCGAGGATCACGGCGGCAATCGCGACGTCGCGGACCATGCGGCGTTCGCGGAACAACAGCGCGGCTACCAGGCCGAAACTGAACGGCTGCGCTTCGTCCGATATCTCGTAGCTGCGCTTGATCAGGACCAGATCGCCGGACCAGATACCTTCAAAGCGTGGTTGGTCGATCACGAGCAGCGCGTCTTCCGCGGCATTCGGGTCCCTCAGCACGATGCGGGTATTGTGGGCGTCTCCCTCGACACGCTGGAGTACCATGTGGCTCCCATTGCGAAGCCGAATGATGACCGGGAGCGCCTTCTTCAGATGAGACAGCCCGCTCCAATCGAGCTTGACGCACTTCGCGCGCATGCCTGCTTTCTCCGCACAGCGGACAAGCTGATGGAGTGTGACGTTCTCTTCCCGCAGAAGGTTGTCTTGAATGAGCTGTGAGGACGTGAGGTGCAGCCCGTGCTGTCGTGCGACGATAATCAGGCACCCTAGTGCCGATGCGGGCGCCGCATCGGCCAGGTTTCGGTCATCGGCGCAGTGGACGGTCATTGGGGCCAAGCGATCCGCTGTTGTGTTATGACGTCACAGTCAACACCAACATAACATTGAGCGGCAAAAAAACCAGCCTCACTCATCGTTAAATTGTGAGGAACGGCTGGCCGCACTCACAAATACCTCAGGCCTTGGCTTCCTGGAAATTGAAGCCGTACTCTAACAAAGACCTTCGGATGGCCTCGTCGTCGGCCTCAGGCATCAGCGCGAGCGCACAGACCTCGAAATTTTGGCTGCTGACCGAAACGGTCGCAAACCCGGCCATCAGCAGGAGATTACCGAGTCGCTCGGCCGTAAATCCGGTGCGGTGGGCCATGTGGACGCGTCCCTCCTCGATGGCGCGCGAATGGCCATAGAGCATGTCCAGCGGCCTGATCGGCCCCGCCGGCGAATGATAGGCTATTGCGCCGATCCCATGCTGGGCTATGAAGTGAGCGACCGATTGCAGATCCGGGCTCACGATCAAGGCGAAACCATCGGGCTTGAGGATCTGGTGGAATTGCCGCAATGTAGGGTAGACCTCGTGGGCATACAGGTGCTCGAGCACATGCGATGTCCACACCGCGTTGAAGGACTGAGGCTTGAACGCGCCAGTCAACTCAAGGATCGAGCCGATCACATCTGGTTTGACGCCGGGGTCGATGTCGAATCGGGTTTCTTCCCAATCATGGTTGAGCATCATCCGGGCGATGCGCTGTGCCGTACCGGATCCTGAGCCCGCGTTGAGCAATCGCTTCATCGTGAGAGACCAATCCGTGCCCGCACCGCGCGGTGAAAGGGCCAGATGATAACATTAGCAAACCACAACACAGCCACCAACGAAAGGACATCCTACATAAGATGCGAAAGCGCTGAGCTCAAAGGCAAAGCCCCGCCATGAGCGGGGCTTTCTCAGCGCAGCTTGCAGGTGCCGATTCAGAGCTTCGGCAAGTGCACGTCTCCATCGGTGAAGTGGAGATATTCGACGCCACTGACCACCACCGTCTGGCTGTCTCCGAAGTGCAGCGTGTAGGAGTTCGTCTTCTCGTCGACATCGACCTTGGTGACATCAAAGGAGGAGCGATCGGCGAAATCCACGGTGTCCGAGCCTGCGCCGCCTATAATCGTATCATTTCCGGTGTGGGTCTGAAGATGGAATGTATCGTTGCCATTTCCTCCCTGCAGCGTCGAGTTCGCTCCTGACTCACCATAGACCCAGAAGACGTCATTGCCGTCACCGCCCGCAAAGACATCGCCCTGAACGCCAATTAGCGTATCGTTGCCATCGCCACCGATAAGCGTGCTGTGTCCCGACGATAGATCTCGCAGAATGTCGTTGCCGCTGCCGCCTTCGAGCACCTGAGCGCCGGTGCCCGCCTCAAGATAGTCGTTACCGCTGCCGCCATCCAAAGTGTCGTTGCCGCTGCCACCATAGATACTGTCGTTGCCTGCGCCGCCGAACAGTGAGCTGTTACCGTGTCCGCCGCGGATCGCGTCGTTGCCGCTACCGCCATAGACCGTGTCGTTCCCATAATCATATAGGTTCACGCTATCGGAACCTTTTCCCATGGCGATGAACACATCATTATGCCCGCCAATCACATCGAGCGTCTTGCCGCCAGCGTCGTCGAAAATAATCGCCTTCAGGTTTGGCGTGGTCTCGACGGTGGTCGACTGCGTAATGTCGAGGATCTGAACGCCTGCTGGAACAGCCCCTCCGAACGGTCCAGACTGAAACGCAGCCTTCGAAGTATCCCCAGGATGATCGCTGTACACTCCGCTACGTTCTAACGAGTCGATCAGTGCCGACCTGACGCTCGCCTCAATGTGATTTCCGTTATGGTGGAGAAACTGGTCCAACTCAGTTTTCGTCAGGTAAGATATAGCCATTGGAGGCCCTTTCGGTTTTTATTGAGGACGACGCGATGCTCCGGTTACGTCAAGGCGCTTCACGCTGTGACCATCCAGTCGCCGCGCGCGATTGCGAAGATTAGAAACCCGCAGCATATGTTATGTTCAATGTTAAGATTGTGAGTAGTGCGTGTCAAGGATGAAAGGATCCAACTGGCCGCACTCATTTCACCGAGCTTAGCCTCGCAAGTTCGGCGATCTGCTTGGCGACTCCGGAGGTTTCTGAGCCAACACTGCGGGTCGGGGAGGGATATTGCTATCCCCCAGGAAAGGCTGGATCAGTCCTGTTCTGCGCCTGATGAGATCCCCACCAACACGACCCCTCGCTGAAGGTTGGATAGCTTCTGCAGTGGTTGACCCGCGGCAAATAGTCGCTTTTCCTGTGCAAGAATGGCCCACGAACTACACCGATGTCAGCACGGCACGTGACCAAGCGCGACCAGGTTGCGACGTGCTTGCCCGAAAGAGTCATCGATGCTGAACAATCATGGCACGTGACGGAGTCACTGATTCCCATTGAAGGTCCTTGCGCAACAACCACTTGCCGGCTATCCAGATCATTGAGATGAAGATGTCAAAACGTAATGCAAGGACGATTTCCTCCATTTGCTGCCCAAACACACATTGCGATTGGCGCCCTTCTGCCGTCCGCTTCAGCTGATCATATCGATGGTCAGCAGCCCCTCGGTCTTCTCCGTCTCAGATGGGCGACTTGGGCAATCCCGCCATTCGGGAGGTCTCGGCCGGCAACCCCGTTCCTGCCTAGCTCCAGGATGAAGCGCCTGCTGGGAGTTCAAAACTTGGAGGCTCGCATCATGCTCCACCTGCTTTGTTGCCGTTCAGGCCGGATGATTGCTTTGTGAAAGATGAAAATGCCGATCGAAACTCGATATTCATCTTGAACGCTTTCATTGGTAGCGCTAACAACGGGGCTGTATGATACCTTTGTAGGTTAGCAGACGTCGTTGTATGTTATTTGACAGCACCCGCCACTCAGTTCAAGCCGGCGGCGAGTTACTTTGTCGGAACCCGGCCTAGTCCGAATGAAAAAACATTCTCATCAAGAGATTAAACTGAAACTCGCTCAGGCGGATGAATTGGCTCGAGCAGGCAGCTCCCAGGTCTCGATCTGTGAGGCGCTTGGCGTGAGCGTTATGACGCTCCATCGTTGGCGGAAACTGCCGCTCAGCAAGGACGTGGGGCAATCTTCGGAGGGGCCTAACGCGGGCAGGGATCCTCCTCCTCGTGCTAGCATGGATGAAATGCGTCGTGCGTTGGAAGAGCTCACGGTCGAGAACCGGCGCCTCCGCAAACTTGTCACGGATCTGATGCTTGAGAAGATGACACTCGAAGAGGCTTCGGCACCCAGCTTTGCGTCTGGCCGAGTACACGATCGCTAACCCGAGCTTGTTCATCTCTCGCTCCAAAAGTTGATACGCACTTCGGCTCCGGTCTCCAGCAGATCGGTCGCGAATGTGTGCCGCCGCGCAGCATCGGATCCTTCAATATCCGACCTCTGTGCGCACACTGACGCGCCGAACTGATCTTCCTCCATCTCGACACCGCGGTGATATATCCGGTGCGGAATGGAGCCGGGGTTCGGTTGCAGAAGCCCTCGATGAAGGCGGTGATGTCGCGCTGGCCCGTACAAGTTTTGGGATCTCCCGATCGCTGTCGAACTAGGTCGGGCCGGGAAGGCCAAATTCGGCGGCATGGACGTTTCCGAGGCGAAGCGGCTGAGGGCCCTGGAGGAGGAGAACGCGAAGCTGAAGAAGCTTCTGGCCGAGCAGATGCTCGATGCGGCCGCCCTTCGCGAGCTCCTTTCAAAAAAATGGTAGGGCCCGCCGCCAAGCGCGCTGCGGTCGCGCATCTGCAGGCCGTCATGAGCCTGTCGGAACGGCGGGCCTGTTCGATCGTGGGCGCGGATCGGAAGATGATCCGCTATCGCTCCGGCCGCCCTGCGGACGCTCTGCTCTGCGCGGCCGGTTGCGCGATCTTGCCAACGAGCGGCGGCGTTTCGGCTACCGCCGGCTGTTCGTCCTGCTGCGGCGGGAGGGCGAGCCATCGGGGATCAACCGGATCTACCGGCTTTATCGCGAGGAAGATGCTATGGGGCGGTGGCGAGGATATTGCATCTATCGTTGCTAATGTGAACCGATGGAGCGCCCCATGCAAAAGTTGAACGATCTGAGCCGATCCCCGAGCCCACTCGATCCGGACGGCACGCTGATCGCCGTTATCGAACTGAGCCTGTCGAGCTGGCTCGTCGCCGGCATTGTGCCTGGTGTCGAGCGCCAGCCATTGAAGAAGCTCGCGGTCGATGAGAGCGCATTGCTGAAATTGCTGCATCGATGGCGAGATGAAGCGGCGAAGGCTGGGCATCACATCAAACGCATCGCTGTCGCTTTCGAGGCCGGCCGTGACGGCTTCTGGCTGGCGCGCTGGCTCAGGGCACATGATATTGAGGTCCGGAGGCTGTCGGCAGCCGGCTCGCGGACGTCAACGCGCGTCTTGGCACTGAGGTGATTCCGGGCGCTGGCGTTCCCGCGGAGCAGTTGAGCTTCGCCTACAGCGTGAACGGCAACGCCTCCTGGCGGCCGACCCGCGTCTACAGCGATGGCGTGAAAACCTATATCCAGTTTCCATCATCGCTCTCCGGACAGGATGCACCGGTCCTGTTCGTGGTGTCGGGCGGCCAGAACCGCATCGTCAACTACCGGCTGAAGGGCGACATGATGGTGGTCGATTATCAGATCGACACCGCCATTCTGGTCTCCGGCGTCGGCTTTTGGAACCAGGACAAGGTGACGATCCGGAGGGGAGGATGACCATGCGCGCGGCCTCCTCGATGCGTCAGCTCCTCCTTCTCTCCCTGCTCGGCCTGTCGCTCGCGGGATGCGCCTCCTTCGGCAGCAGCGCCCTGGTCGCGAGTTCGGCGCCTTCAGATCTGTCTGGTCCCGCGGCCTCGGCGATCGCCGGCGACATGGTGACGAAACTCGCCGAGCAGGTCGGGCCGGGCTCTGGCACGATCCTCCTGAAGCCCGACGGCACGCCCTTCGGCCAGGCGCTGGAGATGTCGCTCAAGAGCTGGGGATATGCGGTGGCGACCGATCAGAAGACCGGCGGCGAGAAGACCATTCCACTCGCCTATGTGATCGAGTCCTACAATGGCCAGGTGCTGGCGCGCTTGTCGACGGGCAGCGTCGAACTCGGCCGCGCCTATAGCGCAACCGCCGCTGGAGCATCGCCGGCCAGCCCGCTCTCCGTCATGCAGCGCGGGTAGGGAGGGCGATCATGGTGCAATCCCTGAAGCTCGGCGGCGCTCCGGAGGGCGAGGGCAAAGGAATCCGTCGCCTCAACCGGCTGCCGATCATTGTCGCCATCGTGCTGGTGATCGTCTTCTTCGCCGTCATCTTCTATGGCCTCACGTCGCGCGGTCTGTACTTCCGTCGCGCCGCCGGCATCGACACCGCCTCATCCAACCCGGCATCGACCTACGCCGATCAACTCAAGAAGGGCGTCTCCAACGGCATCATCGGCGACCAACAGGAAGCACAGACGTTCCAACCGGCCCCGGCGCAGCCCGAGCCCCCAAAGCCGGCAAGCAATCCCTTCACCGGCCGACAGCAGGCGGAGCCGGCCGGCTCGCAACTCGAATCCGAAGCGCTGTGGCGGGCGCGCCTCGAGCGGGAGGCACATGAACAATATTTGCGGGAGCAGCAGCGCCAGCGCATGGCCCGCGTGCAGGCGAACGACGCCGCCTATGATTCACCGCTCGGCATCAATCTCAGCAAGCTGCAAACATCGAGCGCATCCGTAAGCAATGCGGCGCAAGCGAAGACGACGACGACACCCGGTCTTGGACGCGGTGCGTCCGACCTTTATGCGACGGCGCTCCGCGCCGGCTTTGGCATGCAGAACATCGATCCGAACGGGCAAATGGCGAAAGAGGATTTCTTCAATGCAGACCTTAAGAAGCTCGGCTACCTCCCCAACAAGGTGGTCGCCCCGACATCCGCCTACGAACTGAAACGCGGTTCCGTCATTCCAGCGACGCTGATCACCGGCATCAATTCCGATCTTCCCGGTCGCATCACAGCCCAGGTCAGCCAGAACGTCTACGACAGCGCCACCGGCCATCAGTTGCTGATCCCGCAGGGCGCCAAACTCCTGGGGCGGTACGATTCCAAGGTTGCATTCGGACAAAGCCGCGTCCTTGTGGTCTGGACTGACATCGTCTTCCCGAACGGCTCGACGTTGCAGATCGGTGGCATGGCAGGCACCGACCCGGAAGGTTATGGTTCAATCCCGATCAGATGCAACTGGTTCTCGAGGACATCGAGATTGCCATCGCCGAAGTCCAGGAACGCCAGGACGATCGTGCGCGCCGCGCCGGCACGGCGCCGTCCAGCCGCCGGACCAGGCGCGCTGCCCGTGCCTTTCCCGCGCACCTGCCGCGCATCGAGCAGGTGATCGAACCCGAGAACCTCGAGTGTCCCTGCGGCTGCGGCCGGATGGTCCAGATCGGCGAGGATCGCTCCCGCCGTCTCGATGTCATGGCCGCCCAGTATCGTGTGATCGAGACGGTGCGACCGCGCTACGCCTGCGCAAAGGGCTGCACCGGTGTTGCTCAGGCGCCGGCGCCCGCCCATCTCGTGGAGGGTGGCATCCCCACCGAGGCGCTGCTGGCGCAGGTGGCGGTCGCCAAGTTCAGCGAGCACATGCCACTCTATCGTCAGTCGCAGGTTCTGGCTCGGCATGGCATCTTCATCGATCGCGCCGTTCTGGCAGACTGGATGGGAACGGTCGCCTTCCACCTCGCGCCGCTGGTCGAGCGCATGAGCGTCGTGATGAAGCAATCGGGCCGCTTGTTCATAGACGAGACCAGGGCGCCTGTGCTCGATCCGGGCCGGGGCCGAACGAAGACCGGCTATCTGTGGGCTGTCCTGCGCGACGATCGCGGCCACGGCGGCGCTGATCCACCAATCGTGGTCTACCACTACGCGCCAGGACGCGGTGGTGACCATGCTGAGCGCATCCTCGAGGGCTTCGACGGCATCCTTCAGGTCGACGGATACCAGGGCTATCATCGGCTCGCACGGCCCAAGCGCAAAGGCGGCGTGCCGCTGCGGCTGGCCGCATGTTGGTCCCACTCAAGGCGCAAGATCATCGCAGCGACTCCGAAAGCCGGCTCACCCATCGCCGAAGCCGTTCTCGCGCGCATCGCCGCACTCTATGCGATCGAGAAGGAGATCCGTGGCGCCGACGCCCCGGCTCGGCAAACGACCCGTAACGAGCGATCACGGCCGCTCGTCGCTGAACTCGAGAGGTTTCTGCGCGAGCAAGCCGCTCGCCTGTCGCCGGGCAGCGAGATGGGCAAGGCGATCGCCTATCTCCTGAACCATTGGGATGGCCTCACCTTGTTTCTCGACGATGGTTGCGTTGAGATGGACACCAATCCCGTCGAAAATCAAATCAGGCCGCTGACTCTGACGCGTAAAAATAGTTTATTTGCTGGTCACGACGAAGGTGGTCGTTCATGGGCGCGCATAGCTTCGCTCATCGCCACCTGCAAAATCAACAGCGTGGAGCCCTACGTCTGGATGAAAGCGACGCTCAAAGCGATCGCAACCGGTCACCCGCAGTCCCGGATCGACGAGCTCCTGCCCTGGTCGTTCGGCCGCACCTCGTAATTCTCCGTCGTTGCCGCCTCCATACCCCCCGCCAACGATTTGCAAACACGTTGATCAACAGACTGCAATCCCCACGCCAAACCTTTGCGAATGGGACGCGAACGTCGCTTACGGGTGATTGGGAGTGCCGAGCTATAGCTTACCTTGTCAGCGCCCTCGAAGGCCAGGGCATCATGCCGAAAGCTGGGCAGCCAACCTATTTCGCAATCCACGAAGAACTGGACGAAAGCGAGGGGCGTCGGCGCGTTCGCATTTATCCTGAAATTGGCTTAAGAGCCGGAAGAGGCCTCGTCACCGCGGGCGACATCGAGCGGGCCATCGGCGGCCTTGATCGCGGCCTCTGCGAGTGGCTGGACTTCGAAACCGAGGCGGCCATCGCCTCAAGTCCCCCCTGTCTGACGGTTGTGGCACTGCCGAGATCATGCGCCGGTCGGGCAAATCGAAGCCAGTGGTGTGGCGCTGGCAGGCGCGTTTCATGGCGGAGGGCGTTGCCCGGTTGACGCGCGACAAGACGCTGTACTCGCAGCACTCTCGTTGTTGGGTCTCGGTATCTTCGGTCCGGGAATCGCAAATGGCCTGGTGTCTGGCGGACCGCAACTCGGGTGGAAGGAGTGTGGAAGGATAGGTGCCGCAGCCAGCACCCCGAACTGCAGCGGCTCACGGGGACTAAAGCAGGCTCGCGGTCGTGCATCCGGCCGCGCGGAACGGCTGAAGCCGATGGGCAGGAACGCCAAGCGCGACAAGGTCGGACGCCAGACGCGCCAGGTCGGAGCGATCCAGCAAGGCATCATGAACCGTCGTGCGGATGTCGCACGCGACGCCGCTTTCGAGCAGGCGCACGAGGCTGGCCTTGGCCTTGATGCCGCTCCCAATGACGCCAGTGATCCGCGCGTAATCATCGAACGCAGCCTTGACGTCGAAGCCAATCCAGTCGACGAGCGGCAATACGGCGGACAGCCGTGTGGGATAGGGCCCGGCGGTGTGCAATCCGATGCGGAAGCCGAGTTCGCGTCGCACAGCACGCATCGCGTCCGGCAGCGCCGCCTGGAGGGTGGGTTCGCCGCCAGAGAACACCACGCCGTCGAGCAGGCCGCGACGGCTGTCGAGAAAAGACAGCACGTCCGGCCACGCGATTTCGAAGTCTCCCCTCGGCGGAATCAGATGCGGGTTGTGGCAATAGCCGCACGACCAAGGGCAGCCCTGGCAGAACACCGTTGCCACGAGCTCGCCCGGCCAGTCGCAGGTGGACAGCCGGGCCAGCCCGCCAATCTGCAATTCAGCCGAGCGCGACGCGCGCTTCAGCGAAGAACCTGCGCTCATTGTGCTCGCCTTTCTTGCCGCGATTGAACGACGACACCGGCCGGTGATAACCCATCACGCGGGTCCAGACCTCACAGGGCTGGCGCTCGTCGTCGCTGAGCGTCACCGCGGAATCGGTGCTGGTCGCACGGGCAGTGGATTCGTTCATCTGTGGTCTCCTTTCAGTGCGCGGCGGCATGCCGCTTGGCTGCGAGCCGTTCGGCGTCGCATTTCGGGCAGAAGGCATGCTCGCCTTCGAGATAGCCGTGCGTCGGACAGATCGAGAATGTCGGCGTGACGGTGACGTAGGGTAGGCGGAAATTTGAGAGCGCCCGCCGCACGAGCTTCTTGCACGCTGCGCCCGAGGACAAGCGTGAGCCCATGTAGAGATGGAGCACCGTACCGCCGGTGTATTTGCGTTGCAGCTCGTCTTGGCGCTCAAGGGCCTCGAACGGATCGTCGGTGAGGCCGACCGGAAGCTGGCTCGAATTGGTGTAATAGGGGAGATCGACGGTGCCCGCCTGCAAGATTCCGGGGTAGCGCTTGCGGTCTTCCTTCGCGAAGCGGTAGGTCGTGCCCTCCGCGGGCGTGGCTTCGAGGTTGAACAGGATGCCGGTTTCGGTCTGGAACGCGGCGATGCGCGCGCGCACATGGTCGAGCAGCCGTACCGCAAAGGCATGGCCCCAGGGTGTGCTGATGTTCTCGCAATCGGCGGTGAGGTTGCGGATCATCTCGTTGACGCCATTGACGCCGAGCGTCGAGAAATGGTTGCGCAGCGTGCCCAGATAGCGCTTGCTATAGGGAAAAAGTCCGTCGTCCATGTAGCGTTGCACGACCTTGCGCTTGATGTCCAGGCTGTTGCGACCGATTTCCAGCAGCGCGTCGAGGCGATGGAATAGGCCCGCTTCGTCGCCGCGATGCAGATAGCCGAGGCGAGCGCAATTAATGGTAACCACACCAATAGAGCCGGTCTGCTCAGCGCTGCCGAACAGGCCGTTACCGCGCTTGAGCAGCTCGGTGAGATCGAGCTGTAGTCGGCAGCACATCGAGCGGATCATGTTCGGCTTGAGCTCGGAATTGATGAAGTTCTGGAAGTAGGGCAGGCCGTATTTCGCCGTCATCTCGAACAGGCGATCAGCGTTATCGCTCTCCCAGGGGAAATCCGCAGCGATGTTGTAGGTCGGGATTGGAAAGGTGAATACACGGCCCTTGGCGTCACCTTTCGTCATCACCTCCATATAGGCGCGGTTGATCATGTCCATTTCGGAACGCAGGTCGCCATAGGTGAAATCCATCTCCTCTCCGCCGATCACCGGCACCTGATCGCGGAGGTCCTCCGGGCAGGTCCAGTCGAAGGTGAGATTGGTGAAAGGCGTCTGCGTACCCCAGCGCGAGGGGACATTGAGGTTGTAGATGAGCTCCTGGATCGATTGCAGTACGTCGCCGTAGCTCAAGCCGTCCCTCCGGATGAACGGCGCCATATAGGTGTCGAACGAACTGAAGGCTTGCGCGCCCGCCCACTCGTTCTGCAACGTGCCGAGAAAATTGACGATCTGCCCGACCGCACTCGACATGTGCTTCGGCGGGCCGGCCTCGACCTTGCCGGGCACGCCGTTCAGTCCCTCGGTCAAGAGCGTGCGCAGCGACCAGCCGGCGCAATAACCGGCGAGCATGTCGAGGTCATGGATATGGATGTCGCCTTCACGATGGGCGTGGCCGATCTCCGGCGGGTAGATGTGCGACAGCCAGTAGTTGGCGACGACCTTGCCCGAGAGGTTCAGGATAAGGCCGCCCAGCGAATAGCCCTGGTTGGCGTTGGCATTCACGCGCCAGTCGGTACGTTCGAGATACTCGTTGATGGAAGCGGCGACATCAACCATCGTCTTGTGGTCCCGACGCGCCTGTCCGCGTTTCTCACGATAGACGATGTAGGCGCGCGCAGTGGCGAAATAGTCGGCCGCGATCAGCACCTGCTCGACAATATCCTGCACCTCTTCAATTTGGGGCGTTGCGCCGGCGAAGCGGTGCGCGATGACCTTGATAGTCTCTCCCGTGAGCCGGCCGGCCGCCTCGTCGTCGAACTCGCCGGTCGCCCGTCCCGCGCGCGCGATCGCAGAACGGATCTTGCCGGCATCGAACACAACCGTGTCGCCATCGCGTTTGACGATCGAGCGCGGCAATGCGGCTTGCAAAGAATTGCTTTGACCCAGACCAGACATCGGCATCCCATATGGGTTGGGGCAGGGCCGAGGTAGGCGCATGCGGAAAACGAGCCGCCCTCGGCGGCCGACTGCCGGCAAGCGACCACCGGGACACCCCGCCCGAGGACTCTGTTGTTGTCGCGGCAGGTCTCCTGGCTCGCGGGTTATTGCTGCTGTCTGGCCTTCCCGACGCGGAGATTTTGCGCCAGTGACTCTATCGACATCGGCTCGCCGCTTACAGTTGCGGGGGCAGCGCCGGCTTTGGCTTTCGGCCGTACCGGCTTCCCTCTTAGCTCTCTATCTTGTGATTCGAGAGACCGTGACGGCTACATTTAGGGGGCATATTCGATTCTGTGTCAACAGGTAGTTTATTGCAGCGGAAATATAGAGCCCGTCATGGGTTCTCGTCTTCGTTGCGCCACGCGTCGATTGTCTCGGGCTGCTTAGCCCGTCCTATTCGTGAGAGTGCGGCTTTTGGGCCCGATTGATGCGGCCGCACATCTTGTCTGACGAGGCGCACAGGATTGCCTTCGGCTTTTCGCCGCCTGACGACCGGTACTTTGCAACGCGCTTGAGGGATGGGTTGGGCGAACGGGGGCGGACGCCCCGCCGGTCAAGGACTGAGCGGCAGCAGCGCGCCGGGCAAGCCGCGGATCAGGTCGGCTTCGGGACATGCCGCGGCGAACGCAAGGCGAATGCGGCTCGTGGTCTCGACCACACGGGCAGCGAGTTTCAAGAGACGAAGACGCAGCGTCGCGAACTCGGCAGCGGCCAATTCCCGGGCTTTGGGAATGGCGTCGCGCACGGTCAGCATCAGCCAATAAGCGGCCGTATGGAGCACGAGACGGACCTGGTTGGCGAGCGCCGAACGGCAGCTGGTGCGGTCGGAGGCGAGCTGTGTCTTATGCAGCTTGATCAGATTCTCGGCTTGGCCGCGCGCGCAATACAGGCTGTCGTAGATCCACTCGGCCGAGCCGACATCGAGGCTGGTGACGACGAAACGGATGTCGAGGCCGAGCATCGTCGCCTCAATACGGGCGACGGTGCGCCGTTCGCGATCCCAGGACTTTGCCTTGTGGCGCGTCTCGGTATAGCCACGCAGAACCGGCAGGTTCTCGATGGCGCGTCGGGTGCGGATGTCGTCGGCGACCTCGTCGACTTTTCTGGCGAGAGGCTTGGTGCCGGACAGACCGAAGATGTAGTCGATGCCGTTGGTCTCGCACCACGCCATGGCCTCCGGCCGGGCATAGTGCCCGTCGCCACGGAACGTAATTTGCGTGTTGTGCCACCGCGTCCGGATATGCCGTACGGCGCAGATGGGCACGCACCTCGACGCCGCCCGGCGTCTTGCCGGGCCGCAGCACGACGGCCACGGGCCGGCTCTTCTCCGTGTCGTAGACGTGGATCGGCAGGAAGCAGCGTTCGTCATAATGAGCGTTGAACAGCGAGAGCTGCTGATGGCCGTGGACGACGTCGCAGGTATCATCGATGTCGAGCGTGACGGATGCCGGCTCGCGCGGGTAGCTATCCATCCATGCGTCGACCAAAGTGTAGGTCAGCCGGATCACGTCGCGCAGGCGCGGAGCATTCTCCAGCCGCGACAGCGTCGGCTGGGAACACAAATCCCGGCCCGTGTCCGGTAGGCGACCGCAGGCCAGTTTGAATGCCGGATCGGACCTCAGATGATCGAGGTCGTCGGCGTCCTCGTAGCCGCAGCAGATCGCGAACATGCGAGCGCGGAACATATCGACCAGGCTGTGCACGACCCGCGTCGGATCGCGCCGATCCGGGAACACCCGGGCCAGATTGTTGGCCAAACCGAGACGCCGCTCGGCCATCGCCAGAAGCATCACGCCCCCGTTCGAGGTTAGGCGCCCACCATCGAAGGCAGCTGTGACTTTCTTGGCGTGAATGGCTGGAAACGAGAAGGGCGGAATCGTATCGTCGGTCATGGCGGGCGTGGCGTTCGCGGTTGGAGGTGATGGGGTTGGCTTCGCAACCGAATCCTACGCCGCATCAGCGCTTTACCCCTCAGGCGCACTCTTACGAATAAGACGGGTTAAGTTGAAGAAAGATTGAGTGACTCCCGATCATTTCTGTGCCGAAACGTGGAGTCGCGGTCGTGCCGCGTCCAAAGAAACCGGCGCGAGCGGCCTATTAGACGCGGTAGGTGATCCGAAACGAGACTATCAAGCATGAAGAGATCGAGCGCGAGGCAGAGGTTTTATTTGTGTTGAATTCTTGCTTCTCGATAGTGGTCTGAAATCGTATCATCGGTCATGGCGGGCGTGGCGTTCGCGGTTGAAGGTGATGGGGTGGCTTCGCAACCGAATCCTACGCCGCATCAGCGCTTTACACCACGCTCGCCAGCCTCTCAGGCGCCCTCTCGCGAATAAGACGGGTTAGCCAGCGCCGCGATTTTTGTGGCCGGATGGAGCGCGAAGCGGATTGATTTGTGAATCGGCGCGATGGAATGACCTTGCCCAGATTAATGATGTCAACGGCTTAACGTGCCGATCGGCGCCGGGACCCCGCGCCAACTCACATTCTTGCCAAGACTATAGTGACCAGCCTCAATCGCGAGCGCCAGGCCGGGAAGAGTTTTGCGTTGCTCAAGCCGCTCGAGGTGACGTCATTCCGCTATGAGAAAAAGGGCCAGAAGGACATCGATGACGAGAAGGAAACGTTCGACGCAATACGCGCTCAAAGCGATCTCTTCTCGAAGCAGGTCGTTCGCAGCTACATTCCCTGCCCATATCTCTTCAAATACCGATACCGAACGGATGACGGTCTTCGCGAGGGCACCTGCCAGGACTGGGAGATTGAAGCAACATTCCATAAGTGGTCGCGGCTCTATGGCGAAAGCAAAGCTCTAAGTGAAATGCAGCGAGTATTCGGTGAAGAGTTGCCGAAAAAGGGAATGCTACTCGCGATGGGCACTTACTCGCTGCATCCAGATACATGGCTCATCAATGGAGTGGTGCGGCAGGAAGAGAAATACCACGTCAAATACGGACGTGCGGTGGAGTGCCTGATCAAGGATCGCCATGCGCTGCTCGCCTTCTTCGACTTCCCTGCTGAGCACTGGATCCACCTACGCAGCTCGAACCCGATCGAGAGCGTCTTCGCCACGGTGCGCCACCGAACGGTGCGGACCAAGGGATCGCTGTCGCAACAAACTGCGAAGCTGATGGTGTTCAAGCTCATCGACGCCGCATCGAAGACCTGGCGGCGATTGAAGAGCACGAACCAGTTGCCGAAAGTCATCGCCGGTGTAAAGTTCATCGACGGAATCGAAGTCATTCCGAACACTGAAAGCCACGCCGCCTGATCAGGCCGCGTCACCCAAAATCAGCCATAGCTCCTTGCCGCTCGCGCCGACGCAGATGTGGACGATGTTCCCGATCAGTGCGACTTCATCGTCAAGAACACTGCGACGCTCGCCCTCCAGCTCCTCAAGCGCTTCCGCAACATTCGCTACGCCAGCTACACCGGCCGCATTCCGCCGTCGGTGATACTCTCCTACTACGCCGGGCTCGCCGCGCAGCCGAACATGTCGCTCGGCGCCATGCTTGTTCGCCTTGCGAGCTGGATCATCCGCGACATTGAGCAGGATTCGCTTTACGGACGGCTCCTGCATATCGCCAATCCGGTGTGCGAGGCCGACGTCTTTACCGACCGCTGGCCGGAATCCATTGCTCAGCAGGACGACTTCGCCGGGCATCTGCGCGAGATGGTCCGTTCGCTTGAGGCGATGCGCAAGGGCGAGATGTTCCCCAACACGACGATGGACGCGTTGCGCGAGAACTTCGGAGACCGCGTTGTGACCCGGGCCGCCGACCAGATCGCCACCGAGATCGGTGGCGGCATCCAGCAATCCCGTCAGCTCTACACACGGCGGGGCGGTGTGCTGTTGCCCTCGGCCGCCGCCATCGCGGCGCCGCTCGTCAATCCGGCGGTTTCGGTGGCGCGCCCGCACACCTTCTTCGGGCGTAAGATCTGATGGTGGCGGCGATCCTCTCTATCGACGAGCAGATCGCCGCGATGAAGGCGACCTGGCCGCAGTTCGCTGCGCGCCGCGTCGACCGCCGCGCTCAGTCAGCGCGGTGGGTGGGAAGTGTGAGGCCGCAATATTCAGGCTACTCACTGGAAATCCGTTATGGGCTCGGGTCGTTCCCCGAGGTGCGGGTCCTCTCACCTGAACTGGTTCGGTTGCCCGGCAATTCCGAGGGGCAACTGCCCCATGTCTATCCGCCTGCCGAGGATCCGACTCTTTGCCTGTTCGATCCTCGCGAGAGGGAATGGTCATCGGCGATGACCATCGCCAGCACGACCGTCCCTTGGGCGCTCGACTGGCTCGCCTGCTACGAACTTTGGTTGATGACCGGGCGCTGGACCGGCGGCGGGCGGCACGCCGGATCAGAACTCGCCGATGTAGTGGAGACCACCCGATGAATTATATTCCGCCGCGCCGGTCCGACGGCACGATCCAACATGCTCGCCTGAAGCAATCATGGCCGCAGGCCCGCCCCTTTCGCATCCTGTCGATTGACGGTGGCGGAATTCGCGGCGTATTCCCTGCGGCCGTCTTGGCCGAACTCGAAAGCCGCTTCCTGGGCGGCGCCTCCATCGCCAATCACTTCGACATGATCGCGGGCACCTCGACGGGCGGCATCATCGCGCTCGCCCTTGCCCATGGGATGACGGCTAGGCTGGCCTTGAACATCTATCTTGAGCGCGGTGAGCGTATCTTTCCGCCCGCGGCTGGGCTCGGCAAGGTGTCGAGGGCGCTGCGCTGGGTGTTCAAGCCGAAGCACGACCAGGCCGCGCTCAGAGAGGAGCTGCTGCGGATCTTTGGCGACAAAGTGCTCGACGATGCCGTCACCCGCCTGGTCATCCCGAGCTTCGAAGGGCGCCACGGCGAGCCGTTCCTATACAAGACGCCGCACCACCCGGACTACCAGAAGGACCGCCACAAGAAGTTCGCCCATGTGGCGCTCCATACGACAGCGGCCCCGTCTTACTACCCCGGTGTCGAGGACGACGGGTACATCATGATCGATGGCGGCATTTGGGCCAACAATCCGGTCATGAATGCCCTGGTCGACGCCCTGGCCTGCTTCAACATTTCGCGCGAGGACGTGCGTATCCTGAGCCTGGGAACAGGTGAGTCCACTTTCACTGTCGATGAGCGGGCGCGCAACGGCGGCATCAAGGATTGGGCGTTCATGCGCTCATTCAATGCGGCCGCCCGCGCGCAATCCCGCAATGCGCTCGGCCAGGCCTATCTGCTGGTCGGCAAGAACAACGTCACACGGATCGATGTGCCGGAAAGCGACGCACCGATTGCGATGGATGACGTGCAGCGGTCGGTTCGGGAGCTGCCGATGGTGGCACGCAGTCTCGTTGAAGGCGCCGGGCATCACATCGAGCGAGTGTTTCTCGACGGCGCGGTCGAGAAATTCATCCGTTGCCCGATGACGTAGGCGGCTCATTAGCCACTCGTCCTTACCGGGCCGTGAGCAAACGGCAGGCGAGCTCGCGCTCCCCCCAACGGATCGGGAAGGTGTCGGAAACCTCAAACCAGCTTCCATCATTGCCGATGCCATGATTGGCGCCCATGCAAGAACACTGGCATTCATGCCCCAGTGCTTCCTGGCACGCCAGTGCGCAGATCTCCTGCTCGCGGTAGGGCTGGATAATATAGACTTTGCCGTATCGCAGCAGAGCTCGATCGACGCCGTCGTTGAACCATGCCTTTGGCAGCTCCCAGTACGCGTGATCGCCGCCGATCCATTCAGGCTCCGTTCGCCGGCCGTTCTGCAGCCATTGCCGATTACCATCGGCGAACGGCAGTCGCACTCGGAGCTTCTCACCACGTCCGGTTCGACGGAGCAAGACGGGAATCTGCTTCTGCTTCCAGACGTAGCCAAGTGTAAGACGTTGCATAACCATTCGATTATTCAACCAATGGTTGGTGCTTCGCGCAATCACAGTCGCGACGAGATATACAGTTTACAGCGCGACCGCCCACGGGGACCACTTGGCTTTACCGATGCCGGTCCCACCCTCAATGGTGCGTTCGCCGTAGAGTCGGCGGTTGTCGTAGCCACGCTCCCGCTCGAGGGCAATGGGACCGGAGTAACAGGCCTTCTGCGGCCGATCGGGGATCGGTCAGGAGAAGTCCTACCGAAGTCGGAATGAAAGGAGCAGTTTCTGATGGACGATCCACGCGACCATCACGTCGTTCCGCAATTCTTCCTCCGTAACTTCGCCATCGACGAGGCGCGCACGAAGGTAACCACTCTGGCTAAGGAGGGAACCGTCGCCGTGTGGATGGAGCGCTCGATCAAGAGCATCGGGTACGAGCGCGACTTCTATGTACATATGCAGGGCAATCGCCCGATTTCGGTCGAGACGGATATCAACCGGACCGTCGAGACGCCGATCAGTCGGAGCGACACCTGGGCCAAGATCGTCGCTGGACGCTCCGCCGACCTCGACCAGACCGACAGGCCTATTCTCTATTCGCTCGTTCGGCATCTCGAGGCCCGCACACCCCACTATCTTCAAACGAGCGCAGAGCTCGCCGCGATGGCGGCCGATCCTTCTTCCGAGACGGAGTTCACCGAGGAAGAGCGGGAGATGTACGCGACGCTGCGTGCGAACCCGGACTTTGCGAAGCTCATGTTCAACGCGATGGCCCTGCGCTCGTTCGCAGACGATTATGACCGTTCGCTGATCCAGGTGGCACGGTCGCCGATCCCGCTCCGGTCTTCGACCACGCCCGTGCTGCCCGCGCCTGCTCCTGCACATGCCACGATGGATTTGCCCCTCCCGGGAATGGTGCCGTTCCAGCGGGTGCTGGCGGTCGACCCGCACACGCTGATCCTGGTCGTCGTCGGCGACTTCGACGGAGCCTTCGTGAACGGGGAGATGCCGATCGAGCTGGCGCACGGCTTCAACCGCAGCGTCGCGGGCCAGTTCGCGCACTTTCCGAGGGTCCGGCACATGATCTGCGGACGGGACCGACTCGTCGATGACATGACGTGGGCGCCATTCGAACTCGCATCAGACACTCCGGCTAAGATGATCTTTAAACGGCGATCCGCGCAGGCTGCGGTTAGCGAAGGCCCCAAGGCTTGATTTCCACTCCCCGCGTCCGGTCAGCCCGAAATGAACAGAGAATTGCCGCCTGAGCGGTCGCCGTAGCAGCTGGGAAGGTGCTCGAGGCCAGCGGCCGCGCCGTCCTGTCGGCCAGCATGATGGCGGTTCGCGGCCGTATCCAGCGCGAGGACGACGTCGTTCACTTCGTCGCTCAGCGTATCACCAACCTCGGCCGATCTTGCCATCGTCGACAGTCGCAACGCGGCGTTTCCGCGCCTCACGGCCGTGGCGACCAGGTCCGCAACGGCGACTCCGGTCCCGATCCGCGTGGGCCGCCCTCTAAGTGCCTGCGAACGCGCGACATTTACATCCTCGACCTCCACATCGATACCATTTAGGTGAAGACGCGGGATTTTCGGTAGCATATGACAGGGTGTTGTCATCTCAGCACATTACACTCCCTGGACAGAAAACCGTAGACTCTGGATTTGTAGATCTCGACATACTCCTCACCCGAATTCGGCATCCCCCGTCGAAGGTGCACTTTCTCGACGCTGTGAAGGCCTACAAGGCAGGCGCGTTGCGCGGCGCTCTCACGTCCGCCTGGGTTGCTCTCGCCTACGATCTGATCGCAAAATACCGCGAGCTCAGCGCCATGGGCGATGCGGCCGCGACGGCTTTTCTGCAATCATGGGACAACGCCACTGCCGCGGGCGACGTCGCCAAGCTGCTGCAGCTCGAGGCAGGCATCCTCGAAGATGCGACGGCAAACACGCAGGTCGTCAACCGCATTGCCCGAACGCATCTGGAGCGCCTTCGCGAGGATCGACATCGTTGCGCCCACCCCGCTTTCTCAGCCGAGGCCGATCTCTTCGAGCCATCGCCGGAGCTGGTGCGGCTCCATCTCGTCAACACGGTCGATCTCGTGCTGTCGCAGGAACCACTGCAGGGCAAGGCGATCTTCGACCTCTACGACGTCGACGTTCAGTCACCGGGCTTTCCGACGGCCTATGAGCGCATCCTGGACTACGTCGAGCAACGCTACCTCGCGCGGGTTCGCGCGCAGAACGTCCGCAATTTCGGCACGGTGCTCGCAAAATCCCTTCTCAAGGGCGTACCGGCGCAGTGGGAGCCGCTCCATCGCAAGATCATCCCCTCGCTGGTCACTGTGCGTGACCGCGCCCCTCAGGCTTGGCCGGACATCTTTGCGGCCATCGTCAGGCTGATCGAAATCTCGAACCGGCGAACCGGCCTCGCGCCATTGCATTCATCGCTGCTTTTCCGGATTTCTGGCCTCAGCTTCAAGAGGCGACACGGACAGCCCTGCAGGCGACTGTCAACAACGCCGTCCCCGCCGCCCTCACCGACTATCGCATCCTTGCTGGTGTCACCGTCCCGCAATTCCGCGCAGCGCTGCTAGCCGTCATCGCCGGCCTCGATCGAGAACACCTCGTCAACGCGGTCGCCTCACAGCCGCTCGCCGACTTGTGGCCCCGGGCAGTCGAAGAATATCAAGGCTCTGGTAGCTGGCGTAGATCAGAAGCGAACTTCAGCGACCTCATCACGCCGTTCGCCGGCCGCCTCAACGGCCAGCAACTCGACCAGCTTCTCGATGCCGTGATCGACAACGGACAGAACTGGGACGCAGCCGAGACAGATACGCTTCTGCTTGCTCTGCTGCGCAACGCGACGCGCGCCGACCGGCCGAGCCGTGACGCACGGAATCGCTTCTATCAACACATTGTTCGGATGCGCCGGATCGACAAATACGAAGACGTTCTCACCTTCCTACAGTCCGACGGCTGGGTGCCGCCGCCCCCTGAGCCGCCGGCTGATGACGACTAAGCCGACGCGGGCAGCCCGGCCAGACGATGCCCGCAGAAATGAGCGTCATACAGACGGCTCCGGATCGCAGGCCGCCTGATCGTCCGGCGCCTGAACCCGCCCCAGCAAAAGCGGCAACTTGCTATTCTTGAAATCCCAATCCGATAGCGGCGCAAACCATTCCGGCGCCGCCTCGCCATGGAGCTGGATGACCTGGTCGCCATCGATAGTCTGCGCGGCATAATAACGGCTGAAAATCCGGCTCGCCCAGCCAATGCCATCCCAACCCTGGTCGGAAGGTTCTTCCGGCGTGGCGACGAACTCGACACCGGCGAACTCGCCGCCGTCGGTAACTGCAAGCGGACCTTCGGTGGACCACTCGCCATAGAACAGAAGCACCTCTGCGAGCTTTCGGTCCCTGGGATCGGTCAGCTCGACGTCACCGCTGAAGAGTTTCGCTGATCCGATGATGAAGTTGGCAAGCCCCTCCGGGCTCAGCGAACGCGGCATATCGGTCGCCGCCCCAAGCACAAGCCGCAGCGGTGGCTTGGTCATGATGATTACCTCGCCGAGCCGCTCGGACTCGTTCGCGAGAACCGCATCCTTCATCGTGACTCGAAGACCGCCATTTTGAGTGCGAAAGCGATCCGGCGAAATGACCGTCCAGATGTTCCACAGTGACCAGAATATCGCCAGCTTCAGCGGCGTTCCGACCATGTCCGCATAGGCCTGCAGCGAAGCCAGATAGGCCGCGGACATCCGCGTCTCCTGCTTGAACGGCTCCTTGATCCGGACATTCTTGACCTCGACCAGCCACTGCTCGCCCTCGTCGAGGACCACCCGGAAATCCGGAGCGCGGAAGGTGCCAGCGGCATGAACGCGGCCGGCGTCCTCAGTCTTCAGTAAACGAAAACGCCCCAGGCTGAGGACCGTCGCCTCGAACAGGCGTTCGGTTCGCGAGCCATGGATCAGAGTCGGGTCTGCCAATGCCTCCATCAGCTTGGGGCCAGCGTCGGCGATGAATCGCTCCACCAGCGACCGATCGTTCAGCGCGATGGCGTGTTCGCGCGCAAAAGCGGCCACCGACGCGAGCAAGTCGAAGGCCTTGGTCTTCCCGGGTCGTGGTGGTAGCTGGTCGCTCATGATCCCATCAGCCGCCCAGCGCCTCGACATCGGGCGGGTTCATATAGGCTCGGAAGCCGGCCAGATCCTCGTCGCTCGGATTCTCCGCCTCTGGAATGAACCGGATCGTCTCGGCGATGTCGCGGCGCGTGACGTAGCTGATGATCGCACCACCATTGCTCAACTCATATTCCATCGAGCCGCACCAGCGGTTCGGACGCGCAAGACCCGGCGCGAACGCGATTGGCTTCTTGCTACCCTTCTTGCTCACCTCATGCTTGGCGAGCGCCACCCGGATGAATTCGAGCGTGGTGAAGCCCATCTCCGTCCGCCGCAGGTCGAGCCGCATCTGCTCGACAAGCTCGGGCCGCTGTTGGGCGTCCCGCAATTGCTGCGCGCGCAGCGGGCGCGGCCTCCAACGGAGGTTAGGATTATGACTGGTAAGGAAACCAAACCCCGCGCCGACATCTATGCGCGCATCACCGATCGCATCGTCGCAGACCTTGAGCGCGGTGTGCGTCCGTGGGTCAAGCCGTGGAATGCGGCCAACGCGGCTGGGCGCATCACGCGCCCGCTGCGTCACAACGGCATGCCCTACCAGGGCATTAACGTCGTGCTGCTGTGGTCGGAAGCGGTCGCGCGCGGCTTCACGTCATCGATCTGGATGACGTTCAAGCAATCACTCGAGCTCGGCGGCCATATCCGCAAGGGCGAGAGCGGAACGATGGTGGTCTACGCCAACAAGATCACCAAGACCGAGACCGACGAGCATGGCGACGACGTCGAACGGACCGTTCTGTTCCTGCGCGCCTATACCGTGTTTTGCGTCGATCAGATCGACGACCTGCCGGATCACTATTACGGGCGCCCGGCGCCGACCATCGCGCCGGCGCAGCGCATCGCGCATGTGGACGCCTTCTTCGCCAACACCGGCGCGACCATCCGGCATGGCGGTGACAAGGCTTTCTTCGCACCATCGCTCGACATCATCCAGATGCCGCTGTTCGAAAGTTTTCGTGACGCCGAGAGCTATGCCGCCACGCTCGCGCATGAATGCGTGCATTGGACTGCGCCAGCGCATCGCGTCAATCGCGATCTCAGCCGCTACGCAAAGGATCGCAGCGAGCGCGCCCGTGAAGAGCTGGTTGCGGAACTTGGCGCGTGCTTCCTCAGCGCGGACCTTGGTATCGTGCCCGAACTCGAGCCGCGTGCCGATCATGCGAGTTACCTTGCATCGTGGTTGGAGGTGCTGGCCAACGACAGGCGTTTTATCTTCAGCGCGGCCGCCCACGCGCAACGCGCGGTGACTTACCTGCACGGTCTTCAGCCCGAGCCGGCCGAGATCGACCAAGCGGCATGAGGCGCAACGATCCGTGTCTCGGCCGCTTGCGCTCATCGTTCACCTTTCTAGACAATGACGAAGGCCTCATCTCACGGCGGGGGCCGCTCTTTTGTGCGGCGTCATGCCTGTGCCGGCGACTGGAGAGGCGGCGCTTCCCATCCCGACGGCATAGGCGAGATGCGCCGGGCGGGTTCTTCTGGCTTCCGAGATGCCCGTCTGTTTCTGGGCGAGCGTCTTTCCGAAGCCGCAGAAGGCTGGTGTCATCACGATACGACAGTCCGGGGTTGTTATTGCGTCCGCTGGACTGGCGGAAAGCTTACGCGACGCGCGCGAGTGCCTTTCACCGATGCGCCCGTCGTCGTGCGGTGTGGCTTGCCTGTCGCTCAGCCGTATCCTCATCGTTCGGCCTGTCGCGCCCAATGCGTCCTCGATTTGGCATGTCTAACCGAAGGCCGTCGTCGCTGCGCTCCGCCTCGATCAAAAGACCGCAACGGCCGTTCTCGGCTTTCTTCCCCTGGTTGCTGCGCGTCCATTCCTCGCGAGACAAGAAAGCCTCCCCCTGGCCGCCCTCTACTGCGTGGCGGCCCTTCGGGTGCGGTCCGATCGCCTCCGGTCAACGACAGCCATCGAGGTCGCGATGGTCGCGGCCCGAGAACGAAAGAGGACACGAACATGGCTACCATCGGCAACTTCACCGTCAACGGCAACGGCTTCGTCGGCACCGTCAAGACCCTCGCTCTAGGCACCGTCAAGACCAAGATCGTTCCGGCCGAACGCACTTCAGACAAGGCCCCGGACTACCGCATCTTCGCGGGCGCGAACATCGAGTTCGGCGCCATGTGGAAGAAGAAGTCCCAGGATACGGGCCGCGAGTACCACTCGGTCAAGCTGGACGACCCGAGCTTCCCGGCTCCGATCTACGCGACGCTGGTCGAGGTCGACGGCGAGGAAGGCCACTCGCTCATCTGGTCTCGCCCGAGTCGCGACTGAGACGCCGCGCAGGTGGCCCCGCCGCGAGGCGGGGCCTTCACCCGTAGGCGGTGAGAAACGATTTTGAACGCGCGCGTAAAGTCGACAAGCGCTGCCTCATCGTGCCGCCTATCCCTTCATGGATAGCTGATGGGGAGGCCGGAAGGGCCTCGTCGGCAGTCACACCGCATCACCTGCGGCGCGTGGCGACGGCCCACCTACGCTCATCCAAATAGCCGGGCCAGCGCATTCGATTGCTCGGCGAATTTTCGGGCATTGGCCTTCCGAAGCCGTTCCAAATTTTGGAGCTTCCATCGCAGGCCGGGAAGCTGCTCCAAGTGCGGCACGCCCAGTAGCGACCATTCGGGCTCTGCGGCAACCAGCGACAGCAGGAAGCGGCGCTCGTCGGCGTTCAGACCTTGCTGCAGTTCGCGCATCATTCGCTCGCGCGCTGCCAAGAGCGCGTCGAGTTCAACGGGCTCGGTGGTCATGCCCGCGAAATTGTGTTCGAACTCCTGGCGGAGATCCCGCAGCGATGGAAACAGAACCTCGTGCACCGGCCGGTTATGGCTCGCGAGATAGACGACGAAAGCGCGGCGAATGCCCGCCGTGATTCCCTCGTGCACAAAAAGCTGCGTGACATCGAACAGATCGCGGGGATGCTGCCGGTCCATCGCCGCAACCAGTTTGCCGCCATATACGTCTTCGAACGACACCACCGGGATTTCGAGATCCGCCTGCAGCGTGTCGCGCGCGGCCTCTGTCAGCGACGCCATGTGCACCGGATGGACGGTGCCGCGCATGACGAAGTTGACCTCGATCTTGACCTCAATGCCCCCTCGCCGCACCATCAGCTTTGTCTCGCCGGATTCCGTCGCGGCCGGCGCATGGGTCAGAAAGCCCTGCTTCTGCAGGCGCGCGGCCGACTGACGGATGGCCTCGTTGATGCGCCGCAGAGCCTGCTCGCGCGGCAGTGTGTGGTCGGGAAACACCAGATCGAGATCGACCGAGAGCCGCGGCATGTCGCGCACGAACAGGTTGATCGCCGTGCCGCCCTTGAGTGCGAACGTATCGTCGACGAGCACCAGCGGCGCCACGCGCGTCAGCAACCGCGCGCTGTCGAGGTAGACCTGGTTCATGGCTTCAGCACCAGGAGCCCATCAGCGGAGCGGGACACCCAGGCCCGGTCGCTGCCCTTGGGCAGTTGAGACGGATCGAGCTTGCTGGCCCAGGGCTGAGAGAGTTCGCGGCCAAGCTGCAGGCACAGGCGCACGGTCTTGACGCTGGTGCAGCGCTTGAGCAGGTCTCGCAGCAGATCGGCACGCAGGCTGTAAGTGCTTTCGACCAGCTCGCGCGCTTCTTGCAGCGGCTGCCGGACGCCGACTTCGCTCAGCACCTCCAGCAATGCGCGTTCCGGCGCCGAGACGAGCGGGCCGCCCTTGCGGCTCTCGAAGGGCCGGACATGAAGCAGCGCGCCGGGTTCTTCCTTGAAGAGTCGCTTGCGGTGGTACTCGGCCGGGAAGCGCTGGGTGAACCACTCCGGAAGGCGTCCGGCTTTCCAGCCGTATAGATGGAGGACGGGCCGCTGGGGGATGTACTGGCGGATGCCGTGCCAGTCGAAGGCCGACTTGCCGCCGACATGCAATCCTTCGAAGCTCCGCTGCAGCAGGACGAGGCTCGGGTGCAAAGTGGGCGGATCGTTTGGCCGGCAATAGACGCCGCGTGCCAACCGTTGCAACCAGCCGGCACGGACATAGTGGACGGCAAGGTCAGCCGATATCCCGAGGGCGGCGAGGTCACCGGAGGTCAGCGGCGCCCCCGGCGCCAAGCGGGTGTACAGCCTTCTTAGCTTGTTTCTTTGGGTCGTAGCCATACTACGATAGTAAGAATAATATCAAAGTTCTGCAAGCTTGAATTGGGAGTCGAAGTCGCAGTCAGGCTACGATAACCCGGATTAAGCTAACCCTAGATCGGCCAAGAACTCGTCAGCTGCGGTTGCGCTGTGCTCGGTGATACCCGCTAGGCACCACGTGGTGCGCAATTCGGGTCTACTCACCGGTGCACGAACGCGCCTACTCTCCGCTGACAAGAAACCTTGCCGGCGAATACACCCCATGCAGAAGTCAGCGGCCGATCTTGATGTCGCCGATGCCGCGCCGACCGCGCCGATTCTGACCGACTATGACGAGCAGCACCTGGTCACCTATCTCCGTCTGCTCGATGCCGCAGCCAATGGCTCCGACTGGAAAGAGGTCGCGCGGACCGTGCTGCATATTGACGTCGCGCGCGAGCCGGATCGGGCGCGCCGGGCGTGGGAAACCCATCTCGCCCGTGCCCGCTGGATCACCGAGCATGGCTACCGGGATCTGCTGCGGGGCGGGGCACCGAACTGAGGGCGCCTACAGAATCCCCCAAGCCCGATATCGTCCCCTGCCGGTCACCTCCCGCAGGTCAAGCTCGCCGACCAGGTCCTGAGCGGCGCGCGGCGTGATCTTAAGCTCCTTCGCGATCATACCGGCCGAGGCGATCGGCCGGGTCAGCATATAGTCGAGCAGCGCCGGCAGTTTTGACGTGGCGCGACGGCCGGCGAGTTTTCGGGCGAGCAGGGTTCGCTGGTTAAGCCAGCGGTCGTGGTCCTTGAGACCGGCCGCCGCGGCAGCGGTGATGGCCTCGAGTTGCACGGCGAGTCGCGCCGCCGCGTCGCGCGGCCGCCGGCGTTCGCGGGGGATGGCCTTCAACCCGTCATGCAGGCAGGGCAGATGCCAGCGGGTCTTGGCCCGCGCGCGCAACACGCTGGCTGCCAGCAGCCGGCCGAGCCAGGGCGTGTGCTGCAGCGGGGCGATGGCGTCCCAAGCCTCAGTCGCAAGCGCGGCCGCGAGCGTCGGCGGCAATATGCGGGTCTGCTCGACCACGGCGCGCCAGTCGTCGAGACGCGCGTCCTCGTCCCAGTCGGGGTCGTAGACCACCGGGTCCCGCTCGGACTGGGTGCGACTCCCGCCGGTGAGTGTCCGCTCCGCCTTGGCATTCGCGGCGTCGACCGCGGCGAAGGCGGCGGCTAGGTGCGGGTCGGACTCGATGCCGCCAAGCGACGTGTCGAGATCAGCGTCTCCGCTATCGTAGCCGCCGACGAAGCTTCGCTCCCCTTCCTTTCGGATGCCCCTGCCCTCCTCCCACTCGCCCTGCCCGGTGCGGCCGCGCAGGCTGTCGAGCCCCGCCGGCGATGGCGCCCAATCCGGCTTCGCGTCGGCGATGCGGCGCCGGGTCCGTAGCACGGCGTGGGCGCGGGTGAGTTCGTGGGTCGGGGCGCGGATGTCCCTGCCGGCGTCGTGGAGAACCAGATCTTCGAGATGGACCAATTCGCCTTCCAGCCACAGACTGGCGCAGGCGTCAGTATAATGTGTGCGCGCAATCCAGCCGTCGCGGATCGGGCTCTTGGCCAGGCGTTCGTCGAGCCGGGCAAGCGCGTCCTCGGCGATGGCGAGTGGGCCGGCTAGCTGAGCCCAAGGCAGTGGATCGGGAATTGAGTAACCGTTTTGCAAGGTGTTGATAACCCTAACAAGAATCGTTCAAACGGAAGCTATCACGGGAATAACTTCGGTCATAGCGACAGGCTGGTTCCCAGTGGCGCTCGCTGTCAATAATCACTGCTTATCGATTGAGCAGGCCGTTAAAGCGCATCAGCGATCCGAGGGCCGCTGCCCGGTAAACTCCCTGCCCTGGTCCGGACAAGCCCCCTTCTTTCCGCGCGCCGCGGCCGCCCCAGCCGGGTCGCTTAGGCGGCTTCGATATCGGTTTGCGGAAAGTCACCGCCCTTGAACATCAAGGGCTGCCCCAGATGCCGGGCGCAAGCGTAGGCAAAACAGTCCCCGAAATTGAGGCTCGCCGGATGCCGGCCCTTGCCGAATCGGTCGAAGGCGTCGAGAGCGAGCCTTGCCGTTTCAGCCGGCACCGCGACAACGGCGATCTCCATTAGCGCCAAATACTCTTCGATCGCTTCGGCGGCGGCGCTGACCGAAAGATCCAGCACGCGCGCGACCGCGACCGCCGCCTCCCATACCGCCAACGGTGACGTCAGACGCGTTCCGGTCTGCTGCAGGCGAGCCAAAAGCTCTCGTGCCTCCTCCTCGTCGGTCAGGAGCGCGGTCAAAGCCGAAGCGTCGATGAACATCAGGTGTCCTCATACAAACTGTCGCGGAACGCCTTATCGGCGGGCTGTCCCTTGGCGGCGTCGCCCCTCGCGCGTAGATCCCGGCAGAACTGGACGCCAAGGTCGACCAAAGACGGCTTGCCCTGCTCGCGCTCGAGCTCATGGGCGAGCGCCACGTGCACTGCTTCGGTGAGGCCGAGTTTTTTTAGCGAGGCCACCTTGCGAGCGAGCGCGTCGGTCTCAGGGTTCTTGATGTGGAAGGCCATGGCGCGCTCCTCTAGACCGCATCGTGTATACCTGTATATCATCACGGATACACCAATGGGAAGGGCCGGCCTCGTCGTTTGCGCCCCGAAGACGTGCGGCCTTCGTGACGTGTGAGGGCAACTTTTATGGTTAGTTGTCTATGAACACCTGCCCTCTCCCTCTCCGGATGCTGCTTCCCTCAGGGCTGTCCTCGCAGATCATCTGGTCGTCGGGACAATAACGACCATCCCACCCTCGCGCGCTCCTTCCTCGCTTTGAATTCTGCGCGGCGCGGATCGATGTCGACTACCGATGGGATACCGATCGTGACTCGACTGGTGCGACGCGCCTTGGCGAATTGAAGCGACTGACGACCGCAGGTCCCAAATTGTTGTCAGCTGACAACATCCATCCTTGGTAGGGCCCTGTTGTCAGCTGACAACAATCGCCCAGGCGGGTCGCTGCTGTCTGCCATGATCCAACGGCGTCCATGGGGCAGATCGGCTTCGTTCGAGAGCCACGCAGCTCGATATCCGCGCCAGCACCCACCATCGAGAGATCGTATTCATTCGGCGGCCTTGCCGCCTCGCCAAAGGAGCACCCCCACGCCGGACGCCTTCGGTCAACTTCCCGTTAAACGGGGCCTTCAACCGCGAGCTCGGCCTGGACCTCGCCCAAAGGTCCTGAATGGGTTCGCCTGCTTAGCCCCTCACGCGGTCCATTGTTGCCCCGGTCGCCGCACCACGGCATCCCGGACGAGGTGGCGGCCCGTTGCCGTTCCTTCGTCGGATCGCATCGCCCGGGATGAAGAAAAAGGTCAGGAGGGTCTCCGTTGCAGCGCCGAGCCCTGAGGTCGATGTCGCGCCTGGCGATCCGTCGGTGTGGCCACACGGAAGTGCAAGAGAAGGGCCAGCGCGGATGACCTGGAATGTGTCTGCTCGGTTGCTTGCGACCTGTTCGTCCGGCCCCGGTGGACCCCCTGCGACAGTGCGGTTCTTCTGCTTGCCCTTTTTGGGGCGAGCGGCGGCGCAGCGAAGTGACGCGCCAGCCCCCCGATCAACACCCGGGAAGGTCCGGCGCGCCGCCGATCCAAGCGAGACGACATCGTCGCTTTACGGTGTCTTGCCATTCAGCGCGGGCGTCTGAGGCAGTTGTCGTGAACGAGGCGGGGAGGGTGCTTCTCGCGGGACCGCGGCGAAAGACGTTGGGCAATGGCGGGCAGGAGCCGACGCTACATGGCGGCGCGATTCTCTAGAATTTGCCCTACATGACCTGAGATCAGAGCACTGAACGGAGGCTACAAGCCGGGGCGTGTCCCGTCGCCCGGACTCCAGCCGTGGCAGCACCGTTCAGTGCAGCGGTTGGCGAGCTACAAATGACGCTCTGGGGACTCGTAAGGCGAGCCGACTCACGCCATAGTCGAGGCTCATCCCATTCGCGCCGAGCCGTTGTTGTCAGCTGACAACAACAGGGCGGTGCACCAAAAAAAGGGCCTGCGCGCCGTTTGGCACGTCATCGAGCGTTAATAACTCGTTAACCCTTTAATTCTTGCTCAAATCACAGAATCGTGGCCATCTCTCAAGACGGAGACTAGGCGTCTGACGAGCAGAAACCGTCTTGAGAAGGCAAATGGCGATCTTAGCGGAAGATTCGGCTACCATCAGCGAGACTGCGTCTGCGCGGATCACTCGGCACGCGGGCATTCTTTCCGGCCAGCTTCGCTCGCTCGCGACAACTCTTTTCCCGCCTTCGGCGAGCAAGTCGCTCCGGTCGTTCACCTCTGGAGAGGTTGCGCGAATTGCGGGCGTGTCCGATGGGTACCTTCGGCAGCTCTCTCTTGACGGACTTGGACCGACGCCAGCGACAGGAACCGGGGGGCGACGGTCTTACACTCTGGGTCAGATTCATGAGTTGCGCGAGTATCTAGCCACTGCGCGGCCGCGCGAAGCAATGGAATTCCTTCCGCGCCGGCGCCCAGGCGACAAGCTCCAAATCATCACCGTCGCAAACTTCAAAGGCGGCTCCGCCAAGACGACGACGGCATTGTATCTGTCGCAATACCTCGCCCTTGCCGGCTTTCGGGTCCTCGCGATTGACCTCGATCCGCAAGCTTCGCTTTCAGCAATGTTCGGGTACCAACCCGAGTTTGACATTGGGGCGAACGAAACCCTGTACGGGGCCATCCGATATGACGAACATCGCCGGCCACTGCGCGAGATTGTCCGGCCGACCTATTTTGACGGGATAGGGCTCGTTCCAGGCAATCTCGAGCTTATGGAGTTTGAGCACACTACGCCTCGAGCAATGGTCGAGCGGCGAGAACGCGGACACGACCTGTTCTTTCGCCGCGTCGCCAGTGCCATCGACCAGGTTGCAGACGAATACGACGTCGTTGTTATCGACTGCCCACCCCAACTTGGTTACCTGACCATGGGCGCGCTAAACGCGGCGACCGCTATGCTCGTGACCATCCATCCGCAGATGGTCGATGTCGCATCCATGAGCCAATTTCTTCTCATGACGTCGGATCTCATGTCCGTCATCGAAGAAGCTGGCGGGCGCCTCGATCACGATTTCATCCGGTACGTCATCACGCGTCACGATCCCAATGACGTGCCTGAAGCTCAAATCGTGGCTCTCCTCCGCACCCTCTTTGGTTCAGATGTGCTCCAGGCGACTGTGTGGAAATCGACCGCGATCGCCAATGCTGGTCTCACCAAGCAATCACTTTATGAGCTGGAGCGCGGCGCCGTAGGGCGGGGCGCCTACGACCGGGCATTAGAATCGGTCGACGCGGTCAATGCCGAAATCGCGCAACTTCTTAAGAAGGTGTGGGGTCGATGAGCAAACGTACTGACACGATCAAGAGCCTTTTCACGGCCCCGCAATCAAGTGCGTTGTCAGCTGACAACATGCCCGCTGCCTTGCCGCGGGTCTCGTCGGGCTCGGTTCGCTCGTTGAAAGACTCTTTCTCCGAAGTGGAGAAAGAGAACGAGGAACTTCGCGAACGAATTGCATCCGGGGCGGTGATACTTGAAATCGACCCCTCGCTCGTCGATCCGTCACCGCTGGCCGACCGTTTTCGCGATCAGGATGATAGCTCGTTCGAAGCGCTCAAACAGTCGATCGCACAGCGTGGCCAAGAGGTGCCCATTCTCGTTCGGGAGCATCCTGAAGCGAAAGGGCGCTATCAGAGCGCCTATGGTCATCGCCGCGTCCGCGCCACGCGCGAACTAGGTATTTCCGTCAAAGCGATTCTGCGATCGTTGTCAGATGAAGCGCTTGTCGTGGCGCAAGGACTCGAGAACGCACCGCGCGAAGATTTGAGTTTCATTGAGCGCGCCAGCTTCGCGATGCATATCGAGGATGCCGGGCATAGCCGCTCAGTCGTGCAGGATGCGTTGTCGGTCGATCGGGCGGAGGCCTCGAAACTTCTTGCCGTGGCTCGATCGGTTCCTGCCGAGGTCATTCAAGCGATCGGGAAAGCTCCGAAAGTTGGCCGCGGCCGTTGGCAGTCATTCGCTGAATTGATCAAGGATTCCGCGGCGCTCAAACGGGTCAGAGCGGCGATCGCCGAACCTAAATTTGCAGAGCGCGAAACCGACGCACGATTTCTTGCAGCATTCTCCGCGGCAACCCGTCCATCTCGCGGGGAGCCCTCGAAAGAGCCGGACGAGAAGCCGGTCTTTTCCGTGTCCGGGGAAAAGATTGCGCACGTGCGTCAGGCCGAGCGCGAATTGAAGCTTACCATCGACAAGAATGTCTCGACGACATTCGCGGCATTTCTTGTGGACCAACTCCCGGCCCTGTTCGACGCCTTTTCCAAGAAGAGCAGTGGTCAGGAAAGTACCGAGGCCTGACGGTCTCGTCCGTAAACACGAACCAGGAGCAGACAAGGCAAAAGAAAAAGGCCCCCGAAACGGAGTTCCGGAAGCCCTTCTCTTCAAGTTTGGCGACTGACAGAGAATCACTTTCGCGAATCGCAGTCAAGAGTTTCTACACGATTTTATCGTCGTTTCGGCGAGCGGATTTTCTTTGCCCAACTGAGGCAAAGACATGCAGTCACACTCTCCAACGACGCCCTTTGGGCGGCGATCGCTGACGCTTGCCCATGTGGCAAGCCAGATGGTCGCAACGGAACGTCCTCCCGAAAAGATCGTGCACAAATGGAAGATCTTCCACGCCATCTGCACGGCACGGCCGCGCCTTGGGGTGTCGGAGCGTTCGCTCTCCGTATTGAACGCGCTCTTGACCTTCCATCCCGAGACCGCGCTGACAGGGGAGGATGATCTGATTGTCTTCCCCTCGAACCATCAGCTGACCCGGCGGGCGCACGGCATGCCGGCATCGACGCTGCGGCGCCATCTCGCTGTGCTGGTCGACGCGGGGCTCATCGTTCGGCGCGACAGTCCAAATGGCAAGCGGTATGCGCGGAAGGACGATGCCGGCGAGATTGAACTCGCCTTCGGCTTTGATCTGTCGCCGCTGGTCGTGCGCTCTGAAGAGTTCGAGAGCCTGGCGGCGGATATCGAAGCCGAGGCCCGCGCACTCAAGCTCGTGCGTGAGCGGATTACACTGTGCCGGCGCGACATCGGGAAGATGATTGCAACTGGCATGGAGGAAGCCGTCCCGACGCGAAGGGGAGGGCAGGGGCCTGCCGATTGGAAGGTCGTGCACGCTGCCTTCCGCGCGATCGTCGATCAGATTCCGCGCACCGCGACGCGCCAGGAGCTCGAGCCGATCGCCGACGAGTTGTCTCAGCTCGCCGACGACGTACTCAATCTTCTGGAAACACATGTCAAATCCAAGAATCCGAGCGCCAATGAGTCCCATTCTGAGCACCACATACAGAATTCAAATCCAGATACCCTCATTGACCTTGAACCTAGCCTTCGAGAAGGCAGGGCGGCGGGAGCTGAGCCAAGGCCTCAACCATCGCGAGTCGGGGAGGGGACGTATCCGTTGGGAATGGTCCTGAGTGCATGCCCGGACATCGTCGACTATGCGAAGGGCGGGCTTTCGAACTGGCGCGATTTCCTGGCCACAGCGGCCGTTGTACGATCGATGCTGGGGATCAGTCCGAGCGCCTGGGAGGAGGCGCAAAAGGTTATGGGCGAGGTGCCTGCAGCCATCGTCGTCGCGTGTATCCTGCAGCGCGGGACGGCGATCAATTCCGCTGGCGGTTATCTGCGCGGTCTAACGCGAAAAGCCGAGGTCGGCGAATTTTCGCTTGGTCCAATCCTGATGGCGCAGATCAATTCTCGCCGGCGAGACAAGCAGAGGGCGTGAGTCGATGAGGCGCCGTTCCCAGACTTTGTCTCTTCGTGTGATCGAAACACCCCCACTGACCCGGCTTCTGCGCTGTGTCGATGCAAGGCCGTTCGGAGAGATTCGTCATGGCAAAACACCCTCCAATCACGCTCGCGCCATTTTTCCAGCCTGGCGATGAAGGCGCCGCGGAGCAACGGATGTACGTGGCAGGGTTCGCGGACGAGGCGGGCGAGGCCTGGGGGACGCTGATTCCGTTGGATGCGGAGATGGTCGAGCACGCCATTCTGGGGCAACAGACTTTCACCGTCTGGTGCAATTCCGACGGACGCATCCAATCGCAGCCGACCAGCGATAGCGTTTTTGAGGATCTTCTGGAGAAAGATCAATTGAAGGAGACGCCCCTCGATGAGCTCGTCGCCGAAGCCATCGAGCAGGGCAAGAATGAACCCAATGATGACATCCTCGATATGTTCGAGACCCTGCATGAGCGGCTGGTGCGGGCGCAGGGCATGGTCGCTGACGAGATCGCGCGGCGCAGGCGCTGACTCCTCGCGCCGCAGTCAGCGCGGTTCAGTGCTGTAGGGTCAGCTTGTACTAACGCGAGCACCGCGACCGCGCGCGGCCGATACCCGGACCGGTCGATGAAACAAGAAAACCGACGACCGGGCCTGGCTCCGATTAGTCTTAAGCTTCGCCGGAGCCGGAAAACAGCACCGTCGGTGGCGTCGCGCGCGGCGGCGGGAGAGTCCGAGCGCCCGGGGCTCCCGGTTTGCTCTTGAGATCGTATCGCTGGGCCAGGTCGAGTAGCCGCCGCTTGGTGAACGGGTCCGCGTACTCCGCCAGATCGCGCGCCCGCTGTGCGAAGCCTCTATAAAATTCTTCCACGACGCAACCCCCGCAACATCACTGAAAATCGGATTTCAACGTGAGACGCACTCCGCGTCAAGCGGCCTGGTGCATGCGGACAATTTTCGGCGATTTACTTGTGCTCGCGGCGCACGGGGAACTAAGCTGGTCCCGGCAGGCAAAAATCATGACTCCGCTCTACCTCAGCCGGAAGCTGGGCCCGAAGTGCGGTAAGCCGATGACGGCCGTGCCCGACGACCTCGCGCCCGGCGGGCCGCGCTACGTCTGCGTGGTCTGCGAGGACGATCCGCTGCGCGATCCCCTCGCCCGGAAGTAGTCGGAAAGCCCGCTGCGACCGCCGGCCAAATAACGTTCGGGTTGAATCGAGCCCGGCAGCCGGATTGCTGCAGAGGCCGATTGCGCTCACAACCCTCTCCGACGATGTGGAGTGGCAACCCGAACGCCCAGCTTCGTTCCATCGCGCGTGCCGGCGGAATCGTCCCGGACTCGGAGGCCGGCATGCCAAGCGACGGTAGCATCTGTTTTACGCCTCGCGGGGCGCTCGGTCGCATGGATGCGGTGGGCGGGTTGCATCCACATGGCGAGTACGTTGCCAGCCTCGTTATCGATCTTGCGCTGGCAACTTCGACGGCTACGCCGAAATGCTGACGGTGACGATCTCCATTGCGGGTGATGCGCGCCGTCCAGGTGACCTATTAAGGTGAGCTGCATTTTGCTTGCCGCGCCCATTGCCTGAGATCCGAATGGCCGAACGGATCGGGGCCGCCTGTCTTCATTCCATGTGGTTTAGCGACGGGCGCACCCATCACCATCCTCGATAGAGGCTGGTCTGACCGAAGGCCGATCCCGCTTCGCGGGCTCTCGATCTTGTCCCTGCAACGTCCGTCCTCGACTTTCTTCACCTGGCGCTGCGCACCATTCCTCGCGGTCCAAGAAAGTCGCTGCCGGCCGCCCTCCATTTCATTTCGGCCCTTTGGGTGCAGGTCGATCGCCTCCGGTCTCACGACCGCCATCGAGGTCGCGATCGGCGCGGCCCGAGAAAACCAAGGGAATGAGACAATGGCTACCATCGGCACCTTCACGTCCACGGGCAATGGCTTCTCCGGCGCGATCAAGACGCTCAACCTCAACGTCAAGGCCAAGCTGATCCGCGTCGACACCCCTTCCGACAAGGGACCGCACTTCCGCATCTACTCCGGCAACGTCGATTATGCGGAGCGTGGCGTTATGCGGAGTAGCGTGATTTGAGCGCAGGTTTTTCAGCGGGTTTTGGATGGCGGCGCTCCGCATAATATCGTTGAGGAGAGCCGCGGCGCCTCGCGCGAGGCGAGACGCCGCAAGCCCAGGTCAGCGCGACCAGACGAGCGCGTAGCCGTCATCGACCGCGACGAGGTTGGCGTAGATCGGCGCCGGGAAGGACGGGTCGTCGAGCTTCACCGAGTGATAGACGGTGTTCTCTTTCGAGGTCCGCTGCCACGCGGCGCCTATCTCAACGTTGCCGGCCATCACGCGCAGGTCCGGCGCCTTCTCGTTGTCGGAGGGTTCGGTCGGTAGGAAGCGTACCTTGATGTTGAGCAAGAGCGTCTTGATGGTGCCGGTGTACGAGCCATCTTCGGCGCGGGTGAAGGTGCCAATCTGAGCCATGGTAATCTCCTGTTGCTGTTTCAAGCCCGCGACCATCGCGGCCTTGATGGCGATCTTTGAGCGCCGCAACGACCGCCCCGCAGCCTTGGCCTGCAGCGTCAGCGGAGGATGGCGGGCTGAGCGATCTTGTTGCCTCGCGAGGAATGCCGCCGTTTGGCGGCAGGGGAAGAAGATCGCGAACGAGCCATTGCGGGTAAAGGTCGGCGAGCGCAGCGAGCGTATTGTGGCGCGTGATCCGCCAGCAAAAGGCCGGTATGGACGTGGGCCCAAGCAGCCTCACAGGAGAGCATCGGCTCACAGGCATCACCAAGGCCAATGACGGCGTCACCGCACCAACCAGATTCGTGCGCAACAAGAGAGTCCTTCTCCGGTTCCAAGATCGAACGGGAGAAGGCTCAACTTGCTGATGCGGCCGGCGTGATCGTGCAGCCGCACCGAACGGACCGAAGGCGTGTCACCGGAGCATGATAATGAAGCCTCACGTCGTGTCGGACGCAGATGCGTTCTCCAACAAAGAGGCGATCAATGCATCCGGCGCCCTGAACCGACCGCGGCGCAGCTCCGGCGGAACGACCGCTTCCACTGCCTCAAGCTTTTCCGAGGGATCCATGCGGAGATAGACCTCGGTTGTGCGGATATCGGCATGCCCAAGCCACAGCGCCACCTTTCGGATATCGTGCGTCGCCTGCAGCATGATCACCGCACAGCTATGCCGAAGCTGGTGCGGAGAGATCGAACGGCTGCGCAACGACGGGCACGCCTCGGCCGCAGCACGAACGTGCTTGTCGAGCACGTACTCGAAGCCCGCACGGGTCATCGGCTCATCCTGTGCGTTGACGAACAGCTCCGGCACGCGGACTGCTCCCCTGACGCTCAACCAGGCGCGAAGGTCGCGCGCGGTGTCCTTCCAGAGTGGCAGGCAGCGTTCCTTGCGGCCCTTGCCCCGGATCGTCACGCTCGCTCCGTGCTGGAGCGATAGGTTTTCGGTCAGAACGCCGACCAGCTCGGAGACCCGCAAGCCCCCGGCGAAGCAGAGGTGCATCATCGCCCGGTCGCGCACGCCGGATCGTGTCGCAAGATCGGGGGCGTTGAGGATCGCGCGAACCTCCTCCATCGTCAGATGGCGGATGAGCTTCTGGTCGTGGCGCTTGACCGGGATGGCATGGACGCGACCGATCTGCTCCAGGGCGGAGGGCACCCGGTGCTCCACATAGCGCATGAACGTCTTGATGGCGGCGAGCCGCAGGTTGCGCGTGGCGGCGCCATTGCCGCGCTCCTGTTCGATGTGGGCCAGGAAGGCGACAATCAGCGGCGCGTCCAGGTCTTCGATCGTCAGCCGTGACGGACGCGTGCCGAGCCGTTTCGCGGCGAAGTCGAACAACAGCTTGAAGCTGAACGCATAGGTCTCGCAGCTTTCCGGACTGTAGCCGCGCTGGCGGGGCATGTAGTCGCGCAGGAAGCCTGTGATGAGAGGGGCGAGCTTCGTCATGCGACGCTCCCTCCAACCAGCATTTCCGCCGCCGAGGCGATATCCGCCATCATCTCCGGCGTCGCCTGGAGATACCAATAGGTGTTCCGGATGTCGACATGGCCGAGATAGGTCGACAGAGCGACGAAGTGCCGGGCGACCGCGCCACGCTCGACGCCGCATTGTTCGAGCACGCGAGTTGCGAAGGTATGGCGAAGATCGTGGATGCGAGGCTGCTGGCTTCGCTCCGGCGCAATTCCCGCTCGCCGCAAGACGCAGCGGAACGTGTAATTCACGGTCGTCGGGCAGAGCGCCCTGTGCCGGACGGATGGGAACAGCCAATCGCTTGCGCCGGCGTGTTGGCGGCGCGCCTCGAGATAGCGGCCGAGCGCCTCGATGACCGTCGGATGCAGTGGCACGAGCCGGCTCTTGCGGAACTTGGTCTCGCGGACGTGCAGCACACTATCGGGCCCAATGTCGTCAAGCTTGAGCGCGATCGCCTCCGAGACGCGCAGTCCGGTGGCGGCGATCAGCCCGAACAGCATGACGTAGAGCTGGTGACGCAGGGGATTGGGCTTCTGCTGCCGGAGCCTGCCGGCGGCATCGAGGACGGCCAGCGATGGCCAGGTCTCCTCCAGCGACGGCTGCCGCTCCGGCGGCAGGACGTTCTTCTCGCGCAGATAGGCGATGAACAGCGCGGCGGCGCCCTGTGGCGCACGAGTTGTCTTGCCGCCCCGGAACACCGACGCCGATGCGGCGAACCCGGCGGCGAGCGTTTCGACTTCGAAGCCGGACGCGCGGACCCAATCGGCCCACAGCGCGAGCAGGCGCGCCACTTCTGTTATTGTCGCCGGTGTGTACTTCCGCTGCGCGAGCCAGTCCTTGAAGCCATCGACATGCGGTTGCAGCCAGTTGATCCGGACATCGACGCTTCGACGATGTCTGCGCTTTCGTTTTGTCACCACGTTTTCCTTCGAGTTGCTTGTTCACGCCGGGAGCGCCCGGCGCGTCGAGCAAACCGGAGGTTTCGATCCCATTCCATGCGATAGGCGTTTTGCCCACTGGATCCGAACCCGACGTGTCCGTGGAGACCCGTCGGGCGCGGCGTGTGTCGTTGCGTCGGAGCATGGTGGCCGTATTGCCGGAGGGCTGACGCGCCGGCGGCGCCGAACGTGCTGAAGAGGCGCCGACCGCCAACGTCGTTCTCTGCCGACAATGCCGGCGAAGCCCCCAGGCGGCCTCTCTTCTGGGCTGTTCTGGCGCCGGTCCGGACTTGGCCTGCAACGGCTCCGCCGACCTTCTTCCCCTGCGGCTGCGCCGCATTCCTCGCGAGGCAACAAGCTCGGCTACCGCCGTCCTCCGCTCACGCTGCGGCCCAAGGGTGCAGTCGTCCGGTCCGTCGCCTCACGACCGCCATCGAGGCCGCATCGGGCGGCTTCGGGCAACTCTCAGGAGATACGACAATGGCTCAGATCGGCACCTTCACCCGCGACGACAACGGCGCCTACGCCGGCACGATCAAGACCCTCACCCTCAACGTCAAGGCTACCATCAAACCCTGCGACCGCGACAACGACAAGGCGCCCGACTATCGCATCACCGCCAACGGTGTCGAGTTCGGCGCCGGCTGGAGCAGGACCGCCCGTGAGACAGGCGCCGAGTACCTCTCGCTCAAGCTCGACGATCCGTCCTTCACGGCTCCGGTCTACGCCTCCCTCGTTCAGGGTGACAAGGGCGAGCACAAGCTCATCTGGTCGCGATGAACCGGCCAAGGGCGCTCCGCTCTCAGCGGGGCGCCACTACTCGATCACGTAGCCTAGCGCGCGATAACCCGCCCGTCGCTTCGCTGCCATCCGGGCCAAAACGGGAACGGTATTATCGACATAGTCGACGACCAAAACGTCTCTCTTGCCATCATGCTGGCGATGCAGACGGCCGACATACTGCGCCAGGGTGCCCTTCCAGGCGATCGGCATCGTCAGGAACAACGTGTCTAATCGGGCGTCATCGAAGCCTTCGCCGATATAGCGACCTGTTGCGAGTATCAGGCGCTCATCATCGTCAGAGACATTCAATTTCGTATTGGCCTGCTTGCGATCCTTCGCGGACATGCCGCCACGCAGCACCACAAGATTTTTCACGAATGGCGAGAATCTCTGCTGAAGATAATCGAGATGGTCTTTTCGTTCCGTCAGAACGATGGGCGAACGCTTGGCTTCAAGCGATTTCAATACATCATCAAAGATAAGGTCATTCCGGCCACTGTCCTGCGCCAGGGCTGCATAGATCGTCGGCATTGACGGGCGTTCGGCCAACGCCAAGGACGGCGGCAATTCAAATTTCGTCGAGCGATCGCGCGCGCGGTGACGAATGCCACGTTCGGCAGCCTGAACTCTTGCATCGACCCGATGGCGAACAGGGCCGCATTGCATGAAGATGATGGGATGATGCCCGTCTTTTCGGGCAACGGTCGCGGACAGGCCGACGACGTATCGCGCTTTTGACCGCCGAGCGACAAGCTCAAAGCTTGCAGCGGACAGATGATGGCATTCGTCGACAATCAGATGACCGTAATTGGCAACGATATCAGCGACCTCTCCATTGCGGACGAGGCTCTGGATGAGCGCCACATCGATGACGCCGGTTGGCTTTCTTTTTCCACCCCCGATAACGCCGATCTGTTTCGGGTCGATGTTCAAGAAGGAACTCAGGCGCTCCACCCATTGAGTGAGTAGTTCCCGGCGATGAACGAGAACCAGTGCGTTGCGGGCGCGATGTGCGATGAGTGCGGCTGCGACAACCGTCTTGCCGAAGGCCGTCGTGGCGGCGAGCACGCCGTTGTCGTAGGCAACGAGAGCATCGAAAGCCCGGGATTGTGGCCCTCGCAGTCCGCCCTGGAACGAGACGCCGGCAGGCAGCGCCGTTCCATCTTCGCGATGATCGTCCAAAATGGCGACCGCCCCGTGACTCTTAATGAGTTCGACAGTTTCGTCGAAGCAGCCGCGAGGCAGAGCAACATGTCGCGGATGGAGCTCGGCGCACGAGACGATCCGAGGCTTGCCGAATGTCGGCAAACGCATTGCTTGCGCGCGATAGAATTCCGGGTTCTGGAACGCTGCCAAGCGAACGAACTGCGCAATCAGGGCCGGCGGAAGTTCTGTCCTGTCGATGTAGACCTGATCAGCGACCACGATCCTGATCTGCTGTGGTATCGCAGCAATGATACGCCGTGGCTCACTACGGCGTGACGGCGACATCTTCCACGGCTCGTCAGCATGTTCGTCATCGACCGGCATCCGGACGCCCAACACCCGTCCCGACAGTTCCGCCTCGTTCGCGATCCCGAAGGCCGCATCAGCTGATAATCTTGGGAGAGACGACAGATACGCCCATTGGTCATCGTAAGGTTGCAGATCTCCGTCGACAAAAACGCTGTTGCCAACTTCGCGAGCTTTTCGTTGGAGGGGAAGTGCAATCAGATTGCCGAAGCCACCAAGTGGCATCGTATCCTGGTTGGGAAAGAACCGATCATAAGAGGAGAAGCCGATCTCGGGACGTTTCTCCATCGTCTCCGTGATCAGGGCCGCCCCCATCTGACGCGCGATCCGCGCCGGGATCGGCTCGCTGAAGAATATCCAGACATGGCCGCCATTTCCCGATCGAGACCGCTCGAGAGCGGCAGCAATGCCCCTGCCGCGGCAGGTTTGCAGGAGCGCCCCGGCGTCCTCCGCCCACGCCTCCTTGTCGAAGTCGGCGGCGAGGAACCAGCATGTTTCGTCCTGGAGCAATGGATATACACCGGCGACAAAGTCACCGGTGCGGGCATCGCCGCCACGAAGGTGCTTTTCGATGATGTCCTCGGAAGGAGGAATGAAAGCCTGATGCGGGCATTCCCCACATTTTACCTTCGGTTTCCCGCAGATTCCTTTCGCCCATTCGTTAGAACAGGCCGGCGAATAACCGGAGCGTCCAGCTTTTCTATTTTCCCATCGCACCGGGAAAACATCAGGACGCCCGGCGAACAGGCGCCGGAACAACTCGATTTTCTCGAGAGACGACGAGTTGTTGGTAACAGCGGCATCGGCAAAAGCGTGCCGTTCGGTCGCACGGCTACCGGAGATCGGCTTTTGCTCAAGCGCTTCCAGTTCACGCTCAAGCTCCGTCCGCTCTGCATTCAGATCAGCTAACCGCCGTCGAATGCGTGCGATTTCCCCCGAAGCGTCATTCTTGTCGACCAACTTTGTAGCCTACGCCTAAATGTTCATGTCGCCCGCAATCATAGACCAAAGACGACCTCCGTTTAAGGCGGACTATGCATCACGACGGCCCAAGGTGTTCGACATTATGCGAAGCAAAATCCGCCAAAACCGGCGGAAATCCAGCCTCACAGGCCAACACTCCGCATAATGCCGCTCTACGCATAATCCACATTATGTGGTGCACAACATAAGACCGAGTTGGGCGCCGCCTGGCAGAAGACCGCCAAGGACACCGAGCGCGACTACCTCTCCGTCAAGCTGGACGATCCGAGCTTCCCGGCTCCGATCTACGCCACCCTGATCGAAGTCGAAGGTGCGGAAGGCCTGCAACTGATCTGGTCTCGGCCGAACCGGGACTGAAGCTCCAGGAAATCGGCTCCGCCGCAAGGCGGGGCCCGCTCCCTTCTACCGGAGATGCGATCATGATCGTCGACACCATTGAAGAATTGCGCGCCGAGCTGCGCGAATGCCTGTTCACGCCGGCGGAGCGCATGGCGCTCGAAGTCGAATTGGCCGAACTCATCCGCCAACGCAACAAAGCGCTCGCAGCCGAGGAGCGGGCATAAGCCCCGTCCTCTTGCATCTTGCGATGCACCTTCATTACGGTCCGCTCCTGCGTTCAGACCATCTTTGATGGGCTTTGGCCTTCGCAAAGGCAGCTTCCTGGAAGCTGCGATTGCAATCGTTGCGACGGTCGATGGATTGCGCCCCTCACGAGCGGGGCTGTCCTTGGCCTTGAACTTGCCGAACCCGGGAAGGCTCGCTCGGCTCCGCTCACGCCGCATCAGTGCCCGCGTTGCAAACGCTATCGACGATGGTTTTCGCCTGAGCCTTTGTCAGGTCGTTCTCGGTGCAATTTTTTTCGGCGATCTCATTGGCAGTCGTCATGGACGAGCTCCGTCTTCTTTCAATCTTGCTCGTCAAGGCCGTGGACCAGATAGCGCCGCCATCACAGGCAGAGCCGTAATCCTCGAAAGAATGTCAGCCTAAGGCGGTTTTTCGTCCATGACAGCGTAACCGCGCCTCCGCTTCGCACGCTCCAGCCGTACGAATGCTTCGATCGCCTCCGCACTACTATCGAAGGTCTGCACCATGGTTTTGCCACTCGTGCCGATGCGGCCCCAATTGCGGATCTCCGAATAAGGTGGGCTGGGTGGATAGCGCATAGAACCGCCGCATATTGTGCGCGGCTTCGATGTGGCGCAGATGAAGCGGTTCTGGTTCGGGTTTCGGCACGGACAGATTCTCGCTTCGGAGGGAAGCGCCGTCCAATGAGTTTTATGAATCGACCGGGCAGATCGATTCACTTTATCAATAGGTCCATCGGGCCGGAGAATGCCGCACCCCCGTCTTATTTGTCGGATTGAATCTCTCCTCGATGGAGACTTCGCCATCGGACGCGCGTCGCAATTCCTGGCTTGCAATTGCGCCAGTCTTGATCAGAACAGCCGCCCGAAAGAGATCGGCTCTAATACCCGGAATCAGAGCTGAGTGATACGGCGGCCTTTGAAACGGCGTTGACGGACCTTTTTCTTGGTCCAGACGAAGGGCTCGGCTCTGTCGTTGTATGCGTTGACGTAGGCATCGATGTGTTCCTGAAGCTGCTTGAGGCTCGTGAAGGAGGTGCCGCTGAGCGACTGCCCCTGCAAGATGGAAAACCATACTTCGACCTGATTGAGCCATGACGCACTTGTCGGCGTGAAATGAAATTGCACGTTGGGGTGGGCCTTGAGCCAGTCCTCGTTCTTTTTATGGGTGTTGAGGTTGTCGAGGATGACGTGAAGCTTGCGGTTCGGAAAAGCCGCGGTGACGCTGTTCATGAAATCGAGAAACTCGACGCGGCGCCGGCGTTTTGAATGGGTCGCGATGATCTTTCCGGTGGCGACTTCGAGCGCCGCAAACAATGTTGTGGTGCCATGCCGCTTGTAATCGTGGCTTTGGCCGGTCAAGGCGCGGCCATTGGGCAACTTCAGATAACCCTGCGCTCGCTCCAAAGCCTGGATCGAGGGCTTCTCGTCCACGCACAGCACAATGGCCTTCGCCGGCGGCGCGACATAGAGGCCGACAACATCGGCGGCTTTGGCCGTAAAGTTCGGGTCGTTGCTCTCGCACCAGGACTTGCGAGCCACCAGGTCAATCTTGTGGCTGCGCAGGAACCGCCAGACATATTGGACATCGACATCGCCCAGCGCCTCGGCCAGCAGGGGGCCGGTCCAGCGCGCAAACCCTTGCGGTGGCGGCTTATCCAGCAGCTTCAGAATCCGCTTGTCGGTCGTCTTCGTATAGATCGGCTGCTTGCCAGGCCGCGGCTTGTCTTGCAGCCCTTCAAGGCCATGGTCGGCATAGCGATGCCGCCAAAGGCTGACAATCCGCGGCTGGACCCCAACTTCCTTGGCGATCGACCGGGTGCTGCGCCCATCCGCCGCCAACAGAACTATCCGCGCCCGCTTCAAATCGCGCTGCAACGTCACCGGTGAGCGACAGCACGCCTCAAGCACCTTGCGATCTTTCCTCGAAAGGTGGACTTCTCTTGCTTCGGGTATCATCCCGACCTTGAATCACGACTCACGTTCCAAGAAAAGTGGGTACTAATTCAAAGTTCCTGCGGCTCTTACAGCCTTGCCTGCTTGGGCGAGCTCCTTCGGGGACGGCTCTACTCGCGCCGCCGCGGCGACGCTCCCGGAGCCCACAAGCGGTCTCCGCGCCTTCGCGTGACGATCCTCTCGCGACCGGTCGCGGACCGCTCAGCAACGAGCACGATTGCCGGCTCACTTCGCCAGAATTTCCCTCCATGGCTATGGGCTGACCTGACTCTTGTGGCAGGGGATTCGCTGTACGAATTCCGGGATCGTTCCGGTGACCGGATTCGCAATCGTCTGTTGGTTCAAACCAACATCCCCCAGGACATGATGGACAAGGACATGGCTCCCGCACTGTTAGATCCATTTCGGACCTTAAGATGAAGACCATTGTCATCAACAATCAAAAGGGCGGGGTCGGCAAGACGACGCTTGCCGTGCATCTGGCTTGGTTCATGGCGGAAGCGGATCTCCGCGTCCTCGTAATCGACGTTGATGCGCAAAGCAATGCGTCGGATACGTTGAGGCACTACGCCGGTTCAACGTTAGCCGCGGATCTGTTCAAGCCGGGGATACGTGTCGTACCTCGGGAAGACAAGTCCCTAACGCTCGCGCCGGCCGATAGCTCGCTGACCGATCTCGATCGCAGCAGTGCGGCCGCCATAACGACTCTGCAAGAGAACCTCGCTATCGCGTCGGATCAGTTCGATGCCTGCGTCATCGATACGCCGCCATCACTTGGACTGCGCAGTGTCGGCTGTTTGGTGGCGGCGTCGCATGTGCTGGCTCCCATCTATCTGGAGGACTATTCGATCAAGGGCGTCAAAGGTCTGATGCAGACCGTGATCGGCGTGCAGAGGCGCTACGGCCGCCAGGATACCAAGTTCCTCGGGTTGCTGCCTTCGAACTTCAATACGAAATCGCCCCGTCAAAGGAGCCATCTTGAGCAACTGTTGCGCGAGGCGGGCAAATATGTGTTCCCGGGTCAGATCGTTGCAAGGGACGGCTACGCCGAGGCCGTTGCCGAACGCCTGCCGGTCTGGAAGCTGAAGCGCCGCTCTGCCCAGGAGGCTGGTCGGGAAATCCGCGAGGTTCTCGCCAAGATCGTCGCGCAAATGGACGAGCCGGCACATGGCGCTTGATCTCAGCTTTAAGCAGCTCATCGATGCCGCGGAAGATGGTGCCGCCACAATCGGACAACCGACTTGCATCGCCATCGATCGTATTGACGAAGATCCGGACCAGCCTCGTCGCAGTTTCGACGAACAGAAACTCGAGGAGCTCGCGGAATCAGTCCGTCAGCATGGCGTGCTGCAACCGATCGTGCTGCGCCAAGCGACCGAGGAAGGCCGGTATGTGATCGTCGTGGGTGCGAGGCGGTATCGTGCTGCCAAGCGCGCCGGGCTCCGGGACATCCCGGCTTTCATTCATGCCGTTGGTTCTGCGGATCGTTATGTTCAGATGATCGAGAATATTCAGCGCGACGATCTCGATGCTCCCGAAATTGCAGCGTTCGTCGCGGACCGCTTGGAGCAGGGTGACAACCAATCCGACATCTCGCGCAAGCTCGGCAAGCCGAGGGACTGGGTATCTCGCTACGCGTCGGTCCAGAGCATGCCGGAGTTCCTCCAGTCGAAGCTTGCCGGCTCATCAATCCGTGCTGTGTACGAACTCTATCAGGCTTGGCGTGAGCAGCCCCACGCCGTCGAGACTTTATGCGCAGCACAGGAGAGTTTCACCGACGCCCACGCCCGTCAGCTGGCTCGCAAAATTCGCAGCGAAGTCCGCGGCTCCCCTGCTGATGGCGAAGGGCCGCCTGGAGCTCAAGCCGGACGAAGCCCGATCGCATCGCCAGTGGCATTGCGACCCAGCGAGAGAGACGGTGTAACCGCGATCGCGGAGAAACCTCTCAACTCCTTGGCCGATCGGAATGCGCGAATGAGCCCATCGCTGACGATCAGAGTGCGTCACCAAGATCGCATGGGCTGTCTTCTGATCGATCGACTCGCGTCTCGAGGCTCACGCCATGCCGTGCTGCTGATCGATGGTACAGAAGAGGCGGAAGAGGTTCCGGCATCGACGGTTACAATCGAAGAGATACTGTTCGCATGAAGCTTGTCTTGAACAGCCTCCGCAGAAACGCTGCTACAGTTGGTGCGCCGGCGGAGCGGATTTCCCATCCGAAGGATGGCGCGTTAGCGCAGCAGCCGGAGGCCGAACGCGCCTTCCACAGCGCCGTAGAGAGGCCGGAGGCTGCTGGAAAGCCGCGGTCCACATGCTCGATGCCAATGTTGCCGATCTGGACGCGCGGGTTTCGTGGAGAACAAGGATTAGGGGCGACGGCTTCGTCATTCCCGGAGGAATTCTCCGCATCGATCGGCGACCGTGTTGGATCTCACGTCCAGCACCGCCCGAGATTTGACTGCCGAGCCCGTTGGTTTGAACCAACATGGAGGGGGTCGAAGGATTCGCACTTTCTAGTGCAGGATAGGCTTCGCGCCAGCGATGTATTACATCGCGATTGGGATTGGAGTGCATGGCTCTGATCTCGCTTCGTGTCTCCGACGAAGTCGCTGCAGAATTCTCAGCTTTTGCAGCTACCCAGGGCGGTAAGTCTGCGCTGCTGCGGCGTCTCATTGCTGATGCACTAGCTGCACCAGCGCCGCGCATCTTGGCGTTGCCGGTCGGACGGCCGGAAAAGGTGACGGTGCGATTTCGCGAGAGCGAGATGCGGCAGCTGGCGGAGGTCTCACATCAGCGCGGCATGACCCGAACCGGCTGGATCGTCGCGCTGGTGCGCTCGCGATTGGGGTCGCCGGTGCAGCATTCCCCGCACGAGCATGACGCGCTTCGCGCGATCGTTCGCGAGCTCAATCGGATCGGCGGCAACATCAACCAGATCGCGCGGGCCGCAAACACCAGTGTGCTACAGGGCAGGGCGGTTGAGCCCGATTTGTCGGTAATTCAAGAAGCCAAATTGGTCATCGAAAGAGAGCTCGCGCAATTGCGTAGTGCGCTGCACGGCAACGCGGATTATTGGGATGGACCGCGATGAGCCGTCGCTCGCCGCGGCCAGCCGACCTGGACTCCGAACTTCCGCCGATCTCGTATGTTTGGGAAACGCCCAATCGGCGCCCACGGCGGGCCGAGTGGGATATCCCCGATCCGGCCGCTCCAGGCCGTCTTACGCCGGCGATGCGTGCAAAGCTCGAACGCATCGTGCGCCGAGCGCCCGAGGTGATGGTCAAGATCACCGGTCGTACCAAGGACGTGGCGCATCTCAAATCGCACCTGGCCTACATCACGCGAAACGGCGAGCTCGATGCGGAAACTGAGCAGGGCGCGACGCTGGCGGGTCGTTCCGGATTGAAAGATCTGCAGCAACGCTGGGAGGATGATGCCGGCCTCGACAAGCGCCGCCGTGATGGATTGCTTTCGATCAACATCATTCTATCGATGCCGGCTGGTACCGATGCCATTGCGGTTAAGGATTCAGCTCGGGCATTTGCCATCGAGACGTTCGGGGACAACCACGACTACGTCTTCGTCCAGCACCTCGATGACAAGCATCCCCACGTGCACTTGACCGTTCGGTCTTTGGGCCATGACGGCAAACGCCTCAGCCCCCGCAAAGCGGATCTTCAGGCCTGGCGAGAACGGTTTGCCGGCGAGCTCCGGCTGCGCGGGATCGCGGCGGAGGCAACGCCGAGGCGAACCCGCGGACGAGTTCGAAAGGCCGATCGCGGAGCGGTGCTTGGTTTACGCAAGCGAAAGATCACGCCCGATGTCGATCGGCTCGCCCGTAAGGAGGTGCTTTCGGAGGTGAGGGGCGGCAGAACCGCCAAACATCCCTGGGAGGAAAAGATTGAATCACGTCAGGACGCCATTCGGCGGCGATATCTAGACTATGCCGCGGAGCTGCAGCGTTCTGGAGCGGCAGCAGATCGCGAGTTGGCTCGCCAGGTTCGGCAATTCGTCAAGGATATGCCCGCAGTCGAAACCCGCCGGCATACGTTGAAAAGCGAGCTGTCGGAGCTTGCGAAAATCCGGAGCGTGGGCGCAGAGCAGGGAGTCGTTGCAGACCGGCGCGACGATACGCGAGGCGATGAAAGGACGAGATAGGCGAGCGCAGGAATCATAATCCTGGGGTCGGGGGTTCGAGTCCCTCCCCCGCTACCAATGATTTCAATAGCTTACCGAATTTTGAAGAATTGCTAGTCATTGGCTAGCCACGTATCTGCAATTCCTCTGGAAGCGGTGGCTTGCCAATTTTGGCGCACAGTTCAGAGCAGTACCACCAACGCCGGTTCCCCTCTCGCGTCCATACAATGAGGTGGTCCGCAGCCGTGTTTTTTCGCCCGCAGCATTGGCATCGGTGATGGATCCAAGGAGGGAGGCGGTGGCTCTCAACCTTGAAGCGTTTTGGTGCGCCGAACATGTCCTAAACGAGCCTCCATCTCGGAGCAGTATAGGAAATTATCGTGGTGTCTCCACACCCTGACGAGGTAGCCTGTTCTTACAAATGGTCCGCGACAATGATTGCAGTACTGCCCGTTGCGGTACGCGATCGTCCACGTCTCGGCCTGCTGCTCAGGCACGAGAAAAATAAGCGGTAAGAGCAAGAAGGAGCGGCGATCCATGCGAAATAGATTCAGCTAATTGAGGCTGAAGTGAGTCGAAAGAAACCGTCACCTAGACGGGGTAAGTGGCAACTATCCACAGCAGAGAGCTTAGAAGCAGTCCGTTGCGCTCCGCCGACGAGCCGAGCATGCGATGAACCTGAGAGGATCGATTAACCGCCCCACCCCGGATCCTAGTCCTTTGCTGCTGAGTATTTTGCACTCTGGAGAAATGCATGATGTTTACCTCTGCTAAAACTGCGACGGCTTGCATCAGCGCTACAATTTTGTTGATCTCGGTGAAGGCGCTTGCAGCGCCCCTCGATGAATACCGCGTAGCATGTCAACCGTCGCAGTTGGCTATAATTGCTGCCGCGATGGACGAGGCTCGCGCGCTGCTGAAAGCTGCGAGCAACAGCTTGCCTCCACCAAATTCGAGTATTGGTAGCAAATTTAAGCGCTGGTTCGGCGGCTCAGACGGCGACAACGATCCAAAACTCAAACAAGCTTATACTGAGGTCGAGGGCTTCCTAACTATGAAGACTTTTTGGTGTCCCAATAAGACGATGCCGAACAGAGGACCAGCCTTTGAAATGGACCCCGGTTTTGGGACCAGAGGCTAAGTTGGAAAAGGGCCGCTCCGTTTGATAGACGGAGGGCATGATGACGAAGAAGACACGACGGAAGATCGACGCGGCGTTGAAGGCAAAGATCGCGCTGGAAGCGGTGCGGGAGCAGGCGACGGTGGCCGATCTGGCCCAGCGCTATGAGGTTCACCCGAACCAGATCTATGCCTGGAAGAAGCAGCTGCTGGACCAGGCGGCCCGGGCTTTTGACGCGGGTGTCGGGCGCGAGAGCGAGGAAACGCGCGAACGCGAGATCGAGAAGCTGCACGCCAAGATTGGACAACTGACAGTCGAGCGCGATTTTTTAGCGCGGAGGTCCGGAAGATGAGCACGCCGGACCGTCGAGGAATGCTCGATCGCGCCGACCAGGCGCTGTCGATCCGCCGGCAATGCATGTTGCTTGGCATCGCCCGTTCTGGGGTCTACCGGCCGCCACAGCCGGCCAACGACAACGACCTTGCCCTGATGCAGCGGATCGACGAGCTGTTCACCGCCTGGCCATTCCTGGGCTCGCGGCGAATGACCGCGATGCTGAAGGCTGAGGGGCTTCAGGTCAATCGCAAGCGCGTGCAGCGGTTGATGCGCAAGATGGGCATCGCGGCGCTGGGACCGAAGCCGAACACGACAAAGCCGGCGCCGGGCCACAAGATCTATCCCTATCTGCTGCGCAACATGACGATCGACCGGCCGAACCAGGTGTGGGCGGCCGACATCACGTATCTGCCCATCGGCCGCGGCTTTCTCTATCTCGTCGCCATCATCGACTGGGCGAGCCGTGCGGTTCTGGCGTGGCGGTTGTCGAATACGATGGACGTCTCGTTCTGCGTGGCGGCTCTGGAAGAGGCGCTGGCGACGTACGGCACGCCGGAGATTTTCAACACCGACCAGGGCAGCCAGTTCACCAGCGTGGCCTTCACCGGCGCGTTGGTGGGCGCAGGGATCAAGATCTCCGTGGATGGCCGCGGTCGTTGGATGGACAATGTCTTCATCGAGCGGCTGTGGCGGTCGCTCAAGCATGAGGACATCTATCTCAAGGGCTATGCCGACGGCCGCGAGGCCAAGGCAGGGATCGCGAGCTGGATCGCCTTCTACAACGATCGTCGCCTTCATCAGTCCCTCGGCTATCGCACGCCGATGGCGGTCTGGCGCGAACGGATGCAGGCCGCGCAGGCTGTGGACATGGTGGACAACGCTGACGCGTTGACCACATGCCCACAGCAATTCCAGCAGACAGAGTCTCTGGCTGCGTGATAGAAAGGGATCAGGAGCGATCCGTTTCCAACTAACAAACCGGTTCAACCGGTCCCGCTCCGCGGGTCCATTTCACTTGGCGTTCGTTCCCAAGGGCTCGTTCACCGAAATCTTCTTTGAGGTTGGCTTTTTTAATCTAGCAAAAAGCGGGGCCGACTCTCGGGGCGGCACAATCGTTCACGAGATCTCCCACCAATCGACGTTCAATCCCACCGTAGATAGCGACGTGACAGGAGACGGCAAGCCTGACTACGGCGTCTCAAATGCGGAGCAACTCGCTCGCGCGCGCTCCAATGTTGCCAGGCACACCGCCGACAATTTTGAGTATTTCGCTGAGGACGTCCTATTTGGCATCAAGTAGTAGAGACCCGTCGCGTCACCCCTGGAGCTCGACGCATGCCGCTTATCCATCTGGATTGCGAAGGCTTAGCTGCACACTAGGCGCAACTGACCCCCTAGGTTGGCACGCAATGAGACAGGGCGGTTACTCAAGCGCTTTGATGCAAGTGCGAAACCTCAATACCAGTATCGCGCCTTTAAATTGACTCGCTCGACGTTGTATGGTTCGATCACAGATACCACATTGAAAATTTTGCTACGCTGAGTAGATCGGCTGTATGCATTTTCCTGGACGGGGGGCATTGATGTTCCGCGGAAGGTTTACTGTGCGTCGCGCTATCGCCTTGATGGCCTTGCTCATCGTGAGTCGAGCAGATCGAGCGGCAGCTGAGAACATTTGTTCAGCGCCCATTGTCAATTCTGTTCAAGTCGATGACCCCGTCGCGGCTTGGAACGAACATAACGACCCAGTCATTACTCAATTGGAGGGATCCAGCAAGGATCTCAAGATTTACTACATCACTGGTGATCGCCTGCAGATCGACAGGGATCGATTTCGCGATCTTGCAAGAAATCCCGATTCTCCACTGACCAACGTAGAAGAGATCATCTTCGATGGCCGCGAAATTGTCATCGACATGCCGATTCATTTGGAAGCGGGTAAGATCACATTCAAAGGTGACGTTGTTCGGTTCACGCCAAACGGATACATCGCTTATCACGGTCAGCCGAAGGCGAAGGGTGAGGGACTGTTCATTCAAGCCAGGCAGATCGACGTAACTTCCTTCGGCGTTCGTAATTATCTGCCCTTTCAATTCACGACAAGCCATCCCAGCTGGAACGGTCAAATTAGGCAGGTTTCGCTTGTTGCTGGGAGGATAGTTGGTCCACTAGCAGACCTCGATGCGAAAGCTGCACGCGAGTTTCTTTTTTTCCATTCCCTAGTACCCACGTTTCTTGGAACGTGAGTCGTGATTCAAGGTCGGGATGATGCCCGAAGCAAGAGAAGTCCACCTTTCGAGGAAAGATCGCAAGGTGCTTGAGGCGTGCTGTCGCTCACCGGTGACGTTGCAGCGCGATTTGAAGCGGGCGCGGATAGTTCTGTTGGCGGCGGATGGGCGCAGCACCCGGTCGATCGCCAAGGAAGTTGGGGTCCAGCCGCGGATTGTCAGCCTTTGGCGGCATCGCTATGCCGACCATGGCCTTGAAGGGCTGCAAGACAAGCCGCGGCCTGGCAAGCAGCCGATCTATACGAAGACGACCGACAAGCGGATTCTGAAGCTGCTGGATAAGCCGCCACCGCAAGGGTTTGCGCGCTGGACCGGCCCCCTGCTGGCCGAGGCGCTGGGCGATGTCGATGTCCAATATGTCTGGCGGTTCCTGCGCAGCCACAAGATTGACCTGGTGGCTCGCAAGTCCTGGTGCGAGAGCAACGACCCGAACTTTACGGCCAAGCCGCCGATGTTGTCGGCCTCTATGTCGCGCCGCCGGCGAAGGCCATTGTGCTGTGCGTGGACGAGAAGCCCTCGATCCAGGCTTTGGAGCGAGCGCAGGGTTATCTGAAGTTGCCCAATGGCCGCGCCTTGACCGGCCAAAGCCACGATTACAAGCGGCATGGCACCACAACATTGTTTGCGGCGCTCGAAGTCGCCACCGGAAAGATCATCGCGACCCATTCAAAACGCCGGCGCCGCGTCGAGTTTCTCGATTTCATGAACAGCGTCACCGCGGCTTTTCCGAACCGCAAGCTTCACGTCATCCTCGACAACCTCAACACCCATAAAAAGAACGAGGACTGGCTCAAGGCCCACCCCAACGTGCAATTTCATTTCACGCCGACAAGTGCGTCATGGCTCAATCAGGTCGAAGTATGGTTTTCCATCTTGCAGGGGCAGTCGCTCAGCGGCACCTCCTTCACGAGCCTCAAGCAGCTTCAGGAACACATCGATGCCTACGTCAACGCATACAACGACAGAGCCGAGCCCTTCGTCTGGACCAAGAAAAAGGTCCGTCAACGCCGTTTCAAAGGCCGCCGTATCACTCAGCTCTGATTCCGGGTACTAGATGCCGAGACACCAAACGTATCTTCTCTCGACGAAGATTTGGCGAAGCGCTTCATTTACAAGATATCCACCAGTGACCTATCGACTTATGAAAGTCAGCTTCGGAATGGCGAGCTCTTTTGGCCTCTTCGGTTCGCAAGCAGGGCCGTCGATTTTTAGTTCAGATATCCGACAAGCGCCCAAGCAGCATCTTACTTTCGTCAGCTCAGAGCCTCTCACGACGCTTCTTTAACAAGCGCACAAAATAGGCAAACGGAGCTAACCTTAGATCAGGTCGCGCAGAGATTTGTGGAAGGTCGAGATGGATTGGGTTTCTCGAGCTTTTATGTTCCCCGAGAAAGCTTCGACTCTCTGATCGGCAACATCTCAGATCGGACGAGCGCGTACACTAGCCTTGCTGAAAAGTGGATCGGAATCTACCTCGACTTGAGAGTTCGACGTCGGTTTGACCAACGCAACATCGACGAACTTCAAACCGCTAATCGCGGATTGGCAGACGAAATCGAGACTGCAGGAAGTAAAATAAATGAAGTAACTGGCCAAATAGCTGCAACTAACCAGGAATTGGCTTCGATCGATGGCCGCCTCGCTCAGACCATGACTCGCCTTCAGCAACAGATTGACGAGTCAATAAGTAAACGGCGCTAGAGCAAACAGTTGTCGGCTTGTCGCGCGGCCAGTCGACCGAAGGGTCAACGCTGCGCGATCAGTGTCGCATGAGCGCACGCCGCGCTCTTCGCGGTTCAACAGTTCTCGGCGCAATCTTCCTTTTCGATTTGAATTTTTTCCGCATGTCTTTTTGGGCCAACGTAGATTCGTGCGCCTGCATCATATGGTGCCGCCCACAATTCACTTAGCTAGAAAAAGGCCTCGTCGAAAACGAGGCCTTCTATTCATTGACTAACCAGATAGCTTCCTTTTGTCGCGATGCAGACCAAGATACTTCCCACGGTGACGATTGTGCCGAATCCGTAAAACAGGAACGAGGAATACCGCGGTGCACCGGGTGTTTGCGACCACGTAGCCAGCACGCCCAAAATTATCACCAACATTACGGCGCCAGTTTCGATGGAATGCGGCCAAGCTTCCGCGATGGACAAGATCATAGAACATCACCTCCGTTGCTCTGTACCGATCATGCGTTGTGCATGACCGGTATCGAGCAACGGAAAACTGGATAAATTGTACCGCATTAGACGAGAACAGCCGGCAGTCGTGTTAATAGTGCTGTTTTTGAGATTGGGAGGATTGGATCGTGATCGCCTCAACCGCAAAAGTCCTTATCGGACCCGTCTTATTTTTGCTGATCCTGTTCGCAGCGCAAAGCATTCGCTTCCGCTGGGCTGCAGGGATGCTTCTCACCTTCCCAGCACTCAATGGGATCGGTCTCTTCGTAGCGTCATCAAAGAGCATCGTGCTCTCGCCGCCGATGATTCCAATGATCGCCGTGAACGGAATATTATGCTTTCTCTATATCACGGCAATCCAAAGGGGTTGGCGGTTGTTCGGGATAGTATTGACTCCATTGATGCTGTTGGTCTTGGGTTTGGTTCTGTGGGCGCTCGTCTTCCTTTTGGACATCGAGATATCTAGCGAATGGCAGCCGGCGTTCGTGGTCGTCTGTCTGATGATCGCATTGGCACTCACGCGCTGGCTTTGGGTAAAGCGAGAGCGGCGCTCAGCATTGCGCGGGTCGAAGACGTTGTGGGAATTCCTCCAGAATTGGAAGGAGTGGTACGTTAGAGTGGTGATATTCTTCGTCCTCCTCGTACTCTTTGTAGCTTTTTCCTATATTGGAGCCGACTCGGTCGCTGGACGCCTTGGGGCGGCGCCCATTCTGCCGCTTTTCGCGCTTCATTCTCTTGCAACCGGAAATGACCCTCAGGCAAAGATGGACGCCACAAAGACAACCGTTTTCCTTGGTCCAATCGCTGCAATTTCTTTTGTCGTTCTGTTCGCTGAGGCGGTTTATCAACGGGGTTTCTGGTTCGGCCTTTCCTGTTTGATTGTTGGATGGCTAGTGTGTCTTGCCTGCATTTATGCAATCGCATAGGGTCTTGATGAGCTCGATCGACGGGCTTCGATCAGCTGACCGTAGAAGGTCTGATACCATGAAGCCGCTAATATCACCGGGTGTGGAATGCCGCTTGCCCGGCATAATTGCAAGTCTCGTGCGCGTGTACGAGCAAGGAGAGCATGCGTCCATAGTATGGATGCAGGTCATATCACTCGCTTTGCTCGCATCGATTTTCGCAACGATGATCGCGCCTTTGGCATCAAAGACAGAGCTGGCCCCGCAAATTCGGACAGTAGCTTGAGTGGATTTTCTGCCTGACAGCGGCGAGGATTCTTGCTGCGAATCAGGAGCGAAGATGACGAAGAAGAGCCGCCGGACGCATTCTCCGGCATTCAAGGCGAAGGTTGCTTTGGCTGCGGTCAAAGGCGACAAGACACTGGCGGAGCTGGCGCAACTGTTTGATGTTCATCCGAACCAGATCACGATCTGGAAAAACCAGCTCCTGGAAGGCGCCGCCGGCGTGTTTGGGCATGACAAGACATCGGCCGAGACGCCGGTCGATTTGAAGGCGTTACATGCCAAGATCGGCGAGCTGGCGTTGGAAAACGATTTTTTGTCCGGCGCGCTCACCAAGGCGGGCCTGCTGAGCGCAAAGCGATGATCGACCGCGATCATGATCTTTCTATCGTGCGCCAGGCGAAGGTCCTGAAGCTGGCTCGCAGCACGGTCTACTATGAACCTCGGCCAGTTTCGGCCGAGGACCTTGCCTTGATGCGTCGGCTCGATGAGCTGCATCTCGATTATCCCTTCGCGGGAGCGCGTATGCTGCGATCGTTGCTGCGGCGGGAGGGCGTATACGCCGGTCGCCGCCACATCGCGACGCTGATGAAGCGCATGCGGATCGAGGCGGTCTATCGTCGCCCGAACACGAGCAAGCCGGCTCCGGGTCACAAGATCTACCCGTACCTGTTGCGCGGATTGAAGATCGAGCGGCCCGGCCATGCGTGGGCAATGGACATCACCTACATTCCGATGCGGCGTGGCTTCGTCTATCTCGCGGCGGTCGTCGATGTGTTCAGCCGACGGGTCCTGGCCCATCGCGTCTCGATCACAATGGAGGCGGCCTTCTGCGTCGAAGCGGTCCAGGAGGCGTTGGCGAAGCACGGCAGGCCCGAGATTTTCAACACGGATCAGGGCAGCCAGTTCACCAGCCTCGAGTTCACCGATGTGCTGCTGGACGCGAAGATCGCCATCAGCATGGACGGCAAGGGCGCCTGGCGCGACAACGTGTTTGTCGAGCGGCTCTGGCGCACGGTCAAATACGAAGAAGTTTATCTCCGCGCCTACGACAGCGTGTCCGAGGCGCGAGCGTCAATTGCCAAGTATCTGGCCTTCTACAATCAGGGACGCCCTCACTCGAGCCTTGACGGGCGCACGCCCGACGAGGCTTACTTCGGCACGCAAGCTATGGTGATGGCCGCATGACCGTCGCCGACGGTTTTGTCGTCGCTCTGGTCGGGCTACGCCCTCCCGACGCAACGACAAAACCGTAAAGCCCCGCGTTCAGCATAACCCGGCAGGAATCCACTTAAATCCAGCGGGGCGCTGTCCAAACAACCGGGGCCAGCTCTGATGACATACGGCAGCAATCAATGTTCTAAGAGTCCTTCAGGAGCGCGCATCAAATTCTTAAGTCACCCGCCTTTCAACTCGCGCTAGCCCGTCTTATTCGCGAGAGGGCGCCTGAGAGGCTGGCGAGCGTGGTGTAAAGCGCTGATGCGGCGTAGGATTCGGTTGCGAAGCCACCCCATCACCTTCAACCGCGAACGCCACGCCCGCCATGACCGATGATACGATTTCAGACCACTATCGAGAAGCAAGAATTCAACACAAATAAAACCTCTGCCTCGCGCTCGATCTCTTCATGCTTGATAGTCTCGTTTCGGATCACCTACCGCGTCTAATAGGCCGCTCGCGCCGGTTTCTTTGGACGCGGCACGACCGCGACTCCACGTTTCGGCACAGAAATGATCGGGAGTCACTCAATCTTTCTTCAACTTAACCCGTCTTATTCGTAAGAGTGCGCCTGAGGGGTAAAGCGCTGATGCGGCGTAGGATTCGGTTGCGAAGCCAACCCCATCACCTCCAACCGCGAACGCCACGCCCGCCATGACCGACGATACGATTCCGCCCTTCTCGTTTCCAGCCGTTCACGCCAAGAAAGTCACAGCTGCCTTCGATGGTGGGCGCCTAACCTCGAACGGGGGCGTGATGCTTCTGGCGATGGCCGAGCGGCGTCTCGGTTTGGCCGACAATTTGGCCCGGGTGTTCCCGGATCGGCGCGATCCGACGCGGGTCGTGCACAGCCTGGTCGATATGTTCCGCGCTCGCATGTTCGCGATCTGCTGCGGCTACGAGGACGCCGACGACCTCGATCATCTGCGGTCCGATCCGGCATTCAAACTGGCCTGCGGTCGGCTGCCGGACACGGGCCGGGATTTGTGTTCCCAGCCGACGCTGTCGCGGCTGGAGAATGCTCCGCGCCTGCGCGACGTGATCCGGCTGACCTACACTTTGGTCGACGCATGGATGGATAGCTACCCGCGCGAGCCGGCATCCGTCACGCTCGACATCGATGATACCTGCGACGTCGTCCACGGCCATCAGCAGCTCTCGCTGTTCAACGCTCATTATGACGAACGCTGCTTCCTGCCGATCCACGTCTACGACACGGAGAAGAGCCGGCCCGTGGCCGTCGTGCTGCGGCCCGGCAAGACGCCGGGCGGCGTCGAGGTGCGTGCCCATCTGCGCCGCCTGGTACGGCATATCCGGACGCGGTGGCACAACACGCAAATTACGTTCCGTGGCGACGGGCACTATGCCCGGCCGGAGGCCATGGCGTGGTGCGAGACCAACGGCATCGACTACATCTTCGGTCTGTCCGGCACCAAGCCTCTCGCCAGAAAAGTCGACGAGGTCGCCGACGACATCCGCACGCGACGCGCCATCGAGAACCTGCCGGTTCTGCGTGGCTATACCGAGACGCGCCACAAGGCAAAGTCCTGGGATCGCGAACGGCGCACTGTCGCCCGTATTGAGGCGACGATGCTCGGCCTCGACATCCGCTTCGTCGTCACCAGCCTCGATGTCGGCTCGGCCGAGTGGATCTACGACAGCCTGTATTGCGCGCGCGGCCAAGCCGAGAATCTGATCAAGCTGCATAAGACGCTTCCAAAATAGGGGTACTCTGTCGTGTTCGGCGATCCCACCCTCGGCGATGCGATATTGGACCGCATCATTCACAATGCGCACCGCATCGAGCTCAAAGGCGACAGTCTACGGCGTCAGGCTGGCGAAAAGAAAAAACCGTGAGCACCTCGCGCACGATCGCCCCGCCGGCCCACAGGCCCCTCCCGCGCGCGTCGCTACGTCGCTCGTGGGGGCACTCCGCGCCGCGCACGGGGCCCTCCCATGGACCGCCGGGACGATCTCCAAACCAACCCGCCAATCTTGACGAGGAGACTATTTCCAGCACACATAAGCCCGTCAGTTGTGTTCGCCTCCGCGCCTGATCACGATCATCTGGAATCCGTGATCACCATCGTCTGGAACACCTGATCACCATCGCTGGAATACGCAGACCCGAACCATGATGCAGTCATGCGCATCGGCAGCGAAGCTCCGAGGCGGCGGACCCATTCTTCCTCTCGGCATGACAGCCATGGGGCAACTCGGGACCCCGCCACCTCGAACCGTCATCGGCGGCCCGTCACAAGCGGACGGAGTGGGCCGAAACTGTCGGGTGCCTTCAGTGACCTCCGTTCATTGCGCCGGGCGCAGAACGACGCCGTCCGGTACCACGCCCTCGCGCACCAGCCGCCACAGGGCGATCAGAAGCTTGCGCGCCAAGGCCACGATCATGGTCTTGCGAGTGCCGCGGGTGCTCTCAGTGCGGCCTCGAAACCACTGCGCCAAGGTGCTGTCCTTCTGGAACATGAGAAATCGCCACGCCAATTGGATCATGCCGCGTCGAACCCGAGCGTTGCCGGAACGGGCCAGCCCTTTCTCTCGCCGTTTTATCCACTCTCGTCGGGCGAACCCGTGAGGCCGGCATAACGTGCGACGGCCCGTCGATCGCGCATGTTTCGCGCCAGCACCTCCTGCACCAGCATGGCGGCCGTCTCGATGCCAACCCCGATCACCCGCGCCAGTAGGAGCACCATGGCGTTTGGTCCATCACCGGGCGCTTGCTCGATGCGTTCCAGGCGAGCATCCTCGATTTGGCGGATCTGATCATTGATCAGCTGGCGGCGCTCCATGTCGCGACGCAGCTCAGCCAACATGTTGGGCTGTATTGGCTCTCCCTCAGGAGTGCGCAAATCTTCAAGGCGTCCGGCTGCCTTCTTTAGCTTGGGATTGAAGCCGCGGATGCCCAGCCGAATTAACGCTGCTTTCATTCGGTTGACGATCCGACTCCGCTCTCCCACGAGGCTCTCGTGCTCGCGGTTGGGCCGCTTGGCGTCTTCGTCCTTGATTGTCGGGATCGCCACCATCTTGCAGTGATCACGCTCGCCGCGCAGCCAGCCGAGAAAAGAGCGTTTGAGCAAGCTGGTGTCGAGCCGATCGGTCTTGGCGCGCCGGTGCTCGCGCGATACCGCGACGCTCGATGCGTGAATGACGTGGACCTCAATATCATGTGCCCTGAGCCAGCGCGCCAGCCAGAAGCCGTCACGGCCGGCCTCGAAAGCGACAGCGATGCGTTTGATGTGATGCCCAGCCTTCGCCGCTTCATCTCGCCATCGATGCAGCAATTTCAGCAATGCGCTCTCATCGACCGCGAGCTTCTTCAATGGCTGGCGCTCGACACCAGGCACAATGCCGGCGACGAGCCAGCTCGACAGGCTCAGTTCGATAACGGCGATCAGCGTGCCGTCCGGATCGAGTGGGCTCGGGGATCGGCTCAGATCGTTCAACTTTTGCATGGGGCGCTCCATCGGTTCACATTAGCAACGATAGATGCAATATCCTCGCCACCGCCCCATAGCATCTTCCTCTCATCGAGGGCTTCTGCAACCGAACCCCGGCTCCATTCCGCACCGGATATATCACCGCGGTGTCGAGATGGAGGAAGATCAGTTCGGCGCGTCAGTGTGCGCACAGAGGTCGGATATTGAAGGATCCGATGCTGCGCGGCGGCACACATTCGCGACCGATCTGCTGGAGACCGGAGCCGAAGTGCGTATCAACTTTTGGAGCGAGAGATGAACAAGCTCGGGTTAGCGATCGTGTACTCGGCCAGACGCAAAGCTGGGTGCCGAAGCCTCTTCGAGTGTCATCTTCTCAAGCATCAGATCCGTGACAAGTTTGCGGAGGCGCCGGTTCTCGACCGTGAGCTCTTCCAACGCACGACGCATTTCATCCATGCTAGCACGAGGAGGAGGATCCCTGCCCGCGTTAGGCCCCTCCGAAGATTGCCCCACGTCCTTGCTGAGCGGCAGTTTCCGCCAACGATGGAGCGTCATAACGCTCACGCCAAGCGCCTCACAGATCGAGACCTGGGAGCTGCCTGCTCGAGCCAATTCATCCGCCTGAGCGAGTTTCAGTTTAATCTCTTGATGAGAATGTTTTTTCATTCGGACTAGGCCGGGTTCCGACAAAGTAACTCGCCGCCGGCTTGAACTGAGTGGCGGGTGCTGTCAAATAACATACAACGACGTCTGCTAACCTACAAAGGTATCATACAGCCCCGTTGTTAGCGCTACCAATGAAAGCGTTCAAGATGAATATCGAGTTTCGATCGGCATTTTCATCTTTCACAAAGCAATCATCCGGCCTGAACGGCAACAAAGCAGGTGGAGCATGATGCGAGCCTCCAAGTTTTGAACTCCCAGCAGGCGCTTCATCCTGGAGCTAGGCAGGAACGGGGTTGCCGGCCGAGACCTCCCGAATGGCGGGATTGCCCAAGTCGCCCATCTGAGACGGAGAAGACCGAGGGGCTGCTGACCATCGATATGATCAGCTGAAGCGGACGGCAGAAGGGCGCCAATCGCAATGTGTGTTTGGGCAGCAAATGGAGGAAATCGTCCTTGCATTACGTTTTGACATCTTCATCTCAATGATCTGGATAGCCGGCAAGTGGTTGTTGCGCAAGGACCTTCAATGGGAATCAGTGACTCCGTCACGTGCCATGATTGTTCAGCATCGATGACTCTTTCGGGCAAGCACGTCGCAACCTGGTCGCGCTTGGTCACGTGCCGTGCTGACATCGGTGTAGTTCGTGGGCCATTCTTGCACAGGAAAAGCGACTATTTGCCGCGGGTCAACCACTGCAGAAGCTATCCAACCTTCAGCGAGGGGTCGTGTTGGTGGGGATCTCATCAGGCGCAGAACAGGACTGATCCAGCCTTTCCTGGGGGATAGCAATATCCCTCCCCGACCCGCAGTGTTGGCTCAGAAACCTCCGGAGTCGCCAAGCAGATCGCCGAACTTGCGAGGCTAAGCTCGGTGAAATGAGTGCGGCCAGTTGGATCCTTTCATCCTTGACACGCACTACTCACAATCTTAACATTGAACATAACATATGCTGCGGGTTTCTAATCTTCGCAATCGCGCGCGGCGACTGGATGGTCACAGCGTGAAGCGCCTTGACGTAACCGGAGCATCGCGTCGTCCTCAATAAAAACCGAAAGGGCCTCCAATGGCTATATCTTACCTGACGAAAACTGAGTTGGACCAGTTTCTCCACCATAACGGAAATCACATTGAGGCGAGCGTCAGGTCGGCACTGATCGACTCGTTAGAACGTAGCGGAGTGTACAGCGATCATCCTGGGGATACTTCGAAGGCTGCGTTTCAGTCTGGACCGTTCGGAGGGGCTGTTCCAGCAGGCGTTCAGATCCTCGACATTACGCAGTCGACCACCGTCGAGACCACGCCAAACCTGAAGGCGATTATTTTCGACGACGCTGGCGGCAAGACGCTCGATGTGATTGGCGGGCATAATGATGTGTTCATCGCCATGGGAAAAGGTTCCGATAGCGTGAACCTATATGATTATGGGAACGACACGGTCTATGGCGGTAGCGGCAACGACGCGATCCGCGGCGGACACGGTAACAGCTCACTGTTCGGCGGCGCAGGCAACGACAGTATCTATGGTGGCAGCGGCAACGACACTTTGGATGGCGGCAGCGGTAACGACTATCTTGAGGCGGGCACCGGCGCTCAGGTGCTCGAAGGCGGCAGCGGCAACGACATTCTGCGAGATCTATCGTCGGGACACAGCACGCTTATCGGTGGCGATGGCAACGATACGCTAATTGGCGTTCAGGGCGATGTCTTTGCGGGCGGTGACGGCAATGACGTCTTCTGGGTCTATGGTGAGTCAGGAGCGAACTCGACGCTGCAGGGAGGAAATGGCAACGATACATTCCATCTTCAGACCCACACCGGAAATGATACGATTATAGGCGGCGCAGGCTCGGACACCGTGGATTTCGCCGATCGCTCCTCCTTTGATGTCACCAAGGTCGATGTCGACGAGAAGACGAACTCCTACACGCTGCACTTCGGAGACAGCCAGACGGTGGTGGTCAGTGGCGTCGAATATCTCCACTTCACCGATGGAGACGTGCACTTGCCGAAGCTCTGAATCGGCACCTGCAAGCTGCGCTGAGAAAGCCCCGCTCATGGCGGGGCTTTGCCTTTGAGCTCAGCGCTTTCGCATCTTATGTAGGATGTCCTTTCGTTGGTGGCTGTGTTGTGGTTTGCTAATGTTATCATCTGGCCCTTTCACCGCGCGGTGCGGGCACGGATTGGTCTCTCACGATGAAGCGATTGCTCAACGCGGGCTCAGGATCCGGTACGGCACAGCGCATCGCCCGGATGATGCTCAACCATGATTGGGAAGAAACCCGATTCGACATCGACCCCGGCGTCAAACCAGATGTGATCGGCTCGATCCTTGAGTTGACTGGCGCGTTCAAGCCTCAGTCCTTCAACGCGGTGTGGACATCGCATGTGCTCGAGCACCTGTATGCCCACGAGGTCTACCCTACATTGCGGCAATTCCACCAGATCCTCAAGCCCGATGGTTTCGCCTTGATCGTGAGCCCGGATCTGCAATCGGTCGCTCACTTCATAGCCCAGCATGGGATCGGCGCAATAGCCTATCATTCGCCGGCGGGGCCGATCAGGCCGCTGGACATGCTCTATGGCCATTCGCGCGCCATCGAGGAGGGACGCGTCCACATGGCCCACCGCACCGGATTTACGGCCGAGCGACTCGGTAATCTCCTGCTGATGGCCGGGTTTGCGACCGTTTCGGTCAGCAGCCAAAATTTCGAGGTCTGTGCGCTCGCGCTGATGCCTGAGGCCGACGACGAGGCCATCCGAAGGTCTTTGTTAGAGTACGGCTTCAATTTCCAGG